>NZ_WWCL01000010.1 GCF_009857835.1 Duganella fentianensis
TTACCCACCGTGCCGCACGCTCTTGCCCTGTTCACGGGGCGGCGAGCGGCGCCGTGGATAAGCTTTTTCACGCAAGGCTCCACTTAAGCCAACGATTTGACTGTCCAATCAAGCGGGACCACTTCTGTCAAGAGAGAATATGCAAAAGGTTCAAAACGAATTCATCTCAGCCGCACCCAGTACCAAAAATGACTACGCTCGTAGTCATTCAGTATTCAAATGTCGTGACTCACGCCCGAAAGACTACGCTCGTAGTCACAAACTGCCCCAGCAGGACAGTAACCCTTTGTCTTACCAACAAGGATAGATACCACCGCTACAAACAATTATATTTGAAAGCAGGTATCCAAAATGCTTTGAATTTCCTGCTGCACCCGCAACTCACTAAGTCCAAAGCGGTCCTGGGTCAGGACAAGTTGGTCGCGAAGATGGTCAGGCCAGCCGGCGCTATCATTGTCGATTGCGAACCAACTTTTAGGCCGCCGACGTTCGACATCTGCCAACACTTGCTGACCACGGGACATCTGGTCGAACTCATCTTTACGCATCTCTCGATTGTGAAACGTCGCGCCAATGACGCGCGCCTGTAAGCTTGGAGAGAGCTGCCCCTTGGCAAATCGGAAGTCACGCATACGTACCCAAGACGTCGAAAGGACTATCTTCACCTCTGGGTAAGGTTCGAAGAGATTCTCTAGTATGGGCATCCACTCAAAAAGAGTCCGGCCAGGCGTTCCCACATAGATTCCGTACTTAGGATGCCAAAAAACAGCGTCGTCATGAAGACATCCATCAAAATCGCAGTAGCAAACCAACGACTGTTTTAAATCAAATGGCTTCATCATAATTGACGAATGGTCTCGTCCCGATTAAATCACTGCGGCCCAATAGGAAAGGCACTAGGTGTTTGCACGAGCTCCGTCCCACCTATCTCCATACCTTCTTCGGCACAACTCAAAGGCATCTCACTGACTTCGGCTCCAGCTTTTCTAAAGCTTGCTTCCATGTGCGGTAGGATTGCATACCAGCGTCCAGCGCCAAATCGAACAAATAATGTTTGCTGCTTGACCTCAGGCTCGTTTGGTTGACTCATTATTTCGTCCACTATTTTCTTTGACATCAATACCGTAGTAAATCAATGGGCGCACGAACAACACAACTACAATCTTCAATTGCATGCTCATCCATTGGACCTTGCTATCGTTATACTACACACTTTCATGGAGGTAATATGAGCTTCACTAGGACGACCAACTATCGAGGCTATCAAATTACAACCAAAGTTCAACCAACTGAATCGCCACGAGTTTGCTAGACGCTCGACAGCCTCTGAAAGTATTGCTTCTCGTAGTTTGCCGGAGACAGCTGGTTGCTAAAGCCGTGTCGGCGTTTTGGATTGTAGAACATCTCGATGTAATCGAAGATATCCCGCTTGGCCTGCTCCCGTGTTTCGTAAGATTTGCGGCGGATGCGTTCACGCTTTAACAGTTGGAAAAAGCTTTCAGCGACTGCGTTGTCATGGCAGTTGCCACGTCGGCTCATGCTTTGCTGAAGATTGTGAGCCTTGAGAAAATCCTGCCAGTCATAGCTGCTAAATTGGCTGCCCTGGTCTGAATGCACCATCACGGTTTGTTTTGGCTGGCGTCGCCAAACTGCCATCACCAGCGCATTCAGGGCCAACTCCTTGTCCATGCGAGCTCCCATCGACCAACCAATAACCTGACGCGAAAACAGGTCCAGCACTGCTGCCAGGTAAAGCCAGCCTTCGTGAGTCCTGATATAGGTGATGTCGGTGACCCAAATCCGGTTTGGCTCCGCAGGTGCGAACTGACGTTGAAGATGATTCGGTGCGTGGACTGATGGCGGCCCACTGCGGGAACGTGGACGGCGGTGATAGCCGGTCTGCGAGCGCAATTTTTCTTGGTGCATCAGCCGATGGATACGATTGATGCCACAGACCTCGCCTAGTTCGCGCAGGTCTTGCCAGACCTTACGGTAGCCATAGATGGACCCGCTTTCGAGCCATGATTGTTTGACGTGGCCCAGAAGGCGGCGGTCCTCAATGGCCCTTGCCGAATCAGGGGCGTGCAGCCATGCGTAGTAACCGCTGGGATGAATCTCCAGCGTCTTGCACAGACGCCGCACTGAATAGGTTTTCTGGTGCTCGCGCACGAATACGTACTTCACCCGGACATTTTGGCGAAGTACGTTGCGGCCTTTTTTAGGATGTCCCGTTCTTCGCTGACGCGCTTGAGTTCAGCCTTGAGCCTTCGAATTTCGGCTTGCTGGTCGTCGGAGACCTTGCGCTCCGCTGGTGGGATGCCAAAGCGCTTCATCCATTGATAAAGACTGTGCGCACTAACGTCGAGCCGTGCAGCTACATCGGCCACAGTATGCCCTCGCACAGTGACCTGCTTAACTGCCTCAGCTTTGAATTCGTCGGTGTATCGCTTGTTGCTCATCACTTCTCCTATTGGTCTAAATTATAGGCTGGAGAGTGTCTATAGAACTCGTGGCGATTCAATTAGCTCGAACTGCCGTTGCCGGAAGCTTGGATGCGTACCTCCTGACGAATCTCTACAGGCTGCAACGTTTGGTAGCGCTGGCGTATATTGTTGTAAACCCCAGGCGTATCCTCAACCGACACCGTCACAACCATTGCATATGGCAACGGCGGCAACGTGCTATTGTCAACGGCCTGCCCTTCTTCGCGTGCACCGTAGGTGATATCAAACAATGGATCGTTAAGCGTCTCGACATTGAATTTTTGCTCATGTCGTAGTGTTGTCTCCCATTTCTGATCACCTGATCGCGCCTCCAATTCTGTCGTATACATTTTCTTGGCACTAAAGAAGGTAACAGTACCTGCTGAATTGCGGTTGGGCCTCAAGATAACTGTCAGACCGGCGCGAGTATAGTTGACCGCGTGTTCTGGATCGGTTTGACTAGCAAAGCAAAGCGTCGCTCTCAAATGCACTGCCCCCAGCAAAGGCATAGTTGGGAAAGGAATCAATGCACGAAGATTTTGACCGGCCGTCAACGTGCCTTGATAAATCACTCGCACTTCGTTGTCAGGGCATTGCAATACTTCTTCAACGCTTTGCGGAAAACGGCCGCGGCCGACTTCGCTCATGGGCATCTTTTTTTCTCGTTTAGCATGGTGATTCATGAGCGCACGCAATGCCAGCATATTGAGCGGAGACGTTAGCGATGCCTTGACGCCAATTGCCGTGTTCAACGTGGCTGGCGCACTATAGCTGGTTCCTTGCGTAGCCATCAACTGCCCAGCCAACGCGTTATACACCACGAACGGCTCAACGTCGGAACCGCCGAAACTGACACCATCAGGTTTAATCAGCCCGGGACTACGGCCTGGTCCATAAGAGCTATAGCCTGCGCGTGCCCACTTCGCACCTTTGCTGTCACAGGCCCCAACAGCGATAGCGTTTACCATATCCGAGGGTGGCTGAACACGCGACATTGGCCATGGCTCGTTACCGTCATTACCCACCGCCACCGTGGCAAAAGTCTTACCCGAGGAGAGATGACTATCAATCAGGGCGGTCCATGGATGAACTTCCTCGTCCTCCATTGGCATATATGGACCGAGGCTGAAGTTTACAAAGTCCAGTTTTTCGGACCTCAACACAGCATCAATGTTTTTCAACACACTGTAAAGGTCGATGTCTTGAACTCCTTGCTCGTAGAGCAGTGATGGGCTGATGCAGCGGTAATGCTTCACGTTGGCGTAAGGGCGAGGGAAGGCCGTGGCTGCAGGATCCACCGAACCGAAAAGCACCGTGCTGGTCACACCGTTGCCGTGCCGGAGGAATTCCGCGCTGGTCGATTCAGTACCCGGTAGCAGAACTTCACTTGCCCATGGGGAAAAGCTGGTATGACCGATACCGCCATCGAAAATACCAACCTTCAGCTGTGAATCTATCGCCGGCAGCGATGGCAATTGCGCCGTTGGTGTGCCGATAGCACGCATTGGGGCGCCCCCCATGCGCAGGACCGGCATCGCACGCAACACCCGTACGAACTGAAATTGACCGAGTTGGACCGCTCGATCGGCCGCAAGGCGGACGGGCATAAAAGTCAAACCTGAAACAACGAGCTTGCGCTCGTGATCAGCCTCGCCGCCGAGAGCTGTTACGTATGCGATAAACATCGCCACGATATCAGCGTCCTGCTGCGACGCATGCAGGACGACTTCGAGCAACACCTTGCCTTGAGCTTCTGATGGCAGAAGGTTCTTTTCGGCGGCGCTGAAGGAGGAGATGAGCTCAAGCCGCCGCAATGCATCCTGGTGCGTTTTGGGGGTGCCTGGCGTGAACAAAAAACTCCTCAACGTATCGAACTCGCTGTCTGTGCCGGCAACAAACAATTCTGCCGTAAACGTCGGCGTAGGTTCAGTATCATTCTTTGTGTCTTTGCGTGGCGTGATAATGACGCCACGACTTCCGATGCAGCGAAGCCCAGTTGCTGCCAGCAGTGCGTTAGGGTGATGGCTCTTGGCCAGAAACGTAGGATGCAAGGTTAACTTGGCAACGCTCTGCCCACGAGGCTTGGCGGCAACTGGCAGAGCGGCGGTGACCTGGTGCAAAATATTCAATTGCCCGCCCAGCCAAAGTCGTTGTTCATCGATGTCATAGGGATACTTCTTCGGTCCGCCGGTACGAGTTAGATCGTGGCGTGAGGTCAGCGTCTCCCCGTAACCCAGGATGATGTTTGTACCCTGCATATTCCTACTCTCCCAAATATCGTTTGATCACGCTACTAACAGTAGGGTGAGTCTTTCCGAAATGCGATGCGATCTCTCGTCGCGAATACCCGTCCAAATACATCAGCAACATTTCCGCATCGAGCGGCTTCTTCATCTGTCCACGGCTCATACATGCACGAATAGCCAACTTCAGCAGCAACGGCTCAAGCGGTGCCTGTTCAAGTAGGGCAGTTTTCCTGGCCGAGAGTACCATCGCACCAATAGCACTAAAGGACTCTCCCTCCAACAACTTCGCCAAGGCCTCTCTTGTCTTGTCGGCTAATGGTAAATCACACAGGAATTGTGCGATAAGCCCAGCATCGGGCTTATCGAAATTCAGCACAACATCAAAGCGACGCCATACCGCTGGATCGAGCAATTCGCCGTGGTTTGTCGCAGCCACGAGCATCGCGTTGGCAGGCCACTCATCAAGTGCCTGCAGCAGCACATTGACTAAACGCTTTAGTTCGCCAACATCACTACCGTCGTCACGACGCTTAGCGATCGCATCGAATTCGTCAAGTAATAACACGCATGGTCGTGCATTTGCGTGGTCGAACACAGCTTTGAGATTATTTCCTGTTTTGCCTAAGTAACTGCTCATCACGGTGGCTAGATTTAATGTCAACAGCGGGAGCTGCAGCTCCTGCGCCAACCAGTGCGCTGCCATCGTTTTGCCGGTGCCAGGCAAACCACAAAACAGCAGCATCCGAGCGGGCGCCAAGCCCTCCCTAAGCAGGACGTCTATGCTGCCCCATTCTTTGAGGCAGGCGCCAAGCATATCTTTTATCTCGCCACTAAAAATAGGAGCCTTGTCTAGCATGACCGGGTACATGACCTCGACCAACTGCATTCGCGAATCAACATCAACGGGCGCCGGGACAAAGGTATCGGCACTGCGCAACGCGCTGGCGTTAGGCAGCAACGCGGATAACTCTTGCGCAAGTTCAAGGTCGACACTTTTGAGCTTGGCGATGAAACGCCCCACCGACTGGGTAAAGGCACTTGCGGAGCCATTCATACCTGCATGAACAACCTTAACAAGCTCTCTTCTTGGAAAATTTTCCACTCATCACCATTTAAATCAAAGACTTACATTCATTGGTAAATTCCAATCAACGCATTCTAAATTATATTTACCACTTTGGCAAAGCCAAATTTAACGCCATCCCGATATTTATTTACCATCAATAGCCGCTAAGCCGATGTAGGAAACGGCAACTTCTCTACTCTATGCAGTTGAAGAGTTTGCTACGAACGCGAACCGGCAGAGTGACCAACCTTCTCGACCGTTGCCGCGAACGAGCGTATAATGGAAAATCTTTTGGTGTATATTTAAGACAACTTCAATAGCGAGGAGAGCAGTATGGCAAAAGTGACTTTCTCTCGTAGCGACGTCATGGCTATCAATGGCCGGATGGTCAGCAAGTCGTCCGCAATATCCGAGGCAAGGTATTCCACAACTCCAACTACCTTGTCACGAGCTCCGTCCTCGCCTGTCGCGGCGAAAGTGATGCGAGAAGTCGGTGTTTCTACCGAGAAGATGTCCGCAGCTTATCGCGTCGCTCGCGACACTGTTAAACCCAAGTAAGTGCAACGACAGTGGCTCACAACAACATCTATGAAAAGCTGACAGCGGATCCGAATGACCTCGTCGGCGCCCTGGCCTACATCATCTACAAACAGCAAAAAGTCGAGTTTTGCAAAAACACCTCCGCCGGCAATCCGAGCCGTGCGGAAATAGAGCAATTCCATGCCATCGCATCCATGGACACTTCAATTGCTGCCTACCGATCGCAAGCAGAGGCGCTTGCGCAAGCATTTCTTAATGCCGGCCTAGATGACCTTGTGCAAAGGACCGAAGATGATACTCGCCAAGGTGTGCTCTACAACCATGTTCTCAACTTAAATTCTGGTTTGCAAACTCAGTTGAGCACTATCAGCCAAGCATTAGCGGGGAAACGAACTTGGCTCGGCTGGTTACGCGATGTAGGCGGAAATCTGGTCGTTAATGTTGTGACCATTCTGGTGGTAGGGGCAGTGGTTCTGGGCTACAACGCGCTCAGCAAGGTCCAGCAACATACCGAAAAAAATGTTGGCCTCAGCACGTCTGAGGGTAACAGCGCCGCATCAACATCAGCAGAAGCCGCAAAGCGCTAACCCCCCTCTGCCACGTGGCGAACGCGGGGTGCGGGGCAGCGCCCTGCGGTTTTGAATTAAAGCCAAGCAAATCGCCACGGCGATTTCTGCATAAAGCGGTGCGCTCTGTGATGCAACTGTAGACTGAGTCGGTAGAAGCAACAAGCCCGCATCATGCGGGCTTGTTCTTGCTACTTGGTTTTCAAGTCGAAGCAATCAGTACTTATGGATTCGACACCCGTAGTGGAAAGCAATTTTGTCTGCAACGCGACGGCAAATTTGTCTGCATGGTCCTCTTTATCGAATTTTTTCGAAAATTTACCGCGAAATCAAATACTTAGAGAATTGAAAGTAAATTTCTCTGCAAAATTTCTCAGGAAAGCAAATTTGTCTGCAATTTGCCGTCTACATCGTAGGCGTCGGGACGCCGAGGACCGCTCAAAAATACGAGTAGTGGCTGAAGCGCAATCGCGTAATGGCGATGCGCGCCTTCTTGTTGAATGAACGCTTGTGTGGCAGCGAAGCGGGCGGCGATGCGCCGTACAGATGGCCACAGCTTCCGCATCGATAGGGTGGGTCGAGCAGGGCGACGTTGAGCCGGTAGGGCGCCTTGGCACCGCAAGTACGACAGGCGTTTTCCAGCAGATCGCTATGCACCGGGCAGCATTTATGGCCGCCAACCCAGCTTCAGTCTGTACGCGTCGATGCAGCGAGAGCCGGCAGGCCGTGCGCGCGGAACAGCAGATTGGAAGCGTGTTTCATTCATGATTTCAACAACTTACGCCGAATGGTGACGACCTGAAGCTGCGAACAGACAGATTTACTTGCCAATGCTCTGTGTAGACAAATTTACTTTCTTGTGAGTGCGGAGAAATTTGTCTGCAAAACATGCGAGCAGAGGGGAGAACCTCCAGAATTTGCAGACAAATTTGCTTTCCTTTACGGCAAAACATGCGCGCAGAGGGGAGAGCCTCCAGAATTTGCAGAAAAATTTGCTTTCCTTTACGGCATACGAGCATCCAGTTACGGCGCTCCGATGCAGTCGCGTGGTCCTGCTGCGCAACAAGTAAGGAGCACAGCGAAATGGTCAATGTCGCAGCCACGCCAATGTCCAGGGTATTGAACTGCGACGCACCGGTCCAGAAGAGCATCGATGCGAGTATCGATGCAGCATAAAATCCGACCTGCCCGCCGAACAATTTTCGCCCGGTGTAGCCGACAAGCAGAACGCCCATGATCCCGCATACGCCGTTCCAAAGCCGTGCCTGCCATTCTCCAATGCCGAACAAGGCATAGGCAACAGCACTCATCCACATATGGAGCGGTGGCTTTTCGAAATACTTGATGCCATTGAGGCACGTCGTAATCCAGTCGCCAGTTACGAACATCTCACGCGCCATTTCTGCGTAGCGCCCCTCATCCGGCGGCACCAGACTACGAATGTCGAGTACCCAGATAGAACACACCACGAATATTATGATGAGCGCGTACAGCTCGATCTTAGACTTCAAAAAATCAGACATGAAATATAGTTGATTAAGGTGATATATCCCTGTGCAAAACTTGGCACATCAAGCTGCCTGGGCAATCCAGATCATTCAACAACAACGTTCGTAATCTCTGGCTTATGCGAGCCAACGCAGTAAGGGTGCCTGACCACTACCTTGTCATCTTTTTTAAACTCCTTTGATAGCGGAACAAATGCATTGATCGATCGGTGTAGCCGGTAGCTCTTGAAGTGAACCTGCATATAGCGGCCCGTCGACAACTCTTCAGGATTGCGCGACACACGGCAGTCCGGCAGATCAGACGGCTCGACGCCCACATCGAATATCTCGGTGATGGTTCCAATTTGCGTCCCCAGATCATCCGGCGGCTTCGTGCTACATCCAGCAGTCATCACAGAGATGACGACCAGAATCAATATCTGATTGCGTTTCATATTTACCTCCTGTTTCGGGACTCATCCGACCATGTTCTTGAACAATGACCCGATTTCCTTGTATTCATCTAATGCCTTCTGCAGCAAGAACTCATGCCGAATTGCCTGATCTGCGAAAGAAGAGCGCTCGGTGTCCATCTCTACGGTGTTCCCATCAACTGAGCCCTGTGTTGGGATGCGGTACATCAGCGTAGCCACAAAAGGAGCGTCTTTAGCCGGCGAGCTGGTGACCTTAACCGTCACCGTCGTTGCGTTGCTCGCAGCAATCGCTTGCTGCAACGATGCTCGAAAATCGATATCGCGCGCCTTGTAGTTGGGCGTATCAGCGTTCGCAATATTCGATGCCAGTACGGTCAACCTCTGCTCCGAAATCTCCAATGCCCTTTCCCAAAATACTTCCTTGGTCCAGCCGTTGAAGACGTTCGGTGCATCACCTTTTACATTGTCCATTTCAACCTCCTGTTCAAATTGGGATAGTCATACGGGCAAATCAATCTCTTAAAAGATCGGCGAGCGCCGGCTTACCGACCCAAGCATGTCACTCCATACTTCGAGATAGGCACCTTTGACGTTCAGACTCTTGTCCTTCCCACTGCCCAGCAAGCGCATGCTCACCAGATTGATCATCAGGCCAAGGGTTGCGACGATAAGCATCGCACCGGATTGAATTTCCGGAGGGTTGTTGATCCGCTGGTAAGCCTCGTACAAGATGTACATGGCAACCAGGAAGAGCAACACTGCATTGAAAGCAGCAGCCAGAATTTCGAATCGGTAATAGCCAAACGTGCGTAAGCTGTCGGCCGCGCGTTTACCGATTCGGATCGCGACCAGAGATACTGCCAATGCAGCAGCGTCGGTGAACATGTGAGCGGCATCTGAAATCAGTGCCAGGCTATTGGTCAGGACTCCACCCGTAACTTCCGCAATCAGGAATGTTGTTGTCAGTATTAGCGCAATCCAGAGCGGCTTTTCATTCGTGCCCTCATTGACTGCGTGTGCGTGATTTGAGCTCATAGACTTTCCTTACTTCTCGTGTCGCTTGTGGCGGCGTTGGCCATGCAGCTTGGATGACGGACTGACGAGCTCCAAATGCGGCTTTTGGTGTTTCTTATTGCGCTTCTTGTAGCTGTAGTTCAGCCACCATATAAGGCCCCCCATGATCAAGATCATTACGATGGAACCGTAGACAAGGAACGTTGTCAGCTCGGCGTGGGCCGCGGATTCGCTTGAATTCATATTCACCACCTTTTGAATGCCAGTTTTAGGCGTAAAGAACCCCACCGACTCGCTTTTCAGTGAGTCGGAAGAGGCGGCCGGCAATGCCGGCCGCAATCTACGAGGGGTTAGTTCGAGTTAGTGAGCAGGTTGTGCGTCATCAGGGACAACCTCCTTTTCCTCAGGATCGTTGCGATGCATCAAGCGGTACAGCAGAGGCAGTACCAACAAGGTCAGCGCCGTCGACGACAGGATGCCGCCGATGACGACAGTGGCCAGTGGACGCTGTACTTCGGCGCCCGTACCGGTAGCCAGCGCCATCGGCACGAAGCCCAGCGAAGCGACCAGCGCAGTCATCAGTACGGGGCGCAGACGGGTCAAGGCTCCCGTAATCACCGCCGCGTCCACACTCATTCCTTCTTCACGCAAGGATCGGATGTAGGAAATCATCACCAAGCCATTGAGGACGGCCACCCCCGACAGTGCAATGAAGCCCACTGCCGCCGAAATCGACATTGGAATGCCGCGCATCGACAGCGCGATGATGCCGCCGGTCAGCGCAAACGGAATGCCGGTAAAGACCAGCAGGCCATCCTTGACGTTGTTGAACATGACGAACAACAGCGTGAACACCAGGAACAGTGCCAGTGGAACGACAATCTTCAGGCGATTGGTTGCGGACTGAAGCTGTTCAAACGTACCACCCCAGGTCGTCCAATATCCAGATGGGATCTTGACGTTTTTGGCGATCGCTTGCTCCGCCTCAGGCACAAAGCTGCCGATATCACGGCCGGTGACGTTAGCGCTGATCACAATGCGGCGTTTACCGTTCTCGCGGCTGATCTGGTTCGGACCTGGAGCGAAGTCGAGCGAAGCCACTTCACTCAATGGAATGAACGAGGTTGTGGCGCCAGCTTGCGCCGGCAGCGAGATCGGCAGGCGACGCAAAGCATCCAGGTCACTACGCAGCGTTTCTGGCAGTCGGACCAAGATATCGAAGCGGCGGTCACCTTCGAACATGATGCCGGCTTCACGACCACCGGTAGCGATCGCGAGTGCTTCTTGTACGTCGCCGATATTCAGGCCATAACGCGCAGTCTTCTCACGATCGATTTTCACGGTCAGCATCGGCAAACCACCGGTTTGTTCCACCTTCACTTCGGTGGCGCCCGGTATGCGTTGCAGCACATCGGCGATCTTCTTGCCGGTCTCAGCCAGGACGTCCATATCGTCGCCATAGACCTTGACCGCGACGTCACTACGCACACCAGAGATCAGCTCGTTGAAACGCAGCTGGATAGGCTGAGAGAACTCATAGGCATTACCGACGTACTTCTCGGCTTCTTCCTTGATTTCAGCCACCAATTCGTCGCGGGTTTTCTTCGGCTTCGGCCATTCCGAATCTGGCTTGAACATGATGTAGCCATCCGAGATATTCGGCGGCATTGGGTCCGATGCAATTTCTGCGGTACCAGTACGTGCAAAAACGCGATCGATTTCCGGGAATTTTGCTTTCAGGCCAGCTTCGAGCTTCTTCTGCATTTCCAGCGACTGACTCAAACTGGTGCCCGGGATGCGCAGCGCCTGGATCGAGATATCGCCTTCGTTCAGGTTCGGCACAAATTCACTGCCCAAACGGGTCGCCAGCAAGCCGCACAGAATAATCAGCACTACAGAGCCGGTGATCACGGCGGTAGCGTTGTTCATCACTTTTGCCAGCAAAGGCTCGTAACCGTTCTTCGCCATCACCATCAGGCGGTTTTCCTTCTCAGCCACGCGCTTGCCAATGAACAGCGCTACGGCGGCCGGAATGAAGGTCATGGACAGAATCATGGCGCCCAGCAGTGCCGCAACCACGGCGAAGGCCATTGGGTGGAACATCTTGCCTTCGACGCCGGCAAGAGCAAAGATCGGCAGGTAGACGACCATGATGATCAACTGGCCGAACAGCAGCGGACGGCGCGCTTCCTTGGCGGCCGCAAATACTTCATGGAACCGTTCACGCAGGGTGAGCTCACGCTTGAGGTGCTCTTGTGCATGCGACAGGCGACGCACGCAGTTCTCGACGATCACCACGGCGCCGTCAATGATGATACCGAAGTCCAATGCCCCCAGACTCATCAGGTTGGCACTCACTTTGTACGTGACCATGCCGGTAAAGGTAAAGAGCATCGCCAGAGGGATGACCATCGCAGTAATGATTGCCGCGCGGATGTTGCCCAAGAAGAGGAACAGAATCACGATGACCAGGATCGCGCCTTCGAGCAGGTTCTTCTTGACCGTTGCGATCGCTTTGTCGACCAGCACGGTACGGTCGTAGACAGCCACAGCCTTGACGCCAGCCGGCAGGGAACGGTTCACCGCCTCCATGCGCTTGGCAACCGCCTGAGAGACTACGCGGCTATTTTCGCCGATGAGCATGAAGACGGTGCCCAGCACAACCTCACGGCCATTTTCCGTCGCTGCACCAGTACGCAACTCGCGACCAATGGCAACCTCAGCCACATCGCGCACGCGAATCGGGACGCCTTGAACATTGTTCAGGATGGTGTTGCGAATATCATCCAACGTGCGCACCTGGCCAGGCGCGCGGATCAGGAATTGCTCGCCCTTGCGCTCAATGTAGCCGGCGCCGACGTTATTGTTGTTACGGTCGATGGCGCCCACTACATCCTTGAGCGTCAGGCCATAGGAGCTCAGCTTCACAGGGTCAGGAGTGATGTGATACTCCTTGGCGTAGCCACCGATCGAGTTGATTTCAGTGACACCTTCCACTTGGCGCAGTTGCGGCTTGATGATCCAGTCCTGGATCTCTCGCAGGTCAGTCGGAGTGTACGGCGTGCCATCAGGCTTTTTTGCATTCGGCTCGCTCTCAACCGTCCACAGGTAAATTTCACCCAAGCCGGTAGAAATCGGTCCCATCATAGGTACGACACCCTGAGGCAAATTCTCCTTGGCCTCCTGGATACGCTGATTGACGAGCTGGCGCGCAAAGTAGATGTCGGTGCCATCCTTGAAGATGACGGTCACCTGCGACAAACCATAACGCGACAGCGATCGGGTCTGCTCCAGATTAGGAAGGCCCGCCATCACCGTCTCGATCGGAAAGGTCACGCGTTGTTCAACTTCCAGTGGCGAATAGCCACTGGCACTGGTATTGATCTGCACCTGCACATTGGTAATGTCAGGCACAGCGTCAATCGGGAGCTTCTGATAGCTGTAGACGCCGATGGCGGCCATTGCAAGCACGGCCAGCATGACAAGCCATCGGTGTCCGATGGAAGATTGAATTATTCGTTCAAACATGGTCGGTTCCTTAGTTAGTCTTCGTGTCCGGCACTGCCTTTGCCCTGCTCAGCTTTGACCACGAAGCTATTGCTCGCGGCATACTGGCTTCCGGCCGGCAGGCCCTCTACGATCTCAACGAACTTGCCGTCGCTGTTACCAGTTTTGACGGGCTGGACTTTGAAACCTTTTTCGACTTTCACGAAGACCACGGATTTACCGTCGATGGTCTGCACCGCATCAGCAACGACGGCGACAGGAACTTTCTTCTCACCGCGCGTCATAGCTGCATTGACGAACAAACCTGGACGCCAGGCCATATTCGGATTAGCGATGACAACGCGCGCTTTGGCTGTGCGGGTTTGCTCGCCTAGCAGATTGCCGACGTAGCTGACTTTTCCGGTGGCGGAGGTATCATTAGCTGCCGAAGTGATCGTGACGGTTTCACCTACGCGGACCAATTCCAGATCCTTTGGCGTCACCACAACTTCCACCCACACGCTAGACAGATTCGAGAGCAGGAAGACGTTGGCGTCTTCTTTAACGGCTTCTCCTTGTGCGATGTGCTTTTCCAGAATGACGCCATCGAACGGTGCACGCAGCACATAGCGGTTAAGCGCGCCTTCGGCTTCGCCTGCACCCAATGCTGCCAACTTGGAGCGGGCGGTCTGGGCTTCGATCTCAGCTTCGCGCAGCGCAGTCTGCGCCTGGAGATAATCCTGCTCTGCAGAGATCTTGTCTTCCCACAGTTTCTTCTCGCGCTGGTATGTGGTCTGTGCCAGGCCCAGTCGTTTTTGTGCTGCGAGTGACGCGCTACGCAGGTCTGCCAAGGCAGGGCTGGAAATGACTGCCAGAACCTGGCCTTTCTTAACGCTTTGGCCCAGGTCAGCGGCAACCGACTCAGCCACGCCAGGTGTACGCGGTACGATGTGCGCCGTGAGATCTTCGTTGAAGCGTACCTCACCCGGCAACTGAATGACGTTGCCCATCGTGGCCGCTTCAGCTTTCGCGATCGTCACGCCGGCAGTCTGAATCTGCTTTGCGTTCATCAGCACCACGCCTTCTTCGCCGGCGTGATCGCCGCCTTCCTTCTTCGCGGTTTCTTCTGCATGCGGTGCTTCAGCGGCGCCACCGCCACTGTCCTTTTTCCATAACAGGATGGTCGCACCAAGTACGGCGCCAATCAGCACAATGATCAGTGCAGTTTTTTGAGATTTTTTATCAGTATTGAACATCATTTTGCATTCCTGTCAGTCGTGTAGTTGCCAACGTTGGGTTCTACGGCGATGAAACGTTCCAGATCGGCGAGAGAGCGATAGCGGGCGGAGAGTGCGCTCAGATATTGAGCGCGGCTTTGGAACAAGGTGCGCTGAGCATCGAGCACGTCAATAAACCCGAACTTGCCGAGTTCAAAGCCCGTGACGGCCGCGTTGAACGCGCTTTGTGCAGCCGGCAGGATCTCGTTGCGCATGCTCTCAATCTGCTCCTGTGCGACGGATGCCCGCTGGTGAGCGTCTGCCAAGGCTTGGGATGCATTCAGGTACTCGATCTCGGCATCGGTCTTCGCCTTATCAACACGACGCAGTGCGGACAAGAGGTTGCCTTGGTTGCGGTTAAAGAACGGCAGCGGTATCGCGACACCTACAACCGTCTGAGAGACGTTGGTCTGGAAGTCCTTCTTTTTCCCCAGCGTGAGGGTCAGGTCAGGAACACGATCTGCCTTCGCCAGATTCACGCCGGCCTCTTCGCGAGCGATCTGCATGCGTGCACGTTGCATCTGTGGCGATGCATCCAGGCGAGACTGTAGTTCAGGCAATGCAGGAATGACGGTCAGGTTGATGTCTGGCGTCACTAGGGAGCGCGCTTCAGGCTGCGTGCTGCCCCAGAATGCAGCCAGGCGGCGCCGTGCCAATGCAGCGTCGGCGACTGCCTGCGACAACTCCAGACGCGCACTGGCTTCAGCCACGCTCGATCGGGTTTGCTCCAGAGGCGAGATTTTGCCGGCCGCCACACGGCGCCCAGCGGCATTCGTAGCCTTTCCTGCCAGGCTGAGAGACTCCTTGGCCAGCGCTACGTGCTCTTGCGCCGTAAGGGCCTCTAAATAGGCCGCAGTGACGTTTGCGCGCAACTCTGCTGCCGCGACGTCCACATCTCCGCGCGCCAGCGCCTGATCTTGTTCAGCCAGCTTGATACGGGCACCGCGTTTGCCGCCCATCTCAATGGGCTGGCTTAACTGGTAGGTATCAGTACGATTGCTGCGGGAGGAAGTACCTTCGCGCAGCAGCGCCAGTTCAGGATTGGGGCGCATGCCGGCTTGGACGCGCGCGCCTTCGGCGATCGCAACGCTCTGTGCGGCCGAACGCAGTTCTGGGCTGGTCGACAGGGTCATTGCGATGGCCTGTTCCAGCGTCAGCGGTGCGGAATTTGTATTTGCTGCAGGCACCACTTCACCAATCGTGAAGGCAGCGCTCTGTTGCCCAGCAGCCTGGGTACTAAAGGGGATGAGCTGTGCCAATAGGACAGCCGCTCCCAAAACCAAATGTTGGGATTGCATGGATAACTCCGAAAATTAAAGACGAAGAAATCCGGCGGCGTGCAGCAACCTCCGCCTATTTTCAGGCGTAAGTCACACTTCTAGAGAGACGGCCGAATACAACCGCCGGAGTTAAGCGGCGACTGCCCACTGAGGGCGTTCTGGAGGAGCGATGTAAAACGAGGAGAGGATGATTTCGGTGGACACTGGAGCAGCTTCAGCGATCTGAGGATGCGAGATGCCGTCAAAGCTATCAAGCCACAAGGTGCCGTGTGCACACGAAGCGCAATGAGAATGCGCCGACGACTTCTTTGCGTCCGTCGGCTTTTCTTTCAGAATCGAAGCGACGCTGTCCGAAGGATTGGTATCGGGATGATGGCCCCAGTGATTTGCAGCTTTACCCGTCTCATGCGTGCAATAGACTGCCACCACGCTCCAGCTAAACTGCAGCGCGAGTAGAGTAATCAGCATGATGAGAGTTCGGCGGACCATGCGGCGAGTATATCACGATGAATGCATTGGCATTTCTGTTGCGCTCGAATTTTTTTCTTAATCCAACAGTCTCTGTTTGCAAGTGATCTCTCAGACAGCTTGTATCTAAAAGCAATCTTGCAATTATGTGATGATGCCACTCCTGTTTTTGAGGTGTCATCATCACCGCTTTTACGCGCCAGCATTGTCCTTAAATGCGAGCAGCCTCAGCGCATTGACCACCACAATGATCGTTGAACCTTCATGGAAGAGTACGGCAGTGCCGATGTTCAAGCCGAAGATCGTCGCCGGGATTAGCACGGCGACCACACCCAGGCTCACCCAAAGGTTTTGCTTGATGATTCTGCTCGTCTGGCGTGAAAGGCCAACGACGAACGGTAGCTGCGATAGGTCATCGCCCATCAGCGCTACGTCGGCCGCTTCCAACGCGACGTCCGAACCCGCGGCTCCCATCGCGATGCCAACGGTCGAATTAGCCATCGCAGGCGCGTCATTGACGCCGTCGCCGACCATCGCGACCTTGCCGTGTGCTTCGCGCAGGCGCTTAATCTCTTCGACCTTCTGGTCCGGCATCAAATCGCCGCGCGCTTCAGTAAGTCCTACTGTGCGCGCAACCGAGTCTGCAACTTTCTGGTTGTCGCCAGAAATCATAATGAGCCGTTCGATGCCCAGTGCGCGCAGTTTAGTCATCACCTCGCCAGCTACCTCGCGTGGTGTATCCATGACGCCAATCACGCCAAGGTAACGGGTGCCTTTAAACACGATCATGGTAGTGCGACCGTCGCCGACCAGTTTTTCATTGGCGCTAGCCAGCGCTTCCGGCACCGAGCCGACGGAGAGTTCCGTGAACAGAATCGGCTTGGCTACATAGACCTTTTCACCACCGACATCTGCCTCGATACCGCGGCCAGTGATGCTCTTCACATCATTGGCAGAAATCTGCTGCAGCTTGTCACCTAAGCGTTCGCGCGCGCCTGCCACCAATGCCGAAGCAAGCGGATGGTCGCTGTGAGATTCAACTGCAAGCACGACACTGAGTAGCTCTGCTTCATCTGCACCAGGCGCCGTCACAACGTCCGTCA
This sequence comes from Duganella fentianensis, assembly GCF_009857835.1. Taxonomy (GTDB): domain Bacteria; phylum Pseudomonadota; class Gammaproteobacteria; order Burkholderiales; family Burkholderiaceae_D; genus Rugamonas; species Rugamonas fentianensis. Next base: position 17,451 of record NZ_WWCL01000010.1, read on the forward strand.
TTTTCGGTTTGCCCTCAGTGAGCGTGCCTGTCTTGTCAAAGGCAATAGAGGTGAGAGTCCCGAGGTTCTCAAGCGGCCCGCCTCCCTTGACCAGCACCCCGCTGCGGCCGGCGCGCGCAACGCCAGAGAGCACGGCGCTTGGCACGGAGATCGCCAGCGCACACGGACTGGCAGCAACGAGCACGGCCATCGCACGGTAGAAGCTGTCTGCGAATGGTTCGTCGATTACGACGAAGGCTAACATCAGCAACACGACTAATCCCAACACCGCCGGCACAAATTTCTTCTCGAATTTATCAGTGAACTGCTGAGTCGGAGAACGCTGTGCCTCGGCTTCGGAAACCATCTGCACGACGCGAGCCATTGTCGACTGGGTGGCCAGGCGTGCAACCATGACCTCAATACTGCCAGCACCGTTGATGGTGCCCGCAAATACGCGGTTGTTTGCAGGCGCCTTATCAAACGTGGCGATCGCTGCTCTTGCATTTGCCACGGGCTCTTTGTCGACGGGCACACTCTCGCCAGTCACCGGCGCCTGATTAACGCTGGTTGTGCCCTTGGTTACGACGCCATCGGCCGGCAACCTTTCATTCGGCTTGACCAACACAACGTCGCCTAGCTGGAGGGATTCAACAGAAACCTCCTCAGTTTTGTCGCCGCGGCGAACGATCGCAGTTTCAGGTGCGAGCTTGGCCAGCGCTTCAATAGCGCGTCGTGCGCGCCCCATCGCGAAATGCTCCAGCGAATGGCCCAGGCTGAACAGGAACAGCAGCAATGCGCCTTCCCCCCATTTCCCCAAGGCAGCGGCGCCGGCTGCAGCTACAAGCATTAACGTATCGATCTCGAAGCGCTTCGCGCGCAAGTTATCGATAGCCTCTTTGAGCGTGAAGTAACCGCCGAAGATGTAGGCGGTGCAGTACAAGGCCGTGCTGAGCCAGTCCGGCCCAGCCTCGGACCTCTCGCACAGCCAACCTGCTAAAACTAAAGCGCCGGCGAGCAGCGCAAAAATCAGTTCCGTTTTTTCACCCAGCAGACCGCCTTCGTGATCGTGCCCATCATGACCACCTTCTTCTTTTGTTGAGTTGTGTTCGTGCTTTTCAGACGCTGTCATACCTACTCCAATTCATTGCGTTGAACGTACGCCCAAGATTGGGCGAATTGCTGAATACGTGGATCAGGCGAAATGCGTGCGGTCTGGCTCGCGTGGGCCATCCGGGATGTGAGATGTGTAGGCGTCAGGAGGAAGCGGCTGCAGCTTTACCGCAAACATCGAAATTGCGCCAGCAGCGTGTGGCTCCAGCAACAAGGCCAGTACGGTCGCGTGGCAAGAACCACAATCGGAGTGCGCCCGGCTTAGTTTACTTGCATGCTTGGAGTCTGACTGACCCGGCTTGCTTTGATGCTGATGGGCGTGATGTCCAAAGTGCGCAGCGACAGCGCCATTCTCATGCTGGCAATAATCTCCGGCCATTGTCCAGGATATCTGGAATGGCACGAGTACTAACAGCATGATGAGTAGCACTTTTTTCATGCGGAAAAGCTTAACATAAACCTTCTTCCCCTTCTTTTTCGATTGAGGAAATCGAATGTCAAGCGGTAGGGAAATGTGAAATGCGAGCCCGACGAGCTTAGCGAGTTATTACCATCCAATCTCTCAATCTTGGCACAAACGGAAGACTCTTATGCAGGCGGATGGCTTGGCATCGATCAATTCTAATGTTGGAGAAATGTCTATTTTTTCTGGCCAGCAAAAAAAGGGGGGCGTCAAAAATGCTTAGGAACTGCTCGGAAGCAAGGAGACCGTTAATTCGGACAGACTGAAACGGCGTGGTTATTATGGCGATTTTCTATTATAGTTTAACTAGCTAGTACAATTTCGGCGAAGAATCCGTGATCCCGAGCATCGCTCAGAAAGTCTTAGCGTACGATTTTTTCCGAATTTTGTTTGTACCCCAACTACTGACCGAACAGCTAAACAATGCCAATGACCAGATGGCGCCGGTCAAGGCAGAGGTCCGTGAATTGGAGCTTTTGCTGGCCCAGGCCAATGCAAAGGTACAGGCGCAGGAGCAAATCGGGGAGCAGTTGCGGACCTATCTCGACAAGATCGCCGCCACGTCGACCGCACGCGAGGTCGAAAAGTAAGCCGGCACTATCCGCAGCATCCCCGCTGCAACTGGATCGGTGGGCACTTTACCGTCCCGTAGGAGCAGAACACGCAGCAGTCGCCGGCCTTTGGCCGTAGCACGACGCTACAACCTGTACACTCGTAGTAAAACTGGCACGCGTCCGTCGGCATGCGCTCCTGTTTGCTCACCCCGCAATGTGGGCACGTTAGCGTGGATTCTAAAATCGCCTCGGTCATCGCGTTATTTCCCTTGCGTCGACGGGAAACCAGCATCGGCCGTCGCCTTAGTCAGCGATGCGATAGTGGCGCGGTCCATATCTAGCCGCACCGCCGCGGTCTTGTGCCCAAAATCCACTTTCACATCGCTCACGCCTGGAACTTGCTCCAGCGCTTTCTTGACGGTGATCGGGCACGCCGGACAGGTCATGTTTTGTACGTTAAGGGTAATGACCTGTGGCTCGCCGGCAAAGGCCGGTCCAGCTAGCAAAACAGCAACGAGGAATGAGTAGATACGCATGGGGACATCCTTTTCAATAGAACAATGGGGCATACAAGGGAAATGCCAGCAGTAGTAACACCGGCAAAGTAACAAGCCAGAACGCGATGCGCTGGTTCCTGATGACTCGATCAGAAGCGCACGCGTCGCTCGGCGCGCAGGCACGACGGCGCACATATAAATTGTAGAAGGCCAGCCCGAGCAAAAGCAGCGTCAGCCCGGTGAGATAGGGACTATATGGCTCCAATGCAATTAGGTGCGACGCCCAACCGCCGCCGACGCCGAGCAACAGAAGAACGAGTGGGCCAGCGCAGCAAGCCGACGCGCCGAGGGCCGCCAATATCCCTGCGGCCAAGGTGCTATTTGTTCCGATTGCCATGCTCACTCCCATAGGTTTTGTCCGAGAATAGGATAAACTCCGTACATATATACGGAGTCAAGCACATGGATGAAAAAATGACGATCGGGCGCCTGGCCGCCGCCGCCGGGGTGAACGTCGAGACGGTAAGGTTCTACCAGCGCAGCGGGCTGATCGACGAACCAATGCGTCCCCATGACGGCTACCGCACCTATGGCGACGGAGATATTCGCAGGATACGGTTCATCAAGCGGGCTCAGTTGCTTGGCTTTACGCTTGACGAAATTTCGAGTTTGCTTAGGCTGGAAGGTTCGCTGGCCTGCAATGGCACTCGCGAGCTGGCAATCAGGAAGCTCGCAATGGTGGAGTCAAAACTAACCGACCTGCATGCGATGAAGACCGCGCTCGAAGGGATGGTGGCCCAATGCGACAGTGAGGAGCGTAGCGAAGGTTGCCCAATCATTCAGGCGCTGATCGACGACTGACGACCTCACTCATTGCCCAGATAAATCAATAAGTTAAAGCGGAATTTGAGTTTTTTTACACGAATCCCGGCCGCCCCTCAATTTGGCGGATTGTCCTTTTTTGCTGGCCAGCAAAAAAGGACAATCCGCCAAAAATGCGTGGAAATAGGCGGGAACGAAAAGGCTTCTGGTTCTTGTCGGCAAAAGGGACCAGTCGATTAAGGTGGTTTTCTATTATAGATCAATAGGTTAGTTCACTTTCTGCGAAAAAATCCGTAATCCCGGCCATCCCTCAGGCACGTGTGCTGCATGCCGGCAGACCAGCGAGCGCGCATGGTCGAGGTGAGCCGATGGCGTGTCGACTTGGGCGCAATGCACACCTCGATGCGGTCTGCGCCAACAGATCCTGCACATCGAGCGGCGTCGATTGCGCCCTCCCTGTCGAACAAGACCGGCAGCGTGACGCGTCGGCGCAGGAAGGCCAGCCAGCGCGCGATCAGGTCGACACTGGGCGCCGGCATCCCACGGGCCTCGGGTTGACCGCCGACCGATAACGGCAGCTGCGGCGCGCGGCAGGTCGGGCAATTGATGGGCCCGAAGACCCGGGAACTTCCCAGCCCGTAGCTACGCGGCTCGCCGCAGCGGTGGCAACGATCGCGCAAGGGCAAGCCGTGCAGCGGACAATGGGAGAATGGCCGCAATTGATGGAGGATGAAGTGCCGGCCCAGACGCGCGCAGGCAGGACAAAGCCGCAGCCGCTCGTGCATCAGGGGGCGCAGATCGCGCAAGCCGCCCTCGAGAAAGGCATCCCGGATCCGCGTGGCCGGAAAACCCAATGTCCGGCCCAGCACTTGCGCTGCGCGCGGCACGTGATCGGGCAGCAGGGCAGATCGATGGCGCGCCGAAATGCCCAGCAGCGCCGACACTTCGCAGGCCGACAAGGCGTTTGCGGCGGCGAGCTTGGCCGCCCACGCCCAGGCCGATTCATACGGCGCCAGAAGATGGGGGGCCAACTTCGGCAAGGCCACCACCTTGACGCCGCCGGGAGGAACGATGAGCACGGGCAGGCGCATCGGGGGCGCACTCAACGTCCCAGCCCACGCGCATTGCGCTCGACCGCCTGTTCCGAGGCCACATAGCCACAATGCTGCACGACGGTGCTCCAGTGGCGCTCGCTCAATTGAAAGTCGAGCGCATCGTGCAGCAGGCCGTCGAGCAAAATGGCCTCGACCGCGCGCGAAAAATATTCCATCGGGATTTCGACTGCGCCGGCCAGGCCGGCATGCTGGTGGGCCTGGGAAAAGGCATCCCACACAAAGTCGGCGCTCATTTCCAGGCGCATGCCCGCTTCGAAAGCGAAGGGATAGTAATAGCGCGTGAAACTCCAGTCGCTGCCGACCGGGTACGCGTGCTCGTCGTAGCTCCTGAGGCAGGTCGCGGCGTCGACCGCGCTGCGGATGCCGCGAAAGCGCAAGGTCTCCACCATGAAGCGCTTGACGATGTGCGTGTCGCCGGATTCCTGAAAACGCGCCCGTTGCTCGCATAGCCGCTCCTGGCCAAACAGAAAGGTCGTCAAGCGCACGCCGCACTGGGCCAGTTCGTCATGCACGTCGCGCAGCCACTCATATTCGTGCAGGCAATAGCGCTGCGCCTCGTCGCAGAAAAAGATGACCGAGGTACTGCCCTGGGCTTCCGCCACATCGCGCAGCCGCTCGTGCAGTGCCCGCCGCTTGCCTCCATTGCGCCCGCTGTCGGGCGAGGGATGACGTACCGAGCGGAGCAGGCGCGTGAAAAATGCGCCCTCGCTGCGGCTGGCCTTGTGCTCGGACTGCACGTGGAAGGTGGGAATCTCCGGCCGCTCGCGGTGGATCAGCATGCGCAGGTATTCGATCGCGTAGGTCTTGCCCAGTCGGCTCTCGCCATAGATCAACGCCCCGGGGATGCGGTATTGCAGGCACCTCGACACCAGCAGCCAGCAGTCCTCGATGGCTGTCGTGGCGACGCGGTAGGTGCGGTTGTTCAAGGGATGGTGGTCGATCGCGATAGGTCGTGCGACCGTCCTGCCGTCGCCCGCCGTTGCTGGTTTTTCCTTGGCCATGGTTAGCGTGAGAACACTTGACCGGAGCCGATGATGAGCCGCTTGCCCTTGACCGGGCTTTTGCTTTGTTTGGCTTCCTCGGCAGGGAGGGGGACGGGTGCTGTGGCACAGTCCGATTGCGCCTTCTCGGCCGGACCGGGTGGCGCCTTCGGCGCCGGCGCGGCAGCGTCAATGGCCCGCCGCGCAATCTCCGCTTTGCTGGCCGAGCGGCGCCGCCTGGCTGCGCCATGGCGCAGGTAATCAAGATAGCACTGGACCGGATCGTCATTGTGCGCGACGCGCAACTTGCGCGCCCGCACGAGGGCCAGGATTTCCTTGCGCATGCGCAGGGTATGGGCCGTATGGCGCCAGGCCCCCTGGACCTCCACCACGCATAGTTCGCGCCCGGCCGCGTCGAACACGCGCAGCGCGCGCACGTCCTCGGCGTCAAAGTAGAGCCGCACCGGCTTGCCGATCAGGTCCGCCCGTCCGGCCAGGGCATGGCTCGTGTAGCGCGCGCCGAAGAAATGAATATAGGGCCGCACCCCTTTGACGACACTGCCGCGCACGTGTCCTTCATGCTCGTGCTGCAGCAGACACAGGTTGCGCCGCATGGGCTCGGCCAGCCAGCGCAGCGCACTTTGTTTTTCACGGACGTAATAGCCCAGCATTTCCAGCGGCGAACGACCGCCCAGGTTCGTGTGCGCAGCGGCGTTGTAGTTGGCGATGGCCACCGCAGTCAGTTCCATCAATTCGTCGAGTCGCACCACGGCCGCCGAAGTGGCCGTCAGTTCCGCGATGCGTCGCCGCGGATCGGCAGCGCCGCTGCCCGTGTTACCCGGCAACCGATGCGCGAGGACCGATGCCAGGGTGCCGAAAAAGCGTTCAATATGGGGCCGCTCGTTGGGGCGGTAAGCCGGACCGGCATGGGCGCCACAGCCGACAATGTCGGTCAGCACGCGCAAGGTGTCCTCGGCGAGATGGGCTTTCGCATTGTCGAAGCGGAACCAGTTCCACAGCGCATAGCCAAGTTCCGGGAAGCGTTCGGAGGGCATGCCCGCTCCTGGGGCAAAGCGCAGGCCGGGAATGGTCAGCGCCGGCGGGCGCCACGGAACCAGGGCCCGCTCGACCGTCTTGAGCACGTCGAAGCGGCTGTATTCCGGTTCCAGCACGATGTGGTAGCCCAGGATCGCCCGGCTGCAAATGTCGATGATGGTGAGCAGCCAGACGCGATCGATTTCGAACGACTCCTCGATGCCGGCGACGCGTTCAAAGACGATGCGCAGGCGCACGTCAACCCGGTGGCCGTCGAATTCGACGGCATCGAACGGGATGGCCGCGACCAATGGCAGGCCTTCGGCGTGCGGACGGACACCGCCGGAGCGTTTTTGCGCGAGCGCGACGCGCGCCGCCAGTTCAAATGAGCGCGCGGCCATGGACTTGACCGCCGCGCCCAGGCTGCGGATCCCTTGCTCGTCCTGAACCAGGGGATAGTCCCCTTGCGTCAGGCCCAGCTCCAGACAGAGCAGGCGAAAGCGTTTGTGCAAGGCGCTCAGCCCACCGACAACGAGCCCTTTTGGCCCCTCTCTTAACACGACGTGATGCGCCTGCAGCTCATTGGCGATCAGGGCTTCCAGCTCAGGGTGACGTTCCAGCAATTGCTGGAATGCGCCGGCCTTGCCCGCAGGACCGGATCGGACGCTCTTTGCCGAGCGCCGGTACGACTTGACATGTTCGTAGGGAACGAGTGCGCGCAAGCCCTGCAGACGGCCGTCGGCATGCGTCTGCAGGCAGCGTTCGTACATGCGGCGCACGGAGCTGAACGGCACCCCTGTGGCGGCCTCGATGGAGCGCAGGGGAGCGCGCCGACAATACAGCCGCACCGCTTCTTCACGGGCGCGAAAGATTTTTTGTTGCTCTCCCGAAAGAGCGGGCCACGCCACGGTCGGCCACAATGTCGGATCGGCCCGATCCGTGGCGGTGGCGCTACGACGGCCAGTCATGTGGATGCCCTCCGCAAACCCATCGCCGGCCCCAACGGCCGATCGCGCAATGCCTTCGCCTTGATGCGCCCTTTGTGCAGCAGCATGAATACCGCGGTGCGCACCAGCACGGTGTCATGCGGCTGAAAGTCGCGTTCGAGTTGCCCCAGCGTTGGCGCGCTCGATACCGCTTGCTCGACATCGAGCAACAACCTTTCGCTGACAAAGCGCTCATTCGACGCAAGATAGGGCAGGATGCGCAGCCAGTTCTCGATCCAGACGCCATGGGCGGCAAGATCTTGCACGTGCACATAGCGGACGCCGATATCGTCGTCGGCACTCAGGCCCCCCGCCCGGGCCGGCTGGGGCGTGGGTGTGACGATCCAGCATACTTCGCGTCGTCCGATCTTGACCCAAAAATCAGCCAGTTGCCGGCGGTTGTCGTGGTGCCAGTACGCCGGGCGCTCGCAATAGCGCAGCACCCGGGGATTGCTTTCGAGGAGCGCCCAAAGCCGAACATGGAACGGGTCGAAGAGCGTCACCCGGCGCTTGAGCTTGGGCGCCAAAAACTCAAAGCGCGATGCGCCTTTCGGCCGCTCGCTGTCGATCGGATGGGTGAAGCGTGAGTGTGAAATGCCAGGTGCCATGCGGATCTCCGCCGGTTTTTATACAATTTAGCAGTTTTACTGCGCATTTCAAGGATGTCGCAACTTTACTTCGCATGTATGCGAAGTAAAAGTGTCGTCATCGAAAATGGGATCGGCCTAAATTCAAGAACTTACGGGCGCTGGGGTGTATGCAGAATTACTTCGATTGACGGGCCGGGACCCGACTCAGCGAGCGCGGGCTGGCTGAACGCTTCCGTGTCTCGCGCACGCCGGTGCGCGAAGCGATACAGCGACTGGTGCGTGAAGGTCTGCTGGCGACCAGTAAAGATGGCGCCCACAGCGTATCGAATGCCGGCGCCTTGCTGGTGCAGTCGGGCGAAAAGCAGTTCACGCCACCGGATCCGCTCGAGCAGGCCTATTTTGCGATTGCCGAAGACAGGTTGGCAGGACACTTGCCGGAGCGGGTGACGGAGAACGAATTTGCGCGGCGGTATGACATCAGCCGCGCACAATTGGCGGCGGTCTTGCGCCGCATGGCGCAGGAAGGATGGATAGAACGTCTGCCCGGGCATGGCTGGCGCTTTACCCCTGTCCTGACGTCAGCGGCAACTTATGATCAGGGCTACCGCTTCCGTATCCTGATCGAAGCGGCTGGCATACTGGAGCCGACATTCAGTCTGAACCGTACTGCACTGGAACGTTGCCAGCAGCAGCAGCGCCTGCTGCTGGAGCAGATTAATGACGTTTCTGCGGCTGATATCTTTAATGCCAATACGCAGTTACACGAAGCCATTGCAGAATGCTCAGGCAACGTTTTCTTTATCGATTCGCTCAAGCGGCTCAATAGCCTGCGTCGCCTGATGGAATATCGTAAGACGTTTAACCGCGAAGCCAGTGCACGTCGCTGCCGCGAGCACCTGAGCCTGATCGAGTTGCTACTGACAGGGCAGCAGGAGGCAGCGGCAGATTTTATCCGCTTGCACTTGAGGGATGCCGCGCGTGAAAAATCGGCGCATATATCTGTCCAGCGTTAGTTGGATTGCTAGCGAACGGCAGTGTCTGACCGCGGCTGGCTGATTGAGCATTGTATTTGCTTAATTCAGCGTGGTGATCAGATTCAGAAATTCACTGCGGAGTGCGGTGTTGTTCAGAAAGGCGCCGCGCATCACGGAATTCCACATCAAAGCCCCATCGTCCTTGACACCCCGCCAGTGCATGCAAAAATGCTGGGCCTCCATGATGATGGCGAGGCCATCCGGGCGGATTCTCTGTTCCAGTTCATTGGCCAACATCACCACGGCTTCTTCCTGTATCTGTGGCCGGCTCATCACCCACTCGGCCAGACGGGCAAACTTGGACAAGCCGATCAGATCCGACGTGGCGTTGGGCAGTACTCCCAGCCACACTTTGCCCATGATAGGGCAGAGGTGGTGCGAGCAGGCACTACGCACCGTTAGCGGACCGATGATCATCAATTCGCTAAGCCCGGTGATATTCGGAAAGGCGGTGACCGCAGGCGCTGCTTCATAGCGACCGCGAAATACCTCCTCAACAAACATCTTGGCTACCCGCTTTGCCGTGTCGGCCGTGTTATGGTCGTTCCGGGTATCGATGACCAGAGTGCGCAACACTTCCTGCAATTGCAGCGTCACTTCGTGGCGTAGTTCGTCCAGCTCACCATGGCGGATATACGCCGCGATGTTGTCGTTGGCGTGAAACCGCTGGCCTGCGTCCAGCAAGCGCTGGCGTATCCGTTCCGACGCGCTGACCTTTAGCGTTTGCCGGCCGGGTTTGATGTCTAGATCTAACAGCATTTAAGCTCCTTGTGTAGCGCGCGAGTGCGTAGTAATTGGGCTGGAGATGTCGAGCCGGTAGCGCGGCTACTTGACGATGATGCGGGCTTGCATCATCGGATGCAGCGTGCAGGCATAGGCAAAGCTGCCTTGGCGACGCGCGACGAACGTCCAGCGTGCGCCTGCCGGTATGGTCCCCGACGTGAATTGTGGGACGCGGCTGACGGCATCATGGGGGAACGGGTCTTTATTGATCCATTCGACCGTATCGCCGGCTTTGATTTCCAGTACTTGTGGCGAAAACTGCATAGCTTCGATAATCACCCTATGTGTGGCCGATGCTGCAAGTGTCTGCGACGGCGCACACAGGGCCGCTAGCAGGGCCAGAACAAGCGCCCCCTTGCCGCAGCAGCGCGCTAGACCGTCGGGGTGTGGCAGGGTACGCATGCTCATCCTTATTTGAATGACGCCTGCATGTGCCGGGCGTGATCGAGATGGGCTACGAAGGCAGGCCGTACTTTTACCAGCAGAGCTTTGAGTTCGGCATTTTGCGCGCTCGGAATCAGAGTCTTGTCGAGCGCGTCCATTACCGCGGCGTGATAGGCCACCTCGTTATCAACATAGGCCTGATCGAATTTTGCGCCGTGCAGAGCTTTGAGCTTGGCCAGTGTTTCGTTGCCACCCTGTTTGAGTGATTTGCTGATGTCATTTTCTTCCGGGATGACCTGCAGACGGGTCACCAGTTCGACCGCCATTTTATTGACGCCGCCATGGTCGGCAACCATAGTTTGCGCGAATTTTTTTACTTCGGCATTGCTGGCCTTCGCTGCGGCTAACTGGCCTGCTTCGATATCGACGTTATTGGCTGCAACAACGATCGCAGCGATTTGTGCGTCGCTAGGCCCGTGCGCCTGAGCGAACGATGCCGACACGGCCAGTACCAGCAGACTAGCAGTCAATGCTTGAACGTGCTTATTCATACGATTCCTTTGTGCTGTTTGTGAAGTGGGGTAAAACGTGCTTGCTACAAACATTAGATGCCGCAAAGGTTGCTTGCGTTCCCGGCCAGGTCTAGTGTGCTGCCAGGCGGGCCAGGACATTGGCCACGATGCGGTCACAGCGCGCACCATCGAACGAGAAGGCTGCATCGAGGCCATGATCAATTTCACGTGAGAGTGCTTCGCGCAGCATGCTGCGGGCGCGGAAATAGCGGGTCCGTACGGTCGCTTCGGGAATGTTGAGGCAGGCGGCGGTTTCTTCCACCGACATTTCTTCCAGCCCGCGCAACATAAATACGATACGAAAGACGTCCGGCAAGCCGTCGATTTTTTCTTCAATCAAGCGCCGGATCTGCGACCGCTCTGCCGCTTCCTCGGGCTGTTCCACTCTTTTGCCGTCCATGATTGCCTCGTCTTCCGTCTGATGTCGCTCCACTTCGTCCCATTGCATTTCGCTGCTGATATCGATGATCTCGGCGCGGCGTGTGCTTTTGCGGCTACGTGCCAGCCCTTCGTTAATGACGATGCGGGTCAGCCAGGTCGACAGGCTGGACTCAGCGCGAAAGCTGTGCAGCGACTGAAAGATACGCAGATAGGCTTCCTGTACCACGTCTTCAGCTTCGGCGTCATTCTTGACGATGGCGCGTGCCGCTCGATACAGGATCCGGTTAAAGCGGCGCATCAGCAGTTCGAATCCATTGCGCTGCCCGGCCTGTATGGCCTGAATGATATCGGCGTCCGATAAGGCACTGTGGCTGGCAGTGATACTGCTGGCGATGCGATGGGGTGGCATGAAGGGTTTCCTTGTGTAGTGGCGTATGACTGTTAGACGTCGTCAGCTCTGCGGGCGTTCCCATAAATAATTTTTGATTTTCTCAAAATCAAGGAACAGGGCAAATATTCGCCTCATCTAAACACGGGCAACACAGTCATGTCGACTGCGGCTTGCATGTCTTCACACATCGATTTCGTAGAAAGGGAAAACAGCATGCTATATTTCAGCGCCTCAGCTTACACACGCTGGCGCCTGCTGGGCGGCGCCATACTCAGCACCATTTTGCTCAGCGCTTGCGGCGACGGCGACACCGCGCGGCCAGTTGCCACTGCTCCGACCACGCCCGAAATGCCCGATCCTGCGCAACTGGCGCAGGGTCAGCAGATCTTCCGCTACGATACCTTCGGCGACGAAGCGCATTGGACCGACAAACTGCAGATGCATACCGTCATTTCGAGCGCGGTCGATCCGCTCACCGCGCTATCGGTCGGGCTGAAAGTCGACGCCGACGCCTTGCCGACGGCAGTCGTCAACGGTATCAAGGATGGCAGTATTGACCTGAAAAGCCCTGCCACCACGGTCGCGCTGTTGAAATTGAATGCCGTGGTTGGCATAGTCGGTAAAGTCGAGAGCGTTAATGGCAGGGATGTGCTGACGCGGGTGGGCATCACCTGCGCGCTTTGCCACTCCACGGTTGATAACTCGTTCGCCGCCGGCATAGGGCGCCGGTTAGATGGCTGGGCTAACCGTGACCTGAATGCTGGTGCCATCATTGCGTTGTCGCCAGCGTTGAGTACGGTGCAGAAAGCCGTCTACAAATCCTGGGGCAAGGGCATGTATGACCCGCGCTACAGCGTAGATGGGAAGAACGGCCCGCAAGTGATACCGCCGGCCTATGGCCTGGCGGGCATACACCGCATCACCTCGACCGGCGACGGTACAGAAATCGCGTACTGGAATCGTTATGTAGCGGTCACGCAGATGGGGGGGCAGGGGCATTTTGACGACAGCCGTATTGGCATTTCGGTGACCAATGGTACGGTCGACCTAGTTTCGTCCAAGCTGCCAGCGCTGCAAGCTTACCAGCTTTCGCTGGCGGCCCCTGGTGCACCTGAGGGGAGTTTTGATGCGGTCATGGCAGCGCGCGGTAAATTACTCTTTTACGGCAAGGCGACGTGTTTTACCTGTCATAGCGGAAATGAATTCACCGATGCTAATTCGCGCTTGCATACGCCGTTGGAAACAGTGAGCGAACCGGAAGCGGCGGGAGTACCTAGCTACGCCAGTCGCTCGGCTACGCAGCAGTATCGGACCGCGCCGCTTAAAGGTGTTTGGCAACACGCGCCATACTTCCATAATGGCTCGGCTGCGACTCTGGAAGATGTGGTTGCAACCTATAATGAACGTCAGCACTTGCAGCTGACACCAGCCGAAGTGGCCGAACTGAGTAACTATCTCAAGTCTTTGTAGATCCCGAACATTGTGTGTGGGAGCGATGTCTTTCCTTCAGCAATGACGAGGGGGCGGGGCAATAAAATGTTCCGTCGTGCATTATGGCGCAGGTGCTGTTCCGCATTCTGCGTATCCATAGCCCGAGTGAGCACAGCAAGTCCGTATCAGTTATTTACTTCCTCATATTACGATTTTGGAAGGAGCGCGCCATGTAAAACTGGGGATTAGACACCGTTGTCTTTTTTGAGGGGCGATTTGAGGATCACGGACTGTTCCGTAAGCCCAAAAATCGGCATTTCTCCCTCTGGCGGAGCGCCAAATCCGCAAATCGCAAGCTCAGGTGACTACGCCCTTCGGCATCGCCTGACTGCAGTGCTCTAGATGAGGGTTATCGCAGTGCTAGCTCAGTTTGCGAAACTTGCCAACCGCCGCCAAGGGCGCGGAATGTTGCGACGGCAGCGCGGGCCGCATCTATTTCCGCCTGCGCTTTAGCATCAGCGACACGTAACAGGCTTTCGTCTGCGCGTAGCACGTCCATCTTGCTGACCAGTCCCTTCTGATAGGCTGCGAAGGTAGCGTTGCGTGCGCTGCCCAGTGACTGCCATCCTTGATTTAGCTGTGCGCTCTGGCTTTCACGTTTCAGCACTGCCGTGTAGGCATTTTCCACGTCTTCAGTTGCCTTCAGGATGGCTTGCCGATAGGCGATCAGGCTCTCTGCGTGCAGCCCCTCAGCCTGGGCAATCTGGGCGTCGATGCGTTTGAAGTCGAACAGGCGCCAGCGCAGGCCCAGTGCAGCCGAAGCCTGATTGGCACCACTGTTAAAGAGATTGCCAGCGGAGATAGCACTGGCACTGCCAAGCAGTCCATTCAGGGATAGCTTGGGGTAGTACTCGGCAATCGCACCACCGATGCGGGCATGGGCGGCCGCCAGACGCCGCTCGGCCACGATCAGGTCCGGACGGCGGCGCAGCAGTTCGCCCGGCGTGGCCAGACTCTGGATCTGCGGCGCTTGCGGAATACTGCCGCCGGCGAGCAGTTCGCGCCGGTAGGTGCCCGGCAGGGCACCCAGCATCACGTCGAGGGCATTCAGCGCCACTTCATATGCTTCTTCCAGCGTGGGCAGGGTGGCCTGGGCCAGTGCCAGTGCCGCTTCGGCCTGTTTCAGCTGAATCTCTGGCGCCAGCCCTTTGCCATGCAGCAGACGCACGCTGGCCAGCAGGTCCTGCTGGGTCTGTATCTGCTGCGCGGCGATCTGCAGGCGGTTTTGCAAACCCCGTAGGCTGATATACAGGTCGGCCGTCTGGGCTGCCACGGCCAGGCGCGTAGCCACGGCGCCCGCTGCGCTGGCCTGATACTCGGCAAGGGCTGCTTCACGACTGCGGCGCAGGCCGCCAAACAGGTCGATTTCCCAGCTTGCCCCTAGATTCACTTCATAGGCATCACCATAGCGATCGTATCCCGGTACCGAATTCAGGATTTGCCCTTGCGGGGTCTCCAGCGATTGCCTTGCTCTGGCGGCCTGTCCCGAGAGACTGGCTGAAGGCAGTATTGCCGCTTGCGCTGCAGCGACGCCGGCGCGCGCCTGCGTAATCCGGGCGGTGGCGGCAGCCAGCTCAAGGTTTTGCGCAAGAGCGAGATCGATCAGGCGGGATAGTTGTGGATCGCCAAAGCCATGCCACCAGCTCGCCAGATCGGCCACGGCACTCGCGGGACGCGCTTCGATTGCGGCCTGAGCGTTAAATTGCTGCGGCAAGGTACTGGCAGGGCGGCTGTAGTCGGGCCCGACCGCACATCCAGTGGTCAGGCTAGTGACAAGCAGAGCGATCAGGACGGGTTTGCTGGACATGGGAAGCTTTCTGAATAGGAGAAGTGGTGACCATAATACCAAATGGTCACAAGTTGTCCAGTATTCCTTAATGGCGTAAACTGCTAGTTATGAAAAATGACAGCACACCCATTACCAAATCCCGCGGCCCTGCCGAGCACGAAGTGCGCGCACAGATTGTTGCGGCGGCAACTGAACACTTCAGCCATTTTGGCTATGAGAAGACCACCGTATCCGATCTGGCGCGGGTGATCGGCTATTCCAAAGCCTATATCTATAAATTTTTCGAATCCAAGCAGTCCATCGGGGAAATGATCTGTGGCAACTGCTTGCGCGAAATCGAGGCCGAAGTGAGCGCCGCGATTGGCCAAAGCGATCAGCCGCCAGAACAGCTGCGCAGAATGTTCAAAGCCTGTACGGAAGCCAGTTTGCGGTTGTTCTTCCGTGATCGCAAGCTGTACGAAATTGCGGCATCCGCGGCGACCGAACGCTGGCAGACCGTGATCGTGTACGAGGCGAATATTCAACGCCTGCTGCGCGAGGTGCTGCAGGCGGGGCGCTTATCCGGTGATTTCGAACGTAAGACGCCGCTCGACGAGACCACCATGGCAATCTATCTGGTGATGCGCCCCTACCTCAATCCTTTGTTGCTGCAATATAGTTTTGACTATACCGAAGATGCCCCCGTGCAACTTTCCAATCTGGTTCTACGTAGCCTCTCCCCCTAAACGCCTGCAAACAACTTGTGACTGTTGACTAAATTGGTCACTAGAACCATAATGAAAGCTCCTATCACTTCGTATATGGGCTTTTCATGTTCTGGCGTTCTTCCAAAACCGTCATAAGTGCGCTGTTGCCGCTAGCGCTAGTCGCTTGCGGTGACAAGTCAGGTGCCGCCCCCCGCACACAGATCCCTGTGGTGCGTGCGGCTGTCGTTCAAGAGGCCGGCCAAGCCGCGCGTTCGTTTACCGGTGTCGTCACCGCCAGAGTGCAGAGCGATCTGGGGTTTCGGGTGGCGGGCAAAGTGCTGGCCCGGCTGGTCGATGCCGGGCAGCCGGTGCAGCGTGGTCAGGTGCTGATGCGCATCGATCCGCTGGATTACCAGCTGGCGGCGCAGGCGCAGCAGCAGGCAGTGACGGCAGCACGGGCCAGAGCCGCGCAAAGCGCCGCCGATGCGGCACGCTATCGCGATTTGCGTGGTAGCGGGGCGATCGCGGAATCGGCCTACGAACTGGCCCAGGCGACAGCCGACACGGCTCAGGCCCAACTGGCGGCAGCCATCGCCCAGGCCAAGGTGGCCGAGAATGCCAGCGGCTACACGGAACTGCTGGCCAATGCCGATGGCATTGTGACGGAAACACTGGCCGAACCCGGACAGGTCGTCAGTGCCGGACAAGTCACCGTGCGGCTGGCCCAAGCTCGTAGTGGAAAGCGAAAGTGTCACTTTTGCGACGGTAAATGTGTCAATCCATCTTTTCAGAGTCGGGAAAGTTGAAATTCTTTAATATTTTCAACGGCTTACCGAATTTGGAAAGCAATTGTGTCAACTGGAATGCAAGGAAAGGAAATGTGTCACTTCCTTGGCGCCGAAAATCGGCACCGATTCGCATCGTCAGCGTCATATCGATACGATCAGAAATACGCAAAATAGCTCC
>NZ_WWCL01000011.1 GCF_009857835.1 Duganella fentianensis
CTGCGCCGATGATAGTGCTGCAACCAGTGTGAAAGTAGGTTATCGTCAAGCTAGTTATTAGAAAAACCCCACCATCTGCCTGAACGCGCTCAAGATCGCGCTCAGTGCCGAAGGTGGGGTTTTTTGCTTTATATCCTGCTTTTTAGCTGTGAAAAATTGATCTATCACAGTCGGCGGGACTGTCACAGTTGTTTCAGATTGGAGCAATCAGCTCCTCTGGTATAGGGGAAAATGCTTGGCACGGCGTTTGCTCTATGACTGTTATTCTTAAAACAGTCAGGAGACTTCACCATGAAAAGCACTATCCGCACTTTCGCCGCCGCTCTCATCGCCAGCTCGGCACTGCTCTCTCTAAATGCCTCTGCCCACGGTAACGTGGTGCCGCAATCCGTGGACACCACCGGCCTGCCACCTGTCGGAGACAAATGGGCTGACCAGAATCCTTACCGTGGTAACAAACTGGCGCTGAAGATAGGCGCGTCGGCCTATAACCAGAACTGCGCTCGCTGCCATGGTCTGGAGGCCGTCACCGGCGGCATCGCCCCTGACCTGCGTATGCTGGACCGCGACTGCGTGGACGTCAAGAACGACAACAAGAAGAAGGCCTGCTTCAAAGAGATCGACAACTACTTCCTTACTTCGATCCGTAATGGCAAAGTGCGTAACGGTGCCGTCTACATGCCACCGTTCGAAGGCGTGTTCAATCAGGAAGCCATGTGGGCCATCAAGACCTATCTGGAAGCCCGTCGCGACGCTAGCAACTAATCGGAGCCCGCCATGCTGAACTCTACTTTGCATAAGCTGGGGCGCGTGGTACTGGCAGCAGGTTTGTGCGGCAGCGTGGCGCTGCCGGCACATGCGGACTGGGACAAGATCCACCAGTCCGGCACGCTGAAAGTAGCGGTGTACGAACAGTTCGCGCCTTTCTCTGACCGCAATACCGGCATCGATGTGGATCTGGCCAATGCACTGTCGGCCAAGCTGGGATTGAAGCTCAAGTTGCTGCCTTTCCCGGCGGGAGAGAGTCTTGGCGATGACCTGCGCAATATGGTGTGGAAGGGCCACTATCTAGGTTATGGTCCTGCCGATGTGCTGCTGCACGTGCCGGTGGAACCGCAACTGATGAATGAGAATGGCAAGGTGAGTATCTTCGCTCCCTACCATGTAGAGACGGTACGACTTGTGCGTAGCGTCCGCACGATGCCGGATTTCGATGGCGTCGATTCGCTGGCTGGTAAGACCATCGGCGTAGAGAAGGTTTCGATTGCCGGCATGGTGCTACTGGGCGAAGGCAATGGCCGCTTCCGCGACAAGGTGCGCATCTTCGAGAGCGCTGGTGACGCACTGGCGGCGCTGAAGGCAGGCGAGCTTGATGCGGTGCTGGCAAATCGCTCGGAGATCGAAGCGGCGTTCCGCGACGATCCCGCATTTCCTCTGAACGAGGTGGCGTTCCAGCGTTTGCCGCGTGCTGGCTGGGCAGTGGGAATGGCCGTGCGTAAGGATGATCAGGACGTAGCGCGTATGCTGCAGCAGGCGGTGAATGAACTACGTGCCAGCGGTGAACTGCAGGCGATCTTCGCACGTCACGGTGTACACGAGCAGCTGCCCTGAATTGCAGTGACACAGGGCGGGCGCTACAACATAACGCCGCCCGAATGAATAACGCCACCTTTATGGTGGCGTTTTCTTTTGCCTACTGCTTAGAACTGATACTGGGCGCTTGCACCGAGCAGCCAGTTGCGCGTTGGCGCAGCCTCGTAATAGCGCTTGTTGCTATCGCCGACGATCACCGATCCTACATACTGTCGATCGAGCAGATTATTCAGACGGACGAACTGTTTGAACTGCCAGCCATGCCAGCGCTGGTTGCTGCTGATGCGCGCATTCAGGGTGGCATAGCCCGGTGCCGCCTGGTCGGCGTTGGCATCGTCCGCATAGATACGGCTGGATGCCTGCGCCTCGACTGCGGCACTGAACAGACCCGTGTTGTCCTTCCATGCCAGATCAGCATAGCCATTCGCATTCGGCACTCCCGGCAAACGACTGCCTTTGAGTACTGCGCCAAAGCTCTGGTCATATACTGCACGCAGGCTGGTCAAAGCTACATGGCTGCTCAGGCCATAACGCCAGTTAGTATCGAGCGATAGCTCCAGCCCCTGACGCAAGGTGCGGCCCGCATTGCGGTAGCTAGTGCGGCCGCCACTGCTGCTATCGACCACCAGTTCATCGGTCGTGCGGATCTGGAACACGGCAGCATTGATGCGGGTACTTTCGCTGGTGCGTAGCTTGATCCCCGTTTCCAGATGTTTGCTGTGTGCCGCCTGCAGGCGGAAGTTGAAGCCAGCACCTGTACCGGAGTAGAACAGCTCATTGAGCGTCGGTGTTTCAAAACCGCGCGCTGCACTGGCATAGGCATGCAGGGCAGGCGTGAATTTGTACAGCACGCCCGCTACCGGCGTAGTGTGGCTGTAGGAGAGTGCGCCGCTGTCATTGCCATTGGCCAGATAGTGATCGTCCACCGAAATGCGCACGCTGCTGTGGCGCAGGCCAGCACTGAGCAGCCAAGGGCCGGATTGCCATTCGGCCTGCACATAAGGTTCGGTGCTGCTGACATTATCGTCTTCCGAGCGGCGCAGCGCGCCTTTGACGCCGAATGTGGTGCCGATGAAGTTCTCGTAGCCGCGCCGGTCATCGCCAGAATGGCCATATTCCAGCCCGATGGTCGTGCTCAGTGTGCCGCCCGCCAGCCCCGCAACGTGTAGCCAGTTCAGATCCGCACCATAGAAGTTACGGTCGAAATCCACCACGCCGCCGGAATGGCTGGCAGGGGCCTGAAACGCTT
Organism: Duganella fentianensis; assembly: GCF_009857835.1. Lineage (GTDB taxonomy): Bacteria > Pseudomonadota > Gammaproteobacteria > Burkholderiales > Burkholderiaceae_D > Rugamonas > Rugamonas fentianensis. The sequence continues at coordinate 2,843 of NZ_WWCL01000011.1, forward strand.
TGGAGAAGGCCTGATACTGGATTACCTGGCGGTTGCCGCCATAGGCGCTCAGGTGCAGACGGTCGGCACCGAACTGCTGTTCCCAGTTGGCGCCGATCTGCTGGTGATCGATGCTCTTGCGGGTGTTATAGCGGTCTGCCAGCGTGCGCTTGGGTGTCTGGGTATCCGTGGTGTCGGTTTCGCCTGCGCGGGGATCGCGCTGATAGGTAGTCCAGGTAACGCCCAGCGCATCCTGGGTATCGCCCTGGTGCAGACCATTGGCGACGATAGTCAGCACTGCATTGTCGAGCGGCTTGAGCGTCAATTTGGCTGCGGCCAGATCGCGCTTGGCTGCACTGTGGGCGCGGTAGCCATCCGTTTCAAAGCGCGAGGCATCGAGCACGTAGCCCACACCGCCTTGCTGGCCTTGCGCGTTCAGGTCTAGTTTGTGGCTGCCGTAACTGCCCGCCGTCAAAGTGGTTTCGATGCTGGGGGCGCCCTCGCCATCACGGGTGAATAGCTGGATCACGCCGCCCGAGTGATTGCCATAGATGGCGGAGAACGGGCCGCGCAGCACTTCGATGCGCTCGGCCAGATCGAGATTGAAAGTGGCGGCCTGGCCCTGACCATCGGGCATGCTGGCAGGGATGCCGTCAGCGATCAGACGCACACCACGCACACCAAAGGCGGAACGGGCGCCAAAGCCGCGCGAGGATATCTGCAGGTCCTGCGCATAATTCTGGCGGTTCTGCGCTACTAGTCCCGGTACGGCGGCCAGCGCTTCCGAGGCATTGACGCGGGCCTGTGCTTCGCGGATGCGCGCCACATCCAGCACGTCGATGGCGGCTGGCATGTCGAAAACCGTGTGGCCGACGCGGGTGGCACTGACGACGACTGAATCGATAGGCGCGCTGCCCTCATCGGCAGCGCAGGCAACGCCGCCCAGCGCAAAGAGCGCGGCGATGGCGTTGAGGCGGTGTAGCTGTTTCATGTGGTCTCCGTTCTGGTGAGTGTTATACCAGACATATAAGCAATATGTTTGCCATCCCTGCAGCCCGTCCCGAAACATGGTGGCACGGCGTTTGCACTACCTGTCGCATGCGCGCGCGATCCCGCGCGCGAACGACGAAAGGCGAACCCGTGAAAACTCCCATTCTGCTTTCCCTGCTGACTGCACTGGCCATGCCCGCGCTGGCCGCACCGCTGGCCTATGTGCCGAACGAGAAGTCCGGCAATGTCAGCGTGATCGATACTTCGACCGATACCGTGCTGCGCCAGATCGCCGCCGGCAAGCGCCCGCGCGGTATTGCCATCGATCCGGCTGGCGTCCGTCTGTATGTGACGGATGCTGCCGCCAACGAACTGCTGGTGCTCGATACAGCCAGCGGTGCGACCGCGCGCCGCATCGCACTGGGGAAATCACCAGAGGGCGTAAATATATCGCGTGATGGCCGGCTGGTGGCGGTAGCGGTGGAAGAGAGCAACAGCGTGGCGCTGGTCGATACCGAACAGTTGCGAGTGGTAGCCGATATTCCCGTGCGCGGCAAGAACCCCGAGCATGCCGTCTTCAGTCCTGACGGGCGCTGGCTGCTGGTCAGCGCAGAGGAGGCCGAACAGGTGGATGTGATCGACGTGGCGGCACGGCGCCAGACCGGTAGTGTGGCCGTGGGCCTGCGCCCGCGCGGCATGGGATTTACGCCTGATGGCAGCCGCGCCTATATCGCCTGCGAACTGGCCAGCGCCGTGTACGTGGTGGAGATGGCGACGCTCAGGCAGATCGCCCGCATCCAGGCGGGCAAGAACGCCAATGGTATTGCGGTCCATCCCTCGGGCGAGAAGGTGTTTGTCTCGAACGGCATCGATGCGACGGTGATGGTGATCGATACCGCGACCCAGCAGGTGAGCGCCACGGTGGCAGTGGGCAAGCGCCCGTGGAATATGGCGCTAACGCCGGACGGCGCCAAGTTGTATGTGGCGAATGGGCGGGCCAATAGCGTCTCCGTAATCGATACGGCCAGCGCCGCCAAGCGTAGCGACATCAGCGTCGGCGAGCTGCCATGGGGTGTGGTGATCCACTGAACTGCTGCTACATGTGCTGTCACACCTGTTCCAAAGCTGAACAGCTGTGACAGTGCCCGGCCCCTGTAATCAGACCGCTTCCCCCATTTTCCCTAGGCCGTAGCAGTAATGCAGCAGTGGCAGTGCGAGCTGGCACGGTGTTTGCGAAAAGGAGGATGTGCACTACCCAACGCCGCACTTCGCGGCCTTACATAACCACAGCAGAAAGAGGACGACATGAATCTGGCAGACATCAGCAAACTGGGCGTAGCTAATCCTTTCAAAGCACGCTATGACAACTACATCGGCGGCAAATTCGTCGCTCCTGTCAAAGGCGAGTACTTTGCCAACGTAACCCCGATTACCGGCCAGCCGTTCTGCGAAGTGGCCCGTTCCACCGCAGAAGACGTGGAACTGGCACTGGACGCAGCGCACGCTGCCAAAGAAGCCTGGGGCAAAACCTCGCCGGCCGAGCGTGCCAACATCCTGAACAAGATGGCCGACCGCATGGAAGCCAATCTGCAGCTGATCGCCACGGCGGAGACCATCGACAACGGCAAGCCTATCCGCGAAACCATGGCAGCCGACATTCCGCTGGCCATCGATCACTTCCGCTACTTTGCCGGCTGCATCCGCTCGCAGGAAGGTTCGGTCGCCCAGATCGATTCCGAAACCTACGCTTACCACTTCCACGAGCCGCTGGGCGTGGTGGGCCAGATCATCCCCTGGAACTTCCCTATCCTGATGGCCGTCTGGAAGCTGGCGCCTGCACTGGCAGCCGGTAACTGCATCGTGCTGAAACCTGCCGAGCAGACGCCTGCTTCGATCATGGTGCTGCTGGAAGTGATCGCCGACCTGCTGCCACCGGGCGTACTGAACGTCGTCAACGGTTTCGGTCTGGAAGCCGGCAAGCCGCTGGCTTCGAGCAAGCGCATCGCCAAGATCGCCTTCACCGGCGAAACCGGCACTGGCCGTCTGATCATGCAATACGCAGCACAGAACCTTATTCCTGTCACGCTGGAACTGGGCGGCAAATCGCCTAACATCTTCTTCGAAGACGTGATGGATGCCGACGACGCCTTCTTCGACAAGTGCCTGGAAGGTTTCGCCATGTTCGCGCTAAATCAGGGCGAAGTCTGCACCTGCCCATCGCGCGTGCTGATCCAGGAATCCATCTACGAGAAATTCATCGAGCGCGCACTCAAACGTGTGGCCGCCATCAAGCAGGGCAACCCGCTCGATTCGAGCACCATGATCGGCGCCCAGGCATCGCACGAGCAGCTGGAAAAAATCCTGTCCTACATGGACATCGGCAAGCAGGAAGGTGCGCAGCTGCTGGCTGGCGGCGAACGCAATGTGCAGGGCGGTGATCTGGGCGGCGGCTACTACGTGCGTCCTACCGTCTTCAAAGGCGATAACAGCATGCGCATCTTCCAGGAAGAGATCTTTGGCCCGGTGGTATCGGTGACCACCTTCAAGGACGAAGCCGACGCGCTGCGCATCGCCAACGATACCCTGTACGGTCTGGGTGCAGGTCTGTGGACCCGTGACGGCAGCCGCGCCTTCCGTGTAGGCCGCGCTATTCAGGCTGGCCGCGTGTGGACCAACTGCTACCACCTCTACCCAGCCCACGCAGCCTTCGGCGGCTACAAGCAATCGGGTATCGGTCGTGAAAATCACAAGATGATGCTCGACCACTACCAGCAAACCAAGAACCTGCTGGTGAGCTACAACCCGAACGCACTGGGCTTCTTCTAATCATGGATCACATCATCGCCCGTGTTACGGCCACGCCTGCCGCACTCGATCTGATCGCAGCGTTGCGTCGCCAGCACGGGCCGGTGATGTTCTTCCAGTCCGGCGGCTGCTGTGATGGCAGCACGCCGATGTGCTACCCGCTGGGCGAGTTCGACATCAGCGATACCGATGTCTATCTCGGCCAACTGGACGGCGCCGCGTTCTACATGGGGCGCGAGCAGTTCGAATACTGGGAGCACACCCAACTGATTATCGACGTCGTCGCGGGGAACGGCGGCATGTTCTCGCTCGATAACGGAACCGGCCTGCGGTTTATTACCCGCTCGCGCCTGTTCAGCGACGAAGAGCTGGCAGTACTCGGCTCGGCAGCATAGCAGCACACTACAACCATAAAATCCGGAGATAAAAGTGCAGAAAATTGTCATCGCATCGCTGGCGGGGATGTCCTTCCTGTCGCTGGCCCATGGCACCGAGGTTAGCTCGGCCATGCTCAAGAATGCCGCAACCAACACCAGCAGCGTGCTGTCGTTCGGTCTCGGTTCGGAAGGTCAGCGCTACTCGCCGCTGACGCAGGTGAATAGCAAGAACGTGGCGAAGCTGGTGCCGGCATGGTCGTTCTCGTTCGGCGGCGAAAAACAGCGCGGTCAGGAATCGCAGCCGGTTATCCATAACGGCAAAATGTTCGTCACCGCCTCGTACTCGCGTATTTTCGCGATCGATATGAAGACGGGGCAGAAACTGTGGAAGTACGAACACCGTCTGCCAGATGGCATCATGCCTTGCTGCGATGTGGTGAACCGTGGTGCCGCCCTGTTCGGCAATCTGGTGATCTTCGGTACGCTCGATGCGCAACTGGTGGCACTCAATCAGGACACCGGTAAGGTGGTCTGGAAAGAGAAGGTCGATGATTACGCTGCCGGCTACTCGATGACGGCCGCGCCGCTGATCGCTGACGGCGTGCTGCTGACGGGAGTATCGGGCGGCGAGTTCGGTATCGTGGGCCGCGTGGAAGCGCGCAATCCGCTGACCGGCGAACTGCTGTGGACCCGTCCGACGGTCGAAGGCCATATGGGCTACCGTTACGACAAGGACGGCAAGGCCATCGAGAACGGTATCTCGGGTACGCTGAACAAGACATGGCCGGGCGAGCTGTGGAAGACTGGCGGCGCTTCGACCTGGATGGGCGGCACCTATGATTCGAAAACAGGGCTGGCCTACTTCGGCACCGGCAATCCTGCACCGTGGAATAGCCACCTGCGTCCCGGCGACAATCTGTACTCGTCATCCACCGTGGCGCTGGATGTGAAGACTGGGCAGATCAAATGGGCATACCAGAACACCCCGAACGATTCGTGGGACTTCGACGGTGCGAATGAATTCGTCACCTTCGATATGGATGGCAAGCGCTATGGCGGTAAGGCTGACCGTAACGGCTTCTTCTATGTGATCGATGCGAACAGCGGCAAGCTGCAGAACGCTTTCCCGTTCGTGAAGAAAATCACCTGGGCTTCCAGCATCGATCTGAAAACCGGCCGTCCTAACTTCATCCCTTCGAATCGTCCAGGTGATCCTACCAAGGGCGAAGAGGGCAAGAAAGGTAGCACGGTGTTCGCAGCACCTGCCTTCCTCGGCGCGAAGAACCAGATGCCGATGGCATACAGCCAGCAGACAGGCTTGTTCTATGTGCCAGCAAATGAATGGGGCATGGATATCTGGAATGAGCCTATCAGCTATAAGAAAGGCGGCGCCTATCTGGGTGCAGGCTTTACCATCCGCCCGCTGTTTGACGATTACATCGGCGCGCTGCGTGCAGTTGATCCTAAGTCCGGCAAGATCGTTTGGGAAGTCAAGAACAACGCGCCACTGTGGGGTGGTGTGATGAGCACTGCCGGTAATCTGGTGTTCTACGGTACGCCGGAAGGCTTCCTGAAAGCGCTCGATGCGAAGACGGGTAAAGAGCTGTGGAAGTTCCAGACCGGTTCCGGTGTGGTTGCACCTCCTGTGACCTGGCAGGATGGCGATACGCAGTACGTCGCAGTCGTCTCGGGCTGGGGGGGCGCAGTACCGCTGTGGGGTGGCGAAGTGGCGAAGAAAGTCAACTTCCTCGAGCAGGGTGGTTCAGTATGGGTATTTAAGTTGTCCTCCAAGTAGTCCGTAGTCTCGGGTACGTTTTACGGCGGCTTCGGCCGCCGTTTTTTTTGCGCGAGTGCTGCACAAGCAAGGCTGTAACTAGAAAGGGCAGCGATCAAATTCTGAACAGTGTGCAGCGCCGCTGATCCGTAACTGCACAGCCGCTGCAGACGCTTTGTGTGCGCTCCCTCTGGAGAGCACTGGGCACGCAAATTGCCCTATCCCGTGTACATCGCTTGATGTAGATAACCATTCCAAAAATATCGGGAGACATAAATGAAAAAAGTAATCGCGCTGGGCGCATTGGCTGTTGCAGGTACTCAGGCCGCACAGGCTGTCGATTTCAAGGCAGGTGACTGGAACGTGGCGCTGGGCGGCATCGTCAATGCCTACTACACGCAAGTGTCGTGCAGCGGTGATGCAGTGGGCGGTCTGGCGCTGGGTGGCAAAGGGCTGGGTTGTGGTGGCGAGAGCAATCGCACCACCATCGGTAATGGTCTGCTGCCTAATGGTCTGGTGACTTCGGCTACCTCCCGACAGGGCGATTTCGATGTCAAGGCGCTGATCGGGATCTACAACGCGACGGCAACGGACAGCGCGATTGCTGCCAACTCCGGCGTCGATGTGCGTCAGGCCTATTTCACTTTCGGTAATGCGGAAATGGGTACGGTGAAGCTGGGCCGCGATAACGGCATCTTCGGTGCCAACGCCATCTTCTCCGACATGACGCTGATCGGCTCGGGCGCGCCGGTACAGGCTACCCAGCGTGGCCGTGTGACGCTGGGCCACATCGGTGCCGGCTACAGCTATGTGGGCTACTATGGTCAGATCGCCTATAGCGCGCCTAAATCTTCCAGCGGTGTGGGCTTCGACGCTGCGGTGGTCAGCCCTGTCGCTGACACACCTATCGTTGCGGCCCCTGTCTATTCGGCCAAATCCAGCCCTCAGGTACAGGCGCAGCTGACCTTTGCTGCGGATGGACTGAAAGCCTGGGTAGGCGGCAAATCGCAGAAGTTCTCTGCTTCTGCCACTGGCGTGAAGGACTTCACCATGTCGGCCATGGAGCTGGGCGCCTCGTATCAGGCCGGTGACCTGGGCTTGCTTGCCAATGTACAGAGTGGCACTGGCCTCGGCATACTGTCCGATGCGGATCAGGGTAATACCAAGACCAAGGCGTATTTCGTGCAGAGCACCTACAAGGCAACTGAGAAAGTTAAAGTGGGTGTCAGCTATGGCATTAGCCGTAACGATGCGAATACGGCTGGCACGGGCGGCCTGAAGTCGAATGCCAATCTGACGCTGGGCGCGTACTACTCGCTCAACAAGGTGATCACGCTGGTGGGTGAAGTTGGTCAGACCCGCTCGAAAGGCTTCAGTGGTGGCGAAGCGAAGATGAATGGTGCTTCCTTCGGCGGCATCATCTTCTTCTGATGCGTTCTGCCTTACTGGGCTTGCGCGTGCCGGAATGGCGCGCGCTGTTCGCCGGACTGTGTCTGTGTGTGGCAGCGTTCTGCGCTGCGGTACCGGCGCAGGCCGGCGTACTCACGCGCGCCGAGCTGGTACGGCGCTTTCCGGCACCGCTGATCGTTGGTGAGCGCGATGCGGAGCTGCCCGTTTGGCCACTGTTCAAGCAGAACGCCACGGCGACCGAGCTGGTAGGCTATGTGTTCGAGTCTATTGATCTGGCGCCGATACCGGGGTTTTCCGGCGTGCCGCTCAACCTGATGGTGGCGATCGACCCTAAAGGCGTGTTTATCGGTGTGCAGGTACTATCCCAGCATGAGCCGGTTTTTCTTGATGGTCTGGGCGAAGCGCCGCTGCTGCAGTTTGTGCAGCAGTACAAAGACCTTTCGCTCAAGCAGAACATCAGCATAGCGCAGAGCACACGCAGTGGCGCCCGCAGTGATGCGGCGAATGCCCATATCGATGGTGTGTCCAAGGCCACGGCTTCGGTGCGCATCATCAATCAGAGCGTACTGGCAGCGGCGCTGAAGGTGTCGCGCAAGAAGCTGGGCTTTGGCGCAGCCCGTGATCCCGACCAGATTGCACAGGTGCGCACCGATGTATTCGAGCAGCGCACTTGGCAGCAGCTGTGTGACGACGGGCTGGTGCAGCACCTGCGCGTCAGCAATCGGGCGGTGGAGAAGCTGTTTGCCGGTAGTGCCGGCGCCGGCCTCGATGGCGAGGCTGCCAGCCGGCCGGACGAACTGTTTATCGATCTCTATCTGGCCTATGTTTCGGTGCCTTCGATAGGGCGTAATCTGCTGAACGAAGCTGGCTGGCGCAAATTGCAGGGGCGTCTGGAAGCAGGCGACCACGCTCTGCTGATCATGTCGTCGGGGCGCTACAGCATTACCGGCGAAGATTTCGTACCGGGCAGCGTGCCGGATCGGCTGCTGTTGAGGCAGGAAAAGCTGCCTATCGATATGCGTGACCTCGATCTCGATATGCGCTTTGCGCAGGGCGTACCAGCATTCGAGAGTGTTACGGTGCTGCGGGTGATAGCACAGGCGGGGCTGGACCCGGCGGCAGTGCTGGAATTTGCGTTGCCGATTACGCGCAGCAAGGGGATAGTCTATCCGGAGCGGATCACGCGCGAGCTAGGCCTGTCCTATCAGCTGCCATCGCGCTTGCTGATTCCGGCACAGGCCAGCAGCAAGTCATGGCAGGGTATATGGCGGGCCCGCCAGAGCGAGCTGGCGTTGCTGGTGGCTGGCCTGCTGGTACTTGCAGGCGCATTGCTGATGCAGCGTCGCCTGACCAGCAATGCGCGCCATTTTGTCTGGATGCGCCGCTTCTATCTGTGCTACACCGTGGGCTTCATCGGTTACTACGCTCAGGGCCAGCTCTCGATAGTGAATCTGACGGGCGCCATACAGGCACTAATGGCGGGGCGCAGCCTCGAGTTCCTGCTATTCGATCCCATGACGGTTTTGCTGTGGGGCTTTGTGGCGCTGTCGCTGGTGCTGTGGGGGCGCGGCACGTTCTGTGGCTGGCTCTGTCCCTTCGGGGCGCTGCAGGAATTCAGTCATCAGCTGGCGCGCAAGCTGCGGGTGCCGCAGATACGGTTACGTACGCGGGTGGATAGGCGACTCAAACGCGTCAAATACGTGCTTCTGGCGCTGATACTGGGAAGCGCTTGCTTTGCCGCCGAATGGACCGACCGGCTGGTGGAGCTGGAACCGTTCAAGACGGCCATCACGCTGAACTTCGTGCGTAGTCTGCCATATGTGCTGTATGCCGTAGTGTTGCTGATGCTTAGTGGTGTGATCTACAAGTTCTACTGCCGCTATCTGTGTCCTTTCGGCGGCGCGCTGGCGCTGCTGGGCAAGCTGCGCTGGCTGAGCTGGATACCGCGCCGTAGCGAATGCGGTACGCCTTGCCAGACCTGTCGCCATCGTTGCGACTATCAGGCCATCACTCCTGCGGGCCATGTCGAATATGACGAGTGCTTCCAGTGCATGGATTGTGTGGTGATTTATCAGAGCGAGCAAAAATGTGCGCCGCGCATGCTGGAACTGAAGCGCGCCACAGTCATTCCGATACAGCCTGTCATGAAAGGCGGGGAGAACATATGAGACGTCGTACTTTTATTGCCAGCGCGGTCGGTAGCATTGCCGGTGTAGCCGGTTGCGTGTGGCCTCATGGGGCTAAGCTGCATACGGGGGCGGCGCTGGCCTTCGGTACTACCATCTCGATCTCCGTGGTGCATACGGATGCGGAGCTGGCTGCGCGTGCTATCAGCGATGGTTTGCGCGCAGCGCAGGAGATCGATAGTCTGATGAATATCTACCGGCCCGAAAGTCAGGTATATCAGCTTAATCGCGATGGGCACATCAATCATCCCGATCAACGCCTGCTGCAGGTGCTGCGGCAGGGCGCTCAGTTGTCACAACTGACGGAGGGAGCTTTCGATGTGACGGTGCAGCCATTGTGGCTGCTGTATTCGCAGGCAGCTGGTCAGGGCGGCTTGCCGGATACTGCCGCGATCGGGCGGGCCCGCGCGCTGGTCGATTGGCGCAATCTGGAAATCCAGCCGGGGTCTGTCCGCTTCCGCCGCTCCGGTATGGCGCTTACGCTGAACGGGCTGGCGCAAGGCTATGCGGCGGATCAGGCGCTAGCGGCAATACAGAAGTACGGCATACGCGATGCGCTGCTCGATACGGGAGAGTTCATCGTCCGCGGCCAGCGCGGCCAGCAGCGCCCATGGATGCTGGGCGTGCGCGATCCCCGTGACGAAGGCCGGCTGGCGACTACTCTGCGGGCGCAGGGCTGCAGTGTTGCCACCTCGGGTGACTACGAATGCCGCTTTACGCCGGACTTCCGGCACCACCATATTTTCGATCCGGCGCTGGGTGATTCGCCGCCGGAACTGGCCAGCGTCACGGTATTGGCGCCCAATGCCATGCTGGCGGATGGACTGTCGACCGCGTTCATGGTGATGGGCTGGGAACGCGCGCAGGCGCTGGCCGCACGTATGCCGGCGGTGGATTTGCTGGTGATCGATAAGCAGGGGCATAGCCGCTGCTCGGCGGGCTTCCCCGCCGAGGTCTGATGCGGCTTACTTCAGGTTGGGCACTTTGCGATAGATGGTGTTGCGCGATACACCCAGTGCGCGTGCCGTCGCCGAGACATTGCCGCCATGGGCTTCCAGCGACTTGAGTATCACGGACTGCTCCATTTCTTCCAGGTTGGCGCCACTGGCCACCATCTGCGCCGGATCCGGTGCCGCCAGTTGGGTAGCCGCCAGCTCGATGTCGTCGAGGAAGTCGTCGGGCATATGGCGCAGGCAGATTTCATGCTCATCACCTGCCATGACGATGGCCGTACGCAGCAGATTGGTGAGCTGGCGGAAGTTGCCGGGCCAGCGGTGCTGGCGGAACAGCTGCAGGATTTCGGCGGAAACGTGATAACGGCCGTTATTGGATTCGGTCGCCAGAATTTTCTTGACGACGGTTTCCAGATCGGTGCGTTCGCGCAGCGGTGGCAGTTTGACGACCAGCCCGTTCAGGCGGTAGTACAGGTCTTCACGGAACAGGCCTTTGGCGATGCGGTCGCGCAGGTTGTGATTGGTGGCGCAGATCAGCTCTACGTTCACGGGGATGGACTTGTCGCTGCCCAGCGGGGTGACCATGCGTTCCTGTAGTACGCGCAGCAGGCGGGCCTGCAGGCTGAAAGGCATATCGCCTATCTCGTCGAGGAACAGGGTACCGCCGTTGGCCTGCAGGATTTTACCGATCGCCCCTTTCTTGCGTGCGCCTGTGAACGCGCCGTCTTCGTAGCCGAATAGTTCGGATTCGATCAGCGTCTCCGGAATGGAGGCGCAGTTCACCGCCACGAAGGGGCTCATGGCGCGCGGCGAATCATTATGAATGGCCTGGGCCAGCAGCTCTTTGCCGGTGCCCGTCTCGCCCATGATCATGATGGGGATGTCTTTGCCCAGTACCCGCGTGACCTTTTCGATCACCAGCTCCAGCTGCTGGTCGCCCGTGCGCAGATAGCGCAGGCCGGATAGGCGGCGCGCTGTGCTGGCGGCCTGACTGGCCGACATGGGTGCTGGCGCGGTAGCCGGAGTTGCGCGGTCCGAAGTGAGCGACTGCTGGAATACGCTATTCGACAGGCGCAGCTGGGCGCGGCCAAAGACACTCACGCCATTATGCATGCACAGATTGAGCAGGCCGGGCGAGGCCGTGCGGTAGTGGTCAAACAGCGCCGAGACGGGAAGACCGAACAGGGAGCTGAAGGTATGCGACTGCAGCGCGGCCGTAGATAAGCCCAGCTGGAACAGACCATTGCGGTTGGCGGCAAGGAAGCGGCCACCCGGACTGAATGAGGCAATACCTTCCATCAGCGTGCCGATAAATTCGGGGCGGGCGTGGAAGCGTATGGTAATGGCATCTTCGAAAGCGGCCGAGAACAGCTGATTCTCTATCATCAGTGCCGACATGCGCACCAGTGCCATGGTGTGTTTGTGATAGCTGCGCTGGTCGCCCGAAACATCAAGCACCCCGATCACATTGCCCAGATGGTCGGCGATGGGCGCGGCCGAGCAGGTGAGGAAGTGGTTGGCGGACAGGTAGTGCTGGTCGGCGTGCACCAGTGCCGGTGTACCTTCGGCTATCGCCGTGCCGATGGCATTGGTGCCGCGACTTTGCTCGGACCATGCTACGCCGGGCTGCAGGGCGACGCGGCTAGCTTTCTCCAGAAAGTCATCATCGCCCAGCGAGTGCACGATGACACCCTGGGCATCCGTGAGGATAACCATATTGTGGGTGTTGACGATCTGCTGGTACAGCGTTTCCATGGCCGGTACGGCATGGGCGTGCAGCAGCCGGTTCTGTTCTATTAATAGTGAGAGATCGTTGCGGGCCAGTGGTGAGTAATCTGGCGCCGACTCGCGGCGCAAACCGTATTGTTGCGAGCGCGTGTGAGAAGTTTCAATTATCCGTGGCATATTGTCGGCCCACGCCATGCTTAGGCGCGAGCTGTTCATATCTGGAGCAGTCTGGTATTCCATAATGGTCTCGTTGTCTCCGGCGGCCGTGATCGGCTCTGTTTTGTATGCCTAGGTGTTCCATAATGTAGCACCTGTGCAAAATGTGAGCAAAAGCTCTTCTTTTATGCGTTGCTTTACTGTTCAAAGCAAATGAAGTGCCAGCTTCAAATAAGACTGGACGGCAATGGGGTTGGCTTGCTATAGTTCGCCCCCCCTCGCAAAACAAGGCGCCCAGCGCTGAGTTGAACGGGGAAAAAAAGAAGGGGTTGACGAAACGATCTAAACGCTTCATACTCTTGCCTCTTCGCTGATGAACACAACGCTTCTCAGCAAGCAGTACCGACGCTCGGCGCTGGCCCAGTTCTTTAAAAATTCACAGTCGATAAGTGTGGACGTTTGATGAAAGTGCACACGAAGCTAGTCTTCGTGATACTTAAAAAATATCAAATGTTCACAAGAAATAAATGAAATAGGACGCTTCGTAAA
>NZ_WWCL01000012.1 GCF_009857835.1 Duganella fentianensis
ATTGCTGCTGGGTCGCTCACTCAAAATACTGACAGTTCGCTTCTTTTACGAAGCGTCCTATTTCATTTATTTCTTGTGAACATTTGATATTTTTTAAGTATCACGAAGACTAGCTTCGTGTGCACTTTCATCAAACATCCACACTTATCGACTGTGAATTTTTAAAGAACTTGTCTTTGGTACTGCTTGCTGCGAAGCGTTGTGTCCGTCAGCGAAGAAGAAAGAGTATGAAGCGTTTAAATCGTTTCGTCAACCCCTTCTTTTTTTCTCGTTCGACTCAGCGCTGGGCGCTGTGTTTTGCGAGGGGGCGAACTATAGCAAAGACCTCGCCACTTCGGCAAGGCCTTTTTTTTCAAACACCTCAGGCCAGCATCTGATCGATCAGTTCTATCCAGTGCCCCACCGGCGTGCTGGTGCCCGACTGCAGATGGCTCTGGCATCCGATATTGGCCGAAACAATGCGCTCCGCACCCGTCGCCTCCAGATTGGCCAGCTTACGGTCACGCAGCTGGTGCGACAGTTCCGGCTGCAGTACGGAATAAGTACCGGCCGAACCGCAGCACAGATGGCTGTCGGCACACAGACGCACATCGACACCGACAGCGCGCAGCAGATCTTCCACTTTGCCGCGGATTTTCTGCGCATGCTGCAGGGTGCAAGGCGGATGGAACGCCACCGGTCCTGCCGGTGGGCGCTGCTTCAGCAGAGCGACCAAAGCTTCCTGCTCGGCGCACAGCACTTCGCTTACATCGCGCGTTAACTCCGATACCCGCTTGGCCTTGGCGGCGTAGACGGGATCGTCGCGCAGCAGATGGCCATATTCCTTCACCGTGGCGCCACAGCCGGATGCCGTCATAAGTATCGCTTCTGCACCCGCCTCGATCAGCGGCCACCATGCGTCGATATTGCGGCGCATATCGTTCAGACCACCATCATGGTCAGCCAGATGGTAACGGATGGCGCCACAGCAGCCGGCCCGTGGTGCCACTACCAGTTCCACACCCAGCGCGGCCAGTATGCGCGCCGCAGAGCTATTGATATTGGGCGCCATCTCCGGCTGCACGCAACCATCGAGCAACAGCATCTTGCGTGGCATGGCCTGCTGTGGCCACGCACCGGCGTCCGGTACTGGCTGCATCTTCTCGGCCAGCGAATCCGGCAGCAGTGGCCGCAGCATGCGTCCTGCTTTCATCGCGGGGCTGAACAGCCATGGACGTGGCAGCGCTTCTTTCAGCAGCAAGCGCTTGTAACGCGCAGCGGCCGGACGTTTCACCTGCTGTTCGACGATATGTTTGCCGATATCGAGCAGACGGCTGTACTGCACGCCGGACGGACAGGTGGTTTCGCAGTTGCGGCAGGTGAGACAGCGATCCAGATGCAACTGGGTACGCTCCGTTGCGGGAGCACCTTCCAGCACCTGCTTGATCAGATAGATGCGGCCACGCGGACCATCAAGCTCGTCGCCCAGCAATTGGTAGGTAGGACAGGTCGCCGTACAGAAACCACAATGCACGCAGGCGCGCAGTATGGCTTCGGCTTCGTCGCCGTCCGGCGTGTTTTTGAATTGTGCTGCCAGATTGGTTTGCATGATTACAGATCCTGATACATGCGACCGCGATTGAAGATGCCGGCCGGGTCGAAATACTGTTTGAGATTACGGTGGATATTGTGTACGGCTGGCGCCAGCGGCTGGAATACGCCACTGGCCTTGTCGCCACCACGGAACAGCGTGGCATGGCCACCCAGCGCCTGCGCGCGGCTGCGCATGGTCTGGGCGTCAAAGTCGCCACGTATCCAGCGTTGGGAGCCGCCCCATTCGATCAGCTGATCATGTTCGCCGAACTCGCCCAGCACTTCGGCGGTCGATGGCAGCGACAGACGCCACAGCGGCATGCCTTCCAGACGCACGGCATCGAGCAGTGGATGGTGCTGCTCGCGCAGATCGGCCCACCAGTGATCGGCTACGCTCGCATCGAGCACCTCGCCTCCAATATGGCGCACGGCCGATGCCACCGCTGCTTCCGCGCCGGACAGGCGCAAGGTCAGCGCGCCACCATGCCAGCTCGATGCCGACAGCGGCAATGGCTGACCTGCCCATTTATTCAGACGCAGCAGTGCATCGCCCTGCGACAGCTCCAGCCGCAGCGTCTTTTCCGCCACCGGCTTGGGCAGCACCTTCAGCGATACTTCCAGCACCAGACCTAGCATGCCCATGGAACCCGCCAGCAGGCGCGAAACATCATAGCCCGCCACGTTCTTCATGACCTGGCCGCCAAAGCGCAGCGCTTCGCCGCGACCATCCATCAGAACTGCGCCGAGCACGAAATCCCGCAACGCACCCGCAGTGGCGCGGCGCGGACCAGACAGGCCAGAGGCCAGCATGCCGCCTACGGTAGCACCCTCGCCAAAATGTGGCGGCTCAAAGGCCAGCATCTGCCCCTGTGCAGCCAGCGCCTGTTCGATTTCACGCATGGGCGTGCCACAGCGGGCTGTCATGACCAGCTCCGTGGGTTCGTAGGCGATGATGCCGCTATAAGCGCGCGTATCCAGAATATCTCCAGCCGCCGGCTGGCCATACCAGTCCTTGCTACCACCACCACGTACACGCAGCGGCTTGCCATGCACGGTAGCGTCGACGATGCGTTCGCTAAACTGCTTTACCTGATCTTCCATCGTCATGCGTTCACCTGTTTGACAAATTTGAATAGCCCGCCGCGCGCCTGCCGCTTGCCATAGGCAGCGCAGCGGTCCAGCGTCGGGATGGCCTTGTTCGGATTGAGCAGGAAAGCGCCATCGAATGCCCGCTTGACGCCGATGAAGGCTGCAATCTCGCTGACTTCGAACTGCTCGCACATGGAATCGATTTTTTCGATACCCACGCCGTGCTCGCCCGTGATGGTGCCACCCACGGCGACGCACAGGGCCAGAATCGCTTCGCCGAACTGCTCGGCGCGATTGAATTCACCGGGTGCATTCGCATCAAACAGAATCAGCGGGTGCAGATTTCCGTCACCCGCATGGAATACGTTAGCACAGCGCAGGCCATAGGTTTTCTCCATTTCCGCTATCCCGACCAGCACTTCGGCCACGCGCTTGCGCGGAATGGTGCCATCCATGCAGTAGTAATCCGGCGAGATGCGGCCTGCCGCAGGGAAGGCATTCTTGCGGCCCGACCAGAAGCGCATCCGTTCCGCCTCGTTCTGCGAAACGGCGATGGCATTCGCGCCGGCGCGGAACAGCACTTCCGACATGCGACCGATTTCTTCTTCCACTTCTTCCTGCAAGCCATCCGATTCGCACAGCAGGATCGCTTCGGCATCGATGTCGTAACCGGCACGAACGAATGGCTCCACCATGCGGGCACTGGTCTTGTCCATCATTTCCAGACCGGCCGGAATAATCCCTGCTGCAATCACAGCCGCCACAGCATCGCCGCCACTGACCACGTTATCGAACGAGGCCATGATCACCTTGGCGACAGGCGGCTTGGGTATCAGGCGCACCGTCACTTCCGTCACCACACCCAGCATCCCTTCCGAGCCGATGAACACGGCCAGCAGATCCAGCCCCGGCGCATCCAGTGCGGCGCCACCGAGTTCGATCACTTCACCTTCGATCGACACCATACGCACGCGCATCACATTGTGCACGGTCAGGCCGTACTTCAGGCAGTGCACGCCGCCAGCGTTCTCCGCCACATTGCCGCCGATAGTGCAGGCAATCTGCGACGATGGATCGGGCGCGTAATACAGGCCATGCGGCGCGGCCGCTTCGGAGATCGCCAGATTGCGCACACCGGGTTGCACCCGCGCCGTACGCGCCAGCGGATCAAGCGCGACGATGCGGCTCATCTTGGCAGTCGAGATCACGATGCCGTCCGCGATCGGCATGGCGCCACCGGACAAGCCAGTACCGGCACCGCGCGGCACGATGGGCACCTGCAGCTGGCGGCAGACCTTGAGCACGGCGATCAGCTGTTCCTCATTCTGCGGCAATGCCACAGCCATAGGCAGCTGACGGTAAGCCGTCAGGCCGTCACACTCGTAGGGTCGGGTATCTTCCTGCTCGGACAGCAGGCATTCGGCTGGCAGTACGGCACGCAGTGCGGCCAGTATGGCCTCGCGCTGGTGCTGCTGCAGCGGTGGTGCTTCGGTAGGCGCGTTCATGTTGGACTCTGGATGCTAAAAAGTGGCACCCAGTGTAGCCATCAATAACGCGCGTCTGCGGTGAAAAGAATTAAACGGCGCGATGCAGATTTTTCACGCATCGCGCAACGAGTCCGGATAGGCCGCCATCATCCAGTCGATAAACAGCTGAACCTCAGGGCGGGTGCGGCTTGTCTGCTCATACACCACGTAATAGGCATGCGGTGGCGCTTCCAGACGAATGTCGAAAAGCTGCACCACTTCGCCCTTGGCGATCATCTCCTGCGCAAAATGTTGTCGCGTAAGTCCAACACCATGGCCATGTTTGATGGCTTCCAGCAGCAGCCCCAGATCATCGACGCGCAGTGCATCCATCGGTTCCGGCCAGTCCAGGCCTGCCTGTTCGAACCATGGCTTCCACTGTTCCAGCGCGGAGCGCAGCAGCGTGGCCTTCTGCAGATCGGCTGGCGTGGCGATGCCGCCTATGCGCTCCAGATAAGCGGGACTGGCGACAGCAAATGCCGGTTCGCCGAACAGCCGTGTCGTCACCATGTCCGGATACTTACCGGCGCCGAAGCGCACTTCCAGATCGGACTCGTTGAGACACAGATCGTACAGCGGCACAGAGAGGAATACTTCCACCACGATGTCGGGATGGGCTTCGGTAAATTCGGCCAGGCGCGGCATCAGCAGATAGCGCGCAAAAGTCGGCGGCACGGTGATCTTCACGCGCGGCTGGGCCGACAGTGTGCGATGCGGCAGCGGGAAATCCGTCAGCGTGCGCAAGGCCTGCACTACCACATCGAGATAGCTGCGGCCAAAAGCAGACAGCGTGAGGTTGCGGCCATCACGGATGAACAGCCGGTCGCCGACAAACTCTTCGAGCAGACGGATGCGGTGCGACAGCGCGGAAGGCGTGATGCACAGCTGCTGGGCTGCGACCGCAAAAGAACCGGCCCGCGCTGCCGCCTCGAAAGCAGACAACGCATGAACCGGAGGAAAACGTCTAGGCATGAAAACCACCTCTCACAAACCCGCAGCCTGCAGGCCAACAATTACGCGCAAAAAGCACAAATGCCAGCGCGTGCCACGGAAAACCGTGACACGCGCTGGCGTTAGGCAGGCGGGACTGATGCCCTGATTTAGTGCGGGATCATGCCGGTGAATACATACGCCTGCAACACCGTCATAATACCAACGATCGTTGCAAACAACAGGCTATGTTTGAGGGTAAAGCGGAACAATTCCGATTCGCGGCCCACCAGACCGGTCGCAGCGCAGGCTACGGCGATCGATTGCGGTGATATCATCTTGCCAGTCACACCGCCCGTGGTATTCGCGGCCACCAGCAGCGTATCGGAAACATTGATCTGGTGCGCCGTGGTATTTTGCAGCGAGCAGAACAGTGCATTCGACGAAGTGTCGGAACCGGTCAGGAATACACCCAGCCAGCCGAGGAATGGCGAGAAGAACGGGAAGGCAGCGCCGGTACCAGCCAGCACCAGAGCCAGCGTCGAGGACATGCCCGAGTAGTTGGCCACGAAAGCGAAGGCCAGCACCAGACCGATGGACATGATAGGACGACGCAGTTCCACTACGGTGTCCGCCAGTGCACGCACACCAGCCATAGGCTTGAAGCGCAGCAGTGCCATCGAGATCAGGGTGGACAGCAGAATCGCGGTACCTACAGCCGACAGCAGGTCCAGCTTGAACACAGCCTCATAGGCTTTAGGTGCGGACACGATAGGGGTCATCTTCATAACCATCTTGTCCAGATACGGTACGTGGAACTTCAGCACGGTGTTGGCCAGTGCGCCGGTGCCGTTGAACAGCGCTTTGAACTGCGGCAGACTCCACACCGTTACCACGGCGGTCAGAATACCGAACGGTGCCCAGGCACGCACGGTCTGTGCGGTGGTGTAAGGCGAAGCTTTGCGCACATTCGGAGCCGCACCATTGGCAGCCTGACCGCCGAAGGTGGACATGGCTGCGGTACCGCCGCCCATCGAGATGGCGCTACGGCCGCCGGCTTTGGCGCTGGCAGGCTGCCAGACTTTCAGCAGCGCGGTCAGCGATGCCAGACTTACGAGAGCCGAAGTAATATCAGGCAGTTCAGGACCGATGAAGTTCGAGGTCACGTACTGGGTCACAGCGAAGCTACCGCCGGCAACCAGCGCTGCAGGCCAGGTTTCTTTCACGCCGCGGGTGCCGTCCATCATGAACACCAGCCAGAATGGAACAGCCAGCGACAACAGTGGCAGCTGACGGCCAGCCATGGCGCCGATGTTCATCGCATCCAGACCCGTTACCTGGCCAGCCACGATGATAGGAATACCCATCGCGCCGAAGGCCACTGGTGCGGTATTGGCGATCAGGCACAGACCTGCTGCGTACAGCGGATTGAAGCCCAGACCTACCAGCAGTGCCGAAGTAATCGCCACAGGTGCACCGAAACCGGCCGCGCCTTCGAGGAAGGCGCCGAACGAGAAGCCGATCAGCAGCATCTGCAGACGCTGGTCATCGGTAATCGACAGCACGGAAGCGCGGATGATATCCAGCTGGCCGGTACGCTCTACCACTTTGTAGAGGAACACGGCGCTGACAATAATCCATGCGATCGGCCAGATGCCGTAAGCGAAGCCGTAACCGGCAGCAGCCAGTGCCTGCGATACCGGCATGCCGTACGCGAAGATGGCAACCGCCAGCGACAGCAGCAGCGTGACCGCTGCGGCGACGTGGCCTTTAATCCGTAGCACGGCCAGTGCCACGAAGAAGAAAATGATGGGTACTGCGGCCATCAGCGCGGATAGCGCCAGGCTGCCCATCGGGTCGTAAATCTGATTCCAAGGTTGCATTAAGGTCTCCTCCAAAGGTACAAGTATTCTGCTGTGGCGACTTATGCCGCTTCGCGTGGGTAGTGCGAAAAGTTGCAACGAGTGTACGGGGGTGCAGCGTGAAATCGGTGGCAAACAAAGATGAAATGAATTAGTCGGGCGGTTGAAAATTATTCACCGCCGCGTTTGCCACCTCACGCCTACTCGGCTTGCCCCCTTTCCCGCAGCAATTCTGCGAGGCTGCGCGGGGCAGGTTTCAGGGGCGTACGGTGCTGTGTCCAGCCTAGCTGGCTGCTTGGCGCGAAGGCGCGCAGGCGCGTGGCAGCCCAGCGGAACCAGCGGTACACGCTAGGCCGGGCGAAGGCGCCACTCCAGAATCGCCACACCAGTTGTTCGCTACGGCTATAGTTGGCGCCCTGTCCGCGTAGCGGATGCGCAACACTTTGTTCGGGATCGCGGTTGGCCTCCGTGCGCAAGCGCACGAGTAATTGAGGTATCGGTATGCGTACAGGGCAGACTTCGCCGCATGCACCACACAGACTGGAAGCTGTAGCCAGGTCTGCCGTCGCGTCGAGGCCCAGCAAATGCGGTGAAATGATTTTGCCTATCGGGCCAGGATAAGTCGTGCCGTAAGCATGGCCGCCTACCCGCGCGTACACCGGGCAGTGGTTCATGCAGGCGCCGCAGCGTATGCATTGCAGGGTCTGGCGCAACTGCTCATCGGCGTAGGCTTGCGTGCGCCCATTATCGAGCAGCACCAGATGCATTTCGCGCGGACCATCAAGTTCGCCAGCACGGCGCGGCCCCGTGATCAGATTGAAGTAGGTGGTGATCGATTGTCCCGTGGCCGAGCGCGTCAGCAGGCTGGAGAGCGGCACGATATGCTCCAGACTGGCGACCACTTTCTCCAGCCCCATCAGAGCAATGTGCACATCAGGCACGGTCGTCGACAGACGGCCATTGCCCTCATTCTCCACCAGCCAGATAGTGCCCGTATCGGCTGCAGCGAAGTTCACGCCGGACAGGCCGATATCCGCATCGACAAACGCCTGCCTTAAAGCGCGGCGTCCCGCCTGGATCAGCGTATCCACATCTTCCGTATAACTCATGCCGGGAATGTGCTGCTCGAACAGTGCGCCGATATCGGCCTTGGTTTTGTGCACGGCAGGCATGACGATGTGCGAAGGCTTTTCCTCAGCCAGCTGGACGATGTATTCGCCCATATCCGATTCCACACATTCGATGCCGCGCTCCGCCATGTAGTAATTGAGCTCGACCTCTTCACTGGCCATGGATTTGCCTTTGATGATGCGGCGTGCGGAGCGGCGTTCGGCTATGCCATGAATGATAGCGTTGGCTTCTTCAGCCGTTTCGGCCCAGTGCACCTGCACGCCGTTGGCCTGCAGATTCGACTCCAGTTGCTGCAGCAGTTGCGGCAGATTGGCCAGCGCATGGCGGCGCACCGCTTCGCCCAGATCGCGCAGCAGCTCCAGCTCATCCTCATCAGGGAACTGGCTCTTGCGCTTGGTCTGCAGGAAGTCCATGGCGCCACGCATACTGCTGCGCAGCTTGCCATCCTGCAGAGCCTGATCGACACGGGTACGGAAGTCTGCGGGCGAGACAAAATTCAATGGTGCGCTACTCATGCTGCGCCTCCCTGCTCCGTTACGTCGTCGATAATAATCAGCCACAGCGCACGCGGGCCGTGCGCTCCATAGGCCAGCGTCTGCTGGATGTCGGATGTTTTAGATGGACCGGAAATCATAACCAGATTGGTCGGCATGCCATTGCTCCAGCCTTCGCTGCGGGCGGCAGCGTGCATGTCGGCGTACAGCGTGCTGGCGTAGACCAGCGCGATATGCAGCGGAGGCACCAGCGATACCGTGCGCGGCGTGCCGGCATCCGGCACCACGATCAGCGTGCCGGTAGCAGCGATACCGGAGCGCGCCACGGTAAAACCGGCATCGATCGAATTGAACAGCTCGGCCTTCCATTGCTCTATGGGCTGGGTATAGGACTGCGTCTGCACTGACTCAGGCAGGGCTGCAGCCAGTGCAGCCCCCTCATTGCGGCCATGATCGAGCAGCAGGCGTTTGACGCCGGCTTCCGCCAGCTTCTCTGCCAGCAGTTGCGGCCAGCTCTGAGCGTCGGCGCGCCAGACGTCGGTCCGTACGGAAGCCATCACGCTTTGCAGACGATCGGCGAGCTGTTTAGGGCTGGCGCTACGCAGTGCGCTTTCGGCGTAGTGCAGATCTATGCTGTGCTGCAAAGCGGCGGCATCATGCGTCGGTGATGGCGCAGCAGCGCGCAGCTTGCCTAGTATGCGTTCGCGGGCGGTCATCGTGCTCATGGGTTCAGGCTTTCATCCGCATCGGTGCCGTTCACACGGCGCCACAGGAAACTGGCCATGTGCTCGACCTCGAGCGGCGCGCCCTGATACTTGGCGGCATGGCCGATATTCAGCAGGCAGCCGCAGTCGGCCGACACCACACGCTTGCTGCCCGTCGCACAGGCCGATGCCACCTTGTCGCGTACCATGGCGCCGGAAATGTCCGCATGCTTGAGCGAGAAGGTACCGCCAAAGCCGCAGCATTCCGATTCATGTTCATGTTCGACACGGGTAACACCTGGCAACGCATCGAGCAATTCAACGCCGTGCACGCGGGTACCCATCTCGCGGCGGGCGCCGCAGGAAGTGTGCAGCACCACGCGCTCGGCATCCTGCTCGGGGACGCCGGGATAGCTTACCTTCATTACGCGCAGCAGGAATTCGCTCAGTTCGTAGATGCGTTCGGACAGGGCACGCGCCTTTTCAGCCACTTCAGGCTCATCGGCAAACATGGCCGCCCAGTGGTGACGCATCATGCCCGCGCAGGAACCAGAAGGAACGATCACTGGCCAATCATTCGGAAACAGATCCAGCTGGGCGCGCACCACGGCACGCGCCTGCTCCGGATTGCCGCTGCTGTAAGCCGGCTGGCCGCAGCAACTCTGGCCGCGCGGGAAGTGCACGGTGAGGCCTTCGCGTTCGAGCAAACGAACGGTATCGAGGCCAGCTTCTGGCATGAACAGATCGATGACGCAGGTACCGAACAGATACACCTGTCGATCTGCCGGCGGTTTGGGATAGTGGCGGGTTTCCAAGACTGGTCTCCTAGTTTTGCTTATTTGGCGGGCAGACGCCATAATTCCCGCATCGCGAAATCGTCGCAAACTGGTAGGACCAGTACTGTGACAGGGGAACAACAGCATGAAATCACTAGGGTTGGTAGAAGATGTGCAGCGGCAGCTGGAGCAGGCGCTGCTCGACGGGCGCTATATCGCGAATAGCCGTTTGCCCTCCGAGCGCGTGCTGGCAGAACAGTTCGGAGTCTCGCGCAACACTGTGCGCGAAGCCACCCAGCGTCTGGTAGCACGAGGACTGTTGCGCAGCCGGCCCGGTGCAGGCGTGTATGTCAGCGATCAGTTACGCACCGGGGCCGCCAGCCCATGGGGGCATCTGGTGGCAGACCATCCGGCAGTGCTGGCCGATGTACTGGAATTCCGCCGTGTACTGGAAGGCGCTACCGCCTATTACGCTGCCCAGCGTGGCACAGCGGAAGAACATCAGCGGATACGTGATTTGCTGGTGGAGCTGGAACTGGCACGCGCCGAAGAAAGAGCAGCCGACGAAGCCGCTGCCGATGCACAGATGCATGAAGCCATCGCATTAGCCTCACATAACAGCATGTTCCTGCATCTGCATGCCAGCGTGCTGGGCATACTGCGCGAGCACATCACGCTCAACGGCACCAATCTGCGCGCACTGGCTCCCGATGTATCCGGCCAATTACTGCAGCAGCACAGAGCCATCTGTCAGGCCATTTGTGCCCGTCGGCCGGAAGCTTCACGCACCGCCATGCAGGCCCATATCGACTACGTCATCAGCATGCTGGAAGCCGAGTAAAACATCGTCGTAAAACCGACTGGTCCAACCAGTTGCATCGTGGTTTTTCGGCGCCCAAAGCAAAAAACCCCCAACGGCCAAAAAGGCTGAAGGGGGTTCTTCTTAATAACTAGCTTGACGATAACCTACTTTCACACTGGTTGCAGCACTATCATCGGCGCAGAGTTGTTTCACGGTCCTGTTCGGGATGGGAAGGGGTGGGACCAACTTGCT
>NZ_WWCL01000013.1 GCF_009857835.1 Duganella fentianensis
GGCCAGGCCTCAGCATTTTATTATGGTGATCCCCTGGGCGAAATGCGCCTGGTAAGCAGAGTTTTTGAAATGTAAGGCCTTTGAATAAGACAAAAGGCTGCCTCATCGCTAACTTTGCAACAGTGCCTTCTACGGCACGTTTGAAGGCGCGCTGAAAGGTCTGGTCATACATGTGATGGCGACGCACGACACCGCTCCGTGGATCGGTCGAATGCGTGTGCTGCGCAAAAACCCAGAACCACGGCCAGGAATGCCCGGCGCGCGGATACTTCCGCTCAAGGGCGTCGGGAAGCGCAACGCCGCTGCGGCCCTCGGCCTGGTCCTTCAGCCACCATGCCCGTGCACGCGACAGCTGCTCGCGCAGGCTGGGTGCCAAGCTCTCGGGTAACATCAAGGCCCGATCCTTGGAGCCCTTGCCCTCCCGCACGATGATCGTGCCGTGATCGAAATCCAGATCCTTGACCCGCAGTTGCAAACCCTCACTGATCCGCATGCCCGTTCCATACAGAAGCTGGGCGAACAAACGATGCTCGCCTTCCAGAAAACCGAGGATGCGAACCACTTCATCCGGGGTCAGCACCACCGGCAAGCGCCGCGACGGCCGAGGTCTTCCGATCTCCTGAAGCCAGGGCAGATCCGTGCACAGCACCTTGCCGTAGAAGAACAGCAAGGCCGCCAATGCCTGACGATGCGTGGAGACCGAAACCTTGCGCTCGTTCGCCAGCCAGGACAGAAATGCCTCGACTTCGCTGCTGCCCAAGGTTGCCGGGTGACGCACACCGTGGAAACGGATGAAGGCACGAACCCAGTGGACATAAGCCTGTTCGGTTCGTAAACTGTAATGCAAGTAGCGTATGCGCTCACGCAACTGGTCCAGAACCTTGACCGAACGCAGCGGTGGTAACGGCGCAGTGGCGGTTTTCATGGCTTGTTATGACTGTTTTTTTGTACAGTCTATGCCTCGGGCATCCAAGCAGCAAGCGCGTTACGCCGTGGGTCGATGTTTGATGTTATGGAGCAGCAACGATGTTACGCAGCAGGGCAGTCGCCCTAAAACAAAGTTAGACATCATGAGGGTAGCGGTGACCATCGAAATTTCGAACCAACTATCAGAGGTGCTAAGCGTCATTGAGCGCCATCTGGAATCAACGTTGCTGGCCGTGCATTTGTACGGCTCCGCAGTGGATGGCGGCCTGAAGCCATACAGCGATATTGATTTGTTGGTTACTGTGGCCGTAAAGCTTGATGAAACGACGCGGCGAGCATTGCTCAATGACCTTATGGAGGCTTCGGCTTTCCCTGGCGAGAGCGAGACGCTCCGCGCTATAGAAGTCACCCTTGTCGTGCATGACGACATCATCCCGTGGCGTTATCCGGCTAAGCGCGAGCTGCAATTTGGAGAATGGCAGCGCAATGACATTCTTGCGGGTATCTTCGAGCCAGCCATGATCGACATTGATCTAGCTATCCTGCTTACAAAAGCAAGAGAACATAGCGTTGCCTTGGTAGGTCCGGCAGCGGAGGAATTCTTTGACCCGGTTCCTGAACAGGATCTATTCGAGGCGCTGAGGGAAACCTTGAAGCTATGGAACTCGCAGCCCGACTGGGCCGGCGATGAGCGAAATGTAGTGCTTACGTTGTCCCGCATTTGGTACAGCGCAATAACCGGCAAAATCGCGCCGAAGGATGTCGCTGCCGACTGGGCAATAAAACGCCTACCTGCCCAGTATCAGCCCGTCTTACTTGAAGCTAAGCAAGCTTATCTGGGACAAAAAGAAGATCACTTGGCCTCACGCGCAGATCACTTGGAAGAATTTATTCGCTTTGTGAAAGGCGAGATCATCAAGTCAGTTGGTAAATGATGTCTAACAATTCGTTCAAGCCGACCGCGCTACGCGCGGCGGCTTAACTCCGGCGTTAGATGCACTAAGCACATAATTGCTCACAGCCAAACTATCAGGTCAAGTCTGCTTTTATTATTTTTAAGCGTGCATAATAAGCCCTACACAAATTGGGAGATATATCATGAAAGGCTGGCTTTTTCTTGTTATCGCAATAGTTGGCGAAGTAATCGCAACATCCGCATTAAAATCTAGCGAGGGCTTTACTAAGCTTGCCCCTTCCGCCGTTGTCATAATCGGTTATGGCATCGCATTTTATTTTCTTTCTCTGGTTCTGAAATCCATCCCTGTCGGTGTTGCTTATGCAGTCTGGTCGGGACTCGGCGTCGTCATAATTACAGCCATTGCCTGGTTGCTTCATGGGCAAAAGCTTGATGCGTGGGGCTTTGTAGGTATGGGGCTCATAATTGCTGCCTTTTTGCTCGCCCGATCCCCATCGTGGAAGTCGCTGCGGAGGCCGACGCCATGGTGACGGTGTTCGGCATTCTGAATCTCACCGAGGACTCCTTCTTCGATGAGAGCCGGCGGCTAGACCCCGCCGGCGCTGTCACCGCGGCGATCGAAATGCTGCGAGTCGGATCAGACGTCGTGGATGTCGGACCGGCCGCCAGCCATCCGGACGCGAGGCCTGTATCGCCGGCCGATGAGATCAGACGTATTGCGCCGCTCTTAGACGCCCTGTCCGATCAGATGCACCGTGTTTCAATCGACAGCTTCCAACCGGAAACCCAGCGCTATGCGCTCAAGCGCGGCGTGGGCTACCTGAACGATATCCAAGGATTTCCTGACCCTGCGCTCTATCCCGATATTGCTGAGGCGGACTGCAGGCTGGTGGTTATGCACTCAGCGCAGCGGGATGGCATCGCCACCCGCACCGGTCACCTTCGACCCGAAGACGCGCTCGACGAGATTGTGCGGTTCTTCGAGGCGCGGGTTTCCGCCTTGCGACGGAGCGGGGTCGCTGCCGACCGGCTCATCCTCGATCCGGGGATGGGATTTTTCTTGAGCCCCGCACCGGAAACATCGCTGCACGTGCTGTCGAACCTTCAAAAGCTGAAGTCGGCGTTGGGGCTTCCGCTATTGGTCTCGGTGTCGCGGAAATCCTTCTTGGGCGCCACCGTTGGCCTTCCTGTAAAGGATCTGGGTCCAGCGAGCCTTGCGGCGGAACTTCACGCGATCGGCAATGGCGCTGACTACGTCCGCACCCACGCGCCTGGAGATCTGCGAAGCGCAATCACCTTCTCGGAAACCCTCGCGAAATTTCGCAGTCGCGACGCCAGAGACCGAGGGTTAGATCATGCCTAGCATTCACCTTCCGGCCGCCCGCTAGCGGACCCTGGTCAGGTTCCGCGAAGGTGGGCGCAGACATGCTGGGCTCGTCAGGATCAAACTGCACTATGAGGCGGCGGTTCATACCGCGCCAGGGGAGCGAATGGACAGCGAGGAGCCTCCGAACGTTCGGGTCGCCTGCTCGGGTGATATCGACGAGGTTGTGCGGCTGATGCACGACGCTGCGGCGTGGATGTCCGCCAAGGGAACGCCCGCCTGGGACGTCGCGCGGATCGACCGGACATTCGCGGAGACCTTCGTCCTGAGATCCGAGCTCCTAGTCGCGAGTTGCAGCGACGGCATCGTCGGCTGTTGCACCTTGTCGGCCGAGGATCCCGAGTTCTGGCCCGACGCCCTCAAGGGGGAGGCCGCATATCTGCACAAGCTCGCGGTGCGACGGACACATGCGGGCCGGGGTGTCAGCTCCGCGCTGATCGAGGCTTGCCGCCATGCCGCGCGAACGCAGGGGTGCGCCAAGCTGCGGCTCGACTGCCACCCGAACCTGCGTGGCCTATACGAGCGGCTCGGATTCACCCACGTCGACACTTTCAATCCCGGCTGGGATCCAACCTTCATCGCAGAACGCCTAGAACTCGAAATCTAACGTCCGTTCGGGCATCGAGGTCCATGTCGGGGTGGGACGGGCCCGTGGCTTCAAGATCACTTGCAGTCCGACCGCGATGTCTTGGTTGCGCGAGAGGTTGTCGATATCCTCCACTTCCATCATCAACCCTGGATAATGCCGCCGCCGTCATCGCCGCCGACGCCCGTGCCGGGCTTTTCGGGCCTGTCAGGCTTGCTCGGCCTTCAGCCTGCCTGGGCGAGATCTCCGGCGGACGGATTAACGGCGGAGCTTCGCCGCCTTTCGTGCGTGTGAAGGCCGAAGATAGTTCTCTCAAAAACATCCGTTTATGAGAGATACCAAATGTCATTTTCAGAAGACGACTGCACCAGTTGATTGGGCGTAATGGCTGTTGTGCAGCCAGCTCCTGACAGTTCAATATCAGAAGTGATCTGCACCAATCTCGACTATGCTCAATACTCGTGTGGGCTCTGTTGCAAAAATCGTGAAGCTTGAGCATGCTTGGCGGAGATTGGACGGACGGAACGATGACGGATTTCAAGTGGCGCCATTTCCAGGGTGATGTGATCCTGTGGGCGGTGCGCTGGTATTGTCGCTATCCGATCAGCTATCGCGACCTTGAGGAAATGCTGGCGGAACGCGGCATTTCGGTCGACCATACGACGATCTATCGCTGGGTCCAGTGCTACGCCCCGGAGATGGAGAAGCGGCTGCGCTGGTTCTGGCGGCGTGGCTTTGATCCGAGCTGGCGCCTGGATGAAACCTACGTCAAGGTGCGGGGCAAGTGGACCTACCTGTACCGGGCAGTCGACAAGCGGGGCGACACGATCGATTTCTACCTGTCGCCGACCCGCAGCGCCAAGGCAGCGAAGCGGTTCCTGGGCAAGGCCCTGCGAGGCCTGAAGCACTGGGAAAAGCCTGCCACGCTCAATACCGACAAAGCGCCGAGCTATGGTGCAGCGATCACCGAATTGAAGCGCGAAGGAAAGCTGGACCGGGAGACGGCCCACCGGCAGGTGAAGTATCTCAATAACGTGATCGAGGCCGATCACGGAAAGCTCAAGATACTGATCAAGCCGGTGCGCGGTTTCAAATCGATCCCCACGGCCTATGCCACGATCAAGGGATTCGAAGTCATGCGAGCCCTGCGCAAAGGACAGGCTCGCCCCTGGTGCCTGCAGCCCGGCATCAGGGGCGAGGTGCGCCTTGTGGAGAGAGCTTTTGGCATTGGGCCCTCGGCGCTGACGGAGGCCATGGGCATGCTCAACCACCATTTCGCAGCAGCCGCCTGATCGGCGCAGAGCGACAGCCTACCTCTGACTGCCGCCAATCTTTGCAACAGAGCCTCCGTCGCCATGCTCACCTCGCTTTGGTGCACACGAGGGCACTGTTGCAAAGTTAGCGATGAGGCAGCCTTTTGTCTTATTCAAAGGCCTTACATTTCAAAAACTCTGCTTACCAGGCGCATTTCGCCCAGGGGATCACCATAATAAAATGCTGAGGCCTGGCC
>NZ_WWCL01000014.1 GCF_009857835.1 Duganella fentianensis
GCCAGGCCTCAGCATTTTATTATGGTGATCCCCTGGGCGAAATGCGCCTGGTAAGCAGAGTTTTTGAAATGTAAGGCCTTTGAATAAGACAAAAGGCTGCCTCATCGCTAACTTTGCAACAGTGCCCCTGCGTGCGCTGCTGCCATGTCCACTACCTGACGCCGGTGATGGTGATGGCCTCGCCGGAGCGGGAATTTCTTAACCTCGACGAATTTAGACGATCGGCGGGCGAGGGGATGTCGTGGCAAGGTCCGCCTTGCGCTGCTCCGCAAGGGCGACACCAGCGGGTTCGTCGGCGGCCACGCCTAGCGCGACCGCAACCAAGCGTCGAAAAAGTATACGCTCGTCACCCGCCGTCTCCTGTGCTGAGAGTCTCAGGCCGATCGGCCGGCAGGGCTCAATGTCAGCAAACGCGTGATGAGCGGTGGCCTTCAACAGTGATAAGGCGGCACCAGAGAAAAATCACTCAGGGTCAATGCCAGCGCTTCGTTAATACAGATGTAGGTGTTCCACAGGGTAGCCAGCAGCATCCTGCGATGCAGATCCGGAACATAATGGTGCAGGGCGCTGACTTCCGGTGCCAGCAGATATTTTGGCAGTTTGCCTTGGATCAGAGCCATCTGACGCAGGGCTAGTGCAGCCGGATAGTCAATAGCTACCGGCAGCGGTGCGGACTGTTGTAACTCAGAATAAGAAATGAGGCCGCTCATGGCGTTGACTCTCAGTCATAGTATCGTGGTATCACCGGTTGGTTCCACTCTCTGTTGCGGGCAACTTCAGCAGCACGTAGGGGACTTCCGCGTTTCCAGACTTTACGAAACACGGAAACCGAAGACCATTCATGTTGTTGCTCAGGTCGCAGACGTTTTGCAGCAGCAGTCGCTTCACGTTCGCTCGCGTATCGGTGATTCATTCTGCTAACCAGTAAGGCAACCCCGCCAGCCTAGCCGGGTCCTCAACGACAGGAGCACGATCATGCGCACCCGTGGCCAGGACCCAACGCTGCCCGAGATGCGCCGCGTGCGGCTGCTGGAGATGGCGGACGCGATGGATATGTTCTGCCAAGGGTTGGTTTGCGCATTCACAGTTCTCCGCAAGAATTGATTGGCTCCAATTCTTGGAGTGGTGAATCCGTTAGCGAGGTGCCGCCGGCTTCCATTCAGGTCGAGGTGGCCCGGCTCCATGCACCGCGACGCAACGCGGGGAGGCAGACAAGGTATAGGGCGGCGCCTACAATCCATGCCAACCCGTTCCATGTGCTCGCCGAGGCGGCATAAATCGCCGTGACGATCAGCGGTCCAATGATCGAAGTTAGGCTGGTAAGAGCCGCGAGCGATCCTTGAAGCTGTCCCTGATGGTCGTCATCTACCTGCCTGGACAGCATGGCCTGCAACGCGGGCATCCCGATGCCGCCGGAAGCGAGAAGAATCATAATGGGGAAGGCCATCCAGCCTCGCGTCGCGAACGCCAGCAAGACGTAGCCCAGCGCGTCGGCCGCCATGCCGGCGATAATGGCCTGCTTCTCGCCGAAACGTTTGGTGGCGGGACCAGTGACGAAGGCTTGAGCGAGGGCGTGCAAGATTCCGAATACCGCAAGCGACAGGCCGATCATCGTCGCGCTCCAGCGAAAGCGGTCCTCGCCGAAAATGACCCAGAGCGCTGCCGGCACCTGTCCTACGAGTTGCATGATAAAGAAGACAGTCATAAGTGCGGCGACGATAGTCATGCCCCGCGCCCACCGGAAGGAGCTGACTGGGTTGAAGGCTCTCAAGGGCATCGGTCGACGCTCTCCCTTATGCGACTCCTGCATTAGGAAGCAGCCCAGTAGTAGGTTGAGGCCGTTGAGCACCGCCGCCGCAAGGAATGGTGCATGCAAGGAGATGGCGCCCAACAGTCCCCCGGCCACGGGGCCTGCCACCATACCCACGCCGAAACAAGCGCTCATGAGCCCGAAGTGGCGAGCCCGATCTTCCCCATCGGTGATGTCGGCGATATAGGCGCCAGCAACCGCACCTGTGGCGCCGGTGATGCCGGCCACGATGCGTCCGGCGTAGAGGATCCACAGGACGGGTGTGGTCGCCATGATCGCGTAGTCGATAGTGGCTCCAAGTAGCGAAGCGAGCAGGACTGGGCGGCGGCCAAAGCGGTCGGACAGTGCTCCGAGAACGGGTGCGCATAGAAATTGCATCAACGCATATAGCGCTAGCAGCACGCCATAGTGACTGGCGATGCTGTCGGAATGGACGATATCCCGCAAGAGGCCCGGCAGTACCGGCATAACCAAGCCTATGCCTACAGCATCCAGGGTGACGGTGCCGAGGATGACGATGAGCGCATTGTTAGATTTCATACACGGTGCCTGACTGCGTTAGCAATTTAACTGTGATAAACTACCGCATTATAGCTTATCGATGATAAGCTGTCAAACATGAGAATTCGCGAATGAACAAGCTCCAACGCGAGGCCGTGATCCGAACCGCGCTCGAACTGCTTAACGACGTGGGCATGGAAGGTCTAACGACGCGCCGACTGGCTGAGCGCCTCGGGGTGCAACAGCCAGCGCTCTACTGGCATTTCAAGAACAAGCGTGCGTTGCTCGACGCACTTGCCGAAGCCATGCTGACGATAAATCACACGCATTCGACGCCAAGGGATGACGACGACTGGCGTTCGTTCCTGAAGGGCAATGCATGCAGTTTTCGACGGGCGTTGCTCGCTTATCGCGATGGCGCGCGTATTCATGCCGGGACGCGGCCAGCCGCGCCGCAGATGGAAAAAGCCGACGCGCAGCTTCGCTTCCTTTGCGATGCTGGCTTTTCGGCAGGTGACGCGACCTATGCGTTGATGGCAATCAGCTACTTCACCGTCGGCGCTGTTCTTGAGCAGCAAGCTAGCGAGGCAGACGCCGAGGAGCGGGGCGAAGATCAGTTGACCACCTCAGCGTCTACGATGCCGGCGCGCCTACAGAGCGCGATGAAAATCGTCTACGAAGGCGGTCCGGACGCGGCATTCGAGCGAGGCCTGGCTCTCATCATCGGCGGTCTTGAAAAAATGAGGCTCACTACGAACGACATTGAGGTGCTGAAGAATGTTGACGAATGACAGGGGGCGGCAGGTGCGGAGGGCGCGGTTGCTTCGTCATATGAAGCAAAGTCACCTAGCTGAATTAATGGGTGTGGATCAGGCAACCGTGTCGCGCTGGGAGCGGGGCACCCTTGCATTGTCGGATGGGAGGTGGTCAGCGGTTCTTCAATTGCTTACCGGGCCTTCCGATTCATCGTACGACGCTGCGCTGAAGCGTCTGGTGCAATCCTCCGCCCACAAAGTCCATCTGGTAGCGACCGGACACATTGTTTGCTCGCGGCATCTCCGGCCAGGCAAAGGGAATTGCGGATTGACCTAGCCGAACTCCTTGGTAAATCGCTGCGTGTTTATGCGTCCCCGAGATAGTTGCGGCCGACTCTGCGCTTAATGGGCTCGGTTGGCATGAGGGGCGGCTGGGGTCACTCGAGGTGGATACCGGCCCGAACTGGAGCGAGGAACTTCCATACTGCCAAGGCGAATGCTGTGGGAGCGCATCATGCTCGCTGATGGTAGCCCGGCACTACTTGTTACCACCACAGCTTAATGCGAAGGGTGCTCCTGTTCTTGTGCATATTTTATGCGCTGCTGATTGTGCATCGAACTGATAACCTCAACGGGTCTGCTTTGTAGTTCACCACACCCCTGACGCGCGCGTGCCGGATAAGCAGAACTATGGTGCCGATGGATGTCAGGAACACTCGGCCTGGTTCGTAACTAGGTCGTCCTGCGCGATCCTGCGGCTAGGGCCGGAATCGTGCTCGCCAGTCAGGCGCTGATGAAGCCTATGGGCACTGTTGCAAATAGTCGGTGGTGATAAACTTATCATCCCCTTTTGCTGATGGAGCTGCACATGAACCCATTCAAAGGCCGGCATTTTCAGCGTGACATCATTCTGTGGGCCGTACGCTGGTACT
>NZ_WWCL01000015.1 GCF_009857835.1 Duganella fentianensis
AGTACCAGCGTACGGCCCACAGAATGATGTCACGCTGAAAATGCCGGCCTTTGAATGGGTTCATGTGCAGCTCCATCAGCAAAAGGGGATGATAAGTTTATCACCACCGACTATTTGCAACAGTGCCAACCAGTAGCTGCGCCCAAGGCTACGGCTGATTATCTTCGCTATTTCTGTGCCGCAGACACTACGAACAAGGAACAGCTGAAGGCGAACGAGCCAAAGCGCCTTACGCTCTATAAGCTGACGGCCAGCCTGCTCCGAGCCTACGCGGCAATTGCCAATGAAATGGAGGAAGCAGGCTATACGCGTGAGGAAAGCAAAGCCATTGCAGCCGAAGTCGACTACTTCGAAAAAGTGCGCACCGAGGTGAAGCTGGCCAGTGGCGATTACATCGACCTCAAGATGTATGAGCCCGCAATGCGTCACCTCATTGACACCTACATAGGCGCCCATGAAAGCGAGAAACTATCGGCCTTCGATGATTTGAGCCTGATTCAGCTCATCGTCGAACGAGGCCCTGACGCCATAAAAGCCCTACCCGTTGGCCTATCGAAAGATAAGGGGGCTACCGCCGAGGCCATCGAAAATAATCTACGCAAGGTAATCATTGATGAGCGCCCTATCAACCCAAAGTACTACGACGAGATGTCGGACCTACTGGATAGCCTCATCAAGGAACGCCACGACAAGGCACTCGAGTACGAAGAGTACTTGAAGAAGATTGTAGAATTGACCAAGATAGTCGTTCAACCGCAAGCCGGTGGCACCTATCCGTCAAGCATGAACGCGGGCGGTCTTCGAGCTCTGTACGATAACCTTGGTAAGAACGCAGAGATGGCATCTAATGTAGATAAAGCGGTCCGTAACGCTAAGAAAGACGACTGGCGAGGCAATCGTCGTAAAGGCATGGAGGTCTTCAATGCAATCATGGATGTGCTTCACAATGAAGATTTGGCCGAGCAAGTTTTCGAACTGGTCAAAAACCAAGCGGAGTATTGATGCATACCGCGAAGATTGCCGGAATTTGGGTGGAGATTGACCGGAAGAACATCAAGAATCTCCACCTATCCGTACACCCACCACATGGCCGAGTACGCATAGCCGTTCCAAGTCACGTAACAGACGATGCCGTTCGTCTCGCGGTCATCACTAAACTAGGATGGGTTAAACGTCAGCAAGCGCGCTTTACAGAGCAAGCGCGGCAGGACGTAAGAAAGTACGTCTCAGGGGAAACCCATTACTTTTGGGGCCAAAAGTACCGTCTACAAGTTATACCAGCAGGGCGATACTCATTAGAGTTTCGTGGCAAAGGCCGTCTAACTTTCCATGTACGTGATGGTAGTGATACGCACCACCGAGAAGATTTCTTTTATGCCCAGTGTCGGGATATGCTGAGGTGCGTGCTTAACCCGATGGTGGAAACATGGTCTCAGGCGATTGGCGTGCGGGCCAACGATTGGCAGGTCAGACGTATGAAGACCAAGTGGGGCTCATGTACACCACATACTGGCCGCATAATGTTCAACCTTGAATTGGTTAAAAAATCACACCGGTGTATTGAGTACATCGTAGTTCACGAACTTATCCATCTCATTGAGCGCAATCATGGAGACCGTTTTGTCACCCTTATGGACAAATATCTACCAAACTGGAGAGCCTGTCGCATTGAGCTGAACGAAGCTCCCTTAGCATCGGAAAACTGGGATTACTGAGCGTTAGGATTGCCATGTCACCTAATATGAAAATGCCTTAAGGTGACATACGGGCACGCCTCGCTTCCTAGGTCAGGCATAAGCCCTATTGCGGCAATAGGTAACCGGGCTGCGAGAATGCAACCCGGTCTTAAGAGTAATAATTTAAATAATTTATACCATTTTCGCTATCCGACCGACCAAGGTCAGAAGTCACCATTCTCGCCGCCAAGCGGGAATGGTGGCGCACTACAGCGGGCCGCCAAGCCCATCCCAAATAGGATACATACACACATTGCCACCGCTGGCAGTTTTCAAGCGCTAAACACCCGAGCTTAAGGAACGCCGCGCCAACATTCAAGTCCAGCTTCCCAATTAGACATACTACATAGTCTATAACTACTAGACGGACTCATTACATCCGGAAACACCGTTTAATTAGGATTCTTTTTTACGGGTGAAGGACAGTTCTGGCGTGCGAAGGGCAAGTTAAAACTGTGTGATGGTCAAGTAGATTCAGTACGAAGGTCTAGTAAATTCCGTCCGATGGTCAAGTTAGAAATCGATGGATAGGTACAAGGACACCATTCCATAGGCCACGTGTTCGCCATGCCAACGAAGGTGCATCAATCTCTATTTCATGCCCAGTCCCAGCCCTCCAAAAAATATATCTCCTAGCATCGCTGGGAACTTTCGTAACTTTCTCAATTGGATGGCATCTGAAGCCCTATCCACACCTCTTTCCCAAGCTATACAACACGGTCTCCATCAATGCTTGAAATATGAATAACACAACTGCGCCAGCAACCGTTCTACGCAGGCATGCAACAAAATATCGTAAGTTGGCTGAAGATACCGCCAAAGCAGCCTTGCACGCCCCTCTTAGCGAACAAGACACAATATTGCGAGCGGCCGAACGACTAGCCAAAAACGCGGATAGCCTGGAGCGTAGGGCGCTGGCAAATGCTGCCCAGCCAACGCCGTCTGTTGTCACTCTATCAGTGGATGCAACTGGTGCGGAGGTCAAGAAGGCGCGCAAACGACAGGCCATACAGCAAGGCACCGAAACCTACCTGCCGGCATGGAGTGACGTGGCGATGGGATTACCAACTCACTTCCTAAGAAGCGCGCTGTTTTCGACTCGCGAACATGTTCAAACGTGTGTTCCAACTACTGGGGATGAAGAGCATTCATCAATGGTCGTGAACAAGAAAATTAATTCCTTTGACAATCTCAATTTGACTCTCACTGGCTACGAGCTGAGCCAATTCGACCGCAAGGTATACGCGACGTGTCTTGACTACTATCGAGACAGTCCTCTAGCCCCGAAAGGGTCTGAGAGTTACATTAAAACAACATTTTATCAATTCATCAAAAGAATGGGGCAGAGTTACGGGTTGAATACTCATAGGGCGATTCGGGCAAGCCTTCTACGCTTAAGCTTAGCTCAGTTGCGATTGCGTTATAACGACTGGAACCTAGAAGTTCCTAAACTACTCACCGTGAGCTTTAAAGATGGCGCAATCAACGGGAAATATAATGCCAGCGATATCTTAACGCTGCAGATATCCGAAAGTATTGCTAAGTTATTCGGGCCAGGACAGTGGACGGCAGTCGATAAAGACGCTGTCATTTACGATGGACTAAAAGGCTGGTTAGCTAGCTTTTACGCCGGGCACTCACAAGCAGCCTGGTTGCCAGTTGACACATTGCGTCAGATTTCCGGCTATTCATCCGATAGGAGCAACTTCAAGAAGAGCCTCATTGCAGCACTAGAAAAGCTTAAAGAGGAATGTACTCCCAATTGCAGCCGGGTGAGTGAGTACCACTTCAAAGACGATGGGACCGCTGTGATGGTCGTGCGGTCAGCATGGAAAAAGTAGCCCACCAAGTTGATGCTGTACGCTGTGCTTGAGAAGCGGTTCCGGTTTTTCGGACAGTAGGATAAGTGGATGCCTTGCTTCACAATAGCGGCCGCAAGGCCGGATTTTAGGAGCAAAGGCATGACGAAAAGAACAAGACGGAACCACTCAGCGGCGTT
>NZ_WWCL01000016.1 GCF_009857835.1 Duganella fentianensis
CGCCGATGATAGTGCTGCAACCAGTGTGAAAGTAGGTTATCGTCAAGCTAGTTATTAGAAAAACCCCACCATCTGCCTGAACGCGCTCAAGATCGCGCTCAGTGCCGAAGGTGGGGTTTTTTGCTTTGGGCGCTGATTTTGTGCGGCTGGGGAAGAGCAGGGCTTAGCGCACAGGTGCCGAAATTGGCAGCGTGAGTGTGAAACGGGTGCCGCCGCCCAGTTCGCTGACGACATCGATGCTGCCGCCAAGAATCTCGACGACGATGTTATGTACGATATGCAGCCCTAGGCCTGAGCCGCCCACACCCAGCTTGGTCGTAAAGAAGGGATCGAAGATGCGTGCAAGATCGTCTTTTTTGATGCCGACACCATGGTCTTCCACACAGAGCGTGACCCAGCCCTGAGCATTCTGGCTGGCAGAGATGTCGATCAGCCCGACATTGCGCCCATCATAGCCATGCAATATGGCGTTGTTCACCAGGTTAGTGAGCACCTGCCCCAGTGGGCCGGGGTAACTCTCCATCATGATCTCATCCGGAATACGCTGTTGAATCACAAAAGGTGTGCGCTTGATGGTTGGCTGCAGTGTTAGCACATTGCCGGCCACCACCTCGGCAAGCAGGAAACTGCGCCGTTGCGAGCTGGTCTGATCGACGGCGACCTGTTTGAAGTTGGTGACAATATCCGCTGCCCGATTCAGGTTCCGGTT
Organism: Duganella fentianensis; assembly: GCF_009857835.1. Lineage (GTDB taxonomy): Bacteria > Pseudomonadota > Gammaproteobacteria > Burkholderiales > Burkholderiaceae_D > Rugamonas > Rugamonas fentianensis. The sequence goes on from NZ_WWCL01000016.1 coordinate 710, forward strand.
CAGGATTTCCGTAGTGAGCTGAGCGTTCTTGATGAAGAACTCGAACTCTTTGCGTGTGACGCCGCCCTCGTGCTGGAGATGGTGGTTGATGTCGTTGGCCTGCACTTCGAAGGTGGTGGCAGCCATCAGGCTATTACCGATAGGCGTGTTCAATTCGTGGGCGATGCCCGCCACCATGGCACCTAGTCCGGCCAGCTTCTCATTGCGCACCAGATCTTCTCGGGCTTTTGCCAGTGCGGCGACCATGTCCTGTAATTCACGATTGGCTTTGCGTAGAGCCAGATGGGTATTGATGCGTGCCAGTACTTCTTCGATCTGGAAGGGCTTGGTGATGTAGTCCACGCCGCCCGCATCAAAGCCGGCAACTTTCTGTTTGGGATCGGTGAGCCCTGTCATGAAGATGACAGGAATATCTCGCGTGGCCTTGCTGGCCTTGAGACGCCGGCAAGTTTCGAAGCCATCGACTCCGGGCATGACAACGTCGAGCAGTATCAGATCCGGTTCGGCAAATTCTGCCCGCATCAGACCTTCGGCGGCGCTCTGCGCTAGAACGATCATGAAGCCGTGACGTTCCAGTCTGTCGAGCAGGGCAGCGAGGTACGACAAGGAGTCATCAACGATAAGTATCGTTGGAACTGGCAGTACGGGGACCTCGCTTTGGTTCATCTCGCAGCCTGACAAATTCACAGTCCAGACAGTATAGGCATACTGTCCTGAACAATGTGAAAAAACGCCGGCTGTGTTGTGTTTAGAACAAATTCAAACCTTTGAGCATTACCAGCAGGATCAGCACGGGGGAAATGAAGCGCAGCAGGAAGAGCACAACGGAGATGGTGCGCGTGTTGGCAAGCTGGCCGTGGTTAGACAGCGCCGCAGTAAATTGATCGCGGCCCCAGATCCAGCCAGCGAACAAAGCCAGCAATATTCCGCCCAGAGGCAACAGCACATTTGACGACAGGAAGTCGAACAGATCGAACAGGTTCATGCCGGCGATCTTGAAGTCGGCCAGCACGCTGCCAGTCAGGGCGCAAGTGGAGCCCGTTACCATCAGGATGGCGATCGACAGTATGGTGGCGCGGGTGCGGCTGATGTGCAGGCGCTCGTGCAGAATCACCACTGGTACTTCCAGCAAGGACAGCATGGCACCCGTTGCTGCGACGGAAGCGAGAATGAAGAAGGCCACCATCAGCAAGTGTCCGCCAGGGATCTGGGAGAACACCGCGGGGATGGTAATGAACACCAGTGCGGGACCGGCAGCCGGTGCAAAGCCGAACGTAAATACCGCGGGGAAGATGGCGATACCGGCCAGCATGGAAACGCACAGGTCGGCGGCCATGACGCGCAGCGTGGTTTGCGGAATATTCTGGTCGTCGCGGAAGTAGGAGCCATAGGTCATCATGGTGCCCATGCCCAGAGACAGTTTGAAGAAGGCCAGACCCATGGCCGTCAGAATTACGCCGGAACTCACTTTGCTGAAGTCGGGACGGAACAGGAAGGCCAGGCCATCACCAGCCTTATCCAGCGTCAGGCTGACTGCGCATAACACTAGCAGTAGCAGGAACAAAATAGGCATCAGTTTCTTGGCGATACCCTCGATGCCTTTGGTGACACCCATCAGCAAAATTCCGCCGATAAAGAACAGCACACACCACTGCCACAGCAGCGATTGCACGGGATCGGTAGTCAGTGCACTGAATGCTGCCTCGGTAACGTGACGGTCGCTGCTCAGGAGCGAACCCCCCATCGCTTTGAAGACATAGGCAAATACCCACGCCACCACTTCGGAATAGAAAGACAGAATCAGGAAGGCTGCGGCGAGACCGGCAACGCCAATCAGCCACCAGGGCAGGCGCTTCTGGGTATCGAGCTTCTGTAAAGCGGAGATAGGATTGGCCTTGGCAGCGCGCCCCATGGTGATCTCCGCAATCATGACGGGCAAACCGATCACGAGCGTGGCCAACAGATAGACCAGCAGGAAACCAGCGCCGCCATTGGCACCTGTGAGGTAAGGAAACTTCCAGATATTTCCGAGACCAACGGCGGAACCCAGTGTTGCGGCGAGTACGCCGAAGCTCGAGCTGAAACCGCCCCGTTTAATGTTGTTATTGTTCATGGCATGAATCCCACGGTGTTTGCAAAAAGGAAGCGATTGTAGCACCGCGAAATTTACTCTTGCGGAAGGCGCTGGTCATTTGCTATAGTTCGCCCCCTCGTAAAACAAGGCGCCCAGCGCTGAGTTGAACGGGAAAAAAAAGTAGGGGTTGACGAAACGATCTAAACGCCTCATAATCTTGCCTCTTCGCTGATGAACACAACGCTTCTCAGCAAGCAGTACCAAAGACAAGTTCTTTAAAAATTCACAGTCGATAAGTGTGGACGTTTGATGAAAGTGCACGCGAAGCTAGTCTTCGTGATACTTAAAAAATATCAAATGTTCACAAGAAATAAATGAAATAGGACGCTTTGTAAAAGAAGCGAACTGTCAGTATTTTGAGTGAGCGACCCAGCAGCAATGCTGGTGCCAGAAATGGCAAAAAACAGAGATTAAACTGAAGAGTTTGATCCTGGCTCAGATTGAACGCTGGCGGCATG
>NZ_WWCL01000017.1:0-1178 GCF_009857835.1 Duganella fentianensis
AGCTAACGTTATAGGGACAAGTGAATAAGTGCACATGGCGGATGCCTTGGCGATTACAGGCGATGAAGGACGTAGTAGCTTGCGATAAGCTGCGGGGAGTTAGCAAACAAACTTTGATCCGCAGATTTCCGAATGGGGAAACCCACCCTTTTAGGGTATCACTCACTGAATACATAGGTGTGTGAGGCGAACGCGGCGAACTGAAACATCTAAGTAGCTGCAGGAAAAGAAATCAACCGAGATTCCCAAAGTAGTGGCGAGCGAAATGGGAAGAGCCTGTACGTGATAGTCGTTTTGATAGTGGAATCCTCTGGAAAGTGGAACCATAGCGGGTGATAGTCCCGTACACGAAATCAAAACGGTGGTACTAAGCGTACGACAAGTAGGGCGGGACACGAGAAATCCTGTCTGAATATGGGGGGACCATCCTCCAAGGCTAAATACTCGTAATCGACCGATAGTGAACCAGTACCGTGAGGGAAAGGCGAAAAGAACCCCGGGAGGGGAGTGAAATAGATCCTGAAACCGTGTGCATACAAACAGTAGGAGCAGACTTGTTCTGTGACTGCGTACCTTTTGTATAATGGGTCAGCGACTTACATTCAGTGGCAAGGTTAACCAGATAGGGAAGCCGTAGAGAAATCGAGTCCGAACAGGGCGATAGTCGCTGGGTGTAGACCCGAAACCAAGTGATCTACTCATGGCCAGGATGAAGGTGCGGTAACACGCACTGGAGGTCCGAACCCACTAATGTTGAAAAATTAGGGGATGAGCTGTGGGTAGGGGTGAAAGGCTAAACAAACTTGGAAATAGCTGGTTCTCTCCGAAAACTATTTAGGTAGTGCCTCAAGTATCACCATCGGGGGTAGAGCACTGTTATGGCTAGGGGGTCATCGCGACTTACCAAACCATTGCAAACTCCGAATACCGATGAGTGCGAGCTTGGGAGACAGACGTCGGGTGCTAACGTCCGGCGTCAAGAGGGAAACAACCCAGACCGCCAGCTAAGGTCCCAAAGATTGGCTAAGTGGAAAACGAAGTGGGAAGGCTAAAACAGTCAGGATGTTGGCTTAGAAGCAGCCATCATTTAAAGAAAGCGTAATAGCTCACTGATCGAGTCGTCCTGCGCGGAAGATGTAACGGGGCTAAGCCAGTCACCGAAGCTGCGGATATCCGCA
>NZ_WWCL01000017.1:1272-2921 GCF_009857835.1 Duganella fentianensis
CCGCAAGGATATGGTAGGAGAGCGTTCTGTAAGCCTGCGAAGGTGGCTTGTAAAGGCTGCTGGAGGTATCAGAAGTGCGAATGCTGACATGAGTAGCGATAATGGGGGTGAAAAGCCCCCACGCCGTAAGCCCAAGGTTTCCTGTTCAACGTTCATCGGAGCAGGGTGAGTCGGCCCCTAAGGCGAGGCAGAGATGCGTAGCTGATGGGAAGCAGGTTAATATTCCTGCACCGTCGTATGATGCGATGGGGGGACGGATCGCGGAAGGTTGTCTGACTGTTGGAATAGTCAGTTTCTGATTCATAGAAGGTGCTTAGGCAAATCCGGGCACGTAATTCAAGGGATTGGGACGAGTGAACTTGTTCACGAAGCAATCGGAAGTGGTTCCAAGAAAAGCCTCTAAGCTTCAGTCATACGAGACCGTACCGCAAACCGACACAGGTGGGCGAGATGAGTATTCTAAGGCGCTTGAGAGAACTCGGGAGAAGGAACTCGGCAAATTGGTACCGTAACTTCGGGAAAAGGTACGCCCTTGTAGCTTGGCTGATTTACTTCAGTAGGGCGAACGGGTTGCAATAAACTGGTGGCTGCGACTGTTTAATAAAAACACAGCACTCTGCAAACACGAAAGTGGACGTATAGGGTGTGACGCCTGCCCGGTGCTGGAAGATTAAATGATGGGGTGCAAGCTCTTGATTGAAGTCCCAGTAAACGGCGGCCGTAACTATAACGGTCCTAAGGTAGCGAAATTCCTTGTCGGGTAAGTTCCGACCTGCACGAATGGCGTAACGATGGCCACACTGTCTCCTCCCGAGACTCAGCGAAGTTGAAGTGTTTGTGATGATGCAATCTACCCGCGGCTAGACGGAAAGACCCCATGAACCTTTACTGTAGCTTTGCATTGGACTTTGAATCAATCTGTGTAGGATAGGTGGGAGGCTTTGAAGCGGGGACGCCAGTTCTCGTGGAGCCATCCTTGAAATACCACCCTGGTTCATTTGAGGTTCTAACCTTGGCCCGTTATCCGGGTCGGGGACAGTGCATGGTAGGCAGTTTGACTGGGGCGGTCTCCTCCTAAAGTGTAACGGAGGAGTTCGAAGGTACGCTAGGTACGGTCGGACATCGTGCTAATAGTGCAATGGCATAAGCGTGCTTAACTGCGAGACTGACAAGTCGAGCAGGTACGAAAGTAGGACATAGTGATCCGGTGGTTCTGTATGGAAGGGCCATCGCTCAACGGATAAAAGGTACTCTGGGGATAACAGGCTGATTCCTCCCAAGAGTTCATATCGACGGGGGAGTTTGGCACCTCGATGTCGGCTCATCACATCCTGGGGCTGTAGCCGGTCCCAAGGGTATGGCTGTTCGCCATTTAAAGTGGTACGTGAGCTGGGTTTAAAACGTCGTGAGACAGTTTGGTCCCTATCTGCCGTGGGCGTTGGAAATTTGAAGGGGGCTGCTCCTAGTACGAGAGGACCGGAGTGGACAGACCTCTGGTGTACCGGTTGTCACGCCAGTGGCATTGCCGGGTAGCTAAGTCTGGAAGAGATAACCGCTGAAAGCATCTAAGCGGGAAACTTGCCTTAAGATGAGATTTCCCAGAGCCTTGAGCTCTTTGAAGGGTCGTTCGAGACCAGGACGTTGATAGG
>NZ_WWCL01000018.1 GCF_009857835.1 Duganella fentianensis
TCTGGCACCAGCATTGCTGCTGGGTCGCTCACTCAAAATACTGACAGTTCGCTTCTTTTACAAAGCGTCCTATTTCATTTATTTCTTGTGAACATTTGATATTTTTTAAGTATCACGAAGACTAGCTCCGTGTGCACTTTCATCAAACGTCCACACTTATCGACTGTGAATTTTTAAAGAACTTGTCTTTGGTACTGGTTGCTGAGAAGCGTTGTGTTCATCAGCGAAGAGGCAAGATTATGAGGCGTTTACCATTTCTCGTCAACCCCCACTTTTCAACTTGCTTAACCTGGCGTTAAACGCCTTGTTTTGCAAGGCGCGAACTATAGCAAAAGCTCGTCAGTCTCTACAAGGATTTTTTGAACCGCCGCGGTTGTTCCCTTGTGAGCCAGCCCCTCTATTCCTGCGACCATATAGACAGCACCGCAATAGGTGGGGGCGCTGTTTCTGTCCCGCTTATCGTGGAATTCTGCATCCTGGATGACATACTTTGGTTTGGGATAACGCGACTGACGATTGCGTACTTAGGTGAACCATCCGCTTTGGTATAACGGTAAGCACGCCAAGAATACTTTTTACCATCCACGCCATCTGTCAGCCGGCCGGTAAGTGCCGTTTGCACCTCTGTGAAGGAATATGAATGGCTTCCATTAACGTCGCGGACAACGGCACCGCCCGTGGCGTCGAACACGATATTTCGCGCACTAAGCACCCCACAATCTTCACGATACATGGACAAGGTTTGCCCGGCCAAATCCTTGGCGTTAGTAATCATCTCCGCTAGATTTATTACCAATACATCCGTAGATTTATTGGATACTCCTCCCGTCCCGTCGTTTGCCGCTTGGCACAGCATTAGTATGGTGGGAGTGGTGCCATCCGCCGCTCCGTCAATTGCCGAGAACGCCACTACGGGCGGAGCATAAGCGATTACATTACTCCCCGGAACAGGCCCGGCAAAGCCGATCTCGCGTTCTCCCAAGCCAAACACCAACTTCCCGTTTGGCGCGGAAACAGTGCCGCTCCCAAATGTCAGCCAGTAGCGCACTAAAGTAGCTGTTTCCGAAAAGACGTTCTGAAATCCCGTATAGCGTCGCAACGTCTGAAGAGCAATCTCCTGGCTAATTTTCTGGACGGCCGCATCTATTTGAGTTTGAAACGCTTTCAGATCGGTCGCAGCATTCACCTTCCACAATAAGTCGACACCCGCGCTACCTTGAGGCGAATTATCTGTCACCCCCGCCGCTACTAACGCAGCCAGAAAACGCGTAGCCACTTCGTTTTTCTTGGTCAGGGCAATCTGATCTTCCCCTTGCGCCCCAACAAGAATATTAAGCGCTGCGAATGAACGGGTAACCAATCGATTATCCAATGCATCCCCCCAGAACATACGGCCTGCATTGTCAGCATAGCGGCCAAATAAATTCATGTAGATGCCGTTGACGAATTCGGCATTAGTGCCGGGATATAGCATCGTGGCCTCCGGGCTGCGGCCAAAGCTGTCGAGAACCATTTTGACGTTGGAGTCGCTGCCGTAGGCAGCAATCAGGGCAGAAGCCGTCGATGGCAAGTTCAGGCGATCGAATACCCCGGTCCAGAACACCAGCCCGCCAATGTCTGGGGCACGGCCATAAAATGCAAGGTAGAGCGACTGCACCAGGTCAGAATGAACTGAGAGTGCGGGCTGCACTACGAGTCTCTCGCCCCCTGCACGCAATCCCGCAGTGCGCCGGGGGGAGGTTTCCACATCGGAGCCGCCACAAGCAGCCAGCACTACGGTAATCAGACTCAATGAAAACAGGCGTAGTTTGTTCCCCATGACAACTCCCCCATAAATAATTAATAAATATTACATATTAATTATTCTATATTATCGAGGGCTGGGATTGCGACAAGAAAAACAAAAAACCCCCGACAGTCTACGACTGACGGGGGTTCTTCTAATAACTAGCTTGACGATAACCTACTTTCACACTGGTTGCAGCACTATCATCGGCGCAGAGTTGTTTCACGGTCCTGTTCGGGATGGGAAGGGGTGGGACCAACTTGCTATGGTCATCAAGCT
>NZ_WWCL01000019.1 GCF_009857835.1 Duganella fentianensis
AGAAGCGGTTCCGGTTTTTCGGACAGTAGGATAAGTGGATGCCTTGCTTCACAATAGCGGCCGCAAGGCCGGATTTTAGGAGCAAAGGCATGACGAAAAGAACAAGACGGAACCACTCAGCGGCGTTCAAGGCCAAAGTGGCGGTAGCGGCGCTGCGCGGTGACAAGACGGTCGCCGAGATCGCACAGCAGTACGAAGTCCATCCGAACCAGGTTACCGAATGGAAGCGCCAGTTAGTCGAGCGCGCATCCACAGCTTTCGATGGCGCGGCGTGCAAGACCGACGCGGGGAACACTCCAGACCTGAAGGTGCTACACGCGAAGATCGGGCAGCAGGCTTTGGAAATCGATTTTTTAAGCGGCGCGCTCACCAAAGCGGGATTGCTGAGCGCAAAGAAATGATCGACCGTTCTCACGATTTGTCCGTTAGCCGGCAGTGCCAGCTGCTGTCGCTGGCGCGCTCGACGGCCTATTACCAATGCCAAGCCACGCCGGTCGAGGAACTGAGCCTGATGCGCCGCATCGACGAATTGCACCTCGAATATCCGTTTGCCGGCAGCCGCATGCTGCGCGATTTGCTGCGCCAGGATGGGCACGCTGAACTCGGTCGCCGGCGCGTTCGCCGCTTGATGCGCAAAATGGGCATCGAAGCGCTGTACAAGAAGCCCGACACGAGCCGCCGCCATCGCGCCCATCCGGTCTATCCCTATTTGCTGCGCAAGCTGGCTGTCACGCGGCCGGGCCAGGTCTATGCCGCCGACATTACCTACATCCCGATGCGCCGCGGCTTCGTCTATCTGTTTGCTGTCATCGACTGGTATAGCCGGAGGGTGTTGGCCTGGCGACTGTCGAACACCTTGACCACGGATTTCTGCATTGAGGCGGTGCAAGAGGCCGTTGCACGATTCGGCAAACCTGACATCTTTAACACCGATCAGGGTAGCCAATTCACCAGCTTTGAATTCACGCAGATGCTCCGCGATCATGGCATTGCCATCAGCATGGACGGCAAGGGCTGCTGGCGCGATAACGTGTTCGTCGAACGGCTGTGGAAATCGGTCAAATACGAAGAGGTCTACCTGCACGCCTACGATAGCGTGAGCGAAGCGCGGGCCGGGCTGGCGAAGTATTTTGAGTTCTACAATCGACGCCGGCCGCATCGAGCGCTTGACGGGGCGACGCCGGATGCGTTCTACTTCGCGCACTTCGCGCCGCTGAAACTAGCGGCGTAGGCGATGGCCCAGCTTACCCACCGTGCCGCACGCTCTTGCCCTGTTCACGGGGCGGCGAGCGGCGCCGTGGATAAGCTTTTTCACGCAAGGCTCCACTTAAGCCAACGATTTGACTGTCCAATCAAGCGGGACCACTTCT
>NZ_WWCL01000001.1 GCF_009857835.1 Duganella fentianensis
TTGCCGGGTAGCTAAGTCTGGAAGAGATAACCGCTGAAAGCATCTAAGCGGGAAACTTGCCTTAAGATGAGATTTCCCAGAGCCTTGAGCTCTTTGAAGGGTCGTTCGAGACCAGGACGTTGATAGGCTGGGTGTGGAAGTGCAGTAATGCATTAAGCTAACCAGTACTAATTGCCCGTACGGCTTGTCCCTATAACCTTAGCAGGATATAGGTAAGAAGACCGTTAAACGTATGTTGATACGCTTCGTTACCCTAAAAAATTTACTGTATAAACGATTTAAATCGTATATAATACTGCTTCCAGATTCAAGGCGGCGCGGAAAAAGACGCGACGCTAGTACAAGTCAAAGCTTGATGACCATAGCAAGTTGGTCCCACCCCTTCCCATCCCGAACAGGACCGTGAAACAACTCTGCGCCGATGATAGTGCTGCAACCAGTGTGAAAGTAGGTTATCGTCAAGCTAGTTATTAAGAGAACCCCCACCGCCATATGCGAATTGATCGCGTACAGAGCTGGTGGGGGTTTTTGCATTTGTGTAGCAAAAAACACATGGTGTCTACACTCTAGATTTTGAGTTAGAGAAACTAAAGGTGTACCATGTGGACTTTCGTGCTTGCTTTCTATCCTGATGAAAAATAAGACAGCGCTGTACCGTGCCCTGACTGCCGCTGGCATGGTGGCATCCCTCTGTATGTTCGCACCGGCCTACGCCGATGAGATTGCCGATGTAGGTAAGCTGGCCAAGGCCGGCAAAGTGGTAGAAGCGCTGAGCAAAGCCAACGAATACCTCGCAAAACACCCTGCCGATCCGCAAATGCGCTTCATGAAAGGCGTCTTGCTGACGGAACAGAACAAGTCTGAAGAGGCGATCGCCGTCTTCACCAAACTAACCGAAGATTACAAGGATCTGCCGGAGCCGTATAACAATCTGGCCGTGCTGTATGCTGCCAGCGGGCAGTACGATAAGGCCCGGATAGCGCTGGAAAAGGCGATCCGCACCAATCCTAGCTATATGACGGCCTATGAAAATCTGGGCGACGTATATGGCAAGATGGCTAGCCAGGCTTACGATAAAGCGCTGGCACTGGGCGCTAACAATACGCCGTCGAAATCGCGTCTGACGCTGCTGCGCAGCTTCTCCAGCACCACCGGCGTGAAAGGTAGTGTGCCTGAGTTGCCTCCAGCGGCCGCACCTGCACCAGCTCCGGCCGCCGCACCAGCGCCGGCCCCGGCAACGCAAGCGGCGCAGGCTGGCCGTCCGGCTGCGCCGCCGCTGATTTCGCAGATTCCCGCCGATAGCGGCAAGAACACCATGCTGGCGCGGATACCTGCGTTGTCCGTGACGCCACCACCGCCTGCGGCCGCCAAACCGGCCCCTGCTCCTGCGCCTGTCCCGACGCCGGTGCCGGCACCAGCCGCTACCAAGCCGGCCGTGCCGGTGCCGCTGCCAGTTCCGGTGCAAACCAAACCTGAGCCCGCCAAGCCAGCCCCTGCGCCTGTGGTGGCCAAGCCTGAACCGGCCAAGGTGGAGCCGCCTAAGCCGGCCAAGCCGGAAGCTCCGAAACCTGCCAAGCCGGATACCTCGGACCGTGATGCGGTGCTGGCACAGGTGAATGGCTGGGCTAAAGCATGGACGGCACAGAATGTGGACTCCTACCTCGGTTACTATAGCCGTGATTTCGAACCGCCTAAGGGCATGACCCACAAGGCCTGGGCGGAAGAGCGCCGTAGCCGTATCGAAGGCAAGGGACGTATCCGTGTGGAAGTCAGTTCGCCTGAGGTTGTGGTGACAGGAAATACGGCGAAAGTAACCTTCCGCCAGACCTATGAATCGGATCGTTTGACGGCTAGAAGCCGGAAAGTGCTCGTGCTCACCAAAAATGGTGGAAAATGGCAGATCAAGCAGGAGTCCTCGGGTAGCTGATGTCATATTCAAGATTTAAAACTTCATGGCGGACGCGCATTGCGCTGTCCGTCGTTTTTTTCGGCCTGCTGGCTGGCGAGGTCAGTTACGCTGCCAGAAAGCCAGCGCGGGCCGTTGCGCCCGCGAAAGCTAATCCGGAAACGCTGCTGGCGGACATCCATAAGGAACTGGCTCAGCACAATCTGCGCGCCGCGCAGCAAAAGGCTGACGCACTGGTGGAGGCCTATCCGACCTTCCGCCTGGGCCACCTGATCCGCGGCGATATTCTGCTCATGCATACCCGTCCTGTGGCGGCGCTCGGTGCGGCCGCCATGGTGCCGACGGCACCCGTTGGCACGGATGCCAAGCTGGCCGATCTGCGCCGTGAAGCCACCGTGCGTATGCAGGCTGAACCGGGCCGTCCATCGCCGACCTTGCTGCCGCGCGCACTGCTGCAGATGCGCAAGGATCAGCGCCATGCGCTGATCGTCGATGCCAAGCATTCGCGCCTGTATCTGTACGAAAACCGTAACGACCAGATCCGTCTGCTGCAGGACTTCTATGTGAGCCAGGGCAAGCTGGGGATTAACAAGCTCAAGGAAGGTGATATGCGCACGCCCGTGGGCGTGTACAACATCATCGGCCGTCTGCCCGGTGTGAAGCTGCCTGACCTGTATGGCAAGGGCGCGCTGCCGCTCGATTATCCGAATGACTGGGACAAGATACAGGGGCGCGGCGGTTCCGGTATCTGGGTGCATGGTGTGCCGAACGAAACCTTCAGCCGTCCACCGCTGTCTACCGACGGCTGCGTGGTGGTGAGCAATGACGACCTGAACCTGCTGACCCGCATCGTGGAAGTAGGCAAGACACCAGTGCTGATCGGCGATCAGGTGGAGTTTGTCAGCAAGGAGCAGCTGGAGCGTGATCTGCGCGTGGCTAGCTCGCTGGTGGAGAACTGGCGCCGCGACGTGGAGAATCGCGACGAGGCGGCCCTGCGTTCGCTGTATTCGGCGCGCTTCAGGACCAGTAATGATGGCGACCTCAACGCGTGGCTGGACAAGAACCGTTATCTGCCCGGGGTCAAGAACATCAGTGTGACGGTGACGGATTCCGCTTTCTTCCGTCAGCCTAGTCAGGAAGAAATGATCGTCAGCAGTTTTACCCAGCAGATCGTGGCCGGTAAATTCCGCCACGCCGTGCGCAAGAAGCAGTACTGGGCGCGCGAAGGCAAGAACTGGAAAATTGTCGCGGAGTCGAATCTGTCCTGATAAAAAAAGCCCCTTGAGATCAAGGGGCTTTTTACTTTGGGGCGCAAGCGCTTAGAAGTGATACGCGGCTTTGACTTCGAGGAAGTTCACACCGGTATTGGGCTTCTTGTAGCCGCCGTTGGAGAAGTGCTGGATCTTGCCGGCCACTTCCCAGTTATTGTCGAACACATAGCCGATGCCCACGTGGTCGCCGAACTGGAAGTGGGTGGACAGGCGATAGGTATCGTTGTCGTACAGTTTGGATAGACGGTGCACACCGATGCCGCCCTCGTAGTACAGGCCCTTCTTGTTGTCATTCTGGAAGCGGAACACGGGCGTGAAGCCGACATCCCACAGGTGGGCGGTATTGCCCGAGATATTCTTGTACTGGCTTTCCTTCCATGCGCCAGCGCTCAATTCCCAGTAACCGCTCAGGTGCGTGCCATTCGACTGGAACCAGCGTACATCCCAGTCCTTGGCGGCGCTCAGGCGCACCATCTGCACTTTGGCAGCGCTGCCATAATCGACCGAAACGGAATCGACCAGCTGGTCATTGGCGGCGTATGCACCTTGCATAGCCAACAGCGTGGCGACGGACGCCAAAACTTTTTTCGCGAACATAGTATCCTTACTAAAGTGATGCTGTATCTAAAAATTTATACGGCTAAGAAGATTGTACCGGTGTTTGAAGAATAATTCCGGCATCCCGGCAATTGTTGATTTCAGGAGTGGGTTTTGGTGACAGGTATAGCCTTTCTCGGCATAGGTTTGATGGGGGACCCCATGGTGCGGCGCTTGCTGGCAGCCGGCCATGCGGTGACGGTATGGAACCGCACGGCAGCCAAGGCGCTGCCGCTGGCCGAGGCCGGTGCCACGGTGGCGCCGGATCTGGCCAGTGCCGTGCGCGGCGCGGGCATGGTGATCTCGATGCTGGAAGCGGGCCCCGTGGTGGGGGCAGTGCTGCGCGATGCTTTGCCGGCGCTGGCGCCGCGCGCACTGTGGATCGATATGAGTTCCACCCGTCAGGATGAGGCGCAGGCTTTCCATGCCGTGCTGACGGCGCAGGGGCAGCGCTTTATCGATGCGCCCGTATCGGGCGGCGTGGGGGGGGCCGCGGCCGGTACGCTGGCCATCATGGCGGGCGGTGCGCAGGCTGATTTTGACGAGGCTGTGCCCGTGCTGCAGGCCATGGGCCGGCCCACGCTGGTGGGACCAGCCGGTAGCGGGCAGGTGGCCAAGCTGTGTAACCAGCTGATCGTCGGCGCCACCATCAATGTGGTGGCGGAAGCGCTGTTGCTGGCGCAGGCGGCGGGAGCGGATCCGGCCGCCATGCGCGCCGCCATCCGTGGCGGTTTTGCCGAGAGCAAAATTCTTGATGTACATGGCCAGCGTATGCTGGAGCGTAATTTTGTCGCCGGTGGTCAGGTCAAGACGCAGCTGAAAGACCAGCAGAATATTCTGGCTGCTGCGCAGGCCGCCGGCTTGCAGCTGCCGATCACGGAACTGGTGACGCAGCGCTACCGGTCGCTCGTGCAGAGCGTGCCGCAGGCTGACCATGCGGCCGGATTACTCGGGCTGGAAGCGTTAAATCCCGGCGTGCGGCTGGGTGATGCACCTGACCGGCTAGGCTAGCCTAGCGGGCTAGCACGTAGCTGCGCTAGCCCGTCGACATGGTGCTGGCTCAGGCCGGTGCCAGCGCTTTTTCCACCAGCTTGACCCAGAAGCTGGCGCCTATCGGCAGCAGGTTGTCGTTGAAATCGTAGCTGGCATTATGCAGCACGCAGGGGCCGAGGCCGTGACCACCGTCGCGGTGCTCGCCTTCGCCATTACCGATGAAGACGTAGCAGCCCGGCTTGGCCTGCAGGAAGAAGGCAAAGTCTTCTGCGCCCATGGTCGGCTCGACCTGATCATCGACATTTTCTGCGCCCACGACTTCTTTCATGACTTCCACGGCGAAGCGGGTCTGCTCTGCATGGTTGACCAGTGGCGGGTAGTTGCGGCGGAACTTGAAGTCCACTTCGGCGCCAAACGCAGCAGCCGTATGCTGGGCCACTTCGCCCATGCGCTGCTCTATCATGTCCAGCACGGGCTGGGTGAAGGTGCGCACGGTGCCGACCAGATTGGCTTCGTCGGGGATCACGTTGGTGGCGCTACCGGCGTGGATCTGGGTAATCGACAGCACGGCCGTATCAAGCGGGCTCTTCTGCCGGCTGATGATGGTCTGCCAGCTCTGGGCGATCTGTACCGCGATCATCACCGGGTCGATGCCCTTGTGCGGCTGGGCCGCATGGGCACCCTTGCCTTTGACGGTGACGTAGAACTCGTTACTCGAGGCCATCATCGGGCCAGCCGTTACGCTCATGGTGCCGGCCGCAGCGCCGGGCCAGTTGTGCATGCCGTAAATTGCATCCATCGGGCATTGTTCGAACAGGCCGTCGTCTATCATGCGGCGCGCACCGGCGCCGCCTTCTTCGGCCGGCTGGAATACCAGATACACGGTGCCATCGAAGTTGCGCTGCTCGGCCAGATATTTGGCCGCGCCCAGCAGCATGGCCGTGTGGCCATCGTGGCCGCAGGCGTGCATCTTGCCCGCATGGCGCGAGGCGTGGGCGAAGGTGTTGATTTCCTGCATAGGTAGCGCATCCATATCGGCGCGCAGGCCGATGGCGCGGCTGGAGCTGCCGTGCTTGATGATGCCGACCACGCCCGTCTTGCCTAGACCACGGATGACGGGGATGCCCCAGGCCGTCAGCTGGGCAGCGACGATGTCGGAAGTGCGCTGCTCTTCGTAGCAGAGTTCGGGATGGGCGTGCAGGTCGCGGCGGATTTGCTGTATTTCCGCTTGAAATGCAATGATGGGATCAACTAATTTCATCTGCGTCTCCAGTGTTGGGTTCGCCTACCTCGTGGGCAGCGAGAGCAGCCATTGTAGCCCTTGTCAGCCAAACAAATCCAGCAAGGCCAGAATCGGCTACGATATGGGTTTCAGATGCTGTAATCCGGATTGAAGACATGACAAGCACACAAGTTGTTCGCGCCACCTGCCCCCACGATTGCCCTGACACCTGCGCCCTGCTGGTGACGGTGGAAGATGGCGTGGCCACCGCCGTCAAAGGCGACCCTGACCACCCGACCACGGCCGGTGTGCTGTGCACCAAGGTGTCGCGCTACACCGAGCGCACCTATCACGAGGAGCGCCTGCTGTATCCGCTGCGCCGCGTGGGCAAGAAGGGCGAGGGCAAGTTCGAGCGCATCAGCTGGGACGAAGCGCTGGACACCATCGCCAGCCGGCTGGGCAGCATCGCCGCGCGTGATCCGCAAGCCATCCTGCCGTACAGCTACTGCGGCACCATGGGGCTGGTGCAGGGCGAATCGATGTCGGCGCGCTTCTTCCACCAGCTCGGTGCCTCGCTGCTGGACCGCACCATCTGCGCGACAGCCGGCTTTACCGGCTATAAATACACCATAGGCGCGACCATAGGCACGGACCTCGAGCAGTTCCAGAACGCCAAGCTGATTCTGATCTGGGGCGGTAATCCGATCGCATCGAATCTGCACTTCTGGACCCGCGCGCAGGAAGCCAAGCGGCGCGGCGCCAAGCTGATCGCCATCGATCCCTATCGTTCGCTGACGGCCGAGAAATGCCATCAGCACATCGCGCTGCTGCCCGGTACCGATGCAGCGCTGGCGCTGGGCTTGATGCATGTGCTGATCGCAGAAGACCTGCTCGACCATGACTACATCGCCAACTACACGGTGGGCTTCGAGCAACTCAAACAGCGCGTGGCGGAATGGACGCCCGAGCGCACGGCCGAGACTTGCGGCATCACGGTCGCCGAAGTGGTGGAACTGGCGCGCCTGTATGGCGGCATGGCCAAGGCCGGCGAACCGGTGGCGATCCGCACCAACTACGGCGTGCAGCGCGTGCATGGCGGCGGCATGGCCGTGCGCAACCTGACCTGTCTGCCGGCACTGGTGGGCGCGTGGCGTCACGCTGCCGGCGGCGTGCAGCTGTCGGCCAGTGGCGGCTTCCCGACCAACAAGCCGGCGCTGCAGCGGCCTGATCTGCAGAGCAAGCCGTCGCGCACCATCAACATGACCACCATCGGCGACGATCTGCTGCGTCCTGCCTCGGCGGAGTTCGGCCCTGCAGTGGAGGCCGTCATCGTCTACAACGCCAACCCGCTGGCGATTGCACCGGACTCGTCCAAAGTGATGGCGGGCTTTGCCCGCGAAGACCTGTTCACCGTGGTGCTGGAACACTTCCAGACCGATACGGTGGACTATGCCGACATCGTGCTGCCGGCCACCACCCAGCTGGAGCACATCGACGCGCACAGCGCTTACGGCCACCTGTACATGATGGCCAACAATGCCGCCATTGCCCCGCTGGGCGAAGCCAAGCCGAATACGGAAGTGTTCCGTCTGCTGGCTGCACGCATGGGCTTCAGCGATCCCTGTTTCAAGGACAGTGACGACGAGCTGGCCGCCATGGCCTTCAACCGTCAGGATGCGCGCGCCATCCATTTCGACTGGGATGCGCTCAAGCAGAAGGGCTGGCAGAAACTGAATATGCCGGACGCGCCATTTGCCGAGGGCGGCTTCCCTACGCCATCGGGCAAGTGCGAGTTCTATTCGGCCAGCATGGCGGCCGACGGGCTCGATCCGCTGCCTGCGTATATCGCGCCCTACGAATCAGTAGCCAGCAATCCCGAACTGGCCAGGCGCTATCCGCTGGCGATGATTTCTCCGCCTGCACGTAACTTCCTCAACTCCACCTTTGTGAACGTGAAGAGTTTGCGTTCGGCCGAAGGCGAGCCGCATCTGGACATCCATCCGGACGATAGCGCGGCACGCGGCATCAGCGATGGCGATATGGTGCGCATCTTTAACGACCGTGGCAGTTTCGTCGCCAAAGCGCGCGTGACGGATAAGGCCCGTGCCGGTCTGGTGGTGGGCCTGTCGGTGTGGTGGAAGAAACTGGCGCGCGATGGTAAGAACGCCAACGAGGTGACCAGTCAGCGCCTGACCGACATGGGCCGTGCGCCAACGTTTTACGATACACTGGTCGAAGTCGAAAGAGCCACCCCCTGAAGGTGATGTATGTCCCAGCCTGCCCGCCGCTATGCCCGCGCCAGACTCTGGCTGGGGCGGTGGCGCTTAGGGCTGTTGTTGCTGGGGCTGGCTGGCTGTGCCCAGCTGCAGTACTACGTGCAGGCCGCGCAAGGCCAGTACGCACTGTGGTCTGATGCGCGCCCTATCGAAGACTGGCTGGGCGATCCAGCCACTGATCCCAAGCTCAAGGCGCGGCTGGAAAAAGCCCTGCTGATCCGCCGTTTCGCCGTGCAGGAACTGGGGCTGCCCGATAATTCCAGCTATCGCAACTATGCCGCGCTGAGCCGTCCCTTCGTGCTGTGGAATGTGGTGGCCACACCGGAGTTTTCGCTGGAGCCGCTGCGCTGGTGTTTCCCCATTGCGGGCTGTGTCAGCTATCGCGGCTATTACAGCAAGGATGATGCGCTGGCTTTTGCTGCCGGTCTGCGCGAGGAGGGCAAGGACGTGCAGGTAGGTGGCGTGCCGGCCTATTCCACGCTGGGCTGGTTCAGCGATCCGCTGCTGTCCACCTTCATCCATTATTCCGATGCCGAACTGGCGCGCATGATTTTTCACGAACTCGCGCATCAGGTGGCCTATGTGCCCGGCGACAGCACGTTTAACGAAAGCTTTGCCACGGCGGTGGAGGAAGCGGGGCTGGAGCGCTGGCTGGAACTGTATGGCAACGAGGCCATGCGGGCCGCTTATGTTCAGTACAATGCGCGCCGACAAGCGTTTCTTGCCTTGCTGATAACGCACCGCAACATGCTCGAGCAACTGTATGCGCAAAAGAGCAGTGCGCGCCACAAACGGACGCGCAAAGCGGCCATTTTCCAGCACCTGCAAAGCGAGTATCAACTGCTGAAAACCAGCTGGGGCGGCTATGCCGGTTATGACCGCTGGTTCGCCGAGCCGCTGAATAACGCCCACCTGAGCGCAGTGGGAACTTACCATGAACTGTTGCCTGCTTTCCGCAATCTCCTAAAGCAAGAACGAACGTTCGTTCGATTTTATGTTGCGGTGCAAAATCTAGCATCTCTTGATTTGCCTCAACGTCAGCAGCGGCTACAGCAACTGAGTCCACCAGTAATGCTGCATGCCGACAACGCGTCGCAATCGGTTTCAAGCGCAGAACCGTCAAAATGATGCTGCAATGCAGCAGAAAATACCCGTTAGAAGGGGTGTTCAAATGTGGTTAAATGCGCTTGCGTCTGAGCTTGCTGCCCGATAGCATCGACATAAGTAGGCTCCGGAAGTGCGCATAGACGTCACGCCGGCCTGTATCCGGCTCTGTGCGCCGGACCCCTTATAACGATCACGAGACACGAGGCACAGCATGGAAAAAATCTGGTTGAAGTCTTACCCGCCCGGCATGCCAACGGAGATAGACACGAGTCAATACCGTTCGCTGGTGCAACTGATGGAAGAGTCCTTCCACAAGTTTGCAGATCGCAAGGCCTATGTCTGCATGGACAAATACCTCAGCTACGCCGAGGTGGATTTGTACTCCAAGCGTCTGGGCGCATGGCTGCAAAGCCGAGGCCTGAAAAAGGGCGCACGCGTGGCCATCATGATGCCTAACGTGCTGCAATACCCGATTGCCATTGCTGCCATCCTGCGTGCCGGTTATACCGTGGTCAACGTCAACCCGCTGTACACGCCGCGTGAACTCGAGCACCAGCTTAACGACTCCGGCAGCGAAGCCATCATCGTGCTGGAAAACTTTGCCACCACGCTGGAGCAGGTTCTGCCGCGCACCCCGGTCAAACACATCATCGTTGCCAATATGGGCGAAATGCTGGGCGGCCTGAAAGGCATGCTGGTCAATTTCGTCGTGCGCAACGTCAAAAAAATGGTGCCGCCATACTCGCTGCCGAATGCCGTGCGCTTCAAGGATGCGCTGTCGCAGGGCGCCGGCATGAAGCTGACGCCGGTAGCACTGGAAGCCAGCGATCCCGCCTTCCTGCAGTACACGGGCGGCACTACGGGCGTCTCCAAGGGCGCCACGCTGACCCATACCAATGTGGTGGCCAACCTGCTGCAGACGGAAGCCTGGTCGGTACCGGCGCTGGGTTCGGTGAAAGAACAGATTTCCATCGTGTGCGCGCTGCCGCTGTACCACATCTTCGCGCTGACGGCCTGCGCCATGTGGGGCACGCGCGTGGGTGCACTGAATATTCTGATTCCGAATCCGCGTGATATCGGCGGCTTCATCAAAGAGCTGCACAAGTACAAATTCAATATGCTGCCGGCCGTGAACACGCTGTACAACGCGCTGGTTAACCATCCCGGCTTCGGCGCGCTGGACTTCTCCGGCCTGAAAATCTGCAACGCCGGCGGGATGGCGCTGCAAAAGACCGTCAATGACAAGTGGCTGAAAGTCACTGGTGTGCCGATTATCGAAGGCTATGGCCTGTCCGAAACTTCGCCCGTGGCGACCTGCAACCGTGCCGATAGCCCGGCCTTTACCGGCACCATCGGCCTGCCCGTGCCATCGACCGATATTGCCATCCTCGATGACGACGGCAAGCCTGTGCCTATCGGCCAGTCGGGCGAAATCGCGATCCGCGGTCCGCAGGTGATGGCGGGCTACTGGAATCGTCCTGATGAAACCGCCAAGGTCATGACGCCGGATGGTTACTTCAAATCGGGTGATGTCGGTGTGATGGACGAAAACGGTTATGTGCGCATCGTCGATCGCAAGAAGGACATGATCCTGGTGTCCGGCTTCAACGTTTATCCAAACGAACTGGAAGCCGTGATCGCTGCTCACCCCGGCGTGCTGGAATGCGCCTGCATCGGCGTGCCGGACGAACACTCGGGCGAAGCCGTGAAAGTATTCGTGGTGAAGCGCGATCCGAATCTGACGCAGGAAGACCTGATGGCCTACTGCAAAGAACAATTTACCGGCTATAAAAAGCCGAAATATATCGAGTTCCGCGAGGAGCTACCCAAAACCAATGTCGGGAAAATCCTGCGGCGCATGCTGCGCGATGAAGCGCCCGGCCAGAACCAGAAAGCTGCATAACACATGGAAAAGATTTGGCTCAAGTCCTACCCTGAAGGCGTTCCTGCCGAGATCGACGTTAACCAGTACCGTTCGGTGACCCATTTGCTGGAAGAAGCGTTCAGCAAATACGCCGACCGTAATGCGTATGTGTGCATGGACAAGTTCCTCACCTACCGCGAACTGGATAAGCTGTCGCAGCAGATGGGCGCATGGCTGCAAAGCAAGGGCCTGCATGCCGGCGCGCGCGTTGCCATCATGCTGCCAAACGTGCTGCAGTATCCGGTAGCGATGGCGGCCATTCTGCGTGCCGGATATGCGGTGGTGAACGTCAACCCGCTGTACACGCCGCGCGAACTGCAGCACCAGCTGGTGGACTCCGGTGCGGAAGCCATCATCGTGCTGGAAAACTTTGCGACGACGGTGGAGCAGGTGGTCGCGCACACCAAGGTCAAGCAGGTTATCGTGGCCACCATGGGCGATATGCTGGGCACCTTTAAAGGCGCGATGGTGAATCTGGTAGTGCGCAAAGTGAAGAAGATGGTGCCGGCCTATTCGCTGCCGCAGGCCGTGTCGTTCAAGCGCGTGCTGGCCGAAGGCGCGCGCCTGAAGCTGGAGCCGGTCAAGCAGGGCCTCGACGATATCGCTTTCCTGCAGTACACGGGCGGTACCACGGGCGTCTCCAAAGGCGCGGTGTTGCTGCACCGTAACATCATCGCCAACGTGCTGCAGAACGAAGCCTGGCTGCAGTTCAAGCAGCAGAATCAGCAACTGGTGTTCGTCTGCGCACTGCCGCTGTACCACATCTATTCGCTGACCGTGAGTGCCTTCATGGGTACGCGCGTGGGCGGTCTGAATCTACTGATTCCTAACCCGCGCGATATTCCCGGCTTCGTGAAAGAACTGGCCAAGTATCCGGTGGCCGTGTTCCCGGCCGTGAACACGCTGTACAACGCGCTGCTCAACAATCCGGACTTCGCCAAGCTGGACTTCTCGTCCTACTCGGTCTGCAACGGTGGCGGCATGGCCGTGCAGCAGGCCGTGGCCGACCGCTGGCTGAAGCTGACGGGCACGCCTATTATCGAAGGTTACGGCATGTCCGAAACCTCGCCGGTGGCCACGGCCAACCGCGTGGATATCAAGGAATTCACTGGCACTATCGGCTTGCCGATTCCATCGACCGATGTCTGCATCCTCGACGACGACGGCAAGGAACTGCCGCTGGGTCAGGCAGGCGAGATAGCCATCCGTGGTCCGCAGGTGATGGCAGGCTACTGGAACCGTGCTGATGAAACGGCCAAGTCGATGACGGCGGATGGCTTCTTCAAAACGGGCGACGTGGGCGTGATGGACGAACGCGGCTTCACCCGCATCGTTGATCGCAAGAAGGACATGATTATCGTATCCGGCTTCAATGTGTATCCGAACGAAGTGGAAGGCGTGATCGCTTCCCATCCGGGCGTGCTGGAAGTGGCGTGCATCGGCGTGCCGGACAAGCACTCGGGCGAAGCCGTGAAGCTGTTCGTGGTGCGCAAGGATCCGGCCCTGACGGCAGACCAACTGCTGGACTTCTGCAAGCATGAACTGACGGCTTATAAAAAGCCCAAGTACATCGAGTTCCGCGATGAACTGCCTAAGACCAATGTGGGCAAGATCCTGCGTCGCCAGCTGCGCGACGAAAAAGCCGCCGCATAAGCCGCAACGCTACTTCACAGAAATCGCCTGCTTCGCCAGGCGATTTTTTTTGCGCGTGGTGCAGGCGCGTCGGGGGGGGGGAACGAAGTGGCTGCGATGTTTTACTCCAGCTGCGCCAGCTCGTTTGCGTTCAAGCGCAGCAAAATAGAAGTATCCCCATCAAAAGTTGCGCAGTCACAAATTGCTAACCAAGCGAAATGCCGACTATGGCGACTAGCCTTGTTACCGAAATCGAATGTGACGTATCAGTCGATGTTGCCGAGGTCGTTCGATCGCGAGGCGCTTTTCTGAAAATGAATCTTCACTCAACCCCAGCAAGTGTCACTTCAACCGTGAGCTTGAAAAGTCGATCTGGATTCTATTTTAAGGAGATATGATGCGCAGCTTCCCTGCTTTACCCGTGCTTGCCGCTATTGTTGCTCTGCTCATGTTGAGCGCTTGTTCTAGTTTGGCGCGGCAATCCTCCTCGTCTGTTGCTGCCGAAATCACAGGGTCAATTGCTCGACCATTCAGGGCACAGGTGGTCGGGGTGCAGTGGCTCAATCCTTTGCAGCGGCGCGACTATCCAACTGAATGGCAATTATTGTGGACCCTCGGCTTAGTCAAACCCAATACAGATGACGACATGGTTAGGATTCAGTCGCAACGGTTTTCCACGCTGCAGGCACTAGCCCCCATTGCTGCAGGTAATGGGGGGAAAGAGACATTTAAAGGCTTCCACCATAAATATATTACCGAGCTGCTCTATGTCCAGCGTGACATCTATTTCTCCAGTTCACGCTACTTCTACAATGCTCACTCTCTTGAAACTAAAACAAGCTGGCGTGAGCTGGCAGGTATTCATGTTGAGTATGCACTGCCTGAGGGAAAACTTGATCCTATAGAGGCGGGAGAATATACCCGTGAGAGTATTATCAATTGTTTTGACATTGGAAACGTTCACTTTCCCAAGGCTTGGACACGCAATACGCCACCCGATGTTCGGGTGACGATGGGCGGGGCGAATGCTGGCTTCACTTCGCTTGCAGCAGCACTGGACTATCTGCAAGCGCATCCGAATGAGACAGTCTGGGTGATGAACTGGGATGCGCCAGCGTTCCCTCCCAAGGACACGCAGCTCAACGAGAATATGGTGCTGCTGGTGCTGGCGGGCCCGAATTACAAGACCGAGCGCAACGCGCTGGCCTGGATCGGTTATCCAGCCGCTGCTGCCAGTGCGGACTACGTGGCTCAGCAGGGCCAGTCGGCCCCTGTAATGCAGGCCTGGCAGGCGGCACTGAATGCGGCCACGCGTAACGCTGACAGGCAAAACGCCGATATTGGTTACGTCATTCATGACGCCCATAAACTGCATGCCGATTCTGCTGAACGCATCGCCAATCTGGCCCATGTTCTGGCACTTGAGGTAACGGAACTCAACTTCATGAAGCAGACTTTCAATACACCGGCGTTACTGGGCGAAATGGGAGCCGGAACGGCCCTGACCAACGTAGCGTTAGGCATTGCCTATGCCAACCATTTCGGTAAGAACGTGCTAGTCGCAGGGACCACTGATGCGGCCCGTCCCACGGCCGTGCTGGTGGCGCCACCGGCGCAGTTCCGGCCAATCATCCCCGGTGAGCCTTGGTACAGGGCCCGTGGCGAGAACAATGCCTACTTGATGTGGTGGGGCATGCGCTATGACGCGCCCCGGCATTCTCAAGGCTATTCCAAATAGATGTCGGTTGAGGTCGATGGGAGGGAACTATGCGAGGCGTGATACGGCTGAATGACCCCACCAGTCATGGTGGGAAAGTGCGCTCGGCAGCGCCGAACAGCAGCGTTATGGGCGTAGCGGTCGCCCGTCAAGGCGATCTTTGCACTTGCCCTTTACCCGGCCACGGCGTGTGCAAGATTGTCGAGGGTGATCCGTACGTGCTGATTGACGGCGTTCCGGTGGCATTCGAGGGCCATAAGACCAGCTGCGGAGCGATCCTGATATCGACAGTGTCAAGTAGCGGTTGTGATTAGCGGAAGAAGCCTGTGCCGGTTTGGATTGCCGCCCGGCCGGATATGTCGGCGCTGCTTTTCCTCGTAGCCAGACCTTAAGTACGGATCAGGCCCGGGCGGCCATTCTGCACGAGGAAGCTGGCGCAGGTGCGGATGGCGCTGTCAGCCTGATGCACGTCGTCCAGTGCGAGGAACAGGGTGCTGCATTCGCCCGGTGTGAGGTGTAGCAGCATGAAGCCGCGCTTGTCGCTGCGACCGTAGCGCAGGCTGTGGTTCATGCTGACGTACTGCTCGGTGCGGGCTTGCGGGCGCGATGACGAGGTGACGGAGGTGCCGACGAATTCCGTCGCAATCACAGGATTGGTGGGCGAGCGTGGCCGAGTAGGCAGGCGGTTGAGTTCCGCCGCAAAGAAGCTGTGCACGTCGCCACCGAGAATGAGCGGATTGCTGGCGCGGCTGTTATGCAGAGCATCGAACAGGCGCTGGCGTGCGGCCGGATAACCATCCCAGCCGTCGGTCCAGTAGCGGCCATCATCGTCATGCAGTAGCGGCAGCTGGCTGTTGGGTGCCATCAGCGTCTGCTGGGCGAGTATGTTCCAGCGTGCAGTGGAACTGGCCAGCCCCTGCTCCAGCCAGCGCTGCTGCTCCTGCCCCAGCATGCTGCGGGCTGGATCGTTGAGGGCTGTGCAGGCCCGCTCCAGCACCGAACTGGATCCACCACGGCCTGCCGGTGTGCAGGGCTGGTAGGCGCGGTACTGGCGGTCATCGAGCACATGGAAGCGTGCTAGCTGGCCCCAGTCATAGCGCTGGTACATACGCAGGTTGGCGAAGTCGGCCGGCGGCAAACGCAGCGGCATGTGTTCGTAGAAGGCCTGATAGGCAGCGGCACGGCGCGCCATGAAGTCGGGTGCGAGGCGTTCGTCGCGGTCGTTCGCATAGTCGTTGGCTACTTCATGGTCATCCCATGTGACTATCCACGGTGCGGCCAGATGGGCAGCCTGCAGGTCAGCGTCGCTTTTGTACTGGGCGTAGCGGGCGCGGTACTCGGCCAGCGTGAAGCTCTCGTTGCTGCGTACTGCGCTGGCCGGATGCTGGCGCTGGTACGGCCCCCATTCGTAGATGTAATCGCCAAGGAAGGCCACCAGATCGGGCGCGGCAGCCGCGATATGGCGGTGCGCCGCATAGCTGCCGAATTCCCAGTGCTGGCAGGAGGCCACGGCCAGCTTGAGCTGGGCGGGCATGCTGCCTGCGGCTGGCGCGGTGCGTGTGCGCCCTACCGGACTGACGGCATCGCCCAGCATGAAGCGGTACCAGTACCAGCGCTCGGGCGCCAGCCCTGTCACATCGACGTGGACGCTGTGCGCCAGCGCCGGTGCGGCGTTGGCCGAACCTTCGGCCACGATGCGGCGGAACTGCTCGTCTTCCGCCATCTGCCAGCGCACCACATACGCCAGTGGCGGCGTGGTGGCGGCATTGAAAGGATCGTGCAGAATGCGGGTCCAGATCACCACCGCATTCGGCAGCGGCGAACCGGAAGCCACGCCGAGACTGAATGGGTAGTTGCTGGCGCTGGCAGGCATGGCACTTGCATTGCCTGTCAGGCTGGATGCCGCCAGCGCACCCAGACGGGCGCCGGTCAGCAGAAACTGGCGGCGCGGACTGTCCATGCTGGTGCAGGGCGGGATGGAATGGCTGTTATGGGTGCAGCAGGGTTTCGATAGGCGGCACTTTGCGTGGTTTGCGGTCCGAGTCCGTCGCCACATAGGTCAGGGTGGCTTCCGTTACTTTGACGGTGTCGGCCTGCAGGCGGTTGCGCTCGGCGTAGACCTCGACGTTGACGGTGATGGAGGTGTTCCCCACGCGGACGATGTCGGCGTAGAAGGACAGCAGATCGCCCACGAATACGGGATTTTTGAAAACAAAGGAGTTCACCGAAATCGTAGCAACGCGGCCATTGGCGCGGCGGGTAGCAGGCAGCGAGCCGGCAATATCGACCTGCGCCATGATCCAGCCGCCGAATACGTCGCCATACACGTTGGCATCGGAGGGCGCGGGCATCATGCGCAGTTCCGGCATCTTACCGGCGGGCAGACCGCGGTTGATGGTTTGAACGGCAACGGCTGGGGTATTTTCAGGGGTGGTCATCGTGAAATCTCTTGAAGGGCTACAATTAACGGGATTGAACCATAAAACGCCGACCTTCGCCATGCGCCGCTATTCTAATTCCTCGCCAGCCCCCGCCAGCCAGACTGCCGCTACCCGTAGCGATATGGCCACCATCAAGACTCTGCTGCCCTATCTGTGGGTGTACAAGTGGCGCGTGCTGCTGGCGCTAGGCTGCCTGGTGGGCGCCAAGCTGGCCAACGTGGGCGTGCCGGTGGTGATGAAGAGTCTGATCGACCAGATGACCATTTCGCCCAGCCACCCGCAAGCGCTGCTGGTGCTGCCGCTGGGCGCGCTGGTGGCCTATGGCGTGCTGCGCGTATCGACCACCCTGTTCACCGAGCTGCGCGAGTTCCTGTTTGCGCGCGTGACGCAGCGCGCCGTGCGCACCATTGCGCTCAAGGTGTTCCGGCATTTGCACGCGCTGTCGCTGCGCTTCCACCTGAACCGCCAGACGGGCGGCATGACACGCGATATCGAACGCGGCACGCGCGCCGTGGGTTCGCTGATTTCCTACACGCTGTTTAACATTCTGCCAACGCTGGTGGAGATCGCGCTGGTGCTGGGCTACCTCGTCACCCATTACGACATCTGGTTCACCGTGATTACGGTGGTGGCACTGGTCACGTATATATCGTTTACTATCTTTATCACCGACTGGCGCACCCACTTCCGCCGCGCCATGAACGACCTCGATTCCAAAGCGAATACCAAGGCCATCGATTCGCTGCTCAACTACGAAACGGTCAAGTATTTCGGCAACGAGGACTATGAGGCCAGGCGCTATGACGAAGGCCTGCAGCGCTACGAATCGGCGGCGGTGAAATCGCAGACTTCACTGTCGCTGCTGAATACGGGCCAGTCGCTGATCATCGCCACGGCGGTGACGCTGATCCTGTGGCGCGCCACGCAGGGCGTCATCGACGGCAAGATGACGCTCGGTGATCTGGTGCTGGTGAATGCCTTCATGATCCAGTTGTACATTCCGCTCAACTTCCTCGGCGTGATCTACCGCGAAATCAAGCAGAGCCTGGCCGATATGGAAAAGCTGTTTTCGCTGCTGGATCAGAACCGCGAAGTGGCCGATGCGCCCGACGCCCAGCCGCTGCAGACGCATGGCGCCGAGGTGCGCTTCAATCACGTGGAGTTCAGCTACGACCCGAAACGCCAGATCCTGTTCGGGGTGGACTTTACGATTGCGGCCGGTACCACCACGGCCGTGGTGGGGCATAGCGGTTCGGGCAAGTCGACGTTGTCACGATTGCTGTTCCGCTTCTATGAAGTCAATCAGGGCAGCATCACCATCGACGGGCAGGATCTGCGTGCCATCACGCAGGACTCGCTGCGCCATGCCATCGGCATCGTGCCGCAGGATACGGTGCTGTTCAACGACACCATCGAATACAACATCGCCTACGGCAAGCCGGGGGCGACCCATGAGCAGATCGTGGCGGCAGCGCGCGCCGCTTCCATACACGAATTTGTCGAGAGCC
This sequence comes from Duganella fentianensis, assembly GCF_009857835.1. GTDB lineage: Bacteria > Pseudomonadota > Gammaproteobacteria > Burkholderiales > Burkholderiaceae_D > Rugamonas > Rugamonas fentianensis. The sequence goes on from NZ_WWCL01000001.1 coordinate 18,595, forward strand.
TGCCCGATGGCTATGCCACCATGGTGGGCGAGCGCGGGCTGAAGCTATCCGGTGGCGAGAAGCAGCGCGTAGCGATTGCCCGTACCCTGCTGAAGAATCCGGCCATCCTGATTTTCGATGAAGCCACGTCGGCGCTGGACTCCAAGGCCGAGCAGGCAATCCAGCAGCAGCTGAAAGAAATCGCGCGCAACCGCACCACCATGGTCATCGCCCACCGTCTGTCCACTGTGGCGGATGCCGAGCAGATACTGGTACTCGATCATGGCCGCATCGTCGAGCGTGGCACCCATCAGAGCCTGCTCGCCGCGAACGGCCTGTATGCGCAGATGTGGCAGCGCCAGCAGGCGTCGGCTGAAGAAGTCCCCGGATCGCCTGCTAGCGATGAGGAACAAGCAGTCTCACTTAATTTGACTTAACTAAGCAAGGAAGCCAAGATGAAGTCTCGTTTTATGCTGGGTGCAGTAAGCCTGATGATGGCCTGCGTGCAGAGCGCATATGCCAGTTCCGATCCGAGCGAGCAGCAGTTCCGCGCGCTGTACAAAGAGCTGGTGGAAACCAATACCACGCTGTCATCCGGCAGCTGCACGCTGGCGGCCGAGCGCATCGCTGCGCGGCTGAAAACGGCGGGCTTCCCGGAAGCTGACCTGCACCTGTTTGCCGATCCTGCCCATCCGAAGGAAGGCGGTCTGGTTGCCGTGCTGCCGGGCAGCGACCCGAAAGCCAAGGCCATTCTGCTGCTGGCCCACATCGACGTGGTGGAAGCCAAGCGCGAAGACTGGACCCGTGACCCGTTCACGCTGATCGAAGAAGACGGCAAGTTCTTTGCCCGTGGTGTGGTGGACGACAAGGCGCAGGCGGCCATCTGGGCCGATACGCTGGTGCGCTTCAAATCGGCAGGCTATGTACCGCACCACACGCTGAAGATGGCGCTGACCTGCGGCGAAGAGACGGCCGGTGCCTTCAATGGTGCAGAATGGCTGACCAAGAATCGCCGCGAGCTGATCGATGCAGGCTTTGCGCTGAATGAGGGCGCGGGTGGTGAACTCAATGCCGCCGGTCGCCGCGTATCGATGACGGTGCAGGCGGGCGAAAAAGTGGCGCAGAACTACCGCCTTGAAGTGACCAACCGGGGTGGCCATAGCTCGCGTCCGCAGAAGATCAATGCCATCTACCAGCTGGCCGGTGCACTGAAAAAGATCGAGACCTTCAGCTTCCCTAACCAGCTGACAGACGGCAGCCGTGGTTACCTGAAAGGCATGGCCAAGATACAGGCGGCCGAAGGCCATCCGGATGTGGCCAAGGCCATGCTGGCCGTAGAGAAGAACCCGAAAGATGCCAGGTCGGTAGCGCTGCTTGATAGCCGCGATATCAGCTGGGCCACCATGCTGCACACCACTTGCGTGGCGACTATGCTCGATGCCGGTCATGCCACCAATGCTCTGCCGCAGCGGGCCCGCGCCAACGTCAACTGCCGCATCTTCCCCGGTGTGTCGCAGGAAGATGTACGCCTCGCGCTGGTGAAAGCCATCAACGATCCGGCCGTGAAAGTGGAGACGCTGGAAATCCGTGGCGAGAATTCGGCGCCGCCGGAACTGACCCGTGCCATCATGGAGCCGGTAGAAAAGCTGACGGCAAAAATGTGGCCCGGTGTGCCCGTGCTGCCTATCCTGCAATCGGGTGCGACGGACGGGCAGTTCCTCAATGCAGCCGGTATTCCTACCTACGGCATCAGCGGGATATTCCTTACGCCGGATCTGGGCAATATTCACGGCCTGAACGAATACATCGGCGTGCAGTCGCTGATGGAAGGCCGCGCCTTCCTGCATGAACTGGTGCGTACCTACGCAGGCCAGCCCTGAGTCTGATCGCTGACGCTGGAAAAAACAAAGGCCGCTAATGCGGCCTTTGTTTTGTGCGGAGGGCAGTGCCTTAGCGTGCGCGGACCATATCGGTTTCGCCCGGCGCTGCCAGCTCGCCTTCCCACTTGGCCACGACAGCGGTGGCTACGCCGTTACCGATTACGTTGGTGGCGGAACGGGCCATGTCGAGGAAGTGGTCGATACCGAGCAGCAGCAGCATGCCGGCTTCCGGAATGTTGAACTGGCCCAGCGTGGCAGCGATCACCACCAGCGAAGCGCGTGGCACACCGGCCATGCCTTTGGAGGTCAGCATCAGCACCATCATCATGGTCATCTGCTGGCCCAGCGACATTTCGATGCCGTAGGCCTGAGCAATGAACACGGTGGCGAAGGTGCAGTACATCATCGAGCCATCGAGGTTGAACGAGTAACCGATAGGCAGCACGAATGCGGCCAGACGGTTACGCACACCAAAGCGCTCCAGACCTTCCAGCGTTTTCGGATAGGCCGCTTCGCTCGAAGCGGTGGAGAAAGCCAGCAGGGCAGGGCTGCGCAGTTCGCGCAGCAGCGAGAAGATGCGGCCTTTCAGGAACAGGAAGCCGACGATAATCAGCAGCAGCCACAGCATGGCGATACCGAAGTAGAACTCGGCCATGAAGACGCCATAGGTGGACAGCACGCCCAGACCGTTTTTGGCAATCACGCCCGATACGGCGGCGAATACGGCGATCGGTGCGAACTGCATCACATAGCCGGTAACTTTCAGCATGACGTGGGCCACGCCGTCGAGCGCGTCGATCATGACCTTGGCCTTGTCGCCTACGGCTGCCGCGGCGGAACCGAAGAACAGCGAGAAGATCACGATCTGCAGGATTTCGTTCTTGGCCATGCCGTCAACGATGGACGATGGCACGAGGTGGGTGACGAATTCTTTCAGCGTCAGGCCCGAAGTCACCAGATCCACCTTGCCGGCCGTAGCGGCCATGTGGCCCAGCAGCGCGTCGCCCGGACGGAAGATATTGACCAGCACCAGACCCAGACTCAGCGACATCACCGAAGCGACGAAGAACCAGCCCAGCGTTTTCAGGCCGATGCGGCCCACTTCCGAGGCATCGCCCATTTTGGCAATGCCGCACACCAGCGTGGAGAATACCAGCGGGGCGATGATCATCTTAATCAGGCGCAGGAACAGGGTGGTGATCAGTGCCATGTAATCGGCAAACTCCACCGGTTTGGCCATGTTGACGTTGGCGAGGTAGCCGGCGAAGATGCCGAGCGCTAGGCCCACGAGGATGTAAGTGGTCAATCGGCTTTGTTTCTGCATGTTGTGTGTTCCCTGTGGTAGTGTCTCTCTGTGCCTGCGCAGAGGGCGGGGTGGCCGCCGCATAGAGGTTCTGGCGCGGGCTGCAGCTGGTATTTTATGGTCCGGCTGATGAAACTATTGGCAAGTTTGGCAGTATCCGTGTGGTCTCAGGTGCTGTCAAGCGCTTGCAGCGCCGCATCCACAGCCGCTGGTGCGGTTTTTTTAAGCAGCTCAAATATGATCGAAATTAATAACGTCAGCAAGTGGTATGGCCAGTTTCAGGTGCTTACGGACTGCTCGGCACGGGTAGCAAAGGGCGATGTGATGGTGATCTGCGGGCCGTCCGGCTCGGGCAAATCCACCCTGATCAAGACGGTGAACGGGCTGGAACCGGTGCAGCAGGGCGAAATCCGCGTGGATGGCGTCAAGGTCAATGACAAGGCTACCGATTTGTCGGCGCTACGGGCGCGGATAGGCATGGTGTTCCAGAATTTCGAGCTGTTTCCTCACCTGTCCGTGCGCGACAACCTGACGCTGGGGCAGATCAAGGTGCTGGGGCGTAGCCGCGAGGAGGCCGTGGCGCGCGGGCTGCATTATCTGGAGCGGGTAGGGCTGCTGGGCCAGCAGGACAAATTCCCCAGCCAGCTGTCGGGTGGCCAGCAGCAGCGGGTGGCGATCGCCCGGGCGCTGGCCATGGACCCTATCGCCATGCTGTTCGACGAACCCACCTCGGCGCTCGATCCGGAAATGATCAACGAAGTGCTGGATGTGATGGTGGGGCTGGCGCAGGACGGCATGACCATGATGGTGGTGACGCACGAAATGGGCTTCGCGCGGCGCGTGGCCAATCGGGTGCTGTTCATGGATCAGGGCCGGATCGTGGAAGACAGCAGCAAGGAAGCCTTTTTCGCCGCCCCGCGCTCCGAGCGTGCGCGCGAGTTTCTGGCCCGGATAGTGCACTGAGCAGGGTTACAGGCTGCCAGTTAGGGGACGGGTAGGGGTAAAATGGCGGAATTCGCCACTGTTAGCCTGAAAGCGCGTCAACATGTCCAACCTCGAAACTACCCAAGACAGCATCACCATCACCCGTCCAGACGACTGGCATTTGCATCTGCGCGACGGCGCAACGCTGGCCAGCGTGCTGCCGCACAGTGCGCGCCAGTTCGGCCGCGCGATTGTGATGCCAAATTTGAAACCTCCGGTCACTACCACGGCAGCTGCCGAGGCTTACCGTAGCCGGATTCTGGCTGCGCTGCCGGAAGGGATGTCGTTCGATCCGCTGATGACGCTGTACCTGACCAATAACACGGCACCGGACGAAATCCGCCGCGCGCAGGAGAGCGGCATCGTGCACGCCGTGAAGCTGTATCCGGCTGGCGCCACTACCAATTCGGATGCGGGCGTGACCGATCTGTCCAATTGCTACAAGACGCTGGAAGTGATGCAGGAAGTGGGCATGCCTTTCCTCGTGCACGGCGAAGTGACCGATCCCGAGATCGATCTGTTTGACCGCGAAGCGGTGTTCATCGAACGCGTGATGCGTCCGCTGCGCCGTGATTTCCCTGCGCTGAACATCGTATTCGAACACATCACCACCAAGCACGCCGCCCAGTACGTGGCCGAAGCGGAAGGCCCGATTGCGGCAACGATTACCGCACACCACCTGCTGTACAACCGTAACGATATCTTCAAGGGCGGCATTCGCCCACATTACTACTGCCTGCCTGTGCTGAAGCGCGAAGAGCACCGTCTGGCGCTGGTGACGGCGGCAACCAGCGGCGACGAGCGTTTCTTCCTCGGCACCGATTCGGCACCGCACGCGCAGGGCGCCAAGGAAGCTGCCTGCGGCTGCGCCGGTTGCTACACTGCGCTGCACGCAATGGAACTGTATGCGGAAGCCTTCGAGCGTGCCGGTGCGCTGGACAAGCTGGAAGCTTTCGCCAGCTTCAATGGCCCGGCCTTCTACGGTTTGCCGCGCAATACCGGCACCATCACGCTCAAGCGCGAACAGTGGACCCTGCCGCAAACCCTGCCGCTGGCCGACCAGCAGGTAGTGCCGCTCAACGCCGGCGAAACCATCAACTGGAAAATGGTTTAAAACGTGCAGTCGGCAATCGACTGGTCGCGTCCATGGTATGACTCGATCCGCACGGCGGCTGGCTTCCTGTCGGCCGACGTGCATTTCATGGAGACGCTGAACCAGCAGGCTGCAGCGCTGGGTCTGCGTAACCATCAGGGTCTGCCGACCCACTTCGTGCCGCAGGCAGCGCTGCCGGACGGCACCGCCTATGAAGCGTTTATCGGCGCCACTGGCGGCGTGCCCACGCGCGAGAATCTGCACGATTTCTTCAACGGTCTGGTGTGGCTGACCTTCCCGCGCATCAAGGTGCAACTGAATGCCTTGCAGGCAGCCCAGATTGCCCGTGATGGCGTGGGCAAATCGCGCGGTCCTGCACGCGATGGCGCCACCATCTTTGACGAGAATGCCGCTCTGTTAGTGGTACGCGATAACGCCGACGGCCATGCGCTGGTGGCGGCCTTGCGCGAGCATCAGTGGCAGACGGCTTTCGTCGATATGCGCGCGCATTTCGGCCCCGATGCGCAAGTCTGGCTGTTCGGCCATGCGCTGATGGAAAAGCTGGTGGCCCCGCGCAAAGCCATTACGGCGCATACCCGCGTGGTGTGGGCCGACGATGAATTCTTCACGCTGGACCACACCGGACGGCGCCACTGGATCGATGCCAGGGTGACGCAGGAACTGGCCGAACATGGCCTGAGCACGGCGGACTTCATGCCCATGCAGGCACTGGGTGTGCCGGGCTGGTGGCCGCAGCAGGATGCCGAGTTCTATGGCGATACCAGCGTGTTCCGCCCCAAACGCCAGCCTGAATAATTTTCATCGACGATAGCGCCGCTGCGGCGGCAGAAAGAGCACAGCATGATGCAAGCCGCCACCTCTACTCTGATCCGCTGGGGCATACTCGGCACCGGCAAGATTGCCAGGGCTTTTGCTGCCGCGCTGCAGATCACGCCGGACGCGAAACTGGTGGCGGTGGCTTCGCGCAGCATGGAGAGCGCTGCGCCGTTCGCGCAGGAGTTCGGCGCCGAGCGTGCTCACGGCAGCTATCAGGCGCTGGCCGATGATCCCGAAGTCGATGTGATCTACATCGCCACGCCGCATCCCATGCACCACGAGAATGCCTTGCTATGCCTGAACGGCGGCAAGGCCGTGCTGGTGGAAAAATCCTTCACCATGAACCGCCGTCAGGCCGAGGAAGTCATCGCACTGGCGCGCAGCAAAAAGCTGTTCGTGATGGAAGCCATGTGGACGCGCTTCATTCCCGCCATGGTCGAAGCCCGGCGCATTATCGAAAGCGGCGAAATCGGTGTGCCGGCCAATGTCAGTGCCGATTTCGGTTTCACTGCCAATTTCGGCCCCGAGCATCGCGTGTTCAATCCTGCTCTGGGAGGTGGCGCGCTGCTCGATCTGGGGATTTATCCGCTGTCGATGGCGGCCTTTTTCCTCGGTCCTGTCACGGCCGTGCAGGCGCAAGCGGAAATGACGGACAGCGGCGTGGATATGCAGACCGTGTTCACTCTTAAACACCAGCAGGGCGGCGTCTCGGCCTGTTCCTGCAGCCTGCGTTCGCGCAGCCCCACCGAGCTGACTATCTCCGGCACCAAGGGCTATCTGCGCCTGCATGACCGCTTCCACAACACCAGCACCCTGAGCGTGGTGCTGGTCGATGGCAACAGCCGTAGCGAGCGCACCGTGCAGCTGCCGATTACGGGCAATGGCTATACCCACGAAGCGCAGGAAGTGGGGCGCTGCCTGCGCGCCGGTCTGATCGAGAGTCCCGTCATGTCACATGACGAAACGCTGGCCATCATGGGCACGCTGGACGAGATCCGCCGCCAGATCGGGCTGGTCTACAGCGCCGATTCCGCAAACTAGGTAGAATCCTAAGTCCGGCCCCGGTTCTGCGCTGTGCAGGCCCGCCCGTCACCTATCGGAAAACTATCATGTCGCTAGATCACCGCGCCCCTTCTCTGAAAACCGTGTTACTGGCGACGGGCGTGGTGCTGACGCTGGCCATGGGCGTGCGCCATGGTCTGGGCTTCTGGATGCAGCCGATTTCACAGGCGAATGGCTGGACGCGCGAAACCTATTCGCTGGCGCTGGCCTTGCAGAATCTGATGTGGGGTGTGTTCGGCCCGTTCGCCGGTATGGCCGCAGACCGTTTCGGCACCATGCGCGTGGTGATCACGGGTGCTATCAGCTATATGGCAGGCTTGCTGTGGATGGCGCTGGTGCAGGATGCCACGCTGTTCGTGGCCGGCTCCGGTGTGCTGATCGGCTTCGGTCTGGCCTGCACGGCCTTCGGTGCTGTCAGCGGCATTATCGGCCGCGTTGCGCCTGTCGAAAAACGTTCGTGGGCCTTCGGCATCTCCGGTGCGGCCAGTTCGTTCGGCCAGTTCATGATGATGCCCGTCGAGCAGCAGCTGATTTCCGCCGCTGGCTGGCAGCATGCCTTCTTCCTGCTGGCCGGGCTGGTGGTGCTGGCCATGGTGCCTATGGCGTTCTTCCTGCGCGAGCCAGGCGTGGCGCAGCACCAGGGCCCGCAGCAGAGCGTGCGCGAAGCGCTCGGTGAAGCCTTCGGCAACCGCTCCTTCCTGTTCCTGATGACGGGCTATTTCGTCTGCGGTTTTCAGGTGGTGTTCATCGGTGCCCACCTGCCGGCCTATCTGAAGGACAAAGGCATCATGGACCCCAGTGTGGCCGTGATGGCGCTGGCGCTGATCGGGCTGACCAACATCATCGGTTCCTACTATGCAGGCAAGCTCGGTGGCCGCCTGCCCAAGCGCTACCTGCTGTCGTCCATCTATCTGACCCGCTCCGTGGTAATCAGCCTGTTCCTGCTGGCGCCACTGACGCCTTACTCGGTCTACATCTTCTCGGCCGCCATGGGGCTGATCTGGCTGTCCACCGTGCCGCTGACGAACGGCATCATCGCCGGCATCTTCGGCGTCAAGCACATGTCCATGCTGGCCGGCGTGGTGTTCTTCTCCCATCAGGTGGGCAGCTTCCTCGGCGTCTGGCTCGGTGGCTATCTGTTTGCTCGTCAGGGCAGCTACGACATCGTCTGGGGCATCGCGATTGCACTTGGAGTGATGGCCGGGCTGATCAACCTGCCTATCAATGAACGTACCCTGCAGCGCGAAGCGCTGAAGGCGGCATGATGCTGCGCCTATGGCTGCTGCGCGCCACCGGTGTGGCTGTGCTGGCGCTGGTGTTCATGGCCTATCTGCAGCCATCCTTCCTGCTCGATCTGGCCAACCGTTTCTATATGTGTTTCTAAAAAACACCACATTGGCAATTTCGCCACATTGTTGTGTGCGGGTGGCCGATAAGTGCTAGTCTGGTGTTCCCACAAACGTGACGTGTCTGCGGGTGTACGTCACAAAAACGGAGGAGACATCATGGCAAAGTTATTCAAGCTAATGGCATTGGTGTTGCTGGCGCTGGGTCTGCACGGCAGTGTCATGGCGGCGGAGCGGGGCACGGCCGATGAAGCGGTGGCGATGGTCCGCAAAGCTGCCGACTACCTGAAAGCGAATGGACGCGACAAAGCGTTTGCAGCGTTTAATGACCCCAAGGGGCAGTTCCGCGACCGTGATCTGTACATCATCGTGTACGACATGAAGGGTTTTAATCTGGCCCACGGTGCCAATCCCAAGCTGATAGGCAAAGACCTGATGCAGCTACGTGATGCCAATGGCACCCTGATCATCAAGGAGTTTGTCGAGGTGGCCAAGACCAAGGGCAGTGGCTGGATTAATTACCAGTGGCCTAATCCGGTCACCTCGGCGGTGGAAGCCAAGTCCACCTATATCGAGAAGCACGATGACCTGATGATAGGCTGCGGCATCTACAAGTAAGCCTTATACCTTCAGGAACTCTTCGCGCCCGCCTAGCCAGCGGGCCAGATGGGCTTCCACCGTGGCAGCTTTCTCGGGCGTGTTGGCGTGGAGCAGATCGTGCGCCACGTCGCGCGCCTGATCCACCAGCCAGCCATCTGTTTCCAGATCGGCAAAGCGCAGCATGGCCTGACCGGATTGGCGCGCACCGAGGAATTCGCCGGGGCCGCGGATTTCCAGATCGCGCCGCGCAATCTCGAAACCGTCGGTGGTTTCGCGCATCGTCATCAGGCGCTGTCTGGCCACGCCACCGAGCGGGCTCTGATACAGCAGCAGGCAGACACTGGCTGCCGAACCCCGTCCCACCCGTCCGCGCAACTGGTGCAGCTGCGACAGGCCGAAACGCTCGGCATGCTCGATCACCATCAGCGAAGCATTCGGCACGTCCACGCCGACCTCGATCACGGTGGTGGCCACCAGCACCTGCATCTGGTTGGCGCTGAAGGCATCCATTACCTGCTGCTTCTCCAGCGGTTTCATGCGGCCATGCACCAGCCCCACATTCAGATCGGGCAGGGCTTCGGCCAGCAGGGCGTGGGTATCGGTGGCAGTCTGCAGCTGCAGCGCTTCCGATTCTTCGATCAGCGGGCAGACCCAGTAGATCTGCCGGCCTTCGAGCGCGGCAGCATGCACCCGTTCTATCACTTCATCGCGGCGGTTCTGGTCGATCACGCGGGTGACGATGGGGCTGCGGCCCGGCGGCAGCTCGTCGATCACCGAGACTTCCAGATCGGCGTAATACGTCATGGCCAGCGTGCGCGGTATCGGCGTGGCCGACATCATCAGCTGGTGCGGTATGGCGCCTTCCTGCCCTTTGTTGCGCAGGGTAAGGCGCTGGCCCACGCCGAAGCGGTGCTGCTCGTCGACGATCACCAGCCCCAGATTGGCGAAGTTGACGGCATCCTGTATCAGCGCATGGGTGCCGATTACCAGCTGGGCTTCGCCCGATTCGATCAGGGCATACGCGGCCAGCTTATCCTTTTTCTTCAGGCTGCCCGTCAGCCATGCCACTTTCACGCCCAGCGGTTCCATCCACGCGGCGATCTTGCGGAAGTGCTGGTCGGCCAGTATCTCCGTGGGTGCCATCAGCGCGGCCTGAAAACCGCTATCGATGGCTTGTGCTGCGGCCAGTGCCGACACCACCGTCTTGCCGCTGCCCACATCGCCCTGCAGCAGGCGCTGCATAGGGTAGGGGTGGCGCAAGTCGTTGCGGATTTCGCCCAGCACGCGCTGCTGCGCGCGCGTCAGTTTGAATGGCAGTGAGGCTTCGAAGCGGGCCGATAGATCGCCCGTCACCGTCAGCGCTGCCGCACCCTTGGCACGGCGCGCACGCTGGGCGCGTTTGAGCGAGAGCTGCTGGGCCAGCAGCTCGTCAAACTTCATGCGCGTCCATGCGGGGTGGGAGCGGTCGGCCAGCGCGTGCTCGTCCACCTGCTGGGGCGGATAGTGCAGCAGCTTCACGGCCGGTTCGAAATCGCTGAGCTGCATGCGCTGGCGCAGCTGCGCGGGCAGGGTATCGGTCCAGTCTATGCGCTTCATGGCGTCGCCGATGGCGCGCCGTAATATCGGCTGGGACAGACCTTCGCCAGCCGGATACACGGGCGTGAGCGAAGTAGGCAGCGGCGCGCCTTCGTTGATGACCTTGTAGGCCGGGTGCACCATCTCGGCGCCGAAGAAGCCGTGTTTGAGTTCGCCACGGGCACGTACCCGCGTGCCTTCGGCCAGCTGCTTTACCTGACTGCCGTAGAAGTTCATGAAGCGCAGTTGCAGATCGCCCGTTTCGTCGGCGATATGCACGAGCAGCTGGCGGCGCGGCTTGAAGGCGATCTCGTTCTTGACCACCACGCCTTCCACCTGCGAAGTCTGGCCGCCGTGCAGGCAGGCTTCTTCTATGCTGATGACTTGCGTTTCATCCTCGTAGCGCATGGGCAGGTGCAGCACCAGATCCATGTCCGTATGCAGGCCCAGCTTGGCCAGTCTGGCCTGCGGGCTGACAGTTTTGCGCGCGCCTTTGGCGGTGGCGCTGGGACTAGCGCTGGGACTAGCGCTGGGACTAGATTTAGTGCTTGCAACAGGCATATTCGAGCAATTTTCGGGCGCTAGCGTAAAATAGAGGGTTGGCCGCCAGTATTGTAAGGCTAGCACCGGTTTTGGGCCTACCCGTATTTTCGTCAACAGTTTCCAGAAGTTCGTCTATGTACACGCTTTCCGATTTCGATTTTAACTTGCCGCAAGAGCGTATTGCGCAATTCCCCCTGCCAGATCGCAGTGCTTCGCGCCTGCTCCATCTCGATGGCGAACAGATCATCGACCGCCAGTTTGCCGATATCGTCGATCTGCTGCAGGCCGGTGATCTGCTGGTGATGAATGATACCCGTGTGCTGAAAGCGCGCTTCTACGGTGTCAAGGAAAGCGGCGGCAAGATCGAGGCGCTGGTCGAGCGGGTGCTGGACTCGCGCACGGTGCTGGCGCAGGTGAAAGCCTCGAAGTCGCCGGGTCCCGGCGTGAAAATCCGGCTAGCGGACGCGTTCACGGTGACGGTGGGCGAGCGCGCCGGCGAGTTCTTCACCCTGCATTTCGATGGCGATGTGTTCGAACTGATCGAGGCGCACGGCCGTCTGCCGCTGCCGCCTTACATCGAACACGCGGCCGACAGCTTTGACGAAAACCGCTACCAGACCGTGTTCAACAAGGTGCCCGGTGCCGTGGCCGCGCCGACGGCCGGCCTGCACTTCGACGAAAAGCTGCTGGCGACGCTGAAAGCCAAGGGCGTGAATTTTGCCTTCGTCACCCTGCACGTCGGTGCCGGCACCTTCCAGCCGGTACGCAATGAAGTGCTGTCGGAGCACAAGATGCATACCGAGTGGTACACCATGCCGCAGGAAACCGTGGACGCCGTGCGTGCTGCCCGTGCCGCAGGGCGTGATGTGGTGGCCGTGGGCACCACCAGCCTGCGTGCGCTGGAATCGGCTTCGCAAAGCGGCCAGCTGGAAGCGGGCAGCGCCGATACGGCCCTGTTCATCACGCCCGGCTACGAATTCAAGACCGTCACCCGCCTGATCACCAACTTCCACCTGCCGAAATCGACCCTGCTGATGCTGGTGTCGGCCTTCGCCGGTTTTGAACCGATACGCAAGGCTTACGCCCATGCGATCGCCAATGAATACCGCTTCTTCAGCTATGGCGATGCCATGCTGCTGACTACCCAAGCGCGTGCAAATAAAGGATAACCATGCTGGAATTTAAACTACTCAAGACCGATAGCAGCGGTCTGACCAAGGCCCGCCGCGGCACGCTGAAACTCAACCACGGTGAAGTACAGACGCCGATCTTCATGCCGGTCGGTACCTATGGCTCGGTGAAAGCCATGTCGCCGCTGGAACTGAAGGAAATCAATGCCCAGATCATTCTCGGCAATACCTTCCACCTGTGGCTGCGCCCCGGCAACGATGTGATGGCCAAATTCGGCGGCCTGCATGACTTCATGGGCTGGGATAAGCCTATCCTGACCGACTCGGGCGGTTTCCAGGTGTTCTCGCTGGGCGCCATGCGCAAGATTACGGAAGAGGGCGTGCACTTCAACTCGCCTATCAATGGCGACAAGCTGTTCCTCTCGCCGGAAATCTCCATGCAGATCCAGCGCGTGCTGAATTCCGACATCGTTATGCAGTTCGACGAATGCACGCCGTACAAGATCGGCGACCGTCCGGCCACGCTGGATGAAGCGGCCAAGTCCATGCGCATGTCGCTGCGCTGGGCCCAGCGCTCGCACGACGAATTCCACCGTGGCGAAAACCCGAATGCGCTGTTCGGTATCGTCCAGGGCGGCATGTTCGAAATGCTGCGCGACGAATCGCTGGAAGGTCTGGAAAAGATCGACTTCCCCGGTCTGGCCATAGGCGGCCTGTCGGTCGGTGAGCCGAAAGAAGACATGATGCGCATACTGGCCCATGTCGGCCCGAAACTGCCGCCTAACAAGCCGCACTACCTGATGGGCGTGGGTACGCCGGAAGATCTGGTGGCCGGTGTGTCGAACGGCGTCGACATGTTCGACTGCGTAATGCCGACCCGCAATGCCCGTAACGGCTGGATCTTCACCCGCTTCGGCGACATCAAAATCAAGAATGCGCGTTACAAGGATGACAAGGAACCGCTGGACGCCAGCTGCACCTGCTACGCCTGCCGTAACTTCTCGCGTGCCTATCTGCACCACCTGAACCGCACGCAGGAAATCCTCGGCGCGCGCCTGAACACCATCCACAACCTGCACTACTACCTCGACATCATGCGCCAGATGCGCGAAGCGCTGGACGAGGACCGTTTCCACGCATGGACGCTGCAATTCCATGCCGACCGCGCGCGTGGTGTTTAAACAACAACAAATTTAGGGATGAGTCTTGTAAAAAGATTTATCCCTCCCATATGGCCAGAAGTCCTAGCGCCTTCCGGCCAGTGCTAGAATACAGCGCTAATTTTTTTAACTATTATCGGAGTCACCTGTGTTCATTTCCAACGCATACGCCCAATCCGCTTCCCCGCTCGACGCACTCGGTCTGGGTGGCAACATCGGTAGCTTCCTGCCGCTGATCCTGATGTTCGTTGCGATGTATTTCCTGATGATTCGTCCTCAGCAAAAGCGCATGAAAGAACAGAAAGCCATGATGGACGCGCTGACCAAGGGCGACGAAGTCGTGACGGCCGGCGGCGTGCTGGGCAAAGTAGTCAAAGTGACCGATCTGTACGTGACCCTGGAAGTTTCGAGCGGCACCGAACTGGTGGTGCAGAAAAACTCCGTCACCATGCTGCTGCCTAAGGGCACGCTGAAAACGCTGTAATTGCTGCGGCCCGCTTAGACGCGGGCCGTGTTGCATCCAACGCCACACTACAACGTTGAAATTATGAATCGCTATCCTCTCTGGAAATACATACTGATCCTCGCGGCCGTGCTGCTGGGCGCACTGTTCACGGCGCCCAACTATTTCGGCCAGTCGCCTGCGGTTCAAGTGACGAGTGGTAAATCCACCGTCAAGATGACGGCCGATATGGTGGCCAAGGTGGACGATGTGCTGAAAGCAGCCAACATCGCCAACAACGGCATCGCCTTCGATGGCAGCGGCACCTACGCTTCCGTGCGCGCCCGCTTTGCCGACCCTGATATCCAGTTCCGCGCCAAGGCCGTGCTGGAAAAAGGTCTGAATGCCGATCCGGCCGACCCGACCTATCTGGTGGCACTGAATCTGCAATCGGACACCCCTAAATGGATGCAATCGCTGCACGCCCTGCCGATGTACCTCGGTCTGGACCTGCGCGGCGGTGTGCACTTCCTGATGCAGGTGGATACCAAGGCCGTGCTGAACAAGCGCGTGCAGGGTATTCAGGCTGCGGCGCGTAGCCAGCTGCGCGACAAGAATGTGCGTCACGCCGGTATCGACCGCGTGGGCGACAACATCGAAATCCGCTTCCGCGACGATGCCACCCGCCAGAAAGCCAAGGACGTACTGGCCAGCCAGCTGGGCGACCTGTCGTTCGTTGATAGCGGCGAAGGCGATGCGCTGAAAACCGTGGTGAGCCTGAAACCGGCTGCCCTCAAGCAGACCATCGATGATGGCGTGAAGCAGAATATCTCCACCCTGTCGAAACGGGTGAACGAACTGGGTGTGGCCGAGCCGGTCATCCAGCAGCAAGGCCCTGATCGTATCGTGGTGCAGCTGCCGGGCGTGCAGGACGTGGCCCGTGCGCGTGCCGTGATCGGCCGTACCGCCACGCTGGAAGTGCGCATGGTGGATAACTCCATCACCCCGGGCACCGAACTGTCGTCGGCGGTTCCGTTCAACTCCGAGCTGTTCACCGTGGGCCGCAACGTGCCTGTGGTACTGAGCAAGGACGTGGTCATCACTGGTGATTACATCTCCAGCGCGATCGCCAGCTTCGACCAGAACCAGCAGGCAGCTGTCAGCATCACCCTGAACGGTGATGGTGGCCGCAAGATGCGTGACCTGACCCGCGACAACGTGGGCAAGCGCATGGCCATCGTGCTGTTTGAAAAAGGCAAGCCGGAAGTGCTGTCGGTCGCCACCATCCAGAGCGAATTCGGTAGCAGCTTCCAGATCACCGGTATGGGCAACGCCGAGAACTCGGCCGAGCTGGCGCTGCTGCTGCGCTCCGGCGCGCTGTCGGCACCGATGGAAGTGATCGAAGAACGTACCATCGGCCCTGCGCTGGGTGCGGAAAACATCGCCAAAGGTATGCACTCGACCATCTACGGCTTTGCCGCGATTGCCGTGTTCATGCTGGTCTACTACATGATGTTCGGCTTCTTCAGCGTGCTGGCGCTGGGCGTCAACCTGCTGCTGCTGGTGGCGCTGCTGTCGCTGATGCAGGCTACCCTGACGCTGCCAGGCATGGCCGCAATTGCGCTGGCGCTGGGTATGGCGATTGACTCCAACGTGCTGATTAACGAGCGTGTGCGGGAAGAACTGCGTGCCGGCGCTTCGCCGCAGGCAGCCATTTCGGCCGGCTTCGAGCGCGCATGGGCCACCATTATCGACTCTAACGTGACCACCCTGATCGTTGGTCTGGCACTGTGGGCCTTCGGTTCCGGTCCCGTGCGCGGCTTCGCCGTGGTACACACGCTGGGTATTCTGACCTCGATGTTCTCCGCCGTGTTTGTGTCGCGCGGTGTGGTCAACCTGTGGTACGGCCGCAAGAAGAAGCTGCAAGCTATCGCCATCGGTACCGTCTGGGTACCGGATCAGAAATAGTCAGAAATAAACAGGGACTGTAAACATGGAATTTTTCCGCATTAAAAAAGACATCCCGTTCATGCGCCACGCGCTGGTGTTCAACGTCATTTCGGCGTTGACCTTCGTGGCGGCCGTGTTCTTCCTGCTGCATAAGGGATTGCACCTGTCGGTGGAATTCACCGGCGGTACGGTGATGGAACTGCGCTACCAGCAGGCGGCGAATCTGGAACGGATACGCGGCACGCTGGAAAAGATCGGCTACGAACAGCCGGAAGCGACCAGCTTCGGCACTGCGCATGACGTGATGCTGCGTCTGCCGGTGGTGAAGAACGTCACGCCGAAAGACGCTTCGGCACAGGTGTTCGACGCACTGTGCAAAGCCGAAAGCGGCAGCCTGAAAGACATCGACACGGTCACCGCCAAGGGCGAGCACGTGGTCAAGCAGAGCTGCGCCGATGCGGCCGGCGCCGAAGCGGTGTCGCTGCAGAAGGTGGAGTTCGTTGGTCCGCAGGTGGGCGACGAGCTGACCGAGAATGGCCTGAAAGCACTGGCCGCCGTGGTGGTGGGTGTGATGATCTATCTGGCCATCCGCTTCGAGTGGAAGTTTGCGGTTGCTGCGATT
This sequence comes from Duganella fentianensis, assembly GCF_009857835.1. Lineage (GTDB taxonomy): Bacteria > Pseudomonadota > Gammaproteobacteria > Burkholderiales > Burkholderiaceae_D > Rugamonas > Rugamonas fentianensis. The sequence goes on from NZ_WWCL01000001.1 coordinate 35,101, forward strand.
ATCGCTAACTTGCACGACGTGGTGATCATTCTGGGCTTCTTCGCCTTCTTCCAGTGGGAATTCTCGCTGACCGTGCTGGCCGGTGTGCTGGCGGTGCTCGGTTACTCGGTGAATGAATCGGTGGTTATTTTCGACCGGATTCGCGAGAACTTCCGCAAGCAGCGTAAAGCTTCGGTGCATGAAGTGATCGACAATGCGATCACCTCGACCATCTCGCGTACCATCATCACCCACGGCTGTACCCAGATGATGGTGCTGTCGATGCTGTTCCTGGGCGGCCCAACGCTGCACTTCTTCGCCATGGCGCTGACCATCGGTATCTGCTTCGGTATCTACTCGTCCGTGTTCGTGGCTGCTGCCGTGGCCATGTGGCTGGGCGTGAAGCGTGAAGACCTGATCAAGCCGGTCAAGGAAAAAGACGAGACTGACGGCGCCGTGGTTTAAGCGCTAACGGTTGCAACGATCCCCCGCTGAGCGCGCAGTTCATCGGGGGATTTTTTATTCGGGGTCCGTATGAGTCGTAGTGGGCGTTTGTTTGTGCTGATGGATGCGCTGCGCGGTTACCGCCATCCCGTGACGGCGGCGCGGCTGGCCGAGCAGCTGGGGGTGTCCGAGCGGACTATCTATCGTGATATCAAGACGCTGGGTGATCTGGGTGCGCCGCTGGAAGGCGAGGCCGGCATCGGCTACCGGCTCAAGGCGGGCAGCTTTCTGCCGCCGCTGATGTTCAATGTGGATGAAATCGAAGCGCTGGTGCTGGGTGCGCGCTGGGTCCGGCGGCAGGGTGATGCGGGGCTGGCTGCTGCGGCCCAGAGTGCGCTGGCACGCATCGCTGCCGCCACGCCGAAAGACTTGCGCGACGATATGGCCGAGACCAGCCTCTGGGTGCCCATCGGCGACGACGCCAGCGCCGTCAGCGATGCGCATGTGCAGCCCGTGCGCGAGGCGATCCGCTACCAGCAGCGGCTGCAGCTGTCTTACTGTGATGAACAGGGGCGGGCGACCGAACGCATGGTGTGGCCGTTTGCGCTGGCCTTCTTCGAAGGCAAGCGCCTGCTAGCCGCATGGTGCGAGATGCGTTCCGCCTACCGGCATTTCCGCATCGACCGCATCAGCGCCGTGCAGACGCTGGCAGAGCGCTATCCCGTGCGGCGCGGCGTGCTGCTGAAAAGCTGGCGCGCCGAGCTGGGGATACGCGAGGAGTCGTAAGAAATTACTCTTCGCTGAAGATGGCGTCGTAGCCATCCTGCGGATCGTCGTAGTCTTTGAGTTCGTCGATCAGATCCAGTTCGCCCAGTTCTTCTACTGCGTTCATGAAGCTGTTCGGTTTGGTGGCGCCGATCAGGCGGTAGATTTCGCCATCTTCATTGCGCACGCCGATCAGCAGTTTTTCCATGCGTACTTCGTCTTCCGTTGCCTGATTCAGCAGCAGGTTGCCGATGATGTGTTTGTCGAATTTGGCGGGCTTCACGCCGGCGATCAATGTCGTTTTCAAAAGTTTTCCTTGGTTGAGTCAGGGGTGGACGGGCATTCCTGCAAACTGGTCGTGATGGCGGCCTTGAGCGTGCTCAGGCTGGCTTCGAGCGCGCGGAAATCTTCCTCGCTGTAGTGGGCAAAAGCTTTACCGCTCTGCTGCACCACCTGCGGGAAGGCGCAGGCAAAGGTACGCTCGCCTTCTGCCGTCAGGCGCACGAAGAAAGAGCGCTTGTCGCAATCGCTGCGCTGGCGCTCCACCAGCCCTTTCTGCTCCAGCCGTTCGATCACACCCGTCAGCGTGCCCTTGGTTATCAGAGTCTTTTCTCCGAGTTCCTTGTAAGACATGCCGGCGGTGTTGCCCAGTGTGGCGATGATGTCGAACTGGGCATGTGTCAGACCACTCTGGCGTACATAACAGCCAGAGAGGCGTTCATAGCCCTGCATACATTCGGCCAGTAGCCGGATGCTCTTCAAGAATCGTTCACCCATAGGCCATGATTATAGCCGCATCGCCAACTGAAACGCTGCAGCGTACAATGTTGGCTCCGCTCTTTTGGATTGCCAGAAATGTCACAACACTTGCGAGGCATTAGCGCTTTACTCATCGTTACCCTGGTCTGGGGCACGACTTTCCCTGCAATGAAAGACATGACGGGCTATCTGTCGGCCAGCTGGATCGTGCTGTGCCGCTTCGCGCTGGCCAGCCTGCTGCTGTTGCCGTTTCTGTGGCGCGCACACTTGCGTGACCTCGGCTGGGGGGCTGTGGCCGGTGTGGTGTTGTTTCTGTGCTACGTGTTCCAGATCGAAGGGCTGGCTCTGACCAGTTCCAACCGCAATGCTTTCGTGACGGGCCTGAACGTGATGGTGCCACCCCTGCTGGGCGTGCTGATGGGCGCGAAGCTGGAGCGCCGCATCATGCTGGCACTCGCGCTGGCACTGGCCGGCCTGTTTGCGCTGTGCTGGGAGGGCAGTTTTACCTGGGGCCGCGGCGATACGCTGGCGCTGCTGTGCGCGCTGTTCTTCGGGATCTACGTCAAGCTGATGGAAACCACCACCCGCAAGGTCGAGCGCCTGATGACGCTGACGGCGGCGCAGATCGTTACCGTGGCGCTGTGCGCGGCGCTCTGGCTGCTGATCCGCGAAGTACCGCTAGGCAGTGCCGAGCGCGCCGAAGAATTACCGAACTACATAGCCTACATCAGCACCGGCCTGCATACCTATGGCTGGAATCTGCTGTATCTGGGCACGGTGGCTACGGCTGCCATCATTTCGCTGCAGACCTGGGGTCAGAGCCACAGCAGCGCCAACGAGGCCGCCGTGATCTATGCTTTCGAGCCGGGCTGCGCTGCCATCTTTGCCTACTTCTGGCTCGGTGAAACGCTGGCGTGGAATGGCCTGCTGGGCGCCGGCCTGCTGATTTCCGGCATGATCGTCAGCCAGTGGAGCACGGAACGTCCTGCTGCCGCGCTGGCACCGGAGTAAACTAGCCGCCCATGTCTTTCGAAGCTCTCGCCCCTCTGGCGCAACAGCGCCCCCTGCGCATACTGCTGGTGAATGCAGGGGAGGCGGACGCCATCAGCTGGGCCGGGCTGGTGCAGCCGCTGCGCCTTGCGGCGGCCGCGCTGGGGCGCGAGGTGCTGCATCTGGAAACCATGTCGCCCACACAGGTGGTGCTGGCCCAGCCGGGCTGGCATATCGCGCTGCTGGTGGCCGACGAGCAGCAGGCACCGCTGGCACCGGAACTGATACGCGCCGTGATCGAGCGCTGCCGCTCGGCCGATTACTGGGGCGGCGTCGGCGCGGGCGTGCTGTGGCTGGCGGCCGCCGGTGCCATGGCCGGCGTGCGCATTGCCCTGCCATGGTCGCTGTATGCGGAGACGGAAAGCTTTAGCGAGCGCGCCGTGCTCACGCCGAATCTGTTTGCACTCGATGGCCGTCACCTGAGTTGCTGCGGCGGGGCGGCCAGTATCGATTTTTCGCTGACCCTGATCGAAGCCCTGTTTGGCGCTACCGTGCAGGCCAGCATCAAGGAAAGCCTGTGCGTGGAACGCGTGCGCGGCCATGACGAGCGCCAGCGCGTGGCCCTGCAGGCCCGCTTCGGCGCCTTGCAGCCGCGCCTGTCCGAAGCCGTGACGCTGATGGAAACCAATCTGGAAGAACCGCTGTCTACCGACGATATCGCCAATCTGGTGGGGCTGTCGCGCCGTCAGCTCGAGCGCCTGTTCAAGCAGTATCTGGGCAGCCTGCCGTCGCGCTACTATCTGGAACTGCGGCTGCAGCGGGCGCGCCAGTTGCTGCTGGAAACTAATCATTCCATCGTGCAGGTGGGGCTGATGTGTGGCTTCTCTTCCGGCTCGCACTTTTCCACGGCGTTTGGCGCCCTGTTCGGCAATACCCCGCGCGAGGAGCGCCAGCGCAAACTGGCGCCCCCGGCCTAGGGACTGGAAGGGCTATTTCTGTTCGACGAAGAAATAGTCATGCTGGCCATCGTGCGTGACCAGTGCCCGCCTGCCTTGGTGCTGCGTCACGGTGAACTCGAACGGGTCAGGTGCAAAGCCCTGATCGAGCGTGAGGTAGGTCAGCGTACCATCGGCGTTCTTGCGTGAGGCCATGCCGGACTGCCATTCGCCGAAATCGAAGATCAGCTCTTTGCCCTGATGGCGCACCTTCAGTTCGCCCAGCTCCTTGCTGTGATAGCGCCGTGCCAGCCGGCTGGCATCCTGCGCGGGCAGGATATAGCTCTGGTAGTTCTTGCTGAATTCGGCCTTCTCGGCAGCCACGCGGGTACGCAGATTCTTCATGGCCGTTTCTTCACCGTCATACACCAGTTCCAGCAAGCGCCGCTGGAAAGCGCCCAGCAGTACGCGGCCCTGTTCCGAATTGGTCAGCAGCACCGCGCCTATGCCGGCATCAGGCAGCAGATACCAGTCGCTCTTGTAGCCGAACAGGCTGCCGCCATGGTGGACCACATCCACGCCCATGCTGCTATCGACGGACAGGCCCATGCCGTAGAAGGTCTGGTTGCCGGTGCTGACCTGCGGCTGGCGCCGCATCAGCAGATTTTCGGCCGATACCAGCTGCCGGCCGTCCGGCAGCTTGCCCTGATTGGCTTCCAGCTGCACATAGCGGATCAGGTCGTGGGCCGAAGTCCAGACGCCTCCGGCCGGACGGTGGGGCACGACGGCGTAATTGAGCGTCATCGGCAGCTCGGCCACCTTGTTATGGCGATCCAGCCCGTGCGGGCGCGCGTAGTTGCCATGCTGGCCGCGTGCCATATCGAAGGTGGAGTCCTGCATGCCGAGCGGATCGAAGATGCGCTTCTGCATGGCTTTGTCGTAGGCCGCACCGAGCGGCAGCTCGGGGTAGACCAGATGGCCGCCGATATAGCCGGCGGCAGAGGCCATCAGATTGTTGTACTGGAAAACCTCGCCGAAGCCGCTGGTCGGGCTATTGCTGGACAATAGTTTTAGCGAAGTATCCGGTGTGGCATTGCGGTACTCGAAGATCCATTCGAAATCCTGCCGTGGCAGGCCGGTGCAAGCACATACCAGATGACGTATTTCCACCTTGGCACTGACGTCCGCACTGCCTAACTGGAAGCCGGGGAAGACTTGCTGCACGGGCTGGTTCCAGCGCAGCCTGCCTTCGTCGACCAGCGTCGACAGCAGCAGCGTGCTCATACCCTTGGTGTTGGAGGCCGCCAGAAAGCGCGTGTGGGCATCGACGGGCTGGCGCTGGCCCAGCTTGCGCACGCCGACGCCGCCTTCATACACCACCTGATTCTGGTCCAGTATGGCGAAGCCGGCGCCCGGTATGCCGATCAGTTCCATGGCTTCTTCGAGGAAGCTGCGCAGCTTGGCGATGCGTGCCGCATCCATGTGCTGTGGCTTGCGGCCAGCAAAGCTTTCTTTCTGATAGGCCAGGGGAGCAGCACTGCGCACCATCTGGTTCAGGGCGGCGCCCCGTTTGGCGATGGTGGCATCGCTGCCATCGATCAGGGCGATAGTCCAGCTAGTGCCTTTTTGCAGGGCAAAGGCGGCCAGTGTTTTCTGTTCGTTGGGGGACGTTTCATAATCCACGTTGAAAGCACTGTCCCAGCCGCCATTGGCCGGCGCGGGCGTGCTGAGTTTGATGGCTCGGGCAAAACCGGGCTGGTAGCTGGCCCAGACGGTGCGCAGAGCGCTCTCCAGGTCCGGCGCCTGTAAATCCATGATGGCCAGATGGGTATCGCCTTCGGGCGCATCGATGATCAGCAGATCGGCAGTGCGCCGCACGATCCAGTTGCGCGCGCCCTGCAGGCGGGTGCCAGCGCGCGTGGCCAGCAGCTGATCATTTTCCAGCTTGCCAGCCCAGCTGGCATCCGGGTCGTCGGCGGCATACAGGGCGGGGGCAGGGAGGGAGCAGGCAGTGGCCAGCAACAGCAAACACAGCGTACGCTTGGAAAGCATAGGGGTCTCCTGTAAATAGTGGGGAGGTGCGGCTGGACGATGCTGGCAGTTAATGTATACATTGTCAACTTTTATCCTGTTGGGTAAAAGTGAAAATCCTTGTCGCCATTAGAAAAGAGTTTTAGCATTCCGCTTTTTATAATGGGTCCACGCGGTGCTGTGCCGCACTGACCCAACATTGATAGGGAATGCCATGAACGCCAAGCTAGATTCAACCATCGCCAACCGTCCTGTAACACGTCAAACTTTTGACGAAGTTCTGGTGCCGACCTATGCACCAGCAGCGATGGTGCCAGTACGAGGCGCTGGCCTGGATCTGTGGGACCAGAATGGCAAGCACTATCTGGACTTCACTTCCGGCATCGCCGTGGCCGCACTGGGCCACTGCCACCCTGCCGTGGTGGACACCCTGACCCGTCAGGCCAACACCCTGTGGCATCTGGGCAATGGCTACACCAACGAGCCTGTGCTGCGTCTGGCCAAGGCGCTGACCGAAGCCACCTTCGCTGACCGCGTATTCTTCTGCAACTCCGGCGCGGAAGCCAACGAAGCCGCTTTCAAGCTGGCGCGTAAGTACGCCCACACCAAGTTCGGCCCGCACAAATCGCGCATCGTATCGTGCCTGCAATCGTTCCACGGCCGTACCCTGTTCACCGTGTCGGTGGGCGGCCAGCCTAAGTACACCGAAGGCTTCGAGCCACTGCCTCCTTCGATCGACCACATCGTGTTCAACGATATCGAAAGCGCCCGCGCTGCCATTGGCGATGACGTCTGCGCCGTGGTGGTCGAGCCGCTGCAAGGCGAAGGCGGCGTGATGCCGGCCGATCCGGCCTTCCTGAAAGAACTGCGCGAGCTGTGCAACAAGACCGGCGCGCTGCTGATCTTCGACGAAGTGCAGTGCGGCATGGGCCGTACCGGTGATCTGTACCACTACATGACCTACGGCATCACTCCGGACATCCTGACCTCGGCCAAAGCGCTGGGCAATGGCTACCCGATAGGCGCCATGCTGACCACCAGCGAACTGGCACAGGCACTGAGCGTGGGCACCCACGGCACCACCTACGGCGGCAACCCGCTGGCCACCAGCGTGGCGCTGACCGTGCTGGAAATCGTCAACCAGCCAGCTTTCCTGGCCCGCGTGAAAGAAGCTAGCGCCAAGCTGCGTTCGACCATGGAAAAACTGGTGGCCGACTATTCGCAGGTGTTCGGTCAGGTACGTGGCGCCGGCCTGCTGCTGGGTCTGGTGGTGACGGATGCGTGGAAAGGCCGCTCGAAAGACATCCAGCGCGCTGCCGAAGCGAATGGCCTGATGGTGCTGATCGCCGGCATGGACGTGCTGCGTCTGGCACCAGCACTGATCGTCAGCGACGAGCAGATCGCCGAAGCGGATCGTATCCTGCGCCTGTCGCTGGATCAAATGATCAAAGCTGCAGCCTGATAGGCAGCAGGTAGTAACGGCGGACTGGTTCCGCCGTCTTTCATTTAGGCCCGGCACCCTGTTGCCGGGCTAGTTCGTATTGCACTGTGCACCACACGAAGGAGTCCACATGTATGTAGTTCGTCCGGTCGAGCTGACGGATATTGCCGCCCTTGAAGCGCTGGCGGCGGTGAGCATGCCGGGTGTGCACACCTTGCCGAAGACGCGCGAGAAAATCGTCGCCATGGTGGAGCGCTCCATCGCTTCGTTTGCCGCCCACGTCGATATCCCCAGCGAGGAAGCCTATCTGCTGGTGCTGGAAGCACCGGGCGAGCCGGGCATCGTGGGCACGGCGGCCATCTTCGCGGCGGCAGGTTCCAACGGCACCTATTTCTCGTTCCGTAATGACGTGATCCAGCAGGTGTCGCGCGATCTGAACATCAGCCACAGCGTGCATGCGCTGACGCTGTGCTCCGAGCTGACCGGCTATTCGCAGCTATCGAGCTTCTACGTGGGCGAGCGCGAACACGGTACGGCCGAAGCGGCGCTGCTGTCGCGCGCGCGGCTGATGTTTGCCGTGCTGGCGCCGCACCGCTTCTCGGACCGCTTCTTCGTGCCGCTGGCCGGCGTGACCGATAGCACGGGCGGTTCGCCGTTCTGGGATGCGCTGGGCCGCAAATTCTTCAAGATGGACTTCCTCGATGCCGAGCGGGTGATAGGCGGTGCACGTAACCGCACGCTGATCGTCGAACTGATGCCGCACTATCCAGTCTATGTACCGCTGCTGCCCGGCGATGCGCAGGCCGCCATGGGGCAGATCCATCCGTCCGGCGAACTGGCCTTCAACCTGCTGACGGCAGAGGGCTTCGAAGCGGACGACTACATCGATATCTTTGACGGCGGGCCTATCCTGCAGGCGCACAAGAATTCGCTGCGTACCTTCAGCGGTGCCTTGCAGCGGCGCGTGGCGCTGGCCGACGAAGCGCCGGACCGTGGCCGCGAGCCGCAAGTGCGCTATGCCGTGGCGGCTGCCGCCGAACATCAATTCCGTGCAGTGGTGACCCACTGTGCGGCGCTGGAATCGCAAGTCAACGTGGCGCTGTCGGCCGATGTGCAGGAAGCCCTGCGCGTGACCGAAGGCGATACCGTGATCTGTGTCCGTATCTAAGGTGGAACCACTATGCTAGTTGTACGCGCTATTACTGCTAACGATCTCGATGCCCTGTATGTCATGGCGACGCAGGTTGGCAGCGGCATGACCACCCTCAAGCCCGACATGAAGATGATGAGCGACCGTCTGGCCGTGGCTGTGGCCTCGTTCGCGGAAACCATCGCGCCGGAAAAGCGCGACTACATGTTCGTGATGGAAGACACCGACAACGGCCGCATCGCCGGCGTGTGCGCCATCAAGGGTGCGGTGGGTCTGACGGAACCGTTCTATAACTACCGCATCGGCACGCTGGTGCATTCGAGCCGCGAGATCGATGTGTTCACGCGCATGGAAACCCTGTACCTGTCGAACGATCTGACGGGTAGCACGGAACTGTGCTCGCTGTTCCTGCATCCGGACTACCGCACCGGCAATAACGGCAAGCTGCTGTCCAAGTGCCGCTTCCTGTTCATCGCCCAGTTCCCGCACCTGTTCACGGAAAAGCTGATCGCGGAAATGCGCGGCTATCAGGAGGAGAGTGGCCGTTCGCCGTTCTACGAAGGTCTGGGCCGCCACTTCTTCAAGATGGAGTTCGATCACGTCGATGCGCTGACCGCCGTGGGCAAGAAGTCCTTCATCGCCGAACTGATGCCGCGCCAGCCTATGTACGTTGACTATCTGCCGCAGGATGCGCAGGATGTGATCGGCAAAGTGCACACTTCGACCGCGCCGGCACGCCGCCTGCTGGAGCAGGAAGGCCTGTACTTCGAAGGCTATGTGGACATTTTCGATGCCGGCCCTGTGCTGCAGGCCCGCGTATCGGAACTGCGCGCCATGCGCGAAAGTATGCTGGCCGAAATCGGCCCCGTGATGGCAGGCGAAATCGCCTGTGCGCCGCATGCCGATGCCAGCGATCCTATGCTGATCTCGAACACCAACCTGAGCGACTTCCGCATGATCCTGTCGCAGACGGCACCCGTCAACGGCGCTATCGCGCTGCCCGAAGACGAACAAAAAATCCTGCATTGCCAACCCGGCGATAGCGTGCGTACCCTGACACTCAATCCGAGGAAGAATCCCCATGTCTAATGTGCTGAGCAATTTCATCAACGGCGTCTGGAGCGCCGGTAGCGGTGCCGAACTGATTACCATCGATCCATCGAATGGCAAGCAGACCTGGGCCAGCCGCGAATCGACTGCACAGGATGTGGAACAGGCTTGCGCCGCTGCGCGTGCCGCGTTCGAGTCGTGGGCGCTGACGCCGCTGGAAGAACGCATTGCCGTTTGCACCCGTTTCCGCGATCTGCTCAAGCAGGAAGCTGAAGCGCTGGCGCTGCTGATCGCCGAAGAAGTGGGCAAGCCTATGTGGGAAGCCCGCACCGAAGTGACCACCATGGCTAACAAGATCGATATCTCGGTGCAGTCGTATGGCGCGCGTACCGGCGAAACCCATGCCAAAGTGGCCGATGGCGAAGCGGTACTGCGCCACCGTCCGCACGGCGTGTTCGGCGTGTTCGGTCCGTACAACTTCCCCGGCCACCTGCCGAACGGCCATATCGTGCCTGCCCTGATCGCCGGTAACACGGTGGTGTTCAAGCCGAGCGAATATGCGCCGCGCACTGCCGTGAAAACCGTGCAGCTGTGGGAGCAGGCTGGCGTGCCGAAAGGCGTGATCAATCTGGTCAATGGTGCGCGCGATACGGGCGTGGCACTGGGCCAGAATACCCATCTGGATGGCGTGCTGTTCACCGGTAGCTGCCAGACCGGAAGCGCGCTGCACAAGCAGTTCGGCGGCCAGCCGGGCAAGATGCTGGCGCTGGAAATGGGCGGTAACAATCCGCTGGTGGTGTGGGACGTTAAAGACATCGATGCAGCTGTGTTCATGGCGATTTCGTCGGCCTTTATTTCGGCTGGCCAGCGCTGCACCTGCGCGCGCCGCCTGATCGTGCGTGCCGGCACCGAAGGCGATGCCATCGTTGCCCGTCTGGTCGATGTGGCCAGCCGCCTGACGATCGGCGCTTCGGCCGCCGAACCGGCACCGTTCATGGGCCCTGTGGTGTCGGCTGCCGTGGCCAAACGTCTGGTGCAGGCACAGGCCGACATGATCGCCAAGGGCGGTGTGAGCCTGCTGCAGATGCGTCAACTGGACGAGAACACCGGCTTTGTGTCGGCTGGTATCGTCGATGTGACCAACGCGCAGGGCATCCCTGACGAAGAATGGTTTGGCCCGCTGCTGCAGGTGATCCGCGTGGCCGATTTCGACGCCGCCATGAAGGCTGCCAATGCCACCGAATTCGGTCTGGCGGCGGCGCTGATCTCCAACGACGAACAGCTGTGGAAGACCTTCCAGGTACGTGCCCGCGCCGGCATCGTCAACTGGAACCGTCCGACCACGGGTGCTGCCAGCAGCGCGCCGTTCGGCGGTGTGGGCAAATCGGGCAACCATCGTCCTAGCGCCTACTACGCAGCCGACTACTGTGCCTATCCGGTCGCTTCGATCGAAAACAATGTACTGGAAATGCCGGCCAAGCTGTCGCCCGGCATGCACTTCTAAGGAGCGGCCATGAGCGCACGCGAATTCAATTTTGACGGTCTGGTAGGGCCATCGCATAACTATGCCGGTCTGTCGTTCGGCAACGTGGCTTCGTTCAGCAACGTCAAGAGCGCTTCCAACCCCAAGCTGGCGGCTTTGCAAGGGCTGGCGAAAATGCGTGCGCTGGCCCAGCGCGGTTTTGGTCAGGCGCTGCTGCCGCCGCAGGACCGGCCTAACTTCCGTCTGCTGCGCAGCGTCGGCTTTACCGGCACGGATGCCGAAGTGCTGTCGCGCGCCGCCAAGGAAGCGCCGGTGCTGCTGGCCTGTGCCTATTCCGCTTCGCCCATGTGGACGGCCAATGCGGCCACCGTCAGCCCGTCGGCCGATACGGCTGATGGCCGCACCCATTTCACGCCGGCCAATCTGAATAACAAGCTGCACCGCGCTCACGAACATAGCCAGTCGGCCCGTGCGCTGCGTGCCATCTTCAAGGACGAGCAGCACTTTGCCGTGCACGATGCCTTGCCCGGCACGCCGGCGTTCGGCGATGAAGGCGCGGCCAACCACACCCGTTTGTGCAGCGCACACGGTGCCTCTGCGGTGGAGCTGTTTGTGTATGGCCGCTCGGAATTCGATGTGGCGATGCCTGCGCCGAAAAAATACCCGGCCCGCCAGACGCTGGAAGCGTCGCAGGCGGTAGCCCGTCTGCACGGCCTGTCCGCTGGCCGTACGGTCTACATCCAGCAGAATCCCGATGTGATCGATCAGGGTGTGTTTCATAACGACGTGATCGCCGTCGGCAACGCCAATGTGCTGTTCTATCACGAGCAGGCGTTTGCCGACACGGCCAACAGTCTGGAGCAGCTGCGTCAGGCCATGGATGGTGTGGGCGCCAAACTGAATGCCATCCGCGTCGATACGGCGCAGGTGTCGGTGGCCGATGCTGTGGCCAGCTACCTGTTCAACAGCCAGTTGCTGAGCAAGGACAACGGCAAGATGGCGCTGGTGATTCCGCACGAATGTCAGGAAAACGCCGCCGTTGCCGCCTATCTGCAAGGACTGGTGGCCAGTGGCGACGCCGTCGATGAACTGATCCACTTCGATCTGCGCCAGTCGATGCGCAATGGTGGTGGTCCGGCCTGTCTGCGTCTGCGCGTGGCGCTGACGGATGCGGAGGCGGCTGCTATGCATCAAGGCGTAGTGATGACGGAGACCCTGTACCACACGCTGGTGGCGTGGGTGGAGAAGCATTACCGCGACCGTCTGGAACCGGCCGATCTGGCCGATCCGGCACTGGCGATCGAGGTCCACACGGCACTGGAAGAACTGAGCCGCATCCTCGGTTTGCCCGGGCTGTATGATTTGTAAGACAGGGTATTGTCCCTGTCTGACATTTGACGCCTATTTGGTGTTTAATGAGGCTAGGTTTTTAATTCAACCACGGCCGCGCAGCCACAAGCCGGCGCGGTCCTGCAAGCAAAAATACTCATAACGTATTGGAGAAGCAACAATGAAACAAATGTCACAAGACCTGCGTGCACAGACTCTGGAACTGGTAAATGCCCGCCAGCCTGCTGCCGGCAGCAGCCACGTCGTTGCGCTGATCAGCGCCTGGCTCGGTGCACTGGACGATGAAGATCTGGCTGGCACTGCGCCTGCCAGTCTGGCTCCGGTATTGTGGGATGGTTTCACGCAGGCTTCCCAGCGTCGCGGCAGCGCTGCGCAGATTGCCCGCCTGCGCTACGACGATGGCCGCGGCGGCATGGCGACCGCGCTGCTGATCCTGAATGACGACATGCCGTATCTGGTCGATTCGATCGTAATGGCAGCGCGCAAACTGCGCGTGGGCGTGAATGCGGTGCTGAACGGCGTGCTGGCCGTGGGCCGCAATGCCGATGGCGCGGTGACGGCAGTCGGCCAGAGCGGCGACAAGCTGGAATCGTATGTACTGTGCTTGCTGGCGGAAGACCTGCCGGATGCGGAACTGGGCATGCTGGTCGAGCGTCTGGAAATGGTGTCGCGCGATGCTGCTGTGGTGCGCCGCGATACGGCCGCCATGCTGGCCCACTTCGAGCGCATCGGCGCCGAGGCGGCTGCGCATAGCGAAGAAGGCAAGGAAGTCGCTGCCTTCCTCGACTGGGCCCGCACCGAAGGCTTCGAGCCGTTCGGCTACGCCTACTATCAGGTGAAAGCCGGTGTGCGCGAACTGGAACGCGATATCCCTAGCCGCATCGGTGTGCTGCAGGATACTTCGCATCCTGTCTACGGCACCTGTCTGGCAAATATTCCGGGCGACTTCGACACGCTGTCGAAACGCGCCAACGCGCTGTCCATCGTCAAGGCCGACGTGGAAGGCACACTGCACCGCGAACAGCAGCTGGACTTCATCGGTGTGCGCCACACGGATGCGCAAGGCGCGATTCTGGGCGAATACTGCTTCGTCGGCCTGTTCACCCGCGCCGCTACCGCCACCCCGCTGAACCGTCTGCCGTTCGCCCGTGGCCGTGTAGCCAAGGTGCTGAGCATCGCCGGTGTGCGTCAGGAAGGTTTCCGCGCCGAGAAATTCATCGAGATTCTGGAATCGCTGCCGCGTACCGAAGCGCTGGAAGCGGAAACCGAATGGCTGGCCGAAGTGTGCGGCGCCGTGGTGTCGCTGTACAAGCAGCCCCGTACCAAAGTGTTTGCCCGCCGCGACGTGTACGCACGCCACCTGAACGTGCTGGTGTATCTGCCGCGCGAGCGCTACAGCGCCAGTGTGGCTTCGGCGCTGGCCAAGGCACTGCAGGCCAGTTCCGGCGCCAGCCATGTCAGCTCGCAGACGCTGGTGGCCGATGGCCCGCTGGCCCGCGTGTATCTGATCGCTCACGCTGCCCGCTATCCGCTCGATCTGGAAAGCGATATCCAGCAACCGCTGCTGTCCGTGCTGGACGGCTGGCATGACCAGTTCTCGGCACAGGCCGACGCGGTGGCCGACGTGGCGCTGCGCGCCAGCCTGCGCCGCATGTGCGCTACGCTGCCGGTCGATTATGTGGCGACTACCACGCCGCAGGCAGCCTTCCTCGATCTGGGCGTGATCCTGCGCCGCAGCGATATGAACCGCGTCAACGTGCGCGTGCAGATCGCCGCCAGCGGCACCACCATCCGCCTGTATTCGGTGGAACGCGTACCCGCCCTGTCGGCGATACTGCCGGCACTGCATAACGCCGGTGTGCTGGTGGACCGTGAACAGACCCATGCGCTGCGCGTGGATGGCCAGCGCCACTACGTCACCAGTCTGGCGGTCGATGCTGCCAGCGCCGAAGCGCTGGCACACGACGGCATCGTCGGCGTGACGGAAGAACTGCTGGCTGCACTGCTGAACAACGAAGCCGAAGATGGCCGCCTGAATGGTCTGGTGGTGCTCGGTGGCCTGAGCGTGCGCCACATCCAGCTGGTGCGTGCCTACATGAGCTACTGGCGCCAGACCGGCAGCCGTTTCTCGGTTCGCTACATTGCTGAAACCCTGCGCAAGCAGCCGGTGGTGGTCAAGCAGCTGGTGGACGCCTTCCTGCAGCGCTTTAACCCGGCCAATGACGAAGCGACCCGCGCTGCGGCACTGGAAGCACTGGCCGCCATCAAGAGCCGTCTGCCAGCGATTAACCACGCCGACAGCGAAGAAGTGCTGGGCGCTATGGCCGATCTGATGGGCGCCACCGTGCGTACCAACTACTTCCAGAACAGCCAGCAGGGCGACAAGATCATCTTCAAATTCGATACCAGCAATCTGGCGCTGGTGCCGGAGCCACGTCCGTTCCGCGAAATCTTCGTGTTCTCGCGCCGCTTCGAAGGCGTGCACCTGCGCGGCGGCCCTGTGGCTCGTGGCGGTCTGCGCTGGTCCGACCGGATGGAAGACTACCGCACCGAGGTGCTGGGTCTGGTGAAAGCGCAGATGGTGAAGAACGCTGTGATCGTGCCCGCTGGTGCCAAGGGTGGTTTCGTCTGCAAGCAGATGCCGAAAGACGCTGTGCGTGAAACCATCGCGGCAGAAGGCGAAGCCGTCTACCGTCTGTTCATCGCCAGCCTGCTGGAAGTGACCGACAACCGCCTGCTGGGCAAGATTGTTCCGCCAGCCGATACCGTCTGCTATGACGGCAACGACCCGTATCTGGTGGTGGCGGCCGACAAAGGCACGGCGACCTTCTCCGACATCGCCAACGGCATCGCCGTGCAGCGCGGCTTCTGGCTCGGTGACGCATTCGCTTCGGGCGGCTCGAACGGTTACGACCACAAGAAAATGGGTATCACCGCCAAGGGCGCATTCGAGGCTGTGAAGCGCCACTTCTACGAAATGGATCACGATATCCACGCCGAGCCAGTCACCATGGTGGGTGTGGGCGATATGTCGGGTGACGTGTTCGGTAACGGCGCGCTGCTGTCGCGCAAACTGAAAATCGTGGCAGCCTTCGATCACCGCCACATCTTCCTCGATCCGAATCCGGACATGGAAAAATCGTTCAACGAACGTGCCCGCATGTTTGCGCTGCCACGCTCGTCGTGGGAAGACTACAGCAAGGATCTGATCTCGGCTGGCGGCGGCGTGTATCCACGTAGCGCCCGTTCGATCGAACTGTCGCCGGAAATCCGCGCCGTACTGGATATCGAAGAAAGCGCGCTGGCACCGGAAGAACTGATGCATCGCATCCTCAAAGCGCCGGTCGATCTGTTCTACAACGGCGGTATCGGTACCTACATCAAGGCTTCTACTGAAACCCACGCACAGGTGAAAGACCGGGCCAACGACAACATCCGCGTCGATGGTAATCAGCTGCGCTGCAAAGTGGTGACGGAAGGCGGCAACCTCGGTGCCACGCAGGCTGGCCGTATCGAGTTTGCACTGACGGGTGGCCGCATCTTCACCGATGCGATCGATAACTCGGCCGGTGTGGATTGCTCCGACCACGAAGTGAATGCGAAGATGTGGCTGGACGTGGAGATGAATGCGGGCCAGCTCAGCGAAGCTGACCGTAACCGCGTGCTGAACGACATGACGGCCGATATCGAACGTCTGGTACTGCGCGATAACACGCTGCAGACCCAGTTGCTGGTGCGCGAAGCCCAGGCACAGGGCGACGCCGGCGTACAGGATGGCTATGCTGCCCTGATCGCCAGTCTGGAAGAAGAGGGCGCGCTGTCGCGTGAACTGGAACAGCTGCCATCGGTCGCCGAACTGGCACGCCGCAAGGCTGACGGCCGCGGCCTGACCACGCCGGAACTGGCGGTGGTGATTGCCAACGTGAAGAACCGCTACAAACGCATCCTGTCGGCGCTGCCGCTGACGGATCTGGGCTGGGCCGAATCCGTGCTCACGCCTTACTTCCCTGATCTGCTGGTCGCTACCCGCTCTGCGCTGGCGCACCCGCTGGCCAATGCGATTCTGGCGACCGTGCTGGCCAACGAATCGGTCAACCGCTGCGGTCCGCTGATGCTGCGTCAGGTCGCCGCCGAACATGGCGTGAGCGAGTCCGATGTGATACTGGCATGGGGTCAGGCATGGTCGGCGCTGAATCTGGCGCCAGTGTTCAACACGCTGGATGCCGATGCGCTGAAGATTCCGCGCGCCGTCTCCATCAAGGTCGATGGCCGCACCCGTGTGCTGCAGAAAGCCGTGATCGAAGGCGTGCTGGCCGTGCCAGCCGACCAGCTGCGTGCCGGTGTGGCGGAACTGAGCAAGCTGTTCGCCCAGCCGGAAACGCTGGCCAAGATCGGTGCGGCCGAGGGTTCGGACTATGCTGAAGCTACGGCTGGTCTGCGTGCCGAATTCGTGCAGGCATGGCAGGCGGTGGATGGTATCGAGGCCATCGCTGCCTTCGTGTTTGCTGCGCTGGCCGTGAAACGTCCGCAAGGCATGGACTTGCCAGCCTTTGTGCAGGTGGGCATGGCGCTGCGTGCACAGGTGGGCATCGATACGCTGGAACGCGGCCTCAAGCTGCCAGCACTGAACCGCTCGCAGGAACAGCTGCGCAGCTACGCACAGAACGCGCTGCGTCGTACCCAGCAGCGTTTGCTGGCACAGGTGCTCAAGCATGCCGATAGCAGCCATAGCCCGGCCGAAGCGGTCGAGCTGGTGGTGAATGCGCTGGACCTGTCCGGCTTCGCGCTGGCCAGCGATCTGGAACAGGCCATGCTGGATGTGTGGGCGCTGTCGGAAGCGACGGCCACCCCGCTGGCAGCTTAAGGCTAAGGCAGGTGCAATGAGTCAGATCAGTACTGCACTGCCAGCAGCAGTGCGCGCCCTCGCTGAGGCGGATTTCAGCGTGGTCGCGCAGCGTTTCACTGCTGCCGGATATGCCGTCGGCCAGCCGGCGGACGGCATCCTCACCATCCAGCGCGCTGCAGATACTGCGGCCAGTGTTTCATCCGGCGGCTCCGCCTCTGCGCCGCGCCCTGCCGTGGTGCTGTCGGTGGGCGTGCATGGCGACGAGACGGGGCCTATCGAAGTGCTGGCCTATCTGCTCGATCAGCTATCGCTCGATGTGGCGGATCAGCCGGCTGCGCTGGCAGTCGATCTGATGCTGTGCGTGGGGAATATCGATGCCATCCGCGCCGGTAAGCGCTTTATCGATGCGGACTTGAACCGCATGTTCCGCACCGAGCGCGGTACGCTGGCCGGAACCGCCGAAGCGGCGCGTGCCGATGTGATGGTGGCCGCGACCAGTGAGTTTTTCCAGAATGCTGGTCCCGTGCGCTGGCACCTCGATCTGCACACGGCCATCCGTCCTTCCGTGTATCCGGCGTTTGCCATCGTACCGGAACTGATCGCCGATCAGCCGCGCCAGCAACTGCTGCACTGGCTGGGCCATGCCGGTGTGGGCGCTGTCATCATGAATCCGGCGTCGGTGGGTACGTATAGCTACTACTCGGCCGAATACCATCAGGCTGCTGGTACGACTATCGAACTGGGACGTATCGGCACGCTGGGTAACAACGACATCGGCCAGTTCGCCGATGCTTCGGCCGCGCTCGATGCGCTGCTGCGCGGTGTGGCGCCAGCCACGCAGGCACGCCAGCCGCATATCTTTGCCACGGCGCGCCAGATCATCAAACTGAGCGACAACTTCCGCATGGCTTTTGGGCGCGAGACGCATAACTTTACGGCCATGCGTCAGGGCGAAGAGATTGCGCGCGATGGCGACACCGTCTACACGGTGCAGTATCCGGAAGAGCTGGTGGTGTTCCCGAATCCCGATGTGCGGGTGGGTTTACGCGCCGGCCTGATGGTACACCGGATAGGCTAGCAAGCTAGCACCGGCCGGTGCTGGCTAGACGTTGATGGCCACCGGCTCCATGCGTGGCTCTATCATCTGCTGGGTGTAGTGCGACGGCAGGAATAGCTGGTCCTTCTGGCTTTCCACCGTGGCACGCAACCAGTCCCACACGGTACGTACGCGCTTCTGGCCATACAGGTCGGACGGTGCGACCAGCCATAAGGTGCGGTGGGCATACACGATATCGGGCAGCACCGGCAACAGATCCGGATATTTGCGCGCTGCATACGGCGGCGCCATCACCAGCCCTATGCCGGCATTGGCTGCTTCGCACTGGGCCAGCATGCCGGTGGCGCAGAAGCGCCGCTTAGGCACGATGCCGATTTCATCCAGATAGTTCAAACCTGTGCTCATCAGCTGCGTCTGCACGTAGTCGATGAACAGGTGTTCGGCCAGATCTTCCTTGCGCGTGATGGGCGCGAACTTGGCCAGATAGCTGCGCGAGCCGAACAGGTAGTAGCGGAAGCAGCTCAGGCGTGTGACCATGTAGCGCCCCGTTTCCGGTGCGTCCAGCGTGATGCTGAGGTCTGCCTCGCGGTTGGCCAGATTGGCGAAGCGCGGCAGCAGCAGCAGATCGAGATGCAGTTCGGGATTGACGGTCACCAGCTCCTGCACGCGCGGCGCCACCAGCACGGAGCCCAGTAGTTCGGGCGATCCTAGCCGCACCACGCCGCGTGCACCCTGCATTTTGCCGGCCAGCTGTTCGAGCGCGGACATGGCCGCCGTTTCCATCAGTTCCGCATGGGGTACCAGTGCGCGGCCCTGCTCGGTGAGTTCATAGCCTTCGCGCCGGTGGTCGAACAGCGGCGTACCGAATTCGTGTTCCAGCCGCTGTATGCGGCGCGCCACGGTGGTGTGGTCGACCGCGAGCCGGCGCGCAGCGCCCGTCAGGGTGCCGGCACGGGCCAGCTCCAGAAAGTAGCGCAGGTCAGTCCACTCGGGCAGTTTATTCATGCGATTGATTGTGCAACAACGCACAACGGGTTGGCAAGAATTCCCGTTTCCGCCGTGGTTTCTTGTCTCTAAAATCCGCACACATTGAATTCCCGACCTTGAGGATGTTATGGATGCCTTGTGTATTGCCGGCCTGCTTGCGCACCACGCGCGCTATCAGCCCGAGGCAGTGGCGGTGGTATTTGGCGAACAGCGCCTGAGCTGGCGCGAGTTCGCAGCGCGTTGCGGCCAGCTGGCGCAGGCCATGGCGCAAGCCGGCGTGCAGCCGGGCGACCGTGTGGCCACGGTGCTGGGCAACTGCCTGGAACTGCTGACCATCTACTGGGCCTGTGCCGATCTCGGTGCAGTGGCCGTGCCGCTGTCGCCGCTGCTGCAATGCAGCGGCCTGCAATCGCTGCTGCAGGATGCAGCGCCCAAGATCGTATTTGCCAGCGAAGCGACCCAGGCCGACGTGAGCGCGGCGATCGCGGCGCTGAGCATGCCGGTGCAGCTGGTGTGCGTTGCAGCAGTGCCGGCCGCGCACAGTTATGCGGGCTTTGTTGCGGGTTGCGCAGCCATGCAGCAGCGTCCGCACTTCACGCCCGAACATCCGTGCAACATCATGTACACCAGCGGCACCACGGGGCAGCCGAAAGGCATACTGCTCACGCATCGCGTGCGGGCCCACTATGCGGCGCTGATGGCCAGCATCTTCCGGTTGACGCCGGAATCGGTGGTGCTGCACACGGGCGCCATCGTCTTCAATGGCGCCTACGTGATGATGATGCCGGCCTTTGCGCAGGGCGCGCGCTATGTGCTGCATGGCGCTTTCGATGCGCGTGCTTTCGTGGCGACGGTGGCACGCGAAAAAGTCACCCACACCATGCTGGTGCCTTCGCAGATCGCTGCGATTCTCGATCTGCCCGATCTCGATCCCGTTCAACTGCTTTCATTGCAGGTGGTGCTGTCGCTCGGTGCGCCGTTGCCGCTGGCGCGCAAGCAGGCGCTCGAGTCTTTGCTGCCGGGGCGGCTGCATGAGCTGTACGGATTGACGGAAGGTTTCATCACCGTACTCGATAGGCGCGACACGGCGCGCAAACTGGGCTCGGTAGGCGTGCCGCCGCCGTTCTTCGAATTGCGCATCGTGCGCGAGGATGGCAGCGAAGCGGAGGTGGGCGAGATCGGCGAGATAGCAGGGCGCGGGCCGCTGCTGATGTCCGGCTACTACGGCCAGCCCGAACTGACGGCGCAGACCATACGCGATGGCTGGCTGTACTCGGGCGATATCGGCCGCATCGATGAGGAAGGCTATCTGTATCTGGTCGATCGCAAGAAGGACATGATCGATAGCGGCGGTGTGAAAGTCTATCCGCGCGACATAGAAGAAGTGATTGCGACCCACCCTGATGTGGCCGAGGTGGTGGTGTTCGGTGTGCCCGATGAGAAGTGGGGCGAGACGCCGTTCGCTGTGGTGCAAATGAAACAGACCTTCGGCAAAGTCTGCACCCCCGAGCAATTACGCGACTGGATTAATGTGCGCGTTGCCGCACGGTATCAACGAGTCAGCGCTGTTGCGCTGGTCAGCAGTTTTCCCCGTAACGCCGCAGGAAAAATTTTGAAACGCGAACTGCGCGCACCGTACTGGGAAGGCCGTGAGCGGGCAATCTAATAAATTGCGCTAATACGCCACGGCAACGTCGGAGGGAGCTGTGCATTTCTGCACACATGCCGTGCATGGCTTCATCTTTATCTATGTTGTCATAACGGGCACACTTCAGCGCAATGCCCGACATGGTGCATATAAATACTAAAAAATAACTGGAGGAGATGCTATGCGTTTTTCGAAACAAGGCACGCTGGTGCTGCGTCGTTCCGTTGCAATGATGGTGGCCGCTTCGGCCATTTCCGGTCTGGCTGCCGGTCAGGCTTTTGCTGCAGCTGCTGCTTCTGCTGATGCCGCCGCAGCGGACGTGGCCGCCGATGCTGCCGCCGCACCTGTTGCGAACGAACCGGACAAGGTTATCGTTACGGCCCGTCGTCGCGCCGAGCTGATACAGGATGTGCCGGGTTCGGTCACGGCCATCTCCGGTACGGCACTGGAAAAATCCGGCATCCCCGACCTCACCGGCCTCGCTGATGCGCTGCCGAACACCACGCTGAAAACTTCGCGCGCTACCAACACCACGCTGACCGCCTTCATCCGCGGTATCGGCCAGCAGGATCCGGTAGCCGGTTACGAACAAGGCGTGGGCATCTACCTCGACGACGTGTATCTGGCCCGCCCTCAAGGTGCGCTGACCGATATCTACGATCTGGACCGCATCGAAGTGCTGCGTGGCCCGCAGGGTACGCTGTACGGCCGTAACACCATAGGCGGCGCCGTGAAGTATGTCACGCGCCGTCTGGCCAAAGGCAATACGCTGGATATGAAAGGCACCATCGGCAGCTACAACCAGCGCGATCTGGTGGTGAAAGCCAGCGGCGAATTGTCCGACATGCTGCGCGTGGGTGGTACCGTGGCCACCTTCAATCGCGACGGCTACGGCAAGAACGTGCTGAATGGTCTCGACAACTACAACAAGAAAGTGGTGGCTGGCCGCGTCAGCGCCGAGCTGACGCCATCGGCTTCGCTGTTCGTGCGCCTGTCGGCAGACCGCACGGTGGACGATTCGCTGCCCAAGCAGGGCTACCGTCTGACCAACGGCCCGGCGCCAGCCAATGAAACCCCGCTGTCCGGTCCTTACGATACCCGCGCCAATCTGTACACGGTGCTGGGCCACGACCAGCAGGTAACTACCGAAGGCGGCAGCCTGCTGGTGGACTACGCCATCGATCCTACGCTGTCGTTCAAATCGATCACGGCTTACCGCAGCAGCAAATCGTATGCACCGATCGACTTCGATTCGCTGAATACGCCGCTGTTCGAGGCGCCAGCCATCTATACCGACCGTCAGGCCAGCCAGGAATTCCAGCTCACCTACACCGGCTCGCGCTGGCAGGGTGTGGCAGGTGTGTTCTACATGAAGACCAACGCCTTCAATGAATTCGACGTGCTGTACAACGCTGCCGGTGGCCTGTCGCTGTACACCCGCGACGATATCGATAGTAAAACCTGGGCAGCGTTTGCCGATGCCAGCTACAACGTCAGCGATGATTTCAACATCAACATCGGTGGCCGCTACACCAGCGACGAGCGTCAGGCCGCCATCTACAAGCGCACCTATCTGGGCCTGAAAGGTTCGCCTACGCTGGGCAACCCTGCTGCAGTGGGTGGGGCAGCCAATACGGATCTGGGCAAGAATGATCTGAACCGCACCGATACCAAGTTCACTCCCAAACTGGGTCTGGGCTGGAAGATCGACCGTCAGAACAATATGTATGCATCCTACTCGGTGGGCTTCAAGGGCGGCATGTTCGATCCGCGTATGGATCTGACAGCATCGGGTGGTCCTAACACGGCTGCTTCGCTGCAGAAGCGTCAGGGCGTGGCACCGGAAGAAGTCAACTCCTACGAAATGGGGCTGAAGTCCAACCTGAATGGTGGCCGTCTGCAGACCAACGTGGCGGTGTTCTATAGCGACTATAAGAACGTGCAGATTCCCGGCTCGATTCCGACCTTCGCCGCAGACGGTAGCGTGAACGGCTTCGCCGGTACGCTGACCAATGCCGGTAAGGCCAAGATCACCGGTCTGGAACTGGAAGCGATTGCCCGTGTGACCGACCAGTTCACCGTGAGCGCCATGTTCAGCGCTATCGATGCCAAGTACAAGGAATGGATGGTCGCCAACGGCAAGACGCTGGCCAACGTGGCCGATCAGGCCGAGTTCCAGAATACGCCCAAGACTTCGGCTAACCTGAGCGCTACCTACGACTGGCCGTTCGCAGCCTTCGGCCGTGCCGGTACGCTGTCGCTGAATAACACCGTGTCCTACAAGAGCAAGGTGTATCAGAGCGAAATGGTGCGCATGACCGGCATCGCTTCGATCGACGCGACCGTGCCGCAGAACCTGATGCTGGCACAGGAAGGCTTCGGCCTGTGGGATGCCGGTCTGGTATGGACCAGCAGCGACCGCAAACTGCAACTGGCGCTGAATGGCCGCAACCTGCTGGATAAGCGCTACAAGGTGGCTGGCTATGCCTTCGGTGGCTTCTTCAATACCGTGACTACCTTCTACGGTGATCCACGCACCGTCAAAGCTTCGCTGTCGGTGAAGTTCTAAGCAAGGGGCGGCGCACGGCGCGCGAGCGTCGTGCGCCGTTTCTGTTTTTCTGCATGGAGTCCTATGATTACTTCCGAACTTCCCTACGTCGAGCGGAGCTGGCGTAGCCACGATGGTCTGCGCCTGATGGCGCGCGACTATGCGCCTGCTGCCGGTCCGGCACGCTGCCCCATCGTCTGCATTCACGGTCTGACGCGCAACAGCGCCGACTTCGAAATGGTGGCGCCATGGCTGGCTGCGCAGGGGCGGCGCGTGATATCGGTGGATATCCGTGGCCGTGGAAAATCCGAATACGACAGCAATAGCGATAACTACAATCCGCTCGTGTATGCGCGCGATGTGGCGCAGTTGCTGGAAGAACTAGGCATCGCCCGCGCCGTGTTCATCGGCACCTCGATGGGCGGCATCATCACCATGACGATGGCGATGCGCTACCGCCACCTGATCGCCGCTGCAGTGCTGAACGATGTGGGCCCGCAGCTGTCGCAGCGCGGTCTGACGCGCATTGCCGGCTATGTGGGCACGGGCGTGCCGGTCGATACCTGGCAGGCGGCAGCGGCGGCCTGCAAGGGCATCAATGCCGTAGCCTTCCCGCACTACACCGATGCCGACTGGCTGCACTGGGCGCACCGTACTTTCGGCCAGAACGCCGATGGCAGCTTCCGCCCACAGTACGATCCGGCCATCGCCATCGCCATCAAACAGGGCAAGATTAAAACCAGCTCGCTGATGGCGCGCTGGGCCTTCCGCCGGCTGGCGCGCAAGGTGCCGACCATGCTGCTGTACGGTGGCATCTCGGATCTGATCGAAGCGCCGCAGATCGCAGCCATGCGCGCCGATGCGCCGCACATGAAAGTGGTGGAAGTGCCCAGTGTTGGACATGCGCCTATGCTGAACGAAGTGGAAGCGCAGGCTGCACTGAGCGCCTTCCTTGCCATCGTGCCGTAAGCGGAGCTATACGAGATGGAGATGATTTCAACTGACCATGTGGCCCGCGTGCAGGCGCGTGTGGGTGAGCGTCTGTGGCTGTCGGACTGGGTGTGCATAGAGCAATCGCGCATCGACGGCTTTGCTGCAGCGACGGGCGATCATTACTGGCTGCATACCGATCCGGAACGGGCGCGGCGCGAAAGCCCGCTCGGCAGC
Organism: Duganella fentianensis; assembly: GCF_009857835.1. Lineage (GTDB taxonomy): Bacteria > Pseudomonadota > Gammaproteobacteria > Burkholderiales > Burkholderiaceae_D > Rugamonas > Rugamonas fentianensis. The sequence goes on from NZ_WWCL01000001.1 coordinate 59,731, forward strand.
ACGATTGCGCATGGTTTCCTCACCATGTCCATGCTGGCGCCTAGCTGTCTGCATGCGCTGCTCGATGTGCTGGGCGCCGACGAAGTACTCAATTACGGTGTCGAGAATCTGCGCTTCCTGGCGCCTGTGCTGTCCGGTGCGCGTGTGCGCAGCTCCATCGTGCTGCGTTCGGCCGTGGCCAAGCCCGGTGAGCGGGTGCTGGTAGGATTAGACTGCAGTGTCGAAATAGAAGGGCAGCAGCGGCCAGCTTTGGTAGGCCAGTCGCTGATGCTGATTCACTTTCCCAATCAAATAGGAGTTACCCATGCCGCACAAGCTGCGTAATACCGTCTGGGCTGCCATCAGCCTGCTGGCCTGCACCGCGCTGGCACAGGCCGCGCCACTCAAGGTTGCGCTGATCACCAGCAAAAGCCACCCCGCCTTCGAAGCCTATGCCCGCCAGACCGAGGCCGGTTTCATGCTGGGACTGGAATATCTGACACAGGGCACCATGATGGTAGAGGGCCGCAAGATCGTCGTCATCAACAAGGACGATCAGGGCAAGCCCGATATGGCCAAAGCTCTGCTGACGGAAGCCTATGTGGATGATGGCGCTGATATCGTGGTGGGTACTACCACTTCCGGCGCGGCGCTGGCCATGCTGCCGGTAGCAGCAGAAATGAAGAAAGTTCTGGTGGTGGAAGCGGCCGTGGCTTCCGATATCACCGGCAAGTTCTACAACCGCTACATTTTCAAGACTTCGCGCAATTCCTTCCATGATGCCTGTGCCGGCGCGGCTGCCACCATGGCGCCGGCCAGTCTGGCGTTTCTGGCACAGGACAATGTGTTCGGCAAGGACGGCATTGCCGCTGCACGCGACTGCCTGAGCAAGATGGGCAGCAAGGCCAAGGTGGTGCATGAGGAATATGCGCCGCCGGCCAGCACGGATTTCACTGCACCGGGTCAGCGCCTGATCGACGCGCTTAAGAAAGCGCCGGAGCCGCGCTTCCTCGTGGTGGCATGGGCGGGCAGCAGCCCGGTCAACAAGCTGGCCAATCTTCAGCCGGGCCGCTACAACATTACGCTGGTCCCGGGCGGCAATCTGCTGCCGGTGATGAAGGGCTGGAGTGCCTATGCCGGTTCGGAAGGCTCGCTGTACTACTACTATGACTTCCCCACCAATGCCATGAACCGCTGGCTGGTGGCCGAGCATAAGAAGCGTTTCGCTGGCACGCCGCCGGACTTCTTCGTGGCCGGTGGCGCGGCAGCCGCCAGCGCCGTGGTGCAGGCGCTGCGTGCGACCAAGGGCAGCAGCGATACCGAGAAGCTGATCACCGCGATGGAAGGCATGAACTTCGAGACGCCCAAAGGCACCATGACCTTCCGCAAGGAAGACCATCAGGCCATGCAGCCTATGTACCACTTCCGCATCAAGGCCAAGGACAAGCAGAAGAACGAGTGGGATCTGCTGGAACTGGTGCGCGAGATTCCGGCGAACCAGCTGCCTATCCCCGTCAATAACAAGCCTTAACATTACAAGCACATGAGTGATAGCCACCGCGTCACCCTTGCCACCGAGGGCCTGGGTATCCGCTTCGGCGGGCACCAGGCCGTGCAGGACGTGACGGCCAGTTTCCGCGCCGGCGAGCTGACGGCCATCGTCGGCCCCAATGGCGCGGGCAAGACGACCTACTTCAATCTGATTTCGGGCCAGCTAGCCGCCACCAGTGGCAGTGTGCGTCTGCACGGGCAGGACGTGACATCGTTCAGCGCGGCGCGCCGCACCCGCCTCGGTATAGGCCGCGCCTTCCAGCTGACTAATCTGTTCCCGCAACTGAGCGTGCAGGAGAATATCCGGCTGGCGGTGCAGAGCCGCGCCGGTGTGGGCATGCGCATGTTCTCCGTGTGGTCGGAACAGAAGGCCGTCAACCAGCGCACGGCGCAGATACTGGAGCAGGTGACCATGGGGCCGCTGCGCGACCAGATTGCGGCCACGCTGTCGCATGGTAATCAGCGCAAGCTGGAAGTGGCCATGCTGCTGGCGCTCGATCCGGAAATCTTCATGTTCGATGAACCGACTGCGGGTATGAGCGTGGATGAAGTGCCGGTGCTGCTGGAACTGATCCATCAGATCAAGGCCATGCGCGACAAGACGGTGCTGCTGGTCGAGCACAAGATGGATGTGATCGGTGCGCTGGCGGACCGCATCATCGTGCTGCATCAGGGCTGTCTGATGGCGGACGGTGATCCGGCGGAAGTGATGGCGCTGCCACTGGTGCAGCAGGCCTATCTGGGATCGACGGGAGTGCGGCATGAGTGAACCCTTATTGAAACTGAGCGGGGTACACACCCATATCGAGCAATACCATATTCTGCATGGGGTGGATCTGGTGGTGCCGCGCGGTGAACTGACTGTGCTGCTGGGCCGTAACGGCGCCGGCAAGAGCACTACGCTGCGGACCATTATGGGGCTGTGGCGTGCTTCGGCCGGAAGCGTGCAGTTCGACGGACGCGAACTGGCCGGTATGGAGACGCCCGATATTGCGCGGCGGGGCATTGCCTATATTCCCGAGAACATGGGCATCTTCGCCCAGCTTACCGTGCAGGAGCATTTGCAACTGGCCTGCCGCAGCGGCAAGCCCGATGCGGCGCGGCTGGACTGGATCTTCGGTATCTTCCCCGCGCTGAAGCGCTTCTGGCACCAGCCGGCCGGTACGCTGTCCGGTGGACAGAAGCAGATGGTGGCGATTGCGCGTGCCATCATCGAGCCGCGCCGATTGATACTGGTGGACGAGCCGACCAAGGGGCTGGCGCCGGCCATCATCGACCATCTGGCCGAAGCGTTTGTGCAGCTCAAGGCCAGCGCCACTACCATCCTGCTGGTGGAGCAGAACTTCGGCTTCGTAGCGCGGCTCGGTGATTCCGTAGCCGTGATGGATGGCGGCGTGATCGTGCACAGCGGCCGCATGGCCGATCTGGCAGCCGATCAGGATTTGCAAACCCGTTTGCTGGGGCTCTCGCTCGCAGCGCATCAATAGAGAGGAACACGATGACGGCTATGCCTCCTGCCGCGACAGCGGCCGAGATGATGTTGCCGCGTAAGCGAGTCGACTACCAGCCATGGTATGTGCTGGCGGTGATACTGGCGCTCACATGGCTGTGGGTGGGCGACAGCGCCACGTGGCTGACGCTGACCGTGGCCGGTCTGGCCATGGGTATGCTGCTGTTTATCATGGCCAGCGGCCTGACCATGGTATTCGGCCTGATGGGCGTGATGAACTTCGGCCATGGCGCTTTTATCACCGTGGGCGCTTACGCTGCCACGCTGGTGCTGCTGCGCCTGGGCGACTGGCTGCAGGCCGATGCCATCGGCCTCAATGCTGCCGCGCTGGGGCTAGCGTTGCTCGCTGCGGTAGCCGTGACGGCGGCGCTGGGCTGGGTTTATGAACGGCTGATTATCCGCCCCGTGTATGGCAATGCGCTGATGCAGATCCTGATTACCTTCGGTGCCGCTACCGTGCTGCAGGAACTGGTGACGGCCATCTGGGGCGCCGAGCTGATTCCGCTGACGCGTCCCGCTGCGTTCGATGGCGCATGGGTGCTCGGCGATGCGGTGATCGAGAAATTCCGCGTGCTGTGCGCGGCGGCTGGCCTGCTGGTGTTCGTCGCCATGATGCTGATCCTGCACGGCACCCGCATCGGCTTGCTGGTACGTGCCGGTGTGGCGAATGGCGAAATGGTGCAGGCGCTGGGCTATCGCGTGCGTACGCTGTTTGTCGGCGTAAGCGTGGCCGGTGCGGCGCTGGCCGGCATGGGCGGCGTGCTGTGGGGGCTGTACCGTCAGGAGCTGACCACCAGCATAGGTGCCAGCAGTCTGGTGTCCATTCTGATCGTCATCATCATTGGCGGCATGGGTTCCGTCGGCGGCTGCTTCCTTGCTTCGCTGCTGGTGGCGCTGGCCAGTAACTACGTGGGCTTCCTCGCACCCAAGGCAGCGTTGCTGTCCGAAGTGGGGCTGATGCTGGTGGTGCTGGCATGGCGTCCGCGCGGGCTGTATCCGCTTACACATTGACTTTGCATTGACTGTGCATTGAGATCGACGACTATGAGCATCCATCTGCTTTCGAATGAACTGCCGCGCAGCCGCCGCCTCAGCGTGGCGCTGGTGGCGATTGTGCTGCTGCTGGCACTGGCGCCTTTCCTGTTCCCCGGTGCACGCGCCATCAATGCGGCGGCCACCATCTGCATTTTCGTGGTGCTGACGGCTTCCTATGATCTGATGCTGGGATATACGGGGATTATCTCGTTTGCACACACCATGTTTTACGGCGTGGGTGCTTACGGCGTGGGGCTGGCGCTGCTGCATCGCGGCCCCAGTTTTAGCTCCGTGCTGATCGGGCTGGGCGCGGCCATGCTGGTGTCGCTGGCGCTGGCCTTGCTGATCGGCGTGTTCTCGCTGCGCGTGCAGGCCATCTTCTATGCCATGGTGACGCTGGCCATCGCTAGCTGCGTGAGCGTGATGACCAGCCAGTTCCCTGAGTGGACAGGCGGCGACGATGGTCTGACCATCCCTGTGCCTGAATTACTGAGCCCTGCGTTCCGCCTGCTGGAAGAACCGCTGTTCGATAAGGTCATCAACGGCAAGGTGATTACTTACTACCTGCTGTTCGTGGTGGCGCTGCTGGCTTTCCTGCTGATGCTGCGCATCGTCGCTTCGCCGTTCGGGCGGGTGCTGCAGGCGATCCGCGAAAACGAGTTCCGCGCCGAAGCCATCGGCTATCACACGGCGGCCTACCGCACGCTGGGCAGTGTGCTGGGCGCGCTCGGTGCCACGCTGGCCGGCGCCATGCTGGTGCTGTGGCTGCGCTATCTGGGGCCGGATACCACGCTGTCGTTCGCCATCATGCTGAACGTGCTGCTGATTACCTTTATCGGCGGGCGCGGTACGCTGTATGGCGCGGTGCTCGGCAGTGCGCTGTACATCGTGGCGCAAACCTATCTGATCGATCTGATGAAATGGGCCAGCGGTGCGCTGGTGCAGGGGGCGGCGGCGCAGGCCGGTTCCTCGCTGGAGCCGGTGCTGGCCTTGCTGGCGCGGCTGGTGCATGCCGACCGCTGGTCGCTGTGGATGGGGGTATTGCTGGTGCTGTCGGTGTATTACTTCCCGACGGGGATAGTCGGACGCTTGCGCGCCCGACGTGCGGCTTGAGCTGGCCGGGGAGCGGCCGGATTAAACGCGGATCAGGACGGCAGCCACAGTGGCGGCCACGCCCAGCAATACAAAGGCGGCGCCAGCCATAACCGGCGTCACGCGGCGCGAGACGGTGGGGATCTTCTTGATGGGCATGGCGGGCTCCTCTGAACAGGTAAAAAGTGACTGTAGATTAACGGTTGTATTGCTGCCAATCTAGACATTACGCTGTATCAAAAGTAAGCAGGTGTAACCGCCAGCGCACAGTGTTGGTGCGGGATAAATGTGAGTTGTTTTTTAACACACACAAACTTTAGGGCAGCGGGCTGGAACAGCCTATAATCGCTAAGTTTTTTGCCCGAATATATATCCCACAAGGAATGCCTGTGAACCAAACGCTGGTCCAGAAACTGACCCGTACCAAGCCGGTCAGCCATCACCAAGAAACTGCTCCTACCAGTAGCAATAGTCTGCACCGTTCGATCGGCCTGTTTCCCCTCACCATGATCGGGGTTGGTGCCACCATCGGCACGGGGATTTTCTTCACCATGGTGGAAGCCGTGCCCAAGGCCGGTCCATCGGTGATTCTGTCCTTCCTGATCGCCGCGATTACGGCTGGTCTGACCGCGCTGTGCTATGCCGAACTGTCGTTCCGCATTCCCGCTTCCGGTTCTTCCTATTCCTTCGCCTACGCGACTGTGGGTGAGTTCCTCGCCTTCATCATGGCGGCCTGTCTGCTGCTCGAATACGGGCTGGCGGCCAGTGCCACGGCGATAGGCTGGTCCGATTATCTGAACAACTTCCTCAATAATGCCTTCGGCTGGCATATAGCCGAGGTGCTGCGGTCGCCGATGATTGTATCCACGCCCAAGGGCATAGAAATACATAGCGGCAATATCAACCTGCCGCCCATGCTGCTGGTGAGCCTGTGCTGCTTCCTGCTGATACGCGGTGCGAAAGAATCGGCCACGACCAACGCCATCATGGTTCTGATTAAACTGGCGATCCTGATTTTCTTCGTCGTGATTGCGTTCTCCGGCTTTGATATCAACAACTTCCATCCTTTCTTCAGCCCGGATAATGGCGTGCATTACACCGGCATGGCTGGTGTGACGGCGGCTGCCGCGACCGTGTTCTTCTCGTTTATCGGTCTCGATACGGTGGCGACGGCCGGCGAAGAAGTGCGCGATCCCAAGCGCAATGTGCCTATCGGTATTCTGGCCGCGCTCGGTATCGTGACGCTGTTCTATATGCTGGTGGCTGTAGCGGCCATGGGCGCCCAGCCGGCCTCCAAGTTCGCCGGTCAGGAAGCGGGGCTGGCTGTGATCCTGCAAAACGTGACGGGCAAGACCTGGCCTGCGCTGGTGCTGTCGGCCGGTGCCGTGATTTCCGTGTTCAGCGTGACGCTGGTGACTATCTATGGCCAGACGCGGATTCTGTATGCGATTTCCAAGGATGGCCTGATTTCGCCATCGTTCAACAAGGTCAGCGCCCGCACGGGTTCGCCGGTGCGCAATACGCTGATCGTGTGTACCGTGGTGGGGCTGGTTGCCGGCTTTGTTGATGCCACCTTCCTGTGGGATATGGTCAGCATGGGTACGCTGACGGCCTTCATCGTGGTCTCGCTGGCCGTGCCGGTGATGCGCCGCCGCGCTGAGCAAGCGGGAGAGCCAGCCGTAGCGGGCTTCCGTGTGCCGTTCGGTCCGTATGTGGTGCCCGGCCTGAGTATCGGCGCCTGCCTGTATCTGATGTTCGGCCTATCGATGACCACCTACACCATCTTCGTGATCTGGATGAGCGCCGCCATCGTGACCTACCTGCTGTACGGCATGCGCCATTCGCGCCTGAACAAAGCCGCATAGATCGTTCGCTGGCGAAGTAGCAAAAACAGAAAAGCCGTTCAGCTCAAACTGAACGGCTTTTCTGTTTGCGGGGCCGGCAGGCAAGGGCCGGCGTGGCGATTACTGTTCGTTTTGTGGCTCGGCGCCCAGGTAGAGGCGCAGCAGCAGGCCGGACAGAGCGATGGCAGCAGGCAGATTCTCGATGATGGTCAGCATAGTCTTCTCCGTAGTGAATTAACTTCAATTAACCGCGCGACGCCATGAAGCGCAACTCGGCCGACAGGTTGGGGGAATGGCGCTCGCAATCCTGAGCCAGGCTGTGCAGCCATGCGTTCGAGACTGGCTGCTCGGCCACCGTTTCGACTGCGGCGCTACGCGGCTTCACAGCCAGCAGGGCGGCCAGCAACTGGCGTGCAGCGGCGGCTACGTTGCTCAGATAACTGGTGTCAGAGAATTCGGTGTAGGTCAGTTTGCTCGTGCTCATGATTAGCTCCATATCTTCGTTTGTTGCAGTGCAGTATGGGCCTAGTTCAGTAATAAATAAACTTTTGATTTATGATACTCGGCATACATAAAGCATATAACTACCCTGTTTTCCCTATGAAAAAGTAGTGCTGCAAAGCCACATTTAAAGTGGAAATATTTTTTCAGGCGCCGCGCCCTGCAGGTATGATTGCTGCCGGATTGGCAATAAATCGACGGGAGAATGATGTCTTTACGCACCAAACTCATGCTGGCACTGCTGCTCACGGGACTGGCTTCCGTGGCCATGGTGGGCGGGCTGGCCTCTTACGGCTTGGGCAAAAAGGTCGATATCATCCGGCGCCAGAGCGCCGCCGAGCATTTCTACAGCGCAGTGAGTGATTACTTACATCCTTACGGCAGCTGGCAGGCGGCCAATCAGGCCGAACCTTTTGATCACTATATGCGGCGCATCCGTCCCGCGCCGGACGATCGTTTGCCACCGCCGGACGAGGGTATCGCCGGACGCGAACATCTGCCCGCTGCGCCACCGGGCGTCGAGCACGCGCGGCGCGGCCCGCCGCCTGATGCGATAAGGGATAGACGGGGTCCACCGCCGCCGCGCAGCGATGGCGATACGCCTTACCACTTCATATTGGCCGATCAGGATTTCACCGTGCTGCTGGGTGCTGGCGTGTACCGGCCCGGCGAGCCGCTGCCGGAAGCGGCGCGGCGTGATGCGCGTGCCGTGGAGGTCAACGGCAAGGTCGCTGCCTATATTTCGCCGGAAGGCGTGCTGACGCCAAGTCGGGAAGAGCAGCAGTATCTGGATGCCATGTACGATGCGCTGTGGGCGGGCGTCAGCGGCGCCGCCTTGCTGGCGCTGGCGCTCGGCGTGCTGTTTAGCCGAGGCCTGAGCCGTCAGCTACGGCATCTGATCGCTGCCGTGCGCGCCATCCAGCAAGGCACACTGCGCCAGAACGTGCCGGTGGAGGGGCGCGACGAAGTGGCTCTGCTGGCACGGGCCTTCAATGAAATGAGTGCGGAACTGGCGCAGAGCCATGAAGCTTTGCAGGCATCGCACCGTACCATCAGCTCGCAGGCCGAACAGCTGCGCGAACTCAGTGTGCGTGATGCGCTGACGGGGCTGCACAACCGGCGCTTTTTCGACGAGCAGGCGGCCAGCCTGTATCGCCACGCGGTGCGCTACCAGCGGCCATTCAGCATGGTGATAGCCGATATCGATTTCTTCAAACGGATTAACGACCAGCTGACCCACGCTACCGGCGATGCCGTGCTGCGCGCGGTGGGCGAAATCTTCCGCACCCATATGCGCGAGAGTGATCTGGTGGCGCGCTACGGTGGCGAAGAATTTGTCATGGCCTTCCCTGAAACCAGTCTGGCGCAGGCGGCGGTGTTGTGCGACAAGCTGCGTGAGCTGATAGCGGGACATCCGTGGCAGCAGGTGCACCCGCAACTGGCGGTGACGATCAGCATAGGCGTGGCAGCCGATCTGCAGGCGGGCAGCGCGGAAGCCATGCTGCAGCAGGCTGATGCCCAGCTATACCGCGCCAAGCAGGACGGCCGTAACCGCGTTTGCTCGCTCGCTGCCTGAAGTGCCCCGTTGCCCGACCTGACACCTGCACTTTGCCCGACCTGACCCCGGATTTAGGACTTGAGCCAGCGGCCGCCGAACATGGTGCACAGCATGGAGGCGACGATCAGGGCGATACCGGCCCACTGCCAGCCCGTGATGACATCGCCCAGCGCGAGCATGCCGGCCGCGATACCGACCACCGGCACGCCTAGACTGAAAGGCGCGACGCGGTTGACGGGGTGGCGCTTGAGCAGGCGGGTCCACATGGCGTAGCCGAGGATGGTGGCCATCCAGCCCAGATAGGCGGCTGACAGCCAGGTTGCCGGCGGCGCCTGCAGCCAGTGCCAGCGCGTCTCCGGCGGATCGAACGCCAGCGTGAGGCCGATGAAGGGCAGGATGGGCACGAGGCTGCACCACACCATGAAGTTCACCACATCGAACTGCGGCGTGTGGTGCTGGGCGCGGCGAACCACGATGTTGGAGGCGGCCCACATGGCGGCAGCCGACAGGCACAGCACGAATCCTGCAGCATTGGTGCCACCGGCATGGCCGCTACCCAGATAATTCATGGCGAAGCAGATCAGTCCCAGCGCGGCCAGCAGCAGGCCGTATTTGAGGGCGCGGCTGGCGCGTTCGCGCAGCAGGGCAAAACCGAAGAAGGCGGTGAAGAAGACTTGCGTCTGCAGGATCACCGAGGCCAGTGCGGCCGACATGCCGACCCGCAGCGACAGGAACAGCAGCCCGAACTGGCCCACGCCCTGACACAGGCCGTAGGCGATGATCCAGCGCGCCGGCATTTTCGGCGGGCGCAGGAACAGGATCAGCGGCAGCACGGCGAAGATGTAGCGCGCTGCACCGAGCTGGAACGGTGTGAGGTCGCGCAGACCTATCTTCATGGCGACGAAATTGGTGCCCCAGATGAGGACGACGAGCAGGGCCGATAACAGGTCGTTACGGCTAAAGGAAGCGGGCGTTGCAGCAGTCATGCAACCAATAGTAACAGCCTGGCGCAATCTCTGCTGGCGACAGCCTTATTTTACGTCGCGCAGGATGGCGGCACTATGCACCACGATCTTGGCCGCATCGGCCTGCAGCAGCCGCACGCGGCGCTGTACCAGCGGCCAGCCGGACCAGCTGGCGCTGTCGTCATGCCCAGCGTCGCTGGCCGCCGCCACATGGCGGACTGGCGCCTGCAGTGCGCCGTGCGCCGGTTCTGCAGGCTGGCCCTTGCCCTTGCTGATGGCACGCTGCAGGATGTCGCTGACCTGCGCATGGCTGTCTTCCAGCATGGCGTTGAGCGCCTGCTGCGGAATCTCTTTGACATGGCGCCGCACGATGGCGCGCAGCGCCGCCACGTGCGCCACCAGCAGGTAGTTTTGCACGATGAACAGGTTGATGTCTTCTACCGCGCGCTGCTTGCTGGCCGGTTCATCGAGCATGCGTACCAGCGCGCTATTTAACGCGGCGAGGCTGTCCATCAGGCGCTTGCGTTCGATGCGGTAGGCGAAATCGTCCGAGCCTTTACCCTGCAGCAGATCAGCGCTGGCCTGCATATAGCGCAGGCTGACGCTGAGCACTTCATTCACCAGCCGTGGCAGCGACTGGTATTCCCAGTTGGCCAGCACGAAGCTGAAGGCCGTTGCCACTGCCGCGCCGACAAAGGTATCGACCAGCCGTTCGATAATCAGCTCATGGTTGCCCGGTGCGATCAGGTGCATCTGCAGCAGGATCATCACGCTGACGGCTATCGCGGCATAGCGGTAGCGCAGGTAGATGAAGGTGGGCGTGGCCACCGTGGCGAGGATCAGGAAGCCCAGTATCGCAGCCGGATAGTTGAGGTACTGGATGATCAGCGCGGTGATCACGCAGCCGATCACGGTGCCGACGATACGGTCGCTGCGGCGCTGCTTGGTCATGCTGAAGCTGGGCTTGAGGATGATGACGATGGTCAGCACGATCCAGTAGCTGTGCGCTGCATACGGCAGCCACGTAGCCACCGCCAGTCCCGCCGTAATCGCCATCGCCACCCGCAGCGAGAAGCGGAAGATGGGCGAACCCAGACGCAGGTGCGACAGGATCATGCGCAGCTCGTACTTCTGCTGCGACAGGAAAGGCCCCATGTCGGCATCGACCCAGAACGGCGTGCTGTCGGCCACCTTCTGGCTGGCCGCATGCAGTTCACCGATCATCTGGATGATGGCGCGGATCTTGTTGCGCTGGGCGCGCAGCACGGCCAGCGCCTCCTGCGCCGGCTTGCCTTCGCTGATGCGCTGCTGCAGCACGGCCAGTTCCGCTTCCACCGCCGCCAGCTCGGTGTCGTAGCTGATTTCGGGATAGGACGGCTTGTCGCGGGTGACGTCGTAGGCCACCGATTCGATATCGCGCGCGGCTTTGTAGGCCAGATCGTGCAGAGTTTTCAGCACGGGGCTGTCGGCCAGATGCAGGCGTAGCTGGGCGTAGTCGGTATGGGTGGAGAGGATCAGTTCATACAGGTCGAGCATGCAGACGTGGGTCTGCACCACGATGGCGTCCTTGCGATTGAGGTGGCTGCGCAGGATCAGATCGCGCGCGGCCTGCTGGCGGTCGGCCAGCAGGCTCTGATGGCGTACCAGTTTGTTGAACTGCTCGCTCAGGTTGTAGCGGGTGTCGTAGAAATCGGCCTTGATGTCGATGTAGGCGGCCAGTTCGAACAGGGCTTCAGCCAGCACCTGCTGCTTGATGCGGTGGCGCAGCAGCCACGAGATGCCCATGGCGTAGGCCAGATAGGCCAGCGCGCCCAGCGTGAACAGGCCCGTATGGATGAAGGCCTGGCTGGCCGTCATCGCGTGTTCCATCGACATGGTCATGATGAACAGGGTGGCCAGTTGCAGCGGCATGGATTTTTTACCGTACACGATCATCATGCAGGCGAGGAAGCTGATCGCCACCAGCATGGTCATCAACAGCCAGTGCAGTGGTGCGCATAGGCTGATCAGCAGGGTGACGGCGCTGCACAGCAAAACCGAGGCGCTCATTTCGTTGAACTTGTGGCGCAGGGGGCTGGGCATATCCATCAGCGCCGTACAGAGTGCGCCGATGCAGACGGTCATGGCGGTTTCCAGACTGGCGAACTGCAAAGTGAACAGGGTGACGCCGACCAGCCCGGCCGCGAAGCGCAGGCCGAGGTAAAAGTAATGGCTATAGAAGAACGTGCGCAGGTTGAGTGCGTAGTGCATGGCTGTGATCTTGTGGGCAGCGGGCATGCACGCCGCGGGATCGCCGCAGCGTACATCAGGTCTAACAATGGCAGGCGCGCCGGCCGGGTGAGGCGCAGCGCGTTGCGGGTATATCTGGCGATGGTGCTGGCCGCTAGCTGGCGCAGGCGCGAACTAGCCGGCCATGGCGGACTTTAGAACACCGACAGCACCGGATAACGGCGCCATTCCGGTTCGGCGTGACGGGCGCCGTTTTCGAAGATGAAGTCCAGTACCTTGCTCTGGTCCGACAGCAGTTCCGGATGGGCGGTTTTCCATGCTTCGAATTTGGCCTTCAGTTCAGGCTCGGTTTCCAGCATGTCCATGGCCAGATCTTCGAACACGTAGTCGGAATAGGCCTCTTTCTTTTCCAGCACGCTGTTGAAGAAGCCCCAGCGGAAGAAGGAGTCGTGGCCTTGCGGTTCCAGCGTTTCGACGGCGTAGCGGGCTTTGTCCTGCTTGAGCGGCACGAAGTAGTCGCCCGGCTGCACGGTAAAGCTGCCGCTGCGCGCTTCCACTTCCACCTCGTCGTGGTACATATGGCCTTCGTAGGCGCCAGCACGCGAGCGCACGGCCTTGATGTGGTAGTACTGCGCTTCGATGGTGGAGGCTTCGTCGAAGCGGGCCATTTCCACACCGTTCCATTGCAGGCGCTCGATGGCTTCTCGCCATGCCTGCGGAATCACATAACCCTTGGGTGCACGCACGGTGGTATCGGGCACGAAGTGGTTGTAGTAGGCGATATCCTTTTCCCACGGCTGGCTACGGTCGTAGGACAGGCGCATGTAGTTCCCCAGCTTGCTAGGGCTGCGCACGGCGGCATAGCCTTTGAAGCGGAAGGTCGATGGCTGGCTTTCGTCCAGCTTCCAGTGCACGGTCCACTCGCTGGCAGCGGCGGCCTGCGCGCGTGCGGCGGCACGCAGGGCGCGGATCTGTTCACCGTACTGCACGGTGAAGGCCAGCGTGACGTCGACCAGTGCGCGCATGGATTCGTAGCGGTCCTTGAACGGTTTGAGCATGTGGGTTTCCGGCATGAAGCCGATCACATGGTGCAGGGCCGCGTAGCCGGTCGAGAAGCGCGGTACTTCGAGGAATTCGGCGATGCCGTCGTCCGGCGAGTCCTTGACGGGATTGACGTAAGGGCAGGTTGGCCAGCCGCGCGCTTCCATCCGGGCGTAGATATGCGGCAGCATGGTCTCGCGCAGGAAGGGGCCCAGACCGTAGCCCAGCTTGTCCGCCTGGGTGTGGATCAGCGTCATGGTGTACGGGTAGTCGGCGCCGTTGGAGGTGTGGGTATCGACCATCACGTCCGGGTCCCAGCTAGTCAGCAGCTGGTTGAAGATCTGCGCGTTGAGCGTATCGCATTTGACGAAGTCGCGGTTCAGATCGAGGTGGCGGCTGTTGCCGCGGAAGCCGAACTGCTCGGGGCCGTCCTGATTCACGCGCGAAGTGTTGGAGCGGTTGTGGGCGCCGTCCACGTTGTACAGCGGGACGAACAGCAGCACGGTTTTGCCCAGTGCGGCCAGCCGTTCCGGCTGGTAGCACAGGTCGCGCACCATGGCCATGCAGACATCCACGCCTTCCGGTTCGCCCGGATGGATGCCGTTATTGTTGAAGAACACGGGACGGCCCGTGGCCTTGATGATGTTGCGGTCGAATTCGCCGTCCGCGCTCACCACGCCGGCGTGCACCGGAATGCCGCCGTCGGAAACGCCGATCTGCTCGAAACGCAGCACTTGCGGGAAACGCTGGGCCAGCGTCTGGTAGAACGCGATGCATTCCGACCACAAGGTGGTTTGATTCTGATTGCCTAATTCATAGGGCGTGGGCATTTCTGGGTGCATGGCAGGTCTGGATCTCGGGGTGGTGGGAAAAAACGCGCTGGGCCGCCTTGTGAGCGGAAAGCAGCGCTGCTGCGGGCAGAATTGTATCATTCGTGCCCACTTTTTGAGCGACAGCAGGACAGTGTGCGGCCAAGATTGCCCTGTTTCAATATTCGTCGCCTGCCATGGTGATGTACTGGCGGTCCATACCGACAGGGAGGACATCATGGGCAGAATCATGGCATATGCCGGAGCATGGCGGCAGCGGGTGGCGCAGGCTTATGGCTGGCGCGCGCTCGGCGTGCTGGCGCTGCTGGTTCTGGGCTGCCGGCTGGGCGTGGCACAGGTGGGGCCGCGCTATGTGCTAGCGCTGGATGGCGCGGGCGCTGCGCCGGCGGCACGCGGGGCCGGGCAGGTGCAGCTGGCTGGCAAGGGGCTGGCGCTGATCAGCTTTCAGGGCTTGCGCATACTGGCGCTGGGGGCTGATGCGGACGCCTATAGCGCCGAAGCGATGGCGCACTGGCCGCAGGCCGATCTGCTGGTGCTGACGCCCGCAGCGAGCGGGCGCTACGACGGTTTCGCGCCCCTGTCTGGCCGCAGCGGATTGCCGGTGATCGTAGCGGCCGACCCGCACCCGCTTGGCGCTGCAGCGGCGACAGGCGCGCAAGCAGCGAGCGTCGCGACGCTGTATCCCCTGCAGCTGTGGGATGCGCTGCATCTCAACAAGGGCAGGGTAAGCCTGCGGGTGACGGCTTTGCCGGGCGGTGCGGGGAGCACGGAACTGGCGGGCTTCATGCTGGATATGGGGAGCGGGCGCGCCACGTATCGGCTGTATGTCAGCTGCCTGCCGCTGGCGCAAAGCGAAGCGCAGGCGCTGGGGCAGCGCCTGCCCGGGGCTGATCTGGCTTTGCTGCCGGACCGGCAGGTGCCGCAGCTGTTGGCGCTGCAGGGCAAGCAGGCGGCCGGATACGCAGTACCGGCCGCGCTGACGGCAGCCGGGCTTACCTTCAAGCCGGTACGGCGCTAAAGCGCGCTATGCGCTGGTGCGGAATCGCGCGTTCTAGACCGGAATAGACCGATCTAGACCGATCTAGACCGTTTTAGACTTTGGCAGTTTTCGCGACCCAGGCAGCATAGGTGTCGATGATTTTTTGCAGGAACTGGCGGCTGCTGTCGTTGTTGATTTTGCCGTTATCGTCGAGCAGCTTGGTGGCGCCGCCGATATAGGCTTCCGGCTGCTGCAGCAAGGGCATATCGAGGAATACCATGCACTGGCGCAGATGGTGGTTGGCGCCAAAGCCGCCCGTAGCGCCGGGCGAAACGCTGACGATGGCGGCCGGCTTGCCGCTCCAGATGCTGCTGCCATAAGGGCGCGAGCCCACATCGATGGCATTCTTCAGTGCGGACGGTATGGAGCGGTTGTATTCGGGCGTGACGAACAGCACACCGTCCATGCCCGTCATCTGCTGGCGGAAGTTCTGCCATGCCTGCGGTGCGGTGGCGCCGTTTTCTTCCAGATCCTGATTGTAGAGCGGCAGTTCGCCGATCTCCACGATCTGCATGGCCAGCGAGGCTGGCGCCATGGCCATCAGCTCATGCGCAAATTTGCGGTTGATGGAATCCTTACGCAGGCTACCCACGATTACAGCAATTTTTTTAGCAGACATGGCAACTCCTATCGGTGTTGAAGGAAACGCCCATAGTAGCGCAAACAGGGCGGGAAGGTCGGGCGTAAAAAGACCACGCTGCGTTGCCGGAGCGTGGTTTGGGTGACAGCGCGTGGCGCTTATTCTGCGTTCATTTCTTTCAGCAGATTGTCGGCGTGGTCCACATGCTTCATGTTCCACAGGATGTAACGCAGGTCCACCTGTATGTCGCGCGTGTTGGCCTTGTTGAAGTCCCAGTCGGAAATGATGGAATCGAGCGTGCCGTCGAAGGCCAGACCGATCCACTCGCCCTTGGCGTTCAGCGCGGCCGAACCGGAGTTACCACCGGTGATGTCCAGCGTCGCCAGATAGGCGACCGGTACCGATTTCAGGATAGGGTCGACGTATTTGCCGAAGTCCTTGGCCTTGATGGCTGCCAGCTGGGCTTTCGGTGCATTGAATTCGCCTTCGCCGGTGGCTTTGGCAGCGACGCCAGCTACGGTGGTAAAGGCTTTCCAGGTAGTGCCGTCGGCGCCGTGGTCACGACCGGCGATTTTGCCGAAGGTGACGCGCAGCGTGCTGTTCGCATCCGGATACACGGCCTGACCTTTGCTCTGCATGAAGGCGATCTTGGCTTTCATGTAGTTGGCATAAGCCTGCTGCAGCTTGCCGCCCAGTTCTTCCTCTTCCGCTTCTTCCTTCATGCCCGGCTCGTACAGGGCCACGGCAGCCTGAATAAAGCTGTCGCTGCTGGCCTGGAACTCGGCTGGCGTTTTGCCTATCCAGCTGGTGCGCTCGGCGGCGTCACCGAGTTTGCTGCCGGCGTAGAGTTTTTCCAGTGCGGCCTGCAGTTCCGCTTTGCTCATGCCATCCTTGATGCCGATGACGGCGTCGAAGGCAGCGCTGCGCTGGGCGGCTGGCTGGGCGGCGTATTTGCTCAGGCTATTCATCACCAGTGCCTGATCGACTTTCTCGTCGTAGTTACGCACCAGTGCTGCGACCGAGGCCTTGATACGTGGTACATCACGCACCTGATAGCCCACTTTGCGCTCGGCATCCGGCTTGGTGTTTTCATTGGCCAGACGGTACAGCAT
Source organism: Duganella fentianensis (assembly GCF_009857835.1). Classification (GTDB taxonomy): domain Bacteria; phylum Pseudomonadota; class Gammaproteobacteria; order Burkholderiales; family Burkholderiaceae_D; genus Rugamonas; species Rugamonas fentianensis. Next base: position 76,597 of record NZ_WWCL01000001.1, read on the forward strand.
ACGCGCCGTGTTCATCAGACGTGGCTTGGACGAGGACAGGAAGTAATCGCGCTGGGTTTCCGCATCGCGCTGGGCGATCAGTTTTTCCACCAGTTCGATGTCGCCAGCGTATTCGGCTTTGCGGGCCGGGTTGGCGTTGATCCAGGTTTTCAGTGCTTCGTGCTCGGCGGTTTTACGCTTGAGCATATCGCTGCCGGCGTAGGAGTCCAGCATGCCCTGACGGTTCTTGTAGTAGTTGTTGATGCTGGCTACTTGCGAAGCGTATTTGAGGGCGGTGTCCTTGTTGTCCTTGGTGGTGTCGGCAATGATGGCCAGACTTTCCGCCGACGATTTCACGAAGGCAGGGTAGCTCCAGTCGAAGGTGAAGGCCACTTCCGATGGCAGGCGGTGGCGGTTGGTACGGCCAGGGTAGCCCAGTACCATCACGAAATCGCCTTCCTTGCTGCCTTCCTTGGCCAGTTTCAGGTAGTGCTGCGGAATGTAAGGGACGTTGTCCTTGCTGTAGTCGGCGGCTTTGCCGTCCTTGCTCACGTAGGCGCGATAGAAGCCGTAGTCGCCCGTGTGGCGTGGCCACATCCAGTTGTCGGTGTCGCCACCGAATTTGCCCACGCCCGCTGGTGGCGCGTGCACCAGACGCACGTCGCGGATTTCCAGCTGTTTGATCAGATAGTATTCCAGACCGCCGTAGTAGGACGACACGGTGCAGCGGTGGCCGGCATCCTGTTCGCAGCTAGCCTGAATGGCCTTGATGTTCTTTTCGATCGCGTCGCTACGTTTTTTGCCGCTCAGTTTGGCGACTTCGGCAGTCACTACTTCCTTGCTCACATTGGTCACAGCCTTGGTGACGAAAATGCGGCTGCCCGGTGCGGCCGGCAGTTCTTCGCCCAGATTGTGGGCCAGGAAGCCGTTGGCCAGCAGATCGCGCTCCGGCGTGGAGTTGTGTGCCACGCTGCCGTACACGCAGTGGTGGTTGGTCGCAACCAGACCTTGCGGCGACACGAAGGAAGCCGAGCAACCACCGAGGCTGACGATGGCGCCCATAGGGAATTCGGTCAGTTTGGTCAGGGTGGCAGGATCGAGTTTCAGGCCGGCGGCTTTGAGTTGCTTGGCTACTTGTGGCAGCTGCTGCGGCATCCACATGCCTTCATCGGCATGGGCAGCGGTAGCGCTCAGGATGGCGAGCGCGATCAGGGTCTTTTGCATTTTTATCGGATCCTAAAGGGGATGGAGGGCACAACGGCGCGAGTATAGCAAAATCACTTATTCATGAAACAAATTGAAGTGTTGAATTTTTGTAACAACAAAAAAGGCAGGGCACGCGCAGTTTGCACTGCGGCGTGGCCTGCCTTGTTACCCTTGCGGGATGCGTTTAGTCGGCTTTGATGGCTTCGATCTGGATGGCCAGACGCACTTCCGGTGCGAAGGCTGGCAGACCGTAATTGAGGCCGAAGTCGCTGCGCTTGAATTCGGCGATGGCGTTGGCGCCGCATACTTCACGCTTGTAGCGCGGGTGCATGATGCACTTGAAGCGGTCGACCTTCAGGCTGACCGGCTTGGTCACGCCCAGCATGGTCAGTTCGCCTTCCACGCCTACCAGCTGGTCGCCTTCGAACTTGAAGTTGTGGCTCTTGTAGCTAACAGTCGGGAATTTCTCGACGTTGAACATGTCCGCGCCTTTGGCGTGGCTATTCATTTTCTCGAAACCGAAGTTGATCGAATCGGCCTGTATGGTCACATCGAGTGCGCCCGTCTTGGCGGCGCGGTCCATGGTCACGGTGCCGCTGGTCTTGTCGAATTTGCCGCGCCAGGTGGACAGGCCCATGTGGTCTGCCTCGAAGCTAGGATAGGTGTGCGAGGGATCGATGTTGTAGGTAGCAGCGATGGCCGAAGTGGCCGAAGCCGCCAGCAGGGTCGCGATCAGGATCTGTTTCTTCATGCAGTAAGTCTCCTTGGTAGTTTATTGCGCAATCACGTGGAATTTGATGATGACTTCGTCCGCCACCATGCTGGTGTCTTTCCATTCACCTTCGCCGATGTTGTAGGCCAGGCGTTTGATGGGCAGCGCGCCTTCGAACACCTGTTTGCCACCTTCGGCCTTGACGGTGAGGGGGAAGCTTACGTCGGCGGTTTTACCCTTGATGGTCAGCTTGCCCGTGACATTCAGCTTGCCTGCACCGGCGCTCTTGATGGTGCTGGAGACGAAGGTGGCTTTGGGGAACTGGGCCGCGTTGAACCATTCTTTCTTGGTCACTTCCTTGTTGTATTCGGGATCGCCCAGATCGAAGCTGGCGATATTGATTTCCACGCTGGCCTTGGCGGCATCGGGCTTGGCGGCATCGTAATCGATGGCGGCGCTGAACTGTTTGAACTTGGCATCGACCGGCACGTTCATCTGCTTGAAGGTGGCCGTCACGGTGGATTTGGCCGGATCGGTTTTCAGGGCGGCAGCGCTGGCGGCGAGCGTAATGCCCAGCAGGGTTACGAGGGCGAGTTTAGGTAAGGTTTTCATGGATGGCTCCAGTGTCGGTATCAGTGTCAGGGTTTAGGGCAGCATGCGTTTCAGGGTGGCGTCGCGATCGATGAAATGGTGCTTGATCGCTGCCAGCGCATGGGCCAGCACGGCGCCTGCCATGGTCATGGTCAGAACATAGTGAACGGTTTTTAAAACGGGCTTAAGTGCAGGATCGGGGCCGATCACGGCCGGCATCTGGAACAGGCCCAGATATACCACGGGCACGCCGGCGGCATAGCTGTACAGATAGCCGGAGACGGGCACGGCAAACATCAGCAGGTACAGCAGGTGGTGCATGCCTTCGGCCGCCAGATGCTGCCAGCGCGGCATGGGCAGGGCTGCCGGTGGTTTATTGCGCAGACGCCACAGCAGGCGGATGGCGGCCAGACCCAGCACCGTCACGCCCAGCCATTTATGCCAGGAGAAGTATTTGAGTTTGGTCGGGGTAAAGCCGGGAATATCGACCATGGTCACGCCGAGGAAGAAGGCGGCGATGATCAGTAGCGCAATCAGCCAGTGCAGGGCGATGGCGATCTTGGTGTAGCGTTGCATAGCAGTCACTCCGGAAAGTAGTACGTGTTAGGACTAATATACCAAAGAAATGCGCAACGTGCAGAGCCCATGAAAAAAGCCCCCGCAACGGTGGTCGCGGGGGCTAGTGTATAGCAAGTTGTTGCCGGAATTGCTATCCGGCAGTTTTTACGGATTAGATGGCTTTGGCCAGCTGGGCAGCGATGCCCGTGTAGTTGGCCGGGGTCATGGCCAGCAGCAGGTCCTTGGCTTCCTGCGGAATCGCCAGACCGGTGATGAATTCGCGCAGTGCGTCTTTGGAGATGCCTTTGCCGCGCGTCAGTTCTTTCAGCTGCTCGTATGGATTGGCGATGCCGTAGCGGCGCATCACGGTCTGCACGGGTTCGGCCAGCACTTCCCAGTTGGCGTCCAGATCGGCTTCCAGACGTTGCGGATTGACTTCCAGCTTGTTCAGGCCGCGCAGGCAGCTATCGTAGGCCAGCAGGGTGTAGCCCAGACCCACGCCGATGTTGCGCAGCACGGTGGAATCGGTCAGGTCGCGCTGCATGCGCGAGACTGGCAGTTTTTCCGACAGGTGTTTCAGCACGGCGTTGGCCAGACCCAGATTGCCTTCCGAGTTTTCGAAGTCGATAGGGTTGACCTTGTGCGGCATGGTGGACGAACCGATTTCGCCGGCTTTCAGTTTCTGCTTGAAGTAGCCCAGCGAGACATAGCTCCAGATGTCGCGGTTCAGGTCCAGCAGGATGGTGTTGGCGCGCGCGAAGGCGTCGAACAGTTCGGCCATGTAGTCGTGCGGCTCGATCTGGATGGTGTAAGGATTGAACACCAGCCCCAGACGCTGCTCGATCACGGCCTTGGAGAAGGCCGGCCAGTCGAACGACGGGTAGGCCGACAGGTGGGCGTTGTAGTTACCTACGGCGCCATTCATCTTGCCCAGAATTTCCACCTGCTCGATGCGCACGATGGCGCGCTGCAGACGGGCTACCACGTTGGCCATCTCTTTACCCAGCGTGGTCGGGCTGGCGGTCTGGCCGTGGGTGCGCGACAGCATAGGCAGGTCGGCGTTGGCCAGGGCGATTTCTTTGAGCTTGGCGGTAACGTTGCGCAGCGATGGCAGCATGACCTGGTCACGCGCCGCTTTCAGCATCATGCCGTGCGAAGTGTTGTTGATGTCTTCCGAGGTGCAGGCGAAGTGGATGAATTCCGATGCAGCCACCAGTTCCGGCACGTCCTTGACCTGTTCCTTGAGCCAGTATTCCACGGCTTTGACGTCGTGGTTGGTGACGGCTTCGATTTCCTTGATGCGCGCTGCATCCTGTTCGCTGAAGTCGCTGGCCAGCTTGTCCAGCAGGGCGTTGCCGGCTGCCGAGAAGGGCTGGATCTCGGCAAAGCCGGCTTGCGACAATGCTTGCAGCCAGGAAATTTCTACTTTGACGCGGTGGTGCATGAAGCCGGCTTCAGACAGGATGGGACGCAGCAAATCGGTTTTGCCGGCGTAGCGGCCATCGAGCGGCGACAGGGCAGACAGCGTGGAGTAAGGAGTAGTGGTCATGATGGACTAGAAGGCGGGAGTTAATAAGAAAGCCAACAACGCGGAAACGCGAAAAACGTGATTTTACCATTGGCCGCCGCCCATCCCGCCGATGTTATACTGAAGTCTGATCGACCACTTTAAGCATTTATGAAACTCATCGGTTCCCTCGCCAGTCCTTATGTGCGCAAAGTGCGCGTGGTGCTGGCAGAAAAAAAGCTGGATTACCAGTTCGTGCTGGAAAATGTGTGGGCCGCCGACACGACCATCGATCAACTCAATCCGCTCGGTAAAGTGCCTAGCCTGATCATGGAAGATGGCGACGTCCTGATCGACTCGCGCGTGATGGTGGAATACCTCGATACGCTGACGCCAGTGTGCAAACTGCTGCCGCCTAATGGCCGCGAGCGGGCCGACATCAAGTGCTGGGAAGCGCTGGCCGATGGCGTGCTCGATGCTGCCATACTGGTGCGGCTGGAACGCACCCAGCGTCCGCCCGAACTGCAGAGCGCGCAGTGGATAGAACGGCAGATGCGCAAAGTCCACCAGGGGCTGGAAGTGGTAGCGGCGCGGCTGGGCGAATCGCCTTATTGCGCGGGCATCCATTATTCGTTGGCGGACGTGGCGGTAGGGTGTATGCTGGGCTGGCTCAGCTTCCGTTTCCCGGAGATCGACTGGCGTGGCAGTCATGCGAATCTGGCGCGTCTGTACGACAAGCTGTCCGAACGCCAGTCTTTCAAGGATACGATTCCGCAAGCCTGAGATGAGTGCCAACACGCCACCGGAAGTGCCGAATACCCCGTCCCAACAGCGTCTGCAGATGGCCGACATTGCGCGGCTGGCGGGGGTATCCACTTCGACTGTGTCGCGGGCGCTGGCCGGTAGCAAGCTGGTCAACGAGGAAACCCGTACCCGCATCATGGAGCTGGCGCGTTCGCTCAAGTACACCATCAATATCGGCGCGCAGAACCTGCGCCTGAAACAGAACCGCACCATCGGTGTGGTGATTCCGTATGACTCGGCCACGCGCCAGCACCTGTCCGATCCCTTCTTCCTGTCCATGCTCGGTAGTCTGGCCGATGCGCTGACGGAGCAGGGCTTCGACATGCTGGTGTCGCGTGTCGATGCGGAGGAACTCGATGCCGCTGCGGCGCCGTTCGATACGGGCCGGGTGATAGGCATCGTGCTGATCGGCCAGTGGCGCCACCATGATCAGCTGAACCAGCTGGCCGCGCGCCATGTGCCCATCGTAGTGTGGGGCGCGCAATTACCGCAGCAGCTGTACTGCACCGTCGGCGGCGACAATGTCTCCGGCGGCGATCTGGCCGTCAGCCATCTGCTACAGCAGGGGCGCCAGCGCATCGCCTTCTTCGGCGATATCAACCTGCCCGAAGTGGGACAGCGCTACGAAGGCTATTGCCAGGCACTCCAGCGCGCCGGTCTGGCCATCGATCCTGCGCTGCAGGTATCGGTTGCCTTCCTGCCCGATAGCGGCCGTCAGGCCGTGCAGGAGCTACTGCGGCGTAATGTGCGCTTCGACGCCATCTTTGCCGGTAGCGACTTGCTGGCCATGACGGCGATTAACACCCTGCGCACCCAGGGGCTGGAGGTGCCGCGCCAGATCGCGGTGGTGGGCTACGACGATATCGAGCTGTCGACCTATTTCCATCCTCCCCTGTCGACTATCCGCCAGCCCATACGTGCGGCCGGGCGGGCACTGGTGGCCTCGCTGCTGGAGCTGATCGAAGGCCGTCCGGCGCCGTCGCTACAGTTGCCGACCCAGTTGATGGTGCGCGAGAGCAGCGCCAGTGTCTGATTTATGCAACCGATTGCATAAATTTTCTGTTGCGGCGCAATAAAAAACTCCCTTTCTTTCGTAGTAAACCTCGTATTTATCAGGTTTTCCCTCTGGCGCTGTGGCCCGTCCTGGCTTGTTGCAGCGCGTAATGCAATCGATTGCATTAATTTTTGAATCAGCCCATAATGCCTCATCTGCTCAGCAAATGTGCAGAGCAAATTCGACCATCACAACAACGATACTGGAGACAAAATGGATACTCGCACTTTCAAACTGTGCGGCATTGCCGCCGCTGTTGCTACCGCAGTGCTGCACATGGCTGGCGCCCATGCCGATGAAGCCGTTCCGGCCAACGATGGCCTGAACATGGAACGGGTGGTGGTGACGGGCAGCACCACCGGCTCGTCGAAAATGAAAACCAGTGTCTCCATCAGTACCGTGGAAGGCGATGTCATCAAGAACGGCGCGCCGCTGAGCGCCGCCGAAGTGCTGCGCTCCGTACCGGGCGTACGTTCCGAGTCGTCTGGCGGCGAAGGCAATGCCAATATCACTGTGCGCGGTGTGCCGATTTCCGCCGGCGGTGCGCGCTATGTGCAGATGCAGGAAGACGGCCTGCCGGTGCTGCAATCGGGCGACTTCAACTTCATCACGCCCGATAGCTATATCAAGATCGACGGCACGCTGGATCACCTTGAAGTGGTACGCGGCGGCTCGGCTTCCACGCTGGCGACCAATGCCCCGGGCGGTATCATCAACTTCATCACCAAAACGGGCGAAGAGAAGGGCGGCCATATCGGTGTCAGCCGCGGCCTCGGCTACGATGAAACCCGGCTGGACTTCGATTACGGCGCACCGATTTCGGACAAGACCCGCTTCTTCATCGGCGGTAGCTACCGTACCGGCGAAGGCGTGCGTAATACCGGCATGAAGACGGAAGACGGCGGCCAGATTCGCGGCAATATCACCCATCAGCTGGACAATGGCTACATCCGCCTGTCGTTCAAACATCTGGACGACAAGGCGCCGACGGCACTGCCAGTGCCGGTGCAGGTCGTGAACAAGAAAATCCAGGAACTGCCGGGCATCGACCCGCGGAGCGTATCGTTCTACTCGCCGTACTGGGTGCGCGATGTTTCGCTGGGCAAGAACAACACGCCAGTATCGACCAACGTCAACGACGGCCTGAGAGTGAAAAGCGATTCCATCGGTCTGGAAGGTTCGTTCGATCTGGGCGATGGCTGGAACCTGAGCGACAAATTCCGCACTTCCAGCAACAGCGGCCGCTTTGCCGGCGTGTTCCCTGCCAATAACGGCACGGTGGGCACCTACACCTTTGCCACCGGCCCGAACAAAGGCCAGACCTACAAGGGCCGTGCTATTTCGGCGGTGGTATTCAACACTTCGATCGACGATGCCGGCAATACCCTGAACGACACCAAGCTGGCCAAGACCTTTGCGCTGGCCGATGGCAGCAAGCTGACCACCACGGCCGGCCTGTACCTGTCGACGCAGAAACTGGGTCTGACCTGGAACTTTAACGAGTACCTGCTGCAAGCGAGCGGCGACAAACCGGCCCTGCTGAAAACGGCCAGCACCACGCCCGGTCTGGTTGGCCCGGCATGGGGCGGCTGCTGCTCGCGCGCGGTGGACATGGAGTACAAACTCACTTCGCCTTATCTGAACGTGGGCTACGAAGTGGGCGCACTGAATGTGGATGCCAGCGTACGTCAGGATCGCCAGACTGCAAGCGGCACGGCCAATATTGCCACCCTGAGCAATGGCAGCCAGCGCTACGAGGCTGCCACCATGCAGATGGTGGACTACAAGATGAACCACAACTCCTATTCGGTGGGCGGCAACTACCGCATCAGCAGTAATCTGGCAGCGTTCGCCCGGGTCAGCGATGGCGTGGCCTTCAATGCCGACCGTATCCTGTTCGGCACTCCGCTCGATGGCAGCGCACCGATCAACATCAACACCGTCAAGCAGATCGAAGGTGGTGTGAAATGGCGTAGCGGCGGGGTCTCGACCTTCGTGACCCTGTTCCAGGCCAAGACCGACGAGAGCAACTACGAAGCCACCACCCAGAAGAGCACTTCCAACAAGTACGACGCCAAGGGCGTGGAACTGGAAGGCGCCTACACCCAGGGCAGCTTCCGCGTCACCGGCGGCATGACCTACACCGATGCCAAGATCGTCGGCACGGCAGCAGCGGATGTGGCCAATATCGGCAACACGCCACGCCGTCAGGCCAAGGTGGTGTACCAGATCATGCCTAGCTATGACTTCGGCGATGTCACGCTCGGCGCCAGCCTGATCGGCACCGGCAAGTCGTGGGGCGATGATGGACACACCATCGAGATGGACGGCTATCAGGTAGTGCATGCCTTCGTCAACTACCGTCTGTCGCCTAAGACCACGCTGTCGTTCAGCGTCAACAACCTGTTTAACAAGATCGGCTACACCGAAGTTGAAGGCGACGGCCATGCGGCCCGCTCGATCAACGGCCGTGCTGCCAAAGTTGGCCTGACTTATGCCTTCTAATGTGATGACGGACCGCCTGCTGGCGGTCCTGCCGGAAACGCTGCGGCCGCAGGCGGCCCAGCGGCTGGCTGCAGCGGCTCCCACGCTGCACCGGCTGCTGGCCGGCCTGTACGGCGAGCGGACCGATTTCGAGAGCTGGTATGGTGCACTGATGGCCAGTCTGGGTACGCTGTACGCAGCGCGCCCGGCCGCCCTGCAGGCGCTCGATGCGGAACGTGCAGCGCAGCCGGACTGGTTTCTCAGCCAGCAGATGCTGGGCTACTGCAGTTATGTGAATAATTTCGGCGGCACGCTGGCCGGCGTGCGCGAACAGATCCCGTATCTGCAGGAACTGGGCGTGCGCTATCTGCACCTGCTGCCTTTCCTGCGTGCGCGCGCAGGTGAAAACGACGGCGGTTTTGCCGTCACCAGTTTCGACGATGTGGAACCGGCGCTGGGCAATAACGCCGATCTGGAAGCACTGACTACGGCGCTGCGCGATGCCGGCATCAGCCTGTGTTCCGACTTCATACTCAACCACGTGGCCGATGACCATGTGTGGGCGCAGGCCGCCAAGGCCGGTGATGCACAGGCGCGGGCGATGTTCCACATCTTCTCCGGCCGCAGCCTGCCGGATCAGTACGAAGCCACGCTGGGGCAGGTGTTCCCGCAAGTGGCGCCGGGTAACTTCAGCCATGTGGAGGCTGCCGGTGGCTGGGTCTGGACCACCTTCTATCCCTACCAGTGGGACCTCAACTACGCCAACCCTGCCGTGTTTGCGGAAATGGCGCAGGCCTTGCTGCGGCTGGCCAATCGCGGCGTAGAAGTGTTCCGTCTCGATTCCACCGCCTTCCTGTGGAAGCGGCTGGGAACCAACAGCATGAACCAGCCGGAAGCACACCAGCTGCTGCAGGCACTGCGCGCCATCGTCGACATCGTCGCACCGGGTGTACTGCTGAAGGCCGAAGCCATTGTGCCGACGTGCGAACTGCCGGCCTATCTCGGTAGCGCTAACGCGGCCGAATGCCATATCGCCTATCACAGCAGCCTGATGGCGGCGGGCTGGGTGGGGCTGGCCGAACAGAATACCGCAGTGCTGCGCGCGGTGATCGCCAATACGCCACCGTTGCCGCCAGCGGCCACGTGGCTCAGCTATGTGCGCTGCCATGACGATATCGGCTGGAATGTGCTGCGTGCCGAAGCCGGTGCCGACAGCGTGGACAGCGCACAGCGGCTGGCACGGGTGGCGCGCTTCTTCAGCGGCGCCGAAGGCAGCTATGCACGCGGCGCCGCCTTCCAGAGCAGCGACCCGAATGCGGCCCATGGCAGCAATGGCATGGCCGCCGCGCTGACCGGTCTGCAGTCGGCACGGACGGAGCAGGAGCGCGAACTGGCCATGCGCCGCATGCTGCTGCTGCATGGTCTGGCCCTGAGCTTCGGCGCGCTGCCCGTGCTGTACATGGGCGACGAGCTGGCGATGGAAAATGACGAGAGCTATCTGCAGCGTCCGCAGCATGCGATGGATAGCCGCTGGCTGCAGCGTCCCCGTTTCGACCGTCAGCGCTGGCTGCAGCGGCACGATGGCGCCACGCCGGCGGGACGCATGTATCAGGCGCTGACGGCGCTGGTGCGGGCACGTCAGGACCGTGCGGCACTGGCAGCCGACGCCCCGCGTAGCTTGCTGGACGATGCGCCGGCTAGCGTGCTGGCGCTGGCCCGCGGCGAGCGTTTCCGCGCCCTGATGAACTTCAGCGCCAGCGCGCAGCACTACACGCTGGCAGGAAGCTGGACTGACTGCCTGAGTGGCGCCATACTGGGCGGCACCATCACGCTGGCGCCGTATGCGCTGCACTGGCTGGAACGCGGAGAAGATTAAACATGAGTCTACAAACCATCGCCGTGTTCGGCGAAGCACTGGTCGATGATTTTCTCACCGAGCAGGTAGTCGGCGGTGCGCCCTTCAATGTGGCGCGTAATCTGGCCGCTTTCGGTGCGGCCACGCTGATGATCACCCGCGTGGGACAGGATCAGAACGGGCTGCTGCTGCGTAGCGAGTTTTCCCGTTTCGGCATGAGCGAGGCCGGCCTGCAGAGCGATCCTGTCGCGCCGACCGGGCGGGTAGTGGTGGAGCGCAACGATGGCGGCCACCGCTTCATCATCCTGCCCGATCAGGCCTATGATTATGTGGAAGCTTCGGCGGCACTGACGGCGCTCAGACAGGCCGCGCCGGCCACCATCTATTTCGGCACCATGGCACAGCGCCATCCGTGCTCGCGCGGCACCTTGCGCGCGCTGCTGGAAACCACGCCCGCCCAGCGCTATCTGGACCTGAATGTGCGCGAAGGGCAGGTGACGGAACGCTGCGCCTTCGAATCGCTGCATCTGGCCGATGTGCTGAAGGTGAACGAGGATGAACTGAAAGACCTGTTCCGCTGGTACACCCATACCCAGCCCGGCACCAGCGCCATGGATAGCCGGGAGATGATAGACGCCTGCTTCAACCTGATGCGTACTTTCCGCCTGCAGGGCATGATCGTCACGCTGGGCGAGCGCGGTGCCATGCACTTCGGCAGCGACGGCGTGGTGACCACCAGCACACCGGTGGCCGCGCCGGCGCAGATCGTCGATACGGTGGGCGCGGGTGATGCGTTTTCTTCGGTGTTCCTGTACGGGCAGATGCAGGGCTGGCCGCTGGCACTGACGCTGGACCGCGCCAATGCCTTCGCCGGCGCCATCTGCGGCATTGCCGGCGCGGTGCCGGCCGATCTGGCCTTCTACAGGCCATGGCTGGCCGCGTGGCAGCAGGGAGTGCAGGCATGAAGCCGCGCCTGTCGTTCTGGCAGATCATCAATATGAATATCGGTTTCTTCGGTATTCAGTTCAGCTTCGGGCTACAGCAAAGCAGCATGAGCCCGATCTACAAATATCTGGGCGCCGATGAAGCCAGCCTGCCGTATCTGTGGCTGGCCGGCCCCATGACGGGCCTGCTGGTGCAACCGCTGATCGGCGCCATGAGCGACCGTACGGTCACGCGCTGGGGCCGCCGCACGCCCTACTTCCTGATCGGCGCCATCCTGTGCAGTTTCGGTCTGCTGGCCATGCCGTTCAGCCCTACGCTTTGGTTTGCCGCCAGCCTGCTGTGGATACTCGATGCAGCCAACAACGTCACGATGGAACCGTATCGCGCCTTCGTCAGCGACAAGCTCGATCCGTCCCAGCACTCGCTGGGCTTCCTGACCCAGAGCGCCTTCACGGGGCTGGGCCAGACGCTGGCCTATCTGACGCCATCGTTGCTGGTGTGGGCCGGCATGAACAAGGATGCCGTCAACAGCCACCACATTCCCCACATCGTGATCGTGGCGTTTGTGATCGGGGCGATCTTCTCCATCAGCTCCATCCTGTGGACGCTGAAGACTACGCCGGAACTGCCGCTCACGCCTGCCGAACTGGCGGCCATCCGCGCCCAGCCGGCCGGCTGGCGCCACACCCTGGCCGATGTGGCCAGCGCCGTGCGCGACATGCCGGCCACCATGAAGCAGCTGGCCTGGGTCAAACTGTTCCAGTGGTATGCCATGTTCTGCTACTGGCAGTACATCATGCTGTCGCTGGCAACCACCATTTACGGCAGCACCGATCCTGCTTCGCAAGGCTTCCGCGATGCCGGTCTGCTGACAGGGCAGGTAGGAGCGTTCTACAACGCGGTGGCGTTTGTCGGCGCGCTGGCCATGGTGCCATTCACGCGCCGCTATGGTCCGCAGCGCAGCCACAGCGTCTGTCTGGCGCTGGCCGGCGTGGGCATGCTGCTGATCCCGCAGATCCATAATCCGCTGCTGTTGTTCATTCCCATGGTGGGCATAGGGCTGGCATGGGCCAGCATCATGGGCAATCCGTATGTGATGCTGGCGGGCTGCATCCCGCCCGAACGCACGGGAGTCTATATGGGCATCTTCAATATGTTCATCGTGATCCCCATGATCATCCAGATTTTCACGCTGCCGCTGTACTACCAGAGTCTGCTGGGCGGGAATCCGGAAAATGTGATCCGGCTGGCGGGGGCGCTGATGCTGTGCGGTGCGCTGGCCGTGCTGGCAGTGAAAGTCAGGGCAGCGGGCGACCGCTAAAACAACAACGGCCAGCTGGATCAGCTGGCCGTTGTGCTTTTATTCGTCGTGCATCTGGCTTTGCAGATAGTTCTGGATGCCGACTTTCGCGATCAGATCGAGCTGGGTTTCCAGCCAGTCGATGTGTTCTTCCGTATCGTCGAGTATCTCCAGCAGCAGGTCGCGCGACACATAATCGGCGGCCTTCTCGGCAGCAGCGATGCCGGCTTTGACAGTCAGCTGTGCACCCTGTTCCAGCGCCAGATCGGCGCCCAGCATTTCTTCCGTGTTCTCGCCGATCATGATCTTGTGCATGGCTTGCAGGTTAGGCAGGCCGTCCAGCATCAGGATGCGGTCGATCAGCTTGTCGGCGTGCTTCATCTCGCCGATGGACTCGTCGTATTCCTTCTTGGCGATGCGGCTCAGACCCCAGTGGCGGTACATGCGTGCATGCAGGAAATACTGGTTGATGGCGGTCAGTTCGTTGGTCAGCTGCGCATTGAGCTGCTTGATTACTTCCGGATCACCTTTCATGGCGTTCTCTCTTATCGTGGTGGAGGAATACGCCTATTTTGCCACGTTGCAGGCAAATTGGGGCCAACCTGATCGAAGCGGTAAAAGTGACTTCGATCAAGTTGCTGCCCGGATAGATCGGGCTGTGCCGGTTTAGCCCAGCTGGAAGTTGATCGGCACCAGCGCGTACACCGCGATGGCCTTGCCGTCTTCGATATACGGTTTGTAGAGGGCGCGCAACACCGCCTGACGGCCGGCTTCGTCCAGATTCGAGTAGCCCGAGGATTTCTGCACCACCACCTGCTCGGCCTGACCTTTTTCGCCGATCAGCACGCGCAGCATGACCACGCCCGTTTCGCCCAGACGGCGCGAGCTGTGCGGGTAGATGGCTTGCGGCGCGCGCAGGTATTCGACGGTGGACACGGTTTTCGGCGTGCCGGCGGCCGCTACCGGCGTGCTGGCCACGGCGGCCACGGCGACGCTGGTGCTGCTGGCCGGTGCTTCGGTGCTGCGCGCGGGCGACGGCGCGACGCTGATGGTCGGCTCAGTAGCGGCGATGGCGACCGGCGGCAGCGGCGGCACGGTCACCTGCGCCACTGGCATAGGCGCGCTAGGCAGCACGGGCGGGGTGGCCGGTTTGACGGGCTCGGCGGCGGGGACGAAATTGATCGTGACGATATTCGGCAGCACGGCGTGGGCGGCTTCGCGCAGCATGCCGGTGTGGAACAGATAGAACATCAGCGCGTGGCCGGCCACGATGGCGGCCATGGGGGCCAGCTTGCGCCAGCGCGCGTGATCGTGCTCGTGGGACTGGTCGTAACTGTCGAAGCTGAGGGTGTGCATGGCGTCCCCCTTAATTGCTGCAAGTGCTGCCGACGGTCTGGCGTTGCAGCACAGTCTCTTGCAGCGGTGCACTCTGGGCCAGCGTCTTGTTCAGCAGCTCGCTGGCGTAATCGAAGCACTGGCCGCAGCAGGTGGCCACGCCCAGATCGCGCTGCAGTGCTTCGACGGAGTCGGAGCCCAGCTCGATGGCCATGCGGATTTCGCGGTCGGAGATGTTGTTGCAGACACAGACGATCATGGTATTACCTTCAGTCCTGAGTTCGATGGTGACGGTGCCGCAGGCGCGATGCCGGACTGGCACTGTTGTAATTCGTTCACTTAATGCGAATCATTATCATTTCCAGTAGTGTGCCTCAGTTTTCTGCGGCATGCAAGCGCAAATAGAAGTAATTCGCATTACGGTTTATAATAGACTCATGATATTTCCGGCTGGAACCGCTCATTACCGGGGCGAGGGCAGGCAGGAAAGCCGCTGCGGCACGGGCCCGGCGGCGTTTTGAACGGATTTCGCCATGACGCATGCTGTTCCTCTGATTACTCTCGATACGCTGCCGGTGGGCGCCAAGGCCACCGTGGTCCATATCGCCCCCGGCACCCCGCAGCATGATGGCGCTACGCTGGCGCGCCGGCTGATGGAGCTGGGCTTTGTACCGGGCGAACAGATCCGCATGCTCAAGCGCGGTATGCCCGGTGGCGAGCCGCTGGCGATCAAGGTCGGCAACGCCACCTTCGCGCTGCGCCGCTTCGAAGCGGCACTGGTATCAATTCAACCGGAATAAGTTATGGCTGTCGTCGAAACACGGGCGGCTGCTCCCGCCGCTGCTCCTGCAACTGCCACTGCTGCACCCATGGTGGCGCTGCTCGGTAATCCCAATTGCGGCAAGACTGCGCTGTTCAACCGCCTCACGGGCGCACGCCAGAAAGTGGCCAATTACGCCGGTGTGACCATCGAGCGGAAAGAGGGCAGTTTCACTTCGCCCGATGGCCGCGCCTATCGTTTACTTGATCTACCCGGTGCTTACAGCCTGTCCGCGCATACGCCGGACGAAGCCATCACGCGCGACGTGGTGGCCGGCAAGCGCGCCGGCGAGTCCGTGCCGGACGTGCTGGTATGCGTGGTGAACGCCACCAATCTGCGCCTGAACCTGCGGCTGGTGCTGGAGATCAAACGTCTGGGCCTGCCCATGATACTGGCGCTGAATATGGTCGACGTGGCGCGCAAGCGTGGCATCGTGATCGATGAAGCACGGCTGGCGCAGGAACTGGGCATGCCGGTGGTGGCTACCGTGGCCGTGCAGGCCGGCGGCGAACGTGCGCTGGTGCAGGCACTCGATGCCATGGCCCTGACGGAAAAAGCCGCACCCAAGTCGCTCGACGTGATCGATACCGTCAGCGTGGAAGAGACCCAGCGCGAAGTGCGCCGCATCCTCGCACTGGTGTGCCATGAAAAAGATGACCGCGGCAATCTGAGCGAGAAGATCGACCACATCGTGCTGCATCCGGTACTGGGGCCTATCATTCTGGCCGTGCTGATGTTCTGCGTATTCCAGGCCGTGTTCAGCTGGGCCACCGTGCCTATGGACTTGATCAAGGATGGTGTGGATGGCGTGGGCAGCATGGTGAAAAACGCCATGGCCGACGGTCTGCTGCGCAGCCTGCTGGTGGAAGGCATACTCGGGGGCGCCGGCAGCGTGCTGGTGTTCCTGCCGCAGATTCTGATTCTGTTCTTCTTCATCCTCGTGCTGGAAGACTGCGGCTATCTGCCGCGCGCAGCCTTCCTGCTCGATCGCCTGATGGGCGGGGTGGGTTTATCGGGGCGTGCTTTCATTCCGCTGCTGTCCAGCTTTGCCTGCGCGATTCCCGGCATCATGGCGGCACGCACCATCCAGAATCCGCGCGACCGGCTGGTGACCATCATGATCGCGCCGCTGATGACCTGCTCGGCGCGTCTGCCCGTGTATGCGCTGATCATTGCTGCCTTCATTCCCGAGCGTGAAGTGGGCGGCTTCGTCAGCCTGCAGGGGCTGGTGCTGTTTGGCCTGTATGTGACGGGCATCGTGTCGGCCATGCTGGTGGCCTACTTCATGAAGCGCAGCATGGGCGCCAACCACCAGCAGCCGCTGATGCTGGAACTGCCGTCCTACCACTGGCCGCACCTGCAGAATCTGGCGCTGGGCCTGTGGGAACGCTGCAAGATCTTCATCACCCGCGTCGGTACCATCATCCTCACGCTGATGGTGCTGCTGTGGTTCCTCAGCACCTTCCCCGGCGCACCGGAAGGCGCGACGCATCCGCCTATCTATTACAGCCTGGCCGGCATCCTGGGGCGTGGTCTCGAATATATCTTCGCGCCTATCGGTTTCAATTGGCAGATCTGCATCGCGCTGGTGCCGGGTCTGGCCGCGCGCGAAGTGGCGGTGGGTGCGCTGGGCACGGTGTACGCGCTGTCGCAAAGCGGCGACGAACTGGCGCAGTCGCTCACGCCTATTATTGCCGCTTCGTGGACGCTGCCTACCGCGCTGTCGCTGCTGGCATGGTATGTGTTTGCACCGCAGTGCATGTCCACGCTGTCCGTGGTACGGCGCGAGACCAACAGCCTGCGCTATCCGCTGCTGATGGCCGGCTATATGTTTGTACTGGCCTACTCGGCCTCGTTTATTACCTATCGCGTTGCACTGGCACTGGCCGGAGGCTGATATGCTGCAGAACCTGATCGTCGCTGTCATCGTTGTGCTGGCACTGCTGCATGTGTGCCGGCGCTATCTGCCTGCAGCGCTGCGGCGCGGCTGGGCGAATGCCCTGGCACAGCGCGGTGTGAGTGCGGTACTGCTGGCCCGCCTGTTCGGTGTGCGCGAAGGCTGCGGCGATGGTTGCGGCAGCTGCGGTGGCTGCGATAGCGGCCCGCAAGGCAAAGGCGGCAGCACTTCCGCCGGTGCGGCAGGGCAGGGCGGCAGCGGCGCTTCGGGCAAGCCGTCGGCGCGCGTCATCATGCTGCACGTACAGCGCTGATCATGATTGTCGTCCACCACCTGAACAACTCCCGTTCGCAGCGCGTCCTGTGGCTGCTGGAAGAACTGGGGCTGCCTTACGAGATCGTGCGCTATCAGCGCGACCCCAAGACCATGCTGGCACCGCCCGAGCTGCGCGCCATCCACCCGCTGGGCAAGTCGCCCGTGATCAGCGACGGCGAAGTGGTGGTGGCCGAGTCGGGCGCCATCGTCGAATACCTGCTCGATACCTATGGGCAGGGCCGTCTGAAACCGGCCGCCGGCACGCCGGAACAGCGCCGCTGGACCTATTTCCTGCACTACGCCGAAGGCTCGGCCATGACGCCGTTGCTGATGAAACTGGTGTTCGACCGTGTCGAGAGCGGCCCCGCGCCATTCTTCGTCAAGCCGATTGCGCGGGCGATTGCACGCAAGGTACTGGGTAGCTACATCCTGCCGCAGATCGCCAGCCATCTCGATTATCTGGAAGGGGAGCTGGCACAGCGCCCGTGGTTTGCCGGGGCCGAATTTAGCGCCGCCGATATCCAGATGAGCTTCCCGCTGGAAGCTGCCGCAGCCCGCGCCGGCCTGAATGCCAGCCGGCCCCACCTGATGGACTTCCTGCAGCGCATCCATAGCCGCCCCGCCTTCCAGCGTGCGCTGCAGCGTGGCGGCCCCTACGAACTGCTCAAGTAAGCCCCTGCACTGGCACCTGTTCTGGCACCTGCAGCGCTACGTTACAATGGCGCCGTGAGAGTTCCCGATTCCCTTTGCTGCCATGGCTAGACTGCTGGCCATCGATGGTCTCAACATCGTACGCCGCATGTACGAGGCCAGCCCCGAACCCGATAGTGCCGACAAGGCCCTGACGGCGCTGCGCTACGCCCAGTCGGCGCTGCACAAGCTGCTGCGTCAGCACGCGCCTAGTCATGTGCTGCTGGCCTTCGATGCGGGCGGCCCGACCTGGCGCCATGAGCTGTATGCAGGCTATCGCGCTGGCCGCACCCCCATGCCCGAGGTGCTGAAAACCGCGCTGGTGCCTTGGCAGGCGCAATTGCAGGCACAGGGCTGGCCGCTGCTGGCCATCGAAGGGGTGGAAGCGGACGACGTACTGGCCACGGCCGTGCAGCGCTGGCTGGCCGAAGGGCGCGGCGAAGCCTATGTTGCCAGTACCGACAAGGACTTGCATAGCCTGATCGCGCAGGGCGCCCTGCTGTGGGACCCGTTCAAAGGCGTGTGGCATGACGCTGCATGGGTGGAAGCCAAGTGGGGTGTGGCGCCGGCGCAACTGGCCGATCTGCTGGCGCTGATGGGCGATCCGGCCGACTCCATCCCGGGCGTTTCCGGCGTCGGCGTGAAGACGGCCGCACGGCTGCTGCGCACCTATGGCACGCTGGACGGCATCCTCGCCGGCGCAGGCATTCTGCAGGACCGGCTGGGGATAACACTACGAAAAGAGAAGGAAATGCTGTATCTTTCCAGACAATTAGTGGAATTAAAAACCGACGTGCGGCTGGGCGTGAGCTGGAATATGCTGGCGTGGTCTGGCCCCAACGGGGTTTAGAACAGGGTAGGCAAGATGTTAAAAGCAGTGATTATCGATACCAGCGCCATAGCGCGCGGCTTGCTCAACACGGTGCTGGTGGAAGGCGGGTACGATGTGGTGGGGCAGGCGCACACTTGCGCCAACGGGCTGGCGCTGCTGATCAAGCACCAGCCACACCTGATCTGCATTGCGCGTGAGCAGATCGAAAGCGGCGACGACATTGTGCGTGAAATCAAAACCAACTGGCCCAAGACGCTGATCTTCATGGTGTCCAGCGAGTTCGATGCCGCCACCATCCAAGCGGCGCACGCCATGGGCGTGCACGGCTTCATCGTCAAGCCGTTCAAGGCCGATACGGTACTTAACACCATCCGCAATACCGTCATCGCCATGGTGAAGCGTCAGCGTGCCGCCATGGCACGCGACGCCGCAGCATCCGAGGGCGATAGCAAGGGCGCCGAGGGCGTTGCCGGCGGTGCGGACGCAGCCAGCTAATTCTTCAAGCAGGCCGCCGCGCGTGCGCGGCTTGCGCGCTTAGCCCGCCAGCGTGGAGCCGGCAATCAGGCCACCGCCGAGGCAGACTTCCCCGTCATAGATCACCGCCGACTGGCCCGGCGTAACAGCCCATTGCGGGTCCATGAAGCGCAGCGCGAAATCGCTCTCGCCCTGCGGCGTCAGCTCGCAGGCCACATCGGCCTGACGGTAGCGCGTCTTGGCCGCCAGCAGGCGGCTGTCCGGCGCATGGCCGGCGATCCAGCTGGCCGTATCGGCCGTCAGGCTGGCCGATTGCAGCCACGGGTGGTCATGCCCTTGCACGATGTACAGCGTGTTATTCGCCACATCCTTGCGCGCCACATACCAGGCGTCGCTGCTGCCGTCTTCCTTCTTGTAGGCTTTCAGGCCACCCACGCCTATGCCTTTGCGCTGGCCTAGCGTGTAGAAGCTCAGGCCCACATGCTCGCCCACCACGCGGCCATCGTCGGTCTTCATCGGGCCGGGACGGTAGGACAGGTAGCGATTCAGGAATTCGCGGAATGGCCGCTCGCCGATGAAGCAGATGCCGGTGGAGTCTTTCTTGGTGGCGTTCGGTAGGCCCAGTTTGGCCGCGATCTGGCGCACTTCCGTCTTCGGAATTTCGCCGAGCGGGAACAGGGTCTTGGATAGCTGCGCCTGATTCAGACGGTGCAGGAAGTAGCTCTGGTCCTTGGTGTGATCGACCGCCTTGAGCAGCTCGAACTGGCCGGCGCGTTCGCGCACGCGGGCATAGTGGCCGGTGGCGATCAGGTCGGCGCCCAGCGTCATGGCGTGGTCGAGGAAGGCCTTGAACTTGATTTCGGCATTGCACAGCACATCGGGGTTAGGCGTACGGCCAGCCTGATACTCGCGCAGGAAGTCGGCGAACACGCGGTCCTTGTATTCGCTGGCGAAGTTGACGGCTTCGATATCCACGCCCACTACATCGGCCACGCTGGCCGCATCGATCCAGTCCTGACGGGTGGAGCAGTATTCGCTGTCGTCGTCATCTTCCCAGTTCTTCATGAACAGGCCGACCACTTCGTAGCCCTGTTCCTTGAGCAGCCACGCCGAGACCGAGGAATCGACCCCGCCAGACATACCGATCACGACTTTTTTCTTGCTCATGTTATTTCCTGAAAACTGTTTATATCAATATCTATGCTGCCGTCGCTGCGATCACACCAGCGGCAACGGCAGCGGTCCTGCCGCTGCCTGCGAGCTGTCCGCGCGTTGTTGTCAGCCGTGGCTGCTGTCCGGTGCCGACAGGAAGACCGAAGCGTGGGTCTGCAGCAGTTCCAGCGGCGCACGGCGGCCAGCCAGATATTCGTCCACGCACTGCAGCACGGTAGGGCTGCGGTGACGTTCGGCGCAGGCGGCCAGTTCGTCGCGCGTCAGCCACATGGTGCGCAGTATGCCATCGTCGAGCGGGCGGTCATGCTGCTGGCCCGGCACGCCGCAGAAGGTGAAGCGCAGATAGGTCACTTCTTCGCCCGTGCGGTTGGAGGTGTAGCGCGACATATACATGCCGACCAGTGCGGTCGGAGTGAAATCGTGCGCGGTTTCTTCCAGCGTTTCGCGGATCACGGCCTGTTCCAGCGATTCGTGCGGGTCGAGGTGACCGGCCGGCTGGTTGATGCGGATGCCATCGCTAGTCTGTTCTTCGATAACGAGAAATTTGCCATCCTTTTCGACGATGGCGGCAACAGTGACAGAAGGTTTCCAGATACGTGGCATAGGCGATCCTTGAAAGAGCCGACATTTTAGCCTGTTCCGGCCGTTTAGGCGCTGCTCTCGCTGCGTGTCATGGAAGCGACATTGAAATAGCGCAAACTTTAGCCAGAAGAGTACGCTGGAGCAGCCTTCTTTGCGCTAGATTAAGTGTTTTAACAGCAATAGATGACATTTTGTAATAAATGTAGTGATAAATGCGGCATTTATTGATAAATACGTATTAAGTATGATGGGGCCATCGAGGGGGGAACTCTGCCGCGTGCAGCCCCGGCAATCCGTGTTAGATTCTAGTCAGTTTATTAATCTTTGGGAGGCAGCATGAGAATAGGCATACCGGCCGAGACGCGGCCGGGCGAAACCCGGGTTGCGGCGACGCCCGAAACCGTCAAGAAGCTGGCGGCCAAGCACAGTGTGATCGTGCAGGCTGGCGCCGGTCTGGCCGCATCGGTGACCGACGAGGCGTATGTGGCAGCAGGTGCGCAGATAGGCACGGCAGCCGACGCATACGGTGCGGAAGTGGTGCTCAAGGTGCGCGCACCGGATGCCGCGGAGCGCGGCCTGATGAAGGCTGGCACGGTGCTGATCGGCATGCTCAATCCCTTCGATGCCGACAACAACGCTGCCATGGCCGCTGCCGGCCTGCAGGCGTTTGCGCTGGAAGCCGTGCCGCGTATTACGCGCGCGCAGTCGATGGACGTGCTGTCCTCGCAGGCCAACATCGCCGGCTACAAGGCCGTGATGGTGGCCGCGAATACCTACCAGCGCTTCATGC
Organism: Duganella fentianensis; assembly: GCF_009857835.1. GTDB lineage: Bacteria > Pseudomonadota > Gammaproteobacteria > Burkholderiales > Burkholderiaceae_D > Rugamonas > Rugamonas fentianensis. The sequence continues at coordinate 98,500 of NZ_WWCL01000001.1, forward strand.
CTATGCTGATGACGGCTGCCGGTACCGTGAAAGCGGCGCGCGTGCTGATCATGGGCGTGGGCGTGGCCGGTCTGCAGGCGATTGCTACGGCCAAGCGTCTGGGCGCCGTGATCGAAGCGTCGGACGTGCGTCCGCCCGTCAAAGAGCAGGTGGAATCGCTGGGTGCCAAATTCATCGACGTGCCTTTCCTCACCGACGAAGAGAAGGAAATCGCGCAGGGTGTGGGCGGCTATGCCCGTCCTATGCCGGCCGACTGGCTGGCGCGTCAGGCCGCGCTGGTGCATGAACGTGCCAAGCTGGCCGACATCATCATCACCACCGCGCTGATCCCGGGCCGCAAGGCGCCCGTGCTGATTTCCGAAGACACCGTGAAAGCCATGAAACCGGGCTCCGTGATCGTCGATCTGGCGGTAGCGCAGGGCGGTAACTGCCCGCTGTCCGTGCTGAACGAAACGGTGGTGCGCCACGGCGTGCACATCGTCGGCCAGCCCGATCTGGCGACGCTGGTGGCGGCCGATGCCTCGGCCCTGTATGCGCGCAATGTGCTCGACTTCCTCAAGCTGATCATCAACAAGGAAGACCAGCTGGTGATCGACCGCGAAGACGAAATCCTCAAAGCCACGCTGCTGTGCAGTGGCGGTGAACTGCTGAGAAAATAAAAGGAGGTTTTATGGAAGTGAGCCATACCATCATCAATCTGATCATCTTCGTGCTGGCCATCTATGTGGGCTATCACGTGGTGTGGACCGTGACGCCTGCGCTGCATACGCCGCTGATGGCCGTGACCAATGCCGTATCGGCCATCATCATCGTGGGCGCCATGCTGGCGGCCGCGCTGACGGAAGGACTGGTGGGGCAGGTGGCCGGCACTGTCGCCGTGGCACTGGCGGCCGTCAATGTGTTCGGCGGTTTTCTGGTGACCCAGCGCATGCTGGAAATGTTCAAGAAGAAGGCACCTAAGGCTGCAGCTAACAAGGGAGAGCAGGCATGAGCGGTATCTCCATGAATCTGGTCACCCTGCTGTACCTGATCGCTTCGGTGTGCTTCATTCAGGCGCTGAAAGGCCTGTCCTCGCCGGCCACGGCGCGTGCCGGTAATGCTTTCGGCATGACGGGCATGGCCATCGCGTTTGTCACCACGGTGGCGCTGATCTTCAAGCTGCAGGCCATGGCTGCTGCCGCAGCAGCAGCGGGCCACGGCAGCGCCGGCGGCTTCACGCTGGTGGCGCTGGGCGTGGTGGTCGGTGGCGGCATCGGCGCCGTGCTGGCGAAAAAGGTCGAAATGACCAAGATGCCGGAACTGGTTGCAGCGATGCACTCGCTGATCGGTCTGGCCGCTGTATGTATCGCGGTAGCTGCCGTGTCGGAGCCGCAGGCTTTCGGCATCGCGCAGGCTGGCGAAGCGCTGCCGTTCGGTAACCGTATCGAGCTGTTCATCGGTACTTTCGTCGGTGCGATTACGTTCTCCGGTTCGGTGATCGCGTTCGGCAAGCTGTCGGGCAAATACAAGTTCCGCCTGTTCCAGGGCGCGCCGGTCAACTTCGCCGGTCAGCACATGCTCAACCTGCTGCTGGCGCTGGCCATGGTGGGTCTGGGTCTGGTGTTCTGCTTTGATAGCGGCGCTACGCCAGCATGGCTGCCGTTCCTGATCATGACGGCGATTGCCTTCGTGCTCGGTGTGCTGATCATCATTCCTATCGGCGGTGCAGATATGCCGGTGGTGGTGTCGATGCTGAACTCGTACTCGGGCTGGGCGGCTGCAGGTATCGGCTTCTCGCTGAATAACTCGATGTTGATCATCGCCGGTTCGCTGGTGGGTTCGTCCGGTGCGATTCTGTCGTACATCATGTGCAAGGCCATGAACCGCTCGTTCTTCAACGTGATTCTGGGCGGCTTTGGTGGCGCACCGGCGGAAGCGGGCAGCGGCGCTGCGAAAGAACAGCGTCCCGTCAAATCCGGTTCGGCTGACGATGCGTCGTTCATCATGGCGAATGCGGAGAGCGTGATCATCGTTCCGGGCTACGGTCTGGCGGTGGCACGTGCCCAGCACGCGCTGAAAGAACTGGTGGAGAAGCTGACCCACAAGGGCGTGAACGTGAAGTATGCGATCCACCCGGTGGCAGGCCGTATGCCGGGCCACATGAACGTGCTGCTGGCGGAAGCGGAAGTGCCCTACGATCAGGTGTTCGAGATGGAAGACATCAACGGCGAATTCGGCCAGACCGATGTGGTGCTGATTCTGGGCGCGAACGACGTGGTCAATCCGGCGGCCAAAGATCCGAGCTCGCCGATTGCCGGCATGCCGATTCTGGAAGCGTACAAAGCCAAGAGCATCATCGTCAACAAGCGTTCCATGGCTTCCGGCTATGCCGGTCTGGATAACGAGCTGTTCTATCAGGCTAACACCATGATGGTGTTTGGCGATGCCAAGAAAGTGATCGAGGATATGGTGAAGGCGGTCGAGTAATTCGCCACTATCGCCTAGTCTGAAATGCAGCGGCGCCCTGAGTGATCAGGGCGCCGTTCTTTTTGGCACCGCCGCGCGGAGGCTAGCGCGGGCCGGTGCATGCCGCTATCAGCGGCATGCACCGATCTTCTCGAGTAGCCTGAGCTGGGTCTGGACCATGGGCGGATTCGGATCGTGGCCGCTGTGCGGCACCATCACGTATTCCTTGTGCGGCGCCTGTATGAAGTCGAAATAGCGCCGGCTAGGCTCGGGCATGGTGAGCAGATCCTGTTCGCCCTGTACCATGTAGAAGGGCAAATCGAACTTCGGTCCCAGCTTGTAAAGATCGATCTTCGAGGCGATGCCATCGCCCTTCAGGCCGACGAACTGCAGCCAGGAGTAATCTTCGCCGGCAGTATAGTCGGCCTGATATGCTGGCGTTGAATAGATGGGCGGCGAGTCCCTCCACGCTTGCGGAATGGCTTGCGTGCGCGCGTGTTCGTACTGGCGGTTCACGCGGCGGAAAATGCCGGTAGAGCGCGGATTGGTCCACGGTAGCGGTCCCAGAGCCTCGATCTTGGCGATGGATGCATGGTCGCCGGCAGCACGCGCCAAAGCCAGGACGGTGTCTATGCTGGCCTGGGTTGGGAGCGGGCCCACTACTTGCGCAGTGCTGATGTAGCCGCAGAACATATCCGGCGCGGCCTTGGCCATGTAGACGCCCAGCACGGAACTCCACGATCCGCCCAGCAGTATGACCTGACGCTTGCCGAAGCGCCTGGCGGCGAAACGCGCTACCTCGATGCCGTCATCCCGCAACTGCTCGACCACCAGCGGGACGTCATCCGTTACCGGATTGCGTCCGTAGGTCATGCCGGCGCCGCGCTGGTCCCACTGGACGATAGTGAATTTCTGCTCCCAGGACTGATAGAAACTGTCGGCAAACGGCGTGGTGGGATTGCCCGGCCCGCCGTGGACGAGTAAGACGATGGGGTTGGCGCAGCTGCTGCCCTTGATGCGGACCCACTGCTGGATGCCGCCTATGAGTACGAAACCCTGCTCATCGACAGGCTTCTCCGCTGCGGTACACCGGGAGTCAGGTAATAGCGCCCCGGCAGGCTGCGTTCCATGTCGTCCGTCTTCAGCCGACGCCGTCGTCTGCGCCAGGGCGAGCGACAGCGTCGCGAGCACAATGAGGGAAGGGTATCGCATCAGTATCTCCAATGGGTGATCAAGCGCCGATCATCGGTTCGAAAATTTGGCAAAGGCGCTGTTCATGGCAGCGCTGACATATGCCGTCAATATGGGGGTGGATAGCTGCTGCATTTCAGCACCGATGACATTCTGCTTGGCAGCCAGCTTAGGCGCATAGGGCGAATTGCTGCCCTGCGCAGTCAGCGAAACCAGCTCCTCTGCGGAGAAGTGCCGGGCATATATTGTTGCCAGGTTGGCGTTCCACTGGTCCTGAAACTTGCCGGCATAAGCGTCTAGCTCTTTTGCAACCAGCGACTGGGTCGCGGGCATGCCCAGTTTGGATGCCATCATGGCAAATGTCTGGGTCCGCTGCGCTACTGCAGTCGCCAGGGTTTTTAAATTGCGGCCTACGTGCTGGCGCTGAATTAATTCTGTGGCTGCCGACTCCGTCGAAATCGCCATGGCCACAGGTGCGAGGCCAAGCAGGGCGGTAAAAACCGCGAGCCGTAAGTATGATTTCATGCGTTTCTCCAGTCCGAAGTAGTAGGCCATAAGTGTGGCGATGAAGAGCAGCGGCGTAGGGGGCGATCTATAGCGGGCGTGGCAGGTGCGGCAGCAAGCTCGCGACCAGCAAGCTGGCTTCGGCCCTGTCCAGGGACGTACCGAATCGTATCGTTCTGCCACCATAATCAAAGGCAACCTGGCCGGCGCCGGAGCCAGACAGCGGCGGCAGCATTGTGCGCTGATACCAGTATGGCGATGCCAAGGCTTCGGTCGCGCGCAGATGCCGAATATGGGAAGTGTCATAGGAACGATCGATGCCGATACCGAAGATCTCAATCCGGTGTATGAGTGCCGAGGCGGTGACCGAAACCGCTTCACGGCCGGCCAATTGCCAGAGAACTGTGGCAAGCACGTAGAGACCGCCGAGGGTCCAGCCGGCCAGCCAGAAGAGAAGAAAAGGCGGCGGTGCAAGGTCTCCTGCGGCGAACACCTTGCTGGAGACCTTATGTTCGGCCATGGCCCAGACTCCCAGCCACACTAGCATGAGCAGCAGGCTGAACCAGCTTCTTCTGGCCGGGATGACGAATCTGGCGCCGTCAGTGTTTACTTCTGCATGAAATCGGGCGGTCTGTGGTTGTATGTGCATGGGGCGAGCGATGACGTCGAACTAATCCGAAGTTTGCAAACTCTTAGCGAGACATAAGCTGTGTATGGCCATTTTGCCAAATCAGCAAAAGCGCCCAAGCATAGCAGCTCGCCTCCACATCAAACTCTCCAATTGTAACGACGCGTGATAGCCCTGCCTGCAACTGGCTTTTGCGGCCCGGCGTGAGGATCTGTGAACTTTCCCGAGTTGCAAACTGCTATTCTTGCTGGCGTTGACAACAGTGGTATGGGTGGCGTCGATCCAGGTAGCTGCCGCTGTCCCTATGTTCTTCCGCACTTCTTAGAGTATTGATTATGCGTATTTTTCAATTTCTGGCGATATTTATCCTGAGTACAAATTTCGCCATCGCACAAAATATGGAAGCAGATGATGATCCCATCTACAGCGCGACACTAAAGGCCATCCTGAACCAGGAGAAGTCAGAGAAATTTATCGTCTGGAATCAGACGATAGATGGAAAGACCTTACTTGTTTCGCGCGTACCTAGACATGTTCCGGACCAACAATTTGTTGAATCCTTGCCCGGGTTGCCTCTGATCCTGCAACAGCGCTTGCAGAAGGAACCTCGCGCCAGTCTGCGGCGATTCGATAGCAGGGTAAATTTCGTTGATACTAAATCGCTCTATTCGGACGATGCACAAATGTCGGCGATAGGATTTTCTAAAATCGTCTACGATCAAAAACACAACGCGCTGCTCTATGCGGAAATATGCACGGCAAATGCCGATGCGGTGTGTAACGGGTATGGCTTTTGGTTTGTTAAGACGGATGGACGATGGAAGCTCAACAAAAAAAGATGTCTCTGGGGCGGTTATAGCCCAACTTCTTGGAGCGCAGAAATTGCTAAATAGGATGAGCACATAGAACGCTATCCGCTATCGAGGCCTGGCCGGCTTTGGGCCGGCATTTCGTCTTATTGATCAACAGGTGTAACGGACAGCACTTTTACTTTGGCGCTCGGGTCGTGAACTTCGTCGTCGCCATTGAGGTAGTTCCAGAAATCTTCATACGCAATTTCAACATCCCGTATGGTTGCACAAGCTTCGAAAATCTGATTCGTCGCCGTATCAATTATTTCATCACGCGGTACTGTGTACGTATGCGGCACGACAGTCAAATCAACGGCGAGTGCCCTGACCTTGTATTTCATTTCTCACCCCACTTGGTAGTTTGCTGCACACTGATCTTGCCCCGCTATTACCGGACACAGTCTATCGCTTATTTAATGCCGCCGGCATTTGCCGCAGCACGATATCGGCGCTGCTGCAGTCCATCCGGCTGACGTAGTCGCGTTTAAACGTCTTCACGAAGCTCCCGGCCATGCCATTGGACTGCGGGCTGTACACTGGCGTATGGACTGGCTTGATGCCCCAGTCCTTGACCAGCCTGTCGTGAACTGGTTCGCCTGGCAGCCCCCGGCTGGGCCAGGCGCGCCAAGAAATGATCTCGCGGTCGCGGCAGTCTTTCAGAAAGGCGCCCGTGACCACATCGCCATTATCGCAGCCGATCTCGAAGCCGTCAGAACACCAGCGTCGATTTGATTCCAGCACAGCCATCACCCCATCATGCACGCGCGCGCTCACGACCCGCTTAGGCGCTTTCGGGAGCAGCAGCCGGTAAGCCTTCATGACACGGTAGAAGCGACTGTGGTTGAATAAAGCGAGGCCAGCGGCCATACGCCGACAATTGACCCACGCGCTCGCGCGCCGCCCACCGTACGTCAGCAATTGGCCAATCTCCGCGCGCGCAGCTTCCACCAAGGCAAGGTCGGCAAGCACCTCGATCTGGCGTACGGTACGGCTATTAACCCAATCCGAAGACCGCGTCATCAAATCCATAAAGGGCGCGCGCGCGATCCACTTTTTTTCGCGAGCAAATTCCATGGCTTCTTTCAAGATTTCCGCCTCCATGGGATTCTTGCCCAGCTGTGCGATTTGGGCCCGAGCAGCTGCTAGTTCGCTGATCGTTATCACCTCGATTGTTTGCCTGCTCTTAGTCATATGCCTCGTCCTATTTCTAGTCGTAAGGATAATGCATAGACTGTGTCCGGCGATTCAGGGGGCTATCTCACGCACATTCTTACCTAAGCTGGTAGTGTCAATCGGCATAACATCTCAATAATCGTTGGGGGATATGGGCCGTTTTCAGCTTGGCCCGCGGGGCCGTCAACACACGGAGGGCTGATGCCGAATGATGTAGCTCTTCAATAGCGCATGCTGTTCATCTGCCAGCACCCGAAAAGGAACTGGCATGGCACCATCGCTTTGTGCAAACAGATATCCCGCTGGATACGTATGAATAGCAACAACCTCGTCCCACGGTACGACTAACTCTCCGCCCTTCGAATGCCGAGTTATTCCTGTGTCGTCAAAATAAAAGTCACAAGCGCCGACTTTTAGCACCTTGAATATAAATATCGGCGGGACAAATAAAAGCAGACAGCTGCGCAGAACGATGATGTCCAGCAGACTGATCTTCTTGCCCTGTTCAAGTTTACGGCGCGTTAGTTCAGCAATAACGTGGGAGGTAACTATTCCCAGGTATTCGCCCAGCCGGTAGCGGACATGTAAGCGTAGCGCCGCACGGGAAGGTTCAGCTACTTGCAATGTGATACTCCTATCTAAATCTGTTCATGAACGAGTTAAGCCAGCAGCACTGCTGATGACTTTACTGGTCGCTCACCAAGCGGTTCGTAAAAGCGAAACAGAAAGCCGTCCGGGTCTGCAACAAAGAATTCGATCTGTCCGTGTTCTAGCTCATCGACGCGATACCATGACTCAGTACAAGGCGCTATTAACGATACCTCGTGGGCCGCTAGACGTTCGATGAGCGGTGCAAGTTTTTCCACTTCAATCTGAAAGTGAAACTGTTTTTCGTTGGGATGCATGTCTGGCTGGCCCGGAGTCTTCATATGACTCCCTTCAAGTAGCATGATTTGCGCTCCATCCAAGTCAAGATAGCCAAATCTACTTTCAGGGCGCTCAAACATTAACTTGAAGCCAAAAACTTCGATGTAGAATTTTTTTGACCTTTCATAATTTGCTACCACGCATTCAGGTACCAATTTGTTCCATTCCATGGTGTATCCCCTAAACTCTGGCTGCTGCGAAGTATATGCTTGGCCTATTTCTGCGGACGAATAGCGGAAGTGGGAAGCCAATTGTTTAAACGGTGGTATTGCGCCGTGTATTGATCCTTCAGGCAGTCGACGAGGTTGTCTGCATTGAGGCATTCGCGGTCTCGCTGTTGCAGCCACTTGCGTTGCAAGCTGCATAGCTCCTCCTGCACACCGGTCGTGTCGCTACCCAGACGGATACGATGGTACAGCTCGCTCAATGCGAGATCCTGCGCAGCAAGCCCTGTATCTGCGCAGATCGTCTTTTCAATTCTGCTCTGTGCCATCGTGCAATCAAATGCAGGACCATTTGATGGTGGCTGAAATTTTTCTTTCCAGCTAAACGACTTAGGCGGCATTTCAACTCTTGCGCTAGAACGGTCGATAAATTCTATGTGCTCGACGTTCATGCTCTGCTCATAAATCCAGGAGTTCAGCGCCAGCTTTGCTTGGGGTGGAATGCTGGCGGCAGACAGACATGCTGACATAGCGGTGATCTTCTACGACAACCGAGTCCGGTGGACCACCCATTGCCATCACCACATAATCTGACAGGGCTGACGGAACTCTGGTGTTGACCAATCCAACGAAGCGTTTATCCCACAACAGCTGGTTGGTTGACTTCCCATCGTACTGAAGCAGCCGGGCAGTTGATGAATTCTTTGATTGAGCAATTGCGCTGTCAGAGATTAGCAGAAGAAAAAAAGCCCATGCTATAGCCTGAATTTTCCAGGGGTGAATTTTCATTGCAAATCCTTAGACTTTGTAACTTGATGTACCGGGCTTGGCGACAAACCCTCGCTCCACATCACCATCAAATCCCACTGCCTTGTAAAGATCATGGGCTACAGTGCGCTGCGCACCGGATAGCAAGCACACTTTGCAGCAATTAGCTCGCCAGGCTACAGCCAGAGCGAATTCGAGCAATTTTTTGCTGAGACCGCGCCGCCGGAAGCGATGGGCAGTCACGACGTGTTCGATGACGCCGATAGGTCGCCCGTCGCTGGCGAGATTAGGCAGGAAGGCTAGCATGCAGGTGGCTGCAACTTCTTGTTCGTATTCCGCGACCAGAATAGATGATCGTGGGCCTTCGGCGACTTCTTGCCAGAGAGTGGCAATGCGGGCGTCTTCGATAGGTGGATCGTTCGGGCGCAGTTCGCGGTAAAGCGCAAGCACCGCAGCCGTATCAGCGGCTACCGCCTTTCTGACGATAATGGTTGTCTTGGATTGTGGCATTCGAGAATCTTGAGTGGTCGCCGTCCCTTCCTGACAGAGATAGGGGACGGTTGCTGGCCTAATCTGGCTAGCAATAAACGCCCAGCATAGCAATTCGCACGCGCGAAAAATTCTCAGATTGTCACAATGACGATGGTCTTCTGAAGAAGGCTGGAAGGTAGCTGCTTAGTTCGTAGCAGAGGTGGGCGCGGCGAGCGATTTTTCCCAGTAGCCTACGTCGATCCAGCGGCCGAATTTAAAGCCGACTTGGCGGAATTGCGCGACTTTTTCGAAGCCCATCTTTTCATGCAATGCGACACTGGCAGCGTTCGGCAGCGCGACGCCACCGATGACGAGGTGGTAGCCGCTGGCTGTCAGACGCGCCAGCAGCTGCTGGTAGAGCGCCGTGCCCAGTCCTTTGCCTGCGGTATCCGGCGCCAGATAGACCGAGCTCTCGACCGAAAAGCGATAGGCATGACGTACGCGCCATTTGGTAGCATAGGCATAGCCGACCAGAACACCGTCCGTTTCAAGCACCAGCCAGGGCAGGCCACCGCGCTGCACGTCGGCGATGCGCTGCTGCATTTCGGCTGCTGTTACCGCCTGCTCTTCGAAACTGATGGAAGTGGTCAGGACATAGTGGTTGTAGATGGCGACTATGGCTGGGGCGTCATCGGCAACGGCGTCACGAATGGTCATTTCTTCTCCGTTTGAGCAGCAGGTTTTTCAGCTTATTAGCGGCGGCCGTACATCAGCAGTTCGGCCAGCATAGTGCGCGCTGGCGGTACGAGGTCGATGGCGGTCAGCGACAGGCCCAGCAAACCCTGCAGCGGCGAAGTGCTGGCGAAGATGCGCGCCATGGTGTCGGTGATGCGCACGGTGGTCTGGCGATCCTGTTCGCGCAGGGTGGTGAACTGGGCCAGATGGACCGGATCGGCACCCTGAGCCAGTACCTTGGCCAGCACCGCGACATCGCGCAGGCCGAGGTTGAGACCTTGTCCGGCGACGGGGTGCAGCGTCTGTGCCGCATTGCCGATGGCGACCGTGCGTGCCGTGCTGCGCGGGGCGGCGTTCAGTCCGAGCGGGAAAGCCAGGCGTGGCGTGGCGTGCACGAAGCGGCCAAGGCGGCTACCGAAGGCGGCACCCAGTTCGGCGAGGAAGCTGGCATCGTCGAGTGCCTGTACGCGCGCTGCTTCGTCGGGGCGCAGACACCACACCAGCGAGTATTCGCCGGCAGCGCCGCCCTGATCCTGCGGCAGCAGGGCCAGTGGCCCCTGTTCCGTAAAGCGTTCGTAGGCGCGCGCCGCGATGGGGCGCTCGGCCCGTACCTGTGCGATGACGGCGCTCTGCTGATAGTCGCGCCGCTGCGAACGGCTGGCCTGATCGCTGAACAGGCCTCCTTCGGCCTGCACGACGATGGCAGCGCGCACGGCGGGCATGTCGCCAGCCAGCACTACGCGCACATGGTCGGCCTGTTCGTCGATGTTTTCCACGCGGGCAGGGCGCAGCATGGGGATGCCGGCCTTCAGGCAGGCGGCGCCCAGTGCCGTGACGATGTCGCCGTAGCGGGTCACGTAGCCCAGTGCCGGCAGATCGTGCTCGCTGCGGTCGATCAGGCTGCGGCCGAACTGGCCGCGGCGGGAAACGTGGATCTGTTCTATCGGCGTGGCCACGGCAGGCCATGCGTGGATGGAGTCGAGGATCTGGCGGCTGCCCCATGCCAGTGCCAGCGAACGGGGATCATCGCTGGCCTGTGCCAGCGAGCGGGCGTCGATCAGGGCGATGCGATCTGCCGCCATGCCGCGCTGGTGCAGCAGCAGGGCCAGTGCCATGCCGGCCGGTCCTGCGCCGCAGATGGCGACATCGTATTCAGTACTGCCGGTTGCGGCGTGGTCTGCGTTGCTGTTGCCGGTGTTGCTAACGTTGCTGGAATTCTGGGTAGTGCTCATGATTGCTGCATTTCGGGTTGCTGCATCAGCTCAGGGGTTGGGGCGCTGCTGCATGAGGTGTTCGATATCGGCCACGCTCTTGGGCGCGGCAGCGCTCAGGATGGTGTAGCCGCTGTCCGTCACCAGCACATCGTCTTCGATGCGGATGCCGGTATTCCAGTAGCACTCGGGTACGTCCGGCGCAGGGCGCACGTAGATGCCCGGCTCCACCGTCAGCGTCATGCCCGGCTGTAGCGGGCGTGACGGCTTGTCGGCGGCCGTGATGTCGCGGTAGTGGCCCACGTCGTGCACGTCCAGTCCCAGCCAGTGGCCGGTGCCGTGCATGTAGAACTTCTGGTGGTGCTGGTTGGCGATCACGTCGTCCGCCGTGCCGTGCACATTGGCCTGCAGCAGTCCCAGATCGAGCATGCCCTGCGCCAGTACTTTGACGGCTGCCTGATGCATGTCGGCGTAAGGACGGCCCGGCGCGATGACACCCAGCGCGGCCGCTTGCGCCGCCAGCACCAGTTCGTACAGGCGCTGCTGCGCATCGCTGAAACGGCCGCTCACCGGATAGGTGCGCGAGATGTCGGCTGCATAGCTGTTGTACTCGCAGCCGGCGTCGATCAGCAGCAGTTCGCCATCGCGGCAGATGCCGTTGTTGGCGCTGTAGTGCAGCACGCAGGCGCGCTCGCCGCTGGCGACGATGGAGTTGTAGGCCGGTGCCTGTGCGCCGCCGCGGCGGAAGGCATACAGCAGTTCTGCTTCCACTTCGTATTCGTACATGCCGGGCCGCGTGGCCAGCATGGCGCGCAGGTGGGCCTGCGCCGAGATGTCGGCGGCGCGCTGCATGCAGGCCAGTTCTTCGGCGTCTTTGCGCAGGCGCAGTTCGGCCAGCAGGGGCAGCAGGTCGACCGCGCTATCGGGCGGCGTCACGCCCGTACGGGCACGTGCGCGCAGGGCCGAGCGCCAGACTTTGACTTGCGTATCGAGGCTGCCGCCCAGCGGGTAGTACAGGGCCGGAGCATTGGCCAGCAGGCGGCTCATTTCGCTATCGAGGTCTTCGATGGCATAGGCGGCATCCATGCCGAAGGCTATGCGGGCCGCTTCCGGTCCGTAGCGGTAGCCATCCCAGATTTCCCGCTCGGGGTTTTTCTGGCGGCAGAACAAAATGGCCTGTGCAGCGCTGTCGGCGCGCGCAGCCACCAGTACCAGTACGCTGTCCGGTTCCGTGAAGCCGCTCAGGTAGTAGAAATCGCTGTCGTGGCGATACGGGTATTCGTTGTCGGCGTTGCGCACCACTTCCGGCGCCGTGGCCAGCACGGCGATGGCGCCCGCCGGCAGCTGCGCCAGCAGGCGGGCACGCCGCGCCGCGCAGGCGGCCATCAGCGTGGCAGGCGCATTCAAGGCTGATCCGGGTACGGGCGAAGCAGTCATGGGCGTTCCGCTGGCGGCTTACGGGATGGACGCCGGCCGCAGCGACAGCGGGGCGTTGAGTTGTTCCAGCTGCTGCACGGTGCCGAGGTTGTGCCATGGCCCCGTGTAGACCTCGCCGCCTACCTGTCCGCGTTCGGCGGCTGCGCGCAGCAGCGGGCCCAGTTTGGCGTGGCTGCCCGGCGTGATCCCGTCGAACATTTCCATGCGATAGACGCCGATATTGCCGAAGGTGTAGCGCGGCGTGCCGTCGTTATTCACGGTGTACAGGGTCAGACCGAAATCGCCATCCGGATGGAAGTCCGGATTCGGCACCAGATACAGCCAGCACACATCGCGTTTTTCGGCCGGATAAGGATTGCCCCACAGGTCTTTATCGTGCAGTACGTCGAGCACCTGGGTGAAATCGAATTGCGGGATGTACAGGTCGGCCGAGACGGCGAGGAAGGGCTCCTCGCCCAGCAGGTGGCGCGCTGCGGCCACGCCGCCGGCTGTTTCCAGCGCCGTGCCTTCGCGCGAGTATTGAATCCTGGCGCCGTATTTGCTGCCATCACCGAGCAGCGCTTCGATCTGTTCGCCCAGATGGGCGTGGTTGATGACGATTTCGGTAATCCCTGCCTTGACCAGATTCACTACGTGCCAGACGATCAGCGGGCGGCCGCGCACTACCAGCAGCGGTTTCGGCGTGCTATCCGTCAGCGGGCGCATGCGCTCGCCGCGACCGGCGGCGAAGATCATTGCTTTCATGGCCGCCCCTTAGAAGGTGTAGCCGACTTGCGGCGCCTTGTTTTCCAGCGTGTCCAGCAGACGTAGCAGGGGCTTCAGTTCAGGGTAGCGGCCGGCCGTCTTGCGTACGTATTCGAGCACGGTGGGCAGGTCGTTCAGATACTGGGCTTTACCGTCACGGTAGTTAAGGCGGCAGAACAGGCCGAGGATTTTCAGATGGCGCTGCAGGCCCATGTACTCGAAATCCTTGTAGAAGTCGTCGATGTCGGCAGCCACGGGCAGGCCCACCGACTTGGCATGCTGCCAGTAGCGGATCACCCAGTCCAGCACCAGTTCTTCATCCCACTGCACATAGGCGTCGCGCAGCAGCGAGGCCAGATCGTAGGTCATGGGGCCGTACAGCGCATCCTGAAAGTCCAGCACACCGGGGTTGCCTACGTCGATCTGCATCAGATTGCGCGAATGGAAATCGCGGTGCACGAACACCTGCGCCTGCGCCGTCACATTGGCCAGTATCGCGTCGAACACGCCCTGCAGCGATTTCTGCTGGGCGTCGGTCAGGGTGGCGTTCAGATGGCGGCCGATATACCACTCGGGGAACAGTGCCATTTCGCGCTGCAGGAAGGCGCGGTCGTATTCGGGCAGCACGTCCGGCACGCTGGTGAGCTGGAAGCGGCTCAGCGCTTCCAGTGCTTCGGCGTACATGATGGAGGCGTTATCGTGGTCCAGCACCTGCAGATAGGTGGTGGTGCCCAGATCGGACAGCAGCATGAAGCCGCGTTCGTAATCTGTGGCGATAATGCGCGGCACGCTCACACCGGCCTGACGCAGCATTTCCGCGACCTTGACATAAGCGAGCACGTTTTCGCGTTCCGGCGGCGCATCCATGGCGATCAGGGTGCTGCCCAGCGTAGCTTGCTGTTCTGGCAATACATCGAGGCGGAAGTAGCGGCGGAAACTGGCGTCGGCCGATGCCGGGCGGGCACTGGCCGCAGCCACCACATTCAGGCCTGCCAGCCACTCGGTGAGAGCGGCCAGACGCAGATCAGGGGTGTTAGCAGCAGTGTTAGCAGGCGTATCAGATGGTAAATTCTGTAATAAAGACATGGAGCGAACGGCGGAAACCGGTATAGACTGTAGATTCCCCTATAATAAGGGATTCAGATTAAAAAATCGCCTGTCATGGTGGTACGCCCTTATTTTTCATGAGTTGCCTGCGCTGGCTTTTGCCCCCCTCTACCTCGCCCCGCTGGGCCTATGCCCTGACTGCCATCGTGACGGTAACGTCCGTGCCCGGTTACGCCCAGAGCGTGCCCGGCAAGACGCGTGCGCCACGGGTGGAGAACAAGGCTGCCGTGACGGTGATTCAGGCGGAGGACATTACCGGCCGTCCCGAGCGCGAAATCACCCTGAACCGCGATGCGGAGCTGGTCAAGGACCAGACCCGCGTGAAGGCCGACACGGCCTGCTACCGCCAGGTGGAAGATGAAGTGCAGGCCGATGGCAAGGTGCGCATCTGGCGCTTCGGCGACTATTTCACGGGCGATGCGCTGCAGCTGAATATGGATACGGGGCAGGGCTATATGCTCAACCCGACCTACCGGCTGGAAGCCAACCATGCGCAGGGCAAGGCCGAACGCATCAACTTCCTCAACGAAGACGAAGCGCTGGTCCTGAACGGCACCTACAGCACCTGCCAGGGCGCCAATCCGGACTGGTATCTGCGCTCGAACACCCTGAACCTCGATTCGGGGCGCGACGTGGGCACGGCCGGCAAGACCATCATCTACTTCAAGGACGTGCCGATACTGGGCACGCCGGCGCTGTCGTTCTCGCTGTCCGGTGCGCGCCGTTCCGGCTGGCTCTCGCCTATGCCGGGCTTCGGCTCCAAGGGGGCGGCCGAACTGACGGTGCCGTACTACTTCAATATCGCGCCGAACCGCGATCTGACGCTGTACCCGAAAATCATTCCGCGCCGCGGTTTCCAGCTCGGTGCCAACGGCCGCTATCTGGGCGAGACCGAGGGCGGGCTGTATCAGGGCGAAACCTATCTGGAATATCTGCCGCACGATAAGCAGTACATTCCGTCCACGCCGGGCGGTTCCACCGACCGCTGGAGCATCCGTTCGCACCATACGCAGGAGCTGAGTAGCGACTGGTCGTACGGCTGGCAGGTGCGCGCGGCCTCGGATAACAACTATCCCAATGATTTCTCCAAGACGGTGTCCAGCTCGACGGAACGCCAGCTGCTGCGCGAACTGCGTACCGACTACCATGGCGAGTTCTGGACCCTGACGGCACGCGTGCAGAAGTATCAGGTGCTGCAGGATCCGGAATCGGTGGTCGATCCCAGCCTGTTCGTTTCGCGTCCTTACGACCGTCTGCCGGCGATTAACTTCCACGCCGCCCAGTACGATGTGGCGGGCGGCTTCGACTGGGCCATGGATAGCGAACTGACGCGCTTCTATCACCCGACCCTGCTGCGCGGCACCCGTATGGTGGCGATACCGCAGCTGAGCTATCCGATTATCGGCGCCAGCTATTTCATCACGCCCAAGGCCAGCGTGAATCTGGCGCGTTACGATCTGGACGCCAACGATGCTACCGGCAGCAAGGCCGAACAGCTATCGCGTTCGGTGCCGACTCTCTCGGTCGATGCCGGGCTGGTATTCGAACGGCCGCTGCAACTGGGCGGCAAGGAAGTCACACAGACGCTGGAGCCGCGCCTGTTCTACGTGAATACGCCTTACCGCGACCAGAGCCGCTTCCCGACCTTCGATACGGATGCCGCCACCTTCAACTTCAGCCAGATCTTCAGCGAAAACCGTTTCGTCGGTTCCGACCGTATCGGCGACGCCAACCAGCTGACGGCAGCACTGGTGTCGCGCTTCCTGAATGAAGCGGGGGCGGAAGCATTGCGTCTCGCCTTCGGCCAGCGCTTCTACTTCCGCGACCAGCGCGTGCAGCTCAATTCCACCACGCCGGTGGTCGATGCGCGCTCCGACATGCTGCTGGCCGCTACCGGCCGCATCGCCGAAACCTGGGGTTTCGATAGCGCCGTGCAGTACAGCCCTAGCCAGAGCCGGGTGGTATCGGAAAGCTATACCGTGCAGTGGCTGCCGGGCCAGAAGAAGGTGCTGAATCTGGGCTACCGCTATCTGCGTAACAGCTTTAAAAATATCGATATATCGAGCCAGTGGCCGATTTTCCAGCGCTGGTACGGTGTAGGCCGCGTCAGCTACTCTGTGCAGGATAAGAAAGTGCTGGAAAGTCTGATCGGTCTCGAGTACAACAGCGACTGCTGGGTGTTCCGTATGGGCGCGCAGCGTTTCGTGACGACTTCGACCAAGGCTTCCACGCCGATCTTCTTCCAGCTGGAGCTGAACGGCCTGTCCCACCTTGGCGTGGGTAGCCCGCTCGAAGCGATGAAAAATAGTATTCCCGGTTACCAGCGTTTGAATGAGGGCTATGGCCGTTAAGGACTGTTGCCTCCCCTGGGCGCCAGCCATCCTGTCCGGATGGCCGGTGCTGTTTGATTGATGACTACTGACTGTTGAGCTTCTACCATGCGTAATGCCCGTCCCATCCCGATGAAAGTTCTGGCGCTGCTGTTGTGCACTAGCGCGCTGGCCGGTTGCAGCCTGTTCGGCAAAAAGCCGGCCGCCGCACCTGCTGCTGCACCAGTCGCTGCCCCTGCCGCCACGGCTGCTGCGGCACCAGTCGCTGCCAAGCCAGCCGTCAAGAGCGATGGCAAAGGTTTCCTGCCGCCCGGCGAATCGGGCAATGTGGCGATCGACTCCATCGTGGTGGTCGTAAACGATGACGTGATCACCCAGCGTGAACTGAATAACCGTATCAAGACCGTGACCGGCCGTATGAAGGCGCAGAACGTGGCCCTGCCCGATGCGGCCGACCTGCGCCGCCAGATGCTCGAGCGCATGATCGTGGAACGCGCCCAGCTGCAGATGGCCAAGGAGATGGGTGTGCGGGTCGATGACCTGCAGCTCGACCGCGCCATTGCCCGTATCGCCGAAGCACAGAAGCTGAGCGTGCAGGATCTGCGCAACCAGATGGAAAAAGACGGCATGCCTTACGCCGCCTTCCGCGAAGAGATCCGCGAGGAGATCATCATGCAGCGTTTGCGCGAGCATGAAGTCGATGCCAAGATCCAGATTTCCGATGCCGAAGTGGATAGCTTCCTGGCGGCCGAAAAGGCGGCGGCAGCCGAGCAGTTCGAGCTGAATATTTCGCAAATCATGATCCGGATTCCGGATAACGCTACCGCCGAAGTGATCGCCCAGCGCCGTGCCCGCGCCGAAGACGTGATGCGCCAGCTGCGCACCGGTGCCGATTTCGCCAAGATGGCCGGCACCTATTCCGATTCCAGCGATGCGCTGCAGGGCGGCGTGGTGGGCTGGCGCCAGCCCGAGCGTCTGCCGCCTGTATTCGCGGAAGCGCTGGTCAAGCTGAAGCCCGGCCAGGTTACGCCTATCATCAAGAGCGTGGGGGCCTTCCACATCCTGAAGGTATCCGAGCGTCGCAGTCTGGCCGAAGCACAGGCCGTGGCTGCCGTGCAGCAGACCCACGCCCGCCATATTCTGATCAAGGTCACGCCGACCATGAGCGCGGCCGATGCCAAGCGCAAGCTGCTGGAACTTAAAGAGCGGCTGGATAACAAGGCCGCCAAGTTCGAAGATCTGGCACGTCTGGTATCGAACGACGGTTCCGCTTCCAAGGGCGGCGATCTGGGCTGGCTGTATCCGGGCGATACCATGCCGGAATTCGAAGCGGCCATGAACAATCTGAAGATCGGCGAAGTCAGCGATCCGGTAGAAACCAGCTTCGGTATCCACCTGATCGAAGTACTCGAACGCAAGAGCGACGATGTCTCCAAGGAGCGCGAGCGTAACAATGCCCGTCAGGCTATCCGCGAGCGCAAGATGGAAGAAGCGGCGGAAAGCTGGCAGCGTGAAGTGCGCGACCGCGCCTATGTCGAATTCCGTACCGAAGACGGCAGCAACCCCGCCAAATAAGGCGGGCTGGCTGGTCCCGTCCTGCTGATCCGGACGGGGCAGCCTTTGAATAATCGCATCAGCAGGAAAGGGTCGCCCGTGGGCGCTAGCAATCAATCTGCGGGACGCCGGCCCGTGCTGGCCCTGACGGTCGGCGAACCGGCCGGCATCGGCCCGGAAATCGCCATCCGTGCCGCCTGGGAGCGCCGCCATCAGGCCAACTGCGTGCTGCTGGGCGATGCGGCCTATCTGGCCATGCTGGCCGCCGATATCGATCCGGCCATCCGGGTCTCGGCACTGTCCTCGCAGGCGGTGCGCAATGCCGGTCTGCCCCACTTCGGGCCGGACCGGCTGATCGCCATCGATGTGCCGCTGGCCGCCCATGTGAAGGCCGGTCAGCTCGATCACCTGAATGGCCGCAGTGTACTGGCCACGCTGGATCTGGCGCTGGAAGGCCTGAAGGCGGGCTGGTTCGGCGCCATGGTGACGGCACCGCTGCAGAAATCCACCATCAACGATGCCGGTATCGCTTTTACCGGCCACACCGAATATCTGGCCCAGCATAGCGGCACCGAACAGGTGGTGATGATGCTGGCCGGCGAACCGGCCGGCAGCGTTACAGGCGCGGCCCCGCTGCGGGTGGCGCTGGCCACTACCCACCTGCCTTTGCAGCAGGTATCGGCAGCGCTCAGCGTGGAGGGCCTGCTGCGTACCCTGAGCATCATCGATCAGGATCTGAAGCACAAATTCGGCCTCGCTGCACCGCGCATACTGGTGTGCGGCCTGAACCCCCATGCCGGCGAAAACGGTTATCTGGGACGCGAAGAAATCGACGTAATCCAGCCGGCGCTGGCCGCGGCGCAGGCGGCCGGCATCGATGCGCGCGGCCCGTATCCGGCCGATACCGTGTTCCAGCCCAAGTATCTGCAGGACGCCGACTGCGTGCTGGCCATGTACCACGATCAGGGCCTGCCCGTGCTGAAGTACGCCACCTTCGGGCGCGGCGTGAATATCACGCTGGGCTTGCCCTTCATCCGTACTTCGGTGGACCATGGCACGGCGCTCGATCTGGCCGCACAGGGCCTGGGCCGGGCCGACAGTGGTAGTATGCTGGCCGCGATCGATAGCGCACTGGCTATGGTCGCCGCCTCACAAACTTTATAAGAACATCATGAAACACGTTGCCCGCAAACGCTTTGGCCAGAACTTCCTGCACGATCAGCACGTTCTGGACCGCATCACCGACTCTATCGCACCGGCCGCCGGCGACACCATGGTCGAAATCGGCCCCGGTCTGGGCGCCATGACGGACCAGCTGACGCGCAGCCTGCCGCACATGCATGTGGTGGAACTGGACCGCGATCTGGTGGCGCGTCTGCAGCAGCGCTATCGTCCGGAAAAGCTCACCGTGCACGCGGGCGACGCCCTGAAGTTCGATTTCGGCAGCCTGCCCGTGCCGGACGGCCAGAAGCTGCGCATCGTCGGCAATCTGCCGTACAACATCTCCAGCCCGCTGCTATTCCATCTGGCGACGTTCGCGCCCAAGGTCAAGGACCAGCATTTCATGCTGCAGAAAGAAGTGGTGGAGCGCATGGTGGCCGAGCCGGGCAGCAAGGTGTATGGCCGTCTGTCCGTGATGCTGCAATGGCGTTATGACATGACGCTGCTGTTCATCGTGCCGCCGGAAGCCTTCGATCCGCCGCCCAAAGTCGATTCCGCCATCGTGCGCATGATCCCGCTGGCCCAGCCGCTGGCCTGTGATGGCGCCCGTCTGGAAGCCGTGGTGCAGAAGGCGTTTTCGCAGCGCCGCAAAGTGATACGCAACTGCCTGGCCGGCATGTTCACGGAAGCGCAGATTATCGAAGCGGGTATCGACCCGACGGTGCGCCCTGAAACCATCAGTCTGGAGCAGTACGTGGCTCTGGCCAATCTGCCCTAGGTCTGTACGCAGTGCGGCCCTGCGTGGGGCCAGCCAGCAACCGTCAGGCTGCCAGCGGCAGCACTGGCGGTTTTTTTTGTCCGCGTGGCGCAGCAGGCGGGCAGCGCAGCTAAAAAAAAAGCCCGCTACAGTGAGCGGGCTAAATCCAATTCCTTTGCAAGAAGTGGAGGAGACAGGGCTAGTATGCTGCGGCGCGGCATATAAGGCAAGTTTATTTTTCGCATATCAATTATTCATGTTGTGAATATTGTTGCCTAACTTGCCCGGGACCTGCCTTGCTCCTCTATGTGCGGACCGGCGATCAGGTTTTCGGTACGCAGGTCAGCACGATATTGCTGACGCTGGATTCCGGCATGATGCCGCTGCCATTGGTCAGCGTGCAGCTGACATCTTTAGGCTGGGACAGAATCGTCACGCCATAGGCTTCGCCGAATCTAACGGGTGCCCCGAAGGTGAAGAAGCCTTCACCCGGCGTGTTGGTACCGGCCATGGCGCTGGAGACAGTCAGCTGGCCACCGGTACTGCCGTTCAGCAGTACCACGGTGCGCGGGGTAGCGGCCGTGGTGGCGGTGGCGTCGTTATTGGCATACAGGCCGGTGAACTTGCCGCCCAGTGTGTAGCTATTCTGTACGCAGGTAATCAGCGCGTTAATCACCAGCGTATGGCCGGCCGAACCGGACGAGGTGGCCAGCGTCGGGGTGCAGGTCTGGTGTGCAGGCTGCTCCTGAACCACCACGTTGAAGCTGGCACCGTAGTCGATCTGCTTGGGCATGGTGAAGGTCAGCGCGCCAGCCGGCACGGGCAGGGTGTCGCTGCCATTGGCCAGTACCAGACCGGCATTGTTCAGGCCCGTAATCGTGCCCTGTACGGAGAATTGCTGTTTGCCACCGCAGCCAGCCAGTGCCGCGCCCAGTACCAGCGCCGCAGCGGCGCCCATAAATTTGATGTTCATGTAGTGCTCCAGATCATTCAGGAAAGGGCGGCCGCCAAGCTGGCGGCCCGGCCCGCATTATTGGCAGGTAACGACAACGCCGTTGTAGTTACCCGAAGGCATGGTGCCAACGTTGTTGCTGAGGCTGCAGACCTTGGTGGTGTCCTTGGGCTGGGTCAGGATGGCGACCCCGAACGGCGAGCCGTCCGCCACCAGCGCCGGGAAGGTGAAGCTGACCGCTGCGCCCGGCGTAGCAGGCGGCAATATGCTGACCGTGTCGGAACCGTTGGTCAGCACCAGACCCTTGGTATCGAGGCCGGTGACGGTGCCGCCCAGCGAATACGGGTTGGTGGTGCACTCGAAACGGATCGAGTAGGCGGTGTAGACGCTGGCTTTGCCGACGTTGGAGTTGTTGAGTGCTTTGCACTTGGCGCCGGTAGGCTGGTTCTGGATTTCGATATCGAAATCTTCGTCCGGTTTGACCAGTTTGGTGAAGACGAAGGTGGCCTGACCGGAGGCAATCGGCAGGGTTTCACCATTTTTGGTGTTGATCAGGACCAGATCGGGTTTGTACAGGGTGGCGATGGTGCCACTCAGGGCCATGCTGCCGCCACCGCCGCCGCAGCCTGCGAGGATCGCGCCGCACAGCAGGGTCAAGCCTGCACGCTGATACAAACTTTTCATAAACTCTTCTCCAAAACGAAAGGGGGCGGGCGCCTGCGTGGCGCAGCCGGGGCATCTTACACGGAATCGCCCGTATTTTAGTGCATTTGGTAACACCCGGCGCACTTGCCGATGTAACAGCCTGTGACACCGGCGGGCCTGCTGCAGCGCCGCCCGCCCACGGTGCGAACTATTTCACCTGATCGCGTTCGCAGCGCGAATGGCGGCCGTTGATCTGGCAGCGGTTGCGGATCTGCCCTTGCAGGTCGTGGATCAGCACCAGCCACTGGTCTGGCCCCTGGCGCTCCATGGTCATGAAGCCGAAGCCGTCTATCCAGTGGCTGAACGCTTCCACCACGGCACCGGGGGCCGGTGTAACCCCTTCCGGCAGCTGCACGGGCAGGGGCACGATGTCTTCCGCCGTGCCGGAAAAACCGGATACGAACTGGCTGGGGTGGGGGCTGGAGAAGCTCATCTGCTCCCACAGGTGTACGTGGCCGGACAGCATGGTCTGGATATTTTCGGGCAGGTAGAGCGGGTTGAGCGAACCGAAGCTCTGCTGCAGGCCGGCGTCGCCCTTGAGCAGCTGGATAGGACCGTCGCCCTTGCGGTCGGCCCCCATGGCCAGCATGGGGTGGTGCACGATGCCCAGATTACGGGGCGCTTGCGCGGCCAGTTCGGCCAGCTGGCGGTAGTTGTCGCGGTACATATCCCAGCCCGTATCGCCCGGTTTGAAGCCGCGCCAGCTGGTGCTGGCGCTATCGATCACCAGCAGCTGGGTGTCCTGCCCGATAGGCACGGCGTAAGGGGCGCTGTAGTTGCCCAGCTTGTCGTTGGCCGGATCGTCGCAATCGCGCTGCGGCAGCAGGGGGCGCGGGTCTAGCCAGCGCCAGTAACCCTGGCCTGCGCGCGCGCAGTTTTCATGATTGCCGCGTGCCATGATCCATGGCGCTGCCTGCAGCAGGGCAGCGCCGGGCGTGAAGAAATCAGCCTGCCACGCATCCCAGCCATAGCCCCACGGGCTGCCTGCGCAGCCTGCATTGCCGGCCGGGCAGGCGTTTTCACGGTAGTGGTAGTCACCCACGTGGATCACCAGATCAGGCTGCCATGCTGCCGCCGCAGCAGCAATGCGGGCAAACGGATAGGCGTTCTGGTCGTTGCAGGCCTGATAGCTCTGGGCATGGTCGGCCAGCCGGCAGCCCGTGTCGCCCAGCACCACGATGCGCCGGGGCGCCGCAGCAGGGCGCGGCAGCTGGCGGCCCAGCACGCTGGCGCTGGTATAGCTGGCAGCGGCCGGCAGCTCGGCCTCGCAGGTCAGCATGGGGAAGACGGATGGTTTCGAGTCGGCCACGGGCGACACGGTGGGGCGCAGCGGCAGGGTGGCGGGGCGCGAGCGCACGCTCATGGCCACGCTGCGCTGGTCGATCTGCAGCGGCGGGCAGGCGGGGGCATCGATCAGCACGCGCGCCACGGCGCGGCCGTTTTCGCCCAGCACCACATAGGAGCTGAATTCCGGCGCAGGTGCAGGAGCCAGTGCAGCACAGCCGCCCAGCAGGGTAGCCAGCAGGGCAGCAGGCAGGGATGTACAGAATCGGGGCAGCGGCAACACGGTTACTCCACATAGGCAATCTGTTAATTTACCATGCTCCGTGGCTGTCCGGTTCAGGCTGCGCTGTGGCGTCGAGGGGCGTGCACCCGCGCCGCAGCCCCGGCAGCCCCTGCTGCTGCCGATTGGTGCGACAATAAGTGTTTTGCATACTGCCTCAGTGATGATGATGCGCCGCCCGCACGCCCTGCTGTTTGACCTTGACGATACGCTCTGGCCTATCGCGCCCGTGATCGCCAGCGCCGAGCAGAGCTGGCATGACTGGCTGAGCCAGCGCGTGCCCGCCCTGACCGAGCGCTACAGCGTTGCCGAGCTGCGCAGCCAGCGCATGGCTTTGCTGGAACGCCAGCCCGGGCTGATTGTCGATCTGTACAACTTGCGCCGCGTGGCGCTGGCGCAGGCACTGCATGAGATCGGCGCCGACCACAGCCATCTGGATGGCGCCATGGCGCACTTTGCCCAGTGCCGCAATGCCGTCACGCCGTATGCCGACGTGGCGCCGGGGCTGGCCCGGCTACAGAGCCTGCTGCCGCTGGGCGTGGTCACGAACGGCAATGCCGATCTTGCAGTGATAGGCCTGCAGCACCATTTCAAGGTGAATCTGGCGGCCAGCCGCTTTGGTCTGGCCAAGCCCGATCCGGCCATCTTCCATGCGGCCTGTGCGGCCATGGGCGTGGCGCCCGAGCATGCCGTATACGTGGGCGACGACCTGCGCCTCGACGTGCAGGGCGCCCAGCAGGCCGGCCTGCGCGGCGTGTGGATGCGCCGCAGCGACGTCAAGCATGCCGAACTGGCGGGGGTGGAACCGGATGCCATCTGCCATGATCTGCATGATTTGCGTCACTGGCTAGAGGCGCAGATGCAGCATTGATGCCACGCTGCATAGCACGGTGGCCCGCCATCGGTGCATAATAGGAAGTAAGTAGCTTTAACTGAACCACTGATCATGCAACTCGAACCCCGCGCGCAAACTTTGCTTAAAGCTCTGGTGGAGCGCTATATCGCGGACGGCCAGCCGGTCGGTTCGCGCGCTCTGTCCAAGATTTCCGGGCTGGATCTGTCGCCCGCCACCATCCGCAATGTGATGGCCGATCTGGAAGAACTCGGCTATGTGGCCAGTCCTCACACTTCGGCCGGCCGTGTGCCGACCCCGCGTGGCTACCGGATTTTTGTCGATACCCTGCTGACGGTGCAGCATCTGGACGAGCAGGCGGTGGAAGGGCGTATGCGTTTGCAGGCGCCGCAGCCGCAGAAGATGATCAGTAACGCAGCGCAGATGCTGTCCTCGCTGTCGCAGTTTGCCGGCGTGGTGCTGTCGCCGCGGCGCGAATCCGTATTCCAGCATATCGAATTCCTGCGTCTGGGCGAGAAGCGCATCCTGCTGGTGATCGTGGCACCGGGGGGCGATGTGCAGAACCGTCTGCTGCTGACGGATGTCGATTACAGTCCGGCCCAGCTGGTGCAGTCGGCCAACTACATCAACCAGAACTACGGCGGGCTGGCGTTCGACGAAGTGCAGCGCCGCCTGCAGAGCGAAGTCCGGCAGCTGCGCGACGATATGGGGCGGCTGATGCAGGCCGCGGTGGAAGCGGGCAGCGAAGCCATGGCCGATGATTCGGAAGATATGGTGATCGCCGGCGAGCGCAACCTGCTGTCGGTCAGCGACCTGTCCTCGAATATGAGTTCGCTGCGCCAGATGTTCGATATGTTCGAGCAGAAGACGGGCCTGATGCAGCTGCTTGATGTGTCGAGCAAGGCCAATGGCGTGCAGATCTACATCGGCGGCGAATCGAGTCTGGTGCCTATGGATGAAATGAGCGTGGTGACGGCACCGTACACGGCACACGGCAAGATCGTCGGCACGCTGGGTGTGATCGGCCCCACCCGTATGGCTTACGAGCGGGTGATACCGATAGTGGATATTACGGCCAAGCTGCTGTCGAATGCGCTGAGCCAGCAGTAAGCTGCCAGCGCCGCCTTACTGGCGGTGCGGGCAGACTGCCTTGGTGCAGTTGCCGTAGATGGCGAGGGCGTGTTCGGCGATCTTGAAGCCGCGCTCCTGCGCGATGACCTGCTGGCGCACTTCGATCTCTTCGTCAAAGAATTCTTCCACGCGGCCGCAATCGAGGCAGACCAGATGGTCGTGGTGCGAGCCCTGATTCAGTTCGAAGATGGCTTTGCCCGTCTCGAAATGATTGCGGTGAAGCAAGCCAGCCTGTTCGAACTGGGTCAGTACGCGATAGACGGTGGCCAGGCCCACATCCATGTTGTCTGCCAGTAAGATTTTGTACACATCCTCGGCGGTCAGATGGCGTACATCGCTGTTCTGGAAAATATCCAGAATTTTCAGACGTGGCAGCGTGGCTTTCAGGCCGCTGGCCTTCAGATCGTTAGGATTGTTACCCATGGTGGCGACTCTTACGGTGGTGTTATTCAGTGCTGGTGAGGCGACAGTTTAACGTACTCCGGCGCTGGCCGCAGCAACGTTGCGGCGGCGCGTACGCCGCGCCGCACGGCAATTTGCAATGTTTTACATTTTAGTTATATAAAACAAGGACATACTGCCGGAATTGATGGATAATGCCTGCGCAAACTGTGCCCGGCTGGCCCCATCGTGCATCATGTGCATTATGATATAGCGTTTTTCGGCACTTCCGCTCGAACCGATTGAGGATAAACATGCGCGTCACCCAGGCACCAAAGCCGACCAAGTTGCAGTCCACTCCACGCCGTCTGCCTGTGCTGGCAGCAGCTGTCTTCGCGCTGGCACTGTCCGGCTGCGCCACCAAGACCACGCTGGGCGAGAAATCCACGGAAGTGAAAGAAACCGGTACCACGCTGGATGCGAGCAAGGGCGCGCAGACCACGACCATCACCCAGCTGCAGAAGTTCATGTGGTTCTTCTCGCCGTACCGTCCCGACATTCAGCAAGGTAACTTCGTATCGGAAGAAATGCTGGCCCAGCTCAAGGTGGGCATGACGCGCGATCAGGTGCGTTTCATCTTTGGCAGCTCGCTGCTGGAAGATCCTTTCCATGGCAATCGCTGGGACTACCCGTTCCGCATGGCCAAGGGTAACGGCGAGCTGACCACCAGCCGCGTGATCGTGTTCTTCGACAAAGAAGGCCGCGTGGAACGCTGGGAAGGCGGCAATCTGCCAACGGAAAAAGAATACATCGCCCGCATTGCCGGCCCGGCGCCGCAAATCAAGGCGAGCGACAAATAACAGAGGAATACATGAGTGACATGAATATCGCCATTGCTGGCGCTGGTGGCCGCATGGGCCGTATCCTGATCGAAGCCGTGCTGGCTGCGCCCGATGCGCGTCTGGCCGGTGCGCTCGATCGTGCCGGCGGCAGCAATATCGGCAGCGACGCTGCAGCCTTCCTCGGCCAGCCGGCCGGTGTGGCCGTGGCGGCCGAGCTGGCGCAGGGTCTGGCTGGTGCGCAGTACCTGATCGACTTCACCCGTCCGGAAGGCACGCTCGAACATCTGGCCTACTGCGCCGAGCATGGCATCAAGATGGTGATCGGCACCACCGGCTTCGACGAAGCGGGCAAGGCTGCGATTGCCGAGGCGGCCAAGAAAACCGCCATCGTGTTCTCGCCTAACTTCAGCGTGGGCGTGAACGTTACGCTCAAGCTGCTGGAGCAGGCTGCCAAGGCGCTGTCCGTGGGCTACGACATCGAAGTGATCGAAGCGCACCACCGCTACAAGGTCGACGCGCCTTCGGGCACGGCCCTGAAAATGGGCGAAGTGCTGGCCGGTGCCCTGGGCCGCGACCTGAAAGACTGCGCCGTGTACGCGCGCGAAGGCGTGACGGGCGAGCGTGATCCATCCTCGATCGGCTTCGCTACCATCCGTGGCGGCGACATCGTGGGCGACCACACCGTGCTGTTTGCCGGTATCGGTGAACGCATCGAAATCAGCCACAAATCCAGTAGCCGCGTGACTTACGCGCATGGTTCGCTGCGCGCCTGCCGCTTCCTGGCGGACAAGAGCACCGGTCTGTATGACATGTACGACGTGCTGGCGCTGAACGGATGATGCCCAACCAATTCACCCTGACCAGTTACTGGGAACAGGGCGACGCCATCAGCCACGTTGTGGCGCTGGTGTTGCTGGCGATGTCGCTGGTGAGCTGGTTTTTCATCCTATCCAAAACGCTGGCCGCGTGGCGTATCCGTCGCAGCGCGCCAGCCGTACAGCAGTTCTGGCAGGCGCCCACGCTCAGCGATGGCGTGGCTGCCCTGAACGCGGCCGATCCCGAACAGATTTACGCGCCGCTGGCGCAGCAGGGCGCTGCCTTGCAGCAGGCCGCCCAGGCGGGCAGCCGTTCGCTGAGTGCCGAACTGGCACCGGCCGCGCAGAGCACCCGCGTGCTGCGCGATGCCATCCAGCGTGCTACCAACAAACTGGAAAGCGGCCTGACAGTGCTGGCCTCTATCGGTGCTACCGCGCCATTCGTTGGCCTGCTCGGCACCGTGTGGGGCATCTACCATGCACTGGCCAATGTGTCGGCGCATGGCACGGTGCAGATCGACAAAGTGGCTGGCCCCGTGGGCGAAGCGCTGATCATGACGGCCATAGGCCTGACGGTGGCGATACCTGCCGTACTCGCGTATAACGGTTTCAACCGCGTCAACCGCCTCACGCTGGCTGAACTCGATGCCTTTGCCTACGACCTGCAAGCCTATCTGACGCGCAGCTCCGAGTAAGCGCAGCAAGCAAGAGACTACACGAGGAGCACGGCATGAGCTTCGGCGCATTCAATCACCACCGCAATCCCGGCCCCATGGCCGACATCAACGTCACCCCCATGGTGGATGTGATGCTGGTGCTGCTGGTGATCTTTATCCTGAGCGCGCCCATGCTGAGCAATGCCGTCAAGCTGGAATTACCGAGCGCCGATGCGGGCGCCAGCAGCCAGCAGGCGGCCACCGTGCTGCTGGCCATTGATGGCGCGGGGCAGATTTACTGGAACAATGATCCGGTCGATAGCGCAGCACTGGAAACGCGGCTGGAACAGGCCGCGACCCTGTCGCCACAACCGGAACTGCAGCTGCGGGCCGACAAGAACACGCGCTATGAAGTGGTGGCGCAGGTGATGGCGGCCGCGCAGCAGCAGGGCTTAAGCAAACTGGGCTTCGTTACCGCCCCCAAGAAAGAGAAATAATATGGCTACCGCCGAACTGAATGGTGCCGCGATCACCGATTTCGCCAGCTTCCACGCTGCCTGCAAGGCTGCGCTGGGTTTCCCCGACACGTATGGCAATAGCATGGATGCGTGGGTGGACTGCCTGAGCTATCTGCGCGACGATGACAGCATGAGCAAGTTCCGTCTGAAGCCGAACGAGGTGCTGGAAATCGTCATCAAGGACGGCGCTGCCATGCAGGCCGCCGTGCCCGATATTCTGGAAGAAGTGACTTACTGCGTGGCCGGCATCAACGAACGCTACGAAGACTACGGCGAGAAGCCGGCACTGAAACTGACCCTGCGTTAAACTGCGGCACCCGCTGGCACGGCATTCGGAATCTGCGCCTTGGCGCCCGTTTCGCCCGGTGCCAGCGTCAGCACTTCGTAACCCGTCTCCGTCACCAGCACCATGTGCTCCCACTGCGCCGACAGCGATTTGTCGCGCGTCTCCACCGTCCAGCCATCGGCCAGTTCGCGCGTGGGCGCCTTGCCCGCGTTGATCATCGGTTCGATGGTGAACAGCATGCCCGGCTTGAGTACCACGCCCTGACCGGGACGGCCGTAGTGCGCCACCTGCGGATCATCGTGATAGATGGTGCCGATGCCGTGGCCGCAGTAGTCGAGCACCACGCTGTAGCCGGCCTTTTCCGCTATGGTCTGGATCGCGAAGCCCACATCGCCCAAGGTAGCACGTGGTTTGACGGCACGGATGCCGGCCCACATGGCGGCATAGGTGGTTTCCACCAGCTTGCGCGCGGCCTTGGACGGTTCGCCCACGTAGTACATGCGGCTGGTGTCGCCGAACCAGCCATCCTTGATGACGGCCACATCGATGTTGATGATATCGCCATCTTTCAGTATCTGGATTTCCGACGGAATGCCGTGGCACACCACATGGTTGACCGAGCTGCACACGGTGGCCGGGAAGCCGCCATAGCCCACGTTGGCCGGTATCGCCTTCTGCACATTGACGATGTACTCGTTGCATAGACGGTCCAGATAGGCCGTGCTGACACCAGCGCGGATGTGCGGGCCTATCATGGTCAGCACATCAGCCGCCAGCTGGGCGGCCACGCGGGCCTGTGCGATCTGTTCTGGCGTCTTGTTGTGGTTGGTGGGGCTACGGCGGGACATGAGGGGCCTTCTTTTTCAGATAAGGCCGATATTCTGCCACAAGCCTTAGCGCACCGCTGACGGATCAAAATGCGGGTTGTCGATCAGGCAAAGCAGATTGCCGAACGGATCGGCCAGTTCCACCGTGCGGATGCCGTCGCCCACGTCCTGAATTGCGCCATGGATGGCCGCGCCCAGTGCTACGATGCGCGCCACTTCCGCATCGATATCGTCCACGCCCCAGTAGACCATGCTGCCGCCAGTGCCCGCTGTGCCGTCCGGGATCAGGCCCAGTTCGAAGCCGCCGATGGAAAAGCCCACATAAAACGGCTGGTCGAAGTAGGGCGCTACACCGAATACGCTTTCATACCATGCTTTGGCGGCGGCCAGATCGGCGACCGGATAAGCGGCCGTGCGTAGTCCTTTGATCATGCTGTACTCCCGTGAGATGTCGAAAACGCCATCTTGGCACAAGTGCCGCATGCGCGATTGGAAAAATGGAAAGTGCGGGCAGTAGCCCGCAGTTTCAGGCGCTGAGAAGGAAGCGCTGCGGGGCGGCACCGGCGAACTGCTGGAAATCGTGGATCAGGTGGGACTGGTCGAAATAGCCGCAGGTCAGCGCCAGTTCGCTCCAGTCGGGTGCGGCCGTGTGGCGCAGGGCTGCCGTAGCGCGGCGGAAGCGGCAGATGCGCGCATACAGCTTGGGTGTCAGGCCCACGCGCTGGCGGAACAGGGCAGCCAGATGCTGGCGCGAGACGCCCAGCCGTGCCGCCAGATCATCGATGCGCAGGCTGCCGTCGCTGCTTTCCAGCGCGGCCAGCGCATAGCGGATCAGGCCTGCGGCATGCTGTTCCGCCTGCACGGCAGCAGCGGGGGCGGCCTGCGCGGCGTGCAGGCGTTGTAGCAGATAGGCTTCGATCAGGGCGAGGCGCTGGCGCTCCGGCTGCTCGCGCTTCCACAGGGCGTCGGCCAGCCGGGCTGCATCGCTGTCGCCCCATAGCAGAGCTATATCGGCGCGCTGGTCGTTCAGTTCCTGCAGGGGCGTGCGCAGGAACAGCCCCGCCGCCCCGGCCTTGAAACGTACGGCCAGCGTGCGGCGCGCGTCGCTACCGGCGGCCAGTATCGGGCTGCTCATCATGCCGACCACAAAGGCGCTATGGGGCGTGCGGCCGGACTGGCCGCCATCCTGCCACAGGATGTCCACGCAGTTATCGGGCAGCACCCTGTGCTGGCTGGCGTGGGCAGGCGCGCGGGCTGCCCACAGGCAGTCCACATAGGCGGCCAGCGCCGGCCGGGGAGGGTATTCACGGTAGTACATGGCGCCAGTATGCCATGCGCGCAGGCGAAGCCGCGCAGGAGGGGCTGGGGACGGTATAATGTTCGGTTCTTAGACAATTCTGGCCGTTGACCATCATGCAAGATAAATACAGTCCCGCTGACGTAGAAAAAGCCGCACAATCGCACTGGAAAGCCATCGACGCCTACAAAGCCGTCGAAAATGACCCGCGCTTCCCCAAGGGTAAATACTATGCCTGCTCGATGCTGCCTTACCCATCGGGCAAGCTGCATATGGGCCACGTGCGTAACTACACCATCAACGATGTGATGTACCGCTATCTGCGCATGAACGGCTACAACGTGCTGATGCCTATGGGCTGGGATGCTTTCGGTATGCCTGCCGAGAATGCGGCGATGGCCAACAACGTGCCGCCAGCGCAGTGGACCTACTCGAACATCGCCCACATGCGCGAGCAGATGGAGTCCATGGGGCTGGCGATCGACTGGTCGCGTGAAATGACGGCCTGCAAACCCGAATACTACAAATGGAACCAGTGGATGTTCCTGAAGATGCTGGAAAAAGGCATCATCTACAAAAAAACCGGTACCGTGAACTGGGACCCGATCGACCAGACCGTGCTGGCCAACGAGCAGGTGGTTGATGGCCGCGGCTGGCGTTCCGGCGCGCTGATCGAAAAGCGCGAAATCCCGATGTACTACGCCCGCATCACCGACTACGCCGACGAGCTGCTGTCCTACGTGGACGACAAGCTGCCGGGCTGGCCGGAACGCGTGCGCACCATGCAGACCAACTGGATCGGCAAATCGACCGGTGTGCGTTTCGCTTTCCCGCACCAGATCAAGGATGAAACGGGCGCGCTGATCGGCGACGGCAAGATGTATGTGTTCACCACCCGTCCGGATACGGTCATGGGCGTGACCTTCTGCGCCGTAGCGGCCGAGCACCCGCTGGCGATCCACGCTGCCAAGACCAATCCTGCGCTGGCCGCCTTCAACGCCGAGTGCAAACTGGGTTCCGTGATCGAGGCCGACATGGCCACCATGGAAAAGAAAGGTATGCCGACCGGCCTGTTCGTGACCCATCCGCTGACGGGCGAGCAGGTAGAAGTCTGGGTTGGTAACTACGTGCTGATCACTTACGGCGACGGCGCCGTGATGGGCGTGCCTGCGCACGACGAGCGCGATTTCGCTTTCGCCAAAAAATACAATCTGACTATCAAGCAGGTGATCAAGGCCGAAGGCAAGGAATTCTCCACCGAAGCATGGCAGGAATGGTATGGCGACAAAGAGGTTTCGATCGTCACCAACTCGGGCAAATACGATGGCCTGAACTACGCTGCCGCAGTCGATGCCGTAGCTGCCGACATGGTGGCCAAAGGTCTGGGCGAGAAGAAGATCACCTTCCGTCTGCGCGACTGGGGCGTATCGCGCCAGCGTTACTGGGGCACGCCGATTCCGATGATCCACTGCGCCGATTGCGGCACCGTGCCGGTACCGGAAAAAGATCTGCCAGTAGTACTGCCGGAAGACTGTGTACCGGATGGTACGGGCAACCCGCTGAACAAGCACGAAGCTTTCCTGAAATGCGACTGCCCGAAATGCGGCAAGCCAGCACGTCGCGAAACCGACACCATGGATACCTTCGTCGATTCGTCGTGGTACTACATGCGCTATACCTCGCCGGGTTCGAACGACGCCATGGTCGATGCACGCAACGACTACTGGATGCCGATGGACCAGTACATCGGCGGTATTGAACACGCCGTGATGCACCTGCTGTACGCACGCTTCTGGACCAAGATCATGCGCGATCTGGGTCTGGTCAAATTCGACGAGCCGTTCGTCAACCTGCTGACGCAGGGTATGGTGCTGAACGAAACCTACTACCGTGAAGACGCCGCCGGCAAGAAGGTCTGGTTCAATCCGGCCGACGTGGATCTGACGCTGGACGACAAAGGCCGTCCGCAAGGCGCCGTGGCGAAGGCCGACGGCCAGCCTGTGCAGATCGGCGGCACCGAGAAGATGTCCAAGTCGAAGAACAACGGTATCGACCCTGCAGCACAGATCGAGCAGTACGGCGCCGATACGGCACGTCTGTTCACCATGTTCGCTTCGCCACCGGAGCAGACGCTGGAATGGTCGGGCAGCGGCGTGGAAGGTGCTAACCGCTTCCTGAAACGCGTGTGGGCCTATGGCTACGCACAATCGGGCCGCATCGGTAAAGCGCTGCAAGGCGCCGACGCACCAGTGGCGACCGATGCGCAGAAAACCCTGCGCCGCGAACTGCACAAGCTGCTGCAACAGGCTGACTATGACCTGAAGCGCATCCAGTACAACACCGTGGTATCGGCCTGCATGAAGATGCTGAACACGCTGGAATCGGCCAAGCTCGATGACAGCGCTGCATCGGACGCGCTGATCGCGGAAGGCTTCTCGATCTTTGTACGCCTGCTCAACCCTGTCGCGCCGCACATTACCCATGTGCTGTGGCAGGAACTGGGCTATGCCGGCAAGTTCGGCGACCTGCTTAACGCGCCATGGCCGCAAGTGGATCCGGCCGCGCTGGAACAGTCGGAAATCGAGATGATGATCCAGGTGAACGGCAAACTGCGCGGCAGCGTGGTGGTACCGAAAGGCGCCGACAAGGCGGCCATCGAAGCGGCTGCACTGGCCAGCGAAGCGGTGCAGAAGTTCATCGAAGGTACGCCGAAGAAGGTGATCGTGGTACCGGGCAAACTGGTCAACATCGTGGTCTAAGCTAGGATAACTATGACGATGAATCTGGCATGGCGCCGGCTGGCCCGGCTGATCGGACTGTCGCTGCTGCTGACGCTGTCGGCCTGCGGCTTCCACCTGCGTGGCGAAGGCGGGCATTACACCCTGCCTTTCCCGACGATGTATGTGGGCCTGCCGGATGCATCGCCGCTGGCGATCGACCTGAAACGTAATATCCGCGCCAATGGCGGCACCACCGTGGTGGCCGCTGCCAAAGACGCCGATGGCGTGATCGAGGTGCTGACCAATCCGGAGAAGACCCGTACCAAAACCATTCTGTCGCTGAACAGCAATGGCCGCGTGCGACAATATCTGCTGTCGTACAACATCGTGTTCCGGGTACTGGACCGGCAGGGTAACGAGTTGCTGGCGCCGACGCAGATTTTGCTGACCCGCCCGATCGACTTCAATGAAACCCAGCTGCTGGCGAAAGAGCAGGAAGAAGCCCTGCTGTACAAGGACATGCAGACCGATCTGGTGCAGCAGATGATGCGCCGTATCGCTGCCATCAAGCCGCCACAGATCTCCGTGCCGGCCAGCCGCTAGGGCACACCATGCAACTGCGGCTAGAGGCACTGGACGGCCACTTAAGCAAGGCGCTGGCGCCACTGTATGTGATCACCAGCGACGAGCATCTGCTGGCGCTGGAAGCGGCGGACAAGATCCGCCGCACGGCGCGTGCGCAAGGCTATTCCGAGCGCGACGTGCTGACGGTAGAACGCAGCTTCAAATGGGGCGAACTGCTGGCTGCCAATCAGGCGCTATCGCTGTTCGGCGACAAGAAGCTGATCGAGCTACGTATCCCCACCGGCAAGCCGGGCAAGGATGGCGGCGCCGCACTACAAAGTTATGTGCAAGACCTGAGTCCCGATAACCTGACGCTGATTACCCTGCCCAAGCTGGACTGGCAGACGCAGAAAGCGGCGTGGGTGGCCAGCCTGCAGCAGGCTGCCGTGTATATCGACATACCGCAGGTAGAACGGACTCAGTTACCCAATTGGATAGGCCAGCGCCTTGCCGCACAAGGGCAGAGCGCTGACCGGCAGAGCATAGATTTCATCGCCGATCGCGTGGAAGGCAATCTGTTGGCGGCCCATCAGGAAATTCAGAAACTGGCCCTGCTGCACGAGCCGGGCAAGCTGACCTACGAACAGGTGCACGATGCTGTGCTGAACGTGGCGCGTTACGACGTGTTCAAGCTCAGTGAAGCGATGCTGGCCGGTGATCCGGCGCGGCTGGTGCGCATGCTGGAAGGCTTGCAGGGTGAGGGCGAAGCTTTGCCGCTGGTGCTGTGGGCCGTGACGGAAGAAATCCGCACGCTGCTCAAGCTCAAGGCAGGCATGACGCAGGGGCGGCCACTCGGTGCGCTGCTCAAGGAGTACCGCATCTGGGGGCCGAAGGAACGCATGATGGAGCCGGCATTGCGCCGCATTTCGCTCGCTACGCTGGAAGCGGCAATGCAGGACGCAGCGCAGGTAGACAAGATGATCAAAGGCTTGCGCGCCAAAGCGCATGCCGGCGACGCGTGGGATGCAATGCTGCAGCTGGCATTGAACGTCGCGCGCGGTTAGCACAGCGAAAGCAATCACGATGGATATCAAGCACTACATGGAACAACTGGGTCAGCAGGCACGCGCAGCATCGCGCGCCATGGCCCGCGCCGACAGCGCCACCCGCAATCACGCCCTGACGCTGATTGCCGACGCGATCGAGCGCGATGCGGCGCAACTGCGCGCTGCCAACCAGATGGATATGGACGCCGCTGCCGCCAACGGGCTGGCACCGGCCATGCTGGACCGGCTGGCCTTGTCCGACAAGGCGATAGCCACCATGGTGGAAGGCCTGCGCCAGATCGTCGCGCTGCCTGACCCTATCGGCGAAATCTCGGGCATGAAGTTCCGCCCTAGCGGGATACAGGTGGGCCAGATGCGCGTACCGCTGGGCGTGATCGGCATCATCTACGAATCGCGTCCGAACGTGACGGTGGATGCTGCAGGGCTGTGCATCAAGAGCGGCAATGCCACCATTCTGCGTGGCGGTTCGGAAGCCATCCATTGCAACCGCGCGCTGGCCAAGCTGGTCAAGGAAGGTTTGCAGGGCGCCGGTCTGCCGGCTGACGGTGTACAGGTGGTCGATACCACTGACCGCGCTGCCGTCGGTGCACTGATCACCATGCCGCAGTATGTGGACGTGATCGTGCCACGCGGCGGCAAGAGCCTGATTGCGCGTCTGATGGCGGAAGCGACGGTGCCGATGATCAAACATCTGGACGGCATCTGCCACGTGTATATCGATGCGCAGGCCGATATCGAGAAAGCGCTGAAGATCGGTTTCAACGCCAAGTGCCACCGCTACGGCACCTGCAACACCATGGAAACCCTGCTGGTGCACCGCGCCGTGGCGGCAACCGTGCTGCCGCAACTGGCGCAGCTGTATGCCACCAAACAGGTGGAACTGCGCGCCGATGCGGAAGCGCTGGCCATTCTGCAGGCGGCCAACTACCCGCATCTGGTGGCAGCGACGGAAGAGGACTGGGCCACCGAATATCTGGCCGCCATCCTGTCGGTGAAAATCGTCGGCAGTATCGACGAGGCGATGGAGCACATCAATCACTATTCGTCCAAGCACACGGAAGCCATCATCACGGAGAACTACAGCGACGCCATGCGCTTCCTGCGCGAAGTCGATTCTTCGTCCGTGATGGTGAATGCTTCGACCCGCTTTGCCGATGGTTTCGAGTATGGTCTGGGGGCGGAAATCGGAATTTCCAACGACAAGCTGCATGCACGCGGCCCGGTCGGACTGGAAGGACTGACTTCGCTGAAATACGTGGTATTTGGCCACGGGGAAGTACGTAACTAGGAAACGCTTATGCTCTGGTTTAAAGCGCTGCACATAATGCTTGTGATCTCGTGGATGGCAGGGGTGTTCTACCTGCCGCGCATCTTCGTCAATCTGGCGATGGAAACCAACGATGTGGCTATCCAGCGCCTGCTGACCATGGCGCGCAAGCTGTACCGTTTTTCGATGTGGATTTCCGTGTTCGCCGTGACGGCGGGCGCGATCCTGATCTACCTGCAGTATGGCTGGCAGATGCCGCACTGGCTGCACGCCAAGCTATTTTTCGCGGCACTGCTGATCGGCTATCACCACGCTTGTGGCCCGCTGCTGCGCAAATTCGAGAACGGGACTAACCAGCGCAGCCACAAGTGGTTCCGCGTGTTTAACGAGCTGCCTGTATTCATGATGCTGGCCATCGTGCTGCTGGTAGTGCTCAAGCCGTTCTAAGCCTGAGCGGCAAAGTAATAAAGTAAGACAGCATAGCGCCGGCTGGGACGGCGCAGTTTTTTTCAACGGACAAAAGGTACACCTATGGCATCCTATTTTTGCCCATGCCCGCGCGGCATGGAAGCAGCACTAGCCGAAGAACTGGGCGAAATCGCCCAGCAAAGCCGCACGATGAAAGTGCACAATCAGGTTCCGGGCGGCGTGCACTGCTCGGGTGACCTGCTGGACTCCTACCGCATCAACCTGCATTCGCGCATTGCTTCGCGCGTGATGATGCGCATGGGCGTGAGCGGCTACCAGAACGAAAACGATATCTACGATCTGGTGCTGGCCCAGTCCTGGGAAGACTGGTTCACCTACGACCACACCATCCGCGTTGACGTGACGGCCGTGAAGTCGCCACTGAAAAGTCTGGAATTCACCACGCTGAAAATCAAGGACGCTATCTGCGACCGCTTCCGCGACCAGTTCAACAAGCGTCCGTCGGTGGATACCCGCGAGCCGGATATGCGCATCGTCGGCTTCCTCGACAAGACCCAGTTCATCATCTACCTCGATACTTCGGGCGAAGCGCTGTTCAAGCGCGGCTGGCGTACCGAAACGGGCGATGCACCGCTGCGCGAAAATCTGGCCGCCGGTCTGCTGCGCGTATCGGGCTGGAAGCCGGGCGTGCCGCTGTTCGATCCTATGTGCGGTTCCGGCACCATTCTGTGCGAAGCAGCGCAGATGGTGCAGGGCGTGCCACCGGGCGCACGCCGCCGCTTCGCTTTCGAAGCCTTCAACGATTTCGATCCGGCCCCGTGGCAGGCCATGAAGGCTGCCATCAAGCCTAATCCGCTGCCGACCGAGCCGACCATTTTCGGTTCCGACATCTCGGGCGACATGGTGGCCATGACGCGCCACAATCTGCGCAGCGCCGGCATTCTGTTCGAAGTGCCGCTCAAGCAGATCGAAGCGCAGGAAGTCAAAGCGCCGACCGAACAGCCGGGCATTCTGCTGACCAACCCGCCGTATGGCGAGCGTATCGGTGTGCGCGGCGACAGCACGCTGCCGGAAGACGAACTGGCCACCAGCTTCTACGCGGCCTTCAGCTCCACGCTGAAGCAGCGCTTTGCCGGCTGGACGGTGTTCCTGTTCACGGCCGATCTGGGCCTGCCCAAGCTGCTGCGCCTGAAGGAAGCACGCAAGACGCCATTCTTCAACGGTGCACTGGAGTGCCGTCTGTTCCGCTTCGATATGGTGGCCGGTTTCAACCGCCGCGAAGCAGCCAAGCCGAAAGCGGAGTAACTCGGACCGATGGCGTTCAAGCTGCCTGCGCCCACGCGCGCCATCCCCGGCGCCACGGCGCTGGCGGCTCTGCTGGCCGCACTGTCGATGCTGGGGCCATTTTCCATCGACGCCTATCTGCCCGCCTTCCCCGCGATACAGGCCAGCCTGCACGCCAGCGAAGTGGAAGTGCAGCAAAGTCTGGCGCTCTATCTGTTCTCGTTTGCCTGCATGGTGCTGTGGCATGGCGCGCTGTCCGATGCCTTCGGGCGGCGCCGTGTCGTCCTGATTTCGCTGCTGGCGTTTGCCGTCGGCACGGCCGGTTGCGCCATGGCGCAGAGCGTGCATGCGCTCTGGTTCTGGCGCATCGTGCAGGGCGTATCGTCCGGCGCCGGAGTGGTGGTGGGGCGCGCCATCATCCGTGATCTGCACAATGACGCTGCGGCAGCGCGCCTGCTGTCCATGGTCACCATGATCTTTTCCATCGCGCCGGCCATCGCGCCCGTGCTGGGCGGGCTGGTGGTGACGCAGTTCGGCTGGCGCGCCATCTTCATCGGCCTGCTGGGCTACAGTCTGGCGCTGTGGGGCTATTGCTATCTACGCCTGCCGGAAACGCTGGCGCCGGCCCAGCGTCAGCCTTTTCACCCGCGCCAGCTGCTGCGCAATTACGGTGAAATCCTGCGCTCGCCGCTCTTCCATATGAAGTCCGGCATCGTGGCGCTGAACTTTGCCGGCCTGTTCGTCTACATCTCTGCGGCGCCGCTGTATCTGCCCCGGCATCTGGGGCTGGGCCCTCACCAGTTTGGCTGGCTGTTCATTCCGGCCGTGAGCGGCATATTCTGCGGCGCGCTGATGGCCAACCGCATCGCCGGCCGTATGGCTTTTTCGCGACAGATCGCGTTCGGCTTCACCGTGATGATTCTGGCTACACTAGTTAATCTGGTTTATCACTGCTGGTGTCTGCCCGTGCTGCCATGGGCAGTGCTGCCGCTGTTCTTTTATACCTTCGGCATGTCGGTGGTGTCACCGGCGGCAACCTTGCTGGCACTGGATCTATTCCCGCATATCCGTGGAACAGTGGCATCTTGTCAATCTTTTGCCACCACGCTGCTGGGCGCCATCGTGGCCGGGGTGGTCGCACCCCTGTTATCACAGTCGGTATTCTGGCTAGCCGCAGGACAGACGGCATTTAGTATGTGTGCTCTCGTTTTGTGGTTGACGGCGCGCAATTACCGGAGCATGCTTCTACGCCATCTAGGGGATTAATTATTATCGGCAGGAAATTCAAATAGTTTAACCAGAAATCTTACTGATGGTAAATTTTCACCATTGGTTTATGTTAGTATAATTTTTTAAGACAATATTTCTTCGGCCCAAACAACCGCCCGATACGATGCATCAACCTGACCAAGATATACGCAATCGACTGCTGATCGCGCGTCTGCCGGCGATGCCGCAGATACTGATCAAGCTGATCGAGCACTTGCAGGCGGATGATGCGGGCATGCCGGAGCTGGCCGCCCTGATCGCCAAAGATGCGGCGATGACCAGCAAAATCCTCACGGTCGCCAATAGTTCGGCCTACCACCGCAATAACCGCGCCGTGGGGCTGGAGCAATCGCTGGTGGCGCTGGGCACGGACATGATCAAGACGCTGGTGATCAGCGAATCCGTATTCCAGACATTTAACAGTTTCCCCCATTCGGGCAGCACCGATCTGCGCAGCTTCTGGAAAGGTTCCCTGACCACGGCCGTAATCGCGCGCGAAATCGCCAAGCAGATGGAATACCCCCATGTGGAGGAAGCCTATCTGGCTGGCCTGCTGCATAACGTGGGCCGCCTCGCCCTGCTGGCCACGGCACCGAAAGAATACGCCTTCAATTTCATGGCGCGCGACGATGAAGCGCTGTGCGCCGTCGAGCAGCGCACCCTGCAGATTACCCACTCGGAAGCCGGTGCCTGGCTGATCGAACGCTGGCATCTCGATTCCTTCCTGGCCGATAGCGTGCTGTATCACCACGAGCCGCTGTCCCGCCTGGAATCGGCCCATCCGCTGATCCGCGCCGTGCGGCTGGCGCACCTGCTGTGCTTCCACCGCGATGAAGATCCGGCCATCGAAGACGCCGCCCGGCTGTGCGGCCTCGATGGCGAAGTGCTCGAGCATATCAGCCTGAGTGCCGCCCGTCAGGTGGAAAAAGCTGCCACTTATCTGGGCATCGATCTGGCCGGTGCCGACGATATTCCTACGCCGGCCGCCTATGCACCGCCGGTGGTCGATCCGGTGCAGCAGCGCCTGACCGAAGAAGTGCGCAATATGGTGCTGGTATCGGAAATGGGCCAGACCTTCGCGCGCCAGCAGGGCGAGGCCGGCCTGCTGGAATCGATCGCCCGTTCCGCCCGCATCCTGTTCGATTTCGAAAACGCCGTGGTGCTGCTGGCCGATCCTACCGGCCATGCCCTGCATGGCGTAGCGACAGGCGAACAGCAGCAGCGACTGGCCGAATTCAGCATCCCCCTGAACAAGGGCGGCATCGTGGCCGAAGCGGCGCTGAACGCCAAACTGACCTATGTGAGCCGGCAGTCGCCGGAACTGAATGTGGCGGAAGAACAGCTGTTCCGCATGCTGGGCAGCGAAGGCATGGTCTGCCTGCCGCTGGTGACCAACCATAACTGTCTGGCCCTGCTGATAGGTGGTGCGCCCAACTGGCAGATGGCCGGCTACAGCAAGCGCGAACGCTTCCTGCAGTCGTTCGGCACGCAGGCCGCCGTGGCGCTGGAAACCGCCATCAGCGAGCGTGGCTACACCAGGCGCCAGATCGCCCACGTGGCCGAGGAATACCGCGAAGCTTCGCGCCGCGTGGTGCATGAAGTGAATAACCCGCTGTCCATCATCAAGAACTATCTGTCGGTGCTGGACGGTAAGCTGGCCAAGCGCGAGCCGGTGGTGGGCGAGATGTCCATCCTGAACGAGGAAATCGACCGGGTCGGTCAGCTGATCAACGGTCTGGCCGACCTGCAGCCTACCGAAGCGGCGCGCGTGACCGATGTGGGGCGCGTGGTGGAAGACGTGCTGCGCCTGTTCCGCGCGACCGATTTCGTGCCGGCCTCGGTGCAGATCGTGGTGCGCATGCAGGAAGAGCCGGCCGAAATCGACGGCGATGCCGACATGCTGAAACAGATCCTCGTCAATCTGATCAAGAACGCCATCGAAGCGCTGGCCGGTGGCGGCAAAATCGAGATATCCAACCGCGGCCACGTGAACCGCGAGCGCAAGCTGTATCTGGAACTGGTGGTGAGCGATACCGGCCCCGGTCTGTCGACCGAAGTGCTGGCCAATCTGTTCTCGCCGGTCCGTAGCGGCAAAGACGGTGCCCACCATGGTCTGGGGCTGTCGATTGTGCATAGTCTGGTGAAGAAGATGCAGGGCATGATTACCTGCCGCTCCGGGAAATCCGGTACTACTTTTGAAATTCTGCTGCCCGCCCGTGGCAGTACCAGCCAAGTCGCCGGCGTGAACGCGCGGGCGATGGATTCCGTGTAAGGTCATGATGAACATCAGCCCCGCCAGTCTGAATGCGGTGACTCCGGCCAATGTCACCGTCGCTAAAGATTATTGCCCGCGCCTGTTGCTGGTCGATGACGAGCCACGTTTGCTGTCGTCTCTGTACGAATTGCTGCGTGACCGCGATTACGAGCTGATTACCGCCACCAATGGCGCCGAGGCGCTGGCCCAGTTGACCCGCGTGAAATTCGATCTGATCCTGCTCGATCTGCGTCTGCCGGATATGAGCGGCCACGAGATCATGGACTTCATCAATACCCGCGGCATCGAGGGCGACATTATCGTCATGAGTGGCGATGTGGGCATCGAAGCGGCCATCGGCGCCCTCAAGCGCGGCGCCTACGATTATCTGCGCAAGCCGTATAGCCGCGAAGAGCTGCTCAAGACGGTGGAGAATGCGCTGCAGAAGCGCCGTCTGGCCAATGACAATTCGCGCATCACTTCGCAGCTGGAAAACTCGGAGCGCATGTACCGTTCGCTGGTGGACAGCTCGCCCGACATCATCTACACCCTCAACCACGAAGGCAGGATCACCTTCGTCAACGACCGCGTGCAGCAGCTGCTGGGCTTTAGCCGCGAAGAGCTGATCGGCAAGCACTACTCGGTGCTGGTGCACGAGGAAGATCTGGAGCGGGCCCGCTATGCCTTCAATGACCGCCGTGGCGAGGAGCGCGCTTCGCGCAACGTCGAGCTGCGTCTGAAGTCCAATCTTGGTAGCGGTATCGAACGTACTTTCAGTAATACGCTGATGACGATTTCGCTCAATGCCATCGGCATGCATGTGCCGGAGCAGGAAGTGAAGCAGGAAGTGTTTGGCACCTATGGCGTGGCGCGTGATATCACCGACCGCAAACGCGCCGAGGAAGTGATTTCCTATCAGGCCTACCACGATATTCTGACCGATCTGCCGAACCGCATGCTGTTCAAGGACAGGCTGGGTCTGGCCGTGATCCAGGCCAAGCGCAAGCTGACGGAACTGGCGGTGATGTTCGTCGATCTGGACCGCTTCAAACTGGTCAACGATACGCTAGGCCACGTCAAGGGCGACGAGCTGCTGCAGCAGGTAGCCCAGCGCCTGAAAGACTGTCTGCGCCGCGGCGATACGCTGGCACGGCAGGGCGGCGATGAATTCACCATCGTGCTGCCGGAGCTGCGCGACCGTCAGGATGCCAAGGCGATTGCCGACAAATTCCTCGAAAGCCTGCACCGTCCGTTCGACCTCGATGGCCATGAAGTGCATATCTCGGCTTCGATCGGCATTGCCATCTATCCCGGCGATGGCGAGACCATCGACGAGCTGCTGCGCCATGCCGACATCGCCATGTATCAGGTCAAGGCGCTGGGCAAGAATGGTCACAGCTTCTATCACAACTCCATGCTCGATGTGTCGCACCAGAAGATCGCGCTGGAGCAGAGCCTGCGCAAGGCGCTCGAGCTGAACGAACTGGAAATGTACTACCAGCCGCAGATCGATATGGCCACTGGCCGCATCATCGGTG
Source organism: Duganella fentianensis (assembly GCF_009857835.1). Classification (GTDB taxonomy): domain Bacteria; phylum Pseudomonadota; class Gammaproteobacteria; order Burkholderiales; family Burkholderiaceae_D; genus Rugamonas; species Rugamonas fentianensis. The sequence goes on from NZ_WWCL01000001.1 coordinate 141,877, forward strand.
CGGAAGGGCTGATGCGCTGGAACCATCCGCAGCGCGGCCTGCTGTCGGCCGGCGAATTCCTGCCGTTCGCGGAAGAGAACGGCCTGATGCTGCCGATTTCGGACTGGATGCTGGGCGCCCTGTGCCGCGATATGCTGCTGTGGAACGCGGCTGGCGGCGACAATATCCGCCTGTCGCTCAACCTGTCGCCGCAATATCTGGACCGCGGCGACTTCTTCGAAAAGATGCGCGGCGCACTGACCCGCTACGGCATTTCGCCAGCACAGATCGAAGTCGAGATTACCGAGAATATCTGTATCCGCAATCCGCAGTACGCCATCGAACAGCTCAACAAGCTGTGCCAGCTGGGCGTCTCGGTGGCGATCGATGATTTCGGTACCGGCTATTCTTCGCTGTCGTATCTGCACCGCTTCCCTATCCATACGATCAAGATCGACCAGTCCTTCGTCAAGGAGATCCACGACGAGAACGGCCACTATCCGGTGATTCTGGCGATCATTTCGATTGCCCGCGGCCTCGGTCTGCATCTGGTGGCGGAAGGGGTGGAAACGGACGTGCAGGCGCGCTATCTGCAGACCAATGGCTGCACCACCATGCAGGGCTATCTGTACCACCGCCCGCTGTCGCTGGCCACTTTTATCGATGTGCTCAATGAGCAGAACCGTCGCAACGCACAGGCAGGTGCGCATGGTTTGCATGCAGTTCCGTCGGCGAATGCAGCGCCGCCGATGATTGCAATTCAGGCCTGAGCCATATGATGACATGACCAAATATAGTCCCAACGAAGCCGACGCGAAAAACGGCAGTACCTACACAGCCGAATTCCTGCGCGTCAAAGGACTGGCCGAACGCGGTGTCGCCAATGCCCAGCATAGTCTGGGCTTTATGTATTTTAACGGGCAGGGCGTGGTGCAGAGCTACGAGCTGGCCGTGGTGTGGTACCGCCAGGCTGCGCAGGCCGGACTGGAACATGCGCAGTACAACCTCGGCGTGATGTACCAGAAGGGCCAGGGCGTGCAGCAGAGTTTCGAGGAAGCTGCTGCGTGGTACCGCAAGGCCGCCGAGCAGGGCTATGCTGCCGCCCAGTACAACCTGGGCTGGCTGTATGCCAAAGGCCAGGGCGTGCAGGCCGATACCCAGCAGGCCATGTACTGGTTCAGCAAGGCGGCCGAACAGGGCGATGCCGGCGCACAGAACAATCTGGGCATGATGTACGACACCGGCAAAGGGGTGCCGCAGGACTTCCGTCAGGCCATCGCCTGGTACCGCAAGGCGGCCGAGCAGGGCTATGCACGGGCCCAGTTCAATCTGGGCCTGCGTTACGACCATGGCCAGGGCGTGCCGCAGGACGTGGGGCAAGCCATGTCGTGGTATCGCAAGGCGGCCGATCAGGGTTATGCGCCGGCCCAGTTCAATCTGGCACTGCGCTTCGACAAGGGCGACGGCGTAGCGCAGGACAGCCAGAAAGCCATACTCTGGTACCGCCGCGCGGCGGATCAGGATCACGCCAGCTCGCAGTTCAATCTGGGCCTGATCTACGATAACGGCCAGGGCGTGCCGCGCGACGAACAGAAGGCGCTGGACTGGTACCGCAAGGCGGCTGGTCTGGGCCACGCTGGTGCGCAGAATAATCTGGGCCTGCGCTACGAGCACGGGCAGGGTGTGGCGCAGGATTATGCGCAGGCGCAGCAGTGGTATCTGAAGGCGGCCGAGCAGGGCTTCCCCGGTGCCCAGTACCAGCTCGGTAATCTGTATGACGCCGGCTATGGCGTGCCGCAGGATCAGCAGGAGGCCGTGTTCTGGTACCGCAAGGCGGCCGATCAGGGCCATCTGCGCGCCCAGTTCGATCTGGGTCTGCGCTACGAAACGGGCGGCGGTGTGCCGCGCGACGAGAAGAAGGCACTGCACTGGTATCGCCGCGCGGCCGAACAGGATTATGTGGCGGCCCAGTATGCGCTGGCGCTGCTGTACGATAAGGATGACGGCCCGGAGCCGAACTGCGTGCAGGCCAATGCCTGGTATGCCAAGGCGGCCGAGCAGGGCCACGTGCAAGCCCAGTTTACGCTGGGACTGCGCTTCGATAACGGCCTCGGTACGATGCAGGATTATGCACTGGCCTATCACTGGTACCTGAAGGCGGCGGCACAGGGCCATGCGCGGGCGCAATTCAATCTGGGGCTGATGTTCATGTGCGGGCAGGGCGTGCAGGCGGACGGCGCGCAGGCCTGGCTGTGGCTGGCGCTGGCCGAACGGAACGGCTTCAGTTCCGCCAGCCGTTATCTGAAAAGCGTCGCCGCGACGCTCGATAGCAGCCAGCTGGCGCTGGCACGCGAACGGCTGGAGTTGCTGCCCAATTAAATCGCCGCATCCATACATGGCAAAATTCAGTTCTTGATGCTATCCCGGGCCTGGTATCTCAAGTTGCGCCGGATTTTGCCGTTATTCAGAGCGACTGCCACGAATCCGTGGTGGCTTGATACCGCTAAGGCATGCAGCTCAACACCAACCTCTCCGCACTGAACACGCAACGCAGCCTGAATGCTGCGGGTGAGGATATGCTTGTGCGTTACCAGAAGCTGGCCAGTGGTCAGCGCATCAACTCGGCGCGCGACGACGCCGCAGGACAGGCCATAGGTGAGCGCATGACTTCGGGCGTGAATGGTCTGCGCCGCGCAAGGCAGAATATCAACGACGGCATTTCGCTGCTGCAGGTGGCCGATGGTGCGGCCGGACAGCTGCTCGACAATTTCCAGCGCATGCGCGAACTGGCCGTGCAGGCGGCCAATGACATCAATGCCACCGTCGACCGTCAGGCCATTCAGACCGAAGTCAATGCGCTGGCCGTGTCCAATCGCGACATCGTGGCCAGTGCCCGCTATAACAATGCGGCCCTGCTGGACGGGACCTTCTCCACCCAGCTGCAGATCGGTTCCGAAGCAGACCAGACGCTGCTGGTGGCCATCAGTGCGGCGCTGGTCAAGGATGGCTATAACCGTGGCCTGGTCGATATGGCGCAGCAGCAGGCCAGCGCCACCGGTAGCACCGTGGTGGGGGCGTTGCGCTATGGTGATCTGGTGATCAATAACTCGGTGGTGCAGGCTTCCGTGGCCGATGTGCGTGCCGGGCAGACGGCCGATAGCGCGTATGCAATTGCGGCCGCCATCAATAATTCGAATGTGGCCAACGTATCGGCCACGGCCAGCACCAGCATCAATGGCGTGGCCGGTAGTAGCGGCGCGCTGGCGGACGGCGATCTGGTCATCAACGGCGTCAATATCGGCGCCATCAGCGGCAGCAATGCCGCAGCGCGTGCCGCCAGTGCGGCGGGGGCCATCAGCGCCGCGGCGGGCAGCAGCGGCGTAAGTGCCAGCGCCGATGGCGCTACCCTGACGCTGACGGCAGCCGATGGACGCAACATCCTCATCAGCGAAGCCAATGCCGGTACGGCAGCGTCGCTGGGGCTGTCGCTGGGCACCCAGCGCGGCAGCGTGACGGTGACGGAAGCGCCACGTGGCGGCCTGCATGCGATGCGCATAGGCGGCACCAATCCTTCCGTGGCCGGCTTGAGCGCCGGCGTGCAGGCTTCGGTGCGGGTCGGGCCGGTGGACCTGCAGCCCAAGGATAGCTATATCGGCGGCGAGCCGCTGCAGGACATGCTGACGTTCAGCGGCGCCAGCGATGCCATGGACTATTTCGATGGCAAGATCGACGAGATCACTACTATCCGTTCCCAGCTCGGTGCGCTGAGCAACCGCCTGAGCCAGGCGGCCGCGAATGCCGATAATGGCGCGAGCAATCTGGCGGCAGCGCGTTCGCGCATTGTCGATACGGACTATGCCAGCGAAACGGCGCAACTGACCCGTTCGCGCATCCTGCGCGCGGCCGGCACCTCCATGCTGGCGCAAGCCAACACCCAGCCGCGCCGCGCCCTGCAGCTACTGCGCTAGCAGCCGCTTCGCCCGAGCCTATGCCGTGCAAGTGCGCGCGGCCTACCCTGACGGGCTTACTTGCCCGCGTCGGGTTTGAACTTCGTATTCTGCATCAAGTTTTTGCCGGCCATGTGTTGCGGATATTTTTCCATTGCAGGGCCAATTGCACGGATGGCTGAATTGGTGCATTGCGGATGCAGCGCTTGCGGTGCTGTGTGATTATTGGAGAGATTAATGCTGGTTTAAATCTATAAAATGCCGGGTGGAAATTTTGTTAAAAAGCAACCATTCAACCACTCAGGAATCCAAATGAAAAACTATCGTACCCTGCAAGTTCTGGCGGCGGCTGTCGTCGTTGCTTCGACGCTGGCTGGCTGCGCTACCGAGAGTTCGCAGGCGCTGACTGTGGCAACGGTAACCAGTGCTGCCAAGCCATACACCGGCCCGCGTTCGCTGATTGCAGTGGGGAAGTTTGATAACCGCTCGAGCTTTATGCGCGGCATTTTCTCGGACGGCGTAGATCGTCTGGGCAGCCAGGCCAAGACGGTATTGATATCGCATCTGCAGCAGACCAACCGCTTCAATGTGCTGGACCGCGACAATCTGGCGGAAATGAAGCAGGAAGCCGGTTACAAACAACAGTCGCAAGCCATCAAAGGCGCGGACTTCATCGTCACTGGCGACGTTACCGAATTCGGTCGTAAAGAAGTGGGCGATCATCAGTTGTTTGGCATTGCCGGTCGCGGAAAAACCCAGGTGGCTTATGCCAAGGTAACCTTGAACATCGTCAATATTGCGACCTCGGAAGTTGTGTATTCGAGCGCCGGTGCCGGTGAATACAGCCTGTCGAACCGCGAGGTGCTGGGTTTTGGCGGCACGGCCAGCTACGACGCTACGCTCAATGGCAAAGTGCTGGATCTGGCAATCCGTGAAGCCGTGGACAAGCTGGTTGCCGGTGTTGATGCCGGTGCGCTGACCCTGCGCAAATAAGGATGGCGGCCATGCAAAAACAGTTAATGCGCCATTCTGGTTCGGCCCTGGTTTTCTGCGCAATTGCACTGCTTAGCGGCTGCGCAGCGGCGCCCAAGACTTTATATGGATGGGATGGTTACCAGCCGCAGGTCTATATGCATTTGAAAGGCGAGAGCCCCGACCAGCAGATTGCGGAACTGGAGAAATCGTTACAGACCCTGAGCGCAAAAGGCATGTCGGCACCGCCCGGATTCCATGCCCATCTCGGCATGCTGTACTCGATTACCGGCAAACCGGAACAGATGGTGAGCCAGTTCGAGGATGAGAAAAAGCTGTTCCCGGAATCGGCCGCCTATATGGATCTGCTGCTTTCAAAAGCCAAAAAGGGTGAGAAATTATGATGCAACGTATCTTGAAAATGATGGCTTGCCTGGCTCCGGCTATGCTGGTGGTGGGTTGCGCCAGCAATAAGCCTGTGCCGTTTGATTACACTGCTTTCAAGGCCGCCAAGCCGCGCTCTATTCTGGTTCTGCCACCGCTGAATAATTCGCCGGAGGTCAATGCCAGCAGAAGCGTGTACGCCCAGGTTACCTACCCGCTGGCGGAAGCCGGCTACTACGTCATGCCGGTCGCGCTGGTCGACGAGACCTTCAAGCAGAATGGCCTGACGGTTGCTACGGATATTCATGCACTGGCCCCTGCCAAGCTGAATGAAATCTTCGGTGCTGATGCGGCGATGTACATCGATATCAACAAGTATGGCGCGACTTATACGGTGCTCGATAGTGTGGTGGTGGTATCGGTGCAGGCTAAGCTGGTAGACCTGAAGACGGGTACCGTATTGTGGACCGGTACGGCAAGCGCTTCGAATAACGAAGGCAATAACAACAGTGGCGGCGGTCTGATCGGCGCGCTGGTAGCGGCTGCGGTCAAGCAGGTGATCAATAGCACGACCGATCAGTCGCATCCGGTAGCGGGTGTGGCCAGTATGCGTCTGTTATCGGCCGGCAGTGCGAACGGCATGCTGTACGGCCCCCGTTCGCCGCAGTATTCTATCCAGCACTAAATCGGCAGTGCAGCTCTGCTCCACAAGGGCGGGGCTGCAATCTGCCCGGCCGAAGTTGTCAAGGCTGGCCAATCCCGCGTAAAATGTCGGGCACGCGGGTGTAGTTCAATGGTAGAACGGCAGCTTCCCAAGCTTCATACGAGGGTTCGATTCCCTTCACCCGCTCCAGTCCCTCCTGCATCACTCTTCCCCTCACTTAGCCTTAACCTCAGCCCGGGCGTGCAGGATGCGTCATGCCCTCAGCGCTGCAGGAAATGCTCGATCAGCGCGCGGTGCGTGGGCAGATCGGCCAGCGCATGCTGCGATACCTGTTCGATCATGCGGAACTCTTCGCGCGCCTCGCTAGCGCGGGGCAGTGTGCGCGCGTTGGCATACAGCGCCGTCGGATACTCCATCCCGTACAGCACATACTGCCAGCTCGATGGCGGATACATCTCGTAATCGACCACGAAGTCCATGCGGTGCGGTGCCCGTGTGCGCCACATGGCCAGCTTGTCGCGCAGGGTGGCGCGGATGCTGGCGGGATCCGCATTATCGATCCAGAACTGGCTGTCCCTGCGCTGGGTGAGGCAGTAATGCAGCTTGACGAAATCGGCGATGCGCTCGTAACGCGCCGTCATCATCTCGTTGTAGAGCCGCGCTGCGGCGGCCAGTTCGCCATCATGGGGGAACAGATAGCCGAGCAGATAGGCCGCCGTTTCGATCAGGCCTATGCCGGACGCTTCCAGCGGTTCGATAAACCCGCCCGACAGGCCGACGGCCACGCAGTTGTGTACCCAGTGCTGTTTGCGGTAGCCGAGGTTGAGCGTGAGCTGGCGCGGTTCCAGCCCTTTGCTGGCGGGGCCGATGTAGTCGCGCAGGACCTGCTCGGCGCGTGCCGCATCGGTGTGCCGGCTCGAATACACATAGCCTATGCCGCGCCGCTGCTGCAGGCCGATATCCCAGCTCCATCCCGCTTCGTGCGCATTGGAGATGGTGTAGGAAGGGATGGGCGCGTCAGGCCGTTCGTAGGGCACTTGCATGGCCAGTGCGCGGTCGACAAACAGGGTATCGCTCAGGCTGTGGAATTGCGTGCCCATGGCAGCCCCTATCAGGCTGGCGCGGAAGCCTGTGCAGTCGACGTACAGGTCGGCCGTCAGGCGGCCTGCCTGCGGCGTATGGAGGGCGGCGATGGCGCCATCGGCACCCAGCTCGACCTTTTCCACTGTCGCCGCGATGTGCTGCACGCCGAGCGAGCGGGCATGGGTGGCCAGCAGGGCGGCGAATTTGCCGGCATCGAAATGGTAGGCGTAGTTGAGCGGTCCCATGAAGTCGGCATCGGTGGTGCGCTTGGGGCCGTGGCAGGCATCGGCCACCCGCTTCTGCATGGTGGCCACGGCCGCAAAGCCTTTACCTGCGGGCGCCATGCCTTGCAGCCAGTAGGGCAGCAGCTCTGGTCCGCCGGGGCGCTGGCTGGGCAGGCTGAAGGGATGGAAGTAGTGATCGTTGCCGGCGCTGCCCGGTGCGCGCACCCAGTCGTTGAAGCGTATGCCCTGCTTGAAGGTGGCGTCGCACTCGCGCACGAAGCGTGCTTCGTCTATGCCGATGGCGGCCAGCGTGCCACGGATGGAAGGGAAGCTGCCTTCGCCCACGCCGATGATGCCGATGTCGGGCGATTCCACCACGGTGATGCGCACGCTCTGCTCATCGGCACCCGTGCCCAGGGTGCGCGCCAGAAAAGCGGCGGTGAGCCAGCCGGCACTGCCGCCGCCGACGATGATGACCTGTTTGACAGGGCGGGGTGCGGCACTGTGTGCCGCTGCTGCAGGGCTGCTGATGGACATGCTGGTCGGTCTCCGTGATGAGGGTGATTTCCGTGCCGGCGGCTGGGGCCATGTCGCGGAAACAACGCTTCGAGTTTTTTTTGTTTGACATCTGCGATTTGAATTATGTACCATGAAAACGATTTCACAAAGACCGAAAACGGTTTCATCAAGTTTGAAAACGTTTTCATACAACATGAGATCGTAATTTACGATAAATGTAGCGACGCCCCCGTAGCGTTTGCTACGACTAAGGAGACTTATGAACGTCCACGTACCGCGCACCGGGAAGCGCCTGTCGTCCCCGATCCAGTTGGCCATCCTCGCTCTGATGGCTGGCTCCGCCCATGCAGCTGCCGACGTACCGGCTGCCGAGCAGGCTGTCGCTGACAAGAACAGCACGGCCATCACCGAGGTGTATGTCACTGCGACCAAGCGTTCCACCTCGCTGCAGAAAACCCCGGTCGCCGTGACCGCCATCAACGCCGCCGCGCTCGATGACAACCACGTGCAGACCCTGCAGGATGTGGTGAATCTGGTGCCGGGCTTCGCTGCCACCGGCCAGGGCGACCACGGTGTGATCACCATGACGCTGCGCGGTATCGGTAACGATAGCGCCAAGACCGAATATGCCGACCCTGAAGTGGCCACCTTCGTCGATGGTGTGTACTCGCCACGTCCGGAAGGCGCGACTGCGCTGCTGTTCGATCTGGAAGCGATCGAAGTGCTGCGCGGTCCGCAAGGTACGCTGTGGGGCCGTAACTCCACCGTCGGCGCCGTCAACATGCAGACTGTGAAGCCGGAAATCGGCAGCAAGGCCGGTAGCTTCGAAGCTGGCTACGGCAACTACGGCCGCCTCGGTGCGCGTGGCGCCGTCAACATTCCGATCAGCGATACGCTGGCCATGCGCGTGGCCGTGGTGCACGAACAGCACAACGGCTACGTGAGCTACCAGCGCGCACCGGACGTGCCGCTGGCGGCCCAGCATGCTGCTGCCGATCCCGTCATCGCGGCATGGAACAAAGCCCATCCGGGCAACCCGATCGGCTTCCAGCCTATCAACCCGAATATGTTCGTCAGCAATGGCCAGAAGTACAGCGCGCAGGATCAGAGCGCAGCCCGTCTGAGCGTACTGTGGCAGCCATCGGCCGACCTGAAATGGAACATCGCCTACGAACACTATATGGATCGCGGTACGCCGAGCATGAACCTGATGCAGACGCCGCGCGCCGGTCAGGATTTCTGGTCCGCGCTGATCGATACCGCACCTAGCGTCGACCGTGATTCGCACTCGGTCCGCAGCCGCATCGACTACAACATCAACAAGGACATCAGCCTCGCCTACATCGCCGGCTACTCGCGCTTCAACGGTTCCTCGACCTTCGATCAGGACGGCGGCGCCAATTTGCCGACCAGCTTCACCACGGGCGGCAACTTCCAGGCCAATAACACGGTCTGGTCCAAGTACAAGAACTACAGCCACGAAGTGGAAATCCAGTCGACCGGCAAGCGCGATGTGGACTGGCTGCTGGGTCTGTACTACGCGAATGAAGACAACGGCATCCGCTTCGACATTCCTATCATGAACGGTACCGAGCAGGGCACCGTGGGCTGGCAGGGTTCCTTCATCCAGCCGAAAGAAACCGTGGATTCCAAAGCCGTGTTCGGTCAGGCCACGTGGAATGCCAGCGATGCGCTGCACATCACGGGCGGCCTGCGCTACACCTCGGACGAGCGCAAGAACATCGGCGGTACCAACAATGGCTGGAGCGATCTGACTGCACCGCAAGTGCCGGTGAATCCATCCATGAACCCGCTGGCACCCGGCTCGGGCTTCTCGACCTACCAGCATAACGATGCTACCTTCAACGACCACAAGCTGACCGGTCTGGTGCGCGTGGGCTACGACATCGACAAGAACAATATGATCTACGCCAGCGTATCGACCGGCTACAAGTCCGGTGGTCTGCAGGATGGCGGCAAACCATACGGTTCCGAAACCCTGACCAACTACGAGATCGGTTCCAAGAGCACCTTCCTCGGCGGTGCAGTACGCATGAATAACTCGGCCTACTACGAGAAATTCAAAGGCTTCCAGTTCAGTGCACCGGTTACCAATCCCGATGGTACGCGCGGTCTGGCGACCAGCAATGCGGAAGGCGCCAAAGTCTGGGGTCTGGAAACGGAGATCGCGGCCAAGATCACACCGGATGACCGCATCCAGCTGACGGCAGCCTACACCAACGCCACCCTCAAGCACCTGATCGGCGGTAGTAACGACTATGCGCTGCCAGCTTGCCCTGTGGCCGGCATCAGCACCTGCCTCGATGTGACGGGCAATACCATGCCGCACTCGCCGAAGTTTGCGGCGCAAGTGATGTACCAGCACCGTATCGCGCTGGCCGATGGCACGCTGACGCCGCGCATCAGCGCCCACTATGAAACCGCCAGCTGGCTGAGCGTGTTCAATCTGGGCGAGCCGGACAAGCAGAAATCGTACACCCGCACGGATCTGGGCCTGCGCTATGACGCCCATTCCAGCTGGTACTTCGATGCCTATGTGCGTAACGTAGAGGATGCCAAGATCAAGACCAGCGCCATGAACGCCAACGGTCCATGGCAGGCGCAATATCTGCCGCCGCGTACCTTCGGCATCAACGTCGGCAAGACTTTCTAAAGTAGTACTTCTCCCACTCGACACCCCCGTGCTGCAAAGGCGGGGGTTTTTTTATGGCGGGATCAGGTCGGGCATTGGTGCAGAGCTCGGCTGACTCTGCTTGAGGCATGCATGCGAGATGCGTATCTACTGCATTTGCTGCAGTGAGAAGGAGCCTAGCTTCCTGCTGCCCCAGCCTATGGCATCGTAGCTGCCATGGATGACTTGGGCTTCGGCTTTTCCACTTAAAAACAGAAACCCATCACATACTTCGGTACGGCCCAGAGTGAGTGCACCATTCTCCAGTTTGTAGGCTAGGGGGCCTGCTAATGGGAAAAATTCCTCTGCCTGAGCAGCTTTTGTCTCGACGAGGACACGCTTCCAAGTACCAGCCATGCAGGACCTGGCTGTTTCATTTGAAAAGCGGATGGTTGCTTCGGCCTTGATCTGATTGTCCGTGTTCGCGACGCGGAGTCGCCAGGTAGAGCTTAGATCTTGGGAGTGCGTCAAGACCGTAAGACAGGACATCCAGATCCCACCAAGGATTTTAGCCGGCAAAGAGATTTTCATAGCGTCGCTGTCTATCAAAGTATAGTTTGTTGCCGTTGGCAGAACCCAGCAGTGAGAGCAATCTTTATTGCGTGTAGTGGTACCACGCCTTGTGGACAAACCTCACCAGGGAGAGATGATTTTCGTTCCATACGTAGTATGAAATACCTCTCCTTTTAATATCCTCTTCCGGCGAACCAATCAGAATCAACAGTCGGCTATCCGCTTGAAATTTGATTGCTCCGGAAGCATGCCAGAGGTCACCGCCCTCGAGTAGTTTCTGATGGACGTTGACCGCTACATTGGTAGTGACCCCAGCGGGATGAAATACCTTCCCCGTTACCGCGTCTATTATTGCAAGCTGAGTACAGTCGCTTCCACAGCCCCATGTAGCAAGAATGAAGTGGCCAGCGAAGTTAGGCTTTTCCTTTGCCCACGCTTTAATTCGTGTGCGATATGCCTTCGTTAAAGGGGAGCCGGATAAGTCCGCGACAGCATTTTTGCCAGCATATCTCTTGGCAGGAAAATCCTGAAAGCGTGGCGCATCTGGCGGTAAGTCGCTGGGGCGAATAGTAACCTCGTTGTATCCGTCGTCTTCCGGAATCGCCCGAGCCGCCGAAGAATTTTGCGTAACTACAGTTACGAAAATAAATGCAAGTAATTTCCGAAATTTCATAGGACACTGTCGTATCGTAATGAGTAAACTGAATGGCTGTCGCCTGCTCTTGGCCAGCTACAGTTTTTTTTGCCTGCACGTCTCGTCATGGATGTCGACTCTTCGATGGAACATCTGCTACTAGCAGAATGCAGCAGTATGACTAGTTGTTCACGGTGCGATGGCGTCGTAGCCATTCGTCTGCGACATGGCCCATGTTTATTGGAGCACCGCTGCGTATCCACTTTATAAATTCACGGTCAAACTTAAAATCAGGACCGCACTGAGCAGACAGAAAGCGCCGAACGTTTTGGGTATTTCGATACCCGGTATCGATTTTTGTCGTACGCAAAATCTCCCCGCCGTGCCAATCAAATTGCATATCGATTGCTCCGTCGTTCAAACGTCAGTGGTTGTTTCTGGCTGCTGAACCAACTTCCTTATCTTCGTCGCTTTTTCAAAGTGGTCCAGTTCATGTTCTCGAATCCACCATTCAGCGGCTTCCATCAGTAACTCAGGATTGTCATTCTTGTTAGCGAAAAACGCGTAAAAGGACAAACCCACATCTGGTCCCTTCTTCGCTATTTTTTCATCACAAACTGCAATCATCTTTTCCCTTAGAGTAGCTCTCATCTCTTTAACATTTTCACGCATTGTTCCAAGCCAGATGTGCTTGCCGAACGTCCGCAAATGGCTGAAGTGGGGCGGCAATTCCGCCAGGATTTTATTGGCCGTGCTCTACTTCACCTACCCGATACCATGATTGGATAGACGCTTGAATAGTGGTGTAAGGTCCTGCACTTCAATTTGAAAGTGAAACCGGTTCTGCATTTGCCGCATGCTTGTTTCATAAATCCGTATCCCGCCATTGAACCGTCTGCTCCTGTCCGAATGCGTAGTAAATGCCTATCGGAGGACGCTGCAAGGGGCTCACTGCACGACCGATTTCCACGCTCTTCCCGATAGCCAGTTAAAGGCTACGCGGCCTGCTGCGTTCTCTTTTCCTGCGAGCCAGTGGTTGGAGGCCGGATTGCCACAGCCCGATACGCTGCTGGCATCTGCGCTGCCCTTAATCACTATCATGGCGACGTGGGTGGATGCAGCGGCGGCGAAGGGCGCGAGCGGGCAGGAGTCTTTGGTGTGATGAACCAGCAGCACCGGAACCTTGAGCTGGGTCCAATCCAGCCTGGACAGGCCGGGGCCGGCCGCTGCGGCCGGAGCGCCAGGCCCGGAAGCCCGATACAAGCCGGAAAACAGGACAGCCGCACTAAATTTGTCCCCCAGATGCTGCAAAATCTGGCCAGCAGAGACGGTGCCGCGGCTGTGTGCCATCAGCACGAGACGTGCGCCCGGGTAGCGGCGCTGGAGCTCTTGCACCACCGCCTGCATATCCTCCAGATGTTTTGGCGATGTGCGGAATTCCTGAGTCATATCCTCCTGATCCGAAGGTCGGTCTATGACTGCGACCGCGACCTTTCCCCGCAACAGTGCTTCGCGCTTTTCTGAGAAGAGATAGGGATCTTTCGCTTTTGCAATGCCATTTTGTAAGCCCAGGCCGATGTCTCCGTCGCCGCCCGGGATCAGCAGGACGACGGTTTCAGGGGGGGATAGAAGAGGCTTCCAGATGAGCATGGATAGGCTTACGCCCGGTCGAGAATTGAGTGTGACCAACTCATCGGCGCAGGCATACGATCCGGTGAAGAGCGTGGCCAACGCGACCAGCATAGCAATGAGCTGATGCTGACTGCGCCTGAATACTGTCGCAAGCAATACGGCTACAGCCCTGATGCGCATGTATGGTTCCTTCATTTAAAGATCGGCTCTTGCTCGGACTCTGCTACTGCTGTAAAGAATATCATATTGGCAATCTTAAAAAATCGCACAATATCACCGGTATGGAGTGCGTCCAAAAAAAAAGGCAGCCAGTGGCTGCCTTGTCGGTCTTGAAGCGATTTAGCTCTTCTGGTGGAACGGCGCGTACCACGTGATGAGGAAGGACGGGATGGTGGCTGCCATCACCAGCCAGAAGTAGTGCACATAGCCGAGCGCCTGCTGCAGGTGGCCGCTGACTACACCCGTGACCATCATGCATAGCCCCATCAGGCCGGTGCCGAAAGCGTAGTGGGTGGTGGTGTATTTGCCCGGTGCCAGTTGCTGCATCAGGTAGATCATGAAGCCTACGGAGCCGAAGCCGAAGAAGAATTTTTCGATCGCCACACCGGCGCAGATCACCACCAGATTCTGCGGCTGCCAGATGCTCATCAGCAGGAAGGTGACGTTGGGGATGTTGACGGCGCAGCACAGCACGAACAGGGTGGACTTCAAGCCGCGCTTGGCGACAAACAGGCCGCCCAACAACGAGCCCACCAGCACGGCGATCAGGCCATAGGTACCGTAGATCAGGCCCAGCATTTCATTCGACAGACCCAGCCCGCCCTGCGCCACAGGGTCGACCATGAAGAAAGGGCCGATCTTTTCCAGCAGGCCTATGCTGAGGCGGAACAGGAAGGCGAAACCTATCATCAGCCAGACATCGCGCTTCTGGAAGAAGGTGACGAAGGAATCCTTGAGCAGAAAGGCCGCCTGCGCTACCGAGGTGGGCGCGTTTTCCGCTTTGGCACCATCGGGCATCACGCGCGCATGCCACAGTGCGGCCACCACGATGATGGCGGCGACCAGGAAGAAGATGATGCGCCATGCGTCTATCCATTCGGCGCCGAAGCTGCCGGCCGCGTGGTGGAAGTATTGCGTGTGCAGCCAGCCGCTCAGGTACACCATGCCGCCCGAGGCGACGATGGGGCCGATGTTCCAGCTCAGGCTCTGGATGCCGCAGAACAGCGACTGGGTGGGTGCGTCGAGCGAGGTCACATACACGCCGTCGGAAGCGATGTCCTGGGTGGCGCCCACCAGCGACAGTACGCCGAACAGGAACACCATGATGGCCATGTAATCGGGCAGCGACATGGCCAGCGCCACGCCGGCAAAGCCGGCGGCGATAATCAGCTGGCTGCACAGCACGAAGAATTTCTTGGTGCGGTACATTTCCACGAAGGGCGCGAACAGGGGCTTGATGGTGTAGGCCAGTATCAGGTAGCTGGCGTACTGCGCGGCCTGACCATTATCCATGCCGAGGTTCTTGAACATGATGGAGGTGACGCTGGTGAGCATCATGTAGGTCAGGGCCATGGTGAAGTAGCCGCTCGGTACCCACAGCATGGGCGTGCCGCGCGTGAACATGGCGCGCAGCAGGGAAGGGGGCTGCTGCGCCTCGGCGGCGGGCGGCAGGGTGGATGGAGCAGTGGGCATGGTGTCGTCCTCAGGAAACTGGTGAGATATATAGCACAGACTCTGCGGCCTGTTGAATGGAAAACGCCGGCTCGCAAGCCGGCGTGGTGCTAATGGACTGAATCAGGCATTGCCGGAGCGCTGCAGTTTCAGATACTCGCGGTACCAGTGGGCGCTGTGCTTGAGCGTGCGCTGCTGGGTGGCGTAATCGACATGGACGATGCCGAAGCGCTTGGCGTAGCCGGAGTTCCATTCGAAGTTATCGAGCAGGCTCCAGAGGAAATAGCCCTGCACGTTCACGCCTTGCTGCATGGCGTCCTTGAGCGCCTTGAGGTGGCGCTCGACGAAATCGATGCGGGCCGTATCGGCCACTTCGCCGTGGACGATGCGATCCGGGCTGGCCATGCCGTTTTCGGTGATGTAGATGGGCGGCAGATCGTATTCGGCCTTCAGCTTGAGCAGCAGCTCCGTCAGGCCGTCCGGATAGATTTCCCAGTCCATGTCGGTCTTGCCCAGTTTGCACTCGGGCTGGCGCGGCGGCGTTTCGGCGCTGCAGTAGGCGCGGAAGTAGTAGTTCACGCCGAGGAAGTCGATCTTCTGCTGGATATCCTTGAAGTCTTCCGGATGCACGTCCGGTGCATTGGCGCCATGGCCCTGCAAGGCCAGCGCCGGGTAGCGGCCTTTGAAGATGGGGTCCATAAACCATTGCACGGAACGGGCATATTCGAATTCGGCCATGGCTTTGTCGGCCGCGCTATCGGTGGCAGGATCGGCCGTCCATTGATTGAGCACGATGCCCAGCTGGGCGCTGCAGCCGACGGCGCGCATGGCCTGGATGGCCAGCCCGTGCGACAGCAGCAGGTGGTGCGACACCTGGATCGACTGCTTGAGGTCGGCCACGCCCGGTGCGAACTGGGCATTGCCGTAGCCGAGATTGGCCGTGCACCACGGTTCATTATGGGTTGAAATCGTTTTCACGCGATCGCCAAAACGACGCGCTACTTCGGCGGCATAATCGGCGAACCGATACGCCGTTGCGCGATTGAGCCAGCCGCCTTCTTCCTGCAGGCCCTGTGGCAGATCCCAGTGGTAGAGCGTGATGTGGGCACTGATGCCGTGCTGCTCCAGCTCCGTCAGCAGTCTGTCGTAGAAAGCGAAACCGGCTTCGTTCCAGTCCCCTTTGCCGGCCGGCTGCACGCGCGACCAGGCCATCGAAAAGCGGTAGGCATCCACCCCCAGTCCCGCCATGATGGCCACGTCTTCAGGGTAGCGGTGGTAGTGGTCGCAGGCGATATCGCCATTGCTGCCGTCGATGATGGTGCCGCTGCGGTGGCTGAAGGTATCCCAGATGGACGGGCCTTTGCCGTCGGCGCTGGCCCCGCCTTCGATCTGGAAGGCGCTGGTGGCAACGCCCCAGAGGAAAGTGGGCGGAAATTGGGTGAACTCGGTCATTTTTGTGCCGTTTTGTGGGTGAACAGGGGTGCGTACGGTCTATTCCAACGTTCTGAAAACGTTTTCATGTCTCCTGATGCGATTAAACCCGAACTCAATCTGGGTGTCAATCATTTGCTGAAAACAGCCTGATATAATGCGGCCTCATTGAATTTCTGTCTGTTTATCCCATGTCTTCCGAAACTCCAAAAGACGGCCCAGCGCGGCCTATGCTGTACGACCCGACCGAACACCGCATCCGCAGCTTCGTGACCCGTGCCGGTCGCCTGTCGACGGCGCAGGCGCGTGCGCTGGAAGAACTGGGACCGCAGTTCCTGATCGAATACAGCAAGGCGCCGCTCGACTATGCGCAGGCTTTCGGCCGCAAGGCGCCGGTAGTGCTGGAGATCGGCTTCGGCATGGGCGGCACCACGGCGCACATCGCTGCGGCCATGCCGGAGAAAGACTTCATCGGCGTGGAAGTGCATACGCCGGGCGTGGGCAGCCTGCTCAAGCTGATCGGCGAGCAGGGCCTGACGAATCTGAAAGCGATTCAGCACGACGCGGTAGAAGTGCTGAACCAGATGATTCCCGATGGCTCGCTGCATGGCGTGCACATTTTCTTCCCTGACCCGTGGCACAAGGCGCGCCATAACAAGCGCCGCCTGATACAGGGCCCGTTCGTGGAACTGCTGGTGAAGAAGCTGGAAGTGGGCGGCTACCTGCACTGCGCCACCGACTGGGAAGACTACGCGGTACAGATGCTGGAAGTGCTGGGTGCGGAACAGCGCCTGCAGAATACGGCCGATGGCTATGCGCCGCAACCGGCCTATCGTCCGCTGACCAAGTTCGAAAACCGCGGCCTCAAGCTGGGCCACGGCGTGTGGGATCTGGTATTCACCAAGAAGTAAGCCGGGCCGGCCGCTGCGCCGGACGGGCTGGCGGCCGGACTGTGCGTCCGGTAGGCCGCGCTAGCGTTCCAGCGGCTCCATATCCAGCACCACCACATAGGCAAGACGGCCATTCTGCCACTTGCCGCCACCCCGCACCTGCGCATCGCAGGTAGTGCTCTGGCCTTCGGCCTCTTTGCGTTTCAGATGTTCGCGGAAGGTCACGGCTGCCTTGGGCGACAGATAGCCCACCATGCGGCCGGCCAGAAATACCGCTACTGCCGCACTTTCATACGGGTTCACATCATCGGGTACCAGCGTGGCCAGATAAGGCACGGCGGCTGCCTGATCGCCATGCTCGCCCGCCAGCTCCTTCAGGGCAGGCTGGTAGCGGGATTCCATCATCACTTCCACCAGATAGCGGCCATCATCGGACCAGTGCAGTGCGGCCGGTCCGGCCGGCAGCGTGGGCTCATATGGCGTGGCCGGCATAGGCGGCAGCACCATGGGCCGGGCCGGATTGGTCTTGATGATCGTGCGTATGGCGAAAGCCGCAGCAGCGACGACCAGCAGGGTGAGAGCGATTTCCATGACTATGCCATTCAACTAAAGGCCGACATCTTAACCCATACGCAGCAGCGCGTATCAGTGCATGCCGTCGGCCTGATAGACGATTTTGCCGCCTACCATGGTCTGCAGCACGCGGATGTTGGCGATATCTTCCGCTTCGATGCGGAAGAAGTTCCGGTCCAGTACGATCATGTCGGCCAGCTTGCCCACCTCCAGCGAGCCGGTCAGCGCTTCCTGCCGCAAGGTGTAGGCGGCATTGATGGTGGCAGCGCGCAGCACGGCGGCGCGCGGCATGCCCGGCTGCGGACCCAGTGTGCCGGCGTATTCCTTGCCGGCGTCCGGTGCGGCCGTGCGGGTGACGCCCACTTTCAGCGCAAACCAGATATCGAGCGGATCGACCGGCCAGTCGCTGCCATAGGCGATGCGTGCGCCGGCATCGAGCAGCAGCGATTGCGGTTCGACGATGGCATAGCGCTGCGGGCCCATATAGTCCTTCAGCGCACCCACTGTGTCGGGCGCCGGTTTGCCCCATTGCAGCGACAGCACAGGCGTTACATCGAGCTGGGCGAAGCGGGCGTAGTCGGCCGGCGCGACGATTTCATCATGCGCCAGTGCCGGACGTACCAGCGCACCGGCCGGCGTGGCGCGCAGCGCGGCGATGGCATCGAGCGTGGCACGCACGGCACGGTCGCCATCGACGTGAACGTGCGGATCGATGCGGGCCGCAGCCAGCTCGTTCAGCGTGGCCGTCAGCGCTTCTGGCGAGAAGTAGTTGGCCGGACCATTGTGCGGGCCCGGCTGCCAGTTAGGCTGCTGGGCCGTGCCCTGATTGACCAGATACGGTTCCAGCATGGCGCCCGTGAATGCAGGTGCCGAGATCACGCCGTCCATGAACAGCTTGGCGTGGCGCACCTGCATGGACGGTGCCACGCGGGTAGGCCCCTGATCGAACTGCTTCTGCTGCTTGAGCAGTTCGGCTACCGCGCTTTTCGGCGTGGCGCCTTTGTCCAGATCGATCAGCACGGCGAAGTGGCCGCGCGCCGTCAGCTTGCCCTGTTTCTGCAGCGTGCTGAAGGCTGTCATGGTTTCCGGATCCGTGTAGGCATCGAGGAAGGTGGTGATGCCCTGCTTGCGCATGGCCGCCAGCGCCGCTTTGGAGGCCGCCAGATTCTCGGCCACGGTCAGCGCTGGTAGCAGATTCATGGCCGCATCCTGTGCGGCGTCTTCCAGCAGGCCGGTGGCCTGGCCTTGTGCGTCGCGCACGATCTTGCCGCCAGCCGGATCAGGCGTATCGGCCTTGATGCCGGCCAGCGCGATGCCTCGGGAGTTGAGCTGCGACGAGTGGCCGAACGAGGAGCGTACGATGATGGGGCGCTCCGTCTTCAGCGCATCGAGCGTGGCAGCACTGGTTTCCACACCCTCGGGCAGCATGCCTTGCTGGAACCAGTTGACCACGACCAGCCAGCGCTTGCTGTCGGATTTCTTGTCCTTGTCCAGACAGGCCTGTATGCGCGCCTGAAACTGCGGCACGGTCAGATTCTCGTAATCGAGGCTGCAGTTGAGCAGGCGGCTGCCGCCCGATTGCGGGTGCATATGGCCATCGATCAGGCCCGGCATAAGCATGCGACCCTGTAGATCGATCACGCGGGTCTTCTTGCCGGCCAGCGCCTGTGCGCCGGCATCATCGCCCACATACACAATGCGGCCGGCGCGTACGGCCAGCGCCTGCTGTACGCTATCTTTGGCGTCTACCGTGTAGACGTAGCCGTTGCGGTAGATGGTGTCGGCCGGCGCGGGCGCGGCCTGTGCGTAAGTGGAAAAGCAAAGTGCGAGTGCTGCGCTAAGACTGAATTTGATCATCAGACAGGCTCCGGTAGGGCATGGCGACGATGGTCGCCCGATGCTGCATGATACCTTGGAAGCGCGGTCTGATCCGATTATTCCGTTATTCCATCTCGCGGATGATGGCGACGATTTCATCGCCGTACGAGGCCAGCTTTTTCTCGCCCACGCCGGAAATACCGCGCATTTCAGCCAGCGTGGTAGGGCGGGCTTTGGCAATCTCGCGCAGGGTGGCGTCGTTGAAGATGATGTAGGCCGCCACGTCGTGCGCGCGCGCCGTCTCCACGCGCCACCAGCGCAGCTTGTCGAAGATGGCCTGCTCGCGCGGCGACAGGTCGCTCTCCACATAGCCTTTGCTGCTGCGGCTGGAGCTCTTCTGCTTGACGGGTTTCTGGTACTGGCGCAGCTGCACTTTCTGTCCGCCCTTGAGTACGGGGCGGGCCGCATCGGTGAGCTTGAGCGAGCTGTATTGTTCGTGGTCGACTGTCACCAGACCCAGTGCGATGACCTGTCGCAGGATGGCGCGCCATTCCTGCTCGCTACGGTCGGCGCCTATGCCGTACACGGACAGCGAGTCGTGATGCCAGGTCTTGATGCGTTCCGTCTCCATCCCGCGCAGCACTTCGATCACATGGCCGGCAGCAAAGCGCTGGTCGACGCGGTAGATGGCCGACAGCAGCTTCTGCACCGGCACCGTGCCGTCGAACGAGACAGGCGGAATCAGACAGGTATCGCAATTGCCGCAAGGGCCGGCCTTTTCGCCGAAATAGTCGAGCAGGCGCACGCGCCGGCAGCTCAGGGTTTCGCACAGGCCCAGCATGGCATCGAGCTTGGTGCCCAGTACGCGCTTGAAGGTTTCGTCAGCTTCCGATTCATCGATCATGCGCCGCTGCAGCACCACGTCCTGCAGGCCGTAAGCCATCCATGCACTGGCCGGTGCGCCATCGCGGCCGGCCCGTCCGGTTTCCTGATAATAGCCTTCGATACTCTTGGGCAGATCGAGGTGGCAGACAAAGCGCACATCGGGCTTGTCGATGCCCATGCCGAAAGCGATGGTGGCGCACATCACGATGTTTTCTTCGCGCAGGAAGCGGGCCTGATTGGCGGCCCGTTTGGCGTGCTCCATGCCGGCGTGATAGGCCATGGCGCGCACGCCGTTCTCGTTGAGGAATTCGGCCGTCTCTTCCACCTTCTTGCGCGACAGGCAGTAGACGATGCCGCAATCGCCGCCATGCTCGCTGGTGATGAAATCGAGCAGCTGCTTGCGGCCATTGGTCTTCTCGACGATCTGGTAGCGGATGTTTGGCCGGTCGAAGGACGAGACGAACTGCATGGCGTCGTCCAACTGCAGGCGGTGGACGATTTCGGCGCGGGTCTGCGGGTCAGCCGTTGCCGTCAGGGCGATGCGCGGCACATCGGGGAACTGCTCGTGCAGCACCGACAGGCGGATGTATTCGGGCCGGAAGTCATGGCCCCATTGCGAGACGCAGTGCGCTTCGTCGATGGCGAACAGGGCGATCTTCGAATCCTGGAACAGGTTCAGGCAGCGCTCCGTCATCAGCCGTTCCGGCGCCACATACACCAGATCGAGCTGGCCGGTGCGCACCAGCCGTTCGATGCGGCTGGCTTCTTCGTAGGTCTGGGTGGAATTCAGGAAGGCGGCGCGCACGCCCACTTCGGCCAGCGCGTCCACCTGATCCTGCATCAGTGCGATCAGGGGCGAGACGACCACGCCGACGCCATCGCGCACCAGTGCAGGGATCTGATAGCACAGCGACTTGCCGCCGCCGGTAGGCATCAATACCAGCGCATCGCCGCCCGCCGAGACATGGCCGACGATGTCCTCCTGCTGGCCGCGGAAGGCCGGGTAGCCGAACACGGTTTGCAGCAGGTGCAGAGCTTGTTGCTGGTATTGCGCTTGATTCATTGAGACAGAAAGGTTTTACTGCTTGGGTTTAGTCCGCCCACACCACCATGCCGGTATAGCCGGTGACCAGTACCAGCAGGCCGAAAGCGATGCGGTACCACGCGAAAGCGGTGAAGGTATGGGTGCTGATGTAGCGCAGCAGCCAGCGCACGCACAGGAAGGCGGAGATGAAGGCGGCGACGGTGCCGACCGAGAACAGCGGCAGGTCGGCGGCCGACAGCAGCGCACGTTCCTTGTACAGCGAATACACGGTGGCGCCCAGCAGGGTAGGGATGGCGAGGAAGAAGGAGAATTCGGTCGCTACTTTGCGCGACAGGCCGAACAGCATGCTGCCCATGATGGTAGCGCCGGAACGGCTGGTACCCGGAATCAGGGCGAAAGCCTGGGCGATGCCGATCTTGATGGCGTCCACCGGCGTCATGTCATCGACCGAATGGATGCGTACCATGGACGGATTATCGCGTTCGCGCTTTTCCACCCACAGTATCACCAGACCGCCGATGATGAAGGCCAGTGCCACCGGCACGGGGGCGAACAGCGATGCCTTGATGGCTTTGCTGAACAGCACACCCAGTACGGCGGCCGGCAGGAAAGCGATCAGCACATTGATGGCGAAGCGCTGCTGTTTGCGGTCGCCCAGGCCCGTCAGCACGGCGGCGATACGGGCGCGGTATTCCCAGCAGACGGCGAAAATGGCGCCGGCCTGGATCACGATCTCGAACACTTTCATTTTTTCTTCCATGCCCTGGAAACCCAGTAAATGCTCGGTCAGGATCAAATGACCCGTGGAAGAAATCGGCAGAAATTCCGTAAAACCTTCAACCAGGCCCATGATCAGGGCTTTGAGTGCGAGAACGATATCCATGAGGTAGAAATAGTGAGTAAGTGTAGAACGGCAGGCTAGCAATACCGGGGTCGAAGCTTACCATGCCGGACCGTCCGCAGCCCGAATCTGGCGCAAGCGGAATGTAAATTAATTATCAGGGCAGGCTGTTTGCCCAGCCGGCTTGCCGCCAGCCTGCGGCCGGGTGGCATGTTCGAGCGTGGTAATCCAGAGCATGGCCTGCTCGCGCGTGTCGCCGCACATATCGGCGGCCGGCTGCAGACCGGCGCAGAAGGCTGGCCGCTCCGGCTGGCCGAAGATGCGGCAGCGGTAGTCGGCGTCCAGCTGGATGCAGGGCACGCCGGCCGGTTTGCCATCGGGCATACCGGGGATGGGGCTGGTGATGGAGGGCGCGATGCAGCAGGCGCCGCAGCGGTCGCGGCAGTTCATGGCTGGCAGGCGGCAACGGGCCGCGTTGGCTGATGGCTTTTCATAGGGGCGGTATTTTACGCGGCTTTGCTAGCGGCCACCCAGTCGGCGATCTGCTGCGCCAGCCATGCGCCGGCATCGAGCGGCAGGTCATGGCCGGCCGTCGGGTGCAGCAGTGCGGGTGTCTGCCATGCCCGCGCCAGTTCCAGCGTGCAGCGATGGTCCACCAGCTGGTCGCCGGCGCTGGCGATCAGCAGCAGGGGCAGCGCCGGCCGCCGGGCCGGAGCGCGGAAGCGGGCGGCAGCCCATAACTGGCGCAAGGCATTGCCGCGGGCGACGGGGTATTCCTGCTGATAGCCTAGCCATTGTTGTACCAGCGCGGCGCGCCCGGTCGCGTCGCCGCTACGGCTGGTCAGGTGCAGGATCAGCTGTTCCTGTGCCTGCCGTCCGCCTGATAGCAGCTGGCGCGCGATGGCGCCGTAGTTCTGCCAGCGCAGGCGCTGATAGAACGGGCTGTAGGGCCGCATGCTGGTATTGACCAGCACACAGCGGCACAATTCCTGCGGATACAGGTCCGCCCACGTCAGCGCCACCATGCCGCCCAGCGACAGGGCCAGTAGCGAGTAGGGCGGCGCCACGCCGGCCTGCTGTAGTTGCAGGCGGCAGGCTTCCACCATCTGGCGCACGCTGGCCGGACTGGTTTCGCGGTAGCGGCTGCCGTTGCCGGGCAGGTCGGGGGTGTACAAGCGGGCGTCCGGCAGAGCAGCGGCCAGCAGGGCGGGGAAGCTGCCCCAGTGGCGCTGCTCGCGCACCAGTCCGCGCAGCAGTATCCAGCGTTCCATCAGGCGTACCACTGGGTCAGCGCGCGCTTGTGCTGCACCTTGCGCGCCATGCCGGACGGTAGCCAGGACTGGTGGCTGATGGTGGCGCGCATGAGGAAATCGAACCACGTCAGGTGGCGCCGCAGCACGCGCTGCTGGCGGTGCCGTGCGGTGGGGTTGAACATGGCAATGCGGTCGAACAGCTGGCGCGGATTCTTCTTCACCCACAGCCACGATCCCATTTCCAGTGTCAGTGGCAGGAACACGCGCTCGCCGCTGTCCGTGCCGTTCAGGTACAGGTAGTCCCACAGATCGCCGTGGGTGCGGTACTGCCGGCTTTGCGGCTCGAACACATAGTTGTGGTTGGGGTAGCTGGCGCTGAACAGCTGTTCCAGTGCGGCGATGTCGGCCAGATGGGGTATCGGCGTGCTGGTATGGGCGTGCGGGAACCAGATGCGGTCGCGCAGGCCGAAGCCCGAATGGCAATCGAGCGCCAGACTGAACTGGCGCGACAGCAGCTCGCGCGTGACGAAATCGCACACGGCGCGGCTTTCCGCTTCCATCGGCGCGTCGGCCGCACCGCGATACCACGGCAGATGGCGGCTATAGCGCTGCCCGCCCAGCAGGAAGGGTACGCGGTCGCTGGCGCTGACGGGGGCATTGCGCATCAGGTCCACGCCTTGCGGATTGCAGCGCGTGGCCTGCCACATACCGCCCGGATTCACCAGCGGCATGAAGACCAGTCGCAAGGAAGAGAGCTGCTGATGCAGCGTATGGTCCCAGCGCAGGCGTGCCAGCAGGCTTTCGAGAAAGGCCAGCACGATCTGCGTGCCTATGCGTTCCAGCCCGTGGATGCCGCCGAAGAAACCGAGTGCCGGCACTTGCGGATCGGGATTACCGAGCGCCACCGTGTAGACGGGAAAATCGCGCCCGTCCATGGCGATGCTGCAGGGCGTGCTTACCTGCAGGTGCGCCGCGCCTTCGTCGATCAGGCGCTTGAGGGTGATCAGCTCGGGCAGATTCTTGCGGGGCATGGCGGCCTACACGATGGATAGTGTTGCTAGTGTAGCCCAGTTGCCCGGCGCCGATGCAGCGATTTACCGTGTGTGCATGCGCCGGATGGCGTCCTGACGTGCACGGTCGCGTGCGGCCAGTACCGTGGCGGCATAGGTGGCTTTGCGGGCGCGCTCCAGCGCATCGTGCAGGCTTTCCTTGCTGCGCAGGGCGCGCAGCTGGGCAAGCTGTTCGCGCGACATCTCGGGCTGTATGGACATGTTGACCTCGCTAGACGGGGAAAGCAGCCAGAAACGGCTGCCGGTGTCTGGCATTATACAGATTTGATCAAATATAGCAAATAAATCGAATTAATTTCAAATGTGTTCAATTTGTTTTATTTGCATGCCCCGTCTGTTCAGCTCTTGCTGGCGTAGATGCCGTAAGCGCCTATGCCGGCATAGCACAGCACTGGCACCCACAGCGCCGTGGCCAGACTGGAGTGGTCCGCCACCGCGCCCACAATGACGGGGATGATGGCGCCGCCCACAATGGCCAGACACAGCAGGCCGGACGCCCGTGGTGCCTGTTCCGCGCTGCCTTCCAGTGCCAGCGTGAAGATAGTGGGGAACATGATGGAGTTGCACAGGCCGATGGCGAGGATGCTGGCCGCGGCCACGTAGCCGGTAGTGGACAGCGAAATCATCGCCAGCACGCCGGCCGCCGTGGCGCAGCCGGCCAGCAGCAGGCCGGGCCTGCCGCGCTTGAGCAGGCCGGCGCCGATGAAGCGGCCCACCATGGCCAGGCCCCAGTAGACCGAGACCAGCGAACCGGCGGTGCTGATGCTGGTGCCCAGCACGCTGGCCTGTACCAGATAGTTGACCAGCATGCTGCCGATCGCCACCTCGGCGCCCACGTAGAGGAAGATGCCGAGCACGCCCAGCATCAGACGTGGACGGCGCAGCAGCGCCAGATAGCTGCCGCCCTGGGCTTCGTCGTTGCTGGCCGGAGCCCAGCGGCGGCAGGCCCAGCAGATCGCTGCCAGCAGGCCCAGCGTCAGGCCTATCATCAGGAAGGGTAGTTGGACCGAGCGGCCCGCTTCCAGCCGCTGGGCCGCTGCACTCAGGCCGCTGGCGATCGGTGCCGCGCCTTCGTCGCTGAGGATGAAGGCAGCGCCGAACAGGGGGCCTATGGCCGTGGCCAGCGAATTGAATGCCTGTGCCAGCGTCAGCCGGCTGTGTGCGTGGCGCGGATCACCCACCCGCGCTGCCAGCGGATTGGCTGCCACCTGCACGATGGTGACGCCGGTGGCCAGTACGAACAGGGCGGCCAGAAACGCCGGATAGCTGCCATGCTCGGCCGCCGGGGTGAAAGCCAGACAGCCGGCGGCCATGATGACCAGCCCCATGGTCACGCTTTCCAGATAGCCGAGCTGGCGGATCAGGCGCGCGGCCGGCAGGGAAACGATGAAATAGGCACCGAAGAAGCAGAACTGGGTCAGCATGGCTTCCGCGTAGTTGAGCGCGAACAGGCCCTTGAGTTTGGGCACCAGCGTATCGACCAGCACGGTACAGAAGCCGAACGCAAAGAACAGCATCATCACGAGGGCGATGATGCGGCGGCCGGACAGGGAGGATGGTGCGCTGGCGCTGGCAGACGTGACGTTCAAGGTGGGCTCCGAGATTGTTGTGTCGCGCTAGTAGACCCGTGATTACGCGTGCGGTCAAGCCGGACGCGCGGCCACGCTAGCGGGGAGCCGCGCGGCCTTGCTAGGCATCGTGGAATTGCTGCACGATCAGCGAGACATTGCTGCCGCCGAAGGCGAAGGAATTCGACTTCGCCGCCTCGCCCGGCACCAGACCGTTGCGGTCGGCGGAGAATGGACGGCACGAGCGTTTCGGGTGGGCGCTATCGGCTGGCGCTAGCACGCGCATGGAATCCCAGGCAGTGACAACACCGTAGTTAAGTAGCGCTTCCGAGCCGCCGGCCAGCACCCGGTCGGCATAGCCGTGGTGGATGTGGCGGTAAGCTTCGCCTATGGCCTGTGCCGAAGAGACACAGGCGTAGCTGTAATTGTTCACCGTCCCCTTGAACTGGTAGCGCAGGGCGATCTGCGAGGCGGCCGCATTGTTCATGCCGGCCACGACCGACATGGGACGGATGCGGGTTTTACCTTCGAGGAACAGGTCGACATAGCCGCCTTCCAGCGTGCTGGAGCCGCCCATGCCCGTGCCCCAGAACACCCCGCTGGCTTCCGCCTCGGCTTCGTTCTGCGCGCTAAAGCCGGACTGCGCCAGCGCTTCCTGCGCGGCCAGCATGCCTATGATGGCATAGCGCTCGGCTGCGTGGGCGGCTAGCAGGTCTTCAGCACAGGTTCTGATAGCAGGAGTTGGTCTAATGTGAAATTACGCGTATACATTTATAAAAATAGATATTAATATGTATTGTAATTTCACATTAACGCGGTGTCATATGAAGATCAGCGAGCAGGAAAAGGCCCGGACCCGGATCAGGCTACTGGAGGCGGCGGTCGATGTCATTGTCGAGAAGGGCTACAAGTCCGCTTCTATGCGCGAGATCGCGCAGCGTGCCAATGTCGGCGACGCTACCATCTACAACTACTTTCCTTCCAAAGAGAAACTGCTCTATGGTTATTGCGAGGAGGTGCAGCGCCGCGTAAGAGTTGCGCTGATGGATGTCGAGAACTTCCATCAATTCAGCATCGGTGAACAGTTGCAGCAACTGGTGGAGACGGAGCTGCAGACCTGGCTGCCGGCTAGGGAATTCTTGCAGGAGGTCTTTGAATTGACCTTCAGCTCGCCGGTGGCCGCCTACGAGCATCTGAAAGAGGCGCGCAAGCTCAACGCGGAAATGGTGCTGGACCTGCTCGATGCTGCCATGGAAGTCGGAGAAATTCCGCCGCAACCTTACCAGGATTTGCTCACCCGTTTGTTGTGGGATTACCAGAGCGCTATCCTGGCCTACTGGCTCAAGGACGATTCCGAGGGTTTTGCCAATACGACGCGCTTGGTGGACCAGAGCATGGAAATCGTTGCCGGTGTCCTGCAGGCCGGACTGGTGGGTAAATTGCTGGACCTGATTTCCTTCATTTTCCGCACCCACGTCATCGGCCGGCTGCAACCCCTGGGTGACTTGCGCGGGCCCCTGGGCCGGGCCAAACGCCACTTCATGGGGGACAAAGATGAGCCGAAGCGTTCCTGAAGGCCGACTGGCGCGGGCCGGTGTCGCCGGGACCACCGCCTTGCGCTTGGGACTCAATCACCTCGGGCACCAAATCAAACGGCCGTTCCTGGCCGACAGTAGCGGGCAGGAAGCACGGGACAGCCTGGACGAGCGCAATGCCCGCCTGATCTTCAGCGCGCTGTCACAGTTGCGTGGTACGGCCCTCAAGGCGGCACAGATGCTGTGCATGGAAGTAGACGTGCTGCCGCCCGCCTGGCGCCGCGAGCTGGAAAAATCCTGCTACCGCGTTCCGCCGCTGAACCGCGTCCTCGTGCGCAAAGTGCTGTTCGACGAGTTCGGCCAGCAACCCGAGGCACTGTTCGCCCACTTCGATGCCGATGCGTTCGCCGCTGCCAGCCTGGGGCAGGTGCATGCAGGCGTTCTGCACGACGGCAGGCGGGTGGCAGTCAAAATCCAATACCCGGGTATCGCTGCCACCATAGACAGCGACATGAGCATGCTGCGCCGGATTGCCCTTGGCCTGCCGAATGCCCGTTTGGCACAGTCGGTGCTGGATGACATACACGCTCGCTTGCGGGAGGAAGTCGATTACCGCGTCGAGGCCGACAACCAGCGCTGGTTCCGCGCGCGCCTGCCGCCGTCGCTGGTGACTGTGCCGGAGGTTCATCCCGAGCGGTGCGCTACCCGCGTGTTGACCTCCTGCCATGCCAGCGGCCTGCACTTCGACGAATGGCTGCGCACCGGCCCTGACCAGAGCGCACGCAACCGGGCGGCGCAAGGGCTCTATGATTTGTTCATCCTTTCCGCGCTGCGTCTGGGCCGCCTCCATGCCGACCCCAATCCCGGCAATTATTTGTTTGCGCCGGATGGCGCTCTGACCCTGCTCGACTTTGGCTGCGTCAAAGACATCTCGCCCGCCTTCTCCGCCACCTTGCCGCGTATCCTGCAAGGCTATCTGGATGACGACTCTGCCGCCGTCTTTGAGGCCTACCGCGCCATCGGTATGGAACACGGTGCCGACAGCGAGCGCGTTTATACGGAAGTGATGCGTCCCTTCGGGCGCTGGCTGCTGGAGCCGCTGCGAGTCGACCGCTTCAGCTTCGCCGTTCACACGGACTACACGGCGCGCGGCATGGAGGTGCTGCACGGGCTGAGCCGCATACGCAACCTGAACCGCGTAGCTGACGAATTCATATATTTCGACCGCACTTTCTACAGCCTATGCAAGCTATTTGAGCGCCTCGGTGCCGAAGTGCGGATGCGCCATCACTGGGAGCCCATGCTCAGCCCGGGCGGACAGGTATAGGCCGGTCCCGGGAGACACTGCACAGGTATCAGTACACGCGGAGAAACCAGCCATGTACAACATCTCTATCATCGTCTTCGATCAGTTCACCGACATCGATTTCTTCCTCATGCGCGACATCCTGGGACGGACCAACACCGATTGGCGTGTGCGCGTGCTGGGCACCAAATCGACCCATAGCTCGGCACTGGGTACGGTCATTCAGACCGATGGCCATCTTGCCGAGGCCAATAGTGCCGATGCAGTGCTGTTCGTTAGCGGTCAACAAGGGGTGCCGGCGGCGTTGGCAGACCCGGCATTTATGTCGGCCTTCCAACTAAATCCCCAAAAACAACTGATCGGCTCCGTCTGCGCCGGTTCGTTCATCCTGTGCGAACTCGGATTGCTGGACGGCCTGCCGGCAACGACACATCCGGACGCTCAACAGGGGCTGGTGGCGATGGGCGTTCAGGTGATCGACCAGGCTCTGGTAGTTGCGGGCAATATTGCCACAACGGGGGGATGCCTGGCGGCGCTGTACCTGACCGGTTGGCTGGCCGAGCAGTTGGTCGGCGTAGCCAAGCGGCGCGAGATCCATCGGCAGCTCCTTCCGGCAGGACAGAGTGAAGTTTTCGAGGCGCTTGTCCAGCAGACCATTGCCGCCGCGACGCTCACTGTCCCGCTCGAGCAGGCTCCGCGGGGTCAGCCGGCGCGCGCTCCTCATAGGCACAAAGCAACGATTTATGGCGCAGGCTCGCCCAACCCCAACGATGGAGAGATAGTTAAATGAACAATATCCAGAAAGCACAGGCGATCGCTGTGCCATCCGACTGCATCCTGGCGCCGCTGTATCGGAACGCGGATCTGGTGGATGCGTACGCGGTTCAGTTGCCGGCCGGGGCTAGCGATGATCTCGTCGCGCTGGCTCGCGCCGGGTTCGAGCGGCAGGTCTGGTGGATCCGTGCACTGATGGGGGTACGCGACACGGTGATGGCGACAGTCGGCGTCAAATCGTCGCGCGCGATCGCCATTGCTGCGGCGGCGCGGGGACCGGTGATCGGTTTCTTTCCGCTGCTTTCGAGCAGCGCGGGAGAACTGGTGATGGGCGAGGATGACCGGCATCTCGACTTCCGGCTCGCGATCCAGTTGCGCGCGGGCGCGGCAGGCGGCAAGGAGCTGGTGGCGGTGACCGTGGTGCATTGCCATAACTTGGTGGGGCGGGCCTATCTTGCCGCCATCACCCCATTCCATCGTGTCATTGCGCGAGCCAGCCTGGAGCAGGCAGCACGCCGTTCAGTCTGAACGGGTCTGCAATGGCGTTGCACACATCCATATCCAAGGATAGTTATCTTGAATTTCGTTAAACAAAAGTGGCAGGCTCTAAAGAATAGTCTGTTGCAAAAGGCTCTCAAGGCCGAGGCCAAGGCGGCAGGCTTGCATCGCAATCAAGTGTCGCTGTCCTGCGGCGAAGTCTTCTACTACTCAAAAGCAGGTCAAGGACGCACCTTGATTTTATTGCATGGTGCTGGTGCGGACAAAAATAGCTGGTGCCGATTTGCAAAACATTTATCCAGGCATGATCAAGTCATTATTCCTGATTTGCCAGGGCATGGCGACAGTGTGCGCAATCTATCGTTGAGCTATACGATTGCGCAACAGGCCCATTATCTTCGGGAATTTCTGACCCTGCTTAATGCTGGTCCCATACATATTATTGGCCATTCGATGGGTGCCGCAGTGGCTTTGCGTTACGCACATTTACACCCTCACGATGTGCAATCGCTGATTTTGATTGATTCTGCAGGTGTCGAGAAAACACCAGGTGAAATACGCCAGGAAATCGCGCTAAGCGGTGTGAATCCCATGCTGGCAATTAATAATGTGGCGGATTATAAAAAGTTAATCCGGTTTGGCATGAACAAGCCGCCTTACATTCCCGACTTCTTTTTGCAGATCCTCGCGGCTGACAAGATCAGCCGTCGTGAGATCGAACGCAAAGTCTTCAATGATATTGTTGAAGACATGGATCAAACGCCTATTCTGTCGACATTGACTCAGCCTGTACTGATAATCTGGGGGCGACTGGATCGCATTGTGCATCTGGATGATGCTGATTTGCTGCATGCACTTCTGCCAGTTAGCCAAAAGATTATTCTTGACGACATAGGACATGTGCCGATAGTTGAGGCGCCCCAACTAACCGCACGACTGTGCTTGGATTTTTTGAGCGCTTAGCATTTATTGTGGGATACAAACTGGGCTAGTCTCCTGCCTTTCAGGGCCTGCTATGCCTGGATTGCCCAAGGTTGCGGGCCACTTCTATTGGGATTGAAAGTTTTCGCATGATTCCTAAGCTAGTCAATTGGTAGCCATTGGTGCTGGAACGCTATTGGGGTATTTCTGACAGCTGAGAAACGAGTATACCAGGCAAGTGGTACATAATCTTGACGCTGGCAATGCTTGCGATTATATTAATGACTAACAAGTAAGTTAATCGCCAGCCTGAATAAGTTAGTTAAATCAAGAGCCTCCATGCAAGTTTCTCAAGAAACCAAGCCTCGCTGGGAGCGGCGCAAAGATGCGCGGCCGCAGGAATTGCTGGCCGCTGCCCTGAACCAGTTCGTCGAACGCGGCTATGCCGGCACGCGGCTGGAGGATGTGGCGAAAAGTGCCGGCGTGTCCAAGGGCACGCTGTACCTGTATTTCGCCAACAAGGAAGAACTGTTCAAAGCCGTGGTGCGGGAAAATATCGTCCACCCCATCGGCGAAGCGGAGCTGGAAGCGGCCCAGCATGACGGCCCTAGCGGTGCCCTGCTGCGTGCCATCCTGCTTAAATGGTGGCACCAGATCTGTGCCACGCCGCTGGCCGGCATTACCAAGTTGATGTTGTCGGAAGGAAATCACTTTCCCGAACTGGCGCAGTTTTACAACGAAGAAGTGGTGGCGCGCGGTAACCGGCTGATTGCCAGCGTGCTGGTGCGCGGCATCGAACGGGGCGAATTCCATCCGGTCGATCCGCTGGTGATGACGCCCGTGCTGGTGGCGCCCGTGCTGATGCTGATGATGTGGACCCACGCGTATATGCCCGATTGCGGCATGCCGCCTATCGATCCGGATACCTTCATGGCGACCTTTACCGAGGTCAGCCTGCGTGGCCTGGAAGTGCAGCGGACATGAGGTGCGGCGGCCCGCTCTGCATCAAACTTGCCATTTTGGTAGGTTCAACCCCCTTAAACTGCAGACTGTCGCAATTTCCCGCGTAAACCCCGTCATGTCGTTAATATGTGCCTCGATGCCAGTTCAACGATAAAATGACGGTTTGTTTAATCCAGACCCGAGTCAAAAGATGAATATCGAACAAGCCCGCTTCAATATGATCGAACAGCAAATCCGTCCATGGGACGTCCTCGCCGCGGACGTGCTGGACCTGCTGCTGGTGGTGAAACGTGAGAATTTCGTGCCGGAAGCCTATAAAGCACTGGCCTTTGCCGACGTGGAAATTCCTCTGCCGGGTGGTGCTTGCATGCTGGCGCCCAAGATCGAAGCGCGTCTGCTGCAGGATCTGAACCTGAAAAAGCACGAAAACGTGCTGGAAATCGGCGCCGGTTCGGGCTACATGGCTGCGCTGCTGGCGCACAAAGCCCGTCATGTGACGTCGGTAGAAGTATCGCCAGAGCTGAAAGCGCTGGCAGAAAAGAATCTGGCCGATAACGGCGTGACCAATGTAACGGTAGAACTGGGCAATGCGGCCCAGGGCTGGAGCACTGGCGCCCCGTTCGATGTGATCGTGGTGTCGGGCTCGCTGCCGGAACTGCCACAGGCCCTGTTGCAACAACTGAGTATCGGTGGCCGTCTGGTCGTCATCATCGGCGCATCGCCGGCGATGAAGGCCCAGCTGATCACCCGCACCGGTGAAGCTGGTTACGACACCCGCACCCTGTTCGAAACCGATGTGAAACCACTGGCTTCGGCTGTGGTGCCGTCGAAGTTCACGTTCTGAGCGGGGCGGAGTCGTCAATGCAGCATCTGAGTGCTCTGGAACTGGCGGACTGGCTGGCTGATAGTGGCCGGCCCGACCCGGTCCTGCTGGACGTGCGTGAGCCGTGGGAATTCGAGACCTGTCATATTGCCGGGGCTCAGCTCATTCCCATGCACACCATCCCGGCCCGTATCGATGATCTCGATGAAGATGCAGCCATCGTCTGCATCTGCCATCACGGTGCGCGCAGCCTGCAGGTGGCCGCCTATCTCGAGCATCATGGATTTGGCAAGCTGTACAACCTGACTGGCGGTGTCCATGCCTGGGCACTGCAGGTCGATAGCACGATGGCTAAATACTGAGGTGCTGACGCGGCGTCAGCACTGGTGTGTAAGGCTGTCTTTTTTTGATGACTCCCGTGGAGAAAGCAATGCAGAAACCCCTTATCGCCGTGCTGATCACCAGCGCCCTGTTGACGCTGAACATTACGACCGAGGCACAGGCGGCTGACCTGATCCAGATCTACCAGCAGGCGCTGGCCAACGACGCCACCTATGCCGGCGCCCGTTCGTCGCTGAGCGCCGGTCAGGAACGCATCATTCAGGGGCGCGCCGGTCTGCTGCCCAGCATCTCGGCCAGTGGCAGCAATCTGCGCAATAGCGGCGATCTTACGGCACCGAATGTGCTCGGCATCCGCACCAAGAGCGATACCGATTACCACAGCAATGCCTATACGGTGTCGCTGACCCAGCCCCTGTTCAACTGGGCAAACTGGGAAGGCTACCAGCAGAGCAAGCTGGCCACGGCGACCGCCGAAGCAGCTTTCGCCCAGGCCCAGCAGGATCTGATCACCCGCGTGGCACAGGCGTATTTCGATGTGCTGACGGCGCAGGACAATCTGACTTCGACCCGCGCGCAGAAAGTGGCGACCACGGAGCAGCTGGCATCGGCCAAGCGTAATTTCGAAGTGGGTACCCAGACCATTACCGATACCCACGAAGCCCAGGCCGCCTACGATCTGGTGGTGGCAGCCGAATATGCGGCCATCAACGATCTGGATAACAAGCGCGCTGCGCTGCAGGTCATCATCGGCCAGATGCCGGGCGAACTGGCACCGCTGCGTACCGGCGTGACGATTACGCCACCGTCGCCAGCGGCCATGGAGCCATGGGTCAGCTCGGCTGAAACCCAGAACTACGGCGTGGTCGCTGCCAATCTGAATGTGGAAATCGCCAAACGCGAAATCTCGCGCAATCGCGCCAGCCACATGCCGACGCTGAATCTGGTAGCCAGCTCCTCGCACCAGAACCAGACGGCCGGCCAGACCATCAACAACAACGCCATCGGCGTGAGCTGGAGCGTGCCTATCTTCAGCGGCTTTGCCGTCACCAGCAAAGTGCGTGAAACCATTGCCCTGGAAGACAAGGCGCGCAACGATCTGGAAGCCACCAAGCGCGCTGCCGCACAGGGCGCCCGTGCTGCCTATCTGGGCATGAACAGCGGTCTGGCGCAGGTAAAAGCGCTGGAAGCGGCCGAAGTGTCGAGCAAGTCTTCGCTGGAGTCGAACAAGCTCGGTTATCAGGTCGGCGTGCGTATCAATATCGACGTGCTGAATGCGCAGAAGCTGCTGTACTCGACCCAGAAAGATCTGTCCAAAGCCCGTTACGACACTATCGTCAACGGTCTGCGCCTGAAGTCGGCAGCTGGTTCGCTCAAGGAAGAGGATCTGGCTGCGGTCAACGCCATGCTGGTGCACTGACAGGCCGCCCAGGTCGTGTACTGAGCCGGCCCGAGCCGGCCAGCCATGAAGAGCCGCCCCGTGGGGCGGCTTTTTGTTTGCCTGCGGTCCTTACAGACCGGCGCCGGCGCCGTCGAAGCTGCGTTCTATCAGTTCGATCTTGTAGCCGTCCGGATCAGTCACGAAGGCGATCACGGTGCTGCCGCCTTTGACGGGGCCCGGTTCGCGTGTGACGGTGCCGCCATTGGCTTTGACCGCCACGCAGGCGCTGTAGATGTCCTCGGCCGAAATGGCGATGTGGCCGTAGGCCGTGCCCAGCTCGTAGCTGCTGACGCCATAGTTATAGGTCAGTTCCAGTTCGGCGTGGTCGGGGTTCGAGCCGTAGCCGAGGAAGGCCAGCGTGTACTGGTATTCGGGATTGTCGCTGGTGCGCAGCAGTTTCATGCCAAGTACATTGGTGTAGAAGGCGATCGAACGCTGCAGGTCGCCGACGCGCAGCATGGTGTGCAGAATACGCATAATGGTCTTTCGTGTATGAGCGGGAAAGACAGAATTCTATGCGTTTTGACGCCAGCCTGCCGAGCTTAGTCGCGTTTGGTGCCGGGCTGGGGCCGTGCCTGCCCCGAAGGTGGTTTGCCGCCTGAGGCACGAGTGGTCTGTGCGCCGGGCTGGTTGTGCAGGTCGGTATCGACCAGTCCTTCCTCCACATCGCTGGCAGCCTGCCGCATCACGCTGCGCTTGGGTGTGAGTTCGCTCTCCGGTGATTCGTCGCGTTCATGCGGCAAGCGCTGCACTCCGTCATTGCGCCGCTTGGCGCGGGTGTTGATCTTGGTATCGTGCATGATGGCCTCCGTACGGATAGGGTGACGCCATGGTAGGCGGCAAATTGCCACACTGTCGCTAGATTGAATCGTGACAAGCCGGAGCGAGTACGGTTATCATTTAGACCATCTTGAGATTCGGACTGCCTGCATGAATACTGCCGTTACGCCGGTTGCGGACGCCCACGCGGCGCCAGCCAATTGCCCCAATTGCGACACCGTGCTGACGGGGCAGTTCTGCTCCCATTGCGGACAGGAAGCGATATTGCACCATGCCAGTGTGGGCGAGTTCCTGCACGAGTTCGTGGGCCATTATGTGGCGCTCGAGGGCAAGCTGTGGGGCACGGTGATGCGGCTGCTGTTCCGCCCCGGCGTGCTCACGCTTGAATACATGCGTGGCCGCCGCGTGCGCTTTGTCCAGCCGCTGCGGCTGTACCTGACGCTGAGCCTGCTGTTCTTCGCGCTGCTGAAATTCTCCGGTACGTTTTCGCCCGGCATGACCGAGGGGAACGAAGCGCCGCAGGAGCATGCTGCTGCCGCGACCAAAACCGCGGAGAAGGCGCAGAGCAAGGTTCAGGATAAGGCTGAGCTGAAGGCGGCCATCAAACAGGCCGCTGGTGCCGATCAGGACAAGGGCGCCGAGGAAACCCGTATCGATATCGACGGCAATGAAAAGCTGAAGAGCTATCTGGACGGCTGGCCTGCCGCTCGCCATCAGCTCGACGCTTTCGACAAGCTGCCGTCGGCAGAAAAGATCAAGGTGTTCCAGAACGGCTTCTATCACTATGCGCCATACGCCATATTCGCCCTGATGCCGGTGTTCGCGCTGCTGCTGAAAGTGCTGTATCTGGGTTCGGGCCGGCGCTTTGGCGACCATCTGCTGTTCGCCCTGCACACCAACGCCTTTGCCTACTTCACCTTTATCCTGATGCTGCTGGTGCCCTGGGGCTTTGTGCAATTTGTGCTGTGGTGCTGGCTGCTGGGCTATCTGCCATGGGCCATGCGGCGCGTCTACAACAGCGGCCGTGGTACGACTTTGCTGCGCTGGCTGCTGCTGATGTCGTTCTACTCCATCCTGATCGGCCTAGCCGTGGCCGGCTCCATGCTGGCCGGAATCATGACCATCGGCCATTAAAACGCCACCGCCGCTGCCGCGCCTTGCAGTCTGGCGGCGGTCACACTATACTGCGCGCAATACTGTTTAAATATACAGTCCAAGGGCGGATCATGGCACAAGCAGGCGATATGGGTTACTCTGCTGCGTGTCGCCGATCCACCCCTTAGCCGAGACTTCTATGACTGCCACGCCAGCCGCTTTTCCTACCATCGCTCTGGTCGTGCGCCAGAATACGGACGGTATTGCCGCTCCCGTACGCAGCGTGGTGGAATTCCTGCAGAACGCTGGCCATGCCGTGGTGTTCGAAGCGCAGACGGCCGAACATCTGGCCCTGAGCCTGCCGCAGGTGCGGGTGATGACGGCGGCCGAAATCGGTACCCACTGCGATGCCGCCATCGTCATGGGTGGCGACGGCACCATGCTGGGCATCGCGCGCCAGCTGGCGCCCTTCGATGTACCGCTGATCGGTATCAATCAGGGCCGGCTCGGCTTCATGACCGATATTCCGCTCGACGGCATGCTCGATGTGCTGGCGCAGATACTGGGCGGGCGTTACAAGGCCGACCGCCGTACGCTGCTGGAAGGGCGGGTGATGCGCGATGGCGCCACCATCCATCTGGGGCTGGCCGTGAACGACGTGGTGGTGGCGCGTGGCGCCGGCGCCGGCATGGCCGAACTGCGTGTCGATGTGGACGGCCACTTCATGTACAACCAGCGCTCCGATGGGCTGATCATTTCTACCGCTACCGGTTCCACTGCCTACGCCCTGTCGGCCGGCGGGCCGTTGCTGCATCCCAGTCTGGGCGGCATCGTGATGGTGCCGATTGCGCCGCACGCGCTGTCCAACCGGCCTATCGTGCTGTCCGAAACCAGCGAGATCGTGGTCGAAATCGTGCGTGGCCGCGACATCAGCGTCAACTTCGATATGCAGACCTTTGCCAGTCTGGCCTGGCAGGACCAGATCGTGATCCGGCGTTCGCCGCACACCATCACCTTCCTGCATCCGGAAGACTGGAGCTACTACAACACGCTGCGCGAGAAGCTGCACTGGAACGAGCATCCTTCGCACGACGGCAAACTCAATTAATCTCATCCATCGCTATGCTGCGTACCCTGTCCATCCGTGATTTCGTTATTGTCGACACCATCGAACTGGAGTTTTCTGCCGGTTTTACTGTATTCACGGGCGAAACGGGCGCCGGCAAGTCCATCCTGATCGATGCGCTGACGCTGGCGCTGGGCGGCCGTGGCGATGCTTCGGTGGTGCGCGAAGGAGCGGCCAAGGCCGATATCACGGCTGATTTTGCCGCCAACGCAGCGGCCGACGCGTGGCTGGCCGCCAACGAGTTTGCGGTGGAAGAGGGCGGTGCGCTGCTGCGCCGCGTGATCGACAACGCCGGCCGCAGCAAAGCCTATATCAACGGCATCGCCGCTACTGCCACGCAGTTGCGCGATCTCGGCGATCTGCTGGTGGATATCCACGGCCAGCACGCCCACCAGTCGCTGCTGAAAACCGATGCCCAGCGTGGCCTGCTCGATGGTCAGGCCGGTGCCGATGCACAGGTGCGTGCCGTCAGCGCAGCTTACAAGGCATGGCGTGCGCTGGCAAAACAGGTCGAGGAATTCGAGACCAATGCGGCCAATGTGCTGTATGAACGCGAGCGGCTGGAATGGCAGGTCAACGAACTGGAAAAGCTGGCCGTGAAGACGGGCGAGTGGAGCGAAGTCAGTAACGAGCATAGCCGCCTGTCGCATGCGGCCAGCCTGCTGGAAGGCGCGCAGGAAGCGCTGGCGCTGCTGTCGGAAGCGGACGAGCAGCCGATTATCTCCCAGCTCTCCAGCCTGAATCAGAAACTGGGCAAGCTGGCCGGTGTCGATAGCGGGCTGCAGGCCATCGTCGATCTGATCGAACCGGCGCGTATCCAGTTGCAGGAAGCCGTGTATGCGCTGAACGATTATCTGGACCGGGTCGATCTCGATCCGCAGCGCCTGCAGTCGGTGGAAGCACGCATGGAAGCGATCCACTCGGCGGCGCGCAAATTCCGCGTCAGCGAAGACCAACTGCCGCAAGAGTACGAGCAGCTGTCGGCACGGCTGGCGCAGATGGCCGATGCCAGCGATATCGACGGCTTGCGCCAGCAGGAGCAGCAGCTCAAATCGCAGTACATGACGCAGGCGCAGCAACTGTCGGCCACGCGCAGCACGGCCGCGCGCCAGTTGTCCGACGCGGTGACGCAGGCCATGCAGGACCTGAGCATGACGGGCGGGCGCTTCGAGATTGCCCTGCACGGTGGTGAACCGAGTGCGCACGGGCTGGAGCAGGTGGAGTTTCTGGTAGCAGGCCACGCCGGTGTGGCACCGCGCTCGCTGGCGAAAGTGGCATCGGGCGGCGAACTGGCGCGCATCGCGCTGGCGATTTCCGTCATCACTTCCAACGCGACCACCGTGCCTACGCTGATCTTCGATGAAGTCGATAGCGGCATCGGCGGCGGCGTGGCCGAAGTGGTGGGGCGCTTGCTGCGCCGTCTGGGCCAGCAGCGTCAGGTGCTGTGCGTGACCCACTTGCCGCAGGTGGCCAGTCAGGCGGGCCAGCACTTCCAGGTGGCCAAAGGCACGCTAGAAAACGGCAAGACGGCTTCGCGCATCGAAGTGCTCGATGCCAAAGCACGGGTGGAAGAAGTGGCCCGTATGCTGGGCGGACTGGAAATTACTGCCACCACACGCAAACATGCACGCGAACTGCTAGCATCCTGAAGCGATAGGCATGCCGCCCACAGACGGGCGCTGCGCTACTTCACTATAATCCAATTTTGTCCTAGACATTTCGAGCACAAGGCCCATGAGTTTTCAGACCGAACCTTCTTACCAGCACGGTAGTGCCAGTCGCAGTGCCATCGTTTTAGTCAATCTGGGCACGCCCGATGCGCCTACGCGCTCTGCCGTGCGGCGCTATCTGAAGGAATTCCTGTCTGACCCGCGCGTGGTGGAAATTCCGCGCGCCGTCTGGTGGTTCATCCTTAACCTGATCATCCTGCCGTTCCGTTCCGGCCAGTCGGCGGCCAAATACCAGACCATCTGGACGCCGGAAGGCTCGCCGCTCAAGGTCTACACGGCGGCGCAGGCCAGACAGCTGGAAGCCGCACTGGCCCAGCGCGGCCACCGCGACCTGAAAGTGGTGATGGCCATGCGCTACGGTTCGCCCGCGCTGCCGGAAGTGCTGAAACAGCTGAAAGCCGAAGGCATCAACCGCATCGCCGTACTGCCAGCCTATCCGCAATATTCGGGCACCACCACCGGCTCGATTTATGACGCGGCCTTCCAGCACTATGGCTCGGTGCGCAACATTCCCGAGCTGCGCTTTGTGCGCAACTATCACGACAACGAAGCCTATATCAGTGCGTTGCGCGACAGCGTGCAGGCGCACTGGGACCAGCATGGCCAGCCCGATAAACTGGTACTGAGCTTCCACGGCGTGCCCAAGCGCACCCTGATGCTGGGCGACCCCTACCACTGCGAATGCCTGAAAACGGCGCGTCTGCTGGCCGCAGCACTGCAACTGACGCCAGATCAATATATCGTGACTTTCCAGTCCCGCTTCGGCAAGGCCGAGTGGCTGCAGCCTTACACGGCGCCTACCGTGGCCCAGCTGGCGCGCGACGGCGTCAAGCGGCTCGACGTGCTGTGCCCCGGCTTTATCAGCGACTGTCTGGAAACGCTGGAAGAAATTTCGCTGGAAGTACGCCACGAGTTCGAACAGGCGGGCGGCCAGCAGTTCCACTACATCCCCTGCCTGAATGCTAGCCCGGCATGGATAGCCGCCTTGGCCGAGATCATCGAACCCCACCTGATAGGCTGGCCTACCCGTCTGGCCGCGTCGGAACGCGAGGCGCAGCAAAAGGGTGCGCAGCTTGCCCGCGCCGCCGCGCTGGAGCGGGGCGCGACCGACTAGTTTAGCTCGCTTATTCGGGCGCTACCACCTTGTAGCCTTTGGTCTGCAGGCGCGCCAGCAATCCCGTCGGCGACAGAATCTCCTTCAGGGGCAGCATGGCAAAGGTAGTGGCATTGTTTTCCAATGCCTGCTGTGCATTCTGCAGCCATAGCTCGCGCGTCTTGGCGCGCGCCTCGCGCAGATCAGGACGGCTCTGGAATGCCGCGCTGCCTTCGATGGCGGCACGACAGGTGCCTTCATGGTCGTTATAGTCGAGTTTGCGGATCACTTCTATATCGCCGATGGCCCATGCGTTGGCGCGCAAGCGCATGTGGTCGATATCCGCTTCCAGCCGCGCCAGTGTGCTGGAGAAACAGGCCGCATCGTCCAGACCGGATTTGCTGAATTCCTTGAGTAACTTGCTGGCATCGGACAAGTCGACTTCTACCGAGGAAGGCGTGAACTTGAGTTTATATTGCTTGACGAGCTTGTTGATGGCGGGCCCCACTTCGTCCTTGTTCGACAGACCAATATGCTGCAGTCCGGCCGTGTACAGTTTGTTCGCGGCAAAAAAGGGGCGGTAACGATCCACCTCGTCATCTTGGCTCATGTACTTATCCTTGAGCACAGACCAGCGCTGGTAGGTCTCCGGCGGCACCACATCCTTGAGCATGGCGCCGTCGGGGTTCTTCTGGATGTTCCAGAGTTGCGGCAGTGAAGCGGCCAGTTTAATTCCGCCCCAGATGCCGACCTTGGCCGACGCATCGGGTTCGGCCAGATATTCCTGCGACCTGGCCAGCACGGCTTCCACTTCGTGCGAGCGCCATTCCATTTTCGCGGGCAGCGGGCCATAGCGGCCAAACACCCACAGTACATGCTCGTCTTTCGAGACTTTCCACATGCCGGGGCCGGGGCGCTGCCCATGTACCAGAACTTGTCCGGCTTCCTGTTCAGGCTCAGGCTCAGGCGTGGCTTCCTGCGCCCACACGGCGTTCGCGGCGTAGCAGAACGCGAGGGTAGTGATGATTTGTTTGAATGTCATGTGAGTCTCTTACTCGTTCAGTAATAGTTAAGAGAAAAGCAATGATAATTCAATGGCTATGCAGCGTCTAGCCAGCATGGAAATCAAGTTGCAGGCCGGACTGAGTGCATTAGCGCGGCCATTGTCCCTCCGGCACCACTGTTCTGCCGACGGCGCGTAATCAGCACTTGCCGTCGGTGAGTGCTAGCCTGTTAAAATAGCCGCCTGACGGGAGTTGCGCAGGCAGTTTTGCGTGTGATTTTTCCTCCCGGAAACTGCACTGACAATGTCCCAGTGGCATAGCCGCAGCGCTGGCGCCCTTGAAAACAGGGACTCACGCCCCACTTGCGGTCAGTGCCGTTAGAAGTTTTGTCAAACAAATACGATAGTAGGAGTCTTTAGATGCAAGATCAGGAAAATCAAGCAGTCCCTAATCCAGAAGCGGCAGAAGCCGCTGCACCGGTTCCGCCATCGACTCCTGACCAGCCATCTCTGGAAGAGCAGCTGGCCAGCGCCGAAGCCCGCTTGGCAGAAATGCAGGACGCTTTCATGCGTGCCAA
Source organism: Duganella fentianensis (assembly GCF_009857835.1). Classification (GTDB taxonomy): domain Bacteria; phylum Pseudomonadota; class Gammaproteobacteria; order Burkholderiales; family Burkholderiaceae_D; genus Rugamonas; species Rugamonas fentianensis. Next base: position 184,170 of record NZ_WWCL01000001.1, read on the forward strand.
AGCCGAAGGCGAGAACATCCGCCGCCGTGCCCAGGAAGATGTGGCCAAGGCCCACAAATTCGCCGTGGAGAGCTTTGCCGAAGCTATGGTACCCGTCAAGGACAGCCTGGAAATGGCGCTGAAAGTCGAAGCGCCTACGCTGGAATCGCTCAAGGAAGGCGTGGAAATGACGCTGAAACAGCTCAATTCCGCGTTCGAGAAGAACCGTCTGCTGGAAATCATGCCGGCGCAGGGCGAAAAACTCGATCCGAACAAGCATCAGGCCGTGGCCGTGGTGCCAGCGGATCAGGAAGCCAACACCGTGGTTTCCGTGTTGCAAAAAGGTTATATGATCGCTGACCGCCTGCTGCGCCCAGCCATCGTGACCGCGGCGCAAGCCAAATAATTTTTTCCTGAAGCCAAGTTAGGCTCTTGAAAACAAACAGCTATTCCACATATTCGTAGCATCTGAAACTTAAAGCATAATAGGAAGAACATCATGGGCAAAATTATCGGTATCGATCTGGGAACCACGAATTCCTGCGTTTCCATCATGGAAAACGGTCAGCCAAAAGTGATCGAAAACGCGGAAGGCGCGCGTACCACGCCATCGATCATTGCTTATCAAGAAGATGGCGAAATTCTGGTGGGTTCCCCTGCAAAACGTCAGGCAGTGACCAATCCTAAGAACACCCTGTTCGCGGTCAAGCGTCTGATCGGCCGTAAATTCGAAGAAAAAGAAGTGCAGAAAGACATTGGTCTGATGCCTTACTCGATCATGAAAGCCGACAACGGCGACGCATGGATCGGCGTGCGCGACAAGAAACTGGCGCCACCACAGATTTCCGCAGAAGTGCTGCGCAAAATGAAGAAAACGGCAGAAGACTACCTCGGTGAAGAAGTCACCGAAGCCGTGATCACCGTGCCAGCCTACTTCAACGACTCGCAGCGTCAGGCCACCAAAGACGCCGGCCGTATCGCTGGTCTGGACGTCAAACGTATCATCAACGAACCAACCGCTGCTGCGCTGGCTTTCGGTCTGGACAAGACCGACAAGGGCGACCGCAAGATCGCCGTGTATGACCTGGGCGGCGGTACCTTCGACGTATCGATCATCGAAATCGCTGACGTCGATGGCGAGAAACAGTTCGAAGTGCTGTCGACCAACGGCGACACCTTCCTCGGCGGTGAAGACTTCGACCAGCGCGTGATCGACTACATCATCGAAGAGTTCAAGAAGATCAACGGCCTGGATCTGAAAAAAGATCCTATCGCTCTGCAGCGTATCAAAGCTTCGGCCGAGCGCGCCAAGATCGAACTGTCGTCCTCGCAGCAGACCGAAATCAACGAGCCGTACATCGCCATGGCGAACGGCGCACCGGTCCACCTGACCCTGAAGATGACCCGCGCCAAGCTGGAATCGCTGGTGGAAGAGCTGATCAACGCCACCATCGAGCCATGCCGCACCGCCATCAAGGATGCGGGCGTGAAGGTTTCGGACATCGACGACATCATTCTGGTCGGCGGTATGACCCGTATGCCTAAGGTGCAGGAAAAAGTTAAAGAGTTCTTCGGCAAAGACCCACGTAAAGACGTGAACCCTGACGAAGCCGTGGCCGTTGGTGCTGCGATTCAGGGCTCGGTGCTGTCGGGCGACCGCAAAGACCTGCTGCTGCTGGACGTGACCCCGCTGTCGCTGGGTATCGAAACCCTGGGCGGCGTGATGACCAAGATGATACACAAGAACACCACGATTCCTACCAAGTTCTCGCAAGTGTTCTCGACCGCTGACGACAACCAGCCAGCCGTGACCATCAAGGTTTATCAGGGTGAGCGCGAAATCGCTGCCGGTAACAAAGGTCTGGGCGAATTCAATCTGGAAGGTATCCCGCCAGCAGCACGCGGCACCCCGCAGATCGAAGTGACCTTCGACATCGACGCCAACGGCATTCTGCACGTCGGCGCGAAAGACAAGGCCACCGGCAAGGAAAACAAGATCACCATCAAGGCGAACTCCGGTCTGACCGAAGAAGAGATCCAGAAGATGGTGAAGGACGCCGAGCTGAACGCCGAAGAAGACAAGAAAGTGAAAGAGCTGGCCGAATCGCGCAACCAGGCAGATGCACTGGTGCACTCGACCCGCAAATCGCTGACCGAATACGGCGACAAGCTGGAAGCTGGCGAGAAAGAGAAGATCGAAGCGGCCATCACCGAACTGGAAGGTTCGATCAAGGCTGGCGATAAAGCCGACATCGACGCCAAAGTGGCTGCCCTGTCGACCGCTTCGCAGAAACTGGGCGAGAAGATGTACGCTGACATGCAAGCCCAGCAAGCTGCTGGTGGCGCTGGTGCCGAAGGCGGCGCCCACGCTGGCGAACAGGCCAAGCCACAGCAGGACGACGTGGTAGACGCTGACTTCAAAGAAGTAAAAGACAGCAAGTAAGATCGCCATCCCCGCCACAGCGCGGGGACGACGAGCGCCGAGCCATCGGCCGTGTAAGCGGTACCGGCTCGGCTTTTTAGCATAATCAGTAGAGCATTTTTCTGGCGCAGTTCGCTGCGCCGGAGGTCTACACCCGTAATAACTACAGCAAGGTGCCGACAAGATGGCAAAGCGAGATTTCTACGAAGTACTAGGCGTCGCCAAGAACGCGTCGGAAGACGAGATCAAAAAGGCTTACCGCAAGCTGGCGATGAAGTACCATCCGGACCGTAATCCGGATAGCAAAGAGTCGGAAGAAAAATTCAAGGAAGTCAAAGAAGCCTACGAGATGCTGACCAATCCGGAGAAGCGCGATGCGTACGACCGTTATGGTCACGCTGGCGTCGATCCTAACATGGGCGGCGGAGGCGGCTTTGGCGGTGCAGGCGGCTTCGGTGATGCCTTCGGCGATATTTTCGGCGATATTTTCGGCGGTGGCCGTGGCCGCAGCTCGGGCCCGCAGGTCTACCGTGGCGCCGACTTGCGCTACAACCTGGAAATTACGCTGGAACAGGCAGCGCACGGTTTCGACACCACCATCCGCGTACCGTCGTGGGACAAGTGCGATACCTGCAGCGGCACGGGCGCCAAGCCCGGCACGTCGCCGGTGACCTGCTCGACCTGTGCCGGTCACGGTCAGGTGCGTATGCAGCAGGGCTTCTTCAGCATCCAGCAGACCTGCCCCAAGTGCCACGGCACGGGCAAGATCATTCCCGAGCCATGCGCAGCCTGCTCGGGTCAGGGCCGCATCAAGCGTAACAAGACGCTGGAAGTGAAAATTCCGGTCGGTATCGACAACGGCATGCGTATCCGCTCGTCCGGCAACGGCGAACCGGGTACCAATGGCGGGCCGTCGGGCGACCTGTATGTGGAAATCCATATCAAGCCGCACGCCGTATTCCAGCGCGAAGGCGACGATCTGCATTGCGAAATGCCGATTTCGTTTGCCAAGGCAGCCCTGGGTGGCGAAATCGAAGTGCCTACCCTGAATGGCAAGGTGGCCTTCACCGTGCCGGAAGGTACCCAGTCGGGCAAGACTTTCCGCCTTAAAGGCAAGGGTATCAAGGGCGTACGTTCGGGTTTTGCGGGCGATCTGTTCTGCCATGTGGCGGTAGAAACCCCCGTCAAACTGACGGACAAGCAGAAGGAACTGCTGCGCGATTTCGAAAAATCGACCACGGAAGGCGGCGCCAAACACAGCCCGCAGACCAAAACATGGCGTGACAAGGTGAAGGACTTCTTCGAGTAAGTGCTACTTTACCCGTCCTGCTAAAATCGGACCGCCGTCCTGCTATGGTGCAGTACGGCGGTCTTCTTATGTACGAGAGGAATATGATGAGTGATCTGGACATTAGTACGTCGCCCCTGAGTGGTCTGCTGGCCAACAACCGCCGCTGGGCCGAATCGGAAATCGAACGCGATCCCGAATTCTTCAAACGCCTGGCGCAGCAGGCCTCGCCTGAATACCTGTGGATAGGCTGCTCCGATAGCCGCGTGCCGGCGAACGAGCTGCTGGGTCTGGCGCCGGGCGACGTGTTCGTGCACCGTAATATTGCCAATGTGGTCGTGCATACGGATCTGAACTGCCTGTCCGTGCTGCAGTTCGCCATCGACGTGCTGAAGGTAAAGCACGTGATCATCGTGGGCCATTACGGCTGCAAGGGCGTGCATGCGGCCATGGTCGGCACCCGCGTGGGGCTGGCCGATAACTGGCTACGCCATGTGCAGGACGTGAACCAGAAGCACGAGCGCTATCTGGGCGAGATCGTCGAGACCAACAAGCGTTCCGAACGCCTGTGCGAGCTGAATGTGGTGGAACAGGTGCAGAACGTGTGCCAGACTACCATCGTGCAGGACGCGTGGGAGCGCGGCCAGCAGGTGACGGTGCACGGCTGGGTGTACGGCCTGAAAGACGGCAAGCTGCACGACCTGCAGATGACCGTCACGGGCAGCGACGAACTGGCGCCACGGGTGGCCGAGCGGCTGGCCAAATACGCGGTAGCAAGCGTCTGAACGGGCATTTGCGTGAAGCAGGAGTGATTCTTGCTTCATTGTGGGGCATGAACCTTATTACGCACCACTACCGACCATGAAACATTTACGCATCGTGGTTGTCAATCCCGTCATTCTGGCGGGTGACGAAGATGATCCGGCCCTGCAGGCCCAGACCGAGCGCGCCCGTGCGCTGCGCATCGGCCTGCTGGAGGCCGGCTATGACATCATCGCTTCTCTACCGCCCGACATGTATCTGCCCGAGCGCATCGCCCAGCTGCAGCCCGATATGATCATCGTCGATGCCGAATCCGACGCGCGCGATGTGCTCGAGCACATTGTCATCGCCACGCGCGACGAGCGCCGCCCCATCGTGATGTTCACGGAAAGCGAGGATACGGCCAGCATGGAGGCCGCCGTGGCGGCTGGCGTGTCGGCCTATATCGTGGCCGGCCTGCATAGCGAGCGCATCAAGCCCGTGCTGCAGGTGGCGCTGGCCCGCTTCAAACGCGAGCAGAAGCTGCTGGACGAACTATCCGATACCAAGAGCAAGCTGGCCGAGCGCAAGCTGATCGAGCGGGCCAAGGGCTTGCTAATGTCGCGCCAGAACTATAGCGAGGAGCAGGCCTACCAGCGCCTGCGCAGCATGGCCATGAGCAAGAACCTCAAGCTGTCCGAGGTGGCCCAGCGCATCCTTGACGTGGAAGACTTGCTGGGTTAAGCCCGGCGCCCATAAATGATGCACTGCGCAATGGCGGTGCGTTTTTTGCGCCATGGGGCGGCATGGCGCGCCTAGGCTGGCTTCCTTGCCGTTTGCTAATCCCCCTGTTATCCCCCTGCAGCATGGCTGGCACAGTCATTGCATAGTCTAGGACAAGCGCAACGATGCGCTTATGCACTCTGCCAACGGCGGTGGAGTACACCAGACAACGACGTCTACCGTACACCGAGCTTGTGGCTTGCGTGTGGGTGGGCGTTTTTTTTTGTGCAGACACGGACTAGACGAGGATAGCCATGGAAAAAAAGCAGACACCAATCGACGCAGCGCCTGAGACCGAGGTGAACGTGAAGCGGCGGGCAGTGGTGCAGAGCATGATTCATGGTGCAGGACTGGTAGCGGGAGGAAGTATGCTGGGATTGGCAACAGGTGGCGTGTGGGCGGCTGGTTCGGATAAACCGGAAAAGGAAGAAGTCAAAATCGGCTTTATTCCGCTGACCGACTGCGCCTCTGTGGTGATGGCCTCGGTGCTGGGGCTGGACAAGAAATATGGCGTGAAGTTCGTGCTGAGCAAGGAAGCCTCATGGGCCGGCGTGCGCGACAAACTGGCCAATGGCGACCTCGATGCCGCCCACGTGCTGTACGGCCTGCTGTACGGCGTGCAGATGGGCATAGGCGGCCAGAAGAAGGATATGGCGGTGCTGATGGGCCTGAACAACAATGGTCAGGCCATCACTCTTTCCAAGAAGCTGGCCGATAAGGGCGCCGTGGATGGCGCTTCGCTCAACAAGCTGATGCAGACCGACAAGCGCGAATACACCTTCGCCCAGACTTTCCCGACCGGCACCCACGCCATGTGGCTGTACTACTGGCTGGCCGCCAACGGCATCAACCCGCTCAAGGATGCCAAGGTGATTACCGTGCCGCCGCCGCAGATGGTAGCCAATATGCGCGTCGGTAATATGGATGGCTTCTGCGTAGGCGAACCATGGGGCCACCGCGCCATCATGGATGGCGTAGGCATTACCGCCACCACCACGCAGGATATCTGGCGCGACCATCCGGAGAAGGTGCTGGGCACCACGCTGGAATTTGCCAAAAAATACCCGAACACCTGCCGCGCCATGATGGCCGCCATACTGGAAGCCGGCAAATGGATCGATGCTTCGCTGGCCAACAAGAACCGCATGGCCGAAGTCATCGCCGACAAGTCCTACGTCAACACCAGCAAGGATGCCATCGACCAGCGCATCATGGGCCGCTACCAGAATGGTCTGGGCAAGACCTGGGACGATGCCAACTACATGAAGTTCTACAACGACGGCCTGGTCAACTTCCCGTATCTGTCGGATGGCATGTGGTTCATGACCCAGCATCGCCGCTGGGGCCTGCTGAAGGACGATCCTGATTATCTGGCAGTGGCCACGGCCGTCAACCAGATCGACCTGTACAAGGACGCTGCCACCATGACCAAGACGCCGCTGCCGAAAAGCCCGCTGCGTAGCTCCAAGCTGATGGATGGTTCCGTGTGGGACGGCAAGAACCCGAAAGCCTACGCCGCCTCGTTCAAAATCAAAGCCTGAAAGGGAATGCCATGAACGCCATGCTGAAACCCGAAACCGCACTACCCGTGGAGGTGCCGGTGCGCCGTCCTCGCCCTGCGCTCAAGGTCAACTCGGTAGCCCGTGCACGCGAACAGGTGTCGGCAGCAGCCGTCAAGGTGATCGCGCCGTTGCTGGGCGCAGCGCTGCTGGTGCTGGTCTGGCAGATCATCACCATCAAGAACAGCAACTTTCCCACGCCGCTGGCGACCTGGCATGAGGCCGTGACGCTGTTCTTGGATCCGTTCTACCGCAATAGCCCGAATGATCAGGGCATAGGCTGGAACATCCTCGCCTCGCTGCAGCGCGTGGCGGTGGGCTTCGGGCTGGCTGCGCTGGTCGGTATCCCGTTGGGCTTTCTGATCGGCCGCGTGCCTTTCGTCGGCAGCATGGTGGGGCCGATGATCAGCCTGCTCAAGCCCGTCTCGCCGCTGGCCTGGCTGCCTATCGGTCTGCTGGTGTTCAAGTCGGCCAACCCTGCCGCCATCTGGTCCATCTTCATCTGCTCGATCTGGCCCATGATTATCAATACGGCGGTAGGCGTGCAGCGGGTGCCGCAGGATTATATGAACGTGGCGCGCGTGCTCAATCTGTCGGAGTGGAAGGTGCTGACCAAGATCCTGCTGCCATCGGCCCTGCCTTACATTCTGACGGGCGTGCGCCTGTCCATCGGCACCGCATGGCTGGTGATCGTGGCGGCAGAAATGCTGACCGGCGGCGTAGGCATAGGCTTCTGGGTCTGGGATGAGTGGAACAACCTGAATGTACCGCACATCATCATCGCCATCGTGGCGATCGGCGTAGTGGGGCTGTTGCTGGAACAGGCACTGGTTGCACTGGCACGCGCATTCAGCTACGAACAGGTAGCCAACTAAGGAAAGGCGGATCTCATGGACGACGCAAAATTCATCGATATCGAAGGCGTGGAGATGGTATTCCATACCAGGAAAGGGGTATTCCACGCTCTGCGCGAGATTAACCTGAAGGTACGCAAGGGCGAGTTCATTACCCTGATCGGTCACTCGGGCTGCGGCAAATCGACGCTACTCAATCTGATTGCAGGGCTGACCAGGCCTACGGAAGGCGTGCTGTTATGCGCCAACCGCGAAATCGCTGGCCCAGCACCCGAGCGTGCCGTGGTGTTCCAGAACCACTCGCTGCTGCCATGGCTGACCTGCTATGAAAACATCTACCTCGGCGTCGAGCGCGTGTTCGGCAAAACGGAGACGGCCGCCCAGCTACGTGAACGCACCATGCGTGCGCTGGCGCTGGTAGGCCTGACGGCGGCCGAGAGCAAGCGGCCGCACGAGATATCGGGCGGCATGAAGCAGCGCGTGGGCATCGCCCGTGCGCTGGCGATGGAGCCTAAAGTGCTGCTGATGGACGAACCGTTCGGCGCACTCGACGCGCTGACCCGCGCCCACCTGCAGGACGAACTGCTGAAGATCGTTGCCGCCACCCAGTCCACCGTGGTGATGGTGACGCACGATGTGGACGAAGCCGTGCTGCTGTCGGACCGCATCGTCATGCTGACCAACGGCCCCGCTGCCACCATAGGCGAGATCGTCGAAGTGCAGCTCGAGCACCCGCGCGACCGCGTGGCGCTGGCGCAGGATGCGCGTTATGCCGAGTATCGCAGCGCGGTGCTGGAATTCCTGTACCGCAAACAGGCCCACCCTGCGAAAGAGGCAGCGTAATGGGCGCGCCGGATTATGCTGCAGCGCTGGCAGCCAGATCAGCACGGCCGCTGTCGGGAGAAGTATTCGGCGCGATGATCAATCTGTCGGGCCGCCGCCGCTTCACTTCGCAACGTATCGTGCTGTATGCGCTGCTGGCCCTGCAGGGAGAAGAAGCCAGTCTGGCCGTTGCGCGCGAAGCACTGGGTCTGTTCCGCAATGCCCATCAGGCCTTGCTGGAAGAAAGCGACGGTCTGCCCGGCGTGTTCTGTCCGGAGCTGCAGCGCGCCTATTTCGGTCAGGAGGAAGGCGACCGCAAGATCCGCGCTTTTGCCGATCTGGCAGAGCGCACCTTGCGCGCCATCGAAACGGCTAGCGCCGAGGCACAGGCACTGCAAGCGGAGCTGGTGCAGCAGACCACGCCCACACTGGACGTACTGAACCAGATCACCGCCATCTACGAGGAGCAGTCACGCCTGCATGCACGCCAGATGAAGCGGCAGCTGCGCAGCGTGATCAGCGATATCGAAACTATCAACCGCGAAGCGCGCATGGTGGCTTTCAATGCGCGCATCGTGGCAGCGCGGGCTGGACGGGCAGGCGTGGAATTTTCCGTGGTCGCCGGCGTGATGTCTAACATCTCGGGCGAAATCGACCAGATGATCGCGACCGCGCTGGCCGCAGCAGAATAGGGAGAGCAGCATGGGCAAGGTAACACTGGTAGGTGCAGGGCCGGGCGATCCGGAACTGCTGACCATCAAGGCAGTACGCGCCATACAGCAGGCCGACGTGGTGCTGATCGATGATCTGGTCAACCCCACCATACTGGAGTACGCACCGGCTACCGCGCGGGTAATACAGGTGGGTAAGCGCGGCGGCTGCGCCTCCACGCCGCAGGAATTCATCGAGCGGCTGATGGTGGCCGAAGCGCGCGCCGGCCAGCAGGTGGTGCGTCTCAAGGGCGGCGACCCGTATCTGTTCGGCCGTGGCGGCGAGGAACGCGCCACGCTGCAGGCGCATGGCATTGCCGTCGAGGTGGTGCCCGGCATTAGCAGCGGCGTGGCGGCACCGGCCAGCATAGGCGTGCCGCTGACCCATCGCGACTGGAGCCAGGGCGCAATCTTTGTTACCGGCCATGGCAAGGATGAACAGTCGGAGCCTAACTGGGCGGCGCTGGCGCAGAGCGGCCTCACGCTGGTGATCTATATGGGCGTGGCGCGGGTGGAGTCCATACAGGCTGGCCTGCTGGCCGGTGGCGCGGCGCTCACCTTGCCCGTGGCCGTGGTGCAGTCGGCCACGCGTGTACAGCAGCGCCAGATCGTGACTACGCTGGGCCAGCTGCCGCAGACGCTGCACGATAGCGGCCTTGGTAGCCCCTCCATCATCGTTATCGGCGATGTGGTGCGCTGTGCCGAGGCATGGCAGGAGCTGGTGCAGGTGCCGGTGTCCGCCTGCACCGCAACCGCCCGCTAATGGTGCACCGATAAAGTGCGCGCCTGCACCGCCAGCTAGCAGTTGCGGTGCAGGGAACCGATCAAATTAGCGCTGACAGCCTGATTTCCCTCTAGCGCCGTGGCTTCCCCCAAGTTGGCACGGCTCTTGCAATACTCAGGGTAAGGGATCAACGGCGATCCCCCCGAATACAACGCTGGCCTAAAGACGGGCTGGCAGGACAACGGCGTCCGCCCAACCCGGTCTTTTTGACTGTGGTTGCGCGGACGCCTTTTTGTTTTCTGAACGGGATAGAAAATGGCCAGCAAAGCTCACAGCATCCAACTCTTCACCATGTCGTCGCCTTCGATGCGGGCGTTTCATCTGACGTGGATGGCATTCTTCGTCTGCTTCTTCGCGTGGTTTGCCTGCGCTCCGCTGATGCCCGTGATTAAGGGCGAATTCGGTCTGAGCGTGGCCCAGATTGCCAACATCAATATCGCTGCGGTGGCCATCACCATCCTCGTACGCCTGATCGTCGGCCCCCTGTGCGACCGCTTCGGTCCGCGCCTGACCTATACTGGCTTGCTGCTGGTCGGCTCGATTCCCGTGATCGGCGTGGCCTTTGCCCAGAGCTATGAGAGCTTTTTGTTCTTCCGTCTCGGTATCGGCGCCGCTGGTGCCAGCTTCGTGATCACCCAGTACCACACCTCGGTGATGTTCGGCCCTAAAGTGGTCGGCACGGCCAATGCGGCTGCCGCAGGCTGGGGTAATGCAGGTGGCGGCGTGGCGCAAGCCGTGATGCCGCTGCTGATGGCTGCCATGATTATGCTGGGCGTGAGCGAAACGCTGGGCTGGCGCGCCGCCCTGATCGTACCGGGCGTACTGATGATCATCATGGCCGGTGTGTACTACCGCTATACGCAGGACTGCCCGCAAGGGAACTATCTGGAACTGCGCGCTGCCGGCATTGCCATCGAAGGCGGCAAATACAGTGATGCCAAAGGTGGTGCATGGGATAGCTTCAAGCGTGCCGCCGCCAACCACCGCGTCTGGCTGCTGTTCATCACCTACGGTGCCTGCTTCGGCATCGAAATCTTCATTCACAACATCGCTGCCATCTACTACGTCGATCACTTCAAGCTGTCGCTGGCGCAGGCCGGCATGGCAGCGGGCAGCTTCGGTCTGCTGGCGCTGTTCGGCCGTGCACTCGGTGGCTGGGCCTCGGACAAGCTGGCCGCCAGCGGCTCGCTGAACAAGCGCATCACGCTGCTGTTCGTGCTGATGCTGGGCGAAGGCGCCGGCCTGCTGATGTTCGCTCACGCTGGCGATGTGACGCTGGCCATAGCTTCCATGCTGGGGTTTGGCCTGTTCACCCACATGGCCTGCGGCGCTACCTACGCCATCGTGCCTTTCGTCGACAAGCGTGCTCTCGGTGGCGTGGCCGGCATCATCGGTGCAGGCGGCAATGTGGGCGCCGTCGCAGCCGGTTTCCTGATGAAAGGACTGGGCAATACCCAGCAAACGTTGACGGTGCTGGGCGTGGTGGTTGCAGCATCGGCCCTGTGCGCACTGGCCGCCCGCTTCAGCAGCAGCACGGAAGAAGAAGCTATCGTCGCCGCCAAGCTGGCAGTCTAACACCCATAAGAGGAACAGCAATCATGAAAATCATCGTTATCGGTCACGGCATGGTCGGCCACAAATTCCTGGAAACGCTGGCTCAGAGCGATATCAGCAATCTGCAAGTGACGGTGCTGTGCGAAGAGCCACGTCCGGCCTATGACCGCGTGCATCTGTCCGAATTCTTCTCGGGTAAATCGGCGCAGGACCTGTCGCTGGTGAAGCCGGGCTTCTTCGAGCGCGACAATCTGGCGCTGCGCCTGAATACCCGTGCCACCCAGATCGACATCGTCAACAGGAACGTCACCACGGCGGATGGCAATGTGCTCGACTACGACAAGCTGGTGATCGCCACGGGTTCTTATCCGTTTGTGCCACCACTGCCGGGCAAGGAGCGCAAGGACTGCTTCGTCTACCGTACCATCGAAGATCTGGAAGCCATGCTGGAATGCGGCCAGCGCGCCAAAACGGGCGTGGTAATCGGCGGCGGTCTGCTGGGCCTCGAATGCGCCAAGGCGTTGCGCGACATGCATCTGGAAACCCATGTGGTGGAATTCTCGCCGCGCCTGATGGCGGTGCAGGTGGATGACGGCGGTGGCCGCGTACTGCGTCGCAAGATCGAAGAGCTGGGCGTAACCGTCCACACGGGCAAGAACACCACGGCGATTGTGGATGGCGTGGAAGGCACCCACCGCATGGAGTTCGCGGACGGCAGCCATCTGGATGCCGACATGATCGTGTTCTCGGCCGGTATCCGTCCACGCGACATGCTGGCGCGTGAAAGCGGCCTGACGATCGGCCCGCGCGGCGGCATCGAAATCAACAACAACTGCGTGACCTCCGATCCGAACGTCTACGCTATCGGCGAGTGTGCGCTATGGGGCGGCCTGACTTTCGGTCTGGTGGCACCCGGCTACGAAATGGCGCGCGTGGCCGCCAAACACATACTGGGCGAGGCGGCCGAATTCGCCGGTGCCGACATGAGCACCAAGCTGAAACTGATGGGCGTGGACGTCGCCAGTATCGGTGACCCGCACGGCAAGGTGGAAGGCAGCCGTTCCTACCAGTTTACCGACGAGCGCAAACAGATCTACAAGAAGATCGTGGTGTCCGATTGCGGCAAATATCTGCTCGGCGGCGTGATGGTGGGCGACGCCAGTGAATACGGCACGCTGCTGCAGATGATGCTGAACAAAATCGAGCTGCCGGAATCGCCCGAGTTCCTGATATTGCCGCAGTCCGATGGCGCAGCCAAACCGGCGCTGGGTGTGGACGCGCTGCCGGAAACGGCGCAGATCTGCTCCTGCAACGATGTCAGCAAAGGCGCGCTGTGTTCGGCAGTGGCCGGTGGCGTGACCAATGTGGCGGACCTGAAAAGCTGCACCGGTGCCGGTACCTCGTGCGGTGGCTGCGTGCCGCTGGTTACGCAGGTGATGAAGGCAGAGATGAAGAAGCAGGGCATGGAAGTCAACAACCATGTGTGCGAACACTTTGCCCATTCGCGTCAGGAGCTGTTCCACTTGATTAAAGTCGGCCAGATTAAAACCTTCGCCGACCTGCTGGACAAGCACGGCAAGGGTCTGGGCTGCGACATCTGCAAACCGCTGGCCGCGAACATGCTGGCCACCGTGTGGAATGACTTCGTGCTGAAGAAGGAACACGCCAGCCTGCAGGATACCAATGACTACTTCCTCGGCAATATCCAGAAGGATGGTACTTATTCCGTGGTGCCCCGTATGCCGGGCGGCGAGGTCACGGCCGATGGTCTGATCGCGGTGGGCATGGTGGCCAAGAAGTACCAGCTCTACACCAAGATTACGGGCGGTGCGCGGGTCGACCTGTTCGGCGCACGCCTCGAACAGCTGCCGCTGATCTGGGAAGAACTGATCGCAGCCGGTTTCGAATCGGGCCACGCCTACGGCAAATCGCTGCGCACGGTGAAGTCCTGCGTCGGCTCCACCTGGTGCCGCTACGGTGTGGATGATTCCATCGGTCTGGCGATCGAGCTGGAGAATCGCTACAAGGGTCTGCGTACGCCGCACAAGATCAAGTTCGGCGTGTCGGGCTGCACCCGCGAGTGCGCCGAAGCACAGGGCAAGGACGTGGGCGTGATCGCTACCGAAAAAGGCTGGAACCTCTACGTTTGCGGTAACGGCGGCATGAAGCCACGCCACGCAGAGCTGCTGGCGACGGAACTCGATAAGGCCACGCTGGTGCGCTATATCGACCGCTTCCTGATGTTCTATGCCCGCACGGCGGACCGTCTGCAACGCACCAGCGTCTGGCGCGAAAACCTCGAAGGCGGCCTCGATTATCTGAAGCAGGTCGTGGTCAACGACAAGCTGGGCATAGGCGCCGAGCTGGAAGCGGACATGCAGCACGTGGTCGATACCTACGCCTGCGAATGGAAAGAAGCAGTGGAGAATCCGGAGACCCGCAAGCGTTTCCGCCACTTCGTCAACAGTGATCAGGGCGATGCCAACGTCCTGTTCATGGAAGAGCGCGGCCAGATCCGGCCCGCCACGGTGGAAGAGCGCAAACGCGTGATTCCGATTGCAGTCAACGCAGCCTGAGGAGAACGTTATGCATCGCGATATTCAAACGGATAACTGGATTAGCGTCTGCCAGCTGGGCGACATCGTGCCGAATACGGGCGTGTGCGCCTTGCTGAACCAGCGCCAGATCGCCGTATTCCATGTGCAGGCCGGCGAAGCGCGCGTGTTCGCCATCGATAACTATGACCCCAACTCGCAGGCTGCCGTGCTGTCGCGCGGGCTGGTGGGCAGCGTGGGCGAGCGCATCGTGGTGGCTTCGCCCATCTACAAGCAGCATTTCGATCTGCAGACGGGCGAATGCCTGGAAGCGCCCGAGCATTCGGTCAACACCTATCCGGCCCGTATCGAAGACGGCAAAGTGTGGGTGGGGCTATGAACAAGCCCGCGCTGGTGGTGATAGGGAACGGCATGGCAGGGATGCGCACTGTCGAGGAACTGCTCAAGCTGGCGCCCGAGATGTACGACATTACCGTGTTTGGCGCCGAGCCGCACGGTAACTACAATCGCATCATGCTGTCGCCCGTACTGGCTGGTGAAAAGCAGATGGACGACATCATGATCAACAGCCGCGAATGGTATGTGCAGAACGGGATTACCCTGCATGCCGGTGATCCGGTCGAGCATATCGACCGGCGCAACCGCGTGGTGCGCGCCCGTTCCGGCCTGATGGTGCGCTACGACCGCCTGCTGATTGCCACCGGCTCCAAGCCTTTCATCATTCCCGTGCCGGGCCACCAGCTAAAAGGCGTGCTGGCCTTCCGCGACATACAGGATGTGGAAAGTATGCTGGCCATGGCACGCAATCACCGCCACGCCGTCATCATCGGTGGCGGCCTGCTGGGACTGGAAGCGGCCAATGGCCTGCAGCGTCAGGGCATGTCCGTCACGGTGGTGCATGTGTCGGATGCGCTGATGAACCAGCAGCTCGACAAGCCTGCCGCGCAGTTGCTGCAGAAAGCGCTGGAAGCCAAGGGCTTGAAGTTCCTGATGAACGCCCAGACCGAGGAAATCGTCGGACCGGATCGCGTGACGGGCGTGCGCTTCAAGGATGGCAGCGTGATTCCTGCCGATCTGGTGGTGATGACAGCCGGCGTGCGGCCGAATATCGAGCTGGCCAAGGCGGCCGGCCTGCATTGCGACCGCGCCATCGTGGTGGATGACACGCTGCAGACTTACGATCCGCGCGTGTACGCTGTCGGCGAATGCGTGCAGCACCGCAGTGCCACTTTCGGGCTGGTCGCGCCGATCTGGGATCAGGCCCGCGTGTGCGGCGCCCATCTGGCCGGTGCCGGTGTGCGGCGTTACGTGCAGCAGACTTCACCCACCCGCCTGAAGGTGACGGGAGTGGAACTGTATTCGGTCGGTGATTTCATCGGCGGCGAAGGCAGCGAAGATCTGGTGCTGCGCGATGCACGCCGTGGCGTGTACAAGCGCCTTGTACTCAAAGGTGGCCGCCTGACGGGCGCCGTGCTGTATGGCGACGTCAAGGACGGCCCGTGGTACTTCAAGCTGATCCAGAGTGGCGCCGACATCGCCGCCATTCGTCCTACCCTGCTGTTTGGCGAGGCGCTGAGCGCCCGCGCTGCCTGAACCATTATTGCGAGCATAAAGTGAACCTCTCTTCCGACCATCTGGCGATCCGAACCACCTGTGCCTATTGCGGCGTTGGCTGCGGCGTGCAGGCCACACCGAAAGGCGATGGCACAGCCACCATCAGCGGCGATACGCTGCATCCGGCCAATCGCGGCCGCCTGTGCGTAAAAGGCTCGGCACTGGGCGAGACGCTGGGACTGGAAGGGCGGCTGCTGTATCCGCAGGTGCGTGGTGAAGATGGTCTGCGCCGCGTCTCGTGGGATGCGGCGCTCGATCAGGTGGCTGGCCAGTGGCGCAGCATCATCGCCGAACACGGCCCGCAGGCGGTGGCACTGTACGTGTCGGGCCAGCTGCTGACGGAAGATTATTACGTTGCCAACAAGCTGATGAAGGGCTATGTGGGCAGCGCGAATATCGATACCAACTCGCGTCTCTGCATGTCGTCGGCCGTGGCGGGCTACAAGCGCGCCTTCGGTGAAGATCTGGTGCCACTGTGCTACGACGATCTGGAACTGGCCGATCTGGTTGTGCTGGTGGGATCAAACACGGCATGGTGCCATCCCATCCTGTTCCAGCGCATCCTCAGGGCCAAGGAGCAGCGGCCGGAAATGAAGCTGGTGGTGATCGATCCACGCCGCACCGCCACTTGCGAACTGGCAGACCTGCATCTGCCAGTGAAAGCCGGTACGGACGTCTGGCTGTTCAATGGTCTGCTCAGCTATCTGGCCCGCATAGGCGCAATGGATCCGGCTTTTGTGGAACAGCACACCAATGGCCTGACAGCGGCACTGGAAACGGCCAATATCGATTGTGCCGATCCGGCTGCCGTGGCGCGCATCTGCCGCATCGATCCGGCGCTGCTGCTGGAGTTCTACGAACTGTATGCCGCGACAGCCAAAACCATCACCGCCTATTCCATGGGCGTGAACCAGTCTTCGGCCGGCACCGACAAAGTCAACGCCATCATCAACTGCCACCTGATAGGCGGGCGCATAGGCCAGCCCGGCATGGGGCCGTTCTCCATCACGGGCCAGCCGAATGCCATGGGTGGACGCGAAGTCGGCGGACTGGCGAATATGCTGGCCGCGCACATGGATCTGGAAAACCCCGAGCACCGCGATGTGGTGCAGACCTTCTGGGATGCGCCTGTGATGGCCGATAGCGGCGGCCTGAAAGCGGTAGACCTGTTCAAGGCCATCGAAGAAGGCAGCATCAAGGCAGTGTGGGTGATAGGCACCAATCCCGTGGTCAGCATGCCGGATGCCGATCAGGTGCGGCGCGCGCTGTCGCGCTGCGAACTGGTGGTGGCCAGCGACATCATGCAGCACACCGATACCAACGAATACGCCGATGTGCTGCTGCCTGCACTGGGCTGGGGCGAGAAAGATGGCACGGTAACCAATTCCGAGCGCCGTATTTCGCGCCAGCGGGCCTTCCTGCCGGCGCCGGGCGAAGCGCTGGCGGACTGGAAAATTCTGTCCCTGTTCGCCCAGCGCATGGGGTACAGCGGCTTCGATTTCCGCAGTGCCCACGGCGTGTTTGCCGAGCACGCGCGCCTGAGTGGCTTCCGTAATACAGCAGCCGATGTGCCGCGCATGTTCGATATCTCCGGTCTGGCCGGCCTGAATGCGCGTGAATACGATGATATGGAACCGACCCAGTGGCCGGTGCGGCGGCTGGCTAGCGGCCAGCTGGAGGTTGAAGAGCGTCTGTTTGCCGACCGTCAGTTTGCCACTGCCGATGGCAAGGCGCGCTTTGTGCCGACGGCTACCCGTGCGCCAGTCAACGCCGTGAGCGAAGACTTTCCGCTGGTGCTCAACACGGGCCGTGTGCGCGATCAATGGCACACCATGACGCGCACCGGCAAAGCGCCGACGCTGGCCGATCATACGGCCGAATCGTTTGTCGATATCCACCCGCAGGACGCGCTGCTGCATGGCGTGCGCGAAGGCGAACTGGCCCGCATCAGTTCCGAATGGGGCGCCATGGTAGCGCGGGTGCAGCATGGCGGCGGCATCCCCCGTGGCAGCGTGTTCATCCCCATCCACTGGAATAACCAGACGGCTTCCGATGCACGCGTGGGCGCGCTGGTCAATCCTGAAGTTGATCCTGTTTCGGGCGAGCCGGAATTCAAGCATACGCCCGTGCGTATCGAACAGTTCCGCGTCAACTGGCACGGCTTCATTCTGAGCCGCAGCAGCAAGGCGCTCGACAGCGTGGCGCACTGGACCCGCATACAGGGCCGCAGCTTCAACCGCTACGAACTGGCTGGGCGCAACGTCATCAAGGATTACAGCGGCTGGGCGCGTACCCTGCTGGGTGTGCACGATGCCGATGCCGACTGGCTCGAATACGAAGACCGCACAGCTGGCGTGTACCGCGCCGTGCACATCGTTGATGACCGCATCGAACAGTGCATCTTCCTCTCGCCACGGCAGGACATGCCTTCGCGCGCCTGGCTGGCCAGCCTGTTCTGCAAGGACGTGCTGAGCGAGATAGACCGCGTGGGCCTGCTGGTGGGTATGCCGGTGGAGAAGGGCGCCGATGCCGGCCCTACCGTGTGTTCGTGCTTCGGTGTGGGCCGCAACACCATTTGCCAGTCCATCGTCGAGAAGGATCTGAAAACTGTGCAGGAAGTCACGGCCTGCCTGAAAGCCGGCGGCAACTGCGGTTCCTGCGTCCCCGAGATCAAGAAGATACTGGTGCAGACACGGGTAGAGGCGGCGGAAGAAAAGTTGTAGATATGGTAAATTAAGACTGCGATATCGCGCGTATCCACATAGAGAGCGTAAGCATGTCTATCCGTGAGAACTTTACTGATGCTGATATGGAGCAGTGGCTCAATGAACACCGGGTCACTGAAATCGAATGTCTGGTGCCTGACCTGACAGGCGTGGCGCGCGGGAAGATACTGCCCCGCGCCAAGTTCAGCAAGGAGCGCGGCATGCGCATCCCTGAAGCGGTGCTGGGCATGACGGTAACGGGTAATTACCCCACCGACGATGTGGCTTATGACCGCGCCATCTCTTCCACCGACCGCGACATGATATTGCGGGCCGATCCCGGCAGCATTACCCGCGTGCCGTGGGCGATAGATCCGACCGCGCAGGTGATCCACGACTGCTATTTTGCCGATGGCACGCTGGTGGATTTTGCGCCCCGTTCCGTGCTGCGCCGCGTGCTCAAGCTGTATGCCGAGCGTGGCTGGCGCCCCGTGGTGGGCCCGGAACTCGAGTTCTATCTGACCGAGAAGAGTGTTGATCCCGATTTGCCGCTGAAGGCGCCGGTAGGCCGCAGCGGCCGTGCCGAGACTAGCCGGCAGGTGTACAGCATCGATGCCGTCAATGAGTTCGATCCCCTGTTCGAGGATATCTACGATTACTGCGCGCTCATGAATCTCGATGTGGATACGCTGATCCACGAAACGGGCGCAGGCCAGATGGGGCTGAACTTCCAGCATGGCGATCCGCTGGCACTGGCCGACAATGTGTTCTACTTCAAGCGCACCCTGCGCGAAGCGGCGCTCAAGCATGGCATGTATGCCACTTTCATGGCCAAACCCATGGCCAACGAGCCGGGATCGGCCATGCATGTGCACCAGAGCGTGAGCGATGCGGCCAGCGGGCTGAATATTTTCAGCATGGATGATGGGGCGCCGTCGGCCCAGTTCCGCCACTACATCGCCGGCCTGCAGCGCTACACGCCGGCCGGCATGGCCATCCTCGCGCCTTATGTGAATTCCTACCGCCGCATCGTGCGCCACACGTCCACGCCCATCAATATCCAGTGGGGCATGGATAACCGCACGGTGGGCTTCCGCATTCCGATTTCCGGCGTGGCGCAGCGGCGGGTGGAAAACCGCATCATCGGTGCCGATGCCAACCCCTATCTGGCCATGGCCGTGACGCTGGCCTGCGGCTATCTGGGCATGGTCGACCAGCTGGAGCCGACGCCGGCCACCACCAGCAGCGCCTATCCCAATCTGTTCGAGCTGCCGCAAAGCCTGTCGCAGGCGCTTACCTTGCTGCGCCGCGAGGACAGATTGCGCGAAGTGCTGGGCGACCGTTTTGTGGATGTCTATACCGCCATCAAAGAAGTCGAGCATCAGGAATTCATGACCGTCATCAGCCCATGGGAGCGAGAGCACCTGCTGTTGCATGTCTGATACTGTTGCGCTCCGGCCCACTGACTACGTAGGGGCCGCAGAGTGGCTATATAATCACGGGTTCTAAAATTGGGGGCGGCTTGCGGATGGCCGCCTTTTTATATTAATCATATTATTTCCATTTAAATAACATGAGCAAAGAGCGAGCTGCTGCCGGTACGGGCCAACCATTTCTGCTGATCCGCGATCTCGTCAAGGATTTTGACGGCGTGCGCGCCGTGAACGATGTATCGGTCGAAATCAACAAGGGCGAGATTTTTGCTCTGCTGGGCAGCTCCGGTTGCGGCAAATCGACCCTGCTGCGTATGCTGGCCGGCTTCGAAATCCCGACCTCGGGCAAGATACAGCTGGCCGGTCAGGACATCATCGCCGTGCCGCCATACCAGCGCCCCATCAACATGATGTTCCAGTCGTATGCGCTGTTCCCCCACCTGTCCGTGTGGGACAACATCGCGTTTGGCCTGCGCCGCGACGGCCTGCCGAAAGACGAAATCGCCACGCGCGTGGAGCAGATGCTGAAACTGGTGCAGCTGTCGGCCTATGCCAAGCGCAAACCGCATCAGCTGTCCGGTGGCCAGCAGCAGCGCGTGGCGCTGGCACGCAGCCTGGCCAAGCGCCCGCAGTTGCTGTTGCTGGACGAGCCGCTCGGTGCGCTCGACAAGAAGCTGCGCGAACAGACCCAGATGGAACTGGTGGGCATCATCGAAGAAGTGGGCGTGACCTGTGTGATGGTGACGCACGATCAGGATGAAGCCATGAGCATGGCCACCCGCATCGCCGTCATGAGCGAAGGCCGCATTCTGCAGGTGGGCGCGCCCGGCGAAATCTACGAGACGCCTAACTGCCGCTTCGTGGCGGACTTTATCGGCAGCGTGAATATGTTCGAAGGCAGCGTCAGCGCCGACGAACCCGATCACGTCATCATCGAAACACCGGAAGGCCAGCATTACATCACCCACGGCATTACCGGCACGCTGGGCATGCCGGTTTCGGTGGCTGTGCGTCCGGAGAAAATCTGCCTGCAGCAGCAGGCTCCAACGCAGGAGCAGCGTGCGCAGGCCGTGGAGCATGGCTATAACTGCGTGCAGGGCGTGATTACGGCGCTGGCCTACTTCGGCAACGAAACCCATTACCACGTGCGCCTCGACAGCGGCAAAGTGCTCAAGGTGTCGCGCACCAATGCGGCACGCCATGACGATTCGGTGCTGGAACGTGATCAGCGCGTGTACGCGTGGTGGGATGGCGCCGACGTTGTCGTGCTGACCAGCTAAGGCGGAGTGCAGCCATGAATTTTCTTAAACAGCTAGTGACGCTGCGCTGGCTCACGGGACGCACGGCGGTGATCGCCGTGCCTTTCCTGTGGCTGACCTTCGCCTTCCTGATACCGTTCCTGATCGTGATGCGCATCAGCTTCACGGAGGCCGATGCGGGTGGCAATCCGTTCGGCACGCTGATGACGCTGGTGGACGGCGTGATCACGCTGAAGATCAAGATCGCCAACTACCTGTTCATCGCACAGGATGACCTGTATGTGCTGACGTATCTGAGTTCGCTCAAGTTCGCCGCCATTACCACGGTGCTGTGCCTGATCATCGGTTATCCGTTTGCCTACTTCATGGCACGTTCCCGCTCGACTGTGCGCCCCGTGCTGATGATGATGGTGATGCTGCCGTTCTGGACTTCCTTCCTGCTGCGTATCTATGCGTGGAAGGGCATCCTTGCGAATAACGGTATCCTCAATCACATCCTGATGAGCATGGGCGTGATCACGGAACCGCTGCATCTGATGAACACCCAGTTTTCGCTGATCATCGGCATGGTGTACGCGTATCTGCCGTTCATGATCCTGCCGCTGTATGCCAATCTGGTGAAGATGGACGGACGCTTCCTCGAAGCGGCGGCCGATTTGGGCGCCACACCGGTGCAGACGTTCTGGCGTATCACTGTGCCGCTATCCAAGTCCGGCATCATCGCCGGCTCCATGCTGGTGTTCATTCCGGCCGTGGGCGAGTATGTGATTCCTGAACTGCTGGGCGGTCCGGAAACGCTGATGATAGGCCATGTGCTGTGGGATGAATTCTTCACCAATAACGACTGGCCGATGGCGTCGTCCGTCACCGTCGTAGTGATTCTGCTGATACTCGTGCCTATGGCGATCTTCAATAAATACAAAGCCGAACAGGAGGCGCGCCGATGAACTCATTTGGCTTAATGCGCTGGTTACAGCGCTGGTTCGGGCGCGGCTGGCTGGCTATGGGCTATCTGTTCCTGTATCTGCCTATCGTGGTGCTGGTGGTGTTCTCGTTTAACAGTTCGCGGCAGGACATGATCTGGAGCGGTTTCTCTACGCGCTGGTATCTGGAACTGCTGAACGATACGGAAATCATCAGCGGCTTCTGGCTGTCGATCCGCATCGCCGTGCTGACGGCCTGCGCTTCGGTCATTCTGGGTACGTTTGCCGCGTTCGTGCTGAACCGCTACCAGCGCTTCTATGGCCGCACGCTGTTCTCGGGCATGGTCAGCGCACCGCTGGTGATGCCGGAAGTGATTATCGGCTTGTCGCTGCTGCTGATGCTGGTGTCGGTGCAGAAGGTGTTCGGCTTCCCCGAGCGTGGTCTCACTACCATCTGGCTCGGTCATACGCTGCTCGGTATGGCGTATGCCGCCGTGGTGGTGCAGTCGCGCTTGCAGGAGATGAGCAAATCGCTGGAAGAAGCAGCCATGGACCTGGGCTGCAAGCCCCATCAGGTGTTCTTCCTCGTCACACTGCCGAATATCACGCAGGCGCTCGGCTCGGCGTGGCTGCTGACTTTCACCCTGTCGCTCGACGATGTGGTGCTGTCTGCCTTCCTGTCCGGCCCCGGTTCTTCGACGATGCCGATCGTGATTTTCTCGCGTGCCCGTCTGGGCCTTGATCCGCGTGTGAATGCCGTGGCGGCGCTGACCATCCTGGTTGTATCTATCGGGGTAATTGCATCGAGCCTGTATATGGCGCGCAGCGAACGCCTGCGTCAGAAGCAGGTCGCGGCTGCGGCCAAAGGCTGATTCAAGCTGAATAAGTTCAGGCCATCGCGGCCTGAACTTAATTATTTTTCTGCTTTGCTCTGCTGCGCGATGCGCGCGCACAGATAGGTCCACACGAACGTGGACGCAGCGTTGGAAGTGAGTTCCGCATGGTCGTAAGGCGGCGCCACTTCCACGCAATCCATCCCGCACCAGTTCAGTTCTGCCAGTTCCTCGATAATCGACAATACCTGTGCCGAGGTCATGCCGCCCGGCTCCGGCGTGCCAGTGCCCGGCGCAAAGGCCGGATCGAGGCAGTCGATATCGAGCGTCATGTAGACGGGCGGATGGCCAGCAGCGGCCATGCGGGCGCGGATTTCGGCCAGTACGGGCGCCAGTTGCGCAGGGCTTTCCAGACCACGCAGTTCGCGCGCCGTGAAGACGCGGCCACCGACCGTGTTCACGTATTCGCGTGCCGCACGCTCGCCGGAAGAACGGATGCCTAACTGGATGGAAGCCTGCGGAATCAGCAGACCTTCTTCCATCGCTTCATACACCCATGTACCGTGGCCGGAAGGCTCGCCGAAGTGGTTGGTCCACGTGTCGCAGTGCGCGTCGAAGTGCACCACGGCGACCGGGCCGCCATGTATCTTGTTGAGCGCGCGCAGCAGCGGCAGCGTCACGGAGTGGTCGCCGCCCAGCCAGATCATGTGGTACTTCTGCAGCAGCGCCAGTGCCTGCGGCATCAGTGCTTCACGCATGGGGCCTATGCCGGTATTCGGCAGCAGCAGGTCGCCCGCATCGGATAGCTGGCCGATAGGCGTGGTGTCGAAATGCGGGTGAGTCGCGTCGCACAGCATCTGCGATGCCAGACGGATGGCCTGTGGCCCCAGACGTGCGCCGGGACGGTTGGTTACCGCGCCGTCAAAAGCCAGACCGGCGATGCAGTAAGGCGTATCGCGTTCGCCCCGCTCGACGTTGAGATAAGTGCCGCTCGAGCGGAAAGCAAATTCGTGATTCGACATTGTCTAAATGCCTCCCATGCAGATGTATTTGATGACCAGATAATCGTCCATGCCGTAGGTAGAACCTTCGCGCCCCAGACCGGACTGTTTGACGCCGCCAAACGGTGCGATCTCGTTGGAGATCAAGCCCGTGTTGACGCCCACCATGCCCGATTCCAGCCCTTCGGCCACGCGCCAGATACGGCCGATGTCGCGCGAATAGAAGTAGGCGGCCAGACCAAACTCGGTATTGTTGGCCATGGCCAGCACTTCCTCGTCCTTGTGGAAGCGGAACAGCGGGGCCAGCGGGCCAAAGGTTTCCTCGGTGGCGACCAGCATATCACTGTTCACGTCGGCGATGATGGTAGGCTGGAAGAAGCCATGTCCGAGTGCGTGGCGCGCGCCGCCGGTTAGCACCTTGCCGCCTTTGGCCAAAGCATCGGCGATGTGCTGTTCGACTTTGACGACGGCTTTTTCTTCGATCAGCGGGCCTTGCGTGACGCCTGCTTCCGCACCGTTGCCCACTTTGAGTTTGGCCACCGCCGCCACCAGTTTGGCAGCGAAGGCTTCGTACACGCCATCCTGCACATACAGGCGGTTGGCGCATACGCAGGTCTGGCCCGCGTTGCGGTATTTGGAAGCGATAGCGCCTTCCACGGCGGCATCGAGATCGGCATCGTCGAACACGATGAAGGGCGCATTGCCGCCCAGTTCCAGCGACAGTTTCTTGATGGTGGGCGCGCACTGCTGCATCAGCAAGCGGCCCACGGCGGTGGAACCCGTGAAGCTCAGTTTGCGCACCACAGGGTTGGAAGTCATTTCGCCACCGATGGCGCGCGCATCGCCCGTTATCACGTTGAACACACCGGCAGGTATGCCGGCGCGCTCGGCCAGCACGGCCAGTGCCAGTGCCGAATACGGCGTCAGCTCGGCCGGTTTGACCACGATGGGGCAGCCTGCTGCCAGTGCCGGCCCTACTTTGCGGGTGATCATCGCAGACGGGAAGTTCCATGGCGTGATGGCCGCGCATACGCCGATAGGCTCCTTGGTCACGACTAGGCGGCGATCCGGCCATGGCGATTGCAGGGTTTCACCAGCCACCCGTTTGCCTTCTTCGGCAAACCATTCGATGAACGAAGCGGCGTAGCCGATTTCGCCTTTGGCTTCGGCTAGCGGCTTGCCCTGTTCCACCGTCATGATCATGGCCAGATCGTCGGCGTTTTCCAGCATCAGATCGTTCCACTTGCGCAGCAGGGCAGAACGTTCCTTGGCGGTCTTTTTGCGCCATGCTGGCCATGCGGCATTGGCGGCACTGATGGCGGCGGCCGTATCGGCTGCGCCCATGTAGGGCACCGTGCCCAGTGCAGCGCCGTTAGCCGGATTATGTACAGCCAGTGTGGCACCATCGGGTGCATCGACCCATGCGCCATTGATATAGCACTGGTGGCGCAATAGGCTGGGGTCTTTCAGCGCGATCATGCTGTGGCCTCCTTGAGTGCGGCGCTGAGGATGGCCAGCGCTTCATCCATCACATGGTCTTCGATGGTAAGCGGGAACAGGAAGCGCACCACATTGCTGTATACGCCGCAAGTCAGTAGTACCAGACCTTTTTGCAGCGCCAGTGTCTGCACTTTTTTGGTAAAGACGGCATCCGGTTCGCCCGTGGCAGGATCGGCAAATTCCATCGCGATCATGGCGCCGGGGCCGCGCACATCGGAAATCTGCGGCACCGCGCTGCGCAGGCCCTGCAGGGTTTCCTTCAGACGGTCGCCCAGCACATTGGCGCGCTGGCACAACTGTTCTTCTTCGATGACGTTGATCACGGCCAGTGCCGAAGCGATGGCCAGCGGGTTGCCCGCATAGGTACCACCCAGGCCGCCCGGATTCGGCGCATCCATGATTTCGGCGCGGCCGCAGACGGCCGACAGCGGCATGCCGCCCGCCAGACTTTTCGCGATCGTCATCAGATCGGGCACCACGTCGTAGTGCTCCATGGCGAACAGCTTGCCCGTGCGCGCGAAGCCGGTCTGGATTTCGTCAGCGATCAGCAGAATGCCGTGCTGGTCGCATAGTGCGCGTAGCGCCTTCATGAAGGCTGGCGGCGCGGCATAGAAGCCGCCTTCGCCCTGCACCGGTTCGAGAATGATGGCGGCCACGCGCTGCGGGTCCACATCGGCCTTGAACAGGGTGTGGACGGCATTGATGGCATCGTCCACGCTGACGCCATGCAGTTCCACCGGATACGGCGCGTGGTAAATCTCGGCAGGGAAGGGGCCGAAACCGATCTTGTATGGTGCGACCTTGCCGGTCAGCGCCATGCCCATCATGGTGCGGCCATGGAAGCCGCCGGCAAAGGCGATAACGGCGCTACGGCCCGTAGCGGCACGGGCGATCTTGATGGCGTTTTCCACGGCTTCGGCGCCGCTCGAGAAGAACGCGGTCTTCTTGGCATGCTTGCCCGGCGTGAGCTGGTTGATGCGCTCGGCCAGTTCCACATATTGCGCATACGGCACTACCTGATAGCAGGTGTGGGTGAACTTGCCCAGTTGCTGTTCGATGGCGGCCATCAGCTTGGGGTGGCGGTGGCCCGTGTTCAGTACGGCGATACCGGCAGCGAAGTCGATATAGCGTCGGCCTTCCACGTCCCATAGCTCGGCATTCAGCGCGCGCTCGGCGTAGAACTGGCACATCACTCCCACGCCGCGTGGCGTAGCCGCATCTTTACGTTTCTGCAGGTCTGCATTATTCATGGTGATTCCGGATAGGACGGGTTGATCAAAAGGCTAATTTCATACTACACGCCTAAACGGAACCATGAATAGGGCCACAATTAAGAAGTTGATGGTGCCACTTTGCGTTCTTGCCGTTCAATATAGCCCTGACGGTATTCCCACCACGCCGTGCCGACGAAAATCGCCGCGCCACACCACAGCACGGCGGGCAGCGCGTTGATGCCTACCGTCTGCATCAGCACCCCCGTCAGCAGCGGACCGCCGCTGCTGGTGATGCCCCAGCTGGCGTTGACCACGGCGCTGGCCGCGACCAGCGACTGGCCATTGAAACGGGCGCCGCAAGCCACTAGCGACAGCATGTAGATGGCGCCAGCCGTGGCGCCCAGCATCAGCAGCACGGTCCACCACAGCCATGGCGTGCCCGCAGCAAACGGCAGGATGGGCAGCAGCACGCACACGGCGATGCCGCAGCCTGTATGGACTTTGCGCCGCCCCACGTGGTCGGCCAGCCAGCCGAACACGAACTGCAGCGCCGTATCGCCCACCAGCACCACGGTGGCCGACAGCAGCGCCAGTTCGGTGGCGATACCGTGGCGGATTGCATACAGTGGCAGCAGGCTCAGTGCCAGCGTATCGAACAGGGCAAAGAAAGCAGCGCCGGCGACGATCATCAGCATGCGCGG
Source organism: Duganella fentianensis (assembly GCF_009857835.1). Classification (GTDB taxonomy): domain Bacteria; phylum Pseudomonadota; class Gammaproteobacteria; order Burkholderiales; family Burkholderiaceae_D; genus Rugamonas; species Rugamonas fentianensis. The sequence continues at coordinate 211,404 of NZ_WWCL01000001.1, forward strand.
CAGCACGCGCTGCCACGACACATGGGGTTCGTCATCATCTTCATGCGCACCGCCGGAGATCAGCACCATGCCCGGTAAGGCCAGCAGGAATAGTGCGCCGCAGACGGCAAACGGCATGCTGACGCGGCCTTCCATCTGCGCCACCAGCGCAGGGCCGATCAGCTGGAACAGGGTAAAGCTGGTGGTGTACATGGCCACCACGCGGCCGCGCGAATTGACGGGAGCGAGCCGGTTGACCCATGCTTCGCCTATGGTGAACAGCACGCCCATGGCCGCGCCGAAGATAAAGCGCAGCAGGCCCCAGCAGATCAGCGAATCGGTGAACTCCATCAGTGCGGTGGACAGGCCGCCGGCGATGATGGCGGCGATCATGCTGCCGCGCGGGCCGTGGCTGGCCGTCCAGCGCGATACAAACGGCGCGGCGGCCAGAATGCCGAAGGCACTGGCTGCCGTGATGATGCCGATGATGTCGGTGCCGATGCCGCGGCTGTCCAGTGTCAGTGCGGTCAGCGGGATGGTGGCGCCCAGACCCAGCCCTACCACGCCGATACTGGCGACGAGGGCGATGAAGTCACGCCAGGGCATGGTTTTCATTAACGTACTCCTGATTGAATCACGGCTGCCAGCAGGCGGCCGTAGTAAGCGATTTTCTCCGGCGTGCAGTAGGCATAGCCCACCAGCAGGCCGCGCCGCACCGGCGGCGCCAGATAATAGGTGGACAGGGCTTTGACCTGTATGCCTGATTCGGCCGCCAGTTTTTCCAGCGCCACGTCGTCCACACGGTCCGGCAGCTCGACTACCAGATGCAGGCCCGATTCTTCGCTCGAGATGGTGACGGTCTGCGCCAGCTGCGCACCGAGCTGGTGCACCAGCGTACGGCGCAGCAGTTCGCGCCGCGCACCATAGGTCTGGCGGATTTTGCGGATGTGGGTGGTGAAGTGGCCCAGCGCGATGAAGTCGGCCAGCGCCGCCTGCACCATCAGCTGACCGGGCCGCTGCAGATCATACAGCGCGCTCTTGAAGCCATTGATCAGGGCCGGTGGCACGACCAGATAGCCGATCTTGATGCCGGGGTAGAGCACTTTGGAGAAGGTGCCCATGTAGAGCACGCGGTCATCGTTGTCGAGCCCCTGCAGCGCGGCCAGCGGCCGCCCCGTGTAGCGGAACTCGCTGTCGTAATCATCTTCCAGTATCCATGCTTGCTTGCGCACGGCCACCTCGAGCAGTTCGCGCCGGCGCTTCAGGCTCATGACGGCGCCTGTCGGGTACTGGTGCGACGGCGTCACGTAGATCAGTTTGGGCGTGGTGGCCAGATCGGCTTCTTCCAGCGCCATGCCATCGCTATCGACGGTAATCGGATGCAGCTTCAGTTCGCGCGCTTCGAACACGCGCCGCGCGCCCCAGTAACACGGGTCTTCTACCCACGCGGTATCGCCCACATCGGCCAGCAACTGGGCGCACAGATCGAGTGACTGCTGGGTGCCGCTGGTAATCATCACCTGTTCCACCTGCACTTTGACGGAACGCGAAATGCGCAGGTATTCCGTGATGGCCTGACGCAGCGGCAGATAGCCGCCGGACTGGCCGTAGTCGAGCAGGTCGGCGCGGGCTTCGCGCCACACCCGGTTCTGCAGGCGCTGCCACAGTTTGAAGGGGAACGAAGAAAAGTCCGCATCGCCCGGTGCGAAAGGCTGTATCTCGAAGCGGGGACCAGCGGCGAAACTGGTCAGCGCCTGCCCCCGGCGCGATAGCGGTACGCTGCTGGCCGTGTTACGCGGCACTGCAGCACGGGTACTGTGTGGCGCCGAACCAACACCGCGCATGCTGGCGCTGTGTGCCTGCAGATCGCTCACATAGGTACCACTTCCCAGTTCGCTATGCACATAGCCTTCCGCTGCTAGCTGTTCGAAAGCAGCGATGACGGTGTTGCGCGAAATACCCAGATCCCGCGCCAGATCACGGCTGGACGGCAGTTTGCTGCCTGCGCCCAGCTGCTGCTGGTGGATGGCCGCCTTGGCCGCCTCGTACAGACGGCGTTGCTGCGGCAGGCGCGGATGGAAGTCGGTTTCGGCCAGCGTATGTGCCAGCAGATCGGATGTGGAGAGCATTTTATAAAGTGGTTCTAGTCATAAGCCATAAGTGGCCCTGACAATGATACCAAATTCCGCATATGATTAATTGAAATTCAAGCCAAATCGGAGCAAGATTGACTTGATTACACGGCTTTCTGACCTGCTTTGTGCAATTTCTGCGCTGGCGTCACCAAGCAGTCACAGAGTGGTACTAAAAATGCGTAATGAAAGTTCATATGCGTAGCCCAATCGTTCTGTTACCCGCCTGCGTTAATCAGATCGGCGCCCACCCGTATCACACGGCGCAACTGAAATACGTGGCCGCTGTTGCCAGCGGCGCCGGCGCAACGCCGCTGATCGTACCGGCGCTCGGCGCACAAACCGATTTCGATGCCCTGCTTGATCTGGCAGACGGCATCATGCTTACCGGTTCTCCTTCCAATGTGCACGCCAGCCTGTATGGCGAAAGCGTGTTCGATGAATCGCTACCGCAGGATGCGGCGCGCGATGCCACCACCCTGCCGCTGATCCGCGCAGCGATACAGCGCGGCATACCGCTGCTGGCCATCTGCCGCGGCTTCCAGGAAGTGAATGTGGCGATGGGCGGCACGCTGCATCAGGCCGTGCATCAGGTGGCAGGCATGGCCGACCACCGCGAGCAGAAAGGCCAGCCGCTGGAGCAGCAATATGCGCTGGCCCATCGCGTGCTGCTGGAACCCGCCGGACATTTGACGCAGATGCTCGGTGGCGTCCGCGAAATCATGGTCAACTCGCTGCACGGTCAGGGCATCAAACAGCTGGCGCCCGGCCTTGCAGTGGAAGCACGCGCCGATGACGGTCTGGTGGAAGCCTACCGCGTGGCCGATGCCGCCGGCTTTACGCTGGCCGTGCAGTGGCACCCCGAGTGGCGCCTGCAGGAAAACCCCGACTCGATGAAATTGTTCCACGCCTTTGGCGAGGCTTGTCGCATCTATAAAGCAGGGCGAGGCGGAGTACCTTAGGTTCCCCGTCCGGTAGCACGGTAGTCCCGCAGTACCAGTAGCAGGAGATGGGGCCAGCGCCCGGCCCGCCCTGCAGATGATTAAGACAATACGAGAGAGAGTTATGGCAATACGCGAGAATTTCACCTACAACGACATGGACTTGTGGCTGAATGAAAAACACGTTACCGAAATTGAATGCCTGGTGCCCGACCTGACCGGTGTAGCACGCGGCAAAATCCTCCCGCGCGGTAAATTCACCACCGAGCGCGGCATGCGTATTCCCGAAGCCGTGCTGGGCATGACGGTAACGGGTAACTACCCGACCGAAGATGACGCTTATGACCGCGCCATCTCCACCACCGACCGCGACATGATACTGCGTGCCGACCCGACCACCATCACCATGGTGCCATGGGCCACCGACCCGACCGCGCAGGTAATCCACGATTGCTACTTCGCCGATGGCCGTCTGGTGGACTTCGCACCGCGTTCGGTACTGCGCCGCGTGCTGAAACTGTATGAAGACCGCGGCTGGAAGCCTGTGGTAGCGCCGGAACTGGAGTTCTATCTGACGGCGAAAAACAGCGATCCCGATCTGCCACTGCGCCCGCCGGTCGGCCGTAGCGGCCGTGCCGAAACCAGCCGTCAGGTGTACAGCATCGACGCGGTGAACGAATTCGATCCGCTGTTCGAAGACATCTATGATTACTGCGACATGATGAATCTGGACGTCGACACGCTGATTCACGAAATCGGCGCCGGCCAGATGGAAATCAACTTCCTGCATGGCGATCCGCTGGGTCTGGCCGACAAGGTGTTCTTCTTCAAGCGTACCCTGCGCGAAGCGGCGCTCAAGCACGATATGTACGCTACCTTCATGGCCAAGCCTATGGCCGGTGAACCCGGTTCTGCCATGCACGTGCACCAGAGCGTGGTCGACGTGAAGACGGGTAAAAATATCTTCAGCGCGGAAGATGGTTCTGCTGCACCGATCTTCAAACACTACATCGCCGGTCTGCAGCGCTACATGCCTTCGGCCATGGCGATTGTTGCGCCGTATGTGAATTCCTACCGCCGTCTGGTACGCCACACGGCTGCACCGATCAACATCCAGTGGGGCATGGATAACCGTACGGTCGGTTTCCGTGTGCCTGAATCGGGTGTGCAGGACCGTCGCGTAGAGAACCGGATTATCGGCGCCGACGCCAACCCGTATCTGGCACTGGCTGTCACGCTGGCCTGCGGTTACCTCGGTATGACCGAGCAGCTGGAGCCAACGCCGATGACGGTCAACAGTGCCTACGATCTGAAAGTGGAACTGCCGCAGGGTCTGCCGGAAGCGCTGCAATTGCTGCGTAACGAGGACAAGCTGCGTTCCGTGCTGGGCGAACGTTTCATCGATGTGTATGCGGCGATCAAGGATCTGGAACACCAGGAATTCATGACGGTGATCAGTCCATGGGAACGCGAACACCTGTTGCTGCACGTCTGATTTAATCCTTTACAGAGTAGGGACTTAACATGGCTAACAATCCTCTGGCGCCTAGCGCCGCATTCGTCGCGTCTGTCAAAAGTGTCGCGGCTCAGGAAGTGGTGGACACTGCAGCAATCCAGCAGCTCGATACGGCGCACTATATGCACCCGTTCACCGACCATAAAGCGCTCGGTGAAAAGGGTGCGCGGGTGATGGTGCGCGGCGACGGCATCTATCTGTGGGACTCGGAAGGCAAGAAGATCGTTGATGGTATGTCGGGCCTGTGGTGCGTGAACGTGGGCTATGGCCGCACCAGCATTTCCAACGCGGTGTACCAGCAGATGGAGACGCTGCCGTTCTATAACAGCTTCTTCAACACCACCAATGTGCCGGCCGTGAAGCTGGCGACCAAACTGGCAGAGATTGCGCCGGCCGGTTTCAACCATGTGTTCTTTACCGGTTCCGGTTCGGAAGGCAACGACACCAATGTGCGTATGGTGCGCCGCTACTGGGATGTGCTGGGCCACAAGGACAAGCACACCATCATCAGCCGCCACAACGCCTACCACGGCAGCACCATGGCCGGTGCTTCGCTGGGCGGCATGGAAGGCATGCATGCGCAGGGCGGCCTGCCGATTCCGGGCATCGTGCACATCGGTCAGCCCAACTATCTGGAATCGGGCCGCGGCATGACGGAAGACGAATTCGGCATCGAGGCCGCATCGTGGCTGGAAAAGAAAATCCTCGAAGTCGGCGTGGAGAAAGTCGCGGCCTTCATCGGCGAGCCAGTGCAGGGCGCTGGTGGGGTGATCATTCCGCCTAAAACCTACTGGCCGGAGATCCAGCGCATCTGCGATAAATACGGCATTCTGCTGATCGCCGATGAAGTGATCTGCGGCTTCGGTCGGCTCGGTAGCTGGTTCGCATCGGACCTGTTCGGCATCAAGCCGGACTTGATCACTTTCGCCAAAGGCGTGACCTCGGGCTATGTGCCGCTTGGTGGTGTGCTGGTCGGTGATCGCGTGGCCAAAGTGCTGATCGAACAGGGCGGCGAGTTCAATCACGGCTTTACTTACTCGGGCCATCCGGTGGCCTGTGCGGCGGCGCTGGAAAACATCCGCATCATCGAAGATGAAAAGCTGGTGCAGCGTGTCGCAAATGAGACGGGCCCTTACCTGAACAAGCGTTTTGCCGAACTGGCCGATCATCCTCTGGTAGGCTATGCCAACAGCTGCGGTTTTGTGGCCGGCCTCAATCTGGTGCGCAAAAAGGCCGCCGTGGTGCACGATCATGAAGCGTTCGACGAATCACTGGCTGTAGGCATGGTATGTCGCGGCTATATGTTCAACAACGGCATGATCATGCGTGCCGTGGGCGATCGCATGATCATCGCGCCACCACTGGTCATGACAACGGCGCAGATAGATGAAATGATTGCGCTGATCCGTCATTGTCTGGATCTGACGTATGCCGATGTCAAACAGCGCGGCTGGGTATAGTTTTTGCTGAAGGTAGATACGAAGTTTAGTAGCACGGTTTTTTTCTAAGCGTATTCTCAACAGATCGAAAGAGGAAAATAATAATGACACCGAATCCAGCACTAAAGCATCGAATGTCCCGCGGGCTAGCCAGCCTGATTTCTGCAGCCGCCCTGACCGCAGCAGTCGCGCTTCCTGCCGCTGCCCAGCAGGAAGAAAAAGTCCTGAACATCTACAACTGGTCGGACTACATCGCCGAAGACACCATCAAGAACTTTGAAAAGGAAACCGGCATCAAGGTCCGTTACGACCTGTTCGACAGTAACGAAGTCCTGCACGCCAAACTGGCGGCAGGTAAGACCGGCTACGACATCGTGGTACCGTCGTCCAACTGGGCGAGGCTGCAGATCGATGGCGGCCTGCTGCGCGAACTGGATAAGAGCAAGCTGCCGAATCTGTCCAATATGGACCCGCAGCTGCAGGCGCTGATCGGCAAGCTCGATCCGGGCAACAAACATCTGGTAGTCTGGCTGTGGGGCTTCACCACGCTGGGCATCAACGTGGACAAGGTCAAGGCCGCACTGGGCGGCATGCCCATGCCGGAAAATGCCTGGGATCTGATCTTCGATCCGAAATATGTCTCGAAACTGAAGTCCTGCGGCGTCTCCGTGCTCGATTCGCCTTCCGAAATTCTGCCGCCTGCCCTGCAGTACATTAACAAGCCTGCTTTCTCGAAGAACGCTTCCGACTACCAGGATGCCGGCCGTCTGCTGCAATCGATCCGTCCTTACATCACCCTGTTCTCCTCGTCCGGCTACATCAACGACCTGGCCAATGGGTCGCTGTGCCTGTCGCTGGGCTGGTCCGGTGACATCAACATCGCCCGTCAGCGCGCCATCGACGCCAAGAACGGCAACAACATCGTCGCGCTGGTTCCCAAGACCACCGCCACCCTGCTGTTCGATACCATGGCCATCCCGACCGATGCGCCACACCCGAACAATGCTCACCTGTGGATCAACTACATCACCCGTCCTGAGGTGCACGCCAGTCTGACCAACAAGGTGTTCTACGCCAATCCGAATGCGGCTGCGCTCAAGTTCGTGAAGAAGGAGCTGGCCGAGAACAAGACCATCTATCTGTCCGACGAAGACAAGAAGCGTATGACGGTGCCAGAGCCTTACAGCTCCGATACCCGCCGCGTGATGACGCGCGTTTATACCAAGTTCAAAACCGGCCTTTGATCGACTTAACGGGCACCCGGCATGGCCCGGGTGCGGCCGCCGCATGTCCGTTTGATTTTTTGACTGCTCTATCATGAATAAAGCTTCTATTGCTACGTCGGTACGAGACGCCGACCAGCCGTTTCTGGCGATCCGGAATCTGGTGAAGTCGTTCGACGGCGTACGCGCTGTGGATGACATCTCGGTCAACATCAACAAAGGCGAAATCTTTGCCCTGCTTGGTAGCTCCGGCTGCGGTAAGTCGACCCTGCTGCGCATGCTGGCCGGTTTTGAAACCCCGACTTCGGGCCAGATCCTGCTGGGCGGACAGAACATCGTCAGCGTGCCGCCGTATCAGCGCCCGATCAACATGATGTTCCAGTCGTATGCGCTGTTCCCGCACCTGACGGTGTGGGACAACGTGGCCTTTGGTCTGCGCCGCGACGGTATGCCGGAAGACCAGGTGGCCGAGCGTGTGAAGAAGATGCTCGATCTGGTGCAACTGGCCAAATATGGCCGGCGCAAGCCGCACCAGCTTTCCGGCGGCCAGCAACAGCGCGTGGCGCTGGCACGCAGCCTGGCCAAGCGTCCGCAGTTGCTGCTGCTGGATGAACCGCTCGGCGCACTCGATAAAAAATTGCGCGAGCAGACCCAGATGGAACTGGTCAGCATCATCGAAGAAGTGGGCGTGACCTGCGTGATGGTGACGCACGATCAGGATGAAGCCATGAGCATGGCCACCCGTATCGCCATCATGAGCGAGGGGCGCATCCTGCAGGTGGGGGCGCCGGACGAAATCTACGAGACCCCGAACTGCCGCTTCGTGGCTGACTTTATCGGCAGCGTGAATATGTTCGAAGGCCGCGTGGTGGTGGATCAGCCGGACCACGTGATTGTCGAATCACCCGAGGGCAAGCATTACATCAACCACGGCATTACCGGCACCATGGGCATGGAAGTGGCCATTGCCGTGCGTCCGGAGAAAATCTGCATCCAGCTCGATGCACCGACCGACCAGCAGCGCGCCAGTCTGGCCGAGCAGGGCTACAACCAGGCTTCCGGCGTGATTACGGCGCTGGCCTACTTCGGCAACGAAACCCGCTACCACGTACGGCTCGATAGCGGCATGGATCTGCGCGTCTCGCGTACCAATGCGGCGCGCCACCAGACCACTACGCTGGAACGCGATATGCGCGTGCATGCGTGGTGGGATGGTTCCGATATCGTGGCACTGACCAGCTGAGTGACGCCATGAAAAAAGCTATCACCCATGCTTTGAGTCTGCGCTGGATTACGGGACGGCGGGTCGTTATCGCCGTGCCTTTCCTGTGGCTGACCTTTGCCTTCCTCGTGCCGTTCCTGATCGTGATGCGCATCAGCTTCACGGAATCGGATGGCGGCAATCCGTTCGGCACCCTGATGACCATGGTCGACGGGGTGATCACGCTCAAGGTCAAGATCTCCAACTACCTGTTCATCGCGCAGGACGACCTGTATGTGATGACCTATCTGAGTTCGCTCAAGTTCGCCGCCATCACCACGGTGCTTTGCCTGATCATCGGCTACCCGTTTGCCTACTTCATGGCCCGTTCGCGTACCACCCTGCGTCCCGTGCTGATGATGATGGTGATGCTGCCGTTCTGGACCTCCTTCCTGCTGCGTATCTATGCATGGAAGGGCATCCTCGCCAACAACGGCATCCTCAATCACATCCTGATGAGCATGGGCGTGATCAGCGAGCCGCTGCACCTGATGAACACCCAGTTTTCGCTGATCATCGGCATGGTGTATGCCTATCTGCCGTTCATGATCCTGCCGCTGTACGCCAATCTGGTGAAGATGGATATCCGCTTCCTCGAAGCGGCCGCCGATCTCGGTGCCACGCCGGTGCAGACGTTCTGGCGCATCACCGTGCCGCTATCCAAGTCCGGCATCATTGCCGGTTCCATGCTGGTGTTCATCCCGGCCGTGGGCGAGTACGTGATTCCTGAACTGCTGGGTGGTCCGGAAACGCTGATGATAGGCCACGTGCTGTGGGATGAATTCTTCACCAATAACGACTGGCCGATGGCCTCGTCGGTGACGGTGGTGGTGATTCTGCTGATTCTTGTGCCGATGGCGATCTTTAACAAATACAAAGCCGAACAGGAGGCCCGCTAATGAGTGGAAACTGGTTACAGCGCTGGTTCGGGCGCGGCTGGCTGGCTATGGGCTATCTGTTCCTCTACCTGCCTATCATCGTACTGGTCGTATTCTCGTTTAACAGCTCGCGGCAGGACATGATCTGGAGCGGCTTCTCGACGCGCTGGTACACGGAACTGCTGAACGACACGGAGATCATCAGCGGCTTCTGGCTGTCGATCCGCATCGCCGTGCTGACGGCCTGCGCGTCCGTAGTACTGGGTACGTTCGCCGCGTTTGTGCTGAACCGCTACCAGCGCTTCTATGGTCGCACGCTGTTCTCGGGCATGGTCAGCGCACCGCTGGTTATGCCGGAAGTGATTATCGGCCTGTCGCTGCTGCTGATGCTGGTGTCGGTGCAGAAGCTGTTCGGCTTCCCTGAGCGTGGCCTCACCACCATCTGGCTGGGGCATACGCTGCTGGGCATGGCCTATGCGGCTGTGGTGGTGCAATCGCGTCTGCAGGAGATGAGCAAGTCGCTGGAAGAAGCGGCCATGGATTTAGGCTGCAAGCCCCATCAGGTGTTCTTCCTCGTCACGCTGCCGAATATCACGCAGGCGCTCGGTTCGGCGTGGCTGCTGACTTTCACCCTGTCGCTGGACGATGTGGTGCTGTCGGCCTTCCTGTCCGGCCCCGGCTCGTCCACCATGCCGATCGTGATTTTCTCGCGCGCCCGTCTGGGCCTCGATCCACGGGTGAACGCTGTAGCAGCATTAACGATATTGGTAGTTTCCATCGGTGTGGTTGCTTCGAGTTTGTACATGGCGCGTGCCGAGCGCCTGCGGCAGAAACAGATTTCCGCTGCCTTCAAAGCAGATAACGAGTAACGCTTACAACAATCATAAGGAGTAGCTATGCACATACTGAAGAAAGTCGTACTGGCACTGGCCGTTGCTTACCCAGCGATTGCTGGCGCACAGACCAATAAGGAGCTGAAGGCCGAACTCGAAGCGCTGAAAAATCAGGTCAAGCGGCTGGAAGCCCTGATCGAGAAGACCGGCGCACAGGCCCAGCAGGCCAGCACGCAGGCGGTACAGGCCAGCACACAGGCAGCGCAGGCTAGCACCCAGGCTGCCGAGGTGAGCGCCAAGGTAGCGCAGGTAGCCGATAACGGTGTTGATCCGGCCGAGTTCAATCGCATCCGCATCAAGACCGAAGCGATGGAAGACGCCACCGAAGCCAATGGCTTCAAGGGCGTGAAGATTTCCGGTTATATTGATCCGACCTATATGTATAACCGCAATGCGAAGACGTCGAGCTTCGTATTCCTGAACAATAACAGCGCGGTGAATGGCTCGACCGAGACCTTCGGCTACGACAATACCTTCTTCGGCAGCGGCATGCTGAACTTCGAGAAGGAACTGGAAGGCGGTACCAAGGTCAAACTGACCATGATGCCTAGTAAGAGCGCGGGTGCTGGCTACAACTTCGGCAATCTGGTGCATGAAGCCACGCTGGTGGTGCCGCTGGGTGACCTGAACACCCGCTTGATCGCCGGTCAGTGGGCTGACTGGACGGGTTACGAGCTGATTCCATCGAACCAGAACAAGCTGATTACCCACAACCTGCTGTTCGACTTCTCGGCGGCTAACTTCTACACGGGCGCCGGTATGGAGTTCGTCAACGGCCAGTGGGACACCAAGGTATTGGTGGGTAACCTGAACCGTTCGCGCATCGATACGGGCAAGCGTGAAACGCCGGGCCTGTTCTACCGCGTCGACTACGCCAAGGGCGAGTTCAATGGCTTCGGCTTCTCCGGCATCCACGCCGGCTTTGACGATCACGACCAGTTCGGCCGCCTCGACCTGATGGAAGTGGATGGCTACTTCACCCGGGGTGACTGGAACGTGCAGGGCCAGTTGTCGTATGGCCGCCAGAAAGCTACTAGCAGCAATGCCTACAGCGGCAACGGCACCCACTGGTTCGGTTTGTCCGGCCTGGCTTCGTACAAGATCACGCCACGATTCGAAACCATTGCCCGCTTCGACTACATCAACAACCGCAGCAATGGCGGCGGCGTATTCGGCTCCACCTTTGGCGGCACTTGCAAAGACATTACGGGCGCCGATGCCAATTGCCCGGATGGCCGCAACGGCTTCGGTTCCAGCATGATGTTCGATGGCAGCAGCTGGGTGGTCTCCGATCCTACGCAGGGTACGCGCCGTTACGCCCTGTCGCTGGGTGTGAACTATGCGCTGATGCCCGGTGTGAACGTGAAGGGCGAATACCGCTACGACCGTTCGTCCGGCAATGTGTTCAAGACGTTTGATGAAAACTACCGCAAAGACAACCACGTGCTGGGTGTTTCGACGGTGGTCAGTTTCTAAAAAAGAGAGTAGTGGAGGCGAAGATGACAGCAACATCGTGGCATGAGCGTGCAGCACAACTGGAAATCGATGGCCGCGCCGTAATCGGCGGCCAGCGGGTATGGGCTGTGGCCGGACAGCAGTTCGAAAATCTATCGCCGATAGATGGACGCAAGCTGGGTATGGTGGCACGCTGCGATGCTGCCGATGTTGATGTCGCCGTCGCCGTGGCGCGCGCTGCGTTTGAAGACCGGCGCTGGGCGGGTAAGTCGCCTGCGCAGCGCAAGCGTGTGCTGATCAAGTTTGCCGATCTGGTACAGCAGCACGGTGCCGAACTGGCGCTGCTGGAAACGCTGGATATGGGCAAGCCTATCAAGTACAGCCAGAGCGTGGACGTGGGCGCGACGGCCAACTGCCTGCGCTGGTATGGCGAAGCGATCGACAAAGTGTATGACGAAATCGCGCCGACGGCCGATAACAGTCTGGCCCTGATTACGCGCGAGCCGGTGGGTGTGGTGGCTGCCATCGTGCCATGGAACTACCCGATGATCATGGCGGCGTGGAAGATCGCGCCGGCACTGGCAGCGGGTAATAGCGTAGTGCTCAAGCCGTCGGAGAAATCGCCGCTGACGGCCCTGCGTCTGGCTGATATTGCACTGGAAGCCGGCATACCGGCCGGGGTATTCAATGTGCTGCCCGGTTATGGCCACGAGGCCGGTGCGGCGCTGGCGCAGCACATGGATGTGGACTGCATAGGCTTTACGGGGTCCACCCGTGTGGGCAAGCAGATCATGCAGATGGCTGGCCAGTCCAACCTGAAACGGGCGTGGACGGAGCTGGGCGGTAAATCGGCCAACATCGTCTGTGCCGATTGCCCCGATCTGGATGCGGCCGTGGCAGCAGCCATCGGTTCCATCTATTTCAATCAGGGCGAAAGCTGCAATGCGCCTTCGCGCCTGTTCGTGGAAGCCTCTATCAAGGATCAGTTCATCGAAAAGGCGCTGGCCATGATGCCGAGCTATCAGCCCGGCGATCCGCTCGATGAAGCCACCGTGATGGGCGCGATAGTCGATGCGACCCAGATGAAGACAGTGCTCGGCTATATCGAGGCTGGCAAGGCTGATGGTGCCCGTCTGCTGTCGGGCGGCCAGCAGTCGCGTACGGCCAGCGGTGGCTACTTCGTCGAGCCTACGCTGTTCGATGGCGTGAGCAGCGAGATGAAAATCGCCAGAGAAGAAATCTTTGGCCCTGTGCTGTCGGTGCTGAGCTTTACCGACCTGCAGGATGCCATCAAACAGGCGAATGCGACCTCCTACGGTCTGCAGGCTGCCGTGTGGACGGCCGACCTGTCCAAAGCCATCCAGACGGCGCGTGCGCTGCGTGCCGGTACGGTGCACGTCAACCAGTACGACGGCGACGATATCACCGTGCCGTTCGGCGGTTACAAGCAGTCGGGCAATGGTCGCGACAAGTCGCTGCACGCCTTCGATAAATATACCGAGCTGAAAACCACCTGGATACAGATCGGCTGAGAGTTCCCATGAATCGCACCACTTCGACTACCCGTTCCGTCACCGAGCAGCAGCGTGAGCTGGCCGCGCAAGGCATCAAATATGTCTTCGCCCAGTTCACCGATATCCATGGCGCAGCCAAAGGCAAGCTGATACCGCTGGCCTACCTGGCCGATATCGTGGCGCCCGGTGCGGGCTTTTCTGGGCCGTCGATCTGGGGCACGGGGCTGCCGCGCAACGGCGCCCGTTCCGAATACTATGGCCGTGCCGATCTGGCCACGCTGCAGCCTATGCCGTGGATGCCCGGCTATGCACGGGTGGCGCTCGACGGCTATGTGGCGGGCGAAGCTTTCGATGCCTGCCCGCGGCAGGTGCTGCGCAAGCAGGTGGCGCGGCTGGCGCAATATGGCTGGACCCTGAACGCTGGTCTGGAACCGGAATTCTTCCTGCTCGAGAAAGGCGCCAAGGGCTACGATGCAGAATCCGGCGATACGCTGGAAAAGCCTTCGTACGATAGCAAGAGCCTGATGCGCAAGCGCGATTTCCTCGACCAGCTCAGCACAGGGCTGGATCAGTGCGGGCTGGGTGTATTCCAGATCGACCACGAGGATGCCACTGGCCAGTTCGAAGTCAACTACCGCTATGCCGATGCGCTCAAGGCGGCCGATAACTTCATGCTGTTCAAGATGGCGGCGCACCACCTGGCGGAAGAGCAGGGCATGCTGTTTTCCATGATGCCCAAGCCGTTTGCCGACCGCCCCGGTAGCGGGCTGCATTTTCACTTGTCACTGGCCGATGCGAGCGGCAAGCCGCTGTTCGCGCTGGGCGCTGGTGAAGCGGAGCAGGGGGAACATGGGCTAGGCCTGTCGCCTCTGGCCTATCAGTTCATGGCAGGGCTGCTGCGCCATGCGCCAGCGCTGACGGCGCTGTGCGCGCCGACGGTGAACTCCTACAAGCGTTTGATGTGCGGCGAATCGCTGTCCGGCACCAGCTGGGCGCCAGCGTTTATCGGCTACGGCGAGAATAACCGCACGGTGGTGGCGCGGGTGGTGTACCAGCGTATCGAATGGCGGTTGCCTGATAGCTCGGCCAATCCCTATCTCGCGCTGGCTGGTGTGATTGCCGCAGGTCTCGATGGTATCGAGAACCATCTGGCCGCAAGTGCGCCGGTCAATCAAGATGTGTACGAAATGACGGCCGCGCAGCGTGCCGAACTGGGGTTGCAGATGCTGCCACAGAATCTGGGTGCAGCCGTCGCTGCGCTCAAGGCTGATACGGTGCTGGCCGACGCGCTGGGCACCAGTCTGGTCAAGGAATTTACCACGCTGAAGCAGGCGGAATGGCTGGAATATTGCCAGCACGTGAGTGCGTGGGAAACCGCCCGATATCTGGATCGATACTGACATGCTCCTGAAAAGAGAAGTGCACCTGACGCAGAACTCTTATTACGAGGCTAGCGTCTCCCGACCCACGCCTGAAGCTTCGCTAGCAGGCGCGATACGCGCCGATGTCTGCGTGGTGGGCGCCGGTCTGGCCGGACTTTCCGCTGCGCTGGAACTGCGCCAGCGCGGCTTCACTGTCGCGCTGCTGGAAGCCAAGACGGTAGGCTGGGGTGCCTCGGGCCGTAACGGCGGGCAGCTGATCGCCGGCTATGCCAGCGATGATGCGATCGAGTCGCAACTTGATGCAGCGGCCGCGCGCGAGGCGTGGCAGGTGACGGTGGATGCACTGGCGCTGGTGCGTCAGCGGATTGCCGACCACCAGATCGATTGCGACTTTGTGCCCGGTTATATGAGCCTAGCCGTGAATGCGCGCAAGGCGCGCGAACTGGCCGGCTACAGCGAGCAGCTGATGCAGCGTTACGGCTATGCCGTGCAGCCGATTGCGCCTGCTGACGTAGGCAACTGGATCGCCAGCGACCGCTTCCACTCGGGTGTGTATGATCCGCAGTCCGGCCATCTGCATCCGCTCAAATACACGCTGGGGATAGCAGCGGCGGCCCGTGCGGCCGGGGTGCAGATTTATGAGAATTCGCCAGTACACAAGGTGCACCGCGCAAACCGCCCCGTGGTGCATACGGAGCAGGGTAGCGTAACTTGTGATTTCGTCGTCATGGCCGGCAATGTGTACCTGAACGAGTATGGCAATGCGGTAGCGCCGGAACTGGCACCGCGCATCATGCCGGTCGGGACGTACATCATCGCGACAGAACAGATGGCGCCGGAACGGGCGGCGGAACTGATACGCCATCGCGCTGCCGTCTGCGATACCAATTTCGTGCTTGACTACTTTCGCCCGACGGCCGACCACCGCATGCTGTTCGGCGGGCGCGTGAGCTATAGCGGAGCGACGCCGCTGAATCTGGCCGGTTCCATGCGCCAGCGCATGCTGTCCGTGTTCCCGCAACTGTCCGATCTGGCCGTGCCGTATGCGTGGGGTGGCTTTGTCGACATCACCATGAATCGCGGCCCCGACTTCGGCCGGCTCGATCCGAATATATACTATCTGCAGGGCTTCTCCGGCCACGGTCTGGCCCTGACAGGCATGGCGGGCCAGCTCGCTGCACAGGCGATAGCCGGGCAGGCCAGCCGTTTCGATCTACTGGCGCGTCTGCGCCACCACAACTTCCCCGGCGGCGCAGCGTTGCGCACACCGGCCCTCGTACTAGGCATGCTGTATCACAGGATTAAAGATTTGATGTAACTAATTGATGTAACGACGGGAGACGTAAAATGGAGCAGGTCATGATGGATTTTCTGCGTGAACGTAATATTCACGAAGTAGAGTGTGTGATAGCTGACATGACCGGCATTGCACGCGGAAAAATACTCCCCAAGGACCTGTTCCTGAGCGAAGGCGAAATGCGTTTGCCCAAGAGCGTGTTACTGAATACGGTGAACGGCGAACAGCCCAACAACCTGCCGTATGTAGGGGCGACTGATCCCGACATGATCTGCAAGCCTGATCTGGCCACACTGCGGCAGGTGCCGTGGGCGGCCGAGAATGTGGCGCTGGTGATTCACGACTGCCAGAATTTCGATGGCTCGCCGGTCGGCCTGTCGCCACGCGCTGTGCTGCGCCGTGTGCTGGCGCTGTACGCAGCGCGCGGCTGGCAACCCGTGGTGGCGCCGGAGATGGAATTCTATCTGGTGGCGCGCAGCAGCAATCCCCATGAACCGCTGGCACCCCCGCTGGGCCGCAGCGGCAAGCCGGAGTCCGGCCGCCAGTCGTATTCCATCGATGCGGTGAATGACTTCGACCCCTTCTTCCTCGAACTGTCTACCTTCTGCAAGCAGCATGATCTGGGTGTGGAAACGCTGATTCACGAAGCCGGTGCCGGGCAGATGGAAATCAACTTCACCCATGGGGAGGCGCTGGAACTGGCGGATCGCGTGTTCCTGTTCAAGCGCGCCGTGCGCGAGACGGCACTGCGCCACGGTATCTTTGCCACCTTCATGGCCAAACCCATGGAGACCGAACCGGGTAGTGCCATGCACATCCACCAGAGCGTGCTGGATAAGGCTGGCAACAACATCTTCAGCACGGAGACGGGTGAAGCCAGCCCGCTGTTCTTCAACTATATCGCGGGGCTGGAACGTTATACCTCGGCGGCCACGCTGCTGCTGGCCCCCCATGTGAATTCCTACCGCCGCCTGTCACGCTTCATGTCGGCGCCGACCAATGTGCACTGGGGTTATGACAACCGCACCTGCGGCATCCGTGTGCCGAACTCCAACCCGCGCAACCGGCGTGTGGAGAATCGCGTGCCCGGGGTGGACGTGAACCCGTATCTGGCCATGGCGGCCACGCTGGCCTGCGGCTATCTCGGCATGCTGGAAGGCTTGCAGCCGTCCGAACCTACCTACGGCAGCGCCGAGCATGTGCACGATCAGCTACCGCGCAATCTGGAAGACGCCATCATGCGTCTGCGCGAGTGCAAGCCGCTCAGCGAAATACTGGGCGAACTGTTCGTACAGGCTTTCTGCGAGGTGAAAGAACTGGAGTTTGCCACCTACAGCCGCGTGATCAGTTCGTGGGAACGCGAACATCTGATGCTGCTGGTGTGAGGAGAGCACCATGCACACACCCCGCACAGGTCTGAACTGGCAGCGCGCACAGGCGCTCGCCGCTAGTGAACGTGCCAGCTATATGGCACGCAATCCCGTCTCGGCAGGGCTGGCACAGCAGGCCGGCGAGCACATGCTGTTCGGTGTGCCCATGCACTGGATGAATGACTGGTCCACACCGTTTGCGCTGACTGTGGCCGAAGCTAACGGCGCACGCTTCCGCGATGCGGACGGCCATGAATACACGGATTTCTGCCTCGGCGATACGGGCGCCATGTTTGGCCATGCGCCGCCTGCCGTAGCGCAGGCGACTGCGCGCCAGTCGGCCCGCGGCTATACGGCCATGCTGCCATCGGAAGATGCCGCACCCGTGGCGGCCGAACTGGCACGCCGCTTCGGCCTGCCGTACTGGCAGTTTGCCCTGTCCGCATCGGATGCCAACCGCTTCGTGCTGCGCTGGTTGCGTGCGGCTACGGGGCGTAGCAAGATACTGGTGTTTAACGGCTGCTACCACGGCACGGTGGATGACGTGTTTGTCGATCTGGTGGATGGTGTGGCGACCCAGCGTGACAGTCTGCTGGGGCAGGTCTACTCGCTGACCGAGCAGACGGTGGTGGTGGAGTTTAACGATCTGGCTGCGCTGGAAGCTGCGCTGGCTAAGGGCGATGTGGCCTGCGTGCTGGCGGAACCCGTGATGACGAATATCGGCATGGTGCTGCCGCAGCCCGGTTACTGGGAGGCGGCACAGGAAATCATCCGCCGCCATGGCAGCCTGCTGGTGATTGATGAAACCCATACCATCAGCAGCGGGCCCGGTGGTTATGCACGGGCACATGGCATTGCAGCCGATGCGCTGGTGGTGGGCAAGCCGGTCGGCGGTGGCATACCGTGCGCCGTGTATGGCATGACGGCGGCGCTGGCAGTACGGGTGGAGCAGGCCAAACGTACTGCACCGGCAGGGCATTCCGGCGTGGGCACGACGCTGAGCGCGAATATGTTTGCCATGGCCGCCATGCGCGCCAATCTGGAACAGGTGATGACGCCTGCGGCCTATGACTATATGTTTGCGCTGGCTGCACAGTTGGCCGATGGTCTGCGCGGCGTGATTGCGCGCCATGGTCTGCCGTGGTGCGTGACACAGGTGGGGGCGCGTACGGAGTTCCAGTTCTGTCCTGTGCCGCCAGTGAATGGTACGCAGGCGCAGGCCATACTCGATAGTGAACTGGAACACATCATTCACCTGTATCTGCTGAACCGCGGGCTGCTGATTACGCCGTTCCACAATATGCTGCTGGTGTGTCCGTCGACGACGGGCGACGATGTGCAGCGGCTGGTGGCGGCGTTCGGGGAGTGTGTGCAGGCGTTGCTGTAGCTCGCACTGCGCTTTGAAAAGTGAGTGACCAGCTAGAGCGGATTAGATGCCTCTAGCTGGCTTTAGAGTGCTTTAGAGCGACTTAGAAACAGTGTTCCAGCGCTGGGAAGCTACCGTCCTTGACGGCGCTGACATAGGCGCTGATGGCTGCATCGATGCTGGTCTGGCCGTCCATGAAGTTTTTCACGAAGCGCGCTTTGCGGCCCGGGAACACGCCCAGCAGATCGTGCATGACCAGCACCTGACCGGAACAATCCGGACCGGCACCGATGCCGATGGTAGGAATGGCCAGCAGGTCGGTGGTTTCCTTGCCCAGCGTGGAAGGAATAGCTTCCAGTACCAGCAGCGTGGCGCCAGCCGCCTGCAGCGCCAGCGCGTCGGCTTTCAGCAGATCGGCGCTTTCCAGCGTTTTGCCCTGTACCTTGTAGCCACCTAGCTGGTGCACCGATTGCGGCGTCAGGCCGAGGTGGGCGCAGACAGGAACGGAACGCTCGGTGAGGAAGCGCACCGTTTCGGCCAGCCATGCGCCGCCTTCCAGTTTGACCATGTGGGCGCCCGCGCGCATCAGTTTCACGGCATTGTCGAACGCTGCCTGCGGGGTGGCGTAGCTGCCGAAGGGCATATCGGCCAGCACCAGTGCGGACTTGCTGCCGCGTGCAACGGCGGCCGTGTGGTAGGCCACTTCTTCGACCGTGACCGGCAGGGTGGAGCTGTGGCCATTGCAGACCATGCCCAGCGAATCGCCGATCAGCAGCACTTCCACGCCGCAGCGATCCATCAGGGCAGCGAAGCTGGCGTCGTAGCAGGTCAGCATGGTGATCTTTTCGCCATTGGCACGCAGTTGGGCTAGCGTCGGACCGGTGATAGCTTTGACGGCCGCCGTTTTGGCCGGTGCAGGCGTCGCGCTGGCGGCAGGCTTCTGGCTCGCAGCCATTTCGTTTCCTTGCAGGTAAGCAGACATGGTAATCCTTTAAAGATGTGCTGACCGCGATAGTGTAGTCCTAACTGCTATCGCGCGCTGTAAAGTCAAGAGATCAGGTGATCTGGTCTATGCGCTGATCGGCCACGGCGGCAGCGTAATCCTGTGCTGCACCGAGGCCGGGAATATGGATGGCTGGCGCCAGTTCCAGCAGGGGCACCAGTACAAAGGCCCGCTCGGTAATGCGCGGGTGCGGCACGGTCAGCGTGGGTGTATCGATACGGGCATTGGCGTACAGCAGCAGATCGAGGTCCAGCGTGCGCGGCGCGTTGCGGTAGGGGCGCTCGCGGCCATGGGCCTGTTCGATGCCGTGCAGAGCTGCCAGCAGCTCGGCCGCGCCCAGCGTGGTGCTGATGCGGGCCACGGCGTTGATGTAGTCGTCGCCACCGGCGTCTATCGGTGCCGTGCGGTACAGCGAGGATGCCGCCATCAGCGTGCAGCCGGGCAGCGCTTGCAGGCGGCGCAAGGCGTCTTCCACCTGCGCACGCGCGTCGCCCAGATTGGCGCCTATGCCGATGTAGGCAATGGCGAAGGGCAGGCCGCCCTGTTCAGCCATGTTATGGATACTCATGATGCGGCAGCAGCTTAATCGTGCTCGCCGTGGCTGCCGTCGCCAACAGCATTGCTGCCGCCTTCAGCGCCTTCGCCGCCTTTGCCAGAACGGTTACGGCCGCCGCGACGGGGACCGCGCTTGCGTTTGGCGCCGCCGCTGCTAGCCGGCTGGCTGGCCGCCGTGATCAGCTGTTCGCGCTCGGCTTCGTCGCCCTCGTAGAAGGCGGTCCACCACTCGCCGATCTCGGCGTCGATTTCACCCGAAGCGCAGCGCAGCAGCAGGAAGTCGTAGCCGGCGCGGAAGCGCAGGTGTTCCAGCAGCTTGTATGGGGCTTTGCCGACGCGACGCTCGAAGCGTGGCTGCATGGCCCAGATGTCGCGCATGTCGGAACCGATCTTGCGCTGTAGTGCCAGTTTTTCCGTCTGCGATTCCAGCACATCGTCGGCCGCCAGATGCAGCGCAGGAATGGTCTGCTCGCCCGAGGCGCGGTAGGCTTCCCATTTTTCCAGTACCTGATGCCACAGCAGTGACGCAAACAGGAAGCCCGGCGATGCCGTCTTGCCGGCGTGGATGCGGGCATCGGTGGAATCCAGTGCCAGCGTGACGAACTTGGCGCCCAGCGGCTGCTCCAGCACTACGTCCAGCAGCGGCAGCAGGCCATGGTGCAGGCCCTGGGTGCGCAGTTGCTGCAGGCAGGCCAGTGCATGGCCGCTCATCAGCAGCTTGAGCATTTCGTCGAAGATGCGCGCGGCCGGCACGTTGTTGATCAGCGGTGCCATCACCTTGATCGGTGCGCCCGTATGCGGCTCGATGTCGAATTTCAGTTTGGCGGCAAAGCGCACCACGCGCAGCATGCGCACAGGGTCTTCGCGGTAGCGGGTTTCCGGCTGGCCGATGATGCGCAGCATTTTGGCGCGGATGTCGGCGATACCGCCGTGGTAATCGAGTACCTGCTGGTTGGCAGGGTTGTAGTACATGGCGTTGATAGTGAAATCGCGCCGTGCCGCATCTTCGGCCTGACTGCCGAAGGTGTTATCGCGCAGCACGCGGCCATGTTCGTCTTTCGGTGCGTTGTCCGAACTGGTGCCGCGGAAGGTAGTCACTTCCAGCAGATCCTGACCGAACATCACGTGCACGATCTGGAAGCGCTTGCCGATGATGAAGGCGCGGCGGAATAGCTTGCGCACCTGCTCCGGCGTGGCATTGGTGGCGATGTCGAAGTCTTTCGGCTTCACGCCCAGCAGCAGGTCGCGCACGGCGCCGCCCACTACGAAGGCTTCGAAGCCGGCTTCCTGCAGCGTGCTGGTGACGCGTACGGCGTTGTTCGACAGCAGACGCGGATCGATACCATGGGCGTCCGGCCCCAGCACCACAGGGGCGCTGGTATCGCGTTCGGCTTTGCTCTTGGTGCCGAGGATTTTGCGGATCAGTTTCTTAATCATTGAATAGGTCGATATGTGGCCAGCCATGTTCGGCGGCATGCTGTTTGAGTTTGGCGTTCGGATTGGTGGCGACCGGATGGCTGACGATGGACATCAGTGGCAGATCGTTATGCGAATCGCTGTAGAAGTGCACCGTGCCGAAGTCCTCCAGCTGCTTGCCCATCTTGGCCAGCCATGCTTTGGTGTGGGTGACTTTGCCCGCGCCCTGGGTGGGTGTGCCGAGCAGTTTGCCGGTCAGATTGCCTTCGGCATCGGTTTCCGGCACGGCGGCAATCAGGTGCTCCACGCCCAGCGCCTTGGCGATAGGGGTGGTGACAAACTGGTTGGTGGCCGTGACGATGGCCAGCAGATCGCCCGCTTCGCGGTGCTTCTGCAGCAGGGCCAGCGCGCTTGGGCGGATCGCCGGCAGGATCACTTCGTTCATGTACTGCTCCTGCATCGCTGCCAGCCGCTCGCGCGGGAAGCTGGCCAGCGTGCCGAGCGAGAATTCCAGATATTCGACAGGATCGAGCGTGCCGGCCTGATACTGGGCGAAGAAGGCGTCGTTACGGCGGGCGAATTCGGCCGCATCGACAGCGCCTATGCGCACGAGGAACTGGCCCCACTCGTAGTCGGAGTCGATGGGCAGCAGGGTATGGTCGAGGTCAAATAAAGCGAGATTCATCATGCTTGGGCTTCCGCCTGCAACCACTCGCGCAGCAAGGGCAGAGTGATCGGGCGTTGGGTTTGTAGGGAATACTGGTCCAGCGAATCGAGCATGGTCGAAAGTGACCGCATGTCGCGCTGGAAGTGCGACAGCAAGTAGGGTATCACGCCCGGCGACAGGGTCAAGCCACGGGCGCTGGCAGCGGCACTCAGGGCGGCGGCCTTTTCGTCGTCGGTCAGTCCGTGTACCTGATAGATCAGGCCCCAGCCCATGCGGGTGCGCAGGTCTTCACGTACGGGCAGCACGGCCGGTGCTACCGCGCCGCTGCACACCATGTAGGCCGAGTTGGCGCGGATTTCGTTGAACAGGGCGAAGGCGTCGATCTGCGCCAGCGGCGAGAGCTTTTCGCAGTCGTCCAGCAGATACAGGTCGACTTCGGGCGAGTAGACGAATTCCGATTCGATCGAGAATGGCGAGATATAGCGCGCGCGCAGCTGGTCCGCCTCGCTGCCGGCGCTGGCCAGCGCCTTGAGCAGGTGGCTTTTGCCCACGCCCTCGTTGCCCCACAGGTAGGCGAAATGCTCGCGCGCGCTGCGGTCGGCGAACTGCCCCAGCAGCGCCACGGCTTCGGCGTTCTGTCCTACCTCGAAGGAGCTGAGGCTGTGCGCCGGGTCTGCGCCTAAATCGAGCACCAGCTGCTTCATGGCACCCGCCTGAATGTGATCATTTGCATAACGTTTTTCTGTTCCACGTCACGCATTATAGAAGCTGCTGCGCAGGTAGTGGCTGCGCAGGTGTTTAAAGGCCACCATCAGGATGGCGGAAGCGGGCAATGCCAGCAGCACGCCGACGAAGC
Source organism: Duganella fentianensis (assembly GCF_009857835.1). GTDB lineage: Bacteria > Pseudomonadota > Gammaproteobacteria > Burkholderiales > Burkholderiaceae_D > Rugamonas > Rugamonas fentianensis. Next base: position 234,547 of record NZ_WWCL01000001.1, read on the forward strand.
CGAACAGCTGGCCGAAGGCCATCAGGGCGAAGATCACGGCCAGCGGATTGAGGCCGATACGCTCGCCGACGAGGCGTGGCGTGAGGAAGAAACCTTCGATCACCTGACCTGCACCGTAGATGATGGCCACGGCCACCATGCCACTCAGGTCGTTAAACTGCAGCACGGCCGAAATCAGCGCCAGTATCAGCCCCAGACCAAAGCCCAGATAGGGAATGAACACCAGCAGGCCCGTAATGATCCCCACCGGCAGCGCGACTTCGAAACCGGCGATGCCCAGCGCGGCCGAGTAGTACACGGCCAGTACCAGCATCACCAGCAGCTGGCCGCGCAGATACTGCGCCAGCAGGGCGTCGACTTCTTCGGCCATGGCCACGGTCGCGCCTATCCAGCGGCGCGGCACGCAGGCGGCGATACGGGCCAGCATGGCGTGCCAGTCCAGCAGCAGGTAGAACAGCACCACCGGAATCAGCACCAGCGTGGCCAGCCAGCCCAGTACGGCCGTGCCGCCGGTGCGGGCGGAATTGAGTATGGTGGTCCAGATTTCGTCGCCGCTGGTGGCCATCTGCTGCGACACCAGCTTCTTGATGCCTATGCTGTCGAGGCGGATTTTCACGCCCATTTCCTGCAGGCGAGGACCCAGCAAGTCGTTGATCTTGGCCAGAAACGCGGGGATCTGCGCCTGCATCAGGGGGATTTCCTTTTGCAGCACGGGCACCACGATCAGCACCAGCGTGGTGATGGCGGAGAAAAACAGCAGCATCACCAGCACCACGGCCAGTGCGCGCGGCGCCTGCCAGCGGTGCAGACGGACGCGGTGCAGCGCATCGACGCCGGGATTGAGCGCATAGGCGAAAATCGCGGCGGCGAGGAAGGGCGTGAGGATGGGGCCCAGTGTCACCAGCAGGAAGAAAAATGCCGCCCAGACCGCGAGCCAGAATGCTGTTTGCTTTTGCTCTAGCGTGAGGGGAAATGGCATGGAGTGTGATTTAGATAGTTAAAAACGGCTGTGGCGCTAGGCATTTTGCTAAAATAGCGGTCTTACCGGCTTGTCGCGCTGCTTTTTTGCGCATTTTCGTGCCATTTTGCTACGAAACAGGTCGCCGCCTTCTATTTTACCGCCTCCGCTGCGAAATACACCATGAGCCAAACTTCTAATGTTTCCCTGTCTTACCGTGATGCCGGCGTCGATATCGATGCAGGTGACGCTTTAGTCGAAGCGATCAAGCCATTTGCCAAGCGCACCCTGCGCGAAGGCGTGATGGGCGGCTTGGGTGGTTTCGGCGCCATGTTCGAAATTAGCAAGAAGTTCAAGGAGCCAGTGCTGGTTTCCGGTACCGACGGCGTGGGCACCAAGCTGAAACTGGCATTCGAACTGAATCGCCACGACACCGTGGGCATCGATCTGGTGGCCATGAGCGTCAACGACATTCTGGTACAGGGCGCCGAGCCACTGTTCTTCCTCGACTATTTCGCCTGCGGCAAACTGGATGTGGCCACCGCCACCGATGTGATCAAGGGCATCGCCCAGGGTTGCGAACAGGCTGGCTGCGCGCTGATCGGCGGCGAAACGGCTGAAATGCCGTCGATGTACCCGGCCGGTGAATACGACCTGGCCGGCTTCGCCGTGGGCGCGGTAGAAAAATCGCAGATCATCGACGGCACCAAGATCGTACCGGGCGACGTGGTACTGGGCCTGGCCTCGTCGGGCGTGCACTCGAACGGTTATTCGCTGGTGCGCAAGATCATCGAAGTGGCCAAGCCTGATCTGGAAGGCGACTTCCACGGCCGCAAACTGGCTGACGTGCTGATGCAGCCTACCCGCATCTACGTGAAGCCGCTGCTGGCGCTGATGGCTTCGATGGAAGTCAAAGGCATGGTGCATATCACCGGCGGTGGTCTGGTAGAAAACATCCCGCGCGTACTGCAGGACGGTCTGGTGGCCGAACTGGATGCGAAATCGTGGACCATGCCTCCGCTGTTCACCTGGCTGCAGCAGCATGGCGGCGTAGCCGACGCAGAAATGCACCGCGTATTCAACTGCGGCATCGGCATGACCGTGATCGTTTCGCAGGAAAACGCTGCCGCTGCCAAAGCCCAGCTGGAAGCGGCTGGCGAAACCGTCTACACCATCGGCCGCATCCGCGCCCGCGTGGGCGACGAGCACCAGACCATCGTGGTGTAAGTCTTTAGCATTGAATTAAAAAGCGCAGCCCCGTTTTGGGGCTGCGCTTTTTTTACGGGCGGCGCCTATTTGTGCAGAATCTTGGCGACGGGAGCGGGGCGCAGGCGGAACGCGTCCGGCATGCCGGAACCCAGTAGCGGGCGCAGGTACAGGCGGAAGGCATCCGTCACGTCGGTGCCGCTGGCGCTGATAAACTCATCTTCCATGGTGCGCGTCTTGCCCGCTACCGCATCGAGCGGCAGCAGTTCATAATCGACCGAATAGAAGCCCGTGCGCTTGATGGCGACCGAGCCATTGCGCTGGCCCCACATGGCAAACTGCACAGCCTTTTCGCCCACTTCGCGTGCTTCGCGCTGGTCCACGTCGGATACGCAGCCGATGAAGGAGCGCTGCAGATAGCCGAAGGTGTCGCCCCGTACCCGCTTGATGCCCAGCTTGGCCTTGATCTCGTCGCACAGCAGATCGGCCAGCGCACCCGTGCCCGATAGCTGGACATTGCCATGGGCATCGTGTTCGATATCTTTTGCCAGCAGGCTGGCGATGGGCGTACCGGAGGCGTCGTGTATGCCTTCCGATACGGCGATTACGCAGCGGCCATAGCGCGCATAGCAGGCTTTGACGTCCTTCAGGAACTGCTCGAGCGAGAACACGCGCTCGGGCAGATAGATCAGGTGCGGGCCATCGTCGGCAAACTTCTTGCCCAGCGCCGAAGCGGCGGTCAGAAAACCTGCGTGGCGGCCCATCACCACGCCCACATACACACCGGGCAGCGAAGCGTTATCGAGATTGGCACCGGCGAATGCCTGCGCCACAAAGCGCGCGGCAGAAGGGAAGCCGGGCGTGTGGTCACTGCCGACCAGATCGTTGTCGATGGTTTTGGGGATGTGGATGCAGCGCAGCGGGTAGCCCGCTGCCTGCGCCTGTTCGCTGACGATGCGCACCGTGTCGGAGGAGTCATTGCCGCCGATGTAGTAGAACTGTTCGATCTGGTGCGCCTGCAGTACCTTGAAGATTTCGGCGCAGTAGGGCACGTCGGGCTTGTCGCGGGTGGAGCCCAGCGCTGACGAGGGCGTGGCCGCCACCAGTTCCAGATTGTGGCTGGTTTCGCGCGTCAGATCGACCAGATCTTCGTTGATGATGCCGCGCACGCCATGCAGCGCGCCATACACCAGACTGACATCGCGGAAGCGGCGCGCTTCCAGCACCACGCCGGCCAGTGACTGATTGATCACGGCGGTAGGCCCGCCTCCCTGTGCGACCAGAATTTTGCCTGAAGACATGCCTGCTCCTCCGTATCCGTTGAACCAGCTGTCCTCAGACTATAGCGCGAACTTCAGTGCTTGCCGATATGTTTATCGAGGAATTTTTCGACCCGGCTCCAGAAATCGTAGCGCGTGGCCGGCAGTGCCCAGCCGTGGCCTTCGTCCGGATACTCCACCCATTCGACGTCGGGATTGGTCTGCTTGACGGCATCGTAGAAGCGCGTGCCATGCACCAGCGGTACGCGCAGATCGGAGCCGCCGTGGGCCAGCAGCAGCGGGCGCGTGATGCGCGCTGCCTGCAGCAGAGGCGAAGTGGCTTTGAGCTGCTCGGCATCCTTTTCCGGGTCTCCCACCAGCTGCGGAATGCCATACTGTTTCCAGCTCTCTGACATGTCCGAAACATAGGCCCAGTGACCGGTGCGCAGCAGGTTGATGTCGGTGACGCCAGCCCATTCGATACCGCAGCGGTAGAGATCGGGATCTCTGACCAGCCCCATCAGGGTGGCGTAACCGCCATAGCTGGCACCTGCAATGCAGATGCGCTGGGCATCGGCGGTGCCGCGCGCGATGGCCCAGCGCGTACCGTCGGCGATATCGTCCTGCATCTTCAGGCCCCATTGCTTCCAGCCAGCCTGGAAGTGCTGCTTGCCGAAGCCGGTGCTGCCACGGAATTCCGGCTGCAGCACGGCATAACCGCGCGAGGCGAGGAACTGTACCTGCGGATCCCAGTGCCAGCTATTGCCACGCGTGAATGGGCCGCCATGTACCAGCACCACCATGGGCAGGTTCTTGCCTTCACCCTGAGGTACGGTAAGCCATGCGGGAATGTCGAGACCATCGCGGGCCTTGTAGTGCACCAGCATGGTTCTGGCCATCTGCTCCGGATGTATCGTGGGGTAGGCTTCGCCGAGGCTGGAGAGCTTCTGCGTTTCGCGGTTGTACAGCATGGTACGGTTAGGCCAGACATCGGCGTAGGCGTTCACCAGTATCCACGGGCTCTCGTTACGGCGCGCTACCGTCAGCAGATTGATGGTGTTAGGCAGCATGCTATCGACCTTGGCCTGCATGGCCTTGAGATCGTCATCCAGCCATTCCGTGGCATAGGCATCGCTCAGGAAGCGCACGCCCAGCAGTTTTTGCTGGTTGAGTATCAGGTGGCCGCTGAAATCATAGCCATCGAGCCGCACCACTGGCTTGTCGGACAAGGTCAGCTGGTTGAGGTCGAAGGTGTAGACGGCGGAGGTATTCTGGCCATTGCTGGCGATGACGTAGAGCGTGCCATCCGGACCAAACGAGAGCGGGGTGAAACTCCCCTTGCTATTGCCGTAGGCGTGGAACTCGGCCAGTTTGCGCCAGCTTTGCGTGGCGGGGTCGCGATACAGGATGGTGCTGACACCTTTATCCAGCGTCTGTACCAGCCGCGGCTCGCCCTGGAAATCGAGCAGCCAGTGCATGGCATGGTCGGGCGTTTCAATGCGCTCGGCGGCCAACCGGCCGGTGACGGTATTCACTTTTAGCAGGCTGACGTAGTCGATCTGGGCGCGGCCACTGTAGTGGCGCTCCTGCACATACAGGTAGTCGCTATTCTGCGCCCCTGCCTGACCCAGCAGGAAAGTGTGGTTGGACAGCAGGTCGCGGCTCAAGCGGGTGGCCGAAGCATCCGTGACGAAGGGGATGCTGGAGCGCATAGCCAGCTGGCGGAAACCGCTGCCATCGCGGTTGACCGCATACAGGCCGGGCCAGTAGCGCTGATTTCCCTGTGCTGCTTCGCGGTCGGCCGCCGTGAAAGCCAGGCGCTGGTCATTCACCCATTGAAAATCGCCCACGTCAGCATCGCTGAAATTACCTACAACAGTGATCTTCTGGGTTTCCAGTTCGAGCACGGCCAGCCGTTCGCGCTTGCCGCTGGCGCCGATCTTGACGGCCAGGTATTTGCCGTTGGGGGAGAGTACGGTGGCGCTCAGTTGCGGATTCGCGAAGAAGTCGCTGAGTGTGGGCTGCTCTGCAGCCTGCACCGGAGCACACAGCGATTGCACCAGCAACAGCGCAGACAGGAAGTAAGGGCGTAGGAACATAGAATGCTTTCTTGAATCGGATTTGGGCCATGGGCAACTGGCCGTTCCGGTCACGATAGCATCTAGTTGTTAAAAACGCCATATTGCGTTTGTATATTATTGTTCCGGCGCCCGGATGTAGTCGATCAGCGCCAGGGTGGCGGCGGCAGGCCGGGGGGTGCACAGGCTGACCACGATCATGCTCAGTATGCCGGCCGGAACACCGAAGATGCCGGCCGAGATAGGTGCAATGTGGAACCACTGGGCGGCGCTGCTGCCACCCAGAACAGGATTGGTGTGCAGCATGTAGTAGGCGCACACGCCGAAGCCCGTCAGCATGCCGGCCACGGCGCCTTGCGTGGTGCAGCGTTTCCAGAACACGCCCAGTACCAGCGCCGGGAACAGGGTGGAAGCGGCCAGCGAGAAGGCGGCACCCACCAGCGACAGGATGTCGCCCGGTTTCTGCGAAGCCGTGTAGGCCGCCACGAACGCCACGCCCAGCAGCAGCAGCTTGGAAATGGTCACGCGCTTCTGGGTCGAGGCGCTGCGGTCTACCGTTTTGTAGTACACGTCGTGCGACAGGGCGTTGGAGATGGCCAGCAGCAGGCCGTCGGCCGTGGACAGGGCAGCAGCCAGACCGCCGGCTGCTACCAGCCCGGAAATCACATAGGGCAGGCCGGCGATTTCCGGCGTAGCCAGTACCAGCACGTCGGCATCGATGGTGATTTCGGCCAGCTGGACGATGCCGTCGTGGTTGATATCGCTGATGCTGAACAGGGGATTGAGCTTGTCCACATTGGCCCAGTAGGACACCCAGTTGGGCAGGTGGTGGTAATCGATGCCCACCAGCGCGCTGTAGATATCGTATTTGACCAGTACCGCCAGCGCGGGGATGGTCAGGTAGATCAGCAGGATGAAGAACAGGGTCCAGAATACCGAGGTGCGCGCTTCGTGCACGTTCGGCGTGGTGTAGGAGCGCATCAGGATGTGCGGCAGGGCGGCCGTGCCCAGCATCAGGCAGAACACCAGCGCCAGGAAGTTGTTGCGCTTGATGTCGGAGCTGGCCGGATCGCCCGGATAGGGCGTGGCATGCGGGGTAATCGGCTCGGAGCGCGCCAGTGCCTGGGTGCGTGCTTCGCTCCAGACACGCTCGGCCTCTTCGGCCGATTTCGGATAGGCGATCAGGGCCCGCTCGGCGCTGCGGATTTCCAGCAGCGAGGCGTTGCGGTGTTTGACCTTGTCCAGCTTGTGCTGGACTTCCAGGCGTCCCGCTTCCCATGAGGCTGGCAGACCGCGCAGGCGCTGCTCGTAGTCGTCGGCGCGCTGGCGGAAGATGGCGCGCACTTCCGCTTCGCGCGGGTCGGCCTGCAGCACGGCTTCGCGTGCGCTCAGTTTGGGCAGCAGCTTGCCGTAAGCCAGTTGCGGGATGGGATTGTCGCTATGCTTGGCCGACAGCCAGACGGCCGGAATCAGGAAGGCCACCACGATGATGATGTACTGCGCCACCTGGGTCCAGGTAATGCCGCGCATGCCACCGAGGAAGGAGCACACCAGAATACTGGCCAGACCGAGGAAGATCCCGACCGAGAAATCCACTCCTGTGAAGCGCGAGGCGATCAGGCCCACGGCATAGATCTGCGCGACCACATAGGTGAAGGAAACGATGATGGTAGCTGCCACGGCCAGCAGCCGTACGACATTGCCACCACCTTCAGGGTTGGCGGCGCCGCCATAGCGTTCGGCCAGAAAATCGGGAATGGTGTACTGGCTGAACTTGCGCAGATAGGGCGCGATCAGCAGCGCCACCAGACAGTAGCCGCCGGTCCAGCCCATGATGTAGGCCAGCCCGTCGAAGCCGCGCAGATACAGGCCGCCGGCCAGACTGATAAAGCTGGCCGCCGAGATCCAGTCGGCCGCCGTGGCCATGCCGTTGAAGACGGCAGGCACGCGCCGCCCGGCCACGTAGTATTCCAGCACGTTGGAGGTGCGGCTGATCACGCCGATGGTGGCGTACAGCACGATGGTGGAAAACATGAACAGATAGCCTATCCAGATGCGCGACATGCCTTCCTGTTCCAGCACGGCCAGCGAGACCAGAAAACCGGCAAAGCCGGCCGTGAACATCAGATAGTAGCTGCGCAGGCGCTGGCGGAATGTGCGGGCGGCCTTCATGGGCGTGGCTCCGGCGTGCTGCCGGGCGTAGCGGCAGGGCTGGCAGGATAGGCCGTAGCGCTAGCAGCAGAGGCGGCAGAGCGGGGCGCGCGGGCCGCCTTGTCGAGACGCCGCATGCGCCAGGCGTAATAGGCCAGTATGCCCAGATACACCAGCGACGAGCCTTGCGCGGCCAGATAGAACGACAGTGGCCAGCCGAACAGATTGAGGGTGGCCAGTTCGCGTGCGAAGAAGGCGGCACCGAAGCCCGTCACCATCCACAGCAGCAGTAGCTGCATGGACAGGCGGCGCGTGCGCTGCCAGTGCTCGGCACGGGTGATGGGCGTGGGCTTATCCATAATACGGTGCTTCGCTTTCTTCTATGGGCGGCTCGGGCGGCAGCGGGAAGGCCAGCCGGAACAGGGCGCCCGGCAGCTTGGGCTGGGTGGCGCGGGGATTGTTATAGATTTCCACTTCGACGCCGTGCTGGTGGGCGATCTCGCGCACGATGGCCAGCCCCAGACCGCTGCCTTCAGCCTTGTTACCGAGGATGCGGTAGAAGCGCTCGAACACGCGCTGGCGCTCGGCCGGTGCGATGCCGGGTCCGGTGTCTTCCACTTCGAGGATGGCGTGCTGCTCGTCGCTGCGCACCCGTACGGTAACGCTGGCGCCAGCCGGGATATAGCGCAGCGCATTGTCGATCAGATTCGACAGCATTTCGCGCAGCATGGTGGGGTTGCCTTCGATTTCCAGCGGCTCGTCCGGGCCTTCGTAGCCGAGGTCTATGCGCGCCGCAAACGAGGCCGAAACCCAGTCCTGCACGGTGCTGCGCGCCAGATCGGACAGGCTGAGTAACTGCATGCTGGTGCCGGCCTGCGGCTGGTTTTCGGCGCGCGCCAGTGCCAGCAGCTGGTTGACCAGGCGGGTGGCCGCTTCCGAACTTTTGGCCAGCTGTTCCAGCGAACGGTGGATTTCCGCGCTATCGGTCTGGCGCAGCGCCAGCTCGGACTGCATGCGCATGCCGGCCAGCGGGGTTTTCATCTGGTGCGCCGCATCGGCGATGAAGCGCTTCTGCATTTCGATGGAAGAGGAGAGCCGCGCCAGCATGTCGTTGAGCGAATTGACCAGCGGCGAAATCTCTTCCGGCACCTGATTCGGCGCGATCGGACTGAGGTCGTCGGAGCCGCGTGCGCGTATGCGCTCCTGCAGCTGGGCCAGCGGTGACAGGCCGCGGGCCAGCGCAAACCACACCAGTGCCAGCACGATGGGCAGGATGATGAACTGGGGCAGTATCACGCCCTTGATGATTTCATTGGCCAGCTGGGCGCGTTTTTCCAGCGTCTCGGCCACCTGCACGAGGGCTAGTGGTGCTTCGGCGCCGGGCTTGTGTTCCAGCCGCACGTAGGCGTAGGCGATGCGCACCGGCGTACCGTGCATGCTGTCGTTGCGGAAGTGGACGTTGGCGCTGGTGGGCAGCTCTTCCTCGTCCAGCACCGGTGGCGGCAAATCGCGGTCGCCGTCGATATGCTCGCCGTGCGGTCCCTGAATCTGGAAATAGACATTATCGATATCGTCGGCACGCAGGATGTCGCGCGCCGAACCGGGCAAACCCTTGATCACTTTGCCATCGACGGCACGCACTTGCTGGGCCAGCACGGTGACGCTGTCTTCCAGCGCATGGTCGAAGGGCTGGTTGGCGATGGATTTGGCCACCAGATAGGTGATGGCGATACTCATGGGCCAGAGCAGCAGCAGGGGCGCCAGCATCCAGTCCAGAATTTCGCCGAACAGCGAATGCTGTATGCCTTCATCCGCCTCCGCCGCGGGCGGCTGGTAGTCCAGCGCAGCGTCCTGCTGCACGGCGGAGTTCTTTGTCACTTGGCCGGTTCCGCGAATTTCTCGAGGCAGTAGCCGAGACCGCGCACGGTGGCGATGCGGATGCCGCCCGTTTCGATTTTCTTGCGCAGCCGGTGCACATACACTTCGATGGCGTTATTGCTGACTTCCTCGCCCCATTCGCACAGGTGGTCGACCAGCTGTTCCTTGGAGACGAGGCGGCCGCTGCGCGCCAGCAGGATTTCCAGCAGCCCCAGTTCGCGCGCCGACAGGTCCAGCATCTGCTCGTTGATGTAGGCGCTGCGGCCCACCTGATCGTAGCTGAGCGGGCCATGCTTGACGATGGTGCCGCCACCGCCGGCGCCACGCCGCGTCAGCGCCCGCACCCGGGCTTCCAGTTCGGACAGGGCAAACGGCTTGGCCATGTAGTCGTCGGCGCCCAGATCAAGGCCGTTGACGCGCTGTTCGATCGAATCGGCCGCCGTCAGGATCAGCACGGGCAGGCGCGATTCGCGCGCACGCAGGCGGCGCAGCACTTCCAGACCGGATAGTTTGGGCAGGCCCAGATCCAGTATCAGCAGATCGAATTCCTGGGTGGCGAGGGCGGTGTCGGCTTCCTGGCCATTGCCTACGCAATCGATGGCATAGCCCGACTGGCGCAGTGAGCGGGTCAGGCCGTCGGCCAGAACGCTGTCGTCCTCGGCAAGTAAAATACGCATAAAACACTCCGGCTGTACGAGCCCGTATTGTGTTGCATTTCGCGGCAAGTAGCGAGTTTTTGTGATTACTCAAAAATTGTTTAAAAATCCTGCTTGCATTAAGCACTGTTTTTTTATACAGTACCGACTGTACCAACTACCCACCCCCGCTGAGAGAACATTATGGACGACAAAAAAGCTGTAGTACCTGCCTCTGAGAAGGCGAAGGCGCTGGCCGCCGCGCTGGCTCAGATCGAAAAGCAATTCGGCAAGGGCTCCGTCATGCGTATGGACTCCAGCATGCCGATCGAAGAAGTGCAGGTTGTCTCCACCGGTTCGCTGGGGCTGGACATTGCGCTGGGTGTGGGCGGTTTGCCACGCGGCCGTGTGGTGGAGATCTACGGTCCTGAATCCTCGGGTAAAACCACGCTGACCCTGCAAACCATTGCAGAAATGCAGAAACTGGGCGGTACCTGCGCGTTTATCGATGCGGAACACGCGCTGGACGTGGTGTACGCCCAGAAACTCGGTGTGAACCTCAGCGAACTGCTGATTTCGCAGCCGGATACGGGCGAACAGGCACTGGAAATCTGCGATGCGCTGGTACGTTCCGGCTCCGTCGACATGGTGGTGGTGGACTCCGTGGCCGCACTGACGCCACGCGCCGAGATCGAAGGCGATATGGGCGATGCCCTGCCGGGTCTGCAGGCCCGTTTGATGTCGCAGGCACTGCGCAAGCTGACCGGTTCGATCAACCGCACCAACACGCTGGTGATCTTCATCAACCAGATCCGTATGAAGATCGGTGTGATGTTCGGCAGCCCTGAAACTACCACGGGCGGTAATGCGCTGAAGTTCTACGCGTCCGTGCGTCTGGATATCCGCCGTACCGGCTCGATCAAATCGGGCGACGAAGTGATTGGTAACGAAACCAAGGTTAAAGTGGTCAAGAACAAGATTGCGCCACCGTTCAAGGAAGCTCACTTCGACATTCTGTACGGCGCCGGTACTTCGCGCGAAGGCGAAATTCTTGATCTGGGTGTGGAAGCCAAGATCGTCGAGAAATCGGGTTCCTGGTATAGCTACAACGGCGAGCGCGTCGGGCAGGGCAAGGACAATGCCCGTATCTTCCTGCAGGAACGTCCGGAACTGGCATGGGAAATCGAGAACAAGGTGCGCGAATCGCTGGGCGTGCGGGTACTGCCACCACTGGCCAGCGACAAGGGCGACACCGTGGTCAAGCTGAAATCCGTCGATAAAGGCGCTGACGCTGCCTAATCCGTCGCGTCTACGGTAGCGAGCCCGTCATGGCAACGGTCGAACTCAGTCTCAAAGCCCGCGCGCTGCGGCTGCTGTCGCAGCGCGAGCACAGCCGGCTGGAGCTGGGGCGCAAGCTGGCCCGCTATGCACAGGAAGGCGACGATGTGGAAGCCCTGCTCGACTTGCTCGAGCAGAACCGCTGGCTGTCGCAGGAGCGCTTTTCCGAAGCGCTGATCCACCGCCGTTCGGCCCGTTACGGCAATGGGCGGATTGTTGCAGAATTGCAAAGCCACGGCATCCGTGGCGAAGAACTGGACCGGCTCAAGCAGGGGCTGGCCAGCGATGAAACGGCGCGCTGCGTGGAAGTATGGCAGCGCAAGTTCGGTAGCGTGGCCGAAGATGCCCAGCAGCGCAACAAACAGATGCGCTTTCTGCTGCAGCGGGGCTTTTCCCAGCGGGCCGTGCAGACGGCACTCAAGGGCAGCGAACAGTTCGACGAGTAAAGCTTTGCCGCATTGCGTCATGCAATGTTTCTATGGCAGAAATACATTTTGTGAATCTCTTGTCAAAATAGCCTCAGATAGCAGATTTTGCGCGGAAAAACTTATGTTTGCGCGCAACAAACCGCCTCTATGTGCTACACTTTTAGGGTTTTTGCAGCGCCGCAGGTGCGGTAAGTGTCCGTAGAAGCTGCGGATACGTGCTTAACAGCACATGGCTGCTTACTAAATTTCTGTCGCGAAAGCGGCATCGGTCTATGTCCCTGTCAACCCCAGTTAACCGACGTGCGCTACGGCACACGCGCGCAATTGTCGTCCAAGCGTATGCACGCGAGGATGGTCTATGGGATCTTGACGCGCACATCTCCGATATCAAACAAATCGACACCGTGCTGGCCTCGGGCCCACGCGCTGCCGGTACTCCCCTGCATGACCTCCATTTACGCCTGACCGTAGACCGCCAGCTCAACATCGTCGATGCCGAAGCCGCGTCCGATGCTGTGCCATATCCCGGTCATTGCGATACCATCGCGCCCGCCTACAAGGAACAACTGGTGGGGCTGAATCTGATGCAGGGCTTCCGGCACGAACTGAAACAGCGTCTGGCCGGCGTCTCCGGCTGCACTCACCTGACGGAACTGGCGCAGATACTGCCGACCGCGGCCGTGCAGGCCTTTGCCAACGACGTCTGGGCGACCAATGATGCGGCCACGGAAGACCATGGCACGCCTCGTCAGCAACCGTTTCAACTAGATAAATGCCACGCGCTGCGCACCGACGGTGCGGCGGTGGCGCAGTTTTACCCGCGCTGGGTGGCCAAAGCAGCACCGAGCAGCGCGTAGCAATCTCTGCTTATAGAAATACCTTATTTCGCAGTATTTTCGTAATATCAACCGATTTTTACACATCAGCATCAGAAGGGAAGCCAGCATGAAAATCCATGAGTATCAAGGCAAAGAAATCCTCCGAAAATTCGGAGTGACGGTTCCACGTGGTATCCCGTGCATGACCGTTGAAGAAGCAGTCAAAGCTGCTGAAACCTTGGGCGGCCCAGTCTGGGTTGTGAAGGCACAGATCCACGCCGGTGGCCGTGGTAAAGGCGGCGGCGTTAAAGTTGCCAAGTCGCTGGAACAGGTTAAAGAATACGCTGACCAGATCATGGGCATGCAGCTGGTAACTCACCAGACCGGCCCGGAGGGCCAGAAAGTACGTCGTCTGCTGATCGAAGAAGGCGCCGACATCAAGAAAGAACTGTACGTTTCGATGGTAACCGACCGCGTTTCGCAACGCGTAGTGCTGATGGCTTCGTCCGAAGGCGGTATGGACATCGAAGAAGTGGCCGAGAGCCACCCAGAACTGATCCACTCGATCGCTATCGACCCATCGGTAGGGCTGACCGACGCAGAAGCTGCCAGCATCGCCGCTAAAATCGGCGTGCCAGAAGGCTCGATCGCTGATGCCGTGACCAACCTGCAAGGCCTGTACAAAGCCTACTGGGAAACCGACGCATCGCTGGCCGAAATCAATCCGCTGATCCTGACCGGTTCGGGCAAAGTCATCGCGCTGGACGCCAAGTTCAACTTCGACGCCAACTCGCTGTTCCGTCAGCCAGAAATCCTGGCTTACCGCGATCTGGACGAAGAAGATCCAGCGGAAGTAGAAGCTTCGAAATTCGATCTGGCTTACATCTCGCTCGACGGTAACATCGGCTGCCTGGTGAACGGCGCCGGTCTGGCCATGGCAACCATGGACACCATCAAGCTGTTCGGCGGCGAACCAGCCAACTTCCTGGACGTAGGCGGTGGCGCTACGGCTGAGAAAGTAACCGAAGCCTTCAAGATCATGCTGAAAAACCCAGGCCTGAAAGCTATTCTGGTGAATATCTTCGGCGGCATTATGCGTTGCGACGTGATCGCCGAAGGCGTGATCACCGCTTCCAAAGCAGTTTCGCTGCAAGTACCGCTGGTGGTGCGCATGAAGGGCACCAACGAAGATCTGGGCAAGAAGATGCTGGCCGATTCCGGTCTGCCTATCATCGCAGCCGACACCATGGAAGATGCAGCTAAGAGCGTTGTCGCCGCCGCTGCCGGTCAAGCTTAATTAAGGAATCAACATGTCCATTCTGATCAATAAAGACACCAAAGTTGTTACCCAAGGGATCACCGGTAAAACCGGCCAATTCCACACCCGCGGCTGCCGCGACTACGCGAACGGCAAAAACTGCTTCGTCGCAGGCGTGAACCCTAAGAAAGCCGGCGAAGACTTCGAAGGCATTCCAATTTTTGCTAACGTCACCGAAGCGAAAAAAGAAACCGGCGCCAACGTGTCGGTCATCTACGTACCACCAGCAGGCGCCGCTGCCGCTATCTGGGAAGCCGTAGAAGCTGAAATGGATCTGGCCATCTGCATTACCGAAGGCATTCCAGTCCGTGACATGATGGCTCTGAAAGACCGCATGGTCAAAGCCGGTTCGAAAACCCTGCTGCTGGGCCCTAACTGCCCAGGTCTGATCACTCCAGACGAAATCAAGATCGGCATTATGCCTGGCCATATCCACAAGAAAGGTCGTATCGGCGTGGTTTCGCGCTCGGGTACCCTGACTTATGAAGCAGTGGGTCAGCTGACCGCACTGGGTCTGGGCCAGTCGTCGGCAGTTGGTATCGGCGGTGACCCGATCAACGGCCTGAAGCACATCGACGTGATGAAGATGTTCAACGACGATCCAGATACCGACGCCGTGATCATGATTGGTGAAATCGGTGGTCCAGACGAAGCCAATGCGGCTCACTGGATCAAAGACAACATGAAAAAACCAGTGGTCGGCTTCATCGCTGGCGTTACCGCTCCTCCGGGCAAGCGCATGGGCCACGCCGGCGCGCTGATCTCGGGCGGCGCTGACACCGCACAAGCTAAACTGGAAATCATGGAAGCTTGCGGCATCAAAGTCACCAAGAACCCATCGGAAATGGCCCGTCTGCTGAAAGCCATGCTGTAATCACAGCTTTCCGTTAATGGAATGAAGGGGAGGGAGCGTAAGTTCCTTCCCTTTTTTTATTTCCGAATGACAAAATTTGTCAGTGCCAAAAAATGGCGCTCACTTTTTATGCTGGACTGACAAAAATGGGCAGTCGCGGAGCGAAAAAGTGACAGAATTCGTCAGAATATGGCCAAAATACATGGCAAAACAGGCTGGCACGGTGCTTGCTCAATGGAAAGTGTAGACAACAAATTTTGTTCAACACACCCCCAGGAGTCAAAAATGAAAACCATGCACATGATGAAAAAACAAGCACAAGCCGGCTTCACCCTGATCGAACTGATGATCGTGGTTGCCATTATCGGTATCCTGGCAGCAGTCGCAATTCCTGCTTACAGCGACTACACCATCAAAGCCAAGATGGCGAATGCACAAGGCGCGATCGATTCGATCAAATCGGCTGTGGCACTGTGCGCTCAAGAAGCGGGCGGCGACCTGAAAGGATGCGATGCTGGTCAGAAAGGCGTGCCAACCTTCACCGAAACCAAAGAAGTGAAATCCGTTACTGTGAAAGATGGCGTGATCGAAGAAACCTTCTCGACCGGCGTGGGTAAAGACATCGACGGCCTGACCGCCACCTTCGCCCCAACCATTGCTGCTGGCGCTGCTAACGTTACCTGGAATGTGACCACCACCGTCACCAACGAAACAGCCAAAGCCGCACTGACCAAAAACAACGTGACGCCTTAATCTCACGATGGCATAAAAAAACCGGCTACGGCCGGTTTTTTTTCGTCTGCAGCAAAGCGCTTAAACGATTTTCTGGCGGTCGGCGATCAGGGCTTCGTAGGTCAGGTTCTGCAGCATGGTGTGGTGCATAGGGTCGAGGTCGACGAATTGCACGCCATAGGTGAACACTTCTTCCTGCTCGGCATTGGACGGCTTGACCACATTGATATTGCGGATGGTGGCGTTAGGATTGATGCGTACCTGACGGTTGCCGGGCTGGGCGATCAGGTAGAACGACAGCCCGACTTCGCCGCCATCGTCGGTCAGTGGTTTCGGCGACTCGATCAGTGCGCCGGAAACGCTGAGGTTGACGAGGAATACCGAGGTGGTGCCGGCCGAGGACGTCACCTGGGCCGGAATGTCGACTTTGACGCGCATGGCCGTGCGCAGACTGGTGCCCTGTATCGACACGGGGAAGGACAGGTGTACATAGAACATCGGGCGCGGGAACACGCGCAGCACGACGCAGGAAAACGAGCACACATTGACGCCGGAAAACACGCGTATCGTCAGCTTGTCGCCATCGTTGACGGCAATCGGCGCACCGCTCTCGAAGGGGACTTTGACGATCATATATTCGTCTTTGACCCAGCCGATGAGGGTGGAAAAGTGCTGGACGGGTTTGATCGTACGATGCGTAATGAACTGGATGCGGCTGCCTACCTGCAAGTTCATCTGCTCGAACTCATACTCCTGGGTTTTGCTTTCGTTCGATGGAGGGTTGCTGCTCATGCAAATTCTTTCACGTATGCGCCTGACGGCAGCGGCCAGCCTGCGGAAAAATTACCTCTGTGGAATGGATTATATACGTGTGTTTGAAAGGTAACAATCAGACAATATATCAATCTGCAACTGATTGATCGCGAATTTAGCTGGTGGCGCTCCAGTCGCCCGATTTGCCGCCGTGCTTCTCCATCACGCGAATTTCGCTCATCACCATGCCGCGGTCGACCGCCTTGCACATATCGTAGATGGTCAGCAGGCCGATCTGCACGGCCGTCAGCGCTTCCATTTCCACCCCCGTCTGGCCGTGGGTTTCGACCTGGGCCGTGCAATGCACGCTGGCATTGGCTTCGTCGGTGACGAAATCGACGGCGACCCGGGTCAGGGCTAGCGGGTGGCACAGGGGGATCAGGTCGCTGGTGCGCTTGGAGGCCATGATGGCGGCGATGCGGGCAATGCCCAGCACATCGCCTTTCTTGGCCGTGCCGCTGGTGACGATGGCTAGGGTTTCCGGCTTCATGCGGATGCTGCCGCGCGCGACGGCGATGCGGTGAGTGGTGGTCTTGGCGCCTACGTCCACCATATGGGCCTGGCCGCTGGCGTCGAAGTGGGTCAGGTGCTCGCCGGTGGCGGCGGTTTCAGTAGGGTTCACGTTGTTGCTCACGTTGTTGCTCATTCTAGTACTCGGCAGATTTCGTCATGGGTGGGGCAGCGGGCCCGCCCCGGTTGCGGGTATCATATCACCGTGAATGCAAAACCCCGTTCTATGCGCATGCGCCTGACCGCTGCCCTGCTGTTGCTGACCATGCCTCTGGCTATGGCACAGGACGTGCTGGCGCCTGCCAAAATCCCCAACCTGCCCGCGCTCGGCGACACCGAGCGGCAGGATCTGTCGCCCTTGATGGAGCGCCGGCTGGGGGAGGAAATCATGCGCGATATTCGCCGCAATAACGATTTTCTCGATGATGCGCCCATCCTCGAATACCTGAACAACTTCGGCAATGCGCTGGTGGCGGCCCGCCCCGGTGCCCGTGGCGAGGCGAATTTCGATTACTACTTCTTCGCCGTGCGCGATCCCCAGCTGAATGCCTTTGCACTGCCCGGCGGCTTTATTGCCGTGCATTCGGCGCTGCTGCTGGCGGCGCAGACAGAATCGGAGCTGGCTTCCGTGCTGGGCCACGAAATCGGCCACGTGGCCCAGCGCCACATCGCCCGTTCGATCGGCCAGCAGAAGCAGGATGCGCTGATCCCGCTGGCGGCCATGATACTGGCGGTGCTGGCATCCAAGGCGGGCGGCGATGCGGCGATAGGGGTGTTTTCGGCCGGACAGGGGCTAGCCATCCAGCGTCAGCTCAATTTCGGCCGCGATGCCGAGCGCGAGGCGGACCGCATCGGTTTTCAGATCATGGGCGCGGCAGGCTACGATACCTCGGGCATGGTGGCCTTCTTCCAGCGCATGCAGATTGCGACGCGCAATTATAGCGACCGTGTGCCGGCCTATCTGCAAAGCCATCCGCTGACCACGGAGCGGATTGCCGACATTCAGGCGCGTATCCGCGAGCAGCCCTACAAACAACGGTTGGACAGTCTGGATTTCCATCTGGTCCGGGCCAGAGCGCGGGTGCTGCAGGATCTCAGTTCGCAAGGGCTGGCCGAAACCCAGACTTTCTTCGAGCTGCAGCTGCAGCAGCCGGGGCGCCAGCAAGTGGCCGCTGCCCAGTACGGGCTGGCTATGGTGGCGCTCAAGCGCGAGAACTATGCGCTGGCCCAGCAATGGCTGGATAAATCGCACGCCACCATGCGCAAGCTGCCACCTCCGGGTACGCTGGGCGTGGCGCCGGCACCGGAAGGCGAAATCATTTATGTGAGCACGGCGCTGGAAATCAAACTGGCCCAGCCGGACAAAGCGGCCCTGCAGCAGCAGGCGCTGGCCGATGCCGAGGCGGCGCATCTGACTTATCCGCTGTCGCGTGGCATCGCCCACCAGTATGGCGAAGCGATGATCGCTGCCGGCCAGCTGGAGCGGGGAGCCGCCTATCTGCGCGATCAGGTGCAGCTCTACCGCGATGATCCGAATGCCTACGACCTGCTGGCGCAAGCCTATGCCAAGCAGGGCAAGCAGGCCTTGCAGCATATCGCGCTGGCCGAATCATATGTGCTGCAGGGCGGCGTGCTGTCGGCGCTGGACCAGCTCTCGTATGCGCGCAAGGCGCCCGATGCCACTTTCTACGATCAGGCCGTGATCGATGCGCGCGAGCGCGAACTGCAGGCGCGCCGGCGCGAAGAAATGGGCGACAAGTTCAAGAAGGATCTGTTCAAGCCGGAGTCGGCGCCGGCGCTGGTACGCTGACATAGCCAAAGCGGGCGGGCAGCGTCGCCGCTTCTACCCGCTGCACGGCATGGCCCTGCAGCGTCAGGCTGGCGTTGCTGGTGCCTTCCAGCCATGCCATCAAAGTGTCGTCCGCGACGGGGCTGCCGCCACTTTGCAGTTCGGCCAGCACGCTGGCCACATCGCGGTCATCAAGCTGGGCCAGCACGTCGGCACTGCGCAGCAGCAGCGCGCCTTGCTCGGTCAGCAGCACTTCATCAATGGCGCCCAGCGCCACGCCCGTGTGCAGCAGCCAGCCCTGTACGGGGTCGGTGCGCACGATGTAGGGCGTAGCCTGCAGCTGCACATACACGCGCTGCGGACCGTTCTGGAAATACCAGCAGCCGCGCGCATCGGCCGCATAGTTGCGGGCGATGAAGCTGCACAGGGCCGCGTGCTGCAGCCTGTCGCCGGGCAGGTTCAGGTGCTGGGCCCGTTCGTCGCGCATGCGCCAGTGGCCGCGCGCATCGAGTAACAGCCAGCCGTAGCAGTGCGGCACATTGGGCCATTTGGCCAGTGCCTGTTTGACGATGTCATCCATGATGGGAAATTCCGTTAAAAGGTGCGGCGCCCTGCGTCATGAAGTGCAGCAGGCGTTGCGGTAGCCAGTGCAGGCTGCCGGGCAGGCCGCCCGTGGCGAAGCCGACATGGCCGCCATGGGCCGGGTAATCGAGCTGCACGCAGGCTGCCGCCTGCTGCGGCAGGTGCCGGCCGGGCAGGAAGGGATCGTTGCGGGCGTTCAGCACCAGCGTCGGCACGCGGATCTCGCCCAGCACATGCTTGGCGCTGGCGCGGTGCCAGTAGTCTTCCGTGTTGCGGTAGCCATGCAGCGGGGCCGTGACCACGTTGTCGAAATCATACAGATCGCGCGCGGCGTGCAGGGCCTGCAGGTCGAATAGATCAGGGTACTGCTGTAGTTTGGCTACGCATTTGGGTTTCAGGGTTTGCAGGAACATGCGCGTGTACAGCATGTTGAAACCGCTGGACAGGGCAGCGCCGCCCTGTGCCAGATCGAGCGGGGCAGATACGGCGCAGGCGGCATCGACGAAACCGGCCTGCTGGCCCGATTCGCCCAGCCAGCGCAGCAGTGCGTTGCCGCCCAGCGAAACGCCGGCTGCATAGAACGGTGCAGCGGTCGCCGTAGCGTCTGGTCTGGCTGCTGTTGCCGTTGCGGCAGCGCTGGCGGGCCGCAGTGGGGCGGTATGGCGCGCGTGCAGGCGGCGGATGATCCAGTTGATTTCCGTGGCGTCGCCCGAATGGTAGAAGCGCGGCGCGCGGTTAGGCTCGCCCGAGCAGCCGCGGAAATGCGGTACGGCCCCGGACCAGCCCCGCTCTGCCACGGCCGCCATCAGGGCGCGCGCGTAATGGCTGTCGGAGCTGCCTTCGAGGCCGTGGAATAGCACCACCATGGGCTGGCCCGGCTGGCCATCGACAAAATCCACATCGATGAAATCGCCGTCGGGGCAGTCCCAGCGTTCGCGCCGGTAGCGCACGGGCGGCTTGCGCAGGCACAGGGCCGGATAAATGGTTTGCAGGTGGCCGCTAGGTAGCCATGCGGGCGCGGGATACTTCACGGCACAGTCCTGTCAGTGCAGCACCTGGCTGCGCGCTTCGGTCGGCACGGGGCCGGGGGCGATGGAGACGTGGTGCAGCACGATGCGCCAGCCGCGCGGGGTTTTGACATACACATTGCTGGCCAGCAGATGGATATCGTCCTGCTGGGCCGCACTGCTGATTTCCACCACCGTGTGCACGGAGCTCATCAGATTGTGGGTTTCATGCAACTGGATGGGCACGATGTGCAGGCCGCCGTGTTCGAGGATGGCGGCCCACGACGCGCGGATGGCGGCATGGCCGATCAGGCGCGGGCCGCCCGGGTGGATGCAGACGATTTCATCGTCTTCGGCCCAGAGTGCCATCAGCGCGTCGAGATCGGCGCGGTTGAGGGCATCGTAGAACGCCACCTCGGTTTCGGCGGCACTACCATTGAGTTGCTTGACACGTTTGGTGGGCATGCTCGCTCCGCGCGGCGTTACGGTGGATTTAGTGGTGACCGACGACGGTGCCCGGCTTCAGGCGATACGCCGTGCCGCAGTATGGGCACTTGGCCTCGCCATGCTGGAAGTCGAGGAAAACGCGCGGATGGGACGACCACAGCGGCATGGCCGGATTAGGGCAGTGGGCTGGCAAGTCCTTGCCTTCGAGTTCGACGGCGTTGGTGGTGGTGGCAGTGCTCATTTCGTATGCTCCGAGGACTAAGGAAAACCACGATTTTAACGGATTCGCGCATAGAGCAAAAATCATCGGTAAAATAGCGCCTCTACCGTCCCGCTGCGCCGCGCGCTGTGGCAGGAATGCTACATGATCTAGCCATGACCGAAACCAGCAGCGCCCACCTCCCCAACGCCCCGACCTGCAATGTCGCCGCCCACCACGAAGCTTCGTGGCGCGAGGGCTTGAAGGTCGGCACGCCGACTTTGTTCGGCATCGGTGCGTGGGGGCTGGTGGTCGGTATCGCCATGGTGAAAAGCGGCCTGACGGTGGCACAGGCTCTCGGTATGACCTTGCTGGTGTTCGCCGGTTCGGCCCAGCTTGCTGCCTTGCCCCTGATTGCCAGCCATGCGCCCGTGTGGGTGATCTTCTTCACGGCGCTGGTGGTGAATCTGCGCTTCGTGATCTTTTCCGCTCTGCTGGCGCCCCATTTTTCCCAGCTGCCGTGGCGCAAGCGCTTTGCGCTCGGCTATGTGGCCGGCGATATGACGGTGGCCCTGTTCCTGCATAAATATCCTGATCCGGCACCGCAGCCGGGCAAGCTGTCCTACCTCAAGGGCCTGCTGTATCCCAACTGGGCAGCGTGGCAAATCGGTTCCATCGCCGGGATTTTTGCCGGCAGCGCCGTGCCGGCCGAATGGGGGCTGGGTTTTGCCGGTACGCTGGCCATCATCTGCGTGATGGTGCCCCTGATAGCCGGCCGTCCCGCCCTGTGCGGCGTGCTGGTGGCCGGTGCCGTGGCCGTGCTGGCCGTGGGCCTGCCGTACAAGCTGGGTCTGCTGCTGGCCGTGCTGCTGGGCATGCTGACGGCCATGGCGGTGGAAGAGGGCGCCGAGAAATGGCGCCAGACCTATGGAGGACAGCGATGAGTGACTGGGAAATCTGGCTCACCATCGGCGTGCTTGCCGTCGCCACGGCGGCCACGCGCAGCTCGTTCTGGCTGGTGGGGCATCACATCAATATCCCGAAACGGGTGCAGGAAATGCTGCGCTACGCACCGGCCTGCGCGCTGGCGGCCATCGTGGCGCCTGACCTGATGCTGGTGAACGGAGCGCCGGTGTTGGACTTGAGCAACATCAAACTGCTGGCCGGCATCGTCGCCACCATCTTTTATTTGCTGCGGCGCAATATGTTGCAAACTATCCTATTCGGCATGGGCTTTTACACGGCTTTACGCCTGATCCATGTATTTTAATAACAGGAATTTAAGCCTCTGCTTGCGGTAAAATAGCGTACCTTTTTCAACTCGACCTTTGGGTAACCATGTCCGCTGTTTTGAACTTCATCCGTCTGCAAGATCTCATCGCCCAGAATGCGCTGCAAGGCAAGCGCGTTTTCATCCGCGCCGACCTGAACGTGCCGCAAGATGACGCCGGCAACATTACTGAAGACACCCGTATCCGCGCGTCCGTGCCGGCCATCCGCGCCGCCGCTGCCGCTGGCGCCAAAGTCATGGTGACCTCCCATCTGGGCCGTCCGACCGAAGGCGAGTTCAAGGCAGAAGACAGTCTGGCTCCTGTGGCTGCCCGTCTGGCCGAACTGCTGGGCCAGCCCGTCGAACTGAAACAGAACTGGGTCGATGGCGCCGGTCTGGAAGGCTTGCAGGCCGGTCAGGTAGTGCTGCTGGAAAACGTCCGCGTGAACCGCGGCGAAAAGAAAAACAGCGACGAACTGGCACAGAAAATGGCTGCATTGTGCGACATCTACGTCAATGACGCTTTCGGTACGGCCCACCGCGCTGAAGCTTCCACCCACGGCATCGCCAAATTCGCGCCTATCGCTTGCGCCGGCCCCCTGCTGGCTGCCGAGCTGGACGCTCTGGGCAAGGCGCTGGGCGCCCCGGCCCGTCCGCTGCTGGCCATCGTGGCCGGTTCCAAAGTGTCGTCCAAGCTGTCCATCCTGAAGGCGCTGGCCGACAAAGTGGATAACCTGATCGTCGGCGGTGGTATCGCCAACACCTTCATGAAGGCATCGGGCCTGAACATCGGCAAATCGCTGGTGGAAAATGATCTGGTGGACGAAGCCCGCGCCATCATCGATCTGATGGCCAAGCGCGGCGCGCAGGTACCGATTCCGGTCGACGTGGTGTGCGCCAAGGAATTCTCGCCGACTGCCGTGGCGACCGTGAAAGCCGTGGCCGATGTGGCCGACGACGACATGATTCTGGATATCGGCCCGCAAACGGCGGCCACGCTGGCAGCCCAGATCGCCAAAGCCGGCACCGTGGTGTGGAACGGCCCGGTCGGCGTGTTCGAGTTCGACCAGTTCGGCGAAGGCACCAAAACCCTGGCGCTGGCAATTGCCCAGTCGCCGGCCTTCTCGATCGCCGGTGGCGGCGATACGCTGGCCGCGATTGCCAAATACGATATCAGCGCGCAAGTCGGCTACATCTCGACGGGCGGCGGCGCCTTCCTCGAATTCCTCGAAGGTAAAACCCTGCCGGCCGTAGAGATTCTGACCCAGCGTGCCGCAGCGCAGTAAGCGTAGTTTGCAGGTATAAATCAGCCAACAAGGCGAGGGGAGCAAAAAGCACGGTCGTGCGATGTAGCAAATTGACAGTAAAATTCAATTTATGCTTGATAATGACCAGAATTTCGTAGCTTTGCTACATTTTTGGTTAGACACACCACCGTTCCGCTCCCCGCTTCCGGGAGCGTTTGCTAGCCCTAACGCCCAAGGATGACTATGTCCCGTAGTACTAAAATTGTCGCAACGATAGGCCCAGCCTCCACTGATTTCAACGTCCTGGTTCAGATGATACGGGCCGGTGTGGATGTGGTTCGTCTGAACTTCTCGCACGGTAAGGCGCAGGATCATATCGACCGTGCCCGTCTGGTACGCGAAGCGGCGGCCGAAGTGGGCCGCGAAGTGGCCATCATGGCCGACATGCAGGGACCGAAAATCCGCGTTGGCAAGTTTGAAAATGGTAAGATTGACCTGGCGAACGGGGATAAATTCATCCTCGACGCCAAGTGGGGCGAAAACGGCGAGCTCGGTAATCAGGAGCGCGTCGGCCTCGATTACAAGGCACTGCCGCAGGACTTGCGTGCGGGCGACAAGCTGTTGCTCAACGATGGACTGATCGTGCTGACGGTCGACAAAGTGGTCGCCCATGAAATTTTTACCACCGTGAAAATCGGCGGCGAGCTGTCCAATAACAAGGGCATCAATCGCCAGGGTGGCGGCCTGACGGCCCCGGCCCTGACCGCCAAGGACATGGAAGATATCAAGACGGCGATGAGTTTCCAGTGCGACTATCTGGCGATCTCGTTCCCGAAAAGCGCCACCGATATGGAAATGGCGCGCCAGCTGGCGAATATCGCCGGCGAACCGTTTGGCCACAAGCCGCAGATGATCGCCAAGATCGAGCGCGCTGAAGCCATACCGGTGCTGCAGGAAATTCTCGACGCCTCCGACGGCATCATGGTGGCGCGCGGTGACCTGGCAGTGGAAGTAGGCAATGCCGCGGTTCCGGCATTGCAGAAGCGCATGATCCGTATGGCGCGCGAGTCGAACAAGCTGGCGATCACGGCGACCCAGATGATGGAGTCGATGATCTTCAATGCCGTGCCGACCCGTGCCGAAGTATCGGACGTGGCCAACGCCGTGCTCGATGGCACGGATGCCGTAATGACCTCGGCGGAAACCGCTTCCGGTCGTTACCCAGTTGAAACTGTAGAAATGATGGCCGCGATCTGCGTAGAGGCCGAGCACTCCGAGTACAACAAGCTCGATGCCGACTTCCTCAACGCGACCTTCACCCGGATCGACCAGTCGATCGCCTATGCAGCGCTGTTCACCTCGCACCATCTGGCGGTGAAAGCGATTGTGGCGCTGACGGAATCCGGTTCGACGGCACTGTGGATGAGCCGTCACAATATTGATACGCCGATTTACGCGTTGACGCCGAGTATAGGTACCCTGCGCAAGATTGCGCTGTACCGCAACGTCAAGGCCTACAATCTGGTGCAGACGGCGGAAAGCGCCGTGGTGCTGAAGCAAGCGGAAGATCTGCTGGTCGAACGCGGCATCGTCAAGAAAGGTGACATGATCGTCGTCACCTGGGGCGAGCCGATGGGGCAAGTGGGCGGCACCAACGCCATGAAGATCGTTAAGGTCGGCGAGTTTCACTAAGTAAGTCCGGTAGCAGCGCTCTCGCGGAACGAGGGCGGGTAGGCTCCGGCAACCAGGTTTTTTTATTGTTTGGAGTATTACCATGTCCCTCGTATCCATGCGTCAACTGCTGGACCATGCTGCTGAAAACGGCTATGGCATCCCTGCTTTCAACGTCAACAATCTGGAACAAGTGCAGGCCATCATGGCTGCGGCCGATGCGCTGAACGCGCCGGTGATCATGCAGGCTTCGGCTGGCGCCCGTAAATACGCCGGCGAAGCTTTCCTGCGCCACCTGATCGACGCTGCGGTCGAAGCCTATCCGCACATCCCTGTGGTCATGCACCAGGATCACGGCCAGTCGCCCGCCGTGTGCCAGGCGGCGATCCGCTCCGGCTTCACTTCGGTGATGATGGACGGCTCGCTGGAAGCCGACGGCAAATCGGTGGCGTCCTACGAATACAACGTGGAAGTATCGAAAGAAGTAGTGAAGTTCTCGCACGCTATCGGCGTGACGGTGGAAGCCGAACTGGGCGTGCTCGGTTCGCTGGAAACCATGAAGGGCGACAAGGAAGACGGTCACGGCGCCGACGGCACCATGACGCGCGAACAGCTGCTGACCGACGTGGCACAAGCTGCCGACTTCGTGCAGCGTACCCAGTGCGACGCGCTGGCGATCGCTATCGGTACCTCGCACGGCGCCTACAAGTTCACCCGCAAGCCTACCGGTGACATTCTGGCCATCGACCGTATCAAGGAAATCCACGCGCGCATTCCTAACACCCACCTGGTAATGCACGGCTCCTCGTCGGTGCCACAGGAACTGCTGGCCATCATCCGCGAATTCGGCGGTGACATGAAGGAAACCTATGGTGTGCCTGTGGAAGAAATCCAGGAAGGCATCCGTCACGGCGTCCGCAAGATCAACATCGATACCGACATCCGTCTGGCCATGACTGCGGCGATCCGCCAGTTCCTGTTCCAGAACCCGTCGAAATTCGACCCGCGCGACTACCTCAAGCCAGCCCGTGCTGCTGCTGAGCAAATCGTACGTGCCCGTTTCCAGGCCTTCGGTTGCGAAGGTCAGGCCGGCAAAATCAAGCCAGTTGCACTGGAAAAAATGGCACAACGCTACACGGCCGGCGAGCTGGCCCAGATTGTGAAGTAAAATTCTGTTTGGAACGGGTTTATTCCGCCAGGAATGAACCCGACACTGGACCGGCGGCCTCGTTTTCACCCCGCCGGTTTTCGCTTTTCTATACCGCTAGTCTATTCACCCTCCGCTATGAACAGCCTCTATCAGACCTCCATCAAGTCCCTGCCCCTGCTCGGCCACGGCAAAGTCCGCGACAACTACGCTGTCGGCGATGACAAAATCCTCATCGTTACCACTGACCGCCTGTCGGCTTTCGACGTCGTCATGAACGAGCCTATCCCCGGCAAGGGCATGGTGCTGAACCAGATGAGCGATTTCTGGTTCGAAAAACTCGGCCACATCGTGCCTAACCACCTGACCGGCGTTGCCCCGGAATCCGTGGTGGCTGCCGACGAAGTCGAGCAGGTCAAAGGCCGCGCCGTGGTGGCCAAGCGTCTGAAACCCATCATGGTGGAAGCGGTGGTACGTGGCTACATCATCGGCTCCGGCTGGAAAGACTATCAGGCCACCGGCAGCATCTGCGGCATTCAACTGCCAGCCGGCCTGCGTCAGGCCGAGAAACTGCCCGAGCCACTGTTCACCCCTGCGGCCAAAGCCGATCTGGGCGAGCACGACGAGAACATCAGCTTCGCTGACATGGAAAGCCGCATCGGCGCCGAACTGGCAGCCAAGATGCGCGACGTGAGTATCGCCCTGTACAAGGCCGCTGCCGACTACGCAGCCACGCGCGGCATCATCATCGCCGACACCAAGTTCGAATTCGGTCTCGATGAAAACGGCGTGATGCACCTGATGGACGAAGTGCTGACGGCCGATTCGTCGCGCTTCTGGCCTGCCGATTCCTACGCACCGGACATGTCGCCACCGTCGTTCGACAAGCAGTTCGTGCGCGACTATCTGGAAACCCTGACCGACTGGGGCAAGACGGCTCCGGCGCCAGCGCTGCCAGCAGAAGTCATCGAAAAAACCCAGGCCAAGTATTTCGAAGCCATCGAACGCCTGACCGGCGAGAAGCTGAAGGTCTGAGATGAGCGCCAACGCTAGCACAAGCAGCACGCCGCTGGTCGGCGTGATCATGGGTTCCAACTCGGACTGGGAAGTGATGCAGCACGCGGTCGCCATTCTGAAGCAGTTCGGCGTTCCGTTCGAAGCGCAGGTGATCTCGGCCCACCGTATGCCGGACCAGATGTTCACCTACGCGGAAAACGCCCGTAGCCGCGGCCTGCGCGCCATCATCGCCGGCGCCGGCGGTGCGGCCCACCTGCCGGGCATGGTGGCGGCCAAGACCATCGTGCCGGTGCTGGGCGTGCCCGTGCCGTCCAAATACCTGCGTGGCGAGGATTCGCTGCTGTCCATCGTGCAGATGCCGAAAGGCGTGCCGGTATCGACCTTCGCCATCGGCGAAGCCGGTGCTGCCAATGCTGCACTGACGGCGGTAGCGCTGCTGGCCGCAACGGATGAAGCACTGGCGCAGCAGCTGCTGGCCTTCCGTGCTACCCAGACGGCAGCGGCCGAGGCCATGACTTTGCCCCTGTAATTCAGCGCCAGCAAGCGCTAGTCAACGCAATAACGATATAAACGGTATGAGTAATTCGACGTCTTCCCCGCAACAATCCCGCACTCCGGTGCTGCCTGCCGCTAACCCGCCTGCATGGCTGGGCGTGATGGGCGGCGGCCAGCTGGGCCGCATGTTCGCTCAGGCAGCCCAGAGCATGGGCTATCAGGTGGCCGTGCTGGAACCGGCGGCAGCCTGTCCGGCGGGGCAGGTAGCGCAACGTCTGATCGAGGCCGGCTACAGCGATGCAGCCGGTCTGGATGCGCTGGCAGCGCAGTGCGCTGCCGTCACCACCGAGTTTGAAAATGTGCCGGCCGATTCTCTGTCGCGGCTGGCGCAGCAAGTGTTTGTGGCACCGGATGCCCATGGCGTCTCGGTGGCACAGGACCGCATCGCCGAAAAACGCTTCTTCGTCGAATGCGCCGAGAAGTCCGGCGTGCTGCCGGCGCCGCACAAGACCATCGCCAGCGAAGCCGATATCGACGCCATCAGCGACGATCTGCTGCCCGGCATTCTGAAAACAGTGCGCATGGGTTACGACGGCAAAGGGCAGGTGCGGGTGCGCTCGCGCGAAGACGTGCGTGCGGCCTACGCCAGCATGAACGGCGTCACCTGTCTGCTGGAGAAAATGCTGCCGCTGGCCTATGAAGTGTCGGTGCTGACGGCACGTGGCGCCGATGGCGAATCGGTGGTTTATCCGATTGCCGAAAACGTCCATCGCGACGGCATCCTGTTCACCACCACCGTGCCCGGCCCGAACGTATCAGCCGAGAGTGCACTGAAGGCCCAGCGCGCGGCCCAGGCCATCGTGGCCGAACTCGGTTACGTGGGTGTGCTGTGCATCGAATTCTTCGTGCTGACGGACGGCACGCTGGTGGTCAATGAAATGGCGCCGCGTCCGCACAACAGCGGCCACTACACCATGGACGCCTGCGTCACCAGCCAGTTCGCCCAGCAGGTACGCGCCATGGCTGGTCTGCCGCTCGGTGATGTGCGCCAGCACTCGCCGGCCGTGATGCTCAACATCCTCGGCGATGTGTGGTTTGAAGGTGATAGCCAGAGCGCGCGCGAACCGGCCTGGGATCAGGTGCTGGCGCTGCCCGGCGCCTGTTTGCACCTGTACGGCAAGGATGATCCGCGCCGCGCCCGCAAGATGGGCCACCTGACCTTCATCGCGCCGACTCTGGCTCAGGCGCAGCAGCAGTTGCTGGCCGCCTGCGCCATACTGGGTATTGCGGCGTGAAGTCTGGTCTGACACAGGCGGCAGCGCAATCTGCCGCTGCTGCCGACGCTGCAGCCATCGCCACCGCAGCCGCCGTGCTGGAGCAGGGCGGGCTGGTGGCTTTCCCTACCGAGACCGTGTACGGCCTCGGTGCCGATGCAGAAAATCCGGCGGCGGTGGCGCGCATCTATCAGGCCAAAGGCCGGCCTAACGACCATCCTGTGATCGTGCACGTGGCGCCCGGCGCCGATCTCGATTACTGGTGCAGCGATATTCCCGACGCAGCGCGCCAGCTGGTGCAGGCTTTCTGGCCCGGCCCGCTGACGCTGATCATGCGGCGTGCCAGCCACATCCCCGATGCCGTCTCCGGCGGTCAGGATACGGTGGGCATACGCTGCCCCTCCCATCCCGTAGCCATCGCTCTCCTGAGCGCCTTCAAGGGCGGCAAGGGCGGCGTGGCGGCGCCGTCGGCCAACAAGTTCGGCAGCGTCAGCCCCACCACGGCCCAGCACGTGCGCGACGAGTTCGGTCTCGATAGCCACGACGAAGGCCCGATGGGCGGCGCCGCCGATGGCGAGAGCTGTGACGGTGCGCTGCTCAGCGTGGTGCTGGAAGGCGGCTCGAGTGCCGTCGGCATCGAATCGACCATCGTCGACCTGTCGCGCCTGACCACACACGGCCCCGTGCTGCTGCGTCCCGGCCATATCACGGCCCAGCAGATAGCTGACGTGATCGGCATGCTGCCGGCTGCGCCCGATCAGGCTGCGCCACGCGCGTCCGGTACGCTGGAATCGCACTATGCGCCCCGCACGCCCGTCACCATGCTCGATACGGCCGCACTGCCCGCCACGCTGGCCCAGTTGCAGGCGCGTGGCGTGCAGGTGGCCGTGATCAGCCATACGCTGCCCGCCTGCGGCCATGCCCAGCGCCACATGCCGGCTACGGCGGCTGCCTATGCCTATGGCCTGTATGCCGCCCTGCGCGACATGGACCAGACTGCCTGCGATCTGATACTGGTGGAAACCCCGCCGCAGGACGACCAGTGGCTGGGCGTGAACGACCGTCTGCGCCGTGCTGTGCATGGTTCGGCGGGCGTCATTGCAGGTCTGCTGGCCTGAACCCGCTGTCCTGAGTCCGGCGGCCGGATGGTCCGCTGGGCTTGCTTTCCTGCTAAGATTGGATTGCTGCCGGTCACACAAACTGCCCGGCTATCTGACACTCTGGCGGGGGTACTGCTCCTGCCTCTTGCGAGGACTAGCTTATGGATACGCGCCGTTGTTTCTATCCCCTGTTTTACCGTACTGCACACCGGTCTTGCGCCCGTCCCACGGCAGCACTGGCGCTGGCCGCCGGTGTGGCGGCCGCACTGAGCGGCTGCGGCGGCGGTAGCGCGGCCAGCCAGACGGGCGGCCCCGTGGTGGTGCCCCCGCCTGCGACCCAATTGCGCGGCCAGCCCATAGGCAGCGCCAGTCTGGTACCGGCGGCCGTGGGCGGTTTTAGCGTCAGCACGGTGCAGCCGGCCCAGATGAAGGCGCTGGTGGAAACCAGCGTCAGCTTCGGCGCTGCCGTGACGGGCACGCCCACCTGTGCCGTCACCACTTACACACTGCGCTACCACACGCTGGATGGCAAGGCGGCCGATACGCAGGCCAGCACGGCCATCATGGTGCCGTCCGGTACCGATCCGGCCTGTCAGGGCGGCCGTCCTGTGCTGCTGTATGCACACGGCACGACTGTCCTGAAGAGCAGCGACATGGCCGACCTGACGGCAACGGAAACCCGTACCGTGGCCGCCATGTTTGCCGCTCAGGGCTATATCGTGGTGGCACCCAACTACGCCGGTTACGCCGGCTCCACGCTGGACTACCATCCCTACCTCGACGCCAGCCAGCAGTCCAGCGACATGATCGATGCGCTGCGTGCTGCACGCAGCGTGTTTGCCAGCATAGGCGCGACGCCATCGAGCCGCTTAATGGTGAGCGGTTATTCGCAGGGCGGCTTCGTGGCCATGGCCACCCAGCGCGCCATGCAGCGCGATTACGCGGGTGAATTCAAGGTCACCGCCGCAGCACCGCTGTCCGGCCCGTATGCACTGCTGCAGTTCGGCGACACCATCTTCAACGGCGCGCCCAGCGTGGGTTCCAGCGGCTTCATGCCCATGCTGCTCACGGCGGGCCAGCGCGCCGGCGCGGGGCTGTATAGCAGCCTGACGGATATCTACGAAGCCAAGTACGCGGCCGGCATCGATACCCTGCTGCCGGGCAGCATGAGTCTGGGCGCGCTGGTCACGGCCGGCAAACTGCCGAACGACGTGCTGTTCGATGCGAACTCGCTGCCGCAGGCAAATGGCTACAGCCGCTTCTTCGGCGCCGATCATCTGCTGCGCACGGCTTTCCGCGACAGCTACTTGAGCGATCTCAAAGCTCAGCCGTGTAACGCCAGCAATAATGCACCGCTGAACTGTGCCCCCGCGCATGCTTTGCGCAAGTGGCTGCTGTGGAATGATTTGCGCACCTACACTCCCACCGTACCGTTGTTCCTGTGTGGCGGTAATCAGGATCCGGTGGTGCCGTTCGCAAATACCGATGCAGCAGTGGCGTATTTCCGTGCGCAGGGCATAGGTGCCGGCCTGCTCAGTGTGCTCGATCTCGACGACTCCTCGCTGCTGGCCGATAACCGCGCCGTCCGCACGGAATTCGCGCTGGCCAAGCAGTTGCTGAAGCTGTCGGTAACGGATGGTGGGGGTACCAATGCGCAAGCTAATCAGGTGGTGCTGGACAGCTATCACGCGGGTCTGGTGGCGCCGTTCTGCCTACGCGAAGCACGCAAATTCTTCGACGCTGCACCAGCACGGTGAATGGTGCTTAGCAGCATAAGCTCGCTGTAAAAAAAGCGGCGAGCAAGCGTTCTTTTTTGGGTACAAACGGCGCGTTTTTACCGTGCATCTCTATACAACGACTGATAAGGCTGGCATATTATTCAAGTTGCGAATAGCACAACCGTTCGTATCACACCATAAAAGAATTTTTCTAGGAGACAACATGCGTCATACCAAATTAGCATTGGCGGCAGCAGCCCTGGCCATACTGGCAGGTTGCGGCGGCACCGACCCTACGCCCGGCGCGCAAATTCTGAAGAAACAGTACAGCGCGCAGGTTTCGTTTGGTGACAGCTTGTCCGACGTTGGCTCCTACGCAGTAGGCACCGTCGCAGCATTGAAAGGTGGTAAGTTCACCATCAATGGCGACAACACCGCCATCAACCCTGCCCTGACCGGTAAAAACTGGACCGAGCTGATGGCCGCCCAGCTGGGCCTGCCAGCACCATGCCCGGCCGTGACGGGTCTGGATGGCGATGCCAGCAAAGGCTTCTCCGTACCGCAAGTGGCCCACGCTGGCTGCTACGGTTATGCCACCGGCGGTTCGCGCGTGACCAACCCGGTTGGTCCCGGCAACAAGCTGGCGGGTAGCGCACTGGGTGCCCTGACGATACCTGTGGCGACCCAGATTGCCAACCACCTGAAAATCGCTGGCGGTAAGTTCAAAGGTGACGAAATGGTGTTCGTCATGGCCGGTGGTAATGACGTACTGTTCAATCTGTCGGCACTCAATGCCGCCGCGACGGCCGCCGGTACGGCCGCCGGCGGTACCGCCTATGTGACCAGCCTGGTAGGCCAGCTGGCCGCCGGCGCTACCAGCCCGCAGGCGGCGGCTGCCGCCATCGGTCTGGCCGCCCAGACGGAAGCTGCCCGCAGTGGCAGCACCCAGACCAGCATCACCCAGGTGGCCATAGGCGCTGCCGCTGTGCAGCCCGGCAATTCGGCCGTGGCCTCGCCAGCCGTGTATGGCCCGATGGTGACCAAGGCGACGGCTGACGCCACCGCTGCCGGCGCCAAAGCCGGTGCCGACTACGCCGCTGCGCACGGCCAGGATCTGGTCGCTGCCATGGCGCAGGCTGGCAATGAGCTGGTGGCACTGGTGAAGAACCAGCTGATCGCCAACGGTGCCAACTACGTCACCGTGAACAACCTGCCTGACGTGGCCACCACGCCAGCCGGCCTGTCCAAAGATGCGTCCACCCGCGCCCTGATCAACGCCATGGTGGCGGCCTTCAATGGCGCGCTGAACACGGGCCTGGCCTCGGAAGCGAAAGTTCTGATCGTTGATGTATTTGCTGTGAGCCATGACCAGGCCACCAACCCTGGCCCGTATGGCCTGACGGTGGTGAATGATTTTGCCTGCGACCTGAGCGCCGCCAAGAACCCGCTGGGTACGGCGCTGGCCTGCAACGGCGGCAACCTGAAAGCGGGCGATGTCAGCCACTACTCGTTCGCCGATGACGTGCACCCGACCCCGTTCAACAACCTGCTGCTGGCCCGCTACGTGGCCGAGAAAATGGTTGTTAAGGGCTGGCTGTAATTCAGTCGTCGCCGGCCGCTGCCCGGTAGAGGTGGCGGCCCGACTTACATCACAAAAAATTCTGGAGACGATATGAAGAACACCTTGAAACTGCTGGCGCTGGCCGGCGCGATGTCGCTGGCGACGGCTGCCTCGGCACAACAGACTGCCGGTACCTGGCTGGGTACGCTGGGCATCAACAAGATCACCCCGAAAGTCGATTCGGGCGATGTGTCGGCCCCGGCGCTGCCGGGCACCAAGGCCGATGTGGGCACGGATAGCAAACCGCGCTTCGCCATCGCCTACATGCTGACGGATAATGTCTCGGCCGAACTCGATCTGGGTCTGCCCTACAAGCACGATCTGATCGGTGCTGGTGCGATCGAAGGCACGGGCAAGCTGGGTACGGCACAGGTGCTGCCGCCTACGGCCTTCGTGCAATACCGCTTCCTGCCGGCGAATGCCGTGTTCCGTCCTTATGTGGGTGTGGGTCTGACCTATGCCGTGTTCCAGAAGGAAACCGGTTCAGCCCAGATGACGGCGCTGCTCAACACGGGCGGCCCCGGCACGACCTACAAGCTGGACGACAAGCTGGCGCTGAGCTACCAGATCGGCGGCACGGTACGCATCAATGACAAATGGTTTATCGATGCCACCGTCATCAAGACCAAGCTGAAAACCAAGGTCAGCTTCTCCACCGGCCAGACCCAGGATGTCCGTCTCGATCCGCTGGCCGTCAGTGTCAGCATAGGCTATAACTTCAAAGGCTTCTAAGCCGGCCAGGCGGGGATAAAAAAACGGGGCTGATCCAGCCCCGTTTTTTATTGCTGCCAGCTGTTACTGGAAGGCTTGAATGCCGGTCTGGGCGCGGCCCAGTATCAGGGCGTGGATGTCGTGCGTCCCTTCGTAGGTATTCACCACTTCCAGGTTCACCATGTGACGGATGATGCCGAACTCGTCGGAAATGCCGTTACCGCCCAGCATATCGCGCGCTACGCGGGCGATATCCAGCGATTTACCGCAGGAGTTACGCTTCATCATCGAGGTGATTTCCACCGCCGCCGTGCCGGCATCTTTCATGCGGCCCAGTTGCAGGCAGCCTTGCAGGCCCAGCGTGATTTCCGTCTGCATATCGGCCAGCTTCTTCTGGATCAGCTGGTTGGCGGCCAGCGGACGGCCGAACTGGTGACGGTCCAGCACATACTGACGGGCCGTATGCCAGCAGCTCTCGGCCGCACCCAGTGCGCCCCAGGCGATGCCGTAGCGGGCCGAGTTGAGGCAGGTGAACGGGCCTTTCAGACCGCGCACATCAGGGAAGGCGTTTTCTTCCGGTACGAACACATTGTCCATCACGATTTCACCGGTGATGGAAGCGCGCAGGCCGAACTTGCCGTGGATGGCAGGCGCGCTCAGGCCGGCCATGCCTTTTTCCAGCACGAAGCCGCGGATTGCGCCTTCATCGTCCTTGGCCCAGACCACGAACACGTCGGCCACCGGCGAATTGGTGATCCACATCTTGGCGCCCGTCAACGCATAGCCGCCCGGCACTTTGCGCGCGCGCGTGACCATGGAGCCGGGGTCGGAACCGTGGTTAGGTTCGGTCAGGCCGAAGCAGCCTATCCATTCGCCCGTGGCCAGTTTGGGCAGGTATTTCTGTTTCTGGGCTTCCGTGCCGAACTCGTAGATAGGCACCATCACCAGCGAGGACTGTACGCTCATCATCGAGCGGTAGCCGGAATCGACGCGCTCGACTTCGCGCGCGATCAGGCCATAGGCCACGTAGTTGAGGCCGGGGCCGCCGTACTGTTCCGGAATGGTGGGGCCGAGCAGGCCCAGTTCGCCCATTTCGCGGAAGATGGAAGTGTCCATCTGTTCGTGGCGGAATGCTTCGAGGATGCGTGGCGCCAGCTTGTCCTGACAGTAGGCAGCGGCGGCATCGCGCACCATGCGTTCTTCTTCGGTCAGTTGCTGGTCCAGCAGCAGGGGATCATCCCAGTGGAACTGGGCACGGGCTTGGCTCATGTGTGGTCTCTCATTATGGTGAATGCTACAAGCATTCTATGCCGCCCATGACGCGCCGGCTTTCCAAATGGCGACACCAATTTCCGTTTTTACCCCAGATTGCCGAACTGCCCGCCATGGAAGATCAGCGGCGGGCTGGGCGAGAACTCGCAGAGTTCCACTTCGCCCACGAAAATCACGTGGTCGCCTTCCGGATAGCGGCTGCGGTTATGGCACTCGAACCAGGCGGACGCGCCTTTCAATATCGGGTGTCCCGTGCGCGACAGTTCATATTCCACCCCGTCCCAAGGGTTGATACCGCGGGTGGCAAAACGGGTGGCCAGATGGGCCTGATCGGCCGCCAGCACATTGATGACGTAGTGCGAATTGCCCGTAAAGATGGGCATGCTGTTGGCAGTATTGGCCAGACTCCACAGCACCAGCGGCGGTTCCAGCGAAACGGAATTGAAGGAACTGGCCGTCAGCCCGCGGAAAGTGCCGTCGGCCAGACGCGTGGTAATCACGGTCACGCCGGTGGCAAACTGGCCCAGCGCCTGACGGAAATGGCGCGTATCGAAGCTGGGAGCGGGGGAACGTGGGGAAACTGTATTCATGGAAAGCCTGTATTTTTCCCACATTATGCCAAAAATTAAGGCAGCCCACTGGAAGTCGCGATTTTCTGGCCGCCGGAAAACGGCTGCTTGCGCACGCTTGACTTAGAGTGCACTCTAAGCTGCAGTATGGTGTTTATCCTGTACGGAGGCGGAATGAAGATAGGCGAACTGGCGCAGCGCAGCGGTCTTACGGCCCATACGCTGCGCTATTACGAAAAGATAGGCCTGCTGTCCTATGCCAGCCGCGATGCGGGCGGCCAGCGCCGCTACGACGATAGCGTGCTGCTGTGGCTGGGGTTTATCGGCCGGCTGAAAGCGTCCGGCATGCCGCTGCAGACCATTTTGCAGTATGCCGCCCTGCGTGAAGCGGGGCCGGCCACGGAAGCCCGGCGGCTGCAATTGCTGAGCGAGCACCGCCTTCAGGTACAGGCCAGACTGGCCCAGTTGCAGGACTGTTTGCAGATGCTGGACCAGAAAATTCTCGGCTACACCAACTCTAAGCAAAGGATGCCACTCTATGACCAAGCCCTGCCTCCCCGCCAGCAACGACCGCCGCCTAAGAGGCCAGCAAAAGCTGGCTGAAATCGATGGTGCTGCCGGCCAGAAGGTAATCGATGCGCTGGCCGATATCGCGCCCGATTTTGCCGACTACCTGTTCGAGTTCCCGTTTGGCGATATTTACTCGCGCCCAGGTCTCGATCTGCGCGCGCGCGAAATTGCCACCATCGCGGCTCTGACGGCCATGGGCAACGCCACGCCGCAACTGAAAGTGCATATCGAAGCCGGTCTGAATGTGGGCTTGCAGCGCGAGGAGATTGTGGAAATCCTGATGCAGATGGCGGTCTACGCCGGCTTCCCCGCTGCCCTGAACGGCCTGTTTGCGGCCAAAGAAGTGTTCGCCCACTATCAGCCCGCGCCAGCAGCGAGCGGGACGCCGGCCTAGCGACAGTAGGCTGTACGGTGATTTCTGCTATATTTCCCTGATAGACGCCGGAAGGTTCTGCGCACCGGCGTGTACAAGGAGAAAAGTCGTGGAAAATCAACAGCATAGTGAAATGGAAACCGCCGTTCTGGGCGGCGGTTGTTTCTGGTGTCTGGAAGCCGTCTTCGAGCGTCTGCGCGGGGTGGCCGAAGTGGAATCGGGTTACACGGGCGGGCCGCTGCCCGACCCCAGCTACGAGCAGGTCTGCACGGGCGAGACGGGCCATGCGGAAGTGGTGCGCCTGCGTTTCGATCCGGCCGTGATCAGCTACCGCGATCTGCTGGAAATCTTCTTCACCCTGCATGATCCCACCACGCTGAACCGGCAAGGCAATGACGTGGGCACCCAGTACCGCTCGGTGATCTATTACCAGACGCCTGAACAGGAAGCCACGGCGCGCGAAGTGATCGCCCAGATGGCCGGTGTGTGGGATGCGCCCATCGTCACGGAACTGGCGGCGCCGCAGCCGTATTTCCGT
The DNA here is from genome assembly GCF_009857835.1 of Duganella fentianensis. GTDB lineage: Bacteria > Pseudomonadota > Gammaproteobacteria > Burkholderiales > Burkholderiaceae_D > Rugamonas > Rugamonas fentianensis. Next base: position 272,139 of record NZ_WWCL01000001.1, read on the forward strand.
GCCGAGGATTATCACCAGCACTATTTCGAGCAGCACCCGTTGCAGAGTTACTGCGCTTTCGTGGTGGCGCCCAAAGTGGCCAAGCTGCGCAGCCTGTACGCAGCGCGCCTCAAGTAAGGGCAGGCCTCAGGCCGGACCGGGCGCGGCCGCCGTGTACATATAGCGGCGTGACCACGGCAGCGTGCTGGCCGGCTGGCCAGCCTTGCGCGCCACGATCTGGTACAGGCTGATCCAGTCCTGCTCGAAAGCATAGCTGGAACCGGCCAGATACACCTGCCAGATGCGGAAGCGCTTTTCTCCGGCCAGCGCTTTGAGCCGGCCGGCTGCCGCTTCGAAGTTATCGCTCCAGAGTGCGCAGGTGCGGGCGTAATGGCGGCGCAGATTCTCCACGTCGAACACTTCCAGCTGGCCTTGCTGCATGCTTTTCAGCACGTGGCCGATATGGGCCAGTTCGCCCTGCGGGAAGACATACTGTTCGATGAAATCGCCACCGCCATACGGCGACTGGCCATTGGCCGGATCGCTGCTGGTGATGCCATGGTTCATGACGATGCCGTCCTCGGCCAGCAGCCGCGCCAATGTGGCGAAGTAGTCGGGCAGGTGGCGCACGCCCACGTGTTCGAACATGCCCACGCTGGTGATGCGGTCGAACTGGCCCTGCACGTCGCGGTAATCCTGCAGCCGTATCTCCACCAGATGCTCGAGCCCGGCCGCCCGCACGCGCTGGCGCGCCAGCGCATACTGCTGTTCCGACAGTGTCACGCCCACGCAGCGGGCCTGAAAACGCTGGGCCGCACGGATCACCAGCGCGCCCCAGCCGCAGCCGATATCGAGCAGGCGCTGGTGCGGCTGCAGGGCGATCTTGCGCAGGATGTGGTCTATCTTCTGCTGCTGGGCCGTGGCCAGATCTTCATGGCCCTGTTCGAAATAGGCGCAGGAATACACCAGCTGCGGATCGAGGAATGCGGCATAGAACTCGTTCGACACATCGTAGTGGTAGTGGATGGCGTCCGCATCGCCGCGCTTGCTGTGGCGCCAGTTGCGCACCACCCGCGCATAGCGGCCTTCGGCCTTGAGGGTATTGCGCGCCAGTGCCGTGACGATGTCTATCATGTCGCGCGCCGCGCCTTGTACTTCGATGCGGCCCTCGACGTAGGCGCTGCCCAGGCTGGCCAGCGAAGGGCGCAGCAGATAGCTGGCTGCCGCCACGCTGGGCACGCGGATGGTCACGCGCGGCGGCAGGGCCGAGAAATCGATGCGCTGGCCATCCCAGAGTTCGATGCGCAGCGGCAGGGCCAGCTGCTGGCGCAGCGCGCTGCTCCACGCAGCCAGGCGGGCCGCGAGGCGGGCGGCCAGACTGAAATGCAGGCCCAGATATGGCGTGTGTAGCTTCCCCATGCAGTACCTCCGTGCAAAAAAAGACCACCGCAAGCGATGGTCTTGGCCGGGGCGGGGCGCTGCGCTCAGGGCTGCAGACGTTCCCGGGTCCAGCTGCCATCAGCCTGCTTGCAGTACACGATACGGTCGTGGAAGCGCGAACGGCGGCCCTGCCAGAACTCGATGCGGACGGGGTCGAGACGGTAACCGCCCCAGTGTTCCGGTCGCACGGGCTGTTCGCCGCTGGCTGCTGCCACGGCATCGTAATTCGCTTCCAGCTGTGCGCGATTGGCGATCGGCTCGCTCTGTCTGGAAGCGATGGCGCCGATCTGGCTTTTCACAGGACGGCTGTAGAAATACTTGTCGCTTTCTTCGCGCGACGTTTTCGTCACCGTGCCTTCGATACGGACTTGCCGTTCCAGTTCGCTCCAGAAGAATAGCAGCGCGGCGTGCGGGGTGTCGCGCAGTTGCTGGCCCTTCTGGCTGTCGTAGTTGGTGTACCAGGTAAAGCCGCGCTGGTCGTACTGCTTGATCAGCACGATGCGCGAGCTGGGCCGGCCATCCGTATCCACCGTCGCCAGACTCATGGCATTCGGTTCATTGACCTTGGCGTGCATGGCTTCCTCGAACCATTTGCCGAACTGGGCAATCGGATCGGCCAGCACATCGTCTTCCGTCAGGCTGGCGCGGCCATAATCGAGGCGGATATCGGCCAGCACCACGCCATTCGCTACCGTGTTACTGACCGGTACCTGATGCTGTTCCGGCACCTGGCTTTGCGGCAGCGCCGGCTTGATGCCGCGCCGCGCCTGCATGGCGCTGCCCAGCTGCTCCATCTGCTCGTGGCTGAACAGCCGCTTGGCCATGGGTGCGATATTGGTTTCTTCCACCGCCATGTGGCTGGTGTAGCGGTCGATGAAGCGCTGCACGGCGGCACCATCGAGGCTGGACGAGAGGCCCTGGGCGATCTGCTCGAGCTGGCCATTCATCTGCTGCCATTCCAGTTCCATCTGCTGGTGGTCGGCCAGTATGCCGGGGATGATCTGTTCCAGTTGCACGGCGTCGGCGTCGCGCGCCGTGGCCTGCAGCATGGGCATCAGGTTCTCTTCTTCATCTTCGTGGTGCAGGGCGGCAGCGTGGTTGAAATACTTCTGCACGGCTTGCGCGGCCTTGCGCGCATCGGCATCGGCGCCATGCTTGGGCAGGTGGTCCTGCAGCTTCTGCAGGGTTTCCAGCTGCTTGCGGATGCGGTCGTGGCAGTGCTTGAGCACGGCGATAGGCTGGTTGAAATCGGGGGCGGTATCGAACAGATGGTGGCTCATGGCTGGCGGCTCGGACTAGGTGAGAAAATCATTCTAGAATATTTTTTAAGGCGGCGTCCGTTAAAATGGCGGGATGAATGCTGATAACCCTACCTCTTTCGAGGAAATAGATTTCGAACGCCGCTTCGGCGGCATCGCCCGTCTCTATGGCGCGGCGGCACTGGCCCGCTTCCGTAGCGCCCATGTCTGCGTGGTCGGCACGGGCGGGGTGGGCTCGTGGGCGGTGGAGGCGCTGGCGCGCAGCGCCATCGGCCAGCTGACGCTAATTGATCTGGATAATGTTGCCGAATCTAACATCAATCGCCAGATTCAGGCGCTCAGCAGCACGGTGGGCAAGGCCAAGGTTACGGCGCTGGCCGAGCGCATCGCCGAGATCAATCCCTATTGCGTGGTGCACCAGATCGAAGAATTCGTCACGGTGGAAAATGTGCCCGAGATGCTGGGGCAGGGCCGTTACGATTACGTGATCGATGCCACCGACAGCGTCAAGGACAAGGCTGCCATGATAGCCTGGTGCCGCCAGCAGCAGATCCCCATGGTGATCATCGGCAGCGCCGGCGGCAAGACCGACCCGACCGAGATCGCCATCCGCGATCTGGCGCGCACGGAGCAGGAGCCGCTGCTGAAAATGGTGCGCAAGACTCTGCGCAACAAATATGGCTACCCGCGCGGCGAGAAGCATAAATTCCATGTCGATGCAGTATTTTCCATGGAACGCATCAGTATGCCCGAGCAGGCCGAATGTGCCATCGACGACGGCACCAGCGGCGGCGTGACGGGCTTGAACTGCGCCGGCTTCGGCTCGGCCATGGTGGTGACGGCCACCTTCGGCATGGTGGCGGCCAGCCACGCCTTGCGCCATCTGGCGCAGCAGGTACAGTGCAACGAAGCCGAGACGGCAAGCAGCGCACTGTCTGCCTGAAAAGTGTGCCCGGGCTGGCAGTTTTGCTATCATGTGCGCGCTGGCAGGGGGAGACCTGCTAACACTTGATTTGAGAGAGAGACGAAACCATGCAGCGTAGTTCAATTTTTGCGGCCGTGCTGTGCGCACTGGCCACCAGCGTCGCCCAGGCGCAAACGCCTAGTACGCCTGTCACGCCGGCCGAAGTGCCGGCACCGCCAGCGATGGTGGTGGGCTCGGCTACGCCCGGCCCGGCAGCCGAACAGCTGATCGTGACCGACACCAAGATTGGCACGGGGCGCGAAGCCACCACTGGCAGCACCGTGTATATGCACTACTCGGGCTGGCTGTACCGTCCGCTGGCCAAGAATATGCACGGCAAACTGTTCGATTCTTCGGTGGGCCGCGAACCGCTCGATTTCACTCTGGGCGCCGGCCGCGTCATCAAGGGCTGGGATCAGGGCATCCAGGGTATGCGGGTAGGCGGCAAGCGTACGCTGATCATTCCATCGGATCTGGCCTATGGCTCGCGTGCTGCGCCGGGCGGCAATATTCCGCCGAATTCGGCCCTGATCTTCGACGTCGAACTGGTCGACGTCAAGTAATCTGGACGCTACCGGAGCGGGGATAGTCGGTGTAGACTGGCTGACATCCCCTCACACCGGAGCTGTCCATGAAAATTGCCAATAACGTTACCGAACTCATAGGCCGTACCCCGCTGGTACGCCTGAACCGCCTCAACGTCGGTAGCACCGCCCAGATACTGGCCAAGCTGGAATTCTTCAATCCTGCCCACAGCGTTAAAGACCGCATCGGTCTGGCCATGATAGAAGCGGCCGAAGCGGCAGGACTGATCCGTCCCGATACCATCATCCTTGAGCCCACCAGCGGCAACACGGGGATCGCGCTGGCCATGGTGTGCGCCGCGCGCGGCTACCGCTGCACGCTGGTGATGCCGGAAACCATGAGCCGCGAACGTCGCATGCTGCTGCGTGCCTATGGCGCCGAACTGGTGCTCACGCCCGGCAGCGAAGGCATGCTGGGTGCGATCGCCAAGGCCGAACAGCTGGCCGCCGGCGATAGCCGCTACCTGATCCCGCAGCAGTTCAACAATCCCGCCAATCCCGAAGTGCACCGCCGTACCACGGCGGAAGAAATCTGGGCCGATACCGATGGCCGCGTCGACATTCTGGTGGCTGGCGTGGGTACGGGCGGCACCATTACCGGCGTGGGCGAAGTGCTGAAACAGCGCAAGCCCGGCTTCCGCTGCGTGGCGGTGGAGCCGGCCGCATCGCCCATGCTGTCGCAGGGCACCAAGGGGCCGCACCCGATACAGGGCATAGGCGCAGGCTTTGTGCCGGCCGTGCTGAATACGGAAGTGTATGACGAAGTGGTGACGGTCCGTAACGAGGATGCCTTCGAGACGGCCCAGCAGGCCGCCCGTCAGGAAGGCTTGCTGGTAGGCATATCGGCCGGTGCCGCGCTGTGGGCGGCCGTGCAGGTGGCGCACCGTCCCGAGAATGCGGACAAGATTATCGTCACCGTGATTCCGTCGTTCGGCGAACGTTATCTGAGCACGCCGCTGTACGCGGGCCTGGCCGACTAGACGGCGTTCTTGCCCGTCTGCAGGCTGCAGCTGGCGCTGCTATCGCCCAGCCGTACCTGCAGCGTGGCGTGGTGGATGGAATACTCTTCGCGCAGCTGGCGGCTGATGTCATCGAGGGCCGCGTCGCCGGGGTGACCCTGCGGCGTCACCAGCTGCACCGTCAGCGCCGTTTCCGTGGTGCTCATGGCCCAGATGTGCAGATCCTGCACGGCGCTCACGCCCGGCTGGGCACTGAGGAAGGCGGCGATCTCTTCTCCTTCGATGTGGTCCGGCACGGCCGCCATAACCATGCGCAGCGACTGTTTCAGCAGCGCCCAGGTGCTGTACACGATGAAGCCCACGATCAGCATACTGACCAGCGGGTCCAGCCAGTTCCAGCCCGTGTACATGACGATCACGCCGGCCACCAGCACGCCCAGCGAAATGGCGGCATCGGCTGCCATGTGCAGGTAGGCGCCGCGGATATTCACATCGTCCTTGCTGCCGGCCATGAACAGCCAGGCCGAGAAACCATTGATCAATATGCCCACACCGGCCACGACGGAAACAGTCAGGCCGCCCACCGGATCGGGGTGGATCAGCTGCTGCACGGCTTCCCATGCAATGCCGCCGCAGGCGACCATCAGCAGCATGGCATTGAACAGGGCGGCCAGCATGGAACTGCTGCGCAGGCCGTAGGTATAGCGGCCGTTGGGCAGGCGTTTGGCCAGTATGGCGGCGCCCCATGCCAGCATCAGGCCCAGCACATCGGACAGATTGTGGCCGGCATCGGCCATCAGCGCCGTGGAGTTGGCCAGAAAACCGTAGCCGAATTCGATGGCGACAAATACCGAGTTGAGCAGGATGGCGATGGCAAACGCCCGCCCCATGGTGTTGGGATCGCCGTGATGATGGTGGTGGCCGTGATCATGACCGTGGCCGTGGCTATGGCCGTGGCTGCAGCCGCTGCCGCCGTGCGTGTGGGGCGCTTTGCCGCCCTGAGCTGCCGGCGCGCTGCCGTGCTGGTGCCCGTGCTCATGGGCGTGATCATGCTCGTGGTCGTGGTGGTGGCTCATGCCTCGCTCCCGTTCGCTGGTTCGGCGATATGTTCCAGCATATCGTTGAGGACGCCGCTGATGTGGGCATCGGCGGCAGAATAGAACACCTGCTTGCCCTGGCGCTCGGATTTGACGATGCGGGCAGCGCGCAGCAGGCGCAAATGGTGGCTGACCAGCGAACTGCTCAGCTCTAGCGCACTGGCGATACCGCTGACGGCAATGGGCGCTTCCAGACAGGCCAGCACGATGCGCAGGCGGGTCGGATCACCGAGTAAATGGAAGAGGTCGGCCAGCTGGGCGATGGCGGGATCACAGCTGGCATAGTCGTGTTGGCAGCTCATAAAACTAACAAATGAATAGATGTTCACATGTTAGCAGAAAAAAGATGCAGCCGCGAGGGCTGCATCGTTTTACGGCAGGGTCAGCAGAACTTTGACCGTGTCATCCACCGAGGCCTTGTTGATATAGCCGATGGCGCTCGGGTCGGATGCCACGGCTTTTTTCACGGCCGTATCGGAAGCGTAGGCCTTGGGCGCCGTACCCTTGCCAGCGAATTCGATCTTGGCCCACATGGCCTCCACTTGCGAGACGGATTTGTTGGACAGCTTCTGGTAGAACTCCTTGCGGATAGGCGATTCCTTGCCCTGTTCGATAGGCGTGAACTGGTTGGACTGGCCCAGGAAGAACTGGGCCGCCTGTTCGGAAAACATGCGCGAGGCCTGATTGGCCGTGCTGGTGATAACGACGATTTCGGCACTGGCCGGCAGGGCCAGCGAGATGGCACCACTCAGGGCCAGCAGGGTGTACAGCTTTTTCATGATGAGCTCCTAGGCGTGGGGTCAGAACAACTGGTCGTAGGACAGGCGCATGACGGTGACGTCGCCGCCAAAGTTGCGTGTCACGTCCTTGTTGCGGTCGACCTGTGCCTTGAGCGCGCTGCGGATGCCGAGGTCATAGCGCAGCGTGAGCGACCAGCGCTTGTAGCTCTGCGGTGCATACATCTGGCTGTTGCTGGTCTTTTCCTTGTAGCTGGCGTAGTTGAGGAAGGGCGTCCAGTCGCCATAGTGGTAGCCGGCACCGACGGTATAGGCCGGGGCTGTGATCTTGTAGCCGCTATCGAAGTCGCGCGTCAACTGGGTGACTTCAGTCAGCACGAACCAGTTGTCCAGATCGGCGTTGGTGGCCAGACCATAGGCGCGCAGCCTGGCCTTGTCGTTCAGGCCGACTAGCGCATTGGTGCTGCGTACATCGGTCTGCATGTAGACAGCGCGGGCGGTTACGCCACCTTGGCTAGCTTCCAGATCGGCGCCCACCAGATTGTTCCATTCCACCCGGGTCTTGCTGTTGTAGAACAGGCGGTCGTACAGGGCATCTTTGACGGTTTCCTTGCCGCCGAACAGACCTATGGCCAGATTGGTGTCGCCCACCATCGTGCGGTAGCGTGCGCTGGCACCGTTGTAGTTGGTGGCTTCCCAGCCATACAGCTCGGGCGGTACGCCTACCCATGGATAGGACATGCCGATGTCCTGAAAATCGGAATAGAAGTACAGCGGGATGCGCTTGCGGCCCAGCTGGAATTCCCAGTTTCTGGATGGGGTATAGCTGGCATAGGCCCATTGCAGATTGGGGCTGGTGTCGCTGCCCCGCACCACTACCTGGCCGACCAGATTGAACTGCGGCGTGAGCACATATTTGAGCTGGATGCCGGCGCGCGATTCGGGCCGCAGCGACAGGCTGTCAGTGTACACGCCGGCATTGCCCCAGTCGGCCGTGTAGCATGGGCAGGCGTGGCCATCGATGCTGGTCGGGCCTGCATAGTCGGGTGGCAGGCTGGTGCTGCTGGTGCGGCCAGCGACCAGCGACATGAAGCCGCTGATTTTCAGATTCGATTCGCTCTCGTCGGCGCGTGCCTGCGGCGCGCTGATTAATCCCATGCCGGTAGTGAGCACGGCCAGCAGGGCGGTGATGCGACGCGGGTGGCAGGATGCTTTTTTTATCATATTAATCTCCCTGTATCGGTTGAAGAACCGGCTCCACGCGTAGATCGATCACGCTCAGCCGTTCTGTCTACAACATAGGCGAGTTTTCCTACGGCAGACTTACTTGCTGCAATTCAGTGGCTGGAATTGTTGTCCTGGTGCAACACTGGCGTGCGAGCTCAGAGCGAAGGGCGGGCGCTGCCGGGGCAGCAGGGGCGAGTGGGAATTTGATGTCGCTGCCAGCACGCAGTGGCGGCGTGCTGGCAGCGCTGATGCTCGGGCCGGATTACTTCGGCAGGTCGGCCTGAAGCTGGGCGCGGGTTTTCGGATCCAGCTTGAGGATGGCTTTTTCCAGTTTCTCGGCGCGGTCCAGCGCCAGAATCTGTGCCGGTGTCAGCTCTTTGGCTTGCTGCACGATGGGGGCGGGCATGGCCGCCGGTTTGAAGAACAGTGCCTGTCCGGTCAGTACCAGCACAGCGCTGAGCAAGGCCAGTCCGGTGGCGGCCATCAGCAGGCGCTTTTCACGTCCATCCAGGCTGGCGCTGGCGGGCGCGGCGGCGACACTGGCAGGGCTGCCCGCTGCGTCGCCGCTAGCTGTACCAACTGCCGGCTGGCCGGTAGGGGCAGCGGCGCCATGGGTTGCCGTTTCCGTTTCCGGCGCTTCGTTGGTGGCATCGAGCACCGTGCCCTTGCGCCGCGCCGCTGGCGACTCGGCCGCCAGCCCGCCCGCTGCACGGGCATGCCGCACCAGTTCGCGCGACGTGCTATCCATCAGCGCCACATGGCGCTGCACGGCATCTTCCAGTACGGCTTCGTTGAGGGCTACCAGGGCGAAGACAGGATCATCGATATCGATCTTGACGCCGGTCTTTTCGAACACCAGAGTACGCAGCTTGTGCTGATCCATGGTGGCTTACCACTCCACTTTGTCGAGTTGTTCGAACAGGTCGCGGAACACCACTTTGATGCGCTGCTTTTCCATCAGGTTGAACTTGTCGCTTTCTTTGACTTCGGCTGCCGTCAGGCGTGCCGTATTCATTTTCTTGATGTCGGCACCAAAGGTATCGGCATTGCGCGCCGACAGCACCACCCGGCCTTTGACGCGCGAAGAATTGTCGGCATAGGTCTGCGATTCGGTGAACTGCTTGCCGGCCGCCGATTGCAGCAGGCCGAAGTGTTCGTTTTCCCACAGCACCAGCGGCACCTTGGTCGACTTGGCGGTGGAAACAAAGCCCATGGCGGTGTCGTGCAGGGTATCGCCGCCGCCCACGATGGTGTGGATATACACTTTGCGGCCCGATTCTTCCAGCAGCGAGAAGCAGTCGTTTTCGATCAGGTAGCCCATCAGGGGCGAGAAGGTGTTGGCGCCGTTGTCGATCACGCAGTTGCCTTCTTCTTCGAGGATGTCGATCATCAGCGCATCGAAGCGTTTCGGATCGATGGTGCGGCTGTCCGTCATCACCGGCACATGCTTGACGTTCATCGCTTTGTAGCGCGAGAAGGTGGCGTTTTCCTGGTCCGTGTCATAGCAGCGTAAAGGCGTTTCATCTTTGCTGGCAACCCATTGCGCGAGGATGGTGGAGACCAGCGTCTTGCCGATACCGCCTTTGCCCTGAAGGATGAAATGTACCGTGTTTTGCATCGAAATTACTCCTGATTCATTTGGAAACCCGCGCACCGACGCGCCCGAATGCAACGAGAGTAGTGGTTTTGGCGCGCGCTGGCAACCGCCAGCGCGCGTCCTATGCTCTGCCTTTGTTATTTAGGCAATGAAGCGCAGCAAACCCTGTAGCGCGTGGATCACGGTCTGGGTGCGCACGGACTGGCGGTCACCCGTGAAGACTAGCCGCTCCGTATGGATCTGGTCGCCGCGCGCCCAGCCGAAGCAGATGGTGCCGACCGGTTTGCCCGGCACGGCGCCGGTAGGGCCGGCAATGCCGGTGGTGGACAGGGCCACATGGGCATTGCTATTGCCCAGTGCGCCCGTGGCCATGGCGGCCGCCACTTCTTCCGAGACGCTACCCAGCTGGGCGATCAGGGCCGCCGAAACGTCCAGCATTTCCGTCTTCGAGGCGTTGGAGTAGGTGATGAAACCGCAGTCGAACCAGGCGGTGGAACCGGCGATTTCCGTGATGGCCTGGGCCACACCGCCGCCGGTACAGGATTCTGCCGTGGCCAGTAACAGACCACGGGCTTGCAGGGCTTGCCCCACCTGGGTGGCAAGGTCGAGGATGAGTTCGCAATTATTCGGGTGCATGGCTGTCTCCTTCGTGATCGACGAGCCACTGTAACATGGCCTTCGCGCGCCTTGCCAGCGACGCCGTTCTGCTTTGCCTGAATCGCAACATTTATTTTTAACATCTGCGACTGGCGTGCGCCATAGATTGAGCAAGGTGATAATATTGCTAATTAACTTCGTAATGACGCAGCGGTGAGCCGGTACGCCCCTAAGGAGGTGTCATGATCAGCCAGAACGACATCTATCACGCCCGCATCCTGATCGTCGACGATCAGCCGGTGAACGTGGAATTGCTGCAATATCTGCTGCAGTCTAGCGGTTATCAGGCCGTCAGTGCCACCACGGATCCGCGCGTGGTCGCGGGCTGGCATGCGGCCCAGCGTTACGACCTGATCATTCTCGACCTGCAGATGCCGGACATGAGCGGCTTCGATGTGATGGCGGCCCTGAAGCCGCTGGAAGCCGATGCCTGGCTGCCGGTGCTGGTGGTAACCGCCCAGCCCGACCACAAGATCCGGGCGCTGGAAATGGGCGCGCGCGATTTTCTCAGCAAGCCTTTCGATCCGCTGGAAGTCCTGACCCGCATCCGCAACCTGCTGGAGGTGCGGCTGCTGCACCGCGAAGTGAAGCGCTATAACGCCGGGCTGGAGCAGACGGTGCGCGAGCGCACGGCGGAATTGCAGCGCTTCCGCAGTGCCATGGATGCCACCGCCGACGCCATCTTCCTGCTCGACGCCGCCAGTGCCGAACTGGTCGATGTGAACGAAGGTGCTTGCCGCATGCTGGCCTACCGGCGCGATGAACTGCTGGGCCAGTCCGCCAGCCGGCTGGGGCTGGGTTCGCCCGTCGCGCTGCGGGCCTTGACGGGGCAGCTGGCCATAGACGGCGCGCCATCCATGCTGCAGGAACTGGAACTGATGCGCAGCGACCTGGTGGCCGTGCCGGTGGAACTGGGCTGGCAGCTGATGCAGCGGCCCGAGCAGCCCGACGTACTGCTGGGCGTGGCGCGCGATATCAGCGAACGGCGGCTGGCGGCCGAGCAACTGGATCGCATGGCCCATTACGACAGCCTGACGGGCCTGCCCAACCGCACGCTATTTTTCCGCACGCTGGAAAACGCCGTGCTGCTGGCGCCCGAACAGGACCAGTGCATCGTCGTGATGTTCATTGCGCTGGATCGCTTCAAGAGCGTCAACGATACGCTGGGTTCGCTGCACGGTGATGAGTTGCTGCGCCAGTTTGCCAACCGCCTGATGCAGTGCGTGCGTCTGCGCGACACGGTGGGGCGCATGGGCGGCGACGAATTCGCCCTGATCCTGAGCGCCCCGCGCGAGCAGCTCGACCCCGTGCAGACGGTGCACGATGTACGCGCCGCCCTGCGCCGTCCGTTCGAACTGGAAGGGCACCGCGCCGAGCTCAGTGCCAGCATAGGCATCGCCATGTATCCCGACGATGCCACCGATGCGCAGGCGCTGGTGCAGTTTGCCGACATCGCCATGGAGCGGGCGCGCCAGTCAGGCCGCGATGGTTTCCGTTTTTATACGGCCGGCATGAATGCGCAGGTGGCGGCGCGGCTGGATCTGGAAGTGGCTTTGCGCCGGGCGCTGGAACAGGAACAGCTGCTGCTGTACTACCAGCCCAAGGTGCAGCTCGATACGGGCGCACTGGCGGGGGCGGAAGCGCTGCTGCGCTGGCAGCGCCCCGACTACGGACTGGTCTATCCGGCCGAATTTGTCTCGGTGCTGGAAGATACGGGGCTGATCGTGCGTGTGGGCGCATGGATCATCGATGCCGCCTGCCGCCAGATCGGCCTGTGGCTGCGCAATGGGGTGGGGCCAGTGCGGGTGGCCGTGAATGTGGCCAGCCGCCAGTTTGTCGAATGCGATCTGGCGCAGATCGTACAGACGGCCCTGCAGCGCCATGGCGTGCCGCCCGAACTGCTGGAACTGGAACTGACGGAAACGGCGCTGATGTCGAATTCCGAACGCACCATAGGCGTGCTGGCCCAGCTCAAGGCCATGGGCCTGAAAGTGGCGATCGACGATTTCGGTACCGGCTATTCCTCGCTGGCCTATCTGCAGCGCTTCCCCATCGACAAGCTGAAAATCGATATCGCTTTCGTGCGCGACATCACCACCAATCCCAACGATGCGGCCATCGCCCGCGCCATCATCAATATGGCGCACAGCCTCAAGCTGCGGGTGATCGCGGAAGGGGTAGAAACGGACGACCAGCTCGACTATCTGCGCCACAGCGATTGCGACGAGATACAGGGCTTCCTGTTCAGTCAGCCTTTAACGGCGGCCGATATGGCCACGCTGGTCAGCTCGGGGCGGGGGCTGGTGGCCGCCATCGCGGCAGACGAGCGGGCTGCCGAACCGGATAGCCCGCAGCAGCCGCTTACGACGTGAAGTGATCGAAGCCTTGCAGCTGCAGCGCTAGTGCCGCACCGCCGGCATCGGTCAGGCGCAGGCCACTGGCTGCATCGATGCTGCCCACGTGGGTGACCGGCGTGGCCACACTGGCCGCGGCCGCCAGTATCGCGCTGCGGGCGCTGACGGGAGCCGTAAAGCACAGCTCGTAATCATCGCCACCGGCGGCGGTGTAGGCACGGCGCAAGGCCGTGTCGCGCGTGGCCAGCACGGCACCGGCCGGCAGCGCATCGACATTCAGGGTGGCGCCCACGCCCGACTGTTTGAGAATGTGGCCCAGATCGCCCACCAGCCCATCCGAAATATCGATGGCGGCATGGGCGATGCCTTGCCGGGCCAGCAGCATGCCCAGCTCCACCCGTGGCACGGGCAGATGCATGCGCACGGCCGCCGCCTGCAGGCTGGCCGGGTCCAGTGCCACTTCGTGGCGGTAGCCGGCCAGTGCCAGTCGGGCGTCGCCCAGCGTGCCGGAGATCCAGATATCGTCGCCAGCCTGTGCCGCGCTACGGCGCAGTGCCTGCCCCGGCGCTACTTCGCCGAATACGGTGATGCAGATGTTGAGCGGGCCCTTGGTGGTGTCGCCGCCTATCAGTTCGATGTTGAAGGCATCGGCCAGCGCGAACAGGCCGCGCGAAAAGCCGTCCAGCCAGTCACGCTCGGCGGCGGGCAGGGCCAGCGCCAGTGTGAAGCCGACCGGGCGCGCACCCATGGCCGCCAGATCGGACAGATTCACGGCCAGACTCTTGTGGCCCAGCCGGTAGGGGTCTTCGCCAGCAAAGAAGTGGCGGCCTTCCACCAGCATGTCGGACGAGATCGCCATCTGCATGGCAGGGCTGGGGGTGAGCAGGGCGCAGTCATCGCCTATGCCTAGGGTGGCACGCTGGGGGTGGCGGGGACGCTGGAAGTATTGCTGGATGAGGTCGAATTCGGAGAGCATGGCATATTGTACGCCCGCGCTGCCGGGGCTTTACGCTAGGTAGCGCTAACCTGGCGGGCGTATTGCATATTTCTATTAAATTTCATCGCCTGATATGAAATTATGATCATTGCTGAAAAGTGCACATGTTGAAGCGAACTAAGGATTAATCCCGCTAAAAGCGTCAAAAATTCGGTCTTGCTGTGTTCCACATATCAATAATGCTGATAACCGTCATAGCTGTTGGTGAAAATACCTACTTAATTGAAAGAATTGGTCTGTTAGAATCAATGGCTTTCCGACAGTACAAACAGGAAGGCAGCACAGCATGGATTCGTCCTCCGAGAAAAAAGAAGAGCTCCGTCAGCAATTGCGTCTGGCCGCGCTCGAGTATCACGAGATTCCAACGCCAGGCAAGATCAGCGTTACGCCCACCAAGCAACTGACTAACCAGCGCGATCTGGCGCTGGCCTATTCGCCCGGCGTGGCGGCACCTTGCGAAGAAATCGTGGTCGATCCGGCCAATTCCTACAAATACACGGCACGCGGCAATCTGGTGGCCGTGATCACCAACGGTACTGCCGTGTTGGGTCTGGGCAATATCGGCCCGCTGGCCGCCAAGCCTGTGATGGAAGGCAAGGGCGTACTGTTCAAGAAGTTCGCCGGCATCGACGTGTTCGATATCGAAATCAGCGAATCTGATCCGGACAAGCTGGTGGACATCATCGCTTCGCTGGAACCGACCTTCGGCGGCGTGAATCTGGAAGACATCAAGGCACCCGAGTGCTTCTACATCGAACGCCAGCTGCGCGAGCGCATGAAGATTCCGGTCTTCCATGATGACCAGCACGGTACCGCCATCATCGTCGGTGCGGCCATTCTGAACGGCATCCAGTACGTCGGCAAAGATATCAAGAACTGTAAACTGGTGGTGTCCGGTGCCGGTGCGGCAGCGCTGGCCTGTCTGGACCTGATCGTCGATCTGGGCTTCCCGCTGGAAAACATCTTCGTTACCGATCTGGCCGGCGTGGTCTACAAAGGCCGTACCGAGCTGATGGATCCGGACAAGGAACGCTTCGCCCGCGAAACTTCGGCGCGCAGCCTCGGCGAAGTAATCCATGACGCCGACATCTTCCTCGGCCTGTCCGCCGGCGGCGTCCTGAAACAGGACATGGTTCGTGCCATGGCTGCCAAGCCGCTGATTCTGGCGCTGGCCAATCCGAATCCGGAAATCCTGCCGGAAGACGTGCGCGCCGTGCGCGACGACGCCGTGATCTGCACCGGCCGTTCGGACTACCCGAATCAGGTCAACAACGTGCTGTGCTTCCCTTACATCTTCCGTGGTGCGCTCGATTGCGGCGCCACCACCATCACGCGCGAAATGGAAATCGCCGTGGTGCACGCGATTGCCGAACTGGCGCACGCCGAGCAGTCGGACATTGTTGCCACCACCTATGGCGTGAGCAATCTGTCCTTCGGTCCGGAATACCTGATTCCTATGCCTTTCGATCCGCGTCTGCTGATCAAGATCGCTCCGGCCGTAGCCAAGGCGGCAGAAGATTCGGGCGTGGCCACCCGTCCTATCAAGGACCTGCAGGCCTATGCCGACAGCCTGCAGCAGTTCGTCTACCGCAGCGGTACTTTCATGAAGCCGCTGTTCCAGCTGGCCAAGAAGACGCCGAGCGATCTGAAACGCATCGTCTACGCCGAAGGCGAAGAAGAGCGCGTGCTGCGCGCGGTACAGGTGGTGGTCGATGAAAAGCTGGCCCGTCCGATTCTGGTCGGTCGTCCGGCCGTGCTGGAAACGCGCATTGCCAAGTTCGGCCTGCGCCTCAAGCAGGGCATCGATTACGATGTGATCAACCCCGACCACGACGAGCGCTATCGCGATTACTGGCAGTCGTATTACGAACTGACGGCACGCAAGGGCGTGACGCAGGAATACGCCAAGCTGGAAATGCGCCGCCGTCATACCCTGATCGGGTCCATGATGATCAAGAAGGGCGATGCCGACGGCCTGATCTGCGGTACCTTCGGCACTACCCAGCTGCATCTGCACTACATCGATCAGGTGCTGGGCAAGCGCGAAGGCGCTTGCGTGTATGCGGCCATGAATGTGCTGATCATGCCGGAGCGCCAGCTGGCCATGGTGGACACCCACGTCAACGAGAATCCGAACGCCAAGGAACTGGCCGCGATTACCGTGATGGCGGCCGACGAAATGCGCCGCTTCGGCCTGTCGCCACGGGCCGCCCTGCTGTCGCACTCCAACTTCGGTTCGTCCAATAGCGAATCGGCGCAGAAGATGCGCGCCGCCCTGCAACTGGTCAAGGAACTCGATCCGGCGCTGGAAGTGGATGGCGAAATGCACGGCGACACGGCACTCGATTCCAAGCTGCGCAATGCCATCATGCCGCACTCGGAACTCAAGGGTGACGCCAATCTGCTGGTGATGCCTAACATCGATGCGGCCAATATCGCCTACAACCTGGTGAAAACGGCGGCCGGCAACGGTATCGCCATCGGTCCTATCCTGCTCGGTTGCGCCAAACCGGTGCACATCCTGACCCCGTCGGCCACGGTGCGCCGTATCGTCAATATGACGGCGCTGTGCGTGGTGGATGCGGTAGCCCAGCGCAAGGCCTGAACGCTGGCGATAGTTGTGCCGAGGTAAACAATCAGGCCGGCTCGGTGACGAGCCGGCCTTTTTGCTTTTCTATTACTTATTTGATGTGCCGCAAGTAACAAGTTGTAAGTAATGTAATGACATATTTGGTGAGAAGTGCACCGGAAGTGGTCTGTTACAATAGTCGGCTATACAGCCTCAGATGATTTGGATTTCGATTCACCATGGATAAAAGAAAAACAGCCCTGATTACGGGCATTACCGGTCAGGACGGTGCTTATCTGGCCCAATTGCTGCTGGAAAAGGGTTATCAGGTCTACGGTACTTATCGCCGCACCAGTTCCGTCAATTTCTGGCGTATCGAAGAACTGGGCATTCAGTCGCATCCGCATCTGTCGCTGGTCGAATATGATCTGACTGACCTCGGCTCCTCCATCCGTCTGCTGCAGAACACGGCACCGGATGAGATCTACAATCTGGCCGCCCAGAGTTTTGTCGGCGTGTCGTTCGAGCAGCCCGTCACCACGGCGGAAATCACCGGCGTCGGCCCCGTCAATCTGCTGGAAGCCATCCGCATCGTCAATCCGAAAATCCGCTTCTATCAGGCCTCGACTTCGGAAATGTTCGGCAAGGTACAAGCCGTGCCGCAGAAAGAAGATACCCCGTTCTACCCGCGCAGCCCGTATGGTGTGGCCAAGCTGTATGCCCACTGGATGACGGTGAACTACCGCGAGTCCTACGGCATCTTCGGCAGCTCGGGCATATTGTTCAACCACGAATCGCCGCTGCGCGGGCGCGAATTCGTCACCCGCAAGATTACCGACTCGGTCGCCAAAATCCATCTGGGCCAGCTCGACGTGCTGGAACTGGGCAATCTCGACGCCAAGCGCGACTGGGGCTATGCCAAGGAATACGTGGAAGGTATGTGGCGCATCCTGCAGGCTGACCATGCGGATACCTATGTGCTGGCGACCAACCGCACGGAAACCGTACGCGACTTCGTCAGCATGGCATTCAAGGCCATCGACGTGGCACTGGAGTGGAGCGGTGCGGCCGATCACGAAATCGGCACCTGCAAGAAGACCGGCAAAGTGCTGGTACGCGTCAATCCGAAATTCTACCGTCCGGCCGAAGTGGAACTGCTGATCGGCGATCCGGCCAAGGCCCACAAGGAACTGGGCTGGAAACCGGAAACCACGCTGGAACAGCTGTGCCAGATGATGGTCGAGGCCGACCTGCGCCGCAACCGCGCCGGCTTCTCGTTCTAAGGATAGCACCATGACGATGGAAGGCGCCGGCAAGCGCGCCCTGATTACCGGGCTGTCCGGCTTTACCGGGCACTACGTCGCTGAAGAACTGCGCGCTGCCGGCTATCAGGTTTACGGCACGGTCACGCCGGGACGTGTTGCCGCCGAAAACGAGTTTTCTGTCGATCTGAATGACCGCGCTGCGCTGGCGCAGGTGGTGCAGCAGGTGCAGCCCGACGTGGTGGTGCATCTGGCAGCGATTGCTTTCGTGGCCCATGGCGATGTGGAGCAGATCTACCGCGTCAACGTCATGGGGACGCGCAATCTGCTGGAAGCACTGGCCGCCCAGCCGCAGCGGCCGTCGGCCGTGCTGCTGGCTTCCAGCGCGAATATCTACGGTAATACGGAAGTCGGCGTGATCGATGAATCCGTGCCCGCCGCACCGGCCAATGATTACGCCGTCAGCAAGCTGTCGATGGAATACATGGCGCGGCTGTGGCAGGACAAGCTGCCGCTGATCTTTGTGCGTCCGTTCAACTACACTGGGGTAGGCCAGCAGGAGAACTTCCTGCTGCCGAAAATCGTCGGCCACTTCCGCCGTCAGGCCAGCGAAATCGAACTGGGCAACCTGCACGTGTGGCGCGACTTTTCCGATGTGCGCATGGTGGCGCGCAGCTACCGCCGTCTGCTGGCGGCAGCGCCCGTGGGCCAGACTTTCAATGTCTGCTCGGGGCAGGGCTGGTCGCTGGGCGAGGTGCTGGACATGATGGGCGAGATCGCCGGCTACCAGATCAATGTGCGGGTCAACCCCGCTTTCGTGCGTGCCAATGAAGTGGTGCGGCTGGTGGGCGACAATGCCCGTCTGAGCGCGGCCATAGGCGCGCTGGAGCCGGTGCCGCTGGCCGATACCCTGCGCTGGATGTACACGGCGTGAATAATGAACTCACACCGGCTGGCCTGCGCGTCGGGCTGTCCATCACCACGGTAGAGCCGGCACTGACGGGCGGCCGTCAGGACGGGCTGGGCGTGTATAGCCGCGCCCTGCTGCAGCATCTGCCGGCGGCCGGGGTGGAAGTGCTGCCCTTTTCGTTTGCGCCACCGGGCGACAAGCCGCGCCTGAAGGTAGGCCGCGCCCTGCCGCTGTCCTTCCCGCTGGCCACGCTGGGCGATCTGCTGCTGCCGGCTTCCGTGCATCTGAGCACGCAGGCGGCGCTGGGCCGTGGCGCCGCACCGCTTGATATCTTCCACGCTACCGACTACCGCGTCGTGCGCATGGATTGCCCTGTGGTGGCGACCCTGCATGATGCGCTGCCGATTTCCCATCCCGAGTGGTGCAGTGCCAGGCAGCGCAAGCTGAAGAACTGGCTGCAGATCAAGGCGGCACGCAAGGCGCAGCATGTGATTACCGGCTCGCAGTTCTCTATCCGCGAACTGGTGGAATGCTTCGGCGTGGATGAACAGCGCATCAGCGTGGTGCCCCATGGGGTGCGTGCCGAGTGGTTTGACGCGCCTGCCGCCGAGGCTTGTGCCACCACGCTGCAGCAGTATGGTCTGCGTGCCGGCTACTTCCTGACGGTGGGTACGCTGCAGCCGCGCAAAAACGTGGACCGGCTGCTGGACGCCTATCTGGCCTTGCCGCCCGTGCTGCGTTCGGCGCGCCAGCTGGTAATCGTCGGTGCGCCGGGCTGGCGCAGCGAAGAACTGGTGGCGCAGATCAGGGCGGCGCAGCAGCGCGGCGAAAACGTGGTGTGGCTAGACCGGCTGACCGACGATGGCCAGCTGCAGCAGCTCTACGCCAGCGCCGGCGCATTTATTTTTCCGTCGCTGCACGAAGGCTTCGGCCTGCCCCTGCTGGAGGCGTTTGCCAGCGGCGTGCCGGTGGCCTGTTCCGGCACCACCTCGCTGCCGGAAGTGGCGCAGGGTGCCGCGCTCGAATTCGATCCGCTCTCCGTGGGCGAGATCGGCAATGCCATGACCACGCTGGTGCGCGATGAAGCGACCCGCAAGCGCTGCATCGCTGCCGGCCGCCGGCGTGCGCTGGAGCTGACCTGGGATGTGGCGGCACGCCGCACGGTCGCCGTGTATCAGCAAGTACTTAACCGATAATCTGCCATGCGCGTACTGCATTTTTACAAGACCTACTACCCTGACACCTGGGGTGGCATCGAGCAGGTGATCCGCCAGCTCTGCGTAGGCACGGGCCGCCTTGGCATCCACAACGAAGTGCTGACGCTGACCCGCGATAGCGGCCCGCGCCAGATGGAAATCGAAGGCCATACGGTGCACCGCATGCCGCTGGCGTTCGAGATTGCCTCGACCGGTTTCTCGTTTGCGGCGATCCGCCAGCTGGCGCGACTGGCGCGCGAAGCCGATGTGATCCATTACCACTTCCCGTGGCCCTTCATGGATCTGGCCCACTTCATGGCGCGCATCAAGAAGCCCAGTCTGGTGACCTACCATTCGGACATCGTCAGGCAGAAAAATCTGCTGCGCGTGTACGGTCCGCTGAAGCGCCAGTTCCTGCGCGACGTGGATGTCATCGTCGCCACCTCGCCCAATTACATGGCTTCTTCGCCGGTGCTGAAGCGCTTCCGGCACAAGACCCGCACCATTACCTACGGGCTGGATAAGAGCATCTATCCGCGTCCGTCGGAAAGCGTCAGGCAGCAATGGCGCGCCCGCTGCGGCGAGCGCTTCTTCCTGTTCGTCGGCGTGCTGCGCTACTACAAAGGCCTGCACATCCTGCTCGACGCGATGGCCAACCTCGATTATCCGGTGGTGATCGTGGGTGCCGGTCCGATCGAACAGGAGCTCAAGCAGCACGCCGAGCGGCTGGGTCTGACCCACGTGCTGTTCGTCGGCGCGCTGGAAGAGGAAGACAAGGTGGCGCTGCTGGAACTGAGCTACGCCATGGTCTTCCCGTCGCACCTGCGTTCGGAAGCATTCGGCATCTCGCTGCTGGAAGGTGCCATGTACGGCAAGCCCATGATCTCCAGCGAGATCGGCACGGGCACCACCTATATCAACATCGATAACGAGACGGGGCTGGTAGTGCCGCCCGACGATGCGCAGGCGCTGGGCGCCGCCATGCGCACCCTGTGGGAAAATCCGGAGCTGGCGGCCGAAATGGGCCGGCGTGCCGAAGCGCGCTACTGGGAACTGTTCACCGCCGAGACCATGGCGCGCAACTACGCCGCGCTGTACCGCGAACTGGCTGGCCAGCCGGCCGACTGAGCGCGGGTCGCCGGCGCGTTGCCGGCGGGGTAAAATAGCCTCACCCCAGAATAGCCGGAGAGTCGCGTGCGCTGCCTAGTCATCGAAGACGAGATCGACACCTCGAATTACATCTGCAAAGGCCTGCGCGATGCGGGCCATAGCGCCAGCGCCTGCGCCAGCGGTGCCGAAGCCAAGGCGCTGGCGCTGGGCAGCGAATGGGACATCGTCATCCTCGACCGCATGCTGCCCGGTGTGCGCGATGGCCTGTCCATCGTCGAGCAGATGCGCGCGCAGGGCAAGACCACCCCTGTCATCGTGGTCAGTGCGCTCAACTCCATCGAGGCGCGCGTGGGCGGCCTGCGCGGCGGTGCCGACGACTATCTCTCCAAACCGTTTGCCTTTTCCGAACTGCTGGCGCGGGTGGAAGCGCTGCAGCGGCGTAGCGCGCCCGGTGCCGATAGCGCGCAGTTGCAGGTGGCCGACCTCAAGCTCGATCTGCGTACCCTGCGCGTCACGCGCGGTAACAAGGTGATCGCCCTGCAGCCGCGCGAATACCGTCTGCTGGAATACCTGATGCGCAATGTGGGGCAGGTGGTGACCCGCACCATGCTGCTGGAGTCCGTGTGGGATTATCACTTCGATCCGCAGACCAATGTGATCGATGTGCAGATTAGCCGGCTGCGCGCCAAAGTCGACAAGGATTTTCCCGTGATGCTGATCCATACCCTGCGCGGGGTGGGTTACCGCATGGGCGACGGGCCGGACGCAGGTAGCCCCCTTGAGTAGGCTGCGCACCTCGATAGCCATCAAGCTGGTGCTCGGTTATGGCTTGCTGGGCACAGCGTCGATTGCGCTGGTGTCGGGGGTGTTCTATCGCGGCACGGTGGGCGTGCTGGAGCGCGAAAATGATAGCCGGCTGATCGCCCAGTCGGATCGCGTGATGGCACGCGCCACGGGAAGGCCGCACAAGGTGCTGCTGGCCGAAGTGCGGCGCCAGCTGGACGACGGCATCGATAGTGACCGCGAAATTTTCGAGCTGGTGGCGGCCGATGGCCATGGCGAAGTGGGTAATCTGACCAGCTGGCCGGCACTCTCGCCGGAGCGCGAAGACGACAACCAGCAGATCGTAACCTCGGTGGTGATACGCGCCGGCCTGCCGACCCGCGCGCGGCTGGTGATGCGCCCGCTCAAGCAGGGTGGCATGCTGATCGTGGGGCGCGATCTGGCCGAACAGGAAGCCGTGCGTACGGTGATCTGGCATGCCGTGCTGGCCGGTGCGGCCGTCTCGCTGCTGCTGACGGTGGGCGGTGCGCTGCTATTCCGCAGCATGACGGAACGGCGGCTGGGAGCGATTCGCCGCACGGCCGCACAGATCGAAGCGGGTGACCTGAGTTCGCGCATACCGGTAGCGGGCGACGATGAATTTGCCCTGCTGGGCAGCGATATCAACCGTATGCTGGACCGCATCGAACGGCTGATGGATGGTATCCGTCATGTGTCCAACGCGATTGCGCACGACCTGCGCACGCCACTGGGGCGCATCCGCAGCAAGCTCGATGAAGCGCTACGCCATGAACCCAGCGTGCCGCGCCTGACGGGTGCCGCGCACGATGCAATCGAACATATCGATGACCTGATCCGGCTGTTTGAACGTCTGCTGCAGATTGCAGAAGCGGAATCGGGTGTGCGTACCCGCTTGTTCGAGCGGCTGGCGCTGGCGCAGATCGCACGTGACATGGGCGAGATGTACGAAGCCAGTGCCGAGGACCGTGGCGTGATGCTGACGCTGGAACTGGACGATAGCGTGCAGGTCGATGGCGACCGCAATCTGCTGGCCAGTGCCGTGGCCAGCCTGCTCGATAACGCCATCAAGTATGCCGGTGCAGGGGCCGAGGTACGCCTCGGCGTGCAGCAGTATCAGGGCCGCGCTGCCATCGTGGTGGCCGATACGGGGCCCGGCATTCCGGCCGCGGAACTGGGCAAGGTGACGCAGCGTTTCTACCGCGTGGACGCCAGCCGCCACCTGCCCGGCAATGGTCTGGGGCTGGCCATCGTCTCGGCCACGGCGCTGTCGCATGGCGGTGAGCTGCAGCTGGAAGATGGTGCGCCGGGGCTGGTGGCGCGCATCCTGCTGCCGCTGGCGGCAGCATGACGGCCATTCTGGCTGATTGCATTTATGGCAAAATTCATGAATACTCTCCCTGTTGATCCGCATATCGACGGATCTCGCTCAGGGATAAATGCAACGATGGCTTTTCTGACCAAGAAAAAGATCGTGCTGGCCGTTGGCCTGCTGATCGTGGCCGGCGCAACGTCGGCCTGGTATGCCCGCTCCAAACCTGCTGTTGTCGAGGCGCCCCGCTTCCGCACTGCGCCTGTCGACCGTGGCACCATCACCCAGACCGTGACGGCCACCGGCACCATCAATCCGGTGGCGCTGATTAATATCGGCTCGCAGGTATCGGGCACGGTAAGTGAACTGAAGGCGGATTTCAACGACCACGTGAAAAAAGGCCAGGTGCTGCTGAAACTGGACCCGACCATTTTCAACGCCGTGATCGCCCAGAGCGAAGCGCAGCTGGCGTCGGCACGGGCCAATCTGCGGCTGGCACAGGCCACCTTCCAGCGCAACCAGACACTGGTAGCGCAGAGCTTCATGTCCTCGCTGACGCTGGACCAGTCGCGCCGCGAAGTCGATGTGGCGCAGGCCAATGTGCAGCTGGCGCAGGCCCAGCTGGCACGAGCGCAGGCTGACCTGAATAACTCGGTGATCCGTTCGCCCATCGATGGCGTGATCATCAAGCGTACCGTCGATCTGGGCCAGACGGTGGCCGCTTCGTTCACCACGCCGACCCTGTTCCAGATCGCACGCGACCTGACCAAGATGCAGATCGACACCAGCGTCTCCGAAGCCGATGTGGGCGCGCTGAAAGAGGGCCAGCAGGCCCGCTTCGTGGTGGACGCCTATCCGGACAAGGAATTCGATGCGCGCATGCGCCAGTTCCGTCTGGCCGCCAACGTAGTGCAGAACGTCGTGACCTACAACGTGGTGCTGGACGTGGACAACAATGAAGAGCTGCTCAAGCCCGGCATGACGGCGCAGGTACGGCTGCTGGTGGGCAACCGCCAGCAGGTGCTGCGCATACCGACGGCGGCGCTGCGCTTCCGCCTGAGCGACGAGGAAATCGAAAAGCAGAAGCAGAAGGCCAAGGCGCTGGCCAGTGCCTCGGCTAGTGCCAGTGCTTCGGCCAGCGCTACAGCTTCGGCTTCTGCGGCGGCCGGCAAGGCTGGCGAGAGCGTGGCAGCGCAGGAAGATGATGCGGCCTTCCGCAGCAAGGGCGAACTCTCGCGCACCTTCAAGATCTACACGCTGGACGACAAGAACCAGCCGGTGGCGAAAGATATCCGTATCGGCCTGTCCAATTTCCGCTATACCGAAGTAGTGGGCGGTGAACTCAAGCAGGGCGATAAGGTGGTTACCCGCGCCATCAACGAGAAATCGGGTGAGCTGTGACAGCGCCGCTGCTGATCGACATCCGTCAGGTCACCAAGAGCTACCACTCGGGCAACGTTGAAACGCAGGTGCTGTTCGGGATAGATCTGGCCGTGCCGCGCGGCGATTTCGTCGCCGTGATGGGGCAGTCCGGTTCCGGTAAATCGACGCTGATGAATATTTTCGGCTGCCTCGATCAGGCCAGCGGCGGCAGCTATTGCCTCGATGGCGTGGATACGCTGACGCTGTCGCGTGCCGAACTGGCCACCATCCGCAACCGTACCATCGGTTTCGTGTTCCAGAGTTTTAATCTGATCAAGCGCATGAGCGTGGCGGAGAATGTGGCGCTGCCGCTGATCTATGCCGGCGTATCGCGCTCCAAAGCCCACGCCAAGGCGCTGCTGGAACTGGAGCGGGTGGGGCTGAAGGATTACGCCAAACGTACGCCCAACCAGCTATCGGGCGGCCAGCAGCAGCGCGTGGCGATTGCCCGCGCGCTGGTGGGCGATCCGCCGCTGATACTGGCAGACGAGCCGACCGGCAACCTCGATACCCAGACCAGCATAGACATCATGCGCTCGTTCCAGCAGCTGAATGAACAGCGTGGCATCACCATCCTGCTGGTGACGCACGAACCGGACATCGCCGCCTACGCCAAGCGCCTGATGCGCCTCAAGGACGGCCGCGTGCTGTACGACGGGCCGGCCGCGGAAGGCCTGCGCCAGCTGGCAGCCAGCCACGAAGCCATAACGGTATAAATCATATGAATCCTTTACAGATCGTGGTGGAAGCTTTCCGCTCCATGATGGCCAACCGGCTGCGCACGCTGCTGACCATGCTGGGCATCATCATCGGGATTACCTCGGTGGTGCTGCTGCTGGCCGTGGGCGACAGCATGAAGCGTTTCATCGCCAAGGAGCTGGAGCAGCTGGGCACGAATATGCTGTTCATCTCGCCCGGTGGCGACCGCGCCCAGCAGCAGCGCATGCGCACCGGTGCCGCGCCGGCGCTGACCATGGCCGATGCGGCGGCGCTCAACGAGCTGCCATCGCTGGCCGGTGCGGCGCCCGTGCTGCAGGGCGGCTTTAATCTGGCGGTGGGCAACGAGAGTGCTTCCAAGACCGTGCACGGGGTCTCCACCGCCATGTTCAAGATCCGCGGCTGGAAAATCGATCAGGGCAATGTGTTCAGCGATGCCGATGTGCGTGCTGCGGCGCGCATGGTGGTGATAGGTCACAAGATCGCCGACCAGTTCTTCTACAAGACCGACCCGCTGGGCAAATACATTCGCATCGAGAATGTCTCGTTCCAGGTAGTGGGGGTGCTGTATGGCGAAGGCAAGCAGGTCGATGGCGGCGATCTGGCCGACTATGTGCTGGTGCCGATTACGGCGGCGGCAGCCAATCTGGTGCGCCTGCCTTTCCCCGGCAATGTGCACTACGTGGTGGCGCAGGGTAAATCGGGCGGCAACCTGCAGGATGCCATCCAGGATATCAACGAGACGCTGCGCGACCGCCACCACATCAAGTACGAGCAGCCGGATGACTTCCGCATCGATAATCTGGCGTCGTTTGCCGAGACGGCGCAGAAGATCAGTACCGGTCTGGCTGCGCTGCTGGGCCTGATCGGCGCCATTTCGCTGATCGTGGGCGGCATAGGCATCATGAACATCATGCTAGTCTCGGTGACGGAGCGCACGCGCGAGATCGGCATCCGCATGGCTATCGGCGCCAAGCCGCGCGACGTGCTGTGGCAGTTCCTGACCGAGGCCGTGGTGATCTGTCTGGTCGGTGGCCTGTTCGGCATCGTGCTGGCCAGCGGGGCGGCAGCAGCCATCACGGCGACCGGCAAGTTCGATGTCTTCATTACCCTGCAGGCAGTGGTGGTGGCCTGCGGCTTTTCCAGTCTGGTGGGGGTGTTCTTCGGCTTCTATCCGGCGCGCCGCGCTTCGCGTCTGCTGCCGGTGGATTGTCTGCGCTACGAATAGTGCCAGCGCCGCCTTGCGCGCCGGGCGGCGTCAGAAATCGAACTTGTTGCTGCGGCCTTCCTGCGGTTTCGGGGCGGCTTGCGCCTGCTTGTCGCGCAGCGCCTGCTCGCGCCGCTGCAGTGCTTCCAGTTTGCGCTGGGCCTGGCGGGCATTGAAATCGATCACGCGCTGCTGGGCGGAGCGGCCCACTTTGCTGTTATGCAGGATGGTGATTTTCTGCTGCATGGCGGCAGCCCACAGCACAAAGACCAGTACCAGTGCCAGCAGGTAGACGGTTTGCCACAGGCCGTAGTTCTGCTGGATGAAGGGGAACAGCGGGCGGGCATCTTCCAGCCAGCCCTGGCCCAGCATGCCGAAGAAACCGGCCAGTACGCCCCATGCGGCGGTCTTGGCAATGAGCCAGCGACTGGCTGTTACCCGTTCATCCCAGTAGGTTAAGGAATCAGTAGACGTGTCACGCGGCATGGCTGTAAATCAAACTTGTGCAAAACAAAAAGATAGTACGAATTATGACATATTTTCCTTCGAGGAAACTATTTTGCCACTAGTTTGCTGCACAAAAGCCTGATGCCGGGACGCTGCAGAGCGCTGGCGGGCAGCGCTTAGCGGGCCGCTGGCTGGCGCCAGCGTTCGACCAGTTCGAATACCGCCATGCCGGCCACCATGGCCGCCACAAAGCCGGCCGCCTTGGGATAGCCGGCGCCCATGGCCACCAGCGCCGGACCGGGGCAGAAGCCGGCCATGCCCCAGCCTATGCCGAAGGCGGCGCTGCCCAGCACCAGCCGGGCGGTGATGGTGCTGTTGGCGGGCAGCTGCATGGGCAGCCCGAGCAGGGAGAGCTGGCGCCGGCGCGCCAGCAGGAAGGTGAAGCCGCCTATGCCGATGGCGCCCGCCATCACCATGGCCAGCGAGGGATCCCAGTTGCCGGCCAGATCGAGGAAACCCTGTACCTTGACGGGATTGGCCATGCCCGAAATGATCAGGCCGAGGCCGAACAGCAGTCCGGCCAGCAAAGAAGTCAGTACCAGCATCTCAGGCTCCCAGTAGATGACGTTGGATGTACACGGTGATGAAACCGGCGGCCATAAAGGTCAGGGTGGCCACGATGGAGCGCACGGCGCCGCGCGACATGCCGCATACGCCGTGGCCGCTGGTGCAGCCACCGGCATAGCGGGTGCCGAGGCCGACGATGAAGCCGGCCAGCAGCACCACCTCCCAGCTGGCGTGGATTTCCGGTGCGGTGGCATAGCCGAGCAGGCTGGCCAGCAGGGGCGAACCGATCAGGCCGGCCAGAAAAGCCAGGCGCCAGTGGCGGTCATTGCGGGGCCAGCTGAGCAGGCCGCCCAGAATGCCGCTGATGCCGGCGATACGGCCATTGAACAGGATTAGCACACTGGCGGCGATGCCGATGATCAGGCCGCCCGCGAGCGAGAGAGCGGGGGTGAAATGGGTCAGGTCGATGGCCATCGCTTAATCCTTGAGCGGTTGGGGACAGAATTGCTGATACAGCACTTGCATCACGGCCAGTGCCTGCGTGCTGGCCACGGAGTAATAGATGTTCTTGCCATCGCGTCGCGTGTGGACCAGTCCATTGCTGCGCAACACGCCCAGCTGTTGCGACAGGGTGGGCTGGTGGATGGAGAGCAGGGTTTCCAGCTCGCCCACGGAATGTTCGCCCTGCGACAGCTGGCACATGAGCAGCAGCCGGTCGGGGTTGGATAGCACGCGCAGCAGGCCGCAAGCCTGTTCGGCGGCGGCATGCATGGCGTCTAGCGGCAGGGTAGGAGTATCGGGCACGGCTCATCCTTCATTTTGTGGTTTTATATTATATTGAAAAATATAGTGTTTGTGCGATAAAATTCAAGTACACAATGCTAGGCAATCAGCCGACGAGGATGCCATGAACCGTTTTCGCCCCCAGGCCGTGCCCACCGTGGGCTGGCACTATGACCGTATCGCGCTGGCGCTGCACTGGATCAGTGCCGTGCTACTGGTGTTCATGACAGGGCTGGGCTGGTACATGATGGAAATCGAACATAGCCCCGGGGCTAAGCCGTACTTTGTTTTGCACAAATCGCTGGGGCTGATCGTGCTGGCGCTGGTGCTGGTGCGGCTGGGATGGCGCCGCAGCCATCCGGTGCCACAACTGCCGTCGCGGATGCCGGCGTGGCAGTTGCGGGCAGCGCAGCTGGTACAGGTGGGCCTGTATCTGTGCATGCTGATATTGCCGCTGGCAGGGATAGCCGGGGCTATCCACAGTAAATCGGGACTGGTCTTTTTCGGCTACAGTCTGCCCCGGCTGGCGGCAGCCAACCACGACATGGCCGAGACTTATTACGATATCCACGGTGCACTGGTGTGGCTGCTGGTGGCGCTGGTATGTGTCCACATCGCCGGCGCGCTCAAGCACCGTTTCATCGACAAGGACGGGGTGTTCGAGCGCATGGTGCCGGGGCGGGATTAGGTCGCGCGGCCGCGCGGAAAATAAAAAAGCACTGAAGAATCAGTGCTTTTTTTGTATCTCTGGTGCCCGAGGCCGGACTTGAACCGGCACGCCTTGCGGCGGCGGATTTTGAGTCCGCTACGTCTACCAATTCCATCACTCGGGCGACGCGAGCGCCATTATCACTGATTTGCCCCAATGCTGCAAGCTCGGGGGCTAGTCTGTCATGCGGATAAAGCGTGCACAGTCTTTTGCGGTTTATCGCGCCAGGCTACCGTTGGTGCCAGATTATCTGCGGCTCGTCGCATGGTCCGGATGCGGCCAGTTTTTCTTGTTATTCTGCTTACGTCGACCGCTGAAAACCAAGAGCAGCGGTGACTCCAGCTAGTGAAAAACTTCCCTACCTATTTACGGAGCACACCATGAAAACCCTGATTGCCGCCTTAGCCGCTACACTTACTCTGGGCGCCGCCCACGCCGCCGATGTGATGGTGCAGGTTAAACCTACCCCTGGCTACCACCTGAACCAGCAGGAATTGAATGATCTGGAACAGTCGTTCGCCCTGAGTAACGGGCAGACCTTGAAGGTCACCACCGATATGACGCGTATCTTCGTGCAGGTGGGCCGGGGCTCGTGGGTAGAAATCTTCCCGGTGGCAAAAGACCGCTTTAAGAGCAATGCTGGTACCGAGTTCGAGTTCCGTGATGATAATGAAACTGTAGCGATAGCCAATTTTGGCCTGCTGCCGATGGCGAAAGCACCCGCCAGGGCCATGGTGCTGGCACGCCGCTAAGCTCTTGCCGAGGAGGCGCGCCTATCAGGCGCGCCCCGGCCTTATTGCCTAGTCGGCCCGACGGTACAGACGGAAGCGTTCTTCCCGGTCCGCCGCGCGCCGTCCTTCCCATAGCAACTGCCATTGCTTGCCCCGGTACTGGGGCAGAATCTCGTGTTCATCCTTGACCCGTATGCTGTCCTGTAACAGCAGCAGATCGCAGCGCTGGCCCTGCACGCCTTCAAACGGCAGCGCCGCGTAATAGGCAAACGAGGCGCGCTGGGCCGGCCCCACATTGGTGGCGATGCAGCCGGCACCAGCCGGGATTTTTTGCGCGATCTGGCGTGCTACCGTCGCGTAGCTCTTCGAGTAGTTCACATCCGGCAGGAACAGCGTCATCAGCAGAATCCAGATCAGAATCAGGCCGCCCGAAGACAGCACCACGGCGCGCCACAGCACGGCCGGCTGGCGCGAGATACGCCAGAGCACCAGCGCGAACCAGCCTGCGGTGGCTGCCAGCGCCACCAGCAGGGCCATCCAGCCCAGTTCCGGGGTAAAGCCGGGCACCAGTTTCAGGGCGTTTTTGGCCGCTTTCGCTGGCCAGCCCGTCAGCTTGGCAAACCAGAAGATCCAGATGACGGCGGCGCACAGCGTCAGCGCCATCACGGAGAACCAGTCGATGGCATTGATGGCGCCCCGTTTCATGGTCAGCAGGCCGAAGGCGGCCATGATGGCCAGCGGCGGCAGCAGCACCAGCAACTGGCTCTGTTCCGGCAGCGGATGGAACAGGGTCAGCAGCATACCCATGGTGACGAAGGCCAGCGGCACGACGATGTGCAGGGCGCGGCGCTGGCGG
Organism: Duganella fentianensis; assembly: GCF_009857835.1. Classification (GTDB taxonomy): domain Bacteria; phylum Pseudomonadota; class Gammaproteobacteria; order Burkholderiales; family Burkholderiaceae_D; genus Rugamonas; species Rugamonas fentianensis. The sequence goes on from NZ_WWCL01000001.1 coordinate 302,589, forward strand.
CGCCAGGCCCACACGGCCCAGCCGGCGAACGGCCAGGCTGGCCAGTAGAACCAGGTGCCCACGCGCAGGAAGAATTTGACCGATAACATACTCGGCAGATCTAGCTGGAGCAGATTCCAGCCCAGCCAGGCCAGCAGCGGCTGCTGGCCATACGGTTGCAGCAGTTGCGCCGGCAGCAGCCACACGGCCGTCACGGCAGCGCCTACGACCAGCGTCACGGCCAGATCGCGCACGGCGCGGATGGCAGGCTGATCGAGCCAGCGGGTGCAGGCAAACAGGGCCAGCATGAGGAACACGGGCGTGATCCAGCCGCGCGTCAGGGTCAGCAAGCCGACCGCCAGCCCGCTCAGGGCGGCATTGCGCAGCGATGGCGCTTCTGCATAGCGTACGGTGCGGTACAGCAGCAGGGCGACCAGTGAGACTTGCAGCGCTTCCGAGGTGGTTTCATGGCTGTGCAGCAGCAGGCCCAGACAGCCCAGATAGATCAGCACGGCAGCATCGGCCAGCGTGCGGCCGAAGTCATTCGGTTCGGGCTGGCCGCCGAAGGCCAGCCGTAGCGGCTGGGCATCCTGGCGGCGGCCCAGATTGAAGGTGGCATACCACAGCGACAGCACACCGAGCAGGAAGATGGCGATGGTGGCGACCCGTGCCGCCAGTACATCACCCAGCAGCGGACCGAAGATTTTGATGCCGAGTGCGCCCAGCCAGAAGGCCAGCGGGCCTTCTTCCGGCATGGACAGGCCGGCGATATTCGGCCACAGCCAGTCCTGCCAGCTGCCATGTGCCATGGTCCACATGATGCCGAAGCTGGCAGCGTCGTCGTTCTTCCACGGTTCGCGTCCGATCAGGCCGGGCAGGATGTAGAGCAGGCCGAGGGCGAACAGAGCCCAGCGTGGCAGGGCCAGCGTGGCGGCGGCAGGAAGACGGACTGGCTTCATTGATCAGTAGTCGAGTGAGATAGTATGCGAGTATGAAGGAAACGCCGGAGGCTAGAAACAAAAAAAGCAGCCAGAGGCTGCTTTTTCTGAAGCGGCGGCTGGATTAGCCTGCTGCAACGGCAGTTTTGGAACCAACGGAACCAAATTTCTGACGGAATTTTTCCACGCGACCAGCGGTGTCGACGATCTTGTGCTTACCGGTGTAGAACGGGTGCGATTCAGCCGAAACCTCGATCTTTACCAGTGGGTATTGTTGACCATTGTGCTCGATGGTTTCACGGGTCTGGATGGTCGAACGGGTAACGAATTTGAAATCGCACGACAGGTCGTGGAACACAACTTCGCGGTACTCTGGGTGGCCTTCTGGTTTCATAATTGCTCTCGGTTAGGTAGGTAGCCAAACAGCACTTCGTCGGTCGCTACTGCTTCTTGACCCGATTGCCGCTCACTTGCCTGATTTAAAAAATAATACGGTCGCGTATTATACAAGAAAATCGGGCCCTTGCCACGGTTTACGCGGCAAGGGCCCGACGGGCATGATGGGGGGGGCTAACTAAATTAGCCGCCGCGCCTCATCATGTCGAAGAACTCACCATTGTTCTTGGTGGCCTTCATCTTGTCGAGGATGAACTCCATCGCTTCGATCTCGTCCATCGAGTACAGCAGCTTGCGCAGAATCCAGATCTTCTGCAGCTGGTCAGGCTTGATTAGCAGTTCTTCGCGGCGGGTGCCCGATTTGTTCAGGTTGATGGCCGGATACACGCGTTTCTCGGCCAGACGGCGCTCCAGGTGTACCTCCATATTGCCGGTACCCTTGAATTCTTCGTAGATCACGTCATCCATACGCGAACCGGTTTCGATCAGCGCGGTCGCGATAATGGTCAGCGAACCACCTTCTTCGATGTTACGGGCGGCGCCGAAGAAGCGCTTAGGACGCTGCAGCGCGTTGGCATCCACACCACCGGTCAGTACCTTGCCCGAAGCCGGGATCACGGTGTTGTAGGCACGCGCCAGACGGGTGATCGAGTCGAGCAGAATCACCACGTCTTTTTTCATTTCGACCAGACGCTTGGCTTTTTCCAGCACCATCTCGGCAACCTGCACGTGGCGGGTGGCCGGTTCGTCGAAGGTGGAGGCGACTACTTCGCCGCGCACCGAGCGTTGCATTTCCGTCACTTCTTCCGGACGTTCGTCGATCAGCAGCACGATCAGGGTCACATCCGGATGGTTGGCCGTAATCGCGTGGGCGATATGCTGCAGCATCACGGACTTACCGGATTTCGGCGAGGCCACCAGCAGGCCGCGCTGGCCTTTGCCGATAGGCGAAATCAGATCGACGATACGGCCGGTGATATTTTCCGTACCGTTGATGTCACGTTCCAGACGCAGCGGCTCGTTCGGATGCAGCGGCGTCAGGTTCTCGAACAATATGCGGTGTTTCGAAGCTTCCGGCGATTCGCCATTGACCTTGTCCACCTTGACCAGCGCGAAATAGCGTTCGCCGTCTTTCGGGGTACGTACTTCACCTTCGATCGAATCACCGGTGTGCAGGTTGAAACGACGGATTTGCGAAGGCGAAATATAGATGTCGTCGGTCGAAGCCATGTAGCTGGCGTCGGGCGAGCGCAGGAAGCCGAAACCGTCGGGCAGCACTTCCAGAGCGCCGTCGCCGAAGATCTGTTCACCCGCTTTGGCGCGCTTCTTCAGGATGGCGAACATCAGCTCCTGTTTGCGCAGCCGGGCGGCGTTGTCGATATCAAGACCGATGGCCATCTCGAGCAGTGCCGAGACGTGTAAGGCCTTTAATTCAGATAAATGCATATGTGTTGAGTGTCCCGTGACGGGAAAGTAAAGGTAGGGGAGGGAACGACGTGGTGTTGTTTAGAAGGCGACGTTGCGAGCGCAACGTCGTCCGTGCGGCCGCCGCAGCGGCTCTGCAGATATTTTACTTAGATATTGCTGTCGATGAAAGAGGTCAGCTGACCTTTTGCCATTGCGCCAACTTTCTGGGCGGCGGCAACACCGTTTTTGAACAGGATCAGGGTAGGAATGCCACGGATGCCGAACTTGGCTGGCACGGCCTGGTTGGAATCCACGTCCAGCTTGGCGATGGTCAGTTTGCCGTCGTATTCCTTGGCCACTTCTTCCAGAATCGGGGCGATGCTCTTGCAAGGGCCGCACCATTCGGCCCAGAAGTCTACCAGCACAGGGCGGTCGGACTTCAGCACGTCGGCTTCGAAGGATGCATCGGTAATGTGTTTGATATTTTCGCTCATATATTCCTCAATCGAGGTTCTGTGGGATGAATAACGCCTGGGGATTATGCCACTTGTCTGCAAGGTCATCAGGGTTGCCTAGTGGGCAGCACATGGGGACCAAATGCGCGAATTCAATGTGCTAGAGGGGATGGCAACAAGATCGGCAGGCGGGGATGGCAGAAATAATAACCCATTTTTTAGAAATGTGCGGCAAATTGTCGCAGGGGCTGAAATTTTTGCCCGGCTAGTGGTCGACAGGGACTTGTGGCGCGCAGTGCGGGGGCGGCGGATACGCTGCAGTTTGCGGCTGGCTGGACGGCGCTGCTGCAGCGGTCGCGGGACCGGCAGCGTGCGCTGGGACGGGCGCCGGGCGCAGGCTGACGGCCAGTGCGCTGACAGCACGCCGCTCATCGGCCACCAGCTCGATATTTGCCAGCAGCCACAGCACGCTGCCTGCCGGCGTCGGCAGGCCGATGATGGCGTCGGTGACGGGAGCGGCAGTGAGCAGAGCCAGTTGCAGCGGGTGGTTGCTGGCGTCGTAGGGGCTGCCGTCGGCGCGCAGGGCGGGCCAGCATAGCTGCCCGGCCGGCGCTGCGGCCTGCGCCAGCAGCTGCCGGGCACGCGGATTGGCGGCGCGGATTTTACCGTCGGGATCAAGCAGCAGCAGGGCATCGGCGCCGGCATCCTGCAGGGTGCGCTGGCTGACGGCGACGGCATGTACGCCGCTGCTGGTTGGCGTGGCCGGGCTGGCTGCGCTGCTGCTACCGCTGCCCGGCGGCGTTGCAGTGCCGGCCAGCGGCAGCTCGCTGTGGGGTGGCCGGTGGGCAGGCAGCAGGCGGTGGCGCATACGCCATAGCAGCGCGGCGATCAGCAGCAGCACCAGTACCGGTAGCAGCACGGGCAAATGGCGGCGCCAGCCTTGCTGCTGTTCCGGCTGATACAGGAAACCCTCGAGCTTGAAATCTTCCGGCAGCATGCCCTGCGCCATATAGCTGTCGGCAATCGCCTGCCAGCGCAGAGGATCGCTGTAGCCCAGTTCTATGCTGTCCTGTGCCAGCAGCGGCACGATGTGCTGGGCTTCATACAGCAGGAGTTCGCGGCTGTGGCGCTGCGGATAGCGGGCGCGGATCAGGTCCACCAGTTCATCCGGGTGCTGCATGGCGTAGGCCCAGCCGCGCAGCGTGGCGGCACGCAGGGCGGCGGCGCGCCGCGGGTGGTCGCGCAGTTCGCTTTCGGTGGTGTACAGCACATCGCCATAGAAATCATCGCCCTGCGAGCGGGGCGTGAGGATCTGGTAGCCCAGGCTGCTGTGCTCGAGGATGTAGGGGGCTTCGGTGGTGTAGACGGACATGGCATCGATGTTGCCATCGAGCAGATCGCCGTAGCTGAAGTTATGCGCGACCGGCAGCAGCGACTCGGTCGGTATGCCGTATTTGCGCAGGAATAGCGCCAGCTCCTCGTTGTTCGGCGCCAGCATGATGCGGCTGTTCGGCCCCAGATGGGGTTTGCCGCCGGCGTCGCGCCGCACCAGCAGGGCGGCAGCGGAGTGCTGGTACAGCGAGGCCAGTACCACCACCGGCAGGCCGCGTGCACGGGCTGCCAGCAGGGCGGTATTGCCGATGCCGTACTGGGCTTCGCCCTGCATCACCGCTTGCAGGCTGTCGTGGCCGGGGCGGGCTTCCAGCAGTTTGACTTCCAGTCCCGCTTCGCGGTAATAGCCCTGATCCTGCGCCGCGTAATAGCCGGCAAACTGGAACTGATGCAGCCACTTGAGCTGGATGGTGACGGTTTCGCTGGCCTGTGCAGCATTGCTACTGGCAGCAGCGAGCAGGCCCGATGCCAGAAGCAGACTGAATTTCAGGCTCAGGCGCCAGTGCCTTATAAAAGCGGGAATGCGTCGCAGTGGCGGGGACAGATAGCGGCGCATATTCATACGCTGCTAGTAGCCTACGCTGCCGGCAAACTGGTAGCGATGACCGGGATGCCACATGGTAGCCAGCGAAGCCACCTGACCATTGGAACGGGTCTGGCGGCGCAGCACCAGACAGGGCTGGCGCGTATCGATGGCCAGCATGTCGGCCACATCGCGCGGCGCGGGCAGGGCTTCGATGCTGTAGGTGGCGTCCTGCAGCGGCGCGGCGCGCATCAGGTATTCGTTCGGTGTGATGCTGGCGTAATCCTGCTCCATATAATCGGGTGCCAGCTTGGGGTTGGCCCAGCGGTCTTCCACCTGGATAGGCACGCCGTTCTCGAAATGCACGATCACGGAATGGAACAGCGGGTGGCCAACCGGCAGGTCGAACTGGCGTGCCAGCAGTTCGCTGGCCTTGCTGCGTTCCAGTTGCTGCAGGCTGCTGCGGTGGGCGTGGCCACGGGCGCGGATTTCGTCGGCGATGGAGCGGATTTCCACCAGCGTGGCCTGCACCTTCTGCTGCGCCACGTAGGTGCCGGAGCCCTGGCGGCGCGTCAGCACCTGCTCGGCAGTGAGTTCGCGCACGGCGCGGTTGACGGTCATGCGCGATACCCCGAACTGCTTGACCAGCGCCTGCTCGGAAGGGATTACATCGCCTTCCTTCCAGGTGCCGTTGGCGATCTGGGAAAGCAGATAGTCCTTGATACGCTGGAATATCGGGGTATTTTCTGACTGTGCTACGGCTTCCAAACGGCTTCTCCGAGGGGCGCCGGACTGGCGCGCTGCATTTCATTCTAGCATTGGCTGATTGCTAGTTGAGCATCTTTGTGAATTTTTGTGGCAGCAGCGTACAATTCAAAAGCAAGCGCCGGAGTGCGACGCTGCGCGGCGCCGGATAAGCTGGTGACCTACCTTATCCGAAGCGGGAGTCCAACATGGGCAAGACAGCAAAGCACAGCAGCGCCGCCTATCAGAGCGAGGCGCAGCGCTGGGCCGCCGTACAGCAGCGCGATGGCGCGGCCGACGGCATATTCTGGTATTCCGTGCGCAGCACGGGCGTGTACTGCCGGCCCTCGTGCGGCGCCCGTCCCGCCTTGCGCCAGAACGTGGCCTTCCACTCTAGCCGTGAAGATGCGGAAGCGGCCGGGTTCCGTCCCTGCTTGCGTTGCAAGCCGGACCAGCCACCGCTGGCCGAACGGCAGGCGGCCCTGGTGGCACAGGCCTGCCGCCTGATCGAACAGGCTGAAACGCCACCGGAACTTGATGTACTTGCGGCGGCCGTGGGCCTGTCGCGCTTCCACTTCCACCGCATCTTTAAAGCTGTGACGGGGATTACACCGAAAGCCTATGCCAGCGCGGAGCGCGCACGGCGGGTGCAGCAGGAGCTGGGCGTCGCCGCCAGCGTGACGGATGCCATGTACGCGGCCGGCTACAACTCGAGCGGCCGTTTCTATGCCCAGTCACCGGCTGTGCTGGGCATGACGCCCGGTGCTTACCGCGCCGGTGGCCGTGGTAGCCAGATCCGCTTCGCCATTGCCCAGTGCTCGCTGGGGGCGATACTGGTGGCCAGTACGGAGCAGGGCATCTGCGCGATACTGATCGATGATGATCCGGACTTTTTGCTGCGTGATCTGCAGGACCGTTTCCCGGCCGCCGAACTGCTGGGCGCCGATGCCGATTATGAGCAGGTGGTGGCGCGCGTGGTCGGCATGGTGGAGCAGCCTTCGCTGGGGCTGGATTTGCCGCTCGATGTGCGCGGCACGGCGTTCCAGCAGCGCGTCTGGCAGGTGCTGCGCGAAATTCCGGCGGGGCGGACGGTCAGCTACGCCGAACTGGCGCAGCGGGTGGGCCTGCCGCGCGGTGCGCGTGCCGTGGCCAGTGCCTGTGCTGCCAATGCGCTGGCGGTGGCGATACCCTGCCACCGCGTGGTGCGTAATGATGGCAGCATCTCCGGCTATCGCTGGGGAGTGGAACGCAAAGCGCAGTTACTGGAACGGGAGGCACAGCAGTGAAAAATGGCGAACTGGATTTTGCCGCCGGTGCTGCGCCACGGGCGCCGCGCAAGGTGGTACCCCTGAGCGCGGCCGCAGATGTGGCGCAACCGGAGCCGGCGCACGCTCAAGCGCACGGGCAGGCGCAGAATCAGGCACATGCTCAGGCGCAGAATCAGGCGCGCCGTGGCGTGGGCGCTGCTGCCGGCATCGCCGTGCATGTGGCGGGGCTGGACTGGCAGGCTATCGAAGACGAACTGCTGGCGCATGGCTATGCCACGGTGCCCGGCATGCTGACGGCCGAGGAATGCCGCGCCATGGCAGCGCAGTACGCCCAGCCGGAACTGTTCCGCAGCCGCGTGGTGATGGCGCAGCACGGCTTCGGCAGCGGCGAATACCAGTATTTCCGCTATCCGCTGCCATCCATGGTGGTGGCATTGCGCCAGTCGCTGTATGGCCCGCTGGCGCAGATCGCCAACCGCTGGCATGAACTGCTGGGTGTGGAGAGCCGTTTCCCCGCCGAGCATACGGAATTTCTGGCGCGCTGCCATGCAGCGGGCCAGCAGCGGCCTACGCCTTTGCTGCTGCAGTATCAGGCCGGCGACTACAACTGCCTGCATCAGGATCTGTATGGTGAACAGGTGTTCCCGCTGCAGGCGGCCATCCTCCTAAGCGAACCGGGACGGGATTTCGCAGGGGGCGAGCTGGTGCTGACGGAGCAGCGTCCGCGCATGCAGTCGCGGGTGGAAGTGGTGCCGTGGCAGCGTGGCGATCTGGTGATCTTCCCGGTCGATCAGCGCCCCGCACAAGGTGGGCGCGGGGTGTACCGCGTGCACATGCGCCATGGCGTGAGCCGGCTGCGCAGCGGCTGCCGGCACACGCTAGGGATTATTTTTCACGACGCGACCTGAACGCTTTTCTGAGTCTGGTACAGGCGGGCGTAGATGCCGTTATGGCCCAGCAGTTCTGCATGGCTGCCCACTTCGGCGATGCGGCCGCCATTGAGCACCACGATGCGGTCGGCGTTTTCAATCGTGGACAGGCGGTGGGCAATCACCACTGTGGTACGGCCCTGCATCAGCACTTCCAGCGCGGCCTGCACCAGCCGTTCCGATTCCGTATCGAGCGCGCTGGTGGCTTCGTCCAGAATCAGGATAGGCGCATTCTTGTACAGCGCACGGGCAATCGCCAGCCGCTGGCGCTGGCCGCCGGACAGGCGTAAACCGTTTTCACCCACCGAAGTCTGGTAGCCCTCGGGCTGGCGGGCGATGAATTCGTGCGCATGGGCCGCGCGTGCCGCCGCTTCGATGCGCTGCTGCGAAGGGGCCGGATCGCCATAGGCGATGTTGGCTGCCAGCGTATCGTTGAACAGCACCACATCCTGACTGACCAGCGCGATCTGGCTGCGCAGCGAGGCCATGGTGTAGTCGCGCAGGTCGACGCCATCGAGGCGGATGCTGCCACCGCTGACATCGTAGAAGCGCGGCAGCAGGCCGGCCAGCGTGGTCTTGCCGCTGCCGGAGCTGCCCACCAGTGCCACTGTTTCACCGGCGGCGATATCGAGCGAAACGCGATCGAGCGCTGGCTTGGCATCGGCATCGCTGCTGTAGCAGAAACTGACCTGATCCAGTTGCAGATGGCCGGCCGCCCGTTCGATCTGGCGCGTGCCCTGATCGGCTTCCGCTTCGGTATCGATCAGGCCGAACACGGATTCGGCGGCAGCCATGCCGCGCTGCATAGGTTCGTTGATCTTGGTGAGGTTCTTGATGGGCGACTGCATTGCCATCAGCGAGGACATAAAGGCCACGAAGGCGCCGGGCGAGAGCGCGCCGGCCTGCGCGCGCAGCAGGGCAAAGTAGATCACCGAGGACAGGGTAATCCCGATCAGCAGCATGATGATGCCGGAATTGAGCGCCGAAGTGGCGGCGTGCTTGACGGCCAGCTGGCGGTTCAGTTTCACCACGCTGTCGAAGCGCTGCTGTTCATAGTGCTGGCCGCCGAAAATCTTGACCACGCGCTGGCCGCTGATGCTCTCGTCCAGCACATTGGTCAGCTCGCCCATGGCCGCTTGCGCGCTCTTGCTCAGGTGGCGCATGCGCCGGCCCGCAAAGGTCACGATGGCGGCTACCAGCGGCAGCAGGCCCAGACAGAACAGCGCCAGTTGCCAGTCGATGATGAACAGAGTGGTCAGATAGCCTATGGTGGCGACGCTGTCGCGCATGGCCACGTTGACCACGGTGATCACGGCCTGCGCCACCTGCGCCGCATCGAACGCGACGCGCGACAGCGTGGTGCCGGTGGAGGACTGGTCGAAATAGCCGTTAGGCAGGCGCATGATGCGGGCGAACATGACTTCGCGCAGATTGGCCTGCACCCGGCTGCTCAGCCATGCGGCGCCGTATTCGGCGGCAAAGCTGGACACCATGCGCATGATGGCCAGCGCCAGTATCACGGCGGGGATGGCCCACAGGGTGGCATGGGCGGGGTTGTGGGGCAGCAGACGGCCCAGCCATTCCTGCATTTCGGCCAGCAGGCCGGTAGCGGGACGGGCCGGCATCAGGCTATGGCTAGGGGCGAGCGCATCGACCACATTCTGTAACTGGCGGATCAGCAATACGTCGGCGGCGGCAGCCAGGGCGACGGCGATCAGGGTCACGCCAGCGATCCACAGATAGGGGCGGAACTGCTGGAGCAGACGTAAATAGAGTAATCGGCTGGACACGGGTTGTGGTGAGAGAGCGGCGAATCCGACATTGTAACCAGAGTTTGATTGACCCCGGCCTAAACTTCGCTACACTCTGGTACTAGGTTCCGGAATGGAGAGTATCGATGCGCACTACCGTTTTCTCGCCCGCCCCTCTGGCAGGCGCCGTTCGTCAGGCTGGTACCACTACCCTGCTGGCCGCAGGTCTGGCGGCTGGACTAGCCGCCGTGGCGCCACTGGCGCAGGCCGACACCATCATCGACCGCGCCAACGGTTACACGCTGACGGCCGATGGCTCGCTGCTGCGTTTCACGTCGCTGGCCTTCGATGATCTGGGCAAGATCGTGGCGGTCGGTAGCGAAAAGGATACAGCGGCGCGTCTGCCCAAGGCGGAGCACATCGATGCGCAGGGCAAAACCCTGCTGCCCGGCTTGATCGACGCCCATGGCCACGTGTTCGGGCTGGGCGAAATCGCCTCCGGCGTGGAGCTGTTTAATGCCACGTCGGTGGGAGGCGCCGTGCGCACGGTAGCCGAATTTGCCCGTGCCCATCCGCGCCGGGCATGGGTGATAGGGCGCGGCTGGAATCAGGAAAACTGGAAACTGGGGCGCTTCCCCACGGCGGCCGAACTCGATGCGCAGGTCAACGACCGCCCCGTGCTGCTGCACCGCGTGGACGGCCACGCTATCTGGGTGAATACCAAGGCGCTGGAAATGGCCGGCGTGAGCCGCGATACGCCGGACCCGAAAGGCGGCAAGATAGAGCGCGACGCCGCCGGTCGTCCGACCGGTGTGCTGGTCGATGCCGCCATGGAGCTGGTCGAGAAGGTGGTGCCGCTGGCAACGCCGGCCGAAGCGCGCAGCATGCTCGATAACGCGCTGGCGATACTGGCCAAAATGGGGCTGACCAGTGTGCACGATGCCGGCATCAAGGTAGCGCAGGATGACCTGTACCGCGACTATGCCGACCACGGCAAGCTGACCACCCGGGTCTACGCCATGATAGGCGACACGGGCGCCGATTTCGACGAGCTGGCCAAGGATGGCCCGCTGCCTTCCTACGGCAACGATGTGTATGCGCTGGCCTCCGTCAAGCTGTATTCCGATGGTGCGCTGGGTAGCCGCGGCGCGGCCCTGCTGGCGCCGTACTCGGATATGCCGTCGACCAAGGGGCTGCTGTTCTACCCTCCAGCGGAAATGCTGGCCAAGATGAACAAGGCCATGAAGGCCGGCTATCAGGTGAATGTGCATGCCATCGGCGATGCCGGTAACCGCCAGATACTCGATGCCTACGCCCAGCTGATCCCCAAATATAACGCGGTGGGCCTGCGCCACCGCATCGAGCACGCGCAGGTGGTGACGCCGGAGGATATCCCCCGCTTCAAGACGCTGGGCGTGATTCCGTCCATGCAGCCTACCCATGCCACTTCCGACCAGAACATGGCCGAGCAGCGCGTGGGCTCCGAACGCATCAAGGGCGCCTATGCGTGGCGTACCTTCCTCGATCAGGGTTCGCGCATTGCCTGCGGTTCCGATTTCCCGGTCGAGTCGCCCAATCCGTTCGAAGGCCTGCATGCGGCCGTGACGCGGCAGAACAATGCGGGCCAGCCGGCCGGTGGCTGGTATAAAAATCAGGCCATGACGCTGACCGAAGCGCTGCGCTGCTTCACGCTCGATGCGGCCTATGCGGCCCATCAGGAAAACGTGATCGGCTCGCTGGAAGCCGGTAAATGGGCCGATTTCATCCTGATCGACCGCGACCTGTTCAAGGTGCCGCCTGAGCAAATTGGCAAGACCCAGGTGCTGCAGACATGGATGGGCGGTAAGCGCGTGTACAAGCGCCAGTAAGACGGCAGGCCGCTTGCGCGGCCGTGCTGCAGGGCGGCCGGTGCCGCTTCGAAAAATCGGTTGACTTGGTTGTATATACAACTTATGCTGTGCGGCATCGTGCTGGATGCGCTCGTCCGTTCGCGCCGGAATTCGCCGGATGGCCTCCAGCCTTACTCACCCGATCAGGAGCCATCATGACCAGCCATTTAGACAGCGATCCCCGTTTTGACGCCAGCCGTGAAATCCGCGCTCCGCGCGGTGCCGAGCGCACCTGCAAGAACTGGGGCGCCGAGGCGGCCTACCGCATGATCCAGAATAATCTGGACGCGGAAGTGGCGGAAAATCCTAAACATCTGGTGGTGTATGGTGGCATTGGCCGCGCTGCCCGCAACTGGGCCTGTTATGACCAGATTCTGGCTTCGCTGCGCGAGCTGGAAGATAACCAGACCTTGCTGATCCAGTCCGGCAAACCGGTGGGCGTGTTCCAGACCCACGAAGATGCACCGCGCGTGCTGATCGCCAATTCCAATCTGGTGCCGAAGTGGGCCAACTGGGAACACTTCAACGAACTCGATCGCAAGGGCCTGTTCATGTACGGCCAGATGACGGCCGGTAGCTGGATCTATATCGGCACCCAGGGCATCGTGCAGGGCACGTTCGAAACCTTTGCCGAAGCAGGGCGCCAGCATTTCGGCGGCGATCTGAAAGGCCGCTGGGTACTCACGGCCGGTCTGGGCGGCATGGGCGGTGCACAGCCGCTGGCTGCCACCATGGCCGGTGCCGTATCGCTGAATATCGAGTGCCAGCAGAGCAGCATCGATTTCCGTCTGCGTACCCGTTATCTGGACAAGCAGGCCGCGAATATCGACGAGGCGCTGGAACTGGTACGCCTGCACAAGGCCAATGGCGATGCGATTTCCATCGGCCTGCTGGGCAATGCGGCCGACGTGCTGCCGGAACTGGTGCGCCGCGCGCGCGTGCAGGGGCTGGTGCCGGATGTGGTGACGGACCAGACGTCCGCGCACGATCTGATCAACGGCTATCTGCCGCAGGGCTGGACGGTGGAGCAGTGGAAGGCCGCGCAGCAGGACGCCAGCCGCCACGCCGAACTGAAAGCTGCCGCCGCCGCGTCCTGCGCCGTGCACGTGCAGGCCATGCTGGACTTCCAGACGCTGGGCGCCAAGGTGGTCGATTACGGTAACAACATCCGTCAGGTGGCCTTCGATCAGGGCGTGCGGAACGCGTTCGACTTCCCCGGTTTTGTTCCGGCCTATATCCGTCCGCAGTTCTGCGAAGGCCGTGGCCCGTTCCGCTGGGTGGCGCTGTCCGGCGATCCGGAAGATATCTACAAGACCGACGCCAAAATCAAGGAACTGTTCCCGCACCACGCACAGGTACACCGCTGGCTGGACATGGCGCGCGAACGCATCGCCTTCCAGGGCCTGCCTGCACGGATCTGCTGGCTGGGTCTGGGCGAGCGCCACATCGCCGGTCTGGCTTTCAATGAAATGGTGCGCAATGGCGAACTGAAAGCGCCCGTGGTGATCGGCCGCGACCACCTCGACACGGGTTCCGTCGCCAGCCCTAACCGCGAAACGGAAAGCATGAAGGACGGTACGGATGCCGTGTCCGACTGGCCGCTGCTGAACGCGCTGCTGAACACTGCCGGTGGCGCTACCTGGGTGTCGCTGCACCATGGCGGCGGCGTGGGCATGGGCTATTCGCAGCACTCCGGCGTGGTGATCGTGGCCGACGGCACGGATGCTGCCGCCAAGCGACTCGCCCGCGTGCTGGTCAACGATAGCGGCACGGGCGTGATGCGCCATGCCGATGCTGGCTACGAAACGGCGATCGCCTGCGCCAAGCGCAATGGCCTGAACCTGCCGATGATTCCTTAAGAACCGAACCGGATACTGAAATGACCCACTCTGCAACTGCTCTGACCCTGAAACCTGGCGCACTGACGCTCGACGAACTGCGCGCCGTCTGGCGTGCTGCCGGCCCGCTGTCGCTGGCGGCGGAAGCCTATCCTGTGATCGAAGCATCGGCCGCTGCCGTGCAGGCCATCGTCGCCAAAGGCGATGCGGCTTACGGCATCAATACCGGCTTCGGTCTGCTGGCCAAAACCCGCATTCCGGACGATAAGCTGGAACAACTGCAGCGCAACCTGATCCTGTCGCACTCGGTAGGTACGGGCGAGCTGATGTCGGATGCCGTCTGCCGCCTAATCATGCTGATGAAGATCGGCAGTCTGGCGCGCGGCTTCTCCGGCGTGCGCCCGCTGATCATCGATACCCTGATCGCGCTGTACAACGCCGGCATCATGCCGGCCATTCCGGCCAAGGGTTCGGTCGGCGCTTCGGGCGATCTGGCGCCGCTGTCGCATATGACGCTGGCCATGCTGGGCGTGGGCGAAGTGCGCGTCAACGGCCAGCTGATGCAGGCAGTCGATGCGCTCAAAGCGGCCAATATCGCACCAGTGGTGCTGGCCGCCAAAGAAGGTCTGGCGCTGATCAATGGCACGCAGGTTTCCACTGCGCTGGCGCTGCATGGCCTGTTCATGGCCGAGCGCCTGCTGGAAGCGGGCATGGTGACGGGCGCGCTGTCGCTGGACGCTGCCAAAGGTTCGGATTCGCCGTTCGACGCGCGCGTGCACGAAGTACGCGGCCAGCCGGGCCAGATCGCTGCTGCGGCCATCTACCGCGAACTGGTCAGCAACAGCGCCATCCGCGCCTCCCATCTGGTAGGCGACGAGCGCGTGCAGGACCCCTACTGCCTGCGCTGCCAGCCACAGGTGATGGGCGCCTGCCACGACATCATCGCCAATGCCTCGCGCACGCTGCTGATCGAAGCCAATGCCGTGACCGACAATCCGCTGCTGTTCAAGGATGGCGAGCTGTCGGTGGTGGTCTCGGGCGGTAACTTCCACGCCGAGCCGGTGGCTTTTGCGGCCGATACGCTGGCGCTGGCTATCGCCGAAATCGGCAGCATTTCCGAGCGCCGTATCGCGCTGCTGATCGATGCGACGCTGTCCGGCCTGCCGCCATTCCTGGTGCGCGAGCCGGGCGTGAATTCGGGCTTCATGATTGCCCACGTGACGGCGGCTGCGCTGGCGTCGGAAAACAAATCGATGGCGCATCCGGGCAGCGTGGATACCATCCCGACTTCGGCCAATCAGGAAGACCACGTCAGCATGGCCACCTACGCGGCGCGCCGTCTGGACGACATGGCGCATAATACCGCTGTGATCCTCGGTATCGAACTGCTGGCCGGCGCACAGGGTATCGATTTCCACCGTCCGCTCAAGACCTCGCCGCAACTGGAACACGTGCATGCGCAACTGCGTAGCCGCGTACCGTTCTTCGACGCCGACCGCTTCTTTGCGCCCGATATCGAAGCGGCCAAGGGCATGGTGCTGCGCGGTGATCTGAGCGCTTCGTGCAAAGCGCTGTTCGCAGCGCTGGGCCACTAACAGGGGAGGCGGCATGGACTTCCGTTTCAATGCAGGCAGCATACCCTTGCTGGTGTCCATGCCGCACGTGGGCACCGATATCCCCGACGAGATCGCGGCGCAGATGACGCCAGCCGGTGCCGACCGTCAGGATACCGACTGGCATCTGGTAAAGCTCTACGAGTTCCTCGGCGAGATGGGGGCGTCGACACTGTCGGCGCGCTGGTCGCGCTATGTGATCGATCTGAACCGGCCACCGGAAGACAGCAATCTGTATCCGGGGCAGGACACTACGGGGCTGTGCCCTGTCGATACCTTCCACCGCGAGCCGCTGTACCGCGAAGGCTGTCTGCCCGATCAGGCGGAAGTGCAGCGCCGTCTGGCCGCCTACTGGCAGCCGTATCACAGCCAGCTGCGCAGCGAACTCGATCGTCTGCTGTCGCTGCATGGCCGCGTGGTGCTGTGGGATGCCCATTCCATCGCTTCCATCGTGCCGCGCTTCTTCGAAGGCAAACTGCCGGATCTGAATTTCGGCACGGCCGATGGCAAGAGCTGCGGGCAGGGGCTGTCCGAGGCCGTGGTGGCACAGGCGCTGGCGCAGGAGCACTACAGCATCGCCGTGAACGGGCGCTTCAAAGGCGGCCATATCACGCGCCACTACGGCCGTCCCGCTTCGAATGTGCATGCCATCCAGCTGGAAATGTGCCAGTCCACCTATATGGACGAACAGGCGCCGTATGGCTACCGCGCCGATCTGGCGGTGCAGGTGCAGGGCGTGCTGCGCTCCATGCTGCAGGCTGCCGCTGACTGGAGCCGCGCATGAGCGAGGCGAGTATGCCACTGAATCAGCAAGGCAATCAGCTGTTTGCCCGTCACGCACTGCTGCCGCAAGGCTGGTGCGACGACGTGCTGATCACATGGGATGCGGCGGGCACCCTCACGGCAATCACACCCGATGCTGCCGCAGCGGTGGCGGATGGTTCCGTCCCCGTGGTGAGCTATGTCCTGCCCGGCATGATCAACCTGCATTCGCACAGCTTCCAGCGCGCGCTGGGCGGCCGCACGGAAAAGGCCGGACCGGGGCGCGACAGCTTCTGGACGTGGCGCGAACTGATGTACCGCTTTGCCCGCAATATCACGCCCGAGCAGATGGAGTCCATCGCGGCCCAGCTGTACGTCGAATGTCTGCGCCATGGTTATACCTCGCTGTGCGAATTCCATTACGTGCAGCGCGCACCGGATGGCAGCATGTATGCGCAACCGGCCGAAACGGCGCAGCGCGTGATCGCCGGTGCACGGCTGGCCGGCATAGGCATGACCATGCTGCCCGTGCTGTACAGCTATTCCGGCTTTGGCGAGAACCCGTTGAAACCCGAGCAGCAGCGCTTCCGCACCGATGCCGCCGATGTGCTGCGCATTATCGAAGCGCTGGAACCGCTGCGCGATGTCCAGACGGAAGTGGGCGTGGCGCCCCATTCGCTGCGTGCCGCTTCGACGCAGCAGATCAATACCGTGCTGGCGGCCTTGCCTGCCAGCCGTCCCATCCACATCCACATCGCCGAGCAGATGGCCGAAGTACAGCAGGCGCTGGACTGGTGTGGCCGTCGTCCCGTGCAGCATCTGTATGATCAGGTGGAGGTTGACCAGCGCTGGTGCCTGATTCACGCCACCCATCTGCAGCAGGACGAAGTACAGAGTATGGCGCGCAGTGGCACCGTGGCCGGCCTGTGCCCCACCACGGAAGCCAATCTTGGCGACGGCCTGTTCCCGCTGGAAGAATTTCTGGCGCTGGGCGGGCGCTTCGGCGTGGGCAGCGATTCGCATATTTCGCAAAGCGCCGTAGAAGAACTGCGCTGGCTGGAATATGGTCAGCGCTTGCAGCAGCAGCGGCGTAATATTGCGGTATCGGACAGCGAGCGCAATGTGGGCGACTTCCTCTGGCAGCGTGCCCTGCAGGGCGGTGCACAGGCCAGTGGCCGCCCGGTGGGGGAGCTGGAAGTAGGGCGTCGCGCCGATCTGCTGGTGCCGGATGACGACCATCCGAATCTGCACGCGCTGGCGCTCGATGAAGTGCTGGGCAGCTTTATCTTCAGCGGCAACGACAATCTGGTGCGCGATGTGATGGTCGGTGGCCGCTGGCTGGTGCAGCGTGGCCAGCACGTGGCGCAGCAGGAGATCGCGGCGCGCTTCAAACAGACTTTGACTGAACTGCGGGAGTTACGATGAGCCAGCTTATCCAGTACGCCAGCCTGCGTCCCACGCCATGGAAGAACGGCGGCGGCAGCACCACCGAAATGCTGGTATCGCCAGTCGGTGCCGGTTTCGATAGCTTCGACTGGCGCATCAGCCTCGCGACCATCTCGGAGAGCGGCCCGTTCTCCGTGTTTGCGGGCATAGACCGCACGCTGGCGCTGGTGGATGGCGATGGCGTACTGCTGGACTTTGGCGACGAGCGTTTTGTGCTGAGCCCCAGCGAGCCGGTGATCGAATTCGAAGGCGAAGCGGCCGTGCATGCCACGGTGGCGGGCGGCGTGACCACGGACTTCAATGTGATGACGCGGCGCGACAGCTGCCGCCACCGGCTGGAACTGCAGGTGGTGCGTGGCAGCCAGCCACTCAAACGCCGCGCTGCCACCACCTTGCTGTTCCTCGCCGATGGTGAAGGGCTGACGCTGAGCAGCGAGTGCGAGCGCATCGCCATGGTGCGCTACGATCTGCTGGTGCTGGAAGACGGGCAGGAATGGACCATGGATGCGGCACAGGCCACGGTGTTCGTGGTCGATATCATCAATCACTAGGAAGTTGTAACGATGTGGGATCTGCTGTTTACCAATGTGCATCTGGCCACCATGGTCGATGGCTATGGCGAGGTAAGGGATGGCGCGATCGCCGTCAAGGATGGCCAGATTGCCTGGCTGGGCCGGATGGACCAGCTGCCCGCCGGCGTACAGGCGGCCAGCGTGCAGGATGGTGCCGGCTGCTGGCTGACGCCGGGCCTGATCGACTGCCATACCCACATCGTCCATGCCGGTAATCGCAGCGACGAATTCGAAGCGCGTCTGAACGGCGCTACCTACGAGGATATTGCCCGTGCCGGCGGCGGCATCATGTCCACCGTGCGCGCCACCCGTGCCGCCAGCGAGGACGAACTGTTGCAGGCCAGCCTGCCGCGTCTACGCAGCCTGCTGGCCGAAGGCGTGACTACGCTGGAAATCAAATCCGGCTACGGCCTGACGCAGGCCTCCGAGGCGGCCATGCTGCGCGTGGCGCGCCGCATCGGGCGCGAACTGCCGGTCGATGTGGTCACCACCTTCCTCGGTGCCCACGCCGTGCCCCCCGAGTTTGCTGGCCGTGCCGACGATTATGTGGATGCCGTGTGCGCCATGATGGCGCCGCTGGCCGGGGAAGGGCTGATCGATGCGGTAGATGCTTTCTGCGAGCGCATAGGCTTTACGCCAGCCCAGACGGAGCGCGTGTTCGCGGCCGCCAAGGCACTGGGCCTGCCCGGCAAACTGCATGCCGAACAGCTGTCCGATCTGGCAGGGGCTGCGCTGGTGGCACGTTATCAGGGCCTGTCGGCCGACCATCTGGAACATCTGAGCGCCAGCGGCATTGCCGCCATGGCTGCTGCCGGCACGGTAGCCGTGCTGCTGCCCGGTGCCTATTACTTCCTGCGCGATACCAATCCGCCGCCAGTGGCCGGACTGCGTGCCGCCGGTGTGGCCATGGCGGTGGCAACCGACTGCAACCCCGGCACTTCGCCCATGACTTCGCTGCTGCTGGCCATGAATATGGTTTGCACCCTGTGGCGTCTGACGCCGCTGGAAGCGCTGGCCGGTTGCACGCGCCATGCGGCCCGTGCACTGGGACGGTCCGACCGCATAGGAACACTGGAAGTGGGCAAGCAGGCTGATTTTGCTCTGTGGCGCATCGCCCGTCCGGCCGACCTGTCGTATGCCATCGGTCATAACCCCTGCTGCGGCGTGGTGCAGCGCGGGGTGTTGCGTGTAGTGTTGTGTAGCGAGCAGATTTAGAGGATAGTCTCGGCAAATTTTACGGTGTGGAACGGGCGATCGGTTACAGTATGCGATGCTCGTTTTAACGTAACAGGAAGCCCATGTTTGTCGTGAATTCCCTCCGCGCGGCTGTTTTGCTGACGCTGGGCGCCAGTGCGCTGGCACAGGAGCCCGTCCATCCGCAGCCTGCGCCGGCGCCGCATGCGCCCGAGGCGCAGGTGGCTCCCGCCGCCGTGCCGGCGGCACCTGCCACGCCTGCCGCTATGCTAGCTGCCCTGCAAACTCCGCCCGGCGCACGTCCGTTTGCCGACATCGTGCGCGGTGCTGCCCATGTGCCGGGTTTTCTGGGCCTGTACCAGAAAGAGGAAAAGGTCTGGATAGAGCTGCGCCCCGACCAGTTCGACCGCCCCCTGTTCATGTCGGTGAATACCCCCAACGGCATCGGTGAACGCGGCATCTACGGCGGCCAGATGGGCATGAGCCAGGTGGTGGTGTTCCATCGCGTGGGGCCGCTGGTGCAGCTGATCGCCAAGAACACGGCGTATGGCGCCAAAGCCGGTACGCCGCAGGCGCTGGCCGTGGCGCAGGCTTATTCCGATAGTCTGCTGGCGATAGCGCCCGTGATCAGCGGCCCGCATCCGCAGAATGGCGCCATTCTGATCGAAGCCAGTACGCTGCTATTTGGTGACATGGCGGCTTACGGCACCAAGCTGGAAACGGCTTTCCGTCTGCCTTATTCGGCCGATGCGCGCAACAGCAGTTTCCAGAGTTTGCGTTCGGATGACAGCATGACCGGGCTGCAGGTGCAGGCCCATTATCTGGTGCCGCGTCTGCCGGCCGCACCGGCAACGGCTGCAGCGGCGGCAGCAGCACAGGCTTCCGGCTATGCGCCACCGACCACGCTGCCCGATGCACGCAGCCTGTTCCTCGGCTTCTATTACAACTTCATGCCGCTGCCGGCGCAGCCTATGGCGGGCCGGCCAGCCGATGAACGCATAGGCCATTTCGTGCGCACCTCGCATGATTTTTCCGACGACGTTACGCCAACAACAGCGGTGCATCTGGTGGAGCGCTGGCGGCTGGAGAAGCTCGATCCCGCGCTGCCGCTGTCGGCGCCCAGGCAGCCCATCGTCTACTGGATCGATGCGAATGTGCCGCATAAATACCGCGAGTCTGTCAGACAGGGCGTGCTGGCATGGAATGCTGCTTTCGAAAAGATAGGCTTCAAGGATGCCATCGTGGTCAAGCAGCAGAGCGAGACCGATCGTTTCGATACCATGGATGCGCGCCACGCTTCGGTGCGCTGGTTCTTCGGTAACGATGTGGGCTTCTCGCTGGGGCCCCGTCAGGTGGACCCGAGAAGCGGCGAAATTCTCGATGCCGATATCGCCGTGTCCGATGTGTTTGCCCGTGGCGCGCGCCGCCAGATCGCCAGCGCTGCGCTGGCCGCGCCTGAGGACCGCTGCCAGTATCAGGATGGCGTGACGACGGAGCTGGAATTCGCCATGGGCCTGCTGTCCGCACGCAGCGAAACGGATATGGCTGGCCCCGAAGCGGAAGCGCTGGCGCAGGCTTATGTGCGGGCCGTGGTGATGCACGAAATCGGCCACACGCTGGGCTTGCGCCATAACTTCCGTGCTTCCACCGTGTACAGCCTGCAGCAGCTGCAGGATCCCGAGTTCACCCGCCAGCATGGCATGGCCGGCTCGGTAATGGATTACACGCCGTTCAATCTGGCACTCAAGGGCGAAACGCAGGGCGAGTACGTGCCCTCCGCACTGGGCCCGTATGATTACTGGGCCATCGAATATGCCTACAAGCCGATTGCAGCGGCACAGGAAAAAGAGGAACTGGCGCGCATCGCTGCCCGTTCCGGCGAACCGGAGCTGAGCTTCGGTTCCGATCTGGAAGCGGGCGGTTTCAATGCCGACCCGGAAGTGAATTCCTACGATCTGGGCAGCGACCCGCTGGCCTATGTGCAGCGCCGGCTGGCCATGTCGCGCGAGCTGTGGGATCGCCTTGAACGCCGCACGCTGAAACCGGGCGAAAGCTTCGACAGCCTGCGTCGCAGTTTCGAGAACGGCTATCAGCAGTACGCGCGCACCCTGCCGCTGGCAGTGAAATATATCGGTGGCGTCAGCTATGTGCATGACCATGCCGGTACCGGCCGCGCGGCCTTCACACCGGTGCCGCTGGCACGCCAGCGCGCCGCGCTGCAAATGATTACGGGCAGTCTGTTCAAGGCCGATAGCCTGCATTTCTCGCCAGCGCTGGTGAGCCGCTTGACGCCGGAGCCGTTTGAAATGACGGCGCGGCCGGATGTGTCGGTCGCTGCGCGGGTGCTGGCTTTGCAGACGGCTGCGCTGGACCAGCTGATGGCCGATGCAGTGGCGACCCGTTTGACGGATTCGCTGGAAAAGCTGGAGGACAAGCGACAGGTGCTGAGTCTGGACGAGCTGTATGGCAGCCTGCAGAACGCCATCTGGAGTGAACTGAAAAGCGGCAAGGAGATCACGGCGGCACGGCGCAATCTGCAGCGCGAGCATCTGAAGCGTTTGTGTGCGGGACTGCTGCGCAGCCCCGCGCCGACGCTGGCCGATGCGCGCAGCCTGCAGCGCCAGTATGCGCTGCAGCTGCAGCGCGATCTGCGGGCAGCGCAGAGCCGCAATAACAGCAGCAAAACCAGCCGCGAAGTGCAGGCCCATCTGGCCGAAGCCTATGAGACTCTGAGCCAGACGCTGAAAGCACCGCTGCTGCGTACGGGTACCTGAGGGGAGCCGCCCGCGGCTAGAGCGAGCGCAGGCGTGAGCGCACCTGCACTACTTCACGGTGCAGCAGCCGCTCGGCGTGCAAGTCGTTTTCACGCTGCGCGGCAATCACGGCCAGAGCGCGGTTGCAACGCTGCAGGCGGGCGCGCAGATAGACTTTGTAAAGTGTGATGGCAAAGGGTGGCAAGGCTAGCATGACAGTCTCCGGCGCGGGCTACAACCGGTATTCTGCAAGCGTGCTGCCGCTGCGCTTTGCGGCGTATCAAGTACCGGATGACATATGGGTCAGAGCATTGCCCGTCACGCGGCAAATGCGCCAGTCCGGCAGTAGGTCGGCGCCCATGCCTTCGTAGAATTTGATGGCATTGGCATTCCAGTCCAGTACCGACCATTCGAAGCGGCCACAGTCGCGTTCCACCGCCAGTCTGGCCAGTGCCACCAGCATCTGCTTGCCGTAGCCATGGCCACGGCGGGCCTGCTTGACGTACAGGTCTTCCAGATACAGGCCTTTCTTGCACAGGAAGGTGGAGAAATTATGGAAGAACAGGGCAAAGGTCACTACTTCACCTTGCGTTTCGCCGACGATGGCTTCGCACACGGGCTTGGCGCAGAACAGGCTGTCGTGCAGCATGGCCGGCGTGGCCACCACCATGTGTTCGAGCTTTTCGAACACGGCCAGTTCGTAAATCATGCCGAAGATGGCTTCAACGTCGGCCGGCGTGGCCGGGCGGATGGTCAGATTGCTAGAGGTCATAGTTCAGTCCGTACTGGTGGAAGGAGAGGGGCTATCGGTTTTCAGGGCCCAGGCGACGCTGGAAATGCACAGGATCATGCCTAGCCATTCGAGCGGGCCGGGGCGGTAGTGTTCAAGCTGGATGGACAGCAGCACCGAAATCACGGGCGTGACCACGCCGATGTACACGGCCTTGTGCGAGCCGATGCGGTGGATCAGGGTGAAATAGGCGGCAAACGCGATTACCGAGCCGAACAGCGACAGATAGAGCAGGCCGCCCCAGTAGGGCAGGCCATGGGGCAGGCGGAACGACTGGCCGCTGGCCAGCACCCACAGCGCCACCAGCAGGCTGCCCCATAACATCGACCATGCCATGGTCAGCAGCACATTGGGTGACTGTTCGCGTACCTTGATCACCACCACATTGCCGACCGAGCTGGCGATGGTGGCCGTCAGCGCAAGTACCAGCCCCAGCAGGAAATGGCCATTGCCACCCGAGCGGATTTCCGCCCACGCCTCGCCGATGGACTGGTAGAACAGCAGGCTGACGCCGGCGATCGCCACGGCACCGGCGCTCCAGGTGCGCCAGCCTAGCGGCGCGCCGAGGAAGATGCGGTTGAGGATGGGGTTCCAGAATACCATCAGGGCGAACAGCACGGCCACCAGACCGGATACCAGATACTGCTCCGAGGTGTAGGTGCAGATATAGCTGATGCCGAAGGTGGCACAGCCTTGCAGCAGCATCCAGCGCTGCACGCGCCACGGCATGCGCAGGCGGTCGCCGCGTGCCAGACACCAGGCGAACAGTACGGCCGCCGACAGGGCAAAACGGTACACCACGGAAACTGCCGGCGGCACGTCGCCCAGCTGCAGAGTGATGGCAAAGAAAGTGGAGCCCCAGATCAGGCAGGCAATCAGAAACAGGATAGGAGAGGACATCAGACGAGTATAGCGGGCGGTGCTATTGCTTGCCTAGCGGATAAATTTTGTTGCGGCGCAACAGAAAATGTCTGCGCGCCGCTGAGATTTGTATCATTGCGTAAAAATTGAGCATTTTGTAGAAAATGCAAGTATGATGGAATGACACATCATCGAAGGAGGGCGCCATGAATACCGCGCTACAGATCAAAGTTGTCGGCCTACTGGGCTATGTTGCAGTCAGCACCGCGCTGGTGCTGATGCTGCCTGACGACGATGTGCACAATGCCGCGCAAACCCTGTTTGCGCTGGCCAGTCTGCGTTAATACGCCAGCCGTAGCCGGCGGTACAGGAAACCCAGCACGAATAGCGGGCCGATCAGCAAAAAGCGCAGGTCATCGAAGAAGGACGGTTTTTTGCCTTCGATCTTGTGGCCGATAAACTGGCCTATCCAGGCCAGTACGAACACACTCAGGCTGACGGTAAGAATCTGGCTTTGCGGCAAGATCGCGAGGATGGCCAGCATGCTGCCCGACATCAGCAACATCCCCAGCGCAAACGGACGCGACAGCTTGAAGTAATACGCCAGCGAGGCCAGCACCACGCCCACGGCCACCAGCGGGTGCAGCGACCATAACAGCCCCAGCAGCGTGAACACGATAGTGGGCACACAGACGATGTGTATCCATTCATTGGTGGGATGCAAGTGGCTGGCGCTGTATTGCTCCAGCAGCACGTCGATGGTGCGGGTCGAGGGCATGGCAGTCTCCGTTGTAAGTGTCATACTTTTTAGTACGATCGTGCGATGAATTCTACACGCACTCTGCGGCCATGGCGCAGCTTGCGTAGAATGCAGGCTATGGATACCACACTTGATGCTGCGAACCGGGATACTCGCGCCGATATGCCCGAGCTTACGCGCCAGCGCTGTTTCGCGCCTGTGGTCAATCAAACTACCCGTTTGCTGATACTGGGCAGCCTGCCCGGCGTGCAGTCGCTGGCCAAGGCGCAGTATTACGGCAACCGCCAGAATGCCTTCTGGCGCCTGATGTCGGAAGTGCTGGCCACGGATCTGGTGGGGCTGGCCTATGCGGCACGGTTGCAGGCTCTGCTCGAGCATGGCGTAGGCCTGTGGGATGTGGTGGCGCAAGCCCACCGTGCCGGCAGTCTCGATAGTGCCATCCGCAACCGTGACGATAATGATTTGCCGGCGCTACTGGCGCGCTATCCGGAAATCCGGACGATAGGCTTCAACGGCGGCACGGCCGCGCGGCTAGGTCTGAAAATACTGGGCGAGCGCGCAGCGCACTACCGCATCGTTGCTCTGCCATCCAGCAGCCCTGCCTATACTTTGCCTTACGACGAAAAGCTGGTGCAGTGGCAGAAACTGGGGCAGGCCTGATGAGTCGTGGGAGGTTGATGTGTCGCCTGACACTATCTCGGATGGTCTTGGTAAGTCTGCAAGCAGACGCTGCACATGACGGCGCATTGCGCTCGGAATTCGAGCGCGGGTGAGGTCGTCTAGAGGTCGGCTGTGCGAGCCAGCACGCGCACCACCGTCTGGCGGTAGTCGCGGAAGCCCATGCGCAGGTAGCGCTGGTGGACCGGATTGTCGTGCATCACGTGCAGGAAGGGCGTGTCGCCGCGCAGGATCTGGCGGCGTAGCAGCTTGCGGATCAGGGCCGGTGCCAGCCCCCGTCCCTGCGCTGTCGGGTGGGTACACACGCCGCTGATTTCGCACAGGCCCGCTGCACGCAGGCGCTCGCCGGCCATGGCGATCAGCTGGCCGTCTTCAAAAATGCCCCAGTATTCACCGAGCTCGATGGTGCGCAGGCCGAATGGCCCGGGTTTGCACAGCTGGGCCAGTGCCAGTGCCTGCGGCGCATGCTCGGCTGTGAGGGGGATGGCTTGCGGCGCCGTATCCGTATCGGGACATGCACCCGCCCACACCATGCGGAACATGGACGACTCCAGTTCGATCTGCCAGCCTTCTGGTGCTGGCCCCTGCCAGCTATCGCAGTAGAAATGCTCGCCCGCCTTGCAGACGTCGCGCAGGCCGTCAAAGTCGGGCCGGGCCGGATCGGCAAACGCGATGATGGGCGAGAAGCCGTCCACATAGCGGCGTGCACCACCGCTACCGCTGGCGTAGCAGGCGTGCGGCCCCGTCAGCGCCTGCCAGAAAATATGGTCGAGTACAGCCGTATCGTAGCCCATCGGTTTATGGCCCGACCGGAACGATGGTGGTGGTGCCATCCGTGGTGATGGCGATCAGGGTCAGACCATCGCCGGACACGGCCATCTGGCGCGGTGCCAGCTGCTTGCCGGTGCTGGTCAGCTTGAACTGGTTGAGCAGGGTGCCGCTGCTGCTGTACAGCCAGATATCGCTGACGGCGCCATTGGCCGCCGTGCCGCAGTACAGCCGGCCATCACTGCCCACTTCCACGTTGTTAGGCGCGCCATCGCCGGCTGCCAGATAGGCCAGCACACCGAGATCGGCCGGATTCAGGATGCTGCACGATTTGGTCGAGCCGCTGGCACTGTACAGCCGCGTGCCATCCGGACTGACGGCGATATCCTGCCCCTGGGTGCCGGCGCCGGCATGGCTGGCGGCGCTGATCTTGGCGGGATACAGGGTGCCGCCGTTGAGCGCGGCGTAGTCGACGCTGTAGGTGGCGATCTGCACGGTGCCGCTGTCTTCGCTTTGCTGTAGCAGGCGTTTGCCGTCACCGCTGACGGCCAGCGTGCCGCCGCTCAATGGCAGGCTGAGTTTGCTGTTATTGCTGGTCAGATAGGCCGCACCCGTGCTCAGGGCGAGGATTTCCACGCCATTCGGACGTAGTATTTTCAGCCGGGTATTGCGGTCAGCCGCGCTGAGCGGCAGGCTGCCCGTCACCGTCTGGGTGTTCAGGTTGATGCTGACGAGGGCGCGGTTGCTCAGGTCCAGCAGGTATAGCAGGTCGCCGTTGGCGCTGCTGGTCATATCGCCGAGGCTGCTGGCGAGGCCCGTGATGCTGGCCACTTTCTGGCCCGTGTAGAGGTGGTAGACGTCGATATAGGTGCCGCCGTTGTGCACATAGGCATAAGGCCGCAGCGGATCAGTGATGACATTGCTATACGGCAGCACGGTGGTGGTATTGCTGCTGGGCGTGCGTGTGCCTTTCCACATGGCCACGCGGATCACTTCCGGTGCCACGGCATCGGCATCGGTCGGGGTGATGGTCACGGTCGCCAGATTCAGCGAGTCGGCGGCCAGCGAACTGGGGTCCGCCACCAGCGCGATCTTGTTGCCGTTGACGTTGGCGGCCAGCCAGCCCGCGCTGGAGCTGGCGCTCATGCCGCCAAAGTTGCCGAAGTTGTCGGTGACGGTGATGGTACGGCTCAGGCGCGACCAGCCGGGCGAACCGCTCAGTGCTACCGCCGTTTCCGATGGAATCAGGGTGTGCTGGTCCTTGTTGATGGTCAGCAGAACGGCCGCCTTGACCTGATCGCCATTCACGCCGGCAGTGGCGTTGATCAGGCGCGAGCTGCTGCCCACGCTGGCGCTGTTCGGTACGGCAGTGAAGCTGAGCTTGCTACCAGTCTGGCTGACGCTGCCGCTGGTGCTGCTGGCGCTAGCCCATGCGGGCAGGGGATCGAGTGCCCATGGCCAGCTATTGCTCAGGGTATTCAGGCTGAGTGTGACGGAAGGCGTGCTGCTGAAGTCGCGGCCGTAGGTGCCGCCCAGCGTGATGGCGTTCACGGAGGCGCTCAGCGTGGCGGGGCTGAGATTGAGTGTGACGGGCAGGGTGCGCGTGCTCAGGCCGGGTGCCGCCAGACTGAGCGTATTGCTATAGCTGCCGCTGGCCAGCGTGCCCACGCGCGGATCGACCGACAGTGCCATGCTGGCCGGGGTGGTGCCGCTGCCAGGCGTGACGCTGAGCCAGCCCACGCTGGCGCTGGCAGTCCAGTTGGCGCTGGCCTTGTCGTCGGTATCGATGGTGATGTTCTGGGCCGGTATCGGTGCACCATTGATGGCATTGAAGGTCAGGCCGCTGGAGTTGCTGACCAGGCCGCTAGGCTGGACCGACAGCGTGGCCGTCAGCGTGACGCTCTGGCCATCGCTGGCGCTGACGATCAGGGTGGTGCTGTAATCGCCCACTGCCAGTCCGGTGGCGTCGAAGCTGACAGCCAGCGTGGCATTGCCGCTGCCGCTAGTGACGGCAGGTTTGAGCCAGCTGGCGCCGCTGGCCACGGTCCAGCTACGGCCGGCCGCCGCTATGGCGACGCTGACAGGGCTGGCAGCAGCGCCGCCCAGGTGGATGGTGCCGGCCAGCGCGGTGGCTGGCGTGGCGGTAAAGGTAGGCTGGCCGGCCGCCACGATCTGCAGGCTGTAAGGCAGGCTGACTGGCGAGCCGGGGAACTGGCTGGCGCAGGCGCTATCGCGGCACAGGCGCACGCTGAAGTTGCCGGAATACGTGCCCACGGCCAGACCGGGCGCCGTCTGCAGCACCGCGTGGTACTGGCTATCGCTATCGCGCACCAGCTGGGGATTGGGCTGCAGCACGCCATTGCTATCGACTACGGACGCGAACACAGTGCCTGTGACTTCGGCCGGGCGGGTCACGGCGGCGATCACGTTCAGCGTCAGCGAACTGCCGGCATTCACGCTGGCCCGCACGGTATCGGGACTGAAGCTGAGGGCGGGGCTGGCCACCGGCGTGCTGCCGCCCCCGCCCGTGCTGCCGCCGCCCCCGCCGCCGCAGGCTGCGAGCGTTGCCAGCAGCAAGGCACAACTGGAGTAGATGAAAGTCGACGCGACGGACCGGCGATGCAGCATGAGTATTCCTTGTAGGCAGCACGGATCGTGCCTCAGCCTACAATTGTTGTTCACCCACAACAGGGTGTCAAGCTGGCACAGAGGGCAAGTTCCACCTCATTTCTCCCCTTAGCAGCAGGCGCGGCCTATTTCTGCAGGATGGCCGCTTCGTAGGCGCGTAGTTTGTCCAGCTTGGCTGCGTACAGATCGTGGTCGCTGCGCGTGGTGCTGTTGGCCAGTGCCTTGACCATGTGGACATCCGCTTCCGACAGGTAGCCCAGGCGGTAGTCGGCCAGCGCTAGCCAGAAGTGGAATTCGTGGTAGTCGGGCACGCGCGCCAGTTCGCGTCTGAACAGTTCGCGAGCACGCTGAAAGTCGCCCAGCCGCATGGCCGTCTGGCCCAGACTGAAGTAATAGAACGGCGGCTCCGGTTCCAGCTGGGCCAGCGTCAGACGCAGCTGCGCAGCTTCGGCCCGTTTGTCCGGCTGTTCCTGGCTTTCCAGCGTCTGCGCCAGATTCGACAGCACGATGACGTTGTCCGGCCGCTGCTGCAGCGCATAGCGCAGGGTGCGCTCGGCTTCCGGCAGATTGCCATGGCGCCGGTAGATCACGGCCAGCGTATTGTAGGCGTGCAGAAAGGCGGGGGCCTGCTCGATGGCTTTGCGTACCATCCAGTAGGCTTGATCGTACTGGCCCTGCACCAGCAGTTCGGCACTGCGGTTGTTGAGGTACATGGCGACGACAGTGGCTTCGTCCAGCGGCGTGGCATGCTCGCGCGCCCTGGCCGAGATGGGGATGAAGTCCACCGTCAGCGGGCTGGACAGGTCGATCCCGAAGCCGTTGCGCAGATCCGTGCGCTGCTGGCCCAGCGTGAGGTTGACGTGGTTGCTGGCGAAGTACAAGTCGCCCGCACGGCTCCAGCTTTCATCCACCTGCACCTGCTGGAACTGGACGTTGAGGTTGAGTTCGTGCGCCAGTGCCGCCGTCATGATGGCCAGCGACAGGCAGTTGCCGGAACGGGCGGCAAAGGTTTCGGCCGCGTCGCGCGTCATGGCGGCATCGTACTCGAGCTGCAGCTTGTCCTTGCGGTACAGCGCTTCGAACAGCTGGCGCCGCACATCCTTGTGCAGCAGATTGTGGCTGACTTCGCGCTGCAGGTAGGCGCGCATCTCGGCGTTGACGGCGAAAATGTGCCCGGTGTCGACCGGCCGGGCCGGTGCATCAAATAGCTGGTCGTGGAATAGCTGCGGTGCAGCAGGCAGCTGAACCAGCGGTGTCGTGCTGGCGCAGCCACCCAGAAGCGCGGCGCAGAAAAGGATGGCGCAGGCTTTCATGACAGTCTCCCGTATCGGCGGGACTCCATGAGCTAGCGCAGTTCGATGAGGCTATCGGGTTCCGCTCACAGAAAGTATCCTCGCCTGCGCGGGCACTGTCAAACGCTGCTTCAGGCGAGCGGGCGCAGTTGCTGCGGCTGGCCGTCGGCGTCGAAGCGCAGCGCTACCGACAGCTGGCCCTGGCCCAGGCCCAGGCTGGCCAGCGCATCGCTGACGTCGTCCACTTCGACTTCCAGATCGGCCGTGAGGTCCAGCGCCTTGTCGCATTCGGCCAGCACACTGTCGCCAGCGCGCAGCTGTACCCGCAAAACCATTTCGTCATCGATGTCGGTCGGCGCGATGATGGCCTGCAGCTGCTCCGGCGCATGGCCGTCCATGGCCTGATTGAGCGTGGCCAGCATCTGCAGCATGGCGTATTCGGCCTGCGCGGTGGCGCGCGCGCCGAAGAACAGATCCTGATACAGGAAGTTCAGGCGCAGGGCGGGATCGCTGCCACGGCCGCGGCCCAGACAGCGTGCCACCATGGGCGCATATTGCTCGGTCCACTTCTGGTAGCGTTCGGCGCGCTGGGCGAAATAGGCATCGGCGGCTTTTTCCTTGGCCGGTACGGCGTAGAAGGGATCGTCGGCACGTTTCAGGGCAAAGCCCAGCAGGAAGCGCAGTTCCACCGCGCTATCGTCCGGGCCGAAGCTGCTAGGGGCCCAGCCGGCTGCCATGCTGCGCTCGAGTGCCGGCGCTGCCATGATTTTCTTGTTGTTCAGCGACTGCTCGGCTTCGCGCACCATGCTGTGCAGCTGGCCGTAGGTGATCTTTTCGATTTCGCTCAGGTCGTAGGCATGGCTGACCAGCACCACGCGCGCACGCGGGCTTTCCAGCCCGGCATCGGTGAAGCTATCGAGCACGGCGTCGTAGGCGTCGCTGTCGCGGAAATCAGCCGCGGCATCGAGCC
This sequence comes from Duganella fentianensis, assembly GCF_009857835.1. Taxonomy (GTDB): domain Bacteria; phylum Pseudomonadota; class Gammaproteobacteria; order Burkholderiales; family Burkholderiaceae_D; genus Rugamonas; species Rugamonas fentianensis. The sequence goes on from NZ_WWCL01000001.1 coordinate 333,185, forward strand.
CGCCCTGGCTGTGCACGAACACGGGAATGGCAAAGGCGTCGATTTCCATTTCCGGCGCATCGGCATGGCGCAGGCGCACGCTGGCCGCGCCTTCTTCGATGGCGTTGCGCAGGTAGCGGTAGCCGTCCACGGATTCGTCGCGCGCCAGTTCGATGGCGCCGTACAGCACTTCGTCCTTGCTCTGGTTGAGCAGCTTGCGCAGCAGGCGCTGGAACTCCAGCCCTTTCTGCGCCAGATCGGCGCGGGTGGCCTCGGCCACGATGTCGTTATTGAATTCACCATCCGACAGGTCGAGCGCGAGGGCGCACAGTTCGGTGGTCTGCTGTTCGTCTTTGAGTTCCGGCGCGGCGGCCGATTTGCGCGCGACGGGGCGCTTGTTGTTTGCCATAGTCTATCGTTCGGTATGCAGGGCTTCGTTCAGTTCTTCCAGCAGGTCGGCGGTTTCGTCTTCCGTCAGGCCCAGATGGCGGCAGGCGTAGTCGCGGCCTTTTTCCCATTCATACGACATGCGGCGGCCGTGGAAGCGCTGTATGCCCTGTTCGGCCAGCAGTGCCAGCGAGACCAGCGAGCGGATCGCGTCATCGGTGGCCGGATCTTCCAGCACGCGGTAGTCGTGGTGGTGCAGAATCGCCCAGCTGACGTCGGGCGACAGGCCCCAGTTACGCGCCAGCAGGCAGCCTATGGCCGCATGGTTGGTCTGGTAGCGCTGGTCTTCCAGCTGGGTGAAAGGGTTGATGTGATCGTCGCAGGCTTCGCTAAAGGTCTGCGCATAGTCGGCAAAGCGGTTCATCAGCAGCGGCACGCCGATATCGCAGAACAGCCCGAAGGTGTGGGCGATGTCGGGCGGGGCGATGCGCAGCTTGCGCGAGCAGAACACCACCGCCTGCGCACGGCGTGCAGAGATTTCCCAGAACGCGTCCAGATCCGATTGCCGGCCTTCGATGGCCTGGCGTGCCAGCAGGCCCGTGAGCAGGGCCGCGCACTGGCTGATGCCGAGGAAGTTGATCGCCTGTTCGACGGATTTGGCTTTGCGGCTGGCACCGAAGAACGGCGAATTGGCCAGCTTGAGCAGCGCGCCCGACATGCCGACATCATTGCCGATAATGCGTGCAATGCGGCGTGGCGACGGGTCGGGCTGGGCCAGCTCGTGCTGCAGATCGACCAGCAGGCTGGGACGCGGCGGAATCCGGATCGAACGGATCAGCGCATCTTCTACGGCGTGGTCGTCGGGCTGGGCGTGAGGTGCTACTGGTGTCATCGTATTCTTCAGGGTCGGGTACTAATGATGCCAAAGCGACACTATAAACCAGTGCGCTCTGTCGTGCTGGACGGCGAGCCCTGATTATCGCCGCAAGCTGCGGCGATGGATATCTAAATTTCCCCGATTTATGTGCCTAATGCTAACTTTTTGGTGCGGCCCTCTAGGGAAAAAGAACATTTTTATATCATTTTGCTCTGGCTCTGTGTACACCTGATCCAGATTGTGATTTCGACCATGCCGGCGGTGCCGCCGATGCCAGCGTCAGCGCGCTGGATGGCGCGGGCGCACGGTCGGGCATCTGGAACACGGCCACCGCGGCCGATAGCTGGACGGCCTGTTCCTGCAGGCTGGCCGCCGCCGCCGCGGCCTGTTCCACCAGCGCTGCGTTCTGCTGGGTCACATCGTCCATCTGCCCCACGGCCTGATTGACTTCGGCGATGCCGCGCGCCTGTTCGGCACTGGCCTGCGAGATGTGGGTGATGATGTCGTTGACCTGCTGGACCGAGGCCACCACATCGTTCATGTGGGCGCCGGCCTGTTGTACCGATGCGCTACCGCTATCGATGGTGGCCACCGAGGCGGCAATCAGCGTCTTGATCTCGCGCGCGGCCGCGGCCGAGCGCTGCGCCAGCGTGCGCACTTCGCTGGCCACCACGGCAAAGCCGCGTCCCTGCTCGCCGGCCCGTGCTGCTTCCACCGCCGCATTCAGGGCCAGAATATTGGTCTGGAAGGCGATACCGTCGATCACGCTGATGATGTCGACGATCTGGCGCGAGCTGCTGCGGATATCGCCCATGGTCTGCACCGCCTGCTGCACGGCGCTGCCGCCCGTCTGCGCCAGCTGGGCAGCGCTGGCGGCCAGCTGACAGGCCTGGCGGGCGCTGGCGGCGTTGTGCTGCACGGCCTCGGTCAGGCTGGCCATGGCGCTGGCAGTCTGCTCGAGCGAACTGGCCTGCAGCTCGGTGCGGCTGGACAGGTCCAGATTGCCGCTGGCGATTTCGTGCGCGGCCACGTCGATGGTCTGCACGGCCGTGCGTATGGTGCCCAGCGTCTGGGTCAGATTGTCCATGGTGCGGTCCAGCATGCGCGCCGTATCGGCGATTTCATCGCGCCCGTCGTTGCTGGCGCCCGTGATCAGGCGGCCGGCCGCCAGTGCCAGCACCACATCGGCAATCGCGCGGATGTCGCGCAGCATGGCGCTGCGCACGGCCATGGTCACGGCCAGCGACAGCAGCACGGACAGCAGCACCAGCACCGCCATGCCGCTGCTGAGCTGCTGGAACTCGGCGCGTGCCTGCTGGTGCGCCTGTGCGCTGAGCTGCTGCTCTAGCGTGGACATGCGGGCCAGCAGGGTATTGAGCTGCTGGAACTGCTGCTCGGCCTTGGCCATGGCATTGGTGGCGATGCTCTGGTCCATGGCCGCCATATCCATGGTGTCCTGCACCGCCTTGCGGTAAGCCTGCAAGGCGCGGCGCGACTGCTCGACGATCTGGCGCTCGGCCGCATCGTCGCTGGCCATCATGTCCGTGCCGAGCTGGCGCAGCTGCTGCTCTATGCTGTCATGGCCCTGATGGATCTGGCGGTTCAGCTCATCCAGCCGGTTCTGGGCAAAGCTGCCATTCACCCATGCCAGCAGCTGGTAGATGCGGGCATGGGCATAGCGCAGCTCGGCGCTGACATCGGCCGCGCTCTTGAGCCGCGCCGTACGTACCTGCAGCATGTTTTCCAGCGTGGCGTTCTGGCGCAGCATGCCGTAGTAGGCCGCGCCGGCCGTCAGCATCAGCAGGCACAGTACCAGCCCCGGGGCCAGCAGCAGTTTCGGTCCTATCCGCAGTTTCTTCAGCATGGCCAGCTCCCGCTTCATTTTTTATAGATGCCCGCTTCCAGCACGACGTCGCCGACGCGCAGGATGTAGGTGGTCTTGGGTTCTATCTTGCCGGTGGCGGGATTCTTGTACTGGTAGTCGACCCAGCCATGGCCTTTTTTGGCAGCCAGCTCGATGATCTCGCGGCGGTATTTCTTGCCGCTGGCATCGGGCATATCGGTCAGGTCCTTGCCGACGATGCTGGGGTTGACGGGATGGGCCAGCACGATGCCGCTGGCCAGATCGCGCACATCGATGTAGAGCGTGCCTTGCAGGTAGTCGGGATCTTTGGCGCTGACCTTGCGCAGCAGGTCTTCCTTGCCATGGGCCTTGAGGTAGGCCGCACCTTTTTCCACCATGGCGATGGCGTCTTTCTCGGTCGGTTCGGCCGCATGGCCAGACAGGGGCAGTAGCAGGGCCGTACTGGCGGCCAGCAGGGAGAGCAGTTTCATGGCAGGTCCTTGGCTAAGAGGTGACGGAACAGTTGGCTGCTGAACTGTACGCTGCTGCCGTCGCGAGGAATTGCGTTGCCGCAAGTTCTAGCCTGCTGGCAAGCTTGCCCGCCATCTGCATCAAGGCAAAGAAAATTTCCGGGCATCATTTTTTAGATGATTGACGCACGGCAATTGCCAGCTGGCGGCGCGGCCTAGCATGCAGCTTCAGCCCGACCACTGTTCCGGTCCCACCCAGCCCCACCCGTGAGAGGAAGTGCCATGAATATCGTGCCCCTGCGCGACGCTGCCGCGCCCAAGTTCCAGCCCTATATCCGCCAGACCATCAGCCGTGCGCGCCAGTGGGAATGGCTAGCGCCCGATCTGCAGGAAGCCGTGCGGGTGGTATCGCATGTGCTGCCGTTCCGCACCAATGCCTATGTGATGGACCAGCTGATCGACTGGAACAACGTGCCCAACGATCCCATCTTCCGCATGACCTTCCCCCATCGCGACATGCTGGCGCCGGACGATTATGCGCAGCTGCGCGAACTGGTGCTGGGGCAAGGTCAAGGACAGGCCCCGTCGGCGGCGCTGGCCGCGCTAGTGCAGCGCATCCGCCTGCGCATGAATCCCCACCCGGCCGGGCAGATGACGCACAACGTGCCGCGCGTGAACGATGCGCCGCTCAAGGGCATGCAGCACAAGTACAAGGAGACCGTGCTGTTTTTCCCCAGCGCCGGCCAGACCTGCCATGCTTATTGCACCTTCTGCTTCCGCTGGCCCCAGTTCGTCGGCATGGACGACATGAAATTCGATGCGGCCGAATCGCAGCAGTTGGTGAACTATCTGCACCTGCATCCGGAAGTGACGGATGTGCTGATCACGGGCGGCGATCCGCTGATCATGAATACCCGCGCACTGGCTGCCGTGATCGAGCCGCTGCTGGTGCCGGAGCTGGCGCACATCCAGAACATCCGCATCGGCACCAAGTCGGTAGCCTACTGGCCGCAGCGCTTCGTCACCGACCGCGATGCCGACGATCTGCTGCGCCTGTTCGAAAAAGTGGTGGCCAGCGGCCGCAATCTGGCCGTGATGGGCCACTACAGCCATGCAGTCGAGCTGCGCCCCGAGATCGCCCAGCAGGCTGTCAAGCGCATCGTCGGCACGGGCGCCACCTTGCGCATGCAGGGGCCGCTGATCCGCCACATCAACGAAGACCCGCGTAGCTGGGCCGAACTGTGGCAGACCGGCGTGCGACTGGGCGCGATCCCCTACTATATGTTCGTCGAACGCGACACGGGGCCGCGCGAATACTTCCAGCTGCCGCTGGCCAGAGCGCACGAGATTTTTCAGGCGGCCTACCAGATGGTATCCGGCCTGTCGCGCACGGTGCGGGGGCCATCCATGAGTGCCTTCCCCGGCAAGGTGGTGATAGACGGCGTGGCCCAAATCGGCGGTGAAAAAGTGTTTGCTTTGCAGTTCCTGCAGGCGCGAAATCCCGACTGGGTGCGCAAGCCGTTTTATGCCCGCTACGATGCCAAAGCGACCTGGATGGATGAGCTGCAACCGGCCTTCGGCAAGGAGAAATTTTTCTTTGAAGAGCAGGGCGGCAGCCGCAGCGAACCGGTGCCCGACTACACGCCGCGCAAAGTGATACCGCTGCGCCGCGCTGCTGGCGCCAGCTGCGGCAGCGCCGGCGCGGGCACCGGCTCCAGCTCCAGCTCCAGCTCCAGCTCCAGCTCCGACGCCGACTTGCCGCATTCGGCCTAGGTGCCATCATGTCCGACCGCCACCTGTACGGCATGGTGTTCCTGCCTTTCGCTTTCGGCCACTTCCTGCAATGCTTGCTGCGCAATGTGAATGCCACGCTGGCGCCGCAGCTGATGGCGGCACTGGCACTGACACCGGGCCAGCTAGGCCTGCTCACCAGCGTCTACTTTTTTAGCTTCGCGCTGGTGCAGCTGCCGGTCGGCATGGCGCTCGACCGCTGGGGGCCGGCGCGGGTGCAATGGCCCATGCTGCTGCTGGCAGTGCTGGCGGCGCTGGGCTTTGCCGGTGGCCAGCAATTCAGCCAGCTGCTGGCAGCGCGCGCATTGCTGGGCTTCGGGCTGGGTGGCTGTTTCATGGCGGCGCTGAAAGCCTTCTCGCTGTGGGTGGAACCGGCGCGGCTGCCTAGTCTGCAGGGCTATCTGGTGGCGGTGGGAGGGCTGGGCGCTGCCTCGGCTACGCTGCCGGTGCGCTGGCTGCTGCACTACGCTGGCTGGCGTGGCGTATTCATCGGGCTGGCCCTGCTGGTACTGGCGGGGGCGCTGCTGCTGCGCTGGCGCGCGCCGCGCGTGGCTGTCGATGAAGGCGCACCGGCCAGCAGTGCGGCGCTGCGGCTGGTGCTGCAGGACGCCAGCTTCCGGCAGGTGCTGCGCTTGCTGCTGGTGCCGCACATGGTGTATTTCGGCGTGCAGGGGCTGTGGCTGGGACGCTGGCTCAGCGATGCCGGACATTATCCGGAAGTGCAGGTCGGCTATCTGCTGTACCTGAGTATGGCGGCCATCATCCTCGGTGCAATCGTCATGGGCCGGCTGACGCAGTGGGCGGCGCGGCGCGGCGTCGCCATGCTGCACATAGCCGCCTGCGGCGTGGCGCTGTTCCTGCTGGTGCAGCTGGCCATGCTGTGCCGCTGGTCGCCCGCCTTTCCCGTGCTGGCGGTGCTGTTCACGCTGACAGGAACAGCCACCGGCATGGACTACACCATCCTCGCGCAGAATATGCCGGCCAGCCTGAGCGCCCGTGCCGTGACGCTACTGAATCTGCTGATCTTCATGGGGGCGTTTGCCGTGCAGGCGGGCTTCGGGCTGGTGGTGGCGCTCTGGCCGTCCGCTGGCCAGCAGCAGCCAGTACAAGCCTATCAGGCCGCCTACGGCCTGCTGATCGTGCTGCAACTGCCGGGTCTATTGCGTTACCTGTGGCCTCAGCTATCCGGTAGAATGGGGCCACGTCCGGCCACTAGCCTCAGTACACCACGATGACGACATCTACCAGCGTGTTCAATGCCTTACCCGCCGAATGGCGCAACTGGATCATGGAAAATCTGGCACGTGGCTGCCGGCCGCTGGAAATGGCCAACAGCATGGCGGGGTCGGGACAGCACAGCATGGCCGTCGCCATGGCCGCCATCGACGCTGCCATCGCCCTGCGCGCGGGCGGCCTTGAAGATGCGCCGGTGCAGAGCGCCTTCACGGCACCGCAGCAGATGCCGTATATCGATTTGAGCAGCAACCGTATCAGTACGCCGGACCGCGAGGTGGATGTGCTGTTCGTGCTGCAGCAGCCGCAGGTGATCCTGCTGGGGAATGTGCTCAGCAGCGAAGAGTGCGACGCCATCGTGGCCCATTGCGGCAATCGCTATACCCGTTCCACCGTCACGGCAGAAAACGATGGCGCCAGCGTAGTACATGAAGGCCGCACCAGTGAAATGGCGTTCATCCGGCGCGGCGAAGCGGAAGTGGCCGAGCGCATCGAGCGGCGGCTGGCCGCGCTGGCCCACTGGCCGGTGGAAAACGGCGAGCCTTTCCAGTTGCAGAAATATGGCGTGACCCAGGAGTACCGCCCCCATTACGACTGGCTGGATCCCGATAGTGGTGGCCATCGTAGCCATCTGGCCATGGGCGGCCAGCGGCTGGCCACTTTCGTACTGTATCTGAGCGATGTGGAGCAGGGCGGCGGCACGGCCTTCCCCGGGCTGGGGCTGGAAATCTATCCGCGCAAGGGTAATGCCGTGTGGTTCCTCAACACCGATGCCAACCACCAGCCGGACCGTCAGACCCTGCACGCCGGCGCGCCCGTGGTGCGCGGTACCAAGATCATCGCCAACAAATGGCTGAGGCAGGGGCGCTACGGTTAGAATGGCGGTCTACACCACCCTGCTAACCTAGGATAGATATGAGACTCGTGCGCTATGGCCGTCCCGGCAAAGAAAAACCCGGCCTGATTGATGATGAAGGCAAGCTGCGTGACCTGTCCGGCGTGATCAGCGATATCGACGCGGCACAGCTGGCACCGAAAGCCCTGCGCAAACTGGAAAAAATCCCGCAAGCTTCGCTGCCGCTGGTACGCGGCAATCCCCGTTTCGGCGTGCCGCTGGCGCGCGTGGGCAAGTTCATCGGCATAGGCCTGAACTACTCTGACCATGCAGCAGAAGCGGGCATGCCGATACCGCAAGAACCCATCGTGTTCATGAAGGCCATCAGCTGCCTGAATGGTCCCGATGATCCTGTCATGCTGCCGCAAGGCTCGAAGAAAACCGACTGGGAAGTGGAACTCGGTGTGGTGATCGGCAGCCGCGCCCAGTATGTGAGCGAAGAAGAGGCACTCAAATACGTGGCCGGCTACACCGTGGTCAACGATCTGTCGGAGCGCTCGTTCCAGCTCGAGCGCGGCCCGCAGTGGGACAAGGGCAAGGGCTGCGATACCTTCGGTCCGGTCGGCCCATGGCTGGTGACGCCGGAAGATATTTACGACCCGCAGCAGCTGGATCTGTATCTGGAGCTGAACGGCAAGCGCATGCAGACGGGCAGCACGGAAACCATGATCTTCACGGTGGCGCAGATCGTCAGCTACCTGTCCAGGTTCATGACGCTGGAACCGGGCGACATCATCGCTACCGGCACCCCGCCCGGCGTGGGCCAGGGCCGCAAGCCGCAGCGCTTCCTCAAGAAGGGCGACCAGCTGCGCCTCGGCATCGCCGGTCTGGGCGAACAGCAGCAGGAAGTCATCGCCTGGCAGCCACGCTAGGCGCGCAGTTTTTCCGCCCGCGTTAGCGCGGCTTTGAGGGCGTCGCCCAGCCTCTCGGTGATATCGGCCAGTTCGCTATCAGTGACGATGAAGGGCGGCGCCAGCAGGATGTGGTCGCCGTGCTGGCCATCGATGGTGCCACCCATGGGATAGACCAGCAGGCCGCATGCCATGGCTGCGTCCTTCACCAGTGCATGCAGCGCCAGCGCCGGATCGAACGGCGTTTTGCTGCTGCGCTCCTGCACCAGTTCCAGCGCCATCAGCAAACCGCGGCCACGGATATCGCCCACATGGGGATGGTCGCCAAACGCCTGGCGCAGCAAACGGCGCAAGGTGGCGCCACGGGTGGCCACGGCGCCCAGCAGATTATCGCGCTGTATCACCTTCTGCACGGCCAGCGCAGCGGCCGCCGCGACAGGGTGGCCCATATAGGTATGCCCATGCTGGAAGGCGCCGCTGCCATCGCGCAGGCGCTGGGCGATGTGGGCCCGTGCCAGCACAGCGCCTATGGGCTGGTAGCCGGCGCCCAGCCCTTTGCCCAGCACCACCAGATCGGGTAGCACGCCTTCCTGCTCGAACGCGTACAGCGTGCCCGTGCGGCCCATGCCGCACATCACTTCATCGAGTATCAGCAAAATGCCGTACTGGTCGCACAGCTTGCGCACGCCGCGGAAGTAGCCGAAGGTGGGCGGCACGGCGCCTGCCGTCGCGCCTACCATGGTCTCGGCCACAAAGCCGATGAGGTTTTGCGGGCCGTGGGCGAGGATGCACTGTTCCAGTTCGGCTAGCAGCGCGGCCGTGTAATCGGAACTGGTCTGGCCTTCCAGCCGCTCGCGGTATTCGAAGCAGGGCGCGACTCTGGGCACGTCCATCAGCAGCGGCTCGAACGGGCGGCGGCGCCACGCATTGCCGCCTATCGCCAGTGCACCCAGCGTATTGCCGTGGTAGCTCTGGCGCCGCGCAATCAGCAGGCTGCGTGTCTGCTGGCCCGCTTCCACATAGTACTGGCGCCCCAGCTTGAGCGCCGCTTCCATCGCTTCCGAACCGCCCGAAACCAGATAGACATGATCGAGGTCGCCCGGCGCATCGCCGGCCAGCCGCTGCGCCAGTTCTTCTGCCGCCTTGCAGGTGAAGAAGGAAGTATGGGCGTAGGCCAGCTGGTCGATCTGGGCGTGCATGGCGGCCAGCACGTCGGGGTGGCCGTGGCCCAGCGAGGAGACGGCCGCGCCGCCGCTGGCATCGAGATAGCTGCGGCCCTGCTGGTCGCGCAGCGTGATGCCGCTGGCACTGACTGCCACAGGCGGCGTACGGCGCAGATTCCGGTGTAGCAGATGGCTCATGGGATGCTCCCCGTGATGACGGAAGTCCGACAATAAACCAGCTGCACTTGTGTTCTGTTGATCTATGCCGCACCATGGGCAAATAATTGATCCAGCCGCAAGGAAAGGATGATGATGGAAGATCGCTTGGGAGCGCTGCCGTTTGCGGCGATGAGCGCGGCGCAGCAGGTGGCTGCGCAGGCGGTAATCGATGGGCCGCGCGGTGCGCTGTATGGGCCCTTCGTGCCGCTGATCCGTAGTCCCGAACTGATGACGGCTGCGCAGCGCATGGGCGAATACCTGCGCTACCGCAGCGCCATCGGTACCCGCCTGACGGAACTGGCCATACTGGTGACGGCGCGCCACTGGAGCCAGTCGGTGGAGTGGGCCATCCATGAACCCATCGCGCGCGAGTACGGCATTAGCGACGCCATGATAGCGGCGATAGCAGCGCGCGAGCGGCCGCCCGCCATGGCGCCGGATGAAGCGCTGGTGTATGAGTTCTGCATCCAGCTACACCAGCAGCAGCGCGTCGACGACGCGACCTATGCGGCCGCGCTGGCGGCGTTCGGCGAACACGGGGTGGTGGATCTGATGGGGATTAACGGATACTACACATTTCTGGCGATGGTGATGAATGCGGCGCAGACGGCCGTGCCGCCATCGCCGGCGACACCCCTGCCGTGAGCAGGGGTAGCGGGAGCTGACTGGCTTAGCCGAGCAGCACGCGCTTGAGCCACGCGCTGATGTGCACCACTTCTTCCTGACACAGCGAGTGCTGCATGTAGTAGTCGTGCCATTCGACGTTGTAGCCGAGCTGCTTGAGCAGATCGCGCGACTGGGTGGCGCGGGCAATCGGAATTACGGGGTCCATCTGGCCGTGCACCATGAAGATAGGCGTGGCCAGACTTTGCGGCGTATGCTCGGCCGCTGCCTTGGCAGCGATAGGCACATAGCCGGACAAGCACATCATGCCGGCCAGTTTTTCCGGCTGGCGCATGCCCGTCTGCAGCGTCATGGCGCAACCTTGCGAGAAGCCGGCCAGAATGATGCGGTCAGCCGGAATGCCGCGCGCTTTCTCGCGCGCGATCAGTGCTTCCACCTTGGCTTGCGAAGCGCGCAGACCGGCTTCGTCTTCCTGCCGGCCCAAATCCGTGTTCACGATGTCATACCATGCGCGCATGACGTAGCCACCGTTGATAGTAACCGGCATGGTGTCGGCATTGGGGAAAATGAAACGGATGGCGGGCAGGCCGCTCAGATCGAGTTCGTGCAGCATGGGCACGAAGTCGTTGGCGTCGGCACCCAGACCGTGCATCCAGATGATGGACACAGTCGGGTTGGCGCCGGTTTCTTTTTCTATGGTTTGCAGCAGTTGGCTCATGTATATCCCTTAATTAGCTGGCGCACGCAGGGCCGACTTGGGGCGGAAGGCTTTGCACTGGGCCGGATCGGTTTCCATATACGGGCCGCCGATCAGATCGATGCAATACGGGATGGCGGCGAAGATGCCGCCCACCAGCGTGGCGCCTTCGGCGTCCTTCAGGCCGCCCAGCGTTTCGGCGATGGCCTTGGGCTGGCCCGGCAGGTTCAGTATCAGGGCCGCGTGGTCGGCCGTTTCGCGGATCACGGCGGTCTGGCGCGACAGGATGGCGGTCGGCACGAAGTGCAAACTGATCTGGCGCATCTGTTCGCCGAAGCCCGGCATTTCCTTGGTACCTACGGCCAGCGTGGCTTCCGGCGTTACATCGCGCCGCGCGGGACCGGTGCCGCCCGTGGTCAGCACCAGATGGCAGCGCTGCTGGTCCACCAGCTCTTTCAGGGTCGCTTCGATCTGCGCACCTTCGTCGGCGATCAGGCGGGTCTCGACGCGGAACGGTGTAGTCAGCGTGCGTGCCAGCCAGTCCTGCAGAGCAGGGATGCCCTGATCCTGATACACGCCACCACTGGCACGGTCGGAAACCGACACCAGCCCGATCAGCAGGGTGGCGTCGTTGTTCAGATTACTCGTCATCTTCTTCGGTATCAGTATCGGTGTCGTCTGCATCGCTGCTGGCGGCTTTTTTCTTGTCCGCTTCGATCTGCTTCAGAATCTGGAAGATTTCGCGGTAGGCTTTAGGCGGCTTGTTCTCGGCCTGTTCCTTGCGGGCGTTACGGATCAGGGTGCGCAGGTGCTGCACATCGAGTTCCGGATTTTCGGCCAGCAGAGTGGTCAGGGCGTTGTCGTCGGCCAGCAGCTTGTCGCGGCGGCGTTCCAGCGCGTGCATGGCGGCTGTATCGGCCTTGGAAGCACCTTTCCAGCTATCGATGGCGCGCTGGATAGCCGCCACTTCCTCTTCGTCCAGCGTGCGCATCTTCTTGCCCACGAACTGCATCTGGCGGCGGCGGCCTTCGTGGTTGGTGATGGTCTGGCATTCGAGGATGGCGTCGCGCACGTCCTCGGGCATAGGCACCCGTTTTACGCGGTCGCGCGGTTCGTTGACAAGGGCTTCACCCAGTTCCTGCAGGGCGTTGACCTGACGTTTGAGCTCGGACTTGGAAGGGCGTTCGTACTCCTGCTCGAATTCTTTCGAGCTAAAGCCGACGGCTCCGCGATTAGGATTTACCATATTATTAACTTTCTCTTCGGTGCGTGGCCGCACCTGTAAACTGTAAACGACTGCTATGATACCTGTTTTAGCAGTCACCCGAAGATTACAGCCCATGAGCGATACCCATTTTAGCCATACTCAGGACCAGTTGAAACAGCTTGCACAGGACGTGCTGGCCTATGCCCGCGAGCAGGGCGGCACCGATTGTGCCGTCGAAATCAGCGAAGGCAGCGGCCTGTCGGTGTCGGTGCGCAAGAGCAAAATCGAGACCATCGAGCAGAACCGGGACAAGGGCATGGGCGTCACTGTCTTCGTGGGCAAGCGCCGCGGCAATGCCAGCACTTCCGATTTCTCCGCCGCCTCGCTGAAGGCCACGGTGGAAGCGGCCTACAACATCGCCCGTTTCACGGCCGATGACGATTGCGCCGGTCTGGCCGATGCCGACCAGCTGGAAATGGCGCCGCGTGACCTGCAGCTGTACTACCCGTGGGATATCAGCACGGCTGACGCGGTAGCGCTGGCCCAGCGTGCCGAAGCGGCCGCGTTTGCCGTTGATGCGCGCGTAACCAATAGCGAAGGCGCCGGCGTGCACGTGCAGCAGTCGCACTTCGTCTCGGCCAATTCGCGCGGCTTCATCGGCGGTTATCCGTATTCGCGCCACACCCTGTCGGTAGCGCCGATTGCCGGCAAGGGCGCGAATATGCAGCGCGACGACTGGTACTCGTCGGTGCGCGATGCGCGCCTGATGTCTTCGCCGGAAGCCATAGGCCGCTACGCTGCCGAGCGCGCGCTGGCACGCCTGAATGCACGCAGCATCGATACCCGTACCTGCCCTGTACTGTTCGAAGCACCGCTGGCCGCTGGTCTGCTGGGTGCCTTCGTGCAGGCTACGTCGGGTGGTGCGCTGTACCGCAAATCCAGCTTCCTGCTCGATTCGCTGGGCAAGCAGGTACTGCCCAAGCATATCCAGATCACGGAAGACCCGCACATTATCGGCGGCGTCGGCTCGGCGCCGTTCGACGAAGAAGGCGTGCGTACCCACAAGCGCGATGTGGTCAAGGATGGTGTGGTGCAGGGCTACTTCCTGTCCACCTACTCGGCCCGCAAGCTGGGCATGCAGACCACCGGCAATGCCGGCGGCTCGCACAATCTGGCGCTGACCTCCTCGCTGACGCAGGATGGCGACGACTTCGCCGGCATGCTGCGCAAGATGGGCACGGGCCTGCTGGTGACGGAACTGATGGGGCAGGGCACCAACTACGTGACGGGCGACTATTCGCGCGGCGCTTCCGGCTTCTGGGTCGAGAATGGCGTGATCCAGTATCCCGTCGAAGAAATCACCATCGCCGGCAATATGAAAGACATGCTGGCGCAGATCGTCGCCGTCGGTAACGACGTGCTGGTACGCGGCACCAAGCAGACCGGCTCCATCCTGATCGAGAACATGGTGGTGGCCGGCAGCTAGGCTGCCGTTCAGCGAGTATAAGTCCCTGCGCTGCCGGAGCTTGTCAGGCCGGTGGTGCGAGTACGTTGATCACATTACCAGTGCCATCAATCTGATACGGTATCCGTACCTTGTTTGCGCCAAAGTCGCGGGGATTGCGAGTGACCACAGTCAGGCCCTGAACGTCGGCAGTCGCGCCTATTCTATGACTGCTTCCGGTATGCCGTTCAGCACATCGATCAGTATGTTGGAATCGATCGCGGCTTTCAATCCTGACGCCGCAATTCTTCTTGATACGCCAGCCCATCACTAGGAATGTCGGTTCGTCCTTTCCATAGCCCGAACATCAACATTAGCGCATCAATGCGTCTCTGACGAGCCGGGTCCTGATGCGCAGCAAACTTCAGTAAATCGCGGACGCTGCTTTCTCGGGGAGCATATTCCCGTTCGACTAGGGTTTTTGCTAGTGTTGCCATCACTGCCTCGTGTAGTCAGAAATAGAAATCTACGGAGTTCAGCTTAGCACTTTAGCGGGGAATCGGTGCTTGGACTTGATGCGTATCAGGGCAGCGCAGACACGCTGCCCTGATAGTGCGGTCAGTGAATTGACCGGCGCGGAGATTACTGCTGGGCCAGCAGCGATTGCAGCACTGGCTGCAGCACGGCTTTACCCAGTTCGGCGCTGCGGGCGCCATTCCAGCCCGTTTCCGGATCCGGATCGTTGGCGTTGTCCTTGAACGGCATTTCCAGCGTCAGCGACAGGCAGCCGAAGGCATGGGTGATGTGCGGCGAACCCATGGTCAGCGTCTCTGGCGTGTAGGGCGTTTCGCCGTAGCCGTATTCGTCCTGGAAGTCCGGGCTGGCGATCAGGAAGTTATCGATGAAGTACTGCTGCGCTTCGGCCTGATCCGGCGTGAAGTCAGGCAGCGATTCGCTACCGGCCACGAACACGTAAGGCAGACCTTCGTCGCCGTGCACGTCGAGGCACAGGTCGCAGCCGATTTCCAGCATCTTGTTCTTGACCAGGAAGACTTCAGGGCTGCGCTCCATGGTCGGGTTAAGCCATTCGCGGTTCAGATTGGCGCCCGCTGCATTGGTGCGCAGGTTGCCGCGCACCGAGCCATCCGGATTCATATTCGGCACCACGTAGAACACGGCTTCCTTCAGACACTGGCGGCCGAACGGGTTGGCCGGATCGAGCAGCGCTTCGACCATGCCTTCCACGAACCACTCAGCCATGGTTTCACCGGGGTGCTGACGGGCGATAACCCATACCTTCTGCTGCGCTTCCGGATCGCCGATTACCAGCATGTTCAGGTCGTGACCGTCGATGGTGCTGCCCAGATCGACCAGCTGCACCAGCGGCGACAGCTGGGCATTATCCAGCAGGGCCAGATGGCGTTCCCACGAATACGGCTCGAAGTAGGCGTAGTAGACGCTGTCGTATTCCGGCGTATGCTCGACCGTCATCACCTTGCCGTCGTAGCGGGTCGGTACGCGGAACCAGTTCTCGCGGTCGTAGCTGGCCACGGCCTGATAGTCCTTCCAGCCGTCCGGATAGGCGGCGCTACCGGCGTTGAGGAAGTTCATGGTCAGTGGCGTGGCTTTGCCACCCTGCACGCGGAAGTAGAACCACTGGGTGATGTCGGCGTGCGAGTCCTTGCGGATGTTCAGGTCGATATGGGCCGGATCGTCGGCGCGGATCACTTCGATGGCACCAGCGTCGAACTGGTGGCTGATTTTGATAGGCATGGCGGAATCCCGTAAATTCTGTGTTTGTCGTGTGCACTTGTGGCGCAGTGCCGACATGATACAGGGTTGCGCCGCACTGGTGCCGTTTCTGCGATTGCCAGCCCAGACAACTGGTTCTACACTGGGCAGCCAAACTACCCCACAGGAGAACTGCATGCAACGTCGTTCCTTCCTCAAGCATGGCACGCTGGCTGCCGGCGCCGCCACTGTCGCTGCCCCCGTACTGGCGCAGGGCGGTCCCGCCATCAGCTGGCGTCTCGCTTCCAGCTTCCCGAAAACCCTGGACACCATTTACGGCTCGGCCGAGCGCTTCACCAGGCGCGTGGCGGAATTGACGGGCGGCAAGTTCGTCATCCGCCAGTTCGCTGCCGGCGAGATCGTGCCCGGGCTGCAGGTGATGGATGCCGTACAGGCAGGAACGGTGGAAATCGGCCATACGGCCTCCTACTACTATTTCGGCAAAGACCCCACGTTTGCTTTCGATTGCGCCGTACCGTTCGGCCTGACCTCGCGCCAGCAGACGGCATGGGTCGATCAGGGCGGCGGGCGCGAACTGCTGCGTGATTTCTTCAAAGGCCATGGCCTGATCAATCTGATGGCCGGTAACACGGGCACCCAGATGGGTGGCTGGTTCCGCAAGGAGATCAAAACGGTGGCCGACCTGAAAGGGCTGAAGTTCCGCATCGCCGGTTTTGCCGGCCGTACCATGGAGCGCATGGGTGTGGTGCCGCAGCAGATCCCCGGTGGCGATGTGTATGCGGCGCTGGAAAAAGGCACCATCGATGCAGCCGAGTGGGTAGGGCCGTACGACGATGAAAAACTGGGGCTGGTGAAAGTGGCGCCGCACTACTACGCGCCGGGCTGGTGGGAGGCGGGGCCGCAGCTGTCGCTGTACGTGAACATCAAGGAGTGGGAAAAGCTGCCCAAGGAGTACAAGGCGGCCATCGAAGCGGCCAGCTTCGAGTGCCACGTGGCGATGCAGGCCGAATACGATGCGCGCAATCCGGCAGCGCTGGCACGGCTGATCAAGAACGGTGCCAAGCTGCACACCTTCTCCAAAGAGATCATGGATGCGTCGTTCAAGCACGCCACCGACATCATGGAAGAAGAAGCAGGGCGTAATGCCGCCTTCCGCAAGATCTACGAGCCGTGGAAGAGGTTCCGCAATGACCAGAACCAGTGGGCTTCGGTGGCGGAAGCGCCGATGCAGAACTTCCTGATCAGCGCCGGCCGCAAGTAGGCGGCTTCGCTGCTGCCGCCCGCAGTTCGTGACCACCTGCCCACCGCGCGCGGCACGGCAGGCTGTCGGTCGCTGGGCTAGCTAGTTCAGACCGCCGAAGCGCTCGAAATAGGCTGCGGCGGCCGCAGGGGCTGCCGCATCTTCCTTCTGCAGGGCGGCATCGATATGCTGCTCGGCCGCGCCCTGCACGGCCAGATAGATTTCCCGCGCCAGTTCGTAAGCCTGGCTGCCCGGCCATGGCGCCGGCAGCAGTTCCAGCGGCAGTTGCGGATCATGCAGCTGCACGCGCCGGTAGGCGTGGATCACCAGCGTACGCATGACGAAAGCCTGCTCCGGGGTGAACTCGATGGCCGGGTGCTGCAGCATGGCCGCCAGCGGCGCAAAGCGGCTGATGAAGTGGCGATAGGCGCCCGCCACTTCGCTCAGATCCCAGCCGCTGGCCAGCAAATCCGTCAGCGGGCGGGCGCACACCTGCCGCAGCGCCTTGCCCTGCACCACAAACACCTTGCCGGCGATGCCCAGCCGCTGCAGCAGCTCGTCCAGCACCACGGCTTCTGCCGCCGGATGGCCCATGATGCCGGGCGCAATCGCGCCATAGCCTTCCCACAGCAGTTCCTTGCGCAGCGCGCTGCGTTCGGCCGCGTTGAGCGCACCATCGCCATTGATCACCAGCGTCCAGCTGCCATCCCAGCGGTGCGTCAGCGGGGCGTAGATGCGGCGGTAAGCGTGGATGAAGCGCTGCATGGCCGGCGCCGTGATGGCATAGGAACTGCGGCGGCCATCGCGCTGGGCACCCAGCCAGCCTTCCTGCGCCAGCCGGAACACGGAAGTACGCAGCAGACGGTCGTTGACGCCGAACGGGGCCAGCAACTCGATCAGGCTGCCAAGCCAGACCATGCCGCCATGGGGCACGATGCTGTCGCCGAAGATGGTCACCACCAGCGATTTCGAGCGCGGCGGTTCGGTGGCGAGGAAGTCGTCTATCCAGTCTTGGCAATCCATGGCAGTTTGGTTCTAGCGGGTGGGTGCGGAAAAAAGCAGCAGTTTACTGGTCCTGCGGCGGGCTGCTGAAATTATTTCATAAGCTTGCCGATAGGATACATGAAAATGATTTGAGTCAAAAAAATCGTAGTCATGCAAATATTTGTATCGTATTATGGCGCCATAAATTATTAGAATTATCTGGAGACAGCCATGTACGCACAAATGGTGGAGACTGGCTTGAACGCCGTCCGCTCGGCCGAGGATATGGCCGACGACGAACGTGCGTTTCAGGCGCGTATCGATGCCGGCATCAAGATCGAGGCCAAGGACTGGATGCCCGAGGCCTACCGCAAAACCCTGATCCGGCAGATTTCGCAGCACGCCCACTCGGAAATCGTCGGTCAGCTACCGGAGGGGAACTGGGTGACGCGCGCGCCTACGCTCAAGCGCAAATCCATCCTGCTGGCCAAGATACAGGACGAGGCAGGCCACGGCCTGTACCTGTACAGCGCCGCCGAAACGCTGGGTGTCTCGCGCGACGAGCTGCTGGAGGCCCTGCACAGCGGCAAAGCCAAGTATTCCAGCATCTTCAACTACCCCACGCTGTCGTGGGCCGACATGGGCGCCATCGGCTGGCTTGTCGATGGCTCGGCCATCATCAACCAGATTCCCTTGTGCCGCTGCTCGTATGGCCCGTATTCGCGCGCCATGATCCGCGTCTGCAAGGAAGAATCCTTCCACGCCCGTCAGGGCTACGACATCATGCTGGCGCTGGCACGCGGCACGCCCGAGCAGAAAGCCATGGCGCAGGATGCGCTGAACCGCTGGTGGTGGCCGTCGCTGATGATGTTCGGTCCGTCCGATGCTGATTCCGTCAACAGCGCGCAGTCGAGCAAATGGCGCATCAAGCTGTTCTCCAATGACGAACTGCGCCAGCGCATGGTGGACCAGACCGTGCCGCAGGCCGAATATCTGGGCCTGACCATACCCGACCCCAAGCTGAAATTCAACGCCGAAACAGGCCACTACGAATTCGGCGAGATCGACTGGGCCGAATTCCACAGCGTCCTGAAGGGCAACGGCCCGTGCAACCGCGAGCGCCTGCGCACCCGTGTCACGGCATGGGAAGAGGGCGAGTGGTTCCGCGATGCGCTGCAAGCCTACGCCGACAAGCACGCAAAATAAGCCAGCCATAGTGCGGCATGCCGCAGACCGCAGCGCGAGCGCGGCACACACAAAGATAATTGGAGACCAAGATGAGCAAACAATGGCCACTGTGGGAAGTATTCATCCGCAGCCAGCACGGGCTGGCACACAAGCACGTAGGCAGCCTGCACGCACCGGATGCGGAAATGGCCGTCAACAATGCACGCGATGTGTACACGCGGCGCAATGAAGGCGTGAGTATCTGGGTAGTGCGTGCGGCCGATATCGTGGCCAGCAGCCCGGCCGATAAAGGCGCCCTGTTCGACCCTGCCAACAGCAAGGTGTATCGCCACCCGACCTTCTTCCCTATGCCGGAAGAAGTGAAGAATCTGTAAGCGGAGCCCAGCGTGGATAAGCACAACACCTTCGAATACCTGCTGCGCCTCGGTGACAATGCGCTGATCCTGAGCCAGCGCCTGTCGCAACTGTGTGGCAAAGGCCCGGCCATGGAAGAGGATATGGCGCTCACCAACGTGGCGCTGGACCTGCTGGGCCAGACCCGTTTGTGGTACAGCTATGCTGGCGAACTGGAAGGCGCAGGGCGCGATGAAGATGCGCTGGCCTTCCGTCGCGATGCTCACGAATTCCGCAACTGCCTGCTGCTGGAACAGCCCAACGGCAATTACGCCGACACCATGGTGCGCCAGTTCTACTTCGATACCTGGCACTACTTCCTGATTGAAGGCCTGACCCGCAGCAGCGATGCCCGCATTGCCGCGATTGCGGAGAAGTCGCTGAAGGAAGTCAGCTACCACCTGCGCCGCAGCGGTGATCTGATCGTGCGTCTTGGCGACGGCACGGAGTTCAGCCATGCGCGCACGCAGACGGCCGTCGAAGCGCTGTGGATGTATAGCGGCGAGATGTTCGCCTACGATGGACTGGATCAGGCCATGGTGGCCGCCGGCATCGCGCCGGATGGTGCCGAATTGCGCAGCCACTGGCTGGCGCATGTCGGGTCGATTTTCAAAGAGGCGACGCTGACCATGCCACCGGCCGATGCATGGATGCAGAGCGGCGGCAAACAAGGCCGCCATAGCGAGCATCTGGGTTATGTGCTGGCAGAGATGCAGTTCCTGCAGCGCGCCTATCCGGGCGCAACGTGGTAAGGGTGGCACCATGAACGCCGGCCCAAGCAATATGGACAGCATAGACAGCTTGGCCAGCTTCACGCCAGCACAGGTGTGGCAATGGCTGGGCGAAGTGGCCGATCCGGAAATCCCTGTGATTTCCATCGTCGATCTGGGCATCGTGCGCGATGTGCAGGTCAGCGCCGATGCCGTCTGCACGGTGGTGATTACGCCCACCTATTCGGGCTGCCCGGCCATGCAGGTGATCGCCGATGCCGTCACCGAAGCCCTGCGCGCGCATGGCGTGCAGCAGATCGAACTGCGCAACCAGCTCTCGCCAGCATGGACTACGGACTGGATGAGCGCCAGCGGCAAGGCTGCGCTGCGCGGCTACGGCATCGCGCCGCCGGCACAGCAGGTGATCGACATCAGCGGTCTGCAACGTCATGCGCACGGTTCTGCGCACGCGGCCATTTCGCGCAGCGTGCCGGCGCCGCAGGTCGAGTGCCCGCACTGCGGGTCAGTGCACACCACGCTGACCAGCCAGTTCGGCTCCACGCCCTGCAAAGCGCTCTACAAATGTCTGGACTGCCACGAGCCGTTTGACTACTTCAAGTGCCATTAACAATTACAACATCATGAGCCAATTCCATACCCTGAACGTTGCCAAGGTTAGCCACGAAACGCGCGATACCATCGCCGTCACCTTTGCCGTGCCGCCGGCCTTGAAGCAGGAATTCCAGTACCAGCAGGGCCAGCACCTGACCCTGCGCACCCATATCAACGGCGAGGAAGTACGCCGTTCCTATTCCATCTGCGCCAGCGTGCAGGAAGATACGCTGCGCGTGGCCATCAAGCGCATACAGGGCGGGCTGTTTTCCGGCTGGGCGCATGATGCCCTGCAGCCGGGTGTGGCGTTGGACGTCATGCCGCCCATGGGCCACTTCAACCTGCCGCTCGATCCGGCCAGCCGCAAGCACTATCTGGCCGTAGCCGCGGGTAGCGGCATCACGCCCATCCTCTCCATCATCAAGACCACGCTGGAGACGGAGCCGCATAGCAGTTTCACGCTGTTTTACGGCAACCGCGCTTCCTCTTCCGTGATCTTCAAGGAAGAACTGGCGGAACTGAAAGACAGCTATCTGGAGCGACTGACGCTGGCCTATGTCATGAGCCGCGAGCAGCAGGACATAGAACTGTTCAATGGCCGCATCACCGGCGAGAAGTGCAAGCAGCTGCTGCAGCACTGGGTCAAAGTAGAAGATCTGGACGCCGCCTTCATCTGCGGGCCGGAAGACATGATGCTGGGAGTTTCGGCAGCATTGCAGGACGCCGGCATGAGCAAGGCGCAGATCAAGTTCGAACTGTTCGCCACCAGTACCGCCCGCCATAGTCATCGCAGCGAGCATGCGGCTGAGCGCCACGCCACGCAGGTCACCGTCATCATGGATGGCAATGCCAGCACTTTCTCCATGAATCAGGATCAGGAGTCCTTGCTCGATGCCGGCCTGCGCGCAGGGCTCGATATGCGCTACTCCTGCAAAGGTGGCGTATGCTCTACCTGCCGCTGCAAGCTGGTCGAAGGCAAGGTGGATATGGATGTGAACTACGCGCTGGAAGACTATGAAATCGCCCGTGGCTTTGTGCTGAGCTGCCAGAGCTTCCCCGTGAGCGACAAAGTAGTGATCGATTTCGATCAGGCCGAATAAATCACGCTGAAACATTCAGGGAGACAGCATGCAATACCAGAATATCCTGTTCAGTATCGAAGCCGGCATCGCCACGCTGACGCTGAACCGTCCCGACAAACTCAATAGCTTCACGCAAGCCATGCATGAAGAAGTGCGTGACGCGCTGGCCCGCGTCCGGGCAGACCGCAGCGTACGGGTATTCGTACTGGCAGCTTCGGGCCGCGGCTTCTGCGCCGGTCAGGATCTGTCCGACCGCTCGGTGGCTCCCGGTGCCCCGGCCGTCGATCTGGGCGACTCGGTAGAAAAGAATTACGCTCCGCTGGTGCTGGCTCTGCGCGCCCTGCCCATGCCCGTGATCTGTGCCGTCAACGGTGTGGCCGCCGGTGCCGGTGCCAATCTGGCGCTGGCCTGCGACATTGTCATCGCAGCCGCTTCAGCTTCGTTCGTGGAAGTGTTCTGCAAACTGGGGCTGGTACCGGATACGGGCGGCACCTATTTCCTGCCACGGCTGGTAGGCAATGCACGCGCCATGGGCATGGCACTGCTGGGCGAGAAAATTCCCGCTGCGCAGGCCGAAGAATGGGGCCTGATCTGGAAATGCGTACCGGATGCCGAACTGGCCAGCACCGTGCAGGCCATGGCTCAGCACTTTACGACGGCGCCGACCAAGGGGCTGGCTTACACCAAGCAGGCGTTGTACGCCAGCGCGCACAACACGCTGGCCGACCAGCTGGCACTGGAAGCGGGCATGATCCGTGAACTGGGCCGCAGCGCCGATTATCGCGAAGGCGTGGCAGCGTTCATGGAAAAGCGCGCGCCGCAATTCAAGGGAGAATAAGCATGGCTGCACTGGATACGGGCCGCACCGTCGCCGTCATCGGCACAGGCGCCATGGGCGCAGGCATAGCGCAGGTGGCGGCCTTAGCCGGCCACACCGTGCGCCTGTACGACAACCGCCCCGAGGCCGTTGCCAAGGCCATGTCCGATATTGCTGCCGCGCTGAATAAGCTGGTGCAGAAAGAGCGTCTGGGTGCGGTCGAATGTGCCGCCGCCATCGCCCGCATTCGCGCGGCCCTGAGCCTGAATGATGTGGCGGATGCAGGGCTGGTGGTAGAAGCCATCGTGGAAAATCTGGACGTCAAGCGCGCACTGTTCGCCGAACTGGAATCCGTGGTTGGTGACGCCTGCATCCTCGCCACCAATACCTCGTCGATTTCCGTCACGGCCATTGCAGCGGGACTGAAACTGCCACAACGGCTGGTAGGCATGCACTTCTTTAATCCCGTGCCGCTGATGGCGCTGGTGGAAGTGATCAGCGGCCTGGCGACGGATGCAGCCGTGGCGCAGACGGTATTCGACACGGCCGCAGCATGGGGCAAGAACCCTGTACATGCGCGCTCCACGCCCGGTTTCATCGTCAACCGCGTGGCCCGTCCATTCTATGCGGAAGGCTGGCGTTTGCTGGGCGAACAGGCGGCCGATGCTGCCACCATCGATGCCGTCATGCGCGAGGCCGGTGGCTTCCGCATGGGCCCCTTCGAGCTGATGGACCTGATAGGCCACGACGTGAATTTCTCCGTCACCCAGTCGGTCTTTCAGGCCTACTTTAATGATCCCCGTTTCACGCCTTCGATCTTGCAGCAGGAACTGGTCAACGCCGGTTTCCTCGGCCGCAAATCCGGCCGTGGCCTGTATGACTACAGCGCTGGCGTGGCGGCAGCTACCAGTGCACAGGCAGAAGCACCGCAGCCCAGGCCGGAATATGTGAGCTACACGGTGGCGCAAGGTGCCGAAGCTTCGCACCTGCTGGGTGCCGCCATCAGCGATGCGCTGGCAGCACGCCTGCGTGCGGCAGGCATACATGTCAACCATCGCAAGGCACCGGAAGCACGTGCCCATGGCATGCAGGACGAGGCACCGGCATTCCACTGCAATGGCGCCGCTCTGTACCTGACGGATGGCCGCACCGCCACCCAGCGCGCCAGCGACAATCACCATCCCGACACGGTGCTCTACGATCTGGCGCTGGACTATGGCAAAGCCCCGCGCATCGCGCTGAGCTGCGCCGACCAGTGCTCGCCTGCCGCCTATCAGGCTGTAGTGGGTCTGCTGCAAGCGGCAGGCTTCATCGTCACGCGGCTCGATGATGTGGCAGGCATGGCCGTCATGCGTACCGTCGCCATGCTGGCGAACGAAGCGGCCGACACGGTCAATCAGGGCGTCTGCAATGCGCAGGCAGTGGATACGGCCATGCAGAAAGGCGTCAACTATCCGCGCGGCCCGCTGGCCTGGGCCGATGCCATCGGCCTTGATCTGGTAGTGCGCGTGCTGTCCCATCTGGCCGCTGGCTATGGTGAAGACCGCTACCGCGTCTCGGCACTGCTACGCCGCAAACTGGCCGCAGGAGCGCGCTTCCATGTATAAAGTGGCGATAGATGCGCAGGCACTGGCCGAAGCCGTGGGCGAGGCACTGTTCGCACGCGATCCCGCTTCCAAAGCACTGGGCATGCAGATCGCTGAAATGCGCCCCGGCTATGCGCGCATGACGATGACGATACGGCCCGATATGCTGAACGGTCACCAGAGCTGCCACGGCGGTTTCATTTTCACGCTGGCCGATAGCGCCTTCGCCTTTGCCTGCAATAGCCACAACCTCAATACCGTGGGCGCTGCCTGCACCATCGACTATCTGGCACCGGGCCGGCTGGGCGATGTGCTGACGGCGGAAGCAGTGGAGCAGGTGCAGGCTGGCCGCAGCGGCGTGTATGACGTGACGATCCGTAATCAGGAAGACCGCATCATCGCCCTGTTCCGTGGCAAATCGCATCGGGTAGGCGGGGAGGTCCTGTCCTCTTCCGGCAATTTAGTCTAGAACGGTCTAAAACGGTCTAGAACGATCTAGAACAGTCTAGAAAAATCTAAAACCTGCCTGTCTGCACAAGGCGCACGAGAGCATCAAGAGAATTTCAGGAGACACTGTGAACGACGCATTTATCTGTGACGCTATCCGCACCCCGTTTGGCCGCTATGGCGGTGCACTGGCCAGCGTACGCCCCGACGATCTGGGCGCGCTGCCTATCGCTGCGCTCATGCGCCGCAACCCCGGCGTGGACTGGAGCCAGGTGGACGATGTCTACTATGGCTGCGCCAATCAGGCCGGTGAAGACAACCGCAACGTCGCCCGTATGGCCGCGCTGCTGGCCGGCCTGCCGGTGGAAGTACCTGCCTCCACCATCAACCGCCTGTGCGGCTCCAGTCTGGATGCCGTGGGCATGGCAGCACGCGCCATCAAATCGGGCGAAGCACGGCTGATTATCGCCGGTGGTGTCGAGAGCATGACGCGCGCTCCCTTCGTCATGGGCAAAGCCGATAGCGCCTTTTCGCGCGCAGCCAAGATCGAAGACACCACCATAGGCTGGCGCTTCGTCAACCCGCTGATGAAGGCGCAGTACGGCATAGACTCCATGCCGGAGACGGCGGAAAACGTGGCGCAGGAATTTGCCATCAGCCGCGCCGATCAGGATGCCTTTGCACTGCGCAGCCAGCAGCGCTGGGCCGCGGCCCATGCTGCGGGGGTATTCCGCGACGAAATCGAACCAGTCACGCTGGCGCAGAAAAAAGGCGATCCGAAAATCATCGATACGGACGAACACCCGCGTCCTGATACCACGCCGGAAATGCTGGCCAGGCTGAAAGGCGTGGTGCGGCCGGACGGCAGCGTCACCGCAGGTAATGCCTCCGGCGTGAATGACGGCGCCTGTGCCATCCTGCTGGCTTCCGCTAGCGCGGCCGAACAATATGGCCTGAAGAAGCGCGCCCGCGTGCTGGGCATGGCCACTGCCGGTCTGGCGCCGCGCATCATGGGCTTCGGCCCATCGCCCGCCTCGAAAAAGGTGCTGGCACAACTGGGCCTGAGCATCGCCCAGATGGATGTGATCGAACTTAACGAAGCTTTTGCTGCGCAAGGTCTGGCTGTCACGCGTGATCTGGGGCTGGCCGACGATGCGGCCCACGTGAACCCGAATGGCGGCGCCATCGCCATCGGCCACCCGCTTGGTGCCTCCGGTGCGCGGCTGGTGCTGGCGGCTGTCAATCAGCTGGAACGCACGGGCGGCCGCTACGCGCTGTGCACCATGTGCATAGGCGTGGGGCAGGGCATCGCCGTCGTGATCGAGCGCGTTGAGCACGTTTAACGGGCGAGGAGGCCGCATGGTCAAAGTCTATGAAATCAATGGCGTCACGCCCGTGGTACATCCGACGGCCTACGTCCACCCTAGTGCAGTGCTGATCGGCGATGTCATCGTCGGCCCGCGCTGCTACATCGGCCCGCTGGCTTCGCTGCGCGGTGACTTCGGCCGCCTGATAATGGAAGAAGGCGCCAACCTGCAGGATACCTGCGTGATGCACGGCTTTCCGGGCGCGGATACGGTGGTGGAGCAGGATGGCCACATCGGCCACGGCGCCGTGCTGCACGGCTGCCGCATAGGCCGCAATGCGCTGGTGGGCATGAACAGCGTGGTGATGGATAACGCCGTGATCGGTGCGGAAAGCATCGTCGCCGCCATGAGCTTTGTGAAAGCCGGTATGGAAGTGCCGCAGCGCAGTCTGGTGGTCGGTTCGCCTGCCAAAGTAGCGCGTGCTCTGCGCGATGATGAAATTCAATGGAAGAGCGCCGGTACGGCGCAGTATCAGGAACTGGCGGTGCGCTCGATGCGCACCATGCGCGAAACGGAAGCGCTGACGGAGCTGCCGGCAGAGCGGCCACGCATGGCGTGGGACAGCGCGCTGCCATTGCATCTGCACAAAAACGCCTCGGCATAAAATCGGAGACATGAGATGACACAAGTAGCAACCCTGCAAAGCTTTATCGGCGGGCGCTGGATCGGCAATGAAGCAGCCCTGCCTTTGCGCGGCGCCTTGAACAATGCGCTGATCTATCACACCCACGCCGAGCAGATCGATTTCGACGAAGCCGTTAGCTACGCCCGCAAGACCGGCGTACCGGCCCTGATGAAGATGGATTTCCAGCAGCGTGCGGCGCGCCTGAAGGCGCTGGCGCTGTATCTGCTGGGCCGCAAGGAAGAGCTGTACGCCATCTCGCACCTGACCGGCGCCACCCGTGCCGATAGCTGGGTGGATATCGAAGGCGGCACCGGCACCCTGTTTGCCTACGCCAGCATGGGCAGCCGCGAGCTGCCATCCTCGAATGTGCTGCACGAAGGCCCGGCTATGTCGCTGGGTAAGAGCGGTGGCTTTGCCGGTACTCACATACTGGTGCCGCGCGGCGGCCTCGCTGTGCACATCAACGCTTTCAACTTCCCCATCTGGGGCCTGCTGGAAAAATTTGCGCCGAGTTTTCTCGCTGCCATGCCGTGCATAGGCAAGCCTGCCACGGCCACCAGCTACCTGACGGAAGCACTGGTGCGCATGATGCATGAATCCGGCCTGCTGCCGGAAGGCGCGCTGCAACTGGTGATAGGCTCCACCGGCGATCTGCTCGACCGCGTCAATGGCGCCGATGTGGTGACCTTCACGGGTTCGGCCGATACGGCCGCCAAGCTGCGCGCCCACCGTAATCTGATCGTCAATTCCGTACCCTTCACGGCAGAAGCGGATTCGCTCAACTGCGCCATACTGGCGCCCGATGTCACGCCGGACGATGCCGAGTTCGATCTGTTCGTCAAAGAAGTAGCGCGCGAAATGACGGGCAAGGCAGGGCAGAAATGTACCGCCATCCGCCGTATCCTCGTACCGGAAAATCTGGTCGATGCCGTGGGTACACGCCTGCGCGAGCGTCTGGCCAAGGTCAGCGTGGGCGATCCGTCGGTGGAAGGCGTGCGTATGGGTGCGCTGGCATCCAAGGATCAGCAGCGCGATGTGGCCGAACGTGTGGCCTTGCTGGCGCAGGGTAACGAAGTGCTGTTCGGCGAGCGCGATGGCTTCAGCCCCATCGGCGTCGGCGTCGGCGAAGGCGCTTTCCATGCGCCGACTCTGCTGCTGTGCCGCGACGGCATGCGCAACGATGCCGTGCACGATGTGGAAGCCTTCGGCCCTGTCAGCACCATCATCAGCTACGACGGTATCGAGCAGGCCATGGTGCTGGCCGCCCGTGGCCGTGGTTCGCTGGTCTCCACGCTGGTCACGCGCGATCCCGCCACGGCAGCTTATGCCGTGCCCATGGCGGCAGCCTCGCACGGCCGCGTACTGATACTGGACTGTGAGGCGTCGGTGGATTCCACCGGTCACGGTTCGCCGCTGCCACAGCTCAAACATGGTGGCCCCGGCCGCGCCGGTGGCGGCGAAGAGCTGGGCGGCATCCGCGCCGTGCGCCACTTCCTGCAGCGCGCTGCGGTACAGGGCTCGCCCACCATGCTGGCTGCCGTGACGGGCGAATACGTGCGCGGCGCCAAAGTGCAGGAAAGCGAGCAGCACCCGTTCCGCAAATACTTCGAAGACCTGAAGATGGGCGATTCCCTGCTGACCCATCGCCGCACCGTCAGCGAGGCCGATATCGTCAACTTCGGTGGCGTTTCGGGCGACTACTTCTACATGCACTTCGACGAAATCGCCGCAAAAGATACCCAGTTCGGCAAACGCATCGCGCACGGCTACTTCGTGCTGTCGGCCGCTGCGGGTCTGTTCGTCTCACCGGCACCGGGGCCGGTGCTGGCGAACTACGGTCTGGACAACCTGCGCTTCATTACGCCGGTGGCGATAGGCGATACCATCCGCGCCCGTCTGACCTGCAAGCGCAAGGTGGACCGTAACCGCACCGATGACAAAGGCATAGGGCAGGGCGTGGTGGCGTGGGATGTACAGGTCACCAATCAGAACGACGAACTGGTTGCCAGTTACGACATTCTGACGCTGGTGATGAAGCGGCACTAGGCCGCCTGAGGAAACGCGCAGAGGCCGCCCGGATGGGCGCCGCTGCGGGCAAGGTGAAGGGCTTACTTACGCAGGCCGAACGGATCGTCGATGCTGTGCGCCGGTTCGGTGAACCATTTCGGGCCATGTTCCGTCATGTAGAAATGGTCTTCATGGCGCACGCCGAATTCGCCCGGGATGCAGATCATCGGTTCGTTCGAGAAGCACATGCCCACATCCAGAGGCGTCTTGTCGCCACCCACCAGATACGGCCACTCGTGGATATCGAGGCCTATGCCATGGCCGGTACGGTGCGGCAGGCCCGGTAGCTTGTAGCCGGGGCCAAAGCCGTCAGCTTCCAGCGAGCGGCGCGCAGCCGCATCCACTTCTTCGCAAGGCACGCCCAGTTGCGCAGCATTGAAGGCGGCCTGCTGGGCGGCCTTTTCGCTGTTCCACACGGAGCGCTGGCGCTCGCTCGGCGTACCGTACACATAGGTGCGGGTGATGTCGGAAATGTAGTTGTGCAGTTTGCAGCCTGTATCGATCAGCACGGTGTCGCCTTCGCGCAACGTTTGCACATAGCTCACGCCATGCGGGTAGGCCGTGGCTTCACCGAACAGCACGATCACGAAGTAGGAGCCGGAAGCGCCCACCTTGCGGTGCGCGAGGTTGATGAACTCTTCCACTTCGGTGGTGGTAATGCCAGCCTTGAGGATGCTGGCTGTCGCCACATGCACGGCCAGCGTCATGTCTTTGGCCCGCTGCATCAGGGCGATTTCGTTGACGGATTTTCGGGTGCGGCAGTGCGCCGTCACGCTGCGTGCATTTTCCAGTGCATAGCCGTTCGCCAGCGGGCGGATACCATCGTAGATGAAGAAGGCGGCGCTTTCGCAGATACCGATGCGCGGCGCGCTGGCACCGGCAGCAGCTGGCGCTATGCCCATGCGCTGCAGCGTATCGACGAACAGCTGGTAAGGGCTCTCGTGCTCGTGCCAGGTGTTGACGCGGCCTTCCACCAGCATGAAGTCCTTCAGCGTGCTCTCTTCGAAAGCCGGGGCGATGTATTCTACTGGACCACTGGCGGGCAGGATGGCGCCCACCATACGTTCGCTCGGATACCAGCGCGTGCCGGTGAAGTACATCAGATTGGCACCCGCATTGATGTAGATGGCGGCAATGCCCTGCGCCTGCATATAAGCCTGCGCTTTGGCGATGCGTTGCAGATGTTCGTCTTTGCCGATAGGGACCGCGCCCGCAGTCATGTCCGACAGGGAGGCCAGCGCCTCTTCGATGGTTTTTCCACCTATGGTCATTTTTATATCCCTGAGTTATATCTCTGAGTGGTACGCCGGTAAGCGTCAGGCGGGGATCATAGCAGCTTTATGGCGGCAGGCCAGTAACAGCCGGCCTTGCCGGCATTTAGGGTATGCCGATTTCGGCATCGGCTCGCAATCCGGCTGAGTGCCCGGCATACCCCAGGTCCGCAGGGCTAGTTGGTCAGCAGACTGACTTTGTCGATGACGAAGAACGTCGGCTTGGAATTATCCTCGTGCATGGCAAAACTCAGGGTCAGCGTCTTGCCCTTCTGCGCCAGCACATCGAAGCTGTGCAACTGGTAGCCCGCCACCGCATCCTTGTTGCTGTAGCGCGCCAGCGTGCGCACCACCTTGCCGACGCTATCCTTGAGTGTCACCGTGAGCTGGTCATACGCCACGGGATGCACTTCGCCCGTCTCGATATGTGTGGCAAAGCTCAGCGTGGCCTGCGTGGCGCTGGCCGGTATGCTCACACTCTGCGTCAGCACCTGATTGGTGGTGTGGCCTTTGCCGCCCATGCGGGCGTAACGGGTGCCCTCGTAGGCCACCTGCGCAGGGTCGCTGCCGATGACGGCCGTCGCGCCTTTCCAGCCGTTTATGCCGTCCTCGAAACCGCCGTTGATGATGCGCTCCGCGCCCTGCGGTTCGCCTCCGCCGCCATCGGCTTCGTCGATGTCGGCCCCCACATTAATGGCGGCGTAGGCGCGCTGCACGGCGATGGCCTCCTTGGAACTGGCGCCATACAGCTCCTGCGCCGCTTCCAGCACTTTGGCACGGGCATCGGCGTAGCC
Organism: Duganella fentianensis; assembly: GCF_009857835.1. GTDB lineage: Bacteria > Pseudomonadota > Gammaproteobacteria > Burkholderiales > Burkholderiaceae_D > Rugamonas > Rugamonas fentianensis. The sequence goes on from NZ_WWCL01000001.1 coordinate 363,800, forward strand.
GGTGGTCGAAGTGAATTTGGTGGTGAGTGCCTTGAACCAGATGCGGTAAGCCTTGTCGCTGCCTATGCCGTGCATGGCAGCCGGTGTGCGGGTCAGGTATTTGCTGTAGTAGTCCGAGGCGGGATCGGCCCTGGAGCCTTGCGCGAGGAAGTAGAACATGCGGTTATTCGGGCCGCTGGAATAATGCACGTCGAGGTATTTGAGCGAACTGCTCCACGCATCGGGGCTGCTGCCGTCCTTGCTGGGGCGGTACATCCAGCGCAGCGGCTGGCCGTTCTTGCTGATCTCCGTGCCCATCATCCAGTCGTTGCCGCTGGCAGGGATCACGCTGCCCGTGCCGCCAGCGCGCGCATAGGCCTCCACCATTTCGCCACCGACGTCCGAGTTCGATTCATTCAGTCCGCCCGATTCGCCCGCATACACCAGATCGGCCGTGGCAGCAGTCACACCATGCGACATTTCGTGGCCGATCACGTCGATGGCGCCCAGGCTGTTGAAATGGTTGCCGTCGCCGATGTACATGCATTTGCAGCCGTCGTCGTAGAAGGCATTGTCGTAGCTGGTGTCGACGTGGGCGGCGATATAGGTGGCCGTGTTGTTACCGTCCAGCGAATGCCAGCCCAGCGCATTACGGTTGGCGTCGTAGGTATTCATCAGCCCCCACAACGCATTCACCGCAGCGGTCTGGCCGTTGGCGCTGGTGGTGCTGCCGCCGTTCACATACTGCTTGCCATCGCCCCAGCTATTGCTGCTGTTGGTGTAGATATTGCCGGGGTCGGGATTATCGGCCGAACTGTGGTTGGCATTGGTGATGGCCATGCCGCCGTACTTTCCGCCGCTGCCGCGCGTGGTGTCCAGCATCTGGAAGCCGCTGGTCGCCACGCTGGTATTGATGGGCACAACGCCGTTGTACTGGCTGTTGCCGCTACCGACCACAGTTTTCAGTGCGGGCCATTGGGCCAGGATGGCGCCCGTATTGGCATCGATGATGGTGTCGTAGTACACCGGCTTGTTATCCTGCGCCATGCGCGTCTTGACGTAATAGGCCAGCGCGTAACGTTCTATCACTTCCTGCACATCGGCAGCATTCAGTTCGGTTTCCTGTTTGCTTTGCGCCGCGGGCACGCGCACGCTACGGGCGACGGGGAATATCAGCAGCTCGGCGCTGGGCGGCCAGCGGTCCACCCCGCGTGGCGCGACCGAACTGGCAGCAATGCGGATTGCTTCGGCGGGGCTGATCGCGGGCGGCACATCGGCTGCAGCGAGGGGCGCCAGTCCGCCGGTCGCCACACCGCGCCGGTCGGTACTGGCCACGCTGACGATGGTACCGGCAGTATCGGTGACCACCACGGATTCGGAACCGAAAATACGCAAACCCTTGTAGGTGTGCTGGGTGCGGACGATTTTCTGGCCCGTGGTGCCCGGATGCTGGCTGCTCAGGCGCACGCTTAGTTCGGGTGCCAGTCCGCGTGCTGCATCCATGGCGGTGAGCTGGGTCAGCAGATTGCTGCTCTGCTGCGGGCTGAGCGTGGTGACAGGCGGCGCCATGAGCTGGGGTGCGGCGTAGGCAGCAGTGCAGTAGCCAGCCATGGTGGCTAGTAAAGGCCAGAGCGCGCTTAGAGGTGCAGGTTTCATCATCGTCTCCCTTGATATCGATCGCGCCATTGCGGCCCATTCCGCGCGGCGGATAGAGCACGCTAGTGCCGCGCAGGGACTACGGTACTGTCACAAATCAAGGGTGATGCGAGTGTGAATTTCAAGTGCGGTTGTTGCGCCACACTTTCGTTGATGAGCGGTCAAGTTTGGGCTGGTGCCTGCATTGCCAGCCCCAGGCCGGAAGGCTATTTTTTCTCGTCGTCGACGGAAAAATTCAGCGGCGGCGGTTCGCCGTCCTTGTGCTCTTCGGCTGCCGGTGCAGGACTGTCCAGCCGCAGTTCCAGCTGCTCCTTCATATCGACCTTTTTGCCCACGGTGACCAGCTGGGGGAAGCCTATGATCAGCGCCACCATCAGGATCTGGATCAGCACGAACGGGATGGCGCCCCAGTAGATATCGCTGGTTTTGACTTCCTTGGGCGCCACCGAGCGCAGATAGAACAGCGCAAAGCCGAATGGCGGGTGCATGAAGGAAGTCTGCATATTCACGCCCAGCAGCACGCCGAACCAGATCAGATCGATGCCCAGCTTGTCGGCCACGGGGCCTACCAGCGGCACCAGTATGAAGGCCAGCTCGAAGAAATCGAGGAAGAAGGCCAGTGCGAAGAACAGCAAATTCACCACGATCAGGAAGCCGGTGGCGCCGCCGGGCAGGGCGGACAGCAGGTGCTCCACCCACAGGTCGCCATTCACGCCACGGAATACCAGCGAGAACACGGTAGAGCCGATCAGGATGAATACCACGAAGCTGGATAAGCGGGTGGTGCTGTGCATGGCCTGCTTGGTCAGGTCCAGCGTCAGGCGCCGGTTGAACAGTGCCAGCAGCAGTGCGCCCATGGCGCCCATGCCGCCGCCTTCGGTCGGCGTGGCCAGACCGATGAAGATGGTGCCCAGCACGAGGAAGATCAGCGCCAGTGGCGGCACCATCACGAACACGACTTTTTCCGCCATGCGCGACAGCAGGCCCAGTTTGAACTGGCGGTTCAGCAGGGCGAACAGAAAGGCACCGACGATGCCGAGCGAAGCGGCGGCGATACCCAGTTCATCGCTGGCCATGGCCGGATGGCGCTCGCCCCAGTAGTGCGCGAACAGCCATGCGGCAGCAATCGCGCCCAGCACCAGTACCAGCAGCGAACGCACGCCGCTGTCGCCGTTGGGCTGGCGCAGGTTGCGCGCTTCCAGCGGCAGGGCCGGCACGGTGGCCGGCTTGAAGATGGACAGGGCCAGCACATAACTCGCATACAGGGCCGTCAGCAGCAGGCCGGGCGCGAAGGCGGCGCGGTACATATCGCCCACCGAGCGGCCCAGCTGGTCGGCCATCACGATCAGCACCAGCGAGGGCGGTATGATCTGCGCCAGCGTGCCGGATGCAGCGATTACACCGGCTGCCAGTTTGCGGTCATAGCCATAGCGCAGCATCACGGGTAGCGAAATCAGGCCCATCGAGATTACCGATGCGGCGACCACGCCGGTGGTGGCGGCCAGCAGGGCACCGACAAAAATCACCGCATAGGCCACGCCGCCACGGATAGGGCCGAATAGCTGACCTATGGTGTCGAGCAGGTCTTCCGCCATGCCTGAGCGTTCCAGTATCAGCCCCATGAAAGTAAAGAAGGGGATGGCCAGCAAGGTGTCGTTGGCCATGATGCCGAAGATGCGATTGGGCAGGGCCTGCAGCAGTTCCGGTTTCAGCAGCCCCAGTTCTATGCCCAGCAGGCCGAAACACAGGCCGTTGGCCGCCAGTGCAAACGCTACGGGAAAGCCCGACAGCAGGAACAGCACCAGTACCGCGAACATGATGGGGGCGAGATTCGCCGTCAGGAATGCTTCCATGAACTTCCTTTATGACGTGCTGGTTGGGCTAGGGATTCAATCGATGTGGTTGGCGGCCTTGATGGCAGCGATTTCTTCCTGCGGGTTGTGGGCCGTGCGGGTGAAGCTGCTATCGTCTATGCGTCCGGCCAGAAAGGCGATGCGCTTGATGATTTCGGCCAGCGTCTGCAGCACCAGCAGCAGAAAGCCCAGTGGCACCAGCAGCTTGGCGGGCCAGACGATCAGGCCACCGGCATTGGGCGACATTTCGCCGCTCTGCAGCGACAGCAGTGCATACGGTGTGCCGTAGTAAAGGATGAGCAGCGCAATCGGCAGCAGGAACAGGATGAAGCCCAGCAGGTCTATCCACACCTGCGTGCGGCGCGAAAAGCGGCTGGTGATGACGTCGATGCGCACATGCTCGTCGCGCTTGAGGGTGTAGGCGGCAGCCAGCATGAACATGGTGGCAAACAGATACCACTGGATCTCGAGCCAGGCGTTGGAACTGAGGCTGAAGGTGTAGCGCATCAGCGCATTGCCGCTGCAGATCATTACAGCAGCCAGCAAGGCCCAGCCCACGGCATGGGCGATGGCTTCGTTGAGTCGGTCGATGGCGCGGGCAAGCTTCATGAACATGAGAACTCCTCTACGTCCGGCAACGTCTCCGGCAGATACACCACGGTGGCGGCAGGGTAGCCAGCCAGTTTGATGGTTTCAGCCGCGCCGGACTATCCTGGTCCGGCGCGGCTGGGGCAGGGTTTAGCCAGCCAGCTGGGCGCGTACGCGCGCGATGGCTTTGCGTACCTGCGCCGGGGCAGTGCCGCCCACGTGGTCACGCGCTGCGACCGAGCCTTCCAGCGTCAGCACGGCGAACACGTCGTCGCCGATCAGCGGCGAGAAGGCACGCAGCTGTTCCAGTGTCATTTCGGCCAGATCGATCTTCAGGCCGTCGCAGGCGCGCACGGCGTGGGCCACGGCTTCGTGGGCGTCACGGAAAGGCAGACCTTTTTTCACCAGATAATCGGCCAGATCGGTGGCGGTGGCGTAGCCCTGCAGGGCAGCGGCACGCATGGCGTCCGGCTTGACGCTGATGCCGCCTGCCATGTCGGCAAAGATGCGCAGCGTATCGACTACCGTATCGACGGTGTCGAACAGCGGTTCCTTGTCTTCCTGATTGTCCTTGTTGTAGGCCAGCGGCTGGCCTTTCATCAGGGTCAGGAGGCCCATCAGGTGGCCGTACACACGGCCGGTCTTGCCACGGGCCAGTTCCGGCACGTCCGGATTTTTCTTCTGCGGCATGATGGACGAACCGGTGCAGAAGCGGTCGGCGATATCGATGAAGCCCACGCGTGGGCTCATCCAGATGATCAGCTCTTCCGACATGCGCGACACGTGGGTCATGATCAGCGAAGCGGCAGCAGTGAATTCGATGGCGAAGTCGCGGTCCGACACGGCATCCAGCGAGTTGTGGCAGACGTCGTCAAAGCCCAGCGTCTTGGCGACGCGCTCGCGGTCGATCGGGAAGGTGGTGCCGGCCAGTGCGGCGGCGCCCAGCGGCAGGCGGTTGACGCGTTTGCGGCAGTCCAGCATACGCTCGGCATCGCGGCCGAACATTTCGACATAGGCCAGCATGTGGTGGCCGAAGGTGATCGGCTGGGCTACCTGCATGTGGGTGAAGCCGGGCAGGATGGTGTCGGCGTTTTTCTCGGCCAGATCCACCAGCGCGCTGCGCAGCGAGTGCAGCAGGGCCAGCACATCGTCGATGGCGGAGCGCACGTACAGACGGATGTCGGTGGCTACCTGGTCGTTACGCGAACGGCCCGTGTGCAGGCGCTTGCCGGCATCGCCTACCAGTTCGGTCAGGCGTTTTTCGATATTCAGGTGCACATCTTCCAGATCGAGCAGCCACTCGAAGGTGCCGGCTTCGATTTCGGCGCTGATCTGTGCCATGCCGCGTTCGATTTCGGCGCGGTCTGCGGCGCTGATGATGCTCTGAGCGGCCAGCATTTCGGCGTGAGCCAGCGAACCCTGAATGTCGGCCTTGGCCATGCGGTTATCGAAGAAAACCGAGGCAGTGTAGCGTTTGACCAGATCGGAAACCGGTTCGTTGAAGCGGGCCGACCAGGCTTCGCTTTTCTTGGAAAGTTGTGCAGTCATAGTGGAAGCGTAAGGAGATGCAGGATTAATGTCAGCGGTGATTATAAACCGGGGCTGCTCAAAAATATGTCAACCTTGCGTTTTTGCCTACTAAAATCAGGCATCAACTGCGGTTTTTTGCAGTTTTTGCCTGATCGTGCCTCACTGCCAGTTCATCAGGCAGGGCGGTACCAGCATGGCCAGCGCCAGTGCAGCGTAGATCAGCTGCAGCGGTATCATCCACTTGGCCCAGGTAATCCAGGGGATGCGGGCCAGTGCCAGCACGCCGACCGTGATGCCCGAGGTGGGGATCATAGGCGTGGTCAGTTCGCCCAGCTGGAAAGCCAGAATCGCCGTCTGGCGCGTCACGCCCACCAGATCGGACAGCGGCGCCATGATGGGCATAGTCAGCGCAGCCTGACCGCTACCGGAGTGGATGAAGAAATTGATCACGGTCTGGATGCCGAACATTTTCCACGCCGCGAACACGGGCAGCGAGGACTGCACCAGCGGCATCAGGCCATGCAGCATGGTGTCGATGATGTGGGCATCGCGCGCGAGGATCATGGTGCCGCGCGCCAGCGCAATCACCAGCGCCGTGCCGACCAGATCGCGCGCGCCCTGTATGAAGCTCTCGACGATCTGGGTGGAATCGAGTTTGCCGACCAGACCGATGACGATGCCCATCACGAGGAACAGCGCGGCGATTTCATCGATATACCAGTCATAGCCCACCACGCCGCCTACCATGATGGCCAGCGCAGCGACGAAGATGGCCAGCACCAGCTTGTGGCGGCCCGTAATGCCGTGGAAATCACCCAGACCATGCGGCTGCTCCTTGCGTTTCTCCAAGTCCAGCGCATAGGTAGGGCTCAGTTGCGGATTCTTTTTGATGCGCGCCGCATACCACATCAGGAAAGCGATGGTGACGCCGGTGGCGATCACCCACACGATCAGACGGTAGCCCCAGCCCGAAAACACCGGCACCCCGGCGATGCCTTGCGCAATGCCGACGTTGAAAGGGTTGAGGAAGGCCGCGCCGAAGCCGACCTGCGAGCCGAGGAAGGGAATCGAAACGCCGGTGACCGTGTCATAGCCCAGCGCCAGTGCCAGCGGCACAAAGATCATCACGAAGGGGATGGCTTCTTCGTTCATGCCGAAGGTGGCGCCGCCTATCGAGAACATGGTGACGAACACGGGGATCAGCGCCTTCTGGATGAAGGGCGAGCTGTCATGCGCGCGCGCCAGCGCCTTGATCATGGCATCGACGGCTTCGGTCTTCTGCAGCACGGCGAAGGCGCCACCCACCACCAGCACGAAGCCGATGATCAGCGCCGCTTCCACAAAGCCCTTGATGGGCGCCTTGATCAGCGCCGTAAAGCCTTGCGGCACGCTGGGGATGTAGTGGAAGCTGGCCGGATCGATCAGCTGCTTGCCGTTGACCAGATGGGTATCGTATTTGCCGCCCGGGACCAGCCAGGTTGCCGCGGCAATCAGCGCGAGGATGATGAACAGCAGGACGAAAGTATGCGGCAGCTTGAGTTTCTTTTTGCTGCCCGAGGCGGCATGGTTGCTAGGAGTGCTCATGGGCGGGCTTTCTTATTGGCTCAGCAGATCGCCGGCGCGGTAAGCGGTGGCACCGGCGATTTTGCCGATGTTCATGCCACGGATCACATGGCGGTGCGCGCTGCGGGCAAAGAACACCCCGGCCACGCCGGCATGGATCACGGTGGTTTCGCCGCTGACGGGATCGATGATGTCGGCAATCGCATCGCCTGCTGCCACACGCTCGCCCAGTTCGCGCGTGTAGACCAGAATGCCGGGGTGCGGTGCATACAGCGGTTCCACGCCTTCCAGCGGCGTGGCTTCACACAGCGGCGCAGGCAGCACGCGGGCGGCCGCTTCGGCGGCGGCATCGGCTGCCAGCACCACACCATTCAGCATGAGGAACTGCAGCAGGCCGGCTGCATCCTTCTGCGCCAGCGCGTAGCTCACTTCCTGTTCGCCGCGCAGCTCCACCGTGGTGGACACGCAGGCCGGCGGTATCGGGTAGCGTCCTTCGAAGTGGCGCTCCAGATCCCACCATAGGCGGCTGCAGGCTTCGTCGAACGGTTCGCCACCAGCCTGATAGGCCAGCAGCACGGCCTGCGCGCCCATGATGGCCGACAGCGGCGCGATGGCTGTGGCCAGCGGCGTTCCCGCATAGATGTGCAGCGCCGCCTCGTTATCGCAATGCAGATCGAGCACGATGTCGGCATCGACGGCCATGGTCATCAGGATTTTCTTCAGCGCTTCCGCATCCGTGGCCGGATGCCAGGTGGCGATGGAGGTGCGCGCGTGGGCACGGATCAGCGCCACGTTGGCGTCGGCATCCTGCCCCAGCAGGCCGGCCAGCGAGGCTTTCAGGTCGTCTGCCACGTGCTTGTAGGCGCGGTTGAAGTTGATACCGGTGGTCAGATCAAATCGGCCGAAGGCGGCGCCGTGGATGGCCTGCGCCAGCCCGATGGGATTCGCGGCCGGCACCAGGATCACTTCGCCCTGCAGGCGGCCCGCCGCTTCCAGCGCGATCAGCTCCTTGCGCAGGAACTGCGCCACCAGCATGCCCGGCACTTCGTCGGCGTGCAGCGAGGCTTGTATATACACTTTTTTGCCGCTGCCCGGCGTGCCGAAATGCAGACTGGTCAGCTGGTAATGGGCGTTGCTGTGAGCGCCAGAGATGGGGTGTTGGTGAACTTGCATGATGGCCTGGTCTACGCCTATGAATAATTCGACAAAGATTGAGTATGTAGCACTATTTTCACAAAGTAAATGTACATATGCGGAATCTGCACGGGCTTTCTTGAGTTTTAGTCATGATGTGCGTACAGTTAGTTTAATGTAATTATTTCTTCAACTGAGAGAGCAAATAACATGGGTGCAGCACGCAAATTGCAGGTTTCGAATATGGCGCTGGCGGTCAAACTGGCGCTGGGAGTGGGGGCCGTGGCCGGCCTGATACAGCAGGTACAGGCGCAGGAGGCGGCGGTCAGCGCCGTGCCGGTGCCCAAGGTGGAGATCACCGGTTCGGCCATCCGCCGCATCGAATCCGAAACCGCACTGCCGGTGCAGGTCATCACCCGTGAAGAAATCGACAAGGCTGGCGTGACCACTGCGTCCGAACTGATGGCGCGGGTATCGGCCAACGTGGGCGGCCTGACCGATGGCGCCAGCATCAACGTCGGCGGCGACCAGCGCGGCTTCAATAGCGCCAATCTGCGCGGCATCGGTACCTCGTCCACGCTGGTGCTGCTGAACGGCCGCCGCATGGCCAACTTTGCTTCGCCCGGCGACGATACGGGCGTGGACCTGAACAACATCCCGGCCGCTGCCATCCAGCGCGTGGAAGTGCTGCTGGACGGTGCTTCGGCGCTGTACGGCACGGACGCTATCGGCGGTGTGATCAACTTCATCACCCGCAAGGACTTCCAGGGGCTGGAACTGAATGCCTACGGTAACAAGACGCAGGAAGGTGGCGCCGGCAAGCGTACGGCCAGCCTGAGTGCCGGTACCGGTGATCTGGGCCGCGATGGTTACAACGTCTTCGCCGTGGTGGACGTGCAGCGCACGGGCGCACTGAATACCTCGCAGCGTAAATTCATCGATGATCTGCATATCGCCGAACGCCTGCCGCACCTGCTGTCCGGCTATACTAGCCCGGCCAATATCCGCCTGACCGGCGCCCAGTTTGACTACCTGCAGGACCATGGTTTCACCATTAACGGTAAGCCTATCACCGGCCGCACCATCAACCTGTCGCAGCCGAACTGCGCACCGCCGGCCAATCTGTACCTGCCTAAAGGTACCGGCGGGGCGGATGCCTGCACCTACAACTACATGGGCGACACCGAGCTGTATCCGAAGTCGGACAAGGTCAACCTGCTGTCGCGCGGCGTGCTGCAACTCAATCCGGACAACCAGCTGTTTGCCGAAGTGGCGCTGAGCCGCTCCAAGACTTATTACGTCGGTTCCTCGGCGCGGGTGACGGGCGCGATCAATTACAAACGCATTCCGGAACTGGCCAAATATGTGCTGGATTCGGATGTCGCCAGTGCGGACGACGATACGGTGGGCGATGTTACGCTGCGTATGCGCCTGAATGAAGCGGGCCGCCGTACCAGCGAACTGACCAGCGAAAGCCAGCGCATCGTGCTGGGCCTGACGGGAAGTGCCGGCGGCTGGGACTACGACGTGGGCCTGAACCACAGCGTCAACACCATCAAGGACAAGGACACCCACGGCTACGTGCTGTACGACAAACTGTTGAAGGGCATCTACGATGGCCTGATCAATCCGTTCGGCCCGTCCAGCGCGGCCGGCGTCGCCCTGCTCGATTCCATCCAGGTGAACGACGATGTGCGCCATGCCCGCGGGGTGATGGATTCGATCGACTTCAAGGTTTCGCATGCGCTGGGCGCACTGGGTGGCGGTGATGCTGCCATGGCGGTCGGTGGCGAAGTGCGCCACGAACGCACGGATTTCACCCCGTCGGCGCTGCTGATGAGCGATAACATCAACAATGACTTCGCACCGGAAGGCGGCCGCCCGACCAGCGACAAGCGCAGCGTGCAGGCTATCTATGGCGAACTGCTGCTGCCGTTCACCAAGCAGCTGCAGGCACAGGTATCGGCCCGTTACGACCACTATCAGGTAGTGGGCGGTGCCGCCAGCCCGAAAGTGGGCCTGAGCTACACCCCGACCAAGACCATGCTGTTCCGCGCTTCGGCCGGCCGCGGCTTCCGCGCACCGTCGATGTCGGATCTGTACCGTCCTACGGTGTTCAGCAGCACGGCAACCCTGCCTGACCCTGTGTACTGCGCCACCGTGGATAACAATTACGCCGATTGTGCCGACGCCTGGAATACTCGTCGCTATTCGAACGACAAGCTGAAACCGGAACATAGCCGCCAGTACTCGCTGGGCATGGTGCTGGAGCCGGTGAAAAATGCTTCGCTCTCGCTTGACTACTGGAACATCAAGCGCACCGACCTGATAGGCGAAATCGGTGATGACGTCATCCTTGGCAATCTGGCCAAATACGGTAATCTGGTGCATCGCGATGAAGACGGTATGATCGACTACATCGAAATGCGCAAGGAAAACCGTGGTGCGCAGCTTGCCTCCGGTCTGGATCTGACCATCGATTACCGCGGCGTGCAGACGGCAATGGGCCGCTTCGGCGGCCACCTGTCCGGCACCTATGTGCTGCAATCGAAGGTTCAGAACAATGTAGGTGACGCCTACCTGAGCAATCTGGGCCGCTTTGTCACCGATAGCGTGGTACAGCGCTGGCGCCATACCATCACCTTCGACTGGGATAAAGGCCCGTTCTCGGCCAGCCTGTCGAATACCTATTCGAGCGGCTATGATGACCAGAATACCGCGATCAACACGGGCGATGGTTCGGTGGTGGCAAAAAACCGCGTAAAAGCCTACTCGCTGTGGGATCTGTCGGGCGCATGGCAGGTGAACAAGGCACTGAAACTGCGTGCCGGCGTGCAGAATCTGCTGGATACGGCGCCGCCGTACTCGAATCAGGCCTTCTACTTCATCTCCGGCTATGATCCGACCTACACTGATCCACGTGGTCGTCGCTTCTTCGCCACTGCTAATTACGCGTTCAAATAATGTAACGTAATGATGCATTAAGCCAGACAGGCCAATTGATTGGTATGATCTGCGCTACGACGGCGCCGCGCGTGAGTGCGGCGCCGGTTTTACTAGGAAGGGCTACATGAATTTCTCAGGTTTTACGCTACTGCGAGTGCTTTTGCTATGGCTGCTGCTATGCGGTGCCAGTGTGCAGGCGGCACAGGTAGCGGTCAGCACGCCGGCCGCCAAAGCGCCGGCAGGCAAGCCGCAGCAGGCTGCAAAAAGCTCGAGCAAGCCGGCTAAAGCGGTGCCACCGCCCAAACCGGTGCTGGCACCACCGGCCGGCAATCTGGTTATCATTGGCGGCGGCCTGCGGGCCGACAACGCCGAAGTCTGGCAGCGCATTGTTCAACTGGCAGGCGGCAAGGGCGCCCGTATCGGCGTGTTCGGCTCGGCCTCGATCAATCCCGAGCAGTCGGCCCAGAACACCATCAACAAACTCAATCAGTACGGCGCGCAGGCCTTCTTCATTCCACTCGGTGTGACGCTGCCGAATAGCGACTACCGCAAGGCGGCGGAAGATCCTGAAGTGGTGGCGGCCATCCATTCGGCCACCGGTATCTATTTCACCGGCGGCGATCAGGCGCGCATCACCCGGGCGCTGGTGCGACCCGACGGCAAGCATACGGCAGCACTTGATGCGGTGTGGGATGTGTACCGCGATGGTGGCGTGGTGGCCGGTTCCAGTGCGGGTGCCGCCATCATGAGTACCACCATGTTCTATGACGCCAAGAGCACACTGGAAATGCTCAAGCAGGGTGTCACGGAAGGGAACGAGATTTCGGCCGGACTGGGTTTCATCGGTGACGACGTGTTCGTCGACCAGCACCTGCTGGTGCGCGGCCGCTTTGCCCGCATGATCCCTGTGATGCTGAAGAAGGGTTATCAGATCGGTCTGGGCATCGATGAGAACACCGCCATGGTGGTCAACGCCAGGCGCGATGTGGAAATCATCGGCTATAGCGGCGCGCTGCTGCTGGACCTGTCGGCGGCGATTACCGACCGTGGCATCAAGGGCTTCAACATCAGCAATGCCACCATCAGCTATCTGGACCGGGGCGACAAGTTCAATCTGGTGACGCGCGAATTTACTCCGTCGCCGGACAAGGCCGACAACAAGCTCGATCCCAACCAGCCGGAAACCCGCGAACCCGTGTTCACCAACGATATTCTGGGCAATAACGCGGTGCTTGATCTGATGGTCAACCTGATCGACAACGCCCAGCAGGAAGCCATAGGCATCGCCTTCGGCAATCCGCGCGACGCTTACCCAGATATCGGTTTCGAGTTCAGGTTTAGTAAAACTATCAACAGCGTCGGTTATAGCTCGACCGAAGTGGAGGCTTACTCCGTGCTGAAACTGCGTATGGATGTGCGGCCGATACAGTTACAGGCGCCGCTCTACCGCTACCGCTAGCAGCGGGCAGAAAATCAGGTATATTGAAGGGATGGCGTGTCATGCGCCATCCCTTTTTCTTTGCGGAGGCGGCAATGCGCGGGGCGGACAAATGGTGGCACAGAGTAGCGCAGGCAGCACTGATGCTGGCCGTGCCGTTCGGCGCAGCGCAGGCTGCAGCGGATGCGCCCAAGGGCTCGCTGGTCATCATAGGCGGTAATCTGCAGGCCGATAACGCCGAAGTCTGGCAGCGCATCGTCCAGCTGGCCGGTGGCCCCGGTGCCCGGCTGGCGGTGCTGCCCTCTGCAGCGGCTGATCCGGCGCCCGCGGGCGCTGCCATCGTCGAGCGCTTCCGCGCCTATGGCGCCGATGCGTTTCTGGTGCCGCTGGCCGTCAAGCTGGCCGATAGCGATTACCGTCAGGTGGCCGACGATCCGCAGCTGGCCGAAGCCGTGCGCAGCGCGGGCGGCGTGTTCTTTGCCGGTGGCGATCAGGCCCGCATCACGCAGGCGCTGGTGCGGCCGGATGGCAGCCGCAGCGCCGTGCTGGAAGCCGTGTGGGAGCTATACCGCAATGGCGGTGTGGTGGCCGGTAATAGCGCCGGTGCCGCCATCATGAGCAGCACCATGTTCTATGCCCCCGGCCCCGTGTTTTCCGCGCTGCGCGCCGGCGTGACGGACGGCCGCGAAATCGCGCCGGGACTGGGCTTTATCGGCGACGATGTGTTCGTCGACCAGCACTTCCTCGTGCGCGGACGATTTGCCCGCATGATCCCCGCCATGCTCAAGAAGGGTTATAAATTCGGTCTGGGCATCGATGAGAACACGGCCATGGTGGTGGACAGCCGCCGTCAGGTGGAGATTGTCGGCCACCGTGGTGCGCTGCTGGTCGATCTGCGCCGCGCCACCACGGATGCCAGCCATGGCGGCTTCAATGTGGCCAATGCCATGATCAGCTATCTGGACAAGGGCGACCGCTACGATCTGGCCAGTCACACCTTCATTCCTTCGCAGGCCAAGGCCGGCGGCAAGCTCGATGCCCGTGCCGTGCAGATGGCGCAGCCCGTGTTTTCGGCCGATATACTGGCGCGCAATGCGCTGGTGGAGCTGATGGAAAACCTGATCAACAACCGCCGCAGCGAAGCCATAGGCATCGCCACCAGCGGCCGCAATTCGCCGCTGCCGGAGCTGGGCTTCCAGTTCACTTTCAGTAAAACGCGCGATAGCGTGGGCTATGCCTCGGCCGCGCTGCAAAGCTATTCCATCCTGAATATGCGGCTCGATATCCGTCCGCTCGATATCGGCCAGTCGCTGCTGCAAAAGAACTAGCATGCGGGCATGCTGCTGCGCAGCGGGCCGGATTAGAATGATGGCCTGCCACATTTACTCCGATAGGAAGATCATGCCCCTGTTTGCTTCCCGCACGCCGCTGCGTGCTCTGGTCAGTGCGCTGGCGCTGGCTTGCGGCCTGACCGCACTGGTTCCCTTGACTGCCCAAGCTGCGGCCAGTGCCGCCGCCGTTGCTGCCGCTTCCGTCAAAGCTGTGCAGCCGGCCACCGTGCGGGTCGACTATATGCATAGCGGGAATGCACTGAACGAGAACTACGCGCTCGAACGGGTCGTGATCGAACCGCTGCCATGGCCGGGCGATGTGCGGCGCGCCATCGACGATACCAACCGTGGCAACAACATGCTCGAAGTGGTGGACAGCAAGACGGGCGAACTGCTGTACTCGCGCGGCTTCTCCACCGTGTTTGCCGAGTGGCGCACCACCGAAGAAGCGCAGCATGCCAATCGCGGTTTTCAGGAATCGGTGCGCTTTCCCAAACCGGACCGTCCGGTGCGGGTGCGCATCCTCAAGCGCGATGACCGTAATGCCTTCTCGGTGGTGTGGACTGCCGAAATCGATAGCGATGCTATGGATGTCGTGCGCAAGCTGCCAGCTGCGCCGGTGAAGCCGATCGCGATCCGCGTCAACGGCCCGTCGCCGCAGAAGGTCGATCTGCTGATAGTCGGCGATGGCTACACCGCTGCCGAGATGCCGAAGTTCGAAGCCAGTGCGCGCAAGCTGGCTGATCACCTGTTCGCCACCTCGCCTTTCAAGGAGCGCGCCAGCGACTTCAATGTGTGGGCACTGGCCTTGCCGACGGCGGAATCGGGCGTGTCGCGCCCATCGACGGGCGTGCACCATGCTTCGCCACTGGGCACGCGCTACGATATTTTCGGCAGCGAGCGCTATGTGCTGACCACCGATAACCGCGCCCTGCGCGAGCTGGCACAGTATGCGCCTTACGAATTCATCGAAATTCTGGTGAATAACGAGACCTATGGCGGTGGCGGCATTTTCGGCCAGTTCAGCACGGCGGCAGCGAATAATGACTGGGCCAACTATCTGTTCGTGCACGAATTCGGCCACCACTTCGCCGGGCTGGCCGACGAGTACTACACCTCGCCGGTGGCTTATCAGTCGGGTACTGCCCGTCCCGAACCATGGGAGCCGAATGCCACGGCGCTGCGTGATCCGGACCATATCAAGTGGAAGCGCTTCGTCGCGGCCGGCACGCCGCTGCCGACGCCATGGCCTAAGCAGACTTATGAAACGGCCTCGCGCGCCTACCAGAAGGAGCGTGCTGCCCTGCGTGCTGCGCAGCGTCCGGAAGCGGAAATGAGTGCGCTGTTCAAAAAAGATCTGGCCGAAAGCACGGCGCTGTTCACGCCCGATCCGCACTACCACTCGGTAGGCGCGTTCGAAGGTGCCAACTATGAAGCGAGCGGTTACTACCGCCCGCAGATGCAGTGCATCATGTTCGACCGCAGCGAGAAGTTCTGCGCCGTGTGTGCCGATGCGATCAGCACCATCATCGATCTGTATTCGCGTCCGCCAGCGCAGTAATTCAGCGGACCCGTGGTGCAACTGGAGTGGCCTGAATTCTCAGGCTGCTCTATGCAGTGATTTCGGCGACAGGGCACTGCGCCAGTAGCCGCGCCACTTCGGCGGAAAGGCCGGCAATATCGAACCCGAGCACAAAAGTCTCGATCGACGAGCCGAAGGACCGCTTACGCAGCCCTGTGCCAAGGTAGTCTTCGAGCTTGTTTATACTCAGCTTCCATTCCCCGGTTTCCGGCGGCGGGCCGCCATAGAAGACCGGACCGTTCTGTTTGCAGCCTGTCCATTTGACTTCTATACCGCTGCGGACAGCTATTTTTAATTGCACTGTATTCCTGACAGGTTTCTGGGATCAGGAGCGCTTGCTGCTGACGATTTCGGCTAGCAGCTCCGGCGGAATCGGCTGGCCGGTGGAACTGATGTGGCGTATGGTTTCGTGCAGCAGGTTGAGGCGGGTAACCTTGATCACTGCCCACGCAATAATGCTGGCGATGGGTATCAGGAGGGCAATCACGGGTATCAGTACTGGCGACATATCGGTAAGTGAGCTCATAGTTATCCTTCGATGATGGGGGGCGGCCGGGAGTTGATTATTTCAATATCCTACATGGCAACTTCAGCCGGTACCAGTGCTCGCTGGCGGGCGCGATTCAGCCACAGGCATCGGCGTTGGCAAATTTATCGGAGCGCGTCCAGCCACTCTTACCGGCACTGTTACGGATCTGCTTCCACCAGACCATCCTGGCCTGTTCGGCGTTGATGGTGGGCAGGCTGCCCAGTTCCAGACTGCTGCGATAGACTTTGCCCTGATACCAGAACAGAAAAGCGCCTTCGCCCAGTGGCGCCAGCAGGTACACGATGTCGCCCGGTTTCAGCGACAGCTGCGGCCCGTCTTTGCCATCGAGATAGCCATCCTGCATGGCGCTGGCGATGCGTATTCTGGCAGCTTTTTGCGTGACCACGACACCCGTCAGGGCAGTGGCTTTTTCGTCGCGTCGCAGGCTGAATGCCAGCGCCGAACCGGCTTTGCGGTCCTGATAGACGGGGATATTGTCGGTGGCCGTCCAGTCGCGATAGGTGCAGCATTCGAAAGGACAGACGCCCCAGTTTTCATACTGCGCCGGTGGCGCTCTGCGTGCCGGTGCGGCCGGTGCTGCCGGCGCGCTGGTGCTGAATACACTGGCCGCAGCCAGAAGTAGGGCAGCGCAATCAAGTCGTTTCATTTTCCTGCTCCTGAATAATCAGCTTTTGGCAGAGCCGCTAAGCACAATCTTCTCCCTTGGGCGCATCAGTTCAGTCGTCAGCGGACCGGCCGGTTTTCCTGAGAAACCGGCCATACCTGTTAGGATAGCATTATTGCCTAATTTGAAATGCGTAAATTCTCACCTGCAGCCCTTAGCGCTGCTGGCTAAGGGCTGCAATTGCGGGGCGGGGCGCCTAGACGATAGGCGTCAGTGTGGAGGGCTTGAGTTTGGTGGCCAGTGCCTTGCCTTTACGGGCGCGCTTGCCGAAGTGGACGGCCAGCGCCGATGCCGACAGGCGTTCTTCCTGCGGCTTGGCGCCACGGCCTATGCCGGACACGATCACACCTTTCTGGCTGATAGGCTGGGCCGCGATCAGGGTTTCCTTGTCTTCCAGCTCCATCAGGATTACGCCACGGCCACCGTTGGTCAGCACCTTCATTTCGTCCAGACCGAATACCAGTACGCGCGCATTGGCCGACAGTACCGCCACGGCGCTGGCCGTATCGGGAATCACGGCCGGTGGCAACGGCGTCGCGCCTTCGTCGAGTGTGATGTAGTTCTTGCCGCCCTTGATGCGGCTGACCATATCGCCAGCCTTGGCCACGAAGCCGAAGCCGGCGCTGGTGGTCAGCATCATCTGGGTGCTGCCGCTACCGGCGAAGTAATGCAGGATGCGGGTGCCGCTGGCCAGATCGATCAGGGTAGTAATCGGCACGCCGTCGCCACGCGCGTTCGGCAGTGCTGCCACCGGCACGGAGTAGATCTTGCCGTTGCTGCCGAAGGCCAGCAGGTGGTCTACCGTGCGGCATTCGAAAGCGCCATACAGGCTGTCGCCTGCCTTGAAGGTGAACTGGGCCGAGTCATGGCCGATGCCGCTGCGCGCGCGTATCCAGCCTTTTTCCGAAATGATGACGGTGACCGGCTCGTCCACCACCTTCTGTTCCACCACGGCTTTCTGGGCTTCTTCGATCAGGGTACGGCGCGCATCGCCATACTGCTTGGTGTCCGTTTCGATTTCCTTGATGATGGCGCGCTTCATCGAGTTCGGGTTGTCCAGCAGGTCCTGCAGGATGCCTTTTTCCTTGCGCAGTTCGGCCAGCTCCTGCTGGATCTTGATGGCTTCCAGACGGGCCAGCTGGCGCAAGCGGATTTCCAGAATATCCTCGGCCTGAATTTCCGACAGACGGAAACGTTCCATCAGCGCCGCTTTCGGTTCGTCCGAATTACGGATGATGTGGATGACTTCATCGATATTCAGCAGAATCGTCTCGCGGCCTTCCAGAATATGGATGCGCGCATCGACCTTGCCCAGCTTGTACTGGCTGCGGCGGGTCACGGTGGCGAAGCGGAAGGTAATCCACTCCTGCAGGATTTCGGTCAGACCCTTCTGGCGCGGACGGCCATCGCCGCCTATCATCACCAGATTGATGGAGGCCGACGATTCCAGCGAGGTATGCGCCAGCAACAGCAGCATGAATTCGGTCTGGTCCTGATTCTTCGACTTCGGTTCGAACACCAGACGCACAGGCGCAGCGCGGCCCGATTCGTCGCGGATGGTATCGAGCGAATTGAGGATCAGCGACTTCAGCGCCAGCTGTTCCGGCGACAGCGTCTTCTTACCCAGTTTGATTTTCGGGTTGGTCAGTTCTTCGATTTCTTCCAGTACCTTCTGGGCCGACGTACCGGGCGGCAGTTCCGTCACCACGGCCTGCCACTGGCCGCGTGCCAGCTCTTCGATCTTCCAGCGTGCCCGCACCTTCATGCTGCCACGGCCGGTGGCGTACATATCGCTGATCTGCGAGGCAGGCGTGATGATCTGGCCACCGCCGGGGAAGTCCGGACCGGGGATCAGTTCCATCAGTTCGCTGTGGCTGATCTTCGGGTTCTTGATCATGGCCACCGTGGCCTGCGCCACTTCGGTCAGATTGTGCGACGGGATTTCCGTCGCCAGACCGACAGCAATACCGGAGGCGCCGTTCAGCAGCACCATAGGCAGGCGCGCTGGCAGCAGCGACGGTTCTTCCGTCGAGCCGTCGTAGTTGGCCTGGAATTCCACCGTGCCCAGATTGATTTCGTCCAGCAGCACCTTGGCAATCGGCGTCAGACGGGCTTCGGTGTATCGCATGGCTGCGGCACCGTCGCCGTCGCGCGAGCCGAAGTTACCCTGACCGTCGATCAGCGGATAGCGCAGCGAGAAGTCCTGCGCCATACGCACCATGGCGTCGTACACGGACTGGTCGCCGTGCGGGTGCAGCTTACCGAGCACGTCACCCACCACGGTTGCCGACTTGCGCGGCTTGGCGGTGGAGTTCAGGCCCATTTCGTTCATCGCGTACAGAATGCGGCGCTGTACCGGCTTCTGGCCGTCGCATACGTCGGGCAGGGCGCGGCCCTTGACCACCGAGATGGCGTAATCGAGATAGGCGCGTTCTGCGAAGGTGGACAGGGTCAGGGAGTCGCCGCCATCGCCACCGTCGCCGTTGCCGAACACGCCGTTGTCTTCGCCGCCATTGCCACCATCACCGCCACCATTACCGCTGCTGTCGTCGTCACCGCCGCCATTTCCGCCAGCGCCAGCGTCGCCGCTTTGGTCATCACCATTACCGTGGCCACCATTGCTGGCGTCGGCCACGCCGCTTTCCAGTGCGCTGTCGCTGCTGTCGTCCTCGGCCAGCGCTACTGCGCTGCTGCCTTCGAACAGATCGCCTTCTGCGGCAGCAGGTGCTGCCGCGGCTTTGTGGGCAGGCGCGCCGGCCGTGCTGGCGGACGTGCTGCTGTTTGCGGCCGGCTCGTTGGCCGGTTCGTCAAAGAGATTTGCTTGAGTCATGATCAGTAATAGTTAGATATCGGCGTCGGCTTCGTTACCATGTTCTTCGATCCATGCGCGACGGGCAGCGGCTTCGCCTTTACCCATCAGCATATTGAAGCGGGACGAAGCTTCCGTCAGGCCGAAGCCCCCCAGCGCGACCGGCAGCAGACGGCGCGTATCGGGATTCATGGTGGTTTCCCACAGCTGTTCGGCGTTCATTTCACCCAGACCTTTGAAGCGCGAGATCGACCATGCGCCTTCTTTCAGGCCATCCTTGCGCAGCTTGTCTTCGATGGCGGTCAGTTCGCCGTCATCGAGTGCATACAGCTTCTGGATAGGCTTCTTGCCGCGTGCCGGTGCATCCACACGGTATAGCGGCGGACGGGCGATGCAGATATTCCCGTTGGCGATCAGTGCAGGGAAGTGGCGGAAGAACAGTGTCAGCAGCAGCACCTGTATGTGCGAGCCGTCCACGTCCGCATCGGAGAGGATGCAGATTTTGCCATAGCGCAGACCGCTCAGGTCCGGCGTGCTGGTGGCCGTGTGCGGATCGACGCCGATCGCCACGGCGATGTCGTGAATCTCGTTGTTGGCAAACAGACGGTCGCGGTCGGTCTCCCACGAGTTCAGCACCTTGCCGCGCAGCGGCAGAATGGCCTGGAATTCCTTGTCGCGGCCCATCTTGGCCGAGCCGCCTGCCGAATCACCCTCGACGAGGAATAGTTCGGTGCGGGTCACGTCGGACGATTCGCAATCCGTCAGCTTGCCCGGCAAAACTGCCACGCCCGAGGATTTTTTCTTTTCGACTTTCTGCAGCGAGCGCAGACGCGATTGCGCCTGTTTGATCACCAGTTCGGCCAGCTTCTTGCCGTGGTCAACGTGCTGGTTGAGCCACAGTTCCAGTGCCGGCTTGGAGAAGGTCGAGACCAGACGCACGGCATCGCGCGAGTTCAGACGTTCCTTGGTCTGGCCCTGGAATTGCGGGTCCAGCACTTTGGCCGACAGCACGAAAGAGACGCGGGCAAACACGTCTTCCGGCAGCAGCTTGACGCCTTTCGGCAGCAGCGAGTGCAGTTCGACGAAGCTCTTCACGGCGCCATACAGACCGTCGCGCAGGCCCGATTCGTGGGTGCCGCCGCTGACAGTAGGGATCAGGTTGACGTAGGATTCGCGCACGATGGCGCCTTCTTCGGTCCACGCCACCACCCATGCCGCGCCTTCGCCTTCGGCAAAGCCTTCCGCGTCGGGACCGGCGAACTGCGCGCCCTCGAACAGGGGAATCAGGGTTTCGCCGTTGCCCGTCTGGGCCAGCGTTTCGGTCAGATAGCCGCGCAGGCCGTCGTCGTATTTCCACGTCTGCGATTCGCCCGTCTTGCCGTTGTTCAGCGTGACGGAAACGCCGGGCAGCAGCACGGCCTTGGAGCGCAGCAGGCGTTGCAGCTCGACTTGCGAGATATTCGGCGAATCGAAGTATTTACCATCGGGCCATGCCGTGACGCGGGTACCGGATTTCTTGCCGTCGCGCGGCGCTACCACGGAAGCCAGCGGTTCCACCACGTCGCCATGTTCGAAAGCCAGCTTGTGCAGGCCGGTGCCGTCCGGCTCCTTGCGCCATACGGTGATCTCCAGCCGCTTGGACAGCGCATTGGTGACCGATACGCCAACGCCGTGCAGACCGCCGGAGAAGGCATAGGCGCCGCCCGAACCTTTGTCGAACTTGCCGCCCGCGTGCAAACGGGTGAAGACGATTTCCACCGTCGGCACACCTTCATCGGGATGCAGGCCGACGGGAATACCACGGCCATCATCCTCTACCGTGATGCTGCCGTCGGCATTCTGCGTGACGATAATATTCTTGCAATGGCCACCGAGCGCTTCGTCGGAGGCATTGTCTATGACTTCCTGAATGATGTGCAGCGGGTTCTCGGTGCGGGTGTACATGCCCGGACGTTGCTTGACTGGTTCCAGTCCCTTGAGGACGCGGATAGAGGATTCGCTATAGTCGGAAACGGGTTTTTTAGTGGCCATACGTGATCAAGCTGATAATTTAATTACTGTGTTTATATACAGTTTTGTGCGAACGTTTGCGTATTCTATCCTCAACTGACGTCAATCGCGGCAAAAAATCGGTGCGCGCTAATTTATACACGATGTTTACGGGGCGGCGATACCTTTTTAGGCCGTTTTTACGACGCTCCCGCTAAGCTGTTTGCATGCCTAGCCACAGTTTAGAGGGGGAACGATGCACGCTTTTTTCCACACCAGACCGGCCCAGCGTCCTTCGATATGGCGCAAACCGGCGCCAGCGGCGCTGCGCTTGATGCACATGACGGTCGATACGGCCGCGCTGTCCACCCTGCGCCAGACGGTGATACAGGTCTGTGGCGATGCCCTGCAATTCATGCGCATCGAAGCCTGTGAGCATGGCGCGCGCATGAAAGTCTGGTTATGCGTCACCGAAACGCTAGTCCGGCATATTATGGAAACCGTCATGCAGCGCCTGCCGGCGGCGGAATTTGGCCGCTGCACCGTGCTGCCAGCGCATGCTGCATCGGGGGAGTCCGTATGATCGTCGCGATTGCCGGGCAGGGGGACGCGCCCGCCCGCACCTTGCTTGCCTTGAATCTGGCTTTGCTGCGCGCCCGCGCCGGACGCCGTGTGCTGTTGCTGGAAGCAGACCCGCAGCAAGCCGTCAGCCGCTGGGCGCAGCAGCGCCAGGGCGATGGCCTCAAGCCCAGGCTGCTGCAGCAGACCATACTCGGCGGTGAGCTAGGCGTGCGCATAGCGCCGTTGCAGCGCAGCTGCCACGATATTGTGCTGCACACGGAAGGCTGTGACAGTCCTGCCAGCCGGGCGGCTCTGATAGCGGCTGCTACGGTGGTAGTCCCCATACGTGCCGATCAGGTGGATCTGGGCCGCCACTACCCTTTGATTGCCCGTCTCAATGCGGCGCGCATGTTCAACCCCCGTTTGCGGGTGCTGTTTGTAATCATAGGCGATGGCGGTGCTCCCGCCAGGGCCGAGCTGGCCGCCATCCGCAATTACGTCAGCCACGTGATGGCGGCCAGTCTGGCCCATACCGTATTGCATGCCGATGCGCTGGGCGGGCCGGATGCCCAGTGTGTTTGCGAGGTGCCCGAGCGTGCCCCCCATGCGGCCGCAGAAATGAAAGAGCTGTACCGCGAAGTCTTCGTGGTTCATCGCCTTGCCGTTGCTGCCTGAAGCGCCATCCCGCGCCCGCGGGATGGTGTGCAGCACTATTCCACTGATACGCCGTGGAACACCTGACGGTAGAGATAGCGTACTTCCGGCGCACACAATACCTGCTCACTCTCTTGATCTGCGCGTACCCGGGTACTGTGGCGGGTATGGTAGCCGCCTTGTTCATCAAGCACCCATTGTTCGGCCAATCGGGCCGGCGCCAGTTGCGCAACAAACACCAGAATACTGCCCACTTCCCGCGCACTCAGGTTGCGCGTGCCATGTGCCACCGAGACCAGTACGCGGGCTGTGGGATTGAGGCGGATGGCCGCGTGCACTCTGGCGAGCAGTGTGCCTGGCTGGCGCTGTTGTAGTTCATCCGGCGTTATCAGAACGATGATCACGCTGGCCATGGAAAGCGCCAGTGCTTCGGCATCGCCGCTGATGGTGCCGCTAGCGATCACGATGTCGTCATAGGGCACACGGGGGCGCATGCCATGCGGGCGGCGCGAGGTAAGCAGTAGTACGTGGCGCCCTTCGTATAGACGTAGCAGGGCCAGTTGCTGGGCGAGATCGGTGGCTGCGCCGGCATCAGCGCTGATGAGAGCAATAATCACGATGCCTCCTTAGTGCTGTGAACCCGCACCGGCAGCAAGACAGGGCAAGGCTGGCGCAAGCGGGTAGGCGTGCATTCCGTAACACCATGAGGCGGTAATTTCGGCATACGATTTTCCGGTAGTGGTAATACCGCCCAGCTTAGGACGCCGCCTGTAAAGATGTTCTAAATATTTGCCTGCGCACTGTAAATTCCGCATAAACGGGGCATGCCAGGGCAGCGCGCTGAACCGAGCAGAAACGTGCTGTTTACGCTTTGTTTACAGTACGGCGCCAAGTCTTTACACCAACTTTAGACCCTCCCCGATAACCTGCTGCCTACACCCGATACCGGGTATTGAACGCATCGTTACTACAGAGGGGAAATCATGAAACACGTATTACTCGCTACCGCGATTCTGGCCGCTTGCGCCAGCACCACTGCCCGTGCCGACGAGGCCGCGCCTGCCGTCAAGCCTGACCATGAAACCAGCTTCAATGCCGCTGTCGTCAGCGATTACCGCTATCGCGGCATTTCGCAAACCCGCCTCAAGCCTGCGCTGCAGGGCGGCTTCGACTACACCAACAATCCCACCGGCGTGTATGCCGGCACCTGGCTGTCGACCATCAAATGGACCAAGGATGCCGGCGGCGACGGCAGCATCGAATGGGATCTGTATGCAGGCAAGCGTGGCAGCTTGAGCGACGATCTGGCCTATGACGTGGGTGTGCTGGGCTATTTGTATGCGAATAATGGCCTGGGTCACGTGGCCGGCATGGCCAATGCGAATACCACGGAAATCTATGGCCAGCTGGGCTATGGTCCCGTCTATCTCAAATACTCGCACGCTGTGACGAATCTGTTCGGTTACGCTGACAGCAAGAACAGTGGCTATCTGGATCTGGGCGCCAACTTTGATCTGGGCGACGGTCTGAGCGCCAATCTGCATGCGGGCCGGCAGAAGGTGCGCGGCAACGACGCGGCCAGTTATACCGACTGGAAACTGGGCGTCACCAAGGACTTCGGCGTCGCCACGGTGGCACTGGCATGGGTTGCGACCAACGCCAGCAGCACCGCCTACGCTTCGCCAGCGAATGGCAAGTTCCTCGGTAAGAACGCCTTGCTGCTGAGTGTCAGCAAGACCTTCTAAGCCTCGCAGCGGGGCGGATTCCGGCGTTTTTTACACTTTGTTTACACCCGCCCCGCCAGTCTTTACAAAATCTTTAGATCAGGCTCGCTAATCTTGCAGCTATCGCAAAACGAGCTTTGAAGGGGAAACCATGGACGTTCTGTATATAGGTTTATTGCTGGCATTTTTGGCCAGCATTATCGGCTTTGCCGGCGCGTGCGCGCGGCTGGAGGACAAACAATGAACAGCTTTTATGTGATCGGTGCGCTGACGGCCGCCGGCCTGCTGGTGTATCTGGTGCTGGCATTGCTGAAAGCGGAGGATCTCTGATATGAGCACGCAATCGGTTGTACTGCTAGTCGTATTCCTGCTGGTGCTACTGGCACTGGCTTATCCGCTGGGCATAGTGCTGACCCGCGTGGGACAGGGCGCTGCGGTGCCGGGCCTGAGCTGGCTGGGCAAGGTCGAACATCTGCTATACCGCATGGCCGGTGTGCAGACCAAGGATGGCATGGCCGTGGGCCAGAGCTGGAAGGCGTTTGCCATTTCGCTGATGCTGTTTAATAGCCTGGGGGCGCTGTTCGTCTATGCACTGCAGCGCTTGCAGCAATGGCTGCCGCTCAATCCGCAGGCACTGCCTAACGTCTCGCCGGATTCGGCCTTCAATACCGCCATCAGCTTTGTTGCCAATACCAACTGGCAGGGCTATAGCGGTGAGCAGACCATGAGCTACCTGACCCAGATGCTGGCGCTGACTTGTCAGAACTTCTTCTCGGCGGCCACCGGCATCGCCGTGGCGTTTGCCCTGATCCGCGGTTTCGCGGCCCGCTCGGCCAGCTCTATCGGTAATTTCTGGGCCGATGTGACACGCGCTACCCTGTATGTGCTGCTGCCGCTGTCGCTAGTGTTTGCCGTATTCCTTGGCAGCCAGGGCGTGATCCAGAACTTTTCTGCCTATCAGGAAGTGAGCTTGCTTGATCCCGTCACTTACACCCAGCCTAAAACGGGGCCTGATGGCCAGCCGCTGCTGGACGCCCAGGGCCAGCCTGTCACGGAAACTCTTACCACGGACAAGCAGATCATCGCCATGGGGCCGGTCGCTTCTCAGGAAGCCATCAAGATGCTGGGCACCAATGGCGGTGGCTTCTTTAACGCTAACTCGGCACATCCCTACGAAAATCCTACGGCGCTGAGCAACTTCTTTCAGATGATCGCTATCTTCATCATTCCGGCCGCGCTGTGCTTCAGCTTTGGCCGCATGGTAGGCGACCGGCGTCAGGGCTGGGCAGTGCTAGCGGCCATGACTACCTTGTTCACAGTAATGACGCTGGTGGTGATGAGTTCTGAACAGCAGGCCCACCCTGTGCTACAGGCGCTCAATGTGGACCAGAACATAAGTATGCTGCAGTCGGGCGGCTATATGGAAGGCAAGGAGACCCGTTTCGGCATCAGTGCTTCCACGCTGTTCGCGGCGGTAACTACGGCAGCATCCTGCGGCGCCGTGAATGCCATGCACGACTCCTTCCTGCCGCTGGGCGGCATGGTGCCCATGCTGCTGATCCAGTTCGGCGAAGTGATTTTCGGCGGCGTCGGCTCCGGCCTGTACGGCATGCTGATCTTCGCCATCATGGCAGTGTTCATCGCCGGCCTGATGATAGGCCGTACGCCTGAATATCTGGGCAAGAAGATCCAGTCGTATGAAATGAAGATGACTTCGATCGCGATACTGGTAACGCCCACGCTGGTGCTGGCAGGTACTGCCATCGCTGTGCTGTGCGACGCGGGCAAGGCCGGTATCGCCAACCCCGGTGCACATGGCTTCTCGGAGATTCTGTATGCCTTCAGTTCGGCGGCCAATAACAACGGCAGCGCCTTCGCCGGTCTGTCGGCTAATACGCCGTTCTACAACCTTATGCTGGGCATCGCCATGTGGTTCGGTCGCTTCGCCATGATTATTCCGATACTGGCCATCGCCGGTTCGCTGGCGCGCAAGCAGCGGCTGGAAGTCAATGCCGGCACCATGCCTACCCACGGCCCGATTTTTATCGGCCTGCTGATTGCAGTGGTAACACTGGTCGGCGTGCTCAATTACGTGCCGGCGCTGGCGCTCGGCCCCGTGGTCGAACACTTGCAGCTGTTCGTGCATTAAGAGGAGTTCAAGATGTCTAATATTCCCGCATCCCCTAAAGAGATGACCATATTTACCAATCCGCCGGCCCGCAAGCTGAGCATGTTCGAATCGACACTGGTGATGCCTGCCATCGTCGATGCGTTCCGCAAGCTCCATCCCCGCGTGCAGCTGCGCAGTCCCGTGATGTTCGTGGTGTTCGTCAGCAGCATCATCACATCGGCGCTGGCCGTCCAGGCTTATTCCGGTCAGGGCGAAGCCCCGTTCGGCTTCATACTGGCGACTTCGATCTGGCTCTGGTTCACTGTGCTGTTCGCTAACTTTGCCGAAGCGCTGGCAGAAGGGCGCAGCAAGGCGCAGGCAGCTTCGCTGCGCAGCCTGAAACAGACCGTGATGGCCAAGAAGCTGTCCATGCCGAGGCATGGCGCGAGCTGGCTGCCGCAGTCGGCCACCGATCTGCGCAAAGGGAATGTCATACTGGTGGAAGCCGGTGACGTGATACCTATCGACGGCGAAGTCATCGAAGGCGTGGCATCGGTCGATGAATCGGCCATTACGGGCGAATCGGCGCCGGTGATCCGCGAATCGGGCGGTGACTTTTCGTCCGTTACGGGCGGCACCCGCGTGCTGTCGGACTGGCTGATCGTGAAAGTCACGGCCAATCCCGGTGAAACCTTCCTGGACCGCATGATCGCCATGGTGGAAGGCGCCAAGCGCCAGAAAACACCCAATGAAATCGCCCTGACCATACTGCTGGTGGCGCTGACCATTGTGTTTCTGGTGGTGACGGTCACCCTGCTGCCATTCTCGCTGTTCTCGGTGGAGGCTGCCAGAGCGGCCGGTCTGGCCAGTTCGCCGATTTCCATCACCGTGCTGATCGCCCTGCTGGTGTGTTTGATTCCGACCACCATAGGCGGCCTGCTGTCCGCTATCGGTGTGGCGGGCATGAGCCGCATGATGCAGGCCAACGTGATTGCCACCTCCGGCCGTGCCGTGGAAGCAGCTGGTGACGTGGACGTGCTGCTGCTCGATAAAACCGGCACCATCACGCTGGGTAACCGTCAGGCCGCCAGCTTTGTGCCGGCGCTGGGCGTGAGCGAACAGCAACTGGCCGACGTGGCCCAGCTGGCTTCGCTGGCCGATGAAACACCCGAGGGCCGTTCCATCGTGGTGCTGGCCAAGAACAGGTTCAATCTCCGCGAGCGGGCGCTGGAAAGCCTGCATGCCCACTTTGTGCCGTTTGCCGCCGCCACCCGTATGAGCGGCGTGGATATTCCGCTGGAAGGCGGTGCCGTGCGCGAAGTGCGCAAGGGCGCGGCAGACGCCGTGCGCAAATATGTCGAAGCGCAGGGCCAGCCGTTCCCGTCCGAAGTGGCACATAGCGTGGAAGACATTTCGCGGCGCGGTTCGACCCCGCTGGTAGTGGCCGATGCTGGCCGCGTGCTGGGTGTGATCGAACTGAAGGACATCGTCAAAGGCGGTATCAAGGAGCGGTTTGCCGAACTGCGCCGCATGGGCATCAAAACCGTGATGATCACCGGCGATAACAAGCTGACGGCTGCCACCATTGCTGCCGAAGCGGGCGTGGACGACTTCCTGGCCGAAGCCACGCCGGAAGACAAGCTGAAACTGATACGCCAGTATCAGGCCGAAGGCCGGCTGGTGGCGATGACGGGCGACGGCACCAATGACGCGCCGGCGCTGGCACAGGCCGATGTGGCAGTAGCGATGAATTCCGGCACGCAGGCAGCCAAGGAAGCCGGCAATATGGTGGATCTGGATTCCAATCCGACCAAGCTGCTGGAAATCGTCGAGATCGGCAAGCAGATGCTGATGACACGCGGCTCGCTGACCACCTTC
Organism: Duganella fentianensis; assembly: GCF_009857835.1. Taxonomy (GTDB): domain Bacteria; phylum Pseudomonadota; class Gammaproteobacteria; order Burkholderiales; family Burkholderiaceae_D; genus Rugamonas; species Rugamonas fentianensis. The sequence goes on from NZ_WWCL01000001.1 coordinate 392,339, forward strand.
TCGATTGCGAACGATGTGGCCAAGTATTTCGCCATTATTCCGGCCGCTTTCGTGGGCACTTATCCGGCCCTGAAGTCGCTCGACATCATGCATCTGGCCAGCCCGGCCTCGGCCATCATGTCGGCCGTGATCTTCAACGCGCTGATCATCGTGGTCCTGATCCCGCTGGCGCTCAGAGGTGTGCAGTACCGCGCCATCGGAGCTGCGGCCCTGCTGCGCCGGAATATTCTGCTGTATGGCGTGGGCGGCATTGTTCTGCCTTTCATCGGCATCAAGCTGATCGACATGCTGCTCGCCATGTTCAACTTTGTCTAATCAGGAGCCTCTATGACTACCTCTCAACAATCGCAACTGCGCCCCGCCGTGCTGCTGTTTGCGCTACTGTCCGTGCTGTGCGGTGTGCTGTATCCGCTGGTGGTATGTGGTTTCGTCGGGCTGCTGTTCCCTGTCAAGGCGGCTGGTAGCCTGGTCGAGGCGAACGGCAGGACGGTTGGCTCCAGCCTGATAGGTCAGGCATTTTCGGCGCCGCAGTACTTCTGGAGCCGTCCATCGGCGACCGCGCCGATGCCCAACAACGCTGCCGGTTCTTCCGGCGCCAATCAGGGACCGACCAATCCGGCCCTGGCCGATGCAGTCAAAGGCCGGATCGCGGCGCTGCATGCCGGCGCGGCGGTAGTCGGCATCGCGCCATCGTCCGATCCCGTCCCGGTCGATCTGGTGACGGCGTCGGCTTCCGGTCTGGATCCCGAGATCAGCGTGGCGGCCGCCCTGTATCAGGTGCCGCGCGTAGCGGCGGCACGCCGGCTGGATCCGGCCCGGGTGCGCGATCTGGTCGAGCAGCACCGTCAGGACCAGTTGCTGGGCTTCTTCGGCGAGCCACGGGTCAATGTACTGGCGCTGAACCTGGCACTTGATGCCGGGCGTAGCAGGCTGGTGGCGCAGACGCAGGTAGCTGCGGCGCTGCCTGTGCAGCACTGAAAGCTAGCGTAAAATGCTGTTCCATGTTCTCTAGCGATAAGCAGCGGTCCGACCGCCCCGACCCGGATGCGCTACTGGCGCAGATGCAGGCGCAGGAGCGCAAGGCGGCGCGCGGTAAATTACGCATCTATTTCGGCGCTTCGGCCGGCGTGGGCAAAACCTATGCGATGCTGGCTGCGGCGCGCAAGCTGCTGGCTGCCGGCCAGGCTCCCGCACTGCTGGTGGGGGTGGTGGAAACCCACGGCCGTAGCGAAACGGCGGCCATGCTGGAAGGCCTGCCGCTGCTGCCCTTGCGGCAGCTGGCCTATCGCGGCAAAAGCATCGCCGAATTCGATATCGATGGGGCACTGGAACAGCATCCCGACCTGATACTGATAGACGAGCTGGCGCACTCCAATGCGCCCGGTTCGCGCCATCCCAAACGCTGGCAGGATATCGAAGAATTGCTCGATGCGGGCATCGACGTGTTCACCACCGTCAACGTGCAGCATCTGGAAAGCCTGAATGACGTGGTGGGCGGCATCACCAATATCCGCGTCAGCGAAACCGTGCCCGATACCGTCTTCGATCTGGCGGACGAAGTGGTGCTGGTCGATATCCCGGCCGACGAACTGCTGGCACGGCTGAAAAGCGGGCGGGTGTATCAGCCGGCGCAGGCAGAACGGGCCGCGCGCAATTTCTTCCGCAAGGGGAACCTGATTGCGCTGCGCGAGCTGGCGCTGCGCCGCACGGCCGACCGCATCGAGGATGATGTGCGTGCCTATCGGGTCGAGCAGTCCATCAACGCCATCTGGAAAACCGGCGCGGCCCTGCTGGCCTGTGTGGGACATCGTCCCGGTGGCGAGCACACGGTGCGCAGCACGGCGCGGCTGGCTGGTCAGCTGGGCACGGCGTGGCATGCCATCTATGTCGAGACACCGGCATTGCAGCGGCTGCCCGCAGGCCAGCGGGAGCAGATACTCAGAACGCTGAAGCTGGCCGAGGAACTGGGCGCCGTGACAGCCGTGCTATCCGCCCACGATATTGCTGCCGCTGCCGTCGAATATGCGCGCAGCCATAATCTGTCCAAGATCGTGCTGGGGCGGGCGCACCGTAGCTGGCCCTGGCGCAGCAGCCATAACAAGCGCATCGCTGCGCTGGCGGGGGATCTGGACCTGATCGAGATCGGCGCCGTCAGTCCGCACAGTGCGCCAGCAGGTCGCGACGGCGCTGATGACAAGACCCGCCAGCGCGGCGTGCCGGATCTGGATGAAGCCCAGGAAGCTGGCGATGGTGCAGGGCAGTGGCGCCGTATGCAGGGCTATGTGTGGGCGGCTGTGGCCAGTCTGTGCACCGCCCTGGCCACCACGCCGTTGCTGGCCTGGCTGGATCTGGCCAATATCGCCATGCTGTTCCTGCTGGTGGTGGTGCTGGTGGCGTGGCGCTTCGGGCGCGGGCCATCGGTGCTGGCGACCTGTGTCAGCGTGGCCTGCTTCGATTTCTTTTTCGTGCCGCCACGCTTCGACTTTGCCGTATCGGACTTCCAGTATCTGATTACCTTTGTGGTGATGCTGGTGGTCGGGCTGTTCACCGGCCACCTGACTTCGGACTTGCGCTTTCAGGCGCGCGTGGCTTCCAACCGCGAAGCGCGTTCACGCGCGCTGTACGAATTTTCCCGCGAGCTGTCCGGTGCTTTGCAGACCGAACAGATATTCGAGATCACCCATCGGGCTATACAGCAAGCCTTCCGCGCCCGCGCAACCCTGATCGTGCCGGATGAGCAGGGCCGCTTGCAGACGCCACGATTCAGCACTGCCGATGCCGCGACCTACCGCCATGGAGCGCTGCTGGATATGGCGATCGCCCAGTGGGCCTTTGACCGCGCTGAAAATGCCGGTCTGGGCACCGATACCCTGCCGGCCAGCCGTATCTTCTATCTGCCGCTGGTGGCGCCCATGCGCACGCGCGGTGTACTGGCTATCGAGCCGCAGCACCGGCGCTGGATACTGATACCCGAGCAGCGCCAGCAGCTCGATACCTTTGCCGCACTGGCCGCAATTGCGCTGGAACGCGTGCATTACATCGAGGTGGCGCAGAATGCGCTGGTGAACATGGAGTCTGAACGTCTGCGCAACTCTTTGCTGGCGGCGCTATCGCATGACCTGCGTACGCCGCTGACATCCCTGGTCGGCCTATCCGAGTCGCTAACAGTGGCGCGTCCCGCTCTGGCCGAGGCGCAGCAGCGCACCGCTGTTGCGCTGCATGAGGAGGCGCTGCGCATGAGCACTCTGGTGGCCAATTTGCTGGACATGGCGCGCATCCAGAGCGGCGAAGTGAAATTCAACCTGCAGTGGCAGGCACTGGAAGAGGTGGCGGGCAGCGCGCTGCGCGCCAGTGCTTCGCAGTTACGCGAGCATACGGTGGTGACGCGCCTGCCGGCCGATCTACCACTGGTACAGTTCGACGCCGTGCTGATCGAGCGCGTGCTGTGCAATCTACTGGAAAATGCGGCCAAATATACGCCGGCCGGCTCGCACATCGTGCTGTCGGCGCTGGCGCGTGGCAGCGAGCTACGCGTCAGCGTATGCGATGATGGCCCCGGTCTGCCGGCCGGCCGCGAGGAAATGCTGTTTGAAAAATTTACCCGTGGCGAGCGCGAATCGGCCAAGCCGGGCGTGGGGCTGGGGCTGGCGATCTGCCGTGCCATCATCGAAGCCCACGGCGGCCGGATAGCGGCCGTGGCGTCACCACTGGGCGGTGCCGGTTTCGAATTTACCCTGCCACTGGGCACGCCACCGTTGCCGCCAGAGCCGGACCTCGATGCCCCCGCAGTAACACAGGAATCCTGAAATCATGAGTGAACCATCCCCGACTGCCTTGCTCGTCGAAGACGAGCCACAGATACGCCGCTTCGTGCGCGCCGCGCTGGAAGAAGAGGGCTGGCAGGTGCATGAAGCCGCGTCGTTGCAGCGCGGGCTGATCGATGCCGGCACCCGCAAGCCCGATCTGATCGTGCTGGATCTGGGCCTGCCCGATGGCGATGGCAACAGCTTTATCAGCGATGTGCGCAAATGGTCGCAAGTGCCGATCATCGTGCTGTCGGCACGCGTTAGCGAGGGTGACAAGATTGCTGCCCTTGATGCCGGTGCCGATGACTATCTGACCAAGCCGTTCGGAGTGGGCGAGCTGCTGGCACGGGTGCGCGCCACCTTGCGCCGCCAGCGCCAGCCGCTGGCCGATGCTGCGGGACTGGTGCGCTTCGGCGATGTATCGGTCGATATCAAGGATCGCCGCGTGCTGCGCGCTGGCCAGCCCGTGCATCTGACGCCGACCGAATTCCGCTTGCTGTCCGTGCTGGTCTCCAATGCCGGGCGGGTGATGACGAATGTCCAGCTATTGCGTGCCGTGTGGGGGCCGTCGCAGTCGGAGAATGGCCACTATCTGCGCATCTACATGGGCCATCTGCGCCACAAGCTGGAAGCCGATCCGGCCCAGCCGCGCTACCTGCTGACAGAAACGGCAGTGGGCTACCGTCTGCAACTGCCTGCCGAATAAGGCCGGTTGCCGGCTAGCTCGCGCGCCGTAACAGCAGATAGCCCTGGTCGGAAACGGCAGTCTGGGCAAAGCCCCGTTTCAGCAGCATGGACAGCATGGTGGAGTCGGGCCGGCATGCGGCGATGAGAGCACGCTGCTTGTAGTGCGCGCAGAAAAAATCGACCATCAGATTGCCCAGGCCTTGGCTGCGGTAGCGTGGATCGACCACCATGGCATGCAGTTCACGTGCGAGGACATCCTGCTGGTCCATGCCGAGCAACATCATATAACTGTGTACTTCTCCTTCGAACTCGGCGACCCAGAATTCGATGGGCACAGTGCATTGGCCTCCGCCCCAGACATCGCGCAAGGCGCTACCCTGCAATATGCCGGCGCGGAAGCTGGAATCCAGCGCAGCCTGGCGCACACTGTCGGTGACTACCTGATCAAAGTTGCCACTGGCGCCAGCGAGCGAAGTGAGGCGGATAATCGCCGGTACATCGTCGGGTACTGCCCGTCGTATCGAGGAATCGAGATGGCGCAGGTGGCGCTCGTGTTTGACGCTGCTGCGGATATGGCGCGCATGCTCGAGCAGATGGTCGCGCTGGCGCCGCAGTGCCAGGGCGAGCAGGGCTACGCAGCCATAAAACGCCGCGCTTTGCAGGACGTCGTAGGTCAGCATCAGCGGCGACTGGTGCGGAACCCGCATGATGCTGTAGTCGATCACGCGCGCTGCAGTTGATAAGACTACAAACAGCAGGGCGGGCCAGCGTCCTAGCCACCATGCTGCCATGGCAGTGGGAATGCTCAGGAAAGGGGCATAGGAGATGCTTGCCCCCGTGTCCATATCGAGCAGGAAGATTATGGCTTCCAGCAGCAACAGGCTCAGTAGGAGCTGGCGTGGGCGGAGCCGGCGTAGCCGTTCCGAAAATGATCGTTGGTATAACATTGGTGCTTATATCCCGGGACAACTTGGCTTGGGGTGTCAACAGGGGCTACAGGCTAAAGGACGCACGCCTCAAGAGCAACTTGAGGTTTGTATGCAATTGTATCCTCGGGTTAGTCCATGCGCCACACTGCAGGGTCTGTAGTGTGGCGCGCAGGCGATAGCGTAACTATTTGCTAAGGGTACGCATGGCCCGTTCCAGCCCGTCCATGGTGAGGGGGAACATGCGACGGTTCATCAGCTGGTCGATGATGGAGATGGACTGGCGGTACTGCCAGACGCCGGCCGGCTCGGGATTGAGCCAGACGAATTTGGGGAAGGTAGCGGTAAAGCGCTGCAGCCAGACCGCGCCCGCTTCCTGATTGTTATACTCCACCGAGCCGCCCGGCTGCAGGATTTCGTAGGGGCTCATGGTGGCGTCGCCGACGAAAATCAGTTTGGTATCGGGCGGATATTTGCGCAGGATGTCCCAGGCCGGGAAGCGTTCGGCGTGGCGGCGGCGGTTGTTCTTCCACAGGTAGTCGTACACGCAGTTGTGGAAGTAGAAGAATTCCATGTTCTTGAATTCGCTGCGGGCGGCCGAGAACAGTTCTTCCGTGCGCTCGATATGGTCGTCCATGGTGCCGCCCACGTCGAACAGCATCAGCACCTTGATGTTGTTCTTGCGCTCGGGCTGCATCTTGATGTCGAGGTAGCCGGCGTTGCTGGCGGTGGCGCGGATGGTGGCATCCAGCGCCAGTTCTTCCGCTGCGCCCAGACGGGCGAACTTGCGCAGGCGGCGCAGCGCTACCTTGATGTTGCGTGTGCCGATTTCCCGTTCGCCGTCGTAGTCCTTGTAGTTACGGGCTTCCCACACTTTGACGGCAGTGCGGTTGCCGCCCTTGCCGCCTATGCGTATGCCTTCCGGATTGGTGCCGCCGTGGCCGAACGGCGAAGTGCCGCCCGTGCCTATCCATTTGCTGCCGCCTTCGTGGCGTTCCTTCTGCTCCTTGAGCAGCTCCTGCAGGCGGTCCATCAGCTTGTCGTAGCCGTACTTTTCCAGTGCGGCGCGCTGTTCTTCGCTCAGTTCGCGCTTCATGCGCTGCACCAGCCAGTCCAGCGGTATCGTACCGTTTTGCTCGAAGGCGGCCTGTATGCCTTTGAAATACAGGCCGAACGCGCGGTCGAACTTGTCGAAATGGGCTTCGTCCTTGACCAGCGTGATGCGGGCCAGATAGTAGAAATCATCGAAGGAGGGGGCTATCACCTGCTTCTGCAATGCCTCCAGCAAGGTGAGAAATTCCTTGATGGTGACGGGGATCTTGGCGTCCCTCAGCGTGTAGAAAAAATCGATCAGCATGTCAGACGGTTCCGTGTTGCGCCAGCTTGTAGCGCAGGTGGGCTTTGATTTCCGGCCATTCGCCGGCCGTGATGCTGTACATGACGGTGTCGCGCACGCTGCCGTCGCGGCGCAGGGCGTGGTGGCGCAGCACGCCATCCTTCTTCGCACCCAGCCTTTCGATGGCGGCCTGCGAGGCGTGGTTGAAATTATCCGTGCGCAGGCCGACCAGCGCCGCGCCCAGCGTTTCGAAGGCGTGCGTCATCAGCATCAGCTTGCAGCTGGTGTTGACGTGGCTGCGCTGGGCGCTGCGTGCATACCAGGTATAGCCGATTTCGAGCCGGGCGATGGCCGGCACGATGTCGTGGTAGCTGGTGGTGCCCAGCACCTTGCCGCTGGCCGCATCGAGCACGGCGAAGGCCAGCCGTTCGGGGCGCTGGCCCAGTGCCTTGCTGATGTAGGCGTCCACCTGATCGGGTTCCGGCACGGAAGTGATGCGCAGCTTCCACAGTTCGCCGTCGCTGGCAGCGGCGCGCAGGCCGTCCGCATGCTGCGGACCCAGTGGCTCGAGGCGTACGCCGTGCAGTTCCAGCGTGACGGGCGCGATAGGTGCGGCAGGGTGGGCGAGAGTATGCATCAGCGATTATTCCGTGACATATAGACCAGACGTTCGAACAGGTGCACATCCTGCTCGTTTTTCAGCAGGGCGCCATGCAGCGGCGGCACGATGGCCTTGGCATCGTCGCTGCGCAGGGCGGCAGGCGGAATGTCTTCTGCCATCAGCAGCTTGAGCCAGTCGAGGAATTCCGAGGTGGAGGGCTTCTTCTTCAGGCCCTGTACGTTGCGCAGGTCGTAGAAGGTCTGCAGTGCCTGTGCCAGCAGCTCTTTCTTCAGATGCGGGTAGTGCACCTGCACGATCTGCTCCATGGTGTCGCGGTCCGGGAACTGGATGTAGTGGAAGAAGCAGCGGCGCAGGAAGGCGTCCGGCAGCTCCTTCTCGTTGTTGGAAGTGATGATCACCAGCGGACGGTGTTTGGCGCGCACCATCTCGCGGGTTTCGTAGACATAGAATTCCATGCGGTCCAGTTCGCGCAGCAGATCGTTGGGGAATTCGATGTCGGCCTTGTCGATTTCGTCGATCAGCAGCACTACCGGCTGATCTGTTGTAAAAGCCTGCCACAGCACGCCTTTGACGATGTAGTTATTGATCTCGCGCACGCGCTCGTCGCCGAGCTGGGAATCGCGCAGGCGCGAAACGGCGTCATATTCATACAGGCCTTGCTGGGCTTTGGTGGTCGATTTGACATGCCATTGCAGCAAGGGCATGCCCAGTGCGGCGGCCACTTCTTCCGCCAGCATGGTTTTGCCGGTGCCCGGTTCGCCCTTGATCAGGAGCGGGCGTTGCAGCGTCAAAGCCGCATTCACGGCCAGTTTCAGGTCATTGGTAGCGACGTATTGAGCGGAACCTTCGAAGCGCGGTGTAGCAGACATGGGGCTTTGATTTCTACAGTAAAAAAGGGAAACGTCAGTATAGGGGAGAACGCTAGAGGCGGGGCTCGGATGCTGCGTGCAACAGAGTGCGGGGCAGTGTGTTGTAATGGCAATGAATTGCGTAGCCGCGCAATATTTCTTGAGTTAGAATCGCAAGCTCAATGCAAATGTCAAGTTTTTGCATCCGCGGTAGTATCCGATTACTTACCTTGCACACACTATGAAAAAAATCTCCGCACTCCTCGTGCTCGCTGGTTGCGCTAGTCTGGCTTCAGCAGCTGACCTCGTGGGCAATGCCCAGAATGCCAAAGCAAAGATTGAAATGTGTATCGGTTGTCATGGGATTCCCGGCTACAAAGCCAGCTTCCCCGAGTCGTTCCAAGTGCCTATGATAGGCGGCCAGTCGGCCAAGTTCATCGAAGGCGCGCTGAAGGCCTACCAGAAGGGCGATCGCAAACACCCGAGCATGAAGGGTATCGCGGCCAGCCTGTCGGATCAGGATATCGCGGATGTGGCAGCGTACTATTCGCAGCAAACGGCTAGCGCAAAATAAGGATAGGGACATGAAAAAACTGTTAATCGCACTGGCATGCGCCACCGTGTCCTACTCCGCTGTTGCGGGTGGCAATATCGATGCAGGCAAAGCCCTGACGGAGAAATACAGCTGCTTCGCCTGCCATGGCAAAGACTTCAACAGCCCTATCGATCCCAGCTATCCGAAGCTGGCTGGCCAGCACAAGGATTACCTCGAGCACGCGCTGACTGCCTACAAGCGCGGCGATGCGGCCAACGGCCGTAACAATGCCATTATGGGTGGTCAGGTTAAAGCGTTGAGCGATCAGGATATCCGCGACATCGCGGCCTACCTGCACAGCCTGCCGGGCAGTCTGGTGTCGCACCGCTAAGCGGCTACCAGGCTTACTCAGCCGTCGGGGCCAGACGGGCAGCGCAGCAGATCAGTGATCTGCCGGCGCGGCCCGCTGGCCCCGATGCTTTTAGCGGCGGATTTTCTTTGTTCTTGCCGCTTACAGCAGACGGCGTACCGCTTCGATATAGGCGGCGCCGTCAGGCTGGGTGCCGTTGCGCTGGGCGTTCCAGATCATTTCACCGAGACATTCCATGATGGCGTGCTGGGCGGCGTGGGCGTCATCCAGCTTCAGCGTTAGCGCTGTGGCGGCGGCACGGATGCCGGGCGGCTGGTCGATGGAAATCTGCTCGTCGATCGACAGGTGCATGGACAGATGCAGGAAGGGATTGCTGACATTGCCGCCCGAGTAGTCGCGCGTCAGTGCCTGTTCCACATCGGCCAGCACATCGTGGTATTCGGGGTGGTGGCGTATCCAGTCGCTGGCCATGGCTTCGAGCGGGGTCAGGAGTTCGTTGGCCCGCTGCTTGCGGAAGGTCTCGCAGAAGAAGCGGCGGACGTCGTCGGAAGATGGATTAAACATGGCGGTATTGTACCTGCTAGGCCGTTGCGGGCAGAAATGACAACGGGACAGCATGCTGTCCCGTTGGTGTTTGTTGCGTTGCGATGCCGGCTGTTTTTAGCTGCTTTTGCTGGCTGCAGCGTCGCTACCGGCCGGTGCGGGCGCTGTTTCTGCTGCGTTGCCGCATGGTGCGGCCGGCGTTGCGCTGGCCGTGTTAGCGGTCTGTACTGCAGCCGGCGGGTTGTTGCGCGGCTGGCGCAGATAGCGTGCGCCGTGGCGACGCTCCTGACCGTTGGCGGGCCAGGTCAGGAAACGCGACAGCTCCTGCAAGGCACGCTGATAGACGTCGCGCTTGAATTCAATCACCACATCCAGCGGCACCCAGTAGTCATGCCAGCGCCAGGCGTCGAACTCGGGGTGGTCGGTCAGGCGCAGATTTACATCGTTGTCGCGTGCGCACATGCGCAACAGGAACCAGATCTGCTTCTGGCCACGGTAATGGCCACGGATTTCCCGCTTGATAAAGTGATCCGGTACCTCGTAACGCAGCCAGTCACGCGTGCGACCGACGATTTTTACATGTTCTGCCCTTAATCCGATTTCCTCTTCCAGCTCCCGGTACATCGCCTGTTCCGGCGTTTCTCCATATTTAATGCCGCCTTGCGGAAACTGCCAGGAGTGCTCGCGCACCCGTTTACCCCACCACACCTCGTTCTGGGCGTTTAGCAGGATAATGCCGACGTTGGGCCGAAACCCTTCACGATCGAGCATATTGCACCTCAATACTTTCTGCGACCGAGCTCCCTGCTTATATTTTTGCCCACAAAACCGCACGCCGGCACGTCTTTCGGGGTACGAAAGCGGCCGGACAGGCATCAATTGAACGCATTTGTATAAAGTATGGACGCATCAGCCAGCTAATCCTTTAAAATTAGGTTGATTATAACCCTCTCTTTTTAAAAAGAATTCACCGTATGCGCGCCTCACGATTTTTTATTTCCACGCTTAAAGAAGCTCCTTCCGACGCCGAGATCGTCAGCCACCAGCTGATGATGCGCGCCGGCATGATCAAACGCCTCGGTTCCGGTATCTATACCTATATGCCGATGGGCCTGCGCATCATCCGTAAAGTCGAAGCCATCATACGTGAAGAGATGAACAAGGCCGGCGCTATCGAGCTGCTGATGCCGCTGGTACAGCCTGCCGAACTGTGGCAGGAGACTGGCCGCTGGGACAAAATGGGCCCGGAACTGCTGCGCGTGAAAGACCGCCACGGCCGTGACTTCGCCATCCAGCCGACGTCGGAAGAGGTGATTACCGACGTAGTCCGTACGGAAATCAAATCCTACCGTCAGCTGCCGTTGAATTTTTACCACATCCAGACCAAGTTCCGCGACGAGCGCCGTCCACGCTTCGGCTTGATGCGCGGCCGCGAGTTCACCATGAAGGATGCCTATTCCTTCGACCGCGATCAGGCCGGCATGCAGCAGTCCTACCAGCGCATGTTTGACGCCTATGTGTCCATCTTCAACCGCTTCGGTCTGAAATTCCGCGCCGTGGCTGCCGATAACGGCGCCATCGGCGGTACCGGCTCGCACGAATTCCACGTCATCGCCAGCACCGGCGAAGATGCGCTGGTGTACTGCGCCGATTCCGATTACGCCGCCAATATGGAAGCGGCCGAAGCGCTGCCGCTGGTCGCCAGCCGTCCGGCCGCTGCCGAAGCACTGACCAAGGTGGCCACGCCTGACGCCACCAAGTGCGAGACCGTGGCCGAACAGCTCAAGCTGGACCTGAGCCGCACCGTGAAAACCATCGCCCTGACGGTGGAAACGGAAACCGACGGCAAACTGACTAAACAGTATTTCATGCTGCTGTTGCGTGGCGACCACGAACTGAACGAAGTCAAGGTTAACAAAGTGGCCGGTCTGGGCGCCTACCGCTTCTCGACCGAAGCGGAAATTCTGGAAGTCTACGGCTGCGTACCGGGCTATCTGGGCCCGGTCGGCACCAAAGCGCCAGTCACCGTGGTGGCTGATCGCACCGTGGCCAATATGGCCGACTTCGTCTGCGGCGCCAACGACGCCGGTTTCCACTACACGGGCGCCAACTGGGGCCGCGATACGGCCGAGCCTAGCATCGTCGCCGACCTGCGCAACGTGGTGGCTGGCGACGCTTCGCCGGACGGCAAAGGCGTGCTGGCGATCGAGCGCGGCATCGAAGTGGGCCACGTATTCCAGCTGGGTACCGCCTATTCGGAATCGATGAAAGCTACCTTCCTCGACGAAAACGGCAAACCTGCACCGCTGCAGATGGGCTGCTACGGTATCGGCGTGACGCGTATTCTGGGCGCCGCCATCGAGCAGAACTTCGATGACAAGGGCATCATCTGGCCAGCCGCGCTGGCACCGTTCGAACTGGTGCTGTGCCCTATGGGTATGGATCGCAGCGAGGCGGTCAAGGAAACCACCGAGCGTCTGTATGCAGAAGCCGTGGCGGCCGGCATCGACGTGATTCTGGATGATCGTGGTCTGCGTCCGGGCGGCATGTTTGCCGACTGGGAGCTGATCGGCGTACCGCACCGCGTGGTGATCGGCGACCGTGGCCTGAAAGAAGGCAATCTGGAATATCAGGGCCGTCGCGATACGGAAGCGACTGCCGTGCCGGTGGCCGATGTGATCAGCTTCATCAAAGGCAAGATCGCAGCGTGAAACGGCAACGCAGGCTAGTGCGATGGGGCGCTGCGGCAGTGTTACTGGCCGCAACGCTGCCCGCGCTGGCCGGCAACCAGAAGGAAGAAGCGCTGGCCGACTCGGTGCGGCTGGCGCTGGCCAACGCCATCCGCGATGCGGCGCCACCGCAGCCCAGCTTCCGCACGGAAGCGGAGCGTCAGCGTTACCAGCAGTGGCTGGAGCAGATGTCGGCACGCCTGCAACGGCGCCTGCCCGACCAGCAGACCCGTACCGAATTCCTTGCCACCGTGTGGTATGAAGCGCGCCGCGCCGGGCTCGATCCGGCCATGGTGCTGGGCCTGATACAGGTGGAATCAGCCTATCGTAAATATGCCGTGTCTATGGTGGGCGCGCGCGGCTATATGCAGGTGATGCCGTTCTGGACCAGCGTGATCGGCGACCATAACCGCAGCGCGCTATTCAATATGCAGACCAATCTGCGCTATGGCTGTGCCATCCTGCGCATGTATCTCGATATGGAAGCAGGCAATCTGTTTCTGGCGCTGGGCCGCTACAACGGCAGCCGCGGCAAGTCCGATTATCCGAATGCCGTACTGGCAGCATGGAACCACTGGAAGCTGCCCGCCGAAATAGGCAACGCGATCGCGCCGCGCATGGCAGTGGGTAGTGCGCGCTAGCCGGCTACTTGCTTACTGACCGCGCGCCGCATCAGGTGCGTCGATATTCACGACCTGAACCAGCGTCTGTGTGTGCAGTTCATAGAGGATGTTGCTGTCGAAAAGGACTAGCGCCATTCAGCCCTCAGAGCGCGCTGATAATCCAGTCCATCTGCAGGAATGTCTTCCCGTTCTGCCCACAAGCCGGCGATCTTCCGGAGTGCAGCCATGCGGCGGGCACGAGCTTGCGCTATGGTTTCTTCTGGGGTGACGGGGCTCTCGCAGCGGGCCTTTGCTGGTGTTTCGTGAGGACGGTTTAGCCTAGCCATGGCGGCCTCGCACTAATCTGGATGATTTATCCAGTCTAGCCGAATTGCGCTGGTCCGGCATCGTTGCCGCTAAGTGTGGAGTTGGAAATACGGGGTGATATTTGACGGCGCTCAAAGAAGCAAGCGGAGTCGGCAGAAGGTTGCGCGGAAGGGATGGAAACGCAAGAAGGGGAATTCTGTAACCCTTTGATTTAAAGGGTTACAGCGCAGTACTGCGATTACTTCAGGTGGTCGGAAATGAGCTTGGTCATTTCGAACATGGACACCTGAGCTTTGCCGCCGAATACAGCTTTCAGCTTGTCGTCGGCATTGATCATGCGGCGGTTGGCCGGATCTTGCAGGTCGAGCTTCTTGATGTAATCCCAGACTTTTTTGGTGACTTCCGTGCGTGGCAGCGGAGCTGCGCCCACCACGGCTGCCAGTGCGGCCGATGGGGTCATGGCCTTCATGAAGGCGGCGTTGGGTTTGCGCGGTGCGGCCGGCGCTTTTTTCACTGCGGCAGGCTTGGCGGCTGCTGCCTTGGCTGGTGCGGCTTTCTTCGCGGCTGCCGGTTTAGCGGCCGCAGCTTTCTTAGCGGGTGCTGCTGGGGTTTTTTTGGCTGTTGCCATATTCGAGCCTCCTTAACGAACACATGGAAAAATTGCGCAATTGATCGCACCGGTTAATATTGGTGGTGATTTGCGCTATGTGCAAGTGTTTTTCGCGTTTTTTCCCGGAAACACCACGTAAACACGGGCTTTCTCGAGGGAGGCACAACGTTGCGGGGCGTTTTGCCCCGCATTTTTCTACTTATGGCTTTGCCTAGCGCATGCCCGGCATCATGCCCTTCATCGAGCGCATCATCTTCATCATGCCGCCGCCCGAGAGCTTTTTCATCATGGTCTGCATCTGCTCGAACTGGGTCAGCATGCGGTTCACTTCCTGCACCTGCACGCCGGCACCGGCGGCAATACGGCGTTTGCGGGTGGCTTTGATCAGCTCCGGCTTGGCGCGTTCCTGCGGTGTCATCGAGTCGATAATACCGACCATGCGGCGTACCTGCTTGTCCGCCTGATCCATGTTGGCGCCGTTGGCGGCCTGCTGGAACTGGGCTGGCAGCTTGTCCATCAGATTGGCCATGCCGCCCATTTTCTTCATCTGGCCCAGCTGGGCCTTGAAGTCGTTCATGTCGAACTTGCCGCCCACCTTGATCTTGTTGGCCAGATCGGCAGCGGCCTTGCTGTCCACGCCTTTGCGGGCTTCTTCCACCAGCGCCAGAATGTCGCCCATGCCCAGCACGCGGTTGGCCATACGGGTAGGGTCGAAAGCTTCCAGACCGTCGAGTTTTTCCGACACACCGGCAAACTTGATCGGCTTGCCCGTAATGTGGCGTACCGACAGCGCTGCACCGCCGCGCGAATCGCCATCGAGCTTGGTCAGCACGATACCGGTCAGCGGCAGCGCATCGTTAAAGGCCTTGGCTGTGTTGATGGCATCCTGACCCAGCATGGCATCGACCACGAACAGGGTTTCGATAGGCTTGACGGCGCTGTGCACGGCAGCGATTTCGCGCATCATCTCTTCATCGATACCGAGACGGCCGGCCGTGTCGATGATCAGCACATCGTGGTAGTGCTTCTTGGCCCAGTCCAGTGCCGCCAGGGCGATATCGACCGGCTTGTCCTGTGCGGTGGAAGGGAAGAAGTCGGCGCCAACCTGACCCGTGACCGATTGCAGCTGGGCGATAGCGGCCGGACGATACACGTCGGCCGACACGGTCAGCACTTTCTTTTTCTTCTCTTCTTTCAGATACTTGGCCAGTTTACCGACCGTGGTGGTTTTACCCACACCTTGCAGACCGGCCATCAGGATGATGGCGGGCGGCTGCTGGGCGAAGCTGAGCTGGGTGGCTTCGGCGCCCAGATCGGCGCCCATCAGGGCGGCCAGTTCGCGTTGCACCACGCCGACCAGCGCCTGACCCGGCGACAGCGAGGCGATGACTTCTTCACCCAGCGCTTTTTCCTTGACGCGGGCGATGAATTCGCGCACGGCTGGCAGGGCCACGTCGGCTTCGAGCAGGGCCATGCGCACTTCGCGCAGCATTTCGGCGGTGTTGGCTTCCGTCAGGCGGGCCTCGCCGCGCATGGTTTTAACGACCTTGGCAAGGCGTTGGGTAAGATTGTCTAGCATGATGAACCCGGATTAAAACAGTGGCCGCCATTTTACCCCATCCACTGCCACTAGTCCCCCGCCACGGAGGCGCTTATGGTTTATATTCTTATGTGGAAACAGACAGCGCAGCGCAAGCTGTTGGTATGATGCAGTGATCACAAGAATCGGGAGGATGAACACGATGAAACGTACGATCTGGTGGAAGACGCTGGTGCTGGGCGCCCTGATGACGGCGCAGGCCGTATCTCCGGCACAGGCGCAGGAAGTGGTGCGGCTGGGTAATCTGAAATTCGCCCACTACGGCGCGGTCTCCTATATTAAGGAGATTGCTCCCAAATGCGGCATCAAGGTGGAGGAGCGCGTGTTCGCCAAAGGCCTGGATGTGATGCAGGGGATCATTGCCGGCGAGCTCGATGTCGGCACCACGGCTTCGGAAGCGGCGATTTCCGGCCGTGCCAGCGGCGCGCCCATCGTGGTGGTGGCCGGCTTTGCCAAGGGCGGTGCACGGCTGGTCAGCCGCGCCGACCTGAAACTCAAATCCGTCAAGGATCTCAAAGGCAAGCGCGTGGGCGTGACCCGTGGCGGCATCCAGGAAGTGCTGCTGCTGGCCGAGCTGCAGATGGCCGGCCTGACGGCGTCCGACCAGCCGGGCAAGGATGTGCAGCTGATCTATCTGCCTTTCGCTGACCTGAATCAGGCGCTGATCGGCAAGAACATCGATGCCATGATGAACTCCGAACCGCAGTCTTCTCAGGCCATCAACAAAGGCTTTGGCACGGAAATCATCAAGCCTTACGACACGCCTATCGGCGAACCGATCCGCACCATGGTGATGACGGAGAAGTTCTATAAAGAGAAGCGCCCGCTGGCGGAAAAATTCATGCGCTGCTTCGTCGAAGCCACCAAGACCTTTATCGAACAGCCGGCGCTGGCCGAAAAATATGTGCGCGAAACCGTGTTCAAAGGCCAGATCACCAAGGATGATTTCGACGATGCCATCGGCAATTCGCCATATTCCTACGACGTCACGCCGGAACATATCCAGATTACGACCGACGTGATGTTCAAGACGGGCGTGGGCCGCATGGCCAAACCGCCGGCTGCCAAAGAGTGGGTCAAGACCGACCTGCTGGACGCGGCCAAGAAAAGCGTGGGCGTTAAATAATGGCCGGCGCGGGCCGCAAAGCAGGGCAGGGCTGGCGCCAGCTGGCGGTGGGCATGATCGTGCCCGTCATCGTGATCGCCATCTGGCAGCTGGCCGCCACGCAGGGCTGGGCCAATCCGCAGATGCTGCCGTCGCCGCTGGCGGTGGCCGAGCGCTGGCTGGCCTATCTGCTGCCCGTGCAGCCATATAGCGCGGAGCAGGGCAGCTGGCTGGCGTGGGCCGTATCGGGTGAGCTGATTCTCGATGCGCTGGGTAGCCTGTACCGCGTGGCGCTGGGCTTTGCCATAGGCGCGGCACTGGCGCTGCCACTGGGCCTGCTGATGGGCGCCAGCCCGCTGGTGTACGCATGGTTTAACCCGCTGATGCAGTTGCTGCGCCCTATCCCGCCCATCGCCTATATTCCCCTGTCCATCCTGTGGTTCGGGCTGGGGAATGCGCCGGCCGTGTTCCTGATCGTGCTGGGCGCCTTCTTCCCTGTGCTGATGAATACCATCGCCGGAGTACGGCAGGTAGACGGTATTTATCTGCGCGCGGCGCGCAATCTGGGTGCCAGCGGCAGCACGCTGTTCATCCGCGTGATCCTGCCTGCTGCCGTGCCGTATATATTGTCGGGCGTACGGATCGGCATAGGCACTGCCTTCATCGTGGTGATCGTGTCCGAGATGATCGCCGTGAACAACGGCCTCGGTTTCCGCATCCTGGAAGCGCGCGAGTACTTCTGGTCGGACAAGATCATGGCCGGCATGATTACCATCGGCCTGCTGGGGCTGGCCATCGATAGCGCCGTCAACAAACTGAATAACTATCTGCTGCGCTGGCACCGCGGTCTGGAGAACTAATGGATAGCGCACATATCAGCGTGGCACATGTCGGCAAGGTGTTCCAGACCGACGAACGCGCCGTGGTGGCCCTGCAGGACATCAATCTGGAAATCCCGCGCGGCCAGTTCGTCTGCCTGCTGGGCCCTTCGGGCTGCGGCAAATCCACCCTGCTCAATGCAATTGCCGGTTTTGCCCTGCCCAGCAGCGGCAGCATCGTGGCCGATGGCCAGACTGTCACCGCACCGGGGCCGGAACGGGGCATGGTGTTTCAGGAATATGCGCTGTTCCCCTGGATGACGGTAGCGGAAAATATCGCTTTCGGCTTGCAGATCAAGGGCTTAGCCAAGGCCGAAATCAATGCGACGGTGGACCGGCTGCTGGCCATGCTGTCGCTGAGCGACTTCCGCAACCGCTATCCGAAGGACCTGTCCGGCGGCATGCGCCAGCGGGTGGCGATTGCCCGCGTGCTGGCGCTCGATTCACCCATCATGCTGATGGACGAGCCGTTCGGCGCGCTCGATGCGCTGACCCGGCGCAATCTGCAGGACGAGCTGCTGCGCATCTGGGCCGAGCTGAAAAAGACCATCATCTTCGTCACCCACAGCATAGAGGAAGCCATCTATCTGGCCGACCGCATCATCGTCATGACCTACCGCCCCGGCACCGTCAAGCGCGACCTGATGGTGGAACTGCCGCGCATGCGCGATCCGGCCGCACCGGAATTCAATGCGCTCAAGCGCGAACTGGGGCAGCTGGTGATGGAAGAACAGCAGCGCCACCATAACGATGAGCTGCGCATGGCTGCCGTGGACTGAGCGATAGTGTAAACTGGGGCTTATGCAGAATTTCCTACTCATCGCAGCCATCGTGCTGTACCTCGTATGTGCGGCGCTGCCTTCGCGCCGTGCCGGTCTGATTTCCGCCATGACGGCGCTAGCCTGGCTGCTGCATGGCGCCGGCCTGTGGTTCGATCTGGCCACTGTCGGCACCATCCGTCTCGGCTTTGCCGCCATGCTGTCGTCCGCCCTGTGGGTGTCGGTCGCGGCCTACTGGGTGGAAAACCGCAACTTCAGTCTGGACAGCATGCGCCATCTGGTCATGCCGAATGCCGCGCTGGTCGTCGCGCTGCAGGTGGGCTTCCCCGGCAGCGTGATTGCGCTGGAAGACAAGTCGCCCCTGTTCGGCTGGCATATCGCGATTGCCACCATGGCCTACAGCACGCTGACGGTAGCGGCCTTCCATGCCGTGCTGATGGCCCTGCAGGAGCGCCACCTGCACGCGGCCACCCAGCGCAAAACCTTCCTGACGAATGCGCTGGATCAGTTGCCGGCCCTGCTGACCATGGAAAAGCTGTTGTTCCGTATGATCAGTTTCGGCTTTGCCCTGCTCAGCCTGACCGTGTTTTCCGGCATCGTGTTCTCGGAACAGGTGTTCGGCCAGGCCCTCAAGTGGGACCATAAATCCGTCTTCACGCTGCTGTCATGGCTGCTGTTTGCTGCCCTGCTGGCCGGCCGCCGCTTCCGCGG
This sequence comes from Duganella fentianensis, assembly GCF_009857835.1. GTDB lineage: Bacteria > Pseudomonadota > Gammaproteobacteria > Burkholderiales > Burkholderiaceae_D > Rugamonas > Rugamonas fentianensis. The sequence continues at coordinate 411,353 of NZ_WWCL01000001.1, forward strand.
CTGGCGTGGCCGCACGGCGCTGAGCTTCACGCTGGCCGGTTTCGCCACGCTGCTGCTGGCCTATGTGGGCAGCCGCTTTGTGCTGGAAGTGCTGCTGCACAAGGGGGCCATATGAGCCGCCTGCTGTTCTGGCTGGCGCTGATCTTCCTGGTCGGCTTTGCCATCCGCAGCAAGATCCGCGAAGCGCAAAAGCGTCAGCAGCCGTTCGACCAGCCACCGCCGGCCGGTGCCGGCCCGGCCCCGGGCCCCGCCGCTGCACGCCAGCATGGCAATACCGAAGTCGAGACCATGCTGCAATGCGCCCACTGCGGCGTGTTCTATCCCGCTTCCGAAACGGTGCAGGCGCGCGGACGCGACTACTGCAGCGCAGCCCACGCGGCCATGCCGCCGGCCTGATCCAGCGTGGAATCCGGCCACACCGCCGCTCCGGCCGAAGCGCGCGCCTCGTTCTGGCGCTCGCTGCAGACGCTGAGCATTTCGCGCGTCGTGATCGCGCTGGTGCTGCTGGTGTATCTGAGTTTCGACCGCAACGGCCTGCGCGCCGATAGCTCCTACCTGAACCTGCAGCTCTGCGTGGTCTACCTGATGGTGGCACTCGGCTATGCCCTGCTGGCCGTGTACTGGCAGCAGCGCTTCCGCTGGCAGCTGCTCTCCCAGATCGCAGCCGATCTGGTGATCATTTCGCTGCTGTTCATCGTCGGTGGCGGCCTGCGTAGCGGGCTGGCCATCCTGTATCTGTTCCCGCTGGCCGGTGCGGCCATCCTCGCGCCGCTGCTGCTGTCGCTGTTCTGCACGGCGCTGGTAGCCCTGTTCATGCTGGGCGAAAGCATCTGGCGCGTGCTGATGATGGAAAGCGAACGGCCTTTCCTGCAGGCCGGCCTGTACGGCGCGGCCTTTTTCGCCGCCGTGCTGGTGGTGAACCGGCTGGCCGCGCGCCTGATCGGACAGGAAGAACTGGCCATCCAGCGCGGGGTGGAAGTGAATGTGCAGCAGGCCGTCAACCAGCTGGTGATGGCCAATGTGGGCGATGGCATCCTGGTGGCCGACCGTGCCGGCCATATCTACGCCAGCAATCCGGCGGCGCAGCAGATGCTGGGCATGCTGGGCGCGCAGCAGGATTTCAGGCTGGCCGATTCGGGCGCACTGGCGCCGCTGGCCGAGGCCTATGCTGCCTGGTGCGAAGAACGCAGCCGCAGCACAGCGTATGTCACCATCAAGCCCTATGCCGACGACGCCCTGCAGCAGGTAACGGCGGCATGGAGCGTGCGGCGCGACCTGTCGGCCCACCTGAAAGTGCGCTTTGCCGCGGTTGACACGGCAGGACTGGGCACGGAACGCAGCGTGATCTTCCTGCAGGATGTGACGGGCATAGAAAATCAGGCGCAGCAGCTGAAACTGGCCTCGATGGGCCGGCTGACGGCCAGCATTGCCCACGAAGTGCGCAATCCGCTATCGGCCATTGGCCACGCCACTGCGCTGCTGGGCGAGGACATGACAGACGGGGTGCAGACCCGTTTGCTGAAGATCATAGGCGATAACGTCAGCCGGGTGAACCGCATGGTGGAGGACATATTGCAGCTGTCGCGCAAGGCGCAGCCGCACAATGAACCGCTGGCGCTGCAAGGCTTCCTCACCGAGCTGGTACAGGAATTTACCGAAACCCATGGCCTGCCGGCCGACATGCTGGGACTCACGCTGGCGGAGGCGGCGCCGGTGCGCTTCGATGCCCTGCATCTGCGCGAAGTGCTGCTTAACCTGCTCAATAATGCTGTGCGCTATGCCAGTGGCAGCGCCCGCTCGATCCGGCTGGACCTGCGCAGCCTGCCCTCGCACGCGCTGGAACTGCATGTGCAGGATGATGGCCCCGGCATAGAGCCGGAAGTGCGGGCCCACCTGTTCGAGCCGTTCTACACCACTTCGAGCAAGGGCACGGGGCTGGGGCTGTATCTGGCGCGGGAATTATGTTTGAATAACGAGGCGCGGCTGGACTATGAATACCGTTTCGACGGTCAGCAGGATGCCAGCGGCAAGCCGCGCTCGAGCGGGCGTTTCGTAATCACTTTCGCCCATCCGGCCCCGAAGTAGAGAGGTAGTTTGATGACTGTTCGATTCCCTCGCGTGCTGGTGGTGGATGATGAAGCCGACCTGCGCGAGCTGCTGGAACTGACTCTGCTCAAGATGGGGCTGGAGGTCGATTGTGCCGCCACGCTGGGCGAAGCGCGTGCGCTGCTGGCGCAGGCCGGGGTGGAATACCAGCTGGTGCTGACCGATATGCGCCTGCCCGACGGGCTGGGGCTGGAACTGGTACGCGAAGTCAGTGCCAGCCACCGCAATACCCCTATCGCCGTAGTGACGGCTTTCGGCAGTGCGGAAAATGCCGTGGTGGCGCTGAAAGCCGGCGCCTTCGACTATATTTCCAAGCCGGTGGCGCTGGACCAGCTGCGCGTGATGGTACGTTCCGCCCTGCGCCTGAGCTCCGGCCAGCCGGAAGATGAAGCGCCGGCCGCCAAGCCGGCGGCCAGCCGGCTGCGCGGCAATTCGGCCGTGATCGAAGCGCTGCGCGCCCAGATCGCGCGGCTGGCCCGTTCGATGGCGCCTATCGCCATCAACGGCGAATCGGGCAGCGGCAAGGAACTGGCGGCGCGGGAAATCCATGCCCAGAGTTCGCGCGCAGCCAAGCCTTTTATCGCCGTCAATTGCGGCGCGATCCCGGAAGCCCTGATGGAGGCCGAGTTCTTCGGCTACCGCAAAGGTGCGTTCACCGGTGCGGCCGACGAGCGCGATGGCTTCTTCCAGGCGGCCAATGGCGGCACCCTGATGCTCGATGAAGTGGCCGATCTGCCGCTGGCCATGCAGGTCAAGCTGCTGCGTGCCATACAGGAGCGGCGCGTGCGCAAGATAGGCGCCACTGCCGAAGAGCCGGTGGACGTGCGCATCATCAGTGCCACGCACAAGAATCTGGCCCAGTGCGTGGAGCAGGGCAGCTTCCGTCAGGACCTTTATTACCGCCTGAATGTGATCGAACTGAGTCTGCCGCCCCTGCGCGAGCGCCTCGACGACCTGCCCGTGCTGACCGACGGCATACTGGAAAGGCTGGGTACTTTCGAATCCGAGGTCAGGCTGGGCGAGGGCGTGCTCGATGCGCTGCGCAGCTATTCCTTCCCCGGCAATGTGCGCGAGCTGGAAAACATCCTCGAACGGGCGCTGGCATTTGCCAATGATGGCGTGATCGAAGTGGCCGATCTGGCGCTCAAGGGCGCGCGCATGGTGGAGGCCACCGTGCCGCTACCGACGCCGACCACGCCGACGCCATATCTGGCGGCCACGGAAGCTGCGGCCATGCGGCTGCCACAGACGGATGACGGCGCCGCGACACATAGCGCTACTGACCTGCATCCGCCATCCATGGTCACGGGACTAGCCGCTGCCGGCGCAGGTGGCGTGCTGGCAGCAGCAGCTGCGCCGCTGGCGCTGGACAGTGCGCAGACTGCGGCCGACTGGCCGCCGCTGCCGCAGATCGATGTGCTGCCGCCGAATCTGCCGGACTTCCTCAACCGTATCGAGCGCGAGCTCATATTAAGAGCACTGGCCCAGACCCAGTTCAACCGCACCCAGGCTGCCCAGCTGCTGGGCATCAGCTTCCGCCAGCTGCGCTACCAGATGCAGAAGCTCGATATCCAGGAGCCGGACACGTGAACCCGTCCCCGTCCAACGCCGTGCCGGACATGACGCCGGTGGATGACGGCGGCTGGTGGCCGCTGGCACAGCGCTACGACAGCCCGCACTACGACGAGCGGCCCGACCCGGCCGATATCACCCTGCTGGTGATCCACAATATCTCGCTGCCGGCCGGCCAGTTCGGCGGGCCGCACGTGTCCGACCTGTTTACCGGCCGTCTCGATTATAATGCTGACCCCTCGTTTGCCGACCTGCGCGGGCTGAGAGTGTCCAGCCACTTTTTCATCCGCCGTGACGGCCGCGTACTGCAGTATGTTTCTGCTAACGCGAGGGCCTGGCATGCCGGACGCTCCGAGTTCTGCGGACGGGAAAAATGTAATGATTTTTCCATCGGTATCGAGCTGGAAGGTACGGACAACACGCCATTCGAAGCGGCCCAGTACGAGGCACTGGCGGTGCTGACGCTGGCACTGCAGCAGCGCTATCCGCTGGCCGATGTGCTAGGTCATGAACACATTGCGCCGGGCCGCAAGACCGATCCCGGAGTGTTGTTTGACTGGTCACATTATCAGCAAAGCTGGCGCAAAAACCGGCAGCTGGCGCTGTCGCAATGCGCCACGTTAGTGGGCGCTCTCGGGGAACTGCGCTTTGTAAAAGGGCTCCTGCAAAGTCAATAGAAAAATTGCCGTTTATAGCAAAATTTCCACTTGTCTTAGCCCACTCCGATCACTACAATCAGTGTATCGATTCACGTCTATCACTAGATATAGTAGTTCCCAAGACACTGGTTCTTAAACTATTTGCAATTCGTTGAGACCAGTCGATCACGCTTTTTATTGCAGCTTATTTGGCAATTGAGTCAGCCAGCAATCAGGGCTGAACGCAGTATTTCGGCCTTTTTTATACAACATTACGTCGCGCAGCACTGACTGCACGCTGTTTTCGGGGAGCTTAAATGCAATCTACTCAAGACATCACCATCAATCCGGCACTGGTACCTTCAGTTGCTGCGAGCACCGCCAGCAGCCCTGTTACGGCCGCCAGCGACCTCGGTGACTACCGCATCATCCGCCGTAACGGCGCGGTCGTCGCGTTTGAACCGTCGAAGATCGCCGTAGCGATGACCAAAGCCTTCCTGGCCGTGAATGGCGGTCAGGGCGCGGCTTCGGCCCGCATCCGCGAACTGGTAGAACAGCTGACCGCCAGCGTGGTGGCAGCACTGGTGCGCCGCCAGCCTTCGGGCGGCACTTTCCACATCGAAGATGTGCAGGATCAGGTTGAACTGGCGCTGATGCGTTCGGGCGAACACGATGTGGCCCGTGCCTACGTGCTGTACCGCGCCAAGCAGATGGAAGAGCGCCGCGCCGCCAAGGAAGCCGCCGGCGCCACCGCTATCACTGCACCGCAGATCCACGTGCTGGAAAACGGCGAGCGCAAGCTGCTGGAACTGGACCGCGTATCGAACCTGATCAATGCCGCCTGTGCCGGTCTGGAAAAGCACGTCGATGCCGACGCGATTCTGGCCGAGACCATGAAAAACCTGTACGACGGCGTGCCAGTGGAAGAGCTGCACAAGTCGGCCATTCTGGCGGCCCGCGCCCTGATGGAAAAAGATCCGGCCTACTCGCAAGTGACGGCCCGCATCCTGCTGCACACCATCCGTAAGGAAGTCTTCGGCAAGGAAGTGGCACAGGCTGCCGCTGCCGCCGAATACGTGAGCTACTTCCCGCAATACATCGCCAAAGGTATCGCCGCCGATCTGCTGGACGCCAAACTGGCCGAATTCGATCTGGCCCGTCTGGCCAAGGCACTGGTGGCCGACCGCGATCTGCAGTTCGGCTACATCGGCCTGCAGACCCTGTACGACCGCTACTTCCTGCACGTGCGCGACATCCGCATCGAAATGCCGCAGGCCTTCTATATGCGTGTCGCCATGGGTCTGGCCCTGAACGAAACCGACCGCGAAGCGCGCGCCATCGAGTTCTACAACCTGCTGTCGACCTTCGACTTCATGTCGTCCACCCCGACCCTGTTCAACTCGGGCACCCAGCGTTCGCAGCTGTCGTCGTGCTACCTGACCACCGTTTCCGACGATCTGGAAGGCATCTACGACGCCATCAAGGAAAACGCACTGCTGGCCAAGTTCGCCGGCGGTCTGGGCAACGACTGGACGCCGGTACGTGCACTGGGCGCCCACATCAAGGGCACCAACGGCAAATCGCAGGGCGTGGTACCGTTCCTGAAAGTGGTCAACGACACCGCCGTGGCGGTGAATCAGGGCGGCAAGCGCAAGGGCGCCGTCTGCGCCTACCTGGAAACATGGCACATGGACATCGAGGAATTCCTCGACCTGCGCAAGAACACCGGCGACGACCGCCGCCGTACCCACGACATGAACACGGCTAACTGGATTCCCGACCTGTTCATGAAGCGCGTGATGGAAAAAGGCGACTGGACCCTGTTCTCGCCTTCGGACACGCCTGACCTGCACGATCTGGTCGGTAAAGCCTTCGAAAAAGCCTATCTGGCCTATGAAGCCAAGGCCGCTGCCGGCGAAATCCGCGTGTCCAAGAAAGTGGCTGCGCTGGACCTGTGGCGCAAGATGCTGTCCATGCTGTTCGAAACCGGCCACCCATGGATCACCTTCAAAGACCCATGCAACATCCGTTCGCCACAGCAGCACGTGGGCATGGTCCACAGCTCCAACCTGTGCACCGAGATCACCCTGAACACCAATGCCGACGAAATCGCCGTCTGCAATCTGGGTTCGGTCAACATGCCGGCCCACATGAAAGAAGGCAAGCTGGATCACGTCAAGCTGAAGAAAACCATCCGCACCGCCATGCGCATGCTGGATAACGTGATCGACATCAATTACTACGCCGTCGACAAGGCCCGTAACGCCAATATGCGTCACCGTCCGGTCGGTCTGGGTGTGATGGGCTTCCAGGACTGCCTGCACATGATGCGCATTCCTTACTCGTCCAACGAAGCCGTGGCCTTTGCCGATACTTCGATGGAAGCAGTGTGCTACTACGCCTATCTGGCTTCGACCGAGCTGGCCGAAGAACGTGGCCAGTACCAGTCGTACAAAGGCTCGCTGTGGGACCGCGGCATCCTGCCACAGGATTCCGTCAAGCTGCTGGCCGAAGAGCGCGGCGGTTATCTGGAGCAGGATCTGTCGGCGAGCATGGACTGGGCACCGGTACGCGAACGCATCCAGAAGTTCGGTATGCGTAACTCGAACTGCGTGGCGATCGCTCCAACCGCCACCATTTCGAATATCATCGGTGTGTCGGCCTGTATCGAGCCGACCTTCCAGAATCTGTACGTGAAGTCCAACCTGTCGGGCGAGTTCACCGAGATCAACGCCTATCTGGTACGTGACCTGAAAGCTCGCGACCTGTGGGATGAAGTGATGATCGCCGACCTGAAGTACTTCGACGGCTCGCTGGCCAAGATCGACCGCATCCCGCAAGATCTGCGTGACATTTATGCAACCGCCTTCGAAGTCTCGCCGACCTGGCTGGTGGAAGCGGCTTCGCGTCGTCAGAAATGGATCGATCAGGCGCAATCGCTGAACATCTACATGGCAGGCGCGTCCGGTAAGAAGCTCGATGAGACCTACAAGCTGGCATGGCTGCGTGGCCTGAAAACCACCTACTACCTGCGTACCATTGCAGCGACCCACCTGGAGAAATCCACCACCCGTACCGGCGCGCTGAATGCCGTGGCGGTCGATGGCGGTGTTTCGGCCAGCGCGGCAGCCGCCGCGCCGGCAGCACCGGCACCGGTAGTGGCCGAAGGTGCGGCCTGCTACCTGCGTCCGGGTGACGACGGTTTCGAGGAATGCGAAGCCTGCCAGTAAAAACTCTGCGTGCCGGTGCATCGTGTGATGGGCCGGCCGCTCCGATTTAATTAGAAACTTAATTAATCCAACCGAATTCTGAAGGAAAACACTATGTCGCTGTCCTGGGACGATGAGGCCTCTACGGCCGCACCACAAGCTGTCAATCAAGCTGCACTGGAGTCGGGCGAAGCTAGCGCCGAGCAGGTCGCCCTGCGTGTCAACGCCGACGACAAGCGCATCATCAACGGTAAAACCGACGTCAACCAGCTGGTGCCGTTCAAATACAAATGGGCCTGGGATAAATACCTGGCCGGCTGCGCCAACCACTGGATGCCGCAGGAAGTGAATATGCAGCGCGATATCGAGCTGTGGAAGAATCCGAACGGCCTGACCGACGACGAGCGCCGTCTGGTGAAACGCAATCTGGGCTTCTTCGTGACGGCCGACTCGCTGGCCGCCAACAACATCGTGCTGGGCACCTACCGCCACATCACGGCGCCGGAATGCCGCCAGTACCTGCTGCGTCAGGCCTTCGAAGAGGCCATCCACACCCACGCCTACCAGTACATCGTCGAGTCGCTGGGTCTGGACGAGGGCGAGATCTTCAACGCCTACAACGAGATCAAGTCCATCCGTGACAAGGACGAGTTCCTGATCCCGTTCATCAACACCCTGACCGATCCTAAGTTCACCACCGGCACGGTGGAAAGCGACCAGACCCTGCTCAAATCGCTGATCGTGTTCGCCTGCCTGATGGAAGGCCTGTTCTTCTACGTCGGCTTCACCCAGATTCTGGCGCTGGGCCGCCAGAACAAGATGATGGGCGCCGCCGAACAGTACCAGTACATCCTGCGCGACGAGTCCATGCATTGCAACTTCGGCATCGACCTGATCAACACCATCAAGATGGAAAACCCGCTGCTGTGGACTCCAGCCTTCAAGGAAGAAATCAAGCAGCTGTTCCTGCGCGCCGTGGATCTGGAATACGCCTACGCCGAAGACACCATGCCACGCGGCGTGCTGGGTCTGAACGCCACCATGTTCAAAGGCTACCTGCGCTTCATCGCCAACCGTCGTGCTACCCAGATCGGTCTGGAGACGCTGTTCGATCAGGAAGACAATCCATTCCCATGGATGAGCGAGATGATCGACCTGAAAAAAGAGCGTAACTTCTTCGAGACCCGCGTCACCGAATACCAGACCGGTGGTGCTCTGAACTGGGACTAAATGTCCGGCCAAATGGCCACGCTGAAAAACGGATCCTGCGGGATCCGTTTTTTTTGCGCGCGCTGCACGATTGCGGTGCTTGCCATTCGCTGCGCTCTGTCTCATAATCGCGACGAATTTGTAAACAGCGTGTCGTGTTCGCGTGATGGCTACGCAGCGGCGCTCTCGAAACAGCAAGCAGCAGCAAACAGAATTCATCCGGAACCGGAGCGATTCAAAGAAACCCAGATGGAATAAGGCGCGCTTTAAAGTGCGAAATTTCCGCCGGAGTTTGCAGCCAGCGCTTTCTGCGACGATCGAGCGCGCGCAGTGGTCAGCGCCTGGCGATACGAGGCAGCAGATTGTGTGCTCGAAGGTGAGCCGAGTCGCATAGCGCAGAAAAAATGCACGTGAATCCGTATCGTGCTGGTTGCGCACCGACAAGGTTTTCGTGTACTTTACGAAATTGAAAAAGCGTGTTTGCAAATCAGCGGATTTTTTGATACGCACGGGCTGCAAAACAGGACGCTAAACAGGATACAGAACCACAACCATATGCTGACACCACACTGTTTTTGATCGACCGTCTTGCCTGAACCGGTTCAGGCCGGGCGGTTTTTTGTTTTGAGAGTGAGACAGTAGTGGTCTGCGACGTAGGTCCCTGGAGCTGAGTACACGCCCGACCACCCGCAAAACGTCGCGACAAGATTTGTATCTGTACGCTGCGCCGGCCACGGACTGCGAACAGATCGATGGCTGAAGTGCTGCACTCGTGAGGAGGGGCAGCAGTTCAGCTAGTGCCGAATTCATTAGCGCAAACGGCTTTCGTTTGTGCCGATGAATAATTCGCCTAGCCTAATCCCGGGCTGGACGGGTTTAAATCTTGTAATGAATTTTCCCATCCCCGATGAAGGAGAACTAAAAATGGCAACCGCCGCAAAAAAACCAGCTGCCAAGAAGCCGGCAGCGAAAGCTGAAGCTCCAGCAAAAAAAGTAGCCGCCGCTAAACCGGCCGCCAAACCAGCAGCTAAAGCCGCTGCCAAACCAGCCGCTAAACCAGCAGTGAAAAAAGCCGCTGCCAAGCCAGCCGCTAAAGCAGCAGCCAAGCCAGCAGTGAAAAAAGCTGCAGCTAAACCAGCCGCTAAACCAGCAGTGAAAAAAGCCGCCGCTAAACCAGCAGCCAAAGCAGCCGCCAAGCCAGCAGTGAAAAAAGCTGCCGCTAAACCAGCAGCTAAACCAGCAGCTAAGGCAGCCGCCAAGCCAGCAGCAAAAGCTGCAGCTAAACCAGCAGTGAAAAAAGCCGCTGCCAAGCCAGCCGCTAAAAAAGCTGCAGCTAAACCAGCCGCCAAGAAGACCGTCGCTAAAGCCGCTGCCAAACCAGCTGCCAAGAAGGTAGCCGCTAAGCCAGCCGCGAAGAAAGCCGCTGCCAAGCCAGTCGCTAAAAAAGCTGCTGCCAAGCCAGCCGCAAAACCAGCAGCTAAAAAAGCTGCCGCCAAACCAGCTGCTAAACCAGCAGCCAAGAAAGCCGCTGCCAAGCCAGCAGCTAAAGCCGCCGCCAAACCAGCTGCTAAAGCCGCAGCCAAGCCAGCTGCTAAAAAAGTAGCTGCCAAAAAACCAGCGGTAAAAGCGGCAGCCAAACCGGCTGCAAAGGTGGCAGCTAAGCCTGCAGCAAAAAAGCCAGTTAAGGCTGCGGCTACCAAGCCAGCAGCCAAAGCAGCGGCCAAGCCAGCTGCAAAGCCAGCCGCTAAGCCAGCGGCTAAAGCTGCAGCCAAGCCAGCCGCGAAAAAACCAGCTGCCAAGAAAGCTGCTCCAGCCGCTGCTCCGGTAGCTGCTGCTCCAGCCGCACCAGCTGCTGCCAAGCCAGCTGCTAAAAAAGCTGCGCCGAAAAAAGCTGCTGCTAAACCAGCTGCCAAGCCAGCCGCTGCACCAGCTGCTGCGCCGGCCGCTGCTGCTGCGCCAGCTCCGGCCCCAGCCGCTGCTCCGGCACCAGCACCAGCTGCTGCCGCTCCAGCCCCTGCACCAGCTGCTGCGCCAGCAAAGACCGTGGTAGCTCCAGCAGCTGCCTGGCCTTTCCCGACCAGCACCCGTCCATCCTAAGCTTGATAAAAAGCTAGGTGGCCTGCTGAGGCAACCAGCCGCTGTGTGAGACAATCACACAGCGGTTTTTTTTTGGAGGAGTTCCGTGCTGAGTATCGTCATGTTGATCGTCGACGCCATCGCCACCCTGTTGGGCGGTGCGCTGCTGCTGCGCTTCTGGATGCAGGCTATCCGCGTACGGCCACCGGCCTCGGTGGCACAATTCACTTTCCAGTTGTCGGACTGGCTGGTGCGTCCGCTGCGCCGTATCGTGCCCGGGGTAGGCGGCTATGACTGGGCCAGCCTGATTGGCGCCTTCCTGATCGTGCTGTTGGCGACTTCGGTGCTGCTGCTGGCAGGGCTATCGCCGCAGATGGTGGCGCTGGCGGCCTTGCAGCGCTTCCTGAGCTGGATACTGTACGGCTTTATGGCCTTGCTGATCGTCGAAGCGATCTTCAGCTGGGTGAATCCCCATGCGCCGCTGGCGCCCTTCGTGCGCGCGCTCAACGAGCCGCTGCTGCGGCCTATCCGCCGCACCGTGCCGCTGGTGGGTAATCTCGATCTGTCGCTGCTGGTGGCCGTGATCCTGCTGCAGATCGCCCAGATTCTGCTGGGGATGCTGTTCAGCGGTCATTTCTAGGTAGGAGAGGCTGCGGGCACGCCGCAGCCGGAGTCAGACCATGCAGCGCCAGATCAGACTGGGCCTGGCGCGCTGCATGCGGGACGACGCCTGCGGGCGTCGTTTTGCTTAGTAGCGGTAGCCGAAAGCCGCTTCGAAGCGGTCGGCGATTTGGGCCGGCGTGAACTTGTGGTTCTGCGCACCCTTGTGGGCGATCTTGATGGCGCCCAGCAGGCTGGCCAGACGGCCCGTGGTTTCCCACTTCCAGCCCTGCGTGATGCCGTACAGCAGGCCGGCGCGGTAGGCATCGCCGCAGCCGGTAGGATCGAGCACCTGTTCCGCCTGCACGGCCGGAATCACGATGCGTTCGCCCTGGGTGTAGATCTCGGAACCCTGCTCGCCACGGGTCACGATCAGCGCTTCCAGACGGGACGCGATGTCCGGTATGGTCAGGCCGGTGCGCGACATCAGCAGTTCGATTTCGTAATCGTTGGCGGTGACGTAGGTGGCTTTGTTGATGAAATCGATGAGTTCATCGGCATTGAACATCGGCAGCTGCTGGCCCGGATCGAAGATGAACGGAATCTCCAGCTTGACCAGATCGGCCGCGTGCTTCTGCATGCCCAGATGGCCGTCCGGCGAAATGATGGCGATGCGCGCCGGACCGGCTTTGGCGATATCGTTCTCGTGCGCGTAGGACATGGCGCCAGGGTGGAAGGCGTTGATCTGGTTGTTGTCTTCATCGGCCGTGACGAAGCACTGGGCGTTGTAGGCTTCCGGCTTGATCAGGATGTTGTCCGTCGACAGGCCCAGCTTGCGCAGGCGTTCCGTATAGGCGCCGTGGTCCTGGCCCATCACGCCGACGATGCGCGGATCACCGCCCACCATCATCAGGTTGTAGGCGATGTTACCGGCGCAGCCACCGAATTCGGTGCGCATGGTCGGAGCGAGGAAGGACACATTCACCTTGTGCAGCTGGTCGGCCAGCAGCAGGCTGTCGAAACGGCCGGGGAATTGCAGAATGGTGTCGATAGCGATCGAGCCGCAGATCAGGGAAGTCTGGTTCATGGTGTGCTTTATGGGTAGAAGACGGCGATATGATAGCCGGAGGCTTTCAGCTGGTTCAGTTCGAAGAACAGTTTGACAGCTTGTTCGGTGTGCGGAGCGAAGCCCTTATCGAGCGGCACGTCGGGGCCGAGGTAGTCACGCGGGGTGAATACGCGGCGCAGTACGGCCTTGTCGCTGGCATCGTCCAGCACCAGTTCGATGTGCGGCCAGCTTTGCGCCGTGGCGCTCTGGTTACGCAGCAGGGTGTTGAACGAGAAGGTGGTGTCGCTCAGGGTTTGCAGTTCGCCCTGTTCGATGTTCAGATCGTCGATCTGGGCCGGCAGTTCGATTTTGCAGCCCAGTGCATTGCAGGCTGCCGTCAGCGCCGGCTTCAGGGGCGGCATGGCTGCGGCTAGCTGGTTGCGGAAGGTGGTCACGCCTTGTGCGCCCAGTGCGCCGACCAGCGCGACGCTGCCCAGTGCCATGGCAATGCTGATGGCTTTGCCGTATTTCTGACGGCGCCGGTCGCTCTTGATAAAGCCGGGTTCCTCGCCAGCTGCCTCTTCGGCGGCAGCTTCGGTGGTGCGGGCCGGTTGCAGCAGCAGGTCGGCCTCGGTGCCAGCCTGCGTCATGGGATGGTTGCTGGCGGCCTGTTTGCTGGCCGACGACAGCTCCACCAGCGTATCGTCATCGTCATCCAGCGCGTGCAGATCGACCGCAGACGTGGCCGGCGCGTTGAAGGATGGTTCTGGCGTCAGCGGGGCATCGAAACTCGGTTCGATGCGCTCACTGGCGCTGCTGGCCTTGGGCTCATCGTCAGCGCCTATGCTGCGCTCCATCACGGCCAGTTCGGCAGCCAGTGCTGCTTCCAGCTCGGCATCCGACATGGTTTCGATCGCCAGCTGCTCTTCCAGCGCGGGATGATCCACCATCGCGGGACCAGACTGGGCTTCCGCTGCTGGCGGCCAGCTATCCGTCTGCGCCGGGCTGGCTGGTTCGGTGTATGGTTCCGGCTCTGGTTCTGGCTCCAGAGCCAGCATCAGTTCAGGTTCGGCTGGTGCCAGCTCTGGCTCCAGCTCTGGCTCCGGTTCCGGCGCCAACTCCGGCGCTGCGGGCGCTAGCTCGACCGGTGCGACTGGCGCTGCTTCGGATTCGATGTCCAGATCGAGTTCCAGTGGCAGGTCGATGGCATTGGGCAGGCTGGCCGGGGCCGGCGGTAATTCCAGCGGATCGGCGATTGCTTCGGTCGCTGCAGCGTACATAGCCTGTGCCGCAGGATCGCCTTCGTGGCTATCGAGCTCGATGGCGGTATCCAGTTCCAGCGCTGCTTCGGTATCGGCAGCTTCATCCTGCAGTGCTTCCGCTGCGCGTGTGTCGAGCGCGTCCATTTTGGCGTCAAATGGCGTCTGCTGCGGCAAGGGCGCAGGCGTAGGCTCGGGAGCAGGGATAGGCGCAGGCTCAGGTTCAGGCTCAGGCTCAGGCTCAGGTTCCGGCTCAGGCGTAGGCTCGGTTTCGAGCGGCGCATCATGGTCATCATCGACCGGCAGGACGGGTAAATCAGCGAGACTGCTGTCTGCAGCGGCAGCGGCAGTGGCAGGGGCAGTGCTGAGTTCTGGTGCCGCTGGCGCCGGAGTCGGCGCAGGTGCTGCTACAGGAGGTGCTACGGACGCTGCGGCAGGCGCAGCAGGCAGGGGAGCGGCAGCGGGCGGCGCCAGTAGCGCCGCATTGCCGTCAAAGACTTCGTTACAGGAGCCGCAGCGTACTATGCCCCCACGTAATTTCAGTTGGTCGTGAGCGACCCGAAATACCGTGTTGCAGTGGGGGCATTTAGTGGCGAGCGCCATTGCTGTGGTTAGCGTGCCGCTGGAACCACGTCACTGCCGAGGCGGCCATGCAGCGCCACCCAGCCATCCTGTTCGGCCCACACGCCCAGTTTGATGAACGGAGCGTAGGCAGCCGCTACTTCTTCCGCCTGACGTGCCAGCACGCCGGACAGGATCAGCGAACCGCCTTCGGCCACGCGACCCGACAGCATAGGTGCCATCAGTTTCAGCGGGCTGGACAGAATGTTCGCCACCACGATATCGAAACGCTGCGTCGCATATTGCGAGGTGGCGAAGCTATCGGGCAGGAAGTAGTCGATCTCGCACTGGTTGCGCAGCGCGTTATCCTTGGCCGATTCGATGGCCTGCGGATCGATGTCCACACCAGCCACCGTGCCGGCGCCGATCTTCTTGGCCACCATGGCCAGAATGCCGGAACCGCAACCGTAGTCGAGCACGGTTTTACCCGGTGCCGGATGGGCTTCCAGCCATTCCATGCACAGGCGGGTGGTCGGGTGGCTGCCCGTACCGAAAGCCAGACCGGGGTCCAGTTCCAGTATCAGGGCGTCCGGGTCTGGTGCTTCGTGCCAGCTCGGCACCACCCAGATGTTCTTGCCGATGTGAATAGGCGCAAACTGCGACTGGGTCAGACGTACCCAGTCCTGCTCTTCCACCTTGCGGGTGGTGAAGCGGGGCAGGGTCTGCAGGCCGATCTGGGCGGCTGCTGCGCCCACGATCAGCGCGTGATCATCGTCCTCGTTGGTCAGGGCGACCACGCGGCTGTGATCCCAGGCCGCTTCGGTCGGTTCCATGCCCGGCTCGCCGAACAGCGGTTTTTCCGCGTCGGTGCCTTCGTCTGCATCCTCGACGGAAACCGACAGGGCGCCGACATCCATCAGCGCTTCCGACAGGGTTTCCGCGTGGTCGCGGGCGATTTCGATGACGATTTCAGTCCAGCTCATTTTTATGCTTGTGCCTTGTTACTCAGACTCAGTTTGTGCAGATCGGGCATATCGGCCAGTTTCTGCTCCAGATAATGGATGTTGGTACCACCTTCGATGAAACGGGCATCAATCATCAGTTCGCGGTGCAGCGGGATGTTGGTCTGGATACCTTCGACCACCATTTCCGACAGCGCGATCTGCATGCGACGGATAGCCTGTTCACGGGTCGCGCCGTAAGCGATCACTTTGCCGATCATCGAATCGTAGTGCGGTGGTACATAATAACCTGCATACGAGTGCGAGTCGACGCGTACGCCCGGACCGCCCGGTACGTGCCATGCCGTGATGCGGCCCGGCGACGGGGTGAACTTGAACGGATCTTCCGCGTTGATACGGCATTCTACCGCGTGACCGGACAGCATCACGTCGCGCTGACGGAAGCGCAGCTTCTCGCCGGCGGCGATGCGGATCTGTTCCTGCACGATATCGATGCCGGTAATCATTTCCGTCACAGGGTGTTCCACCTGCACGCGGGTATTCATTTCGATGAAGTAGAACTCGCCGTTTTCGTACAGGAACTCGAAAGTACCTGCGCCACGGTAGCCGATCTTGCGGCAGGCTTCAGCGCAACGATCGCCGATTTTCTCGATCAGTTTGCGTGGAATGCCCGGTGCCGGTGCTTCTTCGATGACCTTCTGGTGGCGGCGCTGCATCGAGCAGTCGCGTTCGCCCAGCCAGACGGCGTTTTTATGTTCGTCGGCCAGAATCTGGATTTCCACGTGACGCGGATTTTCCAGATACTTCTCCATGTAGACTTCCGGATTGCCGAAGGCAGCACCGGCTTCCGATTTGGTCATGGCCACGGCGTTGATCAGGGCAGCTTCCGTATGCACCACGCGCATACCACGGCCACCACCGCCACCAGCGGCCTTGATGATCACAGGGTAGCCGACTTTGCGGGCAATTTGCACGATCGCCTTAGGATCGTCTGGCAAAGCGCCATCCGAACCTGGCACGCACGGTACGCCGGCGCGGATCATGGCCTGCTTGGCCGAAACTTTGTCGCCCATCATGCGGATCGAATCCGAACGTGGACCGATGAAGACGAAGCCGGATTTCTCCACGCGCTCGGCGAAGTCGGCGTTTTCCGACAGGAAGCCGTAGCCCGGGTGGATAGCTTCCGCATCCGTGACTTCAGCGGCGCTGATAATCGCCGGCATGTTGAGGTAGCTCAGGCTCGATGGGGCAGGGCCGATACAGACCGACTCATCAGCCAACTTCACGTATTTGGCGTCTTTGTCGGCTTCCGAGTGCACTACAACGGTTTTGATGCCCAGTTCGCGACAAGCGCGCTGAATCCGGAGGGCGATTTCGCCACGATTGGCGATGAGGATTTTTTCAAACATGATAGGTTCGCTAGGTCTGTGAGTACCGGTCGCGCCGGTGACGTCAGGTAGAGGAGGGAAGGCGGACCAAGCCGGTCAGCCCGCCACCAGCAGGGGCGGGCAGGAACCGGTCTTAGCCTATCACAAACAGCGGTTGGCCGAATTCGACCGGTTGGCCGTTTTCGACCAGAATCTGGGTAATGGTGCCGGCTTTGTCGGCATCGATTTCGTTCAGCAGCTTCATCGCTTCGATGATGCACAGGGTGTCGCCTTCTTTCACGGTGGCGCCCACTTCAACGAAAGCTGGCGAGCCCGGAGCGGACGAACGGTAGAAGGTGCCGACCATAGGCGACTTGACCACGTGGCCAGTCGGTTCGGCGGCCACAGCGGCAACCGGAGCGGCAGCGGCGGCAGCGGCCACTGGGGCGGCAGCAGGGGCGGCGTGGTATTGAGGCATGCTTTGCGGCTGCATCATGACCATCTGATTTTGTGGCATGGCGGACGACTTGACGATGCGAACTTTGCTTTCGCCTTCGGTCACTTCGAGTTCGGCGATGTCCGATTCTGCGACCAAATCAATCAAGGTCTTCAGCTTGCGTAGATCCATGTAACCCCCAGGAATGTCTTTGATTAGTGTAATGAGCGACCCGGCCTTTTGAGCTAAATCGCAGCGGTTGCGCGCAGATTGCGTAGGTTATCGCTTTTTAAGAACGAAGTCGATGGCAAACCGATATCCTTCGATACCTAGTCCGCAGATCGTACCCAGTGCGATCGCGCTAAGAAAAGAGTGATGGCGGAACGATTCCCGTTGATAAATGTTCGAGATGTGTACCTCGACAAACGGTATCGCCACGCCCGCCAGTGCGTCGCGTAACGCCACGCTGGTGTGTGTCAGTCCTCCCGGATTGATAACGATGGCCTCCACTCCCTCGGTACGGGCTGCGTGGATGCGGTCTATCAATGCGCCTTCGTGGTTGCTCTGAAAACAGGACAGGCTGGCACCGGCCGCTGCAGCCTGAGCTTCGGCAGCGCGTTCGATGTCGGCCAGCGTCTGCACGCCGTAAACCTCAGGCTCGCGTGTGCCTAACAAATTCAGGTTAGGACCGTTGAGCAGTAACAGCTTAGTTGCCATGGTTTCAGGACCGTTTTCCGCGAAAGTTCCGCATTTTGCCGCCAACCGCCGGCAATGGCAAGAAAAAAAAACTCATGAAACCAGTTAAAGACTTGCTAAATCCTTGCGCAACTCGTCGAATTTGAGGCGGCCCAGATAGGTCTTCTTGACCTGACCATCGGCGCCGATCAGAACCGTGTAGGGCAGGCCGCCGGCACCGTTGCCGAACTGGCGCGACAGCTCGGTTCCGGCCATGCCGGCCACGAAGACCGGATAGCTGATTTTAAACTTGTTGCTAAAATCGGCGATATTTGTTGCCGAATCAATACCAATTCCGATAACTTGCAGCTTCTTGCCCTCTTCTCCGGCGGCCAGTGCTGACAGTTCCGGCATCTCCTGCACGCAGGGGGCGCACCACGGGGCCCAGAAATTCACCAGCATGGCCTTGCCCTGATACTGGGATAGTGCATGGGTTTTGCCAGCCGCATCCGGCAGGCTCTGCTTATATAGTTCGGCTACCGGACCCGTCACGCCGGCCGGCATGGTGGTGGTCAGCGGTGGTGCTGGCGCTTTCTTATTCATGCCGACATAGGCGCCGGAAGCACCAAATAACAAAGCGACAACAGCATAAGCAGCCAGATGTTTTTGATTCATGATAAGTTTTATTCGTTAGTTGTTTGATCGGTACTAATATTGCCGTGGGTAGTATTAATTAGTAGGGCACGCACACTATCCAGATCGGCTCGCATGATTTTGCCATCGGCGCGGCTTTTCACGGCACCCCGCAAATCATCCAATTCATACAATTCCGCGTGCACGCCTTCCTTGTGCCACATAAAACTGACTGTTTCCACCATGCCGAAGCGGGGCCCTTTGAAATGAGGCGTCTCGGAGATGTCAATTTGCAAATTTTTATTGAGCAGGAAGATTTCCACTTCCTTGGCGCTGTCGGCAAACAGTTGCAAATGGATGTCGTCGTGCGGACCGGCCGTGCCATTTAATACAGAGCCTGTCAGGTGAGGCTGGTAGGCCGACAGCTTCTCCATGATTTCCACCGCCAGCGTGCGCAGCCGGAATAGCCGCGCCGGCTGGGTATTGCTATGGAATAAAGACTGGTAAAGCCGGACTTCGGCTTCGATCTGCGCGTGATCAGGTAATAGATTAGGCGGCGGCTGGGTATCGCCCAGAATCTGGCGCGCCGCTTTGCGTTTGGCACTGTTGTAGTCAGCGCCGTCCTGCGCGATCAGGCGTGCCGCCGCAGCAGCAATCTCGGCACGCAAAAGCAGGACTTCGGGAATTCCATGTGCAGTCATGAACGTGATCATACTCTGAACCGGGAAAAGGGCGGCAGGTCGGGTAAAATCTCATCTTCTGTTCGCCTTCATATTAATTACTTTAGTTCCGGTTCTCGCTTTATGCACATTCACATACTTGGTATCTGCGGCACTTTCATGGGTGGTCTTGCTGTTCTGGCAAAAGAAGCGGGGCACCGCGTGACGGGCTGTGATGCCAATGTCTACCCGCCTATGAGCACGCAATTACAGGCGCAGGGCATAGAACTGATACAGGGCTTCGGGCCGGAACAGGTGGAGCTCAAGCCTGATCTGTATGTGATCGGTAACGTGGTTTCGCGCGGTAATCCGCTGATCGAGGAAATCATGAATCGCGGTCTGCCCTTCGTTTCGGGCCCGCAGTGGATAGGCGAACATATATTAAAGGACCGCTGGGTGCTGGCCGTGGCCGGTACGCACGGCAAAACCACCACGTCGTCCATGCTGACGTGGATACTGGAAGATGCCGGCTACGCGCCGGGCTTCCTGATCGGCGGCGTGCCGATGAACTTCGGCGTGTCGGCGCGTATGCAGGGCGACAAGGATTCCATCTTCTTCGTGATCGAAGCCGACGAATACGACACGGCCTTCTTCGACAAGCGCAGCAAGTTCGTGCACTACCGCGCCAAGACCGCCATCCTGAATAATCTGGAATACGATCACGCCGACATCTTCCCCGATCTGGCTGCCATCGAAACCCAGTTCCACCATCTGGTGCGCACTGTGCCCGGCATCGGCCGCGTCATCGTGAATGCCGATCAGGACTCGCTGCAGCGCGTGATCAAGCGCGGCTGCTGGAGCGAGCGCGAAGGCTTTGGTGCCAGCGAGGCGGCGGACTGGCGCATGAAGGAATACGACGACGGTAGTTTCGATGTGATCTTCCAAGGCGAGGTAGCGGGCCACGTGCAGTGGCAACTGACGGGGCAGCACAACCGCAACAATGCGCTGGCGGCCATCGCTGCGGCGCGCCATGTCGGCGTGCCGGTGGTGCAGGCGGCGGCCTCGCTGGCTCGCTTCGAGAACGTCAAGCGCCGCATGGAAGTGCGCGGCGTGGTGAATGGCGTAACCGTGTATGACGACTTTGCCCACCACCCGACGGCAATCGAAACCACCGTGGGCGGCCTGCGCCAGAAGGTGGGCGCGGATACCCGCATCCTCGCTGTGCTGGAACCGCGTTCCAACACCATGAAGCTGGGCGCCATGAAAGATGCGCTGCCGGGCAGCCTGCATGCGGCCGATCTGGTGTTCGGCTACGGCAGCGAAGCAGCGCTGGGCTGGAGTCTGGGCGACACGCTGGCACCGCTGGGCGACAAAGCCAGTGCCTATGACGACATCGATACGCTGGTAGCAGCCATCGTCAAGGCAGCTCGCTCCGGTGATCAGATACTGGTCATGAGTAACGGCGGCTTCGGCGGCATCCACGGCAAAATTCTCGCGGCGCTGTCTCAATGATTCTCTATCTGCACGGATTCCGTTCCTCGCCGCGCTCCATGAAGGCGCGCCTGATGGCCGAGCGCATGGTGACACTGGGGCTGGAACAGCAATGGCTATGTCCGCAGTTGCCTGCTTCGCCCAAGCTGGCGATGGAACAGGTGCTATCTCTGATCGAAGGCGTGCCGGCCAGCGAACTGCGTATCGTCGGTTCTTCGCTGGGCGGCTATTACGCCACCTGGCTGGCCGAACGTCTGGGCTGCCCTGCCGTGCTGCTCAATCCTGCCGTGGTGCCGCTCAAGGATCTGGACAAGCATGTGGGCGTGACCACGGCCTACCACTCGGACGAGCCGTTCGAATTCAAGCGCGAATATATTGATGAACTGCGCGCGCTGGCCGTCGCCAAAATCACTGAGCCACAGTGCTATCTGCTGCTGGCCGCAACCGGCGACGAAGTGCTCGACTACCGCGACATGGTGGCCCACTATGCCGGTGCACAGCAGCACATCATCGAAGGCAGCGACCACGGTATTAGCGAATTCGCCAACTATCTGGATGAGGTGCTGGCCTTCTGCGGTATCGGAGCAAAGTCTTGAAGCATACTCTGACGCCTGCGCGCAGCGCCTCGCTGCGCCAGACCCGCTGGCAGCCGCACGTGCTGGCACTGAATGCTCCGGTCGCACTGCGTCCGTGGCTGACGGAAGATGGCTCGCTCACGGCACGCCTGAAAGCTCACAGCAGCAGCTTCCGTGTGCAGTGTCTGCACCAGCAGACTGCCCTGTGCCTGAACGACGAAGCGGCCAGTATCGGCATGCACCGCGCCGGGCGGGTGTGGGAGCGCGAGGTGCTGCTACGCTGCGATAATACGCCTGTGGTATTTGCCCATACTGTGGTGCCGATGTCGGCCACGGCCAGCGACTGGCCTTTATTCAGTGCGCTGGGAGAACGTTCGCTGGGCACCACGCTGTTCGGCGATCCGCAGGTGCGGCGAGGCGAACTGGAATTTGCCCGTCTGCGTGCGGGCCATCCGCTGGCGCTGCGGGCGCGCAAGGCGCTGGGACTGGATGGCCCCGACGCTGCCGGCGCAGATGAACTGATACTGTATGCGCGCCGCTGCCTGTACCGGCGGCGGCAGGGCAGCCTGCTGGTGACGGAAGTGTTTCTGCCCTCCGTGCTTGCGCTGCTGCCGCAGCATACAAGTAAATAAACAAGCAATAACGATAGCAACAACGAATCAACCCTACAGAAAAACAGCAATGAATTTATTCTTCGAAGAATCCGGCGATTTCAAGGTCGGCACCATGATGACGCAGGCTGGCGAGGCCTATCAGGTTGAAATGGCCAGCGGCAAGCGTACCAAGGTCAAGGCCAAGGACGTGCTGCTGCAGTTCGAAAAGCCGGCACCGGCCGAACTGATGGAGCAGGCCCAAACCATCGCCGCCGAGATCGACCTCGATTTTCTGTGGGAAGTGGCCGGTGAAGAGGAATTCGGTTTTGCCGAACTGGGCGCCGAGTACTTCGGCCATGCGCCACTGCCAGCCGAAGCAGCGGGCCTGATCCTTTGCCTGCATTCCTCACCCATCTATTTCTACAAAAAAGGTCGTGGCCGTTACAAGGCGGCGCCCGAGCAATCGCTGCGCGCTGCGCTGGCCGGCATCGAGAAGAAGAAACAGCAGGCGCTGATACAGGCCGGCTATGTCGATCAGCTGAAAGCCCAGCAACTGCCGGAAGCCATGCAGAGCATGGTGCTGCAACTGCTGTTCAAGCCGGACAAGAACACCATCGAATTCAAGGCACTGGAAGCGGCGGCCAATGAACTGCACACCACGCCGCAGCGTCTGATGCTGGCCGTGGGCGGCGTAGCATCGCCCAAAGCGCTGCACATGGCGCGCTTCCTGTTCGAGAACTTCCCCCGTGGCGCAGGCTTCCCTGAAGTGCCAGTGCCGCAGGCACCTGCTGGTTTACCGGTGGCCGATGTACAAGCTTTCTCGATCGACGATGTGACCACCACCGAAATCGACGATGCCTTCTCGGTCACCATGCTGGATGAGGGCAAGGTCAAAATCGGTATCCACATTGCTGCGCCGGGTCTGGGCATCAAGCCGGACGACGCCGTGGACAAGCTGGCACGTGCGCGCATGTCCACCGTGTATATGCCGGGCGATAAAATCACCATGCTGCCGGACGCCGTGGTGGAAGCGTTCACGCTGGCTGAAGGCAAAACCTGCCCGGCGTTGTCGCTGTATGCCACGCTGAATATGGCCGACTGGTCTGTGCTGGCTACCGAAACCCGTGCCGAACTGGTGCCGATTGCAAACAACCTGCGCCACAACGATCTCGATGATCTGGTCAACGAAGAAACGCTGGCCAGTGGCGAGGGCGAGTACCCGCACAAGGAATCGCTGCGCCTGATCTGGCAATGGGCACAGGTGCTGGAAGCAGCCCGTATGGTCAAGCGTGAAGCGTGGGGCCTGAAGCCGGAACAGAACAACCGTGTCGATTTCAACTTCTATGTGGAAGACGATGTGGTGACGGTAAGCCGCCGCAAGCGTGGCGCGCCGCTGGACAAGATCGTGGCCGAGCTGATGATCTTTGCCAATAGCACCTGGGGTAAGCTGATGCACGACCATGGCGTGCCCGGCATCTACCGTAGTCAGGGGCAGGGCGTGGGCGGCTGGGCTGCCAAGATGCAGGTGCGTATGCTGACGCACGCGGCACCCCATCAGGGGCTGGGCGTGGACCAGTATGCATGGAGCACCTCGCCGCTGCGCCGCTACACCGATCTGGTCAACCAGTGGCAGATTCTGGCCTGCGCCGAGCATGGCGTGACGGCGCCGCTGGTGGCCAACTTCAAGCACAAGGATGCCAATCTGTTCGCCATCGTGTCGCAGTTCGATGCGGCATATGCAGCCTATAACGATCACCAGTCCACCATGGAACGTTACTGGTGTCTGCGCTGGCTGGGTCAGGAAAATGCCCGCCAGGTCGATGCCGTGGTGCTTAAGGACGAGGTGCTGCGTCTGGTCGATATTCCGCTCATTATCCGTCTGCCGGGCATGCCGCAGGTGGCGCGTGGTCTGCAGGTCAAGCTCGATATTCTGCGCTGGGACGAAGTGGATCTGAGCATCGAAGCCCGTATTCTGGAAATACCGGCCGCCGATGCGGCACCGGCCGATGCCGATCTGGACTTCGAAGACGACGAAGCACCGGAAGAAGCCGTGGATGCGCCGGAACTGGCAGTGGAAGCGCAGGCCGAAGCCGGCGCGGAAACGCCGGCCGAAGGCGAAGCGGCAGCCGATGCTAAAAATGGCGACGGCGAGGATGCGGCGCCGGCGGCCTAAAAAGCCGTTGCCGCGCGCCTGCTTTCACGTAAAATCAGCCCATATTATCTGCCTATAAAGCGCCAACCCTAGCTAGCGGCCCTGTGTGAAGTCCTTCCGAGAAAATCGCCTCCTGTATCTGGCCTGCGGCATATCGCTGCTGGCCCACGGTGCAATGCTGGCCGTGCGGCTGGTGGCGCCTGTTGCGGCGCCTGTGAAGCCGACCGATCCCGGACTGGAAGTGATTCTGGTGAATGCCAAGCATAGCAAGGCGCCGCTCAAGGCCGATGCACTGGCGCAGGCCAATCTGGATGGCGGCGGCACGGTCGATCAGGGTCGTTCCAAGTCGCCCATGCCCGATATGCGCAAGATGGAAACGGGCGACAGCATCAAGGCGGCCAAGCGCCGCATCGCCCAGCTGGAAGAGCTGCAGCAAAAGCTGCTGACGCAGGCCAAGGTGGCCACCCCCTTTGTGGCACCGCCCGTAACGGAAAAGAGCAAGCCCGATCCGACCCCGACTGGCGCCGACCTGCTTGACGCCAGCAAGGCGATAGCCCGCCGTGCGGCGGAAATCAGCGAAAGCATCGAAGACCAGAACAAGCGCCCCAAGAAAACCTTTATCACGCCGAGCACGCGCGGGGTGGGCTACGCCATGTATTACAAGGCGATCCAGAAGCGCATCGAGGATATCGGTACGCTGAATTTCCCGCAGGCGCGCGGGCGCAAGCTGTATGGCCAGCTGGTGCTGTCGATTCCGGTTTTCCAGGATGGCACCATCTACATGGCTGATGGCGGCATCAAGGTAGACCGTAGTTCCGGCAACCCTGAGCTGGATGCTGCAGCCGTGAACATCGTGCGCCGTGCCGCGCCATTCGGCAAATTCCCGCCGAATATGCTGTCGAATGAAAAAGACGATCTGTGGGTGATCGTCACCACGTTCAAATTTACCCGCGAAGATAAACTACAAGCCGATTTAAGCGGCGGAGGACACTGATGGATCGCTACTGCGTTTTTGGCAACCCTATCGCCCATAGCAAATCACCCGATATCCACGCTGCGTTTGCAGCCCAGACGGGGCAGCAGCTCAGCTACGAGCGCCGGCTGGCGCCACTGGACGGTTTTGCCGCCGCAGTGCAGGACTTCATCGCCGAAGGCGGCAAGGGCGCCAATGTCACCGTGCCGTTCAAGCTGGAAGCCGTCAAGGTGGCGCAGGCGCTGACCATCCGTGCCCGCGCTGCCGGTGCCGTCAACACGCTGCACTTTACGGACGAAGGCATCATCGGCGATAACACTGATGGCGCCGGGCTGGTGGCCGATATCGTGCGCAATGCCGGTGTGCCGATTACGGGCAAGCGGGTGCTGCTGCTAGGTGCCGGTGGTGCAGCGCGCGGCGTGGTGCTGCCGATACTGGAATACCGTCCGGCCCAGCTGGTGATTGCCAACCGCACCGTGGCGACGGCCGAAGCGCTGGTCGAGCAGTTTGCTGCACTCGGTGGCGAGGGCGTGGTATCGGCCTGCGGCTATGCCGAAATTCAGGGGCAGTACGACATTATCATCAATGCCACGTCGGCCAGCCTGAGTGCCGAGCTGCCGCCCGTGCCGGCCAGCGTGTTCGCGCCGGCTGCGCTGGCGCTGGACATGATGTACGGCGCCCAGCCTACCGTGTTTCTGCAGTTCGCGGCCCAGCATGGCGCGCGCCTGCGTGACGGGCTGGGCATGCTGGTCGAGCAGGCAGCGGAAGCCTTCAGCCTGTGGCGCGGCGTGCAGCCGGAAACGGCGGCCGTGCTGAAGGCACTGAGGGAGCAGCTGTGAGCGCGGGCAAGCGCGGTATCTGGCGCTGGCTCAAGTGGTTGATACTGGCGCCGCTGCTGCTATTCACGCTGGTGCAGCTGTATTTCTTCGTGCAGATCTGGTGGTGGGTAGACCATAACCCGAGCAGCACCAGCTTTATGCGCGCCCAGCAGGCCGCGCTGCGCGAAAAGAACCCCAAGGCGAATATCCAGCAGCTGTGGGTGCCGTATGCGCGCATCTCGAATAACCTCAAGCGCGCCATCATCGCTTCGGAAGATGCCAACTTCTCCGACCACGACGGGGTGGACTGGGAAGCCATGCAGAAGGCTTACGACAAGAACGCCAAGAAGCACAAGGTGGTATCGGGTGGCTCCACCATTACCCAGCAGCTGGCCAAGAACCTGTTCCTGTCCGGCTCGCGCAGCTATCTGCGCAAGGGGCAGGAGCTGATCATCACCTATATGCTGGAAACCATGATGGAGAAGGAGCGCATCTTCGAAATCTACCTGAACGTGGTGGAATTCGGCACGGGCACCTTCGGCGCCGAGGCAGCAGCGCGGCATTACTACGGCGTCAGCGCGGCCAATCTTGGCCCGGCGCAGGCGGCCAAGCTGGCCGTGATGCTGCCTAATCCGCGCTTTTTCGACAAGCACCGCGATTCCAACTATCTGGCGAAGCGCACGGAAGTGATCCTGCGCCGCATGAATTCGGCAGAATTACCCTAGACGGGCAGAAAAAAGCACGGTAGGTGCGGAAATTCGCCTATACAGGCTGGCTTAGGCAGGGCCTTTGCGGGTACACTTGCGCTGTTTCCAGAAGGCTCGCGCACCCATGATTAATGTTTTCGTACTCCAGAACGGCCGGCTCAACCAGGTACCTATCGATACGCGCGCCGATCTGGAGCAGGTCGAACCGGTCTGGGTGGACCTGACCGACCCGACGGATGACGAACGTGCATGGGTCAAGACCATCTACGGCGTAACGCTGCCGGGTGAAGACGAAGTCAAAGACATCGAAGCGTCGGCCCGTTACTACGAAGCGGAAAACGGCGATCTGCACCTGCGCACCGACTTCCTGCTGGAAGAAGAGGATGGCCCTTCGCGCATCGTGACGGTGGCGTTCATCCTCGCGCGCAAGATGCTGTTCTCCGTACATACCGACGATCTGCCGGTGTTCCGGCTGGTGCGCATGCGCGCCCGTTCGCGCCCCGGCTCGATTGCCGACTACATGGACGTGCTGCTCGACCTGTACGCCACCGACGCCGAGTACTCGGCCGATGCGCTGGAAGGCATCTACCAGAATCTGGAAGAGGTCAGTGGCCGCGTGCTGCAGGAAGAATTCACCGACCAGGACGCAGCGGCCGCACTGAACGCCATCGCCCACGAGGAAGATTTGAATGGCCGTATCCGCCGCAACATGATGGATACGCGCCGCGCCGTCAGCTTCCTGATGCGTGGCCGTTTGCTCAACTCCGAGCAGTTCGAGGAAGCGCGCCAGATTCTGCGCGATATCGAATCGCTGGACGGGCACACCTCTTTCCTGTTCGATAAGATTAACTTCCTGATGGACGCCACCGTCGGCTTCATCAACATTAACCAGAACAAGATCATCAAGATCTTCTCGGTGGCCAGCGTGGCCTTCCTGCCGCCTACCCTGATCGCCTCTATCTACGGCATGAACTTCAAGTGGCTGCCGGAACTGGAATGGTCGCTCGGCTATCCGTTCGCGCTGCTGCTGATGGTAACCAGCGCCATCGCCCCGTTCTGGTACTTCCGCCGGCGCGGCTGGCTGAAATAAGCCCACTGTTCGAACTTTCAGTTCTGTAATAAAGCTGGCCGGTTTTATCGCTTAAAATCGCGCCAGTGTCACTTTCCGGTCAAACGCATCGGGTATGCTGGCCATCGAAAGTGCGAACATGAACAAAAAACGGCAATTTTTCCCACGCCAGGTCGTGGAAGCCGGCGGTAACCGCTGGGACTGGGCTTTGCTGCCCATCGTATTAGCAGTCTTTGTGCTGATGGCCTATGGTAGCCAGCAGATGGCGCGCCCCTATGAGCTGGGGCAGGCGCTGCCCCTGTCGCTAGACCCCAGTTATCTGCCTTACTATCTGTTGCGTACCACACTGCGCATGTTTATCGCGCTGGGTGCCTCGATGGTGTTCAGCTGCGTGTTCGCGGCGCTGACCACCAAGTACCGGCTGGCGGAAAAAGTGCTGGTGCCGCTGCTCGATATACTGCAGTCGATCCCGATTCTGGGTTTTTTGTCGATTACCGTGACGGCGTTTATCGCGCTATTCCCCGGTAATCTGCTGGGCGTCGAATGCGCGGCCATCTTCGCCATCTTCACGTCGCAGGCGTGGAATATGGCTTTCTCGGCCTATCAGGGCTTCCGCACCGTGCCGGCCGAACTGTCCGAAGCAGCGCAGGTGTACCAGTTGTCGGGCTGGCAGCGCTTCTGGCGGCTGGAGCTGCCGTTCGCCATGCCCGGCCTGCTGTGGAATATGATGATGTCGATGTCCGGCGGCTGGTTCTTCGTGGTGGCTTCGGAAGCGATTTCGGTCTCGGGCCAGGACATCAAGCTGCCCGGTATCGGCTCCTACATCGCGCTGGCAATTGCGCAGAGCGATATGCACGCCATCGGCTGGGCGATTGCCGCCATGTTCGTGGCCGTGCTGATGTACGATCAACTGTTCTTCCGTCCTTTGCTGGCATGGGCCGACCGCTTCCGTTTCGAGGAAACGGGTAGCGACACGGCACAGCAATCGTGGCTGCTGACGTGGCTGCGCCGTACCGAGCGCACGCAGGCCATCGTGGCATGGTTTGGCGATCTGCTGGGGCGTTCGATTGCGCTGTTCCGTCTGGGCCACGATGGCACCTCGATCCGTGCGCGGCGCGATCAGCCTTCGCTGGTGCCGCAGCGCGTATGGGATGCCGTGATTGCTGCCGTGGTGTTCTATGCGCTGTGGAGTCTGGGGCACTTCATCAGCACGGAAGTGGGCTGGAGCGAAGTGGGGCACGTGTTCGTACTGGGCCTGTACACGCTGGTGCGCGTCATCCTGCTGCTGGCGCTGGCCGCGCTGGTGTGGGTGCCGGTCGGTGTGTGGATAGGCATGAACCCGCGCTGGGCTTCGCGCACGCAGGCGGTGGCGCAGTTCCTGGCGGCCTTCCCGACCAATCTGGTGTTTCCGGTAGCGGTAGTGGCCATCGTGCGTTTCCATCTGAATCCCGATATCTGGCTGTCGCCGCTGATGATCCTCGGTACCCAGTGGTATCTGCTGTTTAACGTGATTGCCGGTGCTTCCACCATCCCCACCGAGTTGCGCCACGCGGCGCAGAACTTCGGCCTGACGGGCTGGCTGAAATGGCGCCGCTATCTGCTGCCGGCCATCTTCCCCAGTTTTGTCACGGGGGCGATTACGGCAACGGGCGGTTCGTGGAATGCCAGCATCGTGGCCGAATATGTGAGCTGGGGGCCGACTACGCTGAAGGCGCACGGCATCGGCAGCTATATTCAGGAGATGACCACGGCGGGCGACTTCCCGCGCATTGCGCTGGGCATAGGCGTGATGTGCATCTTCGTCATGGGCTTCAATCACTTTGTCTGGCGCCGCCTGTACACGCTGGCCGAGAGCCGCCTGCACTTCTAGTGCGCTAACAGTATCAGTATCAGTATCGGAATCGAATTATGAGCACTCCTATCGTCGAATTGAAAGCCGTCGGCAAGCATTTCCGTGGCGCCGATGGTTCTGCCCGTGCAGTGCTGGAAGGCGTGGACTTCACGCTGCATGAAGGCGAGATCGTGGCGCTGCTGGGCCAGTCCGGCTCGGGCAAATCCACCATGCTGCGGATTATGGCGGGGCTGATCCAGGCCGATGCGGGGCAGGTGCTGTATCGCGGCATGCCGCTGTACGGCACGGCGCGCGGTATCCGCATGGTGTTCCAGTCGTTCGCGCTGTTCCCGTGGCTGACGGTGCAGAAGAATGTGGAACTGGGCCTGGAAGCGCAGGGCATGCCAGCTGAAGAACGGGCGCGCCGCGCGGAGAAAGTGATCGACCTGATCGGCCTGTCCGGCTTTGAAGGCGCACTGCCGCGCGAGCTGTCGGGCGGCATGCGCCAGCGTGTCGGCATTGCCCGCGCGCTGGTGATGGAACCGGAAGTGCTGCTGATGGACGAAGCGTTTTCCGCGCTCGATGTGCTGACGGGCGAACGCCTGCGCGAAGAAATTCTGGAACTGTGGCAGTCGGGCCAGATTCCTACCAAGGCCATACTGGTGGTGTCGCACAACATCGAAGAAGCCGTGATGATGGCGGACCGCGTACTGATCTTCGCCAGCGATCCGGGCCGTGTGCGCGCCGAGCTGCCGATTTCGCTGCCGCAGCCGCGCAAGGCCGAAAGCAATGAAGTGCGCCAGCTGATCGACAAGGTGTACGAGCTGATGACGGCAGGAGCAGGGCGCCGTGGCCTGATCAGCGAGAAGGAAGTCAAGCTGCAACTGGGCGACCGTCTGCCGCAGGCCGGCATCGCCCACATGGAAGGGATACTGGAGCTGCTGGCGGAAGAGCCGTTCCATGGCCGGGCCGACCTGCCGCAACTGGCAGAAGAAACCGAGCTGACGGACGCGGAACTGCTGGAAGTGCTGAATGGCCTGATACTGCTGGGCTTTGCCTACCTGACCAACGGCGACATCCTGCTCACTGAGCTGGGTAGCAAATACGCGGCCGCCAGCAATACGGAGCGGCAGGAAATGTTCGGCCACCAGCTGCTGGAGCACGTACCGCTGATTGCCTACATCTGCCACGGGCTGGAGCAGGACAAATCGGGCGACCTGCCGGAAGACCTGTTCCTCAAACTGCTGCGGTTTACGCTGAGTGCGGAAGAAGCGGAAAAAGCGTTGCGTGTAGCGATCGAATGGGGACGTTACGGCGATCTGTTCGAGTACAACTTCAACACCGGCGTGATCCAGATGGCCAAGGAAGACGAAGAGGACGAAATCTAGGCGGATTGCCTAGGCGGTAAACGCCGGCGGGCAGGTCCCGCAAACCAGCGATGCAATATAAGCATCGCCAGTTTGCCGGACCTGCCCGCCGTTTTCTTACGCCAGTTTTTTGAAGACGCGTGCAGCAGCAGCGATGGTTTCGTCGATCACGGCATCCGTGTGCTGGGCCGAAACGAAGCCTGCTTCGAAGGCGGCCGGTGCGAAGTACACACCTTCGTCCAGCATGGCGTGGAAGAACACGTTGAAGCGTTCGCGGTTACCGGCCATCATTTCGGCGTAGTTGTTCGGCGGCGTAGCGCTGAAGTACAGGCCGAACATGCCGCCGATGGCGTCGGCGCAGAATTCGATGCCGGCATCCTTGGCAGCCTGGGTCAGGCCGGCAGCCAGACGGCTGGCGCTGGCGCTCAGGCGGTCGTAGAAGCCGTCTTCCTGAATCAGCTTCAGGGTGGTCATGCCGGCCGCCACGGCGACCGGATTGCCGGACAGGGTGCCGGCCTGATACACGGCACCCAGCGGCGCCATTTTGCTCATCAGGGCTGCGCTGCCGCCAAAAGCTGCCACCGGCAAGCCGCCGCCGATCACTTTGCCCAGCGCCGTCAGGTCCGGCTTGATGCCGTACAGCTGCTGGGCGCCGCCCAGTGCCACGCGGAAGCCGCACATCACTTCGTCGAAGATCAGGATGGCGCCGTGCTTGGTGCACAGATTGCGCAGGGCTTGCAGGAACTCGGGCGTGGCCTTGATCAGGTTCATATTGCCGGCCACTGGCTCGACGATCACGCAGGCGATTTCGTCGCCGTAGGAGGCGAAGGCGTCTTCGATCTGCTGCACGTTGTTATAGTCCAGTACCAGCGTGTGCTTGACGAAGTCTTCCGGCACGCCGGCCGAAGTCGGGTTGCCGAAAGTGAGCAGACCGCTGCCGGCCTTCACCAGCAGGGCGTCGGCGTGGCCGTGGTAGCAGCCTTCGAACTTGATGATCTTGTCACGGCCGGTAGCGCCACGGGCCAGACGCAGCGCGCTCATGGTCGCTTCCGTGCCCGACGAAACCAGACGCACCTGTTCGATCGATGGCACCAGTCGGCAGATTTCTTCCGCCATCAGGATTTCGCCTTCGGTCGGCGCGCCGAACGACAGGCCGCGCGTTGCCGCTTCCTGTACGGCTTTGATCACGGTCGGATGGGCGTGGCCGACGATGGCCGGACCCCAGGAACCGATGTAGTCGATATAGCGCTTGTCATCGGCATCCCAGAAGTAAGGGCCTTCGGCACGGGTGATGAAGCGCGGCGTGCCGCCTACCGAGCGGAAGGCGCGCACGGGCGAATTGACACCGCCGGGCGTGGTTTTCTGGGCGCGTTCGAACAGCTGATCGTTCTTGGAAGTGGTAGTCATGATGGCGTCGTCGAGTTCAAATAGGTAAAGCTTGCTGGAGATGGAAAAAACGGTTGGGCACCAGTTTGCCCATACCGTAGCGCTGTGCATGGGCCAGCGCGCCGACAGTATATTCCTGCGCCGTGGCCACGGCGTCAACCGCGTCGGCGCCGCGCGCCATGAAGGCGGCTATGGCAGCCGACAGTGTACCGCCGGCGCCGATGAAGGGGCCGGCCATGTGCTGCCAGGCGTCGTGGCTGAGCAGGCCGTCGGCGCCATACAGGGTGTTGGCCAGTGTGTTGGGTGCGGCGCTTTCGCCTTGCGCGGCAGCGGCGCTGGTGCCGGTGACCAGCACGAATTCGCAGCCCAGTGCCAGCAGGTGGTCGATGTCCGACTCCATGCTCTCGTCGCCGCCTTCGCGCCAGGTTTCGGCCAGCCGGCCCAGCTCCACCTGCGACAGCATCAGCAGGGTGGCTTGCGGCACCAGTAGCTGGCGCACAGCCGTCATGACTTCTTCGGCATCGTCATCGGACAGGGCCGGCAGGCGCGAACTGAAGGGATCGAGGATCAGTGGGGCATCGGGATAGTCGGACAGGATTTCCGCAATCGCGGCCACCTGCTCGACGTTGGTCAGCGCGCCCACCTTGAAGGCGGCCACGGTCATATCTTCCAGCAGCACGCGGGCCTGGTCGGAGACCCAGTCGGGATCGACTTCCTGCACGTCTTCGATGCGGGCACTGTCGCCGATCAGCAACGCGGTGGTGGTGCTCAGACCCGTGCAGGCCAGCGCGGAAAAAACCGCCAGATCGGCCTGCACACCGGTGGCGCCGGCCGGATCGGCGGCGCCAAAGCTTAATATCAAGGGAGAAGTTTGGATTTGCACGGCGGGTAGATTAAGATACCTGATTCAGCATTTTACTAGATTGAAGGGTAGGCCAACGTGAGTAGCAATGAAACAACGCAGCCATTCAAGACGTGGATGTGCCTGATCTGCGGCTGGATCTACGACGAGCAGGCCGGCCTGCCGGATGAGGGCATCGCGCCCGGTACCCGCTGGGCCGATGTGCCGATGAACTGGAGCTGCCCGGAGTGCGGCGCGCGCAAGGACGATTTCGAGATGGTTGCCATCTGATGTCGCCGGGCCGGGATTTACGCCGATGGCGCCCTGCCTATGCTATGGTATGGCTATCCATCCAGTGTCTAGCGTGTAGCGTATGACTGTCTCTCCGTCCGCTCAAAATCTGATCATCATGGTGATCGACGATAGCAACACCATCCGTCGGTCGGCCGAGATTTTTCTGACGCAGGCCGGCTATCAAGTCGTGCTGGCCGAAGACGGCTTCGATGCGCTCGCCAAAATCGCCGATCATCAGCCGGCACTGGTGTTCTGCGACATACTGATGCCGCGCCTGGACGGCTACCAGACCTGCGCGCTGATCAAGAAAAGCGCCAGATTCCATGCCACGCCCGTGCTGCTGCTGTCTTCCAAGGATGGCCTGTTCGACCGCGCGCGCGGCAGTATGGTGGGCGCCGCCGCCTACCTGACCAAACCTTTTACCAAGGACAGCCTGCTGGCCGCCGTGCGCGAGCACACGGGCGCAGCGCCGGCCGCCGATCCGATAGTCGAGGCATAGCATGGCCATACACCACGTCCTGATTGTGGATGACTCGCCCACTGAGCGTTATTACCTGAGCGATATCCTGGTACGGCAGGGCTATAGCGTGAGCACGGCCGAAACGGGCGAAGAAGCCATGCTGAAAATCCGCGCCAGCAAACCGGACCTGATCCTGATGGATGTGGTGATGCCGGGGGCGAACGGTTTTCAGGTAACCCGCTCCATCGCTCGTGACCCGGAGTTGAAGGATGTGCCAGTCATTATCTGCTCAAGCAAGAATCAGGAGACCGACAAGATCTGGGGTTTGCGGCAGGGCGCCTGCGCCTATCTGGTGAAACCGGTGGTAGCGGGCGAGCTGCTGGCGCAGATCGCCGCACTGGGCTGAAGATGGAAGCCAGCATGCCGGAACGCCGCAGCCGTTTGCGCCAGTATCAGGTGCAGCTGCTGGAACGTATGCAGGCTGCGAAGACAGGGCCGGCCAGCACGGGCCGCGAACTGGGCGTGATGATAGGCGGGCGGCACTGCCTGCTGGACTTGACCCAGATCAGTGAAATCGTGCCGCTGCAGGCGCTGACGCCGGTGCCGCTGACGCAGCCATGGTATCTGGGGCTGGCCAATATCCGCGGCCAGCTGACGGGGGTGGTGGAACTGGCCAGCTATCTGCATGGCCAGCTGCCGGCACCGACAGCGTCGGGCCAGCGTGACATTACGCTGTCACCTGCGCTGAAGCTGCATTGCGCTGTGCGGGTAGAAGCGGTGCTGGGCTTGCGCTATCTGGCGGATATGGTGGCGCAGGACGATGCAGCGCAGGCACCGCAGTGGTGCCGCCAGCAGTTCGAAGATAGCGAGGGCTGCCGCTGGAACCGGCTCGATCTGGCCCAGCTGGTACGCGAACCCGGCTTTCTGCAGGTAGGCTTATAAGAATTTTCAGGGATCAGGGATGCTGCCCGGGCAGCGTCAGTGATGGTGATTGCAAGGAAAGGCGACCAAGATGGGGATATTCTCGCGCGGCACCCGGCCAACCCAGCCAGCGGTGGACGATGCTGGCGGCGATACGCTGATGATGGGACAGGAGCCGGCCGGGGCCAGCGAGGGGGATGCGCCTTTGCGTCTGCGCGATGCGCTGGTGTTGCGCACGCCGGCGGCGGCTGCGCCGCTCGATGCGGGCGGCAGCTTCCGCCTGCCGCTGATCGGCCACCTGCCTGCCCAGCGTCAGCTCAGCATTCTGTCGACCACGCTGGCCCTGAGCCTTTTGCTGAGCGTGGGGGCGGTCGCCCTGAATACCATCCACAGTGGCTATCGCTCTACCCAGACCCAGGTGGCCAGCGATGCGCTGGTGCACTCGCAACGGATAGGCAAGGCGGCATCGAGTGCCGTGCAAGGCAGCGAGGAAGGCTTCCGCCAGCTGGAACAGAGCCGCAAGGAGCTCAATGGCGCCTTCCATCTGATGCTGCGCGGCGGCAGCTATCAGGGACGCGGACTGGGCGAACCTATCGAAGCGCTGGCCCCCACGGTCGCGGCAGCGCGCAAGCAGTGGCAGGCTTCCGATCTGGCCGCCGGCACTATCCTGTTGCTGAAGAAGGACCTGAGCGGCGTGGAAAAGACGCTCAAGGAATTGAACGCCATGTCGCCGGACCTGCTGCAGCGTACCGAGGAAGTGCTGGCGTTGAAGGTGCAGCAGGGTGGCACGCCGCGCGAAATTGCCGCACTGGGCAAACTGACCATGCTGACCCAGCGCATGAGCCGCAATGCTGGCGAATTTCTCACCATGGGTGGCGTCAGTTCGGAAACGGCATTCCAGCTGGGGCGCGATACCACCGTGTTCCGCAATACGCTCGATGGCTTCCTGAACGGCAGCCCGGCGCTGGGACTGAGCGCCGTACATACGACGGAACTGCGGGAAAAGATCGCCGGTCTGAAAGCCGACTTCGAGGATTATCAGAAGCTGGTCGCGGGCATACTCGACAAACTGGATAAATTCAGCGCGGCGAAAAATGCAGAGCAGCTGATTTTCAATGATAACGAGGCGCTGCGCCAGCGCCTGAGCGGCTTGCAACAGGCCTACCGCGCGGAACAGGATGCGCTGGGTCTGGCGTTCTGGCTGATGGTGGTGTGCGGTACGCTGACGCTGCTGCTGGCCGCTGCAATCGGCCGGGTGCTGCTGCTTGATTCGCTGCAGCGGGCCCGCAGTTCGGAGCGGCGCCGGCGCGAGGCCGAGGCCATGCGCCAGCAATCGCAGCAACAGGAAGAGCAGGCCAAGGCGGCCAATGCACAGAATCAGGCGGCGATTTTGCGCCTGATGAACGAACTGCAGGAAGTGGCCGATGGCGACCTGACCGTGCAGGCGACGGTATCGGAAGACATCACGGGCGCAATCGCCGATTCCGTCAACTACACGGTGGAAGAGTTGCGCGGGTTGGTAGGGCGGGTGACGGAAACGGCCGTGCAGGTGACGCAGGCCTCCAGTCAGGCACAGAATATTTCCAGCGGCTTGCTGGCCGCTTCGCAGCAGCAGTCGCGCGAGATTATCGACGCTTCTGCTACGGTGGTGCAGATGGCGGACCAGATTAACGATGTGTCGCGTTCGGCCAGCGAATCGGCCGAGGTGGCGCGCCAGTCGGTCGCCGCAGCCCAGCAGGGTGCGACCGCGGTGGCCAATGCCATCAAAGGCATGCATGAAATCCGCGAGCAGATACAGGACACGTCCAAGCGCATCAAGCGGCTGGGCGAATCGTCGCAGGAGATCGGCGAGATTACCGAGCTGATTTCCGATATCACTGAACAGACCAATGTGCTGGCGCTGAATGCCGCCATTCAGGCTGCGTCGGCCGGCGAGGCCGGGCGTGGCTTCTCGGTGGTAGCCGAAGAAGTGCAGCGGCTGGCCGAGCGCTCTGCCGGAGCGGCCAAGCAGATCGGGGCACTGGTGCGCACCATCCAGACCGATACCCATGACGCCGTAGCGGCGATGGAAAAATCCACGCAGGGCGTGGTAGAAGGCGCACGCCTGTCCGATGCGGCCGGCGCCGCTCTGAACGACATTTCGCAAGTGTCGGACCGGTTGGCCGAACTGATTTCCGGCATTGCGCTGGCCACCAGCCAGCAGGCCACTTCGGCCAGCGGCGTGGCGCAGAATATCCAGCATATCCTGATGGTGACCGAGCAGACGCAGGAAGGTACCCAGCAGACCACTTTATCCATTCACAAGCTCTCAGTGCTGGCGCAGGAATTGAAGAATTCCGTCGCGCGCTTCCGCATCGCGACCTGATGCGCCAGTATTGAAAGACCGAGGCAAGTATGACCACAGCAGATTTTCCACCTCTTC
The DNA here is from genome assembly GCF_009857835.1 of Duganella fentianensis. Lineage (GTDB taxonomy): Bacteria > Pseudomonadota > Gammaproteobacteria > Burkholderiales > Burkholderiaceae_D > Rugamonas > Rugamonas fentianensis. The sequence continues at coordinate 448,263 of NZ_WWCL01000001.1, forward strand.
CGCAGTTCGATACCGGCCCCCTGTCGTGGGTGATGGTAGAGATACGCGAAGCCCTGGCACGCTCGAAGACGGCACTGTTCGAAGCGGGCGGACGCGCGGCAGAAGATCAGGCCACCCAGTTGCAGCATGCGCGCTCGCACCTGCATCAGGCGCACGGCGCGCTGCAGCTGGTGGATCTGGACGGACCGACCCAGCTGACCCGCCTGGCCGAAACCGCGCTGGACCGCTTCAAGGATGGCAGCCTGAAATGCACGACCGATCATGCACAAGTGGTGGCCGATGCGTATCAGGCGCTGGTGGAATACCTGCAGGAGCTGCTCGACGGTTCGCAGGTGCAGCCGCTGCGCCTGTTCCCCTACTATCAGGCTTTGCAGCAGATGCTGGGGGCGGAGCGCATCCATCCGGCCGATCTGTTCTATCCGCCCATGCAGCCGGCGCAACCCTTGCCGGTAGCCAGCGCGCCAGCGGCACCGGCTGATTACGCTGCCTACCGTGCCAGCTTCGAGAAGGCGCTGCTGCCGTATTTGCGCAGCACTGATCTGGAACAGCAGCAGGAACATGCGGAAGGCTTGCTGGCGGCCGTGCAGTCGATTGCCGGCGCGCAGACGGATGTGCAGGCGCAGACCTTCTGGCGTGCCATGCAGGCTTTCGCCGAACTGGTGGCAACGGGAAAACTGGCAGGCAGCCTGTATGTGAAGCAGCTGTTTGGTCTGATCAATCTGCAGATCCGCCGGCTTAGTCAGGGTAATCCGGCGCAGCCGGAAGGTATGCTGCGTGATGCGCTGTTCTTTGTCGCCTCGGCCGACACCACGCTGGCCTCCGACACGGTGCAGCAGATCCGCAAAGGTTTTGCACTGGATGGGCAGGTACCGGCCAACTATGAGCAGAAGCGTTACGGCCGCATCGACAATGGCGCGCTGGCACATGCGCAGGCTGGCATGACCAAGGCCAAGGCAGCGTGGGACCGGCTGGCAGCTGCCGAACATGATCCTGCGCTGGAGGCAGGCTTCAGCTCTGCGCTCGCGGACGTGGCGCGCGCTTCCGAGCAATTGAGTTTGCCGGCGCTGGGGGCGCTGATGCGCGAGCTGTCCAGCGTGGCCGACCATACGGCGCACGGCGGGCGCAGTGATGCGCTGGCGCTGGAAATCGCTTCGACGCTGCTGTTTGCCGAACATGGGCTGGCGCAGATCCGTCATCTGCCCGGCGACTTCGCGGCCCATGCCGATACGCTGGGCGCCCGTCTGCATGCGCTTGCCAGCGGTACGACGCCACCGCCTACGGGGCAATGGCAGGATGGTATCGCCGAGCATATGCAGCAGGACGATACGGTGGTGGCGCTGGCGCACGAGTTGAAGAATAGTCTGCGTCAGGTCGAGAAGACTTTGGATGAGTTCTATGCTGATGCCAGCCAGCGTGCAAGCTTGCTGGAACTCGATCCCGTGCTGCATCAGTTGCAGGGGGCACTGGCCGTGCTGGATCAGGATGACGCAACCCGTGCGGCGCAACATGTGCAGGCTACCGTGGCGGCGCTGGCGCAAGGCCGCAGCACGGGCAGCGATGCTGCGACGCTGGAAGAGGTGGCGCAGAATGTGGGCGCATTGGGCTTCTTCCTCGATATGCTGGGCCAGAATGCGGCTGCGGCACGTCAGCGCTTTGCTTTCGACGCCACGCTGGGGCGCTTCCGTTCCGTGCCATTCCGTAAGCTGGCCGCGGTCAGTAGTGTGCCAGTGCTGGATCAGGCGGTCAGCACTGCGCCGGCACCGCTGCAGTTAGTGCCGCCGATTGCGCCGGTTGCGGTGCAGGAAGAGGCGTCGCAGGCGGAATTGCTGGAGATTTTTGTCGCCGAGGCGCAGGAAGTGCTGCACACGGTTGGCGCCGCGCTGGCGCAGGGTGCACATGCGGGCGAAGCGGAACTGGCGACCTTGCGCCGTTCCTTCCATACGCTCAAAGGCAGCGCGCGCATGGTGGCGCTGTTCCAGTTTGCCGATGCTGCCCATGCCGTGGAGCGGGTGCTGAATGTCTGGCTGGCAGAAGGCAAGCCTGCCACGACGGCATTGTTTGACATGCTGGAACTGGCGCACCGTGAAATGAAAGTCTGGGTAGGGGAGTTGGCCGCAAGTGGTACATCGGCGCTCGATGGCACTGCTATTATCGCGGCCGCAGCGCGCTTGCAGCATGGTGGCGATGAAAGCGGCGCTGAAGTACAGGCCGCATCGGACGCCGTGGCAAGCGCAGAAGTCGAAGCCGACGCAGAAGCAGAAGCAGAAGCAGAAGCAGAAGCAGAAGCAGAGGCAGAGGCAGAGGCAGAGGCAGAGGCAGAGGCAGAGGCAGAAGAGAGTACCGCGATCGAAGTGGACGAGGTCGAGCCGTCGGAGCCGGCAGCGCCGCCGCGTCCAGCGCCTGCAGTCAGCGGGAATGTCATCGAATTCCCGACAATCGCGGCTGCTCCGCGCGACGACAATGTGAAACAGGTAGGCGAGCTGGAAATCCCGCTGCCGCTGTATAACATCTATCTGCACGAGACGGATGAACTGGTGCGTCTGCTGGCGCAGGATTTCGGCGAGTGGCGTCATGAGCCGCGCCGTCCCGTCAATCCGCAGGCCTTGCAGGCAGCGCATACGCTGGCCGGAACTTCCGGCACGGTGGGCTTTACTGCCTTGCGCGAGCTGGCGCTGGCACTGGAAGCCACGCTGGAAGCATTGTTGCCACCGGCTCCCCATCTGGATCAGGTGCAGCATGATCTGCTGGACTTTACGATAGCCCGTATCCGCCAGATGCTGCAAAGCTTTGCCGCAGCAGAAATGCCGGCGGCGCAACCGGAGCTGATTGCGGCTCTGCGTGATCTGGCCGAACAACTGGCCGCCACGGCGCCTGCAGCAAGCCCCGATATCGAAGCGCGGCTCGACGATCTGGTGGCCGACACCATGGACAGCCTGAATGCGCAGAAGCCTATGGATGCCGCGCTGGATCAGTTGTTCCGTGATACGTTTGCTGAAATCAGCGCCAGTGCGAAAGACAGCGCCGGCGAGGCGGCTGCTGCTCCGGAAATGGTCAAAGCGCGTGGCGAGGATAGTATTGATGATCTGTTCAATGCTGCCTTCGATGACACTTTTGCCGAGCCGCCGCTGCGGATGGCGGAACCAATAGCACTCGCACCAGAACTGGCGCCTATTCCTCAGGTAGAACCAGAGCCGGTCATAGCGCCAGAGCCAGAACCTGAATCGGAACCAGAGCCAGAACCTGAGCCAGAACCAGAACCAGAGCTTGAGCCCGAGCCCGAGCCCGTGCTGGAGGCCGTTCCCGCGCCTATGTCCATGCAGGTGGTGCCAGCAGCGGAGGCCGAGCTGATCGAACCTGTTCCACCGGCCGTGTACACGGATGAGCTGGATGCCGATCTGCTGCCGGTCTTCCTTGAAGAAGGTGCTGATCTGCTGCCGCAGGTTGGTGCAGCGCTGCGTGCGTGGCAGCACGAGCCGCAAGACAAGGAGCCGGCACAATCGCTGGTGCGCCTGCTGCACACGCTCAAGGGCAGTGCACGCATGGCCGGTGCAATGCGACTGGGCCAGCATGTGCACGAAATGGAAACCCATATCGAGAACATGCTGCACGCCGGTGCCGCTACTCCACAGGCCTTCGAAGAATTGCTGACGCAGTATGACCATGCGCTGCTGCTGTTCGAGCAGTTGCAGCAACCACCTGTCGCCGACGAAGCCAGTGCGGCTGGTGCCGACACTCCGGCCGAAGAAGACGCGCAGGCAAGCGGCAAGGCGCCTATGGTACGCGTGCGCGCCGATATCCTCGACCGGCTGGTGAATCTGGCTGGTGAAGTGTCGATAGCCCGCTCCCGACTGGAAAACGAAGTGGCCACTTTACGCACTTCGCTCGGCGACTTTTCGGAGAATCTGCAGCGCTTGCAGCGCCAGTTGCGCGAAGTGGAAATGCAGGCGGAATCGCAGATCGCTTCGCGCATGTCGATTTCCGGCGAGCGTGAGTTTGATCCGCTGGAATTCGACCGCTTTACCCGCCTGCATGAGCTGACCCGCATGATGGCCGAAAGCGTCGCCGACGTCGCCGCCTTCCACGAAGGGCTGGAGCGCAGTGTGGAAAGTGCTGGCGATGATCTGGTACAGCAAGCCCGTTTGACGCGCGAGCTGCAGCACGATCTGATGCGCGTGCGCATGGTGCCGTTCTCCAGTATTGCTGAACGCCTGTTCCGGGTTGCCCGTCAGAGTGCCAAGGAAGTCGACAAGCGCGTCAACCTTGATATCCGTGGCGGTAACGTAGAAATCGATCGCAGCGTGCTGGAACGCATGGCCGCACCGTTCGAACATCTGGTGCGTAACGCGATTGCGCACGGCGTCGAAAGCCGTGCAGCACGTAGCGCGGCCGGCAAGCAGGAAGTGGGCGAGCTGCTGGTGCAGGTGAGCCAGCAAGGTAACGAAGTAGTGCTGGAATTTAGTGATGACGGCGCCGGCCTCGATCTGACCCGCATCCGTGCCAAGGGCATAGAAAATGGCCTTCTGGCTCCTGAAGCATCGCCTAGCGATGCCCAGATCGCCCAGCTGATTTTCACCCCCGGTTTCTCTACTGCCAGCGCGCTGACCGAACTGTCGGGCCGCGGCGTGGGCATGGATGTGGTGCAGTCGGAAGCCCAGTCGCTCGGTGGCCGCGTCGAGCTGGCAACCGAAGCGGGCAAGGGTGCCCGCATAACGATACATCTGCCGATCACGCTGGCCGTTTCGCAGGTGGTGCTGGTACGTGCAGGCGACAAGTCCTATGCCGTGCCCGCCGTGATGGTGGAGCAGGTGGCGCAGTTGAGGGAATCGCTGCTGGCGGAAGGCCAGAGCCACGGCAGCATCAGCCTGCAGGGCCAGCAACTGGCATTTGATTATCTGCCTGCGCTGCTGGGACATCCCGGCCCATCGGCAGCGTTGCGTGCTGCTCCCGTGCTGATGCTGCGCCATGGCGCGGAGCGGCTGGCGCTGGTGGTCGATGAAGTGCAGGGCAACCGCGAAGTGGTGATCAAGAATCTGGGTCCGCAACTGGCGCGCATGGTCGGCATTTCCGGTGCGACGGTGCTGGGGTCTGGCGAAATCGTGCTGATTCTGAATCCGCTGGCGCTGGTGCAGCATCTGGCCCAGCATCCGGAACTGCGCCAGCGCTATGCTCAGGCGACGCAGGAGCATGCGCTGCCACAGGTGGCGGCTCGCAGCGTGATGGTGGTGGATGATTCGCTCACCGTGCGCCGCGTTACCCAGCGTCTGCTCGAACGCGAGGGCTATCAGGTCATGCTGGCCAAGGATGGCGTGGATGCGCTCGAACAGCTCCAGACCAGCGTGCCGGACCTGATGCTGGTCGATATCGAGATGCCGCGCATGGATGGTTTCGATCTGACGCGCAATGTGCGCGGCGATGAGCGCAGCCGCCATGTTCCCATCATCATGATCACCTCGCGTAGCGCCGACAAGCACCGCAATCTGGCGCTGGAACTGGGCGTGAATGCCTTCTTCGGCAAGCCGTATCAGGAAGAGGTGTTGCTGCAGGCGATAGCCGGCTTGCTCGAGCAGAGCAAGCAGTAGCGCCTGACGGATAGCGGGGACGGGGTATGAGCAGGGCCGGCGCTGCGGCCTGCTGCGGTTTTAGTCGGTCTTTTTGACGACGGCGTAGCGCTCCAGTGTACGTTTGCGCGCTTCGTCGTGCATCACGATAGGCTCGGGATAATCGGGCCGCAGCATACGCGGCACCAGCCATGGTGCATGGATTTCCTTGTCGCTCAGGCTTTTCAGTTGCGGCAGATAGCGGCGGATGAATTTGCCGCTGGCGTCGAATTTCTCCGACTGCGTGATCGGATTGAAAATGCGGAAGTAGGGCTGGGCATCGCAGCCGGACGAGGATGCCCACTGCCAGCCGCCGTTGTTCGAAGCCAGATCGAAGTCGTTCAGATGCAGGGCAAAATAGGCTTCGCCCCAGCGCCAGTCTATGCCCAGATCCTTGATCAGGAAGCAGGCCGTGACCATGCGCAGGCGGTTGTGCATATAGCCGGTCTGGTTCAGCTGCGCCATGGCGGCATCCACCAGCGGGTAGCCGGTGCGGCCTGCGCACCATGCGGCAAACAGCTCTTCCGCCTGCGCTCCCTGTTCCCACTCGATGGCGTCATAGGCCGGCTTGAACGAGCCGCCCACCACGTACGGGTGGTGGTAGAGGATCATGGCGTAGAACTCGCGCCAGATCAATTCTGCCAGCCATATGGCAGCACCTTCGCCGCCCGCGCCGCGCTCCATCAGATCGACGATGGTGCGCACCACATGGCGTACCGACAGCGTACCGAAGCGGAAATGCAGCGACAGATAGGACGGGCCTTTCACGGCCGGGAAGTCACGCGCATCCTTGTACTGGGCGATACGGGGCAGGAACTGCTCGAACAGACTGGCCGCGCCGGACATGCCGGTAGGGATCTGCAGGCTGGCCAGATTGCTAGGTTCGAAACCCAGTTCGGCCAGCGTTGGCAGCGGCGTGGCGGTGGCTGGCGGCGGCGCCAGTCGCGCCGCATGCGGTTCGATATGGTAGGGCGCCAGCACAGTGGGATCGGCGGCCAGCTTTTTCAGCCAGGCGTTCTTGTAGGGCGTGAACACGGAGAATACGCCGCCCGTCTGCGACAGCACTTCGCTTTTCTCGAAGATCACCTGATCCTTGTAGCTGTAGAACTGGCGGCCGTCGGCCTGCAGGGCCAGCTGCACGGCTTCGTCGCGGGCGATGGCCTGCGGCTCGTAATCGTGGTTGCAGAACACGGCATCGACACCCAGTTCGGCCGCCAGTTGCGGGATGGCCTGTAGCGGATCGGCATGGCGGGTGATCAGATAGCCGCCCAGCTGGCGCAGTTCGGCATCGACTTCGGCGATGCTGGCGTGGATGAAATCGACGCGGCGGTCTATGCGCGGCAGTACGGATAGGATGGTGCTATCGTAGATAAAAACACAATACACGCGTTCGCTATGTTGCAAAGCCTGATGCAGGGCCACGTGGTCGAAGGCGCGCAGGTCGCGGCGCAGCCAGACCAGCGAAGATTTCAGTTTCATTCTGTCTGTCTCAAGAGGTTCGGGTGTGGTCAAACGTGGTTGTTGGCGCAATTCAGTGTAAACTATCGCTGAAATGATGGCTGTACACCGAGAGAGTTGCTCGCCGGCAGGCAGAAGCAGGACGCTGCCCCGCGCGAATACTACAGGAATTGTTGGCAGCTCAGAAAGATCACGATTATGACGAAAAGCAAACTCGGCACCACCACGTCTGCGCCCGGCCCCCTGCCTGAGGCCGCCGATCCGCTGGCCGCCGTCGCCCAGGGCGCGCCCGCCGCGCTGAATCTGGCGGATAATTTCCTAATTGCAATGCCGTCCATGCAGGACCCGGTCTTCGGCGGCACGGTCGTCTACGTTTGCGAGCACAATGAAAACGGTGTGCTGGGCGTAGTGATCAACAAACCCACCGATATGACGATGGAAACTCTGTTCGAGCGCATCGACCTGAAACCGGTCGATAGCGTGGACATCGATGAACCCATCATGTTCGGCGGCCCCGTGCAGGATGACCGCGGCTTCGTGCTGCACACGCCGGGCAAGCGCTATTCCTCCTCGCTGACGGTGACCAAGGACGTGGCCTTCACTACGTCGATCGACGTGCTGGAAGCCGTGGCTGCAGGCGAAGGGCCGCGCCGCATGCTGGTGTCGATCGGTTACGCGGGCTGGAGCCCCGGCCAGCTGGAAGGGGAAATCAGCCGCAATGGCTGGCTGACCGTCAGCGCCGATCCTGAAATTCTGTTCAATCTGCCCATCGAGCAGCGCTACACGGCAGCCATGCGCCTGCTCGGTATCGACCCGCTGATGCTCACTTCCGAGGCTGGCCATGCATAAGGATGCCTTGCCACTGTGAGCGCTGAAACCATTTTCGCCTTCGATTTCGGCGTCAAACGCATCGGCATCGCCATGGGCAATACCCTGATCCGTCAGGCCCAGCCTATTAAAGTCATCAGCGCGGTCGACAATGCCACCCGCTTTGCCGCCATAGCCGCGCTGCTGGAAGAATGGCAGCCCGGCCTGCTGGTGGTGGGCTTGCCGCTGCACCCCGATGGCGCCGAACACGAGATGACGGCACGCTGCCGCAAGTTTGCCAACCAGCTGCATGGCCGCTTCAACCTGCCGGTGGAACTGGTCGACGAACGCTATTCTTCCGCCGTGATCGGCGGCCAGCGCGGCGAAGTGATCGACGACCGCGCCGCCGCCATCATCCTGCAGCAGTATTTTGATACCCACTGATTTCTAAAACGAGAACGCGCCCTAAGCAGGTGCTAGCCACCCCATGACCTTACTCAACCCTCAACAACTCGACGCCGAAGCGCTGTACGCCACGCTGCTGGCCGACGTGCGCGCCGGTCTGGCCGGTGTGGCCGATGTGGCCATCGTCGGCATCCACTCGGGCGGCGCCTGGCTGGCCGAACGTCTGGCTGCCGATCTGGGCCTGACCGAACGCTGCGGCGTGCTCGATGTGTCGTTCTACCGCGACGACTACGCCAAGAAAGGCCTGCCGGCCGACGTCAAGCCGACCCGCATCAATTTCGATGTCAACGCTGCCACCATCCTGCTGGTGGACGACGTGCTGTACACGGGCCGCACCACCCGCGCTGCGCTGAACGAACTGTTCGACTACGGCCGTCCGGCCCGCATCATGCTGGCTGCGCTGGTGGACCGTGGCGAGCGCCAGCTGCCCGTCGCCGCTGATTTCGTCGCCGCCCACGTCAAGGTGGAAGCGGGCAAGGCGCTGGTGCTGCAGCAGTCCGACGATGGCAAATTCACGCTAACCATAGACCAGGCTTAATTCATCATGCTCAATCCGCAACTCAACAAACACGGCGAACTACAGCACCTGCTGTCGATCGAAGGGCTGCCCAAGTCTATCCTCAACCACATCCTCGATACGGCTTCTTCCTTCGTCGGCATTTCCGACCGCGATGTGAAGAAGGTGCCACTGATGCGCGGTAAGTCGGTGTTCAATCTGTTCTTCGAGAACTCGACCCGTACCCGTACCACTTTCGAAATCGCCGCCAAGCGTCTGTCGGCCGATGTGATCAACCTGAATATTCAGGCTTCCTCGGCCAGCAAGGGCGAATCGCTGCTCGACACCATCGACAACCTGTCGGCCATGCATGCCGATATGTTCGTGGTGCGCCACGCGCAATCGGGTGCGCCTTACCTGATCGCCAAGCACCTGCAGGATTCCGGCCAGTCGCATGTGCACGTGGTGAACGCCGGTGACGGCCGCCATGCCCACCCGACCCAGGGCCTGCTGGATATGTACACCATCCGCCACTACAAGAAAGACTTCACCAATCTGACGGTGGCCATCGTAGGCGACATTCTGCACAGCCGCGTAGCCCGTTCCGATATCCATGCACTGACCACGCTGGGCGTGCCGGAAGTGCGCGCCATCGGCCCGCACACGCTGCTGCCCGGTGGTCTGGAGCAGATGGGCGTGCGTACATTCACCAATATGGATGAAGGCCTGAAAGGCGTGGACGTGATCATCATGCTGCGTCTGCAGAACGAGCGCATGAGCGGTGCGCTGCTGCCGTCGGCACAGGAATACTTCAAGAGCTACGGCCTGACGCCGGAACGGCTGGCGCTGGCCAAGCCGGATGCCATCGTGATGCACCCGGGCCCGATGAACCGCGGCGTGGAAATCGATTCGGCCGTGGCCGACGGCCCGCAGGCCGTGATACTCCCGCAGGTCACTTTCGGTATCGCAGTACGGATGGCAGTAATGAGCATAGTCGCAGGGACGCAAGCATGAAACTACACATTAAAAACGGCCATCTGATCGATCCGGCCAATGGTATCGACGCCCAGCAGGATCTGTTTATCGAGGCCGGCAAGGTGGTTGCCGTAGGCGCGGCGCCAGCCGGCTTCAGCGCCGAGCAGACTATCGACGCCAGCGGTCTGGTGGTAGCACCGGGTCTGGTGGACCTGTCGGTACGCCTGCGCGAACCGGGCTACGAATACAAGGCCACGCTGGAATCGGAACTGCAGGCCGCGATGCAGGGCGGCGTCACCAGTCTGGTGTGCCCGCCCGATACCGACCCTGTGCTCGACGAGTCGGGGCTGGTGGAGATGCTCAAGTACCGCGCCAAGACGCGCAATCAGGCCAATGTGCACCCGCTGGGCGCACTGACGGTGGGCCTGAAAGGCGAGGCGCTGACGGAGATGGCGGAACTGACGGAAGCGGGCTGCATCGGTTTCTCGCAGGCGGAAGAGCCGATCGAAGACACCACCGTGCTGCTGCGCGCACTGCAGTATGCCAAGACCTTTGACTACACCGTCTGGCTGCGTCCGCAGGATGCCCACATCGGCCGTGGCGGCATTGCGGCCAGCGGCGCGATCGCTTCGCGTCTGGGCCTGTCCGGCGTGCCGGTGATGGCCGAGACCATCGCCCTGCACACCATCTTCGAACTGATGCGCGCAACCGGCGCCCGCGTCCACCTGTGCCGTCTGTCCTCGGCGGCCGGCATCGAGCTGGTACGTCAGGCCAAGCGCGAAGGCCTGCCGGTCAGTTGCGACGTCGGTGCCCATCATGTGCACCTGACTGATGCCGACATCGGCTTCTTCGATTCGAACGCGCGCCTGACGCCGCCGCTGCGCAGCCAGCGCGACCGCGACGCCATCCGTCTCGGTCTGCTCGATGGCACCATCGATGCGCTGTGCTCGGACCACACGCCGGTGGACGATGATGAAAAACTGCTGCCGTTCGGCGAAGCCTCGGCTGGTGCCACCGGTCTGGAACTGCTGCTGTCGCTGACGCTGAAGTGGGCCAACGACTACGCTGCCACCCAGGCTGCTAGCGGTCCGCGTCCGCTGGCACGTGCAGTGGCGCTGATTACTTCGCAGGCGGCCAAAGTGGCCGGGCTGTCGGCCGGTACGCTGTCGGTCGGTGCCTCTGCCGACGTCTGCATCTTCGATCCGCAAGCTCACTGGACGGTGCAGGCGGCTGCGCTGGCCAGCCAGGGCAAGCATACGCCTTTCCTCGGCTATAACCTGGCAGCTCAGGTGCAGACCACCATCGTGGCAGGACGTGTGGCTTACCAGCGCAATGCTGCCTGACTGAGTGGGTGGCATGAAACTGCTGACGTTTTTCCGCATCGTGCGGGTGCTGCTGCACGTCCTTAAGGGCATGCTGATCTGCGCCGTGGTGTTTCCGTGGCTGGGCCATGCGGCGCGCAACGCGCATATCCGCCGCTGGTCCACCCATCTGCTGGGCCTGTTCAATGTGACGGTGCGCCAGTCGGCGACTAGCGCGCCGGTGCTCGATACGGCGATGGTGGTGGCCAACCACATTTCGTGGCTGGACATCTTCGTGATCCACAGCCTGCACCCCAGCCATTTTGTCGCCAAGGCCGAGATCCGTTCCTGGCCGCTGGCGGGCTGGCTGGCGCAGAAAGCCGGTACGGTGTTCATTTCGCGCGGTAGCCGGCGCGATCTGCGGCATATCTTCAAAGGGCTGGTGCACAGCCTGCAGAACGGCGAGCGGGTGGCCTTCTTCCCCGAGGGCACCACGGCGGCGCAAGGCACGCTGCTGCCTTTCCACGCCAATCTGTTCGAAGCCGCTATTGACGCCCATGTGCCGGTGCAGCCGTTTGCACTGTCGTATCAGGGCGGCGACGGCGGCCACCATCCGTCGGTGGATTTTATCGGCGAGATGAGTTTCGCCGAGAGCATCATGCTGATACTGGATGGCCCGCCCGTCGTGGCGACGCTGGATATCCTGACCCCGCTGAGCAGCGCGGGGGCGCACCGGCGCGAGCTGGCGCAGGCGGCCGAGCAGGCTGTTGCAGCGGCGCTCGGCGTGCAGGTGCTGAGCGCGCCGGCCGCGACGGCCGACTAGCGCGGACGCGCGGCGAGCCGCCGCGCTGGGACCGGCCTGTCACGCCGTGCCGGCCGTTCAGCTGGCCGCCTGTTTGCCGCTGTGCTGCTGGAATTCCGGGCACTGGGCCTGCAGCAGGCTGCGGTCCTGCAGGCAGACGGCCGAGAGCTGGCCACCCCAGACGCAGCCGCTATCGAGGCCTATCACTTCCGGCCGCATGATCAGCCCCAGGGCCGACCAGTGGCCGAACACCACGGTCTGGCCGGCGCTGCGCCGCTGTGGCACCTCGAACCACGGCATCAGGCCGGAGGCCGGATCGGCCGTGCCGCTATCCTTGATCTTGAAATCCATCACGCCGTCGGCCGTGCAGAAGCGCAGCCGTGTCATGGCGTTGATGATGCAGCGCAGCCGGTCGGCGCCCTGCAGGCTGTCATGCCAGCGGTCGGGCTGGTTGCCATACATATCGGCCAGAAAATTGCCCAGGCCTTCGCTGCGCAGCATCTGCTCCACTTCGGCCGACAGGGCCAGCGCCTGTGCGCCATCCCACTGGGGCAGCAGCCCCGCATGCACCAGCAGATGGCCGTCCGCCTCCAGTGCCAGCGGACGCTGGCGCAGCCAGCCTATCAGTTCGTCGCGGTCAGGCGCGGCCAGTATCTCGTCCAGCGTGTCGGAGGCATGGGCGGGGCGGATGCCGTAGGCCACTGCCAGCAGATGCAGATCATGGTTGCCCAGCACACTGTCGATGCGGCCGTTGCTTTCTTGCGCCAGCTGGCGCACATAGCGCAGGGTGGCGAGGGAGTCCGGGCCGCGGTTGATCAGGTCGCCGGCGAACAGGATGCGCAGCTCGGGCGTGCCGGCATGGGCCTGTATGCGCGCCACCATGTCGCGGGCCTGCTGGTGGCAGCCCTGTAAATCACCGATTACGTAGGTTTTCATGGGGATACTCTTGAGTTGGTGGCAGGGCAAACTGGTTTAATCTGTTATTCGGGTGCAGAGTTTCGATATTTGCCCGTTATGGTGTGGCTTTCACATAGAATAATGCCTACTCCTCTTTTGACTCTTGCTGCGGGATACTAAATGATTTTTGTGACTGGTGGGGCGGGTTTCATAGGCTCGAACTTCGTGCTGGACTGGCTGGCCCAGTCTGATGAGCCGGTGATTAACTACGACAAGCTGACCTATGCCGGCAATCTGAATAATCTGGCATCGCTCAAAAATGACAGCCGGCATATCTTCGTGCGTGGCGATATCTGCGATCAGGCGCAAGTGCTGGCGCTGTTCCGCCAGCATCAGCCGCGCGCTATCGTGCACTTTGCGGCCGAGAGCCATGTGGACCGTTCCATTCTCGGTCCCGGCGAATTCATCCAGACCAATATCAACGGCACGTTCAGCCTGCTGGAAGCGGCGCGCGCCTACTGGTCGGAACTGGCGGAAGCCGAGAAAGCGGCGTTCCGCTTCCTGCACGTTTCCACCGACGAGGTGTACGGCACGCTGGGGCCGGACGATGCACCGTTCAGCGAAACCACGGCGTTTGCACCGAACAGCCCGTACTCGGCGTCGAAAGCGGCCTCCGACCATCTGGTGCGGTCCTATCACCACACCTATGGCCTGCCGACGCTGACCACCAATTGCTCGAATAACTACGGTCCATATCACTTCCCCGAGAAGCTGATCCCGCTGATTATCGCCAATGCGCAGGCCGGCAAGCCGCTGCCTATCTATGGCGACGGCCAGCAGATCCGCGACTGGCTGTATGTGAGCGACCACTGCGCGGCCATCCGCCGCGTGCTGGAAGCGGGCCGTCTGGGCGAGACTTACAACGTGGGCGGCTGGAACGAAATGGCCAACCTCGACGTGGTGCATACCCTGTGCGACATGCTGGACCAGCAGAAGCCCAAAGCCGATGGCAGCAGCTATCGCGCCCAGATCACCTATGTCAAGGACCGTCCCGGCCACGACCGCCGCTACGCCATCGATGCGCGCAAGCTGGAGCGCGAACTGGGCTGGAAACCGGCCGAGACCTTCCAGACCGGCATCGCCAAGACCGTGCAATGGTATCTGACGCATCAGGACTGGGTGACGGATGTGCAGTCTGGCAGTTATGCCAAATGGGTAGAAACCAATTACTTTAATCGCGAAGGCTAGCCATGAGTACGACCACTCCTCGCCGCAAAGGCATTATTCTCGCCGGTGGTTCGGGCACCCGTCTGTATCCGATCACCATGAGCGTGTCCAAGCAGTTGCTGCCGATTTACGATAAGCCCATGATCTACCACCCGCTGACGGTGCTGATGCTGGCCGGGATTACGGAAATTCTGCTGATTTCCACGCCGCAGGATACGCCCCGTTTCCGCGATCTGCTCGGTGACGGCAGCCAGTGGGGCTTGCAGCTCAGCTATGCGGTCCAGCCTTCGCCCGATGGTCTGGCCCAGGCTTTCATTATCGGCCGCGAATTCGTCGGCGATGCACCGTCCGCGCTCATCCTTGGCGACAATATCTACTACGGCAATGACCTCGATGCGCTGCTGCGCCACGCCACCGAGCAGACCGATGGCGCCACCGTGTTTGCCTACCACGTACAGGACCCCGAACGTTATGGCGTGGTGGAGTTCGATGCCGACCATCAGGCCGTGTCCATCGAAGAAAAGCCGCTCAAGCCCAAGTCCAACTATGCCGTGACGGGGCTGTATTTCTACGACAATCAGGTATGCGATATCGCTGCCGGCATCAAGCCGTCGGCGCGGGGCGAACTGGAAATTACCGACGTCAACCGCGTGTATCTGGAAAAACAGCAGCTCAATGTGGAAGTGATGGGGCGCGGCATGGCCTGGCTGGATACCGGCACCCATGAATCGCTGCTGGACGCTTCGCAGTTTATTGCTACCATCGAAAAGCGTCAGGGCCTGAAAGTGGCGTGCCCGGAAGAGATCGCGTATCGCAAGGGCTATATCGACGCAGCCCAGTTGCGCAAGCTGGCCGAGCCGCTGAAAAAGAATAACTATGGCCAGTATCTGCTGCAGATTCTTGAAGATAAGGTTGTACCGCGATGAAAGTGATTACTACGCCGCTGGAAGGCGTACTGCTGCTGGAGCCCAAGGTGTTTGGCGACGAGCGCGGGTTTTTCTTCGAAAGCTATAACGGCCGCCGCTTTGCCGAGCTGACGGGCGTGGAGGCCGCCTTTGTGCAGGATAACCACTCGCGTTCGCTCAAGGGCGTGCTGCGTGGTATGCACTACCAGATCCGTCAGGCCCAGGGAAAACTGGTGCGTGCTAGTTCGGGCAGCGTGTTCGATGTGGTGGTGGATTTGCGCAAGAGTTCCAGCACCTTTGGCCAGTGGTTCGGTACCGAGCTATCGGCCGAGAACAAGCTGCAGATGTGGATCCCGCCCGGCTTTGCCCATGGTTTCATGGTCACCAGCGATGCGGCCGAATTCCTCTACAAGACGACCGATTACTGGGCGCCCGAACACGAACGTTCTATCCTGTGGAACGACCCGGCCATAGGCATACAGTGGCCTGAGCTAGGCATGGCGCCGCTGCTGTCCGGTAAAGATCAGGCTGCAGCGTTGCTGGCCGATGCCGAGGTGTTCGCATGAAAATCCTGCTGACGGGCAGCACGGGGCAGGTAGGCTACGAGCTGGCCCGCAGTCTGCAAGGTGTGGGTGTAGTGGTGGCCGTGGACCGTCAGCAGATGGATCTGGCTGATCTGGATCAGGTACGCCGCGTGATCCGCACCGTGCAGCCGAATATGATCGTCAATCCGGCTGCCTACACGGCCGTGGATAAGGCCGAGAGCGAGCCGGAACTGGCGTTCCGGGTGAATGCCGAAGCACCGGCCCTGATGGCCGAGGAAGCCCGTACCCTGGGGGCATCTCTGGTGCACTACTCGACGGACTATGTGTTCGATGGCACTCAGGCCGGCGCAAGGGTGGAAGATGACGCCACGGGGCCCCTGAACGTGTATGGCGCCAGCAAGCTGGCCGGTGAACAGGCCATCGCTGCGGCGGGGATACCGCACCTGATCTTCCGTACCAGCTGGGTGTATGGAATGCGCGGCAAGAATTTTCTGCTGACCATGTTGCGGCTGGCGCGCGAGCGCGACGAGCTGCGCGTGGTGGCCGACCAGCACGGCGCCCCCACCTGGAGCCGCACCATCGCCGATGTGACGGCGCAAGTGCTGGCGCAAGCTCATGCCGGCGGGCGCGAATGGTGGGTACAGAACCGCGGGGTCTATCATCTGACGGCGCAAGGCCAGACCACATGGTATGACTTCACCCGCGCCATTCTGGCCGAAGCGGGCATAGACTGCCGCGTGGTGCCGATTAGCAGTGCCGAGTATCCGGTGCCGGCCCGGCGCCCCGAATTCTCGGTGCTCTCCAGCGAACGGCTGATGAGCCGTTTCTGCCATTTGCCAGAATGGCAACAGGCGCTGCAGCTATGCATGCGCTAGTCTGCTCACGGTTCCCCTCCAGTTGTATCCTTTGGTAAGCAAGCCTGCCTGATCGGCGGCGGGCTGCTATGATGCCGGCGCCCTGCAACGGACGCCGGCAGGCCGGTGCCGTTGCAAAAGCGCGGCGGCAGGTCTGGTTTAGGACAGACTTGCTGCGTAAATGCCGGTCCGGACGGCTGAATCCGGTACAATCGCGTGTCAGTCTGCAGGCAGCGGGAGGCGCACAAGGCCTGCCGGATGTCGCCAGTCTTTTTACTATAAAAATATGTTTTCCTTCCTCCTGAGCTTTGTTGCTTCGGCACTGCTAACCCTGCTGGTGATCAAAGAAGCGCGCTTGCATGGCCCGGCGCTGGATGCGGATTTCTTGGGAGTGCAAAAAGTCCATGTGCACCATGTGGCACGCATAGGCGGCTTGTCGATCTTTCTCTCGGTCGCCCTGAGTTCCGTGATTTCCCTGTGGCGGGTGCCGGCCATGACTTACTGGCTGCTGGCGCTGCTGGGCTGTTCCTTCTTCGCCTTTGTGGGCGGCATCGTGGAAGACTACACGGGCCGGGTAAGTGCCGGCCGGCGGCTGGTGCTGACCATGATCGCGGCGGCCATGGGCTATTTCCTGCTCGATGCGCGGGTCGACCGGCTGGACTGGCTGTTTTCCTCGTGGATGCTGCCGTATATGTGGCTGACCCTGCCGCTGACCGTGCTGGCCGTGGCCGGCATCGCCAATGCCGTCAACATCATCGACGGCTTCAACGGGCTGGCCAGCGTGGTGGTGATCTGCATGCTGCTTTCGCTCGGCTATGTGGCACTGCAGGTCAACGATATGTTCGTGCTGATTGCGGCCCTGATGGTGGCCGGTGCCACGGCGGGCTTCCTGATCTGGAACTACCCGGTGGGCATGATCTTTCTCGGCGACGGTGGTGCCTATTTCATCGGTTTCATGCTGGGCGAACTGGCCCTGCTGCTGGTGATGCGCAATCCGCAAGTGTCGACCTGGTATGCGGCCCTGCTGCTGATCTATCCGACTTTCGAAACCCTGTTCTCGGTCTACCGCCGCATGTTTGTGCGCGGTAAGTCGCCCGCCATGCCGGACGGTATCCACCTGCACAGCCTGATTTTCCGCCGCATCGTCCAGTGGGCCGTGGGGCGCAAGGAAGCCCGTGCCCTGATCCGGCGTAATTCCATGACTTCGCCCTACCTGTGGCTGTTCTCGTTGATGGCAGTAATACCGGCCACCATATTCTGGCGCCATACGTGGATCTTGATGCTTTCCTGTATATTGTTTATTGTCAGTTATGTATGGATTTACGTCCGCATCGTGCGCTTCAAGGCGCCGCGCTGGATGATCCGGCATAAAAAAACCTGAGCGGCTGACTCTGCCCCTTTCAACTTTTAAATCTGATCGATACATCATGGTTCCTATTTCCCCGTCTATTTTCAAAGCTTATGACATCCGCGGCATCATCGATAAAACCCTGGATGCTGGCGTCGCGCACAAGATAGGCCAGGCCTTTGGCCAGGCCGCGCTGGCCAAGGGCGAACGCACGGTGGTGATCGGCCGCGATGGCCGCCTGTCCGGCCCTGCGCTGGCCGCCGCACTGGCACAGGGCCTGCAGGCCGCTGGCGTGAACGTGATCGATCTGGGCGTGGTGGCCACGCCCATGGTGTACTTCGGTACCAATGTGCTGGGCGCTGCTTCCGGCATCATGGTTACGGGTAGCCACAATCCACCGGACTACAATGGTTTCAAGATGGTGCTGGCTGGTGAAGCTATCCACGGTACCGCCATTACCGCCCTGTACGATGCCATCGTGGCGCATGACGGCAGCAGTGCCGCCACGCCGGGCAGCTACAGCACCCACGATATCCGCGCCCAGTACCTCGAGCGCATCATTGGTGACGTCAAGCTGGCGCGCCCGATCAAGATCGCCGTCGATTGCGGCAATGGCGTGGCCGGTGCGTTTGCGCCGGACCTGTTCCGCGGCATGGGCTGCGAAGTGATCGAGATGTTCTGCGAAGTCGATGGCAACTTCCCTAACCACCACCCTGATCCGGCCCATCCGGAAAACCTGCAGGACCTGATCCGCATGCTGCAGGACACCGATGCGGAACTCGGTATCGCCTTCGATGGCGATGGCGACCGTCTGGGCGTAGTGACCAAGGATGGCCAGATCATCTTCCCTGACCGCCAGATGATGCTGTTCGCGGCCGACGTGCTGACCCGCCATCCGGGCGAGCAGATACTGTACGACGTCAAATGCACGCGCCATCTGGCACCGTGGATCAGCAAGCACGGTGGCGTGCCGCTGATGTACAAGACCGGCCACTCGCTGGTGAAAGCCAAGCTGCGTGAAACGGGCGCTCCGCTGGGCGGCGAAATGAGCGGCCACATCTTCTTCAAGGACCGCTGGTACGGTTTCGACGATGGCCTGTATTCGGGCGCACGTCTGCTGGAAATCCTCACCCGTGTAGCCGATCCCTCGGCCCTGCTGAATTCGCTGCCGCAGTCGGACAGCACGCCGGAACTGCATCTGCACCTGAACGAGGGCGAAAACGTCAAACTGATGGATCAGCTGCGCAGCAATGCCGAATTCCCCGGCAACCAGCAGATCATTACCATCGACGGCCTGCGCGTGGAGTACGAAGACGGCTTCGGTCTGGCCCGTTCGTCCAACACCACGCCGGTGATCGTGATGCGCTTTGAAGCGGAAACCCCGGCTGCGCTGGCACGCATACAGGGCCAGTTCAAGCGCGTGATTCTGGCGGCCAAGCCGGACGCCGAGCTGCCGTTCTGACGCCATGACGCTAGCTACCACCGGCAGCAAGCCGTTAAACATTCTGCTGGTGCGCGTCTCCTCGCTGGGAGACGTGCTGCATAACCTGCCGATGGTGGCCGACATCGCGCGCCACTACCCCGACGCGAATATCGACTGGGTGGTGGAAGAGGGCTTCGTCAGTCTGGTGCGGCTGAACGCGCGGGTGCGCAACATCATCCCGTTTGCACTGCGGCGCTGGCGCAAGAGTCTGGGCAAACCGGAAACCCGCGCCGAAATGAAAGCCTTCTGGCGCACCCTGCGCCAGCAGCAGTACGACTATGTATTCGATACCCAGGGCCTGCTGAAGACGGGCGTGATCATGGGCGCGGCACGCATCGTGCCCGGCGGCCGCAAAGTGGGGCTGGCCAACGGTAGCGAAGGTTCGGGCTACGAAGGCATTTCGCGTATCTTCCATAACATCAGCGTGCCGACCGATCCGCGCACCCATGCCGTAGCACGGGGCCGTATCGTGGCTGGTGCTGCACTGGGCTATGCGGTCGATACGCCGGCCGATTTCGGTCTGCCTGAAGTGTCGCCGAATGAGCCGCGTCCCGACTGGATGCCGGACCAGCCGTACGCCGTGTACTTCCATGGCACGGCGCGCGACGCCAAGAAATGGGCGCCGGAAAACTGGATCGCACTGGGGCGCGAACTGGCGCCTATGCCTATTCTGCTGCCATGGGGCTCACCGAAAGAACTGGCGGAGGCACAGGTGCTGGCCGCCGGCCTGCCGAATGCGCGCGTGCTGCCCAAACTGTCCATGGCCGATGCCATGCTGCTGGCGCGCCACGCTGGGCTGGTGATCGGCGTCGATACGGGCCTGACCCATATTGCAGCGGCCTTCGTGCGGCCGACGGTGGAAATCTATGCCGACTCGCCACGCTGGAAGACGGAAGGCAACTGGTCGCCGCGCATCCTTAATCTGGGTGATCAGGGCACGCCGCCCTCGGTGGCCGAAGTACTGGCCGCAGCCCGCAGCCTGCTGGCGCAAGGCTAAGGACTGCTGGCACGACTATGCGATTGATCTACTCCTTACTCTGGTGGCTGGCCTTGCCGCTGGTGCTGACCCGTCTATGGCTGCGTGGCCGCAAAGAACCCGGCTACCGCCAGCATTGGGGCGAGCGGCTGGGTTTCTATGGTGCGCCCATGGCCGGCGCTGGCCAGGTGCTGTGGGTGCACGCCGTCTCCGTGGGCGAAACCCGCGCGGCCGAGCCGCTGGTGGATGCTTTGCTGGAGGCCTATCCGGACAGCCGCATCATCCTGACCCACATGACGCCGACGGGCCGCGCTACCGGCAAAGCTTTGTTTGCCCGCCATGGCGTGCGTCTGCAGCAGGCATATCTGCCGTATGACACGGCCAGCATGGTGGGGCGCTTTATCCGCCATTTCCGTCCTGCCATCTGCATCCTGATGGAGACGGAAGTGTGGCCGAATCTGATCGCCGTCTGCGGCACGCGCAGTGTGCCGGTGGTGCTGGCCAATGCCCGCCTGTCCGAACGGTCGCTGCGCAAATCGCGCCGCCTCGGTTCGCTGCTGCTCGACGCGGCGCGCGGCATTACGCTGGTAGCAGCACAGACGCAAGCTGATGCCGAACGGGTACGCTCGCTGGGTGTAGCGCGGGTGGAAGTCACGGGCAGCATCAAGTTCGATGTGGTGGTAGCACCTGCTGCGCTGGAGATAGGCGCGCGCCTGCGTGCTGCCATCGGATCTCGTCCCGTACTGCTGTGCGCCAGCACGCGCGAAGGTGAAGAGGAGCTGATACTGGCTGCTTTCGAACAGGCGCGGGCCAGTCTGCCGCAGGATGTGCTGCTGCTGATCGTGCCGCGCCACCCGCAGCGCTTTGCCGATGTGGAAGCGATGATCGCGGCCCGTGGTCTGCGCGTGCAACGGCGCAGCACGCTGGCACTGGAGCCGGCTGGCGCTGCGCAGCAGGGCGCTGATGCTGCCAACGACGCTATGCTGCCAAGCGATACCGATGTGCTGCTGGGTGACTCGATGGGCGAAATGTTTGCCTACTACGCTGCGTGCGACTGCGCGTTTGTGGGCGGCAGTCTGCTACCGCTGGGCGGGCAGAATCTGATCGAACCGGCCGCACTGGGCAAACCCGTGCTGATCGGCCCGCATACCTTCAACTTTGCACTGGTGACGGAAGATGCGCTGGCCGCCGGTGGCGCGCTGCGCGTGGCCGATGCCGCGGAGCTGATGCAGACTGCAGCACGGCTGCTCAACGATGCTGCCGTCCGCGACAGCATGGGCCAGCAGGCGCTCGCCTTCGCCAACCAGCACCGTGGCGCCACCGCCCGTACGCTGGCTTTGCTGCCTGCCCTGATCGCGCCGGAGCAGCAGTCTAGCCGCTAAATTTCACGGAAACAGTACCGGCAGCTCCTGCGCGCGCTTGCGCAGCAGGTTGCGGGCTTCTTCGTATTCGGGATAGATCAGGCCTACCGTGTTCCAGAAGCGGGCGCTGTGGTTCATTTCGAGGATGTGCGCCAGTTCGTGCGCGATCACGTAGTCGATCAGCGGCAGCGAGAAGTGGATCAGCTTCCAGTTCAGGCGGATTTTGCGCTCGGCCGTACATGAGCCCCAGCGCGTGCCGGCCGACGACAGGCCGAAGGCGCTGTAGCGCACGCCCAGCCGCTCCGCATACAGGTCGAGCCGCTGCACGAAGAGCTGCTTGGCTTCCTGCTGATACCACGCTTTGACGCGTTCCTTGAGCATTTCTTCCGTCGCACCGGGCACGAGGATGATGCTCAGGGTGCGCGTCTCGGCATCATAGCTGCTGCGGTTGCGGCCACCGACCAGCAGGCGCAGGCTGATGTCGCTGCCCAGATAGGGCAGCTTGGCGCCATCGATCCATTCCACCGGCGGTTTTTCCAGCCGCGCCGCGCGGCGTTCGCGCCGCTCTTTCAGTTTGCTGAGTATCCAGTGCTGTTTGGCGTGGATGGCATTGTCGATTTCGGCGATGCTGATGCGCTTGGGCGCGGTGATGCGCAGCCCTTCATCATCGATCATGAAGCCTATCGAACGGCGGGTAGAGCGGCGTAGCGAATATTCGAGTACGAAGTCGCCCACCAGCAGCTGGCGCTTGGGCGGCTGCTCGGCTGTGGGCGGCGTGGTGGCACGCGGCTTTAAGGGAACGGCGGTTTGTGGTGGTGCGACGTAGGGAGAAACGGGAGGTGGCTGGCGCGGCGTGGCACCGGATGGCGTAGTCCATACCGGTTCGGTATAGACGGGCCGCGCAGGCGCTGCTTCGCGGCCGAACAGATCTAGCTGGCTGGTGTCCGGCTTGGCCGGCTGCACCAGCGTGACCAGATCGTCTAGCCAGCGTTGTAGACGTGGGGCGAAATGACGCGCATTTCTGATTCTATCCAATTTTCCACCTGTTGCATCATCGCTTCCGGAGTCTGGCCTTCCGGTGAAATCGGTTTGCCTATCGATACTGTAACAAGACCGGGGCGCTTGATGAAAGAATTTTTTGGCCAGCATTCGCCGGAATTATGCGCAATCGGTACGACCACGGCGCCCGTTTCGATGGCGAGGCGGGTGCCGCCGCTTTTGTATTTGCCGGCCTGACCGACAGGGATGCGCGTCCCTTCCGGGAACATGATAATCCACTGGCCGTCGGCAAGGCGGCGCTTGCCGTGACGGACCACGTGCTGGAAGGCGTTTTTACCTTGCGAGCGGTCGATGGGAATCATGCGCAGCAGCGCCATGGCCCAGCCGAAGAAGGGAATGTAGAGGATCTCTTTTTTGAAGACGAACACCAGCGGGCGTGGCAGGTTAGGCAGCAGGAAGATGGTTTCCCATGCCGACTGGTGCTTGGCCAGCACTACCGCTGGGGCATCAGGGAAGTTCTCCGCGCCTTTGATTTCGTAGCGGATGCCGCAGATGACTTTCAGGCACCAGATCATGAACACGTTCCAGCGCGCGGTGACGTAGAAGCGCTGGTTGTATGGCAGCGGCGCGACGAGGAAGCACACGCAGGCCCAGACGATGGTGGAGATCACCATGATGATGGTGAAAATCAGGGAACGTAAAAACAGTACGGGATGACCCAATGCAGACTCCAAAAACGGTTTAGCTGGCCGAGGACGAGGCGGCGGCCGCGTTACTCTTGAGCAGATGATTGACCATGGCAGCGAGGTCGGGGAAGACCATGGTGCCGGGCGGCAGACCGCCGGTAGCCTGAGTCTTTTCGCCTTTGCCGGTCAATACCAGATAGGGGATGCAGCCGCTGACAAAGCCGGCCTGCAGATCGCGCAGCGAATCGCCCACGGTGGGCACGCCTTTCAGGCTGATTTTGTAGCGCTGCGAGATTTCCGTGAACATGCCCGGCTTCGGTTTGCGGCAATCGCAGTTGTCGGCGCCGGCGTGCGGGCAGAAGAAGATGGCATCGATGCTGGCGCCTACCTGCTGGGCCAGATTGTGCAGCTTCTGGTGGATGGCGTTGAGGGTGGCCATGTCGAACAGTTCGCGCGCAATGCCGGACTGGTTGGAGGCCACCACCACTTTGTAGCCCGCCTGATTCAGACGGGCGATCGCTTCCAGCGAGCCGGGTACAGGGATCCACTCGGCCGGCGATTTGATGAAGTCCGGCGAGTCGTGGTTGATAACGCCGTCGCGATCGAGAATGATCAGTTTCATAGACGGCGTTCCCATTTAGGCCGCCAGCTTGGAAATGTCGGCCACGCGGTTCAGCATGCCGTGCAGCGACGACAGCAGCGCCAGACGGTTGTTACGCAGCGCCACATCCTCGGCCATTACCATCACGTCGTTGAAGAAGGCGTCTACGTCGTCACGCAGCTGGGCCAGGGTTTTCAGCGTGCCGGTGAAATCGCCCTTGGCGAAAGCCGCATCGACTTCCGGCAGCACGCGCACCACGGCGGCGTGCAGGTTTTTCTCGGCCACGTCCTGCAGCAGCGCGCTGTTCACGCCTGCGCCACCGGTGGCAGCCAGCGCTTCTTCGTTCTTCTTCAGGATGTTGGTGATACGCTTGTTGGCAGCAGCCAGCGAGGCCGATTCCGGCAGGGCAGCGAAAGCCTGTACCGCTTCCAGACGCTGCACGATGTCGTCCAGACGGTCCGGATTCTGTGCCACCACGGCTTCGATTTCGTTAGGCGAGAAGCCACGTTCGCGCAGGATGCCGCGCAGACGGTCGATCATGAACACGGTGACTTCGGCCGACGGGTCTTTGAAACCGGCCACATCGCCGAACAGGGCAGCGGCTTGCGCCAGCAGGGTGCTGATGGCCAGCGGCAGACGTTTTTCGATCAGCATGCGCAGCACGCCCAGTGCATGACGGCGCAATGCGAACGGGTCTTTGTCGCCGGTCGGTGCCAGACCGATGGCCCAGATGCCGACCAGGGTTTCCAGCTTGTCGGCCAGTGCCACGGCGGTGCCGGTCACGGTCGAAGGCAGGGCGTCGCCAGCGAAGCGCGGCTGGTAGTGTTCGGAAGCAGCCAGTGCCACATCTTCGTGCTCACCGTCGTTGCGGGCGTAGTAGGTGCCCATGATGCCTTGCAGCTCAGGGAATTCACCGACCATTTCCGTGACCAGATCGGCCTTGGACAGTTTGGCTGCGCGGGTCGCCAGTGCAGCGTCGCCGCCGATGGCGCCGGCGATGAAGGCAGCCAGCTTGGCCACGCGTTCGCCGCGGGCAGCCTGGGTACCCAGCTTGTTGTGGTAGACGATTTTTTCCAGCAGCGGCAGACGCGATTCCAGCGTCTTCTTGCGATCCTGCTCGAAGAAGAACTTGGCGTCGGACAGGCGCGGACGCACCACGCGCTCGTTACCGTCAATGATTGCGGCTGGCGTATCAGTTGCGATGTTGGAAACGATCAGGAAGCGCGAGCGCAGTTTGCCCTTGCTGTCGGTCAGAGCGAAGTATTTCTGGTTGGTCTGCATGGTCAGGATCAGGCATTCCTGCGGCACAGCCAGATATTCTTCTTCGAATTTGCATTCATAGACCACTGGCCATTCGACCAGCGCAGCCACTTCGTCCAGCAGGGCTTCCGGCATCAGCACCGTGTCGGCACCGGCTTTGGCCAGCAGTTCGGCGCGGATTTTCTCCTTGCGCTGCTCGACGCTGGCCAGCACTTTACCGGCGCTTTCCAGCGTGGCGGCGTAACTGTCGGCATCGGCGATGGTGACCATGCGCTGACCCGGCGCGGTCAGGAAGCGGTGGCCTTCGCTGACGTTGGAGGCGGTCAGACCCAGCAGGGTGAGCGGAATCACGCTAGTGCCATGCAGCGCGATCAGGCTGTGCGCCGGACGCACGAACTGCACGGTGCTGCCGTCAGGACGCTGGTAGCTCATCACTTTCGGAATCGGCAGCTTGGCCACGGATTCTTCCAGCGCAGCCTGCAGGCCGCTTTGCAGCGCGCTACCGGCTGCCGTGTAGGTGTAGAAGAAGCTTTCGGCCTTGCCGTCCTGCGCGCGTTCCAGATCGGCCACTTGCAGGTCAGGGAAGCCCAGTGCTGCCAGTTTCTTGGCCAGCGGAGCGGTCGGGTTGCCATTGGCATCGAGTGCCACGGCGACCGGCAGCACTTTTTCGCGGATGGATTTATCGGGCGAAGTGGCGCGCACTTTGGTGATGGACACGGCCAGACGGCGTGGCGAGGCGAACGGGGTGGCAACGCTGTCGGCTTCGAGGAAGTCGCGCGATTTCAGGCCGTTGACGATGCCGGCGGCGAACGCTGCGCCCAGTTTGGCCAGCGCCTTCGGTGGCAGTTCTTCGGTCAGCAGTTCGATGAGCAGAGTTTGAGTCATAAGATTTATACGGTTTATTCAGCGGCGGCAGCGGTAGCCTGGGCAGGCAGCATAGGGAAGCCCAGACGTTCGCGCGAATCGTAGTAAGCCTGTGCAACCAGACGCGACAGGGCGCGCACACGGCCGATGTAGGCAGCGCGTTCCGTCACGGAGATGGCGCCACGGGCGTCCAGCAGGTTGAAGCTGTGCGAGGCTTTCATGATCTGCTCGTAGGCTGGCAGAGTCAGCTGGGCTTCGATCAGGCGCTTGGCTTCCGATTCGTGATTGTTGAACTGGGTGAACAGCAGTTCCGTGTTCGAGTGCTCGAAGTTGTAGGCCGATTGCTCCACTTCATTCTGGTGGAACACGTCGCCGTACTTGAGCACTTTGGTCTCGCCGTTTTCTTCCCAGGTGGTCCAGATCAGGTCGTACATATTTTCTACGCCCTGCAGATACATGGCCAGACGCTCGACACCGTAGGTGATTTCGCCCAGCACGGGCTTGCAGTCCAGACCGCCCACTTGCTGGAAGTAGGTGAACTGGGTCACTTCCATGCCGTTCAGCCAGACTTCCCAGCCCAGACCCCAGGCGCCCAAAGTTGGCGATTCCCAGTCGTCTTCGACGAAACGCACATCGTTCTGTTTCAGATCCAGACCCAGCGCTTCCAGCGAACCCAGATACAGGTCAAGGATGTTTTCCGGTGCCGGTTTCATGACGACCTGATACTGGTAGTAGTGCTGGCCACGGTTAGGATTTTCGCCATAGCGGCCATCTTTCGGACGGCGCGAAGGCTGCACATAGGCAGCGCGCCAGGGTTCCGGGCCGATTGCGCGCAGGAAGGTGCCGGTGTGGAAGGTACCCGCACCCACTTCCATATCGTAGGGCTGGAGCAGGGCGCAGCCTTGCTTGTCCCAGTAGGTTTGCAAGGTCAGGATAATTTGTTGAAATGTCAGCATCTTGTGTCGTCAAAGGCGCGGCCTGTGGGCGCGCGGTGTGAGGTTCGCTAAAAAAACAATTTTAGCGGGTTTTACTAGGAGCCTGTAGAGATTAAGCGGCTTTTGGCCCCTTTTTTGTGCGCTGCGACCAAAACCATGCCGCTGCCAGCGACACGGCGGTGAGCAGCAGCAACAGGCGGTTGCCCCAGAGAATGTACGGGGTGTTGCCCTGCATGCCTTGCACGCGGGCGGCCAGCGTGCCGCTCTGGTTGACCGGCAATTGATGCAGTACCTGTCCACGGCCATCGATGATGGCGGTGGCGCCGGTATTGGTGGCGCGCAGCATGGGGCGGCCTGTTTCCAGCGTACGCATCTGCGAAATCTGCAAATGCTGGGGGATGGCGATGGTGTCGCCAAACCACGCGAGATTGGAGACATTCAGCAGCATGGTAGCCGGCTGCTGGCCTGCGGCCGGCTGGTGCAGCTGGGCCGCGATTTCCTCACCGAACAGGTCTTCGTAGCAGATGTTGGGCAGCACGCGCTGGTCACGTACGGTAAAGGCGGGCTGGATGTCAGCGCCGCTGGTCTGGTCACCGAGCGGTATGGCCATCAGATCGACGAACCAGCGGAAACCGAGCGGGATGAATTCGCCGAACGGCACCAGATGGTGCTTGTCGTAGCGGTAATAGCTGGCGCCCGGCTGGCCGGTTAGGCCCAGCACGCTGTTGAAGTAGGCGGTCTGGCTATCGGCCACGGGGATGCCGAGGATGAGCTGGCTGCCTGTGCTCTTGAGGAATTCGGAGATGGTCGGCAAGTAGTCGGTCGGCAACTGGTGCGGCAGCATGACGATGGCCGTTTCCGGTGTGGCGATCAGATCGGCTGGCGCTTCCATGATGGCGCGCTGGTACTGGGTGATGGCGGCGGCCACATGGGCGCCATTAAATTTCTCATCCTGCGGCACATTGCCTTGCAGCAGGCGCACGCTGATGGGCTGGCCTTGTGGCATGGTCCATTGCACCAGGCTCAGGGTGGCGCCTCCGGCCAGCGCAGCCACGGCCGTGCCGGCAGCGATCCAGCGCGTGCGGTGGAAAGTCAGTAACAGGGCGCCGGCCAGCGTAGCGGCCAGCCAGCCCAGACCGTACATGCCGATAATCGGCGCGAAACCGGCCAGCGGGCTGTGGTTGTGCGCATAGCCGGCCGATAGCCACGGGAAGCCCGTGAACAGCCAGCCGCGCAGCCATTCGGCCAAGGTCCAGCAGGCTGGCAATACCAGCAGATTGGCAGCGGCCAGCGGCAGCGCCCAGCGCTGGCGCAGCCAGGCTGCGCCGCCCATGGCTAGCGCCACGTACAGGCCCATGCCTGCAGCCAGCAGCAATACGGCCAGCGCCGCCAGTGGTGCGGCCATGCCGCCATAGGTATGCAGGGAAACGTAGAGCCAGTGGGTGCCAGCAGCGGTCCAGCCCAGGCCGAAAGCCCAGCCGATCAGGGCAGCGCTTTTTATGCTATCGCTGCGCAGCACCTGATAGAACAGTGTAGCCAGACCCATGATCTGCAGCGGCCACCAGCCGAACGGGGCAAAGGCGAACACGCACAGGGCGCCGGCGACGGCCGTGATGGTCATGCGGCCGCGGGTGGAACGCTGCGGCCGAGGCTGGTTCGGGTCGGTACGGCGAAAACGCATCAGGCGTCGTCGTCCGCCGTGCTGGCAGGCGGCAGTTTTTCTACCAGCAGCACGTGGATCTGCCTTGCATCCGCGCGCAATACTTCGAAACGCATGCCTTCGTAGTCGAACACGTCGCCTTTGTGCGGCATACGGCCCAGATGTTTGGCCACCAGACCGCCTATGGTATCGACTTCGTCATCGGGTAGGGCGGTGTCGAGCTCTTCGTTGAACTGGGTGATCTCGGTCAGGGCCTTGATGCGCCAGCGCGGACCATGGGCACCTTCCTTGATCGACAGGATGTTGTCTTCTTCTTCGTCGAAATCGTATTCATCTTCGATATCGCCGACGATCTGTTCCAGCACGTCCTCGATCGTGATCAGGCCGGCAACGCCGCTGTATTCATCGACCACGATGGCCATGTGGTTGTGGTTGGCGCGGAAATCGCGCAGCAGCACGTTCAGGCGTTTGGATTCGGGTATGAAGATGGCGGGACGCAGCATGTCGCGCACGTCGAACGATTCTTCGGCGTAGTAGCGCAGCAGGTCTTTGGCCAGCAGGATGCCGATCACCTTGTCGCGTTCGCCTTCGATGGCGGGGAAACGCGAGTGCGCCGTCTGCAGCACGGTGGGCAGCCATTCTTCTATCGGTTTGGCGATATCGATCACGTCCATCTGGGAACGGGGAATCATGATATCGCGGGCAGACAGATCGGAAACCTGGAACACCCCCTCGATCATCGACAGGGCGTCGGCATCGATCAGGTTGCGTTCATGGGCGTCGTGCAGAACTTCCAGCAGTTCGGCGCGGTTCTCTGGTTCGGGGGAAATCAGTGCGGTCAGGCGTTCAAACAGTGACCGGTGGGGTTTAGCGTCAGTCTTGACGCTACTAGAGTGCTCTTGCATAGGAGGCGTGAGCCGTTGTTTCGATGGCCTATAGGATACACCAAATGGGAGTGGCTAGCCGATTTTGTCAGTTTGACCACTCCAATCGGGCGCTCAGGCGTAGGGATCGGCGTAGCCGAGGGCGGCCAGCAGTTCGGTTTCTATGCCTTCCATTTCGGCCGCTTCCTCGTCTTCGAGGTGGTCATAGCCTTGCGCGTGCAGCACGCCGTGGATGATCAGGTGGGCGGCGTGTTCTTCCACACTCTTCTTCTGTTCGGCCGCTTCCTTTTCCAGCACGTCGGTGCACAGGATGATGTCGGCGCGGGTCGGTTCGTCTTCGGCAAACTCTTCGCCTTCATTGTAGGCAAAGGTCAGCACATTGGTGGCGTAGTCTTTTTCGCGGTATTCGCGGTTCAGGGCGCGGCCTTCTTCCGCGTCAACGAAGCGGATGGTCAGCTCGGCCGGTGCGAACAGGGCAGCCTGTACCCAGCGACGGATTTTCGGACGGGGCAGGGCGTCCTGCAAACGGGTATCGGCGTACTGGACGGACAGGGAGAGTTTATTTTTTGCGGACATTTTTGATCGCAGTCGCTTTGATTAAGGGGGCGATTTCCGCCTCATGGGTTTGCGCCGTTTCGTAGGCGTCGACGATGCGTGCCACCAGCGGGTGGCGCACCACATCTTCACTGCCGAAGTGGCTGAAGGCAATGCCGCGTACGTCTTTGAGTACCTGCATGGCATCGATCAGGCCGCTCTTCTGGCTCTTGTGCAAGTCCACCTGCGTCACATCGCCCGTGACCACGGCCTTGCTGCCAAAACCTATGCGGGTGAGGAACATCTTCATCTGTTCCACCGTGGTGTTCTGGGCTTCGTCGAGGATCACGAAAGCATGGTTGAGCGTGCGCCCGCGCATATAGGCCAGCGGCGCGATTTCGATCACTTGTTTCTCGAACATTTTCTGCGTGCGGTCGAAGCCCAGCAGGTCGTACAGTGCATCGTACAGAGGACGCAGATAGGGATCGACTTTTTGACTCAGATCACCGGGCAGGAAGCCCAGCCGTTCGCCCGCTTCCACCGCCGGGCGGGTCAGGATAATGCGTTTGATGGCATCGCGCTCGAGCGCATCGACGGCGCAGGCCACGGCCAGATAGGTTTTGCCGGTGCCGGCCGGCCCCACGCCGAAGCTGATGTCGTGTTCGAGGATGTTGCGCAGATAGCGGATCTGGTGCGGGGTACGGCCGCGCAGATCGCTGCGGCGAGTCTTCAGGACCGGGCTATCGATGCTCGGTTCCACAAACGGCGCCGCCACCACCTGGGCCACGGCGGCTGCATCGCCGCTGGCAACGGCCGCCACCTGCTGGCTGGTGCGCTGCTCGACCAGTGCCAGCTGCACTTCTTCGATAGGAATGACTTTTTGCGCTACGGCATAGAACTGTTCGAGGATCTGCACCGCGCGTTCGGCATTGTGGCCGCTGACGATGAATTTCTCGCCGCGGCGGAAGATGGTGACGTCGAGTGCGGCCGAAATCTGGCGCAGGTTTTCGTCGAGCGGGCCGCACAGGTGCGCGAGCCGGGTGTTATCCATGGGCTCGGGCACAAAGTAGTGGGGCTGAACAGGTGTTTTGGTTTTCAAGGTCGTGCTTTTCAGTAAGGCCGCCTGACGCGGCGCAGGCGCTAGTTTACCGTACTTTGTCCCGCCCCCGCCTATGTAAAGACAGCCATGCCTGATGTAACAGTTTCCTACAAGTTCTTGCGTGCGCCACCTCCCAGCCCCATGTGCTGAAATAACCATGTTGCCAAGCTTTCTAGCTCGCGCTTGATACGGCTTAAGTTCCGCTCAGTGGGCGATGCAGGAATGCACGGTAATGCGCATAGAATTAAATTGCGCATATGGCAACTTGGCGCGGTCGGACTAGGTAAGAAATTGCAGCGCAGTTTGTATCTAAGTTGCATTTAAGTTCAGGCTTGCACACTCCATCCACCTAACCAATGAAGGAAACATCATGGCACATCATGCACTTGCTTCGCAGGAAAGCTATAACCCGAATCACTTGCTCGATATCTTGCTGGGCAAGATGCAACTGAAAAACGATGCGGCGCTGTCGCGTCTGCTGGAAGTTGCGCCGCCCGTCATCAGCAAGATCCGTCACCACCGTTTGCCGGTCGGCGCTTCGCTGCTGATCCGCATGCATGAAGTGACGGGCATGAGCATCCGCGATCTGCGCGACCTGATGGGCGACCGCCGCACCAAATACCGTCTGTCCGATGCGCAGGGCCGACCGAAGCCGGAAGAGCGTCAGGGACAGGATAAGGTCGAGGCCGGAAATTATGCGCGGCATTGATGCGCGCCCATTGCTGTAGTGCAGAGTGCTGCGCTGGACGGCACACCGTACCAGCGCAGCCACAGCGGAGGTTCTACCGGTTGAACTGAATTAACCGAGCAGCACCATGGAAATCTCTTCGTACTGCAGTTCCGTTTCGCGGAACAGATGCAGATAGGCTTCTTCGTTCAGTCCCAGCGCATTCCAGGCCACGCTGGAAATAGGAGGGACCAGATCATCTTCATCTTCCACCAGATCGAGCGCATGCACGACGGCATTGGCGATATGGATGATGGCGGCAAGGAAACCGGCACCGGGCGTTTCCGGATCATGGTGGCCCGCGATGGCGAGGCGCATGGTATCGGAGAAGTTCCAGTGTTCGGCCAGCGCCAGACCGGCATCCACATGGTCCACACCTAGCACGCTGCGCTCCGCTTCGAGCATATAGCAGTCGTGGGCTTTGCGATAAGCCAGCGCCTGGCCGTACTGCTGGGGGAAACAGGATACCAGCACCAGCCGGCCTATGTCGTGTAACAAGCCCGCCGTGAAAGCATAATCCTGATTGAAACGCATCTGCCGCGCCAGCACTTTGGCGCAGGCGGCAGTAGCGATCGAGTGGCGCCAGAAGGCCTGATGGTGGAAGCCGGGGCAATGGCTTTCGGCAAAACAGCCTGTCAGCGCGGCGGCCGTGATCAGGTTGCGTGTGGTCTGGAAGCCGAGGAAGGTAATTGCCTGCTGGATGGTAGTGACTTTGACCTGCAGACCATACAGCGAAGAATTGGCCAGTCGCAAGGTCTTGGCCGTCAGCGCCTGATCGTGCGAGACTTTTTTGGCCAGCACGGCGATATCGACATCTTCCTGATCTATGCTGTTGAGCAATTCCATCACCACGGCCGGCAGCGAAGGCAGATCGTCCAGCGTGCGGACCACGTCTTCGTAGCTGACGACGCTGCTCACGATGTTATTGATCGGATTACTCATTTTCAGGCGCCTCCTCTGCACCATGCCGGTAGTCACTGATGAAACGGCGCAATTGCGCGGTGGCCCAGTGGGTATCGATGTCGGCGTCGTTTTTACGGAACAGCCGCGCTAGCCGGGCTTCATGATGGTGCACCGTGGCTTCGATGGCCTCGGCCGTATATTCGGCCTGCTGTATGGGCAGCACGCTGATGCCATGACGCGGCATCAGGGTCAGCATGGCTTCGGTCAGCACCGTGCCTTGCGGCAGCAGTACTTGTCCTTGCATATCTAGCAACTCATCGGACAAAACCATGCCGGGCCGGACGTCCGTCAGTGCCATCTGGTGAAAATTTCCGCTCATGGGGTGCTCCTTGGGTGTGCTGCAAGATTGCCGTATTGCCACATTGCCTGATCTTGCGCCGGGGTGCAAGTAAAGTCTGTCATAGGGCACACTGGCGCAGGTCGAACTTGCCAAGACGCATGTCATACCGTACATTGGGGCGTAATTCCTACTTGTATGCGAGGCTGGTCAATGTTTGGTATTCAAGGCCGTTTGACACTGCTATTTGTGGTCATCGTGACCCTGGTACTAGGCATTTCAGGTACCTACGCCCAGTATAGTCTGGGGCATGAACTGGAGGTGGCCAATCAGCGTCTGCGCGAAGGGGTGCTGACGCGACTGCAGACCAGCCTGCCTTCCGCCCTGTGGGACCTGGATAAAGCCAAGGTCGATAATATCGTGGCGGCGGAAATGCTGCCGCCGGAACTGGTATCTATCCGCGTCTACGATACTTCGGTAGGCCTGTTCTCGGGCAAGCTGCGTAACGAAAACGGTTCGGTCAGTGCCATCGAGAATGACCTGAATGTGGGCGGCACGCCCGTGGTGGCCGATCTGGCCTACCGCGATTCCGGCGCGGCCGGGGCTTCCCTCAAGCCGGTGATCGTGGGCCGGGTGGTGGTCAATTTCAGCCGCGCCCAGATCGATGCGACACTGGCTGCGGAAGTGCGGCGCAAAGTCACGGAAGTGCTGCTGCTCGATCTGATTCTGGTGGCGGCACTGGCGCTGTCGCTGCGCATCGTGTTCGATCCCCTCAAGCGCCTGCGCGATGGTCTGTTTGATCTGGCCACGCGCGGTAGCGACGAAGTGGAAGAGTTGCCGGAAAACCGGCAGGACGAGCTGGGCGAAGTGATCCGCGGCTTCAACGCCATCCAGCGCAAGATCAAATCGAATATCCAGCGCATCCGCGAAGCGGAAGACGAAGCGCGCAAATCGGCCCAGACCACCACCAAGGCACTCGATGATCTGCGCCGTACCCAGGAATCGCTGCTGCAGGCCGAGCGGCTGGCATCGCTGGGCGGTCTGGTGGCGGGCGTGGCCCATGAAATCAATACGCCGGTGGGCATCGCCCTGACCAGTGCCTCGGTGCTGCTGGAGGCAACGGAAAAAGTCCATCATGCCGTCGATGGCGGCAACGTCAAGAAGTCCGACATCATGCGCTATCTGGAAACGGCGTCGGAAAGCACGCGCCTGATCATGAACAATGCCTACCGCGCTGCACACCTGATCCACAGCTTCAAACAGATCGCGGTCGATCAGGTCAGCGAAGCGCGGCGCCGCTTCGAGCTGCGCGATTACATCAACGAGGTTGTCTCCAGCCTGCAGCCCAAGCTGAAGAAAACCCGTATCGCCGTCAGCATCAGCTGTCCGCCTGATGTGATGCTCGATAGCTACCCCGGCGCGCTGGCGCAGGTGATTACCAATCTGACGCTGAACTGCCTGGAGCATGCTTTCAATCCCGAGGACGAAGGGCAGATCCGCATCAGCGTGGTACAGCAGGCCGACTGGATAGAAATGCAGGTGGCCGATGACGGCAAAGGCATCGCGCCGGAAATGCTGGATAAAGTGTTTGATCCATTTGTCACCACCCGGCGCGGTCAGGGCGGAACGGGGCTGGGTCTGAATATCGTTTTCAACCTGATCGTCAAACAGTTCTGCGGCACCATATCGGTGGCCAGCAAGCTGGGCGAGGGCGCCTGTTTCACGCTGCGTATTCCCTGTGTTACTCCAACGGAAGAGCAGCACCATGCTTTACCAACTGAACAACAGCAGCACGACTAGAGTGAGCCATCATGCCTAAAGTGAGTGGAGAATTCAGCGTCAGAATCACGCCGGAAAGCATGTCCAGCGTGGCCAATGAGAGCAGTATCAACCGGATGTCGCTCGACAAGCAGTACACGGGGGCGCTTTCGGCCAGTGGCCGTGGCGAGATGCTGGCATTTATGAACCGCGATATCGGTTCGGGCGCCTATGTGGCGATGGAGCGGGTGCAGGGCACGCTGGATGGCTTGCACGGCAGTTTTCTGCTGCATCACTGTGGCACCATGCAGCGTGGCACCTCAGGCCTGACCGTAGCGGTGGTGCATGATTCGGGACAGGATGAACTGGCTGGCCTGAGCGGCACGCTGCAGATCCGCATCGAAGAGGGCAAGCATTACTACGATTTCGATTACCAGCTCCATCCCGCTACGTGATCGTCGCGGTAGCAGCGCACCTACTGCAGGCAAAAAAAATCCCGCTATCTGCGGGATTTTTTTTCTGGCCCAGCGGCTGGCTAGTCGGTGAATTTTTCCGAGGCGCTGCCACGGCGCGAGGCAAAACCGAGAACAACCAGACCCAGCATCAGCATGACAAAAGTCTGCGGCTCGGGAATCTGGGCAACCGGCTCTACTTCCTGCGCCCGTTTCGGGTCGTTGGCAGGCAGGGCTTCCGGCTCGCTATTTTTACCAGCAGTATTATTACCATCATTATCCAGACCGCATGGTTGGGCCGCGTGCTGGTCGCAATGCGCTAGAACAATTGTTGCAGGTGCAATATTGGCTTTTTCAGCCTGCGCCTGAGCACCGCCAGCGAGGCTGAGCATGACGAACGCGCAATTGAGCAAAGTCGAAATTTTCACTATGTACTCCTGTAAGGCATACTGGACAAGGTGTTAAGGCAGACCTAACGCAAAATCGCTAGAGTTTTTCTTTGCGACGGAGCATGCGCTGTCCAATGAATAGCATTAAACCACAATTCGTAACAAATTGCCATCTGTGTTTTATTTTAGACAAGCAAATAATGCAACGCAACACGAAATATATTAATTGACGCCTGTGGCGCAGGTCTGCGCCAATATGCAAGCAATAATTGAATTTGATCGGAGACAGCTTTAGATGATTTCTTTATTTGGACGGCGGGTCGGCTTGATTTTGCTCATGGCCGCATTTCTTGCGGGCTGTAGCACGGCGGGCAGTCCTGTAGTGAACAAAACTGCGCCAGATGTTGTTGCGGCGCAAGTCTGGCTGCTAGGAGAAGTACACGATAATCCGGCTGGCCAGCGCCAGCGCCATGCCTTGCTGCGCCAGCGGGTGGAAGCGGGCTGGCGGCCGGTGCTGGTGCTGGAACAGTTCGACCGCGAGAATCAGGATCTGCTCGATAAGGCGCAGAAATCCTGCCTCGACGCCCAGTGCCTGATCCGCGTCGCCGGTGGCGGGCGCTGGGACTGGCAGCAGTATTATCCGCTGCTACAGCTGGCGCTGGATTACCACCTGCCGCTGGTCGCCGGCAATCTGTCGCGTGCCGATGCTTCGCGCGTGGTGCGCGACGGCATGCGTGCCGTGTTCGATGCCCAGAGCATGGGCGACTACCAGCTGGAGCAGGCGTTACCGGCCCGGCTGCGCGCGGCACAGGCGGCCGAAATCGCCAGCAGCCATTGCAATATGGTGCCGGAAATGATGGTCGATGGTATGGTCAACGCGCAGGTAGCGCGCGATATCTGGATGGCCAGACTGATACGCGAGCAGCGCCCGCGCGATGTGGTGCTGATCGCCGGCAATGGCCACGTGCGCAAGGATATCGGTGTGCCGTACTGGCTGGCTCTGCTGCAACCACCGCTGAGCCTGCATAGTGTGGGCTATGCGGAAGCGCCCGTAGCAGCGGGGCAGTATGATACGGTGGTGCAGGTGGCTGCACCTGTGCGGCCCGATCCCTGTGCCAGCCTGAAACAGCGAGCAAATTAAGCATGGAAACTGTGTACACCCCCGCTGCACCCGAGCGCAGCAGCATCGATGCACTGGCTGGCGCTGCCGTACTGGAATTCGGCACCAACTGGTGCGGCCACTGCATGGCCACCCAGGCGCCGCTGGCGCAGGCCATGGCGGCCCACCCGCAACTACGCCATTACAAGATCGAAGATGGTCCGGG
Organism: Duganella fentianensis; assembly: GCF_009857835.1. Classification (GTDB taxonomy): domain Bacteria; phylum Pseudomonadota; class Gammaproteobacteria; order Burkholderiales; family Burkholderiaceae_D; genus Rugamonas; species Rugamonas fentianensis. Next base: position 485,173 of record NZ_WWCL01000001.1, read on the forward strand.
CCGCGCTCTGGGGCGCTCCTATCGCGTGAAACTGTGGCCGACGCTGGTCTTCCTGCGCGATGGCGTGGAAGTGACGCGGCTGGTGCGGCCTTTGCAGGCAGACGATATCGCTGTGGCTTTGGCGCAAATTGTTGACTAGTCGACAGCCTTAACTTCTTGGCAGCATCTGCCAGGCCTGTGTATGATCGTGGCCACTTTTCCTTTTGCAGGAGTTGCCCCGCATGTCACAGCCACACCCGAGCACGACCCCGCGTAACTCGCCCGCCACGGTGCTGTTTGCCAGCCTGATAGGCACCACCATCGAGTTCTTCGACTTCTACATTTACGCCACGGCGGCCGTGCTGGTGTTCCCCAAGCTGTTCTTCCCTGCCGGTGATGCGGCGGCGGCCATGCTGCAATCGCTGGCCACGTTTGCCATCGCCTTCTTTGCCCGTCCTGTCGGCTCCGCCCTATTCGGCCATTTTGGCGACCGCATAGGCCGCAAGGCCACGCTGGTGGCGGCACTGCTGACCATGGGTCTGTCCACCGTGCTGATCGGCGCCTTGCCCACCTATGCCAGCATAGGCACGTGGGCGCCGGCGCTGCTGGCGCTGTGCCGCTTCGGCCAGGGCCTGGGTCTGGGCGGCGAGTGGGGCGGGGCCGTGCTGCTGGCGACGGAAAATGCACCGGCCGGCAAACGCGCCTGGTATGGCATGTTCCCCCAGCTGGGCGCACCGATAGGCTTCTTCATGTCGGGCAGCATTTTCCTGCTGCTGAGCCAGACGCTTAGCGACGCCGATTTCTTCAGCTATGGCTGGCGCATTCCCTTCCTCGCCAGCTCCTTGCTGGTGGTGGTGGGCCTGTACATCCGACTGAAAATCCATGAAACGCCGGACTTTCAGAAAGTTATCGAGCGTAATGAACGGGTGCAGGTGCCGGCCTTGACGGTGTGGCGCGAGCATCGCCGCGTGCTGCTGCTGGGCACGCTGATCGCCATGGCCACCTTTGTGCTGTTCTACCTGATGACGGTGTTTGCTCTGAGCTGGGGCACCACGGCGCTGAAATTCAGCCGCAAGGACTTCCTGATCCAGCAACTGTTTGCCGTGCTGTTCTTCGGCCTCACCATCCCTATCTCGGCCCTGTGGGCGGACCGCCATGGCCGCCGCATCACCCTGATCGCCGTATCGGCTGCCATTGCCGTGTTCGGCCTGAGCATGGCGCCGCTGTTTGGCTCCGGCAATAGCCTGCTGGTCAGCGTCTTCCTGTCGCTGGGGCTGGGCCTGATGGGCATGACTTACGGCCCGCTGGGCACGATCTTGTCGGAACTGTTCCCGCCCGCCGTGCGCTACACGGGCGCTTCGCTGACCTTCAATCTGGCTGGCATACTGGGAGCTTCGCTGGCGCCGTATGCGGCGACATGGCTGGCCACCAACTACGGCCTGCAGTACGTGGGCTACTATCTGTCGGCTGCGGCGCTGATCAGTCTGGTGGCGCTGCTGCTGGTCAAACGCGAGACCACTCACTAAGTTGTCGTATGACTTGCTAGCTTGCCCGTAGCGGCAAGCTACTGATTTTTCAGGATAGATAGAAAAATTACGGTTTTACTTGCCTCGCCAGTTTTATGGTTGTACGATGACATACAACCAGTGATCTCGTGGAGACCGAGAGATCATCACTAGAACATCCGATAAGAAGTGATGCCATGAACCTGAACGAGCCCGTGAACGTCGGTGCGGCCATCGGTAAATACCGCTGGACTATTTGCGCCCTGCTGTTTTTCGCTACCACCATCAACTATCTGGACCGGCAGGTGCTCAGCCTGCTGGCGCCCCAGCTGTCGCGTGAATTCGGCTGGAGCAATACCGATTACGCCAACATCACGGCGGCCTTCCAGTTCGTGTATGCGCTGTCCATGCTGTTCGCGGGACGGGTGGTGGACCGCATCGGCACCCGTGCTGCCTATGTGGTAGCGATCTGCATCTGGTCGCTGGGTGCGCTCATGCACGCTTTCTCCGTTCCCATGGGCGAGGGCGTGGGCGTGCTGCTGGGGGCGGCCGGCATCGTGGTGGCGCCATCGATACTCGGCTTCATGCTGTCGCGTGCCGTGCTGGCCATAGGCGAAGCCGGCAACTTCCCTGCTGCCATCAAGGCCACGGCCGAATACTTTCCCAAGAGCGAACGTTCGCTGGCCACCGGCATCTTCAATTCCGGCGCCAATGTGGGCGCCATCCTCGCCCCCATCACGGTACCGCTGATCGCCAGCATCTGGGGCTGGCAGAGCGCCTTCATCATGATAGGCATGGTGGGCTTCATCTGGATGAGCGTGTGGCTGACGCTATACGATACGCCGGAACGCCAGCCACGCCTGTCGGCGCAGGAGCTGGCGTACATCCGGCGCGATCAGATTGCGGCACCGGCGGCGGCAACTTCTGCCGCGCCGGCCACCAAAGTCTCGTGGCTGCAGTTGCTCAAATACCGCCAGACCTGGGCCTTCGCCTTCGGCAAATTCATGACGGATGGCGTGTGGTGGTTCTTCCTGTTCTGGCTGCCCACCTATCTGTCGGCCCAGTACGGCATGAAGGGCGATGCCATCGTGGTGCCACTGGCCGTGTTGTACAGCATGACCATGATAGGTTCCATAGGCGGCGGCTGGTTCCCCAGCTATTTCATGGCACGCGGCTATGCACCGTATGATGGCCGCATGCGTGCCATGCTGGTGATCGCCTTCTTCCCGCTGGTGGTGCTGCTGGCCCAGCCGCTGGGCAGTGTCAGCTACTGGGTGCCGGTGCTGCTGATCGGCGTGGGCGCTTCGGCCCATCAGGCATGGTCGGCAAATATCTTCACTACCGTATCCGACATGTTCCCGCAGAAGTCGGTCGCCTCCGTGATCGGCCTGGGCGGCATGGCAGGTGGCATAGGCGGCGTGCTGCTGACCAAGCTCGGTGGCTGGGTGTTCGACTACTACAAGGCGCGCAACGATATCGGCACCGGCTACATGATACTGTTCACCATCTGTGCGCTGGCCTATCTGGTGGCCTGGTGCGTGATGAAAACGCTGGTGCCACGGCATAAGGAAATCACCGATCTGTAAGCGCTTTCAGTTAGCGGATGCAGACATGAAAACGCCAGACCAGCCGTCGTTGCGGCGGGTCTGGCGTTTTGCCTTGAAGCGCGCCGTTGTACAGCGCGCCAGTGCCCGGGTTTAGAAGAACTTGCTGACGTCAGGACGGGTAGCCAGTGCCTGCTGCACGATGGCGGTAACGCGGGCGCGGTCGGCGCCTTGCAGCGGCTGGCGCGGACGGCGTACGTTTTCATTGCCTACACCGGCCAGCGTTTCGACCAGCTTCAGGTTCTGTACCAGCTTGGTGGAAACGTCGAGGTGCATCAGCGGCATGAACCACTGGTACAGCTTCAGAGCCTCGTCGAAGCGCTTGGCCTTCATCAGTTTGTACAGAGCCACCGTCTCTTTCGGGAAGGCCACCACCAGACCGGCCAGCAGGCCGTCGGCACCAACGGCCAGACCTTCGAAGGACAGATCGTCCACGCCCATGAACAGCTGATAGCGCTCGCCCACCGCATTACGTAGGTCGGTAATACGGCGCACGTTGTCGGTCGATTCCTTGATCGCCACGATCCATTCGCAATCGGCCAGTTCCTTGAAGTCTTCCGGCGTCAGGTCGACTTTGTAGGACACGGGATTGTTGTACACCATGATAGGCAGCTGGGCTGCTTTGGCGATGGTGCGCAGGTTGTCCATGGCTTCGCGCGAGTCGGCTGCGTACAGCACGGATGGCATCACCATCAGGCCCTGCACGCCCAGATCGCGCGCCTGCTCGACGAAGCGGCAAGCAGTGGCGGTACGGGTTTCGCTGACGTTGACCAGCACCGGCACGCGGCCAGCGGCCACGTTGAGCGCCGTCTTGGTGACTGCCAGCTTTTCATCGAACGACAGGGTGCTGGCCTCGCCCAGCGAGCCGCAGGTCAGCAGCGCATCGACACCGCTATCGATCTGGAAAGCAAAGTGCTTTTCCATCGCGGCGTGGTCGAGATCTTCGTTCTCCTTGAATTTGGTGGTCACTGCAGGGAAGACCCCTTGCCATTTTGCTGCTGCCATAATGCTCTCCTTGTGATGGTTCGGTTGGGCGTACGCTTACTGGTTTACTTAATTGTCCGGCGTCTATTCCGGGGCTGATTCGATCATGCTGGCTACGCGGGCCGGTACGATAGGGCTGCGCACGGCCGCTGGCCGCCAGCCGTACAGCAATTCGGTGGCGCCACCGCAGATACGGCCCTGACAGGGGCCCATGCCGCAGCGCGTATGCAGCTTGGCACTACGCCAGCTGCTATGGGTTTTCAGTTCGCCGTGGCAGACATCTTCGCAACGGCAGACGATGGTGTTGTCCTCGGCCAGCGCCAGTATTTCGGGACGCAGTGCGAAGGTGCGTTCCAGCCGGCTGGCGAATTTGCGCCAGCGGGTGCGCTGATGGAACAGTGTTGCCGTTTGCGCCACGGCGCCGCTGGCCGCAAGTCCCGCAATACGGCCTTCGACCAGCGCCAGATCCACACCGCCTATGCCCGTGCCTTCACCGGCGCAGTACACATTGCTGATGCGGGTCTGCTGCCAGCTATCGATGGTGACGGCGGTCTGGCCCTTGCGGCTATGGGTAGCGGCGCCCAGCGCCTGCGCCAGCTCCACATTCGGCAGCAAGCCGTAGCCGCAGGCGAGGTAGTCGCATTCGAGCGTGATGGTGCTGCTGCCCTTTTGTATGCGGACGGCGCGCAACTGCGGTGTGGCCGCAACGGCGGCGTTGCCAGATGTATCCAGCGCAGCGCGCACATAGCTATCGGACCAGTAAGGGATGCCGCGTAACTGGCGCGCCAGCTGCAGCGCCTGCGCCGCTTTGGACGGTGTCGCCAGCAGGCCGGCGCCAAAGCGGGCCAGTGCCGGCAAAGGCGCCTGCTCGACGATGGCGACGATCTGCGCACCGCGCGCGCGCAGCGTGGCCGCCACCGCCAGCAGCAATGGTCCGGTACCGGCCACCACTACGCGCTTGCCGGCGACCGGATAGCCGCCTTTGCTGAGCGCCTGCAGGCCGCCTGCTCCGGTCACGCCGGGCAGAGTCCAGCCGGGGAAGGGCAGCAGGCGTTCGCGCGCACCGGTGGCCAGTATCAGGCGCTGGTAGTGCACGGTCATGGCGCTGCTGGCTGTCTGTACCTGCAGCTGCTGCGCGGCCGGTGCGTACAGCACCCGCGTCTGGCTGAGGAATTCCACATTCGGCGCATCCTGCAGGGATAGCCACAGGGCGCGTGCCCGTGCATCGCTCTGGCTGGCGGGACCGCCGCGCCAGATCTGGCCACCGGCCTGCGGATTGTCGTCGATGATGCCGACCGTGCGCCCGCTGGCCGCAGCTGCCTGCGCTGCCGCCAGTCCGGCCGGACCGGCACCGATGACCAGAATATCGTAATGCTTCATCGCGCTACCTCGCAGCGTTCGATGCGCATGCCTTCCACACATGGCGTCTGGCAGGCCAGCTGGTGCGGCAGGCCGTTGATGGTGGTGCGGCATTCCTGGCATACGCCCATGCCGCACAGGGGCGCACGGGCGGTACCCGTGACCGAGTAGCGCGTCACGGTGCTGCCATGGATAGCCAGTGCGGCAGCCACACTAATGCCGGCTTCCACGCGTACAGCCTGCTGGTTGAGATAGATGGTGATGTCAGCCATGGAATCGTTCCGGCAAATAGGGGCTGGTGGCAATCGCGCTGCTGCCGCCACACATCTGGCTGGCCAGCAGCTGCGCCGTGGCCAGCGAGGTGGTAATGCCCAGCCCTTCGTGGCCTGTGGCCAGCCACAGGCCCTGGCGTGCAGGGTGGGGGCCGATCAGGGGCAGGCCGTCCGGCGTGGCGGCGCGCAGGCCGGTCCAGCAGCGCAGGATGTGGTGCTGTGCCAGTGCCGGAGTAAAGCTGACGGCATGGCGCAGCATGGCTTGTAGCATGGCGTTATCCACGGCCAGATCGGTGGTGCCGAACTGGCGCGACGAGCCGATCAGAATCTGGCCAGTGGGACGCGGTTGCAGATTGAAGGCGACCGAGCTGCCGCTGGCAGCGTGGGCGCTCTTGATGTAGCCCAGTTCTACCAGCTGGTGGCGGATAAAGCCCGGATAGCGGTCAGTAACGGCGATATGGCCTTTCTTGGGCTGCAGCGGCAGTTCCGGCAGCAGCAGGCTGCAGCGCGAGCCGGCCGCCAGCACAATGTGTTGGGCGCGCAGCGTGCGGCCATCGGCCAGCACCACGCCATGGTCTTCCAGTGCCGTCACGCTGCCGTATTCCAGCACGGCGCCGCGCGCCTGCGCTTTGCCCAGTAGCAGGCGGGCGCTCTTGGGGGCATATACCAGCCCGTCACCGCCTACCAGCAGGCCACCGGCCAGACCGGCGCGCAGCTGCGGTTCCGCCGCATACAGCTGGTTCGCATCGAGCATGTCGCAGGCGATGCCGTGGGCGCTGAGCACTTCGGCCTTGGCGCGGGCCGCCGCCATTTCTTCTTCGTCAGCCGCGACCCAGATGGTGCCGCACTGGCTGTATTCGTGCCGGGCTGCCTGATCCTGTCCGGCCGCCAGCTGGCGCCACAGCGTCAGCGAGTAGGACGACAGGGCCAGTTCGGCCGCATTATCGTCCATCACCACCAGATGGCCCATGCCGGCGGCGGTGGCACCGCTGCCCGGCACATCCTGTTCGATCACCGTGACCTGCAGCCCGCGCTCGCTGAGCGCGTCGGCACAGGCGGCGCCGATGATGCCGGCGCCGACGATGATGACGTCGGCCTGTCTCACTTGATGCCCCAGCCGAAAGGATCGCTAGGATCGATCAGCAGGCGCGCTTCCGCATTGACCCAGGCGCGGCCACGGATGCTGGGGATCAGCTTGCCGTCGCGGTAGTGGTAGCGGCCTTCGAATACGCTGCCGATTACACTTTCCTGTTTCCACAGTGCGCCTTCGGCCAGCTTGCCGTCTGCCGCCAGACAGGCCAGCTTGGCGCTGGTGCCCGTGCCGCAAGGAGAGCGGTCGTAAGCCTTGCCAGGGCACAGCACATAGCTCTGGCTATCGGCGCCTGTGCGCGATGGGGCGAACAGTTCGATGTGGTCGATCAGGCCGCCGTTATCGCCGCGGATGCCGGATTGTTCGAGCGCAGCGCTGATGGCCACCGAGAAGTCGGTCAGCGCATCGATGTTTTTCAGGCTGACTTCCATGCCGTGATCGGACACCAGGAAGAACCAGTTGCCACCCCAGGCGATATCGCCCGTGACAGGGCCGTAGTCCGGCACGTAGACGGTGACACCGGCCTGACTGCGGTAGGCGGCCACGTTATCGAGCGTCACGCTGCCGTCGGCATGCAGTTCCGCTTCCACCACGCCCACTGGCGTATCGATACGGTGGCGGCCCACGCCGATGCGGCCCATGTGGGCCAGCGAGGCGACCAGACCGATGGTGCCGTGACCGCACATGCCGAGGTAGCCCACGTTGTTGAAGAAAATGACGCCCGCAGCACAATCGGCGGCATGCGGCTGGCATAGCAGGGCGCCTACCAGCACATCCGAGCCGCGCGGCTCGCATACCACCGCAGTGCGGAAGGCATCATGCTCCTGCTTGAATCGTGCAAGCCGCTCGCTGAGCGGGCCGCTGCCCAGTTCCGGGCCGCCATCCACCACCAGACGGGTAGGTTCGCCGCCGGTGTGGGAATCAATGATGTTGATGGTTTTCATACCGCCATGTTAGGCCGAGCGGGGTGGTCTGTCTTGCATGGTCTGCGCATGATGGATGACGAAATCTGCACAATCGCGAAAAAGTCCGCGACATGCCGCAAACGCGCTGGCAGAATCGGAACTATGCATACATCCCACCATGACGAGGTGGCGCGGCGCGCTCTGGGCGCGGCCATCGCCGACCCTTTTTTCAGCGAAGCGCTGTTCGATGCGCTGCCCGATGTGGTGTTCTTCGTCAAAGATGAACAGTGCCGCTACGTGGTGGTGAACCAGACGCTGGCCCAGCGCTGCGGCCAGAAGCACAAGGCCGCCCTGATCGGACGCACGCCGGCCGAAGTGTTCGGCCATCCGTTCGGCCACTCCTATCTGGCACAGGATATGGCAGTGCTGGCCGGTGGCGCCGAACTCGATGAACAGCTCGAGTTGCACCTGTATCCCAACCGCGATCCCGGCTGGTGCCTGACGCGCAAGAAGGCGCTGCGCGATAGCCATGGCCGCATCGTCGGCCTGACCGGGGTATCGCGCGATCTGGCCATGGCCGACAAGAAGAATCCGGCCTACCGTAAAGTGGCGGCCGCCGTCAGCCTGATCCACGAGGAATACGGCCGCCCGCTGGCGCTGGCGGAGCTGGCCGCCACGGCACATATGTCGGTGGCGCAGATCGAACGCTACTTCCTGCGCATCTTCCATCTCACACCGCGCCAGATGATCATCCAGACCCGCGTCGATGCCGCCTCGCGCCTGCTCAAAGGCGATACCAGCGTGGCCGATATCGCCCAGGCCTGCGGCTATGGCGACCATTCGGCCTTCACGCGCCAGTTCAAAGCTACCACGGGCGTTACGCCCAGCCAGTACCGTCAGCTGGCCGTACGGGGTGGCTAATCTGCCACAAGCGCGCGTCAGGACAGCCTGCAGGGCGCCCGAACGTTGACAGCCATGGGTTAGATATTGACAATCGGAGACCGTGTTTTTTTCTTCACCCTGACCCGAATTCCGTCTTCATGCCTATGCCGTTCAACGACCCGCCCATGGCCAGCAGCTATCTGCGCCAGATTGCCGATCAGGTAGCCAGCATGGGCGGCGATGTGGATGCGTGGCTCGGACGTCAGGGCCTGCAGGCGGCCCAGCTGGAAGATGCCAGCTTCCAGCTCTCTTTCCCCGTATTCCGTCTGCTGCTGCTCGATGCGCTGGAGCTGACGCGCGAACCGTCGCTAGGACTGCTGATCGGCGAACGCATGCGCGCCCATACCCACGGCATACTCGGTTATGCCGCCATCAATAGCGGCACGCTGCGTCAGGCGCTTGATGTGACGCGGCGCTACTTCCGCCTGCGCACCACCATGCTCGATACGGCCATCGATCTGCAGGGCGACTATCTGCGTCTGCAACTGGTGGAATGCCTGCCGCTGGGCGATATTGCCCGCCCTGTGCTGGAAGCCGTGCTACTGGCGATCAAGAACATCCTCGACTTCATTGCGCGCGGCAGTGCGCCCTGCCAGCTGGTGTCCTTCCACTGCGCGGCGCCGGACGATATGGCGCTGGCGCGCGAACTGTTCCAGTGCGAGGTGCGCTATGGCCAAGACTGGACCGGCATGCTGCTGCCCGCTGCAGCGCTGGATATTCCCCTCAAGGTGGGTGATGCGGCCAGCTTCGAGCAGGCCTTGCAGATCTGCCAGCGCGAACTGGACAAACTGGTGACGCCGTATTCCACTGCCGCGCGGGTGCGTAAGCTGATGCTGGAACAGCGCACCGCCTTTCCCTCACTGGCGCTGACGGCGCGCATGCTGCACCTGACCCCGCGCACCCTGCACCGGCGCCTGCTGGCGGAACACAGCTCCTACCAGCAGATACTGGACGAAGTGCGGCACATGCTGGCACTGGAATACCTGCGCGGCGGCCAGACCAGCGTGCAGGAAATCAGCTATGCGCTGGGCTATACGGATATCGCCAATTTCAGGCGGGCATTCAAGCGCTGGGAAGGAGTGCCGCCCACGGCATGGCAGGCGGCCTAGGTAGGACGATGGCGGCTTAGTGCGCGTTAGGCCTGGCGCTGGCCATGGCGACCTGATTGCTGGACGGGATATTCTGTTCTATCCACTTCAGCATGTCCTGCCAGATGCGGCGCATTTCGGCCTGATCGGGCAGGCGGCCGGCGCTAGGCAGTTCTATGGTCAGCACCGGCACCTGATTGCCGCTGTAGGCACCGAGCGAACCCGGATACACGCCGATAGGCGCGAGGCGCAGCGCGCCAAAGCGCACGGGCGGATCGACCGGACCGTCGAAATCGAGCACGCCGAACGGCGCGTGCACGGAGATGATGAGCTGCGGCTTGAAGCGTTTGATTTCTTCGCTGAGCCAGCGGCTTTCCGGTTCCGACAGGGGGCTGGAGCCGGGGAAGCGGCGCGGGTCGCGCCCCGTCTTGCTGACCCAGTAGCGCTGCGCTTCCACATTCCAGCGCGGCGTAGGGAAGTTGCGGTTCAGGTCCACGCCGTTGGCGTTGACGCGGCGCGGCTTGGCCGCCAGCATGCCGTCCGGATTCAGTACCGGCACGATATTCCAGTGCAGCGGGCTGCTATCGGCTGGCGGCAGCCACTGCATCCACTGGAACACGGCCGAAGAAGCGCTCAGTTCATCGCCATGGATGCCGCCTATCAGCAGCACGCGCACGGAATCCTTCTTGCTGGTGGATGCCTGCTGGCGCGTGAGGATAGGGAAACCCTGACGCGAACGGGCGCCCGACTGCACCAGCTGGCTGTTCTGGCACATGGCCGGCGTGACGCTTTGCAGGCGCGCCGTCAGGCGTGCGCAGGGCGTGCGGGCATTCGCCGTATTGCTGGCTGCAGGAGCGTTGTTTTTATGTGCAGGTGCGTGGCCATGGGCTGCAGCATGGGCCGGAGCCGCCAGCGCTGCGGCGCTGAAAACGGAGCTGGTGCACGTTATGGAGAACGTCAGTAAGGCGAGAAAATTGAGTGGTCGCATCAGGTAGCTGGGGTGTGCCGGAGTAGTCCGCATCCGGCTCACATTATAGCTGAATTCCCCCGTTTCCTCGCCCGGGATTTGACTGCTGGTTACTTATCGCGCTTATTTATCGCACCCACTCAGACGGCCGGTGACTGGAACTTCTTGCGGTAGGACGCGGGCTGCATGCCGACACGCTGCTGGAACAGACGGCGGAAAGAATTGCTGTCTTCATAACCCACCTTGAAGGTGATGCTGTCCAGATTCATGCGGGTCGATTCCAGCAGGTGTTTGGCCCGCTCCAGCCGCAGCGTCTGCAGGTAGGCCAGCGGCGTGTACTGGGTGGCTTCCTTGAAGCGGCGCACGAAGTTACGCGGGCTGAAGCCGAAGCGCTGGGCCAGTTCGTCTATGGCCAGCGGCTGGTCGAAATGCTGTTCCAGCCAGTTCTGCACGCGCAGGATGTCGGCATCGCCATGGGCTTTGGGCATATTCCACATCACGTACACGGATTGCTCGGTGGGGGCGCTATCGATCAGCAGGTAGCGGCTGCATTTCTGCGCCAGTTCCAGCGAACCGTAACGGCGGATCAGGTGCAGCAGCAAATGGGCCGAGGCACCGGCGCCGCCACTGGTGATGACGCGGTTGTCTTCGCACAGCACGTCGCGCTCGGCCATGCGGATCTGCGGGTAGCGGCGGCGGAACAGGTCGGCCAGCGCCCAGTGGGTGGTGGCGCGCGCATCGTCGAGCAAGCCCGTTTCGGCCAGCATGAAAGCGCCCGTGCACAGCGAGGCCAGCACGGCGCCGCGGCTGTGCTGCTGGCGCAGCCAGTCCGTGTAGCGGCCAAAGCCGGGCAGGGCATCGCGCAGCGTGAACAGAAAACCGGGCACCAGCACCAGATCGGTATGGCTGATGGCGCCCAGCGCCAGATCGGCATGCAGGGTCTGGCCGCTCAGGGTGGCCACGGGGCCGCCGTCCAGCGAGGCCGTGTGGATTTCGAAGATGGGCTGGCCGGCAAACAGATTGGCTGCCTTGAGCAGTTCCAGCGCCGTGGTGGCGCTGGCGGCGGAGCATTGTTCGGACAGGAGCAGGGTCAGGTGCATGGCGGATTTCGCATGAAATAAGTCATTTCTGCACCTACTTTAGCAGAATCGCCTGACCTATAGTGGTGTCCATCGTCTACTTTGCTATCCCCATCATGAATCTCTGGTTCCGTCTGCTCAACATGCTGCTGCGCCGTCCGTGGCGCCAGTCGGTCGATCCGTTTTCCACCACCGTGGTGGGCATGCGGGTGTGGCCGTTCGATCTCGATCTGAATTTCCATGTGACTAACGGGCGCTATCTCACCATGGCCGATGTGGGCCGCATGGACTATGTGCTCAAGACGGGCGCCTTCCGTACGGCGCTGCGCCACAAGGCCGTGCCCATCGTCGGCGATGTGTGGGGCAAGTTCCGCCGCGAGCTGCGCCTGTTCGAGCGCTTCGAGATCCATACGCGCATGCTGGGCTGGGATGAAAAATGGCTGTTCGTCGAACACCGCTTCATGAGCAAGGGCCGGGTCGTGGGCGTGGTCATCATGCGCGGCGTGTTCCGTTCAGGCCGCGGTCCGCTGCCGCCTATCGAAATCGTGCGCGATCTCGGCGTGCCGGAACAGTCGCCGGCATTGCCGGAATGGCTGCAGCGCTGGTCCGACAGTTGTGACGGCCTGAGCGGCCATCTGCGCGGCGAAGAAGGCCGCGCCCTGCGCGCGGCCTAGCTGCCTAGCTGCGCGCGCCCAGCGCCGAGCAGTTCAGTTCAATGATGCCGCGCTGCAGGGCCAGCACGGCCGCATGGGTGCGGTCGTTGGCCATCAGCTTGGTCAGGATGTTCTTGACGTGGGCTTTGACGGTGTCTTCGGATATATCCAGATTGAGGGCGATGCGCTTGTTGGACTTGCCATCGGCCACCAGCTTGAGCACTTCCACTTCGCGCTTGCTCAGCGTATCGCCGCCGGCCGGCGCAATCATTTCCATGGCGATTTCAGGCGGGATGCAGCGCCGTCCGCTGTACACCTGGCGCACCGTATCGAGCATATCCTTGCGCAGCATGCTTTTCAGCAGATAGCCGGAAGCGCCCGCTTTCACGGCGCGCAAGGCGCGCACATCGCCCTCGTAAGTGGTGAGGATGATGATTTTCGCCTGCGGGAATTCCTTGCGGATGGCGATGGTGGCATCGATGCCGTTCAGATCCGGCATCTGGATGTCCATCAGCGTGATGTCGGGCTGCAGGCGGCGGAACACTTCCAGTGCTTCGCTACCGCTGGCGGCCGTGCCCACCAGGCGCATATCGGCCTGGCTTTCGATGACGCTGGCAATACCCTGCCGCATCAGTGGATGGTCATCCACGGAAAGTATGTTGATCACTGCGGTCGATTCGCAAGCTTCCATGATTCCAACTGCAAAAAGGACCTGGGTGCTAACACGCCACACGCGGGCGTCACTAGCATCCACAGTATTGATATAAATCACAACTATAGCACCGATTTAACAAACCGGTAGTCGGTTACAGGGCTGCGCTGTGGCTCTGATATTGCAGTGCAGGCAGGGGCGCCAAGTCAATTACCCGAAAGAGTCATTGTGGTCCGGCGCCAGAGGGGCGACAGTGCATTTTTCTGCCCGGAGCCTGGGTGCCATGTTGCTATCTCCTGACGTTGTTCTGGCCTTGCTGTACGCAGCGCAGGCGCAGGATCAGTATGCGCTGCTGAATGTGCTGGCCAGCAGTGTGCTCGTGTACGCGCTGTGCAGTGCAGCGATGCGGCGTGCGCGCCAGCTGGCGGGCGGCCCGCTACCGCTGCAGCTCAACCAGCACGACGCGCTGATTCAGGGCGGTCAGGGTTTGATGCTGAGCCTGTATGGGGCGGCGCTGCAACTACCCGCAGGCAGCCCGGGCCGTCGCGAGCTGGAGCAGGTGCTGGACGAGGGTGACCGCTGGCTGGCGCACAGCCGTCAGGCTGTGCAGCGGCAGCGCCAGAGCGATAGCCGGCTGGAGCAGCAGCTGCTCGAGCTGCCCGAGCGGGCCGGCTGGCCGGCGCAGGTGGCGTATAGCGTCAGCGTGCAGGGCGCAACGCGGGCCTTGCCTGTCAGCGTGCAGCAGGCCTGTCTGCAGGTGGTACAAGCCATGCTGGAAAGTGCTTTGCCGCAAGGCCGTCAGCTCGAAGTGGAACTGTGCTTTGGCTGGGACCTACTGCGCTTGCGTGTGCGCCATGATGGTAGCGCTACCACGATTAGCCACCCGCTCGATAGCGCCCGTCTGGCCGGCTTGCTGCCGCGCTCGCGGCACGCCGCGCTGCAAGTGTGGAGCGGCGCCAGCACGGGCGTGGAACTGTCGCTGCAGTTCGGGCTAGTCGCCAGCCCGGCAGCGCGGCCCGTGCATGTTGCCAGCCTGTGCTGGCATGCGCTGCGGCGCCGGCTCTATCCGTTCTAACACGCCCGCGGCGCCGCTCCCATTACCCGAAAGAGTAGGCCGCCACCCCCGCTTAATGGCGATGTGCAATGTTATCCATTTTCCTAAACTGCTGATTCACGTGGTCCAGTCTGTTGTGGTCTGGCCGCGCGGCGCTCCGTGCAATGTCTGTGCGCAGCGTAACCGTCAACCAGATCCGATAGGAGCAATCATGGATAGCGAAGAGCAGGTAGACCAGCAGCGCCGCACGGTCATGCTCGGTGGCGTGGCCGCCCTGGGCGCGCTCAACTTCCCCTTCGTCGCAACGGCAGCAACTGCCAATCAGGCACATCAATTTCACGGAGAGAAAAAAATGGCTTACTTCAAAACCAAAGACGGTACCGACATCTACTACAAAGACTGGGGCTCGGGCCAACCAGTAGTGTTCTGCCACGGCTGGCCGCTGAACTCGGACAGCTGGGAATCGCAGATGATCTTCCTCGCTGCGCAAGGCTATCGCTGCATCGCCCACGACCGCCGTGGCCACGGCCGTTCCAGCCAGCCATGGCAGGGTAACGATATGGACCACTATGCCGACGATCTGCACCAGCTGATCGAGCTGCTGGATCTGAAGAATGTGATCCTGTTCGGTTTTTCTACTGGCGGTGGTGAAGTGGCCCGCTACATCGGCCGCCATGGCAGCAAGCGTCTGGCCAAAGCCGGCCTGATTTCGGCCGTGCCGCCGCTGATGCTGAAAACCGACAGCAACCCGGGCGGCCTGCCGATGTCAGTCTTCGACGGCATCCGCGCCGGTTCGCTGGCCAATCGCGCCCAGCTGTATCTGGATATCGCCGGTGGTCCGTTCTACGGCTTCAACCGCCCCGGTGCCAAAGTCTCGCAAGGCCTGATCTATTCGTGGTGGGCACAGGGCATGCAGGCAGGCCACAAGAACACCTATGACTGCATCAAGGCTTTCTCGGAAACCGATTTCCGCGAAGACCTGAAGAAGTTCAACATCCCGACCCTGATCGTGCATGGTGACGATGACCAGATCGTGCCTATCGACGCTGCTGGCCGCGCTGCCGCTAAGCTGGTGAAGAACTCCAGGCTGATCGAGTACGCCGGCGCGCCCCATGGTCTGACTGACACCCACAAGGAACAGTTCAACAAGGACATGCTGGCCTTTATCAAGGCTTAAACCCACGTCCATGCAAAGACTGTATGCCATGTTCCCGGCCGGCAGGGCCGGGGCAGGATTGCTGATCCTGCGGGTAGTGGTGGCCCTGCAGCTAATGGCCGTCGGCGGCACTTGTGCCCGACCCGTGCTGGGCACGCTGATGAGCTGGCTGGCCCAGTTGATGGCCTTACTGCTGTGTATCGGCATCGCCACGCCCGTGCTGGCTTTGCTGTATGCGGCCGTGGCGAGCTACTGCCTGCTGGACCACTGGTCGGCGCCGCCGCCTGTGCTGGTGATGTATGGACTGATCATCGCCAACAGTGTGGCGCTGGCCTTGCTGGGCCCCGGTGCGTATTCGCTCGACGCGCAATTCTTCGGCCGCCGTCTGATCGTGGTGCGGGATGGCGAGTCTGGCACAGCGGCCAGCCCTGACGATCGCCCTGACGATGAAATCTGATAAGCGAGAATGATGATGACTAAATTGATCACTTCCCTGACCACAGCCGCCGGCGCACCGGTAGCCGATAACCAGAATACCCAGAGTGCCGGCCCGCGCGGCCCGCTGCTGCTGCAGGATGTGTGGCATCTGGAAAAAATGGCCCACTTCAACCGCGAAGTGATTCCCGAGCGGCGCATGCATGCCAAGGGTTCCGGCGCCTTCGGCACCTTCACGGTCACGCACGATATTTCGGCGTATAGCAAAGCCGCGCTGTTTGCCGAAGTGGGCAAGCAGACCGATATCTTCATGCGCTTCTCTACCGTGGCGGGCGAACGCGGTGCGGCCGATGCCGAGCGCGATATCCGCGGCTTCGCCGTCAAGTTCTACACGGAGCAGGGCAACTGGGATGTGGTGGGCAATAACACGCCCGTGTTCTTCATGCGCGACCCGCTCAAGTTCCCCGATCTGAACCATGCGGTGAAACGCGACCCGCGCAGCAATCTGCGCAGCGCCGACAACAACTGGGACTACTGGACCCTGATGCCGGAAGCGCTGCACCAGATTACCATCGTGATGAGCGAGCGCGGCATCCCTGCCAGCTACCGCCATATGCACGGTTTCGGCAGCCACACCTTCAGCCTGCTCAATGCCAGCAACCAGCGCTTCTGGGTCAAGTTCCACTTCATCTGCCAGCAGGGCATCATCAATCTGACCGATGCCGACGCCCAGCAGCTGATAGGGCAGGACCGCGAAAGCGCCCAGCGCGATCTGTACCACAGCATCGAGCATGGCGATTTCCCGCGCTGGGTGCTGAAGATACAGGTGATGCCGGAGCACGACGCGGCCAGCTACCACCTCAACCCTTTCGATCTGAGCAAAGTCTGGCCGCATAAGGACTATCCGCTGATCGAAGTGGGCGTGCTGGAACTGAACCGTAATCCCGATAACTATTTCGCCGATGTGGAGCAGTCGGCCTTCTCGCCCGCCAATGTGGTGCCCGGCATCGGTTTCTCGCCCGACCGCATGCTGCAATCGCGTTTGTTTGCCTATGGCGATGCGCAGCGCTACCGGCTCGGTGTGAACCACCACCAGATTCCCGTCAACGCACCCAAGTGCCCGTTCCACAGCTACCACCGCGACGGTGCGGGCCGGGTCGATGGCAACTATGGCAGCACGGTGGGCTACGAGCCCAATTCGCGCGGTGCATGGCAGCAGCAGCCCGAGTTTGTCGAGCCGCTGCTGGCGCTGCAGGGCGCAGCCGGCCACTGGGATCACCACATCGACGAAGACTATTACAGCCAGCCCGGCGCGCTATTCCGTCTGTTTAATGCGGAGCAGCGTCAGGCCCTGTTCGATAACACGGCCCGTTCGCTGCATGGCGTGGCGAGCGAGATCCAGCAACGCCATATCAGCCATTGCACGCTGGCTGATCCGGCCTACGGCGCCGGCGTTGCGGCGGCGCTGGCCGCCCTCGAACGCTAGGCCCTGGTACGCAGCAAGCCCAGTGTGAATAAGCAGCTTTTTATATTTGATTTACCCACCCCAACCAAGGAAAACATCATGCCTATCGCAAAAGCCGAAGCCGGCAAAGCCCTGCTGAACCCGACCAACCACACCCTGATCATGATCGATCATCAGCCACAGATGGCCTTCGCCACCAAGTCCATCGATCCGGTGGCGCTGCGTAACAACGCGGCCATGGTGGCCAAGGCCGCCAAGGAATTCAAGGTGGCGACCATCCTGACCACGGTGGCGGAAAAATCCTTCTCCGGCCCCATCTTCGAAGAAATCAAGAGCGTGTTCCCCGATGAGCACATCATCGACCGCACCACCATGAATACCTGGGAAGATGGCCGCATCGCCGAAGTGGTAAATGCCAAAGGCAAGGACCGTATCGTGCTGGCCGGTCTGTGGACCTCGGTGTGCATCGTCGGCCCGGCCATCTCGGCACTGGAACAGGGCTTCGAAGTGTATGTGATCGCCGATGCCTGCGGCGACGTGTCCGACGAAGCGCATGAACGCGCGATGGAACGCATGATCCAGATGGGCGCCCGTCCGATGACGTCGCTGCAGTATCTGCTGGAACTGCAGCGTGACTGGGCCCGTGGCGAGACCTACAACCAGACCGTGGCTACGGCCGTGACCCATGGCGGCGGCTATGGTCTGGGCCTGATCTATGCCAAGAGCATGTTCAACGCCAGCGAAGGCCATTAATCCCTGCTGCTAGTTAGTTCTTTAGCTTGTTAGACTGGAAGCGGCCAGCGTGTAGGCTGGCCGCTTCCACACCCCGAATACCGGAAGGCCCCCCATGTCCGCAGACCTGATACTCCATAACGGCCAGTTCCACACCGTGGACCGCAGCCAGCCACTGGCCACGGCCGTCGCCATCAAGGATGGCAAATTCCTCGCCGTCGGCGACGACGCCAGCATCATGCGCTTGCTGACCGAACAGACCCGCGTGATCGACCTGCAGAAACGCTGCGTGATCCCCGGCTTGAACGATTCCCACATTCATCTGATCCGCGGCGGACTCAATTACAACCTCGAACTGCGCTGGGAAGGCGTGCCTTCGCTGGCCGATGCGCTGCGCATGCTCAAGCAGCAGGCTTTGCGCACGCCATCGCCGCAGTGGGTGCGCGTGGTGGGCGGCTGGACGGAATTCCAGTTTGCCGAACGGCGCATGCCTACGCTCGATGAAATCAACACGGCGGCGCCCGATACGCCCGTGTTCATCCTGCACCTGTACGACCGCGCTCTGCTCAACCGTGCCGCCTTGCGCGCGGTGGGCTATACCAAGGACACGCCGAATCCCCTCGGTGGCGAAATCCAGCGCGATGCGTCCGGCAATCCGACCGGCATGCTGATCGCGCGTCCGAACGCCATGATTCTGTATGCCACGCTGGCCAAAGGCCCCAGGCTGCCGCTGGAAATGCAGGTCAATTCCACCCGCCAGTTCATGCGCGAACTGAACCGGCTAGGCCTGACCAGCGCCATCGATGCGGGCGGCGGCTTCCAGAACTACCCGGAAGACTACGCCATCATCGACCAGCTGGCGCGCGAGCAGCAGCTCACCGTGCGCATTGCCTACAACCTGTTCACCCAGAACAAGGGGCAGGAGTTGCAGGACTTCGAGCGCTGGAGCGAGATGGTCAAGCCCGGCGATGGCAGCGATTTCTACCGCCACAACGGCGCCGGTGAAATGCTGGTGTTCTCGGCTGCGGACTTTGAAGACTTCCTCGAGCCGCGCCCCGATCTGGCCGCCGGTATGGAAGACGAACTGGAAAAAGTGGTGCGCCATCTGGTCAGCCAGCGCTGGCCCTTCCGTCTGCACGCTACCTATGACGAATCGATCAGCCGCATGCTGGACGTGTTCGAAAAGGTCAACCGCGAGATTCCTTTCGATGGCCTGCACTGGATGTTCGACCACGCCGAGACTATCTCCGAGCGCAATATCGAACGGGTGCGCGCACTGGGCGGCGGCATCGCCATCCAGCACCGCATGGCTTTCCAGGGCGAGTACTTTGTCGAACGCTATGGCGCCGAGGCGGCCAGCGCCACGCCGCCCGTGGCCAAGATGCTGGAAATGGGCGTGCCGGTCGGTGCCGGCACCGATGCTACCCGTGTGGCCAGCTACAACCCGTGGACGGCGCTGTACTGGCTGGTGTCCGGCTGCACCGTGGGCGGCTTGCGCATCGCCGGCGTGAACGCCCGCCTGTCGCGCGATGCAGCGCTGGAGCTGTGGACCCGGGGCAGTAGCTGGTTCTCCAACGAGCAGGGCAAGAAAGGCCAGATCAAGCAAGGCCAGCTGGCCGATCTGGCCGTGCTGTCGGCCGATTACTTCAGCGTGCCGGAAGGCTGCATCAAGGATATCGAATCCGTGCTCACTATCGTCGACGGCAAGATCGTCTATGGCGCAGCCGAATTCGGCCCGCTCGGTCCGCCGGCCTTGCCCGTGCTGCCCGAGTGGTCGCCTGTGAGCAAAGTCAGCGGCCATTACCGCGCCGTGTATTCGTCCCAGGCCACACCGGCGCTGGCGCACCAGTGCCGCGGTGCCTGTGGCGTGCACGCGCACCAGCATGATGTGGCGCGCCGCTCCAAAGTGCCCGTGTCCGACTACGCCGGCTTCTGGGGCGCGTTCGGCTGCAGCTGCTTTGCTTTCTGACGGAGGGGCTATGTCTTATGCCAAAGTGTTACTGGGGCTGGTGATCTCGTTCATCACCGGTGCCGGCTGCCAGCTACTGCACATTCCCGTACCGTCGCCGCCCGTGCTGAGCGGAGCGCTGCTGGTGTTTGCCATGAGCGTGGGTTACTGGCTGGTGGACCGTTCCATGCGCCACTGCGAGGCACGCCATAAAAGCCTGTGCGGCGGCCATGCCATCAGCACGGGCAAGGAGAGCTGAAATGGGACTGCTGCTAGGAGTTCTACTGGGACTGGCCATCGGTGGCCTGTGCCGCTGGCTCGATATTCCTTCACCGGCCCCGCCCACGCCCATCGGCGCACTGCTGGTGGTGGCCATGACGGCCGGCTATCTGGCCGCCGCCCAGCTGCTGTGAGGACGCCATGCTGAAATCATTCCCATGGCTGGCGCCCCAGCCCGATCTGGGCCTGCTGCTGTTGCGCCTCGGTGGCGCCGTGCTGCTGCTGACGGTGCACGGCCTGCCCAAGCTGCAGCATTACGCAGGCGAACTGGCGCATATCGACGATCCGCTACACATCGGGCGCGAGCTGACCCTGTGGCTGGCCTTGCTGGCCGAGGTCGCGTGCCCGCTGGCGATAGCGGCTGGTGTGCTCACGCGGCTGGCCTGTGTGCCCGTGCTGGTCCTGTTGCTGGTGTCCATGCTGGCGGTGCATCCGGACTGGAGTCTGGCCGACGGCCAGTTCGGCTGGCTGCTGCTGGTGATCTTTGCCAGCATCAGCGTGGCCGGCGCTGGGCGCTACACGCTGCCTGCGCTGCTGCGCATGGGGGCGCCGTCCGCTGCCCGGCCGCCGTCTGGCGGTGCTGGCCATGGCTAGCCGGCACGCGCTCGGTGTGGCGCTCGGCTATACGGCAGGCTATGTGGACACGGTGGGCTTTGTCGCTCTGTTCGGCCTGTTCACGGCCCACGTCACGGGCAACTTCGTGCTGATAGGCAGCGAGCTGGCGCGGCCCGGCCACGGTGTGCTGATCAAGCTGCTGGCCTTTCCCGCTTTCATTCTTGCGGTGGCGGCCGCGCGCTTGCTGGCCGTGTGGCTGGAAGCGCGCCAGCGTCCGGCGGCCCGGGCGCTGACGTTGCTGCAACTCGTGCTGCTGCTGGCGTTCATGTTGCTGGGCCGGGCTGCCACGCCCGTGCAGCAGACGGACGCGCTGCTGCCGCTGCTGGCCGGCATGGCCGGTGCTGCGGCGATGGGCGTGCAGAATGCGGCCAGCCGGCTGGTCTGGAGCGAACTGGCACCGACCACCGTGATGACGGGGAATGTGACCCAGCTGGTGATCGATCTGGTCGATCTGGCGCGCGCCAGTGCTGCGCCGGGCACGCTGTCGCGGCTGTGGAAATTCCTCTGGCCCGTGCTGGCCTTCGGCCTCGGTGCCATCCATGGCGCGTTTGCCTACCAGTGGGCCGGCTTCTATGCCTTGCTGCTGCCGATAGCCATACTGGGCGCGCTGCTGGCAGGCTGACGATGTGAAAAAAGTCATCGCCGCCAGCCCTTTACCTTCTTGTGTTTCTGGTTACACTATCATTTCCATAATGCCCAGAGGAATGTTTGTGTATTTTGAAAAAATGCGGGCCGCGTTGAGCAGCGGCCTGGCGGCCTGCTGTGCCATCCTGTTGCTGGTGTTGCCGCCCGCGCAGGCAGGGACCGCACTGGCCGCTCCGCCCAGCCCGCTGCTCTCCGATTACACCCATACCGCGTGGAATGGCCTGAACGGTGCCCCCATCGATGTGCACAAGATCGCCCAGACCAGCGATGGCTGGCTGTGGGCGGCCACGCCTGCCGGTCTGTTCCGTTTTGACGGCCTGCATTTTGAGCGGATGGACAAGGTGTACGGGCAGGCGCTACGCTCGAGCAATGTGATGGGTTTGCTGGCCCCGGCCGACGGCAGCCTGTGGGTGGGCTACCGGCTCGGTGGCCTGAGCGTATTCGACAGGCAGGGCGTGCGCCATTTCGGTCCCGAACAGGGCTTGCCGGATAGCGCCGTGTGGAGCATCACGCAGGGACCGGATGGTACGGTGTGGGTGGCCACCAGCGCCAGTATGGCCAGTCTGGCGCCCGGTGCGCAGCGCTTCACCACGCCCGATGCAGCGTCCGGGCTGGCCCAAACGCTGGTGCGCCAGATCGTGTTCGACCGCGCCGGTGTGCAGTGGGTGTCGGCTCAGGGCGGGGTGTATTTCCGCGCCCCCGGCGCCAGCCGCTACACGCAGGCCTGGCCACTGCTGGACCTGATGGGTATGGCGCAAGGGCCGGATGGCACCATGTGGGCCTGCGATGGCCTGAGCAAATGCTACCGCATGAGCATGACGGCACCGGCTAGCCATGCGCCAGCGCGGGCGGAAGTGGAAGGCAACGGCATCCATTTCGACCGCGCCGGCGGCATGTGGACTTTGCGCTTCCATGCGCTGCTACGCCATCTGCAGCCGGGCAGTGGGGTGGTGCCACCGGCCCAGCAGCTGAGCAAGGAAAACGGCATGAGCGGCCCGCTGCCGCAGACGTTTTTTCAGGACCGCGAAGGCAGTATCTGGATAGGTACCTCGAACGGCATCGACCGTTTGCGGCGTAACCGACTGCAGGTGATGCCCGTAGCCGTGCCGTTCGACCAGCCCATGATGGTCAGCGCCGGCAATGGCGAAATGCTGATCTCCGATTCGGCCGCGCCGCTGCGGCGCTACCTGCCCGATGGCAGCGCCCAGCCTGAGCTGCCCGGCAATTTCGATAGCGCCTACCGCGACGAGCAGGGCGCGGTCTGGCTGGGCAATGGCGACGGGCTATGGCGCCGCAACGGGCCGGCCCAGTACAGCCGCACACCCATGCCGGCCGAACTGGTGGGCTTCCCTGTGCAGGCCATGGTGCATGATCCGGTGCAGCAGATGTGGGTATCGATAGGGCGCAAAGGCCTGTACCGCATCGAGGGCGGACAGTGGCGCAAGCATGGCGGACTGGATGGCCTGCTGGACGACATGGCCATGTGTCTGGCCAGGGATGGAATGGGGCGGGTCTGGGTAGGCTATCTGCGCAATCAGGTGGCGATGATAGAAGGCCGTACGGTGCAGCGGTATGGCCCCGTGCAGGGACTGGCGCTGGGCAATGTGCTGGCCTTGCTGGTGGATGGCGATCACCTGTGGCTGGGTGGTGAAACGGGGCTGGCCGTGCTGGACCTGAAGCACAAGCCGTTGCACTTCATGCCGGTCCATCTGGCAGCGAGCGGCGTGGCGATAGGCCTGCGCGGCATCTCCGGCATCGTGCGCACGGCCGATGGCGAGCTATGGCTGCATGGCGCTAGCGGAATTACCCGCATAGGCGCCGCCGATGTACGGCGTTTGCTGGCCCAGCCGGAACAGACGGTGGCGGCCGAACAGTTCAATGCGCTCGATGGTCTGCTCGGTTTGCCGGGCCAGTTCCGCCCCCTTTCCAGCGTACTCGAGGACAGCACGGGGCGGCTGTGGTTCTCCACGGCCAGCGAAGTGGCCAGCCTTGATCCGCGCCACATTGCCCGCAATCCGCTGGCGCCGTCGGTGCAGATCACCAGCATCCGTGCAGGCGGGCTCGATTATCCGGCCGGCGCGGCAGTGCAGCTGCCGCAGGCCCAGCGCGACGTGCGCTTCAATTTTACGGCACTGAGCCTGAACATGCCGGAGCGGGTGGCGTTGCGCTACCAGTTGCAGGGTTATGACAGGGACTGGCAAGACCCGCAGGGCCGGCGCGAAGCGTTCTACACCAATCTGGCGCCGGGCAGCTACCGCTTCGTCGTCAAGGCCGCCAATGAAGACGGGGTATGGAACGAGCAGGGCGCCGACGTGTGGCTGAATATCGCACCGGCCTTCACGGAGACGGCGCTGTTCTACCTGCTGCTGGCCGGTGCGGCGCTGGTGCTGCTGTATATTTTTTACCTGTTGCGGGTGCGCTATCTGACCGCGCATATGCAGGACCTGATGCACGAACGGCTGGCCGAGCGTGCACGGATCGCCCGTGGCCTGCATGACACACTGCTGCAGAGCGTACAGGGCCTGATCATGTATTTCGACAGTCAGGCGCGGCGTCTGCCCAGCGATTCGGAAGAACGGGCCAAGCTGGAACAGACGCTGGATCTGGCCGACCAGCTGATGGTGGAAGGGCGCGAGCACATCATGGACCTGCGCAGCGAAGCCATACCGGACCAGCTGGAACAGGCGCTGCAGCAGTATGGGCGCGTGCTGCTGCATGATCACTTCACCATGCGCGTGCTGGGCAAGCCGCGTGTGCTGTGCGACGCCGTGCGCAATGAGGTGCATGCCATCACCCGTGAGGCGCTGCTCAATGCGGCGCGCCACGCCAAGGCCAGCATGGTGGTGCTGGAAATCGATTACCAGCGCGATTACTTCATCGTGCGGGTCAGCGATAACGGTCAGGGGCTGCCGTGCCACATCGCCCAGACCGGCCAGCGCGAAGGGCACTGGGGGCTGGTGGGCATGAAGGAAAGGGCCGTAGCCATGGGCGCCCAGTTCCGCCTTGATTCGGCTGCGGGGCAGGGCACCCGCATCGAGCTCAGACTGAGCATGACGCTGGCCACCGCCCAGCCGGGCAAGCCTGACCTGTCGGGCCAGGCGGGAGTGCTGCCGCCGGCCTGGTGGCGCAGGCTGTTGCGCCGGCTGGCACGGGGTAAATAAATACTTCCCGATCAGAGAACTCTGGCATATCATCGCGCAAGCAGCCTAGCGTCGCGGTAATCCTTCAGATCTCACATCGGGAGTATTTCATGCAAGAGCGTTATGATCCGTTGCAAGCCATCGCCGAGCAGGCCGACAAGATTATGCTGGGCGTGCTGGGCGCCTTGCTGCTGTTTTCCTTTGCGCTGGCAGGCCTGAACCAGACCTGGGGCCTGGCCCTGCTGATCGGCGTGCCCGCTGCCGCCATTCCCGCCCTGCTGCACTTCAACGCGCCCGGCGCCTTGCCGACCCGCTGCATCATCGCCGTAGCGCTGATGGTGTTCGCGGCGCTGAATATCCATCAGGGTGCGGGCCTGACGGAACTGCACTTCGGTATCTTCGTCTATCTGGCTTTTCTGCTGGCTTACCGCGACTGGCGCCCCATCGTGGTGGCGGCGGCCGTGATCGCCGTGCACCACCTGAGTTTCCACTATCTGCAGGAATGGGGCTATGGCGTGATGTGCTTTACCCGCCCGCAGCTCTCCACGGTGTTTATCCATGCGGCCTATGTGGTAGTGGAGTCGGCAGTGCTGATTCATCTGGCCCTGATCCTGCGCCGTGCAGCCTGTCAGGCGGCCGAGCTGGAAAGCATAGTGGCAGCGCTGGCCGCCATCGAAGGGCGCATCGATCTGTCGGCAGCGGAGACCAGCCCGCGCAGCCGGTTAGCGAGCAAGCTGGTGGAAATGCTCACTACTATGCGCGAGACCATAGGCGGGGTGCGCGCCGGGGCCGATGCCATCGCTGCTGCTTCGGGCGAGATCGCGCACGGGAATGCCGAACTGTCGCGCCGCACCGAACGTCAGGCCAGCAGCGTGGAGCAGACGGCCACCTCGATGGCGCGGCTGGCGGCCATGGTGCGGCAGAATAACGAGAGTGCGCGCCAGGCCAATGCACTGGCACAGAGCGCCTCGCAGATCGCCGAGCGCGGCGGCGAGGCAGTGCGGCAGGTGGTCGATACCATGGGCGTCATCAATGCCTCCTCGCGCCAGATCGTCGACATCATCAGCGTCATCGATGGCATCGCTTTCCAGACCAATATCCTGGCCCTGAACGCCGCGGTGGAAGCGGCCCGCGCGGGCGAGCAGGGGCGCGGCTTCGCCGTGGTGGCGACCGAGGTGCGCAATCTGGCGCACCGCTCCGCTGCGGCGGCCAAGGAAATCAAGGAGCTGATCAACAACACCGTGCAGACGGTGGAAAGCGGCAGCCGGCTGGTCGACGGCGCCGGCAGCACCATGCTGGAAGTGGTCAGCAGCGTGCAGCGCGTGACGGCCATCATGGGCGAAATGAGCAATGCCAATCAGGAGCAGAACGAAGGCATAGAACGGATCAACCATGCCATCGTGGCGTTTGATGAGACCACCCAGCAGAATGCTGCGCTGGTGGAAGAAGATGCTGTAGCGGCCGATGCGCTGGCACAGGAAGCCCAGCATCTGGCGGCGCTGGTGGCCGCCTTCAAGCTGGGCGAGCGCCAGAACGCGGCGGCGGCCAGCGCCCCCCGTCTGGCCCTCGCGGCCAGCTAGCGGCGGCGCCGCCTAGAAGCTGTAGCTCAGTCCTGCATCGAAGGAACGGCCCATGCCGGGCAGGGCGCGCAGACTGCCGCCTGCGGCACGCAGGCCGGACAGGTAGACGCCGGACAGCGGATCGGCATAGGTCTTGTCGAGCAGATTGCTGATACCCGCGTTCAGCTGCAGCTGTTTGCCCAGCTGGTAGCGCGTGTGCAAGGCCAGCAAGCCATAGCCGGCCGTCGCCGCTTCGATACGGCGCTGATCGAGCTGGGTCTTGCGTCTCACCAGCTTGAGTTCGAGCTGGTTAGTCCACGCACCGCTGCGCTGCTCCAGCGTCAGCAGGGTATTGAGCGGCATGATGTGATACAGGGCGCCGCCATCGGCGCGCTGGCCCCGGCTGTAGGCTGCCGTGCCGTTCAGGTTCAACGCGCCCAGTGCAGCCGGTGCCGCCAGCGGCAGCTGCCAGCTCAGATTGGCGCCGTACAGGCGGGCGTTGTGGTTGGCAAACTGCAGCAGGGCACCATTAGCGGCGGTCTGGCCATAGGGATTGAACTGGCCCAGCACATCCACATCGATGTAGTCCTGCACGCGGTTGTAATACGGGTTGAACTTGACGAACCAGCTGCGCGCGCCGCTACCGCCATGCCAGTGCGCCGTGGCGGCCAGCGTGTAGGCCGTTTCAGGCCGCAGGTCGAGATTGCCCACATAGCCGTTGCCGTCGCCGAACCAGTTGGTCATGGTCATGGCCATCTTGCCGCGTCCCCACGAGTAGCGCTCGTACAGATTGGGCGAGCGGGTCTTGCGTGCTGCTGCCAGCTCGTAGCTGCTGCTAGCATCGGCCTCGTAGCGGGCCAGCGCGGTCAGATCGTAGTTGTTGTCGCGCAGCTTGTGTGCGCGTGCGTTGAATACTTTGGCGGCGGCCGCATCGGCCGCATTCATCATATTGCTGGCATAGGGCTGCACGGCGCCCGTATCCATGCGTACCGACTCCCAGCGGGCACCGAACAGGCTAGTCCACTGCGCGTTATGCCGGGTTTCTGCTTCACCGTACAGGGCCAGCCGGTCGCGCTGGCCGCCGTTGATATTCACATAGGTCTGCGGTCCCATCATCATGGAACCGGCGACGGCTGGCCAGTAATCGTCGAGCCGGAACACATGGTATTCCTGACCGACGCGCAGCAGCGTGCCTTCGCCTTGCGGCAGGCTGGCCTTCAGGCTATAGCCGGTATTGCGGCCTTGCGTCAGCATAGGCATCATGCCCTTGCGTTCGGGCGTGAAGAAGCCCATATCGTGGCTGGTGCGCTCCCAGTAGGCACTGGCATCGAGCTCGCCCCAGCCGTAGCGGGCGTGATAGCTGGCGTTGCCGTAGCGCCCAGTGTTGTCCGTCATATCCATGTACTGGTTGGGGTAGCCCTGATACGGAATATGCTGGGTGCCGAGGCGCACGCTCAGTTGCTGGCCATCGCCGCGCCAGCCCAGCAGCACGGCCTGATTGATGCTCTCGTACAGGCTGGCCAGCACGGTCTGGCCATTGCCATCCTGATAGCTATGGCTGCGTGCATAGGCGGCGTTATAGCCCACGCTCAGCGTATCGCTGGCGACGCTGGCGCTGATGCCGCTGCTCAGGCCATTGCCATTGCTGCGCCCGGAGAAACTCAGCTTGCCACTGCTGCGCAAGACGCCGGCCGTATCCGCATACACGGGGGCGGCGGAACGCACGGTGATGGTACCGCCTATGCTGTCGCCGCCCGCGCTGACGGGCGTGACGCCGGCCAGCACATCGATGTGGCCGACCTGGGTGGGATCGATGTAGGACAGCGGGGCGTTCATGTGGTTGGCGCAGGCCGAGGTGATTTCCATGCCGTCGATGCGGATTTTCAGGCGGTCGTCAGCCAGACCGTTCACGCTGGGCAGGCCGGACACGCCGCCGCCCTGCGCCACGTTATAGCCGGCGATGGCGCTGAGTAGCTGGCTGGTGTCGCCTATGCCGGACGGGCGCGTGGGCAAGCCTTCGGCCATGGCCGTGACGAGCACTTTCAGGCGCGGTTCCTGATGTAGATCACTTTCGGTCTGGGCGTGGGCGCTGGCGGCAAAACTCAGGCCGGCGGCAGCCAGCAGATGCAGGGGGTGTGCAGAGAACTTCATATTATCCTTGGTACGTATCGGTTACTGCGAGCTTGCTGTGTTATGTACGCAGGCCGGCCGCGTACCGGCCTATCGGCCTGGGGTACGGACGTGCAGCAGCCTGCGCCGGACTCGCGGCGCTAGTGAGCGCTTGAAAAAAATGGAGGAAAAGGAGAACTCAGGCGCGCACGGGCGGCGCACGCGGATTTGCGGCCGACCAGACGTGGGCCGTGTGGGCTGAAGAGTAGTAGCGGGCAGGATAGAGCGCGCGTCCGCTCACGGCGGGCAGCACCAGCGTGGCCGTGGCGGGCAGTGCAAGCAGCGGGCTGTGGGTGGCGCAGTACAGGCAGTGTTCGATGCCGGCTTTGGCGGGCGTGCTTTCGCGCTGGCCATCGCCATCGAGCTTGATCAGCTTAGTGCCGCTGGTGGTACAGATTTCGATGCTGCTGCTGCGGCCCTGCTGGTATTCGAGCGCGCGCGTGATGCTGGGCGCGACCAGGCCGAACAGGAAAGTCAGCATGACTATCCATACTTGCAGTAGGCGGCGCTGGGCGAAGAAATTCATGCGCCGATTATAGACTAGCCTTGCCAGAAAGCCTACGCAGCGCTGTGCTGCACGGTCGTCGCGGCGACGGGCTGGGCTAGCGCGCCGCCGCTTGCTGCGTCAGCTGGTAGTCAGTCTTGGCATAGCCTTGCAGATGCTGGTTGGTGTAATCGAGGAAGGCGCGCGAGCGGTAGGCAGCGGCGATGTCGCGCGCATAGGGCTTGTCCTTGTCGGCGCTGCGCACGGCCACCAGATTGATGTAGTTGGGCGAAATCTTTTCCGTGATCAGTGCATCGGTCAGTTTCAGGCCGGAGGCCAGGGCGAAATTGCCGTTGACGAAAGCGTAGTCGCTATCCTGCAGCGAGCGCGGTAGCTGGGCCGCTTCCAGTGCCACCAGCTTGAGCTTCTTGAGGTTGACGGCGATATCTTTTTCCGACGCGCGCAGCGGATCGATCTGGGGGCGCAGGCGTATCCAGCCCAGCTGGTCGAGCAGCACCAGTGCGCGGGCCTGATTGGTGGGATCGTTGGGCATGGTGACCAGCGCGCCTTCACGTACTTCGGTCAGCGCCTTGTGCTTTTTGCTGTACAGCGCTATCGGCGCAGTGGGAATGGTAATCAGCTCGCTGAGCGCGAGTTTGTGTTCGCTGGCGAACTGGCGCAGGTAGACGATGTGCTGGAAGATGTTGGCATCGAGCGCGCCTTCGGCCAGCGCGAAATTGGGCTGGATGTAGTCACTGAATTCCACCACCTTCACTTTATAGCCCTGCTTTTCCAGTATCGGTTTGATGCCGAACTTGACCTGATCGGCATACGGCCCGACGCTGGTGCCGATCACCAGTTCGTGCGGGTCGCGCGCGGCCACGTTGTGGCTGGCCAGCATGGCCAGCGAAAGGCCGAGCAGGCGGCGGCGTACTACGGAACGATGGGATGGCATGGCGGTTCTTTCTCCGTCTATCTAGTCAGGTAATGGGGGGAAGGGATAGGGTTCAGCGCCGGTCGAGGCGGCGCGCCAGCCGGCTGCCGCCGAACTGGATCAGCTGCACCAGCAGCACCAGCACGGCGATGGTGCACACCATCATGCTGGTGTCGAAACGGTAGTAGCCGAAGCGTATGGCCAGATCGCCGATGCCGCCGCCACCCACCACGCCGGCCACGGCCGAGTAGGACAGGAAGCTGATCGCCAGCACCGTCAGCGCGCTGACCAGACCGGAACGGGCCTCCACCAGCAGCACCCTGCGCACGATCTGCCACGGACTGGCACCCATGGCCACCGCCGCTTCCAGCACGCCGCGGGGCACTTCATGCAGCTGCTGCTCGACCAGCCGGGCAAAATACGGCACGGCCGCGCAGGCCAGCGGTACCGAGGCCGCCAGCGGGCCGATGGAACTGCCGACGATCAAACGCGTCAGCGGCACCAGCGCCACCAGCAAGATGATGAAGGGGAAGGAGCGCAAGGTATTCACCAGCCAGCCCAGTACCGCGGCCAGTACGCGCTGCTGCAGGATCTGCCCGGGGCCCAGCAGGAAGAGCAGCACACCGAGCGGGCCGCCCAGCAGCAGCGCCACGCTCAGGCAGATGGCCAGCATCAGCAGGGTCTGGCCCAGTGCCTGCCACAGCTCGGGCGCTATCGTCAGTACGGTGTCAAGCATGCTGCACTCCCGCCCAGCTGGCAGCCAGACCGGCTTCGCTGCGGTAGAAGGCCAGCTCGCGTCCCAGCGCCGTGTGGCGCACGCGGGCCGTATCGGCCGGATCGAACTGTTCGGCGATACGGCCCTCGTCCATCACCACGATGCGGTGACAGAGCTGGCTCAGTGCCGCCAGTTCGTGGCTGACGATGACGATGGTGACGCCCAGTGTCTGGTTGATGTTGCGCAGAGTGGTCAGTATGCTGCGCGTGGTATCGGCATCGAGCGCGGAAGTGGGTTCGTCGCACAGCAGCACTTCGGGGCGGCTGGCCAGAGCGCGGGCGATGGCCACGCGCTGTTTCTGGCCGCCCGATAGCTGGGCCGGATAGCTGCCGGCACGTGCGCTCAGGCCGACGATGTCCAGACATTCGCTGACCCGTGCTGCCAGCCTTGGCGGATTCAGGCGCTCGTGCAGGCGCAGGGGAAAGGCGATGTTGTCGTACACCGTCAGGTTGTGCAGCAGGTTGTAGTGCTGGAACACCATGCCTATCTGCTCGCGTGCACGGCGCAGCTGTGCGGCCGGCATGCGGGTAAGTTCCTGTCCGTTGAGCTGCACGCTGCCGCGCTCGGGCCGCTCCAGCAGGTTGAAGCAGCGCAGCAGGGTGGATTTGCCGGCGCCGCTGCGGCCTATCAGGCCGACGATCTGGCCGGCGGCGATACTCAGGCTGACGTCCTGCAGGACCGGATACTGGCTGCCATCAGGCAGAGGATAGTTTTTACTGACGCCGTGTAGCTGGATGAGATCGTGCATGGTGGCCCGCCGCGCTGGTGTTGGGAAGGTGGCCCATGGCTGCGATGCGAACCATGGGCCGGCCGGCTGCCGGATGTGGCAGCGGGCTATCAGTGCGGCAGTATGCGCTGCGCGGGCGGCAGCGTGAACGAAGATATTCGCGTTAGTAAATGCAGTTTATGCACGAGCATGTACTGGCCCGGCGGAGCGATTCAGGCCGGCCGGCGCTGGCGCCACAGCACCCAGCCGCTGGCCAGCAGCAGGCTGGCCGCCAGCAGGTTGAGCACCACGACGCCGCTGGCCAGATGCAGCACCATGCCGAGGCTGACGCCGGCCTTGACGGCCCACTGGGCACTGCCGTCGTAGGCATAGTAGCTGACCACCTGCACGCCGTAATACAGCAGCGCGCCATACCAGCCTAGCCGCTGCTGCTTGAGGGCCAGCGCGGCCGCGCCTATGCCCAGCATGGCCACGCCTATCAGTATGGCCAGCGGCATGCCGCTATGGGGCTCGCCCAGCCAGCCCAGACAGACGCCCAGCGTCAGCAAGCCATTGAGTAACAGGACTCTGGCCAGCCACTTTTCAAATTCCTGCATCAAGTTGGTGTTTCTTTCCGGTGGAGTGATTCAAGCATCGAGTCCGTCAGGCAGGCGTAACTGGAAGTGGCTGCCGATGCCGGGTGTGCTGTCGAGTATAACCTGACCGCGCATCATGCTGACCACCATGCTGTGCACACTGGCCAGGCCCAGCCCCGTGCCCGTCAGCCCCAGCTGGGTAGTGAAGAAAGGTTCGAACACATGGGACAGATGCTCGGGCGCGATGCCGCAGCCATCGTCTATCCAGTCGATCACCACCGTGTGTTCCTGCAGCGCCGCGCGCACCACGATGTTGCCGCTGGTGCGGCGGGCAAATGCGTGCATCAGGCAGTTATCGAGCAGGTGCTGGAACACGATCTGGCAGGCGCCCGGATAGCCTACCAGCCATAGCTGCTCGGGCATGGCCAGCGTCAGCGTGATGCCGCGCTTGTGCAATGGGGGGCGCCAGTTGTCGGCGCAGTAGCGCAGGCGGTCGCTCAGGTCGAAGCGGCTGGCCACTTCCTGCGCCGGTTCGCCCGACAGGCTCTTGAAACGGTCCACCAGCTGGCTGATCTGATACAGGGCGCGGTCGACCAGCGCGCCGCCTTGCAGCACATCGTCCAGCACCCGATCGAGCTGGCTGCGGCGCAGGCTGCCCGTGGCCACGGTCTGCTGCAGCGTGGCGGCCTGCTCGGTGATGGCGCTGGCCGCCACGCGCGCATTGCCGAGCGGAGTATTGAGTTCGTGCGCCATGCCGACCACCAGCCGCGACAGGCCCAGCTGCTTTTCCTGCTGCATCAGCGAGTGCATGGCCTGCTCCAGCGCTGCCGTGCGTTCGCGCACTTCCTGCTCGAGCCGGTCGTGTGCTGTCTGCAGCGCCGCTTCGGCGGCCTGGCGCACGGCCACTTCGCGCTGCAGGCTGTCCAGCGTCTGCTGCAATTCCTGATTGCGCTGTACCAGCGAATTTTCCAGCACGGTGCCGTGCTGGGCCAGCAGCGCGTTCTGGTAGAGCAGCTGGGGCCGTTCCATCACGGCCGTCAGGGTCTCGCCCAGCGAGGTGGAAAGCTCGCGCTTGTAATAGCGCTCCATCGCCACCTGATCGATGGTGGCCTGCAGCGCCTGTTCCAGATAGCCCCAGCGGCGGCCATAGCGGCGGATTGCATACAGGCTGATTTCGCGCAGCCGGCTAGGGTGCAGCGATTCGCGCGCCAGTGTGGCATCGTAGGACAGCAGATCCTGCCATGCCTGCTGGCGTTCGCCTTCGGCACACTGGATCAGCAGGCGGCACAGGTGCAGCCACGGTTCCCAGTAGCCGTCGTTGCCGTATTTGGCATACACCTGCTGCATGTAGTGGCGGCTGTCGCTGGTCTGCTCGCGCGTGGCCGACACCACGGCCAGATTCAGCAGCGCCACGCATTCCTGCGATTCCAGCCCGAATTTGCGGGTGCACTGCAGCACCTGCACGCGGCGCGACAGACAATCGCTCCAGTGCTGGTCGGCCTTGACGGGATCGCCTTCTTCCAGCGCCAGATAGTAGGAAGCAGAGGCGGAATAATCGAGCAGGGTGGTGTAGATGGCGGGACTGAGCGTGTCGCGCTGGGCCAGCATGGTGGCGCAGAACTGGCGCAGCTCCTCGTGCATTTCCGCGCTCAGCATGACGCGGCAGCGTGCCGCCTTCATCTGCACCACCAGTTCCGGCAGGGCGCAGCGTTCGTATAGCTCGGCGGCGCGGGCCAGGCTGTCCAGCGCTGCATGGTGCAAACGCATGCGCATCTGCACCCAGTGCAGGGCGCGGAAGGCGGCCGCCTGGGCCAGCGGATGCTGTTCGGTCTGGGCTTGCAGCTGCAGCGATTTGGCCGGCATCAGCAGCGCTTCGGCTACGTTTTCCAGATTGGCGGCGCGGTCCAGCAACTGGAAGGCTTCCAGTTCCAGCTTTTGCGAAGCATTGAGTTTTTCCGTCTGCAGCTGCAGCAGCACGGGACGCAAGTGCAGCATTTCATGGCCGGACAGGCAGACCCGCAGTTTGCGCAACTGTAGCTCCGCCCCGGCGATGGCGGCGCCAGTGGCGGCGGCATACGCTTGCGGTGGACGGATTTCAGAAGCAGACATGGCGAGACCTTGTGGTGCACTAGCACGTGCAAGGAGTATCCCATGAAGTCGCTTGCAGCCAAACAGCGAGAGGCGGGCAAGCTAGCCGGGTGTTGCTATTTCGCAGCTAACATAGCAAATCGGCAAACTGTCTTTCAGGACAAGGGCTAGTGGTTTTTCCACTTGCGCTCGATGGCGGCGCGGGTGCCGTTCAGCACGATGGCGGCGTAGCCGCGGTTGAACAGCAGGCGCGCCTGCTCGCCCTGCGGGTGCAGGCTGCTGAAGCCGATATACGAACCCTGCGGCGTGGTTTCGAAAGCGAACACCACCTGCTGTACGCCGGCCTTGCTGATCAGGGTATCGTCGCTCTTGAAGTCATCCATCATGCTGACCACCAGATCGACGTGGCCGACCGCCAGCTTTTTCAGATTGGTTTCTTCCGAGCGGGCCTGCAGCAGATGGATGCCGCGCTCCGTCAGGCGCAGGATGGCGGGCGGATATTCATAGCCGTTGACGATGCCGATGCGCAGGCCGGCTGGCAGCTCGGCCAGCGTGCGGGCCGCCACCGGGCGGCTGGCATGGTAGTAAAAGCGCGGGTAGGCATAGAACAGGGGCAGGCCGGATAGCCGCACCTTGCCCTCCAGCTCGGGGGCATCGGACATGCTGAGGCAGGCCGCGACGGCGCCGCTGAGCACGTATTTCTTGCAGCGCGCATACGGTACTACCGTCAGCTTGACGGGGGTATCCATGGCGGCAAAAGCAGCCAGCACGATTTCATTGGCATAACCGCTGCCGTCCGGATTGGACATGGGCGCCGCCGCATCCTCCACCATGATTTCTATCGGCCCGGCCAGCGCCAGTGCGCTCACCAGACTCCCTATGCAGACTGCCAGCAGACGGCGCATGGCCCGACTCCGTAAACGAATGCCAAATTGCGGAAATAGTTGCGGATCATGGTAGCGTAAACCGTCACCCGCCAGTGCCATGCTTGCTGCAAGTCTGGCATGGCTACAACGGCGCTACGGCAATTTTGGTGGACAAATGGCGCCAAAACGTTCAGATTGGAAGGGCCTGCACTGGTATCGCCCCGAGCTTGCGATATGCTGCCCCGCAGGTGTACTTGCCCTACAGTGAGAATCCATGCGTTTTACCGCCTCTGCCCGCCAGCGTTTCATTTTTTCTGTCACGGCCTCGTACGTCGTTGGCGCTCTGCTCTGGATCTTCCTGTCCGACCAGCTACTGGGGGCCCTGACGGACTGGCAGGCGGTGGTCTGGCTATCCACGGCCAAAGGGGTATTCTTCGTCGCCATCACGGCCGCCCTGTTTTTCTGGGGCCTGAAGTCGGTGCCGGCCAGCGATGCGCCTGCCAACCTGACGCTGATTAATGCCCTGACCAGTGGACTGAGCCAGCAGCGCGGCCGCTGGCCCATGTATCTGGTGGCCGCCACCATCACCCTCAGTACGCTGGCCCTGCATCTGGCCTGGACCACCCAGCGCGACCCCATGCTGATCCTGTTCATGCTGCCCATCGTGCTCAGCGCCACGCTAGGCGGCATGGGGCCGGGCCTGCTGGCCACGGCACTGGCGGCGCTGAGTACCGAATACTGCCTGATTCCGCCCGTGTTCGACTGGCATGTGGGCAATCCCGACATCATGCTGCAATGGGGCTTCATGCTGGTCAACGGCGTGGCCGTCAGCCTGCTCAGCGAAATGCTGCAGCAGGCCATCAACCGGGCCGAAGCCAAGCGCCAGCTGCTCGATGCCGTGATCTCCGGCACTTCGGACGCCATCTTCGTCAAAGACCTGCAGGGCCGCTACCTGCTGGCCAATCAGGCCACGGCCGGTTTTCTGGGCCGGCCCGTGCAGCAGATCCTGGGACAGGATGACTATGCGCTGTTCGATAGCCAGTCGGCCCAGGTGGTCACGGATAAAGACCATGCGGTGATGGCCAGCGGTGCCATCCGCTCGCATGAAGAGCGCCTGACCCTGCCTGATGGCAGCGTGCGCGATTTCTCCGTCACCAAAGGCCCCATCCTCAACCATCTGGGCCAGATCGGCGGCATCTTCGGGATTTCGCGCGATATCACGGAAGCCAAGCAGGCGGCGTTGCAGAACCGTATTAACCAGCAGCGCTTCGAAATGGCCATCGAGGCGACCAGCGACGGTCTGTGGGACTGGGATCTGCGCACCGGCAAAGTCTACCGTTCACCGCAGTACTATGCCGTGACCGGCTATGTGGCGGCGGAAGATACCCATGATCTGGCATTCTTCAAGCGGCTGGTGCATCCGGACGATTTGCCCCACGTTATGGCCGCGATTGAAGCCCATTGCGCCGGCCTGACAGCGGGGGTGGATTTCGAATTCCGTCTGCAGACGCGTAGCGGCGAAATCAAATGGATGCATGCGCGCGGCCGCTCCACCGAATTCAATAGCGACGGCTCGGTCGCGCGGGTGGTGGGCATACTGGCCGATATCAGTGAAAAGAAACAGGCGGCGGCCGCGCTGCGTGAACAGCAGCAGCGACTGTCGCGCGTGATCGAAGGCTCGGATCAGGGCTACTGGGACTGGAATATGCAGACCCAGCAATTCGAAGTCAGCGCGCGCTGGGAAGAAATGCTGGGCTACCGGGCCGGCGAAATGGATATCTCGGTGGGCAACTGGCATAATCTGGTCCATCCCGACGACCTGCCGGCCACCATGGCCTCAATCCAGCGCCACCTGAGCGGCGCCAGTGCCAGCCACGAAGCGGAATTCCGCGCCCGCACCAGGGATGGCGGCTGGCGCTGGATACTCACGCGCGGCCGCATCGTCCAGCACAGTGCCGACGGCCGTCCGCTGATCATGTCCGGCACCCATACCGACATTACCGACCGCAAGCAATTCGAGCTGGCCCAGCGCGAAGCCAGCACCGTGTTCGAAAGCAGCTACGAAGGCATCATGGTGGTCAGCGCCGATCTCTTGATCACCAAGATCAATCCGGCTTTCACACGCATTACCGGCTACACGGCGGACGAGGTGATAGGGCGCTCGCCCAGCATACTCTCGTCCGGCCAGCAGGACCCGGCATACTACCGCGCCATGTGGGAATCGGTACTGCAGAAAACCTTCTGGAGCGGCGAAATCTGGAACCGCCGCAAGAGCGGCGAACTGTATGCCGAACTGCTGTCGATTTCCACGGTGCGCAATAGCACGGGCGAGGTCGAACATTATGTGGGCGTGTTCTCCGATATCAGCCAGCTCAAGGCGCATGAAGCGGAACTCGACCGCATCGCCCACTACGATCCGCTGACGGGCACGCCCAACCGCCGCCTGCTGACGGACCGGATGGAACTGGCGATAGCACGCGCCACCCGCAGCGGGCGCGCGCTGGCCGTGTGCTTCATCGATCTGGACGGCTTCAAGCAGGTCAACGACAGGCTGGGCCACGCGGCCGGCGATACTCTGCTGGTGGGCGTGGCTCACCATCTGCAGCACATGCTGCGCAGCGAAGACACGCTGGCCCGGCTGGGCGGCGATGAATTCGTGGTGCTGCTGTCGGATATCGCCTCGCCGGAAGAATGCATGCTGATCCTCGACCGCGTGCTGCAAGCCATCACCCGTCCCGTGCGGGTGGAGCAGGAAGCCATCAGCGTCACGGCCAGCATAGGCGTGAGCCTGTACCCGACCGATAATTCCGATGCCGATGCGCTGCTGCGCCATGCCGATCAGGCCATGTATCTGGCCAAGGAGGCCGGCAAGAACCGCTACCACCTGTTCGATCCCGAGGCGGATCGGCAGGTGCAGGAGCACCGCCGCTTCCTCGACGCCATCCAGCATGCACTGCACAACAACGAGCTGGTGCTGTACTACCAGCCCAAGGTGCATCTGCGTACGGGCCAGCTGGTGGGCGTGGAGGCGCTGCTGCGCTGGCAGCATCCGGAGCAGGGCCTGCTGTCGCCGGCACACTTCCTGCCCGCCATCGATGGCAGCCCGCTCGAGCAGCCGGTGGGCGAATGGGTGCTGCGCACGGCGCTTAAACAGGGCGCCTGCTGGGCGCGTGAAGGCCGTGCTGTCAGCATCAGCGTGAACATCAGCGCCGACCATCTGCTGCATGGCAGCTTTGTCAGCCACCTGCAGACCATGCTGGCCGAGCATACCGACATGCCGCCCGCAAGGCTGGAACTGGAAGTGCTGGAAACGGCGGCACTGGCCGACATGGAGCAGGCGATCGCCATCCTGCTGCGCTGCCGCGAGCTGGGCGTGCAGTTCGCGCTCGATGATTTCGGCACCGGCTATTCCTCGCTGACCTATCTGCGCCAGCTACCGGTGGACCTGCTGAAAATCGACCAGAGCTTTATCCGCGACATCCTCAGCGACCCCGATGACCGCGGCATCGTGGAAGGCATCATCCGGCTGGCCGGCGCCTGCCACCGCAGCGTGATCGGTGAAGGCGTGGAAACGCTGGAACATGGCGCCGCGCTGCTGCAGCTGGGCTGCGAGCTGGCCCAGGGCTATGGCATCGCCCGCCCCATGCCGGCCGAACAGCTGTTCGACTGGCTGGCCGAATGGCGCCGCGAGCAACCGTGGACCCGGCTGCCGCCCTGGCCTGCACCCGTCTGATCTGTGCTGAAGGTGGCGGCCTAGCCTAGCAGCTGGACCGCGTCGTCCGGGTTCATAGGCTTGCCGAAGCAATAGCCCTGCAGTTCGTCGCAGCCGGCCTGCCTTGCGGCTGCGGCCTGCTCCTGGGTTTCCACCCCTTCCGCCACCACGGCCAGCCCCAGCACGGTGGCCAGTTTGCAGATGGCTTCGACGATGGCCGTGCCTTCGCGCCCGGGCAGGGGATCGATCAGGGCCTTGTCGATCTTGACGGTGTCCAGCGGCAGGTTGCGCAGCATGCTGAGCGAAGAGAAGCCGGTGCCGAAATCGTCGATGGCGATGCGGATGCCGCCGCTGCGTAGTTCGCGCAGCTGGGCACAGGTGTGGTCGAGGTTTTCTACTGCCGCGCTTTCGGTGATTTCCAGCGTCAGCAGCCCGGGCGCCAGCTGGAATTCCTGCAGCATGTCCAGCACCAGCCGGGGGAACTGGGGATTGAGCAGCTGCAGCGGCGAGACATTCACGGCGATCGGCACGCAGGCTTTGCCGGCGGCCAGCCAGCGGGCCTGCTGCTGGCAGGCGCTGCGCAGCAGCAGCGTGCCCAGTTCGGCGATCAGTCCGGTGGTTTCGGCCGCCGCAATGAACACTTGCGGATTGACCATGCCGATGCCGGGCCGGTGCCAGCGCGCCAGCGCTTCGAAGCCGATCAGGCGCTGGCTGGCCGCATCCACTTTGGGCTGGTAGCACAGGTAGACATGGCGTTCGCGGATGCCGGCGCGCAGGGCCTGCTCCAGCGTCAGCATGTCGCTGCTGCCCTGCTCGAAGCTGGCCTGGGCCCGCACGATATTGCTGCCCGGATGGCGCTTGGCCACATGCATGGCCGCGTTGCCGGCCCGTAGCAGCGATTCGTCCAGCGCTCCATCGGCCGGATAACTGGCCTGGCCGATCGAGGTATCGACATAGAATTCGCCGAGCGGCGTCTGTAGCGGGCGCTGCAGGCGCGCCAGCAACTGCTGTTCCAGCTGCTGCAACGGAGCCGCATCGGCCGGCAGGCTGGTGGTCAGGATGAATTCGTCGATGCCGATGCGGTAGAGCTGGCCCACGCCCTCGGTGAGGGCGGCGATGGCTTGTGCATAGGCTTTGAGGATTTCATCGCCGCTGCTGTAGCCGTGCGCCGTATTGAACAGTTTGAAGCGGTCGATATTCAGCAGGTAGAGCGTGAGGTGGGGATGGGCGGCCGGCTCCTGCGCATATTCGTGCAGCCGTTGCATCAGGGCGCCACGGTTGGGCAGACCTGTCAGGGCATCGTGGGTGGCGCGGTGCAGCAGGGCGCGGTTCTGTTCCATGCGCTCCGTCTCATCGGTAATCATCAGGCAGACGGCAAACTGCTGGTCCCAGCGTACGCGGTAGGCAAAGAAGTGCAGATAGCAGGGGCTGCCATCGATGCGCTGGCGCTGGCCTTCCCAGCTGGTGCGCTCGATGCGGCCGGACAGCAGTTGCGGGAATAGTGCGAAGACGCGCTGGCGCTCTTCGGCCGGGGTACTCTCTTCGAGAAACGCCGGGGTCAGTCGGCGTGCATGGTCGGCACCGTAGATGCGCAGGGTGGCCGGATTGGCATACAGCAGCTCGTTAGTCGTCATGATGGCCACGCCCTGCAGCGAATATTCCGTCAGGCGGGCGAAGCGTTCGCTGGCGTGCAGCGATTCGGTGGCCGACAGGTCGAGCGAGACATACAGCACGACAAAGCCCAGTGCCGTGCGCAGCACGGCGCCGGTGGCAAACTGCAGCACGATGGCCTGGGCTTCGCCGCTGGCGGAGATCATGGGGTGGGCGGCCAGCAGCAGCAACAGGGGACCGATCAGCCGGTGCGGACGCGATTTGTGGCGCAGCACGCGGGTGGCCAGCAAGCCTATGCACAGATAGATCAGGGCCACGGCTGTCTGCGAGCCCAGCGCCGCGGGCTGCCAGGCCACCGAGACCATCAGGCAGAACAGGGCAAATGCCAGCACGCGGGCGCGCCAGCCCCGCAGCGGGGCTTCCATCAGATCGAATACGCCGGAAGTGAGGAAATACAGGCTGCAGCTGGCCAGTGCCGGGATCACCAGCAGACTGACGGGGCTGTGCGCAGAGGCATGCTGAAACAGGGCAAACATCAGAATGGACCCGGCTACCCCGAAAAACGACAGCCCCAGATTGCGTGCGAAGGCCTGAGTACGGTTGCGGTGCCATGAAAACAGCAGGCTGATACCGACTACCATCTCTACCGCCGCAGCGAAATAAAAGAGTGCCGTCATACGTTCCCCAAGGAAATAATTCCTTAGATTATAGTGCGGAGTCCGCTCAGGTATTCAGTGTGGCGCGCTGCGGTCGTTGTCCTGCTGGTACAGCCCGCTGCCTAGTACTGGCTGGCCAGCGCCACCAGCGGACGTGCCGGGAGGGCGGCGGCCCTGCTGCGGATGCGCTGCGGCTGCCCGGAGGCGGCCGATGCTGCCAGCTTGAACACATCCACCACATCCACCAGCCGGTGCGACTGATCCTGCAGGGCGCTGGCAGCCGAAGCCGCTTCCTCCACCAGTGCGGCATTCTGCTGGGTGGCCTGGTCCATCTCGACGATGGCCTGATTGATCTGCTGTATGCCCTGGGTCTGTTCGGTGCTGGCCGCAGTGATTTCGCCCATGATGTCGGCCACGCTGCGGATGCTGTCGACGATGATGTTCATGGTGTCGCCCGCTTCGTTGACAAGGCGCGAGCCGCTGTCCACCTTGTCGACCGAATCATCGATCAGCTGCTTGATTTCCTTGGCCGCCGCTGCCGAACGCTGGGCCAGATTGCGCACTTCCGTCGCCACCACGGCAAAGCCGCGGCCCTGCTCGCCGGCGCGGGCCGCTTCCACGGCGGCATTCAGCGCCAGGATATTGGTCTGGAAGGCGATGCCGTCGATCACGTTGATGATATCGACGATGCGGTGCGAAGAACTATTGATTTCACCCATGGTCTGCACCACCTGCGCCACCACGCTGCCACCTTTGACGGCGATGTCCGAGGCGGATACGGCCAGCTGGTTGGCCTGACGGGCGTTGTCGGCATTGTGCTTGACGGTGGCGGTCAGCTGCTCCATGGCGGAGGCGGTTTCTTCCAGCGAACCGGCCTGCTGTTCCGTGCGCGAGGCCAGATCAAGGTTGCCGCTGGCGATCTGGCCGGAAGCGGTGGCGATGTTGTCGGCACCGGTACGTACTTCGTCGACGATGCGGATCAGCGCGCTGTTCATATCGCGCAGGGCGCCCAGCATCTGGCCGGTTTCTTCCTGCGTGTCGACGCGGATCTGCACGGTGAGGTCGCCGTCGGCTACCTGCCGTGCCACGTCGACAGCCTGATGCAGCGGCGTGGTGATGGTGCGCGTGGTCAGCACGGCCAGCGTAACGGCGATCAGGCTGGCGGCCAGTGCAATGGCCACGATCAGCACAATGGTCTGGCTGGCCTGGGCCTGCGATTGCTGGCCTGACGCTGTCATCAGCTCTTCCTGATAGGCGATCAGACCATCGAGCTGGGTGGTGTAGACCAGCAGGATGGGGCGGACTTCATCGAGCAGATTGTGCAGTGCTGCCTCGCGCTGGCCTTTGCGGGTGTTGTCGAGGAAGGTGGTGCGGGCGGCCAGATATTTGCGGCGCGAGTCTTCCAGCGCGCGC
Source organism: Duganella fentianensis (assembly GCF_009857835.1). Lineage (GTDB taxonomy): Bacteria > Pseudomonadota > Gammaproteobacteria > Burkholderiales > Burkholderiaceae_D > Rugamonas > Rugamonas fentianensis. Next base: position 527,290 of record NZ_WWCL01000001.1, read on the forward strand.
AGCTGGACTCTGCCTTTTTCACTGGTGAGTACCTGGTCCAGCTTGGCCAGCGTCTGGGTAATCACGCGCGTGTTGTCGGCGATGCTGGCATATTCCTTTTCCAGATCAGCGGGTTTATCCATCAGCAGCAGATTGCGCATATTCAGCGCCTGTTCGTTCAGCTCATCCTTGACGGTGTGAACCAGCACGGTTTTCGGATAGCGGTCCTGGTTGATCAGTTGCAGGTCGTCGCTCAGTGCACTCACGCGCAGATAGGCGAGGGCAGCGACGATGATCAGCATGCCGATGACGATGGCAAAGCTGAGGCCGAGTTTCTTACCGATGGCTAAATTCCTGAAATTCATAGGGGACTTTCACAGTAACGACGACTTCGAGTGCCGGTCTGCAGCAGACTGGCGCTGGCTCGAACTATCTTGATTTCAATTAAGGAAGATGCACGATAAGTTTTAGATGTAATACTCGGTATGATATGAATCAAAATTTTCAGTAGAAATGGCCGATTTACGTGTTACTACGCAAGTGCCAGCATGGGTGTGATCTAATGCTGAAGTAATGCAAATTGTTTATGCCATGCGTCCGGCCGGAGGAAGTATGCGTTTTCGTCGAGTGCTGCTGTTACTGACCCTGATCTGCCTGCCGCGCCTGCTGTGCGCGCGCGAGATCACTTTGCTGACCACGGAATATCCGCCGTTCTCGATGGCGGCCAAGCCGGGCGGCGGGCTGTTTACGCAGCTGATTACGGAAGCCATGCGGCGCAAGGGCTGGGAGCTGAAAGTCCGTAGCGTGCCGTGGATACGCGTGCCGCTGGAACTGGCATCGGCACGTGCGGCCGGTGCCCTGATCTGCTGGCCGGAAGAAATCAGGCGATTTGATCTGGTGGCTACGCGGCCCGTCTTCATTAGCGAACTGGGCTTTTTCGTCAGGAAGAACGATGCCGACAAGATCAATGTAGCGCTGGCCGGCCTGCGCGGCATGAAGGTGGGCGCCGTGCGCGGCTATGGCTATCCGCCGGCGCTGGAGGCGTCAGCGGCCCAGATCGACTATGTGCAGGACGATCAGACCAATCTGCGCAAGCTGGTGGCGGGACGCATCGATTACGTGGCGCTGGAGCGGCTGGTGGGCGCCTATCTGCTGGAGCGGGAAAGTCCGGCCGAAATCCGCGACAAGGTGGTGTGGAAAGGCCCGGCATTTGCCAATTTGCCCTTATTCGTCGGCATCACGCGCCAGTGGCCGAATGCGGCGGCTATCGTGGCCGATCTGAACGAGGGGCTGGCGGCGATGGAAAAAGATGGCAGTTATCAGGCGCTGCTGCGGGCCTACAATATCGAGGTGCACGGTTTGCCCAGCCCCTAGTGCAGAAGACCAGGCGTTGCACACGCACTGGTCACATAGCTCGGCTACAATCGCGGGCGGGAAAACCAGCGAGCGGAACAACATGGAAGCAATCGACGTCACATATGGTTCGGATACCGCAGGACTGGTATGGGGTTATCTGCTGGGGCCGGAACCGGTACGGCCGCGCGCGCTCAATTCCGCCCAGGCGCTGGCCTGGCTGAATGGCGCAGGGCGCCAGCCGGGCGAGTTCGCCTGGCTGCACTTCAATCTGTCCCATGGGGCCAGCGAAAAATGGCTCAGGGCCTATGCCGGCCTGTCCGACGAGTTTTACGAAACCCTGCATCAGGGCTCGCGTTCGACCCGCATCGAAGTGGCCGACAATGCCCTGATTGCCGTGGTCAATGATGTGCTGCACGAATTCAATTTCGATGCGTCCGATATCTCCACGCTGTGGGTGGGAGTGGCGCCCCATCTGGTGGTCAGCGCCCGCCGTACGCCGCTGCAATCGATAGAGCGGCTGCATCAGGCGGTGCGGCGCGGCGAGCCGGTGCGCTCGTCGGTGGAACTGCTGGTACACCTGCTGCGCGATCAGGCCGATGTGCTGGTAAATATCGTGCGCACGGCCGTCGAGCGGGTGGATGCCATCGAAGATTCGCTGCTGGCAGGGCGGGTCCGCGCCAAGCGGGCCGATCTGGGCAATATGCGCCGCGTGCTGGTGCGCTTGCAGCGCTTGCTGGCGCCGGAACCGGCGGCTCTGCTGCGCTTGCTGCAACGCCCGCCGGGCTGGATGTCCGAGCTGGACACGCAGGAATTGCGCCAGTCCAGCGAGGAGTTTGCCGTGGTGCTCAGCGATATGTCTTCGCTACAGGAGCGCATCAAATTGCTGCAGGAAGAGATTGCGGCGCAGGTCAATGAAGAAACGGGGCGCAGCCTGTTTGTGCTGACCATCGTCACCGTGCTGGCGCTGCCGATCAATATCATCGCCGGTCTGCTGGGCATGAATGTGGGCGGCATCCCGCTGGCCCAGCATCCGCACGGCTTCTGGATTATCGCCGCCGTGGTGATCGCCTTCACCGTGGTGGCGGGCGCGCTGGTGGTGCGCATGCAGAACAAGGACTAGCGGATAGCCTGGGCCAGAAAGCAAAAACCTCCCGGCAGCGGACTGCGGGGAGGCTCTCGGAATTCGTGGTGGTGATAGATGGACTTGAACCATCGACCCCAGCATTATGAATGCTGTGCTCTAACCAACTGAGCTATATCACCGCTGCAAACTGGATTAAAAAAGCCTCTATGCAGATCTGCTTAGAGGCTTCTAGAATTCTTGGTGGTGATAGATGGACTTGAACCATCGACCCCAGCATTATGAATGCTGTGCTCTAACCAACTGAGCTATATCACCTGCAACGCCCGATATTATCGGGGGTGAGCGCTAAGCTGTCAAGGATAGCCCCGGATTTTTTCCAAATATTCCGCGTATTTCGTTTTTTTGGGGAAACTTCTGCGCGAAGTCGTATATTTTTTTTAATCCCGGGGGCGTGCGTGGCTAGCCCAGCCGCCGGCCTATCTGCGCCAGTAACTGGCCCGTGGGATCGGCGCCCAGACAGTCGATCACGCGGCGCTCAGGCATGGAACGTAGCCAGGTGAGCTGGCGCTTGGCCAGCTGGCGGGTGGCGATGATGCCGGTCTCGCGCATGGTGGCGTAGTCGATATTGCCATCGAGGTAGTCCCAGGCCTGACGGTAGCCCACGCAGCGTATCGAGGGCAGGCCCGGATGCAGGTCGCCACGGCGGCGCAGCTGTTCCACTTCCGTCAGCAGATTGCCGTCCGGGCTATCGGCCAGCATCAGGTCGAAGCGGCGCGCGATGCGTTCATGCAGCACGGCGCGGTCGGATGGTTCGAGTGCGAACGACAGCAGCTCGAACGGTAGTTCGGTGTGCTCGCGCTGGGCCAGCAGGGCCGACATGGGCTTGCCGCTCAGCGTGCAGATTTCCAGCGCACGCTGGATGCGCTGGGCATCGGCCGGCGCCAGCCTTGCGGCCGTGACCGGATCGAGCAGGGCCAGCCGCGCATGCATGGCGGGCCAGCCCAGTTGTGCGGCTTCCTCTTCGATCTGCGCACGCAGGGCCGGATCGGCGCCGGGCAGGTCATCGAGGCCATCGGCCAGTCCTTTGAAGTACAGCATGGTGCCGCCCACCAGCAGCGGCAGTTTGCCGCGTGCCACGATGTCGTCGACGAGACGCAGCGTATCGTTGCGGAACTGGGCCACCGAGTAGGCGTCGAGCGGGTCGATGATGTCGATCAGGTGGTGCGGTGCGGCCGCCAGTTCGGCGCGCGTGGGCTTGGCGGTGCCGATGTCCATGCCGCGGAATACCAGCGCGGAATCGACCGAGATGATTTCCGATGGAATGCGCTCGGCGATGGCCAGCGCGGCCGCCGTCTTGCCGGAAGCAGTAGGGCCCATGATGGCCACGGCCAGTGGCCGCTGTACAGACTGGGGCATCTTATCGGCCATCTTATTGGCCACGCAGGAAGAGTTTATCGAGCGCGCCGATTTCCACCTGCACCCAGGTCGGGCGGCCGTGGTTGCACTGGTCGGCCCGTTCGGTACTCTCCATCTGGCGCAGCAGGGCGTTCATTTCCTGCACCGACAGGATGCGGTTGGCGCGCACGGCCGTGTGGCAGGCCAGTGTGCCCAGCAGCTCGTGCTGGCGTTCGATCAGCAGGCGCGAGCCGCCGAATTCGCGTACATCGCGCAGCACGTCGCGCGCCAGCGTCTGGGCATCGGCATTTTTCAGCAGCACGGGCACCGAGCGCACGGCCAGCGTAGTGGGCGACAGGGCGGCAATGTCGAAGCCCAGTGCCTGCAGGGTTTCCTGCTGTTCGTGCACGGTGGCCACTTCGATCGCATCGGCATAGAAGGTAACAGGGATCAGCAGCGGCTGCACCTGCATGGCTTCACCGGCCACATGGCTTTCCAGCGCCTGCTTGAGCTGTTCGTACAGGATGCGTTCATGGGCCGCGTGCATATCCACCAGCACCAGCCCTTTGGCATTCTGGGCCAGGATGTAGATGCCGTGCAGCTGGGCCAGCGCAAAGCCGAGCGGGAATTCTTCCTGCGCCATGGCGGCTGGCGAAACGGTAAACGGACTGGCCTGCGGCAGTGCACGGTCGCTATCGTTGCTCAGGCTATCGCTGCGACTGTAGTCGCCTGCGGTGGCGTGGCTGCGCGCGTCATCGCCGCCGCCGTTGAACAGCGCACCATAGCGCTCTGTGCTCTGGGCCACGCCACCGGTGCGGGCGTCGAAGCGGGGCGCACTGTGCGGCGCGTAGGCTGTGCCGCCTGCGCTACCAGCAGCGCCGCCGCTGGCATTGCCCGGCTTGGCAAACGGCGAGGGCGAGAAGGTCGGCGCGTAATCGGGCTTGAGCAGGGCGCCGAAGCTGGTCTGCTCGCCGCGCCACGGCGTGGTTTCCAGACTGTCGGCTGCCGGCAGGGGCGATGGTGCGCTGCCGTGGGCAGTGGCCGAAGTCTGCGCCAGTGCGCGCTGCACCGCGTGGAAGACAAACTGGTGCACGGCGCGGCTGTCGCGGAAGCGTACTTCGATTTTCGACGGGTGCACATTGACGTCCACCAGCGCCGGATCGAGGTCGAGCGACAGCACATACGAGGGGAAACGGTCGCCATGCAGCACGTCCTGATAGGCCGCCTTGACGGCGTGTACCAGCACCTTGTCGCGCACGAAGCGGCCATTAACGTAGAAGAACTGGCCATCGGCACGCGCTTTGGAGGCAGTCGGCAAGCCCGTGTAGCCGTGCAGGCGCAGCGGGCCGGCTGCTTCGTCGATGTGCAGGCGCGCTTCGGCAAAACCGTCACCGAGAATGTGCGCGCTGCGCTTGGCCATTTCCGTCACGTTCCAGTGGTCTATGGTGCGGCCATTGTGGCTCAGCGTGAAGGCCACGTCGGGGCGGGCCAGCGCAATCCGCCGTACCACCTCGGCACAGTGGCCGAATTCGGTCTGTTCCGACTTGAGGAATTTGCGCCGTGCCGGCGTGTTGAAATACAGGTCCTGTACATCGACCGTGGTGCCGCAGGCGCCCGAGGATGGCGCCACCGTGCCCTGATGTGAGCCGACGATTTCCCAGGCATGGGCCGCATCGGCCGTGCGCGAGGTCAGCGTGACGGAGGCCACGGAGGCGATCGAGGCCAGCGCTTCGCCACGGAAGCCCAGCGTGCCCACGTTTTCCAGATCATCCAGCGAGGCGATTTTCGAGGTGGCGTGACGGGCCAGTGCCAGCGGCATCTGCTCGGGCGGGATGCCGCGGCCGTTATCGGTGATGGCGATGCGTTTTACGCCACCTTCTTCCAGCCGCACATTGATCTGGCTGGCACCCGCATCGAGGGCATTTTCCAGCAATTCCTTGACCACGGCCGAAGGCCGCTCGACCACCTCGCCGGCGGCTATCTGGGAAATCAGCTGATCGGGCAGGGCGCGGATGGGACGCGGGCCTGTGCTGCTAGGGGTAGTATCGGGCGCATTCATCCCGCGATTATAACTGCTTGCAGCGCCCCGTTTGCGGGGCGCTGGCAGGGGTGTTTAGGTAAGCTTAGGGACGCTTAGGGACGCACGCGCACCGGGATAGGCGCGTTGCACAGTTCGACATAGCCGGGCGAGAACTTGTTCCACGGGCCGCCACGGTTGCGCTGGGCGTCGATCACCTGCTGGTAGATAGGCGCTTCGCTGCGCATCACTTCCAGATGGCTGCGTTCGGCCTCGGGCACATCGGCTTCCAGCCGCACCGACTTGATGGCCATGCGGCTTTCCTTGGCGCCGTAGAAGCCCATGGCTTCGCCGCCGCGCGGCAGCGAGGACAGCAGCGGCATGCCGGACAGCACACGGCCCACTAGCGTGATGTTGCGGTCCAGATGGCGCGGCGCGTGGCCCGTCACGGCATACAGCTCGGCGCCATTGCCGCTGTCGGTACCGTTATCGCGGCCCACACCCACCATGCCGTAGCAATGGGCCAGCCAGGTGGTGCCGGCTTTGGGATCGCGCGCCACGGGGAAACCGTTGGAATGGCCGATTTGCGGCGCATAGCCGTCGCGGTCGGGCTGGCGCACAAAATGTTGGTCGTTCTTGAGCGGCACGCTGAATTCGCCCGCTACCTTGGGTTTGGCACTGCCCAGCGGACGCGGATGGTCCGATTCCGCCTGCGGATCGCCCCACTGGGCCACATAGTTATCCTGCGAGCGCAGGATGGCCAGACCGTCGAAATACTTTTCCTTCACCAGCGTTTCGATGTTGGCGATGTTGTTCGGCGCAAAGCCGGGCGCCAGCTCGATGACCACGCGGCCGCTTTCGAGTTCCATGTAGAGCGTGTGCTGCGGGTCGGTAGGGCGCCAGTCGGACGCCTGCGATTGCTTGACGAGGTCGCCGACGCTGGGTTTGATCGGCAGATCGGCAGCGCTGGCTATGCCGCTGGTAAGCAGCGCAGCAGCGGACAAGGATGGTAACAGCATGGTTCGGTACATCCGGTATCTCCCTGGGTAGTGGGCTAAGGGGGCGACGCGCGGCTTGCGCGTTCGTGAAAGATTTTAATCTGGATAACAGCTGGCGGGAAACTGCTCACCTGGCGCCATTCGTGGTGTATGATTCCGGCGCTGACTTTATGGGAAGAATATGGATTTAATGCAATTCTTCGGCATGATTCTTCATGTCGACAAAACGCTCGAAGTGCTGATACAGCAATACGGTACCCTGATTTATGCCGTGCTATTTGCCATCATCTTCTGTGAAACGGGGCTGGTAGTCCTGTTCTTCTTCCCCGGCGATACCTTGCTGTTCATCGCCGGTGCCCTGTGTGCGCTCGGTGAAATGAATCTGTTCCTGCTGATGGGCTTGCTGATTACAGCGGCTGTGCTCGGCAACACCACCAATTACTGGATAGGCGAGGCCATAGGCCAGCGCGTGTTCACCCATGATTATCGCTGGCTCAACAAGGAAGCCTTGCGTCGTACTCATGAGTTCTTTGAAAAACATGGCGGCAAGACCATCGTACTGGCCCGCTTCGTGCCAGTGGTGCGTACTTTTGCCCCGTTCGTGGCCGGCGTATCGGACATGACCCATGGCCGCTTCCAGCTCTACAACATCACGGGCGCCGTGCTGTGGGTGGTGCTGCTGACTACGGCTGGCTACTTCTTCGGCAATATCGCCATCGTGCGTGAACACCTGACGGAAATCGTGCTGGTGGGCGTGGGCGTGGCCATCGTGCCGATGGCGCTGGGCGGCGTCTACAAGCTGGGCCGCCGCATGCTGCGCCGCTAAACTGCCAGAAAGGCCGGGTGGGCCGGAGCCGGGCTGCAGCGCAGCGCGGCAGTGTCTCACCGGCCCGCGCCGCTCTTTGCCGGCAGGCCGAATCCGGCATATTTCACAAATAAATATCTTTCCTGGCCTAGCCGCCGCTCAAGTTTTTCCCAATTGCATCCGTATACCAGTGTGTAATTCTTATACTTCTGGACTGCGATGCGTACTTTACTCACCCTGATCGCCTGCTGCTGCGCGTTTGCCACCGCTGCCAGCGCCAATGAGGCGCGTGAACCGGCGTCGGCCAAAGCTGCAGCATCCACGGTTAAAACCAAGGGCACGCCGGCTGCGGGCGCCAAATCGGAACATGGTGTGAGCGTGGGCGGCGTGCCGCTCAAACAGATTGCGGCAGCGGCAGCAGAAAAAGGCGAAAGCGAGCCGGCATCGGCAGGGCGCAAGGCGTCGGCCTCGGCACCGAGTGCGCGCGAGCGCGAAGCCGAGGCGGAAGCCGATCTGTCGGCCAAGATTGCTGCCCGTCTGGCGCTGATGCGCGCCAACCAGCAGGCCCGCGTGGCCGCTGCGGCCAAGGCCAAGAAGGCCGCTGCCGTGGTGGAAGCGGCACCGAAAGTGTATAGCCACCACTGGTCGTACGAAGGTGAAAACGGTCCCGCCAACTGGGGCAAAATCAATCCGGAATGGGCCAAATGCAGCACCGGCAACCGCCAGTCGCCTATCGATGTGCGTGATGGCATGAAGGTCGAGCTGGAACAGATCACCTTCGACTACCACCCATCCTCGTTCAATGTGACGGACAACGGCCACACCGTGCAGGTGATGCTGGGCGGCGGCAATTTCATCACGGTGCAGAACCGTATGTATGAGCTGATCCAGTTCCACTTCCACCGTCCGTCGGAAGAGCGCATCAATGGCAAGGGCTACGAGATGGTCATGCATCTGGTGCACAAGGATGGCGAAGGCAAGCTGGCCGTGATTGCGCTGCTGCTCGAACGTGGCCGTGCGCAGCCAGTGATCCAGACCGTGTGGAATAATCTGCCGCTGGAAAAACTCGACACCATGGCGCCTTCGTCGGTGATCGATCCTATCGACCTGATTCCGGCCCGGCGCGACTACTACACCTTCATGGGTTCGCTGACCACGCCGCCTTGCAGCGAAGGCGTGCTGTGGCTGGTGATGAAAGAGCCGGTGCAGGCTTCGCCGGCCCAGATGGCACTGTTCGCCCGCCTGTATCCTATGAATGCACGGCCTATCCAGCCCGGTTCCGGCCGCATCATCAAGGAGTCGAATTAAGCCCTAGCTGGCACAGCTGATACGGTGCGTACCGGTCCAGCTGCTGCCGGCGGCCAGCAGCTGCTGGTCGATGCGGGCCGGTTCGATGCAGACGAAACGCAGATACTCCTCATCCGCCAGATCAGTCAGCGCCGCCGCATCGGCCTGACCCGGATTCCACACCACCCAGTTATCAAATCCCTGCTGTTCCAGATGCAGCGTGGCGTTGGCCGTGTTCAGCGTCAGCGTAGGCGTGGACTGGTACAGGCGGTCGTGCTTCTGGTTGAAGTGCAGGGCAGGGTAGTCCTGCGTGGCTGTCTGCAGATGATGGTCGGTATAGCATTGGCCCTGCAGGCCGCTGATGCTGGTGGCTTCGAGCTGGCCCACATCGTAATAGGTATGCAGTGCCACGCCGAAGGGGAATTCGGCCGTGCCGCTGTTATGCACCGTGTAGCGCACGTCGAGCGCATCACCTTGTAAGGTATAGCGCAGCGTCAGTTCAAATGCGTGCGGCCATGCTGCCGCGTGTTCGGCCGCCAGATCGTGCTGGTTCAGCTGCAGCTCGACATAGGCATGGCCGCCATCACCGCCACTGGCGCTCATGCGCCACTGGCTGACGCGGGCAAAACCGTGGCGCAGCCCGGGGCCGCGCACATTAAACTGGGGGAAGATCACGGGCACGCCGCCCCGTATGGCTTTGCTGCCATCGAGCGGGGTCTGGCTGCTGACGAACAATCGCTGTTTGCCGTCGCCGGTTTTCCATGAAAGCAGATGGGCGCCGAACAGCGACACCGTGATTTCGGCGCCATCGGCCGCCGTGATCTGCACTGCGGGCAGTGCGCCATATTCTGTCATCGTTGCTACAGCCATGTGGGTTCCGTAAAAGTGGTGTGATAGCGCCGCGCTTCAGGTCCGGCCTCAGGTCAGGCGGTTCTTGGCCAGCGGCGGGTTCTTGGCGAAATAGCGCCGTATGCCTTTGACGATGGCATCGGCCAGCTGGTTCTGGTAGCCCTCATCCAGCAGCTTGGCCTCTTCTTCCGGATTCGAAATGAAGGCCGTTTCGATCAGGATGGAAGGAATGTCGGGCGCTTTCAGCACGGCGAAGCCGGCCTGCTCCACCGAGCCTTTGTGCAGGCGGTTGATGCCGCCGATTTCACCGAGCACGGACTTGCCCAGCTTGAGCGAGTCATTGATCTGGGCCGTGGTGGACAGATCGATCAGCACACTGGCCAGCTGGCGGTCGTGGTTGCGCACGTTGACGCCGCCTATGGTGTCGGCCAGATTCTCCTTGTCGGCCAGCCAGCGCGCGGCCGTCGAGCTGGCGCCTTTTTCCGACAGCACGAACACCGAGGAGCCGCGTGCCGTGGGCTGTACAAAGGCATCCGCGTGGATGGAGACGAACAGGTCGGCCTGCACCTTGCGGGCTTTTTCCACGCGCGTGCCGAGCGGCACGAAGTAATCGCCATCGCGCGTCAGCATCACCCGCATATTCGGGATTTCTTCGATGCGGTTCTTGAGGCGCTTGGCGATGGCCAGCACGATGTCTTTTTCGCGGCTGCCATTCTTGCCCGAAGCGCCGGGGTCTTCGCCGCCGTGGCCGGGGTCCAGCACCACCGTCAGCATGCGTACCAGCTTGCCGTTGTGGTCGTATTTTTCCGCCGGCTTGGCCGCCACTTCGGCCGTCCTGCCTTCGTGTTCGGGCCGCGCCGTTTCCGCTGCCGTATTGGGTGCGGCCGGTGTGGCGGGTGTTTCTACGGCTGCCACCTTGCCGCCGCTGCTGGCGCTGTCGGTCTTGCTGCTCTTGCCATCGTTGGACCAGTCGCCTTTTTCTATCATGGCGGCGATAGGGTCGGCTTCCTTGACGGGATACAGGTCGAAGATCAGGCGGTGCTTGTAATTGCCGGCCGGCGCCAGCGTGAACACCTGCGGCCGCACTTCCTCTTTCAGGTCGAATACCAGCCGCACCACATTGGGCCGGTTCTGGCCCACCCTGACCTGCTTGATATACGGATCGTTGGACTGGATCTTGGCCACCAGACTTTTCAGGGTGGGATTGAGTTCCAGCCCTTCGATATCTACCACCAGCCGCTCCGGGTCTTTTACGGTGAAGTGGGTGGCTTTGAGGATGGCGTCGTTTTCCAGCGTAACGCGGGTATAGTCCTCGGCCGGCCAGACGCGCACGGCGAGAATTTGCGCCGCCATGGCACGGCTGGGCGCCAGCACGGACAGCAGCAGGGCACCACCGGCTTTGAGCACGGTGCGGCGTGTGCGCGCGTCCGGCTGGGCGGAACTGGCGTCGCTCACAGATTGGGCGCGAATTTCAGGCGTTGCAGACATGAGTGACCGGCAGGAGTGGATGCCCGCAATTCTACATCACGACCGGCGCCAGCCACGCTCAGGTTGACATCGAGATCGGCCGGCGGCAGTACGCCGTCGGCCTTTTCCGGCCATTCGACGATGCAGATGTTGCTGCCGTTGAAATCTTCGCGGAAGCCTGCATCCAGAAACTCTTCCGGGCTGCCCATGCGGTACAGATCGTAGTGGATCACGCTGATGGCCTGGCCGGCCAGCGTAATCGCATACGGTTCGGACAGGGTGTAAGTGGGGCTTTTCACGGTGCCGACATGGCCGGCCGCGTGCAGCAGCGCGCGCGTGAGCGCAGTCTTGCCGGCCCCCAGATCGCCATGCAGGTAGATGACCAGACCGGGCGCCATAGCGTGCGCCAGCGAGACCCCGAGGGCGGCAGTGGCAGCTTCGTCGTGGAGATGGGCTTGAAAGTGCGGCATCAATTAGAATATGAGGTTGTCAGGTTGCTTGGTACACCATTGTAACCGCCTGCGCCCATTCTTACATTGTTACTCCGCCCATGCCGCATTCCCTGTCCGAAACCGAATTAGCCGAACTGGCCGCCAGCATCAAGCGCTGGGGCACGGAGCTGGGCTTTGCCGAAGTACGCATCACCGATATTGATCTCAGCCATGCGGAAGCGGGCCTGCAAGCCTGGCTGGACGCCGGCTTTCACGGCGAAATGGACTATATGGCGGCGCATGGCATGAAGCGGGCCCGCCCGGCCGAGCTGGTGCCCGGCACGGTGCGTGTGGTCAGTGCCCGCATGGACTATCTGCCCACCGATACGCCGCCCGACTGGCGCGAGCGCGAAGCACAGCGGCTGGCCGACCCGCAGGCCGCCGTGATCTCCGTGTATGCGCGCGGACGCGACTACCACAAGGTGCTGCGCGCCCGCCTGCAGCAGCTGGCCGACAAGGTCAAGGCGCAGATCGGCGAATTCGGCTACCGCGTGTTCACGGATTCGGCGCCCGTGATGGAACTGCCGCTGGCCGAGAAGGCAGGGCTGGGCTGGCGCGGCAAACATACGCTGCTGCTGTCGCGCACGGCCGGTTCCACCTTCTTTATGGGCGAGTTTCTGCTCGATCTGCCGCTGCCGGTGGACGCGCCCACTGGCGCCCACTGCGGCCAGTGCACGGCCTGCATCGATGTCTGCCCCACGGGTGCCATTCTCGCGCCGGGCAAACTGGATGCGCGGCGTTGCATCTCCTACCTGACCATAGAACTGAAAAGCGCGATACCGGCCGAACTGCGGCCCCTGATCGGCAACCATATTTACGGCTGCGACGATTGCCAGACGGCCTGCCCGTGGAACAAGTTCGCCCACAAGGCGGTGCTGCCCGATTTCGACGAGCGCCATGGCCTGGGCAGCGCCAGCCTGCTGGAACTGTTTGCCTGGACCGAGGAAGAGTTCAACCGCAAGATGGAAGGCAGCCCGATACGCCGCATCGGCCATGAACGCTGGCTGCGCAATATCGCGGTGGCACTGGGCAATGCGGCCAGCGCGGGCGCCCGCGGCGATGGCGCGATAGTGGCTGCACTGACGGCGCGCTGCGACGGCGCTACGCCGCTGCTGCGCGAGCATCTGGAATGGGCGTTGGCCTGCCACCGCTGAACTGCGCTACACTCGTATGATCGACTTACAGAGGAAGATCATGCACACTCCCCGCCGCTCCATCGTTTTTCTTGCCAGTGCCAGCGCCGCGCTGAGTTTCAGCGTGAGTCTGGCCGCGCAGGCTATCAGCTTTGACCAGTGGGCTGACAATCTGGCCAGCGTCAAGGTGCGCAACGATCCGGAGCAGGCCACGCTCAAGCAGTATTTCAACGGCAAGGAGCAGGATGGTCTGGACCGCAAGCTGACGCCGAATTCCATTGTGCAGCGGGCGCGCGATGTCGCCGCTGCCAAGAAGGCGCTGGCGCAGCTGGACAAGATGAATCTGCAAAGCCTGAGCGTGCAGCAGCGCGCCAGTGCTGCCACCATACGCTGGAATCTGCAGAACCAGATCGACAGCTACCCTTACGCCGACTACAACTTCGTCTTCAACCAGTTCGGCGGCCTGCATGTGCAGCTGGTGAACTTCCTCAGCCAGGCCCACCCTATCCGCAACCAGCGCGATGTGGACAACTATCTGGTACGCTTGCAGGCCGTGGCCGGCAAAATCGACACGGGCATCCTGCAGGCGCGCGGGCTCGGTGCGCGCGGCATCCTGATGCCGACCTTTCTGACCCAATCCGCCATCGGCCAGCTCGATCGCTTCCTTGAAGGCGGTGCCGAAAGCAATGTGCTGGTGGTATCGCTCAAGCAGCGCATGGCGAATGTAAAGGAGCTCACCCCGGAAGCCCAGCAGCAGGCCGCCGCCAGCGCGGAAGCCATCGTGCGCCAGTCCGTCATGCCATCCTACCAGCGCGTGCGCACGCTGCTGCAGGAGCAGCTGCCGCAGACCAGCAACGATGCGGGGCTGTGGCGTTTACCCAATGGCGACAAGGCCTACGCCTTGCTGCTCAGGCAGATGACCTCGAGCAGTTACACGCCCGAGCAGGTACACCAGATCGGCCTGCGCGAAGTGGCGCGCATCGAGAAAGAGATGGATGGTCTGCTGGTTTCGCAGGGCTATACGGAAGGCAGCATCAAGGAGCGCATGGCCAAGCTGGAAAAGGATGTGCAGCCGAAAGAGGCCGATCCCCGTCCGGCCTTGCTGGCGCGCTATGAAGAAGTGCTGCGCGACGCCGAGCAGCGCTCGCGCGAGCTGTTCGACATCACGCCGAAAGCGCCGGTGGTGGTGAAGCGCGAACCGCCGTTCACGGAAAAGACCGCCGCTGCCCATTACACGGGGCCGGCCAATGACGGCACCCGTCCCGGCATCTTCTGGGCACCCATGCCGGGGCCGGTGTTCCGCATCGTCGGCCTGCGTACCCTGACGTATCACGAGGGTGTGCCGGGCCACCACTTCCAGATCGCGCTGCAGCAGGAAAACAGCAAGCAGCCGCGCTACCGGCGTGACCGCGTATTCCCCGTCGGTTCGGCTTATGGCGAAGGCTGGGCCCTGTATGCAGAGCAGCTGGCGGTGGAAAACCACTGGTATGACGGTGATGTGGTGGGCCACCTGGGCCAGCTCGATGCAGAGCTGTTCCGCGCGCGCCGGCTGGTGGTGGATACCGGCCTGCATGCGATGAAATGGACCCGTCAGCAAGGCATAGACTACGGCATACCGGCAGTGGAAGTGGAGCGCTATGTGGCCATGCCGGGCCAGGCCTGCGCCTACAAGATAGGCATGCTGCGCATACTGGAACTGCGCGCCCGCGCCCAGCATGCGCTGGGCGAGCGCTTCTCGCTGAAAGCCTTCCACAACACCGTGCTGGAAACGGGCAATGTGCCGCTACCTGTGCTGGAGCAGGTAGTCGATGAATGGATAGCGGCGCAGAAGAAGAGCTAGGGCGTAGAAGAAAAGCTAGATCTATTTCAGCAGGCCGGCCAGTTCGACCGCCGTTTTCACCTGCATCTTGTCGAAGATATGCGCACGGTGTACTTCCACCGTGCGCATGCTGATGCCCAGTTCATCGGCCACCACCTTGTTCATCTTCCCCGCCAGTATCAGGTCCAGCACTTCCCGTTCGCGTGCCGACAGGGTGGCGAGGCGGGCGTGTACCTGCGCCATTTCGCCGGCCTTGCGCGAACCGGCCAGCCCTTCCTGCACGCGGTCCATCAGCTGGTTGTCATTGAACGGTTTCTCGAAGAAGTCGAACGCGCCGCGCTTGAGCGCATCGACTGCCATCGGCACATCGCCGTGGCCGGTGAGGAAGATCACCGGCATGCGCTGCGTCAGCCCGCGAGTCGAGAGCTGGTCGAAGGCGGCGATGCCGTTCATGTCCGGCATACGCACGTCGAGCAGCACGCAATCGCCTTCCGGATCGAACTGGCCGCTATCGGCATGGCGTAGCAGCTGCAGCGCCGAAGCATAGCTGCGCGAACTGATGCCGCGCGAGGTGGCCAGCCAGGTCAGTGCGTCACGCACCACTTCTTCATCATCAACGATATGCAGCATGCTTCAGGTCTCCGTTTCCGTGTTCTCTGCCAGTGCCGGCAGCACGAAGGTAAATATGGTGCCCCCTTGCGGGTTGGCGCTATGTGTCAGTGTGCCGCCGTGGAATTCTATCGCGGTCCGGCAGATGTTGAGTCCCATGCCCATGCCTTCGGCCTTGGTCGAGAAGAAGGGCGAGAACAGGCGCTGCGCCACGTCTTCCGGTATGCCGTGGCCCTGATCGATCACGGCCACGCTGACCTGCGCCGTCTCGGGCAGGTAGCTGGCCTGCACTTTCAGCAGGCGGCGCTGGGGCGGTATGTGCTGCATGGCTTCGATGCCGTTGCGGGTCAGGTTGAGCAGCACCTGTTCTATCATCACGCGGTCGGCCAGCACAGGCGGCAGCTGGTCGGGAATGCTGGTCTTGAACGATACAAAAGCCTGGCGCGCCTGCAGTTCGATCAGCGTGCGTATGCCTTCCAGTAGCGGGCCGATGGCGATCTGCTGGCGCTGCGGTTCGCTCTTCTTCACGAACTCGTGCACGCTGCGGATGATCTGTCCGGCCCGCTGCGCCTGGGTGCTGGCCTGTTCCAGCGCCGGTATCAGCGCTGTTGCCTGAACCGGCGCATGCTGGCTGTCGGCGCGTTTGAGGATATTCAGCGCGCCCGTGGTGTAGCTGGAAATTGCGGCCAGCGGCTGGTTCAGTTCATGCGCCAGCATGGACGCCATTTCGCCCATGGTGGCGAGGCGGGCGCTGGACTGCAGTTTTTCCTGTTGCTGGCGGTTGAGGTCTTCCACCCGCTTGCGGTCGGAGATGTCGAGGATGGAGCCCATCCATCCGGTCTGCTTGCCATTGTTATCGACCAGCGGTGCTTCGAAAATCAGTACGGGCACGCGTTCGCCATTGGGCCGCTGGAAATAGGTTTCGAACTGGGGCGTGACTTTACCGGCCAGCACGGAAGCGAAGCGGGTCTGGTATTCGGCCATGGCTTCCGGCGCCCAGTAGGGCATGGGCGGCAGCTTGCCGATGATTTCTTCGGCCGGGTAGCCGACGATCTGGCAGAAGGCCGGATTGACGTAGGTGATGCGGCCTTCCAGATCGCGTGCGCGCAGGCCCGTCACCAGCGAGTTCTCCATCGCCGTGCGGAACAACATCTGCTGGCGCAGCGCGCCTTCGGCCGCCAGCCGGCGCGAGATGTGGCCCCACAGGGCCAGCAAGCTCCATAACAGTCCCAGTGACAGCACGATGACGGAACCGACCAGCAGATTCGGCAGCAGCTTGGGTTCGCTCTTCACGCTGTCCGTCACCAGCGTGAGGTTGGCGCCGGGCAGATCGAGCGCGCGCTTGTGGGTGTAGACGCCGTGGCCGGGACCGGCGGCCGCGCGGCGTGCCAGCACGCGGTCGTCGCGGTCGATCAGCGAGACCTGATTATCCTGCGCGAACCACCATGGCACCATTTCGTCCAGCAGCACGCTGGTCTGGTAGGTGGCCACCAGATCACCGAGATACTCGTCGCCGCGGAACAGCGGGATGTGGTAGTCCATCAGCACGGCGGCCGGTGCCGCGCTCTGGTTGCCGCTCTGGACTTCGGGCTGGGTGTACATGGGCTTGCGCGTCTTGCGCACCAGTTCCATGGTGGCTTCGGAAGCCTGGGTCAGGCGCACGGGCAGGGGGATGGCGTCGCTGCTGGCGTGCAGGCTGCCATCGGGCCGC
The DNA here is from genome assembly GCF_009857835.1 of Duganella fentianensis. Taxonomy (GTDB): domain Bacteria; phylum Pseudomonadota; class Gammaproteobacteria; order Burkholderiales; family Burkholderiaceae_D; genus Rugamonas; species Rugamonas fentianensis. Next base: position 544,290 of record NZ_WWCL01000001.1, read on the forward strand.
AGCCACACCACACGTAAAAATTCGTGACCATTTTTCAGCAGGCGGGTCAGGCGGGCTTTGAGCTGCTCGTCCGACAGGTGGACAGCGCCGATTTCATAGGCCAGTGCGCGCAGCGATTCTTCGTCGCGTCCCAGCTGGAAGCGTATGGTCTGCTCGACCCACAGCGTATCGGCGATCAGCTGTTCCTGCCGCTCCGTGCTTTCCATCTGGCGCGCCTGCCATGGCAACCAGATCAATATTGCCAGAAAAAACAGTACCAGTACGATGGGCAGCAGCCAGCGCAGCGCGCTGCTGGACAGGCCACGCCGGAGGCCGCGCCGGCGCGCGGTAGGGGAGCTGTTAGATTCGGTCATGGGCGTTCAGGGTATCGCCTTGCACGCTGCTCGCCATTGTGGTTTTCCACAGTTGCAGGGCTTGTCACGGTTGGTGAGAATCGATCACACTACAACAATACCGCATTTTCCTTCCTTCTGGAGACTCCATGAAACTCAATGCCATGCTTCTGGTTCTGGGCGCCGCCCTGAGCATCAACGCCTACGCCCAGGCGCCTATCGTGATCAAATTCAGCCACGTGGTGGCAACCGATACGCCGAAAGGCCAGGCAGCAGAACGCTTCAAGCAACTGGCCGAAAAAGCCACCAATGGCCGCGTCAAGGTCGAGGTGTATCCGAACAGCCAGCTGTATAAAGACAAGGAAGAACTGGAGGCGCTGCAGCTGGGCGCCGTGCAGATGCTGGCGCCATCGCTGGCCAAATTCGGTCCGCTGGGCGTGAAGGAATTCGAAGCCTTCGATCTGCCATACATCTTCCCATCCAAGACGGCGCTGTACAACGTGACGGAAGGCGAAATCGGCAAAGGCCTGCTGAAGAAGCTGGAGCCGAAAGGCATTACCGGTCTGGCCTTCTGGGATAACGGCTTCAAGGTGATGTCGGCGAATAAGCCGCTGCATTCGGTAGCGGACTTCAAGGGCCAGAAGATGCGTATCCAGTCGTCCAAAGTGCTGGACGCGCAGATGCGCGCACTGGGCGCCAACCCGCAGGTGCTGGCGTTCTCGGAAGTGTATCAGGCGCTGCAGACGGGCGTGGTAGATGGTACCGAGAATCCGCCGTCGAATATGTACACCCAGAAGATGCACGAAGTGCAGAAGCATGTAACCGTGTCCAACCACGGCTATCTGGGCTATGCCGTGATCGTCAACAAGAAGTTCTGGGATGGTCTGCCAGCCGATATCCGCGCCGCGCTGGATAAGGCCATGAAGGACGCCACCACCTTCGAGAAAGCCATCGCCCAGCGCGACAACGATATGGCGCTGGACGCCATCAAGAAGGCCGGCAAGACGGAAATCTACACGCTCAGCGTGAAAGAGCAGGCCGAATGGCGTAAAGCCCTGCTGCCGGTGCAGAAGGATATGGAAGGCCGTATCGGCAAGGACTTGATCTCGGCGATTAACAAGGAAGCCGCCAAGTAAGCATAAGTGGAATACGGCGGATCTCGCGGTCCGCCATAATAAAAAACCCCGTGTGGCTGTCAGGCCACACGGGGTTTTGTTTTAGGCCGCAGCCCTTACATCAGGCCCATGGCTTTCGGCAGCCACAGCGACAAGCCCGGCCAGTAGGTGACGATGACGAGGAACACCAGCATGGTGAGCAGCCACGGCATGACGGCCACGGTCAGCTCGGAGATGCTCATCTTGGAGATGCCGCTGGCCACATACAGGTTCAGGCCCACGGGCGGGTGGCACAGGCCCACTTCCATATTGGCGTCGATCATGATGCCGAAATGGACGGCGTCGATGCCCAGACGGATGGCGGCAGGGTGCAAGATCGGTGCCATCACCAGAATGATGGACGAAGGTTCCATCACGTTACCGGCCAGCAGCAGCAATATATTGGTGAAGAACAGGAAGCCGGCCTGACCCAGATCCTTGGCGAGGATCCAGTCTGCCATCGCCTGCGGAATATTTTCGTGCGCCATCAGGAAGGAGAACAGCACGGCGTTGGTGATGATGTACAGCAGCATGGCGCTCAGGCTGGCCGACTTCTTCAGCACTTCCGGGGTTTTCTTCAGCGGCATGTCCTTGTAGACGAACACGGAAATGATGAAGGCATACACGGCGCTCATGGCGGCCGCTTCGGTCGGGGTGAAGATACCCTTGGTGATACCGCCGATGATGATTACCACCAGCATCAGGCCCCACACGCTTTCCTTGAAGGCTTTCAGGCGATCGCCCCAGCTGGCTTTGCGCATGCGCGGATAGCCGTTCTTCTTGGCCAGCACCCAGGTAGTGGTGCACAGCATCACCGTCAGCAGGATGCCGGGGAACAGACCGGCCAGGAACAGCGCACCGATCGAAGTGTTGGTGGAAATCGCGTAGATCACTTTCGGAATCGACGGCAGCATCAGGATGCCCAGCGAACCGGCCGTGATGATGACGCCGGCGCCGAAGCGTTTCGGATAACCCTGCTTGACCATGGCCGGCAGGATGATGGAGCCGATCGCCACCACCGTGGCTACCGAGGAGCCGCACACCAGCGCGAACATGGCGCAGGCAATAATCCCTGCCAGCGCCAGACCGCCATGCCAGTGGCCGATCAGGCTGGTGGCAAACTTGATCATGCGTTTGGCCACGCCGCCGTGGGTGAGGAAGTTACCGGCCAGAATAAACAGCGGGATGGCCATGATTTCGAACTTCTCGATGCCGCTGAACAGTTTCAGCGCCACAGCTTCCACCGGAACGTGGGTCAGCAGATACATAAACATCAGCACCGTCAGGCCGAGTGCGATGGAGACGGGGATGCCGGTCAGCATCAGCGCCAGCAGCAGGGCGAACACGATGCCGACCTTGCCGCCGATGAAGCACAGGGCCAGCAGGATGGCGCCTATGCCCAGCAGCCATGCAGCGGCGCGCTGCTTGCTCATCTGGGCGACGGCGGTGAGAGCGTTAGCGTGGCTCATTGCGCACCTCCGTGGGCTGGTTTGGCGACGGCAAACATTTCGTCATCGCTGTCGTCTTCCAGACCGTCTACCTGCGATTCGTCCTGATGCGGCATTTCACCCGTGCGCCAGAAGGCGATGGTGACCTGGATGAAGCGCAAGCACATCAGATAGGAACCCATGGGCACGACGGAATACACGAACCAGGTCGGCCATTCCAGATCGGGCGTGGTGGGGCCTTCCGTGAGCGCACTTATATCAAGACCAAGCTTGTTGTAGATGGCGTAGTGCATGCCGTTTTCCCACACAAAGGTCAGGCCCAGGGTGCCGATGATGCCGGTGAACAGCATGCCGCAAGCCAGCGCCACATAGGTGGCACGGTTGCGCCATTCGGTCGGCAGACGGCTGACCAGCACGTCCACGCCCACGTGCACGCCCATGCGCACGCCATAGGCGGCGCCGAATTTGGCCATCCACACGAACATGATGATGGCCAGTTCCTGGGCCCATTCGAAGTGCAGGCCTAAGAGAAAGTCCTGTACGCCCGGTATGGCCAGGCCGGTGCCATAGCGGTGCGCAACGGAAAGGAAGATAATGAATGTAGCCCCACCCATGAGGAAGGTGATCATCCATTCCTCGAGGTGGTCGAGTAGTTTGCTTAGCATGATATGTCTCGACTTTTATGTTGATTCCGGGAAATCCGGTGCTCTTGTAGGCTCAAAATAAATGGCTGCGCCCGGGCTGGCAATGAGGGGAACTACTAGGTCGGCAGAGTGAAAAACTGCTTACCACAACTTTCGGAATCCGCGTAAAAATTGGTTCAGACTTGAAGTATGGCTGTACGACCGTGCTTAAAATAGTTGGTCAAAAACGAAAGCCTTACGTTATGATGGCGTCGCTCTCAAGGAATAAAGCATAAGGATATGTAGCCTTGTAGCAAGAGCACAGAATTGTAGGTGGGGAGTGTGTAGAGAAACGGCAATCAATGCCGGCGATGGAACGAGGAGACACACGTTTTACAGAATGTCGTTGTGATAGAGGCTGCAAGCCGCCATAAGCGCGCTACGGCATCACGCAAACGACCGGGAACGTGAAGCAGTATTTGAAAACGCACCTGAGGGTGCGTTTTTTTTTTGCGCGCTGCCTGGCGGGCGCGCTTAAAATGCTGTCAGCCAGCCACCTATGCGATTAATGCAATATGATGAAATCGCAATATGTTGGTGCATTTTTACAACGTTGCCCATCCTTTTTTGGTGCATGAGCTGTGATGAAAATACAACAGGAAACACAATTGTTTCAGGCCGTAGTGGACTTGCCACTTGGAAAAATCGGCGTGCGCACCGAGGCGGGCAAGATTGCCGAGCTGTGTTATCTGCCGCCCCATTTTGATGCAAAAGCGCCACAGGACGCTGTGGCAGAAATTGCTGTACATCAATTGCGGCGTTATTGCGACGATGCCGACTATGTGTTCGACCTGCCGCTGTGCACGGTGGGCACGCCGTTCCAGCAGCGTGTGTGGGACGCCATCCGTTCCATCCCGCGCGGCAGCGTGCGCACCTATGGCGAGCTGGCCAGCCACCTCGGCTCCGTACCCCGTGCCGTAGGGCAGGCTTGCGGCGCCAACTGGTTCCCCGTGGTGATCCCCTGCCACCGCGTGACGGCCGCCACAGGGCTGGGCGGCTTTTCCCGTAGCGACGATCCGAACGGCTATCTGCTGGGCATCAAGCGCTGGCTGCTGGCCCACGAAGGCTCGAGCGAATACGCATGGCAACAGACCACGCTGCTCTGATCGACGAGTTCTGCGACAGCCTGTGGCTGGAGGACGGACTATCGAAGAACACGCTGGAAGCCTACCGGCGCGACCTGCGCCTGTTCGCCCAGTGGCTGGCCAGCCAGCGTGCGCAGATAGACGGGCTGGCCGCCGTGGCCAGCCACGACTTGCAGGCGTATATCGCGGCGCGCCATCAGGATAGCGGCAAAGCCACTTCATCCAACCGGCGCCTGTCCGTGCTGCGGCGTTTCTACCAGTGGCTGCTGCGCCAGCACCGCATCAGCGCCGATCCCACACTCAAGCTGGTATCGGCCAAACAGCCGCAGCGCTTCGTCCACACGCTGAGCGAAGCCCAGGTGGAAGCCCTGCTGGCGGCACCCGAGGTGGCCACGCCGCTGGGCTTGCGCGAACGTACCATGCTGGAACTGATGTATGCATCCGGCCTGCGCGTGTCGGAACTGGTCAGCCTGAAGCTGCTCGATCTGGGCCTGAACGAGGGCGTACTGCGCATCACGGGCAAGGGCGCCAAGACGCGGCTGGTGCCGTTCGGTGCGCAGGCACGCCTGTGGCTGGAACGCTATCTGCACGAGGCCAGAGGCCAGATACTCAACGGCCAGCAGGACGATGCGCTGTTCGTGACGGCGCGCGGCGGCGCCATGACGCGCCAGATGTTCTGGATCCTGATCAAGAAGCATGCGCACAAGGCCGGCATCACTGTGCCGCTGTCGCCGCACACGCTGCGCCATGCGTTTGCCACCCATCTGCTCAACCACGGCGCCGACCTGCGCGTGGTGCAACTGCTGCTGGGCCATGCCGATATTTCTACCACCCAGATCTACACCCATGTGGCGCGCGAACGCCTGAAACAGCTACATGCTCTGCATCATCCACGTGGATGAATCAGCAAGGCAGACCTTAACTGGTTCATAATGGGATGACTAACGTACCGGATACTGAGAGGCGGCCCATGGCAAAAACCAACTTCGCATATGAAAAGCGCCAGCGCGAGCTGGAAAAAAAGAAAAAGGCGGAGGAAAAAGCCCGCCGCAAGGCCGAGGCGAAAGCCAACCCCGGTCTGGCTGAATCGGAGCAGGAGCAGGCGCTGGACAGTGACGACGATGCCGATCAGGCTGGCATGACGGGTGGTTGAAGTATAAAAGTACAAAACCGGGCCAGGCCCGGTTTTGTTTTGATACTGGTAGCGTCAGTCCTTACGCTACTTCGGCGATATCAGCCGGTTTGACGGGGTGTAGGTGTTCTTCTTCCTCGTCATGGGCGCGGCCACGGAAGTAGCGTGCGCAGCGTTTGCCCAGCGTATCGAGGTAGGTGTAGGCCACCGGCACCACCACCAGCGTCAGCAGGGTGGAGGTAATCACCCCGCCGATCACGGCCCGGCCCATGGGCGCTTGCGTTTCGCCACCATCACCCATGCCTATGGCCATAGGCAGCATGCCGAAGATCATGGCCAGCGTGGTCATCAGGATAGGGCGCAGCCGCACCTGCCCTGCATTCATCAGTGCCTCGATCTGGCCCATGCCTTCGCGCTGGGCGTGGTTGCTGAAGTCCACCAGCAGAATCGCGTTCTTGGTGACCAGACCCATCAGCATGATGAAGCCGATCACGGAGAAGATGTTGAGCGTACTGCCCGTCACCAGCAGGGCCACCAGCACGCCGATTAGCGACAGCGGCAAGGACATCATGATGGCGACCGGCTGCAGGAAGCTGCCGAACTGGGACGCCAGCACCAGATAGATGAAGATCACGGCGATGCTGAGCGCGATCATGGCCGAGGACATGCTCTCCTCCATATCCTGCGCATTGCCGCCCACGTCGAAGCGTACGCCGGCTGGCAGCTCGATTTCCTTCATGGCCTTGCGCACATCGCTATCCACGTCGCCAGCCGGACGGCCTTCGACGGACGCATACACGGCGACGCGGCGCTGCAGGGCCTGACGTTTGAGTACCTGCGGGCTGAACGACGGCACGAATTCCACCACCTGACGCAGCGGCACCATCAGCGGACGCCCATCCGGACCCAGCTTGGAGGAAGCCAGCGACAGGTCGGCCAGATCGGCAATCTTCTGCCGGCCCGATTTGGGCAGCTGTACATTGACGTCATAGTTCTGGCCATCGTCGGCCAGGAAGTGGCTGGTGGTATCGCCCGCCACGAAAGGCCGCAGTGCCGTACCGATCTGCTGCACGCTCAGGCCCAGATCGCTGGCCAGCTCGTTGTTGATGCGTACCGTGGTGGACGGGTTGGCGCCTTCCTGGCTGTATTCGAGGTCGGCCACGCCTTTAATCTTGCGCATCTTGTCCATCAGGCGGTGGGCCACGGCGTCCAGCTTGCCTTCGTCCGTACCCAGAATGGCGATGAAGATAGGTTTCCAGCCCACCGACATGGTGATGCCGGCGATGCGGTTGAGCCGCGCGCGCACCGCGCCTTCCAGTTCCTTCTGGCTGCGCCGCTTGAAGGTCTTGCGGTCCTGCAGCTTGACGTCCACCTGCGCCGTGTTGCGGCCATCCTGCGTGCCGACCACGGCGATGACCTTGGCCACTTCCGGGAATTCCTTCAGGGCCAATTCGACCTGCTTGACCTTGCTATCGGTGTATTCGATGCTGGAGCCGACCGGGGTTTTCAGGCGCAGATTGATCCAGCCATTGTCCTGCTCGGGGAACATTTCGCCGCCTATCATGGGCACCAGCATCAGGCTGCCCGCGAACAGGGCGAAGGCGATGGTCAGCGTCAGCTTGCGCCAGCGCAGCGCCAGTGCCAGCACCTTGCCGTACCAGACGTGCAGATGTTCGATGCCATGCTCGATGATGTGCATGAGCTGGCCCAGCCACGGCACATATCTGAAGCGGTTTTTCACGGGGTCGGGCCAGACCGAGGACAGCATGGGGTCCAGCGTGAAACTGACGAACAGCGATACCAGCACGGCCACGGCCACGGTAATGCCGAACTGCAGGAAGAAGCGGCCTATGATGCCCTGCATGAAAGCCACGGGGATGAACACGGCCACGATGGCAAAGGTGGTGGCCATTACGGCCAGACCGATTTCATTGGTGCCGTCCTCGGCGGCCTTGCGGTGGTTCTTGCCCATGCCGAGGTGGCGTACGATGTTTTCGCGCACCACGATGGCGTCGTCGATCAGCAAGCCTATGCACAGCGACAGTGCCATCAGGGTCAGGAAGTTGAGCGTAAAGCCGAAGAACTTCATGGCGATGAAACTGGCCATAACGGAAATCGGCAGCGTCAGCCCGGTGATGATGGTCGAGCGCCACGAGTGCAGGAAGAAGAACACGATCACCATGGTTAGCACGGCGCCTTCCATGATGGTTTCCTTGACGTTGTCGAGCTGGCTCTGGACTTTCAGCGATTCGTCGTTGAGCACGGTGAGGCTGATGTCGGAAGGCAGGGTTTTCTGGAGTTCCTCCGCCACTTTCTGGATGCGCCGGCCCACTTCCACCACATTGGCATCCTGCACCTTGGTGATATCGATGGTGACGGCGCGCTGGCCGTTCAGGCGCGAGATCGACAGTTCTTCCTGCGCACCATCTACCACGGTGGCCACCTGATCCAGATACACGGGGCCATTGGCACGGCGTGCCACAATGATGCGGTTGAAATCGCGCGCATCTTTCATCTTGCCTTCGATACGCACCAGCTGCTCGTTGCCGGCAAAGCTGATCGAGCCGGCCGGCAGGTTGGTGTTGGTGGCCTGAATCGCGTTGATCACTTCATCGACGCCGATGGCTTGCGCCGTCAGGTCCTGCGGGCGCAGGCTGATCAGGATTTCGCGCGCCGACATGCCGTTCAGGCGCACCTGCCCCACGCCGGCCACGCCCTGGAAGCGCTTGCCGATCAGCTGATCGGCCATGGTGGACAGTTCGCGCAGCGTGTGATTGGTCGCCGTCAGGCCGATCTGGGCGATGGGGCGGCTGTTCTCGCCTTCGAAGCGTACGATGAAGGGGTCTTTGGCTTCACGCGGGAAGCGCGGACGCACTTGCGCCACCTTGTCGCGCAAGTCCTGCATGGCCTTGTCCATATTGGTGGACAGTTCGAAATCGATGTAGACGCCGGAACGGCCTTCCCACGAGTTGGCACGCAGGGTCTTGATGCCGCTGACGGTGTTTACCACGTTCTCGATAGGGCGGGTGATGTCGTTCTCCACTGCCTCGGGCGAAGCACCGGGATACTTCACTTCGATCATGGCGCCGGGTATGTCCACATTGGGCATGGCTTCCAGACCGAGGCCGCGGTAGGAGAACAGGCCCAGCACCATCAGCGCCACCATCACCATGGTAGCGAACACGGGGTTCTGGATACTGGTTTTAGTAATCCACATGATCAGCCTTTCTTGCCGGCTTCGGCGCTGGCCTGACGGCTGCTATCCTGCGTCGCGGCTGGCAGCTTGACGGGCGTGCCCGGCTTCAGCGCTTCCAGTTTGGCGACGATGACGTGGGCGCCAGCCTGCAGGCCATCGCGTACTTGCACCAGTCCTTCGTCTTCGTTGCGCAGGCCCAGTTTGACGGGCTGGGCTACCACCTTGCCTGCCACGATCTGGTACACCACGGGTTCATTCTGGTTGCCGCGCAGGGCCGTCAGCGGAATGATGGGCGAGACATCGGAACGGTCGGTGACGATGCTGCCTTTGGCGAACATGCCGGCGCGCAGCGCGCTATCTTCATTGCGCACGGCGATGTAGACCAGCATGGCGCGCGAACCGGCTTCCGTGGCCGGATTGATGCGGCTCACTTTGCCGGCGAACTCGCGGCCCTGGAAACCATCGACCCTGAACTTCACTTCCTGGCCGATTTTCACGCGCGGGATTTCGGCCGCCGGCACTTGCGCTTCCAGCGTCAGTTCGGACAGATTGACGATGCTGAACACGGGCATATCGGGCGCCAGCTTCTCGCCGGCCTGCACATGGCGCTTGCTCACCACGCCGCTGATGGGCGCGCGGATCACGCCATCGTTGAGGGCGATGCGGGCGATCTCCACCAGCGCGGCAGCGGATTTGACGTTGGCGCGGGCCAGATCGACGCTGTTCTGGGTGGCATCGTAAGCGGTCTGGGAAATGAAGCGCTGCTTGAGCAGGGCCTGGCTATTGTTTTCGTTCTTGCTGGCCAGCGACAAGCGGGCCTGGGCTTCGTCCAGCGCGGCCTGCTGCTGTTGCAAACGGGCGCGCAGGTCGGCCTGATCGATGCGGGCCAGCACCTGGCCTGCGCTGACAGCCATGCCTTCCTGCACGGTAGTGGTTTCCACCACGCCCGAGACCTTGGATTTGATGGTGGCCGAACTCAGTGGCGCCAGCGAACCGGAGAGCGGCAATTTCACATCGAGCGCGCGCGCATCGACGGCAGTCACGTCGGTGCCGGCCAGCTCCAGAACTTCGGGCGCCTTGTCCTTGGCAGCGACGGGGGCATTAGTCGCGGCCGGCTTGTTCTGCATCACGCTCCAGCCCCCGCCTGCGGCAGCCAGCACGACGAGGATGGCCACCGGCTTGCGCCAGCGTCGGGTGGTACGCGTGGGGTGCTGGGTGTGGGGCAGGGTCTCTAGTTTCATTTGTATTTATCCTTGAAGGGCCGCAGCGAGCAGAGAGCGGCATGGCGCATGTTGCCACTGTATGAAATTACAAGGCTGCTTACCAGTCCCGTGCGACAGGCGGTGCGAATTTCGCGCTGAAATGCGAAATACGGGGGGCGAAAGTGGCAATGTTGCTGAGGTAGGCTGCAGGCGGCCTAGTCGAGCTGTACGTGCACCAACACCTGCCCATGGTCGGAAGCGCCGGGACTTGCATCGGGCAAGTGCTCGTTGAAATAGCGCACGGATAATACCTGTCCCAGCGCCTGTGGGGCGGCCGGATGGAAATGCTCGGATACCAGCACATGGTCTATCGTCATGCGCAGGTCTTCGTGCAGGATGGTGTAGCCATGGGCCGAGCTGCTGGGGTCGCGCTGGATGCGGCGGCTATCGTAATAGCGGCCGGCTGTTTCGCTGCCCCCTTCGCCCATGATGATGGAAGTGGTGACGGCATCGACGCTATCGTTGAAGTCGCCCAGCACGATACGCGGGCGTGGCGCGTCGCGGTGCAGCTGGCACAGCAGCGAACGCAGGGCGACGGCTTCCGTGCCGCGCCGGATCAGCGAGCGCAGCTGGGCCTGGGCATGGCACATGGGGTTGTCGTGAGCTGCTTCGCCATCGTAGTCGGGGCGCTTGGATTTCAGATGCAGCACGATCACATCGAGCTGGCGCTGGTCATCGAGCTGCAGGGTGACGCGCAGCAGGGCACGGGCATAGCTGAGCGCATCGCGGCTGCCGGCTGGCAGCGTCACGCCGGCCGGAAAATCGGTGTGGATGGCGGCCGGTGCGGCCAGCGGCAAACGCGAGATCAGCGCCACCTGCGGCATCTGGCGCGGCACTCCCGTGACCGGGTCGGGCGCCGTGCTGACGCCGCACAGGGCGGCCTCGCGGTAATGGCGGCTGTGTGCCAGTACGTCGTGCAGGGCTTGCAGGCAGAACACTTCCTGCAGGCCGATCACATCGGCATCGAGGCGGTCCAGCTGCTGCGCCGTCCATTGCACTTTGGCAGCATAGTCCTCGGGGCTCAGGGGTTCCAGATTGTCATACAGTTTTGCGCCGGGCTGGGAAAGGTTGCATACATTGAAAGTGGCAAAACGTATTTCCTGCGGCATAATGACAGCCTCCCTTGCTAACCTTAACCCCGATAGATTGGCAGCGTATCACGCATGGCAAAAAAAGAGCATATCTCCGAGACGCCGGCCACGCAGTTTCTGCGTAAGCACGGCGTCTCCTTTAGCGAACATCCTTACGACTACGAGGAACATGGCGGCACCAGCGTGTCGGCACGCGAACTGGGCGTGGATGAACACGCTGTCGTCAAAACCCTGATCATGGAAGATGAGGCGGCCAAGCCGCTCGTCGTACTGATGCATGGCGACTGCAAAGTGTCGACCAAGAATCTGGCGCGCCAGATCGGCTGCAAGAAAGTCGAACCGTGCAAGCCCGAAGTGGCGAATCGCCACACCGGTTTTCTGGTCGGCGGCACCAGCCCCTTCGGCACGCGCAAGCAGATGCCGGTTTATCTGGAAAAGACCGTACTGGAGCAAACCATCATTTACATAAATGGCGGAAGGCGCGGCTTTTTAGTGGGCATCAATCCGCATGAACTGGTCAGGCTGCTGCAGCCAGTTTTGGTTGAGGCAGCCTTACCTGCTTAGACTAGATAGTCCTGCTGCGCGCAACTCGGCGGTGCAGCAGGATGGATGCCGAGACGGCGAGCACTGATTAATCAAGGAATTGGACGCGCAAATCGAATTTGAACTTGGCTTAGATTTTTCCGCAAACCTTGCTGATGGCGCCAGAAAGAACCGAGTTTCCATTTAATGCAACGTCATATTTCTCCGTGACTTTTCCGTCGAAACTCAGATCGTAGACAACGCCATAGCCGCGTTTGCAGCTTGCCAATTCAAAGATAAATTCTCCGTAGATTTTTTTATTACTCTTCACCATATCGTATCTGTATATCGCGGATACAACCGGCTTGTTGTTATATTTTGTTTTCCGCACCATGTCGTTCCTGATGAAGTATTTGTCTCCACTTTCAACTGCTTCAGCAACATTCTCCCAGGCTTCATTGTTTGCAACTAGGGATTTTTTCCCCGTTAGGCTATCCCACGACGTGCACGCCATGCTGCCCAGGGCATCCGCTACGGTTTCACCAAAACGGATGAACTGGTCTTTTCCAGTAAATTCGCCCTCCATATTGTTGTAATAGACGTAGCCATATCCTTTGCTGCAGGAAGTTAGCTCAACAAATACTTTGGCATATTTATAGCGATTTCCTTCCTTGGTTTGCATAATATAAAAATAGGAATTATTTTTTTTATTGTCGAAATTTCCTATTTCGCCGCTATTCTTCTTTCCCAGCCACTCCATATTAGTTGTGCTGGTGATATGGACCCAATCATCTGTAATTTCACCCGCCCAGGCAGCAGTGCTGAAAATAAAAGCAGGGAAGAAGAACAATAATTTATTTTTCAATCGGAACTCCATATATTTATTGTTAAACAAGGGTGGAATCAAAACACCATGAGCGGATAATGTGTGAAACCACCAAATTGCAGGAAGCTGGCTCTTTTGATACAACGGACTGTGGCTGGACTCAGGTGACAATGACCATTCCATGCTGTTGCACCAATCTGGAATTCATAAAGCCGGAAGCCTGATGTATAGAGATTGGACGGAATATCCAGCCAGTTGTTCTGGTGCGCAGCTTTTCCTTATCAGAAAATATAGTTTCTTTTGGGAAAATTGTAGCGGATTTTTTGCCGATTTTTCACATTCAGGCTAACTTTTTTTTTGACTGCAAGTAGCGCGACAGATGATGGCCTGGTCGTCCAGTGTTACAGCATTGACTTGAAATATAGCCGCAACGGCATGATCGAGCTGTGATTGAGCAGGTGTTCAGGCGGCGAGCGGCCAGCGTGGCTGCGATGACGCGTGCAGGCTCTGACGGGCGTGAATAAGCGCTTCACTTTGGCAAGTAGCGTTATGCCTGCAAGTAACTTGGCGAGGTGGGACTCTGGTCGGCGCACGGCGGACAGTGTATATTTTAGTGTTTTGGGCAATTTTTCTGCCCGCGCGGACATAACCTGAGGAAACAATGAATACAGTTTGGATGACCGTAGCCGCCTATCTGATCGGCTCGATCTCGTTTGCAGTGGTAATGAGTAAAGTGTTCCGTCTGGCCGATCCGCGCACCTACGGTTCGAAAAACCCCGGTGCCACCAATGTGTTGCGGAGCGGCAATAAGGCTGCTGCCATCGCCACCCTGATCGGCGACGGCGCCAAAGGCTGGCTGGCGGTGTGGCTGGCGATCCGCTATCAGACCCAGTTGCAGATCGGCGACATGACGATCGCGCTGGTGGCCATCGCCGTGTTCCTCGGCCATCTGTGGCCCGTGTTCTTCCGCTTTGTTGGCGGCAAAGGCGTGGCCACGGCGCTGGGCGTGCTGCTGGGTCTGAATCCATGGCTGGGGCTGGCCACGCTGGTAACCTGGCTGGCCGTGGCATTTGCCTTCCGCTACTCGTCGCTGGCCGCACTGGTGGCGGCCCTGTTCGCACCGTTCTACTACGGCCTGCTGTTCGGCGCCGATGCCGAGCTGGTGGCCGTGTTCGTGATGAGCGCACTGCTGGCCTTCCGCCACAGCAAGAACATTTCGAATCTGCTGGCCGGCAAGGAAAGCCGTATCGGCAGCAAGAGCGCCGACGCCAAGAAAAAATAAGCCACGGGGAACGGGCGCTCCGTTCCCTGACTTGATTTTTGCCGCTGCATCGCCATATGCTGGACTTTCACCTGTTGAGCAAAGGCCGATATGAGCAAGCCCCTTACGATCGATTTCGTTTCTGATGTTTCCTGCCCGTGGTGCGCGATCGGGCTGAAATCGCTGGAACAGGCCCTGCATAATCTCGGCGAGGAAGCCGATGTGGCGCTGCACATCCAGCCTTTCGAGCTGAACCCGCAGATGGGCCCGGAAGGCCAGAATATCGATGAACACCTGAGCGAGAAATACGGCTCGACCCCGCAGCAGCAGGAACAGGCCCGGGCCATGATACGCGCGCGCGGTGCCGAAGTGGGCTTCGACTTCGCCATGGGCAAGCGCGACCGGATTTACAACACTTTCGACGCCCACCGCCTGCTGCACTGGGCGCAAGCCGAGGGCAAGCAGCTGGCGCTCAAGGGCGAGCTGTTTGCCGCCTACTTCAGCCGCGGCGAAGACCCCAGCTCGCATGAAGTGCTGCTGCGCGCAGCCGAAGCCGTGGGGCTGGACCGCGCGGCGGCGGCAGCCGTACTGGGGTCGCAGCAGTATGCCGACGAGGTACGTGAAGCCGAGCAGTTCTTCCAGCGCCATGGCATCAATTCCGTGCCGGCCGTGATCATCAACCAGCGCCACCTGATCGCCGGCGGCCAGCCCGTGGCCGTGTTCGAAAAAGCCCTGCGCGAAATCCTGGCACAAAGCTAAGCCTGTTTCGGCTAAACTGTCTGAATTGCATTATTGGTGGACGCCGTGCAACGGTGTCCAGTGCCTATTCATCGCAGTTCGTAGCCGTACAGGAAGCCCATGCAGGTCGCTGAAAACGTTACGTCCCTTCCGCTTGCCCGTCCGCAGACGGAGCAGTTCCGCCTGGCTGCCCTGCAGCGCTACCAGATTCTCGACACCGGCCCCGATGCCGACATCGATTTCCTCACCAGCCTCGCTGCCCGGCTGTGCGGCATGCCGCTGGCCTGTGTCGCGCTGGTCGATAGCGAGCGGGTCTGGTTCAAATCCGGCCATGGCGTACCGACCCACACGCTGGCGCGCGATGACAGCTACTGTGCACTGGCCGTGCTGGGCGAGGGCATGACGGAAATCAGCGATGTGCAGCAGGATTACCGCACGGCAGCCATGAGCTGGAGCGTGCAGGCGCCGCAGGTACGCCACTATTGCGCAGCGCCCCTGCTGTCGCCTGATGGCTATCCGCTGGGCACGCTGGCCGTGCTCGCCGACCAGCCCGGGCAGCTCGACGAGCAGCAGCGCAGTACGCTGCAGCAGTTAGCGCGCCAGATCATGGCCATACTCGACCGCAACGCGGCGCAGGCGGAGCTGGCCCGTGTGCTGCAGGAGCGCGAGCTGCTGGCCACTACCGACGAGCTGACGGGGCTGCATAACCGCCGCTCGCTGCAACAGAAACTCACGTTCGAAGTGGCCCGTGCGCGGCGTTTTCGTTCCCATCTGTCGGTCCTGATGCTGGAACTCGACGAGCTGGCCGGACTGCGCGTCACGCTGGGGCCAGCGGCCGCGGAGCAGGTGCTGGCCAGCGTAGGCCAGCTGCTGCGCGACAATGTGCGCGTGATCGATGTGCCCAGCCGCTACAACGATACCCAGTTCTGCATCCTGCTGCCGAATACGCCACCCGACGGCGCACACATCCTGGCGGGCAATCTGCGCCGCAAGATCGCAGCGCAGCCGCAGCAGCTGGCCCAGCGCGCGCTGACGCTGACGGCCAGTGTGGGCGTGGGCGCACTGGACTTCATGGACATCAATGATGGCGACAGCCTGCTGCAACAGGCTGAACGCGCCCTGAACCTGGCCAGTAGCAATAGCGCTGGCGCTCGTCCTCTGCATGGATAATCTCAGCCATAGCGTCATCGGCGCCGCAGTGGGCGCCCTGGTGCAGCGTAGCTTGCCGGCCGAAGCCGACAGCAGCGCCCAGCGGCTGCGCCAGCGCTTGTTGATACTGGCTTGCGTGCTGGCCAGTAATTTTCCCGATCTCGATCTGCTGCTATCACCGCTGCTCCAGCAGCCGCTAGGCTATCTGCTGCACCACCGCGGCTTTACCCACACGGCCTTGCTGGCCATCCCGCAAGGCTTGCTGCTGGCCGCCTTGCTGTGGCTGCTCTGGCCGGCAGCGCGTGCATTGCTGGGCAGCAGCCGTACAGCAAGGCGCGGGCTGGGGCTGGCCATCGGCAGCGGGCTGGTCCTGCATCTGCTGATGGACTACAGCAATTCCTACGGCCTGCATCCGTGGTACCCGTTCGATACGCGCTGGTTCTATGGCGACATGGTGTTCATCGTCGAGCCGCTGTTCTGGGTAGTGCTCGGCGTGCCGCTGGCCATGCTGGTGCAGCGCCCGTGGCTGCGCTATGGCTGGCTGCTGGCGCTGGCTGGCGTGATACTGGCATGTGCCGTCCGGGCTTATCTGCTGTGGCCGGCCGTGCTGGTGCTGGCGGTGCTGGGCGCCAGTGTGGCGCTGCTACAGCACCGTGCCGGCGCACAGGGGCGGGCCGGTTTGCTGCTGGGGCTGGCGTTGGGCGTGGCTTTTCTGGGACTGCAGGCCGGCACTTCCGCGCTGGCGCGCCAGGCGGTAACGGCTGCCTTGCAGCAGCACGATCCGAAAGCACAGGTGCTGGATGTGGCCATGACGGCCTTTCCCAGCATGCCGCTGTGCTGGTCTTATGCGAGTGTGGAGAGTAACCCCCGGCATGGTTATTACCGCTTGCGCCGCGGCGTGCTCAGTCTGGCGCCGGCGCTGGCCTGTCCGGCGGCGCTAGTGGGCGAGGAACCTAGTCAGGCATTATCGCCGCAGGTGGGCGAATTTGCCCATGTAATGGCGCCTCTAGCCGCGCTGCAGCAGCTGAAGCAGAGCAACTGCGTGGTCGATGCCTGGCTGCGTTTTGCCCGCTTGCCGGTGCTGATACTGTCGACGGGGACACTGAGCGACTACCGTTTTGCCGCCACGCCCAAAGGCAATTTCACCACGCTGAGCACGGCCGGCCAGCCGGCCGCTGGCTGCCCCGCCGGGGTGCCGCAATGGGAGTATCCGCGCCAGGATATGCTGACCCAGCCGACTATCGGCATATTTTAGATTTGAAGTTGATTCGCGGAAACCCGCATGGCAGGCTGCTTGCACGACTTTGGTGCTGGTGCAGTGCAATAACTGTGGCATGTTCACCACAAAAGTGCTAGAAATTCCTGATTTCGCGCAATTTCAGACAATGTTGCATGGCATGACAATTGCAATGCCTTCGGGAAAGTAAGATGATCTTTCCATATGGAGGCAGTTATGAATAAGACAATCGAACAAAAAAACACCACGATCACCCATGAATCGCCGGCCGACGAGCACCGTTCGCGCAGCGAACGCATCGCCGCACAGGGCGTGCGTCTGGGCAAAGCCAACTACCTGATTCCACTGGTGGGACTGGCCGTGCTGGCCGGGATGGCTTTCGCGCAGGCCTGAGGCCTGCAGCGCCGTACCACGCCATGCCTGCGCGTCTAGATGACGCGCAGTTCTTCCAGCGGCCAGCGTGGCCGCACGTTGAAACTGTAGTCCTTCTTGGCCGCATCGGGATTGATCTTCAGGCGCATGGCGCCGGCAAACGCGATCATGGCACCGTTATCGGTGCAAAACTCGAGTTCGGGGTAATACACCTTGAACTTCTTCTTGGCCGCCGCCGCGTTGAGCGAGGCGCGCAGCTGGGCGTTCGCGCCTACACCACCGGCGATCACCAGCCGCTTCAGGCCTGTGTGGCGCAGTGCGGAAACGCACTTGGCCGTCAGCACGTCCACGATGGCATCGACGAAACCACGTGCGATGTTGGCTTTGTCCTGCTCGCAGATATTCGCCACCACTTGCTGTTCGTGGTTTTTCACCACCGTCAGCACAGCGGTTTTCAGGCCCGAGAAGCTGAAGTTGAAATCCTTGGTGTGCAGCATGGGACGGGGCAGCTTGTAGGCGGCCGGATCGCCGAATTCGGCCAGACGGGAAATCGCCGGACCACCGGGATAACCGAGGCCCAGCAGCTTGGCTGATTTGTCGAAGGCTTCGCCGGCTGCATCGTCCAGCGTTTCGCCCAGCAGGGTGTACTGGCCCACGCCATCGACCCGCATCAGCTGGGTGTGGCCGCCCGAGACCAGCAGGGCGATAAACGGAAACTCGGGCGGCTGCGAGGCCAGCAGGGGCGACAGCAGGTGGCCTTCCAGATGGTGTACGCCCAGCACAGGGCGATCCAGTGCCAGCCCCAGACTGCAGGCCACGGACGAACCGACCAGCAGCGCGCCGGCCAGACCGGGACCTTGCGTGTAGGCGATGGCATCGACATCGGCCAGCTGTTTGCCGGCCTGATCCAGTGCCTGGGTCAGCAGCGGCAGGGCACGGCGGATATGGTCGCGCGACGCCAGTTCCGGCACCACGCCACCATATTCTTCATGCATGGCCACTTGCGAATACAGGGCATGCGACAGCAGGCCGCGCTCCGTGTCATACAGTGCGAGGCCGGTTTCATCACAGGAAGATTCAACGCCGAGAACGATCATAAGATGCAGAGAATGCGAGAGAACAATCCGCCATTGTAATGGAAAGCCGTGTCGGCCACTGCTTAGGGCGTGGGCGGCAGGCCGAATAAAAAGGCACGCGGCCCTTGCGGAGCGCGTGCCTGACAGGCGGGATGAGGCCGTAGCGGTAAGGCTTAAGGGCGGTTTTTCAGCTGCTGATGGGCATCGCGCAGCATCTTCTCCGTGGTGTCCCAGTCGATGCAGCCGTCCGTCACGGAGCAGCCGTATTTCAGTTCGCTCAGGTTGGCCGGTATTTTCTGGTTGCCGCCAACAATGTTCGATTCGATCATTACGCCCACCAGCGACTGGTTGCCCTGCGAGATCTGATGGATCACGTCGGCCATCACCAGCGGTTGCAGTTCCGGTTTCTTGTAGCTGTTGGCATGCGAGCAGTCGACCACCAGATTGGCCGGCAGCTTGGCTTTGTGCAGGGCCTGCTCGGCAATCGCGATGGAAACGGAATCGTAGTTGGGACGGCCGTCGCCACCGCGCAGGACCACGTGGCCGTAGGCATTGCCGCGGGTGCGCACGATGGCCACATTGCCCTGGGCATTGATTCCCAGGAAGGAGTGCGGATGGGCCGAGGACAGGATGGCGTTGATGGCTATGCCGATATCGCCGTCCGTACCGTTCTTGAAGCCGACCGGGGTGGACAGGCCGGACGACATTTCGCGGTGGGTCTGCGATTCCGTGGTGCGCGCGCCGATGGCGGTCCAGGCGATCAGGTCGCCCAGATATTGGGGCGAGATCGGGTCCAGCGCTTCGGTAGCGGTGGGCAGGCCCAGTTCGCACACATCGAGCAGGAACTGGCGGGCTTTTTCCATGCCCACGTCGACGCGGAAGGAATCGTCCATATCCGGGTCATTGATATAGCCCTTCCAGCCGGTGGTGGTACGCGGCTTCTCGAAATACACGCGCATCACCAGCAGCATGGTGTCGGCCACTTCTGCCTGCAGCGCTTTCAGACGGCGCGCATAGTCCAGACCGGCAACGGGGTCGTGGATGGAGCAGGGGCCTACCACGACAAACAGGCGTTTGTCCTTGCGGTCGATAATGTTGCGCAGGGCTTCACGGCCCTTCATCACGGTGTCCGACGCGGCGTCCGACAGCGGCAGCTTGCTATGCAGGGCTTCCGGCGTCGGCATGGGCGCGAACGAGGTGACGTTGATGTTTTCGATATCTGGGGAAATCATGACTCTCTAGCTCGTTTCATTGCGGGGGAGGGATAGTGTAGCCGAAATGGGCCGGACTGGTTTAAGCTGCGCCTATGACGACCGCTAATTTCACCCCTACCTCCGCCCATACCACCGCCGACGCGCCATTCCCGACCGCCCATCTGATCAAGGAGATCGGGCGGGGCAAGAACGGTGCCCGCAGCATGAGCCGCGACGACGCCCGTGAACTCTACCGCGCCATGCTCGCTGGCAGGGTGGGCGAACTGGAGCTGGGCGGCATCCTGCTGGCGCTGCGCATCAAGGGTGAATCCATAGATGAACTGGCTGGCTTCCTCGATGCAGCCGAAGCCTCGTTCGCGCCGCTGCAGGCGCCGGCCGGCCAGTATGCGCCTGTCTGCATCCCCACCTACAACGGTGCGCGCAAGATGGCCAACCTGACCCCGCTGCTGGCGCTGCTGCTGGCGCGCGAAGGCGTGCCCGTGCTGGTGCATGGCGTGCTGCGCGATGCGGGGCGGGTCAGTACGGCCGAAGTGTTCGAAGCGCTGGGCGTGTTGCCGGCAGCCGACAGTGGCGAAGCGGAACAGGCACTGGCGCAGGGCAAGGTAGCGCTGATGACTATCGACACGCTGGCGCCCAGGCTGGCTTATCTGCTGTCGCTGCGCCGCCGTCTCGGCGTGCGCAATTCCACCCACACGCTGGTGAAAATCATGCAGCCGTTCGCCGGACCGGCGTTGCGGCTGGTGTCCTACACCCACCCCGAATATCTGGAGTTGCTGGGCGAGTACTTCACGGGCTCGGCCTTGCCGGAACGCGGTGATGCCTTCCTGATGCGGGGCACGGAAGGCGAAACCGTGGCCAATGCCAACAAGGCCCAGCAGATCGACTGGTTCCATGGCGGCCTGCGTACCACACTGGTGCCCAAGCAGACGCTAGTGGGCGAGCTGCCCGTGCTGCCGGCCGAGCGCGACGCCGCTACCACGGCAGCGTGGATCAAGACCGTGCTGGCGGGTGAGGTTCCTGTGCCGCCATCGATTGCCGAGCAGGTCGCACAGTGCCTGCTGGTATCGCGCACCTTGCACTCGCGCCAGCGCATACAGGAGCCTATCGTCTAGCCGACCATAGCGGGCTACTGTCGGCCTCAGGTGTGTCTCAAGTACAATACGCCTTTGGACGATAGGATAGTTATGGCTAAGTTTGACGTGGTGGTAATCGGCGCAGGTGCTGCCGGCATGATGTGTGCAGCAACGGCAGCCCAGCGCGGACGGCGCGTGGTGCTGATCGACCATGCGAGCAAACTGGCCGAGAAAATCCGTATCTCCGGTGGCGGGCGTTGTAACTTCACCAATATCAACGCCGGTCCGGCCAACTATCTGTCGGAAAATCCCCATTTCTGCAAAAGTGCGCTGTCGCGCTACACGGCGGCGGATTTCATTGCGCTGGTCAAAAAGCACCGCATCGGCTACCACGAGAAGCACCGTGGCCAGCTGTTCTGCGATGATTCGGCCGAACAGATCATCGATATGCTCAAGGAAGAATGCAGCCGAGGCGATGTGCACTGGCGCATGCCCTGCACGGTGACCGCGCTGGAGCAGGCGGCCGAAGGCGGCTTTGTGCTGCAGACGGATCAGGGCGAGATCGAAGCGGACAGTGTGGTGATCGCCACGGGCGGTCTGTCGATTCCGAAAATCGGCGCAACCGACTTCGGCTACCGCATCGCCGAGCAGTTCGGCCTGCGCATGGTGGCGCCCCGTCCGGCGCTGGTGCCGCTGACCTTTGAAGCGCAAAGCTGGGCGCCGTTTGTGGAAATGGCCGGCATTGCGCTGGAAGTGGATGTGGAAACGGGCTCCCTCAAAGGCCGCAACCCGACGGGCGCGCGCTTCCGCGAAGACCTGCTGTTCACCCACCGTGGCCTGTCCGGTCCGGCCATCCTGCAGATTTCGTCCTACTGGACGCCCGGTACGCCCATCATCATTAACCTGCTGCCGGAACTCGATCTGGCGGCCACGCTGATCGAAGGCAAGGGCACGATCAAGAAGCAGCTGGGCAATGTGCTGGCACAGTGGCTGCCCGCCCGTCTGGCCGAAGGCTTGCTGCATGCCCATGGTTTTGCTGCCGACGCCCGTCTGGCCGATATGCCGGACGCCCAGCTGCGCAAACTGGGCGCGGCCATCAACCAGTGGACGCTGACCCCTAGCGGCTCGGAAGGCTATAAAAAAGCCGAAGTCACGCGCGGCGGCATCGATACGCGCGAACTGTCGCAGCAGAGCATGATGGCGAGCAAGGTACCAGGCCTGTACTTCATCGGGGAAACCGTGGATGTGACGGGCTGGCTCGGCGGTTATAACTTCCAGTGGGCCTGGGCTTCGGGAGTAGCCGCAGGGCAATCCGTCTGATATACTGCGCGCCCGGTGCGACAAGCGGCTTCCATTTTCCGGAAAAAGCTGCTATAGTCTCATTCTTCCTATAACCTCTAACGGTTTGAATTTTTACATGACCACTATTCGCCTTAAAGAAAACGAGCCGTTCGAAGTCGCCATGCGTCGCTTCAAACGCACCATCGAAAAAACCGGTCTGTTGACCGAACTGCGCGCACGCGAGTTCTACGAGAAGCCAACGGCTGAGCGCAAGCGCAAGCTGGCAGCTGCCGTTAAGCGTCACTACAAACGCATCCGCAGCCAACAGCTGCCGAAAAAACTCTTCTAAGACTGCTTCACGGAGTCAACCCGGCAGTATGGCGCTTACGCCTCGGGTTGTCTCTTGCGGCATCAAGAGATACCCGCCCCGGTTCGCCGCGGCGGGTTTTCGCATTTTTACTCCTTCTGAAAGATCGCCATGGGCCTGAGAGAACAAATTACCGAAGATATGAAAACCGCGATGCGCGCTAAAGACGCTGGCCGTCTGGCCACCGTGCGTCTGATCCTGGCGGAAATCAAGCGCAAGGAAGTGGACGAGCGTATCGAAGTCAACGATGAGCAGACTGTTGCCATCGTGGAAAAAATGATCAAGCAGCGCAAGGATTCCATCACCCAGTTCGAAGCCGGTGGCCGTGCCGATCTGGCCGACATCGAAAAAGCTGAGCTGGCCGTGCTGGTCAACTATATGCCGGCTGGCCTGTCGGATGAAGAAGTGGCGGCCGAAGTGGCAGCTGCCGTGGCCGCCTCGGGCGCTGCCGGTCCGCAGGACATGGGCAAGGTGATGGCCATCGTTAAGCCCAAGCTGGCTGGCCGTGCTGACATGACCGTGGTGTCCGCTCTGGTGAAAAAGGCACTGGCTCCGGCATAATTGCTGCCAGTACGAGACTGGGCCGCGGTATGCTGCCCAGCAGTCGCATCTGATCCGGCGCAATACCGGATCGCTGCGGCGGTATAGCCTGATTCACAACAAGACTGCGTAGCCCTGTGATCCCACAATCATTTATTGCCGATTTGCTGAACCGGGTCGACATCGTCGACGTGGTCGGCCGTTATGTGCAGCTGAAAAAAGGCGGCGCTAACTACATGGGCCTGTGCCCCTTCCACAGCGAAAAATCCCCCAGCTTTACGGTCAGTCCCACCAAGCAGTTCTATCACTGCTTCGGTTGCGGCGCCCATGGCACCTCGATCGGCTTCATGATCGAGTACTCGGGCATGGGCTTTGTCGATGCCGTGAAAGAGCTGGCGCAGAATGTGGGCATGGTGGTGCCTGAGCAGGACGACAAGATCCCGCCGGCCCAGCGCGCCCAGATGGCGGCGCACAGCATGGCGCTGACGGAAGCCATGACCAAGGCCTGCGATTTCTACCGCGCCCAGCTGCGCGGCGCCACCAATGCAATTACCTACCTGAAAGGCCGTGGCCTGACGGGCGAAATTGCTGCCCGCTTCGGCCTCGGCTATGCGCCGCCCGGCTGGGACAATCTGCGCAGCATCTTCCCTGATTACGAAGCCGTGGTGCTGGCCGAGGCCGGGCTGGTGATCGACCGGGTGGACGAAGATGGCGGCAACCGCAAGCGCTATGACCGTTTCCGCGAACGGGTGATGTTCCCGATTAAAAACACCAAGGGGCAGGTGATTGCATTCGGCGGCCGCGTGCTCGATCAGGGCGAGCCGAAATACTTGAATTCGCCCGAAACGCCATTATTTTCCAAGGGTCACGAGCTGTATGGCCTGTTCGAAGCCCGTCAGGCCATCCGCGATGCCGGTTATGTGCTGGTGACGGAAGGGTATATGGATGTGGTGGCACTGGCGCAAATGGGTTTCCCGCAGGCGGTGGCTACGCTGGGCACGGCGTGTACGCCTTTCCACGTGCAGAAGCTGTTGCGCCAAACCGACAATGTGATTTTCAGCTTCGACGGCGACAAGGCCGGGCGGCGTGCCGCGCGGCGGGCACTGGAAGCCTGTCTGCCCCATGTGACGGACAACAAGACCATCCGCTTCCTGTTCCTGCCCACCGAGCATGATCCGGACAGTTATGTGCGCACTTACGGCAAGGAAGCCTTCGAGCAGGAAATCCACGAAGCCATGCCGCTATCGCAGTTCCTGATCAAGGAGGCAGTGGGCGAGCATGATTTGCAGAGCCCGGAAGGACGGGCGCGCGTGCAGTTCGACGCCAAGCCCATGCTGCAGGCCATGACGCCGACAGCGCTGCGGTTGCAGATCGTGCGCGGACTGGCCCAGCTGACCCAGACCACGCCGTCCGAGATCGAGGTGCTGTACGAGCTGGCCAAGCCGGTGGCGGTAGCGCGGCAGGCGCCGGCCCGCACGGGGCGGCCCGTGCCGGTGGGGCTGGAATTGCAGATCGTGCGCATCCTGATCGCCCACCCGCCGCTGGCGCAGGAAGTGGACGGGGCTGCGCTGGCCGCCTTCCAGTATTTCGGCGCGGAGCCGGCCGAACGTCTGGCGCAGCTGGTAGCGCAGGCGCAGGCACTGGGCGAGCAAGGAAGTTTTGCAGCATTTGCGCAACATCTGAAAGCGCAGGGCGACGAGTACGACAGCATCATTGCCGAAATCGTGCAGGAGCCTGAATCGGAATTCGATGCCGTGCGGCTGTTTTTGCGCGGCGCCATCCGGCAGGTAAAGAATGATGCTTTAAAGCAAGAGTTAAGCCAGTTGTTCGCGGCCGGGCTGTCGTCCGAACAGATCGGCGTGCGCTACCGCGAGATCACGGCGCAGCAGGATCAATTGCTGCGTGAAGCGCAGGCGGAAACGGCGCACCGTTGATCTGGCTCAGGCTCCGCACAGTCTGGCTGTGCGACTGGTGACAGAGGGCGTAGCATGGTTCCGCCCTCTGGAAATTGAAAAGTGGCGTGCTATAATAAAACGCTAAGTGTTGTATGTTTTGGCATCGTTTTTCAGCTCAGAGTGTGTTTGTTTTCAGTAAGTTAGGCTCTTGATCGACATGGAAGAACGGCTGTCGGCGGCTCGGGCCAGCTTGGGTAGTAGCAACGGAGAGTGCTCCCGCTACACGGAACGCGAGATTGCGTTACCAATCCGGTCATGGTTTCTTGTCCCCACGCACGTGTCCTATGCAGTAGAATTTCTGCCAAGAGTGGCGGAGTTCTAACGCGGTAGATCGTCCTGACTGGATGTAAGTAAGTCGTAGTATTGTCGGACTTGGGTAGTCGGCAAGTTCGAAGACCTAGGTTCGATAGGGCCGCAAGAAACTTTATCCTAAATAAGCAAGTCGTTGTGTAATCGAAAGCGCCTGTGCCAACTAAGAAACCTGAATCCAAAGCGGCTGCAAAGCCGAGCAAAGTGACCGCAAAATCTGCCAAGACGGCGGACAAGTCGGAGACGCGTGTTGCCAGCAAAGTGCCGGCCGTGAGCCAGACCACCGATGCTGCTGCACTGGCAGCCATCGATACTTCGGGCTACGTGCTGCCGACGGTGAAAGTGCCGGGGCGGCGCGGTCGCAAGCCGAAAGAATTCCAGCCTGAAAACGACGAAGTGGCCGCACTGAATGCGGTCGAGCGCGCCGAACTGAAAGCGGTGGACAAGGCCAAGGCCAAGGACCGCAAGGCCAAGGAAAAAGCACTGCTGAAGGATGCCTTCTCGTCGGACACGGAAGCTTCGGAAGAGGAACTCGAGCGCCGCCGCCAGAAACTCAAGACTCTGATCAAGTTCGGTAAGGAACGCGGTTTCCTCACCTACGCCGAGATCAACGACCACCTGCCTGACAATATCGTCGATCCGGAAGCGATCGAAGGCATTATCGGCACCTTTAACGACATGGGCATTGCCGTCTACGAGCATGCGCCCGATGCCGAAACCCTGCTGCTGTCCGATAACGTTGCCACCGTCACCAGTGACGACGAGGCCGAAGCGGCGGCCGAAGCCGCACTGTCCACCGTCGATTCCGATTTCGGCCGTACCACCGACCCGGTGCGTATGTATATGCGCGAAATGGGCTCGGTCGAGCTGCTGACCCGTGAAGGCGAGATCGAAATCGCCAAGCGTATCGAAGACGGGCTGAAAGACATGATCCAGGCGATTTCCGCCTGCCCCGTGACGATTGCCGAAATTATCGCCGCCTCCGACCGTATCCGTGCCGAAGAGATCAAGATCGACGAAATCGTCGATGGTCTGGTAGACGAGAACGAAGAAGAAGCGGCCGCCCCGGCTGCTGCTGCCCCGTCCGACGATGAAGAGGAAGACGAGGACGAGGAAGAAGAGGAAGAAGAGGAAGAAGAAGAGTCCGGTGGTTCTGCCGCCGGTGCGGCCGGTTACTCGGCCGAACAGCTGGAAGCCCTGAAAGCGGCTGCGCTGGAAAAATTCGACGTCATCTCGCTGCAATTCGACAAGATGCGCCGCGCCTTCGAGAAAGAGGGCTATAACTCGAAAGCCTACGTCAAGGCACAGGAAGCGATTTCCTTCGAGCTGCTGGGCATACGCTTCACCGCCAAAGTGGTGGAGAAACTGTGCGACACCCTGCGCGGTCAGGTCGATGAAGTGCGCCATATCGAGAAACAGATTCTGGATGTGGCCGTGAACAAGTGCGGCATGCCGCGCGCCCACTTCATCAAGGTCTTCCCCGGCAATGAAACCAATCTGGACTGGGTGGATGGCGAAGTGGCGGCTGGTCACGCGTATAGCGCGATTCTGGGCCGTAATATCCCTACCATCAAGGAACTGCAGCAGCGTCTGATCGACCTGCAGGCCCGCGTGGTACTGCCGCTGCCCGATCTGCGCAACATCAACCGCCAGATGGCGGCTGGTGAAATGAAGGCGCGCAAAGCCAAGCGCGAGATGACGGAAGCTAACTTGCGTCTGGTGATCTCGATTGCCAAGAAATACACCAACCGCGGTCTGCAATTCCTCGATCTTATTCAGGAAGGCAACATCGGTCTGATGAAGGCGGTGGACAAGTTCGAATACCGCCGCGGCTACAAATTTTCCACCTATGCCACGTGGTGGATCCGGCAGGCGATTACCCGTTCCATCGCCGATCAGGCCCGCACCATCCGGATTCCGGTGCACATGATCGAAACCATCAACAAGATGAACCGGATTTCGCGCCAGATTCTGCAGGAAACGGGTGCCGAGCCTGATCCGGCCACGCTGGCCATCAAGATGGAGATGCCGGAAGACAAGATCCGCAAGATCATGAAGATCGCCAAAGAGCCGATTTCCATGGAAACGCCTATCGGTGACGACGACGATTCCCATCTGGGCGACTTCATCGAGGATAACAACACGCTGGCGCCGTCCGATGCGGCCCTGCATGCCTCGATGCGCGGTGTGGTCAAGGATGTGCTGGATTCCCTCACGCCACGCGAAGCCAAAGTGCTGCGCATGCGTTTCGGTATCGAAATGTCGACCGACCATACGCTGGAAGAAGTGGGCAAACAGTTCGACGTCACGCGCGAGCGTATCCGTCAGATCGAGGCCAAGGCACTGCGTAAATTGCGCCATCCTAGCCGTTCCGACAAGCTCAAGAGCTTCCTGGAAGGTAACTAGGGCTTGACGCTGGGCCTGCCTAGCCAGTATCCTCGCGCATTCGCTTGTGCATGCACTTCAGGCGTAAGCTTTCAAAGTATGGGCCGTTAGCTCAGTTGGTTAGAGCAGAGGACTCATAATCCTTTGGTCGCAGGTTCAAGTCCTGCACGGCCTACCAATACAAAAAGGAGTCAGATACCGTATCTGACTCCTTTTTTCATTTCCGCTCCCGGCAGCATCCAGCAGGTTTGCGCAAAGTGGCTACAGGCCGCTATTTGGCCGCTACAGTGAAGTAGCGTCACCCAGCGCAAAAAATCGTCACTCTCATTGATGTGATATATACTCAATTTTGAGTAATTAAGGACTCATTTCATGAGGCCGAATTACAAGCCCCCTTTTCTGGCATTCGTGAAGAAACAGAGTCGTCCGTTTCAGCTGGCGATCGAGGATGCCGTAGAGGACATCTGCGCGCAGCCATCTATCGGCGTAGCCAAGGCGGGTGATCTGCACGGTCTCCGGATTTTTAAATTCAGATGCCATGGCCAGCAATTCCTGATTGCCTACTGCCCAACAGAGAGCGCCGGCTCAGGCAAGGCGTCAGGCTGGCAGCAGATAGACTTTTACCAGATAGGGCCGCACGAGAATTTTTATAGCAATCTCAAGAAGTATCTGAAATCGTGAGGGCATATGCGTCAGAACACCGCAGAAGAAGTCTATCTAAGTTTTACCCGCTTACCGGCGAACGAACGCGCCAGATTTTTCGCCTTGCTTGCCGAGCCAGCCCCCCCATCGCAGAATTTTTCACACGAGCAGGTGTTCGGGCATCTGGCCGGAGCGCGCTTCACGGCACAGGAGGCAGCAGAGTATCTGGGAGTTTCGATGGCCACCTTCCGCCGCTATGTGGCCCATGGCAAGCTCAAGGCGAGAGAAGAAGTTGGCCGTAGCCAGCTGTTCGCAACGGAAGATCTCAAGCATTTCAAGCGGGCGTTGCAGGAAGTCAGAACGCGTGGCGCTGTAACGGCAGCCTGAATCAGCTTTGCATAGTTGCTGACATACCCGCTTGCGCAAGGCAGGCGGCGCGTAGCTGCAGCAGGCTGGCGCGGTGCAGGTGCTCGTCCAGCTGGTCGGCGCTGGCCAGCGCAGCGTCGATCTGGGCTAGCTGGCTGGCGTAGTCCTGCAGGTAGCCATGGGCTTCGGCCAGCGGATGCAGGAAGGCCACCAGTATGCCCGGCATTACGCTGCGCACTGCGCCGGCAGCGTATTCGAGCAGGGCGATGCCTTCAGGCTGGCCGGCACGGGCCAGACTCCAGCCGCGCAGCATGGTGCCGGCCACCTGCCACAGCGCCAGCTGGTACTGGCCGGCGATGGCAAGGATTTCTTCGGCCAGCACCGCCACCTGCGCACCATCCTGCTGCAGCCGGTGCACGGTGGCTGCATGGACCAGCGCGAAGCAGAGCGAATCGGGATGCTCGAGCTGGCGTGCCAGCGTCACGGCGGCCGCAGCGGTTGCCAGCGCGGCCGTATGCTGGCCAAGCGCCTGATGGGCCCATGCCGCATAGGCCAGACCCGCCACTTGCGGATCGTGGCCGCGCTGGTGCTCGTGCCCTTGCCCGTGTCCGTGCTGCCGCGGCTGACCGGCACAGAGCTGGGTGGCCGCCTGTGCATGGTCCAGTGCTGCTCCATAGCGGCCCTGCCACAGGGCCTGATTGGCGGCCGCTGCATGGGCGTGGCCGCGCCGCAGCACATCGCCGCTGGCGTCGGCCGCCTGCAGCAGCGGCGCTATCAGTTCGGCGCTGCCGCGGAAGCTGGCCTGCGCACGCGAACTGGATACCATCCATAGCCCCCACAGCACGTCGAAACGGGCTGCACCCTCATACAGTCCGGCATATTGGCCCTGACATTGCGCATAGGCGCGGTCGTACACGGCCGCTGCCTCTGCCGAACCATAGCCGGCCAGTGCCAGCAAGGCCTGTCCCAGCACCAGCAGCAGATCGCGTTCCATGCCGGCTCGTACCGTACCGGGCGGAAGATGTTCGAGCGCCGCCAGTCCGTTGCGCAAATGCGCCGCCGATTCGGCGCAGGCGTGTGCGGCCAGCGCGTGCTGGCCCGCCTTGAGCCACCAAGTCAGCGCTGCCGGATAGTCGGCTGCCTTGCCCAGATGGTAGGCCAGCTGCGCCGGCTGCTGGCTGGTGCGCTGGGGGAAGTGCTGGATCAGCGCATCGGCAATGCGGCGGTGGGCGCGCTGGCAGTCGGCGCGCGTCTGTGACTGGTAGGCGGCCACCTGCAGCAGGGCGTGGCGGAATTCGAACTGGCGTGCATCGCGCGCTTCCAGCAGGCGCGCCTGCTGCAGCGTTTGCAGCTGTTCGGCATCGACGTGGGTAACATGGGCCAGCAGCTCCAGATCGAAGCTGCGGCCTATGGTGGCGGCGTATTGTGCCAGCCGGCGGGCCGCACCCGTGGCGTCCAGCCGCGCCGCCAGCAGATAGGCCAGCGTGGCCGGCACGCTGCTCGTGGCCGGCTGCGCCAGCGCCTGCCGCACCAGTTCCTCGGCAAACAGCGGTATGCCTTCGGCACTGGCGACGATGCGGGCAATCGCGGCGGGCGGCAACGTGCTCTCGCTGGCGCCGACCAGCGCTGCCATGGCCGCGTCGTCCAGCTGCGCCAGTTCCAGCACTGTCGCATGCGCGGACAGCCATGGGGCCAGCGGGCTGTCGTTGCGGACTGTGTAGACGGTGAGCACGGGCAGGGCTGCCGTGTGCTGGGCCAGCGCGGCCAGCACGGCCTGAGTGGACGGATCGGCCCAGTGCAGATCTTCCACCGCCAGCAGCAAGGGGCTGTGTTCCGCAGCATTACGAAACAGCGCCACCAGCGCGCTGCTGGTGTGCTGGCGCAGCATCTCGCTGCCCATGGTTGCCGGCGTTTCGGCTATACCCAGCAGTGCCTGCAATCCTGCGCTGACGGAGGCGGCGATGGCGCTATGCTGGCGCGCCAGATAGTGTGCCAGCATGCTGCGCCGGCTGGCCGCATCGTGCTCCGGCTGGCAGCCGATCTGGCGTTCCAGCAGGATGATCAGGGGCTGCCACGGAGTGTTCTGATAGGCCGCTTCACATTGCAGTTCCAGCCGCTGCCAGTGTGCGATGTCCAGCGTGCCGGCCAGTTCGCGCAGCAGGCGCGATTTGCCTATGCCCGCTTCGCCGCGCAGCACCACCTGCTGCCCTTGTCCGTGGCTGGCAGCGTCGCGCAGGGCCGCCAGCTGCGCCAGTTCGGCCGTGCGCCCTGCCAGCGGCAACAGGCGTGGTGCGGCATCCAGACGGCTGTTGGCGCCCGTAGTACCGGCCACGCGGTAGCTACGGAAGGCCTGTGAGCCGCAGGGCTGCAGATAGAAGTAGCCGCTCACCAGCTGGCGGGCCGCATCGCTGAGGTGGATTTCGCCACTGCCGGCGCGCTCGTTCAGGCGCGCGGCCAGTGCCGAAGCTACGCCGGCGGGGTCAGGCTGCTCGCCATGCGTGCCCGTGACGATGACGGCGCTGTGTATGCCGCTGCGGGCATAGACGCCGGCCTGACAGGCCGCGCTGATGGCACGGGCGGCGCGTACGGCATTGCGCGCGCCATCTTCGGCGGCGACAGGGTAGCCGAAGTAGCCGGCAAAGCTGCCACCCGGGGCAGCGATAACGTGGGCACCGTGCTGGCGCGCCAGTTGGGCGCAGTGCTGGTAGGGCAGGCGCAGGCGTTCGGCAAGGTCTTCTGCATCATTGCTGCTGGCTGCGTGCAGGCTGCAGTGCAGTATGGTGACCAGCCGCCGTTCGGGAAAAGCCGGCACGTGGGCTGCAGCCACTGCCTGCTGCGGCGCAGGCCAGCCTTCCGTGCGGACGCTGCAAGCTTCGCGCCGCTGCACCTCGCTGCGTATGGTTTCGGCCAGCTGGCGCGTAGCCGCTGCCGGGCTGGTACCCAGTTCCTGTTCCAGCAGGCGCTGGCAGTTGGCATAGTGCCCCAGCGCTTCGGCCGGCCGCCCGGTGGCAGCCAGCAGGCGTATCACGGCGCGGTGCGCCGCCTCGTTCCAAGGTTCCAGCGCCAGATAGCGGCGCGCATGCTGCAGTGCGCGTTCGCTGGCGCCTTGCTGTTCCAGACTTTCGCGCAAGCTTTCCAGTAGCCGCAGCATGTGCTGGTGCAGGGTGGTGCGCCAGCCATCACGCCAGCCTTCGAAGTCCGCCGCATCGTCAACGGCCAGATCGGCGAGGAAGTCGCCACGGTACAGGGCAGCGGCCGCTTCCAGCTGGCCGATGTGCTGTTCGGTGGCTGCGCTGCTGTCGCTGCTACGGGCCGGCGGGCTGCTGGCCGTGGCGAGAAAGGCGCGCGCATCGAGCCACCAGTCGCCATCGCTATTCAGGCGCACGGCTTCGCGTCCGGTGATCAGCTGCGCTGCGCCATCGCCCAGCATGCGGCGCAGATGGTAGAGCGTCTGGCGCAGGTTGATGCGCGCTGCTTCGGCGGGCAGCTGTGGCCACAGCAAATCCGCCAGTTGTTCGCGGCGGTGGCTGCGCTGGCTCTCCAGCGCCAGATACGCCAGCAGGGCCAGCATCTTGCCATAGACCTTGCCGGCAGGCGGCTGGCCCGCGACGCTGAGCTGGATATCACCGAGCAGGTGGAGCTGCAACCGGACAGGAGGCGGAAATGGTGGCGGCATGGTGGTGCTGGGAGCGGGCAGTCTGTGATGGGCGCTGGCTTATAGGCTTAACCGTCAGCGTCGGGCACCCAGTTAACGCCGGGTTTACGCTGGCTTGTTAAGATGAAAATTATGTTTAATGCAATTAAGACATTTTATCATCAAGTGATGCAGCGCTCGGGCGGGCTGCGTTGGCAGCGGGTGCGCGCGTGATGGCGTGGCCCGCTTTGAATTATTACGGACTGCAAGCGCGATGACCTATTTTTCTCTGACTACTACACGCCGTCAGTCGCTGGCGCTGGCCCTGCTGCTAGCCAGTGCGATGGCGGCTGCCCGCGCCGACGAAGCGGCTAATTCGGCTAATCCGGCGAACGATGCACCTGCGGCGCTGCGCCTGTCCGGCTTCGGCACGCTGGGTTTTACCCATAACGATAACCGTGATGCAGGTGCGATCTTTTCCAGTGCACAGAAGCGGCCCGCAGGGCAGGGCTGGTCGTCCAATCTGGATTCCGTGCTGGGACTGCAGGTGGAATGGCAGGCCGGCCCGGATACGGCCTTCGTGCTGCAGGGCGTGGCGCGCGCTGGTGACGATCTGTCGCCAGAACTGCGCATGGCCTATCTGCGCCAGCAGATCAGCAATGACTTTGCCGTGCGTGCAGGGCGCATCCGCAGCCCGCTGTATTTCGATTCGGATGTGGTGGAAATCGGCTACGCCTATCTGATGGCGCGTCCCGCTCTGCCGCTGTATGGCACCGTCAACAGCGTGGCCTCGCTGGACGGGGCCGACCTGCAATGGCGCCACAATATCGGCGACACCGCGCTGCTGGCGCAGGCCTATTACGGCCAGTCCGATTACCGCCACCGTTTCTACAATCTCGATCCCGTGCAGGCGGCCGATGCCAGATTGCGCAATATTCGCGGGCTGGCCGTCAGTGCCACCCTGCCCAACCTGATCCTGCGCGCTTCGCATAGCGTGATCGGCAGCTACACCATGCGTTCGGCACAGGTCAGCCAGATCAATGGCGCAACGGCGCAGCTGGCCGGTGCACTGCAGGCCAGCGCTGCCAACCCCTATCTGCCGCCAGCGCTGGCGGCCGGACTGCAGGCGCGTGCCCAGAGCATACGCGCGCTGGCCTCGCCGTTCGATAGCCGGCCTCTGTACACCAGCGTGGGCTTCGATGCCAATGCGGGCGACTGGCGCCTGCTGGGCGAAGCCACGCGGCTCGATTCGCGCTCGGCCATGGTGGGCAAATACCATGGTTACCAGTTCACCGTGGCGCGCAGCTTCGATGAATTCACGCCCTATGTATCGCTGGCGCGTCAGCGCCGCGCCAGTCCGGCGCTCGATACTTCGGCGCTGGCACCGACCGGGCTCGATCCCATGCTCGATGGCGGGCTGGCGCAGCTCAAGGGTGGGCTGGATCAGGCTGCGCGCTATGCCGATCTGTCGACCCGTTCCATCAGTGCCGGCGTACGCTACGACTTCCGCGGCAATATGGCGCTCAAGCTCCAGTACGATCACCTGCAGACGCCCGGCGCCTACTCGCCCGGCTACTTTGCCGTGTCCCGCCTGCCCATCCGTCCGACCGTGAATCTGTTCACCGTGTCGCTCGATTTCGTTTTCTGAAGGTCGCATCATGCGCATAGCACAGTACTCTCTGATCAGTTGCCTGCTGCTGGCCTGCAGCTGGGCCCAGGCGCAGGTCGTGGTGGTGGTCAACCGCGAAACTGCCGTAGAAAAGATCAATTCCGATCAGGCCACCCAGATGTTCCTCAAGCAGGTGCAGACCTGGCCCGATGGCAAGCCGGTGCAGCCCATCGATATCCGCGAAGGGGCGCCGCTGCGCGCCGAGTTCTATAGCAAGGTTACGGGGCGCAGCGCCGGCCAGGTGCGCGCCTACTGGGCGCGCCAGAGCTTTACCGGCATGGGCTTTCCGCCCAAGCAGGCCGACAGTGCCGAAGAGGTGAGCAAGCTGGTACAAGCCACTCCCGGCGCCATCGGCTACATCAACAAGAAGCAGGTGGCGCCGGCCCTGAAAGTCGTTCTTGAAACCTCGCCCTGATTGCACCGTCCCATGCTGAGTCACTTTCTGGCTCCCACGGTCTGGCTGTCCAACCGCCTGAGCTTCAAGCGCAAGTACGCGCTGATCGGCGCGGTGGTGCTGCTGGCACTGGCCCTGCTGTGCACTCCCTTGCTGCGCAAGGCGGGCAGCGATATCGAACTGGCGCGCAGCGAACGCGAAGGGCTGGTGGCTTATCGCGCCCAGGCCCAGGTGCTGTATGCGCTGGTGAATGCGCGCAGCGCTGCCGTGCTGGCACCGCTGGACCGGCCGGACTGGCAGGCACTGGAAGCGAGCATGCTGCAGTTGCTGCATGCGGAATACCGCGGCGCCGGCATGGAAGCGGTCGCGCGGGTACGCAGCAGCTGGCAGCAGGCACAGGGGATAGCCCAGTCGGGAGACCGGCGCCAGCGCTTTGTTGCGCTGACGGGCAG
Source organism: Duganella fentianensis (assembly GCF_009857835.1). Taxonomy (GTDB): domain Bacteria; phylum Pseudomonadota; class Gammaproteobacteria; order Burkholderiales; family Burkholderiaceae_D; genus Rugamonas; species Rugamonas fentianensis. The sequence goes on from NZ_WWCL01000001.1 coordinate 579,135, forward strand.
CATCAATGCCGTGCTGGCGCTGATGCGCGAAGATGCGCGCACCCACCGGCTGAATGTGGATGGTGAGCTTGATGCCACTTTCGACATGCTGGCCAACCGCCTGCCGCTGGTGGCCGAAACGCTGGCACGCCAGCAGGATGCGCTGACCTTCAATTCCGACGATATGGCTTCCTATGCGCTGGGTGCGCAGGTGGTGCTGAGCGAATCGGTGGCCAATCTCAAGGCCGGCCTGTCGCAACTGGCGGCGCTGCACCAGCCGGCTACACGGTTGCAGACGCCGCTCAGCCAGTTCCTGGCGAATATCGCGCGCCAGCAGGATGCAGCCGACAAGACGCTGGATGCACCGGCCAGCATCAACGAATTGCGTGCTCTGGCCACCGATAATCTGCAGGCCGCCCGTGAACTGCTGGAAGCCACGGCCGGCGATGCCGACGCTTTTCTGGCGCTGCGCATCGCCCGCCTGCAGCAGTCGCAGCTGATCGTGGCGCTGATACTGGTGGCCGTGATCGCCGCCATCGCCTATCTGTTCGCCGGCATCTATCTTTCCACCCTGCGTTCGCTGCGCAGTCTGTCGGAAGGCACGGAATCGTTCTGTGCCGGCCGGCTCGATACCCGCATCCATGTCGATACGCGCGACGAACTGGTGCTGGTGGCGAATAACTTCAACACCGTGGCCAGCGAATTTGCCGGTCTGCTCGAAGTGGTGCGCGAACAGAATGAATCGCGCGAACGCGAGCTGGAAGAGCAGGTGGCGGCACGCACCTGGGAACTGGCGGAAAAGAACGAAGCCCTGCGTGCGGCCGGCGAGCGGGTGCAGGAAGAGCTGGATCTGGCACGGGCCATGCAGCAGGCCATACTGCCGCAGCACTTCCCGGCCGAAGATGACTGGGCCGTGCATGCCGCCATGTATCCGGCGCGCGAACTGGGCGGCGATTTCTACGACTGCTTCCCGCTGGCCGATGGCCGCTGCGGCGTGCTGGTGGCCGACGTTTCCGGCAAGGGCGTGGGGGCGGCCTTCTTCATGGCCGTCTCGCGCACGGTGCTGCTCGATCTGGCCATGACGGGCGATGCGCCTGCACGCGTGCTGGCAGCGGCCAACGAGCTGCTGTGCGAACGCAATCCCATGGAGCTGTTCGTCACGGCTTGCTATGCCATCTACGATCCGCAGGATGGCTCGCTGGTATATGCCAGTGCCGGCCATCCGCCGCCGCTGCGGCGCCAGAGCGACGGCGCAGTAGCAGCCTTGCCCTGCATGATGGACGTGGCGCTGGGCTGGATGCCGGGGCTGGAATACACCGACCAGCATGCCGTGCTGGCGGCCGGCGAAGCGCTGCTGCTGTACACCGATGGTGTGACGGAAGCCTTTGCCGATACCGGAGAGGCATATGGCGAACAGCGTTTGATGGCATGGTTTGCCGCCAGTGCCGCCAGCAGTGCGGCGGCCACGGTAGCTAGTCTGGTGCGCGATGTCGCCAGCTTCGTAAATGGCGCGGAAGCGTCCGATGATCTGACCTGTCTGGTGCTCAGACGAAAACCGGGAGTCCCCCTGATGGATACAACACCTATCGTGCTGCATAACAAACGCCTGCTGCTCGAATATGACCTGCCGTCGCGGCTGGAAGAAATCGCCCAGCTGGCGGATGCGGTCAGCACGGCGCTGACCGACCGCAGCGATCTGGCGTTTGCCGCCAACCTGTGTCTGGAAGAGCTGGTGACCAACACCATACAGTATGGCCTGCACAGCGCGCCGGACCGGGTGATCCATGTCCGCATGAGCATCTCCGACGAATGGCTGGAAATCATCCTCAAGGACGATGCGCCGCCGTTCGACCCGTTTGCCGAAGCACCGGCGCCCGATCTGGATGGCGATCTCGAAGCCCGTCCTATCGGCGGCCTGGGCGTACATCTGGTGAAGACCCTGATGGACGATGCGCGCGCCTACTTCGATGGCAGCGGCAACCTGATCGTCCTGCTGAAAACCCTGCGCACCTGAGACGCACAATCACTCCGACCCGACGACTAGACCAGGACCTACCATGAGCTTCCAATACGACTTCTCCCAACTAGATGGCGCCACTGCCGTACGCCTGAGCGGCCGGCTTGATAGCGCAACGGCCAGCGGCTTCGAAAAACCCCTGCAGGACCTGTTCAACCAGCCGGCCAGCCGGGTGCTGATGGACTTCAGTGCGCTCGATTACATCTCCAGTGCCGGCCTGCGCGTGGTGCTGATGGCGGCCAAGCGCGCCAAGCAGAGTCAGGGCGCGCTGGTGCTGTGCAGCCTGCAGCAGCAGGTGCGCGATGTGTTCGAGATCAGCGGCTTTCTGCGCATCCTCGATGTGGCCGACGATAGCAGCGCGGCGCTGAACCAGCTGCGCGCCCGCACCTGAACCTTCGACACGCCGACTGAACCCGCATGGATATTTTTGCCAGCATCTTCGCCGGACTGGGGCTGTTTTTCATCGGCATCCGCCTGTTAAGTAACAACGTCAAGCAGCTGATAGGGCGGCGCATGCGCGTGCTGATCACGCGCGTGCTGGAAGGGAATGGCTCGGTGGCGCTACTGGGCCTGCTGGCCGGCGCCATCATCCAGAGCCTGAATGCCGTTACCTTTGTGATGGTGGCGCTGGTCAGCGCCGGTGCCATCGACAAGCGCCGCGCCTTCCCCGTCATCAACTGGGCCAATCTGGGCACCTCGGTGCTGATCCTGATGGCGACGCTGAATATGCACTGGCTGATCCTGCTGCTGATAGGGATCACGGGCACCACCTATTACCTGAATCTGGACCAGTCGGCACGCTACCGCCATGCCATCGGTGCCTTGCTGGGACTGGGTTTGCTGTTTCTCGGCATAGATTTCATCAAGTCCGGCTCCGCCATCCTCAAGCACACCCTGTGGCTGAAGGATGCCATGCAGGTAGCGGGGCAGTATCCCTTGCTGAGTTTTGCCATCGGCACGCTGATCGCCGCGCTGGTGCAATCCTCGCCTACCGTGACGGTGGTGGCGATGGCGATGGCCGCTGCCGGCCTGCTGCCGTTCAGCAGCGGTGCCATGATCGTGCTGGGTGCGGGGCTGGGCTCGGGCCTGGCCACGCTGTCGATGACGGGCAAGCTGACCGGCAGTGCGCGCCAGCTGGTGCTGTATCAGGTTACGCTCAAGGCCAGCGGCGTGACCGTGATGATGACGCTGCTGACGGCCGACTGGCTGAGCGGCCAGCGGCTGGTCGAGCATGTCATGCAGCAGCTGGGGCTGGGACCCTCGGGCCAGCTGGCCGCCATCTACCTGCTGCTGCAGATCGCTTCCGATCTGGCCATGCGGGCCTTGCGCGCACCTGTGCTGCAGTGGCTGGAGCAGCTGGCGCCGCCGTCAGTGGAAGAGACGCTGGGGCGGCCTCACTACATCAACGATGAAGCACTGGTGGAGCCGGAGACGGCGCTGCTGCTGGTGGAAAAGGAGCAGCAACGCTTGCTGGCCAGTCTGCCCACTTATCTCGATGCGCTGCGCGAGGATGTGTACAGCAGCAGCCCGGCCGCGCACATCCTGCGGGCGGCAGAGGGCAATGTGATCCGCGAATGCGATGTCTTCCTGACCGAGCTGGCCGACCGCAATCACAGCCGCGAAGTGCTGGAACAGACCATCGTGCTGCGTGACCGCAACCAGCTGCTCAACAATCTGCAGGAAGCGCTGGCCGAACTCGATCAGGCCATCGGCGATCCGGTACGCATGGGCGAAGTACGCGGTTTGATTGATAGCCTGGTGGAGAGCCTGCACATGATGCTGGAAACGCTGGCCGAAGTGGCGGCCGCACCGGCGGCAGCGGATCTGGAAATGCTGCGCATGCTGACCCATGACCGATCGGAACTGATGGATGCCATCCGCCGCCGCATGCAGGGTGGCGGCATCGCGGCCGAGATCCAGCAGGCGGTGTTTTCTGCCACCGGCCTGTTCGAGCGCAGCGTGTGGCTGCTACGGCGCTATGTCCTGCTGCTCGACGTCAGGCCGGACAGCGCGGCACCAGCGCCGGCAGGCAGCGAGCGTGCCAGCAGGTATAGCGCCGCATAGTAGGTGCCCAGTACCAGCAGGGCAGAAGCGGGTAGCGGTGCATAGAATTTGTTATACGCCAGCAGGGTATCGGAACTGAGAAACAGCAGGCCGCCCAGCGCGGCCAGACTGCTGGCCGGCGTGGCCAGACTGCGTGCACGTGCGATTGCCTGTGCGCTCATCGCCACCAAGCAAAGCATGTAGGCCAGCACGGGCGGGCGCAGGGCTGCACCGATGCCGGGCCACAGCACGGCCAGATTGGCACAGCCTATCAGCAGCAGGAACAGCAGTGGCCACAGTGGACGGGCCCAGCGGGCGTCGCGCGTGAGGGCGCGCAGAAAGCACAGGTGGGCTAGCAGGAAGCTGGCCAGACCGAGTTCGAAGCCCAGTGCCAGCGTGCTTTTCGGGAGCATCAGCAGCACATCGCCCAGCCACGAAAATCCCAGTCCGGCCAGCAGCGCACGGCGGTAGGCGGCGTAAGTGGCCGGCGTAGCATGGCGCCAGACCAGCGCCGCGATCAGCAGGGTGGCCAGTGGCTTGGCGATGTAGTGCAGCCAGATGGCCGCGCCACCCAGCGTGGAGCCGAGTATGGCCAGCGCGGCGCTGAGCGCGATGAGCGACTGGTGTAGACGAGAAACTGGCATGGCGTAATCCCCGATCGACGCTGTAGGCACAGCAAACCCGGGCTAGACTAGCACAAGCCCGGCGCCTGTCGCCAGATCAACTAGCGCGCCGGCTTATTCCTTGCTGCGGATATCGTGCATGGAGATCACCAGATCGGCCGCCGTCAGGCTGGTCTTGGCGGGGAAGCCGTCTTCCAGCGCCACCACGGCGCCGGCACTGATTTTTTCGTCGGCGCCGGTGCTGGCCGGCATGAAGGCGAAGTTGGGGAAGCCGCTGCGGCCCTGTGCCGCGATCTCGCGCACTGTGCGCGGCGCCGCGCGCAGCAGGCCGTTACGCACGTGGCGCTGACGCTCTTCGTTGCGCTCCTTGAGCAGCGCCTGCAGGCGCTGGATGCTCTGTATCAGCTGCTCCTGCTCGGCGTACAGGGCGGCCAGCGCCTCGTCATCGAGCGGGGCTTCCCACTGGGTCAGCTTGAGCAGGCCGCGCCGGTGCAGGTTCTGGCGCTGGATGTCCAGATCGACCGTGCCCTGGCGTGCCTGCTGGGATTCCAGATTGCGCGCTTCCTGCAGTTCGCCATGCAGGCGATGCCATTTGTCGCCGAACTCGAACACCAGCCCGTCGAAGTAGAAATACATGGGCAGGCCGCTGGCCAGAATCTGCGCCTCGCTCTGCTGCCAGCGGGCAGCCAGTTCGGCGACGGTGAGGGTGATCGGTTCGATGATGGACATGGTGGTGTAACGCGGGCAGGGCAGGCAAAGCGCTATTGTAACGGGGACGGCGCCGTTTGCTGTAGTTGTCGCTGCTTGCCGCTGACCGGGCTGCGGGAGGAGTAGAATGGCGCAGTACAGAGGAGTTGTGGTCATGATGTTTTTAAAAGTTCCGTTCGCGGAAAAAGATGAAGCCAAGGCACTGGGCGCGCGCTGGAATAGCGAGCGCAAATCGTGGTATGTGCCCGACGGGAAGTCCACCGAAGCGTTTGCCCGCTGGCTGCCACCGGGCGGCGCGGATTTTGTACCGGCCATTGCGGCCGTTACGCCCCGTTCCCATCCCGTAACGGTCGATAGCTATGCCGGCAAGCCCGTGGTGGGCAAATATTTTGTCGACCTGCAGCACCTGTGCAATCCTTTCGCAGCCTGCGACCATTGTGCGCCACGCCTGCAGGAATCGGGCTGGCAGGCCGCGCATGACGAGGCGGGGCAGCTGCTGTCAGCCGTGCGCTGAAGATGGAACCGGCCGCCGCGCTGTTTGCTCCGCTCTACGCTGCCCTTGAAGGCGGCGAGCAGCACCAGCGTGCGGCCCTGCTGCTGGCGCCTGATGCGCCATTTATCCGCTTTATCGAAGTGGGCTATGCGCTGCGCGCCTGTCTGGAGGACCGGCGCCAGCATGACTATCTGCTGCAGCGTTTGCGTCCCCATGCGGGCGTCATCGTCGGTACGCTGCCACCCGGCCTGCTGCCACATAGCATGCTGCCGCGCACCCCGGCCTTGCCGCAGTTTCGTCCACTAGAGCAGATCAGCGATGGCGAGGTGCGCGACTGGCTGGTACAGGATGCCGGCATGGTGTACGGCGAACTGCAGCAGGACGAGCTGGCGCGCTATTTCGCCGCCATTGCGCCGCTGCTGGCGCCGGGCGGGCTGATGGTCGATCTCGGTAGCGGGCTGGGCAAGGTGGTGATGACGGCCGCACTAAGCCTGCCGTTCCAGCGCTGCGTGGGGGTGGAATTGCTAGCCTACCGCCACCAGCTGGCGCTGCAGCGCTGTCAGCAATTGCTGGCGCTGAACCGGCAGCAGCTGGAGCGTTTGCCGCAGCCGCTGCAGCGCGACCAGCCTTTGCTGCTGCCCGGCGGTGCCGGCACCACGCTGGCCCATCTGCTTGACCTGCCGCAGCGGCTAGCCTTCATCGAGGCCGATATGTTCGCTGTCGATGTACGCGCTGCCACGCTGGTGTTCCTCTACAGTACCTGCTTCGGTGCGCTGATGCCGGCGCTGGCCCACAAGCTGGCCAGCGAGCTGCAGCCCGGCGCGCTGGTCAGCACTACTACCTATCCGTTATCCCATCCGGCTTTCCGCATCCTGCACCACTATCCGGCCGGTACGCTGGCGTGGACTGCCGTCTATCTGTACCAGCGCCATGGCGAGTGGGATGGCAGTGCGCCGCCAGCCACCAGTTATGAACCCGATGCGGCCGAATGGGAGGCGCGCATGCGGGCCGAACTGGCGGCGCGCTAGGCCGCGCTGCTGTCCTGCAGCAGCCAGCGCTGCGCCGTTGCTATGACCTGCTGCGACAGGGCGCGCGTGTAGGGCGTATCGATATCCCAGCGGTGCCAGATCAGCGGTACGTCGAGATAGTGGCCCGGCGTCAGGTCGACCAGTGTGCCATCGCGCAGGCCGTCGGCACATTGCAGCACGGGCAGCATGCCGTAGCCGAAACCGGCCGCCACAAAACGCAGGAAGCCATCCGAGCTGGCATAGGCATGGTGCGGGAAGGCGCCCGTATAGCCCGTGTACTGGGCGATGTAGCGCGACTGCAGGGCATCCTTGCGGTCGAAGATCATCACCGGCGCACGCTGCACGGCTTGCGCCGTCATGCCTTGCGCGAACCAGCGCCGGGCAAACGCGGGGCTGGCCACGCACAGATAGCGCATCCGCCCCAGCGCGGTGGACGAGGTGCCCGCCACCTGCGCCGTTTCACTGGTGACGCAGCCGAACACCCGCCCTTCGCGCAGCATGCTCAGGGTGTGGTCCTGATCGTCCATGCGGATGTGCAGCATGCAGTCGCCGCCCAGCATCAGCGGGGTCAGGGCTTCCTGCAGCCAGGTGGCGGCGCTGTCGGCATTCACGGCAATCGCGATTTCCGGCGTGGGCGCGCTGCCCGGCGCCGCCTGCAGCAGGGTGGCTTCGAGCAGGCGCACCTGACGGTAATGGGCAATCAGGCGCTGGCCAGCCGGCGTTGGCACGGGCGGCTGGCTGCGTACGATCAGCAGTTCGCCGGCGCTGTTTTCCAGCATGCGCAGGCGCTGCGAAACGGCGGACTGGGTAATCGCCAATGCGGCGGCGGCTTTGTCGAAATTGCCATATTCGATGATGGCGTCGAGCGCGGCCAGCCCGCGGTAATCGACCTGCTTCATTAGTTTTCCTAATATTTGGTGATTATTATTAATTATACTTATCTTTGGTCCCCCTTTAAGCTGGCGTTTTCTACAGGGGATAGCCATGCTGGCAGCAGCTTTTTTCAAGGGTATGGGACTGGGCGGCAGCCTGATCGTGGCGATTGGTTCGCAGAACGCCTATCTGCTGCGGCAGGCACTCAAGCGCGAGTTCGTGCTCAGTTGCGTAGCCATCTGCGTGCTGTGTGATGTGGTGCTGATAGGCGCCGGGGTGGCCGGCATGGGTGCGCTGATTACCGAGGCGCCTGCGCTGCTGTTGCTGATCAAGATCGCCGGTGCGGCGTTTCTGGGCTGGTATGGCTGGCGTGCGGCCCGCTCGGCCCTGCAACCGGGCAGCATGCAGGCCGGGGCGGAAACGGGCGCAGCCGATAGGCGCACGGTACTGGCCGCCATGCTGGCGTTCAGCCTGCTCAATCCTCACGTGTATCTGGATACGGTGGTGCTGCTCGGTTCCATCGGCGGCCAGCAGACCGGCATGGGGCGCTGGTATTTTGCGGCCGGCGCCATGCTGGCTTCGCTGCTGTGGTTTAGCAGCCTGGGTTTCGGTGCGCGCTATCTGACGCCCGTGTTTGCCCGCCCGCGCGCGTGGCAGGTGCTCGATGTGGTGATCGCGCTGGTGATGTGGAGTCTGGCCATTTCCTTGTTTCTGTGACAGCGCCTGTGTCATTAGGCAACAGAACTCGCGTGTTGACGTGCTCTGCCGTATCGCCGCTGCCGGACTTCGTCATACAATGGTCTGAATAAATATTCCTAGAACGTTGAGACGCAGGATCGCAGGGCCTCCTTTATGAGCACGGATCTCGGTAGTTACGCCCATCTTTCAGCAATTGCCGCAGCCTTTGCGGCTGATGCCATTCTGAGCACATTGCTGATTTTCCTATGGCTGATGCAGCGCAAGGAAAAGCACGCGCTGTACTGGGGGCTGGGCCAGCTCTCGGTAATGAGCGGCATCGTGCTATGGTTTATCGGCGGCCGCTATCTGGCCGAAGTCTGGCGTATTCCGCTCTGTGCGGCGCTGCTGGCGGCCGGCATGGTGGGCTACTGGAGCGGCACCAAATTCTTCCTCGGCGAATTGCATCGCGCCCAGCAGCGCTGGATCCTGCCGGTGGCGCTGGCCATCACGCTGGCCTGCTATGTGGTATGGGATGCCATGCCGTCCCTGCTGGCGCCCGGCAGTGCTGCCATCCTCGGCGTGGTAATGGTATGGTGCGGCCAGCGCCTGATCCGTAACAAGAACCGCTACCGCTTCCTCGGCGTTACCCTGCTGCTGCGCGGTGTCTTCAATGTGCTCAGTTCCGTCACGCTGGGGCCGGAGCTGTATCTGTTCTGGTTTATCGGCACCACCGTGCTCAAGACCCTGAGCATGCTGGGGCTGATCTATGCCGTGCAGGACGAAATCCAGCAGCGCTATGCGCGCACCATCGATAGCCTGAGCAACGGCTTTTTGATCCGCGACCGGCGCGGCTATGTGCAGGTGGCGAACGAGCGCTGCGCGCGCTTGCTGGGCTTTGCCGGGCCGGCCGATCTGGTGGGCAAGCATGTGAGCGATCTGCTGCCCGGGCTGACGCCGCAGATGGCCGACGAATACTTCCAGCGCTTCATGGCGCCCGGTGCCGTCTATCCGCTGGTGGAGACGGCCATGTTCCAGCTGCATGACGGCAGTCGTCTGCCGGTCGAGCTGCTGGCGTCGCCGTATGAAGAACGGGGCCGGCTGTATTGTCTGGTGCAGCTGCTCGATATCAGCGAGCGTACCCGCAAGGATGATTTGCTGCGCAAGGCCGCCAACATCGATCCCGTGACGGGCTATTTCAACCGCCACGCCATCACCAACCGGCTCAGGGAAGAAGTCACGCTGGCCTGCAGCGGCGGCTGCGAGTGCGCCGTGCTGTTCATCGACCTCGACAAGTTCAAGCGCGTCAACGACTCTTTCGGCCACGCCGTGGGCGACGAGCTGCTGCGCCAGTTTGCGCGCCGCCTGCATTCGGTGCTGGGCACGAAAGATGTGCTGGCCCGTTTCGGCGGCGACGAGTTCATCGTGGTGCTGCCCGAGCTGGCGGCCGGCAGTGCCGAGCAGCAGGCGCGCGCCTGTGCCGAGCAGATCGTCGCAGCCATGGATAACAGCTTCACCGTGACGCACCACGTGATCGGCGTGTCGGCCAGCGTGGGCGTGGCCTGCTATCCGCAGCACGGCATGGATGGCGCCACGCTGATCCGTCACGCCGATATCGCCATGTATGTAGCCAAGAAAAGCGGACGGGGCGAAGTACGCTTCTTTAACGATGCCATGAATGCGGCCGCCAAGGATGCGCTGGTGATCGATGGCGCGCTGCGCAGCGCGATTGCCGGGCAGGAGTTCCGTCTCGTGTATCAGGCCATTACCAGCGCTGCCAGTGGCGCCCTGACCAAGGTGGAAGCGCTGCTGCGCTGGCAAAGCGCTACACTGGGCAATGTGGCACCGGACCGCTTCATCCCCGTGGCGGAAGACAGCGGCATGATCGTCGAGATTGGTACCTGGGTGCTGAACGAAGCCTGCCGCCAGCTCGGTGTGTGGAAGGCTGGCGCGCTGGGCGAACTCACCGTGAGCATCAATGTCTCGGCATGGCAGCTGGCCGATCCTGCATTCGTGGGGCTGGTGCAGCAGGCGCTGGCGCACAACGACCTGTCACCGCGCCAGCTGGAGCTGGAACTGACGGAGCGTGTGCTGATCGATAACGGCGGCGAAGTACAGAGCGTGCTGGCGCAGCTGCGCGGCATGGGAGTGGGAATTTCGCTCGATGATTTCGGCACCGGCTATTCCTCGCTCAGCTACCTGACCCAGTTCCACCTCAACACGCTGAAGATAGACCGCGCCTTCGTGATGGATATCGAGCACAGTGAACGCAGCAATAATCTGGTGCATGCGATTATCGCCATGGGCCAGAGCCTGGGGCTGCAGCTGGTGGCGGAGGGGGTAGAAACGGCAGGGCAGGCCAGCATCTTGCGCCAGCTGGGCTGCCACCATCTGCAGGGTTATCACATATCGCTGCCGATACCGGCGGATGAATTGCCGGCCTTTGCCTGTCGCCTGAAATCGGCCGGTGCCGTGGCCGAAGTGGCCGAAAACGCCTGAGGGCGGAGTCAGCGGCTGCTGGCAGCCGGCTTCTGCGCCGCTTCTTCCGCCGTGAGTATCCAGATGCGGTCGATATTGCCCCAGCTATCGACCGTGTAATTGACCACCAGATCGCTGCCGCGTATGGCTGCCGGCAGTTCGATCAGATTATCCTGATTGAAGATGCGGGCCGAAGGCGCCAGCTGGCGCACTTTACCGTCGATCAGCACTTCGGGAAAATAGGCCGGCGTCATCTTGCCGCGCACGGCATTGGCGGGGAAGGGCCGTTCGAAAGCCTGTACGCTCAGGCTGGCCGCGCCAGCAAGCAGCAAGAGCGCTAGTCGGATGGTGCGTCGCATAGTCCCTCCCTGTATGAAGCGTCCATTATAGGGCCATCGTCAGCAGCATGGCCGCCACGGCCACGGCCATCACGGCCGTGCACAGCCAGCCCAGTACGGTGAGACGGCGCGAAATCACCAGTGTGCCCATCACTGCTGGCCGGCGTGCCAGCAGCATCAGCACCACCATGATGGGTACGGAAATCACCCCGTTCACCACGGCACTCCAGTACAGCGCACGGATAGGATCGATGCTGGTGAAGCATAGCGCCGTGCCGATCAGGGTGGCGGCGGCGATGATGCCGTAGAACTTGCGCGCGCTGCCATACTGCAGTTCCAGACTGCCGCGCCAGTGCATGGCGCCTGCCATGGCATAGGCAGCCGAACCGGCCAGCACGGGCACGGCCAGCAGGCCGGTGCCGATGATGCCCAGACTGAACAGGGCGAAGGCGAAATCGCCGGCGATGGGGCGCAAGGCTTGCGCCGCCTGGGCCGAAGAGCTGATGTCGGTGATGCCGTGCGCACCCAGCGTGGCGGCCGTGGTCAGCATGATGCACAGCGCTACCAGATTGGAAAAGCCCATGCCGATCACGGTATCGACCTTGATGCGCTGTAGCTGGGGCTGGGCCTGCTCGGTGGCGTGCTTGAGTGCATGGGCATGCGGATCGGCGCGCAAGTCTTCCACTTCCTGCGACGCCTGCCAGAAGAATAGATAGGGACTGATGGTGGTGCCGAATACAGCCACCACCGTGGTGACATAGGCAGGCTGCCACGACAGCGTGGGCCAGACCATGGCCTGCAGCACCTGCAGCCAGGGTAGCTGCAGGCTGATGGCCGTGGCCACGTAGGCAAACAGGGCCAGCGTCAGCCATTTGAGTACATGTACATAGCGGTGGTAGGGCAGCAGCACCTGCAGCAGCAGCGACAGCAGGCCCGCAGCGGCGGCATACCAGTGGCTGGGGCCGCCCGTGAGCAGGCTGACGGCCTGACCCATGGCGGCGATGTCGGCCGCGATGTTGATGGTATTGGCCACCAGCAGCAGACTGACGATGGCGTACAGCAGGGGACGCGGCAGATGGCGCCGCATATTGGTGGCCAGCCCGGCGCCGCTGACGCGGCCGATGCGGGCGCTGATGGCCTGTATGCCCACCATCAGGGGCAGGGTCAGGATCACGGTCCACAGCATCTGCAGGCCGAACTGGGCACCGGCCTGCGAATAGGTGGCGATGCCGCTGGGGTCATCGTCGGCCGCACCCGTGATCAGGCCGGGGCCTAGCTTGCTGAGCCAGCTACTGGCGGCCTGAGCCTGCGCACCGTCCTGCCCTGCGGGCGTCGCTGGGGGAGACTTGGTGCCGGGTGGGATAGGCTGGGACATAAGGCGAGTGTAAGTAAATCCGGTTCTGCATACTAACCGAGGTGAGGAAAGCTTGTCATAAAGTTGTCATGGCAGCGTCATAGACGCGTCACATGCTGTTTCTACAATCTTGCGAGTTAGTTTGCTACCGCTCTTACATTCACTCACAAGAAAGAAAAATCATGCAACAGCGCTTCCCACTGAAACCTCTGTGCCTGCTGGTTCTGCAGGCGCTGGCCTGCCACGCCTATGCAGGCGACGCGGCCGACGCAGCCGCCGACAGCAATCTGGCCGGTGCCGTGGTCGGTCCTATCCAGACCGTAGAGATCACCGGCCGTGGCCAGTCGCGTCAGGTCCAGAACATCAACAAGACCGATCTGGCCGAAGCGCTGCCGGGTACCAGCGCACTGAAAGTGCTGGAAAAACTGCCGGGCGTGAACTTCCAGTCGGCCGACCCTTTCGGTGCCTACGAATGGTCGACCCGCTTCAGCGTGCGCGGCTTCAACCAGAACCAGCTGGGCTTCACGCTCGATGGCGTACCGCTCGGTGATATGAGCTACGGTAACAACAACGGCCTGCACATCAGCCGTGCGATTTCGTCGGAAAACATCGGCAGCGTCACCGTGTCGCAAGGCGCCGGTGCACTGGCCACGGCTTCCACCAGCAACCTCGGTGGCACCGTGCAGTTCTTCTCGCAGATGCCTAACGATGAACTGGGCCTGACCTTCGCCCAGACGCTGGGCAGCGATTCCACTGCGCGCACTTTTGCCCGCGTCGATACGGGCCTGCTGAACGGCGTGGCCAAAGCTTATCTGAGCGGCACGCGTCAGCGCACCGACAAGACCAAGGGTGCCGGTGGCCAGAACCAGGACCAGCTGAACTCCAAGTTCGTGTTTAACTTCGGCGACAACAAGCTGACCGGTTTCCTCAACTATTCGGACCGCCGCGAAGTTGATTATCAGGACGTGTCGCCGGAAATGGTGCAGCGTCTGGGCTATCAGTGGGATAACTACGAAGGCGACTGGCAGCGTGCTGTGAACGCTGCCGCCGGCAAGTTCACGGGTGGCGTGAACAGCATGGATGATGCCTACTACTCGGCCGGCGGCCTGCGCAAGGATACCCTGGGCGGTCTGACGCTGGACCTGAACTTCGGCAGCCATGTGAACCTGAACAGCACCATCTACCATCACGATAACGAAGGTCAGGGTCACTGGTACACCCCGTACGTGGCGACCGATGCCGCCAATCCGATTTCGCTGCGTACCACCGAATACTCGATAGGCCGCGATGGCGTGACCAGCAGCCTGACGTGGGAACTGGGTAGCCACACGATCAACTTCGGTATCTGGGGCGAGCGCAGCAACCACACGGCCAGCCGTAACTACTACAGCGTGACTGGTCCGGCCGACACCATGGTGTTCCTGTCCAAGCCATTCCGCACCGACTGGAAGCAGAACTTCATCACCACCACCTCGCAGTACTACCTGCAGGACAGCTTCAGCGCCATGGACGGCCAGCTGAAATTCAATGCCGGCTTCAAGGGCATGGACGTAGCCATCAAGGCCACCAATCTGGTGGGCAGCCGCGCTGCCGGTGAACTGAGCGCCGAGAAATCCTTCCTGCCGCAGGCCGGTGTCAACTACGCCATCAGCAAGGACGACGAAGTGTTTGCATCGGCTTCGAAAAACATGCGCGCGTTCCAGCCGGGCGTGAGCGGTCCGTTCTCGCAGACGCAAGTGGCGTTCGATGCCGGTGTCGCGAAACTGAAACCGGAAACTTCGGTCAATCTGGATCTGGGCTACCGCTTCAAGCGTGCTGACGTACAGGGTTCGCTGGCCGTGTACAGCGCCCGCTTCGATGACCGTCAGCTGAGTGTGGCCACCTGCGCCGGCATCGTCGGCTGCCCGTCGACGCTGGTCAACGTGGGCAAGGTCGACACCAAAGGTGTGGAAGCGATCGGTGTATGGAAGATCAACCGTGAACTGAGCTGGTTCAACTCGGCCACATTCAACGATTCGAAATACAAATCGGATTACATGGACGGCAAGAATCTGGTGGCCGTTAGCGGCAAGCAGGTGGTGGATGCGCCGCGCGTGCTGTTCAACACCGAAGCTTCGTATGAAAACGCCGGCTGGTTCGCCCGCGTCGGTGCCAGGTACACGGGCAAGCGCTACTACACCTACACCAACGATGCCAGCGTACCGTCGTTCTGGCTGGCCAATCTGTCGGCTGGCTACAAGCTGAAAGCCATGGGCGGCCTGAAAGACCTGACCCTGCAAGCCAATGTGACCAACCTGTTCGACAAGAAGTATCTGAGCTCTATCGGTACCAACGGCTTCCAGAACACCGATACCAGCCATACCTTCCAGAGCATGCTGACGGGTGCACCACGTCAGGTCTTCGTGTCGCTGAACGGCAAGCTGTAATGCGGGCGCCCCTGCTGGCGCTGGTCTGCGGTGCGCTGAACGTTACGGCCGCCGCAGCGGCCACCACGCCGATCGAGCACGTCATCGTGCTGGTCGGCGAAAACCGGACCTTCGATAATCTGTACGGGGTCTACCAGCCGCGCAGGGGACAGACTGTCTCCAACCTGCTGTCGAAGAAGATCGTCAATCCCGACGGCACGCCGGGCCCGCGCTTTGCTGATGCAGCGCAGAAGCTGGGCCTGTCGACGGGCGCCTACACGCCTACGCCGGCCGTAACGGGCAGCTATGCCACGCTGCCGCAGCCGTGGGCCGCCGGTGCATTCGGCCAGCGTCAGGATGTGCCGGATGCACGCTTTCCGGCCAGCCTGCCTAACGGCCCGTTCCAGATCACCCACCATGTGGGCTATGGCGCCCACACGGGCGACCCGACCCACCGCTTCTTCCAGATGTGGCAGCAGGTGAATGGCGGTAAGAACGATCTGTTTGTCTGGGTCGGCGATCAGACGGGCCCCGGCCCCAGCAACCCCTTCCCGCTGGCACCCGGCCGGACAGGGCAGGGCGGGGTGGCCATGGGCTTCTACAATATGGCGCGCGGCGACGCTGCCCTGTTCAAACGGCTGGCCGACCAGTATGCCATCGCGGACAATTATCACCAGCCCATCATGGGTGGCACCACGGCCAACTACTTTGCGCTGGCCACGGCTGATGTGGGCGTGTATCTGGAAGACGGCAAGCCGGCCGTACCGCCGGCCAAGCTGATCGAAAATCCTGATGCCCAGCCGGGTACCAACAACTGGTACACGGAAGACGGCTACCGTGGCGGCACTTATGTGGCCTGTGCCGACGAGAGCCAGCCCGGTGTGGCCGGTATCCGCCAGCTGCTGGCGGCGCTGCCTTACAAGGCCTTCAATGACGGCAATTGCGCACCGGGCCACTACTACATGGTCAACAACCTTGATCCGGCCTACGGGGCGATGGGGCAGGCGCTGGAACTGGGGCCGGACAAATTCCTGCTGCCGCCGCAGACCATGCCGCACATCGGCGATGCGCTGACGGCTGGCGGGGTGTCGTGGAAGTGGTATAGCGGCGGCCGTAACGACGGCATCAAGGTGGACAAGGAATACTGCGGCATGTGCGATACGCCGACCTTCTTCAGCTCCACCATGCAGGGGCCGGACAAGGCCAAGCTGGTCGATCTGATGCAGTTCTATGTGGACGTAAAAGACGCCGCCACTTTCCCGGCCGTGTCCATCATCGCACCGTACGACAGCATCTCCGGCCATCCAGGCTATGCCATGGAAACCAGCTTCGACGAACTGGTAGCCGGTGTGATCGACCGCGTCAAAGCCAATCCGGCGCTATGGAAGAACACCGCCATCCTGATTACTTTCGACGAAGGCGGCGGCTATTACGATTCCGGCTATGTGCAGGCGATAGACTTCTTCGGCGACGGCACGCGCATACCGCTGATTGTGGTGTCGCCATGGGCGAAGAAGGGTGTGGTCGATCACACCTATTATGATCACGCGTCGATCGCCAAATTCATCGAGCGTAACTGGTCGCTGCCGCCGCTGTCGGCACGCAGCCGCGACAATCTGCCCAATCCCGTGCATGGCAAGGCCGATCCGTATGTGCCGCTGAACCGTCCCGCGATAGGCGATCTGATGCCGCTGTTCGATTTCTCCGGCAGCCGCCGCTAGTCGGCCTATGATTAGCCAGCTGCCGGTGTTTCCGGCCGGGCGTCGCCAGCATGCTGCTGTGCGGCGCTCTGGCGCTCCTGCCATTCTTTCAGGGCCACACGGTAGCGATCGAGTTCGCCCTGATACATGTCTTCCACGCAGAAGGTGCAGCCGCTGTGGCAGCAGTCGCCCGGTGCCGGTGGCTGCGGCG
The DNA here is from genome assembly GCF_009857835.1 of Duganella fentianensis. Taxonomy (GTDB): domain Bacteria; phylum Pseudomonadota; class Gammaproteobacteria; order Burkholderiales; family Burkholderiaceae_D; genus Rugamonas; species Rugamonas fentianensis. The sequence continues at coordinate 596,060 of NZ_WWCL01000001.1, forward strand.
CTTCCGGTTCCGGATCGTGGTTCAGTGTGGCGGGTGGAGTGACAGGTGGGTGTGCTTCAGACATCTATTCCTCAAACAGGTGGCATGGCCAGTAGCGCCATGTTACGGCCCTTTTCCTTGGCGCGATAGAGGGCGCGGTCGGCCATCTGCACCAGCTGGTCCGGCGTGCTGTCCTCGCTGGGCACCATGGCGGCCACGCCTATGCTGATGGTCATCACGCCAAACGGCGAGGCCACGTGCGGCAACTGGCGGCGTGCCAGTTCGGCGCAGATGGCCTGCGCCGTGCCGTAGGCATCGGTGGCATCGGTGGCTGCCGCCAGCAGGGCAAATTCTTCGCCGCCGTAGCGCGCTACCAGATTGGAGGTGCGCCGGCCATGGCTGGTGATCAGGTCGGCCACGGTGCGCAGCGCGCTATCACCAGCCAGGTGGCCGTAGTGGTCGTTGTATTTTTTGAAGTAGTCCACGTCCAGCATGGTCAGGGCCAGCGTCTGGCCGGTGCGGGCGGCGCGGCGCCATTCCGTTTCCAGCGCCAGATCGAAACCGCGGCGGTTGCTGACCCCCGTCAGGCCGTCGGTGGTAGTCAGGGCGGCCAGCTTGCGGTTGGATTCTTCCAGTTCTGCCGTACGTGCCGTAACCAGCTGTTCCAGCTTGGCCTGATGGCGCGTCAGACGGCGGATGCGCACTTTGTACAGCAGCAGCAAGGTGCTGACCACCAGCGCGATCAGGCCGGCGCGGAACCACCAGCGCTGCCAGAACGGCGGCGTGATGGTCACTTCCAGCGTAGCCGGTTGCGGATTCCATACCCCCAGATGGTTGGCTGCCTTGACGCGGAAAGTGTAGCGGCCCGGATTGAGGTTGGTATAGCTGGCGCTGCGGTGGGCAGCGTCGGTTTCCACCCAGTCCTGATCGAAGCCGTCCAGCTGGTAGGCATAGCGGTTGAGCGAGGGCTCGGTGTAGTGCAGGGCGGCGAATTCGATCGAGAACACCGAGGCCTGCGCCGACAGGGTCAGCGCGGTAGGCGAGGTGACAGGGCCTTCGGCCTTGACGTTTTCGCCCGGTTTGCCATCCTGCAGCGAGTGGTTGAACACGGTGATGTCGGTAATGGCCACCTGCGGCGGGCGCGAACTGGTACGCACATTGGCCGGGGTCACGGCCGTCATGCCGTGCACGCCGCCGAAGTACAGCACGCCTTTTTCATCGGTGGTGGAGGAATTGACGGTAAAGCCTTCCGTCAGGCCGTCCGAGGCTGTGAAGCGGGCCACCTGGCCCGTGGCCGGATCGAGCCGGTACAGGCCGGCGATGGTGGAGCACCAGATACGGCCTTCGCTATCGTGCTCGATGGCGAGGATTTTCGGTGCGCGCATGGCGGCCGCGTAGGACTTGAAGCTGACCGTGCCATCGCCCTTGAACTGCACCAGATCCAGGCCCTTGCTGGTACCGACCCAGATGCGGCCTTGCGCATCTTCGTGCAGGCTGGCGATGTTGTCGTCGCTCAGGCCGGCAGCGTCCTTGCTGTGGTGGCGGAAGTGGCGGAATTTGCCGGTGGCCGGATCGAGCAGGTCGAGGCCGCCGCCATTCCATTCCGAACCGGCCCAGACGCGGCCCTGCCGGTCTTCCAGCACGGCCGAGGTGCCGTTCACGGCGCGGGTGGCGGGGTCGTTAGGATCGTTGTAATAGATTTTGCGTGCATCCGTTTTGGGGTCGTAGCGGATCAAGCTATTGCCAGTCGCTAGCCACAGCACGCCACCGGCGCCGGGCGCGATGGCGTTGATGTAGTCGCTCGCAGTGTTGCCGAAGTGGATGACCTGAAACGGGCTGTCCGGCGTGTCGAGGCGGTTCAGACCGTTGGACGTGCCCAGCCATAGGGGGCCTTTGCTGGCCACATCCTGATACATGCTGTAGATGATGGAGTGGCTGAGTTTGCCCTTGGTCTTGTCGTCGGCATGGTAGGTGCGGATCACCGTGCTGGTGGCGGGATCGTACAAGCTCATGCCCACATTGCCGCCCAGCCAGACGCGCCCGCCCGGTGCCCGCGCCAGACTCAGCAAGGCATTGCTGGCCGGACCGGAACGGCTGTCGATGCGGAACGGTACGTGGCGGGTAAAGCCTTCGCTGTTCAGGTTGGCAAGGCTGATGCCGTCCGTGAAGGAGGCGATCCACAGCATGCCGGCGCGGTCCTGCAGCACGGCGCGCAGGTTATCGCCGGGCAGGCTATACGGGTCGTCGGCCGCGTGGACGAACTGGTCGAAGCTGGCCGTGGCCTCGTTCCAGCGCAGCAGGCCGGCCGACAGGGTGGTGCTCCACAGCGTGCCCTTGTCGTCCAGATTGAAGTTGGTGATGCGGCTGTAAGGCGAAGCGATGGCCTGGCGGCTGCTCCAGTCGCTCTTGCCATCCCAGCGGATCACGCCCGATTCCGTGCCTATCCACAGTGCGCCGCTGCGGTCGAACTGCAAGGCCCGTACGATGTTGACGCGCGCATCGGGCACGGGGCCGGGGTCGACCTGATGGTGCTGGAAGCGGTTGCTGCCCGGTGCCAGATAATCGAGCCCGCCGGGCCAGGTGCCTATCCAGATGCCGCCGCGGCTATCGAGTGCCAGCGCATTCAGATCATTGCTGGCCAGACTGTCGGGATTGTCGTCCTCGTGGGCGTAGACAGTGAACTTGCCGCTGACCGGGTTGAAGTGCTGCAGCCCGCCCCAGCTGCCCACCCACATGCCGTCCTTGCCATCGGAAATGATGTTCTTGATGATGCGGTGGTTCTTCGGCGCTTTGCCGCTAGGTGCGTAGGTGGTGAAGTTGTTGGTGTCGGGATTGAAGCGGGCCAGCCCGTTCTGGGTGCCGGCCCAGATAAAGCCCTGCTGGTCTTCATAGATGGCGGACACGCGGTCATGGGGCAGGCTGTGCGGATCACCGGGGATGTTGATGTATTTGACTGCCTGATAGCCGTTGTAGCGGTACAGGCCATTGGTATGGGTGCCTATCCAGATAAAGCCTTTGCGGTCCTGCAGCAGCGACAGCATGGAGGGTTCGTCGCCGTCGAGCGGGCCCAGCTTCTTGAAACGCAGCGAGGGAACGGGGGCAGCCGCCAGATCGGCAGCGGGCAGGACACAGAAGACGGTGCAGACAAGAAGAAATAGCCGCAGAGCGCGGCGCAAGGCTGTTGCTAGGTCAGGCATGTTGATTTTCCGTGGGCGGCGCAAGCAGCCGGGCGCCGTACTAAACATTAATTGGTATCTGAGCAGAATGACTATTATACATGCCATTGATGCAATGAAATTGACACAAACTGGGGTTTTTTAGCGCAGTTGCCGCAATTTAGGGTATAGTTTACGGCGCTTATAGTATCGTGCTCACCGCTTTACCGCTCCGCCGGTTGTTCCGCACTTCCTCCAGGTTGTCCAGTAGCGCCGGGCCGGCCGCGCAAACACGTTGTTAATTGAAGAAAGCTGGGCTGCCCGCCGCAGGGCCGCCACCCACATTATGTCCGAAACCCAACATTTCACCCCGACCGTGTCCGACCCAGTTCTGGCCAGTGTGCCTGTTGCCATCGAGCCTGCGATTGCCGTTGAAGCGGCTGCCGTAGCAACGGTCGCGGTTGAAGTCGCTCCTGCCGCTGTGGCAGTGGCTGTCGAAGTTGTTAACGAAGTGGCTGCCGCGCCTGCCAGCGTGCGCTTTGCCGACTTCGGCCTGTCGCCCCTGATCCAGCGCGCGCTGACCGAGCAGGGCTATGAACACCCGACCCCTATCCAGGCGCAAGCCATCCCCGTGCTGCTGCAAGGCCGCGATGTGATGGGCGCGGCCCAGACGGGTACCGGCAAGACGGCCAGCTTCTCGCTGCCGATTATCCAGATGCTGCTGGCCCATGCCAGCCACAGCACTTCGCCGGCGCGCCACCCTGTGCGTGCCCTGATCCTGACGCCGACGCGCGAACTGGCCGTGCAGGTAGCGGAAAACGTGCAGGCCTATGCCAAGCACACGCCGCTGCGCTCCACCGTGGTGTTCGGCGGCATGGACATGAAGCCGCAGACGGTGATCCTGCGCAATGGCGTGGAAATCGTCATCGCCACTCCGGGCCGTCTGCTCGACCACGTCGAACAGAAGAATATCGCCCTGAATCAGGTGCAGATGCTGGTGATGGACGAAGCCGACCGCATGCTGGACATGGGCTTCCTGCCCGACCTGCAGCGCATCATCAACCTGCTGCCGGCCAAGCGCCAGAACCTGATGTTCTCCGCCACCTTCTCGCCGGAAATCAAGAAGCTGGCCAACACCTTCCTGAACCATCCGGTCACCATCGAAGTGGCGCGCAGCAACCAGACCGCCGACAAGGTGACGCAGGTGGTGTACAAGGTAGCCGAGAACCAGAAACATGCGCTGACTGCACATCTGCTGCGCCAGCGCGAGCTGAAGCAGGTGATCATCTTCTCGAATACCAAGATAGGCGCTTCCCGTCTGGCCCGCGGGCTGGAGCAGGAAGGCATGAAAGCCGTCGCCATCCACGGCGACAAGAGCCAGCAGGAGCGCATGGCGGCGCTGGACGCTTTCAAGAAAGGCGAGATCGACATTCTGGTCGCCACCGACGTGGCGGCCCGTGGTCTGGATATTTCCGACCTGCCGTGCGTGATCAACTACGATCTGCCGTATAACGCGGAAGACTATGTGCACCGTATCGGCCGTACCGGCCGTGCCGGTGCGTCCGGCGATGCCCTGTCGATCTATTCGGACAAGGACGAGCGTCTGCTGGCCGATATCGAAAAACTCATCAAGCAGACCATCAAGCGTGGCGATCTGGCCGGCTTCAACCCGGCCCCTGCCTATGCGGGTGAAGAGCGCGGCGAACGCCGTGGCCGCCGCGACGAAGCGCCGCGCAGCAGCAGCCGTGCCGGCGAGCGCGTGGCACCGCGTACGGGCAGCAGCACGTTTGTTCCGCGCCGTGAAAAAGTCGATCCATGGTTCCTCAAGCCTTACGAGCCTGCCAAGGCGCCTGCGCCCGCCAGCACGGCGACGCTGGGCACGGCGGCGCCAGGCGCGCCCAAACCCAAGCAGAAGCTGGCCTTCCTGCTCGGTGGCGTACCGCGCAGCTAGTCCGCTCCATACTCAGTCCATGCCGCTCGCTGAACCGAGCGGCATTTTTTTTGCCCGAAAAGAAATTCCATAAGACAACATTATTTTCAATTTGGAATCAAAATTGTAGACAGGGCGATTTTGTGGCGATATACTTCAAATATCCATTGAGAAATAATTGTTTACAAATTTCAACTAAAGGGAAAAATCATGCGCTTTATCACCATCGCTAAGTCTGCTGCTGTTGTTGCCGCTCTCGTTGCTGGTCAGGCGTATGCCGCTCCGGTCGAACTGATCACCAACGGCAGCTTTGAAACCCTGAACGGTAACCAGAGCCTGAGCAACGGCAGCTGGAGCATCTACAACAACATCAACGGCTGGCGCGGTCTCGATTACGGTATCGAAGTGCGTAACAATGTGGCCGGCACTGCTTTTGATGGCAAGTATTTCGTCGAACTGGACACCACCTACAATAGCGGCATGGAGCAGGTAATTTCCGGCCTGAACGCTGGCAAGCACTATACGCTAAGCTTCGCGATGGCTGACCGTGCCGGCGTGGCCAGCGCTTCGCAAGGCCTGCAAGTGCTGTGGAACGGCTCCAAAGTAGCCGAATACACCAATGCCAGCGGCTGGACTGTCCAGACTCTGGACGTGGTGGCTGGCCTGGGCTCGAACAAGCTGATCTTCAAGGCGGCTGGCATCAGTGATTCCTACGGCACCTCGCTGGACAAGGTTTCGCTGGTTGCTGCTCCGGTACCTGAACCGGAAACCTATGGCATGCTGCTGGCCGGTCTGGCCCTGATGGGTGCCGTGGTACGCCGCAAAGCACGCAAAGCCTAAGCTGCGGCCGCTGAAGCGGCAGCAAACAACGCGCTGACGGGTGTCGCCACCCGCGGCGCTTTTTTTTATGGGCGGACGCGGACGCGCGGCCGTTACCGTCTTGTCACAGTGTCGTGTTATGGTAGCGTGCTATGAAGAAACTACTTGCCCTGATCCTGCTGCTGGCGGCGCAGAGCGTGCTGGCGCGTCCGGCAGCGCCCCTGATACTGATTTCGATCGATGGCTTCCGCGCCGATTATCTGGAGCGGGGTGTGACGCCCCATCTGTCTGCGCTGGCGGCGCGCGGCGTGCGGGCGCAGGCCATGCGGCCTTCCTTTCCCTCGCTGACTTTTCCCAACCACTACACGCTGGTGACGGGCTTGCGCCCCGACCACCACGGGCTGGTGGGCAATGTTATCATCGATCCGGCCATCCCGGAACGGCACTTTCTGATACGCGATAAACAGGCCGTGCTGGACCGGCGCTGGTGGGATCAGGGCGTACCCGTATGGGTGACGGCCGAACAGCACGGGCTGCGTTCTGCCTCCGTGTTCTGGCCCGGTAGCGAAGCCGATATACAGGGCGTGCGCCCCACGCTGGCACCGCCGTATGACGATGAGATGACGCCCGAGCAGCGGGTCGATCTGCTGCTATCCTGGCTGGACCTGCCGCAGCAGCAATGGGATTTCCTGTCGCTGTATTTCAGCCATGTCGACCATGCCGGCCATGATTACGGTCCCGTAGCCGAGCAGACCATGGCTGCCATCGCGCAGGCCGATCAGGCCATAGGCCGTTTGCTGGCCGGTCTGCAGCAGCGCGGCATACAGGCCAATCTGGTGGTGGTGGCCGATCACGGCATGGCCGCCGTGAGTCCGCAGCGGGTGATACGTCTGGACCAGCTGGCGCCGGAAGGCAGTTACGAGCAGGTGGTGGACGGCCCGTATGCGGGCCTGGATCCGGCAGCGGGGCGGGCGGCCGAGCTGGAAGCGGCCTTGCTCAAGCCCTGGCCGCATATGCAGTGCTGGCGCAAACAGGACATACCGGCACGGCTGGCGTATGGCCGCAATGCGCGCGTGCCGGCGCTGATCTGTCTGGCCGAACCCGGCTGGAGCATAGTCTTTAGCGCCGAGCAGGCCGCCAAAGTTCATGGCGGCCGCCACGGCTACGATCCGGCGGCGCCCGAGATGGCGGCCCTGTGCATTGCCGCCGGGCCCGGACTGCGCAGCGGCATGCTGCTGCCGGCCTTCGATAACGTCGATGTGTATCCGCTGCTGATGCATCTGCTGGCGCTGCCGCCGCTGGCGACCGATGGCCAGCTGACGCCATGGCTGCCGGCCTTGCGCTAGCGCTGCGGCGGGGCTTTTTACAATTCTTGCAATTTACTGCGGCGTTTCCCTGTCTGGGCTGGTTTACAATGAGCGACTTTTCGCTCTGTATCTGTTGCCATGAAACGTGAACCACTGTCCGCCAGCACTGCCGAAGCGCCCATCGTTGCGCCGCCCCATCCGGCCTACCGGCCCGATATCGATGGCCTGCGTGCGATTGCCGTGCTGGCCGTGGTGCTGTTCCATGCCTTCCCCAATCTGCTGCCGGGCGGCTTCATCGGCGTCGATATCTTCTTCATCATTTCCGGCTTCCTGATCGGCAGCATCATCATGGGCGAAATGGCCCAGCAGCGTTTCAGCTTTGCCCGTTTCTACGGGCGCCGCATCAAGCGCATCTTCCCTGCGCTGGCGCTGGTCATGGCCAGCTGTTTTGTGGCCGGCTGGCTGGTGCTGTTCGCCGATGAATTCCGCATGCTGGGGCGCCATCTGATGGCCGGTGCCGGCTTTGTCTCCAACCTGCTGCTATGGAGCGAAGTGGGTTACTTCGATACGGCGGCCGATACCAAGCCGCTGCTGCATCTGTGGTCGCTCGGCATCGAAGAACAGTTCTACATTTTCTGGCCCATCCTGCTGATGCTGGCGCAGCGCTGGCGCCAGCGCGCCTGGCTGTGGGCACTGGTGCTGGGCGGCCTGTCCTTCCTGCTGAATGTGGCGCTGGTACACCGTTATCCGAGCGCGACCTTCTATTCGCCGGCCAGCCGCGTGTGGGAACTGCTGATGGGTAGCATGCTGGCCTATCTGACCCTGCACGGCCAGACGCTGGCCGGACTGCTGCGCGCAGGTTCAGCTGCGGCTACGGCCGCGGCGCCCGCGCCGGCGCCCGGTGCGCAGCGGCGCAATCTGTACAGCGTGCTGGGCATGGCCCTGCTGCTGGCCGGTTTCGTGCTGATTACGCGCAGCCGCGCCTTCCCCGGCTGGTGGGCGCTGCTGCCCACCACGGGTGCCGTGCTGCTGATTGCGGCCGGTCCGCAGGCCTGGTGCAACCGCTATGTGCTGGCGCAGCCGCTGCTGGTGTGGGTGGGGCTGATCAGCTATCCGCTCTATCTGTGGCACTGGCCGCTGCTCTCGTTCGCGCACATCCTGCACTCGGCCCAGCCGGCATGGCAGGTCCGTGGCGTGGCTGTGCTGCTGGCCGTGCTGCTGGCGTGGCTGACCTACCGTGTGCTCGAACAGCGCGTGCGCGCACCGGCCCATAACCGGCGCAAGATCATCGTGCTGAGCGGCTTGATGACGCTGGTGGCTGCAGCCGGCCTGTGGCTGGCGACCCATGCCGGCCTGCCGGCGCGTTCCGGCATCGTGGCCAACGCGGCCTTGCAGAAGTCGCTGATCGTGGTGGAGGATGTGGCCAATGCGGAAGCCTGCAAAACCCGTTATGGTTTCGCCAGCAAGTATGAATACTGCCTGCTCGATCAGGTGAAGCAGGAGCCGACCGTGGCGCTGGTGGGCGATAGCCATGCCTACCATCTGGTGGCCGGCCTGACGCGCTACTACCACGACCATGGCGGCAATCTGCTGATGCTGGGGACGCGCGTGCCCTTCATCGGCCTGCCATCGGGTGACGATCCCTATCAGCAGGCTACGCCGCGCATGCTGGAACTGGCTTTGAATACGGCCAGTGTGCAGACGGTGATCTTCTCGACCGCGCTCAAACTCCATGAAGGTAATCCCGACGGGGTGGCGACGGTGCAGGCTTTGCGCACGACGCTGGAGCGCTTCAGCGCCGCCGGCAAGCAGCTGGTGTGGGTGAACGATGTGCCCATGCTGGACTTCGAACCGCGTTCCTGCATCGGCCGTCCCGGTATGGGGCTGGTAGGGGCCGGGGTGGATTGCACGCTGCCGCGCGCCACCTTCGAGCGGAATACGGCCGGCCATGCCGCCATCGTGGCCCGCCTGCTCAAGGAATTCCCGCAAGTGAAAGTATTCGATACGGCCGCGCCGCTGTGCGATGCCAGCCGCTGCCACGTCATGCTGGACGGGAAGCTGATGTACCGCGATACCCACCATCTGAGCTACGACGGCGACCTGTATGTGGCCAGCACCTATGCACGCCAGCTGGGGCTGGCGCCGTAATCGCCTGCGGGCATAGCGCCGCTGCGCCCGCAGCTTGACTGGCCGGCAGGCTGGGTCGGCGGCAGCCTAGCGGAATTCCAGCCTGGCCAGCATCACGCCCAGCAGGCGCTGGTCTTCCCCTATGCCCAGCGCATGCGGCGAAGTCGCATCGGGCAGCGTCAGGGCCAGTTCCACATCGCCACGCTGGTCTGGCGGCAGTGCCAGCGTGAGCTGCTGCTGCGGGTGGGCGCCATCGAAAACAAATTCCTGCACGGCGCCGCCATTCACGCGCACCTGCACACGCTGGCGCCGCGCTTTTTCCACGAAGGCGGAAGCATGCAGCGTGACGCTGTGTGGCCGCTGGCCGTTCAGCTGCGGCAGCGGACACAGGATGCTGGCGCTGGCCTGTTCGCTCCAGCGCCCCGTAGGTTCGGGGAAGCTGAAGCCACGGAGGGTGCAGGGTGGCGGCAAGGCTTTGTTGCCGAGTTCGATCACCGGCTGGGCGCTTACCAGTTCGCGCGTCATGCATAGGGCATCGAGCATGGGGAATGCCTTGCTGGAGCCGGGCAGGGCACACTGGGTCAGTTTGCTCAGGCTGGAGTTCTGGCCAGTCAGTACTACGCCATCGAGGCGGGCTTCGCTCAAGGGCAGCAGCAGCTGGAAGGCAGCTTCGCGGCTGGTGCGGAAGATGCCCAGACTGTACATGTAATCGAGATAGGTATCGCTGTGCGTCATCTGCAGTACGTAGACATCGCGTGCCGGCGTCTCGGCCAGCAGCAGATCGCGCCGCAACGTGAGCTGGTGCTCGAGCTGGACCAGATCGGAGGCATCGCGCTTCGGCCCTTGTGGCTGTACGGCATAGCAGCACAGGGCAGCCAGCACCGGTAGCAACAGCAGCTGGGTGGCCCAGCGTTCGCTGCGGCCGAGGCGCGGCGCGGTATTCCAGTTGCGCAGCATGGGCAGTAGTGCCACGAGCAGCAGCAAGGCCGTGTCTAGCGCGAAGATGTGCTTTTTGACGGCGTATTCGGAGCCCTGGCCCAGCTTCAGCGCCACCAGCTGCATCACGCACATGCCGCTGACGGCCACGCCATACAGGGCCAGATACTTGAGACCCAGCGCCTGACTGCCTTGCGCAGGCTGGGCCTGTGCCAGGGCACGCCAGCGCCATGCCAGCAGCGCGGCCAGCGCCAGCACGGCCAGTGCCAGCAGCGCCATGCTTTTCATGTTGTGGATATAGGCCAGATCGAGCACGCCATTGTTGGCGGCGATTTCCTTCATACCGATATAGCTGGGGTGCTTGACGAAGACCAGCGCGCCCAGCACGGCCAGTGCCGCGCTGCTGCCCAGCTGGCGCAGCGTGGGGCGGCGCTGGCACAGGTCCAGCAGCAGGCTGGCGCCGAGCAGACCCAGTAGTTCGGAAGCGGGCAGCAGATGCACCAGCGCCACTAGTGCGATGCCGGCAATGATGAACAGGTGGCGGCACCATGCGGGCGCGCCGCGCTGTTCCAGTACCAGTACGCCCAGCAGCACCAGCGCTGCACCGGCATGGCCGACCAGCTGGGCATAGAAGTAATAGCCGCCGATTTCGCTGGCGTGTACGAACAGGTGCAGGCTGGCGCTATTGCCCAGCGTGAGAGCGGCCAGTAGTAGCGCGCAGCACCAGGCGGCGCGCTGCGGCAATGCCAGCAGTACGGCGCTCAGCGCAGCCCAGATGATGGCGATCGACAGCCCGCCCAGCAGCTGCATGCCGGCCAGCGGTGAGCCGAGCAGCTTGCCCAGCAGTGCCGCCAGCTGGTGCGAACCGCGCGGGTAGAAATTCATCTCGCCCAGACTGCGATCGATGCCGGGCGGGAGCGACCAGTCCTGATACAGCCTTGCCGTCAGGGCGTAGTGGTGGCCCAGATCGGTGGAGTGGGCATACAGCGCATCCATCCCGTTCAGTACCAGCGGCAGCAGGGCCAGCACCAGCAGGAGCAGCATCCACGGGCGCAGGCTGTCCGGGCTGCGCGTGGGTTCGGGATGGTGAGCCATGATCAGCGCTTTCCGCCCAGCCGTGCCAGCAGGGCCTGCGCGGCAGCGCGGCCTTCGCGGATAGCGTAGTTGGTGCCACGGTCCTCCGGATAGATCTGCGCCATGGTGCTGATGCGGGCATTGGCAAACGGCGTTTCGGCGGCCGGCACATACGACGAGTAATTGCGTTCCGTGACCGGCTGGGCATAGTCGGCGCGCCAGATCTGGTAGTCGCGGATCCAGTCGCGCTGCATGGCCGGGAACATGCGCTGCAGATGGCTCAGGGCGAAGTCCAGATAGGCTGCGTCGTCCATGGACCATAGCGGGTCTTCCTTGGCCAGATAGCGCGACAGGAAGACGATGTGCTTGCCGTCGTAGTTGGCCGGACTATCGAAGTTGGTATGCTCGATTACGCCGACGAAGGGGAAGCCGGGATCGTTGACGTTGAGCCAGTAGGTATCGGACAGGCTGCGGTCCAGCTGCAGTACCAGACAGGCATTGGCCAGATACTTCACGCGGCGCAGGCTGGCCAGCCAGTCGGCCTTGGCGCTGTTCTGGAAAATGTCGGCGATGATGGGCAGGGCCGGCGTGAACAGGAATTCGCGCGCCGTGTAGCTGCCTTGCGCCGTCTGCACGGCCTGTACCTGCTGGCCGTCGGCCGACAGGCCCAGACCGCTGACAGGGGCGCCATACTGCACGCGGCCGCCGAGGCGGGTGATTTCATCGGCCATGGCCTGTGCCAGCCGGCCGAAGCCGCCCTTGAAATAGGCCAGCTGTTCGCCACCCTTGGCGTCGCGCGTGCTGCCGCGCAGTACCAGCTTTTTCCACATCCAGACGGCGTTGATGGCATCGGCAAAAATGCCGAACTTGTTTTCGATCAGCGGCTGCCACACGATGCGGTAGACGTTCTTGCCGCACAGGGGTTCCAGCCATTCGCGTATGGTCAGGTGTTCGATGGCGCGCCAGTCCTTGACGCTGCGCACGCGCAGCACCAGCAGGCCGAGACGGATACGGTCGATCAGCGAGAGCGGCTTGAAGCGCAGCAGGTCGAGCGGGGTGGAGAGGCGCCAGTGGCGGCCGTTGAAATACATGCCGGTCTTGGATGGCATGATCTGGATCTGGCCTTCCAGCCCCAGTTCGCGCACCAGCTGGGGCACATAGCTATCGTTGTCGAACCAGTGGTGGTAGAACTTTTCGATGGTCACGCCATCGCGGAACTGGAAGGTGCCGGCCAGGCCGCCCGGGCCGCTGTCGCCGTCGAGCACCAGCACGCGCTGGCCGGCGCGGGCCAGATCGAGGGCGGCACTGAGACCGGTGAAACCTGCGCCGACGATGGCGACGTCGTAATCGGGAGTGGTATTTTGCTTAGCAGTCATGGAACAAACTCAGTTGGCAGGCGCGGCTTGCGCGCTCTGGAAAGTAAAGCGGCGGTTGAGGGCGAACTGCAGCACCACCACCATGGGCAGGGTCAGCAGCTTGGCCAGACTTTTATCGAGGCCAGCCTGCTCTACCAGCAGCCACAGTAATATGGCCGATGCCGTGTAGCCCACCGTGGCCACGCCGAGGAACAGGGCCAGGCGCTGCAGCACGCGGTCGCGCTGGCGGAAGGTGATGATGCGGTTGAGCGTAAAGCTGAGCAGGGTGCCGGTCAGGTAGCCCAGCACATTGGCGGCCTGATACCACATGCCGCTGCTGATGCTGAGGTGGTAGACCAGATAGTCGCTCGATACGCCTAGCCCGCCGCACAGGCAGTAGAGGATGAACTGCATTACGCGTCCTCCGCCGGCAGGCCGACCGTGGCGCCGATCACATACTGGGGCCGGCCGTTCAGGGTGAGCAGCACGCGGCCCAGATATTCGCCCAGCATGCCCAGCGCCACCAGCTGCACGCCACCGATGATCAGCACCGTCACGATCAGCGAAGACCAGCCGATAGGCATGCGGTCCAGCGTGAACTTCTGGATGATCAGCAGTATGGCCAGCACAAAGCCCAGCCCCGCCATGGCCATGCCGGCGAACGAGGTCAGACGCAGTGGCACGATGGAGAAGCTGGTGGCCATTTTCAGCCACAGGGAGATGGATTTTTTCAGGCTGTAGCCGCTGTCGCCGGCAAAGCGCGCATGGTGCGCCACCGTGACGCTGCCGATATTGCGCGTGGCCGACAGGATCAGTCCATCCACATACACATACGGACCGTGGTAGCGCAGCACATCGCGCGCGATGCTGGCACGCATGGCGCGGAACGGCGACAGGTACAGGCCCTTGGGCTTTTTCATCAGATAGCTGGCCACCTTGTCATTGAGGCGGCTGCCCAGCAGCTTCCACGCCGCGTGCTGGCGCTGGGCGAAGCTGGCGTAGACCACGTCGCGTCCCCGGTCCAGTTCCGCCAGCAGGGTCGGTATGTCGGATGGCGCATGCTGCAGGTCGTCGTCCATGGTGACGATGACGGCTCCGCGCGCACGTGCCAGACCGGCCATGATGGCATTGTGCTGGCCGGCGTTCATGCGCAGGTGGATGCCGCGCACCCAAGGGTATTGTACCGAGAGTTCGGTCAGTACCTGCCAGCTGCGGTCGGGCGAGCAGTCGCACACGAAGATGGCTTCATAGCTGCCGCGGATGGCGGGCAGGCCGTCGAGGGTGTCCTGCAGGCGGCTCACCAGTTCCGGCAGCACCAGTTCGCTGCCGTACACGGGAATCACCAGCGACAGGGCGAGAGAGGTTTCAGTGGCCATAGTATTTGCGGATCAGGTTAATGATGTAGTCGGAACCGAATTCCAGACCGATGGCGCGCGCTGCTGCCATCGACAGTTCGACGTCGAGCTGATAGTGGTCGCCCGCATCGACTTCGGTGTAGTTGGCGCGCTGGCCCAGCACCTGCTCGAAAGTATGCACGAGTTCGGGCACGGGCACGGAAAACGGGCAGGCCACGTTGGTGATCACGCCGTCGGCCCAGTGGTGGTCGATCAGCTGGGCGACGATGGCGGCCACGTCTTCCACGTCGATCAGATTGCGCCAGGCGCGCAGCCAGAGCTGGAACGGTTTGCCTTCGGTGATCTGTTCGTTCAGGTAGTTGGTCAGCGTGTAGGGATTGGGCGTGCTGCCCACTACCTGCGGCAGGCGGATGATGGCCATCTGCCGGCTGCGCGCCGTGATCAGGGCTTCCATGGCGCGCTTGTGCTGCACGTAGGGGGTGTGGGCCAGTTCGGCATCGTGTACCGAGCAGCTGCTGAAATACACGGTGAACAGGTCAAGTTTCAGTGCCTCTTCCAGCATGGCCTGTTCGCGTGCATATTCTTCTGCACGGGTTTCGCGCGAATTCGAGACGCCGGAAGCGAATACCAGTACGTCGTCGCGCAGGCGGAAGTGGGGCGCGCAAGCCTGCGCCAGTAAGCCATTACCAATAATCATGGGGTGTTTTTAGTTGTTCTGTTTCAGGGAGCGGCAGGGCGTTCAGCAATGCGCAGGTTTATCAGGCCCAGCCCCAGCGCGCGCGGGTCGTTGCCCTGACCTTGCGATTGCGGAGTGGTGGGATGGGGTATGGTCAGTTGCAGGCGGCGCTGCTGGCCGTCCGTATCGAACTGCAGCGTGACATCCTGTTCGCTATCGCTGGCATTCAGGCGGAAGCTCTGCTGCTGGCTGCCGACGCGGGCAATCACAGTGGCGCCCACATTCGGTCCGTAAGCGTGGCCGCGCAGCTGGATGGTCAGGCGCTGTGGCAGCGGCTGGGCAAATTCCAGCTGCACCGTGTCGCCCAGGGTCCAGCTGCCCCAGTGTTCGGCATCACCGAGGCCGCTGCTGGCGGCCAGCACGTTGCGGTCCGGCTGTTTGAATTCTATGGTGTGCAGCAGCTTGCTGCGCGGCGGCAGGCGCAGCAGGCTATAGCCGGGGCCACTGCCTTGCACGGCCAGCTGGGCCGGCAGCGCGTGCTGGCCCACCACCAGCAGCCAGTCGCTATCGCCGGGCGCTTGCGTCAGGTCCAGCGGCGCACCGGGCTGCAGGCGCACCATGCCGACGTCGCGCTGGTCGACATGGAACATGGCACGGTAGATGCCCGGCACTTCGGCGCCGGCGATACTGAGGCTGGCCCGCTGGGCCGGCGTCAGTGCCTGATGGGCGTAGCGGCCGGCCAGATCATAAGGGCTGGGCTGTTCGGCGCGGCTCAGGATGGCGCGGGTCTGCAGCTCGCCGACGATGCAGTTGAGCGGAGTGAGCACCAGCAGAAAAGCCAGCAGGGCCAGACGGGGGCGGCTTACCCACAGCAGCAGCAGCGGCAGTTGCAGCCAGCCGACCCAGCGCATGGGCTGGCTCAGTTCCGGGCCATCGATGAACGAGGGATGGAAGTGGGCCGGCAGCCAGAACTGGGCCAGCAGCAGGGCTGCGGCCAGCGGCAGTGCGCACAGCAGGCGCACGTTGCGGCGCACTTCCGGCGCAGCCAGCAGACCGGCACTACTCAGCAGCATCAGGGGGAAGACAAAATCGTAGTAGCGCAGGTGCATGCGTTCACCTTCGCCGGCGGCGGCGCTGGCGATGGAGCCCGTGTAAGCCACCGTCATGGCCAGCGCCGCACCCAGCATCAGCACGGTGTACAGCGTCAGTCTGGCTGCGCCGGGGATGGCGGCGCGCTGGGCCGGACTGCAGGCCAGCGTCAGCATGGCGGCGATGGGCAGGGCATACATCAGCGCGAGTCCCAGCAGGTGGCCCTGCAGGCTATGCCAGGCAGCTGCCAGCACGGGCAGCAGATGGGCGAAGCCGCTGCTGTTGCTGGCATGGCCGCCATAGAAACTGCCCAGCAGACTCAGACCGGCTTTGCCGGCCAGCAGATAGCCCAGGCCCAGTTTGACCGCCAGCAGGCAGGCGACAGTGATGATGGCGCTGGCCGGCAGCAGCAGGGGCAGTACGCGCCAGCCACTGCGACGCCAGCTGCAGTACCAGATGAAGGCCAGTAGTGCCGGGGTGAGGAACAGGGCGTGCACCTTGATCAGGCTGAGTGCCCCGAGCAGGGCGCCACCGAGCGCGGCGACGGCCAGATCGGGCCACTGGCCATGGCGCGCCAGCACGGCCCAGCTGAGCACACTGAAGCCGAAGAAGTAGCTCGCTTCCGGCATGAAGTAGACCGTGTAGCTATTGAACGGCGCCAGTACGGCCAGCAGTGCCAGCGCTGCTGCCAGCGGCGCGCTGCAATAGCGCCGCCCCGTCAGATACAGGAAGGGCACGGCGCCCACCAGCAGCACGGCATTGCCGATGCGGGTGCACTGCAGGAAGGAGTCGCCGCAGGCATTGGTCAGGCCGAACAGGGCCAGATACAGATAGGATGGCACGATGGCTTCGGCCAGCGGCTGCAGGCGGGCGTAGCTGCTGTAGCTCCATTCATCCATGAAGATCAGCGGATAAGCTGCCTGATTCCGCCAGATCAGAATGAACAGCACCAGCAGCGCCAGCGCCGTGAGTAGCGGCGCGACGTGAGAAGGGGCCGGCGTAGTAGGGCGCAGGGCGGACATGAGAGAGCTGATTCGGTTACGGGACACTGTAAATTATACCAATATTATTTATAAACTAATTCCGGCGGCAGCCAGGGGCAGTAGTGCGCATTGCGGCCGCGCTAGCGGCTGGCGCGCCACTGCGCCAGATCCTGCTGCAACTGTTCCCAGCGGTAGAAACGCCGGTTTTCGTAGTACAGCGCGCCCTGATGGGGGCGCTGCTGCAGGCGCGCCAATGCCACGCCCTGTAACTGCTGCTCGCCGCGCAGCAGGTAGTGCAGCAGGACGAAGGGGAACAGCCCTATCCAGGTGTTGCGCTGGGACGGATACATCAGGCATAGGCGCAGATGCTGCCAGCGCTGGCGCCATGGCAGGCGCTGGCGCGCCACTGCGCCGTTCTGTGCCAGCGGTGACAGCACGCGGAACAGGGGCGCAGGGCAGCCCAGCGCGTTGTACAGCGAATACTGGCGCACGCGTTCCAGCAGGCCATGGCGGGCGGCGATTTCGCAGGCGAGGGCATGCAGCGCATCGTGGTCGTGGTGGCCGCCTTCCCATGCCGTGACGTAGATGCTGTCTATGCTGTCGGCGCCACCGTGCTGTAGCTGGTCCGGCGCCTGCAGCAGCCATTGTTCCAGCCACTGGCCGGCGTCGTGCAGCCGTTGCGGCAGGCTGGCATCGGCTATCGCCAGCTGGTCGCCGGCAAAGCTGACGGCGCTGGCTGCGACTCCCAGCCGCGCCAGCACGGCCAGCGATTCCTGATTGCGTTGCTGCGCCAGAGCGCCCTCACCACGGGTGAAATAGGCGCACTGCACCGCCAGCCCGCGCTGTACGCAGTCGGCGATGGCGGCATACACGCCGTATTCGTCGTCCTGATGGGCGAACAGGAACAGGGCACGCATAGGTTTAATAGGCATCGAAATCCAGGAAGCTGAAACGGAGGCGGGCCGGATCGAGCCGCGCTACCCGCGCCGACAGGGGCTTGAAGATCAGGTTCAGCGGCGAAGGGCGCAGGCGCTGGGGAATGCTGGCATAGTTCCAGTAAGAGCGTTCCGCGTCCGGCACCAGACCGATGAACAGGCGCGCGGGCGAAGTCCAGCCGGCGCTGGCCACCCCGGGCACTTCCGGTGCCTGGTCCAGCGTGGCGATGGCCGGCAGCATGGGACTGAGCGAGGGCGCAAAGAACTGCCAGTGCGCGCCGGCGGCGCGGCGCGTCACGGGATTATTCGGATTGGCGCAGCGCCATGCCAGCGCCGCGGCGCTCCAGTGACGTTCGAACGAAGGCTGGCGCGGGCTGTCCTTGCGCAGCAAGGGGCCCAGCCCCACGCGCGCTTCCAGCGGGCGCACCAGCTGGAAGCCCAGTTTGCGGATGAAGCCCGGCGTGCTGTTGGCATTGGCCACGCCATACACGGCATCGAAGCCCAGCGCAGTGGCGGCGTCGTAGCACATATGGGCCAGCTGGCTGAACAGGCCCTGGCCCTGATAGTCAGGATGGGTGGCGGTGTTCAGCGATAGCAGCACGCGGATCAGCTGTCCTTCGAAGCGGGCCTGTGCGGGCAGGCAGACATAGTGGGCCGCCAGCGTCTCGCCATCCCAGGCGTCGAAGCCGACCACGCGGCCATCCGGATTGGCGCGGTATAGCCATTCCAGATATTCGGTGGTGAAGCGGTCTGCGGCACCGGCGGGGAAGCAGGCGGTAAATAGCGCGCGATAGCGCTCCAGCGCAACAGGGGTGGTCTCGACGTTGGCGAATGTAATCACTTGAATATCCAGTGCTTGCTGAGCAGGAAACCATTAACAGCCACCACAGGCAGCGAAACGATCTTGCCGGCCAGTGGAGGAAAACCGAGGACGATGGCCAGATTGACCAGCGCTACCGTGATCATATAGTTGATTGCCACCACACAGAGAAAACGCAGGAAGCTGGCGCCCGATGTCAGGCGGCCGAACGTCACGCGGGCGTGGAAAGCGTAGTTGAGCAGCAGGCCGGCCAGAAAGCCGCCCGAAGTGGCCAGCAGCGCGCTGCAGCCCTGCCACAGCAGCAGCTGCATCAGGCCGACGTCGAGCGCGGCGCACAGCAGGCCGCCCAGCACGAAGATGGCGAACCGGGGACGGTGCTCAGTCATGCTGCTGGCCTGCATCGCTGTCCTGTCGTGGCGTGCTGTCCGTGTCGGCACTGGCTGGTGCTGTGGCAGTGCGCAGGGCGCGGCGGCGGAACAGCTTGCGCTGTAGCGGCTGGCGCGGCACGCTGGCGATGTCGTAGGCGAGGAAGGCCAGTACCAGCTGCACGCCCATCAGCAGCGGCATTGCGGCCAGCATCACGGTGCCGGCCGGCGTGCCCACGCCGGCACGGGCCGAATCGGCCCAGTGCCAGATGCCGTAACCTAGGCCGGAGAGTATCATCAGCAAGCCCAGTGGCAGTTCGATCGAGGCCAGCGACATATTGCGCAGGTAGTAGTTGTAGAACAGCCGCTTGATGAAGTTGCGCGCATGCTTGGCCATGAACTCGGTGACGATCTTGGAGATTTTCAGGTTGCTCACTTCATCGCCGTACACGGCGTCCATCGGCACATCGGCCACCACGGCGTGCAGCGTATTCAGGCGGAACAGCATGTCCGTCTCGAAGAAATAGCGCTGGCTGATCTTGTCGAAGGGCAGGTGGCGCGCTGCATTGGCGTGGATCGCCGTGTAGCCGTTGGTGGGGTCGAACAGATGCCAGTAGCCGGACGACAGTTTGGTCAGCAGCGACAGCACGGCATTGCCGAACAGGCGTACCGGCGGCATGGCGCCTATCTGTTCCAGATCGTAGAAGCGGTTGCCCTTGGTGTAGTCGGCTTCGCCGGCCAGTATCGGGCCGATGAAGTCGGGGATCAGCGCCGGATCCATCTGGCCATCGCCATCGATCTTGACCATGATGTCCATGCCATCGGCTATGGCGGCCCGATAGCCGGCCATGACGGCGCCGCCCACGCCGCAGTTGACGGCATTTTCCAGCACCACCACGCGCGCATCGCTGCACTGGCTGCGCACGAACTGGCCGGACTGGTCGGGGCAGCGGTCGTCCACCACATAGATGCGTTCGACCTCGGGGCCGATGGCAGCGATCACGTCCAGAATATGGCGCGTGACCTTGTAGCTGGGGATGACGACAGCAATGCGGGCGTTGGCGTTGTGAGGTGACATAGGCGTAGGGATGCTGGCTAGGTGTGGTCCGGATTTGCCGTGTCGGCAAACAGGATGTCGGTCAGGTTGCGGGCGTTGTCGGCCCAGGTGTGCCATGGCATGGCGCTGGAAGGTATGGTCTGGCCGGCAGCCTGCAGGCGCAGCCATTCCTGCACGGCGGCTGCCAGTGCGCTGCCGCTGCTGCCGGTGAAATACTGCGCATGGTCGCCGGCGATTTCGCGGAACACGGGGATGTCGCGCGTCAGCAGCGGCATATCGTGGCGCGCCGCTTCGATCAGCGGCAGGCCGAAGCCTTCGCCTTCGCTAGGGAATAGCAGGCAGGCGCAGTGCCGGTACACCTGTTCCAGATATTCGTCGCTGATGCCCTGCAGCCAGTGCAGGCGCTGGCCCAGTTGCGGATGGTTGCGCAGGCGTGCCATGATGGTCGGTATGGTGCGGCGCTGGTTGTCCGGCAGGCCTTTCCAGCCCTCGCCACCGACGATCACCAGCCGTACATCGACCCCGGCCGCCCACAGCTGTTCGAAGGCGTCCAGCGCCTGCAGATGGCCTTTGCGCGGTTCGATGGTGCCTACCATCAGGAAGCTGGGCACGGAGCGGATATCGGCCAGCACAGCTTGCGCATCATCGGGCAGGCCGGTACTGGGCATGGAGGCGGCAATGTCGGCGCCGTGGTGCAGTACGGCGAACGCCGGTACGCTGCGTTGCGGCGCGTGCTGGCGCAGCCATGCGCGGGTTTCGTCGGCGACGGCGCCGCTGATGCACAGCAGGCGGTCGCTATTGCTGGTGACGGTATGCAGCCATTTTTCGAACACATCGTCGACCCGGCCGGGGAAGAATTCCGGCCGCAGCACGGGCAGCAGATCGTGGATCAGGAAATTCACACTGACGCCGGCCGCACGCCAGCGCTGGTACAGGCCGGTGCGCGCTGCTTCTGTTACGGCACCGGGATAGAAATCGGGGCTGTAGAACACGTCGCCGGCACGCACTTTGACTTCTTCATCGACCACGCCATAGCTGTCGGTGCCGGCCAGCGTGTGCAGGTAGCGTCGTGCGTAGCAGTAGTGCCAGCGGCCGCCTTCATCGCTCAGGTACACGGGCAGTACCTGATAGCGCGTGCTGTGCTGGGCCAGCAGTTCGGCCAGCTGGGCGCGCACCACGCGCTGTATGCCCGTCTTCAGGTCTTCGCGCGCGATCGCCGACACATCGACCAGCAGCTGCGGGGCGATGCCGTCGGCCGCTACGCTGGTGTAGCAGTGGCCATGGACGGTGGCTTCCATCAGTTGCTGGGCGCTCTGCGCCCACGTCAGCCATGGCAGTGCACTCGATGGCGGCGCTTTGCCTGCTGCGTGCAGGGCCAGCCACTGTGCTATGGCGTCGGCCAGTGCCTGCGGCTCCTTGCCCTCGAAGTAGTAGGCGTGCTCGCCCGCCACTTCGCGGAATACGGGTATGCCGCGCGCAATGATGGGCAGCTGGTGCTGGGCCGCTTCGATCAGCGGCAGGCCGAAGCCTTCGCCTTCCGACGGCGCCAGCAGGGCAGCGCAGCCCTGATACAGCTGCTGCAGCATTTGGTCGGATACGCCGGGCAGCCAGAACAGGCGCTGTTCGCGCTGCGGGTGGTCTTCCAGTTTCTTGGCCAGCGCATCGACCAGCCAGCCGTTCTTGCCGACGATGACCAGATTGACGGCCACGCCCTGCTGCCACAGCAGCTCCAGCGCGGCCAGCGTCTGTGCCTGACCCTTGCGCGGCTCCAGCGTGCCGACCAGCAGCAGGGTCGGTGCCGCTTTCAGTGCCGCCAGCACCTTGTCGGCATTGTCAGGCAGACCGGTGCTCGGTGCGCTGGCATCGATGTCGGCGCCCAGATGGAAGTAGCTGAGTTTGAGCGGCGCCTGACGGCGGTTCGGCCGGGCCGCCAGCCAGGCGGCCAGTTCGTCCGAGACGGCGCGCGAGATGGTGACGATGCCATCGGCCGCGTAGGTGATGGTGTCGAGGTAGTCGCTATAGTATTTCTCGGCGCCGTAGACAAAGCATTCGGGCCGCAGTACGGGTAGCAGGTCGTACACCACAAACCACACGGCCACGCCGTGGCGGCGCAGCGCCAGCAGTTGCGGCTCGTTCTGGGTGGTGCTGTTGGAGGCCAGATCGAGACCGAGGAACAGATCACCGGGGCGGGCTTCGATCGGTGCGTCTTCCAGCTGGGGCGACTGCACACCCAGCATGGCCGTGGTGAAGCTGCGCGCATAGCGGTAGCTGCGGTTGCCGCCTTCGCCGTACACGGGTTCGACGCGGTAGCCTGCTGGTGGTGCCTTGATCAGGGCCAGCAGGATGCTGCGCACCACGCGCTGGATGCCGGTCTTGTGATCCACCTGCACCAGCGCCGATATATCCACCAGCAGCTGGCGCGGTGCCATGGCAGGCTGGTTGGCCGCGATGGCACTGGCTGCGGCGATCAGCTGGGCTTCGTCGGCTGCCTTGCCGGGCAGGGCCGTCAAGGCCTCGAGCAGCTGGCGGTAGTGGCTGGCGCTGCTGGTACGGCTAATCTGTTCGATGGCCGCATGGTACTGGCGGCCCACTTCGGCCGGTGCATGGTGCTGCTGTACATGGGCGCGGCCAGCGGCGGCCAGCGCGGCACGTTGTGCCGCGTCCGCATGCAGCCCGGCCAGTGCGGCACTGAGGGCGCTGTCGTCGAACAGGTCGGGCAGCTTGATCAGCACCTGGTCCGGCAGGGTGGCGGCGGCGCCGTGCGCGTTGATGATGGTGGGGACGCCATGCAGCAGGCAGTCCAGCACGGAGGCGGAAGTCTCGCCGCGCGTCTGGGTGCGCAATTGCACGGCGGTGTCGCTGGCGGCCAGATAGTGCTGGTAATCGTCGGCGCTGACAAAGCCGGTAATGCGGATGCTGGCGGCGCAGCTGGCGCTGGCGATGCGGTTTTGTAGTTCGGCGCCATACTGGCCGGCTTCGTTCTCGCCGACGAACACCAGCTGGCAGTTGGCCTGCTGTGCCAGCGGCGAAGCGAGGAATGCGTCGAGCAGGCGGTGATTCAGTTTGGTGGGGCCCAGCATGCCGAAGCTGGTGACGAGGTAGCTGTCCTCGCTGATGCCCAGCTGCTGCCGCGCTGCGGCACGGTTCTGTTGCGGCGTGGCCTGTGCCAGCGCAGCCGGCAGGCCGCGCAGCAGCGGCAGGGTGTGCCACTGCCCGGCATAGCCGGCGCCATACCATTGCTGCGCCAGCGTGCGCGAGAAATCGGAATGGACGATTACGCCGCTGGCCTGATCGAGCACCGCCTTATTCGACGGCATGGCCCAGATGGATGGATTGTGGCCCAGTTCCTTGTGTGCCAGCAGGCCGTTGTGGCCGTGCGAGGCATACAGAGCCTGGAAATACGCCAGCGGCTGTACGCCGTCGCGCTGCATATTGTCGATCACGCCGCTGAGGAAGAAATCGTGCAGCACCACCATGCCCGGATACTGTTCCAGCAGGGGGAACATATACTGGTGCGCGTTGGAGTTGCCGAAATGGTAGAGCCGACGCGCAAAGCTTTCGGCACGGGCGGCAAACTGCGCGGGCGTGAGCAGCGGCAGGCGCTGGCCCAGCGCAGTGGCGGCCACGCCGGCGTGGGCCGCGTCCGAGACCACCAGCGTGATGTCGTAATAGGCTTCCAGTTCGGCGATCAGCTCGACGCTGTAATCGGCGATGCCGGATTTTTCCGGCGGCAGCGGCGAAATATAGGCCAGTGCCGGGCGGCTTATGGCAGTGCTGCTGGCGCCCGCGGGCTGGGCAGATTTTTCAGTGCGCCGCGCCAGTGCCGTCTCCAGCGTGGCCCACAGGGCTGGTGCCGCCTGCTCCGGCTGTTCGTAGACTTCATCGCGCAATACCAGTGCGGCGTCGCGCAGGCATTGCTGCTGGGCTTCCGGCAGTGTCTTTTCCTGCGTGCTGGCGGCCAGCGTGTAGACCATCAGCGCATTCTGCGGTGCGCTGCTGTACAGGGTGTCGTTGAGGGCCAGATCGAACAGGCCCGGTAGCAGGATAACGTCGGGATTCAGGCTGGCGAGAAAACCGTCGCGCACCAGCGGCGCGGCCTGCTGGGACCAGCCGCTGCCGGCCGGGGTGCGGTAGCTGCATAGCTGCACGGGCAGTGCGCTGAAGGCATGGCGCAGCGCATCGATGCTGTCGCTCTGGCGTTCGTCGAGCGCGATGATCAGGCTGTGCGCCTGCGCGCGGCTGGCAGCGCTGCGCGCCATTGCCTGAGCCAGTCCGATGATGGCTTGCGGGTTACGGGCCGCGCCGTTCTGGCAGGCTTGAAGATCGATAACCAGACGCATACTTAGTGTTGTCCCTTGTGTTGTGCGCGGCGCAGGTCGTCGAGCACCTTGCGCGCCGAGAGTGGCAGTTCGCGCTGCAGATGCGGTACGTCCGCAGCGCCGGCGGCGGGGCCTCCACCCTGTTTGATCACGTGCAGGCTGCGGCTGACGATGCGGCTCAGGAAAGGCGAGCGCACGATGATGGGCAGCAGGGCGCGGCGCAGCGCTTCGCGCGTGGTGAGCCAGCGCACGGTGCGGCGGATGGCGCCGCGCACAGCGCGTTTCGCCAGCTTCGGCAGGCTGTTGTCGCCACGGCGCATGATAAAGCGCAGCGGCGCCGTGATGCGCCACGAGCTGCTGGCATATACCGCCAGCAGGCGCTGTTCCAGATCCTTGCCCCAGGCGGCGGTCTGGTGCAGATTGCTTTCCAGTTGGCGCACGCTGGCTTCGGCCTGGCGCAGGTCGGCTTGCAGCTGCAGGGCTTGCAGTGTCAGTTGCTGGGCGCGCTCTTCCAGCCGCGCCGTGGTATCGGCCAGCGTCTGTTCCAGCTGGCTGGCGCGCTGGTCGGCCTTGACGCTGAGTTCCCAGGTGTCTTTCAGCTGCCGGTCCAGCGCTTTGCCGCGCTGCCAGGCCTTATCCAGATGGTGGGTCAGGTAGTCGTCGAACACATTGGGCTGCACTTGCAGCTGTTCGGCCAGTTCGGCATGTTCGTCTGCCACGTAATAGCGGTTCAGGCCATCGAACCAGGCAAAGCGGTACTGGTGCCCGGTGACCAGATGTTCCCACTGCAGGTGGTTGCTGTCGCGGCTATTCGGCATGATGGCTTCCACCACCACGATCCATGGACGGCACAGCGAGAAGTCCATGCCGCGCAGGACATCGGCTTCGAAACCTTCCACATCGACTTTGAGGAAGTGCACCGGACCGCTGACGTGCTGGCGGCAGATCTCCGTCAGTGTCAGCAGCGGCACCGTGTGCTCGACTACGGCATGGCCGTGGGCGCGGTGATTGGCCGCCACTTCGGCATCAGTCGAAGCCCAGCCGTTCACGTCCGGCACATCGAACAGGGTGATGCTGCCGCTGCTGGCGCCGGCCGCCACGTTCAGGTTGATGTCGCGTGGCCGCTGTTCGCGGAACGCGGCGCCATACGAAGGCATGGGTTCGATATTGATGCCGCTCCAGCCCTGGTCGTAAAACGCTTTGGTGACGGAATGCAGTTCGGGATCGTTGGCACCGACGTCGATATAGAAGCCGTTGGGCACATGCTTGAGGGCGCGCCACAGCAGCACGTCCTCGTAGTTCTGGGCGTAGGAAAGGAAGCTCATGACCGGATAATCTCGATAGCGGGATCCAGCCATGCCGATCCCTCAAAATGGGGCCGCTGCATATTCACCACGGTGAATACCAGCGCCAGATCGCGCCATTCGTAGTTGTTGACCAGATGGGTGGCCGTGCTGACGATGGCGGTGGCCACCGAGTAGCTGCCGGCGCCCAGATTGGCGGCGAAAGTGAAATCGTAGGTGACGCGCTGGCCGGCCTGCATGTCTTCCAGTGGCAGTTCCTTGAGGTGGGTGTTGGTGCCATACATGGCCTGGCCCAGCCTGTCCTTGATCATATAGCCGAGCACCATGCGCGGTATCGGTGCATGCACGGCCACGGTCACGCGCAGGGTCACCTGCTGGCCCACGTCGATCACTTCGACCGCTTCACCTGCCTGGTTGAGCAGGGCAATCTCGGCCACCGTGGCTTCGCCCGTGCCGGACGTGACCTGCAGCTTGCCGTCGTCGCGCTGGCTCAGGCGCAGCGTGCTGTTTTCCCGTTCCGCGATCAGGGCGTTGTAGTAATCCATGATCTCTTCCGGTGCACCCTCGCGCGCCAGCTGGCCGCCGTCGAGCAGGATGGCGCGGTCGCACACGGACTGGATGGCCTGCTTGTCATGCGAGACCAGTAGCAGGGTAGTGCCGGCGCGGCGGTACTGGCGGATACGCTCGAAACTCTTATGCTGGAAATAGGTGTCGCCCACTGACAGCGCTTCATCGACGATCAGGATGTCGGGCCGGCGTGCCGTAGCGACGGCGAACGCCACGCGCATCTGCATGCCGCTCGAGTACACGCGCACCGGCTGGTCCATATAGTCGCCGATTTCAGCGAAGGCTTCGATGTCCGGCATCAGGGCGGTGATCTGCTCGACCGACAGGCCGATCAGCTGGCCCGCCATGTAGACGTTCTGGCGTCCCGTGAAATCGGGATGGAAGCCCATGCCCAGTTCCAGCAGCGCTGCCACAGTGCCTTCCATGTAGACGCTGCCCGTGCTGGGCTGGGTGGTGCCGGTAATCAGTTTCAGCAGTGTGCTCTTGCCGGCACCGTTAATGCCGATCAGGCCGACAGCTTCGCCCGGCTGCACCTGGAAGCAGATGTCGCGCAGTATCCACTTCAGACGGTGGCGTGCAGGGCGGAATGGCAGCAGCCATTCCAGCAGCCGTGCCCAGCGGTTGGGATAGAGTTTGTAGGCCTTGCCCAGATTGCTAACGGTTATGCTGCCCATCAGAGTTCATCCACCATTTCACCCGCACGCTTGCGGAACAGTTGCAGGCCCAGCGCGCACAGCAGCAGTGCCAGCACGGCAGCTGGCAGCAGACTGGACCATTGCGGTGCCTGCGCGCTGACGAGGATAGTCTGGTAGGACTGGATCACGGCAGCCATGGGATTCCAGGCCAGCAGGCCACGCACTTCCGGCGGCAGTATGCTGGCCGGATAGACGATGGGGGTGAACCAGAACCAGAACTGGATGAAGATCTGGAAGAACTGGCCCACGTCGCGGAAAAATACGTTCAGCACGCCCAGCACCATGCCCAGTCCGATGGCGAGGGCAACCTGCAGCAGCAGGATGGGCAGGATCAGCACGAAGACGGCACCGGGAAACTGGCCGCTGGCGATCAGGAAGACGCTGAACAGGCCGAAAATGATGGCGAAATTGACCAGCGCATTCAGCACCACGATGACGGGCAGACAGATGCGCGGGAAGCTGATCTTTTTGAGCAGATTGGCCTGCTCGAGAAACATGTTCTGCGCCTTGGACGTGATCTCCGCGAACAGGCCCCAGGTGAGGATGCCGGCGCACAGGTAGATGCTGTAGCCGTACACGCTGGCATTGCCGGGCAGGCGGTTCTGCATCACTTGCGAGAAGATCAGGGTGTACACCAGGATCATGGCCAGCGGACTGAGTACGGTCCAGGCTGCGCCCAGCATGGTGTTACGGTATTTGGACTGGAACTCGCGCTTGACACTGCCGCTGACAAAGCCGCGATAGCGCCACAGGGCGCCGAACATGGCGAGCGCCATTATGCACCCTTCATGGCGAAGTGCGGCGGGATGGACAGGGGCAGGCGCAGGGCTGGCATCATCAGCAGGCAGGGTGCGGAAACGGCACCGCGGGTCAGTTTACAAGTGGGCGATTATACCGCACGGCTTGTTAAGCTAGAAACATGTTACAGCTTGTCACATGCCCGCCGACTAGAGGTTTTATTCGCTCTGGACCAGTTTCTGCAGTTCCTCCGGCTTCTTGATAATCAGCCGGTGCGGTTCCTTCTGGACGATGCCCTGCTGGGTCAGTGCCAGCAGCGCCCGGGTGACGGTTTCGCGGCTGGTATTGATCATATTGGCAATATCCTGATGAGTGGGCAGGTTTTCCACCACGGTGCCGTCAGCATCTTTTTTCTGCATCAGCACGATATAGGAATAGATGCGCTTGGACGTGTTGTTGATACTCAGCAGAGCGCGGAATTCCGAATCGCGCTGGATTTTCTGGGCCAGGTGGCGCAGCATCTGGCGCGCCACGGAAGGCGAGTGGGAGAACAGGTTCATGGCGACGGGGGCGGGCAGGAAGGCTACCAGCACGTCGCTCATGGCTACCACCGAGGCGGAGCGGGTGGAACCGTTGATCAGGGCGATTTCGCCAAAGAAGTCGCCCGGTACCAGCATGCGCAGGCCTATGGCACGGCCATCTTCCGTGATATCGACCACTTGCAGCGAGCCGGACAGCAGGAATAGCAAACCGTCGCCACTGCCGCCCTTGTGCAGCACCACATCGCGCTTGGCGTAGTGGCGAATGCGCAATTCCGGCTTGATAGCCGCCATTTCGTCGGGGGTGAGTTCTGCCAGCAGCGGGATTTTCCGGAGGAAAATCTGGATCTGCGGTTCTTCTCCGGCCGGTGGCGGGGTCACGGTGTTGCTTGCAGGGGCGGTGTTAGACGTCATGTTGCCATTGTAACGTGTTCGTGTCGCCGAGGTAGCACTACGCTACAGACCCTGCCACTGCCAGGTCAGCTGCAACTGCCGGTCGTTGTATTGGAAAATGGAGATGTTTTCCTTGTTACGTACCTGTCGCGCTTCCAGTTGCAATGATTGTGTAGTGCTCAGTGGATATGTGACGGCAGCCCGCCAGACCTGTGTATTCTGATGGCGGATCTGATCGATAAAGCTGGGCGAGTAGGCTTTGCTGCTATCCCAGACCTGCTGGGTATAACTTAGTTCTCCGGTGGTTTCTCCTGCCAGACGATGGCGCCACAATGCGGTGGCCATCCAGCCTTCGCGATTTCCCCCGGGCCGGGCCGATCCGGCGCGGTCAGTCAGTCGCCCCAGAGTCATGCTGGCGCTGTTGTCTTCCAGGCGGTAATTAAACTGGCCTCTGATTTCGGCAGTGTTCGAGTTGAAATTGTCCTGCGTCAGGTATTCGACATGGGTTAAGGCCGTCGTCAGATTAAATTGCATGCTGCCCGGCAGCGGCAATGGTGGCCCCACGCGGGCTTGTACCTGCGTCTGGCGCTGGTATAACTGGTTACCCAGGGTAATCAGACCGACGCTAGCCGCACCATGCAGGGTCCAGCGACCAAAGCGCCATGGCGTATCGAAACCGGCAAACAGAGAAGACGAGTTGTACTGCCCTAATCTGTCATAGCGACGTGACTGCAGTTGTACATAGCCCGACGTACCATTCGGGGTCAGATCGCGCAAATAGTCTGCCGTCAGCAGGGAATACTGATCATGTTTAGGCAAAAAATCGCTGGTTAATGGCAGTTCGACCGGAACGCCCGACGAACTGGCCGTATAACTGCCTATGCTGGATCCCTGATTGACGTTCTGGTCTATGCCGCGCGCCAGGCTGAAGGCCAGCTGGGCATTAGGACGCCAATGGGCACAGCCATTGCTGCGCGCCTCGGTGATGAGCTGCATGATGCCGGGCGAAGGATTGAAGCGGCTGCGGATGACTTCGAACATGCGCTCAGCCTCCTGCTCATGGCCCAGTGCGCACTGTATGAGCGCAAGATCCAGCCAGGCGCCGGCATGCAGGGGCTCGCCTTCTATCACCTGTCGCAGTGTATCGCTGGCATCCGTGTTACGGCCTTCGGCAATAGACTGCAGCGCTTGCCGGTATAGCTGCTGGTTCTGACCAGCTTCTTCCTGCGCCTGCAGCAGGGGCGGATAGAGCAGGACGAACGTGGCAAGCAGCGTGGCGGACAGGGAGGCTCTCAAGCGCCTTGCTCCTGTTGTGACGCGATGCTTTGAACGGACGTTGCTGCTACGGTGGTGCTCATAAGTGTTTCTAAAGTATAAACTGTGGTGGGCTTTTCCTTGCCCCGTAATAAACGTTCACCCAGTGGAATAAAGCGGTGCCGGCGCGCCCGTTCTACTGTACCGGCGCCTACGATCACGTCGTAGGGGTAATCGCGCGCCGCCTGTTCCAGCCGGGATGCTGTGTTCACGCTGTCACCAACGGCAGTATAGATGCTGCGGAAGGTGGTGCCGAAATCCCCAGCCATGGCCAGACCGCTATCGATTCCTATGCGGACACGTAACGGTGGTCGCCCTTTGGCCTGTTGCGCGAGGCTCAGTTGCTGTACGCGCCGCACAATAGCATGGGCAGCGTCTAATGCCAAATCGGCATGTTGTAAATTTGGTAATGGTGCTCCCCAGAAAGCCACCAGTCCATCGCCGGTATACTTATCGAGTGTACCGTGATGCTCAATCACGGGTTCGGTCAGGCATTCGAGAAAATCACGCGTCAGCTTGGCTGCTTCGTCCACCGGAAGGGACTCCACTTGAGTGGTATAGCCTTCCATATCGGCGATCAGGGTAGTGACGTCAAGCTGGCGCGGTGCCAGCGGGTCCAGCAGGTCGCTGCGCAGTAACTCCGTTACGACGGCCGGAGCAACATACTGGCGCAGAGTGTCGAGCAGGTGGCGCGAGCGCTGCTGGGCTAGTTGCCACTGGTAGGGCACGGCAAAAGTCAGCATGAAGAGCAGCGAAGCGAGCGGCGCAGTCGTGGAGAACTCTGCATCGTGCCGGCTGATGACAAAGGCCAGTATCAGCCAGCACAGTGCCCCGGCCGCCAACAATAGAATGTTGCGTGCCGCTGAAAGGCGCGGCAGGCTATAGCCTATCAGCAGTGCCATCAGGGTTGCCCAGGCCAGGGCCATCCAGCGGCCCGGCCAGCGGGCTGGAGTGAGGCCGTCGCGCTGGTCGAGCAGAGTCGATAGCAGGGCGGCCTGCACGCCCAGACCGGGCCGGTTGGCCGCCAGCGGCGTGGTGACGCGGTCCGCCAGCGTCAGCGAGGAGGAGCCGATCAGCACCAGGCGCCCGCTGGCGCTGGCCGGATCGATGCGGCGCTGCAGGATGTCGGCCGCGCTGACCACGGTGTAGGCTGGCCAGTCGCGCTGGTAGGAAATCCGTAGCGCAGCGCTATCGGCACCCGGAAGTACTTTGGAACCTCCGCCACAGCAGTTGATCAAAGCTAGGCTGAGCGCGGGATAGACCTGACCGTTATACTGGCTGAGCAGCGGCGCCCGGCGCAACGTACCGTCGGCATCGGGTACGAAGCCGATGTTGCCGATATGGGCGGCGGTGCTCGCCAGCTGGGCATGGTTGGCCATATAGCCAGTAGCTGGCAAGGCCGGTGTGCTGCTCTGGATGGCGCCACCCAGTACCCCTTTGCGTAGCGGTTCGGGGCGGGTCAGACTGTAGTCCAGGGCCTGGGCCAGCACCAGCGGCCCGTTCTGTGCCAGTAGCGCGAGCCGGGTATCACCCATGGTATCGCCGGCATCGGGCATGAGTATGTCGAGCGCAATCCCGCGCGCACTGTAGTCGGTGAGCAGGATTTCGACCATGTCGGCTATCCTGCCCCGGTTCCAGGGCCAGGGGGCGACGGTGTTGAGGCTGGTTTCGTCGATGTCGACGACCAGCACGCGCGGCTCTTCGGCATTACTTGTCTGTAGCTGAATATAGCGGTCGCGCAGCCATTCATCGGCCAGAAAGCTGCTGCCGGACGGACTGAACCACTCCGCCGCCACTGTGATGATTACGGCCGCCAATGGTAACAACCAGCGTAATTGCCGGCTAAAAGCAGGGTAGGGCGAGCGCGAGGCCGGCAGTGTGGTCATCAGGGAGTTACGGCAGTGTACTATCAGCGAGAGATTGACAGGTTACAACACGCAGCTAAGGGCGGCAAACGCTTTTGCTACAAAGTGTAAAGTTGGCGGCGTAGGGCTGGGCTTTCAGTAGAATGTGACGTTCATCACGGAAATATCCCTTGGAGCGGGGATAATTCTAGTTGTACCAAGGAGAATTATGATGCGTAAATTACTGATACTTGCTAGCAGCCTGCTGCTGGCTCACGCCGCCCATGCCGCCGAGGCAGGGAAAATCATATTCGTCGCCGGTGCAGCCAAGGTTGCTTCCAATGCAGCCGTTCTGAATGCAGCGGTCAACGAAGGTGAAATGCTGAGCACCGGGGCGGACGGCTATATTTATATCAAGACCATCGATAATGGCTTGTTTGTCCTGCGCCCGAATACCCAGGCGCGGATTGCTAGCTATCATATAGATAGTGTTAATCCTGCTAATACCCGTATCAAGCTCGAACTGATCAGCGGCGTGGCGCGTAGCCAGTCCGGTCAGGCCGTTAAGCTGGCGCGGCAGAATTTCCGCTTTAATACGCCGGTCGCTGCGATCGGGGTGCGCGGTACCGACTTCACTGTATTTACTGATAATGAAACTTCGCGTGTTACCGTTCTGTCTGGCGGGATAACCATGAGTGGTTTCGCCAACGGTTGCCGCCCAGAAGGAACGGGCCCATGTGAAGGCGCTGCAGCGCGCGAACTGAGTGCTGCACAAAAGGGGCAGTTGCTGCAATTGCAGCGAGGTCAGGCAACGCCTCAGTTGATGCAGGGTAATACGTCGCTGGCCCCTGATCTGGTGGCGCCGCCGCGGTCTGATGAGCCAGGTAAGCCGGCTAGCGGTTCTGCAGCAGCAGCGACGGAGCCTAGCCTTGACCCCAAGAAAGATCTGACGCTGCAGCAGGAGAAGGCGAATCAGCAGGCTATTGCTCAACAGCCTACAGTTAAGCCGACAGTACCGGATGTGACCGTCAAAACGCCTGAGGTGGTTGCACCAGTCACGCCAGAAGTTCCCGTTGTGCCGCCGGCGCCTCTGAAGGAAGTTAGTTGGGGGCGTTATACCGCCATAGCGAATCAGCCTGCGCCGACGGTGGCGCTTGCTAAGGACGGAGCTGACCGGATTGGTTTTACCGAAGATTTTGTATTGTTCCGCAGCCGTAACGGCAGTAATTTTGCGACCCCAGTGCAGGGTTCGGCCGCGTTCACTCTGGCCAGTAGTGAAGCATATATCCGCAATCTGGATGGCACGGGCAAAGCGCCCGTCAGCCTGCAGAATGGGGTGTTGTCTTTCGAATTTGGCAATTCCAGTTTTGCGACTCAGTTCGATGTTCTAACGCAGAATGCGGAAACCTACAAAATGGCAACTACCGGCAAGGTTGGTAGCGATGGCGTGTTCTCCAGTCTTAGCAATAACTCGCGCAGTAATAATATGTCGGTGACGGGAGCATTGTCGGATATGGCGAACGCAAGCTATATCTTCCAGGGGAGCCCCGACGCCAAGCACGTAGTCAACGGGGTAGCAACCTGGAGAAAGTGATCCAAGTTAAATTCATACCGAGCCCGCCCTCAATATGATGTGAGGGCGGGCTTTTTTCGTTGCTTTTTATTTTTAAAAAGACAATGTCGGGCAAATTTGCGTTATGCTGCCCGATGCTGTTTTGAAATATTTTTTTTGTTGAATGGGCGCCTGGGAAGCGGGGTGTCCATACTTTTGCGTGTCAATTTGATTTATCCGGGGCCATCTACCATAATGGCCGCGCGGTAATTTAATGTCGCAAAAAAGCAAAAAAAGCAGAGGTAATTGAGGTTTGGTGTGACGATCGTCACATTCTTCCCCAGCTATCCTCTGCCATTATTCGGTACGCCTAATTGCGATTCGCAGGCTGCGTTGCCGAAGCGCTTATTTTTTTAACCCTAGGAGTTATACAAATGGCTACAACCACTGAATTAGTTCAACAACTGTACGTAGCGTACTACAACCGTCCTGCCGACGTAGCTGGTCTGGCATTCTGGGTTGACGCTATCGACAACCGCGGCGCGACTATCGACCAGGTTAGCAAGGGCTTCAACACCGTTAAAGAGTACACCGATATGTACTCGGGCAAAACTGCTGACGCAGTTGTAAACACTGTTTACCAGAATCTGTTCGGCCGTATCGCCGACAGCGAAGGTCTGAACTTCTGGGGTCCAAAGATTCAATCGGGCGCTATCACCACCGCTGACCTGGTTAAATACATCACCGCTGGCGCTGTGAACGCTGACGGTACCCCAAATGCTGACGGCCAAGTATTCGCTAACAAAGTAGCTGCTGCTCAAGCCTTCACCACCGAAATCGGCACCGCCGGTAACGAAGCTGAACGCGTTGCTTACGCTAACGGCGGCAACGCTGTGGCCGTAGCTAAAGCCTACATCGCTGGTGTAACCACCACCGCATCGCTGACCGCAGCACTTGCAAACGTGCACGCTGTTGCTCAATCGGCTCTGCCAGCCCCAGAAGTTACCAACTTCACCCTGAAGGCTACCGTTGACGACGTTCTGGGTACTGCTGGTAACGATGTTATCACCGCTGTGATCGATGGCACTACCAATGCTGTAGCTACCACCCTGACCCCACTGGACACCATCAACGGCGGCGCCGGTAACGACACCGTTGTGCTGAACGTCCTGAACGGTGTGGGCAATGCTGGTACCGCAGTTGCCGCTCTGCCAGCTGTTACCGTCAGCAATGTTGAAAACCTGAACATCCGTTCGGCAGTCGATCTGACCGCCAACACCTCGTCGTGGTCCGGTCTGACCAACGTCAACCTGACCCAAGGTGCAGTTGTTGCACTGACCTCGGGTGCTACCACCGCTGTTGCAGTTTCGGGCGCCACCGGTAACGTTAGCGTAACCGGCGGTTCGACCCAGACCGTCACCAGCGCAGCTAGCGGCACCGCTGTGACTCTGGGCTCGGCTGCAGGTGCAGTTGCTGTAACCCACACCGCACAAGCTGGCGGCAATATCGGTATCAACAACGGCACCACCGTTGACGTAACCGCTTCGGGCGCTACCACCGGTACCGTAATCATCGGTAACACCACCGCTGCTTCGGGTGCTGTAAATGTTAACACCACCGGCGCTGCTTATGCTGCCGCTGACACCGCTGCAGTACGTGGCCTGATCACCATCACCGGTGGTACTACCGTCAACGTTAAGCAAACGGCTACCTCGTCGGACGCTAAAGTTGCTGCTGATACCAGCGCTGTTGGTAACGGTGTAACCCAGAGCGCAGTAACGGTTCATGCTAACAACAGCACTACCGCTGTTACCGTAGCTCAAACTGCCGCTGCAACCGCTGTAGACGCAGTTATCGCTGCTGCTGGTGCTAAGCAAGTTGACACCGTGACCTTCACCGCCATGGCTGCCAATGACAGCATCACCGTTGGTGGTCTGACCTTCACCGCTTCGAAAGCACTGACCGCTGCTCAAGCTGCAGCTGCATTTGCTAACCTGGCTTCCGGCGTTACCACCGGTGCAGCGCCTGCTGCTAACGGTATCTACTCGGGTACCTTCGTGTCTACCTACACCACTGGTGCTGTTGTGACCACTGGCTCGGTAGTAACGGTAGATGCAACGGCAAAAACCGCTGCAAACGGCAACACCCCAATCTCGTTCTCGGAAAGCGTTGCTGCTGCCAACCCATCGGTAGCTAACAAAACCGCTGGTGTGGTCAGCGCTGATGCAGTGACCGGCGTACTGGGCGTAGCAAACGGCACCGTTACCATCGACAGCGCAGCTGTTACCGGTACGGCTAAACTGGCTACCGTTTCGCTGGACGGCTACGGTGCTGCCACCGTTGCATCCGACGCACTGACCAGCCTGAACCTGGCACACAGCGCTTCGACCGTAGGCGTGACCAACGCTGCTGCAACCACCCTGGCTCTGGGCCTGAACAGCGTTACCGGCGCAATCAACCTGGGTTCGACCTACACCGCACTGAACGTAACCACCAGCGGCGACGACTCCGCTTCGGCTGTTACCGCTGGCGGCGTACAAGCTCTGACCATCACCGGCACCCAAGCTGTTGATCTGTCGGGCTCGACCCTGGGCGCACTGAAAACCGTTACGGTTTCCGGTTCGGCTGGCGTAACCATCAACGCTTCGGGCTCCAACGTGACCGCCGTGAACACCTCGGCAACCACCGGTAAAGCTGTCGTGTCGATCGACGCTACCAAAGCAACCTACACCGGCGGCGCTGGCGTTGACGTTGTAACCCTGACCACCACCGCCCCAACCAAGGCTGTATCGCTGGGCGCTGGCGACGACACCCTGGTTCTGGCAACGGGCACGACCTCGGCTACCGTTACCCTGGACGGCGGCGCGGGCACCGACATTCTGTCGATGGCAGCTGCTGACGCTGCTTCGGCATCGTCGACCAGTGCATTCGCTGACCGTATCACCGGCTTCGAAAAACTGAAAGTTGGTGCTGCTGGTGCTGCTACCACCGTTGATCTGGCCAACATGGACGCTATCAACTACGTGATCAGCGCTGGTGCTACTGGTACCAAAGAAGTGTTCGTCGCAACCTTCTCGGCTGATACCACCGCAGGTCACCTGTCGTTTGACGGTATCGACTTCACCGGCGTAGTTGCTGGTACTGCCGCCGCTACCGCAGGGGCATTTGTTACCTACTACAACGCACAGGCTGGTGCTAACTGGGTTGCTGTGGACAACACCGATGGTACCGTGACCTTCACCGCCAAAGTGGCTGGTGCTGTAACCGACATCCTGTCGGCAGCCTTCAGCACCCACGGCATGGGCGCAGACGTTACCGTTACTGCAGCTGCTCCAACCACCCAGGGTGCTGACGCTAACCCAGCAAACACGCTGACTCTGACCCACTTCGCCAACAACGGCACCGTGGAACTGATCGGCGCTGCTGCAACCACCACCGTCACCCTGAACGATGCAACCGGCACTTCGGACAGCCTGAACATCATCACCAAAGTTGGCACCGCCAACCTGGACTTCGGCACCGTTGCTGCTGCTGGCGTTGAGACCCTGAACATCACCGCGACCGATACCGACACCTCGACGTCGACCGGTAACGGCGTTCAGACCGCAACCCTGGCAGTGACCGACGCGGCTGCTAAGTCGATCGTGATCACCGGTACTTCGGCTCTGACCCTGTCGCTGAACGCAGCTAACACCGCTGTGACCTCGATCGACGGTTCGGCTATGTCGGCTAAGCTGATCGCTGCTACCGTAGCTGGTGCTGCCGCTGCTGCTACCGTGAAAGGTGGCGCTGGTGCCGACCAACTGACCGCTAACCACATCGGCGATACGCTGATCGGTGGCGCCGGTAACGACACCCTGATCGTCAACGCTGGTCTGGTAACCCTGACCGGTGGTGCTGGTGCAGATACCTTCGACGTTTCGACCGCAACTTCGAACTCGAACAGCTACGCAACCATTACCGACATCAGTGCTGGCGACAAGATCACGTTCAACAGCGCTGCTGTGAACTTCTTGGCTTCGAAAGTAACTCTGGCTAACACCGCTGTGTTCCAGGATTACGCTAACGAAGCGATCAAACTGAGCTCCGACGGCCAAGTGTCGTGGTTCCAGTACAATGGCGATACCTACATCGTTGAAAATGCAACTGGCGCTTCGACCACCCAGTTCACCAACGGTACCGATATCATCGTTAAACTGACCGGCATCGTTGACCTGAGCACCGCTTCGTTCAGCAGCTCGACTCACACCGTTCTGATCGGCTAATCAGGCTGAATTGGATGAGCTAACCCTTGCTGGCGGTCTGACTGCCAGTAAGGGGGAACTCTGAAAATTTCTGCTAGCCTGAAAAGGCGCAAAACCACCTAGTGCAAACTGGGTGGTTTTTTTTATTCATTGAGGTTTGCTTGTGTTTCCCTGGTAGGGCGGGAATGAATTGCCTGTTTTTTGTGCAACATGGAGCGCTATTTTGTAAATTTTGTGACGCAAATCACATTTGCGGATCAAAATCAGGGATAATCTCTGCACGCGTTGCGGAAGTATTGCCTATGCTCAAAATTGGCGGCGGCGTGCTCAATCGTTATCCGGAAATAGGTCGTGCGTTGCACGAAAATATATGAAAAAGAAATTGGTTGAAGGTAAAGATGAAATCGCCGAGGTGTTACGTGGTTTCAAGAAGACATTTGTTACGGTAGGGACGTTCAGTGCGATCAGCAATTTGCTGATGCTGGCGCCGTCTATCTATATGCTGCAGGTCTATGATCGTGTGCTGGCTAGCCGCAATGAAATTACGCTGCTGATGCTGACGCTGATGATGCTGGGCGCTTATGCCTTCGTCGGTACGCTCGAGCTGGTGCGTAGCTTCGTGTTGGTACGCGTCGGAGCGCAGTTCGACATGCAGCTTAACAAGCGCGTCTACACCGCAGCTTTCGAACAGAATCTCAAGCGTTCAGCCAGCAATGCCGGGCAGGCGCTCGCCGACCTGACCAATCTGCGTCAGTTTTTGACTGGCAATGCGCTGTTCGCGTTTTTCGATGCGCCATGGTTCCCCGTGTATCTGCTGGTGATCTTTGTATTCGAACCGTCACTGGGGCTGTTCGCACTGGGGGGCACTGCCGTCCTGGTGCTGCTGGCTTACATCAATGAACGCGTGACGCACAAGCCTTTGGCCGAAGCCAATGGTATGGCCATTTCTGCCAATAATCTGGCGACCAATAATCTGCGCAATGCAGAAGTCATTGAATCGATGGGTATGCTGCCCAACCTGCTGGCGCGCTGGTACCGGCTGCACGGCCGGTTCCTGCAGGTGCAGGCGGAAGCTAGCGAAAAAGCCGGCATCGTTGGTGCTGTGACCAAATTTGTACAAGTGTCCTTGCAGTCACTGGTGCTAGGCTACGGCGCGTTGCTGGTGCTGGAAAATAAAATTTCTCCGGGAATGATGATTGCAGCCTCGATTCTGGTGGGCCGCGCATTGGCACCGGTGCAGCAGGTGATCGGTGTATGGAAGTCGTTTGCCTCGACCCGTAGCGCCTATGAGCGTCTGAACGCGCTGCTGGCGGCCAATCCCGCCCGTCCGGTAGGGATGGCGCTGCCCAAGCCACAGGGCATACTCGCGGTCGAAGGTGTCACCGCTGGCGTGCCGGGCAGCCCGACCCCGGTGCTGCGCGGTCTGACCTTCGCTGTACAGGCTGGTGATGTGCTGGGTGTAGTGGGCCCTAGCGGTTCCGGCAAATCGACTCTGGCACGTCTGCTGGTAGGCGTGTGGCCCGCTGGAATGGGCAAAGTGCGCCTGGATAGCGCCGATATCTATACCTGGAACAAGGCGGAGCTGGGGCCACACATGGGTTATCTGCCGCAAGACATCGAATTGTTCAGTGGCTCTATCAGTGAAAATATCGCTCGCTTCGGTGATGTCGATCCGGAAATGGTGGTGGCTGCGGCAAAGCTGGCCGGTATCCACGAAATGATCTTGCACCTGCCTGACGGCTACAACACCAAGCTTGGTGACGGTGGCGCCGGTTTGTCCGGTGGTCAGCGTCAGCGTCTGGGGCTGGCACGGGCCATGTATGGTGATCCTGCTGTGCTGGTGCTGGATGAGCCGAATTCCAATCTGGATGATGCGGGTGAAGCGGCGCTGGTAAGAGCCATTAATGACCTGCGTAGCCGCGGTAAGACAGTAGTTCTGATTACTCACCGCACCAACGTGATCGGTGCCACGACCAAGTTGCTGGTGCTGCGCGAAGGTCAACTGGCGGCCTATGGCCCGACTAATCAGGTACTGGCAGCTTTGCAGGAAGCTACCCAGAAGCAGCTGGAAGCGCAGCAGCAGGCGGTTGCACAACAACAGGCCGCGCAACAGCAAGCGGCGCAGCAACAAGCGGCACAGCAACAAGCGGCACAGGCAGCGGCCTCGACCGAACAGGAGTAAGCCATGAATATGATTAGTAAGAAAGATCCGGCGGTCGAAGTGATCAGCCATGATGTGGCGCAGGTGCCGGTGAATACCGATGCATCCTCGTATGCCCGTACTGGCTGGACGATTTGTCTGGTGGGTGTGATAGGTTTCCTGCTATGGGCAAATTTCGCCCCGCTGGATAAAGGGGTGCCGCTATCGGGTACGGTGGTGAAGGAAGGCAACCGTAAGGCCGTGCAGTATTTCGGCGGCGGCATCGTACAGGATATCCTGGTGAATGACGGTGACCACGTGAAAGCTGGCCAGGTACTGGTGCGCATGAACAATGTGCAGGTGAAATCGGCGCTTGATGTAACGCTGGCGCAGTATCTCAGTACGCGTGCGCTGGAAGCGCGTTTGAAAGCTGAACTGGCCGGTAAAGGCAACGTGCCATTTCCGCCCGAACTGGAACGCTACAAGAGTGACGACCGCGTAAGTGGCCTGCTGGCCTTGCAGGCCCAGTTAATGACATCGCGTCAGGTCTCGCTGCAGAATGAACTGGCAAGCGCAGATGAGAGCATTGCAGGTATTGAAGCTCAGATACACGGTCTGGAACAGTCACGCGACAGTAAGAAGGAACAACTGGCGATTCTGAAGGAGCAGGTTGACAGTACCCGTGACCTGGCCAAGGATGGTTTCATTGCGCGTAATCGTTTCCTTGACCTGCAACGTTCGTATGTGCAGATGAGTGGCGCTATTGCCGAGGATGTGGGCAATATCGGCCGTTCCCGCCGTCAGGTGAGCGAATTGCATTTGAAGAAAACCCAGCGTCAGCAAGATTATCAGAAGGAATTGCGTACCCAGCTGACAGAGACCCAGAAAGAAGCATCTGCTCTGGCGGGGCGTCTGGAAGGGCAGGAGTTCGAGGCGAATAATGTCGAGGTCAAATCGCCTGCGGACGGTGTGGTACTGGGCTCGAATGTGTTTACGCGCGGAGGTGTGGTGGCCCCGGGCGCCAAGATGATGGAAATTGTTCCAGCAGAAGATGCACTGGTGGTTGAAGGTCAACTGGCGGTAAATCTTGTGGACAAAGTTCATCCGGGACTGCCGGTCGAAATCATGTTGTCGGCATTTAACTCGAACAAGACCCCGCACATCCCCGCCGAAGTTGTCACTGTGGCGGCTGACCGTAGTGTCGAAGAACGCACCGGTGCCCCATATTACAAAGTGCGTGTGCGCGTGACCAAGGCCGGGCTGAAACTGATTGCCAGCCACAAGCTGAATGTGGTGCCTGGTATGCCGGCGGACCTGTTTGTGAAGACGGGTGAACGCAGCATGATGAATTATTTGCTGAAGCCGTTGTACGATCGCGCCAAAACGTCGCTGTCGGAGGAATAACGTGGCTGATCTAACTTATCGTTTCCGGATCAAATCGGTGCTGGCAGCAATAATGGCGGTGAGCCTGCTGCCTGCGGCCCCAGCGCACGCGTTGGGCTTGCTGGAAGCCTATCAGGCTGCACTAAAAAATGATCCGGCATATCGGGCGGCCTATTATGCCGGTCAGGCAGGCGCTGAGAACCGCGCTTTGGGTCGCGCCAACTTATTGCCTACGGTTTCGGGCAGCTTTGGCGCCAGTAAAGTACGTAACACGATCACTGAAGCGAAGATCATCTTTCCGCGAGACTATCTGAGCCGTTCGGCGACGGTGCAGCTGCGTCAGCCATTATTCAGCTTGGATGCCTGGGCGCGTGCCAAACAGGGGAGCGCGCAGGCTGCCTATGCCGCTAGCGTGTTTGAAAGCCAGCAACAGGAAGTTATCTCGCGCGTTGTGAATGCCTATTTCGATGTGCTGTATAAGGCGGACCTGCTGGCGCTGGCGAAAGTCGAACGCGATGTTTATGTCGAGCAGCGCAAGATAAATGATCGGCTGTTTGAAAAAGGCGAAGGTACCCGTACCGATATGCTGGAGAGTCAGGCCCGCCTTGATACTGCCGAAGCGGCAGTGCTGGAAACACAGGATGCGCTGACAGTGTCGCGTACTACACTGGCAGCGATAGTTGGCGTGGAACTGGGGCAGCTTGATGCGTTGGTTCCAGAATTCGAAACCCGCCCACCGGAGTCCTTGAGCTTTGAGGCATGGAAGAACATCGCACTGGAGCGCAATCCGGACATCAAAGCCATGATGCATGGTGTCGAGATTGCCCGTCAGGAGGTGACTAAATCCCGTGCGGGCCATTTGCCAAGAGTAGACTTTGTGGCGGCTTATAGCCGGAGTTCCTCCGATACGATCCAGACCTACAATCAGGAAACGACATCACGTAGCGTGGGTATACAGGTGAATATTCCGCTGTATGCCGGTGGTCAGGTGAACGCTGCGACACGGCAGTCGGTGGCGAATCAGGAAAAGGCCAAGGCAGACCTGCAAGCACAGACTGACAAGGTCTTGACGGAATTGCGCAAAGACTATGATGCAATGATGAGTAGCGTAGCGCGTATTGGCGCTCTGCAAAAGGCGGTAGCGTCTTCCGAACTACTGATCAAGGCGACCCAGATGAGCGTGAAAGGCGGTGTGCGGATTAACCTTGATGTGCTGAATGCTACCCAACAGCTTTACGTGAATAAGCGCGATCTGGCGCAGGCACGCTATAACTATCTGCTTAACACACTGCGTATGCGCGCTTCGGCGGGTACGCTAACCGAAGCGGATGTGCGTGAGATTGCACCGTATTTCCGTCCGGTGTCGTGATGCGGCTGATGGACGATGAGTTGGAAGTGACGGTCGATGGCGTGAGTTACAAGGTGGCCGACCTGTGCGAAGAAGCAAAGGCGCAAGTAACCAGTTTGCAATTCGTTGACGCGGAAATCGCAGACCTGCAAGCAAGGCTTGCGGTCTACCAGACAGCTCGCAACTCCTATTAAGCTGCGTTGCAGCAATTGATACCTCGTACCAAGCAGTGAGTCAAAAACGCATTTCTTCGGGAATGCGTTTTTTTTGCTTAGGACTAAGTCGCCGGTGCGAAGCATTGCATTAGCGCGTGATCGACGAAGGATGCGCGGGCCGGCAAGGAAGGTATAGGTGCCAGATAATTCCACCACGTCGATCGGCTATAATTCCCGATTTATTTCGAAATTGCTAATGGATCCGGAGAAACAGCCTTTAGTGCCAGAAGGGGCGTCCGAACTTAATCTGACATACCGTTCCGATATCGATGGATTGCGTGCGCTGGCCGTGCTGGCAGTTGTGCTGTATCACGCCTTTCCTACCTTGTTACCCGGCGGTTTTGCCGGCGTCGACATCTTCTTTGTTATCTCGGGTTTCCTGATCGGCGGGATACTGCTGGATGGTATAGCGCGTGGCGGCTTCAGTTTCGCCGAGTTCTACGCACGTCGCGTGCGCCGGATTTTCCCTGCGCTGCTGATTGTGATGTCAGCATGCCTCGCCTTTGGCTGGTTCTCACTTTTTCCCGATGAATACAAGATGCTCGCCAAGCATGTGCTGGGCGGCGCTGGCTTTGTCTCGAATTATGTACTGTGGAATGAAGTGGGCTATTTCGACACGGCGGCCGAGACCAAACCTCTGCTACACCTGTGGTCACTGGCGATCGAAGAGCAGTTTTACATCGTGTTTCCTGCCTTGCTGTTGCTGGCCAGACGCCGGCCGATGCTATTGGTGCTAGGCATGGCGCTGGTTTCGTTTGCGCTCAATGTGGGCGGGGTCAGCCACTATGCCAGCGCCACGTTCTACTCTCCTGCTAGCCGGTTGTGGGAATTATTGCTGGGGA
Source organism: Duganella fentianensis (assembly GCF_009857835.1). Classification (GTDB taxonomy): domain Bacteria; phylum Pseudomonadota; class Gammaproteobacteria; order Burkholderiales; family Burkholderiaceae_D; genus Rugamonas; species Rugamonas fentianensis. The sequence goes on from NZ_WWCL01000001.1 coordinate 639,459, forward strand.
CTATGCTGGCCTATCAATTACGGCAGCGTAAGGACCCAAGCAGTACCAGCGTAGCCGGCGAGCGTACACAGCGCGCGCTTGGCAGCAGCGGTCCAAGCGCACTGCAGTCGATACTCGGACTCGTACTGCTGGCCGGCGCTATGCTCGTTCTTCGTGCCGAACGCCATTTCCCGGGCTGGTGGGCCTTGCTGCCTACGCTGGGGGCATTGCTGGTGATATCGGCTGGTCCGCAGGCCTGGTGCAACCGCGTGCTACTGTCGAACCGGCTGATGGTGGGCGTGGGCTTGATCAGTTATCCGCTCTACCTGTGGCACTGGCCCTTGCTGGCATTTGCCCGCATCGTTGAATCGGGCCTGCCATCGGTGCGTATCCGCGTAGTGGCCGTGCTCGCGGCACTGGGCTTGGCCTGGCTGACCTGGTTTATGCTGGAGCGGCCCATGCGGCGCCCTCGGTATGGCCGTCGCAAAGTCGGCGCGCTGTGCGCGGCGATGTTGCTGCTGGCGCCAGGCGCTGGCCTGCTATACCGCTACGATGGCCTGCCGACCCGCGCTAGCGTAGTCGATAGTGCACGCCAGCAGCAGGACCTGATCTTCACGCCGGACTATCGCAACGCTGAGGTCTGCATGGCGCGCTATGGTTTTGTCGGCGCGCTGCAATACTGTCAACTGGACCAGCCGCAACAGGCACCGACCGTGCTGCTGCTTGGCGATAGTCATGCCGGCCATCTGGTCGATGGATTGCGCAGCTATTACCGCAGTCGTGGCGAAAACCTGTGGTATCTGCAGACCCGTCTGCCATTCGTGGGTGTTCCGCCTGGCGACGATATCCTGCAGAAAGAGACGATACGGATGATGGAACTGGCGCTGCATACGCCCGGCATCAGGACGGTGATCTTGTCCACGGCATACAAGCTGGCGCCCAGCACGGCTACCGGACGGGTGGCTTACGATGCATTGCGTAACACGCTGCGCCAGTTTCTGGCACAGGGCAAGCAAGTGGTGTTTGTGAACGATGTGCCGGCGCTGGACTTCGATCCGCGTGCCTGCCTGCGCCGCGCCGGCGTGGCCAGCTCGCAGACACGTACTGATTGTGCCATCCCGCGCAGCCAGTTCGAACATAACGTCGCCGAGCATGCTGCGGCGCTCCGTGCAGTGTTGAAGGAGTTCCCAGCCGTACAACTGTTCGATAGCGCCGCACCACTGTGCGACGCCGAACGCTGCCATGCCATGCTGGGGCAGACGCTGATGTACCGCGACACGCACCATCTGAGCGCCAGCGGCGATGCTTACATGGCCAAGCAGTATGCGCGCCAGTTAGAGGCGCGCGCTACAGGAGCTTATTTGCCGTAGCAATGCGGGCAGGATTTGCCTTCGACAAATTCCGGTGCGATCTGCTGGCGCGGCGTGACCACGGCACGGCAGTTGAAGCACTGGGTAGTCTCGGTGGGCTCCAGTTTCGGATTGAGCGCAGTGCGGTAGTCGAACACGAAGCAGTCGCCCGTGTAGTGGTCGCCACCCACTTCCTCGAAATACTTGAGGATGCCGCCTTCCAGCTGGTAGACATCCTGATAGCCGATGTTCTGCATGTGGATGGCGGCTTTCTCGCAGCGGATGCCGCCGGTGCAGAAGGTCACCACGGTCTTGCCGGTGAAATCGTCCTTGTGCGCGGCGATCACTTCGGGGAATTCGGTGAACTTCTTGATGCGGTAGTCCACCGTGTTGTCGAAGGTGCCCACATCCACTTCGAAATCGTTGCGGGTATCCACCATCACGACCGGCTGGCCCTTGTCGTCCACCCCGTTATCGAGCCAGCGCTTGAGCGTGGCCGCTTCGACGAAGGGCGCGCGGCCATCTTCCGGCTTAATCAGCGGCATGCGCATGGTGATGATTTCTTTTTTCAGCTTGACCAGCATGCGCTTGTGTGATTGCTCGGTCGAATAGCTTTCCTTGACTTCCAGATCGGCAAAGCGGGCATCGCTACGCACCCAGGCGAGGAATTCGTCGATGTGGGCACGCGGGCCGGAGAGGAACATATTGATGCCTTCCGGGGTCAGCAGAATCGTGCCTTTCAGGCCTAAACGCTGGCAGATCGCCTGATATTCAGGACGTTTGGCTTCCGTATCGTCGAAGGTGACGAATTTGTAGGCGGCGATATTGACGTGAGCGGCAGCGGCGGCGGTTGCGGCAGCATGCGCTTCAGCTTGTAAAGCAGTATTAGCGTGCATGATGATCCAGATCAAAAATTTTTCGGAGCCGACATTATACGCAAGCTTGGCCGTCCGGGTTTTTTTACCGCCAGACGGCATTGCGTTTTTCGCAACGCATGCCTTTCCAAAGTACGCTAGTTGATTTCCGGAGTAGGGGCGCCACACGGTAAAATAGCCGGATATTGAACCCGCAACGAGCAGCATATGAACATGGCAGTAGACCCAGCAGCTATCCCCGCCGCATCCGCCCCGGCAGCCTTGCCCACCGGCCCGGATTTCGTCCACCTGCGCGTGCACTCCGAGTACTCCATCGTGGATGGACTGGTGCGCATCGACGATCTGGTGAGCACAGCGGCCAAGGACAAGCAGGCGGCGCTGGCCGTCACGGATCTGGCCAATATGTTCGGCATGGTGAAGTTCTACAAAGCGGCGCGCGGCAAGGGCATCAAGCCCGTGGTCGGCGTGGACTGCTGGATCACCAATGACGAGAATCGCGACAAGCCCTCGCGCCTGATGCTGTTCGCAAAAAACCGCATGGGCTATCTGCAGCTGTGCGAGCTGCTGTCGAAAGCCTGGCTGACCAACCAGCACCGCGGCCGCGCCGAACTGCGCACCGAATGGCTGCAGGAGCTGACCCAGCAGGACTACCCGCTGCTGCCCAATGATGCCAAGGCCAACGGCCTGATCGCCCTGTCCGGCGCCCATTTCGGCGACATCGGCATGGCCATCGAAAACGGCAATCCGGCGCTGGCCGAACAGCTGGCGCAGAAATGGGCGGCCATTTTCCCCGGCCACTTCTACATCGAGATCCAGCGCGCCGGCCAGCCCAATCAGGAATCGCAGGTACGCCATTCGGTGGCGCTGGCCTCCAAGCTGGGCCTGCCCGTGGTGGCCACCCACCCCGTGCAGTTCCTGTCCGGCGACGAATTCATTGCGCACGAAGCCCGTACCTGTATCGCCGAAGGCGAGCTGCTGGCCAACAGCAAGCGGGTACGCAAATTCAACGAGCAGATGCGCTTTTTGTCGCAGGCGGAAATGCGCGAACTATTCGCCGATCTGCCGGCAGCCCTGCAGAACTCGGTGGAGATCGCCAAGCGCTGCAACCTGACTCTGACGCTGGGCAAGCCGCAGCTGCCTAACTTCCCTACGCCGGGCATGACCATCGACGAGTTTCTGGTGGCCGAAACCAGGAAGGGGCTGGAAGAGCGTCTGCTGCATCTGTTCCCCGATCCCGCCAAACGCGAACAGGAACGCCCGCGCTACGAAGCGCGTCTGGAGTTCGAGAACAACACCATCATCAAGATGAAGTTCCCCGGCTACTTCCTGATCGTGGCCGAGTTTATCCAGTGGGGTAAGAATAACGGCGTGCCGATCGGGCCGGGACGGGGTTCCGGTGCGGGGTCGCTGGTGGCGTATGCGCTCAAGATTACCGATCTGGACCCGCTCAAATACAACCTGCTGTTCGAACGTTTCCTCAATCCGGAACGGGTATCCATGCCCGACTTCGATATCGACTTCTGTCAGGAAAAGCGCGAACTGGTGATCCAGCACGTGAAAGATCTGTATGGCCGCGATGCGGTGTCGCAGATCGCCACCTTCGGTACCATGGCAGCCAAGGGCGCGATCCGTGACGTGGGCCGGGTGATGGACTTCGGCTATAACTTCTGCGATGGCGTGTCCAAGCTGATTCCGTTCAAGCCGGGCAAGCCCGTCTCGATCGCCGATGCGATCGAGGAAGAACCGATGCTCAAGGAACGCCAGCAGAACGAAGAGGAAGTGGCGCAGCTGCTGGATCTGGCGCAGCAGGTGGAAGGCATCACACGTAACATCGGTATGCACGCCGGTGGTGTGCTGATTGCGCCGGGCAAGCTGACCGACTTCTGCCCGCTCTACACCCAGTCCGGCGATACCGGCGTGGTGTCGCAGTACGACAAGGACGACGTGGAAGCCGTCGGTCTGGTGAAATTCGACTTCCTGGGCCTGACCACGCTGACGATTCTCGATCGCGCGGTTCGTTACATCAAGGACCTCGATCCGGCCGAGTCGGAATTCGATCTGGCCAAGCTGCCGCTGAACGACCGGCCTTCCTACGAGCTGCTGACCAAGGCCAAAACCGTGGCCGTGTTCCAGCTTGAATCGCGCGGTATGCAGGGCATGCTGAAAGATGCGCGGCCCGACCGCTTCGAGGACATTATCGCGCTGGTGGCGCTGTACCGTCCGGGCCCGATGGACCTGATTCCCGATTTCTGCAAACGTAAGCACGGCGAGAAGTTCGACTATCCCGATCCGCGCACCGAATCGATTCTGTCCGAAACCTACGGCATCATGGTGTATCAGGAGCAGGTGATGCAGATGGCGCAGATCGTCGGCGGCTACTCGCTGGGCGGCGCGGACATGCTGCGCCGGGCCATGGGTAAGAAAAAAGCCGAGGAGATGGCCGAGCACCGCGCCATCTTCCGCGCCGGTGCCGCCAAGGACGGCCTGTCGGAAGAAAAAGCCGACGAGATTTTCGACCTGATGGAAAAGTTCGCGGGTTACGGCTTCAACAAGTCGCACGCCGCCGCCTATGCACTGCTGTCGTATCACACGGCCTACTTGAAGGCGCACCATCCGGCCGCCTTCATGGCAGCCAATATGTCGCTGGCCATGGACGATACCGAGAAGGTCAAGATTCTGGTGGAAGACGCCATCGACATCTGCGGCCTGACCATCCTGCCACCCGATATCAACCACTCGGATTACCGCTTCACGCCGGAAGGTCCGGCGCCTTCCGTCACGGGCAAAAAAGTCACCCACATCCGCTATGGTCTGGGCGCGGTCAAAGGCTCGGGCCAGAATGCCATCGAAGCGATTATCGCCGCGCGCAAATCGGGTGGCCCGTTCACCAGCCTGTTCGATTTCTGCAAGCGCGTGGACAAGAAGCAGATCAACCGCCGCACCATCGAATCGCTGATCCGCTCGGGCGCCTTCGACTGCCTGCAGGTGGACCGCGCCGTGCTGCTGGCATCGGTGGGCTTTGCGATGGAATGCGCCGAGCAGGAAGCCCGCGCCGCCAATCAGGTCAGCCTGTTCGGCGGTGACGACAGCGATCTGGTGGCGCCACCGGAATACGTGAAGACGGCACCGTTCACCGACCGCCAGAAGCTGGCCGAAGAAAAGATCGCGCTGGGCTTCTACCTGTCCGGTCACATGTTCGATTCGTTTGCGCCGGAAGCGCGGCGCTTCTGCCGCACCAAGCTGTCCGAGCTGGAACCGTCACGCGAGCCGCGCATGCTGTGCGGCGTGATTACGGGCGTGCGGCCGCAGATGACCCAGCGCGGCAAAATCCTGATCGTCACGCTGGACGACAAGACCTCGGTGGTGGAAGTGACCGTGTACAGCGAAGTGTTCGAAGAGCACAAGCACATGTTCCGCGAAGACGAATTCCTCGCCGTAGTGGGCAAGGTGTCGGAAGACCGCTTCAATGGCGGCTTGCGGATTTCGGCCGAGCGGGTGTTCGACATCATCACGGCGCGCGTCAACTACGGCAAGCAGCTGGGCATGGCGCTGCCGGCTTCGGTGGATGTGCGCAAGATGTCGGAGTTGCTGGCGCCGCACCGTCAGGCCGACGGCTTGCCCGTTTCGCTACGCGTCATGCCGCAAGGGGTGAGCTGCGTGCTGCAGCTCGGTGAAGGCTGGCGCGTCGCGCCGTCGGACGAATTGCAGCTGGCCCTGCAGCAGGTGCTGGGCGCCAGCGAAGTCGCGATCGAGTACTAGAGCAAGTACGAGCGCAAGTACGAGCGTGACTACTGGCGGGCGTGGCTGGCCGCGTTAAGCCAGTGCCAGCTTGTCCTCTTGCAGTTGCGGGGCCGGCATGGTGGGATGGCGCTGGCCCAGCGTGCCCGGCACAGCTTCGAAGCGGGGGGCGTGCAAGCCGTGGCGGATGTGCGCGGCCAGTTCGAGCAGGGTTTCGTGGCGCTTGCGCGCTTCCGAGCGTTTTTTCGAAGCGATCGCCGCCAGATCCGGCGGCGCGATGGCCACGCAAGGCAGGCGATAGTCGCCATCGCTGCGGCGCGCTGCTTCCAGTTCCTGCCACAGGGCGTCGTAGTCGGCGTGCACTTTGCCCTGACGGGTGGCGCTGTGGACCACGCGGTTGGCATTGCTGACCATACGCATTTCCACGCAACCGTAGTCATGGCCGATCTGGCTCAGCAGCTTGACCATCAGGTTTTTCGGACGCAGGCCATGCAGTTCGCGCGTGGCATCCTTGATCAGCTGCAGCCCCTGTTCGCCTTTGGGTCCCTGCATGCAGCCTATGCCCAGCTGCATGCCGCGCGTACCTTGCAGGAAGGAGAAGGCACAGGTGTAGACCAGCGTTTCGCCTTGCAGCAGTTGCAGCACCAGTTCGCCTTCACGTTCCATCGGTTCGATGGCGCGCAGCTGGATACGGTAGGGCAGGCCGGTCTTGCCGCTGATCTGCCCCAGCATGACCGGCGCGCGGGCAGCGCGCACCGTCAGCGGGCCCAGACCCTGACGGAAGATGAAGCCGTAGTGCTGCTGCAGCATATCCACGCGGCTGCGGCAGCAGGCCGTGCTGCTCAGGTAGGGGCGATAGATTTTGTAGAGCAGACGGGGCCGCGACCTGACCAGATCGAGAAACAGGGGGTGAGAGTTTAGCAGGCCCAGCCAGGCAACCGTGGCTTCACGGTGCCACAGGCCACGCAGCGAAAGTTTCAGCGACTCGCGCAGCCGCTTCAGGCCGCGAAAGCTGACCACGCCGGAGCGGAGAGAGATGGTGTTAGTCATCGAGAAACTTCCATTGCACTTTATTCAAGTCGATATCATAACTGCTGTGTAACGCAATGTAAATTGGTGTAAAGGCCTACGCTTTTCCCTTAATAATGGCGGTCTGGAAAAATAGCCATTACAGGACGTAAACTCTTTGATTTGTAAGGGAAACACGTAGGCGTAAAATGCAGTGATTATTGCTTTTAGAAAATGCATAATGCTACAAAACGATACAAAGCCTCCCTATGCATAAAGTCCGTTCCCGCTATCTGGAGTTTCCGGCGTTCATAGCGCTGTACCTGCTGTTCGACTGGGCTACCTATGTCGATCCGCTGTACGGCCTGAACATCACGCCCTGGAATCCCGATCCGGCGCTGGGGCTGGTGTTCTGGCTACGTCATGGCTGGCTGGCGGCACTGCCGTGGTGCGTGGCCCTGATAGGCGGCGAGCTGCTGGTGCGCGGTTTGCCGGCCGGCTGGTGTATTACGCTGCTGAGTTCGTTGTGGCTGACCTGCGGCTACGGCATGCTGGGTGCGATGCTGCGGCGCCAGTTTGGCGATGGCGGGGTGTTCGATAGCCGCGACCGCATGTTCCGCTGGGTGCTGATCGTAGTGGTGGGCGCGCTGCTGAATGATCTGGGCTATATCGCCCTGCTGTCGGCCGGCGGGCTGATTCCGCTGGGGCAGTGGGGCGAGGCCGTGCTGCGCTTCGGCATAGGCGATGTGGTGGGCATACTGGTGTCGATGCCGCTGTTCTGGATGCTGTCCAGTTCGTCGGGCCGGCAGCGCCTGTTTGCCACCGTGTGGCGCGCCGAGACGCTGGGCTATCTGGGGCTGACGATAGGTGTGCTGTTTCTGGTGTTCGGTTCCATCGCCACCTCGGAATTCAAGCATTTCTATTTCCTGTTCCTGCCGGTGATCTGGGCGGCGTTCCGGCAGGGGTTGTACGGCACGGCGCTGATGGTATTTACCCTGCAGGCGGCAATAGGCGCGCTGGTGAAATGGAATAATGCGGTCGATATCGCCGTACACGAGCTGCAGATGCTCGATGCCGTGCTGGCGCTGGTGGGTTTCTCCATCGGCATTGCGGTGGATGAGCTGCGCAAGGCTTCGAATGAGCTGAAGCGTACCTTGCGTCTGGCGGCAGCCGGCGAAATGGCGGCAGCGCTGGCGCATGAGTTGAACCAGCCCCTGACGGCGCTGGGTGCTTATGGCAAGGCATGTGAATTGCTTCTGGAACGGGGCGAGGCGGGCGAAGTGATGAAGGGCGCGATCCAGCGCATGATCGCCGAGTCGGGACGGGCGGCGGACGTGGTGCGGCGCCTGCGCGACTTCTTCCGTACCGGCGCGATCAAGCTGGAACTGCTGGAAATGAATCAGGTCGTGGCCGATGTGAGCCAGCAGTTCGTCGGCCCCATGCGCGAGCAGGGGGTGGTGCTGACCATCTTGCCGGCAGCGGCGCTGGCCGTGCAGGCCGACCGCCTGCAGCTGGAGCTGGTGCTGCGCAATCTGCTGGCCAATGCCATGGAAGCGGTGCAGGAACAGCCGGCCGGGCAGCGCCACGTGACGGTGTCGCTCAGCCAGACGGCAGCCCAGCGCCGGGCCGGGCGGGCGCGCCATGGCTGCGTGCAGCTATCGGTGGAAGACAGTGGTAAAGGTATTTCGGCAGCGCAGGCCATGCGCCTGTTCGAGCCCTTTGTTTCGTCCAAGGCGAGCGGGCTGGGGCTGGGGCTGGTACTGAGCCGCGCCATGATGGAAGCGCACGGTGGTTCATTGTGGGCAGAAGTGGCGCAGCATGGTATTTTCAGACTGGCGCTGCCGCTGGCGCGGGCGGAAGAGCAGCTAAATACGCAGGTGAATAATGCAACATGATCTAACTATTTTTATCGTCGACGATGATCCCGCAGTGCGCGATGCACTGAGCCTGCTGCTGGGCGTGCGCGGCTACCGCACGGCCATGTTTGCCAGTGGCGAAGCTTTTCTGCAGGCGTGGCAGGCGGCCTGGCGCGGCTGTCTGCTGATCGATATCCGCATGTCCGGCATGGACGGGCTGGCGCTGCAGCAGGAGCTGCTCAAGCGCGGCTGCCCGCTACCCATGATCATCATGAGCGGCCATGGCGATGTGAGCATGGCGCGCGCCGCGTTCCGCGCCAATGCCATTGATTTTCTGGAAAAGCCCTTCGACGATGCCAAGCTGATTGCCGCCATCGATGAAGCGCTGGCGCTGGCACGCAGCCATCATACGGCGCAGGAGCAGCGCGACCGCAGCGTGCATCTGCTGAGCGAGCTGACGCCGCGCGAGCGCGAAGTGATGAAGCTGGTGGTGACGGGGCGGCATAACCGCGATATCGGCCCCGAACTGGGTATCAGCGTGCGCACGGTGGAGGTGCACAAAGCCCGCCTGATGGCCAAGCTGGGGGTGGATAATGTGGCGGATCTGGTGCGGATCAGCATGCTCGACAAGAAGAGCTGAAACGGAGCGCTGCAACGCTCGCGCTGGCGCCGCAGGGTGGCGGCGCCGACGGATTTAGAGCGCAGCGTGTTCGCGCAGGCCGCGTACGGCCACGATGGTGCGGTCTTCGGCGCGCTGCAGCACCACCTTGCGGTTGCTGGTTTCCTGATCGCGCTGGTTTTCGCGGTGCCACAGGTGAAACACTTCCGTGCTGAAGGCGCCGTCCTTGCGCATCACCCCCGCATTAAACAGGCGCACCACCAGATCGGAATCTTCATGGCCCCAGCCGAGGAAGCTCTCGTCGAAGCCGTTGACCATGTCCAGATCGCTGCGCCAGACGCCCAGATTGCAGCTCTTGATGCGGCGCCAGGTAAAGCGCTTGCTGGTGCGCCACAGGTCGGGCCAGGTGGCCAGTAGTTGCAGCACCTTGTTGGTATCGCCGCGCAGGCGCCAGCCCAGCTTCTGGCCCAGCGTCAGGCTTTGCAGGTCGAGGTGCTGCTGCAGGGTGCGTTCGGTGGCGGCCGGACTGAGGAGAATGCGGCTGCCCGAGACCAGATAGCCGTGCTGCGCCAGTTTGCGGTGCTGGCTGATAAAATCGCGCTGCGGTACGCAATCGCCGTCGAGGAACACGATGTAGTTGCCACGGGCGTCCAGCGTGCCCAGATTGCGTGCGCGGGCGGCCCGGAAACCCAGGTCTTCCTGCCACACGTGGCGCAGCGGCATGGGCGCGCGTGCCTGCAGCGCGGCGATGGCCTGCTGCGTGTTGTGGCCGGAGCCGTCATCAGCGATAATGATTTCGAAGTCCTGATCGTCCTGGGCGAAGCAGGCCTCGATGACGCAAGTCAGGGCATCAGGACGGTTATAGGTGGTGACGACGACGGAAATAGTGGGCGATGGCATATAGGAAACTGCGCGCACGAAGGGCAGTCCCGTCGCACCGCATAAACATAAAAATGCATGAATAATAGCTCACCTCCGAATCGCGCCAGCACTGTCTTTATCCACAGCCTGATTTTCATGCTGCCTTTTCTGGCGCTGATCAGCAGTTTTGGCGTGGGCCTGTGCAGTTTCGCGTTTCTTCTGGCGGCGATTTTCTATCGCCGTCCGGCCATGGCGGCGCTGCGGCCTGTGCTGCCGGCCGTACGCCCCGTACTGATCGCCTTTGCGCTGGCGCTACTGCTGGCCGTGCTGAATCTGAGCTTCAGCAGCGGCGTACTGCTGCGCGATATGGAAAAACCCACCCGCATGCTGGCTGCGGCCACCGTGATGCTGACCGTGCTGGCGCTCCGGCCCCAGCGCCGCGCCCTGTGGTGGGGCCTGATCGCCGGCTCCATCGCCGGCGCCGTTTTCATTGCCTACCAGCGCTGGGGGCTGGGCGTGGACCGGCCGGGCGGGCTGATTAACTCGATTACTTTCGGCGACATCGTGCTGTGTATGGGCCTGCTCTGTCTGGCCGGCATGCAGGATTTCCCCGGCCGCGCTGCAATCTGGCCCGGCCTGGGCGCACTGGCCGGCCTGTTCGGCTCCATCGCTTCCGGTACCCGTGGCGGCTGGATCGCCATCGTGTTCGCCCTGATCGTGCTGCTGCGTTACAGCCACGTGCTGCGCGGCCGTCTGCGCAAGGGGCTGGCCCTGCTGGCGCTGGCGCTGATGGTGAGCGCCTTCTTCATTCCGCAGACGGGCGCGCGGGTGCGGGTCGATCAGGGCATCAGCGATGTCGAGCAGTATCTGAACGGCGGCGAAACCTATACCAATGTGGGCATACGTTTCGAACTGTGGCGCAGCGCCGTGCAGCTGATCAAGCAGCATCCGCTGCTGGGCCTCAATCCCGTCAGCGAACGCAGCGAGCTGCAGGCGCTGGTGGAGCAGGGGCGGGTCCACCCCTATGTGCTGGACTTCCCCCATTATCACAACGATATCCTGCAGGCGCTGGTGTTCGGCGGCGTGCTCGGCCTGCTGGTGTGGGCTGCTACGCTGGTGGTACCCATGCTGTTCTTCCTGCGCATGCTGAACTGCCCCGAGGCCAGCCGCAATGGCGCCTATGCGCCGGCGCTGGCAGGGCTGCTGCTGGTGCTGAGTTACTTTGCCTTCGGTCTGACCGAAGTGATTTTCTGGTCAGTGCGTAGCTGTATGTTCTACGCCCTGATGCTGTTTCTGTTGATAGGCCTGTGTCTGAATACGCAGCTGCCGCCCGCGAGTGGAGAAAAGGCATGAGCCAACTGCGTACCCTGGTGATTTCGCCCAACTGGATAGGCGACGCCGTCATGGCCCAGCCGCTGCTGCAGCTGCTGAAAGCGGCCCATCCGGAGCGCCCCATCGATGTGCTGGCGCCACCGGCCGTGTCGCCCGTCTGGCGCCAGATGCAGGAAGTGGCGGAAGTGCTGGAAACCCCGTTCCGCCATGGCGCGCTGCAGCTGAAGGAGCGCTGGAAGTATGCGCGCCTGCTGCGCCAGCGCGGCTATGCCGATGCCTACGTGCTGCCCAATACCATCAAGTACGCGCTGATCCCCTGGCTGGCCGGCATAGCGCAGCGGGTCGGCTACAAGGGCGAGAGCCGCTACGGCCTGATCAACCTGATGCACCATGACGAAACCCCGCCGCGGCCTATGGTGGCTTTCTATGCCGCGCTGGGCGCACCTGTGCTGGCGCAGCAGAGCGCCGCCATGCGCGCCGCGCTGCCCAGGCCGCGCATGCAGGTCAGCGCCGGGCAGCGTCAGGCCGTCTGTACGCGGCTGGGCATCGATGCTGCACGGCCCGTGCTGGCACTGGCACCGGGGGCGGAATTCGGCGGCGCCAAGCGCTGGCCGGCCAGCCACTTTGCCGGTCTGGCCCGTGCCGTGCTGGCGCAGCAGCCGGCCACGCAGGTGATCCTGCTCGGTTCACCGAAAGATCAGGAAGCCTGCAGGGAAGTAGCCGGCCAGCTGGCGGGCGCGCAGGTGTTCAATCTGGCTGGCGCTACTTCGCTGGCCGAAGCGATTGCGCTGATCGCCGTGAGCAGTGCCGTGGTGGCCAATGATTCGGGCCTGCTGCACATCGCGTCAGCGCTCAACCGTCCGGTGGTGGCGCTGTATGGCCCGACAGATCCCGACCATGCGCCGCCGTTTTCCGATCTGGCCGCGTCGATTTCGCTGCGTCTCGCCTGCGCGCCCTGCAAGCAGCGCGAATGCCCGCTCGGGCATCAGGACTGCATGGTCAAGCTGACGCCGGAGCTGGTGTGGCAGCGCCTGCAGCCTATGCTGGCGGCCCGCTAGCATCCGCCACGCCCAGCAGCGCAAACGCTGCCTCGGCCACGGCCGGCGGCACCAGATGGCCGCCATCGAATTCCGCGTAATGCACCTGATAGCCTTCGTTGGCCAGCTGGGTCGCCAGCGACTGGCCCCGCTCGACGGGCAGCACGGCATCGCCCGAGCCATGGCCGATGAAGATGCGCGGGCTGGCGCTGCGCCCATTGGGGAGCATGCAGCCCGGCGAGAAGGCCAGAATATCGCTGAATAGCTCGCCATTCATCAGTCCTACCGAGAGGGCATACGAGGCGCCGTCGGAAAAACCGGCCAGCGTAATCGCGCTCGCGTCCACCTCGTGGCGTCGCATTACCCACGTCATCGCCTGATCGAGAAAGTCCAGATCGGGGCCATAGCCGCCGCGGAACATATCCCAGCTGGTTCCGCGCGCTTCCGGTATCAGCAGCAGCACCTGCTCGCGCACGGCGTAACGCAGGGCGGCAGCATCGGCGCCGCCATGCTGGCCGCGCGCTCCGTGCAGCAGGACCAGTAGTGGCGTGGTGGGTCCTCTTCCTTCCGGAATGTAGAGCACGGCCTGACGCTGGTGGGGAAATGCCAGCTTGTGTATGCCGGCTGGCAGCGCCAGTGCGGCGCTGGCGCCGTTGCCATACAGCGTAGCGCGCGCATGCAGGCGCCCGTCGTGCGCAGGCGCAACTGGATTCAGGGCGGGACTGTTCATGGCGACTCCGGCGCGTGAGGTTATTTCAGTGTAGCGACTTTTGCCTGCCGCGATGTTTCGAAATGTGACGGACTGGACAGGGAAGCGGCAAGCTTGTATTCAATCATTTTCACCAATATTCTCAAAATAAACAATAATTGCCTTCCGGAAGTTTTTAAAATACACTCTAGCTATATTGTTTTTGTCAAAAAACACGAATTTTCCGATTGCGGAGGCTGCGTTGTCCCGTCAAATTCCGAACAAGGCCGGTCTGGCTGCGGTAGTGCTGGCTGCCGCCATGGTGCTGAGTGCCTGCGGTCAGCGGCAGGCGTTGGCCCTCCCTGCGAATGCGCAGCAGATGGCCAGCCATATCGAACTGGCGCTCGAGCGCGACCAGTTCCGTGCCGCCGTCGAGATGGGCGAAGCCTTTTTACAACGGCATGCCGATCCGGAGGGGCGTATCCACCGTGCACTGGTCGGCGCCTATCTGGCGCTGGGCCATGCCGCACCGGCAGCGCGCCACATGGAGCTGGCAGTGGCGGCCGGTGCCACGGCAGCACCCAAGGCGGCGCCGGCCATCCTGCCGCAAGCGCGAGTGCACGATGCAGAATAGGACTTTGCTTGCGGCGCTGGCGCTGGTGCCAGGACTGGTGCTGGCCTTGCCGGCCCGGGCAGACCTGTCCGGCGCCATGGCGGCCTACGTGCGGGCCGACTATGCCAGTGCCCAGCGCCAGCTGCTGGAACTGGCGCAGCAGGGCGAGTCTGCCGCCCAGCTGTATCTGGGCCGTCTGTATCAGGAGGGGCGCGGAGTCGGGCAGGATTATGCCGAAGCGGCACGCTGGTACGGGCTGGCCTCGGCAGGCGGCAATCTGCCGGCACGCTACAGTCTGGGCAGTCTGTACTTTCAGGGCCGCGGCGTAGCGCGCAACCATACGGAAGCGCTGGCGCTGATCCGCTCCGCTGCCGAACAGGGGCTGCTGCAGGCCCAGTTCGAGCTGGGTAGCATGTATGCCTCGGGGCAGGGCGCGGTGCGGGATTTCCGTGAAGCGGTGCGCTGGACGCGCATGGCGGCCGAACGTGGTGATGCGCAGGCCCAGTTCAATCTGGGCGTGTTCTACCGTAACGGACAGGGCGTGGCGCAGAGCTATCAGGAGGCGCTGTACTGGTACCGGCGCGCGGCCGATCAGGGCGAGCTGGGGGCCATCTACAATCTGGGCTGGATGTATGCGGGGGCGCTGGGCGTGCGGCAGGACCGGGTGCGGGCCTATGCCCTGTTCAGCGTGGTGGCGGAACGTGATGAAGCGCGCCAGAGTGCGCGCGATGCCCTGGCGCCCAGGCTGACGCTGCAGGAGCTGCACAGTGCGCAGCAGCTGGCGGCACGCCTGAACGGCGCCGGTACTATCAGCAAGTTGCTGGAGCAGCCCGCCGTCTCTGGCTCTGGCGCGGCGCGCTAGCGCTACATCAGGATGACGTCGTACTGCTCCTGATGGTAGGCCGTTTCCACCTGTAGCGAAATCTTCTTGCCGATGAAATCACCGAGCATGGCCAGGTGCTGCGACTCTTCTTCGAGGAACAGGTCGACCACTTCCTGCGAAGCGAGGATGCGGAACTCGCGCGGGTTGAACTGCTTGGCTTCGCGCAGCAGCTCGCGCAGGATTTCGTAGCAGATGGTGCGCGAAGTTTTGACCTGACCCTTGCCGTTGCAGGCCGGGCAGGGCTCGCACAGGATGTGGGCCAGCGATTCGCGCGTACGCTTGCGCGTCATCTCCACCAGCCCCAGCGCCGAGAAGCCGGACACGGAGACCTTGGTGCGGTCGCGCGACAGGGTTTTTTTCAGTTCGAGCAGCACGGCGTTGCGGTGCTCGGTGTTTTCCATGTCGATGAAATCGAGGATGATGATGCCGCCCAGATTGCGCAGCCGCAGCTGGCGCGCAATCGCATGCGCCGCTTCCAGATTGGTCTTGAAAATGGTGTCGGCAAAATTGCGTCCGCCCACGAAGCCGCCCGTGTTGACGTCGATGGTGGTCATCGCTTCGGTCTGGTCGACGATCAGGTAGCCGCCCGATTTCAGATCGACGCGGCGCCCCAGTGCGCGCAGGATTTCTTCTTCCACGCCATACAGATCGAACAGCGGGCGCTCGCCCGTGTAGTGCTGCAGCCTTGGCAGTACGCTAGGCGTATAGGTCTTGCCGAATTCCTGCAGGTTCAGATGGTTCTCGCGCGAGTCCACCTGTATGGTGGCCGTTTCGTCGTGCACGAAATCGCGCAGCACGCGCTGGGCCAGACTCAGATCCTGATGCAGCAGGGTGGTGGCCGGTTTGGTACGCGCACCATGGCTGATCGCCGCCCACGTTTTACGCAGGTATTCGATGTCGGCCGCGATGTCGGAATCGCTGGCCTCTTCGGCTTGCGTACGCACGATGTAGCCGCCTTTTTCATCTTCCGGCAGCAGGCTTTGCAGGCGTGCGCGCAGCGCTTCGCGGTCGGCTTCCTTTTCGATCTTCTGCGAGATGCCGATATGGCTATCCTGCGGCAGATACACCAGCATACGGCCGGCAATCGAGATCTGGGTGGACAGGCGGGCGCCCTTGGTGCCTATCGGGTCCTTGATCACCTGCACCGTCAGCACCTGACCGTCGAACAGGATTTTTTCGATAGGCGTGGGCGGGCTATTCTGGCTGCCGTCGTGCGGACGGGCTTCCCAGATGTCGGCCACGTGCAGGAAGGCGGCCCGTTCCAGACCAATGTCGATGAAGGCAGACTGCATGCCCGGCAGTACCCGCACCACCTTGCCGGAATAGACGTTACCGGCCAGGCCGCGCGTGAGCGTGCGTTCGATGTGCAGTTCCTGCACGGCGCCCTGCAGAATCAGGGCGACGCGGGTTTCCTGCGGGGTGATGTTGATCAGTATGTCTTCGTTCATAGGTCTCCGGCTACTGCGTATGGTTATGAACGTCGATCATACACGCCGCTTACAGCAGCGGCAAACCGGCCTGCTTGAGTAGCTGGGCCGTTTCGTACAGAGGCAGGCCCATGATGCCGGAATGGCTGCCCGAGATATGTTCGATGAACTGGCCAGCCATGCCCTGGATGCCGTAGCCGCCGGCCTTGTCGAACGGTTCCTTGCTGTTGCAATAGGCCTGGATGGCCTCTGCCGACAGTTTGCAGAAGCGTACTTCGGACACTTGCGTGAACTGGCCCTGGAAAGCCTCCGAGCAGAGCGCCACCGAAGTCAGCACCTGATGGCTGCGGCCCGACAGCAGTTCCAGCATGCCGCGCGCTTCCGTCACGCTGCCCGGCTTGCCGAGGATGCGGCCATCGATGGTGACCGTGGTATCCACCCCCATCACCAGCCGCTCCGGCATATTGCGCAGCTTGACCATGCGGTGGGCAAAATGGGCTTTTTCATGCGCCACGCGTGCCACATACACTTCCGGGGTTTCGCCGCGCAGCACTTCTTCCGTCACGTCCATGCCGCGGCGGCCATCGCTACGCAGTTGCAGCAGCTCGAACTCCACGCCGATCTGGCGCAACAGTTCACGACGACGCGGGCTTTTGGAGGCAAGATAGATCATGTTTTCGGCTGACTGCATGGCGGACCTCAGACTCGGTGGTAGGGATGGTTTTGGGTGATCGTCCACGCGCGGTAGAGCTGCTCGGCCAGCATCACCCGCACCATGCCGTGCGGCAGGGTCATGCTGGAGATGCGGATCAGGCCTTCGGCGCGGGCTTTTAATGCAGGATCGAGACCGTCGGCGCCGCCGATCAGGAAGGCCGTATCACGGCCATCCTGCTGCCACGCTTCCAGCTGCTGCGACAGGCCGACCGACGTCAGGTCCTTGCCGCGTTCGTCGAGCGCGATGATGCGCACCGACTTGGGCAGGGCTGCTTCGATGCGCTCGCGTTCGAGCGCCATCGCGGTGGCGGCAGTCTTGCTACCGGAACGTTCGACCGGCTTGATTTCCTTCAGCACGATCTTGAGTTCCGGCGGCATGCGCTTGACGTATTCGGCGTAGCCAGTCTCTATCCAGGCCGGCATTTTATGGCCGACCGCAGCGATGATGAGCTGCATCTAGACTTACTCGGCAGCTTTCTTGATACGCTTGATGACGGTTTTCACCGGAGCTTCTTCCGCCTTAGGCTTGGCTGGCTTGCGCTTAGGCGGCTGGGCTTTCAGTGCAGCGGCAGCAGCGATCGCGGTTTTGGTTTTGCCAACCTTGACGGTTTTACCAGTCGGCACGGCAGCTTCTTTCTTGACTGCGGTCTTCTTCTCGGCGGCCGGTTTGGCAGCAGCGGCTTTGCGCGCCGGGGCTTTTTTCTCGATGACCGGGCTGGCATCTACCGCTTTTTTGCCGGCGGCGAGGTGGGTGCTGACCTTCTTCGGTGCTGCAGCAGCTTCGCCTTCCTTGGTCGACTTGCGCTTGGCGGCGCCCAGTTTGACCGGCTTGTCGCCCCAGATTTCTTCCAGACGGTAGTAGGCGCGGATGGGAGCCTGCATGATGTGGACGATCATATCGCCCAGATCGACCAGTACCCATTCACCCGTATCTTCACCTTCCATGCCGTAGACGTCGCCGCCGGCTTCCTTGACCTTGTCGCGCACCGAGGCGGCCAGCGCCTTGGTCTGGCGGTTCGAGGTACCGGATGCGATGGCGATGCGGTCGAACAGGCTGGTGAGGTGGGTAGTATCGAACAGGACGATATCTTGGCCTTTGACGTCTTCCAGAGCGTCAACGACGAGGGTTTGCAGTTTTTTGATGTCCATTAGCTTTTGTATAGATGGTGTTGTTCAATATAGTCTAGCACTAGCGGCGGGATAAGCGAGTTTGCCGCTTCCCCCCGTTGTAATGCCGCACGTAGTTCGGTGGCAGAGATATCCACCGCGAGGTCCTGTGCCAGATAAGTCAGACCGTGCGGCGTGTTACGGATTTGTTCCGGTGTTCCCAGCCGGCTGGAAAACACCTCGGCCACGGCTGGCGGCAGGCCAGCGGTGGCAATGTCATAGCCGGGGCGGCTCGCTACGCAGATGTGGGCGTAGTCGAACAGCATGCGCCATTCGCGCCAGCTATCGAGTTTTTGCAACTGGTCGGCGCCCATGATGAAGCTGATGGAAGCGTCCGGCCCCTGTTCGCTGCGCACCTGCCGCAGCGTATCAATTGTGTAGGTAGGCTGCCCCTGCGCGGCCCGTTCGATTTCCTGCGGGTCGATCACCACGTGGGCGGCCGCGCCGGCAAAGGCCAGCGCCGTCATTTCTGCCCGTTGCAGCGGGCTGGCCTTGAGGCCAGATTTCTGCCATGGCGCGCCGGTCGGGATGATGCGTAACTGGTCAGCCTGCAGCAAGTGCGCGAAATACTGTCCCAGCGCTACATGACCGTTATGCACCGGATCGTAGCTGCCTCCCAGCAGTGCGATTCGGCGGGCCATCGTCACGCAGCGAGCCAGTCGCGGTGGGGCAGGAAGTCGGTGTACAGCGCCGCTTCCGGCGAGCCGGCTTCGGGTTCCCAGCGATAGCGCCATTTGACGATAGGCGGCATCGACATCAGGATGGCTTCCGTGCGGCCGCCCGACTGTAGGCCGAACAGCGTGCCACGGTCGAACACCAGATTGAACTCGACATAACGGCCGCGTCGATACGCCTGGAAATCGCGTTCGCGCTCGCCATACGGCGTATCCTTGCGGCGCTCCAGTATCGGCTGGTAGGCTGCAAGGAAGGCGTCGCCCACGCTCTGCATCATGGCGAAGCTGGCCTCGAAGCCGCCTTCGTTGTAATCATCGAAAAACACGCCGCCTACGCCGCGTGCTTCCTGCCGGTGTTTCAGGTAAAAATATTCGTCGCACCATTTTTTAAAGCGCGGGTGCAGTTCGGCGCCATGTGGTGCCAGCGCGTCCGCACAAGTGCGGTGGAAGTGCTTTGCGTCGTCCAGATTGCCGTAATACGGCGTCAGGTCCATGCCGCCACCGAACCACCACACCGGTTCGCCCGCTGCATTGGTGGTGGTGAAAAAGCGCACATTCATGTGCACCGTCGGTGCATACGGATTACGCGGATGCAGGACCAGCGATACGCCCATGGCCTGCCACGGTTTGCCGCCCAGATCGGGGCGCGAGGCCGCCGCAGAAGGAGGCAGTTTGGCGCCGGCTACGTGGGAGAAATTCACCCCGCCGCGTTCGATCACATTGCCTTCTTCAACCAGACGGGAAATCCCGCCGCCGCCTTCCGGCCGTTCCCACGCATCGCGCAGGAAGGGCTTGCCGTCCACCGATTCCAGTGCCTGAACGATGCGGTTTTGCAGCTCGAGCAGATAAGCCTTGACGGCTTCAGGATTAGGGGAGGTGGGCATAAAGCGGCGCAATTAAAAAAAGTGAGGGTGGATTGTACCCTGTTGCGCGTTTTTGTGATACCCACCCGCCTATAGCAGAAATTAGTAGAGCTTAGTGCTAGAACTTAGTGCTTGAGACCGCGCCAGCCGATGTCGCGACGGCACTGCATGCCTTCGAAGCTGATCTGGTCGACCACTTCGTAAGCCTGCTTCTGCGCCATCTTGATGCTGTCGCCGAGACCGACCACGCACAGCACGCGGCCACCGCTGACCTGCAGCTGACCGGCGTTTTCCACCGTACCAGCATGGAAGGTCACGGTCTCCGAGGTTTCGGCCGGAATGCCGTCGATCACGGCACCTTTCAGCGGGGTGTCAGGATAGCCGGCCGCTGCCAGTACCACGCCCACTGCCGTGCGGCGGTCCCATTCCAGTTCCACCTGATCGAGCGTGCCGTTGACAGCATGTTCCATCACCGTGACCAGATCGGTTTTCAGACGCGACATGATAGGCTGGGTTTCAGGATCGCCCATGCGGCAGTTGAATTCCAGCGTACGCGGGTTGCCCGCTGCATCGATCATCAGGCCGGCATACAGGAAGCCGGTGAACACGATGCCATCCTTGGCCATACCGGCGATGGTCGGGTTGATAATCTCGCGCATCACGCGCGCATGCATGGCTGGCGTGACGATAGGTGCAGGCGAGTAGGCGCCCATACCGCCCGTGTTGGGGCCTTCGTCATTGTCCTTCAGGCGCTTGTGGTCCTGGCTGGTGGCCAGTGGCAGCACGTTTTTGCCATCGCACATGACGATGAAGCTGGCTTCTTCGCCGGCCAGGAATTCTTCGATCACGATGCGCGCACCGGCATCGCCGAAGCGGTTATCGGCCAGCATATCGTCCACCGCGCGGTGGGCTTCTTCCAGCGACATGGCAACCACCACGCCTTTACCGGCAGCCAGGCCGTCGGCCTTGATGACGATAGGCGCGCCGTTGGCGTCGATGTAGGCGTGCGCCTGAGCGACATCGGAGAAAGTCTGGTAGCGGGCAGTAGGAATGCCGTGGCGCTGCATGAAGGCCTTGGCGAAGTCTTTCGACGACTCCAGCTGGGCAGCTTCTTTCGACGGGCCGAAGATTTTCAGGCCGCGTGCGCGGAACAGGTTGACGATGCCGCCAGCGAGCGGGGTTTCCGGGCCGACCACGGTCAGGCCGATGTTTTCCTGTTCGACGAAGTTTGCCAGTTCGTGCAGGTCGGTGATGTTGACGTTGACCAGACGCGCATCGCGTGCGGTACCGCCATTGCCGGGAGCAACGTAGACCATCTGGATGCGCTCGGATTGCGCCAGTTTCCAGGCCAGTGCGTGTTCACGGCCACCAGAGCCGACTACCAAAATTTTCATATGTCCTCAGTCTTCGATCAGCGTGTTGGAATAGACTTCCTGTACATCGTCCAGCGCTTCCAGTGCATCGAGCAGCTTCTGCATCTTGACGGCGTTGTCGCCACTGAACACGGTTTCCGTGGCGGGCTTCATGATGATCTCGGCCACTTCGGCCTTGAAGCCGGCCGCTTCCAGCGCGTCTTTCACGGCAGCGAAATCGTGCGGGCCGCACAGCACTTCGAAACCGCCTTCTTCGTCGGCGATCACGTCTTCGGCGCCAGCTTCCAGCGCCACTTCCATCAGCGCGTCTTCGTTAGTGCCCGGTGCGAACAGGAACTGGCCGCAGTGTTTGAACATGAAGGCCACCGAGCCTTCGTTGCCCATGTTGCCGCCGTTTTTGTTGAAGGCATTGCGCACTTCGGCCACGGTACGTACACGGTTATCGGTCATGCAGTCGACGATCACGGCGGCGCCGCCGATGCCGTAGCCTTCGTAGCGTACTTCCTCGTAGTTGGCGCCATCGTCGCCACCGGTGCCGCGGTTGATCGCGCGCTGTACGTTATCCTTCGGCATATTCGCGTCGGCAGCCTTGTCCACGGCCAGACGCAGGCGCGGGTTGGTCTGCACGTCGCCACCGCCCATGCGGGCAGCAACGGTAATTTCCTTGATCAGACGGGTCCAGATCTTGCCACGCTTTGCGTCAGTGGCAGCCTTTTTGTGTTTGATATTGGCCCATTTGCTATGTCCAGCCATGTTTGCTCTTCCTTCGGCGGTGTCAGTTGGTGTTCGGTGAGGGCGATATTCTAGCATAGGCCGCATGGCGGCCGACGCTAGCGCCGCCCGCCGCTAACCGGAAGTCGGCTTAGAGGGATACCTCCATTTTATGTAGCACGAGCGTCATTTTCCGCTGATAACATTTTCTTTCTTATAACCAAAATAAATCTAGGAGAGAGTCTATGGATAGGCGGCAATTTATCAAGCTCGGCAGCTTCATCACGGCATCCGTGGCGACCGGCGCCGGACTGACGGCTTGCGGTGGCAGCAGCACAGGCCCGACAGCAACGGCTAGCGGGGCATGGAAATTCCCTCAGAGCGTAGCTTCGGGCGATCCGCACAGCGATAGCATCATCCTGTGGACCCGCGCCGTACCGGCCACGGCCGACGATGTGGCTGTGCTGACGGGCGTGGCCGATAGCAGCATCCGCGTGATTCTGACGGCGGCCGACAACAGCGCCGCCATGGGCAGCAACAAAGCCCTGAGCGGACAGCTGGTGGCCGATGCCACCGTGCCTTTGCAGTCGCAATTTGACAACACCGTGCGTCACAAGGTCACCGGCTTGACGCCGAACACTTTGTACTACTATCAGTTCATCGCCGGCGACACCCGTTCCAATGTGGGCCGCTTCAAGACGGCACCGGCCGCCGAGGCCGACGTGGCCCAGCTGCAGTTCGCCTACATGACCTGTCAGGACTGGAGCATCAACCACTGGGGCGCGATGAGCAGCATCGCAGCCGAGAACCTCGATTTCATCGTCCATCTGGGCGATTACATCTACGAGACGGTGGGCGACGACTTCCAGCTGGGCGGCGTGGAAAGCCGCCACGACAAGCTCAAGCTGCCCGATGGCGCCTACAAGAACGGCAGCAGCGGCGCGCAGTATGCAAACACGCTGGCCGACTACCGCTATCTGTACAAGAAGTACCGCACCGATGCGCGCCTGCAGGCGCTGCACGAGCGCTTCGCTTTCATCGCCATCTGGGATGACCACGAATTCAGCGATGATGCATGGCAGGATGCCCAGACCTATGACGGCAGCTTCAATCAGGCCGACGGTTCCGACCTGCACCAGACCAGCCGCCGCCGCAGCGCCAGTCAGGCGTGGTTCGAATTCATGCCGGCCGATGTGGTGCTCGATACGGCCGCTGCCGGCTTCCAGAACATCAAGATTTACCGCGATTTCCAGTTCGGCAAACTGATGCAGCTGGTGATGACGGACCAGCGTTTGTACCGTGCCGACCATGTGATCCCCGAATCGGCCATCAATCCGGCCACGGGCAAACCACTTGGCCGTCTGGGCGCACGCTATCTGGTGCAGCAGGACGTATTCAACACGGTGGAAGCGCAGAAAATGGGCGGCGCCACGGCCATCGGGCTGGAGCCGCTGGCCACTGTGTCCATGCTGGGCACGACTCAGCGCCAGTGGTGGATGGACAAAATGAAGTCGGCCAGCAGCACGTGGAAACTGTGGGGCAATGAAGTCTCGCTGCTGCGCATGGGCCTGAATGGCACGGATGCCGTGGCTACCTTGCTGGCGCTGAATTCCGTCGCCACGCTGGCCGGTTCGATCAGCGGCACGGTCACGGCCACGGGCGGCAACTTCCCGCTGGCCGCTGCCATCGTCGCTGCCGCTACGGCAGGTGCCACGCCAGCGCTGGCCCAGCAGGGTGCGGGTGCCATCATGGCGGCTTACGCGGTAACGGGCAGCAGCAATGAAGCACGTGTGGCGGCCGGTATGAAAGCGGGCCTGACGGCAGCGCAGGCAGGTATCGCGGTGGCAACCTACACGGCCGTGTATCTGGCCGGCAGCGGCGTGGTGGCGGCAACGCCAGCAGCGCTGGTGGGTGCCGGCGCGCAGACCATTGCCTTCGGCTACATCAAGCCCGATGTACAGGCTAACAAAGCCGCCTCGGTGTTCGTACAGGCTGCAGGCAAGCAGGCCGCGCTGGCGCCATTCTTTACGCGCTTCCTGCTCAACTGCGACCAGTGGGATGGCTACAATTCGGAGCGCAAGGCGCTGATGGCTCATTTGAAGAGCAATAGCGTGAGCAATGTGGTGGCGCTGACGGGCGACATCCACGCCTTCTTCGCCGGCAGCGTCAGCGACGATTACGATGCTGCAGGCGGCGGCACGCCCGTGATGGCGGATCTGGTCACGGCCGGCATCAGCTCGGACTCCTTCTTCGTGTATCTGCGCGATGCAGCCACTTCGCTGGGCGATATCGCGGCACTGGTCACGTATCCGCTGGCCGTTCCAGTAACGGGGCTGGGCACGCTGAACCTGAGCTTCAACCTGCTCGACTACACCATGGGCAAGGCAGCACCGACCGTGGCCAGCCTGCTGGAGCAGACCCGCGTGCAGATACGTGGCGCTCTGGGTGCCAAAGGCTTGCCGGAAGCGCAGCTCGACGCCACCACTAGCGCCGTGCTAGCCGGCCTGCAGGCCAATAGCGACTTCAGTACCAGCCTGCTGGCACTGGCCCAGCAACTGGCTGGTCTGGGCAACAACCCGTGGCTCAAGCATCTGAACACCGATGCGCAGGGCTATACGCTGGTAACGCTCACGCCGGGCAAGCTGGTGGCCCAGTTCAAGCAGGTCAACAAGCTGGTAGGCAGCAGCGCACCGGCCACCGTGGTGGCACGCGTAACCACGGCCACCGTGAACGCGGGTAGCGCAGCAGTAAGCATTAGCTAAGCGCTGGCGGGGCGGTGGGCAGAGTGTCTGCCGCCCCTGTTTTGGCCCAGCGCCGACCCCATTCCCGATTTCCATTTACAATTGCTTCATGGATAAAGGGATCAAGGATGGCGCTGCGGCGCGAGCCGCCTATCTGGGCGGACTGGGTATCGCCATTGGCGGTGCCGTGCTGTTTTCTACCAAGGCCGTGGTGGCCAAGCTGTTGTACCGCTACCAGATCGACGCCGTCACCCTGATCGCCTTCCGCATGCTGTTCTCGCTGCCCGTGTTCGCGGCCGTGGCGATCTGGAAGATGCGCACGGAAGCGCCGCTGTCGCGCGCAGACCGCTGGCGCGTGCTGGGCCTCGGGCTGGTGGGCTATTACCTGTCCAGCTTCCTCGACTTTCTCGGCCTGCAATATATCTCGGTCGGGCTGGAACGCCTGATCCTGTTCCTCACGCCGACGTTTGTCCTCCTGATTTCTTCCACACTGCTCAAGCAGCACATCAGCCGGCGCCAGTGGCTGGCGCTGCTGCTGTCTTACTGCGGCATCGTGTTCGTGTTCCTGCATGACCTCAATAGCGGCAACCATAACGTGGCGCTGGGCGCCACGCTGGTGACGGGATCGGCCGCTGCCTATGCGGTCTACCTGCTGCTGTCGGGCGAAATGGTGCGCCGTCTCGGCTCGCTGCGGCTGGTGTCATATGCCATGTGCGTCTCGACGGTGGCCTGCGTGGGCCAGTTCCTGCTGCTGCGTCCCGTCACGGGGCTGCTGCAGCCGCTGCCCGTGTACGGGCTGTCGCTGGTGAACGGTATCCTGTGTACCGTGATGCCGGTGTTTATGACTATGGCGGCAGTGGAGCGCATCGGCGCCGGTACGGCTTCGCAGGCTGGTATGATCGGACCGGTTTCTACGCTGTTTCTGGGGGCGCTGCTGCTGGGCGAACCCGTCACATCCTGGCAGCTGGGTGGCACCGCGCTGGTGCTGGCCGGGATTTATCTCTTATCAAAAAAATAGGAAAACTCTCTGATGAAAACCCGCATTGCCCTGATCGCCCACGATAAGAAAAAAGACGACATGATTGCGCTGGCCAGCCAGTACAAGGATTTTCTGGCCACCTGCGAACTGACTGCTACCGGCACCACGGGTGGTCGCCTGGTCAAGGAAGTAGGGCTGGCAGTGGACCGCAAGCATTCGGGGCCTTTCGGTGGCGATTTGCAGATCGGCTCCATGCTGGTGGAAGGCGGTATTGATTGCGTGATCTTCCTGCGCGATCCGATGACGCCACAGCCGCACGAACCGGACATCAATGCGCTGGTGCGTGCCTGCGACGTGCATAACACGCCATGCGCCACCAATGTCTCGTCGGCCCATCTGGTGCTGGCCCAGTTGCAGCAGCGCGCTGCGCGCGGCTAAGTGGCGCTAGACTTTCCTCTATCCTCAAGCACAAGCGTACAGGAGGCGTTATGACCAAGCTTATCCGCATTAACCGCGTGGGCGGTCCCGAAGTAATGGAGCTGGTGGACGTGGAACTGGGCCCGCCCGGTCCCGGCGAAGCGCAGGTGCGCCAGCATGCCATCGGCATCAATTTCATCGATGTGTATTTCCGTACCGGCCTGTATCCGCAGCCCCTGCCCGGTGGGCTGGGCATGGAAGGCGCCGGCGTGGTGGAGGCTATCGGCGAGGGCGTTACCGAAGTGAAGGTGGGCGACCGCGTGGCGTATGCGGGCCGTCCCATCGGCGCCTATGCCGAGGCGCGCAATATGCCAGCCTCGCAGCTGCTGGTACTGCCCGATAACGTGGATTTCGACACGGCCGCCGCCATGATGCTGCAAGGCCTGACGGTGCAGTATCTGTTCCACCGCACCGTGGCGCTGAAGGCGGGCGACACCATCCTGTTCCATGCGGCCGCCGGCGGGGTAGGGCTGATCGCCTGCCAGTGGGCCAAGCTGCTGGGCGTAACGCTGATCGGCACTGTGGGCTCGGACGAGAAGGCGGAACTGGCCACGCGCAATGGCGCCCATCACGTCATCAACTACAACAAGGAAAACTTCACCACGCGCGTGCGCGAGATCACGGGTGGCAAAGGGGTAACGGCCGTCTACGATTCGATCGGCAAGGATACCTTCATCGGTTCGCTCGACTGTCTGCGCCCGCTGGGCACCATGGTCAGCTTCGGCAACGCATCGGGGCCGGTGGAGCCGTTCAGCCTGAGCGAACTGGCTAACCGTGGCTCGCTGTTTGTCACGCGGCCTTCGCTGATGGCGTATATGTCTACCCGCGCCGAGCTGGAAACAGCGGCCAAGTCGCTGTTCGGCGTAGTCGCCAGTGGCGAAGTCAAAATTGATGTGCGTCAGCGCTATGCACTGGCCGACGTGGCCCGCGCCCATACGGAGCTGGAAGCGCGCCAGACCACCGGTTCATCGATATTGCTGCCGTAAACGCCATGCAGCCGGTAGAACCGGCTGCATGGTGTGGACTGCGGACTTAGCGGATGCGCGCCAGTAGCCGTCTGCGACGGCTGGCGCAGCGCGTTTCTGGCCGCCCTTAGCCCGCTTTGGCGGGTGCCACAGGCGCTGTTTCCGTCTGCGGTTTCAGTTCCAGATCAACCCGGCGCGGTACGCCGTTCTGGCCGGGGAAGCCCGTGAAGGCGCTTTGCACCAGTGCCGGCATCACTTGCGGCGTAGCGGCCACGCGGCTGGTGTTGTTGACGGTGACGTCGTACAGCTTGCGGCCATCCGTGCCGTTGATGGTGATGCGCAGCTGGCGCTGGTACTCATGCTTGATGCGCTCGGTCACCATGACGGGCGCACCATAGCCGAACGGATCATAGAAATACGGACGGTAGCCGAGACGGCTATAGCCCCAGCCATAACGGCCCCAGCCTGGCCCCCAGTAAGGCCCGACCATGAACGGATCCTGCGCTTCCAGTATGCGCACGGGATGGTCTATGGTGCTGAATTTCATTCCTACCAACAGTTGCGCCGGCTGCCTCTCCGCCGCTTGGTGCAAGCCCAGCTTGTCCAGCTCACGTGCCACCAGCAGCTGATAGCTGCGGTATTCCAGCGTATCGTCGGCGCCCTGTGGTGCTTCGAAGGCATAGCTCTGGTCACGCGCTTCAGCGCTCCAGGCGTTGAACGAGGTGACGTCGCTGCGCAGGGTGGTGGCGCAGCCACTGAGCAGCACAACAGCGGCAGTCGCGATGAGGGCGATTTTTTTCATGATTTAGCCTCAGTAAAGTTAGTCGGATGGGTGCATCTGATAGTTTATGACGGCTTATGCACCGTTGCACGAATCTTACAGAAAGTTACGGCCGGCGGGAAAGCTGACACGTACACCGCGCTTCCCTTGCCGGATTTCAGGCGACCGCCAGCGCTGGTATTGGTAAAATAGGCTTTTGCTCACGTTTCACGGGATTTTCATGCGACCAGACAGCACGCCACCGACCATCTACCGTAAAGATTACACCGTCCCAAGTTATCTGGTGGAAACAGTGGAGCTGGGATTCGATCTCGATCCGGACCGCACCATCGTCGCCAACCGCATCACCATGCAGCACAATCCGGCCAGCCCTAGCCGCTCCATCGTGCTGCACGGCGAAGAGCTGGATCTGGTGGAGCTGCGCCTGAACGGCCGCGCACTGGCGCCGACCGAATACAAGATCGAAGGCTCGCTGCTGACGATACCGCGCGCACCGGCCCAGGTGGTGCTGGAAATCGAAACTCTGTGTACGCCCATCCAGAATACCTCGCTGTCCGGACTGTATGTCTCGAACGGCAGCTTCTATACCCAGTGTGAAGCGGAAGGCTTCCGCCGCATTACCTATTTCCCCGACCGTCCTGACGTGATGGCCAAGTACACGGTAATGCTGCGCGCCGACAAGGCGCGCTATCCGGTGTTGCTGTCCAACGGTAACCTGATCGAATCGGGTGAGCTGGACGACGGCCGCCACTACGCCAAATGGGAAGACCCGTTCAAGAAGCCGTCCTATCTGTTTGCACTGGTGGCAGCGCGGCTGGTCTGTCAGGAAGAGCACTACACGCTCAAGTCGGGCCGCGAAGTGCTGCTGCAGGTGTGGGTGGAAGAGGGTAATCTGGACAAGACCGACTACGCCATGCAGTCGCTGAAGAATTCGATCCGCTGGGATGAAGAGCGCTTCGGCCTGGAACTGGATCTGGACCGCTTCATGATCGTCGCCGTGGGTGACTTCAACATGGGCGCGATGGAAAACAAGGGCCTGAACATCTTCAACACCAAGTTCGTGCTGGCCAATCCGCGCGTAGCCACCGATATCGACTACGCCGGCATCGAAGCCGTGGTAGGCCACGAATACTTCCACAACTGGACCGGCAACCGCGTGACCTGCCGCGACTGGTTCCAACTATCGCTGAAAGAAGGCCTGACCGTGTTCCGCGACCAGGAATTCAGCGCCGACATGATAGGCACGGACAGCGGCCGCGCCGTCACCCGTATCGATCAGGTACGCACGCTGCGTCAGGCCCAGTTCCCGGAAGATGCGGGCCCTATGGCCCATCCGGTGCGGCCGGATTCCTTCGTCGAGATCAACAACTTCTACACGGTGACCGTGTACGAAAAAGGCGCCGAAGTGGTGCGCATGTATCAGACCCTGCTGGGTCGCGATGGCTTCCGCAAGGGCATGGATCTGTACTTCGCCCGTCACGACGGTCAGGCCGTGGAATGCGACGACTTCCGCGCCGCCATGGCCGATGCCAATGGCCGCGACCTGCGCCAGTTCGAGCGCTGGTACAGCCAGGCCGGTACGCCGGTAGTGTCGGCACGCACGCGCTACGATGCCGTCAAACGCAATTTCGACATCATCCTGAGCCAGCGCTGTCCGGCCACGGCTGGCCAGCCGGACAAGCTGCCCTTCCATATTCCCGTGGCAGTGGGTCTGCTCGATGCCAATGGCAAAGACCTGCCGCTGCTGCTGGAAGGCGGCGACCATCCGAAAGACGCCACCACGGTAGTGCTGGAACTGAAAGAGCAGGAGCAGATTTTCCGCTTCCGTAACGTGGATGAACGTCCTGTCCCGTCCATCCTGCGCGATTTCTCGGCACCCGTGGTGCTCGAATACGACTACACGGATGATGAGCTGCTGCACCTGTACCGCCACGACAGCGATGCCGTGAACCGCTGGGAAGCGGGCCAGCGTCTGGCCATGGAGCGTCTGCTCAAGCTGACGGCGCAAGTCACGGCGCATGGCGATGCGGCGGTGCTCAAACTCGATAGCACTTTCATCGAAGCCCAGCGCGCGCTGCTGGTGGACGAGTCGCTCGATCCGGCCTTCCGCGAACTGGCGCTGATCCTGCCATCGGAAACCATCATCGCCGAGCAGATGGAAGTGGTGGACCCGCAAGCCATCCACACGGCACGCCAGTTCATGCGCCGTACCATAGGCGCAGCCCTGAAAACCGAACTGCTGGCGCAATACCGCGCCAACCAGACGCCCGGCGCCTACAGCCCCGACGCCCTGTCGGCAGGCAAGCGCGCGCTGAAAAACCTGTGCCTGTCCTATCTGCTGGTGGCGCCCGAAGCGGCCGAGCTGAAAGTAGCGCAACAGCAGTTCGACAATGCCAGTAACATGACTGACCGCGCTGCTGCACTGGTCGCGCTGATTCACAGTGGTGGTGATGCGGCGCCGTATCTGCAGGCGTTCTATCAGGACTTCGAGAACGAAGCGCTGGTGGTGGACAAATGGTTCGCCATGCAGGCTGCAGCGCCGGCCACCAATGTGGCTGCCGTGCGCAAGCTGATGCAGCATCCGGCCTTCACGCTGAAAAATCCTAATCGCGCGCGCAGCCTGATTTTCAATTTCACTAACGGCAATCCGGCCCAGTTCCACGCCGCCGATGGTAGCGCCTACGCCTTCTGGGCCGAGCTGGTGATCCAGCTGGACGGCATCAATCCGCAGGTGGCCGCGCGTCTGGCACGCAGCATGGATCGCTGGCGCCGTTACGCACCGGCGCTGCAGGAAAAAATGAAGCAGGCGCTGGAACAGGTCGCCGCCCAGAGCAAGCTGTCGAACGACGTACAGGAAGTCGTCAGCAAAGCTCTGGCTAACTAATTCAAACCAAACCAAGGGTACTTATGAAACGTATCAGCCTTACTCAATATCTGGTGGAAGAACAACGCCAGCACAACTCGATTCCGGCCGAACTGCGCCTGCTGATCGAAGTGGTGGCGCGCGCCTGCAAAACCATCAGCCACGCTGTAGGTAAAGGCGCGCTGGGCGAAGTGCTGGGCACTGCCGAAACGGAAAACATTCAGGGCGAAGTGCAGAAAAAGCTGGATATCATCTCCAACGAAATTCTGCTGGAAGCTAACGAGTGGGGCGGCCATCTTGCAGCCATGGCATCGGAAGAGATGGAATCCATCCACCCGATTCCTAACCGCTATCCTAAAGGCGAATACATGCTGCTGTTCGATCCACTGGACGGCTCTTCCAACATCGACGTCAACGTTTCGATCGGTACCATCTTCTCCGTGCTGAAGGCGCCGGAAGGCATGGCCCAGCCGACCGAGGCGGACTTCATGCAGCCAGGTACCCAGCAGGTGGCCGCCGGCTACGCCGTGTACGGCCCGCAGACCATGCTGGTACTCACCACCGGCAATGGCGTGAACTGCTTCACGCTGGACCGCGAGATGGGTTCGTGGGTACTCACCCAGCGCAATATGCAGATCCCTGCCAAGACCAAGGAATTCGCCATCAATATGTCGAACGCGCGCCACTGGCACCCGCCCGTCAAGCGCTACATCGATGAACTGCTGGCCGGCGAAACGGGCCCGCGCGGCACCAACTTTAATATGCGCTGGATCGCTTCGATGGTGGCCGACGTGCACCGTATCCTGAACCGCGGCGGCGTGTTCATGTATCCGGCCGATCTGCGTGATACCTCGATGCCGGGCAAGTTGCGCCTGATGTATGAAGCCAATCCTATGGCCTTCATCGTCGAACAAGCCGGCGGCGCAGCCACCGACGGCAAGCAGCGCATCATGGATATCCAGCCGCACAAGCTGCACCAGCGCGTGCCGGTCTTCCTTGGTTCGCGTGATGAAGTGGCTGTCGTTACCAGCTACCATCAGGCCTAAAACCACGGTTTTCCGCGGGTTCTGACGAGTTTTCCTTAGCGCGCTGCAAATTTTTCGATTTGGGACTAGCGCGCTGCAAGAAATATTTGTTAGAATATGCGACCCAGCCGCTTTAGCTCAGTCGGTAGAGCAGTTCATTCGTAATGAAAAGGTCGCCAGTTCGATTCCGGCAAGCGGCACCAGGATCATAAAGCCTGCTATTCCTCACGGAGTAGCAGGCTTTTTCCTTTTCTGCGCTGGTTTTCCTGAGTGTGATTCTTCAATTCCCCTTCCGGACCTTGCTGGATTGGTTCAATTGGATGACTTCGAAACCATCCGGCGAGGGGAGTATGTCACCCGCTTCCACCTGTTCTCCACTCGGTGGACCAAACCTGTATCGATACACGACATAATGGGTATTGGTTTCACCGAGTCCCATGGTAGGAAATGCCAGCATGACCTCACGAGGCCCAAGATAAAGCTGACTTGGCGGTACTTTTTCGGCGAAGTCCAACCGTGCCAGCGAGGCGCCGTCTTTTGGCGATATCAATACAAACCCCTGCAGGGCATTTGCCGTGAACTCTCCCCACACAATCAGTGCTCGCGCGAATTTACCAACACAGCGTATCGATACCGGCTCTCCTCTTGATTGTTCGGGACCGCCAAAGAACGGTGTGACTGTTCTAGCATGACGGATCGAATAAATGTAGGAATCCCCGATTCGCGCTTCACGCAGGACTTCGACACGCTGCCTTTTCGCTACTCCCACATCGCAGAC
The DNA here is from genome assembly GCF_009857835.1 of Duganella fentianensis. GTDB lineage: Bacteria > Pseudomonadota > Gammaproteobacteria > Burkholderiales > Burkholderiaceae_D > Rugamonas > Rugamonas fentianensis. Next base: position 671,835 of record NZ_WWCL01000001.1, read on the forward strand.
CTTTACTAATTCCGCTGCGTTTAGGGCCGATGCCAGCGAGAGGCCAAAAGCAATATACAGGGCTTTCACTTGACCATCTCCCTTAAAATCTGCATGTTGTCAGGATCTACCGTCAGTCTCTCCGCGGCAGTCTTGATCTTGCGGTAGTAGATGCCGTTTCTGACTCCTCGGTAGTCCTTGAATGCCTCTTCGATCGCTGCTTGAGTACTTAATGAGGAATGATTGTCGATCAGTGCCTGTAGGTACTGCGTTCCGGTCTGGATGTTTCTTGCTTCGTCCACGAACTCAGGATTGTCGTGAAAGGCATCAGCGTCGCGATAGATGTCCCGTTCTGGCCGGCGCTCTTTGCGGGGTTTCTTGAGGTTATTGAGCCGCGCCAGTTCGCGTACTGGAGCCTTCAGTAGCTGCATCAGGCCACGCGCGCTGCTTCCCAGGGCTTTGGCATCCTTATCGAAGCGCGACTCCATGTAGATTTGGCAGATGATGGTGTCATTGCTTAGAGAAGAGCGATTGTTTGTGGCTACAAGAGCGCGGATCTCACGTAGCCGTGCGGAGTCATCAACGCTCACCATCTCCGGCTTGGTGTTGGAGACAGGCGTGAGCTTTGCTGCATGCGTTTTTACAGCGTTCGTGTTCGCCATTTCATCGGTCCCAGAACGGGTTGACTGGAGTCGATTCCGGTTCGTACACGCGCAGGATGACGTTGTCCGGGTGTGTGGCCGCCACCTTGGAGGTCTTGCCGTCTTTATCGGTCTTCCCCTCCAAGTGCTGTCCGCTGGCCAGCTCGATGTTGTAGGGCCAATCTGTGACCGGCAATCCGCTGCAAGTGTCGAGAACCAAAAACTCAAGATCGTAGCTCTCGGCGCTCGCCTTTGTCAGGCTCGATGCGATTGACTGCCCGGCTTTTAGGGAAACGGAGGTGCCACCCGCTTCACTCTCACCGATCACCTGGCTGCGTAAGGTCTGATTCGCGACGAGTCGAGGGGACGGAAAACACCCGCACAGGCACATGTCATTGCCCAGGGCAACCTGTTTTCCGTTCCAGGTCTCTGGAATGCGGGGACCGACACAAAGAATTTTCCCCTGCGACTTGCACGCCCGGCAGAAAATCAAATCGCCCTCGAGCGCGATTTTGACGCCGCTGACACTTCCCTGACTACTTGCGGAAATCACTTTCCAGCCAGCAGTCGTGCTCGCGCCTAGTGTGATTGTATAACGCTGCATGAGTGCCTCCATGGTCCGCGCCAACTGGTTCAAACGTGAGAAAGGGAAACAGATACCGAGCGTTAATTATTGACTTGACCTGGAAACTCGAATTGCGGAACTGCAAGGAGTCAGTCTGTGGTGGTACTGGTAAATGGCGTCCACCTGACGGCCAAAGAAAAGGTGTATGACTGGTTTTGAATGGATGGAGAACATCCACTCCCTGAAGGAATCGCATGCTTTCATCGCACGGGCAGAGTTCCGCATTCCTGTAGCAGCCTCAATCCGAGCGGAGTTGTTCATTCTATGGGGTGGTGGAAGTCCGCCGCACCCTGAACGGCGCCAATCGAACTGAAAATGAGGGGCGCTTGATTGCTCATCTGCGCGGTGCCCCTCACATATTTCTAGTGTTTCTTAGTTTTTCCCGTTCGGACAGCCTGTTGCTGTCTGGCGCACACCGAGCGTGCGTCGCCGGCGCCAAGCCAGCAAGCCCAGACCACCGAGCAGCATGGCGTAGCTTGAGGGTTCAGGCACTGCAGATACGCTGATGCTGCCATCGCGCCCCAGATGCGAGAAATCCAGTTTTGCGCGGTCGTAGCCGTCGACGACGATGTGCTCTGCATCGAGCTGACCACTGAAATGCTGGAAGTCGAACAGCTTGATGCTGCTGCCCGGGTTGGCATTGAAATCGGCGCCGAATACCAGATGCAAAGTGCCATTGAAATTGAGCGTAGAGAGCCCGCTCATCTGGTCGTGGCCGCTGCCCATTACTTCCATCGTCAGTATCGCGTTGCTGTCATAGCTGGCGCTACCACCGCCAAAACCGACTTGGGCACTGGCGCCTGCGCCGCCGGGATTGTAGCCGGCGCGGAACAGCATCTGCCCCGTGAAGCTGCCCGTGCCGCTCACGTCGTCATAGAAACTGAGCGTGCCGCCACTGCTGCTAACGCTGCCCTGATTCACGAACAGGCCGTAGATGCTGGTGTTGCCGCTGCTGCTGAGCGTGTTGCCTGCGCCTAGCAGCAAGCCGTCGCTGCTATGCAGCTGGCCTTTGTCGCTGATGAAGGTGGCGCTGCCCAGCTGTGCTACACCCTGATTGAAGATCCAGACCCGGCTATTGCCGACATCCAGCGTACCGGCAAAGCCGAATCCTGCTGCATCGTTGCCGTCGCCCAGAGACAGCACGCCGCCGCTGGCATTGATACGCGCGCTGCTGCCGCCGCTGATGGCGCCGTTGACGCTGCCGTAGCCTTGCAGCAGGCCGACTTTGTCTATGTTCAGCTGACCGCTCACCCGTCCGCCTTGCAGCGCGAGCGTGCCCGCCTTGAACTGGCCACCATCGAGGACCAGATTGGTATTGCGTCCAAGGCTGAGCGTGTGGTCCACGTTGAGATTGCGTGCGCTATTGAGCACCAGCGTGTTCTGCGCCAGTGCGCCGCTGCCCAGCGTCGCACCGTTGCGGCCGCCCAGACTGAGCGTGCCGCTGGTCCAGTTGTAGTTTTGCGTGCCGACTTCGTTATCGAAGCGTAGTGTGCCGCCGCTGAGGTTAAGACTCCCCGCGCGTAGCTGTCCTCCGGCGAAGGTCAGGTTAGTGCCTGTTCCAATGTTCAAGCCTTTGCTGACTTCCAGCGTTGCATTTTGCCCCAGACGAACACTTTGTTCAAACAGGCCAGTTCCCAGAGCCACGCTGCCTTTGCTGGTAAGGCGCAAAGTCCCGCTGTTGAGTGCTACTTTGCCGCTTACCGTGCTGTCGTCCATGATGTTGAGAGTGCCGCCATCCAGCTGCAGATAGCGGGCGCTAAGCTGTCCGCCGTCAACGGTCAGGCTACTGCCCGCTTCCAGACTGAGTGTGCCAGCTAGTTGCAGTGTCTTGCCGGTATCGAGGACGGGGGTATTGCGCAGCAGCTTGCTGACACTGATGCTTCCTGTGCCGCTTACCACCAGAGTGCCGCTACTGAGCTGCACACCATTGCTGGCCGCCGCCTGTTCGGACAGGTTCGCTGTGCCACCCCGCACGGCGAGCAGACCACTTTGTAATTGACCGTTTGTCACAGTGAGCGATGTGCCATCGCTGATGGTAAGGGTATTACTCACCTGCAGCCCCTTGCTGCCATCGATGAGCAGATCTTTAGGTAGGATGCTAGTGCCTAGCTGCGCTCCACCAGATCCGGTAAAGCCGAGTGTGCCACCCTGCCAGGTGAATCTCCCTGCATTGTCGAACTGCGCAGCACTCAGTGTTCCTTCATTAAAGATGAACAGACTGTTTTGTCCAAAGCTGGCCGTGCCTTTAACTTGAATAGTGCCATATTGCAGCATGGCGCTCCCAGTACTGAGCTTGAAATCGCCTTGCACATCGAGCATCCCGCCCGTCACGGCCATTGAACCGACAAAGTTGTTGTCGTAGATGAAGTTGCCCGTGCTCATGTACGCGCCGTTACTGACTTCGAAGTCATTGCGGTTGGTTGTGTACCCAACTGCAAAAATGAGGTCGCGCTGAGAAAGCCATTTGGTTCCTGCTCCAGCGATGCTGAAGTTTGTTTCCGGACCCCTAATGGTACTCGCTGCCATACGGCTGTCGATATAGTTGGTGCCAATGGCGCCTATGTCATTGAATACGGCACCGTTCGTCAAAGAAATGGAGGTGGAACGGCCACCGAATAGGAGTGCAGAGTTGTTATTTAAGGTTGCGCCTGGACCATCCACGGCTAAAGAGAACCAGCCATTCCCATTAAATGTGCCGCCGCTGTTATTCACAAAATTTGTTGTGAGTGTCGAGTTGGGCGCGATATAGATATTATTGAGCGAATACTCGCGTGCCTTAAGATTGGAAATGCTGACGTCGTTGCTGATCTTTAGAGATCTGGTGTCTAGCGTGACATCGGCCAGTTTCAGACCGGCCTTACCACCGTCAATTTGGCTGTTCCCCGGCTGATAATAGCCTGGGCTACTAAATTTGAGTGGCATGTTAATCGTTTGCCGATAGGCGCTGAAATTGCGGATATCTGCTTGGCTGTCGACGGTTTTCCCGCTTAGTGTCATGGCTGGCGCATCGCTGGCAAAAGTTAGATGGCCGATCTCTTGGAGTAGGTCATTATCGCTGGCTGATACTGCGCTCTTGCCGAAGACGAGATTGTCGCGTTTTGCCGGCAATAGGTCGTTCCCCCAGTTACCGGCACAATTCCATTGTATGCAGTTGATCGCGCTGCCTGTCCAAACGACATCGGCGGCGCTGGATGGCGCTTGCGGCAAAATTAGGCCGGCTGCCATCAGAGCAGCGACGAGAGGGCGTGCCCTGCGGGAAGTATGGGCGCGATGCATGCGAGGGGGCATGGTGAATTCTCCTGAATTGAGTCGCATTCTCGCTGCGCGATGGCAACGGGCCGCCTAAATGTCAGACTGACCAATAGCGGAATGCAATGTTTATGTATTTAAATGCAATAATTGCAATTTTAATTCACCATTCTTTAGATGAGTACAGTCCATCCAGACTATTCTGGGACCCGATACGCTCCCCCTTGCTTGTATAACTATGGTCCACGGCGGGGCGCGAGCATGCCATTTCCTGCGCGGCGTCCATGTTTAGTGTTTTCGATGCGGCAGCCAGGCACGAAACTTCCACTGTCGTAAATTTCCCTCACTCTTGTTTAGTAAGCAAACTAAACTAAATGCCAATTTTGAAATCCTGTTGAATGGCCAAAACTTAGTTTGTATAAACAGTTATGGGCGAAACGCGATGCCCATCGACATGCAGGTGGCACCTCTGTCGTTTAGTAAATCGTCTGATACTGCGCTGCTCATCGCAGTGCACAGTGCAGCAATACGGAGAGACGCGGGAGGCCGCCACCAGTTCCACGGGTCATGGGAACTTTGCTACCGCCATATAAAAAAGCCCGACCCCGGGCATAACTAGGAGATCTACATGATGTTCAGTACCCATCTCGCAAGCCGGCAGCCTCGCTGCTCCGTCAAGCCCCTTGCTCTTGCTGTGGCGACGGCACTGGTGGCGCTGTCCAGCGCGCACGCGCAAACGGCGGGCAAGGCCGCCGATGCCAAGGGTGATGCCGCCCAGCCGGTAACGGTGCAGGTCACGGGCTACCGCTATGCGATCGAACAAGCGCTGGATCAGAAACGTAACGCCAATGCCATCGTTGAAGTGATTACCGCCGAAGATGTGGGCAAATTCCCCGACAAGAACGTGGCCGATGCGCTGCAGCGCGTGCCCGGTGTGATTGTCAACCGTGATGGCGGCGAAGGTAAAAACGTCAGCGTGCGCGGTCTGTCGTCGGAACTGACGCTGACCCAGCTGAACGGCAACTACATCGCCACTGCAGAATCGAACGGTGATCCTACCCGCTCGTTCAACTACATGCTGATGCCGTCGAATATGCTGTCCAGCGCTGAGCTGTTCAAGACGCCGGAAGCGCGTCTCGATGAAGGCGGTATTGGCGGCACGGTGATCCTGCACACGCGCCGTCCGCTGGAAGTGAAGTCCGGCAGCGGCTTTGTTTCGGCCGAAGGCACCTGGGCCGACACCACCAAGAAAACCGATGGCCAGTTCTCCGGCCAGTACGCCTGGCACGACGAAGCCAACACCTTCGGTATTCTGGCCGGCTTCACCCAGCAGAAACGTACTACCCGCACCATGGGTGCCAGCACGGAAAACTGGCAGTGGTATGCCGACGATTACAAAGCCCATCCGGCGACCGATGTGAACGGCAAGCCTTCGGGTCTGAATTCGCGCTGGTGGGGCCAGTCCGGTTTCTACGACCAGAACGGCAAGTACTACACCAACTTCATGATGCCGACTTCCGTCAATCTGAACGTGAAGAACGAAGAGCGCGAACGTAAAGGTGGCCAGCTGACCATGCAGCTGAAACCGATGCGCAACCTGACGCTGACGGGTAACTACTTCCGCTTCGATCTGTCGCAGGATTCGCAGACCAATACCCTCAAGGTGCCCGAGTGGAATCTGGCGCGCTACGATGGCGACGGCAACTGGCCTGGTGGCCGTATGCTCGACGGTCTGACCTTCGATCGCAGCGGCACCATCGTGACGGGTGCCCAGTACAGCGCCCACGCCGGCAAGAAATACTACTGCAGTGGCGATGCCGCTGCGGCAGCAGGCTACAAGAACACCGGCGGCTTCGGTCCGGACGATTGCACCATCCCGACGCCGCAGATCACCGGTAGCTACAATCAGGAGAAGTCGCTGTCGCAGACGGCCGACTTTGAAGCAGACTGGCACGGTCAGTCGCTCGATGCGCTGTTCAAGCTGGGTCGTACCTGGGCCACCGGCGGGCCATCGATGCAGTTCACCATGCCGATCAAGCCGCGCGTGCAGAATGCCGATGGCAGCTGGACGCTGGGTAACTACGCCAGCGCATGGACCACGCAGGGTACGCCGACCATGACCTTCTCGCCTGAGCTGATGGCCAATCTGCAGAAGGGCATAGGCGAGATCGACCTCGGTTCGACCCAGTCCTCGTGGACCCGCAACAGCACCGAGCAGAAATATCTGCAGGGTGATTTCACCTGGCACACGGATACCAACTGGCTCGATTCGCTGCAGTTCGGCGCCAAATACCGTGACGGCGGCACCCACCGCAGCACCGGTAACAACTACTGGGCCTGCAAAGGCAAGGACGCCAGCAACTACGACAACCGCTATCAGGCCGGCTGCGATTCGAGCGCTTCGCGTTTCCAGTCCAACTACCTGTATTCCGAGTCGCTGTCGAATCTGGCCGGCGGCATCAAGGCCAGCGCTTTCCCGGCGATTAACTACCCGGCCTATATCGCGCATCTGAACGAAACCTACGGCGCCATGCAGACCCGTAACGAAGATAATTTCGTCTACAACGTGGGCGAGAAGATCACTTCGATGTATCTGCAGGCGAATGTGAAGACCGACCGTCTGCGCGGCAATGCCGGCCTGCGTGTCATCCGTACCCGCCAGCACGCCGATTCGACCGACCGCGTAGACAACTACAACGACTACTTCTTCAACGGCGCCAACGGCGCACCGGCACCCTGCCAGGCTGGCGGCAAACCAGCCGTGGGTGCTCCGGCCGGTTCGGGCTGCGTCAGCGGCTTCACCACGCTGCCGGATAGCGTGGCGCACACTTCGTCGTTCGTGGTCAGCTCGCTGGACCGCACCTACAACGATGTGCTGCCTAGCTTCAATCTGGCCTACGATCTGAGCGACCAGCTGCTGCTGCGTGCCGCCGCATCGAAAGTGGTGGCCCGTCCTAGCTATGGCGACATCGCCTCGCCGGGCGGCCTGCAGAACTACAGCCAGGAATATGTCAACGACCGTCGCCTGATCGGCGGCGGCGACCAGCAGGGCTGGTTCGGCGAAGGCAGCAACAAGGCGCTGGAGCCGTACAAAGCCAAGCAGTTCGATCTGGGTCTGGAGTGGTACTTCCACCGCGGTTCGGTGCTGGGTACTGGCCTGTTCCGCAAGAACGTGAGCAACTTCGCCGTGCCGGTGGTGCTGAGCATGCCGATGACGGTGGGTGGCCAGACTGTCACGGTGCAGAACTACTCGACCAGTGCCGGTGGCCGTGATGCGGTGTCGCAGGGTATCGAACTGTATGGCCAGCACACGCTCGACATGGGTCTGGGCTTCCAGTTCAACTACACCTACAACAAGACCAATCAGGCGGCCATTACGCTGGCTGACGGCAAGCAGATCGGCACTTCGCCACTGGTGGGCAGCGCGCGCAACCAGACCAACCTGACCGTGTTCTACGGTACGGACCAGTACATGGTGCGTGCTTCGTACAACCGTCGCGGCGAAGTAGTGGGTGGCCTGATCAACGGTCTGAATGTGTACTCGGATCCGTATAGCCAGGTGGACCTGAACGCGTCGTACAACTTCACCAAGCAACTGAGCCTGACTGCTTCGGTGCTGAACCTGACCCGCCAGGAGACCCGTTCGCATCTGGGTAACGACACCACTGATCGTTTCTACGGCAATAACTACACGGGCCGTGTGATCTACGGTGGTCTGAGCTACAAGTTCTAAAACTTCCCCAGGCTCCCCGTCCCGCCGGATGGGGAGTTTTTCCCGCAGTTGCCGGTTCCGCCGGCAACTGCCTTCTTCATTTGGGCAGCGCGATGACGACAACTCGAGCGACGCAACAACGCATTTCCAGAATCACCGTGGTGGGCGGCGGCAGTGCCGGCTGGATGGCCGCAGCAGCGCTGACCACCTATCTAGGCAAGGGCGCCAGTGTGCGCCTGATCGAGTCCGAGGAAATCGGCATCGTCGGCGTCGGTGAAGCCAGTGTGCCGCATATCCGCCAGTTCAATGGCCAGTGGCTGGGACTGGACGAAGCAGAATTCGTCCGGCGTACCCAGGGCACGGTCAAGCTGGGCATACAATTCAATGACTGGGGCCGCATAGGCGACAGTTATATACACGGCTTCGGCGCCATCGGCCGTTCACTGGGGCCGCTGCCTTTCCACCAGTTCTGGCTCAAGCTGCATCTGGCCGGCAAAGCCGGACCGATAGGCGACTATTCACCGCAGACAGTGATGGCGCCGCAAGGCAAATTCACGTCGGGCGACCGTAATGCGGCAGCCGGTTCGCCGCTGGCAGATATCGCCTATGCCTATCACTTCGATGCGGCCCTGTACGCGCGCTATCTGCGCGAAGTGGCCGAGCAGCGCGGCGTGCAGCGTATCGAGGGCAAGATCGTCAGCGTACAGCAGCGCGCCGAGGACGGCTACATCGAATCCGTCACGCTGGCATCAGGGCAGGTGGTCGATGGCGAACTGTTCATCGACTGCTCCGGCTTCCGCGGCCTGCTGATCGAGGAAACCCTCAAGACCGGTTATGTGGACTGGTCGCACTGGCTGCCCTGCGACCGCGCCGTGGCCGTGCCTTGTGCCAGCGCGCAGACTATCACGCCCTACACCCGCTCGACGGCACGCGCGGCCGGCTGGCAGTGGCGCATACCGCTGCAGCACCGCATCGGCAATGGCTATGTGTATTCGAGCCGCTATCTGGGCGATGACGAGGCGGCGGCAACGCTGATGGCTAATCTTGACGGCAAGGCGCTGGCCGAACCGCGTCTGCTGCGTTTTACTACCGGTGTGCGCAAGAAGACCTGGCACCGCAATGTGGTCGCGCTGGGTCTGGCCAGCGGCTTCCTCGAGCCGCTGGAATCGACCAGCATCTATCTGGCCCAATCGGGCATCACCCGCTTACTAAGCCTGTTCCCGAATGCGGACTTCAACCCGCAACTGGCCGAACAATACAATCGCGAGACGGCCTTCGAATACGAACGGGTGCGCGACTTCCTGATCCTGCACTACCACGCCACCGAGCGTAGCGATACACCGTTCTGGGACTATTGTCGCACCATGGCGATACCGGACAGTCTGCGCGAGGCGATGGAGCTGTTCCGTAGCGACGGCCGCTATTTCCGTAACGGCGAAGATTTCTTTGCCCTGCCTAGCTGGGTACAGGTGATGCTGGGGCAGGGCATAACGCCGCAGGGCTACCATCCTATCGTCGACGAGATGCCGGAGCCTAAGCTGGTGGAACTGGTGGAAGGCATGCGCGGCATGCTGGCCCATGCCGTAGCTGCGATGCCCAGCCATGAGGAGTGGCTAGAGCGCTACTGGAAGGCGCGCGCAGCATGAAGGCCCTGATCAAGTGGTGCTGCCGTCCGGCGGCATGGGCAGCGGGCCTGCTGGCGCTGCTGGTCCTGGCGCCATCTGTCTCGGCGGCCGCGCTGCAGTCGCTCGACCAGGGCTGGAGCTTCCGCATGCTGCCGGGCGACGCCCGGCTAGCGGGCCATCCGCAAGCGGCAGGCTGGAAGGCAGCCACCGTGCCGGGCACCGTGCACACCGACCTGTTTGCCCACAAGCTGATTCCTGATCCCTATGTGGGCGCACCGGAAGCCGGGCTGCAGTGGATAGGTCTGGCGGACTGGGAATATCGCACCCGCTTCGATACCCCGGCGGCCACGCGCAACAGCGCGCGCAGCGATCTGGTGTTCCACGGCCTCGATACCTATGCCGAAGTCTGGCTCAACGGCGAAAAACTGCTGGATGCGGATAACGCCTTTCGGGTCTGGCGCATTCCCGTGCAGGGGCGGCTGCGTGCGCGTGGCAATGAACTGCGCATCGTACTGCGTTCGCCTATCAGCAAGCTGCTGCCACAGGTGGCGGCCATGCCGAACAAGCTGGCTGGTAACTATCCTTCGCCGTATGGCGACGAACCGGCCGATGCGATGACGGCCAACTTTGCCCGCAAGCCCGGTTACCACTATGGCTGGGACTGGGGGCCGCGCTATGTCACGGCAGGCATCTGGAACACCGTGCAGCTGCAAAGCTGGGATGTGCTGCGCATCGATGATCTGCAACTGCGGCAGGACCATGTGGACGAGCAGCGTGCCGAACTGGCGGCCGTCGCCACGCTTGATGCCATCAACGCTGGCACTGTTGAACTGCGTCTGTGGCAGACCGCGCCCGATGGCAAGCGGGTGCTGGCAGTGCAGCAGAAAGCGGAACTCAGGCAGGGCAGTAACCGCATCGAACTGGCTGTGCGTGTCGTCAAACCGCAGCGCTGGTATCCGAACGGCTATGGTGCGCAGGCTTTGTACCGCTACGAGCTGGAAGTAGCGCAGGGGAGCAGGTTGGTGGCCAGCACCAGTGCGCGCACGGGTCTGCGCAGCATGGTACTGAAACGCGATAGCGATGCGCAGGGACAGAGCTTCTATTTCGAAGTGAACGGCATCCCCGTGTTTGCCAAAGGTGCCAATACCATCCCGTTCGATATGTTCCGGCCGCGCGTGAGCAAGGCACAGTTGCGCCGTGTGCTGGAATCGGCGCGCGATGCGAATATGAACTTCCTGCGTAGCTGGGGCGGCGGCTACTACGAAAGCGATGCATATTTCGATCTGGCCGATGAACTGGGTCTGCTGGTCTGGCAGGATTTCATGTTCGGCGGCGGCATGCAGCCGGCCTATGACGATGCCTTTCGTGCCAGCGTAATCGCCGAGGCGCGCGACAACGTGCGGCGCTTGCGCAACCATCCCAGCATTGCGCTCTGGTGCGGCAATAACGAAGAAGAAATCGCGTGGAAGTACTGGGGGCCGGGCAAAGCCATGATGCAGGCCGACCCTGCGTTTGCCACCCGTGTGTGGAATGGCTACGTGCAGCTATTCGGTAGCGATCTGCGCAAGGTAGTGGCGGAAGAGGGCGGTGGCGTGGCCTACTGGGCCAGTTCGCCCAGCGATGATCTGGCCGAGGTGGCCAATACTCCGGCCCGCGGCGATATGCATTACTGGGAGGTGTGGGGCAATCCCGCCCACCCGGTCAGCAAATATCTGGAGATCACCCCGCGCTTCATGTCGGAATATGGGCTGCAGGCCTGGCCCGTGCAGCGCACGGTGGACGCATTTGCCAAACGCGCCGAGCAGGGCATGGCCACGCCCGTCATCGAAGCGCATCAGAAATTCATGGCCGGCAAGGGTAATGAACGCCTGCTCAAATACATCAATGACGAATTCGGCACCCCTTCGGGCTTTGCCAGCTTTATCTATCTGAGCCAGATCGCGCAGGCCGAGGGCATTGCGCTGGCGGCCAGCCACCACCGCGCCAGCCGGCCCTACACCATGGGATCGCTGTACTGGCAGCTCAACGATGTGTGGCCCGGCGCTTCGTGGTCTAGCGTGGACTGGTTCGGGCGCTGGAAGGCGCTGCAGTTCTATGCGCGGCGCTTCTATGCGCCCGTGGCCGTGGCAGCGCTGCGCGATGCGAACGGCATCAGCCGCGTGCATCTGCTGAATGACCGTATCCATAGCCTGCACGGCACGCTGCGCCTGCGCGTTAGCACGCTGGATGGCACCTTGCTGCGTGAAGAACACCGCGCAGTGGAACTGGCGCCGCTGTCGGCGCTGTGCAGCGCCGAGTACACCGATGCGCAGTTGCTGGGGAATGCAGATCCGGCGAATACCGTGGCCGTGTTCGATCTGCAGGTGGAAGGCGAAGCGCCCGTGCGCAGCGTGCTGTACTTCCGTGCCGCGAAAGCAATGCGCTGGCCCGACGCGCAACTGCAGGTGCGCTTGCAGCCTGCAGCCGGCGGTTACCAGCTGGAGCTGAGCGCACGCCAGTTCGCCCGCGCCGTCTGGGTAGACTTCGGTGATCTCGATGCGGAGCTATCCGATAACGCCCTCACCCTGCTGCCTGGCGAAACCGTGCGTCTGTCGCTGCGTTCGCCGGCCAGTCTGGCGGCGCTGCGTCGCGCCCTGCGGATGCAGTCCGTGGGCGATGTGCTGGCGCAGGGCGCGCGTTGATGCGCGCCGTTTTACTAAACAATGCTAAAGAGCGCCCCGCACAGCAGCGCGCGATTGTTGCTGAAAAGTGGCGCTGATATAAAAGCGTCCTAGGCAGCGCAAGGCGAACATCATCGTCACAATCATCGCAATGCTCTGGACTAGCGTTCGCCGAAGCGTTTATTAAACCGAAAAAATGGAGACACCGGATGTACCTGAATTTGCTGCGAGCTTTGCTGTGCCATGGGCTGCGCGTAGTGCGGGGGCAGGCGTGAGCCAGGCCACGTTGCGCGATATCGCGGCGGCTACCGGTCTGTCGATCGGTACGGTCTCGCGCGCACTGAAGAACCAGTCGGGGATGACAGAGTCCACCCGCAGTCTGGTGCTGGAAACGGCGGAACGGCTGGGCTATGACTTCGCGCAGTTGCGCAGCGGTCCTATCCGCCGCATCGCCTTCCTGCTGCATAGCCAGCACAACACCCTTGCTTCCGGCTCCTTCTTCTCGCCAGTGCTGCACGGTGCCGAGGAAGTCTGCCGGCGCGAAGGGATAGCGCTATCATTCTTTGCCGTGGGTCCGGCCGAGCCGGTAATGGGTCTGATCCGTCTGCACCAGCCCGATGCCATCCTGTGTGCCGGCTACTTCGAGCCGGAAGTGCTGACGGCGCTGCAGCAGGCCGGCAAGCCCATGGTGCTGGTGGATATGCAGCGGCGCGGCTTCACCTCCGTCAATCCGGACAATCTGCACGGCGGCTATCTGGCTACCCAGCACCTGCTGCGGGCCGGACGCAAACGCATCGCCATGCTGTCCGGCTCACTGGCGCACTACAGCATACAGCAGCGCAATCGCGGTTTCCGTCAGGCCCTGTTCGATGCCAAGGTTCATGCCGACCCCGATCTGGAAGTCACGCTGCCGGCCGTGGGCGATGCCGAACAGAGTGTCAGCGATGCCGTGCAAGCCTTGCTGGCGCTGCCCAAACGCGCTGATGCCGTGTTCTGCTACAACGACAGCACGGCGCTGGCGGCCATGAAGGCTTGCCGCAAGGCGGGGCTGAAGATCCCGCAGGACATCGCCATCGTCGGCTTCGATGATATTGCTGCCGCCCCTGCCGGCATCCCGCCGCTCAGCACTGTCCGCGTGGACAAGGCCGCGCTGGGCCAGACCGGCATCGAATTACTGCTACAGAAAACCGAAAACCACCCATCCCAGATAACCGTGCCAGTTGAGCTGATCGTGCGCGAGAGCAGCCACGGCGTTTAACCCACACCCACCGGAAAAACCATGACCCAATTACCGAATTTCCGTAGCCCTAGTGTCCTGCTCGAGCATGCGCAGCACACCATGCGCTTCTACCATCCGCGCGCCATCGATCCGGCTGGCGGCATGTACCATTTTTTCAAGGATGATGGAAGCGTCTACGACATGCAGCAGCGCCATCTGGTGAGCAGCACCCGCTTCGTGTTCACCTATGCCATGGCCTATCGTCATTTCAAGGAAGAGGCATATCTGAGGGGCGCGGAGCATGCACTGCGCTTTCTGCGCGAAGTGCACCGCGATCCTGTCGGCGGCGGCTATGCATGGCTGCTGGACGGTACACAGGTGATCGACGGCACCCAGCACGCCTACGGTCAGGCCTTCGTGCTGCTGGCCTATGCCCATGCCACCATGGCCGGTCTGGAACAGGCGCGCCCCTGGATCGCCGAGACCTTCGCGCTGATGGAACAGCGCTTCTGGGGTGCGCAGGCTGGCTTGTATGCCGACGAAGCAAGCCACGACTGGAGTGTGCTGTCCGGCTATCGGGGCCAGAACGCCAATATGCATGCCTGCGAAGCGCTGCTGGCGGCCCATCAGGCCACGGGCGAACTGCGCTATCTGGAGCGTGCCTACAAGGTGGCCTACAACATCACCCAGCGTCAGGCGCAGCGTTGCGGTGGCCTGATCTGGGAACACTACGACGCACAGTGGCAGCCTGACTGGCAGTTCAACATTCATGATCCGGAAAACCTGTTCCGTCCCTGGGGCTATCAGCCCGGCCACTTTACCGAATGGGCCAAACTGCTGGTACAACTGGAAGCCCGCGCGCGGGGCGTGCTGGCGCAGTCGCTGGACTGGCTGGTGCCGACGGCGGAACGGCTGTTCCGCGTGGCGCTGGAAAAAGGCTGGGATGCCGAGCATGGCGGCGTGTGCTACTCGCTGGCGCCGGAACTGCATGTGTGCGATGGCCATAAATACTTCTGGGTGCAGGCCGAGAGTGCCGCGGCGGCCGCGTTGCTGGCTCAGCGTACGGGTAATCGCGAATACTGGGACTGGTACCAGCGCCTGTGGGCGTATAGCTGGACTTATATGGTCGACCACAAATACGGCGCGTGGTACCGCATCCTCGATCAGCAGAACCGCAAGCTCAGTGATGAAAAGAGCCCTGCAGGTAAAGTCGATTACCACACCATGGGCGCCTGCTACGACATTCTGACCGTACTGGGAAAGGCTGATCATGCATGAAGCCCCTGTAATGCTGTGCGCCGGCGAGGCGCTGACCGATATGATCCATCAGGGGAATGAGCAGTGGATCAGTCAGGTGGGCGGCTCGGTCTGGAATGTGGCACGCGCATTGGCGGCGCTGGGCGAACGTACGGCCTTCGCCGGTGCCATCAGCAATGACCGCTTCGGTGAGGCGTTGTGGAATGCCAGCGCTGCTGTGGGGCTGGACCTGCGGCTGATTCAGCGCGTACAGCATTCGCCCCTGCTGGCCATCGTGGAGCAGGGCGAACCCCCGAGCTACTTCTTTGTGGGCGACGACAGCGCCGATCTGCACTTCGATCCGGCCACGCTGCCGGCCGGCTGGTCGGGCGCGCTGCGCTGGGCGCACTTCGGCGGCATCAGTCTGGCGCGTCAGCCGCTGGCAGCTACGCTGGTGGCGCTGGCACAGCAACTGAAAGCGCAGGGCGTGGCGATCAGCTACGACCCGAACTTCCGCAATCTGATGGATGCCAGCTATCAGCCCACGCTGCGCACTATGGCGGCACTGGCCGATTTGATCAAAGTGTCGGACGACGATCTGCGCGGTCTGTTCCCCGATATGACGCTGGATCAGGCGTTACAGCAGCTGCGGGCAGCCAATCCGGCCGCCTACTGCCTGCTAACCCGCGGCGGGCAGGGCGCCACGCTATTCCATGGCAGCGCACGTGCCGATGCGCGTGCGCCCAAGGTCGAGGTGGTGGATACCGTCGGAGCTGGCGATGCCAGCGTGGCGGGCCTGCTGCATAGTCTGGCCGGCTATCCGCAACGCGGTTTGCAGGCGCACCTGCATGCGGCGCTGGCGGCCGGTTCCGCCGCCTGTCTGCAGGCTGGCGCCCATCCGCCGCAGGCTGCGGCCATGAAGCAATTCTTCGAACAATTACAAGGAGACAGCAAGTGAAACAAGCATCCCGATTTTCCCCGTTCCGCCCCGTACTGCGCGGCCTGAATATCGCACTGCTGGCTGCCCTGCCACTGTTTGCACAGAATGCCGCGGCGGCCGATGCGCCGGCCAAGAGCCCGGCGTCGGGCAAGGTGGCGGCGAATCAGGCAAATGAGGCGAATAAGGCGCTGCGTCCGGTCAGCGAAGCCGAGGCAGCGGCGCTGGCGCAGCAGGTGAAGGATGAAGTGCGCCATGCCTGGCGTGGCTACAAGCAGTATGCCTGGGGCCATGATGCGCTTAGTCCGCTCAGCAAGAAGCCACGCGACTGGTATGAGCATACGCTGCTGATGACGCCTGTCGATGCACTCGATACCCTGATGATCATGGGCCTGAAAGATGAAGCGGACGAGGCGCGTGAACTGATCGTCCAGCAGCTGAACTTCGATCAGGACATGTATGTGCAGAACTTCGAAATCACCATCCGTCTGCTGGGTGGCCTGCTGTCGGCCTATCAGATCAGCGGCGACGCACGCTTGCTGGACAAGGCGGAAGATCTGGCCAAGCGTCTGCTGCCGGTATTCGATAGCCCGACCGGTATGCCCTACACTCACGTGAATCTGCGCACCGGTAAAGTGCGCGGCAAGATCAGCAATCCGGCCGAAACGGGTACGCTGGTGCTGGAATTCGGCATGCTGAGCCGCCTGACGGGCAAGCCGGTCTACTTCGAAAAATCCAAGCGTGCGCTGGTGGCCACCTATAAGGCCGCTTCGCCACTGGGACTGGTGGGCTCCACCATCGATGTCGAGACGGGGCGCTGGACGGACACGGGAGCCCACATCGGCGGCGGCATCGATTCCTACTACGAGTATCTGAACAAATGCTGGCGCCTGTTCGGCGATCTGGAATGCAAAGCCATGTGGGAGCACAGCATCAAGGGCATGAACAAGGCGCTGGCCGACCAGCGTGGCAACGCGCTGTGGTACGGTCATGCCGATATGACGACGGGTGCGCGCAGCAAGACCCAGTATGGCGCGCTGGATGCCTTCATGCCGGCGCTGCTGGCGCTGGGCGGCGATATAAAACGCGCCAAGGCGCTGCAGGAATCCGGTCTGCGCATGTGGCGTCTGCATGGCATCGAACCGGAATCGCTGGATTACGCCAGCATGACGGTGCAGTCGCCCGGCTACGCGCTGCGTCCGGAGATCGTGGAGTCGGCCTACTATCTGCATCACTACACGGGCAATCCGCGCTATCGCGCCATGGGCCGCGAGTTCTGGGAAGCCTTCGTGCGTTACTGCCGCACTGAAGCGGGTTACGCTGCGCTGAAAGATGTGCGTACCAAGGAGCAGGAAGACTCGATGGAGAGCTTTGTATTTGCCGAGACCTTCAAGTATTTCTACCTGCTGTTCGCGCCGAAGAGCGCATTGAATTTCGATGCCGTGACCTTCAACACGGAAGCCCACCCGCTGCATCTGCCGGCGTCAGCACCGACTGCTCCGGCAACCCACTAGGCGGAGCGCGCACAGATGACACTCATCACATTAAGCCGTGGCCTGCGCTGCGTCGGGTTCGTGCTGGCAGCCAGTGCGCTGCCCCAGTTTGCGCTGGCCGCTATGCAGGCCGGCAGCATGCCGGTGAATACCTTCATCGGCACTCAGGACGAAGGCAATACCTTCCCCGGTGCCTCGGCGCCGTTCGGCATGATACAGATCAGCCCCACTGGCGAGCATTACGCTGGCTGGCGCTATAGCGATGCGCGCATCCGTGGCTTCGGTCATTCCTTCCTGTCCGGCGCCGGTTGCTGGGAGCAGGGCGGGCAGGTGTCCGTGCTGCCCGTGACGGGGCGCATAGGTGCCGGCGGCGATATCGATACGGCCAAGCCGGAGAGTTTCGATTATCGCCGCTATGCGGCCGAGTACACGCATGATGGCGAAGTGGGACAGGCTGGCTACTACAAGGTACAGCTGACCAGCTATGGCGGCATTACCGCCGAAGCGACAGCACTGACGCGCGCCGCAGCCGAGCGCTATACCTTCGCGGCCGGTATCAAGGATGGCCATCTGCTGGTCAATCTCGGACAGGCCAACGAACGTCACGCGGTGGTGGGCAGCGAGCTGCGCGTGCTTGATGACCATAGCATCGAAGGCAAGGTGGTTACCAAGAGCTTCTGTGGCGGCGCGCAATACACTACATGGTTCCGTATGGTGTTCGACCAGCCTTTCGTGGCCCATGGCATCTGGGACGATCAGGGTGGCAAGGCCGGCGTGAACGGTCCTAGCCAGCAGGGTGAAGCGCGCCCACATGGCGCGTGGTTCAGCTTCGATCTGAAGTCCGGCCGCAGCGTTACGGCAGTCAGCGCCATTTCGCACGTGGATGCTGCAGGCGCCCGCATCAATCTGCAGGCCGAAGGCATGGCCGCTGGTCGCCCTGTGAGTTTTGATGCCATGCGCACCCGGGCCCAGGCCAACTGGCAGCGCGAACTGGCGCGTGTACGTATCGAAGGCGGCAGCCA
The DNA here is from genome assembly GCF_009857835.1 of Duganella fentianensis. Taxonomy (GTDB): domain Bacteria; phylum Pseudomonadota; class Gammaproteobacteria; order Burkholderiales; family Burkholderiaceae_D; genus Rugamonas; species Rugamonas fentianensis. The sequence goes on from NZ_WWCL01000001.1 coordinate 690,233, forward strand.
GGATGACCGCACCGTGTTCTACACGGCGCTGTATCACACATTGCTGCAGCCGCTGACGGGTAATGATGCCGACGGCCGCTATCGCGGTTACGATAGTGCGATTCATACGGCCAGAGACTGGACCTATTACGAATTCTTCTCGCTGTGGGATACCTACCGCGCGCAGAACCAGATGCTGGCCTTGCTGTATCCGCAGCGGGCACGCGACATCGCCAGTTCCGTGCTGAAAATACGCGAGCAGGGTGGCTGGCTGCCTCGCTGGGGCTACGCCAACTTCGAAACCAATATCATGACCGGTGATCCGGTCACGCCATTCCTCGTCGACCTGTGGCGCTACGGTGCGCTGAAGGGACGCGAGAAAGAAGCCTACGCAGCCTTGCGTGAGAATGCTTTCGGCGTGCCGCCAAATGGTATCCGTGCGCAGGGACGTGCCGGTAACGAAAACTATATGCGGCAGGGCTATGTGCAGTACGACCGCGGCTTTGTCTCCAAAGGCATGGACGTCGATCCGCACCATGGTGCTTCGGCCACGCTGGAATACGCGCTGGCGGACGGCGCACTGGCAATCATGGCGAAGGCACTGGGACAGCAGAGCGATGCCGCTACGCTGGCGCAGCGCGCCCTGAACTGGCGCAAGATCTGGGATGCCAGCGTCAAAGATAGCGGCACCGGACTGCAAGGCTTCCCCCGTCCCCGTCTGATGGATGGTAGCTGGTTCAGCGAACTGACGGGCGGTTACGATCCGCGCAGCGACCGTGGCTTCCACGAAGGGACAGCATGGCAGTACCAGTGGCTGGTGCAGCAGGATGTACCGGGTCTGGTCGCCGCCATGGGCGGCCAGAAGGAAGCACTGCGCCGACTCGATCTGTTCTTCGATTACGATGCCGTGCAGGCCGATGCCGCAGCAGTGCGCAAGTCGTGGGTAGTCGGGCCGTACAGCTATTACAGCCAGTTCCGTTACAACCCCAATAACGAACCCGATCTGCACACGCCGTGGATGTACACCCTGATGGGGCAGCCGTGGAAAACCACCACCGTGCTGCGGGCGGCGGAAACCCTGTTCGGCAATAGCCCCGGCGGCGTGACGGGTAACGATGATCTGGGCACCATGTCGGCCTGGTATCTGTTCAGCGCACTGGGGATGTATCCCGATGCACCGGGCAGCGGCCGGTTCCTGCTGCATGCACCGCGCTTTGCCAAGGCCGAAATCGATCTGCCTCAGGGCCGCATGCTCAGTATCAGCGCGCCAGCCGCAGTGGCGGGAGAGCGCCGCTTTGTGGAGAGTGTGCGCTGGAGCGGTCAGCCGCAGCAGCGTGTCTGGCTGGACTGGGAGCAGATACAGGCAGGTGGCACGCTGGATTACAGCCTGACGCCGCAAGCCGGCAGCAACTGGGGCACCCGCGCACGTGATCTGCCCAAAGCCCCTGCCGGTATTGCGCCCTGAACGGCCGGGGTGGAAAGGCACCGCCAGCCAGCAAAGATAACAAGCATAACAACACGAGACGACAGGAGTCCATGATGGAACATATATCGCAGCGCGCGCCGCTGCAGCACACGCAGGCCAGTACCGGCAATACGGGACCGCTAATCATCATTACCACGCTGTTCTTCATGTGGGGGCTGCTCACGGCACTCAATGATGTGCTGATTCCCCACCTGAAGGCACTGTACACGCTGAACTATGTGCAGGCCATGCTGGTGCAGTTCTGCTTCTTCGGTGCCTACTTCCTCGTCTCGCTGCCGGCCGGTATGCTGATCAAAAAAATCGGTTACCAGAACGGCGCCGTGGCGGGGCTGGTGATCGCCGCAGCCGGCTGTGCACTGTTCTATCCGGCGTCGATGAGCGGTTACGCCCTGTTCCTGCTGGGCTTCTTCGTACTGGCTGCCGGTATCACCATCCTGCAGGTGGCAGCCAATCCCTATGTCACCGTGCTCGGAGATGCCCGCACGGCCTCCAGCCGCCTGACCCTGACGCAGGCCTTCAATTCGCTGGGTACCACGGTAGCGCCTACCCTGGGCGGCATTCTGATCCTGTCCAGTGATGTAACAGACCGCGCGGCGCAGGCGGCCAGCGTGCAGGGGCCGTATCTGGCGCTGGCCGGTGCCTTGCTGCTGCTGGCACTGATGTTCGCTTTTGCCCGCCTGCCGCGCATAGCTTACGTGGATGACGCTGCGCCGCTGGCTGCTACTGGCAAGGCATCGGCACTGTCCCATCCGCAACTGGTGATGGGCGCCATCGGCATATTCCTGTATGTGGGCGGCGAGGTCAGTATCGGCAGCTTCCTGATTAACTTCCTCGGCGAGCCGGATATCGCCAGCCTGCCAGCAGATACGGCTGCGCACTATGTCAGCTACTACTGGGGCGGCGCCATGGTAGGCCGCTTCATCGGCTTCCTGGTGATGCGCTATATCAGTCCGGGCAAGACGCTGGCCTTCAATGCGGCTGCTTCGATGGCGCTGATACTGGTCGCCATCTTCGGTCATGGCCAGACGGCGATGTGGGCGATACTGGCGGTTGGCCTGTGCAATTCCATCATGTTCCCGACCATCTTCAGCATGGCGCTGTACCGCCTCGGCAATCTGACGGGACAGGCTTCCGGCATACTCTGCATGGCCATCGTGGGCGGCGCCATCGTACCGTTCGCACAGGGGCTGCTGGCCGATTCCATCGGTCTGCAACTCTCTTTCCTGATGCCGCTGCTCTGCTATGCCTTTGTGCTGTACTTCGGTGTGAAATATGCCGGCCTGTATAGCGCGGGCGAGCAGTCCTGAGGCATGCGGACAGTCGCCATGCGGATACTGAAACCTGTGTTCGCCCTCTGCACTGCGCTGGCGGGGGCGGGCGCCTATGCCCAGCTGGCGGCGGTGGCCCATCCCGCCATCGCCTTCCAGCCGCGCAACTACATAGCTTATCGCAGCACCACGCCGCCGCAGATCGATGGTCTACTGGAGGAAGCCGACTGGCAGAAGGCCGAGTGGACGGAAGACTTTGTCGATATCGAAGGCAGCAGCAGGCCGGTGCCGCGTTTCCGTACCCGCGCCAAGATGCTGTGGGACGACGAGTATCTGTATTTCGCCGTGGAGATGGAAGAGCCGGACCTATGGGCCACGCTGAGCGAGCGCGATAGCGTGATCTATCACGATAACGATATCGAACTGTTCATCGATCCCGAAGGCAGCACGCACCGCTACATGGAACTGGAAATCAACCAGCACGGCACGGCATGGGATCTGCTGCTGACCAAGCCTTATCGCGATGGCGCGCGCGTGGCCTATACGGGCTGGGATATGCACGGCCTGAAAATCGGCCGCCAGTTGCGCGGTACGCTGAACCAGCCCGGCGACAGGGATCAGGGCTGGACCGTCGAGGTGGCGATACCGTGGCGTGCGCTGCGCGAAAGCCACGACGCCGTGCTGCGTCCGCAAGCGGGCGAGCAGTGGCGTCTGAATTTTTCGCGGGTGGAGTGGCAGACCAGCAGTGCCGATGGGCGCTACCGCAAATTGACCGACGCCGCCACCGGCAAGCCGCTGGCGGAGGACAACTGGGTCTGGTCGCCGCAGGGCGTGATCAATATGCATTACCCCGAAATGTGGGGCGTGGTGCAGTTTTCCGGCCACAGCGTAGGCGGTGCGCGTGATACCTGGCGTGCCGATCCCGCGCAGGCGGCGCGCTGGGCGCTGCGTGAAGTGTATTACGCCCAGCGCAGCTATTTCACTAGACATCAGCGCTTTGCCTCCAGCCTGCAGCAACTGGGGCTGAAGCTGGCGCCGGTGGCGGCTTATGTCTGGCCGCCCCGCATGGACGCAACGCCGTATCAGTTCTCGGCCCGTCTGCAGGCGCGCGACAGGAAATCCGTGCTGCAGATAGACCACGATGGTCTGCTGCACTGAGAGGAACGCTGGTTTTGTTTAGTAAATTCCCGATAAACTCGCGATCCGTGGTTGCGCCGGCGCTTGCCGATGCAGAGGCCATGGCTATACTGACAGGCATAGCAGCCCGCAGAGGCGCAGATTGCAGGGGTTTAGTAAATACGGGAGCGAGACATATGAGCATTACCATCCGCGATATCGCCAAAGCCACAGGGCTTTCCAGTGGCACCATTTCGCGCGCATTGAAGAATGAAGGCGGCCTGACGGAAGAAACCCGCCGCATGGTGGTGGAAAAGGCCCGCAGCATGGGCTACGACATGGGGCGGCTGCGCCAGAAGAAGCTGCGCCGCCTGACCTTTTTGCTGCACCGCCAGCACAACAATATGTCCAGCAGCCCGTTCTACACACCGGTGCTGCATGGCGCAGCAGAGGCCTGCCGCAAGCACGGCATCATTCTGTCCTTTACGGCCGTGGGGCCTGCGGATGGCGTCGTCGAGCAGATCCGCCTGCATCAGTCGGATGCCATCCTGTGCGCCGGTTACTTCGAGCCGGAACTGCTGGCCGTGCTGCGCAGCATAGGCAAGCCGCTGGTGCTGATCGATATGAAGCTGGGCGGTTACACTTCGGCCAATCCGGACAATATGATGGGAGGCTACCTGGCTGCGCGCCATCTGCTCGATATCGGCCGCGAGCGCATCGGCTTCATCTCCGGCTCGCTGGCCCACTTCAGTATCCGCGAACGGGCGCGCGGCTTCCGGCAGGCGCTGTTCAATGCCGGCGTGCTGGCCGACCCTCGGCTGGAAGTGATGATGCAGGAGGGCGTGGAACTGGAAGCGGCCGCGCGCGAAGCCATGGAAACGCTGCTGGCCTTACCCCATCCGCCCGATGCGGTGTTCTGCTATAACGACGCGGCTGCGCTGGTAGCGTTGGATACCTGCATGCGCGCCGGCCTCAAGGTGCCCTACGATATCAGCATAGTCGGCTTCGACGACATTGCCGCCGCTGCCCATGCGCGCCGGCCACTGACCACCCTCAGTGTGGACAAAAGTGCGCTCGGTGCGCTCGGGGTGGAACTGCTGCTCAACGGTGAAACGGAAGAAGTGATAGAGCGGGTGCTGCCGGTGAATCTGGTGGTGCGCGAGAGTACCGTCTGCCGACCGAATAACTAGCCGTAAAAATAGTTGTAGCTGCGCCCACTACCATCAGAAAGGGACGTTCTCCATGTTATATCGCTCCATCATGCTCGCCGCAGCATGGGCCGCTGCATTGTCTGTTGTCTCTGCACCCGTCTTTGCCGCACCTGCTGCGGCACCGTCCGATCTGGCGCGTTACGTCAACCCTATGGTGGGTACAGGCGGCCATGGTCACACCTTCCCCGGGCCGACGTTACCGTTCGGGATGATACAACCGGGCCCCGATACCCGCCTGACGGGCTGGGATGGCAGTAGCGGCTACCACGATAGCGACCGCGTGGTGTATGGCTTCAGCCATACCCATCTCTCCGGTACGGGCGTGTCGGATTACGGCGACGTCCTGCTGCTGCCGGCTACAGGCAAGGTGAAGTGGGTCAGCGGCTACCGCTACAAGGGCGAGGACCCGCTGCCGTTCGATGCCAGCGGCTATGGCAGCCAGTTCGATAAAGCCAGCGAACGGGCCGAAGCCGGCTACTACGGCGTAACGCTGAAGGATTACGGCATCAAGGCCGAGATTACCACTACCTTGCGCACGGCACTGCACCGCTGGACTTTTGCGCGGGCCGAGCAGGCCCACGTCATGCTCGATCTGTCGCACCGTGGCGAACTGCTGGCTTCCGGCCTGAATGTCATCGATGACTACACTGTCGCAGGCTGGCGCCGCACCAAAGCGTGGGCGGCACATCGTCCGGTGTATTTCATCATCCGTTTCGATCATCCATTCAAACGCGTTACGGGGCCGATCGGGCAGGAGCAGATCAAGGCGGCGCTAGCTTTCGATCTGAAGGCGGGCGAAGTGCTGCAGGCGCAGGTGGGTATTTCGGCAGTAGATAGTCAGGGCGCTGCTGCCAACCTGGCGGCCGAGCAGAAGGGCTTTGCCTTCGAGCGCGTGCGCCAGCAGGCGCGCGCTGCATGGAATCGCCAGCTGGGCCGCATCGAAGTGGAGGGCAGTAGCGAGAAGGATAAGCGGGTGTTCTACACGGCGCTGTATCACAGCTTCGTGCAACCGAATACTTTTCAGGATGTCGATGGACGCTACTACGGGCGCGATGGACGCGTACATCAGTCGCGTGACGGTACGCGCTATTCGGTGTTCTCGCTATGGGATACCTTCCGCGCCGCGCACCCGCTGTACAGCATCGTCGAGCGGCGCCGCAGCGCAGACTTCATCAAGACCTTTATCGCACAGTTTAAGGAAGGGGGCCGGCTGCCCGTTTGGGAATTGTGGGGTAACGAGACCGACTGCATGATCGCCTACCATGTGGTGAGCGTGATTGCCGATGCCTATGCCAAGGGCATACGGAACTTTGATGCCAGAGCCGCGCTGGAAGCCATGGTGAAGACGGCTGAAGTGGATAAATACGGCCTGACGACCTATCGCAAACAGGGCTATCTGCAGGGCGACGAGGAAGCTGAAAGCGTCTCCAAGACGTTGGAATATGCCTATGACGACTGGTGTATTGCCGTACTGGCGACAGCGCTGGGCGAAAAAGAGATTGCGCAGCGCTTTGCTGCCCGGGCCGAAGGCTGGCGCAATCTGATCGATGAAAAAGGCCATGTCCACCCCCGTGCCAAGGGGCGCTGGATGGAAGGCTATGATCCGGCCGAAGTGAGCGTCAACTTCACGGAAGCGAACGGCTGGCAGTATGGTTTCTTCGTTCCGCACAATATCGCAGGCTTTATCGCGCGTGTGGGTGGCAATGAGAAGTTCCTGCAGCTGCTGGACGACTGCTTCAATGCGCAGCAGGGGCTGAGCGGGCGCCATCAGGTCGATATCACGGGGCTGGTGGGGCAGTATGCGCATGGTAATGAACCGAGTCACCACATGGCCTATCTGTATGCCTTCGGCGGCCAGCCGTGGAAAACGCAGGCACTGGTCAAGCGTCTGATGGACGAAATGTATGACGACACGCCCGATGGTCTGGCCGGTAACGAAGATTGCGGACAGATGAGTGCATGGTATGTGATGAGCGCACTGGGGCTGTATTCCGTCACGCCCGGCCAGCCGGATTACGTGATCGGCACGCCGCGCTTCCGGCGTGCCACCATCCATCTGGAAAATGGCAAGCGTTTCACCATACGTGCCGATGGTAGCGGTCCGTATGTGCAGGGTGCAAAGCTGAACGGCAAGCCATGGAGCCCTGTCTGGTTATCGCATACGGCCATCATGCAGGGCGGTGAACTGCGCTTCAGCATGGCCGCTACGCCGTCGCAATGGGGCAGCGCCGTGGCCGACCGCCCCCGCACCGGACAGGTGCAGACGGCGGAAGCAGTGGTGCTGGCACCGGTCGCCAGCGGGCCCTATCGTTTCAAGGAGTCGGCTGTACTGGATGCGCAGGCGCTGGAAGCGGTGGATGCCATCCATTACAGCACCGACGGCACTGTGCCGGATGCGGCCAGCCCGCGCTGGCAAGGGCCGTTGACGGTACAGGCCAGCACCATGCTGAAACTGCGCGCACGGCGTGGTCAGTACTGGAGCCCTGTAACGGAAGCACCTGCCGTAAAACTGAGCGAACAGCTGAAGATCGCCCTCAGGTACGCGCCCAACCCGCAGTATGCAGCCGGCGGTGCAGCCGCGCTGGTTGATGGCATCCGTGGCGGTAATGACTTCCGTCTGGGTGGCTGGCTGGGTTTCTACGGAACCGATCTGGATGGCGTGATCGACCTGGGCGAACCGCGGGCGCTTAAGCGGGTGGCCGTCAACTTCCTGCAGGACCAGAACAGCTGGATCTTCATGCCCAGGGCACTGGAAGTGGAAGCCAGTAGCGACGGCAAGCTGTGGTTTGCACTGGGCAGCGCGGCGAACCAGGTGGATGAACATGCCGATGGCAGTATCATCCGTGAGCTGGCGGTTGCGGCGGACGGTAAAGTGGCGCGCTATGTGCGGGTAAGAGGCGTGGCACCCGTCTGGTGTCCGGACTGGCACAAAGGGCAGGGCAACCGTAGCTTTATTTTTGCTGATGAAATCACTGTGGAGTAAGACGATGCGTAGTGAGCTGCAATCGAATAAACCGGGTAGGGCTCTGCTGCTGGCCGTCATGGCGCTGGTCTGTGCTCAGGCGCAGGGCAGGGAAGTCAGCGTCAGTTCGCCCGATGGCAAGCTGACCGTGATCGTCAGCGATGAACACGGCACGCCGGATTACCGTGTCCGGTATGCGGGCAAGGAAATCATGCCGGCGGCGCGCCTCGGTCTGGTGCTGCGTGACGGGCCGGAACTGGGCGAAGGCTATACCATAGCCGCCAGCCGCACGGCCGATAAGGACGAGACGTGGCAGCAGCCTTGGGGCGAGCGCCGGCTGGTGCGGGACCATCATCGCGAACTGCTGGTGGAACTGGCGCGTGGCGGAAAAACGCCGCGCAAGTTTGCGCTGCGCCTGCGCGTGTTCGACGATGGTCTGGGCTTCCGTTACGAGGTGCCGCGCCAGCGCGGTGTCGAGCAGGTGGAGATTACCGATGAACGCACCGAGTTCCGCTTTGCCGACAGTGGCAAGGCGCGCGCCTGGTGGATCCCTGCGCGCTACTGGCGCAGCTACGAAGCGCTGTACCAGAAAACTGCGCTGCATGATGCACCGCATGTCGAGACGCCGTTTACGGTGCGTCTGGCCAGCGGCGTGCATCTGGCGCTGCATGAAGCGGCGCTGACCAACTACGCGTCTATGACGCTGAACCAGCGCCGCGAAGGCGTTTTCAAGGCCGACCTGACGCCGTGGTCGGACGGCAGCAAGGTAAAACTGCGCGCACCGTTCAATACGCCATGGCGCACCGTGCAGGTGGCGCCCGATGCGGCAGGGCTGCTGAATTCCGATCTGATCCTCAACCTCAATGAGCCGAACAAGCTAGGCGATGTGTCGTGGGTCAAGCCCGGTAAATATGTGGGCATCTGGTGGGGCATGCATTTGTGGCAGAAGACCTGGGCATCGGGTGACAAGCACGGTGCCACCACGGCTGAAGTGAAGCGCTATATGGACTTCGCCGCCAAATACGGCTTTACCGGCGTACTGGCCGAGGGCTGGAATGTGGGCTGGGACGGCGACTGGCCGGACAACGGCGAGAAGTTCAAATTCTCCCAGCCCTATCCGGACTTCGATATGGCCGCCGTGGCAGCCTACGGCCGCAGCAAAGGCGTAAAGCTGATTGGCCACCACGAGACTTCGGGTGCCGTGAGCCACTATGCCAGCCAGATGGGCGCTGCCTATGACTATGCGCGCGCCAACAATATCGACACCATCAAGACGGGCTATGTGGCAGACAACGAGCGTATAAAACGCATCGACGCAACGGGGCAGGTGCGCTACGAGTGGCACGACGGCCAGTTCATGGCGGCCGAGTATCTGCGCTCGGTAACGGAGGCGGCCAGGCGCCACATCGCCATCGATACCCACGAGCCGATCAAGGATACCGGCCTGCGCCGCACCTATCCCAACTGGCTGTCGCGCGAAGGCGCGCGCGGGCAGGAATACAACGCCTGGGGCTATCCTCCCAATCCGCCCGAACACACGGCGATACTGCCCTACACCCGCATGCTGTCCGGCCCATTCGACTACACTCCCGGTATCTTCAATCTGGAGCCGAACGGTAAAGGCCACGAGAACCGCGTGCGTTCCACGCTGGCCAAGGAACTCTCGCTCTACGTGGTGCTGTACTCGCCGGTACAGATGGCGGCAGACCTGATCGAGAACTACGAGGCCCGTCCCGACGCTTTCCAGTTCATCGCCGATGTGCCGACCGACTGGGAGCAGAGCCGTGCGCTGGCCGGCGAAGTGGGCGAATACGTGGTCATGGCACGCCAGCAGCGTGGCGGTGCGGACTGGTATCTGGGTGCGCTGACCAACGAGCATGCGCGCGATGTGCAGTTCAAGCTGGATTTCCTCGATCCGCAGCGGCGCTATCAGGCGCAGATCTACCGCGACGGTGCAGCAGCCAACTGGGAGACCGCACCTTACGATATGGTGATCGAGCAGCGCGAGGTACGTGCCGGTGATGTACTGGCGTTGCATCTGGCAGCCGGTGGCGGCGCGGCGATCCGCTTCAAGGCACTGGATTAGCGCTGTGCATAAGCCGACATGACAATTGTCATGTCGAACTCATGTTAATTGCTTCTTTTGCAGCATTGCAGTCTTCGGCACACTGGTGCCATACCTACACCGGAGATTGCAATGAAACCTGTACTGAGCAAACTGCTGCTGGCCTGTGGCCTCGCCCTTTCCCTGCCGGCGCTGGCCGACACCTGGCTGATCCGCGACGCGCGAGTGTTTGATGGCGAGCAGCTGCACGCGCGCCGCTCGGTGCTGGTCCGGGATGAAAAAATCGTTGACGCGGATTTTCGCGGCGCAGCGCCACCCGATGCGCGCATCGTGGAAGGCGCTGGCCGTACCCTGCTACCGGGCCTGATCGACGCCCATGTCCACGCCTTCCAGCAGTTCGAGCTGCCGCTGCTATTCGGCGTCACCACCCAGCTCGACATGTTCACCAGCGTCAGCGTGCTGCAGGATATGAACGACAGGATGCGGCGCCACGATAACCGCACGCGGGCCGATGTCATCTCCGCCGGCACGCTGGTAACGGCCCCCGATGGCCACGGCACCGAATACGGTATGACCATCCCCACGCTGACCCGGCCGGAAGATGCACAGAGTTTTGTCGATGCCCGCATTGCGGAAGGTTCGCACTTCATCAAGATCGTGATGGAAGATGGTGGCAACAGATTCAAGTTCAAAACGCTCGATCTGGCGACTGTGCGCGCCGTGATCGCTGCTGCACATAAGCGCGGCAAACTCGCCGTGGTCCACATCGGCAATCTCGCTAACGCCCGTGCCGCGCTGGAAGCGGGCGCCGATGGTCTGGCGCACCTGTTTGTGGGACGTGGCCTGAGCGAAGCCGAGGTGCAGGACTTCGTGCAATTGGCGCGTGAAAAGCGAGCGTTCATCGTTCCCACCCTGAGTGTGCTGGAAAGTGTGGCGGGGCTGCACGCCGATGAGTTGCTGGCCGATGCCGGGCTGACGGCGCTGCTGACCAATGAAGAACTGGCGCCACTGAAGGTGAATTTTGGCCAGCAGCCGGTGGCGGCCGTCATGACCTCGCCGCGTCAGCTGGTTGCGGCGCTGGCCAGGGCAGGTGTGCCGCTGCTGGCCGGAACGGATGCCGGCAACCCGGGCACCCAGTATGGCATCAGCCTGCTGCATGAAGTGGCCGCGCTGGCGCAGGCCGGCCTGACGCCGGTACAGGCGCTGGCCGCCGCGACTTCGGCACCGGCCCGGGCTTTCCGGCTGCAGGACAGGGGCCGCATCGCCAATGGCTACAAGGCCGACCTCGTGCTGGTACAGGGCGATGCGGCCAGCGACGTGACAGCGTTGCATCACATCGTCGAAGTCTGGAAAGACGGTACGGTACTGACGGAAGCGCGTCAGGCCAAGCAGCAGCAGGTTGCGCAGGCATTACAGCAACGCCAGCAAGGCTATGCAGCCCTGCCGGACGGCGGGCGGATCAGCCAGTTCACGCCCGAACATCTGGGCAGTGCGCTGGGCATGGGCTGGATGGCGTCTTCCGACCAGATGATGGGCGGCCAGTCGCAGGTAGACCTGAAAGTGCTGGAGGCGGAAGCAGACGGCCAGCGGCCGCTGGATATCCGCGCCAGAGTGGCCACAGGTTTTGCATTCCCGTGGGCTGGCGTAGCCTACATGCCCGGTGCGCAGCCACTGCAGCCGGCTGACCTGCGCGCCGCCAAGGTGCTGCGCTTCCGCGTCAAAGGCGATGGCCAGCGCTATGTAGTGGCCATGCTGTCCAGCGGCAGCCGGATTCCCGTTAATGTGGGCTTTGCCACCAGCGACAGCTGGCAGGAGGTGGCGCTGCGTCTGGAGGAGTTCCGTGGTGTAGACTTCGGGGCCGTCACCATGATAGCGTTCAATGCGGGGCCGCGGGCGGGCGACTATCAGTTCCAGCTCGCCGATGTGCGGCTGGTAAGCCAATAAACGGAGCAAACGCGCAGTGATGAAGTCTATACGGGAAATGCTGATGCGCGGCTGGCGTGCCGCATGGGTGCCGCCAGCGATGGGCAAAGCACCCTATGTGTGGACTTTCTCGCTGCTGTTCATGGTGTGGAAGTATTACTTCATACCGCCCACGGTGCTGGAACTGGTGCTGCTGCTCGTGTCCGTGCCGCTGTTCCTGCTCATCTACTTCAATAGCCTGTGGCATAACAATCTGGCGGTGGTGCCCCATCTGCTAGGCGTGGTGCTGATCGGATTGCTGTGGGCACCGTGGAATCCCGGTGCCAGCTGCTTTTTCATTTTCGCGTCCAGCATGTGTGCCCGCTTCGAACGCGGGCGCCATGCCTATGCCGCCATCGTGCTGGTCGTGGCCAGTGCCGTGCTGGCCGGCCATGTGCTGCAGCTGAAGCAGAGCTTCATGCTGCCGGTGCTGATCTTCGGCCTGCCTATCGGTATTGCCAGCGTCATGGAGGGCAAGGTGTGGCGCTCGCGCGAGCAGCTGTTGCGCAAGCAGGAAGAGGTGGCCTATCTGGCGCGGATAGCCGAGCGTGAACGCATATCGCGCGACATGCACGATCTGCTGGGCCACACGCTATCGCTGATTACGCTCAAGGCGGAGCTGGCGGGTAAGCTGCTGGAGCGTGATGTAGCCGCCTGCCGCAACGAAATCCGCGATATTGAACAGAGCGCCCGCACGGCCTTGTCCGAAGTGCGGGCTGCGGTCAGCGGCATGCGCCAGAGCGGCTTTGCCCACGAGCTGGCGATAGCCCGCGCCACGCTGGCCGCAGCGCAGATAGGGTTGCGCGAACAGCTGGCCAGCTGCGAGATGCCTGCCGTGGCGGAAAATGTGCTGGCGCTGGCTTTGCGCGAAGCCGTGACCAATATACTGCGGCACGGTCAGGCCACGGAATGCATGGTGAACCTGCAGCTGGCAGGGGCTATGCTGACCTTGCAGGTGCGCGATAACGGCCGCAGTCTGGCCGATGGCAGCATGCCGGAATTCGGCAATGGTTTGCGCGGTATGCAGGAGCGGGTGGCGGCACTGGGTGGGCGTCTGCTACTGCGGGTGGAGCGCGGGGTGACGCTGGAAGTGGCGCTGCCGGTGGGAGGAGTCGGTTTATGACGGCGATGATCCGTATCGTGATTGCGGAAGATCAGGCCTTGCTGCTGGGCGCACTGGTGGCGCTACTGAGGCTGGAAGGCGATATCGAAGTGGTGGGGCGTGCCAGTAACGGGCAGGAGGCGCTGGCGCTGTGCCAGTCGCTGCGGCCCGATGTGCTGCTGACCGATATCGAAATGCCATTGATGACAGGGCTGGAACTGGCGGCAGCACTGGCCGGGCAGGGCCTGCCTACCCGGGTCATGATCGTGACCACCTTTGCCCGCAGCGGTTATCTGCGGCGGGCACTGGCAGCCGGCGTGCGTGGCTATCTGCTCAAGGATGCTCCGGCCGAAACGCTGGCGGCGGCGATCCGCAGTGTGCATGCCGGCGGGCGTGCCATCGCGCCCGAACTGGCGCTGGAGAGCTGGAGTGGCCAGCAGGACCCCTTAAATGAACGCGAGCGGCAGGTGCTGCGGCTGGCCGGCGAGGGCAAAAGCAGCAGCGAGATCGCGCGCCTGCTGCATCTGTCCGAGGGGACGGTACGGAATTACCTGTCGGAGGCGATCAGCAAGCTCGCTGCCAGTAACCGGGTCGAGGCTTTCCGGCTGGCGCGTGACGCCGGCTGGCTATAGGACGGCGGGCCTGCGTGGCGCACCGCTGTTGTGTGAATGTCGCGCCGGTGTGGCGTGCAGGCAGGAGCTTTACCCTCCGCTTGCTTGCATGAGGGCGGCATCGGCTACAATGGTTTAGCCGTCTGCCACATCGGGTTCGCCATGCCTATGCACTACCTCCGGGCCTTAACCAGCCCGCATCGCACACATCTGAGTAATCGCCATCTGGGCCGCTCGCTGGCCTTTGTCGCCGGTGCCGTGAATGCTGGCGGCTTTTTCGCCGTGGGGCAGTACACCTCGCACATGTCCGGCATAGTTTCGTCGCTGGCCGATGGCGCCGCGCTGGGCGATGTGCCGGTACTACAGGCCGGCCTGATGTCGCTGCTGTCGTTTGTCTGGGGCGCAGCGTTTTCCACCATCATGGTCAACTGGGGCAAGCGGCGTGGCGCGCAAAGCCAGTTTGCCCTGCCGCTGATACTGGAAGCCATACTGCTACTGAGTTTTGGCCTGGTGGGGGCTACCCTTGATGCTTCCGGTCATATCGAAGCGATTCTGTCGCTGCTGTGTTTCGTGATGGGCCTGCAGAACGCCATCGTCACCAAGATTTCGCGCGCCGAAATCCGCACCACCCACGTTACCGGTCTGGTGACCGATATCGGCATCGAGCTGGGCAAGATGTTGTACTGGAATCGCGTCAGCGACGATCCCACCCTGGAACCCGTGTGTGCCGACCGCGATAAACTGCGCCTGCTTAGCTCCCTGCTGGCGATGTTTTTCTGTGGCGGCCTGGCCGGTGCTTTCGGCTTCAAATACATAGGCTACATCGTCACCGTGCCGCTGGCGCTGGGCCTGCTCACGCTGGCCATTATTCCTGTCTTTGACGACTGGCAGGCCGTGCGGCGGCGCCAGTCACCCTTCAACTTCTGAAGCCTGCGGCGTCTGGTCCTGCTGCTGGTGCAGTGCTGCTTCGGCGGCCTGCTGCAGCACACTGGCCTCCTGATACGGGCTGGCGACACGTGCAGCGACGCCGAAACGCAGGCTGCCCGCACCCTGACGAGGCAGGCCGCAGGCTTCCAGACAGCCACCGATCTGGCGCAGTAGCAGGTGGGCTGCATCGGCGTCCAGCCCCGGCGCGAGGAAGGCAAACTGGTCGGAACCGTAGCGGGCCAGCGTATCACCGGCGCGGTGCATGCAGTTTTTCAGCGTCTGCGCTAGCTGCTGTAAGAGCTCGTCGGTGGCGATCTGGCCGTGCAGTTCCTGATACACGTCCATCTGCTGCAAGGCGATCAGGCCCATGGCCAGCGGCTGTTCCTCGCGCGCGGCACGGCGCCATTCGCGCACCAGCTGGTCGTCGAAATTGCGCCGGTTGGCCAATCCCGTCAGCTTGTCACTGGCGGACAGATAGGCCAGTTGGTGCCGGGCCTTGCGCAGTTCCTCATTGCGCCCGGCTAGCAGCGCTTCCAGTTCGTGCGCACGGGCGCGCCAGCGCCGCATCAGCCAGCGCGCCAGTACGGCGGCAGCACTGAGTACCAGCAGGGCCTGTGCAGCGCGGGCCCAGCCAGTCTGCCATGGCGGTGGCGTGATGGTGACGGGCAGGATGATTTCGTCGCGCGCGGCCACCCCTTTGTTATTGGTCCCCTGCAGGTGGAAGTGATACTGGCCCGGCGCCAGATTGGTGTAGGTGGCGACAGGACGGCTGGCATCGGCCTGCACCGGCTGTTTGTCGAAGCCTTCCAGCCAGTAGGTATAGGCGTTGCGGCGTGGTTCGGCATAGTGCAGGGCGGCGAATTCGAAGGAGATGGTGTTGGCGCTCCATGGCACGGTGAGTGCGCGTGGCTGGGTTAGCGTGCCTTCGAGCTGCACGCCTTCCGGCAGTGCCCCCGTGCCCAGCGAGCGGTTCAGCACCCGCAGGTCGGTAATCGCCAGCTGGGGCGGGCGCGAGGCGCTGCTGTGGATGGCCGGATTGACGGCCGTTACGCCACTGCTGCTGCCGAAGTAGAGCAGGCCGTCGCTGCTGTTGGCGGCCGAGTCCATGTAAAAGCCTTCCGTCAGACCGTCTTCCACGGCATATTCCGTCACGGTCCACGAAGCGGGGTCGATTTTGCTCATGCCGGCCGCCGTGGTCACCCAGATGAAGCCATTTTTATCGGTACGTATGGCTTCGATCAGACGGGTTCCGAGCTCGCCTTTTTCCTGTATGCGAGTGACGCTGAACTTGCCGTCCTTGTCGGCGACGATGTGGTTCAGGCCTTTCGAAGTGCCTATCCACATGCTGCCATCGGCATCCAGATGCATGGTGCTGACACGGTCGCTGCTCAGACTTGCCGGATTATTCGGATCGAGCCGGAAGTGGTGGAATTTGCCGGTGACAGGGTCGCGCATATCGAGCCCGCCGCCGCGATAGAACTCGCCGGTCCAGACCCGTCCCGCGCGGTCTTCGATCACGGTAGTGGCGCCGTTCACGCTGCGGCTAGCGGGGTCTTTGGCATCATGGGTAAAGCTCTCGGTGGCACCGCTGGCGGGATCGTAGCGCAGCAGCGCCGCGCCCGTGGCCAGCCACAGCACACCGCCCCGGCCCGGCGCGATGGAATTGACGAAGTTGCTGGTCTTGCTGCCAAACTGGATGACCTTGAACGGACCTTCCGGCTTATCCAGCCGGTTCAGCCCTTCCGATGTGCCCACCCATAGCGTGCCATCGGGGGCCTGGTAAGTGCAGTAGATGACGTTGGAGCTGAGTGCGCCGGGCCGTTTCGGGATGGCGCTGTAAGTGCGCAGCATAGCGCGCCTGACGGGATCGAACAGGGCCAGACCATCGTCGAGCGCCAGCCATAGCTGGCCATTGGCGGCCGCGCCTATGCTGCGCACGAAGTTGCTGGATTTGACGAAGTCCGGTTCGATATCGCGCGGCACAAAGCGTTCGAAGCCGTGGTAGCCCAGATTGGCGCGGCTCACACCATCCGTCAGCGAACCGACCCACAGCGTGCCGGCGCGGTCGCGCATGGTGGTGTTGATGGCGTCGCTGTTCAGGCTATGCGCATCTTCGGCACGGTGGCGGTAGCTCTGGAACTGGCGCAGTTCGCGGTCGTAGCGTATCAGGCCGGCCGTGCGGGTGCTGATCCAGACATCGCCGGCGCGGTCTTCGTCGATATCGGTCACGCGCTTGGCGGCCACCGGCATCAGCGTGCGCTGCTCCCACGGCTGGCCGGCCTTCCAGGTGTAGACGCCATCGGCCGTACCTATCCACAGCGTGGTGGCGCTGTCGAAGTAGAGCGCCCGCACATCGTTGGCCTTGGGGTTGGGGCGGGCCGCGTCATCGACGCGGAAATGCTGGAAACCGCTGGCGCCGGGGGCCAGATAATCGAGCCCGCCCGGCCAGGTCGAGGCCCAGACGCCGCCCTTGTTATCCACTGCTACCGCATTCACATCGTTGAATTGCAGGCTGTCCGGCCGGTTATCTTCGTGCTGATAGATCAAGAATGCGCCGCTGCGCGGGTCGAAGTGTTGTAAGCCGCCCCATGTTGCCAGCCACATGCCGCCACGGTTGTCGCTGATGATGCGGCGGATGATGCGGGCGTTGGCCGGCCCCTCTCTGGGCAGGTAATGGACGAAGCCATTCGTCACCGGATCGAAGCGCGCCAGCCCTTCGTCGCTGCCTACCCACAGCTGTCCTTTTTCATCTTCGAACAGCGAGGTGATGCGGCCGCCGGGCAGGCTGGCCGGATTGGATGGATCGTTGAGAAAGCGCACCTGCTTGTGGCCATCATGGCGGAACAGGCCTCCTTCTATCGTGCCTATCCAGACGAAGCCCTGCCGGTCCTGCAGGATGCTGAGGATGGCGCGGCTGTCGGCACCGAGCGAATCGACGGCGGTAAAGGCGAGCGGACGTGGTGCGGCTACCACGGCGGGGGCCGGCCCGCCGAGAGCAGCCACCAGTAGTAAAGCCGTGTAAATACGTCCGGAATTGCGCAGCATGGTCTATCCTCGCGGTGTCAGCCTAGGGAGTAAATCACAGATCGGCGCGGGGTGGAAGCGTTTGCGGTGTACTTTTAAGTTATACTCTATTGTCAAATATTCACGCAATGCCAGGCGCAATGGACGGACCAGCAGACGGAAAACCTCAGCGTACGGCGGCTCTGCCTGTCCGTCCGCTACAGCATTTCCGAAACAGCCTGCAGCGGCGCGGCTGGCGTAAATTGATGCTGATACGCTGGGCTGGACTGGCCGTGCTGGTGGCAGCCAGCGCCGTCTTGATCCAGCGCCAGGTAGTATTCCAGCAGCATGGCCGCGACCTGCGCGCGCGCGCCGACGACATCGCCCGGCAGATCCAGATCGATAGTACGGATGGCCGCGTGATGGGCGGCGCGATTCTGATGGGACTGGTGGAAGACAGCGTCAAGCAGCTGCTGGCGGGCGAGATGAGTGCCGATGCCTATCGCCTGCATGTGAATTTCGCCGCCGTGCTGGATCAGTACAACGCCGATACCGTGTTCGTGCTGGCCGGTGATGGCACCACCGTGGCCTATCTGAACAAGGAAGGCAAGGCCATAGGCGTGGGGCGCAACCTGCGCTACCGCCCTTACGTACGGCGCGCGCTGGCCGGGCAGGCGAATGTGTATGCGGCCATCGGCAGCAATTCCCACGAGCGCGGCCTGTATTTTGCCGCACCCGTGTACAGCGGGAATTCGCGCGATACGCCGATTGCCGGGGTCTATACCATCAAGATGCCGGCCGCCGAAATCGACCGTATTCTGGTGCGCAGCAAGGATCCCGCGCTGCTGCTGTCGCCCGATGGCGTGGTGTTCGCTACCAACCGCAATGAATACCTCTACATGGTCAGTGGCCAGATTGCACCTGCGCGTATGGCGCAGCTGGAAAAGGAGCGCCAGTTCGGCGATGTGTTTTCCGCCAGCGGGCCTTTGCCGCTGCCGTTCGAAACCCATGGCAGCCAGACCAGCATGGCAGGCCAGACCCATGCGATAGCCAGTGCTCCCCTGAGCTGGCCCGATGATGGCGGCCAGTGGCGCGTGCTGATCATGCAGGACCGCAGCCAGTGGCTGCCGCTATGGCACCAGCTGGCGCTGGCCGCCGCCTGTGCCGCCGCGGTGTGGCTGTTCGCTTTAGTGGTAACGGGGCGCAGCCGTGCCGCAGAACATGCACGCCAGGTGCGCTTCGAGAACGAGCGGCGCATGCGCGAGATCACCAACAATCTGCCGGTGGCGGTTTACCAGTTCAAGCTCGATGGCAGTGGCCAGCCGCAATTCCGCTTCATGAGTCCTGCCATCACGGCCATTACAGGCCTGCAGGCCAGCGATGTGCTGGCCGATGGCGCCACCCTGTTCGCACTGCTCGATCCGGAAGGACAGGGCGGCCTGCTGGCCCGGTTTGCCGACGCCGGGCGCCAGCACCGCTTGGTACAGCGACGCATCGCCTTCGGTGCCGAAGGCGGCCTGACCCAGCGCTGGGTCGAGCTGCACTGCAGCTGCGTGCACCAGAGCGCAGAGGAAGAAGTGTGGAACGGCTACCTGGCCGATGTCACGGCCGAACATGCGGCCGCGCAGGCACTGAGCGCAGCCAAGCATACGGCGGAAGAGGCCACGCGCAGCAAGTCGCTATTCCTCGCCAATATGAGCCACGAAATCCGCACGCCGATGAATGCCATCATCGGCATGAGCCATCTGGCCCTGAAGACGGAGCTGACACCGCGCCAGCACGACTATGTGCAGAAAATCCAGCGCGCCGGCCAGCACCTGCTGGGCATCATCAACGATATTCTGGACTTCTCCAAAATCGAGGCGGGCAAGCTGCAAGTGGACCGGCAGCCGTTCGAACTCGATCAGCTGCTGGAAAATCTGGCCACCCTGATCGGCGACAAGGCCAGCGCACAAGGGCTGGAACTGGTATTCGACGTGGCGGCGGACGTGCCCACGGCGCTGGAAGGCGATGCCCTGCGGCTGGGCCAGATTCTGATCAACTATGCCAACAACGCGCTGAAGTTCACCGAGCAGGGCGAGGTGGCCGTGACGGTGCGGGTGCAGAGCCGCGACGCACAGCATGTGGTGCTGTATTTTGCCGTGCGCGATACCGGCATAGGGCTGAGTGAAGAGCAGATCGGCCAGCTGTTCCAGAGCTTCCAGCAGGGCGATGCCAGCACCACGCGCAAATATGGCGGCACGGGGCTGGGACTGGCGATCTCGCGCAAGCTGGCGCAGCTGATGGGCGGCGAGACGGGCGTGGAGAGCGTGCTGGGACAGGGCTCGACGTTCTGGTTCACAGCCCGTCTGGCGATAGGCCAGAGCCAGCGACCGACGCTGCTGCCGGCGCCCGACCTGCGCGGCCGGCGCCTGCTGGTGGCCGACGATAATGCCAGCGCACGCAGCGTGATAGCCGGCATGCTGGCCAGCATGGGCTTCGCAGTGGAGACGGCCGTCTCCGGCGCCGAAGCGCTGGCCATGGTGCGGGTGGCCGCACTGAGCGACGAGCCTTACGAGGTGGTGCTGCTGGACTGGCAGATGGGTGCCCTGAGCGGGGTGGATACGGCGGGTGCCATCCGCGCGCTGGCGCTGGCCGTGCCGCCGCGCCTGCTGATGGTGACGGACTACGGCCGCGAAGAAGTAATCCAGCAAGCCCATAGCGCCGGCTTCGATGATGTGCTGATCAAGCCCGTCAACGCTTCGGTCCTGTTCAACACCCTGATCCGTTTGCTCGGTGGCGCCGTGGACGATGCGGCGCAGGCGCGGGTAGCGCCGCTCAGCATGCTGGCGGCGCTGGGCACCATACGCGGCGCCCGCGTGCTGCTGGCGGAAGACAATGAACTGAACCAGCAGGTTGCGGCCGAACTGCTGCTCGATGCCGGGCTGCAGGTGGATATCGCCGTCAACGGCGTCGAGGCGCTGGCCATGGCCCGGCGCGGCGGCTACGAACTGGTGCTGATGGATATGCAGATGCCGGAAATGGATGGCATCGAGGCTACCCGCGCCATCCGCGCGCTGCCGGCGCTGGCCGAACTGCCCATCGTAGCCATTACGGCCAACGCCATGCAGGCGGACCGCGAACTGTGCCTGCAAGCCGGCATGGTCGATTTCATCGTCAAGCCTATCGAGCCCGATGAACTGTGGCGCGTGCTGCTGCGCTGGATACCGGTGCGCACTGCGGCTGCCGAGGAACTAGCGGCCCAGCCTGCGGTGGAATATGCGGCGCCGGCGCAAGCCCCGCTGGCAGCCATCGAAGGGCTGGACATGGTGGGTGGCATGCGCCGCGTGATGGGACGGCAGGCGCGCTATGTGCACATGCTGCGCGCGTTCGCTGCCAATCAGGCCGGTGCCGTGCAGCAGATGCGTGCCCAGCTGGAGGCGGGTGACCGGGCCGGTGCCGAACGCACGGCCCATACGCTCAAGGGGCTGGCCGGGAACATCGGCGCCGACGCGCTGCAGCTACTGGCCGACGCCATGGAGCATGCGCTCGCGCCGGCGCAGACGGGCAGTACCCGCGCTGCCGTGCTGGCGCAGCAGCTGGAGCCGCAGCTGGCGCAGCTGGCACAGGTGCTGGCCGGCCAGATCGATGCCATCGTCGCCGCCCTGCCGCAGGAGCAGGCGGCTGCTGCCGTACAGTACACACCGGCCCAGCGCGATCAGCTGGTGGGCGAGCTGATGTCGCTGCTGGCCGACGATGATGCGCGTAGCGCGCATCTGCTGAATGAACATAAAGCCCTGTTTGCAGCGACCTTCCCGCAGCAGTTCGGCGCGCTGGAACAGGCGATACAGGAATTCGATATGGAGCTGGCGCTGCAGCTGTTGAACAGTGCCGGCGAGAGCGCCATCAATAAATAAGCCATAGTTATAGGCCGCCAATAAGGAAAATGCATGAGTATCACTGCACGTAAGCCCGTCATTCTGGTTGTGGACGACACACCGGACAAGCTGACGCTGATGAGCGATCTGCTGTCCGAGCAATACACCGTGAAGGTAGCGCCGAATGGCGCGCGTGCGCTGAAAATCGCCCAGAGCGACAAGGCGCCCGACCTGATACTGCTGGATGTGATGATGCCGGAGATGGACGGCTACGAAGTCTGCCGCCGCCTCAAGGCCGATCCCGTGTCGGCCGAAATCCCCGTGATCTTCCTGACGGCGAAGACCGAGCGCGAAGATGAGCAGAGGGGTTTCGATCTGGGTGCCGTGGATTACATCACCAAGCCGGTCAGCCCGCCCATCGTGCTGGCACGGGTGCAGACACACCTGGCGCTGAAAGCCTCGGCCGACTTCCTGCGCGACCAGAACGCCTATCTGGAGCAGGAAGTGCAGCGCCGCACCGATGAAGTGCAGGCACTGCAGGACGTCACCATCCTGATCATGGCCTCGCTGGCTGAAACGCGCGACAACGAAACGGGCAACCATATTCTGCGCACCCAGCACTACGTCAAGCTGCTGGCCGAATATCTGGCGCCGCATCCGCGCTTCGCTGCCACGCTGACGCCGCGCTACATCACCCAGCTATTCAAATCGGCGCCGCTGCACGATATCGGTAAAGTCGGCATTCCCGACCGTATCCTGCTCAAGCCGGGCAAGCTCGATGCGGACGAATTCGAAATCATGAAAACCCACACCACGCTGGGCCGTAACGCCATCGTGCATGCGGAACAGGGGCTGGGCGTGAGCGTGCCCTTCCTGCAGACGGCCAAGGAAATCTGCTATTCGCATCAGGAGAAATGGGATGGCAGCGGTTATCCGGAAGGCTTGCAGGGCGATGCGATTCCGCTGTCGGCGCGGCTGATGGCGGTGGCCGATGTGTACGATGCGCTGATTTCGCGCCGCGCCTACAAGGAACCCAAGACGCACGAAGAAGCACTGGCCATCATGCATGCAGGGCGGGGCAGCCATTTCGACGCCGATATCCTCGACGCCTTCATCACGCTGCAGAACGAGTTCCGTGCCATTGCGGCGCGTTATGCGGACGAGGAGCATGGCACCTGAACAGGCGCCCCCGCCTGAAATACGGCTATGCGCCGGCAGGTCCGCCTGAACGGACCTGCGTCTGCCTGGCGGTAGGTCGGTAGATCAGTAGGTGGTGATGGCGCTAGGCTGGCCAGCCTTGAAGCTGAAGATGGTGACGGGCGACTGCTTCATGTCGCCGCGTGCATCGAAGCTGTAGTTGCCGGCGACGCCCTTGTACTCGCCGCCACTGATCACGGCACCGACTTTTTGCGGGTCGAGCGAATTAGCCTTCTGCATGGCCTGCGCATACATCATGGTGGCGTCGTAGTAGGTGGCGGCATACACGTCGGCATCCTGCTTGAAGCGCGCCTTGAACTTGCTCTTGAAGGCAGGACCGCTGGCAGCCTTGTCCAGCAAGGCACCCCCTTGCGGGCACAGCACGTTTTCACCCACGGCATCGCCACCGAGCTTGCCCATTTCCACCGTACAGATGGTATCGCCGCCGAGCAGGCGGGCGTTGATGCCCAGCTGTTTCATCTGGCGTGCCATCGGCGCCGCCTGCGGCGCATAGCCGCCAAAGAAGATGGCTTCCACCTTCCTGGTTTTCAGCTTGGTCAGGATGGAGGTGAAGTCGAACGATTTATCGGTGGTGAACTCATGGCCCGCCACCGTCATGCCGGCCGCCTTGGCCTGCTTCTTGAATTCCTCGGCCAGCCCCTGACCGAAAGCCGTGCGGTCGTCGATCACGGCGACGGTTTTCAGCTTCAGCTCATTGGCTGCGTACAGCGCCATTTTGCCGCCCAGCTGGGTGTCGCTGGCGTTGACGCGGTAGATGCCCTTGTAACCCTGCTGGGTCAGTTTGGGGTTGGTGGCCACGGTTGCGATCAGCACACCGCCATCGTTGTAGGCGCGCGAAGCGGGTATCGCCACGCCCGAGTTGTACGGACCGACGACGAATTTCACGCCCTGATCGATCAGCTTCTGGGCCGCCGCCACACCGGCTTTCGGGTCGCCCTGATCATCTTCCGACTGCAGTTCGAAGCGCACCTTCTTGCCAGCCACGGTGATAGGTTTGGCATTCAGTTCTTCCACCGCCAGCCGTGCACCGCTTTCATTATCCTTGCCGGAGAAAGCCTGCGCGCCCGACAGCGGGCCGCTATGGCCTATCTTCACCACGGTTTCCTGAGCCTGAACCTGAGCGGCGGCCAGCAGGGCAGCGGCCAGTGCGATGTGCTTCAATTTCATGTGATCTCCGAGTTTTGGTATGGTAAAACGATAGCAGGATTATCGCTAAAAACGGAAAATATTATCGCGTGACTTGGCCGCACCGGGAGCCTTTTTTGTCCGCTCTGTCCTGAGAATAAGGCTTGCAGCCGAATTTAGTTCGGCTGTCCGCGCATGCTGAACCAGCTGCGCACATGCTCGGCCACGGTGGCGGGTGGAATCGCTGCCATGCAGGGGCAGGGGATCACGCTGGTGCCATGGGCCAGACGGCGTTCGCCGCGGCAGCGCACATGGCTGTGGATCACGCTGGCCATGGGCCCCAGCGGGCGCCAGCGCTGCACATCGCTGCGGCGCGACTGGAACAGGCCCAGCGTGTGGATGCCCAGCGCGGCGGCCAGATGCAGCGGCCCCGTGCTGCCGGCCACCAGTCCGTCGCACTGGCTGATAAAGGCCATGAATTCCGTCAGCGACAGACGGCCCACCATATCCGTCACATTCTCCGCGTGGGCATGGCGCTGCAGCAGCGGCTGCAGGCAGGCGCGGTCTTCGGCCGTACCGCAGATGAACCAGTGTACTTCGCGTGGGTCGATGCGCTCGATCAGCTCTGTATAGAACTCGAGTGGCCACTGGTGCGAGCGTGCCGTTACCAGCGCGGGACTGAGGATCACGGTGCGGCGGCCCTGTGCAAACTGGGCAGGATGCAGCGTGGCCGCAGCTGTGCTGGCACCGGCCGGCGTGGCAGCTGCGCCGGCCGGCGGCGCGAGGTGATACAGCGCCGGTATCTGCGTGGCGTCATTGACGATGATGCCCAGCGGGCGCAGATACTGCAGATCGAGCAGGCGCTTATTCAGGCCCGAGTTGGGCGAGGAGATCGGCACCAGATGGGTGCAGCGCTGCCAGTTATACAGCCGGAACAGCGAGCCGATACGGATGGGCAGCGCCGCATCGTAGGCGCTCTGGGCCAGCCGGCGGCAGGGGTTGACCTGGATGAAGATATCGGGCCGCACGGAAGCCAGCAGTGCGGTCAGTTCGGCCCCGTCTTCCGGCGCGGCGTAGACTTCGTCCACATCGGGGCAGTGGCGCGCGATGTCGGCCGTGCGGCGGTTGGTCAGCAGGATGACGGTGCAGCGCGGGTCGTGCTGTTTGAGTGCGGCGGCCATGGGCAGACTGATGACCAGATCACCCAGTTGCGTGGTCTTGGCCAGCATAATGCGCCGGCCCGGCGCCATTGCCGTTGCGGGTAAAGGCTGCAGCTTGCGAAAAAACGCCATGTTCTGAAATAGTTCCTGTACTGGCTCGGAGTATCGCATATTCATGGCGACCCCTGCGGTCCGATTTGTATCAGCTTCTTTACAGCCCGGTTACAGCGGTATGCACAGCTCTGCGTGGAAGGTGCCGCTAGCGGGATCCATGGCGTAATCGGCCGCATAGCGTTCGAAACAGGGCCCGCTTGGCTGCTTGCCTTCGGCCTGCAGCTGGGCGAAGAAAGCGCCCCATGCCGGGCCTACGTCGGCGGCCGTGCCATGGAACTGGGCCACGGCGTAGCTGCCGCCCGCCAGTTCGGCTGCGCGGGCCGGTTCGCGCACAGGGTATTCGGCCGACACTTCAACGCAGGCGTCGTAGCGGCATTCGGCTGCCGGGGTGCTGGCCGGATCATCGAGCGCCACACCGTAAGTGACTTTGTTTACCAGCCCCATGGCTTTCTGCCACGGGGTGAAGACTTCCTGCCAGAATTCGCCGAGGGCAGGACCGAACGGCCCTTTGTAGCGCAGGTAGACCACCCGTACCGGTGCCAGCTGCCTGATGTCGTATTCCATGTCCTGCCCCTTTGCTTACTCTGGTTGTGCGATATTCGGTCTAGTGGCCACCTCCGGCAACCTGACGCAGCGGCGTGACGCTACGGCCATCCTGATCATCGTCATGCCGGGTCGGGCGGCGGCGCAGTTTTGCCATCAGCCGTTTCAGCAGGTGCTCCAGATCATCGATGTAGGTGAACACGGCCGGTACTACCAGCAGGCTAAGCAGGGTCGAGGTAATCAGCCCGCCGATCACCGTGATCGCCATCGGCGAACGGAAACTCGGGTCGGCACCCAGACCCAGCGCCAGCGGCATCATGCCCGCGCCCATGGCGATGGTGGTCATCAGGATAGGACGGCTACGCTTGTGGCAGGCGTCTACCAGTGCTTCGAAGCGGCTCATGCCTTCCTGACGCGCCAGAATAGCATAATCAACTAACAAGATAGAGTTTTTCGTAACGATCCCCATCAGCATGATCAGGCCTATCATGGATGGCATGGACAGGGCGCGGCCCGTAATCAGCAGGGCCACGAAGGCGCCACCGATGGAGAGCGGCAGGGCGGCCAGAATCGTCACCGGCTGCATGAAGTCCTTGAACAGCAGTACCAGCACGCAGTAGATGCACAGCACGCCGATCAGCATGGCGATGCCGAAGCTGGCAAACAGCGCGGCCATTTCCTGGGTGTCGCCCAGTTCGGCAATTTTCACGGAAGGCGGCAGGTTTTTCAGGGTGGGCAGGGCGCGCGCTTCTTCGTTGACTTCGCCCAGCGACCGTTTGCCCAGTTCCACTTCCAGCATCACGTTGCGGCTGCGGTTCAGACGGTTGATCTGGGCCGGACCGCTTTCTACTGCGATGCTGGCCACGGTAGCCAGCAGCACAGGGCCGTTCTTGCCCGGCACGGTCAGGCGGCCGATGGCGTCGAGGTCGGCGCGCACGGCGTCCGGCAGTTTGACGCGGATAGGCACCTGACGTTCTGGCAGATTCATTTTGGTCAGGTCGGTGTCATAGTCGCCGGCCGTGGCCACGCGCACAGTCTGGCCTATGGCCGCTGCCGTCACGCCCAGATCGGCCGCTTTGGCGAAGTCCGGCGTGACGATGATTTCCGGCCGCACCAGCGAAGCGCTGGAGCGCACATTGCCCACGCCTTTCAGGGTACGCAGCTCGCGCTCGGCCTTCTGCGCCGATTCGGCCAGCGCCACCGGGTCCTCACTGCGCAGCACCAGCTGCATCTTCACCCCGTTATCGGGCGGGCCCACCTTGAAGCGGGCGCCGGGTATGGCGTTGAGCTTGTCGCGGATTTCGCCTTCCAGATCGGCCATGGAAGCTTTGCGTTCGTTGCGGTGCACGGTGGTCAGGGTCAGCACGGCGCTGCGCGCTTCGGCGGCTGCACCGGGAGCGAAAGCGTCGCCGCTGGAGCCGCCGCCGATGGAGCTGAACACCGACTTGATGCCTTTGACTTCCATCGCCGCAGCGCGGGCGCGCTCGGCCACCACACTGGTTTCGGCCAGAGTGGAGCCGGGTGGCAGTTCCAGATTGATCTGGGTCTGCGAACGGTCGGCGGCCGGCACGAAGCCGGTCGGCAGCAGGCCCACCAGCATGATGGAGCCGACGAAGAAGGCCATCGAAGCGCTGGCCGTGACCAGACGGTGCTGCAGGCACCAGCGCATCACTTTCATGTAGCGCGTCATCAGCCAGCCATCGGCTTGCTGTGCATGGGTGGCAGGCTTGAGCAGATAGGCGGCCATCATGGGCGTGAGCAGACGGGCGACGACCAGCGAAGCCAGCACGGCTACCACGGCGGTCCAGCCGAACTGCTTGAAGAACAGGCCGGGAATGCCGCCCATGAAGGCGGTCGGCAGGAACACGGCCACCAGCGCAAAGGTGGTGGCGATCACCGCCATGCCGATTTCGTCGGCCGCTTCCATTGCCGCTTCCATCGGGGTTTTACCCATGCGCAGATGGCGCTCGATGTTTTCGATTTCGACGATGGCATCGTCCACCAGCACGCCCACCACCAGTGCCAGCGATAGCAGGGTCACGGTATTCAGGGTGTAGCCGAACAGGTAGATGCCGAGGAAGGCCGGCAGCACGGACAGCGGCAGGGCGGCTGCTGCCACCAGCGTGGCGCGCCAGTCGCGCAGGAACCACCACACCACCAGCACAGCGAGGATGGCGCCCTCGTACAGCAGTTCCATCGAACCGCCAAAGTTTTCTTCGACCGGGAAGGCGTTGTCGATCACCTGCTTGAGTTCCACGCGCGGATTGGCCTGCGCCAGTTCCGCTATGGCGGCACGCGCGCCTTTGGCTACGGCCAGTTCGCTGGCGCCCTTGGTGCGGAACACTTCGAAACCGATCACGGGTACGCCGTCCTGCAGCGCTACTGCGCGCGGTTCGGACACGGTATCGGTCACGCTGGCCACCTGATCGAGGCGCACGCGGCGGCCATCGGCCAGCGGCAGTTCCATCGCGCTCAGTTCGGCCGCGCTCTTGACGGTGGCGATGGTACGCACTGCCTGTTCGGCGCCGCTGACATCACCACGGCCACCGGGGGCTTCCTTCTGCACCAGCCGCAGCTGGCGTGATACGTCGATGGCGGAGACGCGCAGCGCCGCCATGCGGGTGTCATCGAGTTCGACGCGGATTTCGCGCTTGACGCCGCCCACCCGTTTGACGGCACCCACACCCGGTACGGCCAGCAGACGCTTGGACACTGCGTTGTCGACGAACCAGCTGAGTTCCTGCGTGTCGAGCTTTTCGCCCGGGGCTTTGGCGGCGGATGCCGTAAAGGTCAGCACTACGCGGCCGGCCGTCGAGGCTTTGGTGACGGTGGGGTCGCGCAGTTCGGCCGGCAAATCGGCTTTCACCCGTGCTACCGCATCGCGCACGTCGTTGACGGCATCGGCGATCTGCTTTTCGAGGATGAATTCCACCGTGGTGGTGGCGACGCCATCGAGCACCGTGGTGTAGATGTTTTTCACCCCTTGCAGGGTGGCGACCGAATCTTCGATCTTGCGTGCCACTTCGGTTTCCAGCTGGGCCGGCGCACTGCCGTCCAGTGTGGCGGTGATGACCACGATGGGGAGTTCGATATCAGGGAAATCCTGTACCGGATTGGCTTTGTAAGCCATCATGCCGGCCAGCGATAGCAATGCAAACAGCATGATCGCCGGTATCGGGTTCTTGATGGAGAGAGCAGAGAAGTTCATCGGCGTTCCTTATTTGGCGGCCACTTTGGTTGCTTCTTTGGATGCGACTTTGGCGGCAGCGGCGGTGTCGGCGACGTTGTGTACCAGATCACCATCGTTGAGGAAGCCGGCGCCGCGCACCACTACCTGCGTGTCGCTATTCAGGCCACTCAGCACTTCGATGCGCTCGCCCAGACGGCGGCCCGGCTGCACGCGGATCTGGCTGACGTGGTTATCCGCATTCAGGCGGAATACGAAGCTGAAGCCATCGCGTACCACGATGGCCTGTTGCGGCACAGTGATGGCGTCGGAGGTGCCCAGATCGAACTGGCCGCTGGCGAACATGCCGGCCTTGAATGGCGCATCCTTGCCGCTGGCCGCGCTGGCGGGCAGGTCGACGTAGACCAGCGCCGAGCGGGTCTGCGCATCCACGGTGGGGGCGATCATGCGGATCTTGCCGCTGGCGACACTGCCGTTAGCGGCTTTGACGCTGGCCGTGGTGCCCGGCTTGAGCTGGCGCAGATCGGCAGCCACCACTTCGGCACGCCATTCGAGGCGGCTTTGCAGAATCATGCGGAACAGTTCCGTGCCGGTGCCGGACACGGCACCCACGGTGGCGCTGCGTGCCGTAATCACGCCGCTATCGGGCGCCACCACCCTGGTGTATTTCATGCGCAGCTGCTGGCTGGACAGTGCCGCCTTGGCGGAAGCGATGCGCGCATTGGCGCTCTGTTCGGCCGTGGTGTACTGGCTGATCTGCTGGGCGCTCAGGGCGCCGGTGTTCTGCAGGCTGCGCGCACGGGCGGCATTGGCCACGGCTTCGGCAGCATTGGCTTCGGCTTCCTGCAGGGCTGCCCTGGCCTGGGCTAGATCGGCTTCTACCGTTTCAGCGGCAAACACGGCCAGCACATCGCCAGCTTTGACTACATCGCCCACGTTGACGCGCACTTCGGCCAGCCGCAGGCCATTCGACTGGCTGCTGACGCTGGCTTCCTGCCATGCGGCCACATTGCCGTTGGCGGCCAGTTTGATGGGCAGGCGCGCGGCTTCGGGCCTGGCGGTGGTGACGGTCAGGGCTGGCTTGGCAGTAGCCGGTTTGGCATCGCTGGCTGCGTGCGAGGCAGGCGAAAACAGGGTCATGCCGATCACGCCGGCAGTGAAGATCGCCAGCAGGGCAAGGGCGACAGGCTTGTAGGAGGTTTTCAGAGTTTTCATGGCGTGCAGGGATTATTGGGGGCTGGCGAGGGCGGGAGTGCCGTTGCGGTTGGCGCTATCGGTGCCAGCCGCAGGGCTGGTGCCGGTGGTCGGTTCAGTGCTGGCGGTGGACCAGCCGCCGCCGGCGGCGCGGTACAGCGCCACCCAGGCAGCGCTGCGCTCGCGCTGCAGATTGATCACGCTTTGCTCCGCCGCCAGGCGGGTGCGGCGTGCGTCTTCCAGTTCGAACAGGCTGGCCAGCCCGCTCTGGTAGCGCTGTTCGACAGCGCTGAAATTGACGCGATAGCCTTGCAGTGCGGTCTGGGCATCGCTGCTGCGCGCGGCGCTGGCATCGAGGTTGACCAGTGCCTGTTCCACTTCGCTGACCGCCTGACGCACGGTGGCGCGGTAGCTGCTGACGGCACTGTCGTAGCGGGCCCGCGTGGCTTCCACATTGGCGCTGCGCTTGCCGCTATCGAAGATGGGCAGGGTCATGGACAGCGGGCCGATAGTCCAGGTATCGGTTTTGGTGTTGTCGCCGCCGGCACGGAAATTTGCCACGCCGACCGAGCCAGACAGGGTCAGGCGCGGATAGCGCGCGGCCTGCGCCGTGCCGACGTCCGCACTGGCGGCGCTGACGGCACGTTCGGCGCTGAAGACGTCGGGGCGCTGGCTCAGGGTGCTGGCTGGTAGTTCGGCAATCGCGATGGCTGGGGCGCTGGCTGCTGCGCCAGCGTCAGTACCTGCAGTGGCACCGGCGCCAGCACCAGCGGCACCGGTTGCTGCAAGGTTGCCCGTGCTGCCGGCGCTCGCCAGCTGGCGGCGCAGTTCCGGTTCGGTGATCGCCGTCAGCGCGGCCAGTACTTTGACATCGACATCGCAGGCCGCGCGCTGGGCGATGGCGCGGCTATTGCCATCGGCTGCGCTGGCGCGTGCCAGTGCCAGACTTGCGGGCGACTGGAAGCCTGCCTGCGCACTGAGTTCCGTCAGGCGTGCTGTATCGGCGCGCGAAGCGGCATCCTGTCTGGTCACGGCCAGCAGCTGTTCGCAGGCGCGCAGGCCGTAATACTGGTTGGCCACTTCGGCGGCCACCGAGACCCGCGCATCATGCCAGCCGGCGCGGGCGCTGTCGTAGCGCTCCTGCGCGGCATCGCGCGCTGCACGGTTGGCGCCGAACAGGTCGATCTCCCAGCTGGCCTGCAGGGCAGCCTGCGACACGGTGCCCATAGGTAGCGTGGATTGCTGGTTGGCGCGGCTGATGCTGGTAGCCGCATCGAGCGAGGGCGCCAGCGCGGCGCCGGCAGCCACACGTTCGGCGCGCGACTGGGCAATGCGGCTGGCCGCTGCCGCCACATTCGGGCTGGCTGCCTGCGCTGCATCGATCAGCTGCACCAGCAGGGCATCGTTCTGGGCACGCCACCAGTTGGCCAGTTCGGTCTGATTACCGTGATGGGGCAGGGGCGCCTGCCACTGTGGCGGCACCTGCGCCGTCACATGGGGCGCAGGCACTGAGGTGGCGCAGGCGCTCAGCGCTGCCACGGCAGCCAGGGCCCCCGTGCGTTGAAGTAGCTTCATGCTTATCCTTGTTGAAGTTTGTTTTTCTCGGCCTGCACCAGTGCCTCGGCGTAGCCGCCCAGATACTGCAGCCATTCGGCCACGGCTTGCGGCGTGGCCAGCAGGTGAGGGGTGATGGTATGAATGATGTCGCGCCCGACCAGCATCTGTATGGCCATGCCGACCAGCGCATAGGCCAGCCGGTGCACGCGATCGTCCGGCTGCGCCAGGCCCAGATGGCGGCTCAGCACTCCCACCAGCGCCAGATGTTCCGGTTTGATGTTGTTGTGGATTTCACGCTCCCACAGCCCGGTCGGTTCCAGCATTTCGCGGTAGAACAGGCGCACCAGCTGCTGGGCATCTTCGCCCGCCAGCAAGGGCGCCAGCAGCTGGCGGTAATAACCGTCGAGCGACTGGCGCAGCGTGTAGTGCGGCTGGTCGAACTGGGCGATGTTGTCGGGCGCCGGTTCGCACATGGTGGCAAAGCAGGCCTGATACAGGCCGGCCTTGTCGCCGAAGTAGTAGCTGATGGCGGCCACGTTGGCGCCGGCCGCCCGGGCGATCTCGCGCGTCGAAGTACGGCTGTAGCCATGGTTGCCGAACAGGCGCGTGGCCGCCTGCAGCAGGCGGATGCGCGATTGCTCGCCATCGGAGCGGGGTTTGCGGCTGTCGTCGTGGACTGGAAGTGAGGATGATTTTGCGTTCATGGCGCCATTACATCACATAATTTAAACGATTGATATAACTAAATCAGTTGTTTAAATTAAGGCGCGCAAGCCGCCATGGGAACGAAGCCGTCCCCCTGCCTGAATCTGCAACTGATGCAGTGCAGTCGTATGGCTGAGGAAAATATTGTAGGGAGAATAAAAAAATGCCCGCGACCAGATGGGCGGGCATAGTTCCAATGTCAGGCGACATTCGGAGGAGACAGTTCTACTATAGTCCCGTTTATGTTGCGGTGCAATACCGTAGAACTACGCTGTCGTTCTCGCCAGATTGGCAAAAAATTAAATCCTCTGCTGCGCTGCGGTCCTGATTTCAGGGCTGGCCCTGGAAGCCGTTGCTGCGCCAGGTCAGCACCAGTGTGTCGCGGTGGCCGTAGTGCTGCAGCGGCTGGATGGGGGTCGATTCGTGGATTACGGCGGCATCGTCGAGCAGCAGCAGGGTCCATGGCTCGGTCAGGGTGAAGCGTTTGCCGTTGGGGCCGTCCGCTTCGAACAGGCGCGATTCGCCGCCCTTGATATCCTTGCGTCCGATCAGGATTACGGCGACGAAATCGACGCCGTCGCGGTGCGCCCCTTCCGGCGTGGGCCGGCCTATGCCGTCCGTCGTGTCGATGCGGAACTGGTGCGCTTCGACGTACCATGGCGTGCTGCTGCGGCGCGCGGCGCTGCACAGCTGCCCCAGTCCCTGTAGCAGGGCCGGCCAGGCGGGCAGGGCCACGGTCTCGGCCAGCATGGGTTCGAACAGACGGTTCATGCCGCCATGCAGGGCGTTGTATTCGAGCGGCTGCCAGTGGGCGCGGTGGGCCGTCTGCTGCAGTTCGCGGCCATGCAGGATGAAGCAGGAATGGCGGCGGCGCCGGTAGCGTCCGCCGTCTTTCATGTACAGATCGGGCTCCAGTCCTTCCCAGCTGGGAATCAGCTGGTTCAGCGTGGCCAGCGGCACGCCGGCTAGAGCGGCCACATCCTGCGGCGGCAGAATGGCATAGCCATCCTTGCGCAGGGCTTCGGCCATTTGCGAGGGGTGGGTGTAGAACGGTGCGGGACTGGTCATGGTGTGATCTAGCTGGCGGACATCAGGCTGGCGCGCAGGGCGTCCAGCTGGGTTTTCATACCGACCACCTGATCCACGCTGCAGTGCGTGGCCTGCAGAATGGAAGGCGGCAGTTTGGCGGCTTCATGGCGCAGCGCGTCGCCTTGCGGCGTCAGGCTGATGATGACCTGGCGCTCGTCGCTGGCAGCGCGCGCGCGCGTGAGCAGGCCGGCCTGCTCCATGCGTTTGAGCAGCGGCGTCAGGGTGGCGGAATCAAGAAACAGGCGTTCGCCCACTTCCGATACGGTCAGATCATTGCGTTCCCACAGCACCATCATGACCAGATATTGCGAGTAGGTCAGGCCTAGCCCGCGCAGCAGCTTGCGGTACAGCTTGCTCATCGCGAGCGAGGTGGAGTACAGCGCGAAGCACAACTGCTGGTCCAGTTGCGGTACGGCAGATAGTGGAGCTTGAGTAGTCATGCATCCAGTATAGGTAGTGCGCGATACAATTGCAAGCAAAGCGGCGCTGCCGGCGTTGCCGGGGCACCAAATTAAGCGGAGAAAAATGTCTGGCAGGCACTATGGTCGGTTAATATAACGGTAGGGATTAACCTTGGGAGTAGCAGCGGATGAACACCAGGAAGGCCATCGTACTGATTGCCGATGCAGCGGCGGACAACCTGATCTCGATTAACGGGATGCTACAGGAGCACTATGAAGTGCTGCTGGCGAACCAGGGCGCCGGCGTGCTGCAGCTGATGCAGCAGGTGCCGCGGCCGGATCTGGTGCTGCTCGATACGGCGCTGCCCGATATGGATGGCTACAACGTCTGCCAGCAGCTCAAGTCCAGTCCCGATACGGCAGAAATCCCCGTGATCTTCCTGCAGCAGGAAGCCGACGAAGCGCGCGCCCTGCTCGAGGGCGGCGTGGATGTGCTGCACAAGCCCGTGCTGGCCGATCTGCTGCGCGCCCGCGTGGCGGCCCACCTCGAACTGCGCCACTCGCGCGAGCTGCTCAAGCAGCAGCGCAACCTGCTCGAACATGTGGTGGAAGAGCTGACGGTGGAACTGAGCCAGATGCTCGATGCGATGATCTGGGCGCTGGCTTCGCTGGCCGAAACGCGCGAATACGAAACCGCCAACCACCTGCGCCGCGTGCAGCACTATGTGGCAGCGCTGGGGCGCCAGCTGTGCAGCCATCCGCGCTTTGCCGACGAGCTGAGTGCAGCGAATATCAAGGCGCTGTTCAAGGCCGCGCCGCTGCACGACATCGGCAAGGTATCGATACCGGACGCCATCCTGCTCAAGCCGGACCGCCTGACGGAAGCCGAATTCGCCGTCATCAAACAGCATACGGTGTATGGCCGCGATGCCATCGTGGCGGTGGAGCAGCAGCTTGGTTACTCCAACACCTTCCTGCGCTTTGCCCGCGAAATCACCTACTCGCACCAGGAAAAATATGATGGCAGCGGTTATCCGCAAGGGCTGGTGGGCGATGCCATCCCCATCTCGGCGCGCCTGATGGCGGTGGCTGATGTGTACGATGCGCTGATTTCCAAGCGTGTCTACAAGCCGGCCTTCAGCCACGAGACGGCGATGGAAATGATACGCCAGGGGAGCGGCGAACATTTCGATCCCGATGTGGTCGATGCCATGCTGACCATAGAAGAGGAATTCATGGAGATCGCCGCGCGCTACCGCGACGAGGCCGATACTCCCGCCAGTGCGCCCGCTGCGCTGGAATAGGCGCTAGCACCCATGCTTAAATCGCGCGGCTATCTGGCATTTATCGTGGGCTTATGTCTGACCTTGGCGACCTGCCAGATCGTGCTGACGGCGCAGCGTCACCAGATCCGCAGCAACTTCGAGCGCGATGCGGAAAAAGTGGTGCGCGATACGGAGACCCGGCTGCAGACCTATTTCGATGTGCTGCTGGCCATCAAGGGCGTGTATGCGCTCGACGACGGCATGGACCGCCAGCGCTTCCAGCGCTATGTGAACCAGCTCCAGCTGGACCAGCGCTACCCCGGTTTTCAGGCCATACAGTTCGTGCGGCGCGTGCCCGAGCAGCGCCTGCAGGAATTCAGCAGCAGCGTACGCAAGGATGGCTATCCGGCCTTCAGTGTGCATCCGGTCAGCAGCCAGCAGCTGCATTATGTGATCGAATATACCGAGCCGCTAAAGGGCAACGAGGCCGCCTTCGGGCTGGATCTGGCGGCGCTGCCACCCCATCTGCGTGCGCTGCAACTGGGGCGCGATAGCGGCCAGATCGTCGCCACCGAGCGCATCACGCTGGTACAGGATAGTAGCGGCGAGCCCGGCTTTGTGGCCCGTGCGCCAGTGTATCTCAATGGCGTGCAACTGCAGACGGCAGCCCAGCGCGAAGCAGCGCTGGTGGGCTTTGTGGCCATCGTCTTCAAGGTCAATACGCTGATGCGCGAAGTGATCGATCCGGCCATGCTGGAGCACCTGCATGTGCGCATACAGGACCGCGGCTACCGGCAGGATGCCACGCCGCTGGCGCCCAGTGCGCAAACGCTGATGTACGACAGCCGGGCCGGCAGCGCAGCAGTAACAGCAGCAGCGCCCGCTGCGCTGGAAGATCTGGCCGTGCAGATGCCCATGGTGGTGGGCATGCGCCAGTGGCAGGTGGAGGTGCAGGGCCATGCCGGCAGCCGCTATACGCGCGCACCATGGCCGGTAATCCTGATCGGCATTGCCGGCGTAATCATCAGCGCGCTGATTGCAGCCCTGCTGGTATCGACCCGGCGCATGACGGTGGCGCGTCACGGGCTGGAATACAGTCTGGCCGAGCTGGAGCGGCAGAAGCACAAGGTGGAGCAGGCGCGCGCCGATCTGGCTGCGCTGACGGAGACCCTGAAGCAGGCCCAGACCAATCTGCTGACGTCAGAGAAGATGGCTTCGCTGGGCGCGCTGGTGGCCGGCGTGGCGCACGAACTGAATACGCCTATCGGCAACAGCCTGCTGACGGCCAGCGCCCTGAGCGACATGGTGCGCGAACTGGAACACAAGCTGGCCAACGACGGCGGCCTGAAACGCTCGGCACTGGAAGCCCATATGCAGGATGCGCGCAAAGCCTGCGACATCATGAATAGTTCGCTGACCCGCGCCGCCGACCTGATTACCTCGTTCAAGCAGGTGGCGGTGGATCAGGCCAGCGGCCAGCGCCGCCGCTTCAAGCTCGATGATGTGGTGCATGACACGCTGGCCACTTACGCCGCCCAGCTGCGCCGCAGCGCCTGCCATGTCACGGTGGATCTGCCGGCCGGGGTGGAGTTCGATTCCTATCCGGGCAGTCTGAGCCAGGTGCTCAGCAATCTGATCGGCAATTCGCTGCTGCACGGCTTCGATGGGCGCGACTGCGGCGGCATCCGCATCGAGGGCCGGCTCGATAGTCCCGATGCCGTCACGCTGCGCTTCAGCGATGACGGCGTCGGCATGTCGCCGGGCACGCTGCGCAAGATCTTCGATCCCTTCTTCACCACCAAACTGGGGCAGGGTGGTTCCGGCCTCGGCATGAACATCGTCTACAACATCGTCACCGGCGTCCTGCGCGGCACCATACAGGTGGAGTCGGTGGCCGGCCAGGGCACCACGGTGACACTGGTGCTGCCGCTGCAGCTGCCGCCGGAAGAACAGCCGCTTCAGGCATAGCGCTGGCGCAGCAGTGCCAGCATGGCGACATTCAGTTCCCACGCATTCGATACTTCTTTCTGCGTATAGGGCAGGGTCTGGGTGTAGGGGACGGGGCCGAACTCCGGCGTCAGCGTCATGCGGCTGGCACCGGCGGCGCGGCGCAGGCGGATGATTTCATCCCACCAGCCCAGATGTGCCTCTAGCGCAGCCTGCGCTTCCGGTGCGCGGAAGTCGGCCACTTGCGGGCCTTGTGCATGACCGACGCGGGCATGGATGTGGCGCACCTGCGGCAGGGTGGCGGCCAGCGTCTGCGGCTGGTCTTCCAGCAGCGATTCGCAGGCGCAGCACCAGTGCGACAGGTCGGCCGTCAGCTGCAGCTCCGGCAGTTGCTGCAGATAGGGCAGCAGCAGCATGGGGTGGCCGCTGAAGCGGCTGCGGTGGATTTCGTGCACGATGGGGATGCCATGCTGGCGCGAGATATCGGCCGCCAGCTGCAGCAGCTGCAGATTCTGCTCGCGCGTGTAGTAGTCCTTGCCCGTATGCGAATTGACGTGCAGCGGACGGGCTGCGCAGGCGTTGTGCAGCAGCTGTTCCAGTGCCGTGCGGTGCGCTGCGAAGTCGCTATGGAAGACGGTTTCCCATTGCGCTACGATCAGGCCCAGCCCCGCTGCGGCGATGCGCGTAGTCCATTCTTCGCGCTCTGCCACGTCCAGTGGCAGCGACATTTCGATGCCGTCGAAGCCGGCCTGTTTGACGCGCTCGATGAAGACGTCCGGCGCCAGTTCGTTATTGCCCCAGTGGGCGGCAAAGATCTCGATCTTCATCAGATAAAGCCTCGCACGGGGAAGCTGGCGTCGCGCTGTATCCAGTTGTGTGGCGAATAGGCAGTGGCGCCGTCCGTTACGTGCAGGGTGTAGGCGTGGCGCGAGATGGGCGAGCGGTTGGGCGCGCTGTAGTGCGGCAGCAGGCCGTGGAAGCACACCAGACTGCCGGCCTTGCATTCGAGCGGCACGGCGGTGCTGTTGTCAGGCCAGGGCTGGGTGCTCAGGGTTTCCATGCGCAGCTCGTCGCCGTTGCGCAGGAAGCGCTCGCGCATCGGGCCTTTGTGGCCGCCCGGTTCGGCCCACAGGCAGCCGTTCTGCAGGGTGGCGTCTTCCAGCGCAAACCAGAAGGTGGTCACGCTGATGGGGTCTGTATCGAAGTAGGTGGCGTCCTGATGCCAGCGTACTTCGCCGCCTATGCCGGGCTGCTTGAAGATGTACATCGATTGCCATACCTGCGCTTCGGCCAGCCCCAGATCGCGCGCCAGTTCGGCCAGCCGCGCGTCGCTGGAGAAGCTGCGGAACACCGGATCGAGATCGTGCATGGCGTGGCCGATCTTGTTGATCGACAGGGCTTTGGGCTGTTTCAGCTGGCCGTCCGGGCCGAAAGCTTCTTCCTCGAAGAAGCAGCGGATGGTGTTGTCCGAGCCGAGGAAGTAGGCGTCGTTGGTCTTTTCCTGTTCGATGGTGCTGAAGATGCCGGAACGCTGGCTGGGATCGAAGGCATCGACGATCTGTTCGGCGCGCGCGCGCAGGGCGGCGATCTGCCCGGCCGATTTGAAGTCCGGCAGGACGATGTAGCCGTCGCGTTGGTATTGTTGTTTCTGGATGTCAGTCAGCATGGTGTTTTCCGTTTTTGAGGGCGAATACAGTGCAATTTGGCAGTTTAGGGCGACAAGCAGACGCCTACAATGGGGCGATGGTTGACACATTGTCGCCAGAATCGAGACAATGGCGGCATGGATCAGTTACGGGCGATGGAAATCTTTGTCGAGGTGGCACGCTGGCGCAGCTTCAGCGAGGCCGGCCGCCGGCTGGGCCTGACGCGGGCCATGGTCAGTAAGCACATACTTCAGCTGGAAGAGCGTTTGCAGGCCCGGCTGCTGCACCGTTCCACACGCGAGGTCAGCCTGACCGATGCGGGGCTGGCCTATCTGGCGCCGTGCCAGGCCACGCTGGCGCAGGCGCTGGAAGCCACCCGTACCCTGCATCAGGTCAGTCAGGCGACGGCGGGGGCGGGACTGACGGGGCCGCTGCGCATCCAGGCACCGTCGAGCTTCGGCAGCGAGTGGCTGGCCGACGCCGTGGCGCGTTTCGCTGCACTGCATCCGCAGCTGACACCGATGTTGTACGTGGACGACGCTCTGCTCGACCCGATTGCGCACGGATTTGATCTGACTATCCGTGTCGGCGGAATTCCGGATGTGCACGCGCTGGCCATGCGTCCGCTGGCACCGTGTCGCGGCATGCTGTGTGCCTCGCCCGATTATCTGCAACGCTACGGCGTACCGCGCCACCCGCAGGAATTGCAGCAGCACCGCTGCCTGCATTTCAGCCATCTGACGGATGGCACGCTGTGGCAGTTTGTACGGGGCGAGCAGCGCGAGTCGGTGCGCGTAGCGGCCAGCTTTACGGCAAATAATGGCGTGGTGCTGCAGCAGGCGGCCCAGCGCGGGCTGGGCATCGTCTACAACACCACTTTTCTGGCATGGCGTGCGCTACTGGCCGGCACGCTGGTGCCGGTGCTGCAGGACTGGGCGCTGCCGCTCAACCATCTGAGCGCGCTGTATCCGGCCAGCCGCCAGCCGTCCGCCAAGGTGCGTGCCCTGATCGATTTTCTGCTGGCCGAGTACCAGCCCGTGCCGCCGTGGGACCGAGAGCTGATGGCAGCGGGACTGCTGGCCTCTTAGGCGGCCGGGCTGGCCTGCCCGGGGCTGACCTGCCAGGCGCCGTCGCGGTACACGCATTCCTCGCCCAGATATACGCCTTCGGTGATGGCGAAGACGTCGATGTGGTAGCGCGTATCGGCACGGCGGAACTGCGGCTTGGCGTACTGGCCATGCTTGGCGCCCAGCGACAGGTGGATGCCGCACATGCGCTCGTAGGTGCCGATGTCGGCCACCATGCGTTCGCGCGAGAAGGCGCGGTTCATGCCGAAGCCCAGTTCGCGCAGCCAGACTTCGCCTTCATGGGCGCGTATCAGTTCCAGTACGGTGTCGAATTCCGGCGTACTGTTTTCAGTGCCGCTGACGCGGCCTTTTTCCACGATCAGGGTAATCGGTGTGGCCGGATGGTTGACGCGGAAGCTGGTATCGCCGAACACGTAGATGCGCACGCGGCCATTCACGGCTTCCAGATCCTGCGCTTCCGTGAACACTTCGCCCAGCGGATACTGGCCGCCGACGTTCTGCATGGCGCTGTAGTCGCCGATATTCAGCTTGGCCGTTTCGAACGGCGAACCGAATACCAGCTTCTCGCCCGCGCCGCTATCGACCACGCCATACGGCGCCTGATCGATGCGCGCCTTGAGCGCGTGGCCCACGCCGCGGTAATAGGCCGGGTCGTAGGCCAGCGCGTCGATGTAGAGCAGGCCCTGCGCCGTATCGGGCATGCGCGCCAGATGCACGTGCTCGATCACTTTCAGGCCGCGCTTGAACAGCTCGATGCGGACGCGGAAGGCTTCCAGCCGGAAGCTGGTGGACTGGATCAGCACCACCAGATCGCCGGCCTGATAACGGTCGAACGCGGCCAGCACCTGCTCCGGCGTAACGCTGTCGAAGTCAATAAATTCGGCTTGCGGCAGGCTGCGGCGGTAGCCTTCGGTCAGCGCGCGGTTCAGATCGGTGCGCTGGTCATGCACGATCAGGGCGGCCTGCTGCTCGGTCAGGCCGATGGCGATGCGCACCGTGTTGCCGATATTGATGGCTGCCGTATCCACTGCAGATTCCGGAATCACGCCGTAAGGGCTGGCAGGAGTGGTGCTGGCAGGGGTAGGGGAGTTCATGGTGGCAAGGGCAGCAAAGCAGTTAAATGGGGACAGCCGGCATTATACGGCTTGCGCCAGCTTGATTATCCGCAACGCCACGTTCCTACGCTTTCTCCTTGTCTTGTGCAAAATCGCAGGATAGAATCGAAATATAGCCTAGCAGCAACATAACAACAGGAAGCGTGATGAGCGTATTAATGGGACAGGATTTGCCGTACGAGCGGCCGGATGCAACGGGCCGCGCGGCCCTGTTTGTGCCGACCCCGAACATCAAACCTGATGTGCTGGAAGCCGTGCGCAAGGGTGCGGCGATCGTCGGCTTTGGTAATCACGACCGCACGCTGACGATTTATTACGAGAGCAACCGTTTCAACGAAGCGCATCTGCAGAAGTGGGAACACAAGGCCCGCAAGGCCTTCGACCGGCTGGTCGACAATCTGCCTACCGTCTCGAAAATGACGGTCAAGGCTGATAATTTCGAGCAGGTGGGTTACATCAGCCACAAGGGCATACTGATACGCCGGATGGAAAAGCTGCGTAACTGGCTGGATCAGTCGGATGCCCTCGACGGCGCACCGGAAGCGGAAACCATTGCGTTTGCACCGCCCGCTGCACCGAAGAAAATCAACGCCGAATAAGCCAGCGGGGGCGGGAAAAAATCCGCCGTCCGTACGAATAGCCACCGTACCGTCTCAGGTACCGTGGCTATTTTTATGGGCGTGCTTGATGTGAACCACGTTATTGGCTTCGTTCGGGCTGGGCGGCACGGCATCGGGCGCATCGCCCAGCACCACGGACAGATCGACGAAGCCGGCGCGCCAGGCCCGTTCCAGATCCTGCTCGATGGCTTCCAGCGTGGTGTGTTCGAAGTTGGCGAAGCCGCGCAGGCCATACGCACGGTGGCGGCCATGCGCCTTGGCCAGATACAGCGCCATGTCGACCAGATTCACCACCCGTTCCCATGGCAGCGGGGTGCCGTCGGGTGCCAGCGGGTAGGGTGCATAGCCGACCGAAACCTGCACCGTGATACTGTGCCCCTGGTATTCCACCTTCTGGGCCGCGATGCTGCGCAGGATGCGGCGTGCCACATCGTCTATGCCGTGGCGGGATACGGCCGGCAGATAGGCGAGAAATTCTTCGCCGCCCCAGCGCACGATCATATCGGTTTCTCGCAGCGCCACGCGCAGGTGTTCGGCCAGCATTTTCAGCACGGCGTCGCCGGCTGCGTGGCCGTAGCTATCGTTGATATGCTTGAAGTGGTCGACATCAAGCAGGAACAGGGCGCCCACCAGATCGGACTCGCGCGCATCGCCGTGCGGCAGAGCGCGCATGAAGTCCTGGAAGTGGCGGCGGTTGTACAGCGCCGTGAGAGGATCGCGCACCGACTGGGCCTTGAGTTCCAGATTCTTTACTTCCAGCTGGGCATTCGCATGGCGTACGCGGCGGTACAGCATGCCGACGATGAGGGCGCCCAGTGCCGTCACCAGTGCCAGCAGCCACCACACGCGCTGCTGCAGGCGCTTGTTATCGAGCTCGGTGCCCTTGAGCTGGTTGTCGCGGCTTAGCAGTTCGATCTGGCGCTGCTTCTTCTCCGTCTCGTATTTCTCCTGCAGCTCCAGCACGGCCTGCTGGCGGCGCCGTTCGAACAGCTGGTCGGAGATAGTGCGCTCGCGGTGATAGGCCGAGACGGCACCGGCCGTATCGCCCACCCGTTCCAGCGCCTCGCCGTATTCGCGCAATATGGCCTGCAGCAAGGGCTTGTTATTCTCCTGCTCATAGCGGCTCAGGGCCTGTTCGTATTGCTGCTTGCCTTCGGCAATACGGCCCATGGCCAGATAGGCCTGGGCCAGATTGGCACGGGCAGTGGATTCCATGCTGCGGTCGCCGGATTTCTGGGTCGAACGCAGCGATTCGTTGGCGTACTGGGCGGCGCGTGCATAATCGTGCAGCTTCAGATAGGCGTCCGACAGATTGCCCAGCGCCATACCCACCCCGCGTTCCGAGCCCAGTTTGCGCATCAGGTCCAGCGCCAGCTGCTGCGCCTGTATGGCGCGCTTGTACTGGCCGATCTCCACCGCCAGTACGTATTCCGTGGTCTTGGCCGCCGCCATGCGCCCCGGTGAATGCAACTGGCCCGCCAGCTCCAGCATTTCCTGCAGCGTGAGGTCGGCCTTGTCGTACTCCTTCATCTGGGTGTACAGCTTGGTCAGTGCATTGAGGGCGCCGAACAGCATGACGGGATCGCTGGTCGCTTCGCGCGCCGTATCGAGCGCCTGCTGGATCTTGCTCAGGGCGGTAGGAAAATCGCCCTGTTCGGCATAGGCCTGTCCCACCGTTACCTGGGCCTGCGAACGCAGGGCCAGATCGCTACTCTTGTTGGCCAGTTTCTCGGCCTCGAATGCCAGCTGGTAGGCCGCGCTGGCTTCGGCTTTTTCGAACAGCACATAGCTCTTGGCGAGCAGGCCTTTGGCCAGCATGGCATCGTCGTGCTGGGCGCGGCCGAAGCTGATCAGCTGTTCCGTGTCGGCCATGGCAGCGTCGAGCTGGCCCGTGCGCAAGTGGGCCACGCTGAGCTGGTTGATCAGTTCGGCGCGGGTGGCCGGCGGCTCCTGCTCTGCCTTGGCTTGCAGGGCCTGTAGCTGGGTCAGGGCTTTTTCCGGAACGAAGCGGCTCTGGTCGCGGATATCGAGGATGCGCTGATACATACCGGATCCCTCGGTCTGTGCCGAGGCCAGTAGCGGCGACAACAGCAATGCAGCAGCCAGCGCGAGCGCGCTACGGTGCTGCCGTGGGCGGGGTATCCGTGCTGCCAACGATCAGTCTCCTCGGATGATGGCGCAATTAAATAGTGTAGTCGATTATATTCTTGTTGCTGATTGGAAATCCCGCGCAAACCCGCATTTTCGCGAAAACGCCACAGTTTCTGCGCTAGCGGTGCGGCAACTGTTGGATTGCTGCACCGGTGTGGGGATGGATCTTAAAAAAATATAATGCTTGCGTGGAGCAGATTCAAGCAGCCAGTTGCTGTAACAGGTAGAGGCGCTGGTAGATGCCGTCGTTTATCTGCATCAATTGCTCGTGCGCCCCCTGTTCGGCGATGCGGCCATGGTTGAGCACGATGATGCGGTCGGCATCGCGGATGGTCGAGAGGCGGTGCGCAATCGCGATCACGGTGACGCGGCCGCGCAGGGCATCGAGCGCCGTCTGCACGATCTGCTCGGTCTGGGAATCGATGTGCGAGGTGGCCTCGTCGAGCAGCAGGATGCGCGGCTGGCCGGCCAGTGCCCGGGCGATGGCCAGCAGCTGCTTCTGGCCCACCGACAGGCGCGATCCGCCTTCGCCCAGCGGGCTGTCGTAGCCCTGATCGAGCGCGCAGATGAAATCATGGGCATGGGCCGCCCGTGCCGCCGCTTCAATGGCGGCATCGGACAGGCCGCGCCCCATGTCGATGTTCTCCCGTGCCGAGGCGGCCAGCAGGAAGGGATCCTGCGGCACCAGACCCACTTCGGCGCGGAAGCGCTGATTGGCGATGCTGGCCAGCGGCGTGCCATACAGGCGGATGCTGCCCTGCTGCGCCGTGTAATAGCGCAGCAGCAGTGCCAGCAGGGTGGACTTGCCGCTGCCCGTGTGGCCGACGATGCCGATATAGCTGCCGCTGGCGATCTGCAGCGACAGGTCGTGCAGCACGGTGGTGCCGGGATGGTAGGCAAAGCTCAGATGCTCGATGCTGACGGCGGCGCCATCCGTCGCCGCTGCGCTCGGGGCGCTGCCGGCATGGTCGTCGGCGCGGGTTTCGTCGAGCAGGGTGGCGACGCGGGCGCTGGCCACGACCGACTGCTGCAGCTGGCTGAACTGCATGGTGATCTGGATCAGCGGTTCGATCACGCGTGCCAGATAG
Organism: Duganella fentianensis; assembly: GCF_009857835.1. Lineage (GTDB taxonomy): Bacteria > Pseudomonadota > Gammaproteobacteria > Burkholderiales > Burkholderiaceae_D > Rugamonas > Rugamonas fentianensis. The sequence goes on from NZ_WWCL01000001.1 coordinate 734,995, forward strand.
CTGATGAATGCATACAGCACGCCCACTTCGGCCGCCGTCATGGGGCGCTGGCCGAACAGGAAAATCACGGCTGCCAGCAGGATGATGTTGAACAGGTCGAGCGCAGGGCGCAGCAGCCAGGCATTGGCGCGCAGTTCGGCCAGACGGGCGTGGTAGTGGTCCTGATTGGTGCGGGCGAAGCGCTGGCCGAAGCGGCGCTCGGCATTGCTGGCCTGGAGCACGCTCATGCCGGCGATCGATTCGGCCATCTGCGCATTGATGTCGCTGCGCAGGGCGCGGGCGCGCGTCACGGCCGGCGCGCTCCAGCGCTGGTACAGCCAGACGATCAGCAGCACCATGGGCAGCAGGGCCAGCACGATCAGCATCAGATGCCAGTCCAGCCATGCCATCGCAGCCACCGTGCCGATCAGCACGATGGAACTGTCAAGCATCACGAACAGCACCTGGATGTACAGGGTCTTCACGGCCTCCGTGTCGTTGGTGACGCGCGACACCAGCTGGCCCGTGATGGCGCGGTCAAAGTAGGCCATGGGCAGTTGCAGCACATGGCTGTAGACCATTTCGCGCAAGCGCATCACCGAGCGCATGGCCAGACCGGACAGGCGCACCAGCTGCAGGTAGCGCAGGCCGCTGGCGATCCAGCCCGTCAGCACCACGCCGGCCAGCAGCGCGGCCATGCGCGGCCAGTCCAGATGGTGCGGCAGCAGGTGTTCGTCGATCAGCGCCTTGCCCATGATGGGGCCCAGCACTTCCAGCAGGGCAGCCAGCACCAGCCAGATGATGGCGCGCCACAGGTGGTGCAGATCGGGCCGGGCGGCGCGCTGCAGCAGCGCCAGCGCGGGGCGGAACGCCTGGGCGGCCGGGGTTTTACTGGTGGATTCAGGATGCATCGAGACTGGCTTCCAGTTGTTGATAGCGCCACTGGCTGGCATACCAGCCGTCGGCGGCCAGCAGCTGTTCGTGGCTGCCCGTTTCGCAGATGCGGCCGGCGTGCAGCACCACGATCAGGTCGGCGTTGACCACGGCACTCAGGCGGTGGCTGGCGATGATGGCGCTGCGCCCCTTGCGCTGCTGGCGTAGCTGTTCCAGATGCTGCAGGATGCGGGTTTCCGTACCCGTATCGACGGCCGACAGGGCATCGTCGAGCAGCAGCAGATCGTTATCGGCCAGCAGGGCACGCGCAATGGCGACGCGCTGGCGCTGGCCGCCGGACAGGGTGATGCCTTTTTCGCCCACGGGGGTGGCATAGCCTTGCGGGAAGCGCAGGATGTCGTCGTGGATATCGGCCAGACGGGCTGCCTGTTCGATCTCGGCGCTAGTCGCATCGGGTCGCGCCAGCGCGATATTCTCCGCGATCGAGGCCGAGAACAGGAAGGATTCCTGCGGCACCCAGCTAATCGCAGCGCGCAGCGCCTGCAGCTGGTAGCTTGCCAGCGGCTGGCCGGCCCAGACCACGCTGCCCGACTGCGGCGTGAGCTGGCGCAGCAGCACGCGCAGCAGGGTGCTCTTGCCGCTGCCGGTAGGGCCCACCAGACCCAGCGTCTGGCCGGCGGCCAGCGTCAGCGTGACGTCTGCCAGCGCGGCCGCCGTCTGCTGCGGATAGTGGTAGTTCACATGCTGCAGCGCCAGCGCGCCACTGGCCACCTGCGCCAGCGTGCCGTGATCGTCGATCACCAGCGGCGCATCGAGCATGGGCTGCAAACGCTGCCAGGCAGCGCGGCCCCGTTCGATCAGCGAGAGTACCCAGCCGGCCGCAAACATGGGCCAGATCAGCTGGCCCAGATACATGGTAAAGCTGGTCAGCGCACCGATGGTCAGCTGCTGCTGCCAGACCAGATAGCCGCCCAGTCCCAGCGTCAGGCCGCCGGCCGCCGTCAGGGTCAGGCCGACAGCCGGTTCATAGGCCGCTTCCCACACTTGCGCACGCAGGCTGGCATCGGAGGCGTGCTGCGCCAGCGTGGCGAAATGCTGCGCGCTGCGCTGTTCCAGACCCAGTGCGCGCAAGGTGCGCACACCGGACAGGGTTTCCTGCACATGGTCGTTGAGGGCACTGAAATGCTTGAGGGTTTCCGTGGCCGCCGTGTGGATATGTCCGGATATGAACCAGAATGACCATGCCATCAGCGGGAAGGGCAGCAGGGCGATGCAGGCCAGCCGCCAGTCCACGCCCAGCAGCATCACGCCCAGCACCATGGCCAGCGTGAGCGCACCGTCGAAGCCGGCCAGCATGGCTTCGCCGGCCGCCATTTCGATGGCGTCGATATCGTTGGTGGCCAGTGCCATCAGGTCGCCCGTGCGCTGCTGCTGGTAGAAGGCGGGGCCCTGCAGCGTCAACCGGGTGTAGAGGCGGGTGCGCAGCGAGACGCCCAGCTGGTAGGCCGCGCCGTACAGAATCTGGCGCCAGCCCACCCGCAGAAAATAGATGCCGGCGCCGATCAGCAGCAGATAGCTGATTTCGCGCAGCAGCTCGCTACCGCCTAGCGTATGGCTGGCCAGTCCGTCTATCATGGCGCCTACCTTGCGCGGCACCCAGATGGTGAGTGTCGCCACGCCGGCCAGCATGATGGCCGAGAGCGCATAAGCGCGGCTGTGCTGGCGCACAAAGCCGCCTATCAATCGAGAGAGTGTTGCCATAGAACCCAGCATGAAGCTTACAGCCCGCTAGGATACACCAAAGCAAGGCGGGATCAGGGCGGGCATGCTGCCCGCGCTGATCCCGCCTGATTGCTGCCCGGTGTTTTCCTGCCCCTGGCCCTGTTTGCGACTTCTGCGCGCGCTATTCCTGCCCTATTACCGCGCGACAGCCACGACGCAGGCGTTTATTTCTTGGCTTTGGCGGCAGGCTTGGCTTTGGGAGCGGCTTTGGCTACCGGCACTTCCCGGGCTTCCACCACTTCCGCTTCGATCAGCTGGGCCTGCGCGGGAGCAGTCGTAACGATTTCCACGGCCACGGCTTCCACCGCCACGACTGGTGCGGGCACGTCGGCTGCTACCGGCCTGGCGGCTGCCGGCTTGGCGCTAGCGGGTTTCTCGGCCACAGGCTTGCTCACGGCTACCAGTTTAGGCACCTCGGCCTGGGCGGGGGCTGGCTGGGCGGCGGCGTTGTTCGGGCTGAATTTCTGCAGGCTGGCCTTGGCGTTTTGCAGCAGTTCCGTCTGGGCGCTGGCAGCGATACTGTAGAGCGCGCGGCCATAGTCGAACAGCTGGTCGAAATTGAGGGTGTCTGCCTTGTTCAGTTCTAGCAGTTCCTGCGGGCCACGGGCTGCCAGCAGCTTCCTGGCCGTGGCGGAACTCTGGGCCACGCTGGCGCGGCTGGTATTGAGGTTGAGCGCAAACAGTTTCTCGGCACTTGCAACGGCGCTGCTGGCCAGCGTGTTGAGCAGGGTGATCTGGTTTTCTAACTGGCTGCGGGTGGCTACGGAAAACTGCTCGGTGATCGAAGACATGGTTTCTCCTGGGCGATTAGAATGTCGGCATGGTTGCGCTCTGCCGGTGGATTTGGTGCGATGCAATAATTTGATTCTAGCCTTGAATATTGGGCTTGAAAAGCATTTTCGTATCTCGTTACCAATGAATTACTGCGGCGCAATAATTTACGGGTTTTCATGAAAGGACGCCACCATGGCGATCAAGCTGGAGAAAGATGCGGAGCAGCGCCTGATCGGCTCTATCCAACGTTATTGCGCCGAGCATCTGGACGAGGAAGTGGGTGAGCTGAAGGCAAGGCTGCTGCTGGATTTCTGTTTGCGTGAAATTGGCCCCTCTGTCTACAATCAGGCCATACTCGATGCGCAGGCGGCCATGCAGGACCGGATCGCCGAATTGCAGACCGAGTGCTATGAAACGGAATTCTCATACTGGAAAAAATAGGCGGGAGCGCATATGGATGTCTCGGTCGATACAGTGATCCGCAATGCCAGTCTGGCCGATGGCCAGCGCGGCGTGGATGTGGCCATCACGGCCGGACGCATTACGGCGCTGGGCCCGGCCCTGCCGCTGCGCGGGGCGCAGGAAATCGATGCGCAGGGCGATCTGCTCAGCGCCCCGTTTGTCGATGCCCACTTCCACATGGACGCCACCCTCAGCTACGGCCTGCCCAGAGTGAATGCTTCCGGCACGCTGCTGGAAGGCATAGCGCTGTGGGCCGAACTCAAGCCGCAACTGAGCCAGCAGGCGCTGGTGGAGCGGGCTCTGCAGTATTGCGACTGGGCCGTGGCACGCGGCCTGCTGGCCATCCGCTCCCATGTCGACGTGTGCGACGACCGCCTGCTGGCGGTGGAAGCGCTGCTGGAAGTACAGCGCCGGGTAGCACCCTACCTCGATCTGCAGCTGGTGGCCTTCCCCCAGGATGGTGTGCTGCGCAGCCCGACGGCGCTGGCCAATCTGCGCCGTGCGCTCGATATGGGGGTGGAAGTGGTGGGCGGCATCCCGCACTTCGAGCGCACCATGGCGGACGGCGCCGCCTCGGTACGCCTGCTGTGCGAACTGGCGGCCGAACGGGGCCTGATGGTGGACATGCATTGCGACGAATCGGATGACCCCCTGTCGCGCCACATCGAAACGCTGGCCTATGAAACCCAGCGGCTAGGCCTGCAGGGGCGGGTGGCCGGTTCGCACCTGACTTCCATGCATTCGATGGACAACTATTATGTGAGCAAGCTGCTGCCGCTGATACGCGAAGCGGGCGTGGCGGCGATTGCCAACCCTCTCATCAACATTACCCTGCAGGGGCGGCACGATAGCTATCCCAAACGGCGCGGCATGACGCGCGTGCCGGAACTGCTGGCGGCCGGCATCGAGGTGGCGTTCGGCCACGACTGCGTGCAGGACCCGTGGTACAGCCTGGGCTCGGGCGATATGCTGGAAGTGGCGCACATGGGCCTGCACGTGGCGCAGATGACGGGGCAGGATGCCATGCGGGCCTGCTATCAGGCCGTCACCAGCAACCCGGCCCGCATCCTCGGCCTGCAGGGCTACGGCATTGCGGTGGGCCACCATGCGGATCTGGTGCTGCTCGATGCGCCCGATCCGGTCGCCGCGATCCGCCTGCGCGCGGCGCGCCGGCTGGTTATGCGGCGTGGTAAGGTGCTGGCGGAGGCGCCACGGGCCGTCAGCCGCCTGCATATTGCTGGCCGTCCGGCCCAGGTGGATTTCCGTTTGCAGCGTTAGACGCCACAGTAAGGCAGGCAAGGCTGGACTTGCCGTTTGAAATCCTCGACAATCAGGATGTGCTTTCTGTTGCGCGTTGGCAAAGTACCCTGCGTTTGCGCAGCGCCGCGCGGCGTGCTGTTTTCTCTGAGGTTTAGCCCTGGCATGAAGATACTGAGTACTGAGCGCCTGCATCTGCGCACCATGAATCCGGAAGACGCAGCGTTTTATTTCGAACTGGTCAACGATCCCACGTGGCTCAAATACATAGGCGACAAGGGCGTACGCAGTGTCGAAGGTGCCCGTACGGCGATACAGGACGGGCCTATGGCCATGCAGGCCCTGCATGGCCATTCGCTGTATGTGATGGAACGCCAGAGCGATGGCCAGCCGCTGGGCCTGTGCGGCCTGATCAAGCGCGACACCCTGCCTGCCGTGGATATCGGCTATGCCATCCGGCCCGCCTATTTCGGTCAGGGCTACACTTACGAAGCGGCTGCCGCCGTAGTGGCCTACGCACGCGAACAGCTGAAACTGCCCGCGCTGATGGGGATAACCAAACCGGGCAACGTGAATTCCATCCGCCTGCTGGAGAAGCTGGGCTTGCGCTATATCGGCAGCGAAGTGTTTCCGCCGAATACAGAAGCGACCAATAAATACCGTATCGAGTTTGCGCCTGCCTGAGCCGGCAGGCGAGCTTACCGGCCATTTGAAAGTTTTATAAGAAAACTTGGTTTGTTAAATTTTTTCCGCTGTTGGTGTGGGGCTTTCCATACAGGGCGGACATGATGGTTCCGAATTGTTACCAAGGGGGAAGTCATGAATTTGTCGAATCTGAAGATAGGTCTCAGGCTGCGCTTACTTGGCGGATTCTTTTTCATCGCTTTAGCGATCGTCGCCACAGGCGGCTGGCGCACGCTGCATGAAACCAATGCCATCAGCGCGCAGGCCATGGCCCGCTCCGTCGCGCTGAGCCAGGCCATCGATGCGGCCCGCGCCGCTCAGGTGGAGTTCAAGATACAGGTGCAGGAATGGAAAAACATCCTGATCCGGGGCAATGACCCGGCGGCCCTGCAGAAATACACGGAGGCTTTTGTCAAAGGCGGTGAGCAGACGCGCGCCAAGCTCAGGCAGCTCGACACCCAGCTGAAAAAGCTGGAACTGGCCACGCCGCTGGTGGACGATGCCATCCGCACCCAGAACGAACTGGTCAGCAAATATCTGGCAGCCCTCAAGCAGTACGACAGTGCCAATCCGGAAAGTGTGCACATCGTGGATGGTCTGGTGAAAGGCATGGACCGTGAACCGACCAAAAAAATCGACGATATCGTTGGCTACATCAGCAAGGAGTCGCAGCGGCTGACGGAGGAAATGGCTGCGGCCAACACCTCCGCGTACAACCAGGCCATACTGGCCATGGGCATCACGCTGGCCCTGACGCTGGTGGTGGGCTGGGTGACGGTGGTGGCACTTATACGCAGCATTACGCGCCCCTTGAGCGAAGCCGTGGACATGGCGCAGACGGTGGCGGCGGGCGATCTGCGCACGGAAGTGCAGGTGCGCAGCCGTGACGAAATCGGCGAACTGCTGGGTGCGCTCAAACTCATGCAGAACAATCTGAGCGACATCGTCGGCAAAGTGCGCGAAGGGACGGATAGTATCTATATGGCCTCGTCCGAAATCGCCAAAGGCAATCTCGATCTGTCGGGACGTACGGAAGAACAGGCCAGCTCGCTGGAAGAAACCGCTGCCGCCATGGTGGAACTGACCACCACCGTGCAGCAGAACAATGCCAATGCCACAGAAGCCTGCCGGCTGGCCGATGCGGCATCGAGCGTGGCGGCCAAAGGTGGCGATGCAGTCGAGCAGATGGTGCGCACCATGGGCTCGATTAATGAATCCTCGCGCAAGATCGTCGACATCATTGCCGTGATTGACGGCATCGCCTTCCAGACCAATATTCTGGCCCTGAATGCGGCCGTGGAAGCGGCGCGTGCAGGCGAGCAGGGGCGCGGCTTTGCCGTGGTGGCCTCGGAAGTGCGCAATCTGGCCCAGCGTTCGGCAGCGGCAGCCAGGGAAATCAAGGAACTGATCGGCGATTCGGTAGAGCGGGTGGAAGCGGGCAGCCGGCTGGTGGGGCAGGCCGGTGCCACCATGGACGAAGTGGTGGCCAGTGTGCAGCGGGTGACGGCCATCGTCAGCGAGATCAGCGTGGCCAGTGTGGAGCAGCGCGACGGCATAGAGCAGATCAGCATCGCCATCAGCCAGATGGATAGCGTGACCCAGCAGAACTCGGCACTGGTGGAAGAATCGGCGGCCGCAGCGGAAGCGCTGGAGCAGCAGGCGGCGCGGCTGACGGATGCTGTCAGCGTGTTCAAGCTGCAGGGCGGCGCCAGGCTGGCCAGCACACCCCGACGCACCCTGCTGGCAGCACCGGCCTGAATTTGTCAGGCCGGTGTGGCGGGTTTAATGGCTGCTGACGGGATGGGCAGGACTGGCAGGGTATAGCCAGCGCAAGGGGCGTTCTACCCGCGCCGCCCAGGATCGTTCGTTATGAATGGCGGCTTCGGCCGCATAGAATTCCAGTTCCGTGTGTGCGCGATAGCCTTGTGCCAGCAAAGCGTCGCGCATTTTTTCTGTGTCTTCCAGACCATCGCTGCTGGTGCCGGCATCGAGGTAGAAGCGCACGGGCAGATGGGCCGGCGGCTGGCGCACCAGCGCCTGCTGGTTCCACCAGAACGAGCCGGACAGGCTGGCGGCCATGGAGAACACGTCAGGACGATGCTGGGCCATATACACCGAAGCGATGCCGCCCAGCGAAGAGCCCATGATGGCGGTGTGCTCGCGTTCGGGGCGGGTGCGCAGATGGGCATCGACCCATGGTTTCACCATGTCGGCGACAAAGGTCAGATAGGCATCGAGCTTGCCGCCGCCATGGCGGGCATCGCAGCAGGGCGTGTACTCGGCGATGCGGTCAGCATTGTTGTCGATGCCGACGATGATCACGGGCGCCACCTCGCCGTTGGCGATCAGGCGGTCCATCACGCCGGCGATTTCCCATGCCGCGCCATAGGCCGCGCTGGCCGGGTCGAACAGGTTCTGGCCATCGTGCATGTACAGCACGGGATAGCGCTGCGCCGTATCGCGTTCATAGCCGGGCGGCAGATAGATGCGCAGCTGGCGCTGGTTGCCCAGCTGGGGCGAGGCGATAGGCGCCGTGATCTGTACGCTGCCTCGCGGCGGCAGTGCAGGCAGCTGCGCGGCGGCTGCCGTCGCTACTGCCGTGCTGCCCGCAGTCACACTATGGTCAGATGCCGCCACGGCAGCGGCAGCGCCGCCGTTTGCGGCATGGTCGGCGTTGGGCGTGGTCGTTGCTGCCAGTGGCAGCAGGCGCAAGCCATACAGGTCGAAGCGGTTGGACGGTCCTTGCATGCCACCCGCATCGGCATAGCTGCTGTTACTCTGCAGGTAGCTCATATTGTAAAAGTCGCCGAGCTGCATGCGGTAGCTGCCGGCTTGCAGCTGCGCTGTCAATGGTGTGGACCAGCTGATGGCGGCATTGTGCGGTAGTTGCACCACGCCTTGCGCCACGATGCGGCCGGCCGCATCGCTGAGCGTCATCCATTTGACGCCGCCGCTGATGCCCAGGTTGATGTGGTGCGCCGCATTGCGGTATTTCAGCTGCACGGCATAGCGGCCCGCCCGTTCTGCCCGCAGCCCGCTGACGCTCAGGGTATCGCTGCCGGCGCCCCAGCCGGCGATGCGGCCTTGCTCGGCGCTGATGCCGGACTGGAAGCGTGCATCATCGGCTGCGATTTCCAGCCCGCTGTGCAGGCAGACCAGCGGCGTGTGGTGGCTGCGGTGGCCGCTGGCCTGATGCACGGCTTCCATGCTGTAGCACAGATTGTCGGCCGCGCCCTGGCCCAGCAGCGGGGCGCGGCGGTCGGCCCAGCTGCTGCTGGTGAGACCTTGCACGGCCAGCCGGCCATTGCGGTAGACGTTGTAGCGCACGCCCTGCGGCGGCGCGCTGAAGCTCAGCGTGGGGAAGCCGAAGCTGCCCCGTGCCAACGCCACCTGCTGCGGTTCGGCCGGTGCTGTCACGGCACTGTCCTGCGCCAGCGGCGCAGCGTGCACACGCTGAATTTTCTGCTGGCCTGCCTGCAGTGTGCCCAGCGTGATGACGATGTGGTTGTCGTCGGCCAGAGCAGCCCAGTCTATGCTGGCGCTGGCCGGCTGGCCATTCAGGCTGATGCCGGCCACGCGGTAATAGCCTTCGCTCTGGCTGGCCGCAGGCAGGCGTAGCGTCACCTGCAGCTGCTTGCCGCGCAGGTTCAGATGGCGCAGGCTGATGCTGTCGCTGCCGGCAAACTGTTCGCGCCGTAGCCGTGCCGTCACGAAGGGCTGTAGCGCTATGCCGTGCTGGGTAGTCTGCACACCGAACACATTGCCGACCACCATGCCCAGATAGGCGCCCACCGACCAGAGCTGGCGACGCGAATTGATCACGGGGCCGCTGAGGTCCTTGCCGTCGCGCTGGTCCTTGAGCATGGGCAGGCCGCTCAGCCATTCCATGTTTTCCATATTCGACAGATTGGTGGCGGCGCCCCGTATCAGGGTCTGGTAGGCGGCATCGGCAACTGCGCTATTGCCGGCCATGGCGGCGGCACGCAGGCCGAAGGCGGTGACGAAAGGCCAGATGGCGCGGTTGTGGTAGATCGCCGTATCGGGTTGCTGCGGATAGATCACCGGCGCACCCATGGGGCCGTGTGGATAGTGCGCCAGTATGCTGGCGGCCTGACGCTCATCGGCGATGCCGGTGATGATGGCCAGTGACTGGCCTAGCCAGTCGTATTTGTACAGTGCCGCGCCATCGAAATGGCCGGCCGTGAGGCTGCTGTACAGACCAGTATCGGCCTGCCACAGGTGCTGGTTGATGGCGCGTTTGAGTGCGGCGGCCCAGTCCTCATAGCGCTGTGCCAGTGCGGGCTGGTCCTGTTCGCGGGCCAGTTGTGCGGCCAGCGTCAGCGCCTTGTAGTGGGCGGCGTTGGTGGACAGGGCTTTGCTGCTGGCCATGCTGGCCAGATCGCTGGTGATCCACGGCGCATAGCTTTGCTCGCGCCAGTCGAGGAAGGACTGTTCGCCCGTGTACAGGCCATCGCTGCTGTCGTAGGCAGCCAGCCGGTCGTTCTCCAGCGTGTTGGAAAGCGCGCGCAGGGCGGTGCGGGCAAACGCGCGGCGCTCGTCCGGTGCCAGCGCCTTGAGTGCTTCGTCCGCGCCGAAGGCCCAGCTGACCCGGTCCGTGCTGACTGGCCAGCTGCCGCCGCTGCCCGTATCCTGAATGATCTGCAGGCCGTCGCTGCTGCCGGCCACCGCGCTGGCGGGCGCGATGCCGCTGCGGTAGCCGGACAGCTTGAATTCGAGCGAGTTGCGCACGCGGCGCGGATCCAGCATGCCCAGCCCCAGCGAGGCTGCATACGACAGGTCGCGGGTCCAGACGTAGTGCCAGGATGCGCCCGTTTCGAAGCAGTTGCAGCTGATGGGCTGGCCGCCGTTGTAGCTGCCGTCGCGGATCTGGCTGACGGAGTTCTGTGCCATTTCCAGACCGGCCAGCGTGAATAGCGCATCGAAACCGGGATTGCCACTGCGGACTACCGGCTGGCCTGCTGCTTCGCTATAGCTGATTTCCTGCTCGCCCACGCGCACCGGCATGCTGCTGCGCTGGGTGTAGCGGCGCAAATCATGCTCCAGCGGCGTGACGCTGTACTGCACCGTATAAGGTGCGGCGGCGGGCACGGGATAGCTGACCGTCAGCGCGCTGGCCGGATAGCTGCCGTCCGTGCTGCTGGCGGGACTGGCCATTACTGGCAATGCTGGCGTGGTCGCAAGCGGTAGCAGGCCCAGTGCGGTGCGGATGCTGGCGGCGAGGATGTGCGGGGCGGGTTTCACGGGGCTATCTCCAGTATCAGTGCCGAACGGGCCGGCAGGGTTAGCTGTTCACCGAGCGCGATACGCTGGCCAGTAATGATATCCGTGCCGTTCTGTGCGCCCTGCAGCATTTCCTGAAAACGCGCCATGTTTAGTGGCGTTGGGCTGCGGTTTTTGTTGAGCGCCACCATCACCTTGCGGTTGCCATCGTAGCGGAAGTAGACATAGGTGTTCTGCTCCGGTCCGAAGTGCATGGTGCGGCCATGGTGGATCACGCTGGCATGCTTGCGCCAGTTGAGCAGTTTCTTCAGGTAGTCCTGCGCGGCCTGCTGCTGCGCTGTCAGACCGGCGCCGGTAAAGGCGCTGATGCTGTCGCCCTGCCAGCCACCGGGGAAGTCGCGCCGGTAGGACGCATCGTCGCGCCCCCTGGTACTGCTGGTCATCTGGATTTCCGTGCCGGCGTAGAACTGCGGGATGCGCGGTGCCGTGGCCACGAAAGCCAGCGCCATGCGGTACAGCTGGTCGTCTTCACCGAGTTCGCTGTACAGACGCGACATGTCATGGTTGCCTTCGAATAGCACCAGATTGCCCGCATCGGCATACAGATAGTCCTGCGACAGGGCTTCGTACAGGCTGGTCAGGCTGTAGTCACCATCATCGGGCGCCACCAGTGCACGGCGCAGCACATCGGCCAGCGGGAAGTCCATCATGCTGGGCATGTGCGACACATAGCCATTGGCATTGCGTTTGCCGCGCTGCCAGTGCGCTACCACGGGAATGTGCGGGCTCCATTCTTCGCCCACCAGATTCAGGTGCGGATATTCGGCCATCACGGCGCCGGACCAGCGGCTCAGGAAGTCGGTGTTGGAATAGCTGTAGGTATCCACCCGCAGGCCGGACAGGCCGGCATACTCGATCCACCATAGTGTGTTCTGGATCAGGTAGCGCGCCACGCGGGGATTGGCCTGATTCAGGTCCGGCATGCTTTCGACAAACCAGCCTTCGGTGAAGTTGCGCCTGTCCTGCTGCGAAGCATACGGATCCTGCACGGCCACGCGGTGGTGTTCGGTGGGGACGAACTTGCCCTGATAGGTCAGCCAGTCCGCTTCCGGCATGTCCTGCAGCCACCAGTGCTGGCTGCCGATGTGGTTGAGCACCACGTCCTGTATCACGCCCAGCCCTTTGCTGCGGGCCTGCGCCACCATGGCGCGATAGTCCTCGTTGCTGCCGTAGCGCGGGTCGATGCGGTAGTGGTGGGTAGCCGCATAGCCGTGGTAGGAGTAGGCCGGCATATTCGATTCCAGCAGCGGGGTAGGCCACAGCTGGGTGTAACCCATGGCAGCGATGTAGTCGAGATGGTCGCTAATGCCGCGCAGATCGCCGCCATGGCGGCCGGAGCCTTCGCTGCGCTGCGCCTGTTCGCGCATATCGGGCGCATTGTCGTTGGCCGTATCGCCATTGGCGTAACGGTCAGGCATGACCTGATAGATGGCGTCGGCACGGCCAAAGCCCTGACGCTGGGCCGAGCCCTGTGCCCGCGCCTGCAGGGGATAGCGGTAGTGCAGCACAGTGGCCGCAGCACTGCGTGCCTGCTCGCCGCGCCCCCTGAATGTCAGATCCAGTTCACCGGCGCGGGCCCGGGCGCTGATGCGCAGGTTGATGAACAGGTAATTGGGGTTGGCCACCCGCTCGACGGAAGTGATCTGCACGCCCGGGTAGTGCAGGGTGGGCAGCAGCTGGCCGATCTGCGGGCCATGCACCATCAGCTGCAGGCTGCGCTCGTGCATGCCCGTCCACCAGCTGGGCGGCTCCATGTGATCGATGCGGTAATCGGCGCGGGCGCTGCCCAGAGTCAGGCTGGCGAGGGTGGCCAGCAGCAGGCGCTTGTTCATGCAGTCTCCATTTTTAGATGAGTAGTCGTACTACAGGGCGTGTTTCTCATTGCCTTTTGACCATTTTGCTTTATTTGCCAATAGTTTGCGCCAAAAAAGTGCGCGAATAGCGGCCGGATGGAAAAGCAATTTTAGTCAAAATACAAAGTTTGCACGATTTTTGTCTTCTTGCCACCCGCTGTCTGCCGGTTTATCGGCATTTCAGCCCGTGGACATTGAAAAATTCTTGCAGAAAAAAGTGGTCTTAGTCTGAAATCTGTAGTTCCACTACAAGTCTATTACTGAAATCCTGTAGCCGAAATACAACGAGTCACCCTTATTCGCTAGGGAAACCCGCTTGCAGGCGTGTTTTCAGGCGTAGTTGGCTGTGCTTTTGTTTGACACAGAATCTAGTTTTAGTACAAAATTCTTTCCAGAACGTCTTAAGAACGTTGTTTTTCCTTGGATCCCGTGTAGTTTGAGACGCCCCGGCTTGCGGAGCGGCTGATGTTTGCGGGAATTATGTTTTGTGTCGTGTGTTGAGGGGACATTAAATGAGTATTTTCGCGAATAAGCGCCGTCAAAGCGCCGCGTTCCAGTTGAATCCAGTCGCAGCTGGTTGTGCTGTATTCCTGTCTATGATGGCGAGCAACGTCTATGCGCAAGAAGCTGCGCAAGGCGAAGCTGCACAGGCTGCAGACGTAACGGCCGCTCAATCCGACGCTAAAGCGCCGGAAGTCCAGTCGGTGGTCGTATCCGGTATCCGTCGCGGTATCGAAGCAGCGATCTCGATCAAGAAGAATTCCACCTCCATCGTTGAAGCCATTTCCGCTGAAGATATCGGCAAGCTGCCGGATTCCAGCGTGGCGGAATCGATCGCCCGTCTGCCCGGCGTAACCGCCCAGCGTAGCCGCGGTTCGGGCAAGGCTGCCGACATCAGCGTGCGCGGTCTGGCACCGAGCTTCAACGGTACGCTGGTCAATGGCCGTGAAATGGCTTCGACCGGCAACGCCCGTAGCCCGGAATTCGATCTGTTCCCAGCGGAACTGATCGGCAGCGCCATGATCTACAAAACCCCGGACGCGACCGTGATCGGTCAGGGTCTGGCATCGACCATCGACCTGCGCACTGTGCAGCCACTGGACTTCGGCAAGCGCGTGCTGGCTGCGGGTGCCCGTAACGAGCGCACCGGCGTGCGTTCCGGTTCGCCAGAAGGTGACGGCAAGCGCTACACCTTTAGCTATGTGGACCAGTTCGCTAACCGCACCATCGGTGTGGCCGTGGGCATCACCAGCTACAAAGAAAACGGCGGCGGCCAGCAGAAGTTCGAAGGCGGCGGCACCGACACCGTTACCTACAATGGTCAGAGCGTCGTCGTTCCTGCCGGTTTCAAAGCGGACACCGAGACCTCGAAGAACAACCGCGATGGCGTTTCCGCCATGCTGCAATACCGTCCTAACAAAGACTTCAAGACTTCGGTCGATCTGTTCTACTCGGCCGGTAGCACCAGCCTGAAGAAAACCGGTCTGGAAGGCTCGATCGGCGGTTCGTGGGGCGGCTATGACCCGGTTGGTACGCTGAGCAACGCCACCATCCAGAACGGCGTGGCCACCAGCGGCACCTTCAGCAATTTCAAGGGCGACGTACGTAACCACAAAGAATCGGCCGACGACAAACTGACGGCAATCGGCTGGAACACCCAGTGGAAAGTGGCTGACTGGACCCTGACCGGCGACCTGTCGCACTCGAAAGCTACCAAGAACGCCTCGCGTTACGAAACCACTGCTGGCCAAGCTGGTAACGTGCCTGCATCGCAGATCGGTTCCCTGTCGTGGACCGGCTTCGACGGCAAAAACCTGGCAGCAATGAAGCTGACCTCGAGCTTCGACTACTCGAACCGCTCGCAAACCTTCCTGACCGACACCGACGGCTGGGGTGGTGGTCCTAACTCGCCACAGGCTGGCTATGTCGCGCTGCCTAACGTAGACGACAAGATCGACGCAATCCGTCTGTCCGGCCGTCAGCAAGTGGAATGGGGCCCAGTGGCTGCCGTGCAGTTTGGCGTGAACTACACCAAGCGTAGCAAAGTACGCTACGGCGAAGAAGGCCGTCTGGTGGTGAAAGGTAACGGCGGCTACGCCACCGCAACCGTACCGGGCAGCGAAGTCGCGACTGCTGGTACCACCGGCATTCCTATCGTATCGTTCGACCCAACCGGCACTCTGGGTTCGATCTACACCATGGCTAAGTGGGTAGACGCAAGCGTGCTGGCGAAAGACTGGTCGGTATCGGAAAAGGTCACCACCGCTTACGCCATGGGTGATCTGGACGGTACGCTGGCTGGCCTGAGCTACCGCGGTAACTTCGGTGCGCAGTTCGTGCACACCAGCCAGTCGACCACCGGTAACAAAGTGGATCTGGCAACCTGCACCGGCATCACCGCAGAGACCTGCCCATCGTCTGTGATCGCAGACGGCACCTCGTACAACGACATTCTGCCTAGCGCTAACGTGTCGTTCGATCTGGGTAGCGAACAGCAGGTACGTTTCGGTCTGGCCAAAGTGCTGGCTCGTGCAAATCTGGACGATATGCGCGCTAGCTCGGCCTTCGGCGTGAGCAAGAACAACACCGTACCTATCCTGACCGGTAGCGGCGGTAACGCCAAGCTGGAACCGTTCCGTGCAAAAGCAGTGGACGTATCGTACGAGAAGTACTTCGGCAACAAGGGCTACTTCAGCGCTGCTGCCTTCTACAAAAAGCTCGATACCTACATTCTGCGTGCACCGCGTGCGTATGACTTCAAAGGTCAGGTTACGGCTGCGACCCCGCTGCCAACCACCGGCCCATACGCTGGTTCGACGGTGGGTCTGCTGACCATCCCGACCAACGGCGACGGTGGCAACCTGCACGGCTACGAGTTCGCAGTCAACGTACCGTTCTCGCTGGTGTCGACTTATCTGGACGGCTTCGGTGCTTCGGCTAACTTCTCGAACACCGAGAGCGGTATCGAACTGCCGGCAATTGGTTTCGCTACCCAGGGCGTAAGCAGCGTGAAGATCCCTCTGCCAGGCCTGTCGAAGCGCGTGACCAACCTGCGTATGTACTACGAGAAGAATGGCTTCCAGTTCGCATGGGCTGCCCGTCGCCGTTCGGACTTCCTGGGTCAGATCAGCGACTACCAGGACAATGCACAGCTGACCTTCGTGAAAGGCGAGACCATCATCGACCTGCAGGCTTCGTATGAATTCCAGCAGTCGTTCCTGAAAGGTCTGTCGGTCTACGTACAGGCTAACAACTGGAACAATACGCCTTACCAGGAGTACAACGGTGTTGATTCCAGCGCCATTTCGTACAAAACTGTGTTCGGTCGTACCTACCAGTTCGGCCTGACCTACAAGTTCTAACTCTCGCAGTTAAACGCATAGTTAGTGCTAACATCAACCCCGGTCCGCCGGGGTTGTTTCGTTTCTGGAGCAGGCTTTTTGAGGAGTGAGTTGGATGCAGACTGCGATTAAAAACATCGTGATCGTCGGTGGCGGAACGGCAGGCTGGATGAGCGCCACGGCGTTGGCCACCATCCTGCGCGGGCAGTACAACATCCGGCTGGTGGAGTCGGATGAAATCGGCATCGTCGGTGTGGGCGAAGCCACCATTCCGATGATACAGCGCTTCAATCAGGTGGCCGGCATCGATGAAGCAGAGTTCATGAAAGCCACCCAGGGCAGCTACAAGCTCGGCATCGAATTCGTCAACTGGGGCAAGCTGGGCGACCGTTACATCCACGGCTTCGGCATCCTTGGCCAGGACTTGTGGACTGTGCGTTTCGACCAGTACTGGCAGCGCATGCGTGCACTGGGCAAGGCGCACGAGCTGGATGAGTATTCGATCACGCGCATGGCAGCACGTCACAACAAATTCATGCCGGCACGGCCCGATCTGCCCAATTCGCCGCTGGCCGATATCGCCTACGCCTACCACTTCGACGCCAGCCTGTATGCGCGCTTTCTGCGCGGCGTGAGCGAACAGCGCGGCGTGCGCCGTACCGAAGGCAAGATCGCCAGTGTGGCGCTGCGGTCCGATAACGGCTTTGTCGAAGCGGTGGTGCTGGAATCAGGTGAACGTATCGAAGGAGATCTGTTTATTGATTGCTCCGGCTTCCGTGGCCTGCTGATCGAAGACGCGCTGCAGACGGGTTACGAGGACTGGTCGCACTGGCTGCCTTGCGACCGTGCGCTGGCGGTGCCGTGCAAGTCCGCATCCGTGCTGACGCCCTATACCCGCTCGACTGCCCACACGGCAGGCTGGCAGTGGCGCATCCCGCTGCAGCACCGCACCGGCAATGGCCATGTGTATTGCAGCGCCTTCATGGATGATGCACAGGCGCAGGATATTCTGCTGAAAAATCTGGATGGCGATGTGCTGGCCGAGCCGCGCCAGATCAAGTTCAAGACCGGTATGCGCAAGCAGGGCTGGAACCGCAATGTGGTGGCGATCGGTTTATCGAGCGGCTTCCTCGAACCGCTGGAATCGACCAGTATCCACCTGATCCAGTCGTCGATTGCGCGCCTGCTGCAGTTCTTCCCTGACAGTGGCTTCAATCCACTGGAAGTGGCCGAGTACAACCGCCAGAGCCGTTTCGAATACGAGCGTATCCGCGACTTCGTGATCCTGCACTACAAGGCCAACCAGCGTGATGATTCCGAATTCTGGAAACAGTGCGCGGCCATGCCCGTGCCGGATACGCTGCAGCACAAGATCGATCTGTTCCAGGCGCGTGGCCGCGTGGTGCGCTTCGATAACGAGCTGTTTGCGGAGACGGGCTGGCTGCAGGTGATGCATGGCCAGAATCTCAAGCCGCAGGGCTATGATCCGCTGGCCGATCTACTGCCGGTAGAAGAAGCGGAGAAGTATCTGGAGAGCATACGCGACGTGATCGCCCAGTGCATACAGCACATGCCGACCCACGCCGACTATATTGCGCAGCATTGCGCTGCGCCGCGCCAGCCTATGCCGAAGTAATCCGGCACTAAGGACTAGCCCGTGGCCGGGGCAGCATCGCGCTGCCGCGGCCACGGCTTCCGTCAGGCTGGTGCTTTACATCTTCTCTGTCGCGCACTGCGCAGCAATGTACTCTTCGTGCGTCGGCATGTGATCGACACAGCGCTGCACCACATCCTTGACGTTGTTCAGGAAGCCTTCGATTTCCTCCGGCGTGCGCTGATCCACCAGCGGGTGGTAGCCCTTGCTGCGCAGGCCCTGACCATGCATCACCTGTATCCAGCTGGTTTCCGTGAACAGTTCGTCGCGCGACAGCAGCAGGCGGCCATTGCTCTGGTACAGATCCATGCGGCGCTGTAGCGTATCGGGTATCGGCATATTGCGGCAGTAGTCCCAGAACGGATCGCCCACGCGCTGATTAAGCTTGTAGTGCAGGATCAGGAAGTCGCGGATGCCGATGTATTCTTCGTCATTGGCGCGGTTGAAGGCGTCGATGTCGGCCTGCTCGAAGCCCATGTGCGGGAACATCATGAGCAAACGGGTAATGCCGGTCTGCACCAGATGGATACTGGTCGATTCCAGCGGCTCCATGAAGCCGCCGGCCAGACCGATGGATACCACGTTGCGGTTCCATGCCAGCTTGCGCTTGCCCGCTTTGAAAGTCAGGTGGCGCGGGTGGGCCAGCGCCTTGCCATCCAGATTATTCATCAGGATATCTTCCGCTTCGGCTTCCTGCATGAACTGGCTGCAGTAGACATGGCCGTTGCCGATGCGGTGCTGCAGCGGAATGCGCCACTGCCAGCCAGCCTTGTGGGCGGTGGAGCGGGTGTAGGGCAGCAGCGGGCTGACCGAGGCGCATGGCACGGCAATCGCACGGTCGCACGGCAGGTAGTGCGACCAGTCTTCGAAGCCCGTCTTCAGGGTTTCTTCGATCAGCAGGCCACGGAAGCCGGAGCAGTCGATAAACAGATCACCCTCGATGCGCTCACCGCTATGCAGCACCACGGCTTCTACATAGCCATCGCTGGCACGCTGTTCGACCTTGATGATACGGCCTTCGGTACGGATGGCGCCGCGGCTCTCGCTGACGCGGCGCAGGTATTTGGCATACAGCGAAGCGTCGAAGTGGAAGGCGTGGGAAATGTCGGCCAGTGGCGAATCGCCGCTCTCGCGGTCGGCGCGCATGAATTTGAACTGGCGTGCTGCGGCGGTGTTGATCGAATAGTCTTCGATATTCGGCGCCTTGCCTTCCTGGTACATTTTCAGCCAGTAGTGGTAGAAGCGCGCCAGCATCTGGTCGCGTCCGATCACGCCGAAGCCGTGCAGATAGGAGTCGCCCGGTTTGCCCCAGTTGACGAACTCGATGCCGAGTTTGAAAGTGCCTTGAGTGTTGCGCAGGAATTCGTTTTCGTCGATGCCGATCAGGTCATTGAACCCGCGGATGACAGGAATAGTCGCTTCGCCTACGCCGATGGTGGAGATTTCATCGGATTCGATCAGGCGGATTTCGCAACCGTTGGAGATTAAAGTGGACATCGCGGCGGCGGTCATCCAGCCCGATGTGCCGCCACCGACGATGACGACTTTTTTAACCAGTCCCAGACTCATTTTCACTCCGTTTTGTAAGCTGATGAAGCACCCGTTAATCGGGGTGCTTCATCATACACGCTGGGGTGAAGCTAGTCTCGGACTGTCGCTTAAATACAGCGTCTGACGGCGACGCTGATGTTGGCTTTTTTACTTCTTGGCAGCCGCTGCATAAGCAGCATTCTGGGCATCCAGCCAGGTCTTCAGCGGTGCGAAGTAGTCGAGCAGTGCACCACCGTCGATACGCTCTTCACCCGAAATGGCTTTCAGCTCTTCCGGCCAGGGTTTGCTGGCGCCCATGGCCAGCATCTGCTGCAGTTTGGCGCCTGCTTTGGCGTTGCCATAGATCGAGCAACGGTGCAGAGGCCCCGTGTAGCCTGCCTCGCGGCACAGCGCACGGTGGAACTGGAACTGCAGCATATTGGCCAGGAAGTAGCGTGCGTAAGGCACGTCGGCTGCCACGTGGTACTTGGCACCGGCATCGAAACCTGCCCCTTTGGCATCCATCGCGACCGGGCGTTTCATGCCCATGTACTGCTCGCGCAACTGCCACCAGCTCTTGTCGAAATCTGCCGGTTTGGTCTTGCCGGAGTAGACATCCCAGCGCCATTTATCGACCATGTACGCGAACGGCAGCATAGGAACTTTGCCCAGGGCGCGTTCCAGTAATTGACCTATATCTGCATCGGCATCCGGTGCCTGATCCATCAGGCCGATCTTCTGCAGGTAGTCGGGCGTGATGGAAAGGGCGATGGTGTCGCCGATGGCTTCGTGGAAGCCGTCATTGGCGCCGCCGCGGTACAGGTAAGGCTGGCCCGTATAGCCGAGGAAGTAGTAGACGTGACCGAGTTCGTGGTGGATCACGGTGAAATCTTCTGCCGTCGGGTTGATGCACATCTTGATACGCACATCATCCTTCTCGTTGATCGGCCATGCCGAAGCGTGGCACACCACATCGCGGTCGCGCGGCTTGGTGAACAGCGAACGTTCCCAGAACGACGCGGGCAGCTTCTGCATGCCCAGCGAGGTGTAGAAACCTTCTGCATACTTGGTCATCTGCTTGGCGTCGGTCTTGCGTTCTTCCAGTACCTTGGTCAGGCTGTAGTTGCTGGCGCCCGTAGCCGGTTTCAGGATGGGATAAAGATTGTTCCAGGTCTGGCTCCACATATTGCCGTACAGGTGGGCCGGAATCGGGCCTTCCAGCGGCACCACGTCGGCGCCATAGGTTTCGCGCAGCTTGTAGCGGCTATAGGTATGCAGCGAGTCATACAGCGGCTTGACCTGCTGCCACAGACGTTCCATTTCGCTGGCAAAGGCATCGGCCGGCATGTCGTACTGCGAACGCCACATGGCGCCCGTATCGACAAAGCCCATCTGCTTGGCGCCCTTGTTGGACAGGGCGATGTAGTCGAGGTATTTGCCTTTGTACTCAGGCGACTGGGCGTGCCAGCCTGCCCACATTTCTTTCAGCTTGGCTTCGTCGCGGCTATTCGCCAGTACTTTTTCCATTTCACCCAGCGCCATGCAGGCGCCGGCGCTGCCATCGGCATTTTTCGGGCAGTATTTGGCTTTGCCGTAGGCGCCGTTCAGGCCTGCCTGCAGGGCGGCGTACTGCTCGCGTTCTTTCGGATCGGCGAATACCAGCGTCTGCTGCAGCAGCATCAGCTTGCGGGCCGAGTCGGCCGGCAGTTTCAGGCCGTTGAAGCGGCGTGCGCCGATGGCGGCTTCACCGGAGGCGGTCAGATAGCGCTCGGCGAAGAAGGAGGCTATCGCTTCCGTATCATCGGTAATGAAGTTGGAACCAACCCATGCGCCCAGTGCCTGCTCGTTGTTCAGTTTATTGAGCCTGGCTTCGGTGTCGCTGAGGAAGCGCTCGGCTTCGGCAACGGTCGGTTTCTGGGTGGGGGCGGCCAGCACGGTGGTGCTGGCGGCTGACGTGGCGGCTAGGGCCAGCAGCGTGCTGATAATTTTTGGTGTCACAGGCATCTCCCTTGGTGGTCTTGTCATGGCACCGGATGTAACCATCCGATGGGCGGCAATGATACACCCAGGCGAAAGCGGGGCGGGCAAAATTCCCGCCCCGGCCTGTCCTCGTGCGGAGGCTTACAGGGTGATGCTGACGCTGCGGTTGGCGGCGCCGCTGGCCGGCATAGCCACGTTCAGTACTTTGCTGCCTTCGTCCCACACGAACATCACGGCTTTGCCATCGACGCGCACCACGGAAGGCGCGCGCGTGACATTGTGCACCTGCAGGGCGATGCTGCGGTCCGGCCGCTGGTACTGCTTGCCCGCTTCGGCGCTGACGCTGATGGTCAGCTCGCGGCCCTGCAGTTTGCTGGCGAAGTTCAGCAGCTCGTACTGGCCCTGTTCATAGGCGTTGGCAGTGCTGCCATCGTCGTCATACAGCTTGCCGCTGCCGGCGCTGACGCTGGCATCGTGGTAGTAGTGCAGTTCGATGTGGCGGGTGTTGTAGTCGCGCGTGCTCTGCACCACTTTGGCCATGGGGATGAAGGCGCCGCCGCGCACGTACACGGGGATATGGTTGGCTTCCAGTCTGACGCTATCGCTGATGCCGCCGGCATGTTTGGCACCCGTGTAGAAGTCGAACCATACGCTGCGCGCCGGGAAGTAGACTTCGGCCGTGCTGGCGCCCTTGGTAAGTACCGGCGTCACCAGCAGGTCCTTGCCCCATAGGTAGCTGGACGACATGGCATATACCTTGGTATTGCGCGGCTCTTCGTACAGCATGGGGCGCATCAGCGGCAGGCCGGAACGGTGATTGTCGAAGGCCAGCGTGTAGTTATATGGCAGCAGGCGATAGCGCAGGCGGATCGCTTCGCGCGCCAGTGCCTTGGTGGCGTCATCGCGGTACACGGGTTCCGGTGCTACATCATCCTGCGCGTGCGGACGGAAGATGGGCTGGAACACCCCATATTGCAGCCAGCGTGCATACAGTTCGTTATCGAGCACGGGGTTGGCAAAGCCGCCCAGATCGGAGTGCATATAGGCGGCACCCTGCATGCCCATCTGCAGGGCGATTTCCGGTTGCGAGTGCAGGCCGCCCCAGCTGCGGTCTACGTCGCCCGACCATGGAATAATGCCGTAGCGCTGGGTACCCGAGTAACCGGCCCGCATCAGGATGAAGGGGCGCTCCGTCGGGTAGTCGCGCTGATAGCCTTCCGCCACCAGCCGGGCCCACTGGTGGCCGTAGATGTTGTGCACTGCCTCGGCACCGCCGGTAGCGTGCTGCATGGCGGCGGGATGGACTTCCGGCTCGCCCAGATCGCCCCAGACGCCGGCCACGCCCTGCTGGTGCAGCTCCTGGTAGATATTCCAGAACCAGTCCTTGCCGGGCTGGCCGAAAATATCGATCAGGCCTGTGTGGCCGAAGTAGAAGTCATAGGCCAGCGCAGCGCCGCTGGCATCCGTGCCGAGGATTTTTTTATCCACGGCTTCCTGCCATCGGGCCGAAGTATCGACGATGAACGGTTCGGTAATCACCACCGTCTGCACGCCCTTGTTGCGGAAGTCGCTGATCATGCCGGCCGGGTTGGGGAAGTTATCCTTGTCCCACGCCAGATTGCCCATGGTGCCTTTGACTTCTTTGCCGAACCAGAACAGGTCGAACACGATGGCATCGAGCGGAATATCGTCCGCAATGAATTTATTCACCGTGGCGCGGGCGATCGCCTCATCGCGGTAGCCAAAGCGCATGGCGAAGTTGCCCAGCGCCCAGCGCGGCGGCAAGGGCTGCCGGCCCGTCAGGCTGGTGTAGCTGGCGATCAGGTCTTCCCAGCTGTCGCCGGCGATCACCTGATAGGTCTTGCGGCCGCCCGTGGTTTCATAGCTCAGGCTATTGTCCTTGCGGCTGTCGAAATCCAGATAGCCCGTCTGCGGATTATCGAAGTGCAGCGCATACATTTTCGACGACAGGGCCAGCGGCATGCCATAGCCCATCTGGGTGGAATGCTCGCCATAGCCGTAGTGGGCCTTGTTATACAGGGTAAAGCGCTGGCCGCGGCGGTTCATGCCGACGGCACGCTCGCCGGCGCCATACAGGGCTTCATCCTTGTCGAGTGCGAATTCGATGGCTTCCAGCGTGCGCGCTACGCCCTGATGGATATCCTTGCTGCCTAGGGCGGGGTCGTCCTGCTTCTTCATATAGCCGTGCTTTTCCGCGACCAGCTTGTGGCCCTTGTAGGCGTAGCTGATCTGGAATGGCGCCTTGGTGATGGTCACCTGCATGGCGCCGGCCATGTATTCGAGGTGGCCTGCTTTGCTGGTCAGTGTGGTTTTTACGCCCGCCGGTGCCAGCACTACGGCGTGCGAGGCCGGGTCGGCCACTTCGCCGTTCGGGACAAAGGTGGTTTCGACCATGCTGGTCGTGTAGGGCTTGATCAGATAGCGGCCATCGCTGGTGCGTACTTCCAGCACGCCATCGCGCTGGCTGGCACTTTCGAACTTGCGCTCGGCATTCTGCGCCAGTACGGCGTGGCTGGCCAGTAGGGTCAGGGGCAGCAGGGTGGCGAGGCGGGTCAGAGGTGGTTTTTTCATGTAGTCGGGTCGTCTCTAAATAGTCTGTGTTTATGTTGTTTGGCTACATTTAGGCAGGGGTTTTCACCGTGCAGCTGGCTGTTTTCCTGTATTTTACCTTGGGTTCTATCATTTGACACACATCAGGTGCCGTGTTATTTTGCTACAAATCTCAAAATAGTCGGGGACACGCCGCATGCACACTTCCACCAGTAAGCCCATACTGTCGTTCTGGCAGTTATGGAATATGAGCTTCGGCTTCTTCGGCATCCAGTTCGGCTTTGCGCTGCAAAATGCCAACACCAGCCGCATCTTTTCCACCCTCGGTGCGAATCCCGACGACCTTTCCCTGTTCTGGCTGGCCGCTCCCGTCACGGGGCTGCTGGTGCAGCCCATCATCGGCTATTTGAGCGACAACACCTGGCACCCGACCTGGGGCCGCCGCCGTCCGTTCTTCTTCATCGGTGCCTTGCTGGCGTCCATTGCCTTGTTCCTGATGCCGAATTCCAGCGCGCTGTGGATGGCCGTGGCCGTGCTGTGGCTGATGGATGGCGCCATCAACGTGTCGATGGAACCGTTCCGTGCCTTTGTCGGCGACAAGCTGGGACCATCGCAGCAGACTGCCGGTTTCGCCATGCAGACCTTCTTCATCGGCTGGGGCGCCGTGATCGCGTCGCTGCTGCCGACCATCTTTGCCGACTACCTGAAGGTGAGCAATGTGCCCGTCAACGGCGCGATTCCTGACACCGTGCGCTACTCCTTCTACAGCGGTGGTGCGATCTACATGCTGGCCGTGCTGTGGACTGTGCTGACGGCGAAAGAAACCCCGCCTGACGATCTGGAAGCTTTCCGCGCCGAGCAGCGCCGCACCAAGGGCATGGCTTTCGCCCTGCGTGAAATCATGGGTGGCTTTACCCGTATGCCGGCGACCATGCTGCAGCTGGCGGCAGTGCAGTTCTTTACCTGGATTGCCCTGTTCGCGATGTGGATCTATACCACTTCGGCCATAGGCGAAAACGTGTTCGGCACGGTGGATGCCCAGTCTGCGGCCTATCAGGAAGCCGGCAACCGTGTCGGCGTGATGTTCGCCGTGTATAGCGGGGTGTCGGCACTGGCGGCGTTCATCCTGCCTGTCTTCGCGCGCTACACCAGCCGTAAATTCGTTCACATGAGCTGCCTGGTCATCGGTGGCGTCAGCCTGTTCAGCCTATATGCCATCCACGATGTCAACCTGCTGTATGTGCCGATGATAGGCGTGGGCATAGCGTGGGCCAGCATTCTGACCATGCCGTATGCGATTCTGGCCGGTGCCCTGCCGGCCAAACGCATGGGCTACTACATGGGCGTGTTCAATTTCTTCATCGTGATTCCGCAGATCGTCAGCGGCCTGCTGCTGGGTTTCGTCACCAAGCACCTGTTCGCAGGTCACACCGTGCAGACCGTGATGCTGGGCGGTGTGTGCATGATCGTGGCCGGTGTGTTGACCCTGATTGTGCGTGATAACGCAGAACCCGTGGGCCAGTGAGGTAATATTGTTCGTATGATCACTTTCGTGTCGCTGTTCTGGCCATCCGTGGCCAGCGCAGACGGCGTGCAAAGTGCCTGAAATCTGCCCTACCCATGCGCGGAGCGAACATGAGCATACAAGTCCGATCTACTCTTCCATTCGCGGGCCAGCGGCCCGGCACTTCCGGCCTGCGGAAAAAAGTCACGGTTTTCCAGCAGCCCGGCTACCTCGAAAATTTTGTCCAGAGCGTGTTCGATACGCTCGGCGATTGCAGCGGCCAGACGCTGGTGCTGGGCGGCGATGGCCGTTACCACAACCGCGTGGCCGTGCAGACCATCTTGCGCATGGCCGCAGCACATGGCTATGCCCGCGTGCTGGTGGGACAGGGCGGCATCCTGTCCACGCCGGCCGTCAGCTGCGTGATCCGCAAGCATGGCGCCATGGGCGGCATCGTGCTGTCGGCCAGCCATAATCCGGGCGGCGCCGATGGCGACTTCGGCATCAAGTACAACATTGCCAATGGCGGCCCCGCGCCCGAGAGTGTGACCGAGGCGATCTACCAGCGCACCACCGCCATCAGCAGCTACCGCATCAGCGATGCGGACGAGATAGACCTGAGCCAGCCCGCCAGCTACCAGCTGGAGCAGATGGTGGTGCAGGTGATCGACCCCGTGGCCGATTACGCGGAGCTGATGCAGCAGCTGTTCGACTTCGACGCCATGCGTGCCCTGTTTGCCGGCGGCTTCCGCATGTGCTTCGACGGCATGCATGCCGTCTCCGGGCCGTATGCGCTGGCCATACTGGAAGGGCAGCTGGGTGCACCGGCCGGCACGGTGATCAATGCCGTGCCGCTGGAAGATTTCGGCGGCCACCATCCCGACCCGAATCCCGTCAACGCGGCGCAGCTGATCGCCATCATGGCGGACGATGACGCGCCTGATTTTGGTGCTGCGTCGGATGGCGATGGCGACCGCAATATGATCGTCGGCCGCCGTTTCGAGCTGACCCCGTCCGACAGTCTGGCCGTGCTGGCGGCAAATGCTACGCTGGCACCGGGCTACCGTCAGGGACTGGCCGGCATCGCCCGCTCCATGCCCACTTCGCGGGCGGCCGACCGGGTGGCTGATGCGCTGGGCATACCTTGCTACGAAACCCCCACCGGCTGGAAGTTCTTCGGCAACCTGCTCGATGCCGGCAAGGCTACCCTGTGCGGAGAAGAGAGCTACGGCACGGGCTCCAGCCATATCCGGGAAAAAGATGGACTGTGGGCGGTGCTGTTCTGGCTTAACCTGCTGGCCGCCACGGGTAAACCGGTGCAGCAGCTGGTGGATGAACACTGGGCCCGTTTCGGCCGCAACTACTATTCGCGCCATGATTACGAGGCCATCGATGCCCACGCCGCCAGCGAGCTGATGGCGTCACTGCGCATCAAACTACCGTCGCTGGCTGGGCAGGACCTCGGCAACTACGTGGTCGATTATGCCGACGATTTTGCCTACACCGATCCCGTCGATGGCTCCATCTCGACAGGGCAGGGAGTGCGCATCGTCATGACGGACGGTTCGCGCATCGTGTTCCGCCTGTCCGGCACGGGCACGGAAGGGGCCACGCTGCGCGTCTATCTGGAGCGCTACGAGGCCGACCCGACCTACAACCATCTGCTCACGCAGCAGGCCCTGTCCGCATTGATACTGATCGCCGAACAGGTGGCCGGTATCAGCGGCTGGACCGGCCGTGCGCGCCCTAGCGTTATCACCTAAACTCACTACAGGACGACAGCATGAAATTGACCCCTCTCGCATTCACACTGGCTCTGGCACTGGGTAGCAGCACCATTGCTACGGCGGCGCCGCAAGCAGCACCGGCGGCAGCAGTCCGGCCATTCTCGTGGGACAACGCGACAGTCTATTTCCTGCTGACGGACCGTTTCAACAACGCTAACCACGCCAACGATCTGGCCTATGGCCGCAAGGCCGATGCAGCGCCGCTGCGCGGTTTCATGGGCGGCGATCTGGCCGGTATCACTGCGAAAATCCGCGCCGGCTATTTCACCAGTCTGGGCGTGAACGCCATCTGGCTGACGCCACCCGTGGAGCAGATCCATGCCGGTACTGATGAAGGCACGGGCAAGTCCTACGGCTTCCACGGCTACTGGGCCGCGGACTTCACGGCCATCGATGCCAATCTGGGTACGGAGCAGGATTTCCGCGAGCTGGTGGAAGCGGCCCACCAGCGCGGTATCCGCGTGCTGCTCGATGTGGTGATGAACCACACGGGGCCGGTGACGGAAGCGGATCCCGTATGGCCGGACGAATGGGTGCGCACGGGGCCGGCCTGCACTTACAAGGATGCGGCCAGTACCATCAGCTGCACGCTGGTGGAGAATCTGCCCGACCTGCGCACGGAAAGCGATACGCCGGTAGCGCTGCCGCCTGCGCTGGTGGCCAAGTGGCAGCGCGAAGGGCGGCTCGAGCGCGAGCAGCGCGAGCTGGACCAGTTCTTCGCCCGCACCGGTTATCCCCGTGCACCACGCTACTACCTGATGAAATGGCATAGCGACTGGGTGCGTAAATACGGCGTGGATGGCTTCCGTGCCGATACGGTGAAACATGTAGAAGCGCCTGTGTGGAGGGAGTTGCGCGCCGTGGCCGATGCCGCCTTTGAAGACTGGAAGCGCGCCAACCCCGCCAAGAAGCTGTCGGACGACCGCTTCTACATGACGGCCGAAGTGTATAACTACCGGCTGGCGGATGGCCAGCTGCATGATCTCGGTGGCGGCCAGATTGCCAACTACTACCAGAACGGTTTCGATAGCCTGATCAATTTCGGCACCGTGGACGATGCCGGGCAGGATTACGAGAGCATGTTCAGCCGCTACTCGGCCATGCTGCATGGCGGCGCGCTGCAGGGCTATTCTGTGCTCAACTATCTGGCCTCGCACGATTTCGACCGCCCCTATGATGCGGCGCGCCGGCGCCCCTTCGAGACGGCCAACAAGCTGCTGCTGGCACCGGGCGCAGCGCAGATCTACTACGGCGACGAGACGGCACGCCGGCTCGATGTGGCCGAAGCCGTGGGCGATGCCAAGCTGCGCTCCTTCATGAACTGGGATGAGCTGAAACAGAACGCCCAGCGTGATGGCTACCGCGTGGCGGAAGTGCGCGCGCACTGGGCCAAACTGGGCCTGTTCCGGCAGGCACACGTCGCCGTGGGCGCCGGCGTGCACCAGCAGTTGCAGGCGCAGCCCTACGTCTTCAAACGTACGTACAGCAAAGGGGCGCTACAGGATAAGGTGGTGATAGCGCTCGATCTGCCGACTGACCGTAGCACCAGCATTGCGCTGCATGGCGTGTTCGCCGACGGTGCCAGAGTGCGCGACTACTACAGCGGCAAGACGGCCGTGGTCCGTCACGGTCAGGTCAACTTCGGCACGCGCAATGCCGTGCTGCTGATAGGGCAGGACTGAGGCGCGGACTGCGGTACTTGCTGCTACGCTTACTGGGCCGTGATCATCACGGTGGACGGCAGGCTATCGAGCTTGCCGTCATTGACGATCAGTGTCGCCACATACACGCCTGGCACGTCGGGATTGAAGGTCGGCGAGGCGACTTTGGAGTTGAGCAGATAGGCCACGCTATTGGCCGGCTTGGACAGGGTCCACAGGTAGGACACCAGATCCTGGTCGGCATCGCTTGCCGTGCCATTCAGTTTCACCGACGTCCCCACAGCCACTACCTGCGCCGGACCGGCACTGGCGACGGGTGCATGGTTGGAAGGCGGCACGTAGTCGCCGCCACCGCAGGCGCAAAGTAACACTGACAGGAACAGGGCTGCTGCGTAGTGGTGTCTCATCACGATCTCTTTCCGGATCCATAGGGAGCCGGAAAGATAGCATGATTTTTTAGTACGTTTCTACGAATACCACGGCACTTCGTGGCGGAATTACAAAGGAACCCGTGCTGGCGTCGAATCTGGCTTCCGAGGCCACGCGTTTGTCCGCTGCGGCCATGTCGGTGTGGACCGGATGCAGCTGGTAATGGCGGTTCTTTTCTTCGCTGATGGTGAGTTTCTGCACCTGCGTATCGACGTTGATCAGGTAGGTGATGGACCTGAACTGCGCACCGGCATAGCCGGCGCCTTCGAGGTGGCCCACCAGTACCGTCGGCACCTGCTGGCTGCCGGTGTTGTAGAAGCTCAGGCGCTGGCGGATCTCGGCCGCACTGCGCAGGCGGAACAGGGTGCTGCTGGAGCGGATGCGTAGCAGGTCGCGGAAGGCATCGCGTGCAAAGGCGATGTCCTTGGGCGTTGGCTTGATGGCGCTATTGCGCAGCAGCGGCAGAATCAGGTCGTAGTCCTTGCCATTGTCTTCCGCACGCGGTGCGCCGACGCCGTAGTAGTTGTCCTGATAGCTCCAGTCCAGCCGGTTGAACCAGTCGCCCGATTCGAAGCTGTTACGGTCCAGTGATTTGGAACGCAGGATATCGAAGCCGGCATGGAAGTAGGCTACGCCCTGGCTGAAGGCGTTGATGGCGGCCCCCAGCATCTGTACGCGTGCGCGCTCGGCGCTGCTGGTGGCAGTGGGCAGCTTGAAGGCATTGATGTCGTACAGCGTCTGGTTATCGTGGTTCTCTACATAGTTCACCACTTCTCCCGGTTCGCTGGCGTAGCCGGCCGGCTGGTTGCCGCCGTAGACGATGTTCTGCAGCGGCTGGATGCTGTCGTCGTAGCGCCGCATGGGGTAGCTGCGGATGGAACCGGCCAGACCCACGCGCACCATATCGGCCGTCTGCAGCAGATCGGTCATGCTGCGCTTGCCGGCCTGCGCATTGTTGTCGTACACCAGACCATTGATATAGCCCTGCTGGCTGATCATCTGCAGGCCGCTATCGCCGGCGCCGCCACCGCGCACGGCATCGCGCGCACGGTCGCTGAAGGTGCCGATGCCGCTGCCATTGAGCGAGAGCTGGGAAGCCTGCACGAAGCGCGCACCATCGGCCACTTCGCCGAAATTCCAGCCTTCGCCGATCAGGTTGATATGGCGGCCCGCAGCACGGTCGGCCTTGAGCTGTAGCTGCTCCATGGCAGCGCGCGGCTGGTGTCCCATCAGGTCGAAGCGGAAGGAATCGATGTGGTACTGCTGCGCCCACAGCGCAACGGAATCGATCATCAGCTTGCCCATCATGCGGTTTTCTGTCGCCGTGTTGTCGCAGCAGGTGGAACGTTCGACTGCACCAGTTCCGTTCAGGCGGTGGTAGTAGCCGGGCACGATGCGGTCCAGTACCGATTTTTCATTCTGGCCGGCGATGAAAGTGTGGTTGTACACCACGTCCATGCCGACCCGCAGGCCGGCCTTGTGCAGCGCCTGCACCATCTGGCGGAATTCGATGATGCGGGTGGCGCCGTTGGCCGGATCGCTGGCGAAACTGCCTTCCGGTGCGCTGTAGTGATACGGGTCGTAGCCCCAGTTGTAGCAGTCGCTGGCCTGGCCGCGGGCGATGTTGGCCTGCGTTTCCGTATTGTCGGGCGCCAGTCCGGCCGGAATCTGTGGCGTGATGCAGCCCTGTTCCGGCACGCTGCCGATATCGAACACGGGCAGCAGATGGATGTCCGTCATGCCGGCCTGCGCCAGTGCGGCCAGATGCTGCATGCCGTTGCTGGTGCTTTCCGTGAAGGCCGCATATTTGCCGCGCCTGGCGGCGCTGACGCTGGCATCGTTGATGGAAAAGTCGCGCACATGCAGTTCGTACACCGTCATGTCGGGCTGGAAGTAGACCCGTTTGGGGCGGTGCTCGCGATCCCAGCCGGCCGGCTTGAGGCGGGGCGCGTTCAGGTCGGCGATATAGCTGCGGCGCGAATCGGTGGTCAGGCTGACGGAATAGGGGTCGGTGACCAGATTGCGCACCAGCCCCGCCGACGGTGCGATCACATCGACCAGGTAGCGGTAGTACTGGCCGTCCTGCGCGGCGCTGCTCTGCAGCGACCAGATGCCGCTGGCGCTGTCGCGCTGCATGGGCTGGATGCTGCTGGCGGCTGCCGTGCCGCTGGCGTAAGTGCAGACGGCCACCTGCTGGGCCGTGGGGGCCCACAGCCTGAAGCTGACGGCGGCATTGCCGGCGATGCTGACACCCAGATCGGCCACTTCGGCGGCCGAGGCATACAGGTCGTCCAGCGCGCCGGCGATCTGCAGGCTGGTCGCGTCGCGTACTCTGCCATCGGCGCCCTCCAGTACCAGCATCAGCTGGCCTGTCAGCAGTTGTGGCAGGCGCGCGCTGTCGGCCGCGGCCAGCTGCAGCTGCGCGCCCCTGGCGACAAAGCGGAAGCGCTGCGCCAGCGCATCGGGTAGTGCTGTGCTTGCCGGGCTGAGTGTCAGCACAGTTTCGGCACCGCGTACGGCCGCACCTTTGCTGGCGCTGATCGCCGGCGTGCTGGCGTAATACAGTTTGAATACGCCATCGCTGGCGCTGGCGCCGGGCCATAGGATGGTCTGGCGGTCCAGCCAGTAGGCGCGTGCGTCGGTGGCGGGGGCGGCCCGCAGCGTGGTGGCGTAGGGGCCGTCGCAGGCGGCCAGCGTGGGGGCGGGACTGGCACCCAGACAGGGCAGCGCTATGGCGCTGCCCAGAGTGAGGCCAGCCGCGTAACGCCACGCGGCACGGGGATGAGCTGCCATACTAGTCTCCGAAACTTTAGATTTTTCGTAGTGCAGTTACAAAATTAACTGCAATACAGTGGAATTTGCCGGTTATGGTAATCCAAAATCTGTAGTTTTGATACTTTGTGGCAGTTTTTTACTCGAAACCGAGGCGTTTTGCGCCGGACAGCACTTCCACCACTTCCGTGGTGGCTTTGGAAAATGGCGTGCCGTGGCTCAGTGCCTGTTCAGCGCGCAGGTAGTCGCCCTTGTTGATCAGCTCGCCCACCTGTCCGGCAATGCGGTGGAAGCGTGCATGTTTGTCGATCAGCGTAACAAAGCTGGGGCGGCCGCCCAGGCGCTGGCCTTCGCCATAGATCCATTTGCCCAGTGCGCAGCAGTCGTCGCGCTCCAGCGTCTTGACGTCGATCTGGTCGCCGTGTTCGATGGCGTCGCGCAGTTTGACTTTCCACTGGCGGTGCGCATCGATGATGCTGTCCACATCCACTCCTTCCACCAGCTTGCCGGAAGCCTTGCCGGGCAGGCGGAATTCATCGACCTGTGCCGCCAGATGGATGGCCACATCGCGCTGGGTGCCGGCCGAGGCAGCGGTTTCGTCCACCAGCTGGGCGTTGGCCTGGGTGTTGCGGTCCAGCTCAGCCACGGCTTCGCCGATCTGGCCTATGCCCAGACTCTGCTCGCGCGCACCATTGGCCACGTCGTCGAGCAGCAGCTTGATCTGCGCCGCATTGGCGACGATTTCCGTAATGGTCTGGCCGGCCTGGCGTACCACGTCGGTACCGGCCCGCACTTCCTGCGAGCTCTGGGTAATCAGCGCCTTGATTTCGCGCGCGGCTTCCGCGCTGCGGCCAGCCAGCGCACGCACTTCGGTGGCTACCACGGCAAAGCCGCGCCCCTGTTCACCGGCACGGGCAGCTTCCACCGCCGCATTGAGCGCCAGAATATTGGTCTGGAAGGCGATGCCGTCGATGACGCTGATAATTTCGCTGATCTTTTTGGACGATGCTTCGATGCCTTCCATGGTCTGCACCACGTTGTGCATCACTTCGCCGCCACGGGTGGCCGCGGCAGCGTTTTCGATCGAGATGGCCGAGGCCTGCCGTACCGAGTCGGCCGTCATCTGCACGGTGGAGACCGTCTGCTCCAGCGCTGCCGAGGATTGCTCCAGCGCGGAAGCGGCGGCTTCCGTGCGGCTGGACAGATTGCGCGTGCCTTCGGCGATATCGATACTGGACGACACCACCAGATCGCTGGCTTGCTGCACTTCTGTCACGGTATCGCGCAAAGCCTTCTGCATATTGGTCAGCTCGCGCAGCATGCCGGACAGTTCATCGTTGCCGGTAGGGCGGATGTCGGAGCGCAGATCGCCCATGGAAATGGCGATCAGCTCGCGTCGCAGCTTCTTGAAGCCGCTCTGCATGGAATTGTAGAAGCCGACGAACAGATAGGCCGACAGCAGGATGGCGATCAGGCACAGCGTCAGGGTGGCATACAGTGCCGTGCGCAAGCCGGACTCGCGTTCGGCCAGCATGGCATCGAGCACGCCCAGATTGGCGGCGATATCTTCGAACTGCAGTTTGATGGCGCTATTGACCTGTGCACCGTAAGCATTGCGGTCGCCCGCTACTTCGCTCTGGCCATAGGGGAAGCTGCTGCGTACCAGCGTCGCCAGCCCATTCAGGGCCGCTTCGCTTTCACCGCGCTGGGCGCTGGCATACTGCGGCCTGGCAGCGGCGACGATGGCGCGGTCCTGTTTGGCCTGACGCTGCTCGTGTTCGATGATGGCCATCAGACGCTGGATCTGGCTGCTCTGCTGCGGCGTGATGCTGCCGGCCTTGAGGCTGCTGCGGCCCAGCGTGCGCAGTTCCGACAGACGATCGATCACCTGCGGCGCGTGCAGCAGGGCGGCGCTCATCAGGTGGTAGCTTTCCAGTGCCGGGTCGAGCGACAGGTCGGAATTATCCAGTGTGCTTTCGGCCAGCCTTACCAGCGCCAGATCGAGTGCGCGCAGCTTCTGGGCAGCTTCCTCGCCCGAACCGAAATTGCCCTGCGCGACGCGATAGGCTTCGCGCACATTCACCATATCGGCTTTGGTGCCCAGCGCATCGGCCGATTCGGCTTCCACGCTGTCGAGTTTCTGGAAAGCGCTATCGAACGCACCCCGTGCCGTGGCCAGTTCCGGTGCGGGCTCGCCATCGGCTGCGCTGCGCGCCTGCAGGCGCCAGCTGATGGCGGCTTCGCGGGCCTGCAGCAGCGGCGACATGACACGCACGCCCAGCCGCTCGCGCCCGGCCACACGCAGATCCTGCCGTGCGGCCGAGTTGTAGCTGTAGAACAGCCAGATCAGGGGAATCAGGAAGCTGACGCTAATCAGCAGAAATTTGCCCGGCAGACGCAGGATGCGCATCAGACGGGCGCCGGGACGCCAGAGGGGAAGGGATAAAAACTGGCTGATGACTTTCTTCATGCAGGGCTCGCGAAATAGGTAACTCCCTTATTTTGCGCCCCTGCAGCAACAATGAATAGTAAAACTATTTAATTGATAGTTTCCTTTCGATAATTGTCGACCATGGTGTAGCGCATTGCATACAGCGCAAACAGCGCAGCCACCAGCAATGCGAAGGCGGCGAAGAAGAACATCTGGAAAGCGATGGGACTCATGCCGCTGCTGGCAATGTGGGCGCTGACGGCCGGGTTCTTTACGCCGGAATTGACAATAAGCACCCAAAGGTTGCCGACGGTAACGGCGAGATACCAGAAGCTGAGAATGATGCCCTTCATGGTGGCCGGTGCCTGGCTATACGCAAATTCCAGACCGGTAGCCGAGACCAGCACTTCGCCCAGCGTCAGCAGGGCATAGGGCAGCAGCTGCCACAGGATGGAAACTTTGTCGCCGCCATCGAGCTGCAATTGCAGCAGGCCCACCACCACCCAGGCCAGTGCCGACAGGGCGATGCCCATGCCCATGCGGCGTAGCGGTGTAGGCGTGATGCCGATCGCGCGCATCAGCGGGAACAGGGCGATGTTGTTGAAGGGGATAAGCAGCATCACCAGGATGGGATTGACCGCCTGCATCTGCGCCGGCAGCAGGGTAAATTCCCAGCCGAACAGCGACAGCAGCGGGCTATCCATGGTGTTGGCCTGCACGATCCAGGTCGAGGCTTTCTGGTCGAACAGCGACCAGAACGGGGTAATCATGGCAAACACGATCAGGATGCGCAGTACGGCACGCACGCCTTCTACCGCTTCATCCGTGTGCAGGCCGCGCGCACGCTCGAGTTGCAGCGAGACGCCGACGCCGCCAAAGGCCAGTAGCAGCACCAGCGCCGTGCAGGCTGCAATCACGAAACCCCATTGCGGCGTCATGGCCAGCGAGGCTAGCGCACCGAGGGCGCCGGCGCCGGCCACCATCAGGCCGGGGCGGCCCTGACCGTCGCGTTTGGCCAGCAGGGCAGTGCGGGCCACGCTGCTGAAGGCGTTCGGATCCGGTTTGGCCGGCGGCACGTGCACGTATTTGCGCTTGCCCAGCCAGAATACGAAGGTGGCAATCGCCATCAGCAGGCCGGGGATGCCGAAGGCCACGGCAGGGCCGTAGTCGCGCAGAAACACGGGCATCAGCAGCGAGGCGAAGAAGGAGCCGAAGTTGATGATCCAGTAAAAGGCGTCGAACACCAGCTTGGCGCGGTTCTTGTTGGTCTGGTCGAACTGGTCGCCCACGAAGGCCACCACCAGCGGCTTGATGCCGCCCGAGCCGAAGGCGATCAGGCCCAGCCCCAGATAGAAGCCGTTCAGGTTGTCTTCGAAGATGGCGAGACAGGCGTGGCCGGCTACGTAGATCAGGCTGAACCAGAACACCGTGTTGTATTTGCCGAAGAAACGGTCGGCCAGCCAGCCGCCCAGCAGGGGGAAGAAATACACCCCGATCACAAAGGTGTGGAACACGTGCTTGGCTTCGGCCGGCCGGTCGCCCAGTGGGATGAACAGCAGCAAAGTACTGAGCAGGAAAGGCGTGAGGATGTTGCGCATGCCATAGAAGCTGAAACGCTCGCAACCTTCGTTGGCAATGATGTAGGGAATCTGTCGGGGCATAGGCCCGTTACCGTGATCGCTCACTGTATTTCTCCTGATTTGTGTAGTTTGACTACTATTTTTTAGAATGGAATTTTTTGTAAAAATTCCAAGTTATTGATTTTAAATGGATAAATGCCAAAATCTACGGGATGGTCGGCGATTGAAAATTATAGAATCGTGATGTATATTCTCTACAAACATAATCCACCGCCGGGCCCACCCCGGATTCTCATATGACCAAGCAACTTACACAAGTCTCCCCGCATGCGTCGGACTGGTATCGCGAAGCAATTATTTACCAGATTTATCCGCGCAGTTTCATGGATACCAATGGCGACGGCGTAGGGGATCTGCCGGGGATTACGGCCAAGCTGGACTATATCGCATCGCTGGGCGTGGACATCGTCTGGATTTCGCCTTTCTTCAAATCGCCCATGAAGGACTTCGGCTACGACATTTCCGACTACTGCGATGTGGACCCGATGTTCGGCACGCTGGCCGATTTCGATAGCATGATCGCCAAGGCGCACAGTCTGGGCCTGAAGATCATGATCGATCAGGTGATGTCGCACACGGCGGAAGAGCACCCGTGGTTCAAGGAGAGCCGCTCCAGCCGCGATAATCCTAAAGCCGACTGGTATGTGTGGGCCGATCCTGCACCGGATGGCAACCCGCCCAACAACTGGATGTCGGTATTCGGCGGCTCCTCGTGGCAGTGGGATACGCGCCGTCGTCAATACTATTTACATAATTTCCTCACTAGCCAGCCGGATCTGAACTTCCATAGCCCGGCTGTGCAGCAGGCCCACCTCGATGCGCTGCGTTTCTGGCTCGAGCGCGGTGTGGACGGCATTCGTCTGGACGCCTGCAACTTCCACTTCCATGACACTGAGCTGCGCAGCAACCCGCCGGCTACCAACCGCGATACGGCCACCGTGTCGGACGTGAACCCGTATGGCATGCAGGCGCACATCTACGACAAGAGCCGGCCCGAGAACCTGCCTTTCCTGCAGAAGCTGCGCGCACTGCTCAACGAATATCAGGCAGTGGCTATCGGTGAAGTGGGCGCTGACGATTCGCTGGCTGTGATGGCCGAGTACACGGCCGACGGCGACAAGCTGCACATGGCCTACAGCTTCAATCTGCTGGTGCCGCAATGCTCGGCCCACTACATCCGCCAGCAGGTGGAGAATTTCGAAGCGCGCGTGAAGGGCGGCTGGGCCTCGTGGTCGGTCGGCAATCACGACGTGCAGCGTGTGGCCACCCGCTGGGGCGGCCCCGAGGCGCCGGCCGCTTTCGCCAAGATGATACTGGCCATGCAGCTGTCGCTGAAAGGCACGCCTTGTCTGTATCAGGGTGACGAGCTGGCGTTTGCCGAAGCCGATGTGCCGTTCGAACTGTTGCAGGACCCGTACGGCATTACCTTCTGGCCCGAGTTCAAAGGTCGCGACGGCTGCCGTACGCCGATGGCCTGGAGCGATGCCGCCAATGGCGGCTTCACCACGGGTAAGCCGTGGCTGCCCGTCTCGCCCGACCATCTGGCCAAGGCAGCGTCGAAACAGGAAGGCGATGCGCAATCGTCACTGGAATTTACCCGCCACTTTATCGCCTGGCGCCGTCAGTTCCCCCAGCTGACCCGTGGCGGTATCGAGTTCTTCGATGCACCGGAACCCGTGCTGGCGCTGTGCCGTGACGCGGCAGGTGAGCGCAGCATCATCGCCGTGTTCAATCTGAGTGGCGCGCCTGTCAGCTGCGCACTGCCGCAGGCTGCCGGTGCCGAACAGCTGGCCGGCTATGGCCTGCCAGGTTCGGTGCTGAATGGTCAGGTCGAGCTGCCCGCCTTCGGTGCGTGGTTCGGCTACGCCGCCTGATAGTGTCGTAAACAGGCCGGGGATTTGCCGCTCCGGCTTTTTAACCTCGGGTATTTCGGGTATGCTTCCGCCAACTGTTTTAACTGTATAGACAATGAAACAAGCCGAAGTGGATGAAAAACTGAACCGTACCGCCTTTGCTGACGGCCCGCGCCTGCTGGCCGACATCGGCGCGACCCATGCCCGCTTTGCCCTGCAGACGGCGCCCGGCGAATTCCGCGCGGTGCGCGTGCTCAAGTGCGACGATTACACCGACATCGTCGCCATGTTGCGATCCTATCTGTCCGACCATGCCGACCTGACGCTCAACCACGCCGCACTGGCGGTGGCCAATCCCGTCAGCGGCGACTATGTGCGCATGACCAACCGCGCGTGGGAATTCTCCACCGACGAAGTGCGGCGCGCACTGGGCCTGCATACGCTGCTGGTGGTGAACGACTTTACTGCGCTGGCCATGTCGCTGCCGGGTCTGAAATCGTCCGACCTGATGCAGGTGGGCGGCGGCAAGCCGGCCTCGAATTCCGTGATCGGCGTGCTCGGTCCCGGCACCGGTCTCGGTGTCTCGGGTGTGATCCCTACTGTCGATGGTTTCGTCACGCTGGGATCGGAAGGTGGCCACACCAACTTTGCCCCGGCCGATGAGCGCGAATACGCGATACTGCAATACGCATGGCAGACCTGGTCGCACGTGTCGACCGAACGTCTGATCTCCGGCCCCGGCATGGAAATCATCTACCGCGCCATCGCCAAACGCAATGGCCGTCAGGTGCGCGATCTGACGTCGCAGGAAATCATGGCCGGTGCGCTGACGGACAAAGACCCGCTGTGCATGGAAGTGCTGGAATGCTTCTGCGCCATGCTGGGCGGCGCCAGCGCCAATCTGGCCGTCACGCTGGGGGCTTTCGGCGGTGTGTTCATCGGCGGCGGCATCGTGCCGCGCATGGGCGAGTGGTTTGCTACCTCGCCGTTCCGCGCCCGCTTTGAAGCCAAGGGCCGCTTCACCAGCTATCTGGCCGAGATTCCCACCTATGTGATTACCACGCCGAATCCGGCTTTCTACGGTGTGGCGACGATATTGTCCGAACACCTGCGCGGCCGCAGCGGCGCCAACACCCTGATGGAACGGGTGCAGCATCTGCAGCACGAGCTGACGCCGGCCGAGCAGCGCGTGGCCCAGCTGGTACTGGAACAGCCGCGCCTCGTGCTGAACGAACCGATCGCCGATATCGCCCGTCTGGCCGAAGTCAGCCAGCCGACCGTGATCCGCTTCTGCCGTTCGCTGGGCTTCCTCGGTCTGGCCGATTTCAAACTGAAGTTTGCCAGCAGCCTGACGGGCGCCATTCCGGTACGTCACAGTCAGGTGCGGGTCAGCGACAGCACGCACGATCTGAGCGCCAAGGTCATCGATAATACGGTTTCGGCGATTCTGAAATTCCGCGACCAGCTCGATGTGCGTTCGCTCGACAAGGCGATAGCGCTGGTGGCCAAGGCCAAGCGCGTCGAGTTCTACGCCATGGGCAATTCGCGCGTGGTGGCGCTGGATGGCCAGCACAAATTCTTCCGCTTCCGTATTCCGACTTCGGCCTATGGCGATTCGCACCTGCTGACGCTGGCGGCCGAGCTGCTCAATCCGGGCGATGTGGTGATCGCCATTTCGAATTCGGGCCGTCTGCCGGAACTGCTGGAAGCTGTCGATGCAGCGCGGGCGGCCGGTGCCGATGTTATCGCCATCACTGCCAGCAATTCGCCACTGGCCAAGAAGGCCAGCGTCTGTCTGGCGGTCGATCACAGCGAAGACAGCACCACCTTCCTGTCGATGATATCGCGCATACTGCAGCTGCTGCTGATCGATATTCTGTCGGTCGGTATTTCGCTCGACACGCAGAACTCCCGTCTGGTGGTCGAGCATAAGGCCAGCACCGGCGATGCCGACAGCCGCCGTTTGCTGATCTCCCACCTCGACAGCTAATCTACTCACTACCAATTCGGGGTCAGGTCTGTCATTCGGACATTGACCCCGCATCATTGAGCAAACTCAAGACGCATTCTGTACTCGCGCATCTGGCGTGAGTCGGAATGCGTCTTTGACTTTTTACGTCCATATTGCGCGTGCTCAAACTAATTCGTCGACTGTCCGAATGACAGATCTGACCCCGAATTTTGCTTGCATTCTTTAGAAAAGAGTTTAAGATATATCTTATTAAGTTATATCGTAAGAAGATATGACTTAAGTTGCCATATCTTAAGGAGCTCTATCATGTTTAAATTTTTACATCACCAGCACCGCCATCACGCCAGCCATGGCGAACATCACGGTCTGCGCGGCGGTGGCCGCGGCCGTGGTCCGAAAATGTTCGATGCGGGTGCCATGCGCTACATCGTGCTGCAGCTGATCGCCGAGAAGCCGCGCCACGGCTATGAAATCATCAAGGAGCTGGAGCAGCGTTCGGGCGGTGCCTATACGCCCAGCCCCGGCGCCATCTATCCGCTGCTATCCATGCTGCTCGATATGGGCCATGTAGTTGCCAGTGCCGACGGCAACAAGAAGCTGCACACCATTACGCCGGAAGGCGAGGCGTTTCTGGCCGAGAACCGCCAGTTCGTCGATGCGATCCAGAAGCGCATGGGTGATCCGGCCGACGCACGCGATGATCTGCGCACCCTGATGCATGAACTCAAGCACGCGGTGATCTCGCAGGCGCAGGATTTCCAGTCCAATCCGCAGCGCCTCGACGCCATCCGCGCCGTGCTGCGCCGCGCGACGGCAGAAATACAGGGGCTGGAATGAGTCAGACTATACCCGCTTCGGCTGGGGTGCTGGCACCGGCGCGCGAACGCATCGTGCTCTGGCTGCTGGCGCTGACCCAGTTCACCGTCATCATGGATTTCATGGTGATGATGCCGCTGGCACCGCAACTGATGCGCGCCTTCGACATAACACCGGCCGCCGTTTCAGGCGCCGTGTCGGCCTACGCGTGGTGCGCCGGTATCTCCGGCCTGCTGGCCTCCATGTATATCGACCGTTTCGACCGCAAGCGTCTGCTGCTGACCATGTTCGCGCTGTTCACCGTCTCGAATCTGGCCTGCGCCGTAGCGCCCAGCTTCCATGTGCTGGTGCTGTCGCGTGCCTTTGCCGGCCTGACGGGCGGCGTGCTGGCCTCCATCATCATGGCCATCATCGGCGATCTGATTCCGGCCGAGCGGCGCGGTGCGGCCACCGGCATCGTCATGACCTCCTTCAGTCTGGCCGCAGTAGCGGGCGTGCCGACCGGCGTGATGCTGGCGGCCCACTATGGCTGGGCTGCGCCGTTCTATCTGCTGGTGGTGTTCTCGCTGCTGATCTGGGCGGCAGCGTGGCGCGTGCTGCCCGCGCTCGACGGCCATCTGGCGCGGCGCGTGCCGCTGGCGCAGGTGCTGCCCGAGCTGCTGGCGCTGTACCGTGTGCCCGATCACCAGAAAGCCTTTTTGCTGTCCGGCGTGAATATGCTGACGGGCATGCTGGTGATCCCGTTCATTTCGCCCGTACTGGTGAATAACATCGGCGTGCAGCCGGCCGAAATCACTTTCGTGTATCTGGCGGGCGGGGTGGCCACGCTATTCAGTGCGCGTCGCATCGGCCGCTGGTCCGACCAGGCCGGGCCGCAGTTCGTCTACCGCGCCGTGGCGCTGTTCTCGCTGCTGCCGATTATGTTCATGACCCATATGCCGCAGATACCGCTGTGGGGTGTGCTGCTGTTCTTCCCCTTCTTCATGACGGCGCTATCGGGGCGGAATATTCCGCTGCAGGCGCTGATGACGACGGTGCCGCAGCCGGCACGGCGTGGTGCCTTCCTCAGCGCTAATTCGGCCATACAGTCCATGGGTAACGGGGTAGGGGCACTGCTGGGCGGTCTGCTGCTGCAGACGGAAGCGGGCGGGCATATCAGCGGCTATGGCCTGAATGGCTGGCTGGCCGTGGGCCTGACGCTGTTTGCGGTGATCTGGATAGGACGGGTGGGTGCCGGCGTGGCGCCAGCACCGCTGGCAGCCAAGGCTTAACCGTCGATGCTGGTGCGCTTGGACGGGTGTTTTTCACGGCGCCAGCGCGCCAGACTGATCACTTCATCGGTGCTGGCATCTTCCACCAGGATCTCGTCGTCGCTCGACGAAACGAGGAAGCTTTCCCAGCGCTGGGCTGCATCGCTGCTGTTATCGACGAAGCTGAACTGGTAGTACAGCTTGCCGTTGAGTTTGCGCGGGGTCGGATCGTATTCGATCAGGGCGCCGCGCGATTTGCCGCCCGAGTTCTTTTCGATAATCGCCGACCATGCCTGCAGTTCCGGCAGGGCCATCAGCGCTGCGGCACTCTGTTCCTTGCTGTGCAGGTGATGGGCTTCGGCCGTGGCGACCGGTACGGGCGCACTGCTGGCACGCGGCACGCTGGCCGTGCTGGCTGGCGCGCTGGCGGCCGTGCTGCTGCTGGCGCTGGCCGCCGGCAGTGCCGGAGCTATCGCGCCGGGAGCGCCGGCCTGGGTCTGGTTTGCGAAATAAAGCCCTCCGCCCAGCAGGGTCGCTCCGGCGATTACGCCTGCAAGAAACAGATTTCGGGAGGACTGGGTATGCGATTCCATAAACTTGCTGACCTGGGCAACATAATTGTCGGCCATACTAAACCAAAGCTACCTCAGGGGCAACGATTTCGGCCTATTTTCAGCCTTGCCGATACCATTTTGGTATTGGCCGGACGAGATAATTCATTGGAGGCGCGCGGTGTTTTTCCGTACCATGGCAGCACCAAGACACGCCCGGCTAGCGGTAATTTAATCGTATGATGGCGGATTCGAATTCTGGAGAACAGCGTATGAGCAAGCAGGAAGCGCAGTGCATCTGGCCACTGGGCGCGCAACTGGGCGAGGGCCCGCTGTGGATGGCACAGCAGAAGCGCCTGTATTTCGTCGATCTGAAAGGCTGCGCCCTGCATGCGCTTGATCTGGCGGATGGCCAGCGCCATCGCTGGGATATGCCGGACTATATCTGCTGGCTGGTGCCGCGCCGCGATGGCGATGGTTTCATGGCCGGTCTGCGCGATGGCATTGCGCGCCTGTGGCTGGAACCGCAAGTACGCATCGACTATGTGGCGCGCCCGTTTGCCGAAGGCAGCGGCCTGCGCATGAATGACGCCAAGGCCGATAGTAAGGGCCGTATCTGGGCCGGCTCCATGCACAACACGGATTATGCGCAGGCCGCAGGGCGCCTGTTCCGGCTGGCGCCCGACCTGAGCCTGAGCGTGGCCGATGATAATTACCATATCTGCAATGGGCCGGCGCTGAGTCCCGATGGCACCACGCTGTACCACACGGACAGCTATCAGGGCCGCATCTATACCTATCCGCTGGCGGCCGACGGCACGCTGGGCGA
Organism: Duganella fentianensis; assembly: GCF_009857835.1. GTDB lineage: Bacteria > Pseudomonadota > Gammaproteobacteria > Burkholderiales > Burkholderiaceae_D > Rugamonas > Rugamonas fentianensis. The sequence continues at coordinate 778,552 of NZ_WWCL01000001.1, forward strand.
GCCGCGTCTGTGGCGCCAGTTCGGCGACGAGGAAGGCGCACCGGACGGCATGACGGTCGATAGCGCAGGCTGTCTGTGGATTGCACAGTGGGGCGGTGGCCGGGTGTGCCGCTATGCGCCCGATGCCACCTTGCTGGAAACCGTTACGGTGGCTGCCCGCAATCCTGCCTCGTGCACGCTGGGCGGGCCGGATCTGCGTACGCTCTACATTACTACGGCGTGCGAGGACAACACGCCGGAACAGCTGCAAGCCTATCCGCTCAGCGGGGCGTTATTTGCTGCGCAGGTAGCAGTGCCCGGCGTAGCTGCCTACCGCTACGGCTAGGCGGATGATTGCGCAGGGCGCCGAATCAGGCGAGAATGCTGGCCTTGACCGGCATCGACGTTGGTGCCGGCTGCAACGCGCGAGACCTCACACCATGCAAAACCACACGCTCAAATATCTGCACCTCGTTCCCGATAGTCCTCTGCCTGAACTGAAAGGCATGGGGCAGTTTCAGGCCATCGTCATCCTCGATGGCGAAGTGGCCGAGATGAGCATGTGGGAGCTGGCGCGCGGTCTGGTGGAATCGGGCTGCATGCTGGCGCTGGTATGGGGCAAGGACTGCGAAGCATGGCGTGAAGCGCTGGAAGATGCAGCGCTGGAAGCGGCCGATTACGACGATGTACCGGCCGAACGCGCCGTGATCGTTACGGCCCACGAAGACGACGAACTGGAAGAAGTGTTCTGGTATGCGCGCCACCGCGCCACCCATCCGGCGCTGGCGCTGCGCGAAACCTTGATCGTGCATATCGCCGACGCGCCGCGTCGTGAAGAGCTGGAAGCGGCCTACCACGACGCCTGAAGCCAAATCGCAAAGCCGGGGTCAGGTCGGGCAAAACAAAAAGGGCAGATCGCGCGATCTGCCCTTTTTTGCTAGCGAGGCTGGCTAAGGGACGGCGCTGCCGTCCCTTGGTCATTACATCATGCCGTCCATGCCGCCCATGCCGCCCATACCACCCATGCCGCCCATGCCGCCGGCTGGTTTGTCTTCGGCTACTTCAGCGATCATGCAGTCGGTGGTCAGCATCAGGCCAGCGATCGACGCTGCGTTCTGCAGAGCCGAGCGGGTGACTTTAGCTGGATCCAGCACGCCCATTTCAACCATGTCGCCGTAGGTGCCGTTGGCAGCGTTGTAACCGTAGTTACCCGAGCCAGCCAGAACGGCTGCAACCACCACCGAAGCTTCTTCGCCGGCGTTCTGAACGATCATGCGCAGAGGCTCTTCCATTGCGCGCAGAACGATCTTGATACCTGCGTCCTGGTCCGGGTTGTCGCCTTTGACGTTCAGTGCAGCACGGGCACGCAGCAGCGCTACGCCGCCGCCTGGCACAATGCCTTCTTCCACAGCTGCGCGGGTTGCGTGCAGTGCGTCTTCAACGCGGGCTTTTTTCTCTTTCATTTCAACTTCGGTGGCAGCACCGACTTTGATCACGGCAACGCCGCCAGCCAGTTTGGCTACGCGCTCTTGCAGTTTTTCGCGGTCGTAGTCCGAAGTCGCTTCTTCGATCTGAACGCGGATCTGTTTTACGCGCGCTTCGATGGCAGCAGCCTGGCCAGCGCCGTCGATCACGGTGGTGTTTTCTTTGCCGATTTCGATGCGTTTAGCCTGGCCCAGTTCTTCCAGGGTGATTTTTTCCAGGGTCAGACCAACTTCTTCAGCAACGACCTGGCCGCCGGTCAGGATAGCGATGTCTTCCAGCATGGCTTTACGACGGTCGCCGAAGCCTGGGGCTTTCACTGCGCAGGTTTTCAGGATGCCGCGGATGTTGTTCACGACCAGAGTTGCCAGTGCTTCGCCTTCGATGTCTTCAGCGATGATCAGCAGTGGACGGCCCGACTTGGCAACTTGCTCCAGTACTGGCAGCAGGTCACGGATGTTCGAGATTTTCTTGTCGCACAGCAGAACAAACGGGTTGTCCAGTGCAGCAACTTGCTTCTCTTGGTTGTTGATGAAGTATGGCGACAGGTAGCCGCGGTCGAACTGCATACCTTCAACGATGTCCAGTTCGTCGTTCAGCGATTTGCCGTCTTCAACGGTGATCACGCCTTCTTTGCCGACTTTTTCCATCGCTTCAGCGATACGGTCGCCGATTGAGGTGTCCGAGTTAGCCGAGATCGAGCCAACTTGAGCGATTTCTTTGGTGGTGGTGCATGGACGGGCGATCACAGCGATCTGTTCGACGGTCGCAGCAACGGCCTTGTCGATACCGCGCTTCAGGTCCATCGGGTTCATGCCGGCGGCCACGAACTTCATGCCTTCGCGCACGATGGCTTGTGCCAGTACGGTTGCGGTGGTGGTGCCGTCGCCAGCGTTGTCGCTGGTGCGCGAGGCCACTTCTTTGACCATCTGCGCGCCCATGTTCTGCAGCTTGTCTTTCAGTTCGACTTCTTTAGCAACCGATACACCGTCCTTGGTCACGGTAGGGGCGCCGAACGAACGCTCCAGCACTACGTTGCGGCCTTTAGGGCCCAGGGTTACTTTAACGGCGTTGGCCAGTACGTTCACGCCTTCAACCATTTTGGCGCGCGCTGCGTCGCCGAATACTACATCTTTAGCTGCCATGTTTAATTCTCCGAAATAAGGGTGGGTCGAGGTCTATCGCTGGTCTTACTTGACCACGATGGCCATGATGTCTTCTTCGCGCATCACCATCAGTTCTTGACCGTCAACTTTGACGGTCTGGCCGGCGTATTTGCCGAACAGAACGCGGTCGCCTACTTTGACATCCAGTGGACGGACTTTGCCGTCTTCCAGAATCTTGCCATTGCCTACAGCCAGGACTTCGCCTTGATCTGGTTTCTCAGCAGCCGCATCAGGGATGATCAGGCCGGACGCAGTTTTGGTTTCCTGGTCGAGGCGTTTGACGATTACGCGATCGTTCAAAGGGCGAAGGTTCATACAAAACTCCTTAATGATTAACAATGGTACAGTTTGTTGCTGCTTCAACAAGGTTGCCGCAGCGGAAATTTAACGAAGCAGACTGTTAGCACTCCTCCGTATCGAGTGCCAATTATAGGGACGACCCCTGCCCATTTCAAGGCGTAAAATTTGCGCGGGCGCAAAAAAGCACATTTTCAGAGAGGATTCTTGCTCGCAAGCTACAAGACGCCAGCCCGCGCCGCCCCTAGGCCTCTACGTGCGGGGGATCAAGCCTGATACTTGCACGCTGCGCTGCTAGCGTCAGCCATGCGGAAATTATTTGTGCCTTTGTCGTCGGAGACGCTGCACGCCGCACGTATGATGGTTGACGCCGCACGGCGTGCTCCCTATAGTGGTGGGATGATTCCAGATTTCCAAGAACTCTCCGACAAAATCGACCAGCTGGCCGAACTGACCCACGCTCTGCGCCGCGAAAATGCCCAGCTACGGCAGGCTAATTCAGCACTGGTAGTGGAAAACATGGGCTACCAGCGCAAGCTGGGAGAAGCGTCCGCACGTGTGGCCGCCCTGCTGGAACAGATTCCTGCGCTCGAGGAGGAGATAGACCCCGAGGAATTGCCTGCCAGTGAGGAAGCACAATGAGCACTGTCGATGTGACCATCATGGGCGCAGCGTATCGCCTCGTCTGCAAAGAGGGCGAGGAACGCGCGCTGCGCGAAGCGGCCGCCTTCCTCGACAAGAAAATGACGGCCATCCGTGATGCCGGCAAGATCAAGGGTAATGACCGTATCGCCGTGATGGCAGCGCTGGGCGTGGCGGCGGAATTCCTGTCGGCCCGCTCGCCGGCCGGGCCGCTGTCGGATATGTCGCTGCTGGATATGCAGACCAAGATGAGCGCCATGCATCAGGTTCTTGATGGCGCTCTAACGCCGCAAGAAACCCTGTTTTAATTCCGGTTTTTTCTTCCTTTGCGGCGCACAAAGGAGTAAACTGCGTTCTACCCTGCGGTGTTCGCGATTGCCATATAGTCCTTGAACCATTTATGTGCACCGGTTGCGGAATTTTGTTTGATGGGCGTGAGCGTCGCTAGTCCGATGAACCCGAAATTGAACTAACTGTGACCACCTTGAACCATTCGGTTCGGGATGCCGGCAAAGACGGCACAGGCGGGGCCGAATACCTTGAAGCGGTTGCTTGCATGAGAATGCGCAGCCGCTTTTTTTCGTCTGGAGCAAAGCAATGCAATACTGGTTGATGAAGTCCGAGCCCGATGAAGTGAGCATGGACGATGTGATGGCCTCGCCCAACCGCACCACCGCATGGTTCGGTGTGCGTAACTATCAGGCGCGTAATTTCATGCGCGATGCCATGCGCGAGGGCGATGGTGTGCTGTTCTACCATTCCAGTTGTGCGCAGCCGGGCATAGCCGGTCTGGCGCGCATCGTCAGCCAGCCCTATCCCGATGCTAGCCAGTTCGATCCGGTCAGCCCTTATTACGACCCCAAAGCCTCGCCCGAACAGCCGCGCTGGATTTCCATCGACGTGCAGGGCACCCACAAGACGCGGCTGCTGCCGCTGGCCGAGCTGCGTAGCATCCCCGAGCTGGCCGAGATGGTGGTGCTGCAGAAGGGCAGCCGCCTGTCGATTACGCCGGTTACGCCCGACCAGTGGCGCTACATCGAGGCGCTGCTGACAGGCGCTGCATGAGCGCGGGCCTGATCCTGCTGCTATTGCTGATGGGGGCATTCGGCGGTTTTGCGGCCGGCATGCTGGGCATAGGCGGCGGCATGATACTCGTGCCTTTCATTACCATGATCTTTACGGCGCAGGGTTTTGCGCCGCACGCCATCATCCACATGGCAGTGGCCACTTCGCTGGGCGTGATCATGTTCACTTCCGTGTCCTCGGTTCGCGCCCATCACCAGCATGGGGCTGTGCTGTGGTCGGTGGCGGCCCTGCTGGCGCCGGGCATATTGCTCGGGGCGTGGTGCGGCCCCTGGATCGCCAAGCAAATGAGTTCGGCAGGGCAGGCCTTGCTGTTCGCCGTATTCCTGACGATTTCTGCTACCCAGATCCTGTTCGGCAAAAAGGCTGCTGCGTCCACCTCGCAGGACGACGCAGCGGCGGCCCATCTGCCTGGCCGCAGCGCCATGTTCGGCACCGGCATGCTGATCGGGGTGATTTCGGGACTGGTGGGGGCGGGCGGCGGTTTTCTGTCCGTGCCTTTCCTGATGCGGCGCGGAGTGCGCATCCAGAACGCGGTGGCGACCAGCGCTGCGCTGGGTTTCCCCATCGCGCTATCGGGCACGCTGTCGAATATCTATTACGGCTGGCAGGTGCCGGATCTGCCGCCGTATGCACTGGGCTTTGTGTATGTGCCGGCGCTGGCCGTAATGGCGCTGGCCAGCGTGAGCATGGCGCCGTTCGGTGCGCGCGCGGCGCACCGCTTGCCGGTACAGACGCTGAAGAAAATCTTCGCCGTGATGCTCTACTGTCTGGCGGCGTATATGCTGTACAAGGCGCTCAACTAGTTTCTGCTGCAGCCGGCGGCCGGGGGCCGCCATGCCGGCGCTCTTGCGCTAGCGCTGCAGCGGCGCGCGGCCTTGCTGGCGTACGGTGTAGGCCCAGACCAGCATGGCGATGGCGCCGGCGATCATCGGCAGCGACAGCACCTGACCCGACGTGATCGGCAGGCCCAGCACCGTGGTTTCCCAGTCCGGCGTGCGGAAGTATTCCGTGCCGAATCGCGCGCAACCATACAGCAGCGTGTAGAACGCGCCCACGGCCAGACGCGGACGCTGCTTGCGTGCAAACAGCCACAGAATCACGAATACCAGCAGGCCATCGATCAGCATCTGGTACAGCGGCGACGGATGGCGCAGCCCCTGCAGGAACACGGGATTCGGCGCCAGCGGGTAGGCATTGTCCGGCCACAGCATGGCCCATGGCAGCGACGGATCGCTGACCACGCGGCCCGGTAGTTCGGCATTGATGAAGTTACCGAGGCGGCCAGCGGCATAACCGAGCGGCACCAGCGGCGCGATGAAGTCGTACACATCGAGCAGGTTGCGGCCGGCTTTGCGCGCCCACACGGCCATGGCGATCAGCACGCCGAGGAAGCCGCCGTGGAAGGACATGCCGCCGCGCCAGACCTTGAAGATTTCCAGCGGATTGGCGAAGTATTCGAGCGGATGGTAGAACAGCACTTCGCCCAGACGGCCGCCGATTACCACCCCCAGCATGCCGTAGAACAGCATGTCGTCCAGATCTTCCTTGCTCCAGCGCTGTGCCGCGATGTGCGGCTGACGGATGCGCACGCGACCCAGGGCCACGAACAGGGCAAAGGCCAGCACATACATCAGGCCATACCAGTGAATGGCAACCGGACCCAGATGCAGGGCAATCGGATCGGGCATAGGGTGTATCAGCATAAGGTGCTCTTTCTCAGTAAATCCAAAAATCCGTGCAGTACCGGCGAAGCGTTATCGCGCCGCCATGCCAGCCCGGTTTCTACCAGCGGCGTGGCTTCCGCCAGCGCCCGGTATTCTACTCCGGGCCGCATCAGGTTGGAGACCGACTGCGGCACCAGTGCCATGCCCATGCCGGCCGAGACCAGACTGACGATGGTCTGCATCTGTATGGCCTGCTGGCCGATCTGTGGCGTCAGCCCGGCCGTGCGGAACACGGACAGGATGGCATCGTATAGGGCCGGTGATATGGCGCGCGGGAAGATAATCAGCGGCAGCGGCGGCAGGCCGGCCAGCGTCAGCTTGCCCTTGCGTTTCACGCCCGGCAGGTCGGCCGGCAGGGCCAGCACCAGCGGTTCGTTCAGCACGGGCAGATAATCAAGTTCCTGTTTCGCCTTGTCGGGCAGGGGCGGAATCAGCAGGCCGGCATCGATGCGGCCCTGTAGCAGATCATCCAGTTGCAGGTCGGAGGTGGCTTCCTGCAGTGTGAGCTGCACCTGCGGATAGGCGGCGCGGTAGGCGCGCAGGAAGGGCGGCAGCACGCTGTAGTCGGCCGAGGAGACAAAGGCTAGCGTCAGGCTGCCCACTTCCCCTGCGGCGGCGCGCTGTACCAGTTGCGGCAGTTCCTGTACCTGCGCCAGCAAACGGCGCGCAGCGGGTAGCAGTGCCAGTCCCGCTGGGGTGAGCGCCACGCCGCGCCGGTTGCGCTCGAACAGGGGCGCACCGAGCTGCTGTTCCAGTGCCTGTATGGTCTGCGACAGGGGCGGCTGGGTCATGTGCAGGCGCAGCGCTGCTTTGCCGAAGTGGAGTTCTTCCGCCACGGTGACGAAGTAGCGCAGCGGCCGCAGTTCGATGTTGCGTAAGTCGTTGGTCATATCCGGAGCGTGAGTGCTGTTCTTCTGTGATATTTTATACGACTCACAGGAGTAGAAATCATATATTTGACACTAGAGCAGGGGCAAGGCAAGCTGTCAGGCTAGAACAGCTTATTTAGCTTAGATAGCTTACGCTAAGGCGCTTAAAGCGGCCTTATCGTCCAAGCATCATACGTTGCACTACCGGAGAGACATCATGCCGCAATACCGTTCCCGCACTACCACCCACGGCCGCAACATGGCCGGCGCCCGCGCCCTGTGGCGCGCCACCGGCATGAAGGATGGCGATTTCGATAAACCTATCGTTGCCGTGGTCAATTCCTTCACCCAGTTCGTGCCGGGCCACGTGCACCTGAAGGATCTGGGCCAGCTGGTGGCACGCGAGATCGAAAAAGCTGGCGGTGTCGCCAAGGAATTCAATACCATCGCCGTGGACGACGGCATCGCTATGGGCCACGGCGGCATGCTGTACTCGCTGCCGTCGCGTGACCTGATCGCCGATTCGGTGGAATACATGGTCAACGCCCACTGCGCCGATGCCATGGTGTGCATCTCCAACTGCGACAAGATCACCCCCGGCATGCTGATGGCCGCCATGCGTCTGAACATTCCGGTGGTATTCGTTTCCGGCGGCCCGATGGAAGCGGGCAAGGTGCTGAAAGTGGTGGACGGCTCGCAGAAAGTCATCAAGCTCGATCTGGTCGATGCCATGATCAAGGCCGGCGACCAGACCGTCAGCGATGCTGATGTAGCGGAAATCGAACGCTCGGCCTGCCCGACCTGCGGCTCCTGCTCTGGCATGTTCACCGCTAACTCGATGAACTGCCTGACCGAAGCGCTGGGCCTGTCCCTGCCCGGTAACGGCACCATCGTCGCTACCCACGCCGACCGCGAACAGCTGTTCCTGCGCGCCGGCCGCCTGATCGTGGAACTGGCCAAGCGCCACTACGAGCAGGACGACTATTCCGTGCTGCCACGCTCGATCGCCACCAAGGCCGCGTTCGAAAACGCCATGGCGCTGGACGTCTCCATGGGCGGTTCCACCAACACCGTGCTGCACCTGCTGGCAGCAGCGCACGAAGCTGGCGTGGCGTTCGACATGGCCGATATCGACCGCATCTCGCGCAAAGTGCCTTGCCTGTGCAAGGTAGCGCCGATGACGGATAAATTCCACATCGAAGACGTGCACCGCGCGGGCGGCATCGTGGCGATTCTGGGCGAACTGGCACGTGCCGGTCTGCTCGACACTTCGCTGCCGACCATCCACGCGCCGACGCTGGCCGAAGCGATTGCGCGCAACGATATCAAGGTGAGCGACGATGCGGCTGTGCAGCAGCTGTTCCGTGCCGCGCCGGGCGGCGTACCGACCCAGGTGGCGTTCTCGCAATCGGAGCGTTACGAGGCACTCGATCTGGATCGCAGCACGGGCTGCATCCGCGACAAGGCGCACGCCTATTCGCAGGATGGCGGTCTGGCCGTCCTGTACGGCAATCTGGCCGTGAACGGTTGCATCGTCAAGACGGCCGGTGTGGATGAAAGCATCCTGAAATTCAGCGGCAAGGCACGTGTGTTCGAAAGCCAGGACGCTGCAGTAGAAGGCATTCTGGGCGATACCGTGCATGAAGGCGATGTCGTCATCATCCGCTACGAAGGCCCGAAAGGTGGTCCCGGCATGCAGGAAATGCTGTACCCGACTTCGTACATCAAATCCAAAGGTCTGGGCAAAGCCTGTGCGCTGCTGACGGATGGCCGCTTCTCCGGCGGTTCCTCCGGTCTGGTGATCGGTCACGCTTCGCCGGAAGCGGCCGAGGGTGGTGCCATCGGTCTGGTGGAAGAGGGCGATATGATCGATATCGATATTCCGGCCCGTACTATCAGCCTGCGTATCAGCGACGCAGAACTGGCTGCACGCCGTGTAGCGATGGACGCCCGTGGTGACGCTGCATGGAAGCCGGTCGATCGCCAGCGCTATGTGTCGCAGGCGCTGCAGGCTTATGCTGCGCTGACCACCTCGGCCGATCGCGGCGCCGTGCGTGACCTGTCTCAGATCAAGCGCTAATTCAGTCTGTCTGAAGGCGTATATCCCGCTCCCTGTGGAGCGGGATTATTTTTTTGTGCCGAACTCCTGCGCAACGCGGGCCCGGCGGCGCTTCTCGTCTTCGTTATGCGCTTTGCGTTTGTCCAGTCCCAGCAAGGGCTCCAGAAATTCGAACCAGATAAAGGCGAAAACCATCAGGCCGCCTATCCACCACCACGACAGCGTGGCAAAGCGCCACACCTCGAAGTAGCGCAGTCCGCACAGGGCGGCGATCAACAGGATGAGGGGCATGAGGGTCTCCTTCGGTACTCGATTCTATTTTACTTGCTCTCTGGAAATTTCAAAGGTGTTTTTATGTGTCGCGTCAACGCCTAAACTCGCATTGACGTTAATAGCAACAGGCGAAAACACGGTAGAATGGCCTATAGAATTGCTTAGTACTCAACTGGAGAAAACGATGAAACGTAACGTAATGATGGCTGGTCTGGTTCTGGTGTCGGCTTTCGCTTCGCAAGCTGCTATGGCTGATGCTGGCGCTGATCTGGCAAAAGCTAAAAACTGCCTGGCTTGCCACGCAGTTGCTACCAAACTGGTAGGCCCAGCTTACAAAGATGTAGCTGCTAAATACGCTGGTCAGAAAGATGCAGAAGCCAAGCTGGTCACCAAAGTACTGAAGGGTGGTTCGGGCACCTGGGGCGCTATCCCTATGCCAGCTAACCCACAGGTGAACGAAGCTGAAGCCAAAACTCTGGTGAAATGGGTTCTGGCACAAAAATAAGCCTTCCCCGTGAAGCAAAAAAAAACGCGCTAACTAGCGCGTTTTTTTTCGTCTGGAGCCAGTCGCAGCTGGCTCCATATTCGGTCTTACTTGACCACTTCCATCTTGGTCTTTTTGCCATCCTTGTAGGTGAACAGGGTCAGCGCGCCATCTTTGATGTCGCCCTTGCTGTCGAACATGATCATGCCCGTCACACCCTGATGCTGGATTTTCTGCAGCACGGGCAGGTATTTGGCTGGCTCGGCCGAATTGGCCTGCTGCATGGCAGCTGCCATCGTCATCACCGAGTCATACACATAGGGCGCGTACAGCTGCACATCGGAGTTGTACTTCTTCTTGTAGCGGGCGACGAAGTCATCCATGTTCTTTTGCAGTTCGGCCGTCACACCGCCCGCTTCGGCACACACCACCATTTCATTGGCCGCGCCTTCGCCGGCCAGCTTAGGCAGGGCCTCCGTGCACATGCCGTCGCCGCCCATGTAGCGCGCCTTGATGCCCAGCGCCTTCATCTGACGCAACAGGGGGCCGCCTACCGAATCCATGCCGCCGAAGAAGACCAATTCAGGATTCTTGGCCTTGATGGTGGTAAGGATGGCGTTGAAGTCGGTTGCCTTGTCGGTGGTGAATTCCTTGGCGACGATCTGTACGCCGGCACCGGCCTTCTTGGCGCCCTTGATGAACTCGTCTGCCACACCCTGACCGTAGGCCGTGCGGTCATCGATCACGGCAATCTTTTTCACGCCCAGTTTGTTGACGGCGTACGAGCCCAGCGTGCCGCCCAGCTTGGCATCATTGGCGACCACGCGGAATACCGAGTTAAAGCCTTGCTGGGTGTATTTGGTCTGGGTGGTGGCCGGCGAAATCTGCGGGATGCCGGCGTCGTGGTAAATCTTGGAAGCCGGGATGGAGGTGCCCGAATTCAGGTGGCCGATCACGCCCTGTACTTTGGCATCGACCAGTTTCTGTGCCACGGCCGTACCCTGTTTCGGGTCGCCGCCGTCATCTTCCAGCATCAGGGTGAACTTGACGGCTTTGCCGCCGATCTTGATGCCTTTTGCGTTCAGTTCTTCTACCGCCATCTTGGCACCATTTTCATTGTCCTTGCCGAGGTGGGCCGACGGGCCGGAGACAGGGGCAACGTGACCGAGCTTGATGACTTCCTGCGCGTGAGCGCCTGCAGTAAAAGCCAGAGCAATAGCGAGCGGCATGAACTTGGTCTTGAACAGCATATACATCCTCCAATGGTTGAATAGCGACATGGTGCGCGGACGCGGCAGAATTCTCTGCAAGAGCCATACCGTACAACAAAATATGCATGCCGGATAGGAAAGATTGCTGCAGTGTGGGGATTTCGCAGAGCATGCCCTGCGCTGTGGCAGGTTTGCGCTCAGGTGGGGCGGTAGATGCACCATGACGGGCATCTACCGGCAGCCGTGAATGGCTAATGATGGTGCTTACTTCTTGCGTGCTTGCAGGTGGATCAGTTCCTGCGTCACTGCACGGGCGACGATTTTTTCGATGGTGTCGTGCAGGCCCACGCGCACTTCATTGGTGAGGTCGCGCAGGGCGTGGTTGAGCACCTCGGCCATGCTGTCCTTGATGCGCTGCTCGAGCACGAAATCGACGCGCGACAGCAGGCGCTGCATGATACGGCTGGACAGGCGGTGCTCCATGGCTTCCCATTCCGCATCGGTCCAGTTTTCTATGGCATCTTCTTCCAGTTGTGCCGCCAGCTCGGCACGACGGGGTGGGGCGGCTTCGCCCGGTAGCAGGTCGTCGCCCAAGGCGTCGACCTTCATTACTTCCGTCAAGACAGGGATGCTGGCATCAAATGATGGTGCTTGGCTCATGATTTTCCTGTGACAAAGTGGGTGAGTGGATAGGCTTGCTGCTTGTAGGCGCTGTAGCGCTTGCGGCCTGCGGCCGCATCTTCCTCGTCGGAGGATATGATTTCTATCACGCGCGCAAACTGGTCCAGCGTGGCCGGCGTGCGGCGCGACAGATTAATTAATAATTCGCGGTGTGGTAATTCTGCCGCATCGTTGTCCGTGAGCAGCACCGGCGTCTGTGTGGCCAGTGCATCGCTGGCGGCCACGTGAGGCAGAAAGTCGGTGGCGGAAAAAGTCCACATCGCCGCATCAAGTTCGGCTAGCTGGCTGGCATCGTCGGTCATCAGCACCACCATGTGCTGGGCCGAGCGGGCTTTGCGCACCAGCCGGCAGGCATAGGCGATTTTGTCCGGCACATTGGTGTGGAAGTCGATGCGGGTCATGGTGCGATTATCTCGTAGTTTGTTCAGGCTCTTACTGTGCTGGGGCGCCGGGGCTAGCCCCTTGCTGAGCGGGAAAATGCAGCACTTTTCAGCAGGGTGAACGAGCAGTGTAAGGGAAAATCCGTTCGGGCGCTGGCATCGCTTTTGCTACCGTGCGTGCAGTTTTTACCTGCTTGACTTGCTTGCCATTTATGCGTGCCTAGCCCGTGTTGCGGCGTTAGCACAGACCGGATTTTATTGTTGCAAATTGCGCCGGATGGGAGTCATCCGGCGCAGCAAAATGTAGCGTCAGGCTGCCATACCGCTGTGACGCAGCAGCGCATCGATGCTGGGTTCGCGGCCACGGAAAGCCGTGAACGATTCCAGCGCCGGACGCGAGCCGCCCACAGACAGAATCTCTTCGAGGTAGCGCTTGCCCGTTTCCGCCGTGGCAGCAGGGCTGATGGCCTGCGCTTCTTCGAAGGCGGCATACACATCGGCCGACAGCACTTCGGCCCACTTGTAGCTGTAGTAGCCGGCCGCGTAGCCACCGGCAAAGATATGGCCGAAGGAATTCTGGAAGCGGTTGAAGGCAGGCGGAATGATCAGCGCGAACTGCTGGCGTACACCGTCGATGACTGCCTGCACCGACTGGCTGCCGTTGGCATCGTAATCGTAGTGCAGATGCATATCGAGCAGCGAGAATTCCACCTGACGCAGGGTCTGCAGGCCGGACTGGAAATTCTTCGCAGCCAGCATCTTGTCGTACAGCGCGCGCGGCAGCGGCTCGCCCGTGGTCGCGTGGGCTGTCATGTGCTCCAGCACATCCCACTCCCAGCAGAAGTTTTCCATGAACTGCGATGGCAGTTCTACTGCATCCCATTCCACGCCGGAGATGCCCGATACGCCCAGTTCATCGACAACGGTCAGCATGTGGTGCAGGCCATGGCCGAACTCGTGGAACAGGGTGATCACTTCATCGTGGGTGAACAGCGAAGGCTGGGCCACGCCATCGACTACGGCAGGCTCGGTGAAGTTGCAGGTGAGGTAGGCGACAGGCGTCTGCACCTTGTCGCCGCTGGCGCGGCGGCCACGGGCATCGTCCATCCATGCGCCACCGCTCTTGCCGGCGCGTGCATACAAATCGAGGTAGAACTGGCCTATCAGTTTGCCGGCGCGTTCGATGCGGAAGAAGCGCACGTCCGGATGCCAGACGGGGGCGCTATCGGTTTTGATTTCGACGTTGAACAGGCGCTGGATCAGGCGGAACAGGCCATCGACCACTTTCGGTTCAGGGAAGTACTGCTTCACTTCCTGTGCCGAGAAGGCGTAGCGGCGTTCCTGCAGCTTTTCCGAAGCGTAGGGAATATCCCAGGCCTTGAGTTCATCGAGGCCCAGTTCTGCACGCGCGAACTGTTTCAGTTCGTCGAGATCCTGCTGGGCGTAAGGGCGCGCACGCTGGGCCAGATCTTCGAGGAAGCTGATGACCTGTTCAGGCGATTGCGCCATCTTAGGCACCAGCGACACTTCGGCAAAGTTGCGGTAACCGAGCAGCTTGGCTTCTTCGTCACGCAGCTTGAGCAGGGTGACGATGTTGGCTGTGTTGTCCCAGTCTTCCTTTTTGCTGAAGCCCTCGGCCTGATCGGAAGCCTTGGTGGCATTGGCGCGGTAGATGGTTTCGCGCAGTTCGCGTTTGTCGGCAAACTGCAGCAGCGGGAAGTAGGACGGGAAATGCAGCGAGAATTCGTAGCCGGCCTTGCCATCTTTCTCGGCGGCGGCGCGCGCAGCGGCTTTTACGTCAGCCGGCACGCCGGCCAGATCGGCCTCATCGGCTACCAGCAGTTTGAAATCGTTGGTGGCGTCGAGCACGTTTTCCGAGAAGCGCGTGGATACGGCCGCGTGCTGCTCCTGAATTTCAGCGTAGCGCTCTTTCTGTTCCGCTGGCAGTTCGGCGCCGCCCATGCGGAAGTCGCGCACAGCATTGTCGATGATGCGCTGGCGCGCTGGCGACAGCGTGGCGAATTCGGCGCTGGCGCGCAGCGCCTTGTATTTAGCGAACAGCACTTCGTTCTGGCCCAGTGCGGTCCAGAACTCCGTGACTTTAGGCTGGTTCTCGTTGTAGGTGGCGCGCAGCTCGGGCGTATCCACCACATTGTTGAGATGACTGACGATGCCCCATGCGCGGCCCAGCAGTTCCGTCGCCTGTTCCAGCGGCGCGACGAAATTGTCCCAGCTTACTTGCTCTTGCGGTGCTTCCAGTTGCGACACCACGGCACGGCTCTGTGCCAGCAGGGTGTCGATAGCAGGCGTGACGTGCTCGGCCTTGATGGCGTCGAAGCGCGGCAGGCCGGAAAAGTCCAGCAGGGGATTCTGTTCAGTCATCTCGTATCCAGTCCGTTGAAGGGTAATCTTTAGGCGCGTTCGGCCGCTTCAACCGTGTTCATCAGCAGCATGGTGATGGTCATCGGACCCACACCGCCCGGTACCGGGGTGATGTGCGAAGCGACTTCCTTCACGCCGGCGAAATCCACATCGCCGCACAGCTTGCCCGCGTCATCGCGGTTCATGCCGACGTCGATCACGATGGCGCCCGGTTTCACCATGTCTGCCGTCAGGGTGTTGCGACGGCCTACTGCTGCGACCACCACATCGGCCTGACGGGTGTACAGGCCCAGATCCGGCGTCGCGCTATGGCAGATGGTGACGGTAGCATTGGCTTGCAAGAGCAGCAGCGCCATCGGTTTGCCGACAGTGTTGCTGCGGCCGATCACCACAGCGTGTTTGCCGCGCAGATCCACGCCCGTGCTTTCGATCAGTTTCATGCAGCCGTAAGGGGTGCATGGGCGGAAGCCTTCCAGACCCGTCATCAGTTCGCCGGCGCTCAGCACCGAGTACCCGTCCACGTCCTTGGTGGTGGAAATGGCTTCGATCACTTTGTGCGGGTTGATGTGCTTAGGCAGCGGCATCTGTACGAGGATGCCGTGGATGGCCGGATCGACGTTCAGCGCGGCGATGCGTTCGAGCAGGGCGGCTTCGGTCAGATCGGCAGGATATTGCTCCTTGAGCGAGTAGAAACCGGCATCTTCGCAGCCTTTGACCTTGTTGCGCACGTAGACGTGGCTGGCCGGATCGTCGCCCACCAGAATCACGGCCAGGCCGGGTTGTTTTCCTTCAGCGGTCAGTTTGGCAGCACGTGCAGCAATTTCAGCGCGCAGTTTTTGGGAGAGGGCGATTCCGTCGATCAGTTGAGCAGTCATGATGTGGGCAGAGTGAAGAGGGAAAGAGAGGGAAAGCGTGATTATAAGGCCGCAGCGCCCATTGCGCCGCGTTTCCTGCATGTTCGGGTGTTGCGCTGCACAAGTTTTTCATAGGGAAATTTCATAATACGAAATGTCATATCGTAATTTGAAAAAGCCCGAAAGTGCTGTTAGAATCCGCACACGGCTTAGTAGTATTGGTAAATAATCAGCGTAAAAACCCTTTCGGCACAGGCGGATCGGGCCCTTAACTCAGGAGACTTCATACATGTCAGCTCAACTTGACCAGGTTACGGTAAGCACCGACCCGGACGCGCAGGAAACTAAAGAGTGGTTGGACGCACTGGCCGCAGTGCTGGAACAAGAGGGCCCTGAACGCGCTCACTACCTGATGGAGCGTCTGATCGATCTGGCCCGTCAGGCTGGCTCCGACATTCCTTTCTCCGCCAATACTGCCTACGTCAATACCATTCCTGCCCATCTGGAAAACCACTGCCCGGGCAATCTGGAATATGAAGAAAAGCTGCGCTCGTGGATGCGCTGGAACGCCATGGCCATGGTGGTCAAGGCTAACCGCGCGGACGGCGACCTCGGTGGCCACCTGTCCTCGTTCGCCTCGCTGGCCAATATGCTGGGCATAGGCTTCAACCACTTCTGGAAAGCGCCTAGCGAAAACCATGGTGGCGACCTGCTGTACATTCAGGGCCACTCGTCGCCGGGCGTGTACGCCCGCGCCTTCCTCGAAGGCCGCCTGAGCGAAGAACAGCTGACCAATTTCCGTCGCGAAGTCGATGGCAAGGGTCTGTCGTCCTACCCGCACCCGAAACTGATGCCGGACTTCTGGCAGTTCCCTACCGTGTCCATGGGTCTGGGCCCCTTGATGGCGATCTATCAGGCACGCTTCCTGAAGTACCTGCATGCCCGCTCGATCGCTGACACCACCGATCGTAAAGTGTGGGCCTTCTGCGGCGACGGCGAAATGGACGAGCCGGAATCGATGGGCGCTATCGGCATGGCTGGCCGCGAAAAACTGGACAATCTGGTCATCGTGGTCAACTGCAACCTGCAGCGTCTGGACGGCCCGGTGCGCGGCAACGGCAAGATCATTCAGGAGCTGGAATCGGACTTCCGCGGCGCCGGCTGGAACGTGGTCAAAGTCATCTGGGGTCCGGGCTGGGATGCACTGCTGGCCAAGGACAAGGAAGGCATCCTGAAAAAAGTAATGATGGAAACCGTCGACGGCGAATACCAGAATTACAAAGCCAAAGATGGCGCCTATGTGCGTAAGCACTTCTTCGGCAAGCATCCTAAGCTGCTGGAGATGGTCGCCAACATGACCGACGACGACATCTGGCGTCTGACCCGCGGTGGTCACGATCCGCACAAGATCTATGCTGCCTTCAAGGTCGCACAGGAACACAAAGGTCAGCCTACCGTGCTGCTGGTGAAAACCATCAAGGGCTTCGGCATGGGCAAACACGGTGAAGCACGCAACACCGCTCACCAGACCAAGAAACTCAGCGACGAAGCTGTGCGCGAAATGCGCGACCGCTACTCGATCCCGATTCCGGACGATCAGCTGGCCGATATTCCGTTCTACAAACCGTCCGACGACGCACCGGAAATCAAGTACCTGCACGAGCGCCGCAAAGCGCTGGGCGGCTACCTGCCTGCGCGCCGCGTAAAAGCTGACGAAACGCTGGTGGTGCCACCGCTGTCGTCGTTCCAGAACGTACTGGAAGCCACGCCGGAAGGCCGCGAGATTTCGACCACCCAGGCCTTCGTGCGTATCATTACCGCGCTGCTGAAAGACCAGAGCCTGGGTCAGCGCGTGGTGCCGATTCTGGTGGACGAATCGCGTACCTTCGGTATGGAAGGTCTGTTCCGTCAGATCGGTATCTTCAACCAGCAAGGTCAGTTGTACGAGCCAGTCGATAAAGATCAGGTGATGTACTACCGCGAAGACAAGGCCGGCCAGATTCTGCAAGAGGGTATCAACGAAGCCGGTGGTATGAGCTCGTGGATCGCTGCGGCGACTTCGTACTCGACCAACAACCGCGTGATGATTCCGTTCTTCACCTACTACTCGATGTTCGGTATGCAGCGTATCGGCGATCTGGCATGGGCTGCCGGCGACATGCGCGCCCGTGGCTTCATGATGGGCGGTACCGCTGGCCGTACCACGCTGAACGGCGAAGGTCTGCAGCACGAAGACGGCCATAGCCACCTGTTCGCTGCCGCGATTCCGAACTGCCTGCCGTACGATCCGACCTTCTCGCACGAAGTGGCCGTGATCATTCAGGATGGTCTGCGCCGTATGGTGACGGAACAGGAAGACGTGTTCTACTACATCACCATCATGAACGAGAACTACCCGCACCCTGGCCTGAAGGCTGGTCAGGAAGAGGGTATTCTGAAGGGTATGTATTTGCTGCAAGAGGGCGACAAGGCCGCCAAGCAGCGCGTACAGCTGATCGGTTCGGGCACGATTCTGCGCGAATCCATCTTCGCTGCCGAACTGCTGAAAAACGACTGGAACGTTGCCGCCGACATCTGGTCCGCTCCGTCGCTGACGCTGGTAGCGCGCGAAGGTCAGGATGCCGAACGCTGGAATCTGGTCAACCCGACCAAGCCACAGCGCGTGCCATACGTGACCCAGCTGCTGCAGGGCACCGAAGGTCCTATCGTTGCCACCACCGACTACATGCGTCTGTTCGCCGAGCAGATCCGCGCCTACATGCCGAAAGACCGCAGCTACCGCGTGCTGGGTACCGACGGTTTCGGCCGCTCGGACAGCCGCGTGAAACTGCGTGAATTCTTCGAAGTGAACCGCTACTACATCACCGTAGCAGCGCTGAAATCGCTGGCCGAAGAAGGCAAGATCGACGCCAAAGTGGTGGAGCAGGCTGTAGTCAAATACGGTCTGGATCCGAACAAACCAAATCCGGTGACCCAATAATCCGCTGATAAAAGATACGGAGCAAACGCTATGAGCATTGTGGAAGTTAAAGTCCCGGATATCGGTGATTTCAAGGAAGTGGAAATCATCGAGCTGATGGTTAAAGTCGGCGACACCATCAAGGTCGATCAGTCGCTGATCACCGTTGAATCGGATAAAGCCAGTATGGAAATTCCTTCGTCCGCTGCGGGCGTGGTGAAGGAAATCAAAGTTAAAGTCGGTGACAAGGTTGCCGAAGGTTCGCTGCTGCTGATGGTGGAAGCGGATGGCGCGGCTGCTGCTCCTGCGGCGGCAGCACCTGCACCTGCTGCCGCTGCTGCGCCTGCACCAGCCCCTGCGGCTGCTGCACCAGCGCCTGCTGCCCCTGCGGCAGCAGCCGGTCCGGTGGAAGTCACCGTGCCGGACATCGGCGACTTCAAGGAAGTGGAAGTGATCGAAGTCATGGTCAAAGTGGGCGACACCATCAAGGTAGACCAGTCGCTGCTGACCGTGGAATCGGACAAGGCCAGCATGGAAATCCCTTCGTCGCACGCCGGCGTGGTGAAAGAAATGCGCGTCAAGGTCGGCGATAAAGTCGGCATGGGCAGCGTAGTGCTGGTGGTTGAAGCGACCGGCGGCGCTGCTGCGCCTGCAGCTGCACCGGCTGCTGCCGCGCCAGCCGCAGCCCCTGCTGCTGCCGCGCCAGCCGCAGCCCCTGCTGCTGCTGCCGCTGCTGCGAGCGCACCTGCTGCTGCGCCAGCTGCCGCAGCGTCGCAAGGTTCGGTACAGACCAGCAAACTGGCACACGCTTCGCCATCGATCCGCAAGTTCGCCCGCGAACTGGGCGTGGATCTGGGCAAAGTGCCGGGTTCGGGTCCGAAAGGCCGCATCACCCAGCAGGACGTACAGAACTTCGTCAAGGGCGTGATGGCTGGTACCGTGGCCGCACCTGCCGGCGCTGCTGCAGGTGGTTCGGTAGGCGGTGGTGGCAACTTCAGCGTGCTGCCATGGCCGTCGCTGGACTTCAGCAAATTCGGCGAAACCGAACTGCTGCCACTGTCGCGCATCAAGAAGATTTCCGGTCCTAATCTGCACCGCAACTGGGTACAGATTCCGCACGTTACCCAGTTCGACGATGCCGACATCACCGATCTGGAAGCGTTCCGCGTCGAGACCAATAATGCCAATGCCAAGAACAAGGATGCCGCCAAGCTGACCATGCTGGCCTTCGTGATCAAGGCATCCGTGGCCGCGCTGAAGAAATTCCCGACCTTCAATGCCTCGCTGGACGAGAAGGGCGAGAACCTGATTCTGAAGAAGTACTACAACATCGGCTTCGCGGCCGATACGCCAAATGGTCTGGTAGTGCCGGTGGTGAAAAACGCCGACCAGAAATCGGTCTCTCAGATCGCGCGCGAAATGACGGAACTGTCGGCACAGGCACGCGAAGGCAAGCTGAAACCGACCGATATGCAGGGCGCTACCTTCACCATCTCGTCGCTGGGCGGCATCGGTGGTACCCACTTCACGCCTATCGTGAATGCGCCGGAAGTGGCGATTCTGGGTCTGTCGAAAGCTTCCATCAAGCCGGTATGGGATGGCAAAGCCTTCCAGCCTCGTTTGATGATGGGTACTTCGCTGTCCTACGATCACCGCGTGGTCGATGGTGCAATGGGCGCCCGCTTCTCCGTGTACCTGAGCGAAGTGCTCGGCGATATGCGCAAAATTCTGCTGTAAGGAGCGACTATGAGCACAGAAGTAAAAGTGCCGAATATCGGCGACTTCGCGGATGTAGAAGTGATCGAAGTGATGGTCAAGGTCGGCGACACCATCAAGGTGGATCAGTCGCTGGTGACAGTGGAATCGGACAAGGCCAGTATGGAAGTGCCTTCTTCGCACGCAGGTGTGGTGAAGGAAGTGCTGGTCAAGGTTGGTGACAAGGTCAAGGAAGGCGTAACCTTGCTGCTGGTGGAAGCCAGTGCCGGTGCAGCTGCGCCTGCCGCTGTTTCTGCACCGTCGGCACCGGCTCCGGCCGCTGCTGCTCCTGCAGCCGCAGCAGCCGCGCCTATCGTGGCGCCGGCTGGCAGCAGCTACAGCGGCCAGATCGATATCGACTGCGACATGATGGTGCTCGGTGGCGGCCCCGGTGGCTACTCGGCAGCTTTCCGCGCAGCGGATCTGGGCATGAACACCGTGATCGTCGAGCGTTTCAGCACGCTGGGCGGGGTCTGCCTGAACGTCGGCTGCATTCCGTCGAAAGCGCTGCTGCACGTGGCTTCCGTGATTGATGAAACCTCGCATATGTCGAACACCGGCGTGACCTTCGCCAAGCCGACCATCGATATCGATCAGGTACGCAAGTACAAGGAAGGCGTGATCGCCAACATGACCAACGGTCTGGCCGGCATGGCCAAGGCCCGCAAGACCCAGATCGTACAGGGTGTTGGCCAGTTCCTCAGCGCTAACCACATCGAAGTGACTGCGGCTGACGGCAGCAAGAAAGTCGTGCAGTTCAAGCAGGCCATCATCGCTGCCGGTTCTTCGGTCGTGAAGCTGCCGTTCGTGCCGGAAGATCCGCGCATCGTCGATTCGACCGGTGCACTGGAACTGCGCCAGATTCCGAAGCGTATGCTGGTGATCGGCGGCGGCATCATCGGTCTGGAAATGGCCACCGTGTATTCGACCTTCGGTGCCCGCATCGATGTGGTCGAAATGATGGACGGCCTGATGCAGGGCGCTGATCGTGATGCCGTTAAAGTCTGGCAGAAGTACAACGAGAAGCGCTTCGATAACGTCATGACCAAGACCAAGACGGTGGCGGTTGAAGCGCTGCCGGAAGGGATCAAAGTCACCTTCGAGGCAGCCGAAGCCGGTGCTACTGCGCCTGCTCCGCAAGTCTACGATCTGGTGCTGGTGGCCGTGGGCCGTAGCCCGAACGGCAAGAAGCTGGCAGCCGACAAGGCTGGCGTGATCGTGAGCGACCGTGGTTTCATTCCGGTCGACAGCCAGATGCGCACCAACGTGCCTAACATCTTCGCCATCGGCGATCTGGTGGGCCAGCCTATGCTGGCACACAAGGCTGTGCACGAAGCGCACGTGGCAGCGGAAGCTGCTGCGGGCCAGAAGTCGCACTTCGATGTGAAGGTGATTCCGTCGGTGGCCTACACCGATCCGGAAGTGGCATGGGCCGGCATTACCGAAGACGAAGCCAAAGCCAAGGGCATCAAGGTCGAGAAGGGCCACTTCCCCTGGGCAGCTAGCGGCCGCGCTGTGGCCAATGGCCGCGCCGAAGGCTTCACCAAGGTATTGTTCGACGCTGAAACCCACCGCATCATCGGCGGCACCATCGTTGGTACCCATGCGGGCGACATGATCGGTGAAATCGCACTGGCCATCGAAATGGGCTGCGACGGCACCGACATCGGCAAGACCATCCACCCGCACCCAACGCTGGGCGAGTCTATCGGTATGGCTGCCGAAGTGTACGAAGGTACTTGTACCGACCTGCCGCCACCGCGCAAGCGCTAAGCTCGCGTAACAGGAAGCAGATAGAAGCCGGGACTAGTTCCCGGCTTTTTTTATTTCTTCCATGCCGATGTCGGCAGGCGACACCACGCGTCCTGAAGCGGCGCGGATCTGCACGGGCGGAATCACGCTACCGTCCTGCAGGTCGATCAGGCGAGCGGGCTGCTGGCAGTCGGCAAACAGCCAGCGGTCGCCCCACTGGCGCAGCGCCACCAGCGTGGTGACCAGATCCAGCCCCATGGGGGTGAGTACATATTCGAGGCGCTTGGCGTTTTCGGCGATGGGCTGGCGGATCAAGACCCCGCCTTCCACCAGTTTCTTCAGACGGGTGGTGAGCAGATTGCGCGACATCTGCAGATTCTGCTGGAAGTCGTCGAAGCGGCGTACGCCGGCGAAGGCTTCACGCAATATCAGTATGCTGCCCCATTCGCCTATCAGATCCACGGCCCGCGCCATCGGACAATTCTCTTCGGCCCATACCTTGCGCTGCATAGTCGGTTTTCGTGCGAGTGAAAAATACGAACAGTACCATAGATGACAGCTGCCAGTCGTCATGCCGCTGGCAGCTGCGCACCGCTTGCTGGCAGCCGGCTAGCCTCGAGCGGTCTGGCGCTGATGCTGCTGGTAGCGGCGGATTCTGCGCTGGTCGTTCAGCACGTGGCTCAGCAGGGCGCTGCGCGCGCCATATTCTGGTGCGGGCGGCTGTCCGGCAGCCAGTGCTTCGATCTGGTGGTAGTACCACGCCGCCTGCGCCAGATTGTTCAGCGTGCGCCACAGGTGGGCGCGGCTGTTCGGCCCGAAATAGCCCTGTCCCAGCACTAGCCGTGCTTCCGGTATCGGCAAGGTCTCCATCCGGCCTGCGATCAGCTGGCTGGCCAGATCGGGTTGCAGGCAGTAAGGCCGTGCCAGCCCGATGAAATCGGTGGCGCCATCCTGCAGCGCCTGCACCATGCCGCTACGTGTGCGGAAGCCGCCCGTCAGCATCACCGGCATCTGCGCCACGCGCTTGATGGCACTGGCGTAGTCGAGGAAGGTGGCGATGCGCTGGCGTGTGCTGGCGCGAATCTGTTCGGCGGGCAGCGCGTCGAACATCACCAGATTTTCGTAGGTTCCGCCCGATACTTCCAGCACATCCACCTGACAGTCGTTGAGCCACTCGACTACTTGCAGGCATTCCTGCTGGGTGAAGCCGCCCTGCACGAAATCGGCCGAGTTAAGCTTGACGGCAACGCACATGGCCGGACCGACGCGCTGGCGTACCGCGCGCACCACGGCCAGCAGCAGGCGGGCACGATTGGCCAGCGAGCCACCCCATTCATCGCTGCGCTGGTTGGTGCGCGGGGAGAGGAATTGCGATAGCAGATAGCCATGCGCGGCGTGGATCTGCACGCCGTCGAATCCAGCTCGCTGCAGAATGGCTGCCGTATTGGCAAAGCGTTCGATAATGTCGTGCAGTTCGGCGCTGCTGGCGGCGCGGGGCTGGCCGAAGCTGTGTGCAAGATCGAGCCGGACTGCGGAGGCAGACAGCGGCTGGGCGCAGATCTGGCGCGGGCACTGGCGTCCCGGATGGCTGATCTGCCCCCACAGCAGGCTGCCGCCCGCATGGACCACATCGGCCCATGCGCGCAGCTTATCCAGGCCGCTGTTGTCCTCCACGATGACATTGCCGGCGCGTTCCAGATAGCGCCGGTCTATCATGATATTGCCGCTGATGTGGGCGGCACTGCCGCCCGCACCCCAGCGCCGGTAAAGCTCCAGATGCGCGTTGCCGGGCCATCCTTCGGGCGTAGCCAGACCTTCTGTCATGGCAGCTTTGATGAAGCGGTTCGCCAGTTGCTGGCCGCAGGCGAGGGTGTAGGGCTGCTCTATCATCTCAGGCTTCCTTCTGATCGTTGCGGCGCATGTACGCATAGGTGCACGGCTGTGCCATGGTAGCGTAGTTGCACTTCATTGTGCATGGCCCTGGCCGGACTGGCCGCTGATATCGATGACGATTTTGCCGCGCGTATGGCCGCCAGCGAGCGCGCTGTAGGCCGCCGCCAGCTGGTCGAGTGGATAGATCCGGTCCAGTACGGGCTTGAGACGGCCAGCTTCTACCAGTGCTGCCAGTTCGGCGAGCTGGGCGCCATCGGGACGGGTCAGCGGGCCGTGGAATTCGCCATCGCGGGCGGCGGCTTGATCGACGTAGCGCTGCACCCCGGCTGCGGCCGCGCGGGCGATCGCTTCGGGCAAGCCGATGGACATCAGGGCGCTGGTATCGGACAGGCCTACCAGCCCGACGTAGCGGCCGCCGGGCGCCAGACTGGCGATGCCGCGCTCCGTCAGCGCACCGCAAACAGCATCGTACACCACGTCGTAGGGACCGAAATCTTCGAAGCGCTGGCTGCTGTAATCGATGGCCTGATCGGCGCCCAGCTGGCGCAGCAAGGCCTGATTGGCGCTGCCGGCGGTGGCGCTGACGTGTGCGCCCAGATATTTGGCCAGCTGGATGGCGATACTACCCACGCCGCCGGCGCCGGCCTGTATCAGCAAACGTTCGCCCGGCTGCAAGCGGGCCCGTTCCCGCAAGGCCTGCCACGTGGTCAGGGCCACAGTTGGCAGGCTGGCGGCCTCGTAATGAGTAAGGCCGGCAGGTTTGCGTGCCAGCAGCGCGGGAGCGATAGCGACCCGTTCCGCATAGGCCCCGGCGCTGTGGCTGGGCAGGCGGGCATAGACTTCATCGCCGCGCTGGAAGCCGCTACCGGCCGGAGCGGTAAGCACCACGCCGGATATATCGAAGCCGGGAATATGGGGGAAGTTCAGCGGCATCAGCTGCTGGTAATGGCCGGCACGGATAGCCAGTTCCACCGGATTGATGCTGGCGGCATGGACTTCCACCATGACCTGATGTTCCTGCGCTGCCGGTTCGGGCAGGCTGCCATAGGCCACCACTGACTGATCACCATAGCCGCTTAGATATGCTGCACGCATGTTTGCTACTCCTTAGGTTGAGATTTTAAAATTAGTCTCGTATTTGAACTAATCTTCCGGCTATTTTATATTGTTAGTCTCTTTATTGAACTAATTTTTGAAATTGTTGAGTGATTTAGTCTGGTATATGCGCGCACCTGGGCGAGGGCGCTCGGGTGCCGCAAAAGAGGGGGAGGAGGGGAGAGTATGGCGGCCACGCAGATCCGGCCGCCATGCGGGAGCGGGGTTAGCGGGTCAGGCGGTACAGCAGCAAGGCAGTGCGGATGGTGGCCCGTTCGATCGAGCTGATTTCCAGTTCTTCGTCAGGCGAGTGGGTGCCGCTGCCGGTGGCACCCAGACCGTCGAGGCTATCGAGCATGGGGGCAACGAACTGGATGTCGCCGGCGCCGCGCTCCCCGGGCGGGAAGGCGGGAATCTCGCCCAGCCCTGCATCGGCGCTGGTCTGCGAATAGATTTTCAGCAGGGCCAGATTGCCGGCCGTTGGCGCCATCGGCGGATAGTGCTCGTGGAATTCGATGCTGGCGCTGGTGCCGGGCAGGCTGGCTGCGACTATCGCACGCATCTTGGCATGGGCACGGTCGCGCTGTTCGTAGTTCAGGTAGCGCAGATCGCCTTTGACGCTGGCGTTCGGGGCGATGATGTTGTTCTTGCCCGCCACCTGTGCGCGGCTGCCTTCGACGCTGACGCCGGTGCCGCCGGCAATCAGGCCCGGGTTGAAGGTCAGATCCGGTTCGATGACCTGCTGGCGGAAACCATCGAGTATGCGGGCCGCTTCGTAGATGGCGCCAAAGCCGGCACGCTCGCTGAACACGCCGCTCGAGTGTCCCTGTCTGCCCTGCACGGTGACTTCCCAGTCGGACGAGGCGCGCCGGCCTACGGTGCCGGTATCGCCGCCCTGTTTGTTGCGCGCAGTGTTTTCGAATGCCAGCGCCAGATCGCTGTGCTTGGCCAGCGCGAGCATGTCGGCCCGCGAGATTTCGACCGGATTGCCGGCATTTTCCTCGTCGCCCGTGAAGATGATGCTGATGCGGGTGTTATCGAGTGCGCCGGCGCGCTTGAGCGCATGCAGGGCCTGGATCAGGATGACGTCGCCGCCCTTCATGTCCGTTACGCCCTGTCCGCGTACCCGGTCGCCATTGCGCTGCCATAGCGCGACGGGGCTGTCCTTTTCGAACACGGTATCGAGGTGGCCGATCAGCAGCAAGCGCTTGCCCTGCTTGCCTTCACGCGTGGCGATCAGGTGGCCGGCACGCTGCACGCTGGCCGGCATTTCGGCCCAGCGGGTCTGGAAGCCCAGCTGCTCGAACTGGGCGCGGAATAGCGCTCCCACGGCGCGCACACCTGCGTGATTCATGGTGCCGCTGTTGATGCTGACGGCGCGCTCGAGCAGTTGCAGGCCCTGTTCGTTGTGGGCTTTTACGTCGGCGACGATGCGCTGTTCGATAGGGGAGAGAGTGGCCGCCTGCACGGTGGCATAGGCCAGCGTGAGGACGGCAAACGCGATCTGCTTCAGGCTCATGGGCGCTCCGTCAGGGTGTAGTGAAGGACGCCGTAGCATAGCACTGTCAACGTGCCATGTTGTAGCCAGAATGCAGTCGCAGGGGAGGGCTTAGTTGATGGTCTTAGTTGACGGTGAACTGGGCGGGAATCTCGATGCCGCCGCTGCGGGCTGCTTCTGCATAGGCCTGCAGTTCCGCGATCACGGCTTGCAGCTGTTCCTGGCCGGGGTTGGCCTGAAACGATTTAATACGCTCGTTCATGAGCGTTACCTGTCTACTCCAGTCCAGTCGATTCGCTTTGCTCATATATCTGCTCCATGTAAAAAAAGCAGTATAGACCAAATGATAAAATTTTACAGCGCCGGACGCTGCACGCCATGCAGGAACAGTTGCAGCCCCTGTTTCACGCGCGCCTGCCGCACTTCCAGCGACAGTGCCGATTCCTGCGGGAACAGCACGCTGCACATGCCGTCGCCCAGTACGCAGTTCAGCAGGTGGAAGGCCAGTACATCGCTGGAGAACTCGCTGCGCAGCTGCGCGCGTACGTCCGGACGGTCGAAGTAGCGCGCCAGTTCGACGCGGGTGCGCTTGGGACCCGCTTCGTAGAAGGTCTCGGCCAGCTCGGGCGAGGTGCGCGATTCACCTACTACCATGCGGTACAGCTGATAGGATTTGGGCTGCGACAGCAGCTCCAGAAAACGCAGCGCGAAATCGGACAGCACCTGTTCCATCGGGCGCATATCGGTTTCCATGCTCTGCATGCCTTCGAAGAAGTGGGCGCGGCGGCTGGCGATGACGGCGTTGAACAGGCCCACTTTGCCGCCGAACTTCACATAGATGGTGCGCACGGCCACATGCGCTTCGCGCGCAATCATTTCCAGACTGACGCTGCCATAGCCTTTGTCGAGGAATAAACGGCCAGCCGTCTGCAACAGGGCCTGCTGGCGCGCTTCCTTGTCGGCGGCGCGCGGGCGGCCGGCACTTTTGCCGGCGCAAGGGGCGGTGTCAGGCAGGCTGGTGATTTCCTCGGGGTAATCAGTTTCGTCGAGGT
Organism: Duganella fentianensis; assembly: GCF_009857835.1. Lineage (GTDB taxonomy): Bacteria > Pseudomonadota > Gammaproteobacteria > Burkholderiales > Burkholderiaceae_D > Rugamonas > Rugamonas fentianensis. The sequence goes on from NZ_WWCL01000001.1 coordinate 806,125, forward strand.
CGTGGGCATTCATGATCGTGAGTGTAGAGAGCTTGGATACCTTCATCGTAGTGGAAAATAAAATGAAATGCAATCGTTTCATTTCTTGACTTTGCCAAGAAATGGGCCATAATGCACCTCTCTCATTTCATTTTTTATTGGAGCAGCACATGTCCACTCAGCAAAATCAGGAACAGAAAGTGCTCAGCGCTGTCCCCGCCGCCCCGGCTGCGACGCCGCCTGCCAACCGCCGTGTAGTGGTGATTGCCGCCGTGATCGGGCTGGTCGCGCTGGCTCTGGGTGGCCGCATGTGGTACCGCAGCCATTACTACGTCGAGACGGAAAACGCCTACGTGGCTGGCCATGTGCACAATGTTTCGGCGCGCATTGCCGGTACCGTGACCAAGGTGCTGATCGACGATAACCAGATGGTGCATGCCGGTGATGTGATCGCAGAACTTGATCCATTTGATCAGCAAGTGAAAGTGGAGCAGATCCAGGCGCAGATCGGTTCGGTCGAGCAGCAGATCGCCCAGGCCGACGCCCAGATTGCGCAAGTGCAGGCGCAGGCCAGCGCTGCAACTGCGCAGGTGGCCCAGTCTGAAGCCCAGCTGGTACGGGCCAAGCAGGACGCCGAGCGTTTCGGCCAGCTGTATAACAGCCAGATGAAAGCCGTGTCGAAAGCAGAACTCGATGCTGCCGTGGCAGCCCGCGCCAGCGCGACGGCCGATGTGACGGCCCGCAAGGATAGCGCGGCCGCCGCCAAAGCCCAGATCAGCGCCGCCCATGCCGCGCGTGATGTGCTCAAGGCGCAGGCTTCGGTGCTGCGTGTGCAGCTCAAGGACGCCCAGCAGCAGCTGGCTTACAACCGCGTGCTGGCCCCGGTCGATGGCCGCATCGGCAAGCGTACGGTGGAAGTGGGCCAGCGCGTCACGGCCGGCCAGCAGCTGACGGCCATCGTGCAGGAAAACGTCTGGCTGACGGCCAACTTCAAGGAAACCCAGCTGGCTGAACTCAAGCCGGGCCTGGAAGTAAAAGTCAGCATCGATGCAATTCCTGGCAAGGAGCTGATCGGCAAAGTGGAGAGCTTCGCTCCGGCCTCCGGCGCCCAGTTCGCGCTGCTGCCAGCCGATAACGCCACCGGTAACTTCACCAAGATCGTCCAGCGCGTGCCGGTGAAAATCGTCTTCAAACCGGAAGATGTGAAAGCCCTCGCTGGCCGTCTGGTGCCGGGCATGTCGGCCATTGCCGAAGTCTCGCTGAAAAATTCCGGCGCTGCTGCCCACTAAGGAGCTGCCTCATGGCTAGCACAACCCACGATACGCCAGCGGCGCTGAAGCCGTTTGCACCGCCGGCGCCGGGCGAGAAGGTCAGCGCCCGCACCTGGATGGCGGTAGCGGCAGGGATGCTGGGCGCCTTCATGGCGGTGCTCGATATCCAGATCACCAACTCCTCGCTCAAGGATATCCTCGGCACGCTCTCGGCCACGCAGGAAGAAGGTTCGTGGATCGCCACCGCCTATCTGGTGGCCGAAATCATCATCATCCCCATGACGGGTCTGATGACGCGCGTGTTCGGCATGCGCGCCTACATGATGGGCACGACTTCGCTGTTCCTGCTGTGCTCTACGCTGTGCGGCTTCGCCTGGAATCTGCCCAGCATGATCGTGTTCCGCATGATGCAGGGCTTTACCGGCGGTGCACTGATTCCGATGGCGATGACGCTGGTGATGGCCAAGCTGCCGGCCACCAAGCGCGCGACCGGTATGGCGATCTTCGGCCTGACGGCCACGCTGGCGCCTTCCATGGGCCCCACCTTCGGCGGCTACCTGAGCGAGCTGTATGGCTGGCCTTCGATCTTCTACATTAACTGGGGCCCCGGCCTGCTGCTGATCGCCGGTATCGCGCTGGGGCTGGACAAGGAAAAGCGCCAGCTCAATCTGCTCTACAACGCCGACTGGCTGGGCATCGCCTTCATGGCCGTGGGGCTGGGCAGCCTGACCATCTTCCTCGAAGAAGGCAATAGCAAGGACTGGTTCGAATCGAGCTTCATCATCACCTTTGCTGCGCTGGCGATTATCGGCCTGCTGGGCTGGGCCGTGACGGGCGCACTGCGCAAGCAGCCTTTCGTCAATCTGGGACTGTACGGCCAGCGTAACTTCTTCGCGGCCACGGCGCTGTCGATGGCGATGGGGATGGGCCTGTATGGTTCGTCCTTCCTGCTGCCGCTGTATCTGGGCCAGATCCCCGGCTACTCGCCCATGCAGATCGGTGAAGTGATCATGTGGGCCGGTCTGCCGCAGCTGTTCATCATGCCGTTCGTGGCCAAGCTGTCGTCCAAGGTAGATAACCGCATCCTGTGTACTTTCGGCCTGCTGCTGTTCGGCGGTTCCTGTTTCATGAATGCGTACATGGATGCTACTACCGGCTACGACCAGCTGCTGCTGTCGCAGATCGTGCGTGCGCTGGGCCAGCCCTTCGTGATGCTGACGCTGTCGAACTTCGCCATGAACGGTATCCAGCCTAAGGACATGCCTTCCGCTTCCAGCCTGATCAACATGACCCGTAATCTGGGCGGTTCCATCGGCATCGCTTTGCTGGCCACGGCGCTGACCTCGCGCGAGCATTTCCATTCGCAGCGTCTGGGCGAATCGGTGACGGGCTTTGCGGCTGCCACGCAGGAACGTCTGGCAGCGCTGACGCAGTCCTTCCTCAGCCGCGGTTTCGATAGCGCTACGGCAGGCGATATGGCGCTCAAGGCCATCGATGGCATCGTGCGGCGCGAAGCCTATGTGATGGCGTATAACGACGGCTTCTTCCTGGTGGGGGCCGTGCTGTTCGGCTGCATCGGCGTGCTGTGGTTCTCGGATAAAGTTAAAGCCCCTTCGGGTGGCGGTGGTGGTGCGCACTAAGTGCTCTGACCAGAGCCCGGTACTGCACCCGACAAATCAAATACAAGTGAGGTAACACCATGTTCCATTCCGCTTTACAGCGCCTGACTCTGGCCACTGCCGTTGCGCTGGCTGTCACTGGTTGCGCCACGGTCGGTAGCGATTTCTCTGCACCGCCGGCTGTCGCTGATGCCGGCTTCCGTCATCTGGCGCCTGGCGCCAGCAGCGAAGCACGTCTGCCGGCCAAGTGGTGGACCGTCTTCAACGACGCCACGCTGGACCGTCTGGAGCAAAGCGCGCTGCGCGACAATCCGGGTGTGAAAGCAGCGGCCCAGCGTCTGGTTCAGGCGCTCGAGCAGGCCGGTGTGACGCGCTCCAGCCAGCAGCCGCAGATCAATGCACGCAGCTCGATCGGCAACTCGCGTACGTCGGCCGAGACGTCGCAGGGGCTGGCGCTGGGTGGCCGCTCCATCAAGGGTAACGACTATCAGATCGGCGCCACGCTGTCGTATGAGGTAGACCTGCTCGGTCGCGTACGCCGTCTGGTGGAAGCATCCGATGCGCAGGCACTGGCTGCCGAAGCAGACCGCGATGGCGTGCTGTTGCTGCTGTCGTCGCAAGTGGCTACCACCTACTGGCAACTGCGCGGTCTCGATGCCGAGATGGCGATTCTGAACAGCGCGCTCGATACGCGGCGCGAATCGGAAGAGCTGGTGACGGCGCGCTTCAACGCCGGTCTGTCGAACGAACTCGATGTGTCGCGTGCCCGTATCGAACGGGCCAACGCGCAGGCCGATCTGCATGAAGTGCAGCGTCAGCGCAATCTGCTCGAACATAGTCTGGCGACGCTGGTCGGTGCTTCGCCTGCAGCGCTGCAACTGCCTGCCAGCAGCAATGCCGCCAGCCAGCCGCTGCCGCCAGCGATTCCGGTCGGTCTGCCAGCCAGCGTGCTGGCCCAGCGTCCGGATCTCGCTGGTAGCGTAGCGACGCTGCGCTCGGCCAACGCGCAGGTGGGCGTGGCCGAAGGCGCGTTCTATCCTTCTTTCAGCCTGACGGGTAACTTCGGCTTTGCATCGGAAAGCTTGCGCAATCTGAGCAAGGGCGGTGCGCGCCAGTTCAGTGCCGGCCCATTGGCGCTGTCGCTGCCGCTATTCGATGGTGGCCGCAACAAGTCGAATCTGGCCGTGGCCAAGGCACGCTACGAAGAAGCCGTGGCCAACCACCAGAGCAAGCTGCTGACGGCATTGCGCGAAGTGGAAGATGCACTGTCCGATGTGCAGCAGCGCCAGTTGCAGGGCGAGGCGCAGGCCACGTCACAGGTGGCGGCAGCACGCGGCTATCTGGTGGCGCGTGCCCGCTACGAGCGCGGTGTATCGACCTATCTGGATGTGACGGATGCCCAGCGCAGCGCGCTGGCCGCTGACCGTGCCGCCGTGCAGATCAACACCCAGCGTCTGCTGGCTGCGGTGTCGGTAGCCCGTGCACTGGGCGCAGGCTGGCAGCCTTCCGCGCAGCTGGCACAGGTGGCACAGAACGGTGCGCCGAACGGTGCGTTCAAGCCTGCCGCACACTAAGGCTGCTGGATTAGCGGGCGGACTAACGCAGTAGACTAAAATACTAGCCTCACCATTTCCGAGGCTAGTATGAAGAAAATTCTGCTCCCGCTGGCGCTGGCCAGCGCCTGTTTCGCTGCCTATGCTGCGCCGGCCAATGTGGCTGAGCTGCAGCGCATGACCAAGCGCTTTGCTCCTGTAGCGCTGACGGCCGATACCAGCGCCCTGTCGGCTGGCGACAGAAAAGCCATCGCCAAACTGATCGAAGCGGCCAAGATACTCGACGTGTTGCAACTGCGCCAGCGCTGGTCCGGCAACGAAGCCCTGTGGGCAGCGCTGCAAAAAGACCAGAGCCCGCTGGGCAAGGCGCGGCAGGAATACTTCTGGCTCAACAAAGGTCCATGGTCCATCCTCGACGACCACCAGCGTTTCCTGCCGGCCCAACTGGCCGGCATCACCATCCCGGAAAAGAAACCGGCAGCGGCCAATTTCTATCCTGAAGGCGCCAGCAAACAGGCGCTGGAAAGCTGGATCAACGCACTGCCAGCGACCGACAAGGAACAGGCCCAGTGGTTCTTCACCACCATCCGCCAGAATGCGGCCGGCCAGTTCGTCACCGTCAAATATTCGGACGAATACAAGCCCGAGCTGGAACGTGCGGCTGCCTTGCTGAAGCAGGCTGCCGCCGATACGGATAACGCCTCGCTGAAAAAATTCCTCACCCTGCGTGCCGACGCATTCCTCAGCAACGACTATCTGGCATCGGACTTCGCGTGGATGGATCTCGATGCGCCAGTCGATGTCACCATCGGCCCTTACGAGACGTATAACGATGAACTGTTCGGTTACAAGGCTGCGTTCGAAGCCTATGTGAATATTCGCGACGAGAAGGAAACCCGCAAGCTGGACTTCTTCGCCCGGCATATGCAGGAGCTGGAAGACAATCTGCCGCTCGATGCGCAATACCGCAATCCGAAAGTCGGTGCGGCTGCGCCTATGGTGGTGGTGAATCAGGTGTATGGTGCAGGCGATGGCAACATGGGCGTGCAGACGGCGGCCTACAATCTGCCTAACGACGAGCGCATCATCAGCCAGCGCGGTTCCAAGCGCGTGATGCTGAAGAACGTACAGGAAGCCAAGTTCAAGGCCACGCTGACGCCAATTTCCAAGCTGGTACTGAAGAAGGCCGATCAGCGCGATCTGGATTTCGATTCCTTCTTCACCCATATTCTGGCGCATGAAATCATGCATGGTCTGGGGCCGCACAGCACGCGCGTGAACGGTGCCGAATCGACGCCGCGTCAGGATCTGAAGGAAACCTATTCCACCATCGAGGAAGCCAAGGCCGATATCACCGGCCTGTATGCGCTGGCCTATATGATGGACAAAGGCCAGTTGTCCGGTACGCTGGGGCAGGGAGCTGCCGCCGAGCGCAAGCTGTACACCACCTTCCTCGCTTCGGCCTTCCGCACGCTGCATTTCGGCCTGACGGATTCGCATGCGCGCGGCATGGCGATACAGGTGAACTACCTGCTCGACAAGGGCGGCTTCGTGGCCCATGGCGACGGCACTTTCTCGGTCAACTTCAAGCAGATCAGGCAGGCCGTGACGGATCTCGACCGCGAGTTCCTGACTATCGAAGCGACGGGTGACTATGCGCGTGCCCAGGCCATGATCAGCAAGTATGTGGTGATCCGCCCTGAAGTGCAGAAGGCGCTGGACAAGATGAAAGTGGTGCCTAACGATATACGGCCAGCTTTCACCACGGCGGCCCAGCTGGTGAAATAAGGGCGCCAGCCAGCCGGAACGGCGCTTGCCGTTCCGGCATACTTTTTTTACTACGTAGAAATAAAGCGTTGTAGATCCTTCCATACGGCAATTTTTCTTGCCTTCCGCGTGCTACAGTCTGATCACCATGATCAAGCACTGTCTGCCCCTGTTAGCCCTGACCCTGTACGCTGCCAGCGTGCCTGCGGCCGAACTGACGGCGCAGGAAATCCGCTGGCTCAGCGCGGGCAGCAGCGTGCTGGCTTATGCCAAGCAGACTCTGCAGCTTCCGCTCGATATCACCGTGCAGCCGCAGGCGCGTGCCAGCGATGTGCCGCTGGCGCTCGGCTATCAGGACGGGCGCTGCAAGCTGGTGCTGTCGTTGCGCGGCAACCCGCATAGCGAAGATGTGCTGGCCGGTGTGCCGGCCGAGCAGCACAGCTGGATGATAGAGGCCATGGTGGCGCACGAAATCGGCCACTGCTGGCGCTATGTGCAGGGTGCATGGCACAGCTTGCCTGCGGGCTTTGAACAGGCCGCCAGTGCGCCCGAACTGGCGCTGCAGGAAACCCGGCGCGAAGAAGGCTATGCCGATCTGGTGGCGCTGGCCTGGACCGCGCAACGCCAGCCGCAGCGTTATGCGGCAGTGCTGGGCTGGATGCAGAAGGTGCGCCAGCCCGCCGCGACTGTGCAAGGCAGCCACAGCACGGCAGCATGGCTGCAACTGGCGCCCTCAGCCGGCGTATTCGGCGATGCCACGCTGTGGCAGCAGCGCGTCGACCAGTTATGGCTGCAAGGCTTGCAGCACGATCAGTGAGCTAGCCTGCGCTGGCGATTTTGCAACTTTGTACGTTTCCGCACAGATGCTCAGCGCGGAACGGCGTTTAATGTGCCCACCAACTACCATAAAGGGACACATCATGAACAAACTGCTCTTACTCGTGTTGGCGACGGCTACCAGTGCCAGTTTCGCTGCGTCGGCGCCGAACAACGATACCGTGGCTTACAAGAACGCCACCCAGAAGGCTGCGGCCGAATATAAATCGGCCAAAGATGCTTGCGATGCCCAGTCCGGCACGGGCAAGGATGTCTGCATCGAAACGGCCAAAGTCGCCCGCGCCAATAGCGAAGCGCAAGCGGCCATGCAGTACCGTAACGACAAGAAAACCATACAGAAGGCCCAGACCGAAGTGGCTGACGCCAACTACAATTTAGCCAAGGCCCGTTGCGCTCCCATGTCGGGCGCCGACAAGTCCGGCTGTCTGGATACTGCCAAGTCGGCCCATGTGGCAGCCATCAACGATGCCAAGGAAGGCCGTCAGATGGCCGATGCCGCCCAGACCGGCATCGATTGCAGCAATATGACGGGCGCCGATAAGGTGGGCTGCGAAACCCGTTCCAAAACGGCACAGGCACGCGATACCATGGCCGATACCATGATCACCACCAAGGTGAAAACGGAGCTGCTGGCCGAGCCTAGTCTGAAGTCGCTGGACGTGCATGTGGAAACCACCAACGGCACGGTGATGCTGAGCGGCTTCGTGCCTTCGCAGGCGGAAGTGGACAAGGCCGTGGATGTGGCACGCAATGTCAAAGGCGTCAACAAAGTGCAGAGTTCGCTGCGCATCAAGTAAGCGCAGGCCAGCTGCCGGATGGTAGCTGGTGTCCATAAAAAAAACGGGAGTGCCAGCCTGCTGGGCTGCACTCCCGTAGTCTTTTTCTGGCCGGATTACTTGAGGTATTTGGCCAGCCAGCCGTGCACTTCCTTGTAGAAGTAGCGGCTGTTTTCACCCTTCAGGATCCAGTGGTTTTCGTCGGGGAAGACCAGCAGCTTGGCCGGCACATTCAGGCGGTGCTGCAGCGCGTAATTCATCAGCGCATTATTTGCCGGTACGCGATAGTCGAGTTCGCCTACGGAGATCAGGATAGGAGCGGTGTAGCCCGTGCCTTTGGCGTGGTTACCCGCCTGTAGCACGGGGCTCTGTTCGCGCCACACGGGCTGGTCGCCCCAGACGGGGCCGCCGCTGTTGACTTCGCGGCCATGGATGCTGTCGCTAGTACCCCATTGCATGATCAGATCCATTTCGCCGGCGTGCGAGACGATGGCCTTGTAGCGCGTGCTGGTCGCCTGCAGCCAGTTGGCCAGATGGCCGCCATAGCTGGCACCGCCTGCGGCAAGGCGGCTGCCGTCGATATAACTGTATTTTTTGACTGCTTCATCAACGGCTTCGTTGATTTCATCAGCCGGGCCTTTGAGCGGATCGCCCTGGATGGCGCGGGCGAATTCTTCGCCGTAGCCGGTCGAGCCCTTGTAGTCCGTCAGCAGCACCACATAGCCGGGCTGGGCCAGCAGGTGGTAATTCCAGCGCAGCACGAACTGGTCGCGCCACATATTCGCCGCGCCACCATGGATGACGGCGAACAGCGGATATTTTTTGGCCGGATCGAAGTTGGCCGGTTTCACCAGCATATTGTGGATCATGCGGCCATCGCTGGCTTTGAACCAGAAGTGCTCGGGCGTTTGCCAGTCGATGCCGGCGGCGCGCTCCGTGTTGAAGCTGGTCAGGCGCTTGGGACCGTTCTGGCCGAAGGCATACACTTCGGGCGGATTGATGGACGATTCCCACACGCCCACCATGGCTTTGCCGCCAGCGGCCAGCGAGTTGATGCTGCCGGTCGGCAGCGATTTTTCAGCGCGCAGATCGCCGCCCTGCAGATTCATCGAGTGCAGCTGTTCCAGACCCGCGTGTTCGTAGCTGAACACCACGCGGTTGCTGCCGGCGGGCAGCACGTAGCGCGCGATCGAGCGGTCCAGCGTCGCCGTCAGGACTTTTGGCGTGGTGCTGGTGAAGGGCCACGTGAAGCTGATCAGGCGCGTCACGTCATACACCTTGCCTTCCTGCTCCGCTTCCGTCAGGGCAAACAGGGCTTTGCCTTCGTTGCCAAATTTCAGGCTGTGGTAGCTGTGGCGGTCGCGCGTGAGCTGCTGCGGTTCGCCGCCTGCCACGGGCATGCTGTAGATCTGGGTGTAGCCGCTGGCACGGGCCAGTTCATCGCGATTGGTGGAGGCAATAAACAGCACGGTTTTGCCGTCCGGCGCCCACAGCGCTTCCAGCGACTGGCCATCATCACCCTGGGCACCGCCAAAACCGGGCAGCGTCACCAGACGCGTGCTGCTGAGCAGGTCGCGCGGCTTGGCGCCGGGCTCGGCATCCATCACGAACAGGCGCACTTTCTTATCGTCCAGCCATTTGTCGAAATAGCGCGGCGGGAAGGTTTCATAGGCACGCGCCGAATACTTGCGTTCCTTGTGTTCCTTGGCCGATTTCTTGATGTCGTCTTCCGAGCCATTGCCCGGATAAATGTCGCTGACGAACAGCAGCTGCTTGCCGTCCGGGCTGTAGCGCGGCGCACGGGCACCCAGCGTCAGGCTGGTCAGGCGCTGCGCTTCGCCGCCCGTCTGCAGGTCGAGGCGGTAGATCTGGGCAGCCTCGTCGCCATCGCGTTTGGCGACGAACACCAGATAGCGGCTGTCAGGCGACCAGTTCAGGCTGCCTTCACTGCCTTTGCTGAAGGTCAGGCGGCGCGCCGGCGTGTCGTCGTTCAGGGCTTTGATCCACAGGTCGGACCACTGTTCTTTGCTGTCGTATGCGGGGTCGGTAACAGAAAATACGGCCCATTTACCGTCCGGACTAGGCAAGGGCGCGCCGACGCGCTTCATCAGCCACACATCTTCATGGGTGATAGCATGTTTGGCCGTATTGTCTTCGGTGGCGGCGAGCACAGCTTGGCTCAAGCCGACAGAAATTAACATGGCGATAAGGGAAAGTCGCGGTATAGTCATGACGAGTTCGCTGGTAAGTCGGTGAAATATCATAGTGGCCAACTCTCTCATTGCTGTCAATCAAGAAGCTTTTCCATTCACCCCTTTCTATGGAGAACCAGCTATGCAAACCATCATCAAAGTCCATCAGGTTGCTGCTTTTACCGCTGACGATCAGGGGGGCAATCCGGCCGGTGTGATGATACGTGCAGCCCTGCCGGACGAACGTGCCATGCAGGAAATTGCCAGAGAGATGGGGTATTCGGAAACCGTGTTTGCCGCACCGGCCGGCGAGGGCTGGCGCGTGCGCTATTTTTCGCCCGATGGCGAAGTGCCATTCTGCGGCCATGCCACCATAGCGCTCGGTACCGTGCTGGCCCAGCAGCATGGTGATGGCGTGTTCCCGCTGACGACCAACCATAGCCAGATAGTGGTGGAGGCGCAGGCGCGCAACGGTCTGGGTTTTGCCACCCTGCAGGCGCCCATGACCAGCAGCCTGCCGGCGCCACCGGCGCTGGTGCAGGCCGCGCTGCAACTGTTCGGCTACCGGCTGGCAGACCTGGACGACCGGATTCCGCCGGCCATTGCCAATGGCGGTGCCAGCCATCTGGTGCTGGCGCTGGCCAGCCGCGACAAGCTGCGCGCCATGCGCTACCAGCTCGCTGCCGGACGCAGCCTGATGCAGCAGCATGGCCTGACGACGATTTCGCTGATCTATGCCGAAACACCGCAGCGCTTCCATGCCCGCAATGCTTTCGCTTCCGGCGGCGTGTACGAAGATCCGGCCACGGGGGCGGCTGCCGCAGCGCTGGCCGGCTATTTGCGCGATCTCGACTGGCCGCACGGCGGCAGCATAGCCATCGAGCAAGGCGTGGATATGGGCGCGCCCTGCCACCTGCAGGCCAGCATACCGGACCAGCCGGGCGCAGCCATCCGCGTTTCGGGACGGGTGCGCATGATGGGGGAGTGAGCGGCACTAATCGCTGAGCAGGCTAGGCCGCCTGATCCTCTGGTCTTTAGTCCCACTTGCGGATCAGGCGTTCCAGTTCGCCGCTCTTTTCCAGCTGGTAGAGCGCCCGTTCCAGCCGCTCGCGGTTTTGCGGCGCCAGCAATTTACTGGTGGCGAAATATACGGGCGAGCTGAACATGATTTGCGGCAGGATGCGGACCTTGCTGCTATTGCCCGTGCGTTCGAGCAGCTTGCGCAGATCGCGGCCGCGGTGGAAGAACAGGCGCCCTCGTCCGGCCACCAGCTTTTGCAGGTTGAGGACCTGATTGGTAGCACTTTCGTCTATGGGGATGCCGCCTTGTGCGCGGATGATGTTGCCGGCGGCAAAACCCCGGTTGATCAGTACCGTGTTATCGGGCGCCAGCTGGCGCAAGTCGTCCCAGCTGCTGATTTTGACGGGGTCGTTGATGCGCGCCAGAAGATGGTATTCATTGTTGTACAGCGCAGGGCCGATAAACTGGAAGCGGTGCTCCCGTTCGCCTATGCGCTGGACGGCGCAGGCCACGTCGAGCTGGCCGTGTTCGAGTTCGGAATAGGCGCGGATCAGCGGTTTCCAGCTCTGGTCGCCCACTATCTGGAGTGCCGGATCGAGTTGTTCGATGGCGCGGAACAGGTCGACGCACATGCCGACGATGCGCTCGCCGCCGCCAGCGATGAATTTGGGTTCCGTGCCTTCCTGCGCAGCCGTGCGGATGATGATGGCTTGTGCGGGCAGACTGATGACCAGGAAAGCGAACGCAGCGAAGCTTGCCAGCCACAAGCCTAGTCTGCCACGCCATGCCGCCATGCTGTCTCCTTTGCACTAATAATTGTCTAGCTTACACCACTATGGGGTAGACGTCAGTGCTGGATGGGGCCGGCAGTGTTGCAATGTGTCCCCATGGCCGCGGGCGCGGAGGGGAGTGTTGCTGGCTAGTGTATAGACGTAAAAAAAGGAACTACGATCACTCGTAACTCCTTGATTTACTACAGCAAATTCGGTGGTAGGCCGTGCGGGATTCGAACCTGCGACCAACGGATTAAAAGTCCGCTGCTCTACCAGCTGAGCTAACGACCCCCGAAAGAGGCATTATTATATACAGGCTTGTGCAAACTGCAAAGCTCTTTTTTGAATAGCGACATTTTTTAGTTGTGGCTGGCGGGCATGCCGAGTGCGGCCGTGACTATCAGCACTTCGTCGGCGCTGGTCACGCCTTCCAGTATCTTGTGCGCACCGGCAATGCGCAGCGGTAGCATGCCATCGGCCAGACTCTGGCTGCGCAGCGCTTCCAGCTTGCTATCGGCCCGCACCAGCTGGCTGAAGCCCGGCGTGACGTGGAGCAGTTCGTACAGGCCGGTACGGCCGCGGTAGCCCGTCTGGCGGCATTCGGGACAACCCACGGGGCGGTACACGGTGGCCGGTTTGGGGATGTCCCAGCCGCCGGTCAGACTGTCCCAGATTTCGTCGCTGATGCTGCCGTCCGGCTGTTTGCAGTCGCTGCACAGCGTGCGCACCAGACGCTGGGCCATGATGCCGATCAGCGTGGCTTCCAGCAGATAGTAGGGCACGCCCAGTTCCAGCAGGCGCATCACGGCGGACGGCGCATCGTTGGTGTGCAGCGTGGATAGCACGAGGTGGCCGGTCAGGGCGGCCTGTATGGCCATTTCGGCCGTGGCCAGATCGCGGATCTCGCCCACCATGATGATGTCGGGGTCCTGCCGCATCAGGGCACGCACGCCGTCGGCAAACGACAGTTCGATGCCGGGCTGCACCTGCATCTGGTTGAACGCCGGTTCCACCATCTCGATCGGGTCTTCTACCGTGCAGACATTCACTTCCGGTGTGGCCAGCGCCTTGAGCGTGGTGTACAGCGTAGTAGTCTTACCGGAGCCGGTAGGGCCGGTAACGAGGATGATGCCGTGCGGGCGCTGGGTCAGCTGGTCCCAGCGCTGCGCTTCGGCGGGCGGGAAACCCAGTTCCGGCAGCGTCTTGACTACGACTTCGGGATCGAAAATCCGCATTACCAGTTTTTCGCCAAAGGCCGTGGGCAGGGTGGACAGGCGCAGTTCGATTTCCTGCCCGCCCGCCGTGCGGGTCTTGATACGGCCATCCTGCGGGCGGCGTTTTTCGATTACGTCCATGCGGCCCAGCAGCTTGATGCGCGCCGTCATGGCGATCATCACCACGGCCGGCACCTGATACACCTGATGCAGCACGCCATCGATACGGAAGCGGATGGCGGCCAGTTCGCGCTTGGGTTCCAGATGGATGTCGGAAGCGCGCTGCTCGAAGGCGTACTGCCACAGCCAGTCGACGATGTTGATCACATGCTGGTCGTTGGCATCGACCTGCTTGTTACTCTTGCCCATTTCGACCAGCTGTTCGAAATTATTGCGCAAGGCGAGGTCATTGCCCGTGTGCTTGTTGGCCTTCTTGATGGACTTGGCCAGACTGAAGAACTGGGTAATGTACTGGGCGATATCGAGCGGGTTGGCGATCACGCGGCGGATGGCGCGGCGTGAAATCTTGCCGATTTCATGTTCCCATTCCGTCACGTAGGGGTCGGCCGTGGCCACCACCAGCGTGTCGGCGCTGATTTCCAGCGGCAGGATGTTGAAGCGCGCCGCATAGCTGGCCGACATCACATCGGCCACACGGGTAAAGTCCACCTTGAGCGGATCGATGCGGGTAAAGCCCAGCCCGCAGCGGGCTGCCAGCCATTCGCACAGCAGATCGAGTGTCAGCAGTTTATGGGGCGGGCGGGCCGACAATATCTTGCTGTGGGCAATCGCGCACAGCGGGTGCATGCTGCCGACGGCGTTTTTTAGGATGCCCTGGCTGTGGGCATACATTTCCTTGACGTCGGTCTTGCGTATCATGCCGTCGGCCAGCAGCCAGCCATACAGTTGCTGCAGGTCGAGTGGCGCTGCGGGCGGCTGGGCAGAGGCTGGTGCAGTAGCAGGAGCGGAAGGTGCAGACATCGGGCGCCACTTTCAAAAGGAATTAGGTCGCTGCCAGACCTTTAACCCAGCTCTTGGCCGGTAATTTGGTGGCCGCCACGATCTCGGCTGAACGAAGTTTCAGGGCTTCCAGATCGATAGGGCGCTGGCGCTTGAAGGCGATGGCAATCACGTTACCATCATGCACGGGTGGCAGGCAAATCACTTGTGCAAAGGCGAACTTGATGGCTTTGGTATTGCGCGCATAGCTGGGGTGGTCGCCGAACAGGTTGACGGTCATGATGCCGTCGTCGTTCAGGCAGCTGGCGCAGGCCTGATAGAACTCGGCCGTGTCCAGCACGGGGCCGCGCGCCGTGGCGTCGTACAGGTCGACCTGCAGGGCGTCGAGCGTGCCGGCGTTGGCCGGGTCGTTGACGTAGTCGAGCGCATCCATTTCCAGTACCTGCAGGCGCGCATCATTGGGCGGCAGCTTGAACATGGAAGCGCAGATATTGATGACTGCGGGATTCAGTTCGACCGCCGTCACCGTGGCGTCAGGGAAGGTGGTGTAGCAGAACTTGGTCAGGGTGGCCGTGCCTAGACCCAGCTGGGCGATGTGGCGCGGCTGGGGCTGCCACAGCATCCAGGCCATCATCTGCTGGGCATATTCGAGTTCCGGCCAGTTGGGCTTGCGGATGCGCATGGCGCCCTGCACCCATTCCGTACCGAAGTGCAGATAACGTACGCCCTCCTGTTCCGACAGGGTCACGGGCGCATATTTGGGCTTGCGCGCAGGACGGGAGGATTCTTCTTTTTCGATGGATTTACGTTTGATCAGCATGGGACGGGTGGCGACAGAGTGAACTGGCATTATCCCGCGATGCTTTAGATCAAGGCAAGCCTGAAAACGGCACTGCCGGCTCAGAGGCCGGCAGTGCAGAGTAAAACGTGCTGAAATTAACGCTGGACAGGTTCCACCACCACGCGCAGACGTACGCGTTCGCCCGGGTCATAGGACATGACGGTGGTGTAGTTACGGCCACGGTAGTCGTAGGTCACTTCATAGCCGGCCGTACGCGATTCCCAGTGGTCCACGGTACGGCACTGTTTCACCTGCTGTTCCTGTACACCGCCGCTGCTAGGGGTGTTGGCGTTGTCGACGCGGTCGCCGACCAGGGCGCCGGCAATGGCGCCCGCTGCCGTGGCCACCGAGCGGCCCGTGCCGCCGCCGACCTGATTGCCGGCCAGACCGCCGATCAGACCACCGACGATGGCGCCACCTACGCCGCGCTGAGGCGCTGGCTGCTGGACTTGCACGTATTCCGTGCGGCATTCCTGACGTGGATGGTTGACTTGTTCAACCTGCGGGGTCACCCGAACCACACGGCCGAAATCTTCAAAATCGGCTGCTTGAGCGGTAAAAGGCAGGGCGCCCACGCACAGGACGGATGCGATCAGTTTGGCTTGCAAGTTCATTTGGTAACCTCGTTTCAATTTGGATGTCTTATCAGGGATTCTGATATTGCATGGAGAGTATGGTACCCCCCGTACAAGGCGACAACTAGTGCTGATTAAGTATCTATGGCAACAAATTGTAACATCGCCCCCGTTTGTCCGCCGCCACGCTGCCAGAGGGGAAGTGTGCCGAATTGGTCCACAATCTCGGCCAAAATGTTCTGTTTTTAACAAATATTGCGTGTGAAACCACAATCAAGTTGATCTGAAAGGAACAACACGTTACCCTAATGAGCGTAGGGAATTCGTGAAACATAGGATACCGCCGCGGTGAGACGCCGATCCGTACGCCGCGTAAAGTGCACAGGTGCTCAAATTATCTACTCATTAATTCACAAGCTAGGCACTCCCGACAAAAAAGTGGACACACCTTACATGCCAGCTCAAGCCGAAGGACCCGAGAGTTTGCTGATGAGCGTGCCAGCCAATCTGGTGCAATCGATACGCGCATTCCGCGTCAACGAATTGCAGGAAGAGGCGGCCCGGCTGGAGCAGCATTTTCTCTATGCCCATTGCATCGCCGGCCTGACCAAGCAGCAGGTGCTGGGTATTATTTCCGAGTCGTTCCGTTTTCCTAAAGGCGTGGGCAAGAATTTTGATGGTTTGCGGACAACTTTAACGGAGACCATGGCCGCCGCCGGCCACCAGAACGGTTTCCTCGTGGTGCTAGAGCAATTGCCGAATACCCAGAAATTCGACAAGGAAGCGCGCGAAACCCTGCTCGACGTGTTCCGCGATGCGGCCGATTACTGGGCCGAGAAAAAAGTGCCATTCCGGGTGTTCTACTCGTTCGAATAGGCCGCCACCCCTCTGTAAATCGGCGCGCCGGCCGCGCCGGGTAGTCCCGACCGCCTGAACAAGGTACAATGGCGGGCTATGAAAAATATCGTCATCCTGATTTCCGGTCGCGGCAGCAATATGGAAGCCGTGGTACGCGCCTGCCAGGAGCAGCGCTGGCCCGCCCGTATCGCTGCAGTGATCAGCAACCGCGCCGATGCCTCCGGGCTAGGTTTTGCGGCGGCGCAGGGAATCCCGACGGCTGTGGTCGCCAATAAAGACTATGCCAGTCGCGCCGAGTTCGACGCGGCCCTGCAGACTGTGATCGATGGCTATGCGCCCGATCTGGTGGTGCTGGCCGGCTTCATGCGGATACTCACGCCCCCGTTCGTGGAACATTACGCGGGGCGCATGCTCAATATCCACCCTTCGCTGCTGCCGCTGTTCCCCGGTCTCGATACCCACGGGCAGGCATTGCGGGCCGGGGTGGCCGAGCATGGTGCGACTGTGCACTTTGTCACCGCCGAACTCGATCATGGCCCGATGGTGGCGCAAGCTGCCGTGCCGGTCATGCCCGACGATACCGTAGACACCCTGTCCGCCCGGGTGCTCAAGCAGGAACATGTCATTTATCCGCAGGCAGTACGCTGGTTTGTCGAAGACCGGTTAACGATAGTGCAGGGCGCGGTCCAGGTCGACCACAGTAAGTAAAAACTAAACAAGGAACTCCATGAGATTGCCACCAGCGATACTCGCCAACGCCGAAGAAGTGTTGCGCGAGATTTTGCGCTTTTCCGCGCCAGCCGACACCACCCTGTCGCGCTACTTCAAAGATCACCCCCGTCTGGGCGGCCGCGAACGCGGCGCCATAGCCGAGTGTATCTACAACGTACTGCGTAACAAATCCTTCTACACCGACTTTTCCGAAGCGGGTGGCGGCGCCACCATGCGCCGTCTGACCCTGCTGGGCATGAGCGACGCCGTGGGCGTGGAATCGCTGGGCGGCCTGACGGAAGAGGAGGTGGCCTGGGTCGAGCGCATCATGCAGATCGACCGCAAGCTGATGCATAAATCGAGCCGTTCGAATATGCCGAAATGGCTGTTCGACAAGCTGGTCGAGCAGATGGGCGAAGAAGAAACCCTGCTGCTGGCAGACGGCATGAACAAGCCGGCGCCGCTCGATCTGCGTGTCAACGCGCTCAAGGATAACCGTGAAGACGTGGCCGCCAAGCTGCTGGAAGCACCGATCCGCAGCACGCCGACGCCGTTCGCGCCGCTGGGCCTGCGCGTGCTGCAGAAGCCTGCGCTGCAAAACCTGCCGCTGTTCAAGCAAGGCCACATCGAAGTACAGGATGAGGGTAGCCAGATTCTGTCGGCCATCGTCGGCGCCAAGCGTGGCGAAATGGTGGTGGACTTTTGCGCGGGTGCCGGCGGCAAGACGCTGGCGCTGGGCGCCACCATGCGCAACACGGGCCGCCTGTATGCCTTCGACGTATCGGAAAAACGTCTGTCCAAGCTGAAACCGCGTCTGGCCCGTAGTGGTCTGTCCAACGTACATCCGGTGCTGATCGCGCACGAGCGCGATGCCAAGATCAAGCGTCTGGCCGGCAAGATCGACCGCGTACTGGTCGATGCCCCATGCTCGGGTCTGGGCACCTTGCGCCGTAATCCGGACGTGAAATGGCGCCAGCAACCGGGCGCCATCGCCGAACTGCAGCAGAAGCAGGCCGCCATTCTCGATGGTGCGGCCCGTCTGCTGAAAGGCGGCGGCCGTCTGGTATATGCCACCTGCAGCTTCCTCGACGACGAGAACGACTTCATCGCCCAACAGTTCATCGAAACCCACCCGGATTTCGAACTGGTGCCGATGAGCAAAGTGCTGGCCGAACAGAAAATCGCGCTGGAAATGGGCGACTATCTGAAACTGCTGCCGCACAAGCATGAGACGGACGGCTTCTTCGCCGCCGTGTTCGAGCGCAAGCCGATGGCAAAAAAAGCCGCCAAGGAAGAAGCGCAGGATAGCGACGAGTAATTCGCCGCATGTGCTGCATAGCCGGTTCAGGGCGGCTTAAGCGGGGTTGCTCATACTGAGCGTCCGCACTACTGATCTGAAAAGGCCGGGTAACCGGCCTTTTTTACGTTAATCTAGCAATGTTTTTAACTCGCTCCGCATGAAGATGAATCCACAACAGCCGCTGCTGAACCTGATCGATGACCTGACGGGCGACCTGCAAGACCCTAGCCTGCTGTGGCAGCTGGGCGCCGTGCTGTTGTCCGTGGTGCTGGGCTTCGGGCTGGCGCGTTTGTTCCGGCGCCGCTTTGGCCGTGCGGATGGCCATAATGCCGTGATCGAGTGGGGCGTGGAAAGTTTCGGCCGTGTGCTGGCGCCGCTGGCCGTGGTGGGCTGGCTGTGGCTGGCCCGGCTGCTGTTCGTGAAATACCACCAGCATGTGAATCTGCTCAAGATTGCCTTGCCTATCTTCGGTTCGCTGGCGGTGATCCGCTTCACCTTCTATCTGCTGCGGCGCGTATTTGCCCGCGAGGGGCAGGTCAGTGCCACCATGCTGGCTTTCGAAAAAGTGTTCCAGCTGCTGGTGTGGCTAGCCTTCGTGCTGTATATCACCGGCCTGTGGGTGGAGGTGTTCGATTACATGGACAACACCATTCTGCCGCTGGGGAAATACAAAGTGTCGATCGCCGACATCCTGCAGGCCACCGTGTCGGTGGTGGTGCTGCTGATACTGGCCCTGTGGGCGGGCGCAGCGCTGGAAGAGCAGCTGATGAAAGTGCAGGGGATGCACACCAATCTGCGCGTGGTGGTGGCCCGTACTGCGCGCGCGCTGCTGATACTGGTCGCCGTGCTGGTCAGCCTGACGCTGGTGGGGATAGACCTGACGGTGCTGTCCGTGTTCGGCGGCGCGCTGGGCGTGGGGCTGGGGCTGGGCTTGCAGAAGATCGCCAGCAACTACGTATCCGGCTTCGTGATTCTGCTCGATCGCAGCCTGACCATAGGCGACATGATTACGGTCGATAAATATAGCGGCCGTGTTACCCAGATTAATACCCGCTACACCGTGCTACAGGGGCTGGACGGGGTGGAATCCATCGTACCGAATGAAATGCTGGTGTCGGGTGCCGTACAGAACTCATCGCTTTCGAACAGCCAGCTGTGGCTGTCCACCAAAGTCTCTGTTGCCTACGATACGGACGTCGATCAGGTGCTGCGCCTGCTGGAAGAGGCCGCACTGTCGGTGGAGCGTGTGCTGAAGGAAGAAAAACTGCCATCGGCCCAACTGCTCAGTTTTGGCGCTGACGGACTGGATCTGCAACTGGGTTTCTGGATCAACGATCCGCAAAACGGCCGCGGCGGTGTGATCTCGGACGTGAACCGCGCCGTCTGGCGCGCGCTCAAGGAACACAATATTTCTGTTCCTTTCCCGCAACGGGAGATGCGCATACTGGGCCCGGCCCTGCCGCCCTTCGCCCCTGCTGAAACCCCCTCTGTGCCTAAACAGAATTGATGTGGATCTGATGACGCAAGGAAAAAACCTTGCGTAAGTCAGCCATAATTCAGCGTACAATATTCGCCAAAAAGGACCAACATAGGCCTATGTATGCCTGTTAAATGCGCAAAATTGGCGTAACTGCCAGCCAGCGCAACACGCCCACCTTGGAGTAGTAATGAGCTTGAATTTAACCGACGTTTTAGATTTTCTGTCAAATGGCGTGACGCGCGCCAGTGCCTGGCAGGTCTTCGCCTACACCATGATCGTGACCCATATTACGATCGCCAGTGTGACCATCTTCCTGCACCGCCATCAGGCCCACCGTGCGCTCGATCTGCATGCCATCCCCAGCCACTTCTTCCGTTTCTGGCTGTGGCTGACGACGGGGCAGGTGACCAAGGAGTGGGCTTCGATCCACCGCAAGCACCATGCCAAATGCGACACCCAGGAAGATCCCCATAGCCCGGTTACGCGCGGCATTAATAAAGTGCTGCTGGAAGGTGCCGAGCTGTACCGTGCCGAATCGCTGAATCTGGAAACCATGGAGAAATATGGCCACGGCACACCGGACGACTGGATCGAGCGCCAGCTGTACACGGGGCTTAGCTGGATGGGCATCGTGCTGATGTTCATCATTAACTTCACCCTGTTCGGTGTGATCGGCATTACCGTCTGGGCGGTGCAGATGATGTGGATTCCTGTGATGGCGGCCGGCATCATCAACGGCATAGGCCACTACTGGGGCTACCGCAACTATGATTGCGCTGATGCTTCGACCAATATATTCCCGCTGGGCCTGCTGATCGGCGGCGAGGAACTGCACAACAACCACCACACTTTCGCCACCTCGGCCAAGCTGTCGTCGAAATGGTATGAATTCGATATCGGCTGGGGCTATATCCGCGCCATGGAAGTGGTGGGGCTGGCCAAAGTGAAGAAGCGCGCACCGGCACCGAAGTTCGCCAAGGGCAAGCTGGAAGCGGACTTCGATACCCTGCAATCGGTGATTACCAACCGCTACGATGTGATGGCCAAGTATGCCAAATCGCTCAAGCAGGCGTGGAAAGAGGAGCTGGTGCACCTCAAGCACAAGGCGGAACTGGAAGCACGCTTCCTCAAGTCTTCGCGCAAGCTGCTGCAGCGTGAACCGGGCAAGCTGGAAGCGCCACAGCAGCAGCAGCTTAGTGAGCTGTTCCAGCACAGCAAAGCGCTGGAAACCATGCATCTGATGCGGGTGGAGCTCGGTGTGATCTGGGAGCGTTCGCACTTTACCCGCGACCAGCTGCTGCAGAAGCTGCAGGACTGGTGCGACCGTGCCGAAGCGTCCGGCATCAAGGCACTGGAAGATTTCTCGCTGCGCTTACGTAGCTACGCCTAAGCCAGTTACCAGCAAATAGAACGGCACCTGCGGGTGCCGTTTTTATTTGCCCGCATGGGCAGAACATCGATTGCTGCGGGCAATAAAAAAGCCGCTGAGCAGATGCTGAGCGGCTTTTTCTGAAACGGGGATCGATTATTTGATCTTGGTTTCTTTGAACATTACGTGCTTGCGAGCTTTAGGATCAAACTTGATGATCTCCATTTTCGCTGGCATGGTGCGCTTGTTCTTGGTGGTGGTGTAGAAGAAACCCGTACCTGCGGTCGATTCCAGTTTGATTTTGTCGCGGCCAGTTTTTGCCATGGTAGCTCCCTAATTAGACTTTTTCGCCACGGGCGCGCATGTCGGCCAGTACGGCATCGATGCCGACTTTGTCGATTACGCGCAGACCAGCGTTGGACAGACGCAGGGAGACCCAGCGGTTTTCAGATTCAACAAAAATACGACGGTTCTGCAGGTTAGGCAGGAAACGACGCTTGGTTTTGTTGTTTGCATGGGAAACGTTGTTGCCGACCATCGGCTTCTTCCCAGTAACTTGGCAAACACGTGCCATAACGCACTCCTTAAAAGACATTCCAGAATTGGAAAAACAAGAGTATATCTAAAAAACTGAGCTTTTTCAATGACTTGTGAAAAACAATTGTGTCTCGATTTAGTTGAAAAATTTAACAATTGTGTATTCCCTGAGAAAGTGCGCGTAAACCCTTGAGCGCTTAGGGGTAAACCTAGAGTTGGCCATGCTCGGCAAACGAGTAAACCTGCTGGCCGGCCACAATGAAATGGTCGAGGATGCGGATATCGACCAGCGCCAGCGCCTGTATTAATGCGCGCGTCAGCAGCAGATCTGATTCGCTGGGCTCGGGTGAGCCGGACGGGTGGTTATGTGCCAGCATGACGCTGGCGGCATTGCTGGCCAGCGCCGCCTTGACCACTTCGCGCGGATACACGCTGGTATGGGTTAAAGTGCCACGAAACATTTCGCGTGCTTCTATCAGGCGATTCTTCACATCAAGAAACAGCACATGGAAGGCTTCGCGCGCCTGACCGCTGAAGGTGGCACGCAAATACTGTTTGACGGCGGGTGGCGAGCAGAGCGCAGCGCCGCTGCGGATTTCCTCGCCGATGGCGCGGCGTGCCAGCTCCATCACCGCCTGTAACTGGGTGTACTTGGCTGGCCCCAGTCCGTGCAGGGCGCAGAACTGGCTCAGGCTGGCACCGAACAGGGCTTGCAGCGAGCCGAAATGCTGCACCGTCAGTTGCGCCAGTTGTACGGCGTCGCAGCCCGGCACGCCGGTGCGCAGGAAGAGCGCCAGCAGTTCGGCATCGGACAGGGCGTGCGCGCCTTCGCGGATCAGGCGCTCGCGCGGACGTTGTTGCTGCGGCCATTGCTTGATCGGCATGGTCGATCTCCGTGCAATGCCAGCGATACGGGGCGTTTTGGCTGGCTTGGCTTACAATATAGCCTTCGTTAGCCTAACCAATCTCACGTCATGTCAAACGCGCAACCTGCTGTCGTCACCAAATCGGCTTATCTCACTCTGCATTACCGTCTGGCTTCGCTCGATGGCAAAGACATCGTTACCACCTTCAACGCCAATCCGGCCACGCTGATGCTGGGCCAGGGCCAGCTGGCTCCGGTGCTGGAAGAACTGCTGCTGGGTCTGCCGGAAGGCACGCACCGTACCTTCAATCTGGAGCCGGGTGTGGGCTTTGGTCCGCGCAACCCGGAACTGGTGCGTGAAGTGTCGCGCGCTACGCTGGATGAAAACTCCAGCCCGGACGCCGAATACAAGGTGGGCGATCTGGTCGATTTCGCTGCTCCGGGCGGTGGCCGCTTCGCCGGCGTGCTGCGCGAGCTGGGTGAGGAAGTCTGCTTGTTCGACTTCAACCACCCACTGGCTGGCGAGCCGCTGACCTTCGAAGTCAAGATTATCTCTGTGCTGTGAGGAACGGATGAGCGATAAAGAAGTTCTGCTAGCCCAGCCGCGCGGCTTCTGCGCCGGCGTCGACCGCGCTATCGAGATCGTCGAGCGTGCGCTGGTCCAGTTTGGTGCGCCGATCTATGTGCGCCACGAAATCGTGCACAACGCCTATGTGGTGGAAGATTTGCGCGCCAAGGGCGCCATCTTCATCGAGGAACTCGATGACGTACCAGCCGGCAACACGCTGGTGTTCTCGGCCCACGGTGTGTCGCGCGCAGTGCGGGCGGAAGCGGAAGCGCGCGGCCTGAGCATCTTCGATGCGACCTGCCCGCTGGTGACCAAGGTGCACGTGGAAGTGGCCAAGATGCGCAAGCAGGGCTGCGAGATCATCATGATCGGCCATCAGGGCCATCCGGAAGTGGAAGGCACGATGGGGCAGGCCGATGCCGGCATGTATCTGGTGGAAACCGTGGAAGATGTGGCCAAACTCAATGTGTCCAAGCCTGACCAGCTGGCCTATGTGTCGCAGACCACGCTGTCGGTGGACGATACGGCCGACATCATCGCTGCGCTGAAAGCGCGCTATCCGGCCATCATCGAGCCGAAGAAGGGCGATATCTGCTACGCCACCACTAACCGTCAGGATGCCGTGAAATTCATGGCGCCGCAGGTGGAGGTGGTGATCGTGGTGGGCAGCCCGAATAGCTCCAACTCGAATCGCCTGCGTGAAGTGGCGCAGAAGAAGGGCACGCCTGCATACATGGTGGATAACGCCAGCCTGATTCAGTCGGAATGGCTGGAGGGCAAGGCGCGCATCGGCGTCACGGCCGGTGCTTCGGCACCGGAAGTGCTGGTGCAAGCCGTGATCGACCGTCTCAAGGAACTGGGCGCACGCAGTGTCCGCACGCTGGACGGCGTGGAAGAAGCGGTCACCTTCCCCCTGCCCAAGGGGCTGGATGGCAACAAAGCCACAGAGGAGACGCATAGCGCCGTCTAAGGTGCTACCAGACGGATAACGGAATAATATTTAGCACTTTACGGATTATTCCGCCGTTCGTTTTCCTAAAATCTCGCTATCATTGCTTCGCCCTTTAGTAGATGAACTGTCAACTGGCAGTTCCACACGTAGAGGACGCGGCTCGCAGCGAGGTGCTGATTCAGGCATAGAACTTGCAACGTAAAAGCGTAGTCAACGGCGGCACTACGGAGACCACTTCTCCGGGTGCCGTTTTTGTTACTTGAACCGGCTGTGTAACACAATAGTAAAGGCACTCTGCATGGATACTTTTATCCAACAAATTATCAACGGACTGGTGCTAGGCAGCATGTATGCACTGGTTGCACTCGGCTACACCATGGTGTACGGCGTGCTCAACCTGATTAACTTTGCCCATGGCGATGTGCTGATGGTAGGCGCCATGACGGGCCTGACCATCCTCAAGTACCTCAACGAATACGCGCCGGACCTGCCCGGTTACGTCAAACTGGCGATTTCCATTGCCGGTGCGATTCCCGTCTGCATGCTGGTGAATGTGCTGATCGAGCGCGTGGCCTACCGTCGCCTGCGCAATGCACCGCGTCTGGCACCGCTGATTACGGCCATCGGCGTGTCCATCCTGCTGCAGACGGTGGCCATGATGATCTGGTCGCGCAACCCGCTGGCCTTCCCGCAACTGCTGTCGTCCGAGCCTATCATGATAGGCGGCGCGCTGATTTCGCAAACCCAGATTCTGCTGCTGGTGCTGGCTGCACTGTCCATGGTGGGACTGGTGCTGCTGGTGGAAAAAACCAAGATGGGCCGCGCCATGCGCGCCACGGCGGAAAATCCCCGCGTGGCCGGACTCATGGGCGTGGATGCCAATCGCGTCATCGTGACGACCTTCGCGCTGGGCGCCGCACTGGCTGCTGTGGCTGGTGTGATGTGGGGTGCTAACTATGCGTCCATCCAGTTTGCCATGGGCTTTGTGCCGGGCCTGAAAGCTTTCTCCGCTGCGGTGCTGGGCGGTATCGGCAATATCTACGGCGCCATGATAGGCGGCATCGTGCTGGGCATTATCGAAAGTCTGGGCGCCGGCTACATCGGCGACCTGACCGGCGGTTTCCTCGGCAGCCACTATCAGGATATTTTTGCCTTCGTGGTACTGATCATCGTGCTCACCGTGCGCCCCTCGGGCATCATGGGTGAACGCGTGGCCGATCGCGCTTGAGCAGGAGGGACGACCATGGCACTGCTGAATTTCGACACCTCCCGTAATCCCCGTCAGGCCTATGCCAGCATGGCAGTGGTGCTGATCGGTCTGCTGATCTTCCCGTTTGTGGCCGCACCGTTCGGCAACTCGTGGGTGCGCATCGTCGATATGGCGCTGCTGTACATCATGCTGGCGCTGGGTCTGAACATCGTGGTGGGTTTTGCTGGCCTGCTCGATCTGGGCTATATCGCCTTCTACGCCGTCGGTGCCTACATGACGGGCCTGCTGGCATCGCCCCAGTTCGCTACGCTGCTGGAATCGCTGATCAACGAGTATCCGGCCATCGGCAATACGCTGGTGGCGGTATTAGGACCGGAAATCCAGCAGAACGGTATCCACCTGTCGGTATGGGTCATCGTGCCGCTGGCAGCGGCCTTGGCCGGTCTGTTCGGTGCGCTGCTGGGTGCGCCTACGCTGAAACTGCGTGGCGATTATCTGGCCATCGTCACGCTGGGCTTCGGCGAGATCATCCGCATCTTCATGAACAACCTCAACGAGCCGATCAACTTTACCAACGGCCCGCAGGGCATCAACCTGATCGACCCTATCCGCGTGTTCGGCGTGAATCTGGCCGGCGAGGCCGGTTCGCGCGCCACGGTGACGGTGGCCGGCTTTGCCATGCCATCCGTGAACGCCTATTACTTCCTGTTCCTGTTCCTGTGCGTGGCCGTGGTGTTCGTCACCACCCGTCTGCAGCACTCGCGTCTGGGCCGCGCCTGGGTGGCGATCCGAGAAGATGAGATCGCCGCCAAGGCCATGGGCATCAACACCCGTAACGTCAAGCTGCTGGCGTTCTCCATGGGCGCTTCGTTCGGCGGGATTGCTGGCGCCATGTTTGCCTCGTTCCAGGGCTTTGTGTCGCCCGAATCGTTCTCGCTGACGGAGTCCATCGCCGTGCTGGCCATGGTGGTGCTCGGTGGTATCGGCCATATTCCCGGCGTGATCATGGGCGGTGCCTTGCTGGCTGCCCTGCCGGAAGTGCTGCGCCATGTGGTGGAGCCGCTGCAGGAGCGCCTGTTCGGCCATGTGGTGGTGGAAGCGGAAGTGCTGCGCCAGCTGCTGTACGGTCTGGCCATGGTGCTGATCATGCTGAACCGTCCGGCCGGCCTGTGGCCAGCGCCCAAGCACGAAGATCGCCCGGATGGCGATTCCGACGCCAAACAACAATCGTCCGGCACGATGGCAGCCTGAGGAAAGACAGATGAGCGAACCAGTAATCCTCCACATCGCCGGTGTGAACAAGCGCTTCGGCGGCCTGCAGGCGCTGACCGATGTGGGCATCAAGATCATGCGGGGCCAGATCTATGGCCTGATCGGCCCTAATGGCGCCGGTAAAACCACTTTCTTTAACGTCATCACCGGCCTGTACCAGCCTGATACGGGCACCTTCGAGCTGGCCGGCAAGCCGTATTCGCCATCGGCGCCGCATGAAGTGGCCAAGGCCGGTATTGCCCGTACCTTCCAGAACATCCGCTTGTTCGGCGAAATGACGGCGCTGGAAAACGTCATGGTGGGCTGCCATGTGCGTACCCGTCAGGGCGTGTTCGGCGCCATCTTCCGCCACAAGGCAGCACGCGAGGAAGAAGCGGCGATCCGCCGCCGCGCGCAGGAGTTGCTGGACTTCGTAGGCATAGGTCAGTTCGCCAGCCGTACGGCCAAGTTCCTCTCCTATGGCGACCAGCGCCGGCTCGAAATCGCCCGTGCACTGGCGACGGAACCGCAGCTGCTGGCGCTGGACGAACCGGCCGCCGGCATGAACGCCACGGAAAAACTGGCGCTGCGCGAACTGCTGGTGAAAATCAAAAACGAAGGCAAGACCGTGCTGCTGATCGAGCACGATGTGAAGATGATGATGAGCTTGTGTGACCGGCTGATGGTGCTGGAATACGGCAAACCTATCGCCGAAGGCTTGCCGGCAGAAATACAGAGCAATCAGGCAGTGATAGACGCCTATCTGGGAGGATCGCACTAATGAGCGACAATGTTCTTAAAGTATCGGGACTGAAAGTCGCGTACGGTGGCATCAAGGCCGTCAAAGGCATCGATCTGGAAGTCAACAAAGGCGAGCTGGTGGCGCTGATCGGTGCCAACGGCGCCGGCAAGACCACCACCCTGAAAGCCATCACTGGCACGCTGCCTGCGTGCAAGGTGGAAGGCACGGTGGCTTACAAGGGCGCCTCGCTGAAAGGCAGCCAGTCCTTCCATCTGGTGGAGAAAAAACTGGCCATGGTGCCGGAAGGGCGGGGCGTCTTCACCCGCATGACCATCCATGAAAACCTGATGATGGGCGCTTACACCCGCAACGATCAGGCTGGCATCGATGCCGACATCGCCAAATGGTACGAAACTTTCCCGCGCCTCAAGGAGCGCTCTAGCCAATTGGCCGGCACTCTGTCCGGCGGCGAACAGCAGATGCTGGCCATGGCGCGCGCGCTGATGTCGCATCCGGAACTGCTGCTGCTCGATGAACCGTCGATGGGTCTGTCGCCCATCATGGTGGAAAAGATCTTTGAAGTGATCCGTGCCGTTTCGGCGCAGGGCGTGACCATCCTGCTGGTGGAGCAGAATGCCAAGCTGGCGCTGCAGGCCGCGCACCGCGGCTACGTGATGGATTCGGGCGTGATTACCATGACGGGCAACGCCGCCGACATGCTCGATGATCCCCGCGTGAAGGCGGCCTATCTGGGCGAATAAAAAAAAAGCCCCGGCAGGGCCGGGGCGATCAACCGCTAGGGTTGAGCAGTATTACTTCTTGGCAGTTGCTTTGGAAGCAGCAGCGGTGAACTGATTAACAGCCTGGTTCAGGTTCGATTCCAGCGATTCAACAGCTTGCTTGGCGGTCTTGGCGAACTGCTCGTAACCAGCGTTGGCGTTGCCGATGGCCGATTTGAAAGCGGCAACAGCGTTTTCGGTGCCGGCTGGGGCGTTTTTGCTC
The DNA here is from genome assembly GCF_009857835.1 of Duganella fentianensis. Taxonomy (GTDB): domain Bacteria; phylum Pseudomonadota; class Gammaproteobacteria; order Burkholderiales; family Burkholderiaceae_D; genus Rugamonas; species Rugamonas fentianensis. The sequence goes on from NZ_WWCL01000001.1 coordinate 834,347, forward strand.
ACTTCGTCAACCAGCGAGATGACTTTGCGGTTGGTTTCAGCGATCTGGGTTTCAGCGGCTTTGCTGAACTCGGCGCCAGTGCTGGAAGCGATGCTGGCCAGATGACGGCCGTAGGCCAGGGTTTTTTCAGCGGCTGGCTGGGCTTGTGCGGTAGCCAGCGAGAAGAATTCTTGTGGGTCTTTGGCAGCCAGCAGTTGCTTGGCGGTAGCCGACGACTCTTCCAGCGAAGCTTTGGCAGCGTTCAGGTTCAGGTCGACGAATTTCTCTACGCCTTCGAACGCCTTGTTGGTCAGGGTCGAGAAGATGGCGAATTGCGATTCAAAGTTTGCTTTGGTCGCATTGGAAAATTGCTCAGGGATCGAAAACATGTGACTCTCCAGTAGTAGGGTATTGTTTAGGTACTGCTGTTTCTTACAGCCGGCTAGAAACAAAGCAGCGACGTTTCAGACCGAACAACATAATTGTGCAACGCAACAAGGCGAATTCTACGGGCTTCAAAAATTAAGTCAAGCATTTTTTGTGCGTTGCATCAAAGCATGTGAAGTTGACATCTTGCAGGGCTTTCCGCAGGGCGCTTGCGGCCGTGTTAGACTCGTACGATGACTACCCTTAGCCCGCCTTCACGCAGCGCAACACGCGCCTCTTTCCTGTCGCCGCTGCCGCTGTTTTTTGTGCTGCTGTGGAGTAGCGGGTTTATCGTGGCCAAGTTCGGCCTGCCGTATGCGCCGCCGCTGACTTTTCTGGTGCTGCGCTTCCTCGGTGTGCTGCTGTTTCTGCTTCCTGCCGTGCTGGTGCTGCGCGCGCCATGGCCGCACGGCCGCATAGCACATATCGCCCTGGCCGGTCTGCTGGTGCAGGCCGGGTATCTGATCGGCGTCTGGTGCGCCATCAAACAGGGTATGCCGGCCGGCCTGTCGGCCCTGATCGTGGGCATGCAGCCCATCCTGACGGCGCTGTCGGCCCGCCTGATCGGCGAACGGGTGCGCCCGCGCCAGTGGCTGGGGCTGGTATTTGGGCTGGGCGGGGTGGCGCTGGTGGTAGCGGCCAAAATCCGGCTGGTGGGGCTGACCACGCCAGCCATCCTGCTCTGCGTGATGGCGTTGCTGTCGATTACGGCCGGCACGCTGTACCAGAAGCGCTATTGCGCTCAATTTGATCTACGTACGGGGACGGTGATCCAGTTCTCGGCTTCATTGTTGCTAGTTCTGCCGCTGGCTATCTGGCTGGAAGGCCTGGGGCTGGATTTTGCTGCGGTGCAATGGACGCCGCGTTTCCTGATCGCCTTGCTATGGTCGGTGCTGGGCCTGTCCATAGGCGCAATCTTCCTGCTGTTTGCCCTGATCCGCCGCAGCCATGCCACGGAAGTGACCAGCCTGATGTACCTGACTCCGCCCACCACGGCCATCATGGCCTGGCTGATGTTCGGTGAAGCCTTTAATAGCCTCGGTATTCTGGGGATGGGTTTGGCCGTGACTGGTGTTATATTTGTCGTGAAGAAACCTAACTAGCGCCCGTGCGCACCCAGAGCGAGACCGTATGATTTCCAGTTCTAACCAGCAGGCGGTGGATGCTGCCATTACCAGCCGCCGTTCCATCCGCGCCTTTCTGCCGCAAGAAGTGGCCCGTGCAGACATCGAGCAGCTTTTGCAGGTAGCAGGGCGGGCACCATCGGGCACCAATACCCAGCCATGGAAAGTGTATGTGCTGACGGGCCAGCGCAAGGTCCAGCTGACGGCAGCCATACTTGCCGCCCATAATGATCCGGCCGTGGCGGCCCAGCACACGGAAGAATATGCCTACTACCCCAGTCAGTGGGTATCGCCCTTCATCGACCGGCGCCGCAAAGTGGGCTGGGATCTGTACGCGCTGCTGGGCCTGACGCGTGACAACAAGGCCGGTATGGCCGCCCAGCATGGCAAGAATTACGATTTCTTCGGCGCGCCCGTGGGCCTGATTTTCACCATCGACCGTGTTATGGAGCAAGGTTCGTGGCTGGACTATGGCATGTTTTTGCAGAACATCATGGTGGCGGCCCGTGGCCGTGGTCTGGATACCTGCCCGCAGGCCGCATTTACCCAGTATCACCGCATCATTACGGAACAATTACAGCTGCCGGATCAGGAAACTGTGGTGTGCGGGATGGCACTGGGCTATGCTGATCACAGCAAGGTAGAAAATAGTTTGCAGACGGAGCGCATGGCGCTTCAAGAGTTTGTGAAATTTGTCGAATAGTTTTATAGGGGCAAGGCTTGTGCAAACTTGGCAATTTGCTAAACTGCAAGTAGTTGCTCCTTGTTGATATAGGTTTAGCGGGGATAGGAATGGTTAAGAGAACGCTCATTTCGAAAGCTGGCGGCGCGCTGATCGCGCTGATGCTGGTGTCCGGTGTGGCCCATGCTGCTCATGGCAGCGTGGCCAAGAAACACGGCAAGAAGTCCAAGACGCAGAGCAGCAAGGTGGTTGCGGCGGCGTCGGCCGAACGCACCGTCAAGCGCGTGATGATGGTCAATGGCAAGCGCAAGGTGGTGTACCAGCGCATGATGGTGGCGGCACCGGCCGTGCCGACCATGGGCGATCTGGCCGGTCTGAGCCAGACCCATGATCCGCTCGATCTGAAATCGAACGTGGCGCTGGTGCTGGATCAGTCGAATGCCGAAGTGCTGTTCGAAAAAAATTCCGATGTGGCCCTGCCGATCGCCTCCATCACCAAGATGATGACGGGGCTGGTCGTAGTGGAAGCGGGGCAGGACATGGATGAAGTCCTGACCGTGACGGATGAAGACGTGGACCGCGAAAAATTCAGCAGCTCGCGCCTGAAAGTGGGCAGCAAACTGACGCGCGCTAATATGCTGCACATCGCCCTGATGAGTTCGGAAAACCGTGCGGCCTCGGCACTGGGGCGTCACTATCCGGGTGGCAAGCCGGCCTTCGTGGAAGCCATGAATGCCAAGGCACGCGAGCTGGGCATGACGGATACCCATTATGTGGATTCCAGCGGCCTGTCGAAGATGAATGTGGCCAGCGCACGCGATCTGGCCAAGCTGGCCATGGCGGCCTACCAGCAGCCGTTGCTGCGCCAGTATTCGACCGACGTGAAAGCCATCGTGGAAACCAATGGCAAGCCTATGCAGTTCGGCACCACCAACCATCTGGTGGCCAGCCCCGACTGGTCGATTGGCTTGCAGAAAACCGGCTTTATCAATGAGGCCGGGCGTTGTCTGATGATGCAGGCCGTGATCGAAGGCCGTGCCGTGATCATGGTATTCCTCGATTCCAAAGGCAAGCAGGCGCGTGCTGCCGATGCCGGCCGCATGCGCAAGTGGCTGGAAGCGCTCAAGCCTGCAGCGCTCAGCTCGCCTTCTTATTCGACGGGGATGTAACCGAGCGTGGCCGAGATCTGGTTGGCCGTCGTGACCAGATCTTCCAGCCACTCTTCCTGCAGACGGTCGGCCGGCGCCGAGATGGACAGGCCGGCGATCAGCTTGCCGCTATCATCATGGATGCCGGCGGCCATGCAGCGCACGCCCAGCTCCAGTTCCTCGTTATCGCGCGCATAGCCGCGCGACTTCACCAGATTCAGTTCACGCTCCAGTTTCGGCAGATCCGTAATCGAGTTCTTGTTATGGCCGGCCAGCCCCGTACGGGTGGCATAGGCGCGGATGGCTTTAGGCTCATCCACCGACAGGAACAGCTTGCCCGTCGAGGTCAGGTGCAGCGGAGCGCGGCCACCGATGGCGCGCACCACCTGCATGCCGGAACGCTCGGAGAAGGAACGGTCGATGTAGACGATCTCGTCGCCCTGGCGAACTGATAAATTGATCGTTTGCTGGGTTCTTTTGTGCAGTGCACGCATAAAGTCCACGGCAGCTTCCCGTACGGACAGGCGGCTCTTGACCACATTGCCCAGTTCCAGCAAGCGCATACCGAGCCGGTAGGTGCCCGGTTCGATCCGGTCGACGAAGCGGGTGAGCACCAGATCGTTCAGAATCCGGTGGGCCGTCGAAGGGTGTAGCCCCGAGACTTTGGATAATTCCTTGAGGCTGACAGGGTCGGGATATTTGGCGAGCGCATCGAGTAAAGCCACCATACGTTCGATCACCTGTATGGTGGTTTTTTGTTCGGGTACCGATTCGATTTTCATGATGTGGTTGGTGCGGTGCGGTATGCGATGACTTCTTTATACCATAATGTGAAAACAATGTGAAATAATGCATAATGAGGCTTCCTTCTAATGTGGCAAATCCATGCAACCTACCAGTGAATTCAAAAGCAAACCGGGTCTGAAACGGCTGTTCGCAGCCTTGCGCTACTCCAGAGATGGCTTCCGTTCAGCCTGGCGCCACGAGGCCGCGTTCCGGCAGGAAGTGGCGCTGCTGGTGGTGGGCAGCAGCATCGCGCTGGCGCTGCGCATTTCAGCTTTTGAAAAATTGATGCTGATCGGTGTGCTGGTGCTGATTCTGATCGTGGAACTGATTAATTCCTCGATCGAAGCCGTGGTGGACCGGGTGTCGCTCGAACGTCACCCCCTGTCCAAGAATGCCAAGGACTTCGGCAGTGCCGCCGTGCTGCTGGCCTGTCTGCTGGCGGCTGCCGCATGGGGCGTGGTGCTGGTCAACCGCTTTTACTGACCATATATGAAGTTTTGGTATATTGAACTGCTAAAAGCTTCGTTTTAAATTATAAAGGACAGCAGTAATCTGGAGACCTTCATTCACAGGGGAATCCTATGCTGTCCAAAAAAATTATCGCTGCTGCTGTTTTTGCTTTGTCCGCTGCCGTTCCTGCTCTGGCAGCAGAAATCTCCCTGCTCAACGTTTCCTACGATCCGACCCGCGAGCTGTATCAGGACGTGAACGCCGAGTTTGCCAAGCAATGGAAGGCCAAGACGGGTGATACGGTGAAAATCAAGCAGTCGCACGGTGGTTCGGGCAAGCAGGGCCGTGCCGTGATCGACGGACTGGAAGCTGATGTAGTGTCGCTGGCGCTGGCCTACGATATCGACGCCATCGCCGAGCACAAGCTGCTGGGCGCCGACTGGCAGAAAAAACTTTCGCACAACAGCACGCCTTACACCTCGACCATCGTGTTCCTCGTGCGTAAAGGCAATCCGAAAGGCATCAAGGACTGGAGCGATCTGGTAAAGCCGGGCGTGGCCGTGATTACGCCGAATCCTAAAACCTCGGGCGGTGCGCGCTGGAACCATCTGGCCGCCTACGGTTATGCGCTGCGCCAGCCAGGCGGCAGCGAAGCCTCGGCCAAGGAATTCCTGAGCAAGCTGTACAAGAACGTGCCGGTGCTCGATTCCGGTGCCCGCGGCGCCACCACCACCTTTGTGGAACGCGGCATAGGCGATGTGCTGATCGCCTGGGAAAACGAGGCGCTGCTGGCCATCAAGGAACTGGGTCCGACCAAGTTCGACATCGTGGCGCCATCTGTTTCGATACTGGCCGAGCCGCCGGTGGCCATCGTCGATAAAGTGGTCGACAAACACGGCACCCGCAAAGTGGCCGAAGCCTATCTGAACTTCCTCTACACGGATGAAGCGCAGGACATCATCGCCAAGAATTACTACCGTCCTGTGGTCGACAAGTACGCCAAGAAATACGCCAGCCAGTTCCCTAACGTGAAGCTGTTCACGCTGGCGCAGGTGGCCGGCGACTGGACCCGCGCGCAAAAGACCCACTTCGCTGACGGTGGCCTGTTCGACCAGATCTACCAGCCAAAATAATCATGGCCAGCGCACTCGACCAATTTCGCGTGCTGATTGCCCCCGGTCTGCATAACAGCGGGCCGGGCCACTGGCAAAGCCGCTGGCAGCTGCACAATCCCGCGTTCGAGCGGGTGCGGCAGGAAGACTGGGCCCAGCCTGATCTGGACCGCTGGGCCGGGCGCATCGACCATCACCGCCGCCATGGCCGTGATGGCCGGCCCGTGCTGATCGTGGCGCACAGCTTCGGCGCGCTGGCCAGCGTGCATAGCGTGGCGCGCGATCCGGCCGGCGTAGCCGGTGTACTGCTGGTGGCGCCGGCCGATCCCGACAAGTTCGGCGTGGCACAGCGGCTACCGCTGCTGGCTCTGGCCGTGCCGTCCATCGTGGTGGGCAGCCGCAACGATCCGTGGATGACGCTGGAGAAGGCGACCAGCTGGGCGCAGCGCTGGGGCAGTGTGCTGGTCGATGCCGGGGCGCTGGGCCACATCAATGCCGAGTCGAATCTCGGTGACTGGCCCCAAGGTCTGGAAACATTGTATTTTTTAGCAGAAAAGGCGCAGAATAAGAGAGCTGTAGCCTATGATTTCTGTGTGTAACTGATGACGATCTGGAGCAGAACATGACCATACGACTGGGCGATATCGCCCCTGATTTCGAGCAGGACTCTTCCATCGGACCGCTGCGTTTCCATGAGTGGGCAGGCGATTCCTGGGTAGTACTGTTTTCCCATCCGGCCGACTTTACGCCGGTCTGCACCACCGAGCTGGGCCTGACGGCCAAGCTGAAACCGGAATTCGACAAGCGCAACGTCAAGGCCATTGCCCTGTCGGTCGATCCGGCCGAGTCGCACAAGGAGTGGATCGCCGATATCGAAGCGACCCAGAACACGGTCGTGGGCTTCCCCATCATCGCCGATGCGGATCGCAAGGTCTCGACGTTGTACGACATGATCCACCCCAACGCTTCCGCTACGGCCACCGTGCGTACGCTGTTCGTGATCGATCCGGCCAAGAAAGTGCGCCTGAACATCACTTACCCGATGAGCACGGGCCGCAATTTCGATGAAGTGCTGCGCGTAATCGACGCCCTGCAGCTGACGGACGGCTACACGGTGGCCACACCGGGCAACTGGAAAGATGGCGATGATGTCATCATTCCACTGACAGTGCAGGATCCGGAAGTGCTGAAGCAGAAGTACCCGAAAGGCTATACGGCGGCCCGTCCTTACCTGCGCGTGACCCCTCAGCCTAATAAATAACGCATAAGCAAATAAAAACTGCGTTGTTTGGTTCTCCCCCAAGAGTCTGTACTCTGCGGTCTACTCTTGGGGGAATGTATGGATTTGTCGTTTGTCGCATCCGGGTTTGCCGTAGGTCTGCTGGTCGGAATGACGGGCGTGGGCGGTGGCTCGCTGATGACGCCTCTGCTGACGCTGCTGTTCGGGGTGTCGCCCGCTGTGGCCGTCGGTACCGATCTGGCCTTTGCTTCGCTCACCAAAGGCGTGGGCACCTTCACACACCGCCTGCGCGGCACGGTGCACTGGGAAATCGTGCGCCGTCTCTGTCTGGGCGCCTTGCCCGCAGCCCTGCTGGCCAGCTATTCCCTCAAGCACTTCGGCAACCTCAACAAGGAAATCGGCCAGATCATCCGCTATATGATTGCCGGTTCCGTGCTGCTGACCGTGGTCGCCATCCTGTTCCGCCGCAAAATGCTGGCCTGGATTAATGCCCACCCTGAGCGCCAGCTGCAGGGCGACAAGCTGGTCTGGGCGACCATCATTTCCGGTGCCGTACTGGGCACGCTCGTGACCATTTCCTCTATCGGTGCCGGTGCCATCGGCGCCACGCTGCTGGTGATGCTGTATCCGCGCCTGACGCCCGCTGAAGTGGCAGGCACCGATATCGCCTATGCCGTGCCGCTGACGGCGATCGCTGCCATTGGTCACTGGTGGCTGGGCTCGATCGACTGGAGCCTGCTGCTGACCCTGCTGGTAGGCTCCGTGCCCGGCATTACCATAGGTTCGTATGCGGCCCGCGCCGTGCCGGAACGCCTGCTGCGCGGCCTGCTGGCTTTCACCCTGGTGGCGGTGGCGGCCAAGCTGGTGTCGTGAGTCAGAGGCGCTTCGCTATATAGCGGAAACATCTAATTAAATGATAAAAGCTTCGTTTGGATTATGAAGCATCAGTGAGAATATGACGCCCTTATAGAAGAATTTGTAATAAGGGAGCATTTATGTCTGCAGTTCTCGCTGCGCCCGCACTAGCGAAGCAGGGTGCGCCATTTCGCGTCATGCCGGGCTTCCGGCTGTCACTGGGGTTCACGATCCTGTATCTGACCCTGATCGTGCTGATACCCCTGTCGGCCGTTTTCCTCAAAACCTTTACGCTGAGCTGGGAGGGTTTCTGGCATGCCGTCACCAACGAGCGTGTGATGGCGTCCTACCGGCTGACCTTCGGCGCTTCGCTGCTGGGCGCGGCCATCAACGCCGTATTCGGTCTGGTGGTGGCGTGGGTGCTGGTGCGCTACGAATTCCCCGGCAAGCGCATCGTCGATGCACTGGTGGACCTGCCATTTGCACTGCCGACGGCCGTCGCCGGTATCACGCTGACAGCGCTGTACTCGGCCAACGGCTGGTTCGGCCGCGTGCTGGAAGGGCAGTTCGGCCTGAAAGTGGCGTTCACACCCATCGGTGTGGTGATCGCGCTGACCTTTATTGGTCTGCCGTTCGTGGTGCGTACCGTGCAGCCGGTGCTGGAAGACGCCGAACGCGAACTGGAAGAAGCGGCGGCCAGTCTGGGCGCCAGCGCACTGCAGACTTTTACCCGCGTGGTGTTCCCCACCATCCTGCCTTCGCTGATGACCGGCTTCGCGCTGGCGTTTGCACGTGCTACCGGCGAATACGGTTCGGTGATTTTCATCGCCGGGAATATGCCCATGATCTCCGAGATCACGCCGCTGTTCATCATCACCAAGCTGGAACAGTATGACTATGCCGGCGCGACGGCGATTGCCGTGGTGATGCTGGTGGTGTCCTTCCTTATGCTGCTCAGTATTAATCTGCTGCAGGCCTGGGCACGCGGCAAAGGAGGTAAAGCATGAGCGCCTTGCCGAATACGCCCGTGCGTCGTGGCGAACTGCCATCGCCGCCGCAGATACTGGAACCGCGCTGGGTGCGCGCTGTGCTGATCGCCGTTGCGCTGACCTTCCTCACGCTGTTCCTGTTCGTGCCGCTGGTGGCCGTGTTTGTCGAAGCCTTCCGCAAAGGCTGGGATGCCTACGCGGCGGCCATCGTGGAAGAAGATGCGCTGGCAGCGATCAAACTGACCTTGCTGACGGCCGTGATCGCCGTGCCACTGAATCTGGTGTTCGGTGTGGCGGCATCGTGGTGTATCGCCAAATTCGATTTCCGCGGCAAGAGCATACTGCTGACGCTGATCGATCTGCCGTTCTCCGTTTCGCCGGTGATTTCGGGCCTGATCTACGTGCTGCTGTTTGGCGCGCAGGGCTGGTTCGGCCCATGGCTGCAGGAACACGAGATCAAGATTCTGTTTGCCGTACCGGGCATCGTGCTGGCGACCATTTTCGTCACCTTCCCGTTCGTGGCGCGCGAACTGATTCCGCTGATGCAGGCACAGGGCAGCGAGGAAGAAGAAGCGGCCATCGTACTCGGTGCTTCGGGCTGGGATACCTTCCGCCGTGTCACGCTGCCGAATATCAAATGGGGCCTGCTGTATGGCGTGATTCTGTGTAACGCCCGCGCCATGGGCGAGTTTGGCGCCGTGTCGGTAGTGTCCGGCCACATTCGCGGCGAGACCAACACCATTCCGCTGCAGGTAGAGATTCTCTACAACGAATATAACTTTGCTGCCGCCTTTGCCGTGGCCTCCTTGCTGGCGCTGCTGGCACTGGTCACGCTGGCACTGAAAACCTTTGTCGCCTGGCGCCTGAATGAAAACCGCGCCGACGATGTTCGCCCTATGGAGTAATCATGACGATCGAAGTTAAAAATATCCACAAGCGTTTTGGCGAATTCACTGCCCTGAACAATGTGTCGCTGGATTTTCCGAACGGCGAACTGACCGCGCTGCTGGGCCCATCGGGCTGCGGCAAGACCACGCTGCTGCGTATCATCGCCGGCCTCGAGCATCCCGATTCCGGTCAGGTGCTGCTCGATGCGGAAGACGCTTCGCAGCGCCATGTGCGCGAGCGTCAGGTGGGTTTCGTGTTCCAGCACTATGCGCTGTTCAAGCACATGACGGTGTTCGAGAACGTGGCTTTTGGCCTGCGTGTGAAACCACGCGCCCAGCGTCCATCGGAAGCGCAGATACGCGACAAGGTTAAGCAGCTGCTGGAGCTGGTGCAGCTGGACTGGCTGGCCGACCGTTATCCGCCGCAGCTGTCCGGTGGCCAGCGTCAGCGTATCGCGCTGGCGCGCGCACTGGCGGTGGAACCGCGCGTGCTGCTGCTGGATGAGCCGTTCGGCGCGCTCGATGCCAAGGTGCGCAAGGAGTTGCGCCGCTGGCTGCGCCGTCTGCACGACGAACTGCATGTGACCTCGATCTTTGTCACCCACGATCAGGAAGAAGCGCTGGAAGTGGCCGATCAGGTCGTGCTGATGAATAAAGGACAGGTGGAGCAGATCGGCACGCCCGATCAGGTCTACAACCATCCGGCTTCGCCGTTCGTGTACAGCTTCCTCGGCAATGTGAACATGTTCCATGGCCGCGTGCAGGATGGCGTGCTGGCCAGCGGTGACGCCAGCTTTGCCGTGCCCGGGCAGGCCGGTAATGCCGGCAAGGGCACCGCTTATGTGCGTCCGCATGATCTGGAAATCGAACGCTATACGCCCGGTGCCGAAGGCATCGTGGTCAAGCTGCTGCGCGGCCATGCCATCGGCCCGCTGGCGCAGCTGGAACTGGAGCGCGCCGATACGGGGGAGCTGATCGAAGCCGTACTGGGTAACGAGCGTTATAGCGCGCTGCAGTTACGCGAAGGTGAAACGCTGGTGGTGCGGCCCAAGCGCTTGCAGGTGTTCGTTGATGCGGGAGTGGCGATATGAATTTCCAACAATTGCGTTCCATTCGCGAAGCAGCGCGGCGCGGCTATAACCTGACGGAAGTGGCGAATGCGCTGTTTACTTCGCAACCCGGTGTGAGCCGCCAGATCCGCGAGCTGGAAGATGAACTCGGTGTGGTGATCTTCGAGCGTAATGGCAAACGCCTGACGGGCATGACGGAGCCGGGCAAAGGCATCCTGAAGATTATCGACCGTTTGCTGATCGAAGCGGAAAATCTGCAGCAGGCCAGCCTGGAATATACGGGCCAGCAGAGCGGCACACTGAGCGTGGCCGCCACCCACACGCAGGCACGTTATGCGCTGCCGAAAGTGGTACAGAGCTTCCGCACGGCCTATCCTGATGTGCGTATCGCCTTGCAGCAGAGCGCACCGGAACACATCGCCGAATGGATTTTGTCGGGCAAGACGGATATCGGCATCGCTACCGAGGGCCTGTCGCAGTTCCCGGATCTGGTGTCCTTCCCTTGCTACCGCTGGAGCCATTTGATCGTGGTGCCGGATGGCCACCCGCTGCTGACGCGCAGCCCGATCCGGCTGGAAGATCTGGCCGAGTTCCCGCTGATTACCTACGACGTCGGTTTCACCGGGCGTGGCCATATCGATGCGGCGTTCGCACAGGCGGGAGTGAAGCCTGATATCGTGCTGACAGCGATGGATTCGGACGTGATCAAGCAGTACGTGGCGCTGGGCCTGGGTGTGGGCATCGTTGCCTCGATGGCTTTCGATCATGGCCGTGACAAGGGTATGCGTGCAGTGGAAGCCTCGCACCTGTTCGCGCAGAACACCACGCGGCTGGCGGTGCGCCGTGGCGCCTATCTGCGCTCCTATGCCTATCACTTCATCCAGCAGTTTGCGCCCGATCTGACCCGCGCCGATATCGACGCGGCGCTCAATGGTGGCGAGCTTGCCGCATAGCGTGGCAGGCATCTCCGACCCCTTGCACCCCATGCAAGTACGCTAGCGCCGACAGCAAATTGCGGCGATGAATGTAAAAAAGCCGGCAAGCAGGGAAATCCCGCTTGCCGGCTTTTTGACGTCTAAGGCTTACCAGTTGTAGGCTGCCTTGGCGTAGTAGTAGCGGCCATTGAAGCCGTTCGGTGCAAAGCCGCTATACGGGTTGATACCGTTGTTGTTCAGGTTACCGGCCGAAGTAACCTGATCCGGATAGCGGTTGGTGACGTTATCGATACCCGCGCTCAGACGCCAGTTCTTGTTCAGCTTCACGCTGGTCGACAGATCGAGCACCCATTGCGGATCATAGGTCTGATCCAGCGTGGCGTTGTTCTGCGGGACCGTGAAGCTGCCGTAGCGGGTAACCACGCCACGCGCCGACCATGCACCCCAGTTGGCATCTGTGGCCAGACTCAGTTTGTCCTTAGGCGAGCCCACCGTCAGACGGTTGATGGTCTGGCGATCGATCAGCGTCAGGTTGTTAGCCGTGAGGATAGCCGGATTGGCGTTCACATGCTCGAGCGAGTTCTTGTTGTGGTTGTAGGCCAGCGTGAAATCGTAGCGGCCGGCGCTAGCCAGATCGAGACGATAGGAGCTGACCACATCCACGCCCGTGGTGCGGGTATCGATGGCGTTGGTGAAGTAGCGGCCAGCGCCCACCAGTATGTTCTGCTTGGCCAGCGCCGCTTGCAGCGCAGGCGACAGCGTCATATTGGCCGACAGGGCGATGCGGTCATCGATGTCGATGCGGTAGGCATCCACCGTGGTGCTCCAGTTACTGAGCGGGGAGAACTGCAAACCGAGGCTGTAGTTACGGGCTTTCTCGGCTTTCAGGGGAGTCGCTCCCAGCGCTGCGGCGGCAGCGCTACCCACGGCGAATGTTCCGGTCTCGATAGGCGTATTGACGCCGTTGACCACCGAGAAGTTGGTGGTGGTGATGGTGTAGAACTGCTGCGCCAGCGATGGCGCGCGGAAGCCCGAGGAAGCCGTGCCGCGCAGCGAGAATGCTTCGCTGAAGGCGTAGCGCGCCGAACCTTTGGCCGAAGTGGTGCTGCCGAAATCGCTATAGCGTTCGTGGCGCAGCGCGGCCGAAGTGGAGAACTGGCGCGAGACGTCGGCTTCCAGATTCAGGTAGACCGATTCGTTGTGGCGGCTGTTGCGGCCTGCATTGACGGGGCGGAAACCGGAGAAACCTTGTGCGCCCGTGCCGATGTAGGAAGCTTCGTCGCCAGCGCCGATCTCGTAGCTTTCGTGGCGTGCTTCGGCACCTACGGCCACTGTCAGCGGGCCGCTGAAGGCGGCCACCGGATATTCGCGCGCCAGATCCACATTGAACAGCTGCTGGGTGTTGAGCAGCTTGCCGGCGTAGAAGTGGGTAGGGCTGGCCGCACCCAGAGTCTGATTGACGGTGTGATCCAGGTCGAGCTGGAATTCATTGCGGCCGTAGTTCAGGCTGACGTCCCAGCGCCATCCCGATGCTTCGCCGCGCAGGCCAGTGACCAGCGAGGTATCCTGCGATTCGCTGTTCTCCAGCGGCAGGAAGCCTTCCGGATACAGCGGCGTACGCTGGGCCGTGCCGTTGAGGGCAGTGCGCCAGGTGGCAGCAGCCGAGGTATTGCGCTGGCCATAGTTGGCGAAGGCGTACCAGTCGATATCGTCGTTGACGCGGTACTGGCTGTTGACGAAGACGCTGCGCGGACGGGTTTCCGGATCGCCGAAGCGCTGATTGACTTTGCCGTAGCGTGGTTCGGCCGGATTGCGGAAATCGGCACCGGCGCGGTTGGTCGGATCGCGGTCGGCTGCTTCCAGTGCGACCCGTACCCAGCCCTGATCACCAAGGCTAAAGCCGGTGGAGCCGCGCACGGTCAGCTGCTTGCCGTCGCGCTTCTGGTACTCGCCCACGCCCACTTCAGCATCGCCACCACCAGCGCCTTTTTTCAGAATGATGTTGATCACACCGGCAATCGCATCCGAGCCATACTGGGCAGCGGCGCCATCGCGCAGCACTTCAATGTGGTCGATGGCGGACAGGGGGATCGCATTCAGATCGACCGGGGCCGAACCGCGGCCCTGCGTGCCGTTGACGTTGACTACGGCGGAGCTATGGCGGCGCTTGCCGTTTACCAGTACCAGCGTCTGGTCGGGCGACAGGCCGCGCAGCTGGGCCGGACGAACTGCATCGCTGGCATCGGCGCCGGACGGACGGGGGAAGTTCATCGATGGCAGCAGGCGCCCCAGCACGGTGGCCAGTTCGGTCGAGCCGCTGGCCTGCAGTTCGCGTGCGCCGATGATGTCGATCGGCGATTCGGAATCCACGGTGCGGCGGTTCTTGGCGTAGGTGCCCGTGACGACGACGGATTGCAGTTCACCTTCAGCCGGCAGTTGCTGGGCGAAGGCAGGAATGACGATGGTGGAAATCAGGCTGCTTAACAGCAGGGGACGGCGGATGCGCATGAGACGAACTTTCTACGTTGAGGATGAAGAAAATCTTACCAGTGTGCTAGCGGATTGCCCACGAATGGATATGTCTAATGATATGCAAGTTTTGGATATCGTGCAGAACAATGCCCTGTTTTCTGTTGGTGGCAGAGAACAGGGCGCGCTCGATACGGGTAATACGGACCGCGTTTACTGGCCCGGATTGGTGATGCTGGCGTGGATGGCATCCACCGCCGCAATGACGTCGGCTGGTAATTTGATCTGGTAGGCGTCGATGTTCTGCCTGAGCTGATCGAGATTGGTGGCGCCGATGATGGTGGAAGCGACAAACCAGCGCGAGTAGCACCACGCCAGTGCCAGCTGGGTAGGTGTGAGGCCGTTGTCGCGTGCCAGTTTAGCGTAGCGGCCTACGGCTTCCAGCACGGATGGACGCAGGTAGCGCGGGCTCCACGTGGGCGGGAAGATGGTCAGGCGGCCATGGGCTTGCGGGTTGTCGTGGTACTTGGCCGTGAGCTGGCCGAACGCCAGCGGGCTGTAGGCCAGCAGGCTGACCTGCTCGCGGAAGCAGGTTTCGTCCAGCAGGCTGGTTTCGAAATGGCGCGCCGTCAGGTTGTACAGGTTCTGGATGGTGGCGATGCGCGGCAAGCCTTTCATCTCGGACTGCTTGATGAATTCGCTCACGCCCCAGCACGATTCGTTGGAGACGCCGATCGCACCGATCTTGCCTTCCTTGATCAGATCACCCAGTGCGGCTAGTGTTTCTTCGATGGCCACGTGCTTACGCTCGTTATCGGGTTTGAACACGCTGGCGCCAAAGATAGGCACGTTACGGCTAGGCCAGTGCAATTGGTATAAATCGATATGGTCGGTCTGCAGGCGCTGCAAGCTGGTTTCCACGGCCGCGCGCAGATTGGCGGCATCGAAGTTCTGCTTGCCGCCGCGTACCCATGTCATCTGCTTGTTCGGGCCGGCCGCCTTGGTCGCCAGCACCACCCTGCTGCGTGCCCCCGTTTTTTTCAGCCACGTGCCGATATAGCGTTCGGTTGAACCCTGCGTGGCGGCACTAGGCATGACGGGATACATCTCCGCTGTGTCGATGAAGTTGATGCCGCGTTCGAGCGCGTAATCGAGCTGGCTGTGCGCTTCGGCTTCCGTGTTCTGTTCGCCAAAGGTCATGGTGCCCAGGCAGATGCGGCTAACTTCAAGGGCGCTCTGGCCCAGTTGTACTTTGTCCATGCTATTCCTTATCGGGTGCGGTGGGCTCAGGCTTGGCGCTGGCGCAGCGCATCGGCGCAATCGCGCACCAGTGCCGGACCGGCGTAAATCAGACCGCTATACAGCTGCACCAGCTGTGCGCCACAGGCGATTTTGGCCTTGGCATCTGCGCCGCGCATGATGCCGCCTACGCCGATAATCGGCAGCGCATCGCCCAGTTCCGCTTTCAGCAGACGGATGACGGTGTTCGAAAATTCGAACACGGGCGCGCCGGACAGGCCACCCGTTTCGGCGCCGTGCAGCATGCCCGTCACGGCATCGCGGTTGAGCGTGGTGTTGGTCGCGATTACGCCATCGATGCGGTGGCGGATCAGCGCATCGGCGATGTTTTTCACCTGTTCGCCATCCATGTCCGGTGCGATTTTCAGGGCCAGCGGTACATAGCGCTTGTGCTGGTCGGCCAGACGCGACTGGGCGTCTTTCAGCTGGCCGAGCAGGCCATCGAGTTCCGAGCCACCCTGCAACTGGCGCAGGTTCTTGGTGTTGGGCGAGGAAATGTTCACCGTCACATAGCTGGCGTAAGGGTAGACTTTTTCCAGACAGTGCAGGTAGTCGTCAGCCGCGCGTTCGATCGGCGTGTCGGCGTTCTTGCCGATGTTCAGCCCCAGTATGCCCAGTTTGTCCTGATAGAAGCGCGACGACTGTACGTTGGCCACGAAGGCATCCACACCGCCATTGTTGAAGCCCATGCGGTTGATGATGCCTTGCGCGGCCGGCAGGCGGAAGATGCGTGGCTTGGGGTTGCCCGGCTGCGGGCGCGGCGTCACGGTACCCACTTCGATGGAGCCGAAGCCCAGTGCAGCCAGCCCGTCGATGTAGGCGCCATCCTTGTCCAGACCGGCGGCAAGGCCGACCGGATTGTTAAACGTCAGCCCCATCACCGTGCGCGGATCGGCCGCTGGTTTGCTGATCAAAGAGGTCAGGCCCAGTGCGTGGGCGCGTTTCAGGGCAGGCAGGGTGAAGTTGTGGGCTGCTTCCGGATCCATGGAAAACAGCAGGGGACGGGTAAGCGAATACAGGGAATGTGCGGACATGGGCAGGGCTCGGTTGATGTTTAGCCCGTATTTTATCAGGCGTCCAGCACGCTCCAGTGGCCTTTGATACGCGCTTCCAGTGGCTGGAAGTTGGTTTTGTAGGACATTTTCGGACTCTGGCGTATCCAGTAACCGAGGTAGACATAGGGTAGCTGCAAGTCCTGCGTCTGGGCGATCTGCCACAGGATGTTGTAGGTGCCATAGGAAGCACCGGCCACATCGGGGTCGAAAAAGGTGTAGACGGAGGACAGTCCATCGGACAGCACATCGATGATGCTGACCATGCGCAGCGTACCGTCCGGATCGCGGAACTCCACCAGCCGCGTGTTGACGCGGCTTTGCAGCAGGAACTGGGCATACTGGTCGCGGCTATCCTGATCCATGCCGCCGCCGGCGTGACGGCGGTTCTGGTAGCGCAGATACAGTTCGTAGTGCTCGTCCGAGAACGCCAGTGCAGCCACCGAGGCGATCAGCTCGCTATGGCGGGCCCAGGCGCGGCGCTGGTTACGGTTGGGCTGGAACTGCTGGCTGACTACGCGCACAGGGATGCAGGCCTGACAGCCATCGCAATACGGGCGGTAGGTAAAGATGCCGCTGCGGCGGAAGCCGTTGCGCACCAGTTCGGAATATACGTCGGCGTTGATCAGGTGCGAGGGCGTGGCCACCTGCGAGCGGGCCTGCCGTGCATCGAGATAGCTGCACGGATAGGGCGCTGTCGTATAAAACTGCAGCGTGGCAAATGGCAATTCGTTGAGTTGCGTCATGCACGTCCTGTCGGGCACGGTTCGGTTGAAATCCATGATAGCGCAAGCGGCGCGTTTGCGCTGCCTGTGGCGCATCGCGGCCAGTGCTACTCTGCTGCCGGTAAGGCTGGCGCTGCAAGGCGCATCGCGTATGGCTAGCTTAACCGGCTGCGGGCAGCGGTGCAATCACTTGCCAGTCGTGGATCTGCGGCAGCGTGATGCTGTGGCGTAGATGCGCCAGAAACGCCGTGCGCGCGATGGGCGCGGCGCCCAGCGAGGCCAGATGGCCGGTTTCCTGCTGGCAGTCGATCATCTGCACGCCATGCTGGCGTAGGAAGGCTACCAGATAGGCCAGCGCGATCTTGGATGCATCGGTGACGCGGGCGAACATCGATTCGCCATAGAACATTTTGCCGATCGATACGCCATAAGCGCCACCCACCAGATGGCCGTCCAGCCAGACTTCGGCCGAGTGAGCATAGCCCAGCCGGTGCAGGCCGCAATAGCCGGCGATGATGTCGTCCGAAATCCAGGTGCCGGGGCCGTCCTTGCGCGGGGCGGCGCAGGCGCGCATCACCTGCTCGAAGGCGCTATCGAAGCGCACTTGCCAGCGGCCACCGGCCAGCCGGTCTTTTTCCACCTTGCGCAGGGTTTTTCTGAGGCTGTCGGAAATCCGGAACTGCGCCGTTTTCAGCACCATGCGCGGGTCCGTACTCCACCACAGGATGGGCTGGCCTTCCGAGAACCACGGGAAGATGCCGTGCTGGTAGGCCAGCAGCAAACGCTCGGGCGACAGGTCGGCACCGGCAGCCAGCAGGCCGGGCGCATCCTGCGTCAGCGCTGTGCTGACATCAGGGAAGGGCGTATCGTGGTCTAGCCAGGGGATCACTTGGTATCGGCGTCCGAGCGCATGGGGCGGGTCAGGTCCTGCGTGTGGAAACCGTAGTCGCCACCCTCGCGGATTTTGACGCGGTCGGCGAAGAACAGTTCCAGCGTGGTCTGGATGGTGGGGAAGGCCAGATCCTCCCACGGGATTTCGCTTTCGCTGAACATCTGCACGTCCAGACTCTCCTCGCCGGGGGCAAAGTCGAGATCCTGCAGCGTTGCCAGATAGAACATGTGGACCTGATGGACGCGCGCGACATTGAGCAGGGTGAACAGCTTGCCCAGCGTGACGTTGGCACCGGCTTCTTCGCGCGTTTCGCGTAGGGCCGCTTCGCCCGTGGTCTCATTGTTTTCCATGAAACCGGCCGGCAGCGTCCAGTAGCCATAGCGCGGTTCGATGGCGCGCTTGCACAGCAGCACCTTGAGTTCGCCATCCTGTTCCCACACGGGCACCGTGCCCAGCACCATTTTCGGGTTCTGGTAATGGATCGCTTCGCAGCTGTCGCAGACGTAGCGGGGGCGGTTGTCACCTGCCGGAATCTTCAGACTGACAGGGGAGGCGCATTCGGAACAGAATTTCATAGAGGATAGCCGGGGATGATAAGGATGCTCACGCCAGCTACTTTACACTGAATGGGGCCGCTACGGCATGACCGCGGAGGGCAGGGGGCTGCATTTATTCGGGCTATCGTCAGCGATTTCGGGATTAATATTGCCTAAATTGCCGATCTAGCCTATAATACTCGCATCAGACGCGGGGTGGAGCAGTCTGGCAGCTCGTCGGGCTCATAACCCGAAGGTCACAGGTTCAAATCCTGTCCCCGCAACCAAATTCCAAGCCGTTGATATCGTCAGGTATCAGCGGTTTTTGCGTTTCTGGTGTAGTTAATCCAACCGTATCGTTTAACGGATAGGGCGTATCTGCAGCGTGGATACGAGCTTATCCCAGAGGGCTACTGCCTCGGTGTCGTTCAGGCTGGTATGGACTGCGCCCTGACGGTTGCCTTTAACGCCAGTATTCAGTTCGATGTCGAGACGGGTGTAGTAGCGATCGTTCTTCGCACCGCTGCTGGTAAAGTGGAATTCATGCGATTCAGTAGCGGTTTTCTGCGGCGGCAAGTGAGCCAGCACTTCCGAGCCTTTCCAGTGTGCGATCTGGCGCGGCGCGCGGCGTAGAAAGTCGACTCTTGAGTACCATGTGCCAGGACCGTGGGGTGTGTCCTCCTGTGCCTCTTTCATCCGGTCTTCGATATCGTCACCTTCGACGAGGAAGTCGCCGTTTTTTAAGGACATGATCGAGAGATGGACATCCGGGAATTCCTTTAAGCGGATGCCGATCGATGCTTTCTCGTAATCGTATTCAGATTTGGCAAAGCCGCCCTCGATGCATAGACCTGATTCTGTGGGTATTTCATCGTCTGCGCGTATGCGGATGTTTTTTGCTGCGTTGTTCAGGACGCCCACATTTTCTTCAATTTCGTTGAAGTCGGTACGCCCATCTTGTATGTATAGGTGATCTCCCAGTGGAATGAAAGACGCGATTGTTAAATTTGAAAAAAGTTTTGAACCGAACACGAATTTTTGCCCAGCTACAGCACCATCCACCACTTTGCCGTACATTGCAAAATCAATCGGACTGAGGTTTTTTATCATGTAGCGCTCCTTCTCGTATTTCTCGACTTCCTTTGCAACATGCACATTGATTCGCTGGGCTTCATTGGCAATATATGCAATGGGGAAATCGACATCCGTAGGCCCGTATACCACTGTCGCGGTAGATGGTACGTCGATTATCAGGCGGCCGAAGCAGACACGTTTTGTGTGTTCAAAAAGTGGGATGAGGCGTGTGGGTAGCTCGGTCATATTGGGCCTTGTATAAGTAAAGCGATGGTAGGCGTTTGCTTTTAAAAACACGACGACGAAAAAGAGTGTCAGGAGGTCGAGCCATACCCAATCTGGATGAGAGGATCGCCTTAGCCCTATCATTTGCTCCACCTCATAGTTTCGGCTATACGGACTAGGCTATAGAGTGTCGAATGCAGGACTTTATTATTGTTGTAGCTGTCCTGATGTTCATATCCTGTCTGGCGGAATATTCCTTTGAATTTTCCGCTACTGAGCTGATGGTCGGCGGAATGCGTAGGTACAGTCTGGTCGCCGGAATCTTCTGGTGGCATTAAGTGGGCCGATAAGGCCTTGCAATCACCGATAGTTCTTCGGTTCTCGACAGGAACGGTAAGACGTAGTCTGCCCTGCATATTGTCGCGCTCAATTGTGAGCTTACTGATATCGGTGAATTGAGAACTGCCTTCGAGTAACCATACGACACGATGCCATGCGGCTTTAGTCTGGTCTGCACCGTAATGAGCATAGCTTTGATCGTGGTATGTGCCGGCTATATCTGAGTGGAATTTTTTGGCCTTTTTCAGCATTTTTAAGGTGGAATCGAATCCGACGCCACGAGAAAGCGCTGGATTAATCCAATCATTTTTCAGTAGCCCATACCAGACGTCTTTGAGTTTATAAATTTCTTCGTAGGGATCGCCATGCACTGGCAGGCTCAATAGCGTCTGATCATCGCGTGTGACCTGCAGCCAGCCGTTTCCATAGCTTTGGCTGGGCAGTAATTCTAAAGCGCCGGGAGCATTTGCTAAGATTGAAGTAACTTTGTTGCCATAGTTACCTAGGACTTTGGGCGTAAGCTTAAATAGGCTGTCTTCAAAGCCGCAACGCATACGCTTATAGGTCGCACCGGCGCCTATTGCCGGCATCACGCCATGTACCATGCCTAGTATCTTATCTTTCATGTTGCCCATTGCCGGATGTATTAGTGCGCGGGCCACAAGTCCTCCCATGGAATGCGTGACGATGATGACCTTCTCGCACTGGAATCCCTGTTCCTGATAGCGTTGCATGAGGCTGTTAATCCGCTCCGCTAAGCGGCAGGCGGAGGCACTGCTGGCCTTCAGCCAGTTGTAGCCCATCGCATGAACGGGAAACCAGATGTTTTCTATCGCAGCGCGGAGCGTGTTGCGTTCCAGCGGAGCTAGAAGAGGCTGAGTATGTGCTTGCCAGACTGTAGGTGATACATCAATGATCTGCTTCCAGTAATCGTTCATGACGCCATATTGGAAAGCTGTGTTCAGTTGTAATTCGCAGCTCTCAAGTAGCGTCCGGTAGCAATCGAAATACACTTCGCCCCACCCGCGTTCACGCGCCTTCTGATCTTTGCTCTTGCATGGCGAGGCGGTAGGCGGGTCATCCATTAACAAAGGGGTTTCTATACTGACGTTCAGGGCGTAGAAGAAATCGACCTTGGCATTGCTGTGGCGCTCGTCGGCGCTTTCATCCGGATCGCCGGTCGGGTTGGTGAGTGGATCATATTCATCGACTTCGGTCTGTTCAGGATCGAGTTGGAGCTGACGCTGTATTGCGTCGGCCCGGCCTATCTTTATCGACTCGATATTGCTATCCGGTCGCCACGCGACATTGTTCGATTTGCCAAGTTGCTGCTGGCGTACCGCGCTCATGCGTAAGTTGGAGCCCATGATGCCCGGTAAAAAAATGATGGGTAGCACACGCCTCGGCGGAATATGGAATACCTGCGGCATCCGGTCCTGTATGGGCGTGGTATATCCCTGAGTCTTGTAGCCGCCTAGTTGCTCCGGATAGGTCGGAAGCGGATAGCCCTGCTGTCGAGTAAAGTCTGCCATTGCCGAGTCTCCCGTAAAAATGGGGGACTCCACTATGGCATCGGCTAAAGGGGCTGAGAAGGGAGGGAATGCCGACTAGATCAAACGATGGCGTAATTTTCTTCGGCCAGCCTAGCCGATACGCTCGACACGCTGTCACCTATTACGGCATTCTCCTTTGCTGTCACTCAGCGGCCGTAGGAATAGCGTACGCCCAGCACGATAGTACGCGGGGCGCCCGGACCGTAGAAAGTGGAATGCACCACGCTCTGGTTGTCTCCGCTGGCCGAGAACGGACGGGCGATGAAGTTGCCCGCTGCTGTCAGACCGGTGGCGTTGAGTTGCGCCGCCGTGGCATAGCGCCGGTCGAACAGGTTGCTGACATGGGCGAACCATTGCCATTGCGTGCTGGCCGCATAGCTGGCAGACAGATCGAACAAGGCATAGCCGGCCATGCGGCCGGAGCCCAGATAGTGCACGCCGTCCGGCTGGTGCTGGCCGTTTTCATTGCCACGCGCGTTAGCGCTCGATACGGCGCGCATGCCCGCTTCCAGCGTCCATGCTGCGCTGGCATGCCATTCGGCGCTGGCCTTGAAGTTGTGGCGCGCGATCAGCGGCAGCCGGTCGCCGCTGCGGATGGTGATGTTGCCGTCGGCATTTGCGCTGCTGTTGGCCGCGCCGCCCAGTACTTCGCTGCTGCGGAAGGTGGCGTCCAGATAGGTGTAGCCGGCCGACCAGTCCAGCTGCGTGCTCTTGCCGCTGAGTGCCAGTTCGAGGCCGCGCCGGCGCGTATTGCCGACGTTGCGGAAGTAGCCATAGCCGGCGCTATCGTCAGCTACGAACTGGATGTCGTCGCGGTTGCTGGCGCTGAACAGGCTGGCATTCCAGTCTATGCCGCGCGCGAGCGTGCCGCGCAAGCCCGCTTCCTGCGTGCGCGTAACCACCTGACGCAGCGGTGGATCACCGGCCATGGCGTTGGGCAGTTTGCACGGGTTGGCGGGATCAGCACATCCGAGTTCGATGGCCGTCGGGGTACGGCTGCTTTCGCTGACGCGGGCATAGAAGTGCGCCGCTGGCGCCATATCCCAGCTCACGCCCAGTGCCGGATTAAAGCGGCTGAAACGATGATCGCCATCGAGCGAACCGGCAGCGCCGCCGGGTGTGAGGTGGTCGCGGTTATGCACGCTGGTGCGGTTGTAGCGGCCCGACAGCGTCAGATGCAGCGTCGGGTAAAGGCTCAGCGTCTGGCTGGCGTACAGGCTGGCCGTGCGCGTACGTCCGGCCAGATCGACGCGGGCATCGACTGGTTTGCCGTCGTCGTCGATTTCGCTGCCATCGGCATAGAAATCGACCGGCGTGATGCTGCGGTCCGGATTCAGGTAGCCGAATTGCGAGGACTGGCGGAATTCCGTATGACTAGTGTCCAGTGCCATACCGGCCGTGAACTGCTGCGGCATGCCGGCCCAGTCGCCGGAGACGGTGGCCTGAGCGCTAAAGCCGGCGTTGTGCTGCTGGCTGGCGCTGCGGTTGAGCAGACCATTGCACTTCTCCGCCGGCTCATCCTTGCGCAGCACGTTGGCCACGCAGCGCCAGTAGGGGAAGGGCGTGTTGGCGGCAGTCGCGCCTTTGGCAGGGTAGCCGGTGTAACCGGCGGCAGCCAGCGCGGCCTGTTCGGCGGCATTTGGCTGGTACACGGACTGGTCGAGCGCATCGTCGTTCATGTCGCCGTTCAGGGTGTCGCTGTGCAGACGGCGGTAATAGGCATTGGCGGCCAACTGCAGTTGCTGGCTCACGCGATGGCTGGCCTGCAGGTTCAGTAGCAGCCCGTGGTTATGGGTCTGGTCGGGACGGGTGTAGACGCTGGCATAGTCGCGTTCCAGCAGACGCACTTCCTGCAGACCGTTGCCGGTCAGGCTGGACGACGATACGGCGCTGCTCAGCGAAATGTCGGTAGCGCGATCGGCCCAGCCCAGTTTGCCGAACCATTGGCCCAGCCGCGTAGGCGAAGCTACACGCCAGCCGTCTTCCTTGTAGCCGTTGGCGGCCGTGTACCAGTGCCAGCCTGCGTCATTGTGGCCGCCGTGCTCGTAGGCCAGTTCTTTGCGGCCGTAGCGGCCAGCCTGTAGCTGCAGTGTGCTGCCGGCATCGTGGCGGCCATCCTTGCTGCGCAGGGCCAGCGCACCACCGAGCGCATTCAGTCCGAACAGGGGATCGGAGCCTGGCAGCAGATCCAGCGTGGCGATGGCGTTGTGGGGAATCAGATCCCAGCTCACAACGTCACCGAAGGGCTGGTTCATGCGTACTCCGTCAAGATAGACGGCCAGTCCCTGCGGCGTACCGAGCAGGGGCGAGGCCGTATAGCCGCGGAAGCTGAGGTCAGGCTGGTAGGGATTGCCCTGCACTTCGTTGATGGTGACGCTGGCCAGTTTGCGATTCAGCGCGTCCGGCAGGTTGGCGCTGGCGGGGGCGGCCAGATCGCTGCGGTCCAGATGCTGCACGTGTGCGGCCACCTGATCGCGTGCCAGCGTGGCGCCGGCCAGCGGCGTCGTGCCTATCACTTCCACCGTCTGCATCACGGGGCCGGCATCGGCATCGGCGTTTGCTGCCCATGCGGGCAATGCCAGGCAGATGGCGCTGATGGCCAGCGCGAGCTGTTGCGGGCGAGGCGCGTGGATGGCGGTGGAATGGGCGTGAGCGCGTTGTGGGGCTGGCATGTAATGTCTCCTGAATTTTATGGCCTTGCTGGCTCTGGATGGGACGGATTATTCCCGTCGCAGGGGCGGGCCGGCTAGGGAAAAATTCCCGATCTGTGGTCTCGCCGCCTTGGCATGGAAGTTGCGAATTCAGCGTGTATAAAACACACAACGAGGGGACATCATGGATTTGCGCCGCCGTCTGGTTGGTTCGCTGAGCCTGTTACTTGCCGCGCTGCTGGCAGGGACGGCGCTGGTCCAGCTGTATTCGCTCAGGGCGGATGTGGCAGCGGAAGTGAGGGCATCCAGCCAGCTGGTTACCGTGCTGCTGGCCGCAGGCACGCTGGCGCCAGACGAGGCGCAGGCGCTGCAGCCATTACTGGCGCAAGCCGGCCTGCGTCACCTGAGCATACGCACGGAAGGGCAGGCGCCGCTGCAGCCTGCGCGCGATTCGCTGTCCGGCTGGCTGGGACTGGAAGCGCTGATACCGTCCCAGCCCGAGCAGCAGATCCGCATCGGCCAGCAGACGCTGTATATCGCCCCCTATCCGCATTCCGAAATCAGCGAACGGCTGGTGGACACTGTGCGACTTTGGAGCACTCTGTTGTTCTTTTCTGGTACAACTTTGCTGGTGGCGTGGTGGAGTGCCGACCGCGCCCTGCGCCCCGTGCGGGAGCTGGAGGCGAGCTTGCACCGGCTGGCGCGCGGCGAGCCAGACCCCGCTCTGCCGCAGTTTGACCTGCGCGAGTTCGGCCGGGTGGCGCGCGCCATCGACCATCTGGCCAGAGCGCTGGGCGCCGCCCGTGCGGCCCAGCAGGCCTTGGCACGCCAGCTGATCACGGTGCGCGAAGATGAAAAACGCACGCTGGCGCGCGAGCTGCACGATGAAATGGGCCAGACCCTGACGGCGCTGAATGTCACGGCAGCCCATCTGGAGCGGCACGGCGCCACCATGGCACCCGCTGAAGTGGGCGAGTGCGCGGTCGAACTGCGGCGCGAGCTGCGTACCTGCAGCGGACAATTGCGTGGCATGCTGAAGACACTGCGCCCCCATGGTTTGAGTGCACATGGCCTGCAGCAGGCGCTGGCCGATCTGCTGCAGGGCTGGCGCAGCAAGCAGACGGCGATTACTTTCGAACTGCTGTTGCCTGCCGCGATGCCGGCAGTGGATGAGCAGCTGGCGCTGGTGATCTATCGGGTGGTGCAGGAGGCGCTGACCAATGTGGTGCGGCATAGCGGCGCGGTGAGCTGCACGGTGCAGCTGCAGGCCACGGCAGCGGGGCTGCAACTCGATGTGATGGATGATGGCTGCGGTCTGCCCTCAGATCTGGCATGGCAGGGCGGCTTGCTGGGCATGCGCGAGCGCATCAGCATGGTGGATGGCCAGTTACAGGTATGGCATGGCCCGGCCGGTGGCCTGCATCTGCATGCGCTATTCCCTCTGCGGCATCAGTCCTGTGCCGGCGTGGCCGAGCTGGCGGGAGTGGCAGCATGATAGAGATCGTTCTGGTGGATGACCATGCCGTCGTGCGCAGTGGCTACCGGCGCTTGCTGTCGGCGGAAGCTGATTTCGAAGTCGTCGGCGAAGCGGCCAGCGTGGCCGAAGCCAATGCCCTGCTGCAGCGCTGCACGCCGCAGGTGGCGCTGGTCGATCTGAATCTGAAAGGCAGTAGCGGGCTGGAAGTCATCGCCGGCATGCTGGCACGCCAGCCTGCGCTGCGGGTGCTGGTGTTGTCCATGCACGATGATGCTGGCCATCTGGCGCAGGCGCTCAAGGCGGGGGCACATGGCTATCTGACTAAGTGCAGCGAGCCGGAAGAAGTCATCACAGCGATACGCGGCGTGATGGCGGGGCGGCGCATGCTGTCACGCGATATGCAGGCGCTGGCCCCGCTCGATAGCGAGGAAGGCGTACATGGTTTGAAGCCGCGCGAATTCGAATTGCTGCGCTTACTCGTGCATGGCGAGTCGGTGCAGGATATCGCCAGCCAGATGCACCTGAGCCCCAAGACTGTACTCAACTACCTGACGCTGATCCGGCAAAAACTCAATGCCGAAAACGACTTCAAGCTCATGCATCTGGCGGCCCGTTCAGGGCTGGTCGATTTCGGCATGCCCCTCATGGCGTGAGTGCAGGCGGCACCAGTCTGGCACGTAGCGCATCGACAAACGCGGCCGGCTGGTCCATGCTCAGGTAGATCGTGCGCACAGGACGTTTGCGGCCCATCAGATTGGGGAGCTGGGCAGCGGCGCTGAGCTGGATTTTTACATTGAGCTGGCCGCCCTGGCGGAATATCAGCACGCCGGCCTGATGTCTCACCTCATCACCACAGCGGCTGACCGCCTCTATCAGCGGATAGGGGATGTTGCGATCGCCTGCCAGTACGCCGTTACGGATAATCAGTGCCTTGGCGTCGAGAGAAATGGGGCGCCAGTGCGTGGCGCGGTACTCGGCGACGAGGGCTAGTAGCCCCCACAGATTCAGCAGATCCAGCGTCCAGAGCAGCCAGCCGGTGCCCAGCCATAAATGCAGGAACAGGTGCACGATGGGTGTCTCGAACAGGATCAGCATGATCCACGCCAGCTGATTGGATGCGTTGCCCTGATTCTGGTCGTAGCGGAAGTGCTGCTCGCCGCGGAAATGCAGGCGTTCCCCATGCCGCATCAGCATGCCGTAGTACCAGATGCGGGCTTCGAGCTCCATGGGTTTGTTGGTGAAAATCGTGGCGAAGGCCTCATCGGCGCTATTGCTATGCTTGAGCAATTGCCGGCACTGGTATATCAGTACGCCGACCAGCGCCAGTTCCAGCCCTATCTCCAGCGCGATCAGCAAGATGGTGTAGTGGCCGAAAGCCTGTTCCTGCGCCGGATTGAGCAAACGCCCCGCCAGCATGCCGAACGAAGCGATGGCCAGCCACGCTGTCAGCATCTTCTTGCGGCTGGGACGGAACAGGAAGTAGTACAGCAGCGGTAAGGTAAAGGTCACGTCAACCAGATAGGGCCATGCGGCGGGATCGGGGCCGTAGATGGGGGTGACCAGGGTGGTGCGGAAGTAGCAGTAGTAGAAGACCAGAACGGTGGCGATAGCCAGTATAAAAAATTGCTTTCTCGATCCCAAGTGCTGCATACAGATCACCTTTCCGGACGCGCGTAACGATAACGCCTAGCCTGTTTAGTCGACCATGCTGACAGCACAAAATTGTACGCCGATGCGGCTGATCTTTCAGAGCACGGCAAAGCGCAATGATCGGGCTAGTCTTTCCCTATGGGCGCGGGGGCGTCGTGCTTTCAGTCAGCACTACGCGGATGCAAGCTGGCCCACAGATGGGCCGCGGCCATGGTGCGGTGGGGGCTGTAGCGGGCCAGTATCTGTTCGGTGAGGGCCAGCTCCGGTTTGCTGTCTTCGCCCAGCAGGTGCTGCAATGCTGCGCGCACGGCCACGTCGCCATGCAGCGAGCAATCGGCATAGCCATAGCCGCGCAGCATGCCGTAGTTGACTGTCCATGGGCCTATGCCTTTGACGGCCAGCAGCGCTTCCGACACTTGTTCGATGCTGTTACTAGCGGAGAGTTCCAGTGTCAGGCTGCCGTCGGCCACCAGCCGCGCCAGCCGCAGCACGGTTTCCGCTTTGGCGCGGGAGAACTTGCGGCTGGTGAGTGCTTCCACTTCGAGCGCCGCCACGGCAGCGGCATCGGGATAGCACCACAGGCCACTGCTGTGCTGGCGGCCAGCCTGCTGGATCAGGGTGCGACGCAGCGCGATGGCAAACGAGAGATTGATCTGCTGGCCGATGATGGCCCAGGTTAGCGCCTCGAACAGCGTGGCGGATTGCACCACGCGCAGGCCGGGCTGGGCGCGTGTGAGCGCGCCGAACAGGGCATCGTCGGCGGCAAAGTCGCAGAATGGCTGGGGATCTAGCCGTAGCCCTAACACGCTGTGCAGCACATCATCGAGCTGCTTCTGCGCGGCGGCACTGGTACTACCATCAAGCTCCAGCTGATAGCGTGCGCTCTCTGGTGCATGGGCGGCGTCGAATTCGATGGAAAGCAGGGCAGCGCGGCCATCGAGCAGCAGGCCTTTGCGCAGGCTCTGTTCACCTACCTGCTCGGCCACACTCTCGCTGTCGCGCCGGTGGAAGGCCAGCACGTCCTGCAGGCGGTAATGGGGCGGCAGCTTGAGCGTACGGGGTTTCATGCGACCGGCTGTTTTTTCAGGAAGCCGAAGCTGGGACGGAAACCCGTGACCAGCGCCGTGCCGGTAATCACGATGGCCGCGCCGACCAAGGTGTACCAGCCCACATGCTCGCCGAGGAACAGTATGCCCCACAGGATGCCGAACAATGGGCTGAGGAAGGTTACCGTCAGCGCCGAGGACGGGCCGATGTCCTGAATCAGGCGGAAGTACAGCAGGTAGGCGATGCCGCTGCACAGTATGCCCAGTGCCAGCACGGCAGCCATGATGCCCATGGTGGGTTCACCGGGCACGGGGAAGAAGGGCAGGGCCGGTGCGACCAGCAGGGTGGACGCCCACATCGAACCATGCGCATTGGCGAATGGTTCGACGGCTTTGGCCTGCTTGGCGTAGTTGCTGGCTACACCGTAGTTAAACGCGGCAAACAGCACGGCAGCGATGGCAATGCCGGCGCCGGGTTTGCTGCTGACATGGTCGAAGCCCACCAGCAGGGCCACGCCACAGGCGCCCATGAGCAGGCCCAGCATGACTTTGGCGCTGACCATGTGGCGCGTCCATACGGCGGCGATCAGCGTACCCCACAGCGGCGTGGTGGCATTCAGCACGGCCAGCAGCGAAGCGGATAGCGTGCGGGCAGCGAAGCCGAACAGCAGGAAGGGCAGGGCGGAATTGAACAGGCCCAGTATCAGGTAATGCTTCCAGTTCTCACGCAGGTTCAGGGGCTTTTTCAGGATCAGCGCGATCACGGCAAGGAACAGCGAAGCGAATAGCACGCGGTACTCGATTAGCACGGCGGCGCCCAGCACCGGGGCAGCAATACGCATGAACAGGAAGGAACCGCCCCAGATGGCGGCAAGGAGTATCAGGCGTAGCAGGTTGGTGGTGCTCATGCGGTTTCCGGAATTGGGCTAGTGGGTGAGTGGGATGGCTGGTGCAGCCGGAATGGCGGCTGGCGGCGGGCAGCGCAGGGTGCACGCTAGCGATTGTCGCTGACGGTGGCGCCCGGCGCTAGCCGGTTCTTGCTTTTGAATTCGGCCTGATGCTGCGGGCTGCATCACGCTGCGCCCAGTTCAGTGGCGCAGGCGCTGCTGCCCGGTGCGGCCGGTGTGGCGGCATGCGGCACCAGCAGGCTGGCCGGCACGGCATTTTTTATGGCCGTCATCTCGGCCAGGATCGAGATGGCGATTTCGGCCGGGGTCTTGCTGCCGATGTAAAGACCGATGGGCCCATGCAGACGGGCCACCTGCTGCGCCGTCAGGTCGAACTGCAGCAGCCGCTCGCGCCGTTTGGTATTGTTCTGGCGCGAACCGATAGCGCCTACATAGAAAGCGTCCGAACGCAGTGCTTCCATCAGGGCCAGATCATCGAGTTTGGGGTCGTGCGTGAGCGCCACCACGGCGCTGCGGTGATCGAGTTGCAGGCTCACGACTACGTCGTCCGGCATGTCGTGCAGCAGAGGCACGTCGTCCAGCGTCCAGCCGGCGCGGTATTCTTCGCGCGGGTCGCAGACGACAACGTGGTAGTCCATGGCGCTGGCGATCTGGGCGAGGAAGCGGGAAAGCTGGCCAGCCCCGATGATGAGCAGGCGCCAGCGCGGACCGTGCACCGTGAGCAGCGCATGTTCGCTGACCTGCAGCTGGGTGCCGGCACCGGCCGGCGACAGTTCTACGGCGCCCGTGCGCAGATCGAGCCGGCGCTGCACCAGCTGGTGCTGTTCCAGCCGCTGCAGCAGCTCGTCCAGACGGCTGTGCACCGTTAGTGGTTCGATGGCCAGCTCTATGGTGCCACCGCAGGGTAGGCCGAAACGGTGGGCTTCGTCGGCCGTGATGCCGTAGCTGACCAGCCGCGGTATGGTGTCTGCAATGCCCTCCCGCTGCACGCGTGCAATCAGGTCATCCTCGATGCAGCCGCCGGATACTGAGCCGACCACCGTGCCATCTTCGCAGATGGCCAGCGTGGCACCCACGGGGCGGGGGCTGGAGCCCCAGGTCTTGATGACCGTGACCAGCTCGCAGCGCTGCCCTGCGGCGATCCAGCCGGCACTGGTTTTCAGAACTTCGAGGTCGATGCTGTCCATGGATGGACTATACTACGGCTCTCCCAAGCTTGCAGGATTAGCCATGACTACGCGTGACGAAAACGACGGTAAACCGAAATTCGGCCGTTTGCTGCTGGTGCTGATAGCGACTGTGCTGTCGCTGGGCGCGCTGACCTGGGTGATGAGTAACTACTTTCCGAATTTCCCTGGCTAGGGAGTGCCCGTTCAGGGCTCGCACACGGCGCCCAGTGCGTGGTCGAATGGGCTGTCGGGAATAATGTCTTCTGCTTCGAAGCGCTCGTACTTGTAATTGCCTACGGCTTCTCCCTTGCCCATCGCATCGGGGTAGTACACCTGCGCCAGCAGGATGGTGGTGCGCTGCTCGCAGTTATAGGTGTGCAGGGCCTTCACCGAGCGGTAGCTTTTGCCGTCTGGCGTCAATCGTGCCTTGCCATAGCTGCGCATGGTCCATACCTTGTGCGACTTGTCGCCCTTGATAATGCTGGCCTTGTCCAGATACACCACTGCGCCATCGCCCGTACCTAGCTTGTTCCAGTCCGAAGCTTGCGCGCTGGCGCAGAAAACAGCAGACAGGAAAAGAGCAAGGACAGTAGGCTTCATGGCGGGGAATCCGGCGGACTAGGGAAGCAGGGGCCGGCGGCTGGCCTGCTTGGCTTTGATTTCGGCGATGGTCTTGTCGATCACGTTGAGGCGATAGGCGGTCGACGGATGGTGTGCCGTATAGCTGTTCAGCACCGTGGGCGGGTACTGGGTGGCCAGCCGCTGCCAGAAAGCGTGGGCACGATCGAGGTTGTAGCCGGCACGCGCCACCATGTACAGGGCCAGATAGTCGGCCGCTGCGTCGAGCTCCTGCGGCATGGCTTTGACGCCGGCCGTGCCTATCAGCTGGCTGGTATCGGGCCGTACGGCCACCAGATTGTCGATGATGCTGCCTATCGTGAAGGCGGAGCGGGTGACGGCAGCGTGGCCCAGCACATTGTGGGCGATTTCCGTCGCCAGCACATAGGCAATGGCTTCGTCGCTCTGGGCAAAGTTGACCATGCCGCGCGTGAGCATCACGCGCTGGTCATCCGAATAGGCATTGATATTGTCGGCATTGCCGATATCGATGCGGAAGGCGCAGGCGCGGGTAACCGGCACTACCAGATTCTGGTTGCGGCCATCGCGGGCGATGATCAGATTGAGTGACTGGCTGCTACCCACCAGCGGCGCGAGGATGGCTGCAGCCTGGGTTTCAGCGCTCTGGCCGGACGGCAGGGTCTTGCCTTCGACCGCCATCAGACGGTCGCCCTTGCGCAGACCGGCGCGCGCCGCGCCACTGCCGGCCAGCACGCTGGCCACTTCCAGCTGGTCGCCGTAACCGAGCACGTTCTGGGCGGCGTCGACGAATTCGCCCGAATACGAATAGCGGTTCTTGGCCGTGAAGCCGAGCAGATTGCGCGCATGGTTGCGGCACAGGTCTGCATTGTTGATCAGGATGGGGGCGGCGATGCGGTACAGCTGTTCCTGCAGGTTGACCATCTGGGTCAGGGCCGTGCGGGCCGCGGCCGAACGTGCCGTCAGCACGGGCGCTTCTTCCTGCATGGACTGGGTGACAGCCGGTTCGGTGGGCACCGGCGCTGGCCGCGAGGGCAGCAGCGAGCAGCCGGAAAGCAGGGCAGCGAGCGTTAGCAGCGCGTAGCAACTACGGCTTTGTAACCATGCTGTGTGCTGCCCCATGCGGCTCTCCTTTAGTGTTTGCCGGTACTGCCAAAACCGCCTTCGCCACGTTCGCTGGCGCCGAATTCTTCCACCACTTCAAAACCTACCTGCAGCACCGGCACGATGACCAGTTGCGCCAGCCGTTCCATCGGGTTCAGCGTGAAGGCGTTCTGGCCGCGGTTCCAGGTCGATACCATCAGCTGGCCCTGATAGTCGGAATCGATCAAGCCTACCAGATTGCCCAGCACGATGCCGTTCTTGTGGCCCATGCCGCTGCGCGGCAGGATCACGGCAGCGTAGCCGGGATCGGCCAGATGGATCGCCAGACCGGTAGGAATCAGCACCGTCTGCCCCGGCTCGATGACCATCGGTGCATCGATGCAGGCGCGCAGGTCCAGACCAGCCGAACCCGGAGTTGCGTAGGCCGGCAGATTGTCTTGCATGCGCGGGTCTATGATTTTAACGGCGATTTTTTTCATTTAATGAGCGAACAGTGAATGCTGGGTGATACGTTTGGAAATTTCCGAGATCAGCTGGCGTGCCAGCGTCAGTTTGTCGGCGCGTGGCAGGATGGTGTGGCCGTTCTCGTCGAACAGGATGATGGTGTTGTCGTCCTGGCCGAAAGTGTGGTGGCCGATATTCCCCACCAGTAGAGGGATGCCTTTTTTCTCGCGTTTGTCGGCGCCGAACTGCACGAGGTTTTCCGATTCGGCAGCAAAGCCTACGCAGTAAGGATAGCCGGCCAGCGAGGTGCGCGCGGCCACCGTCGCCAGAATATCGGGGTTCTGCTCGAATTTCAGATCCGGCACGGAACCGTCCGGATTCTTCTTGAGTTTCTGCTCGCTGGAATTGGACACGCGCCAGTCGGCCACCGCCGCGACGGCGATGAAGATGTGCTGGTGGTCGACATTGGCCAGCACGGCGTCGTGCATCTGCAGCGCGCTCTGGACGTTGATGCGGGTGACACCGAACGGCGTCGGCAAGGCCGTCGGGCCGGACACCAGCACCACTTCGGCGCCCGCTTCGCGTGCGGCGCGGGCCACGGCATAGCCCATTTTGCCGGAGGACAGATTGGTAATGCCGCGCACGGGATCGATAGGCTCGAAGGTGGGGCCGGCCGTGATCAGGATGCGCTTACCGGCCAGTACTTTCGGCTGGAACGAGGCGATCAGTTCTTCCAGCAGATGGTCCGGCTCGAGCATGCGGCCCATGCCCACTTCGCCGCAGGCCTGTGCGCCCGAATCAGGGCCGAAGAAGACGATGCCGTCCTCGCGCAGTTGCGCCACGTTGCGCTGGGTGGCTGGGTTGCTCCACATTTCCACATTCATGGCCGGTGCTACCAGCAGTGGTACGTGCTGTGGCCGCGCCAGGCACATGGTGGACAGCAGATCGTCGCACACGCCATGGGCCAGTTTGACGATGAAATCAGCCGAGCACGGAGCGATCAGGATCGCATCGGCATTGCGGGTGACATCGATGTGCGCCATGTTGTTGCTGACGCGCGGGTCCCACTGGCTGGAGTACACGGGCTGGCCGGACAGTGCCTGCATAGTGACGGCCGTGATGAAGTGGGTGGCCGCATCGGTCATCACCACTTGCACGGAGGCGCCAGCCTTGGTCAGGGCGCGGCACAGCTCTGCGGCCTTGTAGCAGGCCACGCCGCCGGTCAGGCCGAGTACGATTTTTTTGCCACTCAAATCCATCATGATGCTGGTTCCTGATTGGGAAAGTTAGACCGTGTAGTGCCGGTGCCGCCTAGCGGTGCACGCGGCGCAGTTCGTCGAGGATGAACAGACCGGCGCCTATGCAGATCGCCGTATCGGCAATGTTAAATGCAGGGAAGTGGCCGAAAGCGTCCCAGTGGAAATCGAGGAAGTCCACCACGTGGCCATACAGCAGGCGGTCGATCACGTTGCCGATGGCGCCGCCGAGGATCAGCGACATCGCCCAGGCAAACATGCGCTGGCCGCCATGTTTTTTCAGCAGCAGCACGATGTAGCCGGCGGCACCTATGCCGATGGCCGTGAACAGGTAGCGCTGCCAGCCGCCGCTATCGTGCAGGAAGCTGAAGGCGGCGCCCTTGTTATACGCGAGTACCAGATTGAAGAAGCTGGTGATGACCTTTTCTTCGCCCTGCTGGAAAGTGCGGTTGATGGTGATTTTGCTGATCTGGTCGAGCAGGATCACGATGGCGGCAATGCCCAGCCATGGGGTCAGGCTGCCGGAGGATTTGCTAGGGAAGATTTTTTTGGTGGCCATAGATACTCAGGTTAGTTCGTTACGACAGTAGCGCCCATCCGCGCACAGCGGGATGGGCGAACCACATATTAAGCGAACTTGCGCTGTTCGCCCGCACCGAACAGATTGCTATGGCAGCGGCCGCACAGGGTAGGGTGGTCGGCGTGGCTGCCTACATCGGCGCGGTAGTGCCAGCAGCGCTCGCACTTCTCGGCGCTGGAAGCGGCTACTTCGACGGTTTCTTCCGCTTCCGTGCCCACTTGCAGCACCTTGGCAGCGGAGGTGATGAAGACGAACTTCAGATCGTCATCGAGGCTGGCCAGCAGCGCGTACTTGTCGCCGGCCGCCTTGATGGTCAGTTCGGCCTGCAGCGAGGAACCGATGGCGCCCGAAGCACGCAGGTCTTCCAGCTGCTTGGTTACATCGGTACGCACGGTGCGCAGGGCCGTGTACTTGGCCAGCAGGGCTTCGGCCTGCGGATCGGCCGGCAGCTGCCACCAGGTCTGGGTGAAGATGGTCTCGTCGCTGGCCTTGAAGGCGTCGGTGCTGGCGAAGATGGCCCAGGCTTCTTCCGCCGTGAACGACAGGGCCGGTGCCATGATGCGCAGCAGGCTCTGGGTGATGTGCCACAGCGCGGTCTGGGCCGAGCGGCGTGCCTTGGAAGTCACGGCGCTGGTGTACAGACGGTCCTTCAGCAGATCCAGATAGAAGCCGCCCAGATCTTCCGAGCAGAAGTTCTGCAGCTTGGAGTAGACCGGCTGGAATTCGTACTGCAGGTAGTGCTGGCCTACTTCGGCCTGCAGCGCTGCCATGTTGGCGATGGCGTAGCGGTCCACTTCCAGCATCTCTTCCAGTGCCACGCTGTCTTTGCTCGCGTCGAAGTCGGACAGATTGGCCAGCAGGAAGCGCAGCGTGTTACGGATGCGGCGATACGATTCCGTCACGCGCTTGAGGATCTCGTCCGAGATCGACAGTTCGCCCGTGTAGTCGGTACTGGCGACCCACAGGCGCAGCATGTCGGCACCCAGCTTGTTCCACACGTCCTGTGGTGCGATGGTGTTGCCGATCGACTTGGACATTTTCTTGCCTTCGCCATCGACCACGAAGCCGTGCGTGAGCAGCGCCTTGTAGGGCGGCGTGCCGTTCAGCATGGAGGAGGTCAGCAGCGAGGAGTGGAACCAGCCGCGGTGCTGGTCCGAACCTTCCAGATACAGGTCGGCCGGGAAGGCAGATTGTTCTTTGTGCGAACCGCGCAGCACGGTCTGGTGGGTCGAACCGGAGTCGAACCACACGTCCAGCGTGTCCTTGTTCTTTTCGTACTGGGCCGCTTCGTCGCCGATCAGATCTTTCAGGTCGAGCGCCTGCCAGGCCGCGATGCCGCCCTGTTCGATCAGCTTGGCCACCTGCTCCAGCAGCTCCGGCGTACGCGGATGCAGTTCACCCGTTTCCTTGTGCACCACGAAGGCCATAGGCACACCCCACTGGCGCTGGCGCGACAGGGTCCAGTCCGGACGGTTGGCGATCATGCCGTGCAGACGGGCCTTGCCCCAGTCAGGGAAAAATTCGGTCTGGTCGATACCGGCCAGCGCAGTCTGGCGCAGCGACGGGCCGCCATCTTTCGGCTGGGTGTCCATGCCGGCGAACCACTGCGAGGTGGCACGGTAGATGATAGGCGTCTTGTGACGCCAGCAGTGCATATAGCTGTGGTCGAACATCTTCACTTCGAACAGCGCGCCCGCTTCGCGCAACGCATTGCAGATCGGTTTGGACGCTTCCCAGATGGTCATGCCGCCGAACAGGGGCAGGCTGGCGGCGAATTTGCCGTCACCCAGCACCGGCGTGAGGATGTCGGCATCCTTCATGCCGTGTGCGCGGCAGGAGATAAAGTCGTCCAGACCGTAGGCCGGTGCCGAGTGCACCACACCGGTACCGCTTTCGGTGGTCACATATTCGGCCAGATACATAGGCGACAGGCGGTCGAAGAACGCGTCCGAAGCGTGCAGCGGGTGGCGGAAGCTGATGCCGCCCAGTGCCGCGCCGTGGCAGGTGGCGATGGTGGTGCCTTCCAGCTTGTAGCGCGCCAGGCAGCTTTCCACCAGATCCTGCGCCAGAATCAAGAGCAGTGGCTGGCCGTCACGCTCGGTCTGCACCAGCGAGTAGATCACTTCGGCGTTGACGTTGAGGGCCTGATTCGACGGGATGGTCCACGGGGTGGTGGTCCAGATCACGATGTAGCCGTTTTCGGTCGGCAGCTTGGGCAGACTGAAGGCGGTGGCCAGCTTGTCGAATTCGCTGAACTTGAAGCCTACGTCGATGGCCGGATCGCGTTTTTCCTGATATTCCACTTCCGCTTCGGCCAGTGCCGAACCGCAGTCGAAGCACCAGTTGACGGGTTTCAGGCCGCGGTAGACGTAGCCCTTCTCCAGCAGCTTGCCCAGCGCGCGCAGCTCGTCCGCTTCGTTCGAGTAGTTCATGGTCAGGTATGGGTTGTCCCACTCGCCGAGCACGCCCAGACGGATGAAGTCCTTGCGCTGGCGCTCGACCTGTTCCCTGGCGTAGGCGCGGGCTTTTTCCAGCACTTCGCCAGTCGGCAGATTTTTGCCGAACTGTTTTTCGATCTGGATTTCGATCGGCATGCCGTGGCAGTCCCAGCCCGGTACATATGGCGCATCGTAGCCGGCGAAGCTGCGCGCCTTGACTACCATGTCTTTCAGGATCTTGTTGACGGCGTGGCCGATGTGGATGTCGCCGTTAGCGTACGGAGGACCATCGTGCAGGATGAATTTAGGACGGCCGGCCGCCGCTTTGCGCACGCGCTCGTAGATTTTCTTTTCTTGCCACTGCTGTACCCAGCCCGGTTCGCGCTTGGCCATATCGCCGCGCATAGGGAAGGGCGTTTCAGTCATATTGACCGGGTATTTGCTTTCAGGTTTTTTGGCAGATTTGTTGTCGGACATGGTGATCTATTCAGTAATTTAATTCGGAGTTCTGTTTAGCCGGCGCGCGTAGCTGATCGCGCGCTCAAATTCGGTCGGTGGCGGTCATTGCACCATCGCGCTGGGCAAAATAGCTCCGCGCAATGGCTGCATCGTTGTTGATGGCCGCCGTCAGGGTAGGCAGGTCGGTGTATTTTTCTTCGTCGCGTATCTTGTGCAGGAATTCCACCCGCACCTGTTTGCCGTAGCAGTTGGCGGCAAAGTCGAACACATGCACTTCCAGCAGTACGCGGCCGCTATCGTCCACGGTAGGACGTACGCCCAGGCTGGCCACGGCTGCCAGCGGCTGCCCGGCCAGACCGTGTACCTGCACGATGAAGATGCCGCTCAGGGCAGGGCGGTGCGAGACGCGCAGATTCAGGGTAGGGAAGCCCAGCGTGCGGCCCAGTTTCTGGCCGTGGATCACATGGCCGGATATCGCATACGGGTGGCCCAGCAGGGCTTTGGCCTGCGCAAAGTCGCCTGCTGCCAGTGCCAGCCGCACGGCCGAGGAGGATACCCGCAGATCGCCCTGCATCACGGTCGGCAGGGTGTGCACTTCGAAGCCGTAGCGCTGGCCCGCTTCCATCAGCATGGCCACATTGCCGGCCCGCTTGGAACCGTAGCAGAAATCGTCGCCCACCATCAGCCATTTCACGTGCAGGCCTTCTACCAGCACCTGTTCGGTGAACTGCTGGGGCGTGAGGGCCGCAAACGGGGCGGAGAAATGTTCGACGATGACGCGGTCTATGCCGTTATCGGACAGTGATTGCAGCTTGTCGCGCAGATTGGCGATGCGCGCCGGCGCCTTGCTCGGGTCGCCCATTTTGCGGGCAAAGAACTCGCGCGGGTGGGGTTCGAAGGTCATCACGGCCGCTTCCAGCCCCAGCTGGCTGGCTGCTGCCCGTACGCGGCCGAGCAAAGCCTGATGGCCCAGATGGACACCATCGAAATTGCCGATCGTCAGGGCGCAGGGCGCACGCGCCGCCGCATTGGGGAGACCTCGAAATACCTTCATGGAATTTGGGGGAAACTGTCGCTAAAGGGGAGATTATACGGTCTGTTGGCCGTGGCTGACAGTTAACCGCACTCGGGCGGGCAAAAAGCAAGGGCTGGAAGGCAAAACTGGCAAAAAAAACGCCGCCGGCATGGAGCCGGCGGCGCTGGGAACGCTACAACCGTTAAAAATTACGAACGGTTCAGGTTCAGGGTCCAGTAACGGGCCAGATCGGCAGCGCCGTCTTTGCCTTTGACCGATTTCAGGGTGGTCAGCGCAGCCGCTTTCTTGCCGGCGATGGACTGAGCGATACCCAGATGCAGCTTGGCAGCTTCCGGATTGCGGGCGCTGTCGAGTTTCACAGCCTGTTCCATCAGCGCCAGACCTTTGTCAGCCTTGCCAGCGGTAACCAGCGCGAAGCCCATGTTGGACAGGGCGTCGGCATCTTTGGCTTTGACGGCTTCCGCTTCGGCAGCAGCCTGCTTGGCTTCGAACTCGGTCTGGGTCTTGGCAGCCAGATCTTTCAGACGCTGGTGACGGCTAGCATCGGAACCGGTACCCAGTGCGCCTTTTTTGTAGCCCTGATCGATGATCTTGACGGCTTCGGCAGCATTGCCAGCTTGCAGTGCCAGCTGCGACATTTCCATGAATTCGCTAGGCTTGGTCAGCAGGCCGTTGGCCAGACGCAGACGCAGCACGTCCAGCGACAGCGAGGAAGCAAAACCAGGCTTGCCGGAAACGCGGTTCAGCAGGTCGGCCCAGTAGCTCGACTTAGGATAGGCGCCAGCCAGTTTTTCCAGGGTCTGGACATAGCCTTCTTTATCGTTCTGTTTCAGCTGGATGTTGGCCAGCATTTGCAGCGATGCTTCCGAAGCGCCTTTGGTGCCTTGCAGTTCTTTGGCCGCTTCAGCATATTTGCCGCTGATGTAGTAGGTCTGGATCAGCAGTTCGTGCATCTGGGCATCGCCAGGATTGTCCTTCAGTGCACGCTGGATCCAGGTAATGGCTTTAGGGTAGTCCTTGGCGCGGTAGTAGATACCTGCCAGAGCCTGGGTGAATTTCGGTGCTTCGGCAGGCGCCAGCTTGCCGGAGTTGATGACCGTTTCGAAGGCCTTGGCGGCGGCGTCGTTATCGCCAGCGGCAGCTGCGGCCGAAGCGCGGGTGCGCTCGATCATGTAGATTTCATTCGGGGACTTGCCACCGACAGCGTCGGTTTCTTTCAGTTTAGCCAGCGCTTCCTTGTTCTTGCCGGCTGCGGCCAGTTTCTGTGCTTCTTGCAATGGTTTGCCGATTTCAGCGCGCACTGCTTCGGCAGCGTAAGCAACCGAGGAAAGACCGGCCAGAGGAGCTGCTGCAGTGAAGCCAATAGCGGCCATTACCAGGCCGAGATGAGCGAGACGAAACTTGGTCATGGATATTCTTTCATCAAAATGCGAAATAGGCAGGAATGGTCCTGCCTATTGTTGAACATATAACTGTTTATTGGAACTGTTCGTTACCGACCAGACCAATTTTGGTCACGCCCAGACGTTGAGCCGAAGCCATCACGCCTGCCACGACTTTATACGACACCAGCTTGTTCGGACGCAGATGCACTTCCGGCTGATCAGCTTGCGCTGCGACATCGGTCAGTTTCGCTTCCAGGGTGCCGCGGTCAGGAACGACAGCGTTATCCCACAGAATCGTACCGTCGAAGTCGACGTCAATCGTGATGACCACAGGTTCTTTTACAGGCGGTGGCGGGGTGCCGACCGGCATGTTCAAGTTGACCGAGTGGTTGGCTTTAGGAATCGTAATGATCATCATGATAATCAGCACCAGCATCACGTCGATGAGGGGCGTCATATTCATTTCCATCATTGGTTCCGGATCCGCGCCTGCGCTGGCGGGGGAGCCGACATTCATACTCATGGTGTTTCCTTTTTAGAAGGGCAGACCGGCGGACCGGTCTGCGATGCACTTTGAGGGATTAACCCTTATCAGGCGGTTCGGTGATGAAACCGACCTTCTGAATACCAGCGCGCTGGGTAGTGTAAATAACCTTGCCGATTGCTTCGTAACGAGTTTCCTGGTCGCCACGTACATGTACTTCCGGCTGAGGCAACTTAACTGCTTCCACCTTCAGAAGGTCGAACAGCTCATTCGCGTCGCGCATTTTCTTCTGATTCCAGTAGATGTCGCCATCTTTGCTTACCACGATGTTGACATCTTCCGGCTTGGTCTGAATAACCTGGTTGGTTTCTTCTGGCAGCTGGATCTTGATCAGCTTCAGAACAACCGGGCTCGTGATCAGGAAGATAATCAGCAGAACCAACATGATGTCCACGAGGGGCGTCGTGTTGATTTCTGACATGACTTGATCTTCGTCTCCGCTATCGGAGCCTACGGACATCGACATGATTAATTATCCAATCTTTTTAGCGCCAGCAGCACGGCCAGCTTCGCTGGTGGACATTGCGCCCGAGATCAGTACGGAGTGCACGTCAGCCGAGAACGAACGTACATCTTCCATTGCCGACTTGTTACGACGTACCAGCCAGTTGTAGCCCAGAACGGCAGGAACTGCAACGAACAGACCGAAAGCGGTCATGATCAGTGCTTCACCCACAGGACCTGCAACTTTGTCGATCGATGCGTTACCCGACATGCCGATAGCGATCAGTGCATTGTAAATACCCCAAACGGTACCGAACAGACCGATGAACGGTGCGGTCGAACCAACGGTTGCCAGGAAGGACAGGCCGTCTTGCAGACGCGATTGAACTTTGTCAACAGCGCGCTGGATGGACATGGTCACCCAGGTCGACAGGTCGATTTGTTCCAGCAGGGCGCCGTCGTGATGAGCGGTTGCTTTGGTGCCGGTTTCAGCGATGAAGCGGAATGGCGAGCCGTCGGTCAGGGTAGCCGAACCAGCAGCGATCGACGAAGCTTTCCAGAACTTAGCCGAAGTTTCTTTCGACTGTTTGAAGATCTTCATCTGGTCGATCAGTTTGGTGATGATGATGTACCACGAACCCATGGACATCAGCGACAGGATGATCAGGGTACCGCGCGATACGAAACCGCCGTTCCATACAGCTTCGAAGCCGTAAGGATTGTCCACTTCTTCTTTGCCGCCTTTAGCAGCTGGTGCTTCTGCTGCTGGAGCAGCTGCCGCATCCGCTGGAGCGGCTGCTGGTGCCGAAGCGGCTGCCGAGGCTGGCGCATCTTCAGCGAAAGCTGGTGCGCTTACCAGGGCGGTGGCTGCGGTCACGGAAAACAGCACTGCGGCCAGTACAGCGGACAAACGGGTATTCTTAAACATGCTTCCTCCAAATTGATAATAATAAGATCGCTGAACTATTTGACAACGAAATCATAAATGAGACTAAGACTACAGTCTCGGTTTAATCCAGCGACCAGACGTATTGCACTGGTTGCCACTGCTGTTCAGGCTTGCCATCAACCGTGGCTGGCTTGAATCGGCATTTACCCAAGGCGTTTTGTGCTGCCTTGTCCAAGTCGCGGAAGCCGGAAGACTTCGTGACTTTGGATTCCATCACCGAGCCGTCTACCCCGATCAGGAACGAAACGGTAGTAATACCGGTTTCCTCATTACGCAGCGAGCTCTTAGGATATTCAGGCTTGGCACAGGTGCTCATGTCAGCAACTGCTGGCGTGCGCACCGATTTTGCCGGTCCAGGGGCCGCCGCCGGAGCTGGCGGTTGTGGCTTCTGGAGTTCAGTCGTCGCAGGCTTGACGTTAGTAGCATTGCTAATAACGCTCTGGGCCGGTGGCGGCTGCTGCACATTCACCTCAACTGGCGGGATGAATGGCGGCGGTGGCGCTTTCATCTCTGGCGGAGGTGGTGGCGGTGGGAGTTCCTTTGGTGGAGGAGGCTTTACCTCCTCAATGATCTTGGTCTCCACTGGTGCGATCATTTTGCTTACCAGACGTTTGCCCAAGCCAGTCACGATGCCGTAAGCGACCAGGACGTGCAACAAAACGACAATGGTAATGCCCGTAAAGTTCTTCCCGGTGCTTTTCTCGTTGTGCGTGAAATTCATGCCTGCTTTCTCCAATACCAACTCTTTTTGTTGCTACTTAAACCCCAAAATGGCGACACAAAACAACAGCCGCATCCGGGACGTCGGCGAATTATACATACGAATTCTTGATTTTACATAGAATTTTCATCCCTTAAATCGCTTTAATTTCATAGGGTTTTCCTAGGTGTTAGCGCTCTCATCGCACCACTCTGATACAAATTGCAAGTCACCTTAGTGCATTTTGTGAGCGCAACGCACCACGACATTACTTAGTTTTCCCTTAAGGCGAAAAACGGAATTTTATGTGCGTAAAATTACTACGTCCAATCGATAATTCGGTTGTAAATCTTACTGCAATGAAATACTTGCGTCCGCCCTGCATGAAATCACTGCAAAAAAAGATTGACTTTTGCGGTGCAACATGCATTGGCGTATATAGCCAGCATTTCGCCCGCTTTATACCTTGCAAGAGTTGTGCCTGATTGCCATTACTGGTCACGAGGGCTGCTTAACTGCTGTGCTAATTGCCGCGTCCCCGTTTTTCCCGTTTGACTTCGAGCGTGTTCAGCACTTCGCCCTGTGCGTTGACGGTCTCCAGATGTACATCAAATCCCCATAGCCGTGCCACATGCTTGAGCACTTCGCCGGCCTGCTGGTTGAGGGGGCGGCGCTGGAACTGCGTATGCCGCAGGGTGAGGGCGCGGTCGTCACGCGTATTCACCGACCACACCTGTATATTAGGTTCGCGGTTGCCCAGGTTGTATTGCTCGGCCAGTTGCTGGCGTACATAGCGGTAGCCTGATTCATCGTGGATAGCCGAGATTGCCAGTTTTTCGTTCTGGTCGTCGTCCAGTACCGCGAAGAAATGGAATTCCCGGATCAGCCGGGGCGAAAGATACTGGGCGATAAAGCTTTCGTCTTTAAAATTGCGCATGGCGAAGTCCAGCGTCTTGCGCCAGTCGCTGCCGGCTATGTCGGGGAACCAGGCCCTGTCTTCGTCGGTGGGCTGTTCGCAGATGCGGCGGATATCGCTCATCATGGCGAAACCGAGGGCATAGGGATTGATGCCACTATAGTAGGGGCTGCTGACGGGCGGCTGGTACACCACATTGGTATGGCTCTTCAGGAACTCCATCATAAAACCGTCGCCCACGACGCCTTCGTCGTACAACTGGTTCAATATAGTGTAGTGCCAGAAGGTGGCCCAGCCTTCGTTCATCACCTGGGTCTGGCGCTGGGGATAGAAGTATTGCGAGATTTTGCGCACGATACGCACCATTTCGCGCTGCCAAGGCTCCAATAATGGTGCATATTTCTCGATAAAGTAGAGCAGGTTCTCTTCCGGCTCGGGCGGGAAGCGCACGGCCTCCTTGCTCACTTCCTCTTCTTCGCGGCGCGGCAAGGTGCGCCACAGTTCATTCACCTGCGACTGTATATAGGCTTCGCGTTCTTTCTGGCGCGCTCTTTCCTGCGCCAGCGATAAGCGGGCCGGGCGCTTGTAGCGGTCCACTCCATAGTTCTGGATGGCATGGCAGGAATCGAGCAGCAGTTCCACCGCGTCGATGCCGTGGCGTTGCTCGCACTCGGCTATATAGTTCTTGGCGAACACCATATAGTCGACGATGGCTTCCGCGTCGGTCCAGGTGCGGAATAGATAGTTGCCTTTAAAGAAAGAATTATGGCCGTAAGCCGCGTGGGCGATAACCAGCGCCTGCATGGTCAGGCTGTTCTCCTCCATTAAATAGGCGATGCAGGGATTGGAGTTAATGACGATTTCATAGGCCAGCCCCATCTGGCCCCGTTTATAGCTTTTTTCCGTGGCCAGAAAATGCTTGCCGAATGACCAATGGTTGTAGGACACCGGCATGCCCACCGAAGTGTAGGCATCCATCATCTGCTCGGCCGTGATGATTTCCAGCTGGTTGGGGTAGGTGTCCAGCCCGAAACTGGCGGCGACGCGGCGGATTTCTTCATGGGCCTGCTCGATCAGCTCGAAAGTCCATTCGGACTGGTCGGGCAGGGCGTTGGGATGGCGGCGCGGGGTGGGCGTGGCATTCATGATTTCGGCTGCTTCTTGAACAGTTCGCGGAACACCGGATAGATG
The DNA here is from genome assembly GCF_009857835.1 of Duganella fentianensis. Taxonomy (GTDB): domain Bacteria; phylum Pseudomonadota; class Gammaproteobacteria; order Burkholderiales; family Burkholderiaceae_D; genus Rugamonas; species Rugamonas fentianensis. The sequence goes on from NZ_WWCL01000001.1 coordinate 879,138, forward strand.
TCGGCCGGCGTGACGATTTTCTGCATGGCGAAATGGGCGTGGTGGTCGGGCACCTGGGCATACTGTTCCCACAGGTTCTGCGGCGGACCATCGGTAATCTCGACATAGGTGTAGTACTGCACCTTGGGCATGATGGTGTTGACCAGCAGCTGGCGGCACAGGATGGAATCGTTATCCCAGTTATCGCCATCGGAAGCTTGCGCCACATAACTGTTCCAGGCGCCGCCGCCATAGCGTTCGTCGATGATCTGGTTGAGCAGGTTGAGCGCGGACGAGACCACGGTGCCGCCCGATTCGCGCGAATGGAAGAATTCGTTCTCGTCCACTTCCGCCGCCGCCGTGTGGTGGCGGATGAAGACCACGTCTATCTTGTCATACACGCGCTTGAGGAATAGATACAGCAGGATGAAGAAGCGCTTGGCCGTATCCTTGCGCGTTTCATCCATGGAGCCGGAAACATCCATGATGCAGAACATCACGGCCTGCGTCATGGGCTTGGGGACTTTGATGCGGTTGCTGTAGCGCAGGTCGAACGGGTCGATGAAGGGGATGGCGATCAGCCGCGTATGCAGATGGTGAATCAGCTTTTTCAGTTCCAGCACGCGCGCCGTATCGGCCGCCGCACCATCCTGCAGCAGTTGCAGCAGCTCCGTTTCCGCTTGCTGCAATTGTTTGCGCGCATGGCCACCGACGGCGATGCGCCGTCCCAGCGCCCCGCGCAAGGAACGCAGTACGTGGATATTCGACGGGGTGCCGGACATATTGTAGCCGGCGCGCTGGTTCTTGAACTCGGTGCTGCTGCTGAGCTGGGTTTTTACCATGTGCGGCAATTCCAGATCTTCGAAGAAGTAGTTCATGAATTCTTCGCGCGATAGCTCGAAGATGAAATCATCTTCCGAGGTCTGGTCGCTATTGCCGGCCTTGCCCCGTCCCGCGCCACCGCCGCCGCGGGGACGGTTGATCAGATCGCCTTTCTGGTATTCCTCGTTGCCGGGATTAACGGTTTCCCACACGCCACCATGGGCGTGACCAAATGAAGGCTCGCCCACATCCTTGACGGGGATGGAGACTTTTTCGCCGTTTTCCACGTCCGTGATGGAGCGCCCCTTGATGGCACGCCCCACCGCGTCCTTGATCTGGGCCTTGTAGCGCCGCAGGAAGCGCTCGCGATTGACCGCAGATTTATTCTTGCCCTGCAAACGCCGGTCGATGAGGTAAGTCAAATGACCTCCCGTTGCTCGTTACTAGGCTGCCCGCGCAGCGGCGTAAGCCGCGACACTAGGACGACTTGCGTACCCGCAGATACCATTCGCACAGCAGTCTGACCTGTTTGGCCGTATAGCCTTTTTCCACCATGCGGGCGACAAAGTCCGCATGCTTGTTGGCATCTTCGGCACTGGCTTTGGCATTGAAGGAAATCACCGGCAGCAGTTCTTCCGTATTCGAGAACATTTTTTTCTCGATCACACTGCGGAATTTTTCGTAGCTGGTCCAGGCCGGATTCTTGCCGCCGTTATTGGCCCGCGCACGCAAACCGAAGTTGACGATCTCGTTGCGGAAATCCTTGGGGTTGGAGATGCCGGCCGGTTTCTCGATCTTTTCCAGTTCGTTGTTGAGCGATTCGCGGTCGAAACTCTCGCCCGTATCGGGATCGCGGTATTCCTGATCCTGTATCCAGAAGTCGGCAAAGGTCACGTAGCGGTCGAAGATGTTCTGGCCATATTCGGAATAGCTTTCCAGATAGGCCGTCTGGATTTCCTTGCCGATGAATTCCACATAGCGCTGCGCCAGATGCTCTTTGATGTAGGAGAAGTAGCGCTGCTCCGTTTCGGGCGGGAACTGTTCCCGTTCGACTTGCTGTTCCAGCACATACAGCAGGTGCACGGGGTTGGCCGCCACTTCCGTATTATCGAAGTTGAAGACTTTAGACAGGATTTTGAAGGCGAAGCGGGTGGATAGCCCGCTCATGCCTTCGTCCACCCCGGCATAGTCGACGTACTCGTGCATGGACTTGGCTTTCGGGTCCGTGTCCTTGAGGTTTTCGCCATCGTAGACGAGCATTTTGCTGAAGATGCTGGAGTTTTCCGGATCTTTCAGGCGCGACAGAATGGCGAACTGGGCCATCATCTTCAGCGTGCCCGGTGCGCACGGCGCCTGCGCCAGCGAGGAGTGGGCGATCAGCTTGTCGTAGATCTTGATCTCGTCCGTCACGCGCAGGCAGTAAGGCACTTTGACGATGTAGATACGGTCCAGGAAAGCCTCGTTGTTGCGGTTGTTCTTGAAGGTCTTCCATTCCGACTCATTGGAGTGGGCCAGGATGATGCCTTCGAACGGAATCGCGCCAAAGCCTTCCGTGCCTTTGTAATTGCCTTCCTGCGTGGCTGTCAGCAAGGGGTGCAGCACCTTGATGGGCGCCTTGAACATTTCGACGAATTCCATCAGGCCCTGATTGGCCAGACACAGGCCGCCCGAATAGCTGTAGGCATCGGGATCATCCTGCGAATAGTCTTCCAGCTTGCGGATGTCGACCTTGCCCACCAGCGAAGAAATATCCTGATTGTTTTCATCGCCCGGTTCCGTCTTGGAAATCGCCACCTGTTTCAGTACGGAAGGGTAGCGCTTGACCACGCGGAACTGGTTGATGTCGCCATTGAATTCATGCAGGCGCTTGACAGCCCACGGGCTGGGGATGTTGCGCAGATAGCGTCGCGGTATGCCGTAATCTTCTTCAAGCAGCGTGCCATCTTCCTCTTCGTTGAACAGGCCCAGCGGCGATTCGTTGACGGGCGAACCTTTCAGGCAGTAGAACGGCACATGTTCCATCAGCGATTTGAGTTTTTCCGCAATCGATGATTTACCGCCGCCCACCGGCCCCAGCAGGTACAGGATCTGCTTGCGTTCTTCCAGTCCTTGCGCGGCATGGCGGAAATAGGACACCACCTGTTCTATCACTTCTTCCGTGCCGTAGAACTCGCGGAAAGCCGGATAGATCTTGATGACCTTGTTGGCAAAGATGCGCGACAGCCGCGTATCGTTGCGCGTGTCCACCAGCGTGGGCTCGCCGATGGCGGCCAGCATGCGCTCCGGCGCGCTCGCATAAGTCAGCTTATCTTTTTTGCAGAGCTCGAGATATTCCTTCATGGACATCTCTTCTTCTCTGGTGCGTTCGTAGCGTGCGGCGTAGTTGTCAAAAATGGTCATTTGTATGTCCTTTTTTAATGTGAACCTACTGGTCGCGTGAACCGGTTAATGGTGGCCGGTTCGGAACGATGCCTACCTTTTCTGATCTTCTTATTCTTCTGGCCCGCTTCTTTATGTATTACGGATTGCCCGTAACGATGAGCTGGCTTTATTGCCGGACGGCTTATATGTGTGGTGCGTAATGCTTCTTACGTTTGTGAAATTGATTATTGCGCTATTGGATACGGAAGTCAAAATAATTGTCGTGCTGTGGCGGGCCACTTCTTATGTCACAGTAGCACGCTTGCGCGTGGTCTGCTGATCGCAGCGCAAACGGAGCAGATGACCAGCAGGCACAGGGCTTTCTGACGCACAGCGCAGGCATGCGCTAAGATGTGCCCATTCAATTCTACGCAACAGGAAAACCGACCATGCTGAATCCCCAATTGCGCACGATCGTGCAGCAGATGCCCAAAGCCGAACTGCATATCCACATCGAAGGTTCGCTGGAACCGGAGCTGATCTTCGCGCTGGCGCAGCGCAACAATGTGAGCCTGGCCTACCCCAGTGTGGAAGCGCTGCGTGCCGCCTATGCCTTCACCGATCTGCAGTCCTTCCTCGATATCTATTACGCCGGTGCCAGCGTGCTGCTCAAGGAACAGGATTTCTACGACATGACGGCAGCCTATCTGCAGCGCGCTGCGGCGGACAACGTGCGCCACGCGGAAATCTTCTTCGACCCGCAAACTCACACGGCACGCGGCGTGCCCATGCAGACCGTGATAGCCGGCATCTACCGTGCCTGTCAGGATAGCCCCGTCTCAGCCACGCTGATCCTGAGTTTCCTGCGCCATCTGTCGGAGGAGGATGCGTTTGCCACGCTGGAAGCAGCGCTGCCGCACCGCGACAAATTTATCGGCATCGGGCTCGATTCTTCCGAGCGCGGCAACCCGCCGGAAAAATTCGCCCGCGTCTTTGCACGCTGCAAGGAACTGGGTTTCCATCTGGTAGCCCATGCCGGCGAAGAAGGCCCGCCAGCCTATATCAGCACGGCACTCGATACCTTGCAGGTGGAACGTATCGACCACGGCGTGCGCTGCACGGACGACGCTGCGCTGGTACAGCGGCTGGCGCGCGAGCAGGTTGCGCTCACCGTCTGCCCGCTATCGAACATCAAACTGTGCGTATTTGGCGACATGGGCCAGCACAATCTGCTGCAATTGCTCGATGCCGGCATCATGGCCACCGTTAATTCCGACGATCCGGCCTATTTCGGCGGCTATATGAATGCCAACTTCGAAGCGGCCTTCGCAGCCTTGCCGCTAGGCCTGCACCATGCGCAGCGGCTGGCGCGCAACAGCTTTGCGGCAGCCTTCCTGCCGGCCGCGCAGAAGCAGGCCTTGCTGGACGAAGTCGACGCCTATTTCGCTGCCCTGTAAGCCCCCATGTTTGCGCTCGCCCTGAAAATGACTTTGCGCGACTGGCGTGCCGGCCAGTTGCGTTTCCTGCTGATGGCGCTGACCGTGGCCGTGGCGGCACTCTCGGCCACCGGTTTCTTCATCGACCGGCTGCGTGCGGGACTGGACCGCGATGCGCGCCAGCTGATAGGCGCCGATGTGGTGATCAATGCCGATCTGCCCGTCAATCCCGCATGGCGCGCGGAAGCGCAGCGGCGTGGTCTGGTGCTGGCCGATGTGGTCAGCTTCGTCAGCATGGCGCAGGTGGGCGAGGGCGAGCAGTCGCGCTCCGTGCTGGCGGCGCTGAAGGCGGTCGGCGCCGGCTACCCATTGCGCGGCCATCTGCGCACCAGCACCGATCTGCTGGCCGCCCAGCAGGGGCAGGGCGAGACCACGCAGGATGTGCCGGCGGCCGGTACGGTGTGGCTGGATCCGGCCCTGCTGGGCAGCCTGTCCACCCGCGTGGGCGAGCAGCTCAAGCTGGGCGACCGCAGTTTCACCATCACCCGTTTGATCGCGGCCGAGCCGGACCGGGGCGCCAACTTCATGGCCTTTGCTCCGCGCGTATTGCTGGCACTGGACGACCTGCCCGCCACCAATCTGATCCAGCCCGGTTCGCGTGTGACCTACCGCCTGCTGGTGGCCGGCGCCGCTGGCCAAAAGGCCGGCACGCAGGCAGCAGGCCTGTTTGGCGAGTGGCTGGAGCAGCAGATCAGCGCCAACAATATCAAGGGCGTGCGGATAGAAACGCTGGCCAGCGGCCGCGGCGAAATGCGCGCCACGCTGGAACGGGCCGACCACTTCCTGTCGCTGGTGGGTTTGCTGTCAGCCTTGCTGGCGGCCGTGGCCGTGGCCATGGCGGCGCGCCGCTTCATGCAGCGCCACCTCGATGCCTGTGCCATGCTGCGCTGTCTGGGCCTGACCCAGAATCAGGTGACGGCCATGTATCTGATCGAATTTCTGCTGGTGGGGCTGGCCGGCAGCCTGGCCGGCGTGCTGATAGGTTATGGCGCCCACCATGTGCTGCTGCAGGCACTGGCCACGCTGGTCGGCAATGAATTACCGCCACCTTCGCTGTATCCGGCCCTGCAGGGACTGGGCACGGGCGTGCTGTTGCTGGCCGCGTTTGCCCTGCCGCCTATTCTGCAACTGCGCAAAGTGCCGCATAACCGCGTGATACGGCGCGAGCAGGAGCCGCCGCGGGTGGCGGCGCTGGCTACCTACGGGCTGGGTCTGGCCGGTTTCTGTGCCCTGCTGTTCTGGCAGGCCGGCGATGCCCAGCTGGCGCTGTACACGGCGCTGGGTTTTGCTGCTGCCTTCGGCCTGTTTGCACTGGTGGGCTGGCTGGGACTGGCCGCACTCAAGCCACTGCGCGGCCTGATCGATCACCAGAGCTGGCGCTTTGCCCTGACCTCGTTGCAGCGCCGCCCCAGCGCGACGCTGGTGCAGGTGGTGGCGCTGGCGCTGGGACTGATGGCGCTGCTGGTGCTGACGGTGGTGCGCGGCGATCTGATGACGGCCTGGCGCAAGGCCACGCCGGCCGATGCGCCCAACCGCTTCATCATCAATATTCAGCCCGAGCAGTCGGCTGATATTGCGCGCCGGCTGCAGGCAGCAGGCGTCAGCTATGCGCCCCAGTATCCTATGATCCGTGGCCGTCTGACGGCCGTGAACGGCGTGGCCGTGACGGCCGACACTTATACGGATGAACGGGCGCGCGGTCTGGCCGACCGCGAATTCAATCTGTCCACCATGGCGCAGATGCAGGCCGAGAACAAGATCGTGGCGGGGCAGTGGTTTGCCGACCGGCCCGGTGCGCCGGAAGCCTCGGTGGAAGAAGGCATTGCCAAGACGCTCAAGTGGCAGCTGGGCGACAAGCTGCGCTTCGATATCGCCGGCGCGCCGGTGGAAGCGACCATCACCAGCCTGCGCAAGCTGGAATGGGGCTCGATGCGGGTCAACTTCTTTGTGATTATCAATCCGGCGGCCATGACGGAAGTGTCGCAAAGCTGGCTCACGGCCTTCCATCTGCCGCTGGCGCAGGCCGGCCTGATGAATGCGCTGACGCGCGATTATCCGAATCTGACCATCGTCGATGTGGGCGCCATCCTGCAGCAGGTGCAGCAGGTGCTCGACCAGGTCATTACGGCGGTGGAGTTCCTGTTCATCTTCACGCTCGCTTCCGGCCTGCTGGTGCTGTATGCGGCGCTGATGGGATCGCAGGATGAACGCACACGCGAAGCGGCGCTGCTGCGCGCGCTGGGCGCCACCCGCGCCCAGCTAGCGCAGGCCCAGCTGATCGAGTTCCTGCTGGTGGGAGGGCTGTCCGGCCTGCTGGCGGCCACGGCGGCCGCCGTCATGGGCTGGGCGCTGGCTACCTACCAGTTCAAATTTGCCTGGAGCTTCACGCCTTCGGTCTGGCTGATAGGCTTGCTGGCCGGCGGCCTGTGCGCCATGGCCGGTGGCTGGCTGGGCCTGCGCAATGTGCTGCGCCAGCCGCCGCTGCAGACGCTGCGCGAAGCCTGAGTGCCTAAGCTGCCATCGCCTCAGACGCTGCTGCATTCGGGCGTACGGCGCAGGCTGAGAAAAGTGGCATAGGCATACGGCGGCTGCTGGAAGTAGTGCGCGGGCAGGTCGAACAGGGCCCAGTAATACGTCTGCCGGCCTTCACAGACTTGCGCCGCCGCGCAGTAGCGGTGCCACTGGTCGCCGATGTCGGGCCGGTACATGGTGTCGCCGTGCGGATCGTGGAAGAACGGCAGCACGCGCTTGGATAGCAGGGCTTCCAGCAAGGCGGGGGGGGCATCGCTGTCGCGCGCGATTTCAAACTGGGCAAACATGCCTTCGGCCGTTTCTATCATCAGCAAACGGGTTTTGCCATGCTGATCGATCAGCAGTATGCCGCTGGGATTGGGGAATACATAGTGTTCGACGATGCCGAGACGGACCCGCAGCGTGTCGATCAGGCGGGCCAGCACGGGATCGGTGAGGAAGTGGTAGTGGTGCAGCAGCACCAGATCGCGCAGGGTTTCTTCGCGGTCGTCGAAATAGGCGTGCTGCAGGGTGCGGATCTGCTGTTCCAGCTGGTCCAGCGCCTGCGGATCGCTCTTCTGGATGTAGCGGTCGATCAGGCCGCGGTTGAAGGCGTTGACGGCGATCTTCTCGTCGGCCGCTCCGGTGAACAGTATCTTCTTGCAGGGCAGGTGGGCTATTGCGGCGCAGAATTCCAGTCCGTTCATCTGCGGCATCGAGTAGTCCACCACCACCACGGAAGGGGTGGCAAAGCGCTGGGGCTGTTCGCAGATGCGGTAGATCCACTCCAGATCGATGGCCACATTGCACTGGTCGGCCGGCAGATTCTGCATGTCGAAATTCACCTGCAGCGGCACCCGCTCCGGCAACCGTTCGCGCCCCAGCCAGCGCTGGGCGGCATGTGCATCGTCAAAGGCCAGTGTGGGCAGGACGGGATCGAGCTGGAATGACAGGCTGCGCAAAAAGGAGCAGCTATCGTCGACCAGCACGGTCAGAGTGGGGTGGGCGTAGACGGGAAAATGCATGACTTACCTCGCGGGTGCTGACTGGGGGGAAATTCGAGTATGAAGATGGCGTAGGCCTGCTCGCGCGTGACGCAGCGGATGCGGCCATTCCAGGCGCGCAGTATGTCCTGGCAGAGCGCCAGACCGATGCCGCTGCCGTTGTGTGCCGGATAGGAGTAGAAGCGGCGGAAGATCAGCGGCAGGTGGTGGGACGCAATGCCGCAGCCGGTGTCGATGAACAGCAGTCGGGGCGGCTGGTGCTGGCCATCGATGATGATGCGCACCCGTCCTTTGCCGGCGCGCTGTATGGCTTTCAGGGCATTGCGGAGCAGATTGAGCAACACCACCACCGCCAGTTCGCTCTGGCCGGCGAACTGGAAATCGCGGCGCAGCTCGATGACGACGTGATGTTTCTGCGCGTCGCTGACAAACGGATAGCGCTGCAGCATGGCGTCCACCGTGGCGTGCATGGGCAGCATTTCGACTGCACGCAGATTCTGCCGCACGGCACCGGCACTGAGCAGGAACAGATCGATCATGTGGTTCATATGGCGCACTTCGAACTGTATGCGCGCCAGCGCATCGATGGCGCCCAGTTTTTCCTCGCCGTTGCGGCAGATGCCTGTGCTCACCATGCGCAGCAGCCCGCGCACATTGGCATTCACGCTGCTGAGCGGGGTGCGCAGTTCATGTGCCACGCTGGCCAGCCCTGCACCGAGGCCGGCCAGCTTTTCCTGTGCCAGCATGTGGCGGCTTACTTTGGCCACGGACAGCACGGCCATGGTGAACCAGTGGATGGGGAGCTGCTGCAGCGCGGCCTTGCTGAGCAGGGTGGCGCTTTCGCCCATGATGCTGGCGGCAAGGCAGGCCGCCAGTGTGCCGGCCAGATAGGCTTGCAGGGCCAGCGCCGTTTCGAAGTGGAACAGCAGCACCAGCGCAATCAGCAGCGATTCGCCCCAGACGCCGGAAGCGTGGTTCATCAGGAACATGAAGGTGAAGAAGAAGGGCAGCACATAGCTGAGGGTGAGCAGCAGATAGGCACGCAGCACGGGTGGCCGGTAGCGCCGTGCGAACAGGCCCAGCATGCAGAGCGCGATGCCGAGCGCCCGCAGCGGCAGCGATTCGTATTCCTGCGGGAAAAAATGGTGCCAGATCAGGTAGTAGAGCGGCATGCTGACCGTGCCTATGCCCGCCAGCAGCAGCACGCGCTTGGTGGCATGCCGCTCCTGTCCATGGTATTGCAGCAGGTTGTGCACGCACGCTTGCAGGCGGGACTTGCTGGAGGCGAAAAGGTTGAGGGGCATGAGGGGATTGATTTTTGTCAAAGCGCCATCATCGCCTGATTTTGTTGCGTGTTTGAATCTATCGGATCAGCCATTGATCAGCATCAAGTGTCCGATCTTTTTTTGGCCTCAAGGTAGTTATTGATTTCATTTCGTTAACAAACCTTGGGGAGTCTAGCTGATGAACAACGCCATCCTGTCCAGTAACGTAGCCGTAGCGGCAGAGCGCCGCCTGCCTGATTTTGTCGAACGCCGCATGGATCTGCACCACGTCACGCGGATCGAGCAATTGCTGGGCGGCGAGCATCCGCATGCCTGGCAGCCCACGCCGGCCGATGCCGTGTATCTGGCGGGGAATGACTATCTGTGTCTGGCCGATGAGCCCTCACTGCGCTACGCCCAGCTGGCGGCACTGGTGCAGACCCAGGGCGAGTTGCTGATGTCGGCCGTGTATCTGCAGCAGGGCAGTGCCCAGCACCGGCTCGAGCAGCGGCTGGCCCAGTGGCTCGGCACCGAGGACTGCATACTGACCCAGTCCGGCTGGGCCGCCAATGTGGGGCTGGTGCAGACGCTGGCCGAACCGGGCATACCGGTCTACCTCGACATGCAGGCTCACGCTTCCCTGTGGGAGGGCGTGCAGTCGGCGGGTGCCCAGCCGGTGCCGTTTCTGCACAATGATCTGGGCCATCTGGAAAGGCAGCTGGTCCGCCATGGCCGCGGCCTGATCGCAGTCGATGCGCTGTACAGCACCAATGGCAGCGTGGCACCGCTGGCCCAGCTGGTGGAGCTGGCCGAACGCAGCCACAGCATGCTGATCGTCGATGAATCGCATTCGCTGGGCACCCACGGGCCACAGGGTGCAGGGCTGGTGGCGGCGCTGGGGCTAAGCGAGCGCGTGCACTTCCGCACCGCATCGCTGGCCAAGGCGCTGGCCGGACGGGCGGGGCTGATCAGCTGTTCGCAGCGCTTCAAAGGCTATTTCCTGTCCGAGTCGCGCCCGGCCATTTTCAGTTCCTGCCTGCTGCGCCACGAGCTGGCGTGGTTCGACGCGGCGCTGGACTTCATCCGTCTGGCCGAGCAGCGCCGCGCCACCCTGCAGCAGCATGCCGGCCATGTACGTACGGCGCTGGCAGAGCTGGGCTTTAATGTCAGCGACGGCACGGAGCAGATCATTGCACTGGAAGCGGGGCCGGAGCCGCAGACGCTGGCCCTGCGCAAGGCGCTGGAGAAGCAGGGCGTGTATGGCGCCATGTTCTGCGCTCCGGCCACGGCCAAGAACCGTTCGCTGGTACGGCTCACGCTCAATTCCGGCCTGACTGCGGCGCAGCTGGAGCAGATCATTGCTGCCTGCGCTGCCGTGCGCGAAGAACTGGACTGGCAGAACTGGTCGTCGACGCGGCGCTTGCGCAAGCTGGCGCTGGTGTGAGTGTCAGGGCCGCTGTGGTGCGTTATCATGGCGGCTATGACTGAATCTCGAACTCTCTACGAAGTAATTGGCGGCGAAGCGCGCGTGCGCGAGATGGTGGATCGCTTTTATGATTTGATGGAACTGGAGCCGCAGTTTGCCCTGCTGCGCGCCACCCATGGCAGCTCGCTGGACAATGCGCGCGAGCGCCTGTTCATGTTCCTCAGCGGCTGGATGGGCGGGCCGGATCTGTACATCGAGGCGCATGGCCACCCGCGCCTGCGCATGCGCCACATGCCGTTTGCCATCGGCACCAAGGAACGCGACCAGTGGCTGCAGGCGATGGCGTGGGCGATGGAAGATGTGGGCATAGACGAAGCTTTGCGTCTGCGTCTGATGGAATCGTTCTATCAGACGGCAGACTGGATGCGCAACAAGCCGGATTGATGCCATGGGCCAGATAGAATTTTTCGTGCTGTTGCTGTTGCTGGCGGCCGTGCTGGTGTTGCAGGTGCTGGCGCTGTTGCGCGCGCGCTCCGCCCAGAATGGGGCACAGGAGGCAGGACTGGCGGAACGGATAGAACGGGTGGAACGCGAAGTACGCCTGCAGCTGCAGGCCACGGCGCAGGCTAGCCATGGCGCCACGGTGCAGCAGTTCGAAGGGCTGCGCCGCCAGCTGGAAGCACAGGGGCTGGTGGGCCGTGAAGAACAGAGCCGCAACCTGAAACTGTTCGCCGACAGCATGAACCAGACGCTGGCGCGGCTGACCGAATCGAATGCGGCACGCATGCAGGAAGTGCGCGCCACGCTGGAAGCCAAGATCCGTGATCTGCAGACGGATAACGGCGCGCGGCTGGAAGAGATGCGCAAGACGGTGGATGAAAAACTGCATGCCACACTGGAAGCGCGCCTGAGTGCATCGTTCCAGCAGGTGTCGGAACGGCTCGAGCGCGTGCATCAGGGGCTCGGTGAAATGCAGCAGCTGGCACTAGGCGTGGGCGATCTGAAACGGGTGCTGACCAATGTGAAAACCCGTGGTACCTGGGGCGAAGTGCAGCTGGAAATGCTGCTGGAGCAGGTGCTCACGCCGGACCAGTATGCCAAGAATGTGGAAACCATTGCCGGTAGCGGCGCGCGGGTGGAGTTCGCGCTCAAGCTGCCGGGCCAGAAGGATGGCGGCGTGCCCGTCTGGATGCCGATCGATGCCAAGTTCCCCAAGGAGCAGTACGAACGCCTGCTGGAAGCGGCCGAACAGGCCGATGCCGATGGCGTGGCGCTGGCCGGGCGCGAGCTGGAACGGGCCGTGCGCGGGGAAGCGAAAACCATTGCGGAAAAATATCTGGCACCACCGCATACCACCGACTTTGCCATCCTGTTCCTGCCGACCGAAGGGCTGTATGCGGAAGTGATGCGCCGTCCCGGACTGGCCGACGAACTGCAGCGCGTGCACCGTATCAGCATAGCCGGGCCTTCGACGCTGTCAGCTCTGCTCAACAGCCTGCAGATGGGCTTCCGCACGCTGGCGCTGGAGCGCCGTTCATCGGAAGTGTGGCAGGTGCTGGGGGCAGTGAAGACCGAGTTCGCCAAATTCGGCGATGTACTGGCGGCCACCAAGCTGACGCTGGAACGGGCCGCCAAGAATATCGAATCGGCCGAAACCCGTAGCCGCCAGATGGCGCGCAAGCTCAAGACCGTGGAAGCACTGCCTAGCGAAGCGGCGCAGCTGCTGCTGGGCGCGCAGCCGGAAGCGGGCCAGCACGACGCCGATTGATGGCGGCCGCGCCGGCGCTCGGACTAGGCGCACGGCGCGCTAGATCAGGCCTTCGAACAGCAGCACGTCGACCATTTCGCCAGCGGCTACATTGCCCTGCTCGTGGCCGAGCACCACCATGCAGTTGGCTTCCGTCATCGAGCGCAGGATGCCGGAGCCCTGGGCGCCCGTCAGCCGTACTTCGGGCTGGCCATCCGCGCCCCGGCTGATAATGCCGCGCTGGTACTCGGTGCGGCCGGGCCGTTTGCGCATCGCCGCTTGCGCTCTGGCCTGCAGCGTCAGCTGGGGTGCTTGCGCACCCATCATGGCCAGCAGGGCAGGGCGGGCAAACAGATAGAACGATACCGCCACGGCGACCGGATTGCCGGGCAGGCCTAGCAGCCATGCGCTATCGGCGCCGTCGCGGATCTGGCCGAACGCCAGCGGACGGCCGGGACGCATGGCCAGCTTCCAGAACGACAGCTGGCCCAGACTGGCCAGTATGTCGCGGGTATAGTCGGCCGCACCTTCCGATACACCGCCCGAAGTAATGATGGCATCGGCCTGCCGGCAGGTGCTGCGTAGTGCCGCATCCAGTGCCTGCGGATCGTCGCGCACGATGCCCAGGTCTATCACTTCGCAGCCCAGCCGCGTCAGCATGCCGAATACCGTGTAGCGGTTGCTGTCGTAGATACTGCCTTCGTCGAGCGGCTGCCCCGGTGCGCGCAGTTCGTCGCCGGTGGAGAAAAACGCCACGCGCAGCTTGCGCTGCACGCTCACTTCGGCCATGCCGAGCGAAGCGATCAGGCCCAGATCGGCGGGGCGCAGCAGTTTGCCTCTGGCCAGTGCCACGCTGCCCTGCTTCAGGTCTTCGCCAGCGAAGCGGCGATTGGCGCCTTGCTGGATCACGCCATGGGCGACGGTGACGCTGTCGTCGCTGATGGCGCTGGCCAGTTCCTGCGGCAGCACGCTGTCGCAGCCGGCCGGCATGGCGGCTCCCGTCATGATGCGGATGCATTCGCCGGCCTGCACTTGCAGCGCGCAGGGGCGGCCCGCGTAGGCGATGCCTATGACTTTGAAGCTGGCCTGCGCCTGCGCGGCGTCAGGCAGATCGGCGCCGCGCAGGGCGTAGCCATCCATGGCCGAATTGTCGTAGGCTGGCACGTTGATGGGCGAGATCACGTCCTGCGCCAGCACGCGGTCCAGCGCGCTGAAGAGGGGAACGGTATGGCTGGCGTCGAGCGGCGTAATCTGCTCGGCGATCAGGCGCTGCGCCTGTTCCACATGCAGCGCGCTGTCGTGCTGGCCGGCGCTGCGGGCTGCGCTGCTGCCTGCATACGCTGCAGCGCTGGCCATGGCGGCGGCAGAGGGAGCAGCTGCAGAGGGGGCAGCTGCGGAGGCGGGCGGCTGCTCGAGCGCCTGCAATTCATCCAGTGTGTTGACGTTGCTGAATGCGGCATCGTCGTCGAACAGGACTTCGGCCACGCGCAGCGATTTGTACCAGCTTTCCATGCGTCGTTCGCCACTGGCCAGATAGGCTTCCAGCTGCGGCAGTACACTGGTTCTGAGCAGCGCGAACACGGGATGCAGCTGGCGCTGCGGCGCGGCGGCATCAGCGTGCGTCTGCATGGTCACGGCCAGTGCGACGTCGGCGTTCTGCTCACTCAGCGCAGCATGCAGGCGCGCCGCCAGATCGGCTGGCAGTAAAGGCGAATCGCAAGGGACGGTGAGCAGCAGTTCGGTGGGGCAAAACTGCAGGCCGATCTGCAGCCCTGCCAGCGGACCCGCATAGCCATCGATGTAGTCCGGCAGCACGGGCGCATTGCCAGCCAGTTCCTGGTAGCGTGTCAGATTGCGGTTGGCATTGATGGCATAGCTGGCGACCTGCGGTGCCAGACGGGCGATCACGTGCTCCACCAGCGTGCTGCTGCGGAAAGGCTGCAGGCCTTTATCGACGCTGCCCATGCGGCTGCCGCGGCCACCGGCAAGTATCAGGCCGGTGATCTGGTTCTGGAAAGACAAACTAACCTCCGATGTAAGACATTTCAACTTTGCGCTGTTCGGCCTGCGGCAGCGCCGTCTGCGCCGTACGCAGTTCCGAATAGCGGTCCGCGCGCGCACGCCAGAGCTGGGCTAGCGCGCCGCTGATGGCGTTGTCGCTATGGCCGTCACGCAGCAGCGCACGCAGATCGTGCCCGCTGCTGGCAAACAGACAGGTATATAGCTGGCCTTCGGTCGACAGGCGTGCGCGCGTGCAGTCGCCGCAGAACGCCTGGGTGACGCTGGAAATCATGCCGATCTCGCCGCCGCCATCGGCGTAGCGCCAGCGCGTGGCGGTTTCGCCGCTGTAGTTGGCGTCCAGCGCCTGCAGCGGGAACTCGGCGTGGATGCGTTCTACCACTTGGGCCGATGGCAGCACTTCGTCCATCTTCCAGCCGTTCGAAGCGCCTACGTCCATGTATTCGATAAAGCGCAGAATGAAGGGCGAGTGGCGGAAATAGCGCGCCATGGGCAGGATTTCCTGATCGTTCATGCCGGCCTTCACCACCATATTCACCTTGACCGGCCCCAGTCCTACCTTGTGCGCCTGTTCCAGCCCTTGCAGCACATCGCGCACGTCGAAATCAACATCGTTCATGCGGCGGAAGGTCTGGTTGTCCAGCGCATCGAGCGAGACGGTGACGCGCTGCAGACCGGCGTCCTTGAGCGCCTGTGCCTTGCGTGCCAGTAGCGATGCGTTGGTGGTCAGCGTCAGGTCCAGTGGCTGGCCGCTGGCCGTTTTGAGCCGGGCCAGCATGGCGATGAGTTTTTCGATATCTTTGCGCAGTAGCGGCTCGCCCCCCGTCAGGCGGATTTTTTCGACGCCGTGGGCGACAAATATTCTGGCCAGCCGGGTGATTTCCTCGAACGAGAGCAGGGCTTTATGCGGCAGGTACTGGTAATCGCTGTTGAAAACCGCCTTGGGCATGCAATACACGCAGCGGAAATTGCAGCGGTCGGTCACGGAAATGCGCAGATCACGCAACGGCCGCGCCAGACGGTCGCTGAGCAGGCCGGTGGGCGTTTCAGGCGTTGCGGGAATGACCGGAGCGGCGCCGCGCTGCTCGGTCATCATGATGATTTTTTCTGCCATGAGAGTGGTGAAGTCTTGCTGTTTTTGAAACCTTGCGCGCACTCTGGCGCGCGCAGCTAGCTACGATACCACGAGCGGCAATTTGGCGTCCGTAGCGCTGGCGTGCCAGCCCCGCTGTCAGAAGCCCGCTTCGCGCCACGCCACCGACGCGGCCGTGCGCAGAAAGCGCAAAGCCGGGGCTTCCCACTGGCCCGCAATGGCAACCCGGCCGCGCCACTCGGGGCTGGCGGCGGGCAGTTCTGCATCGGCTTCCAGCTGCACGCGGTACACCGCATGCTCGGGATACAGCACGCCATTTTTTTCGCGTACCAGCACGTCGCCGCCGAACAGCGTAGCCAGTTCCGGTTCGCCCAGCGTGCGGCTGGCATCGCGGTCGATGCTGGCCACGGTCAGCCGCACGGCCGGACCGGCACCGCCGTCGGCCATGAACAGCGCGCGGTCGCCTTTGGCGATGCGGCGCACGGCTTCTTCATCCACATAGGTGATCACCTGCCAGCGCGCGGATTTGATCAGCGCTCCCAGATATTCCTGCGCCTTGAGCCAGGCGCCGGGGCGCAGGTCGGGGTCCACATCGACCAGCACGCCCGCATACGGTGCCTGCGGACGATAGCGTTGCAGATCGGCGCCGACGGTGGCGCTTTCGGCGCTGGCGTAGGCCAGTTGCTCATGCAGCAGCTGCCAGTCCTTGCGATTGGCGGCATCCAGGCCGGCTGCAGCCGATTGCCAGGCCAGGGTATCCTGGCGTGCGATGGTTTCATTGGCGCGCAGGGCCAGTTCCGGCGAGCCCAGGCGCAGCAGCAAGGTGCCGGCACTGACCTGCTGGCCGTTAGGCACGGGCAGAGCTTCCACCTGCGCATGCTCGGGCGCATACAGTGCCAGGCGTTGCTGCGGTTGCAGCATGCCGGCGCTGAGTACGCGGCTGGGCCAGGGCAGCACGAACAATGCTGCCACCAGCACGCCCAGCAGCGCACTGCGGCGTGCCCGGCGGCTGTGGCGCAGGGTGTTCCAGTGCGTGCCCCATACACGCAGCTCGCGCCACACGGGCAGGGCGAGGAACCAGCCTATCTCCACCGCAAACAGCAGTATGCCGACGGCCTTGATGAAGAAGTGGTAGACCAGGGCCGCAATCCCGAGGAAGACCACCAGCCGGTACAGCCACACAGCCCAGGCGAACAGGATCAGGCCGCGCTGCAGGCCGGGCTTGAACGGTTCCGGCACCGGCTCGCCCAGTGCAAACAGGCGTTCGCGCAAGTCCCAGCGCGCCAGCGCGAAGGCGCGGTTGTGCAGATTCGGCAGGCCGAGATAGTCGGATAGCAGGAAATAGCCGTCGAAGCGCATGAAGGGACTGGCATTGATCGCCAGCGTGGCCACCCAGGTGGTGGTCGATAGCAGAAAGGCCAGCTGTCTGGGCCCGCCTTCGGGCAGCCATACCCAGGCCAGCGTCGCCCAGGCGGCGATCATCAATTCGGTGACGATGCCGGCGCCGGCCACGGCCAGGCGCTGCTCGCGTTTCGTCAGCTTCCAGACTTCATTGGTGTCGGTGTAGGCTACTGGCCACATGACGAGGAAGGCCAGGCCCATGGTCGGCACGCGGCAGCCATAGCGTTTGGCCGTCAGGGCATGACCTAGTTCGTGGCAGACTTTGGCCACGGTGATGGCGCCGCCATACAGCAGCGCCCCTTGCCAGCTCAGGGTGTCCATCAGGGTGGCGCTGAAGCGCTCCCATTCGCGGTAGGCACCGACCAGCCCCAGCACGCCGGCGGCCACGGTGAGCCAGCGGAACAGCGGCGAGTAAAGCCAGCCCAGCTGCGGGGCCAGCCAGTCCAGCCAGCGGTCGGGCCGGAGCAGCGGAATGCGGAAGAACAGGTAGTTATGCAGCAGCCATTCATGCCAGCCGCCGCGCTGGCGCAGGCGCTGGGCGGCCAGTGCGCGTGCGCTGCCACGTGCTGCCTGCAGCAACTGCTGTTCGCGCAGGAAGGATAGCAGCCGTTCGAGGTCGCTCTGGTCCAGTTGTAAAGTGGTGTCGTGGTTGATCTGGCCGAGTATGGCCGCAGCGTCGGCCAGCTCCCAGCGGCTCAGCATTTCGAAGCTGGGCCAGTCGAGCTGGAAGAACTGGTTGCGTACTGGGTCGTGCAGCGTCCAGCTGGGCTGGCCGTCCGCCAGGCGCGGGCCGGGCAGCAGCGCAAGTTCCTGACGCAGCACGGGCAGGGCAGTCTGCATGGCTCAGAATGCGATGAACTGGCGCACGCTGGCCAGTGGGCGCCGCAGCACCCAGTAAATCAGCGGCGCGCGCTCGCCACCCAGTTTGGCCGTGCCTTTCAGTCCTATGCGCTGGCCGGCGCGCGCATCGAGCCGTGCGCGGACGCGGTAGGCATAGCTGCCGTCGGGCCGCGCCAGCGCACGGTGGCTCATGTAGCGCAGCGTGCCGCTCAGCGGGGTGAGTGGCGCCGCCGCCAGATACAACTGCAGGGGCGCGTGTTCGGCCAGCGGAATGGCATCGCCGACCGCCACCCAGGCTTCGATTTCCACATCGTCGGCGGCAGCGACCTGCATGATGCGCTCGCCCGTCTGGACCGGCCGGCCTATCCATTCGGACGGGTCATCGAACAGGACGATGCCGGCCTGCGGCGCCAGCACGCGCGAGCGCGTTGCCTGACCTTCGAGGAAGGCCGCCTGGGCCTGTTTCTCGGCCACCTTGCCCAGCGCGCCGGCCAGCTGGCTGCGTGCGCGTGCATCGTTGAGCATCAGCTGGGCATTCTGGCGGTATTCGGCCTGCGCTGTGGAAAGCGCTTCGCGCGCGACGTCGAGCCGGCTGCCGATAGGCGCCTGGTCAAACGAGAACAGCGGCTGGCCTGCCTGCACCAGCTGGTTGGGGCGCACGGCAAATTCGGCTATCACGCCATCCAGCGGGGCACGGATGGTGGCCGGGTTGGCCGCTACCAGTTCACCGGGCGCCAGTACTGTCATCCGTACCGGGAATAGCAGCACGCCCAGTATGGCCAGTGCAAGCGCAGTGCGCCGGCGCCAGCGGCGCTCGGCCGCGCCGCCATGCCACCAGTCGCGCAGACGTGCCGGCAGGCGTGCCAGCGACCAGCGCGGTGGCGGGTGGGCAGCACGCCAGGCGTGCTGCCAGATGTCGCTCCACTCGCCCAGCAGGGCCAGCTGGCTGGCCGTCCACGGCTGGTCGCCGGCGAGCAGCAGGCCGCCGTGCGCAGCGCTGGCGTCAACGGCGTCGCGCTGCAGGTGGCGCAGCGGCAGCCAGACAGCGTGGGCCGGCAGCCATTCATCCCAGCTGGCTTTAAGCGTAGGCGGCAGGGCGGCCGTGGCTATACACAGCGGCCCGGCCTCGGCGTGTACGCTAGCAAGGTGGCGGCACAGCGCATCAAGCCAGTGGGCGTAGGGCGCATTGGCTTCTACCGAGATGACGCCGGACAGCGTGTGCACCCCGGCGGCATGGAACCATAGCGCCGCCTGGCGGTAGGGCAGCAGGGCGTGGCTTTCGTTCACCACCAGAAAAGCCAGTTCGTCGGCACTGGCGGCAGCGCGTGCGCGCTGGGCCAGTTCCAGCAGCGCAATCAGCGGATGGTCGGGCGCGTCCTGCTTCATGCCGACAGTGCCGCCCGGCGTGCGAGACTGCTGCTGCGCGCGCTGCGCAACTGCTCGGCGAGGCTGCTGCGCCCGACCGGATCGGCGGCTTCCGGCTGGTGCAAGCTGGTACGTATGCCCTGCTTGCCGATGACCACTTTGAACACTTGCGATACTTCGCGCCCCTGGCTGTCACGCGCCGTGACGCGGAAGCTGAGTGTGCCTTCAAAGCCGGGCGGCGGCGTGCCTTCGAAGCGTGCCGTCTTGCTGTCGAATTTCAGCCAGCCCGGTAGCGGTGTGTCGTTGAACTGCTTTGCGCTGAACTGCACATCGGCGGCGCTACCCGTATAACTGAAGGCGTCGCGCGGAATCTGTAAAGACAGGCGCTCACCGGCACGGATGGCAACATCGGCGATGGGGGCTGAAATTTGCGGCGGCCGGTCCAGCGACAGTGCCGACCCGGTACTGCTGGCTAAACCGAACTCCGGGCTATGGCTGGTACTGCTCTGGAAGCCACTGCCTGCCGCCAAGGTATCGAGCGGGGACAGGGATGGCGTATCTGTCCAGCTGACGCTGTCGAGGCTGCCAGACCTGATCAGGGAGGTGAGCGCAGACTGGCCGGCACCCGTGACACGGCCAGCATTGCTGCCGCTGGCGCCAATGTCGCTGCCGACTGGACCGGCGCCTGCGGGCGCACCCGCAGTGGTGTTGCCGCTTGCGGCGCCAGTGCCGCTGCCGTTGCTATTGCCGCCATTAGGGACAATGACGGGCACTGGTACCGGTACCGGCACCGGGGTTTCCGGTTGCGTCGGCTTTTCCGGTTGTGTCGGAGTGTCCGGTTGCGTTGGCGTGACGAGCGGAGTCACCAGCAGTGCGCTGCCCTGGTTGCCGGCACTATCGCGCACCAGCAGCCGGACGCTGGTGCTGCTGTTCAGCGTCCAGGCCTGACCACTGGTGGCCACCGGCGACCAGCTGCGGCCATCGTCGTATGATGCCAGCAGGGTTTCGCCGCTGGCCAGTGCCGCGCTGAGTGTGCCGGTGAGCAGGCCGGCCGCAGTCTGCGCGCTGAGCACGGGCGTGGCCTGTGGTGCACTACTGTCCAGCACATAGTTCTGGCGCAGCGGGGTACTACTGCTGCCGGCAGCCGTAACGCGGGCGGCCAGCGTGTTGCTGCCGCTGAGTGTCAGGCTGGCACTCCAGCTGCTGCCGGCGGCACTGGCCTTATGCCAGCTAGTGCCGCCATCGGCCGAGACTTCCACAGTCTGGCCGGCCAGCAGGGGCGCCGACAGTGTGCCGGTGATGGTTTGTGCCGCCACGCTGGTGATGAAATCAGTGCTGCTGCTACCACTGTCGGACGAGAGGGCGAACGTTAGGACTTGCGGTAACGCTGCCATGCGCAGCTGGGCGCTGCCGCTGCTGCGGTTGCCCGCCACATCGGTGACGCTGGCGACCACCTCGTAGTTGCTACCTGCGGCCAGCAGCAGCGTGCCGCTGCTCGGTGTGGCGCTGGCGAGGTCGAGGCTCCAGCTGCCGCCACTGGCGCTGACGCTGTACTGTGCGCCGCCCACGCTCACGCTCAGAGAGTCGCCGTCGGCCAGCGTGGCGCTGCCGCTCAGCACGGGAAGCGGTGTGGTGCTGGTCTGAGCGTTGGCGCGCGGCCCGACCGGCGCCGTGGTATCCAGCATATAGCTCTGGCTATAGGCGTCGCTGCTGCCGCCGTCGCTGCGCACGCAAACCATCAGCGTATTGCTGCCCGCTAGCGTGACACTGGCGGACCAGCTGCTGCCACTGGCGCTGGCCCCGCTCCAGCTGGCTCCGCCGTCAAGCGAGATTTCGACCCGCTCACCGGCTTGCAGCGCGGCGGACAGACTACCGCTGACAGTCTGCGTGGCGACGTTGGTGATGAAGTCGCTGGCGCTGCTGCCGCTGTCCTGCGACAGCGTGGCGCTGGTGACGGTGGTGGTGGGAGGTAGCAGCGGCGGGGCCGGATAGCCCAGCACCAGCGCATCGCTGCCTGTCGTGCTGCGGCTATTTCCGGCACGGTCGGTGACGGTAGCAACGACGTTGTAGGCTGTGTCCATCGTCAGTGCCAGCGTGCCGCTGGCCGGGACGGCACTGGCCAGATCCAGCGTCCAGCTGCCGGCGCTCGCCGTGACGGTATAGCTGGCGCCGCCAACGCTGATGCTCAGGCTGTCGCCGGCCTCGAGCGTGGCGCTGCCGCCCAGAGTGGGCTTGAGGATGGTGGAGTGCAGTGGCGTGATGGTGGCAGCGGCCGGCAGGGTGGCGTCGTAGACGTAGGCTTGCTGGTAGTTGCCTGTGCTGTTGCCGGCCGTGTCGCTGACCTTGACGCGTAGCGTATTACTGGCACTGATGCTTACCCCGCTGATCGACCAGCTGTTCTGGCCTGTGCTGGCGCTGGCTGCTACCCAGCTGGCACCATTATCGAGCGAGACCAGGACCTGTTCATCTGCCGCCAGATTGGCCGATAGCGTGCCGCTGACGGTTTGCGCGGCGATATTGGTGATGAAATCGCTGTTGCTGCTGCCGCTATCCGCCGAGAAGCTGGCGCTGGCGATGGTGGTAGTCGGCGCCGTGGTGTCCAGCACATAGGCAGCGCTGGTGGCGCTGCCGACATTGCCGGCCGCGTCGGTGACGCGCAGTTTCAGCGTGTTGCTGCCGCTGAGGGTGACACCGCTCCAGCTCAGCATCGTGCCGCTGACGCTGGCTGTGATGTCGCTCCAGCTGACGCCATTGTCGAGCGAAGCTTCCAGCAGGTCGCCGCTGTCGAGTGGCGCGCTCAGCGTAGCGCTGATGGTCTGGGCCGCTGACTGGGTGATGCGGTCACTGCTGCTGACGCCGCTATCGTTGGACAGGCGGATGTTGCTGAAGCTGGTCGTTGGCGCGCCGCTATCGAGCACATAGGCAAAGCTGGCGGCATTGCCGCTGTTGCCGGCGGCATCGAGTACGCGCACGCCTATGCTGCCGCTGCCGTTCAGCGTCAACGACGTCGGCAGGGACCAGTTGCTGCCGCTGGCATTGACGGTATTCCAGCTGGCGCCGCTATCGAGCGTCACCTGCACGCTTTCGCCAGCCGCCAGACTGGCCGTAAGCGTGCCATTCACACTGCTTTGCAGGGCCACACTGGTGATCCGGTCAGTGGCGGAGCTGCCGCTGTCGGCGCTGAACAGCACGCTGGCACCGGTGGTGGCCGGCCCGGTGGGCAGATAGCGGTAGGCTTGCTGATAGGTGGCGGCATTGTTGCCTGCCGTATCGCTGACGCGCACTTGCAGCGTACTGCTGGCGCTCAGCGTGACACCACTCAGCGACCAGGTGTTCTGGCCACTGCTGGCGCTGGCAGCGGCCCAGCTGATGCCATCATCGAGCGAGACATAAACCTGTTCACCGGCCACCAGATTGGCCGACAGCGTGCCGCTGATGGTTTGCGCGGCGACATTGGTGATGAAATCGCTATTGCTGCTGCCGCTATCCGCCGAGAAGGCGGCGCTGGCGATGGCGGTAGTGGGTGCCGTAGTGTCCAGCACATAGGCGGCGCTGGTAGCGCTGCCGGTGTTGCCGGCAGCGTCGGTGACGCGCAGTTTCAGCGTGTTGCTGCCGCCCAGGGTGACGCCGTTCCAGCTCAGCGTACTAGCGCTGACCTTGCTTGTGATGTCGCTCCAGGTGGCGCCATTATCGAGCGAGCCATACACGAGGTCGCCGCTGTCGAGCGGCGCGCTCAGAGTGGCGGTGATGGTCTGCGCCGCGCTCCGGGTGATGCGGTCGCTATTGCTGGCGCCCGTGTCGTTGGAGAAGCTGATGTTGCTGAAGCTGGTCGTCGGTGCGCTGTTGTCCAGCACATAGGCAAAGCTGCTGACGCTACCGATATTGCCGGCAGCATCGACTACGCGCACCCGTATGCTGCCGTTGCCGTTCACGATAACCGGGGCTGCCAGCGACCAGCTGGTGCCGCTGGCCGTGGCGATACTCCATGAGGCGCCATTGTCGGCCGAAACCTGCACGCTCTCGCCGTCGGCGAGGCTGGCTGTGAGCGTGCCGCTGACGCTCTGGCTGGCGACATTGGTGATCCGGTCAGTGGCGGAGCTGCCGCTGTCGGCACTGAATACCACGCTGGCGCCAGTGGCGGCCGGCGCTGTGGTATCGATGACGAGTGCCTTGTTGGCCGCGAGCGAGCCGGCTGTGCCGGGGGCCATCAGCGTCAGTGCCGCGTTCAGGTGGATGCCGCCGGCGTCCTTGATGGTGGCGCCGTTCAACGCGAGGGCGCTGGTGCTGCTGTAGTCGAGATCGGTGCTATTGTCGTTTGCACCTACCGTGTAGCTGAAGCTCAGTGTGCTGCTGCCCGAACCGCCCACATAGCGGGCCAGGCCGCCGCTGGATAAGGCCAGGGTGGGCGTGCCGCCACTGGTGTCGACGTCGACAGCGCTACTGAAATCGAGCGTGATGGTGATGCTGCGGCCGGCGCCATAAGCACCATCGGCGCTGCTGGCGCTGACGCTGGTGACGCTGGGCAGGCTGCCGTCTATCAGCACCGCTGCCGTACTGCCTATGCCGTTCATGGACAAGGTGGCGTCGTTGCCGGCCGTGTCACGCAGTGTGCCGCCATTGCTTTGCAGGCTGCCGAGCGTGATGCCATTGCTGTCGCTATCTCCGTTGAGTACGGTGTAACTGAACACCAGCGCATGGCTACCTGAGCCGCTCACATAGCTGGCATAGCGCACTTGTGCGCCGACGGCCAGACTGATGCGTGGTGTACCGCCGCTGGTATCGACGAATACGCTTTCGTCGAAATTGACGGTGAAGTTCAGGCTGCTGCCGTTGTAGTAGGTGGCGTCGGCCGGCACCGCGACCGAGGCGACCGTGGCCGCGCTGCTGTCGATCTCGATGCTGAGCGCACTGGAAGCCTGCGAGCGATTGCCGGCGGCGTCTGTGGCTTTGACGGTTAGCGTGCGCGTGCCGGCAGCCAGCGTGCCGGAGCTGTAGCGCCAGTTGCCGCTGCCGTCGGCCACGGTCGAGCCGAGCAGGCTGGCGCCGTCGTACACCTCGACGGTGGCGCCGGCTTCGGTGCTGCCCGTCAGGGTGGGCGTGGTGATGTTGGTGATGTGATCGCTGCTGGAGCTGCCGCTATCGCTGGCGCTGTCCAGCACGGGCGCGCCGGGCTGGACGGGGGCACTGGTGTCCAGCGTATAGGCTCGGGTGCTGGCTGTACTGTAGTTGCCGGCCGCATCGGCCACGCGCAATTGCAGGGTGTTGTTGCCGTGGTTAAGGGTGACGCCGGTCCAGTTCAGAGTGGTGCCGCTGACCATGGCGGTAAGATTGGTCCAGGTATTGCCGCCGTCTAGCGAGCCGTAGACGATATCGCTACCGGCCGGCGCGCTGCTGAGGGTGGCGCTGATGATCTGGGCAGCGGTCCTGGTGATCAGGTCGTTGTTGCTGCTACCACTGTCGGCTGACAGCGTTACGCTGTTGAAGCTGATGGCGGGTGCGCTGGTGTCATAGGTGTAGGCCTGGGCGTAGATGGTACTGTCGTTGCCGGCATAGTCGCTGACCTTGACCTTGAGTGTATTGCTGGCGCTAAGCGTCACACCGGCGAGGCTCCAGGTATTCTGGCCGGCACTGGTGCTGGCGACGGCCCAGGTGGCGCCATTGTTGATGGACACATACACTCGCTCGTCCGCGGCCAGGTTGGCACTCAGTGTGCCGCTGATAGTCTGGCTCGCCATATTGGTGACGAAGTCGCTGCCCGAACTGCCACTGTCGTCGGAAAAGCTGGCCGTGGCGACGGTGGTGCCGGGGGCGCTCCGGTCCAGCGTGATGGTGGGCAGGCTCAATGGGGCGCTGGTATTGCCGGCGAGGTCGGTCGCTTTCAGCTGCAGAATGTTGGCGCCGTCACTCAGGGTGAGGCCGCTCCAGAACAGCTGGCTGCCGCCGACCTTGTTTGTAATGTCGACCCAGTTGCTGCCATCGCTAGAACCATACAGGGTGGTGCCGTTTTCCAGTGCCTGCCCCAGATTGACGGTGACCGTCTGCGACGCTCCGTTGGTCAGCAGGTCCGAATGACTGGCGCCGGAATCGTTGGACAGGGCAGTGCTGCCGACATTGAGCGCAGGGGCGCTGGTATCGAGCGTATAGTTGAAAGTGGAAGCAACGCTACTCAGCTGGAGGGTGGTATTGGTCACTCGCGCCAGTAGCGTGTTGCTGCCGTTGAGCAGGCTGGTGCTATAACTCCAGGTGGTATAAGTGTCCAGATTGGCCCTGTTCCAGCTGCTGCCATTATCTACCGATACCTCGACAATGTCGTTAATGCCTAGCGCGGTAGTGATGCCGCCCCTGATGGTCTGGCTGGCCACATTGGTGATGCCATCGCTATTGTTGCTGCCACTGTCGGCCGAGATGGTCAGAGAGTTGACATAGCTGACAGGCGGTGCCGGCTTGAGGTCGGTGAGGACGATAAACTGCAGCGAGGCGTCTTCATCGGTGCTGATGGTGACTTCCCTCAGGTCGGACAGAGAGCTCAGCAAGGAGGGATAGAATGGCAGATCCAGCATGGCATTGTTGGCGCGCAGCGTCAGGCCGGCGAAGGGGCTGCCGTCGGCTTTAATGCCCGTAAAGGTATATTCTTGATTGACATTGGGGAAATACCGTCCGGACGTGAACGATTTGAGATCGAAACTATAGTTTTCCAGGGCACGGATGGTCAGTTTGACCGTGCCGTCGTGTTGTGTAGCGTAGAGACCTCGGCTCTGGTCGATATATATTTCCTGGGCGTTAAAGGTGATGTTCACCGTGGTCGCGCCGACCTGCACGGATTTGTACACGGCATAGCCATCGGCGGTGGTGTGAGACTCGTCCACCGCGCTGAAAAAAGAGAAGCTGTAGTCGGTTGCCAGTACGCCATCGTAGCTGGCCAGTTCCAGTGCGCGGCTATCGATGTTGCCGCGATGTGCTTCCAGCGTCCAGTTGCCGCCCAGGCGGGTGGAGCCGGTCAGGTCGGTAGAGGCGGCGACATCGGCGCCGGTGGCCCGGGCCAGACCATCAAGCAGGGCAGGGCGGTCGCCGATGTTGCAGCCATAGAGCATCAGGTCGCCGCCGGCCTTCAGTGCCTGCCCCAGTTGCGCCAGTTCGGATGCTACCGCGCCCGTCGTCAGTGTGGTCTCGTTCAGGCTGGTGGTGCCCAGGTGCAGTGCGCCCGACTCGCCATGTGACAGGATGTGGATGGCATCATAGCCGCCGTTGGCAACGGCCCACTGCGCGATCTGCGCCAGGCCATCTTTGCTGCCGTCAAACTCGACGATGCCGACACCGGCACGCACACCGGCTTCCATGGTCCGGTAGTTGGCCACCGAGGTATCGACCAGCACGACTTCCTTCTTGCCGCCATCTTTGGCTGGCTCGGCAGCGCGCAGCGTGACGGCGGCCGGTACGGCGACCGCGCTATCCTGGACCTGGGCCGCGTGTGCTGCCTCGGCCATGGTCGTCACGGCAGCACCGTCGAACATGAAGCGCTGCTCCAGTGACAGCAGGTGCGAGGTCCGACGCAGTGCACGACGGCGCGGGGTAGGGGCGGTTGGCTGGTTCATATCAGACTCCTGGGACGGAAGGGGGCAGCACTGGCGAGTGGCACGCTGCGGCATGGGCATTCGCTGTCAAGTTACTTCTGGGGCGGCGTCATCAGAACCTTGCCGCTCATGCCGGCGATCAGCTCGCTGTAGCGGCCATCGACCACTGCCGTCAGCTTGACTGACTGGCTGACGGGATCGACGCGTGCACCGATGCGCTGGACTTTGGCCGGATAGGTCTTGCCGGTTTCATCGATGCTGACCTGGAAGGCAGTGCCGCTGCGCAGCCAGCTCAGCCAGCGTGACGGCACGATAAATTCGAGTTCCAGTGCGCTGTCATCAATGATTTCTACCAGCGCCTGACCGGGCTGGACATATTGCTGTTCGCGCGCCTTCTGTTCGGCCACGCGGCCGGCAAATGGTGCCGTGATCTGGCATTTACCCAGCAGCGTGCGGTTGGCGCTTACTTCGGCCTGTGCCTTGAGCGTTTCCGCCTTGGACATGTCGAGCTCGACCTGGCCCACGGAATTGAGCTGGGCCAGCTTCTGGTTGCCCTTCCAGTTGGTATCGGCCGCCATCAGCGCGGCCTCGGCCTTGGCGAGCTGGGCCTGTTGCAGCGCGCAGTCGAACTGCACCAGCAATTGTCCCTGCTTAAAGGCGGCACCTTCGGCCACGGGCAGGCGGTTGATCTTGGCGCCGATCTCGGCCGCCAGCGTGGTATAGCGGCGCGGCGCCAGCTGGGCGCGGATTTCGCGGCTTTCCAGTGCGGCGCCGGCTGGTGCCAGGGTGACAGCGCTGGTCTGCCAGGTCACGCTTGCCAGCAGGATGCCCAGGCCAGTGCATACCCGCTTCATGGGCGGCCCTCGATGGCCGGCAATTGGCCCTGATTCCAGCGGTTGAGCGACTGGCTGACGGCTGCCGTCAGCTGGTCCAGCGGCATGCCGGATGCAGCGGTAATTGCCGCTTCCATGCCCAGCGTTGCCTGCAGACGCGAAGCTGCGGCCTGGGCGTTGGAGATCGCCTGATAGCGGCGCAGCTGGGACAGCACGGCGGCGCTCTGCTGCGAGACGCGGTCTAGTGCCGACTGTTTCTGCGCCTCGGCCTGATTACTGATGTGCTGCGCCAGACGGGTGTCGACGGCTGCGATGGCATCGGCACGGGTGTACTGGCGTGCGGCGTTGGCATACTGCAGGCGGGCCACGTGCAGCTGGCTCAGTACGGCCATCTGGGTAGCCATGCGGCGCTGTTCGGCCAGCGCTACGCCGGCTTCGGCCAGCCGCATCTGCGCCGGAGCAGACAGCAGGCCGAGCAGGTTGAAGGAAATCTGTGCGCCAGCTTCGTTCCAGTTCTGGTGGATCAGATAATCGTCATTGCTGTGCTTGACGCCATAGTTGAACGACAGGCCAGGGAAGATTTTCAGCAGCGCGCGGCGGGTTTCCTGCTGGGCGATGCGGGCGTTGTACATGCCTTCGCGCAGGTCCGGGTTGCGCAGCAGTGCATATTCTTCCAGCCGTTCGACCGGCTGCTGCAGCCAGGCGGTGCCGACTTCGGCGGCGGGCTCCTGCACGCTGTAGTCCGTCGTCAGTGGCAGGCTGGTCAGCGTGGCCAGTTCAATTTTGCTGGTCGACAGCTCCTGCTCTATGGCTTCGAGCAGGCGCAGGTTCTCCAGCAGCTGGCGCTGGTAGCGCAGCGGTTCCAGCGGTGAACGGATGCGGTCGTCTTCGGCCTTGCGCGCATCGGCGAGGGCGGTCTCCGAGTCGCTGATGGTCTGGCGCAGCTGAGGCAGCAGTTTTTGTGCGGCGACGACGCGCCAGTAGGCCGAGCGTACGTCCTGCACCAGATTGTTGAGGGCTTTGCGATGGCGTTCGGCGGCGATCAGTACGCGGTCGGCATTCTGGCGTGCGGCGTAATAGCTCTGGCCGAAGTCCAGCAGGCTCCAGGAAATCCCCACTTCGCTGGTGACTGACTGACGGCTGGACGAAATATAGGGGTGGGCCAGCGATGGGGTGCCAGTGACGGAATCCGTGCTACGGGTGATCAGATCGTTGTTGCGGTCGCGGTAGCCGGCTGAAGCGATTACCTTGGGGAGTAGGTCGAACTGGCCGAGATCCAGCGTGCCCTGGGCTACGGCTTCTTCCATGGCGCGCAGACGGCGGTCGGCGTTGTACTTGATGGCGCGGGCAATGGCGCCATCCAGCGTCAACACGCCCGTTAGCGGCTCGACGTCACGGGCGAGATGGGCTTTGTCCCGTTCCAGTGTGCTGCGTACTTCGGGCAGTGTGAGCTGGGATTGTTCTACCTTGAGCGTGGAGCAACCTGTGAGCAGAAACAGACCCAGGGACAGGGGAGCAAGAACGGAAAGTTGGCTGGAACGCATCAAGACATCTCTTGGTAGTTAAGAATGATTGATAAAATGTTCATCTTATTCTTAACTAAAGGAAACGGGTATCCGCAATTTGGACTGTTTTTTGGGGGCTTTGCAGCTAGTTTGAGCCAGCGCAAGCGGCAGGCGCGGTAGGCGGGTTGCTGCGGCGCCGCGGAAGGAAGCGATTTGCGCGGAAATAAAAAAAGGGAAGCCAGTGGCTTCCCTTTTTTGGTGGCGAGACTGCCGGCCAGATTAGCGGCGGGTATCGACCTGGATCAGCGGCTCATCCGACTGCGGGGGCAGTGGTTTGCGCTCGCGTGGCTTGCGTACTGGCGCCACGATGGCAGCCGCCGCTTCCTGTGCAGCACGCAGCTTGGCAGGATCAGTGGCCGCCAGCGTCAGACCGGCGGAGCTCAGCAGTGAATTCAGATCCGTGGCCGGAGCAGCTGCAGGCGCAGGTGCAGCGACTGGTGCCGGTGC
Organism: Duganella fentianensis; assembly: GCF_009857835.1. Taxonomy (GTDB): domain Bacteria; phylum Pseudomonadota; class Gammaproteobacteria; order Burkholderiales; family Burkholderiaceae_D; genus Rugamonas; species Rugamonas fentianensis. The sequence continues at coordinate 908,883 of NZ_WWCL01000001.1, forward strand.
CACGACGACTGCTTCGGCAGGCACTGGCGCAGCAGCGACTTCAGGGCTGGCAACTGCCGGTGCGGCTTCTACCACTGGTTCAGCAGCAACCGCTGCGGCAACTTCCACTACCGGCGCAGCGGCAACCTCGGCCACTGGCGCAGCGACTGGTGCAGCAGCGACTTCAGCGACGACAGGTGCAGCTTCTGCCACAGCTACCGCTTCGACTGCCGGAGCAGCAACTTCAGCGGCAACTGGCGCAGCCTCGGCAGCCGGGCTAGGCGCCGGCGCTGGCGCTGGCGCTGCAACAGGCGCTTCTGCAACTGCTACAGGTGCAGGGGCAGCGGCTTCCACGGCGGCAGCAGCAACCGGTGCAGCTACTTCAGCGGCGACTGGTGCGGCGGCAACGGCTTCCACTGCGGCTTCCACTACAGCTGGCGCGGCGGCAGCGGCTTCGCTGACAGCAGCTACAGGTGCTTCGGCCGTATCAGCCGGTGCCACGGTGAACTTCAGCGTACCCTGTTCGCCCTGTTCGCCAGCAAGGGCTTCCTGACCTTCGGCGCCATCGCGCTCGCGGCGGTTACGGTTGCGGCCACCACGACGGCGGCGGCGGCGTGGCTCTTCGCCATCGGCAGCCTCGTTTTCTTCACCTTCCGGACCATTCTGCGGTGCAGCTTTCAGGATGGTGGTGGCGGCGTCCGTGGCCGGACCGTTCAGCGCGGCGGCTGGATTGAGTACCAGTTCTTCCGCTTTGGCTTCCTGGCTGGCTTTCTCGCCACGAGGTTCACGCGGTGGGCGTGGAGCGCGCTCGCGTGGTGCTGCTGCTTCGCCGTTCTGGCCTTCACGGGGTTCGCGTGGTTCGCGCGGTGGACGTGGTGGACGGGCTGGGCGGCCATTGCTTTCGCCTTTGCCTTCTTCGCTGCCCGGACGGGCGGCACCGGCTTCGCGTTCCTCACGCTCGCCGCGGCCAGCTTTGCCGCTACGGTTACGGCCACGTGCGCCACGACCGTTGCGCTCGCCACGGTCACCGGCAGGGGTTTTCACCACGATGGTCGGCTGCTGTGGCAGAGCGGCAGGTGCCGGCTCTGGGCTCAGGAAGCTGAACAGACGGGCGAAGAAGCCTTTCTTCGGTGCGGTCGGAGCCGGTGCTGGCACAGGCTTGATGACGGTTTCGCTGGCTTTATTGCGTTCCACCATAGGCGCCGGCTGATCCGGCGTAATGGTTTTGACGACGGCTTCCTGACGCGGCTTGGCTTCTTCCTTCTGGCGCTTGCTGTAGGCCATGTCGGTTTCTGCCTGCTCGGCCAGGTTGTAGCTGGCCTGATGGTCTTCCAGGCGCGGATCGTCGTGCTTGATGCGTTCCAGCTTGTAGTGCGGGGTTTCCAGATGCTTGTTCGGCACCAGAATGATGGTGATGCGATGACGCGTTTCGATCTTCAGCACTTCGCCGCGTTTTTCGTTGAGCAGGAAGGCGGCAACGTCCACCGGCACTTGCACGTGGATGGTGGCCGAGTTTTCCTTCATCGCTTCTTCCTGAATAATCCGCAGCACTTGCAGGGCGGACGATTCGGTATCGCGGATGTGGCCGGTGCCGGAGCAGCGCGGGCAGGTCACATGCGAACCTTCGGACAGGGAAGGGCGCAGACGCTGGCGCGACAGTTCCATCAGGCCGAAGCGGGAAATCTTGCCCATCTGTACGCGGGCACGGTCGTGGTGCAGCGCATCTTTCAGACGCTGTTCCACTTCACGCTGGTTCTTGGCCACTTCCATGTCGATGAAGTCGATCACGATCAGGCCGCCCAGGTCACGCAGACGCAGCTGACGGGCAACCTCTTCGGCCGCTTCGCAGTTGGTGTTGAAGGCCGTGGTTTCGATGTCCGAACCGCGGGTGGCGCGGGCCGAGTTGACGTCGACAGAAACCAGCGCTTCGGTGTGGTCGATCACGATGGCGCCGCCCGATGGCAGCGGTACGGTACGCGAGTAGGCCGTTTCGATCTGGTGTTCGATCTGGAAACGCGAGAACAGCGGTACGTCGTCGCTGTAGCGTTTTACACGGTGCACCATGTCGGGCATCACGTGGCTCATGAACTGGTGCGCCTGCTCGTAGATCTCGTCGGTATCGATCAGGATCTCGCCGATATCAGGCTGGAAGTAATCGCGAATCGCGCGGATCACCAGCGACGATTCCTGATAGATCAGGAATGCGCCCGGAGCCGACTTGCCGGCGCCTTCGATCGCGCGCCAGAGTTGCATCAGGTAGTTCAAGTCCCACTGCAGTTCATCGACATTGCGGCCGATGCCGGCGGTGCGGGCGATCACGGACATGCCTGGTGGCAGGTCCAGCTTGTCCATGGTTTCGCGCAGTTCCTGACGCTCTTCACCTTCGACACGGCGCGAAACGCCACCACCGCGCGGGTTGTTCGGCATCAGCACCAGATAGCGGCCCGCCAGCGAAACGAAGGAGGTCAGGGCAGCGCCTTTGTTGCCGCGCTCTTCCTTCTCCACCTGCACCATGATTTCCTGGCCTTCGCGCAGCGCTTCCTTGATGGTCGCGTTGCGTACGTCTATGCCTTCACGGAAATAAGTGCGTGCAACTTCTTTGAATGGCAGGAAACCGTGGCGATCTTCACCGTAGCTGACGAAGCAGGCTTCGAGCGACGGTTCGATGCGGGTGATCACGCCTTTGTAGATATTCGACTTGCGCTGTTCGCGGCCCGCCGTTTCGATGTCGATATCGATCAGTTTCTGACCGTCGACGATGGCTACGCGCAGCTCCTCTTGCTGCGTAGCATTAAACAACATGCGTTTCATTTTTATAAACTCCGCGACCCTAAGGTCATCTCTGTGCCAGCTAGCCGCAGGGCGGCCAGATGACGTGGTACAGGGATATACGCGAGAACGGGAGTGATGGCGGTGGGTATGCCCATCCTGTGCGTAGTCGCAGCGCACCCCTCGGGGAGCACTACGCGGCCGCAACTGGGCGCATGAAGCCGATCGTCATGCCGCTGTGTTCGCATCACCAGCAACTCATCCATGCGGCCCCGACGGACGGCAGAGAATCGCGGGCGGTGAACAGCCTCGGTTGGGCCAGATCCTGGCCGGGCTCGCATACTGCACGCCACAGACTGCTAAGGTCGCTGATGGCAACCCTGCGTCGTACGTGCAGCAAAGACCGGGGTCTGGCAAAGACGGCAAGCGTTATCTACTTCATCAACCGGACAGCTGGACCCTTGATCCATCTGCCCGGACTTTATCCTTACAAAGCTATCACTTTAATTCTACGTCCCTGCCTGTCTCCGATTACAACTGCGGTGCAACCCTGAGCCCGGCAAGGGCGGTGCGTATACATTTTTTTCCTCTGAATTTGCAATTAGGCGAGGCCAGTGGAGACGCCCCTGTGTAAAATGTGCTTTTATTCTTACACTTTCCGCAGTGTGAACTGCAGCGAAACGATTATATATTCAAAATGAAGGACTTAGAGAGATTTCTGGGAAGACAGAGCAAATGAGGCAACAAAAAGATGTTTCCCCGCCTTCAACACCACAAGAGCGCCCGCAAAATTCGCTGCAAGCACAGTTTGTGACCATCACGGAAGAAGAAGCGGGCCAGCGTATTGACAATTATTTATTGCGCGTCTGCAAGGGCGTGCCGAAAAGCCACGTCTACCGCATCCTGCGTTCGGGCGAAGTACGGGTCAATAAGGGCCGGATCGACCAGCTTTACCGGCTGGTGGCGGGGGATATGGTGCGGATACCGCCTATCCGCATCGCCGAGAAGGCTGAAAACAGCCATGTGCCGGCGGCCGAATTCAGCGTCATTTTCGAAGATGCCCACCTGCTGGTGATCGATAAACCGGCCGGCGTGGCCGTGCACGGCGGCTCCGGCGTATCGTTCGGCGTGATCGAGCAGTTGCGCGCAGCCCGTCCGGAAGCCAAGTTTCTGGAACTGGTGCACCGGCTGGACCGCGATACGTCCGGTTTATTGTTGTTAGCAAAGAAACGTTCGGCCCTGACCAGCCTGCATGAGCAGATGCGCGACGGCCATACGGACAAGCGTTATCTGACCATGGTGGCCGGCGACTGGAAGAATGCCCGCCAGCACGTCAAACTGGCGCTGCATAAATATAGTACGGCCGACGGCGAACGGCGTGTGGCCGTGCAGGCCGACGGTCAGCCTTCGCACACGGTATTTACCTTGCTGAAGAAGTTCAAGGACTATGCCCTGCTGGAAGCGGAACTGAAAACGGGGCGTACCCACCAGATCCGTGTGCACACCTCGGCCTCCGGCTTTCCTATATTAGGTGACGATAAATACGGTGATTTCGCCCTGAACAAGGCCTTGCAGAAGGCCACCGACGAGCGTGGCGCGCTGAAACGCATGTTTCTGCACGCCTACCAGATTACGTTTACCCATCCGGAGTCGGGCAAAATCATGACCCTGAAAGCGCCTTTAGCGCCCGAATGTGAGCGATTCTTGTTAAGCTTAGGGAAACCAGTTAACTAATCGTAAATATCTTGAGGAGTCGCCCCTAGGGGGGCGGCCGGATTACATGGCAAGAAAGCAATTTGATTTAATCGTCTTCGATTGGGATGGAACCCTGATGGATTCCACCTCAACTATCGTGAAATGCATACAGGCGGCCGCGCGCGACCTGTCCTTGCCGATTCCGCGCGACGACGTGGCGGCCCACGTGATCGGTCTCGGCCTGCATGAAGCCATGCAGGCGGTGCTGCCCGAGGTGGATCCGGCCTACTATCCGCGCATGGTGGAGCGTTACCGCTACCATTTCCTGTCGCGCGACCATGAACTGGCGCTGTTCCCCGGCGTCCACGACATGCTGACGGAACTGTCGCAGAATGGCTATTTCCTTGCCGTGGCCACGGGCAAGAGCCGGGTAGGGCTGAACCGCGCCATGAACGATGTCAAAGTGCTGTCCCTGTTCGATGCCACCCGTTGCGCTGATGAAACATTTTCCAAGCCCCATCCTGCCATGTTGCAGGAATTAACGCGGGAGTTAGGGCAGGATATGCGCCGTACGGTGATGATAGGGGATACCACCCATGACTTGCTGATGGCCAATAACGCCGGTGCGCAGGGGATTGCTGTGCAATATGGTGCTCATCCGGTCGATCAGCTGGCGGCCTGTAATCCCTTGTACTCGGCTGCCACGGTGGCCGAACTGCACCAATGGTTGAGCGAGTACGCATGATGGCGAACGAAGAAATCCTGATCTGCGCGGCCGACACCGTGCTCGAAGGCGGTAAAGGCGTACGTTTTCCCGTAACGGCTGGCGGCGATGATGCCACCGGCTTTGTCGTGCGCTATGGCGGACAGGCGTATGCTTATCTGAATCGCTGCGCCCATGTACCGATAGAACTGGACTGGGCCGAAGGCGAGTTCTTCGAGTCCAGCGGCCTGTATCTGATGTGCTCCACCCACGGCGCCGTGTATGTGCCGGAAAGCGGCCATTGTGCCGGCGGCCCTTGCAAAGGTGGCCGGCTGCGGCCTATCGCAGTGGTCGAACGCGATCAGCAACTGTACTGGCAGCCTGACGACTATGTGCGTCCGGCCCGCGCCTGAATGTAGTTAAAAGATAAATATGAGCGATAACACCAGCGAAAACCCCGAAAACCAGCCCAACGGCGCCGAAAAGTCCGTCAACTCGCCCGCCGCCAGTGCGCCGGTGGCGGCGGCGCCATGGGAGCGCGAAGTGCTGGAAAAACTGGTGTTTGCTGCCTTGAACGAGCAGAAAGCGGCTCGCCGCTGGGGCATCTTCTTCAAAGCCATTACCGTGGTGCTGGTGGTAGTGGCGCTCAGTGCCTACCTTGATCTGGGCTGGACCGGCTCCGACGGCGAAGCGCTGGGGCGGCATACGGCGCTGATCGAGATCGAAGGTGCCATCGAATCGGAAGGCAGCGGCTCGGCGGCAGTGGTGATCCCCGCGCTGAACAAGGCTTTTTCCGACAGTGGCTCGGTGGCGGTGGTGATGCACATCAATAGCCCGGGCGGTAGCCCCGTGCAGGCCGGCATGATCGTTGATGAAATGCACCGTCTGCGCAAAGGCTATCCGGGCAAGCCGCTGTACGTGGTGGTGGACGAAATTTGTGCCTCGGGCTGCTACTACATTGCCGCCGGTGCCGACCGCATCTATGTCAACAAGGCCAGCATCGTCGGTTCCATTGGCGTGCTGATGGATGGCTTCGGCTTCTCCGGCATCATGGACAAGGTGGGAGTGGAGCGCCGCCTGCTGACGGCGGGCGAGAACAAGGGCTTTATGGATCCGTTCAGCCCGCTTTCCGACAAGCACAAGCAATATGCCCAGTCCATGCTCAATGAAATCCACCAACAGTTCATCCAGGTGGTGCGCGAAGGGCGCGGCAAACGTCTGAAGGAAAGCCCGGAAATGTTCTCCGGCCTGTTCTGGACGGGGGCAAAGTCCATCGACATGGGGCTGGCCGATGCTTTCGGCACTGTCGATAGCGTGGCGCGCGATGTGATCAAGGCGGAAGACATCATCGATTACACCCAGCATGAAGGCTTGCCGGAGCGGGTGCTGAAAAAATTTGGCGCGGCGCTAGGCGCTGGCGCCATGAAAGCCAGTCTGGAGCGGGTACAGCCGGCCCTGCGCTGAATCGTGAGTATTGGTGAAAATCTCGCTTGCATCCCCGATGTGATGAGCTATAGTGAAGCTGTAGTTCTTTCCAAGGGGGGCGATATAAACAGTTTATTTTGTTTTCACCACAATCTTGATCAGACAGACGGAACTACTACACTGCATCGTGGATGCAGCCTCGAGTGAATTGCGATTCCTCATACAGCCCCTGCCGGGGTTGAAGACAGCGGTGCAATGCCGCTGTTTTCTTTGGGTCTGTCAGTTTGCGTAAAGCCCCCCTTATCTAACCATGCAAGAAAATCCACCTGCCGCTGCGCGTGCCATAGCTGGTTGGCGGCGACAGGCACGTCGTCATTTTGCAGGGCGTAGCGGCACTGCATGATCAGGAGCTCGGTGCGGTGGCTGGCTGCCGCTAAGGCACTTAGTGCTGGAAGTTTAGTAAGCTTAGACATAACAGTTCTCTCTGGCACATTCCTAGTCGATTAGGCGGATTCCTAATCGGGTTTCAGTCTAGCAAGTGAAACGGTGCTCGATTTGATGTGCGTCAACCAACAGCTTTGTCTAGGACATTGCTTTCAAGCAGATATCACTGGCTTTCCCCCGTCCTGCACCATCCTGTAAAATCGGCCTATGAGCAAACTATCCCTAGACCGCATCCTGCAATCGCAGGGTTTTGGCACCCGTAAATACTGCCGTTCGCTGATCGACGATGGCGAAGTCAGTATCGCCGGCGTGGTGCACGACAATTACAAAGAAACCATAGCAACGGATGGACTGGTCCTCACCATCTTCGAAGAAGAATGGGCCTACCGCGAACATCTGTATATCGCGCTGTATAAACCTGCCAATTTCGAATGTTCGCGCAAGCCCAGCCACCATCCCGGCGTGCTGACGCTGCTGCCCGAGCAGTTCAGCTGGCGCGAACTGCAGCCAGTAGGCCGGCTTGACCACGATACGACCGGCATGCTGCTGATGTCCGACGATGGCCCATTTATCCATGCACAATCGTCGCCGAAGCGCCATGTTCCAAAAATCTATCAGGCCACGACGGCAGAGCCGGTAACGCCTGAACTGATAGAGCAGCTGAAATCCGGCGTGCAATTGCATGACGAACCGGCGCCACTGGCGGCCCAGCATTGCGTGCAGCGCGGCGAGCATCAGCTGGAAATCGTGCTCGAGCAGGGCAAATACCATCAGGTCAAACGCATGCTGGCTGCAGCCGGCAACCATTGCAGCGCGCTGCACCGTTCGGCCATCGGCGGCCTGACGCTGGATGCGCTGGCGCTGGAAGAGGGCGAGTGGTGCTATCTGACGCCGGAGCAACTGGCTTTGCTGGTGCCTAGCGCATGAAACTGGCCACCCTGAACGACGGCACGCGCGATGGCCAGCTGATGGTGGTGTCGCGCGACCTGAAGACGGCGCAGCTGGCCGATGGCGTGGCACGCACGCTGCAGCGGGCGCTGGACGACTGGAGCTTTATTGCACCCCAGCTCGATGCCATCTATCAGGAACTGAATCAGGGCCGGGGCCGCCGCACGTTTGCGTTCGAGCCGGCGCGCTGCATGGCGCCGCTGCCTCGGGCGTTCCAATGGGCCGACGGTTCGGCCTATGTGCACCATGTGGAGCTGGTGCGCAAGGCGCGCGGGGCAGAACTGCCTGCAGCGTTCTGGGAAGACCCGCTCATGTATCAGGGCGGCAGCGATGATTTCATCGGACCCTGCGACGACATCGCCCTCTTCCACGAAGAATGGGGCATCGATTTCGAAGCCGAAGTGGCCGTCATCACGGACGATGTGCCCATGGGCGCGACGCCTGATCAGGCGCACCAGCGCATCCGCCTGCTGATGCTGGTCAACGACGTCTCGCTGCGCAATCTGATTCCGGAAGAGCTGGCCAAGGGCTTCGGTTTCGTCCAGTCCAAGCCGGCCACGAGTTTTTCGCCCGTGGCCGTAACGCCGGACGAATTGGGCGATGCGTGGAAAGGCGGCAAAGTCCACCTGCCGCTGCATTCCACCTGGAACGGCAAGCTGGTCGGCAAGCCACAGGCCGGGGTCGATATGGTGTTCAACTTCCCGCAACTGCTCGCCCATCTGGCCAAATCGCGCAATGTGCGCGCCGGGTCCATCATCGGTTCGGGCACGGTGTCCAATACTGATGGCAAGCGCGGCTATTCCTGTATCGCCGAGCAGCGTTGCGTGGAGATGATCGCTGATGGCGTGGCTAGCACGCCGTTCATGGCGTTTGGTGACACCATCCGTATCGAAATGTTCGATAGTGATGGCAAGTCCATCTTCGGTGCCATAGACCAGAAAGTCACCCAGGCAGGTGTTTGAAAGTTAAATTTCCAATAGGAAATACCGAGTAAGGCGGGAAAACCCGCCGTATTCGGCTGATGGGCCGGCGCGCGCGAGCGGGATAATGGCACGATCAACAGAGTTCCCTTAACCCCGACCCCCGCAGCAGGCAGGCACCATGGCAGAAGATAGCGACGCCGAAAAGACCGAACCCGCGTCACAGAAGCGCCTCGAGCAGGCGCGTGAGGAAGGCGACGTTCCCCGAAGCCGGGAAGTGGCGACGTTTACCGTGCTGATGGCAGCCGGTGCCGGTCTGTGGATGACGGGTGAAGGGCTGATCCGTCAGCTCAGTTCGGCGCTGGTGTCGGGGCTGGCCCTGACACCGGAGCAAGTGTTCGATGCCGATGTGCTGATCAACCGCATCCTGGTCGATCTGGTGCGCGTGCTGCTGGCCTGTCTGCCGCTGGGCGTGGCCGTGATGATCGTAGCGCTGGTGTCGCCCCTGCTGGTGGGCGGCTGGCTGTTCACCGGCAAGGCCGTGATGCCGAATTTCGGCAAACTCAATCCCATCAACGGTATCGGCAATATGTTCTCCACCAATGCGCTGGTGGAGCTGTTCAAGGCCGTGGCCAAGGCGCTGGTGGTCGGGCTGGTGGCCTGGCTGGTGGTGATGAAGCAGAAAGATGCCGTGATCGGGCTGGCCGTCGAGCCGCTCAAACTGGGCACCGCCCATCTGCTGCATATGCTGGCCAGCAGCTTTTTGTTCATCGTCGGTGCGCTCGGCTTTATCGCCGCCATCGATGGTCCTTACCAGATGTGGCATTACGCCAACAAGCTGAAGATGACCCGTCAGGAACTGATCCAGGAATCCAAGGAGTCGGACGGCAATCCCCAGATCAAGGCCAAGATTCGCCAGCTGCAGCGCGAGATGGCCAAACGCCGCATGATGGCCGATGTGCCGACCGCCGATGTGGTGGTCACCAACCCGACTCACTATGCGGTAGCGCTGAAGTACGACGACGGCATGCGCGGTGCGCCGCGCGTGGTGGCCAAGGGTACGGACGAAGTGGCGGCCAAGATCCGCGAGATCGCACGCGAGCACAAAGTGACCATGCTGGAAGCGCCGCCACTGGCCCGTGCGCTGTTCAAGCATACGGAAATCGGCGACGAAATTCCGGAAGCCTTGTACGCGGCAGTGGCCGAAGTGCTGGCCTATGTGTTCCAATTGCGTCTGTTCAGCAAAGGCAATGGCAACCGTCCTGAAGTACCGAAGAAACTCGAGGTGCCGCCAGAGCTGGACCCTCTGCACGTGAGCACGCTCAAGCAGCAAACTGATACGAATAACGGAGCACCTGTATGAACGCCCTGAGCAACATCAAACTGCCGCCATGGTTGCAAGGCCTGGCCAATAGCCGTAACAAGAGCAGTCTGGCCGCGCCTATCCTGATCATCATGATGCTGGGCATGATGGTGCTGCCTCTGCCGGCCTTCATACTGGATTTGCTGTTCAGCTTTAACATCGCCCTGTCCGTAATCGTGCTGCTGACCAGTCTGTACACGGTCAAGCCGCTGGATTTCATGGCTTTCCCGACCATCCTGCTGGTATCGACCATGTTGCGTCTGTCGCTGAACGTGGCCTCGACCCGCGTGGTGCTGACCCAGGGCCATACCGGTGCCGATGCGGCCGGTAAGGTGATCGAAGCATTCGGCCACTTCCTGATCGGCGGTAACTACACGGTCGGTATCGTGGTGTTCATTATTCTGACCATCATCAACTTCACCGTGGTCACCAAAGGTGCGGGCCGTATTGCCGAGGTGGGCGCCCGTTTCGCACTGGACGCGATGCCCGGTAAGCAGATGGCGATCGACGCCGACCTGAATGCCGGCCTGATCGGCGAAGCGGAAGCGCGCAAGCGCCGTAGCGAAGTGGCGCAGGAAGCCGAATTCTACGGCGCCATGGACGGTGCCAGTAAATATGTACGCGGCGATGCCGTGGCCGGTATTCTGGTGACGGTGATTAACGTGGTGGGCGGCCTGCTGGTGGGCTTGCTGCAGCACGATATGCTGTTCGCCGACGCGATCAAGAACTACACTCTGCTGGCCATCGGTGACGGTCTGGTGGCACAGATTCCATCGCTGGTGATTTCGACGGCAGCCGGTATCGTGGTGTCGCGCGTGGCCAGCGAGCAGGATATCGGTACCCAGGTGGTAGGCCAGCTGTTTGCCAAGCCGCAGGTGCTGTATATCACGGCCGCCATCATCGGCGGCATGGGCCTGATTCCGGGTATGCCGAATCTGGTGTTCCTGCTGCTGGCCGCTGTACTGGGCGGTTCGGCCTATCTGCTGACGCGCAAGGAAGAATCCACCAAGGCGGAAGAGGTGGCGGCGGCCGAAGCAGCTGCGGCGGCACCGGCCACGGCGCCCGAGCAGGAAGAAGCCAGCTGGCAGGACATCATGCCGGTCGATACGCTGGGGCTGGAAGTGGGCTACCGCCTGATTCCGCTGGTTGACAAGACGCAGGGTGGCGAGCTGCTCAAGCGCATCAAAGGCATCCGCAAGAAGTTTGCCCAGGAAGTGGGCTTCCTCGCGCCACCTGTGCACATCCGCGACAATCTGGAACTCAAGCCTTCGGCCTACCGTATCGCGCTCAAAGGGGTGGAAGTGGGTACGGGCGAAGCCTATAACGGCCAGTTCCTGGCGATTAATCCCGGCATGGCCAGCGGCACCTTGCCCGGCATGGCCACCAGCGATCCGGCCTTCGGCCTGCCCGCTACGTGGATCGATGCCAGCCTGCGCGATCAGGCCCAGAGCATGGGCTATACGGTGGTTGATGCGGGCACCGTGGTGGCCACCCACCTGAACCATCTGATTACTACTCACGCTTCCGAGCTGCTGGGCCGTGCTGAAGTGCAGGCGCTGCTCGACCATCTGGGCAAGGATGCGCCCAAGCTGGTGGAAGATCTGGTGCCGAAAACGGTGTCGCTGTCGACGCTGCAGAAAGTGCTGCAGAATCTGCTGGTGGAAGGCGTGCATATCCGCGATATGCGTTCGATTATCGAAACGCTGGCCGAGCATGCCGGCAATACGCAGGATCCGAACGACCTGACGGCGCTGGTGCGGATTGCACTGGGTCGTGCCATCGTGCAGCAGCTGTTCCCCGGTGCTAACGAATTGTCGGTGATGACGCTGGATAACCGGCTGGAACGCTTGCTGATGCAGGCGCTGGCCGCCAGCGGTCCGGATGGTGCCGGCATCGAACCGGGGCTGGCCGATACCATCGCCCAGCAAGCCCAGCAGGCTACGGCCCAGCAGGAAGCGCTGGGGCTGACGCCGGTACTGCTGGTGCCTGGCCCGCTGCGGGCGCTGCTGTCGCGCTTCCTGCGCCGTTCGCTGCCGCAGCTGAAAGTGCTGTCGCATGCCGAAGTGCCGGAATCGAAAACCATACGTGTGACCGCGCTGGTAGGTCAGCAGCCCGCCTAATCAGCAGCATGTGACTGGCACGCTATTGCGCCAGTCGCAGTACAGGCCATGCAGGCAGCCTAGACTGCCTGCATGGACGATGACTATGATAGCCCTTGGAAGGAAGTGCTGGTCCACTATCTGCCGGACTTTATGGCCTTCTATTTTCCGCGTGCCCATGCCGCCATCGACTGGACGCGGCCGTTCAGCTTCCTTGATCAGGAACTGGCCGCCCTTACAGTTGGTGCGGCGTCGGGTAGACGGATGCTGGATAAACTGGTCCGCGTAGCCCGAGCCGACGGTGCCGAGCAGAGCTTGCTGCTGCATGTGGAACTACAGGGCTGGCGTGACGCTGCCTTTGCCGAGCGCATGTTCATCTACCATTATCGGGTGTATGACCGCTATCGCCAGCCGGTGGCCAGTATGGCTTTGCTGCTGGATGATAGCTGGCGCTGGCGTCCCGCGCACTTTGGCTATCAGGTACTGGATAGCCGCTTGCAGCTGGATTTTCCGGTGGTGAAGCTGCGCGATTTCGAGGCGCACATGGAGCGGTTGTGCAGCGATCCGAATCCGTTTGCGCTGGTCACGCTGGCCCATCTGCATGCGCGCCGGACGCGGCGCGATGCGTTTCAGCGGCGCCATGCGAAATGGCATCTGACCAAGCTACTGTTGCAGCGCGACTGGGATAGGCAGCGTATCATCGATCTGTATCGCACCATAGACTGGCTGCTGCGGCTGCCAGCCAGCCTGGAAAGCCGGGTGCGGCGTGGCATACATCTGATAAGGGAGGGTACCGACATGGCATACCTATCTTCTCTCGAGCGTTACGGTCTGGAGCAAGGCTTACAGCAAGGACAGGCCGCGCAGTTGCTGGACATACTGGAGTTGCGTTTCGGTACTTTGCCTGAGGCCGTACGCAACCGTGTAGCGACGGCAGAATCTGCCCAGTTACGGCGCTGGGCGCGCAACTTTGTTTTTGCCGAGCGGCTGGAACAGGTATTTGCCGCGGAATAGGCGGCTGGGGCTGCATAGGGGAAATACGGCCGAATTGTCCTCTTGTTCATCGGATCGTTTCCGGAGTGCATCGTCAATAATGGCACTGTACGAGGAAAAGTCGTCTCACCCAGAAGACGCTACTCGCCCCAGAATGCAGAGAGCCGGCCATGAACGTCAAAAAATTTACCGCCCCGACCTCCCGTGAAGCGCTGCGCAAAGTGCGCGAAGCCTTGGGCCCGGATGCCGTCATCCTGTCCAACCGTCAGGCCGACGGTGAAATCGAGATCCTCGCGCTGGCGAACGAAGACGCCGCCTCGCTGGCCATGCCGGCTCCCCATTCGCCTATGGCCGAACCGCCACCGATGCTGGACCTGCCTAGCGCTGCACCGGTAGCACGCGCCGAAGCGCCACGCGCTGCCGCACCAGCACCGCGTGCTCCTGCCGCCGCACCACGCCGCCCTGCAGCACCTGTTGCCGCTGCTGCGCCAGCCTACGCTAGTGCACCGGCTGCTGCCCCCGCTGCTGCAGCCATGAGCGCCGACCAGATCAACGCCATGGTGGCTGCCGCTGTAGCCAGCGCCAAGGAATCGGCCGCTGCCGAAATGATGGGCATGATGAATGAAATCCGCGCCATGCGCGGCATGATGGAAACCCAGCTGGCGGAAATCTCGTGGGGTGCCACCCAGTCGCGCGAACCACAGAAAACTGCCGTACTGCGCGAAATGCTCGCCGCCGGCTTCTCGGCCAGCCTGGCCCGCTACCTGATAGAAAAACTGCCAGCCAACCGCGATGCGGCCGATAGCATGCGCTGGATTAAATCGGTACTGAGCCGCAATCTGTCGGTGATGTCCAACGAAGATGCACTGCTCGATCAGGGCGGTGTGTTCGCGCTGGTCGGTCCTACCGGCGTCGGCAAGACCACCAGCACGGCCAAGCTGGCCGCCCGCTGCGTGATGCGCCACGGCCCGGACAAGCTGGCCCTGATCACCACCGATGCCTACCGTATCGGTGCGCACGAACAGCTGCGCATCTACGGCAAAATCCTGGGCGTGATGGTGCATTCGGTGAAAGACGAAGCCGACCTGCGCATCGCCCTGAAAGAACTGAAAAACAAGCACACCGTGCTGATCGATACCGTCGGTGTGAGCCAGCGCGACCAGATGGTGACGGAGCAGGTATCGATGCTGCAAGGCGCCGGTGCCAACGTCAAACGCCTGCTGTGCCTGAACGCCACGGCCACCCAGGAAACCCTGAACGAAGTGGTGCGCGCCTACCAGGGCAGCGGTCTGGCCGGCTGCATCATGACTAAACTGGACGAAGCGGCTGCCATCGGCAATGTGCTGGACGTGGTGATCCGCCAGAAGCTCAACCTGTTCTATGTGTCGAACGGCCAGCGCGTGCCGGAAGACCTGCATCTGGCTGATCCGGCTTATCTGATCGACCGTGCTTTCAAACTCAAGCGCGATGCGGCCGCCAGCCAGTTCCTCGATGCCGAGCTGCCGCTGGTAATGGGCGCCGGCACCAGCGATTCCGCACTGCGCGAGGTGCACCTTGGCTAATTTCGATTTCGATCAGGCCGAAGGCCTGCGCCGCATGCTGGCGGGGCCCAAGCCCCGTATCGTTACCTTCCTGTCTGCTTCGCCAGCGGACGACAAAGCCGCCATGCTGGTCAATCTCGGTGCTTCGCTGGCCCGTGCCGGCAACGACGTGCTGCTGATGGATGCCTGCGCCAGCGCCCATGGCGTGGCCAGCCGTCTGGGCGTCGATAGCGGCGCCAGCCTGCTCAACGTGGCACGGCAGGAATGTGCGCTCGATCAGGTTATCCATCAGGTACCGCAGGGTTTTGCTGTCGCGTCGATGACGCGCGGCCAGCCACGCAGCGGCCCGGACGAGACGCGCCGTCTGGCCAAAGCCTTCGACGTACTGGTGAAACAGACGGGCATCGTGATCGTCGATGGCGAATTCGATGCCCACGGCTTCCCGCTGCCCGTCATGGATAGCTCGGAAATTGTGGTGCAAGTGGGAAAAAGTGCTGCCTCGATCACGGCCGCATACAGTATGATCAAGCGTCTGAATCAGGAACTGGGCCGTCGTCCGTTCGGAATTCTGGTCACCGGGGCTTCCGAAGCGGAAGCAAAGGTGGTATACGATAACATGGCACAGGCTGCTAGCCGTTATCTGGCAGTCAACCTGATTTCCATGGGCTCGGTCCCGGCGGATGAATACCTGCAACGCGCAGCACGCTTGGGGCGTGCCGTGGTCGATGCGTTTCCGCTGGCCGGTGCTTCCGTGGCGTTCCGCCAGCTGGCCGGACGGTTTGCCATGGCGGCAAGCCCGGCCTGGCGCTAGGTCCGGCACGACGAGTGAACTAGTACGGTTGCAGACACGTACTCAATGACGATAAAAATAGTTTATGTACACGGTTAAAGGGAAAGCGGACAAGAATTCTTTACTGACGGAGCATATGCCGTTGGTCAAGCGCTTGGCCCATCACATGAAGGCGAAACTGCCCCCCAGCGTCGAAGTCGACGATCTGGTGCAGGCCGGTATGATCGGTCTGCTGGACGCCATCAGCCGGTACGAAGATAGCCATGGCGCCCAGTTCGAAACCTATGCCGTGCTGCGCATCCGCGGCGCCATGCTGGACGAGCTGCGCAATAGCGACTGGCTGCCCCGTTCCATGCGCCAGAACATGCGCAAGATCGAAGCGGCCATGAGCACGCTGCAGCAGCGTCTGGGCCACCCGCCGACCGAATCGGAGGTGGCGAAAATGCTCAAGCTGTCGCTGGCCGACTATCAGGAAATGCTGTCCGATGGCGGCGGCCACCAGCTGGTCTACTACGAAGATTTTCACGACGACGATGGCAACGATAGCTTCCTCGACCGCTATTGCTCGGATGAAGAAAGCGATCCGCTGCGCGCACTGCTGGACGGCGACTTCCGCCAGGCCGTGATCGACGCCATCGATGCACTGCCGCCGCGCGAAAAGATTCTGATGGGGCTGTACTATGAAGAGGAGCTCAACTTGAAAGAAATCGGCGCCGTGATGGGCGTGTCGGAATCACGCGTATCGCAATTGCATACGCAAGCAGTGGCACGTCTGCGTGCTTCGCTGCGGGAGCGGTCATGGACTGGGCCAGCGTAGCCGGGGTGCTGCTGGCGCTGGCCGGCATCATCATCGGCCAGTCGCTGGAAGGCGGCAAGCTGGCCTCGCTGTTCCAGCCGGCGGCCTTCGCCATCGTGGTGGTGGGCACGGTCGGTGCCGTGCTGCTGCAAAGCCGTTTTGCCAGCTTCAAGCGCGGCCTGCGCATGCTCAAGCTGGTGTTCGCGCCACCGCCGGACACCCGGCTGGCACTGGCGCGCGAGATCAATGCCTGGAGCCTGTCGGCGCGGCGCGATGGCCTGCTGTCGCTCGAACGTTACATGCTGTCCTCGAAAGACCCGTTCATTACCAAGGGCCTGCGCCTGATCGTCGACGGCATCAATCCCGACAAGCTGCGCCAGATTCTGGACGCCGAAATCACCGTGTACGAAACGGAAGAGCGGCTGGCTGTGCGCATCTGGGAATCGGCAGCCGGCTATTCGCCCACCATCGGTATTCTGGGCGCCGTGCTGGGCCTGATCCACGTGATGGAAAACCTCACCGATCCGAACAAACTGGGCGCCGGTATCGCCGTGGCCTTCGTCTCCACCGTGTATGGCGTGGGGCTGGCCAATCTGCTGTTCTACCCGATTGCCAACAAGCTCAAGGCCGTGGTCACGCAAGCCGTGTTCCAGCAGGAGATTGCTGCGGCCGTGTTCTACGACATCGCCACCGGCGACCATACCCGCGTGATCGACGAACGGGTGGCCACGCTGATGCGGGGGCGCTAGCATGCAGAACCGGCGCGCCCGCAGAAAGTTCGACGACGAACCGGAAAACCACGAGCGCTGGCTGATCTCGTATGCCGACTTCATCACCCTGCTGTTCGCTTTCTTCGTGGTGATGTATGCGATCTCCTCGGTCAATATCGGCAAGTACCGGGTGTTTTCCGACGCGCTCGGCGATGCTTTCGGCGGCGCCGGTTCGGCCCAGCTGATCAACACGGAAGTGCCCAGCCTGCCGCTGCCGAATGTGGCCATCAAGCGCCACGCCGATGCCGTGCGCAAGGAAAAGGAACACATGACCAAGCTGGCACAGGACCTGCTGTCCACGCTGGCGCCGCTGGTCAAGGAAGGCAAGGTCAGGGTGACGCAGAACAGCCGTGGCGTCAGCGTGGAAATCAATGCCTCGGTACTGTTCGATCCCGGTGATGCGCGCCTGACCGCGGAGTCCACGGAAGCACTGCGCGCCGTCGCGTCGCTGCTGCGTAGCGATAGTCACAATGTGCAGGTGGAAGGGCATACCGATAACCAGCCTATCCGCAATGCGCTCTTCCCGTCCAACTGGGAACTGTCGGCCGTGCGCGCCAGCAGCGTGGTGCGGCTGTTCGTCGATGCCGGCGTGGGGGCGGAACGCCTGACGGCGGTAGGCTATAGCTCGAATGTACCGGTGGCCTCCAATGATGATCCTATCGGGCGCGCGCGCAATCGCCGCGTGGCCGTGACCATCCTGTCCGGCATACCGGAAACCGTCACGGAAATTCCTACCGGCCTGCCGAATCAGTAAGCGGCAAAGTAAGCCGGAAAATAAGCCGGAAAATAAGCCGCAAAGACAGCAATGGCGACAGCGCAGAGATGCGGTGTCGCCATTTTTTTCGTGTGCTGTGCCTGCTGCCGCCGGAGGGCAGCAGACGCATTGGAAGACTGTTAGCCGGCCAGGAAACCGCGGCTGCGTGGCAGGGTGGTGGACATGCCGCCGGGACCGTAGAAATTATTCGGTGCCGCATGGGCAGGGCGCAAGGCTTGCAGGGCAGCCTGGGTATGGTTCATCTGCTTGTTGATCAGCATGCCGTTGATGCGGTTCAGCTCTTTGGCTTCGCGCGTATGCTGTAACAGGGCTCGCCACAGTGTGGCGGCTTCGCGGGCGTCGGCGCCGCTGGCGGCCACCCAGGCATCCATGCCGGCTTCTTCGGCCGGATAACCGGCCCGGCCCAAAGCCCGGTGGCGCTGGGCCGACAGCATGGTCATCTGCGTGACCAGCGTGTTCTTCTTGGTGGTGATGGCCGGCATGCCTTCCATCTCCGCCGCTACCAGTAATTGCTGCTCCTGCTTGAGCACATCCACCAGCGTGGACATAATCTGTTGTTCTTCGCGCAGGCTGTTCAGCGGGGTAGCGGTTGCCATGATGGACCTATCGTTTACGTGAGTGCAGCAGATCCTTGACGGTGTCGAGTAAGCCATCTGCTACTTTTTCTGAATTGACCTGGAACTGGCCGTCAGCAATTGCGAGCTTGATGCGTTCGACTTTTTTAGTGTCGAACACTGCGCTGCTGCTGCCGGTCGAACTGGCCGCCAATGCCTGCCCTTGTGGCGACAGGCGCACATTGTCTGACGTCGCTGGCGTGGCCGGAGCAGCGGCCTTTTCTGCGCCGCGCGCAGTCGAGGTCGAGGCCGGAGTCGCCGACGGCAAACCAGTGGTGCTCTTCAATGTATCGTTAATTTTCACAGCATTTCCTTCTCTGGTAGGAGTACGAAACTCCGGGATCTGAGTATCTATCGGCACCGTCTTAAGAAACTTTAGCGTTGCCTCGTATAAACTTCAGATCTGCCGTCGTTACGTCTGTTCCTGCGCACGCTGGCGCTAGAAAGCTACCTCTACCATGCCGCCTGCTTTGGCGATGCCACTGATCTGCTGGCCGCCTGCGGTACGCACTTGCACTACCTGTCCATCGCCGGCTGTGCTCATGGCACGGCCTTCGGAAGACACACTGAAACCATTGCCGCTGGTGATCACGCGCACCAGCTGGCCCGACTGCACCACCGGTTTGCTGCGCAGCGTATCGAGCCGCAGCGGCGTACCGGCAGGTAAGGAAATATTGGCACTTCGACCAATCACTTGCGCCGCTTCGGTGGCGATGCCGGCCGGCAGCATGGTCAGGTCGCCCTTGAGCGTGACCAGCTGGTTGCCGTCTATGCTCTGGCCCTGGGCCAGCGGCACGGCACTGGCCACATAGTCACCGATCACGGTCACCGTGGCTTGTACATAGATAGTCCATGGGCTAGGCGCTACGCAGCGCACACCCACCGTGGTCTTGCCCCAGGCGCGCGCACCGGCCATGAAGAAGGCTTGCGGCTCGGCACAGGCGGCCAGCTGCATGCGCGGATCGATGGCGCCTATGCTCAGCGTTACCTGGCCCGGCAGGCCGGCCGTCTGCACTTGCAGAAACTGTTCGACGCTGCGGCGCAGGGTGGCCGGGTCCTGGCGCTGCGCGGTGTTCTGGGCAGCAGCCGTGCCGACCGCCGTGGCGCTCAGGCAGAGCAGGGCGGCGTTAAGAGTGCAGGCGAGACGAGTATTCATGGCAGTTCAGCGGCCGTAGCCGGAAAGAGTCTTTCTGATGCTGCCATCTTAAACTTCCGCGCCCCACTTGAATGGATGAATAGGCTGGAAAAGCCCCCCCTTATTGGACGATGGTGCGGCACTGCTGATGCGTATCATCGATCCTGTCATTACACCTTGTCCGTGGTTGGACATTCATCAGTAGGCATGTGGAGAGGTTGGAGGCTGTCATGTTAGGAAAACTCGACGCTTATCTGCGCTTTAACGAAGCGGCACTGAGCTTGCGCTCGCAGCGCCAGGCTGTGCTGGCCTCGAACATCGCCAATGGTGATACGCCTAACTACAAGGCACGCGACATCGATTTCACCAGCGCGCTGCAAACGGCCCTGGATAAGAGCGGCGGCAATGTGCCGGCCACGCTGAAGACTACGGCGGCCAAGCATTTCCCTAACCCCCTGCAAGCAGCCGGTACCAATGCTGACGGTACGCCGCTGCTGTACCGCGGCGTAGTGCAGGGTGCGGTGGACGGCAATACGGTGGATATGGACGTGGAGCGCAACCAGTTCACCGATAACGCGGTGCGCTACGAAGCCGGCATCACCATGATCAATGCGCAGATCAAGCACATGATGGCCGCGATCCAGGGAGGTAATTAATTATGTCGCTGTTTAATATTTTCAATGTGTCCGGTTCGGCCATGAGCGCGCAGTCGCAGCGCCTCAACGTGGTGGCCTCGAACCTGGCCAATGCCGACAGTGCCACCAGTGCCAGCGGCGAAGCCTATCGTGCCCGCCAGGTGGTGTTCGAAGCCACCCCGCAGGCTGGTGACGGCAGCTCCACCGGCGTGCGCGTCAAGCAGGTGGTGGAAGACCAGTCGCCCATGAAGCAGATGTATGACCCGAAACATCCGATGGCGGACGAAAAAGGCTATGTGACCATGCCTAACGTGAATGTGGTGGACGAGATGGTGAATATGCTGTCGGCCTCGCGTTCCTATCAGACCAACGTCGAAACCATGAACGCAGCCAAAACACTGCTGCTCAAAACCCTGACCATCGGCCAGTAAAACCTAAGAGGCAATCATGACTATTAGCGGAGTAATCGACACGCCCAAGACTTCCACCGTCGCCAGTGCTGCCAGCACGGTGGCCAAGGATAGCGTGGCAGCCGATCAGGATAAATTCATGAAGCTGCTGGTAACGCAGCTGAAAAATCAGGATCCCTTGAACCCCATGGACAACGCTGCCATGACCAGCCAGCTGGCCCAGCTGTCGACCGTGACGGGCATAAACAAGGTCAATGCCACGCTGGAATCGCTGCGTACCGACCAGGCCAGTGCGCAGTCGCTGACGGCAACCAATCTGATCGGCAAAGGCGTGCTGGTGGCGGGCAAAGGTATCGAACTGTCGAGCAGCACCGACAGCAGCGGCAAGACCACCAGCAGCAGCGTGTTCGGGGTCGATCTGGCTTCGGCTGCGCAGAGCGTGACGATCTCCATCCAGGACGGTAGCGGTGCCACGGTGCGCACCCTGAGCCTGAAGAGCTCCGACGTGGGCACCTATCCCATCACCTGGGACGGCAAGACCGATGCCGGTGGCAAAGCTGCCGACGGCAACTATACCTTCACCGTCAAGGCCGTCAGTGGCGGCAAGACGCTGAGCGATGCTACTGCCCTGCAACTGGCCTCCGTGGCCAGCGTATCGACCGGTAGCGGCGGCGTGAAACTGAATACTTCACTGGGACAGTTCACCATGTCCCAAGTGAAAGAAGTACTGTAACGATTAACCGCTTCGCTTTATCTGAAGCGCACTTTAGCTCAAACCTAGCAGGGGGAATACCATGTTCCAACAAGGACTTAGCGGCCTGAACTCAGCATCCAAATCGCTGGATGTGATCGGTAATAACATCGCCAATGCCAGTACGGTAGGCTTCAAAGGCTCGCAGGCACAATTTGCCGATCTGTACGCCAACTCGCTGAACGGCGTGTCGGGCAACAATGCCGGTATCGGTGTGACCACTGCCAAGCTGGCCCAGCAATTCACTCAGGGCAATATCGAAACCAGTACCAACCCGCTCGATGTCTCCATCAACGGCGGCGGCTTCTTCCGCGAAGTGGTGAATGGCGCTGTGCAGTATTCGCGTAACGGCCAGTTCCATGAAGATAATACCCACACGCTGGTGAATGCCCAGGGCGCCCAGCTGACCGGCTATCTGTCCAATGCAGCCGGGGTGATCCTGCTCGGCGCACCAGTGCCGCTGACGCTGGACAAGTCCGACCTGACGCCGGTGCAGACCACCACGGCCAACTTCCAGCTGAACCTGAGCTCGGCCGAGAAAGTGCCGGCCACCATCCCCTTCGATGCCGGCGATCCGACCAGCTATAACAAGCAGACCGTGCTGAACGTGTACGACAGCCTCGGTACTTCGCACATCATGACCACCTATTACGTCAAGACCGATGCCAACACCTGGGACGTGTACGCTGCGGCCGATAACAAGGAGATCGTGTCCGGCAGCGTGGCGGCAGCCATCAATAGCGATGGCACCGTGCAGGGCGCCCGTACGGCCTACAACGATGCCGTGCGCGCCACGCCGCCTGATGTGGCAGCGATTGCGTCGGCCGCCGGTGCCTATGCCAGCGCCGCCTACAACTCCATGCTGACGGCCGCTTCGGTGCCACCGGCAGCAGCCTCGCAAGCCCAGCTGGACGCCCTGACGGCCGCCTTCTCGGCACTGGACCCGACTGCCAGCGGTTCGATTACCGGCATGACGCCGGACCAGATCAATGCCAAGCTGTCGGCCGCGATTACGGTACCGGCCATCAAGGTTGGCACCCTGCTGTTCGACAAGAACGGTGCGCTCAATCCGCAGGCCATGGCGCTGATGACGCCGCCACAGACCCTGCCGTTCAACATCAGTCTGCCGATCTTCCCCGATACCGGTGCCCAGCAGCCTATGGTGGTCTCGACCACTTTCGACAAGACCACCCAGTACGGCAGTGTGACCAACGATCTGGGTTCGGTCCAGAACGGTTATTCGGCCGGTTCGTGGCAGCGTTATGCGATCGATGAAAACGGCGTGATTCTGGGCCAGTACAGCAACGGTAAATCGCGCGCCATGGGACAGATCTGTCTGGCCAACTTCGCCAGCGTGGATGGTCTGACGCCGCTCGGTAACAATGCCTGGTCGGAAAGCTCGGCCTCCGGCACGCCAACCGTAGGGGTGCCGAATGCAGGTTCGATGGGCAAGCTGCGCGCCAGCTCGGTGGAAACTTCCAACGTCGACCTGACGGCAGAGCTGGTGAACATGATTACCGCCCAGCGCGTGTATCAGGCCAATGCCCAGACCATCAAGACGCAGGACTCGGTGCTACAGACGCTGGTCAACCTGCGCTAAGCCTAGCCGCGCACGCATAGTTACAGGAACGGAAAAAGGAAACGGCCATGGATCGTCTAGTCTATACCGCAATGACGGGGGCGCGCCACGTGATGGAGCAGCAAGCCACCGTGGCCAACAACCTGTCCAACGTCACCACCACGGGCTTCCGCGCCCAGCTCGACAGTTTTCGTGCCGTGCCGGTGGTGTCGGAAGGCCTGCAAACGCGGGCCTTCGTGGTTGATTCCACGGTCGGCGCCGACATGCGTGCCGGACCGATCCAGACTACCGGCCGTCCGCTCGATGTGGCGGTGCGCGATCAGGGCTGGCTGGCCGTCACCTCGGCCGACGGTTCGGAAGCCTATACCCGTAACGGTAGCCTGAAAGTCAGCGACAACGGCCTGCTGCAGACCCAGAGCGGGCTGACGCTGGTCGGTGATGGCGGCCCCATCGCCATTCCGCCCGATACCAACATCAGCATCGCCAGCGATGGTACGGTGAGTGCCATCTCGAACGATTTCAAACCGGGTCCGGCCAACGTGCTGGGCCGCTTAAAACTGGTCAACCCCGACACCAAGGGACTGGTGCGCGGTAATGACGGCCTGTTCCGTCAAACTAGCGGCGAAGTGGCGGAAAACGACCCCGCCGTACGTCTGGTCGATGGCGCGCTGGAAGGCAGTAATGTGAATGCCGTCGACTCCATGGTCAACATGATCAGTCTGGCAAGGCAGTTCGAAATGCAAATGAGTCTGCTCAAGAACGCCGAGAATAACGCCGCAAAAGCCACCCAGATCCTCGCTTTGAGTTGATGCCTGCTCCCGCATAATGCTTGCGTGGGATGAGTAGCTGTCGCTACCCCGTCCAAGCAAGGGAGAAGCATCATGATACGTTCACTGTGGATCGCCAAGACCGGCATGGAAGCGCAGCAGACTGCGCTCGACGTCACCACCAATAATCTGGCCAACGTCGGCACCAACGGCTTCAAGAAGTCGCGCGCCGTGTTCGAAGACCTGCTGTACCAGAACCTGCGCCAGCCCGGCGCCCAGTCCTCGCAGCAGACCAATCTGCCATCGGGCATGCAGCTCGGTACGGGTGTACGTCCCGTAGCGATCGAGCGCATCCATACGCAGGGGAACTCGCAAGCCACCGGCAACGACAAGGACCTGATGGTCAGCGGCAACGGCTTCTTCAATGTGCTGCTGCCGGACGGTACCACCGCCTACACCCGCGACGGCTCGTTCCAGCGCGATAACAATGGCCAGCTGGTCACCTCCAGCGGCTATGTGCTGCAGCCGGCCATTACCATTCCCCAGGCCGCCACCTCGTTCACGGTAGGCCGCGACGGCACCGTGTCCGTTACGCTGCCGGGCCAGACGGCGCCGCAGCAGATCGGCAGCATCCAGGTCTCGACCTTCATCAACCCCACCGGGCTGGAATCCAAGGGCGAAAACCTGTACGTGGAAACCGGCGTGTCGGGCAATCCGCAGACCAACACGCCGGGCACCAATGGCGCCGGGGTGATACTGCAAGGCTATGTGGAAACTTCCAACGTCAACGTGGTGGAAGAGATGGTGAATATGATCCAGACCCAGCGTGCCTACGAAATCAATTCCAAGGCCATCACCACGTCCGACCAGATGCTGCAGAAACTGTCGCAGCTGTAAGGAGACCGAGATGAAATCTAGCTTCCTGATGATCATCGTGGCACTGGGCCTGAGCGCCTGTGCCACCACCCCGACTTCCATCGTGCAGATGCCGCTGACGGCCCGTCCGCTCACCAGCGCACAGATGCAGGCCGCGCCCAACAGTGGCGCGATCTACCAGCCGGCCGCCTACCGTCCCATTTTCGAAGACCGCCGCGCACGCCATATCGGCGATGTGCTGACGCTGGTCATCACGGAAAAGACATCGGCCGTGAAAGCCGGCGCCAGCTCGGGTAACAAATCGGGCAGCGTCAGCGCCAGCGTACCGGGCCCGCTGCAATCGACGTTCGGCGGCACCATAGGCGCCAACAGCGCCAGCAAATTTTCCGATGCCGACAACCAGTCGGCCAGCAATACCTTCACGGGCACCATGGGCGTGACGGTGGTGGAAGTGCTGGATAACGGCAACCTGATCGTGGCCGGCGAAAAACAGGTGGCCATGAACAAGGGCGTGGAATTCATCCGCTTCTCCGGCATGATCAATCCGGACAACATCGGCACGGGCAATACCGTGCAGTCGACGGCGGTGGCCGACGCCAAGGTGGAATACCGCACCAATAGCACGATAGACCGCGCCGAGATGACCTCGATGGCCTCGCGCTTCTTCCAGAGCCTGTTACCTTTCTGAGTACTATCATGGACAGCTTACAATCAATCACGGAAGGCGTACGCCGCGTCAGCGGCCTGTGCAAACTGGCCGCACTGCTGCTGGTGCTGCTGGTGGGCGCGCTGCTGGTGCAGCCGGCCCGCGCCGAGCGCCTGAAAGATCTGGCCAGCATTGCCGGCGTACGGCAGAATCAGCTGATCGGCTACGGCCTCGTAGTCGGTCTGGACGGCAGCGGTGACCAGACTACCCAGACCCCGTTCACGGTGCAGAGCGTGGTCTCGATGCTGCAGCAGCTCGGTGTGAACCTGCCGCAAGGCACCACGCTGCAGCTGAAAAACGTCGCTGCCGTGATGGTGACGGCTTCGCTGCCAGCGTTTGCCCAGCCGGGCCAGACGCTCGATATCACCGTCTCGTCCATGGGTAATGCCAAAAGCCTGCGCGGCGGTACGCTGCTGATGACGCCCCTCAAAGGTGCGGACGGTCAGGTCTACGGTATGGCCCAGGGCAATGTGCTGGTCGGTGGCGTGGGCGCTGCCTCGGGCGGCAGCTCGCAGGTGGTGAACCATCTGAGCGTGGGTAAAATTTCCGGCGGCGCCACGGTGGAACGTGCCGTGGCCAGCAAGCTGGGCGAAAACAATTTCATCAATCTGGAACTGAATACGGCCGACTTCGCCACTGCCAGCCGCGTGGTGGAAGTGATCAACGATAAATATGGCCCCGGCATTGCCTATGCACTCGATAGCCGCGTGATCCGCGTGCAGTCGCCCAGCAGCAGCGACCAGCGCGTGGCCTTCATCGGCACGCTGCAGGATATGCAGGTAGCACCTTCGGAACAGCCGGCCAAAGTCATCATGAATGCCCGTACCGGTTCGGTGGTGATGAACCGCGCTGTGACGCTCGATACCTGCGCCATTTCGCACGGCAATCTGTCGGTGTCGGTGTCGGCCGAACCGCAGGTCAGCCAGCCTAATGCACTGTCCGGCGGCCGCACGGTGGTGACGCAGAATCCGCAGATCGGCATCAAGGCCGATAGCGGCAAAGTCATGCTGGTCAAAGGCGGCGCTTCGCTGGCCGATGTAGTGAAAGCCCTCAACGCCATCGGCGCCACGCCGCAGGATCTGCTGTCGATACTGCAGGCGATGAAAGCCGCCGGTGCCTTGCGCGCCGAACTGGAAATCATTTAAGCGGGTACCATCATGACTAGCCCGAACGTATCTACCGATCTGAGCAACAAATTCGCCCTCGACGTCAAGGACATGGGCGGTTTGAAGCAGTCGGCGCGCGCCAATGATCCGGCTGCGCTGAAGACGGCTGCGACCCAGTTCGAGGCCATGTTCGTCAATATGATGATGAAGTCCATGCGCGACGCCACGCCGCAGGACGGGCTGACGGATAGCCAGACCACCAAGACGTTTACTTCCATGCTGGACCAGCAGACCAGCCAGAACATCGCCAAGCGCGGCATCGGCCTGTCCGACATGCTGGTGCGCCAGCTGTCGCAAAGCAGCCAGCAGCAGGCTCTGGCCATCGGCAACGATGGCACGGCCAGTGCCCCTGCTGACGGTGCCGGTGGCAGCTTCGGCGGGCTGGCCAGCCTGATGGATGCCCGCCTGCAGCGCGCGATTGCGGCCGCGGGCGGCCCCGGCACGGGTTCGGTAGACGATAACAGCGCCGTGCCGGCCACCACGACCGGTTCCGGCGCCGAGCACGTGCGCAAATTCCAGCAGAAACTCGGCGCCGCAGCCGAAGAGGCCAGCCGCAGCAGCGGCATCCCGGCCAAGTTCATGCTGGGTCAGGCTGCGCTGGAAAGCGGCTGGGGCAAACGTGAAATCAAGGGCCGCGATGGCAGCAACAGCCACAACCTGTTCGGCATCAAAGCCAGCGGCGACTGGAAGGGCAAGGTAGTGGAGGCCACGACCACGGAATATGTGAACGGCAAGGCGCAGACCAGGGTGGAGCGCTTCCGCGCCTATGACAGCTATGCCGATTCGTTCAAGGACTACGCCAAGCTGATCGCGACCAATCCGCGCTATGAAAAAGTGCTGGCCAGCGCCGGCGATGCGACCCGCTTCGCCCAGGGCCTGCAGAAGGCCGGCTATGCCACCGACCCCCATTACGCGACCAAGCTGGCGAGCATCATCAAGCGCTCGCTGGCCGGATAATCCCGAGAATCAAGTTTGACGCCGGCTTGCCGTAAACGACACCATAGAGAGTAATCCATCATGTCCAGTCTCCTCAGCATCGGTACTAGCGGTCTGTTGTCGGCGCAAGTAGGCCTGTCAACCACCGGCAACAACATCACCAACGCTGGTGTGGCCGGTTACAGCCGTCAGGTTGCCATCCAGGTCGATTCGTCCACCCGCGACGAAGGCTTCGGCTTTGTCGGTAGCGGTACGGAAGTGGTGGCGGTGCGGCGTTTCTACGATAACTTCCTGGCCACCCAGCTGCGCGGTGCCGAAGCGACCCAGGCTTCGCTGGAAGCCTATAACAAACAGATCGCCCAGGTCGACAACCTGCTGGCCGATCCGACTGCCGGCCTGTCGCCAGCGCTGCAGGATTTTTTCAACGGCGTACAGGATGCTACCTCGAATCCCGCTTCGGCCGCTTCGCGCCAGGCGCTGCTGTCGAGCGCCGGTTCGCTGACGTCGCGCTTCCAGGGCCTGAGCGCAAGGCTGACGGAAATTGCTTCCGGGGTGAATAACCAGATCGCTTCCAACGTCACGGAAATCAATTCCTACGCGCGCGAGATCGCCAATCTGAACAACACCATTTCCGGCCTGACCACGGATGGCAAGCCTGCCAATGATTTGCTGGACCACCGCGACCAGCTGGTGACGGAGTTGAACAAGCTGGTCAAGACCACCATCCTGCAAGGCCCCAACAATACCCTGACGGTGGAAATGGGCACGGGCCAGCCGCTGGTGGTGGGCACCACCGCCTTCCAGCTGGGTACCTCGAATTCGCCGACCGACGTGGCCCGTGTCACGCTCGGCTATCAGGCCGATAATGGCGGCTTCAGCCCGCTGCCGGAAAGCGTCTTCACGGGCGGCCAGCTGGGCGGCCTGCTGGAGTTCCGTAATGGCGCGCTGGACCGGGCGCAGAATTCGCTGGGGCAGGTGGCCGCCGGTCTGGCCGTCAGCTTCAATGCCCAGCATGCGCTGGGACAGGATCAGAATGGTGCTCTGGGCACGCCTTTCTTCGGCCCCATCAATGCCTATGTGGGCCGTAACAACCGCAATTCGGCGGCCAGTACGGCCGACGTGACGGCCGTGGTGACGGATGCCAGCGCGCTGACGGCGAGCGACTACAGCGTCGATTACGATGGCACCAATTTCAACGTCACGCGCAAGAGCGATGGCAAGATCACCCAGATCAATCCCTTCCCGCAGACGGTACCGCAGACCATAGACGGGGTGGATTACACCATCACGGGCACGCCGCAGGCCAAGGATAACTTCGTGGTCCGTCCGACCTATCAGGCGGCCAGCCAGATGAATGTGCTGATTGTCGACCGCAGCAAGATTGCGCTGGCGGCGCCTATCACCACGGCCGCGCCTACCACCAATTCGGGCAATGGCAAGATTACCTCCGGCACGGTCGACCCGGCCTATCTGGCACCGGGCGCGGCGCTGACGGCACCGCTCACGCTGACCTACGACAAGGCCAGCGCCAGCTTCTCCGGCTTCCCGCCCACCCAGGATGTGACGGTAACGGTGAATGGCACGAGCACCGTGTATCCGGCCGGTACTGCCTCGATACCCTATACGGATGGCGCCCAGATCAGCTTCGGCGGGGTCAACTTTGCCATCAGCGGTACGCTGGCCGATCAGGATAAATTCACCGTCGGCCCGAATATCAGCGGGGTGGGCGATAGCCGTAACGGCGCTTTGCTGGCTGCACTGCAAAGCAAGAATATACTCGACGGCGGCAAAGCCACCTACCAGACCACCTATGCGCAGATGGTCAACTTTGTCGGTAACAAGGCGCGCGAAGCACAGATCAGCAACTCGGCGGCCGATGCGGCGGTACAGCAGGCCACCAATCAGCAACAAAGCGTTTCCGGCGTTAATCTGGATGAGGAAGCGGCGAATCTGTTACGCTATCAGCAGGCCTATCAGGCTGCCGGTAAAGTGGTGCAGATGGCCAGCACCTTGTTCGATACCCTGCTCAGTCTCAGGTAACTCAGGTAACCATCTCAGGTAATCATCATGACTATGCGTATTAGTTCGAAGACTATCTTCGACGTTGGCGTCAACCAGATAGGCTCGCTGCAAAATGCGGTGTCGAAAACCCAGCAGCAGCTGTCGACGGGCCGGCGCAATCTGACGGCGGCCGATGATCCTATCGCGACGGCGCGCGCGCTGGAAGTGACGCAATCGAAATCGATCAATACCCAGCTGGTCACCAACCGCTCGAATGCACGCAGCATGCTGTCGCTGGAAACGGTGGCGCTGGCCAGTTCCACCTCTATCCTGCAGGACATCAAGACACTGACCGTGAATGCCGGCAATGGCGGCATGACGCAGAAAGACCGCGAATCGCTGGCGGTGGAACTGGAAGGCCGGCTGGCCGACCTGCTGGGCCAGGCCAATTCCTCGGACGGTGTGGGCGGCTATGTGTTCTCCGGCTACAAATCCACCACCTTGCCCTTCTCGCCCACGGCGACGGGCGCCAGCTACCAGGGCGACCAGGGCCAGCGCGAACTGCAGGTGGGTTCGACCCGCAAGGTGCCGATCACGGATTCCGGCTCTTCCGTCTTCGAAAACAATGTGACGGGCAACGGCAATTTTGTCACCGGCCCCGATCCGGCCAACTATACGCGCGGCGGTTCGGGCATCATCAGCCCCGGTTCCGTCAAGGATGCCACCCTGCTGACGGGGCACAACTACCAGATCGATTTCCAGGTGGTGCCGGCCACAGCCGGTACGCCCAAGGTGACCACCTACACCGTGACCGACCTGACCCTCAATCAGCCCGTGCCGCCAGCGCCCGTGCCGGCCGTACCCCAGCCTTATACCAGCGGCCAGAGTATCAACTTCGACGGGCTGCAGTTCGAAATCAAGGGCGATCCGGCTGATCAGGATAATTTCACCATCGCCCCGAGCACGCGCCAGTCGGTGTTCACCACGGTGACGGATCTGATTGCGGCCTTGCGCGCACCCGGCGATGGCGCAGCCGGTCAGGCTAGCCTGAACAACAAGCTGAATCAGGCCCACATGAATATCGACAATGCCACCGACAACCTGCTGTCGGTGCAGTCGGCCGTCGGTTCGCGTCTGAAAGAGCTGGACTATCTGGACAGTTCCGGCGACGACCTGAATCTGCAATATGCCGCCACGCTGTCGGACTTGCAGGACGTCGATACGGTGAAAGCCATATCCCAGTTCACCCAGCAGCAGACCATGCTCGATGCGGCACAGAAGTCCTTCAAGTCTTTATCCGGCCTGTCGCTGTTCAACTACATCAGCTAAATCCGCATCCCCCGCCAGAACGGCATACAGCCCGCCGCCTGAAGTGCTTCAGGCGGCGGGTTTTTTGTATGGGCAGGGGCAGGCGCAGGCACTACGGGCCAGCGCCCCCGGGCGGCTTTATTTGACGGCGAGGATGCCGTGCTGGAGCGGCTGGCGCAGCCAGTCCTGCGGGCTGCTGGCGGTGTCGCTCAGGCTGGCGCTGGCGGCATCGTAGCGGCGTAGCTGTTCGCCCAGCGCGGCCACCTGGCTGGACAGGCTGGCGCTGGCGGCTGCCAGTGGGCCGGCTGCGGCCGCAGGGACGCTGAGCTGGTTCGGCGTGCTGGTGGCGTACTCGCCGGCGGACTCGGTGATGGCCTGAGCGATGGCCTGGGTGAGAGCGCTGGTATTGGCGGCGCGGCTGGTCAGGAACCAGACGTCGGCCAGCTGGCCGCTGCTGCCATCGCTACGGGTAAAGCTGGAGCGCAAGCCTATCCAGTTATTGTTATCGAGTTCGCTGACCTTGCTGGCATCCACCGTCAGGCTGGCCACGCCGACCGAGCCCAGCGTGCGCAATTCTCCGCTCTGGCTGACGCCGTCGCTATTGCTGTCGACCCAGACGCGCAGAGCATCGAACTGGCTATCCTTGCTATCGACGATGCCGTCATGGTTGCTGTCCAGATCGGACAGGGCGGCGAAACCGTCGCTGGCGCGGCTGCCATCGCTGCGCTGGGTAGCGGTGCCGAACAGTTCGCGGCCGTCGCTGATCTGGCCATCGTGGTTGCGATCGAGCACCAGCAAGCCGTCGCCGCTGCCTACCCAGCCCGTGTTGATACGTTCGCCATCGGCATAGATGTCGAACCGGGTGCCTGCTTCGATGCCCGTAGTGCGGATGCCGTTGCCATCCAGATCGAGGATCAGCGGGCTACCGGCCGGCAGTACGGCCAGCTGGTCGGCCGTCAGCGCGGCGCGCTGGTCGGTGGTCAGGGCGCACACCTGGGTCGATGCCATGGCCGCCACATCGGCGATGCTGATGGCCGCAATCTGTTCGGCCGTCAGGGCTTTGATCTGGGTGGCTTTGAGCGAGCGCATCTGCGCGGTGGTCAGCGAACCTATCTGCACTGCGCTCAGGTAGGCGATGGCGGTGGCCGTCAGATTGGCCAGCTGGGCCGTCTTCAGGGCGGCGATTTCATTGCCGTCCAGCGAGCGTACCTGATCGGAGCCGAGGGCATTCAGTGCCGAGGCCGACAGCATCGACAGCAGCACGGGATCGAGCACGGCCAGCTGGGCCGTGGTCAGGCCGATGGACTGGGTCGAACCCATGGCAGCCATCTGTGCCGTGCGCATGCCGTTCAGCATATCGGACGACAGGCCGCTGATCTGGTCGGAACTGAAGCCGCCGATCTGGTTTGTGGTGAAGGCACTCATGGAACCCAGTGCTGCCAGCTGGTCGGTGGTAATGCCGCGCACCTGGGTTACCGCCAGCGAAGCCAGCGCCTTGGTGGTAAGGGCGGCAAACTGGTTGGCCGTGAGGGCGGCCAGCTGGGCCGTCTTCAGGGTCTGCAGCTGGCCCGTGGTGAGGCCGCCGACAGCGTCGGCATTGAGCGCGGCGATCTGGTCGGTATTCAGGGTGGTCATGTTCAGACCACGCGCCTGATTCGGCGTCAGGCTGTTCAGCTGTGACGTGCTCAGGGTGGACATCTGGCGCAAGGTCAGCGCCGCCAGCTGGGCCGAGTTGATGGTGGCCAGCTGGTCGAGGTTGATGGAGCTGAGCTGGTCGGTGGTCAGCGCCGCCACCTGGCTGCCTGTCAGCACGCCCAGCGTGGTCAGCACGTTGATCTGGTCGGTGCTCATGGCCGTGATGTCGCCGGGGCTGAGGGTGGCAATCTGGCGTGTGGCCAGGGCGGCGATCTGGTCCAGCGTCAGCGCAGCAAACTGGATGCGGCTGAGGGCATTCAGTTGCAGGCTGGTCAGGGCCGGTACGTCGTCGACTTCGATGGCCTGCAGCTGGTCCGTGCTGAGGCCGGCAAACGCCGTAACATTCAGCGAACGCACTTGCGCCGTGGTCAGGCCAACGATCTGGTCGGTGCTAAAGCCTTGCAGCTGGCCTTTGCTGAGCGCGGCAATCTGGCTGGTCTTCAGCGTCACCATATGGTCGCCATCGATGGCCACGAACTGGTCGGTAGTGAGGGCGCTCACCTGCAGCGTGGTCAGGCCGGCCAGCGTCTGCAGACCGTTGATCTGGTCGCTGGTCAGGGCTTTCACCTGGGTGGTGGTGAGGGCGGCCACTTCGGCCGTGGTGAGGATGCCGAACTGGTCCACGCTGAGGTTGGCGATCTGCTGGGTGGTGAGCGCAGCGACCTGATTGGTCTTCAGCCCGGCCAGATCTTCCACTTCCATCGACCCAATCTGGTCGCTGGAGAGGCCGCGCAAGGCTGCCGTGTTGAGGGCGCGCCACTGGTTCACGCTCAGCAGCTGAATCTGGTGGGTGTTCATGGCCCCCAGCTGGCGGCTGTTCAGCGCGCTCAGTTGCAGGGTGTTGAGCACGGCGATCTGGTCGTCGTTCAAGGCCTGGATGCGGTCCGTGCTCAGGGCCGCTATCTGCATGGTGTTGAAGGCGCCCAGTGTGCCCAGCATGAAGAACTGGTCGGGTGTCAGATAGCCGAGCTGGGTCGAGGTCAGGGCGGCAATCTGCGCCGTGCTCAGGCTGGTCAGCTGCACGCTGGTCATGCTGACCAGTTCGTCCGAGGTGAGGGCGCGGATCTGGTGGCTGCGCAGTGCGGCCAGATCGTTGAGTTCTATGGCCACCAGCTGGTCGGTGCTGAGGCTGGCAATGGCGCGGGTCGACAGGGCACGGAACTGGTTTTCCGTCAGGTTGACGATCTGGTCGGTCGTCAGGGCGCGGATCTGGTTCTGGCCCAGCGCACTCACGGTGGCGGTATTCAGGCTGCCGATCTGGTTGTTGCTGATGGCCTGGATCTGGTCGCTGCTCAGGGCCAGCAACTGGGCCGAACGCAGGGCGGCGATATCGCCCAGCGAAATGGCCTGGATCTGGTCGCTATTCAGGGCCGACAGATTGCGCGTATTCAGCGCCAGTATGCTGGCGGTGCTGAGCGCGCCGATCTGGTCGGTAGTCAGTACGGCCAGCTGGGCCGAACGCAGCGCGGCCACCTGCACCGTGCGCAGGCTGGCGATCTGGTCTGGCGAGAGCGACAGGATCTGGTCCGAAGTCAGCGATTGCACCTGGCTGCTGGCCATGCCGCGCAGATTGCTCAGGGCTGCCAGTTGTGCCGTGCTCAGCACGGCAACCTGGGCCAGCGTCAGGGCCGCGACTTCCTGCGAAGTCAAAGCCCCCACCTGGTCGGTCGTCAGGGCCAGCAGCTGGGCGCTGTTGAGCACTTGCAGCTGGGCCGATTTCAGCGCGGCGATATCGGGCACTTCGATGGCGGCGATCTGGTCCGAATTCAGGCCGGACAGGGCGGCCGTGGCCAGCGCGGCCAGCTGGTTGCCGCGCAGCTGCACCATCTGGTCGGTGGTCAGCGCCGCCAGCTGGGTAGCGGACAGCACGGCCAGTTGCCTGGTGTTGAGTAGGCCGATATCGTATTCCGTCAGGCCGGCTATGCGGGTGGTCGACATGGCGGCAATCTGGGCCGTCGAATACTCGGCCAGATTGCCCAGCGATGCGGCTTGCACATTGCTGAGGGCTGCCAGCTGGGTCTGCGAGAAGGCGGAAATGCTGGCGCTACTTAATGCGCGTAGCTGGTCGGTCAGCAGGGCTGCCATCTGGTCGGTGGTCAGGGCGCGCAGCTGGGCCGAGGTCATGGCCGCGAAGTCGCGTGCTTCGATGGCGTCGATCTGGTCGGTGTTCAGCGCGGCCAGCAGGCTCAGGTTGAGGGCGCGTATCTGTCCCGTCGACAGTGCCACGATCTGGTCGCTATTGATGCCACCCACTTGCTGGTTGCCCAGCGCCGCCAGCTGTTTGGTGGTGAGCGAAACAAAGCGGGCTGGCGTGAGCGAGACCAGCTGGTCGGTACTGAGGGCCGATACCTGCTGGGTGGTCAGTACGGCCAGATTGCTCAGTGCGGCGATCTGGTCGCTGGTCAGGTAGCTGAGCTGGCGCGTCGTCAGGGCTGCCACTTCGCTGCTGATCAGGGTGCCGTACTGGGTCAGCGTGAGAGCGGCCAGCTGGTCGCTGCTGAGCATCATCAGCTGATTGGTTTTCAGTGCGATCAGATCCGGGCCCGTCAGGTTGATCAGCTGGTCGGTGGTCAGTGCCGCGATCACCGTGCCGGGCAGGGCGCGGATCTGGCCCGTGGTCAGGGCGGGAATCTGGTCGGTACTCAGATAGGTGATCTGGGTCTCGTCCAGTGCAGCCACTTGCGAGGTTTTCAGCGCGGCGATCTGGCTTTGCGACAATGCCATGATCTGGTCGCTGCTCAGGCCGCGGATCTGGCGCGTGCTGAGGCCGGCCAGACTGCTCAGGGCATTGAACTGGCTGGTGGTCAGTATGCCTAGCTGGCCCGGCGTCAGGGCCGCGATTTCCTGCGAAGTGAAGGCGCCCAGCTGGGCCAGCGTGAGCGCGCGCAGCTGATCGCTGCTCAGGCTGGCTACCTGATCGCTGCGGAAGGCCGCCACATCGGGCAGCTCCATGGCGGCAATCTGGTCGGTGCTGAAGCTGGCCAGCGTGTTCAGACTGAGCCCGCGGATCTGGGCCGTGACCAGCGCCGCAATCTGGGCCGTCGTCAGCGCGGCCAGCTGGATATTGCTCAGTGCGTTCAACTGGCCGGTACGGAAGGTCGGTATCTGTTCCACGCCAAGGCTGGCCAGCTGGTCGGTGGTAAAGCCTCCGACCTGATCGGTGGTGAAGGGCGACAGCGTGCTCAGACCATCGACCTGGGCCAGCGTCAGGGTAGCGATCTGGTCATTGCGCAAGGCAGCCAGCGTGCGGCTGGTCAGCGCAGCGAACTGGTTAGAGGTCAGCGATACCAGCTGGTCGCTGCTCAGGGCGGTGATCTGGTTGGTGCCCAGCGCCGCCACATTGGCCACGCGGATGGCAACGATCTGGTCGGTCGACAGGGCGCCCAGGGTGGTGCCGCTCAGGCTGCGCACCTGCGCCGAACTGAGGGCCGCAATCGCCCCCGTGGTCAGCGCCCCCACCTGCAGATTGGTCAGGCCGGCGATCTGGCTGGTTTTCAGGGTGGTGATGCGGTTCAGTGCCAGACTGGCGATCTGGTCGGTGGTGAGCGCCGCAATCTGGCGGCTGGTCAGCGGTGCCAGCGAAGCGAAGGCGGCGATCTGGTCGGTCGAGAGCGAACCGATCTGCAGCGGCGTCAGGTTGGCGATATCGATGGTGCTGAGCGAACCGAATTGGGGCGCGGTCAGCGCCCGCAATTGATCGCTGGTCAGGGCCGTAATCTGCTTGGTCGAGAGTGCTGCCAGATCCTGCAGTTCGATGGCTTGAATCTGCTCGGTATTCAGGGCTGCCAGCTGATCCGAGGTAAGGGCGCGGAACTGGCCCGTGGTCAGCGCCACCACTTCGGCACTGCTCAGCGCCATCATCTGGTCGGTGGTCAGGGCAGCGATCTGGCGCGAGGTCAGGCCGGCCAGAATCACCAGCGAAAGCGAGGCGATCTGGTCGGTCGTCAAGGCGGCGATGGCTTCCGGCGAGAAGCTGGCCAGCGAAGTCAGCGAGGCCAGCTGATCGCTGCTCAGGGCGGCTTTCTGATCAGGCGTGAGGGCCGCGATTTCGGCCGTGGTCAGGATGCTGATCTGCGAGGTGCTCAGGGCCCGCACCTGATCGGTACTCAGACCGGCCACCTGGCGCGTGTTCAGGGTGGCCAGCGAGATGTTGCTGATGGCCGCAATCTGGTCGGTGCTCAGGCCGGCCAGATTGGCCGGGCTGATGGCGCGCAACTGGGTGCTGGTCAGCGTGCGGATCTGGTCGGTGTTGAGGCTGACCAGCTGGTCGGTATTGAGCACGGCAATCTGGCGCGAGCTCAGGGTGCGCAGGTCGGCCGTATTCAGGGTGGACAGCTGGTCGGTGCTGAAGGCGCCGATCTGGCGCGAACTGAGCGCAGCCAGCGTCACCAGTGCATCGATCTGTTCACTGTTCAGGCTGGCAATCTGGCTCAGTGTCAGCGCGGCCAGATTGGCCGATGGCAGGGCGCGCAGCTGGGCCGTGCTGAGCGCCTGCAACTGGGCGCTGGTGAGCGAGGACAGCTGGCGCGTGGTCAGGGCCACCAGATCGGCATTGCGCAGCGCCGCCATGCGGTCCGTACCCAGGGCGGCGATGGCCACCGAGCTCAGTGCGCGCACCTGATCGGTGCTCATGGCATAGACCTGGTCACTGCTGATGGCGGCGGCCTGATCGGTGTTAAAGGCGGCCAGCTGGTTGGTCAGCAGGCTGGCAAAGCTGGCCGTGGTCAGATCGGCGATCTGGGCCGTGGTCAGACCCGGCAGCTGGCGCGTGCTGAGCGGGTTGAGCGAACTCATCGCGGCCAGCTGCTCGCTACTCAGTGCCGACAGCTGGTTGCTGGTCAGCGAGCGGATTTCGGCCGTGGTGAAGGCGGCCAGCTGGGCCGTGCTCAGGGCTGCCAGCTGCTGGCTGCTCAGCTGCGCTACCTGCGCCGTACGCATGGCGCGGATATCGCGCGTCTCGATGGCTGCAATGGCGTCCGTGCTCAGGTAGGCGATGGCGCTGGTGCTGAGGGCGGTAATCTGGGCTGTGTTGAGGGCGACGATCTGGTCGGTATTCAGGGCTTGCAGCTGGTCGCTGGTGAAGGCCGAGAACTGGCGCGTGCTCAGGCCGGTCAGGTCGCTCAGCGTGAGGGTGTTGATCTGGTCGGTGGTGAGCGCCTTGATCTGGCGTGTGCTCAGGGCCGACAGATAGCGCAGCGCATCGATCTGCTCGCTGTTCAGGGCCACGATCTGGTCGCTGGCCAGTGCCGCCGTATCGGCCGAAGTCAGGGCTGCGATCTGTTCCGTGCTAAGTACGGCGATCTGCTGGCTCAGCAGCTTGTTGACCTGGCTGGAATCGAGCGCGGCGATGTCGCGCGTTTCGATGGCCAGCAACTGGTCCGAGGTCAGCGCCGTGATGGCGGCCGAGTTCAGGCCGCGGAATTGCGGACCGCTGAGCGCGACGATCTGGTCGGTGGTGAGGGCGATGATCTGGTCGGAACCCAGTACGCGCAGCTGGCCGCTGGCCAGCGTAGCCAGATTGCGGGTCGACAGCGATTGCAGCTGGTCGGTGGTGAACGAGGCGATCTGCCGGCTCGACATGCCTGCCAGCGTAGTCAGCGCATTGAGCTGGTCGGTGGTCAGCACGCTGATCTGGTCGGTGCTGAGGGCGGCAATGGCGCTGCTGCTGAGGGCAGCAAACTGGTCGCTCAGCAGCACCACCAGCTGTTCCGTGTTGAGCCGGTTCACCTGCGAGGAACGCAGGGCGGCGATATCGCGCGTTTCGATCGCTTCGATCTGGTCGCTGCTCATGGCGTTCAGCACATCGCCCGTCAGGCTGGCTACCTGGCTGGCCGTCAGCCAGATGATCTGGTCGCTGCTCAGTGCCTGTACCTGCTCGCCATTCAGGGCGGCCAGCTGGGTGCTGGTCAGGGCGACGATGGCGCGGCTCTGCAGCGACACCATCTGGTCGGTAGTGAGTGCGCGGATCTGGGCCGAATTAAGCAGCGGCATGTTGCGCAGTACATTGATCTGGTCGGTGCTCAGGCTGGCCAGCTGGCCCGGCAGCATGCCGGTCAGGTCATTGCTGCTGATGGCGCTGACCTGATCGGTACTCAGTGCCAGCAGCTGGTCGGAATTGAGCACGCGGAACTGGCGTGTACTGAGCACGGCCAGATCGCGCGTTTCGATCGCCAGCATCTGGTCCGAAACCAGTGCCGCCAGCACGTCCGTGGCCAGACCGGCAAACTGGTCGGTGCTCAGTGCAACCACCTGATCGGTGGTCAGGGTGATGACCTGATCGCTGTTCAGCGCAGCCAGCTGGGCCGTGCTGAGCGTGGTCAGGGTACGGGTGGTGATGTTGCTGAGCTGGGCCGTCGTCAGGGCGCCCATCTGGGCCGAATTCAGCGGCGTCAGCGTACTGAGGGCATTGAACTGGTCGGTCGTCAGACTGGTGATCTGGTCGGTGCTGAAGGCGGCGATGGCCTGGCTGCGCAGCGCCCGCATCTGGCTGGTGCTGAGGCCGGACAACTGGGTGCCGCCAAGCGAGCGTATCTGG
Organism: Duganella fentianensis; assembly: GCF_009857835.1. GTDB lineage: Bacteria > Pseudomonadota > Gammaproteobacteria > Burkholderiales > Burkholderiaceae_D > Rugamonas > Rugamonas fentianensis. The sequence continues at coordinate 948,007 of NZ_WWCL01000001.1, forward strand.
CTGCTCGACATGCCTACCAGATCGCGCGTTTCGATGGCGCCCATCTGGTCGCTGCTCAGGCTGTTGAGCAGGTCGGTGCTCAGGCCGGCCACCTGGGCGCCACTTAAGCCCACCACCTGATCGGTGCTGATGACGTTGATCTGGTCGAGGTTGAATACATTCAGCTGGCCCGTGGTCAGCTGGGCCAGATTGGCCGTGCTCAGGCTGGCGATCTGGCTGGTGGTGAGTGACTGGATGGCGCTGGTATTGAAAGCGCGCAGTTGCTGCGAGGCCAGTATGCCCAGCTGGTCGGTCGTCAGGCTGGCGGCCTGATCGGAACCCAGCGCCGCCAGTTGCGCCGTGGTGAGGGCGCGCAGATCGACGGTTTCCAGCGCCACGACCTGGCTGGCATTGAGCAGGTTGAGCTGGCGGGTGGTCAGGGCGGCCATTTCGCGCGTGCTCAGGGCTACCAGCTGGTCGGTACTCAGGGCCGAGAACAGGTCGCTACTGAGGGCGGCGATCTGCAGGGTGGACATGGTGGGAATGTTGTCCGTGCCCAGACCTGCCAGCGCGGCTACGCTCAGGGCATTGAGCTGGTTGGTGCGCAGCACCTTGGTCTGCGCCGTACTGAGCACGGCCACCTGTTCCGAACTGAGCACGCTCATATCTTCGGTCGTCAGCAGGCCGATCTGCACAGTCGTGAGACTGGCGATCTGGTCTGTTGTGAAAAGATTAACGATCGAAGTCATTACATTGTTCTCCCGGATGCTTCCATGATACGCGCATTATTGCCACATGGAAACCAAATCCTTGCTATGTGCTGTTCATACCTTCATTGTATTTCTCTATGGCACTACACTCAGTCCGGCTGGCCGCCGTCCCTGTACCGGCGGCGCGGGCGGCGCATTATTCTGCCGTTGCGACCAGGTGCGCGGCATCAGCCGCGCCCGCTCTATGCCATCCAGGAACCAGTTCTGCACCGGCGTGGCCAGGTACGGGAGCGTCATGGCCACCACCAGCAAACCCACCCCCAAGGTAATGGGGAAACCGATACCGAACAAATTCAACTGCGGCGCTGCACGCGTCAATATGCCGAGTGCAACGTTGGTAATCAACAAAGCTGCCACGATGGGCAGCGACAACTGCACCCCCGTGCTGAAAATCCTGCCGCCCCAGTCTGCCAACTGCTTGAAGCCACCGCCGTACACGGGCGAGGCCGACACAGGCAGGCTGTAAAAACTCTCCACCAGTGCCGACAGCAGCACCAGATGGGCATTCACTGCCAGAAACAGCATGGTCGCCACCAATGCCAGAAACTGGCTGATGGCCGACGAGCGCCCCTGCGTGTTCGGGTCGAAAAACGTGGCAAATCCCAGCCCCATGGTCAGACTGGAAATTTCGCCCGCCATTTCCACCGCCGCGAACACGATGCGGATACTAAACCCCATGGCCAGCCCGATCAGCATTTCCTGCACCACAATCAGCAAGCCGGCCAGCGAGAGCGGGTCGGCAGCCGGCTGCGGCGGCACTACCGGTGCAATCACCATGGCCAGCAGCGTGCCCAGCGAGACTTTGACGCTGGCCGGCACGGCCGAATTGCCGAACAGGGGCGCCGAGGCCAGCAGGGCCAGTATCCGCGTCAGTGGCCACAACAGGCCAGCTACCCACAGGTTAATATCGGCAGACGAGAAGGAAAGCATGAGGGCAGCCGGCCTATTTATTTCCGTAAAGCATATCTGACCTACCCCACCAGACCCGGTATGCCATTAAACACTTCGCGCATGTAATCGAGCATGGTGGCCAGCATCCACGGCCCGGCCACGACCAGTGCCACAAAGATACCGACCAGCTTGGGAATGAAGGACAGGGTGGCTTCGTTGATCTGGGTGGCGGCCTGGAAAATACTCACCACCAGACCGATCACCAGCGCCACCAGCAGCATGGGGGCGGCGATCATCAGCGTGACTTCCATCGCGTGGCGGCCCAGCGTCATGACACTTTCCGGGGTCATCGCAGCTCCTAGTAGAAACTCTGGGCAAGCGAGCCCAGCAGCAATTGCCAGCCATCCACCAGCACGAACAGCATCAGCTTGAACGGCAGCGAAATCACGGCCGGCGACATCATCATCATCCCCATCGACATCAGCACCGAAGCCACCACCATGTCGATGATGAGGAAGGGGATGAAGATGGCAAAGCCGATCTGGAAAGCGGTTTTCAGTTCGCTGGTGACGAAGGCCGGCACCAGTATGCGCAGCGGCACGTCTTCCGGTCCCTGCAGGGCAGGGCTGCGCGAAAGTTTGACGAACAGGGCCAGATCAGCCTGGCGGGTCTGCTTCATCATGAACATTTTTAACGGTGCCGCACCCCTGTCCATGGCCACGCTCATGTTGATGCGGTTTTCCTGCAGGGGCAGATAGGCTTCCGTATAAATCTTGTCGAAGGTCGGCCCCATCACGAACAGCGTGAGGAACAGCGCCAGCCCCACCATCACCTGATTCGGCGGCGAGGACTGGGTGCCCAGTGCCTGACGCAGCAGCGACAGCACGATGATGATGCGGGTGAAGCTGGTCATCAGCAGCAACGCCGCCGGGATGAAGCTCAGCGCCGTCATCAGCAGCATGGTCTGGATAGGCAGCGTGTAATTGGTGCCGCCGCCCGGTGCCGGTGTGGCCGTCAGGGCCGGTATGCCTATGCTCGATTCGGCCCCGGCCAGCAATGGCAGGCTGAGCGTTGCCAGTAGCAGCAGGGCGCGCGCGCCATGACGGCGCAGGAGGGAGTTATTTGCCATGGCGCTGTTCGATGGTCTGTTTCAGCCATGCGGCGAAATTCGGTTTGGCGGTGCTGTCCGGGCTGGCTAGTTCCGGCGGCAGTTCCTGCCGCGGCAGCGTGGTCAGGGCATTCATGCGGCCGGCCGAAGCGCCCACTACTATCCATTGTTCGCCCACTTCCAGCAGCAGGATGCGCTCGCGCGCGCCCAGATTGAGGCTATCGACCAGCTTGATATGGCGCTGGCTGCCCGTCAGGTGTTTGGGGCCGAAGCGTTTCAGCAGCCAGGCCAGACCGACCAGTACGGCCAGCACGAACAGCAGGGCCATGGTGGTCTGCAGCAGGCCGCCACTGCTGGCAGGCGCCGGTGCCGGCGTGGGGATGGTCATGGCCAGCGGGCCGGGCGGGGCGGCGTTAGCACTGGTGGCCGGCGCAGCAGCGCTGGCCGGCAGGCCGGCAGCAGGGGCGGTGCTGGTCGTGGCTGGTGCAGGCTGGGCAGCTTGGCTGGCTGCTGCAGCAGATGCGGCGGCGCTGCTAACCACTGCCGCAGCAGGAGTGCTGGCGGCTGTGGCGTGGGCGCTGGCGCCGTGCTGGCCGCCTATGGTGCCGGAAACGCGGTGCTGGGCGATTGCAGGCGCGGCGGCCAGAGCCGCCGCGATCAGGAGGGTGAAAGTCAGGCCACGCTTCATTTATTGAGTTTTCGGATACGTTCGGAAGGCGTGATGATGTCGGTCAGACGGATACCGAACTTGTCATTCACCACCACCACCTCGCCCTGCGCGATCAGACAGCCGTTGACCAGCACGTCCATCGGTTCGCCGGCCAGACCGTCGAGCTCCACCACCGAACCTTGCGCCAGTTGCAGCAGGTTCTTGATGGCGATCTTGGTGCGGCCCAGTTCCACCGTCAGCTGGACGGGAATATCGAGAATGAAATCGATATCGTTATGGGTTTCTGTCTTCGGCGCCGTGTTGGAAAAATCCTTGAACACGGCAGCGCTGGCCGCCTGCGCCTGGGCTTTTTCCGCCGCAGCCGCTTCAGCCTGGGCTTGCTCGGCGATGGCCGCGCCCCATGGATCGTCGTCCATAGGCTGATCGTCTTGATTATCCGACATGCTTCTCTCCTGTATTGCGGTCACCGGCCACGCCGGTCTTATTTGATGTTATCGGCATTGGCCAGCAATTTCTCTACTTTTAGCGCGTACTGGCCGTTCATCACCCCGTAGCTGCAATCCATCACGGGCACGCCATCGACGGTGGCGGCCAGCAGTTCCGGTATGTTCAGCGGGATGATGTCGCCCACGCGCATATTCAGTATCTCGTCGAAATTCACTTTGGCCGTGCCCAGCGTGGCCACCAGTTCCACTTCGGCGATCTGGATCTGCTGCGTCATCAGGCGGATCCAGCGCTTGTCCACTTCCAGTGCCTCGCCCTGCAGGCTGGAGGTGAGCGAATCGCGGATCGGTTCTATCATCGAGTACGGCATGCAGAAGTGGATCTGGCCGGACACGGAGCCCAGTTCCACCGTGAAGGTGGAGGCCACCACCACCTCGTTCGGGGTGGCGATGTTGGCAAACTGGGTATTCATTTCGGAACGGATGTATTCGAACTCGACGGGGAACACCGGCTCCCACGACTTGGTATAGGCTTCGAACACGATATCGAGGATGCGCAGAATGATGCGCTGCTCGGTCTGGGTAAAGTCACGCCCTTCGACGCGGGTGTGGAAGCGGCCATCGCCACCGAACAGATTGTCCACCAGCAGGAATACCAGACCCGGATCGAACACCATCAGGGCGGTGCCGCGCAGCGGCTTCATGTGCACCAGATTCAAATTGGTCGGCACCACCAGATTGCGGATGAATTCCGAATATTTGGACACGCGTACCGAGCCGACCGACACCTCGGCGCTGCGGCGCAGGAAGTTGAACAGGCCGACGCGCAGCAGACGGGCGAAACGTTCATTGATAATTTCCAGCGTAGGCATGCGCCCACGCACGATGCGCTCTTGCGTGGCAAGGTTGTAGGTGCGGACGCCCGCAACATCTTCCTGTGCCGCGACATCGTCCTGGTCGCCGTTGACGCCCTTTAACAGGGCATCAACTTCTTCCTGGGAGAGAAAATTATCAGCCATGACGTTCTAGCTACTGTATGGTTACTGAATGATAAACGAAGTGAACAGGACGTCCTGAATGTCCTGCGGCTCGCCCCGGTCTTCGAAGGGTTCCTTGAGCTGGGCGATGATCTCGCGGGCCAGCTGGACTTTGCCTTCGGGCGACTTCAAGTCTTGCGCGTGCTTGCTCGACAACAGCAGCAACATGCGGCTACGCACCTTGGCCATATTGTCTTTGACGGTCTTGCTTTCTTCCGGGCCACCCACTTCCAGCGTAAAGGCCAGTTGCAGATACTGGTCGGCACCGCCTTCACCCGGTTGCAGGTTGACGGTGAACGGTTCGACCACCACATATTCCGGTGGACCGGCATGGCCTTTTTTCGAGGCCTTGTGCTTGGTTTTGGCTGGCGCTTCCTCTTCCTCTTCATGCGCTGCATCGGCGTTTTTCGCATGCAGGAAGTACCAGGCAGCACCGCCGCCACCGCCACCGAGCACCAGCAGCAGTGCCACGATGATGATAATCAGTTTTTTACTGCCACCGCCCGCAGCGGGTGCGGCTTCGACTTTCGGCTCGGCTTTCATTTTAGGGTTCGCTTTCAAGTTGCTCTTCTACGACGGAAAGTGGATCACTCCGCCATTATGTCATTTTCGCCTGTCCCTGCGGCATCGCATGCAGGGAAAAGCGGGGCAATTCAGCCAGTGTTTGCTGTTTCCCTAGTGTAACAGGCGGAGCCCCGGTCCGCCCTGTTTTACCTTACCTCAGGCAAAGGTATCGACTGCGCCGGCCGGCAGACGGCGTGGCGGCGCGCTGCGCGGCGCTTCGCTACGCTCGTTATCGCGGCTCAGGCCGCTACCGCCAGTGCCGCTGCCGGAACGGCCGGAGCCGCCGGAACCGCTCTGGGCGGCGCTGGCCTGCTGGCTGAAAGCGTTGCCTTGATCTGACATACCGGCCGAAACGCTGGCATTACCGAGCTGGATACCGGCTTCGCTCATCATTTCCTTCAGCTTGGGCAGGGCCGATTCCAGCGCCTGCCGCACTTCCGGCTGGGCCGAAGTGAAGGCGGCCGTGGCCTGATCCTTGTTCACGCTCAGCACGACCTGCAGCGGGCCCAGATCCGGCGGATTGAGTTCCATGGTGGCGCTCTGTTCGCCGCCGGCGGCCATGAAGATGATTTTCTGGCCCAGTTGCTGGTCCCAGGCTGGCGTGCCGACGCGGCTGCTCAGCTTGTCCGTAGGCACGGCGCTGGCTGCTGCCGCCTTGGCCGCTGCCATGGCGTTCTGGGCGTTGCTGACTGCGCTAATAGCCGGTGCTGCTTCTTTCAGCTGGGGCGTGGCTTCGCTGTTGCTGCTGCGCGTGGTAACGGCGGCGGCCAGCGGATCGGCGCTGGTGGCGGCCTTGTCGGCGGCAGGCTGGGCGCTCACACTGGCCGGTTCGGCCTTGACGCCAGCGCTGGCACTGTTGCTGGCCATGCCGGTGTCGGCCTGCACGGCGACGTGCGGCTGTTCGCTGATCGTGCTGTCGGCCGCTGCTGTGGCCGGCTGGGCCGGCGTGGCGACGGCGGCTGCCAGTTCTTTCGGCAGGGCAGTGGTGGTGCTGGCCGGCGTTGCCGTGCTGCTGTCCGGCGTGGCATCGATGCTGGCTGCGCTGCTGCCGCTCTGCGCCTGTTTGAGCGCGGTTTTGAAGCTGGCGGGCAGGTCGGCGATGTCGCTGGCACTTTCCTGTGGCAGGGTGGCCGCATCCAGTACGGGAGCCTCCGGCGCGGCACTGGCGGCGCTGCTGGCCACTTCCGCTACCACGGCGCTGGCGGCCGGATCGGCGGCCAGTACGTCGGGCGCGCTCTGGGCGCTGTCGGCCACCGCGGCAGTGGCTGCACTGGCGCTGGCGGCCGGATCGGCGGCTACCGTGCTGCTGGCGGGCTGGTTGAAGGCCGCGACCAGTGCCAGCATCTGTGCCATCGGATCGGTCTGGGCGGCGTCCTGCGCGTCGCTGGCGGCACTGGCCGTGCTGTCGCCGCTGTCCTTGCCATCTTTGCTGCTCTGGGCATCGGCGGTCTTGCCGGCATTGCTGGCCGGTGCGGCCGCCGTGCCGCTGCTTTCGTGGCTGCTGGCGCTGGTGGCTTCTTTTTCGCTGGCAGCGCTGGCATTGCTGTTCTGGCTAGTGCCGGCCGTGCTGCCCGTCTGGCTGGCCTTGCTGCCTTCGCTGCGGCTGGTGGCCGGGCGTTCGGCGGCCTTGGGCGCGACGCTGATTACCGGGCTGCTGTTCTGGCGCTGGTCCATTTCGCGCGATAGCGCGCGCTGGAAGGCATTATCTCCGCCGCTGGCCTGCAGATTCAGATTGACTCTGGGCGCGGCCGCCACGTTGGGATTCAGCGTAGGAGTAAGTAGATTCTGGGTTTGCATGTTCGCGCCATCTCGGTTGGTTGCGGGGTGCTTGCGGTTTCCTCGGGCTAGCGTTTGTAATACGCCTGCCTTGCTGCATGTTCATCCATGAGCTTCTGGTCGCGCTTGTTTTCCAGCTTGAGCGCCGCGGCATCGGCCCGGTCGTTCAGGGTGGAGTAGGACATGCGCTTGCGCTCGCTGGCCTGCCAGGCCGACTTTTCCTGTTCGGCGCGGTACTCGGCGTGCCTGATCATCTCCAGCTGTCCATTCACAGCCGTGTCGAGCTTGTCCATAAACGCCTGAAAATTCCGATAGGCCATGGGCGTGATGCCGGCTGCCTGCGCTGCGTGAAAACGCTGTACGTATTCTTCACGGTAGCCCTGCAGCATCTGGTGCTTCTGTTTGGCATCCTCGACCGCCTTCAGCGCCACTCCGAGGCGTTTTGCCGCCTCGTCAGTTTCGCGCTGGGCCAGTCCCATCAGTGTCTCTAATTGCGCTTTTGAAGCCATGATGCATCAATTATAGGAGGGCACCGGGCCCGCCCATCAGTCGAATAGAGAGGTAAGTTGCCCTAAGCTCTCGCCCATGGTCACCCGTTCGGTGATCTGCTGCTGGAGGAAATGCTCGATGCGTTCGTGCAGCACGATGGCCTGGTCGAGCACGGGATCACTGCCGGCGGCATAGGCGCCCACGCTGATCAGGTCGCGGCTACGTTCATAGCGGGAAAATAGCTGCTTGAGGCGGCGTGCCTGATTCTGGTGCTCGGCGCTGGTAATGCCGTGCATGGCACGGCTGATCGATTGTTCGATGTCGATGGCCGGATAGTGGCCGGCTTCGGCCAGCCGGCGGTTGAGCACGATGTGGCCGTCCAGAATTGCCCGCGCCGAGTCGGCAATCGGGTCCTGCTGGTCGTCGCCCTCGGTCAGCACGGTGTAGAAGGCCGTGATCGAGCCGCCGCCCTGTTCGCCATTGCCGGCCCGCTCGACCAGTATCGGCAGCTTGGCAAAGACGGACGGCGGATAGCCTTTGGTGGCGGGCGGTTCGCCGATAGCCAGGGCAATTTCACGCTGCGCCATGGCGTAGCGGGTCAGCGAATCCATAATCAGCAGCACGTTCATGCCCTGATCGCGGAAATGTTCGGCTATCGCCGTGGAATAGGCCGCGCCCTGCAAACGCATCAGCGGCGGGGTGTCGGCCGGTGCGGCCACTACCACCGAGCGGGCCAGCCCTTCCTCGCCCAGAATCTGTTCGATGAATTCCTTGACCTCGCGGCCCCGTTCGCCGATCAGACCCACCACGATGATGTCGGCTTCCGTATAGCGTGCCATCATGCCCAGTAGCACGGATTTACCCACGCCGGAACCGGCGAACAGGCCCATACGCTGGCCCCGGCCCACCGTCAGCATGGCGTTGATCGAGCGTACGCCCACATCCAGCGTATCGGTAATCGGCGCGCGGCCCAGCGGGTTGGCCGGGCGGGTGTTGATGGGGGCGCTGGCGCTGGCGTTGAGCGGGCCCAGCCCGTCGAGCGGGCGGCCGGCGCCATCGAGCACGCGGCCCAGCAGTTCCGGTCCCACCGGCAGGTGACGCGCGCGGTCGCTGGGGCGGCGGCGCGGATGGGGCACGCTGCCGGGGCGGGGGATGGCCGGTTCGACGGGGAATACGCGGGTGCCCGGCACCACGCCTTCCACATCGCTCTGCGGCATCAGGAACAGGCGCTCGCCTTCGAAACCCACCACTTCCGCTTCGATATGGCCGCCGGCCGGCAGCGGCACGGTGCAGGCGGCACCGACGGCGAGGCGCAGCCCGACAGCTTCCATCACGAGGCCCGCGACCCGCGTGACGCGGCCGGAAACATGCATGGGCTCGACGAAATCGGCCAGCGTGGCGCAGTCATGCAGATAGGCTTGCCAGCGCGCTGCATGCGGGCTGGCCGCGCCGCTGGCGGCGGGGGCGGGCAGGCTGGTATCCATGTCAGTCCAGCCAGCTGATATCTTTGCCCAGCGCGTGGCTCAGGCGTTGCCAGCGTGCGGCAGCAGTGGCGTCGATCTGGTTGCTGGCCGTATCGACCTTGCAGCCGCCACGGCCCACCTGTTCGTCTTCGACGATGCGCCAGCCATTCTGCTGCAGTTCTTCGCCTATGCCGGCGCGGACCACGGCCGCATCGTCGGGGTGCAGCATCAGTTCGGCCGGCTGCTGCAGCGAAGGCAGGTAGTCGACCGCTTCGCGCACCACGGGCAGCAGCAGTTCCGGTTTCACGGGCAGGGCCGTCTTGAGCATGTTCTTGGCCAGATGCAGGGCCAGTTCCAGCACATCGTTGGCGATCAGCTGGTCGGCCTGCTGCACGGCCGTGCCGAAGTTTTCGGCCAGCTTGTGCAGTTCGGCCAGCACGGCATCGGTGCGCTGCTGGCCTGCTTCCATGGCCTCGGCATGACCGTCGGCATGGCCGGCCGTATGGCCTTCTTCATAGCCTTCCTGGCGGGCCTGTTCGCGGATAGCTTCCAGTTCTTCCACCGTGGGATAGCTCGGTGGCGGCGGGATGGGCGGGCCCATGTCTTCCTGCTCGCGCGCCTGCCGTTCCAGTTCTTCCTGCTCGTGCTGCTCGGCTGCCAGCTGCGCCGCTTCGGCATCGCGCAGGCGCTGCTCGGCCTCGCGTTTGGCCACGGCGCTGGGGCGCTCGTCGCCGAACGAGGTCATTTGCCAGCGCTGGAAGGCTGGCTGGGGTGTTTTTACCGTACTGTTCATCAGATGAAGGAATCGTCGCCTTTACCACCGAGCACAATCTGGCCTTCGTCGGCCAGACGGCGCACGATCTGCAATATGCCTTTTTGCTGGGCTTCCACTTCGGACAGCCGCACCGGACCTTTGGATTCCAGATCTTCGCGCATCATTTCGGCCGCACGGGCCGACATATTCTTGAAGATCTTCTCGCGCAGCTCGGGCGAAGCGCCTTTCAGCGCAATCACCAGCATGTCGGACTGGACTTCGCGCAGCAGCAGCTGGATGCCGCGGTCGTCGATATCGATCACGTTGTCGAACACGAACATCTCGTCCATGATCTTCTGCGCCATATCGTTGTCGTAGTTCTTGATGTTGTCCATCACAGAACCTTCCTGCTCGCCGCTCATGAAGTTAAGAATCTCGGCCGCCGTACGCACGCCGCCCAGCGAGGATTTCTTGATGTTTTCATTACCTGACAGCAGCTTGGTCAGCACGTCGTTGAGTTCGCGCAGCGCAGCCGGCTGCACGCCGTCCAGCGTGGCAATCCGCAGCACCACGTCGTTGCGCAGACGGTCGGTGAAGTGGCCGAGAATTTCGCAAGCCTGATCGCGCTCGAGGTGGACCAGAATGGTGGCGATGATCTGCGGGTGTTCGTTGCGGATCAGCTCGGCCACGGATTGCGAATCCATCCACTTCAGCGATTCGATACCGGAGGCGTCCTTCCCGCCCAGAATACGCGACAGCAGCACGGACGCCTTGTCGTCGCCCAGTGCCTTGGTCAGCACCTGACGGATGTATTCGTCGGAGTCCAGACCCACGGTGGAGGCGGCCGCCACCATGTCGCGGAAGTTGTCCAGCGTGCCCACCACGTCTTCGTGCGGCACGTTTTTCATGGTGGCCATGGCGGCACCGAGCTTGAGTACTTCGCGCGGGCCGAGGAATTTCATCACTTCGGCCGCTTCCGTTTCGCCCATGCACAGCATCAGAATCGCTGCCTTCTGCAGTCCGGTATTCTCAGTCATTTGCGCCTATCCATTCCTTGATGATGTTAGCCACAATCCGTGGGTCCTCGGTCGCCAGTTTCTTCGCCATGGCCAGATTTTCGCGGTAGCTGCGTACCGTGTTTTCTTCCATGAGGCGCAGCTCTTCTTCGGCGATGAGCGCTTCGTTCGGACCTTCGTCCACCACTTCTTCCTCTTCCGGTTCCGGCTCTTCCGGCTCCGGCTCGACGGCATTGAACTCGTCGATTTTCTTGAATACGGGCCGCATCATCGGCTTCACAATCCGCAGCACGATGTACAGCAGGATCATGGCGGTGATGAGGAATTTGGCGAAGTCCTTGGCCAGCGGCAGGTTGGCCGGATCGCGCCACCATTCGGGCGGCTGCTCGTACGGGCGATCCACCCCTTCGAACGGTGCATTGGCCACGCTGACGGCGTCGCCACGGTCCTGGTTGTAGCCCATGGCCTGCTTGACCAGATCGTTGATCTTGCCCATTTCCTCAGGCGTATAGGCTTTGACCGTGACCTTGCCATCCTTGCCGACGATGCGCTTGTGGTTGACCACCACGGCCACGGTCAGGCGGCGCAGACCGCCCATGCCGCGCTGTTCATAACGCACGGTCTTGTCGACTTCGTAGTTGGTGGTCGATTCCTTGTGGGTGGGCCCCGTGCTGCCCGTAGTGCCGGTGGCGGCGCCCGGTGGCGTGCCCGGTGCCGGCGCCGTGGTGCCGGTGGCGGCGGTCTGGTTGAGCGGTGCCGTGGCCGTGCCCGGCGGCTGGTTGGACAGGGCGCCCGGAATGCCGTTCGGATTATTGCTGCCGGCGCTGCCGCTGGTTTCGCTGCTCTGCTGGCTGCGGATGGCGGAAGCGGCCGGTGGCGAGTTCGGTTTATAGGTTTCGGCGGCCTGTTCGATCTGGGCAAAGTCCACATCGGCCGTCGCTTCGGCCCGCACATTGCCTTCGCCGACGATAGGAATGATGATGGATTCGACCTGACGGATCACCTGCTGCTGCATGTCCTTGACATACTTGAGCTGGGTCTCGTTCATGTTCTTGGCGTTCTGATTGGCGTTGCCGTTTTTGTTCAGCTCGGAAATCAGATTGCCGGCCTGATCGACCACCGTGACGTTGGCCGGAATCAGTTCCGGCACGCTGGAGGCAACCAGGTGGACGATGGCGGCCGTCTGCTCGACGTTGATCATGCTGTTGGGGCGCAGCGTCAGCAGCACGGAAGCGGTGGGCTTCTGCTGGTCGCGCACGAACACGGACGGTTTCGGCAGGGCCAGATGGACGCGCGCGTTTTCCACCGCTGCCAGCGACTGGATGGAACGGGCCAGCTCGCCTTCGAGGGCACGCTGGTAATTGACTTGCTCGAGGAATTGCGACACGCCCAGCTTCTGGTTTTCCATCAGTTCGAAGCCGACGCTGCCGCCTTTGGGCAAGCCCTGCGCGGCCAGCTTCAGGCGCACATCATGCACCTGATCGGTGGGCACGAGGATGGCCGTGCCATTGTCGGAAAACTTGTGCTTGATGTTCAGCTTGTCCAGCTCGGCTGTGATGGCGCCGCCGTCGCGGTCGGTGTAGTTGGAAAACAGCACGCCATACTCGGGCGGCTTATTCCACAGATACAGCCCGAACAGCACGGCAATCACGGCCGCCGCGGCTGCTGCGCGGGCGAAATTGCGTCCCAGCGGAGTCTGGAAGAACGATAACTGCTCGGCGACTTCTTCGTCGCCCGTCTCGCTAGGGTTCTCGTTAGCTATGGTTTCGGCTACGGCCATGATGATGGTTTTCCGGTACGGGGTTGGTGTGAGGATGAACGATTATTGCCTGAGTTGTGACATTTCAATCCGGCAAATAGAGCCTCGTTTAGGCCTCTGCTCGCAACTGCTGCTGGACCTGTGCCCTGCTATTCTGCTAGCACTGAAAGAGCCGTGACGTATTGTAACGCTGCGGCCCGCCATGACGTGGAATTTGTTCCATGACAGCAACAAGACGGAGTGAGCAATGAAAACCGGTGGCATCGACAGTACCCAGATCCAGAACATGATTGCACAGCTGAAGGCGCATGCTGCCCGCCCGGGCCTGACGCCGCCTGTCATCAAGACGGAACCGGCCGCTGCAGCGCCGCGCGTACAGTTTGCCGATGCGCTCAAGTCGGCGCTGGACGGGGTCAATGCCAGTCAGGTCAAGGCGGAAGACATGAGCCAGAAGTTTGCGCTCGGCGATGATAGTGTCAGCCTGTCGGACATGATGATCGCCACCCAGAAAGCCAGTATCAACTTCCAGGCCACGATTCAGGTGCGCAACAAGCTGGTGTCGGCCTATCACGACATCATGAATATGCAGGTGTAAGCCAGTACGGGCCCGCAGCGGGCCTGATTGATCTAGTTCAGCCCGGCAATACGGGCATTACGCTCGCGTTCCAGACGGGTAATGTAGCGCTGCACGGCCGCCAGATTGCCCCGCGAAATATTCATGAACTCGCAACCGAGCCGGCGGTTGCTCTTGTTGTTGAGCAGCGTCAGATCCAGCGAGTTACGCACTTGCAGATCGGTAGTGACAGGGCCGATTTCCGGCAGTTCCAGCTTGCAGTCGCGGTATTCGCGGCCTATGGCTTCACCCAGCACCATGCGGTTATCGAGGATGGCGATGCCGCCGCAGCTGATATCGGCCAGCGGGAAGCTGGTCGGGCCGCCCAGTTCTTCCGGCAGCTTGAGCAGGATGCGCACGGGATTGCTGACCGGGGTGGCGATGCGGTAGTATTCGCGCCGCTGCAGACGGATCAGCGTGGGCGGCACGGCGATGCGGTAGGCCGGGCTGCCGCCATAGGTGCTGGCCGTGGCGCTATCGGCCGCAAACAGGATGCGTACCTTGTCGAGCGAGGTTTCGAACGACAGCCGGTGGGCCGACAGGATGCGTTTGTTCTGGGCCGTATCGATGGAGGTATCGAGGATGACGGTGTTGCTGGCTTCATCGACATCGAGGATGGAGGTGACGCAAACGTCGTTCTCCCCCTGGATCAGCATGCGGATCAGCTGTTTTTTGCTAGCGATGCCGCGCAACAGGGAAACAATTTCCTTGCGCGATTCGACTTCGAAATCGTGCCAGTTTTCTAAAGCCGTATCCTGAAAATGTGGGTACATCAGTTCCGAGTGTCAGTGAGTGAAGCGAGCGGGTCGGGCGGCGCCGGTAGCGGCAGGCCAGACTTTTGCGCTGATTCAATATGATATAGCCACGCTAGTAGTTCCGCAATCGTCCTATAGAGGGTGGGCGGAATTTGTTGGTCCAAGTCAATATCCATGAGCAAAGACACCAGATCGCGCGACTCGTGCACGAACACGCCGGCCTCGAGCGCGATGTCGATAATCTGCTCGGCGATCAGGCCGCGCCCCTTGGCCACCACCTTGGGGGCGGCATCGTTGGCGCCATAAGCCAGCGCGACGGCGCGCGGCACGGGGCGGGGGCTGTGTTCATCCGTCATGGTCGTCCCCATCCTGGATCTGGCAGGACGTCAGGGGGATGCCGGCTGCGGCCATGGCCTGTTCCAGCACGCCCGCCTGGGCGCGCAGGGTGGCGCCGCTGGCAGCATCGTCGGTCTGCAGCTGCAGATGGACTTGCTGGCCGACCAGGGTGATGGTGGCCGACAGTTCGCCCAGCGCGGCAAAGCGCAGGCGCAGGCTGCTGCGCCAGATGGGCGTGGCCTCGGCCTCGGCACCGTTGCGGCCGCGCGGCTCGCGCTCGGTCTGGCGCTGGATTTCCCACTGCATGGGCTGGCCCGGCCAGGCTTCGCCCTGCCACTGCACGCGGCCCTGTTCGTGCGTCAGCAATTGCTGGTTGATTTGCTGGGCGGCAGTGCGGTCCGGTATGCCGGCCGCGTCGTTGCCGTGATCGGCGGCGCGCTGGGCCTGCTGCATCTGCGGTTCGCGCTGTAGCTGTTCCAGCGTGCGCTCGCCGCGGCTCCATGCCGCCACGTGGGATTCATAGAACAGGCCGCTGTCTTCGATGGTGCTTTGCAGCGTCTGCGCCAGCCGGGCCGGTTCCGGCGCACCCTGACTGAACAAAGCGGTTTTTCCCAGCAGGGGCAGGGCGCTGGCCGCTGCTGGCTGGCTCAGCACGGAACCCAGTATCTTTGCCGCATTGCTCAGTTCCGGCTGGCTGGTGCCGGCATCGAGTCCGGGCAGCTCGGCCAGCGGCGTCAGTGGTGCCTTGCCCAGCAGGCTGGCGGCGGCGCTGTGGCCCCGCGTTGCCTGGCTGCCGCCAGCAGCACCGGCAGCAGCAGCGGTAGCGGCGCCGGAGGCCGGACGGGGCAGGCCGGGCGCGATCTCGTCGTCGCTGCCGGCGGGCAGCGCAGACGGTGGAGTCGTCGGGCGGCTGGAGGCTGGCCCGCTGGCTGCCATGACGCTGGCGGCCAGTGCAGGAAAGGCGGCTGCGGCGCTGGCCAGCTGGGCTGCGGCACCGGCCAGTGCTGCAGGATTGCCGGCGGCATTGCTGGCCGGAGTATTTGCTGCAGCCGCAGCGGCGGCCGAGGCGGCAGAGCTTGCAGGCGCAGCAGAGGCCGCCGCCGTGGCAGCGCTGTTCTGGCCGCCCGCTGCGCTGCTGGTGGCCGGGTGACTGCCGGCCGCCAGAGCGCTGGCCGTGCTGGCGCTGGCGGATGCGCCGCCAGCACTGGCGGGTGTGTACAGGTCGCCGGTGCCGGCCGGTGCATGGGCATCGCCATACAGCACGACGCTGCTGCTGGGCTGGTTGAGTTCGAAGGTCGCGCGCGGTTCGGCGCTGAGAACGGTGAGGGGCAGGCGGCTGCCCACGCTGGCGTCGGCCGGCAGCTGCATGCGCACGGCATGCTCGGCCACATTGACCATGAAGCTGCCGTCATTGAAACGCGAGAGCACTTCACCCGTGACGGACTGGCCGACCAGGCTTTGCAGCGCGCGCTGGAAAGCGGCCTGACGGCCATCGCCGATGGCGACGGCCGGGCTGGCTACCGCCACTGCGCCGACGGGCGGGATGGTCAGCGAGTTGGGCAGCATGGTGGGCTAAGCCCTCAGACGCTACCGTAAGCGTTGAGCACGCGCCGTTCCGTGCCGGTGGCGTTGATCAGTTTCGACAGCTGCGCCATCCACGGCATGGTCAGATCGCGGATCTGGCGGTCGGCGTTGAGCATCTGGCGTATCAGTTCGATCTTGCGTTCGCGCTGGGGGCCGCGCATGGGCGTGCCCGTATCCTGTTCGCGCAGGGTCTGGACGTGGGCCGCACACGCCTGCTCCAGCAGCACGAGCTGGTCCCAGTCGCTGCGTTGTGCCGCCAGCACCATCTGTTCGGTCAGGTCGGCCATGGTGGCATACACAGCTAAGACTTCTTGGTGGTTCATCATGTATCAGGCGCTCGCGAGAGAAGGGGTAGGGGCAGGCTGGCCGGTGACCGCTGGCGTATCGGCAATCGCATTCCAGGCGTCGCGCAATTCCGTCAGCAGGCGCTGGACTTCCTCGAGGATGCTGGGGTCGTTATTCAGGTTGGCCGTCAGCAAGCGGGCACTCATGTACTCATACAGCGCATCCAGACCTTCGGCAATTTCTCCGCCGGCTTTCTTGTCGAGCGCGGCGCGCAGGCCGCTATCGATAATCATGATGGCTTTGGAGATCGACTTGCCTTTTTCGCCGATATTGCCGTCGCGCATGCTTAGCAGCGCAGTGCCCAGCGCCACCAGCGCACCGTCGAACAGCATGACGATGAGCTTGTGGGGACTGGCGGCTACTACGCCGGTTTCCATACCTACTTTGGCATAGGCATGCACGCCAGTTTGTCGGGATCCGAACATACTCACTCTCCTGTTAAAGCGTTCGCGCCTAGCCTTTGCTGAGGGCGGCGAACTGTTGCGTCAGGAATGACGCGGTTTTATTCATACTGGCAATCGACGTATCGAGTGCCGTATATTGCTTACGATAACGCGCTTCGATGTCCGTCAATCGCGAATTAAAAGCGTCTTTTTGCTTGGTAATGTCTTTTACGGAATTATTCAAACCCGTGGTACGGCTGGTAATTGCCCCTTTGGCACCCAGATAGCTGGCCGCCAGCGCATTGAGCTGGTAGGCATAGCCTTGCGAGAAACCGAAGCTGCCCCGGTTGCCCAGCGCATCGCCGGTCACCGTCAGTTTCAGTCCTTCCACCGGTGCGCCGGCGGCGCCGGTCAGGTTCTGGCCGTCGCCGGTCGCCATATAGCCGCCGATAGTGCCGGCCACATCCAGACCATCGACCGAGCTGCCGCTGCCGAACACGGCGCTGGCATCCGTGCCGCTGGCCGTGATCAGATGGATATTCGATTTCGCGCCATAGCGCGTCGATTGCAGCTTGAGCTTGCCGTCGTCGCCCACCGTGGCCGTGACGGTGGCACCGGCATTCGCGAACGCGGAGACGCCATTGATCGACGATTGCAGCAGGGTGGCCAGCTGGCTGGGGTTGTAGGTACCGGCTGGCAGGCTGATGGTAGCCGTATTGGCCAGCGTAGGCGGCGTGGTGTCATTCAGCGTGACGGTCCAGGTGGTATCGGCATCGATGGTGGTTTCTGCCGGCAAGGCCACGTTCCCCTGCAGCGTGCCTTGCGTTGCCAGCTGGGTAATGTTGAGCGCATAGTCGCCCGCCTTGGTATTGCTGCCCGAGCTGACGAACTTGATATCGGGATCGGTGCCGCGCCCCACGGCAGCGAACAGACCGGCGATATCGTTGAAATTGGTGTTGATGGCCTTCTGCAGTTTGGCATTGTCTAGCGACAGTGTGCCATCCTTCTGGAAGGAAATACCGATCTGTGACAGATTGGTCAGGCTGGTGCCGCGCAAGCCCGTGATCGAGGCCGACAGCTGGCGCCGCACGCCTGATTGCAAGCTGCGCAGCGTGGTGTCGCCCAGCAGCGGGCCACCGGACTTGGTATCGGCGTTGTAGGCGCCGAGCGAAGTGATCTGGCTGTTCAGTTCGTTAAACGCTTTGACGAAGCCGTTCACATTGGTGGTCAGCGCGCTGCTATCCTTGGCCACTGTCAGGGTCGAGTTGCCGACTGCCAGCGCACTGATGTTGACGCCCGCGATGGCACCCGAGATGCTGGTGCTGGAACTGGTCACGGCGATGCCATTGACAGTGGCGCGGGTATCGGCCGCCGCCGCTTTCTGGCTCAGGTTCTGCACGCCGGCCGGATCGTAGCCCAGCAGGGACACCAGATCGGGGTCGGGCGGGTTGCCGCCCGAGCCAGCCAGCGTGATTTTCATGGTCGAACTGACACCGGTAGCGCTGGAAGTCAGAATCAGGTGATTCGGGGTGGCGCCGGTGCCCGTCGAGCCATCCGAAACTATGCTGGCGGTAACACCGAAATTGCCCTTGTTGATGGCATCGAGGATGCCTTGCAGCGTGTTATTGGTACTATCGATAACGATGTTGCCGCTGGTACGGGTCGCGTCGGCGGCGAAGCTGGCGCCGAGGTAGGCACCGCCGGTGCCGGCCGTGAAACCGGCACCGGCCGGATTGGTGCCGCCCACGGAAATCGGACTGCCATCGTTGGAGACCAGCGAAATACTGCCCACGGCCGTGCTGCTGGAGCCCACATTGGCCGTGCCGCTATTGCCGATGCCGCCAGTGACGCTGCCAGTGACGACTTCCGTGACGGCGATATTGCTGCCATCGGCATTCGAGAATCGCAGCGTGCCATCGGCGGCCGTGCCGCTCACGGTGATGTTGGCGTCGGCCAGTGCCCGTGTCACGGCGCTGCTGGTCAGTGCGGTATCGAGCGCCGCGGCCGTCAGACCGGCGCCGCCGGCCACGCCGCTAGCCTGGGCGGCAATTTCCACTCCGCCCACGGTGAGTGCGTAAGTGCCGCCACCGCTGGTATCCACGTCGCCATAGGTGCTGGCACCGGAGGCGCCGAACAGGTTGGCGCTGGTCACGGTAGCACTAGGCTTGGCGGACACGCCGGTGGTGGTGCTCTTGGCATTGATGGCGTCGGCCAGCAGACGGGCGCTGCGGGTGCTGCCATCGGTGGCGATCACGGTGTTGTTGAGCGTGAGCGAGCCCGGCGTCAGGCCGCCCGTGCTCAGGCTGGCACCGAGTGCGCTGCCGCTGATGCCGAAGGTGCCGCCGCTGACGGTGCCGAGGGCGAAGTTAATCGTGGTCTTGTTGCCCACGCCGATAGCGGCCGTGGTGCTCTTGTAGCCGCCCGAGGCGAGCGTCTGGGCCTGCGCGATCTGGCTGATGTTGACGCGGTAGTTGCCGGGCTGGGCGGTACTATTGGCGGTAGCGCTCATCACCGTCGAATCACTGGGGGTGCTGATGAGCGACTGGAAACTGGAAACCGAGGTCAGGCTGGCGAGCGAGCCCTGAAAACTGCCGAGCGCGCTGGACAGGTTGCCGAAGGCGGAAACCTGGGCCAGATAACTGGCCGACTTCTTGTCGAAATCCGCCAGCGGGGCAGACTCCACCGCCATCAGCTTACTGACGATGGTGTTGACGTCGATGCCTGAGCCGATGCCGGGTGATGAGATGCCCACGTTGCGCTCCTAAGTAAAGCAATAATATAAGACAATATCGGCCGAATCAAACCTGACTTGAGAGGGGAGAATACCCGCCAGTTCGGCAAAAGCTGAAAAAACAGGCAGCAGGGATGTGGCAAAACGACGGCCCGGCGTCACTCAGACGCCGCCGTGAGGGGCGGGCACGCGACTTACGGCGGCGTGGCGGTAGACAAGGCGACAACTGCGCGCAGTGCGCAGTTGCGTCAGGCGGTTTGCTGGATCAGCAGACCGGTGCTGGCTTTCGACTCCAGCGATTTGGCAATTTCCAGTGCTTCAGGCGAAGGAATCTGGCGCAGCACTTCACCGGTGCCGGAATCGACCACTTTGACCACCGTGCGTTTGGTGTCATTGTCGACGGAGAATTCCAGACCCTGCGATTTGGCTTGCGACGATTTATTCAGCTGCGACACGGCATTTTTCACCTGATCCAGCGTCGGCACATTGGCCGAAGCGGTCACTGCGGCGGCCGTTTCCACGGCAGTGGCAGGTGCCCGGGCTGCGCCTTGCGGTGCGGCCGTATCGCTGGCGGCAGGACGGTCGACCGTGCGGGCCGTCGTGCTGGTGCCAATAGTATCGATAGTCATGATGCTTCCTTTGTGAAAAATCCCCGACTGATGACATCAGCCGGGGAACCTAGTCAGAGTGACAATGTTACGTCAGCTCGTCCCCGGATTTTAGCCACGCAGCAGCGACAGTACACCGTTAGGCAGCGAGTTCGCCTGGGCCAGGATCGCGGTACCAGCTTGTTGCAGGATCTGACCGCGGGTGAGGCTGGCAGTTTCTGCAGCGAAGTCGGTATCTTGAATCCGGCTACGCGATGCCGACAGATTCTCGGTCGCGATGTTCAGGTTCGAGATGGTCGAAGCAAAGCGGTTCTGAATCGCACCCAGTGCAGCGCGGTTCGAGTTAATCTGGTTCAGTGCAGCGTCCAGAGTTTTCAGTGCTTTGTTCGAGCCGTCCACGGTGCTGACGTCGATTTTGGCGACCGATTGCAGATCCGAACCGGTGGAAGCTGCAACGATGTCGGTGGTGGTCGAGCTGATGGTGAAGCCGCTTTCCGACGAGAAGTCCAGGTGGCCACCAACCGTGCTCGAGCTGCCCGCGCCGTTGATGGTCTGTGGCGTACCTTCCACAGCGGCTACCGAACCGTTGGCTGGCTGGTCAGGACCACGCAGTGCAGCAGCGGCGAGCGAGTCGTCCGAAGCAGCATTGGTGTTGGTGATCTGGATGTCAGCGCCCGACGAGTTGGTCAGTTTGATCTCTTTGTTGTGGGTGGTGCCGTTGGTCTGGATCGTTGCGCTGATGCCGGTGGTGCCGACTTGCGCATTGATGGCCTGGGCTACTGCCGACAGATCGCCGCCTTTGATTTTGGCCGAGATGGTCACTGCGGTCGAGTTAGCATCTGCTTCGATCGAGTTGTCGCCACGCAGGGTGAATTGCAGCGAACCATCAGCGAAACCGGTCGCGGCTGGGCCGGACAGGGTAGCGGTGGTCGAAGCCGTTGCGGTGACACCGGAAGTGCCGCTCAGTGCATTGACGGCAGCCGCGATTTTTTTCGAGCTGTCGCCCACTTTCACGTCCACGCTGGTGCTCTGACCGGTACCGGAAGTCACGGTCAGGGTCTGGGCCTGAACACCGTTAGCGGTGGTGGCAGTGGCAGCATTGGCGCTACCGGCGGTGTTACCGTACAGAGCAGCCAGAGCATTGTTACCAATGTCGGTTGCTTTGGCCGATTGCACGCCCACGTTAATGGTTTGGTTGGCGTTAGCACCGACCTGGAATTGCGAGGAGGTCAGCGAGCCGTCCAGTACGTTCTGGCCGTTGAACTGGGTGGTGTTGGCTACACGGTTCAGTTCGTTCGACAGGGCAGCAACCTCACCCTGGATCGATTTACGGTCGGAATCGGAGTTGGTGCCGTTGGCCGATTGAACAGCCAGTTCGCGAATACGTTGCAGCAGATCGCCGGCGGTGCTCAAGCCACCCTCGGCCGTTTGCGCCAGCGAGATACCGTCGTTGGCGTTGCGTGCAGCCGTCGTATTACCGCGAATTTGCGAAGTGAAACGCTCGGAAATGGCCAGACCTGCAGCGTCGTCTTTGGCGCTGTTAATACGCAGACCCGAGGACAGGCGTTGCAGCGAGGTCGACAGGGATGCTTGCGAGGTGGTCAGGTTACGTTGCGAGTTCAGCGATGCAATGTTGGTATTGATGACTTGTGCCATGATGTTTCTCCAGACTTAATACTTCGATTGGGCTATTTGCTCATTCCCATTGGTCTGCCTCGTTATTCTGAGACAATCAAACCGCTGTTGTGATGACTAACGGTTGCCGTGTGGGAAAAATTTAGGGTAAAAAAGCCGCAAAATTTTGTATTAAACGCCTCAAGTTCCTAGCTGATGGGCGTCTAAACGACGCCAAAACGGGAAACTTTAGGGTGAAAAAATTTATTTTTCGCCCATGTTTTTAGGCAAAAAAAAGCCCGGCATAAGCCGGGCCCCCTAAGAAAACGCTGATTTAATTATTTATTCGGCAACGACGACGCGGTTTTTCCCCGTCTGTTTGGCCGTGTACATGGCTTTGTCGGCCCGCTTGACCAGTTCCGTCTGGTCTTCATTGGGGCGGCGCAGGGCGACCCCGGCCGAGAAGGTGATCAGCACTTTCTCGTTATCGTGCAGGAAGAAGTGCTTGGTCAGCTCGCGCTGCAGCCGGGTCATGGTGCTGGTCGCCGCTTCCACCGTGGTTTCCGGCATCAGGATGAGGAATTCCTCGCCACCGAAGCGGGCAATCACATCCATCGAGCGCAGCGTATCCTTGACGATCTTCACCAGATGCTTGAGCGCGCCATCGCCGGCGATGTGGCCATAGGTGTCGTTGAGCTTCTTGAAGTCGTCCAGATCGAGGATGGCGATGCACAGCGGCGTGCCGCGGCGGTCCGAGCGCGCCGTTTCACGTTCGAACACATCGTCGAGACCACGGCGGTTCAGGCTGCCCGTGAGCTGGTCTTCACGCACCAGCTCGCTTAAATGCTGCAATTTGGCTTCCAGCTGGTGGATGCGCTGTTCCGCGTCCTGCACTTCCTGCCGTGCCAGCACCATCTTGTCGCGTGCCTTCAGGGCTTCGCTCTGCACCAGCCGGGTTTCGCGCAGCACTTCGTCGAGGATGGTGTTGAGCTCGGCGATGTTGTCGGCCTTGCTGATCTTTTCCGAATAGCCGCCGATTTTCTCGTGGAAATCGCCGGTGGACGCCGCCACCTGGCCGAGCCGGTCGATAAAGGTCATCATCATATTCTTGACGGTGAGCTTGACGTCCGACAGGCTGTGCTTGAGCTGGCCCTGTTTATAGATGACTTCTTTCAGGCTGCGTGTCGCTTCTTCCAGCGCGCGCACATCGAGCGGGCCGGCGATCAGATTCTGCACGGCTTCGATCTGGCCGCGCAGCCAGCTATCGTCGTCCAGCAGCTCGCCGACGTTTTCCAGCAGCAGGCGGAACAGGCGCAGCAGCAGTTCCTGCTGTTCCGCGCTATCGCCGCCGCGCAGTTCGATCTGGTAGCACAGCTGTTTCAGCCGCACGGCAATATCGGCCAGCGCCTCTTCGCTGTGGGCCAGCTTGGTAGCCGCCCCCAGCGATTCCGCTTCCGCCACCAGCACGGGGGCGCCGCTGAGCAGCGAGGCCACAGCATAAGTCAGCGTGCGGCTGAGCAGATCACGCAGCGTACGGCTCTGGTCGTCGTCCGGCCCCAGACCGGCCACTTCGATGCCGCCCCGTTTGGGCTGCAAGTGTTTTTCTGCCAGCTGGCTCAGGGCGCGGCCATAGCCATCCCAGTCGCGCGTTTTGAGCGCACGCTGGCAGCGCCGGCCGAAATCGGCCAGTTCGCCATGCGGCTGTTCACCGAGACGGTTGGCAAACTGGCTGAGCACGGATTCCGGGCCGGGGTCTACCGCGCCCAGCGGGGTGGCAGGGGCGACGGCCTGAGTGCCGGCAATTTCATGGTAGATGTCGCGGTAGGCTTCCGGCGTGGGCGCCACGCGCCGCAGGGCCAGTCGGCGGAAAGCTTCACGCGCGATCTCGGCTGGATTCTGCTCGGGAGTATTCGGTTTGCTGGACATGTGAAGCGCGACCTCTTAAAGATAGACTCGTTCTTAGCATCTTAAGTGTGCGCTGAGCTCGCCATTCCCGCGAGTAGAGGGCAGAAAACCTGTTTCATTTTGGCATTAATAAACGGCAAGTATAAACGGCAAGTCCTCCGCGCACTGGCTCGCCGCTACATGGTCTTATTCTACCAAGTGGTTGCGGATCGCGTAGTGCGTCAGTTCCGCGCTGTTTTTGAGCTGCATCTTGACCAGCAGACGGGCGCGGTATTCGCTCACCGTCTTGACCGAGAGCGACAGTTCGCGCGCGATATGGCTGACGGTTTTGCCGGAGGCTATCATGGTCAGGGTCTGGTACTCGCGGTCGGACAGGCTTTCATGGGGTGGCGCCAGATGGTCTGCCCCCACGTGGTTGGCCAGCTGCTGGGCCAGCGTGGCGCTGACATATTTGAGGCCGCCCGCCACCTGACGGATGGCCTCGAGCAGCTCGGCTGGCGCACACTGCTTGCCCAGATAGCCGGCCGCACCGGCCTTGAGGGCACGCAGCGCATACTGCTCTTCGCGCTGCTGGGAGAAAATCAGCACAGCCAGTTCGGGGTGGTCTTTGCGTATCTGTTTGAGTACTTCGATGCCGCTACGGTCGGGCAGGGCGATTTCCAGCAGCAGCACCTGGCAGCGCGCCTTGCGCAGCAGACGGATGGCATCGAGGCCGTTATCGGCTTCGCCACCGAATTGCAGGTCCAGGGTGCCGGCCAGCACATGTTTCACGCCTTCGCGCACGATGGCGTGTTCGTCGGCGATAAAGATTTTGATGCGGTTCTTTTCAGACATGAGGCTAGGTCTTCCCGAGTTGCTACGCCAGAGTTACGGCGCCTGTCGCCTGCATGATACGTGAAACCATGTTCACTGCGGGGAAAATCGGGCTGGTCCGCAACAGTGCGCGCTCTGCACGGATAGTCTGTAAATGGCTACAATAAGCTTATGAATAAAGCCTTTGTGAAAGAATCCGATGGCGATGACGATGACGAAGCCGCCGCGCTGGCGCTGGCCATCCCGCCCGGTTCAAAAAATTACATTACGCCTGCGGGCTATCAGCGCATCAAGGACGAGCTGCTGCAACTGATCGATGTGGAGCGGCCGGAAGTGGTGCGCATCGTCCACTGGGCCGCCTCGAATGGCGACCGCTCGGAAAACGGCGACTACATCTACGGCAAACGGCGTTTGCGCGAGATCGACCGGCGCATCCGCTTCTTGACCAAGCGCATGGATCTGGCGGCCGTGGTCGACCCCAGCGTGCACCATGGTTCGGACCAGATCTATTTCGGCGCGACCGTCACCTATTGCGACCAGCACGGGCAGGAACGCACCATTACCATCGTCGGCATCGATGAACTTGATCCGCTCAACGGCAAGATCAGCTGGGTGGCGCCGGTAGCGCGGGCGCTGACCAAGGCGCGTGAAGGTGATGTGATCACCTTCCATGCGCCGCATGGGGTGGATGAGCTGGAAGTGCTGGCAGTCAGTTATCCGGCGCCGGCCGCCGATTAGGCTGGCCGGCTAGCGCAGCGGATGAGCGCCACGAGCGCAGCCAAGGCGCGCTGGCCGCGCCACCTGCCTTAGTTGGTCTTAGCTGCGTTCGCGCAGCACGCGGTTGACGCCGGCCACGCGGCGCACATTGCGCAGCAGGGCGGCCAGATGCACGCGGTCCTTCACCTGTATGGTGAAGCGCAGCTGGTGCAGCACGTGTTCCTTGTCCTCGTCCATGCCCACATAGGTGATGTTGGCATCGGATTCGCCGATCTCGGCCGCCACGCGGGCCAGTATGCCCTTCTCGTTATTGATCAGCAGCTTGATGCGGCTGTCGAAGCGGCGGTTTAGTTCCGTGCCCCACTTGACGGCGATCCAGCGTTCCGGCTCCTTGGCCTTCTGGCGCTTGGCCAGCACGCAATCGAAGGTGTGCACCAGCAGGCCCTGATCACGGCGCAGCTGGCCGATGATGGAGTCGCCCGGTATCGGCATGCAGCACTGCGCCAGCTGGACCGACACACCTTCGCTGCCGCAGATGGTGACAGGATCGAGTTCGGCCGCGTTGTTATGGTCGACCGGACCGCTGGCCGATTCGCCGCCGCGCAGGCCGAGGATGTGGCGCGCCACCAGTGCCGCCATGCGTTTGCCGATGCCGATATCGGCATACAGCTGGTCCAGCGATTTGGCGCTCGATTCGTTCAGCAGGCGTTCTACCAGCCCGTCTTCGAGTTCCTGATTCAGGCCCAGCGAGGACAGCGCATGCTCGAGCAGCTGGCGCCCCAGCGTGATCGATTCCGGCAGATTGATGGTGCGCAGATGGTGGCGGATGGCCGAACGGGCTTTGCCCGTGCGCACGAACGACAGCCAGCTAGGGCTTGGGCGCGAATTCGGATCGGTGACGATTTCGACGATGTCGCCGTTGCGCAGTTCGGTGCGCAGCGAAGCCGCTTCGTTGTTGATGGTGACGGACACCGTATGGTCGCCGATGCCGGTGTGGATGGAGTAGGCGAAGTCGATGGCGGTAGCGCCGCGCGGCAGCGCAATGATCTTCGACTTGGGCGTAAACACATACACGGAATCGGGGAACAGGTCGACCTTGACGTGTTCGAGGAACTCGGCCGAATCGCCGGTCTGCTGCTGGATATCGAGCAGCGACTGCAGCCAGGCGTGGGTGCGCTGCTGCAGGTCGGACAGATTGGCGTCGCCATTCTTGTACAGCCAGTGCGCCGCCACGCCCGATTCGGCCGTGCGGTGCATTTCCTGGGTACGGATCTGGAACTCCACGGGCGTGCCGTAAGGGCCGATCAGCGTGGTATGCAGCGACTGGTAGCCATTCAGCTTGCGGATCGCGATGTAGTCCTTGAACTTGCCCGGCATGGGCTTGTACAGCGAGTGCAGCGTGCCCAGTGCCACATAGCAGTTGGGGAAGCTGTCGACCACCACGCGGAAGCCGTACACGTCCAGCACCTGCGAGAACGACAGGTGCTTGCTGCGCATCTTCTTGTAGATGCCGTACAGGGTTTTTTCGCGGCCGTACACTTCGGCCGGAATATTCGCCAGCGCCAGCGTGTTGGTGACGGAATCGAGAATTTTCTTGACCACCTCGCGGCGGTTGCCGCGCGCTGCCTTGACGGCTTTCGCCAGCGTGCGGTAGCGCATCGGGTGCAGGTGCGAGAACGACAGGTCCTGCAGCTCGCGGTAGATATTGTTCAGGCCAAGGCGGTGCGCAATCGGCACATACACGTCCATGGTTTCGGACGAGATGCGCGCCTTCTTGGCCGGCGCCATCACTTCCATGGTGCGCATATTGTGCAGCCGGTCGGCCAGCTTGATCAGAATGACGCGCACATCCGAGGCCATGGCCAGCAGCATCTTGCGGAAGTTCTCCGCCTGCGCTTCGATCTGGCTCTGGAATTCGATCTTCTCCAGCTTGGACAGGCCATCCACCAGATTCGCCACCGGTGCGCCGAAGCGTTCGATCAGCTCTTCCTTCTTGACGTCCTGATCTTCCATCACATCGTGCAGCAGGGCCGCCATGATGGCCTGCGCATCGAGCTTCCAGTCGGTGCAGATTTCTGCCACCGCGATGGGGTGGGAGATATACGGCTCGCCCGATTTGCGCAGCTGGCCCAGATGCATCTCGTCCGAGAAGCGGTAGGCTTCCTTGACCTTTTTCAGGTCGGCCGGCGACATGTATTCGGCCAGGCGTTCAGTCAGATGGGAAATCGACGCGACGCCCGCAGTCACGGTGGGCGCAGCCAGAGGCGACGTAGCAATCACAGGGGCAGCAGCAGAGGTAGAGGGTGCAGCGGAGGAAGTACTGGATGC
This sequence comes from Duganella fentianensis, assembly GCF_009857835.1. Lineage (GTDB taxonomy): Bacteria > Pseudomonadota > Gammaproteobacteria > Burkholderiales > Burkholderiaceae_D > Rugamonas > Rugamonas fentianensis. Next base: position 975,458 of record NZ_WWCL01000001.1, read on the forward strand.
AGCCGATGCTGCAAGAGCGGGAGTGTCACTGCCGTTGCCATTGTTCGGGCTAGCCGTTGCCGCGACCGGCGCGCTGGCCGGTTCGTCGGGTGGCGTGCTCTGGCCAGAGCTGGCCAGAGACTGCGCGGCAGTGAGCTGATTCATACAGAAACCAGCTTGATTACATTGGTACCTTTTTCAACATTTCCAGACCGACTTTGCCGGCAGCGATTTCGCGCAGGGCGACCACGGTAGGCTTGTCCTTGGCTTCTACTTTAGGCGTATGGCCTTGCAGCAGCTGGCGTGCGCGGTAGGTCGCGGCCAGAGTCAGCTGGAAGCGGTTAGGTACGTTTTTCAGACAATCTTCAATAGTAATACGGGCCATCATAACTCCTAAAATCTTGTGTATTTATTCAGCGTGGATACCCAGTTGGGCAAACAGCGAGGCGTTGCGTGCCGCTTGTTGCGCAAACCGGCAACGGGCCGCTCTGACTATCGCCGTCAATTCACTGAGTGCGACGGCAAATTCTTCGTTGATAATAGCATACTCGAACTCGGGAGCGTGGGCGATTTCGCCGCCCGCTGCCAGCAGCCGGCGCGTGATCACGTGCGGTGCATCGGTTGCGCGTTTTTTCAGGCGTTCTTCCAGCGCATCGATCGATGGCGGCAGGATGAAAATACCAGCCGCCTGCGGGAACTGCTTCTTCACCTGACGCGCGCCCTGCCAGTCGATTTCCAGCAGAATATCGGTGCCGGTTTTCATCTGCTCTTCGATCATGATGCGCGAAGTGCCGTAGTAATTGCCGTGCACTTCGGCCCACTCCAGAAACTCGCCCGCGTCGGCGCGCTGCTCGAAATCTTCCGCCGTCGTGAAATAGTATTCCTTGCCATGGGTCTCGCCCGGACGCGGCGGCCGCGTGGTCGTCGAGATCGACAGTTTGATGCTGGGCTCCTGCGCCAGCAGTGCATTGACCAGCGTGGACTTGCCGGCGCCCGAAGGGGCGACGACCATGAACAGGCTGCCTGCAAATGCGTTGGTTAAGCTCATCGTGATCTTTCCTGAGGTGGGCAGTGAGCGCCCAAAGAAGTATTTTACCAAGAGCCCGGAAGGCGGACCAGATTCCGTCATCGGCGCTGATGCGCGGGCGCAGTTTTTTTTGCTTGCAGCGGCTGATTTTGCGTGCTAAAGTTATCGTCACAATGATTATCGCGATAAGTAAATTTCATAACCAGCCGCAGGAGTTGTTCATGAACTTATTCAAACTACCCTTGGCCGCGCTACTGGCAGCGTTGCTGGCAGCACCCTTGATGGCCGGCGCAACTCAGTCCTCGTGCGCCGAGCCGTTTGCCTGCATCCGTCAGGTCGATGCCGGCGAGCTCAATGTGGGCTATGTCGATGCCGGCCCGGCCGATGGCAAGGTGGTGATACTGCTGCATGGCTGGCCGTATGACATCCACAGCTACACGGACGTCGTGCCTATGCTGACCGGTGCCGGCTACCGCGTGCTGGTGCCCTATCTGCGCGGCTTTGGCACGACCCGTTTGCGTGCAGCCGACGGTGTGGCGGATGGCGAACCGGCCGCCGGCGGCGCCGACGTGATCGCCTTCATGGATGCGCTGAAAATCGACCGCGCCATACTGGCCGGCTTTGACTGGGGCGCGCGCAATGCCGCCATCGCTGCGGCGCTGTGGCCGGAGCGGGTGCAGGGACTGGTGGCCGTCAGCGGCTACCTGATCAGCAGCCAGCAGCAGGCCAGCCAGCCGCTGGCGCCCGAGGCGGAACTGCAGTGGTGGTATCAGTTCTACTTTGCTACCGAACGGGGGCGGGCCGGCTATGCGGCCAACCGCCATGCCTTCGCCCGTCTGATCTGGCAGCAGGCTTCGCCGCGCTGGCAGTTCGATAACGCGACGTTCGAGCGCAGTGCGGCAGCGCTGGATAACCCCGACCATGTCGCCATCACCATTTCAAATTACCGCTGGCGACTGGGGCTGGAAACCGGCCAGGCCCGCTATCAGGCACTGGCAGCCCGGCTGGCCAGCCTGCCGCCTATCAGCGTGCCCGCCATCACGCTCGAGAGCGATGCCAATGGCGCGCCGCACGCCGCGCCGCAAGCCTATGCGCAGCGCTTTACCGGCCCTTACCGCCACCAGCAGGTCAGCGGTGGCATCGGGCATAACCTGCCGCAGGAAGCGCCGCGTGCGTTTGCCGATGCGGTGATCGCCGTGACCCAATTTTGACGTGTGTTGTTCTCTTGAACTGGAAAGGAAATCTGATGCAAACGCTGGAAAAAATTCTGTACACGGGACGTACCCGTACCACTGGCGGCCGTAGCGGCCATGCCCGCAGCGACGATGGCCGGCTCGATATTCAGCTCGCGCCGCCCGGCAGCGCTGCCGCCGGCAGCAATCCCGAGCAGCTCTTCGCTGCCGGCTGGTCGGCCTGTTTCATCGGTGCGCTGGGCCGGGCGGCACAGGCGCAGCACTTGGTGCTACCGGCAGACACCGTGGTCGATGCCGAAGTCGATCTGGGTACTGGTGCGGATGGCTTTGCGCTGCAGGCGCGCCTGCGGGTCAGCCTGCCCGGGCTGGAGGCGGAACAGGCGCAGGCCTTGCTGGCGGCCGCACACCAGATCTGCCCGTATTCGAAAATGAGCCGCAACAACATCCACGTCGAACTGTCGCTGGCCTGAGCTGCTGGCCAGAGTCTTTAAACCCGGGAAGGAAGTGTCATGCAACCTCGTTCATACATACTGGCGATGCTGCTGGGCTGGGCCAGTTTCAGTGCTGCCCTGCCAGTGCAGGCGGCCAGTCCCATTGCGGCGGCCGTTAGCAGTGCCGCGCGTCCCACCATCGTGCTGGTCCACGGCGCCTTTGCCGATAGTTCCAGCTGGACCGTTGTGGCGCAGCTGCTGTCTGCGCACGGCTATCCGGTAGTCAGTGTGGCCAATCCGCTGCGCGGCGTGCAGGCCGATGCAGCCTATACGGCCAGTCTGGTCCGGTCGATTGCGGGGCCAGTGGTGCTGGTCGGTCATTCCTACGGCGGCATGGTGATTGCCCGTGCGGCACAGGACGAGGCGCAGGTCAGGGCGCTGGTGTTTGTCGCGGCACTGGCGCCCGAAGCTGGCGAAACGGTGGCCGGACTGGCGGGGAAATTCCCCGGCAGTACACTGGGCACTGCACTGGCCGATCCGGTCACGCTACCCGATGGTGCGCAGGAGCTCTACATACGGCAGGATAAATACTGGCAGCAGTTTGCTGCCGATGTGGCCGAGCCGCAGGCTGCCGCCATGGCTGTGGCCCAGCGACCGGTGGCGCTGGCAGCGCTGAACGAACCGGCCGGCGCAGCTGCGTGGCAGCGCTTGCCATCGTTTTTTGTGTATGGCACGGCTGACCGCAACCTGCCGCCGGCAGTGCTGCGCTACATGGCCGAACGTGCCCATGGCCGCGAGATCCGCGAAATTCCCGGTGCTTCGCATGCGCTGATGGCGAGCCATGCGCAGCAGGTGGCCGAACTGATAGAGGTGGCCGCCCGTACGGGCGCGCCAGCGCAGCCATGAGGCCGGGAGCGGGAGGCATGCGACGCTGGATGCTGACTCTGGCCGGAGCCGGCGTACTGGCGGGCGCAGTGCTGGTGGCGCGCGGTCAGGGCAGTTTGCCGGTGGAGGGAACGGGCGCCGGCTTCGAAGGCGCCAGTGGCTGGCTGAACTCGGCCCCGCTCAAGGCTGCCGATTTAAAAGGCAAAGTGGTGCTGGTGGATTTCTGGACGTATTCCTGCATAAACTGCCTGCGCACCATGCCGTATATCCGCGCCTGGGCCGAAAAATACCGCACGCAAGGGCTGGTCGTGGTGGGCGTGCACACCCCGGAATTCCGCTTCGAACAGTCGCAGGCCAATGTGCAGACGGCAGTGCAGCGCTTGCGCATCGACTTTCCGGTGGCGCTGGATAGCAGCCAGGCGATCTGGCAGGCTTGGGGGAATCGCTTCTGGCCCGCCTATTATCTGCTCGACGGCAACGGCAAGATACGTTACCACCAGTACGGCGAGGGCGATTACGACCGCACCGAGGCCGCCATCCAGCGTCTGCTGGCGGAAGCGCATGGCACGGCACCGACCGATCATAGTCTGGTGCGCCCCGAGGCGAAGGCCGAGCAGTCGGCGCCGGATCTGGCCCGGCTGGGATCGGACGAAACCTATCTGGGCTATGGCAAGGCAGAGCGCTTCCATTCGCCCCAGCCGCTGCGGCCCGATCAGCCGCAGCGCTACAGCGTGAGCACTTTGCGCCTGAATCAGTGGGGGCTGGCCGGCAACTGGCTGGCCGGCGAGGAGAAGATCGTCGCGCAGGAGGCCGGTGCCAGCATTGCCTACCAGTTCAGCGCGCGTGACCTGCATCTGGTGCTGGGCCCCGGTGCGGCAGGGCGGCCGCTACGCATACAGCTGACGCTGGACGGCGAGCCGCCGGGCGCCGATCATGGCAGCGATATCGACGCCGCCGGCATGGGGCTGGTCGATGCCACCCGCCTGTATCAGCTGGTCAGGCAGGGCACCAGAGTGGGTCCGCGGCGCTGCGTCATCCGCTTCCTCGACGCGGGCGCCGAGGCCTACGCCTTCACTTTCGGCTGAGGGAGCGCTTGATGCCGGGCTTGCGCAACGGGGGCGCAGCGACGACAATTCCCAGCTTGATAACCAACCATGGGCGCAATTATGGGTGCCAGTGAAAATCGCAACAGGCAGGCGGCCAGGCTGGGCGACTTTATGTGCTTTGCCATCTATTCCACCAATCTGGCCTATTCGCGGGTGTATAAGCCGGTGCTCGAAGCGCTGGGCCTGACCTATCCCCAGTACGTGACCATCATCTGCCTGTGGGAGCAGGACCATCAGACCGTCAAGGGCCTGAGCGAGCAGCTGTTTCTTGAGCCTAGCACCATGACGCCTATGCTGAAACGGCTGGAAGCCATGGGCTATGTATCGCGTGAGCGGGACAAGGACGATGAGCGCAGCGTCCGGATTTCGCTCACCGAGGCGGGGCGCCAGCTGCGCGAACAGGCGTTCGACTACCGCGACATCACGGCCAGAGCGGCAGGGCTGAATGCCGATGAGTTCAAGGCGCTGCAGAAGGCCATCGTCAAGCTCAGGTCCAATCTGATGAATGCGGCCAGCGCCAGCGACGCCGAATAAGCACCTCGGTACGCCCGCCTAGCGGCTGCGCGCAAAAAAAAACGCAGGCGCGCAGCCTGCGTTGTGTGGGCCGGACAGGGCCGGGCCTTATTCGAGGTTCTGTACCTGTTCGCGCATCTGCTCGATCAGCAGCTTGAGTTCCATCGAGGCGTCGGCCAGCTCCTTGACGGAGGCTTTGGCGCCCAGCGTGTTGGCCTCGCGGTTGAGTTCCTGCATCATGAAGTCCAGCCGCTTACCCACCTGACCGCCTTTTTTCAGGATGTGACGGGTTTCGTTCAGGTGCGCCGACAGGCGGCCCAGTTCTTCTGCGACGTCGATGCGGATGCCGTACAGGATCACTTCCTGACGGATGCGTTCCAGCGCATCCTGACGCGACAGCGCCGAGTTGGAACCCTGGCAGGCCAGCCCCAGTGCATCCTGCATGCGCTCCACGGCTTTCTGCTGGAAGGCTGCCACCACTTGCGGGATCAGCGGGGTAATGCGCTTGACGATGGCTTCCATCGCATCGATGCGGGCCGTCAGCATGGCTTCCAGCGCCGCGCCTTCGCGCTGGCGGCTGGTGACGAAGGCGCTCAGGGTGCGCGTCATCAGGGCGGCCACATCGGCCTGCAGCGATTCCTGGCCGATTTCCGCTTCTTCGATCACGCCGGGCCAGCGCAGCAGCTCCGCCACCGACATGGTGTGGGCGGCAGGGAAGTGGCTGCTGACTTCATTCTGCAGGCGTTGCAATTCCGTCAAGATGGGCAGGTTCAGCGCCTGGGTGCCGGCACTGGCTGCCTTGCGCCCGAAACTCAGGCGCAATTCCACCTTGCCGCGCGTGATCGCGCCCATGATGGCAGTGCGCAAATCCGGCTCCAGCGCGCGCAAATCGTCGTTTATTCGAAACTGTAGATCGAGAAAGCGCGAGTTGACGCTCTTGATTTCGATGGTCAGTGTACCCGCAGCACTTTCGCTGGTGGCGACCGCGTAGCCCGTCATACTGGAAATGCTCAAAGGATGTCCCCGGTTAAATCTTTACAAAACAGTGATTTATCCACACAATCGGCGGGTTCAGGCGAGGAGTCCTATGGCAGCACAAAACAACGCCCCCCTACCAGATGGTCTGGAAATTGCTGGATATCGCATTGTAAAGAAAATTGCGTCGGGTGGGTTCAGTATTGTTTACCTTGCTTACGATAGCGAGGGCGCGGCCGTGGCCATCAAGGAGTATTTGCCGGCCGCGCTGGTCCAGCGCCTGCCCGGCGAACTGGTGCCGACGGTGGCGCCGGCCCACCTGCCGGCCTTCCGTATCGGCCTCAAATGCTTCTTCGAAGAGGGGCGGGCACTGGCCCGTATCGCTCACCCCAACGTGGTCAGCGTGCGCAATTTCTTCCGTGCCCATGAAACGGTTTATATGGTTATGGCCTACGAATCGGGCAATACGCTGCAGGACTACATCGCCCGCCAGCGCAACCGCAACAGCAAAGTGGGCGAAGCCTTTATACGCACTATTTTTTTACAAGTGATCAAGGGCCTGCGTGAAGTGCACGCCAACAAGCTGCTGCATCTTGATCTGAAGCCGGCCAATATCTATCTGCGCACGGATGGCTCGCCCATGCTGCTCGATTTTGGTGCGGCGCGCCAGACGCTGAATCAGGATATGCCCACGCTGACGCCCATGTACACGCCCGGCTATGCGGCGCCTGAGCTGTACGACAAGGGCGGCGGACTGGGCCCGTGGTCGGATATCTACAGTCTGGGTGCCGCCATGTTTGCCTGCATGGTGGGGGCGCCACCCCAGCCGGCCGATCAGCGCCGCAGCGCAGACAAGATGGCGGCCCATTTCGTACAGCTGCAGGGCCAGTATTCGGATGAATTGCTGAAACTGCTTGAATGGTGTCTGGCGCTGGAGCCGCTGGACCGGCCGCAAAGTCTGTTCGCCCTGCAGAAGGTGCTGCTGGCTACAGCACCGGCGCCCGTGGTCACAGACGCTGCGGCGCCGCCTGCCAGCGGTTTCATGGCGCGGCTGGGGAGCGGCTTGCGGCGCTGGCTGGGCGGTACGGACAGCGGTAGCGCGCCGTCGGCCGGACCGGCCACACGCCAGTAGCAGGAGCGCGGTACGATGCAATTTTCCGTCTACCAGCAAAGCCATATCGGCGCACGCAAGCAGAATCAGGACCGCATGGGCTACAGCTACACGCGCGATGCGCTGCTGCTGGTGCTGGCCGATGGCATGGGCGGCCATGCCCATGGCGAAGTGGCGGCCACGGTGGCGCTGCAGACCATCTCGCTGCTATTCCAGCAGCAGGCCACGGCCTATGTGAAAAAGCCGGAACAGTTTCTGCAGCAGGCCATACTGGCCGCGCACGAAACCATACACCGCCACCGTCAGGTCAAAGGCATGAGCGAAACTCCGCGCACCACTGTCGTGGCGGCGCTGGTGCAGCACAACACGGTGGTGTGGGCCCATTGCGGCGATTCGCGCCTGTACTGGCTGCGCGACGGCCAGGTGCTGGCGCGTACGCGTGACCATAGTCATATCGAAAACCTGATCGCCAGGGGGCTGGTGCCGGCCGAGCAGCGCCACACCCATCCGGACCGCAACAAGCTGTATAACTGCCTCGGTGCGGATAGCCTGCCGCGCGTGGAGCTGGGGCAGGGTGTCCTGCAGAGCGGTGATGTGCTGCTGTTGTGCTCGGATGGTTTGTGGTCTATGCTGCCGGATCAGGAAATCGCCCACAGCCTGCAGCACCAGCCTATCGTGCGCGCCGTGCCGGCCATGCTGCAGGCAGCGCTGGCCGCCGGTGGACGCAGCTGCGACAACGTGACGGCGCTGGCCATCATGTGGCAGGGCAGTGCCATGGCCGACCAGCGCGGCAAGGCGGCGGACGAGCTATCGAGTATGATCTCGACCGAAGCGCTAAGCCAGCAGGAACATAGCAGCACCATTGCGCGCAGTGCTGCTGGCCAGCGCGCCGACCTGTTCGATGACGCTGAAATCGAAAAAGCCATTGCCGAAATACGCGGGGCGATCGCAAAATCTTCGCAATTACTCAAATAAGGAAAACAGTATGACTTTTGTCTCCCGCCCTAGCGGCCGCGCCGTCGATGCGCTGCGCGCCCTGCGCCTGACCCGCAACTACACCAAGCACGCAGAAGGCTCGGTGCTGATCGAATGCGGCGATACCAAGGTGATCTGCACCGCCAGCATCGAAGAGAAAGTACCGGGCTTTTTGAAAGGCAAAGGGCAGGGCTGGATGACGGCCGAATACGGCATGCTGCCCCGCTCCACCCATAGCCGCATGGACCGCGAAGCGGCCCGTGGCAAGCAGTCCGGCCGCACCCAGGAAATCCAGCGCCTGATCGGCCGTTCGCTGCGCGCAGCCTTCGATCTGGAAGCTTTCGGCGAGCGCACCCTGCACCTCGATTGCGACGTGATCCAGGCCGACGGCGGCACCCGCACGGCATCCATCACGGGCGCCATGGTGGCGGCCTATGATGCGTTCTCCAAGCTGGTGGCCAGCGGCGCCGTGCCGGCCATGCCGCTCAAGAGCTTTGTGGCGGCTATCTCGGTAGGCGTGTATCAGGGCATGCCGGTGCTTGATCTCGACTACGTGGAAGATTCCGGCTGCGATACCGACATGAATGTGGTGATGAACGATGCCGGCCACTTCATCGAAGTGCAGGGCACGGCCGAAGGCGCCGCGTTTGACCGTGAGGGCATGAACCGTCTGCTTGATCTGGCGCAGGCCGGCATTGCTGATCTGATCAAACTGCAGAAGCAGGCGCTGGGCCTGACGGCTTAACTCAGCGCCCCAGCCAGTAGGGAATCGGGCTGCCGCCGCAGGTGCGGCAGCCAAACGGTTTACAATGTCGGCTTCCATGCTTTTTTACAGCGCAGCAGCGCTCTTGCAGCCGACATCATGACCCAACGCCTGATCCTCGCCTCGAACAACGCGGGCAAACTCAAAGAATTCAACCAACTGCTGTCCACCGTGGGCTATGCCGTCCACGCCCAGGGCGAATACGATGTGCCGGAGGCGGACGAGCCTTTCCACACCTTCGTGGAAAACGCCCTGCAGAAGGCGCGCCATGCCGCCCGCCTGACCGGACTGCCAGCGCTGGCCGATGATTCCGGCGTCTGCGTGAATGCACTCGGTGGTGCGCCGGGCGTATATTCGGCGCGCTATGCGGGCGAGCCCAAGTCGGATGCCCGTAACAGTGCCAAGCTGATTGCCGATCTGGCCGCGCATGCTGATAAATCGGCCTATTACTATTGCGTGCTGGTGTTCGTGCGCCATGCCGATGACCCGCAGCCGGTGATCGCCGATGGGCGCTGGAATGGCGAGATCATCGCCGAAGCGCGCGGTGAAGGTGGTTTCGGCTACGATCCGCATTTCTATATTCCGGCACTGGGCAAGTGCGTGGCCGAACTGGCGGCAGACGAGAAGAACCGCCTGTCGCACCGCGGGCAGGCATTGCGCGCTCTGGTCGAGAAGCTCAAATGATTCCGATTAAAGTCGTGGGAGCCAAATCGGCTACCCAGCCCAGCGCAGCGGCCAGCCATAGCGATGTGGCGGGCGTGGCGGCCAAATATCTGGCCGGTGGCACGCTGAATCTGACGGCGCTGCCGCCGCTGTCGCTGTACATCCATTTTCCGTGGTGTGTGAAGAAGTGCCCGTATTGCGACTTCAATTCGCACGAAGCCAGGGACGGCGGCTATCAGGCCGGCTTCCCCGAAAAGGAATATCTGGATGCGCTGCGCACCGATCTGGAAATGGCGCTGCCGCTGATCTGGGGCCGCAAGATCTACACCATCTTCATCGGCGGCGGCACGCCTAGCCTGCTGTCGGCAGCAGGGCTGGACCGTCTACTGTCGGACGTGCGCACCTTGCTGCCGCTCGATAGCGATGTCGAGATCACCATGGAAGCCAATCCCGGCACCTTCGAGGCAGAGAAGTTCAAGTCCTACCGTGCCAGTGGTGTGAACCGGCTGTCCATCGGTATCCAGAGTTTTAGCGAGCGCCATCTGAAGGCGCTGGGCCGCATCCACGACGATGGCGAAGCGCGCCGCGCGGTGGATATCGCCGTGGCCAATTTCGATAACTTCAATCTCGACCTGATGTATGCGCTGCCGTCGCAGACGCTGGAAGAAGCGCAGCGCGATATCGAAACGGCACTGTCCTACCAGCCGCCGCACCTGTCGCTCTACCATCTGACGATGGAACCGAATACGCTGTTCGCCAAGTATCCGCCGGCTCTGCCGGATGACGATGCCAGCGCCGACATGCAGGACATGATCGCCGAACTGACGGCGGCCAACGGCTACCAGCATTACGAAGTGTCGGCCTATGCCAAGGCGGGACGGCGCGCGCGCCACAATCTCAACTACTGGGAATTCGGCGATTATCTGGGCATAGGCGCAGGCGCCCACTCCAAGCTGTCCTTCCCGCACCGCATCCTGCGTCAGGCCCGCTACAAGCAGCCCAGGGCGTATATGGAGCAGGTAGCGCTGGGCGCACCTGTGCAGGAAGAGCGCGAGATCGGTCGCGAGGAAATGGGCTTCGAGTTCATGCTCAATACCCTGCGCCTGTGCGGCGGTTTCGATCCGCGCCTGTTCATGGAACGCACCGGCATGGCGCTCAATGCCATCGAACGCCAGCTCAATGCCGCGGAAGCCAAAGGACTGCTATACCGCGATCACCAGCTCATCCGTCCGACCGAACTGGGTCAGCGCTTCCTCAATGATCTGCAGGAGATGTTCCTAACCACCTGAGTGGCACAGGTGGCTTAGAAGCTGGCGGCCTGTTTCAGATCGGGGCGCTCGCACCAGCGCGCGAAGTCTTCCGCCATGCGTTCGCTTTCGCCGATGGCGCGGCGCCAGTCGCGCATGCGCAGGCCGTGGTTCTGGCCATAGGCCTTGAAGTCGGCCCGGTCGGGCAGTTTGCTGTTGGGCAGATGGGCGACAAATTCCGGCGAGGGTGAAATCAGGATCACATTTTCCAGCGCGGCATCGCGCGCGCGCCGCCATGGCAGGCTTTTATCGAGCCAGCCCGGCACGATGTAGTCGCTAAAGTGCGGATACAGCACCAGTCCCTCGTCGCGCTGGTAGGGCAGGTGCAGGTGGTAGTCGATCAGTCCCCCGTCCCAGTACGGTCCTTGCGGTGCACCGGCGATATCGTTGACCGCCTGTAGCACCAGCGGGATGGAACCGGAAGCCAGCAGGGCATCGCGCAGATTGGCGTCGGACAGACCGACAAAGTGGGCATGGAAAGCGTCGAAGCCGTCGCGCAGCCACGCGCTGTGATCGTGCTGGTGATGGAAGATCACGCGTTCCATGGCTTTGGCCAGCTGGCTGCGCGCCAGCAGGTTGCCCGTCGCTGCACCGATGAAACCGGCCATTTCGCGCCAGCGCTGGCCATCGCTGCGCCCCAGCGCGCCGATGCCGCGCACCGTCAGCACGGACAGATGGTGCTGAGTATGGTGCAGCACTTCGGCGCCGCGCCCATCGAGCAGTTCATCGAGCAGGGTGCGGCAGGTGGCTGTCACCTGCGGCGACTTTACTTTTTCCGGATACTGCTGGGCCGAATACAGTTGCGCCAGCCGCTTGTGGGCGGCCACCGGATCATCAAATGCCGATGCCGCCATACGCCATGCACCGATGGAAGCGCCGATCAGACGGCGCTGGCGCGGTGCGCCTTTCAGCCATTCGCCGAAGGCCCAGATATCGAGGCCATTGAGGATCAGCCCTTTGGGGCCGCCTGCTGCGGCAGGGATGATGGCAATGTCGGCCGCCTGCATACCTTCGGCAGCGATGCGGGCGCGGGCCCGCTTGCCGAGGCGTATGGTGATCGACGACGTCATGGCTGCAGGCCGCCGCCCAGTGCGCGATACAGATCGACGGCACTGCCGCTACGCTGCTGGCGTACTTGCACCAGCGTCTGCTGGGCGCTGAACAGTTCGCGCTGGGCGTCCAGCACATCGAGGCTGCTGGCGATGCCCTGCTCGAAGCGCAGCTGCAGCAGCTTCAGGCGGTCGGCCTGTGCTTCGACGATGCTGTTCTGTGCCTGCACCTGTTCACCCAGATAGTCGCGCGCTGCCAGCGCATCGGCCACTTCGCGGAAGGCGGTCTGTATGGTTTTTTCGTAGTCGGCCACGGCGATATTCTTGCGCGTTTCGGCCAGACTCAGATTGGCGCGGTTGCGGCCCGCATCGAAGATGGGCAGCGACAGTTGCGGCGCGAACGACCAGCTGCCGGAACCGCTATCGAACAGGCCACCCAGCGATGGGCTGCTGCTACCTAATGAGGTGGTCAGGCTGATGCGCGGGAAGAAGGCCGCGCGGGCGGCACCGATATTTGCGGTGGCCGCTTTCAGGCGCTGCTCGGCAGCGCGGATATCGGGCCGGCGTGCCAGCAGTTCGGACGGCAGGCCGGCTGGCAGCGCGCTCATGGCATCGAGCTGGCGCTGGTCGGGCAGGGCGCCGCTGGTGCTAGTGCTAGGCTGGTTCTGGCCGACCAGCAGCGTCAGCGCGTTCTCTGCCTGCGCACGCTGGCGCGCCAGCGACAGGGCGGCGGCACGCGCGGTTTCCATCAGCGTTTCGGCCGAGCGCAGATCGAGGCGCGAAGAGGCGCCCACTTCGGCGCGCTGCTGGGTAAGCTGGTAAGTGCGGCTGCGCGCCGCATAGGTCTGCTGTGCCAGCGCCAGTTGTTCGGCGTAGGCGCGTTCCGTGTAATAGGCTTGCGCTACCTGTGCCACCAGACTGATTTGCGCTGCCTGACGGGCTTCTTCCGTGGCCAGATAGCTGGCCAGTGCCGCATCGCTCAGGCTTTTTACGCGGCCGAAGAAATCCAGCTCGAAGGCGGAAATCGCCAGTCCTGCATCGTAGCGTTTGCCGACGGTGCTGTGGCCGCTGGAGGACAGGAAGGCCGGCGTCTTGGCGCGCGCCACGCTGGCGCTGGCGTTCAGATTCGGCAGGCGGTCGGCCGATTGCACATCGTACAGCGCGCGTGCTTCGTCCATGCGCAGCACGGCAGTGCGCAGGTCGCGGTTATGTTCCAGCGCCGCGGCTATCAGTTGCTGCAACCGGGTGTCGGCAAAGAAGCTGCGCCAGCCCGTATCCACGGCGCTAGCAGCGCTGGCAGGCAGGGTTACGCTGGTGCGTGCGGCCGCACCGGCCGTATCCTGCGGATAGGCGTCGGCGACAGGGGCAGACGGACGCTGATAGGTCGGCGCCAGCGAGCAGGCCGACAGCAGCGCTGCTGCCAGCAAGGTAGGAGCCGTTTTAATCAATGGTTTCATGGTTCTTGTCGTTCAGTTCATGTGCGGCCAGTTTGCGCTGGCGTTCGCTGCCCTTGAAGATTTTGCGGATCACCACGAAGAATACGGGCACGAGGAATACGGCCAGCACGGTCGCAGTAATCATCCCGCCCATCACGCCCGTGCCGATGGCACGCTGGCTGGCCGAACCGGCGCCGGTGGCGATCACCAGCGGCAGCACGCCGAGGATGAAGGCCAGCGAGGTCATGATGATGGGGCGGAAGCGCAGGTGCACGGCTTCCAGCGTGGCTTCGATCAGGCCCTTGCCTTGCGCCTGCAGGTCCTTGGCGAATTCGATAATCAGAATCGCATTTTTGGCCGACAGACCGATAATCGCAATCAGGCCCACTTTGAAGTACACGTCATTGGGCAGGCTGCGCAGGGTGGCACCGAGCAGCGCACCGAGCACGCCGAGCGGCACCACCAGCAGCACGGCCACGGGAATGGTTTCGCTCTCATACAGCGCGGCCAGTACGAGGAAGGCAGCCAGCAGCGACAGGGCAAACAGGGCAGGCGCCTGCGAGCCCGAAGTTTTCTCTTCCAGCGACTGGCCGGTCCATTCGATGCTGAAGCCGGGCGGCAGCTGTTCGGCCAGACGTAGCAGCTCGTCCATGGCTTCGCCCGTCGAGCGGCCCGGTGCTGCATCGCCCGTGAGCTTGATGGCCGGGTAGCCGTTGTAGCGCACCAGCTGCACAGGGCCCTGTATCCAGCGTGACGATGCGAAGGAGGCGAACGGCACCATGGTGCCGCTGGCACTGCGCACATGCAGTTGCAGAATGTCCTGCGGCTGCAGACGGCGCGGCGCATCGGCCTGCACGATCACGCGCTGCTGGCGCCCGCTGCTGGCAAAGTCGTTGACGTAGGACGAACCGAGTGCGCCCGACAGCATGCTGTTGATGTCGGCGAAGCTGACGCCCAGCGCATAGGCTTTTTCGCGATCGATGTCGACCTGCAGTTGCGGCGCATCTTCCAGCCCTTCGGGACGCAGGCCCTTGAGTATCGGGCTCTTGGAAGCCAGTCCCAGTAACTGGTTGCGGGCTGCCAGCAGAGCAGCGTGGCCTTGCGCGCTGCGGTCCTGCAGGCGCGCCGTAATGCCGGTGGCATTACCCAGTTCGCGGATAGGCGGAGGGCTGAGCGGGAACACCACGGCGTCGGCGATGCCGGACAGGGCGCCAAAGGCGCGCTGGGCGATGGCCTGTGCCGACTGGTCGGGACCGCGCTCGCTCCAGTCCTTGAGCGGCACGAATACCAGACCGGCATTCTGGCCGTTACCCGAGAAGCTGAACCCGGCGACGGCGATGGTGCGCGCCACGCCCGGCTGCTGGCGGAAATAGCTATCCACTTTGGCCAGCACGGCTTGCGTACGGCTGGTGGATGCGCCCGGCGGCAGCTGCACGTTGGCGATCAGATAGCCCTGATCTTCGTTCGGCAGGAAGGACGAAGGCAGGCGTACATACAGCCAGCCCACCACGCCGCACAGCAGCGCGAAGATGATCAGATAGCGGCCGGTACGCTGCAGCATGCGTGCGATGACGCCCTGATAGCGCGTAGCGCTGCGCGCAAACACGCGGTTGAACCAGCCGAAGAAGCCGCGCTTCTCGTGGTGGTGGCCTGCCTGCACGGGTTTCAGGATGGTGGCACACAGGGCCGGCGTCAGGGTCAGCGCCATCAGCGCCGAGAACAGCATGGCCGACACCATGGCCAGCGAGAACTGGCGGTAGATGGCGCCCACGGCGCCGCCGAAGAAGGCCATGGGGATGAACACGGCGATCAGCACCAGCGTAATGCCGATGATGGCGCCGGTGATCTGGCCCATGGCCTTGCGGGTGGCGTCACGTGGCGACAGGCCTTCCTCGCTCATGATGCGCTCGACGTTTTCCACTACCACGATGGCATCGTCCACCAGAATACCGATGGCCAGCACCATGCCGAACATGGTCAGCACGTTGATGGAGAAGCCGAATAGCTGCATGGCGGCGAAAGTGCCCATCAGCGCCACTGGCACTACGATGGTGGGAATCAGCGTATAGCGGAAGTTCTGCAGGAACAGATACATCACGAGGAACACCAGCACCACCGCTTCCAGCAGGGTCTTGACCACTTCCTCGATGGAGATCTTGACGAACAGCGAAGTGTCGTACGGTACGGCGTACTTCACGCCGGGCGGGAAGTACTTGGACAGTTCTTCCATCTTGGCGCGTACGGCGGTAGCCGTCTGCAGTGCGTTACCCGTCAGCGACAGCTGCACGGCGATGGCGGAGAAAGGCTGGCCACTCAGGCGCGCGCTGATGTTGAAGCTGGCACCGCCCATTTCGATGCGCGCCACATCTTTCAGGCGTACCAGCGCGCCACTCGATTGCGAGCGCAGTACGATCTGGCCGAATTCGGCGGCAGAAGTGAGCTGACCCGATACCACGATGGGCGCGGATATGGTCTGCGCGGCAGGGCTGGGCAGGTCGCCCAGCGTGCCGGACGTGACCTGCGCATTCTGTGCGCGGATGGCGGCCGTGACATCGGCCATGGTCAGTTTCAGGCCGACCAGCTTGGCCGGATCGACCCAGATGCGCATGGCGCGTTCGGTACCGAACAACTGGGCCTGACCGACGCCGGGGATACGCTTGATTTCGTTGACCACGTTGCGCGCCATGTAGTCGCCCAGCGCGGTCGGATCGAGCCGGCCATCGGTGGAAGTCAGGCCAACGAACATCAGAATGTTGGAACGTGCCTTGTTAACCTGCACGCCCTGCTGTGTAACGGCTGCAGGCAGGCGCGATTCCACCCGCTTGATGCGGTTCTGCACATCCACTGCAGCCAGTTCGGGATTGGTGCCGGGCTGGAAGGTCACGGTGATGGTGACGGCGCCGTTAGCCTCGCTGGAGGACTCGATGTACTGCATGCCATCGGCGCCATTCATTTCCTGCTCGATCACGCTGGTGACAGCGTCGTCCAGCACCTGCGCCGTAGCGCCCGGATAGTTGGCAGTGATGACGATGGAAGGCGGGGCGATAGTCGGGTATTGCGACACGGGCAGCACGGTAATCGCCAGCATCCCGCCCAGCAGGATGAACAGGGCGATGACCCATGCGAACACGGGCCGGTCGATGAAGAACTTGGCCATCAGGACTCCCCGTTATTTCGCTGCGCTGGCAGGTGCAGCAGCGCTGGCGGCATTGCTGGCCGGGCTGCTAGCCGTAGCTGCAGCAGCAGCATTGGCGCTGCCGGCCGGGCCCTGCCATGGTGCCGGTTTGACGGTGGCACCCGGCTTGGCTTTCTGGAAGCCTTCCACGATGATGCGTTCGCCGCCTTTCAGGCCGCTGCTGACGATCCAGTTCTGGCCATCGGCTGCGCTGGCCGTGACCGGCAGCGACTGCACCTTGTTGTCGGCGCCCACCACCAGCACGGAGGAGCCTTCCGGTCCGCGTACCACGGCCTGCTGCGGCACACTGATGGCCGCGCCATTCACGCCCTGTTCAAGGCGGGCACGCACATACATACCGGGCAGCAGGGTGCGCTGCGGATTGGGGAATTCGGCGCGCATGGCCACCGTGCCCGTGCTTTCATCCACCGAGACATCGGAGAACAGCAGCTTGCCGGCCTGCGGGTAGGGCTGGCCGTCTTCCGTCAGCAGGGTGACGCGGGCGGCGCCATTGCCGGCGCTTTTCAGTTTGCCGCTGGCCAGCGCTTTCTGCAGCGCCAGCAGTTCCGACGACGACTGGGTGATCGTGACGTAGATCGGATCGAGCGTCTGCACGGTAGCCATAGGCGTCGCTTCGCCCTGACCGACCAGCGCACCTTCCGTGACCAGCGCGCGGCTGATGCGGCCCGAGATCGGCGCCGTCACGGTGGCATAGCCCAGCGTCAGGCTGGCATTGGTGCGGGTAGCTTTGGCGGTGGCCAGATCGGCGCTGGCCTGCTTCTGCGCTGTCACGGCATCATCGTATTCCTGCTGGCTCACAGCTTGCGCCGCCAGCAGTGGCTTGTAACGTTTGACCTTGAGTTCGGCCTGCGCCAGATTGGCTTCTGCCTTGGCTACTGCGGCCTGAGTGCTGTCGTAGCTAGCCTGGAACTGGGCCGGATCGATGCGGAACAGCACATCGCCCGCTTTGACTTCGCTGCCTTCCTTGTACACGCGCTGTAGCACGATGCCGGCGGTACGGGCGCGTACCTGCGCCACGCGCGAGGCTTCGGTGCGGCCCGGCAGCTCGCTGCTGACGGTCACGGCGCCCGAAGCGACGGTGATGACGGCGACGCCGGCCGGTGGCGGGGCGGAAGGGGCAGCAGCTTTATCGCCGCAGGCGGCCAGCAGCGACAGGCTGATAGCGCCGCCTGCCAGCATGGAGTAACGGAATGCAGATCGCATATTTGGTTCTCGTAATCGAAACTGAAAGTAGGTGAAGTGCGCCGCCAGACTGTGCAGCTGGCGATGGTCGCTGCATTGTAATACAGACGTTTATGTAACGTTTTGTAAATGGCAATTGCATGAAAAAAGGGCGGGGTGACAGCCTTTGCTGCCACCCCGCCCTGTATGCGGTTCAAGCTTTACGGTAAGGCGAAATCAACGCATGCCCGAGATGATCTGTTTCAGCTTGCCCGAATCGGCGCAGAAGGCGCGGATGCCTTCGGCCAGTTTTTCCGTCGCCATGGCATCTTCGTTGAGCTGGAAGCGGAAGGTCTTTTCATCCTGTGCCAGTTTCATCATGCCGGTGGTGGAAGCGGCCTCGCTGCTCAGCTTACGCTCGACCAGACCATCGCTGTCCTGCAGTTGCTGCAGCAGGTCGGGACTGATGGTCAGCAGATCGCAGCCGGCCAGTTCCAGAATCTGGCCCACGTTGCGGAAGCTGGCGCCCATCACTTCGGTCTTGTAGCCGAACTTGCGGTAGTAGTTGAAGATGCGCTTGACGGAAGCCACGCCCGGATCTTCCGAGGGCAGGTACTCGATGCCGGTGGATTTCTTGTACCAGTCATAGATGCGGCCGACGAACGGCGAAATCAGCTGGGCACCTGCTTCGGCGCAGGCGATGGCCTGAGTCAGCGAGAACAGCAGCGTCATATTGCAGCGGATACCTTCTTTCTCCAGAATCTCGGCAGCGCGGATACCTTCCCAGGTCGAAGCCATCTTGATCAGCACGCGCTCGCGGTCGATGCCGGCCTTGCGATACAGTTCGATCAGTTCACGTGCCTTGGCTACCGAACCTTCCGTGTCGAACGACAGGCGGGCATCGATTTCGGTCGAGACGCGGCCAGGAATAGTGCGCAGGATCTGCTTGCCGAAAGCGATCAAGAGGTGATCGATGGTGGTGGTGATGGAGTTGTCGAGGTTATCGCGCACGGCTTTTTCCAGCAGCGGCTGATACTCTTCTTTCTGCACCGCCTTCAGGATCAGCGATGGGTTGGTGGTGGCGTCGCGAGGGGTGTAAGCCTGGATCGACTGGAAGTCGCCGGTATCGGCTACCACGGTGGTGAATTTCTTGAGCTGTTCGAGCTGGTTCATGTGCGCTGCCATTTAGGGTGAGGACAATAAGTGGTCTTATTGTACTCAAGCTAACAGCTTGCGCAAAGAAAGCATGGCGATATAGTCGCTATATCGCCATACAATAAACGCCAGTTTGCCGTTCTTGCAACGTTAGCGAATGAAGGAATCGAACTGCAGGTCGAACTCCTGCAGGGCTTTCTGGGCATTCTGCATTTTTTTGCGGAAGTCCGGCCCCCGCTGCAGCGCCAGCCCCACGGCCAGCACGTCGATCACCACCAGATAGGCCAGACGGGCCGAAATCGGCGTGTAGGGGTCGATGTTGAAAATCAGATCGATAGGAATCAGCACCGTGGCCAGATCGGCCAGCGGCGTACCGGAAGGCGCCAGCACGATTACATCGGCGCCGCCACGGCGTGCCAGCTTGATCGAACGCACCAGCGACGGGCTGTTGCCGCGCTGGGAGATGGCCACCACGGCATCGCCAGTGCGCAGCAGGGCTGCCGCGATACTGTGAATGTGCGGGTCGGCGTAGGCCACGGTGGGCACGCCCGAGCGGAAGAACTTGTGCTGGGCGTCCGTGGCCACGATGCCGGAAGTGCCCTGACCGTAGAATTCGATCTTGTTGGCTTTGGACAGAATGTCGAGTGCCTTCTGGATCGCTTCCGGATCGAGGTTGTTACGCAGGTCGAGCAGGGTGTTGATGGAACGGCTGCAGATCTTGTTGACCAGATCGGCCGCCAGGTCATCCTGGGTAGGCTGCTCGTTCAGTCCGGGCAGGGCCAGTGCCAGCCCCTGCGCCAGTTTCAGCTTGAACTCGTGCCAGCCATCGTAGCCGAGGGTGCGGCAGAAACGCACCACCGTGGGTTCCGACACTTGGGCGCTTTTAGCCAGTGCAGTGATGTTCTGGCTGACCGTCTGGCCGGGGTTATCAAGCACGGCCAGCGCCACCTTGCGCTCCGATTTGGAGAGCGAGTCGAGCTGGGTGCGGATGGAATCGAGCAGCATAGTGGTTTGATCTTCTGAGGCTTAATCTTCCGGCAGCACTTCTTCGCGCCATTGCAGGCCATCGCGGCCGATCAGGGCCGAAGCGGCAGCAGGGCCCCAGGTGCCGGAGGCGTAGGGCAGCGGGAAGCTGTCGTCCGATTCCCAGTTGTTGAGGATAGGCTCGACCCATTCCCATGCCGCTTCCAGCTCGTCGCCGCGCATGAACAGGGTCAGCTGGCCGCGCAGTACATCCAGCAGCAGGCGCTCGTAGGCATCCATGCGCGGGGATTTGAACGATTCGCGGAAGTCCAGTTCCAGCTCGGCCTGTTTCAATCGCATGCCGTCGCCCGGGGTCTTGGCCATCAGGTTCATGCGCAGGCCTTCGTCCGGCTGCAGACGGATCACCAGCGAATTAGGCTGGAAGCTATTGGTCGGCTGGGCGAAGATCGAGTGCGGGATCTGTTTGAAGCGCACCACGATTTCGGCCAGACTGTCGGCCATGCGCTTGCCGGTACGCAGGTAGAACGGCACGCCGGCCCAGCGCCAGGTATCGATTTCCGCCTTCATGGCGACGAAGGTCTCGGTGCGCGAGTGTTCCGGCGCATCCGGCTCGTCGCGATAGCTAGGCACAGCTTTGCCGTCCACATGGCCGGCGCGGTACTGGCCGCGCACAATGTTCTGTGCCAGCGTGGTCGGAGTGAATTTTTTCAGCGAACGCAGCACGTGCAGCTTGGCGTCACGCACGGCATCCGGTGCGATCGAAGTCGGCGGTTCCATCGCCACGATACACAGCAGCTGCAACAGGTGGTTCTGCAGCATGTCGCGCAGCGCGCCCGAGGTGTCGTAGTAGCCCAGACGGTTGCCGACGCCGAGTTTTTCGGCGATGGTGATCTGCACGTCCGAGATCCATTCACGGCGCCACAGCGGCTCGAACAGGATGTTACCGAAGCGCAGAGCCAGCAGATTCTGTACCGTCTCTTTGCCCAGATAGTGGTCGATACGGTAGATCTGCGATTCTTCGAAGACTTTGCCCACTTCGGCGTTGATCTGTTTGGCCGAAGCCAGATCGCGGCCCAGCGGTTTTTCCAGCACCACGCGCGAATTCTTCGTCACCAGACCATTGGCTTTCAGGTTCTCGCAAATCTGCGAGAATATGGCCGGTGGCGTGGCCAGATAATAGACCTTGGTGATCGCATCGTCCTTGCGCAGGGCATCGACCAGCGTGTGGTAGGTGCCGGCATCGGTGGCGTTCAGCGAGACATAGGTAATGCGCGCAGTGAACTTGGCCCACGCAGCCGCCGAGACGGTGGTCGCCTTGATATGTGGTTTCGACGTGGTTTCTATGGTGTGCAGGAATTCTTCCTGACTGGCGTCGGCGCGGCCTACGCAGATGATGCGGGCCGAAGCCGGCAGATCGTTGGCCACATCGCGGGCAAACATCGCAGGCAGCAATTTGCGCATCGCCAGATCGCCGCTGCCGCCAAACAGAACCAGGTCAAAATCGGTAAGAGCCATAATAGTGTGAATTCGCAGTAAGTAGAGTGCAAAGAAAGGACTGCAGGTGTAAATTTACTACACGAATTGTTGACTTGCAAGAAAATTTACTACAAAGTGCCGGAGGTGATGCTTGTGGCCCACGTCCGGCTGCTACCGTCGGTCAGGATGACAAAGTTTATTCCATATACGGCACTTCCGTGCGGCCGGTCACGTCCACCCGTACGCGCAGCAATTTGCCGCTCAGCGGATAGGCCGCCAGTTCGTCCGCCGGACGCGCGCCGGCGCTGGTGATGTACAGCGTGCGCAGGTCGGCATCGCCAAAGGCCAGCATGGTGGGGCAGCGCACCGGCAGCGCCAGTTCACCGAGCAGGGTGCCATCCGGCGACAGCTTGACGAGGCGGGCGCCTTCGAACATGGCGACCCAGTAATTACCTTCGCTATCGACGGCAGCGCCATCGGGACGGCCGCCGTAGTTGCTGGCTTTATCGGCCGAGAACTGCATCAGCGTGCGCTGGTTGCTCACCGTGCCGCTATGCAGATTGAAATCGTAGCGCGACACGCGGTGGGCGCTGGTATCGGCGTGGTACAGGCTGCGGTAGTCTGGGCTGAATCCGAGACCATTGGAATTGGTCACGCCGCCCGACCATGCCAGACGCACCTGACCTTTTTCCAGTACATACATTTCAGCCGCCGGCTTGTCGCGCGGCTCGTAGATGGTGCCGACCCAGAAGCGGCCCGCGCCATCCACATGGCCGTCGTTGAAACGGGCGATGCTGGTGTCGTAAGGCGCTGCCGCGATAGGCGTCAGGCGCACTGCCTCGCTGCTGGTATCGAGGTGGGCAAAGCCGCTGCGCATGGCCACGATCAGGCCGCCGCGCTGGCACAGCGCCAGCGTGGCCGGTTCGCTGGCTAGCTTCCATGCCCGGTGTGCGCCCGTAGCGGGATCGAGCCGGTGCACGGTGAATGCGGGAATATCGACCCAGTACACAGCCTGTTCCTGCGGATGCCACAGCGGGCATTCGCCGGTCTGCATGACGGCGTCGTACGCGACGCTGATTTCGCTAGTGTTCATCATAGGTGCTGCGCTGCCTTGGCCATGACGATCAGGCCGTTGGTGGAGCTGTCGTGACGCTCCGGCTGTACGCTGCCCGTCAGTTCGGCCTGAATGTTCTTGGCCAGTACCTTGCCCAGTTCTACGCCCCACTGGTCGAAGCTGTTGACGTCCCAGATGGCGCCTTGCACAAAGGTCTTGTGTTCGTACAGAGCGATCAGCGCGCCCAGTGCGGACGGGGTGAGCTGGTCCATCAGGATGGTGTTGGAAGGGCGGTTGCCGGGGAAGACCTTGTGCGGCAGCAGCGCTTCGATTTCATCGGCACTCAGATTCAGCGCCTGCAGATCGGCACGGGCTTCTTCTGCCGTTTTACCTTTCATGAAGGCTTCCGACTGGGCGAAGCAGTTGGCCAGCAGGGCGTCATGGTGGCCGGCCAGATCATGGGTGGCGCGCAGGGTGGTGATGAAATCCATAGGCGTGACATCGGTGCCCTGATGCAGTAGCTGGAAGTAGGCATGCTGGGCGTTGGTGCCGCATTCGCCCCAGACGACCGGGCAGGTCGGCGTATCGACCACGGCGCCATTGCGGGTGACGCGCTTGCCGTTGCTTTCCATGTCGAGCTGCTGCAGATAGGCCGGGAAGCGGCTCAGGTCCTGATGGTAGGGCGCGATCGAGAGCGAACCGGCATCGAGGAACTGGCGGTTCCAGAAGCCCACCATGGCCAGCAGCACCGGCATGTTCTGCTCCAGCGGCGCAGTGCGGAAATGCTCGTCCATGGCATGCGCGCCCGCGAGGAAGTCATTGAAGTAGCCAAAGCCCACGGCCAGTGCCAGCGACAGGCCGATGGCCGACCACACCGAATAGCGGCCACCCACCCAGTCCCAGAACGGGAACATATTGGCGGTATCGATGCCGAAGGCGCTGACGGCCTGCTTGTTGGTGGAGACGGCGACGAAGTGGCGTGGCAGATCGGCTTCCGTGGCCGACTGCAGGAACCAGTGGCGCGCCGTGCCGGCGTTGAGCATGGTCTCGGCCGTGGTAAAGGTTTTCGAAGCGACGATGAACAGCGTGGTTTCCGGATTCACCTGCGCCAGTGCGGCGTCCATGTCGTGGCCATCGACGTTGGAGACGAAGTGCATTTTCAGGCGCGGGTGGCTGTAGGAGCGCAGTGCCAGCACGGCCATTTTCGGGCCCAGATCGGAACCGCCGATGCCGATGTTGACCACGTCCGTGATCGGCTTGCCCGTATAGCCCAGCCATGCGCCGCTGCGTACGCGGTCGGTGAAATCCTTGATCTGCTCCAGCACCGCATGCACGTCGCGGACTACATCCTGCCCATCCACCACCAGCGATTTGCCGCGCGGCATACGCAGGGCCGTGTGCAGCACGGCGCGTTGTTCGGTAAGATTGATTTTCTCGCCGGCGAACATGGCGTCGCGCAGGCGCTCGACACCGCGCTCGCGTGCCAGATCGAGCAGCAGTTCTACCGTGCGGCCATCGAGGCGGTTCTTCGAATAGTCGAGGAACAGGCCGGCGGCATCCACCGTCAGTCTGGGGAAGCGCTGGGCGTCATCGGCAAACAGCTGGCGCATCTGCCATGTGCGGGCTGCGGTAGCGTGGCTGGCGAGGGCTAGAAAGCTGGAGGTAGAGGTCAGAGCTGGCTGGCGCATAATAGTCGGCGTAGTGAGAGCTGATAGTGAGAGCGGATGGAGAGGATGCGGAATATCATACAGGAAAAACAGGTAAATTCACTACGTTTACTTCAAAAGCTTGTGTTTTTCGTATCGGGCTATGGGCGTTTTAGCGCCGGCTCACCATTTGTTGGCGAGGTTTTCGTCGCTTTCTGGCGCTCGCTGGCTATGTTTGAGTAAATAAAAGGCTGGCTGATACGGAAATTTGTAGTAAAATTTCATGGAATTCATTCATAAGGAACGATCATGGCGTTGCATCCAGTCCTAGAAACCGTCACCGCGCGCATCATCGAGCGCAGCAAACCTTCGCGTGGCGCCTATCTGGCCCATCTCGAAGCGGCCCGTATCAAAGGCGTGCAGCGCGGCGCGCTGTCGTGTACCAATCTGGCGCACGGTTTCGCGGCTTTCCCTGCCAACGACAAGCTGGTGCTGAAGGAAGTGAAGAAGCCTTCCGTCGCCATCATCTCTTCCTATAACGATATGCTGTCGGCGCACCAGCCGTTCGAAGGCTATCCGCAACTGATCAAGCAGGCCGTGCGCGAAGTGGGTGCGGTGGCCCAGTTTGCCGGTGGTGCGCCGGCCATGTGCGACGGCGTAACGCAGGGCCAGCCCGGCATGGAACTGTCGCTGTTCTCGCGCGACGCCATCGCCATGGCGGCTGCCGTGGCCCTGTCGCACAATATGTTCGACTCGGCCGTGTATCTGGGCGTGTGCGACAAGATCGTACCGGGCCTGCTGATCGGCGCGCTGCACTTCGGCCACCTGCCTGCCGTGTTCGTGCCGGCCGGCCCGATGACTACCGGTCTGTCGAATTCGGAAAAAGCCAAGATCCGCCAGCTGTACGCACAAGGTAAAGTGGGCCGCGAAGAACTGCTGGAAGGCGAGGCCAAGTCCTACCATGGCGCCGGCACCTGCACTTTCTATGGCACCGCCAACAGCAACCAGATGCTGATGGAAGTGATGGGCCTGCACCTGCCGGGTGCAGCCTTCATCAGCCCGAACACCCCGCTGCGCGACGAACTGACCAAGGCCGCGGCACGCCGCGCTGCCGTGATCACGGCGCAGTCGGACGAATATCTGCCGGTTGGCCATGTGGTGGATGAAAAGTCCATCGTCAACGCCATCGTGGCGCTGCTGACCACGGGCGGTTCCACCAACCACACGCTGCACCTGGTCGCCATCGCCAAGGCAGCCGGCATCGTGATCGACTGGAACGACTTCGACGAACTGTCGCGCGTGGTGCCGCTGCTGACCCGTATCTACCCGAACGGCGACGCCGATGTGAACCACTTCCATGCTGCCGGCGGCACGGGCTTTGTGATCCGCGAACTGCTCGATGCCGGTCTGCTGCATGACGACGTCACCACCATACTGGGCAAAGGCCTGCGTGCCCACGCTGCCGAGCCTTTCCTGGGCGAGAACGGTCAGGGCGTGGTGTGGAAAGACGCGCCGCTGGAATCGGGCGACGAAAAAGTGCTGCGCAAAGCAGGCGCGCCATTCTCGGCCGACGGCGGCATGGTACTGGTCAAGGGCAATCTGGGCCGCGCCGTGATGAAAGTCTCGGCAGTGAAGCCTGAACACCGCACGGTGGAAGCACCGGCGCTGGTGTTCAATTCGCAGGAAGCCTTCATGGCCGACTACAAGGCCGGCAAGCTCGATCGCGATTTCGTGGCCGTGATCCGCTTCCAGGGCCCGCGCGCCAACGGCATGCCGGAACTGCACGCGCTGACGCCAGCGCTGGCCAATCTGCAGGATGCCGGCCGCCATGTGGCGCTGGTGACGGATGGCCGTATGTCGGGCGCCTCGGGCAAGGTGCCGGCCGCGATCCACGTTTCGCCGGAAATTCTGGCCGGTGGCCCGCTCGGTCTGGTGCGCGATGGCGACATGATCCGCCTGTGCGCCAACACTGGCACGCTGGAAGCACTGGTCGATAGCGCGGCATGGCATGCACGTGCCATGGCCACGGCCGACCTGTCGCCGAATCAGGTGGGCATGGGCCGCGAGCTGTTCGCCATGTTCCGTAACAGCGTATGCGAAGCCGAGAAAGGTGCGACCACCTTCCCGCTGCCATCGCCCATCCCTACCACGGTAGGCCTGCACGACCAAGACCCGGTAGGTAATACCGTACCGGGTTCCGACGAAGATTTCTCGATGAAGAAAGAAGCCTAATCATGACCATGACTCTGCTCGACATTATGCGTACTTCCGCCGTGATCCCCGTGATCGCGATCGATGAACCTGAACACGCCGTGCCACTGGCACGCGCGCTGGTTGCCGGCGGTATCCGCGTGCTGGAAGTTACGCTGCGCACCAGGCACGGTCTGGGGGCCATCAAGGCCATGTCGGAAGTGGAAGGTGCCATCGTCGGCGTCGGTACGCTGACCCAGCCGGACGAATTTGCCGCTGCGCGTGACGCCGGCGCCGTGTTCGGCGTATCGCCGGGCCTGACGCCTGCGCTGATTGCTGCCGCCAAGAGCAGCGGCCTGCCGCTGCTGCCGGGCGTGATGACGCCTTCGGAAATCATGGCGGCGCGCGAACAGGGCTTCCGTCAGCTGAAGCTGTTCCCGGCTGTGCCGGCAGGCGGCGTGGGCATGCTGAACGCCATCGGTGGCCCGCTGCCCGATGTGACCTTCTGCCCGACCGGCGGCATCTCGCAAGACACTGCGTCGCAATTCCTCGCGCTGAAAAACGTCGCCTGCGTAGGCGGTTCGTGGCTCACGCCGAAAGACGCCATCGCCGCTGGCGACTGGGAGCGCATTACCGATCTGGCCAAAGCTGCCAGCGGCCTGCGCTCGCGCTAAGTACCGTCTCCCTTGGACGTGGTGTGACCGCTGCGGCGGTACACCACGTTTTTTTATGGCGGCGTCAGATTGCCTGTTGCGGCAGGCAGTGCAGGCCCGCTTCGGTAGCCAGTTTGAGTACGGGGGCGGCGAGGGCGGCATCGCGGTAGTACAGGATGTTGGTGTCATCCCAGCCGGCAGCATAGATGCAGCCCAGTTCCGGCATGATGATGAACTGGGCAGGCACGCCGTAATCGCTGTAGCGGCACTGGCGCAGATAGCCCGCCTTGTCGTTGTAGCGCTTGATGACCAGCTTGGCCTTGGCGGGCCAGCGGCCGCGGTAGCGCACCGTGTACAGTGGCGTGAGGTCGTACAGCGCGCCCCAGTGCTGGGCGAACAGGCGGTTGCGGCGTTCGCGCTCGGCGCCTTCGTAGCAGTCCAGCAGATGCCATTCGCTTTCATCTTCCAGCCAGTGGTCGAATACGGAGATGGCCATGCCTTGCAGGCCGCCGTCGCCGGCCAGTTCGCGGATCTGCTGCAGTTGCGGGAACTGGCGCTGGATTTCTTCAGTCACGCTGGCTTCAGCGCGGGACAACATTTTCATAACTTTCCTTCTGTATAGCGGTGCTTGCTGCGCAGCAGTATAACCCCTTACTGCGCACGGCAAGGCGGCAATTGCGATTTGCCTAGCTGATAGCGGCAACAATTTGTTCGCGCAGCCACTGGTGCGCGGCATCGCGATGCACCCGTTCATGCCACAGCATGGCCATTCGGAAGCCCGGCACTTCTACCGGCGGCGCGACGCTGCGCAGGGCGGGATTGCTGCGTACCAGCCGCTCGGGCAGCATGGCCACTAGATCGGTCTGCGCCAGCGCTGCCATGACAAACAGGAAGTGCGGCACGGACAGCGCCACATGGCGTGTCAGGCCGGACGCCGCCAGTGCCTGATCGGTCACGCCGCTAAAGCCGCCGCCATTGGGCGACACGATGACATGATCCAGCGCACAGAACTGGCTCAGGCTGGGGCGGCGTTTCAGGCGCGGATGGCCTTGCCGCCCCGCCAGCACATAGCGCTCCTCGAACAGCAGGCGATGGCGCATGCCGGCCGGCGCTTCCGTTTCGGTGTGAAACGCCAGATCGATCTCTCCCTGTTCGGCCTGACGGCTGATGCGCGGCGGCGCCAGTTCCACCACGGCCAGCCGGCTAGCCGGTGCTGCAGTGCGGATGGCTGCCAGTGCCGGTAGCACGATGGTCGATTCGCCATAGTCGGTAGCGGCAAGGCGCCAGGTATTGCTGGCCGCTGCGGGATCGAAGGCGGCGCTGGGCGCTACTGCATGCTCGAGCGCTGCCAGCGCCAGCCGCAAGGGTTCGCGTAGCGCTTCGGCTCGGGCGGTGGGCTGCATGCCGCGTGGACCGGGCAGCAGCAGGGGATCGCCGAAAATTTCGCGCAGGCGTGCCAGATGCACGCTGATGGAAGGCTGGGAGAAGTGCAGCCGTTTTGCCGCACGCGTGACATTGTGCTCGGCCAGCAGCACATCCAGCGTCACCAGCAGGTTGAGGTCTATGCTGCGTAAATTAATCATGACTATACCTGAAATACTTGAAATTCATTTCTACTATACCTCATGGCGCCCTAAGCTTTAGTCTTTCCCTCAACTAGCCGGAGCCAGACCATGAATGTATTGATTGTTTATGCCCATCCCGAAGCGCAGTCGCTGAATGGCGCCCTGAAGGATTTCACTGTGAGCCATCTGCAGGCAGCCGGCCATCAGGTGCAGGTATCGGACCTGTATGCCATGCAGTGGAAGGCTGCGTTCGACGCGGATGATATCGTCGGTGGTCCGCAGGGCCAGCGTTTCGATGCTTCGCGCGATTCCCAGTATGCCTACGCCAACGGCTTGCAGAGTGCCGATATCGCCGCCGAGCAGGACAAATTGCGCTGGGCCGATATGGTGATCTTCCAGTTCCCGCTGTGGTGGTTCTCCATGCCGGCCATCATGAAGGGCTGGTTTGACCGCGTGTATGCCTACGGCTTCGGCTATGGTGTGGGTGAACACTCGGATGCACGCTGGGGCGACCGCTATGGCGAAGGCACGCTGGCTGGCAAGCGCGCCATGCTGGTGGTGACGACGGGCGGCTGGGAGTCGCACTACAGCGCGCGTGGCATCAACGGCCCGATAGACGATATTCTATTTCCCATTCAGCACGGCTTGCTGTTCTATCCGGGTTTTGCCGTGCTGCCGCCGCTGGTGATTTACCGTACCAGCCGCATGGATCAGGCGCGCTACGCCAGCGTGCAGCAGGAACTGGCGCAGCGGCTGGACCGGCTGGCAACGATGGCGCCCATCCCTTATCGTGCGCAGAACCATGGCGATTATCTGATCCCCGCCCTGACGCTGAAAGAGGACGTGGCGGCCGGCCAGAGCGGCTTTGCGGCCCACCGCATGTAGCGCGGACGGCCTAGGCGCGACGCTCCGTGAGCGTCATGCGCAGGCCTATGGGCGACATGGTGAACGCCATGCGCTCTTCCGGCTCGGCGCCGTTTTCCGTACCCAGCATGGTGATGTCGAAGCTGCCGAGCAGCATGGCGCTGGCCAGCTTGATTTCGAGCAGCGCCAGATAGCGTCCGGGGCAGGTGCGCAGACCTGAACCGAAGGGCATGGCCAGATGCTTGTTCATGGCGTCGCTACCTTGCTGTAGCCAGCGTTGCGGATCGAATTCTGCGGCCTGTGCTACATGCTGTTCGCTCACGCTATCATGCCGCATCACACACCAGATCAGATTCCCTTTTGGGATGTGCACATCGCCGATCACGCTGTCGCGCAGCGCTTCCAGCGGAATGAAGGGCGCCACCGGCTTGAGGCGCATGGCTTCCTGTGCGCAGGCATCGAGGTAATCGAGGCTATCCATCTGCTCGATGGTGAAGGCGGCCGGATCGGGCGCCATCTTCAGCACTTCGGCGCGGGCCCGTTCCAGTGCAACCGGGTGCTGCTGCAATAGATACAGCATCCATGCCAGTGTATTGCTGGTGGTGTCCTCACCGGCCAGCAGCATGGTGGTGACGTTGCCTGCTACGGCAGCGTCATCCACACCGCTGCCGCCTTCATCGGCCGCACAGATCATGGCTTCCAGCAGATTGGCCGGACGCTCGCGCCGTTGCGGTTCATCCTGCAAACGCTGGCGCGCTGTGGCGATCAGCGCATCGACGGCGCTGCTCAGGTGTTGCACGCTGCGGTCCAGTTTGCGGTCGCGTGGCAGCTTGACATAGCGCCAGTAGGGGAACAGGGCGACGGAACGGCGTGCCACTTCGGGCAGCACGATATCCATGTGGCGCTGGATTACGTCTTCGCCGCCATCGATGGTGTTGACATCGCTGCCGAACGCCAGACCGGCGATGATGTCGACGCTGTAGCGTTTCAGGTCTTCGCACAGATCGATCACCAGGTGCTGCTGCGCGGCCTGCTGCCAGCGCTTCTGCAGGCGCAGCCCGACTTTGACCAGCGCCGGAAAATAGGCCTTGATGGCATGCGGTGCCAGCGCCGCCATGACCATGCGGCGCTGGTCGCGCCAGACGCTGCCTTCGGCCAGAAACACGCCGGGGCGGCCCCCCATTTCATTCGAAACCTGGGCCGTAATGGAAGGACGGCGGAAACCGTCGGGGCGGTCGCGCAGGGCCGCGTTGACCAGTTCATGCCCGGCCAGCACCACGATGGGCGTGGAACCGAACTGCATACGGAAAATGGGGCCATACTGCTGGCTCCAGCGCTCCACATGCTGGTGGATGCGCTCGGGGCGGATCTGGCCCAGATTGCCGGCCAGTGGCCAGGGGCGCGGGCCCGCTAGCTGGGCGATGCTGCGTAGGGCGGGCGTGCTGCCCAGAGTCTGTTCGATCATCTGCTGTCCTATGTGCTGCAGCTGACGCTGCGGTTGCGACCCTGATGCTTGGCCTGATACAGTGCGCGGTCGGCCGCACCGATCAGCATTTCGATATCGGGCTGGGTATCCACGTCCAGCGTGGCGATGCCTATGCTGACGGTAACATGCTCGGCATTGCTATGGCGCCCGTGCGGTATGGCCAGCTCCTGCACGGCCGCACGTATGGCTTCGGCCATACGCTGCGCCTGCGGCAGGTCGGTGTCCGGCAGGATGATGCCGAATTCTTCGCCGCCGTAGCGCGCCATCAGGTCGCACGGCCGCTTGAGGATGGCGGCCATGGTGGCTGCCACGCGGATCAGGCACTGGTCGCCCTTCTGGTGGCCGTAGTGGTCGTTATACGGCTTGAAGTGGTCGATATCTATCATCAGCAGCGATAGCGGCTGGCCGCTGCGGCGCGCGCGCCGGTGCTCGCGATCGATCGCCACATCGAAGTGGCGCCGGTTGGCGATGCCGGTCAGGCCGTCGGCAAAGGTCTGCGAGCGCAGCACCAGCGCCTGCTCGCGCAGCAGCTTCTCGCGCCCGACGGCGATGCTGACATCGCTGATCTGGATCAGGCAGTGGCGCCGGGCGCCGGCCACGGCGATCGGGCTGATCTCGATGGCCTGCTGGATGCGCTCCTGCTTTTCCATCGCCGTGGCATGGGCATACAGGGGGAAGGGCGCCTTGTTCAGGGTTTGCGACAGCAGGGAAGGGAAGTTGTTGCTGAGCGCCTGGGTGATCGCCATCTCCACCCGTCCGCCCTGCAGCTCGGGGCAGATCGCCAGAAACGGCTGGCCCAGCGCCTGTTCGGTGCTGATGCCCGAGTACTGCTGCATCCAGCTATTCCACAACACGATGCGGCGTTCGGGATTGAGCACGATAGCGCCCATGCTGATGGCGGACAGCACGCTTTGCAGCAGGCGCAGGCGGTGGTCGGGCGGCGAGTTCGGCATGCTGCGCCCCTCAGTCCTGGCCCATCGCGCGGGCGATGTAGCGGTTGATCTGCTCTTTGAGGTCGTGCAGCGCCGTGACATCGAGCACGAAGGCGACATAGCCCTGTATCTGGTGGCGTTCCAGCACGAAGTCGATATGCAGCATCAGCACCACGGTATCGGGCTGGCTGCCCGAAGCGATCATGATTTCATCGCTGGTGCCCACATGGTATTGCGGCAGCGAGCCATGCAGCTCCTGATGGAAGATATTGGCCAGCGTGCCCACGCAGGAATTCAGGATGATGTTGCCGATCTCGCACATGGCTTCCTGTTCCATCTCCGTCAGCTCTTTTAGCGGCACGGCTTCGCCCACCATCAGCCGGACGATTTCCAGACTTTTATCTTCGGGGAACATCAATATGGCCTGGGTGTCGAATGCGCCTTCGAAATGCTGGCTGACGCCGCAGATGCGCTCCGCTTCCGGGTCCCTGTTATCGAGCAGGCGGGCCGCCACGCTACGCTCGACAAAGCTGATGGACGGGACCGACATCGTCACCGCTTCGTTCACGATGGCGCTCATGGAGGCTGCAGCCTGACCCACGCCGATATTGAAGATTTCGATCAGCGCATCGTTTTCCAGTTCGGACAGGGTAAACATGGTCAGCCTTCGCTCAGGGGAGCCAGCAGGCTGGCGATACGGGCTTCCGTAATGGGCTTTTCCACAAAGCCCAGCCCCAGCGCCGTGGCGCGTTCGCGCGTGGCCGTCTGCACATTGGCCGTCAGCAGGGAGATCGGCACGGCCGGCCATTCGTGGCGTAACTGCTCGGCAGCAGCGATGCCGCCCATGCCGGGCATGTTGACATCCATGAGGACCAGATCAGGCCTCATGCTGCGCGCCTTGAGCAGGGCTTCCTCGCCGCTGGCGGCTTCTTCGATAGTCCAGTCGGCATGCAGCAGGCTGATGTAATTTCGCGCCACCATGCGCGAAACCCTGCTGTCATCGACGATCAATATGGTCTTGGGAGACGTCATTGCGCTATCCTCGGCGGGCGAGTGGCTAAGCGTTGATTCTCGCACATTCACGTGCATGAATGGCAAGCTTCTGGCGGTGGGTGCGGCAGGCACGCCACGTTACTTTTGCGCAATGTGGAATTGATTTCCTACTGGTAATTCGGGAGTGCGAGGCCTGATCCGTTAAAATAGCGCCCATCCCCTTTTTTACCCATCTCTTCGAATAGATAGACTATGACCCAGGACGAACTGAAACAAGCCGTAGCCCGTGCCGCCATTGCCTACGTGGTAGACAACGAAATCATCGGCGTGGGCACCGGCTCCACCGCCAACTTCTTCATCGACGAACTGGCGCTGATCAAGCACCGCATCAAAGGCGCGGTGGCGTCGTCGGAAGCCACGGCAGCCCGTCTGCGCGGCCATGGCATCGAAGTGTTCGATCTGAACGATGTGCCAGCGATTGCCGTGTACATCGACGGCGCTGATGAAATCAACGCTGCCGGTGCCATGATCAAGGGCGGCGGCGCAGCGCTGACGCGCGAGAAGATCGTCGCTTCCGTGTCCGGCCAGTTCGTCTGCATCGCGGACGGTTCCAAGCTGGTGGATGTACTGGGTAAATTCCCGCTGCCGGTGGAAGTGCTGCCGATGGCACGCAATGCCGTGGCGCGCGAACTGGCCAAACTGGGCGGCACGCCCAAGCTGCGCCTGAAAGCCGGTACGGACGAAGCGTTCGTGACTGACAACGGCGGCAATATTCTGGATGTAGCCGGTCTGGCGATCACCGATCCGGTGGCACTGGAAGCGCAGATCAACCAGATCGTCGGCGTGATCGCCGTGGGCCTGTTCGCTGCCCGTGGCGCCAATGTCTGCCTGCTGGGCATGGCCGAAGGCGTGAAAACCCTGAAGTTCTGAGCGTAAGCCAGAAATGACTACGGGCGGCACAGGCCGCCCGTAGCATGTAGTCCGGCGCAAGGCCGGACACGGATCGCTGAAACTAGCGACTAAGCGTGTGCTTAGGCGCTAGGCGGCACGTAGCCGGCAGCAGCATCGGCGCCATCGCCGAAGAAGTGCTTTTCCATCTGCTGCGCCAGATATTTACGGGCGCGCTGATCGGCCAGATTCAGACGGTTTTCGTTGACCAGCATGGTCTGGTGCTTGAGCCATGCAGCCCACGCTTCTTTCGACACCGATTCGTAAATCTTCTTGCCGAGTTCGCCCGGATATGGCGGGAAGTCCATGCCTTCGGCTTCCTTGTTAAGTTTGATACATTGCACGGTGCGGGCCATTTGCGACACTCCTAAAGCTGAACGTAAAACGCCATTATAAGGTTTTAATCAGAACCTGGGATTTGCGCTGCCAGTTGTACATGCGCTGCCGGTCTTTAGGCAGGGCATCCACGGTGGCCGGCACAAAGCCGCGTTTCTGGAACCAGTGGGCCGTACGGGTGGTCAGCACGAACAGCTTGGTGATGCCGATGGCACGGGCGCGGTTCTCCATGTGCTTGAGTATGCGCTCGCCATCGCCCTGCGCCTGCACTTCCGGATTGACAGTGAGGCAGGCCATTTCGGCCATTTTCTGTTCGGGGAAGGGGTACAGCGCCGCACAGCCGAAGATCACGCCATCGTGGTCGATCACGGAGAAGTAGTCGATTTCGCGTTCTATCAGTTCGCGGCCCCGTTTCACCAGCGTGCCATCGGCTTCCAGCGGTTCGATCAGTTTGATGATGCCGCCCACGTCTTCGATGGTGGCCTGACGCAGCGATTCCAGATTGTCATGCGAAATCATGGTGCCCACGCCATCGTGGGTGAACAGTTCCAGCAGGGCCGAGCCATCCATCTCGAACGGCACGATGTGGGAACGCTCGACGCCATTGTGGCAGGCCTTGACGCAGTGCTTGAGGTAGAACGCCGTCGAATCGGGCAGGAAGCCGGCCATCAGCACGGCTTCGGCCTGATGCGAGGACAGTTCGCGGATTTCCGTGCCGCCCGCATCCGTCATCATCGGGGTTTCGGTAATGAAGATCAGCTTGTCGGCGTGCAGGGCGATCGCCGCGCTGCAGGCCACATCTTCCATGGTCAGGTTGAAGGCTTCGCCGGTGGGCGAGAAGCCCAGCGGCGAGAGCAGCACCAGACCGTCCGAACCGAGGATGGAGTGGATGGTTTCGGCATCGACTTTACGGGTGATGCCGGTCAGCTCGAAATCGACGCCATCGATCACGCCCAGCGGACGTGCCGTGATGAAGTTGCCAGAAATGATACGGATCGCCGCATGCGACATGGGCGTATTCGGCAAGCCCTGGCTGAACGCTGCTTCGATATCGAGGCGCAGTTCGCCGGCAGCTTCCTTGGCGCATTCCAGCGCGGCCGGGTCGGTGATGCGCACGCCGTTGTGGAAGCGGCCTTCTACCTGACGCAAGGCCAGCTGTTCGGCGACCTGCGGGCGCGAGCCATAGACCACGGTGACGTTGATGTCGAGCGCGTGCAGCAGCGACAGATCATGGGCCAGCACTTGCAGTGCGCCAGCGCTGACCAGTTCACCGGGGAAGGCGACCACGAAGGTCTTGCCACGGAAGGCGTGGATGTAGGGCGCGACGGAGCGCAGCCAGTGGACGAATTGGGTAGGGTTTTCCATTAGGCGCATTATAATTCGGTGCGCGACTTCCGCGCCAAAACCTTTGTAAAAAACAATGTCAGACGTCCGTAATCAGCCTAAAAACCCGCAGAATCGCCCCGCACAACGCTCGCCGCAAGGTCGCAAGCCGGATCAGCCACCCCGCCCCAAGCCTGTGCAGTCCGCAGGGCAGGCCGCTGCGCAGCCAGTTGTGCAGCCCGCCGGGCAGGGCGGGGCACGCCAGCCGCAGGGCGAGCGCAAGCAGCGTGAACCGCGCCCTAGGCTGACGCCGGAGGAGCAGGCCGCGCGCGAAGCGGAGCGGCTGTTCCGCAACCCGCTGCCGGAGATCAGCTACCCCGAGGACCTGCCCGTTTCGGGCCGCCGCCACGAGATCGCCGAGGCCTTGCAAGGCCATCAGGTGATTATCGTCAGCGGTGAAACGGGTTCCGGCAAGACCACCCAGCTGCCGAAAATCTGTCTGGAGCTGGGGCGCGGCCAGAAGGGCCTGATCGGCCATACCCAGCCGCGCCGTATTGCGGCATCGTCGACGGCCAAGCGGATTGCGCAGGAACTCGGTGCTCCGCTGGGCGTGCACGTGGGCTTCAAGGTACGTTTTGCCGATACGCTGACGCGCGGCGCGTCCGTCAAGCTGATGACGGACGGGATACTGCTGGCCGAAACCCAGACCGACCCGCTGCTGAAGAACTACGACACCATCATCATCGACGAAGCGCACGAGCGCAGCCTGAACATCGACTTCCTGCTCGGCTATCTGAAGCAGCTGCTGCCGCGCCGTCCCGACCTGAAGGTGATCATTACTTCGGCGACCATCGATGCCGACCGTTTCGCACGCCATTTCGGTACGGCTGAGAAACCGGCGCCCGTGATCGAAGTGTCGGGCCGTCTGTACAAGGTGGAAGTGCGCTACCGCCCGATTGATAGCGACGTGCCGAATCCGGCCGTGGCCAATGCCGAAGGTAAGGGCCAGCGTACTGCAGCCGCGCGCGAGAAGCGCGACCTGATCGATGCCGTAGTCGATGGCGTGGACGAAGTGGCGCGTATCGGCAGCGGCGATGTGCTGGTGTTCCTGCCCGGCGAACGGGAAATCCGCGATGTGGCCGAGGCACTGCGCAAGCACCATCCGCCCCATGTGGAGATACTGCCGCTGTTTGCGCGGCTGTCGGCGGAAGAGCAGGAGCGTGTGTTCAGAACCACCAATGCGCGCCGCATCGTGCTGGCCACCAACGTGGCCGAGACTTCGCTGACCGTGCCCGGTATCCGCTACGTGGTGGATGCCGGTCTGGCGCGCGTCAAGCGCTACAGCTACCGCAACAAGGTCGAGCAGCTGCAGATCGAGCCGATTGCCCAGTCGGCGGCCAACCAGCGTGCCGGCCGTTGCGGCCGGGTGGCCGATGGCGTGTGTATCCGCCTGTACGACGAGCAGGAGTTCCTGCAGCGACCCAAGTTCACCGAGCCGGAAATTCTGCGATCCTCCCTGGCCTCAGTCATTCTTCGCATGAAGACCCTGCATCTGGCCGATGTGGAGACCTTCCCCTTCATCGAGCCGCCGCTGGCACGGGCGATTGCGGACGGCTACCAGCTGCTGCAGGAACTCGGTGCGGTGGACGAGTACAACCAGATCACGCCACTGGGCAAAAAGCTGGCCAAGCTGCCGCTCGATCCCCGTGTGGGCCGCATGATACTGGCGGCGCAGGACAACGTCTGTCTGGACGAAATGCTGATCATCGCCTCGGCGCTGTCGGTGCAGGACCCGCGTGACCGGCCGATGGAGCACCAGCAGGCGGCCGATGAAGCGCACAAGAAGTTCGCCGACGAGAAATCGGAATTCTTGAGTTATCTGAAAATCTGGAAGTGGTTCGAGAACGCCATCGAGCACAAGAAGACCAACCGCCAGCTGATGGACAACTGCCGCACCAACTTCCTGTCGCAGCTGCGTCTGCGCGAGTGGCGCGATGTGCATTCCCAGTTGCTGACCATCGTGAAAGAGCAGGGCTGGCGCCTTAACGAAACACCGGCCACTTACGAGAACCTGCATCTGGCGCTGCTGACTGGTCTGCTGGGGAATATCGGCTTCAAGAGTGATGATGAGCCGGGTGCCGGCTACCTCGGTGCGCGTGGCATCAAGTTCAATATCTGGCCCGGTTCCTCGCTGCTGAAGAAGCCCGGCAAGTGGGTGATGGCGGCCGAGCTGGTGGACACCACCCGTCTGTATGCGCGCTGCGTGGCGCAGATCCAGCCCGAGTGGCTGGAAAAAGTGGGCGGCCATCTGCTGAAAAAATCGTGGGGCGAGCCGCGCTGGGAAAAACGCGCCGCACAGGTGACGGCTTCCGAGCGTGCCACCCTGTACGGGCTGGTGGTGTATAGCCAGCGCCGTATCAACTACGGCCAGTTCAACCCCAGCGAAGCGCGCGAAATCTTTATCCGCGATGCGCTGGTGGGTGGCGACTACGATACCCGTGCGCCGTTCTTCGCCCACAACCACAAGCTGGTCAAGGAAATCGAGAACCTCGAGCACAAGTCGCGCCGTCTCGACGTGCTGGTGGATGACGAACTGATTGCGGCCTTCTACGACAAGCTGCTGCCGGCCGATATCGTCAACGGTGCCGGTTTCGAGAAGTGGCACAAGCAGGCCACGCTGGATAACCCCAAGCTGCTGTACCTGATCCGCGATGAACTGATGCGTCACGAGGCAGCCGGTGTGACCACCGACCTGTTCCCGAAAACCATGGCGGTGACGGGGCTGGAACTGCAGCTGACTTATCACTTCGAGCCGGGCAGCGTGCGTGATGGCGTGACCATGGCGGTGCCGCTGTATGCGCTGAACCAGCTGCCGCGCGAGCGCTGCGAATGGCTGGTGCCGGGCATGCTGAAGGAGAAAGTGCATCTGCTGCTGAAGTCTCTGCCGCAAAAGCTGCGCCGCCACTGCGTGCCGCTGCCTGACTATGCGGCACGCTTCTGCGAGCGCGTGCAGGAGGCGGGCAGCTTTGGCCGTGGTGATCTGATCGACGCCATCATTGCCGATATCCGCGCCCAGATCACCATCTCGGTGCTGACCAGCGACTTCAAACCGGAGACGCTGCCGGCGCACCACTTCATGAATTTCAAGGTGATCGACGAGCATGGCCGTCAGCTGGACATGGGGCGCAATCTGGCGACGCTGCAGGCCGAATTCGGCACGCAGGCGCGCGAGAGCTTCCAGAAGATGGCCGAGGCCAATGGTGGGCAGGGCGTCAGCATGCGTGCGCTCAGTACCAGTGGTGGCAAGGTGCCGGCGAAGACGCCAGTGCAGTATGGTGCGGCTGCGGCCCAGCCAGCGGCGCAGGCCGGCGCTGCGGCGGGTGCTGCAGGTGCGAAAAGCGGTCAGGCGCAGCCTGCGGCGGGCGCTGGCAATGCCGCCAGCGGCTCGAGTACCGCTAATGGCATTACGCTCAATGGTCTGACTAGCTGGACTTTCGGCGAGCTGCCGGAACTGCTGGAAATCGTGCAGGGCAAGCTGACGCTGATCGGCTTCCCTGCGCTGGTGGACAAAGGGACGCACTGCGATCTGGAAGTGTTCGACGATCCGACCGTGGCGGCACGCACCCATCGCGCCGGCCTGCGTCGCCTGTTCGCTTTGCAGATGAAGGATCAGATCAAGTTCATCGAAAAGAGCATCCCCAATCTGCAGCAGATGGGCATGCAGTTCATGAGCATGGGTACGCAGGAAGAACTGCGCGAGCAGATCATCCAGAAGGCGCTGGACATCGCCTGCCTGCAGGACCCGTTGCCGCTCGATGCCGCCAGCTTCGCCAAGCGCAAGGATGAGGGCAAGTCGCGGCTGGTGCTGCTGGTGAACGAGATTGCGCGCCTGCTGTCGCAGGTGCTGACCGAATTCCACGGCATGCCCAAGCGTCTGCAAGGCTTGCCCGCGGCCGTGGCCAGCGATATGCAGGCGCAGTTGCAGGGGCTGGTGAACAAGCGCTTCCTGATGGATAACGAGTACAGCCAGCTGGCGCACTTCCCGCGCTATCTGAAAGCGATGAATGTGCGCATCGAGAAGATGCGCGGCGATCCATCGCGCGATGCCAAGCAGATGGCGGAATGGCAGCAGGCAGCGCAGCTGTATCAACGCGCTGCACGCGACAAATCGGCGGGCCGGAATACCGATCCGAAGATGGTGGAATTCCGCTGGATGCTGGAAGAATTGCGTGTCTCGCTGTTTGCACAGGAGCTGCGTACGCCTATGCCGGTGTCGGTCAAGCGCCTGCAGAAAGTGTGGGAATCGATGCAGCGCTGATGCTGCGGCAGGATTAAGCTGCAAGGGCGCGGCCACCTAGTAGTGGTCGCGCCCTTTTTTTGTGGACGGGCAGCTTAGAGCAGGAAGGCGAGTACCGCCACGGCAGTCGGCGCCAGTGCACCCAGCAGCAGGCCGATGGCACCGATGGAGGCGTCGCGGAAGCCGTGGCGCAGCAGCGCGGCACCGGCCGGATTGGGCGCGTTGGCGATCACCGTCAGGCCGCCACCGGCCACGGCGCCTGCCACCAGCATGTATTGCGACTGGGCGCTGATGCCCTGTATCAGCGAACCGAGATAGGTCAGCGCAGCGTTGTCGGTAATCGCCGTCAGCCCCAGTGCGCTGAAGAACAGCGCGGTTGGCGCCAGACTTTCCACGATAGGCTGCAACCACCATTGCTGCATCCCGCCCAGCACCACCAGACCGGCGAGGAAGAAGCCTACCAGCAGGCCTTCCTTGATGATCAGCGGCTGCTGGTAGCGCTGGTAGGCGATGGTAAAGCCGAGGAACAGCATGAACAGGCCGAGGAACAGCACAGGGTGGTGGCTGAACACCACCACCAGCGCCAGAAAGGCCAGATGCACGGCGCTTACCAGCAGCGGCACGGGCGCGCTCTCGCTATCGCTATTGGTGTGCGGGCGCAGATGGCGCGCCAGTACGGCCGTGATGACCGTGGCGTTGAACAGCACGGCCAGCGCCGCGCGCCAGCCGAAATGCTGGGCCATGAAGGCGCTATCCCATTGCCAGGTAGTGGCCACCATCAGCACGGGCGGGGCGGCGTAGGCCGTCAGCGTGCCGCCTATCGACACATTCACGAACAGCACGCCCAGTGCGGCGTATTTGAGCCGCTCCGGCATATCGTCGCGGAACACCAGTGGCGCCAGCATCAGCGCGGCTAGCGTCATGGCGGCCGGCTCGGTAATCAGCGAGCCACTGAGCGGCACCAGCGCCATGCCGAACCAGACCAGAGCCAGCTCGGTGCGCAGCGGCAGCAAGCGCGCCAGACCGCCGAGCAGACCCTGTACCACGGCCAGCACGGGG
Organism: Duganella fentianensis; assembly: GCF_009857835.1. Classification (GTDB taxonomy): domain Bacteria; phylum Pseudomonadota; class Gammaproteobacteria; order Burkholderiales; family Burkholderiaceae_D; genus Rugamonas; species Rugamonas fentianensis. The sequence continues at coordinate 1,016,189 of NZ_WWCL01000001.1, forward strand.
CGCGAGGCGGCCACCACCATCACGGTGAACACGAACAGCGGTTCGGTGTACTGGCGCGATTCGGCATAGGTGATGGCGCTCTCGCCACCGCCGACGATGGCCATGCTGATGATCAGCACGATGGCCCAGAAGCCGAACACCACTTCCACTTCGCCGAGCAGGTGGAACAGACCCGCGTGGCGCGGGTGGCGGTGGGCCAGCTGTTCGATGGATTTGGCGGCAAAGGTATGCAGTAGTGCCAGACCAAACAGGATGGCGCCCAGCAGTTGTACGGTGTGCAAAGTTAATCCTTGTCCAATGATTTAAATGGCTAGATAGTCATCTTACAACATGCCGCGTACGCTACAGAAGAATGCCGGATCGGATGGTGTATCCTAGTCCGAATTAAGACTGAAATTAGTCTTTATCTCTTTGTTGTCGAGGTTTGAGCATGAAATTTTCCACGCAGGTAAAACCTATCAGCTATCTCAAAAGCCATACGGCCGAGATTGTGAAGGAGCTCACGGAGCATCGTCAGCCCTTACTGATTACCCAGAATGGCGAAGCCAAACTGGTGGTCATGGACGTTAAGAGCTACGAAGAGCAGGAGGAGACGCTGGCTTTACTTAAATTGCTAGCGATGGGGAATCATGAAATCGAGCAGGGCAAGTTCCGTGATGTTGAGGAGGTGTTTGCCGAACTCGATAAGGCCGATGAGGTATGACGCATCGCGTTGTTCTCCTTGCTTCGGCTGAGCAAGATCTGAAAGACCTGAGAACCTATCTGCTCAAGAATTTTTCTTCCGACACATGGGCTAGCTCTTACGCCCTGATCAAACACACCATACGCCAGTTGCAGCACTTCCCGCAGGCGGGAACCATTCCTGACGAACTGGAAAAGCTGCACCTTGCGCAATACCGGCAGGCACTGGCGGGGATGAACCGCATCATTTACGAAGTCCGGCAGGAAGTGGTTTACGTTCATATGATTGTCGATGTGCGGCGTGATATGAAAAGCTTGCTGACGCGACGACTATTGCGCCTCACATAGCCTGGCCCAGTAGTTGTAGCAGACCGTCGGCAAAGCTGTTGCGCCAGTGTTCGTAGCCGTGGGCTGCGGCATATTCGCGGTAGCTGGCGGCATAGCCTTTGGCCTGTAGTACATGCAGCAGATGGCGGCTGGTGTCGCGGATGCCGGGCTGGTTGTCCCGTCCCAGCTCGAACAGGCCCGCTTCCAGATGGATCTGCAAGGGCTGGCGCGGCGTGCTGGCGATCTGCTCAGTCAGCCATTCGGCCGGACGGCTGTAGCGCTGCGCCTGTTCCCAGTCCGGCGCCCACCAGAAGGAGCCGGACTGGCTATACACTTTGCCGAACAGCTCGGGGTGGCTGTAGCCGGCCCAGACGGCGGCCAGCCCGCCATAGCTGGCGCCAGCGACCACGGTGCGGCTGGCCGGTGCGGACAGGCCGCGCGCCTGCGCCCAGGGCATCAGCTCTTCAGCCAGAAAACGGGCAAAGGCCGGGTTGGGCGGTAATTCCTGGCTGCGGGTTTCATTGCTGGGGTTGTGGATGAAGATGGCCGCCGTGCGTGGCAGGCGGCCGCTGGCGATCAGATTGTCCAGTATCACCGGTGTCGGCACGTCGCGCGTATAGTGCTCGCCGTCGAACACCACCAGCAGGGCACGCTGCGGGTCGTTCGCTTGCCAGCCGGCCGGCCGATACAGCTGGATTTCGCGGCTGTTGCCCAGTATCTGGCTAGGCAGGCGCAGGCTTTCCAGACTGCCGGCGGCCACGCTCGGCCGCGGCGCGTTCCAGATGGCGACTGGTGCGGCCGGTAATTCGAACAGGCTCTCGCCATCGTATTGGTCCAGCGGTGCGGCAATGCTGCTATGCGGGTTGAGCGGATCGCGCTGGGCCGTGGCGAGGATGGCGCGGCGGCGGATGTGCGGCGCCGCGTTCAGTTCGGGAACATCCGGTGCCAGCCGGTAGGCCAGCCGGGTGCTGTCAGGCAGGCGGTAGCTGCGGTACCAGACATCGGTGCCGGGCAAATGCTGCAGTTTCTCGTGGTCGGCCGATGGTCCGCCAAACAGGCGCACGCCCCGTTCGGCGCCGCGCCACAGGAAGGTCACCAGTGTTTCGTGTTCGGCCAGCGGCGGCGTGACGCCCGTGCTTTCTACCAGCGGGGTGGTGCTATGACGGAGTTCGGCCCAGAAGGCTTCCAGTCCGGCCGGCTGCTGCAGTAGTGCCCTTAGCCGCGGGCTGTCCGGCAGCTGGGCGGGGGCGGTCTGTGCCGTGCGGGGCACTTGTTGCAGCAGTTCCAGCCGGTAGTCGCCGGCCTGCGGTGCTCTGACGTCGAGCCGGTAAGGGCCAGCCGCACCGGCCACGAACATGAATTCTTCGGTGTCGCGCTTGCCCTGACTGAGGACGCGTACGCGCTGGCCGTTTTTGTCCAGCAGCACCAGTCGCATGCCATGACCGCTTAGGCGGCCTTGCACATAGTCGCCCGGCTGGAGCGTGAGCTGATGTTCGCGGCTGGATTTGGCCGCCAGCGTGCCGCTGTAGACGGGGAGTTCAGCGGCGCAGAGGGCGGCGCTCAGGCCGGAAAACAGTAAAGCGGGCAGGACGATGGAAAGAGGCAGGCGGCGCGGCATGAGGGTTCCTTGTAAAAATGTAATGGGTGAATGTTGCAAATGATAATGATTCTCATTACAATAATAAAGTAAATTCACTCGCTCGCCAGCAGACGCCAGCCAGCCTTCATCTTTCGGAGAAAATATGGCGCTGCAAATTACCCCTATCGCACTGGCGATAGCGATGCTGTCCCTGCCGCATTGGGCCGTGGCACAAACCCAGACAGACAAAGACAAGAGTCCCGCGGAAACCACGCTGCCGACCGTGCAGGTTTCCGCCACGCTGGAACGGGCTGGCGATCTGCCGGCCGCCTATGCAGGCGGGCAGGTGGCGCGCGGTGCGCGGCTGGGCCTGCTGGGCAATCAGGACGTGATGGATGTACCGTTCAACATCACCAGCTATACGGCCCAGCTGATCGAAGATCAGGGCGCCAGAACGGTGGCCGATGTGCTCAACAACGACCCCTCGGTACGCTTTACCACCTCGGGCTCGCATGCCTACGAGAACTTCCGTTTGCGCGGTTTCGATGTGCATTCGTCCGATCTGGCCGTGAACGGCATGTACGGGCTGGCGCCGCTGGGCCATGCCTCGCTGGAATTTGCCGAGCGGGTGGAAGTGTTCAAAGGCCCGAGCGCCATGTTTGCCGGTATGGCGCCTAGCGGCGGTGTAGGCGGCACCATCAATCTGGTGCCCAAGCGCGCTGCCGACACACCGCTGACCCGGGTTAGCGTGGGTTATCAGACGGAAGATCAGCTGTCGACCAGCATCGATGTGGGGCGCCGCTTTGGCAGCGCCAGGGAATTCGGCGTACGCGTGAATGGTGCGTATAGCGATGGCGAAGCCGCCCTGAAGGGGCAGGACAAAACCCACCGCTTCTTTTCCACGGCGCTGGACTATCGTGGCACGGCGCTGACTGCCTCGCTCGATGTTTACGACAGCAAGGACAAGTTCAGCGGCGGCTCGGCCGCCATGTTCGGCTTTGCCAGCCCGGACCTGCCGGCCGCACCGGATGGCCGCATCAACATGCTGAGCTCGGCGGCAGGCGAACTGGCGAGCCGGGCAATCATTGCCCGCGCCGAATACGCCGTGAACAGCCAGCTCGCGCTGTTTGCCAGCGCCGGCGCCCGAACCCATGATTATTCGGGCTGGGTGAATGGCACCCATGTGCACAATATTCAATCGAATGGCAATGCCCAGGTGCGCGGCGTGGCCCAGCGTGGCTATGACGATAGCCATGCGGCCGAAGCGGGAGCACGGCTGTTTGTTTCGGCCGCCGGCATCAGCCATGATCTGGTGCTGCAGGCCACCCGGCTGGAGCTGGAATCGGGCAGCCTGTCGAATGTGACGGGCATGGTGGCGACCAATATCTACCAGCCCGTGGCACCGCCGCTGCCGGCCATGCCTGCGCTGTACGTGCCGAAAGGCAGTAGCGCTACGCTGTCCAGTCTGGCACTGGTGGATAACCTCGTGCTGCTGCAGGACCGTTTGCGCCTGACTGCGGGCGTGCGCCAGCAGCAGGTACAGCAGCGCAGCTATAACCCTGCCGGTGGGGTAACGGCCAATTACGACGAGGCGGCGCTGACGCCGGCCTTGGGCGTGCTGTTCAAACCGTGGGGCGAGGGGCTGGCCCTGTATGCCAGCTATGTGCAGGGCCTGAGCCAGGGCGCCAGCGTGAAGATGGCGAACGGCTATGTGAGCGACCAGACCTTCAAACCCTACAAGACGGCCCAGCGCGAACTGGGGGTGAAGTGGAATGCCGGGCGCTACACCCATACGGCGGACTACTTCGAGATCGCCAAGCCGGAGCTGATTACCACCGGCACGGCACCCAAGCTGCTGGCTTCCGATAGTGGCGAGTCCAAGGTACGCGGGGTGGAGTGGAATACCTTTGGCCAGATTCTGCCATCTCTGAGTGTGCTGGGCGGGCTGTCCTATACCAAGAGCGAGCTGACCAAGTCGGCGGGCGGCATCAATCAGGGCAATGAACTGTTCGGCGTGCCGCGCTGGCAAGCCAATCTGGGTACGGAGTGGGATACGCCGCTGGCAGGCGTACACCTGAATGCACGGGTGATCGCCACTTCCAAGCAGTATCTGAACAATGCCAACACCTACCAGATTCCGGGCTGGGGCCAGCTGGACGTGGGTGGCCGCTATGAAACCCGGCTGGCGCAGCACCGTGCCGTGCTGCGGCTGAGCATCAACAATCTGCTCGACCGCGCTTACTACTCGGGCAGCTTTGCCGAACCGCGCGCCACGCTGGCGCTGGGACGTACCGTGCAGACTTCGCTGTCGGTCGATTTCTAAGCGGGTTCCGCTCCATCCGCCGTGCCGCGCGTGCCGCTTGCGCGCGGCACGCTTTTCTTTCGCCCTGCTGGCCTGTGTCCTATGTCCTATTCTTTTCTCTTGAGCTTGCTGGCCCAGTGTGCCGGCACTGTGCTGCTATATCTGGCCTCGCCTAAGCAGCACTGGCTGGCCACGCCGCTGGCAGCACGGCCGGCCCGTGCGCTGGCCTGCGTTCTGTTGCTGGCTGCGCTGGCCGGTCTGCTGCACAGCTTCCAGCTCGCGGCGGCGCTGTTCGTCTTCCTTCACGTGCTGATGCTGCTATTGCTGCTCCTGCCTTATTGCGGGGCGTGGCTGGTGTTGCGCCGGAGGGCAGTCTGATGGCGCGCCCGCAAGCGGCGCCCATTGCGCGCGACTGGCTAGGCAAAACGCTGGCCGGCATCCTGCTGGGATTCACTCTGGCACTGGGCTGTTCCGCGCTGTTTGTCTGGCTGGCCGCGAGCCTGCCGCAGTCGGCCCGTAGCCAGTTAGCCATGTGGCTGCTGGCGCCCGTCTGGATAGGCGTGCTGGGCGGAGTGTTTTTCTTCCATAGCGGCAAACAGGCGTGGCTATGGCTGGGCGCAGCAAATCTGCTGGTGTTCCTCATTCCCATTGTCGGCCGTCATTTCTAATTCAGGCAGCATCATGCGATCAGACTATCTCCGCATCTATAAATCCGTTCATACCTGGACCGGCATTCTGGCCGGCATGGCCCTGTTCATTGCGTTCTATGCCGGTGCGCTGACCATCTTCAAGGATGCGCTGGCGCGCTGGTCTAGCGCACCGTCGGCCGTATATGGCCAGGCGCTGGCGCTGGAACGTGCGCCCGAGCTGATCGTGCGTACTTTGCAGGCCCAGCCGGCAGCGGGCAAGGATTTCCGCCTGCATCTGGCCGCGGCCGAACATCTGCCTGGCGGGCTGTCGTGGCAGCTGCGGCCGGAGGGCGAGGACGAGCATGAAGCGGGCACGGCGCGTCACTACGTCGCCACGCTGGAGAGCACGGGCAGCGTGCAGGTGACGCAGGTGGCGCCGTCCGGGCTGGTGAGCTTTATCGATCGCCTGCACCGGGTCGCGGGCTTGCCGGACGATAAGGACGAATATCGCTGGGTGATGGGCGTGGTTGCATTGCTGTATGCACTGGCCCTGATCTCGGGCGTGATCGTGCTGCTGCCATCGCTGGTCAAGGATTTCTTTGCCCTGCGCATAGGGAAAAATCTCAAACGCATGTGGCTCGATGCGCACAATGTGGTGGGCATCGCCAGCTTGCCGTTTCATCTGGTGATGGCGCTGACGGCCATAGTGTTTGCCTACCACGATGGGTTTTATGTGATCCAGAATAAGCTGATCCATGCGCCGCGGCCAGCCGCAGCACGGCCTGCCGGTACGACGGCGCTGGTGCGTGATCCGGCGCAGATGCTGTCGCCCGTGCAGTTGCTGGCGCGGGTAAGAACATTGTCACCGGATTTTGAGCCCAGTTCGCTGCAATATCTGCAGGTGAGCAGTGCGCGCGCGGCTGTGCGGGTCTGGGGCCATGATCCGGCCGCCCATGCGCCGCGCTTTGGCGGCGGGTTTGTCGCGCTCGATCCCTACACGGGCAAAGTGCTGAGTGCCGATTTCCTGCCCGGGCGCCAGAGCAATGCCTATGCTCTGATCGGCAGTTTCTTTGCGCTGCATTTCGGTACCTATGGCGGCCTGCCTGTGCGCTGGCTGTATTTCCTGCTGGGCCTGGCAGGCGCGTGGCTGTTCTACAGCGGTAATCTGCTGTGGGTGGAAAGCCGCCGCAAAAAAACTGCTCCGCAGGGCGCGGATGCTGTGACGGCGGTACCTGCGCAGCGGCGCGATGTCCGGCTGCTGGCAGCGGCCACGGTGGGCATCTGTGTGGGGACGGTGCTGGCCATCTCGCTGATCATCGTTGCCAGCAAATGCCTGAGCCTGCCACATGGCTGGTATCCGTGGATGTATTACCTGGTGCTGCTGGCGGCGCTGGGCTGGTCCTGCTGGCGCGGGGCGGCGCGTGCGGCGATACATCTGTTGTGGCTGGCGGCGCTGGCAACGCTGGCGATTCCGGCCAGCAGCCTGCTGGGCTGGGCATGGCCTGCACTGGGCCTGTGGGGCCATACCAGCAGCGCTGCGCTGGGCGTGGATGGCACTGCCGTGCTGGGAGCACTCGGCCTGATCTGGATGGCGCGGGCCAGCAGACGGCGTGCCCTGCATGGCCCGGCCGATAGCGTGTGGGCGATCCGCTGACGCTGGCCTGATCAGGGCGGCAAGGGAAGAGGGCAGATAGGGATTGACTAAGCCGAGCAGAAAATGTACTGTATGCATATACAGTATTTTTCGCTTTGCTATTGTCCTGAAATGAGCCGCTCCGCATCACTTGTCGCGCCGGAAACAGTCCATCCTTCGCTCTGGCTGGCGTCGCAACTGGCGCGCAGCAGCGGGCGCTGCATCGATACGGGCTTTGCTGCCCTGTCCAGCCAGCTGCCCGGTGGCGGCTGGCCGCAAGGCGTGCTGATCGACCTGTTGCTGCAACAGCACGGCATGGGCGAGTTGCGCCTGTTGCGGCCCGCCTTGCAGGCGCTCGGGCGGCGCCCCATCGTGCTGCTGCAGCCGCCCCATGCGCCGCAGGCGCTGGCACTGGCCGCGCTGGGGCTGGAACCGTCGCAACTGGTGTGGATACGCAGCGGCGCGCGCAGCGCCGATGCGTTATGGGCGGCCGAACAGGTGCTGCGCAGCGGCTGTTGCGGCGCGCTGCTGCTGTGGCAGAACCATGCGCGCGGCGAAACCCTGCGCCGTCTGCATCTGGCCGCGCAGACCGGCGATACGCTGTTCTGTCTGCTCAGGCCGCTGGCGGCGGCGCAGGATGCTTCGCCGGCGCCGCTCAGGCTGGCGCTGCACACGGCACCGGGCGGCATCGAGATCGGTTTCGTCAAGCGACGCGGGCCGCAACGTGATGCGCCGCTGTTTTTACCTCTGACACCTACTCTGTTTCAACGCCATGCGTCTCTGGATCGCTCTACACCTGCCGCGCTTGCCACTCGAAGTCTTCTGTCCGCGCTGGTCGGCTGACCAGTGCACGGTGGTGCTGGAGCAGGAGCGTGTGGTGGCCATGTCGGCGCTGGCGCAGCAGGCCGGCGTGCAGGCGGGCATGCGGCGCGGCGGCGCGCTGATGCTGCTGCCCCATGCCCAGTTCCAGCAACGCGCGCCGCAACTGGAACTGGAAGCGCAGCAGGCGGTGGCGCTGGCGCTGCTGCAATTTACCCCGCAGCTGGCGCTGGTGGAAGAGGCGACGCTGCTGCTTGATGTGGGCGCCAGCCTGCGCCTGTTCGGCGGTCCGCTGGCCTTATGCCGGCGCGTGCGCAGCAGCTTGCGCGCACTGGGCTTCAGCGCCACGCTGGGCTGCGCACCGACGGCGCGCGGGGCGTGGCTGCTGGCGCGCAGCGGCGGCGGGCGGGCCTTGAAAATGGCCAGCTTGCTGGGCCGGATTGATGGCCTGCATGTGAGTGTGCTGCCGCCGGCGCGGCCTTATCTGGCATGGCTGGAAGGCATAGGCTGTCTGACGCTGGGGCAGCTGCGCCAGTTGCCGCGCCCCGGTCTGCAGCGCCGCTGCGGGCGCGCTTTGCTCGATATGCTGGATGATGCCGCCGGCATGCGCCCCGAGCTGTACCAGTGGCTGCAGCCACCGGCCAGCTTCCGCGCCCGCATCGAACTGTTCGACCGCGTGGAGCAGACCTCGGCCCTGCTGTTCGGCGTACAGCGTTTGCTGCAGCAGCTGACGGGCTGGCTGACGGCGCACCAGTTTGCCGTCGAACGCGTGCGTCTGCTGCTCGAACATGAACGGGGCCGGCAGGCAGGGCCGCCCACCGTGATCGAAGTTGTGCTGGCGGAACCGACGTGGCGCGATGTCCACTTGCTGCGGCTACTGAAGGAGCGGCTGGGGCGGCAGGAACTCGATGCGCCCGTGATCGGCCTGTGTCTGGAAGCGCCGCAGGTGCAGCCCATGGCGCCGCCCAGCGAGTCGCTGTTTCCCGAACCGGGGGGCAGCAAGGAGGACTGGCAGCGGTTGCTGGAAGTGCTGACGGCGCGGCTCGGTGCGGAGAACGTGCTGCAGGCAGCGCCGCTGGCCGATTACCGGCCCGAGCATGCCAACCAGTGGGTCAGCGTGCAGCAGAAAATCCGTGCGCCGGATGCCCGTGCCCAGCTACCGCCCGATGTGCCGGCCCTGCCGCGCCCGGCATGGCTGCTGGCCCAGCCGATAGCGCTGCTGATGCGCGAGCACCGGCCTTACTATGGCTCGCCGCTGAAAATCATTTCGGCGGGCGAACGCATCGAAGCAGGGTGGTGGCAGTCTTTGCAGACGCGTGATTATTTTATGGCGGAAGGGGCGGATCACGCCCATTACTGGTTGTACCGCGAACGGCCTAGTGGCGGTGATCCGGCGCAGGCGCGCTGGTATCTGCACGGCTTTTTTGCCTGAGTGGCAATGCTGCTGGCTGCTACGCGGGCAGCAGCCAGACAGGTGGGGCGGCAGGCGATCAGTCGCCGTATTCTTCGGACAGGTCTTTCCAGCCTTTGCTGGTCGCAAAAGTGTTAAAAGCGTCAGGCGCTTCCAGCACCAGCAGGCGGTTTTCCTGCAGTACGCTGTCGCCCGCCGATACGCTGGGGCCGTTGTAGCCGAGCTTGCGCAATTGCGCCTGCACGGCGGCGATCAGGCCGGCGTCTTTGTGCAGACCGCCGATGGGGCCGGCAAAATCGACATAGACGTCGATCGCGCCATAGCCTTCATCGAAAATGCGGATGGCTTTGACTTTGTGGGTACGGCCGCTGCCGTCGATGGCCTCGAAGGGGCCGCTGAGATGGATGTCGGTGTCTTGATTCATGGCGCCAGCATACACCAGATTGGCGCCGCGTTGCGCCACCGCCGCCAGTGAGACGGCCGTGGCGCAGCGTCAGGCCTATTTCAAAGGCTGCAGAATCGCTTCCAGACGGTCCGGCGTACCACTGATGCGTTCCAGACGCGGATACTTGAGACCCTCGTGGTAGTCGAAGGCATAGGTCTGATACAGATTGCCTTTTTTCACCAGCAGGTTGATCGGGTCTTTGCTGGTCTTGGCCGCCGTGATGGCGGCGCGCAGCACTTCCGGCTTGTAGGCGCGGCCATTCACGGCCACCAGCGTGCTACCACCGGACAGGCCGGCCTTGAAGCCCAGACCTTCCCACTGGAAGGCTTCCAGTTTGCCTTCCGAGCCTACCGAGAAGCCCAGCGAGTACTGGAAGTTGGCCGACTTGCTCTGCTCTTCCTGTGCTTTCAGGAAGTCGGTCGGCTTTTCCGTGTACACCAGCTTCCAGCCGGCGCGGGCCAGACCGTCGAGCGGCGCGCGCGGACCATGGCCGTCCAGACGGCTGCGCAGGAAGGTGGCCCAGTCATACGGCTGGATGGCGTTCAGTTCGCGCACCACGTCTTCGAAGGTGTAATGCTTGGCCACGTTGACGCCGTCATCGACGCCGAAGAAACGACGGGCGAAATCGTTGAGCGAGCGCTTGTCGCCCGACAGTTCGCGGATCAGGGTATCGGCATCCAGCCAGATCAGCTCGCCTTCGGAGTAATAGTCCTCGGCACGCTGCCAGTTGTTCCAGCCCTGCGCACGGCGGCCATTGACGATAGGGTCATTGGTGGTGTCCTGCACGGCGCGCCATTCGCGGCCTTTGACGTTGTCGTAGCGGGCCGCAGTGGCAGCAATCAGGTCGCGCGTATGCTCGGCCTTGATCAGGCCGGAGCGGGCCGCCAGTACGGCGCCCCAGTACTGGGTCTGGCCTTCGTACACCCACAGCAGCGAGTTCTGCAGCGGGGTATTGAAATTTGGTACGTTCTGGTCGGCCGGACGGCGGAACTTGCCGTTCCACGAGTGGGTGAATTCATGCGGCAGCAGCTCGCGCCGCGCTTCATGCTTGGACCAGTCGGTGAAGTAGCCGAGCTTGACGCCGTTTTCGCTGGACTGGTGGTGCTCGCGGCCGATGCCGCCGAATTCGTCGCTGATGGCGAACAGGAAATCGTAGTGCTTGTAGTGCTGCGAGTTAAACAGTTTATACGCTTGCTGGATCAGGGCGCGGTGTGGCGCGATCTGCTCCGGCGTGGCTTCCAGCTGGTCGGCCGAGTCGGCCACTACGTTCAGATGCACGGGGATGCGCGCGCCCGGATCGAGATCGATGCGGCGGAAGTAGCGCCCGGCGAACAGCGGCGAATCCATCATGGCTTCCAGATCGAGCGGCTTGAAGGCGATCTCGTCGCCGCTGCGCTGGGCGGTTTCCAGCGCCGTGCCGTACTGCCAGTCTTTTGGCACGGTCAGGTTGGCCTGCATGGTGATCTTGCGGCTGTCATAGCCGGCCGGATACAGCGTCACGGATTGCCACTGCACGCCGAGGATGTCATTGGTCATGGTGGTGCGGCCCTGCGCCGCTTCCGTCGGCGACAGGTACTGGAACTCCACGTCCACACTGCTGGCGCCCTGCGGCACGTTGATATGGAAGGCGTACACGTTGACGGTGTCGCGCACCCAGTCTATCTGCTTGCCGTTGGCGTAGACCTTCAGGCCGGCGAACTGGCTCAGCGTGCCGCTGGGGCCGTGATTACCCACTACCCACTGCGGATACAGCAGCGTCAGTTTGCCGGGCTGGGCCGGAATGCTTTCCCGTACGCGGAAAATCTGCTGGGCCGTATTGGTGGCGTCTACTTTCAGCACGATGGTGCCTGGATAGGGCTGGTCGGAAATAGTGTCGGCGTGGGCAGGGTAGGCGCAGGCGAGCAGGGTAGCGAGGATGGCGCGAGGCAGGAACATGTTCTCAGGTCAAAAAACGTAAAAACCGAGTGTAGCACGTGAGAAACATGGCCAATGTTGCAAAGCGTATCAGCCGGTGGCGGCCGTCCATGCCCACGGGCAGAAAAATTTTTCAAAAAAAGTGAAAAAAAGTGGCCGGCTGGGGATGCTAGGGGCATTTTTCAAGGCCTTGAAAGGCGCTAAAACCATCCTATATCGGAGTCAGTGGTCGCCCAGATGGGGGCCACCAGACCATATCGCTTAACTTGAAAAGGATATCTATCATGCGTAACTTCGACCTGACCCCACTGTATCGTTCGGCTATCGGTTTCGACCGTCTGGCCCAAATGCTCAACGACGCGCAACGCGGCGATGCAGCCCCTAGCTATCCCCCTTACAACATCGAACTGGTGAGCGACGATCAGTACCGCATCGTGATGGCACTGGCCGGCTTCAACCGTTCGGAAATCGACATCACCTTCGAGCGTGATTCGCTGCAGGTGGTAGGCCGCAAGGAAAAAGACACGACCTCGCGCACCTATCTGCACCGCGGTATCGCGGCACGGGATTTCGAGCAGCGCTTCCAGCTGGCCAACCACGTCAAAGTGACCGGTGCCACTTTCGACAACGGCATGCTGACCATCGACCTGGTACGCGAAATTCCGGAAGCCCTCAAGCCACGCAAGATCGTCATCGACGGTGGTGCTAACGTGACGGCGCTGGAACAGCGTCAGGCTGCCTGATACGGGCGCTGAACTATCCTACCGCATCGCGGTAGTCTGAAATAAGCGACTGGCCGGAGCTGAGTTGAGCTTTCCGGCCAGTTGTACGTCTGTCTGGCCGAGCGGTTTTTCTACTGCTGCGGCCAGTGCTGCGTTGGCCTGCGGGCGCGTGGCGAGTGCTACTTCCGCGCTGCGGCCGACCTGCAAAAAGTTAAGACGCATCTAAGTTTGCTGCCGCATATTGGCAGTGTTGACCAACCTTATTTGTCAGCTTAATCGCAACCTTCATTGCAGGAGTTTCACTATGTCTCAATCTACTCTCAAACGTGCAGCCCTGGCAGTGGCCGTCCTGGGCGTGATCGGCGTGGGTGGCGCTGTCGCAGTGCAGCAAGGGTATGCTGTTGCCGCCGCTCCAACCGCAGTACAGACACAGGCCGCGCCGGTCGCCGCCGCTGCGGTGGCCGTGCCAGCACCGAGCATCACTTTGCCGGACTTCAGCGTGATCGTCGATCACAACGGTCCCGCAGTGGTCAACATCAGCGTTACCGGCAGCACCCGCACGTCCTACAACGAACAGGCCGGCCGCGGCGATCCGTTTGCCGATGATCCCTTCTTCGAATTCTTCCGCCGCTTCCAGATGCCGCAGCAGCGCGGCGGCCAGCGCGTGCCTACCCATGGTATGGGCTCGGGCTTCATCGTCAGCCAGGATGGCGTCATCCTGACCAATGCCCACGTGGTACGCGATGCCACCGAAGTGACGGTGAAACTGACCGACCGCCGCGAATTCCGCGCCAAGGTGCTGGGCTCCGATCCGAAAAGCGATGTAGCGGTGCTGAAGATTGATGCGAAAAACCTGCCCGTGGTGCCGCTGGCGAAATCGAATGATCTGAAAGTGGGCCAGTGGGTGCTGGCCATAGGCTCGCCGTTCGGGCTGGAAAACACCGTGACGGCCGGCGTGGTCAGTGCCAAAGGCCGCTCGCTGCCGGACGGGAATGTGCCCTTCATCCAGACCGACGTGGCGGTCAATCCCGGCAACTCGGGCGGCCCGCTGTTCAATACGCGCGGCGAAGTGGTCGGCATCAATTCGCAGATCTACAGCCAGACGGGCGGCTATCAGGGCCTGTCGTTCGCCATTCCGATCGACGTGGCCAACAAGATCAAGGACCAGATCATCACCACCGGCAAGGTTACCCACGCCAGACTGGGTGTGACGGTGCAGGAAGTGAATCAGGGCTTTGCCGATTCCTTCAATCTGGCCACGCCGGAAGGCGCGCTGATCTCGAATGTGGAAAAAGGCGGCCCTGCCGACAAGGCCGGCCTGAAGGCCGGCGATGTGATCCGCACCCTGAATGGACAGAAGATCGTCAGCTCGGGCGATCTGCCGGTGATGGTGAGCATGGCCACGCCGGGCGAGAAAGTGACGCTGGAAGTCTGGCGTCAGGGTAAACTGGAGTCGCTCAAGGCGACGCTGGGCAATGCCAACGACAAGGCGCAGCTGGCCGATCATGAGCGCGACGAGCAGGCCACGGGCAAGGTACGCCTCGGTCTGTCGCTGCGGCCGCTGGAAAACATCGGGAAGCGCCAGTCCGGCATCAGTGCCGGTCTGGTGATCGAAGATGCGCGCGGCGCTGCGGCGGCGGCCGGTGTGCAGCCGGGCGATGTGCTGCTATCGGTGAACGGCCGCCCAGTGCAGAGCGTGGAGCAGGTGCGCGAAGTGGTGGACAAGTCCGGCAAATCGGTGGCATTGCTGATCCAGCGGGGCGACGATAGAATCTTCATTCCCGTGCGGCTCGGTTAATTAGCCGGATTCCGCAGGCCGTCGTCCGGCCGGCAGAACGCGACACAAAAACAGAAAGGAAATAACAAGATGCGACTTCTGCTGGTAGAAGACGATACGATGATCGGTGAAGTAGTGCTCGACCTGCTCAGGGCCGAGCACTACGCAGTCGACTGGGTCAAGGATGGCGCCATGGCCGATACGGCGCTGCAGACCCAGACCTATGATCTGGTGCTGCTCGATCTGGGCCTGCCGCGCAAGGATGGTCTGGAAGTGCTGCGCTCGATGCGGGCGCGCAAGGAGCTCACGCCCGTGCTGATCGCCACCGCGCGCGACGCCAAGGAACAGCGTATTGCCGGCCTCGATGCCGGTGCCGACGACTATGTACTGAAACCCTATGATCTGGACGAACTGCTGGCGCGCATCCGTGCGTTGCTGCGCCGCTCGGCCGGCCGTGCCGAACCCGTGTTCGAGCATGGCAATGTGAGTGTCAATCCGCAGACGCGCGAAGTGCGGGCCGATGGCAAGCCGGTCAACCTGTCGGCGCGCGAATGGGCCGTGCTGGAAGCGCTGATCGCCCGTCCCGGCATCGTGCTGTCGCGCCAGCAGCTGGAAGAGAAGCTGTATAGCTGGAAGGATGAAGTCAACAGCAATGCGGTGGAAGTGTATATCCACGGCCTGCGCAAGAAACTCGGTGCGGAACTGATACAGAACGTGCGCGGTCTGGGCTATATGGTTCCCAAACTATGAAGAGTATGAAGGTGAAAGTGCGTATGCCGCCGCTGCCCAAGGTGCCGGTGGTAACGCACTCCTTGCGCGGGCGTCTGCTGTGGTTCCTGCTGGCGGCAATTACCATGGCGGCCATTGCGCAGGCCATGGTGGCCTACCGCAGCGCGCTGAATGACGCCGACCAGATTTTCGATTACCACATGGAGCAGATGGCGATGGCGCTGCGCTCGAGTGCCACGCTGACCAACAAGGCCGCCGATACGGCGGGCGATCCGGAAAACGATGATCTGGTGGTGCAGGTCTGGACCCCGGACGGGGCGCAGGTGTTCCGTTCCCTGTCGCGCGCGGCGCTGCCCCAGCGCGCCGTGCTGGGCTTCTCCAACGTCAAGGCGAATAACACCACTTACCGGATTTTCTCCGTGCAGACCAGTAACCAGACGGTGCAGGTGGCGCAGGATATGGCGGTACGCAAGCGCATGGCTGGCACGCTGGCGCTGCGCACGGTGGGGCCGATCGCCGTGATGGCGCCGGTGCTGATGCTGGTGGTGTGGTGGGTGGTCAGCGGCTCGCTGGCGCCAGTGTCGCGTGTCAAGCGGCAGGTGGCGGCGCGTCAGGCCGATGATCTGTCGCCCGTGTCGGAAAACGATCTGCCCGATGAAGTGCTGCCGCTGGTGCAGGAGCTGAACCTGCTGTTCGGCCGTGTGCGCACGGCGTTCGAGGCGCAGCAGCACTTCGTGGCCGATGCGGCGCATGAATTGCGCACGCCGCTGGCGGCGCTGAAGCTGCAGGTACTGAGTCTGGAGCGGGCGCAGGATGATGCGGCGCGCAGTGTGGCGGTCGCGCGCGTGACGGCCGGTATCGAACGGGCTACCCGGCTGGTCGAGCAGTTGCTGATACTGGCGCGGCAGGAAGGCGCCCAGCAGGAAGTGACGCTGGAACCCGTCAACCTGACGGAGCTGGTGCGCCGTACGCTGGGTGATATGACGGGGCTGGCGCAGGCGCGCCAGATCGATCTGGGCGTGCACCATGCGGACGAGGTGACGGTGGCGGGGCAGAGCGATGCGCTGATTATTCTGCTGCGCAATCTGGTCGATAACGCCATCAAATACACGCCGTCCGGTGGTACGGTGGATATCGACCTGCGCCGCACGGCCGGTGTGGCCGGCAAGCCGGGCCGCATACTGCTTAGCGTGGAAGATTCCGGCCCCGGCATAGCGCCGGAAGAGCGCGAGCGGGTATTCAGCCGCTTCTACCGTGTGCCGGGCAGTCCGGCTGGCGGCAGCGGTCTGGGGCTGGCGATTATCCGTTCCATCGCCGAGCGCCATCAGGCCATCCTGAGCCTCGATAGCTCCGAGCGGCTGGGCGGGCTGAAGATCAAGGTCGATTTTCCTGACACCGTGTAGGCCACTCCAGTCTAAAATGCCAGTTTTATCAGGCGTTGGAGCGGTTCATGGAAAAAATCGGCTTTTCGGGCACCTTCGATCCCATCACCAACGGGCATATGTGGGTGATCAACGAAGCCCGTTCGCTGGCGGACGAGGTAGTGGTCTTCCTGTCCGAGAATCCGGCTAAAAAGCCCCGTTTCAGCGCCGAAGAACGCAAGAGCATCATTGCCCTGAGCTGCGCCCAGCAGGGCTGGGACAATGTACAGGTGGTGATCGTCAAGGGCGATTACACGGCGCGCGCTGCCAAAAAGCAGGGCGTGCACTGCCTGATCCGTGGTATCCGTACCACGGCCGATTTCGATTACGAAAATCTGATCCAGCAGACCAATGTGGATGTGCTGCAGGGTGCCAAGACCATCTTCGTGATGCCGCCGCGCGACCTTGGCTCAGTCAGTTCCAGCTTCGTCAAAGCGCTGGAAGGCCCGATAGGCTGGAACTGGATCATGAAAAAATTCGTGCCGGCACCGGCCTACCATGCGTGGGTGCTGAGCTGGCTGCGGCGCGAGTGGGAAACCCTGTGGGACTACGACACCATCGATGCCACCGCCATCGCCCATGCCGATGACTGGTTTGTGCGCCTGACCGGCGCCACCATGTATGGCGGGCCGCAGCGCCATTACCATAACCTCGATCACCTGGTGCACGGCCTGTGCGAAATCCGCGTGTGGGCCGCCAACACCCGCCCCGAACCGGCCGATGTGGCCATCGTCAAGCAGGCTTTCTGGTTCCATGATGCCGAATATGGTCCGGCCGCCAGCGGCAGCGACATGACGGCCGAGGAAGCCAGCGCGCGCCTGTGGCTGGACTGCCATCTGGGGCAGGAACGCGAAGATGCCGCCGCGCTGATCCGCGCCACTGACCACTTCCAGGAAGCCCATGTCGAGCACCGCCTCAAGGATGTGCTGCTCAGCGTCGATCTGGCCATACTGGGGCAGGACGACGAGGTGTATGGCAATTACACGCGCGCCATCCGGCAGGAATACATCCACCTGCCCGATGTGAAGTACCGCCAGGAGCGCTGCGCGGCGCTGGCCCATATGTGCCGCAAGGCGGAAGCGGGCCAGCTGTTCGGCAACGCTTACTTTGCCGAGCAGTACAACGAACGTGCCATCGAAAACATGCAACGCGAAATGGCGCAGCTGGCCGCCGCCTGAAGCACGCCGCCACTGCCGCCGCAATTTGTTCTCAAATTGAGGAATAATTAATTTTGCCATTGTTATAATTGGTGACTTTTTGCGTGATGCCGGGTGCTAACATCGCCCGGCCTTACGTCTGTACTTCCGTCATCCAATTGCTCCATGTCTGATTATTTCTCCGTGCGCCAGACCGGCGCGCATGCCCCTGCTGTTACTGCTCACCATCCATCCACGCCGGCTTACTGGGCCGGTTTGCTGGCCGCCTACGCCTTGCTGGCGCTGGTCATCATGTACTGGCGCTGGGGCGGCACGGTGGAGGACTCGCTGCACTACTTTGAAACGGCGCGCTATCTGCGCGGCGAACTGCCGCTGTCTGCGCTGACGGCGCCATTCCCTTACCGCTTATTGCTGCCGGCACTGGCGGCCTACCTGCCCGGCGATGTGAGGCAGAACTTCGCGCTGCTCAACTGGGTACTCATGAGCGGCGCGGCCTGGCTGGCGGCATTGACGGCGGCGCGGCTGGGCTATGCGCGCCCCCGCGTGATACTGGCCGGCTTGCTGCTGCTGGTGGCCGTGCCCACTTTCTGGTATGCCCCTTATCTGCTGGTGGACCCCGGCTCCATCTGTGCCCGTACCGCCTTTGTGCTCGGCGTGGTGTCTGGTCTGCCATGGCTGGCCGCGCTGGCGGGGGTGATAGGCACGGCCATCCGCGAAGAGAACATCGTTCTGCTGTTCTGGCTGGCCGCATGGCTGCTGTTCACGCGCCGCCGCGCCTTGCCGCTGGCCGTGCTGGCGCTGGCCGCTGCAGGGGCGTGGATGCTGGCCGTGCGCTGGTATTTCATCGTCGGTCTGCCCAGCTACCGGTGGCTGCCCAGCTGGTGGATGGTGCAGCATGCGCTGGCTGACTGGCGCTCGCTGCTTTCGCTGGCGCTGGCTGGCTGCGTGGTGCTGCCGCTGGCACTGACGGGCTGGCGGCAGGCACCGCAGGCCTGTCTGCCGCTGAAAAGCCTGTTGCTGCTGATGGCCTTGCCGCCACTGTATGCGGCGCTGTGTGTGCGGGTGGATGGCCGTATCATCTGGGGCCTGTATCCCATGCTGATTCCACTGGCGCTATCGAGTCGCTGGCTGGAGCGCCTGCTGCCGGCAGTGCACAGCAGGAGCGCTTCGTGAACAGTATTCTGTCGGCTCACAATGGCCCGCTGCCCCTGCTGCAGGCGATGCGGCCGCGCCAGTGGCTAAAGAATCTGCTGGTGTTCGCGCCCATGCTGGCCGGTCATGCCCTGACCCAGCCCAGCTTGTGGCAATCGGTGCTGGCCTTCGTGGCGTTTTCCCTGTGCGCTTCGGGCGCCTATCTGCTCAACGACGCGCAGGATGTGGAGGCGGATCGTCTGCATCCCGTCAAGCGACTGCGGCCGATAGCCGCAGGCCGGCTATCGCCTGCGCGGGCACGGGCCGGCAGTGCCGTACTGGTACTGGCTGCCCTGACGCTGGCCTGGCTGGGGACTGCCGGCCTGGCCTTCTTCGGCGTCATCGTCGTGTATTTTCTGCTGACGCTAGCCTACTCGCTGTACCTGAAACGCCTGCTGATGGTCGATATCGTCATGCTGGCGATACTGTACACGCTGCGCATACTGGGCGGAGCGGCCAGCACAGGGATAGAGCTGTCGTTCTGGCTGCTGACGTTTTCCTTCTTCCTGTTCCTGTCGCTGGCGCTGCTGAAGCGGCATAGCGAATTGCAGAACCTGCGCGGGCGCGGACAGGAACGCAGCCACGGGCGTGGCTATGCCATAGGCGATAGTATGCCGATAGGTATGATGGGCATGAATAGCGCTTTTCTGTCAGTGCTGATCTTTGCGCTCTACTTCAATTCGGCGAACGTGATTCGCCTGTACCAGCGGCCCGCGTTTCTGTTCGCGGTGCTGCCCTTGCTGATATTCTGGCTCGGGCGTATGTGGCTGCTGTCTTTTCGCGGTGCCGTCAACGAAGACCCGCTGCTATACGTCAGCCGTGATCCCGTCAGCCTGCTGGTGATCGCCCTGAGTGGCGGCTTGTGCATCATGGCTAGCTAGCAGCAGCCAGCCGGCGCAAAGCAGGACTCATCAGGCCGGATTTAAAAGCGGTTCCAGTTATTGTGACGATGTTCGGTGGCTTCCTTGAGCAGGTGGCCGGCGCGTAGCTCGTCTTTCGGGCTCAGACCATCACCCAGTTGCACCGTCATCGCCAGCTCCTGTATGGCGGGCGGGTATTCATGTTCGGCCGCCTGTTCCAGCAATGCGCGGGCACGGGCATGGTCGGCAAATACGCCACGGCCTTCCTGATACATGGACGACAGCAGGAACATGGCGTGCGGATTGCCCTGCTCACTGGCCACACCGAGCCAGCGCGCGGCCTGACGGTCATCGCGCTGGACTCCTTCACCATTTTTGTAGAGTAGCCCCAGCATCAGTGCTGCCCGTGGGTGCTGCTGGCCGGCGGCATGGGCGTACCAGTGCGCTGCGGCAGCAGGTGCCGCAGGCACGGCATCCGCGCCGTTGTGCCAGCCTTTGCGCAGCATTTCGCCGAGCCGGAACGCGGCTTCCGTGTCGCCGGCCAGCGCAGCCTGCTCGAACAGCGAGGCGGCCTGCTGGCGCTGGCTGGCGCGATCCTGATACAGCAAAGCCAGTTCGCGCTGGGCGACGGGCAGGCGCTGCTCCGACCATGTCATGAGCTTGCGCTCGGCAGCGGCGTCGGCCTGCTGCGCCGCCCGCATGCTGACAGCTTCGATCTGTGCCGAAGTGGGCTTCTCCTGCTGGATCTGGCAGGCTGGCAGCATGGCGGCAATCGCCATGGAACAAACGAGTGCGAAGGCGGTTTTGGTCAGGGACATGGTCGGACTCGGGGCAGGTTTTATTTACTCAGATCGACGCTGTATTTGGCATAGCCGCTGGCATCGAGCCCACCTTCTGCGGTGATGCTGCTGATGCCGCTGCTCCTGGCCAGCGCCAGATGGCCCGGTGCCGAACGCAGGATGACGGGACCGGCCGTGGCCACCTTGACGAAGCTCCAGCTGCGTGCGCTGCCGTTGCTGGCCAGCGTGACCTTGCCATTGCCGCCGCTACCCAGTGCCGTCAGGTAGTTGCTGACCACGGTCTGGTTGGCATCGGGCGACTTGATGATGGTCTTGCTGCCATCGATGCCCGGTACCGAACCGCCGCCGCCCGCACGGTAGTCATTGGTGGCGACGATGAAGTCATCGCCGTCGGCCACGGCCTTGCCCAGATAGCTCAGGTTGACGATACGGCTGCCGGCTGGCTTGGTGACGTCGATCTGATAGGTCAGGGCATTGTTCTCGGCGTAGAAAACGTCGTAGTTGTAGATGGTGCCGTAGCTCGGTACCAGATCCTGCTCGGTGCTCAGGGCCGGATTGATCTGGGCGAACTGCTTGGCCGCCGTTTCCAGCCATGCCTTGAGGTCGGAACCCTTGATCTTCACGGCCTGCAGATTGTTATTGCTGTACAGGTAAAGGTCGCCCGGGTTGCGCACTTGCAGGCCGACCGGTGCGGCCGGGCTGGCGCCCGGCGCAACGTCGGTGAAGTCGGAAGGACCGTTGCGGCCTGCCTTGAACGGCGCGCTGCACGAAATCACGGGGATATTCTTGTAGCTGGCGATGGTGGCATCGGTGCTGCTGGCGATGAATTTTTTGACGTAATCGAGCTGGGCCTGATTGACCAGCTGGATGGCGCTGACATCGCCCACCAGTGCGAAGTAGGCCGACATTTCGAAATCGGTCGCCACACCCAGCGGCTGCTTGGCGTAGGCGATGGTGGCGGCATGTTCGCTGGCCACCAGCGGTGCGATGCTGGCATCGACCTTGGCATTGGTGACGCCGTCCGTGTATTTGAAGCCGCGCGATTCCACTGTGGTCTTGGCAGGCTGCACTACCCATTTGCCGCCCTGATAGGCCAGCGTCATCTTGATGATGCCCAGACGGCGGCCCCAGCTCTGGGCCATCACGGTCGGTACGCCGTTGACGAAGCCGTTGATGGCATCGATCTTGGCGCTGGCCGGGAAGGCGGCGAACGACGGGTCGAGTGCCGGTGCGCCGGTCTCTTTACCTTTCGGGAAAATCAGGTGCGAGTGGCCGATCAGCAGGGCATCGATGCCGGTGCTGGTCAGGTGGTAGCTACCGTTTTCCATTTTCGGGCTGTAGGTGCTCGGGTCGAGGCCACCGTGCGACAGCGCCACCACCAGATCGGCGCCTTTGCTGCGCAGCTCGGGCACATACTGCTTGGCCGCTTCCTGCACGCCCGTTACGGCGACTTTACCGGCCAGATTCTTCTGATCCCAGTCGAGGATTTGCGGCGGTACGAAGCTCATGATGCCGATATTGATTTTGACGTCGAGCTTGTTGCCATCAGGCGTGACGGCCGAGAAGGTACGTGCCAGTACGCTGTAAGGCTGGACGATAGGCTTGCCGCTGGCCACGCCCGTGACATTGCTCAGCACCAGCGGGAAGCTCGGGCCGCCGCAATTGCCGGCCGGCTTGCTGACGCCGGGGATGCCGAAATCGGTATTGGTGATCTGGCTCAGCAGCTGCAGGCCATAGTTGAATTCGTGGTTGCCGAAGCCGCCACCATCGTATTTCATGGCGTTCATGGCTTTGTGCACGGCCATGGTTTCGCCGCAGGTGACAGGTTTGGTCACGGCCTGCAGGTCGCCCAGCAGGGTGCCCTGAATTACGTCGCCATCGTCGAGCAGCACATTGTTGGGGGTCTCGGCGCGGGCGGCCGCCACCAGCGTGGCCGTGCGCTCCATACCGAGGCTGGTGTCTTCGGCCAGCGAGTAGTAGTTGTAGCTCATCACGTTGGCGTGCAAATCGGTCGTTTCCAGCAGCGCCAGCGTTACCGTCGTACCTTCGGGAATCGACGGGCCGTTTTTGTAGTCCGCACCGCAGCCAACCAGACCAGCAGCTGCCATGGCAGCCAGTAACACCACATTGAATTTCATCGTTACCTCAAATTGGGGGAAATTTAAGGTAGCGACTCTAGCGCTGTGCTATGACAGCATCGTGACAGAAGATAAAGGTTTGCTACTAATGGGCCAGCGCTATTCGATCACGGCGGTATTGAAGCCCGGCGGCAGGGCGGCCGGTATCCATGCCCGCCCCACATAGTGACGCTGATGGCTGCTGGCCACCATCATCATGTCCGACGGCGACAGGGCCAGCTGGCGCTGCGGCGCGCCGACGCGCGAGCTGTCCGGCGTGCCATGGTTGCTGAGCATGGTGAACTGCTGGCCCATCAGGCTTTGCAGGTCGGGCAGGGTGGGGCCGTTCCAGCTGACGGCAAATACCACGCCCTGCAGGTTGGCATATTCGCGTACCACGGTGCCGCTGGCCAGCCGGTTCTGGCTGACCGTGTAGACCGCTATGCTGTCGGCGCTGCGCGGCATGATGCTGCGGGCCGCCATCTGGATGCCATTCTGGTCGAACGACGAGGGCGAGCTGCCCAGTGCTGCATAGGCCAGCGCGCCTTGCAGGACGGAGAGAAAAAGCATGAGTAACAGTGCGCGGCGCATGATGTGCTCCTGTGCCTAAGATGGAGCCAGTGTAGGGCGTGGCGCTGTTTTCTGCCGTTAGCGAGATGTAAGCAATCGTTACTTCAGGCTGCTTGCACAGCTTCCGCGCGCCCACCGACCAGTATGGCATCGCCGTCGAGCTCTGTGCGAATCAGGCAGGGCTGGCCCAGAGCGGCGCCCTGATACAGGGCCAGCGGCTGGCCCAGATGCCAGCTCAGGGCGCCAGCCGCGACGCCGGTGGCCTGATCTTCCATGGCCGGATCGGGATGATTGAAGTTGCGGCCTTCCAGCGCACCGTCGGCGCGCCGGCACCAGACATAGCAGCCATTCACCGCGTGGGCCTTGCCCCATGCGCTGATGGCCGCCAGATCGGGGCGAAGCGCTTGCAGCGTCCTGCTGTCGGCCACCTGCAGCAGCAGTTTGGGGCTGCCGACGGAAGCAAGCACGGGTGGCGAGGCCAGCGCGATGGCGGGCATGGCGAGCAGGCGCGCCGCCAAGTCGGGCGGCATGTCCGGCTGGATGACCGGCTGCGGCGCTAGCCGTACGTAGACCTGATCGTCGCGCAGGATCAGTGTCAGGGGCTGGGCCTGCATGGCTGTGCGGACCTGCAGTTCCGGCTGGCCGGCCGAGAGCAGCAGCCTAGCCGCCGCCAGCGTGGCGTGCAGGCAGAGCGGGCTGCGCGCATGGGGATAGTAGTAGTCCAGCGTGATGGCGCCATCGGCGCTGCGGTCGATGAAGACGCAGGCAGGCTGGTTGCTGTCCCGGGCGAATTGCTGGCGCTGGCCGGCATCGCACTGGTCGTCCTGTACGACCAGTGCGGGATTGCCGGTTGCGGCCTGTATGCCGAAGCACAATAGTTGCTGTACGCTGGTTTTCAGCATTCTGATCCTCTGATTGGGCACTTCATCGCATGTTTGCCACGGCGCCTGCGCGCGAATGCAAGAATGCGGGCCGATGACATATTGGAGGAATATCATAATGCGTAACATCCTGTTTGTGCTGAGCGTACTGGCTGCAGCACCTGCCATGGCGGCGCTGGCGGCCACCACGCTGATCGATGGCCGTCAGGTGGAATATATGACGATCAAACATCCCACTGCACCCTATACGGTGGTGTTTGAAAACGGTTCGCGCGTCACGCTCGACAAATGGGACAAGGTGATCGAAGGCGTGGCGCCACAGGCCTCCGTGTTTGCCTACAACCGTCCCGGCTACGGCAAGAGCGAGAGTACGGCGGCAGCACGCGATGGCCTGAATATCATCGAGGAACTGCGCCACAACCTGCAGCATGAAGGTCTGAAGCCGCCGTATATTCTGGTGGGGCATTCGCTGGGCGGGCTGTATGTGCAGCTATTTGCCAAGCGTTATCCGCAGGAAGTGGCGGGCATCGTGCTGGTCGATGCTCTTTATCCCGGTGTGATCAAGAAGCCGGAAGATTTTCCTGCCTTGACGCGTCTGGGGGCCATGCTGTTCTTCTCGAATAGCGTGCGGCGCGAAATCAGCGCCATCGACCAGACCGGCCAGCAGGTGCTGGCGCAGGGGAATATCGATCAGCTGCCCATGATACGGCTGGTCAATCAGCCCAAGGGGGCCACGGCGATACCGATCGATCTGGGTGTCGTCAACAGTGATCCGCAGACCATAGCCGCAGTGCGCGGCATGTATCCGCAGGCGAAAACCGTGGTGGTGGATTCGGATCATCAGATGCAGACGGCATCGCCCGAGGTAGTGATACAGGCTATCAAAGATCTGATGCTGGCACAGCGCAAATAGCCGGGGGCAGTTCTAGCCTTGAGTATGGCGGTGGAAGGTGTAGAATACTGTATATAAACACAGTATTTATTAAAAATGTCCAGCCTGCCACCAGCGTCGGCCCAGAGCTTGCCCGCCTATGCGGAGCTATTCTGCCTGACCAATTTCTCCTTTCTGCAAGGCGCTTCCGACGCCGAGGAGCTGGTGGCGCGCGCCGTGCAGCTTGATTATGCCGGGCTGGCGATTACCGATGAATGCTCGCTGGCGGGCGTAGTGCGCGCTCACGCACAGGCCAGGCAGCATGGTTTGCCGCTGGTCATAGGCAGTCATTTCCACTTGCGCGAGCCGGATGGGCGGGTGGCGCTATCGCTGATCGCGCTGGCGCAGAACCGCAATGGCTACGGCAATCTGTGCGAGCTGATTACCATAGCGCGCAACCGCGTGGCCAAAGGTAGTTATCTGCTCACGCCGGCCGATCTGGCTGCACCGCCGGCGCAATATGCCCATCTGCAGGGGCTGCCCGATTGCCTGCTGATTTTGCTGCCGCAGTATCCCGTGTTCCAGCCGGAAGATGTGGATACCTTGCACGCGCAGGCGGCATGGATGGAGCGCACCTTTCCGGGCCGTGCGTGGATGGGGCTCAATCTGCTGCAGCGTGCGCTCGACGATGCGCACCGCGAGAGTATCGCCGAGGTGGCGCTCCAGCATGGCATGGATGTGGTGGCGCTGGGGCATGTGTGCATGCATGTACGTTCGCGCAAGCCGCTGCTCGATACGCTGTGCGCCGTGCGCATGGGGAAAGCCGTGGCCGAATGCGGCTACGCGCTGGCGCAGAATGCCGAGCAGCATATGCGGCCCCGCTTGCGGCTGGCCAATCTGTATCCCTTGCCCGCTTTGCAGGAAACCTTGCGCATCCTGTCGCTGTGCACATTTAGTCTGGATGAACTGCGCTACGAGTATCCGCATGAAGTGGTGCCGCACGGGCATACCTCGGCCAGCTATCTGCGGCAGGAAGTGGAGCGCGGTGCGCGCGGGCGCTACCCGCAGGGTGTGCCGGCCAAGGTGCTCGAGCAGATCGAGATAGAACTCGAGCTAATCGCTGATCTGAAGTACGAGCCGTATTTTCTCACTGTGTACGATATCGTGCGCTTTGCCCGTGCTCAGAACATTCTGTGTCAGGGGCGCGGTTCGGCGGCCAATTCGGCCGTGTGCTATTGCCTGGGCGTGACGGAAGTCGATCCCGATCGGGGCAATCTGCTGGTCGGGCGTTTCATGTCACGCGAACGTAATGAGCCGCCCGATATCGACGTGGATTTCGAGCACCAGCGGCGCGAAGAAGTAATCCAGTACATCTACGATAAATACGGCCGCGAGCGCGCTGCGCTGGCTGCTGTGGTGATCAGCTATCGACCGCGCAGTGCGCTGCGCGACAGCGGCAAGGCGCTTGGTGTCGATCTGGCCATCGTCGAACAAGTGGCCAAGGCACATCACTGGTTCGATGGCAAGGCTGATCTGCTGGGGCGGCTGGCCGAAGTAGGGCTGGCGCCTGATTCCATGCTGGCGCAGCAATGGGCCACGCTGGCCACTACCTTGCTGGGTTTTCCCCGTCACCTGTCGCAGCATCCGGGTGGTTTCGTCATCGCGCAGGGCAAGCTGTCGCGCCTCGTGCCTATCGAAAAAGCCACGATGGAAGGGCGCAGCGTGATCCAGTGGGACAAGGATGATCTGGAAGAGCTGGGGCTGATGAAGGTCGATGTGCTGGCCTTGGGCATGCTGACGGCTTTGCGCCGTGCGCTTGATCTGGTCAGCCAGCAGCGCGGCCAGCGTTTCCGCATGCAGGATATTCCGGCCGAGGATAGCGCCACCTACGACATGATGTGTCTGGCCGATACGGTGGGCGTGTTCCAGATCGAATCGCGTGCGCAGATGAGCATGCTGCCGCGCTTGCGGCCACGGGTGTTCTACGATCTGGTGATCGAAGTGGCGCTGGTGCGGCCGGGGCCGATACAGGGCGGTATGGTGCATCCGTATCTGCAGCGGCGCACAGGGAAGGCGCCGAAAGATTCTCCACCCGGTCTCGATGAAGCATTGAAGCGCACATTGGGTGTGCCGATTTTTCAGGAGCAGGTGATGCAGATCGCCATCATAGGCGCCGGCTTCTCTCAGGGCGAGGCGGACCAGCTACGCCGCGCCATGGCCGCGTGGAAACGCAAGGGGGGCGTGGATCGCTATCAGCAGCGCATCATGGATGGCATGCGCGAGCGTGGCTACGATGAATCATTCGCAGCGGCTATCTGCAGCCAGATACAGGGCTTTGGCGAATACGGCTTTCCCGAATCGCACGCGGCCAGCTTTGCCTTGCTGACCTATGCCAGCTCATGGCTCAAGTGCCACGAACCGGCCGCTTTCCTGTGTGCGCTGCTGAATAGCCAGCCCATGGGCTTTTACAGTCCGTCGCAGCTGGTGCAGGATGCACGCCGTCACGGCGTGGTAGTGCGCCCTGTGGATGTGGCCTATAGCGACTGGGAGTGCGCGCTGGAAGAGCCCGATGGCAAACGCCAGCAGCCTGCCGTGCGACTGGGTTTGCTGATGCTGAGAGGCATGCACGAAGCGCCGGCACGGCGCATCGTGCAGTCGCGTGCAGCGGCGCGGGCGCGCATGGCGGAGCAGGGAGCCGGATATGGGCAGGCCGGAGCATCGGGTGGCGTGGGCTACTGGCCCAGCGTGGCCGAACTGGCGCGGCAGGCGGATCTGGACCGGCATGATCTGCAGGTGCTGGCAGCGGGCAATGCGCTGGCAGGGTTGGCCGGAAACCGGCGGCAAGCCTTATGGCAGGCCGTGGGTGCCGTGCCGGACAAGGATATTCTGCGCCCCACGGTGCCGGACGAAGCGCTGCCGCAACTGGCTGCGCCATCGGAAGGCGAGAACATTGTCGGCGATTATCGTTCGCACGGCCTGACGCTGGGGCGTCACCCGCTGGCGCTGCTGCGCGAACGGCTGCTGGCACAGCGCTTCCTGCCGGCCAGTACACTGAACCAGTACACCAACGGTATGCTGGCGCGCGCCTGCGGCATGGTGACGGTGCGCCAGCGGCCCGGCACGGCCAAGGGCGTGCTGTTCGTGACGCTGGAAGACGAGACGGGCAATATCAATGTCATCGTCTGGCCCGCGCTGCTCGAACAGCAGCGCCGCGAAGCGCTCGGCGCGGCCTTGCTCGGCGTCTACGGCGTATGGCAGCGTGAAGGCATGGTCTGCCATTTGGTGGCCAAACGGCTGGTCGATATGTCCCACCTGATGGGGCGCTTGCAGTCAGTCAGCCGCGATTTTCACTGAGCTGGATGGTGGTTGCAGCCGAGTGCCGCACAGCAGCGCTGCAAGCGGGGGGGCTTTAGCGGATCAATACCTGCACCTGTTTTCCGGTTCTCGCCAGCATGTCGATCAACGCATCAATGGTGAATTTGACGCTCTTCTTGTTTTTCAGATCAGAGACGCGAGGAGGGGGAATTCCGAGTATGGCTGCTGCATCAACCTGCTGTAGGTTTTTTTCTTGCATCCACTCTGCCAACTCGGTCATTAAAAAGTGCTTGATTGATAATTTTGCGGAAATGATAGCGTCAGTTTCGGCAAGTAGTTTGCTGGCTTCTGTGGCCTCAAATCCGAGATCGGCGAAAACATTCCCATCAACGGGAGTGACGTGGGTGATAACTGGCTCAGAATTCATAACGTACTCCTTACCCTGATGACAGCTTTGTAACGCTGTCTGGTAATTTCCATGTCGTGCGCGCTGGTCTTTTGCGTTTTCTTCTTGAAAGAATGCAATACATAGACCGCTTCAGCAAATTTAGCCACAAACATGACTCTGAAAGCACCATCAGGCAGCCTGATACGAATTTCCCTTACTCCGGCGCCAAGATTTTCGAACGGCTTCCAGCTATCGGGCTCGTATCCGCGTTGAATCTTGCGTAACTGTACTCCTGCGTACCATCTCGCCTCAGCGGGGAACAAGGTGTCATCGGTTAAATCCTTGAGAGAAGTGCCTATCCAAACTATAGGTTTGTCATGCATATTCACCTCGCAAAGGATTCTATCAAATTCTATATGGGCGTCGTGTGCACGCCTGAATCTTGGTCAGAAAAATACGGTTTACCAATAGTTAATTGCGAGGGAATGGAGGTTTTTTCAGGGCGGTATGCTGAAGATTTGCGCGTTTTAGGCTATAATTTCAATTTCCCGCATGTGCCGTTCGGCACCATCTGCAATGACCAAATTTGTCTTCGTCACTGGTGGCGTCGTGTCTTCCCTTGGTAAAGGGATAGCCGCCGCCTCTCTCGCTGCGATCCTCGAATCGCGCGGCCTCAAAGTCACCATGCTCAAACTCGACCCGTACATCAACGTCGATCCGGGCACGATGAGTCCTATGCAACACGGTGAAGTATTCGTTACCGACGACGGGGCGGAAACCGACCTCGACCTCGGCCACTACGAGCGTTTCATCTCCACCCGCATGAAAAAGGTGAATAACTTCACCACCGGCCAGATCTACGAATCGGTGATCCGCAAGGAACGCCGCGGCGAGTATCTGGGCAAGACCGTGCAGGTGATCCCGCACATTACCAATGAAATTCAGGATTACATCCGCCGTGGCGCGGAAGGCTACGATGTCGCGCTGTGCGAAATCGGTGGCACGGTGGGCGATATCGAATCGCTGCCATTCCTGGAAGCGGCACGTCAGCTGAGCCTGCGCGCTGGCCGTAAGAACTCGGCCTTCGTGCACCTGACGCTGGTGCCTTACATCGCCTCCGCCGGCGAACTGAAAACCAAGCCTACCCAGCACTCGGTGCAGAAACTGCGCGAAATCGGTATTTCGCCAAACGCGCTGCTGTGCCGCGCCGACCGCCGCATTCCGGAAGATGAGCGCGCCAAGATCTCGCTGTTCTCCAACATCGAAGAGCAGGCCGTGATCTCCGTGTGGGACGTGGACACTATCTACAAAGTGCCGCAGATGCTGCACGACCAGGGTCTGGACGCGATCATCTGCGAGGCGCTCGACCTGAACCCTGCACCGGCCGATCTGTCGGTCTGGAGCAAACTGATCTACACCCTCGAACATCCGAAATCGGAAGTCTCGATCGGTATGGTCGGCAAATACGTGGAACTGACCGAGTCGTACAAATCGCTGACGGAAGCGCTGCGTCACGCCGGCATCCACAACGAATGCAAGGTCAACATCGAGTACATCGACTCGGAAGAGATCGAGACCACCGGTTGCGCCGAGCTGTCCAAGTACGATGCGATTCTGGTACCGGGCGGCTTCGGCAAGCGCGGTGTGGAAGGCAAGATCATGGCGGCCCAGTTCGCCCGTGA
Source organism: Duganella fentianensis (assembly GCF_009857835.1). Lineage (GTDB taxonomy): Bacteria > Pseudomonadota > Gammaproteobacteria > Burkholderiales > Burkholderiaceae_D > Rugamonas > Rugamonas fentianensis. The sequence goes on from NZ_WWCL01000001.1 coordinate 1,046,410, forward strand.
AAACAAGATCCCTTACCTCGGCATCTGCCTCGGTATGCAGGTAGCCCTGATCGAATACGCCCGCCACAAGGCCGGCCTCACCAGCGCTAACTCCACCGAGTTCGATCTGGATACGCCACAGCCAGTGGTCGCGCTGATCGACGAATGGCAAGGTCAGGATGGCAAGGTCGAGAAGCGCGACGAGAATTCCGATCTGGGCGGCACCATGCGTCTGGGCGCGCAGACCTGTGCCATCAAGCCGGGCACGCTGGCGGCAGAAATCTACGGCGCCGTCGTGACCGAGCGTCACCGTCACCGCTACGAAGCCAACAACCACTATCTGCCTCGCGTGGAAGCGGCTGGCCTGATCGTGGCAGCGCGTACGCCGACCGAAGACCTGTGCGAAATTATGGAATTGCCACGCAGCGGAGACAACGCTCACCCGTGGTACATGGGTGTGCAGTATCACCCGGAATTTAAATCGACCCCGCGTGACGGCCATCCGCTGTTCACGTCCTACATCAAGGCTGCACTGGCTCACAAGGCCGCTGGTGCCGTACAAGGAGATGCAGCATGAAACTGTGCGGATTTGACGTCGGTCTGGATCAGCCCTTCTTCCTGATCGCTGGTACCTGTGTGATCGAATCGCGCCAGATGGCCTTCGATACGGCAGGCGCGCTGAAGGAAATGACGAGCGAACTGGGCATCCCCTTCATCTACAAATCGTCCTTCGACAAGGCCAACCGTTCTTCCGGTACTTCCTACCGTGGGCCGGGCCGCGACAAAGGTCTGGAGATACTGGGTGACGTCAAACGCGAACTGGGTGTGCCGGTGCTGACCGACGTGCACGATGTGGAGGAAATCGCCGAAGTGGCAGCCGTTGTCGACGTGCTGCAAACCCCGGCCTTCCTGTGCCGTCAGACGGATTTCATCACCGCCTGCGCCCAGTCCGGTCTGCCGGTCAACATCAAGAAGGGCCAGTTCCTCGCGCCCGGCGACATGAAGAACGTGATCGACAAAGCCCGTCTGGCCGCCCGTGCCAAGGGTCTCAACGAAGACAACTTCATGGCCTGCGAGCGCGGTGCTTCGTTCGGTTACAACAATCTGGTGTCGGACATGCGTTCGCTCGCCATCATGCGCGAATCGAACTGCCCGGTGGTATTCGATGCGACCCACTCGGTGCAGCTGCCGGGCGGTAACGGTACTTCCTCGGGCGGTATGCGTGAAATGGTGCCGGTGCTGTCGCGTGCTGCAGTCGCCGTGGGCGTAGCCGGTCTGTTCATGGAAACCCACCCGAATCCAGCGCAAGCGCTGTCGGATGGTCCGAACGCCGTACCGCTGGGCCGCATGCGCGAGCTGCTGTCCACCCTGATCGAACTGGATCGCATCACCAAGAAAGCTGGCTTCCTGGAGAACAGCTTCAACTAAAAGCAACAAGCCCGCACACCGGACAGGTCGGGTGTGCGGGAAATTCCCGTTATCCTGACTCGTACAAGATGCGCGAGCATCCGGTGCGACATCGTATCGCCTAACTTTGGAGAATGACATGAGTGCTATTGTTGACATTATCGGCCGTGAAATCATCGATTCGCGCGGCAATCCTACCGTCGAATGCGACGTGCTGCTGGAATCGGGCGTGATGGGCCGTGCCGCTGTGCCGTCGGGTGCATCGACCGGTTCGCGCGAAGCCATCGAATTGCGTGACGGCGATGCCAAGCGCTACTTCGGCAAGGGCGTATTGCAAGCCTGCGAAAACATCAACACGGAAATCTCCGAAGCCATCATGGGTCTGGACGCCAACGAACAGGCTTTCCTGGACCGCACCCTGATCGATCTGGATGGCACCGAGAACAAGAGCCGTCTGGGCGCCAACGCGATGCTGGCCGTGTCGATGGCCGTGGCTAAAGCCGCTGCTGAAGAAGCCGGCCTGCCACTGTACCGCTACTTCGGCGGTTCGGGCGCGATGCAACTGCCAGTGCCGATGATGAACGTGATCAACGGCGGCGCACACGCCGACAACAACCTGGACATCCAGGAATTCATGATCATTCCAGTGGGCGCACCGTCGTTCAAGGAAGCCGTGCGTTATGGCGCGGAAGTGTTCCACACCCTGAAAAAGATCCTGCACAAGAAGGGTCTGAACACGGCAGTGGGCGACGAAGGCGGCTTTGCTCCTTCGCTGGCTAACCACGAAGAAGCCATCAAGCTGATCATCCAGGCGATCGAAGAAGCTGGCTACGAGCCAGGCACGCAAGTGGCGATCGGTCTCGATTGCGCAGCTTCCGAGTTCTACAAAGACGGTAAATACGAACTGGAAGGCGAAGGCCTGTCGCTGACCGCGACCGAGTTCACCAACCTGCTGGCCACCTGGTGCGACAAGTATCCTATCATCTCGATCGAAGACGCGATGCACGAAGGCGACTGGGACGGCTGGGCGATTCTGACGGCTGCTCTGGGCAAGAAAGTCCAGCTGGTCGGCGACGATCTGTACGTCACCAATACCAAGATCCTGAAAGAGGGCATCGCCAAAGGCATCGCCAACTCCATCCTGATCAAGATTAACCAGATCGGTACCCTGACCGAAACCTTCGCAGCGATCGAAATGGCCAAGCGCGCCGGCTACACCGCCGTGATCTCGCACCGCTCCGGCGAAACCGAAGATTCGACCATCGCCGATATCGCCGTTGGCCTGAACGCCCTGCAGATCAAAACCGGCTCGATGTCGCGTTCGGACCGCATGGCTAAATACAACCAGCTGCTGCGTATCGAAGAAGATCTGGGCGACATCGCTTCCTACCCGGGCCGTGATGCGTTCTATAATCTGAAGTAATTCAGATAGTGCGGCCGGCTCCACGCCGGCCGCTTTCAAGTTATGCGCCTGATTACCATCGCCCTCACAGCCTTGCTGCTGTTGATCCAGTACCCGCTCTGGCTGGGGAAGGGGGGCTGGCTGCGCGTTGCTGATTTCGAAGCGCAGGTGAATGCCGCGCACAAGAAGAACGCGGAGCTGATCGCCCGCAATGCTAAACTCAACTCCGAAGTCATGGACCTGAAAGATGGTACGGGAGCCGTGGAAGAACGGGCCCGCTACGAGTTGAGCATGATTAAACAGAACGAGATTTTCATCCAGATCGTCGGCAAAGGGCAGGCCACACCGCCGCCACCGCTGGCGCCCCGACCCGAACCCCGTTGAGGCCCCGATGTTAATGCGTTACGCCCTCCTGTTGTTGCTGGTGCTGCAGGCACCGCTGGCTTACAGTGGCGGTGCCTGTGTTGCCGTGCGCGTCGGCTATATCGACCAGCACCGCCCGCCGTACTGGCTGGGCGAAGGTGAAGTCGTGCCGGAACCGCCCGGTGCTTCCGTCGATCTGATCCGCGCTGCCGTGCAAGGCAGCGGCTTCAATTGCCCGCCTATCCTGATCCGTCTGCCCGCTGCCCGTCTGAAGATGGCGCTGGAAGCCGGTGATATCGATATGACCCCTATTGGCGAACAGCCCAGCTATTCGCACGAGATTGCCCTGCCGCGCGACCGCGATGGCAATGTGGACCGCAACCGTGCCCTGCGCAATACGCTGGTGGTGCTGGTGCGCAGCAAGGATAAAGTACCGGCCAATACCAACCCGGCCGACTACCTGCGCGGCAAGACCATAGGCGCTTCGCAGGGCAGCGGCTTTAACCCGCGCCTGCGCGAAATGGGCCTGAACGTGGACGATGGCGCGCGTGATCTGGACCGCAACCTCGCCAAGCTGAAGCTGGGGCGGGTGGATGCCGTGGTCACCAATCTGGTCAAGCCCGGCCATCTGGACGCCACCCTGAAGCGCTACGGCGGCAGCATCGTGCAGCTGCAGCAGCCCCTGATCAATAGCCGTCTGTGGATGGCATTTAATGCCAACTACTACCGCGCTCACACCGAACAGGTGGAAGCGCTATGGACCTGGCTAGACACCAATCGCCTGCATCTGGGCGACTATATCAACAAATACCGCAATACCCAGTGAGCACGTGGCGCCTGAGCGGCTGCCTGCTGACAGGCCCGCCGGGATAGCCTCGCTTTTCTCTTATGGACCTTCTACCGGAGCTACTATGAAACTGATCGGCATGCTCGATTCGCCCTACGTCCGCCGCGTGGCTGTGACGCTGCAACTGATGGGGCTCAAGTTCGAGCACCAGTCGCTGTCCGTGTTCAGTACCTACGACCAGTTCCGCGTCATCAATCCCGTCGTCAAAGCGCCTACGCTGGTGGCCGATGACGGCACGGTGCTGATGGATTCCACCCTGATCATCCAGTATGCCGAAGCGCTGGCCATGCCGGCCTACCGCATGACGCCATCGATGCCGACCGAGCTGCTGCGCTCCCTGCGCGTGCTGGGCGTGGCGCTGGCCGCCTGCGACAAGGCGGTGCAACTGGTGTACGAACACAAAGTGCGTCCGCTGGAAAAAATGCACCAGCCATGGGTGGCACGCGTGACTACCCAGTTGCTGGAAGCCTTCGATGCGCTGGAGGCTGAACTGGCGCGCCAGCCGCTGGAACTGCAGAAGCCCGACCATGCCAGCGTGATGACGGCCGTGAGCTGGTACTTCACCCAGCAGATGCTGGGCGATGTGGTGGTGGCCAGCCGCTACCCGCTGCTACAGGCCTTTTCGCAGCAGGCCGAAGCTCTGCCGGCATTTAGCGCTGCGCCGTATGGCGATGGCACTTACCCGGTGACGGCAGGAGCCTGAGCATGGCGCTGGAACGCTATCTTGATACGGCGCCGCAACTGGCAGCCGAGGTGTATCTGCATGCGACGGCGCAGGTGATCGGCGATGTGACGCTGGGTGCGAATAGCTCGGTGTGGTGCAATGCCGTAGTGCGCGGCGATGTGAACCGCATCGTGGTGGGCGAGGGCACGAATATTCAGGACTTCAGCATGTGCCACGTGTCGCACCGCCGGCCGGACAAGCCGGAAGGCTCGCCGCTGATCATCGGCGACTACGTGACTATCGGCCATTCCGTGCTGCTGCACGGCTGCCGCATCGGCAATGAATGCCTGATCGGCATGGGCTCCATCATCATGGACGATGTGGTGATTGAAGACCATGTGATGGTGGGCGCGGGCAGTCTGGTTTCGCCCGGCAAGGTGCTGGAAAGCGGCCACCTGTATGTGGGCCGCCCGGCTGCCAAGGTGCGCGCGCTGACGCAGGAAGAAATCGCCTACCTGCGCTATTCGGCCGAACACTATGTACGGGTGAAGAATAACTATCTGGCGGGCTAGCAGGCGGAATTTCGCTTGTAAATGAGAATCATTCTTTATAACATAAGTCTTCCGCCAGCAATCAGCATTGTTCCGAGAGCCAGCTATTAACCTCTCTCGTATGGAACTCTATGCTCGCTTTTTCTACCGATGCCGGTATGCGGCCGGCGTCGGCTTGCCTGCGGCCTGCCACGGCGGCCGTGCAATGCGCACTATGGATCATGCTGGGCGCGCAGCCACTGCACGCTGGTGCGCAGGATGCGCCCACACTGGGCGAAATTCTGGTCCAGTCCACCCGTGTTGAAGCTGGTAGCGCTGGCGCCAGCAATACGGTGGTGCTCAGCGCCGAACAACTAAGCCGTAACAATGCCAGCGATATGGCCAATATCGCGCGCTATGCACCACTGGTCAGTGTTCCGTCGGCCGCCAGTGGTGGCGGCAATATCTGGGATGGTGCCTGCAATACCGGCTTCAATATCCGTGGTGCGGAGGGCAATCGCGTCAGCCTGACGCTCGATGGCGTGGCCTTGCCGGATGCTGCCCCCAAACCTGATGCCACCAGTGCCAATACTTTCGGCATAGGTCGCGATTATTTCGATCCCGAAACGTTCCGCGAAGTGCGCATAGGCGCAGGCGCCAGCCCGGCCGGTGCAGGCACACCCGGTCTAGGCGGTGCCGTTGCGTTCGTGACCAAGGCGCCGGAGGACTATTTATCGGGCCGTTCCCTGTATGCCGATCTGCGCGTCGGCTATAGCGGCGAGCAGGCGCAACGCTCGCAGGCGCTGACGGCTGCAGCCCGTCTGGCGCCGTCGCTCCAGGCCCTGATCGTGGCAGTGCACCGGGCGGGCAAGGAAACGGACAGCATGAGCACGGTGCTAGTCAATCCGGACCGCTGGCATTCCGATGCCGTGCTGGCCAAGCTGCACTGGCAACTGACGCCGCAGCAGCGCCTGCTGTTTGCCATCGACCAGTATCAGGCCCAGCATGATCGTCTGTTTGCCAACAAGCTGGGCGCGTCGTATCCGGAAGGCGCCACCCAGGATGGCAGCACCGAGCGCACCCGCTACAGCATAGAGCACCGCTACGCTCCTGCGGCGCTGTGGCTGTTCGATCAGATCACCAGCCGTCTGTACACCCAGAATGCGGCCGTGACAGATCTGACCCGGGCCAGTTACATCACGGGTGGCCAGCCCTATCTGCGCACTATCAGCACGGGTTATTACAACCACAGTCAGGGGCTGGCATTCGAAGCCAGCAAGCAGGTGCAAGCCGGCTGGCAACTGGCCTATGGCGCCAGCTACGAGCAGCAGCAGGCGCGCCGGCCCTGGCTGGAAGACCGCACCGTACTGAAAACCGGCGCGCACCAGATCACCATGAAAAACCGTATGGCCGATATGGATACGGACAAGCTGGCCCTGTATGTGCGTAGTGACTGGATGTTCAAGCTGGCGGGGCTCGATGCCACGCTGACGCCGGGCCTGCGCACCGAACGGCGCAAGCTGCGCCCGACGAATCTGGCGGCCTATCTGATTGCCGTGCCGGCCGCGGCGCGCGAAATCCGCGACGAAACCGATGCCTATGTGAGCCCGAGTCTGGAGCTGGCGCTGGAATTGTGGCCCGGCTACAGCGCCTATGCCAGCTATAGCCGCGGCACCCGCCTGCCGACGGCTGCCGAGCGCACCGGCACTTTCGATTCCTTCAGCTACACGGCGGCCGGCAATGGCTATGCCGTGCTGGGCAATCCGGCGCTGCAGAAGGAGACCAGCAACAGCTACGAGCTGGGACTGAAAGGCGCACCGGCAGCGGGTATCGAACTCGATAGTTCGGTGTTCTATAACACCTACGACAATCTGATCGAATACGCGGCCCAGCCGGCTGATCCCGTCAATTATCCAACCATTACGGCAGGACTGTATCGGCCCGAGAATATCGGCAAAGCCCAAAGCTGGGGTGGTGAAGTGTCGGCCCGTGTGCAACTGGGGCAATGGCAGCCTGCCCTGCAAGGCTGGAGCCTGGCTGCCGCCGCTGGCCTGTCGCGTGGCGCGGCGCAGAACCGCAGCAGCGGCAAACAGGGAGGTCTGCCATCTATCCAGCCATACAAGGCCAATACCAGTCTGGCGTATGACGCTGCGGGGGGGCGCGCCGGTATGGCATTCACGCTGGCCGGCGTGCGTGGCAAGACGGCCAGCGAGGACGTCATCAGCAGCAATGCCACGGCGCGTTTCCGTGTACCCGGCTATAGCGTAATGGATGCCACTTTCTACTGGGATCTCGGCAAACATGCGCAACTCACGGGCGGGGTGTACAACCTCGGCGACCGCAAATACTGGGACTATGCATCGGCACGTAGTCTGGCTGCAGGCAGCACGGCGCAGGCACTGGCCGACATTGAACGCGCGTCCCGTCCGGGCCGTAACTATGCACTGAATCTCAAAGTTATCTACTAATGGAGGCGAATATGAAGAAGACTTATGCACTGGCGCTGGCGCTGGCGTTGGGCAGTGTGCTGTTGTGTGGCGCCGTCTCGGCCAGTGAGCTGGCGGTGCGCTGGGAACGTCTGCGGGCGGAACAGCCACGCCTGACGGCGCGCGATGCGGCTAGCAATCTGGGTGTATCGGAAGCGGAACTGCTAGCCACTGGCATAGGGCAGGGCGTGACCCGATTGCGCGAAGGTGAACTGGTGCCACGCGAGATCATGCGCCGGGCACTCGATCTGGGGCCGGTACTGGCGCTGACGCGCAATGACTATGGTGTGATCGAACGCACCGGTGTAGCCACTCGTCTGAAGGCGCAGGAGCAGGTGACGGGACTGGATGCGGACAAAGAACAGGAACGCGAGGCACGCCTGCGCAATATCGCCGGCGGCTATCTGGGCGGTCCGATCGACCTGCGCTTCACTTTCCGCAACTGGAAACATGCATTTGCCGTGGCACAGCCGGGCAAAGATGGTGTTATTAGCCGCAGCCTGCAGTTCTTCGATGGGCAGGGCAACGCGGTGCACAAGCTGTATGTGAAAAGCGAGGCTGGTACGGCGGTGTTCGACCAGATGGTAGCCGAGTTCCGCCACCCGCAGCAGCAGGCGCCGCTGCAGATCACGGCTGCACCGGTGCGGGCGCCAGAGCGGCCAGATAGCGCCATCGACGTGCAGGAATACCGGCTGGCGTGGCAGGATATGAACGATGTGCACCAGTTCAACCGCCTGCTTGGTGAATTCGGGGTGAGTCGCGAACAGGCCATGCGTCTGGCACCTGCCGGTGCGGCGCGGGCGATTGCGCCGCAGGCCGTGCGCCAGCTGCTGGAACAGGCGGCGCAGCAGCAGGTGGAGATCATGGCCTTCCTCGGTAACGAAGGCACTATCCAGATCTACAGCGGCAAGATCGGCAAGGTACAGGAAGCGGGGGGCTGGTTCAACGTGCTGGACCCGCAATTCAATCTGCACCTGCGCGACAACGCTTTCCGCAGCGCTTATGTGATCCGCCGTGCCGGCGTGACCTCGGTCGACTTCTATGACCAGCACGGCGATCTGGTAGTCAGTTTCTTCGGCGTGCGCGAACCCGGCAAGCCGCAACCGCAAAGCTGGCTGGACCTGACCGCAGCCCTGCCGCAAGCGCCAGGTACTGCTGGTCAGGCTAGCCTGCAGGCCAGTCGCTAGACGCCTGGCCCGTTGCCACCGCCGTTATCGTTTCAGGCAGTGGCAACGGCCGCGCGGCCCAGCGCCGGATCGTCGGTAAAGAAACCGTCGATGCCGGTGGCGATGTAGCGCTGCATCTCCGCTATCGATCCCGCTTCATGGCGTGCCGCAGGCCCGTCATTGCTGCGGAATTCGGCCGCGAGGAAGTAGTTCTCGGGACGGAAAGTCCACGGCTCCACCCGCAGGCCGGCGCGGTGCGCGTCCTCTACCAATGCAGTCGGCTGGCCCAGCGTGCCATCTTTCTTCAGCGGGATGATGGCGCGCGTGGGCGGCGCGACCACATCGGCATAAGTGGCGATCTCGCGCAGACCGGCCGGGGTGCACATCTGCTGGTAAGTCAGCTTGCCGCCCGCTTTGGCCACGTCCATAGGCGGTACCGGCAGATCCACTACCAGCTGCATCAGGCGCAGATTGGCGCGCTGGCCCAGCTTGCCGCGCATGTATTTCAGATTGCTCACCTCGAAGGACTGTATCTCCACCGGATTGCGGCGCGTGTAGTCATGCGCAGCGAGGATGGCGAGGAAACGGTCTTCCAGCGGCAGGCCTACGCTGGCAAAGTAGGTCGAGCTTTTCAGCTCCGGCACCAGACCGATCAGGCGTCCCCGTGCGGCCGCTTCGGCCGCTACGAAGTCGATGATTTCCTCGAAGGTGACGATCTGGAACATGCCGTTGTAGGCCGCGCTGCCGGGCCGCAGCTGGGGCAGGCGTTCGATGGCGCGCAGGGTTTTCAGTTCGGCCAGCGTGAAGTCGTCAACGAACCAGCCTTCATGGGTTTCGCCATCGATGGTCTTGCGGGTTTTGCGGCTGGCGAACTCCGGTCGTGTGGCCACGTCCGTGGTCTCGTTGACGAAGGCATCGTGGCGCGCCACCAGCACGCCGTCGCGGGTGCTGACCAGATCAGGCTCGATGTAGTCGGCACCATCGGCGATGGCGCGGGCATATGAGGCCAGCGTGTGCTCGGGGCGCAGCGCGCTGGCGCCACGGTGGCCGAACACCAGGGGCTTGCCGCTGCCTGGTCCCATGGCAGCCACGCCGGGCAGGCCGGACAGGTCCGGCGTGGCGGGCGCGCCAGCTGCCAGCATGCTGCCGGCGCCACGGCCAGCGTTGGCTGGCGTGGCCTGTGCGAAGGCTGTGGCAGGCAGCAGGGCTGCCCCCGCCGTAGCTGCTGCAGCACCGAGAAAACCGCGCCGTGACAGGCGCACACGCAGTGTCAGATCACGCATCAGAAGTCTGCCATCAGAGTCAGGAAGCCCTGACGTGGAGCGATAGGATAGGTATTGTAAGTGCCGCTGGCAGCACCCACCACCACATTGAGCGGACCTTCGCGATTGGCCAGATTGCTGACGTTGATGCGGTAGCGCGCGTTCTTCAACACATTGCTGTTCAGGAAAGGCAGCTTGCCCGAAACGCCGAGGCTCATCAGGAAGTAGCTCGGTACGTCGAGGTCATTGGTGTAGGTGGCGTAGCGCTTGCCCACGTAGTCGCCGATCAGCTGGAACTCGGTATCGGCGATGTTCAGCGTGGCCACGGTCTTGTTCATCCACTCAGGGCTGCCCGGCACGGACTTGCCCGACGTCGGCACCAGATCCTTGCCGTTGTTGTAGTTGTCCGAGTAGGTGGAACGGTTGAACGACAGTGCGTTATACAGCGAGAAGCTGCGGCCCATGTGCACGGTGCCGGACAGGTCGATGCCGTTGGTCTTCACGCTACCGACGTTGGCCAGCACCGGATTGCCGCCGATGATGGAGGTAATCACGGGCGTCGGGCTGATGGTCAGCAGACGGTCCTTGAAGTCCACATGGTACAGGCTGACCTGACCGTCGAAGGCGGTGATGGCGCCCAGATCGACGTTATGGCTGCTACGCAGACCCAGTTCGTAGGTGATCGAGGTTTCCGGTTTGGCCGTGGTCTTGAACAGATCGAACGCGGCCTGGCTGGCCAGACTCCATGGCGAAGCACCGCCGCCGCCGTAGGTGACGAACTGGCGCATATTCTTCTGCACGTTGACGAAAGCCTGATCCTGCGCGCTGATATCCCAGCGTGCACCGACCTGCGGCAGCAGCCATTTCTTGGTGTCGATCTTGCCGACCGGCAGAGCCAGTGAGCCATTGGCAATCGCGCCTTTGGCCGGCTGCACCGGGAACTGGCCGTCGGCAAACTGCAGGCTGGATTTGAAGCCGGCCTGCAGCGCCAGATTAGGCTGCATACGCCATTCATCCTGCAGGTGCAGCTGCACCACCTTGTTATCGATCTCGCTGCCGTACTGGGTGATCAGCGGATTGCTAGGGCGGCTGTATGGCGAGCTAGGATTGTTCACATCCAGCGCGTACCAGCGGCGGTAGGCCGAGGAGCGGTTATGTTCGAACCACAGGCCGCCCTGCACGGTGTGGTTGCCGAATTCGCTGCGCACGGTGGACAGCCAGCCGTTGCGGTTGATGGCGTATTCGGTGGTACGGGTGGCGTAGCCGGAATTGCCGAACACCTGTTTCAGGTTCTGGTTAGGGTAGTACACGGCGAACAGACCGGGCAGACCGGCCACGCCGATCGGGCCTGCTACCACGCCCACGCCGTCATCGTTGTGGTAGTAGATCTGGTTAGACCAGGTGGTGTTTTCACCGAGCGGCATTTCGTATTTGGCGTAAGTCAGGTAGTCGGTACGCTGGGCATCGCTGTAGTAGTTGCGGTAGTTGTTGCCTTCTGCTGCGGGCGTGGCGCCGGTGGGCGACAGGTAGGCCAGTGCAGCGGCAAAGTCCGGGTACATGAAGGGACGGGTGTAGGGCTGGAACTTTTCCGTGGCCGAGTGCACGGTGGCGTCTTCGTTCGGCTCGATCTTGTCGGAATAGTTGAAGAACAGGGTCAGCTTGCCGGCATCATCGTTGTGGATGAATTTGGCGTTGACCTGATTGCCGCCTTGACGGCCATTGAAGTCCCAGGCTTTCTGTTCGTGGTGGGTGGCCGACAGGTAGGCGCTGTTGCCGTCACCGAAATTGCCGCTGTCGTAGCGCAGGAAGGTGCGCGACGTCTTGTAGCTGCCTACCGTCTGCTGCACGGCCAGATTGCGCTCGCGCGCCGGATCGCTGGAGAAGGTTTCGATGGTGCCGCCCAGATTGCTGGTCGAAGCGGTGGCCAGATCGCCGGCGCCCGAGGACAGAATCACGCGGCCGACGTTTTCGCTGATCACGGCGCGCTGCGGCGACAGGCCGTTGTAGTTGCCGTACTGCTGGTCGCCCAGTGGCACGCCATCCATGGTGTAGCCCAGTTGCTGGCCGCTGAAGCCGTGCACGAACAGCGACAGGTTCTGCTCGTTATTGCCCCATGGGTCGGCCGTCTGGAAGCTCACGCCGGGCAGCGTCTGCAGGGCTTTCAGCGGATTAATGCCGGGCAGGATTTTCTGCATATCGGCTTTGCCCAGCGCGACCGAGGAGCGGGTTTTTCGGGTCGATACTTCCACCGTAGCCATCGGTGCGGCCATGGCGCCTACGCTGGCATCGGCGGCCGTCTGGGCGGCAGTATCAGCGGCTACGTCGGCTGCCACGGCTGCGGCTGCAACGGCATTTGCGGCAGCCGCTTCGCCGGAGAATTCAGCCACGGCAGCGGCAACGTTGGCCGCCATGGCCAGCATTGGTACACTCAGTGCCAGCGCACGGACGGTGAAAATGGATCGATTCATGATTAGCCTTCAAGACAAGTTGGTGGAATTTGTAACGTCGGCAATGATAGTGACCAACTATTACCGGAGCGTGACGCGAGTGCGCTACACTGCCGGATCGAGACAGCAGAGAACAGGAAGGGAGCAGGATGGGAACTTACACACGGCGCTGGCGTGCCCTGTGCGGGCTGGGGGCGCTAGCGGCGCTGGCTGCCTGTACTACGGTGAATCAGGGAGCGTTCAGCAATTACGTGGCACAGACGGTGCAGCCGGGCATGACGCTGGACGAAGCGCTGGTACGCATGCGCGCGGAAGGCTTTAGCTGCAATGCCAGCACGGGCGGCAGTGTGACAGTGTGCACGCGGCCGCTGGAGCGCATGCTGCGCACGGACTGCGTGGAGCGGGTGGATCTGGTGCGTAGCGTGAACGCCGTCAAACTGGTGGGGAAAGTGGATGTGCTGGAGACGCGCTGCGCCAAACTGTGGAATTAGCGGCGCGCCACGAACGGGCGCGCCGGCAGCAACTTGAAGCCAGGTGCTAGCGCCTGGCGTCGGGCTTAGTGCTTGGCGTCGCTGGCAGGCAGCAGCGCTTCGGCAGGGGCGATGAACAGCTGGGCGCAGTCGACCGCATCGTAGGCGTAGTGCTGGCCACAGAAATCGCAGTTGATGGCGACCTGGCCCTGTTCGGCCAGCACGCTTTCCACTTCGTCGCGGCCCAGCATCTGCAGCATATTGCCGACTTTTTCGCGGCTGCAGCTGCAGTGGAAGCTAGGATGCACGGGATCGAACACGCGGATGGTCTCTTCCCAGAACAGGCGCTGCATCAGCACCTCGATGCCGGTGCTCAGCAGCTCTTCCTGCTTCAGCGTGGAGCCCAGGATCACGGCGCGGTTCCAGGTTTCCAGTGCTTCGTCCGCACTCAGCGGTGCCGCTTCGGCCGTACCGCCATGCAGCGGCAGCTTCTGCAGCAGCAGGCCGCGCGAACTCTGTTCGTCCGCCGCCAGCCACAGCTTGGTGTCCAGCTGTTCCGAACGCAGCATATAGTTTTCGATCACCGTCGCCACGTCGCCGCCATCGAGCGGGACTATGCCCTGATACGGCTGCTGGCCCGGCAGCTTGTCGGCCGGATCGAGCGTGATGATGAAGCGGCCCTTGCCATGTGCGTGCAGCAGATCGGTCAGGGTAGCATCGTCGGCAATCACGGCATCCGGTGCCAGCTTGGCGGTTGCACGCAGGCGCAGTTCGGCGTCGCACTCGACCACCAGCAGACGTACCGGACCATCGCCATGGATCTGCATGATGATGGAGCCATTGAATTTCAGATTGGCCGACAGCAGCGCAGCGGCCGCCACCATTTCGCCCAGCAGCTTGCGCACGGGAGCAGGGTAGTGCTGGCGTGCCTGCACTTCGCGCCAGGTAGCGGAAATGTCGATCAGTTCGCCACGTACGGCAGCGTTCTCGAAGATGAATTTTTGCAGGGTGTCCTGCCCGGTGTTGCTCATGGTGTTCCTATCTTTTTCAGTTGCGACTTGAAGAGCTGGCCGCGTTGTACATAGTTGTCGGCATTGGCGCGCAGATTGGCGGCATCCTGTTCCGTCAGCGTGCGCACGGCCTTGGCCGGCGAACCGATGATCAGGCTGTTGTCAGGGAATTCCTTGCCTTCCGTGACCAGCGCACCGGCACCGACCAGACAGCCTTTGCCGATCTTGGCGCCGTTCAGGATCACGGCCTGTATGCCGATCAGGGCGCCGTCGCCGATGGTGCAGCCGTGCAGCATGGCCTGATGGCCGATGGTGACGTTTTCGCCCACCGTCAGCGGGTAGCCCATATCCGTGTGCATCACCGTGCCTTCCTGCACATTGCTGCCGGCGCCGATGGTGATGCGCTCGTTATCGCCGCGGATGGTGGCACCGAACCACACCGAGGTGTTGGCATGCAGGGTGACTTTGCCGATTACGGTGGCGGTGTCTGCAACAAATGACGATGCATCGATCTCGGGCGCGTGTTCGCCCAGTTGATATATAGACATTGGAAACCTTTGTGGGTGTGGTGAGATGCCGCGCCAGCCCCGCAACGGTCTGAGTTGTCGGTCCGCTAATGCTTGGATGCTTGCGCGCCAGAATGTCGCTATTTTACGCTTGTGCAGCTATCGAACGGTCGTGCTATTATTTTGCAGCACCGCCAGCCAGCTGTTTTGTCGTGCTTGCTGGTGGATATTGCGCCAATTTACGTCTTTTCAAGGACAGACATGACTTATACGCCTTCCCGATCCGAATTTCTGACCATACGCGGTCTGCGCAGCCATGTGCGGCACTGGGGGCGCGAGGGTGCGCCCAAACTGTTCATGCTGCATGGCTGGATGGATGTGGGTGCCTCGTTCCAGTTCGTGGTCGATGCCTTGCAGGGCGACTGGCATGTGATAGCACCGGACTGGCGCGGTTTCGGCCTGTCCCAGCGTAGCGGCAGCGATACCTACTGGTTCCCCGATTATCTGGCCGATCTTGACGCGATTCTCGACCATTATGCGCCGGGCGAGGCCATCAACCTGCTCGGCCATAGCATGGGCGGCAATGTCGTCAGCCTGTACGCCGGGGCGCGGCCGGAGCGTATCCGCAAGCTGATCAATCTGGAAGGGGGCGGCCTGAAGTCCAGCAAGCCGGAGCAGACACCGCGCCGCTATGCGGCCTGGCTCGATGGCCTGCATACACCACCGAGCTTGCGCACCTATACCAGCGAGGCCGAAGTGGCAGCACGTTTGCAGAAAACCAACCCGCGCCTGAGCAATGAACGGGCTGCCTTCCTCGCCCAGCACTGGTCGGCGCAGACCACGCCGGGCCGCTGGGAAGTGCTGGGCGATCCGGCCCACAAGCAGCATGGTCCGCTGCCTTACCACTCGGAAGATGTGCTGGCCTGCTGGAGCGCCATCACGGCGCCCGTGCTGTGGGTGGAAGCGGCCCAGACCGATATGTGGAGCTGGATGGGCGGCGAGGCCGAAGGGCGCACGGAGCTGGACTTCCGGCTCGGTCATTTGCGCGATGTTGAACGCCATATCCTGCCCGATGCTGGCCATATGCTGCACCATGACCAGCCAGAGGCGCTGGCCCGCCTGATCGAGCAATTCCTGCAGAGCTAATTGCCATGACAGGGGCTAAGTGAATTTTGTGCAAGAGGCGTACAATGCAAGCTTCATTGCAGCGTTTTATGTCCCCGTATGTCTAATGCCTTAAAAGTCGATTTGCACTGTCATTCCAATGTCTCTGATGGCGTACTGGCGCCCGCTGCCGTGGCGCAGACGGCGCGCAAGGCCGGTGTCGATGTCTGGGCGCTGACCGATCACGACGAAATTGACGGCGTGGCCGAGGCCCGCGCCGCAGCGCAGGCGCTGGGCATGCAGTTTGTGAGCGGGGTGGAAATTTCCATTACCTGGGCCAAGGAGACGGTGCACATCGTCGGCCTGCAGATCGATGAAACCCATGCCGGTCTGTGCGCCGGTCTGGCGGCCACCCGTGCCGGCCGCGACAACCGTGGCCGCCAGATTGCGGCCGAGCTGGCCAAAGCCGGCATCGCCGATGCGTATGACGGCGCGCTGAAATTTGTCGGCAATCCCGATCTGATGTCGCGCACCCATTTTGCCCGCTATCTGGTGGAGCAGGGCGTGTGCGCCAACATCCCCGACGTGTTCAAGAAATACCTGTCGGAAGGCAAACCCGGCTATGTGCCGCACCGCTGGGCTACGCTGGAAGATGCCGTTGGCTGGATACGGGCGGCGGGCGGCATCGCCGTGATCGCCCATCCGGGCCGCTATAAATTCAATGACATGGCGCAGGGCGTGCTGTTCGACGAATTCAAGCAGCTGGGCGGTACGGCCATCGAAGTGGTGACGGGCAGCCATACGCCTGACCAGTATCCCGAGTATGCCGAGCTGGCCAGGCGCTACGGTTTCCTCGCTTCACGCGGCACGGATTTCCATGCGCCGGGCGAAGCGCGGGTGGATTTTGCCCTGTTGCCCCCATTACCGGCCGGGGTCACGCCGGTCTGGCATGACTGGTTCTAGGCGCTGCTGCAGCACTTGAAAATCAGCCAGACTGGTCTTATCTATCTGCCGCGCGCTGTTCCTTAATTCCGTGATCTCCCGGGGAGACTTAGCAATGAAACGTATCGTCCTGTTTATTCTGACCAATCTGGCCGTGATGCTGGTGCTGTCCATCGTGCTGTCGCTGCTCGGTATTGGCCGTCCCGGCAGTGGCAATACGCTGCAACTGGGCAGCCTGCTGGCGTTCTCGCTGGTGGTGGGCTTTACCGGTGCCATTTTCTCTCTGCTGATCAGCAAGCCCATGGCCAAGTGGAGCACCGGTGCCCGCGTGATTACGTCGCCGGCTTCCTCGACGGAACTGTGGCTGGTCAACACCGTGGCCACGCTGGCCCAGCGCGCCGGCATCGCCACTCCGGAAGTGGCCGTGTACGATGGCGAACCGAATGCTTTCGCTACGGGCGCCTTCAAGAATTCGGCACTGGTGGCCGTCTCCACGGGCTTGCTGGAAAACATGAACCGCGATGAAGTGGAAGCCGTGCTGGGCCACGAAGTCGCCCACATCGCCAATGGCGATATGGTGACCATGACCCTGATCCAGGGCGTGGTGAATACCTTCGTGGTATTCCTGGCCCGTGTGGTGGGTTTCTTTGTTGATAAGATGCTGCTGAAGAATGACGACAGCGAACGCCGCGGTCCCGGCATCGGTTACACCATCACCGTATTTGTGTGCGAAATCATCTTTGGTCTGGCCGCATCGCTGATCGTGGCGTGGTTCTCGCGCCAGCGCGAATTCCGTGCGGATGCCGGCTCGGCCCGTCTGCTGGGCAGTTCCGTGCCCATGCAGCATGCACTGGCACGTTTGAACGGCATGACGCCCGGCGAATTGCCGCAATCGATGGCGGCGTCCGGCATTAGCGCTTCGGCCGGCTGGGGTGCACTGTTTTCCACCCATCCGCCGTTCGAACAGCGTATTGCGGCCTTGCGTAGCGTACAATCTTAAGCTTACGTCACAGCGGCCACCGCCAGCGCAACTATGAGTCAGTTCTTTCAGGTTCACCCCGTTAATCCGCAGCCGCGTCTGATCAAGCAGGCGGCGCAGATTGTGCATGATGGCGGCATCGTCGCCGTGCCGACGGATTCCTGCTATGCGCTGGTGTGCCACCTCGATGACAAGGCGGCAGTGGAACGGCTGCGCCGTATCCGCGGGGTGGATGAAAAACACCACCTGACCCTGCTGTGCCGCGATCTCAGCGAAATCGGCGTGTATGCGCGCGTCGACAACCAGCAGTTCCGCCTGCTCAAGGCGGCCACGCCGGGACCGTTCACCTTCATTCTGGAAGCGACCAAGTGCGTGCCGCGCCGGCTCAGCCATCCGTCGCGCAAGACCATAGGCTTGCGGGTGCCGGAAGACGCCATCGTTCATGCGCTGCTGGAAGTGCTGCAGCAGCCGCTGCTGGGCACCACCCTGATCATGCCGGGCGAGACGGAAGCACTGAATGATGCGGATGCCATCGTCGAGCGGCTGGGCAAACTGGTCGATCTGGTGATCGATGGCGGCGCCTGCAGCATGGAACCGACTACCGTGATCGATCTGACGGGGGCGCAGGCCGAACTGGTGCGCCAGGGCCGCGGCGATGCCTCGATGTTCGGCTTGTGAGTCCAGCGGCGCGCTGGCCCGGCAGCCCGGCATCAGGCCATGAATTAGTAGGAACTAAGCAAGAACTAAGATGGAACTGGCATGGTCTGGTGATTAACTGGGTATCTGTGCCGGCCCCTGACGGTACTGCTTGGGCTGAGTCCGCCCTCTGGTAGAATCCCCTCATGAACGAAACTGACAGTCTTATCCAAACCATCACGGTGTATCTGATCCCCGTGCTGTTTGCCATTTCCCTGCATGAAGCGGCGCACGGCTATGTGGCGCGCTATTTCGGCGATCCCACGGCGGCCCAGGAAGGGCGTTTGAGCCTGAATCCGCTGCGGCATATCGACCCCTTCGGCACTATCATCCTGCCCCTCATCCTGAGTCTGCTGCACCTGCCTGCCCTAGGCTATGCCAAGCCGGTGCCGGTCGATTATGGCCGCTTGCGCAATCCCAAGAAGCAGATGGCTTTCGTGGCGGCAGCCGGTCCGGCTGCCAACTTCGTCATGGGCCTGGGCTGGATGACCTTGTGGGTGCTGCTGACCTATGCGCTGGGCTTCCCGCAGGATGACTTCTTTATTGAAATGAGCAAGGCCGGTATCGGTGTCAATTCGGCCATGTGCATATTCAACCTGATTCCATTGCCGCCGCTTGACGGTGGCCGTATCGTGACGGGCATGCTGCCGCTGCCGCTGGCTCGCCAGTACGCCCAGATCGAACGTTATGGCATGTATGTGTTCATCGGCCTGATCCTGATGATGCAGTTTGGCCTGCTGACCGACTTCCTCGTGGGTGGCATGCACATCCTGCAGAGCATTTTCCACGTGCTGCTGTACCCCCTGATTTTCTTACTTCGCTGAGCCCTCTATGTACCCCGATCGTGTAGTTTCCGGCATGCGCCCCACTGGTTCCATGCACTTGGGCCACTACCACGGCGCATTGAAAAACTGGATCAAGATGCAGTCCGAACTGCCTTGCCTGTTCTTCGTGGCCGACTGGCATGCCCTGACCACGCACTATGATGACCCCAGCGTGATCGAACGCAGCACCTGGGATATGCTGATCGACTGGCTGGCGGCCGGTATCGATCCCTCGCAGGCCACGCTGTTCATCCAGTCGCGCGTGCCCGAACATGCCGAACTGCACTTGCTGCTGTCCATGGCGACGCCGCTGGGCTGGCTCGAACGGGTACCTACCTACAAAGACCAGATCGAGAATCTGTCCAACAAAGATCTGGCAACTTACGGCTTCCTCGGTTATCCCCTGCTGCAGGCCGCTGACGTGCTGATCTACCGTGCGAGTCAGGTGCCGGTGGGCGACGATCAGGTGCCGCACATTGAAATGATGCGCGAAATTGCCCGTCGTTTTAACCATATGTACGGCAAAGAAAAGGGTTTCGAAGAAAAAGCGCAGGAAGCCGTGAAAAAGCTGGGCAGCAAACGCGCCAAGCTGTACAACGAACTGCGTACGGAATACCAGCAGGACGGCAAGGAAGAGGCGCTGGAACAGGCCAAGGCCATGCTGGACGATGCGCAAAGCCTGTCCATGGGCGACCGCGAGCGCCTGTTCGGCTATCTGGAAGGCAGCCGCAAGCTGATACTGGTGGAACCGCAAGCCCGTCTGACGGCTGCTTCGCGTCTGCCCGGCCTGGACGGCCGCAAGATGTCCAAGAGCTATGGCAATTCCATCGCCCTGCGCGAAGACAAAGCTTCGGTGGAAAAGAAAATCCGCACCATGCCGACCGATCCGGCCCGGGTACGCCGTACCGACGTGGGCGATCCGGCCCGCTGCCCCGTGTGGCAGTTCCATCAGGTGTATTCCGATGCGCCTACCCAGGAATGGGTGGTAAAAGGATGTAAATCTGCCGGTATCGGCTGCATCGAATGCAAACAGCCCGTTATCGACGCTATCGTCAAGGAACAGGAGCCTATGCACGAGCGCGCCCAGCAGTATCTGGACGACCCGTCGCTGGTGCGCGCCATCGTCGCTGACGGCAACGATGCAGCGCGCAAGCTGGCGCTGGAAACCATGCGCGACGTGCGCGAAGCCATGGGGCTGGCCTATACATGAGCCATAGCAGCGACCTGATCTCGCCATGGGTGCAGCGCTATGCGCCGCTGATACCGAGCGGTGCCGTGCTGGATCTGGCTTGCGGCCATGGCCGCCATGCGCGGCATCTGGCCGCGCTAGGGCATGCCGTGGTGGCGGTCGATCGCGATCCGGCGGCGCTGGCCGCAGCCGCCGGCGATGGCATCACCATCACGGAAATCGATCTGGAAGAGGCTGGGGCAGCATGGCCGTTCGGGCCGCAGCGCTTTGCCGGCATCGTGGTGACCAACTACCTGCACCGGCCGCTGCTACCGGCCATGCTGGAGAGTCTGGCGCCAAATGGCGTGCTGATTTATGAAACTTTTGCGGAAGGCAATGCGCAGTTCGGCAAACCTTCCAATCCGGCGTTTCTGCTCCAGCCCGGCGAATTGCTGGGCTGGGCACAACGCCATGGTTTGCACGTGGTAGCCTATGAAGAAGGCGTGGTGGACACGCCAAAAGCTGCCATGGTGCAACGAGTATGTGCTGTACAGCCGGAATTCCCCCGTATGGCGGCATTATTGCCACCATTTTGACGGTTGATTTGTCGCCGCGAATGCACCACGGCAGCGACCTATCGACTACAATCGTTGTTTTAATTCTTTACGCAGTGGTTACCTATGATTAAGGGCAGCATCGTAGCAATCGTCACCCCGATGCACGCAGACGGAAGTCTGGATTTCGAGGGTTTGAATCAGCTGATCGACTGGCATATCGCCGAAGGTACGGACAGCATCGTCATCGCCGGCACGACCGGTGAATCGGCCACTGTGAGCGTGGAAGAACACTGCGCACTGATCAAGGCCACCGTGACCCACGCCCGTGGCCGGATTCCTATCATCGCCGGCGCCGGCGCCAACTCGACGGCAGAAGCCATCAAGCTGACCCGCTATGCCAAGGAAGCGGGCGCCGACGCCACTCTGCAGGTAGTGCCTTACTACAACCGTCCTACCCAGGAAGGCATGTACCAGCACTTCAAAGCCATCGCCGAAGCGGTGGACCTGCCGGTCATCCTGTACAACGTGCCGGGCCGTACCGTGGCCGACATGAGCAACGAGACTATCCTGCGTCTGGCAGAAATCCCTAACATCGTCGGCGTGAAAGATGCGACCGGCAATATCGGCCGCGGCTACGACCTGCTGCGTCTGGCACCGAAATCGTTCGCCGTGTACTCGGGTGATGATCCGACCGCCATGGCCCTGATGCTGGCTGGCGGCGCCGGTAATATTTCCGTGACCGCCAATGTGGCACCGCGCGGCATGGCGGAACTGTGCAAGGCCGCCATCGCCGGCGATATCGCCAAGGCGCTGGAATGGAATAACAAGCTGTTCCCGCTGCACCAGAAGCTGTTCATCGAACCGAATCCGGTGCCGGTGAAATGGGCGCTGGCGGAAATGGGCAAGATGCCTGCCGGCATACGTCTGCCGCTGGTACCGCTGGCGCAAGACTGCCACGCTGCCGTGCGCGCAGCGCTGAAAGAATCCGGCGTTCTGTAATACACCTAAGCCCCGACTACGGTTCGGATCGTTTTTTGATTTGCTGCTATTCAGCTTTTTAAATAGTTACCACATGACTAATCGCAAGACTGTTTCTATTTCCTCGCAACGCGCTGTGCTGGTGGGCGCCTTGATGGCCAGCCTGACCGGTTGCGGCATGATTGGTTCCGTGGTCGGTACGGACAAGGTCGATTACAAGGCCGCCAAAAAGGCTAGCACGCTGGACGTGCCGCCAGATCTGACCCAGTTACAGAAAGATAACCGCTATTCGCTGCCGGATTCGAACAATGGCATCGCCACTGCTTCCGGTTACAACGCCTCGCGCGGTAGCGGCGGCAATACTGCTGCCATCGTACCGGGCACGCCAACGGCGGGCAGTGTGGCAGTGGCGGGGCTGGGCGATATCAAGGTGGAACGCGATGGCAACCAGCGCTGGCTGGTAGTCAAGCAGACACCTGAGCAGCTGTGGCCTCAGCTCAAACAGTTCTGGGAAGATTCGGGCTTTGTACTGGCCAAGGAAATGCCGGCGGCCGGCCTGATGGAAACTGACTGGAACGAAAACCGCGCCAAGATTCCGCAGGACTTCATCCGCAATACGCTGGGCAAGGTGTTCGATTCGCTGTATTCGAGCGGCGAGCGGGACAAGTTCCGCACCCGTATCGAGCGCCGCGCCGACGGTAGCAGCGAAATCTACATCAGCCATCGTGGCGCCAAGGAAGTGGTGACTGGTCCGCAAAACGAAACCACCTCGTGGACGCCGCGTGCCAATGATCCCGGTCTGGAAGCGGAATTCCTGGCCCGTCTGATGACCAAGCTGGGCAATGTAAGCGAAGTGGCCGAAGCCCGTACCACGGTCGAGAATGCGCCGGTACAGGCCCAGCACGCTACGCTGGCCGGTAGCGGTGCCGAGCGTTCCGTACAGGTGGATGAAGGCTTTGACCGCGCATGGCGCCGTGTCGGTCTGGCGCTGGACCGTGCCGGCTTCACGGTGGAAGACCGTGACCGTACCCAGGGCACGTATTTCGTGCGCTATGTGGACGATAACGCGGAAAGCAAAGGCTTCTTCTCCAAGCTGTTCAGCTGGGGCTCGTCGGAAGCGGACAAGGAAGCGCAGCGTTATCGTATTCTGGTGAAAGCCGGTGCAGGCAGCACCAGCGTGGTAACGGTGGCCAACAACGCGGGTCAGGCCGATAGCGGCGCTGTAGCGGAGAAAATCCTGACGCTGCTGCACGAACAGCTGAAGTAATGCTAGTAGCGCCGTTTTTATCCGGCGCAATTAAAAAGCCGGCATTTAATATGCCGGCTTTTTTATTTTAAAACGGCAGCGATAAAAACTCGCGGAACAGGGTGCGAAGTTTTATTGCTGCGGTCTGGGATAAACGTGACAGACGTAAAAAAACCGGCCCGCAGGCCGGTTTTTCTATCGAGCTGATTACTTCGAAGCAGCTGGAGCAGCAGCGGCTGGAGCAGCAGCAGCGTCCGAAGCGGCTGGAGCAGCAGCTGGAGCAGCAGCAGCGTCCGAAGCAGCAGGAGCAGCAGCTGGAGCAGCGGCTGGAGCAGCAGCTTCAGGAGCAGCTACTGGAGCTGGAGCAGCAGGAGCTTCTTCTTTTTTCGAGCAAGCAGCCAGAGCAACAGCCAGCAGGGAAACGATCAGCAGGGACTTTTTCATGGATTTTCCTTAGTTAATTCAAATTAAACACAGTGTTGCGATTAATAATTACCGGTAATTATCGCTCTATTTAGGTCGTCTTCGAAGGCTTGCGTACCTCGTAAGGTGCCTACCAGACAACGGAAACTTCCTAACGAAATATTATAGCGATTTTTACTGCGTCGCAATAGGACGAACGGACGTTTCGGCTATTAATTTGCGATACTGCAACATTGCAAAAGGTGACCAAAAGGCTAGTGTCGTCAAATTGCGCGGTATTGGCGGCGAACTGCCTTATTCTGCGCGGAAAATGGTCAAATCTCGCTAGGGGTTTCTAACAGTCCCGGGCCCGAATCTAACCAAATTGTAATGAAGCGATCTTGATAGGTTTTCACGTCGGTCGCGTCAAACACGCTGTATTCGCCGCGGAAGTGATCAGAATGAAAACGCCGCACCAGATGGCTCTGGTCGGCAAGGCAGAACGAGTCGCTTAATTGGCGCAGTGCGGGATGCGTGCGCCGCAGATCGATGCGGTGCTGGTAAGCCTGGATCAGGCGCAGGAAGCGCGGTGCCGAGCGTTGCAGCGGCTGGCCCTGATGGGCCACCAGTTGCAGCTGGCCGCCGCCATGCAGGAAGCGGCGCAGGGCCGTATCCATATTGCTATTGCCCAGTTCCCAGCTGGCGAAATCCGGGTCGAACAGGCACAGGGTGTGCTGCGCGGCGCTGATGCAGCTGGCCAGGTGCTGCTGGAAGGCGCTGCGCGTGTCGAACGGGGTGTGCAGTGCCTCCATACAGCCTCCTTACAGCAGTTCTATCCAGCCGTCCTGATACCAGGTGTACAGCGCTTCCAGTACGTCGTCCGAGGCGGCGCCAAAAGCCGCACCATCGAGACGGCGTTCGTTGGCCAGCAGTTCCAGCGTCACGCGGTCGGCCTTGCCCACGCCGAAGGATTCGCCATTGATGAAGACGTGTTTGCCGCGATACAGCATCTGCGTCTTACGTGACAGCTTCAGGCCCTTCTGGCTGGCTTTGTCGCTGAACTTGCCGAAAGTGAGAGGTTTGGCCGGAGCCGTGAAGAAGACATTGTGCTTGGGTTCGGACATGTATTCGCCGAGGAAGATGGTGATGTCTTCGTCGGTGAAGCGTACTTTGCTGATCTCTTCGATCAGGGTGTCCAGCATGGGACGGGGAATCTCGGCCGGCTTGTTCTGCGGTTTCAGGTCGGGATCGCTGTAGCGGCCCGGCAGGTCGATGGAATCGGCCATGAATTGCAGGAAGGCTTCGCCCAGTTCCTGATAGCAGGGCTGGCGGAAACCGATGGAATAGGTCTGGCAATCGCCGATGGCGATGCCGTCATGGGCCCAGTGTGGCGGCAGGTAGAGCATGTCGCCCGGATTGAGCACCAGATCTTCCTCCGGCACGAAATTGGCCAGGATCTTCAGCGGCAGGCCTTCCACCAGCGTCAGATCTTTCTGTGCGCCGATGCGCCAGCGGCGCTGGCCCTGGGCCTGCAGCAGGAACACATCGTAGGAATCGAAGTGGGGGCCGACACCGCCACCGTCCGTAGCAAAACTGACCATCAGGTCGTCCAGACGGGCATCGGGGATGAAGCGGAATTGACGTAACAGCGCATCGGCCTTGTCATCGAACAGGTTGACGCCCTGTACCAGTACAGTCCATTCCTTCTGGCTCATAGGCGGCAGCGACTCGAGCGGGCCGTGTTGCAGATTCCAGTTGCCGTCCACATTCGTCACCAGACGCGATTCGGCATGGTTGGTGGCAGCCAGTTTGCCCAGTGCTTCCACGCTCAGCAGCGGCTTGAAGCCGGGCACGGCGTTACGGATCAGCAGAGGTTTCTTGTGCCAGTATTCGCGCAGGAACTGCGCAGGCGTAATGTCGCCCAGGAGAGGTAATTTTTTCATACGGCATTATACCCATGCGCCGCGCGGAACGGCTGCTAAGGGCAGTGGCGCCGGTGAGACAGGGTATAATCACGGGGTTAATTAAGAAAGGAATTCCCATGAAGATTGCCAAGAATACGGTCGTGACTGTGAACTACAAGCTGACCGATGCCCAGGATAACCTGATCGAAGATGGCAGTCAGCCTATGGTCTATCTGCACGGCGGCTATGAAAATACCCTGCCCAAGATCGAAGAAGAACTCGATGGCAAGGATGTGGGCTACAGCTCCATCATCCAGATCGAACCGGAAGATGCTTTTGGCGACTACGATGCCGCTCTGGTGAAAGTGGAAGAGCGCAACCGTCTGCCAGAACCACTGGAAGTGGGCATGCAATTCGAAGGTATGCCGGATGGCGATGAAGATGCAGAACCGATGATCTTCACCGTGACCGACATCGCCGATGACAAAGTGGTACTGGATGGTAATCACCCGCTGGCTGGCATCGCCCTGCGCTTCAGCCTGACCGTGGCCGATGTGCGTGCCGCGTCGGACGAAGAAATCGCCCACGGCCACGTGCACGGTGCCCATGGCCATCACCACGACGATGACGACGAAGCTGGCGAAGAAGGCGATCACGTCGCCATCCACCCTATCCACTAATTGTTGTGGAGAGGCGCCTGTATGCAGGCGCCCGCAGCCGGCCAGATCAGGGAAACTTGATCTGGCTGCGCTTTTCTCAGGTGCTCTAAGGCGCCACCTCGGTGCCGTTAGCACGGATGGCGAACAGCGTGGCATTCGCGCCGCTGACGCCGATTTCGGTCCACGCCGTGGCCAGACTCAGATAGCCCACATTGCCGCGCCAGTTGATGACGGTCTCGCCGCCATTGCTGCCCTGCGCATCGATCAGCAAAACCTGACCCTTGAATTTTTCTGCCAGCGCATGGATCTGACGGCGCGGTTCGGCAAAGCCATCCTGCTTGTTGCGGAAGCTGGGCAGCAGTGACAGCAGGCCCGCTTCCGGCAGCGTGATGGCACCATCGGAAAACAGCACCAGCCCCTGCAGCTTCTGCCGCTGCGCCAGCGAGAACAAACGGTTCAGCCACGCGCGGTTGGCCACCAGCCGGTCTTCGTATTCGCTGTTGCGGCCTGCTTCGGCGCGGTAGTGGTTGTTATTGGCGGGCAGGTTGATGGTGGCGAACAGCACCTTGCCCACCTGCCAGTGCGCGTTCTCCGCATAGCTGCGGAATTTGGCCGTGCCGGACTGGCGCGTGAGCGTCAGGCGACGCATGCCCAGCGATTCGGCATCGCCGTAAAACAGTTCGCGCACGCGATTCAGGCGTTCGATGGCGGCCGAGCGGCCCAGCGAATTCTGGCAGGCACTCCAGTCGCTGCCGGCCAGCGACAGCACCAGCGGCACGCTGCTGTCATTGAACAGCGCGCGGCGCTGGGCATACAGATGGTCGCTACACGGTTCGCTGCTGGACTTGATGCCGGTGGCCACGATGAAGGCCGGCGCTTGCTGGCTGGCGCTGGCAATAGCCTGCCGTAGCGGCGCTTCGTCAGCGCTGCTTTTGAAGCTGTGGCCGATCACGCCGAACTGGAAGCTGGCCGCGCTGGCCATGGCAGGCAGCAGCGCCAGCGTCAGTGCAGCCAGTACGGCCAGTGGCGCGCGTGCGTGGCCTTGCTGAGGCTTCATGCCTGTGCCGCTGCCGACAGGCGTTTGAGCTGGTACAGCTGTTCCAGTGCTTCGCGCGGGGTGAGGGCATCGGGATCGAGTGCTTCCACCGCATCGAGCAGCGCCTGTGCCGCCGGATCGGCCGCTGCCGGCACCACTTCCTCGTCGTCGGCATCATTGGCCGGCGCAGCAAACAGGTCGAGCTGGGGCGTGGCATCGAGTGCCTGCGCTTCCAGTCGTGCCAGATGCTTGCGCGCCGCCTTGATCACGGGTTGCGGCACGCCGGCCAGTTGCGCTACCTGCAGACCATAGCTCTGCGAAGCCGGGCCTTCCTGTACGGCGTGCAGGAACACGATGCTGTCCTTGTGCTCGACGGCCGACAGGTGCACGTTGGCGGCCGACGGATGGCTTTCAGGCAGCTGGGTCAGTTCGAAGTAGTGGGTGGCGAACAGCGAGAAGCTGCGGCTGGTATCGATCAGGTGACGCGCGATCGCCCAGGCCAGCGCCAGACCATCGAAGGTCGAGGTGCCACGGCCCACTTCATCCATCAGCACCAGCGACTGGGCGGTGGCACCGTTCAGGATCGCTGCCGATTCCGTCATCTCCACCATGAAGGTGGAACGGCCGCCGGCCAGATCGTCGGTCGCACCGATGCGGGTGAAGATGCGGTCGATCGGGCCGATGGTGGCGCTGGTGGCGGGCACGTAGCTGCCCACATAGGCCAGCAGGGTAATCAGGGCAACCTGACGCATGAAGGTCGATTTACCGCCCATGTTAGGGCCGGTAATCAGCAGCAGGCGGCGTTCGTCAGTGAAGCGGCAGTCGTTGGCGATGAAGCGTTCGATCTGGTTTTCCACTACCGGGTGGCGGCCTTCGACGATGTTCAGGCAGGGCGTTTCCACCAGCTGCGGTGCGCACCAGTTGTAGCGCACTGCATGGGTGGTGAGGGCGTTGAGCGTATCGATCTGGGCCAGCGCGCGGGCGATGCTTTGCAGCGTACCGATGTAGGGCGCCAGTTCGGCCAACAGCTGGTCGTACAGCATTTTCTCGCGCGCCAGTGCGCGGTCCTGCGCCGACAGGGCTTTATCTTCAAAGGCCTTGAGTTCGGGCGTGATGTAGCGCTCGGCGTTCTTCAGGGTCTGGCGGCGGCGGTAATCGTCCGGCACCTTGGTGGTCTGGCCGTGCGTGACTTCGATATAGAAGCCGTGCACCTTGTTGTATTCGACGCGCAGATTGGCAATGCCGGTGCGGGCCCGTTCGCGCGTCTCCAGATCGATCAGGAACTGGCCGGCGTTTTCCGACAGGGCGCGCAGTTCATCGAGTTCGGCATCGTAGCCGCGTGCGAACACGCCGCCGTCGCGCACCATGGCGGCCGGTTCTTCGGCGATGGCACGCTGCAGCAGATCGAGGCAGGCCTGCGGCGTGGCCAGATCGGCATCGATGGCGGCCAGCAGGCCGTGGCTATCGCTGAGTGCGCGCTGCATGCTGTGGCGCAGCTCCGGCAGCTGCTGCACGCCGTCGCGCAGGCTGGCCAGATCACGCGGCCGTGCCGACAGCAGGGCGATGCGGGTGGTGATGCGTTCGATGTCCGGCACCTGTGCCAGCGTGTGCGCCAGTGCGCCCGTTATATCGGCCTGGGCCAGTGCGGCGATGGCCTGCTGGCGCGCACGCGCGATGGTCTGATCACGCCGCGCATGGTGCAGCCAGTGGCGCAGCAGGCGCGAACCCATGGCCGTGCGGCAGTGGTCGAGCAGCGAGAACAGGGTGGGCGATTCCTGGCCGCGGATGGTTTCCGTCAGTTCCAGATTGCGTCGCGTGGCGGCATCGAGGCCGATGAATTCGTTTTCCGTTTCTGTAGTCAGGCTGCGCACGTGCTGCAGGCCGCGCCCCTGGGTAGCCTGGGCATAACGCAGCAAGGCGCCGGCCGCACCGAGTGCGGCACCGAGGCCGTCGGCGCCGAACGCTGTCAGGGTAGCGACGCCTAACTGGTCGAGCAGGGCCTTCTGCCCGCTGACGATATCGAAGTGCCAGTCCGGCACGCGGTTGACGTGGCAGGGCAGCTCGTTCTCGAACAGGTCGGCGCTATCGCCGCGCAGCACTTCGGCCGGCGCGATGCGTTCGAGTTCCTGCTGCATGCGGGTGGCGACCGTGTGGCTATCGCCGGAGAATTCCATCAGACGCAGCGCGCCGCTGGCCAGCGACAGCCAGGCCAGACCGGCCGTGGCGACCTTGCGCTGGCTGACGATGCACATGGCCAGCAGCGGACGTTCGGCTTTTTCCGGCAGCAGGTCGGCATCGGTCAGCGTGCCCGGCGTCACCACGCGCATCACCTTGCGTTCCACCGGCCCTTTGCTGGTGGCCGGATCGCCTATCTGTTCGCAGATGGCGCACGATTCGCCGATCTTGACCAGCTTGGCCAGATAGCCTTCCAGCGAGTGGAACGGCACGCCGCACATCTTGATGGGCTGGCCGCCCGAGCTGCCCCGTGCCGTCAGCGTGATGCCCAGTATGCGGGCAGCTTTTTCTGCGTCGGCATGGAACAGTTCATAGAAATCGCCCATGCGATAGAACACCAGCATATCCGGATATTGCGCTTTGATGCTCAGGTACTGCTGCATCATTGGAGTGACTTTTTCGGTGGGTTTGACGCTCATCGGACCTATTCTATTCGCTTGTTATGGGGTAGTCCGGTGCGCTGGCGGCCCGTGGGGCAAGGCCAGGCGGCACTGGAAAACCTGTATCTTTTCAATGACTTGTGCGGCGCCCCGGGCGCAACGCAATTGCAGTCACGGGAGCGGGGATTATACGGGAAACCAGCCCCAGCGTCCCCTGTTGCCGGTGCCCCATGCGCGGCCGGTGGCAATTCAAACGTGCAGCTGCCAGCGCGGTGTAAAGTAGCGCTTTCCACCCACTGTTTTCGAGGAGATGGTCATGGAGCAAGCCAAACTGCATAGTGTCACACCTCATCTGGTGTGCGAAGGCGCGGCCGATGCGCTGGCGTTTTATATCAAGGCCTTTAATGCCCGCGAAATTATGCGGCTGCCGGGCAAGGAAGGGCGGCTGATGCACGCCTCGATACAGATC
This sequence comes from Duganella fentianensis, assembly GCF_009857835.1. Classification (GTDB taxonomy): domain Bacteria; phylum Pseudomonadota; class Gammaproteobacteria; order Burkholderiales; family Burkholderiaceae_D; genus Rugamonas; species Rugamonas fentianensis. The sequence goes on from NZ_WWCL01000001.1 coordinate 1,076,528, forward strand.
GGCGATTCGGTGGTGATGCTGGCCGATGATTTCCCCGAGTATGGCGGGCTGGGCCCCAAGGCGCTGAAGGGCAGCCCCGTCACCCTGCACCTGAGCGTGGCCGATGTGGATGCAGCCTATGCGCAGGCACTGGCTGCGGGCGCACAGTCGCGCATGGAACCGGCCGATATGTTCTGGGGCGACCGCTATGCACAGGTGACGGACCCGTTTGGCCATCACTGGTCGCTGGCCACGCATATCCGCGACGTGTCGCAGGAAGAAATGCAGGCTGCCATGCAGCAGCCTATGCCACCCTGCGAATAGGCTGGCGGAGTCCTGCGCTACCGCGCGGGTAGCACCGGTATTCTTCCTACCCCGGGACTCAGCGCCTTCTGATGGCAAACGCGCGCCATGCGCGCTAGGCTGGTAACAAGGGCCGGAGGCGGATGTCCGGCGCAACCTTGAGGAGTGCACATGCCTGCCCGCAAAAAACGCCCAGTCACGATGTTGCCCCTGCCTCCCGTGCCGCCTGCCCGAGCGGCGCTGCGGGCTAGCCTGCCTTTACCGCCTTTGCTCGAGCCTATGCTGCGCGTAGGCAAGGAGCGGGTGATATTTTCACCTCAGCATGATGACCATCCAGCTTTCCTCGCCGCGCTAATCGAGCCCGACAGCTAGCGCGGGACTACTCCTACAGGGCCTTCTGGTCGAGTCCTATTCTGTGTGTACCCGCTGTGAACTACGATGACTGCTCCTGTGTCGCAAGCAGGGTCTGGCAACACAACAGGCAGCATATTCCATTCCAAGGAGATCATCATGGCAAGCTCAAACCAGAACAACGAATCCAGTAGCAAACAAAGCGATAACAAGTCGGGTAGTCAGCAAAGCGATAACAAGTCCGGTAGTCAGCAGAGCGATACCAGCAAACGTGGTTTTGCTTCCATGGACCCTGATCAGCAGCGCGAAATTGCTGCAGAAGGTGGCCGTGCCGCACACGAGAAGGGCACGGCCCACGAGTTCACCTCGGAAGAAGCACGTCGCGCTGGCAGCATGAGCCATAAAAACGATGGCCGTAGCAGCCAAAGCAGCTCCGGCGGCTCGTCGCAAAGCGGCAGTGGCGGCAGCCGTGGCAGTAGCGATGACGACACGGGCCGTGGCAGTAAAGGTAGCAGCGGCTCGACGGGCGGTTCCTCGGGGGGCTCGTCTGGCGGTCGTTCCGGTAGCAAAACCTGACCTCTGATCTGCGTAGTGAGATTAACCCTGACGGCATGGCCGTCAGGGTTTTTTTTCGTCTCGCGACTACCGTAACGCTACTGTGTCATATTGCAATGTTACAGTTTCAGGCTAATGTGGTTTGACATTGCAAATGATAATCATTATCATTTGATGAGTAGCCAGGAGAACCGAGATTGACTGAAACTGCCGTAGCCCCCCAACGTAGCGCCAGCCGTGCCTTCTGGCTCAAACATCTGCACCAGTGGCACTGGATCAGTTCCGCGCTCTGCTTGCTGGCGATGTTCCTGTTCAGCATCACGGGTATTACCCTGAACCACGCCAGCCAGATCGAAGCCCAACCTGTGGTGCAACGCCAGCAAGCCAGCCTGCCAGCACCGCTGCTAGATCAATTGCGTCACTACGCCGAACAGCACGATGGCGCCAAACAGCCGCTGCCGGCCAGTGCCGAGCAATGGCTGCGCGACACCTGGAAGCTGCAGGCCGGCGCCCGTCCGGCCGAATGGGCCGCCGATGAAGTGTATCTGGCCCTGCCCAAGGCAGGCGGCGACGCGTGGGTGCGGTTTGCGCTGGAAGAGGGCAGTGCCGAGTTCGAAAACACGGACCGCGGCTGGATTTCCTGGCTCAACGATGTGCATAAAGGGCGCAATACGGGCAGCGTGTGGAACTGGTTTATCGACCTGTTTGCTGTCGCCTGCCTGGTGTTCTGCCTGACCGGGCTGCTGATTCTGAAATTCCATGCGGCCCATCGTCCTTCCACCTGGCCGGTGGTCGGGCTGGGCATCTTGATTCCTTTTGTTATAGCTTTACTGTTTATCCACTAATCGTTTTCCTCTTTTCTACACGGGTCATCCATGAAATTAAAGTATTCCATTGCGCTGAGCTTGCCACTGGCCAGTGCCTCGGCCATGGGCGCGGATCTGGCGCTCAAACTGGAACTGCCGCAGCTGAATGTGGCCGAATACCACCGTCCCTATCTGGCTGCCTGGCTGGAAAATTCGGACCAGAAAGTGGTGGCCAACCTGAGCGTGCTGTACGACACCCGCAAGAAAGACAATGCCGGCACTAAATGGGTCAAGGACTTGCGCCAGTGGTGGCGCAAGGCCGGGCGCGAACTGGAGCTGCCGCTCGATGGCGTATCGGGAGCGACCCGTGCACCGGGCGAGCACACGCTGACTTTCCCTGCCGCCAAAGCCGCGCTCGATAAACTGCCAGCCGGCCAGTACACGCTGGTGGTGGAAGCGGCGCGCGAAGCCGGTGGCCGCGAAGCCGTGAAAGTGCCGCTGCAATGGCCGCCGAAAGCCGCGCAGAACCTGAGCGCGCAAGGCAAGGAAGAGCTGGGCACCGTGGTAGTACAACTGAAACCCTGAGGACACAAGATGCTGAAAATGAAATCGTCGCTGCTGGCGCTGGCAGCACTGGGACTGTCGTTAGTGGCTGTACAGGCGCAGGCGCATAAACCTTGGCTGCTGCCGTCGTCGACTGTGGTCGAAGGCAAGGAACCATGGGTCACGGTCGATGCGGCCATCTCCGAAGGCCTGTTCGATATCGACCACCAGCCGCTGAAACTGGACGGCATCGTCATCACGGCGCCGGACGGCAGTACGGCAGCGATGGAAAACATCGGCAACGGCAAGCTGCGCAATACTTTCGATGTGAAGCTGGCCAAGCCCGGCACCTACCGCATCGCGCTGGTGTCGCAGGGCGTGATGGGCAGCTACAAAGATAAGGCGGGCGAGCTGAAACGCTTCCGCGGTACGGAAGCCACGCTGGCGCAGGATGTGCCGGCCGGTGCCACCGAGGTCAAGCTGACGCGCTCGCACAGCCGGCTGGAAACTTATGTGAGTGCCGGTGCGCCCGATATGGCCGTGTTCAAGCCTAGCGGTAGCGGGCTGGAACTGGTGCCGGTGACCCATCCCAACGATTTGCGCAGCGGCGAGAAGGCCACCTGGCGCTTCCTGCTCGATGGCAAACCTGCGGCGAATCAGGGCGTGAGCCTGATACCGGGCGGGGTGCGCTATCGCGGTACGCTGGGCGAAATCCGCAAGACCACGGACGCCAACGGCGAAGTCAGCTTCGAGCTGCCCGCGGCCGGCATGTATCTGCTCAGCACTTCGTGGCCTGCAGTGGCGGCACCGGCTCCCGGCCAGCCGCCAGCGATGCCGGCGCGCCGTGCCAGCTTTGCTGCCACGCTGGAAATCCTGCCTCAGTAAGCCTGCATGCGACGGGTCTTACTGCCACATGTCATCAGCGATGCAGCGCCGCCTGCACAGGCGGTGCTGCGCGAGTTGCGCGGCCTGAGCATGGGCACCAGCTGGTCGGTATGGCTGGCCGCTGATGCCGGAACCGATCTGGCCAGTCTGCAGCGCGGCTTGCAGCAGCAGCTCGATGACGTGGTGGCGCAGATGAGCCACTGGCAGGCCGACTCCGATCTGGGTCGCTACAACCGCGCGCCGGCCGGTAGCCGCCACGTGCTGCCGCCGGCCTTCTTCGATGTGCTGATGTTTGCGCTGGAAGTGGCGCAAGCTTCGGGCGGCGCCTACAACCCCTGTGCCGGCGCGCTGGTGAATCTGTGGGGCTTCGGTCCGACCGGTCGCTACGATGAGGCCGGCTTCACGGCACCCACGCCGGCCCGGCTGGCGGCTGCCTGTGCCAGCCTGCAGCAACTGACGCTGGCGGCGGATCAGGCCACGCGCAGCGTGTGCCAGCCTGCTGCCGTGCAGCTCGATCTGTCGGCCGTGGCCAAGGGTTATGGCGTCGACCGGCTGGCCTATTATCTGCAGGCGCAAGGCCATCAGCACTATCTGGTGGAAGTGGGTGGCGAATTGCGCGGTGCCGGCGTCAAGCCCGATGGCCAGCCGTGGTGGGTGGCGCTGGAACAGCCGCCCGCTACTGGTGCGCAGGAGGTTGCGCCGTCCCCCATCGTACTGGCCCTGCACGGACTGGCCGTTGCCACGTCGGGCGATTACCGGCGCTATTTCGAACAGGATGGCCAGCGCTATGCGCACACCATAGACCCCCGTAGCGGCTGGCCTATCAGCAATGCGCTGGCTTCTGTCACGGTGATCCATCCGCACTGCATGGCGGCCGATGCCTGGTCCACCGCGCTGACCGTGCTGGGGCCGCAGGCCGGCTTGCAGCTGGCCGAGCAGCAGGGGCTGGCCGCGCGTATGCTGTGCCGTCAGGCCGATGGCAGTTTTAGTGAAACTCTTAGCTCTGCTTTCAGTAGCATGTTAGATCGATGATTTGGACTCTGGAACCGGCCCGCTGGCTGATGGTGGCCACGCTGGGCCTGCTGTACGCGCTGCTGTGCTGGCGCGCCTATTTACCGCTGTGGCGCAAGCGCCAGCAGGCGCGGCAAGCCCGTGCTGCGGCGCAGGCTGCCGGCTGGATCGTGGCGCATGCCAGCCAGACTGGCAACGCCGAACAGCTGGCGCAGCAGACCGCTGCCACCTTGCAGCTGGCCGGCATCGCCGTGCAGGTGCTGGAATTATCGGAACTCGATGCTGCCACGCTGCAGAGTGCCGAACGTGCGCTGTTCATCGTCAGCACTTACGGCGAAGGCGATGCGCCCGATGCAGCAGCCGGTTTTGTGGCGCGCGTGATGGGTGCTGCGGTTCCGCTGCAACAGCTGCATTTTGCCGTGCTGGCGCTGGGCGACAGCAGCTATCGCCAGTATTGCGGCTTTGGCCGCGCACTGGATGACTGGCTGCAGCAGCAGGGCGCACAGACGCTGTTTCCCCGTATAGAAGTCGACCGTATCGCCGCGCCAGCGCTGGCTGCGTGGCGCCAGCAGCTCAGCCATCTGGCCGGTACCAGCGATGCGCCCGACTGGAGCGCTCCCGCCTTCGAAGCATGGACTTTGCAGCGGCGCGAGTGCGTCAATAGCGGCAGTGCCGGCGCGCCGCTGTATCACCTGGAACTCTTGCCGCAGCAGGGCGCCTTGCCTGACTGGCAGTCCGGCGATCTGGTGCAGATCGCGGCACCGGCCGAGCCGGAGCGGCCGCGCGAATATTCGATCGCTTCGATTCCGCAGGATGGCAGCCTGCACTTGCTGGTGCGCCTGCATAGCCATGCCGATGGCAGCCATGGCGTGGCCTCCGGCTGGCTCACCCAGCAGGTAGAGGCTGGCCAGTCCATCGCGTTGCGCCTACGCGTGCACCGGCGCTTCCGGCTGGAAGAGAATCTGGCCCGTCCGCTTATCCTGATCGGTAATGGCAGCGGCATCGCCGGCCTGCGCGCCCACCTGAAAGCCCGTGTGCTGGCAGGGCAGACGCGTAACTGGCTGCTGTTCGGCGAGCGTAATGCCGCCTTCGATACGCAGTATGGCGCCGAGCTGGTGCAGTGGCAGGCACAGGGCGTGCTGGCGCAGCTGGATCTGGTGTATTCGCGCGATCAGGCCGAACGGCGCTATGTGCAGCATGTGCTGGCCGAGCAGATGCAGCGTTTGCGCGAGTGGGTCGATGACGGTGCAGCCATCTATGTGTGCGGCAGTCTGGAAGGCATGGCGGCAGGCGTACACGCCGCACTGCAGGCTGGACTGGGCGCGCCCGCGCTTGAAACGTTGCAGGCGGCCGGACGCTATCGACGCGATGTCTACTAGCGCTTGCAGTCCTCATCGTGCAGCTGCAGCCCGCGTGCCAGACTGGAGATGCTGGGATTGTCGATGAAGACGCAGCGTTTGCCGTGGCGTTTGCAATGGTCCTTGACGCGCCAGTAGGCGCTGTGGCTGATGCAGCCCGTCTGGCAGATCACCAGATCGGCGGCGGCCAGGCTGGCATCGAGCCGGCTGGCATTATCTTCCAGCCCGCCATCGTGATGGCTGAAGCGGGCGCCTTCACCTTCGATCAGCGTGCGGTAGGTGGCCACATTGCCGCTGCGCCCGCCCACACACAGCACGGCACGCTGCTGCAGGCATAGGGTCTGCAGCGCCTCCGTGGCCAGCATCGCTGCCGGCGCTGGTGCCGATGCCAGCTCCACTTCGCGCGGCGCCATGGCATCTGCTGCGCGCGCCGCGTTCAGTTGCAGGTCGGCGATCTGCTGGCGCAGGGCACGCTGCTGCTGTTCCATCTGTTCCAGCCGTGCCGTCAGGCGGATACGGCTATCGAGTCCCGGCGCGTTTTGTCTGAGCTGTTCCAGTTGCGCCTGTAGCGATGCTATCAGGCTGTCCTTGCCGATCAGGCTGGCCTGCACCTGCATCATGCGATGCTCGTGCTGCGCCGTGAGCGCACTTTTCTCCGCCTGCAGTGCTATCACGCGTTGCTGGGCTTTGCCCAGATCCAGCGTGAGCTGGGCATGAGCGCCCACCAGCGCCTGGAATTTACCGAGATCGGCGCGCACGCAGGCACCGGCCTGATGCTGCACCATGTGCAGGTCGCGGCACAGTTGCTGTTCCAGTGCCGGCGTGCAGCGCGGGTGCGTCAGTGCCGCCCAGAATGCACCGGCCACATCGCCCACGGCGATGGCCGCACGCCAGCTGGCAAACAGCTGTTCCGTGCTGGTGAGGCTGCGGTAGCGCAGCAGCACGGTGGCATAGCGGCGCTCGAGTTCTTTCTGCAGTGCTTCGGACAGGCGGTTGCGGCTGGCGCATTCGCTCACGGCCGCGACATGGATTTCGTAATCATCGGCGACGGTCTTGCCGCCGCTGAGTTTGTCGACCAGCTTGCGCAGTACGGGCAGGGGCAGGCCTACGCCTATCAGCGGGCAATGGCTGCTATGGTCGAGCTGCCACAGGCGCCGCCGGCGCGAGGAAAGCGGCGCAGCGATCGCTTGCGCTTCGGTAGCGTGACGTTCGCACATGGCCGCACCTATGCCATGCTGCCGGCGTGGCGCGCACGCGTCATGATGCGGGCGAGAAAGCTGCTGCGTTCGGGCGGCGGCAACTGGCGTTCCACCACATGGGCCCATTGCTCCGACAGCTGCTGGCAGGTGGCGCTGAGCACGGGTGCCAGCTCGGGCAGGCTGGCCAGCGCCTTGAGGTGGCGTTCGATCACGGACGCCAGCTTGATGCAGCCGCCTTCGGCGCTGTGATGCGCCGTGTAGTGCGACATCAGATGCAGTACGGCAGACAGCATCAGCTCCGGATTAGGGCCGGCTGGCGGCGCCATGAAAATAGGGTCGTGACGATCGAGGGCCATGTATCGCTCCTGAAAAAAAAGGGGAAACTCTGGCTGGCAGTAGCGGCTGGCGACGAGGGGAATTGGGCGGCGGTGCTAGGCCGTCAGTATCAGCTTGTTTAACTGGGTGATGCGCAGCTGGTAGACCCGGCCGCCATGTTCGATTTCTATCGCCCGCCCTTCACCCATCAGGGTGGCGCTGCTGATGCGGCGCGGCGCGACAGCGCGCGGGCTGTCCGTGGCCGGGTTAGGGGAGGTGGTGCAGGCACGATCTGGGGCGCTGCTGGCTGGCAAAGTCTGGCTCATGGTTGGGGAGTCCTCAAATAAGAATGATTCGCATTTGCGTTCATTATTGAGGATCACGCGCCGGAATGCAAGCGGATTCGTCGCTGGGGCGGCAGCGCGCAGCGGCCAGCATGGCTGGCAGGCAGGAAAACGGCAAAAAAGAGCCCGGATTTGCCGGGCTCAAGGCTGGGGGAAGCGGCGGGCGGCCCCGATCAGAGTGTGGCCAGTGCGCTTTCGGCGCTGCGCGCTTTGGCGGCGGCCTGCTGTTTGGCACGGGTGCGTGATGGCGGCAGCCGGCGCAGGTTTTTCAGCGCTTCCGGATCCTTGATGCCTATGGTGCGCTGGTCCACGCTGATCAGGCCGATTTCGTTGAAGGCGGACAGCGTGCGGCTGACGGTTTCCAGCGTCAGGCCCAGATAGCTGCCGATTTCGTGGCGCGTCATGCGCAGGTTGAACAGCTTGGACGAATAGCCCATCTGGGCGAAGCGTTCGGCCAGCGACATCAGGAAGCGCGCCACCCGTGCTTCGGCGCTGAGTGCGCCCAGCATGCCTATCATGGCCTGTTCGCGTACCAGTTCGCGGCTCATCACGCCATACATCAGGTGTTCCAGTTCCTGATGCACACGTCCCAGCGCCGTCAGTTTCTTGAACGGCAGCAGGATCACGTCGCAGTCGGACAGGGCCACCGCTTCCGACGAGTAGTGGCGCGTGTGGATGCCGTCCACGCCCAGCATATCGCCCTTCATGGGGAAACTGAGTACCTGCTCGTTGCCGAACTCGTCGATCAGCACGGTTTTCAGGAAGCCGGAATTGACGATGTACAGCGTGTCGAAGATCTGGCCTATGGTGTGCACGCGCTGGCCCGTCTTGAACTGCACATGCTGGAATAGCAGCTCTTCCGTATTCACGCTGCAAGCGGCCGGAATGTGCAGCAGATCGCACACCTCCTTGAGATTCGACCAGAGCCGCCCCTGACGCTGGCGGCCGGCCTCCATGGCGCCTGCTTGCAGGCTGGTGGTGCCGGCGGGGCGTAGTTCGGGGCTAGGTGTGGACAGCATGATCATCTCCTGTGGTATGGCATGGCACTCAGTGATTTCAGTATGCCAACAGAAGCAATCCGGATATATCGGCAACGGCTGAATCTGGCCGTAGGAGAACACGCCGTCTTGTAGGAGTTTTCCTAAGAGAAAAAAAGTGTTTTCAAGTCTTGAAAGGCGAGAGCAAACGGTGTGCAACTGCGTATTGCACCATTTCTGAAAGCGAACTCATGCCCATTTTCTGCATGATGCGGGTCTTGTGTGTGCTGACCGTTTTGACGCTCAGGTGCAGGCTGTTGGCGATTTCCGTGATGGACTTGCCGGCCACCAGCAGCGAGAACACTTCGAACTCGCGGTCCGACAGCTGCTTGTGCAGCAGGCTCTCGTTGGGCGCCATGATATTCAGGGCCAGCTGTTCGGCCACGCCGGTGCTGATGTAAGGGCGGCCCGAAGCGACCTTGCGGATCGCCCCCACCAGCTGGGTGCCGGCACTTTCCTTGGTCAGATAGCCCTGGGCGCCGGCGCGGATGGCGCGCACGGCGTACTGCTCCTCTTCGTGCATGGTGAGGATCAGGATGGCCAGCTTGGGCGCTTCCGAACGGATCTGGCGGATCAGATCGACGCCGCTGCGGCCGGGCATGGACAGATCCAGCAGCAGCAGATCGAAGCCGCCCTGGCGGACATGGCCCAGTACTTCGAAACCATCGATGGCTTCACCCACGATATCGATGTCCGGCGCGCCGTCGAGAATGCGCTTGAGACCTTCGCGCATGATGGTATGGTCGTCAGCAATGACTATGCGGATCATGAATAGTGATTTTAGGTAAGATTTATTATGTTTGAGCCAATCTTATAATCTTACTATAAAAATCGACTACCAGTTTTTTACTTGCTATCGGGTTCCTTGATCAGCCTGTGTACGAGTACCGGAAGGCTAGTGTGGGACAACACCTTGTTGGTCACACTGCCTAAAAGTAATTGTCCCCAGCCGCTGCGGCCATGCGAACCCATGAAAATCAGATCGCACTGTTGCTGTTCCGCCACCTCGACGATTTTCAGTGCCGTATGTTCGGCGAAGGCCGTCATGCTGCGGCAGGGCAGGCCGTGCTGCTGGCAGGCCTGTACCACGGCGCGGGTATGTTCTTCGCCCGCCTGCAGCATGGCGGCGCGGTAATCGTCTTCGCTGGGGTAACTGGGGGGCACGATTTCTACATAGATCGGATACTGGTATTCCGGTGCGACAAACAGCACCAGTACTTCCGCCTGCATCTGGGCGGCGAAGGCGACGCCGGCACAGGCTGTTTTGCTGGAAACGGCCGAGCCGTCGGTGGTGAGCAGGATTTTGCGGTACATGGTCAACCTCCTTGCGTAACTGTGCTCTATCATGCTTTATTCTAGACCCGATTTACATTATTGCCACTATGGAAAGAGTTGATGATTATCAAGTGAAGGCAAGATTTCCTAGTGGGACGATGTGGTTTTGCTACCGAGTCGCGGGTTTTTTTGCACCGGGGCACTACTTTTGTGTCATGAACCATGTTTTGTCGCCGTAAGCGATGTTAGTATCACCAAATACAACGAAACATGGGCTGGACTCGTGGCGCAGGGGAGGCGACCCTGTGACGGGATTGAATAATCTGGCTGTGGCCTGCTACACTCAGGCAGGTGCACTATATTGCCGAGAGTCATTACCCGTAAAGCAAGTTTAGGGCAGCATTTTTACAAATTATGGAGAAGCAGGGATTATGACCAACGCCGCTGACGATTTCGACGCATTATTTGATGAAGTGTCTGCGCAGAGCAAGACTTCAGCTCCAGCGCCTGCTCCCGCACCGGCTGCTGCCGAGGACGATCTAGAGAGTCTGTTCGAGGAAGTAGCTGCTGCGCGTCCCGCCGACGTAGTGGCGGCGCCTGCGGCTGCTCCGGCCGCTGCGGAAGCCGCTGGCGGCGCGGACGAAGAAAAGCCGATGTTCGAACGCCTGGGCGGAATTGTGCGTCTGCTGCACGATTCGCTGCGCGAACTCGGTTACGACAAGGCGCTGACGGAAGCGTCCTCGCAGATCAATGATGCGCAGGACCGCCTCGAATACGTGGCCACGCTGACCGAGCAGGCTGCCAACAAGGTACTCAATACGCTGGACGAAGGCATGCCGGAACAGGATGCCCTGTCGAAAAAATCCAAGGACATGGAAGACCGCTGGGCCGATCTGTTCGCAGGCAAGCTCAGTCAGGAACAGTTCAAGCAGCTGGCCGGCGATTCGCAAGCCTTTGCAGCGGCCGTTTCCTCTGCCACGGAAGCGGAGAAAGCCCGTTTGCTGGAAATCATGATGGCGCAGGACTTCCAGGACATTACCGGTCAGCTGATCAAGAAAGTCGTGATCATCACCAAGACCGTGGAACAGGAACTGGCCATGCTGCTGCGTGATAACGCACCGCCAGCCCTGCGCGAGAAAATTGCAGCGAAAGAAGTGACCCTGATGCAAGGCCCGTCGACCCCGACCGTTGCGCTGAGCCAGGATAGTGTTGACGACTTGCTTGCTGATCTGGGATTCTAATGGACGATATGCTCAAGGATTTCGTCGTCGAGGCGATGGATCTTGCGGTCAACGTTGAAGAGCATCTGCTCAAGCTCGAACGCGACCCAGACAATAAGGAAACACTGAATGCAGTGTTTCGCTCCTTCCACACCATCAAGGGTGGTGCCGGTTTCATGGGCTTGCCCGCACTGGTTGCCGCCTGCCACCTGACAGAAAATCTGTTCGATGCGCTGCGTACCGGTGCTGCGCCCGTTACGCCGCTGGCGATCGAAGCGGCGCTGCAGGCGTCCGGTTTTGTGGCCGACCAGCTGGCCGAACTGAATAACGGTGTCGAACCGGATACGCTGCCGGCCATGCCGCACGATCTGGAAATCATTCTGAAAGATGCCATCGACGGCAAAACCGACTCGGCGCCTGCCGCAGCTGCACCGGCACCGGCCGCTGCCCCTGTGGCCGCTGCCCCGGCAGCTGTCGCAGCTCCGGCTCCAGCCCCGGCGGCCGCACCAGTCGACGGCAATGCCTCGACCATGACGGCCAACGGTCTCGACTGGGATGCCATGTATGAAGCGGTGATGCCGCCCGGTAGTTACACCCGTCCGGCCGCGGCCGCCGCTGCGCCGGCCCCCGCTGCTGCCGTGGCTGCACCGGCCGCCGTTCCTGCTGCTTCTGCTGCGGCACCGGCGCCAGCGCCTGCCGCTGCTGCGCCTGCGCCGGCAGCCACCGGCTCCAATCCTGCTGCGACGGCTGTCAAGCGCGAAGCGGCCGAGAAGCGCGACGAACGTCCGCACGCTGCGCCTGCCAAGGAAGAATCGATCCGCGTCGATGCCGTCAAGCTCGATGCGCTGCTGGAAGTGGCCGGCGAATCCGTGCAGGCTGCCAATCAGGCAGCCGTGCTGCTCGAACGTCTGCTGCAATTCAAATTCGAAGGTCAGGCCCAGACGCTGATGGCCACGCTGGCAGAAACGCTGGAACGTGCTTCGCGCTATTCCACCGAACTGCAGCGCGCCACGCTGGCCACCCGTATGCAGCCGGTCGGCCGGCTGTTCCAGAAGTTCCCGCGACTGGTACGCGAATTGGCCAAGGACCTGGGCAAGGACGTGGAACTGACCATCGAGGGTGCGGAGACCGAAGTCGACCGCGTGGTGGTGGACAGCCTGTACGATCCGCTCGTGCACATGCTGCGTAACGCACTCGATCACGGGGTGGAAACGCCGGAAGAACGTGCTGGCGCCGGCAAGTCCATCAAGTCGTATATTTCACTCAAAGCCTGGCAGGAAGCCAATAGCGTGATGATCGTGCTGCAGGATGACGGCAAGGGCATGGACCCCGTCAAGCTGCGTGCCAAGGCATTGCAGAAGGGCCTGATTTCCGAATCGGCCCAGCTGACGCCCGACGATTGCTTCCAGCTGGTATTCCTGCCCGGGTTCTCGACCAAGGAAGTGGCTTCCAGCGTGTCCGGCCGCGGCGTCGGCATGGACGTGGTGAAAACCGCCGTGGAGAAAAACCGCGGTGCCATCCACATCGAATCGGAACTGGGCAAAGGCACCAAGTTCGCCATCCGTCTGCCGATCGAACTGTCGATCGTGCCGACCATGCTGGTCTCGACCTCGGGCGCCGCACTGGCGCTGCCGATGGCCGTGGTACAGCGTGTGGTGGAACTGCCGGAAGAGTTCATGGAAGTGGGCGGCGCGCCCGTGCTGAAAGATCAGGGTCGTCCGCTGCCGGTGCGTTCGCTGGCCGGTGCGCTCGGTTATGAAGACTGCCGCGAGAAAGTCGGTATTGTTGTTGCAGCGCCACAACCGTATATTCTGGCGGTGGAAGCGGTGGACGGTACAGCCGACCTCGTGATCAAACCTATGACTGCGATTGCCGTCGAAGGCATTACCGGTACCGCACGTTCGGCCGAAGGCGAGCTAGTGCTAGTGGTAGGCCTATCCTTCCTGATGGACGGGTGTCGAGGCAATGTGCGCATGGCGGCCTAGCAAATAGCGGGGCCAGTAAGACACTAAGCCTGCGACCCCGCAGGCTTTTTTTTCATTGCAGCACGGAATTTTTTAAAAGGAGTCATAAAAAGTGTATCAAATGAGCGGAACTGCATCAGCTCACGAGGCCGACCGCAGCGACCGCTATTGCGTTGCACAATATGGCATAATCGAAGTGGATCACTCACACAGGCAGTAGCAGTACTCAACGAATATGATGAAGACGCTTTACGACAAACTCTGGGAATCCCACGTGGTGAAGGCCGAAGAAGACGGCACCACCATCCTCTACATCGACCGCCATCTGGTGCACGAAGTCACCAGCCCGCAGGCTTTCGACGGCCTGCGTGCCGCCAAGCGCGCGCCATGGCGGGTGTCGGCCAATCTGGCCGTGGCCGACCACAATGTGCCGACTACCGGCCGCGATCAGGGTATCGCCGATCCCGTTTCGCGCCTGCAGGTGGAAACGCTGGACAGCAATGCCAAGTCCTACGGCCTGACCTATTTCAACATGAACGACAAGCGTCAGGGCATCGTCCACGTGATCGGGCCTGAACAGGGCGCGACCCTGCCGGGCATGACGGTGGTGTGCGGCGATTCGCATACCTCCACCCATGGCGCCTTCGGCGCACTGGCGCACGGCATCGGCACCTCGGAAGTGGAGCACGTGCTGGCCACCCAGACCCTGCTGCAGAAAAAATCCAAAGCCATGCTGGTGCAGGTCGACGGCGCGCTGCCGGCCGGGGTGACGGCCAAAGACATCGTACTGGCCATCATCGGCAAGATCGGCACCGCCGGCGGTACCGGCTACTGCATCGAATTCGGTGGTTCCACCATCCGCGCGCTGTCCATGGAAGGCCGTATGACGGTCTGCAATATGGCGATCGAAGCGGGCGCCCGCGCCGGCATTATCGGCGTGGACGATACCACCATCAACTACGTCAAAGGCCGTCCGTTCTCGCCAGTTGGCCCGCACTGGGATCGCGCCGTCGAATACTGGCGCACCCTGCATTCGGACGCCGGTGCGCGCTTCGATCTGGTGGTGACGCTGAACGCCGCCGAGATCAAGCCGCAGGTGACCTGGGGCACTTCGCCGGAAATGGTGCTGGCCATCGATGGCCGCATCCCTGATCCGGACCACGAAAAAGATGAAGTCAAGCGTAACGCCATCGAAAAAGCGCTGGTGTACATGGACCTGAAACCGAATACCGCCGTCAGCGATATCCGCATCGACAAAGTATTCATCGGTTCCTGCACCAACTCGCGCATCGAAGACCTGCGTGCTGCCGCCGAAGTGGTGCGCGGCAAACAGCGCGCTTCCAACGTCAAGCTGGCGATGGTGGTGCCGGGCTCCGGTCTGGTGAAAGAACAGGCCGAACGCGAAGGTCTGGACCAGATCTTCCGCGCTGCCGGTTTCGAATGGCGCGATCCGGGCTGCTCGATGTGTCTGGCCATGAATGCCGACCGGCTGGATCCGGGCGAGCGCTGCGCTTCCACCTCCAACCGCAATTTCGAAGGACGCCAGGGTCAGGGCGGTCGCACCCATCTGGTGTCGCCCGCGATGGCTGCGGCAGCCGGTATCGCCGGCCACTTCGTTGACGTACGCAGCCTGCGTTAATTCAACTCTTACGACCCACGAGGCCCCAATATGAAAAAACTGATCGCACTGACTATTCTCGCCATGACCACGCTGACTCTGACTGGCTGCAACACCGTCGCCGGTATCGGCAAGGATGTGCAGAAAGCCGGCCAGGCGGTGCAGGGCGCCGCGGGCCATTAAAACGGACCCCCATGACGGCGCGCAGCACGGTCTGCGCTGCCGTCCACTTATAGAGCATCATGGATAAATTTACGATTTATGAAGGGCTGGTAGCACCGCTCGATCGCGCCAACGTCGATACGGACGCCATCATTCCCAAGCAATTCCTGAAGTCCATCCACCGCACCGGCTTCGGCCCCAACCTGTTCGACGAATGGCGCTATCTGGACCACGGCGAACCGGGCATGGACAACAGCAAGCGTCCGCTCAATCCTGATTTCGTGCTGAACCAGCCGCGCTATCAGGGCGCCTCGATTCTGCTGGCGCGCAAGAACTTCGGCTGCGGCTCCTCGCGCGAGCACGCACCATGGGCACTCGACCAGTATGGCTTCCGCGCCATCATCGCACCGTCGTTTGCCGACATCTTCTTCAACAACTGCTACAAGAGCGGCTTGCTGCCCATCGTTTTATCCGAATCACAGATCGATCATCTGTTCAATGAAGTCAAGGCCTTCCCCGGTTACCGTCTGGTGGTGGACCTTGAACAGCAGCGCATTTCCACCAGCAATGGCAGCGTCTCCTATCCCTTCGAGATCGACGCCTTCCGCAAATACTGCCTGATGAACGGGCTCGACGATATCGGCCTGACCCTGCGCCATGCCGACACTATCCGTGCTTTCGAAGAGCGCCATCTGGCTAGCCAGCCATGGCTGGCCAATGTCATCTAAACGCTAACCAAGATCTCAACATGAAAATCGCAATTCTCCCGGGCGACGGTATCGGCCCGGAAATCGTCGCCCAGGCCGTCAAGGTACTGAACGTGCTGGGCGAGTCCTTCGAGCTGGAAACGGCACCGGTCGGCGGCGCCGGCTATGCGGCCCACGGCCACCCGCTGCCGGAAGCCACGCTGGCGCTGGCCAAAGCGGCCGACGCGGTGCTGTTCGGCGCCGTTGGCGACTACCAGTATGACAATCTGGAACGCTCGCTGCGTCCCGAGCAGGCTATTCTGGGCCTGCGCAAGCAACTGGGCCTGTTCGCCAATCTGCGTCCGGCGATTCTGTACCCTGAACTGGCCGGCGCTTCCACGCTGAAGCCGGAAGTGGTGTCCGGTCTGGACATTCTGATCATCCGTGAACTGACCGGTGATATCTATTTCGGCCAGCCGCGCGGCGTACGCGAGTGCCCGGACGGCCCGTTCAAAGGCCAGCGCGAAGGTTTCGATACCATGCGCTATGCCGAAGGCGAAATCCGCCGCATCGCCCGCGTGGCGTTCCAGGCGGCGCAGAAGCGCGACAAGCGCCTGACCAGCGTGGACAAGGCCAATGTGCTGGAAACCTTCCAGTTCTGGAAAGACATCGTGATCGACGTGCACAAGGAATATCCGGACGTCGCGCTCGAGCACATGTATGTCGATAACGCCGCCATGCAGCTGGTACGCGCACCGAAGAAGTTCGACGTGATCGTGACCGGCAATATGTTCGGCGACATCCTCAGCGATGCCGCCGCGATGCTGACCGGTTCGATCGGCATGCTGCCATCGGCTTCGCTGGATGCCAACAACAAGGGCCTGTACGAACCCTCGCACGGCTCGGCACCGGACATCGCCGGCAAAGGCATCGCCAATCCGCTGGCGACCATCCTGTCGGCCGCCATGATGCTGCGCTTCTCGCTCAACAAGCCGGAACAGGCTGACCGTATCGAGAACGCCGTCAAGGCCGTGCTGGCGCAAGGCCTGCGTACTGGCGATATCTACGAAGCCGGTACCACCAAAGTGGGCACGGAAGAAATGGGTAACGCCGTCGTGAAAGCGCTGGTGTAAAGAAGTAAGCACCGGGACTGACTGCCGCAACAGCTGGGGAAAGCCAAGCTACAGCAGTCCCGTTCGGGAAGAAACTGAAACTCAAGGAATGATTATGAAACTGGTAGGCTTGGTAGGTTGGCGTGGTATGGTCGGTTCGGTGCTGATGCAGCGTATGCAGGAAGAGGGCGATTTCGCCCACATCGAGCCGGTGTTCTTCACTACTTCGAATCCCGGTGGCGATGCCCCGAAGATGGCGAAGAATGAAACCAAACTGAAAAGCGCCACCGATATCGACGAACTGAAAAAGTGCGAAATCATCATTTCGTGCCAGGGCGGCGATTACACCACCGAAGTGTTCCCGAAACTGCGCGCCGCAGGCTGGAACGGCTACTGGATCGACGCGGCTTCGACGCTGCGTATGGAAAAAGATGCCGTGATCGTGCTCGATCCGGTGAATATGCACGTGATCAAGGACGCGCTGGGCAAGGGCGTGAAGAACTTCATCGGCGGTAACTGCACGGTATCGTGCATGCTGATCGGTCTGGGCGGCCTGTTCCAGAACAATCTGGTGGAGTGGATGACGTCCATGACCTATCAGGCAGCATCGGGCGGCGGCGCCCAGCACATGCGCGAACTGCTGACCCAGTTCGGCACCATCAACAGCGCCATCAAGCCGCTGCTGGACAACCCTGCTTCGGCGATTCTGGAAATCGACCGTCAGGTGCTGGCGACCCAGCACGGCCTGACCGCTGACGAAACCAAACAGTTCGGCGTCCCGCTGGCCGGCAACCTGATTCCCTGGATCGACAAGGATCTGGGCAACGGCCAGTCGAAAGAAGAGTGGAAGGCCGGCGCGGAAACCAACAAGATTCTGGGTCTGGGCGCCGACTTCGGTTCCAAGCCGATTCCTGTCGATGGCCTGTGCGTACGTATCGGCGCCATGCGCTGCCACTCGCAGGCACTGACCATCAAGCTGAAAAAAGATGTGCCGCTGGACGAAATCACCGACATCATCGCTTCCGCCAACCAGTGGGCCAAAGTGGTGCCGAATACCCGTGAAGCGTCGATGAAAGAGCTGTCGCCAGCTGCAGTGACGGGCGGTCTGACGATACCGGTGGGCCGTCTGCGCAAACTGGAAATGGGTCCGGACTACCTGTCGGCCTTCACCGTGGGCGACCAGCTGCTGTGGGGTGCGGCCGAACCACTGCGCCGCATGCTGCGCATTGTTCTGGACAACTAAGCCGGGTTGCAGTTCTGAACGGGCGTTTGATCGCCCGAGTTGAAGGGGTTTTCTCTCTATGCTCTCATAGGGGAAACCCCTTTTTTTCGTCTAAAGTAGGCGTAGACGTGACAACTGGCCCGTCATACATCGTGCAAAGCTTGCGTGCCTCAAAGCATGATGATATGTTGGGATATCTGGGAAAGTAACATTTTCCCTCTGACAACCTAATGCTGCCCACTATGCCTGTACCGAATCGTTCCCGCTTTGCTTCGTTTGCGTTGAAAACTCTCACTGGTGCGGTTGCCAGTGCGGTGCTGATGGCGTCTGCCCATGCGGCCGGACTGGGCAAGCTGACGGTGCTGTCCTCGCTGGGCCAGCCACTGCGCGCCGAGATCGAGCTGACAGCTGTCACGGCTGATGAAGCGGGCGCGCTGGTGGCCAAGCTGGCGCCAGCCGATGCCTACCGCGTCGCCAATATCGATTTCAATCCGGCGCTGCTGTCGCTGCGCTTCGATGTGGAGCAGCGCGCTGGCCGGCAGGTGATCAAGGTCAGTTCCAGCCAGCCTATCAACGAGCCTTTCGTCGATATGCTGATGGAGCTGAACTGGAACGGTGGCCGCATCGTACGCGAATATACCTTCCTGCTCGATCCGGCCGAAATGCGCGCCACGCAGGCACCGCAAGTGGCGGCGCCGGTGGATCTGGGGCGTCCGCTGCCAGCCGCGCCAAGCGCGCCAGCGCCGTCTACCGCACCGGCCGCCAGTGCTGCCGCAACTCCTGCAACCCCGGCAGCGCAGGCGCCTGGCGCTGCACCTGCCGCACCTGCCGCCGCATCGGCACAGCCTGCCAGCGAATACACCGTCAAGAAGGGCGATAGCCTGAGCCGCATCGCCAGTCAGGTCAAACCGCAGGATGTGTCGCTCGACATGATGCTGGTAGCGCTGTACCGCGCCAATCCGGAAGCCTTCTCGGGCAATAATATGAATCGCCTGAAGTCGGGCCAGATTCTGGCAGTGCCGGGCAGCGACGAAATCCGCAGCAGTGCACCGGAAGGCGAAGCACGTGGCGTAGTGGTGGCCCACGCGGCCGACTTTGCCGCCTACCGTGCCAAGCTGGCAGGACAGGTGGCGGCCAGCACGCCGGCCAAGGAAGCAGACCTGAGCCAGAACGTGACGGGCAAGATTACCGCCAAGGTGGAAGAAAAGCCGAATGCCGTCAATGCGGCCAAGGATAAGCTGACTCTGTCGAAAGCGGCCAGCGGCACGCCGGAGCAGGGCAAGACCGGGCTGGCGGTAGAAGACAAGATCGCTAAACAGAAAGAGCTGGAAGAAGCCGACGCCCGCACCAAAGAGCTGGAAAAAAATGTGCGCGATCTGGAAAACCTGATGGCCATGAAGAGCAAGGTGGCGGCCAAAGCTTCCGCTTCGGCCTCGGCTTCTGCATCGGCCTCCGCGTCCGCGTCCGCCTCCGCTTCCGCCGCTGCTTCGGCACCGGCCAAACCTAAGCGTACGCTGGTGCTGCCACCGAAGAAACCGCTTGAACCTAGTATCTTCGAAATCCTGATGGATAACCTGCAGTATGTCGGCATTGCGGCCGCCACGCTGCTGGCCGGTGGCGGTGCGCTGCTGGCGGCACGACGCCGGCGCAAGTTCGAAGTGCCTAAGGAAGAAACCATCGCGGTCGAAGATCCGGCCCTGACCGCCCAGTCCCTGATCGAGGAGACGGGCGGGCAGAGCGTCGATACCAGCAACAGCGTGTTCAATTCCAATTTCGCCCCGTCGGCCAGCCAGCTCGATACCAATGAAGTCGATCCAGTAGCGGAAGCGGATGTGTATATCGCCTACGGCCGTGATGCGCAGGCTGAAGAAATTCTGAAGGAAGCGCTGCGCGTCAATCCCGAGCGCCATCCGGCCCGCCTGAAGCTGCTGGAAATCTACACGGCCCGCAAGGATCCGCGCGGTTTCGAGGAGCAGGCCGAAGAACTGTATGGCCTGACCCGTGGCGAGGGTGAAGAATGGGCCCAGGCTGCAGCCATGGGGCAGGCACTGGATGCCGCCAATCCGCTCTACACGCGCGGCCCGGATACTTCGGCGCCGGCCGCACCGGTAGCAGAAGTGGCGGCGGACCCTTACGCTGCCAGCGCCGATAGCGCCATGATGAATTTTGATAGCGGCATGGAGACGGCGCTGCCGCAAGCGGCCGATGCGGCCATTTCGCCAGCCTCGGTGGCGGCTGAAAACAGTAATCTGATGGACTTCGATCTCGCTGGCCTGAGCTTCGAGCCGGTCGCCGATGCGCCTGCGGCCATCGAACTGCCAGCCAGCGCAGCGGAACCTGTTGCTGCAGCGGCGGCCGAGGCGCCGGCCATACCGGATCTGGACTTCACGCTCGATCTGCCGGGCGAGCCGGCACCTGCGGCAGCAGCGGCCAGCGATCCGCTCGATCTGGATCTGGCCGGCTTTGACCTGCAGGCGCCAGTGGCCGATAGCGTTGCGGCAGCAGCTGATGCTGCAGCCGCAGCACAGGTCGACGAAGATCTGGCCAGCCTGCTACAGGCTGCGGAAGAAGTCACGCCGGCACCGGCACCGGCGGCGCAGGAATTCGATCTGTCCAGCATCGATCTGGATCTGCCGGAAGTGGCCAGCGCTGCAGCAGAGCCGGCCGCGGCCGATGCTGCAGCCGACGAGCCGATGTCGGCCCAGCATATGGAAATGGATACCAAGCTGGATCTGGCCGTGGCCTATCAGGAAATCGGCGACAAGGAAGGGGCGCGCGAACTGCTGGAAGAGGTGCTGCGCGGCGGTAACTCTAGCCAGATCGCCAAAGCCAATACCATGCTGGCCCAGCTGGGCTAAGCATGGTCGGGACGGCGCCGCTGCCGCAGCAAGGCGCGCGGCGCCTGTCTGGGCCTGCTATGCCTGTTCTTGTGCCCGTATATAATGGCTGACTCAGAGAACAGATCGGGCAGCAATTGAAACGGATAGTAATCGGCGTCCAGTACGACGGCAATGCATGGCAGGGCTACCAGAAGCAGCCGGGTGGCCTGACCGTGCAGGACAAGCTGGAAGAGGCACTGGAAAAATTTGCCACGGTAAAACTGGCGACTACCTGCGCGGGACGCACCGACGCTGGCGTACACGCGCTGGAACAGGTGGTGCACTTCGATACCGAGCTCGAGCGCGAAGATCACGCCTGGGTGCGCGCCGCCAATGCCTTCTTGCCACCGTCGATCAGCGTGCGCTGGGCCAAGCAGCTGGAAGGCGATCCCGCGGCGCTGGACTTTTTCCACGCCCGCTTCAGTGCCCACTCGCGCACCTACCATTACGTCTTGCATAACCATCCCGTGCGCAGTGCTTTGCTGGCAGGACGGGCCGGTTTCTTCTTCCGTCCGCTCGACGTCGGACTGATGCAGCAGGCCGTGCAGCCGCTGATAGGCTGGCATGATTTCAGCGCCTTCCGCGCGGCGCAATGTCAGGCCAAGTCCCCCATGAAGCTGATGCACGAGATCAAGATCCGCCAGCAGGGCGAGCTGATCGTGTTCACCATCACGGCCAGCGCCTTCCTGCACCACATGGTGCGCAATCTGGTCGGGTCGCTGGTCTACATCGGCAGCGGGCGGGAACCCCCGGAATGGCTGGGACAGTTATTGGAAAGTAAAGACCGCACGCAGGCGGCGCCCACGTTCATGCCCGATGGCCTGTATCTGGCCCGCGTCGGTTACGATCTGAAATGGCAGCTGCCGCAGGATGCGGATAGTCCTCTGGTCTGGTTTTAAAGGTTAAGCATGGCACGCACCCGTATCAAGATTTGCGGTCTGACCCGCGTAGAAGATGTGCAGGCTGCGGTGGCTGCCGGTGCCGATGCCATCGGCTTTGTGTTCTATCCGAACAGCCCCCGTTATGTCACGCCCGAGCAGGCGGCCGCCCTGATGGCTGCCGTGCCGCCCTTCGTCACCTGCACGGGCTTGTTCGTGAATGCCACCCCCGCGGAAGTAGCGGCCACGGTAGCCGTCGCTCCCATCGGCCTGATCCAGCTGCATGGCGATGAGACTGTGGCCGAATCGGCCGCCATCGCCGCTGCGGCCAAGCGCCCCTATGTGCGGGTATTCCGCGTCAAACCTGACACAGCGCCCGCTGATTTGCTAGAATACGAGCAACAATGCCGCGCTGCCGGTCCCTGGTTCACCAGCCTGTTGCTGGACACCTATGTGGATGCCTACGGTGGCGCTGGAAAGGGTTTTGATTGGTCTCTCATTCCAAAAGAGCTCGCGCCTCGGGTCGTTTTGAGTGGTGGCTTGAGCGTACACAACGCCACTGACGCAGTGTGCGAGGTACGCCCCTACGCCGTCGATATCAGCAGTGGTGTCGAAGCGGCCAAGGGGATCAAGGATGGCCGCAAGATTGCTGCATTTGTTGCAGCCGTGCGTGCCGGAGATGACTTAATCGAGAGAGCAACCCATCATGAATGCGCCAGCGCAGCCCCTGTTCCACGCTAAAGATTACGATTTACCTGACAACCGCGGCCACTTCGGCCCTTACGGCGGCTCCTTTGTCGCCGAAACCCTGACCTACGCTCTGGCCGAACTGAATCAGGCCTACGAGAAGTTCAGCAAAGATCCCGAATTCCTCGAAGAATTCCGTTACGAACTCAAGCACTTTGTCGGCCGTCCTTCGCCCGTCTACCATGCCAAGCGCTGGTCGCAGCAGGCGGGCGGCGCGCAAGTGTTCTTCAAGCGCGAAGACCTCAACCATACCGGCGCGCACAAGATCAACAACGTGATCGGGCAGGCACTGCTGGCCAAGCGCATGGGCAAGCGCCGCATCATCGCCGAGACGGGTGCCGGCCAGCACGGCGTGGCCACGGCCACCATCTGCGCGCGTTTCGGCCTCGAATGCGTGGTCTACATGGGCAGCGAAGACGTCAAGCGTCAGGCCCAGAACGTCTACCGCATGAAGCTGCTGGGCGCCACCGTGGTGCCGGTGGAATCCGGTTCGAAAACCCTCAAGGATGCGCTTAACGAAGCCATGCGCGACTGGGTGACGAATATCGAGAACACCTTCTACATCATCGGCACGGTGGCCGGTCCCCATCCTTACCCTATGCTGGTGCGCGACTTCCAGTCCGTGATCGGCGAAGAGTGTCTGGTACAGATGCCGGAAATGACGGGCCGCCAGCCTGACTACGTGGTGGCCTGTATCGGTGGCGGCTCCAACGCCATGGGGATTTTCTACCCTTACATCGACGAGAAACAGGTGCGTCTGGTGGGCGTGGAAGCGGCCGGTGAAGGTCTGGATGGCGACAAGCATGCGGCTTCGCTGACCAAGGGCTATCCGGGCGTATTGCACGGCAACCGCACCTATCTGCTGCAGGATGAAAACGGCCAGATCATCGAAACCCATTCCGTTTCGGCCGGTCTCGACTATCCGGGTGTGGGGCCGGAGCACGCCTATCTGAAGGATAGCGGCCGCGCCCAGTACGTTTCCATTACGGACGAAGAAGCACTGGCGGCTTTCCATGACTGCTGCCATATCGAAGGCATCATACCGGCGCTGGAGTCGTCGCACGCGCTGGCCTATGCCTTCAAGCTGGCGGCCACGCTGCCAGCCGATCAGATTATTCTGGCCAACCTGTCGGGTCGGGGCGACAAGGACATGCATACGGTGGCTGAACGTATGGGTTTGAATTTTAATTAAGGAGCCGACATGTCCCTCATCGCACAAACTTTTGCCGAGCTGAAGGCACAGAACAAGACGGCCCTGATTACTTTCATCACGGCCGGTGATCCGGCACCGAGTCTGACGGTGCCGCTGATGCATGCCATGGTGGCCGGTGGCGCCAACATCCTTGAACTCGGTGTACCGTTTTCCGATCCTATGGCGGAAGGCCCCGTGATCCAGCGCGCCTGCGAGCGGGCGCTGGCACAGGGCGTGGGCATAATGGATGTGTTCGCCATGGTGGCCGAATTCCGCAAGACCAACCAGCACACGCCCGTGGTGCTGATGGGCTATGCCAATCCTATCGAACGTATCGGCGCGGCGCGTTTCATCGCTGAATCGCAGAAAGCCGGTGCCGACGGCGCCATCGTGGTGGATTACCCGCCGGAAGAGTGCGTCGAGTTTTCGGCCGCCATGCGCGCGGCCGGACTCGATCTGATCTTCCTGCTGGCGCCCACCTCGACCGAGCAGCGCATTGCGCAGGTGGCCCAGGTGGGTGGCGGTTTCAGCTACTACGTTTCGCTGAAAGGCGTGACGGGGGCGGGCAATATCGACACGGTGGAAGTAGCCGAACGTCTGAAAGCGATCCGCCAGCACGTGGCGTTGCCTATCGGGGTCGGTTTCGGCATCCGTGACGGTGCTACTGCGCGTGCCGTGGCCGAAGTGGCCGATGCCGTGGTGATCGGTAGCCGCATCATTCAGGAAATCGAAAACGTGGGTGCGGAGAAAGCCGTGTCGGCGGTTGAGACTTTCGTGGCCGGTATCCGCAGCGCGCTCGACGCCTAACTGCGCAGCATAAACTTCCTCCGTGCGCCCGTTTGGTGCACATCAAATTCCGCGGCTCACCTTGCTCCATAGTGCACTACTGACTATGGTGGAAGTGAGCCGCGGTGCGTTTTCTTTCCGATCCCAACAAAGCCCGCCTGAATCTGCTCAAGCACCGCGTCAGCTTCGACGAGGCGGCGACAGTGTTCGACGACATTCTCGCCTGTTACTGGGCTGATATCGACCACTCGGACTCGGAGCCACGTTATCAGATATTGGGCCTTAGCCAGCGGGGCAGGTTGTTAGTTGTTATCTATAGTTGTGAAGTGAATGATGTGATACGGATTATTTCAGCGCGTCTGGCCTTGGGGTTGGAGAAGCGTCGTTACTGGAGATCGATATGACGAATAGGTATCATCACGCACGTTTGCCAGCGGGCGATGTGCCGCACGAGGCGGGAGACTGGGTTTCTATCCCCAACCCGTTTGTTACCGCTGGACGAGAATTGAACTTGCATTTGCATAAAGATGTTGTTGCCTATTTCGACAACATTGGTTTAGATGCGGGTTGGCCAGCTGAAAGAGTCATGGAATTGTATTTAAGAAATATCGCGCGCTCGGGCTTGCTGTTGCCGTTGGAACTCACCAGTTTTAAGGGGGAGATGTGAGTCAAGCAGTAGGGGATTTACTCTAAAACGGCGACGGGAACATGACGAAACCGAAAAATTAATGTATCGCAATGTTCGACAGGGGGGCCAGAAACGGCTACACTTCGGCCACAAGTTTGCTGTAAGGAGAATTTATGAGTTGGTTGGAAAAACTGCTGCCCCCACGAATCCAGCGTTCCGATGCTGGCGCTCGCAAGACCATGCCCGAAGGTCTGTGGGTCAAATGCCCATCCTGCGAAGCCGTGCTGTACCGCACCGATCTGGAATCGAACCTGCATGTTTGCCCGAAATGCGACCACCACATGCGTATCCGTGCGCGCGAACGTCTGGACAGCCTGTTCGACGCCGGCGGCCGCTACGAAATCGGCATGGACACCCTGCCAGTCGATAGCCTGAAATTCAAAGACAGCAAGAAATACCCAGACCGCCTGAAACAGGCCATGGAAGCCACCGGCGAGACCGATGCGCTGATCGTCATGGGCGGCTCCATCATGAGCCTGCCCGTTGTGGTGGCCTGCTTCGAGTTCGAATTCATGGGCGGTTCCATGGGTTCCGTCGTCGGCGAGCGTTTCGTCCGTGGCGCGCAAGTGGCGCTGGAACAGAAAGTGCCGTTCGTCTGCATCACCGCCACCGGCGGTGCGCGTATGCAGGAAGGCCTGATGTCGCTGATGCAGATGGCCAAGACCACGGCCATGCTGACCAAGTTGTCCGACAAGAAACTGCCATTCATCAGCGTGCTGACCGACCCGACCATGGGCGGCGTGTCCGCTTCGTTCGCCTTCATGGGCGACGTGGTGATTGCCGAGCCCAAAGCCCTGATCGGCTTCGCCGGCCCGCGCGTGATCGAAAACACCGTGCGGGAAAAACTGCCGGAAGGCTTCCAGCGTGCCGAGTTCCTCGTCACCAAGGGTGCCGTGGACATGATCGTAGACCGCCGCAAGATGCGCGAAGAAATCGCCCGTCTGCTGGCCCTGCTGCAGAATCAGGCCGCCGAAGTTCTCGCCTAAAATTCGCTGGCTTTGCCACGCGACGGCGCGCAATCCGGTATCATCCGGCCTGCGCGCCGTTTTACATTCTGAGTCACCATCCGATCACCATGCCTAGCTCCCAAACTACCCCTGTTTCGACCCCTGCCGCCACGCCTGATAACCTGCCTGACTGGCTAGCGCTGCTGGAGTCGCGCCACGCCGAAACCGTCATCAATATGGGGCTGGATCGCGTTCTGGCCGTCAAGGAACGCTTGCAGCTGCAATTCAGCTGCCCCGTGATCATGGTGGCCGGTACCAACGGCAAAGGTTCGACCTGTTCCATGCTGGAATCCGTGCTGCTGCGCGCCGGCTACAAGGTGGGCCTGTACATCAAGCCGCACTTCCTCGACTTTAACGAGCGTGCCCGCGTGAATGGCGATCTGGCCAGCGATGCGGCCCTGGTGGCAGCCTTCAATGCCGTCGAAGCCGTGCGCGGCGATACCCCGCTGACGTATTTCGAATTCACCACGCTGGCCATCATGCATCTGCTGGCTGGTTCTGGCATGGATGTGGTGATACTGGAAGTGGGGCTGGGCGGCCGTCTGGATGCCGTCAACATCGTCGATGCCGATGTGGCCATCGTCACCAGCGTCGATATCGACCATACGGATTATCTGGGCGATACGCGCGAAGCCATCGGTTTCGAGAAAGCCGGCATCTTCCGCGCCGGTAAGACGGCAATCTGCTCCGACCCCGTGCCGCCACAATCGCTGATCGACCATGCCAACGCGATTGGTGCCGATCTGTGGCTGATGGGGCGCGACTTCAACTATTCGGGCGACAAGCAGCAGTGGAACTACGGCGGCCGCAGCCAGCGCCGCAATGCGCTGGCCTATCCTAGCCTGCGCGGTGCCAACCAGATACTGAATGCCTGCGCTGCGCTGGCCGCGCTGGAAGCACTCAAGCTGGAATTGCCGGTGGGCGCGCAGGAAGTGCGCACGGGGCTGGTGACGGTAGAGCTGCCGGGCCGCTTCCAGGTGCTGCCGGGCCGCCCTAGCGTGATCCTCGATGTGGCGCACAATCCGCATGCGGCAGCCGCGCTCAACCAGAACCTCGGCAACATGGGCTACCACCCCTACACCTATGCCGTGTTCGGCTCCATGCAGGACAAGGATATCGAAGGCGTGATTGCCGCCATGTCGGAACACGTCGATCACTGGTGCCTGGCCACGCTGCCTACGCCACGCTCGGCCACGGCAGCCGAACTGGCGGCGAAAGTGCAGGCCGTGCAGCCGGAACGCGACGAACGCACCATCACCACCTTCGATGATCCGGGCTCGGCTTACGCAAATGCCATCAGCCGGGTCGGGGAGAATGATAGAATTGTGGTCTTTGGATCTTTCCTCACTGTCGCCGGTGTCATGGCGGCGCGAAAATCCGCTCTACACTGAACGCACAGGACTGAAATCACGCATGGGCTTGTTCTCGAAACTCGGTAAAAACAAGCAAGATACTGCTGGTCAGGATAGCGGCTACTACAGCAGCGCCGACGAGCAGACAATGACGGAGCGCGCCCGTTCCAAGCGCGCTTCGTCGGCCAATAGCAAGGGACGGGGCGGGCGCGAACGCGACGCGGACGATCCTATGCTGCCGGAAAAGAAACGCGCGCGCCGCCGTCTGGTGGGCGCCATTGCGCTGGCGCTGGGCGTGGCCATCGGCCTGCCCATGGTGCTCGATTCCGAGCCCAAGCCGCTGTCGTCCGATATAGAAATCAAGATTCCTCCCAAAGACCGCACCGATGCTGCCGGCATGACGCCGGTAGTGGCGCAGAGCGCTGCGCTCGATGCCAAAGAAGAAATAGTCGATCCGGGCAAGGCTGGCCGTGGTGCGCTGTCGCTCAAGGCCGACGCGACGATCTCCGCTCCTGCTGCGGCTGCAGAAGCTGCGCCAGCGGCCGGTACGCCCGCCAAGGTGGCGCCGGTGCGGGTCGAGAGTGCACAGGCCGAGCCGGAACTGCGCTCCGACTCGCGCGCCCGTTCCGAAGCTATTGTCCGCGCCCGTCAGGAGCGCGAAGCCAAGGCTGAAGCGCAAGCCCGTCAGGATGCCGATTACAAGCTGGAAGTGGAGCGCAAGATGGCCGAAGTGAAAGCGGCGGCCGATGCCAAAGCCCGTGCGGCAGCGGCCAAGCAGGCCGGCGAGAGCGCCAGGCCCGGTGGTGACGCCAAGGCAGCGGAAGATGCGCGTGCGCTGGCTATACTGGAAGGCAAACCTGCCGCCAAGCCGGCCGCAGCGGCTGCCGAAGGCAATCAGAAATTCGTGCTGCAGGTGGCCGCTCTGACCGACCACGACAAGGTGGAAGAACTGCGCGACAAGCTGAAAAAAGCCGGCATCAGTTCCTTCACCGAGAAAACCCCGTCCGGTGACCGCACCCGTGTGCGTGTGGGCCCGTTCAGCAACAAGGATGACGCGGAAAAAGTCCGCGCCAAGCTGAGTTCCATGGGCCTGAGCGGCCGCGTGGAAGCCCAGTAACGCTACGCTAACGGGCCACGCAGCGTGACGGTATTCGACTATCTGGTGCTGTTCGTGCTGGGCGCCTCGGTGGTGATCAGCCTGATGCGCGGACTGGTCAAGGAAGTGCTGTCGCTGGCCGGCTGGGTGCTGGCGTTTGTGGTGGCCAATGCCTACGCGGCGGCGCTGGGGCAGATGCTGCCGCCAGCCGTGCCCGGTGAAGTGCTGCGGCTGATACTGGCGTTTATCGCCCTGTTTATCGGCACCCGTATTCTGACCGGTTTGCTGGCCATGGCGCTCAGTGCCTTGCTGGAAGCCGGCGGCCTGAGCTGGGCGGATCGTCTGCTGGGCGTGGCGTTCGGATTGTTGCGCGGTCTGCTGATCGTGCTGACGGTAGTGATTTTGTGCGGCATGACGTCCATACCGCAGCAGCCTTTCTGGCGTGACGCGCGCTTGAGCCCGTATGCGGAAGCTCTCGCGCACCATGTCAAACCGCTGTTACCCGCTGCGCTCGCGCAGCATGTGAATTTTTGAAGTCTTTAAATCTGTAGTACCTGTCCAGGAGCAACATCATGTGTGGCATCGTCGGCGTCGTTTCCCATCAACCTGTCAATCAATTGCTGTATGACGCACTGCTGCTGTTGCAGCACCGCGGTCAGGATGCGGCGGGTATTGCGACCAATCACAGCAGCATGTTCGCCATGCACAAGGCCAATGGTCTGGTGCGTGACGTCTTCCGTACCCGTAATATGCGTACGCTGCAAGGTAACTCCGGTATCGGCCACTGCCGCTATCCTACCGCTGGCTCGTCGAGCGAAGAAGAAGCGCAACCGTTCTACGTCAATGCTCCGTACGGCATCACGCTGGCGCACAACGGCAACCTGACCAACTGGGAACAGCTGAAGCAGGACATGTTCAAGATCGACCGCCGCCACATCAACACGGATTCCGATTCGGAAGTGCTGCTGAACGTGCTGGCGCACGAAATCCAGAAAGCCACCACCGGCATCTCGATCGATGCGGACACCATCTTCCAGGCCGTGGCCGTGCTGCACCGCCGTGTGCGCGGCGGCTACGCTGCCGTGGCGCAGATCGCTGACGTGGGTCTGCTGGCCTTCCGTGATCCGTTCGGCATCCGTCCTCTGTGCCTGGGCAAGAACGAAACGGCGCAAGGCACCGAATACATGGTGGCTTCTGAATCGGTAGCACTGGAAGGCATGGGCTTCCGCTTCGTGCGCGATATCGCGCCGGGCGAAGCCGTGTTCATCGATCTGGAAATGAACGTGCACACGCGTCAGTGCGCCGACAATCCGACCCTGAACCCATGCGTGTTCGAGTTCGTGTATCTGGCCCGTCCCGATTCCGTGATCGACGGTGCTTCCGTCTACGCCACCCGTCTGAAGATGGGTGAATATCTGGCCGAGAAAATCAAGCGCGAATTCAAGGATGGCGAAATCGACGTGGTCATGCCGATTCCCGATTCCTCGCGTCCTGCCGCGATCCAGCTGGCACTGGCGCTGAACGTGGAATACCGCGAAGGCTTCATCAAGAACCGCTACATCGGCCGTACCTTCATCATGCCGGGTCAGGCCGCGCGGAAAAAATCCGTGCGCCAGAAGCTGAACGCGATCGCCAGCGAATTCAAGGACAAAGTCGTGCTGCTGGTGGATGACTCCATCGTGCGCGGCACCACCAGCCGCGAGATCGTGCAGATGGCCCGTGAAGCAGGCGCCAAGAAAGTCATCTTCGCATCGGCTGCGCCACCGGTGATCTACCCTAACGTGTACGGCATCGACATGCCTACCCGCGACGAGCTGATCGCCTACGGCCGCAGCAACGAAGAAGTGTGCCGCGAAATCACCGCCGATGCGCTGGTGTATCAGGACATCGACGCGCTGAAACGCGCCATCGCGGATGTGAATCCGGCGCTGCAGAATTTCGAAGCGTCGTGCTTCGATGGCGTCTACGTCACCGGCGATATTTCGAAAGACTATCTGGACAAGCTGGAATATGCGCGCCACAACCCCAAGGCCGGCAAGCCTGAGGATGCGGCACGTACCCAGCTGAATCTGAATCTCGCAGCCACGGAAGGCTGATGAATGCCCGGTGCAGTCTGCACCGGGTTTTTTTTTTTGAATCTGTACTCATGAACGACAAAAAGAATTACGGCTTTACCACCACCATCCTGCACAACGACCGCCGCAAAGGCATCGAGCACGGTTCTCTGCATAAACCAGTGCATACTTCGGTGGCCTTTGGCTACGCCGACGCGCGCCAGCTGGCTTCCGTGTTTCAGGGCAAGGAGCCGGGCTTCCGCTACGGCCGTCAGGGCAATCCGACTGTCTCGGCGCTGGAAGATAAAGTGAACCAGATGGAGCAGGGCGTCGGTACGCTGTGCTTCGCAACGGGCATGGGCGCCATCGGCGCCGTGTTCCAGGCGCTGCTGCGCGCCGGCGACCATGTGGTGTCGTCCTCCTTCCTGTTCGGGAATACCAACAGCCTGTGGCAGACCACCATGGCGCAGGGCGTGGCCGTATCGTTCGTCGATGCCACCAGCGTGGATGCTGTGGCGGCGGCCATCACCGAGCAGACCCGCATCGTCTTCGTCGAAACCATCGCCAATCCGCGCACCCAGATTGCCGATCTGGCCCGCATCGGTGAACTGTGCCGCGAACGCGGCATCCTGTACATCGTCGATAACACCATGACCACGCCGTATTTGTTCCTGCCGAAAGCCGTAGGCGCCGGTCTGGTGGTGAATGCGCTGACCAAGTCCATCGCCGGCCACGGTATGGCACTGGGCGGCAGCCTGACCGATACGGGCGCGTACGACTGGACCAAGTTCCCCAACATCTACGAGAACTACAAGAAGGCAGCGGCCAAGCAGTGGGGGCTGGCACAGATCCGCGCCAAAGGCTTGCGCGACTTCGGTGCTTCGCTGGCACCGGAAGCCGCGCACCACATCGCCGTGGGTGCGGAGACGCTGGCGCTGCGCATGGAGCGCACCTGCGCCAATGCGCTGGCACTGGCGCGCCTGCTGGAAGCAGATGAACGCGTCGCGGCGGTCTACTATCCGGGGCTGGCTTCGCACCCGCAGCACAAGCTGGCCGGTGAGCTGTTCCGCAGCTATGGTTCGCTGCTGAGCTTCGAACTGAAAGACGGCATCGACTGCTTCGATTTCCTGAATCGCTTGCAACTGGCGATTCCGGCTTCGAATCTGGGCGATACCCGTACCCTGATCATTCCGGTGGCGCATACCATCTTCTACGAGATGGGCGCCGAGCGCCGTGCTTCGATGGGCATCGCTGAATCGCTGATCCGCGTTTCGGTCGGCATCGAAGATACGGACGATCTGCTGGCGGATTTTGCCAGCGCGCTTAACGCCAGCTAAGCTGCCCATCAGCGACTAAATCGGGCATAAAAAAGGGGAGGTGGCACCAGCATGCCGGTGCCACCTCCCTTTTTTATTTGCGCCGCCGGCTTAGTGCCAGGTGCGCATCAGGCCGACGGCCAGACCTTCGAGCGCGAATTCGTCCGCTTCGGGATCGACCTTGATGATCTTGAAGTCAGGGTTTTCCGGCAGCAGTTCGATATTGCTGCCGGTCTTGCGGTAGCGCTTGACGGTGACTTCATTGCCGATGCGGGCCACCACGATCTGGCCGTTCTTGGCGCTATCGACTTTTTTCACGGCCAGCAAATCGCCATCCATGATGCCGGCGTCGCGCATCGACTCGCCGCGTACCTTGAGCAGGTAGTCCGGCTTGGAAGCGAACATGGCAGGATCGACGCTGTAGCTGGTTTCCAGATTTTCCTGCGCGAGGATGGGCGAACCGGCGGCCACGCGGCCGATCAGCGGCAGCGACATCATCAGCGCGGCCGGTACTTTCGGCATGGCTGCTTCGGCATGCGCGCCGATCAGGCGTATGCCGCGCGACGTGCCGGCAGCGATCTCGATGGCGCCCTTGCGCGCCAGTGCCTGCAAGTGTTCTTCCGCTGCATTGGCCGATTTGAAGCCCAGTTCCTGAGCGATTTCGGCGCGGGTGGGCGGGAAACCCGTGTTCTCGATGGCATCCTTGATCAGATTAAGAATCTGTTCCTGCCGTGCGGTGAGCTTGATCATAGAGGGCGTTTGGCCTGTGGATATAGACAGTCTGTATTTTTGTACAGTGTGGCGCGAAATGCAAGGGGATTTGTTGCTTTGAGCGAAATAAATTCATCTGGAGCAAGTTCATCCGGTGTGCTGGCTTTTTGTCATAAAAGCTGCTATAGTCGCGGGCTTACCTCTTCCCACACCTGTCTTGACGCCAGGGTGGGCATATTCACAGTCCTTAAGGGAGTTTGCATGCGTCACTATGAAATAGTATTTATCGTCCATCCGGACCAAAGCGAGCAAGTGCCTGCCATGATCGAACGTTACAAAGCATCCGTAACGAGCCGTGGCGGTAACGTACACCGTGTTGAAGATTGGGGCCGTCGTCAAATGGCTTACTCGATCCAGAAACTGGCGAAAGCGCACTACATCTGCATGAACATCGAATGCGACAACGAGACCCTGGTCGAGCTGGAAACCGCCTTCAAATTCAATGATGCCGTGCTGCGTCACCTGACCGTCAAGATGAAGAAAGCTGAAACCGCTCCTTCGCCTATGATGAAGTCGGTACAACGTGAAGATGCAGCGAAATCGCATCGCGCCGAAGCTCCTGCAGCCGCTGCTGCTCCTGCAGCCTAAGAGCTGAAGGAGGCGAACTGAATCAGCTCCAGTTCATTGCCCTGATCGCCGAACGGGAAGCCTTGCGCTACACCCCGGCCGGTATGCCGATCGTGAATGCTGTCCTTCAGCACCGGTCGCAGCAAGTCGAGGCAGGAATTGCGCGGGTGAGCGAGTTTGAAATAGCCGCAGTTGCTGCAGGCGAAATTTCAAACCGGTTTCATCAGGCGCCACTGGGAGGGCTGTATCAGTTCAGCGGTTTTCTGAACAAGAAGAACCGCAATAGCAAAAGCCTGGTGTTTCACATCATTGATTTTAGTGCTGTCCAAGACAGCTCAATTTAGATACAGGAGCCTAAAATGGCATTCGGTAAAAAGTTCGACAAAAACAAGCTCAAGCTGAAAGAAAAGCGTAAGCAACAAAACCCACTGTTCAAACGTAAGAAGTTCTGCCGCTTCACCGCTGCTGGCGTTGAACAAGTTGACTACAAAGACGTCGACACCCTGAAAGATTTCATCCAGGAAAACGGCAAAATCATGCCAGCACGTCTGACCGGCACCAAAGCGCTGTACCAGCGTCAAGTGGACACCGCGATCAAACGCGCTCGCTATCTGGCCCTGCTGCCTTACACCGATCTGCACAACGCTTAATTGCGGCGGCTAGATAAGATTCTGGAGAAGAACTATGCAAATCATTCTGTTGGAAAAAGTTGTCAACCTGGGCAACCTGGGTGAAGTCGTTAAAGTTAAAGACGGTTACGCACGTAACTTCCTGATCCCGCAAAAAATGGCACGCCGCGCTACCGCTGCTGCTGTGGCGGAATTCGAAGTAAAACGCGCTGAACTGGAAAAAGCTGCTGCCGCTAAACTGGCTGCTGCGCAAGCCCAAGGCGAAAAACTGAACGGCATGACCGTGACCGTATCGCAGAAAGCCGGCGTTGACGGCCGTCTGTTCGGTTCCGTCACCAACTTCGACATCGCTGAAGCGCTGACCAAAGCAGGTTTCCCTGTTGAGAAAGCTGCTGTGCGTATGCCTACCGGCCCTCTGAAGGCTGTTGGCGAGCACCCAGTGAGCGTGTCGCTGCACACCGACGTTCTGGTGGAAGTGACCGTTGCTGTCGTAGGCGAAGCTGCCTAAAAAACTGGAACAGACGGCAACGTCTGTCTAGTTTTGCAACATCTGTGTAAAAAAGCCGGGTTCGCCCGGCTTTTTTCTTGTCATGATTCTGTAGTACTGCACAAGCAGGTATAATTCGCGCCATGAACGCCCCCTCCGATCCGCAAGTCGATTCGCTACGCGTCCCGCCGCATTCCATCGAAGCAGAACAGTCCGTTATTGGCGGTCTGCTGCGCGATAATGCCGCGTTCGACCGCATTGCGGATATGATGCATCCGGAAGACTTCTATCGCTACGACCACCGCATCATCTTCGAGCAGATCGTCAAGATGATCAATGCGTCCAAGCCGGCCGACGTGATCACCGTGTTCGAAAACCTGACCCAGCTGGGCAAGGCGGAAGACGTGGGCGGTCTGGCCTACCTGAATGCGATGGCGCAGAATACCCCGTCGGCCGCGAATATCCGCCGCTATGCGGAAATCGTGCGCGACCGCAGCATTCTGCGCCAGCTGATTACCGTGGCCGACGAAATTTCCGGTCAGGCCTTCAGCCCGCAAGGCAAGGAAGTCAAACAGATGCTGGACGAGGCGGAATCGAAGATTTTCGCGATTGCCGAGCAGGGCGC
Organism: Duganella fentianensis; assembly: GCF_009857835.1. Taxonomy (GTDB): domain Bacteria; phylum Pseudomonadota; class Gammaproteobacteria; order Burkholderiales; family Burkholderiaceae_D; genus Rugamonas; species Rugamonas fentianensis. The sequence continues at coordinate 1,111,547 of NZ_WWCL01000001.1, forward strand.
CCGTGGCGCCGCCGGCTGGACTGCCGTGCAGCCTTTGCTGACTCAGGTGGTCGAGCGTATCGACGAGCTGTACTCGCGCGAAAACCAGTCGGAAATCACCGGCGTCCCCACCGGCTTTATCGATCTCGACCGCATGACGTCGGGTCTGCAGGCGGGCGATCTGGTGATTGTGGCCGGTCGTCCTTCCATGGGTAAAACGGCGTTCTCCGTCAACATCGGTGAAAACGTGGCGATCGAAGCGGGCCTGCCCGTGGCCGTGTTCTCGATGGAGATGGGCGGCGCCCAGCTGGCCATGCGTATGCTCGGTTCGGTCGGCCAGCTTGACCAGCACCGTCTGCGTACCGGCCGTCTGCTCGACGAAGACTGGCCACGCCTGACCCATGCTATCCAGAAGATGAACGACGCCCAGTTGTTCATCGACGAAACTCCGGCTTTGAATCCGATCGAGATGCGCGCCCGTGCGCGCCGGCTGTCGCGCCAGTGCGGCAAGCTCGGTCTGATCATCGTCGACTACCTGCAGCTGATGCAGGGCTCCACCCCGGGCGATAACCGGGCTTCGGAAATTTCCGAAATTTCGCGTAGCCTGAAAGGCTTGGCCAAAGAGTTGCAGTGCCCCGTGATTGCACTGTCGCAGCTGAACCGCTCGCTGGAGCAACGTCCCAATAAACGTCCCGTCATGTCCGACTTGCGCGAATCCGGCGCTATCGAGCAGGACGCGGACGTCATCATCTTCCTGTATCGCGACGAGGTCTACAACCCCGACTCGCCCGATAAGGGAACGGCCGAGATCATTATCGGTAAGCAGCGTAACGGCCCGATCGGCGCGGTACGTCTGACCTGGATCGGCCAGTACACCAAGTTTGGTAATTACGTCGGTAACCTGGCCCTGTATCAGGGTGATTAATCTTTACGTCGCCCCGTATCCCTGGGGCGACGATCTGCAGTACTTAATGAACGGAGAATACAAATGTTTGGACGTTTGATGCCCACCGAGGGCAAATTTTTTGACCTGTTTAACCAGCACGCCGACCTGTGCGTCAAAGGTGCAAAAGAGATGCTGGGCCTGATGTCCAATTTCGATGATCTGGAAAATCGCGTGCACGCGATCGAGAGCATCGAGAAGCAGGCTGACAAAATCACTTACGCAACGGTAGACCTGTTGCACAAGACTTTCATCACCCCTATCGACCGTGACGACATCCACAAGCTGGTCACCAAGATGGACGACATTCTGGACTTGCTGGAAGATGCGGCCCAGACCGTGTCGCTGTACGACCTGCATTCGGTCACGCCGGAAGCCAAGCGTCTGGCCGAACTGGTACTGGCCTGCTCGGAAAAAGTGCGCGATGCCGTAGCCCTGCTGCACAACATGGATAACTCGAAACAGATCGTCGCCATCTGCGAAGAGATCGACCGTCTGGAATCGGACGCCGACCATGTGATGCGCGCTGCCATGTCCAAGCTGTTCCGCGATGAACCGGACGTGCGCAACCTGATCAAGATGAAAGCGATCTACGAAATTCTGGAAACCGTGACTGACCGTTGCGAAGATGTGGCCAACATCATCGAAGGCATCATCGTCGAAAACGCATAACGCATAACAACTACAAAAGAATAGTCCAATATGCATACCCTACAAATCAGCATCTATGTGCTGGGCCTGCTGATTGCCCTGGCACTGGTGTTCGACTTTATGAACGGCTTCCATGATGCCGCCAATGCGATTGCCACCGTGGTGTCTACCGGCGTGCTGAAACCGCAGGCGGCCGTGGCCATGGCCGCGCTGTTCAACTTCACGGCGATCTTCGTGGTCGGCCTGCACGTGGCCGGCACGGTGGGCAAGGGCACCATCGATCCCGGCGTGGTCGACCAGTACGTCATCTTCGGCGCGCTGGTAGGCGCCATCGTGTGGAATCTGTTCACCTGGTACTACGGCATTCCTTCCTCGTCCTCGCACGCCCTGATCGGCGGTCTGGTGGGCGCGGCCGTGGCCAAGTCCGGCACCAGCGCGCTGGTCGGCGGCGGCCTGCTGAAAACCGTGCAATGGATCGTGCTGTCGCCGCTGATGGGCTTCGTATTCGGTTCCATCATCATGCTGGTGGTGTCGTGGATCTTCGTGCGTTCCACCCCGCGCCGGGTGGATAGCTGGTTCCGCCGCCTGCAGCTGGTGTCGGCCGCTTCCTACAGCCTCGGCCACGGCGGCAATGATGCGCAGAAGACCATCGGTATCATCTGGATGCTGCTGATCGCTGTCGGTCAGGTGCCTAGCAATGCGACCGAACCACCGCTGTGGGTGGTGGTAGCCTGCTACACGGCGATTTCGATCGGCACCCTGTTCGGTGGCTGGCGTATCGTCAAGACCATGGGCCAGAAAATCACCAAGCTCAAACCGGTAGGCGGCTTCTGTGCCGAAACGGGCGGCGCCATCACGCTGCTGATCGCCAGCCACTTCGGTGTACCGGTGTCGACCACCCATACCATCACCGGCGCCATCGTCGGTGTGGGCTCGTCGCAGAAGATGTCGGCCGTACGCTGGGGCGTAGCCGGTAACATCGTCTGGGCCTGGGTGTTCACCATTCCGGCATCGGCCTTCGTGGCTGCGCTGGCATGGTGGGTCGGTCAGCACATCATGTAATTGCCTGCCACCGGCGGCTGGCGGGGCCTGCTAGCGGGCGCCCGCTAGCGGTTCGTTGCCGCAACCGGTGGCAAGCTCTACACGCGGGCTAAGGCCCGCTGCGGTGTCGCCAGCTTTGCTCTATCATGGCTGCTGGCCGGCACCTGTCTCTTTTCCGATGTTCATCCCGCGAAGCAAACTCTACACTCGCCGCAAGCAGTTGCTGCAATCGTGCCGCCACGCGCTGCTGCTGGGCGGACTGGTGCGCCATGTCAGCTACCGGCTGGGCCTGCATGGCCGGCTGGGCGTGAGCACGCACCACGTCAGCCTGCCACCGCGGCAGCGGCTGGCGCGGCCGCTGAAAATCGCCTTTGCCTCCGACCTGCATGCGGGGCCATCCACTCATCCGGCTATCTTCGAACAGCTGTTTGCCCGTTTGCAGCAGGAGCAGCCTGATCTGCTGCTGCTGGGCGGCGACTATGTGGCCGGCCCGGCCCATCACGCAGCCCAGCTGTGCGCAGGACTGGCGGCCTGCCAGCCGCCGCTGGGCAAGTTCGGTGTGTTCGGCAACCACGATCTGGCCACTGATGACGGTCACATCGGCGCGATGTTTGCGGCGGCCGGCGTGCAGATGCTGGTCAACCGTGCCGTCGGGCTGGCGGCGCCGTTCCAGCAGGTGTCCGTGTGCGGCATGGATGATCCGTGGACGGGCGAGCCGAATCCCCGTATGACCTTCGCCCGTGCCGGTGCAGTGCGGATTTTTCTGGTCCATGCGCCGGATGGCTTGCTGACCCTGTCGGGCCAGCGCTACCACATCGCTTTTGCCGGCCATACCCATGGCGGACAGATCGCGCGCCGCAATGGCCGGCCGCTGGTGTGGCCCAAGGGGCCGCTGTCGCGCAAGCTCTACCATGGCCGCTATGCGGTGGCCGGCAACGGCGATCTGATCGTCACGCGCGGCGTGGGCTGCAGCACCATCCCCGTGCGCCTGAATGCCGATCCGGAACTGGTGATCTGTACCCTGCAATAGAGGGCGAGGGCGGCCCTGCCTCAGCGCAGTTCGACCGTCATGCCTTCGTAGGCGAGGAAGACTTTCAGTTCGCCCAGCTGGTCGGCGTAGCGGCCCATGACTTCGGCAAACACGGCTTCCAGTTCATCGTCGCTGCGGGTCGGTTCGTGGTGGGTGCAGTACAGCGCCTTGACGCCGCAGCGCAGCGCCATGGCCAGCGCCGTATCGAAGGTGCCGTGGCCCCAGCCCTGTTTGGCCGGATATTCTTCCCGCGTGTAGGAGCAGTCGGCAATCAGCGCATCGACGCCCTGCACCATGGCATCGATGGCGGCATTGCGCTCGGCCATCCAGTGCGCATAGGCCGCATGTTCGCTATGTTCGGCCGGATAGATGTTGTAGAGCGGTTCATGGTCGCCCGTAAAGAACAGCGACTTGCCGCCCGACTCGATGCGGTAACCCAGATCCGTGGCCGGATGGTTCATCACCACATTGCGCACCACGGCATCGCCCAGCGTGTAAGGCTGTGCGACGGCCAGGTTCTGGTATTCGATGGTGGCATCCATCTGGGTTTCGCTGACGGGGAAATAACTATTTTGCAATTGCACGCCCATCACGTGTTCGATGCCATTGCCGGTGTCGGGATCGATGGCGCCATGCAGGCGGACCCGGCTATCCTTGACGAACAGCGGGGTGAAGAAGGGCAGGCCGTGGATGTGGTCCCAGTGACTGTGGGTAATGAAAATATTCGCGTGGATGGCGCCGGTTTTGTTCTGCAGCAGCGCCTGGGCCAGCGGGAAGATGCCGGTGCCGCCATCGAGGATGAGCAGGGTGTTGTTGTCGCTGCGCACTTCGATGCAGGTAGTGTTGCCGCCGTAGCGCGCGGTGCGCGGCCCCGGCGAGGGGATGGAACCCCGCACTCCCCAGAAGGTAAATTTCATGTGTTCTTCCCTGTTTTTTTTTACTGATCGCTGCGGGCGATGATAGCTTTTTTTTTCGATAACAGGGAAAAAGTGACAACGATAACGACTAATTTGTGACGCCAGCCCATTCTTTCTATACACCGGCTTGCACCTAGATGCATTCTTGATAGTGAGCGCATCGCGGGTACGTTATTTCTTCGTCGCATTGCATCATGTCGCACCAGAGCACGCTTGACCTTCCCATCGTGGGATACTCGATGCTATGGTTACCGAGTTGTCCCACGAGATCATCATGCCTGCTACCTCTACTCCAGCGCACACCCTGTCTTTCAAAGTGGAGGGCATGACCTGCGCCTCCTGCTCCGGCCGCGTCGAGCGGCTGCTGGCTGCCATGCCCGACGTGGCCACGGCCAGCGTCAATCTGGCCACGGAAACGGCGCGCGTCAGCTCGCTCAAGCCGCTGGCCTTCGAAGCCTTCGCGCAAGCTATCGAGCAGGCCGGCTATCACGCCGTCGCACCGGCAGCGCCGCCCCATAAAGCGCCCCTGCTGGCGACGGGCGGTGGCACGGCCGTGCTGCTGGCCGCGGTGTTTTCGCTGCCGCTGCTGTTGCCCATGTTGCTGGAACTGGCGGGGCTGCACTGGATGCTCGATGGCCGCCTGCAATGGCTGCTGGCTACGCCCGTGCAGTTCTGGCTAGGGGCGCGCTTCTACCGCGCCGGCTGGGCCGCAGTGAAAGACCGCAGCGGCAATATGGATCTGCTGGTGGCGCTGGGCACCAGCGCTGCCTATGGTCTGAGCGTGTACCAGCTGCTGGCTGCGCAGAGCGCCATGCCGCATCTGTACTTCGAAGCGTCGGCCGTGGTGATTACCCTGATTTTGCTGGGCAAATGGCTGGAAGCGCGGGCCAAGCGCCAGACCACTTCGGCCATCCGTGCCCTGCAGGCGCTGCGGCCCGAAACGGCACGGGTGCAGCGTGGCGGACAGGAAGTGGAACTGGCCATCGATGCGGTGCAGGTGGGTGATCTGGTGGTGGTGCGGCCGGGCGAACGCATCGCGGTTGACGGCATCGTGCAGCAGGGCGCCAGCCACGTGGATGAGGCGCTGATCACGGGCGAAAGCCTGCCGGTGGCGCGTGCCGTGGGCCAGCGCGTGACGGGCGGCGCCATCAACGGCGAAGGCTTGCTGCTGGTGCAGGTGACGGCGGTCGGCGCCCAGAGCACGCTGGCGCGCATCATCGCGCTGGTGGAGGATGCGCAAGGTGCCAAAGCCCCCGTACAGCGGCTGGTGGACCGCATCAGCGCCATCTTCGTGCCCGTAGTGCTGCTGCTGGCGCTGCTCACGCTGGCCGGCTGGCTGCTGGCCGGCGCCGGACTCGAACATGCGCTGATCAATGCGGTGGCCGTGCTGGTGATAGCCTGCCCGTGCGCACTGGGGCTGGCCACGCCGGCCGCCATCATGGCCGGCACAGGCGTGGCGGCGCGTTATGGCATCCTGATCAAGGATGCCACGGCGCTCGAACTGGCGCACCGCATCAGCAGCGTGGCGTTCGACAAGACCGGCACGCTGACGGAAGGCAAGCCGGCCCTGCTGGCCCTGCATGCGCTCGATCAGGATCAGGACGGCCTGCTGCGTGCGGCCGCCGCCATCCAGCGCGGCAGCGAACATGCGCTGGCCCGCGCCGTGCTCGATGCCGCTGCCGCGCGGGGGCTGGAAGCCACGCTGGTGGCGAGCGAACTGTCGGCCCTGCCGGGGCGCGGGGTGGCTGCCACTGTGGCGGGCCAGCGCCTGCTGCTGGGCAGTAGCAGGCTGATGAGCGAGCAGGGCGTGTCTATCGAGCCGCTGCAGGCGGAAGCGGAAGCGCATGCGCGTGCAGGCCGCACCATCGCCTGGCTGGCCAGTGTGGCGCCGGCGCCGCAGTTGCTGGGCCTGCTGGCCTTCGGCGACCGCATCAAGCCGCAGGCGCAGGCTGCGTTGCAGGCCCTGCATGCGCTGCAGGTCGAAACTATTTTGCTGACGGGCGACAATCAGGGCAGCGCCGACGCAGTCGGGCGCGAACTGGGGCTGACGCGGGTCATCGCCAACATGCTGCCCGGTGATAAGGCGGCGGCCATCACGGCCTTGCAGCAGCCGGGCGCCTGCATCGCCATGGTCGGCGACGGCATCAATGACGCGCCGGCGCTGGCGGCGGCCGATGTGGGCATCGCCATGGGCAGCGGCACGGACGTGGCCATGCATGCAGCCGGCATTACCCTGATGCGCGGCGATCCGGCGCTGGTGGCAGCCGCCATCAGCATATCGCGCCTGACTTACCGCAAGATCCGGCAGAATCTGTTCTGGGCATTTATCTACAATCTGGTGGGCATACCGCTGGCCGCATTCGGCTTGCTCAACCCCATGGTGGCCGGGGCAGCGATGGCACTCAGTTCCGTGAGTGTGATCAGCAATGCCCTGTTGCTGCGCCGCTGGAGACCCGCATGAATATCGGACAGGCCGCTGCCGCTACCGGCGTCAGCGCAAAAATGATACGCCATTACGAGAGCATCGCCCTGATCCCGGCGGGCAAACGCAGCGCGGCCGGCTACCGCATCTATGCCGACAGCGATCTGCATGCGCTGCGCTTCATCAAGCGTGGCCGCAGCATGGGTTTTTCGCTCGAGCAGATACGCGAGCTGCTATCGCTGTGGCAGGACCCCAGCCGCGCCAGCGCCGACGTGAAACGCATCGCGCTCGGCCATGTGGCGGAACTCAATCAGCGCATTGCCGAGCTGACCGAGATGCGCGACAGCCTGCAGCAGCTGGCCGGCTGCTGCCATGGCGACCAGCGCCCGGAATGCGCCATTCTGCAGTCACTGGCTGACTAGGCCGGACGGCCGGTGTGCCGGCCAGCGTGAGATTTTTGCGCGGCGGTGACAAACAGTGAGCTTTGCTGGTCGCACCAATGTTATCCTAAAGTCAATGTTGCTGCGAGTACCTGCGGCTGAACGGGCGCAGGCATCTGCGCCGGCAACCTGACGATAGCGAGAACTATGCGAACCATGATATTCCAGCTGTTGCTGGTCGGGCTGTGTGCAATGCAAACAGTCCGGGCCCAGGAGCCGCCCGTCCTTGCTCCGGCGCAGGCTGAACTGAAGCGCGCTCCGGCCATGGCGCTGACCCAGCTCAGTTCGACGCAGATAGAGAATCTTGCGGTCACGGGCAAGGTCTGGGGCTTTTTGAAGTATCACCATCCTGCCGTCACCAGTGGCCAGCAGCAGTGGGACCAGGCATTGCTGGACATTTTGCCGTCAGTGCTGGCGGCGCCCGACCGCGCCAGCGCAGACCATGTGCTGCATGGCTGGATCAGCCGCCTGGGCCCGGTGCCGGCGTGTCAGGATTGCGCCACGCTGGAGCCGGCACAGTACCAGCTCCTGCCCAGTCTGGCATGGCTAGAGGATGGCCAGCTGCTGAGTGCCGGGCTGCGCGATGATTTGCAGGCCGTCTACCGTAACCGCGCGCGTCACGCCAGGCAGTTTTATGTGACGCTGACGCCCTTGGTCGGCAATCCGGTATTCGCGCAGGAAGCCGCTTATGCGGACCTGAAGTTTCCCGATAGCGGCTACCAGCTGCTGGCCCTGTTCCGGTTCTGGAATGTGATCGAATACTGGGCGCCTTACCGCGATCAGGTCGGCGCCGACTGGGATCAGGTCTTGCGTGCATCGATAGCGCCGCTGGCGCTGGCACCCGATCGTAACCGCTATGAACTGGCGCTGATGGCTGTGATCGCTCAGGTTCATGACAGCCACAGTAATTTGTCGAGTTCGCTGCACCTGCGCCCACCTGTGGGCGCCTGCGCCTTGCCCGTGCGGCTGCGCTTTGTGCAGGGCCAGGCTGTGGTCAGCGGCTACACCAGCGCGGCAGAAGGCATGGCCAGTGGCCTGCAGCGCGGCGATATTCTGACCGAGCTCGATGGCGTACCGCTGGCGCAGTTGCTGGTTACGCTGCAACCCTATTATGCCGCGTCGAATCAGGCGGCGCGTCTGCGCGACGTCGCTGCCGGCCTGACCCGGGGCGAGTGTGGCAGTGCGCAGCTGGCGATCCGGCGCGAAGGCACCTTGCGCCAGCTGGCCGTGGCACGTATCCCGGAAAGCGGCCCAAGTAGCAAGGTCACGCACGACAAACCGGGCGACACCTTCCAGCTGATTAACGACAAGATCGCCTACATCAAGCTATCCTCGATCCAGCGCAGCGATGTGCCGGCCTATATGGAGCGTGCCGCGCACACCAAGGGGCTGATCATCGATATCCGCAACTATCCCTCGGACTTTGTGCCGTTTGCGCTGGGCCAGTATCTGGTCGAACAGCCCACTCCGTTTGTGCGCTTCACCATCGCCGATCTGGCCAATCCGGGCGGATTCAAGTGGAGCCAGCAGCTGATGCTCCAGCCGCAAGCCCCCCATTACGGGGGCAAGGTGGTGATTCTGGTCGATGAGCGCTCGCAAAGCCAGTCCGAATATACGGCGATGGCTTTGCGTGCGAGTCCCCGCGCGCTGGTGCTGGGCAGTATGACGGCGGGGGCGGATGGGAATGTGTCGGCGCTGGTCTTGCCCGGCGGCTTAAAAACCATGATCAGTGGTATCGGCGTGTTTTATCCCGACAAACGGCCTACCCAGCGTATCGGCATCGTGCCCGATATCGTGGTCAGCCCGACGGTCGCGGGCTTGCGCGACCAGCGCGACGAGGTGCTGGAAGCCGCCATCCGGCTTATCGAGCGCGAGTGAGGCCGGCCCGCTAGACTGGCCGCTAGCTCAGGCGCGCATGAACATCCATACGGTCAGGCTGGCACCGACCAGCACCACAAAGGCGCGCATGACTTTTTCCGGCAGGCGGTGGATCAGCCAGCCGCCGACAAAGCCGCCGGCGATGCCGCCCGCGCACAGCGCCAGCGCGGCTGGCCAGCTGATCAGCGAGGAGCTGGCGAAGATGGCTGCGGCGGCCGCATTCATGGCCATGGCCAGCACATTCTTGGTGGCAGCTGCGGCACGCACCTGCTGGCCGGCGATGGTCAGCGCGGCCAGCATCAGGAAACCGATGCCGCCGCCGAAATAGCCGCCATACACCGCGATGCAGCTCTGCACCAGAATCAGGGTCCAGCGCGGCATGCTGCTGGCCGCGTGCAGCGGTTTTTTGCGGAAGCTGCCCCAGGCGAATACGCTGGTGGCAAACAGCACCAGCCAGGGCACCAGCCGGGCAAAGAACGAGGGCGGAGTGTTGAGCAGCAGGATGGCGCCGAACAGGCCGCCGATGGCGCTGATGATCAGCATCTGGCGGAACGTCAGCGGGCCCACATCGGCCACCAGTTTGCGCCCCGTATAGCCGGAAGTGATCTGGCTGGGGAACAGGGCAATGGTGGAAGTCATATTCGCTGCCAGCGGGTTCAGGCCGGCCAGCAGCAGGGCAGGGAAGGTGATGAAGGAGCCGCCACCGGCAAGGGCGTTCTGTACGCCGGCCAGAAAACCGGCCGTGGCAACCATCAGTATCAGGGGGAGATCAAGAGCAGGTACGGGAGGCATGAGTGGGCACCCGGCAGGCGGGTTGCAACGGTTAAAGTGGAATTGTGACCGTTGATTATAACCGCGCCTGCCTGAGCCCGTGCCGGGCCGGTTGCTACTAGCTGGCGGCGCTGACGGGGTAGCCGGCCTGCACGATGGCAGCCGTCAGGGCCGGCAGCGCCGTGCTGCTGTCGATGCGGACTTGTTTGCTGGCCAGATCGATCTCGACGCGGGCTGCGGCATCGACGGCCTGTACGGCTTTGGTGACAGCACCCACGCAGTGGCTGCAGCTCATATTTTCTACCTGTAATTGATACATCGTAATTCTCCGTTAGCGGTGACGATGATCATACTGTAGCCCTTACCACGGTGGGAAGGGCAAGCAGTGTTTCAGGTTTCCGGTGGATCGTCGAGTTTGGACAGGTCGAGGCAGACCAGCGCCCAGATGCCGCCCGCGTAATCGGGCTGGCTGGACAGACGTTCCACTTCCGAGGGTTTGATTTCGAAGGCTTTGCCCTGTTCGACTAGCTGGCCGACGTGGCCGTAGATGGCTTTGGTGGCATTGCTCATGGCTTTGCCCAAGGTTTCGCCGCTGGTAACGCAGCCGGGGATGTCGGGCACGGTCACGCCGTAGCGGCTGCCGTCGCGCTTGCGGATCAGGATAGGGATGTCCATGGTCTCACCTCAGCTCGGTCCGTAGGGCAGGGAATACAGGGCCTGGCAGTCTAGTGTCATACAGCTTGCGAGCGGTTTCAAGCACTTTCGGTGTCGGCTCCAGGTCAGATAAGTTAAAAATTTATCCTTGACAATAATTATTTCCCAAGATAACATTCATTTAATTCTCTTGGGAATATATTATTACTTTAGAGAAAGTGATGCGCTAGGTTTCTTGTGGTAACTAATGCTGGCGAATCCAAGCTGAAACGACAACTCATAAAACAGGGATACCATGAAAAACTTCAAATTCGCCGCTCTGGCACTGGCTCTCGCCGCTATCGGTAGCGCCAACGCAGCCGTCATCACTTTCCAGACCGGTACTTCCACCGCCGGTATTCAAAGCACGGCGCAGGCCTATGCCGATATAGTCAATGCCGCAGTTTCCGCCCCGGGTGCCCATTCGCTAGTGTTGTCCTCGTACGACAACGTCTCGAACAACGGCATTTTCCACGCCGGCACCAGCAATATCGCTTTCAAATCGACCATCGATTTCGGCCTGACCAGCGCTGGCACCTATTCGTTCCGCGCCGGTGTGGACTTCGGTAACGGTGGTGCCGTCTTCCTCGACGGTCAAGTGGTGGACATCAAGAAGAACGATATGTGGTGGGGCGGTAGCTACAGCAACAGCAGCCAGTTCTTCCAGGTGTCCGGTGCCGCCCTGTCGGCTGGCAACCACACCCTGACCATCTATGGCCTGGAAGGTTGCTGCGACGGTAACCAGCAGGTGCAGTTCGCCAAAGCTGGCGACGCTTACCAGAGCTTCAGCGTGAATACGCTGGCACCGGTACCAGAGCCAGAAACCTATGCCATGCTGCTCGGTGGTCTGGCCATGCTGGGCGTCGTCGCCCGTCGTCGCCGCGCTTAAGCCTGCATTGCACTGTCTGTAAAAAACCTGCCAGCATCACGCTGGCAGGTTTTTTTTATGCCTCAGAATTCCGTATGCAGACGTAGGGAAGCGATATCGACGGGCCCGCGTGCGGCATTGTAGGCCGGATGACGGATGCGCTGCCAGTCCAGCGTGAGCGCCAGCGACTTGTTCAGGGCCAGGTTGTAATAGGCTTCCACGGCCTGTTCCTGCCGGTATTGCAGGGCGCCGTCGCCGATGAAGAAGCTGATGCCGCCTGCGGCCAGATAGGCCCGGCGCGCACCGGACAGGCCATTGCTGGCCACGGCTACGCCTATGCTGTCCTGAGCCCGCTGCCATGCCGTGCCGCGCAGCACGGCGCCGGCCGTCAGCGATTGATCGATTTCCGTGAAAGCATAGGTTTCAGTCTGGCCGTCGGCCTTGCTGTAGCGGCCGAACAGACCCAGATCCGCGCCGACGGCCTGCTCGACACTGATGCCCAGTCCCCGCTTGTGCTGGTCGCCATGGCGTACCAGCCCGATTTCCGGCGTGCTGCCCGTGCGGCTGGCCAGCTGCGTGGCATCTTCAAAACGCGCCATGCGCAGATGGCTGTTAAAGGCCAGCACGCGGACACGGCCGGGCTGGCCCGCCAGCGTGTGCGCATGTTCGAGTTCGATCTGGTCGCCATAGTGCTGCCAGATTTTCGGATCTAGCGCTTGCTGGTTGGGCTGGCGCGGCTCGATAAAGCGGCCCGCACGCAGCACCCAGTTGTCGAAATAGCGTTCCAGCGTGGCGCCCCAGGTATAGCCGCGCGCATCGGCCGCATAGTCGTAGGCACCATAAGTCATCAGCGACCAGTTGAGGAACTGGGTGCGCGGATCATGGGCATAGCTATTCGGATCGAACACATCGAGCACGCTCAGATTGCCGGCCGTGAGTACCCAGCGGCGCCGGCTTTGCGTGCCGGCCAGCTGGTTGGCGGCCGATTCCAGCGCTTCCGTCTCGCCGTCCTGCTGCCAGCTCTGGCGCAGGAACAAGCGGGCGCGGTACAGCTTGAGGTTGCTGCCGGAAGCGCGCCCCATGTCGCCATTGCTGAAGCCGCCCAGCCCCGTCAGGCCGGACAGGGGGATGCCCTGGGCCGCCTCCGGATTGACATACAGTTCGCCGCCCTGCCAGGGGCGCCAGCCCAGTGCCAGCGTGGTGGTCCATGAGTAGCTGAGTTCGCGGCTGGTGCTCAGGCTGTTGGTGCCGGAATAGGCGGCCGCAAACGCGTGCTTGTTCTGCCAGGTATACGTGGATTGCAGGTGGGCATTCCAGTCTTCCGCTGTGCTTGCTTCGTCGGCATAGGCATAGCCGGTCAGCAGGGGCAGCACAGCGCAGCCAGTGAAAAATTTGGAACGAGAAAAGATACGACGCATACAGACTCCCGGTTCCCGCGCCGGTGGCGCAGGAGCGTGCCTGTGCCGCAGCGGCGACAGGCGAATTGAAATGATGGGGAAGCGTGGGCCGGATCAGCAGATCCGGCAGGTGCACTACCCGCCAGACAGGCATGGTAGCGGCACGATATGTCGTGCGGATTACCTTGCCTGTGACATGTCGAAAAATCGACGACTATAACTGTCCACAGGAATGACTCCGAAGTTGGGATGGCGCGATTATAGCTAAAAATAAACTAGCCCGCCGGCAGCAAGCTGCGGGCGGGCTAGTGGGCTAGCCTGGTCTAAGAGGCCGGGCTTACAGCACGTCGCTGGCGTGGTCGGCCAGACGCGAGCGTTCACCCCGTGCCAGCGTCACATGGCCGCTGTGCGACCAGCCTTTGAAGCGGTCGACCACATAGGTCAGGCCGCTCGAACCTTCCGTCAGATACGGCGTGTCGATCTGGGCGATATTGCCCAGGCACAGGATCTTGGTGCCGGGGCCGGCACGCGTGACCAGCGTCTTGACCTGTTTCGGCGTCAGATTCTGCGCTTCGTCGATGATCAGGAACTTGTTGACGAAAGTACGGCCGCGCATGAAGTTGAGCGACTTGATCTTGATGCGCGAACGGATCAGATCCTGGGTGGCCGCACGGCCCCACTCGCCGCCATCGGAATCGGATTTGTTGAGCACTTCGAGGTTGTCGTCGAAGGCGCCCATCCATGGCGACATCTTTTCTTCCTCCGTGCCGGGCAGGAAGCCGATGTCTTCGCCCACGGGAACGGTGACGCGGGTGACGATGATCTCGTTGTACAGCTTGGTCTCTAGCACCTGCGCCAGACCGGCCGCCAGTGCCAGCAGGGTTTTACCCGTACCGGCCTGACCGAGCAGGGTGACGAAGTCGCACTCGGGATTCATCAGCAGGTTGAGAGCGAAGTTCTGCTCGCGGTTACGCGCCGTCACGCCCCACACACTGTTCTTGTTGTGGCTGTAGTCGCGCAGGGTTTGCAGCACGGCCGTCTTGCCGTTGATCTGCTTGACCTGACCGTAGAACGGCGCTTCGCCATTCTTAGGTTCGAGGAACACGAACTGGTTGACCAGCAGGCTGGGAATGAAGGGGCCCGTCACGCGGTAGAAGGTCGCGCTCTGGCCGTTCTTGTTCTCCTGCCAGCTTTCCAGATCCTTGCCGTGCTTGCTCCAGAAATCATCGGGCAGCTGCACGATGCCCGAGTACAGCAGGTCGGTATCTTCCAGTACGTGGTCGTTGAAATAGTCTTCCGCCGGCAGGCCCAGAGCACGGGCCTTGATGCGCATATTGATGTCTTTCGACACCAGTACCACATGGCGCCCATCCTGCTCGGCTTCCAGCGAACGCACCACCGACAGGATCTGGTTGTCGGCCTTGCCTACAGGCAGACCCAGCGGCAGATCGGCCGACTGGATACGGGTCTGGAAGTACAGCCGGCCCTTGGCATCCTTGTTGCCCAGTTTGGACAGGGGGATGCCCTGATCGATCGCATCGTCGTCCGTATTCGACATCAGCGCGTCCAGCGTGCGCGAGACCTGACGCGCATTGCGCGCCACTTCCGTCATGCCCTTCTTGTGGTTGTCCAGCTCTTCCAGCGTCATCATGGGCAGATACACATCGTGCTCTTCGAAGCGGAACAGCGAGGTCGGATCGTGCATCAGCACATTGGTGTCGAGTACGAACAGCTTGGTAGCGCCGGTCTGGTCGGCATGGCGACTGGCGGACGATTTGAGCGGCACTTCCACCGGCTTGTGCTTGGCCGGGTGGGGCGCTTTGGTGCTGATAGGCGTGACCTTGCTGCGTGCAGCAGGCGCCACCTTGGCTCTGGCCGGCACTTTGGCGGGCTGGACCTCTGGCTCGGCCGCAGCGGCGGCTTTCAGCACGGCCGGTGCCGCCTTCAGTACGGCAGCCACGGCGCTGCCTTTGCCAGCCTTGCCGGCCGGTGCTTTCACGGCAGCCGGCGCTTTGGCCGCTGCGGTCTTGGCTTTGGCCGGCGCGGCTTTCTTGGTGGTGGCGGCCAGTTCAGGCTGGGCAGCCAGTGGCGCTATCGCGTGGGTGCCGCTGGCTTTGGGGTAATCTTTGGCCAGCAGTATGGTCGCTGGCTGACTTGGAATTTTTGGCAGTGGCATCAGGATCTCATTTTCAAAAAAGCTGGAGGAATCCGCCCATAGGCGCAGCGCGCTGCCCGGCGCGCAGGGCGGCTGGCAACGTTGATAGCGGATGGGGTGGATGCGAGGGAAAACAACTTACAAGACTGCCGACGGGCGCTCATCTTGCCCGGGGAAAGAACCGCATGGTGACCGGCTGGCCACCATGTTGGGTGGAAGAAAGTACAGTGCTGACTCAAGGATAGGTGCCGTTTAGGCTGTTACGCCTGCTTGGTTAATAAACGTCTTACGACGTTCAGCAACGCTGGCGCTTGCAACACGCAACCGGTGATTAAGCCTGGTGCGCTACAAATTCCAGCACTTCATCGACGTGACCTGCAACCTTCACGCCTCTCCATTCTTTCACTATTTGACCTTGAGCGTCAATCACAAACGTGCTGCGTTCAATGCCACGTACAGTCTTACCATACATCTGTTTCATCTTCATGACGTCGAACAGCAGGCACAGCGTTTCGTCAGGATCGGAGATCAGTTCGAACGGCAGGCCCAGCTTGGTCTTGAAGCCTTCGTGCGAGCGCAGCGAATCGCGGCTGATGCCGTAGATTTCCGTGCCGGCGGCCTGAAACTGTGCATGCAGGTCACGGAAGGCGATGTTCTCGGTGGTGCAGCCCGGCGTATTGTCCTTGGGATAGAAGAACAGCACCGTGTAGCGGGCCGGACGGCCAGCCAGCTGGAAGGTCTGGCCACCCGTCATGGCGGCGGAAAAATCACTTACTGCGGTAGGGCGGTCAGCCACAGGCGTCTCCTGTTCAGTTGTTGGTTGCGCGCGCCGGCACTGGCTGGCAATAGCTTGTGCTAGTTGCGGCTAGCGGCACGGGCCTCGCCCTGAACGATCAACTGTCCCGAGCGGCCCGGCAGTTCGCCCCAGCTAATCGGGCAAACGGGCAAGGTCTGGTGCTGCACTTTCTGGTAGTAGTCGGCCATGGACGCGAGCTGATAGCCTTGCGCTTTCCATCCGGCCAGCAATTGCTCGAAGATGGGGGCAAGTTTTTGTCCTTCAAGCTCGGCATGCAAAGTATATACATGGTCGCGCGTGGCACCGGCCGTCAGCTGCAGCAGGAAGTCGGCGATATTCGCCGTGCTGACGGTGACGCCGTTGATTTCGCGGCCCAGCAGTTCATCCAGCGTGGGCAGGGTGGTGGGCAGCTGCACGTGTTTGAGTACCGTGGCGCCATCGCTGAGCAGGTGCGGGCCGTCGGCCGGGTTGGCCAGCGTGCCATCGTCGTTGAGGCGGCAGCGGCCGTCGGAGGCGTAGGCATAGCCGGCCGTGTCATGCTCGGCAAAGGCCGCGGCATTCATCTGCCAGCCGGCTGCACCATGGGTGCGCGGCGCTACGCCATACACCTGACTAAAGCGGGCGGCCGCCTTGCGCATCATGCGGGTAGTCCAGCCGGCATCGCGCTGCGCCACATTGTCCTGCCACAGCACGTGGTCCCAGGTGTGGATGCCGCATTCGAAACCGGCCGCCTGCACGCTGCGCAGTTCGGCAGCGCACTGTTTGCCGATGTCCGGCCCCGGTAGCAGGGTGCCGTACATCAGCGTTTTCAGACCGTAATGCTCGACCACCGAGGTGCGCGAGACTTTGCTGAAAAAACCGGGGCGCAGGGCGCGGCGTAAAGCCCAGCCCGTGTGATCTGGCCCCAGCGAGAACAGGAAGGTGGCGCCGGCCTGATGGGCCGACAGCATGCGCACCAGATTCAGGGTGCCTTCCCGGGTGCCGCGATAGGTGTCTATATCGATCTTCAACACCATCAGCGGTTTAGTCGTCGCAGTCGTCTCGCTCAAGGTCAGGTCTTAGTCCATCAGTTTCTGCGCTTCGGCTACCTGGCTGCGGTAGGCGTCGAAGATTTTTTTCAGGGCATCGGCCATGGTGGTGGTCGGTTTCCAGCCCAGCTCTTCGCAGGTGTTGGTAATTTTCGGTACGCGGTTTTTCACGTCCTGATAGCCGGCGCCGTAGTAGGCACCCGAAGTGGTTTCCACGATCTGCACTTTGGCGGCGCCTTCGGCGTACTCAGGGTACTGTGGTGCCAGTTTCAGCATCATGTCGGCCAGTTCGCGGATCGAGTAGTTGTTGACCGGGTTGCCGATGTTGTAGATCTTGCCGCTGGCAGCGCCGTTCTTGTTCTCGATGATTTTCATCAGCGCATCGATACCGTCGTCGATGTCGGTGAAGGCACGCTTCTGGTGGCCGCCGTCCACCAGCGAGATGTTCTCGCCGCGTACGATGTGGCCGAAGAACTGGGTCACCACGCGCGAGGAACCTTCTTTTGGCGTATGGATGGAATCCAGACCGGCGCCGATCCAGTTAAATGGACGGAACAGGGTGAAGTTCAGGCCTTCCATGCCGTAGCCCCAGATCACGCGATCCATCAGCTGCTTGGCGTTGGAGTAGATCCAGCGTGGCTTGTTGATCGGGCCGCAGATCAGTTCCGAGTTTTCCGGATCGAACTCTTCGTCGTGGCACATGCCATACACTTCCGAGGTCGAAGGGAATACCAGATGCTTGCCGTACTTGGCAGCCGAACGCACGATAGGCAGGTTGGCTTCGAAGTCCAGCTCGAACACGCGCAGCGGCGCCTTGACGTAGGTCGACGGGGTGGCAATCGCTACCAGCGGCAGGATCACGTCGCATTTCTTGACGTGGTATTCCACCCACTCCTTGTTGATGGTGATGTCGCCTTCGAAGAAGTGCATGCGCGACTTGTAGCTCTCATTCTCCAGCAGGTCGGTGATACGGTCGGTATTCATGTCCATACCGTACACGTGCCAATCGGTGGTTTCCAGAATGCGCTTGGACAGGTGATGGCCGATGAAGCCATTGACGCCGAGGATGAGGACTTTTTTCATATGCTGTTTTCCAGTGAGTGTTCAGTAGCCGCCGGACTATCAGGCTGCCAGACGGGTTTGCAACTGCTGGGCCGAGATGGCCACGCCATCGGCCGTAAGAGCGAGTATGGTAATAATGCCACCATCGCCGCAGACGCCAAAAACGCAATTATCCACTACTGTCAAGCCGAGTGGCAAACTTCGCGCTGCAACATTGTCGGTTTTGCCATTCTGCAGTACGCCGTGACGGTCGCCCAGGCGGGCCCGTTCGATCACATAGCGCACCCCGTTGACATCGGTGAAAGCGCCCGGATAAGGCGGTGCCACAGCGCGGTGCAGGTTGTACACCTGCTGGGCCGGCAGGTGCCAGTCGATGCGGCCATCTTCCGGCTTGCGCCCGCTGAAATAGCCACCCTTGCTGAGGTCATTGTTAATGCGTGGCGCCGTGCCATCGAGCAGCGAAGGCAGCACGCGCCACAGCGCCTGCTCGGCCGCCACGGTGACTTTGCCGAATACTTCAAAGGCCGTATCGTCGGGCAGGATGGGCACTACCATCTGCGAGACGATGGCGCCGGCGTCGGGCTTGACGGTCATTTCATGCAGCGTTGCGCCAGTCTCGGTAGCGCCATGCAGTACGGCCCAGTTGACGGGCGCGCGGCCGCGGAATTCCGGCAGCAGCGAACCGTGCATATTGAAGGCCGGCGCTACTTCCAGCAGGCTGGCCGGCAGCATGTGGCGGTAGTAGAAGCTGAAGATGAATTCAGGATCGGCCGCCTTTACCTGCGCCAGCAGTTCCGCCGATTTGGCGTCGGGCGGGGTGATGTAGGGGATGCCTTCGGTCTGGCACAGGCTGACGACGGATTCGAACCAGATGTTCTCCGTCGCGCTGTCCTCGTGGGTCACCACCAGCGCCACATCGACGCCGCCGGCCAGCAGCACCTTGAGGCAGCGCACGCCCACGTTATGGTAGGCGAATACCACGGCGCGCGGACGTGGCTCGGGTTCGTAGCTGTTCATGGCATCAGTCATGGGGACGTCCTACCGTGCGTTTTTCCACGCCTTCCGGCGCTTCGTAAGCTTGGCCCGGCTGCTGTTCGAGGATGGTCTGCACCACATAGCGGGGACGCGCGCGTACCTGCTGGAAGATGCGGCCCACGTATTCGCCGAGCAGACCGATACCGAACAGTATGGTGCCCATGAAGAAGAAGGCAATCGCGAACAGGGTGAACAGACCCTCCGCCTCGGCGCCTAGGAATAATCGGCGCACCAGCAGCACGGCCACCAGCAGGGCCGAAGCCAGCGACAGCAGGATGCCGAACATGGAGAAGAACTGCAGCGGCACCAGCGAGAAGCCGGTCACCAGATCGAAGTTCAGACGGATCAGGCTATACAGCGAATACTTCGATTCGCCGGCCGCGCGCTCTTCGTGTTCGACGATGATTTCCGTCGGGTTGCGCGCAAAGCGGTAGGCCAGCGCCGGTACGAAGGTATTCACTTCGCCGCACTGATTGACCAGATCGATCACATTGCGGCCATAGGCGCGCAGCATATTGCCCTGATCAGTGATCTTGATGTTGGTGATGTTCTCGCGCAGGTGGTTCATGGCCTTGGAAGCATAGGTGCGCCAGGCGCTGTCCTGCCGCTTGCGGCGGATCGAGCCGACATAATCGTAGCCTTCGCGTACCTTGGCCACCAGATTGCCGATTTCCTCGGGCGGGTTCTGCAGGTCGGCGTCGAGTGTGATCATGATCTCGCCGCGCGCCGCTTCGAAGCCGGCCAGTATCGCCATGTGCTGGCCGTAGTTACCGTTGAACAG
Source organism: Duganella fentianensis (assembly GCF_009857835.1). Taxonomy (GTDB): domain Bacteria; phylum Pseudomonadota; class Gammaproteobacteria; order Burkholderiales; family Burkholderiaceae_D; genus Rugamonas; species Rugamonas fentianensis. The sequence continues at coordinate 1,131,434 of NZ_WWCL01000001.1, forward strand.
CACCACACGCGTCACGTCGGGACGGGCGCGGAACTGCTCGGCCAGGATAGACACCGAGTTATCGCGGCTGCCATCGTTAACGAACACGATTTCGTAGCGGCTACCGAGCTTGTCGAGTGCCGGATACAGACGGTCGAACAGGGTCTGCAGGCCGGCCTGCTCGTTATACACGGGGATAACGACGGAGATTTCTGGTTTCATTGCGGTCGTACTCATTTGATCAGGATCGCTTTCACGGCGGCCACGGTGCGCTCGACGTCGGCCATGGTCATGGCGTAGAACATCGGCAGCGTCACGGTCAGGCGGCCGATGCGCTCGGCCACGGGGAACATGCCTTCCTTGAAGCCCCGTTCGCGGTACATGGTGAACAGATGGATAGGGGCATAGTGGTAGCCGGTGCCGATGTTATAGCCTTCCTGCAGGGCGCGCATGAAGTTTGCGCGGGTGCCGGGGCCGTTGTCGGGCAGGATGATCTGGAACAGGTGGTAGTTGCTGCTGTCGAAAGCCTGCAGCGGCAGCTGGGCGCCGGACTTGGCTTCGAAATCGCTGCCGAAGCACTCGTAGTAGTGGCGTGCCAGCGCGCGGCGGTGCGCCGTGATGGCAGCGATATTGGCGAACTGGCCCAGACCGATGGCGGCCATGATGTCGCTCATATTGTATTTGCCGCCGAGGACATCGACATCGATACCATCGACGCCGCTGCGGGTCACACCCTGCAGGCGGTATTTTTCGGCCAGACGGGCTTCTTCCGGCGTGTTCAGTACCAGCGCGCCGCCTTCGCCGGTGGTGATGTTCTTGTTGGCCTGGAAGCTGAACGAGACAAAGTCGCCAAAGGCGCCGATGCGCTGGCCCTTCCATTCAGAGCCGAAGGCTTGCGCCGCATCTTCCACCACGCGCAGATTGTGCTTGCGGGCGATGGCGTACAGACGGTCCATGTCGACGGGCAGGCCGGACAGGTAGACCGGAATGATGGCCTTGGTACGCGGGGTGATGGCCGCCTCCACCTTGTCCAGATCAAGGTTGCGGGTCAGCGGATCGATGTCGGCGAACACCGGAGTGGCGCCCACTTCGATGATGACGTTGGCCGTGGCTACCCACGAAATCGGCGTGGTGATCACTTCGTCGCCGGGGCCTATGCCGGCGATGCGCAGCGCGATCTCCATGGTGCAGGTGCCGGAATTGAAGGTGCGCACAGGGCGGCCACCGAAGTATTCCGACATCTGCGCTTCGAAAGCCTGGACTTTCGGGCCGCTGGTGATCCAGCCGGAGCGCAGCACGTCGCCGACGGCAGCGATGGTGGCTTCATCGATAGTAGGCTTGGAGAAGGGCAGGAAAGGCAGGGCAGAGGTCATGGTATGCACTCGTATGTGTAAGGTGGTTAGTCTTGGTCAGACAGTATGGGCCGCATTCTAAAGCCAGACTCAGGTCCGCGCCAGTAAGGCGACGCCAACCAGAATCACGGCGATGGCGAACAGGCGCTGGAAAGTCAGCGCTTCGCCGAACAAATACCAGGCGCCGATGGCGGTGACCACATAGCCCAGCGACAGCATGGGGTAGGCGATCGTCACGTCGACACGCGACAGGGCAATGATCCACAGGACCACCGATAGGACGTAGCAGGTCAGGCCGCCGATGATGGGCAGCTGGGTTGCGACCTTGAGGCCGACGCTGAACAGATTGTTCATCGTCAGGTGGATTTCACCCACATTGCGGGCACCCGCTTTGAGCAGCAACTGGGCGACGGCGTTGAGCAGCACGCCGAATACGATAAAACTGAAGGTGGCAATATTCATGCAGTAAATCAGACTTTCTAATCAGCGCTGGCGCGGATGCGGCGCCAGCTCGGGGGACGGTACTTGATGCTTACAGATTGGCCACCACGACGCGGCGGGTATCCTGTACCACTACGCGCATGGTCAGGCCCTGCTGTTTCAGTTCGGCGTATTTTTCCGGACTGATGATGGCCAGCGCTTTTACGCCTGCCTTGCTGTGCTGCTGCCAGCGTTCGACGAATTGTTCCACCTTGGGGATAGACAGTTCCGGCTGCTGGCTCAGGCCGAAAGTGAATTCGTCCCAGTAGTCCACCAGCGTGACCGGACGGCGCAGGTAGAAGGTCATCGACTGTTCGTAGGTGGCCACCGAGTAGATCGGTGTATCCGCTTTCAGCTCCGGCAGCATCTTGAGCGCGGCGGTCTTACCGGCGCGCATGGCGCCGTAGGGTTCAAAACCGGTGAGTATCAGTTCGGTGGCGGCAAAGCCGGCGAGCGCCATGGTCAGCACGGTCAGGTCGCGGCGCAGATGGCGCGCGTGCAGCAGGGCCACGGCACCGCCGGCAGCGGTGATGATGGCGGCCGCCAGCACCCACGGCTGATAGGCCACCAGCAGCCTGGTTTCGCTGGCATGGCGTACGCCGACATTGACCATCTGCGGCACGGCGATGATGCCGGCGATGCCGATCAGCACCAGCAGGCCGGCCGCGATGATGCGGCTGCGGCGTGGCGCGGTTTCCAGATAGGCGGCCAGCAGCAGGGCCAGCGCCGGGAAGATGGGCAGGATGTAGCCGGGCAGCTTGGAGCTGGAATAGCTGAAGAAGGTGAAGATGAACACGCTCCAGATCAGCAGCAGCAAACGTGGCTGGAAGCGGGTTTCGGCGCGGCGGCGGCCGGCGGCCAGCAGCGCTTGCGGCAATATGCCCAGCCACGGCAGGATGCCCGGTGCCAGCAGCACGAAGAAGTAGTACCACGCGCCTTCGCGGTGGTGGGTCTTGAGGAAGAAGCGCTCCCAGTGCTCGTGCACGAAGAAGAAGTGCGGCTGCTCGGGATTGCGCAGGCCGACCAGCACGAACCACGGCGTGGCAACGGCAAAGAACAGCAGCAGGCCTTTGCCCAGATGCAGACGCTTCCAGATGGCGAAGTCGCCCGATAGCAGCGAATACAGCACCAGCACGGCGCCGGGCAGCACCAGCCCGATCAGGCCCTTGGCCAGCACGGCCAGCGCCATGCCGGTCCAGCACAGCAGCATCCAGTTACGCTGTTCGCTGGCCGTGGCGTCGTCGCGCTGGGCGACCAGCACCGAGCACAGGACGATGGCCATCATGCCGGACAGGCTCATATCGAGCGAATCGATCTGGCCGGACGCCACCCAGAACAGGCTGGAACCGAGCGCCAGCGCCGCATAGAAGCCCACGCGCGGGCCGAACACGCGGCTACCGGCATAGCCGCTCAGCAGCACGCCCAGCAGGCCGCACAGGCCCGTCCACAGGCGTGCCTGCCATTCACCGAGGCCGAAGGCGGCGAACGACAGCGCGTTCATCCAGGTCTGCAGCGGCGGCTTTTCGAAGTATTTGATGCCGTTCAGGCGGGTGGTGATCCAGTCGCCACTGGCGAACATTTCGCGCGCCATTTCCGCATAGCGGCCCTCATCGGGCGGCACCAGGGTACGCACGCCCAGCGCATACAGCCAGACCAGGATGAACACGGCCAGCAGCGACCACAGGACTTTCTTGTTGTTATACAGATCGTTCATCAGGCGGTAGGCTCCCCTTGCGGTGGAATGATCAGGGCCAGCGTGACCTTGCGGCCTTCGCCCATCAGGATGTTGTAGGTGCGGCAGGCGGCCTGGCTATCCATGCATTCCACGCCGATGCGGCGCATGGTCAGGGCGGCCGTCAGGCGCGGGTGGATGAAGCGCTGGCGCTCGCCCGTGCCGAGGATGACCACGTCGGGGTTGTCGGCACCTATTTGCTGGAAATGGGCTTCGGTAATGCTTTCGAAAGTGGGGGCATCCCAGGCGCGCGGCGCCACTTCGGGCATGACGATCAGGCTGTAATCGTAGCGCTGGGCATTGATTTCGACGCCAGCGGCGTCGTAGCCGGTGACGGTCTGGTATTTCTGGGTATCGCTGGCGTGAAGCTTCATGGGGCCTTAATCAACAGATTCAACAGATGGGCGGTTTTAATCGTCAAAAGAAGCGTCATTGTAGCGTTTTTCCGTGCACTTCCAGTCTGAAAGGTTGATTAAATGGGATGCTTTCGGCAGAATGGGTCTTTTCGCATTGCAGCACGGGCCGGCGGGCGTTTTTAGCAGGCCACAGCGGTTTGCTTCACCAGAACAGGATTTTATTTTGCGACCTATTCAAAAATCCAACAAATTAGCGGAAGTTTGCTACGAAATCCGTGGTCCGGTGCCGGAAAAAGCCCGGCAGATGGAGGAAGAGGGCCATAAGATTACGAAGTTGAATATCGGCAACTTGGCCGTATTCGGTTTCGATCCGCCCGACGAGATCGTGCGCGACATGAAAATCAACCTGCCCGACGCGGCCGGTTACACCGATTCCAAGGGCATGTTTGCCCCGCGCAAGGCGGTGGTGCACTACAGCCAGCAGAAAAACATCCGTGGCGTGACCATCGATGACGTGTATCTGGGTAATGGCGCCTCCGAGCTGATCGTGATGGCCATGAATGCCCTGCTCAACAACGGCGACGAAGTGCTGGTGCCGGCGCCCGACTATCCGCTGTGGACGGCGGCTGTCAGCCTGTCCGGTGGCAAACCGGTGCACTACATCTGCGACGAGCAGCAGGAATGGTATCCCGACATCGAGGATATGCGCAGCAAGATCACGCCGAACACGCGCGCCATCGTCGTCATCAACCCGAACAACCCGACCGGTGCACTGTATCCAGTGGAACTGCTGCAGCAGATCATCCAGCTGGCGCGCGAGCATGAGCTGATCATCTACGCCGACGAAATCTACGACAAGGTGCTGTATGACGGTGCCCAGCACGTTTCCATCGCCTCGCTGGCCGATGACGTGCTGTTCGTGACTTTCAATGGCCTGTCGAAAAACTACCGCGCCTGCGGCTATCGCTCCGGCTGGATGATCGTGTCCGGCGAGAAGAGCCATGCCAAGGACTATATCGAAGGCCTGAACATGCTGGCTTCGATGCGCCTGTGCGCCAATGCGCCGGGCCAGTTCGCCATCCAGACGGCGCTGGGCGGCTACCAGTCGATCGACGATCTGGTGGGGCCGGGCGGGCGTCTGCTCAAGCAGCGCGATCTGGCCTACAAGCTGCTGACCGATATTCCGGGCGTCACCTGCGTCAAGCCCAAGGCGGCGCTGTATATGTTCCCCCGTCTCGATCCCAAGATCTACCCGATCGAGGACGACCAGCAGTTTGCCTACGAGCTGCTGGCGGAAACCAAGGTGCTGATCGTGCAGGGCAGCGGCTTTAACTGGATCGCACCGGATCACTTCCGCGTGGTATTCCTGCCCAATACCGACGATATGACGGAAGCATTCGGCCGCATTGCCAAATTCATGGAAAGCTACCGCAAGCGTCACGGCAGCAGCTTCTAATTATCCAGCCCAGATCATCAGAGAAACGGTTTATATGAAATCCATCAAAGTAGGTTTGCTCGGCGTCGGTAACGTCGGTTCCGGTACCTTCAATGTACTGCAGCGCAATCAGGAAGAAATCCGCCGCCGTGCCGGCCGCGGCATCGAAGTGGTGGCCGTATCGGCCCGCAATCTGGAACGCGCCAAGGAGCGTACTGGCGGCAAGGTCAAAGTGGTGGCTGACCCGTTCGACATCGTCAATGATCCGGAAATCGATATCGTCGTCGAGCTGATCGGCGGTTACGATCAGGCCAGAGCACTGGTGCTGCAGGCGATCGCCAATGGCAAGCACGTGGTCACCGCCAACAAGGCCCTGCTGGCCGTGTATGGCAACGAGATTTTTGCAGCGGCACAGGCCAAGGGCGTGATGGTGGCGTTCGAAGCGGCAGTTGCCGGCGGCATCCCTATCATCAAGGCGCTGCGCGAAGGCCTGACGGCCAACCGCATCGAATGGCTGGCCGGTATCATCAACGGTACCACCAACTTCATCCTGTCCGAAATGCGCGACAAGGGGCTGGATTTCGCCACCGTGCTGAAACAGGCGCAGGAGCTGGGCTATGCCGAAGCCGATCCGACCTTCGACATCGAAGGCGTGGATGCGGCGCACAAGGCCACCATCATGTCGGCCATCGCCTTCGGCATTCCCGTGCAGTTCGATAAAGCCTATGTGGAAGGCATCTCCAAGCTGAATGCCATCGATATCCGCTACGCCGAACAGCTCGGTTATCGCATCAAGCTGCTGGGCATCGCCAAGCGCGCCAAAGTCAATGGCGTGGAAGGTGTGGAACTGCGCGTGCACCCGACCCTGATCCCGGCCAAACGCCTGATCGCCAACGTGGAAGGGGCCATGAACGCCGTGCTGGTACAGGGCGATGCCGTGGGCGCGACGCTGTACTACGGTAAAGGCGCCGGTTCCGAGCCGACTGCTTCGGCCGTGATCGCCGATCTGGTCGATATCACCCGTCTGGCCACGGCCGATGCCGAGCACCGCGTGCCGCATCTGGCCTTCCAGCCGAACGAGCTGACCAACATCGAAATTCTGCCGATGGCAGAAATCACCACCAGCTACTATCTGCGCATGAATGTGAGCGACCAGCCGGGCGTGCTGGCCGACCTGACCCGTATTCTGGCCGATGCCACCATCTCGATCGATGCCATGATGCAGAAGGAACCGGCGGACGGCGAAACCCGTACCGACATTATCTTCCTGACCCACCAGACGCAGGAAAAGAATGTGCTGGCAGCGATCGCCAAGATCGAAGGTCTGGCCACCGTGTGCGGCAGCGTGACCAAGATACGTCTGGAAAATCTGGCCTGATCAGGCCAGCTTCCAAGGCAGCCGGCATTGCTTTGCATGCCGGCTGTTTTTTTTGCTGCGGCGCTTCAGGCGGGGCCCACGTCCATGCCGTCGTAGGCTTCCAGTTGCTGGGCTTCGGCAAAGCGGTAGAACTCCTGATTGCGTGCATGCAGGGTGTCGACCGTGTGCAGTTCCACCTTCTCCACATGCAGCCACCACAAGGCCGGCGTATCGGCTTCCGGTTTGGAATCGTAGATGCCCACCTGATGGTAGCCCTGCGCCTCCAGCAGCTTGCTCGCCGCTTCCAGCTTGGCCTTGTCCTGATCGGCAAAGAAATAGCCCCACAGTAGCGGCTTGTTCATATCCCACGGGGCGTTCTTTTTCATATCGGCGAACAGGCCGAGCATATCTTCTCTGGTAATCATCGGGAGCTTTCGGTTGCGAGTTGTGCTGCGAGGCGGGCACGCGCTGATGCCTCAGGGGGCGATTTTACCCGAGCGCGCTGCCCGCGGCGGGAAAGCTGACCTGTACTTTGAGACCGGGCGCCTGTGGTGTAGCAGGATAGGCATCGCTCAGGCTGATGCTGGCGCCATGCAGGGTGGCGATATCGCGCACGATGGCCAGCCCCAGACCGGCGCCGCCCGGATTGCGCTCCAGCGTGGCGCTGGCGCGGTAGAACGGCGCGAACACGCGTTCCCGCTCGCCGGCCGGTATGCCCTGGCCATTGTCTTCCACTTCCAGCAGCACCTGCTGCGCCGCATTGCGCACGCGCAGGGTGACGCTGCCGCCAGCCGGTGTGTAGCGCAGGGCGTTATCGGTCAGGTTGGCGATCAGTTCGTGCAGCAGGAAAGCCTGCCCCTCGATCATGCATTCGGTTTCCGCTTCCAGCGCCAGATCGATCTGCTTGGCCACTGCTGCCATGGCCAGTTCCAGCCCGACCTGACGGGCGATGTCGCACAGGTCCACCCGTTCGCTGGCATTGCTGGCGCCTTCCAGATCGCCGCCGTGTTCGATGCGCGCCAGCGTCAGCAAGCGGTTGGCCAGATTGATGGTGGAATCGGTGGTGGCAGCGATGCTGTGCACGATGTCGCGCAGCGTAGCACGCAGCTGTTCGGCGTCGCTGCCGGGCCGGTCGCAGGCGCGCAGGGCCAGCTCGGCCTGCGTCTTGAGTACGGTGAGCGGGGTGCGCAGCTGGTGCGAAGCGTCGGCAATGAAGCGGCGCTGGCTGCTGATCAGTATCTGCAGGCGGGCGCGCGAACTGTTCATGGCCGCCACCAGCGGGCGCACTTCGCGGTGCACCAGCGCCGGGTCCACGTCCGAGCTGTCGTTGAGCGAGCGGGTCTCCACCACCAGTTTCAATCGCATCAGCGGCTGCAGCACCAGCCGCACGGCAAACCACACCAGCAGGGCCAGTGCCAGTAGCAGCAAGGCCTGCCATGCCAGTGTGTCGAACAGGATCTGGTTGGACAGGCCGCGCCGCGCTTCCAGTGTTTCGCCCACCTGTATCAGGGCGATGCCGCGCATGGAATCGTCATACACGGGTTGTAGCAGGGCGGCGATGCGTACGGGCTGGCCGTTGTAGTTGGCGTGGTAGAAGCGCACCAGCGCCGGATAGGTTTCAGAGCGGGGGACGTTGGCCGGCACGGGCGGCAGGTCGCCATAGCCGGATACGGTTTCGCCATTGATGCCGGTGACCTTGTAGTAGATCCGCCCCAGCGTGTCGGTCTCGAAGCTGTCCAGTGCTACATAAGGGACGTCGGCCACCACCTTGCCTTCGACGATGGACACGCGTTCGGCCAGCGCCCGGGTCGAGGCCAGTAGCGAACGGTCATAGGCCACGTCGGCCGCATCGAGTGCATTGCGGTAGACCGAATAGGTATTCAGTGCCACCAGCAGCAGCAAGGGCCCCAGCAGCCAGCGCAGCAGCTGGCCGCGCAGGCTGCCCTGACGGGCTTCCGGGCCGAAGCGGCGTGCGAGTCTGGCCAGTAGCGGCATGCGTTAGCCCTAGCTGGCCGGGCGCGGCTGCAGCAGATAGCCTATGCCGCGCAGGGTGGTGATGACGGCAGCGTCGGGTATGGCGATGTCGAGCTTTTTGCGCACGCGGTGGATGTACAGTTCGATGGCATCGAGATTGGCATCATCGGCCAACGCGAACACTTCGTCGAACAGCTTTTCTTTCGAAACGGCGCGGCCCGAGCGGGTGATCAGGGTTTCCAGCACGGCGTGCTCGCGCGGCGTCAGCGCCAGCGCATTGCCGCCGTAGCTGAACATGCGCGTCACCGTATCGAAACTCAGGGCGCCGCAGTGGTGTACCAGCGCTTCATTGCCTACGCTGCGGCGCAGCAGGGCTTTCACGCGCGCTTCCAGTTCGGCCAGCTCGAAGGGCTTGGCCAGATAGTCGTCGGCACCCAGATTCAGGCCCTGCACGCGGTCTTCCAGTCCGCCCCGTGCCGTCAGTATCAGTACCGGCGTCTGGCCGCGCGGTGCCGGCCGAGCGCGCAGGCGGCGCAGCACATCCAGCCCGTCCATACGCGGCAGGGTCAGGTCGAGGATCACCAGCGCGTAGTCCTGGGTATGCAGCAGGGCGTCGGCGTCGGCGCCGTTATCGGCACACTCCACCGTCAGGTTGGCCTCGCGCAGGGCTTTGGCCAGCCAGTGGGACAGTTCGGTGTGGTCTTCAACTAACAGAATACGCATGTTTTTTCGCTAATTTCTGGTCCTTTTGTTGCGCACAAAAGGGAATCGGTTCAGTGTATGGACATGCATGATGGTCGCGCGCGCCGTAAAAGGGAAGCACGGCCCGGTTTTGTGGCAGCAAGACGACACTGAAAGGGAATTGAAAGCTAGCGACTCCTATAGTGGGAAGCCTGATCGCATATCAGGCATCACTGATAACTATATCTTCTGGGAGACTCGAATGAAAAAATCCGCTTTGACTCTGGCCGTTCTGGCCCTCGCAGCAGGCGCCGCACAGGCGCAATCGAATGTGCAGGTATATGGTCTGCTGGACGTGGGCATGGAAACCGCCAATAACAAATCGGCAACGGGCGGCAGCCAGACCAGCGTCATTTCCGGTGGCATGAATACCTCGCGCTGGGGCCTGCGTGGTTCGGAAGATCTGGGTGGCGGCCTGAAAGCCGTGTTCAATCTGGAAGGCGGCATCCTGATGGACACCGGTAATATGGACGGCGTGCTGTTCAAGCGTCAGGCCAATGTCGGTCTGGAAGGCAGCTTTGGCCGTGTGATCATCGGCCGCTCCTTCACCACCGTATATGACACCGTGATCTCGTTTGACCCTATGGGCTTTGCGCCTTACTACTCGTGGGCAGCGGGCGGCTCGGCAACGGGGCCTAGCAAATACGGCTTCACCACCGCCTACGACAACATCATCAAATACAGCGGTTCGGTGGGCGATCTGAAAGTCGGCGCCAACTACGCTGCCGGCGAACAGACCACCGGCGCACAGGATAGTGCCAAAGTGGGCTTCAGCGCCATCTACAAACTGGGTGACGTGAACCTGATGGGTACCTGGGAGCGCAACAACGGTAACACCGTGGCTGCCACCGGCAACCGGGACAAGAACACCGTCTGGCATATCGGCTTCAATTATGAAACTGGTCCCGTCAAAGTCTGGGGCGTAGTGCGCGACTACAAACTGGTAGCCGGCAAAGCGCTGACGGCCGATGTCGATGGCACCACCACCTGGGGCGGCGTGGCCTACAAGGCCGATGCTGCCACCACCCTGACTGCTGCGATCTACCACATCAACGTGAAGAACGTTGCTGCAGGCAAGGATGCCGATCCGACCATGTACGTGGCGCGCTATCGCTACGCGCTGTCCAAGCGCACCGACGTGTTTGTGTCGGCTGCTTATGCCAAGTCGAAAAATGGCCAGCTGACCGGCATGTCGCGTGATGACGCCGGCTTCGGCACCAGCCAGCACGGTCTGGCGCTGGGCATGCAGCACCGCTTCTAAGCCGGTACAGTAGCGGCGCCAGTTCCTCCGCTGGCGCCGTCTACTGAAAGCGCTCTGAAAGCTTTACCGTTCTAAGATTACACACACGATGATCAAAGTTTTGCTGGCTGTTGTGGCGGCCCTCTGGGTCAGCGTGACTGCGCAGGCAGCAGGTGCCGAGTGCATCGTGCCATCCAAGCCGGGTGGCGCCATGGACCTGACCTGCAAGCTGGCGCGCAAGGGTCTGCAAGGTTTGCAGGGCAGCGCCAAAGCGCCGCCGGCCGATATGCACATCAGCTACCTGCCCGGCGGGATCGGTGCAGTAGCCTGGCATTCGCTGGTGTCGCAGCGGCGTGCCGAGCCGAATACGCTGGTGGCTTTTTCGGGTGGTTCGCTGCTCAATCTGGCGCAGGGCAAATTCGGCAAGGTGAAAGCCTCCGATGTACGCTGGGTGGCGGCGCTTGGTGCCGATTACGGCATGATCGCCGTGCGGGCCGATTCGCCTTACCACTCGCTGGGCGAGTTGCTGGCTGCACTGAAGGCCCAGCCGCAGAAGGTGCTGATCGGTGTATCGGGCACTATCGGCAGCCAGGACTGGCTGAAGATGGCGCTGATCGTCAAGGCCGCCGGCATCGATCCTAAAGTGCTGCGTTTCGTAGCGCTGGAGGGCGGCGGCGAAGCTTTTACTGCCATGCACGCCAATTACGTGCAGGTGGTATCGGGCGACGCCAGCGAAGCGACGCTGTATGCAGGGAATGGCACGACGCGGGTGCTGGCGGTGCTGTCCGAGCAGCGTCTGCCCGGTGTGCTGGCCAGTGTGCCGACGGCGCGCGAGCAGGGCATAGACGTGGTGTGGCCTATCATCCGCGGCGTATGGATGGCGCCACAGGTGCCGGAGGCAGATTATCGTTCATGGGTTGCAGCGTTCGATCGTGTGATGGCAAGCCCCGGCTATGCCGCCATGCGTGACAGTGCCGGTCTGTTCCCCTTCGGGCTGACTGGCGATGCCCTGACCCGCTATGTAAGCAAGGCCGTAGAAGACTACGGCAAGCGTGCGACCGAACTCGGTCTGATGCGCTGAACACCAACTATTAAAACGACGGAGACCAAGATGAAGTTACATATGACTGTGGCCGCTGCATGCGCCACCCTGTTTGCCGGCGCCGCCATGGCGCAAGTGCCAGCCGGCTATCCGGCCGATTACCAGAAGATTATCGACGGCGCCAAGAAAGAGGGCAAGCTGGTGATCTACGGCGCGACAGACAGCAAGGCTACCCAGCCCCTGATCAAGGACTTCAATACCCTGTATCCCGGCATTACCGTCGAATACAACGACATGAATTCCACCGAAGTGTACAACCGCTTCATATCCGAAGTGGCTGCCGGCGGCAATACGGCCGACGTCATGTGGTCGTCCGCCATGGACCTGCAGATGCGCCTGGCCTCGGACGGTTATGCGCTCAAGTACAAATCGGTCGAATCGGCCAGGATTCCCGGCTGGGCCATCTGGGATGACCAGGCTTACGGCACCACCTTCGAGCCGGCTGCCATCGTCTACAACAAGCGTCTGCTCGATGCCAAGGAAGTACCGCAGAACCATGCCGACTTCGCCAAGCTGATCGTGCAGCCCAAGTTCAAGGACAAGGTCACCACCTACGATATCGAAAAATCCGGCGTGGGCTTCATGTTCATGACCCAGGATGCGCGCGAGAACCCCAAGTTCCTTGAACTGGAAAACGCTTTCGGCGAAGCCAAGGTGCGTGTGCAGTCGTCCACCGGCACCATGATGGAGCGTATTTCGTCGGGTGAAAACCTGATCGGCTACAACGTGCTGGGCTCCTATGCACTGGTGCGCGCCAAGACCGATCCATCGATAGGCGTGGTGCTGCCCAAGGATTACACGCTGATCCTGTCGCGCGTCCAGTTCATCAACAAGGGCGCCAAGAACGTCAATGCGGCCAAGCTGTGGCTGGACTATCTGCTGTCGCAGCGCGGTCAGACCATTATCGCCAATGATGCCAAGCTGTTCGCCATCCGCGAGGATGTAAAAGGCGAGACCACTTCGGCTGAACTGATCAAGATGATAGGCAAGGACAAGGTCAAGCCGATTCCCGTCCATCCCATGGTGCTGCAATTCCTTGGACCAGCCAAGCGCATGGCCTTCCTCAAGCAGTGGAAAGAAACCGCGGGCAAGAAGTAGGCACCGCGACCCGTATGCCCGATATTAGGCGTCGACTCTAGACGTCGACTACGCTGACAGGCTAGCCAGCGCGCGCTCCCTTCCTGCGCGCTGGCCGATACATCCATCCGCTCACACGGACTCATTATGCAAACTCTGAACCTTACCGGCTCGGGCCGGCACAGTATTAACTGGCCGCGCGGGGTGGTGGTGACGCTCGCCGCTACCGCCATCTTCCTGCCGCTGCTTCTGATCTTTTATCAGAGCTTCCTGAATGCGCCTTTCTTCATGCCCGCCAAGGAGCTGGGACTGGACGCCTACCGTTTCATTTTCGAAGACCCCGATTTCTCGGTGGCCTTCAAGAACGCGCTGGCGCTGGCCGCCGGCCTGACGGCCATCGCCGTGCCGCTGGGCGGCATGCTGGCCTTCCTGATGATACGCACCGATCTGCCGGGCCGAGGCTTCATCACGCCGCTGCTGCTGGTGCCTATCTTCGTATCGCCCATGGTGATGGGCTTCGGCTACGTCGTGGCGATGGGGCCGGTGGGCTTCTACTCGCTGTGGGTGAAAGACCTGCTGGGCTTCATCCCGTGGAATATCTACTCCTTCACCAGCATCGTGGTGATCGCCGGTCTGACCCACGTACCGCACGTGTATCTGTACGCCTCCTCGGCCCTGAAGAGCCTCGGTTCGGATGTGGAAGAAGCGGCCCGCGTTACGGGTGCCTCGCCGCTGCAGGTGATGTTCAATGTCTCGCTGCCCATGGTGACGCCGGCGCTGGCTTATGCGGCCGTGCTGGTGTTCTTCCTCGGCTTCGAGGTATTCGGTCTGGTGCTGGTGCTTGGTGATCCGGAAGGTCATCTGGTGCTGGCCACCTATCTGTACAAGCTGACCAACAAGCTCGGTACGCCGTCCTACCACCTGATGGCTGCGGTGGCCGTGTGTCTGGTGGCTGTCACCATGCCGCTGGTGATGCTGCAGCGCTGGCTGCTGAAGTCGGCCAATAAATTCGTCTCCATCAAAGGCAAGGGTGCGCGCAGCAAACCCATGCCGCTGGGACGCTGGAAATGGCTGGCGTTTGCGCTGATCTTCGGCTGGCTGATGATCACCATCATCATGCCGCTGTCCGGCATTCTGCTGCGCTCCTTTGTGCAGTACTGGGGCGAGGGCGTACGTCTGGCCGATGTGCTGACGCTGCAGCACTTCCGCGAAATTCTCGACCAGCCGGCGCTGATGCGCGGCATCCTGAACACGGTGCTGATCGGCGTGATCGGCGGTGCCTGCGCCGTCATCTGCTACTGCGCGATAGCGCTGGCCATGCACCGCAAGCCGGACGGCATTACCCGCTTCCTCGACTACAGCGTGCTTGTGCCGCGCGCTGTGCCGGGCCTGCTGGCCGGGCTGTCCTTCCTGTGGGTGTTCCTGTTCGTGCCGAGCTGGCTCGATGGCGTCCTGAAAGGCATCGATAACGGCATGGCGATCTGGCTCAGCGAGAACGCGATTCCGCTGCTGCGCTCCCTGCGCTCCACCATCTTCGCCCTGTGGCTGGCCTACTCGGTGGTGTGGCTGGCTTACGGCATGCGTCTGATTTCGACGGCGCTGCTGCAGGTAGGGCCGGAACTGGAAGAAGCGGCACGTGCCGTGGGGGCCAGCCGTGGCCAAGTCACGCGCGATGTGACGGTGCCGCTGGTGAAATACGGCCTGCTCGGTGCATGGCTGATGGTGTTCCTGATCTTCGAACGCGAATACTCGACCGGCGTGTATCTGCTCTCGCCCGGCACGGAAGTGATAGGTGCGTTGCTGGTATCGCTGTGGGCCACGGGCTCCACCGATCTGGTGGCTGCGCTTTCCTTCATCAATATTTCGCTGGTTGCGATCGGGCTGGGCGTGGCGCTGCGTTTTGGCGTGAAGTTACATAACTAGTTACATGACTAAGTACCTCACCAAGTTTAAAAAATATGAAACGAGACATCACCATGAATGAACTGACCGTCAACGATCTGCATCTGGACTATGGCTCCGGCGCCCATGTGAACCACATTCTGAAGGGTGTATCCATGCACCTGCAGAAGGGCGAAGTGGTGGCCCTGCTGGGCCCCTCCGGCAGCGGCAAGACCACGCTGCTGCGCGCCGTGGCCGGACTGGAAAGCCCCAAGACCGGCACCATCGCCATCGGCGAGCGCAACGTGTTCGATGGCAGCCGCGATTTCGAGCTGCCGGCCGAGCACCGCAATCTGGGGCTGGTGTTCCAGTCATATGCACTGTGGCCGCACAAGACCGTGTTCGACAACGTGGCTTACGGCCTCAAGCTGCGCAAGCTGGGCGCCAGCGAAATCAAGGACAAGGTCAATGACGTACTGAAGAACCTCGGCCTCGGTCATCTGGGCGAACGCTTCCCGCACCAGCTGTCCGGCGGCCAGCAGCAGCGCGTGGCGATTGCCCGTGCGCTGGTGTACAACCCGCCCGTGATCTTGCTGGACGAGCCGCTGTCGAATCTGGATGCCAAACTGCGCGAAGAAGCGCGCGCCTTCCTGCGTGAACTGATTGTACGTCTGGGCCTGTCGGCCCTGATGGTGACGCACGATCAGGCCGAAGCGATGGCGATCTCCGACCGTATTTTGCTGCTGAATAACGGCAAAATCGAGCAGCAAGGCACGCCGCAAAGCATGTACGAAACCCCGGAAACGCTGTTCTGCGCCGAATTCATGGGCAGTAACAACCGTCTGCCTGCCAGGGTTACAGCACGCAGCGGCCAGCAGGTCACGCTGGCGCTGGGCGGCGCCACGCTGCAGGCCACGGCGCGCGGTGCCGGTGCGGCGGAACCGGCTACCATCATCCGGGTGGAAGAGGTGAAGATCAGCGCTACGCCGGTGGAGAATGCCATCGAACTGCCGCTGCTGACCTGTATGTATCTGGGCGACCGCTTCGAATGCCTGTTCAAGAGCACGGACGGCAGCGACATCAGCGTGCGTGCCCATTCCAAATACAAGCTCGAAGCAGGGCAGTACTGGCTGCAGCTGCCGGCCGATAAGCTGTGGGTATTCTGATGCACTGAACTGCGCAGACGATACCCTGCTACGCACTTTTCCCGCTTTCCTTAGTAGCGGCGCACGGCGACTTGCCGGGCGCCGTTTTTTTATGGGCGGCGAATTTTCGCGGGCGGCGGTTTATCGCAAACCGGGGCCGGAAGCTGAGGTTATAATCCGTTCAATCTTTCCGGTTACTCTACCTTGAACGGACCTGCCCAGCATGAGCCAGCCCAATCAGTTTTCCCTGTTGATGCAACGCCGTTTCGCGCCGTTCTTCTGGACCCAGTTCCTGGGGGCGCTCAACGATAATCTGTTCAAGACGGCGCTGGTGGTCATCATTACTTACGATGCCCTGAGCTGGACCACGCTATCACCCGCGCTGATTACCAATCTGATTCCCGGCCTGTTCATCCTGCCCTATGTGCTGTTCTCGGCCACGGCGGGGCAGCTGGCAGAAAAATACGAGAAGGGCGCGCTGACCCGGCTGGTGAAGTGGCTGGAGCTGGGCATCATGTCGCTGGCCGCGCTGGGCTGGTTCACCCATACGCTATGGCTGCTGGTGCTGGGCGTGGTCGGCATGGGCGTGCATTCCACCCTGTTCGGTCCCGTCAAATATGCCTATCTGCCGCAGCAGCTGCAGCCCGAGGAACTGATGGGCGGGAATGGTGTAACGGAGATGGGCACCTTCGTCGGCATTCTGCTGGGCGAGATATTCGGCGCGCTGCTGGTGGTGCAGCAGCCCCACGGCATCGCCTATGAAGCGCTGGCGACGCTGGCCGTGGCGGCACTGGGGCTAGTGGCCAGCTACCGCATTCCCTATTCGCCCGCGCCGGTGCCGGATCTGAAAGTCAGCTGGAATTTTATTGGCGAATCCGTGCGCAACATCGGCCATTCGCGCAAGAACCGCGTGGTGTTTCTGGCCATGCTGGGCAACTCGTGGTTCTGGTTCTATGGCGCGCTGGTGCTGGCCCAGTTCCCCGTGTTCGCCAAGGATTATCTGCATGGCGACCATAGCGTGTTCGTGCTGCTGCTGACGGTGTTTTCGCTTGGCGTGGGCTGCGGTTCGCTGCTGTGCGAACGCATGTCCGGCCGCAAGGTGGAAATCGGTCTGGTACCGTTCGGCGCCATCGGTCTGACGCTGTTCGGCGCCGACCTGTATTTTGCCAGCCGCGGCATCAGCACCATGCTGGCTCCGGCGGCTGCGGCGCAGTTCGATGCCATGGCCTTGCTGCATCAGCCGGGCGTGCTGCATATCCTGGCCGATGTGCTGCTGATCGGCCTGTTCGGCGGTTTCTACATCGTACCGCTGTTCGCTCTGATCCAGACGCGCTGCGAACCGTCGCACCTGTCGCGCACCATCGCCGGCATGAATATTCTGAATGCGCTGTTCATGGTGGCGGCGGCCGGACTGGCCATCGTGCTGCTGGGGCAGGGCTTTACCATACCCCAGCTCTTCCTCGTGACCGCGCTGCTGAACGCGCTGGTGGCGCTGTATATCTTCTCGCTGGTGCCGGAATTCCTCATGCGCTTCCTGGCCTGGCTGCTGATCCAGACCGTGCACCGCGTGCGCAGCGTGGATGCGGAACGCATACCCGTCGATGGTGCTGCCGTGCTGGTATGTAACCATGTGAGCTATGTCGATGCCATCGTGATCATGGCGGCCAGCCCGCGCCCCATCCGTTTCGTAATGGATCACCAGATTTTCAGAATGCCGCTGCTGGGCTGGGTGTTCCGCACTGCGCGCGCCATACCGATCGCGCCGGCCAAGGAAGACCCGTGGTTGATGGAAAAGGCTTTCGTCGATATCGCCCAGGCTTTGCATGAAGGTGATCTGGTGTGCATTTTCCCCGAGGGCCAGCTGACCCGCACGGGCGAACTCAATCCGTTCAAGAATGGCGTCAGCAAGATCGTCGAGCGCAGCAAGGTGCCGGTAATTCCTATGGCCTTGCGTGGTTTGTGGGGCCATCTGCTGAGCCGCAGCAGCGAGAATGTGTTCGAGCGGGCTTTCCGCAGCGGCCTGCGTTCGCGGCTGGAGCTGGCCGTGGGCGAAGCGGTAGCGCCGCAGGATGTCACGCCCGAGCATTTGCAGCGGCTGGTGCTGGACCTGCGCGGCAGCTGGAAATAGGTCTGCGGTAGTCGCTAGCCTGCGGGCAGTAAGTAGCAGGCCTTGGGCCGCGCGTAGCAGGCAGCTGGCCGCGGGCAGCAGGCCCGCGCTGCCGGCCTAACGGCGGATGCGCTGTGGCTTGCCCAGCTGCTTGTCCTGATACATGGCGCGGTCGGCCCGGCCCAGCAGCATTTCGATATCGTGCGGATCGTCCGGATGGTGCACGGCGATACCGATGCTGGCGCCCAGCGTAACGCTGGTGGTCTTCAGCTTGAATGGCTGCAGCAGTGCAGGGCGCAGCTTGTCGGCGGTCTCCTGCGCCGCACTATCGTCCTGCAGGTTTTCCAGTATCACCACGAATTCATCGCCGGCCAGACGGCCCACCGTATCGGTCTTGCGCACGTTCTCGCGCAGGCGCTGGGCGAACTGGCGCAGCAGCTCGTCGCCTTCCTCGTGGCCATAGCGGTCGTTGATCTGCTTGAAGCGGTCCAGGTCAACGAAGAACACGGCGCAGTTCTGGCGCAGACGGTTGGCGCGCTGAATGGCGTCGTTGAGTGCCACTAGCAGGGCGCGCCGGTTCGGCAGGCCGGTCAGGGTATCGCGCAGCGCCATGGCTTCCATCGATGCAAACAGCGATTTACGTTCGCTGATATCGTGCAGGAAGGCGATGAACAGATGGCCGGAACTGCGCGGCACATAGGCCAGCGCCACTTCCACCGTCAGCTCCTGCCCCGCGCGGTTGTGCAGCGTCAGTTCGATGCGGCGGTTGAGTACCGTATCGCCGCCATTCTCCGCCAGCTGGCGCATGTCGCGCTCATAGGCGCGGCGCAGCAGGGGCGGCAGCACCATGGCGGCCAGCGGCTGGCCTATGACTTCGGCACGGCTCCAGCCCAGCAGTTTTTCCGCCTGACGGTTCCAGTCCAGCACCACGCCGCCGGGATCGAGCGCGATGAAGGCATCGTAGGCATTATCGAGAATCGCACGCAGTTCGGCGGCGCGTTCCTGCAGCAGCATCTGGGTGCTCTGTTCCTGTGCCAGCGCGCGTTCCAGCAGCATGGCCTTGCCGGCGATTTCGCGCGTGCGCTGGGCCACGGTGGTTTCCAGCCGCTCGTTCAGATTGCGCAGCGAGTCCAGATGGCTTTCTTCCTTGCGCACCAGTTCCGCCAGCGCCTGCGACAGCACCTGCCCTTCATGGAAGCTGTCGACCTGCGCGATGGGCGGCAGCGGCGCGCTATGGTCCTGCGCTGCGAGGCGGTTTTCTATGTCGGCACTCAATGCGTTGAGGGGGGCGAGCAGACGGCGTGCCATCAGCATGCTGATCAGACCGGCCAGCACGGCCAGCAGGCCGCCCAGCAGCAGGATGGGGCGCTGCAGTTGCTCGGCACTGGCCAGTGCGACTGCTTCGGGCTGGCGCACCAGTACCGTCCAGCTCAGGTTGCTGCGGTCTTCGGCTTCACCGGTCAAGGCATAGGCGGTGAGATAGGTTTTGCCATCGGCCCAGCTTTCGCGCACGCTGCCTGCTGTGCCGCTCTGGGCCAGCGTCAGGCTGGTGCTGCGGATTACCGTGTCTTCCATGCCTTGCGGGCCAAGGATCACCGTGCCATCCGGCCGCAGGACAAAGATCTCCACGCCATTCAATTGGGCACCGGGCGGCAGCAGCGACTGCACCAGACGGCGCGCCCAGTTCCAGCTCATCTGCACGCACAGCACGGCACGGAACTGGCCGTCCGCACCCGTTACGGGACCGGCCACATCGACGAAGCGCCATGGGTCGGCACTGCCCGGCAGCTTTTTGCCCAGCAGGGTAGTGGGATGGTAATCGCTGGCGTAGTAGCGGTCGTGGCCGTGGTTGAACCAGTTGCGCGTGCTGACGTCCTGCCCTTCCAGCGTGCCCTGAGTGGCCGCATACACTTTGCCGTCCGGATGGCCCAGGCCTATCCACGCATAGTCGGGCGAGGACTTCTGCAGCGCTTCCAGCACCTTGCGTGCCTCTTCGGGCGAACGGGGATTGCTGATCTGGGGCAGCTCGCGCACCAGCTTGATGTCGTTGATGGCGCTCAGTACCACGCGGTTGAGCGTGTCGCGCATCTGCCAGGACAGTTGCTGCAGACGTTCTCTGGCCTCGCGCTCGGACTTCTGACGCGCGTTGTGGCTGACTAGCCCCAGTACGGCGAATACGGACAGCAGTACGGCAGCGACCAGGCCGGCCGTGATGAGCGTCGTCAGGCGGGGCCGTCTGGCACGTGGAGGGAGCGGCGAAATCATGTACAGACGACCAGAATAATGACTGTCGGAAATAAAACATTGTAGCACCGGGCTGCAAGCTGAGCCGTGTCCTATGGGCAAATTCCTTGCCTAAAGCCACTAATTCGCCACGTTCTAGACGGGTTTTTCAAAAAAATGTTGCTTGACTTAATTAGAATGATCGTTCATTCTAATGTCTGTGCTTGTTTTTTATACAGAAAGAATTCACATGGAAGCTCGTTTCTGCCCCACCAATCTGCGCACGACCAGCCTCGTCGCACTGTTTTCAGCGAGCGCTGTGCTCAGCCTCAGCGCTTGCTCCCACTCCAGCTCCGAAGCACCTCATGCGCAGGTGGCGGAGGTGGGCGTTTTCAAAGTAGCGCCGGAAGCGCTACAGATCAGCACCGAACTGCCGGGCCGCACCAGCGCCTATCAGGTGGCCGAAGTGCGCCCGCAGGTCGGTGGGCTGATCCGGAAACGTCTGTTTGTCGAAGGCGCCGATGTGCAGGCTGGCGCCGCGCTGTACCAGATCGATGCGGCCAGCTATCAGGCCGCCTACCAGTCGGCCAAGGCGGCGCTGGCCAAGGCGCAGGCAAATCTGCTGAGCAGCGCTCCCAAGGCCGCGCGTTACAAGGAGCTGCTGGCCATTGAAGGTGTAAGCAAGCAGGATTACGACGATGCCGTGGCCGCGCACGAGCAGGCCAGGGCCGATGTGGCGGTGGCTGCCGCTGCGCTGGAAACGGCCAGCATCAACCTGCAGTACACCAAGGTGGAAGCGCCTATCAGCGGTCGTATCAGCCGCTCCAGCGTGACGGCCGGTGCGCTCGTCACGGCAGGACAGAGCACGGCGCTGGCCACCGTGCAGCAGCTCGACCCTATTTATGTCGATGTGACGCAGTCGAGCGAAGACTTGCTGCGCCTGAAGCGCGAACTGGAAAGCGGCAGCCTGAAACGCGGCGCCCAGCAGGCCAGCGTGCATCTGCTGCTGTCGGACGGCAGCCGTTATGCGCAGGAAGGCAAGCTGCAGTTTTCCGATGTGACGGTGGACCCGGGTACGGGCAATGTCACACTGCGCGCCATCTTCCCCAACCCGCGCCATGATCTGCTGCCCGGTATGTTTGTGCGCGCCGTGGTTGATGCTGGCGTGAACGAGCAGGCCATCGCCGTGCCGCAGCAAGGCGTGAGCCGCAACCAGAAGGGCGAGGCCACGGCTATGGTGCTGAACCCGCAGGGCAAGGTCGAGCAGCGCACGCTGGTGACGGGTGGTACCCGTGGCGATAAATGGCTGGTCAAGTCCGGCCTCAAGGCTGGCGATCTGGTGATCGTGGAAGGCTTGCAGAAAGTGCAGCCGGGCGCGCCCGCACAGGTGGCCAAGCCAGCAGCGGCAGCAGCGACGGCGCAGGCCAGCAGTTCGGCCCCGCACGGCAACGCGCAGTAAGGGAGGCAGCTTATGTCACGATTTTTTATAGACCGGCCTATCTTTGCGTGGGTGGTCGCCATCGTCATCATGCTGGCGGGCGCGATTGCCATCACCGGCCTGCCGATTGCCCAGTACCCTAGCATTGCGCCGCCATCGATTTCGATTACCGGTTCCTATCCGGGTGCTTCCGCCAAGACTGTGGAAGATGCGGTCACGCAGGTGATTGAGCAGAAAATGAAAGGCATCGATGGCTTGCGCTATATGTCCTCGTCCAGCGATGGTACGGGCGGCATCAGCATCACGCTGACCTTCAAGAGCGGCACCAATCCCGATATCGCGCAGGTGCAGGTGCAGAACAAGCTGCAACTGGCCACGCCGCTGCTGCCGGCCATCGTTACCCAGCAGGGGCTGGTGGTGACCAAAGCCACCATGAACTTCCTGATGGTGCTGGGCTTCGTCTCGGAGGACGGCAAGATGACGCAGGCCGATCTGGGCGACTACGTGGCCTCCGATGTGATCGATAGCCTGAGCCGCGTCGAAGGCGTGGGCGATGTGACTTCGTTCGGTGCGCAATATGCCATGCGGATCTGGCTTGATCCGGCCAGGCTGCATAGCTACCAGCTGACGCCAGCCGATGTTTCGGCTGCCATCCAGGCACAGAATGCCGAAGTCTCGGCTGGTGAACTGGGCGGCGCGCCTGCAGTACCGGGGCAGCAACTGAATGCCACCGTGTCGGCCCAGAGCCGCCTGCAGACGCCCGAGCAGTTCGGTGCGATTCTGCTGAAGACGGCCAGCAGCGGTGCGACGGTGTATCTGCGCGATGTGGCGCGCATCGAACTCGGTAGCGAGAACTACAATGTGCTGGCGCGTTACAACGGCAAGCCGGCGACGGGTGTGGCCGTGAAGCTGGCCACGGGTGCCAATGCGCTCGACACGGCCAAAGCTGTGAAAGCCAAGATCGGCCAGATGGAAAAGCAGTTCCCTGCCGGGATGAAGGCCGTAGTGGCGTATGACACCACGCCGTTCGTCAAGCTGTCCATCGAAGAAGTGGTGAAGACGCTGGTGGAAGCGGTGCTGCTGGTCTTCCTCGTGATGTATCTGTTCCTGCAGAACTTCCGCGCCACGCTGATTCCGACCATGGCCGTACCGGTGGTCCTGCTGGGTACTTTTGCCATCCTGTCCGCGTTCGGCTATTCGATCAATACGCTGACCATGTTCGCCATGGTGCTGGCCATCGGCCTGCTGGTGGATGATGCGATCGTGGTGGTAGAAAACGTCGAGCGCGTGATGACGGAAGAGGGCCTGTCGCCGCTGGAAGCCACGCGTAAATCCATGGGCCAGATCAGCGGCGCACTGGTAGGTATTGCGCTGGTGCTGTCGGCCGTGTTCGTGCCTATGGCTTTCTTCGGTGGTTCGACCGGCGTGATCTATCGCCAGTTCGCCATCACCATCGTGTCGGCCATGGTGCTGTCCGTGCTGGTAGCGATGGTGTTCACGCCTGCACTGTGCGCCACCTTGCTCAAGCCGGTGGAAAAAGGTCACCATGCCAGCAATACCGGCTTCTTCGGCTGGTTTAACCGTAGCTTCGAGCGTGGCAGCAGCACTTATCAGGGCTGGGTCAGTGCGATCCTGAATCGTCAGGGCCGTACGCTGGTGCTGTATGGCGTGCTGCTGGCGGCACTGGCCGCGCTGTTCATGCGCCTGCCGACTTCCTTCCTGCCGGAAGAAGATCAGGGCGTGCTGTTTGCCCAGATCCAGCTGCCGACGGGCGCGACCCAGCAGCGCACGCTGAAGGTGATCGAACAGGTCGAGCAGCATTTCATGAACGAGGAAAAGGCGGCAGTCGATTCCGTGTTTGCCGTGGCAGGCTTCAGTTTCAGCGGCAATGGCCAGAATACCGGTATCGCTTTCGTGCGCATGAAGGACTGGTCGGAGCGTAAAGGCGCCGCCATGCGGGTAGATGCCATCGTTGGCCGTGCCATGGGCAGCTTCTCGCGCATCAAGGATGCGATGGTGTTCGCCTTTGCACCGCCGGCCGTGATCGAACTGGGGAATGCCAGCGGCTTCGATTTGCAGCTGCAGGACCGCGGTGGTGTGGGCCATGAAGCGCTGATGGCGGCACGTAACCAGATGCTGGGCATGGCGGCACAGAACCCGCTGCTGATGGCCGTGCGCCCGAACGGGCAGGATGATACGCCGCAGTACAAGATCACCATCGATCAGCAGAAGGCTGCAGCACTGGGCCTGTCCATCGACGAAGTGAACAAGGTACTCAGCACGGCATGGGGTAGCGCCTACGTCAACGACTTCGTCGACCGTGGCCGGGTCAAGAAAGTGTATATGCAGGGTGCGGCCGAGTCGCGCATGGCGCCGGAAGATCTGGGTAAATGGTTTGCCCGCAATGCCAAAGGCGAGATGGTGCCATTCTCGGCCTTCGCCAGCGGCCAGTGGATCTACGCTTCGCCACGGCTGGAGCGCTACAACGGCATGCCTTCCACCGAAATCCTCGGTATGCCGGCACCGGGCCTGAGCTCCGGTGTGGCGATGGCGGAAATCGAAAAGATGGCGGCCAAGCTGCCACCCGGTATCGCCTACGAGTGGACCGGCCTGTCGACGGAAGAACGTGATTCCGGTTCGCAGACCACCCAGTTGTATGCGCTGTCGCTGCTGATCGTGTTCCTCTGTCTGGCGGCACTGTACGAAAGCTGGTCGATTCCGTTCTCGGTGCTGCTGGTGGTGCCGCTGGGTGTGATCGGCGCCGTGCTGGCTACCTTTGTGTTCAAGCTGTCGAACGACGTGTACTTCCAGGTGGGCCTGCTGACGGTGATCGGTCTGGCCGCGAAGAATGCGATTCTGATCGTGGAGTTTGCCAAGGAGCTGCAGGAGCAGGGCGTGGCGCTGAAAGAGGCGACGCTGCAGGCAGTGCGTCTGCGTCTGCGGCCGATTCTGATGACGTCGATCGCTTTCGGTCTGGGCGTGCTGCCACTGGCACTGGCCAGCGGCGCCGGTTCCGGTAGCCAGAATGCGATTGGTGTCGGGGTGCTGGGCGGTATGCTGTCGGCCACCTTCCTCGGCATCTTCTTTGTACCGCTGTTCTTTGTGCTGGTGCGCGGCTACTTCGCGCAGAAAAAAGCTGCGCCAGCCAGCACTGTGGAGGCCAATTAATCATGAAAATGAGCATGCAAAAAACTCTGATCTCTCTGGCCGCGCTGGCGCTGCTGGCTGGTTGCAGTCTGGCCCCGGTACTGCCGCAGGCCAGCAGCGGCGTGCATGCGGCATGGCCGCAGGGCGAGGCCTACAAGGCGCTGCCGCAGGCTGCCAGCGATGCCCAGCCGGCATCGGAAATTCTGTGGCGCGACTATTTTGCCGATGCCAGCCTGCGCGAAGTGATTGCACTGGCACTGGCGAATAACCGTGATCTGCGCGTGTCGGCGCTGAATATCGACAAGGCCAAGGCCCAGTACAGCATCGACAGTGCGGCGCTGCTGCCCAAGCTGTCGGCCAGTGTGGGCCAGACGGCCAGCCGTACGCCGGCGACCATGAGCGCCACCGGTGCGGCGCAGGTCAACCGCCAGTACAGCGGCGGCCTGAGTATGGCAGCGTATGAACTGGACTTCTTCGGCAAGCTGCGCAATCTGTCGGAAGCGGGGCTGCAAAGCTATCTGGCGACCGAAGAAGCGCGCCGCGCCCAGCAGATTACGCTGGTGGCCGAAGTGGCGAATGCCTACCTGACGCTGGGTGCCGATCAGCAGCGTCTGAAGCTGGCGAACGACACGCTGCAAAGCCAGCTGGCTTCCTATCAGCTGATACAGAAGCGTCAGGCCGGCGGCATCAGTTCCGGCGTCGATCTGTATGAAGCGCAGAGCAGTGTAGAAGCGGCCCGTAGCGACGTGGCGCTGTACACGGCACAGGTGGCGCTCGATGTGAATGCTCTGCGTCTGCTGGTGGGCGCCGAAGTGCCAGCGGCCCTGCTGCCCGCTGCTGCGCTGCAGCTGAATTCCACGCTGGCAGCCATCCCCGCCGGCCTGCCGTCGGACGTGCTGACCAGCCGCCCCGATGTACAGGAAGCCGAGCGCGCACTGCGGGCAGCAAATGCGAATATCGGTGTGGCCCGCGCGGCCTTTTTGCCCAGCATTTCGCTGACGGCCAGTGGCGGTAGCGCCAGCAGCAGCCTGAATGGCCTGTTCAAAGCCGGTTCGTCGACGTGGAGCTTTATCCCCCAGATTAATCTGCCGATTTTTGACGGGGGGGTGAACCGTGCGAATCTGAACATCGCCAAAGCCAACCGCGATATCTCGCTGGCCCAGTACGAAAAGGCCATCCAGTCGGCCTTGCGCGAAGTGTCCGATGCGCTGGCCCAGCGCGGGACGCTGGTGCAGCGCGTCGATGCGCAGACTGCGCTGGTGTCGGCGGCCGACAAGAGCTACCGCATCCACGATGCGCGCTACCGTCAGGGCAGCGAATCGCATCTGGCTGCGCTGGTAGCGCAGCGTGCGCTGTACGTGGCGCAGCAGGGGCTGATCAGCGCGCAGCTGGAACAGTCCAGCAATGCGGTGGCGCTGTACAAGGTGCTCGGTGGCGGCTGGCAGCCGGAGAGCGCCAGCCCGCGCAGCTAATGCGCAGTGCGGTCGGGCAGGGCAGACGGTGTTGTTTGGCCGTCGCACTGCCAGCCCGCCAAATTGACAAATGCCGTATGCTTCGCCACAGTACCGCCTCACCTTCGCCACTCGCCAGACCATAGACTAGGAACCAGCATGAGCACAGCTCCCGTAAAACGCCGTACCGATCCCGAGCGCGCCCAGCAGCGGCGTAATCAGGTGCTGGAAGCAGCGGCGCTGTGCTTTGCCCGCAGCGGCTTCCATGGCGCCAGCATGGCGGAGATATCCAAGCAGGCCGGCATGAGTGCAGGCCATATCTACAACTACTTCGACAGCAAGGACGCCATCATACTGGCGTTTGTGGAGCGCGAAGCGGAACATGTGGCCGGTTTGCTGCGCGACCTCGATAGCCGCGACGATCCGCTGGAAGCCATGCTGGAAGACGCGCCCATGCACGTGGCCGAGTCGCTCGATCCGCAGCCGTGGCATATGCCGCTGGAGATGTATTCGGAAGCTTCGCGCAATCCCGTGATTGCGGCCAAGCTCAAGGAAGTCGATGAACGCGCCCATAGCCAGTTACGTGAACTGGTCCGGCGTGGCCGCGAGCAGCGCCAGCTGCCGGTGGACGATACCCTGCTCGATGGCAGGCTGAATACGCTGGTGACGTTTTTCCACGGCCTGCCCGTGCGCGGCATCCACCGGCCGGACATGAACCGCGAGGCGCTGGTGGAGGGATTCCGCTGCGCGATGCGGGCTTTGCTGCTTAGTTAAAGCTGTCCCGGATGCAAGCCACGTTGGCCGTTTGAAAGCAAACATGACAAATGCTTAAAGTGGCTGTTATAATTTAATTCTAGTCGGGGCGTAGCGCAGCCTGGTAGCGTACTTGCATGGGGTGCAAGGGGTCGGAAGTTCGAATCTTCTCGCCCCGACCAGAAGAATCAAAGAAAAAGGCCAATCTTCGGATTGGCCTTTTTCTTTTCCAGTCTGAGTACCGTAACAATGCCTCAGAAATTGCTGGAATCTGTTAGTTCGGGTAGTAGCTCCAGCAGGGCTTGCAACTGCGGCGTGACGGCGTCGCGCCGCCATACCAGCCAGGTGTCTAGCCAGCGCCATGGTTCGGCCACGGGCCAGACGCTGACCTGATCGTGGCCGGGCATACTCTCCAGCATTTTGCGCGGCATCATGGCCAGCCCGCCGCCTGCGATCACGCAGGCCAGCATGCTGTGGTAGGACTCCATTTCGTAGATCTTGCCCGGCATGGCCAGTCCGGCGCGGAACCATTCCTCGAAATGCCTGCGGTAGCTGCAATGGCTGCGGAAGGCATACAGATTGCGGCCGGCCAGCTCGCTGGCGCGGCTGAAGGCCGGCTGCGAGCGCGGTGCAATGATCAGCATTTCTTCCCGATACACGGCGCGCCCCTCCAGTGCCGGATGCAGCAGCGGAGCATGGACGAAAGCGGCCGTGCAGTGGCCGGACAGCACCTGCTCCAGCATCAGCCCCGAAGCCCCCGTGTTGAGTTCGAGCTGGATGTGCGGGTAGCGCTGATGGAAGGCGGCCAACAGGGGCGGGATGCGTACGGCAGCGGTACTTTCCATCGAACCCAGCGTCAGCGTGCCCAGTGCGGCGCCGCCACTGACGGCTTGGCGCGCTTCGGCCACGAGCGCCAGTATCCGGCGGCTGTACTCCAGCAGGCTGTGACCAGCGGGTGCCAGTTGCAGGCGCTGGTTGCTGCGGATGAATAGCTGCACGCCTAGCGTCTCTTCCAGCTGGCGCAGACGGGTGGTGACATTCGAAGGCACGCGATGCAGGCGCTGGGCGGCGGCAGCAACGCTGCCACATTCTGCGACCGCCTGAAAGATTTCCAGTTCCGAGAGTTTCATATTCTCAATTTGTGAATGGTTTATGCTTAATTATTCACTTTTTTGCTGGTTCGCGCTACGCTAAGCTGTACTCTGTTGATGGCAGCCGTCTGCCATCCATTTGATTTGCAGGATTTTTATGGCTACAGCGTCCCACCCATCGCCACTGATAGAGCGCAGCGTGCCATGGCTATTCGTGTTCCTGTGGAGCACGGGCTATGTGGCCGTCAAAGCCTGCGTGCAGTATGCGCCGCCCTTCAAGCTGCTGCTGTGGCGTGGTGGCCTGTCGGCGCTGGTGTTTCTGGCGCTGGCGCTGGTCTGCCGTGTGCGCTTTCCCACGCCGCGCGGCATGCGCCAGGCTTTGCTGACCGGCTTGCTGATGCAGACCCTGTTTCTGGGCGGCTGTTTCTATGCCATGAGCCGTGGCCTGCCTGCTGCCGTGACGGCTCTGATTACGGGCCTGCAGCCGGTGCTGACGGCGCTGTATGTGAGCACGGCACAGCGGCAGCGGCTGGGCTGGCGGGCGTGGCTGGGTATCGCCGTGGGTTTTGGTGGCGTGTATCTGGTGCTGGCGCCGGGCTTGCAACCGGGCGGGCTCGATGGCTGGGCCATCATGGCGGCCTGCATCGCCTTGCTGGCCGTGACCACGGGAACCCTGTACCAGAAGCAGCTGCCGGCCGATGGCCATGTCTTTGCCAGCACGTTTTTCCAGTATGTGGCCGTCAGCGTGGTGATGGGACTGGTCTGTCTGTTCGACCATTCCGCGCCTGTGCAGTGGCAGGGCACTTTTGTGTTTGGCCTGCTCTGGATGGTGCTGGGAGTTTCGGTGACTGCCGTGCTGTTGCTGATCTATCTGATCAAACGGGGCGAAGCGACGCGGGTTGCGACCTATTTCTATCTGGTGCCGGTGGTGACGGCGCTGCTGGGCTGGCTGCTGTTCGGTAGCAGCCTGAGCGGCACAACCCTGGCCGGCATGGCGCTGGCCGTGCTGGGCATGCTGCTGGTGCTGCTACCGGCTGCCGGCGCTGCTCAGGCCGCGCCGTAGCGGCCCGGCACGTGGTTGATCGCCAGCGTGAGGTTCAGCACGGCGGCGCCCAGCAGGGAGATGGCGATGCGGTCGATAGGAACGATGGCCAGCGACATCAGTACGATGGCGCCATCGATGGTCAGCTGCATATAGCCGGCGCGCCAGCCCAGGCGTTCCTGCAGGAATAGCACCAGTACGTTCACGCCGCCCAGACTGGCGCGGTGGCGGAACAGGATCAGCAGACCTACGCCGGCCAGCAGACCACCCATCACGGCCGAATAGAACGGGTTCACATCGCCGATCTTGAACACCAGCGGCAGCAGTTCCGACCATGCGCTGAGCAGTCCCACCGAGAGGAAGGTCTTGAGCGTAAATACCCGCCCCATTTTTTTGTAGGCGAGGATGTAGAACGGCAGGTTCACCAGAAAGAACAGCTTACCGAAGGAAACACCCGTGAAGTATTTGAGCAGTATGGCGATGCCCACCGTGCCACCGGTAATCAGGTTGGCCGTGCCGAGCAGGTTCACGCCTAGCGAAATGAGCAGGGTGCCGGTGACGAGCGCCTGGGCGTCGTCGAACAGGGAATGTTGGCTGACAGGAAGCGTAGATTGCATAGTGGCGCGATCATATAAGCGATAGGCAGTCCGGCGCATTGACATAAATCAAGAAAAGCGCTGAGTTTTCTTGATCGAAAACAGATCTTTCTGACAATGTTACTGTTGATTCTCATTAATTTTTTGCATGAAAGCAACAGTGTTACATGTCAATATCGACTTTGCGCAATCGCAAGCGTACGATCAAATCGTTACAGCAGCGGGGATCCCGTGGCTGTTACTGCTAGATTTCATTCTATTCATTTCACAAAAAGGAAGCCTCATGAAACGTTTCGCCATTGCTGCAATCAGTCTGCTGTCGGTTACGCTGCCCGCGTTTGCCGCCGACAAAATGGCTACTCTGGATCCTAAGGTCCCATGCTCGATCGAGTATCCGAAAGCCTCGCTGATGAATGAAGAAAAAGGCACCGTGGTTCTGGGCCTGAAACTGTCCGCCGAAGGCAAAGTGCTGGAATCGAAAGTGAATAAATCGAGCGGCTTCAAAAATCTGGACAAAGCCGCTGAGAAAAGTATCACCAAGTGCAAATTCGTTTCGCCAGGTGGCGATCAGTGGCAGACGCTGGAATACGTCTGGAAACTGGACTAATCTGCCAGCAGCAGTTTGAACCGGACAATGTTCCGGACCAGCAAGGCGGCCAGGATGGCCGCCTTTGTTTTTTTCTGTTCCCGGCAGCGCACGCTCCTGACAAAAACTGTCAGAGCATTTTCTTACCATATGCACAAGCGACACCGCGGTGGTGTGCATCTCTAGGAGTAAGAAAATGTTTAGCCCTGATTATGCTCTGTTGTATGTGGAAGATCCGATTGCCAGCGCCGCCTTCTATGCCGGCCTGCTGGGCCAGCAGCCGGTCGATACGGCCCCCACGTTCTCCCTGTTCATGCTGGAGAACGGCCTGAAGTTCGGCCTGTGGGCCCGTTCTTCCGTCCAGCCCGTGGCGCTGGGCGCCGGTGGTGGTGGCGAGCTGTGCATCCACGTGGCCGACCGCGCCGCCGTCGATCGCCTGCATGGCCAGTGGGCCGAGCAGGGCGTAGCCATCGCCCAGCGTCCGGTGGCGCTGGACTTCGGTTACACCTTCGTGGCGCTGGACCGCGATGGCCACCGTCTGCGCGTATTCGTGCGCGAAGGCGACTGACCCGCCCCGTAGCGCGCCAGCCGGCCGCTTGCGGCGGGCGCGCGCGAATTCCTGAATTCCGGTTGACACTCAAATTCTAGCGGTGCTATAGTCGGCGGCATGAATTGGTAACGTTTCCAATTCCGTTCGATGTACCCCCTAGTCTCTTCGCACGAAGTTACCGGCGCTGTGGACGGCGCCGGTTTTTTTTGCATGAACAGGGCAGGCATCGTAGTATCGCGTTTTATCCCGAATGAGCAATGCTGCCGCCGATCGGCATGCAAGGAGACCGGATGACCCAATACCGTAAGGGCGGCATGGCTGTTGCGGCGCTGGCCGCGTGGATGCTGGCTGCAGGCGCGCAAGCGGCCGGGCCGAAAGCCGAAGTAATGCACTGGTGGACCTCGAGCAGCGAGTCTGCCGCCGTGCGCAAATTTGCCGATGCCTACCGCGCTGCCGGTGGCGTGTGGGTCGATACTGCGATTGCCGGTGCCGATCAGGCCAAGGCCGTGGCGATCAACCGCATCGTCGGCGGCAATCCGCCCACTGCGGCGCAATTCAACACCACCAAACAGTTCCGTGATCTGATCGATCAGGGCTCGCTCAACAATGTCGACGATGTGGCCCTGCGCGACAAGTGGGACCAGCTACTGCCCGGCCCCA
Organism: Duganella fentianensis; assembly: GCF_009857835.1. Classification (GTDB taxonomy): domain Bacteria; phylum Pseudomonadota; class Gammaproteobacteria; order Burkholderiales; family Burkholderiaceae_D; genus Rugamonas; species Rugamonas fentianensis. The sequence continues at coordinate 1,162,929 of NZ_WWCL01000001.1, forward strand.
TGCTCGATGTGATCAAGGTGAAGGGCCATTACTACGCGCTGCCCGTCAACATCCATATGTCGACCTGGATCTGGTATTCCAAGGCCGCGTTCAAGAAAGCCGGCATCACCAAGGAGCCGGCCACGCCGGACGAACTGTTTGCCGCACTGGATAAACTCAAGGCCGCAGGGCTGATCGGTCTGGCCCATGGCGGTCAGGCCTGGCAGGAGAACATCCTGTTCCAGGCCATGCTGGCCAATGTGGGCGGCAAGGAGCTGTATCTGCAGGTGCTGCGCGACCGTAATCCGAAAGCGCTGAATTCGGAAGCCTTCAAGCAGGTGCTGGTGGCGTTCAAGCGTCTGCAAAGCTATGTCGATGCCGGTTCGCCTAACCGTAACTGGAACGATGCCACGGCCATGCTAATCAGCGGTAAAGCCGGGGTGCAGATCATGGGTGACTGGGCCAAGGGCGAATTCTCGGCAGCGCGCCAGAGCGCCGGCAAGGACTTCGGCTGCATTGCCGGTCTGGGCCCGCAAGTGCCGTATCTGATACAGGGCGATGCTTTCGTGTTCCCGAAAACGGCCAATGCCGATGCCGTGAAAGCACAGAAGCTGCTGGCCACCACGCTGATGGCGCCGGCCGCCCAGCTGGAATTCAGCAAGCTGAAAGGCTCGCTGCCGGTGCGCAGCGATATCGATGTGTCGACCATGGATGCGTGTGCCCAGGCCGGCATGGCTGCCATGAAGGACAAGTCGCGTCAGGTCGGCATGATAGAGGTGTACATCACGCCCGACCAGAATGGCGCCTTGCAGGACGTGCTGACGGCGTTCTGGAATACCCGCATGCCGGTGGAAAAAGCCCAGAAGAGCATCGCTGCGGCGCTGCTGCAGGACTAGGTGGGTAGGGCCGATCATGACAGCTTGTCATGGCGGCAGGCCATGCGGTATGCTTGCCGCCGCATAGACTGAACGGACAGGGGAACTCGTGGCAACCATTAAAGACGTAGCCCGCCTGGCGGGAGTAGGGCTGGGCACGGCGTCGCGGGTGATCAGCGGTAAAGGCTCGGTGTCGCCGGCCACGCTGGAAAAAGTACGCAAGGCCATAGAGGAGCTGGATTTCCGTCCCTCGCATGCAGCGCGTACTCTGCTGTCCGGTAATTCGCAGATGATAGGCGTGTACATTCCGTATCTGAGCGGGACCTTCTACACGCCCATCCTGCAGTCCATTTACACGGCGCTGCGCGCGGCCGGGCTGAATATGGTGGTGGCGTTCGGGGTGGGCGAAGGCGATGCGCGCCAGCAGGCCATCGAAGGGATGAACTTCCTGATCGAACGCGGTAGCGATGGTCTGATCGTGATGACCAACTCGCTCGAAGAGGAAGACTTTGCGGCACTGGGGCCGTTTCAGGCGCGCGTGGTGGTGATCAACCACGAATTCGCCAGCATCGCCGAACAGTGCTTCACGGTCGATCATGAAGCCGGTGGCCGGCTGGCCGCGCAGACGCTGCTGGCGCAGCAGCACCGCAAGATTGCCGTGATCGCCGGCCGTGCCAGCGCCCCCGACAATCAGGCGCGCATCGCCGGCTTCATGGCGGAGCTGGAAGCGGCAGGCATCGCTCCCGCTTCCGTGTGGATGGAAGACGGCGAGTTTTCGCCGGAAGGCGGCTGGGCCTGTGCCGAGCGCCTGCTCAAGTCGGGCTATGAATTTACCGCGCTGTTCTGCGCCAACGATGAAATGGCGGTAGGTGCGCTGTCCTGCTTCCAGCAGGCTGGCGTGGCCGTGCCGCAGCAGGTGTCGGTGCTTGGTTACGATGATACGCATAGCGCGGAATTCACTGCGCCGCGCCTGACCAGCGTGCACATACCGTGGAGCGAAATGACGCTGAACGGACTGAATTTTCTGCTCAACCGCTGCTATGATATGCAGCGGCCGGTGGAACGGCAGTACCGCGTGCATGTAGCCGAGCGGGCTTCGCTGGCTGCGGCGGGGAAGTAATAGACAGGGGGAAGGGCAGGCTGGTTTGCCCTTTTTTTGCAGTGCTATTGGAAACGGTTCCAAATTTGGGAGTGGCCATGTTTACCAAGCGTTTGCTGTGCGCCGTCAGCCTGCTGGCGGCACTGCTGCCGGCGGCACCTACATGGGCCCAGCCGCTGTCCATGCTGCATACGCAGGGCGGGCGCTGGCTCGATGCCGCTGGCCAGCCGGTGGCGCTGCGCGGCATTAACTTCGGCAACTACCTGATGCAGGAATTCTGGATGATGGGGCAGGGCAGCGCCGGCATCGATGACCAGTGCAAGCTGGAGGCCGTGGTGGATCGCCGCTTCGGCTACGCCGAGCGCGAACGCCTGTACCGCCTGTTCCGCGACCACTGGATCACGGAGCGCGACTGGGATCTGCTGCCGCAACTGAAGCTCAATCTGGTGCGCCTGCCGTTCATCTACAGCGTGGTGGAAGATGAAAGGCAGCCTTACCAGTTGCGCGCGGACGCGTGGCACTATCTGGATCAGGCCATCAACGAGGCCGAGCAGCGCGGCATCTATGTGGTGCTGGATCTGCATGGCGCCGTCGGCAGCCAGGGCTGGGAACATCACAGCGGCTGCGCAGGAAAAAATCTCTACTGGAGCACACCCGAATACCAGCAGCGCACCATCTGGCTGTGGCAGCAGATCGCCGCGCGCTACAAGGACCGCGCTGCCGTAGCCGGCTACAGCATCCTTAACGAACCCTGGGGCACCACGCCGGAACATCTGGCCACCGTGATGGACACGCTGTATCAGGCCATCCGCGCGGTGGATCCCAACCACGTGATCATCCTGCCCGGCCATAACCTCGGCTTTGACGCCTACGGCAAACCGGCCGAACATGGCCAGCAAAATGTGGCCATTGAAATGCATCCCTATCCCGGCCACTTCGGCTGGGGCAAGCCGGGCTTGCAGGTACACCGCGACTGGCTGGAATGCGGCAGCGACGGCAACAGCGGCATGTGCGAGTGGCAGCGCAAGCTGGCCGAACGCGATGCGGCTTTCTTCGTGGGCGAGTTCCAGCCATGGGCCTTCATGGGGCCGGAGCTGGGCGGCCAGATCATGCGCGTCAGCTACGACACTTACACGGCACAAGGCTGGGCCGCCACGGCGTGGGCCTACAAAGTCGTCAGCAATCAGGGCGGGCAGGGCAACGGCAGCTGGGGACTGGTGACTAACGCCCGCAGCGCGAAAATTCCATCCATCGATTTCAATACGGCCACGCTGGCCGAGATCGAAAACCTGTTCCGCCAGTTTGGCAGCGTACCGTATGAAGTCATCGCCGGTGCGCAGCAATGGATGAATGCTCCCGTACCGCCCACACCGTTCAACAAGAAAAAATGAAGACACCGATATTTAAAGACCTGCCCATGGCGATCCGGCGCGCCGACTTTGCCGACGATTTCGTCTGGGGCGTCTCCACTTCGTCCTACCAGATCGAAGGCGCTGCCACGCTGGATGGCCGCGTGCCGTCGATCTGGGATACCTTCAGTGCCACGCCGGGCAAGGTGCGCGATGGCAGCACAGGTGCGGTGGCCTGCGATCATTATCATCGCTGGGAGCAGGATCTGGATCTGGCGCAGTCCATGGGCCTGACGGCCTACCGCTTTTCGATTGCATGGCCGCGTATTTTCAACGGCCGCGATGCCACGCCCAACGCCAAGGGGCTGGAGTTCTATTCGAAGCTGGTGGATGGCATGCTGGCGCGTGGCCTGCAGCCGTGGTGCACGCTGTACCACTGGGATCTGCCGCAGACGCTGCAGGATCAGGGCGGCTGGGCCAGCCGCGCCACGATAGACGCATTCCTGCAGTATGTGGATGTGGTGACGCGCCATCTGGGCAACCGTGTGCGCCACTGGATTACCCACAACGAACCGTGGTGCACCGCCATGCACGGCAACTGGGACGGCATGCATGCGCCGGGCCACCGCAGCCTGCCGCTGGCCCTGCAGGTGTGCCATCACGTGATGGTGTCGCATGGCCGCGCCGTGGCGCTGATCCGCGCCAACGTGCCGGATGCGCAGGTGGGCATTGCTCTGAGCCTGCACCCGGTCCATGCTGCCAGCAGCAGCGCGGAAGATCAGGCTGCCGTGCAGCGCCACGACGGGCTGCGCAACCGCTGGTTCCTCGATCCCCTGTATGGCCGTGGCTATCCGGCGCAGGTGCTGGAACTGGTGGGGGACGATGCGCCGCACATCGAGGCGGGCGACATGGAAGCCATTGCCGCGCCGCTGGATTTCCTCGGCGTGAACTACTACTTCCCCGAAGTGGTACGCGATGCGCCGGAACAGTATCCGCTGCGCAGCGCCATCGTCCATCCGCAAGGGCGCGAACGTACGGCCTTCGGCTGGGAAGTGGCGCCGCAAGGCATGGTGGAGCTGCTGGCGCGCATAGCGCGCGACTATCCTGCAGGCCCGCTCTACATCACGGAAAACGGTTCGACCTATGAAGACCGGGTCGAAGCCGACGGCAGCATCAACGACCTGCAGCGGCGCGATTATCTGATCCGCCATCTGGCGGCCATGCGTACTGCCATTGCATCAGGTGCTAATATCCGCGGCTATTTTGCATGGAGCCTGCTGGATAATTTTGAATGGGCAGAAGGCTATCTGCGGCGCTTCGGCCTGACCTATATCGACTACGCCACGCAAGAGCGCACGCTCAAGCATAGCGGCCACTGGTACAGCGCTTTTCTGCACGGCGCGCACAACTAAATCACACAAGGGGACAGCAAAACCATGAAGACCACTCCACACAACTACCTGATGCGCCGCGCCGTACTGGCCGCCACGCTGGCTTTGAGCGCCGGCGCTGTTACCGCTACCGTGACTGCGGCACAGAGTGCGCCGCTCAAGGACTGGCCGCACATCACCAGCGCCGTCAAGCAGGACAAGGCGATGGAAGCACGCATTGCGCAGATCGTGGCCGGCATGACGCTGGCGCAGAAAGTGGGCCAGATCACCCAGCCGGAAATCAAGTTCATCACGCCCGAGCAGGTGCGCGAGTACTACATCGGCTCCGTGCTGAATGGTGGCGGCAGCTGGCCGCAAGGGAACAAGTATGCGACAGCAGCGGACTGGGTGAAGCTGGCCGACGCCTACTACGACGCTTCCATGAGCACCGATATGAAGGTGCAGGTACCCGTGATCTGGGGCATAGACGCGATGCACGGCAATAGCAATATGTATGGCGCCACGCTGTTCCCGCACAACATAGGCCTCGGCGCTGCGCGCGATAAAAAGCTGGTCGGCGAAATGGCGCAGGCTGTGGCCAAAGCCGTGCGCGCCACCGGTATCGACTGGGTGTTTGCGCCGACGCTGGCCGTGGTGCGTGATGATCGCTGGGGCCGTACCTACGAAAGCTTCTCGGAAGATCCGGCCATCGTCAAAGACTATGCAGCAGCCTATGTGCAGGGTCTGCAGGGCGATCTGAAAGCCGACAACACGGTGGTGGCCACGGCCAAACACTTCGTGGGCGACGGTGGTACGGCAGAAGGCAAGGACCGCGGCGTCAACCGTTCCAGCAAGGCGGACATGATCAACATCCATGCACAGGGCTACTACCCGGCACTGCAGGCCGGCGTGCAGACGGTGATGGCCTCCTTCAATAGCTGGAACGATGTGGATGGCGGGGTTGATTACGGCAAGATGCACGGCAGTAAAGCCCTGCTGACGGATGCGCTGAAAACCAAAATGGGCTTTGATGGTCTGATCGTCAGCGACTGGAATGCCATCGATGAAGTGCCGGGCTGCACGGTCGACAGCTGCCCCGCTTCGATCAATGCCGGTGTCGATATGGTGATGGTGCCCGAGCACTGGAAAACCTTTATCGCCAATACCATCGCACAGGTGGAGAAGGGCCAGATTCCCATGTCGCGCATCGATGATGCCGTGACCCGCATCCTGCGCGTGAAGCTGCGCGCCGGTCTGTTCGATGGCAAGAAGCCTTCGCAGAATGCCTATGCCGGCAAGCAGGAAGCGCTGCAGGCGCGCGCGCTGGCCCGTCAGGCCGTGCGCGAATCGCTGGTGCTGCTGAAGAATAACGGCGGCGTGCTGCCGCTGGCGCGCGGCAAGAAGGTGCTGGTAGTGGGCAAGAGCGCCGACAATCTGGCCAACCAGTCGGGTGGCTGGTCGCTGACGTGGCAGGGTACGGACAACAAGAACTCCGACTATCCGATCAGCGACAGCATCCTCGCCGGCATACAGGATGCTGTGGGCAAGGCGAATGTCACCTTTAGCGAAAACGCGGCCGGTGTCGATGTGGCGCAGTTCGATGCCGTGATTGCCGTGATCGGCGAGACGCCGTATGCGGAAGGTGATGGCGATATCGGCCCGTCCGGTACGCTGCGCCTGTCCGGCCGCCATCCGGAAGATCTGGCTGTGCTGCAGGCTGTCGCAGGCAAGGGCAAGCCGGTGGTAACGGTGCTGATGTCGGGCCGTCCAATGTATGTGAACGACCTGCTGAATCTGTCGGACAGCTTTGTGGCCGCATGGCTGCCCGGCACCGAAGGCAAGGGCGTGGCCGATGTGCTGTTCCGCAAAGCTGATGGCAGGGTCAATACTGACTTCCGCGGCAAGCTGTCGTTCTCGTGGCCGAAATCGGCCTGCCAGTCGCCTCTCAACGTGGGCGATGCCAAGTACGATCCGCTGTTCAAATTCGGCTATGGTCTGAACTACCACAGCAAGGCCAGCGTACCCCAGCTCGATACCAGCTATCCGGCTGGCGGTTGCGGCAAGACCACGGCCATGCCTATCTACGCACCGGCCGACCGTTCTACCTATGCGCTGTATGTGAGCAGCGCAGGCCAGCGCGTGGCGCTCGGTGCAGACCTGAACGCTGTGTTCAAGCTGCCGACCGTGAAAGTGGAAACTGCACAGGTAAATACCCAGCAGGATGCCAAGCGCCTGACCTGGAGCGGCCCCGCCAAACTGGAAGCGCAGGCTGCCAAAGCCGCGCCGCTGCCAGTGTACGCCAGTCAGGATGCCGCGCTGCAGTTCGATGTGATCGTGGCCGTTGCGCCGCAAGGCAAGGTGGCGGTGGGTGTGGATGGCACCGAGCTCGATGCCAGCGCCATCTTCCAGCGTCTGGCCGGCAAGGAAAAGCAGACGGTGAAAATGCCGCTGGCCTGCTTCAGCGCCCGTGGTGCGGCATTGTCGGCCATTAGCGTGCCGTTCAGCGTGGCCGCTGATGCTACCTTCAGCGCCAGCTTCGCCAATGTGCAGATCGTCGGCGGCGCTGCCAAAGATGCCGATGCGCTCAAGTGCAGCGACTTCAAATAAACAGACGGAGACTACAGAATCATGGAACACCATTCCTCTAGCATGCCGCTACGCGGCGAGATGGCGCAGGGAGCCAGCAATACCGGCCCGCTCGTCATCGTCACCATCCTGTTCTTCATGTGGGGCCTGCTCACGTCGCTCAACGACGTGCTGATCCCGCACCTGAAAGCCGTCTACACGCTGAGCTATGTGCAGGCCATGCTGGTGCAGTTCTGCTTCTTCGGCGCCTACTTCATCGTCTCCATACCGGCCGGTATGCTGATCAAGAAGATAGGCTATCAGCATGGGGCGGTAGCGGGGCTGACCATTGCCGCTGCCGGTTGCGCGCTGTTCTATCCGGCCGCCACCAGCGGCTACACGCTGTTCCTGATTGCCTTCTTCGTGCTGGCCGGTGGCATCACCATCCTGCAGGTGGCGGCCAATCCTTATGTGACGGTACTGGGTGACCCGCAGACGGCGTCGAGCCGTTTGACGTTAACGCAGGCCTTCAACTCGCTGGGCACTACCGTGGCGCCTACGCTGGGTGGCATGCTGATACTGGCGGGCGGCGTACTGAGTGCGGAAGATCTGGCCAAACAGAGCAGCGAGCAGCTGGCGGCCTACCATGCGTCGCAGGCTGCTGCCGTACAGGGGCCGTATCTGGCGCTGGCGGCTGCCTTGCTGCTGCTGGCCGTGCTGTTTGCCATGGCCCGTCTGCCCAAGATTGTCGATGGCGAACAGGCCAGCACGGGCGGCTGGTCGCAAGTGCTGCAGCAGCGCCATCTGGTGCTGGGCGCGCTCGCCATCTTCCTCTACGTGGGCGGTGAAGTCAGCATCGGCAGCTTCCTGATCAACTTCCTCGGCGATGCCAAGGTGGCGGGCCTGTCCGCCGCCGATGCTGCGCCTTTCGTCAGCTACTACTGGGGTGGCGCCATGGTGGGCCGCTTCATCGGCTTTGCCGCCATGCGCTACATCAGCCCCGGCAAGGCGCTGGCCTTCAATGCAGCGGCGGTGATTGCGCTGGTCCTGCTGGGCATATTCGGCAGCGGCCATGTGGCCATGTGGGCCATGCTGGCCGTGGGCCTGTTCAACTCCATCATGTTCCCGACCATTTTCTCGATGGCGCTGAACAAACTGGGCCCGCTGACGGGGCAGGGTTCCGGCCTGCTGTGCATGGCCATCGTCGGCGGCGCGCTGGTGCCGTTTGCACAGGGCCTGCTGGCCGACAGCATCAGCCTGCAAACCTCCTTCTTTGTACCGGCAGCCTGCTACACCTTCATCCTGTATTTCGGTCTGAAGTACGCGAATATGTACACGGAAGAGTAACAAGGGCTTTGGTATGGCCCGAACGGGGGGAGGTGCGCGCAAGCGGCCTGCCCCCGTTTTCTTTTTGCGACGCCTTCTATTGTTTTGATTTTTTGATCTGGCGCATGGAAACCGTGCTTTAGAGTGCGGCCTCCCATTTTTGTCTTGTGCAGCGCACTATCATGGCACTCTATTCCATGAATTTCTATGTAAAAGAGGGCAGTGACATGAGTGATTCCATCAAAGCATATCTGGTCGGTGGCGGTATCGGTAACCTCGCCGCAGCAGCCTTTATGATCCGCGACGCCGGTGTGGCGGGCAGCGATATCACCATATTCGAAGCCTCGCCATTATCGGGCGGCAGTCTGGATGGCGGCGGCAATGCGGAAACCGGCTACACCCTGCGCGGCGGCCGCATGCTCACCACCGATAACTACGAATGCACCTGGGATCTGTTCAAGAGCATCCCTTCGCTGGAGCACGTGGGCAAGACCGTGTACGACGAAACCATCGCTTTCAACGAGATGCACAAATCGCACTCGAAAGCGCGACTGGTGGATCGCAACCGCTTCCGCCTGAATGTGTCGTCGATGGGATTCAATATGCACGAACGCGCCGAGCTGATGGCGCTGGCCGAAGCGGACGAAGAAAAGCTGGGCAATACTGCGATTACGGACTGGCTCTCGCCGGAATTTTTCGATACCAAATTCTGGTATATGTGGGCCACTACTTTCGCTTTCCAGCCATGGCATAGCGCGGTGGAATTCAAGCGCTATCTGCATCGCTTCATGATGGAGTTCTCGCGCATCGAAACGCTGGCCGGTGTGAAACGCACGGTGTACAACCAGTACGATTCGCTGGTGCGTCCGCTGCAGCACTGGCTGCAGGAGCAGGGCGTACGCGTGGTCCACAACTGCAAGGTGGAAGACATCGAACTGGATGAAGATGGCGGCAATACCATCGTCGAGCGTCTGCGCTGCAGCCGTGATGGTGTGGCTGAAACCATCGAAGTGCGCCCGCAGGATCTGGTGTTCTTCCAGAACGGTTCGATGACGGACGCATCGAGCTTCGGCAACATGCACAGCGCTCCGCCGAAATTCGATAAGCGCGACAGTCAGGGCTGGGCGCTGTGGGAGAAGCTGGCAGTGGATCGTCCCCAGTTCGGCAACCCTGCTGCGTTCAATACCAGCATTCCCGAATCGTGGTGGGAGTCGTTCACCGTGACGCTGAAAGACCCGGCCTTCTTCGACAAGATGGAGCAGTTCACCGGCAACACCGATGGCACGGGCGGGCTGGTCACGTTCAAGGATTCCAACTGGCTGATGTCGGTTGTACTGGCGCACCAGCCGCACTTTGCCGGCCAGCCGGAAGGCGTGCAGGTATTCTGGGGCTATGCCCTGCATCCTGATCGCGTCGGCAACTTCGTCGCCAAGCCTATGGCCGATTGCACAGGCGAAGAAATCCTGCGCGAGCTGTGCGGCCACCTGAACTTCGATATGCAGATCATGGAAAAGGCTAACTGCATCCCTTGCCGTATGCCTTACATCACCAGCATGTTCATGCCGCGCTTCAAGAGCGACCGTCCGCTGCCCGTGCCGACCAACTCGCGCAATCTGGCCTTCGTCAGCCAGTTTGTCGAGATACCGGAAGATGTGGTGTTCACGGTGGAGTACTCGGTGCGTGCGGCGCAGATGGCCGTGTATGAACTGCTGAACGTGAAACGCACCGTGCCGCCAGTGAGCCACTACGACAAGTCGCTGAAAGTGAAACTGGAAACGCTGGTCAAAGCCTTCCGCTAGATCTGCGCGCATAAAAAAAACGGGGTCAGACAGGACAAGCGGGCATTGCGCCCCGTGTACTGCCTGACCCCGTTGCTATTTGTGGCGGCCTACAGGAAGCGGTCGAGGATTTTCTTGCTGTGCTTATCCAGCTCGCGCAGATCGCGCACGAGGAAGTGGATGCCGTGTATGTCCGAGATCAAGAGCGTATCCACGGTCAGGCGGCGGATATCTTCTTCGCCGCGCAGCACGAACTCCGTTTCGCCGCGATCCGTCGTCACCGTCCACGTGCACGGCGTGGCATAGCTGGTAACGTTGTGGATGCGGCTGATCTCCGGCATGAACTCGCGGCCGGCCAGTTCTTCGCGCACCAGTGCGCCCGCCTGTGCATCGAGGTCTTCGATGCGGTCTATCCAGCCCACTTCCTTGCCGTCCGTATTGACCAGCGAGATGCCATCTTCCGGCGCCTGCACCGGAAAGGCGCGCACGGGCGCTACGCCTTCATGCACATCGCCTTCCGGCGTGGTCAGTATCAGCTTGCCGTAGGCGTTGCGCGTCAGTTTGAATTGTGTCGTCATGAGTCGGTTCTCTGCTTATTCTTCGGCCAGGGTGGCGGCGTTGCGTGCCTGCGCCTGATACAGGCGGTAGTAGGCGCCTTCCAGTGCCATCAGCTCGTCGTGCGGGCCTTCCTCCACCACTTCGCCGCGATCGAGCACGATCAGGCGGTCGGCCTTCTGCAGCGTGGACAGGCGGTGCGCAATCGCGATGGTGGTGCGGCCCTGTACCAGATTCTCCAGCGCGCGCTGGATTTCTTTTTCCGTTTCCGAGTCTACCGATGCCGTTGCTTCGTCGAGGATCAGAATCTTCGGATCGATCAGCAGGGCGCGGGCAATCGAGATACGCTGGCGCTCACCGCCGGACAGGCCCTGACCACGTTCGCCCACCATCGAGTCATAGCCCTGCGGCAGACGCAGAATGAATTCGTGCGCATGCGCGGCGCGCGCTGCGGCGATGATCTCGGCACGGGTGGCGTCCGGTTTGCCATAGGCCAGATTCTCGGCAATGGTGCCGAAGAACAGGAAGGGCTCCTGCAGCACCAGGCCGATGTTGCGGCGGTAGTCCGACACGGCGAACGAGCGGATGTCTACACCATCGAGCATGATGGCGCCTTCGGCCACATCGTAGAAGCGGCAGATCAGGTTGACCAGCGTGGATTTGCCGGAACCGGAGTGACCCACCAGACCGACCATTTCGCCCGCCTTGATGTTCAGATTGATGCTGCGGTTGACGGCGCGGTTACCGTAGCGGAAGCCCACTTCACGCAGGGTGATATTGCCTTCTACCTTGGCCAGCTTGACCGGACTGGCCGGTTCCGGCACCGAGGATACGTGGTCGAGAATGTCGAAGATACGCTTGGCCGCCGAAGCCGATTTCTGCGTGACGGAGACGATGCGGCTCATCGAGTCGAGACGGCCATAGAAGCGGCTCGAATACGAAATGAACAGGCTCAGTACACCGACAGTGATATGGCCTTTGGACACCTGATAGATGCCGAACACCCAGATCACCAGCAGGCCGATCTCGGTCAGGAAGGAGACGGTAGGCGAGAACAGCGACCAGATCTTGTTGAGCTTATCGTTGACGGCCAGATTGTGCTTGTTGGCAGTGCGGAAGCGGTTGGCTTCGCGGTCTTCCTGTGCAAAGGCTTTCACCACGCGGATGCCGGGGATGGTATCGGCCAGCACGTTGGTGACTTCGCCCCACACGCGGTCGATTTTCTCGAAGCCTGTGCGCAGACGGTCACGCACCACATGGATGATCCACGCAATGAAGGGCAGCGGCAGCAGCGTAATTGCGGCCATCCACGGATCGATGGTGAACAGGATCACGCCCGTCATGATGATCATCAGGCAGTCGGAAGCGAAGTCCAGCAGGTGCAGGGACAGGAACACGCAGATACGGTCACTCTCGCTGCCGATGCGCGACATCAGATCGCCCGTACGTTTGCCGCCGAAGTATTCCAGCGACAGCTTGAGCAGGTGTTCGTAAGTGGTGGTGCGCAGGTCAGCGCCTATGCGCTCCGACACCAGTGCCAGCACATAGGTTTTACCCCAGCCCAGTATCCACGCGAGGATGGCCGAACCGAGCAGGCCGCTCATGTACAGCGTGACCAGATTGGTATCGACGGGCTGGCCGTTCTGGTAAGGGATCAGCACATTGTCCATCAGCGGACGGGTGAGGTAGGGCGGAATCATGTGCGCGCTGGTACTGAGCAGCATCAGCGTGAAGCCCAGTGCCAGTTGCCAGCGATACGGGCTGGCGAAACGCCACAGGCGGAACAGCGTCCACGTCGATGGCGGTGTGTACACCACCTTGGTGCAGATCGGGCATTCTTCCTGTTCCGGCTCGAGCGGCGCCTTGCAGCTAGGGCAGACGTTGGCCTCTTCGCGCACCACTGGCAGGCCGGTGGCGTGGCTATCGAGGTGGGCTTCGAACTGTTCGACCAGACGGATGGCTTGCAGGTTCTGGCCCAGCGTGAAGCGCCATGCACCGAGGCGGCCGGCTTCGTTGAACAGTTCGATGTGGCCGACGCCCGCATGGTCGTGATGCTGCAGGCGCAGCGCTTTAGTGAAATGCCAATGTTGCCATTTCTCTTCCCCCGGTGCGCGCGCCAGCAAGCGCTGCTCGGTGAGTACCAGCACACCTTTCGCGAAACGAAGTTGCGCATCCAGGTCAACCTCCAGGGCACTTACAACGTTTTCCCCTTTGGAAAGTTGTGCCTGTATCTCGGAACGCCAGCGCTCGGGCAGTTCGCTAGCGCTAGCGGCGGAGGAAAGTTGTTCAGTTGTCATTGTGCAGCGTACTCCGGATGGGAAAAGGGCGGGCCTGGGCAAAATATTCACTCTGCCAGCAAGCAGTTGCGGCTGATATAAGTGCGTATTTACGGTATTCTGTCACTTGTAACAGTTTTGACGGAAAACAAGGAAATACCGGTGTTTTGTGCTGGCGGCAAGTATAACGCACAGACATAAACGCCGGAACAGCTTGATGAACTTGATCGAAGCCACAGGTACAACCAAATGCTATTTGGCAGCAAGCAGTAGTTCAGGGGTTAAAATACGGCGCGGGTAGGCCACGGCTGATAACAAAGACACAAGAATAGAAACATGATCAAGAAGAAAGACATCGACATTCTGCGCGTGACGTATCTGCGCGGACCGAATATCTGGACCTATCGCCCGGTGATTGAAGCCTGGCTCGATATCGGTGAACTGGAAAACTTCCCCTCGAATCTGCTCCCCGGTCTGTATGAGCGCCTGACGGCGATCCTGCCGGGTCTGATCGTGCACCGTTGCGGTGTGGGCGAGCATGGCGGTTTCCTCGAGCGTCTGCGTGACGGCACGTATGCTGGCCACATCCTCGAGCACGTGGTGCTGGAGCTGCAGAATCTGGCCGGCATGAAAACCGGCTTCGGCAAAACCCGCCAGATCGGTGAAGATACGGGCCTGTACAAGATGGCTTTCCGCACCCGTCAGGAACGTGTGGGCCGCGCCGCGCTGGCCGCTGGCCGCGACCTGCTGATGGCGATGATCGAAGACCGTCCGTACGACGTCGATGCCACCGTGGCCGAGCTGACCGATATGGTCGAGCGTCTGTGCCTGGGCCCGAGCACGGGCAATATCGTCGATGCTGCCGGTGTGCGCAAGATTCCGTTCATCCGTCTGACCGACGGCAATCTGGTACAGCTGGGCCATGGCGCACGTCAGCGCCGCATCTGGACTGCTGAAACGGAAGACACCAGCGCGATTGCCGAAGGCATTGCCAGCGACAAGGACCTGACCAAGTCGCTGCTGTCCTCGTGCGGCGTGCCCGTACCGGAAGGCGAACTGGTCACCAATCGCGAAGCGGCCGCCGAAGCGGCCAAGGACATCGGCATGCCGGTGGCAGTGAAGCCCTACGATGGCAATCATGGCCGTGGCGTTTCGCTCAACCTGAACACGCCGGAAGAAGTGGCTGCTGCCTACGATGTGGCAGCGCTGCGCGGCGGTAGCAAGAACGTCATCGTCGAGCGCTTCATTCCCGGCGACGAACATCGCCTGCTGGTGGTGGGCAAACGCATGGTGGCGGCAGCCGCCGGCGAATCGCTGTGGGTGACGGGCGATGGCAAATCGAATATCGTCGAACTGTGCAACCTGCAGATCAACATCGATCCGCGCCGTGGCGAAACGGAAGACCACCCGCTGGGACTGGTCACGCCGGAAAAGAGCCCGGAAATCCTGCTGGAACTGGAACGCCAGAATCTGACCGTGCAATCGGTACCGGCGGCCGGCTTCAAAGTGCTGATCCAGCCTAACGGCAATGTGGCGATCGACGTGACCGACAAAGTGCACCCGCAAGTGGCGGCCATGGCCGCGCTGGCCGCTCGTGTAGTCGGCCTTGATATCGCCGGCATCGATCTGGTGGCCAGCGACATCACCCGTCCGCTGGAAGAGCAGGGCGGCGCGATTATCGAAGTCAATGCCAGCCCGGGCCTGCTGGCCCACCTCAAGCCTGCCGTGGGCGAACCGCGCAATGTGGGCGAAGCCATCGTCGATCACCTGTTTGCACCGGAACTTGATGGCCGTATGCCTATCGTCGGCATCGCCGGCAAGCACGGCACCACCATGACGGCGCGCATCGTCGCGTGGCTGCTGCAGATCAGCGGCAAGAAGACGGGCCTGAGCTGTGCCGATGGCCTGTTCGTCAACGGCCGCTTGCTGCCGCGTGATGGTCTGACGGACTGGGAAACGGGCGAGCGCATGCTGCTCAACAAGAGCGTGGAAGCGGGCGTGTTCGAAGCCAGCGCCCGCATGATCCTGAGCGAAGGTCTGGCCTACGACAAGTGCGCCGTGGGTGTGGTGACCGACGTTAGCGATTTTGAAGATGTCGGCGATTTCTATATCGATAGCGCCGACAAGCTGTACAACGTGCTGCGCACGCAGGTCGATGTGATCCTGCCTAGCGGCGCTGCGGTGCTGAATGCCGCCGACGAACAGGTGGTCGAAATGGCCGAACTGTGCGACGGTGCAGTGATTTTCTACGGCGTGGACGAGCATCTGGCCGCCATCGCTGCCCATCGTCAGGAAGCTGGCCGCGTGGTGTTCCAGCGTGCCGACCGCATCGTGCTGGGCGAGGGCAGTGTGGACGTGGCAACGCTGCCGCTGTCGCCGCTGGTACCGCCGGAAGCCGTGCTGGCCGCGATTGCTGCCGCATGGGCGCTGGGCCTGACGCCGGATCTGATCGGCGCCGGTCTGCGCACCTTCGAGGCGACCCCGAAAAAAACACATCACTGAGAGAACACACAGATTTATGGAAGTCATCCGTACCCGCGCCCTTCGCGGCCCGAATCTCTGGAGCCACCACACTGCGGTGGAGGTTATTGTTTCGTGCCCGCCTGAAGAGCGTTCGATTGCCGGCATTCCCGGTTTCGAACAGCGCCTGCATGCGCGCTTCCCTGCCATCGGTGCACTGCAGCCGACCGGCCATTCCGGCGATGTGCCCATGGCGCGCGTGCTGGAAGTGGCGGCCCTGAGCCTGCAGGCGCAGGCTGGCTGCCCTGTCACCTTCAGCCGTACCACGGCCACGCTGGAAGACGGCATCTACCAGACCGTGGTGGAGTACAGCGAAGAAGCGGTAGGCCGTCTGGCCATGACGCTGGCGGAAAACCTGATCAATGCCGCACTGGCCGATACGCCCTTCGATCTGAAAGGCGCACTGGCCGAACTGGCCGAACTTGATGAAGACGTGCGTCTGGGCCCGAGCACGGGCGCGATTGTCAGCGCTGCAGTGGCACGCGACATTCCGTTCCGCCGTCTGACCGAAGGCAGCATGGTGATGTTTGGCTGGGGCTCGCGCCAGCGCCGCATACAGGCCGCCGAAACGGACACCACCAGCGCGATCGGCGAAGCGATTGCGCAGGACAAGGAACTCACCAAGAAGCTGCTGCATGCAGCCGGCGTGCCGGTGCCTATCGGCCGCACGGCGGAAGATGCGGAAGACGCCTGGGCGGCAGCGCTGGAAATCGGCCTGCCGGTGGTGGTGAAACCGAAGGACGGCAATCAGGGCAAGGGTGTCACGGTCAACGTGATGACCAAGGAGCATCTGGAAAAAGCCTTCCACACGGCGCGCGAATTCCGCGACGACATCATGGTCGAGCGTTATCTGCCGGGCCACGATTTCCGTCTGCTGGTGATCGGTAACAAGCTGGTGGCAGCGGCCCGCCGCGATCCGCCGCAAGTGGTGGGCGATGGCGTGCACACGGTGCGCGAACTGGTCAACATCGTCAATGCCGATCCGCGTCGCGGTAGCGGTCACTCGACTTCGCTGACCAAGATCCGTTTCGACGATATCGCACTGGCCCGTCTGGCGCTGCAGGATCTGGAAGCGGATTCGGTACCGGCCAAAGGCCAGCGCGTGATTCTGCGTAACAATGCCAACCTGTCCACCGGTGGCAGCGCCACCGATGTGACGGACGATGTGCATCCGGAAGTGGCCGCCCGCGCGGTGGAAGCAGCGCAGATGATCGGTCTGGATATCTGCGGCGTGGACGTAGTATGCGAGAGCGTGCTGCAACCGATCGAAAACCAGCGCGGCGGCGTGGTGGAAGTGAATGCCGCGCCGGGTCTGCGTATGCACATTGCGCCTTCGTTCGGCAAAGGCCGTGCGGTTGGCGAAGCCATCGTCAACACCATGTTTGCACCGGGCGACAATGGTCGTATTCCCGTGGTAGCCGTCACCGGCACCAACGGCAAGACCACCACCGTGCGTCTGATTGCCCACCTGCTGACCGCTAGCGGTTTGCGTACCGGTATGACCAATACGGACGGCGTGTACATCGAAGGCCGCCAGACCGATAGCGGCGATTGCAGCGGTCCGCGCAGCGCCCGTAACGTGCTGCTGCACCCAGATGTGGATGCGGCCGTGTTCGAAACGGCACGCGGCGGTGTGCTGCGTGAAGGTCTGGCCTACGACCGTTGTCAGGTGGCGGTGGTCACCAACATCGGTAGTGGCGACCATCTCGGCTTGAACTACATCACCACGGTGGAAGATCTGGCTGTGCTCAAACGCGTGATCGTCCAGAATGTGGGCGAGAGCGGTTACGCTGTACTCAACGCCATTGATCCTATCGTGGCGGGCATGGCGGCTAACTGCCGTGGCAAGGTGATCTTCTTCGGCGCCGAGCGCGGCCATCCTGTGATCGCCACCCATCTGGCACAGGGCAGCCGTACCGTGTACGTGGACGATGGCCATATCGTGGCAGCAGAAGGCCAGCAGCAGCACCGCATTGCGCTGAGCGACGTGCCGATTACCCGCAACGGTACCATCGGCTTCCAGGTCGAGAACGTGATGGCATCGGTGGCGGCAGCATGGGGCGTGGGCATTAGCTGGGATGCGATCCGTCTGGGTCTGAAAACCTTCGCCAACGATTCCCATAATGCGCCGGGCCGCTTCAATGTGTTCGACTACAAGGGCGCGACGCTGATCGCGGACTATGGCCACAATCCGGATGCGATTCTGGCGCTGGTGCAGGCGGTGGAAACCATGCCGGCCAAACGCCGTGGTGTGGTGATTTCGGGCGCGGGCGACCGTCGTGACGAAGATATCCGCCAGCAGACCGAGATTCTCGGCCGTGCTTTCGACGATGTGATTCTGTACGAAGACGCCTGCCAGCGTGGCCGTGGTGATGGTGAAGTGGTAGCGCTGCTGCGCTCGGGCCTGAACAACGCACCGCGTACCAGCCATATTCAGGAAATCTTCGGCGAGTTCCTCGCCATCGATACGGCACTGGCGCGTCTGCAGCCGGGTGACCTGTGCCTGATACTGGTGGATCAGGTGGAGGCCGCACTGGCCCACATCGCCAAGCGCATCAAAGAAGCTTAAACCGCTACCGTGCGCAGACAAGGGCAGCCTGAGGCTGCCCTTTTTTCATTTGTAATCATTGTTATTGACTATTGAACTGATAAATATAATTGGTTTTTATAATAGATCAGCCTTGTTTAAAATGATTTCACTATCAAACAACAAGGAGTAATAGAAATGATTAATACCGCCATCACCACCGCTTCCGGTATCCCTGTTGCCGATAACCAGAATTCTTTGACTGCCGGCCCACGTGGCCCGGTACTGCTGCAGGACTTCCACCTGATCGAAAAGCTCCAGCATTTCAACCGCGAGCGCATCCCTGAGCGCGTGGTGCACGCCAAAGGTTCGGGTGCTTACGGCACGTTCACCGTGACGCACGATATCCGCCGCTACACCAAGGCCGAGCTGTTCTCCGCGATCGGCCAGAAGACCGATGTGTTTGTGCGCTTCTCCACTGTAGGCGGTGAGCGCGGCAGCGCCGATACCGAGCGCGATCCGCGCGGCTTCGCAGTGCGCTTCTACACGGCGCAGGGCAACTGGGATCTGGTCGGTAACAACACGCCTATGTTCTTCATTAAGGACGGCATCAAGTTCCCCGACTTCGTGCATACCCAGAAGCGCTGCCCGCAGACCAATCTGAAGTCGCCTACCATGATGTTCGACTTCTGGAGCAAGGCGCCGGAAAGCCTGCATCAGGTCACCATGCTGTTCTCCGATCGCGGCACACCCGATGGCTACCGCCACATGGACGGATTCGGCAGCCACACTTTCAGCCTGATTAACGATGCGGGCGAGCGCGTGTACGTGAAGTGGCACCTGAAGAGCCGTCAGGGCATCAGGAATCTGTCGGCGGCCGAAGCCACGCGCATCGCCGGTACGGATCCCGATTACGCCCAGCGCGATCTGTTCGGTGCCATAGCAGCCGGTAACTTCCCGCAGTGGGACGTGAAGCTGCAGGTAGCAACGGCGGCCGAACTGGCAGCATGGGAACAGCGCACGGGCTGGAATCCGTTTGATCTGACCAAGGTGTGGCCGCACAAGGACTTCCCGCTGATTCCCGTGGGCGTGATGGAGCTGAACCGCAATCCGCTCAACTACCACGCGGAAGTGGAACAGGCCGCGCTGTCGCCAGCGAACATTGTGCCCGGCATGGGCTACTCGCCGGACAAGATGCTGCAGGCACGTCTGTTCGCCTACCACGATGCGCAACTGTACCGCGTGGGCACCAATCACCAGCACCTGCCGGTGAATGCGCCGCGCTGCCCGTTCCATAACCAGCAGCGCGATGGTGCGATGGCGATCCACAATGGCGGCGCAGCGCAGAACTACGACACGGTGGCAGCGGCAGGCAGTGCGCCGCAGGGCATGGGCCACGGCGAGCCTGCGCTGGAACTGACGGGAGCAGCAGGGCGCTACGATGGGCGCGGGCAGGAAGACGATTACACCCAGGCCGGTAATCTGTTCCGTCTGATGTCGCCGCAGGCGCAGCAGAACCTGTTCGATAATCTGGCTGGCCCACTGAGTCAGGTCAGCAGCGAAATTATCGCGCGCCAGCTGGCCCAGTTCGATCAGGCCGATCCAGCCTACGGTGCCGGCGTGCGCGCCGCGCTCAAGGCGCGCGGCGTGGTGCTGTAACGGTTACGCTCCCGTGCCCAGCACCTCGTTGCACACTTCCAGCCACGCGCGTGCCGCGTGCGACAGGTAGGGGCCGCGCCATACGTGCGCGGCCTGCCATTGCAGTTCCGGTTCCACCAGTTTCAAGCGATCGAGCTGGCCGATGGCCAGCCGGTGTATCAGTGGTTCCGGCAGCAGCGCCACACCCATGCCGGCGGACGCCATCGCTACCAGCCAGTCCCACTGGCCGCTCTGCGCCGCGATCTCCGGCGCAATGCCGGCCTGCGCAAAGGCGTGGCGCAGGCTGCGCGTCAGCGCGAAATCATCGGTCAGCATCACCAGCGGCAGCGTCGCCAGCGCCTTCAGCTTGAGCGTGCTGCGCTGCTTGGGGAAGGTGCCGCGTGCTGCCAGCGCCCAGATCGGATAGCTGACGATGGGCGCTGTCTGCAAACCTAGTTGCGGATCGGCCGGCAGCACCGTCATGCCGATTTCCAGCTCGCCGCTGGCCACCTGCCGTTCCAGTGCCTGCCCGGCATCTTCCTTGAGTGTCAGGCTGATGCCGGGGTGGCGCTTGCGGAAAGCCTTCAGCACGGGTGTGAACAGCAGGTTGATCATGGGCGGTATGCCTACCGTCAGGTGGCCGCTCTGTGCGGCCTGCAGGTCGGCCACTTCCATGGTCAGCTGCTGCATGGCGGCCAGCATTTCCTCGCCCCGTGCAAACACCACGCGCCCGGTATCGGTGAGGTGTAGCTGGCGGCCGCTGCGCAGCAGCAGTTCCGTTCCGACTTCCTGTTCCAGCTGGCGCACCATCTTGCTGATGGTGGACTGGGTGACGTTCAGCTTCTCCGCCGCCTGGGTAAAGCTGTTCAGCCTCACCGTTTCGACGAAGTAGCGCAGCGAGCGTAGATCCATGAAAAAAGCGACTCCAATCAGAGAATTTAAGTCATGCAGCGACTAGTTCTTAAATTCTATACTGAAACAAACATACAAGGAGGAGCACCTGATGTACGAACAACGCATACGCCGCCCGGAATTGATGAGCAAGGTCATGACGGCAGCGCAGGCAGCACGCCTGATCAAAAATGGTATGACGGTCGGGATGAGCGGTTTCACCCGTGCCGGCGACGCCAAGGCCATGCCGCTGGCACTGGTAGAGCGCTCGCGCAACGAGGCGCTGGCACTGACGCTGCTGACCGGCGCTTCGCTTGGCAATGATAGCGACGGCATGATGGCCAACGCGGGCGTGGTAGCACGCCGCATGCCGTTCCAGGCAGATGCCGCCCTGCGCCGCAAGATCAACACGGGCGAAGTAATGTTCATCGACCAGCATCTGTCGGAAACGGCCGAGCAGCTGCGTTCCGGCGACCTGAAAGAGATCGACGTGGCCGTGGTGGAAGCGGTGGCGATTACCGCCGATGGCGGCATCATCCCCAGCATGTCGGTCGGGAATACGGCCACTTTTGCCCAGCAGGCCAGACAGGTGATCGTGGAAATCAATCTGAGCGCACCGCTGGCGCTGGAGGGCTTCCACGATATCTACCTGCCCGTAGCCCGTCCGCATCGCGGCGCGATTCCGCTGCTGACGCCATGGCAGCGCATGGGCTGGACAGCGATCCCCGTTCACCCCGACCGCATCGCCGCCATCATCATTACCGATAGTCCCGATAGCCCATCCAATGCGCTGCCGCCCGATGAAGAGACGGATGCGATTGCACGCCATGTGATCCGCTTCCTCGAAGGCGAAGTGAAAGCAGGGCGCATGGGGCCGGAACTGCGTCCGCTGCAGGCAGGCATAGGCACCATCGCCAACGCCGTGCTGCATGGTCTGATCGACTCGCCATTCCGCAACATGACCATGTATTCCGAAGTGCTGCAGGATAGCGCCATCGAGCTGCTCGATTCGGGCCAGCTGTCCATGGCCTCGGCCTCGTCGATCACGCTGTCGGCCGCCATGCACGAGAAATTCATCCGCAATCTGGAAAGCTACCGCGAGCGCATCGTGCTGCGTCCGCAGGAGATCAGCAACCATCCGGAAGTGGTGCGCCGTCTGGGCCTGATCGCGCTGAACACGGCGCTGGAATTCGATATCTACGGCAACGTCAACTCAACCCACGTGGGCGGCACGCACATGATGAACGGCATAGGCGGCTCGGGCGACTTTGCCCGCAATGCCCAGCTGTCCATTTTTGTCAGCAAATCCGTGGCCAAGGGCGGCGCGATTTCCAGCGTGGTGCCCATGGTGCCGCACGTGGACCATACCGAGCACGATGTCGATGTATTGGTGAGCGAATGGGGGCTGGCCGACCTGCGCGGGCTGGCGCCGCGCGAGCGCGCGCCGCTGATCATCGAGAACTGCGCCCACCCTGATTATCGTCCGCAGCTGCGCGCCTATCTGGCCGAAGCGCTGAAGGGCGGTGGCCAGACGCCGCATGTGCTGGAACAGGCGTTTGCATGGTACGGGCGCTACAAACGTGATGGGAGCATGCTGGTAAAATAAGGTCCTCGGCACTCTCAAATTACGGATTACCATGACCATTAAAATCAGCCAGAATTTTGACTCGGGCGCGATCGAAGTGCTGCGTGCAGACAGCGCAGCCGAGATCGAACTGAACCTGCGCAAGGATAACAACGCGGACATCCATCAGTGGTTCCACTTCCGCGTGCAGGGCGCCCGTGGCCAGCAGCTGCGTATGCGTTTCCTGAACGCCGGTTCGGCTACCTATGCCAAGGGTTACGAAGACTATCAGGCTGTGGCCAGCTACGACACGGAAACCTGGTTCCGCGTACCGACCCATTTCGATGGCGAGGTCATGACCATCAAGCACACGCCGGATACGGATAGCGTGTACTACGCCTATTTCGAGCCATATTCCTTCGAGCGCCACCTGCGCCTGCTCGGTGAAATCGGCGAACATCCGCTGGCCCGCGTGCAGGATCTGGGCAGTACGGTCGATGGCCGCGACATGAATCTGGTGGTGGTGGGTAATCCGGCTGCCGAGAAAAAAATCTGGATCATCGCGCGCCAGCACCCGGGGGAATCGATGGCCGAATGGTTCGTCGAAGGGCTGGTGGATTCGCTGCTGGACGATGCCAATCCTATCGCGCGCAAGCTGCTGCAGCGCTGCGTGTTCTACATCGTACCGAACATGAATCCGGACGGCTCGGTGCGCGGCAACCTGCGTACCAACGCCGCTGGCGCCAACCTGAACCGCGAATGGATGACGCCGACGCTGGAACGCAGCCCTGAAGTGCTGTGCGTGAAAGAGAAAATGCATGCCACCGGCATCGACATGTTCTTCGACATACACGGTGATGAAGCGCTGCCGTACAACTTCGTGGCCGGTAATGAAATGCTGGAGAACTTCAGCGAAGAGCGCCGCGTCGCCCAGCAGGCGTTTATCGACCGCTACAAGGCTTCCAGCCCGGACTTCCAGGACAAGTATGGCTACGCTGCCAGCAAGTACAAGGAAGACATGCTGACGCTGGCTTCCAAGTATGTGGGCCACCATTTCGGCTGCCTCGCGCTGACGCTGGAAATGCCGTTCAAGGATAACGCCGATTTGCCTGATCCACGCGTGGGCTGGAACGGTGCCCGTAGTGCGGCGCTGGGCGCAGCCATGCTGCAGCCTATTCTGCTGTCGCTGGACGACTGAGATGGGCGTCGAGATCGAGCGCAAGTTCCTGTTGCGCGGCGATGCGTGGCGTAGCATGGGCCAGCCGGTCCTGCTGCGTCAGGGCTATCTGTCCTCGCACAAGGAGCGCGTGGTGCGCGTGCGCATCGAGGGCGAGCGCGGTGTCATGACCATCAAGGGGCGCAATGTGGGCGCTGTGCGCGGCGAGTGGGAGTACGAGATTCCGCTGGCCGACGCGACCGAATTGCTGCTGCTGTGCGAGCAGCCCCTGATCGAGAAATACCGCAGCCGTATCGACTATGCGGGCCACGTGTGGGAAGTCGACGAGTTCCTCGGCGTGAATGCGGGACTGGTGGTGGCCGAGATTGAACTGGGCAGCGAAGCCGAACAGTTCGAGCTGCCCGAGTGGGTAGGCGAGGAAGTCACCAGCGATGTGCGCTATCTCAACTCCAGCCTGATCAAGCACCCGTATTCGGCTTGGTAAAGACCTCGCTGTCGCCTATGCTGTAAGCATGAACGACAGCGAATTCTATGCGCTCAAGGCGCACTACGATGCCATCGTGCCGACCCTTGCCACCAAGGCCGACATTGAAAAGTTGCGTGCTGAAATGCTCCACACGGTGGCCGAAATACATAAGTGGATGGTGGCCTCCATGATAGGGCTGTTTATCGGCTTTGGTGGCTTAGGCATCGCTATGGGGCAGATACTTAAACCGATTGCCGCGGCGGCACAAGCTGCTCCGCCGCAGCCTATCATTCTTTATGTCTCGCCTCCTGTACCGCCAGAAGTGAAAAAGCCCTCGTAAGCGAGGGCTTTTGTTTTAATGGAAGTGCTCGGTGCCGGTAGGTGCGTCTTCGGGCATTTCTGCATGCGCCAGTTCGCCCAGCGGATCGGCAAACAATGGCGCGCCGCAGTCGTCGCAGAACTCGGCCACATAGCGCTCGCTATGCTTCTTCACCTGCGTCACACCGGACGCATTGAGCTGGGCCGTGATCTCGTCCACCGGCGTCACCGGGCGCTGCTGCAGGCCGCCAAAGCCGCCTTGCAGCGGGCCTTCCGGCGGCGTGCCGTCTTCATCTTCCTGCCCGTACAGCGGCCAGACGACGCCATACATCACATCGTTGGAATTGCGCTGGGTGAAAGCGACACGATATTCGTCGATCTGGCCATCGGCACTTTCTTCGCCAAAGCCGGCGATCACGGCGCGCAGGCCGGCCGGTTCCAGACCCAGCGTGTGCGTCAGGTAGTGCACGGCAGCGCGGATCGATACGGGACGGATCTGCTTGTCCGCTTCGCGGCAGGCCATGTAATAGGCTTCCGGCAGCAGCAGTTCCACGCCGCAGCCCGGCAGCAAACGGCTGACGGTAGGCGTGACCTGATTGCGCCACTGTTCGAGCGCGCTGGCACGTTCGGCCGCATAGTTGGCCTGCAGGCCAGGCATCTGCCAGCGGAACAGCGCTGCACCGGCTGGCGCGGCAACGGCCACCAGCAGGTAGCGCGTATCGGCCAGGAAAGGCGCCGTTTCCGGCGTCTTGCTGTCGGTCTTCAGCGCCGTGCCCTTGATGGCGGCCTGGCCCAGCTTCTGCACTTTGCCGAAGGTTTCCACGTGGCTGCGCGGCAGCTGGTCGATCGAATACAGCGTAGGTGCCATCGCCATGTGCGTGCCATCGGCCAGCAGGTGGGCGCCGAAATGGGCCGACAGCGTGCTCAGAATGTCGCCGGGGATGGCGCCCGAAGCGATGGCAAAGCGGGTCCATGCGAGGATGGGCGCAGCCACCAGCAGCACATCGTAGGCTTTGCTCACACCGTCGGCTTCGATCTGGATGGTGGCCGATTCGCTGACGGCTTCCACGCTATCCATCAGGATATCGTAGGCATTCAGGTCTTCCTTGAACAGATGGTTCAGGGTCGCGTCGATAGTGTCCTGATGGCCAGTCTTGAGTAGTTTCTGCAACTGCGCATCGAGGCTGAGTTCCCATGTCCGCTCTTCGATCCGGCTGGCAGCCTGACCCACGGCATTGGCGTAAGTCACCAGACGCTGGCTTTCGGCAGACAATTTTTGGGATGAATCTTTAGAAGGACGACGCATAACGCAATAAGAGTCTCATAAAAGTGGAAAAAGCGGATCAGTCAAACAAATGATAACCCTTATGACTCTATTGTAGATGATAAGCGTACAAGACGAAAAAAACGCCGGCAATCAGCCGGCGTTCTGTGGTGTGCGCTGACGCAGAGCAGGGCGCTTAGCTGGCCAGCAGCTGGCGCAGCACGAAGGGCAGGATACCGCCGTGCTTGTAATAATCCACTTCGATAGGCGTGTCGATACGCAGCAGCACTTTGACTTCCTGTGCCGGCTGGCCGTCACGGTGGATCACCAGCGTGGCTAACTGCTGGGGCTTGATTTCGCCGTCCAGACCTTTGAGGTCATAGGTTTCCTTGCCGGTGATGCCGAGCGATTCGACGCTGTCGTTGCCGATGAATTGCAGTGGCAGCACGCCCATGCCCACCAGATTCGAGCGGTGGATACGTTCGAACGAGCGCACGATCACGGCTTTCACACCCAGCAGCTGGGTGCCCTTGGCGGCCCAGTCGCGCGACGAGCCGGTGCCGTACTCTTCGCCGCCGAACACCATGGTCGGCGTATCTTCGGCCACGTACTTCATGGCCGCGTCGTAGATAGCCATCTGTTCGCCCGATGGCTGGTGGATGGTGATGCCGCCTTCCACGGCCGAACCGTCAGCCTTGGCCGGTATCATCTTGTTCTTGATGCGCACGTTGGCAAAGGTGCCGCGCATCATGATCTCGTGATTGCCGCGGCGCGAGCCGTAGGAATTGAAGTCGGCCTTCAGCACGCCATTGGCCAGCAGCCACTGACCGGCCGGACCGTCTTCCTTGATCGAACCGGCAGGGGAGATGTGGTCGGTGGTGATGGAGTCACCGAACACGCCCAGCGCGCGTGCACCGGTGATGCCGGTAGCTGCTGCTTTCGGCGTCATTTCGAAGCCGTCGAAGAACGGTGGTTCGGCGATGTAGGTGGAGGCCGGCCAGTTGTAGACCTGACCTTCCGTGCTCGATACGTCTTCCCACAGCTTGCCCGGATTGCCTTTGACATCGGCGTAGTTGGCCTTGAAGACTTTGGCGTTCATGGCGAACTTCATCAGCTTGGCGATCTCTTTCGAGGTCGGCCAGATATCGCCCAGATACACGTCTTTGCCATCCTTGCCCTTGCCCACAGGCTCGGTCATCAGGTCGACCGTCATATTGCCGGCGATGGCGTAAGCCACTACCAGTGGTGGCGAAGCGAGGAAGTTGGAACGGATATTCGGGTGAATACGCGCTTCGAAGTTGCGGTTACCGGACAGCACGGCCGACGCCACGATGTCGTTGCTGGTGATGGCGGCATTCAGTTCGGGCGTCAGGTCGCCCGCGTTGCCGATGCAGGTGGTGCAGCCGTAGGCGGTAACGCCAAAGCCCAGCTGTTCCAGATACGGCAGCAGACCGGCCGCGCCCAGATATTCCGTTACCACGCGCGAGCCGGGCGCCAGCGAAGTCTTGATGTGCGGCGCTACGCTCAGACCCGCTTCCACGGCTTTCTTGGCCAGTAGGCCGGCGGCCAGCAGCACGCTAGGGTTGGACGTGTTGGTGCACGAGGTAATCGCAGCGATCAGCACGTCGCCGTTCTTGACGTTGACGCCATTGCTGGTGGTGTAGACGGCGCCCAGATCTTCGGCTTTCTTGTTGAAGCCATTCTCTTTGGTCGGCTTGGAGAACAGTTCGGTGAAGTTGTTCTTGACCTGACCGATCTCGATGCGGTCCTGCGGACGTTTCGGGCCGGCCAGCGAAGGCGTGACCGAAGTCAGGTTCAGTTCCACTACGCGGGTGTAATCGATCTCGCCTGCTTTCGGCACGCCGTACAGACCCTGCGCCTTGAAGTAGGCAGCAAAGGCAGCGATTTCGTCCTTGGTGCGGCCCGTGCCTTCGAAGTACTCGACGGTGGCGTCATCGACCGGGAAGAAGCCCATGGTGGCGCCATATTCGGGCGCCATGTTGGCGATGGTGGCGCGGTCGGTCAGCGACAGCGTCTCGGTACCTTCACCAAAGAACTCGACGAACTTGCCGACGACTTTTTCCTTGCGCAGCAGTTCGGTAATGGTCAGCACCAGATCGGTAGCGGTGCAGCCTTCGCGCAGCACGCCCGTCAGGTTCACGCCGATCACGTCCGGTGTCAGGAAGTACACGGGCTGGCCCAGCATACCGGCTTCCGCCTCGATGCCGCCCACGCCCCAGCCGACCACGCCGATGCCGTTGATCATGGTGGTGTGCGAATCGGTGCCCACCAGAGTGTCCGGGTAGTACACCCCTTCGCTGGTCTTGTGCACGCCGCGCGCCAGATATTCCAGATTGACCTGATGGACGATGCCGAAGCCCGGTGGCACCACGCCGAAGGTGTCGAAGGCTTGCATGCCCCACTTCATGAACTGGTAGCGCTCGTTATTGCGCGAGAATTCCAGCTTCATGTTCAGGTCCAGCGCGCCTTTTTCGCGGAAGTGGTCGATGGTCACCGAGTGGTCGACCACCAGATCGACCGGTACCAGCGGCTCGATTTTCTTGGCGTTCACGCCCATCTTGTAAGCCACGTTGCGCATGGCGGCCAGATCGGCCAGCAGCGGCACGCCGGTGAAGTCCTGCAGCACCACGCGGGCGACGACGAAGGGGATTTCATCTACGCGCTCGGCCGTCGCACCCCAGTTGGCCAGCTGCTTGACGTGTTCTTCGGTGACTTTCTTGCCGTCGCAATTGCGCAGCACGGATTCCAGTACCACGCGGATGGAAACGGGCAGGCGCGAGATTTTCGCACCCAGACTCTGTTCCAGCGCCGGCAGCGAGTAGAACTTGCCGGTTTTGCCGGCGATAGCGAATTCCTTGAGCGTATTGAGCGTATTGTGTGCCATGACTTCTCCTAGGTTTGGGGTGTCGTCGGTGCGAGGGGAATTCCCTGCCTGAGTGACAGGCGGCAGGGAATTACTGCAGGCTGGTGCCGGTGGCTGCTGCTTCGTTGGCAGCCAGTGGTTTCATCTGTTCAGCGTTGCGGCATTCGTTGGCCAGCTGGCGGCCCTGTTTCGAGTCCAGCAGCATGCCTTTGGCAGGAATGCCGATCCAGACCAGACCGTACACATGGTTCTCGAAGCGGTGCGCGCCCGTGGTGGTGCCCACGCGGGTCAGGCGGTGCAGACGTTTTTTCCAGCGCAGGGCGATGTGGGCGTCGTCATTGACGTTTTCGTAGATGGTGATCTTGTTGCCCAGCTCGCAGTCGAACTCGGTGGCCGACGATTCGCCCACAGCCGGTTCGGCCACATCTTCATCGGCCGGTTTGGCTTCCGCAGCCTTGGCCGCCGGTTTGGCCTTGGCGGTTTTCTTGGCGGCCGGCTTGGTCGGCGCATTGTCGGCGCGGGCAGCCGAGCTCAGGGTGAGGGCGGTAAGCGACAGGCTGCATGCCAGCAGCAGTTTGGCGAGAGACATGGTGGTACTTCCAGATGTAAGGTTATTTGGTGTTGCCGTTGAGCAGGCTTTGCGCCGCTTCGGGCAGGCTTAAACCGGCCAGTTTGGCCCGTTGCAGCACAGTCCAATAGTATCTGTAGCTGGCGCGGTCGTGCAAGCGGCCATTCTGCGAAATCGGCCCCCATTGTACAGCCGCAGCTTCCACCAGGATGGCGGTGGCGTCATTGACTTCGGACATGCGCGGCGTAAAGGTTTTGATGATGGGCTTGATCTGGTCCGGATGGATGCTCCACATCCGGGTAAAGCCGAATTCGGCGGCAGCGCGCTGCGCGTCGTTGGCGGCCACGGCGGCATCCTTGATGTCGGTGGTGACATTGTGCGAAGGCACTTTGCCGTGCGCATGGCAGGCGGCCGCCACTTCGAGCTTGGCGCGGACTACCAGCGGGTGGGTGAACTGGCCCGGCGTGCGCATGGCGCTGGCCGGAATCGCTCCGTAGTGGGAGGAAACAAAGTCCATGATGCCGAACGACAGGCACTGCACTTGCGGCAGGGCGGCAATGGCATAGGCCTCGTGCAGCGCTTCATGGGTTTCGATCAGCACGTGCACGGGCAGGTCCTTGCGGCCCGCCTTGCTGGCGTGGGTGTTGATCAGTTTGATGGCAGCAGTGACTTCCTTGGCGCTATGCACCTTGGGCAGCACGATGTAGGCCAGTTTGCTGGCCGCCGTGCAGATGATTTCCACATCGCTCACAAAGTGCGGGCTGGCGATATCGTGCACGCGCGCGCCTAGGCGGCTGAACTTATTCTCGTCCGACTGCACCAGCGCCGCGACGAGGCGGGCGTGCTCGATTTCGTTGCCGGCGCTGGCGCCGTCTTCGCAATCGAGGGTGATATCGAACAGGGGGCCAAGTTCTTGTTGCAAGGCAATCGATTTGCGCATCAGCTTTTCGCTGCCGGCGTAATGGTCACAAGCTGGCAGCAGCAAGGGTTGGCGATTGCCCTGGAATAAAACCTCGGATGGATGCATGCGGGAAGTGTCTGGTACTGCGGAGGGGTGAGATGGAGCTGCCGCGCTGCTGTCAGCAGCGCGGCGGGTGCGGCGGAGCGGTGTTTTAACCGGTTCCACTTACGCAGAAGGGAGTGAGGAGTTCAGCCCGGCTTATGGCAGCAGGTGCTTCACGCCTTCGCGCTCTTCGGTCAGTTCTTTCAGGGTGAGGTTGATGCGCTCTTGCGAGAATGCATCGATTTCCAGACCTTGAACGATTTTGTATTCGCCGTTTTCGGTGGTCACAGGGAAGCCGAACACGGTGCCTTCTGGGATGCCGTAGGAACCGTCCGATGGGATGCCCATGGTGGTCCATTTGCCTGCGGTGCCCAGTACCCAGTCGTGGATGTGGTCGATGGCAGCGTTGGCAGCCGAAGCAGCCGACGACAGGCCGCGTGCTTCGATGATGGCGGCGCCGCGTTTGCCCACGGTAGGCAGGAAGGTGTTAGCGTTCCATTCCTGATCGTTGATCATGTCTTTGACCGAAGCGCCGTCGATGGTAGCGAAGCGGTAGTCAGCGTACATGGTAGGCGAGTGGTTGCCCCATACGCACAGTTTTTCGATGTCTTTAACAGCTTTGCCGGTTTTGGCAGCCACTTGCGACAGCGCGCGGTTGTGGTCCAGACGCAGCATGGCGGTGAAGTTCTTGGCTGGCAGCGATGGTGCCGATTTCATGGCGATGTAAGCATTGGTGTTGGCTGGGTTGCCGACCACCAGAACTTTAACGTTGCGCGAAGCGACGGCATCCAGTGCCTTACCTTGTACGGTGAAGATCTGGGCATTGGCTTCCAGCAGGTCTTTACGTTCCATGCCTGGGCCACGTGGACGTGCGCCAACCAGCACGGCGACGTCGGCATCTTTGAAAGCCGTCATCGGATCGGAGTGGGCGGTCATTTCGGTCAGCAGCGGGAAAGCGCAGTCGTCGATTTCCATCATGACGCCCTTCAGTGCTTTCTGTGCTTTTTCGTCAGCAATTTCCAACAGTTGCAGAATAACTGGTTGGTCTTTGCCCAGCATGTCGCCATTGGCGATGCGGAACAGCAGAGCGTAACCGATTTGGCCGGCGGCGCCGGTAACAGCAACACGCATTGGGGTTTTTGCCATGATGAATCTCCAAAGTGGGAATAAAACGTTCGCTAAGCGGGGCCAGTAGCGGCCCGGGGGAAACCGTAATCATACTGCATTTGAGTGCTGGCCGGCGGTCCGCAGGGGTGGTCAAACGGCTTGCCGCAAGCGCCTCGCTGGGGAGTGTAGGCCTGAGTTTGGCAGATGTCAATGCTATCTTATGTCTTATATAAGACAGATAAGTTATTGCTGGTTTTTGCTGGACGGCAGGGGGTATTTGTGGTGAAATCGTGGTCTATGAATTCCGTGCCGCCTAATAACAACCCTGCATCCACTACCGCAAGCGGCAGTGCGGGCAGCGCATCGGCGGCCCCTTCGCCCACGTTCTCGCCACTTTATCAGCAAATCAAGGGTCTGATTACCCAGAGTTTGCAGTCGGGCGAATGGAAGCCGGGCGAACTGATCCCCAGCGAAGTGGAGCTGGCCAACCGTTTCAAGGTGAGCCAGGGCACCGTGCGCAAGGCGATCGATGAGCTGGCGGCGGAAAATCTGGTCATGCGCAAGCAGGGCAAGGGAACGTTTGTTTCCACCCATCACGAAGCGCGCGCCCACTTCCGCTTCCTGCGTCTGATGCCGGACGAAGGCGTGCCGCACTATCCCGACAGCAAGATTATCGAAGTCAAACGCATGCGTGCGCCGGCCGATGTGGCGCGCCTGCTCGAACTGAAATCGGGCGATGCGGTGGTGTATATCAAGCGGGTGCAAGCGTTTGAAGGCGTGCCCACCATCGTGGAAGAGCTGTGGTTGCCCGGCATGATCTTCAAAGGTCTGACGGCCGAGCGCCTGATGGAATACAAAGGCCCGATGTACGGCCTGTTCGAATCGGAATTCGGCACCCGCATGATACGCGCGACGGAAAAAATCCGCGCCGTCAGCGTGGGTGAGGAAGATGCAAAATTGTTGGGCATCGCTGCCCAGACCCCGCTGCTGGAATCGGAGCGGGTGTCGTTCACTTACGGTGATAAAGCGGTGGAACTGCGCCGCGGTCTGTACTCGACCGCCCGGCACCACTATCACAATGAGCTGAACTAAGCGAGCTGAACTGAACGGATCACACGAGTTGATGTGAGGAGATGCCCGTTTGCTGCAATGCAGCGGCGGGCGGCGAAAACGGGGTAGAAATCGAGGCAAAACCCTGTTGCGCTGAAAATACGTTGAGCTACAGAAAGTAGCCGTCGCAGCTGTTGACTACCACTATTTTGGTTATATGTAACAATACATATTGGTTATAAATGCGAAAATCAGCGAAAATCGCATTCTCGAAATTTTTGTTTTTGCCTAGGAGGTCTTGATATGTCTGAAGCCGTAAGGGAAGCCCCGAAAAAAGAACGGCCGGAGTTCCGTAACATCCATGTGACGGAATTGTCCAACTACCGCTTGCCTTTGGCTGGCCTGGTATCCATTTTGCACCGCATCAGCGGCCTCTCGATGTTCCTGCTGCTGCCATTCGTGCTGTACCTGCTGGAGCAAAGCCTGCGCTCGGAAATTTCCTTTGCGTACTACCAAGGCATCGTTTCCTACCCGCTGGTCAAACTGATCATTCTGGCGCTGGTCTGGGGCTATCTGCACCACTTCTGCGCTGGCTGCCGCCACCTGATCATGGACATGCACATCGGCCTGGCCAAAGAGCAGGCACGTCACTCGGCCGCTACCGTGCTGGCTGTGAGCCTGAGCCTGACCGCAATCATCGCCCTCAAACTGTTTGGAGTCTTCTGAGATGGCCACTAACGATAACATCGGACCAAAACGCCTCGTCGTAGGCGCGCATTACGGCCTGCGTGACTGGCTGGCGCAACGCGTTACCGCACTGGTGATGGTGGCTTACACCGTGATCCTGCTGGTGTCTTTCCTGACCGGCCAGAACTTCACCTATGAAGGCTGGGCTGGCCTGTTCGCCCAGCAATGGTTCAAGCTAATCAGCGCCGTGACCCTGTTCGGTCTGTTCTTCCACGCCTGGGTAGGCGTACGTGACATCTGGATGGATTACGTGAAATCCGTCGGTCTGCGTCTGACCCTGCAAGTCGCCACCATCTTGTGGTTGATCGCTTGTGCCGCATGGTCGGTACAGATACTCTGGAGTGTTTAATCGTGGCAGCTATCAAATCTGCAATCCCTACCCGCCGCTTTGATGCGGTAATCGTCGGCGCCGGCGGCTCCGGCATGCGTGCATCGCTGCAACTGGCTGAAGCCGGTCTGAACGTCGCGGTGCTGTCGAAAGTTTTCCCTACCCGTTCCCACACCGTGGCAGCGCAGGGCGGTATCGGCGCCTCGCTGGGCAATATGGCTGAAGACAACTGGTTCTGGCATATGTTCGACACCGTCAAAGGTGGCGACTATCTGGGCGACCAGGATGCGATCGAATTCATGTGCCGCGAAGCACCGAAGGTCGTGTACGAACTGGAACACTTCGGTATGCCTTTCGACCGTAACCCGGACGGCACCATCTACCAGCGCCCATTCGGCGGCCACACCGCCAACTTCGGCGAAAAAGCCGTACAACGTGCTTGCGCTGCTGCTGACCGTACCGGTCACGCGCTGCTGCACACCCTGTACCAGCGCAACGTGCGTGCCCGTACCCACTTCTTCGTCGAGTGGATGGCACTGGACCTGATCCGTGACGCCGAAGGCGACGTGGTCGGCGTAGTCGCACTGGAAATGGAAACCGGCGAATGCATGATTCTGGAAGCTAAGACCACCATCTTCGCTACCGGCGGTGCTGGCCGTATCTTCGCTGCATCGACCAATGCCTTCATCAACACCGGCGACGGTATGGGTATGGCTGCACGTGCCGGCCTGCCGCTGCAGGACATGGAATTCTGGCAGTTCCACCCGACCGGCGTGTCCGGCGCGGGCGTGCTGATCACCGAAGGTGTACGCGGTGAAGGCGGTATCCTGATCAACTCCGAAGGCGAACGTTTCATGGAGCGCTATGCGCCTACGCTGAAGGATCTGGCACCACGCGACTTCGTTTCGCGCTCGATGGACCAGGAGATCAAAGAAGGCCGCGGCTGCGGTCCGAACAAAGATCACGTGATGCTGGATCTGCGCCACATCGGCGCCGACACCATCCAGAAGCGTCTGCCTTCGATTCTGGAAATCGGCCACAAGTTCGCCAACGTCGACGCCACCAAAGAGCCGATTCCGGTCGTACCAACCATCCACTACCAGATGGGCGGTATTCCAACCAACATCCACGGTCAGGTGGTCACGCCTAACGGCGACGGCACCCAGAAAGTGGTCAACGGCCTGTACGCAATCGGCGAATGCGCCTGCGTATCGGTGCACGGCGCTAACCGTCTGGGCACCAACTCGCTGCTCGACCTGGTGGTATTCGGTCGCGCTGCCGGTAACCACGTGGTGGCACAGAACCTCAAGCAGAAGGAAAACAAACCGCTGCCTAAGGATGCTGCCGACTTCGCGATGAACCGTCTGAACAAGCTGGAAACCTCGAACGGCGGCGAAAAAGTGCAGGGCGTCGCCAACGACATTCGCGCCACCATGCAGAAATACTGCGGCGTGTTCCGTACCGACGAGATGCTGAACAAGGGCGTGGAAGAAATCATGAAACTGGACGAGCGTCGCAAGCACGTATCGTTCAAGGACAAATCGAAAGTGTTCAACACCGCCCGCGTCGAAGCACTGGAGCTGGACAACCTGATCGAAACTGCCAAAGCCACCATCGTCTCGGCCGCAGCTCGTAAGGAATCGCGTGGCGCGCACGCCCACAACGATTTCCCGCAGCGTGACGACGACAACTGGATGAAACACACCCTGTGGTACTCGGCGGACAACCGTCTGGAATACAAGGCAGTCGTGACCAAGCCGCTGACGGTCGACACCTTCAAACCGAAACCACGTACTTTCTAAGAGCTAAGAACATGGCACGCACTCTCAAACTGAAAATTTATCGTTACGATCCCGATCAGGACGCCAAGCCTTACATGCAGGACGTGACGGTCGAGCTGAAAGACACCGACAAGATGCTGCTGGACGCACTGCAGCGCATCAAGTCCGACGTGGATGATTCGCTGGCCCTGCGCCGCTCGTGCCGCGAAGGCGTGTGCGGTTCGGACGCCATGAACATCAATGGCAAAAACGGTCTGGCCTGCACCACCAACCTGAACGAGCTGACCGAGCCTATCGTGCTGCGTCCGCTGCCAGGTCTGCCAGTGATCCGCGATCTGATCGTCGACATGACCCAGTTCTTCAAGCAGTACGACTCGGTCAAGCCTTACCTGATCAACGATTCCATCCGCCCTGAAAAAGAGCGTCTGCAATCGCCAGCCCAGCGCGAAGAGCTGGACGGTCTGTACGAGTGCATTCTGTGCGCTTGCTGCTCGACCTCCTGCCCATCGTTCTGGTGGAATCCGGACAAGTTCGTCGGTCCTGCCGGCCTGCTGCAAGCCTACCGCTTCATCGCCGACTCGCGCGACGAAGCCACCGGCGCCCGTCTGGATAATCTGGAAGATCCATACCGTCTGTTCCGCTGCCACTCGATCATGAACTGCGTCGACGTTTGCCCGAAAGGTCTGAACCCGAACAAGGCCATCGGCAAGATCAAGGAACTGATGGTCCGTCGCGCCATCTGATGCACCACACGGGCGGTGTTGTGTAGGCAAACCGCCCGTTTTTGTAAAGTAGCCGCACCATGACTGCAACGAATACCGCTGCGCACCAGTCTGACCCGGCCAACCGCGCGCGCCTGCGCTGGCGCGCCCGCCGTGGACTGCTGGAAAACGACATCATCCTGACCCGTTTTCTCGATGCGCATGAAACCGAATTGACCGACGAGGAAGTCGACGCCCTGACGCGTTTGCTGGATCTGTCGGACAATGCCCTGATGGATCTGATACTGGCCCGCAAGGAGCCTGATGGCGACATCGATCTGCCCCAGGTACACGCCTTGCTGGCGCGTCTGCGACTGGCCTGAGCCCGAAGCACAGCAATAACAGGTTTTTTTTACTTTTGTCTCACCTCTCCAAGAAGGAAGAGTTCATGAACACCTCTGATAACAAAGCCACACTGTCGTTCTCCGATGGCAGCCCATCGGTCGATTTCCCGATCTACAAAGGGACCGTTGGTCCGGACGTGATCGACATCCGTAAACTGTATGCCGGCACCGGCAAGTTCACCTACGATCCAGGCTTCATGTCGACCGCGGCATGTAATTCCTCGATCACCTACATCGACGGTGACAAGGGCGAGCTGCTGTATCGCGGCTACCCGATCGAACAACTGGCCGTGAACGCTGACTTCATGGAATCGTGCTACCTGCTGCTGAACGGCGAACTGCCGAACGCAGAACAGAAAGCCACCTTCGTCGACACCGTGACCAAGCACACCATGGTGCACGAGCAGATGCAGTTCTTCTTCCGCGGCTTCCGTCGTGACGCGCACCCGATGTCGGTACTGGTTGGTACCGTTGGCGCGCTGGCTTCGTTCTACCACGATTCGCTGGACATCAACGATGCCAAGCACCGTGAAGTATCGGCTATCCGCCTGATCGCCAAAATGCCTACGCTGGTAGCGATGGCTTACAAATACTCGATCGGCCAGCCGTTCGTGTACCCACGCAATGACCTGTCGTACAGCGCCAACTTCATGCGCATGATGTTCGGCAACCCATGCGAAGAATACAAAGTCAACGACGTGCTGGTGCGCGCGCTGGACCGTATCCTGATCCTGCACGCAGACCACGAGCAGAACGCTTCGACCTCGACCGTGCGTCTGGCCGGTTCGTCGGGCGCCAACCCGTTCGCCTGTATCGCTGCCGGTATCGCCTGCCTGTGGGGCCCTGCCCACGGTGGCGCTAACGAAGCGGCACTGAACATGCTGAAAGAAATCGGCACCGTCGAGAACATTCCTGCCTTCATCGCTCAGGTGAAAGACAAGAACTCGGGCGTGAAGCTGATGGGCTTCGGTCACCGCGTCTACAAAAACTTCGACCCACGCGCCAAACTGATGCGTGAAACCTGCTACGAAGTGCTGGAAGAGCTGGGCCTGCAAGACGACCCACTGTTCAAGCTGGCCATGGAACTGGAAAAGATTGCACTGAACGACGAATACTTCGTTTCGCGCAAACTGTACCCGAACGTGGACTTCTACTCGGGCATCGTACAGTCGGCACTGGGCATTCCAGTTTCGCTGTTCACCGGTATCTTCGCCATGGCCCGTACCATCGGCTGGATCGCCCAGTGGAACGAAATGATCGCCGATCCGGAACAGAAAATCGGCCGTCCACGCCAGCTGTTCGTGGGCGCGACCACGCGCGAAGTCAAGCCTCTGAACCAGCGTTAATCCGCTGTCTCAGGCACCAGAAAGCGGGCTGCGGCCCGCTTTTTTTTCGTCTGTGTGCTGCGCAATAGCCGTCTTTCATAGCGAGAAAATTGCCTGTCGGACACAAAATTCAAATTTGTGTTAAAGTGATCCACATCAAGAAATTTCCTGAATAGGCCGGAACTAAGTCAATTAGTTGCCGGCTTTTCATTTTTTTGCTTCATTGATCATTTGCACAAT
This sequence comes from Duganella fentianensis, assembly GCF_009857835.1. Classification (GTDB taxonomy): domain Bacteria; phylum Pseudomonadota; class Gammaproteobacteria; order Burkholderiales; family Burkholderiaceae_D; genus Rugamonas; species Rugamonas fentianensis. Next base: position 1,200,604 of record NZ_WWCL01000001.1, read on the forward strand.
ATGAGCCTAACAATAACAAACCTCAAAAACCTTAACGTCGGTAGCAAGATTACCGTTTTCACTTTTGGCCTGCTCAGCGCCATGCTGGCCATTATCCTGAGCCTGATTAACCTGAGTACGGCGCGCATGCTGGAACAGCGGGCGCAGGCCAATGTGGCCGATACCCTGAATGGGATCAGCAATACTGTCGAGGTGTTCCACAGCGCCATGACGGACGAAGCCTCGCGCTTTGCCCGCATCTTCGCCAGCCATTTCGCGCAAGGCCAGTTCACGCTGGATGCAGCCAGCACCGTCGAGATCGCGGGCAAGCCTACGCCCACGCTGCTGTTTGCCGGCAAGGCGCTGAATCTGGATTTCAGCCTGCCCGATAAATTCATGGCCGACACGGGCGTGGTGGCCACCATCTTCGCTGCACAGGGCGACGATTTCGTGCGCGTCAGCACCTCGCTGAAAAAGGAAAACGGCGAGCGCGCCGTCGGCACCCAGCTCGATCACAGCCACCCGAGCTACTCCTTGCTGCGGGCGGGGAATAGCTACAGCGGTCTGGCCACCCTGTTCGGCAAGCAGTACATCACCCAGTACGATCCCGTCAAAGATAGCAGCGGCAAGGTGATCGGCGTGCTGTTTATCGGTCTGGACATCGGCCACAATCTGAACATGCTCAAGACCAAGATCAAGCAGATCAGGATAGGCGAGAGCGGCTACGTCTATGTGATCAATGCGGCTGCGGGCAAGAAGCAGGGCGAAGAAGTGATCCACCCGTCGCTGGAAGGTCGGAACGTGCTGGAACTGCAGACCCATGACGGGCGCTATTTCATCAAAGATATGCTGGCTGCCAAAACCGGTTCCATGACTTATCCATGGGCCGAGAAAGAGGGCGCAGCGCCACGCGAGAAAATGATCAGCTTTAATACCTTCGAGCCGTGGAACTGGCTGATCGCGGGCGGCACCTACACGGAAGAAATCACCCGCGAGGCCCAGCAGTTGCGCAACCACTATGCGCTGATCGGCGTGGTGGCGCTGCTCGTGTTTGCCGTCATGCTGTACCTGCTGGTGCGCACGGTGGTGACGCGTCCGCTGGCACTGGCCGAACAGGCGGCCGGGCAGATCGCTGCCGGTGATCTGAATGTGCATCTGGTGGTGCAGAATCAGGATGAAATCGGCAAGCTGCTGGGCGCGCTGAACGGCATCAGCCAGAACCTGTCGGCCGTGGTGGGGCAGGTGCGGCAAGGCGCCGAGCAGGTGACGTCGGCTTCGGCCGAAATTGCGGCCGGCAACCTCGATCTGTCGCAGCGCACGGAAGCGCAGGCCTCGAGGCTGGAGAAAACGGCGCAGTCGATGGAACATCTGAGCAACGCCGTGAACCAGAATGCCGACAATGCGGGCGAAGCCAAGCAGATGGCCGTGGCCGCTTCGCAGATCGCCGTGCAGGGTGGCGAGGTGGTGGCACAGGTGGTGGACACCATGGGATCGATCACGGCTTCGTCGCGCAAGATTGCCGATATCATCAGCGTGATCGACGGCATCGCTTTCCAGACCAATATTCTGGCGCTCAACGCTGCTGTGGAAGCGGCGCGTGCGGGCGAGCAGGGGCGCGGCTTTGCCGTGGTGGCCAGCGAAGTGCGTAATCTGGCCCAGCGCTCGGCTGCCGCTGCCAAGGAAATCAAGGCCCTGATCGAGGATTCGGTAGGCAAGGTGGAAGTGGGCAGCACCCAGGTGGCGGCGGCCGGTGCCACCATGGCGGAAGTGGTGCAGAGCGTGCGCCGCGTGACCGATATCATGGCAGCCATCAGCAATGCCAGCGATGAGCAGCGCGGCGGCATCCGCGAAGTGCATGAGGCGATTGCCGAGATGGATCAGGTAACCCAGCAGAATGCCGCGCTGGTGGAAGAGGCTGCGGCAGCGGCCCATGCGCTGCAAGACCAGTCGCATGCACTGGAAGATGTGGTGCGCATCTTCCGTATCGATGCGCAGGGCCGGGCAGTGCGCCGTCCGGCACAACACTACCTCGCACTCAAATAAATCAGTGGGGCGGCGCTAGCCGCAGACGGCGTGCTGCAGGTCTGGTCTAGCTGTCCTGATCGAGCAGGGCCTGTATCTCGGCCCTTTCCTTCTTGCTTACATGGCCGCCGCGCAGGGCGGCCAGCACCAGCGCCTTGCCGGAGCCGGCAAAGGCTTTCTGTATCAGTTCTTTCAACAGATTGGTCTGCAGCGCATCCTGTGCCTGCGCCGGCGCGTAGACGTGGGCGCGCTGGCTTTCGTCGCGGCTCAGGATCCCTTTACTATGCATCACTTGCAGCAGACGCAGCACGGTGGCGTAGTTCATGTCGGGCCGGTTGGCCAGTGCTGCCTGATGGACCTGCTTGGCCGTGGCCGGGCCGCTGGCCCATAGCAGGCGCAGCATTTCCAGTTCGGCAGGGGTGGGTTTGGAGACGGGTGTGTTCATGGTGCGCATTTTTATCAGACTATGCATCTAGATTAAAATATCTAGATGCATTTGTCTAGTTGCGCGACGGGGCGTGAGTGCCCCTGCGGGTTCGCTCAGCGTGGCTGGCTTACCACTTCATTTCGCCTTTGGCGACCTTGGCGCTGGTGTCCAGTGCCGCTTTCAGGCCTGCTTGCGGATACAGTTGCTGCATGCGGGCGATCAGGTCGGCCGAGTTGGCGGCGGCTGCCGTTTCCGCTTCAAACTTCACCAGATAGTCGCGGGTAAAACCGATGCTGGCCGGCGTCAGTGCGCTGCCGATCTTGTAGTGGCCCGGCACCACGGTGTGTGGCTGCAGGGCGGCGATGCCATCCAGCGTGGCCAGCCATTGCTGGCGCGCGGCCAGCGTCTGGGTGTCGGCCGTCCAGACATGCAGGTCGTTGAAGACCACCACCCCGCCGGCCACGGTTCTGATGGATGGAATCCACACATAGCTACGCTCCGGTGCCGCGCCTTGCAGACCGGCGATCTGCAGGGTTTCGCCTTCCAGTTCGATGCGGTCGCCCTGCAGCACCTGCGGCACGATGATGCTGTGCGGTGCATTGTCTTTCAGGATAGGGCCCCAGAACGCCACTTTGGCATCCTTTTTCTTTTCGATCGCGGCCACCGTGTAGGAAGTGGCGACGATTTTCGCTTCAGGGAAGGCCGCGTGGATCACGTCGAGGCCGAAGTAGAAGTCCGGGTCGCCATGGCTGACGTACACAGTGGTCAGCCGCTTGCCGCTGGCGCGGATCTGCTCGGCCAGTTTCAGGGCTTCGGCACGCGAGAACTGCGCGTCGATCAGTACGGCATCCTTGGTGCCGGAGACCAGTACGGAGGCGACGGGGAAGATGGCGGCTTCGCCCGGATTGAATACTTCCACTTTGAGCGGGGCGGCGCTGGCGCTGCCCAGGGTGGCGGCGAAGGCAGTGGCTAACAGGGTTTGCAGTGGTTGCTTGAACATGATGGTCTTTCGTGTTGAATGGGAATGACGTCATCTTAAATTGCTTGAAGCGGTAGAAAAATCCCGTATCATTCATCAATTAATTGCATAAATCGGATGAATTAATGGACAGGATTACCGCTGCCAAGGTGTTTGTCAGTATTGCCGAGCGCGGCAGCATGATTGCTGCAGCCGATGCGCTGGCCATGTCGCGTGCCATGGTGACGCGCTATCTGGCGGAAATGGAACTCTGGGCCGGCGCACGTCTGCTGCACCGGAGCACGCGCCGCCTCAGTCTGACGGATGCCGGTACGCTAACGCTGGCGCGCTGCCGCAGCATGCTGGAACTGGCTGAAGAGATGGCACTCGACAGCACGGTAGAAGAGGGCGCGCCACGGGGCTTGCTGCGCATCAGCTGTTCGCAGTCACTGGCGCAGGCCGTGCTGGCGCCGGCCGTGACGGCTTTTCTGCAGCGCTTTCCCCACACCACGGTGGACCTGCAGATTAATAACCGTGCCGTGAATCTGGTCGAGCAGCGCATCGATCTGGCGCTGCGCATCACAAATGCGCTGGAGCCGAATCTGATTGCACGCCAGCTGGCCCAGTGCGATTCGGTGGTGTGCGCGGCACCGGCCTATCTGGCGCGGCACGGCAGGCCGGGGCAGGTGGCCGATCTGGCGCGGCATAACTGCCTCACTTACAGCTATTTCGGCAAAAGCCTGTGGCAGTTCACCGATGCCCATGGCGAGAGCGTGTCCGTGCCCGTTAGCGGCAATCTGTCGGCCAATGAAGACACCAGCCTGCTGCGCGCCGCGCTGCATGGCGCCGGCATCGTGCTGCAGCCCAGGTACAGCGTGATGGGCCTGATCGCCCGTGGCGAGCTGCTGCCCTTGCTCGAGTCATTCACCCCGCAACAGATGGGTATTCACGCTATTTATACTTCGCGCCAGCATATGCCGGCCGCCTTGCGCGCCATGCTGGATTTTCTGGCTGACTGGTTCCGCCATGATGCCGGTTGGCTGGCCCACACGCCGTTGCTGCCAGGCCCGGGCCCGCGCCGCCTGCCGCGCGCCGGACAGCCGGGGCAAGCTTAGAATAATGAAAACATTTCGCCCGTTTCAGTGCATGGCTATGCCATTTACACACTTAATGCCACATTAAACTGCAAGTTTTCATGGGTTTTTGCCGCACAAATGGTTGTTCGGATACAATACCGATGCTATCCTGAATGACCGATTTTGTAGTACCCGAAGAAATATAGCCCTTCCCCACAACTTGATGTGCAATCCGCTAACCGGTCAGGCCGTGTCGCGGAAGGTTAGATTAACCCGCTAATCTCGCGAAGCGCGAAGAAAGGTGAGCAATATGATGCAACAATATACGTCCAACTCCTACCTGTTTGGTGGGAACGCCCCGTACGTCGAAGAACTGTACGAAGCGTATCTCGACAATCCAGGTTCCGTGCCAGACAACTGGCGCGCCTATTTCGACGCCATGCAGCACGTACCGGCCGTCGATGGTTCCAATAAACCCGACGTCGCCCACGCCTCCGTGATCGCCTCTTTCGCCGAGCGCGCGAAAGCTGGTCCTATCCGCACCGTGGTAGCTTCGGCCGACGCCGAAATGGGCCGCAAACGTGTGGCCGCTACCCAGCTGATCGCGGCTTACCGCTATCTGGGTTCGCGCTGGGCCAATCTGGACCCGCTGCAGCGTCAGGAGCGTCCTGCCATCCCTGAACTCGATCCTAGCTTCTACGGGTTCACCGATGCGGACATGGACACCGTATTCAACATCAGCAACACCTACTTCGGCCCAGAGACCGCGACCCTGCGCGACCTGCTGAACTTCCTGCGCGATACCTACACCCGTTCGATCGGCGCCGAGTTCATGTACATCTCCGACCCGGCCGAAAAACGCTGGCTGCAAGAGCGTCTGGAAGCGATCCGCTCGACGCCTAACTTCACCGCAGAGAAGAAGCAGCACATTCTGGAGCGTCTGACCGCTGCAGAAGGTCTGGAGCGTTATTTGCACACCAAGTATGTCGGTCAAAAGCGTTTCTCGCTGGAAGGCGGCGAAACCTTCATCGCCTCGATCGATGAAATCATCCAGCGCGCTGGCGAAAAAGGCGTGCAGGAAATCGTGATCGGTATGGCCCACCGTGGTCGTCTGAACGTACTGGTGAACACCCTGGGCAAATCGCCTAAGGAACTGTTCGAAGAATTCGAAGGCAAGCATGGCGACGACCTGCCAGCCGGTGACGTGAAATACCACCAGGGCTTCTCGTCGGACATCTCGACCGCTGGCGGTCCTGTCCACCTGTCGCTGGCCTTCAACCCATCGCACCTGGAAATCGTCAATCCAGTGGTAGAAGGTTCCGTCAAAGCCCGTATGGATCGCCGCGGCGACCACGCCGGCAAACAAGTGCTGCCAATTCTGGTGCACGGCGATGCCGCTTTCGCTGGTCAGGGCGTTGTGATGGAAACCCTGAATCTGGCCCAGACCCGTGGTTACGGCACCGGCGGTACCGTGCACATCGTGATCAACAACCAGATCGGTTTCACCACCTCCGATCCGCGCGATGCCCGTTCCACCATCTACTGCTCCGACGTCGTCAAGATGATCGAAGCACCTGTGCTGCACGTGAACGCCGACGATCCTGAAGCCGTGGTTCTGGCTTCGCAGATCGCCATGGACTACCGTCTGCAGTTCCAGAAAGATATCGTTGTCGACATCATCTGCTACCGCAAACTGGGCCACAACGAGCAAGATACCCCTGCACTGACCCAGCCGCTGATGTACAAGAAAATCGGCCAGCACCCAGGCACCCGCAAACTGTATGCGGACAAACTGGTAGCGCAAGCTGTGATCCCTGCCGACGGCGGCGAAAAAATGCAATCGGCCTTCCGTGACGCCATGGACGCCGGCAAGCACACCGTTGATCCGGTCATCACCAACTTCAAGAACAAGTTCGCCGTAGACTGGCTGCCGTTCCTGAACCGCAAGTGGACCGACAGCGCCGATACCGCCGTGCCGATGACCGAACTGAAACGTCTGGCTGGCCGCATCACCACCGTACCGGAAAACTTCAAAGTCCACGCACTGGTCGAAAAAGTGCTGGCTGACCGCGCTGCCATGGGCCGCGGCGAGCTGAATCTGGACTGGGGCATGGGCGAACATCTGGGCTTCGCTTCGCTGGTCGCTTCGGGCTACGCTGTGCGTCTGACCGGTCAGGATGCTGGCCGTGGTACCTTCGTCCACCGTCACGCCGTGCTGCACGATCAGAACCGCGAGCGCTGGGATGCCGGCACCTATGTGCCACTGCAGAACATCGCCGAAGGTCAGGCACCATTCACCGTGATCGACTCCGTGCTGTCGGAAGAAGCGGTACTGGGCTTCGAATACGGCTACTCGACCGCAGAACCTAACACCCTGACCATCTGGGAAGCCCAGTTCGGCGACTTCGTCAACGGCGCCCAGGTTGTCATCGACCAGTTCATCAGCTCCGGCGAAGTGAAGTGGGGTCGTGCTTCGGGTCTGGTGATGATGCTGCCACACGGCTACGAAGGTCAGGGTCCAGAGCACTCGTCGGCTCGCCCGGAACGCTTCCTGCAGCTGTGCGCAGACAACAACATGCAAGTGGTCCAGCCGACCACCGCATCGCAGATCTTCCACGTGCTGCGTCGCCAGATGGTGCGTCAGTTCCGCAAACCGCTGGTCATCCTCACGCCGAAATCGCTGCTGCGTAACAAGGATGCCGGTACGCCGCTGACCGAACTGGCCAAAGGCGCGTTCCAGACCGTGATCGGTGAAGTCGACGAGAAAATCGACGCCAAGAAAGTCAAACGCGTTATCGCCTGCTCGGGCAAGGTCTACTACGATCTGGTCAACGCACGCAAAACCCGCGGCCAGACCGATACCGCCATCATCCGTGTGGAACAGCTGTATCCATTCCCGCACAAATCGTTCGCTGCCGAACTGAAAAAGTTCCCGAACCTGGCGGAAGTGGTATGGGCACAGGACGAACCGCAGAATCAGGGCCCTTGGTTCCAGATTCAGCACAACATCTTCGAGAGCATGGAAGCCGGTCAGCGCCTGGCCTACGCCGGTCGCCCAGCGTCGGCATCGCCAGCCGTCGGCTACTACGACAAGCACTATGCCCAGCAAAAAGATCTGCTGGAAACGGCTTTCTCGAAGCTCAAAGGTTTCATCCTGACCAAATAAGCCCCATGGCGCCGTGCCCGATCCGGCATGGCGCCTGACAGAACCAATGTTAATAAACGCGTGACCGCAAGCATGTAGCGGAGCGCCATTACACAATATACGGAGTTATCCATGGCACAAATTCAAGTTAAAGTACCTCAACTGTCGGAATCGGTCGCAGAAGCGACCATGCTGACCTGGCACAAGAAAATCGGCGAAGCCGTTGCCCGCGACGAAAACCTGATCGACATCGAAACCGACAAAGTTGTGCTGGAACTGCCGGCACCAGCTGCTGGCGTGCTGGTTGAAATCATCAAAGGCGACGGCAGCACCGTGGTGGCTGACGAAGTCATCGCTGTGATCGACACCGAAGCTGCTGCCGGCGCAAGCGCTCCAGCTGCTGCCGCTGCTGCTCCAGCCGCCGCTCCAGCCGCTGCTGCTGCCCCAGCTGCTGCTACCGGTGGTAACAAAGGCGACGTGGCCATGCCAGCCGCTGCCAAGATCCTGTCGGAAAAAGGTCTGAGCGCTAGCGACGTTGCCGGTTCGGGCAAAGATGGCCGCGTGACCAAGGGCGACGCACTGGCTGCTTCGGCACCTGCTACCCCGGCCGTTGCTCCGCTGGCTGCGCCAGCCGCTAAACCAGCACTGCAACAAGTTGCTGCGCCTGCCGCTGCCAACCTGGGCGACCGTCCGGAAGAGCGCGTGCCTATGAGCCGTCTGCGTGCCCGTATCGCCGAGCGTCTGGTGCAATCGCAATCGACCAACGCGATTCTGACCACCTTCAACGAAGTCAACATGGCGCCAGTCATGGACCTGCGTAACAAGTACAAGGACAAGTTCGAGAAAGAGCACGGCGTCAAGCTGGGCTTCATGTCCTTCTTCGTTAAAGCTGCTGTGGCCGCTCTGAAGAAATACCCTATCCTCAACGCTTCGGTCGATGGCAACGACATCGTTTACCACGGCTACTTCGACATCGGTATCGCTGTAGGTTCGCCACGCGGTCTGGTGGTGCCTATCCTGCGCAATGCCGACCAGATGTCGATCGCTGACATCGAGAAGAAAATCGGCGAATTCGGCGCCAAGGCTAAAGAAGGCAAGCTGACCCTGGACGACCTGACCGGCGGTACCTTCTCGATCTCGAACGGCGGTACCTTCGGTTCCATGCTGTCGACCCCTATCATCAACCCGCCACAATCGGCAATTCTGGGCGTGCACGCGACCAAAGATCGCGCTGTGGTAGAAAACGGCCAGATCGTGGTGCGTCCGATGAACTACCTGGCCATGTCCTACGACCACCGTATCATCGACGGCCGCGAAGCTGTGCTGGGTCTGGTAGCCATGAAAGAAGCGCTGGAAGATCCAGCCCGCCTGCTGCTGGAACTGTAATCACCGCCAGTGCGTTCCGGCCCCTGCGCCGGAACGCTATTCAGAGGAAGAACCATGAGCGTTTCCGAAGAAATCAAGCGTTTGCATGAACTGCACCAGTCCGGCGCCCTGTCGGATGCAGAGTTCGCTGCTGCCAAGGCCAAGCTGCTCAGCAGCGGCTCTTACAGCGGCGAGCAGCTTTCCAACGACATCAGCAAGTTGCGCCGCTCCCTGAGCGACCGCTGGCTCGGTGGCGTGTGTGGCGGCCTCGGTCGCATCAGCGGCGTCGAGACCTGGATCTGGCGTTTGCTGTTCGTGCTGTTCGTACTGACCTTCGGCTTCGGTCTCGCGATTTACATTCTGCTCTGGATCTTTGTGCCAGAAGAAGAAACGATAGGATAAACAATGAGCAAACAATTTGACGTAGTAGTCATCGGCGCCGGTCCCGGCGGTTATATCGCTGCCATCCGTGCAGCCCAGTTGGGTTTCTCGGTCGCCTGCGTCGACGCATGGGAAAATGAAAAGGGCGGCCCAGCACCGGGCGGTACTTGCACCAACGTCGGTTGCATCCCTTCCAAAGCCCTGCTGCAATCGTCGGAACACTACGAGCACGCTGGCCATGCGTTCAAGGAACACGGTATCGATGTTGCGGGCCTGTCCCTGAACCTGCCGCAAATGCTGAAGCGCAAGAACACCGTCGTCAAACAGAACAATGACGGCATCCTGTTCCTGTTCAAGAAAAACAAAGTGACCTTCTTCCACGGCCGCGCCGCTTTCGCCGGCCCAGCTACGGCTGAAGGCTACCCGCTGACCGTCTCGGCACCTGCCAACGAAACCATCAGCGGCAAACAGGTGATCATCGCTACCGGTTCGAATGCACGCGAACTGCCGGGCGCAGCGTTTGACGAGAAACTGATTCTGTCGAACACGGGCGCACTGGCCATCGACGCGGTTCCGGCCAAGCTGGGCGTGATCGGTGCCGGCGTAATCGGCCTGGAAATGGGCTCCGTATGGCGCCGTCTGGGCGCGGAAGTGACCGTGCTGGAAGGCCTGCCGGTATTCCTCGGCGCGGTTGACGAGCAGATCGCCAAAGAAGCGCAGAAGCTGTTCACCAAACAGGGCCTGTCCATCAATCTGGGCTGCAAGATCGGCGCTATCACCAAGGGCGACAACAACGTCACCGTGGCTTACGAAAACGCCAAGGGCGAAGCACAGACCGCCGTGTTCGACAAGCTGATCGTCTCGATCGGCCGCACCCCGAACACCAATGGTCTGGGCGCTGACAAAGTCGGTCTGGCACTGGACGAGCGCGGCTTCGTCGCCGTCGATGGCGATTGCAAAACCAATCTGCCGGGCGTATGGGCTGTGGGCGACGTGGTACGTGGCCCGATGCTGGCGCACAAAGCGGAAGAAGAAGGCGTTGCCGTGGCCGAGCGTATCGCCGGTCAGCACGGTCATACCAACTTCGACACCATCCCTTGGGTGATCTACACCTCGCCGGAAATCGCCTGGGTAGGCAAAACCGAGCAGGCCCTGAAAGCCGCTGGCGTAGCCTACAAAGCTGGTACTTTCCCGTTCCTGGCCAACGGCCGTGCACGCGCACTGGGCGATACCTCGGGTATGGTGAAATTCCTCGCAGATGCCACCACCGACGAAATCCTCGGCGTGCACATCATCGGCCCTATGGCTTCGGAACTGATCTCGGAAGCTGTCGTGGCGATGGAATTCAAGGCATCGGCCGAAGACATCGCCCGTATCTGCCACGCTCACCCATCGCTGTCGGAAGCCACCAAAGAGGCTGCGCTGGCGATCGATAAGCGTACCCTGAACTTCTAAGCAATCCTCTAGCGGACTGCGGGCGGGCTGCGGTCCGCCCTTTTTCTTTTGCGCAGTACAGAACTGATCCTCATGAACGTCGAAGAGTTTTACCAGCATGCGCTTGAGCAGCGCAATTTCAAGGCCGATGCTGCCCAGCGCCGCGCCGTAGACCGTCTGCAAGTGTGCTATGACCAGTGGGTGGCCTACAAAGGCCAGCGCTCGAGCACGTTCAAGCGCCTGATTAACCGGCCCGATGTGCCGCGTGGCGTCTATATGTGGGGCGGGGTAGGGCGCGGCAAGTCCTTCCTGATGGACAGTTTCTATTCGGTGGTGCCGGTGGTGCGCAAGACCCGCTTGCACTTCCACGAATTCATGCGCGGCGTGCACCGCCAGCTCGACGATCTGAAAGGCGTGGCCAATCCGCTCGACGAAGTGGCCAAGCGCGTGGCCAAAAAATACCGCCTGATCTGCTTCGATGAATTCCACATCTCCGATGTGGCCGATGCCATGATCATGTACAACCTGCTGAAGGCGCTGTTCGATAACGGCGTATCCTTCATCATGACTTCCAACTACGATCCGCAGCTGCTGTATCCGGACGGGCTGCACCGCGACCGCATCCTGCCTACCATCGCGCTGCTGTACGAAAAGCTCGATGTGATGAATATCGATGCCGGCATCGATTACCGTGGCCGCGCGCTGGAGCAGGTGGAGTCGTATTACACCCCGCTGAATGCCGCCACCGATGAAGCCTTGCGCAACGCCTTTGCGCGCGTGGCCGAGAGTGCCGACGAAGACCCGACCATCCGCATCGAAGCGCGTGAAATCCGCGCGCTGCGCCGGGCCGGCACCACCATCTGGTTCGATTTCAATACCCTGTGCGGCGGTCCCCGTTCGCAGAATGATTATCTGGAAATCGCCAGCCGTTTCCATACCGTGATATTGTCCGGCATACCGATGATGTCGGCGGCCATGTCGTCCGAGGCGCGCCGCTTTACCTGGCTGATCGATGTATTCTACGATCAGGGCGTGAAGCTGCTGATGTCGGCCGAAGTGGAGCCGGAACAGCTATACACTACCGGTACACTGGCGAACGAATTCCACCGCACTGTCTCGCGTATCGTCGAGATGCAGTCGCAGGAATATATGGATAAGGAACAGCGCGCGGCTGCCGCAGCGCTGGCCTAGTTTTTTAGGAAGTCTATGGTGATGGCAAGTAAATGGAAGGCGCAGCTTGTTGCGCTGCTGGGGCTGGGTCTGCTGCTGGCATTGCCGGCACAGGCGGACTATGGCGCTGCACGCTGGCCGAAAGTGCAGTCGGTTGAGCAGGCCAATGTCACGCTGCGTCAGGTCGAGCAGGAACGTGCGCTGGTGCAGGACCAGTTTGCGGAAGCGGAACGGGTCTGCTATGGCCGCTTCTTCGTCAACGCCTGCCTGAGCGACGCCAAGGAAGTGCGGCGCAAGGCGCTGGCCGTGCTGCGTGCCGCCGAAGTCGATGCCGAACATTTCAAGCGGGCTGACTCGGTAGAAAAGCGCGATGCCGAGCTGGCCGAACGGGCGCGCAAGGATGCGGAAGAAGAAGCCCAGCATGCGGCGCAGCCGCCCAGGGCGCCGAAAGTCGTGGACGATACGCCACGCCCGCCGCCAGTGGCCGGGCCTGTGGTGGACCGCGAAGCCCGCCATGCGGAAAAGCTGAAAAAGCTGGAAGCGCAGGATGCGGCCAACGCTGGCAAGCGGGCAGAAAACGTGGTGAATTTCGAGCGCAAGCAGCAGGAATCGCAGCGCCGTCAGGCGGAAGTGGCGCGCAAGAAAGCTGAAAACGAGGCCAAACAGGCTGCCAAGGCCGAAGCGGAACAGCGCAAGGCGGAAGCGGCCAAGCGGCAGTAAGGCGGGGCGCCGACTGCGGCAAGAAAGTGACGCAAAGCAGCATATATTTGGCTGGGCGGCGCCGGTAGATTAAACTACGTGTAGCGTCACAGTTGTTAAGCAGTACTCCTTGTTTCAGTGAAACTTTTGTGTGGGTAGAGACCGAGAATTATGGCTGATGTAATTGATATCCAGCGTCGTCTGATAGAACTCGACGTTGAACACCGCGATCTGGATGCTGTCATCAACATGCTGACGCTTGATGGTCACCATGACCAGCTGCAGTTGCGCCGCCTCAAAAAGCGCAAGCTGCAACTGAAAGACCATATCACTCTGCTCAAGATGCAACTGGTGCCGGATGTTCCTGCCTGAGTTGCGCGCCGTATCGCTGCCTATCTAGTATATTTTGACTCAACACCCGTCCCCGTCCGCCGAGACCCCACCTGCTGCCGTGGTCGGCGAGATTGCCGAAGCCCCTCCCGGAAAACATGATGCCGAGGTCGAACGCCTGTTCGGCGCCGGTGGCCCGCTGGGCCCGGCTGTGGGCGATTTCCGTCCGCGCCGTTCGCAGACTGAAATGGCCAAGGCCGTCGCTGCCGCCATCGATAGCCAGACCACGCTGATCGCCGAAGCGGGCACGGGTACGGGCAAGACTTTTGCCTATCTGGTGCCGGCCCTGCTGTGGGGCGGCAAGACGATTATTTCCACCGGTACCAAAAATCTGCAGGACCAGCTATTCCTGCGCGATATTCCCACCGTACGGGCGGCGCTGCAGGCGCCAGTTTCCGTGGCGCTGCTCAAGGGCCGTTCCAACTATCTGTGCCACTACCATCTGGAGCGTACGCTGCAGAATGGCCGCATGACTTCGCGCGACGATGTAGGCCATCTGCGCGAAATTTCGCGCTTCCTCAAAATGACCAATTCCGGCGACAAGGCGGAACTGGCGCGGGTGCCGGAAAATGCGCTGATCTGGAATCTGGTCACGTCCACCCGCGACAACTGCATGGGCGCCGAGTGCCAGTATTATCAGGACTGCTTCGTGATGAAGGCGCGCAAGGAAGCCCAGCAGGCCGATGTAGTGGTGGTCAACCACCACCTGTTCTTTGCCGATGTGGCGCTGAAGGATTCCGGCGTGGCCGAACTGCTACCTTCGGCCAACACGGTGATCTTCGATGAAGCGCACCAGCTGCCCGATACGGCCACGCTGTTCTTCGGCGATACCTTCTCCACCTCGCAAGTGCTGGAACTGTGCCGCGATGTGCTGGCCGAAGGGCTGGCCCACGCGCGCGACGGCGCCGACTGGGGCAAGACCGTGACGGTGGTGGAAAAGGCCGCGCGCGATCTGCGCCTGACCTTCCCGCAGGACATCGTGCGCCTGTCGCTGCCGCAGATTGCACCGTCGAGCGACTTCTTCCCCGCGCTGGAAACCCTCAAGGATGAACTGGACGGCCTGCTGGCCGTGCTGGAAACGCAGGCGGAACGGGCCGAGACGCTGGAGCAGTGCCGCCAGCGCGGCCTGCAGCTGGCGCAGCAGTTACGCGACTGGAAATTCGATCCGAAAGCACGGGTGGAGAAGGGCGCGGAAGCCGTGTTCTGGGTGGAAGCCTATGCCTCGTCGCTACAGCTGCACAAAACCCCGCTGTCGATTGCGCCCATCTTCAATGGCCAGCGCGAAGGTGTGCCCCGTAGCTGGATTTTTACGTCCGCCACGCTGGCCGTGAAAAACGATTTCAGCCACTTCTCCGAGCAGATGGGGCTGACGGGCGAACCGTCCAAGACCTGGCCCAGCCCGTTCGACTATGGCGCGCAAGGCATACTGTATGTGCCGCAAGGTTTGCCCGACCCGAATTCCATGGGCTACACGGATGCCGTGCTGGATCTGGCCCTGCCCGTGATCGAAGCGGCCGGTGGCCGCACCTTCCTGCTGTGCACCACGCTGCGCGCCGTCAAGCGCGCGGCCGAACGGCTGCGCGATGAATTCGAGCGGCGCGGCCTCAACTTCCCCCTGTTCGTGCAGGGCGATAAAGGCCGCACCGAATTGCTGGACCAGTTCCGCGCGGCCGGTAACGGCGTGCTGATCGGCAGCCAGTCGTTCTGGGAAGGGGTGGACGTGCGTGGCGACGCGCTGTCGCTGGTGATCATCGACAAGCTGCCGTTTGCGCCGCCCGATGATCCCGTGCTGGCGGCCCGCATCGAAGTGATGGAAAAGCAGGGCAAGAACGGCTTTATGCACCACACGCTGCCGGAAGCCATCATCAATCTGAAGCAGGGCGCCGGCCGCCTGATCCGCGACGTCGGCGACCGCGGCGTGCTGATGCTGTGCGACCCGCGCGTGATCTCCAAGCCTTACGGCAAACGCATCTGGCAAAGTCTGCCGGCCTTCAAGCGCACGCGCGAACAGGCCGACGTCATCGCCTTCTTCCAGAACCCGCCAGCGCCGGACGCCGAATAGGGCGCCCCCCGCCCCCATTTCTACCGTATTCCTGCCCGGATAGTCCGGCGCACCTTTGCGCTGGCACAAACGCGCGCGGGTACCGGGCGTTAGAGTGAGCTCTGCGCTGCACCGTTTGGCGTGCAGTAACGGAGGATGTCATGGCAATCCGACACGGCTGTTTTATCAGTTATGCCCATGGCCATCACGCATACATGAGCCGCTTCAAGAGCGACCTGATGGAAGCTCTGGCCTGCTATCTGGAACCCCATTTCGATAACGAGGACGAACTGTTCGTCGATAGTGCCCAGCTGGGCGGCGGCGACGACCTCGACCAGCGCATCGCCCAGGCACTATGCGAAAGCGTGTGCATGATCGTGATCTACACGCCGCGCTACGAAGCCCACGCCTACACGCGGCGCGAGTATGCCGCCATGCAGCGCATCGAAGCCGAGCGCAGCGCCTGGTACCGCCTGCCCAGCCACCTGATCATCCCCGTCATCATGACGCGCCATCCGGCCGGCCTGCCGCCGCAGATTGCCGGGCCCGGCATGTATGTGGATTTTTCCCGCTACACGCTGGCCAGCAACTCGTTCAAATCCAACCCCGAGTTTTTGCCGGAAATCGAGAAAATCGTGCTGCGCATCGCCGAACACTACCACTGCCTGAAGCGCTATATGCCGCCCCGGCATGACTGCAGCAAGGCCGTGCTGCCCGATATCCCGCCCGAATGGCGGGTGCTTCCTCCTCCCAATTTTCCCCGCTAAAGGTTTGCCATGGAAACCCAACCTCTGCTGCTGCCGCCGCTCAGCGATCACGGCGAAGTCATCACTTTTTATGCCTACCGCAATGACGGCAGCCGTAGTGCGGCGCTGGCCAATCTGGCCGTGCTACTGGCGCGCCGGCGTGCGGCCTATAGCCCGGTGCTGATGATAGACTGGGATTTGCAGGCACCGGCGCTGCAGCAGTATTTCGCCGCGCCGCGCAATCATCCGGGCGTGCTGGAACTATTCGAAGCCTGCGCCCGGCAACTGGCCCTGCATCAGCCCAATGGCATCTGCGACGATACCCTGCTGGCCTATGAAGTGCTGGCAGCGGTGGACTGGGAGCAGTATGTGCTGCGCGTGGACGAGGGCAGCCAGCTGTATCTGATGCCGGCCGGCCGGCTTGACGAACAGTATCGCGAACGGCTGGCCGCCTTTGACTGGGAAGCGCTGTTCCGCCGCTGCCCGGCGCTGTTCCGCTGTTTTGCCGCCCAGATGGCCTGCCATTTCCGTCACGTGCTGGTCGATGCCGAAAGCGGGCAGGGCGATACGGCCGGCCTGTGCACCACGCTGCTGCCGCGCAAGCTGGTGATGCTGTTCGGCCCGGAACGGGCCAGTCTGGAAGGTGGCTGCGCCATGGTGCGGCGCGCGACCAGCTATCGCTGCAGCCACGAAGACGAGCAGCGCCCCCTGCTGGTATATCCCGTGGCCGTGCAGCTGGAGGGCGACGATGCCCGTCTGCGCAGCCTGCGCCGCCATGGCGACGGCTTGCGCCACGCTGGCTACCAGCAGGAGCTGGAGCAGCTGCTGGCCGATTGCTATGGTTTGCGCCAGCTCTCGCTCGACAGTTATTGCGATGAAGTCCAGCTGCAGCATAGCCGCGATGAAGCACTGCAGCTGGCGGTACAGGCTACCCCCGAAGGCGACCGGCATACGCTGGCGCGCTCCTACGAAACCCTGCTGGCATGGCTGGAACCGGGCCATTACCCGTGGCAGTCGCGCGCCCAGCTGGCCGTGCTGGACCAGCTGGCGCTGCTGCCGGCCCAGCTGGCAGGCAATAGTCTGGCGCTGGCGCAGGCCAGAATGCAGCAGGAACTGGGGCAGTTATATGGCCAGCAGCAGCGCTGGCATGAAGCGCTGGCCTGTTTCGAGCCGGCCTTGCAGCTACGCCAGCAGTTGCTCGGAACCGAGCAGCACGAAACGCTGGCCAGCAAGGCGGCAGTGGCGGCAGCGCAGTTCCAGCTGGGCCAGCTCGAAGCGGCGCAGATATTGCAGGAATGTGTGGCCGAAGCGCGCGACCGTCTGCTCGGCGCCGAACATCCGGACACGCTGGCCGCGCGCAGCGCACTGGCTGTGACGCTGGGCGCCCGGGGCTGCAGCCAGCAAGCCATGCTGATCTACGATGAGGTGCTGGCCGTGTATGGCCGGGTGCTGGGCAGCCAGCACCGGCTGACGCTGGCCTGCCGGGGCGAACGCGCACAGCAGCTGTTCCAGCAGGGCGAATTCGAAGCCGCACGCAGCGCCCAGGAACAGTTGCTGGCTGAGCGCAAGCGCTGCCTCGGCAGCGAACACGCCGATACGCTGGCCAGCCGCAGCGCGCTGGCCTGGACCATGCTGCAGCTGGACGAGCCGGACGTGGCCCACAGCCTGCTCGATGCGGTGTTGCAAATTAGTATCAAGCGCCATGGTCTCCACCATGCCGCAGTACAGCAGGCCCGGGCGGCACTGACGGAAATGCTGAAACAGACGGGCAGCCATGCGGGACAGCATCCGGGGCAGGCCGATCTGGTGCCGGAATTGCGTCAGGATGGCGCGCTCGATGCCTATGACGAAGCGCTGTTGCAGCCTTTGCAACCCCTGCATCCGCTGGGCCCCGAAGTGGCGCAGCGGACGGCCGAACAGTTGCTGGCGCTCGATCAGCTACCGGCCACGCCCCGACCGCAGGGCAGCTGAGCTAAATTTATCTGCACGGGGGAAGGCGCAGACGCGCAGGGCGGCCATTGCTTCGGGTAAAATCGTCGTATGAAAATCCTGATCAGTAATGACGACGGTTATCTGGCTCCCGGCATCAATGCGCTGGCAGCCGCACTGGCGCCTATCGCCGACATCGTGGTGGTGGCGCCGGACAGCAACCGTTCCGGTGCGTCCAATTCCCTCTCGCTGGACCGGCCCCTGTCGGTGCAGCAGGCCGCCAATGGCTTTTATTTCGTCAACGGCACGCCTACCGACTGCGTCCACGTGGCCCTGACGGGCATGCTCGATTACCGTCCTGATCTGGTTGTGTCCGGCATCAATAACGGTCCCAATATGGGCGACGATACCCTGTACTCGGGCACGGTGGCGGCGGCCACGGAAGGCTATCTGTTCGGCATTCCCGCCATCGCTTTTTCGCAGGGCGCATTCGGCTGGGAACATATCGACGCGGCGGCCCGCCATGCACGCGACATCATCGTGCAATACATGGAGACGCTGCCGGCACCGTATCTGCTGAACGTGAACATCCCTAACTTGCCGTACGAGCAATTGCTCCCACCTGTGGCCACCCGGCTGGGCCGGCGCCATCAGGCCGAACCCGTGATCCGGGCGCAGGACCCGCGCGGCAAGGAAATTTTCTGGATCGGACCTCCGGGCGCCACCAAGGATGCCGGCGAGGGCACGGATTTCTACGCCTGCGCCAGCGGCCGCACCTCGATCACGCCTTTGCAGATCGACCTCACCCATAGAACCCAGCTGGACGTACTCGCAAAGGCACTGGCATGACCGACAAAAACCGTCGCTTTCCGCTTCCGCTTTCCTCGGTCGTCGATCAGGGGCATAAGAAGGCCACGGTGTCGGCACCCGTAGTCCGGCCACAGACGGCAACCCAGAACGCAGCGCGCCATCTGCCCCAGCCTGTGCGCAGCGCCAGCAGCGGTTTTGGCGGCAACAGCAGCGGCAGCAGCAACACCGGCGCCAGCAAGCCGCCGCTGTTCCATTCGCAGTCGCATACCCATGCCCAGCCTCGTCCGGTGCAGCCGGCAGCACCCCAGCCGGTGATGAACCAGCGCCAGAGCCCGCTGGTATCGGATGCCGTGCGGCGTGCCATGGTACAGCGTGTGGCCAAACAGGGCGTGCAGGACAGCGTGGTACTGGCGGCGCTGGAAAGCGTGCCGCGCCATATGTTCATGGAAGAGGGGCTGGCATCGCAGGCGTATATCGATGCGTCGCTGCCTATCGGCCACCACCAGACCATCTCCCAGCCGTATATCGTGGCGCGCATGATAGAGCTGATGCGCAATGGCGGCCAGCTCAGGCGGGTGCTGGAAATCGGCACGGGCTGCGGCTATCAGGCGGCCGTGCTGGCCTGCGTGGCGCAGGAAGTGTATTCGATAGAGCGTATCAAGCCCCTGCACGAACTGGCCAAGGTCAATCTGCGCCCGCTGCGCGTGCCCAATCTGCGCCTGCATTACGGCGATGGTATGCTAGGGTTACCGCAGGCGGCGCCATTTGATGGCATCATACTGGCTGCTGCCGGACTGGAAGTGCCGCAAGCTTTGCTGGAACAACTCGCCATAGGCGGGCGGCTGGTAGCACCTGTGGGCGCGCGCGCCCAGCATCTCGAACTCATTACCCGCACAGGCAAGGCCGAATGGACTAGCGAAACGCTGGAAGACTGCCATTTTGTGCCTTTGCGGGCCGGCACCGTTTAATGGGCCGACACCCACTTTCAGGAAACATGAAGTAATGCGTATGACCAAAAAAAATTCCGCACTCGCACTGATACTGGGCAGCAGCGTGCTGCTGGCTGCCTGCACCAGCGTGCCGAATCAGGCGCCCGTGATAGATCGTCCTGTGGCGAGCAGCAGCAAACCGGTAGTGGTGACGGAGCCGGCCCCTGTGGTGCGCGACGAACGCGGCATGTACACGGTGAAAAAAGGCGATACCCTGATCCGCATCGCGCTCGAGTTCGGCCAGAACTACCGCGATCTGGTGAGCTGGAACAACCTGTCCAATCCCAACGACATCAAGGTCGATCAGGTGCTGCGCGTGCTGCCGCCCGAAGCGGCGCCGGCCGGCAGCGGTGTGCAGACGGGCGCTATCACCATGCCGCCGGCCGACAAGCCGGTGCCCGTGGTGCGCAAGAGCGAGCCGCGCGGCGACAAGAAAGCCTATTCCGAGTCGGCGCTGGCGGAGCTGCAGCGGCCGGACGGCGCCAAGGCGGACAAGCCCGGCAGCAAGGCCGGGGCAGCGGCCGGTGCCGCAGCCGTGGCTGAAACCGTAGTGACGGTGCCAGCTCCTGCACCGGCCCCGGCGCCGGCAGTGGAAGAGGAAAAACTCAGCTGGATGTGGCCGGCCGACGGCAAAGTGATTGCCACTTTTGACGAGGGCAAGAACAAGGGCGTGGACATTGCCGGCAAGGCGGGCCAGCCGGTTGTCGCCGCCGGCGCAGGAAAAGTCATGTATGCCGGTAGCGGCATCCGTGGTTATGGTAATCTGGTGATTGTGAAGCACAGTAATAGCCTGCTGTCGGCCTATGCCCACAATCGCAGCATCGTGGTCAAGGAAGGCAACACCGTAACCAAGGGACAACAGATCGCGGAAATGGGCGACTCCGACACGGACACCGTCAAGCTGCACTTTGAAATCCGGCAGCAGGGCAAACCCGTGGATCCGTCGCGCTTCCTGCCTAACCGTTAGCTAAGCCATGACACCAAGCTCGCACGACTCCATGGATGATGATGCGCTGCCCGAAGATTTCCGCGACGATGGCAGCGAAGAAGTGGCCATCGAACCGGCCGAGGGCGAAGTACTGGCCACCGGCGCCGTGCTGGAAAGTGTCGACGAGCTGAAAAAAGTGCTGGCGGCCGAACTGTCGACCGACACCACCCAGCACTATCTGAACCAGATCGGCACCCGTCCGCTGCTGACGGCCGCACAGGAAGTGCATTACGCCACGCTGGCCAAGAATGGCGACTTCGCCGCGCGCCAGACCATGATCGAGCATAATCTGCGGCTGGTGGTGTCGATTGCCAAGCACTACATCAACCGTGGCGTGGTGCTGCTCGACATGATAGAAGAGGGCAATATCGGCCTGATGCGCGCCATCGACAAGTTCGAGCCCGAGCGCGGCTTCCGCTTTTCCACCTATGCCACGTGGTGGATACGCCAGAGCATAGAGCGCGCCATCATGAACCAGGCCCGTACCGTGCGCCTGCCCGTGCACATGGTGCGCGAACTGAACCAGATTTTGCGCGGCAAATACCATCTGGAAGCGCGCCAGCATGACGGCAAGGATGCCACGGCAGAAGACATTGCCGAACTGGTGGGCCGTCCGGTGGAAGAAGTGCAGGACATCCTCGCCATGTCCGAGCATGCCACTTCGCTCGATGCGCCGCTCGATAACGATCCCCAGTCCTCGCTGATGGACATGCTGCCCGGCGCCAGCGAAGACAGCCCCGATGCCCGTGCCGAGCACCATGAAATGACACTGCTGGTACGCGACTGGCTGACCCGCCTGCCGGACAAGCAGCGCGTGGTCATCATGCGCCGTTTCGGCCTCGATAACGACGATCCGGCTACGCTGGAAACCCTGGCCGAGGAAATGGGCGTGACGCGCGAGCGGGTGCGCCAGATCCAGCAGGAAGCCCTCGTCAAGCTCAAGCGCGCCATGGCTGCGCGTGGCGTGGTGCGCGATTCGCTGCTGTAGTCGCGCGCTGTTCTGCTATCATATCGGCCTCTCTGGTGCTGATCCCGTGCCGCGCGCCGCTGCGGTGATCGCCGGCTATTCTCCTTATTTTGAAGCTTATGCAAGAAAATACCCTCGTCATCAAATCGCTCGATATGGACGCCCGCGGCGTCGGCCATCTGGATAATGAGGATGGTTCGCCCGGTAAAGTGGTGTTTGTCGAAGGTGCATTGCCGGGCGAACGGGTGACCTTCACGACCTTCAAAAAGAAGAAAAACTGGGAAATGGCGCGCATGGATGAACTGCTGCGCGAATCGTATATGCGGGTACAGCCGCAATGCCGCCATTTCGCCATTTGCGGCGGTTGCTCGATGCAGCATCTGGAGCCTTCGGCGCAGGTGGCTGTCAAGCAGCGCGTGCTGGAAGATAATCTGGTTCACATCGGCAAGGTCAAGGCCGAGTCGATGATGCGTCCGCTGTACGGCCCCACCTGGGGCTATCGCTACCGCGCCCGTCTGTCGGTGCGCCACGTGGCCAAGAAAGGCACGGTGCTGGTAGGCTTCCACGAAAAGAAATCCGTGTTCGTGGCCGATATCCAGAGCTGCGAAATTTTGCCGCGCCATGTGTCGGATCTGCTGATGCCGCTGCGCGCGCTGATCGGTTCGCTGTCGCTGTTCGACCAGATCCCGCAGATCGAAGTGGCCATCGGTGAAGGCGTGACGGCACTGGTGCTGCGCATCATGGCCGCGCTGACGCCG
This sequence comes from Duganella fentianensis, assembly GCF_009857835.1. GTDB lineage: Bacteria > Pseudomonadota > Gammaproteobacteria > Burkholderiales > Burkholderiaceae_D > Rugamonas > Rugamonas fentianensis. The sequence continues at coordinate 1,222,878 of NZ_WWCL01000001.1, forward strand.
GACGACGAAGTCAAACTGAAAGCCTTTGCCGACCAGCACCAGATCCAGTTCTGGCTGCAGACCAAAGGCCCCGATACGGCCGTACCTTACTACCCGCTGGGCGACGAACTGCACTATCTGCTGCCCGAATTCGGCATCCGCATGCCATTCAAGCCGGTCGATTTCACGCAGGTGAACCACTATATCAACCGCGTGCTGGTGGCTAAGGCGCTGCGTCTGCTGGAAGTGCAGCCACAGGATCGCGTGGCCGACCTGTTCTGCGGTCTGGGCAACTTCACCTTGCCGCTGGCCACGCAGGCACGCGAAGTGGTGGGCATCGAAGGCCTGACTTCGCTGACCGAGCGCGCGCTGGACAATGCCAAGGCCAACGGCCTGTCGGACAAGACCACCTTCTACACGCGCAATCTGTTCGAAATCACGGCCGATCACCTGATCGAACTGGGCAAGTTCGACCGCATGCTGATCGACCCGCCACGCGATGGCGCGATGGCGCTCAGCGAAGCGCTGGTGGCGCTGAGCCATAGCCGTGCCGACCTGCTGCCTCGGCGTATCGTGTATGTATCGTGCAGCCCGTCTACACTGGCGCGCGATGCGGGCATCCTGGTCAACGCCGGCTACACGCTGAGCAAAGCCGGTGTGGTGAATATGTTCCCGCACACTTCGCACGTTGAATCGATGGCCGTATTCGATCTGAATCCGGCCTGAACGCGCGGCCCTGTGCCCGGATAAAAACAGCGGAACCACGGTTCCGCTGTTTTTGTTTGCGCTGCCGGATCAGGTGCGGGTGATCGACAGGCCGCCATCAACCAGCGCTGCCGTGCCAGTGACGAAGGATGCATCGTCGGAAGCCAGATACAGCACCGAGCGGGCCAGCTCCTGCGGCGTGGCGATGCGTTTCAGTGCATGCAGCCCCGTGATGAAACTTTGCGATTCCGCCGTGTGGTTGGTGTCGCGGTACATATCGGTATCCACTGCACCGGGCAGCACGGCGTTGACCCGTATGCCTTGCGCGCCATATTCGGCGGCCAGCGTCTGGGTCAGGCCGATCAGGCCGGACTTGCTGGCAGCGTAGGCGGCCATGCCGGGGAAGGACACGGTGTGGCCGACAAAGGTCGAGGTGAAGATCACCGAACCGCCGCCATTGTTCTGCATCTGCGCGATCTGGTGCTTGGCACCGTAGAACGCGCCCGTCAGATTGATGGCCAGCGCATCGTTCCAGCCGTCGGCCGAAATGCCCGTGCTGGCGCCGCTCTCGCCTATGGTGCCGGCGTTGTTGAAAGCGATGTCGAGCCGGCCATAGCGCTGCACGGCCAGCGCCACCAGCGCGGTGGCATAGTCTTCCGAGCGCACGTCGCCGGCCAGTGCCACGGCTTCGCCGCCTGCTTCGATAATTTCGCCGACCAGTTTCTGCAGCTCGGCATCGCGGCGGGCGCCCACTACCAGTTTTGCGCCTTCGGCGGCGAACAGCAGGGCGGTGGCGCGGCCTATGCCGGAGCTGGCGCCCGTGATCAGGGCGACTTTGCCTTGCAGGCGCTGGCTGGTGGTGGTGGTGTGGCTGGCTGGGTGGGTCATTTTGCGGCTCCTTAAAGTGGGGAAGAGTGAATGTCTGCTACGGAAACCAGTGTAGGACCGAAACCGCGTCCGGATAAGTGAGCAAAAGAAGGAGCTTGTGTTCGGTATAATCGAACAATTGCGTATCCGGGAGGGCAGCATGGTCAAACTCGATGGCATCAGCAGCTTCGTCGCGATTGCCGAAGCCGGCTCTATCAGCGCGGCCGCGCGCCGTTTGCATCTGTCGAAATCGGTGGTCAGCGAACGGCTGGCCGAGCTGGAGCAGCATCTGGGTGCGCCGCTGTTTCACCGCACCACCCGCAAACTGAGCCTGACAGAAGATGGCAGCGCCTTTCTCGAACGGGCCAACCGCATCGTCTGGGAAGTACAGGATGCGGTGGCGGAAGTGGCGGAACGGCGCGGCAGCCTGAGTGGCCCCATGCGCCTGTCGGCGCCCGTCACGTTCGGGCGCATGCATCTGGGGCCGGCGCTGTATCCGTTTCTGGCCCGGCATCCGGGCATTTCGCTGACGCTGGAGCTGGACGACCGCCGCATCGACGCGGCAGCGGAGGGCTATGACGCCGTGATCCGCCACGGCACGGTGGAAGACAGCCGGCTGGTGGCGCTGCCGCTGGCGCCTAGCCGGCGCTTGCTGGTGGCCGCGCCCGACTATCTGGCACGGCATGGCAGGCCCGACTCGCTGGCCGCCTTGCGTCAGCACCGCGCCATCTACTACACCAACCGCAACGTGGCCGACTGGCGCTTTGCCGATGTGCGGCAGGATGTTTTCGTACGCCCGCCGGCGGCACTGCGCGTCAACAATGGCGACATGATGCGCGATGCGGCGCTGGCCGGTCTGGGGCTGGCGCTGCTGCCCAGTTTTATCGTGGGCGAAGAACTGCGCGCCGGTAAGCTGGTCAGGCTGGACATCGGCCACGAAGCGGCGCAGGAACTGATTTACGTGGCCCATCCCGAAGGACGGCGCGCCTCGCATAAACTGCGCACGCTGGTGAGTACCCTGCGCGAACATTTCGGCACGCCGCCTTACTGGGATGTGGTCTAGCGCCCGGCGCGGGCTTTAAGTATTTGAAGTTTGATGTTTTTCCGGTAATGTTGTTGACTTTGCTTTTGGTGTTTGCAACACTGAGCTGTTTCCCTTACAGCTTACGGAGTTGGCATGCGCCTGCTGTCCCGTCTCGCCGGTATTGCTGCCCTGTGCAGCCTGCCGCTGGCCGTTCTGGCCGAATCTTCGATCACCGGTTTTTCGCCTGTTGGTACGGTCAAGCAGGTGCGTCAGGTCAAAGCGCGCTTTAATGCGCAGATGGTGCCGCTGGGCGACCTGCGGCTGGAGGAACCGTTCAGCATCGATTGCGCCGTGCCCGGCAAGGGGCGCTGGGTCGATGGGCGCAACTGGGTCTATGATTTCGAGCGCGATCTGCCGGCTGCCGTGAACTGCCGCTTTACCCTCAAGGACAGCGTGCGCGATCTGGCCGGCCAGCCGCTGGCCGGTGAACACAGCTACAGCTTCAATACGGGCGGGCCCAAGATCCTCATGTCGTCTCCGCGTCAAGGCGCCTACGACATCGACGAACAGCAGGTCTTCATACTGGGGCTGGATGCGCCAGCCACGAGCGAGAGCATCAGCGAACACGCATGGTGCCGTGCGCAGGGCATCAATGAACGGATAGGCGTGCGCCTGCTGACGGGCGAAGAACGCCAGCGCGTGCTTGATCAGCGCAAGGATCTGGTGGAGCGCCATCTGGTAGCGTATTACCGCGCCCGCGGCGTGGTGTGGAGCGCCCGGCTGGCCGTGCGCGACAAGCGCCTCGAGCAGCTCTCGCTGGCGGTCCTGCAATGCAAGCAGCGCCTGCCGGCCAAGGCCGAGGTGACGCTGGTCTGGGGCGCCGGCATTGCCGCAGAAAACGGCATGCACAGCACGCAGGATCAGCACTGGTCGTTCAGTACGCGGCCGGATTTTACGGCCAGTTTCAGCTGCGACAAGCTGAAAAAGAATGGTGGCTGCATCCCCTTCCTGCCGATGCGGCTGGGCTTTTCCGCGCCGGTGCGCAAGGCCGATATGCTGGCCATCAGCCTGCGCGGGCCGGGCGGAAAAATTTATCACGGCACGCTGCCGAAAGAGCAGCAGCAGGCGGAATTCGTCGATACGCTGGAGTTCAAGGGGCCGTTTCCGGAGCGTGCCGCGTTCACACTGAATTTGCCGGCAGGGCTGAAGGATGACGGCGGGCGCAGCCTGCTCAATGCGGAACGCTTCCCGCTGGCCGTGCGCACGGATGCGCAGCCGCCGCTGATCAAATTTCCGGCGCGCTTCGGCATCATCGAAGCGCGCGGCGACCGCATGCTGCCGGTCACGCTGCGCAATGTGGAAGCCAGTCTGGCAGTAGCTGCGGCAAAAATCGAAGGCAGCAGCCTGCGCGTCAACGATGCCGCCATGGCGCAGGAGCAGCAGGACCGCCAGATCATGGACTGGCTGCAGCGCCTGACCGGCTATGGCGGCGAGCCGCGCGAACTGGCTGGCGACGCGCTGTATCAGCCGCTGCTGGCGCAGAAGAAGGGCGCTGCTGCCAGCGGCATCGAGCGCTTCGCCGTACCGAAACCGGCTGGCCGTCAGGCCATGGAAGTGGTGGGCATCCCGCTGCGCAAGCCGGGCTTCTATGTGGTGGAACTGGCCAGCCCGCGGCTGGGTGCCGGGCTGGCCGAAAAGCCGGCGCCCGCATACGTCAGCGCGGCGGCGCTGGTGACCAATATGGTGGCGCACTTCAAGCACGGCGCCAGTTCCTCGCTGGTGTGGGTGACCTCGCTCGATCAGGCCAAGCCGGTCGCGCAGGCGCAGGTCAGCATACGCGATTGCGAAGGCAAGCTGCTGCGTCAGGGCGTGACCAATCAGCAGGGCGTGGCCAGTTTCAGCGGCGAGCTGCCCGAGCGCTCGTGCACGGGCAGCAGCGCCTATTTCGTCACGGCGCGCAGCGGCAACGATATGACCTTTACTTTGTCGGACTGGACGCGCGGTATCGAGAGCTGGCGCTTCAACGTGCCGTCCGGCGACCGGCGCGATGAAAACGTGCTGGCCACTACCGTATTCGATCGCACCTTGCTGCGTGCCGGCGAAACCGTGCACATGAAGCACTTCCTGCGCCGCCATACGGAGCAGGGTTTCAGCCTGCTGACGGCCGATAGTGCGAGTAACCGCGGGCGTGGTGCTTTTGGGCGCCAGCTGACGCCGGACGAGCGCAAGGCCCAGCCGGAGAACGTACAGCTGCTGCATGAAGGCAGCGAGCAGCGCTATCAGGTGGCGCTCAAGTGGAGTGCCAATGGCAGCGCCGAAAGCGAATGGCATATTCCGGCCGACGCCAAGCAGGGCTGGTATCAGTTGCTGCTGGGCGGGCGCGATGCGGGGCGCTTCCGTGTCGAGCAGTTCCGCGTGCCCACCATGAAGGCGGTGATGCAGGGGCCGAAGACGCCGGCCGTGCAAGCGACCAGCGTGGATCTCGATGTGCAGCTCAGCTATCTGTCGGGCGGCGCTGCGGCCGGTGTACCGGTACAGTTGCGTACTGTATTGCAGAACAGATCGCTGTATTTCGAAGACTATGCAGATTTCACCTTCAATGCCGGCGATGTGCGCACGGGCATGGAGCGCGAGCAGCCCGTGTTCGATGACGATGAAGGCAGCTTCGAAGGCGAGCAGGGCGACGCCAGCGCTGCCAGCGGCTTCAAGACCCGCACGGTCAAGCTCGACAAGCAGGGCGGCGCGCGCGTGACGCTGGACCAGCTGCCGGCAGTGACTACGCCGCAGCAGCTGCTGACGGAAATGTCGTATCAGGATGCGAATGGCGAGACGCTGTCGGCCAGCACCACCATCCCGCTGTGGAACTCGGCCTATCTGATCGGCCTGCAGCCCGATGGCTGGGTGGCCAGCAAGGATGGCCTGAAGTTCACCGTGGTGGTGCTCGATGTGCAAGGCAAGCCGGTCGCCCAGGCGCCGGTGACGGTAGACTTCTTCCAGCGCCTGCAGTATTCGCACCGGCGGCGTCTGATCGGCGGCTTCTATGCCTATGAAAACCAGAGCGAAGTCAAAGCGCTGGGGCCGGCCTGCGCGGGCCAGACCGATAGCCGTGGCTTGCTGATCTGCGAAGTCAAAGCACCTGCCTCGGGCAATCTGATCCTGCGCGCCAGCACCTATGACAGCGACCGGCGTGCCGCCATCACCCAGCGCGAAACCTGGGTGGCCGATGGCGCGGACTGGTGGTTCAGCGCCAGTGATAATGACCGCATCGATCTGCTGCCCGAGCAGAAGCGCTACGAGCCGGGCCAGACGGCCAGCTTCCAGCTGCGCATGCCCTTCCGTGAAGCGACGGCGCTGATTACCGTCGAGCGCGAAGGTGTGCTCGATACCTATGTGCGTCAGGTCTCGGCCAAGGAGCCCGTGTTCACGCTGCCCGTCAAAGGCAACTATGCACCCAACGTGTATGTCTCGGCGCTGGTGGTGCGGGGCCGTGCGGCCGGCGTGCAGCCGACGGCGCTGGTCGATCTCGGCAAGCCGGCCTACAAGCTGGGCATCACGCCGCTGCGGGTGGGCTGGGCCGCCCACGAGCTGAAAGTGCAGGTCAAAACGGACAAGCCGGTCTACAACATCCGCGAGAAGGCCAGCGTGCAGGTCAAGGTGGCGCGGGCCGATGGCGCGCCGCTGCCTGCCGGTGCCGAGGTGGCACTGGCTGCCGTCGATGTGGGGCTGCTGGAACTGATGCCCAACACCAGCTGGGAACTGCTGGAGGCCATGATGCAGCAGCGTAATCTGCAAGTGCAGACGGCGACTGCGCAAATGCAGGTGGTCGGCAAACGCCACTTCGGCCGCAAGGCCGTGCCGCATGGCGGTGGCGGCGGCAAAGGCGCAGGGCGCGAACTGTTCGATACCCTGCTGTTCTGGAAAGCCCGCGTGGTACTCGATGCCAATGGCGAAGCCAGCGTGCAAGTGCCTATCAATGACTCGCTGACGGCGTTCCGCATCGTCGCCATTGCCAGTGCCGATGCCGACCTGTTTGGGACGGGCCGCACCGAGATCCGCAGCTCGCAGGACCTGATGCTGCTATCGGGCCTGCCGCCCGTGGTACGCGAAGGCGACCGGCTGCGTGCCGGTTTCACGCTGCGCAATACCAGCGATGCGGCGGTGCAGGTGGCGCTGACGGCCAGCGCCGGTGGCAAGGCGCTGGCGCCGCAGCAGGTGGCGCTGGAAGCGGGCGCCGCGCAGGAAATCGGCTGGGATTATCTGGTGCCGGCTGGCGCAAGCACGCTGGCGTGGGATATCGCTGCCAGCATTGTCGGCGCCGATGGCGCCGCCGCGCGCGACCGCCTGAAAGTCAGCCAGCGCGTGCTGCCGGCCGTGCCGGTGCGCACTACTCAGGCCACGCTGCTGCAACTGGACCAAGGGCAGCGCATGCAGGTACGCCTACCGGAAGATGCCTTGCCCGGGCGTGGCGGCGTGCAGGTGCAGTTCAGCGCCCGGCTGGGCAGCGAGCTGACCGCACTGCGCGAGTATATGAACCAGTACCCATACCGCTGCTTCGAGCAGGCGACTTCGCGCGCGATCGCCCTGCACGATAAAGCCATGTGGCAGGCGAATATGGAAACCCTGCCGGCCCATCTCGATAGCGATGGTCTGGTCAAGTATTTCGCCCCCATGATGCAGGGCGACGAAATGCTGACGGCCTATGTGCTGTCGGCCGCCCACGAAGGCGGCTATGCGATACCCGAGGATCTCAGGAACAGCATGCTGACGGGCCTGCGGAATTTCGTGGCTGGACGTATCGTGCGCTGGTCGGCCTTGCGCACCACCGATCTGGCCATGCGCAAGCTGGCGGCGCTGGAAGCGATCTCGCATTACGCCCCGATACGGGCGGAGCAGCTGCAATCGTTCGCTGTCGATCCGAATCTGTGGCCGACTTCGGCCGTGATCGACTGGTATCAGATCCTGAAAAATTCGCCCCAGCTGCCGCAAAGGGCGCAGCGCTGGGCCCAGGCCGAGCAGATACTGCGCGCCCGTCTGAACCTGCAGGGCACCACCATGGGCTTCTCGACCGAGCGTAGCGATAACTGGTGGTGGCTGATGGCTTCGGGCGACAGCAATGCCAACCGCCTGCTGCTGGCCGTGGCCGACAATCCGGGCTGGAAGGAAGACATAGGCCGGCTGGCACGCGGCGCGCTGGGACGCCAGCGCAAGGGCCGCTGGAACACCACGGTGGCCAATGCCTGGGGCACGCTGGCGCTGGAACGCTTCTCGCAGCTGCATGAGCGCGTGGCCGTGACGGGCAGCAGCAGCGCTACGCTGGCGCAGGTCAGCAAGAGCATCGCTTACGGCGGCGACGCCACGGGCGGCAAAGTCATGCTGCCGTGGCCGCGCGGCTCGGCCGAACTGGAACTCAATCACACGGGCACGGGCAAACCGTGGGTGACCGTGCAGACGCTGGCGGCGCTGCCGCTTAAAGCACCCCTGTCCAGCGGCTACCGCATCAGCAAGAGCATCACAGCGCTGGAGCAGAAGCAGGCCGGCGTGTGGTCACGCGGCGATGTGTACCGCGTGCGGCTGGAGCTGGAAGCGCAGACCGATATGACCTGGGTGGTGGTGGACGATCCGATTCCGGCCAGTGCCACAGTGCTGGGCACTGGGCTGGGCACGGACAGCCAGATACTGGGCGCCAGCAAGCAGCAGGGCTGGGTCTGGCCCGCCTTCGAGGAGCGCAGCTTCGACGGCTACCATGCCTTCTATCAGTTCGTACCGAAAGGGAAGTGGAGTGTGGAATACACGGTCAGGCTGAATAATGCCGGTCAGTTCAATCTGCCGCCTACCCGGGTGGAAGCCATGTACAACCCCGAGATGTTCGGCGAGCAGCCCAATGCTGTCGTGACGGTGAAATGAAAGCGCGCGGATCGGGCCGATGGCGGCAGCCAATGCTGCTGCCACTGCTACTGTGCGCAGTGCTGCCTGTGCTGGCGGCGCACGCCGCCGTGCCCACACCCGAACAGGTCAGGCGCGAGTATCGCGGCTCGGAAGCGCAATTGCTGGACCGGCACGGCGAACTGATACAGTCGCTGCGCGTCGATCGGCAGGGGCGGCGTGCGGACTGGGTGGCGTTAGGCGATATCTCGCCAGCCCTGCCGGCCGCCGTGCTGCAGGCCGAGGACCAGCGCTTCTACCAGCATGAAGGCGTGGACTGGAGTGCAGCCGGCAAAGCCGCCTGGGATAACCTGTTCCGCAGCCGTCCGCGCGGTGCTTCGACCATCACCATGCAGCTGGCGGCCTTGCTCGATCCGCGCCTGCAGGCTAGCAGGCAGGGACGTAGCTGGGCGCAGAAATGGGATCAGGTGCAGGCTGCGCGCGAGCTCGATGCCAGCTGGAGCAAGGCGCAGATACTGGAAGCCTACCTGAATCTGGTGTCCTTCCGTGGCGAGCTGCAGGGCGTCGGCGCGGCGGCGCGCGGCCTGTTCGGCAAAGTGCCGTCCGGCCTCACGCTGACGGAAGCCATGATCATGGCCAGCCTGCTGCGCGGGCCGAATGCCGCGCCGGCGCTGGTGTGGCAGCGCGCCTGCGCACTGTCGCGCGAGCTGCGCGCACCGGCCACCTGCAGCGAAATCGAATTGCATACGCTGGTGGCCATGGGCCGGCCGCAGATCGCGCAGGAGCTGGCGCCGGCAAGCCAGGTGGCGCAGCAGTTGCTGAATCACGCGGCGCAGAACGTACGCAGTACGCTCGACGCGCAGCTGCAGCGGTTTGCCCAGACCGCGCTGCGCCAGCAGCTGATGGCGCTGCGTGACCGTAACGTTGGCGATGGTGCGCTGGTGGTGCTGGATAACGCCAGCGGCGAGATACTGGCCTATGTGGCCAATGCCGGCGGTTCCGAGATCGACGGGGTGACGGCGCTGCGTCAGGCCGGATCGACGCTAAAGCCTTTCCTGTACGAGCTGGCGCTGGAGCGCAGGCTGCTGACGGCCGCTTCGGTGATGGACGATAGCGCCATCGACATCGCCACACCTACCGGCCTGTATGTGCCGCAGAACTACGACAAGGAATTCAAAGGGCAGGTGAGTGTGCGTACCAGTCTGGCCAGTTCGCTCAATGTGCCGGCGGTACGCACGCTGGTGCTGACGGGACTGGAGCGCTTCCATCGCCGGCTGCAGCAGGTAGGCCTGAGCAGCCTGACCGAAACGGCCGACTATTACGGCTATTCGCTGGCGCTGGGCTCGGCCGAGGTCAGCCTGCTGGAGCTGAGCAATGCCTACCGCGTGCTGGCCAATGGCGGCCTGTATGGCAGTGTGACGCTGACGCCGCGTGCCCAGCCGCAGCCGCTACGGCGCGTGCTCGATGCCGGGGCCAGCTTCATCATCGGCGATATCCTGTCCGATCGCGCGGCGCGCAGCGTGACCTTCGGCCTGAAGAACGAACTGGCCACCGGCTTCTGGAGCGCCGTCAAGACGGGCACCAGCAAGGATATGCGCGATAACTGGTGCGTGGGCTATTCGGACCGCTACACGGTAGGCGTTTGGGTCGGCAATTTCGATGGTCAGCCCATGTGGGATGTTTCGGGTGTGACGGGCGCAGCGCCGGCGTGGCGCGATGTGATGGACTATCTGCACCGCCAGCAGCCTGGTCGTGCGCCGGCGCCGCCGGCCGGTGTGCTGGCGCGCCAGATCAGCTATCAACCAGCGCTGGAGAGCCCGCGCAACGAGTGGTTCATGGCCGGGACCGAAAGCCGGGTCATCACGCTGGTGACCGAGGCCCAGCGTGCGCCCAAGATCATCTATCCGGCGGAATCGACCATCATCGCGCTCGATCCGGACATGCCGGAAGCCGTGCAACGGGTGCTGTTTCAGGCGCAGGCGGGCCAGGGCCTGAGCTGGCAGCTGGACGGCGCCGAGCTGGGGCAGGCTGGCAGCGCCTATCCGTGGTGCCCCACGCCGGGCCAGCACCTGCTGGCGCTGGTCGATGGCGAAGCGCGCGTGATCGCCAGTACGCGTTTCCAGGTGCGTGGCAATGGCGCAGCGGAGCCGCATACGGGCGCGGCCGAGCTGCCTGCGGGCGAGTGAGCCTGCCGGCCCGCGTCGGTGCAAACGCACGGTTGTCAGTTGCGGCTGAAGTCTGCACAATGGCAGGCCTGCTTCCGAACTTGCGAGATGAACTATGAAACGAATTCTGCTTAGCCTAGCCTTGCTGGGCGCTGTGTATGGCTATGGCGGCGCGGCGCTGGCCGCTGATGATGCGGCCCAGTGTGCGGCTTCGGCCGGCACCTACCGTAGCGGCGTGATCGTCAAAGGGCCGAAATTTGCGCATGGACAGTTCCGCAAGGGCGTGGAACTGTCGCACACCCACCTGAAGATGAAGGCCGATCAGGATGGACAGGTCTACGATGTTGCCATCGATAATGTTTTTGCCCAGGGCTTCGATCCCGAGCAGCGTAGTGTGCCGGCCTCGCTGGAACGCATCCGCGTCAATGACCGCATCGCCGTCTGTGGCCAGCTGTACACGCGTGGCGGGGTAGGCATACACTGGGTGCATACCAATTGCGGCAAGCGCCCCACGCCGGACAAGCCCGATGGCTGGATCAAGCTGGTGGGGACCGATGGCAAGGCCGGGGTGAATCTGGAAGACAACGGCGCGTATTGCGGCCTGTTTAAACACTGATCGCCGCCCCAGAACTGTTGTGCTTGCTATACTGTTGGTTAGTAGCTACTTCTGGGGATGGGATTGCAAGTCTTTAAAAAACGCTGGCAGCGCTGGGGCGCTGGGGTGGCCAGTGCGCTGGGTCTGTATGCGCTGGCTGGCGGCTGGTTATTGCCCAAGCTGATCAAGAGCCAGGTGCCGGCGCTGGTGGCCTCCGAGCTGGAGCGCAAGGCCAGTGTGGCCGACGTGCGCTTCAATCCTTTCACTTTGCGCCTGTCGCTGCAACAACTGGCAGTTACCGAAGCCAATGATGCGCCGCTGTTCAGCTTCGAGCAGCTGGAAGTGGAACTGCAGTGGCGCTCGCTGCTGCGCCGGGCCTGGTGCCTGGGTGATATCCGGCTGGCGGGGCCGAATCTGCAACTGGCGATTGCGCCCGATGGCAGCTTCAATATCGCCCAGCTGCTGGCGACGCTGGACAAGCACAAGAAAGACGAGCCGGATAGCGGCATGCCCCGGCTGGTGGTGGCCCACTTCACGCTGGAGCGGGGCAAGGTGATGATGCAGGACCGCCATGCCGGCTACCGCGATACCTTCGCGCCCATCGATTTCACGCTGAATAATCTCAGTACGCTGCCGGACGATAACGGCGATTACACCCTCAGTGCCGATGCGGGGCTGGGCGGCAAACTGCGCTGGAAAGGCAAGGCCTCGCTCAATCCTATCAGTGCCAGCGGCGAGCTGGCGCTGGAGAATGTGGCCCTGTCTGGCCTGTCCAGTTATCTCAAGCCTTACGTGCGTATGGGGGTCTCGGCTGGCCGGCTGTCGGCTACGCTGCCTTATCAGTTCCGTTATCACGATGGCCAGATCGATGCGGGCCTGAATGGCGCCAGTCTGGGGCTGGCCGATCTGGCCTTGCATCAGCAGGGCGCAGCAACGCCGTTTGCGCGGGTGAAGAAATTCGATATCGGCGGGGTCGATCTCGATCTGGGGCGACAGACGGTGAACATCGCCAGCATCGGTCTGCATGGCGGTGCGCTGACACTGCGGCGCGATGCGCGCGGTGTGCTGGACCTGACTACGCTGGCCGTGCCCGCCGCGGCGCCGGTGGCCGCGCCGGCCACAGCATCAGCTGCAACACCGGCCAGGCAGCCTGCCGTTGCCAAACCGGCCGCGCAGAACACGGCAGCCATGGTCGCAGCCAAGCCGCCTGCTCCGGCATGGAAGCTGAACCTCAAGCAGTTCGACCTCGATGGTGTGGCGCTGAGCGCAATCGATGAAAGCGTGCAGCCCGCACTGAAAGTCTCGGCCGAGCAGCTGGCACTGCATCTGAATCTGCAGGCGCACAGCGGCAAGCAGGGCCTGGAACTACAGCTGGCCGATGGCCGTGTGGCGCTGGACAATCTGCAATTGCAAAGCGGTGCGGCCACTCCGTTCAAGCTGGCCCGTGCGGCGGTGGAGCAGGGCGAACTTGATCTGGCGGCCCGGCGGGCCACAGTGGGCAAGCTCGCGTTCGAAGGCGGCCAGCTCGATCTGTCGCGTGACAGCAAGGGGCAGTTCCTGCTACTGCAGGCACTGCCACTGAACAAAAATGACAGCAAGGCGGCCCAGCCGGAGGCGCCCGCTGCGGTAGCTGCGCCAGCTCGCGCATCAGCACCAGCTCGCGCATCAGCTTCAGCTTCGGCGGCTGCACCGGCATGGACGGCCAGTATCAGGCGGGTGGAGTTCAACCGTTTCGGTGCACGCTATGACGATGCCGCGAGCGGCATCAAGGCCAATGTGCAGGACTTTAGGCTGGCGCTCAACGACGTGGGTAGCGATCTGGCCAAGCCGGTGAGCTTTGATGGCGCGCTAGCCTTGCGCGAAGGCGGCCAGTTGCAGGCGCAAGGCAAGCTGGTGCCGGCCAGTGTGGCGCTGGAAGCCGACCTTAAACTGAGCAAGCTGGCGATAGCGCCGGTTCAGCCTATGCTGGCGAAATATCTGCGCCTGAAGATCGCCAGCGGCGCCATTTCCACGCAGGGCCATCTGCATCTGGGCGCCGGTACTGCCAAGGATGCCGCTGTGCGCTACGACGGCGGGCTGGATTTCGACGAGCTGGTATTGAACGAAGACGACGGCGACCGCTTTGCGCACTGGAAGCAGCTGCGTGCCGAGAAGCTGGCTTTCAGCCTGAAGCCGGATCTGCTGGATATTAGTGAATTGCGTCTGGTGGAGCCGGATGCTACGCTGATTATCGAGAATGACCGCAGCTTCAATGCGGCGCGGCTGCTGGTGCCGCAGCCCGAAGCAGCGCAACCTGCTGCGGCCACGGCTGCTGCCGGTGCTGCTTCTGGTACTGCGGCCAAGTCGGCCGCTACTGCCACGGCAGCGACCACTACGACCACTGCAACCGCCACACCATTCCCGCTGAAGATACGTCGCCTGCGCCTGCAGAATGCCAAACTGGCGTTCACGGACCTGAGCCTGCGGCCCCAGTTCAGCGCCAAGATGTACGAGCTGAATGGTGTGATTACGGGCCTGTCTTCGCGCGCCGATGCCAGCAGTCAGGTGGAGATCGATGGCCGCGTGGACGAATATGGTTCTACCCGCATCCGTGGCAAGCTCAATCCCTTTGTGCTGGCCGATAACACTGACCTCAGCGTGGTATTCAAGAACGTCGATATGGTCTCGGCCTCGCCGTATAGCATGAAGTTCGCTGGCTACCGTATCGCCGAAGGCAAGATCTCGCTGGACCTGCAGTACAAGGTACGCCACAGCCAGCTGGAAGGGAATAACCAGATCGTGCTGGATAAGCTGACACTGGGCGAACGTATCGATAGCCCTGATGCGCTGCACCTGCCGCTGGAACTGGCGCTGGCCATCCTCAAGGATAGCAATGGCCGGATCGAACTCGGCGTGCCGGTTTCCGGCGATCTCAATGATCCCCAGTTCAGCTATGGCGCCGTGGTGTGGAAGGCGATCGGCAATATCATGAGCAAGATCGTCACTTCGCCGTTCCGCGCACTGGGCAGCCTGTTCGGCATTAGCGGTGATGAACTGGAAGCGATCAGCTTCGATGCAGGCAGCGCCGCGCTGCTGCCGCCAGAACGCGAGAAACTCAAGCAGGTGGCGCAGATACTGGCCAAGAAGCCGCAGCTGCATCTGTCGGTGCCGGGTCTGTATGGCGAGGCGCTCGATGGCGCGGCACTGCGCCAGCAGGCCGTACGCCGTACGGTGCTGCAGCGTGCCGGCGTGACGCTGGCAGCGGACGAACCAGCGGGGCCGCTGGACCTCGGCCAGCGCAAAGTGCGTTCTGCCTTGCGCGATCTGTATGCCGAACGCTTTGGCACGGCTGCACTGGATCAGCAGAGAAAAGCGGCGGAGGCTGCGGCCACTGCCAGCGGCAAAGCCAGCGCAGCGGCAGGTACGTCCGCCAATGGCGAGCAGGGTGCGCCAGCCGATGGCAGCGCTGCACAGAAGCTGCCAATGCTGCAGCGTATGGCCAAGCTGGTTCAGGGCGAACCGCAGGTGGCCGATGCCAGCGCTTTCTACCAGCAACTGCAGCAGCGGCTGGAACAGCAGCAGGCCTTGCCGGCAGATGCGCTGCGTCAGCTGGGCACGCAGCGCGCCAATGTGATACTGGCGGCACTCAAGGAAGCCGGCGTGGCGCCCGCTGCGGCGCAAGCTGCAGCGCCGCAGGCCATCGAAGTACGCAGCGGTGCGACTCTGCCGCTGAAACTGGAACTGTCGGCGAAATAATATAAACGATATGAACGATAGTTCCGGAGCGAGCGCCAAACCTGCCGGCAGTGCGCTGCTGGCAGGGTTTGCCCTGCTAGCCAGCCAGCTCTCGCTGAATCTCGGCGCGGCACTCGCCAAACATCTGTTCCCGCTGATCGGCGTGGAGGGTGTGGCTTCCTACCGGGTGGGAATCGCCGCCATCATCATGTTGGCCGTGTTCCGGCCGTGGCGCACGCCGCTGACGCTGGCGCAGGGAGTGAACGTGGCTATCTACGGCAGCGTGATCGGGCTGATGAATCTGCTGATCTACCGTTCGTTCAGCCGCATCCCGCTGGGCATCGCGGTCGCCATCGAAGTGGCGGGGCCGCTGACGGTGGCAGTGCTGTCCTCGCGCCGGCCGCGCGATCTGCTGGCAGTGGCGCTGGCTGCCGTGGGGCTGTACCTCCTGCTGCCTATCCATAGCGGTGTCAATCAGCTCGATCCGGTCGGGGTGGCCTATGCGGCCGGTGCGGCCGTGTGCTGGGGGCTGTACATCGTGTTTGGCAAACGCGTTTCGGTGATGCACGGCGGGCAGTCGGTGGCGTGGGCCATGCTGGCCGCTTCCGTGTTTGTCGTGCCTATCGGTGCGTGGTATGGCGGCAGCACGCTGCTCACGCCATCCTATCTGGCCATCGGTCTGGCGATTGCGCTGATGTGCAGTGCCTTGCCCTATACGCTGGAGATGCTGTCCTTGCGCCGGCTGTCGCAGCGCACTTTCAGCATGTTCAGCAGCGCGGCGCCGGCACTGAGCGCGCTGGCCGGACTGGTGGTGCTGGGCGAGAGTCTGAGCGCTATCCAGTGGCTGGCGATTGCCAGCATGGTGGGCGCTTCGGTGCTGACTACCTTATCCTGAGTGGGCGCGCTGGCGTAGCAGGCCAACAAAAAAAATCTGCCGCATAGCAGTTGCCAAGCGGTGCGCGCGTGGGCTAGTATGGATGCCGGTGCACTTGCATCAACGTCGCTCGGACGGTTCCGGGCGCTTACGTGAGAACTCCATGACTGATACCACTCCGTCGCGCAGCTTTGCGCGCATAGATCGCCTTCCCCCTTACGTTTTCAATGTCACCGCCGAACTGAAACTGGCGGCGCGCCGCCGTGGCGAAGACATCATCGATATGTCGATGGGTAATCCGGATGGTGCGACACCGTCCCACATCGTCGAGAAACTGATCGATACCGTCAAACGTCCCGATACGCATGGCTATTCCGCTTCCAAAGGCATACCGCGTTTGCGCCGCGCCATCACCAAGTGGTACCAGCGCCGCTACGACGTGGAGTTCGATCCCGATAGCGAAGCCATCGTCACCATCGGTTCCAAGGAAGGGCTGGCGCACCTGATGCTGGCAACGCTGGACCAGGGCGACACAGTGCTGGTGCCTAACCCCAGCTACCCTATTCACATCTGGGGCGCGGTGATCGCCGGTGCGAATATCCGCTCCGTGCGCATGACGCCCGGCGTGGATTTCTTCGACGAGCTGGAACGGGCGGTGCGCGAGAGCTATCCTAAGCCGAAGATGATGATCCTCGGCTTCCCGTCGAATCCTACGGCGCAGTGTGTGGAACTGGATTTCTTCGAGCGGGTAGTAGCGCTGGCCAGGCAGCACAACATTCTGGTGGTGCATGATCTGGCGTATGCCGACATCAGCTTCGATGGCTGGAAAGCTCCGTCCATCATGCAGGTGCCCGGTGCGCGCGAGGTGGCGGTGGAGTTCTTCACGCTGTCCAAGAGCTACAACATGGCGGGATGGCGCATAGGCTTCATGGTGGGTAACCGCGAACTGGTGGCGGCGCTGGCCCGCATCAAGAGCTACCACGATTACGGTAGCTTCACGCCGGTGCAGGTGGCGGCGATTGCGGCGCTGGAAGGCGACCAGCAGTGCGTGAGCGATATCTGCGCCATGTACCAGAGCCGGCGCGATGTGCTGCACAAGGGGCTGTGCGAAGCGGGCTGGCAGGTGGAGAAGCCGAAAGCGTCGATGTATATCTGGGCGCCGATACCGGAAGCCTATCGGCATATGGGGTCGCTGGAGTTTTCCAAGCTGCTGCTGGCGGAGGCCAAGGTTTGCGTCTCCCCCGGCATCGGTTTCGGAGAATACGGCGATGGCTATGTGCGCTTCGCCCTGATCGAAAACGAAGCGCGCATCCGTCAGGGGCTGCGCGGTATTAAGGCGATGCTGCGCAAGCCTGAATAAATTCGCAGTACATTTACGCCGCATCAAATCCGGCCTTTGATGCGGCGGCTATGGTAGCGAAGTTAAGCTACCGGAGCCTCGACTATGTCTACTTCATCCGTACAGATTTGTTTGCGGCGCCTGCAGGCACTGTGGCGGCAGGCGGAGTGCTGGTGGGTCCGTCTGGTGCTGCCGCAGATTCTGGCAACGCTGCCTCTGTGCTTGCTGTGCTGGCGCCATTGCCGTACGCTAGACGGCAAGATTTTGCGTCTGCGCCGCATCAGCCAGAAGCTGGAGCGCTGGCAGCGCACCATACGCGCTTACGGTCTGGACCCGAAGGCCCAGCTGGAAATGCTCGACGTCGACCATGCGATGCGCAACGAGATGGCCGGCACGCGCGATATGCTGTGGGGCTTGCGCGCCGACTGTATCGATGTCGAGCGCATGTTCAACCAGCTCGGCTATCGTTCGCACCGGCTGCAGCAGCGTCAGGATGCGCTGATGGCCGTGCTCGACCACTGCTGCGTGGCGGCCAGCACCGTGCTGGTGGTTCTGGCCGAACATGATGCGGCAGTGCTGCAGCGCTTGCGCGCGCAGCGTGCCGCCTGACAGTTAGGGGCTAGTCAGCGACCAGCACGATCTTGCCGCGTGCGCGGTTACTCTCGATCAGCGCGTGCGCGCGCTTCAGATTGTCCGCATTCAGGCTGCCGAATATCTGCGTCAGCGTGGTGTGCAGCACACCCGTTTCCACCAGTTTGGCCACATCGTTGAGCAGGCGGTGCTGGGCGATCATGTCGCTGGTCTGGAACATCGAACGGGTGAACATGAATTCCCAGTGCAGCGAAACGCTCTTGCGCTTGAGCAGGCGGATATCGAGACTGTCGGGATCATCGATCAGCGCCACCTTGCCCTGCGGTGCTACCAGTTCGGCAATCGCGGCCCAGTGCTGGTCGGTCTGGTTCAGGCTGGCCACATAGGTGACGGGCGGCAGACCCAGACGGGCGATTTCTTCCTGCAGCGGCTTGCTGTGGTCGAGCACATGGTGGGCGCCCAGCTCGCGTACCCAGTCCGCCGTTTCAGGGCGCGAGGCGGTGCCGATCACGGTCAGCCCCGTCAGCTGGCGCGCCAGCTGCACGAGGATGGAACCTACGCCGCCGGCCGCACCGATTACCAGCAGCGACTGGCCCGTCTGGCCCTTGTCGCGGCGCACTTCCAGCCGTTCGAACAGCAGCTCCCATGCCGTGATGGCGGTCAGGGGCAGGGCAGCGGCCTGGGCGAAATCCAGATTGACCGGCTTGTGGCCGACGATGCGTTCATCCACCAGATGCAGCGCGCTATTGGTGCCAGCGCGGGTCAGATCGCCCGCATACCAGACCTGATCACCGGGCTTGAACAGCGTCACATCGGGACCGACGGCGCGCACGATGCCGGCGGCATCCCAGCCCAGCACTTTGTCGCTGCCTTCGGCCGGTGCCACGTTGCGGCGGATTTTCACATCGACGGGATTGACGGATACGGCGCGCACTTCCACCAGCAGATCGCGCCCCTGCGCGACGGGATCCGGCAGCTCGACATCGATCAGGGCGGCGGCATCGTGGATAGGCAGGGACTTGCGGTAGGCAACAGCTTGCATGGATAGCTCCATAAAGTAGGGAATGGGCGTATGATGATTTATTCTGAATCTTTGAAAAAGCCGGTGTTCGATGAAATACTTTCAAAGGAATTTTGAAAATTGCTAAGACTCGATGATCTGACCGTGTTTGTCCGCACGGCCGATAGCGGCAGCCTGTCGGCGGCGGCACGGGAGCTGGCGATATCCCCGGCGCTGGCCAGCGCCGCGCTGAAGCGGCTGGAAGCGGCGCTGGGCTGGCGCCTGCTGGCGCGCACCACGCGTAGCCTGCGCCTGACGGAAGAAGGGGCAAACTATTTGCGCCATGCGCGCGAAGCGCTGCGGCTGCTGCAGGAAGGACAGGAAGCTTTGCAGCAGGGGCAGGATACGCCGGGCGGTCTGCTGCGCATCGCCATGCCATCCGATCTGGGGCGCAATTTTCTGGTGCGCTGGCTGGACGAATTTCAGGCGCGCTATCCGCGTGTGAGTTTCCAGCTCAGCGTGAGCGACCGCGTCTCCGATCTGTACCGTCAGCCTGTCGATCTGGCCATACGCTACGGCCGGCTGGATGATTCCAGTCTGGTGGCGCTGCCGCTGGCGCCCGATAACCGGCGCGTGCTGGTGGCCGCCCCGGCCTATCTGCAACGCCACGCTGCACTGGCGACGCTGGACGATCTGCTGCAGCACAACTGCCTGCGCTTCATGGTGGACGAAGTGATCCACGACCGCTGGCAGTTCGGGCAAGGCAGCGAGCTGCAGGAGCTGCATGTGCAGGGCAACCGCAGTGCCGACGATGCCGATGTGGTGCGGCGCTGGGCCGTGGCTGGTCTGGGCATCGCCTATAAATCGCGGCTCGATCTGGCCGACGATATCCGCGCCGGCCGCCTGTTGGTGTTGCTGCCGCATCTGGCCGGCGAAGCGGCGCCGCTGAACATGCTGTGTATGCATCGCCAGCACATCACGCCCACGGTGCTGCAGCTACGCGATTTCCTGCGCGAGCGCTGTATGCAGGCTTAGGAAGTTATTAAATCGGTAGCGCGATGCTTGCTGAATGACAAATTCCGCTTACCATAGCCACACCCTTGATCTGGAGACGCCCCGATGAATGAAACCCAGCGCGATATTCTGAGTGCCGGCTTTTCGCTGATGCTGATAGTGCTAGCCGCTTTCGTGATGCACCGCTTTTTCCTGCCGCTGGTCTGGGCCGGCATATTGTGCGTCGCCACCTGGCCTTTGTATGTGCGCTTGCGTGCGCGCATGGGCGGGCGCGATGTGCTGGCGGCCGCCGTGCTGACCCTGCTGATGCTGGCCGTGTTCGTGGTGCCGCTGGCGCTGGGCGTGACGCAGGCAGCGCGGCAGGCGCCGGAACTGGCCGCCTTTGTCGTCAAGGCCAATACGGACGGCCTGCCCGTGCCGGCCTTCATGCAGAACCTGCCCATGGTGGGCGACTGGATCGCGGACTGGTGGCAGGCCACGCTGAGCCAGCCGCACGGGCTGGCCCATCTGCTATCCGAGCATGAAATCAATGGCCTGCATTCGGCCAGCGATATGATCAAGGTGGTCGGTGCCGGTTTCATGCACAGACTGATGGACTTCGGCCTGGCCTTCCTCTGCCTGTTCTTCTTCTACAAAGATGGCGCTGCGCTGAGCCGCCAGATCCACGCCATCGGCAGCCATTGCGTGAGCGAGGAACGCTGGGCCCATTTCTCCGCCAAAGTGCCGACCGCCATCCGTGCCACCGTCAACGGTCTGGTGCTGGTCGGTCTGGCCGAAGGTGTGCTGATCGGCATAGGCTATGCGCTGGCCGGCCTGCATTCGGCCGCCGTATGGGGCGCTGTGACGGGCATACTGGCGATCATTCCGTTCGGCGCACCGATTGCGTTTCTCAGTGCGGCGGCGCTGCTGGCCAGTCAGGGCGCCGTGGCCGGCGCCATTGCCGTGGCCGTGTGGGGTAGCATCGTCCTGTTCGTGGCCGATCACTTCGTGCGGCCCGGCATGATAGGCAATGCCACCCGTCTGCCTTTTCTCGCCGTGCTGTTCGGCATACTGGGCGGCGTCGAAACGCTGGGGCTGGTGGGCCTGTTTATCGGGCCAGTGGTAATGGTGCTGTTTGTGACGCTGTGGTACGAGGCCAATCTGTTTGATGACGGTAGGCCAGTTGCCACACCCAGGTGAGGAGCGCCCGCGAAGCTGCCGCATTGGCGGGCAGATCGGGCGACTGGGCAGGGCAACTGGCGCCGGCAACCATTAGTGCGCCTTCGACAGAATCAGCAGCCAGCGGCCGAATACCAGCACTTCGAGGTGGCCAGCTTGCACGCCGGTGTCGCACTCGAGGATAGGATTGACAGCGTAGTAGCGTTTGCGGAAGTCACGGCACACCAGCAATTCACGTTTGCCCACACGGACCATGAACGAAGTCGGCAAGTATTCCATACCGAAGCGGGAACCAAAGCTGCTATTCAATGTAGTCATGTCGTTTCCTTTGAATGCGTTGTGTTAATCGAGGAGTTCAGAATAGCACAACTACTGTATGAATAAACAGGTACTGTGTAAATAAACAGTAAATTTGCTTTTTTGTGGTTTTTCCACCAACTTGAACGGGAAGCAGTGTTGGCTGACCAAATTTTCAGCAAAGTAGTGCGTTTCATCGAAGCAAGGCTGTCGCCGCGAGAAGAATTCGGCCTGCAACTGACGGCCGGCGTGCTGCTGGTGGCGCTGGCCATGGCCGTATTCCATGCGCTGGCCGTGGCCGTACTGGGGCAGGGCGGCATCACGGTACTGGATGTACAGGTGGCGCAGTGGTTCCATGCCCGTGCATTCGAGCCGCTGACCAGTGTGATGCGCATCATTTCCATGCTGCACACGGGCATCCCCATGGTGCTGCTGGTGCTGGCGCTGGCGGCCTATTTCTGGCGCATCGGTGCGCACTACTGGCTGCTGGCCGTGCTGGTGGCCACGCCCACGGGCGCCCTGTTGAATGTGGCGATCAAATACACCATACAGCGGCCCCGGCCCGTCTTCGAGGAACCGCTGGTATCCTTATTGACGTATAGTTTTCCTAGCGGGCATACGGCAGCGGCTACCATGTTCTGGGGCCTGCTGGCCTGCTATCTGGTGATCGTGCGGCCGCAGTGGCATGCGCGCCTGCTGGCGGTGTTGCTCAGTATTAGCATGGTGCTGCTGGTGGCGCTGAGCCGTATGTATCTGGGGGCCCATTATCTGAGCGATGTGCTGGCAGCGATGGCAGAAAGCGTGGCGTGGCTGGCGATCTGGCTTACCGCCATTTCGACCTTGCGGCGACGCCGGGAAGCGCGCCAGCGCGCGGCAGCAGGACCTGAAACACCTACGCTGGAGCAAGGCTGATGCAGGAGGAGAGTAAGCTGGAAAGCGTAGTCGTGCTGATCAATGCCGGTGCCGGAACCGGCTCCGACGCTGGGCGGGTGGCAGCGCTGGCGCAGCATTTCCGCCAGCATGGACGGCAGGCGGAAGTGCTGCTGGCCCACAGCGGCGCCGAACTGATAGAGCGCGCCCGGCAGGCTGTCGCGGACGGCGTGACCACCGTGGTGGCGGGCGGCGGCGATGGCACCATCAATGCCGTGGCCTCGGCGCTGGTGGGCAGCAGCACGCGGCTGGGGGTACTGCCGCTGGGTACGCTCAACCACTTTGCCAAGGATATGCACATCCCGCTGGAACTCGAGCATGCCATCGCCAACGTGGTGCACGGGCAGGTGGTGACGGTGGATGTGGGCGAAGTGAATGGCCGCATCTTCCTGAACAACTCCAGCCTCGGCATCTATCCCGACATCGTGCGCGACCGCGAACAGCAGCAGCGCCGCTTCGGCCGCAGCAAATGGCCGGCCTTCGGCCGCGCCGTGTTTGCCGCGTTGCGGCGCTTCCCCTTCCTGTCGCTGGAACTGACCATCGATGGCGTGCAGCACACGCGCCGTACGCCGTTTATCTTTATCGGCAATAATGAATACCAGCAGGGTCTGAGTACGGGACGGCGCAGCCGGCTCGATAGCGGCCGCCTGTGTCTGTATGTGGCCCAGCGTCCCACCCGGCTGGCACTGCTCGGCTATGCGCTGCATCTGCTGTTCGGCCAGCTGGCGCAGGCGCGCGATTTCGATGTGCTGCAGACGGCTGCCCTGACCATCGCCACCCGGCGGCGCCATCTGCGCGTGGCCACCGATGGCGAAGTGACGCGCATGAAGCCGCCGCTGCTCTACCGCTCGCTGCCTGCTGCGCTGCAGGTCATCGTTCCCCGCTGAAAGGCTGCCATGCGTACCATCGTCCATCTCTCCGATCTGCACTTTGGCCGTGTCGATCAGGCTTTGCTGGCGCCCCTGCAACGCACGGTGGCGGCACTGGCGCCCGATGTGCTGGTGGTCTCGGGCGACCTGACCCAGCGCGCCCGCACGGCCGAGTTTCAGGCCGCACGGGCGTTTCTCGACACGCTGCCGGGCCCGCAGATCGTGGTGCCCGGCAACCACGATATTCCGCTGTATAACGTCGCCAGCCGCTTTCTCACGCCGCTGCGCAAATACACGCGTTATGTGACGCTGGACCTGATGCCGGAATTTGTCGATGACGAGATCGCCGTGCTGGGCATTAATACGGCCCGTTCGCTGACCATCAAGGATGGCCGTATCAACCGCCAGCAGATCGAGCAGATTCATCAGCGCATGAGCGCGGTCGATCCCCATCTGACCCGCATCGTGGTGACCCACCATCCCTTCGATATGCCGGATGATTACGATCAGAAGGATCTGGTCAACCGTGCACCGCAGGCCATGCAGGCCTTTGCCAATTGCGGCGTGGACTTGCTGCTGGCCGGCCATCTGCATGTGAGCCATGCCCATAACACGGCCCAGCGTTACGAGATCAGCGGCTATGCGGCGCTGATGGTGCAGGCCGGAACGGCCACGTCCACCCGTGCCCGTGGCGAGCACAATTCCTTCAACGTGCTGCGGGTGGCGCATGACCGCGTGCAGGTCGAGCGCTATAGCTGGCAGCAGGCCAGCGGCGACTACGCCCCCAGCCAGACGGAGTATTTCCAGCGCAGTGCCGGTGTCTGGACCGAACAGTGCTGAATGGCCTGGCCGGCTAGCGGGTTAGAGCCAGTAGTGCATCAGGCTGGCAGCCCATTCGCGCAGCCGGTCCAGCCAGGGCCGGTGGCGCCACGCGTCGACCGTGATTTCGCTGGAGTTGCGCAAGTCTTCCTGAAACGCCAGTTCCATCTGTTGGCCGAATTCCGGCCCCAGCACCACGACATTGAGTTCGCTGTTGTGCAGGAAGCTGCGGGTATCGATATTGGTCGAGCCCACGGTGGACCAGAGCCCGTCGATCACGGCTGTCTTGGCATGCAGTACGGTGAGCTTGAGGTGGTAGATTTTCACGCCGCTATCGAGCAGCTGGTCGTAATACGCATGGCCGGCATAGAACACCAGCCCGCTGTCAGAGACGCCGGGCAGGATGATGCGCACGTCCACGCCGCGCCGTGCGGCTGCCGTGAGCGCATCAATGGTGTGCTGGTCCGGCACGAAATAGGCAGAAGTCAGGTGGATGCTGGTGCGCGCCTGCCGGAACGCCAGCTGATAGGCCTGATAGATATCGAAAGGATCGTCATTATCGCTGCCCAGCACCCGCACCAGCTTGTCGCCTGCATTGGTGGCTGGGGGGAAGTAATCGGCATCGCGCAAGTCCTGACTATCCTGGCTGGCCCACTGGCGCACGAATAGCCACTGGAAGGCGCGCACGGCCGGGCCTTCGACTTTGATATGGGTATCGCGCCAGCCCAGCTGGCTTTGCGAGCGGTGTCGGCCGGACGAGTGGAACAAAGAGCTGCGCGCATAGCTGCCGCTGATGTTGATGCCGCCCGTGAACGCCACCCGGCCATCGACGATCAGCACCTTGCGGTGGTCGCGGTGGTTGAGGTCCCAGTTGTCGCCGCGCAGGCGGGCCGGATTCACGGGGTTGAATTCCAGCAGGTGGATGCCGGCATCGCGCATGCGCTGGAAGAACTCGGCCGGTACGCCCAGCGTGCCCACGCTGTCATACAGAATGTTGACGCTGACGCCCTGACGCTGTTTGGCCATCAGCGCTTCGGCGAACTCCATGCCCAGTGCATCCTGATCGAAGATATAGGTTTCCAGATTGATGTGGTTGCGCGCTGCGCGTATGGCTTTGAGCATTTCGCCCATGGTCTGCGGGCCATCGAACAGCAGGGTGCAGCGGTTGCCGGCAATCAGGGGCACGCCCGTGGCCTGCTGTTCCAGCGCTGCTAGCGTGGCCGGATCGAGCCGGCCCTGTGGCCAGCGCTTGGCCAGCAAGGCGCGCGCCCGTGCGGCCGGCAGCTCGCCCTGTGCGCCCTGTATGCTGGGCGCCATATTGGCTGCGGCAGCTGGCGCTGTGGCCGGTGCCGGCGCAGGTAATGAGGCGCAGGCGCCGAACAGGCTGCAGCACAGCAGGGCCACTGCCAGTAAGCCGGTCCAGTGTGCGCGCAGCATGTTCAGTCTCCCTGTGGTGTGGCAGGCGGCTCGGCGCTGCCGAAGAAAAAGCGGATCGGGCCCTGGCGCCAGCGTTTCAGCAATGCGCCCAGCAACTGCCAGCCGTGGCGGAAGCGGGCCTGACGGGCCCGCAGCGCTACCCACAGGGCCAGCCCGAAGCTGACCAGCAGATTCACCGTGCCGATGGCGAGAAAACCGGCCACGGAAGTGAGCACCAGTTGCCAGCTGGCCTGATGGTCGAGCGCCACCATGGCCGTGGCGAAATTGGCCGACGAGAAGGTGACGTGGCGGATATCCAGCGGCAGGCCCAGCAGAAAGCCCAGCAGCGGCATCACGCCCAGCAATATACCGAAGTAGAAATTTCCCATCAGGCCACCCAGATTGTTTTCCAGATAGTGCCCGAGGCGGGCCAGCCGTGGCGCACCGATCAGGCGCTTCAGGGCATGCAGCTGCATGATGCGCTGGGCCCAGCGCGTGTACAGCGCCTTGTTGTCGTAATAGCCCGAGATCAGGCCGGCAAGGAACAGGCAGACCCCGGCGATGGCCGCATACAGCAGCGTGTAGCCGTTGAGGGGATCGATGTCGTGCAGCAGGTGCATGGCCTTGTCGGGCGAGATCAGTGGCTGGCCCGTCAGATAAGGCCAGCCCATGGCGATCAGCCAGGCAGTGGGAATGGCGGTGGCCAGATTGCCCAGCACGGCCATGTTCTGGGTGCGGATCACGCGGTTGCACAGTTCGGCCATGCTGTCGATATCGATGTTGCGTCCGTCATTGCTATGCAGTTCGGCCGCGAGGTGCGAGGCCGTCATGGCCGGCTGCTTGGTGGCGACGGTGAAATGCAGCAGGTGGATGAACATAAAGCCCAGCGAATAATTCATCGCATACATGAAAGCGGCCACCAGCGGCGCCGTGCGCAGGCCGGACATGAGCAGCTTGAACAGGGCCATAAAACCTATCACCAGCCCGGCACCGGCCGAGGAATAGAACATGGCGCGCAGCTGGGCACGGTCGTCGGCCACATAGTGTTCGCCCGTGTGGCTGGCATTTTCCGTGACATTGCGGGCCAGCAGATTGATGTTGTCGCGTATCAGGTCGCGCACCAGATATTTGTTGCTGTGCGCGCTGATCAGTTCCTGCGCCAGTGCCAGCGCCGCCATGCGGCGGGCCTGCCGCTCCATGGGTTCCACCAGTTCCAGCAGCTTGCGCAGGCGCTGTATGCTCTGGCTCAGCGTCACCAGCAGATAGGTCAGGGCGATGCTGGTGCCCTGGCTGAGCGCCTTCTTGCGGATGCTGGCAATGACCTGATCGCACTGGTCCAGCATCACGCCCAGATGGCTGCCATCTTCCGGGGCCAGTTCGGGCTGCAGCTGGCGCTGCTGGTGGTTGTCCAGATAGCGCAGCGTTTCCACGTTCTGGGCCAGAAACGGCGATTCATAGGTTTCTATCTCGGTATGGAAATTGGTCAGGCGCGGTTCCAGCCCGATGGCGCTGATGCGGTAGGACAGCGTGCGTATGGCTTCCAGCAGGCCGGGCAGCAGCAGCTGTTCGGGCGGGCCGGCATGGGCGGCGCACACTACATCGAGCAGGGCCAGCCAGTCTTCCGCTGTGACGGCAGCGATCCAGCGCTGGTCGCTGCGGCGAAACAGTACGCGGTCAAGCGCATCACTCAGGTAGTCGTCACCTAGCGCCGGCGGCAAGATGCGGTAGGCCACGCGCCGCTTCAGCTCGCTGAAGAAGCCGTCATTGGAAAGCACGCCCGTTTCCGTGTACAGGCTGGCATGGCGGCGCTGGCGCAGCAGCGTGCAGCTGTACTGGTAGAGCGCCGCCGCATGGCGCGGGTTGCCCTTGAGTAGCTGGCACAGCGTGCGTACCTGCGCACCGGCCTGGGCGCCATCGCTGGCGCGGCGCGGGCGCAGTGCAGCGACCAGCTCGACCATGAGGCCGATGTCGTCGCTGTCGCCGTCGAGGCGTTCAAGTATCTCTAGCATAGTGGCAGCAATGGTTGGGGATGCTGGATTCTAGGGCGGTACGCCGTGGACGTATGTACGCTAGCGTACATAGAGCAGCGGGAACACTATGGGCGGAGCCGGAGCAGTGCTGAGGACGGTGGGCTGATCCGTGCTAAATTGTCTGTTTTCAAGACGATCGGGAATGCGTATGTATCTGACTTACTTCAACGGTGGCTGGTCCGAGGGCAACACGCCCCTGTTCGGCGCGATGGATCACAGTGTCTGGCTGGGTTCGTCCGTGTTTGATGGCGCGCGTGCCATCCGTGGCCGTTTGCCGGACTTGCGCCTGCACTTGCAGCGGGTGATCAATTCGGCAGAGCGGGTGGGGCTGGTGTGCCCGTTGTCGGTGGATGAAATGGAGCAGCTGGTGATAGAAGGTGTGGCCAAGTTCCCGCCGGACGCCGAGCTGTATGTGCGGCCGCTGGTGTTCGGTACGGAAGGCTTGCTGGTGCCGGTGCCGGCCAGGAGTGCGTTCGCACTGACGCTGTTCGATGCGCCCATGCCCAAGTTTCAGGGCTTTTCGGCCTGCCTGACAGGCTTGCGCCGGCCCGATCCGTCCATGGCGCCGACTGATGCCAAGGCCTCGGCTCTGTATGCCAATTCCTCGAAAGTGATACGCGAAGCCCAGCAGCGCGGTTTCGATACGGCCGTGGTCTGCGACAGCCTGGGCAATGTGGCCGAATTTGCGTCCGCCAATCTGTTCTTCGTGGCGGCCGACGGCAAGCTGGTGACGCCGGTCGCCAATGGCACTTTCCTGTCGGGGATTACGCGGGCCCGCGTGATCGCGCTACTGGCGCAGGAAGGCATAGTGGTGGAAGAGCGCACGGTGCGGCCGGAAGAGCTGGAGACGGCGCAGGAAATCTTCAATACGGGTAACTACGGCAAGGTCTCGCCGTGCACCCGTTATGAAAACCGCCCCCTGCCTATCGGTCCCATGGCCGCGCTGGCCCATGCGCGCTATATGGCGTTTGCCGGACTGGCCTGAGGTGGCCAGTAGTGCCCGGTGATTAAGGCGTTTGCGGCGAGCAGCTGGGCTTGATCCAGCGCCCCGTCGTTTCTACCGTGACTTTCTGCATGCGGCCATTGCCGGTATCGCTGCTGGCATCCATGGTGCCGGTGAAAGCGCTATCGCCATTCATCAGCACCGTGCCCTGACCGCGTGCCTGCGGTTTGCTGCATTCGTAGGAAATTTTGTAGCCGCCCGCGATAGGCTCGCGCTTGCTGCTGCACTGGCCCTGCGCGGGCAGCGGCAGTTCCTTGCTGGCTGCCATTTCCGGCGTAATGCAATAGGGCCGGCGCATGGCGCCATCACTTTTTATGGCCGGCAGCGTGACGCCGTTCTGCTGCATCATGGCATCCAGCCGGGCGCGCTGCTCGGGCGGCAGGCTCTCCAGCTGCTTGACGGCAGCGCTGAGGGCCTGATCCGTCTGGGCATCGGCACTCTTCACCTTGACGCTGAGTTCCCACAGGCCGGGCTTGATATTCTGTGCGCCAGCCTGTGCGCTTGCGGCCAGTATGAGGAGAAAAATTGCGCTGCTTTTCATGATGGCATCCTTGGTTGCGGGAGGCTCAGCATAAACCATAGCGGCCGCTTAGACCAGCCTAGAGACCCCGGCCATTTATCAGGCGCAGCAGCACCATGATGATGGCAATGACGAGTAGCACGTGGATGAAGCCACCGATGGTGTAAGAGGTGACTAGCCCCAGCAGCCAGAGGATGATGAGTACGACAGCGATGGTGTACAGCATAGCAATCTCCTTATAAGTGAGGTCGCCGTTCAGTGTTCTGCCGAAGCAGGGTACGGTGGCGACGCTAGCCTGCATTGTCGCTAGCCCTGCAGTCGCTGTCCGTACGCTGCCGTACTTAATTGGCGCGCAACTGTCCGTTGACGATGCGCACGGCATCGCCTTCATGCCATTGCGGCTGGGCCGACTGGTGCAGTACGCGGCGCGCACCGTTATCCATGCGTACGATAATCTCCCAGCTATGGGTGGTCTTCATATTGCCTTCCACCTGATTGCCGGCGACCGCGCCGCCCACGGCACCGGCCACCGTCGCCAGCTGGCGGCCATGGCCGCTGCCGACCTGATTGCCGAGCAGGCCGCCGAGGATGGCGCCGCCGGCTGCCCCCACGCCCGTACCCTGGCCGCGATGCTCGACGCTGCGGATAGAACTGATCACGCCGCAGCTATTGCACACGGCGGCAGCGGGACGTGCGGCCTGCTGGTTTTCGGGCAGGGCGCGGCTGCCATCGACGGCGGCATAGCGCTCGGCGTCTGCCGGCGTCAGGTTGGCGGGGGCGCTGTATGGGGCGTTTCTGCTGGTGCTAGGGCTGCTTGCGCTGGCCAGTGGCACGCTGTCATTGGCGCGGGTATTGGGCAGCCAGCCCATGATGGCGGCACTGCCGACGCCGCAGAACAGCACGACCGCCACTGCGGCGCTCAGGATCAGCGGGTGCAGCGAGCGGGCAGCCGGAGCTTGTGGCGTGGACTGTGCGGCAGGGTTGCTGGTGGGGTGTTGGGTATCCATGGTGTGGTCCTCGTCATGATGATGTAGATGATGGGAAGATTTTCCATGAGGACATCTTTTCCTTCCGTGCGTCAGCGTACATACAGCACATCATTGCGCCTCTACGCTGCCGCTATGCTTACCGATGCCGCCACCGATCTTCCGCCCGCCGCGCTGCGCCTGCCGCAGAACCAGCTGCTGGCTGCCCTGCCCGAGCCCGAGCGCAGGCAGTTGCTGGCGCAATGCGACACGGTAAGGGTGCAAGCCGGGCAGCTGCTGTTCGAACCGGGCCAGCAGCCCGGCCATATGTTTTTCCCGCTCGATACGCTGGTGTCGCTACTGGCCGTCGCTGATGGCCGCATGACGCTGGAAGTGGGCGTGGTGGGGCGCGAAGGCATGCTGGGCGCTTCCGTGCTGCATGCGGGGCGGCCGGTACAGTTGCGCGCCGTGGTCCAGCGCAATGGCCGCGTGCTGCGGGTCGAGGCCGAATGCTTCGGCCAGCTGTTCGAACAGATGCCGGTGCTCCAGCATCTGCTGCAGCGCTATACCGATGCTCTGCTGGCGCAAGTGATACAGATCGCTGTCTGCAGCCGCTTCCACATGCTGGAAGCGCGGCTGGCGCGCTCGCTGCTGATGACGCGCGACCGTCTGCAGTCGGAAAAATTCCATCTGACCCATGAGTTTCTGGCCCAGATGCTGGGCGTGCGGCGCGTCGGCGTGACCAAGGCGGCCAGTGCCTTACAGGAGAAAAAGCTGATCGGCTATAGCCGCGGCAATATCGAAATTCTCGACAGTGCAGGGCTGGAACAGGCGGCCTGCCGCTGTTATGGACTGGTGCGGGAAGACGGCGTACTGGGTCTGGGGCAGGTGCTACGCTAGCTGGCCACTGCTGGACGGGCCGGCGCTGCCGGCCCGTCATTTGCGCTGTGCGTGCGAGGGCTAGCGCGGTGGTTTGTTGACCTGATTGCCGATCACCCCGCCCACGGCGGCGCCACCTACGGTGCCGGCGGCACTGCCGCCCGTGAGTACGGAGCCGGCCACGGCGCCGAGACCGGCGCCGATGGCCGTATTCTGGTCGCGTGCCGACATATTGCTGCAGGCGCTCAAGGCCATGCTGGCCGCGACGAGGGCGCTGCTGCCCAGTATGCGTATGCTGCGTTTCATATTGTTCTCCTTGATTTGATGAGCCTCGCGGGCTGAAGGTGCAGGGCGGCGCGCCAGATTCGGCGCGTCCTGATGGCACCAGCCTGAGGCCAGCATAACCGGCATGCGCCGTTTGCTCCGTACGCTAGCGCACGTTACGGGCCGGTGCCGGCGGACGCCGGGTTGCCAGCAGGGCGGCGCAGTCGGCATCCTCGCTGCTGCCGCTGGTCATCAAAGGCAGGATGGCCGTGACGGGCGCCACCACTGCCAGCGCCAGCGCGCCACCGGCACGCAGGGCCAGCACTTTCTTGTCGATGCTGACGTCCGGCTGTTTGAAACTGCCGCGCAGATAGATGGGGGCACGCAGGGAAATGATGCGCACCCCTTTGGCCTCGGGCCGCAGCGTGAGGTCGAGCTGCTCGGTGCGCAGGCTGACCTGGCCCTCCACATCGATGCGGGCATCGGTGGTGTCGGCCGCGAACAGGCGGGTCTGCATCAGGCCATTGCGGACCGTGAAGTCGCTGATCAGGCAGTTCAGCTGCACCTGCTTGTCGCCCACCAGCTTGGTCAGCACCACGCTGCCCAGATTCAGCCCCATTTCTTCCAGCAGCAGTTTGCTGATGCTGCCCTTGCTGACCACGGCACGCAGTTCGCCATTCGATGCGCCCAGCAGTTCGGCCACGGAATTGCCCTGGGCATTCAGCGCCACTTCGGCATTGACTTCGCCCACCGTGGCCTGCATGGCTTCGATGCGGGGGAACAGCTGTTTCAGATGCAGATGGCGCGCCTGGGCTTTGAGATCGGCCGCGATGGCATCGGCCAGCTTGCGGCCACTGCCATCGAGCTTGAGGCTGGCATTGAAGCTGCCGCCGGCGATCTCGAACTGCAGCGGCTCCAGACTCAGCACGCCATCGCGCATGAGGATGCGGGTATCGACCTGAGAGATAGGCAAATCCTGGTCGCGCGTGATGCGGCCTGCGGTGAAATGCACGTCGGCATCGAGCGCAGTCCAGCGCGCTTTGCGGAAGGCTTCCACGGGCAGCACCTTGTTGCCCGGCTGTACAGGCGCCACGCCCCGTACCTGCTTGCTGCGGTTGGAATCGGCACCGATCAGCGGGCCCAGATCGCTCAGTCGTAGCAGGCGGGCCTGCACGGCGCCGCCCAGTTGCGGACGCGGCAGCGCCGTGCCATAGCGGTATTCCAGATTGCCCGAGATGTCGGACTGGCCCACGCGGCCTATGAAATTCTGATATTGCCAGCGGCTGGCATGGGCGCCCAGCTCGCCATGCAGATGGCCGGAAGTGCTGAAGGGCGGGGTTTCCGGCAGCAGCACGCCGGTCAGCGCGTACAGGCGCGCCATGCTCAGGCCGGACAGGCTGAGTTGCAGATCCAGGCTGGTGAGGCTGGCGGGCCGGGTCAGTGTGCCGCTCACGGCCATGCGGCTGCCGCCCACATCGAGCACGGCTTCCAGCGGATAGGGCCGGGTCTGTTCGCGCAGGCCCAGCACCGCCCCCGCCTTGCCCTGACCCTGTACCGGCTGCTGTTTCCACTGGCCCTGCAACTGCCACGCCACGCCGTACAGGGCATCGTGCTCCAGTGTCTGCAGGCTGGCCGTCAGGTCGAGCTGCTGCACGGCGTCCTTCAGCTGCAGCTGGCCATTGCCCAGTTGCAGCGTGCCCAGTTCCAGCCGCCAGGCGCTGGGTTCGCGCGGCGGCGCGAAGCTCCAGTTGTTGTGGCCGTCGGCACGCCGCAGCAGATGCAGTTGCGGCTGTTCCAGCCGGAGCAGGGGCACAGAAATGCGCTGATGCAGCAGCGGCAGCAGTTCGATTTCGATGAGCGCGCTGGCAACGCTGGCCAGTTCGCCCTGTTCCGCCATGCTGGCCGGACTGGCCAGATGCAGATCACGCGCCAGCAGACGCGGCATGGGCAGGTAGGCGCGCCAGCCGGGCGGACGCTCGGCGGCAGCCGGCCAGGCCCAGCTCAGCGTCAGATCGCCGCGGATGGCAAACGGGCGTTGCAGCGCCAGGCTGATTTTTTCATTGAGCCAGGGGCGGGCGCGGTTCCAGTCGGCTGTGTTGAGTACCAGCACGGCCAGGGCCAGCAGCACGGCCAGAGCAAGCGGTACGGCCAGCAGTAAAACAGTACGGCGGCGTAGCGGCATGGTGGAGATCCTCGCGAGGGGAAAGTTGGCACTAGCTTACACCGCCTGTGCTGTCACTGTCGTGTGCTGGCGCACTCAGTTGCCCGCACCTTGCCGGCATGCGGCTGAGGGGCTTGCGTGCGTCAGCGAACTGAAACAGTTGCGCCAGACGCCTATAACGTCTAGCTATCGACAGGCTTTTTTAGGAGAGTGACGATGAAGCAATCCGGAAACCATGATGCCTACCGCATGGCGCCAGTGCTGGCGCTGCTGCTAGGCGCGCTGGCCGGCTGTGCCAGCCAGAAAACCCCGGCCACGGCCGATGTGGCCGTGTCGCGTGCAGCGGTGGATGCCGCGGCCAATGCCGGTGCAGCGGAAGTGGCGCCAGCCGAAATGCAGTCGGCCCGCGACAAGCTGATGCGGGCCAACCAGGCGCTGACGGCGCGCGATTATCAGGCTGCGGCAGACTGGGCCAATCAGGCCGAAGCTGATGCGCGGCTGGCCCAGAGCAAGGCCAATTCGGCCAAGGCGGCGCAGGCGGCGGAAGAAGTCCAGCGCAGCATACAGGCGTTGCGCGACGAGCTGTCGCGCAGCTCGGCACCGGTCACACGCTAGGGAGAACTATCATGTACATCAAGAAAAAACCTGAGACGGCCGCCGCAGCGCAGGCCGTACGGCCTGTGCAACGCTGGCCGCAGCTGCTGCCGAATCTGCTGTTGATCGTGTTGCTGGCACTGTGGCTGGCTGCCTGCGCGACCACCCCCATGAGCACCATGCTGCTGGACGAAACCCGCAATGACTATCAGGCAGCGCAGAACGATGCGGCCGTGGCCACGTATGCGGCGACGGAGCTGCGCGAGGCCGGCACGGCGCTGGAGAAAGCCAACGCGGCAGCCGGGCGGCGCGACAGCAGCGAGCAGGTGGACAAACTGGCCTATGTGGCGCGACAGAAGATCGCGACGGCACAGGAAGTGGCGCGCCAGAAGCAGGCCGAGGCCAGCGTGGCCCAGGCCGGACGCCAGCGCGACGAGCTGCGTCTGCAGCAGCGCACGGCCGAAGCAGATCAGGCGCGCAACGAAGCTCAGCGCGCCAAAGCGCAGGCCGACGCGGCCGCCAGCAGCGCGCGCGAAATCGAAGCGCGCAATGCCGCACTCCAGCAGCAGCTGGCCGACCTGCAGGCCAGGCAGACCGAACGCGGCATCATCATCACGCTGAGCGATGTGCTGTTCCAGGTCGATAAGGCGGAACTCAGTGCGGACGGCATGCGCACGGCGCAGAAGCTGGCCGATGTGCTGATGCAGGCGCCGCAGAGCGTGGTGCTGATCGAAGGCTTTACGGATAGCACGGGCACGGCAGACCACAATCTGCAGCTGTCGCAGCGGCGCGCCGAAGCCGTGCGCAATGCCCTGATCGGTCTTGGTGTGGCGCAGGAAAAAATCGCCACGCGCGGTTATGGCGAGGCCTATCCCGTAGCCAGCAATGCCGATGCGGCCAGCCGCCAGCTGAACCGCCGTGTCGAAATCGTACTGTCGCAGAACGGCGCCCCCATCGCCAGCCGGCGCTAAGCAAGGAGATCATCATGAGCGAACATACCATGCCCCATGCGGGCGGCATCGACGTTGCAGCCATCCGGGCAGCAGCACGCAATCTCAAGGACGGCCCCGTCACGGCCGGCTATCAGGGTGACCGCGTGGCCGTGCTGGCCATGCTCAACGATGCGCTGGCCACGGAGCTGGTCTGCATCCTGCGCTACAAGCGCCACTACTACACGGTGACAGGGCGCGAGCATGCCTCCATCAAGGCCGAGTTTCTGGAACATGCGCTGCAGGAGCAGGAACACGCGGACTGGCTGGCCGAACGCATCGTCCAGCTGAATGGCGAACCTGATTTCAATCCAGCAACATTGCTCGCCCGTAGCCATGCCGAGTATGATGTCTGTGTAGATGTGCAATCGATGGTGCGCGCCAATCTGGTGGCCGAGCGGGTAGCGATAGAGTCTTACCGGCAGATGGTGGAACAGATAGGCGATAGCGATCCCACCACACGGCATTTGTTGATCCGTATCATGGCCGTGGAAGAGGAACATGCCGACGATATGCGCGATCTGCTTGAATAAATGCTGTACAGTGAAGACTGCTGTACCGTTAAACCCCACCAGAACAGGAGCTTAATCATGCTGGAACAAAACTTCAGTACCGTGAACAACGATGTGAAAACCCTGGTGAAAGATGCCCAGGCATTGTTTACGGCCGCCACGGCGCTGACGGGCGAAAAAGCCGAAGAACTGCGCGGCCGCGGCATGCGCGCCCTCGACACGGCACTGGCCAAGGCACAGGAAGCCCAGCAGAGCGCCATTGCCGCCAGCAAGGAAGTGGCGAAGCAGGCGGATGAATACGTCAAGGAAAACCCATGGCGTTCCATCGCTGCAGCAGCCGGCATCGGCCTGCTGATCGGCGTGATCATCGGCCGCAAGTAAGCCATCGTGACGGAAACTCCGCAACGCCCGCCCGGCCTGATTGCTTCGCTGGGCAATATCGCCCGCAATAGCATAGGGCTGGTGCTGACGCGGCTGGAACTGGCCGCACTGGAACTGTCCGAGGTGCGCAACCATCTGCTGCAGCTGGTGCTGGTATTTGCCCTGGCGGTAGTAGCGGGCTGTTTCGCGCTGGCCTATGCCACCGTGACCATCGTCTATCTGGCGTGGAATGCCATGGGCTGGCTGATCCTGCCGCTGATGACGGCCGTGTTCGTGGCGCTGGCGGTGGGCATGATCGTGTATGCACGGCGTTTGATCCGTAGTGGCAAGCTGTCGATGCCAGCCACCATGGCGGAACTTAAAGCCGACCGTGACATGTTGCTGTGAGGGGAGGGACGATGAGTAAAGAAGCCCAACGTGCCGCCCTCGAAGCAGAAAAACAGCGGCTGATACGCGAAGGTGAGCTATACCGGATCAAGGTAGTGCATGCCAAAGCGCTGGTCGGCAATGCGCTGCAGCCTGATGCGCTGGTGCAGGGCGTGGTCGAACACGCGGTCGGGCTGGCCCAGTCGCGGCTGGGCGGCTTGCTGCAGCCCGGCGGCCTGCAGGGGGTGGACGTGAAATGGCTGATGCCGTATGCCATTACCGTCGGCTCCTATCTGATGCGCAAGCGCCTGTTCAAACCCATGCTGGCCCTGGTGGCTGCGGCGGGTCTGGGCGCGGCGTGGCTGCGACGCCGACGTGATAGCGCCGGTCCGGAACAGGAATGATGTAATGAACGCCGCTCTGCGGCGTTTTTTCGTTGGAGGGAATGGATGAGCAAGCAGGAACGTAATCTGAATCCGGCACGCCTGCGCGTGGTGCTGGTGCTGCAGGGCGGCGGTGCGCTGGGGGCTTATCAGGCCGGCGTGTTTCAGGCCATGCACGAGCACGGACTTGCGCCGGAATGGATAGTCGGCACCTCCATCGGTGCCATCAACGCCGCCATACTGGCTGGCAATCCCCACGAGACCCGGCTCGAGCGCCTGCGCGAATTCTGGCAGAGCATCGCCCATCGCGACAGCTACGATATGCGCCGCGTGCCCGACCTGCAGCGCCGCTCTAACGTGCTGCTGCAAACCTGGGATACGCTGATCCGTGGCGTGCCCGGCTTTTTCAGTCCGCGCTGGCCCAGCATGTTTCCGCTGGGCGCGGCCGTGGCGCCCGAACAGGCCAGTTTTTACGATACCAGCGCGCTCGAAACGACGCTGAACCGCTTGATAGACTGGGATTATCTGAATCAGCCGGGCGGCATGCGCCTGACCGTGAATGCGCTCAAAGTCACCTGCGGCACGCTGCGCAGCTTCGATAACCGCCAGCTCGCCATCAGCGCCGACCATATCCGCGCCAGCGGTGCCTTGCCGCCCGGTTTCCCGCCCGTGCGCATCGATGGCGAGCTGTACTGGGATGGCGGCCTGTATTCGAATACGCCGCTGGAGACGGTGCTCGACGACGACGAACACGTCGATACCCTGTGCTTCATGGTGGACCTGTGGAGCGCCGATGGTCAGGAGCCGACCACGCTCGATGAAGTGCAGACGCGCCAGAAGGATGTGACGTTTGCTTCGCGTTCGCAGCGCCACCTCGACGATTACGTCAAGCGTCATCGCATGCAGCAGAAAATCCGCGACCTGTATCTGGCTTTGCCCGGGCATGCGCAAAGCGAGCAGGGTGCGCGCGATCTGGCCGAACTGGGCTGCGGTTCCACCCTGCATGTGGTGCGCCTGCCGTATGCGGGACGCGACTGGAATATGGCGGCCAAGGATATCAATTTCTCGCGTGGCTCTATCGAGTGGCGCTGGGAGCAGGGCTATCAGGATGCGTTGCGCGGCATCCAGGCGGCTGGCTGGCTGAGTCTGGTCAGCGAGGATACGCCGCTGGTGGTGCACGAACTGCCGCCGCTGCAGAACGCGCCGCACAGCCAAGTTGCCTGAGCCAGCAGCGCGCCGCACGGCACGTGGCAGCACCGCCGGACCACTGGCGCAGCGCTGCCGCGGTACCAGAGTTTAGTAGCGGTAGACCCGGCCATCGATCAGACGCACGCGGTTGCCCACGCGCAGATCGTCGAGCATATCCTGGTTGATGATGCGGTAGTCGCCATTATCCATGCGCACGCTGATCTGGTATTGCTGGCGCGTCTGGGCCTTGCGCTGGCTCTCGATATTATTGCCGACCACAGCACCGCCGACGGCGCCCGCCACGGTGGCCGCTGTACGGCCGCTGCCCGAACCTACCTGATTGCCCAGCAGGGCACCGACCACACCGCCGGCCACGGCACCGGCGCCGCTATTGCTGTTATTTACCGCCACCACCTTGATGGCATCGACGGTGCCATAGCTGGCCGCGTCCGACTGATTGGCGTAATAGCCCTGCTGCACGGCAGGCTGGTTGCTGGCACAGCCGCCCAGCAGGGCAGCGCTGGCCAGCAGGAGACTGAGGGTAGTGGTTTTGGTGCGCATGGTATTCCTCCTTAAACAATGTCCACAGGGTAAGCCGCAGCTCAGGGATGGTCTGTGCGCTGCTGCACTCAGAGGGGGAAACGGTGTTTTTGTACGCTAGCGTACGGAGTACTGTCGGGATAGCGCGTACAACGTCAGACATCGGTGGTCATGTCGATCACCCGATAGCACAGCAAAATTCAACTGATAACAGCAAGGAGAATGCCATGAAACTGACCCGACATATTGCGACTGCTCTATTCACTGCCTCGCTGCTGGCTGCCGCAGGCTGCGCGCCGACGGCGACGCGCGAAGGCACGGGCGAATACGTTGATGACTCCGTTATCACCACCAAGGTGAAAGCCGGTATCTTCAATGAACCCAGCCTGAAGTCGACTGAAATCAACGTCGAGACCTTCAAGGGCACGGTGCAGCTGAGCGGCTTCGTGGCCCAGCCTGACGATATGGCCAAAGCCGCTGAGATTGCCCGCAATGTCAAAGGGGTGAAAGCCGTGAAGAATGATATCCACGTGAAGTAAGCGTGATGGCAGACCTCGCCCTGTTGCGTGATGGCTTGTCTCGGGCTGAATCTTGGCTAAGATAGGAACATGGGCGCAAGCCGGCATCGTGCTGGCCGCGCGCCGCAACAGGGGGATGCCATGGAACCCGAACACGAAAGACGCCAGCAATGGCAGGACGGAGTGAAAGCCGAAGGCTGGCAATCGCTCGAACATATCGTGCGGCAGGCTCTCACTGTGCAGCGTGATCTCGGCACGGCGAATGCCGTGGAATTTCTGCGCAAGATAGGCGTGAGCCCGGCCGTGATCGCCCGCGTGCTGGCGCCCGAAGCCCAGCTGCGTGAAGCGGATCAGCTGGCGCTGGCCAACAGCGTGGCGGTGGCCGAGCTGCCCGTGGCCTCGGCCGCGTATTACTGGCGCTGCCGCCAGCAATAGGCGCTCAGGCGGGGCGCATGCTGCCGCGCTGTAAAGCGTACTGGCGGGTGAATTCTGCCCCGAGGAAAAAGATCTGCGCCGAGTAATACACCCACAGCAGCAGCGCCACCATGGCGCTGGCAGCGCCATAGCTATCGGCCAGTGCACTGTGGCCGATGTAGACCCCGATGACATGCTTGCCTAGCGTGAACAGCGCTGCCGTGCCCAGTGCACCGGTCAGCACATCGCGCCAGGCCAGCCGCGCTTGCGGCAGCAGTTTGAAGATGGCGGCAAACAGGGCGCTGATGACCAGATAGGCGAACAGGCTGTTCAGCATGCCCAGCAGGGCGGCAAGGTAGCGGTTGTCGGCCGCACCCAGCTGGTCGAGCACGCTGAGGGCCGCACTCACGGCCAGTGACACCAGCAGCAGAAAAGCCAGTACCAGTATCATGCCCAGCGATAGTAGGCGGGTGTGTAGCAGTGCTAGCAGCGCGCTGTCGCGTACGGGCGGGATGTGCCAGATCTCGTCCAGACTGGCTTTGAGCTCGGCAAATACGGTGGTGGCGCCCACTAGCAGGATGACGGCGGCCAGCGCCGTGGTCCAGCGTCCGGCGGCGGGATTGCGGGCGCCGGCCAGCAGCAGTTCGATGGCTTGTGCGCCGTCGCGCCCCAGCAGGCTGCGCAGTTCGCCGAACAGCTGGCCGCGTGCGGCTGCTTCGCCATACAGGCTGCCGGCGATGGCCAGCACCAGCAGCAGCACGGGCGCCAGCGAAAACAGCGTATAGAAGGCCAGTGCTGCGCCCTTGCTGGCAGCCCGGTGCGCCAGCCAGTCGTTGAAGGTGGCGTTCAGCAGCCTGGTCAGCGAAGCTGGCGCACCCTGCATGGCTGCCCGCGCTTACTGCACGCGCCGCTCGATGGTGATCTGCTCGACTTCCACGCGGCGGTTGGGCGCGAGGCAGGCGATCAGGGCGCTGCGCTGTTTCTGCTGGCACTGGGCCACGGGATCTGCTGCACCCTTGCCCACGGCGTTGAGGCGCTGGGCTGCCACACCTTTGCCGACCAGATAGTCCTTCACAGCCTGAGCGCGCCGTTCGGAGAGCTTCTGGTTGTAGCGCGGATTGCCCAGCCGGTCCGTGTAGCCGGTAATCACCACTTGCTCCACGGCCGGATTGGCCGCCAGCAGATTGGCGATCTCGTCCAGTTTGGGCTGCATGTCCTGCAGCTTCGCGCTATCGAAGGCGAATAGCTCGGTGGCCGACATGGTGACTTTCTCGAAGCGGGCCGGTGGTGGTGGCGGCGGCACAGGCGTAGGCGGCGGTGGCGGTTCGGCCGCCACTGGCGGCGGTGGCGGCGGCGGTGCTACCGGCGCGGGTTTGGGGGGCGCATCGAAGGCGATGTTCAGGCCCACGGTAGCGTAGTAGTTGTTGCTCTTGCTGCTGGGGAAGGTGTCGCCGCGCAGGAAGCCATGCACATTGCGCAGATCGGCCTGCAGGCTGACGCGCTCGTTCAGGTCGGCCTGAAAGCCGATACCGGCACTCAGATAGGGCGAGGTCTTGCTGCGTTCGGCCATCAGCGGCAGATTGCTCTTGTCCCGCTCCGCGCCCGCGCCTATCAGCAGGAAGGGGCGGAAGCTCTGGCGCGAAAACAGATAGAGCCCGTCCACGCCCAGGGTGTTCTGCTGGTAGCGCCGGCCGCCGTCGCGCGAGCGCGCATAGCTGGTGCCCAGTTGCACGTCCCAGGCTTCGCTGACGGGTTTGCCGATGCGCAAGCCGAGGCCGTAGCCGCGGTGGTCCGTGCCGAAATCGCTATCGGGTTTGAGGCCATTCAGGCTGGGTTGCAGATACCACGAGGGATTGATGACCGCATCCTGCGCCTGCACCAGGCAGGGCAGGCAGAGGGCGGCGGTGGCAAGAGGAAGTGTTCGGGTGATGAAGTTCACAGTGTCGCTCCGTTTCTGATTGTTTGAGTGGATCGGCAGCAATGGCCGGACATCGCTGTTGGAGTGGAGATTAGGCCGATAGTTAGGCCTCATCCGTACGCTGACGCACGGAAGCTTGAGCTATCTCAATCGGACAACAATCGATGCAACTTCTGCCATTGCTATGGGTCACACACATAAACCCAGCTTCTGTGAGCAATGTTCGCTGCCGCACAGACTGAAACACTGCCTGCCGTCATTCTTGGCGCCAGAGTAGCGCGTACGCTGCGAATAAATCCGGCAATCGAGATAAGGAGTGTATCCATGTATGCAGAGCGACCAACCCAGACGGGGCCAGAGAACATGCCTGTACCTGCCGCCACCAGCAAGCCATCCGGACTGATAGAGCGTCCGGCGCCGCCACTTGATCGCAAGCCGGGCCTGTGCATGGCTTCCATCGAACGTGTACGGTCCACTTCGGCCACCATGCGCCGCATCGAGAATATGCAGAAGCTGATCGGCGAGCTGCAGCTGCATGAAATGCTGGCCGACGAAATTGCATGGTTCCTCAAATTTTCCCCTTCCGGTGCCCGCAAATACATCCGCGACCTGCGCGAAGCGGGCGTGATCGAACTGGCCCGCTATGTGGAAGGCACGGCCACCTATCTGGGCAAGGCGGTGTACCAGCTGACGCCCGATCCGGAGCGGGTGCGGGCGTTTCTGGCTGCCATTGTGCAGCCCAAACGCGAAGGCGCGCCCGCACGCAAGGAACGCCCCGGTCTGCGCGAGCAGGCCATGGCCGGCGCCGGCCGCCACTTCCACATACTGGCCGACGATACCCACTATGCCATCCGGGTCAACCGCAGCCCCGTGACGCGCGATCCCTTGGTGGCGGCCCTGTTCGGCTCTGCGCCGGCCCAGCAGAAAGAGCACAGTCTGTAAGGCTGCCGCCAGTGCGCTATGATGAACAGCCGGCCCTGCCGGCTGTTTGCATATTGAAAAGCCGTTGCAACGCCCCATGTAGGCTGGACTCGAACACTGAGGGATGCGCAAGCGATGGATGCATTGCTCTGGATAGCCTTGACGGCGCTGCTGATAGCGCTGCCGCTGTATTACCCGCGCTGGCGTTTGCGCCGCGTGCTGGCGCAGCCATTGCCTGCTGCGGCCCAGACCACGCTTGAGCGCTATCTGCCCGTCTACCGGCGCATGCCGGCCGAGCTGCAGCAGCAGTTGCAGCGCCTGGTCCGGCAGTTTTTACACGAGAAAAAATTTATCGGCTGCGAAGGGCTGGAAGTGACGGATGAAATGGCCGTGCTGATTGCCGCGCAAGCCTGCCTGCTGCTGCTGAACCGTCCCAGCAAAGTGTATCCGGCGCTGCACACCATCCTGCTGTATCCGGCCGAATTCGTCGCACCGCGGGCCCATGTGGGGCCGGGCGGGGTGGTCACGCCGGGCCACCAGAGCATGCTCGGTGAATCGTGGGATGACGGGCGGGTAGTGCTGGCCTGGGATGCGGTGCTGCGCGGCATGGCAGACTGGAGCGACGGCCACAATGTGGTGCTGCACGAATTTGCTCACCAGCTCGATAGCGAATCGGGCCGGGCCAATGGCGCGCCCTATCTGGGCAATCCGGCCAGCTACCGCGAATGGTCGGAAGTGCTCACGCGTGACTACAACAACCTGCGCCTGCATGCGCTGTACCGGCAGGATACGGTGATGGACCCTTACGGTGCCACCAGCCCCGCCGAATTTTTTGCCGTGGCGACGGAAACCTTTTTCGAGAAGCCGTATCAGATGGCAGAACACCATGTTGAACTGTATGCCGAACTGAGCAAGTATTACCGCGTCGATCCGCGTCAGTGGACCAGCGCGCCGCCACCTGTCATGCCAGCCAGTTACGGGGCGCCGGCCTACTGGTAAAGCCTTGGTCAGGCTGGCAATCATGCCGTTTCGGCACTGTTGTGATGGATTGTTGCTTATGCGAGACGCTGCCTGCACACCGCGCTTTTTTCGGTATGATAGGCGCATCAGGTTTTCAACCGGCAGCCGTTGCGACCGCGCGTTCTGATAGGAGATGCGTCAATGACTCAGGCATGGCTAGAGCTTACTCGCCCCGATGGCCGCGATGTGCGGGCACCGTCTGAAGCCCAGATGGCGGCGGCGCTGGCAGACGTCTACAGCGGCAAGGTGGCCAGTCCCGATGGTGGCCCCGGTAGTGCCGTGCTGCGCTTCGGCTATGACGACGGGCTGATGTATGAAGTGGAAGTCTCTGGCGGTGGCAATGTGCGTTTTGCCGAATGGTCGGACCGGGATTGCGAAATTGCGCTGGCCACACCGCGCACCATGCAGGCACTGAAACAGGCCGATGCCCTGCAACTGTGGCGCTTGCTGGCACAACGGCAAGTGGCCAAAATCCGCAGCCAGCCCTGGCTCAATAACGATTAGACGGCACTCGCTCATTCTAACCAGCGGCATGCCACGCGGCCTTACGCGGGCTGGGGACGGCCGTGCAGTTCGGCACGGGTCTGGCAATCGATGCACAGCCGCGCGTCGGGCCGCGCATTCAGGCGCGAGTAGCCGATATGGTCGCCGCAGCTTTCACACAGGCCGTAGCTGGCTTCCGCGAATTTGGTCAGCGCATGGCGCACGCTCTGCAACTGCTGCAGCGTGTGCGCGGCTGCTTCCATCTGCTGGGCTTCGAAACTGCGCTGGCTGGCGTTGTCCGAGGGCGAGGCTTGCGTCTCATGGGGCAGGGGACGGCGCAGCGCAGCCGTATGCAGCGTTTCGTCGGCGAGCTGGGCCAGCAAGCCGGCGTAATCCTGCCGCAGGCGCTCCTGCAAAGTCTCCCATTGCTGTGTTTCCAGTCCGTTCATGATGCTGCTCCCTAGGCCTCTGCGATTAGACCGGAGCGCCGGCGATTTGTTCAGTGTCAGGGCGCCCCGTGGTCCAGCGCATCGAGCTGGTGCTTGATATTTTCCAGTGGCTTGAGCACATGTTCGGGTTTGCCGCTGGCAATGGCGGCACCGAGCGCTAGCAGTTCGGCGCTGAAGTCGAACACGTCCTTGATGTGCTGGATGTGCTCCAGCGTGGCGCGGGCACGCGCTGTCACGGCCAGCACCTGCTGCTGGGCCGGATCGAGGCCGCTGGCGGCCAGCCGGGCGGCATCCAGATACAGGCCGTTGGCACACATGCGCAAAGCCACTTCACGCCCGAACAGCGCCTGTATTTCTGCCTGCGGTGCGGCGGGCGGGCGCATGGCCAGCAGGATGCGGCGGTGCAGGGCGGCGGCGCAGTCGCTGAGCTGACTGGCGACGGCTTCGATATTGCTTGCT
The DNA here is from genome assembly GCF_009857835.1 of Duganella fentianensis. Taxonomy (GTDB): domain Bacteria; phylum Pseudomonadota; class Gammaproteobacteria; order Burkholderiales; family Burkholderiaceae_D; genus Rugamonas; species Rugamonas fentianensis. The sequence continues at coordinate 1,267,074 of NZ_WWCL01000001.1, forward strand.
GGGCTCATGGCTACTCCCGGGAAGTTGGTGCGGCCGGCAGTTGCGCCAGCAGGGCTTGATGGCTTGCGATGATGCTGTCCAGATGCTGGCGCGCCAGCGTGCTGCGCAGGCCGAATAAACGGTATTCATTGCGCTTTTCCTGCTGCAGCACCCCGGCCAGTGCACGCAGCAGGCGCTGGCGCTGCGGGTCGGCATACGGCAGTTCCGTTTCCAGCATGCCCAGCACAATGGCTTGTTCGTTCTCGCTGCTGCGCTGATAGAGCCGCAGCAGCGTCTGCATGGCGTCCAGCAGCTGCTGGACAGCCGGCGCGCCCGAGCGCAGCAAGTCCTGCAGGGCCGCCTGCTGGGCCGGCGCCGTCACGGCCCGCGCCAGCAGGCGGCTCAGGCCGGCAAACGCCGATACATGGCGGTCGTCCAGCCCCTGCTCGGGCCAGGCGCGCAGGCCGCTACCCATGGCTTTGACCTGATCTTCCAGATCGTACTGCTTGTCGCCGGCCAGCCGGCCCAGTGCCTGCATATAGGCTTGCACGCCGCCCTGCAGCTTGACGAAGTCGTCGCAGGCCTGCTGGCGCTGGCGGTCCTGCTGGCGCTCAAAAGCATCGGCCTCGGGCGTGAGAAAGGGCTGTTCGCGCTGGTAGGTGTGGCGGTAGCGTTCGGTCAGCTCGTGGTAGCTCTGCAGATTGGGTGCCAGCGCGGCGAATTCGCGCACGGCCGCCGTCTGCGGCGTGCTGCTGGCGCAGCCGGACAGTAGCAGGGTGGCAGCGAGCAGGCAGCCGAGCATGCCGCCCCGTAGCGCGGTGAAGGTGTAAGCAGGCATGGGCTCTCCGGTGTAGAAAAGGCCCAGTTTGGTATGCGTCTAGCGTGCGGTATTGAGCTAGCTCAAATGTGTGGCGGAATTTTGCCGGCGTTTAGCCCCGTCGTGCTGACTTCTTCGCCGCTAGCTGGCCAGTGTCTGGCGCCAGCCCAGCCCGGCCAGTGTTTCGCCGGCCGGCAGGTATTCGCAACCGAGCCAGCCGTCGTAAGCGAGTTCGTCGATCAGGCGGAACAGGAAGCGGTAATTGATCTCGCCGGTGCCCGGTTCGTGCCGGCCCGGCGTGTCGGCAATCTGCATGTGGCGGATCAGGGGCAGGCGGGCGCGGATGGTATTGGCCAGCTCGCCTTCCATGCGCTGCATGTGATAGATGTCGTACTGCAGGAACAGATTGGGGCAGCCCGCTTCGGCGATGATGTCGGCCGCCTGCTGGCTGGTATTGAGCAGATAGCCGGGCATGTCGTAGTGGTTGATCGGCTCGATCAGCAGATTGATGCCATGGGGCGCCAGCTGATCTGCGGCATAGCGCAGATTGTCGATATAGCTGGCGCGGGCCCGTTCGGGGGCCAGTCCGGCCGGCAGTTTGCCGGCCATGCAGTGCAGCTGTTTGACGTCGAGTTCCAGCGCATATTCGATGGCCGTGTCGACCCCGCTGCGGAATTCGTCCAGCCGGCGCGGATCGCAGGCCATGCCGCGGTCGCCCGCATTCCAGTCGCCGCATGGCAGGTTGAACAGCACCAGCTGTAACTGATGGCGGCGCAGGCGCTCGGCCAGCTGGTCCGCGTCGTAGGCATAGGGGAACAGGAATTCCACGCCATCGAAGCCGGCGTCGCGCGCCAGCGCAAAGCGCTCGAGGAAGGGCACCTCGTTGAACAGCATGGTCAGGTTGGCGGCGAACTTGGGCATAGTGATTCCGGCAGTCAGGCAGAACCGCTATCCTAGCTGAAAATCTGCCGGCCCAGATAGTTGCATGGCACTAGATGCCTGGCGCTGGCCTGTGAGGGAAGGCGGCCGTGGCCGCCAGTTGCAGCAGGGCGGGGCTGGCGCAGCGCATAGTGCTACGTAGCCCCGCCACGGGGGATTAGCGGCCGCGGCCGCCAGAGCGGTGCTGGGCGGCGCTGCGCGGAGCATTGCCGTTGCCACTGCTGCGTGGACCTGCCGCATTGCCGCGCGGGCCGTTGCCGCCATTGCTGCGCGCCGGATTACCGCCGCCATTGCCGCCACCGTTGCCGCGTGGAGCATTGCCGTTGCCGCCAGCATTGCGGCCAGCGTGATTGCCGCCACCGCCATTGCCACCACCGGCGCCAGCACTGCGCTGACCACCACCACTGCGTGGCTTGTTGCCGTGACGGCTAGGGCCGTTGCGGTGGCCGGGGCCGCCGCTGCGCAGCTGGATAGGCTGGGCGCGGGCATTCAGGTCCGGTTCGAAACCGGCGATCACTTCGCGTGGCAGGGTCTGCTTGATGAGCTTCTCGATATCTTTCAGCATCTCGTGCTCGTCCACGCAGACCAGCGACACGGCTTCACCCGTGGCGCCGGCGCGGCCGGTACGGCCGATGCGGTGCACATAGTCTTCCGGTACATTCGGCAGATCGTAGTTGACCACGTGGGGTAGCTGGTCGATATCGATGCCGCGCGCGGCGATATCGGTCGCCACCAGCACCTGCAGCGTGCCATCCTTGAACTCGGACAGGGCGCGGGTACGGGCCGACTGGCTCTTGTTGCCGTGGATGGCCATGGCGCCTATGCCGTCGGCGCCGAGCTGGTCTACCAGCTTGTTGGCGCCGTGCTTGGTGCGGGTGAACACCAGCACCTGGGTCCAGTTATGTGCCTTGATCAGGTAGGACAGCATGGGGTGTTTCTTGTCGCGGTCGACCGGATGGATTTTCTGCGCGATGACTTCTACCGTGGAGTTGCGGCGTGCCACTTCGATGGTAGCCGGCTTGTCCAGCAGGCCATCGGCCAGCGCCTTGATCTCGTCCGAGAAGGTGGCCGAGAACAGCAGGTTCTGGCGCTTCGCTGGCAGAGCAGCCAGCACTTTGCGGATGTCGCGGATGAAGCCCATGTCCAGCATGCGGTCGGCTTCGTCGAGGATCAGGATTTCGATCTGGTCCAGTTTGACAGTGCCCTGTTCCATGTGGTCGAGCAGGCGGCCCGGCGTGGCCACCAGAATATCGACGCCATGCTTGAGCTGTTTGATCTGCGGGTTGATGCCCACGCCGCCGAAAATCACGGTGGAATTGAGCTTGGTGTATTTGCCATACACGCGTACGCTTTCTTCCACCTGGGCCGCCAGTTCGCGGGTCGGGGTCAGAATCAGGGCGCGGATAGGACGTGGCGAGCTGTTATTGCTCAGTGCCAGGCCGCGCGCGTCGGTGGACAGGCGGTGCAGCACGGGCAGGGTAAAGCCGGCCGTCTTGCCGGTACCGGTCTGTGCGCCTGCCAGCAGGTCGCCGCCATTCAGGACGGCCGGGATGGCCTGCTGCTGGATGGGCGTGGGCGAGGTGTAGCCCGCTTCGGTAACAGCGCGGACGATGGCATCGGACAAACCGAGGGATGTAAAGGACATGGTAACTCTAAGTGAGGATAGGCCTGTCGCCAGTTGCTGGCGCCAGTCGCAGGCAATCTAGGTGGATGATACTGCGGCAGAGGACTGGTCAAGGGAGCCGCAGCGCAGAGTATAGCAGCTTCATCTATAAATTGTTTCAATGCGGAAATGAAAAAGAGAGCAAACGCTCTCTTTTTTTGTAACAAACTAGCCATTCCGCCTGAAAACCGCAGGGCAGGGCTGGCCTGCCCGCAAGCTTATTCGGCGGCCGGAGCGGCCGGCGCTACCGGCGTGGCGTGGAACGGAGTCAGCAGACCGACCATCTGGCCGAAGATTTTCGGGCTGGCGGCAATGATGTCGCCCTTGTACAGGTAGTCCGATTCACCGTTGAACTCGCCAACGATACCACCGGCTTCCGTCACCATCAGCGAACCGGCGGCGATATCCCATGGCTTCAGGCCTTTTTCGTAGAAGCCGTCCAGACGGCCCGAAGCGACGTAGGCCAGATCCAGCGCAGCGCTGCCGGGACGGCGCACGCCGTGGCAGCGTTCGGCCATGATGCCGTACATTTTCAGGTATTCGTCGAGCGCCTTGGCATTGCCGGCCACATAGCCGGTCGATAGCAGGGCGTTGGCGATGCGGTCCAGTTTGGTAACACGGATACGCTTGTCGTTCAGATAGGCGCCGCCGCCTTTGGTGGCGGTGAACAGGTCGTTGCGGACCGGATCGTAGATCACGGCCTGCGTGACCACGCCGCGCTGGGCCAGCGCGATCGAGATCGAGTACTGCGGGAAACCGTGCATGAAGTTGGTGGTGCCATCGAGCGGGTCGATGATCCAGGTGTATTCACTCTCGTCATGGGCGTTGGCGGAAGCGCCCGACTCTTCGGCCAGGAAAGCGTGCTCAGGATAGGCTTTGGACAGCACTTCGATGATCGCCTGCTCGGCGGCCTGATCGACATCGGTGACGAAATCCTTGTGGTTTTTCTCGTTGACGATCAGACGATCCAGATCGAACGAAGCGCGGTTGATGACCGCGGCGGCGCGGCGGGCGGCCTTCACCGCCGTGTTGAGCATAGGGTGCATGTAAGCTTTTTCCGTTAAAAGAACGCTAACGCCCAGCGGGGGCCTCAGCCTGCCCGGCAGCACGATAGAGTACAAGAGTGAATTAAAGAGCGGAGCGGCGCCGACAGGGTAAAATTCCGGAAAATCTTAGTATCGATACCGCGCAATAGCGCTATTTTAAATGAACCTGCCCGAAATCAACACGAATCTTTTCAAACGGCTGCGATTTATTCTGGTAGAAACTAGCCGTGCAGGCAATATTGGTGCTGTGGCAAGAGCCATGAAAACCATGGGTTTCACCGATCTGGTGCTGGTCACACCCCGTTTCGAAGGGGCGCTGGACGACCCCGAAGCCATCGCCTTTGCCAGCGGCGCCAGCGATATTCTCGCTTCGGCCCGGGTGGTCGGCAGCATGGCCGAAGCGCTGCAAGGCATTAATTTCGCGGCCGCCGTCTCGGCCCGTCTGCGCGAATACTCACCGCCCGTACTGACGCCGCGCGCGCTGGCCAGCCAGTTGCTGGCCCAGCCCGAGCTGCATGCGGCCTTGATCTTTGGCAATGAACGCTTCGGCCTGCCCAACGAGATCGTCGAGCAGTGCAATGTGCTCATCAATATTCCGGCCAATCCCGATTATTCCTCGCTCAACCTGTCGCAGGCGGCGCAGGTGCTGGCCTACGAATGCCGCATGGCCGCGCTGGACGGTGCCCCCAGCGTACGCCAGCCCGGCGGCGACGCCAACGATATCGGCTTTCAGGGCGAGGCGGCCAGCGTGGCCCAGATCGAAGGCATGTACCAGCATCTGGAACAGGCACTGGTCGAGATCGGCTTCCTCGACGCCAGCAATCCGCGCAAGCTGATGCCGCGCCTGAAGCGCATGTTTGCCCGGGCCCAGCTGGAACAGGAAGAGGTCAATATTCTGCGCGGCATTGCCCGCCACATGACAGGCCGGCGCCCGGCCGGCAGCGATAAATAGAACGTTCACTCTATTTTTGCTGACTCTGCGGTTAGTTGATTCACGTACACTAGTTAGACAAAAAAATAACCAGTAGGACGGAGACATGAGCAACCGCAGATCTTTTCTGAAGATAGGCGCTGCCGCGGCCATTACTTTGGCAGCGGGCGGGGCCATCTATCGCATGGTGACCCCGGCACCAGCGCCCCATCCCTTTGCCCTCGACGGTCAGGCCCGTGCGGCCCTGAACGCCATCATCCCCGTGCTGCTGGGCCCGCTGTTGCCGACCGAGGCCACGGCGCGCGCGCAGGCGCTGGCCGCCACGCTGGAACGCACCCATGGCGCCATACGTGGCCTGCCGCTGAGTACCCAGAAAGAAGTGCAGGACCTGTTCGGCCTGCTGGCACTGGCACCGGCACGGCGTCTGCTGGCCGGCGTCAGCGCCAGCTGGGAGCAGGCTGATCCGGCCGAAGTGGCGGACTTCCTGCAAAGCTGGCGTAGCCACCGGCTGGCCATGCTGCAGACGGCCTATCTGGCCCTGCACGATCTGGTGCTGGGCTCGTGGTATGCCGATCCATCTTCCTGGGCTGCCATCGGCTATCCCGGTCCGCGCAAGGAGTTGCTGAAATGAGCCGCACGAATATCCCGATTAATCAGACTAAGGCCCTGATTCCCGACCCGATACAGGCCGGGCTGGCCAGCGGCTGGCAGGTGACGGACGCCAGCCGGCTCGACACCGACCTGACGCTGGAAGCGGACGTGGTGGTGGTGGGCAGCGGCGCCGGTGGCGGCGTGACGGCGGAAATTCTGGCCCTGTCCGGCCTGCGCGTGCTGATCGTGGAAGAGGGGGCGTTGCATTCTTCCAACGATTTCAATATGAGCGAGGCGCAAGCCTACCCCCAGCTGTATCAGGAATCGGCCGCACGCAAGACGCGCGACAAGGCCATCAACATTCTGCAAGGGCGCACCGTGGGCGGCAGCACCACCGTCAACTGGACCAGCAGTTTCCGCACGCCCGATAGCACGCTGGGCTACTGGCAGCGCAAGTTCGGCCTGCATACCTACAGCACGCAAGCGCTGGCACCGTGGTTCGAACTGATGGAGCAGCGCCTCAACATCAGCGAATGGAATGTGCCGCCCAACGAAAACAATGACATCCTGCGGCGTGGCGCCAGCAAGCTGGGCATACCCACGGCGCTGATCCGGCGTAACGTCAACGGTTGCTGGAACCTCGGCTATTGCGGCATGGGCTGTCCCACCAATGCCAAGCAGTCGATGCTGATTACCACCATCCCTTCGGCGCTCAACCATGGCGCGGCACTGCTGACGCGGGCACGCGCCGAGCGGCTGGTGCTGCAGGGCGATAAGGCGGTGCAGCTGGACTGTCTGGCACTCGATGCGGCCGGTCTGGCGCCGACCGGGCGCAAGCTGACGCTGAAGGCGCGCCACTTCGTGGTGGCCGGTGGCGCCATCAACTCGCCGGCCCTGCTGATGCGCTCGGGTGCGCCGGACCCGCATGGCCTGCTGGGCAAGCGTACTTTCCTGCATCCGGTGGTGGTGTCGGCAGCCACCTTCGAGCAGCCCGTGAACAGTTTTTCCGGTGCGCCGCAAACCGTGTATTCCGACCACTTCCTGCACACCGAGGCCATTGACGGGCCTATCGGCTACAAGCTGGAAGTGCCGCCGCTGCACCCGCTGCTGCTGGCCACCACCAAGGCCGGCTTCGGCGCAGACCATGCGCACGATATGGCGCAGTTCCCCTACAAGCAGGCCACGCTGGCGCTGCTGCGCGACGGCTTCCACGCCGATGCACCGGGCGGCAGCGTCATCCTCGGCAGCGATGGCGCGCCCACGCTCGATTATCCGATCAGCGATTTCATCTGGGATGGGGCACGGCGCGCCTTGCTGACCATGGCGGAAATCCAGTTTGCCGCCGGTGCCAAAGATGTCGCGCCCGTGCATGAAGCCACGCCGCTATACCGCAGCTGGGCCGAAGCACAGGCCGGCATCAAGGCACTGCCCATGAAGCAGCTGGCCATGCGCGTGGTGTCGGCCCACGTGATGGGCGGCTGCGCCATGGCCGACGATGCGCGTCAGGGCGTGACGGCGGCCGATGGTCGCTATCAGGGACTAAGCAACGTATCGGTGCACGACGGTTCGCTATTCCCCACCTCGATCGGTGCCAATCCCCAGCTTTCCATCTATGGCATCGTGGCGCGGCTGGCCAGCACGCTGGCCGAACAGCTGAGCGGCAAACCGGCCGCGCGTCCGCTACGCAGCTGATTGCACGCCATTTCTCGAGTCGGGTTATGATGGCAGCATGATCCGACGCGTGGTGTTCCTCTTACTGGGTTTGCAGCTGGCAGCGGCCCTGATCGTCGCGGCCACGCTGCATAAATTCTGGCAGCCGGCCGGGCCGTTGTACTGGCAGTTGCTGCTCGAGCTGTGCTATCTGCTGCTGGGTGTAGCGCTGGTACTGGTACTGCGTCTGCTGATTTCGGCCAATAACTTCCGACTCAGCCTGCGCGACCAGCCTGCCGCACCCGTGCTGTCGCTACCGCGCTTGTGCATGCTGCTGGCGCACGAATACTGCTCCAACCTGAAAACCACCAGTTACGACATGCTGCATCCCGTGGGCCTGCAACTGCCGGCCGGACGGCATGGCTTGCCGGTGCTGCTGATACACGGCTATGGCTGCAACAGCGGTTACTGGCGTCCTTTGAGCGACCTGCTGAATCAGGCCGGCATCGCCCATCTGGGCGTGGATCTGGAACCACCGGGCGCGTCCATTGACGACTTTGCGCCGCAGGTGCGTAGCGCCATCGAACAGCTGTGCGCCGCGACGGGCCAGCAGCGCGTGGTGATTGTCGGGCATAGCATGGGGGGACTGGTGGCGCGGGCCTATCTGCGCCGCTACGGTGCCGATGCCGTGGCGCGCGTGATCACGCTGGGCACGCCGCATCAGGGCACGGCGCTGTCGCTGGCCCGTTACGGCATAGGCCAGAATGTGCAGCAAATGCTGTATGACAGCGAATGGCTGCGGACTTTGGCAGCCGGTGAGGCGAATCTGCAACGCGGCCTGTTCAGCACAATCTATACCTTGCATGACAATATCGTTGCGCCGGCGCAATCGGCGTTGCTGACTGGTGCGCGCCAGCTGGCGTTCGAGGGAATCGGCCATGTTGCACTGGGACGGCATGCGGAAACTCTGCCGCGTGTCATGGACGAAATTTTGACCGCCATACGCCCGTGACATTGTGTGAGTATTTTCGTTGACGGTTGCTGTATGTTGGTTAAGCTATAGCTAGCAGACAAAACAAGGTGCCACTATGCCTACTGATTTTGGTAGCTTGATACTCAATGAAACGCCGGATGCCGTCATCGTCACGACACTGGAGGGCGAGGTGGAGTGCTGGACCAATGGCGCGCAGGCCGTGTTCGGCTACACCCGCGAAGAAGCGCTGGGGCGCCGGCTGACCGAGTTGATCGTGCCACCCGGATTGCTGGACCAGGAGGCGGCAGTGATTGCCCAGACGCTCAGCAGCGGCTCGGCCAATTACGAATCCATGCGCCATGCCAAAGACGGTTCGCTGGTGTATGTCGATAGCAGTTCCAAACTGGTGCGCGACGCTACGGGCCAGCCTGAGCACATCCTGTGGAGCAAGAAGGACGTGACGGCACTCAAGGTGCTGCGCGACGCCAAGCTGGTGGAGGCGCGCTTCGACGGTCTGCTCGAATCGCTGCCGGATGCCATCCTGCTGGCCAATTCGGGCGGACGGGTGGTGCTGGCCAATCGTCAGGCCCATGCGCTATTCGGTTATCCGCAGGGCGCCATGCGCGGACTGCCGCTGGAACAGCTGATGCCGCCGCGTTTCCGTGGCCCCCATCTGCAGCACCGCAGCGAGTACATGAAGCAGCCGCAGGTCCGGCCCATGGGTTCGGGGCGCGATCTGTACGGGCTGCGCAGCGACGGCATGGAATTCCCCGTCGAGATCAGCCTCAGCCCTATCGTGACGGAAGAGGGCACGCTGATCATGAGTGCCATCCGCGACAACACGGAGCGCAAGCGCATCGAGCGTACGCTGCAGGAACAGAACACGGAACTGGCGCGTGCCAGCGCTGCCAAGGACCGCTTTCTAGCGGGTATGTCGCATGAATTGCGTACGCCCCTCAACGCCATCATAGGCTTCACCGGCACCATGCTGATGAAGCTGCCGGGGCCCATCAATGACGAGCAGGAAAAGCATTTGCGCACGGTGCAGAGCAGTGCCCGCCATCTGCTGTCGCTGATCAACGACCTGCTCGACCTGACCAAGATCGAAGCGGGCAAGCTGGAGCTGGAACTGGCGCCGCTACAGTGCCGCCAGCTGATCGATGAAGTGCTGCTGCTGTTCCGGCCGCAGGCGCGGCAGAAAGGGCTGGAGCTGGAATTCGTCAGCAGCGAAGACGACCTGACGGTGATGGCCGACCGCCGCGCGCTGCAGCAGATTCTGATGAATCTGGTACACAACGCCATCAAGTTCACCGAGCATGGCACGGTCAAGGTGAACCTCGATACGGCACAGGTGAGCGAGCGCGATTGCGTCACCATCAGCATCAGCGATACCGGCATAGGCATCGAAGCGGAAGACCGCGGCGCGCTGTTCCAGGCCTTTTCCCAGCTCGATGCGGGCAAGGTGCGGCAGTTCGAAGGAACGGGGCTGGGCCTGCACCTGAGCCAGCGGCTGGCTGCGCTGCTACAGGGCCAGATACTGTTCGATAGCGAATACGGCGTGGGCAGCACTTTTACGCTGGCCCTGCCCAGAGAATAGACCAGGAGGCAGCACGGTGACAGCACGGATCCTCATCATCGAAGACAATGCGACCAATCTGGAACTGATGGTCTATCTGTTGCGCGCCTACGGCCATAGCACCGTCAGCGCAAGCGATGGCGAAAGCGGGGTAGCGCTGGCACGCCAGCATCGTCCCGATCTGATCCTGTGCGATGTGCATCTGCCCAAGCTCGATGGCTATGGTGTGGTGGCGGCGCTCAAGGCCGATGCCACCATGCGCCATATTCCGCTGCTGGCCGTCACGGCGCTGGCCATGCTGGGCGACCGCGAAAAACTGCTGGCGGCCGGTTTCGACGGCTACATCGGCAAGCCGGTGGAGCCGGAACGTTTTGTCGGCCAGATCGAAGCGTTTCTGAAGCCGCGCGAACTGACCGCGGCCACCATTCTCATCGTGGATGACCACGTGCTCAACCGCGAATTCCTCATGACCCTGCTCGGCTATGACGGCCACCGCCTGCTGGAAGCGTGCAACGGCGTGGAAGCCTTGCGCATGGTCGAGGCCGAGCAGCCCGATCTGGTCATCTCCGACATCCTCATGCCCAGCATGGATGGCTATGAATTCGTCACCCGCCTGCATGCCAATCCGGCGACGGCCCAGGTGCCGGTGATTTTTTACACCGCCATCTACCGCGAACGCGAAGCCATGGCCGTGGCCCAGACCTGCGGCGTGCGCTGGGTGCTGCCCAAACCGTCCGATCCGGAAGTGATACGCCGCACCGTGCAGGAGGCGCTAGGCATGCAGGCCGAACTGGCGCCGGCACGGCATATGCCGGAGCCGCCGCTGGATGGCCGCTTCCACCATTTCGACGACAAGGTCGCCCAGTATCTGGATGAACTGGAGAACAGCAGCCGCCAGCTGTCGCGCATTGCCGACCAGTCGGGCGAAGTCGATAGCGCGGCGGCCGAACATCTGGAACGCATGACGCAGCGCCTCACCAGTTCGCTCTCCAGCCTGCAGGCCGTCAGCCTGCGCCTGACGGCACTGATAGAACTGGGCATAGAACTGGGCGCCGAGCGCGACCCCGGTGCGCTGATCGAAATCGGCTGCCGCGTGGCGCAGAATATCTGCGTGTCGAAATATGCCTGCATCGGCATGCTGGACGCCGAGGCCAGCGAACTCAGTTACTTTGCCAGCTGCGGTGCCGGCGTGCCGGCGCGGGCGCTGACCAAGGCGCCACGGGCCGGTGTGCTGCGCGGCCTGCTGGAATCGCGCCAGGCCTGCCGCCTCAACGATGTGAACGGCGATCCGGCCAGCGTAGGCTTGCCGGCCGAGCATCCGGCCGTGCATTCCTTCCTCGGCGTGCCGATTGCTTCGCACGAACGCGTGCATGGCTGGCTGTATCTGGTCGATAAGCTCGGTTCCGAGGGCTTTTCCGAAGTGGATGAAAGAGTGGCCGTGACGGTGGCGGCGCAGATTTCCGTGGCTTACGAAAACCTCGCGCTGTACGAAGAAATCAAGCAGCATCATGCCCAGCTGACGGCCGACATGAATGCCCGCATCCGTCTCGATGAAGACTTGCGCCGCTTCCGGCTGGCCATGGATGCCACGGCGGATGCCATCTTCCTGCTCGACCGCAGCACCATGAGCTTTGTCGATGTGAATGCCACGGCCTGCCGCATGCTGGGCTACGCGCGCGAAGATTTTTTGCGCGTGCATCCCGATGGCAGCGGGGTGGGCGAACTGGAGCCGCTGGAAGAGCTGTTCCGCAAGCTGCTCTCCGGCGAGCAGAGCGGCACCATGAGCGAACTGCAGCTGCATTGCCAGAATGGGGCGCTGCTGTCGGTGGAAGTGCAGCGCCGCACGCTGCGCTCGGGCTCGACGTGGATCATGGTGGCGGTGGCGCGCGATATCACCGAGCGCAAGGAGGCCGAGCAGCGCCTGCTCAAGCTGGCCCACTTCGATACGCTAACGGGGCTGCCCAACCGCAGCCAGTTCTACGATTCGCTGGGTCACTCGCTGCATCAGGCGGCCGAACATGGCTGGTCGCTGGCCGTGCTGTTCCTCGATGTGGACCGCTTCAAGAATGTCAACGATACGCTGGGCCATACGATAGGCGATGAACTGCTGCGCCAGTTCTCCAGCCGGCTGGTGGATTGTCTGCGCGTGCGCGACACCATAGGCCGCTTCGGTGGCGACGAATTTGCCGCCATCCTGATCCTGCCGGAAGGGCCGCAGGCGGCCGTGACGGTGGTGGACAAGATACGCGAATCGATGCGCCGTCCGTTCGATCTGCGCGGCCATGAAGTCACGCTGACGTCCAGCATAGGTATTTCCGTCTACCCCGATGATGGCGACGATCCCGACACCCTGATCCAGTATGCCGACACAGCCATGTACCGCGCCAAGGAAGCGGGGCGCGATGCCTTCCGCTTCTTCACGGCCGAGATGAATGCCCAGTCGATTGCCCGGCTGGATCTGGAAATCGCCTTGCGCCGCGCCATCGAGAATGAAGAATTCGTGCTGCATTTCCAGCCCAAGGTGAATATCGCCACGGGCCGCATCAGCGGTGCCGAAGCGCTGATCCGCTGGCGCCGGCCCGGCCACGGCATGGTGTCGCCGGCCCTGTTCATCCCTCTGCTGGAAGAGACGGGGCTGATCGTGCGGGTGGGGAACTGGGTGCTGCGCGAAGCCTGCCGCAAGATCGCCGAGTGGAGCCGGTCGGGCGTGGGCGCCGTGCACCTGTCGGTCAACGTGTCCGGCATCCAGTTCTTCGTGGGCGGGCTGGAAGAGGAAGTGCTGAAAGTGATGCGCGAATTTGATATCGCGCCCGAGTTGCTGGAGCTGGAGCTGACGGAAAGCTCGCTGATGTCGAATGCGGAAGAAACCATCACCGTGCTGCAGCACCTGAAAGCGCTGGGCATACGCATTTCCATCGACGATTTCGGTACCGGCTATTCCTCGCTGGCCTATCTGAAACGCTTCCCCATCGATAAGCTGAAGATCGACATTGCCTTCGTACGCGAAGTGACCAGCAATCCCGATGATGCCGCCATCGTGCTGGCCATCATCAATATGGCGCACAGCATGCAGCTGGAGGTGATCGCGGAAGGGGTGGAGAAAGATGCCCAGCTGGCCTATCTGCGCCGGCATAACTGCGACGAAATGCAGGGCTATCTGTTCAGCCGTCCGCTGCCGGAAGAAGAGTTCGAGCAGATGCTGCGTCAGGGCCAGTGTCTGCAGGCGCCGCAGGAAGTGGGCCTGGTCAGCCAGCCTACGCTGCTGATCGTCGATGACGATGCCTTCATGCTCGATGTGCTGTCGGACTTTCTGGCGCAGGACGGCTACCGCATCCTGACGGCGCAGACGGCGGCCGAAGGCTTCGACCTGCTGGCGCACAACCAGGTGCAGGTGATCCTGTGCGACCAGTGCATGCCGTCCATGAGCGGCACCGAATTCATGGAGCGGGTCAAGAATCTGGCACCCGATACTTTCCGCATCATGCTGTCGGCCTATACGGATCTGTCGCCCATCATGGAAGCCATCAACCATGGCGCCATCGACCGCTTCTATACCAAGCCGTGGCAGGGGACTGCGCTAAGAGAGAACATACGCGAAGGATTCCGTCTGCAGACCCAGCAGCACGGCACTGTGTTGCTGGCATCGCATTAGACCCATGGCTCTAGTTTTGCTGATTACAATAAAAAAATAATAACGCAAAACAACACGGGGACTTTCCATGATCAAGAAGTTGAAGCCGGAAGATGACGATCAGCGCATGGCCGATGCCATGCACATGTCGTCGCAGGAAATCTGGCAGGCCGGCCTGCACGCCTTTGCCAAAGCGCAGGAAGAGGGCGGCAAGATGTTTTCCATGCAAGTATTCGAAGAGCGCGTGCTGCGTGCCCTCAGTGCCATCGGCGTGCCCACGGCGGCTGAAGTGGCGCAGCTGCAGGCGCGCGTGGATGAACTGAGCGCCCAGCTGGCTGCCCTGCAGGCCAGCCATGCCGAGCGCTCGTCTGCACGCTGACAATATTTCTAACTTCGCGGTAACGGTGTTATGCTTGCAGGAGAATAAACAGAGGTTTCCTTGCTATGCTACAAAAAGCACCCCGCCGTACCCGCGAACGCATACTCGAGCTGTCGCTGCGCTTATTTAATGAATTTGGCGAACCGAATATCACGACCACCGTGATCGCTGAAGAAATGAATATCTCGCCGGGGAATCTGTACTACCATTTCCGCAACAAGGATGACATCGTCAATTCCATCTTCGTGCAGTTCGAGGCGGAGATCAACCGCATACTGACGGTGCCGGACGGGCGCCGCTCGAATATCGAAGACGTGTGGCTGTATCTGCACCTGATGTTCGAGCTGATCTGGCGCTACCGCTTCTTCTACCGCGACCTTAACGACCTGCTGTCGCGTAACCGCAAGCTGGAGCTGCACTTTAAGCAGATTCTGGCGCACAAGATCAAGGTCGCCAAGCAGCTGTGCGAAGACTTGCGCAGCGAAAAATCGCTGGAAGCGTCGGATACGGCGATCGACGCCATGGCCACCAATATGGTGGTGGTGGCGACTTACTGGCTGTCGTATGAATATGTGCGCAATCCGCGCAAATATAGCGAGCAGCAGTCGATGGCCGATGCGCTGGCCCGCGGCTGCTATCAGGTGCTGTCGCAGATCGGCCCTTATCTGCGCAACGAGACCAGTTTGCTGTTCCAGAAACTGTCCGAAGAATATCTGAAGAAACTCAAGTAGGCCGACCCGTATGGCGTGGACCCCTTTCCCGTATCCCGATCCCGCCTATGTGCAGACGCCGGAAACTCTGGCGCGCCTGTGGCCGCGCCTGCATGCGGGTGACCGCGAGCCCTGGCCCGATAATCCCAAGCTGGTGCAGGCCTGGATCGCCTTCCATGCGGGCGAGTTCGAACATGCGGCCCGCATCGGGCTCGATGTCGGCGTGCCCGGTTACTCGGTAGCACACAAGGCCATCTGCATCTATGCCCAGTATCTGGAACCGAGCCTGATGAAGAAGCTGGCCACCTTCGAATGCGTGGCCGAACGCTGCGAGCGCCAGCAGCAGGAGCAGCCCGATAATCCGGCCGGCTTTTACTGGCACGCCTATGCGCTGGGCCAGTATTCGCAAGGCATCTCGGTGGTCAAGGCGCTGGCCCAGGGGCTGGGCGCCAAGGTGCGCGGCAGTCTGGAAACCACGCTCGCGCTGGCGCCCCAGCGCGCCGATGCACAGGTGGCGCTGGGCATCTACCATGCCGAAATTCTCGACAAGGTGGGCGCGCTGCTGGGCGGCCTGACCTACGGGGTGAAAAAGGAAGAAAGTTATGCTGCGTTCGAACGGGCGCTGGCCCTGACCCCGGACTCGGCTATCGTCAAAGTGCGCTATGCGCGGGCCTTGCAGATGCTGGACGGAAAACGCAAACTGGCCGAAGCGCGTGCCCTGTATCAGGCCGCCGCGCGCTGCGTTGCACTCGACGCGCTGGAGCGGCTCGATGCCGATCTGGTAAGACGTCAACTGAATGAGGAAGAAGAGATTTGAAAGCGATTTGTGTGTATTGCGGTGCCAATCCCGGCCATGATGCCCGCTATGCGGAAGCTGCCCGTGCACTGGGACGGGCCATGGTGGAACAGAATCTGGCACTGGTGTACGGTGGCGGCAATGTCGGCCTGATGGGCGTGATAGCCGACGAAGTGCTCAAGCATGGCGGCGAAGTGACGGGCGTGATTCCCACCGCGCTGGTCGAGCGCGAAGTGGGCCATACCGGCCTGACGCGCCAGTTCATCGTCAAGGATATGCATGAACGCAAAGCCATGATGGCCAGCCTGGCCGATGGTTTCATTGCCATGCCGGGCGGCATGGGCACGCTGGAAGAACTGTTCGAAATGCTGACCTGGTCGCAGCTGGGCATACACCGCAAGCCGGTCGGCCTGCTGAATGTGGCGGGCTTTTACGACCAGCTGGCTGGCTTTATCAGTCACGCCAGCGCGCAAGGCTTTATCCGCCCCGAGCATGTGGGGCTGATGCAGATCGAAGCGGAACCTCAGCGCTTGCTGGCACGCCTGAAAACTCCCGACGTGTAAGCACGCCGTACGGCGGGCGCGTAGCGCTACACGCGCGGCGCCCTCAGGTCCATAATTTCTCGCCCTGGTTGTCGAGGTGAGTCAGGTAGAGGCGCAAATCGAACTCGTACTGGTGGTAGTTCGGTTCCATGTGCGTGCACAGCTGGTAGAACGCCTTGTCGTGCTGCTTTTCCTTCAGGTGGGCCAGCTCGTGCACGGCGATCATGGTGAGGAATTCCATAGGCACGGCCTTGAACATGGTGGCGACGCGGATTTCATGCTTGGCCTTGAGCTTGCCACCCTGGACGCGGGCGATGGCCGTATGCAGGCCTAGCGCATGGTTGATCACGTGGATCTTGCTATCGTATTCCACCTTGTTGACCGGTTCCGCATTGCGCAGATAGGCGCTGCGCAGTTCCTGCACATAGTTGTACAGCGCCTTGTCGGTGCGGTAGTCGTGTGCCTTGCCGTAGCGGCTGTTGAGTACAGCGGCCAGCTTGTCCTGCGCGATCAGTTGCGCTACCTGGCTCTGGGTCTGTTCGGAATAGGCACTCAGGTACTTCAGGCGGGACATGGGGCGGACCAGAAATCATCGAGGCGTGAATGTACCACAGCCGCCGGGGCTGGCGCTAAAAGCACGGTTTTTTCAATCGCTATATAATCGCGTATATTACGATTCTTGCCATAGGAGAACACATGTCCCGCCCTCGATTGAAGTTGGCTTGCGCAGCAGTCCTGAGTTTGGCTTTGACGCCCGTCTGGGCCGCTGATCTGATGGTGTCGGCCGCTGCCAGCCTCAGTAATGCCTTCAAGGAAATCGGTTCGGCTTACGAAAAGCAGCACGCCGGCGATAAAGTGCAGTTCAACTTTGCGGCCTCGGACCCACTGGTGCAGCAGATCGCCAAGGGGGCGCCAGTCGATGTGTTTGCTTCCGCCGATCAGGAGGCTATGGATAAGGCGGAAGGCCTGAAGCTGCTGGCGGCAGCGAGCCGGCGCAACTTCGCCAGCAATACCCTGGTGCTGATCCGGCCGGGCGATAGTAAAGTCGCGCTGGGTGGTGTACGCGATCTGGCTCAGGCGGCGGTACAACGTATCGCCATCGGGAATCCCGCCAGCGTGCCGGCAGGCCGCTACACGCAGCATGCCATGGAGCAGGCCGGCTTGTGGAACGGGATCAGTAACAAGCTGATCTACGGCACTTCGGTGCGCCAGTGTCTCGATTACGTGGCCAGAGGCGAGGTCGATGCCGGCTTTGTCTATGCCACGGATGCGGCGCTGTTCAAAGATAGGGTACAGGTGGTGGCCACGGTGCCGACGGAAACGCCGGTGACCTATCCGATCGCCGTGATCGCTGGCAGTGCGCAGCCTCAGGCTGCACGCCAGTTTGTCGAGTTCGTGCAATCGGCGTCAGGGCAGGCCATCCTGCTCCGTTACGGTTTCGGTCGGCCGTAAATGCTGGCGAGTTTGATGGCCGAGCCTGCCTGGATCGCGTTGCGCCTGTCGCTCAAGGTGGCGCTGTGGGCTACCCTGATCGATCTGGTGCTGGGCGTGGCATTAGGCTATCTGCTGGCACGCAAACGCTTTGTCGGGCGCGAACTGCTGGATGCCTTGCTGACCTTGCCGATGGTGATGCCGCCGACCGTGCTCGGCTATTACCTGCTGGTGCTGATAGGCCGCCATGGTCCGCTCGGTGCGTTCTTGCAGCAAGTGCTGGGCATACAGCTGATCTTTACCTGGCAGGCCGCCGTTATCGCTGCGGCCGTGGTGGCATTTCCGCTGGTGCTGAAGGGCGCGCGGGCAGCGTTCGAGGCGGTCGATACGCAGCTGGAACAGGCGGCCTATGTGCTGGGCTTGTCGCCGTTCGCGGTGTTTTTGCGGGTCACGCTGCCACTGGCCTGGCGTGGCGTGCTAGGCGGGACCTTGCTGGCGTTTGCCCGTTCCATGGGCGAATTTGGCGCCACCCTGATGGTGGCGGGCAGCATACCCGGTAAAACCCAGACGCTGTCGATCGCCGTGTACGAAGCCGTGCAGGCGGGGCAGGACGATACGGCCAATCTGCTGGTGCTGATTACTTCTCTGGTTTGTATCGTGGTGCTGGTCAGTGCCAACAAACTGACGCCGAACCGAACCTCGCAGGCCTGATATGACACTCGACGTTGATATACGCAAGACGCTGGAAGCCGCCGGGCGCCGCTTCACGCTGCAGGCACGCTTCCGCTCGGACAGCCAGCGCGTGGTGATCTACGGCGCCTCCGGTGCCGGCAAAAGCATGCTGTTGAAAGCGCTGGCGGGGCTGGTGACGCCGGATCAGGGGCGCATCGAGCTGGGCGGGCGCTGCCTGTATGCGTCGGCGCAGGGCATCAATCTGCCGCCGCAGCAGCGCGAACTGGCGTATCTGTTTCAGGACTATGCCCTGTTCCCCCATCTGAACGTGCGGCAGAATATCGCCTTCGGTCTGCAGCGTGGCTGGCGTAACCCGTCCAGCCAGACGGCACACGCCACGGTACGCCATTGGCTAGCCGCGCTGGAACTGGATACGGTGGCAGGGCAGATGCCGCATCAGCTGTCGGGCGGCCAGCGCCAGCGGGTGGCACTGGCGCGCGCCCTGGCGGCTGCACCGCGTGCCTTGCTGCTCGATGAGCCGTTTGCTGCACTCGATCCGGCGCTCCGTCAGCGTATGCGGGCCGAACTCGATAAGCTACAGCGGCAGCTGGGCATCCCCATGCTGCTGATCACCCACGATAAAGATGATGTGGAAGCGTTTGGCGATCACCTGCTCAGGATGGAGCAGGGTACACTGGTCGATACCGCGCTGGAACTGAAAGGTGTCACATATGAAGGATGAGGCGGGCGCGCAGAACGCCGGCATGGCCTTGCAGGGCAATGTCTGGATGACTGTCGACGGGCAGAAACTGGGCGGACGGGAACGCATGGATCTGCTTGCGGCGATAGGCGAACATGGTTCGATCACGGCGGCCGCCAAGGCGGTCGGGCTGAGCTACAAGGGCGCCTGGGATGCCATCGAAGCGATGAATAATCTGGCTGGCGAAGCCTTGCTGGAGCGGCTGGCAGGGGGTAAAGGCGGCGGTGGCACCCGTTTGACGGCACGCGGCCAGCAGCTGGTAAAAAATTTCGCCCAGATAGACGAAGCGCACCGGCGTTTCGTTGCTGCCCTGAGTAGCCAGTCGCATGCGCTGGCTGATGACCTTTTGATGATAAGGAATATCACTATGAAGACTAGTGCACGTAATCAGTTCAGTGGCAAAGTCGCTTCGGTGCAGCAGGGTGTGGTCAACGACGAAGTCACGCTGGGGCTGGCGGGCGGCCAGCAGATCGTTGCCACCATCACGCGCGACAGTAGCGAGAGTCTGGCGCTGGCGCCCGGTGTCAGCGCCTGGGCTTTGATTAAAGCCAGCTCCGTCATCGTGGTGACGGAACCTGAAGGTGCGCGCTTTTCGGCGCGCAACCAGCTGAGCGGCACCGTTAGTCGCGTACAGGAAGGCGCCGTCAATACGGAGGTCAGCATAGCGCTGGCAGGAGGCGCCACCATTGCTGCCATCGTTACGCGTGAAAGTGCTATCGCACTGGAACTCACCGTTGGTAAGCCTGCTACGGCGATTTTCAAGGCGTCCGCCGTCATCCTCGGCACCTGACTCCGCACGGTGACTTGCCCGCACCTGGGGCAATAGTGCGGAATCTGGCGGGAAGGAAGAGGGGATGGGCTTAGTGGCTGGCAGCCTTGCTGCTCTGACGGCTGGCGCTCTTGCTGGTTTGCTCGGAACTTCCCTGACCTGCAGTGCTGCCAGCGGCCTGCTGGGCTTTGGCCCGGGCAGCCGACTGCCGGCTTTCCCCGCCTTTGCGGCCTATGGTGGCCATGTGGGCGCGGTCGCGGCTGACGGCTTCGCCCCCTTTCTGGCCCGCCCGGCGTGCCTCTTCACTGTCGAACTCGTGCGCCGTACCTTTCTGGTGTGCGGCCTGGCCGCCTTTGCTGGCGATGCTGCGCTGGGTGGCTTCGTCCATGGCGGCAAAGCCCCGCTTGGCGCTGCTCTTGGGTTTGATGTTTTCATTGCCGGAATTACTGGCCATATGTCCTCCTAGATGGTGTGGCGACCTTGCGTCGAAGTGGCGGGCAGTGCTCGCTGCCCTGCATGATTAGAGAAGCAAGGTTGACGAAAGTTCCAGTGTGAGGCGGCTTTTAGTGGTGCGTAGCCGATGTTGCCACAGTGGTCTGCACGCTGGCGCGCGGTACAGCGTTGCTGGCCGCTTTGCCGGTTTGCTCCATGCTGCGTTCCAGTGCGGTCAGGTGCTCGTGCGTCGTCTGCAGCATGTTGGAATGGGCCATGCTGAGGATGTCGATCAGCTGCTGCTGGTAGTGCTGCCATGGTTCCAGCGTGGGGCTGTACAGTCCCGCATCCTTGCCCGCGAGCCAGCGGCCGTGATTGTCGCTGAGGTCGGACAGCAGTTCGCGCCCCAGTTGCAGGTGCAGTTCGCTCAGGCGCTGCATGGCGGTGACGATGTGCTGTCCCAGTTGCTGGTACAGCGTGATGAATTGCTCGTAGTTGGGCGAAGGCAAGGCGGGTTGCGGCAGCTTAGGCATGATGGAAGCTCCTGTTGCAGTGGCGGAATACGGCGAGAGAGGGCGAGGCCGGATCTACGATAGAGGCTGGCCGGCGCCAAAAGTTCCCCGTTTAGCCCCGGCATGTGTTGCATCCAGCGCCCGGTGGCCGCGCCAGACTGCTGATGAATTGGGCAGTTCCCGCCCAGCCGTGCGACAATACCGGCCTTGTATGAATTCTAACGATGGTGGATATGAGCAATCCCGAATACATTCTGACTCTCTCTTGCCTCGATCAGCGCGGTATCGTGCATCGCGTGTCGGGCTTCCTGGCCGAACATGGCTGCAACATCATCGACTCGGCCCAGTTCGGGGATAGCCAGTCGCAGCTGTTCTTCATGCGCGTGCATTTCTCGCTGGAAGACAGTGGCCTGAGCGATGCGGCCCTGCGCGCCGATTTCGCCACGCTGGCGGCCAGCATGGGACTGGACTGGGAGCTGCGCGATGCCCACTACAAGCCGCGCGTGATGCTGATGGTGTCGAAGATCGGCCATTGCCTGAACGACCTGCTGTTCCGCTATAAGAGCGGTTTGCTGCCGGTGGAAATTCCGGCCATCGTGTCGAATCACATGGATTTCTACCAGCTGGCTGCCAGCTACAATATTCCGTTCCACTATCTGCCACTGGCCACCGGCGCGTCGGAAGAAACCAAGCTGGCGCAGGAAGCCAGGATCATCGAACTGATCAACTCGCACCAGATCGATCTGGTGGTGCTGGCGCGCTATATGCAGATCCTGTCGCCCAGCCTGTGCGCCGCCCTGAAAGGCAAGGCGATCAACATCCACCATTCCTTCCTGCCTAGTTTCAAGGGCGCCAAGCCGTATGCGCAGGCGCACCAGCGTGGCGTCAAGCTGATCGGTGCCACCGCCCACTTCGTTACGGGCGATCTGGACGAAGGCCCTATCATCGAGCAGGATGTGGAGCGGGTCGATCATTCGATGGATGCCGATACCCTGTCCGCCATCGGCCGCGATGTCGAATGCGTGGTGCTGGCGCGCGCCGTGAAATGGTTTGTCGAGCACCGCGTTTTACAGAATGGCGACAAGACCGTCGTCTTCAAATAACACTAAAGAGTAGTCCTGATGGCCCTTAAAGCAACAATTTACAAAGCTGATCTATCGATTGCGGACATGGACCGCAATTATTACGAGTCGCCGTCGCTGACCATGGCGCGCCACCCGTCCGAAACGGACGAGCGCATGATGGTGCGGCTGGTGGCGTATGCCATCCATGCCAACGAAGCGCTGACCTTTACCAAAGGCCTGTTCGACGTGGAAGAACCCGATCTGTGGCAGAAGGACCTGACCGGCGCCATCGAACTGTGGATAGAAGTGGGCCAGCCGGACGAGAAGGTGCTGCTCAAGGCCTGCGGCCGTTCCGAGCATGTGGTGGTGTACAGCTATGCGGCCACCAGCCATATCTGGTGGAAGGGGCTGGCCAACAAGGTAGAGCGCTGCAAGAACCTCAGCGTGATCAATCTGAACGCCGATGCCACCGAGCAGCTGGGCCGCATGGCCCAGCGCACCATGCAGCTGCAATGCACCATACAGGATGGCCAGATCTGGCTGACCGACGGCACCACCACGGTGGAAATCGGCCGCGAAATCTTCAAAAGCGAGCGCGATTAAGCGCCGCAGGGGGCGGGCCTTGCGCGCCGCCCCCGTTCAGCTTCAGCCCGTCCTATTTGACGACGGCGCCACCCTTCATCACCCACTGCACGCGTTCCAGCGTGCTCACATCTTTCAGCGGATCGCCGTCGACGGCGATGATATCGGCGAATTTACCCGCTTCGATACTGCCCACGCGATCGGTCCAGCCCAGCAGCTCGCTGGCATTCACGGTGGCCGTGCGGATGGCCTGCAGCGGCGTCATGCCCAGCTTCACCAGCACGGCAAATTCGCGCCCGTTCAGGCCATGCGGATACACGGCCGCGTCGGTACCGAAGGCTATCGGCACGCCGGCCTTGATGGCGCGCGCTATATTCTGCCTTGCCGTCGGTAGTACCACCTTGGCCTTGGCCAGCAGTGGCGCCGGCAGCTTGATGGCTTCGGCGTTCGCGATCAGCCAGTCGCCCAGATACACGGTAGGCACCAGCCAGGTCTTGTGCTCCTTCATCAGCTTGATGCCTTCGTCGTCGATGTAGGAACCGTGCTCGATCGAATCCACGCCGGCCAGCACGGCCAGCCTGATACCGTCGCCGCCGTGCGCATGGGCGGCCACCTTGCGGCCCAGCCGGTGCGCATCGCTGATGATGGCCTTCAGTTCTTCCAGCGTGTACTGGGAAGTGCGCGGATCGTCGCCGAATGAGAGCACGCCGCCGGTGGCGCAGATCTTGATCACGTCGGCACCGTATTTGATATTGCGGCGGGTGACTTTCAGGGCTTCTTCCACACCGTCGGCCACGCCCAGTGCAACACTTTTGAATTCGGGCGCGTGCATGGTGTCGTCGCAGTGGCCGCCGGTAATCCCCATCGGCGGGCCGGAGGCGGCGATGCGCGGGCCGGGTACGTCGCCGGCATTGATGGCGTCACGCAGGCCGATGTCGGCATAGGCGTCCGCCCCCACGTCGCGCACCGAGGTGAAGCCGGCCTGCAGGGTCAGGCGGGCATTCTTGGCGCCCGTCAGGGTAATGCGCGGTACCGACTTGGCGATCACGGAATAGCCGAGATCGGCCGGATCGCCCGTCAGGTGGGTGTGCATATCGATCAGGCCGGGCAGCACAGTCTTGTCGCCCAGATCGATCACCTGTGCGCCGGCCGGTATCGCCAGCTTGCTGCCGGCCGCCGTGATGCGCTCGCCGTCGATCAGGATGACGGCTGCTTCGATCGTGTTGCCGCTGCGTACATCCAGCATGCGCGCGGCCTTGATGGCGGTGACGGCTGCGCTGGCGTGGCTGACTATGCCCAGGCCCAGCAGGGCCAGACTGAGGGCGCTGAGGCTAGCCCAGCGTGGGTAGTTGAGTTTCAAATCATGCTCCCCTGAGGTGGTGGTTGAGATGTCCGAACGGTGCTGCCCGAATTGCAGCATGCGGCTAGCGTAACTGCGTGGCCGGCAGGACGCCATCAAATTGTTGATGTTTGCGCCAGCCGTGCCGAACTACAACAGCCGGCCGGGGCTGGCGATGCGGTATCATGCGCCCTTGAAACGAACTACCGACGCTGCAACGCAGCAGAAACTGGACTCACATGCTGATCATCACCATCAAACAGGGCAAGGAAAAGAGCTTGCTGGCCGGCGACCCGTGGATCTATCCCACCGCCATCGAACGCGTGGATGGCAAGCCGCAGGAAAAATCGAAACCGGGTTCGACTGCCATCGTGCAGACTTCGTCGCGCCAGTTCATCGGCCGCGCTGCTTATAACGCCCATGCGCAGATCCGTGCCCGCATGTGGAGCTACAAGGAAGACGAGCCGGTCGATCACGCCATGATGAAGCGGCGCGTCAAGGCCGCCGTGGCCAAGCGTCTGCCGGCACTGCGCGCGGCCGGCCCGAATGCGCTGATGCCGGTGGTGCTGGGCGAGGAAGATGGCTTGTCCGGCCTGCTCGTGCATAACTGGGGCGGGCAGGATGGCTATCTGATCTGCCAGTTCAATTCCGGCGGCGTGGAAGCCTGGAAGGTGGCCATCGTGCAAGCCCTGCTGGCCGAGACGGGCTGCCCGAATGTGTACCAACGTTCCGATGAACTGATCCGCAAGGGCGAAGGCTTGCCGGTGATCTCGCGGGTACTGGCCGGCGAAGAACCGCCTGATCATGTATTGGTGATTGATGGCAATCAGCGTTACAGTATGGACCTGTGCACGGGATTCAAATTCCCCAAATTGCGTAGCTAATCACGGAGAGCATTGAGCTGATGGACCAATACCAATCGTCGCAAATTCGTACCCTGACCTATATCGAGAACGAAGACCATCCGGTTTTCGGTACCCTGGTCGAACAGATCCTCCACCTGCTCAACACCAAGCTGATATTCAGCGACATCCTGATCCACCAGAACAGCCCGCTGCTGCTGCGCCAGCCGGGCGGGCTGGTGGCCGTGACGGATTCGCCCATCACGCGCGAAGAGCTGCAGGAATTCTTCGAAGTGGTGGAGCCTAACTGGGCCGAGCGCATCCAGGACCGCGCGTTCGACCGCGCCGTCGATCTGCATACGGCGCGCATCCGCGCCAACTGCTTCAGCTTCCAGGGCAAGAAGCGGCTGGGCTGCGTGATCCGCCGCTTCCCGCGCGAGCCTATGCCGCTGGCGCAACTGGGCCTGCGTCAGGCCGAGCAAAATTTCGCCAAACTCACCAGCGGGCTGGTGCTGATCATCGGCGATACCTGTCAGGGCAAATCGACCACCATCGCAGCCATGCTGGACGAGATCAACAAGCACCGCTCGGGCCACATCATCACCATCGAAGATCCGGTAGAGACCTTGATACCGCAGCGCCAGTGCGTGATTACCCAGCGCGAAGTGGGCTATGACGGCGACGTGGAAAGCTTTTATCTGGGCGCGCTCGATGCCTTGCGCGAACGTCCCGATGTGATCGTGATCGGCGAAATCCGCGATGCCCAGACGGCGCAGGAAGCGCTGGCGCTGGCTGAATCGGGCCCGCTGGTACTGGCTTCGCTGCATGCCCGTTCGACCGAGCTGGGTCTGCAGAAAATGCTGCGCCTGCTCGGCAATACCGAACCGCAGGCGCAGGCGCTGGCCCATGCGCTGCGCGGCGTGCTGTGCCAGGCGCTGCTGCCTTCCGTCGAGGGCGAGCGCTATTATCTGGCCACGGAATGCCTGACCTCGAATCCCGACGTGGTGGCCATGATCGCCAATGGTCAGATCGCCGCCTTGCGCAGCTGGATGGTCAGCAAGCCGCAGGAAGGCTGCCACACCATGAACGACTCGCTGCGCAAGCTGCTGGCCGAAGGCAAGGTGCGGCTCGACGATGCGCGCAATGCCACCACCGACCGGCTCGGTTTCGCGGCCCAGACCTGATGCGTGCCGTGCTGGCCGCTGCCGCGGCCAGTGGCGGCGATGGCCAGTGCTTCAGCCGGGCCCGGCCGGTTTAATCGAGCGGTACGCTGCGGTACCGGTTGACGTCGCTGGCGCTGACGGGTTCGGCCTGATTGCCCCAGCTGCTGCGTACATAGGTGAGTATCTGCGCCACTTCCAGATCGCTGAGCACCGGGCCGAACGGTGGCATGCTGTAAGGGCGCGGATTGCCCGCCGTGGCTGGCGCAAAGCCGCCATTGAGCACCATGCGGATAGGGTTGACGGTCTGGGCCAGCGTCAGCCCGCGGTTGCCGGCCAGCGCAGGATAGGCCGGTGCCTGTCCCTGTCCAGCGCTGCCATGGCAGTCGGCGCAATGCTGGCGATACAGCTTTTCTCCTGCCGCCAGAAACGCGGGCAGCACCACGCCGGCTTCGGCCGCTGCCGGCCGCTGCGCAGCGCCGGCGGGCAAGCTCTGTAAATACTGCGCCATGGCGCGCAGATCGGCATCGCTCAGATGCTGCAGGCTGCGGCTGACCACTTCGGCCATGGGCCCGCTCACGCTGGCTTCGGCACTCACACCCGTCTGCAGCAATTGCACGATGCGTTCGGCCGGCCAGTGCTGCACACCGGCCTGATGGGCCGCATTCAGGGCCGGCGCATACCAGCCCTGCATGGGAATCAGGCCGCCGGCCAGTGATTCGCCATCGCTGGCGCCCAGCCAGTTGCGCGGGCTATGGCAGGCGCCGCAATGTGCCGGCCCCTGCACCAGATATGCGCCCCGATTCCATTCCACCGCTTTGCTCGCATCGGGCCGGAACACGCCGGGGCGGAAGTACAGCGCGCGCCAGCCGGCCAGCATCAGTTGCTGGTTGTAGGGGAAGCGTAGCTGATGCGGCAGGCTGGCGCGATTCACGGCCGGTAGCGATTGCAGATAGACGTAGAGCGCATCGCTGTCTTCGCGCGGCATGCGCGTGTAATTGGTGTAGGGGAAGGCCGGATACAGCAGACGACCATCCTTGCTGACGCCGTTGTGCAGGGCACGCCAGAAATCGTCTGCGCTCCAGCTGCCGATGCCGTACTGGCGGTCAGGCGTGATGTTGGGCGTATGCAGGCTGCCGAACGGGGTCGCCAGCAGGCGCCCGCCCGCATAGGGTGCGCCACCGCGTGCCGTGTGGCAGGCCATACAGTCGCCGGCCAGCGCCAGATAGGCGCCACGGCTGCGCTGCTGTTCGGTGCTGAAGGCGCCAGTGCGGGCCGGTGGTCCGGGGTCGTCGCGGCCGGCCAGAGCCAGCCAGCCGGCCAGCAACAATACGAGCAGCAGTACGGCGACGAAGGTGATCAGGAGGCGGCGCATACGGTTCACCTAGGGCCTAGCTGCAGCAGGCATACTGCCGCATTCCAGCGGCAGCGGACGGGCAGGGCGGGCAGCCACATGGGCGGCGGCGGGCGGCTGCCGGCTGAGCCACTGGGAAATGGCGGCTACGTCAGGCTCGGACAAACGTCCCGCGATCTCTGCCATGCAATCCGGTGCGGCCGCACGGCGTGTATGGTTGCGCCATGCGCCGAACTGGGCGTTGATGTAGTCGGCAGGCAGGCCCAGCAAGCCCGGTATGGCGGGCTGGACGCCGCCCAGCGAGGCGCCGTGGCAGGCCGTGCAGGCCGGTATCTTGCGTGCGGCATCGCCATGTTCGACCAGCGCCTGGCCCCGTTCCAGCTGGGCCGCGGTGGCGCTGGCCTGCTGGCCGGCCAGCGGCGGATAGCTGGGCGCGAGGCGGGAAAAATAGTCGGCCATTTCAGCCAGATAGGCATCGCTCTGGTGCGCCACCATATACGTCATCAGCGGATAGTTGCGCCGGCCTTCGCGGAAGTTGAGGAGCTGGTTGTACAGATAGCCGGCCGGCTTGCCGGCGATGCGGGGGAAATAGGCATCGCGCTTTTCTTCCCGTGCATGGCAGCTGATGCAGGCAGCAAGGCGCTGGGCCAGCGTGTCGGGCACGGGCGCGGCAACGGTGTGCCCGCTGCTGCCCAGTAGGATGGCGAGCAGCGCGGCACGGCATAGGGCAGGGGAAGAAACCATGCCGCAAGGATACCAGAAGCGTGGCGGCGTGCACGCCTCCGGCATTTAGCCGGCCGGCTGGACCGGCTTGGGGAATTTGATAGGCTTCACCGGCGGCAGTTTGCGGCCGCTAGCGTGCACGTGCTGGTAGATGCGCAGCGCCACCTGGGCATCATCGGCCGCATACAGAATCTGCTTTTCGTTCAGGTGGGGCAAAGCCCAGTTGGTGACGGATATCTTTTTCGATTTCTGCAGCGTCTGGCCAAAGAACTTGGCCACGGCTGTCTTGGCGCCCAGATCGTTGCGCTGGCCCGGCTCGCGCAGCGCCACCGAAAGGTCCATGATGCCGCCGCAGCGTATGCCCAGCTTGGCAAACACGCGCTTCACATCGTCGGACAGGCCGAAGCCGATTTTCAGTGGCGCGACTGGCTCCAGTATGGCTTGCAGCACGGCCAGCATAGGCTCGGCCGTATGGCTGCCGATCTGGAACAGATAGGCATGCGTGCTGGTGGCTAACTGGATCAGATGGGGACCGGTGGAGACTTCACCCTTGGTGAAAGTGGGTTTGGATTCCGTGTCGAAGCCTATGGCCGTACAGGCCAGCAGGACATCGCGCGCCGCCATGGCTTGCTCGAGCGAGCGGACCATGGTGACGTCGGTTATCCGTATGCCCGGGTAGGGCGGTAATTCTGCGGCCGGATCGGCCGCTGGCAGTGCCTGCTCCAACTTAGCCTTTGCGCGAGAATTTCGCGGCCAGCTGGCTCAGTTTTTCTGCGTGCACGCGGGCTGCTTCGGCCGCAGCCGCCGCTTCGCGTTCCGCTTTCTTGCGTTCGGCTTCTTTCTTGTGGCGCTCTTTCAGCACCTGGGTGGCGTGGGCGCGGTGTTCGTCGGTGACTGCAGCACCCGGTTTGCCATCGAGGTCGTGCCGTTGCTTGGCCTTTTCCATCACTTTCAGGTAGCGCAGCGAGCCCGTGTGGATGCCCAGCGCAGCGCGCATGGTTTTGCGGTCCAGTTCAGGCAGGGCAGCCAGCACCTGTTTATCGATACCGATGGACAGGGGCAGGAAATCGCGGAAAGCGGGGAATTGCGTCTGTAACTGCTTCAGCAGGCTGCGCGGGGTATAGGCAGCTTTGGCCGGCGTGGCGGCTGGAGACTCGGCTGACAGCTCGGCTGGTGGCGTTGGGGTAGTGCTAGTGTTCATCGACTTCATAATTTAAAGCAAGAGGCGTGAGCATATCATGGGGGCTAGGGGAATGCAGTGCATTTTGGTTCATGATATCAAATCGACCATGAATGCGCTGCGCGGCAGAGCAGCACATGATGTGGGCAGGCAGGTGCGCGCGCCCCCTAAACCGTGTATAATAGCCGACGCACTAATGCAGGACAGTGCGATTCAGTTTGGTACAGGATACGTTTTGCCCTCTTCCCTATTCTTCACTGAAAAGAGAAATCAGCCCGTAGCAGGACGCGGGCTTTTTTTATTCCGTTAGTTATTCCGTTAGAACCTCGTCAGCAAAATTACAACACCCGCTCAGAGCGCACCGGTGCACCGGCAGCGCCAGCCATGGCAATGTAATTTCTGGCGTAAGCGCAAGAGAGATTTTTAATGACGAAAACGCCGAAAACTTTAACGCTGTCCGGTAAGGCCGCCCGCTCCAGCTCCGCGACGCTGGTGGTGCCGAAAACGACTTTATCCTACGTGATCGATAATGCGCAAGAGGCAGCGAGTAAAGTTACGGTGGTCAAAAAGAAAACCCGTCTGAGCGCCGCAGCGGAAGCCGCCGATACGGCCGTCGCATCGCAGGCCGCAACCAGCGCCGATGCGCCGGTCAAGGCCGTGCGCGTGAGCCGCAAGGCTGCCGCGCCCGTAGCCGCTGCCGACAGCGAGGCGGCTGCCGCAGCGCCGGCCGTCGCCGTCAAGACCAAATCCAAACTGGTGAAAACGGCCAAGGCCGAACCGGCACCGGTGATCATCGCCACGGCTGGTCCGTCCGTCAGCCAGGTGACCGACGCCGCCACGCTGGCTTCGATCGATACCTCGGGCTATCTGCTGCCTAGCGTGAAAGTGCCGGGCCGCCGTGGCCGCAAGCCATCCGAATTCACGCCGGAAAACGATGAAGTCGCGGCACTGAACGCGGTGGAACGCGCCGAACTGAAAGCCGTGTCCAAAGCGCGCGAACGCAAGGCCAAGGGCGCGGCCGATCTGATGGGCATGGACCCTAAAAGCTCGGCGGAAGATCTGGAACGCCGGCGCAACCAGATCAAGAATCTGATCAATATGGGTAAGGAGCGCGGCTTCCTGACCTATGCCGAGATCAATGACCAGCTGCCGGAAAACATCATCGATCCGGAAGCCATCGAAGGCATTATCGCCACCTTCAACGACATGGGCATCGCCATCTACGAGCGCGCCCCGGATGCGGAATCGCTGCTGCTGAGCGATAACGTGGCCACCGTGACGTCGGACGATGAAGTGGAAGCGGCTGCCGCAACGGCACTGTCGACGGTGGATTCGGACTTCGGCCGTACCACTGATCCGGTGCGTATGTATATGCGGGAAATGGGCGCCGTGGCGCTGCTGACGCGCGAAGGCGAGATCGAGATTGCCAAGCGTATCGAAGGCGGCCTGAAAGACATGATCCAGGCGATTTCGGCCTGCCCGACCACCATCGCGGAAATCATCGCGCTGGCCCGCAAGATCGAAGCGGACGAACTGAAAGTGGACGAAGTGGTCGATGGTTTCGTTGACCTCAACGAAGCCAATGCCGCACCGGCCAGCGCTGCTGCTGCCACCGTAGCGGGCGACGAGGACGAAGAAGAGGAAGAAGAAGTCGAGGAAGAAGAAGGCGACGCCGGCGGCGGCGCTGCAGGCTTCTCGACCGAACAGCTGGCACAGCTGAAAAAATCGGCGCTGGAAAAGTTCGATCTGATCTCGGCCCAGTACGACAAGATGCGTAAAGCCAGCGGCGGCTATGGCTCGAAAGGCTATATGGCGGCACAGGAAGCGATTTCGGCCGAACTGCTGGGCATACGCTTCACCGCCAAAGTGGTGGAAAAGCTGTGCGACACCCTGCGTGGCCAGATGGAAGAAGTGCGCCACATCGAGCGCGCCGTGCTGGAACTGTGCGTGAACAAATGCGGCATGCCGCGCGCCCACTTCATCAAGGTCTTCCCCGGCAATGAATGCGATCTGGACTGGGTAGATGGCGAAGTCGATAGCGGCTATCCGTACAGCGCGATTCTGGGCCGTAACGTGCCAGCCGTGAAAGAACTGCAGAAGAAGATGATAGACCTGCAGGCGCGCGTAGCGCTGCCGCTGGCGGATCTGCGCAAGATCAATAAGCAGATGGCGGCTGGCGAGAAGCGCGCCCGTCAGGCCAAGCGTGAAATGACGGTGGCTAACTTGCGTCTGGTAATTTCCATCGCCAAGAAATACATCAACCGCGGTCTGCAATTCCTTGATCTGATCCAGGAAGGCAATATCGGTCTGCTCAAGGCGGTGGATAAATTCGAATACCGTCGTGGCTACAAGTTCTCGACCTATGCCACGTGGTGGATCCGCCAGGCGATTACCCGTTCCATCGCCGATATGGCCCGTACCATCCGCGTGCCGGTGCACATGATCGAAACCATCAACAAGATGAACCGTATCTCGCGCCAGATCATGCAGGAAACGGGTAGCGAGCCGGATCTGGCCACCTTGGCTGTGAAGATGGAAATGCCGGAAAACAAAGTGCGTGAAATCATGAAGATCGCCAAAGAGCCGATCTCGATGGAAACGCCGATGGGTGAAGACGGTGATTCGCAACTGGGTGACTTCATCGAAGACAACACCACGCTGGCGCCGCTGGACGCCGCGCTGCACGCTTCGATGCGCAACGTCATCAAGGAAGTGCTGGATTCGCTGACCCCGCGCGAAGCCAAGGTGCTGCGTATGCGCTATGGCGTGGAAATGTCCAACGACCACACGCTGGAAGAAGTGGGCAAGCAGTTCGACGTCACGCGCGAACGTATCCGTCAGATCGAAGCCAAGGCCATGAGCAAACTGCGTCAGCCTTCGCGCTCGGACAAGCTGAAGACCTTCCTGACCCAGAACTAAGCAGCAGCCAGACGGCAGCGAAAAAAAAGGACAGCCGAGGCTGTCCTTTTTTACTTTTGGGGCAGGTCGGCTTAGCCGGTGTTGCGCAGGCCAGCCGCCACACCATTGATGGACAGGTGGATGCCGCGGTGCACGCGTGCATCGGCCTTGCCCGGCTCGCTCGACAGCGCACGGTGACGCTTGATCAGTTCAACCTGCAAGTGGTTGAGCGGATCGAGGTAGGCGAAGCGGTTCTGGATCGAGCGGGCCAGCAGCGGATTGCCGGCCAGTCGTTCGGTTGCGCCCGTGATGCTCTGCAGGATGGTCAGCGTGTTGGCATGTTCTTCCGTGATGCGGTTGAAGATGCGCTCGCGCAGTTCCTTGTCCTGCACCAGTTCGGCATAGCGCGAGGCAATCGCGAGGTCGGTCTTGGCCAGCACCATGTCCATATTCGACAACAGGGTGGCGAAGAACGGCCACTGGCGGAACATGGCCTGCAGCTGACCCAGACGCTCGGCCTGATCGCCGTCGGCCACCCAGGCGCCGAGTGCGCTGCCGAAACCGTACCAGCCCGGCAGCAGCAAGCGGCACTGGCCCCACGAGAAGCCCCACGGAATTGCGCGCAGGTCTTCGATACGCTTGGTCGACTTGCGCGAAGCAGGGCGCGAGCCCAGATTCAGCTCGGCGATTTCAGCGATAGGCGTGGCCGAGAAGAAGTAGTCCGTGAAGCCCGGGGTTTCATACACGAGATTGCGGTAGGCCTTGTAGGCGCGGTCGGAAATCTCGGCCATGATGGTTTCGAACTGGCGCAGCTGCTGCAGCTGTGCGGCGTCTTCGGTGGCGGGCATCAGACTCGCTTCCAGCGTGGCGGCCACCAGCAGTTCCAGATTACGCCGGCCGATGTCCTTGTTGGAGAACTTGGACGCAATGATCTCGCCCTGTTCGGTCAGACGGATCTGGCCATTCACGGTGCCATGCGGCTGGGCCAGAATCGCTTCGTAGCTCGGACCACCGCCGCGGCCTACCGTACCGCCACGGCCGTGGAACAGGCGCAGCTTGACGCCAGCGTGTTCGAACACTTTGACCAGATGGGTTTCGGCCTTGTACAGCTCCCAGTTGGAAGTGAGGAAGCCACCATCCTTGTTGGAATCCGAATAGCCCAGCATGACTTCCTGAATCTGGCCCTGCTTGGCGATCAGTGCTTTCACCAGCGGGATGGCCATCACAGCTTCCATGATGCCGGCCGCGCGCTGCAGGTCGGGAATGGTTTCGAACAGCGGGATCACCATCAGGTCGAGTTCCTGTTCGGCGATGCGCAGCAGGCCCATTTCCTTTTGCAGCAGCAGCACTTCCAGCAGGTCGGACACGGTTTCCGTGTGCGAGATGATGTAGTTGCGGATCGCGCGCGCACCGTAGCGGGCACGGATTTCACGCGCCGCACGCAGCACGCCCAGTTCCGAATTGGTCTCGGCCGAGTAGCTGATGTAGGGCGAATACAGCAGGCGTGGCTGGGCCAGTTCGCTCAGCAGCAGCGCTACTTTGGCATCTTCGTCGAGTGCCGAGTAGTCGGCCTGTGCGCCGGCCTTGGCCATCAGTTCGGCCAGCACGCGCTCGTGGATATCGGACGACTGGCGCATGTCCAGCGAAGCGAGGTGGAAGCCGAAGATGTCGGCCGCGCGCTTCAGGGTGGACAAACGCGGCTGCACCAGCACAGCGCCGTGGTTGGCGTTGAGCGAATCGATCAGCAGCTGCAGGTCGGCACCGAATTCGGCCGCGTTGGCATACGGCTCGGCGTGGCCCACTTCCTTGCGCAGGATGTTGGTGGCGCCCAGTGCACGCGCCGTGCTGGCCAGACGCGCATAGATGCCGATCAGGGCGCGGCGGTAAGGTTCGTCGGCGCGGTGGTCGGAGGTGTCGGGCGAACGGTCGGCCAGTGCCTGCAGTTCGGGGCTGCAGCCTATCATCAGGGTGGACACCGACAGCTCCGAACCCAGCGTGTGGGCTTCTTCCAGATAGAAGTCGAGGATAGTCGTGGCCTGACGGGTCAGGGCGTGCTCCATGGTGCTGCCGTTGACATTCGGGTTGCCGTCACGGTCGCCGCCTATCCAGCTACCCATCTGCACATATGGTGCATCGACAGCCTGACGCTCGCCGTAATGGCTGGCGATATCGGCTTCGATGTCGTCGTACAGGCCGGGCAGTTCGCGCAGGAAGGTAATGCGGTAGTAGGACAGGGCGTTTTCGATTTCGTCGGCCACGGTCAGCTTGGAGTAGCGCAGCATGCGGGTCTGCCACAGCGTGGCAATGCGGGCGCGCAGCAGGTGCAGATTGGCCGCCTGTTCCTTCGGCGTCAGCGGCAGATCGCGCTCGGCCAGCAGGCGGGCGATGTCGTGTTCCGCATCAAGAATCGACTTGCGCTGGACTTCCGTCGGGTGGGCCGTCAGCACGGGCGAAATCAGCGCCTGCTGGAAGAATTCGCCCACGGTGTCCGCTTTGACACCGGCTTTTTTCAGCTTGTCGAGCGCAAAGATAACGCTACCTTGCTGGGGCGCAGAACCGGCCAGCAGGTGTGCGCGGCGGCGCCGGATGTGATGTTGGTCTTCGGCAATATTGGCCAGATGGGAGAAATAGGAAAACGCCCGTACCACGGAAATCGTCTGTTCGCGGGTCAGGATCTTGAGCATGCCGTCCAGTTCCTTGGCGGCACCGGCGTCAGCCTCGCGGCGGAAGCGTACAGCAGTCTGGCGGATGGTTTCGACCACGGCGTAGACTTCTTCGCCTTCCTGGTCACGCAGTACGTCGCCCAGCAGGCGACCTAATAAACGTATGTCTTCTTTGAGTGGAGCATCCTTGTCTGGATTTACTTCTACGCGTGGTGATTCGTCGTTTGCACTAAGTTGTTTTGCCATGTGATAAGCCGCAAAGATGTGAAATGTCGGTGCAAAGGCTTGTGGCCCGGTTCTGCAAGAAGGTGAGCATGCTAGAATTTGTGGTCCTTAACATGCGCGAATTAACTGGCCTGCGCCGGTTAGCGTCAGCTACAGCGAAAGAACTGGTTTTGAAAACATCCGAATTGGTCCCAACTCCCCCGTCCCAATTGGTCATCGCCTCGCGCGAGAGCCGTCTTGCCATGTGGCAAGCCGAACACGTTCGCGTGCGCTTGCAGCAATTATATCCTCAGTGTGATGTCAAAATTCTAGGAATGACGACCCGAGGCGATCAAATTTTGGATCGCACCCTGTCCAAAGTGGGCGGCAAGGGTCTGTTTGTGAAGGAACTTGAGGTCGCCATGGCCGAAGGCCGCGCCGATCTGGCCGTCCATTCGCTCAAGGATGTGCCGATGGAACTGCCGGAAGGCTTTGCGCTGGCCGCCGTGCTGGAACGCGAAGATCCGCGCGACGCTTTCGTCTCCAACGACTACGACTCGCTCGACGCGCTGCCGGCCGGCGCCGTACTGGGCACCAGCAGTCTGCGCCGTCAGGCCCTGATCGCGGCGCGCTACCCGCATCTGGTGATCAAGCCGCTGCGCGGCAACCTCGATACCCGTCTGGGCAAGCTTGATCGCGGCGAATATGCGGCCATCATTCTGGCTGCCGCCGGTCTGAAACGTCTGGGTCTGGCCCAGCGCATCCGCGCCGTGCTGCCACCCGAAGCCAGCCTGCCGGCCGCAGGGCAGGGCGCGATGGCGATCGAAATCGCCGAACGTCAGGATGGCCTCGATCTGCAGGCGCTGCTGGCGCCACTGAACGATCTGCCGACCGCGCAAGCGGTAGCGGCCGAGCGCAAAGTGTCGAAAGTATTCGGCGGTAGCTGTCAGGTACCGCTGGCCGCATTCGCCACCGTGGATGCCGGTCAGATGCACCTGCGCGCCATGGTGGCTACACCCGATGGCCTGCGCATGGCCAGTGCCGAAGTCAGTGGTGCTGCGGCCGATGCCGAAGCGCTGGGCCTGCAGGTGGCCGAGCTGCTGAAGGCGCAGGATGCCGTGGATATCCTGTCGTCCTGCCTGAGCGAAGCGGCGCAGGCCGAAGCTGATGCCCGTTCCGCCACGCTGGCGGCACCGGCGCCAGACGCCTGATCCATCCATGAGCGCTACAGTCGCCAAGCCGGGCGACACCGTGGTGATCACCCGTCCGGCGGCGCAGACGCAGCCGCTGGCCGCGCACATCGCCGCGCTGGGCCGCCCCGTGGTGGAATTGCCGCTGCTGGAAATCAGTCCCCTGCCGGAACCGGCGGCTCTGCTGGCGGCGCTGGCGCGCCTGTGCGCGCCCACGCCCGGCTATGCGCTGGTGGCTTTTGTGTCGCCCAATGCGATCGATGCGGCGTTTGCCCACCTCGATCACTGGCCGGCCGGCGTCAAGCTGGCCGTGCTGGGCGAGGGCAGCCGCGCGGCGCTGGCCAGGCATGGCATCCGGCCCGATGAAGTGGACATCGTCAGTCCGGCGGCCGACGTGCCCAGCGATACCGAACACCTGCTGCAGGCGCTTGATCTGGCTGCGCTGCAGGGCCAGCCCGTGCTGATCATCCGCGGCGAAAGCGGACGCGAACTGATGGCCGACGGCCTGCGCGCCGCCGGTGCCGTGGTGGACGTGGTGCCGGCCTACCGCCGCCAGCTGCTGCAGCTAACACCGGCGCTGGCCGTGCTGCTGCGCCAGCTGCTGGCGCGCCCGTGCGACTGGATCATCACCAGCTCGGAAGCGCTGCGCGGCCTGATGTCACTGCTGGCGGAACTGGACTTGCGCTACCCTGATGCGATGCAGCAGAATGCTGTTGTATCAATGCAACGTCAACATCTGATCATTCCGCATGCCCGAATTGCCGAGACGGCAAAAAATTTGGGCTTTACCCGACTGACGCTGACAGGTTCAGGCGACGAACGCCTGCTGGCCGCGTTACAATCACGCCTATGAACGAAACGCCTATCCTCCCCGATCCCGTCGTCTCCGCTGCCAAACCGGCCGAGACCCCGAACGCGGCGCCGCCGCAGCCTGAGCCTAGCCTGCTCGAAACCGTGCAGCAGCCGCAGACGCTGCTGGTCGGTATCGTGGTGCTGGCCATCCTGCTGGCCGGCCAGACCTGGTCGTCGCACAATCAGGTGCGCAATCTGCGCGAAGAAATGGCGCGCCGCCTGCAGAAGGGGGATGCCAGCAATGCCGAAACGGGCGCGCTGGTGCGCACCGTGCAGGAGACCAGCAAGGAATTGCAGGCCAAAGTCAGTCTGCTGGAAAGCAAACAGCAGGAAGCCCAGAGCCAGCAGCTGGCACTGGAACAGCTGTATCAGGATCTGTCCAAGAACCGCGACGAGTGGGCGCTGACGGAAATCGAACAGGTGCTGTCGACTGCCAGCCAGCAGCTGCAGCTGGCCGGTAATGTGCCGGGCGCGCTGATCGCGCTGCAGAATGCCGACCGCAGCCTGTCGCGCTCCGACAAGCCGCAGTTCATCAGCATCCGCCGCGCCATCGCCAAGGATACCGAGCGCCTGAAGGCGCTGCCGAATGTGGATTCGGTGGGTCTGGCACTGCGTCTCGATAACGTGATCGCGCAAGTCGACACGCTGCCTATGCTGGCCGACGAAAAACCGACGCTGCCGGCAGCACCGGAGAAAAAAGTCGCCGCCAAGGCGGGCAAGGATGGCAAGGGCAAGGCCGATGCCAGCGAGACTAGCCCGTGGCTGCAATCGGCCCAGGCGATCTGGCAGGGCTGGAGCAGCGAGATGTGGACTGATGTGCGCCAGCTGATCCGCGTGCGCAGTGTGGAAACCCCGGATGCGCTGATGCTGTCGCCGACCCAGGCCTATTTCCTGCGCGAGAATCTGAAACTGCGTCTGCTGAACGCCCGTATGGCGCTGCTGTCGCGTAACGAAGCGGCCTTCCGCGCCGATCTGATTGCGGCGCAGGAAGCGCTGAGCAAGTACTTCGACGTGCGCGCCAAATCGACCCAGACCGTGCAAGCCATGCTGCGTCAGGTCCAGGGTAACAACCTGACCATCGAGCTTCCGACCCTGTCGGATAGCCTGAACGCCGTGCGTAACTACAAAGCGAAACCCTAGTCATGCGTTTATTTATCTGGATAGTGTTGCTGATGGCTGCGGCCATCGGTATCGCCGTGACAGCCCGCTTCAATCCGGGCAATGTGGTGCTGTTTTACCCGCCGCACCGCATCGACCTGTCGCTGAACTTCTTCGTGGTGCTGGAAGTGGCGCTGTTCGCGCTGCTGTATGTGCTGATCCGCGCCTTCCGTGCCACCGTCAAAATGCCGTCCAAGGTGGCGGCCTATCGCCAGCAGAAGCGCGAGCGTGACGGTAACAAAGGCCTGCGCGAAGCCCTCAAAGCCCTGTTCGAAGGCCGTTTCGGCCATGCCGAAAAAGCTGCGCTGCGGGCCGGCGAACTGGCGGAGAACGCCGGCGTGGCCGCCCTGATCGGCGCCCGTGCGGCGCACCGCATGCGTCAGGCCGCGCGGCGTGACCAGTGGCTGGCCAAAATAGCCGACGACAATGGCATGAAAACGGCCCGTCTGATGACGATGACGGAGCTGCTGGTGGACGACCACCAGCCGGAAAAAGCGCTGGAAGCCGTGCATGAACTCAATGCCAGCGGCACGCGCCACATTCACGCACTGCAGATGTCGCTGAAAGCCCAGCAGCAGGCCAAGAACTGGCCGGAAGTGCTGCGTCTGGTGCGCTCGCTGGACAAGCACCACGCGCTGCATCCGGCCCTGTCGGCCCGTCTGCGCGAGCTGGCCTATGACGATATGCTGTCCGATGCCGGCCACGATGCCGAATCGCTGCTGCGGGTATGGTCTACTGTGCCGAGTGCCGACCGCATCAAGCCTTATGTGGCCTGCCGTGCGGCCAGCGCGCTGAACGCCCGTGGCCTGCACGACGAAGCGCGGCTGGTGGCGGAAGAATCGCTGGCCGCCGACTGGGATGACCGCGTGGTGCGGGCTTACCGCGACGCGGCCGCACCAGCCGGTTCGGCTGCCTTGCTGGCCCAGATCGAGCATTGCGAAGGCTGGGTCAAGCAGCATCCGGCTGATGCCGAACTGGCCCTGACGCTGGGTTCTTTGTGCCTCAAGCAGAAGCTGTGGGGCAAGGCCCAGCGCTATCTGGAGCAAGCCCTGTCGGACGCCACGGAAGCCCGCATGGTGCGCGTATCGCACCTGAAACTGGCGCAGCTGCATGAAGCGCTAGGTCAGGCGGAGGAGGCGGCCAGCCACTATCGCCAGTGCGCGCTGGCCACCATCCTGTAGTTTTTACCGTCACCAGAGGCCGGAAATGCGGTGCTGCGCCGCACAAACGGCCGCTGTTTCGCTATAATGACGCGATCCCCTATTTGTCAGTACACACGAGGAAACCCCCATGAGCTTGAATAAAGTCCCATCCGGCCGCGATCTGCCGAACGATTTCAACGTCATCATCGAAATCCCGATGAATGCCGATCCGATCAAATACGAAGTGGATAAAGAATCGGGCGCGATCTTCGTCGACCGCTTCATGGGCACCGCAATGCACTACCCATGCAACTACGGTTATGTGCCTAACACCCTGTCGAAAGACGGCGACCCAGTGGACGTACTGGTGATCACCCCGTTCCCGCTGATCCCCGGCGTGGTAGTGCGCTGCCGTCCTATCGGCGTGCTGAAAATGACCGACGAGTCGGGCGAAGATGCCAAAGTACTGGCTGTGCCAGTCGACAAAGTGCTGCCTATCTACAGCCACTGGCAGAAGCCGGAAGATCTGAACGAACTGCGTCTGCGTCAGATCCAGCACTTCTTCGAGCACTACAAAGATCTGGAAAAAGGCAAATGGGTGAAGATCGACGGCTGGTATGGCGCCGACGAAGCCAAAGCTGAAATCCTGAGCGGCGTTGCTGCTTACAAGGCAGAAAACCCAGAAGCGTAATGCCTTACGCGCTCTGATACGGAAAGCCCCGAGTTGATCGGGGCTTTTTTCATTTCCGGCTCAGCTGCGGTAAGGGCTGTGCTCACCCAGTTCGTCGAGATAGTGGTTGATGGCGTCGGTTTCGCGCGCGAGGAAATCGGCGATGGCATCGGCGAAGCGGGCATCGGCGATCCAGTGGGCCGACCATGTAGGCGTGGGCACGAGGCCGCGCGAGATTTTGTGCTCGCCCTGCGCGCCGCCTTCGAAGCGGGAGAGGCCATGGGCGATGCAGTAGGCGATGCTCTGCATATAGCAGGTTTCGAAATGCAGGCCGGACAGGTATTCTTCGGTGCCCCAGTAGCGCCCGTACATGATGTCGCCGCCGATCAGGTTGAGAGCAGCGGCCACCGGCTGTTCGCCGCGCAGGGCGATAATCAGCAGCAGGCTGTCCGGCCGGGCGCTTAGCAGGCGCTGGAAAAAATCCAGGGTCAGATAGGGGCGCGAGTAATGGGCGCGGTAGGTGCCCACATAGCAGCGGTAGAAGAAGGCCAGCATGTCGGCGCTGATGGCGTGGCCGCGCAGGTGCTGGTAGTGGATGCCGGCCTGCGCCACGCGGCGCTGGTCCTGCCGCAGCTTCTTGCGCTTGGCCATTTTCAGGCTGGCGAGGAAGGCTTCGAAATCGGCATAGCCGGCATTCTCCCAGTGGAACTGCACGCCCTCGCGCAGCATGAAGCCGGCCGCGCTTAACGCGGCGCGGTCTTCCTCGCAAGGGAACAGGATGTGCAGCGAGGAGGTATCGAGCTGGCGCGCCAGCGCAATCGCGGCCTGTGCCAGCAAAGGCCGGTCGGCCGCGTCACGCACCAGCAGGCGCGGACCGGTGACGGGCGTGAATGGAATCGCGCCCAGCAGCTTGGGGTAGTAGGGCAGGCCATTGCGTTCGAAGGCCTGCGCCCAGCCATGGTCGAACACGTATTCGCCACGGCTATGGCTTTTCAGGTAGAGCGGCATGGCGCCGACCAGATGGCCGGCGCGCCGCATGATCAGGTAGCGCGGTGCCCAGCCGGTGGCCTCGCTAGCGCAGCCGCTATCGTGCAGCGCGTGCAGAAAAGCGTGGCTGAGCATGGGCTGGTCGCCGGCCAGCGCCTGCCATGCGTCGGGGGCGATCTCGCTCAGGCTATCGATCAGGCTAAATTCTGCGGTCTGCTCGTCCGCCATGGTGCTTGCTCCGCTCACGCGCTTCTCCGTGCTTATACTTGACCTATGCTCGGCCAATACTGGGCCTATACTGGGCCTATATTCGGCCGATACTCAGCCTTTAGTCTAGCCTATCTGGCCTGCGGACGTCGCCGCAGCGCTGATTTTGTCGGCCTTGCTGGCCCATGCGATAATGACTTTTTGCCTGATGGCGCTGTGCGCGAAAGACTTCCATGAGTACCAATTTCCTCAATCTGTATGCCCACGATTTTGCCCGCGTCGCGATTGCCGCGCCGGTCAGCCGCATCGCCGATCCGGCCCACAATGCAGCGCAGACCATTGCACTGGCCACGCAGGCGGCCGGGCAGGGCGCAGCGCTGGTGGCTTTCCCGGAGCTGGGGCTGGCCGGCTATACCTGCGAAGATCTGTTCCACCAGCGCGCGCTGCTCGATGGCTGCCTCGATGCGCTCGAGCAGATAGTGGTGGCGTCGCAGGAATGGCGCATGGCACTGGTGGTGGGCGTGCCGCTGCGGGTCGAGCATCAGCTATACAACTGCGCGGTGGTGATTGCCGGCGGCCAGATACAGGGCGTGGTACCGAAGAGCTATCTGCCCAACTACGGCGAGTTCTATGAAGCGCGCCAGTTCAGCAGCGGCGATTACGCGGTGGCGACGGAAATCGATCTGCTGGGCGAGCGCGTGCAGTTCGGCTCGGGCCTGCTGTTCGAGGTGGCGGATCTGCCGCTGTTCAAATTCCATGTCGAGATCTGCGAAGACGTGTGGGTGCCGATTCCGCCTTCGTCGTTTGCAGCGCTGGCCGGTGCCACGGTGCTGGTCAATCTGTCGGCCTCGAATGCGCTGGTGGGCAAGGCCAATTACCGCAACCAGCTGGTGTCGCAGCAGTCGGCGCGCTGCATCGCGGCCTATCTGTACACCTCGGCCGGCGAAGGCGAATCGACCACCGATCTGGCATGGGACGGGCAGGGCGTGATTTGCGAGAACGGCGAGCTACTGGCCGAAGCCCAGCGCTATAGCGATACGGCCACGCTGACCTTGGCCGATATCGATCTGGAACGTCTGTCGCGCGAGCGCATGCGCATGAACACCTATGCGCAGTCGGTACAGCGCCATGCAGCGGAAGTGAATAAATTCCGCACCGTGTTCTTCCAGCTCGAGATCGACCAGAGCGCCACGCTGCCGCTGCAGCGCCAGATCGAACGCTTCCCCTATGTGCCAGCGGACAGCCGCCGCCGCGACGAGCGCTGCAACGAGGTGTACCACATACAGGTGCAGGCGCTGGCGCAGCGGCTCAAGTCCAGCGGGCTGAAAAAAATCGTCATCGGTGTATCGGGCGGGCTCGATTCCACCCACGCGCTGCTGGTGTGTGCACGGGTGATGGATAAACTGGGTCTGCCGCGTACCAATATTCTGGCCTACACCATGCCCGGTTTCGCCACCAGCGAACGCACGCTCAAGCAGGCACACGCGCTGATGAAACTGGTGGGCTGCAGCGCCAGGGAAATCGATATTCGTCCGAGCTGCCAGCAGATGCTGCAGGATCTCGAACATCCCTTCATCAACGGCCAGCCGCAGTACGACATCACGTTCGAAAACGTGCAGGCGGGCGAACGTACCAATCACCTGTTCCGTCTGGCCAATCACCATAACGCCATCGTCTGCGGCACGGGTGATCTGAGCGAGCTGGCGCTGGGCTGGTGTACTTACGGTGTGGGCGACCATATGTCGCACTACAACGTCAATGCCAGTGTGCCGAAAACCCTGATCTCCCATCTGGTGCGCTGGGTGGCCGAATCGGGCGTAATCGGGCGCAGCGATGCGCAGGTGCTGCTCGATATTCTCGCCACGGAAATCAGTCCTGAACTGGTGCCCGGCACCGCTGATGGCCAGCCCGAGCAGCGCACGGAAAGCACCATCGGCCCTTACGAGCTGCAGGACTTCCATCTGTATTACGTGCTGCGCTTCGGCTTCCGCCCATCCAAGGTGGCCTTCCTTGCGCTGGCCGCGTGGCAGGACAAGACGCGCGGCCGCTGGCCCGATGGCGACCACGTCACGCGCAATCAGTATGATCTGGTGGCGATCAAGAAATATCTGGGCATCTTCCTCGACCGCTTCTTCCGCACCAGCCAGTTCAAGCGTAGTTGCGTGCCGAATGCACCGAAAGTGGGCAGCGGCGGTTCGCTCTCGCCACGCGGCGACTGGCGCGCTCCCAGCGACAGCCAGAGTGTGGTGTGGATGGAAGAATTGCATGCCATTCCAGTGCAGGACGCGAGCATTTGAACGAAGTTCAAGTGGGATCGCAGCGCGCGCGGTACAATATGTGCAAGCGCTAGAGGCATGCCCGGCACCAGATTCTCGATAGATATAACGAAGGAGTAGTGATGAAACAGATTACCGCTGTGATCAAGCCGTTCAAACTGGACGAGGTGCGTGAAGCACTGGCTGAAGTCAATGTCACCGG
Source organism: Duganella fentianensis (assembly GCF_009857835.1). Taxonomy (GTDB): domain Bacteria; phylum Pseudomonadota; class Gammaproteobacteria; order Burkholderiales; family Burkholderiaceae_D; genus Rugamonas; species Rugamonas fentianensis. The sequence continues at coordinate 1,310,566 of NZ_WWCL01000001.1, forward strand.
CCTGACTGTGACGGAAGTAAAAGGTTTCGGCCGTCAGAAAGGCCACACCGAGCTGTATCGCGGTGCCGAGTATGTGGTGGATTTCCTGCCGAAAGTAAAAGTCGAAGTGGTGGTGGACGATAGCGTGGCCGAACAGGTAGTCGATGCCATCATCAAGGCGGCCCGCACCGGCAAGATCGGCGACGGCAAAATCTTCGTGCAGAACGTCGAGCAGGTGATCCGTATCCGTACCGGTGAAACGGGCGCCGACGCGGTGTAAGCCGTCGCGCAGTTTCAAGCTAAAAAAATGCCGCGTATGCGGCATTTTTTGTATATCGATGTTTGGTTATATTAGTTCGGATTTACTACGTCGATTAGTAATATAGACACACCATTATTCCAAGAAGAAAGTGTGTCATGTCCCTACGTTCCAGTCTGCTTGCCCTGTCTCTGCTGGCCGCAACCGCTCCTGCCGGTGCCTCGCCCAGCGTCTATCCCACCGGCGTTACGCGCTACGATCCGGCGCTGGCCTATAACCAGTACGTACTCTTCAGCGGTCAGGACCGGAAGACGCATCTGATCGATATGAATGGCCATGAGGTGCAGCGCTGGGATGCCGAAGGTTTCCCGCCCGTGCTGCTCGATCCGGCGCTGACGGGTGGCCAGCGTGGCCATGTGCTGGTGCAGCTGGCCAGTACGCCGGGCACTAGCAACGAAGGCAATGGCTTGCGCAACCAGTCCATCGGTGAACTGGACTGGAACGGCAAGTTGGTGTGGCAATGGGGCGCGGCCGGCGCGGCGCAGGATGCCTACGGGGCGCCGGCGGAAGGCCAGCCGGCGCAAGTGCCCGGCGGCAGCGCCAAGCAGCACCACGACTGGCGCCGTCTGGCCAACGGCAATACGCTGGTGCTGGCCAACCTCGTGCATCCGGTGGCCGGTTTCGCCGCGCCGCAAGTGCTGGACGATGTGATCTACGAAGTAACGCCGCAAGGCCAGATCGTCTGGCAGTGGGTGGCTTCCGAGCATCTGAAGGAATTCGGTTTCACTCCTGCGTCGCTGAAACTGGTGCGGGGCGGCCATTCGCCGCGCGGCAAGGCGGTGCCGTATGACTTCCTGCATGTGAACAATCTGTCCGTGCTGGGGCCTAATCGCTGGTTCGATGCAGGCGACCAGCGCTTCCATCCCGACAATCTGATGATCGATGCGCGCGCAGCCAATTTCATCGCCATCCTCGACAAGCACAGCGGCAAAGTGGTGTGGCTGCTGGGGCCTGACTATCCGGCCCAGTTGCGCGCGCCGGCCGCGTTGCCGCGCCCCGTTGACCAGATCGTCGGCCAGCATGATGCCCATCTGATCGCACCGGGCTTGCCCGGCGCCGGCAATCTGCTGGTGTTCGACAATCAGGGCGAGGCTGGCTACCCGCGTGTCAGCGTCGGTGTGCAGCCCCGCTCGCGCGTGCTGGAAATCGATCCCGTCAGCAAGCAGATCGTGTGGGAATACACGGGCCGCGATTCCAATTTGCCGGACTGGGGTTTCTACAGCTCCTTCATCAGCAGTGCACGCCGTCTGCCGAACGGCAACACCCTGATCGACGAGGGCATGAATGGCCGCATCTTCCAGGTCACGCCCAAGGGTGAGATTGTGTGGGAATACATCAGCCCCTATTTTGCCCAGACGCCCGTGGCCGGTGCCGGCAAAGCTGTGCGCAGCAACTGGGTCTACCGCGCCCAGCCCGTTCCTTACCAGTGGGTGCCTGATGGCACGCCACGATCCGAGCAGGCGGTGATCCCGCCAGATCCGGCCCAGTTCCGCGTCGCCACCCACTAGACGCGACCTGACGGCGCCCGCGCGCCACCTCTTACCTAGCTACCGTTCCTGCCCGCGTCTGCGCGGGCGGGCAGGGCCGGTGTCGCCCGCTTTTTTGAATAGGAATTGTCATGCAACAGAAAAAACTCGTCGTAGCACTGGCTGCGGCATATGGATTAGGCTGGACCGTGCTGGCGCAAGCCAGTCCGGCAGAACTGGCTGTGGCCACGGCGGCCCTGAACGGGACAACGCTGGTGGCCGCTGCAGGGGGCGGCGCTTTAGCCGGCACTCTGGCCGCAGCGGATGCCGGTGCCGCACCAGCGGCGGCAGGTGGCGCCGCGGCAGGCGCGGAGAGTGCTGACGCTGCAAGTGCGGATGGCAGCGCCGCCACCGCCGCGGCCGATGCTTCGCTCGATGTGATCGCCCGCGTTACCGTGTCGGCACGGCGCCGGGTGGAATCATCGCAGAGCGTGCCGACCACACTGAGCGTACTCGATAGCAGCGCGCTGGAAGGCAACCGCGTCTACCGTGTGCAGGATCTGCAGCAGCTGCTGCCCAGCACCACCGTCAACTATGTGCATGCACGCCAGATGAGCTTTGCCGTGCGCGGGCTGGGCAATAATCCGGCCAGCGACGGGCTGGAAGGCAGCGTGGGCGTGTACCTCGATAACGTCTATCTGGCCCGCCCCGGCATGGCCGCCTTCGATGCGCTCGATATCCAGCAGCTGGAATTGCTGCGCGGCCCGCAGGGCACGCTGTTCGGCAAGAACACCACGGCCGGCGTGCTGAACATCACCAGCAAGCAGCCGACCTACCGCAGCGAGAACAGTGCCCAGCTAGCATACGGCCAGCAGGGCTATGTGCAGGGCAAGGCTGTGCTGTCGGGCGCTTTTTCGGATACGGCCGCGGGCCGCATCGCCGTCTACAAAACCCATGAAGACGGCTATATCACCAACATCCATACGGGTAAAAAAGTGCAGGGCGGCGACCGCGATGGCGTGCGTGCGCAAGTGCTGCTGGAACCCGATGCGAACTTCAGCGCACGCCTGATTGCCGACTACAACCGCGAGGATTCCAACAACGGCACGCTGGTGTTCTACAACGCTGGCCCCAGCGGCAAATTTCTCGCGCAGGCGGCTGCCGTGGGCGGCCATCCCGTGACGGACCCCTCGCTGCGGCAGGTGAATCTCGATAGCGGCTCGCATGTGGAGGTGCATCAGGGCGGTGTATCGGGTGAACTGAACTGGAAGCTGGCTAATGATTACAAGCTGACTTCCATCAGCGCCGCGCGCTTGTGGAACTTCACGCCGCATAACGATGACGGGCTGGATGTGCCGGTCACGCTGAATGTGGGCTCGGCCGCGCGCCATCGCCAGTTCACGCAGGAGCTGCGGCTGGCCACGCCGCTGGGCCAGCCGGTGGAATCCGTGTTCGGCGCGTATTACTACTACCAGAATCTGGATAACATCAACTTCACTTACAACGGCCCGCTGGCCGACAAGTTCAACGGCACGCCGGCCGGCGCATGGAGCAATGTCACCAGCATAGGTAATGGCCATCTGCGGGTGAACAGCTATGCGCTGTTTGGCCAGAGCATCTGGCACATCGATCCGCAGTGGGATCTGACGGGCGGCGTGCGCGCTACCTATGAAGACAAGCTGGCGCAAGTGACGCGCGATGCGCCGTATGGCGGTGTGGCCGTCAGCGGCGCAGCGCTGGCTTCGCGCAATGCCCGCTTTGGTGCCTATAACTCGGGCGAGGTGCACCTGAATAAGCTTAGTCCTTCGGCCTTGCTGACGCTGGCCTACAAGGTCGACACCGATGTACTGGCCTTTGCCAGCGCTTCGCACGGCGAGAAATCGGGCGGCATCAATCTGTCCGTGCCCGGTGCAGCGGGCGTGTCCTCGCTCAAGGTGAATAACGAGAAGGCCAATAATCTGGAACTGGGCGTGAAGAGCAATCTGCTGGGGCGCCGCGTGCAGCTCAACGCCAGCCTGTTCTGGAACGATGTGTCGGGCTACCAGAGCAATGCCTATGATCCCGTCAGCGCCACTTCCTATCTGACCAATGCCGGCACGGTGCGCAGCCGCGGGCTGGAACTCGATAGCAGCGTGGTACTGGCGCGCGGCTTCACCGTCAGCGCGAATGGTTCGTTCAATGACGTCAAGTACAAGGAGTACAAGAACGCGCCATGCCCGCCTGAACGTACGGGCGCTTTCTGCGACCTGTCCGGCCGTGCGGCGCTGGTCAACGCGCCACGCTGGATAGGCAATCTGGCAGCGCAATATGCCACCGCCGTGGCGGCCAATGTGGAAGCCTATGGCAACGTCAACTACGCCTATCGCAGCAGCACCTACGGCACGCTCGATGCGTCCGAATATGCACGGATTCCCGCCTACAGCCTGACCAATCTGTCGGCCGGCCTCAAGCTGCGCCAGGGCAGCACGCGCTGGGATGTGTCGCTGTGGGCCAAGAACCTGTTCGACAAGCAGTACTACACCAGTATGTGGAATACCAGCCCCGGTGCCTATAACACGGTAATCGGCACACCGCGCCAGATCGGCCTGACGGCCCGCGCAGACTTTTAAGGAGCCGCAGCATGACTGATACCCGTCGTCGCAATTTACTGAAAACCCTGCCCGCACTGGCGCTGGCCGGTGCGCTGCCACGTGCGCTGGCCGCCAGACCGCAGCAGCCGAATATCATCTTCATCCTGGCCGATGACCTCGGCCACGCCGATCTGGGCGTGTACGGCCAGACGGAGATCCGCACGCCCCATCTGGACCGGCTGGCCGCGCAGGGCCTGCGCTTTACCCAGGCCTACGCCAATTCGGCTGTGTGCTCGGCCACCCGCTTTGCCCTGATTACGGGGCGCTATCAGTACCGCCTGCGCGGCGGGCTGGAAGAGCCTATCGCCGGCGCGTCCGACACCATAGGCCTGCCGCCCAGCCACCCGACCCTGCCATCGCTGCTGAAAAAGCAGGGTTATGGGACGGCGCTGATCGGCAAATGGCATCTCGGCTATCTGCCCACCTTCGGCCCGCTGAAGAGCGGCTACGACAGCTTCTTCGGCAACTATGGCGGCGCCATCGATTACTTCACCCACAAGCCCGGCGTGGGGCCGCAAGTGAAGGAAGACTTGTACGAAGGCGAAGTGCCGGTGCAGCAGATCGGCTACTACACCGATCTGCTGGGCGCGCGCGCGGTCGAGTATGTGCGCACCCAGCAGGCCGGCAAACCCTTCCTGCTATCGCTGCACTACACGGCGCCGCACTGGCCATGGGAAGGACCGGGCGATGAAGCCGTGTCGCGCGAGATCAGCAACATCTTCCATTATGACGGCGGCGATCTGGCCACCTACGGACGCATGGTGGAAGCGCTCGATGCTTCGATAGGAAGGGTGCTGCATGCGCTGGAACAGCAGGGGCTGGCCGAGAACACCATCGTGATTTTCACCAGCGATAACGGCGGCGAACGCTTCTCCAAGACCTGGCCGCTGACGGGGCAGAAGACCGAGTTGCTCGAAGGCGGCATACGGGTGCCGGCCATCGTGCGCTGGCCGGCGCAGATCAAGGCGGGGCAGGTGAGCGAGCAGGTCGCCATCAGCATGGACTGGCTGCCGACGCTGCTGGCCGCAGCCGGTGGCGCGCCCGATCCAGCATATCCCAGCGATGGCGAGAATCTGCTGCCCCAGTTACTCGGGCAGGCAGCGGTGCGGCCGCGCACGCTGCTGTGGCGCTACAAGGCGAATGCCCAGCGTGCTATCCGCTCCGGTGACTGGAAATATCTGCGCATAGGCGGCAATGAATTCCTGTTCGACGTTGTAAAAGACCAACGTGAACGGGCCAATCTGGCGCAACGTCATCCCGCTATTTTTAAGCGCCTGCAAGAGCAGTGGGAACAGTGGAATACGCAGATGTTACCAATCACAGCCGATGTGCGTACCCATGGCGTCAGCGCTCAGGTGCAGGCCGACCGTTATGGCGCCAAGGGGGCCACGCGGGACGAATAGCCTGCTGCGGTGGCGCTGCCGGCTACCCCTCAATGCTTGCCGATGCGCAGGTCGAAGGACCAGGTCAGCAGGCGGATGATGGTAATGGCGGCGGCGCTGGACCACAGGGCAAAGTCGTCCGAAACTTCGGTGTATTGCAGGCCGATGTACATCCAGCAGCCGAAGAAGGCGCAGATGGCATAGGGTTTGCCGTCGCGGAACACCATCGGCACTTCATTGCAGACGATGTCGCGCAGTACGCCGCCGAAGATGCCGGTAATCACCCCCATCATGGCAGCGATGAATAGCGGCATATGGGCCGCCTGGGCCTGCGACACGCCGGCCACGGCAAACAGGCCCAGACCGATGGCGTCGGCAATCACGATCAGCCGTTCCGATAATATCTGGCGCAGGGTGCGCATCAGCGGCGAAGCCACCAGCGCCAGAATGAAGATCAGAATCGCATATTCCTGATGCATGACCCAGAACAGGGGGCGCTTATCGAGCAGGATGTCGCGCAGCGTACCGCCGCCGAATGCCGTGATGAAGGCCACCGTGAAGATGCCGACAATGTCCATGCGCTTGCGGCGTGCTTCCACGAAGCCGGAAAACGCGCCCACCAGAATCGCGACGATTTCGATGACGGTGATCAGGGAGACGTGGGGAACGGCGACGTGCTTCATGTTTGCTATGGACAAAGTGGTAATGTCCATAGGTTAACATGTCCACCGCCTAGCGTGTAGGATTGTTTCTTACCGGGAATTAGTAGCGGGTCGGCTGCAGCGCGGCGCGCAGCAGGACGATCAGGGCGCCTTCGCCGCCTTCGTGGTTGCGCGCCTGGCAGAAGGCCACGACGCCTTTCTGTACCAGCCAGCTATGCACCATGGACTTGAGCACGGGCTCCTGTCCGCGCGAGCCGAAGCCGCGGCCGTGGATCACGCACACGCAGCGGTAGTTGCGCTGGCCGGCACGGGTCAGGAATGCAACCAGCGCATCGCGCGCCTGATCGCGGTTCATGCCGTGCAGATCGAGTTCGTCCTGCACGGGCCAGTGGCCCTTGCGCATTTTCTTCATGACATCGGGACCGACGCCGGGCGCGCTGTAGTTGAGCGCCGGATCGTCTTCCAGATAGTGATCGACTTCGAACAGGTCGGACAGCGATTCGCGCAGCACGGCCGCATCGTCCTCGGCCTGGGTCAGCTTGCGCTTGGGCGCAGGGGCGGGCGTCGCCGTCTTCGGCGCCTGTGGCACGTAGCGGTTCTGTTCCGGCATGCGCTGCACGCCGCCCAGACTGGACTGGAACAGATTGGCCTCGCGCGCCTGCTGCGCTTCCCGCTGGACGCGCTCGGCTTCGGCCACCGCGCGCGTCTCGGCCTGTTCCCTGAGCTGTTTGCTCAGGGATTTCAGGTCGGCGAAGTCTTTCAGGGCCACGCTTACTCCTGTGCTTCGAGGTAGCGCTGGGCGTCCAGTGCCGCCATGCAGCCCGTGCCGGCGCTGGTGATGGCCTGACGGTAGACGTGGTCCTGCACGTCGCCGGCGGCAAACACGCCGGGCACGCTGGTGGCCGTGGCCATGCCTTCGTTGCCGGCGCGGGTCTTGATGTAGCCGTTGTTCATGTCCAGCTGGCCTTCGAAAATGCTGGTGTTCGGCTTGTGGCCGATGGCCACGAACAGGCCGTGCACATTCAGTTCGGTGACGCTGTTGTCTTCGGTCGACTGGATCTTCAGGCCCGTCACGCCACCTTCGTTACCGACCACTTCCTGCAGCGTGTGGTTGTACTTGATGACCACTTTGCCTTCGGCCACTTTGGCGTTGAGGCGGTCGATCAGGATGGCTTCGGCGCGGAACTTGTCGCGGCGGTGGATGATCGTCACTTTGTTGGCGATGTTGGACAGGTAGAGCGCTTCTTCCACGGCCGTATTGCCGCCGCCGATCACGGCTACTTCCTGATTGCGGTAGAAGAAACCGTCGCAGGTGGCGCAGGCGGATACGCCGCGGCCCATGAATTCCTGCTCCGATGGCAGGCCCAGATACTGGGCCGACGCGCCGGTGGCGATGATCAGGGTGTCGCAGGTATATTCGTGGCTGTCGCCGATCAGGCGGATGGGTTTTTCCTGCAGTTTGACGGTATGGATGTGGTCAAACACGATATCAGTATTGAAACGTTCTGCATGCTGCAGGAAACGCTGCATCAGGTCCGGACCTTGCACGCCCATCGGGTCGGCTGGCCAGTTTTCCACGTCGGTGGTGGTCATCAGCTGGCCGCCTTGCTCGACACCCGTCACCAGCATAGGCTTCAGGTTGGCGCGGGCCGCATAAATGGCGGCGCTGTAACCGGCTGGGCCGGAACCGAGGATCAGTACGCGTGCGTGTTTAGGAGTGGTCATGGCAGGCTTCTTCTGTGTGTTGGATTAATCCGATGTGGGGCCGGCGTGGCGAATAGCAAGCGCAGCAGTGTTGTAGCGCTGCCTGCTTTCGCCCGGGCAAGGCTAGATTATAGTCCAAGCAGCGTTTCCGTATGAATCGGCGGTCCCGTTCGCCGCTGTATGGCTTAGAATAAGCGTATCCGAACATTTCTCGGCATATAACATTGCCGGATATTTCTCTTGGCCTTCTCTTTGCTTTGTCTTCTTTCTATTTATGAGCAGTAAAAAAGTGCAGGAACGGGCGCCCAAGGCCGTCGTTTCCGGCTATACCCGCACGCCTACCGAACGCCAGCCTCTGCCCAACCGGCTGGTGCGGCTCCTGTCCGAAGCGCGCTGGCTGGCGCTGGCCGTGCTGGGCGTGTATTTCGTGCTGATACTGGCCAGCTACGACAAAATGGACCCGGGCTGGTCGCACGGCACGCTGGTGCCCAAGGTACACAATCTGGGTGGCCGTGCCGGCGCCTGGCTGTCCGACCTGCTGCTCTACATCTTCGGTTTCTCGGCCTGGTGGTGGGCGTTCTACCTGCTGCGCCAGGTCTGGCTCGGCTATCGTGGCCTGACCCATAAATATGTGCTGGCCAAAACGCCGGAACCGGAACATGCGCAGGAACCCCTGATCCGCGCCATCGGTTTCGTGCTGCTGTTCGTCGGCTCGATCGGCCTCGAATTCCTGCGCATGTACACGCTGCGTGTGCAGCTGCCCCGTGCGCCGGGCGGCGTGCTGGGCGAGCTGGTGGGCCATTCGGCCCATGTGGCGCTGGGGTTTACCGGCGCCACCCTGCTGCTGCTGCTGATGTTCGGGCTGGGCCTGAGCCTGTTCTTTCACGTCTCGTGGCTGACGCTGGCCGAGAAGGTCGGTACCGCTATCGAACTGGGCATAGAGTGGATAGTGCTGCGCTACCAGTACCGCGAAGACCGCCGTCAGGGCGAAGTGGCGGCCGTCAAGCGCGAAGAGGTGGTGGTGACGGAACGTGCCAAGCATGTGGAGAAACATGTGGTGGCGGCGCCCGTGAAGATAGAGCCGCAGGTGGTCACCGTCGTCAAATCCGAGCGGGTGGAGAAAGAACGTCAGGCCAGCCTGTTCCAGGATATGCCGACCGACAGTACTTTGCCGGCCCTGTCGCTGCTCGATGAAGCGGCCGAAGTGCAGGAAACCGTGTCGATCGAGACGCTGGAATTCACCAGCCGCCTGATCGAGAAGAAGCTGTCCGACTTCGGCGTGGAAGCCAAGGTGGTGGCAGCTTATCCGGGCCCCGTGGTGACGCGCTACGAGATCGAACCGGCGACGGGCGTGAAGGGCAGCCAGATCGTCGGTCTGGCGCGCGATCTGGCCCGTTCGCTGTCGCTGACCTCGATCCGCGTGGTGGAAACCATCCCCGGCAAGAACTACATGGCACTGGAACTGCCGAATCCTAAACGCCAGATCGTGCGTCTGAGCGAAATTCTCGGCTCCAAGGTCTACCATGACAATGTCTCGCCGCTGACGGTGGCGCTGGGCAAGGACATTGCCGGCAAGCCGGTGGTGGCCGATCTGGCCAAGATGCCGCACTTGCTGGTGGCCGGTACCACCGGCTCGGGTAAGTCGGTGGGGATTAATGCCACCATTCTGTCGCTGCTGTACAAGGCCGATCCGGCCGATGTGCGCATGATACTGATCGATCCCAAGATGCTGGAAATGTCCGTGTACGAAGGCATCCCGCACCTGCTGGCACCGGTGGTGACGGATATGCGTCAGGCCGGTCACGCGCTGAACTGGGCCGTGAACGAGATGGAGCGGCGCTACAAGCTGATGTCCAAGCTCGGTGTGCGTAATCTGGCAGGCTACAACGCCAAGATCGCGGAAGCCAAGAAGCGCGAAGAACATATTCCGAATCCGTTCAGCCTGACACCGGATTCGCCGGAACCGCTGGAAAAACTGCCGACCATCGTCATCATCATCGACGAGCTGGCCGACCTGATGATGGTGGTCGGTAAGAAGGTGGAAGAGCTGATCGCGCGGATTGCGCAGAAAGCCCGTGCTGCCGGCCTGCACCTGATTCTGGCGACCCAGCGTCCGTCGGTCGATGTGATTACCGGTCTGATCAAGGCGAATATTCCTACCCGTATCGCGTTCCAGGTATCGTCCAAGATCGACTCGCGTACCATTCTGGACCAGATGGGGGCGGAAACCCTGCTCGGCATGGGCGATATGCTGTACATGCCGCCCGGCACGGGCCTGCCGGTGCGCGTGCACGGCGCCTTTGTTTCCGATGATGAAGTGCACCGCGTGGTGAAACATCTGAAGAGCACGGGCGAGCCGGATTACATCGATGGCATACTCGAAGGCGGCACGCTGGAAGGCGGCGAAGGCGGCGAGGGTGCGGCAGCAGGCGAGGGTGGCGGCGAAGCCGATCCTATGTACGATCAGGCGGTACAGGTGGTGCTGAAGAACCGCCGCGCTTCGATTTCGCTGGTGCAGCGCCATCTGCGTATCGGTTACAACCGTGCGGCGCGCCTGCTCGAGCAGATGGAACAGAGCGGGGTGGTGTCGGCCATGCAGTCGAATGGCAACCGCGATATTCTGGTGCCAGCCGCCAGTGCCGAATAACCAGCGCCGCATTAAGGCCACGATAAGCGGCGCCGTGTAGGCTGGGCTGCAGTTAGACTCAACAGGATAAATCGTATGCATCGTTTTAAATATCTCGCGCTGGCACTGGCCGGCTGGCTGGCCGTAGCGCAGGCGCAGGCCAGCGCACTGGAGCAGTTCAAGAGCTTCGTCAGTTCGACCAAGGCTGCCCGCGGCGAATTCAGCCAGCGGCAGGTGAAGAGCAGCACGGGCGAAGCGGCCAAAGTGTCGTCGGCGGCCAGCGGCACTTTCCTGTTCGCCCGTCCCGGCAAATTCATCTGGACTTACAGCAAGCCTTACGAACAGGTGCTGCAGGCCGATGGCGAACAGTTGTTCATCTTCGACAAGGATCTGAATCAGGTCACGGTGAAGAAGCTCGGTGATGCGCTGGGCTCCTCGCCGGCTGCCATCCTGTTCGGCAGCAACGATCTGGAAAAGAATTTCACCCTGTCGGAAGCGGGCAGCAAAGATGGGCTGGAATGGCTGAAAGCCGTGCCCAAAGCCAGGGACACCAGTTTCGAACTGATTACCATAGGCTTGCGCAATGGCCTGCCCGAAGCCATGGAGCTGAAGGACAGCTTCGGCCAGACGTCCGTGCTGGCGTTCCGCAAGATCGAGAAAAATCCGCCGCTGACGGCCACCACGTTCAAATTCGTCATGCCCAAGGGCGCGGACGTGTTCAATAATTAAGGCGCTGGCCTGACCAACCCGATTGCGCATGGCTGATCTTTTTACCACCGAACCGCGCCCGCCACTGGCCGAAGCACTGCGTCCGAAGACGCTGGACGAAGTGATAGGCCAGTCGCACCTGCTGGGGCCGGGCAAGCCTTTGCGTCTCGCATTCGAATCGGGCCAGCCCCATTCGATGATATTGTGGGGCCCGCCCGGCGTGGGCAAGACCACGCTGGCCCGGCTGACGGCCACGGCCTACGATTGCGAATTCATCGCCCTGTCGGCCGTGTTCTCCGGCGTGAAGGATATCCGCGCCGCCATGGAGCAGGCCCAGCACAATCTGGAGCGGGGCAAGCACACCATCCTGTTCGTCGACGAGATTCACCGCTTCAACAAATCGCAGCAGGATGCCTTGCTGCCGTATGCGGAATCGGGGCTGGTGACGCTGATCGGTGCGACCACGGAAAACCCTTCGTTTGAAGTCAATTCGGCGCTGCTGTCGCGCTCGCAAGTGTATGTGCTGCAGTCGTTCACGCCGGAAGAACTGCGCCAGCTGGTGGACAAGGCGCGTGCGACGCTGCTGGCCCACTTGCAGTTCGATGAAGCGGCCATCGACACGCTGATCGGCTATGCCGATGGCGACGGGCGCCGCTTGCTGAATCTGCTGGAACAGACCAGTCTGGCGGCTCAGGCAGCCCGCAACAGCCATATCACGGCCGAGTTCATCCAGAACGCCCTGACGCTCAATGCGCGCCGCTTCGACAAGGGCGGCGATAATTTCTACGACCAGATTTCGGCCCTGCACAAGTCGGTGCGCGGTTCCAATCCCGACGCGGCGCTGTACTGGCTGTGCCGCATGCTCGATGGCGGCGCCGATGCCAAATACCTGTCGCGCCGCATCGTGCGCATGGCGTGGGAAGATATCGGCCTGGCCGATCCCCGTGCCATCCAGCTGGCCAATGATGCGGCCAGCACTTTCGAGCGGCTAGGTTCGCCGGAAGGCGAGCTGGCGCTGGGCCAGGCCGTGATCTATCTGGCCATCGCGGCCAAGAGTAATGCCGGCTACAACGCCTTCAATCAGGCCATGGCCTTCGTGAAAAAGGATAAGTCGCGCGAAGTGCCCGTGCATTTGCGCAATGCGCCAACCAGGCTGATGAAAGAGCTGGGCTATGGCCACGAATACCGCTATGCCCACGACGAGCCGCATGCCTATGCGGCAGGGGAAAGCTATCTGCCGGATGGCATCGCAGAGCCGGGCTGGTATCAGCCCGTGCCTCGCGGGCTGGAGAGCAAGATCGCCGATAAAATGGCTTTCCTGCATCAACTCGATGCGGATGCTGGAAAACGTCGATAGTTACGGTAAGATACTGTTTTATTTGATAACAGGGCGAGGGGTAGCATGTCGCAGGTGAAGAAGGTGGATGGAATCGATATCCATATCGATGGCGAGGGTGAAGAGACCATCGTCATGATCCATGGCTGGCCTGATACCTACCGCATGTGGGATGCGCAGGTGGCCGACTTCAAGCACCGCTACCGCTGCGTGCGCTTTACCTTGCCCGGTTTTGATCCGGACTCGCAGCGCCGCGTGTATTCGCTCGATGCGGTGGTGCGCAGCATCTCGTATGTCATCAATGCCGTCAGCCAGAACAAGAAGAAAGTCATCCTGATGCTGCACGACTGGGGCTGCGTGTTTGGTTATGAATACTATATGCGCAACAAGCAGCAGGTGGCGGCGATTATCGGCGTCGATATCGGCGATGCCAATTCCGTCGAGACCCGGCGCGCGCGCAGCTTTGCCCAGAAACTCGGGGTCAGCTCCTACCAGAACATGCTGTCGCTGGCCTGGGCCATAGGCGGGCCTATCGGCAATATGATTACGCGCAGCATGGCCAACAAGCTGGGTGCACCGTCCGTGCGCGAGTACATAGGCTCGCAGATGAATTACCCGTACTACATCCTGTCGGCCGGCGAAGCGGGGTCTTACCGCAACCTGCAGGCCTTCGTGCCCAAGGTGCCCATGCTGTACATCTACGGCGTGCGCAAGCCCTTCATGTTCCATTCGAATTCATGGCTGGAAAAGGTCGAAGCGCGCAAGGGCAACAAAATCGTGCCTTTCAATACGGACCACTGGCCCATGGTGCGCCAGCCCGAACGCTTCAACAAGGTGGTGCAGGACTGGCTGCCCATGCCGTCCGCCCAGCCCGAGCATGAAGGCGAGAGCCCGGCCGAGGACGAGGTGGCCGACGGCTGACGCCGGGCCGGCCATGGGCTGCCGTAGCGCTAGCGCAGGCGGATAGGCTTCTGGTAAGGCGCAAACGGCGGCGGCGGCAGTTGCACGGCCGCGTAAGCCTGACGGAAGCATTCTGCCTTGGCATTCATCACATCGGTGGTGGAGCTGAGCACTTTGCCGCTGGCGTCCAGCGTCAGCACGATCACCACGGGATATTTGGAACGCTCGTGGCAATTGCCCCGTTCATCGAGCTTGAGGTTGTTGTTGTAGTTGATCGACACTTCTTCGTAGCGACTGGCTTTTTCGTTAGGGAACTGGGCATTGAACTTGGCCATGGCGCTGGCGAAATCGGGATTGGCCGGTGGCGGCGCTTCCTCGCTGGCGGTGGGGTGCATGCTGGCGCAACCGCTGATCAGCAGCATGGCGGCGCTGGCCAGTGCCAGAGTACGGGTCATCATTATCGTCTCCTTGAGCTGTCTATCGTGTGGTCATCTTAGCCAGCATGGCGATGGCGTGGCGCACGATAGGTTGCGTAGGAGAAATCCTACAGTCCAGTCCGGTCAAAACTAGCGAATAAGTGCCTGCCTCTTGGTACAATGGCTGTTTTCGATACAACGGCACTTGTTCTCATGATTGATATTCAACTTCTCCGCAAAGATATAGCCACCGTTGCCGCGCGTCTGGCAACCCGCAAATTCCAGCTCGACGTCGAGGCCTTCAATGCGCTCGAAGCTGAACGTAAAGCCATCCAGATGCGCACTGAAGAATTGCAGAGCAAGCGTAATTCGCAGTCCAAGCTGATCGGCATGATGAAGGGCAAGGGCGAAGACACCACGGCCGTGATGGCCGAAGTGGCCGGTCTGGGCGACGAGCTGAAAGCCAACGAAGTGGCGCTGGGTGAAGTGCAGGCCAAGCTGAGCGACTTCATGCAGGCGATCCCGAATCTGCCGCACGAGTCCGTTCCGGTCGGCACCGACGAGTCGGGCAATGTGGAAGTGCGCAAAGTGGGCACGCCACGCAGCTTCGATTTCGAAGTCAAGGACCACGTCGATCTGGGCGCACCGCTGGGGCTGGATTTCGATACGGCCACCAAGCTGACCGGTTCGCGCTTCTCCGTGATGAAGGGCGGCATCGCCCGTCTGCACCGTGCACTGGCGCAGTTCATGCTGAACACCCACACCGACGAACACGGCTACACCGAGTGCTACACCCCGTACATGGTGAACGCTGATTCGTTGCGCGGCACGGGCCAGTTGCCGAAATTCGAAGCCGACCTGTTCTCCGTGAAAAAAGGCGGCGCGGAAGGCGAGGGTGAAAACTTCTACCTGATTCCGACCTCGGAAGTATCGCTGACCAATATCGTGCGCGACGAAATCGTGGCCGCCGACAGCCTGCCGCTGAAGATGACGGCGCACACTCCTTGCTTCCGTTCCGAAGCGGGCAGCTATGGCCGCGATACGCGCGGCATGATCCGCCAGCACCAGTTCGACAAGGTCGAAATGGTACAGGTGGTGCATCCGGACCAGTCGTATGCCGTGCTGGACGAAATGGTCGGCCATGCCGAAACCATCTTGCAGCGTCTGGGCCTGCCGTACCGCGTGATGGCCCTGTGCACGGGCGACATGGGCTTTGGCGCCACCAAGACCTTCGATCTGGAAGTCTGGCTGCCAGCGCAGAACACCTACCGTGAAATTTCCTCGCTGTCGAACTGCGAAGCCTTCCAGGCGCGCCGCATGCAGGCCCGTTTCCGCAATGCCCAGGGCAAGCCGGAACTGCTGCATACGCTGAACGGTTCCGGTCTGGCCGTAGGCCGTACCCTGGTCGCCGTACTGGAAAACTACCAGCAGGCCGACGGTTCCATCGTGATTCCGGAAGTGCTGCAGCCGTATATGGGCGGCCTGAAAGTGTTGCAGGCGTAAAAACTCCTTTTATTTTCCCGTAAGCCTGCTATAATCTTGCCTTCTCGCAGCAGCAGGTGGGAAAACGGAGAGGTGGCAGAGTGGTCGATTGTACTTGACTCGAAATCAAGCGTCGGGGCAACCCGACCGTGGGTTCGAATCCCACCCTCTCCGCCAAACGCTGCAGAGGGAAAAGTAGTACCAGGAGAGGTGGCAGAGTGGTCGATTGTACTTGACTCGAAATCAAGCGTCGGGGCAACCCGACCGTGGGTTCGAATCCCACCCTCTCCGCCAGAACATCGCCCAGCATGCTGGGCTTGAAGAAACCGCCGTCTCGCAAGGGATAGGCGGTTTTTTTATGTCTGTTCTTGCGCCAGTCTCAGGCCTGTGAGAGGCTCTCCCTGCCGTCACACCATGGATCAGAATAGCATGCCAATTTCCGCTACCGACCTGCAGCACTCGCGTACCCCGCCTCTGGTCATGGCCTTGCTCTTGCTGCTAGGCCTGCTTGCCGCCAGCGGCATCAGCCCCTACGACCGCGCCACCTGGGCCATGGAAGTGTGCCCGATCTTTATTGCCGTTCCCGTGCTGTGTGCCAGCTACCGCCGCTTTCCGCTCACCACGCTGCTGTATGTCTGCATCTTCCTGCATGCACTGGTGCTGATGCTGGGCGGGATGTACACCTATGCACGGGTGCCGCTGGGCTTCCAGATCGCGGACGCATTCGGCCTGCAGCGCAATCCCTACGACAAGATAGGCCACTTCTTTCAGGGTTTCGTGCCGGCTCTGGTAGCACGCGAAATTCTGCTGCGCGGCGCTTATGTGCGCGGCCGGAAGATGCTGGCGTTCATTGTGGTCTGCATCGTGCTGGCAATTAGCGCGAGTTATGAATTCATCGAGTGGGGTGCGGCGCTGGCGCTGGGGCAGGGGGCCGACGAATTTCTCGGCACCCAGGGTGATCCCTGGGATACCCAGTCCGATATGTTTAGTGCGCTGATAGGTGCTATCGCTGCCCTGGCGCTGTTCTCGGGCCTGCATGACCGGCAGATGCGCCGCATCGCGCACATTCAGGAAGTGGCCTGAGCGCTTCCTGTCGTCACGCCGGCAGTGCCGTGCGGGCGCGATGTGCCGCCGCAGCCGCAGCAGCCTCAGCGTTTCAGGCGCCGCAGCACTTCTTGTATTTCTTGCCGCTGCCGCAGGAGCAGGGATCATTGCGTCCCACCTTGGCCGCTTTGGGCGGATTCCAGTAGGCCTGCATGCTGATGACGGCCGACGGGATGGCGTCGTAAGCCGTGTCTTCCGCCACCTCGGCGGCAAAGGGTGCCAGCCATTCCGGATGGGCGGCACGCAGGCCGTCCCATGCGGCCGTGTCCAGCGCCATGGCGGCACGGAAGCCTGCAGCCCACTGGCTCGCAGTCCAGCTGCCGCCGCATTCGTAGATAGGCTCGAAGCTGGCGGGATCCTTGCTCATCCAGGTCTGCATGTAATGGTGGTGGCGTAGCGCCAGCGCTTGCGCCTGCGGATCTTTCAGGGCAGCCGTCAGCCACTCGGCCTGCGCGGGCGCCTGCGGCGTGAGCACGATGGCCGTCAAAAAGCCTTCCAGCCAGGCGACATCCTGCAGGGCGTCGAGCGCGGCGTATTCATCATCATTGAGCGGGGTGGTGGACATGGCAGGCCTTGTTGTGCGGGAAAGCCGGTATTGTAAGGCAGCGGGCGCCATGTCGACGATCAGCACATGCTTGTCGACGGCACCGCTATGGTGCTGCTGGACCAGTTGTACTGCGACGGGGCGATGGTCGAATACGGAGACAGGGCGTTGTGGGGCCAGCATGGCGCAGCTTTCGTAGTGGGCAGATGCGGCCTTACGTGGGTGGTCTGAGTGAATTTGCAAGTTATCGGGAAATAAATATTTGCCAGTGTGGGGTGGCGCACCCTGATCCCGCGTGTGCGGCTTGTGGCCCGGCCTTGCTTGCCCGATCTTGGAGTTCTCTCCCTTACACCATCAGGAGTATCGCCATGTCACCACACTGCCATCACACCAGCGTCGCCGGACAGCACGGCCATAGCACCCCCGACCCCGAACAGCCGCCGCCACAGCCGGACGACGATCCTCAGCCGAACGAGCAACCTCTGCCCCAGCACGCACCGATCGAAGAACCGCAACCCAAGCCTCATCCGGTGCAGGCGGGGACGCGGTGAGAATCCGTGATAATTGTTGCCGACCGGCTACATTTTTTAAACTTTGTGTTCATCGTCACACCTTGGTCATGAAACAGTTTCTATAATTTAGTCATGGCAGCAGTTTTCGTTCAAGGAGGAGATCATGGGCAATTCTTTACACAATAAAATCTATCTTGGCCGTCGCAGTATTGCCCTGAGCAGTAAGCGCACGCAGGCGCTGTTGTGCCTCGCAACGTTTGCTACCGTGGGTCTCATCTGGCTGGCTATCCGTGCATTCTGACGCTTGAACGCAGCGCTGGCAGGGCAGGGGCGACCTTGCCGTGGCAGCGCGCTGCGCGTACCATAAGGGCCAGTCTTTTATGGAACGTATGGTAATGAGCAACGAAAAATTAACGCAAGACGAATACGACGCCCTGAGCGAGGTCAAGCGCGGCATCAAAGGGGAGCGCGTCAGCGCATGCGTCGGACGCAACACTAAACGTCTGGCGGGTCTGAAACTGTTTACGATCGCTAAAAATGGCCGTATCTCGCTCAGCGAGAAAGGCGAGCAGGTGTTGTTCCTGCGCCGCTGTCTGCAAGCCATGCGGGCACTGGCGAGCGATCCGGCCACGGTGCCGGATGCCGATGTCGCCCTCTTCCTCGGCAAGAAATCCCACATTACTGCCATGCCTGATGGCAGCTACGCTCTGAGTGACAAAGGCCGCGAAGCGCTGGCCGACATTAACCAGCTGGGTCTGTAACCGCAAAAAGCTGACACAGCAGCGTTTTTTTTGCGGTAATGTTACGTTATACCGATAAAAAAATAGCTGCTGGATATGAAATTACATACGCTGCAGAAGTTCCGCAAACTGTTTGGCATACTGGTCGCCGCTGTGGCGCTGGTGCTGGTTGTGGTAGCAGTATTTGTAGCACATGTTTTGCAGGAGAGCCGCGAGCGTTACTACGCCAACGCCGGTGCTACGGCCCACAATCTGGCCATCTCGCTGGAAAACTTCCTCCAGTCCCATTTCGAAGAAGTCGATCTGGCCATGCGCCGGGCCGATGTCGAGTTCCGCACCATGCAGCTCGAGCATCGTTACAGCGACGAGAAGTTCAGTGCCTATCTGCGCACGCTGCGCGAGCGCATCCCGAATGCGCAGGCGGTGCGCGGTTCCAATGCGGAAGGCAAGGTGATTTTCGGCGAGCAGATCGACCTGTCACGTCCGCAGGACCTGACCATACGCGAATTCTTCCAGCGCGCTAAAGCCGAGCATGAACTGATCATCTCCGTGCCCGTCAAGTCGCGCATCAGCGGCGAATGGGTGCTGCCCATGGCCTTTCCGCTGACGGCGGCCGATGGCAGTTTCGGCGGCACCGTGTATGCGCTGATGAATAGCGACCGCCTGACCGAGCTGTTCTCGTCGCTGAATGTGGGGCCGAATGGTTCCATCCTGCTGCTCGATGACCGCCGCCGCGTGCTGCACCGCTATCCCTTTGTCGACGACATGCAGTTTGGCGCCACCATCGCCGTGGCGCCACAGACCCGCGCCATCCTGGAAGGCAAGCAGCGCGGCACCACCTACAACGTGGTCAGCCCGCACGACGGGCGCGAGCGGGCGCTCAGCATCGAGCGCGTGGGCAGTTATCCCATCGCCATTCTGGTGGGGCTGGCCAGCGAAGACTTCCTGCAGCCATGGCACCGCGAAGTGCGCAATGCCGTGCTGTTCCTGGGGGTGGTGGCCGGCATTGTTGCGCTGCTGCTGGCCAGCGTCTGGTATTCCATGCAGCGCCACTACCAGTCGCTTTCCCGGCTGGTGGATACGGATCTGGCCTTGCAGGGTTCGCTGACCCAGTTGCAGGCTTCGGAAGCGCGCTGGCGTTCGCTGGCCGAAGGCTTGCCGCAGATGGTGTGGACGGTGACGCCGGAGCTGCGCGTCGATTTCATGAGCCAGCACTGGGAGCGCTTCAGTGCCGTGCCCTCGGCCCAGCTGATCGCCGCCGGCAGCTGGGCACCCGTGCTGCATCCCGATGACCGTGCCGTCCTGCTGGCCGAATGGCAGCGCGCTGCCGCCGCCGGCGACGAGTTCCGCTGCGATTGCCGCCTGCGTCGCCATGACGGCGCGTGGCGCATCTTCGACAACCATGCGCTGCCGCGCAAGAATGCGGCGGGTGTGATACTGGGCTGGGTAGGCAGTAGTACCGACTGCACGGAAGCGCGCGCAGCCCATGTGGCGCTGCTGCAGGCCAAGGAAGAAGCGGTGCAGGCGGGCCGTGCCAAATCCGATTTCGTCGCCAATATGAGTCATGAAATCCGTTCGCCGATGAATGCCGTACTGGGCATGCTGCAACTGCTGCAGCAGACCGAAATGAGCGAGCGCCAGTGCGACTATGTGGCCAAGGCCCATGCAGCTGCCAGTGCGCTACTGGGCCTGCTCAACGATGTGCTGGATTTCTCCAAAGTGGAAGCGGGTAAACTGGAACTCGATCCCCACCCGTTCCGGCTCGATAAGCTGTGGCGCGATCTGGCCGTGATCCTGTCGGCCAATGTGGGCAGCAAGGATATCGAAGTGCTGTTCCGCATCGATCCCGCACTGCCGCAGATGGTGGTGGCCGATGCCCTGCGCCTGCAGCAGATTCTGCTCAACCTGGCCGGCAACGCCATCAAATTTACGGCCCACGGCGAAGTGCTGCTGTCCGCCACGCTGAAGCAGCGCAGCGCCCAGGGCCTGACCATCGCCTTCGCCATCCGCGATAGCGGCATCGGCATTTCGGCCGAACAGTGCCAGTATATTTTCGACGGTTTTGCCCAGGCTGAAGCTTCCACTGCGCGCCGCTACGGCGGCACGGGACTGGGGCTGGCCATCAGCCAGCGGCTGGTGCAGCTGATGGGCGGCCGCCTGCGGGTGGAAAGCACACTGGGACAGGGCAGTCTGTTCGAGTTCGAGCTGCCGGTGCAGGCGGTACAGCAGGAAGCTGCCATGCCGGCAGAGCCGCTGCCAGCCAGTCTGCCGCTGCAGGATATGCAGTGTCTGGTGGTGGATGACAACGAGGTGGCGCGCACGGTACTGAGCGAGATGGCGCGTTCGTTCGGCTGGCAGGTGGAGCTGGCATCCAGCGGCCAGCAGGCGCTGGCTGCCATCGAAGCGCGGCTGGCGCAGCAGCGCAGCTACGATGTGGTGTTCATCGACTGGCGCATGCCGGGGCTGGATGGCTGGGAAACCAGCTGCGCCATCCGCCAGCTGGCCACGCCGGGCAAGATGCCGCTGATCGTGATGGTGACGGCGCATGACCGCGAACTGCTGGCGCAGCGCCACCAGAGTCTGGCGCCCGTGCTGGATGGCTTTGTGGTCAAGCCGGTCACGGCTTCGATGCTGTTCGATGCCGTGGCGGATGCCCGGCTGGGGCGGCGCGCGCCGCTGGCTGCGGTGGCCGTGCCGGCCATGCACCGCCTGCAGGGCCTGCGTCTGCTGCTCGTGGACGACAATCCGGCCAACCAGCAGGTGGCCAGCGAATTACTGAGCAACGACGGCGCCCATGTGGTGGTGGCCAGTTCGGGGCCGATGGCGATCGCCGCCGTGACGGACGGCAGCCCGCTGCCCGATCTGATACTGATGGATATACAGATGCCGGAGATGGATGGCTATCAGGCCACGCGCGCCATCCAGGCCTGGCTGGGCGCAGCCGCGCCACCTATTGTCGCGATGACGGCCAATGCCATGGCGGCAGACCGCCAGGCTGCGCTGGCCGCGGGCATGGTGGACCATGTCGGCAAGCCGTTCGATCTGTCGCAGCTGATTTCCGTCATCCTCAGCCACACCCGGCCGCAGAGCATGGCGCTGGCCAGTCTGCTGGCCGGCGACACAGCTGCCAGCAGCATGGCGGCCCGGCCAGCCGCTGGCGAGGCCGCCGGCTACGGCGGCGCCGACCATGCGCTGGCACCGGCGCCGGGCATACGCTATGAAGCCGCCATCAAACGGCTGGGTGGCATGCAGTCGGTGTATCTCGCCACGCTGCGCGGATTTATCACGGAAGGGCCACGGCTGGCGGCCTTGCTGGGGGCGGCGACGGAAGCGGCCGATATGGCGGCAGCCATGCCGGCCCTGCATACGCTCAAAGGTCTGGCCGGCACGGTGGGGGCGGAGCGCCTGCAGGCGCTGGCGCAGACGGCCGAACTGCTGCTGCATGAAGAGGCCAGCACGCCGTTCTGGGCGCAACTGGCGCTGGTGCTGGAAGCCACGGCGCCGGTGCTGGCGGAAGTGGAAGAACTGCTGGCCAGGCTGGAAAGCACCGTCTAGCTCCAAAAAAAACGGCGCCGCAAAGGGCGCCGTAATTTTCAGCCGCGCTCAGGGCTGGAAGCCGTCGGCACTGATCTGCAGCTCCGTCACATCGCCATAGCTGGCCGCTGTGGCGCGGATGGCATCCGCTTTACCGATCAGCAGGGTCTGCAGCTTCAGGCGCGGGAAGTGGGCATCCACCAGCTGCTTGGCGCGCTGTGGCGTCAGGCTGTCGACATCGCGCATGAAGTTGTCGATCTGTTCCCGTCCCACATCTGCGGCATACATATCGCCCAGCAGGCCGGCCAGCTGTTCGCCGGTTTCATAGCGCGGCGGGAACTGGCCTTTGACATAGGCTTTGGCCGATTCCAGCGTGGCTGCATCGATCCCCCTGGTCCACAGGCGCTGGTAAGTCTGGTGCGCCAGCTCCAGCGCGGCGGCAGTTTTCGGCAGCGCCGTGAAGCTGGACATGGCAAACGTGCCGGTCTGCGACAGCGTGGCAAACTCGCTGCGCGCGCCATAGGTCAGGCCGGAGTTGACGCGCAGCTCGTCGTTGAGCCAGGACGTGAAGCGGCCACCGACGATGGTGTTGAGCACTTGCAGCGGCACGTAGTCGGGATCGTTACGGGCGATGCCTACGCCGCCTATCATGAAGGTGGTTTCGATGGCATCGGGCTTGTTGACCAGCCAGACGCGCGCGCGCTCGGCCTGCACCTTGCCATAGTCGGGCGTAGTCAGGGCCGGGCCGCTGGCCTGCCAGCTGCCGAACTGGCTGGCCAGCTGGGCGCGCATGGCCGCCGTATCGAAGTCGCCCACCACGATAATGGCCGCATTGTCGGGCCGGTAGTAGCGCTGGTAGTACTGCTGCACGTCGTTCTGGTTCAGCGCCGAGACACTTTGCACGGTGCCGCCGGCCGGCTGGCCATACGGCGTGGCGCCAAACAGCATGGCGCGGTAGTACTGGTTGACCACATTGCGTGGCGATTCCTTGGCCTGCTTCAGGCCATTCACTTTGCGCGTGCGCAGCTTGGCCAGTTCGGCCGCGTCAAAACCGGGCTGCTGGATGATTTCGGCGAACAGGGGCAGCAGGGTGGCGCTGTCCTGTTTGGCGAAGTTGGCCTGCACTGTGCTCGATTCCGTGCCGGCAGCGCCGGCCAGAC
The DNA here is from genome assembly GCF_009857835.1 of Duganella fentianensis. Taxonomy (GTDB): domain Bacteria; phylum Pseudomonadota; class Gammaproteobacteria; order Burkholderiales; family Burkholderiaceae_D; genus Rugamonas; species Rugamonas fentianensis. Next base: position 1,333,770 of record NZ_WWCL01000001.1, read on the forward strand.
GGGCGCCGCGGAAGTCGAAAGCCTGATCGATTTCGGCCTTGCTGTGGCTGCGGCTGCCCAGCAGCAGGGCGTCGCCCGTCAGATTGGACAGGCCGGCCTGTGCGCCATCCTGCACGGCGCCGGCCTTGATCACGGCGCGCACGGAAATCAGCGGCACTTCATGGCGCTCCATCAGGTAGAGCGTCAGGCCGCTGGGCAGCTTGACGGTTTCGAACTGGGGCAGGCGGAATTCGGCGCCATGGGCGCTGCTGGTGGCGAGCGCGATGGCGCCCGCCACGGCAGCGACGGCGGGGCGCAGGGTATGCTTGAGCGTGTGATGCATTTAGTCCTCCCGGGCGGCCAGTACACCGACCGTACGTTGTGATTTTTTCAGATAGCGTGCGGCCACCGTCTGGATGTCGGCCGGCGTCAGGTTCTGGTAGGCGGCCGGTACATCGAACAGTTTTTTATAGTCGCCGAACAGCACTTCGTAATTACCCAGCTGCTGGGCCTTGCCGTTGATGGTTTCCAGCGCGCGGTAGTAGTTGAGCAGCTTCTGGTTCTTCACCTTCTGCAGCTCCTCGGCCGTAACGCCGTTCTGTACCAGCTCATTGACGGCGGCCAGCGTGGCCTGTTCCAGCTGGGCCGGGGTGACATTGGCAGCGGCGACGGCGGAGACATACAGCAGGCCGGGATCGAAGCCTTCCATGCTGCTGGCGCCTACCTGCGTGGCCAGCTGCTGCTCGACCAGCGCACGGTAGAGGCGCGAGGTCTTGCCTTCGCCCAGCAGGCTTTGCAGCACTTCCAGTGCGTAGTAGTCGGCGTGATTGGCCTGCGGGATTTTATAGGCCAGCACCAGATTGGCCGAGGTAGCTGATTCCTTGGCGACGAACACGCGGCGTTCGCCTTTCTGCTCCGGCTCTACCGTGCGCACGGCTGGCGGCAGGGCGCGTGCCGGGATGGCGCCGAAATAGCGCGTTGCCAGCTTCTTCACGGCGTCAGCCTTGACGTCGCCGACGATCACGGCCACCGCATTATTCGGCGCGTAGTAGGTAGTGAAATAGCGCTGCAGATCTTCCTGCGTCCATGCCTTGATGTCCGATTCGTTGCCGATCACCGACCACGAATAGGGATGGGCGCGGAAGGCCACGCCGTTGATCTCTTCCTGCAGCATGCGCATATTGGAGTTCTCCAGCCCCGTGCTGCGTTCGGACAGCACCACGCCGCGTTCGCTGGCGACCATTTTCGGATCGATATTCAGGTGGGCGATGCGGTCGCTTTCCAGCGTGAAGATGGTTTCCAGCGAACTGGCGGGGAACCAGTCCTGATATACCGTCAGGTCATTGCTGGTGTAGGCGTTGTTGGAGCCGCCCTTGGCTTCCATGGTGCGGTCGAAGGCCTTGGGGCCGAAGTTTTTCGAACCGTTGAACATCATGTGTTCGAAGAAGTGCGACAGCCCCGTGATGCCGGGCGCCTCGTTGCGCGAGCCCACCTTCCAGAAGGTGTACATATTCGCATTGGGGATGGTGTGCGATTCCAGCACGATGAACTTCATGCCGTTGGCCAGCGTGAAGGTATGCACTTCGCCGGCACTCAGCGCGTGGGCGGCGGAGGATAGGCCCAGCATGATGCTGGCGGCCAGAACTTTCCATTTCATACGGGACTCCTGAAAGCGTGAAGCGCAAAGCATACGCCAAAACTTGAAGTATTTGATAACTAATTGCCGAGCCGGCGTTTAGCCGTTAGCATGGCGCAAACAACTATGGAGCTGGGAATGGAAAAACCGATGAGCTGGAGTGCCCATGAACTCACCATGACGGTGCTGATGACACCCGATATGGCCAATTTTTCCGGCAATGTCCACGGCGGTACCATCCTCAAATTCCTCGATAGCGTGGCCTATGCCTGCGCCAGCCGCTATTCGGGCAGTTATGTGGTGACGCTGTCGGTGGATCAGGTGATGTTTTTGCAGCCCATCCATGTGGGCGAGCTGGTGACTTTCCTCGCCTCGATCAACTACACGGGCCGCACTTCGATGGAAGTGGGTATCCGTGTCGTGACGGAGAATATCCAGCAGCGGCTGGTGCGCCATGCTAACAGCTGCTACTTCACCATGGTGGCCGTGGACGAGCAGCGCAAGCCGGTGGAAGTGCCGGTGCTGGTGCCGGAAACCGAGGTGCAGAAAGCCCGCTGGGATCAGGCCCTGCTGCGCAAGCAGGCGCGCCAGATGGTGCACGGCGCCCGTAAAAAATAGCCCGGCCTGGCGGCGCTGGCAGGCTGCTGGCGCCGTCGCCTAGAGCCGCACGGGGCGGCCCTGTTCGAGCCGGCGTACCACCCAGTGCGCCAGCAGGCGATTGAGCGTGCTGAAGGCAAACAGGGCGCTGCGCTGCACGCGGCGCAGCATGCCCAGTGCCGGCGTGGCCTGCTTGCCCGCGACGGCGAACAGCAGATGGTTGTTGCCGGCGATGCCGTGGAAGCGGCATAACTGGCCGTCGAAGGCGGCATACAGGCGCATGCGCATATCGGTATAGGCCGGATCGTAGCTGAAGATATTCGCCACCAGCACGCCGCCGGGCCGCAGCACGCGGCGGCAATGGCGGTAGAAGCTGCTGCTGCCCAGCGCGGGCGGCAGGCCCAGTTCATCGAAGCCGTCGATCAGCAGTACGTCGGCGCTCTCCTCGCAGTGTTTCAGATAATCGCTGGCGTCGGCGTGGATGATGCGCAGGCGCGCATCGTCGGGCGGAATGGCAAACTGCTCGCGCAGGGCGATCACATCGGCGCGCAGTTCCAGCACCGTGATGCGGCTGTGCGGCAGATAGCGGTGGCAGAACTTGACCAGCGAGCCGCCGCCCAGCCCCACCATCAGGATGTGGGTGGGCTGTGGCTGGAACAGCACAAAGCACATCATGGCGCGCGGATAGGCCAGCACCAGCTGGTCCGGATCGGAGAGCCGCATCTCGCTCTGTATCATGCCGGGCGAGAATTCCAGCGTGCGGGTATTGCCACTGGTGCGCACCAGTGGCGGGTCAGGAGCTAAACTCAAGATGGCCAGGCGTCGGAATCGGACGAAAAATCTGCCGTGCAGAGACGGTCGTCGCGGCACAAAGAGTGTCGCTTGACGGCTAGTGTAGACGACATTGCATTTACAGATGGAAAAATTGTATGTACATTGACGTTAGATTAAGCCAGCCCTCTGGGCGGCACTACTGGAGAGTATGACGATGTTTCTCGATCACCCTACGCTGACCGCCACCAATAGCTTTACCGAACCGGATCGTCTGGAACGCCTGACCCGTGTCTACGGCTATGTGGTCGCGCTGGCCGACATGGCCGGCAAACAGGCCTTTATCGAAAAGGTCAGCCAGCTGCATGACCACAAGGGCACGCTGATCGTGTTCTGGCACGACTCGCCGACGGAAGATGAAAAAGCCTTCTTCGGCCAGGCCTGGGCCAGCAAAGTGGGTGACGGCACCCAGAACGTGGAACACGAAGTCTGATCAGGGTATCGACCAGTAGTTCATGGATATCAAGACTCTGGTGCTGGCGCTAGCGCTGGGCAATTTCAGCCTGTGTGCGGCGCTGTTCTTCTACCAGCAGCAGGAGGTCCGTAGCGCCCCCTCGGCCGGCCTGCGTAGCTGGCGCATCGCCCGCCAGTTGCAGGCCGTTGCATGGGGCTTGCTGTATCTGCGCGGGGCGCTGCCCGATTTCCTCACTATTCCGTTTGCCTATGCAGTGCTATTCAGCGGCTTTGCCTTCGACGCTTCGGCGTGGTGGGAGCTGGCCGGACGGCGCGTGTGGCGGCGCTATCTGCTGCCGGCGCTGGGCGTTTCCATTGGCCTGTTCACGGGGGCCTGGCTGCTCGACATGCCAGCCGGCGACCGCATCGGCATCGCTGCGCTGGTGGCCGGCTTCTTCGCGCTGGCCAGTGCCGGCGCACTGGGACGCGGCTGGCGCCGTGGCACGCTGCTGCGCCGCTATCTGGTGCTGTCCACCCTGAGCCTGACGCTGGTAGTGGTGCTGCGCGGCGTGCTGGCGGTGCTGCTGCCAGATGGCGCCGAATGGCTCAGTCCTGCGCTGGTGCAGGCGGCCGGCATCGTGGCGCTGTATCTGCTCACCTTCGGCAATGTGTTCGGCTATCTGCTGCTCAGCCGCGAACAGCAGGAAAGCGAACTGGCACGGCTGGAAGTGGCCGATCCGCTGACGGACGTGCCGAACCGGCGCGGCTTTTATCTGGCGCTGGCGCCATGGATAGCGCTGGCGCGCCGTCCCGGCCAGCCTACTGCGCTAATCCTGCTGAAGTTCGACGATTTCAAACGCATCAATGAACACTATGGCCATCCGGTCGGTGATCTGGTGCTCAAGACGCTGGTGGAAGTGTGCCAGAAGCAGCTGCGCGACAGCGATCTGATGGGCCGTATGGGCGGAGCGGAATTTGCCATCCAGCTGCCGCGCACGGGGCAGGAAGATGCCTGCATGGTGGCCGAGCGTATCCGTCTGGCCATCGCCGCGCTGCCCGTCAAGGCCGGCAAGGCTGTGATCAATATGACGGCCAGCCTGGGCGTGACTACCATCCGGCCCGATGATGCGGCCGTGAGCCTGTTCAAACGTGCCGACGAAGCGCTGCAGCAAGCCAAGCGGGAAGGGCGCAACCGCGTGGTTGCGGCCGACAGCACACCGGAAGTCTGAAACACTATTGTCAGGCTGTCATTAAGCCGTCACAAACAGCGCTTATCGTGATCTATAATCATGTAAATCGTTTAGTTTGATTTCAGCCTAATCAGGCATGAAACTGATACCCAGTTCCGGGAGAGACTTCCAAATATGTATGCAGCTGTAGATCTGGGTTCGAATAGCTTCCGTCTTCACATCGGCAAGCATGATGGCGAAGCCATACGGGTACTGAAAAGCGTGCGCGAGCCTATCCGGCTGGCCGCCGGTCTGGACGAGCAGGGCAACCTGACGCCGGCCGCCATGCAGACTGCCCTCAACTGTCTGAAAAATTTTCGTAGCGTGCTGGCGGCCTACAAGCTCGATGCCGTGCGGGTGGTGGCCACTTCGGCCATGCGGGTGGCGCGCAATAGCGCCGCCTTCCTGCCGCAGGCCGAACAGGCCATAGGCTATCCGATTGAAATTATCTCGGGCGAGGAAGAGGGGCGCCTGATCTATATGGGCGTGGCAAATGCGCTGGCCACACCGGGCGAGCGCCGGCTGGTGATCGATATCGGCGGCGGTTCGACCGAGCTGATACTGGGCCGCGGCCAGGAGATCGAAAAAGTCGAGTCGTTCAGCGTCGGCACGGTGAAACAGAGCCTGTCCTTCTTCATCGGCGGGCGGGTCGATGCGGCGTCGTTCGAGGCTGCCATCCTGTCGGCGCGCAGCCATTTCGAAGATGCGGCGCCGCCTTACCATCCGCAATACTGGAAGCAGTGCTATGGTTCGTCCGGCACGGCACGCACCATCGCCGATATCATTATCAAGAACGGCATAGGCAAGGAAGTCAACGGCAGCACCCTGAGTGCGCTGAAACAACGCTTTATCGAATTCGGCCATGTCAGCAAGATCGATATGCCGGGCCTGCGGCCTGACCGTGCCGGCACCATCATCGGCGGACTGGCGATTCTGATCGGGCTGGTGCGCGAACTGGAAATCCCCGTGGTGCAGCCTATCGAAGCAGGCCTGCGCATGGGCGTGATGTGGGATCTGCATCTGCGCTCGACCAAGCGTGACCGGCGCGAACAGTCGGTGCTCGATTGCGTGCAGCGTTTCCACTGCGACGAGCGGCGCGCCAACCGCGTGGCCGATGATGCGCTGGCCCTGTACGCCCAGACCAAGCCGGCCAGCGACCAGTACACGCGCCACCTGTACTGGAGCGCGCTGCTGCACGAAATGGGCATGGTGGTGTCGCATACGGGTTACCACAAGCATGCCGCCTACATGATAGAAAACGCCGACCTGCCCGGCTTCACGGCGCGCGAGCAGAAAACCATGGCGCGCCTGATCGCGGCGCACAAGGGCAATCTGCGCAAGGTGGCCGAAGCGCTCAACGAGCCGGATTTCGTCAAGGCAGTGGTGGCCTTGCGGCTGGCCGTGCTGTTCATGCACTCGCGTATGGATGTCGATTTCAGCCAGATCAGGTTGCGCGTCAAGAGCCGCATCGAACTGGAGCTGCGCCGTAACTGGATCAGCGAGCATCCCACGCTGTCGTACTGGCTGGAGAAGGAACAGGAGCAGTGGGACGAAGTTGGAGTAGACTTCAGCTTGCGCAGTTCTACTTGAAGCGGAGACGGAGATGAATAGCACAGGCCTGCCTAGCGTTGCCATGGGATTGCTGATGGCATTGCTGCTGGCTCCCGCTACGGCGGCGGAGCGGCGCGAGCCTTTGCGCCTGTGCTTCGAACAGACCAATGTGCTGCCATGGCGCACCGAATCGGGCGCCGGACTGAATTTCGCGCTGCTGAATATGGTCGAACAGCGGCTCAATCTGCGTTTCGAATACCAGAGCATACCGTGGAAGCGCTGTCTGGCCCAGCTCAAGGCGAATGCCGTCGATGGCGCTTTCGCCGTCAGCTACAAGCCGGACCGGCGCGAACTGGGCGAGTATCCGGGCGGGCAGGTGGTCGATGCCAGCAAGCGTATGCATATCGACAGCTATATGGTGTTGCGCCGTAAAGGCAGTAAAGTGGAATGGGATGGCAAGAGCTTCCGCAACCTCGATGGCACGGTGGGCTTCCAGCTCGGCTATTCGGTAGGCGATGTGCTGCGCGGACTGAACGTGGAAGTGGATGAAGGCAGCCAGCGTGCCGACGAACTGGCGCGCAAGCTGATTGCCGGGCGGGTGGCGGCAGCAGCGGTGGGCGGCAGCGATGCGTATAGCCTGATGCATGGCCCGCTGGCAGGGCAGCTGGAGCAGCTGCCCATCCCGATTATCGAAAAACCGTATTTTCTGATACTCTCGCACGGGCTGGTCGCAGCCGACCCGCAACTGGCCGAGCGCATCTGGCGCACGGTGGAAGAAGTGCGCAACAGCCCCGCTTACCGCAAGCTGGAGGCGGCAGAAGGAGCCCGTCATTGATCCCTTGAACGTCCCCGGCGACAGCTTGCTGGCGCGCGTGCAGCGCCTCTGGCGGCGCAATATTCTGCTGCGTCTGGGCGTCGGGATTTTTCTCGCGGTGGCACTGTCCACGGCGGTCTACACCACCTATATCATGCGCTCGCTCAGCGCCGAGGCCGAGCAGAACCTGCAGGAACGGGCCGAGCGCCTCGCTGCAGTGCTGTCGCAGGCATTGGCGCGACCGCTGTTCGACATCAATAGTGCGGCCATCAACAGTGTGGTCGATGCGTCGGGCGCGACGCCGGAAGTGCTGGTGCTGCGCGTGCTGGCACCGAACGGCACGGAAGTGGCCAGCTATGTTTCGCCCACCGATGTGCCGGTGGCGGCCATCAAGGTGCACCGGGATATCAGTTTCAGCGATGCGCGCCGCAGCTATGCGGTGGGCTCTATCGATCTGGCATTTTCGCGCCAGCAGATAGACCGCGATCTGCGCCGGCAGATTTTCAACACGGTGGCGGCCAACCTGCTGCTGGCACTGGCCATCGTAGTATCGATTTTTCTGGTGGGACGGCGCGCCGCGCGGCCTTTTGCCGATATCCAGACCAGCCTCGAAAAGCTGACGCGCGGCGAGACCGACATCAAGCTCTCGGGCATAGACCGGGAAGATCAGGTGGGGCGCCTGTCCGGTGCCGTGCTGCGTTTCCGTGATGCGCTGACCCGCGTGCGTGACGCCGAGCGCGAGCTGCGCGATCTGAATAGTGTACTGGAAGAGCGCATCGCCACCCGCACCCGTGAACTGACCGAATCCATGCAGCGCCTGGGCGATAGTCAGACCAAGCTGCAGACCATCGTCGATACGGCGCTCGATGCCGTGGTGCGCATGGACCTGAGCGGGAATATCGTCGGCTGGAATACCCAGGCCGAGCGCACCTTCGGCTGGAGCCGCGAAGAAGTCATGGGCATGTCGCTGGACCAGACCATCATTCCGCAGCGCTTCCGTTACGAGCACCGGCGCGGCATGCAGCGTCTGGCTGCCGGCAATAGCGTGACGCGGGTGCTGGATGCGCGCATCGAAGTGGTAGCCCTGCGCCGCAATGGCGACGAGTTCCCGATCGAACTGGCGATTACCAAAGTGCGCTCGGATGGCCAGCACAGCTACGAGTTCTGCGCCTTCATCCGCGACATCAGCGACCGGCGCGAGCGCGAACAGAAGCTGCTCAATGCGAACGTGATGGCGGAAGCGGCGAATATCGCCAAGTCCGAATTCCTCGCCAACATGAGCCACGAAATCCGCACCCCCATGAGCGCGGTGATCGGTATGGCCTATCTGGCGCTGCGCACGGAAATGACGCCCAAGCAGCACGACTACATCACCAAGATCCACCGCGCCGCACTGTCGCTGCTGGGCATCATCAACGACATACTGGACTTCTCCAAGATCGAGGCGGGGCGGCTGGAAGTGGAGCAGATTCCCTTCCTGCTCGACGATGTGCTGAGCAATGTCTCCAGCGTGACCACCCAGCGCGCCAGCGACAAGCATCTGCGCTATCTGGTGACGACGGCCGACGATGTGCCGCGCTATCTGGTGGGCGATCCGCTGCGGCTGGGGCAGGTGCTGATCAATCTGGCCAATAACGCCGTCAAATTTACCGAGCAGGGCGAGCTGGAACTGCGCTGCCAGCTGGCGCCGGGCAAGGCGCCGGATGGCATGGTGCGGCTGCGCTTCTCCGTGCGCGATACCGGCATAGGCATGACGGCCCAGCAGAAAGGGCGGCTGTTCCGCGCGTTCAGCCAGGCCAACGGCTCGACCACGCGCAATTACGGCGGCACGGGGCTGGGCCTGTCGATTTCGCAGCAGCTGGTGCGCCTGATGGGCGGGAATATCGAAGTCGAGAGCCGCCCCGGCTTTGGTTCGACCTTCTATTTCGACCTGCAGCTGGCCCGCTCCGATGCGGCGGCACTTTCGGTGCAGGCCGTGCTGCATCAGGGCGCCGTGGCCGATCTGCCGCTGGAGACCAGCGAGCGGCGCACCGCGCGGGTGCTGCTGGCCGAGGATAGCCCCGTCAACCAGTATGTCACGCGCGAGCTGCTGGAGCTGCAAGGCCTGCAAGTGGATACGGTCTGTAACGGACAGGAAGCGCTGGACCGGCTGAAACAGGTGGGGCCGCAAGGTTATGATCTGGTGCTGATGGATCTGGCCATGCCGGTGATGGATGGCCACGAAGCCACCCGATTGCTGCGGCAGGATAAGCGCTTTGACGACCTGCCCCTGATCGCCGTGACTTCGCGTGCGCTGGCAGGCATGCAGGCGCGCTGCATCGAGGAAGGCATGCAGGACTACATCACCAAGCCTATCGATCCGCAGCGTCTGTATGGCGTGCTGTCACGCTGGCTGGGCATGTCGATCAAGGTGATACCGCCGCTGCCGCCGCGCGACGACAAGCTGGCCGTAGCGGGCGATGCGCGTCAGGCTGTGGCCGGCCTGCGCAAACTGCTGGCCGAATTCAGTGGCGACAGCGGCGACTATTTCGAGCGGGTGCGGCCCGCGCTGGCGACCCTGCTGACGCCAGTGCAAATGAGCCGGCTGGCCGATTACATGGAACATTATCAATTTGAGGCCGCCGCGAAGCTGCTGGCAGTGCTAGACGGGGAGTGATCATGAGCACAGTCCAGCAGCGGAAAACGGTATTGATCGTCGACGATACGCCGGACAATATTACGCTGCTGGCCGGTCTGCTCAAGGATCAGTACAACACCAAGGTGGCGACCAGCGGCGCGACGGCGCTGCAGATCGTGGCCAGCTCGCAGGTCGATCTGATCCTGCTCGACATCATGATGCCCGGGATGGATGGTTACGAAACCTGCCGCCGGCTGAAAGCCGATCCGGCCAGCAGTGGCATACCCGTGATCTTCCTCACGGCGAAAAGCCAGCCCGAAGATGAAGCCAAGGGGCGCAGCGTGGGGGCGGTGGAATTCCTGCGCAAGCCGGTCAGCCCACCCGTGCTGTTCGGTTATGTGGCGGCAAATTTGCGGTAATTCAAGCAATAATGACATAAATAGTATATATTGTTTATAGTATTAACATCATCTGGAGCAGGTATGAATAAATCCGTGAATGGCACCGTCAACAGCAAGGCGCCGGTAGCTGCGAAAAACACCGTGACCCGTGCGGCTGCAAAGCCGGCTGCCAAGGCTGCGCCGAAAGCAGCCGCCAAGGCCGCAACCAAGGCGCCGGCCATTAAGCCCGCCGCTAAGCCCGCCGCTAAACCCGCTGCCAAGCCAGCCGCAAAGCCAGCATCCAAGGCCGTTGCTAAACCGGCTTCAGGTGCAGCGAAGGTGGCAGCCAAGCCGGTAGCGGCCAAGGCTGCGGCCAAGCCGGCCAGCAAGGCAGCACCGAAAGTGGCAGTCAAAGCACCCGCGAAAGCACCCGCCAAAGCTGTCAGCAAAGCACCTGCCAAAGTAGCGGTGAAGGCTGCCAAGCCGGCCGGCAAGGCGCCGGTAGTCAAAGCAGTGAAGAAGCCGGCGATCAAGCCAGCCGCCAAGCCGGTAACTGCGCCAATACTGGATGCGTCCAAGGACAAGGCACGCAAGGAAAAGCTGGTGCGCGACAGCTTCACCATGCCCGAGCAGGAGTACGCCGTGCTGGGTCACGTCAAGAAAGCCTGCCTGAAGGCCGGTTTCGAAATCAAAAAGAGCGAACTGCTGCGCATCGGCGTTGCGCTGATCAGCCAGATCGATCTGGCCACGCTGCAGAACGTGCTGGCCAGTCTGCCGCAACTGAAGACCGGCCGTCCGAAAAAAGTCTGATGCGAGGCCCCGGGCTACAGTCTGGGGCGACAGGGTGGTTTTTCAGCCCGGGGCAGGTCTGCGCTGCAGATTTCTGCCCTTTTTTTTCATTAGAGGTCTTGCCTGAACCTGGCGGCGGGCGACTTTTTATGTCGGATATGCCACGGTTTGATGTATGTCATGCAACTGACATAGCCATGTCATGTTCCTGAAGTATTCCACCGTTACGCTTGCTTCGTCTCCCACAGAAAGGATGAAGCATGCAAACTTCGATCATACAAGCCGACGTCCGAGCAGCGTCCGGCAAGCTGGTACTCAGTATGGCAAGCACACCGGAGGAGCTGCGCGAGGTTCAGCGCCTGCGCTACAAGGTGTTCATCGAAACCCTGGGCCTGACGTCGCTGATGCGCGAGGACGGCCTCGATTGCGACGAGTTCGACGAGCATTGCGATCACCTCATCGTCCGCGATAGCGCCAGCCTGAAAGTGGTCGGCACCTACCGCCTGCTCAGCGCCGCGCGCGCCCGCAAACTGGGCCGCGTATATTCGGAAGGCGAATTCGATCTGGGTCGCCTGAATCATCTGCGTGGCCGCATGGTGGAAGCTGGCCGCGCCTGCATCCATCCTGATTACCGTGGCGGCAGCGTGATCATGCTGCTGTGGTCCGGTCTGGCCGAATACATGCGTCGCGAGAATTGCGACTACCTGATAGGCTGCGCCAGCATCAGCCTGGCCGATGGCGGCCACAATGCCGTCGGCGTCTATCAGCAGCTGGCAGCGGCCCATATGGCGCCGGCCGAATACCGCGTTACGCCGCACCTGCCATTCCCGTTCTCAAAGCTGGAAGCAGCGCAGAAGCCGCAGATACCGGCACTGCTGAAGGGGTATATGCGCTCCGGCGCATGGATCTGCGGCGAACCGGCATGGGATCCTGATTTCGAAAGCGCCGACCTGTTCCTGCTGCTGCCGCTGGCGAATCTGGATAACCGCTATGCGCGCCACTATGGCGTGAACGGCGAGGCCTGATTCCGGGCCTGGCCCGGGCCGCGCCAGACTGCCTTTCCCTGCCGCGCCGTGTAGAATAAGCCGTAGTGCTTATCGACCGGAGCGGGAATGAAGTTTGAAACAGGGGTGGACCAGGCTGGCGCGCAGCAGCGTGCCGTACGGCGCCATAGGCTGGCGCAGCCGCCACAGGCGCTGGACGACAGTGTGGCCGAAGAAGCGCCGGTGGCGCTGGTATTTAATGGCATCTCCCATGCCGTGATGATGGTGACGCCACGCCAGCTGGAAGCATTTGCGCTGGGGTTTGCCCTCACCGAAGGCCTGATTACGCAGGCCGCCGATGTCTACGATATCGAAGTCAAGTCCCACTCCGGCAGTCTCGAAGTTGCCCTCACCGTGTCCCAGCAGGCATTCCATGGCCTCAAGCAGCAGCGCCGCTCGATGGCGGGGCGCAGCGGCTGCGGCGTGTGCGGACTGGAAAGCCTGGAGCAGATCGACCTGCATCCCGAACCGATCAGCACGGCGCCGCTGCATGACGATGCGGCGCTGGCCGCTGCCGTGGTCAATGCAGTAGCGCAGTTCGGCCAGCATCAGCAGCTGATGCGCGTATCGGGCGGGGTGCATGCGGCTGGCTGGTGCGATGCGGCCGGCAATGTGCTGCAAGTGTGCGAGGATGTGGGGCGCCACAATGCGCTCGACAAGCTGATAGGCGTACTGGCCGCAGCCGGGGTGGATATGCGGCGCGGCTTCGTGTTCATGTCCAGCCGCGCCAGCTACGAGCTGGTACGCAAAGTGGCGCGCATGCAGATTCCTCTGCTGGCCACCATCTCGGCACCGAGCACGCTGGCCATCGATGTGGCCAGCCACGCCGGCGTCAAGCTGGTGAGCTTCTGCCGGCAGGATGCCTGCGTCGAGTACACCTGAAGGTGCGGTGGCTTATTCGGCCGATTCCTGTAGCGCCGACCGCTGCAGCAGCACGGGGATGGATTTGGCCGTTGGTGTGCCGGCACCATCGGCCGTGCTGTGCAAAGGCAGCAGGGCATTGGTCTCGGGGAAGTAGGCGCCCAGACAGCCGCGCGGAATATCGTATTCCACCAGCAGGAAGCGTTGGGCGCGCCGCTCGACGCCATCGTCCCACACGCTTTGCAGGTCCACAAATTCGCCGCGCTGCAGGCCCAGCATGGCCAGATCGTCGCGGTGGATGAACAGCACGCGGCGCAGGCCGAACACGCCGCGGTAGCGGTCATCGAGGCCGTAGATGGTGGTGTTGTACTGGTCGTGCGAACGGGCCGTCATCAGCACCATCAGGCGTTCGCCATGAATGGCGCGGGCGCGGTGGATGGGCGTATCCAGATCAAGCGGGTGTACCAGAAACTGGGCTTTGCCGCTGGCGGTGCGCCATACACGCTGGCGCGAAGCCACCTTGAGATGGAAGCCGCCCGGCTGCGCCACGCGCGCATTGAAGTCGTGGAAATCGTCGAACACGCGGGCGATGGCGTCGCGGATGCGGCCATAGTCGGCCGCGTAGCCTAGCCAGTCCACCTTGCTGCTGCCCAGCGTGGCATGGGCCAGCTGCGCCACGATCATGGTTTCCGACAGCAGCTCGCTGGATGCGGGGGTGTTCTGGCCATACGACAGGTGCACCATGCTCATGGAATCTTCTACCGTGACGCCCTGTGGCACGCCATTCTGCAGGTCGATTTCCGTGCGTCCCAGCGTGGGCAGCAGCAGCGCTGCCTTGCCGTGCACCAGATGGCTGCGATTGAGTTTGGTGGCGATGTGCACGGTGAGGTCGCAGGCACGCAGGGCGGCAAAGGTCAGCGGTGTGTCGGGCGTGGCCATGGCGAAGTTGCCGCCCAGCGCGATGAAGACTTTGACTTTCCCGTCCAGCATGGCCTGTATGCTGTCCACCGTATCGTAGCCATGGTGGCGCGGCGGGGCGAAATCGAACACCTGCTGCAGGCGGTCGAGGAAGGCGGGCGTGGGCTTGTCTTCTATGCCCATGGTGCGGTCGCCCTGCACATTCGAGTGGCCGCGCACGGGGCACAGGCCGGCGCCACGGCGGCCGATATTCCCGCGCATCATCATCAGATTGGACAGCATCTGGATGGTGCGGACAGCCCCCTTGTGCTGGGTCAGGCCCATGCCCCAGGTGCTGATCACGTTGGCGCTGCGGCAGTAGATCTCGGTCAGCTGGTCGATCTGTGCGCGCGGCACGCCCGATTCTTCCAGCAGGCCAGGCCAGGGCTGCTGGCGTAGATCCTCGGCGAAGGCGGCAAAACCGCTGGTATGTTCGGCGATGAAAGCATGGTCGAGCAGGCTGGCGGTGCCGCGGGCCAGCGCCGCATCGTCGAGTTCCAGCAGGCGCTTGGCCACGCCTTTGATCAGGGCGAAGTCGCCGCCCAGGCGCGGCTGGATGAATAGCGAGCTAATCGTGGTGCTGCCATTGCCCAGCATTTCGCTCGGATGGGTGGGGCTGGTAAAGCGCTCCAGCCCCCGCTCGCGCAGCGGGTTGATGGAGACGATGCTGGCGCCCCGTCGGGCGCAGGCGCGCAGCTCGCCCAGCATGCGCGGGTGGTTGGTGGCCGGATTCTGGCCGAAGATGAACAGCGCGTCGGCATGCTCGAAATCTTCCAGCGTCACCGTACCTTTGCCCACGCCCACGGTGCCGGGCAGGCCGCGGCTGGTGGGTTCGTGGCACAGGTTGGAGCAGTCGGGGAAGTTATTGGTGCCGTACATGCGCACGAATAGCTGGAACAGGAAGGCGGCCTCGTTGGCGGTGCGGCCCGAAGTATAGAACGTGGCCTGATCGGGATCGGGCAGGGCGCGCAGGTGTTCTGCCATGATGGCGAAGGCGCGCTCCCAGCTGACGGGCCGGTAATGGTCGCTGGCGCTATCGTATTCCATCGGCGCGGTCAGGCGGCCGTGCTGTTCCAGTTCGTAGTCCGATTGCTGCAGCAGCGCGCTGACGCTATGGGCCGCGAAAAACTCGGCGCGTACGCGTTTGCTGGTGGCTTCCGCTGCCACGGCCTTGACGCCGTTTTCGCAGAAGGCAAAGCTGGCGCCGGCGGCGCGGTCCGGCCAGGCGCAGCCGGGGCAGTCGAAACCGCCGGGCTGGTTCTGGCTAAGCAGGGCTCTGGTATGGCCGGCGCTGACCTTTTCGCGCACCAGATTGACGGCGACCTGTTTCACTGCACCCCAGCCTGCGGCGGCGTGCGGGTAGGGCTGTATGCGTCCGGGCGCTTTGTTGTTGGGCATCGGCGAGTTCCATGTTTTCCGTTGTGCGGAGTATAGAGCAGATTGCCCGGCTTGCGGCGCTACATTAGGGCTTGAGCAGGTCCTCCATGGCCTTGCGCTGCTGCGCCAGATAGAGCGGGCTGCGGCGCAGACGGCCTATGGTATCCCACAGCTTTTCGATCAGCGCCGCGTGCGCCTCGTAGAAGGCGGGCGATATGGCCAGATAGTAGTTCTCGTCGAGGAAGGGCGCGGGCAGCATTTCGATTTTGCCGGCAAACTGGGGCAGCAACAGCAGCTGTGCACCATGGGTTTCCAGTGCCACGGCGACATCGGCGCGGCCGGCCAGCATTTTCTGGAAGTTGGCCTGCATGGTGCGCCCGTTGGCATCGATAGGCACGTTCAGTGCCTGCAGTTTTTCGCGCGGCATGACGGTGCCGAACGGTGTCAGTACGGGTGTGCTCAGGTGCGCAAAGCGCACGCCATCCCATTCCACGCTGCTGCCGACGCGGCGGAATACCATGGTGCGCCCGCTCGCCACGGCGTCGCCGGTTTCGATTTCGCCCCGCTGCAGCGGGTAGCGGAATTCGGCTGCCAGGGTGGGGATGTAGGGAGCGGCAGGGAAGGCATCGGCGCTGCCCGTGCGTACCAGTTCGCGGCAGCGTGCCAGTGGTGCGGGATGATAGATCAGGGTGATATCGAGTTCCTGTGCGGCCATGCGGATCAGCAGATCCGCCGTGCCCTGTCCCTCCGGCGTGATGTATGGCAGCACTGCGCTCTCCATGGTGCATAGGCGCAGCGTGACGGCTTGGGCCGGTGTCAGCATCCACAGCATCAGGATCAGTGCCGGCAGCAGTGCAGGCAGACGGGAACGGTGCATAGACTTCTCCGCGAGGGGGTACTGACATTCTACCGTTGCGCGCATGACTTTTGGTATATTGATGCCTTCCGCCAACACGACAGTCTCTTTTATGCCGACGCCAGATCCCCGCGTAGACGCCTATATCGCCCAGGCGGCGCCGTTTGCCCAGACCATTCTGAACCACCTGCGCGCCGTGGTGCACGAGGCCTGTCCCGAGGTGGAAGAGACCATGAAGTGGAGCTTCCCGCACTTTATGTACAAAGGCATGTTGTGCAGCATGGCGGCCTTCAAGGCGCATTGCGCGCTGAATTTCTGGAAGGCCGAGCTGCTGATGGGCGATGCAGCCCAGCGCGATGCGATGGGCCAGTTCGGCCGCATCACGGCGCTGGAAGACCTGCCGCCCGTCGCGCAGTTGCAGGCCTATCTGCAGCAGGCCATGCAGCTTAATGACGCAGGCATAGCGCCGCTGCGCACCCGCACTGCGCGCAGCAGCACGGTGACGCTGCCGGACGATCTGCAGGCGGCGCTGGCGCAGCTGCCGGCAGCGCAGCAGCACTTCGCCGCTTTTAGTCCCAGCAAGCAGCGCGATTACATCGAGTGGCTGGAAGAAGCCAAGACGGCAGCCACCCGCACGCGCAGGCGCGAACAGGCAGTGGCCTGGATAGCCGAAGGCAAAGCACGCAACTGGAAGTACGAAAAATAGCGGGGAGGGGAGTGCTGCGGGTGTGGCAGGGAGAAAGTCGTTCAGCAGGGTTTGGGCTGTACGTTGTTACTACTGAGGGCGCCGGGTACCGCATGCCGGCGCCTGGCATGGCACTAGCAGCATGGCTGTTTAGTGCATAGAAGCGGTCGACAGGTCTTTCAATTCCCGTATGCTGATGTCCGACTTTTCATGCATACGCAGCAAAATGGTCGCGCCCACGGTGAGTTTGCGATGACGAATTTTGCTGATAATCGGAGGTTGCACCTCCAAAACTCGGCAGAGTTCTGCGTCGTTTTTCAGGTTCATCTTTTCGATCAAAGTGTCAAGCAGCTTGTTCGGGACGAAACTGGATGGTTCCAGCGCCCGAGCACGATTCATGGCTTCGATCAGTTCCAGCTTTTTTTGCCGTACGTTCATGATTGCTCCTCCTTTGCTCAAAACGTAAATCAAAGATGACGTTTCCTGGCAGGGCTAGCGCCCACACTCTTATCTGAATGCGGAGCGCTACTCAACATTCTTGATAACCATGCAAGTTAGGCAAATCATACTACGCCGCGTGACGAAAGGCACGATTTGACAAATAAATTAGCTTGTTTATTGGTCAAATAGCTTGACGTTTGTTGTTTCTTGTATGCCAATCTTTGATAAATGAAGGATTTTGTCGCTTTTTGCAGCAGCAGAGTTGGCGTGCGTCACCATAATCGCGCAAGCACCTGTGGCCTTGATCTCGCGCTGTAGCAGTTCGAGGATGCTGTGCGCCGTGTCCGGATCGAGGTTGCCGGTAGGTTCGTCCGCCAGCACCAGTGCCGGCCGGTGCACCAGTGCGCGGGCGATGGCTACGCGCTGCATCTCGCCGCCCGATAGCTGGTGCGGGAAGTCGTGATCGCGTCCGCCCAGTCCTACGGCGGCCAGCATGTCGCTGGCCGCCGCTGTGGGCAGGTCGTTCAGCAGCAGGGGCAGGGCCACGTTCTGCACCAGCGTCAGGTGGGGCAGTACGTGGAAGGCCTGAAAAATGAAGCCCATGCGCTGGCGCCGCAAACGGGTGGCGGCATCGTCATCGAGGCTGGCCAGCGCCACGCCATCGACCATGATGGCATCGGCAGGGCAGCTGGCATCGGGCGTATCGAGGCCGGCGATCAGATTCAGCAGGGTGGACTTGCCGACCCCGGAATCGCCCATGATGGCGACGAATTCGCCGGCCTTGAAGTGCCAGCTCACATCGTTCAGCACAGTGCGGCCATTGCCGTAGGTCTTACTCAGGTGACGCAGTTCTAGCATAGGGTTTTCAGCCTATCATCGGGTCAGGGCGCGGCGCAGGGCAAAGCTGACGCCATCGACCATGGCCACCAGCAGCAGCATGGCGAGGATGACGGTGGCGGCGGACTGCATCTGGAACAGCGACAGGTGGTATTTCAGCATCTGCCCCAGCCCGCCCGCACCGACCACGCCGAGGATGGCGGCGGCACGGATATTGTTCTCCCAGCGGTACAGGGTGTAGGACAGCATCTGCGGCAAGGTTTGCGGCAGGGTGGCATAGAAGAAGGCGGCGCTGGCGCTGGCGCCGTTGGTGCGCAGGGTCTGCTCCGGCAGGGGCGCGGCATTTTCCAGTGCATCGGCAAACAGCCGTCCCAGCACGCCGGCCGTGTGCGCGGCCAGTGCCAGCGTGCCGCCGAACGGCCCCAGACCGGCAGCGATCAGCAGGATGGCGGCCCACACCAGCTCCGGTATCGAGCGCAGGACATTGAGCATGGCGCGCATGGCCGCGCGGGCCGTGCGTCCCATGCGGCCGGAAGCGGGCAGCGAGAACAGCAGCGCGGCTGCCACGGCCAGCAGCGTGCCCAGTGCCGACATGGCCATGGTTTCGATGGCGGCCCAGCCGGTCTTGATCAGGAAGGGCGTGGCCAGTTCCGGCGGCGCAAAGCCGGCCAGCAGTTCCAGCACGCTGTGCACGGCATCCAGGGTAAAGAACTCGCGCCATTTGAGCGGCAGCGAGGTGAAGCTGGCGACGATTAGCAGCAGCACCAGCAGCATCAGGCTGATGACGGTCCAGTCGCGTGCTGGTGGCGGGGGCAGGCGGGATTTCATCCTAGTCGGCGGCGTAAGGTTTTGGAGAACAGGTCGGCCAGCGCCACCAGTGCCACGAACACCAGCAGCATGGAACTGACTTCAGCGCCGGCCAGCATCTTCATCGATTCGTCCATGCGCTGGCCCAGACCGCCGGCGCCGACAAAGCCCATCACCACCGAGCCGCGGATCGCGCACTCCCAGCGGTACACGGTGTAGGACATCAGTTCGGCCGCCGCTTCCGGCAGCGCGCCGTACAGCAGGGCGGCCAGCCGCCCGCTGCCATTGACCAGCAGGGCATGGCTGGCGCGTGCGTCCGACGATTCGAGTATCTCGGCGTACACCTTGCCCAGCATGCCGCAGTAAGTAAGGGCGATGGCCAGCACGCCGGCGGTGGGGCCGAGGCCGATGATGCGCACAAAGATCAGCGCCCACACCAGCTCCGGTACGCTGCGCAGCACCACCATTTTCCAGCGCACCAGCTGGCGCACGGCGCGCGCCAGCCCATGCATGCGGCCCGTACCCAGACGCGAAATGGACAGCTGTTCGTTGATGATGAGGGTGGCGGGAATGGCGCCTATCAGGGCCAGCGTCAGGCCGGCCGTGGCGATGGCCACGGTCTGCCAGGTCTGCTCGGCCAGCATCAGCAGGAATTCGCTGCCATGGGCCGGCACCAGAAAGTCGGCCAGAAAACGGCCGGTGGCGCTCAGGCTCTGCCAGTCCAGCAGCAGCCACGGTTTGAACTCCGTCACCACCAGCATGGGCCACAGCAGGATCAGCGCCACGGCGCTGGCGGCGAGGCGGCCGCGCCATGCGGGATCGGGATGGGTGCTGGTGAGCGTGCTGGTCATCGGGCGGGTTATCGGCGCAATCGGCGCTTTCGGTTAGTCTGCCGCTATGATAGCAAAGAACCCCGCGGCGCAGAGGCAGGCGCGCCGTGCCCGCCCCCGTGCCGCTGCGCGCGCAGCTACAGCGCTTTGAGGAAGGCGGCCAGATCGGCCGCCTCCTGCGCCGTGTAGCCGATATTGAAGCGGGTGTCGTAGAACTTCACCAGCTGTTCGATGCTGGCGGCCGAACCATCGTGGAAATAGGGCGAGCGTGATTCCAGTCCGCGCAGGCTAGGCACCTTGAAGCGGGCTATATCCTTCCATTTTCCGCTCAGCATGGCGGCGCCCGGGTCGCTCACGGCGATGGTCTCGCCGGTGGCACTGTTACGCAGGGTGTACAGCGGCAGGTCGGGCGTGCGCCGGCCGGCAGCGGCCACACCCGTGTTGAACATGCGCGCAACCGATTGCGAACCTATGC
Source organism: Duganella fentianensis (assembly GCF_009857835.1). Lineage (GTDB taxonomy): Bacteria > Pseudomonadota > Gammaproteobacteria > Burkholderiales > Burkholderiaceae_D > Rugamonas > Rugamonas fentianensis. The sequence continues at coordinate 1,353,755 of NZ_WWCL01000001.1, forward strand.
CCGGCGCATCGTGGCAGCTGGTGCAACTGCCCCGTGCCAGCGGACGGCGCAGTTCGTCATTGAAGCCGGCCACGCCGCTGATGTTGAAGCCCTTGTTGTTGAAGATCTGCTCGCCCCGGGCGATGGCGGCGCGCGCCACGTCGGTGGCGCTAGGGGGCACGGGCGGGCGGCCGCGCTGGGGCGCTGCCTGCGGCCGGTCCAGATTGCGCCATGCGCCGAACAGGGTGATCACGTCGCGGCTGAAGGGGACGCCAGTCTGGTAGTCGCCCGCATCGAGATCGTTGATGCCGAAGTAGTAGGCGGTGTGCGACAGTGCCAGCGGCCCGCCCAGCGCACCGGCCGCCGTCAGGCTGCCGGCGCTGGCAGAATTGATCTGGGCGGTGAACAGGGTCTGCTCGAAATCGACGATGGCGCGCTGCTGGGCGGCGCTCAGATCGCGCGCTGCTTCGGCGTGGCCGCGCACGGCGTCGTTGGCCTGATGTAGCAGGCTGCTGTCCATGCTGGCAAAGCACAGGGCCGGACGCACATTGCGCAGGCAGTTGGCGCCCGTGCCGGCGCTGGCCGTTTCGCGGCTATCCCACATCACGCTGCTGAGGAATTTCAGGTTGGTGCTGGGCAGCGGGCGGCGGAACAGCGACAGCTCGGCAGCGCTGGCATAGTGGTAGGGATCATCCACGCTGGCGAGAGTGAATTCGGCAGCGGCAGGCAGGGGCAGGCCTACCCGTATCAGGCCTTTGCCCAGCAACAGCGCGTAGGCCAGGCGTTTCTGTTCCAGCGTGGTGGTGGGCGCCAGTGGCGAGACGGCGCCATCGACACTGCGGAATACGGGATCGAGACCGGCGCTGCCATTGAAACGGGCGGTCAGCTTGTCCGGCCCTATGCTCCAGCCGTTGTCGGGCTGGTGGCAGCTGGCGCAGCTGCGGCCATTGCCCATGGCCTGAAAGAAGGGATTGCCGCTATCGATGCTGCCCGTGCTGCTGATGGTGAGCGCGCTGCCGGCTTCGTTGCTGACCGGCTGCAGGGGGTCGATGGCCAGCGAGGTAGCCAATGAGGTCGCCAGCGCGGTAGCCGCCGTGGTGGCACCTGCTGGTGCGGCACTGCTGCCGGCCGTGCTGGCACCCTGCAGCACGCGGGTGCTGGTGCTGGCCGTGTCGGAGCCGCCGCCGCAGGCGACCAGCAGGGTGGCGCCGAGCAGGCTGGCGGCCAGTGGTGCCAGAGGCAGTTGCTGAAGTTGGCGCATGGTGGTCCCCTTGTGGTTTTGTTGATGGCGCCAGCTTGGGCAGCAAATGTGCAGGAAAAATGCAGAAGGCATTTTCTGTTGCTCAAAAACACCATCCATGCAAGCAGGGCGGCTCATCCACATTTCATGCACATTCGGCAGGTATGATGGCAACACACCATGTGGTGCAACCGGAGTGACAGGAAACCCATGCTCAAACGATGGCGCTGGACGATCGCACGCAAGCTGGCGCTGGCCATCACGGCCATCGTGCTGCTGTGCCTGGGTACCATGGCATGGGTGACCAATCTGAGCCTGCAACGCGGCTTTGTGTCCTACCTTAACCAGCTGCAGACTCAGGATCTGGACCAGCTGCGCGTGCTGCTGGAGCAGCGCTACCGGCGCGAAGGCAATTTCGAATGGTTGCGCGGACGGCCGCGCGTGCTCGGTGATCTGGTGGCCGAAATGCAGCCGCAGCTGCAGGCCGATGCGGCTGATCCGCGGCCACCCCGTGGCCGGCCGGAAGGGCGGCGCGGCCCGCCCCCTGCCGATGGCCCGCCCGGCTACGGCCGGCCGGCGCCGCCACCGAGGCCGCGCGCCGACCCGCCGCCCAACCGGCATGATCCGGTGGGTTTTCTGTCGCGCATCTCCATCGTCGATGCGGATGGGCGTAATCTGATCGGGCCGCCCGATTTCCCGCCCGGCATAGAGCGCGATATCAAGGTAGACGGACAGGTGGTGGGGCGCATGCGGCTGCTGCCGCTGCGTCAGGCCAGCGGTAGCGACGCCAGCGCCGCCGGTTTTCTGCGCGACCAGCTGCGCAACATCGTGCTGCTGGCCTGCGCCTTGCTGGGTCTGGCCATCCTCGCCGCCATCTGGCTGGCACGCCACCTGCTGCGCCCTGTGGCCGCGCTGCGTGATGTGACGGCGCAGCTGGCACGGGGCGAATTTGCCGCCCGTGCACCGCTGCTGTCGCGCGATGAACTGGCCGAGCTGGCGCTGCACGTGAATGCCATGGCCGAAGCGCTGCAGGCCAGCGAACAGCAGCGCCGCCAGCAGCTGGCCGATGTGTCGCACGAACTGCGTACGCCGCTGTCGGTGATACGCGGCGAAATCGAAGCACTGCAGGACGGCATCCGTCAGGCCGATCCACAGGCACTGGCCTCGCTGCATGCGGAAGTGCTGCACCTGAACCAGCTGGTGGATGATCTGCACCAGCTCACCATGGCCGATGCGGGCGATCTGCAGTACGACTGGCAGGTGGTGGAACTGGCGCCGCTGCTGCAGCCGCTGCTGCTGCGTTACCAGTCGCGCGCGCGCGATCGCGGGCTGGATCTGAGCTGGCAGCTGGCGCCGCAACCGCTGCGCGTGCGCGCCGATGCGGGCCGGCTGACGCAGGTGCTGATCAACCTGCTGGAGAACAGCCTGCGCTACACCGATAGCGGCGGCCAGATCGTGCTGACGCTGCAGCTGCTGGGCGCGCAGGCCGAAATTACGCTGGAAGACACGGCACCCGGTGTGCCGGCCGGTGCCCTCGGGCAATTGTTCGAGCGGCTATACCGGGTGGATGCGGCGCGCACGCGCGAGCGCGGTGGCAGCGGGCTGGGGCTGGCGATCTGCCGCGCACTGGTACAGGCGCACGGCGGCGAGATTAGCGCCAGCGCTTCGGTGCTGGGCGGGGTGCGCATGCAGCTGCGCCTGCCGCTGTGCAAGGGCAGCTGACGTCAGGAGAACAGGGCAAATATGGAACAGCTGCAGCACATACTGATCGTGGAAGATGACAGCAAGATCGCGGCACTGCTGAACGACTATTTCGTTGCGGCCGGCTACCGCTGCAGCCATGTGGCGGACGGCCTCGCGGCTGTGGAGCTGGTACGCACTGGCGGCGTCGATCTGATGCTGCTCGACCTGATGCTGCCCGGGCTCGATGGCATAGGCGTGTGCCGTGCCGTGCGCGGATTTTCCCAGCTGCCCATCATCATGCTGACGGCGCGCGTAACGGAGCTGGACCGTCTGCTGGGGCTGGAAACGGGGGCGGACGATTATGTCTGCAAGCCTTTCAGTCCGCGCGAAGTGGTGGCGCGGGCACGCGTGCATCTGCGCCGCAGTGCGGCCATGCCGCTACCCATGCCGGCGCCGCAGGGTATGGCCACATCGGCAGCGGCAGGGCTGGTAGTACAGCGCGCGCAGATGCGCATCACGCTCGATGGTCAGGCGCTGGTTCTGACGCCGGTGGAATTCCGCCTGCTGGCCGAACTGATAGCCCAGCCCCAGCGCGTGTATTCGCGCCAGCAGCTGCTTGATCTATCACACGAAGATCAGCGCGATACCAGCGACCGTACGGTGGATTCGCATATCCGCAATCTGCGCCGCAAGCTGGGTGCCCGCGCCGAGTGCCTGCAATCGGTGTACGGCGTGGGCTACCGCTACGAGCCCGAGCGCTGCCACTAGCCTACAGGCAGGCGCCGGCGCCGGGGATTACGGCCAGCGGGTCGATGGCGATTTCCGCTGCCGGTGCGGCCGGCACTTCGCCCTGATACAGCGTGGCGATCATGGCTGGCGTGACCTGTTCGCGCGGCAGATCGAAGGCGATGCGGCCATCGCGCAGCGCGACGATGCGGGGGAAGTGGGCCAGTGCCAGCTCCACCTGATGCAGGCTGCAGATCAGGGTGGCATTGCGCTGGCGCGCTTCATCGCGCAGCGTATTGAGCGTAAGGCTGGACAGGGCCGGATCAAGTGCCGATAGCGGTTCGTCCACCAGCAGCGCCTGCGCCGGCGACAGCAGCAGGCGTGCCAGTGCACAGCGCTGGCGTTCGCCGCCGGACAGCCGGTCTACCCGCGAGTACAGCTTGTCGCCCAGATTGAAGCGCGACAGGGCTTGCCACGCCGCTTCCGGATCGGCCGGTTTGAACAGCGAAGCCAGCGCGCGCCACAAACTCCATTGCGGCAGACGGGCGGCCAGCACGGCCGTCACTACGCGCTGGCGCGGCGGCAGCGGCGGTGTTTGCGGTGCCAGAAACAGTTGCGCGCGCAGGCGGTGGCGTTCGCTGTGCGAGAGCTGCCACGGTGTCACGCCGAAGGCCTGCAAGCTGCCGCTGGCCGGCTGCTGGGCCAGTGCCAGCGTGGCCAGCAGCGTGGTTTTGCCCGCGCCCGAGGGACCGATCAGGGCGATCTGCTCGCCCTGCGCGATGCTCAGGTTCAGGCTATGCAGCGCGGCCTGCTGCGCTGCGCCGGGATGGCGCACCGTCAGCTCCTGCAGTTGGTAAGTCAGCATCGATTACTTCTTCAGCAGGCCGGCGTTCTGGGCTGCGGCTTCGATGGCAGTGTAGTTTTCAGCCTTGGTAGGAATGAATTTGGAGGCACGCTGCAGATCCATGATGACCTTGTCCTGCGGGTTTTTAGGGTCCAGTGCGAGGAATGCGTCGGTCAGCTTTTTCTTCAGATCGGCGTTCATGTCGGTGCGCACGCTCCAGTTGTAATCGTAGTAGCCGGGAGTGGTGTAGAACACCCGCACGACGGCCGGATCAACCTTCTTCTCGCCCACCAGTTTCTCCCACACGGAGATATTCAGTGCACCGGCATCGACCTTGCCGCCAGCAACGGCAGCCACGGTGGCGTCGTGCGCGCCGGAGAAGGCGATGCGTTTCAGGTCGGTATCGGGATTGATCTTGGCGGCCAGCAGGAAGGAGCGCGGCATCAGGTGGCCCGAGGTGGACGACTCGGAACCGAAGCTCAGGGTGCGGCCTTTCAGGTCTTCCAGCTTGTTGATGTCCTTGTTGGTGGTGATGAAGACGGAGCGGAATTTCTCGTCTTCGGCGCGCTGCACCAGCGGGGTAATCTGGTTCTTGCTGCGGTCCTTGGCCTGCACGAAGGTAAAGCCGCCGAACCAGACCATGTCCACTTTCTTGTTGATCAGAGCTTCCACCGAGGCAGCGTAGTCAGTCACCGGAGTGAATTCCACCTTCATGCCTATCTTCTTCTCCAGATACTCGCCCAGCGGCTTGAACTTGCGCTGCAATTCGGTCGGGGCTTCGTCAGGAATGGCCGAAACGCGGAAAACGTGGTCGGCCGACTGTGCCTGAGCAAAGGCGGTAGCTGCCAGCAGCGAAGCGGCAAACAGGGATTTGAGCGTGTTCAGAGGAGAGAACTTCATGGCGGTGACCTTATCCTTATGGTGGTTGATTACTGGTCTGGGTGGGACGCCGCACTGAAACAATGGCGTCACACGGGAAAATACGACTTCAGCTATCATAGCAAACATCGGCAGCCGGGATCATCACCTTGAAAGGGTTAGCAATGATGCAGATGACGGAAAGTTGCAGCACCCGGCCTACGGCCGCAGCACTTGGCGATACTTCCAGCAGTCCTTCCGCCAGCCCTTCCGGTAGTTCTCTCAGCAGTTTCCCTCCCATGCCCGCACTGGCCCGCAGCAGCGAGCCCGCTGTCGCGCAGGGCAGCTCTGCCGTGGTAGCGGAAATCGGCGCCGGCCTGCAGGCGCGCCGGCCCCATATCTCGCCCAAATACCTGTACGACACGCTGGGCTCGCGTCTGTTCGAGGCCATCTGCGAGCTCGATGAATACTATCCCACCCGTACCGAGGCGGCGATTTTTGCCCGCCATGGGGAAGAGATCGCCGCCTGCATAGGGCAGGGCGTCAGCCTGATCGATCTCGGGGCCGGCAACTGTGCCAAAGCGGCCAGCCTGTTCCCCCTGCTGCGGCCGCGCCAGTATGTGCCGCTCGATATCTCGGCCGAGTTTCTGGGCGAAGCCGTGGCCGGGCTGCAGCAGCGTTTTCCCGCCATCGCCATGACGCCACTGGGGGTGGATTTTTCCGCCGGCTTCCAGCTGCCCGAGCATGTCAGCCAGACGCGCCGGGTGTTCTTCTATCCCGGTTCCTCGATCGGTAATTTCTCGCCGCCCCAGGCGGTTGGCCTGCTGCGCAATCTGCGCGACAATCTGGGCGCCGATGGCGGCCTGCTGATAGGCATAGATCTGGTCAAGCAAAGCAGTGTGCTCGATGCTGCCTACAACGACGCGCTGGGCGTGACGGCAGCCTTCAATCTGAACCTGCTGCGCCATGTGAACCGTCTGGCCGGCGCCAATTTCGATCTGCGCCAGTGGCAGCACTGCGCCTATTTCGACGAAGCGGCCAGCCGTATCGAAATGCATCTGCAGGCGCAGTGCGATGTCACGGTGCGCTGGCAGGACGGGGTGCGCCAGTTTGCCCGCGGTGACCGTATCCATACGGAAGACAGCTACAAGTACACGCGCAGCGGCTTCCGCCAGTTGCTGGAAAGCGCAGGCTTCGAAGCGGTGCAGTACTGGACCGACCCGGCCAACTGGTTCGCGGTGCTGTATGCGCGCGCGGTGACGCGGTGAACCAGCTGTCCGAACACTACCGGCAGGTGCGGCGCCACACGCTGGCGCTGGCCGAACCCCTGTCCGACGAGGATTGCGGCGCCCAGTCCATGACCGACGCCAGCCCCGTGAAATGGCATCTGGCCCATACCACGTGGTTCTTCGAGACTTTTATTCTGGAGCGGCTGGAGCAGGATTTCGTGCCCTTCCACACGGCCTTCCGCGTGCTGTTCAATTCCTATTACAACGGCATAGGCGAAAAACACCCGCGCGCCCAGCGTGGCTTGCTGACCCGGCCTTCCATGGCGGAAGTGCGAGCCTACCGCAGCAATGTCGATGCGCGCATGGCCAGTCTGCTGGCAGCCGCCAGTGGGCACGACGGTGCGGGCCTGCAGGCCGGGCTGGCGTCACTGCTTACGCTGGGCTTGCAGCACGAGCAGCAGCATCAGGAACTGCTGCTCACCGACGTCAAGCATCTGCTGGCGCAGAACCCGCTGCTGCCGGCCTATCTGGCCCAGCCGCTGCTGCCGCCTCCTGCTGCGCCGGCGCTGGAATGGCGGTTGTTCGAAGGCGGGCTGTGCGAAATCGGCTATCAGGGCGCGGGCTTCTGTTTCGATAACGAACTGCCGCGTCACCGCCAGTATCTGGCGCCGTTCGAGCTGGCGACGCGGCTGGTCAGCAATGGCGAGTATCTGGCTTTTATCGAAGCGGGCGGCTACCGCGATGCCGGCCTGTGGCTGGCCGAAGGCTGGGACTGGGTGCGCAGCCAGCAGCTGGCGGCACCGCTGTACTGGCGTCAGGACGGGCAGGGACAGTGGCACGAGTTCACGCTGTATGGCGAACAGCCGCTGGTGGCGGCACGGCCAGCCTGCCACCTGTCGCTGTTCGAAGCCGATGCCTATGCGCGCTGGGCCGGTGCGCGCCTGCCTACGGAAGCCGAGTGGGAATATGCCGCGCAGCACGCCGGCGTGGCCGAGCCGTTGCAGGCCATGGCACTGCATCCGCGTTCGGCTGGCGAGGGCGGTGATCGTGGCAGTCTGCTGCAAATGCTGGGGCAGGGCTGGCAATGGACCAGCAGCAGTTATGCCGGCTATCCCGGCTTCCGTACGGCCGCCGGTGCGCTGGGCGAATACAACGGTAAATTCATGCTCAACCAGTATGTGCTGCGCGGTTCGTCGTGCGCTACGCCGGCCGGGCACGGGCGTATCAGCTACCGCAATTTCTTCCCCGCTGGCGCGCGCTGGCAATTTACTGCCATACGGCTGGCGCGCCAGAGTAGTGTCGCTGCCTAGGCCGCAGGCCATCAGGCGGCACGCTTCAGGCGGAAATGCGGAACTGGCTGACCATCTGGCTTAGTTCATCGGCCTGATCCTGCATGGCCGCTGCCGCAGCGGCAGCCTGTTCCACCAGCGCGGCATTCTGCTGGGTGACTTCATCCATCTGGCTGATGGCGATGTTGATCTGTTCGATGCCGCCTAGCTGCTCCGTATCGGCACGGGTGATATCGCCCACGATGGAGGTCACGCGGCGTATGCTTTCCTGCACCTCGTTCATGGTGCTGCCGGCCAGTTCCACCTGCCTGGCGCCGGCCGAAACCTTGTCCACCGAATCGTCGATCAGTTCCTTGATCTCTTTGGCGGCGGCCGCCGAGCGCTGCGCCAGATTGCGCACTTCCGTCGCCACCACGGCAAAGCCGCGCCCCTGTTCGCCGGCCCGTGCGGCTTCCACGGCAGCATTCAGCGCCAGAATATTGGTCTGGAAGGCGATGCCGTCGATGACGGCAATGATGTCGACGATTTTGCGCGAGGAATCGTTAATCGAGTTCATGGTGCCGACCACCTGACCCACTACTTCGCCGCCACGGCGCGCCACTTCGTTGGCGGCGCGCGCCAGTTCATTGGCTTCGATGGCGTGGCCGGCGTTGTGCTTGACGGTGCTGGTCAGTTCTTCCATCGAGGCTGCCGTCTCTTCCAGCGAGCTGGCCTGTTCTTCCGTGCGCGAGGACAGGTCCATATTGCCGCTGGCGATTTCGCTCGAGGCCGTGCGGATGGCCGTGGTGCCGCCCCGTACCCGGCCGACGATGTCGGACAGGTTGTCCGTCATCTGGCGCAGGGCTGTCAGCAGCTGGCCCATTTCATCGGTATGCTCGTGGCTGATGTGACAGGTCAGATCGCCTTTGGCGACAGCCTCCGCTGCGGCCACGGCCACGGCAATCGGTGTGGTGATCGAGCGCGTCACGCGCCACGCGGCAAAGGCGCCGAAGGCCATGGCGGCCAGCCCGACCCAGATCATCAGATGGCTGGCGATGCTGATGTGCTGCTTGATTTCCGCGCCATGGTCGGTCACCAGCGCGCGCTGGCGGTCGTTCAGCCGGCGTATGGTTTCCTGTAGCAGGGTCAGTTTGGGCAGCATGTCGGCGCGCAGGGCCGTCTGGGCCGCCTCGCGCTGGCCGGAACCCAGCAGCTTGCCTACCTGCGAGAACGAGGCCACATAGGCTTTGCGCTGTTCGCGTACTTCCTGCAGCAATGCTTTGCCTTCGGCGCGCATCACCAGCTGATCCAGGGTTTCCAGCGCGGCCGTGATGGCTTTCTTGTTGGCGTCGATTTCCTTGTAGATGGCAGCAATGCGGCCGGGGTCTTCCGTGGTGAAGAGTTCCAGCGTCAGCGCCGAATTGGCCCGTGTGGTGCTGCTGACCAGTGCGGCCGCATCGGCCTTGATCCAGTCCTGATCGATGATGGTGCTGCTCAGCGTGCCAATGCCGTTGAGCTTCTGCAGGCTGACGCCGATCACGATAGCCATGAGTAGTAACACTGCGCCGAAGGCAGCGCCCAGACGCGCGCCGATTTTCAGGTTGGAGATGAACATGGTGACACTCCTTGGCGGGTGGATTTCAATTGAGTATAGCCACATCGCCACGGCGAAGAATTTAGCGCGTTGCAACGCAACAACGAAAAAGCCGCGTATTTCTACGCGGCTTTTCATTATTTATTTACTATTTATTTGATAGCTTCAAGCAGGTGCAGTAGTCTTGCCTTCAGGTATGGTTTCATCGCGTTTGAGCTGGCGGTTGACAGCGCTCAGCACGGCTTTGAAGGAGGCCGTGACGATGTTGCTGTCGATGGCGGCGCCGAACAGGGTAGGGCCGTTGGCCAGGCGCAGTTCCACGTAGCAGGCGGCCTTGGCATTGGCGCCCGAACCGATGGAATGCTCGTGGTAGTCCATCAGCTTGATGTCCAGTCCCAGTGCATTGACGAAGGCATCGATAGGACCGTTGCCGCCGCCTTGCAGCGCCAGTGGCGTGTGCTGGTGCAGCAGAGCGATATCGATCTGTACCGGCTCGTCGCTGGTGGTGTCCTCGGTCAGCTTGTGGGCGCTGTAGGCATACGGCGTCACCGGCTCGAAATACTCTTTGCTGAAGATGTCGTAAATGCCCTGTGCCGTGATTTCGAGGCCGGTGGCATCGGCCACGGCCTGCACGGCGCGGCTGAATTCGATCTGCAGGCGGCGTGGCAGCACCAGACCGTAATCCTGCTCGAGCAAGTAAGCCATGCCGCCTTTGCCGGACTGGCTGTTGACGCGAATCACGGCGTCATAGCTGCGGCCCAGATCCTGCGGGTCGATAGGCAGATAGGGGATCTCCCACAGCGCGCCTTCCTGCTGCTGGGCGAAACCTTTCTTGATGGCGTCCTGGTGCGAGCCGGAGAAGGCCGTGAACACCAGATCGCCCACATACGGATGGCGCGGATGCACGGGCAGCTGGTTGCATTCTTCCACTACCTTGCGCACTTCGTCGATGTCGGAGAAATCCAGCCCCGGATGCACGCCCTGGGTGTACAGATTGAGTGCCAGCGTGACCAGATCGACGTTGCCGGTGCGTTCGCCGTTGCCGAACAGGCAGCCTTCGACGCGGTCGGCACCGGCCATTACGGCCAGTTCGGCCGAAGCCACGGCAGTACCGCGGTCATTATGCGGGTGCACGCTGATGATCAGCGAATCGCGCCGTGCCAGCTTGCGCGACATCCATTCGATCTGGTCGGCATACACATTCGGCGTGCTGCATTCCACTGTCGATGGCAGGTTGATGATCATTTTCTTCTGCGGGGTCGGTTCCCAGATGGCCGTGACGGCGTCGCAGATATGCTTGGAGAAATCCAGTTCCGTGGTGGAGAAGGATTCCGGCGTGTATTCGAAGCCCCAGTCAGTCTGCGGATACTGTTTGACCAGTTCCTTGACCAGTTTGGTGCCGGTGGTGGCGATGCTGGTGATCTGTTCGCGCGACATGCCGAACACCACTTTGCGGAACACTGGCGCCACCGAGTTATACAGGTGGACGATGGCGCGCCTGGCGCCCACGGCCGATTCCACCGTGCGGCGTATCAGTTCTTCGCGCGACTGGGTCAGCACGATGATGGTGACGTCTTCAGGGATGCGGTCTTCCTCGATCAGCATGCGCACGAAGTCGAAGTCGGTCTGCGATGCGGACGGGAAGCCGACTTCGATTTCCTTCAGGCCGATTTTCACCAGCAGCTCGAAGAAACGCAGCTTTTTCTCGGTGCTCATAGGCTCGATCAGCGCCTGATTGCCATCGCGCAGATCGGTGCTCATCCAGATAGGCGGACGGCTGATGATCTGGTTAGGCCACTGGCGGTCGGTCAATTGAACGGCGGGGAAGGCGCGGTATTTCGCTGCCGGGTTTTGCAACATCATGGGGTGCTCCTGAGTCTTGAAAAGAAAAGTGCTGGATGCCGGCCTGGGCTGGCGCTCTGCTGTGGCAACTGGCTGCCGGGCGGCCACGGGACACTAGGCCAGGCAACCGATCGGTAGCATTAGCAGTAGCGGCAGAGCGCATGCGTGCGCAGGCAGCGCGCGGTATGCGGCAGCGCAGGCGCTGGTGCAAACGCGGGTGCAATCGCTGGTGCAAAGTGCAGCATGGGTAGCCGGGTGGAGCATCGGTGCAAACTTTCCTGGGTTTTTGAAGACTGGAGGGGCTTGTGGCCGCCGCCGGGGGTACAGCTGGAACGCGATTTAGGCGCGTGCTAGGAGACGCGCTGCTAGCGATAGGGCGCTGGCAGGCGATAGCAGGAAAGCGGATAGGTGCAGATGCGAGGTCATGGCCTTAAATGTACGAGAAAGCCGGCGCAGATGTCAAGCAAAATTGCTTGAAGGATCATGGGAGTCTGGTATCGTGATGTTTTTTACTGAGTTCTGCCATGTTGATCTTCCGCCAGCTATACGATGCCGCTTCCTCGACCTACACCTATCTGCTGGGTGACCGCGCCAGCGGCGAAGCACTGCTGATCGACCCCGTGTACGAGCAGGTGCCGCGCGATCTGGCACTGCTGGCGGAGCTGGGCCTGCGGCTGGTAGCCACGCTCGATACCCACGTCCATGCCGACCACGTAACGGGTGCATGGCGCCTGAGCCAGCGCTGCGGTAGCCGCATTGCACTGGCGGCGGTGGCCGGTGCGCACGGTGTGCAGCGCGCCCTCAAGCACATGGACATCGTGACTTTCGGCAGCCGCCATGTGGCCGTGCGCGCCACGCCCGGCCATACCAATGGCTGCCTGACCTTTGTGCTGGATGACCAGACCATGGCTTTCACGGGCGACTGTCTGCTGATCCGTGGCTGTGGCCGTACCGATTTCCAGCAGGGCAGCCCGCGCCATCTGTTTGCTTCCGTGCGCGGCCAGATCCTGACTTTGCCCGACGACTGCCTGCTGTATCCGGGCCACGATTACCGCGGCATCACCGTCACCACGGTGGCGGAAGAACGGCGCTACAACCCGCGTCTGGGCGGCGACGTGGATGTGGGCGATTTCACCGGCTATATGGACAACCTGCATCTGCCCCATCCCAAACAGATGGCGGTGGCCGTGCCGGCCAATCTGCGCTGCGGCCAGCCGGAAGGCACGGCGCCGCCCATGGATAATCCGGACTGGGCGCCGTTGACGCTGCGCTTTAGCGGGGTGTGGGAAATCGAACCCATGGCCTTGCTGGAACTGGGCGATCGCGTGCAGATCGTCGATGTGCGCGAACAGGCCGAGTTCATCGACCAGCTAGGCCATCTGCAGGGTGCCAAGCTGGTGCCGCTGTCGCAGCTGACCGAACGGATGGATGAATTCGACCGCAACCGTCCGCTGGTGGTGGTGTGCCGCTCGGGCGTGCGCTCGGCGCAGGCCAGCGTGCTGCTGGCCAAGGCCGGCTTCACGCAAGTGGCCAATCTGGCCGGCGGCATGCTGCGCTGGCGTGGCGAAGCGCTGCCGGTGGACAGCGCAGCGGAATAAAATTATCCGGCGACTACCACGCGCGCTGCACCGGCCTGCATCTGGCCGATTACGCTGGCGTGTTCGAAGCCTTCGCGCCGGAACAGGGCCAGTACCTGATCCACGCTGGCCGGATCGCACGAGACCAGCAGGCCGCCCGAAGTCTGCGGGTCGGTCAGCAGCATGTGCTGGGCCTGAGTGATGCCGGGGGCCAGCTGCACATCCTTGCCATAGCCTTCCCAGTTGCGCCCCGATGCGCCGGTAAAGTAGCCATCGTGCGCCAGCTGTTCCACGCCCGGCAGCAGCGGGATATCGGCCATCTTCAGCTGCGCTTCGAGTCCGGCGCCACGGGCCAGTTCCAGCAGGTGGCCCAGCAGGCCGAAGCCCGTTACGTCCGTCATGGCGTGCACGCCGGCCAGTTCGGACAGTGCCTTGCCCGGCTTATTCAGCTTGGTGGTGTTGGCGATCATGGCCTGATAGCCGGCTGCATCGAGCTGGCCTTTTTTCAGCGCCGCCGACAGCACGCCCACGCCTAGCGGTTTGCCCAGTATCAGTACGTCGCCGGCCTTGGCATCGGCATTGCGCTTGACGCGCGACGGGTGCACCAGCCCCATCACCACCAGCCCGTAGATAGGCTCGACCGAATCGATGGTATGGCCGCCGGCGATGGGTATGCCCGCTTCGGCGCAAATCGATTCGCCGCCCTTGATAATCTGGCCTATGGTGTCGATCGGCAGTTTATTTATAGGCATGCCCACCAGTGCCAGCGCCATGATGGGCGTGCCGCCCATGGCGTACACGTCGGAGATGGCATTGGTGGCGGCTATCCGGCCGAAGTCGTAGGGATCGTCGACGATGGGCATGAAGAAATCGGTGGTAGCGATCAGCGCCTGTTCGTCATTGAGCTGATAGACAGCCGCATCGTCCGAGGTTTCTATCCCCACCAGCAGTTCTTTCGGTACGGGGAAGCCGCTGGAATTTTTCAATATCTGGGACAGGACGCCGGGCGCGATCTTGCAGCCGCAGCCGCCGCCGTGCGAGAACGAAGTCAGGCGGATAGGTTCATTGCTCATGGTGGATTTCCTGATGTCGGATCGATGATGGCAGATTATCGCCCAAGTGCGGCCGCTGCGCACGTGCGACGGGCGGGCCGGAATTGCGGCACAAAAGCGCGCGACGGCGCTACAATCGAAAGCATGACGCTACTTGCCCCTTCGTTTCGCACGGCCACACCGCAGCAACTGGCGCATGCCCTGCGTCAGGCGCGCAGCAACACGCTTGCGCTGTTCGAGTGTTTTCTAGCTGCCGGCATGGACCAGCCCACGCAGGTGCCGCAGCTACGCTACCTGAACCCGCCCGTGTGGGAAGTGGGGCATATCGCCTGGGTGGCGGAGTGGTACATCCTGCGTGCGGCCAGCTCCAGCGACCCGCAGGATGTGCATGGCAATTGTCTGCTCAGCCGTGGCGATAGCTGGTTCGATGCCAACCGCGTGCCGCACGCGCAGCGCTGGCAATTTGATCTGCCTGCGCCCGGCGCGCTGAAAACCTATTGCCACGAAGTGCTGGACCGCGTGCTTGATAAACTGATGCGCGAGCCCGACGACGCACTGGCGCTATACCCGTACCGGCTGGCGCTGGCGCATGAGGATCTGCATGGCGAAGCGCTGCTGGCAGCCCTGCAGGTGCTGGGACTGGAGGCGCCCGAACCGGCCACACAGGTGCGCCAGCTGGCATATGCACCAGCCGAAATTGCTTTCCCCGGCGGCAGCATCGAGATCGGCAGCGCGCGCGGCGCGGCCTTTGCGTTCGATAACGAACAGCAGGCCCATAGCTGCCGGGTGGCGCCGTTCAGCATAGACAGCACGCTGGTCAGCAACGCCCAGTTTGCTGATTTTGTCGATGATGGCGGCTATGACCAGCGCCAGTTCTGGAGCCCGGCCGGTGCCGACTGGCTGATGCGGCAGGAGCGTTCGGCCCCGCGCTACTGGCAGCGTGACGGTGCCCAGTGGCGCTGCCTGCGTTTCGGCCGGCTGGCCACGCTGGCTGGCGCCGAGCCGGTGCGCCACCTGAATCTGTACGAAGCGCAGGCTTACTGCGCATGGGCCGGGCGCCGTTTGCCGAGCGAGATCGAATGGGAATATGCGGCCCGCTCGGGCCATCCGGCATTCCGCTGGGGCCAGCTGTGGGAATGGACGGCGACGCCGTTCGAGCCTTATCCGGAGTTCCAGCCGGGGCCGGAGCGGGAGTACTCGGTGCCGTGCTTTAGCAGCCATCAGGTGCTGCGCGGTGCCTCTTTCGCCACACCCCAGCGCATGCTATCGGACCGTTTCCGCTACTTTCATCTGCCCGAACGCGACGACCTGTTTGCTGGTCTGCGCACCTGTGCCTGGCCGCGCTGATATCGCGGCATTTTTTTAAACCAGACGTACGTCTATCCCGTATTGCTCTGCTATGCTTTTCTTTTCCCGTGAAAAAGGCGTTCTCCATGAATTTCAAGCATCTCCTGATTTCCGCCGCCGTGATCGGCGCCGCCAGTTCCGCCATGTCCACCGTTGCTGCTGCCGATCATGGCAAGGTGGTGGTGATCCGCGCCGGCAAGCTGGTAGACGTGGTGGCGGGCACCGTTCTCAAGGACCAGACCATCGTTATTGACGGAGAGCGCATCAGCGCGGTCGGCCCCACGGCCAGCACCAAAGTGCCTAGCGGTGCCCAGCTGATCGACCTGTCCGGCCAGACCGTGATGCCGGGCTTTATCGACATGCATACCCACCTGACCAATGACGCCAAACTGGGCGGCTACAATGCGCTGGGCGTATCCGATACCCGTGCTGCGCTGTACGGCGTGCGTGCGGCCCGCCTGACGCTGGAAGCGGGCTTCACCTCCGTGCGCAATGTGGGCGCGGGCGGTTTTGGCGATGTGGCGCTGCGCGATGCCATCAATGACGGCGATTTCATCGGCCCGCGCATGCGCACGGCCGCTTACGCGATCGGCATACAGGGTGGCCATTGTGATGAGAACATGCTGCCGCCGGATATGAAATTTACCGGACGTGGTGTGGCTGACGGCCCGTGGGAAGCCCGCGCCCGTGTGCGCGAAATGGTCAAATACGGCGCCGACGTAATCAAGATCTGCGCTTCGGGTGGCGTGCTGTCGAAAGGCGACGAGCCGGGCGCGCAGCAGTACACGCTGGAAGAGATGCAGGCCATCGTGGCGGAAGCCCATAAACTGGGCCGCAAAGTCGCCGCGCACGCACACGGCACCAGCAGCATCCGCGATGCCATCCTCGCCGGTGTCGATTCGATCGAACACGCCAGCCTGATCGACGAAGAGGGCATCCGTCTGGCGCGCGAGAAGGGCGTATATCTGGTGATGGACATCTATAACGACGACTACATCCTGCAGGAAGGCGAGAAGGCGGGCATGCTGCCCGAGTCCATCGCCAAGGAAAAAGTCATAGGCCAGACCCAGCGCGACAACTTCCGCAAAGCCTTTAACGGCGGCGCCAAAATGGCTTTCGGTTCAGATTCCGGCGTCTACCCGCATGGCGACAACGGCAAGCAGTTTGCCTACATGGTCAAGTACGGCATGACGCCTATGCAGGCGATACAGTCGGCCACCATCAACGCGGCCGATCTGCTGGGCTGGAAAGACAGCGTAGGTTCGCTCAGCGCCGGCAAATTTGCCGATATCGTGGCCGTCAAGGGTGATCCGTTTGCCAATATTGGCGAATTGACCAAGATCGACTTCGTCATGAAGGGCGGCGCCGTTATCCGCCGCTAAAATGCGGGCACAGGGATGGGCAGGCCGGCGGCTACACGTGCGGCGCGGCCTGCGCGGTCATCCCGCTGGCTCGCCGGGTCATGCTGTTGTGGCGCAGATGGTATAGGGTGTTGTTAGCTTTTCTATATACTTTTTGCTTTCAGATCGAGCCCTGCGAGCCCGTATGCGTTTACTAGCTTTTCCCCGCCAGCTAGCCTGTCTGCTGCTGGCAGCCTCTCTGGGCGCTTGCGGTGGCGGCGCCTCTTCTTCCAGTTCTTCCTCCCAGACCAGTTCCGGCAGTACGAGTACGCCGGATACCAGTGCCAGCATCACCGTGGCCAGCCCGCAGCTGGTGACGCTGGCCGGCAATGCCGCGCTCAAAGGGCTGGGCGAAGCGCTGGTGGTGGGCGAGCGCATCGTGATGCTATCCGCCTCGGAGGCGGAAATCACCCTGAATAAAAAGCAGGTGCACCCGCGCACCCGCCTCAGCGTGCTGGACAAGGATGGCACGCTGCTCTCCAGTACCGATTATGGTTTCACGCTGGCCGACGCCTATGTGGGCGAGTGGTTGCTGCTGCCGGCACCTGACGGTTTCGTCATGCTGCAGGCCGGCCCCGGCACGCGCATGCTGAAGTTCGACATGCAGGCGAAACTGCAGGGCAGTGCGGTCGATCTGTATCCCGTCGTGGCGGCCAGTTCGACCACGGAACTGGCAGCGGCCGAAAATGCGGCCTCGGTGGACGGTAACGGCTTCTGGCTGGCCACCACTTTCTCGCTGCTGCCGGTGAACGACAAGACCCAGTATCTGCTCAAGCTGTGCAAGTACGATTTCTCTGGACGCCAGCTCACGCCGCCGTTCGAAATTGCGCTGTCGGCCGTGCGGCCGCGCGTGGCCACGTCAAGCGGCACGGTGC
The DNA here is from genome assembly GCF_009857835.1 of Duganella fentianensis. GTDB lineage: Bacteria > Pseudomonadota > Gammaproteobacteria > Burkholderiales > Burkholderiaceae_D > Rugamonas > Rugamonas fentianensis. The sequence continues at coordinate 1,371,269 of NZ_WWCL01000001.1, forward strand.
TGACCACCTGGCTGGATGGCTCCACTGCCATGCTGGCCATCTGGCCCCAAGGGCTGGGCGCTCCCGTGATCCACTCGCTGGGCACGGGCGGGGCCGAGCCTATGCCGGTGGCGCTCGATAGCAACGGCAAGATGGGCGCGATCTGGAATGGCAAAGCCACTTTCACCAGTCCGGGCGGGGTGATGGGCGTGGCGCTCGACAAGAACGGCGTAGCCGTGCTGCCGACGGGGCGCACGGAACTGGGGCAGGAAGTACTATCGACCCAGTGGGCCGCGTCGGGACGGGCGCCGTTTATCGATGCACGCCTGTACAAGAATAATCTGCTGCTGGCCGATGTGGGTGTGGGCACCTATGCCAGCGGCGATGCGCAGGGCGATGTGCTGGTGCTGGCTGATTACGCCATCGGCACGACGGCCCTGTCGGAGCAGAAGGCCACCATCAAGCGCTTACGCCTGTATGGTGGTGCGCTGGTGATGGGGAACTATCCCGTGCTGCGTCAGCTGATGTTCAGCGATCACAGCCTGCTGCTGGTGGGGGATGAATACCATCTGGAAGTGTTCCGCATCACCCGTCCGTAACCTATTGCGGTCTAGATAGAAATAGACTTTTCTAGACCGGATTAGACTAATCTAGACCGATCTAGACCGATTTAGACCGGAAGACGAAAAGGACTACAGCAGGGTCTCCGCCAGATCTTTCAGATCTTCTGCATACACCAGCTCATCGAGCTGCTTGCGTGCTACGCCGCTGCCATAAGCTGCGGCAGCGATTTTCGGCGTGACGCCGGATAGCAGACGCGGATCGAGCAGGCCCGGTACCACATAGTCCTTGCCAAAGCGGCTGTCGCTACGGGCCATCTCGGCCAGCGCCATGACGCAGGCGCGCTTCATTTCCTGATTGATAGTAGAAGCACCGCTATCGAGCGCCGCGCGGAACAGGTAGGGGAAGCACAGCGCGTTATTGATCTGGTTAGGATAGTCGGAACGACCGGTGGCGATGATGGCATCCGGCGCCGCTTCGCGCACCAGTTCCGGCCGCAGTTCCGGTTCCGGATTGGCCAGCGTGAAGACGATGGGCTGCTTGCTCATCTGCTCGATATCGCGCGGCGACAGCACGCCCGGACCGGACACGCCGAGGAATACATCGGCACCCACCATCACTTGCGACAGGGTGGTGGCGCCGGTGTCCTGCGCCCATGCGGCTTTTTCGCCGTCGAGCTGGCGGCGCGTACTCAGCACGCCCTTGCTGTCGCAGACAAAAATGTTCTCGCGCTTGGCGCCCAGATCGAGCAGCAGGTCGAGGCAGGCCATGGCGGCGGCACCGGCACCGGAGCAGACGATTTTCACGTTGCCGATCTCGCGCCCGCTCAGTTGCAGTGCATTGATCATGCCGGCGCCCACCACGATGGCGGTGCCGTGCTGGTCGTCATGGAATACGGGAATGGCCAGCCGCTCGCGCAGCTTGCGTTCGATGTAGAAGCACTCCGGTGCCTTGATGTCTTCCAGATTGATGCCGCCGAAAGTAGGGTGCAGGGCAGCGATGATATCCACCAGTTTATCGGGATCGGTTTCATCGATTTCGATATCGAAGGCATCGATGCCGGCGAACTTCTTGAACAGCACCACTTTGCCTTCCATCACAGGCTTGCCGGCCAGCGCGCCGATATTGCCGAGGCCCAGCACGGCGCTGCCGTTGGTAATCACGCCCACCAGATTGCCTTTGGCCGTGTACTCGTAGGCACGGGCCGGTTCGCGCTGGATTTCCACGCACGGTGCGGCCACGCCGGGCGAATAGGCCAGTGCCAGATCTTCCTGCGTGCCTACGCTCTTGGTCACTTCTATGGCGATTTTGCCGGCGCTGCCCTGACGGTGATAGGCCAGCGCCTTCTGTTCGATGGTGCTCATGTGGTCCCTTGTTTTGGTTCTGCAAGCGATGTAAAAAACGCCTGCACGGGCCGGAGCCGGTGCAGGCGCGAACTGCTGGGGATCAGTACATTATGGATACAGGCCGCGGACTTCGCGCGCCTGCAGCACGCGGGTGCAGGCGAGGATGAAGGTGGCGGTGCGCAGCGTGACTTTCTTCTCCTGTGCGACAGTCCACACCGAGTTGAAAGCGTCCTGCATGATGCGGGTCAGGCGCGCGTTGATTTCGTCTTCGGTCCAGAAGAAGCTGGAGAAGTCCTGTACCCACTCGAAGTAGGAAACCGTGACGCCGCCGGCATTGGCCAGCACGTCCGGCACGATCAGCACATCCTTGTCGGTCAGGATGTCGTCGGCTTCCGGCGTGGTCGGGCCGTTGGCGCCTTCCAGAATGATTTTGGTGCGGATCTTCGGTGCGTTGGCAGCCGTGATCTGCTGTTCCAGCGCGGCCGGAATCAGGATGTCGGACTCGATGCCCCAGAACGCGTCGCGGTCGAGGAAGGCTTCAGCGCCGGGGAAGCCGGATACGCTGCCGCATTCGGCCACGTGCTTGTGCAGACGCGGAATATCCAGGCCGCCCTGATGCACCACGGTGCCGGTATGATCCTGCACGGCGATGATTTTCGAGCCGGCTTCTGCGAACATGGTGGCAGCAACGCCGCCCACATTACCGAAGCCCTGTACTGCAACGCGGGCACCTTCGATCGCTACGCCGCGCTTGGCAGCAGCTTCGCGGCCTACCACGAACACGCCGCGGCCGGTGGCTTCGCGGCGGCCCAGCGAGCCACCCAGCGAAATCGGCTTGCCGGTCACTACGCCGGTCGACAGATTACCTTCGATCATGGCGTAGGAGTCCATCATCCATGCCATCACCTGTTCGTTGGTGTTGACGTCCGGTGCAGGAATGTCCTTGTTAGGGCCGATGATCAGCGAGATTTCGCTGGTGTAGCGGCGGGTCAGGCGCTGCAGTTCGCCGCGCGAGAGAGTCTTAGGATCGACACGGATACCGCCTTTAGCGCCGCCGTATGGCACGTTCACAGCGGCGTTCTTGACCGTCATCCATGCCGACAACGCCATTACTTCGGAGAGAGTTACGTCCTGGTGGAAGCGCACGCCGCCTTTGCCCGGACCACGCGACATATTGTGCTGTACGCGATAGCCTTCGTAGTGGGCGATGCTGCCGTCGTCGCGTTCGATCGGAACGTCAACGGTCAGGATACGCTTCGGGCGTTTCAGGGTTTCGACCCAGCGCGACAGGCTGCCGAGGTGCGGCGTGACGCGATCGATCTGTTGCAGGTAGACGCCCCATGGGCCCAAATCTTCTGGATTCAGGTAGGAAGGCAATGCGTGTGCTGGTGCGGTAGTCATGCTCAGGTCTCCGATAGATTCGAGGCTGAAGCGCACTTGTGGCGCGCTTCAAGTGGGGCGAATCATAGAACCGGAGGGCGCGAGGCGGCCAATGCTGTATGCGCATTCAACTATGCAAAATTTGCATAGTTATGAAATTCGCTGATCTGATCTGGCGCAGTTGCGGCCTTCCACACTAGTGTTGCGCACTAGCGTTCGGACACCGCTACGCGGCGTTTGCGGCCACTGTTTTTCTGCTGCTGTTCGAGGTAGTCCCACAGCCGCTCGACGATGGCTTTGCCGCGCCGGCTGGCCGAAGGGCGCTCGCGGTAGAGGCGGATTTCCATTTCGATTTCCCACTGTGCGCTGCCATCGTCGGCGCGCGCGAGCTGCTTGCTTTTGAGTTCGCGGGTGACTGCCGATTCGGGCAGGAAGGCTACGCCGCGGCCTTCCAGTGCCATCATCTTGAGGCCTTCGGCCATATCGGTTTCGTACTGGCGATCCAGATGCAGCGGGGTGCGCGCATCGGTCAGGATCAGTTCCACCATACGTCCCAGATAGGCATTGTTGGTGTAGGACAGGAAGGGCAGCGGTTCCTTTTTGCTGCCGGGCAGGCTGAATTCCGGCACGCGGTTTTTATCGCAGCGGGCATAGGCGCGCAGCGATTCGCGCCCTAGCACCAGCATGTCGTAGCGGCCCGGATCGAGCTGCACGGGCTGGCGCGGATGGTGGTAGCACAGCAGCAGATCGCAACCGCCTTCCACCAGCTGCATCACGGCGTCGTGCACATTGAGCGCCATCAGGCGGCTGCTGATGGGCGCGAAATCCTGCTCGAGTGCCGTCAGCCATTTGGGGATGAAAGTCAGCGACAGCGTGTGCGGCACGGCCAGATCGATGCTGGTCTGGGCGGCCGCCCGTTTGGAGCGCAGCATGTCGCGCGCGCCGTTAATCTGCGCCAGCATTTCCAGCGCCTGCTCGTAGAACACCACACCGGCCGGGGTCAGGCTGGTGGGGTAGGAAGTGCGGTCGATCAGATCGGTGCCCAGCCAGTTTTCCAGCGACTGGATGCGGCGTGAAAAGGCCGGCTGGGTGACGTGGCGCAGGGCGGCGGAACGACTGAAGTTGTTGGTCTCGACCAGCGAGATGAAGTCTTCCAGCCATTTGGTTTCCATGCGATGTCCTTTACTGCGCTTGCGTTGCGTCGGGCGTGTTAGCGGTGATGCTGCCGATAGGCGTGAACAGGTAGGCCAGTGCAGCAAACGTGACCAGTATGATGCCACCGCCGACGAACAATTGCGACAGCGAGATCAGTTTCAGCAGCCAGCCGGTGGCGGCAGCGGAAATCGGCGCCAGCCCCATGAAGATGAACATGAAAATGCTCATGGCGCGGCCCATCATCTGCGGCGGTACGCGGCGCTGTATCCAGGTGAAGACATTGATCTGCACATAGCCGCCCAGTACACCGAGCAAGAGCAGCAGGGCGCCGGCCAGCCAGGCATTGTAGGCTGCGCCCAGTCCCATCACCAGCACGCCGGCCAGTGCATCCATCAGCAATATCATGGCGCCGAAGCTGACGAAACGCAGCCGTGCACCGATGGCCGCTGCCGCGCCCATGCCGAGCAGGGTGCCGGCACCGTTGGCGGCCAGCAGCAGGCCCAGTGCCGAGGCGCCGTGCAGCAGATCGCTGGCCAGTACGGGCAGCGCCACCTGCATGGAGCCGCCGATGAACAGCGATACCGTGCCCCAGTAGATGAAGCACAGCCGCAGCGGCACATCGCGCCACACCATCAGCAGACCCGAACCGATGGAGCTCCACACCGACAGTGCGCTCGCGCCGGCAGCATTGCCTGCGCCAGGCCGGGCGGTGACACGGCTCAGCGTCCACGCCGAGACGACGAAGCTCAGGCAGTCGAGCGCGAAGGCGGCGGCCAGCCCGTGCGCATCGGGCATGCCGGCGCTGCTGATGCTGCTGCCTGCGCCGTTGCTACCACTGTTGCCATTACCGCCAAAGACGGCCAGCAGGACAGCGGCCAGCACGGGACCGAGCAGCATGGAGAGCTGGCGTAGTCCCATCAGCACGCCGTTGGCGGCCTGCAGATATTCGGCCGGTATCGATTGCGGCATGATGCTGGTGCCGGACGGTACGCCGAAGGCCTGGGCCAGACCTATGCCCAGTGCCAGTGCATAGATCAGCATCAGGGTGATGTGGGGCGTCAGTTCCAGGCTCAGTTGCAGGCTGCTGCCCAGCGCCAGTGTGATCACGCTTTGCTGGCGCAGCACCAGCAGTGCCAGCAGACCTAGCAGGATGGCGTTGGCGTATTTGCTCAGCATGAGTACGCGCTTGGGCGAATACTGGTCGACCACGGCGCCGCCGATCAGGATGAAGGCGGCGCGCGGTATGCTCATCAGGGCGATCACCAGCCCCAGTGCCATGGTGTCGCCCGTCAGCTTGAGCACCAGCCATGGCAGTGCCACCATGGTCAGCTGGTCGCCCAGCATGGAGATCACGCCGCCGCGTAGCAGCCATTTGAAGTTGGGATTGCGCATCAGCTCTGCGCGCTGGTTCGGTGCCGGATGGGACATGGTCTGTGCTCCTGCCTAGTTTGCGCTGCCGAGGGGGACGCTGGGCAGGCCGCTGATGATGGTCATGGCTTCGGTCAGGCTGGCGTATTGCTCGCCCGGACAGTTGCGCAGCAAGTCTTTGCTGCACAGTTCTGCTGCCGGGGTGGCATTCAGCAGCAGTTCGCGGCCGCTAGCGGTCAGCGCGGCATAGGCCACGCGCGCATCGCGCGGGTCCTGCTGGCGTTCGATCAGGCCGATTTTTTCCAGCGGCAGCAGGGTGCGGGTGACGCCGGAAGCAGTCAGACCCTGACGCTCGGCCAGATCGACGCGGCGCATACGTCCGCCCGGCGCGCGCGCCAGCGAGTTCAGCAGCATAAAATCGCCGAAGCTGATACCGTGGTAGGAACCCAGTACCTGATCGAGCCGGCGTACCATGGTGGCCTGGGCGCGCGCCAGACCAAGGGCCAGCGCCAGCGCTGCGCCCGTTTCGGGCAGGGGAGAAGAGAGGTCGCTCATAATGACTTTCGGTAAGCTAGTAATATTGAAAACTACTGCATAACTACTTAAATAGTGTTTGAGTGCGCAAGTATAATCCTATTTTCTGACTTGGCAAGCATTGTTTTGTTTTGGACAATGTGTGACACAAAACTACAGTTTTGCTAAACACGGAGAATATTTACTGATTTGCATATTTTGCGCATAAACCGCGCTAGAATTGGCGCGGCTGGCCTTGCTAGCTTTACTTAAACTACAAAAAATTTTTGGAGACATATGCACATGGCGACCACAGAAATTTTCCTGATCGCGATGCTGATCATATTCAGCCTGCCTTATCTGATCTGGCGTGTCGGTCAGACCGACTACTATGCGCCGCTGGTGGTGGTGCAGATTATTACCGGCATACTGCTAGGCCCCGGCATTCTGGGCCGGGCCTATCCCGAGTACTATCAGTTCGTATTTAACCCGCAGGTGGTGCAGTCCTTGAACGGCATTGCGTGGTGGGCCGTGATGATCTTCGTGATGATTGCCGGTATCGAACTGGATCTGAAAAAAGCCTGGGAACACCGGCGCGAAAGCAGTATCACGGCCGGCCTGGCGCTGGGCGTACCGCTGGTATTCGGCAGCATCGCGGCACTCGGTCTGCTCGGCTATGCCGGCTGGATGGGACCGAAAGCCCAGAGCTGGCAGTTCGTGCTGGGCGTGGGCATGGCTTGCGCCGTGACGGCACTGCCCATCCTGATCCTACTGATGGAAAAACTGGAAATCCTGCGCCAGCCTATCGGCCAGCGCATCCTGCGTTACGCCAGTCTGGACGATATCGCCATCTGGGGCGTGCTGGCCGTGATCCTGCTGGACTGGGAACGCATGGGGCGCCAGCTGGGCTTCCTGCTGCTGTTCGGCGTGGCGACCATACTGTACCGCCGCCTGATGCAGGGTCTGCAAGAGCGCGACCGCTGGTATGTGGCCTTCATCTGGCTGGCCGCCTGCGCCTTCGCAGCGGACTGGGCTGGCCTGCACTACATGGTGGGCGCTTTCCTGGCCGGTGCCGTGATGGATGCGGACTGGTTTAACCAGCAGCGCATGGACTTCCTGCGCGCCAATGTGCTGATGGCCGTGATGCCGGTATTCTTCCTCAGCACGGGCTTGCGCACCAACTGGGCGCTGGGCGGTTCGGCCGTGTTTCTGGTGGCGGCCGTCATGCTGTTCGCTTCCGTCGCGGGCAAGCTGACCGGCATCCACATCGCCGGCAAGATCCTCAATTGGGGCCCGGGCGAAGCGTCGATCATCGGCTGGCTGCTGCAGACCAAGGCGCTGATCATGATCATCTTCGTCAACATCCTGCTGGACAAGCAGATCATCACCAGCGAAACGTTTACCGCGCTGCTGCTGATGGCGATAGGCAGCACCATGCTGACGGTGCCGGTGGTGTATCCGAAACTGCAGCGGGTGGCGCAGCTGATCTTCAAGACCAGCTAAAGCGGCTGCAGGCGGGCAGGGAGCTGATGCTATAATCTCGGCATGAACGATACTACTCAACTCCCTCCGCTGCCCGATCGCCTGTCGATCGACCCGCGCAGCAAATTCCATGTTGCCGCCATCTTCGAACACGATATCGGCATCCGTTTCAACGATAAAGAGCGTCTGGATGTGGATGAATACTGCATCAGCGAAGGCTGGATCAAGGTCGCCGCTGGCCGCAGCCTGGACCGCCATGGCCGCCCTATGCTGATCAAGCTGAAAGGCAAAGTCGAGGCATACTACCGTTAAGCGTCGTGCGGGCCGTGTGTGCGGCCTGTAACGCAAAAAAGCCACCATCAGCCTGAGCATGCTCAGTGCGGTTGGTGGCTTTTTTACGTCCGTGGATGACGCGGCGTGCGCGTCAGGACAGCAGGCTAGATGGCGGGTGCCGTAATGGCGACCGGCACTTCGGCGCGCAGCTTGTCCAGCATTTCCAGCGTGGCGGGCATCATGTTCATGATGCCGTGGTAGGCGCAGTATTCGCAGAAGGCTTCTTCTGGCGTCATGGCGCTAATGCTGGCGTCGGAATGGCCGCGGCGGCGCAGCGCGCGCAGGCAGCCGGCATCCATGGTTCTCGGGTTCATGTGCTATTTCCCTTTCTGTAATAAATAGTGGGCGAGCGGTAATCGTCATGAACCATTATAGTACAAAAAAGATGCCGTGCGGCAACAATGTATTCAATTATTTCATTGTCTTGGACAGAAACTCAAGATTGCCGGGGCCGTAGCGCCAGTTGCTGGTGCAGCCGCCACACCAGCACCATAGCTAGCAAAGCGGAAGCAACGACCACGTAGCCGATGCGGTCAAAATGCAGCAACTGGCCGCCGGCGCCACTGACCACGATATGCCCGGCCAGCACCGAAGCCAGCCCGCCCGACAGCTGCTGGATGGAGGCGCTGATGGCATTGAATGCGCCCCGCTTGGTGGCCGTCGGCACGCTACTCATCATGGCCTGCACGGGGATCATGCGCGAGAAGATGCCGATGAACAGCAGGGTATTCACGATGATCAGGGCCAGCAGCGAGATGTGGCCCAGATTGGTGTAAATCAGCACCATGGCGATAGACAGCACGGTGCCGAACAGGTAGACGCGGAATTTGCCCACGCTGTCGGCCGCCTTGCCCACCAGTGGCCCGATGAAGATGGTGCACAGGCCCGTCACCAGATAGATGGTGGGCAGGTGGTCGAGCGAGATGCCCAGATTGTTGACCACGTAGGCGCTGCCGAAGGGCATCAGCATGAAGCCACCCGTGCTGAGCAGGGCCGTGATGGCGAATGCCAGCAGGTGCTCGCGCTCGGTCAGCGTGTGGTACAGGTGCAGCCAGGCGCTATGTTCCTGCGGCTGCTTCAGGTGGGCATTCACGGGCTGCATCTGCCAGACCACCAGCAGGCCGCCGGCCAGACCGAACAGGGCCATGGCAATGAAGGGCACATGCCAGTTCCACTGGTTGGACAGGTAGATGCCGGCCGGCAGGCCCAGCACCTGACTGGCGGCAAACGCGGTCTGGATCAGGCCCATCACGCGGCCACGCTGCTCCGGTGCAAACAGGTCGGTGGCGATGGCCAGCACCACCGAGCCGATCACGCCGCCGAACAGGCCGGTGACGATGCGCGCCAGCAGCAGCGATTCAAAGCTTTGCGCCATGCCGCACCACAGGGTACCGAGGATGAAGCCGGTGTAGAAGAACAGCAGCAAACGCTTGCGGTCGTAGCGGTCGGCAAAACCGGCGGTGAGCAGGCCGGAAATGCCGGCGCTGAAGGCGTAGGCCGAGACGACGACACCGAACTGGCTGGGGCTGATCTGCAAGGCCGGCATGATCAGCGCCCCCAGCGGCGACATCAGCATGAAGTCGAGGATGACGGCGAACTGCAGGAAGGCCAGCAGGCCTACGACGATTTTCTGGTAACTGCTAAACGGTGCGGCGGAGTGTTTTTTCATTCAGCTTGGGCTTCAGGTTTGGCTGCGGGTTTGGGTTCAGCTTTGGGGCGGCAGAAGATGCCGCGATTCTTGTGGAACAGGGCCCGCTCTTCCGGCGTCATGGCTTGCCAGCGTGCCCAGCGCTCGCGGCCGAAGCCGTGATGGCCATGACCGTGGCCGCGCCGGCCGCGGAAGCCGCCGAACAGGATGCGGCATAGCACCAGTAGGCCCATGGCATGCCAGAAATCGATGCACTGGGCGCCGGTAAAGATGGCCGGCATCACAGCATTCCAGAGCAGCATCACCAGTGCCGACATGGCAGCGACGGCGATCAGGATCATCGGGATCATACACAGTTTCCAACGCATTGCAGTTCTCCTTATTCGGGCTCGTACAGGTATTGCAGGCGTGCGCGCAGGTATTGCACGGCATAGCGCTTGCGTGCCAGCAGAGTATTGATGGGGGTGCCGCTGGCCTCGGCCATTTCCTTGAAGCTGACGCCGTCGAGTTCGTGGGCGACGAAAACATCACGCTGGGCAGCGGGTAAATCTTCCAGCGCCGCCTGCAGTTCTTCCAGCAGGGTGGCGCGGGCATAAGCTTCCTCGGGGCCGCCATCAGGCGAAGGTAGCAGCAGGTCGAGGGTATATTCTTCATCATCGTCGCTGCCAGTCAGATCGGCCAGCGCCACTTCGCGCTTCTTGCGGAAGCGGTCGATGATGCGGTTGCGTGCTACACGGTAGAGCCACGCAGTCACCTGTTCTATCGGTTCCGGTAAACGATAGGCTTGCACGAACTCATGGAACACATCCTGCAGGATGTCGTCGGCATCGGTAGGGTCGGCCACGCGGCGGCGGATAAAGTTGCCTAGGCGTGAACGCTCCTTGAGCACGGCGGCGGTAATGGCCTGTTCTGTCATGGTTTGCGCGGAAGTCATGCCCTGAAGACGGGCCAGCAGAGCAGATATTGTAGTCGCAGTTAGAAAAAACGCCACCGGCAGTGTGACTGGCGGTGGCGTTGCGGGGTTTTTACCCGTTCAGATCGCGCCGGCGGGACTGAACGGGCGGGGCGGCCGATTAGCGGTCGCCGTAGCTGCGGCGGGCTGCGCCTTCGCTGCTGCGCGGGTTGCTACCTTTGTAGCCGCCTTCCTTGCGCGGTGCGCCCGGCTTGCTGAAGCTGCGCTGGCCCGGCTTGGCGCCATTGCGGTTGTCGCCCGGCTTCCAGCCGCCCGGACGCGAGCTCGAACGTGGCGGGAAGCTGGTTTTCTTCGGCTCGTAGCCTTCGATCACGTTGACCGGAATCAGCTGCTTGGTGAAGCGCTCGATACGCTTCACGTTCATGCCTTCGGCGTGGTTGACCAGCGAGATGGCCAGACCGTTACGGCCGGCACGGCCGGTACGGCCGATGCGGTGCACATAGTCTTCCGGGAATTTCGGCAGATCGTAGTTGAACACGTGGGTGATGTTCGGTACGTCGATACCGCGGGCGGCAACGTCGGTGGCGATCAGAATCTTCACGTGGCCGCGGCGCAGGCTTTCCAGCGTGCGGTTACGGGCGCCCTGGTGCATGTCGCCATGCAGTGCGGCGGCCGAGAAACCGGCGATGTTCAGACGGTCGGCGATGGTGTCGGCGTCGCGCTTGGTGGCGGTGAATACCACGGCCTGATCGAGCGCTTCGTCGCGTAGCAGGTGGTCCAGCAGGCGGTTCTTGTGCGACAGGTCGTCAACGAAGTGCACGCGCTGGGTGATGTTTTCATGCTTGTTGGCGGCCGTCATGATCTGGATGATCTGCGGATCTTTGGTGATGCGGCGTGCCATATTGCCGACCACGCCGTCCAGCGTGGCCGAGAACAGCATGGTCTGGCGGCTGGCCGGGGTGGCGGCGACGATTTTTTCGATGTCGTCGATGAAGCCCATGTCCAGCATGCGGTCAGCTTCGTCCAGCACCAGAATTTCCAGTTGCGAGAAGTCGATCTTGCCCGATTCCATGTGGTCGATCAGACGGCCTGGCGTTGCCACCAGAATCTCGGGATTCTTGGCTAGCAGTTGCATCTGTTTCGGGTAAGGCATGCCGCCCAGAATCGACACGGCTTTCAGGCGGCGCAGGTTGACGCTGTATTTGTCAGTATTGGTGGTCACTTGCAGGGCCAGTTCGCGGGTCGGGGTCAGCACCAGCATTTTTGGCTGGGCAGGCTTGAAACGTGGACGTTCGCCACGGGCGCGCGCGGCCTGCATTTCCTGATTGTGGGTTTTGCCGCCGGCGGCTGGCTCGAGGGCGGACAGACGGTGCAGCGAAGGCAGCATGAATGCTGCCGTTTTGCCGGAACCGGTTTGCGAGGAAACCAACAAGTCCTTGCCGGCGATGGCGGCGGGTACGGCTTGCTCCTGCACGGGCGTAGGCTTGGTGTAGCCGGCGTCGGTCAGGGCTTTGATAATGGACGTGTTGAGACCAAGTGCTTCAAATGTCATGCTGTTCTTTCGTAAAATTCTGCGTCCGGCTCAGGCGCCGAGCGCGATATAGCAACGCCAACCACAGACGAAATGGCCCATCGAACTAGTATAGGACAGAAATTTCGGCACAAAAGCTTTGCGCCGGGACGGTGTCAGGTTCGACACACAGGGCGGGAGGGCTTTATAAATCGCGACACCCCAGGGGTGCGCTACAGGCTTGCGAAGCTGCTCATTGTTATCTTTGCCACTGTAATGTACAGGGCAGGGCGGCATTATATACGAGATTGCGCAGGGCTGCACCAGCTATTTTTGCGCTGCCGCATTTGCCGCTGTCACCGCTGCCGGTATGGCGGCAAACTGGCCGGCGAAAAAAAAAGCGCCCAGCGGGCGCTTTTTTCGTGGCTAGGTGCCAGCTTATGCGTAGTCTTCCGCGTTCAGGCCCATCACATGCGAGAAACCGCCATCGACATAGGTGATTTCGCCGGTGATGCCGGAGGCCAGATCGGACAGCAGGAAGGCGGCCGTGTTGCCGACTTCTTCGATCGTCACATTGCGGCGCAGCGGAGCGTGCGAGGAAGCAAAGCCCAGCAGTTTGCCGAAGTCCTTGATGCCGGAAGCGGCCAGAGTCTTGATCGGACCGGCGGAAATGCCGTTGGAACGGATGCCGTGCTTGCCCAGGTTCTCGGCCAGATAGCGTACCGAGGCTTCCAGCGAAGCTTTGGCCAGACCCATGGTGTTGTAGTAAGGGATGGCACGGATGGCGCCCAGATACGACAGGGTCAGCAGCGAGGAACCTTCTTTCAGCAGCGGCAGGGCGGCTTTGGCCAGTGCCGGGAAGCTGTAGGCGGAAATGTCATGGGCAATGCGGAAGTTCTCGCGGGTCAGGCCGTCGAGGAATTCGCCAGCGATGGCTTCGCGCGGGGCGAAACCGATGGCGTGCACCAGACCATCGAGCTGGTTCCAGCTCTGGGCCAGATCGGTAAACAGGGCAGCGATCTGCTCGTCGCTGGTGACGTCGCAGTCGTATACCAGCTTGCTGTCGAATTCGGCAGCGAACTCGGTGATGCGGTCTTTGAAACGTTCGCCCACATAGGTGAACGCCAGTTCGGCGCCTTCGCGGTGGCAAGCTTTAGCGATACCGTAAGCGATGGAACGGTTCGACAGCAAACCAGTGATGAGGATTTTTTTGCCTTGCAGGAACGCCATATTGACTCCGATTGCGACTGCGTGCCTGGCTGGCCGAGTAGGCGGGCTGGCGACGTCAGTTTGGTTGTTGAGTTGGCCGGAGGCCGGACAAGACCGAGATTGTAGGGCCAGTAGGACGCTACTGCAACCCGGTCGGCAGGCCGATTTCCGTGAAAACCGGCCCCGAACTGGATAAAACGGAGCAAAAACGACAGTTTTGCCCTTGAGACAGCATTAGTCGTCGTGTTTGTGACGTTTCTTGTGCGTGCTGTTTTTTTCCGATTTGCTGTCGCTGCGGGCCTGCTTGTAGCTAGTCTTGCTGACTTTGCCAGCTTTGCTGCTGCGTTCGCGCTCGGTTTCGAAGGCGACGGTGGCCGTGCGTTCCACTTCGGCCGGAATGTCGATGCTGGCGCTGGTCGACAGTTTCGGCACCAGAATGGTGGAGCCGGCCTTGAGTGCCGTTTTCTGCGGAATATTGTTGGCCTGACGAATCACATCGGGCGTGGTGTGGAAGCGCGAGGCCAGCGTGCTGATGCTTTCGCGTGCACTGGTGATCTTGTGGGTGGTCCAGGTGGACAGGTTTTTCCCCCACTGGGCCAGATTCAGGTGGAATTTGTCGGCGTTTTCCTTGGGCAGCAGAATCTTGGTCTGTTCGTCGCCCGTGATCACGGGGCGCTTGAACTGCGGGTTCAGGGCCTTGAATTCGTCCACCGACAGTTCGGCCAGATGGGCCGCAATGGTCAGGTCGATATCGCTGGTCTTGTCCACGGCCGTGAAATACGGCGTGTTGTCGATGGCGGGCAGGTTCAGGCCGTACTGGGCCGGATTGGCCACGATGTTTTTCACGGCCTGCAGCTTGGGCACATAGTTGCGGGTTTCGGCCGGCATCAGTTCGGCCAGGCTTTCGAAATCGGTAGGCTTGCCGGCCGCCTGATTGCGCTTGATGGCTTTCTGCACCGAGCCTTCGCCCCAGTTGTAGGCGGCCAGCGCCAGTTGCCAGTCGCCGAACATATCGTACAGGCGCTGCAGATAGGTCAGGGCAGCATCGGTCGAGGCCAGTATGCCGCGTCGCTCATCCTTGAAGGCATCCTGCTTGAGGTTGAAATCGCGTCCCGTGCCCGGTACGAACTGCCACATGCCGGCCGCATTGGCGCTGGACAGGGCTTGCGGGTTGAAGGCCGATTCGATGAAGGGCAGCAGCGCCAGTTCGGTCGGCATGCCGCGTTTTTCCAGTTCCGTCACCACATGGAACAGGTAGCGCGAAGCGCGCGTGGTGGTGCGGGCAATGTAGTCGGGGCGGGTGGCATACCAGTTCACATGCTTGCCGACCAGCTCATTGCTGATATCGGGGATGGCATAGCCGCTACGGATGCGGCCCCACACGTCTTTTTCGCGGAAAGCATCGTCCTCGGCGCTTTTGGCGGCCGGTTTGGCGGGTTTCTGGGAGCTGAGGTCGGAGACGGGGAAGCGGGGGAGGTTGCTGCTGACGCTGTTGACTGGACTGGTGGCGGCTGAGCCTGCCGGCGGGTAGCCGGTGTTGTCATCGTGAGCCTGGGCCGGCGCTAGTAGTTCCAGCACTAGCAGAGTAGCCAGAACTGCGGAATGGGGAATTCGTGCTTGCATAGTATCCTAATATTGTCGACTGGAAACATCGATCGGACTATGAATAAACCCCGAGTGTACGGAGACCCTGCCGGCACGTCAAGAACTATGTCAGGCGTATGACAGGGTGGTTTGTGGAATATTTCCAATCAGATAGCGCGCAGATGGCGGCAGAATGCGGGAAGTAGGCTTTCCGCGGCAGAGTGCGTACAATCCTGCTTTTGCGCAGTCCACAAGGAATTGAATATGAGCCGTCCCGTCCCCGATCATGATGCCGTTATTGCCGCCACTGCCCACTGGGTGGACAAGGCAGTGATCGGCCTGAACCTGTGCCCGTTTGCCAAGGCAGTGCAGGTGAAGAAGCAGATCCGCTATGTGGTCTCGGACGCCACCACGCCGGAACAGCTGCTCGAGCAGCTGGTGGCGGAACTGGAAGTGCTGGCCGAAGCCAACCCCGAGAAAATCGATACCACCCTGCTGATCCACCCGCAGGTGCTGACGGATTTCGAGGACTTCAACGAGTTTCTTGATGTGGCCGATGCGGCGCTGGAAGAGCTGCAGCTCGATGGCGAACTGCAGATTGCCAGCTTCCACCCGGATTACCAGTTTGCCGATACCGACCGTAACGATATCGACAACTACACCAACCGTTCGCCTTATCCTACCCTGCACCTGATCCGCGAAGACAGCATAGACCGCGCCGTGGAAGCCTTCCCCGAAGCGGCCGATATTTTCGAAAAGAATATCGCCACCATGCGGGCGCTGGGCCACGATGGCTGGGACAAGCTGATGCAGGGCAAAGATGAGTGATCTGCCGATCCGGCCCGATACGCCGTGCGTGGCCGTGTGCTCGACCACCTTCGATGAAATCTGCCGCGGCTGCGGCCGCAGTGTGACGGAGGTGGCGCACTGGGTCTCCATGAGCGCCGAGGCCAAGGAAGTGGTGTGGCAGCGCATCCTGGCGCAGGGCTATCCGCGCCGCAACACCTGAAGCCTAGGGCCGCCGGGCGGCCGTGCAGCTTAGTTAGAGCTTAGTAATTACCGATAAAGTCTTTCTTGCCGATTTCGATGCCGTTGTGGCGCAGGATGTCGTAGGCCGTGGTGGCGTGGAAATAGAAATGCGGCAGAGCGTAGTGGAATAGATACACGGCGCCCATGAAGTGTTTGGTTTTCTCGCCGCTGCCGGTGGTGATGGCGCGGCCTTCGCTGCCTTCGATGGCGCTGCGCGGCACGCTTTCGATGAAATGCAGAGTTTTCTCGATGCGGGCGCGCAGTTCGGCGAAGCTGGTTTCGTTGTCGTCGTAGGAAGGCACGTCCTGACCGCCGAGGCGGGCCGCCGCACCTTTGGCAAAGTCGCAGGCGATCTGGATCTGGCGGGTGAAGTTCAGCATGTCCGGATAGAGGCGGTATTGCAGCAGCGCTTGCGGATCAATTTTCTTTTCTGCAACATGTGCTTCAGCCTTTTCCAGCAATGCCAGCTGGGCGCCCAGTATCTGTTTAAACACGGGGATGGATGCGGTGTACATAGAGAAGGTAGTCATGGTGGTCCCTCGTAATCGGTGAGTGGCGATCATAGCCTGCCATGGAGATTTTTGCATGCCATGGAACTTTTAAGACGGAATCCGTGCATAATTCTGTCTAGTAATATTATTTTTCCGCTATCCAGAGCGCCCTACACGATGCTGTTTCAACTCTGTTCCTCTTGCCCGCATGCTTAGTCGCCTGATAGTCAGCCTGCGTGCACGGCTGGGATTACTCTACGGACGCTCCATTTATGGTGCGCTATTGCTCGTGGTGCTGGGCGGTCTGGGCGTGCCTGCCATGGTCGGCAGCTATGTGCTGGTGGGGGTGCGCGAGCAGGAAGCCGCCCGTACGGCGCTGCAGGAGGCTTTGCAGCGCAATGCCGACATTCTGGCGCTGGGCATGCAGGAATCGTTGTGGAATATGAACACCGAATCGGCCCATTCGCTGGTCGACTCCGTCATGCGCGACCCTGCCGTGCTGCAGGTGCAGGTGGTGGGGCAGGCCGATATCCAGTTCATGAAAGCGCAGTCGCAGCGCAAGCTGACGGGCCATGTGCTGCGTGCCGAGCGCGAAGTAGTGATGCGCGGCGAGCGTATCGGCCATATCACGCTGGAAATGGATGATGCGCGCAGCCAGCAGGAGCTGGCCGAGAAGCGCACCTCGTATATTCTGGTGCTGGCCGGGCAGGTGCTGATTTCCGCGCTGCTGATCGTGCTGTTCCTGAACGCCCGCCTGATGAAACCGCTGCGCAAGCTGATGCGCTTTTCCAACCGGCTCTCGCATGGCGATTTCGACACCCGGCTGGATCTGAGCGGCAGCGATGAACTGGGTCTGCTGGCCAGCCAGCTGGACCAGATGCGGGTGGCGATCCGCCGTCTGTTCGACGATATCGGCCAGCGCGAAGAGCGTTTCCGCACCATCGTGACGCAGGTGCCGGGGGCGGTGTTCCGCTGCCGTCCCGATGGCGCCATCGATTTTGTCTCGGAAGCCATCGAAGAGATTTCCGGCTATCCGGCCGCCCAGTTCATGCGCGGCACCACCCATGAATGGACCAATCTGATCGTGCCGGAAGACCGGCGCCGCCAGCGCCGCGCCGTCACGGATGCCATCCAGTCGCGCCAGCCGTATGAAGTGGAATACCGCATCGTCGATGCAGGCGGGGTGGAACGCTGGGTGCTGGAAAACGGCCAGCCGCAGACCCATGAAGATGATCCGGCACCCTGGGTGGACGGCATCATTTCCGATGTCAGCCAGCGCAAGTCGAATGAAATGCGGATTGCCGCCCTGCTGGCCGAGCAGAGCGCGATTCTCGATAACGTGATGTTCGGCGTGATGTTTGTGCGCCACCGCCAGATCGTCTCCGTCAACCGTCGTTGCGAACAGCTGTTCGGCTACGAGCCGGGTGCGCTGACGGGGGCGTCCACGGCCATCCTGTTTGCCGACAGTTTCGACTTCGAAGCCAGCGGCATACGCCAGTACCGTGCGCTGTCGCAGGGCGAATACTTCAGCGAAGAACGCCATTACCGGCGCAAGGATGGCAGCATGCTGTGGTGTCTGGTCAGCGGCTGTGCGCTCGACAAACAGCATGCGGAAGAAGGCAGCATCTGGGTGTTTGCCGATATCAGCGAGCGCAAGGAATCGGAAGAGAAGCTGCGCCTGTCGGCCACTGTGATCGAGCACATCGCTGACGGCGTGGTGGTGCTCGATGGCCAGGGCATGATCGTGGCGGTGAATCCGGCCTTCACCCAGATTACCGGCTATACCGAAGCCGAGGCGCTGGGCCAGGACCATACGCTGACCCGTTCGGGCCGGCACGATGCGGCCTTCTACGAAAGCATGTGGCAGGAGCAGGTGACGCAGGGCCACTGGCGTGGCGAAATCTGGAACCGCCGCAAGAGCGGCGAGCTGTATCTGGAACAGCTGACGGTGAATGCCGTGCGTGACGGCGATGGCGTCACCACCCATTATGTGGGCGTGTTCAGCGACATCACCAAGGCCAAGGAATCGCAGGAAAAACTCGATCATCTGGCGCACCACGACCCGCTCACGGCGCTGCCTAACCGCCTGCTGTTCCACGACCGCCTGCAGCATGCGCTGCAGCGTGCCTCGCGCGACAAGGAGCAGCTGGCGCTGCTGTTCATCGATCTGGACCGCTTCAAATACGTCAACGATACGCTGGGTCACCACATCGGCGACGAGCTGCTCAAGCAGGTCTCCAAGGCGCTGCAGGCGCGCCTGCGCGAAGGCGATACGCTGGCGCGGCTGGGCGGCGATGAATTCATCGTGCTGCTGGAAGATATCGATAACCAGTATGGCGCCAGCCAGGTGGCGGAAAAACTGGTGCAGATGTTCGAGCAGCCTTTCGTGGTGGCCGGCCACGAACTGTTCGTCACCTGCAGCGTGGGCATCAGCCTGTTCCCTGATGATGCCACCGACCTGAATATGCTGATCCGTAATGCCGATGTGGCCATGTATCAGGCCAAGGCGCGCGGCCGTAACGGTTATAGCTTCTACACGCCGTCGATGACGGGCGAAGGGGTGGAGCGCCTGCGGCTGGAGACCTTCCTGCGCCGCTCGATCGAAAAAGACGAAATCTTCCTCAACTACCAGCCCCAGGTCGATATCGATACGGGCACTCTGGTCGGGGTGGAAGCGCTGGTGCGCTGGAACCATCCGGAACTGGGGCTGGTGCCGCCTATCCGCTTTATCCCGCTGGCCGAAGATACGGGCTTTATCAACCAGCTGGGGCAGTGGGTGTTGCGCGAAGCCTGCCGCCAGATGGTGCGCTGGCAGGAAGCCGGGCTGGTGGTGCCCAAGATCGCCGTCAATCTGTCCGTCAAGCAGTTCGAGCGGGGCAGCATTGTCAACATGGTGGCCGATACGCTGCGCGAGACGGGTCTGGAACCGGCCCGGCTGCAGCTAGAGGTGACGGAGTCGGTGATCATGAATACCGACGATGCCATGGTCTTCATCAACGACCTGCACGCCATCGGCGTCGGGCTGGCCATCGACGATTTCGGCACCGGCTATTCCTCGCTGGCCTATCTCAAGCAGCTGCCCGTGCAGACCCTGAAAATCGACCGCTCCTTCATCAAGGACATATCCACCGACGTCAATGACGAAGCGATCGCCATCGCGATCATCCAGCTGGGCAAGAGCATGAATCTGTCCGTCATTGCGGAAGGGGTGGAGACGACGCAGCAGGCCGAGTTCCTGCTGCGCCACGGCTGCCATCTGGCGCAGGGCTACCTGTACAGCAAACCGCTGGATGCCGATGTTATGCTGACGCACTGGAAAAAATAAAAAAACGGGAGACTCCCTCATGCAGCAAGATCAGCAGGCGCCACAGCGCGTCCCTGTCCGGTCATCGCGCCGGCGTTTCATCTTTGGCGGCGCAGCAGCGCTGGGGGCGCTGGTGGTGGGCTGGGGCGTGCTGCCGCCGCGCCAGCGCCTGCATGCCAGCCATCCTTTGCCACTGAGCGGCGACGCGGTGGCACTGAACGGCTGGATCGCACTGGGCGCCGATGGCAGCGTGATGCTGGCCATGCCGCGCAGCGAAATGGGGCAGGGCATACACACGGCCTTGCCCATGCTGGTGGCGGAAGAACTCGATGTGCCGCTGGCAGCGATCCGGCTGGTACAAGCGCCCATCGATAAAATCTACGGCAACATCGCCATGCTCAAGGATGGCCTGCCGTTCCACCCCGATGACGATGGCCGCCTGAAGGCAGCCGCCAGCTGGATGGTGGGCAAGGTGGCGCGCGAGCTGGGGCTGATCATCACGGGTGGTTCGTCCAGCGTCAAGGATGGCTGGCTGCCCATGCGCGAAGCGGGTGCTACGGCCCGTGCCATGCTGCTGGCTGCAGCGGCCAAGCAATGGCAGGCCCGCGCGGCCGACTGCCGCACCGAGCAGGGCTTCGTGATCCATGCGGACGGGCGCCGTCTGGCCTATGGCGCACTGGCCCATGCGGCCGTGACGGCCACACCGGCGGAGGTGGTGCTGAAAGCGCCGCAGGACTTCAAATTGATAGGCCGTGCCCAGCCGCGCCGTGATGCAGCGGCCAAAGTCAATGGCAGTGCCATATTCGGCATCGATGTGCGGCCCGAGGGCATGGTGTATGCGGCCGTACGCATGGCGCCCGTGATCGGCGCCAGTGTGGCAAAAGTCGAGCCGAGCGCCGTGCTGAAAATGCCCGGCGTGCTGCAGGTGGTGGACTTTTCTGCCGCGCTGCCTGCGCGCACTGGCGCTGGTGCCGGCGTGGCCGTGCTGGCGCGTAGCTACTGGCAGGCCAGGCAGGCCGCACTGGCCTTGCCGCTTGAGTGGCAGGAGGGGCCGGGTGCCAGCCTGAATAGCGCAGCCATTTATGCCGATATGGCGGCCCGTCTGGATCATGAAGCAGGCCACACTTATTACGCACAGGGCGATGCTGAAGGCGCGCTGCAGCAGGCAGGTAGCGCTGCTGGCGTAAAGCGCATTACGGCCGAATACCGCGCACCCTTCCTCGCACACGCGGCCATGGAACCTATCAATTGCACGGCGCAGGTCAGGGATGGCAAGGTCCGGCTGTGGGTGCCCACCCAGTCGCCCGGCTTTGCCGTGCAGGCGGCCGCCAAGGCGGCCGGTGTAGCCGATGATCAGGTCGAACTGGTGGTTACCATGCTGGGCGGCGGCTTTGGCCGCCGGCTCGATGTAGACATGGTGGCGCAGGTGGTGGCTGTGGCCAAACAGGCTGGCGGCGTACCGGTGCAGATGATCTGGAGCCGCGAAGACGATACCGGCCATGACGTCTACCGTCCGGCTGCGCTGTCGCGTTTTCAGGCCGCGCTCGATGGGCAGGGGCGCGTGCTGGGGCTGGTGTGCAAATCGGCCAGCGGTTCGGTGTCGCACCAGTTCTTGGCGCGCAATCTGGGCCTGCCTGCCGGCGGTCCCGATAAGACCACGGCCGAGGGCGAGTTCGACATGCAGTACGAATTCCCCCATCAGCGCATCAGCCATGTGATCGTCGACAGCGCCGTGCCGCTGGGCTACTGGCGCTCCGTCGGGCATTCGCACAATGCCTTCTTCAAGGAGAGCTTTATCGATGAACTGGCTCATGCGGCGGGGCAGGACGGGGTGAGCTTCCGGCGTGGCCTGCTGCAGCGCCATCCGCGCCATCTGGCCGTGCTCGATGCGGCCGTGGCACGTGCCGGTGCGCCAGCTGCGGGGCGCGCCCATGGCGTGGCGCTGCACCAGTCTTTCGGTACCATCGTGGCGCAGGTGGCCGAGGTGGCGATCGAAGAGGGCCAGATCCGCGTCTACAAAGTGGTGTGTGCGATTGATTGCGGCATCGCCGTCAATCCCAACATCATTGCCCAGCAGGCTGAATCGGCGGTGCTATTCGGGCTGTCGGCAGCGCTGTATGGCGCCATCACCATCAAGGATGGCAAGGTCGAGCAGAGCAATTTCCACGACTACCCCGTGCTGCGCATGCCGCAGGCGCCGGTGGTGGAAACGCTGATACTGCCTAGCGCCGAACATCCGGAAGGGATGGGCGAACCGGCCACGCCGCCGATAGCGCCGGCGGTGGCCAATGCCGTGTTCAAACTGACGGGTAAGCGCTTGCGCAGTCTGCCGCTCACGCTGTAGTGCTGTAGTCCTGTGGGCTGCTGCGCTGACGCAGCGCGTCAGTCCGTCAGCAGCGTGCGCAGATTGCAGTCGTTCTGCCAGTCGCGCCGTTCGGCGCTGCTGGCCGCTTGTGCAGCCAGTTCGGCCTCGCTGAGCGCAGCCTGCGCCGTGATCAGGCGGTGTGCCACGCCGGCATCGGGCAGGGTGGTGCCGAAGAAGGCCACCACGTCATCATGCTGGATCAGCAGGGTAGGGAAGTTTTCTACGTCAAGATCGCCCACCACGTCGGCGTGGTCTTCGATATCGATCCAGACAAACTGTTTGTCCGGATGGCGGCTGGCCAGTTCTTCGAAAGTGGCACGGTAGCTGCCGCAGGTGCCGCACCATGCGGCGCACAGGCAGGCCACCACCCAGCCTTCGCCAGCGATGGCGGCGGCCAGTTCCTTGCGGTTGTCGGCGTTCAGGGTGATTACAGGCATGGCCAGAGTCAGAATTTTAGTCGGATGCGGGTTCAGGCTGCGGCGGCAAGTCGCCTAAGGGGCGTATTTTACATGGCTGAGCGGGGTCGCGCCTGTTAGCGCGGCAGGTTAAAATAGGGGATGCCTATTATTCTTGCCATTGAAACTTCGTCCGAACTGGCTTCCTGCGCGCTGCTGCGCGGCGAGTCGGTGCTGAGCCGCGTCTCGTCCGGGGTGCGTACCCATTCCCAGTCGGTCTTGCCGATGATACAGGAACTGCTGGCCGAAGCCGGTATCGCCCTGTGCGATTGCGACGCCATTGCCTTCGGCTCCGGTCCCGGTTCCTTCACGGGCGTGCGCACGGCTTGCGGCGTGGCGCAAGGGCTGGCATTTGGCGCCAGCCTGCCCGTAGTGCCAGTGGTGACGCTCGATGCCATGGCGCTGGCCTGCCATCAGCAGCACGCTGCACGGGACGTGCTGACCGTGCTCGATGCCCGCATGGGCGAGGTGTACTGGGCGCAGTATCGCTTTGGCGCCGATGGCAGTCCGCAGGCGGTGCTGGCACCGGTGCTGTCGGCACCGGCTGCGGTGCAGCCGCAAGGTACGCCGCTGGCGTGCGGCAATGGCCTGTCGGCCTACGCCGAAGCGTATGCTGAAACGCCACTGGCGCGCGGCGATGCTGCCATCATGCCGCATGCAGTACAGATCGCGCAGCTGGCGGCGCTGGCGTTTGCCGCCGGGCAGACCGTGACGGCGGCCGATGCCCAGCCGCTCTACCTGCGCAACAAGATCGCTTACACGCAGGCCGAACGGGCCGCCATGGCGGCTGCCAAAGCGGCGGAGGGCGGCGCGTGAAACCGGTGTGGGATCTGGCGCGGCTGCAGTACGAGCCTATGCAGCCGGCCGATCTGCTGGAAGTGGCAGCACTGGAGGCGAGCGTCTATCCCCATCCGTGGAGTCTGGCCAATTTCGAGGATTCGCTGCGCAGCCAGTATCAGGCATGGGTGCTGCGCGACCAGAGCGGCAGCCTGCTCGGTTATTTCCTCGTCATGGCGGTAGTCGATGAAGCCCATCTGCTCAATGTCGCGGTGGCGGCCGAGCAGCAGGGCAAGGGGCTGGGGCGTTTTCTGCTGAACCAGGCCGTGGCCTGTGCGCGCGGGCTGGGCATGGAATCCATGCTGCTGGAAGTGCGGCCTTCGAATACGCGGGCGCTGGAAATCTACGAGCGCTATGGTTTCAAACACATAGGCCGGCGCAAGGGCTATTATCCGGCCGCTAACGGACAACGCGAGGACGCACTGGTGATGCGTTTCCTGCTATGAGCGCCATGGATAAACGTTCGGCCATTTTCCTCGACGAGATGGACATAGGCGTGCAATGGCAGTTGCGCCAGCGCCCGGCCGTGCCTGCAGCCGACGAGCTGCCTGCCGAGGCGGAGCCGCTGACCGATGTCGCGCAGGACGATATCGCGCCGCCGGCGATGGATGCGGCAGAGCTGCCGGTTCGTGCGCATTCCGCAGCTCCGGCGGGAGCTGTGGCGATGGCGCCGGCACCGGCCTCACCCGCGGCGCCTGTCGCCGCCCCCGCCCCCGTTTCAGTTCCGGCTTCGGTGTCGGGCAAAACTGCCGGTGCGGAAGACATGTCGTGGTTCGACGATGTTCCTGCGCCCATGGTGGCGCCGACTCTGAAGGGGGCACCGGCAGTGGCAGCGCCTGCCGCCATTGGTGCCAGTGCCGCGTCGCTGTCCGATGCGGCGATCGCTGCGCTGGACTGGCCTGCCCTGCAAAGCGCCATCAGTCTATGCACCCGCTGTACGCTGTGCCGGAGCCGCCAGCAGCCCACCATCGGACGTGGCAGCCATACGGCTGGCGCTATCGCAGTGGTGGCTGCCGCCTCGGCACAGGACGAAGCGGCGGCAGAACTGGTATCGGGCGACGCCGGCCAGTTACTGGGCAATATGCTGGGCGCCATCGAGCTCGATCTGGCCAGCGATGTCTATCTGACGGCGCTGGTGAAGTGCCGCCCCGTGGATGATCAGGGACAGGAGCGCGCGCCCAGTGCGCCGGAACTGCAAGCCTGCCGCCCGTATCTGGAGCGCGAACTGGCGCTGACGGGGGCGACGCTGGCAATAACCTTCGGCCAACATGCAGCGCGCGGCCTGATGCTTGGCGCAGCGGCACGGGGCAGCGTGATGACCTATGGCGCCAGCGGTCTGCCCGTCGTCGCCACCTATCATCCTGACGATCTGCTGCAACGTCCGCAGGACAAGGCCAAAGCATGGGCCGATCTGTGTCTGGCAAGGTCGGTGCGTGACTAATCCTCTGCTCGCGCAAGGCGATGCCTATCAGGCTGGCTTTGCGCAGCGCTGGGGCCATCTGGCCCATCCCCATGTGCGGGCGCTGGCCTGGCTGCTCGATGCGCCCGATCTGCTCGACCCCGCCGCGCCCCAGTGGCAGGGGCAGGTGGCTACGCTAGGGCCGGTGAGTGCAGCCGTGGCCGACTGGCTGGCTGCACTGGACCGCCAGCCGGCCGCGCTGGAAGCGGCCTTAGGTCAGCACCGCCAGACTCGCCTCGGTAAATATGCCGAGCTGCTGATGGCCTTCTATTTCGCAGCGCAAGGCCAGCTGCATGCCCATGGACTGCAGGTGCGCGCCAGCCGTAACGACACCGTGGGCGAGTTCGATTTCCTGCTGAACGCCGGTGACGGCCTGCAGCACCTTGAATTCGCCACCAAGTTCTATCTGCTCGATGCCGCTGCGGCCAGCGATTTCAGTGGTCTGATCGGCCCGAATCTGGCCGATACACTGGGTGCCAAGATGCGCAAGATCTTCCAGCAGCAGCTGTCCCTGTCGGCCCATCCGGCAGCGCAGCCATTGCTATCCAAGCCCGTGACGCAGGCGCAGGCGCTGGCCAAGGGCTGGCTGTTCTACCCGCCGCAAACTCCGGCGCAGATGTCCGGCATCTCCAGCGCACATTGCCATGGCTACTGGCTGACGCGCAGCGCAGCGGCGCAACTGGAAGGCGAGCGCTTTGTGCTGTTGCCGCGGCTGCAATGGCTGGCGCCCGTGCGCCTGCCGCTGGCGGCTGCCGGCGAGGCGGCCGTGCTGGATCTGGCCGAGCTGCTGCTGGCGCTGGACGACCAGCAGGCGCAATTGCCTGCGCCGGTGATGGTGGCGCATCTGCTGCCTTACGGCGAGAGTCTGGTGGAAGTGCGGCGTGGTTTCGTGGTGCCCGATGCGTGGCCCGAACTGGCCATGCAGCGCCGCCAGAGCGGCGCGCTGCCGGTCTGAGCCGGCGTCAGCGTAACGCTGTGGCGGGCCGGCGCAGGCCGGTGATCAGTGTTTGGCTTCGCCGATCAGCGCGACGGAATCGAACTCGCGCTGGTTGGCCTGATGCTTGCGCAGGATGAACAGCATGGTGCCGGCGAGGAACAGGCCGAACAGCACGATGATCACGTCCAGATTCAGGTGGGCGCGCAGCATCAGCGAGTACACGGCCAGCATGGTGAGGATGGACAGATTCTCGTTGAAGTTCTGCACGGCGATGGAATGGCCGGCGCTCATCAGCACGTGGCCGCGGTGCTGCAGCAGAGCATTCATCGGTACCAGGAAGAAACCGCCCAGCAGGCCGACCAGTATCAGCAGAGGGTATGCCACTTTGACCGAGGTCACCAGCGTCATGCTCATCACGATCACGCCCATGGCTATGCCCATGGGAATCACGGCCAGCGACTTGCGCAGGGCGATGAAGCGGGCCGAGAGCACGGCGCCCAGCGCCACGCCGATGGCCACTACGCCGACCAGACTGGTCGACTGTTCATAGCTCAGGTGCAGGGTACGGTTAGCCCATTCCAGCACGATGAATTGCAGGGTCTGGGCAGCGCCCCAGAACAGGGTGGTGACGGCCAGCGAAATCTGGCCCAGTTTGTCTTTCCACAGCAGGGTGACGCAGTTGGAGAATTCGCCGATCAGCTTGATCGGGTTGCGCTCCTGATGGCCGTACACGCAGCCCGTGTCGGGAATACGGGTATTGAACAGGGCTGCCAGGGCATAAATGGCCACCACCACGCACAGCGCGGCTTCCGGTGCCGTGTCGATGCCGGTATCGAAGAAGGGCAGGTCGAACGACAGCAGGAAGCCCGATACCTGTGCGCCCACCAGTTTGCCACCCAGCACGGTGCCGAAAATAATCGACAGCACGGTCAGGCCTTCCACCCAGCCGTTGGCGGCAACAAGTTTCTCTGCGGGAAGTAATTCAGTGAGGATGCCGTATTTGGCGGGCGAGTAGACGGCGGCGCCGAAGCCCACCAGCGCATAGGCGAGCAGGGGATGGACGTCGGCAAAGATCAGTAAACAGCCCGCAACCTTGATCAGATTGGAAATGAACATGACCTTGCCCTTGGGCATGGAATCCGCGAAAGCGCCGACAAATGCGGCCAACAGCACGTAAAACAGCGTGAACGAGAGTTTCAGCAGCGGGGTGATCCATGCTGGCGACTTCATGGTAACCAGCAAGTCTATCGCAACGAACAGCAGTGCATTATCCGCCAGAGAGGAGAAGAACTGCGCTGCCATGATGGTGTAGAAACCACGCTTCATACTGGATGCCTGAAAACTTATCTGGCTTGCTTTATACCATGCTTTGTTCGTATCCCCAAGAATTGCACCGCGCGCTAGAGGCGCCACACGGTAAAATACGGGCTTCTCTGATTTTGCGTATTGTGATTATGCCTAGGCCTATACTCGCTACCATCCACGTTGATTCCCTGAAACATAACCTGGCGCTGGCAAAAGCGCAGTCGCCCGGCGCGCGCGCCTGGGGCGTACTCAAGGCGAATGGCTATGGCCACGGGCTGGAGCGGGCCATGCGCGGCTTTGCCGAAGCCGACGGACTGGCGCTGGTAGAAGTCGATTACGCCGTGCGCCTGCGCGAACTGGGCTGGACCAAGCCTATCCTGCTGCTGGAAGGTTTTTTTGACGCCCAGGATATCGAGACCATGGCCGAGCACAATCTGCAGGCCGCCGTGCACTGCAATGAGCAACTGGCCTGGCTGGAAGCGGCGCAGGAGCGCCTGACGGCGCGCGGGGTGCGATTTGATCTGCATCTGAAAATGAATAGCGGCATGAACCGTCTTGGTTTCATGCCGCAAGCCTTTGCGGCGGCCCATGCCCGCCTGAGCGCGATTTCCTGTGTGGCCAGCATCACCATGATGACCCACTTTGCCAATGCCGACGATACCGAGCATCCGCTGCTGCCTATCGCCGAGCAGATCCGCCGTTTCGAAGCCGGTACGGCCGGGCTGGAAGGGGCGCGTAGTCTGTCCAATTCGGCCGGCGTGCTGCTGCACCAGAAAACTCTGCGCAACGACTGGATACGCCCCGGCATCATGCTGTACGGCGCCACCCCGGGCGGCGCCACGGCCCAGCAGTTCGGCCTGCAGCCGGCCATGACGCTGAGCAGCGAAATCATAGGCGTGCAGGAAATCGCAGATGGCGAGCTGGTCGGCTACGGCAGCCGTTTCCAGGCCGAAGGCAAGATGCGCATAGGCGTGGTCGCTTGCGGCTATGCGGACGGCTATCCGCGGCACGCGCCGCTGGGCACGCCAGTGCTGGTCGATGGTGTGCGCACCCGTCTGATCGGCCGCGTATCGATGGATATGCTGACGGTGGACCTGACCAACCTGCCGCAGGCCAAGGTAGGCAGCAAGGTAGTGCTGTGGGGCCGTGGCAACCCTATCGATGATGTGGCCACGGCAGCCGGCACCATAGGCTATGAGCTGATGTGCGCGCTGGCGCCGCGGGTGCCGGTGGTGGAAGGCTGAGCATGGCCAAGGCGAAAACCCAGTACACCTGCAGCGAATGCGGTGCCACGGCCAATAAATGGACGGGGCAGTGCAGCGCCTGCCAGCAGTGGAATACCATGGTGGAGACGCTGGTGGAAACGGGTGGCAACAACCGCTATTCCCAGCCCCAGCATCTGTCGCTGGCGCAGACGGCGCCCGTGCTGTCGCTGGCCGATATCGATGCCATCGACGTGCCCCGTTTCGGCACCGGCATCGAGGAATTCGACCGTGTACTGGGTGGCGGGCTGGTGGCGGGTGGCGTGGTACTGATAGGCGGCGACCCCGGCATCGGCAAGTCCACGCTGCTGCTGCAGGCGCTGGCGAATGTGTCGCATCTGAAAAAAGTGCTGTATGTGAGCGGCGAGGAATCCGGTGCCCAGATCGCTTTGCGTGCCAAGCGGCTGGCCATCGATGCGCGCGAACTCAAGCTGCAGGCAGAAATCCAGCTGGAAAAAATTCTTGCCACGCTGGCCGACCTGAAGCCGGAAGTGGCCGTGATCGACTCGATCCAGACCCTGTATTCGGATGCGCTCAGTTCGGCACCAGGCTCGGTGGCGCAGGTGCGCGAATGCGCGGCCCAGCTGACCCGCGTGGCCAAGCAGACCGGTATCACCATTATTCTGGTGGGCCATGTGACCAAGGAGGGGGCGCTGGCCGGGCCGCGCGTACTCGAACACATCGTCGATACCGTGCTGTATTTCGAAGGCGATAGCCATTCCAGCTTCCGGCTGGTACGCGCCATCAAGAACCGTTTCGGCGCCGTCAACGAACTGGGGGTGTTTGCCATGACGGAAAAAGGCCTGAAGGGCGTGTCCAACCCGTCGGCCCTGTTCCTGTCCCAGCACGACAATCAGGTGCCTGGTTCCTGTGTGATGGTGACGCAGGAAGGCACCCGTCCGCTGCTGGTGGAAATCCAGGCGCTGGTCGATGCCAGCCACCAGCCCAATGCGCGCCGCCTGTCCGTTGGGCTGGAGCAGAACCGTCTGGCCATGCTGCTGGCCGTGCTGCACCGCCATGCCGGTATTGCCGCCTTCGATCAGGATGTCTTCATCAACGCCGTGGGCGGGGTGAAGATCACTGAACCGGCGGCCGATCTGGCTGTGCTGCTGGCAATTAATTCGTCGATGCGCAACAAGCCGCTGCCGCGCGGCTTCGTGGTGTTCGGCGAAGTGGGGCTGGCCGGTGAAATCCGTCCGGCGCCACGCGGCCAGGAGCGTTTGCGCGAAGCGGCCAAGCTGGGCTTTTCGATCGCCATGATCCCGAGTTCGAATGCGCCCAAGCAGCCTATCGAGGGCATGAGCATACTGGCCGTCGACCGCATCGACGATGCCTTTACCAAGCTGCGCGAAATCCAGTAAACCTGTATTGTTATGCTTGTCCGTAAATAGCGCGGAAATGCTGGGAAATAGAGTGGTTTGCAGCTTAAAAGCTGGCAAAGTATTAGTACAAAGGATAGCAAATTGTTAGCCGATCAACGAGCTGTAGCGCGTAAGATTCTAAGAGCAAAAGTTATGGTGGCGATGGACGGGATGCCGCCTTATCAGGGGCGCACCATCGATATCTGCCCGCAGGGCTTGTCGCTGCATTTTGATCACAAGCTCAACCCCGGCCAGACGGGCCAGATGATGTACGAGATTTTTCTCGATGGTAAAGCTCAGGTGCTGACCTGCCGCTGCAAGGTCAGTCACTGCATCTTCAGCGGTGACCAGTTCAAGATCGGCTTCCAGTTTGTCAATCCTGATGCGGCCGTCACGGCGGCTATCGCCAAATATATGCGCTAGGCAGGGCCAGTCGCACGAGCAGAACACGATTTCCGATGCTGCTCGCGGCTTTAAAAATTCCATCATGTTGCATACTATGTAAGTAATTGTGATCGGATCTCACCATGGCTACCTCCACCATCAATACCGCCACCACCAGTAGCGGTACTTCGCTGTCCACCGACGTCTATAACCGCGTCCAGAAAACCATGTCTGCCCAGAATGGGGTGGCCACCAAGCTCAACACGGCGCTCAAGGCCGATCAGACCAAGCTATCCGGACTGGGCCAGCTGAAAAGCGCCTTGTCCGCTTTCCAGACGCTGGCCGCCAGCCTGAGCGGCAGCGGCCTGAGCACCAGTGCCAGTGTTTCCGCCAAGTCCGTGCTGACGGCCAGCAGCAGTGGCGCCGCCAAAGCCGGCACCTACGCGCTCGATATCAAGCAGCTGGCACAGGGCCAGTTCCTCACCAGCGACGCGTTTGCGGCTTCCGACGCCAAGCTCGGGAGTGGCGCCGTCACCACCGTCAAGATCGATTTCGGCACGGCCAGTGCCAAGGGTTTTACCATCAATGGCAGCGCCAGCAGCAAAGCCATCACTATCAATAGCAGTAACAATACGCTGGATGGTATCGCCGCTGCGCTCAAGGCGGCCGGAGTGGATGCCAAGGTGGTCAAGGATGAGGACGGCAAATATGCGCTGGCCCTGACGGGCGCCAGCGGCGCAGCCAATAGCATGCGCATCAGCGTATCGGGCGATGCGGCGCTGAAAAGCCTGCTCAGCTTCGATCCCGATGGTACGCAAAAACTCAAACAGGGGAGCGCGGCCAGCGATGCCGTGCTGACCGTGGGCGACAAGCAGATCACCAGTGCCAGCAATACGCTGGACAAGGCCATCGCCGGCCTGACCCTGAAGCTGACGGGAACGGGCAAGACCGAGGTGACGGTGGCGCAGGATGCCAGCCAGATAGGCAGCAATCTGAAATCCTTCGTTTCGGCTTACAACGAGCTGAACAAGAAACTGCAGGCTTTGCAGAAGGGCGATCTGAAAGGCGATACGGCACTCAATCAGGCCGTCAGCCAGTTCAATACGCTGCTCAGGTCGGGTGGCGGGGTATCGCAATCGGCGCTGGCGACAGCCGGGCTGGGGCAGGATGCCAATGGCAATCTGGTGCTCGATGATAAGAAATTGCAGGCCGCCCTGAAAACCGATGCGGCCGCTGTCGGCAAATTGTTCACCAACGAAGGCCGCGGTCTGGCCGATCTGCTGGCCACGCAGGCCGGTAGCCTGACGGGGGACAGTAGTGTGCTGAAGCGGGAAACCACGCAGGTGAGCAAGGAAATCACCAGCATCAATGCCAAGCGCGCCAGCCTGAGCAAGGCGCTGACGGCGCAGGCGACGGCGCTGGCGGCGCTCTACTCGGCGCAGGCACAGACGGGGGCAGGCTCGGCCATCAACGGCGCGGCCGGCAGTGCCGGTACCCTGTTCGACATGCTGGGCTGAGTCAGCACTGGTATCAGCACCAGCGCGGGCCCCGTTTAGGCGCATTTTTCTACAGAACTCCTTGCATCCCTGCCAGCTATGCCCGATCATGCGGGCTAGTGATAGATTCCTATTTCGGAGGTGTTATGGCAGGGAAGTTGGTTGGTAGTCTGATGCTGGCAGCCGGTCTGATGGCAGGTGCGGCGCAGGCGCAAGAGGAAAAAGTCCTCAATATCTACAACTGGTCGGATTACATCGCCGACGATACCGTGAAAAACTTTGAAAAAGAGACCGGTATCAAAGTTCGTTATGACCTGTTTGATAACAACGAGATTCTGAATTCCAAGCTGACGGCCGGTAAGTCCGGCTATGACATCGTCGTGCCGACGGCGCAATGGGCCCGTCTGCAGATCGATGCCAAGCTGCTGCGCAAGCTGGACAAGAGCAAGCTGCCGAATCTGAAAAACATGGATCCGGCCATCCAGGCCAAGCTGGCCAGCATAGACCCGAACAATGAATACCTGATCGACTGGCTGTGGGGCTATACCACGGTCGGCATCAATGTGAACAAGGTCAAGGCCGCACTGGGCGGCATGCCCATGCCGGACAATGCCTGGGACCTGATCTTCAACCCCAAATATGCCGCCAAGCTGAAATCCTGCGGCGTGTCCTTCCTCGATTCGCCGTCGGAAGTGCTGCCTGCCGCCCTGATCTATCTGGGCAAACCGGCGTATTCGAAAAACGCCGCCGATTACACGGAAGCGGGCAAGCTGCTGCAATCGATCCGTCCCTACATCACCCTGTTCAGCTCCTCGGGTTATATCAACGACATGGCCAATGGCGCGGTCTGCGTGGCGCTGGGCTGGTCGGGCGACATCAGTATCGCCCGTCAGCGCGCCATCGATGCCAAGAACGGCAATGTGATCGAAGTGCTGGTGCCCAAGACTTCGGCTGCACTGGTGTTCGACACCATGGCGATTCCAGCCGATGCGCCGCACCCTAACAATGCCCACCTGTGGATGAACTACATCATGCGGCCGGAAGTACATGCCAGCCTGACCAACAAGGTGTTCTATGCCAACCCGAATTCGGCCAGCGTTAAATTCGTGCGCAAGGATATCGCCAGCAACCATACGGTGTTCCTGACCGATGCCGACAAGCAGCGCATGGCCGCGCCGGAAGCCGTGCCGGCCGATATCCGCCGCAACATCACCCGCATCTACACCAAGTTCAAGACCGGCATGTAAGCAGTGTGACGGGGCCGCGCCTTGCGGCTCCGCAAAAAACTAAGGCGCCGGCAGCGGTGTGCTGCGGGCGCCTGTCAGGCTCAAGGCCATACTGGCTATTCGTGATAGCGGTCCATCAGTTTGTGTTTGCTGCCGCGCATTTCGACAATAATTTCATACACGACTAGGGCGATCATTCCGCCGAAGATCCCCATGGTGAGCAAGGTGAACATGCGATCCTCCCTCCGGTTGATACGCTTTCACTCTAGCAGCCAATTGCCGTTTTACAAGGCTCGTTCCACGGGATTTTTGCGCTAGCTCAGCTTGCTTTTATTTCATCACCAGATCGGCCGCCATCACGGCTTTCAGGTAGAGGCTGGCCGGGTCACCGGCATCGCGCTGGCAGAACCACCAGGCGCTGGCCTTGCGCATTTCCCAGTCCATGTCGTCGCCCGTCATCAGCAGCGCGGCCACCTGTCCCAGTGTGGGCTGGTGGCCCACCACCAGCACGGAATCCTTGTTGCCGGGCCAGTTGGCGGCTTTCAGGATGTCGGCCGGGTCGGCTCCCGGCGCCAGATCGTTGTGGATGCGGTATTTGCGGCCCAGAGCTTCGGCCGTCTGCAGGGTGCGGATGGCGGGGCTGACCAGCACCTTGCAGCTATCGGGCAGTTGCGAGCCTAGCCACTGGCCCATGCGGCGCGCCTGCTTCTGGCCCTTGCCGGTCAGCGCACGTTCCAGATCGGACATGCCCGGCTGAGGGTCTTCGGCTTCGGCATGGCGCCACAGGATCAGATCCATCTCACTCCTCCAGTTGCGGACTAGGCGTGCCCAGCGTTTCCATCAGATGCTGCTGGGCGCTCAGGGCCGCCTGCTTGGCGCGCGGTTTGCGGCGCTGATACTGGCCGCTAGGTTCCAGTTCCCACGCGTTGGTGTTGTCCTTGAGGTAAGGATTCAACCCTTCCGCCAGTACCCGCCGTTTCAGCTGCTTATCCAGTACGGGGAAAGCCACTTCGATACGGCGGAACAGATTACGGCTCATCCAGTCGGCACTGGCCAGCAGGATGTCGTGCGCCAGATCGTTGCGGAAGTAATAGATCCGGCTATGTTCGAGGAAGCGGCCTATGATGGAGCGCACGCGGATGTTTTCCGACAGGCCCGGTACGCCGGGCTTGAGGGTGCAGGCACCGCGCACGATCAGATCGATCTTCACGCCATCCTTGGAAGCCGCATACAGCGCGCGGATCACCGATTCGTCGACCAGTGCATTGATTTTAACAATAATCCGTGCCGGCCGTCCCGCGCGCGCGATGCGTGCTTCGTTGCGGATTGCCTTGATGATTTCGTTCTGCAGCGCGAACGGTGCCAGCCACAGGTGCGACAGGCGGTGCGGCTTGGTCAGGCTGGTGAGGTGGATGAAGACTTCGTTGACTTCGCGCGCAATGCCGTCGTGGCAGGTCAGCAGGCCGAAGTCGGTATAGAACTTGGTGGTGCTGGGGTGGTAGTTGCCCGTGCCGAGGTGGGCGTAGTAGCGCAGCTTGTGGCCTTCGCGCCGTATCACCAGCGCCACTTTGGCATGGGTTTTCAGACCCACCACGCCATACACCACCTGCGCACCGGCCTGTTCCAGCTTGTCGGCCCAGTTGATATTGGCTTCTTCGTCGAAGCGGGCTTTCAGTTCGACGATGACGGTGACTTCCTTGCCTTGCTGCGCCGCGAGTATCAGCGATTCCATCAGGTCCGAATTCATGCCGGTGCGGTAGATGGTCTGCTTGATGGCCACCACATGGGGATCGGTGGCGGCGCTGCGGATGAAGTCTATGACGGTCTGGAAAGTCTGGTAGGGGTGGTGCAGCAGAATATCGTGCTGGCGCAGTTCGGCAAAAATATCGAGGTTGGCATTTTTGCGTGCATTGCCGGGAATGAAGGGCGGGAAGCGCAGCGCCGGTTTGTTGACGTGGTCGGTGATTTCCGTCAGCCGCACCAGATTGACCGGGCCGTTCACTGCATACAGGCGGCTCTGGTCGAGGCCGAACTGGTTGAGCAGGAATTGCGACAGCTCGGGCGGGCAGTTCATGGCCACTTCCAGCCGCACGGATTTACCGAACTGGCGGCCCTGCAGCTCGCCTTTCAGGGCCTGACGCAGATTCTTCACTTCATCTTCGTCCACCCACAGATCGCTGTCACGGGTGACGCGGAACTGCGAGTAGGCCAGCACTTCGCGGCCGGCAAACAGGTCGGAGATGTGGGCGTGAATCACCGAGGACAGCAGGCAGAACGACACGCCGCCATTGTCCGACAGGTGGTCGGGCAGGCGGATAATCCGTGGCAGCACGCGTGGCGCTTTCACAATGGCAATCGCCGTGCCGCGCCCGAAAGCATCTTTGCCGGACAGGGAAACGATGAAGTTGAGGCTTTTGTTAACCACCTGCGGGAAGGGGTGGGCCGGATCGAGGCCGATAGGGGTGAGCAGGGGGCGCACTTCCTGATCGAAATATTCCTTTACCCAGGCACGCTGGGCTTCGTTGCGCTCGTTGTGGCGCACCAGATGTACACCCGCTTCGGCCAACTGGGGCAGCACTTCCTGATTGAGGATTTCATACTGGTGGGCCACCAGCGCATGGCATTCGTCGCTGATGCGGTTCAGCGTGGCGACCAAGGCAGGGTGGTTGGACAGTGCGCCGTCAATGGTGCCGGCCGCCAGCAGGCTGGCGACGCGCACTTCGAAGAACTCATCGAGATTGCTGCTGGCGATACACAGGTAGCGCAGCCGTTCCAGCAGGGGTATCGAGCGGTCCTCGGCCTGCGCAAGCACACGCCGGTTGAACATCAGTTGCGAAATCTCCCGGTCGAGGAAGGCGGAGGTCTTGCTTATGTCAGCGGACAGGTCTGGCTTCATGTCTTTTTGTTCACTTTGCAATTATTGCATTCTACGCCAGGTAGCGTAATTGTTGTCAGTGTAAGCATCAAATATGACAAGTTCGTGACATAAGCTGTCATAAAAGCCTGTCACAAACCATGAAATATGACAGCCCTCGACGTCATATTAGTCCCGTTGCGGCGAACTTTTCATAGTGCGTTCCGTCTATTCCATTAATGCTTGGGGAAATTTCAAGTTTTTTTGTTCATGTCATAAAGCTGTCACATACGCTGGTTAGACTGCGCAGCATCCTAACCCGTCATAACAAAGGACTTGATATGCGACTGAAACACTTGTTTTCCTCTCTGGTAGTTGGCGCGGCTGCTGTAATGGCATTCTCGTCCGCTGCTCACGCCGCCGATATGACCGGCGCCGGCGCAACCTTCCCATACCCTATCTATGCCAAATGGGCAGAAGCGTACAAAGCCAGCACCGGTAACGGTCTGAACTACCAATCCGTCGGCTCGGGCGCCGGCATCAAGCAGATCAAAGCCAAAACCGTGGACTTCGGCGCTTCCGATATGCCACTGAAAGCAGAAGAACTGGACGCCGAAGGCCTGATGCAGTTCCCTGCCATCATGGGCGGCGTAGTCACCGTGGTGAATCTGGATGGCGTGACCCCGGGCCAGCTGAAACTGACCGGTCCTGTGGTAGCTGATATCTATCTGGGCAAGATCACCAACTGGAATGCACCGGAAATCGCTGCCCTGAACCCTGGCGTGAAAATCCCAGCCGGCGAAATCACCGTGGTACACCGCGCTGAC
This sequence comes from Duganella fentianensis, assembly GCF_009857835.1. Lineage (GTDB taxonomy): Bacteria > Pseudomonadota > Gammaproteobacteria > Burkholderiales > Burkholderiaceae_D > Rugamonas > Rugamonas fentianensis. Next base: position 1,407,842 of record NZ_WWCL01000001.1, read on the forward strand.
GGTTCGGGTACCTCCTTCCTGTTCACCGACTACCTGTCGAAAACCAGCCCAGCCTTCAAAACCCAGATCGGTGCCGGCACCGCAGTCAAGTGGGTAGTAGGCGTAGGCGGTAAAGGTAACGAAGGCGTTGCTGCCAACGTACAGCGTATCAAGGGTTCGATCGGCTACGTCGAGTGGGCTTACGCCAAGAAAAACAAGATGTCGCACACCCAGCTGAAAAACAAGGATGGCAACTACCTGCAGCCTGATGACGACTTCTTCAAAGCTGCTGCTGCCAACGCAGAATGGACCAAGACCCCGGGCTTCGGCGTGGTGCTGACCGACCAGGCTGGCAAGAACTCGTGGCCTATCACCGGCGTGTCCTTCATCCTGATGCACAAAGCTCAGGCCGACGCGACCAAAGGCAAGGAAGTCATCAAGTTCTTCGACTGGGCCTTCAAGAACGGCGGTACTGCTGCAGTGGAACTGGACTACGTGCCTCTGCCACCAGCGGTCGTGAAACAGGTACAGGATGCCTGGAAAGCTAACCTGAAAGACGCTTCGGGCAAAGCCATCTACTAATCCTCAGTCCCTTCGCCGCCACGGCGGCGAGGGGGTTAGCCTGCGCTACCCGGGTGGGCAGCGCAGGCTAGCTTCCATCGACGAGATCACAATATGAGTGCTGACATCACTTCCACGCCCTTGAATACCAACGAGCCAGTCCAGATGGCAAAAGCCGCCGCCAATACCGATGCCGAACAGGCCGCCCAGCGCGCCATGCATCGTACTATGCGTAACCAGCGCATTCAGGACTTCTTCTTCCACAAGACCACCATGCTGTTCGCCCTGTCCGTGCTGGCGGTGCTGCTGGGGATTATCGCTTCGCTGATGGTGGGCGCCTGGCCTGCCTTCAAGGAGTTCGGTCCCCGCTTCATCACCACGGTGGAGTGGGACCCGGTCAATGACCAGTACGGCGCGGCCATCGCCATCGTCGGCACGCTGGCCACTTCGGGCATTGCGCTGCTGATCGCCTTCCCCGTCAGCTTCGGCATCGCCCTGTTCCTGACTGAAATCTGCCCGGCCCCGCTGCGCCGTCCGCTGGGCACGGCCGTGGAGCTGCTGGCCGGTATCCCGTCCATCATTTACGGCATGTGGGGCCTGTTCGTGTTTGCGCCGCTGTTCGGCGACTATGTGCAGCCGCTGATGAAAAGCGTGCTGGGCCCGCTGCCCATCATCGGCCAGTTCTTCAGCGGCCCCACCATGGGCATAGGCATCCTGACCGCGGCATTGATACTGGCCGTGATGATCATTCCCTTCATTTCCTCGGTGATGCGCGATGTGTTCGAAATCGTCCCGGCCGTGCTGAAGGAATCGGCCTACGGTCTCGGTTGCACGCGCTGGGAAGTGGTACGCAAGATCGTGCTGCCTTACACCAAGACCGGTGTGGTGGGCGGCGTCATGCTGGGCCTGGGCCGCGCGCTCGGTGAAACCATGGCCGTGACGTTCGTGATCGGTAACGCCAACAAGCTGTCGTGGTCGCTGTTCGCGGCCGGTAACTCGATCGCTTCCACGCTGGCCAACGAGTTCGCCGAGTCGGATACGCCGCTGCACACTTCCTCGCTGTTCGCACTGGCCCTGATCCTGTTCGTCATCACCTTTATCGTTCTGTCCGCCGCCAAGCTGATGCTGGCTGGCATGTCTCGCAAGGAAGGCGTCAAATGAAGCAAGTTATGAATCCGGTGTACCGCAAGCGTCTGCGCATGCACCGCATCGGCATCGCGCTGTCGGTGGGCGCCATGTCCATCGGTCTGCTGGTGCTGGCCTGGATCCTGATCACGCTGGCCGTGAAAGGTTTCGGCGCCCTGAGCCTGAATATGTTCACCCAGACCACGCCGGCCCCGGGCAGCGAAGGCGGCGGCCTGATGAATGCCATCTTCGGCACGGTGATGATCGTCAGCCTGTCGACGCTGATCAGCACGCCGATCGGTATTCTGGCCGGCATCTATCTGGCCGAATACGGCGAAGAGAACAAGGTGGCCAACCTGACCCGCTTCGTCACCGACATCATGCTGTCGGCCCCGTCCATCGTGATCGGCATGTTCGTCTGGGCCATGTATGTGGCGACGGCCAAGCACTACTCGGGTTACGCCGGTTCCATCGCGCTGGCCCTGATCGCCGTGCCGGTGGTGGTACGTACCACCGACAATATGCTGCGACTGGTGCCGAACAGCCTGCTGGAAGCCGCTTTCGCGCTCGGTGCACCGCGCTGGAAAGTGGCCCTGATGGTGCGTCTGCGCGCCGTCAAAGCCGGGGTGATCACCGGTGTGCTGCTGGCGGTAGCGCGTATCTCGGGCGAAACGGCACCGCTGCTGTTCACTGCCCTGAACAACCAGTTCTTCAGCGCCGATATGAACGGGCCTATGGCCAACCTGCCGGTGGTGATCTACGGCTTCGCCATGAGCCCTTATGACAACTGGCGTGAACTGGCATGGGGCGGTGCCCTGCTGGTGACGTTCAGCGTGCTGGCGCTGAACATCCTGTCGCGTACCGTGTTTAGCCAGAAACAACCGAATTAATCTGATAGAGCGAGTATCCATGAATACCCAACTGAGCGCAGAAAACGTGGTAGCCAACCAGAATAGCGTGGCCGTGAACGGCAAACCGAAAATTATCGAAATCCAGGGCCTGAACTTCTTCTACGGTAAGAGCCAGAGCCTGCACAACGTCAACCTCGACATCCACGAGAAGCAGGTCACAGCTTTCATCGGCCCATCGGGCTGCGGCAAATCGACTCTGCTGCGCACCCTGAACCGCATGTACGACCTGTATCCGGGCCAGCGCGCGGAAGGATCGATCCGCTATCGCGGCCACAATATTCTGGAAGGTACGCAGGACGTCAACATGCTGCGTGCCAAGGTGGGCATGGTGTTCCAGAAGCCTACCCCGTTCCCGATGTCGATCTACGACAACATCGCGTTCGGCGTGCGCCTGTATGAAGACCTGTCCAAAGGCGAGATGGACGAGCGGGTGGAATGGGCGCTGAAAAAGGCCGCACTGTGGACCGAAGTGAAGGACAAGCTGAACAAGAGCGGCCTGTCGCTGTCCGGCGGTCAGCAGCAGCGTCTGTGCATCGCCCGCGGCGTGGCCGTGAAGCCGGATGTGCTGCTGCTGGACGAGCCGACTTCGGCGCTGGACCCGATCTCGACTTCCAAAGTGGAAGAGCTGATCAGCGAGCTGAAAGGCGATTACACCATCGCCATCGTGACCCACAATATGCAGCAGGCTGCCCGTTGCTCGGACTACACGGCCTATATGTATCTGGGCGAGCTGGTGGAATTTGGCGAGACCGACCAGATCTTCATGAATCCTGCCCGCAAGGAAACCCAGGATTACATCACCGGCCGTTTCGGCTGATCAACCTTATAATACCCATACGATTACGGAGAGCAGCATGATCGGTGAGCATTCATCCAAACAGTACGACAACGAATTAGAGTCCATCCGCTCCAAGGTATTGCTGATGGGCGGCATCGTCGAGACCCAGTTCCTCGACGCCATGACCTGCTTCCGCATCGGCAACCCCGAGCGGGCCGACCGCGTGATGCGCGAAGACGACGCCGTCAACCAGCTGGAAGTGTCGCTGGACGACGCCTGCAGCCACCTGATCGTGCGCCGCCAGCCGGCAGCCAACGATCTGCGCACCATCATGGCCACCATCAAGGTGATCACCGATCTGGAACGCATCGGCGACGAAGCCACCAAGATCGCCCGTATCGCCAAGGCCCTGCATGCGCGCGGCACCGTCACGGTGAGCCACTATGAAATGGTGCGCGGCATCGCCACCAATGCCAGCGACATGCTGCACGACGCGCTGGACGCGTTTGCCCGCAACGACGGCAAGCGCGCGCTGCAGCTGATCGCCCAGGATGCCGTGATCGATCACGAATTCCGCTCCATCATGCGTAACCTGATTACGTTTATGATGGAGGACCCGCGCACCATTTCGGCGGCGCTCGATACGCTGTGGGTGGCCAAGGCCATCGAGCGTATAGGCGATCACGCCAAGAATATTGCAGAATATGTGATTTACGTCGTCGATGGTAAGGACATCCGCCATACCAAGACGGCGCAGATCGAAAACAGCGCCCCCGAGCAGGCGGAGTAAACTGCCGCTACGGACGGCGCAATAAATACAATAAAATAAAGAGCTATGGCATCTGATAAAACTACCATTCTGATCGTCGAGGATGAGCCGGCGATTGTGGAACTGGTGACTTTCTCCCTGCGTGAAGCAGGCTGGAACTGCGTTGCGGTACAAAGCTGCGGCGAGGCGTGGGACTTTCTGCAAACCCGCACGCCGCAACTGATACTGCTGGACTGGATGCTGCCCGACCAGACCGGCCTGCGTCTGCTGACGCGCATCCGCGCCGACCGTCACTTCAATGAAATCCCGGTCATCATGCTGACGGCCAAGAGCATGGAAGAGGACAAGCTGGCCGGCCTGAATAACGGCGCCGATGACTACATCACCAAACCGTTTTCGCCGCGCGAGCTGCTGGCCCGTGCCAAGGCGCTGCTGCGCCGCAAAGCACCGGAACATGCGCAGGCCACCATGCGGGCCGCCAATGTGGTGCTCGATCCGGTCAGCTGCACGGTGATGATGGACCAGCAGAAGATCGATATCGGCCATGCCGAATACAAGCTGCTGAAGTTCCTGCTGGCCCATCCGGAGCGCGTGTTCTCGCGCAGCCAGCTGCTCGACAAAGTCTGGGGCGACCACGTGGTGATCGAAGAGCGCACGGTGGATGTGCATGTGCTGCGCCTGCGTAAGGCACTCAAAGAAGCCGAGCATTTGATCAAGACGGTGCGTAGCGTAGGCTACATGCTGTCGGAAAAATAGAAAGCGTAACGGATGAATCCCAAGTTGCTGTTCTGGGTGCCGGCGGCACTGCGCAGCGCCATCATACTGGGTGGTTGCGCAACGCTGGGCTGGCTGTTTGGCTGGGTAGAAGGACTGGTGCTGGCGCTGGGCGCCATGATCGTGATGGTGTTTGTCCAGCTGTCGTATCTGTACCAGCTGAGTAGCTGGCTGGATGATCCGCAAAGCGCCAAGCTGCCCGATGGCTGGGGCGCGTGGACCAGTATTTTCTCGCGCCTCTACAAGATGCGGCGCGAAGATGAAAAAAATCAGGCCGAGCTGACCGAATGGCTGGCGCGCTTCCGTCAGGCCATGCATTTGCTGCCGGACGGTGTGGTCATCATGGACGATGTGCTGTTCCTCGAATGGTGCAATCCGGCTGCCGAAAAACATCTGGGCCTGACCCATGAACGCGACAAGGGCATGCGCGTGACCAATCTGGTACGTAATCCCGATTTCATGGATTACATCATCCTGGGCCGCTACGACCAGCCGCTGACCATCAGCTTCCGCGACCGCAAGCTGATCGTGCAGATTATTCCGTTCGAAAACCGGCGCCAGATTCTGGTCACTCACGATGTGACGGAGAGCGAGCGCATCGAGGAGATGCGGCGCGACTTTATCGCCAATGCGTCGCACGAGCTGCGTACGCCACTGACGGTGATCGTCGGCTTCCTCGAAATCGCTGCCTCGGAAGGTCTCGATGCTGCTACCCGCAGCGCCCACCTGAAGCTGATGACGGAGCAGGGTCACCGCATGCAGCACCTGATCGAAGACATGCTGACGCTGTCACGGCTGGAATCGGTGGACTACCCGCTGCGTGCCGAACGGGTCGATGTGCGGCGGCTGGTGGAGCAGGTACAGCGCGACGCCGAAGCCCTGTCGGCCGGGCGGCATGAGATCAGCATCGCGATCGATGGCCCTGATGTGATGGGCAGTTATGAAGAACTGCATAGCGCCTTCGGCAATCTGGCTTCGAACGCCGTGCGCTACACGCCGGCCGGCGGCCAGATCCGTCTGGTCTGGAAGGCTTCGGATGCTGGTGCCAAATTCATGGTGGAAGATACCGGCATAGGCATCAGCACCGAACATATCTCGCGCCTGACGGAACGTTTCTACCGCGTCGACAAGAGCCGCTCGCGCGAAACCCAGGGCACGGGGCTGGGGCTGGCCATCGTCAAGCACGTGCTGCTGCGCCATAGCAGCACGCTGCAGATCAAATCGGAAGCAGGCAAGGGCAGCACCTTCATCGTCTGCATGCCCAAGACGGCACTGGTGCTGCCGCAGATCGAACTACAGCTGCACTAGGCTGGATTAGCTGGCCAGCGCGGGGTAGGTGAAGCCGAGGAAGTGCACAGCGTTCACCAGCAGGTGGGTGGCGATGGCTGCCTCGATGCGCCCCGTAGCATGGTAGGCATAGGCATAGCCAACACCGGCCAGCGCCGCCAGCGCGGCATAGGCCGGGCCGCCGCCCAGATGGGCCGCGCCGAACAGCAGGGCAGAAACCAGCACGGCCAGCAGGCCAATCCAGCGTGTCTGCGGCCAGCGCTGCTCCAGCCAGCGCGTCAGCTGGCCCTGTATCAGACCACGGAAGAAAGTCTCTTCCGCTATCACCGTAAAGAACAGATTCACGACAATGAACTGCAGCGTGTAGGCGGGCAGTTTGGCATCGATGCGCACAAAGCCGCTGGCCAGTGCCGCAGCCATCACGGTGACCACGGTCGCCGGGGCGAGCACTGCAAAGCAGCGCAGGGCCGTGCGCAATTGCGCCATGTTGTGCAGGCGCTGGCTGACAAGGGCCAGCAGCACCAGCCCCACGCAAGCCTTGTCCAGATTGGCGTACTGGGTGAACGGCAGGCCGTCCGGCGACACCAGCACGCCTTTGAGCAGTACCGGATTCACGAAGCCCGGCAGCTTGTGCATGGCCAGCGCCAGTGCCAGCACCAGTGTGAGCACACCGCCGAGCAGGCGCAGCGCGCGCTGCGGCGCATGGCGGTAGGCCCACGCCGATAGCAGCAGCGCTGCCAGTGCCAGCCAGCCGGAAGCATGCAGGGCGCCCAGCAGAGTGGCCCAGCCTAATGCCAGCACGGCCAGCACCAGCCAGCGCGGTAGTTGCAAACGGGGGGAGAGGGTAATCGGCGGGGACCAGACGGTGCCGATGGCAGCCATCAGGATCAGCGAATACGGGGCGGCGGTGATGAGAGCGAGCATAAACGGGAGCAGCACAGGCCTTGGGGTGTACGGCTCCCGATCATAACATTATGACATCGTTATTAGAACGAATAGATCAGGCCAGTCAGCAGTATCGGCGCGGTGCGGCGTTTGGTGAGGGGGCTGTCGGCCGCATCGCCCGTCAGGGTCTTGAAGCCGGCCACCGTATGCACCGACCACTGCTTGTCGATTACGTGGTTCCAGTTGACGGCCGCACCCACGCTGGTGAAGCCGGCCTTGGTCGAGAAGCTGTGATAGCCGGAGTCCTGGCTCTGTTTCGCGGTGACGCCGAAGTAGGTCTGCACATGTTTGCGGTCGCCGTATTCGGCCGAGACGCCCAGCCCGATCTGATCGCTGGGGGTGCTCATCAGCTGCAGGCTGCTGCCCAGCGTGTAGGTGTTGCCGTGGCTGCGCTTGCCCAGACTCTGGGTGGTGCCCAGGCTGACGCTGATGGCGTCGAAGCGGTAGCTGGCGCTGAGTACAGCCTGCGCAGCGCCGTCGATGTCGCCCATGCCTTTCAGTGCATCCGAACCTTCGAACACATTTCGCTTGTGGTCGGCGCGCGCACCGCCATAGCTCAGGGCTGCGCTCAGTTGCAGATTATCCTGAGCCATCTGTATGCCGAGGCCGCGTACGCTGCTGATGAATATACCGTTGCTGAAGGTACGCTCGAAGATAGGCATGGGAACTACGCGGCTTTTTTTGGCACCGGTATATTCCGGGATGTAGGCCAGCCCCACACCTAAGCGCATACTGTCTTCGCTGGCGGCGGCTGGGCGGTCTTCCGTACTGGCGCTGGCTAGCGGATCGGCGTGGCAGGGCAGACTCAGGGCGCTGATGGCGCACAGGGTGGCAAGGGTGATGGCGACTGGCTTCATAATTTCCTCGTTGTTGGGGAGTGGCGTTGCCCCGCCGGCGCTTTGTGTAATGGCCCGGCGCTGGAGCGAACGCAGTATTGCCGTTTTTATCAGACGCCACCAGCGCTCAGTCTGAAGTATCATGTGCCGCATATTCTGGTATCACGCGGTGATGCCTCACCTTCGGAGCTTCCCATGTCGCTGACGCTGTATTACCACCCGCTCGCTTCGTTCTGCCACAAGGTGCTGATCGCCCTGTATGAAAACAATACAGCGTTCGAGCGCCGCATCATCAATCTCGGTGAACCAGCCGACCGCGCGGAGCTGGAAGCTATCTGGCCGCTGTGCCGCTTCCCTGTCGTGCGCGACCACGCGCGCGCGGTAGATGTGCCGGAGACCAGCATCATCATCGAATATCTGGACCGCTACTATCCGGGTGCGCAGCCGCTGCTGCCGGACGACTTCGATGTGGCACTCGATGTGCGCCTGTGGGACCGCTTCTTCGATCACTATGTGCAGGAGCCCATGCAGTCCATCGTACTGGCGCGCCTGAACGACGTTCAGTGCGATCTGACGAGTGAGCGCACCAAGCTCAAGACGGCTTACAAGATGATAGAAAAGCGCATGGAAGCGCGCGCCTGGATGTGTGGCGACAGTTTTTCGCTGGCGGATTGTGCCGCTGCGCCGGCGCTGTTCTACGCTGCTACCGTACTGCCTTTCCCCGAGGAGTACGATGCGCTGACGACTTACTTTGATCGCCTGATGGCGCGGCCTTCGGTGCAGCGCGTGCTGGAAGAAGCCAGGCCGTACTTCCAGATGTACCCGTTCTACGACGATATTCCAGAACGTTTTCTGTAAGGAGCGGGAACGCCCGCTGGCGCTTCGGGCCGCAGGCATCGTGCGCCTGCTGCCCCTGCTAACTGTGGGCGGCTATTTACCGGCGAAGTGGGCTTCGATTTCTTCCAGCGTCTTGCCGCGCGTTTCAGGCAGCAGCAGGGCCGCCGTGAGGAAGTACAGTAGCGAGCAGCCGGCACCATAGAAGAACAGGGTGGCATAGCCATACTGTCCCACCGTGGGCAGGAAGACGGCAGCGATGGAAGTCGAGACAAACTGGTTGATCAGCAGGGCGATGCTCATGCCGTTCGAGCGTATGCGGTTGGGCATCAGTTCGGACAGTGCCAGCCACACGCACACGCCGGGGCCGACGGCAAAGCTGGCCACGAACAGACACATGGCCAGTGCGACCTGCCAGCCATGGCTGGTTGATGGCAGCGACGACAGGTGGGCCTGTTCGATGCGCAGCGGCGCACCGGCAGCATCGGCCGGATCGGCAAACGGATTCAGGTGCAGGCGACGGAAGAAAGCGCCGATCACGCTATCCGGCTGCACCGTGTCGGCGCGGTTCAGGCGCAGTATGGGCAGGGCCGGATCATCGCTGCGCAGGCTTTGCACATTGGTGAAAGGGCCATAGGAATAGGCCAGCGTCAGTTGCTGTGCCGGCGCAGCGGCGGCGGTGCCCGACACCGTCGCCGCGTTGCTGCTACTGGTAGCGGCGCTGGCACTGGCGCCCAGCGCCTGCAGGGTGGCGCTATCGAGTTGTATGCTCAGGCTATCGCCCTGCACGCGCGCCTGCAATACACTGGCTACATCACGCTGATGGCCTTCGGCGCTGCGGAACAGCAGTCCGGCCGATAGCAGCGCCAGCACGATGCCGCCCGTGCCCAGCATCAGCAGGAATTTGCGGCCCTTGCGGTCCACCAGCGCTACTGCGACTACCGTCATCACGGCATTCAGTACCTTCAGGCCCACATCGGCCATATTCGCACTGGCGCCGGACAGGCCGGCCTGATTCAGGATGGTGACGATATACGCCAGAATCGAGTTGATGCCGGTCGCCTGCGTCAGCGCCAGCACCAGACAGGCTAGCAGGAAGGGCAGCACATAGCGGCGGCTCAGCAGCGGTTCACCGGAGTGGCGGCTGTCCGCCGTTTCCGGTGCCAGCGCCTGTTCGATTTCGCGCAGTTCGGCTTGCGCTTCGGCGGCAGGGCGGGTGCGCAGCAAGGCCTGATGGGCCTGCGCCAGCTGGCCACGGCGGGCCAGCCAGCGCGGTGATTCGGCCAGCAGCAGGCTGCCCACTGTGAAGATCAGGCCCGGCGTCAGGCAGACCCAGAAAATGCTGCGCCATGCGTGATCGCGTGCGGCAAACAGTGCGTCTGCCCGGGCTTCGGGTGCCAGCGCCTGTGCTGCCGTGCTGACGGCTTCCACACTCTGGGCCTGATACAGGCCGATCAGCGCGGCCGCTACCAGACCTATGGTGAGCAGCAGCTGGAACAGGGCGGCGCCGCGGCCGCGCTGGCGCGCGTGCAGGCACTCTGCCAGATACAGCGGCACTACCACGCCGATCAGGCCACCGCTGATACCTTGCAGCAGACGACCCAGTAACAGGGGCAGATAGCCGTCGGCCAGCGCAATCAGGGGAATGCTCAGGGTGAACAGGGCACCGGCCAGCACCATGGCCCAGCGCCGTCCGATCAGATCGGCCAGCGCACCAGCGAACAGCGAGGACAGCACGGAACCGAGCAGCACGGCCGCCACGATGAAACTTAGCTGCTGCGCGCTCAGATGCCATGCCACCGAAGCCGTGGCTTCCAGATAGGGCAGGGCACCGGCGATGATGCCGACGTCGATGCCGTACAGCAGACCGCCCATGCCGGCGATGAATAGCAGATAGCGCATGGCGCGGGCAGTGGATTTCAACTCGGTGGGCGTTGCTGCGCTAGGCTCGGTGACGTGCATCGGTGCTCCGGTTCGGGTTGGTGGGGGAAGTGGCAGTGGTTCAGGCGGCGTTCAGCGCGATGGCTTCACCTTCGACGTAGACGGCAACGGGCTGCAGGTCGGCATCGAGCACCACCAGATCAGCCCAGGCGCCCGTCTGCAGGCGGCCACGTTCGGTTTCGCCCAGATAGTCGGCCGGGTAGAGCGACAGGCGGTGCGAGGCATCGGCCAGATCCAGCCCCAGTGCGACAAAGTTGCGCAGTGCCTGATCCATGGTCAGCACGGAGCCGGCCAGCGAACCTGTGGCCAGCCGCACGCAGCCCATGCATTTGTAGACGCGCTGGCTACCGAGGCCGTACTCGCCATCGGGCATGCCGGTGGCGGCGGTGGCATCCGTCACGCCATACAGGCGCGGGATGGCGCGCAGCGCAGCGCGGATGGCGCCTTCGTGTACGTGCTGCAGGTCGGGAATGATTTCGGCATATTCGGCATGGGCCAGCGCAGCGCCGACGATGCCGGGCTGGCGGTGCTGCAGCGCCGTCATGCCGTTGAACAGGTGGGTGAAGCCGGCTGCACCGGCCTGCAGCGCGGCCACGCCGTCGTCGTAGCTGCCGTTGCTATGGCCTAGCTGGACGCGGATGCCCAGCTGTTTCAATTGCGGTATCAGCTGCAGATGCCGGGCCACTTCGGTGGCCAGCGTCATGGCCCGTATCGGCGCAATGGCGTGATAGCTGCGTACCAGATCGAGGCTGCCTTCCACCACCGCGTCGGCTGGCTGGGCGCCGAGCCGGTGAATGCTGAGGAAAGGGCCTTCCAGATGCACGCCCAGCATGCGCGCGGCGCCGGCCGGACGCTCGGCGATCGCAGGCGCCAGACCGTTGAGGGCACGGCGGATGGAGTTGTCGGTGGCCGTCATGGTGGTGCCCAGCATGGCCGTGGTGCCATGGCGGGCGTGGGCGCGCGCCACGGTCACGCCGGCATCGCCGCCCTGCATGATATCGACGCCGGCGGCGCCGTGCACGTGCAGATCGATGAAGCCGGGCAGGATGGTCAGCTTGCCGCCGGCGGCGCTGGCCGCAGCGTCGGCTGCCGCGGCATCGGCCTCGATGGCGCCGATGCGCTGGCCGAACTGCAGGCTGCCTTGCAGCCAGCCTTGGGGGGTGAGGATGTTACCGCTTACTTTACGGGGAAACACGTGCTTAGTCCGCAATCAGAAGTTCGATACCGGCGGCCAGCAAGCCTTCGCGATACTCGTCGCTGATGCTGGCGTCGGTGATGACAGTGTCGACCCGGTCCAGCTGCACGATGCGGTGCAGGCTGACCCGGCCAAATTTGGAGGCATCCGTGAGGACGATGATTTTCTTGGCCCGCTCGACCATCTTGTGATTCAGGCTGGCTTCGGCCTCATGGTGGGTGGTGACGCCGAACTGCAGATCGAAACCATCCACGCCGAGGAACAGCTTGTCGAAGCTGTAGGCCTGCAGGCAGGCTTCGGCCTGGCTGCCCTGTACCGACAGCGATTGCTTGCGCAGCAGGCCACCCGTCAGGATCAGGTCCACGCCCGGTGCCTGCGCCAGTTCCCACGCAATGTTCAGGCCATTGGTAAGCACCGTGACGTTTTCTGCGTCGTGCAGGTGGCGCGCCAGCGAAATGGTGGTGGTGCCGGAATCGATGATGATGTTATCGCCGGGCTGCACCATGCGGGCAGCACAGGCGCCGATGCGCTCTTTCTGTTCGTGGTTGAGCGCATCCTTCTGCGGTATGGTCTGTTCCGGCGGTGGCGTGCGGCTCAGGCGCGCGCCGCCATGGCTGCGCCGCGCCAGTCCCTGTGATTCCAGAGCACTGAGGTCACTGCGTATGGTGACCGCAGAAACGCCCATTTGCTCCACCAGTTCGTTGACCTGCACGTTACCGTGCTCGGTCAGGGCTTGCAAGATGGCGGCACGGCGTTGGCTGGTTTGTCGCATGATGATGTGGCTAGTGCAGAAAAGACGTCGAGCTTAACAGATTGCGAGGTTGTGGTTGCAGGCGCGTGCATATGGCGCCAGTGCCAGGCCTATGCTGTGGTCCAGCAGGGCGTCATAGCGGTTGGCCAGCTGGCCATCGCGCACCGCCTCGTACTGCAGCGGCAGGAACTGGGCGATCAGCATCAGCGGAATCTGCAGGCCGTCCAGATTGCGCTGCAGCTGATTGACAGCTGCCTGCACGCTGGCCTCGCCCCAGTAGTAGCGGCAGCGGTCACTCAGACCGTAGCGGCGCAGCAGACGCTGTTCGCTGGCCGTGCCCGGATAATGCTTGAGCCACTGCTTGGGCTGGGCCAGCATGGCATCGTCGAGGATCTGCATCAGCTGCGAGCACTGGCTGGCGGGCAGCAGTTCGGCCTCGATGGCGCACAGGGCCTGCAGCGCGCTGCGCAGGGCAAAGGTGGCTGCCGGCCCCACTTTCAGGATGGCGAAGTGGTCGTGCACCATGCGGTGCAGGGCGGTCTCGCGCTGGTAGTCGGTGGAGTGGGCTTCGAATACCAGCCCGGGCTGGCCAGCAATGAATTCGGACAGCGACTGTGCGGCGTCGGCCTGATAGTGCTGGATCTGGCTATGGTCGAAATCCACGCCGGGCTGCACCACCATGGCGATCACGCGGCGCCATGCGCCATGCAGATCGTGCTCGAAAAAGGCCTGGCGGTGCACGTCCAGCGTGCGCGCGGCAGCCTTGGGCGAGGTAACGGCGCCGGCCTGTGCCAGACTGGCTTCGCCGCCCGGTATCGGCACTTCCGTGCCGATCACATACACGGGGGGCGGCAGGCCGGCCTGCGCGGCTGCTGTTTCGGCCACGGCGCACAAGCGCGCCGAGCGCGCCGCTATCAGATCGTCGCCGAGGATGGCCGGATCGTCGGCACAGCGCATGCTGCAATCGAGGTGGATCTTGTGGAAGCCCGCAGCGGCATAGGCGGCGATCAGAGTTTCTGCGTGCTGCATGGCGCTGACAGCATCGAGCGCCTGCCAGGCGTTTGGGCCCAGATGGTCGCCGCCCAGCACCAGCCGCTCCAGCGGGAATTGCTGTGCGCTGGCCAGCTGCTGCACATAGTCGCGGAACGCGGCCGGCGTCATGCCCGTGTAGCCGCCGAACTGATCGACCTGATTCGAGGTGGCTTCGACCAGCAGGATGGTGTCGTAGTGCAGCGCCACCTGCATGGCGGCGCGCAGCACGGCAGGGTGGCTGCAGCAGACACTGTAGATGCCGGCCGCTTCGCCTCGGCGGTGGGCGGCGATGATGTGCTGGACGGGGGAGAGCGTAGCGTTCATTTTCTTCACGAATTGAGTCAGGGATAAAGCTGGCGTGCCAGTAAGGCCGCGCCGCGTGCACCACCGGCATCGCCGTAAGCCGGCGGCAGGATGGGCGGCACGATCACGCCGGTAAACAGGTGGCGCTTCACCGCCGCCGGTAATTGCTGGTACAGGTGGCTCATCTGCGAAAGGCCGCCACCGAGCACGATGGCATGCGGGTCCAGCGTGATGACCAGCGTGGCCAGTGCATGCGCCAGCAGGTCCAGATGCAGCGCCAGCGTCTGCTGGGCCAGTTGCGAACCGGCGGCAGCCTGCGCGGCGATGGCCAGCGGCGGTGCGCCGTCGCCGCCCAGATGGCGGTGCAGCTGGCTCATGCCGGGGCCGGACACATAGCGTTCCAGGCAGCCGCTGCGGCCGCAGGCGCACGGCAGCAAAGGCAGCTGGTATTGCTGCAGCAGGGCAGCCGGCATGGGCCAGTGGCCCCATTCGCCGGCGATGCCGTTGGCGCCGCGCAGCAGCCGGCCGTTGACGCAATAGCCGCCACCGGCGCCGGTGCCGATAATCGCGCCGAACATGCTGGGCAGCGCATGGGCTGCGCCGCCATCGGCTTCGGACAGGGCAAAGCACTGGCAGTCATTGCCGATTACCAGTGGCCGCTGCAGCGCTTCCTGCAAGGCGCTGGCGACCACGCGGCCATTCAGGGCCGGCACATTGGAGCTGAGCTGGCGCCCGCTGACCGTGTCGACGATGCCGGGCAGGCCGATGCCGACGGCAGCGCGCATATCGAGTTCCACATCGGCGCGTGCCACTAGCGCCTGCATGGACTGGACGAACTCCGCAAAGTCGGTGCCCGGTGTGGGGATGCGTTCGCGGTGGACTTCGCGCAGGCCATGCTCGTCATCGTGAAACGCCACCAGTTCTATCTTGGTGCCGCCGATGTCGATGCCGTGGTAGCCGCGCAGTCTAGAACGCATCATGGCGGTAAATGGTAACGCCCTGTACCACGCGGTTGACCGTGCCGCTGGCGAAGGGATTATCGGGACGCAGCTGCAGCAGGGCCGACTGGTGCAATGCATATTGCTGCGCCATCAGCAACCACAGGGGCGCCAGCCATGCGTCGGCCCAGGCCGGTGCATCGATACTGAAATTGCCGCCGGCGCCTATGGTCAGGCAGGCCGCCGCAATCTGGTCGCGCTGCAGTTCGGCCAGCAGGTCGCCTTCGTAGCGGCGCGCTACCGGATCGGAGCTGCGGAACATCAGCACCAGGGTTTCGCGATTGACCATGGCTTTCGGACCGTGGCGGAAGCCCAGCGCGCTATTCGCCACGGACAGTACTTCGCCGCCCGTCAGTTCGAGGATTTTCAGTGCCGCTTCCTTGGCCAGCGATTCCAGCGGGCCGCTGCCCAGATACACCACGCGCGCCACTTTCTGTGCGCCCAGCTGCGCCACGGGGGCAGACCAGCCGGCCAGCGCCCGCTCGCCCAGCTGGGCCAGCATTTCGATCTGCGCGGTCTGGAAGTCCGGATCAAGCACGGACAGTGCGGCCAGCAGCATGCAGGTGAAGCTGCTGGTCATGGCGAAGCCGCGGTCGCAGCTGGCAGCCGGCATCAGCAGGTTGTAGGTGAACTTGTCGCCGGCGCCCTGACGCGCCAGATCGCCGTCGGCATTGCAGGTGATGTTGAGGAAGCGGGCATGCGGCACCACGTCGCGCACCAGCTGGACGGCGGCCGTGCTTTCCGGGCTATTGCCGCTGCGGGCAAACGAGATCACCAGGGTGGGGCGTTCGCGCCGCAGGTACAGGGCCGGGTGGGTCAGCAGGCTGGTGGTGGAAATGGCCCGCACCTGACAAGGCCAGGCCGCGTTGATTTCGTCGGCAATGATCTCGCCCGCGTAGGCCGAGCTGCCGGCGCCGGTCAGTATGATGCGGGCTTCGGGCGTGCTCAGTACGTCGCCGAGGAAGTCGGCCAGGGCAGCGCGCTGGCTGTCCAGCAGGCGTGCCAGTTCGCGCCACAGGGCAGGTTGCTGGGCGATTTCTTCGGCAGTATCAAGGCCGCCGAGTTCGCGCCAGGCTTCGGGTGTGCGTTGGAATAGCGTAGTCATCGAAAGAATTCTCAGGTTAGGTGGAGCAAAGAATAAAGTTTAATTTTCGTTTTGTCAAAGTCGAAAGTGAAACGAAAGTTAATTAGTAAAGTTGTTGCGCGTCAATGTGGACATTTTGCTACATAAACGAAAGCTGTATTTCCTTGTTTGAACGTAAACGAAAGATATTGCTGGTCATTTGAAAATTTTTCTTTTCTTTTTATTGACCGGCTGAATTTTTATTTCTAGAGTTAATACATCGCAATACCGTAATTACGAATCTCACACGACATGAAACAGATACCGCAACCTGCTGCGCTGTGCAGCGTTCCCGCCGTCCGGCCGCTGGTGCTGGCCATTGCCACCTCGCTGGCCATGCTGGCAAGCAGTCCGGCCGCGCAGGCCGCCGCGATCGGCAACCTGCGTTCGATTCAGGCAGTCAGCAGCAATAGCACCAGCGGCACCAGCGGCACCAGCAGCAGCGGCGCACAGTGGCAACTGCAGACCGATACGGGCGCGCAGATCGAACTGAGCCTGCCCCGTGCCGACGTGCTGCATATCTGGGCCGGCCCGAAAAAGACCGGCCTGACGGGCCCCGGCGATCAGGCCGCGCCCATCGTGGTGGCGCAGGCGGCCGGCAAAGTCGAATACAGCGTGAGCGAACAGCCCGACCACATCCTGATCCGTACCGCTGCGCTGACCTTGAAGGTGGAACGCAAGCCGCTGCGTTTCAGCCTGTTCCGCACGGGCGAGGCCCAGCCCCTGTGGCGCGAAGTGCAGCCGCTGGAACTGGGCGACAAGCAGAGCGTGCAGGTGCTGTCGAGCGACAAGGCCGAGCGTTTCTTTGGTGGCGGCCAGCAGAACGGGCGTTACGAATTCAAGGGCAGGCAATTACCCGTATCCTACTCCGGTGGCTGGGAAGAGGGCGACCGGCCTAGCCCCGCGCCTTTCCTCATGAGTTCACGCGGCTGGGGTGTGCTGCGTAACACCTGGTCGGACGGGAATTACGATCTGCGCCAGAACGAGCAGATCGCGCTGGCCCATGACGAGGCCCGCTTCGATGCCTATTACTTCGTCGGCAAGGATGTCAAGGACGTGCTGGCGCGTTATACCGAGTGGACCGGGCGGGCGCGCATGCTGCCGCGCTGGGCGCTCGAATATGGCGATGCCGATTGCTACAACGATGGCGACAATGTGAAGAAGCCGGGCACCGTGCCTAAGGGCTGGAGCGATGGTCCTACGGGCAAGACGCCGGACGTGATCGAAACGGTGGCCCGCAAATACCGCGAACATGATATGCCGGGCGGCTGGATACTGCCGAACGATGGCTATGGCTGCGGCTACACGGCGCTGCCGGAAACCGTGCAGGGGCTGGCCAAATATGGCTTCCGTACTGGTTTGTGGACGGAAAACGGGGTCGAGAAAATGGCCTGGGAAGTGGGCACGGCGGGCACCCGCGTGCAGAAGCTGGACGTGGCATGGACCGGCAAGGGCTACCAGTTTTCGCTCGATGCCAACAAGTCGGCCTACGACGGCATTCTGAATAATTCCGACGGCCGTCCTTTCATCTGGACGGTGATGGGCTGGGCCGGTACCCAGCGCTATGCCGTGACGTGGACGGGCGACCAGAGCGCCAGCTGGGACTACATTCGCTGGCATGTGCCTACCCTGATCGGCTCCGGCCTGTCCGGCCAGGCCTATGCCACGGGCGATGTGGACGCCATTTTTGGCGGCAGCCCGGAAACTTATACGCGTGACCTGCAGTGGAAGAGCTTTACGCCTGTGCTGATGGGCATGTCCGGCTGGGCGGCGGCGGAGCGCAAGCATCCGTGGTGGTTTGCCGAGCCGTACGTCAGCATCAACCGGCGCTACCTGAAACTGAAGATGCGCCTGACGCCGTATATGTACACGCTGATGCACGAGGCCGAGCAAAGCGGCGCGCCGCTGGTGCGTGGCCTGATGTGGGATTATGCGGATGATCCGACCGCGCTGACGGAAGCCCATAAATACCAGTTCATGCTGGGGCGTGATCTGCTGGTGGCGCCGGTGTACCGCAGCCAGGCGGTCAGCGCTGGCTGGCGCCGCGCCATCCACCTGCCGCAGGGCCAGTGGTTCGATTACTGGGACGGCCGTCGGGCCACGGCAGGCAAGGGCGGGCGCGATATCGATCTGGCCGTCACGCTGGACAAGCTGCCCGTGTTCGTGCGCGCCGGGGCCATCGTGCCCATGTATCCGGAAATGCTGTACGACGGCGAAAAACCGAAAGATGTGCTGACGCTGGACCTGTATCCGCACAGCGGCGCCGGCGATTCCGACTACACGCTGTATGAAGACGACGGCAACACGCGACGCTACCAGCAGGGCGCGTTCAGCCAGCAGACTTTCCGCCTGCGCAGCGCCGCCGATGGCTATAGCGTGGAGCTGGCGCCCGTGGTCGGCAGCTACGAGGGCCAGCTGCTACGGCGCGCCTATGCGCTGCGCGTGCTGAGCCGCCAGCGTCCCGCCTCGGTCAGCGCTGGTGATCGCGTACTGGCAGCACAGGCTGACCGCGCTGCCTACGATGTGGCCAGCGAGGGCTGGTATTTCGATAGTGCGGAGCGTCTGGGTACGCTGCATGTGAAGCTGGGTCAGCAGGATATCCGCCAGCCGCTGCAGGTGCAGGTGCAGCATGCGGCCCAGCCTGTGCTGGCCGACGATGCTTTCCCTGCCGCGCCAGCCATAGGCCGCGCCATTCCCGCTGACGGCATGATGGTACTGAACCGGCCGTCGGAAGAAGTGGGTAATCCGCTGGAAAATGCGTTCGACGACAATCCGGCCAGCTGGTTCCGCACCACGCGCAGCCCGGCCGTACAGGGCGGGCCGCACGAGTGGGTGATAGGCTTTACCGAGCGTCGTCTGATCGATGGTATCGAACTGGCACCGCGCACGGACCAGCACTGGAAGCATGGCCAGATCCGCGACTACGAAATCTACCTCGGCGATAACAATGGCGACTGGGGCACTCCCGTCAAACGGGGCCAGCTGAAACTGGCCGAAGGACTGCAGAGCATCAGCTTCCCTGCTACCGCGGGCCGGCTGCTGCGCTTCCGCGTACTGAGCACGCACAATCCCGAAGGCGACGGTGCTTCGGCCAGCGATCCTATGGTGACGGCGGCAGCCACGCCGGTGGCGCGGGCCTACAACGCGGTAACGGCCAGCGAAGTGGCGCCGATTACCCTGTCCACTTTCCACGTGATGGCTTACCAGCCCAAGGAAGGGCCGGAAATCCAGCAGTATCTGTCCGATCTGGCCTTGCCCAAGAGTGTGCGGCGCGACCAGCCCATGCAGGGCAAGGAAATGCGCATGAACGGCCTGTGGTTCCGCAAGGGCCTGGGCGTGGGTGCCAGCAGCCGGGTCGATCTGCAGCTGGCCGGTAACTGGAATCTGCTGCGCGCCGATCTCGGTGTGGACGATAGCTGCCGCAGCGCCGGTGGCCTGCAGTTCCAGATCTGGAGCGGTGAACGCCTGCTGTACGACAGCGGCCTGATCAGCGCGCCCGCCGTCGTCAAGCCGGAGATCGATGTGCGCGGACTGACCCAGCTTAGCCTGCGTACGCTGGGTGCGCAGGGCAGCAAGCCGGCGCAAGTCTGCGCCAACTGGGCCAACGCGGTCCTGATAGGCACCGAGGGCAGCACCGTACGGCCACGCTGACCTAATCCTTTTTTTTCCACAAGTAGGAACCCCTCCACGGACCGGGGATGGGTAGTTGCATCTTGACGTTTTGAGTAACACACGACACCACGCAATTCAGGGAGATAGACATGCAGATAAAAAAACTGGTAGCTGCAATGATGGCGGTGGGCCTGGCTTCGGGCGCACTGGCAGCAGACGAGCAGGAAGAACAGAAGCAGAAGAAGGACGAGAAGATCACGCGGGTAGAAATTACCGGCTCCAGTCTGAAGCGTATCAACGCCGAAACGGCTTCGCCGGTACAGGTGGTGGATGCCAAGCAGATCGCGAACATGGGGGCGCGCACGCTGCTGCAGGTACTCGATAATCTGCCGGCTGCGCGGCCTTCGCAGCAGGACTTCCGTTCCATGTTCACCGGCTCGGATGGTGCTTCGCAGGCCAATCTGCGCGGCCTCGGTGCGCAGGGCACACTGGTGCTGCTGAATGGCCGCCGCCTGTCGTTCTACGGTGCGCCGGCCGGCTTCCAGACCATGTTCGTCAACATCGATGCGATTCCTGCGGCTGCCATCGAGCGTATGGAAATCCTGACGGACGGTGCTTCCGCCGTGTACGGCTCCGACGCGGTGGCCGGTGTAATCAACGTCATCACCAAGAAGAACTACCAGGGGCTGGAGCTGCGTGCCAACGGCGATTTTTCGCCTAGCGTGAAATCCTATGGCGAACGTCAGGCCAGCCTGCTGTATGGTCTCGGCGATCTGAATAACGAAGGCTATAACATCTATGGCTCGATCAACGTCTATCAGCGTGACCGCATTGCGCTGGAAGACACTTATCTGAAACGCCCGGCCGGCTTCTATGAAAACAACCCGACCTTTGTACCGGGCTTCCGCGTCGGCGTCGGTAGTGAACCGGGCGTGGTCAATCCCGGCACCTTCTTCGTGTTCGACAAAAACGCCAACAATGCGCGCACCCAGCGTGCCGTGAAGGGCTGCAGTACGTCGATCACGGAAGCTTCGGGTACGCGCTGCGTGTGGAACTCGCTGCCGTATGCACTCGATACGGGCCCGACTTCCGACCGTGCCACCGGCTATCTGAATGGCCGCATCAAACTGGGCGGCGATCTGGAAGCGTTTGCCGAAACGGCCTACACCCACATCAAGCTGCGCGGTGAAAACGGCCCACGCAATTTCAACAGCGGCACCGCCAGCAACTGGTTCTCGCGCAATACCGGCAACAATCTGAATACCTTCGTCACGCCGTATCTGGGCCCGAACAATGTCTACCTGAAGGGCAAGCTGGATGCCGACATGGCCGCCAAGATGGGTGGCGCCGCAGGTCTGAACTATCTGCTGACGGATGCCGTGGGCCACTTCGGCCAGACCAATATCGATAACAGCTACCGTGCGCTGGCTGGTCTGCGCGGCAGCTTCGCCAATGGCTGGGATTTCGAAACGGCGCTCAGCGTGGCAGGCAGCCACTCCACCCTGTACCAGACCATCAACATCAACACCAAAGGCTTCGAGGCGGCCTTCGGCCCGTTCACCAAGGACCCGGTCAGCGGCCGTACCTATATAGCCGATAATCCGGCCTACAAGTTCGGCGAAATCAGCGACGCCAATGCAGCGCTGCTGCGCGCAGCCTATCCGACTTTCGATATCCAGTCGTGGACCAAGCTGATTACCTGGGACGGCAAGGTAGAAGGCACGGTAGCCAAGATAGGCGAACGCGAAGTGCGTGCTGCCGTTGGCGCCAGCCTGATGCGCGAGACCTTCAGCACGCCCGGTAATGCCGATGCGGCCAATGGCCTGATTACCCAGCAGGGCGGCTCGTGGTTCGATGGCCAGCGCAATATCTCCGCCCTGTTCGGCGAGGTGGTGGTGCCGCTGACGGATACGCTGGAAATCAATGCCGCGGCACGTCTCGACAAATATCCTAACTTTGCCGCCAATCTGGCGCCCAAGCTGGGCGTGCAGTGGCGCGCCATGCCGGAAGTGATGGTGCGCGGGACTTATTCGGAAGGCTTCCGTGCGCCGAATCTGGCCGAATCGGGCAGTGGTGGCGTGTTTGCGCAGGTGGGTGGCATCCGTGATACGGTACGTTGCGACCAGACCAATGCCATGGCCAATCTGCTCAAGAAGTCCGTGGTGCCGACTGACGTCGAACTGGGCAAGACCCTGCTCAACTCCAACTGCTCCACCACTGTGGGCGGCCTGACCCCGCCGAATCCTAATCTGCGTCCGGAAAAAGCCAAGATTTCCACGGCCGGTCTGGTGCTGCAGCCCGCCAAGGATGTCAGCGTCTCGATCGACTACTGGTTCGCCTACCGTCGCAACGAGATCGTGCGTCAGGACTTCAACGAACTGTTCACCCAGCTGGTAGAAAAGTTCGGTCCTACGCTGGCCGGCACTACGGCGGCGATCCGTAACCCGATCAGCGATGCCGACCGTGGCAACATGGCGGCGGTAGCGACCATGTGCAAGAACCCCGCCAATGCAGCTGCCTGCGCCGGCACGTTGCCGACCTACACGGTGGGCAATATCGGTGGTCTGATCAACTCCTATTCCAACCGTGGCCGCACGCTGATCGACGGTATCGATCTGGACGCACGCACCCGCTTCAGTCTGGGCGCCTACGGCAAGCTGAATACGGGCGTTTCCACCACCTTCCGCCGGCGCGAAACCTATAACAGCGAGGACGGTAGCGGCTTCGGCGGCAACAACGTGGGTTACTACGATTCGCCACGCATGCGCGCCACCTTCAATGCCGACTGGAGCTACCGCGATTTCGTCACCAGCCTGTTCGTGAATTACACGGGCAAGACCAAATGGGCCTACGGTCCATGGGATGCCGACAACGCACCCGGTACCTGCAGCGCTGCCGGTGTGAAGATGCCGAGCGAACTGTGTGATGGTGCGCCGTCCTACACCACCGTCAATCTGGGGCTGAACTGGACGCCGATGAAGAACCTCGATCTGGGTCTGAACATCAAGAACCTGTTCAACAAGCAGCCTTACTATGATCCGAACGGCTGGGAAGGCTATAACCACAGCCAGAACCTGTTCGGCCGTCAGTACGCGTTCTCGCTGAACTACAAGTTCTTCTGATCGCGTCAGGGTGAGGGCAGGCCTGTGCTGGCAGCGGGTCTGCCTGCCCGACGCTACAACGAAACGAGGAGTGAAGGATGCAAGGACGTAGTTTGCTGTATTCCGCCCTGATGTGGCTATGTCTGAACAGCAGCGCGCTGGCGCAGGCAGCAGCACCAGCGGCGCAGCCTGTGCCCACCATAACGGTGGCGCTAGCAGGGAACGCGTTTGTCGTGCAGGCGCCGGACGGGGCGCAGGAGAGCATAGAAGAACAGGGGCTGACTCACTGGAGCAATCCTGCTGCGGTGATCAGCACCTATTTCCGCATGCAGCAGGCAGGCACGCTGACACTGGCGCTCGATGCCCGCCTGCAGGGCATTGAACACAGCACCATCCGCGTCACCGTGAATGGCCAGCCCTTTACGGTGGCGCTTGCGGGTAGCACAGTGCGCAGCTATGCCGTAGGCAGCATCGCCGTGGCCGCTCCCGGTTATGTGCGCGTCGATCTGCAGGGCGTGAGCAAGGATGGTAGTGCGTTCGGTGAAGTCAGCGCGCTGAAGGTGACTACGGCCAGCCCGCTGGCGTATGCCAGCGAAGCGGAGAACTATTACTGGTCGCGCCGTGGTCCTTCGGTACACCTGAACTACAGCACGCCGAATGCTACCGAGTATTTCTATAACGAGATGAGCATCCCCGAAGGTCAGGATACGCTGGGTTCCTACTTCATGGCCAACGGCTTCCGCGGCGGCTACTTCGGCATACAGGTCAACTCTCCCAGCGAACGCTGGATCCTGTTCTCGGTGTGGGATGCCCAGAACGGCGAGCGGACCACGTTGGTACGCAAGGGCGAGGGCGTGGTGGACAACAACTTTGGTGGTGAAGGCACGGGCGGGCAGAGTTATCTGGTGTTTAACTGGAAGGCCGGCACGACTTACCGCTTTATCACCCGCGGCCAGCCCGACGGTCATGGCGCCACGCTGTACTCGGCGTGGTTCTACGCACCGGAGCTGCGACGCTGGCGCTTCATCGCCACATGGAAGCGGCCGGCCACGGTCAGCTATCTGGCCGGTAACCATTCCTTCCTGGAGAACTTCGAGGATACGCAGGGTTATGCGGGACGCCGTGTTTTGTACGGCAATCAGTGGGCACGCGATAGCGGCGGTGTATGGAGCGAAGTCACCACGGCCAGGCTGACCGGTGATATGACGGCACGCAAGGCGCAGCGCATGGACTATGCCGGTGGCCTGGAAGGTGGCCGCTTCTACCTGCGCAACTGTGGCTTTTTTAATGATTATGTTGGACTCGACCAGAGCTTTACCCGTCCTGCTGCCGGCCAGCCGCCGCAAGTGGATGTGGCTAGCCTGCCGCAATGATATTTTGAGGGAGTAGCATGAAATCTGTATTCAAACGACGTGATTTTCTGGCGGCCGGTGCCGCGCTGGCCGGTAGCCTGCTGCTGCCAAGTGCCCATGCAGCGATACGTCCGCGTGTGCGCCTCGGCATGATAGGTACGGGCATGCGGGGGCAGGTGCTGCTGCAGGAGCTGCTGCGCCGTGATGATGTGGACGTGGTGGCGCTATGCGATATCGAACCTGTCATGCTGGGCAAGGCGCTCAAGCAGGTAGAAAAATTCGGCAAGGCGCGGCCACAGACCTACGGCGAAGACCGTGACCCGCAGGCGTACAAGCGCATGCTCGATGCCGGCAAGCTCGATGGCGTGATCATCGCCACGCCGTGGGAATGGCATGCACCGATGGCGATAGCGGCCATGCAGGCCAGGGTGCCGGTGGGCTGCGAGGTGGTGGCCGGCATCACCCTGCAGGATCACTGGGATGTGCTGAACACCCAGCTGAACACGGGTACGCCGTATATGCTGCTGGAGAACGTGTGCTACCGGCGCGATGTGATGGCGGTGCTGCAGATGGTGCGTGCCGGTGTATTCGGCGAACTGGTGCACCTGCAGGGCGGCTATCAGCACGATCTGCGCGCCGTGAAATTCAATAGCGGCGATCCGGCCCGGCCGTATGGCGGCGGGGTGGAATTCGGCAGCAAGGGCTGGTCGGAAGCGCGCTGGCGCACCGAACACTCGGTGCAGCGCAATGGCGAACTGTATCCTAGCCACGGCATCGGCCCGTGCGCGATGTATAGCAATATCAACCGCGGCAACCGCTTTACCCGCATCAATACCTTTGCCAGCAAGGCGCGCGGCCTGCATGACTACATCGTCAAGCAGGGCGGCCCGCAGCACCCGAATGCGCGCGTGCAGTTCAAACTGGGCGATGTGGTGACTACCACGCTGGCCTGCGAGAACGGCGAGACCATCATCCTGCAGCACGATACTTCGCTGCCGCGGCCGTACTCGCTGGGCTTCCGTGTGCAGGGTACGGACGGGCTGTGGATGGATGTGAACCATTCCATCCACATCGAAGGCAAGAGCAAGCCGCACCAGTGGGACGATTTCCAGCAGTGGCAGGACCGTTACGAGCACCCGCTGTGGAAGAAGTACGCCAGGACGGCAGAAGGGGCTGGCCATGGCGGCATGGACTTCTTCGTGATCCACGCTTTCGTGGAAGCGCTCAAGGCGGAGGCGCCCATGCCTATCGATATCTATGATGCGGTGACGTGGAGCGCCATCACGCCGCTATCGGAGCAGTCGATTGCGCAGAACTTCCAGACGCTGGACTTCCCCGACTTCACGGCGGGCCAGTGGAAGTCGCGCAAGCCGCTGTTCGCTTTCGACGATCGGTATTGATAGTCACTATTCTGCTGCGCCACTGAAGGAATAGGGCAGGCGGTGTACAATCTGGGCGCTTGAATTTAACCCAACGTTCAATCCAACCCCGTCCATGTCTGCACGCCGCCTCGCTCTCCTGACTCTCGCCACGCTAACCGCCGCCACGCTGTTCGGCTGCAAAACCACGCCGGTGGCCGAAACGCCGGCACTCCAGCCACCGGTGGCGGAACCTGCACCGCCCCGAAAAGTCCGTATCGGTCTGGCTCTTGGCGGCGGTGCGGCGCGCGGTTTTGCCCATATCGGCGTGATCAAGGCGCTGGAAGCGCAGGGCATCCACCCCGATGTGGTGGTGGGCACCAGCGCCGGCAGTGTGGTCGGCGCGCTGTACGCAGCCGGTAATACCGGCTTCCAGTTGCAGAAGATGGCGCTGGAAATGGACGAAGCGTCGATTTCCGACTGGGCGCTGCCGCTGTTCCGCAAGAGCACCGGTGTGCTCAAGGGCGAGGCGCTGCAGGCTTACGTCAACAAGGCGGTCAACAACCAGCCCATGGAGAAGCTGAAGATACCGTTCGGCGCCGTGGCGGCGGATCTGAAAGATGGTCAGCCCATCCTGTTCCAGCGCGGGAATACCGGCATGGCCGTGCGTGCCTCGTCCGCCGTGCCCGGCGTGTTCCAGCCGGTGACCATCAATGGCCGCACCTATGTCGATGGCGGTCTGGTGGCGCCGGTGCCGGTGCGCTTTGCGCGCGACATGGGCGCCGATTTCGTCATCGCCGTGAATATTTCGACCCAGGCCGATGTGCAGGCGACTGTCAGTTCGCTCGACGTCATCATGCAGACCTTCAGCATCATGGGCCAGCGCATCAATCAGTATGAACTCAAGGATGCCGATATCGTCATCGTGCCTGCACTGGGCAAGATGGCCAGCAATGATTTCGCCGGCCGTAATCAGGCCATACTGGCCGGCGAGCAGGCGGCTGCGCAGGTGATGGCGCAGCTTAAACAGAAACTGGAAGCGAAGCGCCATCCGCTGTGAGGCGGCGCTACGCTATTACACACTCCCTGAAAGAGGAAACATCATGCAAAGCAAACCTTATCTGTCGCTCGCTGACGTGAAGAAAATCGCTGCCGCCGCCGAAGCGGAAGCTGTGGCCAATAACTGGGCTGTGGTGATCGCCATCGTCGATGACGGCGGCCACCTGCTGTGGCTGCAGCGTCAGGACGGTGCGGCAGCGCTGTCGGCGCATATCGCACCGGCCAAGGCGCGCGTCTCGGCACTGGGTCGCCGCGAATCCAAGATCTATGAAGACATGATCAACAATGGCCGCACCTCCTTCCTGAGCGCACCGGCGCCGCAGACGGACGGCATGCTGGAAGGCGGCGTGCCTATCGTGGTGGATGGCCATGTGATCGGCGCGGTGGGCGTTTCGGGCGTTAAGTCGGCCGAAGACGCGCAGATCGCCAAAGCAGGTATTGCTGCACTGGGCTAAATTTTTGGTCCTGTCGCCAGATCAAGCCGCCCGGCTCAGGCCCGGCGGCTTTTGTCTTTCTGGTGCTGCATACGGCCCACTTCCAGTTGTATTTGTGAGCTCGGCGGAAATAATCAGTTGACAATAAAACGTGCTTTGTTGATACTTTTGTGATCTTTTATTCAATCAGCAATCAGGATATAGCATGAAGAAAATTCAGGCACTTGCTTTCTCGGCTCTGCTGGCACTGGGCGGCAGCGCCAGTGCGGCCAATCACCTGTACACCTTTAATGGCACAATGGCCGACGCGCTGGGCGGTGCCGACATGGTGGGTGCCGGTGGTACATTGGGCAGCACTAGCTACAGCTTCGGCAAAAACGAAGGGCTGTCGCTCGGTGAACAGCTGGGCAGCGTGTACACCATCGACATGGTGATGAGCTTCGATACCCACAGCGGCTGGCAGAAACTCATCGATTTCAAGGATCGCACCGTCGATACGGGGCTGTACACCAGTAATACCCAGTGGTACTTCTACAATGTGGGGAGCATGGGCAATGTGCCGGCGGACGGGCAGTCTGCCCGGGTAACGCTGACGCGCGACAGCAGCAAGCTGGTATCGCTGTATGTAAATGGTACGCTGGCTGGCTCTTTCGTCGATAGCGCCAACATCGCCGCCTTCGAAGGCAAGGGCGCCCACTTCTTTATGGATGACACCACGAATACCAAACCGGAAGCAGCAGCTGGCAATGTTGATTACATCGCCACCTTTGACCGTGCGCTGACAGCGGGCGAAGTGGCGGCCGGTGTGTCGCCCGTGCCGGAGCCGGCCAGTGGCGCCATGCTGGCGGCCGGTCTGGGCATGCTGGCCATGCTGCGCCGCCGTTCGCGCAAGGCCTGATACGCCTGCTGGCAGTGGTGACGATAGCCCGGCACGGCACACCGTGACCGGGCTTTTGGCGTAAAAAACTCCCGCCACGCCATTGCCAAGCAGGGGAGATTTGGTTATAATTCAAAGGTTTAGCCAATCTCACATCTACCGTAGCGACTACCACTCATCCATCTTCAATCTGACTATCCTTTCTGGCCTGAGATGGCTGAGATAGCACGACGGTCGTCTGACGTGGCGCAGCTACGGTAACTTTATCAGGAGTTGCCCTTGCCGCCATTTTTTTCTGGCCCCACCGTTCCAGCCATACTGGCCCTCGCTGACGGAACTATCTTCAAAGGTTTTTCGATCGGCGCTGCCGGCCACACTACCGGTGAAGTGGTCTTCAATACTTCCATGACGGGTTATCAGGAAATCCTGACCGATCCATCGTATAGCCGCCAGATGGTCACGCTGACCTATCCCCACATCGGCAACTACGGCATCAATCCTGAAGACGTCGAATCCTCCAAAGTTCATGCCGCTGGCCTGATCATCCGTGACCTGCCACTGGTCGCCTCGAATTTCCGCTCCACCCAATCCCTGTCCGAATACCTGAAGGCCGAGAACATCGTCGCCATCGCCGGTATCGATACGCGCAAGCTGACCCGTATCCTGCGCGAGAAGGGTGCCCAGTCCGGCGCCATCCTCGTGGGTACGCAAGGTAACGAGCCGTCGGAATCGCAGGCACTGGATCTGGCCCGTTCCTTCCCTGGCCTGTCCGGCATGGATCTGGCCAAAGTGGTCACCGTGCAGTCGACCTACGAGTTCACCGAAACCGAATGGGCACTGGGCGAAGGCTATGGCAAGCTGGCCGATCCTAAATTCCACGTGGTGGCCTACGACTTCGGCGTCAAGCGCAACATCCTGCGCATGCTGACTTCGCGCGGCTGCAAAGTCACCGTGGTGCCAGCCCAGACCAGCGCAGCCGACGTGCTGGCGCTGAATCCGGACGGTGTGTTCCTGTCGAACGGTCCCGGCGACCCGCAGCCTTGCGATTACGCCATCGCTGCCGCCAAAGTGTTCATGGAGAAGAAGATTCCGCTGTTCGGCATCTGCCTCGGTCACCAGATCATGGGTCTGGCCTCCGGCGCCACTACCCTGAAAATGAAATTCGGCCACCACGGCGCCAACCATCCGGTACAGGATCTGGACAGCAAAAAAGTCATGATCACGTCCCAGAACCACGGTTTCGCCGTTGACCCTAACACCCTGCCAGCCAACTGCCGCGTCACCCACGTGTCGCTGTTCGACGGTTCGCTGCAAGGCTTCGCCCGCACCGATACGCCAGCGTTCTGCTTCCAGGGCCACCCTGAAGCATCGCCCGGCCCGACTGACGTCGCTTACCTGTTTGACCGCTTCATCGGCCTGATGGAAGCGTCTGGAGAAAAAATAAATGCGGGGAAAAAAGTAAATGCCTAAACGTTCTGATATTAAAAGCATCCTGATTATTGGTGCCGGTCCGATCATCATCGGTCAGGCCTGCGAATTCGACTATTCCGGCGCACAGGCCTGCAAGGCCCTGCGTGAAGAAGGTTACAAAGTTATTCTGGTCAACAGCAACCCTGCGACCATCATGACCGACCCGGAAATGGCCGATGTGACCTACATCGAGCCTATCACCTGGCAAGTGGTCGAGAAGATCATCGCCAAGGAAAAACCGGATGCGATTCTGCCGACCATGGGTGGCCAGACGGCGCTGAACTGCGCGCTGGACCTGCACCGCAACGGCGTGCTGGACAAGTACAAGGTCGAGCTGATCGGCGCCACGCCGGAAGCCATCGACAAGGCTGAAGACCGCGCCAAGTTCAAGGACGCGATGACCAAGATCGGTCTGGGTTCGGCCCGTTCCGGTATCGCCCACTCGATGGACGAAGCCTGGGCTGTGCAGCGCGATGTGGGCTTCCCGACCATCATCCGCCCATCGTTTACCATGGGCGGTAGCGGCGGCGGTATCGCCTACAACGAAGAAGAATTCGAAGCCATCTGCAAACGCGGTCTGGAAGCTTCGCCAACCAACGAGCTGCTGATCGAAGAATCGCTGCTGGGCTGGAAAGAGTACGAGATGGAAGTGGTGCGCGACAAGGCGGACAACTGCATCATCATCTGCTCGATCGAAAATCTGGACCCTATGGGTGTGCACACCGGTGACTCGATCACCGTGGCGCCAGCCCAGACGCTGACCGACAAGGAATACCAGATCATGCGTAACGCCTCGCTGGCGGTGCTGCGTGAAATCGGTGTGGACACGGGCGGCTCGAACGTGCAGTTCTCGATCAATCCGAAAGACGGCCGCATGATCGTCATCGAGATGAACCCGCGCGTATCGCGTTCCTCGGCACTGGCTTCGAAAGCTACCGGCTTCCCGATCGCCAAAGTGGCGGCCAAGCTGGCTGTGGGCTTCACGCTGGACGAACTGCGCAACGAGATCACCGGCGGTGCCACCCCGGCCTCGTTCGAACCTTCGATCGACTACGTCGTGACCAAGATCCCGCGCTTTACCTTCGAGAAGTTCCCGACTGCCGACCACCACCTGACCACCCAGATGAAATCCGTGGGTGAAGTGATGGCGATCGGCCGCACCTTCCAGGAATCGTTCCAGAAAGCCCTGCGCGGTCTGGAAGTGGGCGTGGATGGCCTGAACGAAAAAACCAAAGACCGCGAGAAGATCGAAGAGGAACTGGGCGAGCCGGGTCCTGAGCGTATCTGGTACGTGGGCGACGCCTTCGCACAAGGCTTCACGCTGGAAGAAGTGCACCAGCTGACCAAGATCGATACCTGGTTCCTGATCCAGATTAAAGAGATCGTCGATCTGGAACTGTGGATGGACACCCAGAAGCTGGAACAGCTGGACAAGAACACCCTGTACAAGCTGAAACAGAAGGGCTTCTCGGACCGCCGTCTGGCCTTCCTGCTGCAGACCACGCAGGCTGCCGTGCGCGCCCGTCGTCACGAACTCAACATCCGCCCGGTCTACAAGCGCGTCGATACCTGCGCGGCAGAATTCGCCACCAACACGGCGTATATGTACTCGACCTACGATGAAGAGTGCGAATCGAATCCGACCGACAAGAAGAAGATCATGGTGCTGGGCGGTGGCCCTAACCGTATCGGCCAGGGTATCGAGTTCGATTACTGCTGCGTACACGCGGCGCTGGCGATGCGCGAAGATGGCTATGAAACCATCATGGTCAACTGCAACCCAGAAACCGTATCGACCGACTACGACACTTCCGACCGTCTGTACTTCGAATCGCTGACGCTGGAAGATGTGCTGGAAATCGTCGAACTGGAAAAACCGCTGGGCGTGATCGTCCAGTACGGCGGCCAGACCCCGTTGAAACTGGCGCTGGATCTGGAAAAGAACGGCGTGCCTATCATCGGTACTTCGCCCGACATGATCGACGCTGCGGAAGACCGCGAGCGCTTCCAGAAGCTGCTGCACACGCTGGATCTGCGCCAGCCGCCTAACCGTACCGCCCGTACCGAAGCCGACGCACTGGCACTGGCACAGGAAATCGGCTACCCGCTGGTGGTGCGTCCTTCCTACGTGCTGGGCGGCCGTGCGATGGAAATCGTGCACGAGCAGCGCGATCTGGAACGCTATATGCGCGAAGCCGTCAAGGTATCCAACGATTCGCCAGTGCTGCTGGACCGCTTCCTGAACGACGCCATCGAGTGCGACGTGGACTGCATCAGCGACGGCGAGACCACCTTCATCGGCGGCGTGATGGAACACATCGAACAGGCTGGCGTGCACTCGGGTGACTCGGCCTGCTCGCTGCCACCGTACTCGCTGGCGCAAGCGACCATCGACGAACTGAAACGCCAGACCGCGCTGATGGCCAAGGGCCTGAATGTGGTAGGTCTGATGAACGTGCAGTTTGCGATCCAGAAGCAGGAAATCAACGGCGCGCTGCAGGATGTGGTGTATGTGCTGGAAGTGAATCCGCGTGCTTCGCGTACTGTGCCTTACGTGTCCAAAGCGACCGGCCTGCAACTGGCCAAGATCGCCGCACGCTGCATGGTCGGCCAGACGCTGGCACAGCAGGGCGTGACGCAGGAAGTCGTACCTTCCTACTACAGCGTGAAAGAAGCCGTGTTCCCGTTCGTGAAATTCCCTGGCGTGGACACCATCCTCGGCCCTGAGATGAAATCGACCGGTGAAGTGATGGGCGTGGGTAAAACCTTTGGTGAAGCCTTCGTCAAATCGCAGCTGGGTGCCGGCATCAAGCTGCCGAAATCGGGCAAGGTGTTCCTGTCGGTGAAATCGTCGGACAAGCCGCGCGCCGTGAAAGTGGCACGTGATCTGGTGGAAATCGGCTTCACGCTGGTAGCCACCAAGGGCACGGCGGCCGTGATCGCCGCTGCCGGTATCCCTGTCACTCCGGTCAACAAGGTGGTGGAAGGCCGTCCGCACGTGGTCGATATGATCAAAAACCACGAAATCGTGCTGGTGATCAATACGGTGGAAGAAAAGCGCAGCGCCATTACGGACTCGCGCGCCATCCGTACCTCCTCGCTGGCAGCCCGTGTGACCACCTACACCACCATCGCTGGTGCCGAAGCGGCGGTGGAAGGTATCCGTCATCTGGATCAGTTGCAAGTGTACGATTTACAAGGGCTGCATAAAACCTTACACTAAGGTTCTTGAGTCAGCGCGGTGTTCCACTGCGCTGACACCAAGCAGGACTTCCTAACCACAGAGCTCGCGCAGCAGGCAGGCGCGGCCTCTGTGGTTTTCCATTGTTACAACAGAGTAAATACAAGATGACATCAGTTCCACTTACCAAGTTCGGCGCAGAGCTGCTCCGCGAAGAGTTGCACCAGTTGAAGCACGTAGAGCGTCGCGTCGTGATCGACGCCATCGCCGAAGCCCGTTCGCACGGCGATCTGTCGGAAAACGCCGAATACGATGCTGCCAAAGAGCGTCAGGCTTTTGTCGAAGGCCGTATTGCCGAACTGGAAGGCAAGCTGAGCACGGCTCAGATCATCGATCCGACCACCCTGGATGCGGAAGGCCGCGTGGTGTTTGCTTCGACCGTGGATCTGGAAGATCTGGAATCGGGCGCCAAAGTGACCTACCAGATCGTCGGCATCGACGAAGCCGACCTGAAACTGAGCAAGGTGTCCGTGACTTCGCCTATCGCCCGTGCCCTGATCGGCAAATCGGCTGGCGACGTAGTGGAAGTGCAGGCCCCGTCGGGTCCGCGCGAATACGAAATTCTGGAAGTGCGTTACGTCTGATGTTACTCGCACGTACACGGCTACTGGTTGCAACGCTGTGGGCGGGCAGTATCTGGACGGTCGGCTATCTGGCCGCGCCGACCCTGTTTGCCACGCTGAGTGACCGTGTGCTGGCTGGCAATATCGCCGCCAATTTATTCGCCCATCAGGCCTGGCTGTCGATTGCCTGCGCGCTGGTGATGCTGGCTTTGCTGTGGGTAGGGCGGGGGAGCGAGACGGGCGGCATTTTTGCCGGCTCGGCGGCCAATTCGGCGGCCCGTACCCGCCGCGTGCTGCTGGTGATCGTCGCCATCATGCTGGCCTGTACCCTGATCATGCACTTCGGTCTGCAGCCTATGATGGCCAGCCTGCGCGCTGCGGCGGGCCCCGGTGGCGTGATGGAAGAGGCCGCTCACAACGAATTCGGCATATTGCACGGCATTTCCAGCAGCGTCTATCTGGTGCAGAGCTTGCTTGCTGTCTGGCTGGTGCTTAAGCAGTAAGCAGCGCCGAGGGCAGTTGGACTGTCTGTAAACAAAAGCGGGGCCAGAGCATGGTGCATGCTCTGGCCCCGAATTTCTCGCAAAAACGCGGTCTAAACCGGCTTAGCCCAGACTCTTTTTAGTCGATTTCTGACGCACTTTGGCGCGTTTGATGTTGCCGCCCTGGGTGACGCGTTCGTTGCCTTTCAGCAGAACTTTGGTCACGGATGGACGTTTGGTGCCGCTTGGGCTAGGCTTGACGATGGTGACTTCGCGCAGACCGCGGCCAGCCGTGGCGCTACGCTCGTTCGCTGCTTCCTTTTTAGGACGGTAGAGCACCAGCAGTTTGCCGATGTGTTGCACTGGAGCAGCGTCGAGCTGTTCGCAGATGCTTTCATACATGGCAATACGGGCTTCGCGGTCGTCGCCGAATACGCGCACCTTGATCAGACCATGGGAGTCGAGGCCCAGCGAGATTTCCTTGAGGACGTTGGCGGTTAATCCCGCCTCGCCGATCAGGACGATAGGCTTGAGACCATGCGCTTCGGCGCGCAGTGCGCTGCGCTCAACGGGTGTAAGTTTTTGCATAATAATATTTTTTAGTAGTTCCCTTAAAGGCAGTATTCTACGCGAATGGCAAAGAACAAAATCAACAAAAACTGGATTCACGACCACATTAACGATCCTTACGTGAAATTAGCGCAAAAAGAGGGCTTCCGAGCCCGTGCTGCGTTCAAGCTCAAGGAGATCGATGAGGACGAGAAGCTGATCAAACCGGGCCAGGTCATCGTCGATCTGGGCTGTACGCCGGGCAGCTGGGGCCAGTACACGCGTCGCAAGCTGGCCGGCAAGGAGGGCGGCGGCATTAATGGCACGCTGATCGGGCTGGATATCCTGCCGATGGAGCCGATTGCCGATTTCCACTTCATCCAGGGCGATTTCCGCGAGCCGGAAGTGCTGCAACAGCTGGAAAATGTGGTGCAAGGTCAAAAAGTCGATCTGGTACTGTCCGATATGGCACCCAATCTGTCCGGTATCGCTGCCTCCGATGCGGCGCGGATGGAACATCTGATCGATCTGGCCATCGAATTCTCCCAGGCCCATTTGAAGCCGGGCGGGGCGCTGCTGGTGAAATGCTTTAAAGACATGGGTTTCAACGACATCGTGCTGAAGTTCCGTCAGGAATTCAAAACCGTGACCCAGAAAAAGCCGAAAGCCAGCCGCGACAAGTCTTCGGAAATCTTCTTGCTGGGGCGCGGACTGAAAAATCCGACGGAAGGCATGCTTTCTTCGCAACCTTACGATGACGGTGATTTCCCTCCCGTCCGCCCTTGATATTTGCCTGACGGGCCGCACATAGCCACCGTGAAGATCAGTTTTGACTTGATCGCACCCGTGTTTTGGTCAAATAATGTGTTTTAGGCGAGAAATCTGCGCGCACCCCTGAATGGCCTTCTGGCAGTGGCTGTTTATTGCAGGTAAAATCGGATTTCAAGCTATAGGTTACAGATGCGCCCCGCATCCAAGGAGTTTTCGTGAATAACATGTTTTCCAAATCCGCCATCTGGGTAGTTGTGGTGTTGCTGCTGCTGATGTTGTACAAGCAGTTCGACAGCCATAGCGTGTCCGGTGGTCCTAAAACGATCGCTTATTCCGATTTGCTGGATGAGGTTAAAGCCAAGCGCATCAAGGATGTGGTGATCGAAGGCGCCAACATCACTGCCACCCGCAGCGATGACACCAAGGTGCGCTCGACTGCCACCATGCTCGATCGCGGTCTGGTTGGCGACCTGCGCGATGCCGGCATCCACTTCGATATCAAACCACCTGAAGAGCCTGGCTTCCTGCAGCAGGTCTTCGTGTCGTGGTTCCCTATGCTG
Organism: Duganella fentianensis; assembly: GCF_009857835.1. Lineage (GTDB taxonomy): Bacteria > Pseudomonadota > Gammaproteobacteria > Burkholderiales > Burkholderiaceae_D > Rugamonas > Rugamonas fentianensis. Next base: position 1,443,413 of record NZ_WWCL01000001.1, read on the forward strand.
CTCTTGATCGGCGTGTGGATCTTCTTCATGCGCCAGATGCAGGGCGGCGGCAAGGGCGGTGCCTTCTCCTTCGGTAAATCGAAGGCGCGCATGATGGATGAAACCAATAACACCGTGACCTTTGCCGATGTGGCCGGTTGCGACGAAGCCAAGGAAGAAGTTAACGAAATCGTCGACTTCCTGAAAGACCCGAGCAAATTCCAGAAACTGGGTGGCCGCATTCCGCGCGGCGTGCTGATGGTCGGCCCTCCGGGCACGGGTAAAACCCTGCTGGCGCGCGCGATTGCCGGCGAAGCCAAAGTACCGTTCTTCTCGATTTCCGGTTCGGACTTCGTGGAAATGTTTGTCGGCGTGGGCGCCAGCCGCGTACGCGACATGTTCGAAAACGCTAAAAAGCACTCGCCTTGCATTATCTTTATCGACGAGATCGATGCCGTCGGTCGTCATCGTGGCGCCGGCATGGGCGGCGGTAATGACGAGCGCGAACAGACGCTGAATCAGCTGCTGGTGGAAATGGACGGCTTCGAAGCTTCGTCCGGCGTGATCGTGGTCGCTGCCACCAACCGTGCCGACGTGCTCGATAAAGCGCTGCTGCGTCCGGGCCGTTTCGACCGTCAGGTATCGGTAGGCCTGCCGGATATCCGCGGCCGCGAACAGATCCTGAACGTGCACATGCGCAAAGTGCCTATCGGTACCGACGTCAAGGCCGACATTCTGGCCCGTGGTACGCCCGGCTTCTCGGGTGCCGATCTGGCCAATCTGGTCAACGAGGCCGCCCTGTTTGCCGCGCGTCGCAGCAAGCGTCTGGTCGACATGATCGACTTCGAAGATGCCAAGGACAAGATTTTCATGGGCCCGGAACGCAAGTCCATGATCATCCGCGAGGAAGAGCGCCGCAACACGGCTTACCACGAGTCCGGCCACGCGGTGGTGGCCAAGCTGCTGCCCAAGGCTGATCCCGTGCACAAAGTCACCATCATGCCGCGCGGCTGGGCACTGGGCCTGACCTGGCAGCTGCCTGAGCACGACAATATTTCGGGCTACAAGGACAAGATGCTGGAAGAAATTTCCATCCTGTTCGGTGGCCGTATCGCGGAAGAGATTTTCGTCGGCCAGATGTCGACCGGCGCATCCAACGACTTCGCCCGTGCCACCAAGCTGGCCCGTTCGATGGTAACCCGCTTCGGCATGTCCGACAGCATGGGCGTGATGGTCTACGAAGACAGCCAGAACGATGGTTTCTTCGGTGGTGCATCCAAAACTATTTCGGAAGCCACCCAGCAACTGGTTGATGCGGAAATCCGTCGCATCCTCGATACCCAGTATCAGCTGGCGCGCAAGCTGCTGGAAGAAAACCGCGACAAGGTCGAAGTGATGACCAAGGCGCTGCTGGAATGGGAAACCATCGATGCTGACCAGATCAACGACATCATGGCCGGTCTGGAACCACGCGCACCGAAAGCTGGCGTGACTATCCGCAAGCAGCCACCTAGCGATGGCGGTTCGGGCGTAGCGCCTAGCGTCACGGCACCAGCCTAAGCAGCTAGCCTAGCTTGTTCTAGCGGCAAGTAACATCGGGGTGAGGAGTGATCCTCGCCCCTTTTTCATTGTACTGACACACTCCATGCATAGCACTTTACAGTTTGGCCGCTTCAACTACCCCCTGAGCGGCGAACATACCCGCGCCCGTGTGATGGGCATCCTGAATATCACCCCTGATTCCTTCTCCGATGGCGGCCAGCACCATACGCTGGAATTTGCCATTTCCCATGCCGAGGAAATGATACGGGACGGCGTCGATATCATCGACGTGGGCGGCGAGTCGAGCCGGCCCGGTGCCGATCCCTTACCGCTGGAGCAGGAGTTGCAGCGCGTGATGCCGGTGCTGTACGCACTGCGCGATCAGGGCCCGGCCATCTCGGTGGATACCTACAAGCCGCAGGTGATGCGCGAAGCCATCATCGCCGGTGTCGACATGATCAACGATATCAACGGCTTCCGCGCACCCGGTGCGATCGAGGCGGTGCGTGATAGTGATTGCGCGCTGTGCATCATGCACATGCAGAAAGACCCGCAGCAGATGCAGCTGGCGCCCCAGTATGGCGACGTGGTGGCCGAAGTGATTGCCTTTTTGCGCGAACGCATCGAGGCCATGACGGCGGCAGGCATTGATCCGCGCCGCATCTGTGTTGATCCGGGCTTTGGCTTTGGCAAGACCTTAGAGCATAATTATGTTTTGCTAAGATCTACCGCGCGTATCATTGCCGAGCTACAGATGCCGCTGCTGGCGGGCCTGTCGCGCAAGTCCATGGTGGGCGGCGTCACGGGCAAACCGGTCGAGCAGCGTATGGCAGGCAGTCTGGGCGGTGCTCTGGCTGCGGTGGCGCAAGGTGCTGCCATCGTGCGCGTGCATGATGTGGCGGAAACCGTGGATGCTTTGAAGGTCTGGCAGGCTGGAATTAACCGATAACGATAGAGAGAAACACAATGTCCCGTAAATATTTTGGTACCGATGGCATCCGTGGTCTGGTCGGCGAAGCACCGATCACGCCGGACTTTGTGATGCGTCTGGGTTATGCCGCCGGTAAAGTACTGGCCAGCGGCCGCAGCGGCACTTCGCGTCCGACTGTGCTGATCGGCAAAGACACCCGTATTTCCGGCTACATGCTGGAAGCGGCGCTGGAAGCCGGGTTCTCGGCAGCCGGCGTGGATGTGATGCTGGCGGGCCCGATGCCGACGCCGGCGATTGCCTACCTGACCCGCGCGCTGCGCCTGTCCGCTGGCGTGGTGATCTCGGCATCGCACAACCCCTTCCAGGACAACGGCATCAAATTCTTCTCCGAGCACGGCACCAAGCTGCCGGATGCCGTAGAACTGGAGATCGAAGCTGCGCTGGATCAACCCATGTCCTGCGTGTCGTCGGAAAAGCTGGGCCGCGCCAAGCGCCTGGACGATGCTAACGGCCGCTACGTGGAATTCTGCAAGAGCACCTTCCCGAACGAGCTGGATCTGCACGGCATGAAGCTGGTGGTCGATTGCGCCCACGGCGCTGCCTACAATATCGCACCGCACGTGTTCCACGAACTGGGTGCGGAAGTCATCGCTATCGGCAACAAGCCCGATGGTTTTAACATCAATCTGAAACACGGTGCCACCGCGCCGGCGGCCATGGCCGAAGCGGTGCGCGCCCATGGCGCCGACCTTGGTATCGCTCTCGATGGCGATGCGGACCGCCTGATCATGTGCGACGCCAACGGCCGCCTGTATAACGGCGACGAACTGCTGTACCTGATGGTGATGGACCGTCTGGCTACCGGCCCTGTGGCGGGCGCCGTCGGCACCCTGATGACGAATATGGCAGTGGAAGTTGCGCTGAAACAGAAGGGCATAGGCTTTGCCCGTGCCAAAGTGGGCGACCGCTACGTGCTGGAAGTGATGAAGGAAAACGGCTGGATGCTGGGCGGCGAAGGTTCAGGTCACCTGCTGTGCCTCGATAAACATACCACGGGCGACGGCATCATCTCGGCGCTGCAAGTGCTGTCGGCGCTCAAGCGTGCCGGCAAATCGCTGGCCGATTGCACCAAGGATCTGGTGATCTTCCCGCAAGCGCTGGTGAACGTGCGTGTGACTCCGGGCTTTGACTGGACCAAGAACGCCGCCATGGTGGCCGAGAAAGAAGCGGTGGAGCGCGAGCTGGGCGATAGCGGCCGCGTACTGATCCGCGCATCGGGCACGGAGCCGCTGATCCGCGTGATGGTCGAAGCGCGTGAAGAGGATGCCGCACAAAGCATGGCACGCCGGATTGCCGACAAAATGGCAGCCTGAGGCAGGGCTGAATATTTTGACAATGAAAGAAAATGCTTGCTCACATTGACGTTATAGAGAGCAAGCGTTAGAATGATGTCTTCGGAGTGTGGCGCAGCCCGGTAGCGCACCTGGTTTGGGACCAGGGGGTCCAAGGTTCGAATCCTTGTACTCCGACCAAAAACACTAAACGGGTTGTCGTTGAGACAGCCCGTTTTTCATTTCCGACGGCAATTCCCGTCGCGACACAGACTGCCCATAGCTCAGTTGGATAGAGCATCAGCCTTCTAAGCTGAGGGTCGCAGGTTCGATTCCTGCTGGGCAGGCCAAAATACTCAGCTAAATCAACGATTTATATAGTTTATATTTAAATCTATTGGGGTAGTTGGGGTAATTCAAATCGATATCTTCGCCTGCCGGATGAATTCTGGCTTGGGGCAGCTTGAACTAATCTCGTTCCAATCTTGATAAGATGCTATTCTTGGTAAAAATGAAAATAGCACCTGCCGGTTGATCGCGCCGCACCGGTGTGCGGCAGGTGCTGGCGGAATCGGGAGATGGAATTGCGGGTATTGTTATCGGCACTATTGCTGGCCTCGGGCGCTGGTGTGGCACAGGCGGAGCCTCAGGCGCCATTGCAGGAACAGATACAGGCATCAATACAGGCACGTATAGCGCGGGTAGAGCAGGGCTTGCTGCTGCCGGTGGCTGTGCAGGGGCAGGCCGCGCCTGCCATGTCGCTGCAGCAGCGCATGGCCTACTGGCGTGTGCCCGGTGTGAGCGTGGCGCTGATCAACCATGGCGCGATCGAGTGGGTGCGCGCCTACGGTGTCACGGATGCCGGCGGCCAGCAGGCCGTGACGCCGGAGACGCTGTTCCAGGCCGGCTCGGTGAGCAAGCCTGTTACGGCGGCACTGGTCATGCGGCTGGCGGCGGCCGGCACAATCGATCCCGATGAAGACGTCAATCTGCGCCTGCGTGGCTGGCATGTGCCTGCAGGTGCGCCAGTCGTCACGGCCCGCACTTTGCTGAGTCATACGGCCGGCATGCCGGAATATGGTCTGACCGGCTATGCCAGCGCCGCAAGCATTCCGACGCTGCTGCAGGTGCTGCGTGGCGAGGCTCCGGCCACCAATCCGCCTGTCACGCGCCGCAGCCAGCACGACTATGCCTACTCCAGCCTGGGCTACGTGGTGCTACAGCAGTATCTGGAAGATGCCACGCAGCGGCCTTTCGCGGCACTGGCACAAACGGAAGTACTGCAGCCGCTGGGTATGCATGCCTCGCTGTTCGCGCCGTCGCCGCAGCCAGCGCAGGCTGCACGGGCGGCAGCCGGACATGATCTGGATGGCGCTGTGCTGGCCGGCCGCTGGCGTCTGCATCCCGAGCTGGCGCCCACCGGTTTATGGAGCACGGCGACAGATCTGGCGCGCTTCGCACTGGCCATGCAGGCTGCAGCAGCAGGACAGAATAAACAGTGGCTGGCACCGGCGGCTGGCCAGGCCATGCTGACGCCGGTGAGCAATGAGTACGGACTAGGCTTCGAACTGGACCACGCCGGCAAGGCGCCGGCTTTCCATCACAGCGGCTCGACCATAGGCTACAAGGCGCTCATGTTTGCCTATACGCAGACAGGGCAGGGCGCGGTGATCCTGACCAATGGCGATGGCGCATGGCCGCTGATCGAGGAGCTGATGCGCAGTATCGCTGCCGAATATGGCTGGGAAGATTATCGTCCTGTCGTGCGCGCCGCTGCGCCACCGCGGACCGACCTGTTTGACCAGTTCACCGGGCAGTTCAAGGTGGCCAATACCACGCTGCGGATTACGCGCGTGGGCGACACGCTGATGGTGGCGGGGCCGCCGCTGGGGCCTGCCGCGCTGGAGCTGATTGCGGCCGGACCCTATGATTATTTTGTGCGCGAGAAGGATGCGACCTTGCACTTCGACGCCAATCAGGGCCAGCCTGTACAGACTCTGACGCTGCTTGATGGCCGCCCGCGCGCCGGCCAGCGCCTGCCTTAACGTCACCGTGTTTTGCAGCTTGTGCCTTGCCGTTTTCGCGAGCGGACGTGGATGCAGGCTGTTACTGCATAAGGTGACATTTGGCGCATTTTCGTCGCAAGTCCGCTGGTAAGCTCGTTTCATTTTTCAGCATTATCATGGGAGTACCAAGAGGCATGGCCAGATATCTACTACTGTTTTTCTCTCTGCTGGTGAGCGTTGCCACCTGCGCGGCACAGGAGCGCGCCGACGATCCGTTGCGGCCCCTGACGGAGTGCGTCAACCGTGATGGCTTCCAGTCCCGCCAGCGTGACCGCCTGCCTGTCAGCGCGACGGGTCGTATGGTGAGTACCCGTCAGGGTGAGCTGTCCGTGTCGACTGCCGACGGCTACCGCCTGATGATGTTCCGTAACAGCAGCGCGCCGCTGGTCAACCTGAAGCTGGAGCGCTCGTTCCGCGGGCGCTTTGCCGATGACCGCGTGGCCATCATGACACAGGTGCAGGATATTGCGGCCGCCAGCAAGGCGCCCCACCTGCTCGTGCTGGAGCGCAGCACGCAGCAGGGTATCGAGATACTCGGCCTGAACTTCGCAGTTTTCGGGCAGGCCAGTGGCGTGATCAGTCACTACACGCTGTTCGATGAGCGCAGCGGCACCATCGCCACCGCCTATCTGCTGAATCAGCGGCAGGAGGTGCGCGATTTTGCGAACGAGGCAGAGTACCTTGCCCTGCGCGAGCAGTTTATTGGCCTGCTGGCTGGGTGTCTGGCCACTGCCGCTCAGGTGCCCGCGCAGCAGCAATGAAGCGGCGAGAGATGGATAGGCGGTGCCGGATCGGGCTGTCGGCTTTGATGTTCCCCAGCCACAGTAGCGTGTAAAAAAAACATCTGGCCGAGGCTATTTGCATTACGATAGTGTTCTATTGATAACTTTGTGAGCTTGCGATGAAAAAAACTCTGCTTTCGTCGGCGTTACTGGCTGCACTCCTGAGCGCCGGGCCGGTCTACGCGGCGGATCTTGCTGCCGATTTCTCCGCCTCCGCCTCGCCCCAGAGTAGCAGCAGTACCTGGACGTACGGCTATTCGTCGTCGGCAGGTGCGAGCTATTCCATGATCCTGTTCGACAGTGCTTCGGGCAATGGCTGGAGCATGTCCAGCTACAATACGCTCGGTACGCCAGCTGTCTGGAAGAATACCAATCCATACAGTGTCGCCGGCGTGGCACCGGGGCAGGTCTCGCTCCATCCGGGGCCGGTGTCGAATGGCGATGTGGCTATCGTGCGCTTTACCGCCAGCAGTGCCGGGAGCTATTCCGTCGCTGGACGCTTCTTTGCCGGTGATTCAGGCGATATGAGCGCCGCCGTGATTCTGAACAGCGATGCACTGCATCCTTTGCAGTCGTTTGCTTCGACCAATAACAGCCCCGCTCTGTCCGTATTCACGCAATATCTGGGGGCGGGCCAGACGCTCGATTTCGTCGTGGGGAATAATGGTAGTTTTTACAGCGGAAATACACCGCTTGAATTGACGGTGACGGCCGTACCGGAGCCGGCTGGCTATGTGATGATGTTGGCAGGCGGATTGCTGCTTGGTGGGATAGCCCGCCGGCGCCGTCAGCTGTCGACGCAGGATTTCCAGCGTTTCGACTAAGCGCAAGCTGTATCCCGCAGCCTGTACCCATGTCAGGCTGTTTACGCAGTGCTGGCCCGCCGAAACCCGGGCGAGCCAGTACTGCTGCTGCGCTGCTTAGCGCAGGTTGCCAGTGTGACCCACGGAGTAGCGGCCCGGTTGCGGCCAGACTACCAGACCGTGCGGTTCCTGTCCTACCTTGATCTGCTTGACGCTACCGTCGGTGGTGTCGAAGCGGTACACCACGTCGTCGAAGCGGCCCGACAGCCACAGCGATTTGCCATCGGCGCTGACGTTGCCCATGTCAGGGCTGCCGCCACCGGGAATCTGCCACTGCGCCACCACCTTTTCCGAGGCGAAGTCCACCACCGTCACGCTGCCGCGTACCTTGCGGCGGCCGTGGATGCTGTGGGTGCCGCGGTTGGCCACGTAGAACTGCTTGCCGTCGCGGCTAGGGTAGATGCCGTGTGCACCCAGGCCGGTCGAGATGAAGCCGATTTCCTTGAAGGCGTCGCCATCGACGATGTGCACGCCGTCCGCTTCCATATCGGCGATGTAGAAGCGTTTGCCGTCCGGCGAAATGCGTATGTCCTGCGGCATGCCTTTTTTGGAGCTGCAGATCTCGCTGGCAAACGGAGCGTCCGATGGCGGCACATCCTTGAAGCGGGTGCTGGGCATGTTCAGTTTCAGATAGCCCAGCACCTTGCGCTCGACCAGATCGATCTTGGCGACGCTGCCTTCGAATTCGCAGGTGAACAGGGCATAGCGGCCATCGATGGAGAAGTCGGCGTGGTTAATGCCGCCGCACTTGGGCGCTTCGATCGAATACTGCATGGCCATGGTCTGCGGATCGCGGAAGTCCAGACGGTGCTTGGCTTCAGCCACCACGATGGCGGATTTGCCGTCCGGCGTGAAGTACAGATTGTATGGGTCGTCTACCGAAATTTCCTTGCCCGGCTTGCCGGTGCGCGGGTCGATCGGGGTCAGGCTGCCGATATTGGTGCGTTCGGCATTGTTGGCCACCCACAGGGTGCGCAGGTCCCACGAGGGGATCACGTGCTGCGGCGCTTTGCCGACCTTGAACTTGTCCACCACTTTGAGGGTGACGGGATCGATCACGGAGACGTCGTTGGAGCGCAGATTGGGCACGTACACGCGTTCCAGATCGCCCTTGACGGCAGCAGCGATAAAGGCCGGGCCGTTGGTTTCGCTGTAGAGGTTATTGCGGTTCACCACCGGCGGCATGCCCGGCACGGTGACGATGGCGGCAGCGGCTGGTGCAGCCGGCTTGTCACTGACTTTATCGGCGGCGACGACAGCGCCGGCGGCAGCCAGTGCAACGATGATTGCGGCACGCATGGTAGTTGGAGTGTTCACATTAGTTCCTATGGCTGGAGGTGGAGGCGCGCGGTTCGCGCTCGTTTAAATAGTTGCGTAAGCGGGTGACCGAACTGTCGACGATGCGCTGCAGGCCTAGCTGGCCCAGTTCGGCACTGGCACGGCGCGGATCACCCTGCACGCCATCGGCCGCACCCGGTTTGGGCTGGCGGGCCATGGCGTCGCTGCGTACCAGTGTTCTGTCGACGGCCAGCGTCAGCGCGGTGTCGGCCAGTCCCGCATGGGTGCCGATTTCGGCTTCGCTATAGCCGCGGCTTTTCAGTTCGGCCACGTAGGTGGACTGGGTGGCCTGATAGTAATCGAGCAGGGCATAGGCGCGGCAGCTTTCATCGGCGCCCCAGCTCAGGTTAAGTTTCTGCGCTACCTTGCTCAGGTTCTTCTGGTAGCCGCCATGGTCGCCGATGAAGATGACGTCGCGGAAGCCGTGCTGGCGCAGGCTGCGCGCGGTGGCTTCCAGCAGCGCTTCGAACGTGGCTTCCGGGATCGAGATGGTGCCGCTAAAGCGCATATGGCCGGCTGGCGGTTTGATCTCGCCTTCCGGTACGTAGGCGACGACGGGCGCGACGATGGTGTGGCCCAGTCTGAGGGCAATATGCTGGGCCAGATACAGCGCGCGCACATTGTGTTTGCCCAGCGCCAGATAGGGGCCGCTCTGCTCCGTGCCACCGACCGGGACGATGATGGTGGTGCTGCCCGCGGCGATGCGCTCGCGCAGCTCGCTGCTGCTCAGCTGTTCCAGCGTGACGCTGGCCAGCATGGCAGGCGTGGCGGGACTCAGTGCTGGCGCTGGCGGCGTGGCGCTGGCAGCCTTCATGCTGCTGGCGGCCTGGTTCTGCGGGCTGGCGCCTGCAGACGTGGCCAGCGCCAGCGTGGTGACCAGGGCCAGGCTGAAGCCTGCGGCCAGCTGCAAAGTGCGGTGGCAAGCGGCTGTTGCCTGCCGGCTGTTCAGAGCGGGCAGGCGGGAATTCGGGACGTGACGGGCTTGCTGGTTCAAGCGTTGTTTCATGGTGCGGTGGTGGTGGGGAACTGCCCCCGTTGTGTGCGACTGTTTTCTCACTGCGCCGTGTGCGTCAGACGGTGCCCAGTGTCGCTGTTTTGGGGTGCACAGTTCATTGATGTGGATCAAATATTTCTGCATTGCTAGCAGCATACAGCTAGTTGCGCCATGTGGGGAGGCTGCCGATGTATCGTGCGAGCACGGAGGCGGGGCCGGAGCGGGCAGGCTGGCTGCCGCTCCGGCGGGGACGGGCTTATTTGCCCAGTACCTGGACTTCGATGCCGGAGTACATCGAAGGTGCGTGGTAGATGCGCTGGGTGGCTTTGCGGAAGTCTTCCCGCCTGGCGTGCGGAATATCGGTAAAAGTCTGCGGGTTCAGGTCCACCAGCGGGAACCATGAACTCTGGATCTGCACCATGATGCGGTGGCCACGGCGGAACGTGTGGTTGACATCGCTCATGCTGAAGTTGACGGCCTCTACCTTGCCCGGGGTGAAGGGCTGCGGCGTTTCGTAACCGTTGCGGAATTTGCCGCGCAGCGGATCGCCGCGCACCAGCTGCTGGAAGCCGGCCATGGTCAGGGCCGGTTTCGGCACGTCGTTGGGGCGCGCTGCGCCATCGTCGCTGTGCGGATACTCGGCCGGATAGACGTCGATCAGCTTGACGATCCAGTCGGCATCGGTGCCCGTGGTGGAGACGAACAGGCGCGGCTTGATGGGGCCGGCCAGCGTGACGTCTTCTTCCAGAATCTCGCTGCGGTAGGTCAGCACGTCGGGGCGCGAGGCGGCAAAACGCTGGTCGCCCACCATGTATTCCTTGGGCACGCCCTGGGCCGGATAGGCCGTGTAGGGCACCGGTTTGAGCGGGTCGGCCACGTATTCGTCGAACTCGGCGCCGGCGGCAGGCTGAGTCCAGCCCAGCTTGCCATCAGGCGCCAGATACAGGGTGCGGGTTTTGGCCTGCTGGGGCGGCCAGGCAGGGTAGTTGCGCCACACATTGCTGCCCGTCTCGAAGGCATAGACTTCGGCCGCGCCTTTGTTGTTCCTGCCTTTCAGATGCTGTTCGAAGAAGGGGTACAGGATGTTGCTGCGGAAGTAGGCGCCCGTCTTGGCATCGAATTTCACATAGCCCAGGCTCTGGCCGTCGGCGCGGTTCCAGGCGCCATGCGACCACGGCCCCATCACCAGACCGCTATAGATGGCGGGGTTGTTGCGCTTGATGGCGCTATAGGTGCTAAGCGGCCCCTGCAGGTCTTCCGCGTCATACCAGCCACCTACGGTGAGTACGGCCGCCTTGATGTTTTTCAGGTGCGGCACGATGTCGCGCTGCTTCCAGAACTCGTCATAGGTGCTGTGTTCGATAGTGGGCATCAGCAGCGCGCGCTGGGTGGGGCTGAGGGTGGCCGTGATATTCGACAGGGTCAGATGCTTGAGGAAGAAATCGTAGCCATCCGCCTCGCCATAGTCGAAGCGCTCCCAGGTCTTGGGTAGCGGGGTGGGGTTGGGTGCTTCCACAAACGCCGAATAGAAATCGAAGTTGGCCGCCAACATGAAGGCGCCGCCATGGTAGGAGTCGTCATTCATGTACAGATTGGTGACGGGCGCCTGTGGCGAAGCGGCTTTGATGGCCGGATGGGAATCGATGATGCTGGCCGAAGTGTAGAAGCCGGGATAGGAAGTGCCCAGTATGCCGACTTTGCCATTGTGGTTGGCAACGTTTTTCAGCAGCCATTCCACCGTGTCGTGCATATCCTGGCTCTCATTGCCCTGGCCGGCGGCGGGCTGGCTGGCCGCGTGCGGGGTCATTTCTACCCATTTGCCTTCCGACATATAGCGCCCGCGCACATCCTGCTTGACGAAGATGTAGCCGCTGTCCTCGAACTCCTGGGCCGGACCGATGTGCTCGGGGTAGTAGTCCACGCCGTAATGCAGCTGGCCATCAGCCTGGACACCGGCACTGTAGGGCGTGCGCTGGATCAGGAAGGGATAGGCTTTGCTGGCATCCTTGGGCACGTAGACGGCTGTGAACAGGCGTACGCCGTCACGCATGGGAATGCGGAATTCGTATTTGGTGTAGTGCTCGCGCAGGCTGTAGCGCGGCGCAGCGGCATCGGCTGCTGCGCCAGCCACGGGCAGGTGTGCCAGCGCGAGGCCTAGTGCGAGGGATAGCGTCAGGGTTGTCAGCAGGGGGCGGGCGCGCAGTGTCATGGGTTCCTTGCGTAAAGTAAGCCGAGCCTGACTAGTGTAATCGCAGTGGATAACTTTGGCTGCGAAATTTTTACGCAGCGAGATTTTTCCTTTTTAAAACAGCGAGTTAATCTGGTCGGCTTGGCTTTGTTAACAGCCTTATCCACAGAATTTGTTAACAACCAGTCCTTTACAACTTTGGCAGGCGCAGCGTATCGACCACCAGCCGGATCAGGCGCTGGCGCGCTGCCGTGTAGGGCGGGAAGAACAGCTTGATCAGCATGAGCGGGGTGGCGCGCAGCACGGCGCGTTCGTGCGACATGGCTTTGAAGCCGTATTCGCCGTGAGCGCTGCCGATGCCGGAATTATTGACGCCGCCGAAGGGCAAATTGCCGTGGGCAAAATGGGCCACGCAGTGATTGACGCATACGCCGCCCGAGCTGGTCTGAGCGACAATCTGGCGGATCTGTTCGTTGCGTGTACTCCAGACATACAGGGCCAGCGGTTTGGGGGCGGCATTGATGCTGGCTATGACCTGATCGATGTCATCATAGGCGATGATGGGCAGCAGCGGGCCAAAGATTTCTTCCGACATGATGTTGGCATCGGCCGGAATATCCTCCAGCAGGGTAGGCGCTACATAGCACTGGTCCAGATCCGTCAGGCCGCCCGCGCTCAGCACGGCACCGCGCTGCAGGGCATCGGTCAGCAGGCCGGCCACCCGTTCCGTGTGGCGGCGGTTGACGATGCGGGTCAGATCGGGACTATTCAGGCGCGCGCTGCCATCGGCGCCGTAGCGCTGCTGCAGGACGTTGCGGCAGGCTTGCACGAAGGCGCTCTTCACGCTGGCGTGGACGTAGACGTGGTCGGGCGCCACGCAGGTCTGGCCGTTGTTGAGGAATTTGCCCCACATCAGGGTTTCGGCGGCCAGCGTCAGGTTGGCGCTGGCATCGACGATGGTAGGCGACTTGCCGCCCAGTTCCAGCGTGACGCTGCTCAGGTGGCGCGCGGCGGCAGCCATTACCAGCTTGCCCACGGCCGGCGAGCCGGTGAAGAAAATGTGGTCGAAGGGCAGGTCGAGCAGGGCCTGTGCCGTCGGCTGGCTGCCTTCGAACAGGGCGACTTCTTCGGGCGGGAAAATGTCGGCAATGATGCGGGCCATCAGGGCCGAGACGGCCGGCGTCATTTCGGACGGTTTGATCATGGCCGTGTTGCCCGCCGCCAGAGCGGAGACGAGCGGTCCGAAGCACAGACTGAGCGGGTAGTTCCACGGAGCGATAATCAGCACGCGGCCGCGCGGCTGGTATTGCACCGAGGCGCGCGTGCCCAGCATGGTGCTGGTGGGCCAGTGGCCGCGCGGTTTCATCCAGCGCCTGAGCGAACCGAGTGCGTGGCGGATTTCGTCCATCACGGGCAGGAATTCGGAGGCTTCCACTTCGGCCGGCGATTTGCGGTAATCGGCCGCAAACGCCGCGTAGAACGCTGCACGCTGGGCCATCATGGCGTCGCGCAGGCGCGTCAGACGGGCTTTGCGTTCGGCTAGCGTGGACAGGCGCCAGCGCAGGGCGGTGGCTTGTTGTGCTGCAAAGGTGCGCTGGATCAAACTTACGTCGGCTTCCGTCATGCTGGCAGTCTCCCATATTTTTTATGGGGTCATTATTGCTGCATTTTCAATACCGAGCAAGCGCTTGATTTTCTGTTGGGCGAGCGCGCACTGGTCCATACCGGCCGTCAGCCGGGCTTATTGCACTGTGCTGCGCGCGGGCCGGAAATGATCGAGTATGGCCTGAATACGGCCGCGCTTTTTCAGCGACCGGAGGGCTTGGTCCAGGGCGGCGAGGCTGAGTCTGCCCTGTGCCGGCAGGGCACAATAGGTGTCGAAGTGAAGATGAGGGGATTCAGGGCAGCCCGTTCCGGATGCACCTTGCGCTGATAGTCGTAATACAGGCTGTTGGTGATAACGTAGCTGAAGCGTTTGCGCAACAGTTTAGCCAGATTCTGGTCATTATTGGCGGCGCAATTCGTAGACGCTGCGGATGGCCGCCGTGTCGCGCCGCATGGCGACGATTTAACGGCAAACACCAGCGTGCCGCCTCGGGCCGGGAGGAGGCAACAGATGGCGATGAGTAGTAAGAAAACCCGCTTCATGTGGGTATCATATTCGTAGTCGGACCTGATGCCGGTTTCCGGCTCGCATAGATTTTATTTGCTCGAGAGGATCAGTACATGCACGACAGCTACTTTTACCAGCCTGCGCTCGGCCACGGCCTGGCGCATGACCCGTTCAATGCCATCATCGGCCCTCGCCCGATAGGCTGGATTTCCACGCTGGGCGCTGATGGCGTACGCAATCTGGCGCCCTACAGCTTTTTCAATGCCTTCAATTACACGCCGCCGCTGATCGGTTTTTCCAGTCTGGGGCGCAAGGATACGCTGCGAAATATCGAGCACAGCGGTGAGTTCGTGTGGAATCTGGCCACCCGTCCGCTGGCCGAGGCCATGAACCAGAGCTGTGCCGCGGCGCCGCCGGAAGTGGACGAATTTGCGCTGGCCGGTGTGACGCCGCTGGCATCACAGCTGGTGCAGCCGCCCCGGGTGGCCGAGAGTCCGGTCGCCTTCGAGTGCAGCTGCAGCCAGATTGTGCGGCTGAAAACGGCCGCAGGACAGGATACCGATGCCTGGCTGATACTGGGGGAAGTGGTGGGCGTGCATATCGCCCGGGCTTTGCTCAAGGATGGGGTGTATGACACGGCCGGTTCGCAGACCATACTGCGCGGGGGAGGACCGGCCGATTATTTCGAAATTCAGCCCGACAGCCTGTTCCGCATGGCGCGGCCCGAGTATCCGCCGCAACGCTAGCGCTGGTCGCAACCCATCTGCTGGCGCTGCGGCGCGGGGGATGCCAGCTGTTTCTGCTGCGCCGCAGTGACGATCCGCTGCCGACAGGCGCCCGCGGCGGATCAGACTGCAAGGTGCTACCGTATCAGTAGCGGTAGAACATGCGCTGGATTTCCTTGCTGTCCGTGCTGCGGGTCAGGGCCAGCATCAACAGGATGCGGGCTTTCTGCGGATTCAGCGTATCGGCCGCCACGAAGTCCAGTTCATCATCATTGGCTTCGCCGTTACGCGCCACGATGCCCTGGCCGACGCGGCTGGCGCGCACGATCAGCACGCCTTGCTGGCGCGCCGCTTTCAGCGACGGCACCACTTTGCCTGCCAGACTGCCATCGCCCACACCAGCGTGGATCACCCCTTTGGCGCCGCTTGCTACCACGGCATTCAGCGCGGCCGGCCCCATGTTGGCGTAGCCGTAGACGATGTCCACCTGCGGGAGGGCATCGAGCTTGCTGATATCGAACTCCGTATCGACCGTGTGCTTGCGGGCCGACACATGGTAGAAGTAGGGCTTGTTGCCCTGAATGTAGCCGAGCATGCCCAGTTCCGGCGTCTTGAAGCTGTCCAGCGTCGAGGTATTGGTCTTGGTCACATCGCGCGCAGCGTGGATCTGGTCATTCAGTGCCACCAGCACGCCTTTGCCTATGGCTTCTTCGCTAGCCGCCAGCAGTACGGCGTTGTACAGATTGATGGGACCGTCCGCCGACAGGGCCGTGCCGGGACGCATGGCGCCCACCAGTACCACCGGCTTCTTGCTCTTCACCACCAGATCGAGGAAGTAGGCAGTTTCTTCCAGCGTGTCGGTGCCGTGGGTGATGACGATGCCATCCACGTCAGGCTGGGCCAGCAGGGTGTTGACGCGCTTGGCCAGCGTCAGCCAGTGTTCGTTGCTCATGTTTTCGCTGGCGATCTGGAATACCTGTTCGCCTTTCACCTGGGCCACTTTGGCCAGCTCGGGCACGGCCTGGATCAGGCGATCGACGCCCACCGTGGCCGCCGTATAGCCTACCGTGGTGGTGCTGGTGGCGCCGCTACCGGCGATGGTGCCGCCAGTGGCGAGAATGGTGACATGGGCCAACTTATCAGCGCTGGCAGCGGCGGCCTGGGCGGCGCTGGTCAGCAGCATGGCGCAAGCAAACAGCGTCTGTAGCAGGCGGGCGGGTAGCGGATGGGACATGGGTTCTCCTGAGCTGGCTATAAAGCTGGTGATAGTAACAAATACCCGGCCTGTCAACAATGCAAGCCTCTGCCGCGTTATGTCTGGCGGGACACAGTGTTTTCGTGGATAATTTTCCTGAAACTGTTATAAAAGAGAAAATATGATGATGTTAATAAACGTCATGCGGGGTCTGGGCTGGCTGGCCCTAACGTCGGCGCTGATGCTGACGCTGGCAGCCTGCGGCAAGAGTGCCGCCCAGCAGCATCAGGAAGATGTGGCCACGCTCACCAGTCAGGGTGAAAAATACGTGAAGGAAAAGGTGCTGGAGCCCGGTGCGGCCCAGTTCCGCAACCAGTTCATCGGCAAGGGCGGTGCCCCTTGCGGCGAAGTCAATACCAAGGATGCTTTTGGCGGCTACATCGGCTATCAGCGCTATATCGCCGTGGCGCGCGACCTGACCCTGCTGGCGCAGGATGTGGCGCCGGAAGAATTCGAGCAGAACTGGCGCCAGCTGTGCCGCTAGCGCCTAGCTGCGCACACTGCGCAGCGGTTTGCTATGGCGCGTGGCACGGCGGATGCCGGGCGGATGCTGGCCGCGCGGGTGGCGCAAGGCTTCCTCGGCGCGGTCATAGCCGAACTGCCACTGATCATCCATGAAACGCACAAATTCCTCGTAGGTGGGCGGCATGGCCAGCTCGATGCGGTTGCGCCGCCAGTGCAGCTTCTGCTGCAGCTGCTGGCGCGCCAGCGTGTGCGACACATCGGAACTGTCGATGCGGATATCGGCCAGATGGGTGTTGGCATAGCGCAGACGGGCATTGCCATTGATGCCCAGCACGGCGCGCCATGCGGGGATGGAAAACACCTGATCAAACGCTTCCTTGAACTCCATAATCACTTCATGCCCGAGCCGGCGCGCTATTTCGACGGGAAATAGATCAAGTACGCCACCGATGTATTCGTCGCCGTTGTAGGGCTGGCAGCGGAAGTAATACATATCGGCGATGGAAATTCGCGCGGCCTGATCCAGCGTCGCGCCCTGTTCCAGCAGTAATTCGTTGGCGATGGCGTGCTGGCCCCAGCGCGCTGAACTGAGCGGTGCCTTCATATGCGCCAGCAGGGCGGCGCTGCGCGCATCGCAGAACACTGTCTCGGCAAACAGTTTGCGCTCGCGGCGCGGCTGGCCGATTTCACTGGCATCGAATAGCAGCTTGCCGCCTATGATGGCAACCGCCACTTCGGGCTGGCCGCTATCGGGCGGGAAGGGTAGCAGGGGCGGAATTTCAAACAGATAGTCACCGAACAGATCGGGAATCACGGGCGCGTTGGCGCTCGAGAGTTTGCGCCGCGCGGCCGCCAGCAGTGTACCGGCCAGATTGGCTTGCGGCGTCGAGCGCAGGCTGCACCAGAACTGGTACATGGCTGGCGAAGACAGCCAGGCGCGCTGGGCGGCCGGATCGGGCAGGTGGTGGATGATGGTGGCCGCAATTGCGCCGCCGCAGCTGGCCAGCAGCATATCGGGCGCCTGCCCGGCCGCGCGCAGGGCTGCATACATGCCGATATAGATGCCGAAACGGAAGCCACCCCCGCCCAGCACCATGCAGCGTTGATAGGGTTGCGCTGCAGGCGCAACGTGCGGATCGGGCTGGGCAAACGGATTCATGGCGAGCACCTTATCACATCCGCCGCTGTACTCCCATGCTTGCGCCCCGCGCAAGGATTTACCCTTGGTTTTGTATAAAAATTTGTAACATTGTTTTATTTCAATTTTTATTATGATATGCTTAGTTTTTTACTAAGTATCAATCAGACTGGCATTTTAGAAGGAGTGCTCGGGGCACGGCTGGTGCAGTGCAATACAATGAACTGGCGATGGCAATCAGGCCGTCGACTGAACTCATTGGAATTGGCATGTACTACGGCGAACGGTTTAACAGCATCACCCATACGGTAGGCGCAGCGCTGGCTGCCATAGGCGGCACTTTGCTGGTGGTGCTGGCAGCGCGCAGCGGCGACGCGTGGAAGGTGGTCAGTTTCAGTGTCTATGCGGTCACGCTGCTGGCGCTGTATCTGATCTCGACGCTGTACCACAGCCTGCGCGGGCGTGCCAAGCAGATACTGCGCAAGATGGACCACTGCGCTATCTACCTGCTGATCGCCGGCAGCTATACGCCGTTCACGCTGGTCAGCCTGCGCGGGCCGTGGGGCTGGTCGCTATTCGGCGTGGTGTGGACGCTGGCGCTAGTGGGCATCGTGCAGGAGCTGCTGTTTGCACGCGGCGCGCGGGTGTTGTCGCTGGTGATTTATGTCGCCATGGGCTGGGTGGCCGTGATCGGCGCCAGTCCGCTGGTGCAGGCGCTGGGCTGGGATGGTTTTGCGTGGCTGGCCGCTGGTGGTCTGGTGTACACGGCGGGCATTGTGTTTTTCGTGACGGACCACAAATGGTCGTATGGCCATGGAGTCTGGCATTTGTTTGTGCTTGGCGGCAGTGCCTGCCACTTTGGTGCGGTGCTACTGTATGTCGCCTGAGCGTATCCGGTAACAGTAATTTTCTAGGGTAGAGTGCAAGTGGAAATCAATTCCGATGATCTGAAGACGTTTATTACCGTAATCGACAGCGGCACTCTGAGCGCTGCCTCCGTTCATCTGGGCCAGACCACTTCTGGCGTGAGCCGTGCACTATCACGGCTGGAAGACAAGCTGGCGACCTCGCTGCTGACCCGTACCACCCGCCGCATGGAACTGACGGAAGAAGGCCAGATTTTCCTCGATCAGGCGCGTGCCATCCTGGGTGCCATGGAAGAGGCGGAAGAATCCATTCGTATCCGCCAGCAGAAACCGGCCGGGCGGCTGTGCGTGTCGGCCGATTCGGCTTTCATGCTGCATTGCGTGGTGCCCCATCTGGCCGAGTTCCGCCAGCGCTATCCCGACATCCGGCTGGAACTTAATAGCAACGAGCAGCTCAGCGAGGTGCTCGAGCAGCGCACCGATATCGCCATCCGGGTCGGCCTGCCGGAAGATCCGGCCCAGCATGCGCAAGTGCTGGCCAATTCGCCGCTGCAGGTGCTGGCCAGCCCGGAATACCTGCTCGAGCACGGCACCCCGCAAGTGCCGGAAGATCTGGCCGGCCATACCCTGATAGGCGAAGGCCAGCATGGCGCGGAGCAGCTCTGGCCGCTGCGCCATGGCGGCGGCAATAGCCTGCCCATCATGACGGCACTGGTAGCTTCCAGCGATGAAACGCGGCGCCAGCTGGCGTTGCGCGGGCAGGGCATCGTCTGCCTGGCCGATTACCTGACGGCGGCCGATGTGGCGGCGGGGCGGCTGGTGCCTTTGCTGGCCGAGGCGAATAACGGCCAGACCCAGCAGATCTGCGCGGTCTACTTCCGCAACACCCAGCTGGCCCAGCGCATCCAGTGCTTCCTCGGCTTTTTACGGGAAAAACTGTAAGCCTGCGCCATTCACCGGTCGATTTCCGTCATTGGCCGAATAGCAGTTTCCCCGCCAGTGGCGGCGCGGTATCGTGCTAACCATACCGCAACGGGAGACTGACATGACTGTACACACTGCTTATCGCTGGCGCAAACAGATGATCTGGGGCATCGTAATGATCGCCGCTGGCGGCGCCTTGCTGCTGGACCAGATCGAACTGATCCATCTTGAATTCAATCTGGCCCGGCTGTGGCGCTACTGGCCATGGCTGCTGGTGATCAGCGGCGTGATCAAGATGATCCCGCCGACCACGGCCAAGCATTTTTCCAACGGCCTGTGGGAGATTTTCTTCGCCGGCTGGTGGTATGTTTCCTTCAACCGTATCTGGGGTGTAGGCTTTGGTGAGACCTGGCCGGCACTGCTGATCGCCTGGGGCGTGTGCCTGATGCTGCGCCCCCTGCTGGACAATATCCACGCCTCGATCAAGGAGCAAGCATGAGAACCCCGCGTCCACGTAATCCTGCCTCGCAAATGGTGGTAGGCCTGTTCGTCATCGTGATCGGCCTGATTTTCCTGCTCGATAATATTGGGCTGCTTGATCTCGATTTCACCCTGCACCTGTGGCCGACCGCGCTGATTTTCTTCGGCATCCTGAAGATGCTGCAGACCCGCACGGCTGGGGGGGCCATCGTCGGTGGCGGTCTGATCCTGTTCGGCGGCGTGATCTTCCTGCACGATATAGGCATCATCCAGCTGAGCTGGCGTGCGCTCTGGCCGCTGATGCTGATTCTGGCCGGGCTGTCAGTCGTGTTCAAATCGGGTACGGGCAAGTCGCTGTTCGAGGATGGCCGCATCAGTCTGGACAAGGGCAGTGACGATGCGCTGCTGAATATTACCGCCATCCTGGGCGGCTTCCAGCGCCGTGTCACCACGCCAGATTTCCGCGGCGGTGAAGTGACGGCCGTATTCGGTGGCTGCGAACTGGACCTGCGCCAGAGTTCGATCAACAGTGTGGCTGTGCTGAATGTGTTTGCCATGTTCGGCGGCATCACCATCAAGGTGCCGGCCGACTGGACGGTGGAACTCGAAGGCACGCCGATTATGGGCGGCTTTGAAGAGAAGACCATCGTACCGCCGACCCAGGAGAAACGCCTGATCGTACGCGGCTACGCCATCATGGGCGGTCTGGAAGTGCGTAACTGAGCATGCAGGGGCTAAACCTCAACCGGCGCGGTAGCCAGATCTATCTGCTGGTCTGGCTATGCCTCGGTAGCGCGTTCGGCAGCGTGCTGGTGCTGGCCAAGGTGGCACCGCTGGCCAATGCGCTGCTGTTCGCGATTCCCATGCATCTGCTGTATGCGTTTGTGGCGGGCTACTCGGCGCACTATCTGTGCCGCGCCTATCCGCTCAGCGGCCGTAGCGAGGGTGCCATCGTACTGGTGCTGCTGATGGCGGCCATGGTGTCCGGCCTGCTGTGGCTGGGGGCGGGGCAGTTGTGGAATAGCGCCTGTCTGGCACTGGGCGTGAGCTGGGCCGGCATCGCGCTGGGGCCGCAGCTGGCGGCCACCGTGGTAGGACTGGGCGTGCTGCTGTATGGCTTTGCCGCCGCGCTGCATTATCTGGTGATCGAGTTTGTCCGTGCCAAACAGGCCGAGCAGCGCGAACTGGAATCGCTGCTGATGGCGCAGGAAGCCGAGCTGCGCATGCTGCGCACCCAGATCGATCCGCACTTTCTGTTCAACAGCCTCAATTCCATCAGTGCGCTGACGTCGCAGGACGCCAGGGCCGCGCGCCGCATGACGCTGGAACTGGCCAGCTTCTTCCGCCAGAGTCTGGGCATGGAAGCGCACAAAAAGGTTACGCTGGGCGAGGAACTCAAGCTGATCCGCCACTTCCTCGCCATCGAACAGGTACGTTTCGGCGAGCGCCTGCAGATCAGCGAGCAGGTGGGCGAGCAGGCCGATGACTGTCTGGTGCCGCCCATGATCATCCAGCCGCTGGTGGAGAACGCCGTCAAGCATGGCATTTGCAATCTGCCGGAAGGCGGCGTGATCGTGCTGACGGCGCGGCGCTCCGGCTCCATGCTGCAGATACGGGTGGAGAATCCGGTCGATCCCGATGCCGGGGCTGTGCAGCGCGACGGTCATGGCATAGGGTTGAGCAATGTGCGCCAGCGTCTGGCGGGCGTCTACAAACATGAAGCGAGCATCCACTGGGGCCGGCAGGACCAGCGCTTTGCGGTGGAGATTACGATGCCTGCGCAGACAGGCGAGGGAGAATAGGCAGCGATGCGTATCATTATCGTAGACGATGAAATGCTGGCGCGCGGGGTGGTGCGCGAGTATCTGGCCGAGCACCCCGATGTGGAGGTGGTGGCCGAATGCGCCAACGGTTTCGAAGCCGTGAAGGCGATTACGGAGCTGGCGCCGGATCTGGTATTCCTCGATATCCAGATGCCCAAGCTGGATGGCTTTGAAGTGGCGGAACTGGCCGGGAACAAGACGCGCTACATCTTTGCTACCGCGTTCGACCAGTATGCCATCAAGGCCTTCGATTTCCATGCGCTCGACTATCTACTCAAGCCTTTCAGCCAGCAGCGCTTCGATCAGGCGCTGGCCCATGCGCGCGCGAATCTGGCCGCCAGCAGCGGTGCGGGCGATGCGGCCGTGGCGAATATGGTGAAGGAAGCCGTGGCGCGCCAGCGGCCGCTGGGCCGGGTGCTGATACGTGATGGCGCCAAGGTGCACGTGATCACCTGCGACAAGATAGAAGTGATCGAAGCGCAGGATGATTATGTGCAGATCCGCTCGGAGGGGCGCAACTACCTGAAGAACCAGCGCATGGCCGAACTGGAAGAACAGCTCGACGGCGAGCAGTTCATGCGCATCCACCGTTCGTGGATCGTCAACATTGCCTGCGTGGAGCGGATCGAGCAGGCCACGCGCGATAGCTATGTGGCTGTACTGCGCGACGGCAGCAAGGTGCCGGTCAGCCGTAGCGGCTACCAGAAAATACGGACGGTGCTGCAGTAGCGGGCCTTGCGGTGCAGGCCTGTTTTTAACTTTCTCTTTTGAGTGTCATACATGTATTCCAAACTTGAGCGTAAGTGTTGGTTCATTGCACCGGTAACGGCACTGGCAGCCATCCTGAGCAATTTTCTGGTCGGCGCTGCCGGCTTGCTCCAGCCTTACAACAGCGCCCAGTGGCTGCTGTATGTGCTGGCCTTTGTCGGTATCCAGCGCGCCCTGTCGTTTGCGCTCTGGCTGCTGGTGCTGTGCGTTAGACCAGCCAGCGTAATGCCGGAACGCGGCTGATCGCTTGTTGCGGAGAAGCGGCAGCGCCGCGCCGCTACGCGAGCTATGCGACGTGCCACCACGCGGGCAGCAGCGCGCGTAGTTCAGGGCGGTCGAAACGGTCATCGATCAGGTAGACGGTACCGCGGTCGGTCTGGGTGCGGATGACGCGGCCCGCGGCCTGTACCACTTTCTGCATGCCGGGATAGGTGTAGGTGTAGTCATAGCCTGCGCCAAACAGACTGTCCATGCGCTGGCGTATCTGCTCGTTGACGGGATTGACTTGCGGCAGGCCCAGCGTGGCGACGAACGCACCGATCAGACGGGCGCCGGGCAGGTCTACCCCTTCGCCGAAAGCGCCACCGAGTACGGCGAAGCCTATGCCGCAGCTATCCGGCGTGTAGCGGGCGAGGAAGTCGACGCGTGCCGCTTCGTCCATGCGGCGCGTCTGCGACCACTGCGGGATATCGGGGTAGTGTTGGGCCAGAGTTTGCGCGGCTTTTTCCATGTAGTCGAAACTGCTGAAGAAAGCCAGATAGTTGCCGCGCTGCGCAGCGTACTGCTGTCCCATCAGATGGGCGATAGGCAGCAGCGACTGCTGGCGCTGCTGGTAGCGGGTGGAGATGTGGGCAGCCACTTTGACGCTTAACTGCTCGGCCACGAACGGCGATTCCACATCCACCCATGCCGTATTGTCGGGCATGCCGAGCAGATCGTGAAAGTAGTTCCACGGGCTGAGCGTGGCCGAGAACAGGGCGCTGCAGTGGCTGAGCTGGAAGCGCGGCGCCAGATACGGGGCCGGCACAATATTGCGGATGCACAGCGTGCTGTCGCTGTGCGTGCTGCTACGGCCGGCGCGCTTTTCGATATCGAACAAAGCATGGGGGCCAAAGCTTTCTGCCAGCCGGGTAAATTGCAGGGCGTTGAAATAGAATTCCTGCAGCAGCGGCTCGTTATAAGTCGGGTGTTCGTTCTGGTAATCGCTGATGGCGCTGGCTGCCGTCTGCAGCGCGCCCAGCCATTTTTCCGGTAGCTCGGCATAGGCCTGATAGTCGGCCTGCTGTTCCTTGACCAGTTGATTCCACTGGCGCTGCACACGGTCCAGCGGCTTCTTCAAAGCTTCCGGCGCGATCTTGCGCAGCAGGCGCAAGCTGCTGTGGCTCATGTCGGCGCTATACATCTTGCGCGCGCGCGACACCATGTTGTGGGCTTCGTCCACCAGCACGCTGACCTTCCAGTCATTCATCACTGTCAGGCCGTGCAGCATGGCGCTCTGATCGAAATAGTAGTTGTAGTCGCCCACGATGACGTCACACCAGCGCGCCAGCTCGCTGCCCAGATAGTAGGGGCAGATCTGATGTGCCAGCGCGATGTCTTGCAGCGTCTGGCGGTCGAGTATGCGCTGCTGCTGCGCGGGCAGGCAGACGTCGAGCGCGGCCTGACGGGCGGCCGGCAGGCGATCATAGAAGCCGCGCGCCAGCGGGCAGGATTCGCCGTGGCAGGCCAGTTCGGGATGGACGCAGGCGTTGTCGCGCGCCACCAGTTCCAGTGTGCGTAGCGGCAGCAGCGCGGCGCTGGCGCGGATCACCTGAACGGCATCGAGCGCGAGCTGGCGCCCCGGCGTTTTGGCAGCCAGGAAGAATACTTTGTCGGTCTGCTGCTGGGCGGCGGCCTTGAGCATGGGGAACAGGCTGCCGACGGATTTGCCGATGCCGGTGGGGGCTTGTGCGAGCAGACATACGCCGCGTTTGCTGGCGGTGTACATGGCGGCCGCCAGTTCGCGCTGGCCGGGACGGAAGCCCGCATAGGGAAAGGCCAGTTGCTCGAGCTGGGCATCGCGGGCGCTGCGGTGAGCCAATTCCTGTGCGGCCCATTGCAGGAACCGTTCGCACTGCAGTTCGAAATAGTTCTTGAGCTCTGCTGCGCTGTACTCCTGCTGCAGCATGGTCTCCTTCTGGCTGCCGACATCAAAATACACCAGTGCCAGTGTGATCTGGGTCAGAGCCTGACTCGCACACAGCAGATGGCCATATACTTTGGCCTGAGCCCAGTGTAGCTGGCGCTGGTTGTCGGGCATGCGCGCGAGATCGCCGCGATAGGTCTTGATTTCTTCCAGCCGCTGCGCTGCGCCGTCGTAGCCATCGGCGCGGCCGCGCACATGCAGCGGGCCATAGTCGCCGGCCAGCGCCAGTTCGCGCTGGTAGTTGCTGCCGCGCCGTGCCGTAACGGTGGCATGTCCGGCGATGCCTTCCTGCGCCGTGGGCGAGGGCGTAAAGCGCAGATCGAGGTCGCCGGTTTTGGCCGTGAACTCGCATAGCGCACGCACGGCGATGGTATAGCGCTTCATTGCGTCCATTGCAGATAGCACACGGCGACGGGCATCGCGTGTTCGGCACAGTATTCGATCCAGCGCAGCTGGTTGTCCTGCAGCCGGTCGCCCGGGCCTTTCACTTCTATCATGGTGTAGCGCTGCTGTTCGGGCCAGAACTGGATCAGGTCGGGGAAGCCGCTGCGGTTGGCTTTAACGTCGTCGAGGATGCGTTCGAAAGCGCGCCGCAGGTGCAATGGCGGTATGCAGTCCAGTGCCAGTTGCAGCAGTTCTTCTTCCAGCGTTTCCCAGTAGACGAAGGGCGACTGGATGCCGGCCTTGGCACTGTAGTTGGCCAGTATGGTGGCGCGGTAGCGGCCATCTTCGAGCTGCCCTAGCGCGGCATCGAACTGGCTGCTGCGGCGCTGGCGGAAATCGGCGCTGTGCAGATCGGCCGGTGCGCGGTGGTAGGGGTGGAAGAAGGCGCCCGGGATAGGGCTGAAGATGGCGTCCCAGCACAGCAGGCCGAAGAGCGAATTGATCAGGGCATTTTCCACGTAGTACACGGGCGCTGCGTCCTGATGCAGGTGTTCGCGTACCACCAGTTCCACATAGGTGGCGATGGATGGTGGCGGCAGCTGCAGATCGATGCGCTGCGGCTGGGCCTGCTCCACGCGGGCCGGTTTGGGCTGGCCTACGGCACGCGCCAGCCGTGGCGCCATGCGTAGCAGCTGCTGGCGTTCGGCCGCGCTTTCCGGTGCCTGCATGGCTTGCTGCAGCAAGGCATAGGCGGGGCCGCTGCGGCCATCTTTTTCCAGCACACGGATGGCGCGCGCGCGGGCGCCCGGATACAGGCTGTCGGCGTATAGCAGGTAGGCGGCGGGCCAGTCCTGCTGCTTTTCCAGATGCTGGGCGATCTGGAACAGGAATTTGTGGCGCCGGCTGCGCAGCCACTCGTTGTCCTCGGCGCAGGGCGGCAGGTCGGCGATTACTTCGCTGTAGTCCGCGCCGGCATTGAAGCGTTCGTAGCAGTGATGCAGGGCGAGGAAATCGTCGATGTCGCGGCGGTTGCGGAAGCCCCGCGCTGCCGGCGAGAAGTCCACTTTTTCATACTGGTAGATGCCCAGATCGGACAGCACGAACTCGGTCCAGTCCTGATAGAAATTGCCGAAAAAGATAAGGCGCAGGCGGTCGCACAGGGGCTGGATCAGGTTGCGGTAGCAGGGATCGCTGCTGGCGCCGCACCAGTCCGTATAGTGTTGCGGGCTATCGAACTGCGGCTGCAGGGCCGCCAGCTGGTCGGCCTTGCGCAGCTGGCGCAGGGCCGGCGTGAGCTGGAATACTTCGGTGATTTCGGGCTTCTGCAGCAGTTCGAACAGCTCTTCCAGCGACAGCAGGGGATCGGCGGCCACCAGCCCCCGTTGCACCAGTGGCAGTGCGGCCTGCCCGGTGTCGCCGATTTCGTCATACACCAGTTTGGAGGCGCGGAACAGCGTGCCTTTGCGCATCACCATGCGCACCAGCAGGGCCCGCGAAGGCTGCGGCAGGCTGTGGTAGGTGGCGAGAAACTCCCTTTCGTCCTGCGCCAGCAGATCGTCGTAGCGCTCGCCTATCCAGCGCAGCACCAGTTCGAAGTTGTCGAGGTAATACAGGGGGTTGTCGAGCACGCGGTTCATGACGGGCGCTAAAAGCGATAACTGTTTTTATATACAGTGTACCGCTTCCGCTCGTATCGGGCAAACCTGTTGCGCGTGGAGAGTGGCAGGCGACCGCGTCAGACGCGGCCGCACTGCAAGGACTGGCCTTATTTGGCTGCTTTGCGGCTGCGCGCAGGCTTGGCTGGCTTGGCCGTGTTCTGCTCGACCATGGCGCTGGCTTTGGCGATCTGCTCTTCGACCGAAGCGACGGCCTGCTTGGTGGCTTTGGTGACCTGCTCGTAGCCGGCAAACGCGTTGTCGATCGCGGTCTTGACGATCTGCACGGCGTTTTCCGAACCGGGACGCACGTTCTTGGTAACGTCGTAGATCAGGGCGCTCAGCGTGCTTTTGGCTTCCGTCATGTGGGCGTCGGCTGCACGGCTGAATTCTTCGCGGATCTCGGCAATGATGGCGCCCAGCTGTTCGTTGTAGGCAGCAGCACCGGCCATACCCGGCTGTACCTTGGCCGCAGCCAGCGACATGGCGGCTTTCGGATCGCTGCTCTGGCTGAGCTCTTTGCTGGTCGCCAGCTGTTCTTCCATCTGCGCTTTGGCCGTGGCCAGATTGAGCGCAACGACCTGTTCTACCCCCTGTACGGCTTTGCTGGTGAGGGTGTTAAAGGTCTCCAGCTGGAATTCAAACAAGGCTTTGGTGGCGTTCGCAAATTGCTCTGGGTTGGTGAACATACAGTCTCCTCGAATAGTTGGGATGCAGTGTGACTTGTTCTGTGTGGCTTGATACTTTGCTACGGATTGTTTGCTACCGCATACGGGCAAACCATTATTTAGCAAGCAGGAGCTTTTCGCAACGGCTATCTTTAAACGGCCCCGCATCCTGCACCCAGCCGGGGCCCAGCGGTGTCTGCGAGCAGGCCAGCTGGCCGTCTATCTTGCTGCGCCACAGATACCATGGGGCAGGGCCGGCCTGCACGCTGGCGGCCAGTAGCAGCCAGAGCAGGCAAAGTGTCGACAAGGGTTTGATATGGCGCATGATTTATCCTAGCTGACGGCTGCACACACGGTTGCGGCCGCTGTTTTTGGCAGCGTACAGCATGTCGTCCGCTACCGTAATCATATTCATATGGGCGCTAGTGCTGCTGCGGCCAAAGTTGATGCTGGCCACGCCAAAGCTGGCCGTGGCGCTGATCTGCTGATCCTGATACACAATGGGCTGGGCGCTCAGGGC
Source organism: Duganella fentianensis (assembly GCF_009857835.1). Taxonomy (GTDB): domain Bacteria; phylum Pseudomonadota; class Gammaproteobacteria; order Burkholderiales; family Burkholderiaceae_D; genus Rugamonas; species Rugamonas fentianensis. The sequence continues at coordinate 1,471,396 of NZ_WWCL01000001.1, forward strand.
TAGCCGCAGGCGCTGTGCCAGCAGCTCGCCGCCGGCCAGATCGGTTTCCGGCAGAATCAGCAGAAATTCTTCGCCGCCGTAGCGCACCACGCTGTCGACGCCTTCGCGCGTGAGGGCCTGCATCAGACTGGCAAAGTGTTGCAAGACCGCATCGCCACCATGGTGGCCGTAGCGGTCGTTGACGAGCTTGAAGTGGTCCAGATCGCACATGATGACAGCCAGGCTCAGCTGGTAGCGCTGGGCCCGCGAGATTTCCGTTTCCAGTAATTGCTGGTGCAGATAGCGCCGATTGTAGCAGCCTGTCAGCGGATCACGGATGGACAGGTTCTTGAGCACTTTCTGCGCCGTGTATTCATGCCGCAGCAACAGCTGGTAACGCTGGGCCGCGACATAGCCGAACATATTGGTCAGCGCCAGCATGGTGGCGATTGTGCCCAGCTCGACCGGCCGCAGATGGCCCATGCCTGCCGCCAGCATCACGAAGCTCAATGTACAGCTGGCAGCCATCGCTGCCGAATACAACAGGCGGTTGGGAATATAGATGTAGAACACAATGATCACGATGGCCATCGAAATGGCGTGCAGGGTAAATTCGCCGGAACGCAGGGCCGTGACCAGCAGGAAGCCGCCGCCGCTGATCAGTTCGGCCATGCTGGCCACCAGCCGGGTAGTAGCGATGGAATCGGGCCAGCGCCGCAGCAGTAGAATGCCGCCTATGGCGGCAAGAGCCACGACCAGCCGCACGCCGGCCAGTATGGCGGTCTGGCTGGAGTAGCCTAGCCAGAGGATATCGGTGATATTGAAGCCCAGGAAGACCAGCGAGCAAATTACCAGAGTGAAGCGCAATTGAACGCGGGTGGTCACCAGATGGTGGTGCAGGAAAGCTTGTTCGTCGGCGCTGGACTGGAATTCGCAGCGCCAGGCTGCAAGAGCCGGCTTTTTTTTCGAGTCAGGTAAGGACACAGCGTATGGTTCTCCGGTCTGGTTGCACCAAGCTTAACTACCTGAACTAATTATACGACTGCAACTTCCTTGCAGATAAGAATAAATTTGCTCAGTTGGGGGCGACCAGCGGCAGGTGTATGGTGAAACGCGTGCCTTGCGGGCTGCTCTGCACGTCTATGCGTCCGCCCAGCAAGCCGGTAATAATGTTGTGCGTGCGGTACAGACCCAGCCCTGAGCCACCGGCGCCCAGCTGGGTGGTGAAGAAGGGGTCATAGATGCGCGACAGGCTGGCTTCCGGTATGCCCATGCCGTCATCTTCTATCGTCAGGATGATTTCTTCATGGCTGCCGCGCTGTGCGCTGAAACGTATGGTGCCATGGCTGCGCCCTTTGAACGCATGGACCACGCAGTTGTCGATCAGGTTTTCCAGTGCCTGCCCCAGCGGCCCCGGGTAGCCGTCCAGTACCAGCCCCGCAGCTACATCTTCCTGTAACTCGATGCCGTGCTGTCTGAGTTTTGTTTCGATCGCGGGCCGCATCAGCTTGAGCACATCGGCCAGCAGATAGCGCTCGCGCTGGGCGTTGTCGCTGTCGACGGCGATGCGCTTGAAGCTGGCCACCAGCTGGGCTGCGCGATTCAGATTGCGCAGTACCACGGCATCGGCATCGCTGGCCTGCTGCAGATAGGTGTCCAGCGTGGAACGGCGCAGGCCGTTGACCAGTTCGGCCCGCAAGCTGGCCGTACGCTCGCTCATGCTACTTGCCATGATCAGACAATTGCCGATCGGGGTATTCAGTTCATGGGCGACACCCGCTACCAGCGCGCCCAGTGCCGCCAGCTTGTCACGCCGGACCAGTTCTTCCTGCGTCATGCTGAGGTTTTCCAGCGCCACAGTCAGTTCTTCGTTGGCGTGCTCGGCTTCTTCCTTGGCCTGCTGTAACTGTGCCGTGCGTTCCTGCACCAGCACTTCCAGATGCTCACGGTGGCGCTGCAGTTCCGCTTCGCGCCGCGTGCTGTTGACGGCAATGCGGGCGATCTGGGTGGCTGCGGCGATCAGTTGCTGATCGCTCTCGGTGGGACTACGTGGCTCGCGGTAATACATGGCGAAGCTACCCAGCACGGTGGTGGGATTGGCCATGATGGGCGTGGCCCAGCACGCGCGCAGGCCGAATCTGGCCGGTATTTCCTTGTACGGCGCCCACAGCGGGTCGGTCATGATGTCGCTGACCACCACGTTCTGCTTGCGGTAGATGGCTGTGCCGCAGGAGCCCACGCCCGGGCCGGCCACCAGTCCGTCGATGCTGGCCATATAGTCGGGCGGCATGCTGGGCGCCGAGAACGCCTGCATGGTCACGCCATCCTCGCCGACCAGCATGATGGTGCACAGTACCGGCGGCGCTTGCGACTCGATCAGCAGCATCAGGCGGTCCAGCGTGGTGCTGAGCGGGACACCGCTGGCGATCATTTCCAGCAGCTGGTTCTTGCCTTCGCGTAGTTCTTCCGCCAGCCTTCCCGAGCTGATATCGACGATGCGGGTATGCAGCAGGGCATGGCCGTCGACTGTGACGGGTACCAGTGCCACGTCGCATTCCAGCGGCTGATTCTGACAGCCCAGCATGGTGAGCTTGCAGCGCTGTGGCGTGGCGCTGGCGTGCTGCTGCTGGCAGCTTTGCAGCTGCGCCAGCGTGGCCATGCCATCGGGCTGGGTAGGAGGGCAGAGCGCATCGAACTGGGTTTGCAGCAATTCTGCTTCCGTCAGGCCGAACAGGCGGCGCGCATGGTGGTTGCTGTCGATGATGGCCAGATCGGCCGCGTGCAGCAGCAGCACGGGATCGGGCGAATGGGCCAGCATGTGGTGATAATTGATTTGCAGCGTGTCTTTATCCGGCAGGCCGGGGCGGGCCGGGGCGGGACTGAGTATGCGCAGGTGCAGCAGGATTTTCTCGGCCAGCAGATCGGGCGCCAGTTGCAGGTCCCAGTGGACTACCTGCAGTATGCCGGCCTGCTGCCATGGCGCGCAGAGAGCGGCGTCCAGTGTGCTGTCGAACACGAGCAGGGCCGTATATTCGGCCGCGCCTTCGGCGGCTTGGATATCGCCGGCTGCACGGCTATCGGCCCACATGCCGTGCCGTACCAGCATGGTGTTCAGCGGAGCTACAGCATACACAGGATCACTGACGATCAGTATGCGGCGATGCTCGCTAGAGGGGAGTAGCGCTGCCATGATAGTAGTCGAGGATTAGATACCGGAAGTCCGGCGCATATTCAGTGTCACAGGATGGCGCATTGGGGTCAAGCCGCTTGTTGTTCCGCCGCCGCTTGGGCAGCGCGTATCAGGGGGAAATTGTCTTCTATCCAGTCTACCAGCACTTCCAGCCGGGTGGCGGCCTCGTGCCCCAGCGGCGTCAGGCTGTATTCGACATGGGGCGGCACCACCTGCTGGGCGACCCGCAGCACCAGCCCGTCATAGGCCAGCCCATCGAGCGTCTGGGCCAGCATTTTCTCGCTGACGCCGCCGATCGCGCGGCGCAGCTGGCTGAAACGATGGCTGCCATCAAGCAGTACCACCAGTACCAGCACCCCCCAGCGGCTGGTGATATGGCCCAGCACGGCGCGCGAAGGGCATTCGGCGGCCAGTAGCTGGGCTGGTTGCTGGTCATTCAGGCGGGCGATGGCCTTGCGCAGGGAGCGGCTACTGCCGGAGCTGTTCATGATCTATCCAGTGACAAAGGTGACGTGCTAGCCCTATTTTACCGGCCAGAGTGGCAGACGGCACATGGGTACTAACCAAAATGTGCGTACTTACATTTCGTAAGTATAGCATTTATGATGGTTGCACTCGCGCGGAAAGTTCCCCGCGAACTCACTCAAAGGAAAAAAACATGATTATCGTTACTGCAGCAAGTGGCCAGCTGGGCCGTCTGGTGATCCAGCAATTGATGCAACGCGTACCTGCTGCCCAGATTGTGGCTGCCGTGCGTGACGTCAGCAAAGTGGCCGATCTGGCAGCGCAGGGCGTACAAGTGCGCCAGGCCGATTACACGGATCCGGCTTCGCTCGACCGCGCGCTGGCCGGTGCCAGCAAAGTGCTGCTGATCTCTTCGAATGATCTGGGCCAGCGCGTCGCCCAGCACCGCAATGTGATCGATGCGGCCGCGCGCGCCAAAGTAGGCCTGCTGGCCTATACCAGCGTGCTGCATGCCGATACCTCGACGCTGGGCCTGGCTGCCGAACACCGCGAAACCGAGGCAGCGATACTGGCCTCCGGCCTGCCCTACACGCTGCTGCGCAATGGCTGGTATGTGGAAAACTATACGGGCAGCCTGGGTGCGGCGATTGCCCATGGTGCGCTGGCTGGCGCGGCAGCGGATGGCCGTATCGCTGCAGCAGCCCGTGCCGATTATGCCGAAGCGGCGGCTATCGTACTGGCCAGCGCAGCGGCGCCGCAGGCGATCTACGAACTGGCTGGCGACCAGTCGTTCACGCTGACCGAACTGGCGGCCGAAGTCTCGCGCCAGACGGGTAAGCAGATACCGTATGCGAATATGCCGCAGCAGGCGTATCTCGACCTGTTGCTGAACGTAGGCCTGCCGCCAGCACTGGCGCAGCTGGTGGCTGATTCGGATGCCCGCGCAGCCCACGGTGCGCTGGATGATAATAGTGGGGTGCTGGGTCGCTTGCTGGGGCGTCCGACCCAGACGCTGGAACAGGCTGTGCGCGCTGCGCTGGCCTAAGTAAGCTCGCCGACTGGCGCCGTGTAGCAGGGCGGCGCCAGAACTGGGTGCCGGAAATGAAAAAAGCCTCCTTCAGTTATAACGCGCTCAAGATCGCGTTGTGTACTGAAGAAGGCTTTTTGCGGAATTCTGTGGTGCCCACGGAGGGACTCGAACCCCCACACCTCGCGGCACATGGACCTGAACCATGCGCGTCTACCAATTCCGCCACGTGGGCACTGTACTGCTACTTACAACTTTCTGCTGCGTGTTCTGCAACAGAGGCCTGCATATTAAAGAAGACTTCCGATCCCGTCAAGGGCAATGCCATGCTTTTGTGAAATTATTTCAAATTTCGATATCCAGCCTCTTTTTGCGCTGCCCAGCCTGGGCATGGCACTCCGGTCGTCCGTCAGCCGAGGAGGGCGGAAATGAAAAAAGCCTCCAATCGCTTACGCTCATGAAGGCTTTTTTGCGGAATTCTGTGGTGCCCACGGAGGGACTCGAACCCCCACACCTCGCGGCACATGGACCTGAACCATGCGCGTCTACCAATTCCGCCACGTGGGCACTGTACTGCTACTTGCTACTTACTGCTGCGTGTTCTGCAACAGAGGCCTGCATATTAAAGAAGACTTCCTACCCCGTCAAGGGGAATGCCATGCTTTTGTGAAATTATTTCACTTGCGCTGAATTTATCGCCGCGGCAACGCGGTGGGCATGTGGCCTCGGGTGGTTTGCTTCAGGTCGCTGGCGTATCGAGCTTCGTCAGCGCCTGCTTGGCCTTGTCGAACGCGGGATCAAGCGCCAGCGACTGCAGATAGCTCGCGCGTGCCTTAACCTTGTCGCCCAATTGTTCGTAGGCCAGGCCTTTGCGCCACCACGCGCCAGCGGGAGGCGCCACCTGCACCGCAGTGTCGAAGCGCAGGTAACGGTCCAGCAGTGCTATCGCCTCAGTGATTTCAAAGCCGCCGTCGATGCGGGTCCTTGCAGCCTGGTACACCGACGGTGCGTGGTCCGGATTGCGGTCATACAGCCTGGCAGCGCCGCGCAGGTCGCCGCGCATTACCAGATCGAGCGCTAGCATCATGTCGGAATCGGCCTGCACGGCCAGTTGCACCGGTTTGCCGTACAGGCGTGCCTCGATCTTTTCGGCAACGTCGTCTGCTCCCATATTCGTGTTGGAAAGGACGATGACCGTATAGCCGCTGTTCTGGTAGCGGTGGAACACCGCACTGATGCCGGGTGCACCGCCACTATGGCCGATGACGGTGTCGCCGAAAGCGCGCTGGCGCCTCCAGCCGAATGCATAGTCCTTGTCCGGTCCCACAGGGGTCCACATGATCGCCTTGCTCGCTTCGGATAACAATACCGTCCGCTTGAGCGCCTGATCGTAGCGCAGCATATCGTGCGTCGTCGTGCGCATGCCGCCATCGGAGGACGGCGGAGGTACCGACTTCACGTTGGAGCTTATGCTGCCATCGCCGTGACGGGTGTAGCCGATCGAGCGGTTAGGCAGCGGTTCGTCTTCGAGGGTGAGCGAACTATCAGTCATGCCGGCAGGCTTGAAGATATGGTCGCGCAGGTAGTTGCGATAGGACTGGCCGCTGACCACTTCGATCACGGCGCCAAGCAGCACCAAGCCTGAATTGGAATACTGGAAACGGCTGCCGGCCGCAAAGCTGGGAGGCTGGTCGTAAATCAGAGGGAGGAACGCGTCTATGGTGCGCAGCTTGCCCATGCTCGCGGCGTAGTCCTTGTGCGCCATGTAGTTGCCGGTACCGGCGGAGTGGTTCAGCAAGTGTGCGATGGTGATCGTGTCCTTCTCCGCATAAGGGATATTGGGCAGGAAACGCGAGACCGGATCGCTGAGTTTGAGCTTGCCCGCTTCGGCCAGCTGCAAGATGGAAACTGCAGTGAAGGTCTTGCCGATGGAGCCTATATTAAAGCGCGTGTTGCTGCGGTTTGGTTCGCTGGTCTCGCGGTTGGCGAGGCCCACGGCCGCTTCGTATATGGGCTTACCATCGTGCGCTACCAGCACTGTGCCGGTGAAAATGCCGACCTTACCGTAGCTTTGTACGATGGCATCGAGATCGCGCTCGATATTGTCGGCATTGGCAGCGCTACCACCCATCAAAAGACAGGCAAGCAAAACTCGAAACATAAGCTTCTCCATTTTCCATTTAATCGCGCTTGAGTGCAGCGCCAATCACGTACCAAATCCGAAGGCCGCGCTCAACTCTACCCACCGATAGACTGCCTCTAGTTTCAACTAAGGTTTCAATGTTTAGTGGTTGAACTCCGGTCTCTTTTAGCCACTCGTTTGCGCTGACCATCGCCCTGTCGATACCATCAGATAGGGGGCTGCCCGGCGTGTTCGAGCGAAAATCTCTAAATGCGATCATGTCTGTTTCTTTTGATTAAGGGTTTCGTAAAGATGTCCGACATTATCGGCCTCGTCAGCCGGAATGAATGTATTACGCTCAGCCACCACATCTTCAACAATCAAGGGACTAATCATTTCCTTAATCCGTCCAATATGGTGTCTGGCTGCTTGTGGTCGTTGCCGGTCAAGTATCAATTTGCTGAGCGGCTACGTAGGCGTTTAGCCGATATGATCTCAAATACCGCTCCAGCCAGGAAAAGGAAACCGGCTCCCGATTTAAGGCCAAAGTAGTAAGACACAAGTGTTGCCACAATAAACCCGACAGTAATGAGATGTCGCATAGGTATCTCCTATCTATAGAAAACAACTACCGTGTAGAACGGTAACTCTTGGCGGGACTCTGTCGCCCATGGATTCAATTCTGCATTGAACCTTTATGTACGGTGAAGTTTGCACTATTTCGGGCAAGTAGCGATCGCGGTATTGATACGCAAAACATCCCGGGATGCGTGATTCACCCCGATTATCAGGCGCCCCCATTCATTGCCTTTCAAATCAATCACAACTGTTTGATGGCCATGACGCCGATAGACGAACTGTCTGACACCTTTTGAGATGAACGTACCGGCAGCAATTACAAACGGAACGTGGGTTCCAGGAAGCCGCCAGCCAAGCTTTAAGTTTTTCAGTCCCTGATTTTCTCTTGCAGAGACGACCTGTCCCAGCGGGACTCTCACTTTATGAATCAATGAAAAAAACTGTTCCCACTTATCCAGATGCACGATGAGCTCTTTTTCGGTGATTTCCAATCGAGGCATAACCAGAATAGCAATGTAAGTGGTGGGCGATATCTTATGTGAGTTGCGAGACCTGAACTATGTCAGCTAGTGGCCGACGTTAAGCAGTAGCTCCGAGCTAGGCAAGCGCAATTTTTACTGCTCTCAAATCGTGTATCAAACCAGCTGCGCGGTCGCCGGCGATACTTAGGCCATACTCTACTAGTGCAGCCGCAGAGTCACGACGTCCTAGGGCCAATGCAGCTCTGGACAAATGTAATGCCGCTCGAGCATGCGTGGTTCCCGTGCTGAATTTCTGAAGCAGCTGTTCAACGGTATCCTCAGAAATTGCTGTTCGCAACATACGCACCTGCCCAAAGAATTCCGACTGCGCCGCATCAATTGCCGAGGTCAAATCAGAAACCGATTCGCCTGATAAGCTCCAAGACCATTCGTTCCCCACCCGCATCCTCATGATGCACTCGTGCTCCTTTATCGTATGCAGAGCAACATCTCCCTCTGCCGGGACAAATGCAGGTTGTGCCCCAAGGTTCACGAAAAATACATCCCCGTGACGGCTACCTTGGATATTTATAACGAAGACATAGTCGTCTTCAATTTTTCTGAAATTTTGCCCCGAACCTTTAAATCCACGCGTTCTGATGAAGGAGCCCAGCTCTTTTAAAAGGTCTTTCAATTCTGCTCCTGACGAGATAGGGGATTACCCGGACTCTGACTGCTGCTGGCCGAACGTAGCCGACAGCACTGGCGTCAGCATAGCAATTCTGCGGCGCAGAAAGCTCGCTAATTGTCACGAGCCCCGATCGCCTCCCCAGGCAGCCCGATGAACGTCTCTGGCTCTATATCAACTCTGAGGTTTGCTTTCAACTGTCAACGACTCAGGAGTGATGAGTATTCGATGCAATGCACATCAGCTTTCATTTCTGCGCTGCGGTTCCGCAGCGTGGATATAGACAGTATATGTGTCGGCGGGGCGCAGCCCTCCGGCAATATCCAATGCACGGCCTATCGCGCCTCGGTGGTATGTGCCGTGATTGATGAGATGAAACAGGACCTCGACGCGTGCCATCGTTCCTCGCTTCCCGTCGAGAAAACTGAAGTGCATCTTTTCTCTGAGTGCTACGTCTGGCATTGCACCGAAATAGATTTTCAGCCAGCGATTGGATTCCGAAAGCCGCTCGCTCAATTCGGCGGTGGTCGGGAGCAGTTCTGAATTGGATTCAGTATGGGGCTCCTCGGTTCCTTGTAAGCGAGCTCGAAACACCTCTTCTACGCGTAGCATATGGTTCAATTGTTGGCGAGCAAATGCAAGTTCCGACGGAAATCGATGTGCATCTATCTGTTCCACCGCCGCAATAGTGCGACCGTCCGCCCATTGTTTGTATTGGAGTTGATTCAAGATTAAGGTTGTATGCATAGACGTAAATTCTTCCATTACTGGCCCAACGCGGTCCTCATACTGATGCCAGCATAGCGACTCAAGGTGTAGAACTCAAACTGTCACGAGCACGCATTTCGTCCGAAGCCGACATCGACATTTCTCTAGCCTATAGGATTCCGATTTCCTTAAGCCACCTTTCAACCAGCGACGGCCAGGCTGCTATCGGATGATCTGTTTCCCGCAAACCGAAAGCATGTCCACCCTTTGCAAAAAAATGGACTTCGGCCGCTACCCCTGCCTTATTGAGCTCCCGAGCATACAACGTGCTGTTGCAGATGGGATCAACAGGGTCGTTCCATGCCTGTAGCAAAAATGTCGGTGGCGTTTCCTTTGTCACGCGTATGCTTGTATTAAATACCCCCGCGCGACACAGGTGACCGGGATAAAGTGCAATAGCAAAGTCAGGGCGGCTACTCAGCTTGTCTACCGCATCGACGGGGGAGTAGGCGGAAGTAAAAATGTTACTGGTCTGCGCAACTAGATAGCCGCCTGCAGAGAAACCTATGACGCCTATCTTTTGCGGGTTTAGCGCTAGTTCTTTTGCCTTTGATCGCACCAATTTTATGGTTCGTTGTGCGTCCTGTAGCGCACGCGGTATCTTTGGATAGATCCTGCATTGACATTTTTCATCCCAGTAGTCGTTGCCTCCTGGAACGCGGTATTTGAGCAAGACGCAGGTAATGCCACGGGATGTCAGCCAGTCACAGATTTCTGTCCCTTCAAGGTCGATAGCCAAAACTCGGAACCCTCCACCGGGAAACACTATGACAGCAGATTCAGTATTTTTCCCCTTCGGGGGATACACGGTCATGGTTGGCGTGCTGACGTCATTGATCTGCATCCACCCGCCGTGTCCTGCAGCGACGATTACTGATTCGGGTTGTTTGACCGGGGTAGCATCTGGTATGGCGGCGGGCCAGATGGCAGTCTGTACTTGTCCTGGCGTGGGCTGCCAGCTGTCAGCTCGCGTCTGGGCTAGACCAATAAAGAAGATGGTCAAAACTAAGAAGATACGTATAGTCACAGGTACTCCGGGGGTGTTTGTTGAACGTCCGCAATAGTCCGATTTCTTCCCGCTATTCCGAGACTCGCATCAATACGTTGGCATGATGGTGTCCGGTATGGGCTGAAAATAGTTGTCCTCGAGCCTCAACTTTTTTGCCAAGTCTAGGCCGAAGTGCGGCGTACTGTTTTTCGTTAAGCACAAGTTGAATTTCCCGAACGGAGTCGAACGCCTCCCGGTCCGCACCAGTACCGCTCAGCGTACAAATTGGCGTATCCAGTGACAGGTAGAAGCCCGTTTCGGCTTCATCACCATTCGCCACACTTTCGTAATTAGGTCGACCAGGGAACGTTGCCCTGTGCAGCGTTCCAGTCACAACAACTGTCTCCGGTTGATATTGGAGGCAGGCCATAGGTTCGGCTAACACCGCCTGCGCCGGCGCAAACAGCAACGATGCAAAAATAGCTGGGATACCTATCCTCATATAATGTCGTTCTCACTGTTCAAGGGCCGTTTTTGGGTGGACGCGGTTATTCATGTTTATTCAAAAGGCGCTCCAGCCCCACGTTGACTGCTATCGCGACCTCGATCAGGTCGCTCAAATCCTCTAACGAAAGTCGCAGTTCAGACTGTTTGCCATCAGGATATCCTGCCACGTGAACTATATGCGGCTCATGATGTAGGAATGCCCACCGCCCATGTGCGAACCTATTTCTGGCTTCACGAAGTATGTCGGCCTTTCTGTACCAAGCGAAGCATTGCTGATAGTGAACTTCATCCTCATGGCTGTCCATAATCTGCGCATGCACGAAACCGTCTAATTTTTCCTGGAAAGGAATTTGCTCAATTGGGCGAGACGGATTAACCTTTAGATCGAAGAGTGCGTTCGTGAGACTTAGCGTCAATTTGAATTCGATGGACGAGAACACGACAAAGAACTTTCCCAAACATCTGTAGGTATGTTCCTCGGCGATCTGCATAGCATTCGCTACAAGGGGTGGTGTATCCAATTCCATTCTTTCGTCAGGTTCCTTCCTGGTCGTTAGAAGAACCAGCCATACGGAAATCCGTATCGCCACACATTGAATAATTCAGAGAAACTCTCGACCCCGCAAATCTGCATCACTTGCGTCAGGTACACAAGGATTTGTTCACGTTCCTCAGATTCTGAAGTATCGAAGCCAGCTAATGTAGCTTTCAGTGCTCTCAGCACAGTCGAACGTTGTGGGCGCATCGGCAGTTCAACAATCAGTGACTGAATCGCCGAATCCACTGCCGCCTGTGCGGCTGCTCTTTGCGCCTCATTGGCTGCCCCTGGGTAGAGCGTGCGGGCATCTGGACCAAACTTATGCTCCGACTGCAAACTACGCAAGCGCTGTATAAGCTCAGGCGTTACATTCAATTTCTCATCATTGAAGCCCGTGGGCCAAACATAAAAAGTTAGTCCGTACATTCCGGCAACTACAGTCGTCATGACCAACAAAATCACACCGGCAAATATCTTTAACAACAACTCGACTCCTATTCATTAATTCGTGAACGTTCAAAGACTGGCAGCTTATGGCCGGCCTCGGTTATTTAAGCAATGGTTTATCTAGTTGGTAGTACGCGGCTACCCGCTGTTTTGCTTCGTTCCAGGCCGCATTCCATTTCGAGCGGTCCAATTCTGGTGTCGGTTTGCAGGTGGTGGAATCTTGCAGGCATATCAGCCGTTCAAGGCCGTAGTAGGAAGGCCAATGCCGATCATAGTTCAGCGTTTCGCGCCAGGAATCGGCGGAAGCAAAGCCGCGATCTAGCATGGCTCTGGCATGTGCGGGGTGCTCATCGAAATACTTCGCGGCCAGAGCACCAACCCGAGGTCCGCCGATGACGAGCGGTAGCTTGAAGAAGCCTTCATTGTTGACGATTTCCTCGCGCCCCGAATCCGATGCGTAGCGCAATACGTCATACCAGCCCAACACCTGTTCCGCCACAATCACCTGGAATGCTTTCTCCATGCCTTCGCGTGGCAGGAAATAGAAACCAATAATCTCCAGCGCCTCCAGAGGCGTATAGCGGAACGCTGCACTTTCGTAGTCGGTGAGAAGCTTATCCAGTGCTATCGCCGCTGCGGGATCGTTCCGCATAACGCCATGGGCGACTTGATTGAATATCCTCCGCCTAAGCTGGAACTGTGGGGGTGCCGTATTGGACAATACCAGAGACTGAGGCGCAGGCCCTTGCGGCGTTGGGACAATCTGAGGAATTGAAGTTTGTGCTTGCGCAGCCCAGGATCCTACTATTAGTAATGCACCGAGAAGATTTTTCATAAATTAATTTCCGAAGAATCGCTTTCAATCTCATTGAGCCGGACTGGCCGTATCCGCGTAGGCGATGGCGTCTCTAATAAACCTGGCCTGCGCTTCGGAGGTGCTTGGTGACGTCAGGCGCTGCTTTGCAAACGCCAGTACTTTGGGATGTTGCCGGCAATTGGCTTTGAAAGACCAGCTTGCAGCCTGTATCACCAGCATCCGTGCCATGTCGCCTTTCGGCAATTCCAGACCCGCGTACTGGAAAATGTTGGCCAGATATATTTCCTCACCCGTTGCAAAGAAGCTTGCCCACCATATGTCGAGTTTTGCGGCATTGACCTGGGTATCGTCAACGACATACTTCGCCAGACGCGATTGGCCATCCGCTATTTCTTTGGCACGCAGACCGATCATGCCTTCACTGATTGGCCAGTTGTTCTTTTGCGAAATCCTCGCAATCATCACGGCCACCAGTACGTCGGAACCTTTGCCTGCTTTATCGAGCTCTTTGCGCCACCTTTCTGCATTTTTCTGAAAGGCTTCAAATGCCTCAGGTGTAGGCGTCAAATAAAAATATGACATCTGCGTCCCGAAATCTTTCAGTTCGTCCGCCCATGCAGACTGGCAGCACAGCGTGGCTAAAAAAAAGGCGAGGAAAGCAAATTTCTTCATGTGGATACGAAACTTCAATAAGAATCCAAAGGCCAAGGATGTGATAAACCGAACCCGACGCATGGCGGACCAAGGTCTCCAGATTTGTTAATCGACCTACGCTGCAGGCGCAGCGCAGGCTATGTCGTTCAGAATAACATTTTGTCAATAAGGCAAAATACACAAATTCTCACACCAGACCATGAATGCCCATTGCAGAGTTGCGCCGAATAGGACAAACTTCCACTTTTTAGTTGTCGGGAATTTAACTTATAAGTAGCCGCGTTTTGCTCATCGCCGATTGAGAAGCTGTGGTACATCCGGCAAGCCGGCGGCAATTCACTACTAGTCGAGAATCAGAAACTGATGCCTGCCTTGATCGAAATTCGAAACCGTCGATTTTTCACTGCGCTGTTACTTACGCTCGGTCTCAATTTGACCTGCGTTGGACAGGAACGCGAACAAGCCAGGGCGCAGGCTAGCCCCGCCAGCACCGCCGACTTGAACGCGAGGCTGATTCAGTTGAACTCGGCAACTATTGAATATGCTGAACATCGGGCGCCCAGTGCCCAAGCGACTATCGTGTTTGAAAATGGCTTGTTGCTAGATTTTTCTACCTGGAACGCTGTCGCGGCTGGGCTTAAGCAATGCTGCAATCTGCTGTTCTACAACCGGCCCGGTGTGGGGCGCAGCGTGCGCGGTGATGCCGACCTCAGTCCGGAGTCGGAGAGCATGCGCTTGCACCAGCTATTAAAAGAACGTGGGTTCGCTCCGCCGTATGTGCTGGTGGGGCATTCCCTCGGCGGGCAATACGTACAAGCCTATGCCAAACGCTATCCCGAGCAGGTCGATGGTTTGGTTCTGGTGGATGCATTGCCGCTTGGCGTCGTCAAGCCGTATAGCGAGTTCCCTTGGTTCACCCGATTCAGTCTGTGGATTTTTGCGTCCCGGGCCGCCCGGCAGGAAATCGCCAACATCGATTTGATGGGCAAGTATGTGCTGGAACAGGCTGATTTCTATCGCAAGCCCGTAATACGCATCGTCGCGCAGTCTTCACCGCAACAGCACAAACCGCAAGGTCTCATCAAAGATCTTCTGAGTGGTGTGATCTATGCGGAGGATTTCGGTGTGTGGGCGACCGATCCTGATATCGCAGAAGGCCGTATGCGTAGCTACTATCCGCACGCCCAAGTGCGCTCGCTGTCCGCCATTCATCGGATACAGGAGCAGTATCCGGCGGTGGTGATTGATGCCATCTCAAGCTTGGTCAAAAAGCAGGCGGACGTGCAGGCAGCGTTGAACGTCGTGCCCAAGGATTCCAGAGAAGAGTAGGCCGCCTCGGAGCGGATAATCCGAACGGCTTATTCTGTCGGGCACAGCATGCTTCGTAACTGGCCGGGTGTGGGGGATGTCAGGGCAGGGCCGCTTATGGAGTAGCTTGCCTGGTGTGCGGCGTTTACGACATTGTGACTTCCGACGATGGTGACCGTGCTGTTTGGCTTGCCCCAGTGGAAAAACCAGCGCATATCCTTGCCTGCGCTCCGGTCGGCCAGAATGCCGAATAGATCGCCATCACCGGCGATTGTCTGGAAGGCGGCGTCGCCCATGGGCGATATCCCGGGCGTCAGCATGCGCCCCTGGAGTCCGGCGTTGGTTGCTGTGCCGCGCGCCAGTACATAGCATCCGCTTCCGGTGGAGCCAGCGCCTTCGCTCTGGAACTCATAGGCTGATATGCGTCCGAGCCGGTCGATTTCGACATAGCCCATCGTTTCTATCGTGGTGTCAGCGGTTTTAATGGTGTGGGCAGAACTGTAGATGCCGGCGATGGACGAGACATTGGCGGGTTCTTCCGCGGCATGCGCGCCCAAGCTCATACCCAGCGCAAGCAAGGTGCTGGACGACATAAATTTCATGGGTGGGTTTCCGTGGAAAAGTGTGCGCCAATGAAAAAAGCCTTCTTCAGTTATAACGCGATCAAGATCGCGCTGCGTACTGAAGAAGGCTCTTTGCGGAATTCTGTGGTGCCCACGGAGGGACTCGAACCCCCACACCTCGCGGCACATGGACCTGAACCATGCGCGTCTACCAATTCCGCCACGTGGGCACTGATGCTGCTCAACAACTCTGCTATTATAACGACGGGGAGAGTATCGCGCCAGATGAACTTTCGTTCCTTACTGCACATCAACCCTGTCTAGCAGTTCCTGCTTTGACTTTGTTTTTCAACGTTGTCGCTGCAAGAGACCAAGATTATAGAGGAAATTTTTCGCTTGTCAAAGGCTCGCGCAAAAATTTTTTTAGTCCCTCCGGCTGAAACCGGGGGCAAATTAGTCTTTCAGGGCGTTTCCAAGTACACTACGGCTGTCGTCGCGCCATATATATGCACCCGATGATTTTGCCAGGCCGGATTCCCTCTGAATACTGTCAATATAACCACAGAAATACTTTTGAATCAGATTACCCATACCATTCCTAGCCGGGAGGATATTCTCGGCATTTTCCGCAGCGCCAAGGGCCCGCTCGATCTGCGCGCTGTCGCCAAGGCGCTCAAAGTCGCCACCGATGCGCAGGCCGTGCTGTCGCGCCGCCTGAATGCCATGCAGCGCGATGGCCAGCTCGATATCGATGACAAAGGCCGCTTTGCACTGGTCACGGAAACCGGCTTTATTGCCGGCCGTGTCAGCAGCCACAAGGATGGCTTCGGCTTCGTCATTCCCGACGAGCCCGGCGAGGACCTGTTCCTGCCCGATAAGGAAATGCAGAAAGTGCTGCACGGTGACCGTGTGCTGGCCCGCGTGGTCGGTACGGACCGCCGTGGCCGCAAGGAAGGCACCATCGTTGAAGTGGTGCAGCGCGCGAATACCCACATCATCGGCCGTCTGCTCAACGAGAACGGCGCATGGATCGTCGCGCCGGAAGACCAGCGCATCGCCCACGATGTGCTGGTGGAAGGCGCGATCGGCAAGGCCAAAGCAGGGCAGGTGGTTAGCGTGGAGCTGACCGAACAGCCTATGCGCTTCAAGCAGCCGGTGGGCAAGATCGTGGAAGTACTGGGTTCGCTCGACGATCCCGGCATGGAAATCGAAATCGCCGTGCGCAAGTTCGGCGTGCCGCATATCTTCTCGGACGCTGCACTCAAGCAGGCCAACAAGCTGCCCGATGTGGTGAAAGAATCCGACTGGGGCGAGCGGGTCGACCTGCGCGATGTGCCGCTGGTGACTATCGACGGCGAAGATGCGCGCGACTTCGACGATGCAGTCTACTGCGAGCCGATCAAGATCGGCCGCAGCAAGGCTTACCGTCTGATCGTGGCGATTGCCGATGTGAGCCACTACGTCAAACCGAACGATGCGCTCGATGCCGATGCGCTGCAGCGCAGTACCTCGGTCTACTTCCCGCGCCGCGTGATTCCCATGCTGCCGGAAAAGCTGTCCAACGGCCTGTGCTCGCTGAACCCTGCCGTCGACCGATTGACACTGGTGTGCGATGCCGTGGTAACGGCCAAAGGCGAGATCAAGGCTTACCAGTTCTATCCGGCCGTGATCCATTCGGCGGCCCGCCTGACCTACACGGAAGTGGCCGAGATCCTCGGTAACACCAAGGGCCCGGAAGCGGCGCGCCGTCCGCAGATCGTGCCGCATTTGCTGAATCTGTATGAGGTGTATCACGCGCTGCTGAAGGCGCGTACGGAGCGCGGTGCGATCGATTTCGAGACTACCGAAACCTATATCGTCTGCAACCCGTCCGGCAAGATCGAGAAGATCATTCCCCGTACGCGCAACGATGCGCACAAGCTGATCGAAGAGTGCATGCTGACGGCCAACGTCTGCGCCGCCGATCTGCTGATCCGTCACAAGCATCCGGGTACTTACCGTATCCACGCCAGCCCGACGGTGGAAAAACTCAAGCAGGTACGCACCTTCCTCAAGCAGGTAGGCCTGAACCTGAACGGCGGCGACAAGCCGACGGCCGGCGATTATGCGGAACTGATGCGGCAGGTGAAAGAGCGTCCCGACGCGTCGCTGCTGCAGACCATGCTGCTGCGCTCCATGCAGCAGGCGGTCTACAGCCCTGACAATATCGGCCACTTCGGTCTGGCCTATGAAGCGTATGCGCACTTCACCAGCCCGATCCGCCGCTATCCGGACTTGCTGACCCACCGCGCCATCAAGGCTATTTTGCTGGGCAAGAAATACGAGCCGAAAGTGGCCGATACCAGTGTGCTCAACACCAGCGTATCGAACGCCACCCGCAAGCAGCAGGCCAAGGACAAGGCCGAAGGCAAGGAAAAGAAAGCCGCCGACCTGACGGTGTGGGATGCGCTGGGCGTACACTGCTCGGCCAACGAACGCCGCGCCGACGAAGCTTCGCGCGATGTGGAAGCATGGCTCAAGTGCTACTTCATGCAGGACAAGCTGGGCGAAGAATATACCGGCCTGATTACCGGCGTGACCAGCTTTGGCATCTTCGTCCAGCTCGATCAGCTGTTCGTCGAAGGCATGGTACACGTCACCGATCTGGGTGCCGATTTCTTCCAGTACGACGATGCGCGCCATGAACTGCGCGGCGAACGCACCGGCAAGACCTTCCAGCTGACCGACCGCGTGCATGTGCAGGTGGTGCGGGTGGATCTGGAAAGCCGCAAGATCGATCTGCGTCTGGCCGGCCTCGATGCGCCAGCTGAAAAACCTGTCATGCCATCCAAGGCCGATAAGACCAATCTGCGTCCCGGTCCTAGCGTGCCGGCGGCACGTCCCGGCCCGAAGATAGTGCTCAAGGCGGCCAGCAAGGCCACTGCTGCACCGGCTGCCAAGGGCAAAGGCAAGGCTGCGCCCAAGCCGGCGAGCAAGCCGGCAACTAAGCCAGCGAGCAGCCGGAGCAAGGCCAAGAGTGGCCATAAAACACATGCCGGAGCGAGTGCTGCGGCAGCACCCCGGGCAGCCAAAGCTGCCTCAAAAAGTAAGAAGAAGCGATAAACAATGAAGAATAAAATGATTTTTGGTTTCCACGCTGTGACCTCGCGTTTGCGTCACGAGGCATCGTCCGTGGAAGAGATTTTTATCGATGCGGGCCGTACCGACCGCCGCATGCAGGATCTGGTGGCCAACGCCAAGGCCGCCGGTGTGCGTGTGATGCCGGTGGATTCCTCGCGTCTCGACAAGATCGTCGGCACCCGTCGCCATCAGGGCGTGATCGCGTTTGCCTCGCAACTGTCGCTGGCCCGTAACCTCGACGAGCTGCTCGATGCCATCGACGGCCCGCCACTGCTGCTGGTGCTGGACGGGATCACCGATC
This sequence comes from Duganella fentianensis, assembly GCF_009857835.1. GTDB lineage: Bacteria > Pseudomonadota > Gammaproteobacteria > Burkholderiales > Burkholderiaceae_D > Rugamonas > Rugamonas fentianensis. The sequence goes on from NZ_WWCL01000001.1 coordinate 1,489,918, forward strand.
CGCACAATCTGGGCGCCTGCCTGCGCGTGGCCGATGGTGTCGGTGCACACGCAGTGATCGTGCCGAAAGACCGTGCTGTAGGCCTGAACGCGACGGCCGCCAAAGTGGCCAGCGGCGCAGCCGAAACCGTGCCTTACATTACCGTGACGAATCTGGCCCGTACTCTGCGTGAACTGAAAGACCGCGGCATCTGGCTGATCGGTACTTCCGACGATGGCGACAAAGGCCTGTACGAAGCCGACTTCACGGGCCCGTGCGCGCTGGTGATGGGTTCGGAAGGCGAGGGCATGCGCCGCCTGACGCGCGAAACCTGCGATGTGCTGGTGAATATCCCCATGTTCGGTTCGGTCGAAAGTCTCAACGTGTCCGTCGCATCGGGCGTCTGTCTGTACGAAGCGCGCCGTCAGCGTATGGCACAGGAAGCCTAAACTTCCCGTTCTGCCTGCGGCGGCGCTCCAGTGGAGAGGCCGCCGTGTCTCCCCGCTGCGTCCTCCCCGCTTTTTTCGCCTGTCCAGCAACCTTGCACTGAATACGCTACCATCGTCGTTTCAGTGGTTTTTCCGGCTTTCCCTATGTTCCATCGTTTGCGCCAAGACATCAACAGCATCATCGAACGCGATCCCGCGGCCCGTAACGCGTGGGAGGTGCTGACCTGCTATCCGGGCCTGCATGCCATTGTCATGCACCGCTGGGCCTACTGGTGCTGGCATCACGGCATGAAGTGGCTGGGCCGCTTCATCTCCTACCTTGCCCGCATCATCACCGGCATCGAAATCCATCCGGGCGCGCAGATCGGTCAGCGCGTGTTCATCGACCACGGCTTCGGTGTAGTGATCGGCGAGACTGCCATCGTCGGTGACGACTGCACCATCTATCAGGGCGTGACCTTGGGCGGCACTTCGCTGCACACGGGCGCCAAGCGCCATCCCACGCTGGAGCGCGGCGTCATCGTCGGTGCCGGTGCGCAGGTGCTCGGTGCTTTCACAGTGGGCGAATATGCCAAGGTGGGCTCGAATGCCGTACTGCTCAAGCCTGTGCCGGCCGGTGCTACGGCCGTGGGCAATCCGGCCCACATCGTGCAGAAGGAAACCAATCTGAGTGCCACCGCCCAGCTGTTCAGCGCATACGGCGTGACGCCGAATGGCGATGATCCGCTCAGCAAGGCGCTGCATGGCCTGATCAATCACGCCGTCACGCAGGAGCAGCAGATCGAGCGCATACTGGCCACGCTGAAGGCGGCCGGCCTGCACTGTCAGGGTCTGGCCGAATGTGATAAATTGAATTCCGATCAACTCAACAAGCTGGTGGAATAAGGGAGTATGGATGGAATTGTCGCCTGACGGGGTGGAACTGCTGGACCCCTACGAAATCCGTGTGCTGGCTGTGCTGGCCGAAAAAGAAGCGCTGACGCCGGATAACTATCCGCTGTCGCTGAACGCGCTGGTGAATGGCTGTAACCAGCTATCCAGCCGCGATCCGGTGATGTCGCTATCGGAAGAGATGGTGGCGGAAGTGCTGCAGCGGCTGATGCAGGCCAAGTATGTGAACGGCATTACGCAGGCCGGCGCGCGCGTGACCAAGTACGAACACCGTATGCGCATCAAGTGGTCGCTGGAACAGGACAAGCTGGCCGTGCTGACCATGCTGATGCTGCGCGGTCTGCAGACGGCCGGCGAGATCCGCAACCGCAGCGGGCGCCTGCACGAATTCAAGAGCGTGGCCGATGTGGAACAGGCACTGCAGTTCCTGATCGATAAATATCCGCCGCTGGTGTCGCGCCTGCCGCTGGCACCCGGCACCAAGGAGCCGCGCTACGGCCATCTGCTGGCTGGCGAAGCTGCGCTGGCGCGCGAAGAAACGGCGGCCAGTCTTGGTGGTTCGGTCAGCACGGGCGGGCAGGGCAGCCGCGTGGCCGCGCTCGAGCAGGAAGTGCAGCAACTACGCCAGCAGTTCGACGAGCTGAGTGCGCAGTTTGCCGAGTTCCGCCGCCAGTTCGAATAGCCTCTTCAATGGATGGACAGCACGGCGCGCACGCTGCTGTCCAGCGCCTCACGGTCGATATAGCCTATCAGGCTGGCATCGGCCGCCACCAGTTTTTTCACCGCTTCGCTATCGCCCACGGCAACGGGCGGTTGCGCCCGTCCCGTAAATAGCATGCGCGCCCAGTGGGCATTCATCTGCGCCGGTCCCTTGCCGGTGGTCTTGCGGTAGAAGCTATCGCGTATGCTGGCGCCTTCGCTCTGGTCCAGTGGTGTGGCCTTGCTGCCGTTGGGGAAGTCGTTATTCTTGCCGAGAAAAAGATCGACAGCCTGTTCGTTACTCAGGGTGCGCACGGGATTTTTCGCCGAGACGATGACGATGATTTCTGCGTGCAGAGGCAAAGGTAGGGCCAGCAGCAATGACAGCGGCAGGAGCAGGCGGGCGAGCAGGGTAGGCAGGGTTCTCATGGCGGCCACCCTAGAACACAAAATCCGTCAGCACGCTGACGACGTTGACCTTGCCGCCTGCCCTGGTGCCGGGCGCGACGTTCTGCAGGGTGCCGAAAGAATGGTCGTTGAGGCGTATATGATCCCACTGGAATTTCACATCGACGTTGCGATGCACGTCCCAGCGCACCCCGGCCGCATAGGTGTGCTGGCCTACGGGCGCCTGCCCCGTATCGGAAATGGGGCGTAACTCGGAGAGTGTGAGGTAGGGCGTAAAGTCGCCCACCCGTACGCCGCCGTTCAGATACCAGGCGGCGCGGGTGATCTTGAGATTGCTGGCATTGTAGTTGATGGCCTTGACCCATTCGGCCGAGGCAAACCACGGCCCCGGATCCCACGCCACTCCCAGCGACATGAATTTGCCCAGCGGCGGATTCTGGTTATCCACGCGGCGCTGCTGGTAGGCCGCATGCACGGTGAGCGGTCCCTGCTCGAAGCGTTCGAAGATCCCCGCCACATCAGTCGAATGGACGTTGACGGAGCGGGTGTTGGTGACGGTGCGCTTACCGTACAGCACCGAGACAGTGTTGACGAAGTCGCGGTTGCTGTAGCGGTAGGTGGCATCGATGCCGTCGCTGTCGCGCAGTACCAGCAGACGATAGACTTCAGTGGGCGGACGCGCCGTGATATTGCTGTAGCCTATCTTGCGCGAATCGGAAGCGATGAAGCTGTCCAGTGCGATACGGCCGACCCGCAGGCCGAGCGCGGGCGTTAGGGCATAGCGCAGATAAGCCCAGTTGACCATGGGTGTGTAGGTGCCGTCCCAGCGGTATTCGCTCACCACTTGCAGCACGGCCGACAGGTTGGGGTTCAGATTGGCCGTCAGCTGCAGACCCAGCCGGCTATCCACATCATTGGACCATTCGTGGCTGCGCCCCGTACCTTTGGGCTGCAGATTGTCGAACACGAAGTCGGCACCGCGTTCGCTGGAACGGGCAAAGCCCAGCGTGCCGAAACCGTTGAGTGCCAGCGCGGCCGGCGCTACCTGCATGGAGGGGCTGGCGCTGCTGGCCAGCAGCCCTTCCTCGGCGCGGCTGCTCGCGGCCAGCGGCAGGAGCAAGGCGAGTGCGGCCAGACGGGCAGAATGGGCAGTCATTGTAGATAGCGCTCCAGCAAGGTCTCGAAGGTGTGGGTCTTTTCCTGGCGCTCCAGCCCGGCATTGAGCTTCTGCAGCAGACTGGCCGCTTGCGGGCTATCCGCAGCCACGCCGAAATACAGTTCCTGGGTGGCCGCGCCCGGCAGTGTCTGCTGAACCAGGGTGCCATCGACCAGCATGCCGCGCAATTTTGGGTTGACCAGATACTGTCCGGCCATGGTTTCGCGGCTGGAAATGAACAGGTCGCAGCGGCCCAGATGCAGCTTGTTGATCAGCTGCTCGTAGCCTATGGTGGTGCCGCGATCGACGCTGCTGGTGCTGATGCCATAGGCTTCGAAGCGGTAGCCGCCCATGCCGCACACATGGTAGTTCTTCAGGTCGGCCAGTCTGGCCAGCTTGATACCGGCCGGACGGGCGCGGCGCGAGGTGTAGTACACATTGTGCAGGGTGTAGTAGGGCGCGCTGGTCTGCAGCGCATTCGAAACACCATCGCTGGCGCTGATGTTGACGGCGATCTGGATTTGCTGGCTGGCCACTTGTGCCACGCAGCGCGCCCACGGCAGCAGCTGGACTTCGATCTGCCAGCCATGCCGTTCGGCGATGCGGCGCAGCAGGTCTACGCTGGCGCCGGTAATGTGTGCGCTCTTGCGGCCCTCGATGCGCTCGGCGTAGACAAACGGTGGCATTTCGGCCTGATCGGCGCAGGCGCGCACCAGTTCCGCATGTGCCGGTAGCTGGAACAGGACCAGACAGAATGCTGTCAGGATGGGTAGCCGCATACGACTTTTTTGTCAGAAGAACGATGTTGCGATCATTCTAACAAGAATGGCTTGCTTAGAAGAACTTTCTACGCAATCTGTTGCTTAATCGGGCGAGTTGGCCGTAGGCGGGGAGTGCAGCGGTGGCGCGGCAGCATAGTCCACCACCGCTGCAGGGCTTACACTTCCTCGCGGCGCTGGCGCATGCGCACGGCGATGGCCAGCATGACGAGGCCGGCGACGGCGCCCAGCCAGACCGATGCTCCCGTCAGCGTATGCCAGGAAGCGTAGTAGGCCGATTCCAGCGGCGGCAGGTGCTGCGCGCTGAGATGCTGCTGTACATTGTGCGCCTCGAAGCCCATCCAGCTGCCCGGTATTGCGCCCAGCAGTATGCGGTTGGTGACGTTGGCCGTGAACCAGCCCGCATCCAGCCCCAGATGCAGCATGCGGTCGGCCCACATCAGCAGCAGCGAGGTGATGACGGGCGTGCCGACGGCCCACAGGAACACTTTGGAGCGGGCCATGCTCGACACCATCAGCAGCCAGCCCACGGTGGGCAGGGCCCACAGGATGTACACGGGCAGCAGCGACAGCAGGCGCAGCGGCGACAGATACAGGTCGGGGTTGAGCAGCAGGCCGCCGAACAGATTGGTGCCGTGACTGAGTAGCAGCCCGCAGCCCGTTACCAGTATCGTCAGAGCCAGCACGATGGCCACCAGTATGGTGATCAGTGGCGCTACTACCAGCGCAAGGATGGCTTTCGAGGCCACGGTGGCAGTATCGGATACCGGCAGCGACTTCCAGAACAGCAGGCTGCGGTCGCGCCGTTCGTCATGCAGAGCGCCCAGACAGTAGAAAAACACGAGCAGACTGAGCAAGGCTAGCACGGGCAGGGCGGCCATGATGTAGCCTTGCGCGATGGTCTCTATCATCACTGCGCGGGCCTTGCCTTCGATGGTGATGGTGCCGATCGAGAAGGTTTCCTGCGCTTCGGCGAAGCTGGCATCTTTGCCGAGCAAAATAGAGGTGATGGCCAGTATCGCCACCACGGCGGCCACCACGATAGGTGTCCACAGCAGCATGCCTTTGTTTTCCCACATTTCGCGTTTGAGTAGCCATTTCATGGTGTTCATGCGTAAGTTCCTTTCATGGTGGCGACGAACAGATCGGCCAGTGCCGGTGTGCGCAGTTCGCCCAGATTGGCCAGCTGTGCGCGTGGTACGCCATCGAACAGCATGATGCTTTTGCCGAATACGGCGCGCTGGTGGATGGGCTGCAGTGCCTGTGCAGCGGGGATGCTGGCTGCTTCCACCATCACTTCCGTGAAGCGCTCGCTGACTTCGTCCATCGAGGCGGACAGTTCGATCTTGCCGTCACGGATGAACATCAGATCGCTGAGGATGTGCTCGACTTCCTCGATCTGGTGGGTGGTGATCAGGATGGTCTTGTTCTCGTCGAAGTAGTCCTCCAGCAGATGCTGGTAGAACTGCTTGCGGTACAGGATGTCCAGCCCCAGCGTGGGTTCGTCCAGTACCAGCAGGCGCGCGTCGATGGCCATCACCAGCGCCAGATGCAGTTGCACCACCATGCCTTTGGACATGGCTTTGACCTTCATCTCGGGATCGAGCTTGGTCTGGGCCAGATATTTTTCCGCCTTGCTGCGGTCGAAGCGCGGATGCACGCCTTCGACGAAATCCAGCGCCTGCTTTACCTTCAGCCACTTGGGCAGGATGGCCACGTCGGCGATGAAGCACACGTCGTTCATCAGCGCGTCGCGCTGCTGGCGCGGGTCCATGCCTAGCACCGACAGTTCGCCTTCGAAGCGGGTCAGGCCGAGGATGGCTTTCAGCGTGGTGGTCTTGCCGGAACCGTTAGGACCGATCAGGCCGACGATGCGGCCCGCTTCGATGCTGAAGCTGAGGTTGTCGATGGCGGCGCGCTTGCCATACTGCTTGCGCAGGCCGCTGGCAGTGATGATGGCACTCATGATGCTGCTCCCGTGCCCGCTGCCGGTGCGCTGAGCAGGGCGGCAACATCCAGACCCAGCCGGCGGATGCGTTCCAGCATGGCAGGCCAGTCTTCGCGCAGGAAGCGTTCACGTTCCGTGGCCAGCAATTTGTCGCGGGCGCCTTCAGTCACATACATACCTAGTCCCCTTCTTTTTTCTACCAGCGTTTCGTCTACCAGTTCCTGGTAGGCGCGTGAAACCGTAATCGGGTTGAGTTGATATTCGGCGGCGATCTGCCGTACCGAGGGCAGGGCGTCGCCCGGCTTGAGTACGCCGTCCAGCATCATGCCTACAACCCGCTCCTTGAGTTGCCGATAAATCGGCGCATTGTCATTCCAGCCTATCGCAGACATACATGTAGTCCCCTTGCTGTGTGTTGATGGAGTGGTGTTGTAGTGAACTATAACACTAGATTTTGAATTTGCAAGTATTTTTTACAAGTGCATGGTGCTGCCTGTGGCGCTGGCATAATGGCGGCACGATAGACTCACCGGAATGCGTATGCCTGTACTGTCCTCTTATTCCCGCTGGGCCATAGCCCTGATCTGCGGCGCCATGCTGGCTGCCTGCGCCACCCTGATAGGCCCGCGTCAGCTGGAGCTACCCCAGAGTAAATTGCAACAGAGTCTGGAGCGTAAATTCCCTGTGCACCAGCGCATGCTCGGTATCTTCGAACTGGAACTGAGCCACCCGCAGCTGGCCATTCTGGCCGAGAACGACCGCGTTTCCCTGTCGCTCGACGTGCAGGTAACGCCGCTGCTGGCACGCCAGAACTGGCAGGGCAGCATGGTGCTGTCGGGACGGCTGAAAGTGGATACGGCGCGCAATACCGTGTATCTGAGCGATGCACACGTGGACCGCTTCGCCATGCGCGGCATGGATGAGGGCAAGCAGAATCAGGTGGCCAGCGTGGCCAATCTGCTGGCGGAATCGTCGCTGCGCGATGTGCCGGTGCACACCTTCCGCCCCGAGGAACTGCGTTACGGTGGCGTGCAGTTTGTGCTGACGGGGATAAGCACCCGTCCCGGCGCGCTGCTGGCCAGCGTGCAGCCGGCCCAGTAGGCTTTAGAGGAAACCCAGATTGCGGCTGCTGGCGTTGAAGTTGGCCAGCGAGGGCAGCATGGCCAGCAAATCGCTATTCGATACGCCCATCCAGCTACCGAGCGTGGCCGCATACTGGGCGATCGAGGTGGTGGGCAGCAAGCGGCCCTGACCCACATCATCGGGACCATCGGCTGCTACCACGGGCGCCGTGCCGTAATAGCGCCCGCCTTTGACGGCACCGCCCAGCATGAAATGCATGCTGCCCCAGCCGTGATCGGAGCCGTCGTTATTGCCGCTCAGCGTACGGCCGAAATCGGATGCCGTGAAAGTGGTGACCTGGTTGGCCACGCCCAGTTCTACTGTGCTCTGGTAGAAGGCTGCCACGGCATCGGCCACGGTTTTCATCAGCACCGGATGCTGGGTGACCAGACCATCATGGGTATCGAAACCTCCCAGCGACACGAAGAATACCTGCCGCTTGGCGCCCAGTGCCGGTGCGGCGGCGATCATGCGTGCCACCATCTTGAGCTGGTCGCCCAGGCTGTTGCTGGCCGGGTAGGGCGTATTCAGCGCGCTGCTGCCGGCTAGTGCCGAGGTCAGCACATCGTTGGCGGCGATGGCGCGCTGGGTGATGCGGGCATAGTCGGACTGCATCAGGTGCGGCTGGGCCTGCGTCATCAGGGTCTGCAGGGCGTTGCTGCAGGAGGCCGAGCCGAACAGCGGTTTCTGCAGGGCTGCGAACGGTACCGAGCCACTGGTAGACACCTGATACTGCACCGCCTGCTTCCCGGCGAGGAAAACGGCGTTGCCGGAAACGTTGACGCAGGTGAAGGTGGCATTGCCATTACCGGAGGCGAACAGATCGCCCAGCATGCCGCCCCAGCCGGTCGAAGCACCTTCCGGCATGGACGATTGCCATTCCGATTGCTGGTCGTTGTGCGAGAACAGCTTGGACGGCAGCGGCACGGATTTGTTGGCGAACTGCTGTTTGGTGGTGGGCTGGACCAGCGTGCCGACGTTGAGCAGCACGCCCAGCTTGCCGGCATTGTAGATCGGCATCAGCGGCGCCAGTTCCGGCGCTAGCGCGTACTGGTGTGCCGTGCCGTTGACGTCGACCGGCGCATTGGCAGTGCTCAGCACGGTGCTGCCGAGCGCGCTGCGCTGGTAGGCCAGATTCGGCCGCAGATTGTAGTAGCTGTTGAAGCTGCTGGCATCGTAGGGCACCAGCGTGTTGGCGTAGTCATTGCCACCATACAGGAAGACGCAGACGATGGCTTTGTAGTCATTGGCATTGGCTGCCGAGGCTTCGGCCATGGCGGCCAGATTGATGGCCAGCGGCGAGGCCACGCCGCTCAGGGCCAGTGCGGAAGCACGTTGCAGGAAGGCGCGGCGGGAGAGTTCGGTAGTCATGGCGGCCTCTTATTGTTGGATCAGGTATTCCGGCGCGGCCATGACCATGGTCAGTGCGGCGTAGATGCGGTTATTCAAGGCATTCTGGCTATTGGCCGGCATGGTGTCGAGCGCGCCGCGAATCAGGCTCAGGGTGGTGCTGCCGAGCTGGCCGGCTGCCAGCACCTGATTGATTTCGGCCAGCAGGTTCTGCGCATTGGCGGCCAGCGGCAGCAGGCTGCTGTAGTCGGGCAGCACGTCGCCTATGCCTTTGCTGATCATGCGCTGCATGAAGTTGACGTAGCCGACCACGGACGATTCATTGGTCAGCTGGAACTCGGGTGCCACCAGCCCCAGCTTGGCAATCGAGCTGTTCGGCGGCACATAGCCGGGCCGGTAGAAATTGAACACGGAGGGCGAGCGTAGCGGGCTCTGGCCCAGCCGCGTGGCCGCATCGCTGGTGTTGCCGATGGCCCAGTTGTCGCCGGCCGAGCTGACATTGTAGGCACGTGCCCAGGCCACCAGGCGCAGCATGGGCTCGCGCAGCTTGCCATAGCTGGCGTTGATATAGGCTTCGTTGCGCGCTTCGGGATCGAGCAGCAGCGCCTTGACGACGGCGGCCAGATTACCTTTGACGCCACGCCCATCGTTATTGAATACGCCCGCCACGCGGGCGACATAGGCTGGCGATGGATTGCTGGTGACCAGCTTCTGGATCAGCTGGCGGCTGATGAATGGCGCCACGTTGGGGTGGGCGTAGATGATGTCGATCGCCACCTTGAGGGCATCGGCACCGGACAGGCCGGCCGGCACGGTGCTGCCGAGGAAAGTGGAAGCGCCCGTTTCATGGCGTTTGGCGATCTGCAGCATGGGACGGCGCAGGAAGTCCGGCATGTCTTTGCTGGTGCCCGTCAGATCGAAGTCCCAGCCCGTGAAGACGCGGGCCAGCCCCGTGATGTCGCTCAGGCCATAGGTTTCCTGCGGATTGCCATTCACCAGCTTCGGCGTGCCATCGAGATTCAGCTGGATCAGGCCTATGCTGAACAGCTGCATGATTTCGCGCGCATAGTTTTCATCGGGCAGGGCGCCGGTACCGGGGTTCTGCTTGACGTTGCCACGGAAGGTCAGATACTGGCCCATGGGCGCGCTGGTCGAGATGGCGGCCAGCAGGTTGCGGTAGTTGCCGAAAGCGTGATCTTCCAGCAGATCGAGGTAGGCTGCGGCCGAGAAGCTGCGCCACGGCGCCCCCACCAGCCCGCTGATGGCCACCACGCAGATTTCGGACAGGGCCAGCGTTACGCGCTGGCGCAAGGTGTCGGGGGCGCTGATCAGCTTGCGCCATGCGCAGGCATCGAAGCCCTGTTCGGAGTTGCGGAAGCTGGCGTTGCTATAGCCCTTGTCGACCAGCCAGTCCCAGCGCGTGCCGGAGTGCGGCGCGGCCAGCTGGGCATCTATCCAGGCCGCATAGCCCAAAGTCTGAACGCGGGAGATTTCGGCGCGCGTGGCGCCCATGGACGCTTGTGCGAGAAAGCGCGAAGCTGCGTTCGCAGTGGGAGTGGGCATGGCGGCGTCCTTCGTGCTGGTCTGGGTGAATATGGTATTGCTTCACGGTAATTTATTCCTATTTGCCTCAGCCCGCCACCGGTTTTTTGTAACGTACCGTTACCCGCAGCGGCAGCGGCCTTAAATAATAAGCAAGCTTTCTTGTGGGCGCGGGCAAACACTTCTACAATGCGCCAGATTCGCCTAGAGGAGAGCAAGCGTCATGACGATATTTGGTGTTGGACTGCATGTGCTGATTGCACTGTTTTTTGCCGTGCATGTGATCCGTAGTGGTCAGCAGCTGTACTGGCTGATGATACTGTTTATGTTCCCGCTGCTGGGGAGTGTGGTGTATTTCATTGCCATCTACCTGCCGGACTCGAAGCTGCACCATGGGGCGCGGCAGGCGGTGGCCGTGGCCGCACGCGCGATGGACCCGGGACGCGAATTGCGCGAAGCACGCGAAGCCTATGATTTCACGCCGACGGCACAGAACCAGATGCGGCTGGCGGCGGCCCAACTGGCGGCAGGCGCTGCTGCCGAGGCAGCGGCCACTTATGAAGCCTGTCTGCAGGGGCCATTTGCGGGTGATCTGGAAATCCGTTTCGGTGCAGCCCGTGCCAGTCTGGCGGCGGACAATGCCGCTGCGGCAGTGACGCATCTGCAGACCATACGCGCCAGCGATGCCGGTTTCCGTGGCGAACAGGTGACCTTGCTGCTGGCACAGGCGCTGGCGGCAGCTGGCCGTGCCAGCGAGGCGGGTGCCGAGTTCGATCATGCGCTGGCGCGCTACAACAGCTTTGCTACGCAAGCCGAGTATGCGATCTGGGCGGCAGGGCAAGGCGATGCTGCCAAAGCACGCCAGTTGTATGCGGAACTGCAGCGCACCATGGATCGCTGGAACCGCCATACGCGCGACATGAATCAGGAACTGATACGGCGGCTGCAGGCGGCCATGGCCGCGCTGCCACGTTAAGGCTGGCGGGATTAGGGTCGTCTAGTGTGCTTTAGTGTGGACTAGTGCGTTCTAGTCCGGATTAGAAAACCGGAAAAAAACCTAGTCCACCAGCGCTGTGCCATCCAGCGCGTGGCGCGTGATGGCGCCATCGAGGCCGATGGCGATCCAGCCGCCGCGCGCAGGCGTGGCTTCCGGCTCCCAGTCGGGCAGCACGTAGCGGCGCTTGCCGTCTTGCACGTGCAGGGCGGGGCGGTGCGTATGGCCGTGGATCATCACGTCGCATGCCGTTTCGGCAAACACGGCAGCAATCGCGGCCGGCGTCACATCCATGATTTCGTAGCTTTTATTGCCCTGATCCTTGCGGCTGCTTTCGCGCATGCCGGCTATGATGGCTTTGCGCTGGGCTAGCGGCGTGGCAAGGAACTGCTGCTGCCATGCGGGCTGGCGCACCATGGCGCGGAAAGCCATGTACTGGGTGTCTTCGGTGCACTGAGCGTCGCCATGCAGCAGCACTACGCGCTGACCAGCGATGGTGGCAACGTGAGGTTCGGTCAGCAGAGTCACACCGGCAGCGTGGGCAAATTCGGCACCGACGAGGAAATCGCGGTTGCCTGCGATCCAATAGATGGCCACGCCAGCGTCGCTCAGCGTGCGCAGGGCGGCAATAATCTGTTGATGATAATCGTCGTGCAGGTCGTCGTCACCGGCCCAGTATTCGAACAGGTCGCCCAGCAGATAGAGTTGTTGCGTGCGCCGCGCCTGTTGCTCCAGAAAGCGGAGAAACGCCGCCGTGGTGGCGGGCTGGCCGGCCTGCAAGTGCAGATCGGAGATAAACAGCGCGCCGGTCTGGCCGGCGCGCGTGTTGTGAGTCGTCATGCGGAATCCGACGTGTCAGCCTAATTAGGCAGCCAGTTCGATCTTCTCGATGATGATGTCTTCCACTGGTACGTCAGCGAACATGCCGGCGCGGGTGGTTTTGACTTTCTTAATCTGGTCAACCACTTCGGTGCCGGCGGTAACTTTGCCGAACACAGCGTAGCCCCAGCCGTCCTGGCCTGGGTAGTCCAGGAAGCTGTTGTTCTTCACGTTGATGAAGAACTGTGCCGAAGCCGAGTGCGGTGCCGAGGTACGGGCCATGGCCAGCGTGTACGGTTCGTTTTTCAGGCCGTTCTTGGCTTCATTCTCTACCGTGGTTTCGGTCGGCTTCTGTTTCATGCCTGGCTCGAAACCGCCGCCCTGGATCATGAAACCGTCGATTACGCGGTGGAAGATGGTGTTGCTGTAGTGGCCGGCTTCCATGTAGGCGAGGAAGTTGGCAACGGTTTTAGGGGCTTTTTCCGCGTTCAGTTCAACGGTGATGTTGCCCAGATTGGTGGTGATGATTACGTTGGTCATGTGTTTATCCTGAGTGAACAATAATGCTAAGGGCGCTATTTTACTGTTTTGGCGTGACAGGCGTCTTTAAAATTGTGGCCGACTTGATCACGACGGGTACCACAGGGATGTTCTGGAAGCTGCCTTTGTCGTCGACCAGCACGGCTTTGATGCGGTCTACCACTTCCTGACCCTTCACCACTTTGCCGAACACGGTATAGCCGAAGCCGTCGCGGCCCGGGTAGTTGAGGGCGTCGTTATCGGCCACGTTGATGAAGAACTGCGACGTGGCCGAGTTCGGGTCGCCAGTACGCGCCATGGCGATGGTGTAGGTGTTATTGGTCAAGCCGTTCTGCGACTCGATAGGCACGGGTTTGTTGGTTTTTTTCTGCACCAGCTTCTCGTCGAAGCCGCCGCCCTGAATCATGAAGCCATCGATGACGCGGTGGAAAATCGTGCCTTTATAGAAACCTGCCTTCACATAGGTGATGAAGTTGTCCACGGTTTTAGGGGCTTTTTCACCGTTCAGTTCCACCACGATATCGCCCATGGTGGTCTTGATTTCTACCTGCGGGGTGGCTGGAGCGGCCGCTGGCGTAGCAGCCAGTGCGGCGCCGGACAGGGCCACGCCTGCGAACAGGGACATCAGTTTGCCGAACAGGGTAGGCTGGGATGCTTGCATTGTTACTTCCTTGTCTAGTTATAGGCGGTGTTGTGTAGATCGAATTGCCAAAAAATCATAAGGCACCCGGGACTATGCGGTTTTTATCAATGCTATACTTGCCCATTCTACTCCTTCAGAGTGGAAAGATTAAACGGGTGTACCTGCCGGTCGCGCCGATAAAGAGAACATAGCAAGAGCCGATGAGCAATTTAAAGATTTACAACACGCTAGCGCGTGACAAGCAGACTTTCGTACCGATAGAAGCTGGCAAAGTCCGCATGTATGTATGCGGTATGACCATCTATGATTACTGCCACATCGGCCATGCGCGCATGATGATGGCGTTCGACGTGATGTACCGCTGGCTGATGGCTTCCGGCTACGAGGTGACTTACGCCCGCAACATCACCGATATCGATGACAAGATCATCAAGCGCGCCGTGGAAAACGGCGAAACCATTTCCCAGCTGACCACCCGCTTCACCCAGTACATGGATGAAGATACCCAGGCGCTGGGCATATTGCCGCCCACGCTGGTGCCGCGCGCGACCCAGTATGTGCCGCAGATGCTGGCGCTGATCGAAAAACTCGAGTCCAAGAATCTGGCCTATCAGGGCGAAGACGGCGATGTGAACTATGCCGTGCGTAACTTCCACAATTATGGCCGTCTGTCCGGCAAATCGCTGGACGATCTGCGCGCCGGCGAGCGCGTGGACGTGAATACGGGCAAGCGTGATCCGCTCGACTTCGTGCTGTGGAAAGCTTCGAAAGAATCCGAACCGGAAGAAGTGAAGTGGGATTCCAAGTGGGGCAAGGGCCGTCCGGGCTGGCACATCGAGTGCTCGGCCATGTGCTCGGCGCTGCTCGGCGAACACTTCGACATCCACGGCGGCGGTGCCGATCTGCAGTTCCCGCACCATGAGAACGAGATCGCCCAGTCGGAAGGCGCGTTTGGCCGTCCGCCCGTCAACTACTGGGTGCACAATGGCTTTGTGCGCGTGGATAACGAGAAAATGTCCAAATCGCTGGGCAATTTCTTCACCATCCGCGATGTGCTGAAAAAATACGATGCCGAAGTGGTGCGTTTCTTCATTCTGCGCGCCCACTACCGCAGCCCGCTCAATTACTCGGACGCTCACCTCGACGATGCGCGCGGCGCACTGACCCGTTTGTACACGGCGCTGGACGGCGTGGCTGATGATGGCTCGGCGCTGGACTGGCAGGGCGAGCAGGCCCGCCGCTTCGCCGAAGCGATGGACGATGATTTCAATACGCCGCTAGCCGTGGCGGCCCTGTTCGAACTCGCAAGCGAGCTGAACAAGTCGAAATCGCCGCGTGTGGCGGCCCAGCTCAAAGCGCTGGCAGGTGTGCTGGGTCTGCTGCAACGCAGCCCGCAAGCCTTCCTGCAGGCTTCGGTAGGCGAGGTGGACGGCGCGGGTGATGCAGCGATTGCTGATGCGATCGCCCAGCGTGCCGCGGCCAAGAAGGCACGCAATTTCGCCGAGTCCGACCGGATTCGCGCCGAACTGCTGGCCGCTGGCATCATCCTCGAAGACAAGCCTGACGGCACGACCAACTGGCGCCGCGCATAATGGTCACGGCCAAGGATAACGGGGGCGCAGGCCCGGTCACGGCGGTACCGCCGTACTGGGAGCAGGCCAAAATCGAGCTCATGAAGCGTGATCGCATCATGAAAAAGCTGATTCCGCAATTTGGCGACCTGTATCTGGTCGGCCATAGCGACCCGTTTACGACCCTGGCCCGTTCCGTAGTAGGACAGCAGGTGACGGCCAAGGTGGCCGAGGCTGCCTGGGCCAAGCTATTGCTGCTGAGCCCGAAATGCACGCCAGCCCAGATCATCAAGGCGGGTGCCGAGCAGGTAGCCGCTTGCGGTTTGTCCAAGCGCAAGACCGAGTACATCCTTGATCTGGCCGACCACTTCAAAAACAAGCGTGTTCATACTGCCCAGTGGGACCAGATGGACGACGAAGCGGTGATTGCGGAACTCACGCAAATCCGTGGCATCGGCCGCTGGACGGCCGAGATGTTTTTGATTTTTAACCTGCTGCGGCCTAATGTTCTGCCCTTGGACGACCCCGGTCTGATTCAGGGCATCAGCCAGAATTACTTCTCCGGCGAGCCGGTTTCGCGCAGCGATGCACGCGAAGTTTCGGCCAACTGGGAGCCCTGGCGTACGGTGGCGACATGGTATTTATGGCGTAGTCTCGATCCGCTTGCTGTAGAATAGATACTCTAATCGCTGAGCGTGGTCCTGCTAGACTCTAATATGCAGTCTGCAAGGCCCCACGGCGGAGAATAAACACGGAGGTACAATGACCAAAACGACTTTCCTCAACTTTGAGCAACCGATCGCCGAACTTGATGGCAAAATCGAAGAACTGCGTTTCGTTCAGGACGATTCGGCTGTCGACATCTCTGAGGAGATCGACCGTCTGGCCAAAAAGAGCCAGCAACTGACCAAAGATATCTACGCCAAGCTGACCCCCTGGCAGGTCGCGCAGATCGCGCGCCATCCGCAGCGTCCATACACCATGGACTATGTGAACGAAATCTTCACCGACTTCCACGAACTGCATGGCGACCGTACCTATGCGGACGACCTGTCCGTGGTCGGTGGTCTGGCCCGTTTCAACGGTCAGGCCTGTATGGTCATCGGCCACCAGAAGGGCCGCGACACCAAAGAACGCGCCATGCGCAACTTCGGCATGCCTAAGCCTGAGGGCTACCGCAAGGCCATGCGCCTGATGAAGCTGGCTGAAAAATTCGGCATTCCCATTTTCACCTTCGTCGACACCCCTGGTGCATTCCCCGGCATCGACGCGGAAGAGCGCGGCCAGTCGGAAGCCATCGGCCACAATCTGTACGTGATGGCCGAACTGAAAGTGCCACTGATCGCCACCATCATCGGTGAAGGCGGTTCCGGCGGCGCACTGGCGATTGCCGTGGGCGATGCCGTGCTGATGCTGCAATATGCGACCTACTCGGTGATTTCGCCGGAAGGCTGTGCCTCGATTCTTTGGAAGACTTCGGAACGTGCAGCCGATGCGGCCGAAGCACTGGGCCTGACGGCGCACCGTCTGAAAGCCATGGGCCTGATCGACAAGATCGTCAACGAGCCACTGGGTGGGGCACACCGCGATCCGAAACAGATGGCCACGCTGCTCAAGCGCGCGCTGGCTGATTCGCTGCGTCAGTTCCACGGTATGAAGACCAAGGACCTGCTGGAAGCCCGTCACGAGAAGCTGATGAGCTACGGTAAGTTCAAAGAGACCACGCCGCAGGAATAAGCGGGCGCGGCATCAACAAGAGTCGGGGGCGCTGCCCCCGATTTGCATTTTTGGAGCAGGCATTGAAGAAGCAACAGATTCCTACCCTGAGCAGCATCTTCGCTCAGGCTACCAGCGCCGCACTGGCGCGCGTACAGGCTGACGAAGGCGCCAGCAGCACGGCGCATGCGGCGCAAGGCGGCGCGCTGGGAAGCGCTTTGGCTAGTCCGCGTATGGCGGTCGCGCTCAGCGGCGGACTGGATTCGTCCGCCTTGCTGCAGCTGGCGCACGGCTATGCGCGCGAGCATGGCATAGAACTGTTTGCGTTCCACATCCACCATGGCCTGAGCCCGAATGCGGATCACTGGCTGGCCCATTGCGAGCAAGCCTGCGCTGCGCTGGGCGTGATGTTTGAAGCTCAGCGCGTGCAATTGACGGAGCAGGGCAAGACCGGCACCGAAGCGGCGGCGCGCAAGGTGCGCTACGCAGCTTTGGGCGGCCTGTGCGCGCGCCACGAAGTGCGTTTGCTGCTGACCGCCCACCACCTCGACGATCAGGCCGAAACCGTGCTGCTGCAGCTGCTGCGCGGTTCCGGCACAGCCGGCCTGTCCGGCATGGATGCAGCCAATGCGGCGCCGGAACTGCTGGCCAATCCGGCACTGGTAATGGCGCGCCCACTGCTGCCCGTCTCGCGCAAGCAGCTAGATGCTTATGTGGCAGCGCAGCAGATCAGCCATATTCACGACGAATCGAATGACGATGCGCGCTTCGCCCGCAATGCCCTGCGCCACAAGGTGATGCCGGCGCTGGATGCGGCCTTCCCCGGTTTTCAGGAGCGCTTTGCGCGCAGCGCCCAGCACGCCCAGTCGGCCCAGCGCCTGCTGACCGAACTGGCCGAGCAGGATCTGGCCCAGTGCCTCGATGGCGACAGCCTCGATGTGGCCAGGCTGCGCAGTCTGAGTGCCGACCGCTGCGCCAATCTGCTGCGCCACTGGTTCAAGGTGCGGCAGTTGCGCATGCCTAGCTCGGCGTGGCTGAGCGAAATGCTGACCCAGTTGCTGGAGGCCCGTTACGATGCCCAGTTGCTGGTGACCCATCCGGACTGCCATGTGCGCCGTCATCGCGACCGCTTATATCTGACGCCCAAGCTGGCAGCACTGGCAGGAGAGCGGGAAGATCAATTCGACCAGTCGCCCGGTACGGAATTTGTATGGAAAGGCGAGGCGGAACTGGCGTTTCCTGCCTATGGCGGAGTGCTGCATTTCGAGCGGGCAGAGCAGGGGCTGGACCCGCAGTGGCTGCAGGGCCAGACGCTGGTGATCGAATTCCGCCGCGGCGGTGAACGCCTCAAACTGGCCGACAACCGGCCCACGCGCGGCATCAAATACCATTATCAGGCGCTGAACATCCCCGCATGGGAGCGTGGCCGCCTGCCCGTTGTGAGCACGCCGCAACAGTTGCTGTTCGCGGCGGGCATAGGCATGGACTGCAATAAGTTGACTACAGGCACTGACCGTATCCGTCTGCGCTGGCAAGCAGTATAGACAATTGTCTGTTTCTGCCGAATTTTGTATGTAGATATGCTTATTCGGTATGACTTTATCTGTTTTTTGACTTGTTATTTTGCAGTGCGGCATGTAGAGTTTAGGGTTCCATTTACCTTTATTTGAGCGGAAAAACTCACTGTTATGGCTTTAATCGTGCACAAATACGGCGGTACGTCGATGGGTTCGACGGACCGTATCAAGAACGTGGCGCGGCGTGTCGCCAAGTGGCATGACGCAGGTCACCGCATTGTTGTGGTGCCTTCGGCTATGTCCGGCGAAACGAATCGCCTGATCGCGCTGGCGAAAGAAATTCAAGAGCAGCCTGACCCACGTGAACTCGACATGATCGCCTCGACCGGCGAACAGGTGTCGGTGGGCCTGCTGTCGATGGCCCTGCTGGCTATCGGCAAGAAGGCGGTGTCCTACGCCGGCTGGCAAGTTGCGATTAAAACCGATTCCGCTTTCACTAAAGCCCGTATTCAATCGATCGACAACGAGAAGGTGAACCGTGATCTGGACGATGGCAAGATCGTCATCATCACCGGCTTCCAGGGCGTAGACGAAGGTGGCAACATCTCGACGCTGGGTCGCGGTGGTTCGGATACTTCGGCGGTGGCGATTGCCGCTGCCATGAAGGCCGACGAGTGCCTGATCTTCACCGACGTCGACGGCGTCTACACCACCGATCCGCGCGTGGTTTCGGAAGCGCGCCGCCTGAAGGCGATTACCTTCGAAGAGATGCTGGAACTGGCGTCGCTGGGCTCGAAAGTCCTGCAGACCCGTTCGGTGGAATTCGCCGGTAACTATCGCGTGCCGACCCGCGTGCTGTCGTCACTGACCGACCCTATGCTGGACATCAATGTCGAAGCTAACTCGGGTACCCTGATTTCGTTTGAGGAAGATACAAACATGGAACAAGCAGTCATCTCCGGTATCGCGTTTAACCGCGATGAGGCCAAAATCACCGTGCTGGGCGTACCGGACCGTCCGGGCGTGGCCTACCACATTCTGGGCCCGGTGGCCGATGCCAATATCGAAGTCGACATGATCATACAGAATCAGTCGGTCGACGGTAAAACCGATTTCACCTTCACCGTCTCGCGCAACGACTACCAGCGCGCTGTGGACGTACTGAACAGCACCAAGGCCGAACTGGGCGCAGCCAGCATCACCGGCGACGCCAAAGTGTCGAAGATCTCGGTGGTGGGCGTGGGCATGCGTAGCCACGTCGGCGTGGCATCGCAGATGTTCCGTACTCTGTCGGAAGAGGGCATCAACATCATGATGATCTCGACTTCGGAGATCAAGATCTCGGTGCTGATCGACGAGAAGTACATGGAACTGGCTGTGCGCGCACTGCACAAAGCCTTCGAACTGGAAAAAGCATAATTTTTTCAAAAAAATCGCCGAGTAGCCTTGACCAAACCCAGTGCGGTCTATACTATGGCGGTCGTCTGCTGTAGCGCAGTTAGCAAGGCAGACATAGTTGAGTAATCGACTAGGAGACGTGGCCGAGTGGCCGAAGGCACTTCCCTGCTAAGGAAGCATACGGGCAAAACCTGTATCGTGGGTTCGAATCCCACCGTCTCCGCCAGGAAACTTTGTTAAAGAGAATCTTTAACAATCAAAAAAGCCCGCTAGCTATGAAGCTGCGGGCTTTTTTGTTTTGGTTCGGAAAATTTGTGTCGCCAATAGGTATCCCGAATTCTCCCTTTCCAGATGATGTCTCCTTATGAGGGATAGGCCTAGCAAACACTTTTGAGGGGCAATTTGAGGGTCGCGGGCTCATGTAGTTTATCTGGCCTTGTAGGACCGAATTAAGTCCGTCAGGATATCGAAAGCCCAATTGTGCAAGACGTCCTTTTACTTGCGCTAAAATGGCCGTGACAATTCCCAACGCTGTGAACAAAGCCATGCGACCATCCACCGCACTTGAACTGCACCGAATCGCTGTACGCCAATCCGCAAGCCGCTTCCGTACGGTAAATCCGCGCGTATTCGGATCGGTACTGCACGGCACGGATATGGATGGCAGTGACCTGGATTTACTGGTAGACGCTTTGCCCGGTGTGACCTTGTTTGATCTGGGCGGATTGCAGGACGAGCTGGAATCCTTGTTGGGTATTCAGGTTGATCTGCTGACGCCAGCTGACTTGCCCGCCAAATTCCGTGACAGCGTGCTCGCTGAAGCATTGCCGGTATGAGCGAAAATAGGCTTTATGACTATTTGGAACACATGTGGGATGCAGCATCCGATGCCTGTAGTTTTGTTGACTGCATGAGTAAAGATGGGTTTCTGGCCGATAAGCGGACGCAGCAGGCTGTCATTATAAGCGTCATCATAACGAGTGAAGCAGCGACCAAGGTTATGGATGGTTTTGTTGAATTTTCACTAGCGCATCCGTAAATACCATGGTGTGCTACGCGGGGGATGCGTAACCGGATAGCCCACGGCTATTCCGACATCAATCTGGATGTGGTGTGGGATACCGTGCAATTGGCGTTGCCGTAGCTCTTAAAGCAATTACAGGCATTTCATCAGGCTAACCGGCAAGGTGATGACACTGGTGACAATTTAGTTTGCGGCTGCATGTAAAATTCATGGTGATTCAAGATGTGTCTGGCCTGCAAAACCGTCCATTCCATGAACACATGGATCAAAGAAGGACGGCGTACTCAAATTGTCGCGCAAATGGGTGGCTTGGTTCGTCTTAGAACGAGAAGCGCATGCCGAGGTCGTATTCGCGATTACCTGAGCCGAAGCGGGTGGTGGTAAAGTTGGTGTTACTTAGGTAGGCAAAGGAGGCGTATAAGGCGGTACGTTTGCTGAGCGCGTACGAATATGCGCCGGCGTACTGGTGCGCACGATATTTATGGCTAGTGGCGCGATCGTTCTTATCGATATACGTGGCCATCAGTGTATGTTTGCCTAGCGGAATAGTTAGCGCGGCGATGCTGTCGCGGCTATCGATGCTGCCGATACCGTGATTGATGGCGTAGCCGAGGCCGGCAATCACTGGGCCGAAGTTGTATTTCGCGATCATCAGCGTATTGTGCGCGCTGTCTGTAGCGGTGGCATTGTTAGTCTGGTTGTAGCCTATGCGAGCAGTAAAATCGCCGCGGCTGTATGTCAGGCTACCGCCGAGTTGGCGCGATGCAGCTGCATTACCGGCGACTTCACCGGCGCCATAGGCCAGTTGTGTGGTCCAGCCTTGCATCTCTTCGGAGATAAACATGACGGTGTTGTTCTGACGTGCGCCCGCTTTGGCACCCGACATCAGCTGACCTGCGGCGCCAGCATACTGGTTGGCCATGGGGTCGATCGTGGTCAGGGTCTGATAGATAGGCACGTACACCCGTCCCATATACAAAGCACCGATATCCTTTTGACGCAGCCCCACGTAGCCCTGACGACCAAACAGCAGTCCGCCCTGATCCATGCCGCCGGTATCGACCAGCATACCGCTTTCGAGCAGGAAGAAGGCTGATGTGCCGCCGCCGAGATCTTCCTCACCTTTGAAGCCGAGCCGGCTGCCATTCGAGACGCCGCTCTCCAGTTTTGTGATACGGCCTTTAGGACCGCCACTTTCGAGCACAATAGCGCTGTCGATCAGTCCATAGATCTGGACATTTGATTGCGCGTGTGCTGCGCCGTGACTCGCCACCATCGCGACGGCGGCGGTCAGTAAGGTGGGGAGTCGGTGCTGCTTGGCTGGTGGTGCGTCATGGTAGTCGGACGTACTGGGCTGGTTGAGGGAATGCATGAATGTCTCCTTGTCTGTTATGTATAGTCGAGCGACGCCAACGTGGCTAAGTGCGTCAGCCACGGTGAGCTTGGGTAAATCGGGATGTTGTGCCGCTGACAGGGCGGCGTTTAGGCCACCCTGTATTCTGCGTACGCCAGTGCAATCAGGCGGCGCTGGCCTGACGCACCTCGGCGGCCACGGCTGCGCTGAAGGCACGCGTCCCCATGTTGCCGCCAAGGTCGGCGGTACGGGTGGCCGGATTGCGCAGCACGTTATCGACGGCGGCTTCAATCGCATCGCCTGCCCGCTGCAGGGCCGGACGCTGGTGATGTTCGCCCAGCCAGCGCAGCAGCATGCCGGCCGACAGGATCATCGAGGTCGGGTTGGCCTTGTCCAGCCCTTGAATGTCCGGTGCCGAGCCGTGCTGGGCCTGAGCGCAGCACTGACGGTCGCCGGCCATGATGGAACCGGCCAGTCCGAGGCTACCCGAGAGTTCGCTGGCCAGATCGCTGAGGATATCGCCATAGAAATTGGTGGTGACCAGTACATCGAAGCGCTCCGGCGTGCGCACCAGATGGGCGGTCGATGCGTCTACCAACAGCTCGTCATAGGCCACTTGTGGGAACTCTTTAGCCACCTGACGTACGGCTTGCAGGAACAGGCCATCCGTCATGTAGAAGCTGTTGGCCTTGTGGATGGCCGTCACTTTGCTGCGGCGTTTGAGTGCCAGTTCGAACGAGCGGCGGGCGATGCGTTCGCTGCAGTGGCGGCTGATCTTGCGTACCGACAGTGCCAGATCCGGCGTCGGCATCATTTCGCCCCATCCCAGATGCATGTTGCGGTCCGGGTAGAAGCCTTCTGTCGCTTCGCGCATGATGACGAGATCCATGCTCTTGCCAGCCTTGAGGTTGGAGTCAAGGAAGCTGCGGGTACGAGCCGGACGCACGTTGGCGTATAGGTCGAGTTTGCCGCGGAAGGCCGCCGATACATTGATGCCGCCCGCTTCCGGACGAGGGTAGTCGGCGTGCGAAATAGTGCCCAGCACGATGCCGTCATAGCCGCGCGCACGTTCTAGCACATCGTCGCGCAGTGTGGTGCCATGCTGCTGCAAGCTGGCGAAGCCGATATCTTCCTGATCGAAATTCAGGCCCAGATCGAAAGCCTGATTGGCGGCGTGCAGGACTTCCACTGCACCGGTGGTGATTTCCGGG
The DNA here is from genome assembly GCF_009857835.1 of Duganella fentianensis. Taxonomy (GTDB): domain Bacteria; phylum Pseudomonadota; class Gammaproteobacteria; order Burkholderiales; family Burkholderiaceae_D; genus Rugamonas; species Rugamonas fentianensis. The sequence goes on from NZ_WWCL01000001.1 coordinate 1,513,028, forward strand.
CCGATACCGTCGCCGGGGAGTACGAGAATACGCATGATGGGGTTCCAGTAGTTGGTTATTTCGGGTGATGTTCGAGCGCAATCGGGCGGGTCTCGCCACTATCGCGCAGGGTACGGGTGGCTTGCGGCGAAGCGTAAGTCCAAAGAATCTTCATAGGTTTGCTATCCGAGATATTGCGGAAGCGGTGCACCACATTCGGCGGGATGAAAGTCGTGTCGAGTACCTGTAAGGGATAGTGCTGGTCATCGATGTCCATGATAGCTTCGCCTTCCAGCAGTACCACGCTTTCCTCGCAGTTATGACTGTGGAAAGGGATCGCCGTGCCGGGATCGAATTCCGTGATGCCGGAAATGAAGGTGGTAGCGCCCAGTGCTGGCGATACCAGCGAAACGGTGCGGGCACCGCCACCACGGTCATGCTGTGGCAGTTCGCCAGGACGCAGCAGTTTGGCATCCGACGGGGTGGTAATGGGATACATGTATGCTCCTCAGGTGTTCAGCGGGCCGGCCCGACCCAGATGGTTTTGGTATTGGTAAATTCACGGGCACCGGCCGCACCCAGTTCGCGCCCATAGCCCGATTGCTTGATACCGCCAAACGGCAGGCGGGCATCCGATGCCACCAGCCCGTTGATGAACACGGCGCCGGCTTCGATTTGGCGTGCGAGTCGATGGGCGCGTGCGATGTCGCCGCTCCACAGTGCTGCGCCGAGACCGAATTCAGTAGCATTGGCGAGTGCGATAGCCTGCTCGGCATCCTGAACGCGGATCACGGCAGCGACCGGACCAAAGGTTTCTTCGCTCGCTACCGCCATCTGCGGCGTCACGTGATCGAGGATGGTAGGCGGGTAGAAGCAGCCGGCGCCAAACACTGGTGCACCACCGGTCAGCACGCTTGCACCGGCAGCAACAGAACGCTCGACCTGGCTGTGCAGATCGCTAACCAGACTAGGGCGTGCCAGCGGACCGATCGTGGTCTGCGGTAGCAGCGGATCGCCCATTACCAGTTCGCGTGTGGCCGCAGTAAACGCGGCAACGAAGGCATCGGCCACGCTGGCTTCAACGATGAAGCGCTTGGACGAGATGCAGCTTTGCCCGGTGTTGCCGAAGCGTGCTTTGACGGCCGTTTTGGCCGCGGTGGTGATATCCGCATCGGCTAACACGATGAAGGGATCGGAACCGCCCAGTTCGAGTACTTGCTTCTTCAGTACCCCACCGGCCTGGGCCGCAACCAGTTTGCCCACGGCGGTGGAACCGGTCAGTGTCACCGCAGCGATGCGCTCATCCTCGATAACAGCTTTAACGCGACCGGCATCGATCAGCAGTACGCCGACCAGACCGGCAGGAACGCCGGCATCGAGCATCAATTGCTGCAAGGCCAGTGCACACTGGGGCACATTGTTGGCATGTTTGAGGATGGCACCATTGCCGGCCACCAGTGCCGGAGCCAAGAAGCGGATAAACTGCCAGAACGGGTAGTTCCACGGCATGATGGCCAGCACCACGCCTAGCGGATCATAGGCGATATAGCTGTCACTGGCATTGCTGCTGACGGGCGTGTTGGCCAGATAGGCTGGTCCATGCTGGGCGTAATGATCACAGGTCCAGGCGCATTTCTCGATTTCGCCCTGGGCCTCGGCCAGTGGCTTACCCATTTCCAGCGTGATGAGGCGCGCATATTGCTCGCGTCGCTCGCGCAGCAGGCGAGCAATGGCTGGCAGAATGGCGGCGCGACTTGCAATGTCGCGGCAGGCCCACTGGCGCTGGGCTTGCGCGGCGGCGTTTAGTGTCAGCTCGACGTGCGCGTCACTGTGCTCGTCATAACGGGCCAGTTCAGCGCCTGTGGCAGGGTTGGTAGAACAGATCATAGTGGGCTTTCGTGAATAATCGTAGTGAAGGATGATCAGATGGCGAAGCCGAAGAGGGCCGCCGGGTTGTGGATCAGGATGGCGTCGCGCTGGGCGCCTTGGCGGGCCCATTGCGACAGCAAGCTCAGCGTGCGCGTCGCATCTTCGGCGCGGAAGGCTTCAATCCGCGCAAGGTTGCCATCACGCTGGGCCGAGCTACCGGTATGCGGCCAGTCCGAACCCCATAGCAGGCGATGCGGGGCCGCATTGATCAAGGTGCCAGCCAGCTCGGCCACAGATGCGTAATCAGGACCATCTCTGGCCACACGGTAGGGGGCCGACAGCTTGATGTACACGTTGCCGCTGGCCAGTAAATCCAGTAGCACGGGTAAGGTGCTGGCGCGGCTGGCAGGATTGCTCTTCATTCCGCCGAAATGGTCGAGAATGACGCGGCAGGGTAGGGTGGCCAGCATAGGCGCTAATGCTGCGACGGTTGCGCCGTCCGCGTATAGCTGGATCAACCAGCCGAGAGGCGCGACTTTTTCTGCAGTCTGGCGCAAGGCCGCACTGATGCTGACGGCATCAGCCGATCCGGCTTCGACATTGAGCCTGACGCCACGTACGCCTTGCTGATGCAAATTCTCAAGCTGTAGTGGCGTAGTGCTGTCGGCATCGATCACGGCAATGGCGCGGGCCTGGGCGCAGCCCAGCTGTTGCAGTGCGTCCAGCAGGCAGCGATTATCCGTACCGTAAGGGCTGGGCTGGATCAGCACGACCCGTGCCATGCCCAGCTTGTGCAGGTGCTGCCGGAGCTCCCTGACGCTGGCTGTCGCGGGAGTGTAGCTGCGCGGCAGTACGTAGGGAAAACGGGCGGGGTCGAACACGTGCACGTGGCTGTCGCAGGCTAGTGTCATATTTGTTACGTGGTTCATCTTGAGTTCCGTGAAATCGCTTGGTGAATTACTCTTTTTTTACCAGCAGCCAGAGCGTCGAACTGAGTGTGGCAGACAGTACAAGAATGCCGGCCATAGCCCAGATGCCGTAATTGAACGAGCCGGTCGCTTCCTTGAGCACTCCCACCATGTACGGACCAGCGAAGCCGCCCATAGTGCCGATTGAGTTGATGAAAGCCAGTCCGCCAGCAGCGGCCGCCCCGGTCAGGAAACCGGTCGGTATGGTCCAGAAGATGGCACGCGCTGAACTGATGGCAATCACGGCGATACTGATGCCGGTCATTTCCAGTGCAAAGGAACTGGTCTGGGTGGAGGCGAACAGGCCGATGGCGCCTAGCAGGCAGGCCAGCAACAGATTGCCTATCTTGCGGCCGGAGCGATCCACTACGCGGGCCCAGAGCAGCATGCCGAAGATGGCGCCGATGTAGGGGATGGTCGAGAGAAAACCAACTTCTACGGTGGAGAAACCGCGTCCTTTGAGGATCAGCGGCAGCCAGATGCCGATGCCGTAGGAACCCAGTACGAAGCCGAACTGGATGGCAGCCAGCAGCAAGACCCGGCCATCGGTGAGTGCGGCCCATACTGCCTTGCGAGGTTTGTCACGCGGCTCTTCTTCCAGCATGGCGATCAGTTCGCGTCGCTCGTCGTCGCTGAGCCAGTGTGCCTGCTGTGGCGTATCGCGCAGATAGATCAACACGACGATGCCGATCAATGCGGCAGGCAGACCCTGGATGAGGAACATCCATTGCCAGCCGGTGAGGTTGAGGATGCCGTTCATCTGCAGCAGATAGGCTGACATCGGGCCACCAATGACGGACGACAGCGGTACCCCCAGCATGAACAGGGCAAGTACCCGGGTGCGGTAGGCCGCAGGGAACCAGCAAGCCAGCAGATAGGTTACGCCGGGGAAGAAGCCGGCTTCGGCCACCCCTAACAGAAAGCGCAGAATGTAGAACGAGGTCGGTCCCTGCACCAGCGCGGTGGCGGCAGCAGCGATGCCCCAGCTGATCATGATGCGGGCTAGCCAGCGGCGGGCACCATAGCGATACAGTGCCATATTGCTGGGGATTTCGAAGAAACAGTAGCCAGCAAATAAAACGCCGGCACCCCAGCCAAATTCGGTCGCGGTCAGCCCCAGATCCTTGTTCATGGTGATGGCGGCGAAGCCGACGCTGGTGCGGTCTATGTAATTGAAGATGAATGCCAGGATGAGCAGCGGCAGCAGGCGCCAGGCGTTCTTGCGAATGGCACTGCGGCGCACTGCCTCCTTGTCATAAGTGGGCAGCGTCTGCGCTGCCATAGGGGGATTCAGGTGCATCGTGAATTCCTTGTCTCGGTGTTGTGGTTGTGGTCCGTTGGGCTGACTAGCGTATCGGAATGAGTGGTATTTTAGTTGCGTAAAAAACCGCGTCAAATGGTTTTTTTGGTTGTTACAAAACAGCCGCAAATACCATTTTTGTGAATATTTCAGCGTTTTTTTACGGCATTTTCGTTCTCGAAAAACCACTAAATGGTATTATTTTGTTTTAAAAAACCATGGTGAGATTTTGATGGTGCGCCGTATCGCCGACACACTCGTACTGCAGATTAAGCAAATGATTGCTGCCGAAGGCCTTGCGGCCGGGACCCGACTAAGCGAGCGCGGGCTGGCTGAACGCTTCCGTGTCTCGCGTACGCCGGTGCGCGAAGCGATACAGCGACTGGTGCGCGAAGGTCTGCTGGCGACCAGTGAAGATGGTGCCCATAGCATATCGAGTGCTGGCGCCTTGCTGGTGCAGTCGGGCGAAAAGCAGCTTGCGCCACCGGACCCGCTCGAGCAGGCCTATTTTGCGATTGCCGAAGACAGGTTGGCAGGACAATTGCCGGAACGGGTGACGGAGAATGAATTTGCGCGGCGGTATGACATCAGCCGAGCACAATTGGCTGCGGTCTTGCGTCGTATGGCGCAGGAGGGATGGATAGAGCGTCTGCCCGGGCATGGCTGGCGCTTTACCCCTATTCTGACGTCAGCGGCAACTTATGATCAGGGCTACCGCTTCCGTATCCTGATCGAAGCGGCTGGCATACTGGAGCCGACATTCAGTCTGAACCGTACTGCACTGGAACGTTGCGAGCAGCAGCAGCGCATGCTGCTGGAGCGGATTAATGAAGTTTCTGCGGTCGATATCTTTAATGCCAATACGCAGTTACACGAAGCCATTGCAGAATGCTCAGGCAACGTTTTCTTTATCGATTCGCTCAAGCGGCTCAATAGCCTGCGCCGCTTGATGGAATATCGTAAGACGTTTAACCGCGAAGCCAGTGCACGTCGCTGCCGTGAGCACCTGAGCCTGATTGAATTGCTACTGACAGGGCAGCAGGAGGCAGCGGCAGATTTTATACGCTTGCACTTGAGGGATGCTGCGCGTGAAAAATCGGCGCGTATAGATGGCTAGATTTTGGAATTGTCGAGACCAGTCAATTCTTTGTAAATGAGGAATATGAAGATTTTTTTTAGCATTGCAGCCGGGTTTTTCAATGGCGTAAATCTATGTGGTGTATCCGAACGTCTGTCGCGTTAAATATGGCACATTGATTTCTGTTAGATCGCCATGGAGCGTGCCAGGCCTATGCTAGGATGGTCCGAGGAGGTGCAGCTATGCCTGTGTGCATATTCGGTTTGCTCGTGCGTTTTGAGGGGCAATTTGAGGGTCGCGGACTGTTCTGTAGACTCGAAAATTCGCATTTTTCCCTCTGGCGGACCTCCCAAGTAGGCTCCCACCGTCTCCGCCAGGAAACTTTGTTAGAGAGAATCTTTAACAATCAAAGAAGCCCGCTAGCTATGAAGCTGCGGGCTTTTTTGTTTTTTGGTGGAAAATTTGTGTCACCAATACGGATCCCGAATTCTCTCGTTCAAGATGATCTCTCCCTATGATGGATAGGCCTAGCAAACACTTTTGAGGGTCAATTTGAGGGTCGCAGACTCATGTGGCTTATCGGCCTATAAGGGATCGATTTTCAGGCATTGGCTATATCCAAGAGGCCACAACCTCCGATGTGCTCCGAGTCGGCACGAGTTCTGTAGATGCTCTCCAGCCATCGATATGGGGCGAAAGGAGCAGTAATGAGTAACACGGGTTACACCGACAAATTTAAGGCAGAGGCATTGAAATAGGCGACTGAGCACGGGTATAACGTTGCCGATGTCGCCGCCCGGCGTGATGTGAGCATGCATCGCGTTTATCATTGGATGAGGTGCATTGACGCCACACCGGCGGAGCGCAAGGCATCCTGTAACCAGCAAGCATAAATTCGATGGTTCAAGGCCAAAATCAAGCGCGTTAGCGAAGAGCGAGATCTCCCTAAAAAAGCCGCAATGTATTTGGTCAAAATGTCCGGGTGAAGTACGCCTTCGTGCGCGAACATCAGGAAACCTATCCCGTGCGCCATCTGTGCAAGACGTTAGAGATTCATCCTAGCGGTTACTACGCATGGCTGCATTCCCCTGATTCGACCAGGACCATTGAACGCCTCCGCTTACTGGGTTAATGGGGGCAGGAAGTGATAAAGAACCGGCTTAAGTTGCTCTAGTGATGGCAGTCTGGTGTCGTCCGCCAAAACAAGCCGTAATGGTGTGCCCAGACCGGGCATTCAATTCGCGGCTATGACTGGCAGAATTTCCTGAAGGCCCACAATCTTCAGCAAAGCATGAGTCGTCGCGACAACTGCCATGATTACACCTTCGCTGAAAGCTTTCTCCGGCATTCGATTCATCAAGAATGATGCAGTTCTCCTACGCTACATCAAATATTTCCTTCAGCTACCAGTATCCTCAGATTGTTTCGTAGATCGAGGTGGCCCATCCATCGCCCAGACACGCAATTTAAGCAGCGTGGTTTTTTTGTATCCATGTTTGTTCTTGTGTCCTATGTTTGGTACTATGTACTAACTAATGATGCCTAGTCCCAACTAGGTCTGTTAAAACCAGATGAGTTCAAATTATGAAAACGAAAACCTTAATCAAGTTGCTAGCCATTCCGCTGACTCTCTCGTGCGCACATGCTGAGGAGGCAGCAGGTCCAGAAGTTAAGTTCAGTGGCTTTGGTACGGCTGCACTGACTTCGACCAACACCAATCAGGCGCTGTTCTCACGCCCGTTTCAGGCGGGTGGTGCTGGCACAAAGCCGCGCACCGGTGTGGACTCCAACGTTGGGTTGCAAATCGATGTCAATTTGAATGACTGGCTGACGCTGACAGGTCAGGGCGTGGTGCGCAAACTGGAGTCGGATTCCTATGGCGCAACCGGTAGCATGGCCTTCGCAAAGGCCAAGATCAATGACAACGTCAGTGTCCGGGCTGGTCGTGTGCCGCTGGCGGTATTCCTCGTCTCCGACTTCCGCAATGTCGGCTATGCCAACACGATGTTGCGACCCTCGCAGGAAGTGTATCGGCAAGTTCCCAACGATAGCCTAGATGGTGCAGATGTGGAATGGCGTCATGAACTGGGCGCATCTACGCTGACAACTGAATTGGCATATGGTAGTTCCGTTGCAAAGCTGGCAGGACAAACGGTGAAGTTCTCTAATGCCAAAGTCCTCAATCTGATTCTGGAACGTGGCCCTGTCACGGTACGTTTAGGTCGCGACGAAGGACGTATGAATGTTGAGCAGGAGGGCATCTCGGTAGCCAAGGCCAAGGTGTCGTTTACGGCCCTGGGTTTCACGCTGGACCAGGGTAACGTGGTACTGCAGTCGGAATATACGATTGCGCGCGGTGCTGGCGAAAACACCAAGGGCTGGTACGCCATGGGCGGATACCGCTTTGGCAAATTACTGCCTTTTGTTAGCCATGGCAAAGCCACAGGGGAAGGTGCGCAAACCACTGACAGCGTAGGGCTGCGCTGGGATGCCTTCCGCTCTGCGGATATCAAATTCCAATTAGACCGTGTCAAGCCTAAGGGTATTGGCATGTTCAATGAGGCGAAACCGTCATTCCGAGGCCCGGTCACGGTTGGCGCAGTCGCGATTGATTTCGTATTCTAAGGAGAATGAAATGCAGAAGTTCGTATATTCGTGCGTATATGCCGCGCTGCTGGGTTTTGTTGTGCCGGCGTATGCCGAAGTAGTTGTGATCGCGCATCCCAGCGCCCCGGAAGCCACACTCAGTAAGGATGAGGTTGCGCAGTGTTTTCTGGGAAAATCATCGGCCTTCACGCCGGTCGACCAGTTAGAAAATGCTGCTATCCGTGCAGAGTTTTACCGCAAGGTCGCTGATAAAGATCAGGCGCAGGTGCGGGCCCTCTGGGCCAAACTGGTCTTCACGGGCAAAGGCACGATGCCTAAGGAATTGGGCGGGAACGCAGAGGTGAAGCGCGCGGTTGCTGCTAATCCGAAGACTATCGGATACATAGACAAGAGTGCGGTTGATGCCACTGTAAAAGTGATCTACACCCTTCCTTAATCAAGATCACCTGAGTCCGAATTCAATATGAGTATCAAACGTACTATCTGGTCCCTGCCAGTCGTCTCTATCGTTGTTTTTGCATTGGGTATAGGCGGCAGCTCCCTCATCGCAACAGACGCTTTACACGCTATCAATCGAACGGAGCACTTAGATTATCCGTTAATGGATGTTATTAAGGAGCTCAATCAAGAGGTGAACAGCATCACGGATGGCTTACGCGATGCGGTCAGTGAGGGCGAGCAAAGCCGACTCGCTCCTATCTCGGAGCAGGCCGCGAAAGTGCGTTCGCACTTTGAGCGGCTATCTGCATTGCAAGGACAGCAGATCGCTGGCGCCCGGTTGGCGAGCGAGTTTGATGCTTATTTCATGGCCGCATTCAGTGCTACCCGTATTATGTTGAAGCTGGAGGAGGGTGATTTTCAGCCGGTCATGGAGAAAATGCAGCAGGCGCAGCGTATTCTCCAGACCGATCTGACTCAAGCTAGTGCCGATGCACAGCGCCAGTTCCAGGATGGCATCGAGCGCAGTGGCTCCGGGGTCAGGCAGGTGCTCTGGACCATGGTGCTGACGGTGGTGATGGTAGCCTTGGGGCTGATCACTTCTTCATGGTTTGTGGTGCGCGCCATCTGGCGCCAGCTGGGGGGCGAGCCGGAATATGCGCGTGCCATTGCGCAGGCGGTGGCACGTGGCGATCTGTCCATGGAGATCCGCACCAAGTGCGGCGATAGCGTGCTGGCGGCACTCGGTGAGATGCAGCAGCGTCTGGCAACGCTGGTGGCAGAGATCAAGGGCACTGCCAATGCGATTGCGAGCGCGAGTAGTGAGATTGCGCGGGGCAGTGTAGACCTTGCCGGCCGTACTCAAGTGCAGGCAGAGGATCTGGAAGTCACCAGTCGCTCTATGCTGGCGCTCAATGCTGCGGTCGAGCAGAATACGCAGCATGTCAATACAGCGAGCCAGCTGGTCAATGAGACTTCTACGATAGCTACGCGAGGGGGGCAATTAGTGGACAGTGTCGTCACTACTATGGGAGAGATCAATGAGTCGTCCGGAAAGATTGTCGACATTATCGCGGTAATCGATGGTATCGCCTTCCAGACCAATATTCTGGCACTGAACGCAGCCGTCGAGGCGGCACGCGCTGGTGAGCAAGGACGGGGATTTGCGGTGGTCGCTAGTGAAGTTCGCCAGCTGGCGCAGCGCAGCGCTGCAGCGGCCAAAGAGATCAAGGAGCTGATAAATGACTCGGTTGCCAAAGTCGAAGCAGGCGGCGTGCTAGTTAATGATACGGGAGTGACCATGCGTCAGATTGTGGCTTCTGTCTGTCAGGTGGAAGCCATCATGGGGGAAATCAAAGCGGCCGGTATGCGCCAGGCTGGCGGGATTGAGCAGATAGGGCGGGCAATTACCAGTATGGATAAGATGACTAGCCAAAATTCGGCGCTGGTCGAAGATGCTTCTGCTGCGGCTGAGTCGCTGTCGGATCAAACCACGCAACTGACGGCTTCACTCGCAGTATTTCGGCTAGCAGCATTCAAGCGCAGTGCGATCAAATTATTGACCTAGTATCCGCTAGCCCTTTAGCTACTTCGGACATTTCGGTTCCGCCCATCCTGAGTAGCTTTTTCCTTTTCTACAAAAAAGAGAGACTACGCAGGATGAGCATCCCACGTAGTCTTCATCTCGGACCCAATATCACCGATAGTCAGCTTGCGAAACTGCGCTGGCGGATATGTTTGCGCAGGAAGGCAAGCTGTAGGGCTATGCTCTGCTGGCACACTTGCTCGCTCGTCAGGTGGAGCTCGAAGTGGTTTCCATCCAGAAGATGAAATTCGCAGAAGGGTATCCGTTGTGCAGTCCGAGCGGCAGCACTGGCTGGGGTGACCGAGTCTCGGCTGCCGGCAATAATCAGTGTAGGCACTTGTACTTCTCGTGCATATCGGATGGGACTATAGAACGGTAGCTCCAGGAAGATGCGGGACAGTACTTTATTTTCCCAAACTGCCCCCGGCGGATTCAGTTTTGCATAGCCATCCCAGCATTCCGGACTGGTCAATGCAGCCAGTTCGCCCGGATGCCCCACGATACGGCTGTAGTGGGGTTTGCCGAACAGGCTACCAATCCGGTCGCGCAGCGCTGCAATCGTCAGTCTCGTGCTGATATGCAGCGGCACTTGCAGCACGCTAGCGATCCCGCTGACATGTGGTACCTGTGCGATAACAGCACGGATGCCTGCTTCGCGCGCAGCAGTGCAGATAACATGCCCGCCAGAGAACGATGTGCCCCACAGGATGATGTTATCTACATCGATGTTCGAGAAGTTTCTCACATGATTGAGCGCCGCCTTCCAGTCCGCTAGATGGCGGCGTGGGCTGATCCAGTGCCGCGGCTCTCCCGCGCTGTCACCGAAATTGCGGTAATCGAAGAAGAACACGGCATACCCATCATTTACAAAATGCTGTGCGATCTGCGGGAGCGCCGCCATCCGAATTCCACCAAAGCCGTTAGCCATCAGGATGAGAGGAGGACACTGGGCTGCCGTTGGCAGCATGAGGGTGCCGATACAACTGACCCCCTCACTGGAAAACAGCGAATCGATATGCAGAACGCTCATGCCGCGCGGCGATTAATTGACTCGACCTTGGCCTTGCTTGGGCCGGTGAGTTCAAGTGAGGCATCGCCGACCGGGTCGTTCAGGAACATGTTTCGATCCGACTTCAGGTTGTTGACAACGCGCCATGGCAAGGAACGTCCTTGACGCGGGAGAATTTCCTGCCGGCGTGTGACATAACCAGCGTGTATCGATGAAAGAACTGATTCTTCCAGTTTCTGCCCGACCGGTGCGCGCGGGATGACGACATCTTTGCCCAAGTTCTCCATGTGCTCCCAAAGTCGGCACAGATAATTGGCCGACATTTCGATCTTCACTGTCCAGGGTGCGTTGGTATAGCCGAACAAGTAAGCAAAGTTGGGAACGTTCTCCAGAAGTACGCCTTTATAGGTCAGCAGCTTTCCGGGCTCGACTTTGGTTCCATCCACGGACACGTTCATGCCGCCCAATGATTGCAGTACCAGGCCGGTTGCTGTGATGATAATGTCGGCTTCCAGCAGCTTCCCAGACTCCAGCAGAATGCCTTTTTCAGTGAATGTCTTGATTTTGTCGGTTACAACAGATGCCTTGCCCTCTCGTAAAACCCGGAACAGATCGCCATCAGGTACCGCGCACAGGCGCTCGTCCCATGGATTGTATTTCGGGGTGAAATGACGCATGTCGACGTCCTTGCCGACCTGTTTCTCGACGTGATTGAGCAACCATGAGCGTACCTTTACTGGCCAGCGACGAGCGGCCTTAAAGATCAGTTGCTGCAGACGTAAATTGCGCCAGCGCGCCATGCTATACACCCAGCTCAACGGGAGTATGCGACTGAGCACGGCAGCGGCTATATCGTAGCCAGGCACCGACATGACATAGCTTGGCGAGCGCTGGAGCATGGTGATGTGCTGGGCTGTTTCGGCCATAGCCGGTATCAGCGTTACGGCTGTCGCACCACTACCGATCACGACAATGCGCTTGTTCCGATAGTCGAGATTTTCCGGCCAATGTTGCGGGTGTATGCGCAGGCCGGCGAAGTTCTCTTCGCCAGGGAATGTTGGTAGATATCCCTGATCGTGATTATAGTAACCCGTGCAGGAGACCAACTGTTTGCAGGTAAAGCTGAGTTTTTCACCGCTCGCTACGTCGTGTGCGCTGATGGTCCAGCATCGATGTTCGGACGACCAGTTGGCTCCCTCGATCATGGTGCCAAAGCGGATCAGACGATCGACCCCGTGTTCGCGTGCAGCATCTTCAATGTACTGGCGGATGGCGGGGCCGTCAGCCAGCGTCTTGTGCTGATTCCACGGCCTGAATGAGTAGCCGTAAGTGACCATGTCCGAATCCGAGCGGATCCCTGGATAGCGGAACAGATCCCAAGTACCGCCAATGGCCTGACGCCGTTCTAAGATGGCTACACGCCGGCCGGGGCTTTCACGCTTCATGTGGCACGCCATGCCGATGCCAGACAGGCCGGCGCCAATAATCAGTACGTCAAAGTGCGATTTCATTAGAAAGTCTCCCTTATGTGTTTATTAACCGTAATGCACTATAGCCAGTTGATTAGTAGGGTGCTTGACATAGTGAGACAAATTATTTACATTTTGAGACATGGAGCCTACTGTTCGCGCGAGAGGGTTGCTCGGTTATCCTGTGCTGATGCGGGAGCTAGGCTGTGATCCTGAGCCACTGATGCGTCGATATCACATCGACCCGGCCTTACTGGGGCAGGAGGATGCGTGGGTGTCGCTACGCGCGGCGACGCATTTGATGGAAGCTAGTGCGGAGGCGACGGGTTTGGGGGACTTCGGTTTGCGACTATCGGCGTACCAGAGTATCGAGGTGCTCGGGCCGCTGGCGATCGTTATACGTAACGCGCCGACCGTGCGGGAAGCACTCAATGATGTGATCCGCTATCTGTTTGTGCAAAGCCCAGGCATCATAGTTTCGGTCGATGAACGTAACTCTCCGATAAAGGATACCGTAGCGGTATCTGTTGAGGTTAGAATTCCAGGCCCGACAGTGACGCGCCAGAATAGCGATCTCTGTCTGGCCGATGCGCACAATTTCTTGCGCCTGTTTGCTGGTGCTAATTATGAGTTGTGTGCTGTGTCGCTTTCGCATCAGCCTATAGTCAGTCGCGCGGTTTATGAGCGATTCTTCGCCACTCGGTTGCTGGAGGAGCCAACTGGTGCAACGTTGTATATTTCGCGTAAGACCTTTGCTGCTAATCTGGAAGGTGCGAATGCTTCGTTCCGTCAGGTAGCCGAAGACTATATCTTTCGTACTTTCGGCATTGCAGAGCAGGGAGTTGCCGAACGAGTGCGTAGTGCACTAAGAAGGACACTCGGCACGACCAGTTGCAACAAGACGAGTATCGCGGCACTACTGGCACTGCATCCGCGCACGCTCCAGCGCCGTCTGGCAGAAGAGGGCGTATGCTTTGAGCTGATCAAGGACGAAGTACGCAAGCAGCTGATGCTGCAATACTTATGTGGCACGCGTCTGCCACTTGGTCAAATTGCGCTGATGTTAGGTTTTCCTGCCCAGTCCGCGCTTTCGCGCGCCTGCCGACTGTGGTTTAACGCGACACCTATGGCGATACGCGCCGGCGAAGCTATTCCTGCCTTAGATGCGTGATTAGGTGCGCACTCCCTTTAACGGATTTGCTGGGAATACCTGAAACGGACTTGCTTCCCGGTACCTTAAGTATTTTCACTGCTGTCACTACTGTCACTACCTGATCTTATTACTCACCATAGCGTCACGTGAGAGACAGTAGTCTATTCCGGCAGGCGGCTTAAGCAACGTTGGCAGTTATCGGAAAATATTTTTCGTCGAGCTTGGTTACTGCAGGAACGTAGTCCTCCCAAGCGGAAATAGCATCTATTAGCATTCGCTTTAGGATTTCTAGTTCGGGAGTGTCGCGCACTTTGCTTCCAAAGAATCCGCGAACTCGACTAGTAAGATGAACTCGAAACTCGCCCTTGTCAGGATCATCGCAAAAGATGTCCACCGCAAGTTTGACGTCAGCGTACTTAAACCCAATATGCCATCCCCAGTCTTCCTCAATCGGGTCTAGTTCCCCATAACGTGGGGTAAGTGCAGGGAGCAAGGCCTCAGCGATCAAATCACCACCTACACAGCAGTTATTGCAATAGCTTTCGCGCTCAACCTGCGCTATAGATTTCACAAAAGAGAGTTCGTAAGGCATTTGGTCCCAGCGTATACGTTGGTCGAAAATACAAGCTCAGCCATGCTGTTAGTCTGCTAATGGCCGAATCTTGACTTCAAATAGTTGCTTTGCATCGCAATTTCTTGGTGTGGCGTTCTCATGGTAGAGGTCCGCTAAATACTCACATAGCTCGGATTCCTCAATATCTTTAGGCACGATGAAATCTGCCGGCCTCCGTTTTCCATCTGCCCCAAGGTAGTAGCCTTGCCAAGCGCCGTATGAGCCTTTCACGGCGATGAGCTTTCCGAAGATATTAAATCTCAATTCTTTCACTAGTACTCCCTCATCCCCTGTGTCTCCAACCGAGGTAGAGCTCGGCCGATGTCCAAAGGATACCATCCTGCACATTTGAAAAATGCGCGAAATCTCACTGCTAGCAGCGCCGAGGCTGTGCGCATCTGAATGGCGGCGAACTATAGGAGAAAGGGGCAGCCCCTCGTGAGGATGCGGGGCGTTAATTCATGAGAACAGGCGGCGGCAGTCGTGAGATTGCTCAGTACTTGGCTGCGCGATGTCCTGCGTAGAGCGCAAGTTCCTCTTTTACCTGAGTGCGGATCCGGCTATCACATCTGGAAATTCTCTGCCCGGCTAAATCCATCAATATTGGCCCGGCAGGCTGGTATTGGCGCTGGTGTCTCATTTTTTACACTTGTTTGTCTTTTTGACCTAAGTTTGTTACTCTGTCCTACTTGAGGCAAGGCGCGGCGCTCTTGTCCTAAATCAGATTGGGAGTGACTTCAGTGGGAGAGACAATGTGCAGTACTGGATTTGACAAAGAAGCGGTAGTGGATAAGCCGGCGCTTTCGCGGCGAGGATTTCTTGGCATCGCAGCGAGCGTCACGGCAGGTGCCACGGCGACTATTCTGCCTAACATGGCAAATTCCGCTGTCGCAGGTAGCGAACGTGACGTCCTTGACGTAGCAATCATAGGCGCAGGTCTAGCGGGGCTGACAGCGGCACGCGATCTGCGCCGCGCCGGTTGCGAGTCCTTTGTCATACTCGAGGCGCGTGATCGTGTCGGCGGGCGCACGTACAACCATGATCTCGGTAACGGTTACTTCTCCGAGGCTGGAGGTCAGTGGATAGGTCCAGGGCAAACGGCGATTGCCGATCTGGCTCGTGAGTTAGGGATCGGTACTTTCCTCACCCGTTGGGAGGGGAAGTACTGCATGATGGCCGGCGATATTACTGCGCTGGTTGACTGCGAAGGATATTTTGAAACCAACCCGGAACTGCGGCGGGAGTTGGAGGAGCTCGCAAAGGGCGTGCCGAGCGCGGCGCCGTGGACGGCGAAGCGTGCGCGCGAGTTTGATTCGATGTCTTTGGCGGACTGGCTGGCGACGAAAAACCTGAGTCCGGCGGATCAACTGGGCTGGGCAATGGGCGCGCAGCTGACGACGGGGACGACGCCAAACAAGTTGTCGCTACTGCACTATCTTGCGCTGATTAATTCCGCCGGATGTAATTACTTACAGCTTGAGGCTATCAAGGGAGGGGCGCAAGAGAGTCGTATTTCTGGCGGCTCTCAGATTCTCTCCATAAAAATGGCGGAAGCATTGAGCGACAAGATACGCATGAATTCGCCGGTAATGAAGATTGAAAATTGGCAGAGCGGTCCAGCAACGATATACACCACGCAAGGTATTATCCGTGCCCGCAGCGTCATCGTGGCGCTGTCGCCGTCGCTGTGCCAGCAGATCACTTTTGATCCGCCACTGCCGGAGAAACGACGTGAGATGCAACGTCGCTGGCCAGCCTATGCCCCCATGCGCAAGACGGCCCACGTCTATAAGAAGGCTTTCTGGCAGGACAAGGGGCTGAATGGCATGATCGTTCAGCTGAATGGACCGGTGCAGTGGTGCTACGACAACTCGCCAGAGGATGGATCGTTAGGAGTCATTTCCGCATTTATCAATAACGGTATGCTGCCATCGGATCCGCAAGACGCAAAAACCGAGCTGTGCAAGATTTATGCGCGGGTATTTGGCGAAGAAGCGATGCATCCACTGCACTTCTTCGACCAGGACTGGGGTAGGGTAGACCGCTGGTCACTCAGCTGTACTTCGCCGATTCCGCCAGGATTCTTGACGCAATATGGTGATGTCTTACATCCGTCTATCGGTCGCTTGATCTGGGCCGGTACCGAGACTGCGGAAATCTGGATCACGACCATGGATGGTGCTATCCGTTCCGGTCATAAGGCAGCACTCCTGGCATTGCAGGCTGGTGCAGGGAGGAAAGCATAATGGCTAAAGCAAACAATACACCGCGTAGCGGTTTCAGCCGGCTTAAGCTGATTGGGGGGCTACTTCTATTAGCTGTCACTGTGGCGGGCGCGATTTATGGTCCTCAGCTGGTCGGCCTGATCCGTTTCAGTCATGAGTTTGACAAGATCGCAGAAGAGAGCACGCGTGTTGGCGGAAAGTGGCCGCGTGCCAGCGATGCCTGTATTGCATGTCACGGCATCAATGGCAATGCGCGCGCACAGTCTTATGCCCGTCTTGCCGGGCAACCGGAAGCCTATATTGCCAAGCAGCTCAATGCATTCGCTAGCGGTGAGCGCAGCAATCCAGTGATGACCTCGCTTGCCGTAAGTATGTCACCACAGGAGATTGCTGGACTGGCAAACCATTTCTCCAAGATGACGCCGCTGCCGAATGACACGCTACACGTTGAGAGTGTGCGTATCGCCCGAGGCGAAGCGTTGGTGAAAGCCAATAATTGTGCATCCTGTCATGGTGCAAAGTTCGAAGGAAAAGATGTTTATCCTCGCCTGGCCGGTCAGGGGTACGACTATCTGCGCGAGCAGCTCAAACGTTTCAAGAGTGGCGAGCGACATGAGAGTAGTGGTGCCATGGCAGCCATTGCGGCGGCGCTATCAGCGCAGGACGTGGACGATGTGTCGCAATTCCTGGCAAGCCGCTAGGACGGTTGCAGCCATGACAGATCGCGCATTTCTAACTCAATTTTTGCTGGAATAAGCATGGACGACAATGTACCGCTACAAGCGGATGAAACGCAGGAAGGGCTGACACGTCGCCGTTTCCTGGGTATGGCGGCAACAGCGACGGCTGCCGCGACGGCCTCAGTACTACCGCAGGCGGCCGCTGCCGCCAGCGCGCAGGGTGCTGGGCGCGATGTGCTCGACGTTGCCATCATCGGCGCCGGACTGGCAGGGCTTACGGCTGCGCGCGATTTGCGACGTGCAGGATGTGAGTCGTTCGTGGTGCTCGAGGCACGTAACCGGGTCGGTGGCAGGACCCTTAACCACGATCTCGGCAAGGGCTACTTTTCCGAGGCCGGCGGCCAGTGGATAGGTCCCGGTCAGACGGCGGTGGCGGATCTGGCACGCGAGCTCGGGGTGGGGACATTTCCCACCTATTGGCAAGGGGAAACGACTCTGCTGGCCAGCAATGCGCGCGCCGGCATTGATACACACGGAGGCTTTGGTACCGATCCGAACATTGCACACGAGTTGGAGAAACTGGCCAGAAGCGTGCCTTCCGGCGCTCCCTGGAAGTCTCCCCGTGCAGCGGAGTTCGATTCGATGTCGGTGGGTGACTGGCTGGTGAAGAAGAAAATTGCTCCTGACGATCAGATCGGCTGGTCTACCGGCCTGGCGATCACTGGCGGATCTTCACCTGCCCGCATTTCACTGCTGCACTGGCTATCGATGGTCAATTCAGCCGAGTGCAATTACGACCGGCTGGAGGCGGTCAAGGGCGGTGCGCAAGAGACCCGGATTTCCGGCGGTTCACAGATACTGTCGATCAAAATGGCGGAGGCTCTGGGCGACAAGGTCCGGCTGTCGAGTCCGGTATTGCGCATCGAGAACTGGGACAGTGGCCCTGTCATCATACACACGCCTCAGGGCGTGGTACGTGCCCGCAGTGTGATTATGGCGCTCTCGCCGCCGCTGTGCCAGCAGATCGCATTTGATCCGCCCTTGCCGGAAAAGCGCCGTGAAATGCAGCGACGCTGGCCTGCATTCGCACCGGGCCGCAAGACTGCACTCGTGTACAAGCGTCCTTTCTGGCGCGACAAGGGACTCAATGGCTGGATCTTCCAGCCCCAGGGGCCTGTGCTATGGGCGTATGACAATTCGCCGGAGGATCTGTCCTTCGGTGTCATCAACGCCTTTGTTCACATCAGTATGCTGCCCTCTGACCCCAAGCAGGCGGAGGCAGAGCTGTCCAAGGTCTATGCACAGGCATTTGGGGAGGAAGCACTACACCCGATTGCCTACCACGAGCATGACTGGCGTAAAGCTGACAAGTGGACGCTGACTTGTGTTTCGCCTATGCCGCCGGGCTTCCTGACCAAGTATGGTGAAGCGCTGCATCCGCCGCTGGGGCGTCTGATCTGGTCGGGCACGGAGACGGCCGATATCTGGGCCGGCTATATGGATGGTGCGGTTCGTTCGGGGCATCAGGCGGCGCTGCAGGCGCTGCAAGCGGTGGCAGGAGGTAAGTCGTGATGCATCGGAAGAAAACTGCGATACCCGTCAAGCGTAAGTGGTCATGGCTGGTATATGGGTTGTTCGCTGCGGCCCTCATAGTCGGCGTGATGTACGGTCCCAATCTGTATGCGCTACTACGCATCAGCAATGAGATCGATACCATCTCGCGCGAGGCTACCCAGGCAGCGGGGCCGTGGCCACGTGCCAGTGATGCCTGCATTTACTGCCACGACGGTATGCAAGGCAATGCACGTACCCAGCTTTACCCTCGCTTGGCAGGGCAACCGGCGGCCTATCTGAAGAAGCAGCTGACCGGGTTTGCCAATGGCGAGCGTCACGACCCGACCATGACACCATTTGCACTCGGTTTGTCCGAACAGGACATGGACACTATGGTCAGCCGCTTTGCCAAGATGACGCCACGCCCGAATATGACGTTCCATGCCGATGCGGTAAAGGTGGCGCGCGGCGAGGCGTTGGTCAAGTCAGGAAATTGTGTGGCCTGCCATGGGCAAAAGTTAGAGGGGCGTGACACCTATCCGCGTCTTGCTGGCCAGAGTTATGACTATCTGGTGGACCAGCTGACCAACTTCAAGAGTGGGGTGCGGCACGATGCCTCGGGCGCTATGCCAGCGATCGCTGCCAATCTTTCATCTGGCGACATCGAGGATCTGGGGCACTTCCTGGCCAGCCGCTAGGTCTGGCTACGTTGTAAGTCAGTCCGCACGTGCATGCTGGCGTGCGGATACTTTTTGCGCTGCAGTCGCAGCATCATTTCAAGGAATTTAAGCATGTTACAAAAAATCGCAAGCAGTGACTCACAGCGCTTTGCCGGACGAGTCGCTGTGGTGGGGGCGATACTGGCATGGACCATGGCCATACTGCTGATGGCCGCTGCCGGATTCGACTTCGATGCAGCGGAGAACCCCGTCTCGATGCTGGCATTCTCGGCCGAGGCGCAGAATCTCTATCGACTGGGGATGTGGGCGGATATTCTGGGCTGGTACATCCCATTTCTCGTGGTCGGGGGCTTTCTTTGGCAGCGCATGCGTCAGCGCATGGGCGTCGACGCTGATATTGCGCTGGTGAGTCTGGTGGCTTACGCCTTGCTCGGTATGGTCGGTGCCGGGATGTTGAATCTGACTTTGCCCGGATTGGCGACGCTGTATACCGGTCATGATGCGGCAGGTGTTGCAGCGGCCCAGGCAACATGGACGGCTCTACAAAATGCGGCTCAAGGTATCTGGAATATCGAAGCTCCCGTGTTGATGATCTGGGGAGCTACGGCAGCAAAGTATCTTAAGGCGGAGAGGTGGGGCTATGGTGGCCTGCTAAAATTCGATGTGGCGCTGTTTGGGATTGAATTTCTGCTGAATCTACTTGGCCGTCGTGACTTCGCGATGTCGGTGCAGATGCTGACATTGCTAATCCATCCGCTTTGGTTGCTTCTGTTTGGACTGAATCTATTGCGCCTACAACCTGTGTCTACGTCGCTTAAGGACGCGCCCCGCGGACAGGCTATTTGAAGCGAGGTAGCGTGACAAGACCTTCATGCTGTGAACATCTGCCGCGGGCACCTGTGCTGCTGAGAGTTCGGAGTCTGTATCGGCCTTAAAGATGCTAGAACGCCGGAGCAGGGCAAGTGGTCAGCGCGAGATGTTGCAAGCGAGGGCGGATGCTATCGTCCTTGCCTTGAAATGTCGTGGCCGGGCATGGTCTAGTCAGTGTGCCAGCCTTTGGCCAGGAATTGGTTCGCGTAATTCTGTCTGCGCAATGGGAGCATTTGCAGTGGTGATGTGCTTTGCGCTGTCGATGTGCGCGGCATTGACTTTTTGGTATACATACCAAACAATGGGATGTTATCTATCACTCTTTACGACAATGACATCAGCAAAAGAACCCGCCGAAAAGCCTACACGGAAAAAGCGTAACACTGTACCAGCCGTCGCGAGCGAAGTTGCGACGGCTGGTCTACGTGCCCAAGGCCTGCGCACCCGCAATGCGATTGTTGCTGTTGCCAGGACAGTACTGCTGGAAGGTGGCAGTCTGGAATTCTCACTGCGTGAAGTCGCGGCCCGTGCTGGTATCAGTATCAGCAACTTGCAGTATTATTTTCCTACCCGATTATCGGTTTTGCGTGCCGTTATCGAGCCGCAGATCGAGGCTTATCTAGTGGAATTGCGGGCAGCGTTCAATAGTGGTGCGCCTGCTAGGGAAACACTCGAGGGGCTGGCTGTCCGATCGCTGCGGGAAGCCAAGGATGCAGAAGCAACCGCACTATGGTGGCATTTTGTATCGTTTGCCGTCATCGATCCGGAATGTTCCCGCCTGCTGGACGAATGGTATGAGACCTTGACCAACGAGGTGGCACACGTGATCCGGCGCGCATATCCGCACTATACCGCCGCCGATTGCCTGCATCGTGCTACCTTGTTGATTGCGCTGGCCGATGGCATCAATTTCCAGCTTGGTGCAGGACGTCGTAAACGTCACTATACACGTGGGCTCGATGCAAAGTTCCGTGCTGCAGCTGAATGTATCTTGGGAGATAGTTTATTGACCTAGTTCGGTCTTATCGATTTGGGTACGGTAGAAAAACGACAGCAGAGCCTGTCGTTTTTTTTTAACTTTTGTTTGGTTTAATGTCCTAAGTTTGGTACGATGTACCTACTTTATGTTTGGTTGTTCAGCGGAGACCAGATTCGCCAGTTTGGTCTCTTATGGCACTGCTGATCAAGACACGATGGTGGCGCCTGGGCTACCGGATGCCTCTGAACTGAACAATTCATGCCGCTTGTGCAGACGCTTGCACCCTGATCATTTGCTCATCATTAGGTTAGTTATGGAACTTAAATACTATTTTTACTGTTTCGCCGACATTGTTCTGATCGTGTCTTCGTACATCCTCGGGCGAAAGTTGCTCAAGAAAAGGAATTACCTACTGGGTGCCGAATGGCTGGTGGTGACTTTCTCCGCGACGAATCTGCTGATCAATGCGCTGACTGAAGCGCCGCTTTTTCTCAAAATCTCGCTGTTCTGTGATGCCTTTTCCCGCAGCTTCGGCATACCGGTGATCGGTGTCATCGGACTCATGGCCGTCACGCACCGTTTCAAGCCCACAATTTTTGCCGACGTGATGCTATTTCTCGTCGGACTGGTGGTCACCGTGATTATCTGGACCACCGACGCGCTCACGGTAGTGAAGCCTTATTTCTATTTGGTGGCCTGGAGCACCTTCTCCCTTTATCTGCTGTTGCTGATACGGCAGCTGCTTGAGGTAAATGAACGTTTTCATGCGCTGAGCGTCGCGGTTTCCATGGTCTGCGGCCAAGCCATTGCTGGGACCTATGACTTCTACCGCATCCCCGGTGATGATGATCACGCCATCTTTTACACCTTCGCTATGTTGACCTGGTCCTTGCTTGGCATTTCGCTTTACTTTGCCTATTGCGCGCTGGAGCGTCATCAGTACACCGTTGCCAGCGCCCGTAAAGCCGTATCCAAAGACAGCACCTATCCAGGAAATTGAAGCACTGATTGATCTCCGCCATCCCTCCGAAGGATGGTTTTGCCCGGTAGCCGCAAGCTGCCGGGCTTTTTTATTTGTGCGTATAAGTACTGCGAGCTCATGGCAAGTGTTGTATTTTGATTCAATTATTTATTTGCTTGTCCTATCTTTGGTAATATGTCCTACATCAACTGGTGGTGAATTTTATTGCGGCGATGGTGGTATATAAAAAGGAGAAAGTGGTGAATAGAGCATTGGCTATATTGGGCATGGCGCTGGTATCTGGTGGTTTCGCGCAGGCGGCAGGCGGGGAGGTGGACGTGGCTAGACTGGGCAAGGAGTTGACGCCAGTCGGTGCTGACCGGGCCGGTAACAAAGACGGCAGCATTCCTGCGTGGACTGGCGGCGACATGAAGGCGCCACAAGGCTGGCGCGTGGGTGCGCCGCGGCCAGATCCGTACGGCAACGACAAGCGTCAATTCTCTATCGATGCGACCAACGTTGACCGCTACAAGGACAAGCTGGCCGCTGGCCAGATTGAAATGATCAAGACCGTTCCCGGATACCGGATGGACATCTACCCAACCCACCGCTCTTGCGGTTATCCTGACTTCTTCTATGACCGGACGCGGAAAAATGCGGCGAATGCCAAGCTAGCCGATAACGGGTATGAAATCGCTGAGGCGATTGGGGCGGCCGTGCCATTCCCATTGCCGCGTAACGGTGCCGAGGTCATTTGGAACCATAAGCTGAACTGGAAAGGGGAGGGCTTTGTCGCCCACTTTGCCAGCTATATTCCGCCTAAAGGCGGTGACAGCATCGGCGAAGCCATCGTGCAGGACGAGTTTGAAATGTCTCCGATGTGGTCGCCATCGAATAAAGGTCTAGCTGATGCGCGCGGGATCGAGTATCAGTTGCTAAACGTCTATACGGCGCCCCCTTCGATTGCCGGCGATGCGACGCTAGCACAGTATAACTTTGCCAAGCCTAATGATGTCTGGCTCTACTTCGCCAGTCAGCGTCGTGTGCGGCGCGCGCCGACCTACCAGTATGACGCCCCGGTATTGAATACGGAGAATCTGGAAGTGGTCGATCAATACTTCCAGTTCAACGGTCCACTAGACCGGTATAACTGGAAGCTGCTAGGAAAAAAGGAGCTCTACGTTCCCTACAACACTTATCAGCTCAATTCGCCAAGCCAGAAGGTGGCCGATGTCGTCAAACCCAAATTCTTCAGCCGCGATCTGACACGCTACGAGTTACATCGTACTTGGGTGGTGGAAGCTACGCTTAAAGAGGGGATGCGCCATACCTTCCCGAAACGTATGTTCTACATCGATGAGGACAGCTGGACCATCCTCGTGGCCGACATGTTCGATGCGCAAGGAAAAGTGTGGCGTACTGCCGAGATGGGGCCCTACATGGCCTGGGAGATTCCCGCCTGCGTCTCTGGTGCCAACAGTAGTTTCGATCACGTTAGCGGGCGTGTATTGCTTGATCGCGTCATAGGCGGTGGCAAAGACACCGACTGGCTGGCTGCGCGCGAGGGGCGGCTTAAGGCTGCAACGTTCGAGCCGGACGGCCTGCGTCGTGCTACCACCCGTTAAACCATACGCATCCTGAGGGACAGTGAGATGAAATTACTAGTAAAGACCAATACGCTCCCGGCACGCCGGATAGCGGTCAGTGCGGTACTGGCAGTGCTCTCGGCCGGGACTGCCTATGGCGCAGAATGGACCATGCAGAATGGCTGGGTTGTCAATCTCGATTCGACCATCTCGTTCGGTATGATTGCACGCACCTCATCGGCCGATTGCCGCAATCTCGGCAATGACAACGGCGGCTGTGTGGGGGATGCCGCGACGCCGCTGCAATTGTCGAATCCGGCCGTATTTGCCGTCAACCTCGATACGCTGCGCTTGAACCAGGATCTCGGCAATTTGCGCTATGGCAAAGGGCAGGTGGTATCCGCTAATCTGCAATACAGTGCCGAACTGTACGTCAAAGCTAGCGATGGCTGGAGTGGTTTGCTACGGGGCGTCGCAAATCATGATTTCGCAGTGGACCGGAGCACCCGCGCACCGCTCGATAGCGCGGCACGGGACTTTGCGGTCAGTAACCCCCGCTGGCTGGATGCCTATGTAACTAAAGAGTTCGACTTTGGCGCGCAGCAGGCTCGCGTCCGCGTTGGTAATCAGGTCTTGAGCTGGGGCGAGGATCTCTTCATTGCAGGCGGCGTGAATTCGATCAATGCCCTTTATGTACCGACCGCGCACCAACCCGGTACCCCGCTGAAAAACCTCTTCATTCCCGCACCGATGCTGTCATTTAGCAGTTCGCTGGCAGAAGGATGGGGAGTTGAAGCCTTCTATCAGTGGAAGTGGAATCGCTATACGTTTGATGCGCCGGGAACGTTCTTTTCCACCACGAACTTCGCCGGTAATGGCGGACGCGGCATCTATTTGCCGACCTCGGCCTTGAATGCTGCGGTAGCCCGGTTTGGGCTGGAGCCATTCCCAGCCGGCACCATCGGAAATCCTGCAACGCTCAATATAGGGATAAATCCGCAGACCGGTTTGCCCTACGGTCGCCGCCTCAGTGCTGCAGAACTGGCCGATCCGGCAGTCAATCCGGCCGGGGCGATCTTGGGTAGCGGTACCGTGATTCCACGCGTAGGCGAACACGCACCGCACAATGGACAGGGCGGTATCGCTGTCCGGCATCGCTTCGCCGAAAGTGGGGACGAGATGGGACTCTACTATATCCGTTATGACGACAAGGTTCCCTTCGTCAAATACCGGGTCAGTGGTACTTCGGCTAACCCGTTCGGTCTTGAGGCGGCGCTCGATTATGGTACGCATCGCGATCTGTTCGGCATTTCCTACAATTTGCAGGCGGGTGAATGGGTGATCGGCTCGGAACTGTCGTTCCGTCCACGCGATGGTGTCACCATAGATCCCACTGCGGTAATCGATCCCCGCAATAAGCATTACTGCAATGCTTTGGCAGACTTTAGCGCCGCACCACTCGGTAGTGAGTGCCGCGGCTGGGTGGATACGCAACACTACCAGTTGCACTTGACCGGAATACATATTCTTTCGCCGTCCGGCATGCTGGGGGGCTTGCTGCGGGCATCGGGCGCCAGTGAAGGCACGATCTCGGCGGAAACCGCACTCGCCTATTATCCCAAGCTACGTCTGAACGGCACGGTGCCTTACGCTGTCAGTGCCGATTACAGCCTGCCGACCAAGACGTCGTGGGGCATGGTGTTTGCGGCCTCGCTGACGTATCCCAATGTCTTCGGTACCCGTGCATCGCTGACGCCTGATCTCGCTGTGTCACAGGGACTGTCAGGCCTGTCCGCCACAGCGCAGCCGGGTTTTATTAAGGGAGCGGGAGCGGCAGTGCTGGGCATGACGGTCGACCTCAAGGTCAAACCGGAAACAAAGCTGCGACTCGACTACACCAAAAATTGGGGCGGTGGCGCGGTCAATCCTATGCGTGATCGTAATTTTGTTTCCTTCAGTATGGCGTCATCCTTCTAATGCTTACTACTATCATTGCCCGTCTTGAAACTGCGCTGTTCGGATATCGCCGTCTCTTCCTTCTCCTACTAGCGGGTATGACCTTGCTGATGGGCGTGTTCGCCATGCGTCTGCAGTTGAGCGCTGGCTTCGAGAAACAAATGCCCAAGGGGCACGAGTACATCCAGACCTTTGAACAGTATCGTGCCCAACTGTTCGGTGCTAACCGGCTCACTATTGCCGTCCATGCACGCAAAGGCAATGTCTGGAATTCGGCAGTGCTCACGCAATTGCTCAAGGTGACCGATGCGGTGACGTACTTGCCCGGCGTGCAGCGCACCAGTGTGACCTCGCTGTGGACTCCGAATGTATTCTTCACCGAAATCACCGAGGATGGCTTTCGCGCCGAACCGGTGGCCGGTGGCGATATCGTTCCGGAGAAGCTGAACCCGGAGGTCATCGGGCAAATGCGTCAGCGTGCGACTGCTGGCGGGCACATCGGCACGCTGGTCGCGCGTGACCAGACCAGTGCTCTGATAACTGCCGAGCTCTCGGACACCGACCCTCGTACAGGACAGCAACTGGACTATATTGCCTTCAACCGGATGCTGGAAGAGAAAGTCCGTCGTGCCTTCGAGAATCCTGAGGTGGAGATCGAGATCATCGGTTTCGCCAAGCAGATCGGGGATATTGCTGATCGTTCGGACGAGGTGATGAAGTTCTTTGTGATTGCCTTCGTGCTCACCGGTCTTTCGGTCTACTGGTATTGCCGCTCGATCCGTCTGACCCTGCTGCCGCTGGTATGTTCGCTGACCTCGCTGGTCTGGCAGTTCGGGACGCTGCACTGGCTTGGCTTCGGGCTGGATCCGCTGGCCATACTGGTACCGTTTCTGGTATTTGCTATCGGTGTCTCGCATGGCATTCAGCAGATTAACTTCATCATGCGCGAGGTGGCCAACGGTGCAGATTCGGCCACGGCTGCGCGCCATAGTTTCACCGGTTTGCTGATTCCCGGCTCACTGGCACTGATTACGGCCCTGGTTAGCTTCATTACGCTGATCCTGATCCCCATCCCCATGATCCGCGAGCTGGCCATTACGGCGGCGATCGGTATGGCCTATAAAATCTTGACCAATCTGATGATGCTGCCTGTCGCAGCATCGTTCTTCCACTTCACCCCAGCGTATGCACGCGCTGCGCTGGATCGGCGCGAGAAACATAATGGCTGGCTACAGGCGATTGCACGGATTGCCCGGCCGCGTAATGCACTGATCGTCACGATGGCAGGCTGTGCGGTGTTCGCCGTGGCGTTCTGGCAAAGTCAGGGACGCCATATCGGCAGCCTGCAGCCGGGTGCGCCAGAATTGCGGGTGGAGTCGCGCTATAACCGCGATGCGGCCGCAATTGTCGAGCGCTTTGATGTCGGTCTGGATTGGCTTACCGTAGTGTTCGAAGCCCATCCGCAAGTCCACGGAGAAGTCTGCTCGCGGGTAGACCAGATGCTGTATATCGATGAGTTCGCATGGTATATGCGCGGTGTCCCCGGCGTGGTGTCCGTCGACGCTCTGGCAGGGCAGTTGAAGCTCTACAACGCGGGTTTGAATGAGGGTAACCCTAAGCTGACCACCGTCACCCGCGATCCGCGCGGACTGGGCTCGCAATTTGCTGGCGTCAATAACCGCATTGCCGGCCTGTCCTCGGGCGATTGCCGCGTGCAGGGCGTCAATCTGTATCTGCCAGATCATCGGGCCACCACGATCAAGAGCGTGATCGAAGCAGTCAAGGAGTTTTCCCGTACCAATCACCTGGATGGCGTCAGCCTGCGTCTGGCCAGCGGCAATGCCGGGGTACAGGCGGCTACCAATGAAGTACTGGAACATGCCGAGACACCGATGATGCTATACGTCTACTTCGCCATTCTGGCGCTGGTATTCCTGGTCTATCGGGACTGGCGCGCAATGATTGCTTGCTGTTTGCCGCTGACCGTAGCGACATGGATAGGCTACTGGTTCATGAAAGAGCTCGAAATCGGTCTGACGGTAGCGACGCTGCCCGTGATGGTGCTGGCAGTCGGGATAGGGGTTGACTATGCTTTCTATATCTATAACCGCTTGCAAGTGCATCTGGCACAGGGAAGTGCTTTCACTCGCGCACTGGAACAGGCATTGGCGGAAACCGGCCTCGCCACCGTATTCACTGCTATCACGCTTTCTGTAGGGGTTGCAACCTGGACGTTCTCCAGCCTCAAATTTCAGGCAGACATGGGGGCATTACTGACATTTATGTTCCTCGTGAACATGGTGATGGCCATTACGCTGCTGCCGGCATTTGCTGCGGTACTGGAGTGGCTGATCCCTCGGAAAGGCCCCGTATATATGCCAGCGATCTTACAACACTGAGGAATGAATTATGCAGGTGTCTAAATTTTTGATGATGCTGGTGTTGATGCTGGTGCTGGCAGGATCCAAGGCAGCGGGCGAATTGGCTGCGAGCCCAGTGCCAGCGAAACGCAGCAACTGGCCGACGCTCCAGCCAGCGCGGATCGTGTCCCATGCCAGTCAGGCGCCGCTGCTGGCAGCGGCGCGGGCCGGTCAGCGTATTGTGGCCGTTGGCGATCATGGCGTGATCCTGCTGTCCGATGACGGGGTGCGCTTCCGCCAGGCCAAGTTGGTGCCGGTACGGGTGATGCTGACTAGCGTGCAGTTTCTTGACGAGCGAGTCGGATATGCCGCCGGGCATGATGGCGTCGTACTGGCGACCCGCGACGGTGGCGAGACATGGGCCCTACGGCACGCGCTGCCCGGGCAGGAGCAACCCATACTGGCACTGCACTTCGATACGCTGTCGCACGGTATCGCCGTTGGACTGTACGGCTGGGTACTGGAAACGCAGGACGGTGGCAGTAGCTGGACACAGGGCCATATCGGCGAAGGGGACAATACCGACCACCATCTCTATCACGTCTTCTCATCCGCGCAGGGAACCCTGTTCATTGCCGCCGAGGCCGGCGTGATCTACCGTTCTAGTGATCACGGTAAAACCTGGGCGGCGCAGCAGATGGGGAGTCAGGGTTCCCTGTGGCATGGCGCAGCTATGGCGGACGGTACGCTGCTGGTATGCGGCATGCGGGGACATCTTTACCGTAGCCGCGATGATGGCCATCACTGGGAGGAAGTCGCGACGGGAACCACGGAGTCGCTGACAGGCATTGCGGCCTATGCCAACAATGCTGTAACGGTGGTGGGTATGGCCGGAACGGTGTTGCAGAGTACAGATGCTGGGCAGACCTTTAGATTGCGGCAGCGGCCGGAACGCGAGCCCCTCACAGCGGCCATTGATGACGGCAAGCAACATCTGGTGCTGTTGTCTCTTGCTGGTCAGATAGCGCCCTGAAGTACTAGTTTGATATGAGTGCGGTCGATGCGATCGCATTGCTTTGATTTCACTCGCAGGTGCGGCGACGTTGATTGCCGACTGCGAGTTTCTTTTTTGTTGAGCAAGTGTAAGTAAACTGCTCAGCAGAGTTTGGTGTATTTCTTGCAGAGTAGGCGTGTACACTCAGCTATCTCTCTGATTTGGAGTTCTGGCATGAAGAAGATGAATTTTGCGTTGAGTGCGGCTAGCGTACTTGGAATTCTGTATTTCTCACAGGATGTCATGCAGCCGATTGTGACGGCACTTGTGCTGAGTCTGGCGCTAGCGCCGCTGATTCGTGCGCTTGGGCGGGTCGGATTATCACGGATCAATGCGACGTTCACAGCGCTCGGGTTCGTCATCGTCCTGTTTGTCACCGCGTTCACAGTACTGGGTGCCAATGTGTTGGCGCTCACAACGGATTTACCGCAATATAGTGCGGAGATCCGCAACAAATCCAAGGCACTCGAGGAGCTGGTGCAGCATCCGCTCGCACGGCTGGCACCACACTGGATCGATAGCGCGGCCAATAATGCCCAGCTTGTGGCAGGCCCCAACCCTATCCCCGTAGAAATCCGTGAACGTGTCAGCACCAGTGATTCTATCGCTAAAGCGGTTGGCGTGGTTTCCGGCCCCTTGGGAGAGGCTTTTCTCATATTGGTTTTGCTGATATTCATATTGCTGGATCGGGAAAATCTGCGCGACAGGTTGTTGCGACTGGTAGGCCAGCGCGAAGTGGGGCGCACGATAAAAGGACTGGAGGATGCGGCCGAGGGCGTTTCGCGTTTCTTCTTTACCCAGTTGGTGCTCAATGTCCTGTTCGGCGTCGTAGTTGCCGTCGGCCTCTGGCTAATCAGCATTCCTCATGCGGCTTTATGGGGGAGCTTGTGTGCTGCATTACGGTTTGTTCCGTATATTGGCGCGCTGATCGCCGGCGCCTCGATTGCCCTTTTTGCCGCTGCGGTAGATCCGGGCTGGTCTCTGGCAATCTACGCAATGGCGTTATTCCTTCTGCTTGAGTTACTGGTTGCTCATGTTGTCGAACCGCGTGTGTATGGCCAGAGTGTGGGTATGTCGCCGCTCGGGGTCATCGTCTCCGCCTTATTCTGGGGGGCCATCTGGGGGCCACTGGGCTTGCTGCTGTCGACCCCGCTGACGCTTTGTCTGGTCGTTGCCGGTCGCTACATCAAAGGCCTGGAACCTATCAGCATCCTTTTTGCGGAGGCTCCCAATGTGAATGATGCTCAGCGCTTCCATCATCGCTTGCTCAGCGGCGAAGCCGATGCCATCATCGATGATGCGAGGGCATTTGTCCGCAAGTCGTCGTTGGCACGCTACTGCGATAAGGTGATGCTGCCTGGCATAGCGCTGGCGCGCGCTGGGCTGCTAGGTAGTCAGGAGGAGCAGTTTCATTCCACGGTGGCCATGGTGGCGGATACGCTGGCAACGGGCACCGTGCAGAGCCGCTTCAAAGGGCGCAGAATTTCGCTCCTCAACGAGAACATCGGCGCGCATTTGCGCCATCGCAGGGAGGAACGACTGGGGCGCTGGCAGGGCTCGCTAGATGTTCCCGCGCGCTCGGTGATCTTGTCGACCACGCTACCAAGTGTGCGTGAGGAATTCATGAGCGAGCTGCTGGTGCTGGTGTTTCGTGCTGCGCAGCTTGACGCTCGCAGCTACGTCATCGATCCTACAGGGGCTGCCGATGCTGACGAACCAGACGCGGACCAACTGGTCTCGACTATCTTCGTGGCCTATCCTGTGGAGAGTGATTTGGCGGTATGGCTAAATGCGGTAGCCGAGCTACGCCAAGCCATACCAGAGGCGCCCGTAGTGACTATCCGCCCCCGTGAAGAGGTGTCCGTGGACCCGGCGGAAGTGGTCGCTCATGTCGATCTGGTGTTGCAGACGTTTGAGGAGGCGCTGGCATTTGTTACGCCAAGTAACGGGCAGTAGTGCTATTCGGTCGAGTGGGCAGGACTGAGTACAACCCCCTTGCCTTATAGCGATTTCACGCAATTGCGCCCAGCATTTTTTGCCGCATACAGGGCAGCGTCAGCGTTGCCGATAAGCTGCTCGCCCAGCGATTCGATACTGGCCATGGACTGTTCACTGTTTTCCAGACTCGCCACGCCGATACTCACGGTCCACGGTATTACGTGGCCTAGGTCGTCGCGAAAGCCCATAGTTTCGATATATTGTCGGATGCGCTCGGCCAGATGGATGGCCCCCTCGGTAGTGGAACCGGGCATAAGAACTGCAAATTCTTCGCCCCCGAGGCGGGCGACTTCGTCTACGTCTCGGGTGTTCAGCGTGCAGGCGTCAGCCAGTGCTTTGATGACACGGTCACCGGTGGGGTGGCCAAAATTATCATTAATGCGCTTGAAGTGATCGATATCGAGCATCAGTAGCGCGCATGGTTGCGCCAAACGTAGCAGACGTGAAGTTTCACGTTGTAGTAGATGCTGGAAATGGCGGCGATTTGCCACGCCGGTCAGGGCATCCGTATTGGATGCGTCTTCCAGAGCGCGTTCCAGCAGATAGCGGCGATGATAGCCCATGGCAAATGTGACGCAGATGCAGGCGAGGAAGATCGATGTCGGCCAGATGATCAGACCATAGAGTTTGTTGGGAAGTTCGCTGAGCCAGCCGGTGGCTGCCAGAGCGAAGGGGCTCAGCGTGACCAGCGCAAGGGCCAGCCAGTTGACAAAGATAGAGAAGCCCAGACATAGCAGTGTCACGGCCAGAGGGTAGAAAACGAAGCTCATGACCGCTGTGCTGAGCCCGCCGTCGAGCTGGCGCAGGATGGCGATATCGTGGATTTGTGCAAGCAGGAGTGTGAGCAGCGCCATCAGGGTGGCACTCCGATGGCTGGGCGCGCGTCTGATAGCCCAGGCAGGAATCAATAGCCAGACATAGGCCAGCCGCATCCAGATGAGCCCGGATGCGGCGGCCGGGTCTATGGCGTGATCGACGATCCATTCGCTCGCGCCCATTACCGCCGTCAGCAAAATGACGAGCGCTGTCTGCAGGCGATATGCACGGAATTTTTTCTGGAGATAATCATTGTCGAAATTGCAAAGAAGAATTTCTTTGACGGTCGTCATTATGTTTCTCCACAATATTTTTTTACGATCTTACTCCAAAACTATATTTGGTCGAATGTCCTAGTTTGGTACTATGTGATTTTGATGTATGACAAAGCAGGAGTTGCAATGGATCAGCATACCTTTAGTGAGTCACTTGCCGCCATCGTGCTAGTGGTAGTGGCAGGCATTTCCGGTCTGGCGCTGTGGGGGCGTAGACATTTTTTGCTGGGTGATCTGGCCGGGCTGCTAGCCTTCTCAGGCATATGTTTCCTGTTCTACGGTGTATATGAAGAGCCCAAGGCCTATACATTGTCTCGGCTGTGCGATGGTGCCTTGAAGGGTATGGCCCTGCCTGTGCTCGTGGTACTGGGTATGCTGGCGGTGACGCACCAGTTCCGCCCTGCGCGGTGGCTGAGTGCGGGCATCCTCTGGACCGTGTTGCTATGTGCCATCTTACTGGAAACAAAAGTCAATCTGACAGGGATCAGAGTGGTGGTGCGCCTGTGCGCCTGGAGTGCATTGACCGTATTTCTCTGGTACTTAGCCACGCGTCTGCTGCGGGCGGGCGAATTCGTGCATGCAATAGGCATCCAGGTGATGGTCGTTTCAGCCCAGGTGGTTGCTGTCCTGGCGGGCAACGGCAGTATCGAATTTGCGCGCAATGATATGCCGTACCTGCTGTTCGAGACTATTTCCGCCAGCTTTCTGTGCGTGCAGCTGTACTACGCGGTCTATGCGCTGGAACGCGTAATGACGCCGCAAACAGTACGTGCCAGCGTCTCCAGCATTTCGTGACGGCGCCTTACTTCGGCTCGTTTCTTCGAGGGAATCGTGATCAGGCAGGGCGCTTGAATTTGCTCGCAAGCCAGTTCGAAGTCACCGTCGAGCCGCGGGTAAGCCTGCAGTTCGCGCCACAAGGCGTCATAGTCTGCGTGGACTTTGCCCTTTTTTAATGCAGCGAGCACCACGCGATTTTTATTCCCGACCAGACGCACGCCCGCACAGCGTTGGTGGTGGCCCAGATGGGCCAACAGACGCACCAGTAGTGTCTTCGGACGTAGTCCATGCAGTTCGCGCGTGGTAGTGCGAACCAGCTGGCGTCCATGAGGGACTTTGGGGCCTTGCAGGCAGCCTATGGCCAACACCATGCCGTGTTCTCCCGCAATAAAGGAAAATGCACAACTGCAGATGAGTTCACTATCTTTGTATAGCTGAATCACCAGCTCTCCTTCGCGTTCCATGGGATCAACTGCTGCCAGTCTTAATTGCAGCTGGCTGCCAGATTTTCCCAAGGTGTTCGCCAATATGGCCGGCCGCCGTGCCGCTAGCAGCGTCAACGGACCCAGGCCGCTGGCCAGCACGAAGCAATAATGATCGCGCAAGGCCTCCAGACGCTGCACGGCCGGTAGGGCCAGACTCAGATAGGGGCGGTAGACTTTCAGGATCAGACGCGGCTTTCTCTGTGATAGTTCACGCAGCAGTGGGTGCGAGTTGATCAGGATTAGCCAGGCTTTGCTGATGCGCCAGTTATAGGTTGCGCGCAGTCCCAGTTTGATAAATGCGCTGGTTCTTTGCCAGCCCGAAAGATGGGTCACGGCGGATCGAATGGTAATTTGTTCGGGCATATCGTTTGCCAAAAAAAATGGCAAGCAACGGGAGCGCACCCCGAAGCTTGCCCAAGGAGGAGAGGGTTAGTTTGCCGTCGGATGTGCTGTGGGTGTCGGTTCACCCGTGATACGCGCAGCCCAGGCTGCAATCCGGCCGTCAAACAACAGTTCGTACAGTACCGGTACCAGACCCAGTGTGATCAGGGTACCCAGCAGCAGACCGCCCATAATCGTGACGGCCATGCCCGTCCACAAGGAACCAGCGAACAGCAGCAGGGGAATCAGACCTGCAATACAGGTGAGCTTGGTCATAACGATAGGGCGCAGACGTGCTATAGCTGCTGCGACCACGGCTTCACGCATGGCTTTGCCTGCGCCCAGTTCGACCTCTATGCGTTCGAGCAACAGCACCGCGTTATTGACGATGATGCCGGCGAGCGACAACAGACCGAAGTTCGCCATGAAGCCTAGTGGTTCCCCGGCCACAACCAAGGCCGGTCCGGCGCCGATCATAGCGAAAGGAATGATGCCGACGATCAGTGCCAGTTTTCGGAACGAACCGAACTGCCAGACAAACAGGATCAGCATGGCGACCACGGCCGCAGGCAGATATTTGCCCAGCGCGGCATTGGATTCACCCGCCTCTTCAATTTCGGCGCCGAGTTCGATGCGATAGCCCAGCGGTAGTTTGATGCGCGACAGGGCGGCAGCGGCCTGATCAACACCTTGCTGGGCGGTTCCGGTAGTGTTGCGTGCGCTGATGGTCAGGGTGCGTTCCAGATTGCGGCGACGTATGGTTGAAGGCTCGGAACCGAGACTGAGCGTGGCCACAGCCGACAGCGGCACCGGTGTGCCACCCGCCGACGGCTGGATCAGTGTATTGGCCATGTCATCGGGGCGACTGCGTTCGACTTGCGAACCGCGCACGATCAGCGGTATCAGGGTGTCGCCATCGCGCAGCACCGAAACCTCGGTGCCGCTGTTGCGCATGGCTAAAGTGCTGGCAATATCACTGCTACTGATACCAAGCCGGCGGGCTTTGCTCTGATCGATCTCGACATTGACACGTGTCAGGCGCGGCCCCCAGTTGTCGCGTACCTGAGTCAGCCCCGGTACTTCGCGCAACACGGATTCGACCTGATTGCCCAGATTGCGCAGAACGCCTTCATCCGGACCGGAGATGCGGTAGGCAATAGCACCGGCATCATTCGAGGTGCGCGAGAAGCGCTTGGCATCGATCCTGACATCCGGGTGCTGCTTGCTCATCCAGTCGCGTGTGCGTGCCATGATGGCGCCCAGTTGTTTGCCATCGGCGACCGTTACCGTAAAGTAGCCGATGTTCGGCGCAGGCAGTGGCGGATTGAGTACCAGCACCACGCGCGGACCACCCTCTGCCACATAGCCGATGCTGGTGGTGACATCGGGATTTTCCTTGCGGTCGGCCAGCCAGCGGCTTAGATCGCGCACCACTTGCTGGGTCTGACGCGAGTCTGTTCCAGGTTGTAACTCAAGCTCGATCTGGAATTGTGGACGATCCGAGGCTGGCAGGAAACCTGCTGGCCGGCTGCCCAGTACCGTCAGCGCGGCAACCAGCACCACACACATAACACTCAGAAAGACCACTTTGTGATCGAGCACGCGGCGGATGGTGTTGGAATACAGGGTGTAGAAGCGGCTAGGTGGGGGCGTATCGCTATGCGCATGACCTTGTTGTAGGAAGTGATAGCACAGCAGCGGTGTAACGGTCAGGCACAAGACCCAGGAACCCAGCAGCGACAGCGTCAGTACGACCACTAGCGGGCGCAAGTATTCGCTGGTCGAGGTATTGCCAAAGAAGAAGGGCGAGAAGGCGAAGATAATCACCAGTGACGATGCCAGCAGTGGAATTGCCAACGTACGACCGGCTTCCACACAGGCATGACGGCGCTCTTCTCCAGCGGCAAGCCGGCGCTCGACATCTTCGGCGATAACGATACCATTATCGACCAGCAAACCTAGCGCGATGATGATGGCGGCCATGGAGACGATGTGCAGTTCGATGCCCAGCGAGCGCATCAATAGCAGCGTGGCCAGAATGGTGAGCGGAACTATGCTGCCGACGACGACGCCAGCGCGCCAGCCAAGGAACAGCACCACCACGATCATCACGATGATCACGGTTTCCAGCATGACCTGGTTCATATGGCCCATTTCCGCCGCCACGACATCCGGCTGGAATGTCACGTAATCAAGCGAGAAGCCGGCTGGCAATTGCTGTTCCAGTTCGCTCATGCGTTCCTTCAGTGCTTTGCCGACGGCCTTGATATTCTGGCCAGATCGCATCGAGACACCCAGTACCACCGCATCCTGACCATGATAGATCGCAGCACTCTCGACCGGATCAGCCTTCTTTACTTCTATGCGGGCGATGTCGCCCAGACGGACAGTGCTTGGTCCGGCAGTCTTATCAGCGTTGGGCACGCTCAGCGGGAACTCTTTGAGCTCCTGTACCGAACGTATCTCACCGGATGCGACGACAGCGCTATTCAAGCCGGCAACGATGAGCTGTCCGCTAGACTGGACGATGTTCTGCTGCTGCATCTGCTGCAGGACATAGTCGCTGGACAGCCCCAGTCCTGCCAGACGTGCGCGGTCCAGTTCGATGTACACGCGTTCATCCTGAATGCCATAGAAGCTGACAGCCTGAACACCGGGTACCCGTAGCAAGCCTTCGCGCAGCAATTTTAGCGGCGCACGCATTTCGCTCATCGAGAAGCCCGGAGCGGTCACGGCAATAGAAGCGATTGCGACGCGGCCGAAGTCATCGTCGATCTGCGGTGGCAGTGTTCCCTCGGGAAAATACGGCACGGCCTCCGCAACCTTGGCTCGCATGCGCTGCCATACGGGTACGAGGTCATGGACATCTTCACGTAGGCTCACTTGCAGCAGAACGCTACCAGCGCGTACCGTGCTGGTGACGGTTTTCAGTTCGTTGAGCGTACGCATGCGCTCTTCCAGCGGTCTTGCAATCAGTTGTTCCATGCGCTCTGCTGGAAGGCCGGGATTGGCTATCAGTACCACGCCTTCGCGCATGGTGAGCGATGGCTCCTCCTGAGATGGAAAAGTCAGGAAGGCAAAGGCCCCCGTGACGAGAATCAGCAGTGCGACAAAAAAGGTGAGCCGGCTGGAATTAAGTGCAGAAGAGGTGAGCTTCACTGGCTTACTCCTTGCAGTATCGTTTGTGACTGATGCTCGACCACCGCTTGCCCGTCTTTCAGGAAGGCCGTGCCGGCGATGACTACGTGTTCGCCATTTGCCACGCCGCTGGTGATAGCAATCCGGCCATTGGGCAGCAGGTGCCCATCTGTCGTGATGGCGCGGCGGTGCAGGCTACCGGATTTGATGATGAAAACATTGGTGGTCTTGCCATCGTTTGCGTTGATGAGTGCAGTATTCGGCAGGGTCAGCTGGGCGTCTTCAGCGCGCGCCAGCTCCAGTTCGACGACGGTGCCACTGCGTATATTGGCCGGTGCGTCTTTGATCTGGAAAATCGCCTGTACTAGCGAGCCATTCTCGCTACGGCTGGAGAGGCGTGCGAGCTTGAGCGCAAGGCGCTGTTCACCGCTGTAGGCAAAGGCCTCTTTGCCGATCGCCAGTTTCTCCGCCACCACATCAGGCAGCATGCTGATCAGCTCGTATTCCTGTCCCGCTTCCAGCTGTAATACGGACTGTCCAGCTGCAATGTCGACAAATGGCTGGGCGAGGCGCGCCACGATCCGTCCATCGAAGGGGGCGGTGATGCGTGTCAGTTCCAGATCGCGCCGCGCGCTAGCCACAGCCGCCTCGGCAGCCGTAAGCTGGCTGACCGCCTGCTGATAGGACGCTTGCGCCAGCTGCAGTGCTGCTGGTGCAATGATGTTGTCGCGCATCAGCGCTTCTTGCTGGCGTAACCAGGTTTCTCGCTCGGTCAGCGTGACGCTGGCCGCCTTGCGCTCGGCGACGGCTTTGTCCAGGCGCCAGCGGGTTGGCGCTTCGTCAAGCTGGGCAAGTACCTGGCCGGCGCGCACGTGATCACCGACATCCACTTTGATGCTGTGCAGGCGGCCATAAGTCTCAAAGCTCAGTTCGGTGCGTTGCCGTGCGCGGATCGTGCCGACGAAGCTATCAACGGTCGGACCCGCACGGGCACCGGCCACTTCGACTTTGACCGGTTTGGTGGTGGGTGGGGTAGATGGGGCTTGTTCTGCGCAGGCAGCCAGTAGCAGGGCGGCGCTGAGTGGAAGCAGGTTACGGAGGCGCATAGGGGGATCTTCCTTATGAATGCGGTGTGGGGTTCAGGGTAGGGCGCGGATAGCGCTTTCCAGAGCGCCGCGCATGGCATCGCGTTGCTGAGAGGTAAATTGGTGCAAGTTAAGTAGTTCGAGCAAGGCAATGCCGTCCAGTGCTGCGGCGATCACGAGTGCCTGGTCGACCTGTTCGCTATTCTGAGCAAGCCAGTCGTAGTTGCGCGCATACAAAGCTTGCACAGGAGGCATCAACTGGGGGTGAAACGACACTGCGGCCAGCAGATTGGCCATCAACTGGCGCAGATCCGAAGGCATGTCGAAGGTTTCGATCGACATCTTGTTGAGTGCCGATTTGGTGGTCAGCGCTTGCGTTACCGGCCTCTGGGCAGTGTTCGCCTGCACATCAAAATCTTTAATCAAG
The DNA here is from genome assembly GCF_009857835.1 of Duganella fentianensis. Taxonomy (GTDB): domain Bacteria; phylum Pseudomonadota; class Gammaproteobacteria; order Burkholderiales; family Burkholderiaceae_D; genus Rugamonas; species Rugamonas fentianensis. The sequence continues at coordinate 1,551,383 of NZ_WWCL01000001.1, forward strand.
CGCTCGACAAGTGCCGACAGCAGATCGTCGCGGGTTTTGAAGTGGTAAATCAGGCCGGCCTTGGTGACGTTGGCGGCCGCAGCCACCGCCTCGATCGTGAGGTGCTGGACGCCCTGCGTACTAACAATGCTGGCGGCAGCGTCCAATAACTGGTCCCGCTTGCTAGTGCGCCCCTGACGCTTTTCTGTGGATGACATGAAGACTTCCTTTTTATTTGATTATTTACTATACGTATAGTATAGTTTTGAAAAACGCATGTCAACCCAAAAGGTGATCCAATGAAAAAACAAATTTCCCTCTCGTTATTAGCTGGGCTTGTCGCATGGTCTGTTGGTGTTAATGCGCCCGTTCATGCTGCGGAGTATTTTGCTAAGGTCGAAGTTCCGGCCGGCTGGACCGTCCCCGTTTCTGCTGAATCGGCAGTGATTTCCGACGAATGGTGGCAAGAGTTCGGCGATCCGATCTTAAATACCTTGGTGCGAGCGGCATTAGCATCCAATCAGGATCTTGCTGTGGCCGCTGCTCGTATCGAGCAGGCGCGTGCACTGGTCGATAGTTCCGAGGCGGATCGACGGCCACGCCTGGATGCTGGCGTCAGCGGCCAGCGTACTCGCGACGGATCAGGTGCCCCGAGCATCGAACAATCTTCCATCGGCTTACGTGCCGGATGGGAGGTCGATCTGTTCGGTCGTGGTGCGCAAGGTATTTCAGCAGCGAAGGCGGATGCCGAGGTGGCGCGCATGGCCTGGCAGGCGGCGCGGATTGCACTGGCAGCTGATGTGGCAACTGCTTATTTCGAGTTGCGTACGCTCGATCAGCGTCTAGTGTTGCGGCGTGAAGCAGTCGATGTGCTCCAGCGACAGGTCGGTGTGGCTTCACGCAAGTTTGAAGCTGGCATGGTGGCGTCACTGGAGGTGCAGCGCTGGCGCGTGGAACTGGCGCGGGAAAACGCCACGCTAGCGGAAATTCAGGCGCAGCAGGACCTGCGGTTGCGTCAATTGTCGCTGCTTCTCGGGAGCAGTGCCTTGCCTGACTTGAGCTCTGCTGGCGGGCCGGGCAGAATGGTGGGCGCACCGGCGACCAGCTTGCCTGGTGAGTTACTCGAGCGTCGTCCGGATGTCCAGCGTCAGGCGCGTGCTCTGGATGCAGCATTGGCGCGGGCGGGTGTGGCCAAGCGTGAGGTCTATCCTAGTCTTCAGATCAACTGGTCAGGCAGCCGCGAGCGTATTGCCGAGCTAGGTGCCAGTGCTGCGCCGAAAATGGCACTGGGCTATGGAGTGTCATTGAGTATGCCGATCTTAGATGGTGGGCGTATTAAAGCCAATATTGCAGTACAGGATGCGCGGGTGAAGGAGGCAGCGGCCGAGTATGAGAAGGCCATACTGGCTGCATTGGTGGACGTGGAGTCACGCCTAACGCAATGGTCTGCTTCGGGCATTGCACAGGATCAGTGGGAACAAGCCCATGCGGCTGCCGTCATTGCATCGCAAAGTGCCAAGCGTGTATACGATGCGGGTTCCGGCGATGTCAGTGCAGTATTGGATACGCGCCGGGCACAATTGCAGTCCGCAGAAGCTTTGGTGCTGGCAACAGGAGCGCGCTGGGAAGCGGCGATTGGTCTCCGGCGTGCTTTTGCGGGTAGTTTGTAGGAGCGACTTGATAGGTGCGTTTTCGCGCACTTGGTACGAGGCAAGGCAGCATGCTTTTTGTGCTAAATCGTGCAATTGTATTAGCCCTGCCGTGTTTCTAGACCGACATATGTCCGGCTGTCGATCGGGAAGTCGGAACAGATATGCCTGGGTCTTCTGATGGTCACTATTTGCGACGAAGTTCATCCATAGTGACCAGACGGAACCGTTCGGAAGAGCTGGTTGCCAATTTTTACACCAAATGAAATGCCTAACTTAAAACTGAGATTGCACTTGGTAGTATTGTGCTGGCTTATGCTGTCGATTTGCGGATGCGGAGCTCCTCCAGTCTATCCGGATTTTGATGCTAAGCTGCAGCAATCGATAGGTAAAACGGATGACCAGATCGCCTTGCCACTGGACCTACCTTTAAAACGTCATACGGTAAGTGGCACAGTTATCGTAGAGTATTCATATCTACGTCCGACTTATTGTCGATGGCAGTTCTATTACGACAGCAGTGGACACGTCGTTCAATGGGCCTATCCAGACGAAATCGCACGGCGCGAGTGTGCCACATTAGCTTTTCATCTTCGGTAGAGAGTACGGTGGAGGCGACGGCAGGCTACTGCATACATGAAGGTGAAGAGAGCTCCGCTAACAAGTGAGTGCAAGTTGAGATGGATCCGGTCGGGTCACATCTAATATCTATCATTAGGCAGCGTCTTCTTTTTTGAGAAGCATTTAAAAAAAGGGGGATTACCGCCGGATCGGTAATGCCAGACCGTAGGTGATGGATGATAGTCTCAGGCCACGGCCAGCGCTTGCTCTAGTGCGGCGGTGTCTTCGTAGAAGTGATAATGAGTAATGAGTCCCTGTCTTACTTTGCAAATCAACGCCCAATCGCTGACGAATTGGCGACCCGAAGCCAGTGCTTCGTGGCGCAATTGTCCATACATCAATGCATGTTCGCCCAGATCTAACGCGGCTTCAACATTGAATAGACCAGGTTTCAAGGCGGCGGCAAAGTTCGTAAATACTTGTGCCGCTCCCTCCGGGCCGCGATAGGTGCCGTATAAGGGAATGGTTGCACTGGATTGAGGACGAGTGGGGATGAAGATGGCGTCTCCCGCTACCAGTGCCAGTGCTTCCTGCATGCGGGCATTGAAAATGTGGTCAAGAAAAGTCTGTACGGTTTGTATGCTGTTCATTGTGATTCCTTAGTTGAAAAACCCGTTAAGGTCAGTTTGCCGATGGTGCTTCCCCGCTCCAGCCGGCGGTGGGCGGTTAGTAGATTTGCGAGAGTAATGGGGCCGAGATGTTCGCTGCGCGTGGTCCTTATCCGCCCCGCATTCGCCAATCGGGTAAGCTCACTCAGGATTTCACCCTGCCTCGCCATGTCTGCGGTTTGAAATAGGGATCGGGTGAACATATAAGTCCAGCTGTAGCGTATGCTCTTTTGCATCAAGAGATTTAGCTCAGGTGGCTGATCAAAAGGCACGATGTTGACCAGCTTCCCTTGTGGTGCAATGAGTTGTGCCAGAATGGGAAAATAGTAGTCAGGCCGGTTCAACAGCAAAACTGCATGGACTTCACGGATGCCTGCTTCCTCCAATTGCGGGGCGAGCGCTAGGCTATGGTCGAGCACCCATTCTGCCCCCATCTGCCGGCACCAGTCCGCTGACTGGGGGCGCGCGGCAGTCGCTATGACGCGTAAGCCCGGGACCAGACGCGCCAGCTGGATCGCAATCGAGCCCACACCGCCGGCACCACCAATGATAAGTAGAGTCTGCTTTTCGGGCAGTGCCACATCAGGTGCATATCCCAGTTGTTCGAACAAAGCTTCCCAGGCCGTTAAACCCGTTAGTGGCAGTGCGGCGGCCGCCTCGGCTGGCCACGCCTTGGGCCGATTGGCGACCAGGCGCCAATCGACAAGCTGATAGGCGCTATTGCAGCCAGGACGAAGGATGTCACCCGCGTAATACACAGCATCTCCTGGATTGAATGCGTGACCAGCACCGGGGCCGCAAGCGATCACCGTGCCGGCGGCATCCCATCCCAGAACATCTGGCCGACCATTCGGCTGCTTACGTAGGCGCACGCGATAGTCCGCAGGATTTACGCTGATCGCGTCGACCTGAATCAGTAAATCGTTGTCACCCGGCGCGGGGATGGGGAGCGCGAGCTCTTGCAAGGCGGTGGGTTCGTCGGCCGCATGTGCCGCGAATACTCCTATGGCTTGCATGAATCGATCTGGCATGTATGGCTCCCTTGAAATTGAAACCACAGTGTATTCCGACGATAAATGCCATGGTAGTCGGTAAAAATTGGTAGGATATGTGCAAAAATACACGGATAAAACTATGCAATGGGACGACGTACGATATTTTCTGGAAGTTACGCGACAAGGTAGCCTGTCTGGTTCTGCGCGTGCCATGGGGGTGGAGCACAGCACTGTTGCGCGCCATATTGTCAGTCTTGAAGCAAGCTTGAAGCTGCGGCTGTTCGATCGCTTGCCGCGAGGCTGGCAGCTTACGCAGGAAGGGCAAAGCATGCTGCCGCAGGCACTTGCCATAGAGACGAGCGTACTCGCCTTGAAAAGATTGGCGACTACGCAGCAGGCGCTCAGTGGGCAGGTCCGCTTGTCAGCGCCGCCTCAACTACTTAGCATGGTGTTACTACCACGGCTATTCGCTTTCCGGCAGCAGTTTCCTGACCTTGATCTGGTTTTACTGGGCGAGCGCCGCATCTCTAATCTGGAGCAAGGAGAAGCCGACCTGGCCTTACGCCTCGGAGAACCTCAGACCCCGGATCTAATCGCCAAACCCATCGCCCAGATTGCGTATGGCCTGTATGCTATACAGCAATGGCAAAACACAGACTTCAAAGCCCAGCAATTCATAGGCTTTGATGACAGCATGCCCAGCCTGGGGCTCAAACATTGGATGGACGAATTCATTGCTGGCCGTCGTCAGATTATCCGCAGCAATGATATGGCTGCACAATTTCAGGCCGCCCGTGATGGCTGGGGGATAGCATTGCTGCCTCATTTCCTGGCGCAGCAGGCACCTGAACTGCTTCCCCTGGATGCGGCCGCCCCTCCGAGGCGCACGTTATATTTGCTAATGCATCCGGATGTTCGTAAGGCGGAAAGAGTACGTGCTTTGGCAGACTATCTGGTGAGCCTGTTTAAAACGCTAGATTTACATAGAGGTTAGTCCATCTGTATATTTGCCAGGCCTACGGCGAAGGACTGCAAGCGGACCTCCCCAGCGGCGTGACAATGTGAGCATAATGAGTTTCTTGAAGCGAGGAAGAAGATGAACGTTGCGGTATTAGTTATTGATGTTCAGCAGGGACTATGCGAAGGTAGCGAGGCTGCATTTGATTGCGCAGGAACGATCTCGCGCATCAACCGGGTGACGCAAAAAGCTAGGGAGGCCGGTGTTCCGGTGATTTTCATACAGCACGAGTCGAAGTCCGGCTATCTTGAACATGGTTCTGATGCTTGGCAACTGGCGAATGGAATGAAGGTGGAACCCACAGATATAAAAGTGGGAAAAACTACACCTGACTCCTTTCTCAATACGGAACTAGCGAATATTCTGGAGAGTCGTCACATAGGAAAATTGGTGGTGTGTGGTATGCATACGGAATTCTGTGTCGATACAACGACACGCCGTGCCCTTGCCCTCGGCTACCCAGTTATTCTGGTTGCAGATGCACATACTTCGGCCGGGAATGCTGCGATATCGGCTGAGAAAGTTATTGCTCACCACAACGCCACCCTCACTAATATTTCGAGTTTTGGCCCCCGGGTGCTGGCAATTGCCAGTAGTGACCTTAAGTTCGCACCATAATTTCCTACACTGCTTGTTGACGGACGATATGCGACTTGCTTGGCTGGACACGCCATGAAGTCGCAAATGCGCTTCTGTGTTCTTGAACTATTGCTTGGTTCGGCGCCGATGTCGATGGCAATTTCGCCGGAGTCAGCAGCCATGGCTTGAAAGAATGAAGATAGAGCGAAGGCGCTGCTTCGCTCTACCGTCTATGGCGTCATGGGGAGTAGCGAGGCAAGAGCGAAGACGAGCTGCTGGCGATTGCAGCGTCGATACAAAAATGGACTATCGTATCGCTTTGATGAGACCGGGACGCACCGGCTCGTCGCGTATGTCGTATGCGATCGGGTTGGCAGCACTTGCTCAGTTCCGCTTTTCTATCAGGCTCAGAAATTCACTGCGTAGTGCGGTGTTGTTCAGAAAGGCACCACGCATCACCGAGTTACGCATCAAAGCACCATCGTCCTTGACGCCTCGCCAGTGCATACAGAAATGCTGGGCTTCCATCACGATGGCCAGACCATCCGGGCGGATTCGCTGTTCCAGTTCGTTGGCCAACATCACCACGGCTTCTTCCTGAATCTGTGGCCGGTTCATCACCCACTCGGCCAGACGGGCAAACTTGGACAGACCGATCAGATCCGAACTGGCGTTCGGCAGGACTCCCAGCCACACCTTGCCCATGATAGGGCAGAGGTGGTGCGAGCAGGCGCTACGCACTGTTAGCGGGCCAACGACCATCAGCTCGTTGAGTCCTGCGACATTGGGAAAGGTGGTGACCGAAGGTGCAGCTTCATAGCGACCGCGAAATACTTCCTGAACGAACATCTTGGCTACCCGTCGTGCCGTGTCGGCCGTGTTATGGTCGTTCTGCGTATCGATGACCAGAGTGCGCAGCACTCCCTGCAATTGCTGGGTAACTTCGTGGCGTAGTTCATCCAGCTCACCATGGCGGATATACGCCGCGATGTTGTCGTTGGCGTGAAACCGCTGGCCTGCATCCAGCAAGCGCTGGCGTATCCGTTCGGACGCGCTGTCCTTTAGCGTTTGCGGGCCGGGGTTCATGTCTAGATCTAACAGCATTTATGCTCCTTGTGTCGCACACGCTTGCGTGTGATCGGTCGTAGTAATTGGCTCTTGGTAGCACTGGGTCGGTACTGCCATTCTGTCGGTATTGAATATGGTCGTGGCTAGCGGCATCCTGGCCGCGATGCAGGGCGCGTCACTTAGCGCTGCGCTTGTTCATCGCTGCTAATACTACGTCTGCTGGTAGTACACCTTCGTGCAACAGTACTGGTTCGCCCAGCGGGTTGTAGAGTATGCTGGTCGGGAAAACGCGCGCCTTGAACTGCCGGGCTATCTGCAGATTGCCGGCGACCAGAGGATAGTGAACCTTTAATGCCTTGGCGAAGCGTGTCAGCCGCGCCGTGTCCGCACCATCGACGGCAAGCCCGATGACAGTCAGATCGTCGTGCGCATCGTCCAGGGCCTGCAGCATGGGCATTTCCGCCACGCACGGCGCGCACCAGGTGGCCCAGAGATTGAGCAATACCCATTGCCCGCGGTGTCTGTCCAGACTCTGCACTGTGCCCTGCAGATCGGTCAGCAAAAAATCCTGTGCGTGCCCGCCCGGCGCCATGCAGCACAGGATCAGGACAAGCAGCGTGCGTGCGCAGCCCATCAGAAGCGGGAACTCAGGCCCAGCGTCAGTGCCTGGCGGCTACCGAGCTGCACACCGTTGACATGGCGATACACCGGCAGCTGGACAAAACCATATAGCTGCGTGTCGTCGGTGAGCGCATAGGCCAGCCCGGGGCTGAGCGCAAGATAGCGGCCGCCGCTATCCTGCGGCTCGGCTTCGCTGCCGCTGTCGCGGCGCTTTAGCTGGGCGTTCAGCTGCAGCAGCACGCCGATGCGATCGTTGATGCTGAACCGCCAGCCGGCATCCAGGCCCAGCTGGTCGCCAGGCTGGTAGCCTCGGCGCGGACTGATGGCGTGCTGTAATTGCCCCTGCACAAACCAGTTAGCGTTTATGGCCGGCAAGGCTTGATTGTAATAAGCGCCCAGCAGCAGATCGGTGGTCCCCGAGCCGGGCTGCAGCGAGCGCTCGGCGGGCTCGGCGGCATCGTTGCGGATGCCCGTCCTGCCGGTCGGCAGCTTGAGCCCAAAGGTCAGGCCGGCATTGCCACCACTAGTGAGCGGGTCCGCGTAGAGCAGTTGATAGCGGCCGAGTACACGTACATCGCCCAATCGCCGGAAGTTCCAGTACTGGTCAATCTGCTCACCATGGTGGTTGTGCACATGGGCATGCTCGCGATCCAGCAAGGGGGCCGTCACCGTCAGGCCGAAGCCGCTATCGAAGTTGTGCGACCAAGCCACCACCAGATTACGGTTCCGGGTAGCGCGTTCGCTATGGTGGCGGGCGATCTGGCCGAAGGCGACACGGGATGTGCCAGCGTAGTTCTGGTCCTGGTCGATATACTCGTAGCGCAAGTCCAACATCGAGCCGGTTTCGCTGGCCGCACTTTGTGTGGTCCAGTTGCTGTTCACCGTGCAAAAGGCCGCGCCGCAACTGGCCAGGGCGAGCGCCGGCGTCGTGGTCGCGATTAGCGCGAACACTATACGATCGATTTTCATAAGAGATCCCAAGTAGGAGCCCTGGCGGCTGTATAGCCGCCAAGGGCCGGGGACGGCAAACCGGTCAGACCGGCTACTTGACGATGATGCTGGCCTGCATCATCGGATGCAACGTGCAAGCATACGTAAAGCTACCTTTGCTACGTGCCACGAACTTCCAGCGTCCGCCTGCCGGTATGGTCTGGGACTTAAATTGCGCGGTAGTGCTGACAGCATCGTGAGGGAACGGGTCTTTATTGATCCATTCGACCGTATCGCCAGCTTTGATTTCCAGAACTTGTGGCGAAAACTGCATAGCTTCAATGGTCACGCTGTGTGTGACAGGCGCTGCTAGCGCCTGCGAAGGTGCGAACATGAGCGGTAGCAGGGCAAGCAGCAGCGCACCTTTGCTGCTGCAGCGCGCTAGAACGTCGGGAAGCGGCAGGGTAGGCATAGCCATCCCTACTTCAGCGACGCCTGCATGTGCCTGGCGTGATCAAGATGCGCCACGAACGCTGGCCGTACTTTCACCAGAAGTGCCTTGAGTTCGGCATTTTGCGCGTTCGGGATCAGGGTCTTGTCGAGCGCATCCATGACTGCAGCGTGATAGGCCACTTCGTTATCGACATAGGCCTGGTCGAATTTCGCGCCGTGCAAAGATTTTAGCTTGGTCAGTGTTTCGTTGCCACCCTGTTTGAGTGATTTGCTGATGTCATTTTCTTCCGGGGTGACCTTCAGTCGGGTCACCAGTTCGACCGCCATTTTATTCACGCCGCCATGGTCGGTAACCATGGTTTGTGCAAATTTCTTTACCTCTGCATTGCTGGCTTTCGATGCGGCTAGCTGGCCTGCTTCGATATCGACGCTATTGGCCGCGACGACGATTGCGGCGATTTGTGCGTCGCTAGGCCCGGCTGTGTGAGCGAACGATGCCGATATTGCCAGTGCCAGCAGGCTTGCAGTCAATGCTTGAAGACGCTTTTTCATAGTGTTCCTTTATGCTGTTTGTGAAGTGGAGTAAACGTGCTTGCTACAAACATTAGATGTGGCCAAGGTTCGTTGCGTTCCCGGTTACTCCTAGCGCACGGCAAGGCGGACCAGGACGTTGGCCACGATACGGTCACAGCGCGCGCCATCGAACGAGAAGGCCGCATCGAGGCCGTGATCGATTTCACGTGAGAGTGCTTCGCGCAGCATGCTGCGGGCGCGGAAATACCGTGTCCGCACGGTCGCTTCGGGAATGTTCAGGCAGGCGGCGGTTTCTTCCACCGACATTTCTTCCAGCCCGCGCAACATAAATACGATACGAAAGACTTCCGGCAAGTCGTCGATTTTTGCTTCGATCAGGCGCCGGATCTGGGCACGCTCTGCCGCCTCCTCGGGCTGTTCCACTCTTTTACCATCCATGATTGCCTCGTCGTCCGTCTGATGTCGCTCTACTTCGTCCCATTGCATCTCGCTGCTGATATCGATGATCTCGGCGCGCCGTGTGCTCTTGCGGCTACGTGCCAGCCCTTCGTTAATGACGATGCGGGTCAGCCAGGTCGACAGGCTGGACTCGCCACGAAAGCTGTGCAGCGACTGAAAGATACGCAGATAGGATTCCTGCACCACGTCTTCAGCTTCGGCGTCATTCTTGACGATGGCGCGTGCCGCTCTATACAGGACCCGGTTAAAGCGGCGCATCAGCAGTTCGAATCCATTGCGCTGCCCGGCCTGTATAGCCTGGATGATGTCGGCGTCCGAAAAGGCACTCTGGCTGGCAGTGATACCGCTGGCGATGCGATGGGGTGGCATGAATGGTTTCCTTGTGTAGTGGCGTATGGCTTTTAGACGTCGTCAGCTTAGCGGGCGTTCCCATAAATAATTTTTGATTTTCTCAAAATCAAGGAACAGGGAAAATTTTCGCTTCATCTAAACACGGGCGACACGGTCATGTCGACTGCGGCTTGCATCTCCTCACACATCGATATTGTAGAAAGGGAAAACAGCATGACATATTTCAGCGCATCAGCTTACACACGCTGGCGCCTGCTGGGCGGCGCCATATTCAGCACCATTTTGATCAGCGCTTGCGGCGACGGGCACCCATCGCGCCCAATTGGCACCGTTCCGACCACGCCAGAGATGCCCGATCCTGCGCAACTGGCGGAGGGTAAGCAGATCTTCCGCTACGATACTTTCGGCGACGAAGCACATTGGACCGACAAACTGCAGATGCATACCGTCATTTCGAGCGCGGTCGATCCGGTCACCGCGCTGTCGGTCGGGCTGAAAGTCGACGTCGATGCCTTGCCGACTGCAATCGTCCACGGTATCAAGGATGGCAGTATCGACCTGAAAAGCCCCGCCACCACGGTCGCACTGCTGAAATTGAATGCCGTGGTTGGCATAGTCGGTAAAGTCGAGAGCGTTAATGGCAGAGATGTGCTGACGCGGGTGGGCATCACCTGTGCACTTTGCCATTCCACGGTTGATAACTCGTTCGCCGCCGGCATAGGCCGCCGGCTAGACGGCTGGGCTAACCGTGACCTGAATGCTGGCGCCATCATTGCGTTGTCGCCAGCGTTGAGTACGGTGCAGAAAGCCGTCTACAAATCCTGGGGCAAGGGCATGTATGACCCGCGCTATAACGTGGATGGGAAGAACGGCCCGCAAGTGATACCGCCGGCCTATGGCCTGGCGGGCATACACCGCATCACCGCTACCGGCGACGGCACAGAAATCGCGTACTGGAATCGTTATGTAGCGGTCACGCAGATGGGGGGGCAGGGGCATTTTGACGACAGCCGTATTGGCGTTTCGGTGACCAATGGTACGGTCGACCTGGTTTCGTCCAAGCTGCCGGCGCTGCAAGCGTACCAGCTTTCGCTGGCGGCCCCTAGTGCACCTGCGGGGAGTTTTGATGCGGCCATGGCAGCGCGCGGCCAATTACTCTTTTACGGCAAGGCGACGTGTTTTACCTGTCATAGCGGAAATGAATTCACCGATGCTAATTCGCGCTTGCATACGCCGTTGGAGACGGTGAGTGAACCGGAACCGGCGGGAGTACCTAGCTATGCCAGTCGCTCGGCTACGCAGCAGTATCGGACCGCGCCGCTTAAAGGTGTTTGGCAACACGCGCCATACTTCCATAATGGCTCGGCAGCGACTCTGGAAGATGTGGTTGCAACCTATAATGAACGTCAGCACTTGCAGCTGACACCAGCCGAAGTGGCCGAATTGAGTAACTATCTCAAGTCTTTGTAGGTTCCCGACTAATGTGGGAGGACTAGGTCTTTCGCCAAGCAATGACCAGAGGGGGGCGGGGCAATAAGGTGTCCCGTCTTGCATTATGGCGCAGGTGCGCTTCCGCATTCTGCGTATCTATTGTCCGAGTGGGCGCAGCACGTCTGTATGAGCTATTTCCTTCCTCAAGTTACGATTTTGGAAGGCGGGCGTCATTACAGGAAGGCTCGATTTTCCGGCATAGGCTGTAGCCATCAGGCAGCAACCTCCGTTGCGCTCTGAGGATGCCTACGAGCTTATTCAAACCAGGCCTATGAGACGACCAGAAACAATGGTTGCAAGCCACCCTAGCAGGGTCAATGCCGCAATCGAGCGGGAAGGCTGGGCATCGGCTTGGGCTCTGAACAGCAGCCAGACTTGAATGACGCTGAGTGCGATTAACAGGGCCAGCTTGATGCGGAAGACCGGGTTAGCCCAGAACTTCAATACGTCTGCGATGAACAGCCATAGGCCGCTAAGCAGGGCGACGCCAAGACCTGCAAGCAGGTATGGCTGCAGATTTCTGGCAATCTGTGCTGGCTGGCTCGCGCGCAAACCCCAGCCAACCAGCCGCAGGTCAAGTATCAGCGAAGTACCGAAAGCGAGCGCAAGACCGAGCAGGTGGATGGTCATGAACGTTGCAAAGGTCCACGGATCGGCCTCATTGAAGTTGTGGGCGAGCGACGACCTGGCCAGCCAGTCGATGGCCGCAGGATGGGAAGTTGGCGACATGGTAATCCTCAGATGTAGAAAGCGATGAGCCGGCCCGCGATCAGGGTGCCGGCCCATAAGATGAGCGAAGAGGCGCCGGCGAAGCGGGCTTGCCACGGCAGTGTGGCGCTGCTGCTCCATTCCGCATGGCGCGAGAAGTTGTAGTGCCAGTAGCCGATATTCGCGGCGGCAAGCAGCAGCAGGGCGAGCTTGGCCTGTAATAAGGGGTTAAGCCAGATCTTGCCAGCCTGCGGCAGGAACAGGCCGATGCCGGTGGGGAATACCAGCAGCGCACCGGCGATGGTAAGCGGCAGAATCTGACGCTGGAGGACATCGAGGCCGACGTCGGAAAACACCACGCCAAGCAGGCGCAGGTCGACCACGGAAATGCTGCCTGCCAGTAGCAGCACGCCGACGATGTGGATGACGTCGAGTGCGGAAAATAAATCCAGTGACTCGCCGATAATCAGGCTGACGGGTAGGGCGGCTACTTCATTGAAAAACTCGCCTAATGGCATGTGAACTCCTTGACTGTGTATGCGTGGTACTAGCCGGTGTGATACGTGCCGGCCAGCCACCTTATGCCGTAATTGACGCGTCTAGAACTTGTAATTGAGCGTGGCGTAATACTGGCTGCCAAGGTCGGCACCGAGCGGCCCGCTGGTGTCGAAGGCATACTGGTACTGGGCCTTGGAGGCATTGGTACGCGAGATGTCCGGTACGCGGCGGGCACGCTGGTTGAAGACGTTGATGACAGCAAACTTGGCCTCAAAGCCATGGCCCAGATTCCAGCCTAGCGTCAGGTCGGTGGTCCACAGCTTGCCCGCATCCCATTCGCCGCTAGCTGGCAGGCCTTGCGCAGCATTGTCGGCATTGGTCCAGAAGCGCCGCACCTTGCCGATGCGGGTTTCACGCACATCGATGGAATACGCACCGCTCTTGTAGGCCACATCGAGTACCTGCTTGTCGCGCGGCGCGAGATACAGCGTGTTCTGCTGATTGGTCAGCGACAGAGTGGAGATATTCGGCAATCCCTGCAGCTTGGCCGGTACACCGGAGATACGGGTAAAGGCGCTGGAGTTGAAGTTCGCGGCGAAATTCCACTTCAGCACGCCTGTGCCCAGCCGCTGCTTGCCATCCAGCGTCAGATCGACGCCGCGGCTACGCACATCGCCGACGTCGGTAAAGTAGTGGGCTGTCAGACCGTTGCCGGGTTGGGGAATCGCCAGTCCGGCGGCGGTAAAGTAGCTTTGTAGTATGGCTAGCTGGGAGGGGCTCAGCACGGCACCGGTGGCATCGCGGAACTGGCCGTCGCTATTGGTGCGGTCCAGTCCTAAGTTGGCGGAGGTGCCCAGCGTGTGCTGGACTTCGGTCTGATAGAAATCCAGCGCGTAGCTAAATTGTGGACCGAGATCACCGGTAAGGCCCAGCGTAAAGCCTTTGGCCTTCTCGGGTGCCAGCGGAACCGCGCCCAGTGCCAGGCCGGCGGCCGAATCCGGCCGTACCAGCGAAGAGATCAGGCCGTTAGGGCGTCCTGACGTGTTGCTGAACGAGACCGTCTGCAGTGCTGGTGCGTGGAAGCCATTGCTGGCGGTGCCACGCAAGGCGAAGGCGGGGCTGAAATCGTAGCGGGTGGATAGCTTGCCGATCAGGCCGCTGCTGCCGAAATCGGAATAGTGTTCGCCGCGCAAACCGCCATCGACAAACCACGCATCAGTGATATTGCTGCCGGCGCCGGCATAGGCGGAATAGCTATGCCGTTTGGTGTCCGCCGCATCGCGCGGCAAATAGCCGGGCAAGGATTGTGCGCCGCCGCTGCCGTTGCCGCCATCACCGGGAATGACGCCCAGATAGGCATTCGATTCGCCGGGTTTGAGCTGGCTATGCTCCTGACTATATTCGAGCCCCAGCGACAGGTTCACCGGCTTGGCGGTCCAGCCGGTCGGGATGCTGCGGCTCAGGTCCAGCGTATTGGTCCACAGCGAATAGCCATTCTGGCCGATGTAGAAATCCGTCTGACCGGCCGAGGCAGGCAAGGCATAGTTGGCCGAGTGCACGGTGTAGACATCTACCTTGTCGCGCCCGTAGTTGCTGCTTAAGTCCCAGTTCCAGCCATCCCAGTTGCCACGCAGACCGGCGACCAGTTGTGCCTGATGGTCGGAGGTGGACTCCTGCGGGGTATAGCCATCCGGATAGAAGCCGAACCAGCCGTTGTTGCGGGCGAGGGCATTGCTATAGATTGCGTATGGGCTGCGGAAGTTCTGTGCCGAGTAGGCGCGACGGTCGGTGTAGGTGGCGAAGCTATAGGCGCTCAGATCGCTAGCAAGGTCGTATTCGGCGTTGTAGCCGACACTGCTGGTACGGACATCGAGTTTCTGGCCGCTGTTCTTCCATGGCGCGTTATCCCGCGATGCTTCTCTGGGGTTGACACTCGCACCTGCCGGTAGCGAGTTATTCGGTCCCAGTGTCGTGGAAAGCGTGCCATCGGCCTTGATGGCGGGGTAATACAGATAGCCTGCATTGAGCGGTGAACTACGTACGGCAGGCTTCTGCTTGCTCAACTGGGCGAACAGGCTGACGTAGCCGCGATCATCGAGTGCAAATCCCTTGTCGGCAGAAAAGCTGCTGTTATCGCCGTCGCCTTTTGTTGTGGCGCCGCCCTTGATGGCGAGATTGCCGCCTTGTGCATTGCGTTTCAGGATGACATTGACGGTGCCGGCAATCGCGGCAGAGCCATACAGTGCGGAGGCGCCATCACGCAGCACTTCCACATGGTCGATGGCACTGATGGGAATCAGTCCCAGATCAACAGCAGCGGAGCCTGCGAAGCCGTTTTCGCTGACGACTGCCGTGGTATTGCGCCGCTTGCCGTTGATCAGCACCAGAGTGTAGGAGGGCGAAAGGTTACGCTGCTGTACGCCCAGTACGATACTGCCCAGGTCAGGCTGGGGTGACTGGCCCGGCAGGCTGAACGATGGAATCAGTGTGGTTAAAGCACCGAGTAAATTGCTGGCGCCGCTGTTGCTGAGGTCTTCCTGCGTCAGTACATCGATGGGCGAGGCACTATTTTCGACCGTCCGGCCAGCGGCGCGCGAACCCGTGACGACGACGACACTGCTGGCGACACTGGTGTCCGCCGCATAAGCTGGCGCGAGTAAGGCGCATGAGACGGCAAAAGCCAGCGTGTTGAGCGGAAGGTTGTGGTGATTGCTCTTGTTTGAACTCATCTCGGTGTTTTCCATTGCTTGGTTGTCGAAAACCCGATTCTGTCTGCTGTGTTATTTGCTGTCGAAGAATAAATCAGCAGAATGATATGAGGCGCTGTCGCTTAAGCTAATTACTATTCTGCTGCATGCCATTTCTAACCGACCTTTATAGACATTGGCTTGGTTCAGATCTGGATGAAAAAAAGGCCGGCGCAGTTGCGTGCCGGCCTGATGCGGATTGCAGCTCTGTTGAATCAGCTACTGGCGTCCTTCTGGGCCTCGGCAGGCTTGATATCGCCGGGACCGCCATCACCCTCGGTACCGCCATTGATGACGCGGCCATCCGGCAAGGTGACGATGCGGCCATCGATCAGGCGCACACCGGGCTTCTTGACCAGATAGCCATCGACGACCAGCGTGTCGCCAATTTTCACATCGCCTTTCTTGAAGCCGCGGCGCGACAATGCGCCCGGACCTGCACCTTCTACGGCCCAGTTGTAGCTCACGCCTTTGCTGTCGACGACGTCGAGGTAGAAGTAGCTGTGCGGATTAGTCCAGTCCACTTTGGTTAAAGTACCTTTCAGGCGGATGGGTTTGCTGGCGTCGAACAGTGCCGCAAACGAGTGATGTGCTAGTACGGCCGGACTGATGGCGATGGCCGCCAGCAGCAGTGCTGTACGCGAAATATTTTTGTTCATGGATTCTCCAGTAGCGATTAATGCGAAGACAGCTTACATGCAAAAACAGCGCCGACCAAACGCGCACTTTTGATATGGATATGCAATAAACTTATTGGACGATGCGCAGGCTTGCTGGCAAATTGGCTGCTTCATTAATCAGCCCAGCAAGAGGAGGCTATGTTCTTTCGAATCAAACCGCGCCATATGGTAGCTGGCTTTGTTCTATCCGCGTTGGCTGCGGCAGTCAATGCGCAATACCGTGACGAGGCTAAGCCCGATGGCATTACCGCCAGGTCCTATGCCATCTGGTTAGGCACGGAAACTACCGGACAGCCTGCCGCGACACCGCGTGATGCCAAGGGCAAACCCATTCTGAATGGCTACTGGAAATTGCTGCATGAAGCGGGCAAGCCCGATGGTAATCTGGCCAAGGATTTGCCGCAATACCAGCTGCCATACACCGCTGCCGGTAAAGCTGCGCTGGCCGCAAATGAAAAAGTAGTGGATCCGGAAGCACGCTGCATCATCACCGGCATACCGCGTGCACTGACTGCGGTGCTGCCATTTGAAATTCAGCACAACGGGGTACGCTTTGCCAGCTTCCATCAACTGGGCTGGCATAGGCTGGCGTGGCTCGATGGACGTAAAGCGCCCGCCGATCCGGACCCGCGCTACAGCGGTAACGGGATAGGGAAATGGGAGGGCGACACGCTGGTAATCCGCTCGAGCGGATTCAAGGATAGCGCGGACGGCCGTGTGTGGGCCGATGACAATGCCAACCCTATCAGCAACGAGGCCGTGGTGATCGAACGCTGGACGCGGCCCGATTACCAGCATCTGAATCTGGAGCTGACCTTCACTGACCCCAAGTATTACAGCAAGCCTGTCAGGTATGCGCGCCGCTACGTACTGGCGCCGCAAGGCGAACAGCTCAAGGAGTTTTCCTGTGAGTGGAATAGCTACTGGGTGACCACCCATCTAGAACCGGGGCCGGGCAAGATCGGTAGCGATGGCAACCGCTATTTCGGACCGGATAAACAGCTGGTGCCGGACTGGCCGCTGGGGAGTGTCGAGGACGATGGGCGCGGTACCGGCTACTGGCTGTATCGCAAGAACAAACCTAAACCGTCGGATCTGCCACCTAAACCGGAGGCCAAGTGAATCGTATGAGCAAGCTGATGAAACGTAAAACTGTCACACTTAGTCTGATGCTGGGCGCATTGCTGGCGGTATGGGCCGGCCATGGCTGGGCGCAAAACGGCAAGGCCGCCACCCGTGCACCTGCGCAGGGTGAAAACGCCGATGCCGAGACCGAAATGTTCCGCCCGCTGATCTATAAGGGTCCGCCACTGCCGGCGCCACGCCTGCTCGATGGCAAGCCTGATCTCAGCGGGTTCTGGCAGGGCGTGCGCGAGAAAGGCGTACCGGGAGGGAATCACGGTAAGGATCAGCCCGGCTTCATTCTGCCGCTGACGGAAAAGGGCAAGCGCGCCATGATCTATGCACAGAACCATACGCCGGATCCCGAAGCGGTCTGCATCAATGGTGGCATTCCACGTCACAATAGCAGCGGTCTGCCATTCGAGGTGCTGCACACGACAGACCGCTTTGCCACGCTATACCACTACACCACGCATCGCTCCGCAACGGTGGCGCAGCGCCGGCCGTTGCCGGCCAAGGAAGACATCAGTAAAACCTATTTCGGTACCAACGTGGCGTACTGGGACGGCGATACGCTGGTGATCGAGACCACTGGCTTGCGCGATTCTTCGTTCGAAAAAATCTGGCTCGATGAAAACGGTAACCCGACCAGCGATCAGACCAGGGTGATCGAGCGCTGGTCGCGGCCTGATTATCATCATCTACAACTGGAAGAAACGGTGATCGATCCGAAGTATTATCGCGAGCCTTTTAAATTCACCCGCATATGGAATTATGGTGGTGATGGGCGGGGCGTAGGGGAATACTCGTGCAACGAGAATAATGTCGAGCGCGAGCATATTGGACCGGGGGCGGGAGTGATAGGTCCGAATGGTAATCGCGGCTTTGGCTACGATGCGCCACTGCCGAAAACACCGCCAAGTCCGGACGCCTACGGTTTCTGAGGGGCGATCTAGTCGGCCCAGCAGAACGCGCAAGGCGGGTGCTCAGAGTCGCTGATCACCCGCCTTGTGTCTGTGAGAGAAATGAATGAAATAGGGAGTGCAGCCAGCCCGCTGAGCGGGCGCTGGGGAGATGACGACTTAGTCGATCACCTTTGCGTGCTTCAGGAAAGTGCGCAATACGTTGCGGCTGAGGTTTAATCGCCTGGCGGTGCGGACCTGATTGCGCTGGCATAGTTCCCACGCCGCCAGTATCAGTTGTAGCTGCAGTTCCTCGAAGTGTATGGACTCGTCAGATTGCAGCAAACTGTCCCAGGCCTGATACAGGGCGGGGGCGCAAGCTGTCGCAGTGTCGGCACTGGACTGGGCTGCTGTTTCTACCGTGTCTGATTCGGACGGGCGGCTGTACTGCTTGCTCTGGTGAGCGCCGGGATGGGCGGGCGGTTCTTCCGTAGAGCCTGAGCCTGGTGCGGTATTGTGCCAGCCTGGCAGATTCAGTTCGGCCGGTGTAATGAAGCCGGCACGGCTGAGCAACACGGCGCGGTGGATGATGTTTTCCAGTTCGCGGATATTGCCCGGCCATGGATATGTCAGCAAGGCTCGTTCTGCATCGGCTGTCAGACAGACCTGCTCCACCTGCAGGCGGCGCGCATAGGTAGACAGAAAGTGCTGTGCCAGCGGCAGTACATCGCCCGTACGTTCGCGCAAAGGCAGCACGGGCAGCGAGATGACCTGCAGACGGTAGTACAGATCTTCGCGGAAGCGGCCGGCGCGCACGGCTTCCGATAAATCGATATTGGTGGCGGCGATCAGACGCACGTCGATCGGTACGGGTTGGCGTGCACCTAGCCGCACCACCTCGCGCTCCTGCAGCACGCGTAGCAGCTTGACCTGCATCGCCAGCGGCAGATCGCCGATTTCATCGAGGAAGAGCGTGCCGCCATTGGATGTCTCGAACCAGCCGGCCTTGCCTTGCAGGGCACCGGTGAAGGCGCCGCGTTCGTAGCCGAACAGTTCGCTCTCGATCAGCGTTTCCGAAAAAGCACCGCAATTAATCGCGACAAACTTGGCATTGCGGCGCTTGCTCAGCGCATGCACATGGCGGGCAACAAGCTCTTTGCCGGTACCGGTTTCGCCGGTGATGAGTACGGTCGCATCGCTGGGCGCGATGCGCTCGATGACGTTATGTAGTGCGCGTGAACGGGTATCGGCGTAGACAAAGGCAGTGGCCCGGATGATTAGACTGAGCTGGGTGGCGTCGCGGAAGGCGATCAGCGGCTGTTCATCGGCGCCCGCGCCTTTGGCCAGATTGGCGCCACGGATAAAGTCGTTCCGAAAATTGTGTGCAAGTAGTTCCATGCAACGACTATAACGGCGGCGCTTATTCGCAGGAAGGAATTATGCCA
Organism: Duganella fentianensis; assembly: GCF_009857835.1. Lineage (GTDB taxonomy): Bacteria > Pseudomonadota > Gammaproteobacteria > Burkholderiales > Burkholderiaceae_D > Rugamonas > Rugamonas fentianensis. The sequence goes on from NZ_WWCL01000001.1 coordinate 1,570,841, forward strand.
AGCATGCTTATCCGGAATTGGCATAAGGCCGATGACAGGGGAACTGCAACCGCTGCGTCTATCGCTTATGCGTTTTTCGCCTTTGTGAACTCGATTTTATTCGTTTTATCCTGAATGCAGCGACCGTATGCTGACGTCTATCGCCATCATGTGACCAAGGTTGAATATGTCGGAAGTCGTTGTTGAATTACCGCTGGAGTTAGCACAAGCCAGTGCCGGAGTGCCACCTGCCATTGCCTGGCAGCTGTTCTTGCGAGGACAGTCGCTGCTGGTGGATGTGCGTACCGCCGAGGAACGCAAATTTGTCGGCCATGTGCCCGATACACTGCACGTGCCCTGGGCAACCGGCACCGCGCTGACGCGCAATCCCCGTTTTGTGCGCGAGCTGGAAGCCAAGGTAGGCGGCAAGGATGCCGTGGTCCTGCTGTTGTGCCGCAGTGGCAAGCGCTCTGCGCTGGCGGCGGAAGCGGCTGCCAAGGCCGGCTTCACGGCGGTCTTCAATGTACTGGAAGGTTTCGAGGGCGAGATCGACGGGCTGCAGCAGCGCGGCAAGTCGGACGGCTGGCGTTTCCGCGGTCTGCCATGGGTGCAGGATTAAACCATGACGACTTTCGACATTACCGGCATCGTGCAATCGCTGCATGATGCGCGCCATAACTGGCGCCGCATCCAGAGCCGCAGCAGCGAAGCAGGCAACCGCGAATTCCCGTCGCGCAATGCGCTGGCGGCCATCATCGAGAACCTCAAGGGCGTGCTGTTCCCTATGCGCTTAGGGCCACCAGACCTGCGGCAGGAAAGCGAGAACTTCCACGTGGCCCACACGCTCGACGCGGCCCTGCACGCGCTACTCAAGCAAGTGCGGCGCGAACTGTCCTACAACGCCAGCCTGCATTTGGGCGAGCGAGGCGACGTCGATGCCGACGCGCTGACGGCAGTACGCAGTTTCGCCGCTGCCTTGCCCGCCATCCGCACGCTGCTCGATAGCGACGTGCTGGCAGCCTATCAGGGTGATCCGGCCGCGCGCAGCGTGGATGAAGTGTTGCTGTGCTATCCGGGCGTGCTGGCCATGATCCACTACCGCCTTGCTAATAAATTGTATCAATTAGGGCTGCCGCTACTGGCACGCATCGTGGCCGAGCTGGCACATAGTGCCACCGGCATCGATATCCACCCCGGTGCGCGTATCGGTGCAGGCTTTTTTATAGACCACGGCACAGGTGTGGTGATCGGCGAGACGGCCGTGATCGGCGAGCGTGTGCGCGTCTATCAGGCCGTCACACTGGGCGCCAAGCGCTTTCCGGCCGATGGCGACGGCAACTTGCAGAAAGGCCTGCCGCGCCACCCGGTGGTGGAAGACGATGTGGTGATCTATGCCGGCGCTACGGTCCTCGGCCGCATCACGATAGGCAAGGGCGCCGTGATCGGCGGGAATGTCTGGCTGACCCATGACGTGCCGGCCGGCGGTCGGGTGGCGCAGGCCGAGTCGCGCGAAGGTGCGCTGGCGAACGGTATAGCTTCCGCATGAGTACACCGAACTGCATAGCGTGTGCACTGGTCGGCAGCTTCGGCCGCGGGGTGCGCCAGTTGCGCGAGGCGCAAGGCTGGTCGCAGGAACGGCTGGCCGAGAATTCCAATCTGAATCGTTCGTACATCGGCGAGATCGAACGGGGCGTAGTGGTGGCATCGCTGCTGACAGTGGAGAAGCTGGCCACTGCGCTCAAGGTGACGCCAGCTGCGCTACTGGAGCAGGGTGGTAAGCAGTGCGCAGGCAGGCCTTGATGGCTATAGCATGTTGAGGCGTCTGGGCCAGCGCCGCACACTAATCGTGTTTATTAACTCAATTTAATGGGAGTAAAGATGTCAGCAACTGTAGGCGGAACCACGGCGCTGGGCGATAACGCAGCAAGGCAATTAGCCAATGCTACCAAGACGGCGCCCCAGCTAGAAACAATCAGCCCGCGCTGGCTTACCCATCTGCTGCAATGGGTGCCGGTGGAAGCAGGTATCTACCGCCTGAACAAGGTCAGGAATCCCGAGGCGATCAAGGTCACCTGCACCGCACGGCAGGCCGAGAACCAGTTGCCGCGTACCTTTGTCGATTACGAAGAGCATCCGCGCGAATACTTCCTGAATGCCGTCTCCACCATCCTCGATGTGCATACCCGCGTGTCCGATCTGTATAGCAGTCCGCACGACCAGATCAAGGAACAGCTGCGTCTGACCATCGAGACCATCAAGGAAAATCAGGAGTCCGAACTGATTAACAATCCGGACTATGGCTTGCTGTCGCAGGTGACGGACGAGCAGCGCATCTTCCCGCTGACGGGCGCACCGACGCCTGATGATCTGGACGAGCTGCTGACCAAGGTGTGGAAGGAGCCAGCCTTCTTCCTGGCCCACCCGCTGGCGATTGCTGCTTTCGGTCGCGAAGCCACGCGGCGCGGCACGCCGCCGCCGACCATCAGCCTGTTCGGTTCCCAGTTCATCACGTGGCGCGGTGTGCCGCTGATCCCGTCCGACAAAGTGCCGGTGGCCGACGGCAAATCCAAGATATTGCTGCTGCGCGTGGGCGATAAGCGTCAGGGTGTGGTGGGTCTGTATCAGCCGGGGCTGCCGGGCGAGCAGAGCCCCGGCCTGTCGGTACGCTTCATGGGCATCAATAATCATGCGATTTCGTCGTATCTGATTTCGCTGTACTGCTCACTGGCGGTACTGACCAATGATGCACTGGCCGTGCTGGACGATGTCGAAATCGGCAAATACCACGACTATCCTGATACCTATAAATGAGCGATCCAACGTCCAATTTGCCGGAACCTCCCGGCGCGCCGTTCGATACGGCGCTACTGGCGCGGCTAGCCAACGAGCTATTTAGTTCGGCGCCGTTCAAGACGCCGCTCGGCGTGGCGGGCGTGCAGGCGCCCGCCAATCTGGCGCCGGCGGGATCGCCGCTAGCCAGTCCGGCCGGCCTCGGGCCTTCGGTGCCGGGTACGCCGATTCCGCAGGGGCAGATACCGGGCACCAATCTGATACCGGCCTCGCCGACCCAGCTTCCTTCGCTGGCCAACCGTATTCCGGCGTTGGCGCCGGTGGCCCCGGCCGGTAATGGTGTGCCAGACAAGGTGTACAGCAGCTTGCCGGCCTACGAGCCGCGCAGCGGCAGCGCCGTGCTGGGCGTGCCGGCGCTGGATTTGGGCGGGCCGCGTCAGGCCGATGCACCGTCGTACTACTTCCTCAGCGACTGGCATAGTCCCGATCCGGCGGCTGTCAGTGCAGCGCGGCCCGCCACCGCTACGCCACTGTTACAGGCCCAGCGTGCGCAGGCGCCATTCGATGTGCATGCGGTGCGGCGCGATTTTCCCATCCTGCAGGAGCGTGTTAACGGGCGTCAGCTGGTGTGGTTCGATAATGCTGCCACTACCCAGAAGCCACGTGCGGTAATAGACCGGATCAGCTACTTCTACGAGCACGAGAACTCGAATATCCACCGCGCTGCGCACGAACTGGCAGCACGTGCTACCGATGCCTACGAAGGGGCGCGCGAACGGGTGCGTGGCTTTCTCAATGCGCCCGATGTGCGCGAAGTGATTTTTGTTCGTGGCACCACCGAGGCGATCAATCTGGTGGCCAAGAGTTGGGGTGCGCAGCACATCGGCGAAGGTGATGAAATCATTGTCTCGCATCTCGAACATCACGCCAACATCGTGCCGTGGCAGCAGTTAGCCAAAGCCAAGGGGGCAGTGCTGCGCGTGATTCCTGTCGATGACAGCGGACAGCTGCTGCTGGACGAGTACCGCAAGCTACTCAATAGCCGCACCAAGCTGGTGTCTGTGACGCAGGTGTCGAATGCGCTCGGTACCGTCACGCCTGTGAAGGAAATCGTGGCACTCGCGCATAGCGTGGGGGCGCGGGCACTGGTCGATGGTGCGCAGTCGGTGTCGCACATGAAGGTCGATGTGCAGGATATTGGCGCGGACTTCTTCGTCTTCTCCGGCCACAAAGTGTTCGGGCCGACCGGCATCGGGGCGCTGTGGGGTAAGCGCGAGGTGCTGGAAGACATGCCACCATGGCAGGGCGGCGGCAATATGATCGCCGACGTGACGTTCGAGCAGACGGTGTATCAGCCGATACCGAACAAGTTCGAAGCGGGCACCGGCAATATCGCCGACGCGGTGGGGCTGGGCGCGGCCATCGACTATGTGCAGCGTATCGGGCTGGATGCCATCGCCCGCTACGAGCACGAGCTGCTGGTGTATGGCACTTATCAGCTGGAGCAGATCCGTGGTGTGCGGCTGATCGGCACGGCGGCCGAGAAAGCCAGTGTGATGTCGTTCGTGCTGGATGGCTATACCACCGAGCAGGTGGGCAAGGCGCTCAACGAGGAGGGCATAGCGGTGCGTACCGGCCACCATTGCGCGCAGCCTATTCTGCGCCGCTTCGGTGTCGAAACTACTGTCCGGCCTTCGCTGGCTTTCTACAATACCTATGAAGAGATAGACCGGCTGGTAGCGGTGATCCGCAAGCTCGCGCATTAATCCTATATCGAGTAGTCATGGAGAGGCCTGTCACCCGGCGTGGTGGCAGGCCCTTTTTTTGCCCCTCCATAGGCCGGGTGAACGAAATCCGACACTGGCCGATGTGGTGCTGTTGAATTCTCAACAGCAGCGCGACGGATGTGCTGGAAATCCAACATCGGGCTGGAATAGTGTAGCTGGCTGATATGCGGTTTCGTCCGTCAATACAGGGTTTCCGTCCATCTGCGGGGGGGCGGGCACGCTACTTGCGACTAACAGACCAAGTTCAACTCTGCGAAAGACCGCAATCATGAAACATATTCTGCTCTTACTGGCGCTGGCTGCCAGCATCCCCGCCTTTGGCCAGCAAGCCTGGACTCATAACACCAGACAGCTGCAGCGCAGCGAAGTCGATGCGCTACTGGCCCAGCCAGAGAAAGTGCTGATTCTGGATGTGCGCCGCCCCGACGAGGTGACGGCCAAAGGCAGCTTTCCCGTGTATCTGAGCGTGCAGGCCAAGGATGTCGAGCAGCAGCTCTCGTTCATTCCGAAAGACCGCTTGATCATCACTGTGTCTAACCACGCCCATCGTGCGGGGGCGGTCGGCGATCTGCTGCTGGCCAAGGGCTATCAGGTGGCCGGTGCGACCGGTTCGGAGGACTATGAAGCGCAAGGCGGTACGATCAAGCGGATTACACCGCCGCCTGCCAAAATATCGGCCGCTCCGGCGGCAGCGGCACCGGTGGCGGATGCGGCGACAACTGCGCTGGCCTTATCTGCCCTGGCAGCGCTTCCCTGAGGTGAGGCCGCGATGACGTTATTCGATATTGTCCATCTGATTCAGGAATCCGAGAGCAGCACGGCGCTGCGCGAATCGCAGTATGCATTTCCGCTGCTGGAGGCCTTGCACCTGCTGGGGCTAGCCGCGTCTTTCGGACTGATACTACTGACGGACCTGCGCCTGACTGGCTTGCTGCTCAAGCGCATTCCGCTGGCTGACCTGCTGAACCAGCTGCGCTATTACATTTTCGCCGGTTTTGCTCTGACCTTCATTACCGGCGGCCTGCTGTTCTGGGCCGAGGCCGAAACCCTGTACACCAATCTGCCGTTCTGGCTCAAGGTCGGCTGCATGGTGCTGGCCTGCCTGAATGCGCTGTACTTCGAACTGAAGTGGGGGCACCGTGCCAGCCAGTGGGCCAACGAAGCTGTGCTGCCGAGGGCTGCCACGCGCGCCGGCTGGATTTCGCTGAGCTTCTGGACGCTGGCGACAGTGTTTGGCCGCTCCATTCCCTATTACCTCTAACTTTGGCAGGTCCTTTTGATTATGACGTTTGTACATATCCTTGGCTGGGTTCAGGACAGCTACCTGATCACACAACTGCGTGGCGCTCACCATCTGGTGATAGAAATTACGGAGGTGCTGCATGTGTTGGGACTGGTGAGTTTTCTTGCCGTGCTGGTACTGGTAAATCTGCGCCTGCTGGGCCTAGGCCTGCGTGCGGTGCCGCATCCGCAAATCGCGGCAGCGGTGGCACCGCTGCTGTGGGGCGGGCTGGCGCTCACTGTCTTGACGGGCACCACGCTGTTCCTGTCTGGCCCGGTGCGATATTTCTACAACAGTGCGTTCGTGCCCAAGATGGCCTTGCTGGGACTGGCATTGCTGGTGCAGCTCACGCTGTACCGCAAGGTGACGCAGGCAGAGAAAGTGGCACCCTGGCTGGCGCAGGGCAGTGCCGTGCTATCGCTGTCGCTATGGTTGGGCGTGGGCCTGTTTGGCCGCGCCATCGGTTATGTTTAAAGGAAGATTATGAAGTTAAAGGCAGTAACAACCCTGGCCGCCGTACTGGCGATTCCGGCTTTGCTGGGCGCTTGCAACAGACAGACTCCCACGGCGCTTCACCCCGATGCCTCGGTACAGGAAGTGATGGCCCATATAGTGGACCCGGCCGCTGATGCTATCTGGGGTGCGGTGCGAAGCGAGACTACCGCCCAGGGGCTGAAGGAATATCAGCCGAATACGGAAGCGGAATGGCTGGAAGTTCGTCACCACACAGTCACGCTGGCCGAGGCGGCCAATCTGCTACTGGTGGAGGGCCGTGCGGTTAGTCACAGTAATCAGCTGGAAGACGCGCATGTGCCGGGTATCCTGACGGCAGAGCAGGTGCGTATTAAGATCGCAGCTGATCCCGTACGATTCGCTGCTGCGGCAAGGGCGCTGCAAGTGGCAGCGCAGGAAGCAACTGCGGCGGTGGATGCCAAGGCGGGGCAGCGCCTGATGGCGGCGGGCGAGAAGATTGACGCCGCCTGCGAGCATTGCCACCGGATCTACTGGTATCCGAATACGGAGCAGCCGAAATGGCCTGCTCCGATCAAGGCGGCGGCTAAACCTTGATGCCTTTGCGTGCCAGTAGCTGGCGGCTGTTGTCGATGTAGATCTGCTGACGCTGTGCGGGCGTCAGCACCTGATCCAGCGTGGCGAGTCCCGCAGCGGAATCGCCACGATCTCCCCCTCCCACGCCATAGTCCGTACCGAACAGTATGCGGTCTGCACCCAGTTTATCGATCGCCAGTTTGACCCACTCGCCATTACGCGAATACGGGCCGGGATCAAGGTACAGGCGCCGTAGGCGGGCCAGCGGATCGGTCACGCCTGCCTTGTGCGCAGCGGGCACCAGGGTGTCGATCAGATAGGGCAGGAAGCCACCCAGCATGATCACTTCCACGGAAACGTCGGGATAGGGATCAAGGAAATCCGTCAGGCCCAGCGTGATCGCTCCATTTGCCAGATGGCCGTTGCTGATGATGCTCCAGCGTGCGTACTCGGTATCGCGCGGGATTAGCACCGGCGGCTGGCCGGGCAGCAGGGCGCTGGCCGGTGCACGGTGGATGAAGAAATGGCTGCCCAGCTTCTGCGCTGCAGCGAACAGCGGTGCCAGCGTACGTGCGCTTTCCAGCGTGGCAAAGGCGTTCAGCGGCAATGAGCCGCCGATCAGTCCCAATTCCGTATGGGCGCGGCGCAGTTCCTGTGCAGCCCATTGGGGATCTGCGGCCGGTAACGCCGCCACGGCGAAGAATCGATCCGGATAGCGCTTGACCACGCTGGCCAGTTCGTCATTCACGGCACGGAACAGGGGGCGTAGCTGTTCCAGCGGCAGGGTCGCGTCGAAGCCTAGCGCCACCGTATGGGTAAGCAGCTGGCGGCCGATGCCCAACTGGTCCATGTGATGTAAGCGCGCTGCGATACTCGAAGCGCTGAAGGGCGAGGGTTTGCCGCCTGCGAATGAGGCGGTATCGAGATTTTCCATCAGGCTCACGCCATCGGCACCGTCAAACACACGGGGGGCGCTCTGACGCTGGCGCAGGAAGCTGATCTCGGCATGGGTAACAAAGTGCGCGTGCCAGTCCACCAGCACGCGCGGGTTTGCGCTGCTGGCACGGACTGCCGCCGGTAGACTGGCCACTACGGCCAGTGCACCGGCGCCGCGCAGAAAAGTGCGGCGATCCGTCATGAATTTCCTTTATAGTTTGTAGCTCAGACCTGCATACACGAAGCGGCCGGAGGCGCCGTTTGGTGCGATGAAGGAGTACGGGTTGATACCGCTGGCGCGGTTATTGGTCAGGTATTTGTCCGGATAGCGGTTGAAGGCGTTCTGCACATTCAGATCCAGCTTCCAGTTTTTGCTGAGTGCATAGGCCACGCTGAAGTCCACGTAGGTCTCGGACGAGAATTCCTGATCGATATTGCCGTTGGGCGAAGCCACACCAGCCACGTCGCCCACGTTGTAGCGGTAGCGGCCGTAGCGCGTCACCGTACTGTCGGTGGTCCATGCACCGCTGGCGTAGCGTGCCCCCAGCACCACTTTGTTTTTTGGCGTGCCCGTTTCGGCATCGCGTACTTTGGCGTTGCTGACCGCGAGGATCTGGCTACCGCCGATACTGACGTAGCGGTGTACATTCGAGACACTGGTGTTGAGCAGGCTCAGTGCCGCGCTTAATTCCAGCTGGCCGCTGCCTGCGCTCAGGTGATGCTTGCCGATGATGTCCAGACCGTCGGTACGGCTATCCCAGCCATTGGTGTAATAGGACGCCTGCGTGAAGCCAGGCAGGCCGGCCGCATTGAAGGCGCTGGTGACGGTGGCACCCTGCAGGGTTTCGGTCTGGATGATTACGTCACGTACTTTGAGGCGGTAGGCATCCACCGTCAGCGAGCTGGCATCGCTGGCACGCCAGACTGCGCCCAGCGAATAGGTGCGCGACTTCTCCGGATCGAGCGCGCGGGCTCCAAAGGCGCTGGCGGCGGGATCGTCAGGACGGAACTGGCGCGTCTGGCCCGGCGTCAGCGTGCCGCTACCGGAATTCGACCAGTTGCTGGTGGTGCCCGTGCTCTGGAAGCCCAGTGCGGCCAGACTCGGCGCATGGAAGCCCGAGCTGACCGTGCCGCGCAGCGCGATTGCCGGCGTGAAGTCATAGCGGCTATTCAGTTTGAAATTGCTGGTGCCGCCGAAGTCCGAGTAGTGCTCGTAGCGGCCGGTGGCGCCGATCAGCCATTGGCGGTTCAGGCGTGCATCCAGACCGGCATAGCCACCCGCTACATTGCGGGTGACTTCGGTAGCATCCTGCGGCTTGATGCCGGAAGTGGATGAACCGCTGATAGGAATACGGGTGGTGTCGCTGGCATAGGCGGTGCCGGGATACAGCGAGCCGACCGTTTTACCGGCCAGCGGGCCACCTGTGTAGCCTGCCACATCGCCAAGGTCACCGGTGCGCCAGCGTTCATGACGCGCCAGCAGGCCAGCCGAGACATTCAGACCATCCTGCAGGCCATCGATGTTCAGTACATTGCTATAGTCGGCGGTGAGGCTGGTGGTATCGCTTTTCCAGGAGCCCAGATAGAAGTGGGTCGGGCTGCTGGCGCCATACGAAGGATTGGCCGTGTTGTAGGTGTCGCGCGAGGTTTCGTTGCTGCCGTAGCTGACTGCTACATCGAACTGGCCGGCACGCTCGGCATCGAAGCGCACCCCGCCTACCACTGCCGCATCCTTGGCGTGGTAGCTCATCCACGGCTGGTAGCCATTCGGATACAGGCCCAGTACATCGTTTTCGCCCAGCTTGGTGCCATCGGTCACCGTCGTATTGCTGGTAATGGCCTTTACTACGCGCTCAGGATTGACCCAGTTATGCGAGTCCTTGTCCGAGTAATTGGCCCAGCCGTAAGCCACGGCTTTGGCGCTCAGTGGCAGTTCTGCATTGGTGAGGGCGCTCCAGTTATTGCGCGATGCCTGCCCCCACTGGCCGTATTTCTTGTTGAAGCTGTCGTTACGCGGATCGCCGTTGGGGAATAGCTGGCGCCAGTCTGCTGCGCTGCGATCGACGTTGGTGTTCTTCAGGCGGTCGATGCTGAAGTTGGCAAAGCCATCCTGTCCCAGTTTGATGCCGGTCCAGCCGTTGACTGCCGTGGTGTGGCCGCCGCCATCGGAATAGCCGCCGCCATGGGCGGACAGTTCGCCCCCGCTGCCATTCTCGCGCAGCACGATGTTGATTACGCCGGCGATGGCATCTGAACCATATTGGGCAGCGGCGCCGTCACGCAGCACTTCGACCCGCAGTACAGCACTGAGCGGGATGGTATTGAGGTCGACCACGGTGGCGGCTGGCCATGGATCGGTGCCGGACAACTGGGCCGAAGCATTGCGGCGTTTGCCGTTCACCAGTACTAGCGTATAGGCGGGGCTGACACCGCGCAGGGAAGCGGAACGCACACCCTGGCCTTTGACGGCGTTCTGCCCTTGCGGGAAGTTGAACGAAGGGTGCAGCTTGGAGAGCGCCTGATTCAGCGATACGGCACCGGTCTCCTTGATTTGTTGCGGCGTGATCACATCGATAGGCGAGGAGCTGGTGAGGACGGTGGCATCGTGACGGATCGAGCCGAGTACTACCACGCTGTCGACGATGGCGGAAACGCCATCGGCGCCGGCGGTGGTGCTCTGGTCACCGCTATCTGCCGAAGCAGGGAACTCGGCGGCAGTGGCGTGCAGGGGGATAGTGCTGCTGAAAGCCAGCGTTACCAGCGTGGCGATCACGGTACGACGGGGGAGAGATTTATTCATCGGGTATTCCATTTCTAGGTTTTTTGCGGGCGAGAGTTAGCGCGGTGCCGGAGTGACAGCCACGTGGCCGAAGCCGATATTGTTTTCAGTGCAGATACGCTCGTCGCGCTCGATCACCTGCTGTTTGCCGGTCACATTGCTGGCGACTTCATAGTGCCAGCCGTCCACTGCATCTTTTTCGGTGCGACGTTTGGCCGGAATGGTGGCCGTCCATTTACGCGTGTAGACGGTTGGGTCATCAAAGGTGGCAACATAGTTGTAGCGCTGGCCATCGTTGGAGAAGATGTAGCGTTCGGTGATGTGGACGTTTTCACTGGCGAATTCGCCGGTACGACCGAACAGTGCCTTGCTATTGTTGTTGGTGACATCGACCACCAGCGTATTGCCTTCCCAGTGGCCGCGCGAGTCGGCATTCCACAGTTTGATATTGGCCGGCAGGTGAGGCTTGCCGTCGAGGTGGATGATGCGTGTGCCCGAATTGAACAGGAACACCACATAGCCGGGGAACTGGCGGATTTCGTAGCCGTGCCAGATGAAGGACTTGGGCACACCAGCCGGTGCACAGCGTGCCAGCGGCTCGATGTATTGTGGCTGGGTAGGATTGTGGAAGTTCTTCAGAAAGTCTTCCTGTGCTGCCTTGGCCCACGGCTGGAATGGTACCTGCCCATCGGCCGGATCGGTCACGCGGCTCGGCGCGCGCTCCGAGCGTGGCCCCAGCGGCTTGCGCGGCGGCGCCGGGTCGCCTGGTATGCCGCCTTGCGGATCGGTCCAGTTGTTATGGTTGGCGACCGTGTTGGACCAGTGGCCTTCCACGTCGGGCTGCCCATCGGCCAGCCGTTTTCCGATCCATTTGCCTGATTCGACTGGGGTATAGCTAGGCTCGAAGCGGATCCGGTCAGTACCGGCCAGGGGCTTGGTTTTGTTTTGCTGGGCTTGTGCATGGGGAGTGACGACCAGCAGCAGGGTGAGCGCAGTTGCGAGAGTTTTCATGGCGTTCCCTATGGTTGCTTGTGCGTCGCTTGTGCAGCGGAAGCTGGTGGTTTGGGCGGGTAGTATTGTTCGTATTCCAGCGTGTAGCGATAGTCTTCGATCAGCTGGAAATTCTTCTCGCGGTGGCGATGTAGAATCACGCTCAGATCCCATGGGCGGGCAAACACTTCCGGATCTTCTACGCGGGCACTGTATTCGATGGTGTTGGCATCGAGGTACTTCCAGCGTTCCACCACATGCAGCGCTTCGCTGTGGTAGTTGCCGGCGCGATCCAGCCAGGTCTCGTCGTTGAAGCCGGATACATCGACCACCAGTGTGTCGCCATCCCAGCGGCCGCGCGAATCACCCAGCCAGAACTGGTTACGGTCGCCGCCGGGGTGGTCGGTGCCATTGGTGTGGATGGTGCGCACCGAATGGCCGAACTGGTGTACCAGCGTCAGGTCGCGCTGGCGCTGGAAAATCTGGAACGGCTCGGGGTAGTAGATCCCGCGTGGCACGCCCAGCGTCCAGCCTTTCAGGCGTGGATCATCCTTGTCGCGATTGGCGAAGTTCTTCTTTTTCTGCTCCAGTGCTGCCGGCAGATAGGGCAGCACATTGCCGACCACCACGCCGGCGCTCGGTGGCGCATCAATGCGGGCAGCATGGGGTTCCAGATCGAATTCGGCGGCGCTGGTGGTCTGCCAGATGCCTGAAAAGTCCGGCCGGCCATTGGCCAGACGGGGAATCTTATCGGCGGCGAAGACGCAGCCGGTGAGCGCCGCCAGCAAGGTAAATAGTGTCAGGGATCGGATCATGGACGCGGCGCCTCGGTAGTCGGGGCGTCCTGCGCGCCACCGGTCTGGATGGTGCGGCCATCGGCCAGCGTGACGAACACGCTATAGCCGAAGGCTTCACCGTTCTTGGAGCGGAAGCCGCGGATACGTACTGGCTGGCCGATTTTCAGATCGCTCTTGGCCAGACCTGCATTGGCCAGCGAATTCGGCGCACCGAATTCCACGCCCCAGTTAGTGACCTTGCCATCCGGTCCGGTGACATCGAAATACAGCCAGCTATGCGGATTGACCCACTTGGCTTTGGTGATGGTGCCACTCAGGTCGAGCGGCTGCTTGGCGTCGAACTCGGCGGCGAAGGCGTGGTGCGCCTGCGCCTGCGGCACGCTGATCAACGCTGCACTGCCGGCCGCTAGTGCGATGAGCCAGCGCGATAGATTCATTTTCATTTTTGTTCTCCTGAAGGATAAATGGGGCTTGCATGCCGCTATGATTCGCAAGCCCTGTGCCAGCGTAGAGCGGTCGCGGGAAAATGAACTCAAGTGATTGTTTTCTTTAGAGAGTTTTGCGCTCGGCGCAAGAAGGCGCGCAGTCGCATCTGCTGAAAAATCAGCAGTACTGTTGAGTAGGCAGCAGAACTGTTGATTTTGAACGCGCCCTTATTCCATAAGGCGTATATAGGAATGCGAATGAAGTATTTATCGAATCTAAACAGGCGCACATAGAATCTGCCGTACTGCTCGTATTCATTTTCTGATTAGGCTACGCATGTCCTCTGTACGTTCTCATTACGCTTCATTACTGGCCGCGCCAGCGCTGCTGGTTCCATTCGTTACGGTGCACGCCGAACCGACCGGTCTGCTGACGGTCACCGTCGAGGCATCCCGCACCAGCCAGTTAGGGCTGGCCGATTCTGCAAATCAGGGCAGCATTACTGGCCGTGAACTGGAGCTGCGCACGGTGTACCGGCCAGCCGAGATTCTGGAGGCTACGCCGGGTCTGATCGTGGGCCAGCATAGTGGTGAAGGTAAGGCCAGCCAGTACTACCTGCGTGGCTTTAATCTCGATCACGGCACCGATCTGGCGACCTATGTTGACGATATGCCGGTCAATCAGCGCAGCCATGCGCATGGTCAGGGCTGGACCGATCTGAATTTTCTGATTCCGGAAGTGGTAGGGCGAATGGACTACAGCAAAGGTCCGTATTCGGCACGCCTGGGCGACTTTGCCTCGGCCGGTAGCGTCACCGTCAATTACGCCAACCGGCTTAGCGACAGTGTGTTCACCATCAGTGGTGGGCAGAACGCTTATGGTCGTGCAGCGCTGGCGGCTTCGAGCGAGATTGGCAGCGGCAGCCTGCTGTATGCACTGGAAAGTGTGCATAACAACGGTCCCTATACGCGTGGCGATAACTACCGCAAGGCGAACGGCGTGCTGCGCTATTCGGTGGGGCCGGCCAGTAATGGCTGGAGCGTAACGGCGATGGCCTACCGCGGGCAGTGGAACTCGACCGACCAGATACCGCTACGTGCCGTACAGGATGGCAGCATAGGGCGGTTTGATGCCATCGATAACACGGATGGCGGCCGGTCGGCGCGTAGCAGCCTGTCGGCCACATGGCGCAGCACCACGGCCGAAGCGGCGGCCAAGCTGAATGCCTATGTGATCCGTAACCGGCTTGATCTGTTTTCCGACTTTACCTACTACATGGATGATCCCGTGAACGGCGATCAGTTTGGTCAGCCGGACCGCCGCGTGACGAGCGGCTTTGGTGCCAGCCATACGTGGCGTGACGTACCTGTATTGGGGCTGGCGGGGGACTGGACGCTAGGCCTGACGGGACAGAACGATAACGTGTTCAATGGACTCAATCACACGCGCGCGCAGCAGGTGCTGTCGGCTACCCGGCAGGATCATATCGTCGAGAGCAGTGCCGCACTGTATGTGGAAAATGCTACGCGCTGGACTGACAAGCTGCGTTCGGTCGCCGGGGTGCGCACTGACCGCTATCGCTTCGATGTGAAGAGCAATCTGGCGGATAACAGCGGTACCGCAAGTGCGCAATTAGTCAGTCCCTCGCTTAGCCTGATTCTGAGCCCGTTTGCGCAGACCGAGTTGTATCTGAATCTGGGCAAAGGATTCCACAGCAATGATGGGCGCGGCACGGTCGCCAAAGTGGATGCGAAGACGGGGGAGGCTGTGACACCGGTGCCGGGACTGGTGCAATCGCGAGGGCAGGAAGTAGGGCTGCGTACAGAACTGATCCCGCGCATGCAGACTTCGCTGTCCCTGTACCGGCTGGACTTCGATTCGGAGCTGACCTATATCGGGGATTCCGGCACCACCGAAGCGGGGCGGCCGAGCCGGCGCTATGGGGTGGAGATCTCCAACTACTACAAGGTGCTACCATGGCTATCGTTCGATGTGGATGCTGCCTATGCCCATGCACGTTCGCGCGATCATGATGCGCTGGCTGGCGACTATATCGAAGATGCTGTGGAAGGTGTGGGGCAGCTGGCACTGACGGTGGATAAATACGGGCCGTGGTCCGGCGCACTGCGTCTGCGCTATTTTGGTCCGCGTCCGCTGACGGCGGATAATCGCGTGCGTTCGCGATCGTCGTTCACCTTGAATGGTCATGTGGCGTATCAGCTGACACCGAAGCTACGGCTGTCGCTGGAAGCGTTCAACATCGCCAACCGTAAAGTCTCGGCGATCGACTACTTCTACAGCTCGCAGCTACGCGGCGAAGCTGCGCCAGTCGACGACGTGCATTTCCATCCTAGCGAGTCTCGCTCGCTGCGCGCCACCTTGATCGCTAACTGGTAGGGTGGGTGGGGTCTCGTTACCCTCGGATGGGTTCAGTTGTGGTCTCAAAGGAGCAATGCTCTAGCGCAGCGTCTTTCCGTCATGAGACAAACAACTTGAATCGCACTACATCCTTGCTCACTAAACTGTGTGTTGCATCCTTTAGCCTTGTGACATTCCGTGAGCGATACTTGTGTATTAGTTGTTATGCTTACTGACGCGGTCACTGCACTTCGGCGACTAGGGCGGCATGCCGCTCAAGCTGTTATGCGCGGCGCTGGATATCATCACCATCGTGGCGCTGTTGACCGTTTTATGGCTCTGTTGGCGAAGGCGCTTTAGCCAAGCAAGCGTGCGCAAATAAAATCGACAAATGTGCGCAGCTTGGGCGACAGGTGGCGGCTCGGCGGCCATAACACGGAAAACACGCCGCCGTGCTTTACGTAAGGCGTCAACACGGTGCGGACATGTCCTGTCGCCAGCGCGTCGCGTACCAGAAAATCAGGAAGATAGGCCAGCCCCAATCCTTGGCCTGCCGCACAGATCAGCGCTTCGATGTTATTGCAGGTCATGGAGGCAGGCGAGTCGATGGTGTACTGCGGCTGCTGCGGGTCGAGCACCCACTCCTGCAGCTTGCCGGTGCTGGGAAAGCGATAGCATAAGCGCGCATGGTTACGCAGATCGTGAGGCGTAGCAGGCTCGCCGCGCTGTGCGATGTAGGCAGCCGAGCCAACCACCAGGAAACGGAACGGCCCGAGCGGCCGGGCCGCCAGGCGTGAATCGGTTAGCGGGCCGCTGCGGATCGCCACGTCCACGCCTTCCTCGATTACGTCGACCAGGCGGTCGCTGAAATCCAGCTCCAGTTCGACCTCCGGATAAAGCTGCGCGAATTCCGGCAGCACCGGCAGCAGCATCCGGTAGCCGATCACAGGCATGCTGACGCGTAGCTTGCCGCGCGGGCGCTCCAGCGTGCGGGTGATTTCAAGTTCGGCGTCCCGCACATCGCAGAGAATGCGGCGGCAGCGCTCGTAAAACAGGGCGCCTTCCGCCGTCAGGCTGATGTGGCGCGTGCTGCGTTGAAGCAGACGCACGCCCAGGCGCAGTTCGAGCCTGGCGACAGCTTTGCCGACAGCGGAAGCCGAGATGCCGAGTTGCCGGCCTGCCTCCACAAAACTCAGGGTCTCGGCCGCGCGCACAAATATGTTTAAGCCATTCAATTGATCCATTAAGGAATTTTTTTCCGTATTAAGCGGATATCGAGCTTGTTTATCTGGGATTGCAGCGATTCTATCATTGTCGACTCTTTATCTTTGATGGAGTCACCATGATTGCAATGCAGCGCGACCATTCGCTCACCTTGCTGGCGGTCTGCCTGGCGGCGCTGGCCATGCCGCTCAGCTTTACTGGACCGGCCGTTGCGCTGTCGGCCATCAGCCTTGACCTGGGCAGCGATACCGTGGGTCTGAACTGGATCGTCAACGCCTTCATGCTGACCTTCGGTAGCGCCTTGATGGCTGCGGGTACGCTGGCCGACCGCTATGGCCGTAAACGGCTGTTCTTGTGCGGCGTCTTGCTGTTTGCGCTGTCGTCGTTCGGCCTTGCCGCTGCGCCTACGCTGGCAGTGTTCGACTGCTTGCGTGCGTCACAAGGCCTGGGAGCGGCGTTCGCGCTGGCGTCCGGCATGGCCGCCTTGGCGCAGGTATTCGACGGCAAAGCGCGGCTGCGCGCATTCAGCATGATCGGCACGGCGTTTGGTGTCGGCCTTGCGTTTGGCCCGCTGCTGAGTGGCCTGCTAATAAGGCAGTGCGGTTGGCGCGCTTTCTTTGTGGCTGCTGCGCTGCTGATGCTGGTCGCGCTTGCCGCCGGCCTGCGGTTCATGCACGAATCGCGCGACCCGGACGCCGAACAGCTGGACTGGCGCGGCGCAGTGGTTTTCACTGCCACCCTGACCACTTTGACGTGGGCCGTATTACGCGTGCCTGAACTGGGCTGGAACCATCCGCTGGTGCTGGCCTTGCTGCTGACGGTCCTGCTGCTATTGGCCGGCTTTATCGCCATCGAATTGCGCAGCGCACGGCCTATGCTGGATCTGTCACTGTTCCGTTATCCCCGCTTTATCGGCGTGCAGTTCCTGGCGGCGGCGCCGGCCTACGGCTTTGTGGTGCTGCTGGTGCTGCTGCCGGTGCGACTGATCGGCGTCGAAGGTCATAGCGAACTCGAAACGGGGCGCTTGATGCTGGGATTGTCCGCCCCCATGCTGGTGGTGCCAACGCTGGCCGCGTGGCTGGCGCGCTGGTGGTCGGCGGGCGCCTTGTCCGGACTGGGATTGCTGATTGCGGCTGCCGGTCTCGTTTGGCTGGCGCAGTTGCCCTTCGGCGTATTGGGGGCTGAATTGCTGTGGCCTTTGCTGACCATCGGCGTCGGCATCGGTCTGCCGTGGGGACTGATGGATGGCATGGCCGTCAGCGTGGTGCCCAAGGAGCGTGCCGGCATGGCGGCCGGTATCTTCAGCACCACGCGCGTAGCAGGCGAAGGCATTGCGCTGGCCGTCGTTGGCGCCGTGCTGGCGACGCTGATACAGCATGGTCTGGCGCATTCCAATATGCCGTCTGCCGCGAGCCGTCTGGCATTGGGACAACTGGCTGCTGCCGCCAAGCTGGCCGGCATGCCGGTGCAGCAGATGGCGCAGATTTACGTGCACGCCTTTCAGAACCTGCTACTCATGTTATCTGGTGTAACGGTGCTGACGGCGCTGATGGTGTTTAGCTTTCTGCGCGCTCCTGCTGTCGAGGCGACGGAGTCAGAGCGCCTTGCTGCATAACTGGAAGTCTGGATCGTCGGCGTGGGGCAGGACGTGGAAGCCGAGGCTGGTCATCAGTCTGAGCATGAGGCGATTCTTGTGCAGCAGCAGGCCGACGATTTCGTTGAGTGGCCGTCACGCATGCCGCCGTGGCTGATGCCACGGTCTCCGAGTCGCTTCTCGACCGTGGCGACACCAGCCGCAATACTACGCGAATCGGAGCGCCCCTACCGCGGAGAAGGAAGCGAAGTTGAAACAGGCCGGCTGGCGCACCTACATCCAGCGCAAGGGCAGTGCCACCAAGGGTATCTCCCAAGTGCAAAAGAAACGAAACCGCCACCTATTGGCGCAGCTCGCGCCGAATCGAGCCGCTTTGCTCTGCTCAAAGCTATCACGAAAGGCACTTTCCGACATGACTCTTCTTTTTGCGGCTCTCCCTTGTGCCAGCGATCAAAGGAAAGGACTTCTGGTATGTGCAAACCTGATGAATGGCCAGCTTCGCCTCAAATCGAGCAAGATGCATGGTGTCGACTGCATGGAATAGTCCGAGTCGAGCTTCTGATGAGAGGCTACAGCACCCGGCGTGACATTTCTTGAACCTTTCAGGCGAGCAAGATGCTACTCTCAATGCGTCGGCCGGGTTCGGCCAAAAGCGGTCCATGCTTGCCTATACCGGCAAGACAAGGAAGGTAGTGGCTTCCCCATCATTCCTCCTCCTGACGCGTACCTTTTCGATATTCAGAAGGGCTACTGCCTGTCCAATGTTTGAATGCACGGCAGAAGCCTGTGGCGTCAGAAAAGCCAAGATCGAATGCCAGCACTGCGATACTCGTATTCGAATTTGTCAGCCGATGGACGGCAATATCTCGTCGAAGCCCGTCTTTGACCGCCTGAAAATGCGTTCCTTCGTCTGCAAATCGGCGGTTGAGTGTCCGGACAGAGCTATGCAATGTCTGCGCGAGGTCCCTTATCGTAACCGGCTGTCCAATGTTTTGCTCAAGATACTCGCGCGTTCTAGCCCCAATTGAAGCTCGGTGAGATGTGCTGAAGGTCCAGTCTTCCGGAGCACGTTTAAGGAACGCCCATAGGTCATGCTTCTCACGTTTGAACAGCTCCGCACAATCTTGATATGAGAAGTAAATGCTGGTCACGTCAGCATGGAAGCTCACCTCACCTGGATACAAAAAAGTATAGTCCTCGAAATGCCTAGGCTTGGCGAAGCGAAACTCGACCCGGTGCAGAATGATCTCCCTACCGAGCAGCCAGGATGCGATGCCGTGAATTAACTTCATCATCAGCTCATGTCCAAGCAGATTTACCTGCGCACCAGGTGTTCTTTCGATAAGAGCCAACCGCACCAGATTATTTTTAGAAGAGATCTGCACACGATAATCATCCAGCAGCAGATTCCAGAAGCGGACAAAACGGTGTAGCGCTACTAGTACTGTTGGCGCGTCCAACAAGCTAAGCATGAGGTATTTCAGGGTGCCAGTACGGATTGGCCGGGACCACAATCCCAGCATCTCGTCGTCGAGTGTCGCCGCGACTGTTCTGTACAGCGTTACGTACTGTTGACGCGTTAGTCGTGCATCAGGCTGATTGAGAAGGGACTGGGGAATAGTGGCACTTGCAAGTACGTGTGCTGCTACCTGTTCTCCGTGATGGGTGAGAACAGACTGCAGCATCCCGTGCAGAAAGTGAGCCGAAACAGTAAGAGTGCTTTGCCGAAATATTTTCATCGTCTTTTTATTATGGCGCATTCCGCATATCTCTTGGCGCGATGCGATAATCTTTGTTTCATCTCCAGCCTATACTTGAACAGAATTCTCTCACGCCGCACATTCTTGAAGACGGCTGCATGGCGTGTTTTGTCAAGGCCATACACATTTTTCATTGGAGCATGATTTGAATACACGACGAGTTGTTGTTACTGGCATGGGTATTGTCTCCCCCCTGGGCTGTGGAGTCGAGGCTGTATGGCGCCGCCTTCTAGATGGTCATTCGGGATTGGTAGCGCTTCCTGAGGAGGTCACGGAGGGCATTACATCTAAGGTCGCCGGAATTGTACCGAGCGTAACGCTAGACTTCCCATGGGGATTCGATCCTTCCTTCGCGGTTGAACCCAAGGATCACAAGAAAATGGACAGGTTCAGCTTATTTGCGCTGACCGCAGCGCAAGAGGCCTTGAATCAAGCTAGCTGGCATGCTGGCACAGACACTGCGCGTGAGAGGACGGCGACCATTGTGGGCTCAGGCGTGGGCGGATTCGGCGCAATCGTAGAGGCTGTGAGAACCACCGATGGCCGTGGGCCAAAACGACTTTCTCCTTTTACCGTGCCCAGTTTTCTGGCCAATATGGCAGCTGGACACATTTCCATTCGTCACGGCTTTCGTGGTCCGCTCGGTGCGCCTGTCACCGCATGCGCCGCAAGCGCACAGGCCATTGGCGATGCAGCACGCCTTATTCGTGCCGGCGAAGCCGATATTGCTGTATGCGGCGGAGCTGAGGCCTGCATCGATCGCGTCAGCTTCGGCGCATTTGCCGCTGCAAGAACCATGTCCACCAGCTTCAACGACCGGCCCACTTTGGCGTCCAGACCCTTCGATGTCGAACGAGATGGCTTTGTCATGAGCGAAGGAGCCGGCATGTTGGTCATCGAAGAATTGGGACATGCATTGCGCCGCGGCGCCACGCCGTTTGCGGAACTGCTGGGGTATGGTACGAGTGCGGATGCCTACCACATGACGTCCCCACCCAGCGACGGCGCTGGAGGACGGCGCGCCATGGAGCTGGCGATCCGGCAGGCGAACCTCGCACCCGAACAGATCGGACACTTGAACGCCCATGCAACATCCACTTCAGTTGGCGACACTAGTGAGCTCGCTGCCATAAAAGCAATATTTGGAACGGGTCGCGGCCCCGCCGTATCCGCCACCAAGTCCGCGACAGGACATTCGCTCGGGGCGGCGGGCGGCATGGAAGCAATCTTCACCGTGCTTGCCCTGCGCGACCAGATGGCGCCGCCCACATTGAACTTGGCGCGGCCTGATCCGGCAGCTGCGGGCATCGATATTGTCAATGGATCGGCCAGAAAAATAGCAACGGACTATGCTATCTCCAATGGCTTCGGGTTTGGCGGCGTCAACGCGAGTCTAATATTCGGTAGACTTTAATCCTGTTGTGGACCAAGGGAAGCAGTAACCCTTGGGCTGTCACTGTCCGTTATGGGGCGTAAGCAGATATTTCATTTAGCCCACCTGACCGAATCGGTTGCCGGAAGTGATCTGACATATCTTGAGCATTTCGCGTAAGAGTGAGTGCCGCACGTCTATCCAGTCGACGCCCTTACTCATGTGACGATTTTGAAAGGAGGGCGCCATGAAAAACTGGGCAATCAAAGCCGTTGTCTTTTTTGAGGGGCAATTTGAGGGTCGCGGACTGTTCCGTAGACCCGAAAATCGGCATTTCTCCCTCTGGCGGACCTCCCAAGTAGGCTCCCACCGTCTCCGCCAGGAAACTTTGTTAAAGAGAATCTTTAACAATCAAAGAAGCCCGCTAGCTATGAAGCTGCGGGCTTTTTTGTTTTAGTTCGGAAAATTCTTGTCACCAATACGAATCCCGGGTCCTCGCATTCCAGATTGCGTCGCCCTATGAGGGATAGGCCTAGCGTACCCTTTTGAGGGGCAATTCGGGGTCGCGGACTCATGGCGTTTTATCTGTCCCGGATCCGTCAAGTTACGCTCTTCTACCTCTGTACGATTCCCCCAACCCGGCGTTCAGTCTTTCTGCTGTAGCTCTCTCGATTTATCGGGGCTTGGGAGTGCTTGTACAGGCTGCGGAGATTTATGGCCCTTTTTCTGCTCCCCCGAATTCGTAGCTAAAAAGAACTACTCTACCTAGTTAGAATTTTCATATCTCCTCCGCCTTCTGATGCATAGGAAGGTGCGACGTGTTTTTCTATAATCAAATCACAATTGGTATTAAGTTAAGTATCGCTATATACTAAAGTATATTGCGATACGAGATTTATAAGCTCCCAACCCGCTGGCGAAGTATGAAACTGGTCGGGTTAATTTTTTACCCATCGCTATATACTGAAATACATAACGAAAACTATGCATATATTTACTCCTCGTCTTTGCATGATGGCTAGTGCACTTTTCGCTGCCGGCCTGTCTCAACCAGCGCTTGCCCAGCAGGCCACTCAGCCCACCGTTTTCGAACTTGGTAGCGTGGTCGTGATTGGCACCCGTGAACAGGCGGGCAGCCTCGACGCCGATCAGGTTTCCTCCGTAATTGATGCGGGAACGATCCGCAAGGACAATCGTGAAAACGTCGGGGATGCCTTAAACCTGTTGTCCGGTGTAACCCTGTCGACCAATTCGCGTAATGAAAAGACCATCGCGGTGCGCGGCTTCGATGCCCGTCAGGTGCCCCTGTATATCGATGGCATCCCCGTGTACGTGCCTTATGATGGCTATGTCGACTTCGCCCGCTTCAGCACGGCAGATCTGGCCAGCATACAGGTGGCGAAAGGCTTCAGCTCCATGGCGTATGGTGCCAATACCCTGGGCGGCGCCATCAATCTGGTGTCGCGCAGGCCGAGCAAGGCACTGGAAGCCGATGCGCGTATCGGCTGGGCCAGCGGTACGGAAAAGCTGGCCTCTGTCAATCTGGGCAGCCGTCAGGGCATCTGGTATGTGCAGACCGGCTACTCTTACGATCAGAGCGACAGTTTCCCCTTGTCGTCGGACTTCCAGCCAACCGGCAATCAGGCCTCTGGTCGCCGTAATAATGCCCACCGGCGCGACAGCAAACTGTCGCTCAAGCTGGGCCTGCTGCCAGTGGCCGGCGATGAGTACGCGCTCAGCTACTATCAGCAGCATGGCGTCAAAGGCCAGCCGCCTTCGACCGATCCATCGGTGGCACGCTACTGGCAATGGCCGTACTGGGACAAGGAAAGCCTGTACTTCATTTCGCGCACGGCGCTGGGCCAGTTCGAAACGCTGAAGCTGCGGGCTTACCATGACAACTACGGCAATGAAGTCGATAGCTACACCAATGCCGCCTACACGACCTTGAAGCCGGCTGGTTCCGGTAGCGTAGGCAGTGGCCGCAGCATCTATAGTGACTGGACCAGTGGTGCCGCCCTCGAACTGGAATCACACCGGCTGGCTGGCCAGACCATACGTGTAAGCGTGCATAGCAAACGTGACCGCCATGAAGAGCGCGATGCGACGGCCAGCCTGCTGGCCATCTACAAGGACGAGCTACGCTCCTATGGCATCGAGGATAGCATCGCCCTGAACAGTACGACCACCTTGTCGCTGGGCGCCGCAGTCAACCAGCTCAAACCGTTGAATGTTTTCAGTGCGGGGAATCCGTATTCCCTCCCGGATGCCAAGACGGCCCACGATAGACAGGCGGGGCTGTTCTATGATCTGGCCGCCGGCCAGCGCCTGTATGCCACGCTGGCGCACAAATCACGTTTGCCGACGCTGAAAGACCGCTACTCGCAACGGCTGGGAACCTATATTGAAAACCCTGCACTGCAGCCGGAAAGCGCCACCCATACCGAGCTGGGCTATCGCGTGCAAGGCGACGCGACCACGCATTGGCAGGCGGCGATTTTCAACAGCGACATCAGCAACAAGATTCAGAGTGTGGCCAATGTCTCCGGCACCAAGGCGCAAATGCAGAATCTCGGTCGGGTACGCATCTCGGGACTGGAACTGGAAGGCGAGCATCAATGTAATAGCGTGCTGAGTCTGGGCGGCAGCTATACCTATCTGGATCTGAAAAACCGTAGCAATCCCACGACGCGGATGACCGATGTGCCACAGCAGAAGTTGCTGCTGAAGGCGGCACTGCAAGTACGCGCCGATACGGAACTCAGTGGCTTTGCCGAGCACAACAGCAATCGCTGGGCATCGAATACCGTGCAACTGGCCAGTTTTACCACCATGAATCTGAAAGCCAGCTACCACCCTAACGCCCACATCAGTCTGGAGAGCGGCGTCAATAACGTTGCTGACCGCAACTATGCCTTGGCAGACGGTTTCCCTGCGGCAGGACGTCAGTGGTTTGCACAACTGGCTTACCAGTATTGAGTAAGAGGCGAGCTGGTCGCTCGCTTCCGGTCTAACTTTAGGAGCATGATATGACAATAGCTTTACCCCGTTTTCTTCCCAGTCTGGCACTGGCTGCGACACTGGCGCTAGGCAATTTCGCCCACGCCCATCCTGTCACCGGCGACCCATCCCGGTATGTGACGACACAGTTAGCTGTTCAGGGCGCTGTCGAGCATACGCTGACGCTAGGTGTCGCCGAGCTGCGCCAGCTGGCCCAGCGTTATCCGGGCGATGCGACCGTCAAACTGCAGCACGGCAGTGCTGGGGCCAGCAGCAAGCTGTCTGGCGTGCGTCTGCGTGATGTTCTGGCCCAGGCCAGCGTCATCAGCAAAGACCATAATGACGTCAAAAAGACTGTCATCATCGCGACCGCCAGCGATGGCTACGCCGTGGTGTTTTCATGGTCGGAACTGTTCAACTCCCCGCTAGGCGATGGCGTGCTGGTCGTGCTGGACAAGGATGGTGCAGCGCTGGGGGATGACGAAGGACGGATCGCGCTGATTTCGGCGCAGGATCTGCGTACCGGCCCCCGTCACGTGAAATGGCTGCAGCGCATAGACGTGAAGAAGATCGTCGAATGAACCGCGCCGCCGGCCCCGTTATCGCGCCTGCTGATGCGCACGTCTTGCGTTTGCTGGGGCGTGCCGTGAATGGGGTCATGGGCCATGCACAAGCGGGGGATTTGCCTTTGAGTGCATGGACGCTGGGCTTGCCGCAGGACGAACTATGCGCTCTGCTGAGCTTTTGCTTCCCCGAGCTGGAGGATCTCGAGCGTTTGCCTGCACATCAGTATGACACCTTAATGAGGCAAGCCAGCTGGGAGCAGCGGCAACTGGTGCAGCTGTTGCTGGCACAGCGAACCGTTCCAGTGGTCGAACGGCATGCGCACTGGACGGCCCATGTCGTGGCTGCGGCCGCGCAAGGCAGTCGTCACTTATGGGAGGACATGGGGCTGGGTGGGCGCGAAGAGGTCAGTACGCTACTACAATATTTTTTCGCCCCGTTTTGCGAAAGAAATGTCGCCCATCTTAAATGGAAGCGCTTTATGTTTGATCAGCTAGCCTTAATGCATCCTGATGTGCGAGTGCGCAAACCAGACTGCACGCTGTGCAAGCAGCAGCTGGCTTGTTTTCCGACAGAATTTGCGGAACTAACCAAACCTGCCTGACATTGCATCTATTGAGGCCGGATTTATGGCACGGTGATGATAGACGTAGCATGTCTTGGCAAATCTAGCCTGAGATTTGCCAAGACAATTCTGCTCCGGCTTCACTATCCCTTCTCATGTAGATGAAATGACGATGAGTAAGATATCAATCAAGATACGCCTCTGGCGCGATAGTGAAGCTGCTATAGAGCCCGGTAAAGCGGATCATCGTGCGTGTGACAATCTGAGTACATTGCCCAACCTAGAGTTGCTATTCTCCCTGGGGGCTATCGGTTAGGGACGGGCGGGAGGCACCCATCATCGATGCGACAGAGCGTGCAATTTTTGGTGATATCTGCATGCCATTTTTTACTAGTTGAGAAATGAACTGATGCGGAAAATTTCGACGAAATTCCACTTGCCTGAGTATGCCGCCGGACTCTTGACATCACTTTTCCTGAATACGGGATTTGCCCAGACTACGCCGGCACCATCCGAACAGGCTCCGTTGGCCCGGGTGGAAGTTGCTGGCAGGGCTGATGTGGATGAGCGGCCTTATGAGCGCTTTGTTAAAGCGATGGATTTCTTCGATGCGGAGAGTCCGAAGCTGGCTCCGCAGTCAAAGTTGCGCTTTCGCCTGGTAACAAAGCATCGCTCGGCCCGCGTGGATGAACTCAAGCTTGCCGTGACCGGGCCGACAGTGCATATTCCGCTTGAACTCATGCCGCAAAATTTCTTCACCATCGAACGCAACGCGCGGGCATTGCATGAGGACGCTACCGTGCGCAGCAATCGCAAGAACGGCACATTTGACTGGAGCGTTGATGTGCGTACACCTGGATTGCCCCGTAATACGCGACGGCTCGGGGATCTGCGCTTGCAATGCCGGATCGAATTGCTGGCCGCGAAGCTGGGGCAACATGTGTTCTCGCCCCTGTATTTCGTGCAGACGGCGGCGGGAGCGGACCCTTGCGCTCTGCGTAACACAAGCATGCTGTTGATCGGGGACGAGCCGATCTTCGCGGTGACCCTGGTTCAGGGGGCACGACGTCAAGTATTACCCGCGGCCAGTCTTTATGGCGGTTCGCTTCCTTCGTGGACTAAGGCCATCACGGGCGACTGGCTTGGGCGCGACCACCTCTTTGAAGTACCGCTGTGGGATGCCAGTTGGCCAGACGATACCTTGGTCGAGCTGGAGCCGATGCGCACGGTACAAGCAAACGCCACGGAAGCCGAGCCGCCGCCCGCAAGCGAGCTGCTCCAATCGGTGACGCGAGAAAGCCTGGCGCGCTGGGTCATTGAAGGCCGTACCAGTGGCAAGGATGTGGAGGGAGTGTTTGGCCATCCCGAAGTCATACAGTTCTCGCATGGTGACGCGTCCTGGGTCTTTCGGACCGAAACAGGTAGCGGCAAAATAATATCCGCAGTTCCGGTTCTTGGCATACTGCTTAAGCCGGAGCGCAAGCTAAAGGAATTGCACCTCATCATCGGCCCTGGTGGCATCGTCAAACAATATCAACTGGAGGAAATGGTGCTTCGCTTCTAGCATCCTCCCGCGCTGAATTTCCGCTTTGGGGTGTGGAAGCAGACACGTCATTAAGCGTACTAGACCAGATCAGTTGCCGGAAGTGCTCTCATACCATAGGCTAGACCAGATCATTGACCAGCGATGTTGAAAAATGCTAATTTATTTTGGATGCAAAATTTGCACTAAAATGCGATCGTAGCAGCGCCGCCAATTTGTAAAAAATTGTGACAAAAATGATATTTTTGCCAAGTTATTACCATTCATTTTCGTTCTTTCTTTACTTCATTGCCAGATTTATTCACAAAATAACTTTTTATTGGTGAATAAAATTCCGTGGTCCTGACGGAAATGGCTTCACGCCACATTTTTCTTAGATCATCCTTAAAGTTGCGCGCTTTTTACATTTATGGCGCTCTTTTGTTGTTTTCTATCTTGATGTCAGAACGGCCATTGACGCTCGAATTTGTCATATGTTGTTATATGACATCAGCTGCTGTGGCGTATGCCCCACAAGCTGAGGGACTCAAGAAATAAGTTGGCCTTAAAAAAGAGAGCGAAGTACTGGTTCAGTTTGAAGTGATGGTTGTCCCCAAGACGCTGTGCCCTTTCTGAATTAACACGTAGCAAATCCAGGGTAGCCAACGTTTAGTGGCGCGCCGAGTTTGTCGGCGTGGCCGTAACCCTCCATTCTTCAAACGGAAATTTCATGACCAAAGAAACCGTAATCTCGCGCTCGCTGCGCCTGGCGTTCTCCGGCGCTGTCGCGTTCGGCACCATTGCCGCACAAGCGCAAACCACCGATGCTTCCATGCAGCGCGTGGAAATCACT
This sequence comes from Duganella fentianensis, assembly GCF_009857835.1. Lineage (GTDB taxonomy): Bacteria > Pseudomonadota > Gammaproteobacteria > Burkholderiales > Burkholderiaceae_D > Rugamonas > Rugamonas fentianensis. The sequence goes on from NZ_WWCL01000001.1 coordinate 1,598,466, forward strand.
GGCTCCTCGATCAAGCGTGCCCAAGCGGAAGGTGCACTGCCGGTACAGACCGTGACCCACGAAGACATCGCCAAGATGGGCGTAACCAACACCGAAGCGTTGCTGCAGCAAATAACCGCCATCTCGGCAGTGGGCGGCGTGCCTAGCGCCACCGGTGTAGGCTCCTCGACCTACGGCGAAGCCACCGTGTCGCTGCGCGGCATCGGCGGCAGCAAGACCCTGATTCTGGTGAACGGCCGCCGTCTGGCCAACTACGCCACCGACGGCACCGCGGTCGACATCAACGCAATCCCGCTGGCAGCCGTGGACCACGTGGAAGTGCTGAAAGACGGCGCTTCCGGCGTGTACGGTTCCGACGCCATCGGCGGTGTGATCAACTTCATCCTGCGCAATAACTTTAACGGCGTTGAAGCGTCCGCCTACGCTTCGGCTACCAAGGATGGCGGCGGCCTGACCAAGAAGGCTTCCGTGATCGCCGGCTGGGGCGACTTCGACGAAGACCGCTACAACATCACCGTGGCAGCCGACGTCTCCAAAGACACCACCATCTACGGCTCGCAGCGCAGCTACGCCAAGAACAGCTGGAACAACAACGGCCTGCGCGAGCAGAGCGCGACCCCGAGCGGCGCCATCACCAGCTTCCTCCCGAACACCACCCCGAACCAGTTCGGCGTGATCCCGAACACGCTGGCAGCGCTGGGCAAAGGTCTGGGCAACCCGCTGGCACCGAATAACTGCGCCGCCAACGGCAGCGAATACGACGCCAACCTGGACACCTGCCGTTTCAACTCGGCGCCATACGTGGGCCTGGTACCGCAAACCGAGCGCGCCAACCTGTCGGCTTCGTTCCGCTTCAAGCTCAACGAGAACAATGAGCTGTTCGTGGAAGGCTTCCACTCGCAGCAGAAGACCGATAACAACTCGCAACCTTCGCCATACAGCAATTCCTTCCTGTCGACCGACAGCGCCTTCGCTGCCGCCAATGTGTACCCGTCGATCATCGTATCGCCGAGCAGCCCTTACTACCCGGCTGCCTGGCTGGCTGCCAACGCGCCTGCCCAGGCAGGCAAGCCCATCAGCGTCAGCTATCGCGCATTTGATGCCGGCAACCGCTCGACCGAAGACATGGCCAAACTGTCGCACCTGGTCATCGGTATGCGTGGCGTGGTCAAGGGCTACGACTATGACGTGGCCTACACCCACAACTCGAGCGACGTGAGCGAGAGCACCCAGCAGGGTTACTCGAATCAGGTGGCGCTGGTCAAGCTGCTGAGCAACAACCCGGCCTTCAACCCATGGACCAAGTTCCAGTCGCCCGAGCTGGCCAAGCAGATCTACGCCACCAACTATGTGGGCCAGATGATCCACTCGACCCTGACCAATGACTCGCTGACCGCGCGCATGTCGGGCGATCTGTATCAGCTGCCAGCCGGCATGGCCAAGTTCGCACTGGGCGCATCGGCCACCAGCGAAAAACTGGACCTGAACCCATCGGCTGCCTACCAGTCGGGCGACGTCTCCGGCTACGGCGGCCAGGTGCTGCCGCTGTCGGCTTCGCGTTCCTATCAGGCCATCTTCGGCGAACTGAATGTGCCTATCGTTAAGCATCTGGAATCGGATCTGGCCCTGCGTACCGACCGTTATCCTAACGCCACCTCGACCAATCCTAAGATCAGCTTCCGTTATCAGCCGCTGTCGCAGCTGCTGGTACGCGCCTCCTATGGCCGTGGCTTCCGCGTCGGCGCTCTGCCTGAGCTGAACAATCCGCAGACCGTGGCCACCACTGCGACCTTCACCGATCCGGTGAGCGGCACCAGCGGCCAGTTCAACCAGACCGTAGGCGGCAACGCCAACCTGAAACCAGAGAAGTCGGAACAGTCCTCGCTGGGCCTGGTGATCGATCCGGTGCAGGGCGTGTCTATCGCTGTGGACTACTGGAAGATCAACGTCAACAACCTGATCACCACCCTGAGCCCAGAGTTCATCGTGGAAAAGGCAGCAGCTGGCGACAGCAACTACACCGGTCTGGTTCGACGTGATGCGGGCGGCAACATCACCAACATCTACGCCACCAACCTGAACGCCGGTTCGCTGAAAACCGAAGGGATCGACATCGACGCCCGCTGGACCATCGCCAAGACGGCCAACTACGGCACCTTCGCGACCCGTCTGAACGGTACCTACACCACCAAGTTCGACGAGAAACTGCCAGACGGCACGGTGCAGGCAAGCGTTGCCCACACCATCGACGCCAACGGCAGCCCGCTGAACGCAGTGGCCAACGGCGGCGTAATCTTCCGCTGGAAGCATCAGTGGACCATGGACTGGAAATACCAGAAGTGGGGTGTGAACCTGACCCAGAACTTCCAGTCGGGCTACTGGGATGCTGCCCGTGCTGACTCCGCGACCGGCACCGACGCCGTGCACGTGGGCGCGTTCTCGACCTGGGATGCACAGGCTTCGTACAGCGGCTTCAAAAACCTGCAGATCCGTGCAGGCGTGAAAAACCTGTTCAACCGCAAACCACCGGAAGTTATCACCCTGGGCAACTACTTCCAGGGCGGCTACGATCCTAGCTACTATGACGCCCACGGCGCCACCGGCTACATCAGCGCAACTTACAAGTTCTGATCGTATCGCTGGGCTGTAACTGAAAAAGCCCTGCATGTTCTGCACGCGGGGCGAATCAGATGGCTGTTCTCCACCCTATAGGCCGTATGCTTATAGGGTGTTTTTATTTCCGTCTTGAACCGAGTATGAGTCGAGGTGGCAATTGCCGGGATAATGCCCTTGCTGAATCGTTCTTCTGCAGCTCAAAAAAGAGTGTGTCGGCAAGCGCATTTACAGAACCCGTGATTTGGTCCGTGCCGATATCTTCGATTACATCGAAGTCCTTTGCAATCGAACCCGGCGGCCTATCCATCCAGGCCACGTCAGCTATTCATTTTGTTAGGGCTGAACTACTGGTATAGTCATGTGTTTGAATGGCAACATGCCATCCTGGTAGAGGACTAGAAAATTGGGTTTTGTGGATATTCCCACTCTGATGATTGCGCAAACCTGCATGCTGAGCGCTATGGCGGTCATGCTGTGGATTGCACGAACGGACGCTGACCGGAAAAATGGACTGCGTACTTGGATGTTTGGCGTTTCCTGCCAAAGCATCGCCTATCTGTTGCTGGCCCAGGGCGGACGCGACACGACCTTGATTAGCCCCATGCTGGGCAATGGTCTAGGTGCGTTGTCAGTATCGCTGTACTTCGTGGCCATCCGGCAGTTCGTCGGCCGGTCCTACAGCAAACCGTGGTTGGCAATGATGTGCGGGAGCGTTGTCGTCGTAGGTGTTGTTGCTGGGCAAAAGTATCAACTGGCGACGATCTTTAACAGTTTTGTCTATGGCGCACTGGAGCTACTCAATGCCCTGACACTCTGGCGCGCATCGCAGACCGAGAGCAAGCCGGTTCAACGTACGGTTGCGTTTGCCTATTTTCTGATGGGTATAGTGCTGCCTTTGCGCGCCTTTGCCTTAGTTCTTTCGCAGGTGAATACCGACTATCTGAATGCGGCGCCAGTATGGCATCAGGCGATTTTCATCTTCAGTTTTGTGTACATCGTGGTGACCAAGTTGGGGTTCGTACAGATGTGCAAAATCAAGGCTGAAACCATGATAGTTCAACAGTCGCTTACGGACGGCTTGACTGGCCTGGCCAATCGCCGCGCATTTGATAATGCGCTGCAGATCGCCCTGAGCGGCTCGATGCGCGATGCCCGGCCATTTTCTGTTGTGCTCGTCGATCTCGACCATTTCAAAGCGCTAAATGATCGTTTTGGCCACCTTGCCGGGGATGCTGCGCTGGTTGCTTTTGGCCAGAGGCTGCGCGCAGGTTTACGTATGCAGGATTATGCGTTCCGCTATGGCGGCGAGGAATTTTGTGTACTGCTGCCTAACACTGATGCGGCCGAGGCGGAGGTGGTGGCTGGGCGTCTGTGCGCCAAGGTGGCGCTTGAAGAGCAGAATGGATATCCCGCGCAGACTGCCAGCTTTGGCGTTGCCATCTGGCGTAGCGGGGATACTGCGGACACTCTGATCGGACGCGCCGACGACGCGCTGTACAGGGCTAAGTCATGGGGCCGGAATCGGGTGGAACTTGCCAGGCATGCTGATTGCGACGGCGTCCGCGCTTAACACGCTGGCAATCGCTGCATGCAGACTTCGGTGCGGCCGCCGACCATCGCCGCTATGCCCCTAAAGACCCGCTTCGGCGGTTTTTTTTGCACTTACGGCAGTGTCAGATCCAGACCTAGAGTCTTGCTCAGCAGGGCAGTCAGGAGCAGCAGTGCCAGTAGCAATGCCGCAAAGGCCAGGGCCACCGCGAAGCTGATGCGCAGCAGTGTACGCTTATCCGTCGTCTGTTTCTTCTGCCCTTGGTCGTAATGCCATTTAATGGCGAAGAACATGCCTATGGCGAGCACAACACCTTTAAAGGTGAAGAAAACTATGGGTATCCATTCCATCATTTTGAGTATTTTTAGACTATAACCTGGCGCCATCGATCGAGCGCCGCTTGTAGGGAAGTGCTGCCTACGCATAGCCATACTACCCAAAAGCAATATCCATACATTGGGACATAATGTCCTAGCCTAGGATCGCTGCGGTAAGCGGACACTGGTGCGGCAGAGGAACCCCGCCCGCAGACCGCGCCGGTGCGCAAAAGGTGGGGACTCTCTAAGGGGGACCAAACTTCTCGTAGGTAAAATCCAGAAAACTGCGCAGTTTGGGCGTCATGCGCCGGTCAGGCGCATAGACGACGTGCAGCAGCCGGTCTGGCGATTGGTAGGCGGGCAGCAGTTCAACCAGTCGGCCGTCCCGCAAATCATCGCTGATCAGTTCTTTGGGCTGCAGGATGATGCCCTGGCCCGCCAGTGCGGCAGCGCGCAGCGCTTCGCCGCTATCGGTAGTGAAGCGGCCCGAGATCGGTATGGTGACGCGGCCATCCGGTCCGTCAAATAGCCATTCGCGCCGCATCGAGGTGTGGGAAAACACCAGACAATCGTGCTGCAGCAGTTCTTTTGGATGGGCGGGGTGACCATGTTTTGCCAGGTAGGCGGGGGCAGCACACAGCACCAGACGATAGGGCGCCAGCTGTCTGGCCAGCAGGCCACTGTCCGGCAGCGGCCCGGTTCGGAACACCAGATCGTAAGCTTCGTCGATCAAATCCACTGTGCGGTTGGTAAGGCGCAGGTCAACGGTCACATCCGGGTAGCGCCGTAGAAATTCGGTAAGTGCCGGAGTCAATGCGCGGCTGCCAAACGTAATCGGCGCGCTGATGCGCAAATGCCCCCTCGGGCTGGCCCGCGTCTGCGCGATCAAGGCCTCGGCAGCCTCCATTTCCGCAAGGATGTATTTGGCACGTTCGTAAAAAGCTCGTCCACTGTCGGTCAGGCTCTGGCGCCGCGTGGTGCGGTTGAGCAGCTTCACGCTCAGGCTCTGTTCCAGCGCTTTTACCTGCTTTCCCGCGAGCTGGGTGGACAGATCCATGGCCTGGGCAGCGGCCGAGATAGATCCCAGCTCCACTGTTTTGACAAACACTGCCATGGCGGCAAGACGGTCCATTAGATCAAATTTGTTTCAAGTATGGATAATGTTTGGCAATTTATCCCAACTGGTTTCATATGTAAAGTACACCCCATCGCAGCTATCTCGCTGCACTCGCTGGTGTCTCAGGCCAGTTTTAATGAAAGGAATATCATGTCATCCATTACCAAAAACCTGCTGGCAGCCGCTGCTTTGAGTGGCGTTGCAATTTCCGCCGGCGCAGCCCCGCTCGCGCTGAAACCGACCGTAGTGCTAGTCCACGGCGCCTTCGCTGACGGCTCGGCATGGCAGCAAGTCATCCCCTTGCTGGAAGCGCGCGGCGTAAAAGTTATCGCGGTACAGAATCCGCTCACGGCACTTGAAGATGATGTCGCCGCGACGCGCCGTGCGATCGAAGCTGTGGATGGCCCTGTCGTTCTGGTCGGTCATTCGTGGGGCGGTGCAGTGATTACCGAAGCGGGTGTCAGCGACAGTGTCAGAGCGCTGGTGTACGTTGCTGCATTTGCGCCATCGGAGGGCGAGTCGGTGGCGGATCTGACCAGGCATTACCCTGTGCCTTCGGGCTTCAGCCACATCGTGGCGGATAAGTACGGCTTCCTGAAGCTTACGCAGGAAGGCGTCGAAAAGCATCTGGCGCAGGATGTGGCCGTTGAAAAGACGAAGCTGATGACGGCTACCCAGGGGCCGGTGCGTGGCAAGAATTTTGAGCAGAAGCTCGCAGCCGCGGCGTGGAAGGGCAAGCCTAGCTGGTACATCATCAGCGAACAGGACTATATGTTGCAGACCAGCTTGCAACAGGCGATGGCGAAAAAGATAGGCGCGCATACGGTGAGTCTGAATGCCGGGCACACGCCGCAGATTTCGCAGCCAGAAGCTGTCGCCCAGGTCATTTTCGAGGCAGTTTCTGCCCAGCAGTAAGCGGTAGGCGTTGCGGCATTGCAGGCGTGAAATCGCCACCAGGCAGGTCTGCAATGCTGCGCAAGGCCTCTGCAATTCTGCCGGCCGTATCAGGTTCCAGATAAGCGCCTTACGCCACGGTTGGTCCCGCTTTGTAACCGCCCATTCAGCCCAAGGGCGCGCAGTTGTGTCATACTGCGGCGCTTTGACGTTTACGTAACGTCAGAATAGCCATAGGCATAACCGGTCTACGCGGCCTGTTCAAAACAATAGTGGAGGGTGGTAGTGAGTATTTTTAGAACCAAGGATTTCGATGCCATGCATGCCGCCAGCGCGGGTGGTGGTCTGAAAAAAGTGCTGGGTCCTGTCGATCTGATCCTGATGGGCATAGGCGCGATCGTCGGTACCGGTATTTTTGTGCTGACCGGTAGCGGTGCTTCCACCGCCGGTCCGGCGCTGGCCCTGTCGTTTGTCGTCGCCGCATTCGCCTGCGGCTTTGCTGCGCTGTGCTATGCCGAATTTGCTTCCATCCTGCCGGTGGCAGGCGGTATCTATACTTACAGCTACGCCATTCTGGGTGAACTGGTGGCGTGGATGATAGGCTGGGATCTGATCCTCGAATACGGGCTGGTGACTTCGGCCGTTTCGGTCGGCTGGTCCGGCTATTTCCAGTCGCTGCTGGGCGGCTTCGGGCTGCAGATCCCCGTTGCGCTGTCCGCCGCACCGGGCGCGCTGCCGGGCGTGACGACCTTCTTCAATCTGCCGGCCTTCCTGATCATGATGACGCTGACCGTCATGCTGTCGCTCGGCGTGCGCGAATCGACCCGCATCAACAACGTGATGGTGGTGGTGAAAATCGGCGTGGTACTGCTGTTCATACTGGTTGGTGCGCGCCATGTGGCGCCGGCCAACTGGCATCCCTTCATGCCGTACGGCGTAAATGGCGTGATGAGCGCTGCGGCGCTGGTGTTCTTCGCTTTCATCGGCTTCGATGCCGTGACCACGGCGGCAGAAGAAGTCAAGAATCCCAAGCGCGATCTGCCTATCGGCATCATCGGTTCGCTGGCCATCTGCACCGTGCTGTATGTGGTGGTGTCGGCCATCATGACCGGCATCGTGCCGTTCGCCCAGTTCAAGGGCATCGACCATCCGGTCTCGCTGGCGCTGCAGTTCGCCGGTGAAAACTGGTTCGCTGGTTTCGTCGATCTGGGCGCGATCCTGGGCATGAGCACCGTGATACTGGTGATGGCGTTCGGCCAGAGCCGCGTGCTGTACGCTATGTCGCGCGATGGCCTGCTGCCGAAAAAACTGTCGTCGCTGAATGGCGCCGGTACGCCTATCGTGGCCACCTGGCTGGTAGGTATCGTGTTCGGCCTGCTGGGCGCACTGGTGCCGCTGCAGGTGCTGGGCGAGCTGGCCAACATCGGTACGCTGGCTGCTTTCTGTCTGGTGTCGCTGGCCGTCATCATTCTGCGCAAAAAACGCCCCGAACTGCACCGCGCGTTCCGCTGCCCGGGCGTGCCTGTGATTCCGGCGCTGGCCATCCTGTTCTGTGGCGCGCTGATGGCCTTCCTCAGCGCGATCACCTGGATCGCTTTCCTGATCTGGCTGGTGATCGGTCTGGTGGTGTACTTCACCTACGCACGTCACCATTCGCTGCTGAACCAGAAGTAAGCCAGGCTGGCCGGGCACTGCTTGCCGCGAGGCGCAGCTGCCCATCCTGAAAACCCGCTGCGGCGGGTTTTTTCATTTCTGCACGGCGGGCAGGGCACTAAACAGGCATCCGGAAAACGGAATAAATCTGATTTCCTGTGTGTTTCGCTAGAATAGGCAGTATGTGTAATTTCTGCGTGCCCCGATATTTGCGCGCTATGCCGACATGAAAAAAGCCAGTCGCCTGTCTGTAAAAATTCTGCCGCTGCTACCGGCCTTGCTCCTGCCCCTGAGCGGGCATAGTGTGACGGCAGTCGCCGCCGATGCGGTGGCCGTCGAACTGCGCGGCAGCCAGATCCTCGGTCCGGCCCAGCAGGACCTCGGCGAGGCGGACTGGCTGGCGCGGCTGAACAACTGGAAGCGTGATACACAGGGCCAGTATCCGGCGTGGCTACAGGCCATGCAGAGCTGGCGCAATACCCAGCGCGCCAGTATGGGCTATGACGATGCCCAGTACCGCCGCCCGGAACTGCGCTGGACCCAGCGCGACTTCGTGCAGACCCAGGCCATGGTGGAAGACCGCTATCTATACGATCCCGCCACGCAGCGCTATACGGTGCCGCGCTTTCTCGACGATCTGCGCCAGCGCTATGGCGGCATCGATAGCGTGCTGCTGTGGCCCGTGTATCCCAACATCGGCATCGATGACCGCAACCAGTGGGACATGCTGCGCGATCTGCCCGGTGGCGTGAACGGTGTGCGTGCGCTGATCAGGGAGTTCCATGCGCAGGGCGTCAAAGTCTTCTTTCCCACCATGCCGTGGGATACCGGCACGCGCGATGCGGGCAGCAGCATGCATGCCGCCACCACGGCGCTGATGGCCGAGGTGGGGGCGGACGGCATCAATGGCGACACCATGGACGGCTTGCCGCTGGAGTACCGGCAGGCGGCCGATGCCAGCGGCCAGGCGCTATCGCTGGAGCCGGAACTGAATTTCAAAGATGATCGCATGCTGGCCTACAACCAGCAAAGCTGGGGTTACTGGGGCAGTTCGCTGGTGCCCATGGTCAGCAAGTGGAAATGGCTGGAACCGCGCCACATGGTGCATGTGTGCGACCGCTGGGCCACCGACCGCAGCACGCTGCTGCAGGATGCCTTCTTCAACGGCAGCGGCATCCAGAGCTGGGAAAATGTCTGGGGCTGGTGGAACCAGATCACGCCGCGCGATGGCGAGGCGCTGCGCCGCATCGCTACCATCTATCGTGCCTTCCCCGAGCACATGGTCAGCGTAGCGTGGCAGCCGCATGTGCAGACCTTGCACTATGGCGTGTATGCGAGCGCCTTCCCGCTTAGCGACAGCACGCTCTGGACCATCATCAACCGTACCGACTGGCAGATCAGCGAGCCGGTACTGCGCCTGCCACACCAGCCGGGCCAGCGCTATTTCGACCTGTGGCAGGGCAGGGAACTGCAGCCCCGCATCGTCGACGGCGACGCGGAACTGGAGGTGACGCTGGAGGCGCATGGCTACGGTGCCATTCTGCGCCTGCGTGCAGGGGCCAGCATGGCCAGCCTGCCGGCCACGCTGCAGGTGCTGGCGCAGCAGGCGCGCAAGCCGCTGGCCGCCTATGCCGCCACGTGGCAGCCCTTGCCGCAGCAGATGGTGGCGATCGCGCCCACCCGTGCCGCGCGTAGCGCTCCGGCCGGCATGGTGGAGATTCCCGCCGGTCTGTTCAGCTTCAAGGTGCATGGCATCGAGATCGAAGGCGAGAACAAGCCGGGGCTGGATGTGCAATATCCGTGGGAAGCCGTGGCACGCCGCCATCACCTGCACAGCCTGGCCATCAATCGCTTCTACATGGACGTCCACCCCGTTACCAATGCCCAGTTCCAGACCTTTATGCGCGCGAGCGGCTACCGTCCGGCCGATGCGCACAACTTCCTGCGCCACTGGGTCGATGGCGCGCCGCGCGCCGGCGACGCCCAGCGGCCCGTGGTCTGGGTTGCGCTGGAGGATGCGCGCGCCTATCTGCGCTGGGCCGGCAAGCGCCTGCCGCACGAGTGGGAATGGCAGTATGCGGCGCAAGGCAGCGATGGCCGGCTCTACCCCTGGGGCAACCGCTGGGATAGCCGCATGGTACAGGCGCCCGAACAGGGGCGCAGCCTGACGGCGCCGGCGCCGGTGGGCCAGCATGCGCAGGGCGCCAGCCCGTTCGGGGTGCAGGATCTGGTGGGCAGCGTGTGGCAATGGACTAGCGAGTTTGCCGATCAGCACACGCGCGCCGCGGTGCTGCGTGGCGGCAGCTACTACCAGCCGCAGAATTCCTACTGGTACTTCCCGCAAGCCTACCGCCTCGACCAGCATGGCAAATATCTGCTGATGGCACCGTCCAGGGACCGCGCCGGCACCATAGGCTTCCGCGGGGTGCAGGATGCAGGTGATTGAGCGCCTGTACCGTATGTTTAGTCCGCGCCCCAAGGAGAATAAAAATGGCAGCGCATGCGCTGCCATTGGTCCGCCTGTTGAGCAGACTACGAAAGTATTTCAGGTCGACGGTTACAGTATCTGCAGTCGCTGCCAGTATGGCAAGGTAGCTTTCAAGAACTGCTCTGCATGGAGTTCCAGCGCCTTCTGATTCTCCTCTGGAGACTGAAGTGCCTCACCGTTCATTTTTATGCGACGAGGAGAGGTAGACATAATGGCCCAGGCACGCTGTGCAAGTATCCCTGGTGTCGGGTCGGACGGAGCCTCCTGCATTGCCATGTAGAATAGGCGCTCGAAGTAATTGGCCGACAATCCTGCGCCGAGTAATGGCGAGCACAGGGCTGCATAATCTTCGCCATAGCGACTTTGTGCCGCAAGGTTGGCATTCAGACGGCGAGCCGGCGCTACGTCGCGTGCCTGTTCTGGATTAAAGTAGAAGACTGCTTGTCCAGAAGCGCAGAGCAGCGATGCGATCTGGCCCGCTGCCTGAATGGTCAGCCCGCTAATCGCCGGCAAAGTACACAGCTGAGCCAGTGTCAGGTCGCGTTCTGACAGCGCATCGAAAATGACGTTATATAGATCGGAGCGTGCGGTGACTTCGCCGAAGGGCATGACCATTTTCAGATTGACCTTGTCGCGGGGCGTACTGAGCGCCAGCGTTACCTGACCGAGCAATTCGGCCTGACGCAGCTGGTTCATGCGCCGAGCACCGCGCACAAATACGTCCCGGCGGAATGCAGTATTGAGCAGGTAGTCCTTGATTGTTTCCTGTAGAGCCGGATCAGTAGCTTCCAGGATGAGGTTCAGGCGTTTCTCGTTGACGAAAAGTTCAGGGTAGGCAAAGGCCAGATCCGCCGACCCGGCGTAGCTCATTTTGGCCTCCGCCAGATCACGTGCCACATCGGCATGGAATAGCGGTTGCCAGTGTTTGTGCATGTACTCATGCACAAGGTAGTGGGGCGATGCGGTTTTAAGGCTGTCCATGCGCACTTTCAAACCCGGATTCTGGGTCAGATAAGCTGCGTCTGCTGCTTCCATGCGATTGATAAATTCGGTAGCGCCTTTGATCTGTACGTCACTACGGCCCGGATGCTGATCGGCAAACTCTACCAGCATGCGCTGCAGCGGAATTGTCTGGGTCCAGCCAGGCATCGCGTTATAGCTCAAATAGACCAGCCCGCCTGGTTTCAGATAGCGACCGATGAAGCGCACGATATTTGCGCGATTTTCTGCCGTTACCCAGGTGTAGATACCGTGCAGGGTGATGTAGTCAAACTGGGGCAATTCCACCTTGCCGTTGGCTAGTTCTTCGAAACTATTTTCCAGTAGATTCAGATTGCCGATACCGGACTGCTCCGTGAACTGCCGCGCTTCGGCCACTTGCGCGGGGTTGAAGTCGGCAGCATAAAAGCTGGCGTGTGGATTGGATGCCGCCAGTAATTGCGATGTCAGACCGCGGCCGAATCCGAGCTCGCAATAAGTATAGGGCTTGTCGAGCGGCAGGGGTTCTATACCGTTCAGCAAGCAAACCAGATTCATCCAGGCGGGGCTCTGTTCGCGGTAAAAGCCCGTCGTATATTCAATGTCTGAAGCGTATCCAGCGGTCCAATCCATATTTTCTGCTCGCCTAGTTTAATAGTTGGTTATATGTAACTACTCAATCATTCTATGGGGGTTTTCCGGGTAGCGCAATCGTGCCGAGGACATTGTTGTATAGGGAGTTGATGTGGATATCCGTAGGAGTGGAGGGGCTGGTGGGCAGCGTGTGGCAATGGACTAGCGAGTTTGCCGATCAGCACACGCGCGCCGCGGTGCTGCGGGGCGGCAGCTACTACCAGCCGCAGAATTCCTACTGGTACTTCCCGCAAGCCTACCGCCTCGACCAGCACGGCAAATATCTGCTGATGGCACCGTCCAGGGACCGCGCCGGCACCATAGGCTTGCGCGGGGTACAGGACAGCGCCGACTGAGGCTGACAGCCAGCCCGGACGCGCGTTGGCACAGAGCGGGTACTCAGGCCGGTGCGCCTGCTTCGATGGCCGGATAGAACTCGTGGTCTTCACGCTGCATGCGCTCGTACAGGGTGCGCAGGACGGCGTTTGCTTCGCTACGGAATACTTCAGGCTGGGAAGCCAGCAGGCGGGGGGTATTCCATTTGGCGGCAAACGCCAGATAGGCGTTGGCGATGTGATCCATTTCACCCCGATATTGCCGGCTCATGCGTGCCAGCTGGGCATTGCCGCTCTGTTCCAGTGCCGGGTAGAGCACCCGGTCCTCGACTGCCAGATGGAGTTTGATGAAGCCGCTCATGGCGACGATCTGCTGCGCAATCGCGCTGGCCTGTTCGGCGATGCCATGCTGCACCAGCGTGCGCAAGCCGGTGATGGCGCCCAGAATGTCGAGGTGCTGGTGCTTGAATTTATCGAGATTCATTATGTTCCTTTCAATTTTCTTCATTGATGAAGTAAGTGTAATCCAGGCGGGCTAAACAGGCAAATGAAATACTCTTTATTTGAAGAAATTTTTTCTATCACGACCGAAGCTTTACCTGTCGCTTGCCTATTAACGTGAGTTGTCATCCAGCTTGCCCGGGACAGCCAGGCCAAACTGGCGCCAGCGTTCGAAATTCAATGAATTCGACAAATAAATATATTCGGCAATTTATTTGCCAAATTCGTTAAATTCAATTATACTTTCCAAGTGGAAATTTAATCCACCCGATACACTGACTAACCCAAGAGCACATGCTGCTGCAAGGAAGACTGCGATGGAATGGATGCGTAATTTGACTGTCGGGCAACGTATCACGCTGCTCATCACCACCTTCGTGGCAGGCTTTCTGCTGTTTGGCGTCACTGCCCGTTCCACTCTCAAGGAGCTGGAAGTCAATGGCCCCGTGTACAACCGCATCGTGCAGGGCAAGGATCTGCTGGCCGATGTGCTGCCGCCGCCGGAATTCATCGTCGAATCCTATCTGACGGCAACGGAGTTAAGGACGGCCGGCGACGACGAACGTGCTGCGCTGGCGCAGCAATTGCAGCGTCAGCAGAAGGACTTCATCGAACGCAAGCAGTACTGGGTAAGCCAGAAGCTCGATGCTGAGCTGGCTGATCTGGTGCTGCACCAGTCGAGCGAACCGGCCGAGGCCTTCTTCCGCGTGGCGCTGGGCGAATTCGTGCCGGCACTACAGCATGACGATGGTGCTGGCGCCGAGCGCGCCTTCCAGCAGATGAAGAAGGCCTACCAGAGCCACCGCGCCGCAGTGGAAAAAATCGTCCAGCGTGCCAATGCCCGCGCCAGCGCCGACGAGACGGATGCCCTGCAGGTTTCGGTGGCGCGCGAACGCGTGCTGTGGCTGGCTTTCTTGATCACGCTGGCAGTCAGCATCAGTATCGGCGTGGCGGTCAGCCGTGGCATCACCGGTCCGCTCGGCGCGGCGGTGAGAATCACCCGTGAAGTGGCCAATGGCGACCTGACGCGGGTGATCGAAACCCGCTCGCGCGACGAAACCGGCCAGCTGCTGCAAGCCATGGGCGAAATGTCGGATGGCTTGAAACAGACGGTGGCCAAGATCCATCTGGCAGCGGAAACCATAGAGCGGGGCGTGGAGGAAATTGCCTCGGGCAATCAGGATCTGTCGGACCGCACGGAAAATCAGGCCAGCGCACTGGAAGAAACCGCCGCTTCGCTGGAAGAGCTGACGGCCGCCGTGCGCAAGAATGCCGACAGCGCCCGTCAGGCCGATGCGTTTGCCGGCTCGGCGTCGGAGATTGCCGAGCGTGGCGGCGACGAAGTGAGCCGGGTGGTCGATATGATGAAGGCCATCACGCAGTCGTCGGCACGCATCGTCGAAATCATTTCCGTGATCGATAGCATCGCCTTCCAGACCAATATTCTGGCCCTGAATGCTGCCGTGGAAGCCGCCCGCGCCGGCGAGCAGGGGCGCGGCTTTGCGGTGGTGGCGACGGAGGTGCGCAGTCTGGCCCAGCGTTCGGCATCGGCCGCCAAGGAAATCAAGCTGCTGATCGATGACTCGGTGGATAAGATCAAGGCGGGCAGCAATGCCGTCGATGCGGCCGGCGCGACCATGAAAGCCATCGTCGACAGTGTGCATCAGGTCAGTGCCGTGATTGCCGATATCTCCGCCGCCGGCAACGAACAGTCGCAGGGCATCGAACAGGTCAGCCAGGCCATCATGGAGATGGATCAGGTTACCCAGCAAAACGCGGCGCTGGTGGAAGAAGCGGCCGCTGCGGCTGCCAGTCTGCGCGATCAGGCCGTGCTGCTGATCGAGTCGGTCGATGTGTTCAAGACCGGCACGCATGCGGTTGCACCGGCAACGCAGCTGCGCCGGGCACCGGCACAGTTACCGCTGGCCTAGGCCTGTAATCGGCCCGGGCCCGGCGGCGTGTGCCGCCTGCCGCCTGCCGCCTGCCGCCAGCGGCAGGGCCGGCCGCGGGGCAGAGCGAGGGCGAGTTTCCTTGCACAGCCCATGTTTTTTTATTCATAATGCTTGCTACCTTCCTATGCAGGAGTAGCAATGCCGGTATTTTCGGGAAATCCGTTCTCCTTTGCCTCTGCCGCCGATCTGGCTATGCCGCAGATCAGCTTCAGTTACGATTACACCGGCATCATCGCTTCCGTCTCGATTGCCATCTTTGCTTCCTTCTGCGCCTTCGAAATGGCGCGCCGGCGCGAACAGGGGCGCTACTGGGTCTCACTGGGCGCCCTGATGCTGGGGCTGGGCATCTGGGCCATGCATTTCATCGGCATGTCGTCGTTCCGCCTGAATTGCGGCGTGGCTTACGAGCCGTGGCTGACGCTGGCATCGGCGCTGCCCGGTGTGGCCGCCGCCTCGATTGCGCTGCGGGCGATTGCGTCGCGCCGGATCGGCTACCTCAGGCTGCTGCTGGCGGGCGTGGTGATGGGCAGTGGCGTGGGGCTGATGCATTACACCGGCATGGCCGCCTTCCAGTTCCAGGGCCGGCTGCTGTACGAGCCCGGCGAGTTCGTGTTCTCCCTGCTGGCGGCGGTGCTGAGCGCCACCCTGGCCCTGCTGTTAAACCGCCGCATAGCGCATAGCCGCTTGCGGCGCATCCCCTATCTGGCTTCGCTGGCTGCTGCCGTGGTGATGGGGCTGGCCATCTCCAGCATGCACTACATCGCCATGGGCGCGGCCCGCTTCCTGCCGCTGGACGGGGTGCAGATCACCTCTTCGATCAGCCAGACGTCGCTGGGACTGCTGGCCAGTTTTGCCACACTGATGCTGCTGAGTTTCGGCCTGCTGTTCGTCTTCCTGTATTCCAAAACGCTCAGTGCACGCAAACGCTATGAATCCATCCTCAGCACCACCCAGCAGGGCTTTGTGCTGATCGATGATACGGGCCGCATCGTGCAGAACAATGCGGCCATGGTCGGGCTGTTAAAACAGTCGTCAGATCAAATTATCGGCAAGCGGCTCAGCGATGTGCTCGATCAGGTGGTGCAGGATGTCCACGGTGCCTACCAGCTGCAAGCCAATCTGCGCTGTGCTGACGGCAGCCTGCTGCCCTGCATGGCCTATGTGAATACCTTTGTCGACAGCGCCGACGGGCGCCAGATCAGCTTCGCCCTGTTCAGCGACATCAGCAAACGGGTGGCGGCGGAAGCGCTGGCCCATGCACGCGAACAGCAGTTCCGTGCGCTGCTCGATTCCACCCCGGACCCGATGGTGATCAGCGCTGCCGATGGCCGCATCGTGATGGTCAACCTGCAGGCCGTAGCCTTCTTCGGCTACGCCCATGATGCTTTGATCGGCCAGCCGGTCGAGATGTTGATTCCGGCGGCGGGCCACCAGCAGTTCCGCCAGGACTATCTGCAAGGGGGACAGACGCGCCGCATCGGCGGCGAGAGCGTGCTGTATGCCCGCACCAGCGACGGGCGCGAAATTCCCGTCGAAGTGAGCCTGAGCCCTATCGAAACGGAGCAGGGCTTGCTGATCGCCAGTACGCTGCACGATGTGACGGAACGCCTGCGCATCGAGTCGGCACTGCTGGCGGCCAACCGCGAGCAGGAAGCGATACTGGGCACGGCATCGGTCGGCATCGCGCTGGTGCAGCAGCGCGTGATCCGCCAGTGCAACCACGGGCTGGACGAGCTGCTGGGCTACCCCGTGGGCGAGCTGAAAGGCCAGCCTACCCGTTGCTGGTTCCACCGGCAGGAAGACTACGATATGGTGGGCAGTACCGGCTATGCCCAGATCCTCGCCGGCCAGACGTATATGCTGGACCTGCAGTTGCAGCGCAAGGACGGCAGCCTGTTCTGGGCGCGCACCTCCACCCGTGCAATCGACCAGCAGCAGCCGGAAAAAGGCGTGGTGGTAATCGCCTGGGATATCACGGCCGAGCGCCGCGCGCAGGAACAGATCCAGCTGGCCAATGACGAACAGCGCGCCATACTCGATACGGCCACCTCCGGCATCGCCCTGATCCGCGAGCGCACGCTACATCGCGGCAATCGCCGCCTGCACGAGATGTTCGGCTGGCCGCTGTGGGAGATGCTGGGCCAGCAGACTGCCATCTGGTATGCCGACGAAGAAGCCAACCGCATCGGCGGCCTGCCGTACGAAACCATCTGGACCGGCCAGTCGCACACGCGCGAGCAGCAGCTCAAGCGCAAGGACGGCAGCCTGTTCTGGGCCCGCCTGCAGGGCAATGCGGTCGATCCGCATGATCATTCCAAGGGGACCGTATGGATCATCGACGACATCACGGCCGACCGTGAACTGAACGATGCGCTGCGCTCGGCCAAGGAAAAAGCCGAAAGTGCTACCCGTGCCAAGTCGGACTTCCTGTCGAACATGAGCCATGAGATCCGCACGCCGATGAATGCGATTATCGGCATGTCGCGGCTGGCGCTGCAGACCGAGCTCGATAGACGGCAGCGCAACTACATCGAGAAAGTGGTGCAGGCCGGGACTAATCTGCTGGGCATCATCAACGATATTCTGGACTTCTCCAAGATCGAAGCGGGCAAGCTGGCGATGGAGCGCATCGATTTCCAGCTGGAAGATGTGATCGATAATCTGGGTAATCTGCTGTCGATGAAGACCGACGAAAAAGGGCTGGAACTGATCTTCGACGCGTCCGCCTATGTGCCGACAGCGCTGGTGGGCGACCCCTTGCGGCTGGGGCAGGTGCTGATCAATCTGGGGAATAACGCCGTCAAGTTTACTGACAAGGGCGAGATCGTGCTGGGGGTGAGCTGCCTGCGCCAGAGTGCGGATGAAGTCGAGCTGCATTTCTGGGTGCGCGATACCGGCATAGGCATGACGGCCGAACAGACAGGGCGTTTGTTCCAGTCCTTCACCCAGGCCGATTCCTCCACCACGCGCAAATACGGTGGCACCGGACTGGGGCTGGCAATTTCGAAGACGCTGGTGGAGATGATGCATGGCCGCATCTGGCTCGAAAGCGCGCCGGGACAGGGCTCGGTGTTCCACTTCACGGCCCGCTTCGGCCTGCAGGCCAGTGCACAGAGCAGCCGCATGTTCACGGCCGACGAGTTGCGCGGCATCCGCGTGCTGGTGGTCGACGACAATGCGGCAGCACGCGAAATCCTGCACGATATGGCGCAGTCGTTCGGCCTGCATGTGGCCACGGCCGGCGGCGGACGGCAGGCGCTGGAAATGGTGGCAGCGGCGCAGGCTGAAGGCGCACAGTTCGATCTGCTGCTGTCGGACTGGCGCATGCCGGAAATGGATGGTGTGCAGCTGGTGGGAGAACTGCAGCGCAGTACCCGCCTGCAGGCGCCGGCCGTGATCATGGTGACGGCCTATGGACGCGAAGAAGCGCTGGCGGCCGCGCGTGAACAGCAGGTGGAACTGAGTACGGTGCTGACCAAGCCGGCCACGCCGTCTTCGCTGCTGGAAGCCATAGGCGAAGCACTCAAGCGCTTCTCGCTGCGCCGCCGGCCCGTGGCCGAGCTGGGGCAGAGCGTGCAGCAGGCCATGCTCCAGCTGCGAGGCGCGCGCGTGCTGCTGGTGGAAGACAACGACCTGAATCAGGAGCTGGCACTGGAACTGCTCAGCGATGCCGGCCTGCAGGTGGTGCTGGCCAACAACGGGCGCGAGGCGCTCGACATACTGGCTGGCGACAGCGCGTTCGATGGCATCCTGATGGATTGCCAGATGCCGGTTATGGATGGCTACGAAGCCAGTCGCATCATCTGCCAGACTCCGGCCCTGCAGCAGATTCCCGTGATCGCCATGACGGCCAATGCCATGGCGGGCGACCGTGCGCTGGTGCTGGCGGCCGGCATGCGCGACCACATCGCCAAGCCGCTCGATGTGGATGTGATGTTCGAAACCATGGCGCGCTGGATCAAGCCCAGCGGCGCGGCCGGCAGCCAGGTGGCACCGCCGCGCCGGGCCTACCCGAATAGCATCGGCAGCGTACCGGCCAGTCTGCCCGGTATCGATGTGGCAACGGGACTGGCCACCACCATGCAGAGTGAAAAGCTGTACCGCAAGCTGCTCAGCAAATTCGAGAAGAGCCAGAGCCAGTTCGAGCTGCATTTCAGGACCGCTCAGCACAGCAGCGACGGCCATGCTGCCGAGCGTTGCGCCCACACTTTGCGCGGCAATGCCGGCAATATCGGCGCGCGCACATTGCAGCAGCAGGCCGCGCTGCTGGAGCAGCTGTGCCGTGGCGGGGCGGATGCCGGGCCGATCGATGCGGCGCTGCAGGCCGTGCTGGCCGAACTGGCACTGGTGCTGCATAGTCTGCGCAGTATGGATGCCGCTGCCAGCGTGGTAGAACCGCCGCCAGCGCTCCCGCCGGTGATCGTTGTCAGCGAATTGCTGGCTGCAAGCGAGAAGCTGCTGCCCATGCTAGAGGATGGCGACCCCGAAGCGGGCCTGCGCTGGGAAGAACAGCACGAACTGTTCAAAGCCGGTTATCCTGAATACTGGCAGCGCATCGAAACGCTGCTGGGGGATTTCGATTTCGAAGGTGCGCAACAGAGTCTGCGTGCGGCCATGGAGGCACGCCGGACAGAACACGGAGGCGCGCCTCAATGACTGGAGTAGCAAGTATGGAAACCAGTGCGGACATGCCTGTCAAACCCACTATCCTGATCGTCGACGATACGCCGGAAAACCTGTCGCTGATGAGCGAGCTGTTACGGCACGAGTACAAGCTCAAGATCGCCAACAGCGGCGCCCGCGCACTCAAGCTGGCCGCCACGGGCGAGCTGCCCGATCTGATCCTGCTCGATATCATGATGCCGGAAATGGATGGCTACGAAGTCTGCCAGATACTCAAAGCCCATCCGGCCACGCGCGAGATACCGGTGATCTTCCTGACCGCCAAGGCCGATATCGAGGCTGAGGAGAAAGGCCTGCAGATGGGCGCCGTCGACTACATCACCAAGCCGGTCAGCCCGCCTATCCTGATGGCGCGGCTGAAAATCCATCTGGCGCTGAAAGCCCATGCCGACTTCCTGCGCGATAAGAGCGCGTTTCTGGAACAGGAAGTGGCCAGGCGCACGCGCGAGGTGACGGCGATCCAGGACGTGACGATTCTGGCCATGGCCTCGCTGGCGGAAACCCGCGATGCCGATACGGGCAACCATATCCGCCGCACCCAGTACTATGTGCAGGCGCTGGCGCAGCAACTGCGCAGCCATCCGCGCTTTGCCACCCTGCTGACGGACGAGTATATCCGCATGCTGTTCAAGTCGGCGCCGCTGCACGATATCGGCAAAGTGGGCATACCGGACCGCATACTGCTCAAGCCGGGCAAGTTCGATGCGGCCGAATTCGAGATCATGAAAACCCACACCACGCTGGGGCGCGATGCCATCGATCATGCGGAGAAGCAGCTCGGCATGGCTGTCAATTTTCTCTCGATGGCCAAGGATATCGCCTACAGCCATCAGGAGAAGTGGGATGGTTCGGGCTATCCGCAACAGCTGGTGGGTGATGCCATCCCCGTCGCGGCCAGGCTGATGGCGGTGGCCGACGTGTACGATGCGCTGATCTGCCGGCGCGTCTACAAGCAGGGCATGCCGCACGAGCAGGCGGTGGCGCTGATCGTCGAAGGACGGGGCAGCCATTTCGATCCCGATGTGGTGGATGCCTTCGTGGCTTTGCAGGACGAGTTCCGCAGCATTGCTGCCCGCTTCGCCGATAGCGATGAAGATATCGAGCAGAAGCGCGGGCAGGTCGCCGGCAGTATCCGCTAGCGGCGCTTGAGCAGTTCGAACCAGCCCACGCACAGCAGCGCAAGCAGCACGCTGGCCAGCAGCAGGGACGGCGCCGGCAGGGCAAAGGCGAACAGGCTGCGGACGGCCGGTACGCTCATGACCACGGCCAGCAGTGACAGGGTGGCCGCACCTATCCAGTAGAACGGCCGGTTGGCCTGATGGCTGCGCTGCCACACGGGCTGGCGCCAGCTCAGATTGCTGGCTATCAGCCCCAGATTGGCCAGTACCAGCGTCAGGAAGGTGGTGCTGCGCGCGCTGTATTCGGGTACGCCGCCGGCGCGCAGCACGGCATGGCAGAGCAGCAGTACCAGCAGCAGCACGCCGCCCTGCAGCAGGCCGCGGCGCAGCAGGCTGCGGTCGAACAGGTGCTGCTGCGGATTGCGCGGCGGGTTCTGCATGGCGCCCGCTTCGATGGCTTCCGCTTCGAACACCAGCGCGCAGGCCGGATCTATCACCAGCTGCAGGAACAGTATGTGCACAGGCATCAGCAGCAACGGCCAGCCGAACAGCACGGGCAGGAAGGACAGGCCGACGATGGGCACGTGCACGGCGACGATGAAGACGATGGCCTTGCGCAGATTGGCGAACAGGCGGCGGCCGTGCTGCACGGCTTGCAGCAGCGAGGAAAAATCATCCTTGAGCAGCACCAGTGCAGCCGCTTCGCGCGCCACATCGGTGCCGCGTGCGCCCATGGCCACGCCGATGTGGGCTGCCTTCAGGGCCGGTGCATCGTTGACGCCATCGCCCGTCATGGCGACGATCTCGCCGCGCTGGCGGAAAGCCTGTACCAGCCGCAGCTTCTGTTCCGGCGCGATGCGGCAGAATACCCGGCAGTCCTGCAGGCGCAAGGACAGGGCCGTATCATCGAGGCTGGCCAGCTCGCTGCCGCTCAGTACTCCACCATGGATCCCCGCCTGAGTGGCGATGGCCGTGGCGGTCGCCGGGTGGTCGCCCGTGATCATCACCACCTGCATGCCGGCCGCATGGCATTGCGCCACGGCGGGCGGCACTTCGGGGCGGATAGGGTCCTGCAGCGCGACCAGCCCGAGGAAGGCGAATTCGAACACATGCTGGTTGTCGGGCAGGGGCGGGGCGGCAAAGGTGGCACTGGCCACGGCGATCACGCGCAGGCCCCGTTCGGCCATGATGCCCACTTGCGCACTGATGGCGGCGCTGTGCGCTGCATCCAGATGGCATAGATCGATAATCGCTTCCGGCGCACCCTTGGCGGCCACCAGATAGGCACTGTGGTCGGGCGATTGCCACACGCGCGACATGGCCAGCAGCTGGCGCGAGAGCGGGTAGTCGTCGATCAGCTGCCAGTCGCGGTGCAGGTGTTCGGTGTTGGCCAGCCAGCGCGTGCCGGCTGCCGTGATGGCCTGTTCCATCGGGTCGAACGCTTGCCGGTGGCTGGCCAGCACGGCGTATTCGAGCAAGCCGTGCAAGGCTTCCGGCAGTTCGCCGGCGGGCTGGCGGCCATCGAATTCGGCCTGCCCGGTCCACAGGCCCAGCACTTCCATGCGGTTGGCCGTTAGCGTGCCGGTCTTGTCGACACAGAGTACCGTGGTGGCGCCCAGCAGCTCGATGGCGGGGATGCTGCGCGCCAGTATCTGGGCACGCCCGAGCCGCCATGCACCCAGCCCCAGAAACAGGGTGAGGATTACGGGCAGCTCTTCCGGCAGGATGGCCATGGCCAGAGTCAGGCCGGCCAGCACGCCTTGCAGCCATGCGCCATTCAGATAGCCGTACACCAGCGCCAGTGTCACGGCCAGCAGGGCGCCGCCGCTGGCGACAGTTTTTACTACGCCGCGCGTCTCCAGCTGGATAGGCGTGAGTTCGCCGCCCAGCGTGGCCAGCGAGGCGCCTATGCGGCCCAGCGCACTGGCCGGGCCGGTGGCCACCACGAGGCCGCTGGCCGTGCCTTGCGTGATCAGGGTGCCGGAGTACAGGCGTGACTGCTCGGGCGTGCCACCAGCCTGTTTGCTGACGGGGACCGATTCGCCCGTCAGCATGGACTCGTCCACCATCAGATTCGAACTGGCCAGCAGGTCGATATCGGCCGGCACGCGGTCGCCCTCGGCCAGCAGGACGACGTCGCCGGGCACCAGTTCGCGTCCGGCTATGCGGCGCTGCTGGCCGTCGCGCAGCACCAGCGCGCGCGGCGAGGACAGGTCGCGCAGCGCATGCAGCGAGCGCTCCGTGCGGCGCTGCTGGAAAAACGTCATGGCCACCACGATGGCGACGAAGCCCAGCAGCATCAGTGCTTCGTCCGGATCACCGAGCAGCAGATAGATGGCGCCGCAGGCTACCAGCAGCAGAAACATGGGTTCGGCCACCACATCACGCAGCAGCCGCGCATTGCTGCGCGGACGGGACACGGGCAGTTCGTTGGGCCCCAGTGTTTGCAGCCGCTGGCGGGCGGCTGCGCTGCTGAGGCCAGAGGCGGCGCTAGGCGGTACGGGTTGTTGCATACGGTGGGCAGCAGCTCCGGGCAGGTAGATGGTGAATTCCGGCACGAGTGTATTACATCTGCGGCGCCTTGTTCTGCCTGCGCCGTGCTGCTATCAAAAAAAAAGCAGCGAGCAGCATGCAGGCGGCGTTTGCTCAGAATTCCTTAATAACTGTTAGCGACTATCAGCATTAACGGAACTTTCAGGGAGTAGATCATGCAACCATCGGAACGCGACACGACAGCAGGACTGGGCAAGCAGGACGCAGCACCGGTGCTGCGCGTATGGGACTTGCCGCTACGGCTGTTTCACTGGCTGCTGGCGCTGTGCTTCAGCGGCGCCTATCTGACGGCCGAACTGGAAGACTGGCGCGTGCTGCACGTCACGCTCGGCTATACGGTGGCGGGGCTGGTGCTATTTCGTCTGCTGTGGGGCATCTGGGGCACGCAGCACGCGCGCTTTGCCAGCTTCGTCAGGGGGCCGCAAGCAGTAATGGCCTATCTGCGCACGCTGCTGACTGGCCGGCCGGCGCATTACACCGGCCATAATCCGGCCGGCGCCGTGGCCATCGTACTGATGCTGGCACTGGCCCTGTTGCTGACGGTGGCGGGCTGGCTGCTCTACACGGAGCGGGTGGGCGAATGGATGGAGGAGGTGCACGAGAGCCTGGCCAATCTGATGCTGCTGGTGGTGTTCGTGCATATCGGGGCGGTGCTGCTGTCCAGTCGCCTGCACGGGGAAAATCTGGTACGCGCCATGTTGACGGGTATGAAAGCGGGCCGCCCTGACGACGCCAGCCAGCCGCCGCGCACGCTGATAGCGCTGCTGCTGTTGGCGGCCGTGCTGGCTTTCTGGTGGCTGCAACTGGGCTAGTGTCGGTGTGGCCAGATGGCTTGCCTGCACCCGCCGGAAACTATGGCTAATCTGATAAGGGAAAAAAATAGAGGTTAACTTCATTAATGAAAGTTTCTACAACGGAAGTTAATCTGGCTGATATTTCTGTTGCACTACATTCAGTATGATTGCCCTTTGGAAATTTGATCCATCGCAGTCAATGCAGGGCGCGCGCTAGATGGATACGCAAGAATAGGAGTTAGCATGCGCCAGAATTTGCCCGTCACGGGCATAGAATACGAATTACCGCCACAGCGTCCGCTGGTATCCAAGACTGATCTGAGTGGCCGCATCACTTACGCCAACCCCGCTTTCATCGAAGCCAGCGGCTACAGTCAGGAAGAATTACTGGGTGCGCCGCATAATCTGGTGCGCCATCCCGATATGCCGCCAGCCGCGTTTGCCGATCTGTGGCAGACCATACAGCGCGGCATGCCTTGGACCGGGTTGGTCAAGAACCGCCGCAAGAACGGCGATTTCTACTGGGTGGTGGCAAATGTCACGCCGACCATGGAAGGTGGCCGCGTCAACGGCTATCTGTCGGTGCGCACGGTGCCGGAACGCCATCAGATCGCCCGCGCCGAGCAACTGTATCGCCGCCTTGCTAAAGAAGGCGCCGCTGCTGGTGTGCTCCGGCAGGGCCGCCATGTGGCGCCCGGCATGGCTGGCTGGATCACCCGCATGCGGCGTGTGCCGGCGCGCCTGTGGTGCCGTGCCGTACTGGCCGGGCAGGCGCTGCTGCTGGCGACGCTGGGCGTGGCGGGCTGGAGCATGCACAGCGATGGTACGGAAGCGGCCTATGCGCTGGCCGGTGCCGGCGGCGTCGTCCTGACGCTGGCGCTGGCACTGCTGCTCGAGCGCAGCATACTGGCACCGCTGCGGGGCGCGCTGCACAGCGCACGGGCACTGGCGGCCGGCGATCTGAGCGTCTCCATCGAAATTGGTGGCGACGAGGAAGTGGCCCAGCTGCTGCGCGCCTTACGGCAGATGAGTGTGAATCTGGTGGCCATCATCGGCGATGTGCGCACCAGCGTGGAATCGATCAATACGGCCACGCGCGAAATCGCTGCCGGCAATCAGGATCTGTCGCTGCGTACGGAAGCGCAGGCGGCCAGTCTGGAACGTACGGCGGCCAGTATCGAACAGCTGGCGGCCATGGTGCGCCAGACGGCCGACAATGCGCAGCAGACTAACGCGCTGGTGGCAGAAGCTTGCAATGTGGCCAGCGAAGGCGGCGCCGTGGTAACCCAGGTGGGCGCCACGCTGGGCGATATCAGCCAGTCGGCGCAGAAGATTTTCGACATCATCGGCCTGATCGACGGTATCGCTTTCCAGACCAATATACTGGCACTGAATGCGGCGGTGGAAGCGGCCCGTGCGGGCGAACAGGGCCGCAGCTTCGCCGTGGTGGCGACGGAAGTGCGCCAGCTGGCCCAGCGCGCGACGGCAGCGGCCGGCGAGATCAAGCAGCTGATCAGTGCTTCGGTGGAGAAGATCGCGCAGGGCGACCAGCTGGGACGCAAGGCTGGCCAGACCATGACGGGCGTGGTGGCTTCGGTGCAGAGTGTGGCGGAGATCGTCAGCGATATCGCCCGCGATAATCTGCAGCAAAGTAGCGGGGTGGATGAAATCAACCGTACCGTGCTGGAAATCGATGCCGGTACTCAGCAGAACGCGGCCATGGTGGAGCAGGCTGCTGCTGCAGCTGCCCAGCTGGACGAACAGGCGGCCCATCTGGCGCAGGCTGTGGGGCTGTTCAAGTTTGCCCCGCGCCGGCGCCGTCTCGAGGCGGCGCGTCCGGTCGCGCTGCTGGCACGCCACGCGGCCAGTTGATCTGCACCACAAAAGTAAAGCTGGCGCGCCCATCAGCGGCTTGATGGGGCGGCAGGCGGCATGTTTACAACGTTGCAGCGCAGGCGGCGAGCGCATACAATTGCGCCCGTCGGGATTTTATAACCATACGAAACAAGGAAAATGATGAGTCTGCCGCAATACATTACGATCAATGGTACGTCGTACGCTTCCGAGAAACTGAATGACGTAGCAAAAATGCAAGCCGTGAACGTTCAGGTGGTTGAGGCTGAACTGGCCCGTCTGCAACAGCAGATCGCCATCGCCCAGACGGCGCGTAATGCCTATGTGGCAGCACTGATCGAAGCGGTGAAAGGCAAAGACGAAGCCGCTGTTGCCGAAAAGCCGAAGAAGCCGCGCGCACCGCGCAAACCGAAAGCCGCAGCCGCAGCCGCTGCCTGATCAGGCGCGTTGCAGCGAGCAAAGGCAGGGTGAGTCCTGCCTTTTTTTATGGGGCGGCGCCGGCCTGTGCTGTGCGCTCGGTGCGCATCTGCTGCTGTAGCGCCGAAATCTGCTGTGCCTGTTCGAACACGCTGCTGGCCGTCAGGTTGATGCCGCTGATGGGCAGCTCGGCCGCCCGCAAGGCACCCACTATCCACGAATTGCAGTTGTTGAACAGGCTGTAGTGGCCATTGCCCTGATAGAAGCGGTCCGGATGGTCGGGCTGGGCGCCCAGATAGACGGGCTGGCCCTTGCCATCGAGGGCGATACTGCGGTCGATATACGCGACCAGCTGATCCATGCCGCGGCTGGTGATGGCTAGAGGGAGGCTGTCCTGCGCGGCCACGCCGGCCGGCGGGTTGCTGTCGCGCCGTCCTGCCTGCATGGCCGGATAATCCGAGGCGACCAGCGCTTTGACGGCTTTCGACCATGGCGCGTCGTCGCGCACAAAATATTCGCCATCACCCCAGCCCACCAGTATGTAGGGAGCCGGACGCAGGTCGGTGCGCAGGCGCTCACTGCGGCTCAGAATATCGTTGCCGTCAAATAGCAGGGCCGTATGCCAGCCATAGCGCATCAGGTGGATGGTGTGGCCGGCTTCGGCAGCAGGCACGCTGGAGCGGCTGGGCGCCATGGCGCAGCCAGTGAGGATGAGCAGGCAGCCGAGTAACAGCAGCCGCATGTAGGCGGACAATCTCATGGTCGGGGAACAGCGATGGGAGGCCGCATTCTACAACAGCCGGGCTGGTCTGCGGCTCCGCCCGTTAGTGGGGCCGGTTCTCTTACTGGTTCATCCGGTCAGCTGTGCCGGCCCTGGCCTGCTGATCGCAGACATTAGCATCGGGATAAAATGATGGCGAACGCACTGTAAGGTCTGGCGTAGCGTGCGCGACTAATCTGGATCAGCCCCAAAAATCTAAGGAAAATCCTGTTATGAAATGGTCCCGACTTCTGCCTGCTGCATGGCGCCCCGCGCCGCAACCCCGTCAGCAATTGCTGGCCAGCCTGCTGCAACTGGCCTGGGTGGTCGAAGCGCGCGATCCCTACACGGGCGGCCACCTGTGGCGCGTGGCCCAGTTCTCCCGCCTGCTGGCGCAGGCGGCCGGCCTGTCCGAGGCCGAAGTGGCGCGCGTGGCGCTAGGCGGCTTCCTGCACGATCTGGGCAAGATCGCCATCCCCGACGCCATACTGGGCAAGAAGGAAAGGCTGAATGACGAGGAATACGCTGTGATCCGCACCCATCCGGAAAGCGGCCTGCGCCTGCTGGGTACCCACCCGCTGGCCCAGCTGGCGCGCGACGCCGTGCTGCTGCACCACGAAACGCCCGATGGCAATGGCTATCCTTACGGTCTGCGTCGCGACGCGATACCGCTGGTGGCCCGCATCGTCGGCATCTGCGACGCTTTCGATGCCATGACTAGTAGCCGGCCCTACCGCGCCGGCATGCCGATCGCGAAAGCGCTGTCCATCATCCGGCTGGAACTGGGGCGCCAGTTCGATGCCGAGCTGGGCGAACTATTCCTCACGCTGGGTGATGGCGAAGCGCTGGCCCACATCGTCGGTCATACGGATGAAGGCATACCGCTGGAACGCTGCCTGGCCTGCGGCCCGACGGTGGTGCGCCCGCGTGAGGCGCAGACGGGCGATGCGCTGTATTGCCCGGCCTGCCACAGCGAATACACGCTGGGGCCTGCTGGCGCTGGCATTCTGCCCAGCGGACGGCAGGATAGTGTGCGCGCCTTGTCGATCGCGCCCGATGCAGCGCTGATCGAACGGCTGGTAGAGCAGCACCGCGCCGCGCTGGACTGAACTAGACCACCACACTGCGGCTCTGGCCGGGGCGGCGGGCCAGCAGCTCGGACAGCTTGCGCAGCGCAGCGCGCAGGCGCGCTTCGTCGGCGATGGAGCCGAGCGCGATGCGGATGGCTTCCGGCGGCTGCGGCCCCGTACTGAAAGCGCTGGCGGGGCTGACGGCCAGACCTTCCGCCTGCGCCACCTGCGCCAGCGTGCTGGCGCTCCAGTAGGTGGGCAGTTCCAGCCAGATATGGATGGCGCAATCGGCCGGCGTCAGGTTGGCGCTGTCATGGCTGCTGCGGCCCGCCAGCAGCTGGCTGGCCAGACGCTGGCGCTGGCGCGCTTCCTGCCGCACGCCCTGCAGTAGCTGCTGTGCCGTGCCATCGTGGAGCCACTGGGTGGTGAGAGCGCTGGTCAGCGGCGTCGCCATCAGCACCAGTGCGCGCAGCGCCGTCATGAAGCGCTCGCGCAAGGCGGCCGAGTGCAGCAGTACGAAGGCCGTGCGCAGGCCCGGCGCCAGACATTTCGACAGCGTGGCGATGTGTGCCACCTGTGCCGGTGCGCTGGCGGCCAGCGGCGGCGGGGCCGTGTCGGCCAGCAGCGAATAGGGATCGTCTTCGATAATCATCACGCCATGGCGGGCGCATACGCGCAGCAGTTCCAGCCGGCGCGCAGCCGGCATGGTGTGGCCAGTAGGGTTCTGCAGCGTGGGATTCAGATACAGCAGGCTGGCGCCATGCTGGCGGCAGGCCTGCTCGAGCGCGTCGGGACACATGCCGTCGGCATCGCTGGCCACTGCCTGCACGCGGCGGCCCAGCGCCTGCGCGGCATTCAGCAGGCCCGGATAGGTCAGCGCTTCGGCCAGTATGGTGCCGCCGGCGGGGCTCAGCGCCATGATCAGCGCGGCCAGCGCCGACTGGGCACCGGCGCAGACGCTGATGCAGTCATGCTCGATCGGGCCGAACAGGGGGGCCAGCCAGAGCGCACCGGCAGCCCGGTCGGCCGCGCTGCCGCCGCCCAGATGGTAGTTCATCAGCATGCTGCTATCGGTCCGTAGCAGCACTTGCGCCAGACCCTGCCGCAGCAGCTCGTCGAAATCGATGCCGGCCGGTGGCGGCGGGATGATCATGCTCAGGTCCAGCAACTGCCCCAGTTCCGCTTTGGGTGCCGCCACATAGGTGCCGCGCGCGCCGCGCCCTTCCAGCAGGTGGCGCTGGCGTGCCACGTCGTAGGCGCGGGTGACTGTGGTCAGGTCCACCTGCAGCAGGCTGGCCAGCCGGCGCTGGGCCGGCAGGCGGTCGCCCGGGCGCAGCACGCCGCTGGCCAGCGCCTGTTCGATGAACTGGGCGATCTGCAGATAGCGCGGCCCCGCATGCTGGGCGAACTGGCCTACCCAGGCGAGGGCATGTCCTTCATCTTGTATGGATCTGGCTTGCGACATCTTCTTTAATGTATGGATTTTGTTCTGCCATAACATGGCTGCATACCGATACTTTATCCATACAAAAGCACGCTGTCTATTCTTACTCCCTGCGAGAACTACCATGAGCCAGACTTCCCCCGATGTAGCCGTCATCCGCATGTATGCGCCGCGTGAACAGATTTATGCCCGTGAAGCGCGCGGCCGTTTTGCCAGCTGGCGCTGGCTGTGCGTCTGGCTCACGCAAGCCGTGTTCTATGGCCTGCCGTGGCTGCACTGGAATGGCCGTCAGGCCGTGCTGTTCGATCTGGGCGCGCGCAAGTTCTATCTGTGGGGACTGGTGCTGTGGCCGCAGGACCTGATCTATCTGGCGGCACTGCTGATCGTCTGCGCCCTGTCGCTGTTCCTGTTCACGGCCGTGGCAGGGCGGGTGTGGTGCGGCTTTGCCTGCCCGCAGACGGTGTACACGGAAATCTTCATGTGGATAGAGCGCCAGTTCGAAGGCGAGCGCAGTGCCCGCATCCGGCTCGACCGCCAGCCCTGGGGCTATACCAAGCTGGCGCGCAAGGGCGGCAAGCATCTGGCATGGCTGCTGTTCGCGCTGTGGACCGGCTTTACGTTTGTGGCCTACTTCACGCCACTGCCGACGCTGGCGGCCAGCACTCTGTCGTTCGCGCTGGGGCCATGGGAGAGCTTCTGGGTGCTGTTCTACAGCCTCGCCACTTATGGCAATGCGGGCTGGATGCGCGAGCAGGTGTGCCGCTATATGTGCCCGTATGCGCGCTTCCAGAGTTCCATGTTCGATCAGGACACGCTGATCGTCAGCTACGATGCACGGCGCGGCGAACCGCGTGCGCCGCTGGGCAAACAGGCGCAGGCTGGCAAGGCGATGGCCGCAGCAGCGTCAGCGCAGGCGGGGGGCGGCTGCATCGACTGTTCGCTGTGCGTACAGGTGTGCCCGACCGGCATCGATATCCGCAACGGTCTGCAGTACGACTGCATCAGTTGTGCGGCCTGCGTGGATGCCTGCGACAGTGTAATGGACAAGATAGGCGCACCGCGTGGGCTGGTCGCCTTTACCACCAGCCGCGCCGTCCAGCAGCAGCTGGCACCGCAGTCGCTGGCTAGCCGTCTGCTGCGGCCCCGCGTGCTGGTGTATGTGGCACTGCTGGCGCTGATTACGGCGGCACTGGGCTGGACCATGCTGCACCGTAGCCCGCTCAAGCTGGACGTGATCCGCGACCGTGGCGTGATGGCACGCGAAGTGGAGCAGGGCCAGATCGAGAACAGCTTCCGCCTGCAGTTGATGCATGTGGAAGAACAGACGCGCCGCTACCGCATTTCCGTACACGGACTGGAAGGATTGACACTGACCTCGCCAGCCGAAGTGCGGCTGGAACCGGCCAGCACGCGCTTCGTCCCCGTTACCGTGCGGCTGGCCGCAGGGCAGGGCCAGCCGGGTGCCAACCGCATCAGCTTCCGTCTGGTCGCCATCGATGCTGACGGTGCGCCCGTGCAGGTGGAGGAAAAAGCCATGTTCTTCATTCCCCGTTCGTGATGCCCATGCTGGCCAGTACGCGCGCGGCATTGTCCTGACAGTCGATATCGTCGGGGCGGGCATTGATCAGGGTGATCAGCTGCTGCAGATGCTGGCGGTTCTGTTCCAGCCGCAGCTGCAGCGCTGCGATCTCGGCCACTTTCTGCTGCAACGCCGCCATCAGCTCCGCGTGCTGCCAGTGGCGCAGATCCTGCGGCAGCAGCTGGCGGATTTCGTCGAGCGTAAAGCCGGCGCGCTGGGCGCCGCTAAGGACGGACAGCAGCGTGGCCGCTTCGGGCGGATAGTCGCGGTAGCCATTGGCCAGCCGCTGCACGCCCTTGAGCAGCCCCTGTGCTTCGTAAAAACGGATGGCCGATGCGGCCACGCCCGTGCGTCTGGCCAGTTCGCCGATTTTCATTACCTGCTCCCTCGCTGCCTGTCGCTGCACTATAACCTTAAACTCAGCTTGAAGCTCAAGCGTAAAAAATCGCTTGACCTTCAAGTGCGCTTTAAACTTATCGTGGCGGGACTGTAACCACGGGAGTGATGATGCAAGTGTTTAGCCAACTGCAGCTGCCGAACGGCAGCGTGCTGCCCAACCGTCTGGCCAAAGCGGCCATGGAAGAGAATATGGCGGACGCCGATCAGGCGCCGTCCGATGCGCTGATCCGGCTGTACCAGCGCTGGGCCGAAGGCGGCGTGGGGCTGATGATCACCGGGAATGTGATGATAGACCGGCGCGCCATGACGGGGCCGGGCGGGGTGGTGCTGGAGAGTGCCGCCCATGCGGAGCGCTTCCGCCGCTGGGCCAGTGTGGCGCGCGCCCAAGGCGGCCAGATCTGGATGCAGCTCAACCATCCGGGCCGGCAGATGCCGGCCGCGCTGGGCCAGCCCACGCTGGCGCCGTCGGCACTGGCGATGGATCTGGGTAAGTTCAGCGGCGAGTTCGCAACACCGCGCGCGATGACGGTGGCCGATATCGCCGACGTCCGGCAGCGCTTCGTGCAGAGCGCCTTGCTGGCGCAGCAGTTCGGCTTTAACGGCGTGCAGATCCACGCCGCGCACGGCTATCTGCTGAGCCAGTTCCTGTCGCCGCTGGCGAATCAGCGCAGCGACGCGTGGGGCGGCAGCATAGCCGGACGGGCGCGCCTGCTGATCGAGGTAGTGACGGCCGTACGCGAGGCCGTAGGGCCGGCCTTCGGCGTAGCGGTGAAACTCAATTCGGCCGATTTCCAGCGCGGCGGTTTCAGTGCCGACGATGCGCGCGCCGTGGTGGAGATGCTCAATCCGCTCGCGGTCGATCTGCTGGAACTATCGGGTGGCAGCTACGAAGCACCGGCCATGATGGGTTTGTCGCGCGACGAGCGCACGCTGGCGCGCGAAGCGTATTTCCTCGAATTCGCCCAGGCACTCACGCAGGTGGCGCGCATGCCGCTGATGGTCACGGGCGGCATCCGCCGTCTGCCCGTGGTGCAGCAGGTGTTAGACAGCGGTGTGGCACTGGCCGGCATGGCCACGGCACTGGCGGTTACGCCGGACCTGCCCAAACGCTGGCAGAACGATGCGGCCGTGCATCCGCAACTGCGCGCCGTGACGTGGCTGGACAAGACGATGGCGTCGGCCGCCCACATGGCCATGGTCAAGCACCAGCTGCGCCGGCTCAGTCGCGGCAAGGCCAGCGCGCCGCGGGTGTCGCCCGTGTATGCGCTGATTACGCAGCAGCTGGCAGGCAAGCTGCAGAACCGGCGCTACCGCCAGCGCATGCTGCAGCTTCAGGGCTGAGCGCTGCCATAGCTGTGGTGGCGGGCAAACCAGTCGGCGAGGAATTCCACGCACAGGCGCACGCGCGCCGACACGGACAGGCGGGATGGGTAGACAGCCCAGATATCGGCCGGCTGGTAGTATGCGGGCAGCACGGCCACCAGCTGGCCGCTGGCCAGCTCCTCGACGATGTCCCAGCCCGAGCGCAAGATGATGCCGTGGCCGTCGATAGCCCACTGGCGCACGATTTCGCCATTATTGGCCGATAGCTGGCCATGCACTTTGACGGCCTGGATGCCCTGCGGGCCATGCAGTTCCCAGCGGCCGAAATCCTGATCGCGTTCGCGGATGGGAATGCAGCGGTGCTGTTTCAGCTGCTCCAGCGTGGCCGGTGTGCCGTATCTGGCCAGATAGGACGGCGCGGCGCACAGCACGCGACGGTTGCCGGCGATGCGGCGCTTGATTACATTGGCTTCGTGCACATGGCCGATACGGATATCGAGCTGGAAACCTTCTTCCACCAGATCGACGGCGCGGTCGAACAGTTCCAGCTGGATTTCGAGACGGGGAAAACGGCTGGCCATGGCCGACAGGGCGGGCGCCAGCTGGCTGCGGCCGAAACCCGTGCTGCTGCACAGGCGCAGCACGCCGTCGGGCTCGGCCTTTTCACGCGAAATGGCTTGTCCCATCAGGTCCACATCCTCGCAGATGCGCTGTGCCCACTGGTGCACGATTTCGCCCTGGGCGGTGAGGGTGATCTGGCGCGTGCTGCGGTGGAATAGCTGTTCCTGCACGGCGGCTTCGAGCAGGGCGATGCGCTTGCTGACCACGGCCTTGGAGATGCCGAGCTGGCGCGCTGTCTCGGCAAAGCTGCGGTGGCGCGCCACCACGCAGAACAGGCGCAAGTCATCGAGTTGCGGTTTGATGTACACGATTCGTGTCCGTAAGATTCACATTTACAGGGATTGTAATGAATTTCGTGTACGCTATGCTAGTCGCTTCTCTCATCAGGGGTAGTGATCGTGGGTTTGTCAGTTGCAATTGCCGTGGGCGCCATGCTGGGTTTCCTGGGCGGCATGTTCGGCATAGGGGGCGGCATCATCGCCATTCCGTTTCTGGCCCTGGCGCTGGGCATGGAGCAGGCGCTGGCGCAAGGCACTTCGCTGGCCATGATGGTGCCGATACTGCTGCTGGGCTGGTGGCGCTATAGCCGCCACCACCCGCTGGACTGGCGTGTCAGCCTGCCGATCGGGCTGCTGGCCGTGCTGGCCACCGTGCTGGTGGCGCGGCTGGCCACGGGCCTGCATCCGGCTGCCTTGCGCACGGTGTTTGCGGCTTTCCTGCTGCTGCTGGCCCTGCGCACGCTGCTGCAGCAGCGCGCGGCTGCAGCCCCGCCGGCGCACCCGCCCCGTCGCAGTCCGCGCTGGATGCCGCTGGTCGGGTTGCTGGGCGGTGCCTGCATGGGCCTGCTCGGAGTGGGCGGCGGGCTGGTGGCCACGCCCGTGTTCACCGGCATCTTCGGCCAGCGCCAGACGGTGGCCCAAAGCCTGTCGCTGGCGCTGGTCACGCCCTGTTCGATGGTGGCCTTGCTGACCTACGGCAGTGCCGGCCATGTGCAATGGAGCGTGGGCCTGCCCATGGCGGCCGGTGGTCTGCTGACCGTGTCGGCCGGGGTGGCGCTGGCGCACCGGCTGCCGGAGCGCCGCGTCAAGCAGGCGTTTGCGTCGATGATGTTGCTGACGGCCTTGTGGCTGCTGCTCAAGGCCGTGCTGTAAGCCAGCGTGCTGCAGGGCGGCCTAGTCCTGCGCCACCTTGCTGCGGCTTTTCTTGCGCTGGTACATGGCCTGATCGGCCAGTTCCGTCAGCGTCTCGATGTGGTGGCCGTCGTCCGGATAAATGGCGCTGCCGATGCTGACCGAAAGGGGCAGTGCATTGCCTTCAAAATGGTAGCTGCGGCAAGCCTGCTGCACCAGATGCTCCACCTTGGCTTCGATCTGCTGCTGGTCGCCGATATCGGTCAGCAGCACCATGAATTCGTCGCCACCTATGCGCGCCACCAGATCGGCCTGACGCACTTCCTGGCGCAGACGCTGGCCGATTTCGCGGATGGCGGCATCGCCGGCGCGGTGGCCATAAGTATCGTTGATGAACTTCAGGCCATCCATGTCCACCCCCAGTATGCCGACCTTGTGGCGCTGCCGTTCGGCCAGTGCCAGCGTGCTGCGCAGGCGGTCGAAGTAGTGCGCGCGGTTGGGCAGGTTGGTCATGGCATCGTGGGTGGCCTGATGGTAGAGCTGGTCGATATCGTATTTGCTGGCGTGGTACATGGCGGCCGCGATCACGCCCGACATCAGTTGCAGGATGGCGATGGCACGGGCATCGAATCGGCCCGGCTCGGTGGCGATCACTTTCAGCACGCCCACTGCCTGGCTGCCATGGCTCAGCGGCACCACCACCATGGAGCGCAATCCCACGGCCTGACAGGCGCGCTTGTCCACGCGGGCATCCGTCAGGGCATCGTGGCAGACCAGGGACTGGTTTGATGTAACGCACAAGCCGGACAGGCTGCCTTCCAGCGGTATGCGCATGCCCAGCTGGCCGGCTGCCGTGCCGCTGGCGGCGCGGTACACCATGAAGCTGCCTTCGGCAATTTCCACCACGGCGCCGCAGCCCCGGGCCAGCTGCTGGCTGTGCTGGCATACCAGATTGATAACCTGACCGAGATCGAGGCCGCAACGGGCGATTTCAGTCTGAACCTGGATGATTTCCAGCAGAATGGCCGGATCCAGTTGCAGGGGCGGGAAAGTGTGATCCATATCAGGTTTCTACAGCCTGGGGCATGCAGATAAACAATAGGTAAGAGGAAAATTATCTGGTGTATCTGTCTAGATTGTAGCCATTTTGTTCTGCAAATTGTTCTATTTTTATTGGGGATTTGTAACTTTGTTGCACTGCGGGACATGTGGCTTTCTGCGATTTTCTTGATTTGCCTTGCTTGACGGCACTTTTTTAAATATGTATCGTCTGTACATGTTTAAAGCCTGCGTCGTGAGGCGCCCGCTTGTTCCCCCGTCCGTGCCCCCCGCTCCCGTGCACATCCGTTTCACGAGTATGACTATGAACTCTATTGATGCACTTCTGGATCGTCTGCTGTTATGGCAGAAATTTGTCCTGCTGGCCGTGGTGGCGCTGGTAGTAGCCCTGATCCCCGCCTCGCTGTACCTGCAGCAGACCACGGCCACCATTGCTGCCGCCCAGACGGAAATCGAAGGCACGGCGCCGGCGGCAGCGATTTTCAAGGTGATCCAGCTGACCCAGCAGCATCGCGGCCTGGCTGCGCTGGCACTGGGTGGCGGCGCAGAAGCCGGGCAGAAGCGCGCTGCCAAGCAGCAGCAGGTTGATCAGGCGTACGCCCGCATGGGCGAATTGATCAATAGCATGGACAATGCGGCGCTGGCGCAGCGCTGGGAACAGCAGCAGCAACGCTGGCAGACGCTGCGCGAGACTATCGGCGGTGGCCAGGCAACGGTGGCGCAAAGCTATCTGCTGCACACCAGCCTGATTTCCGGCCTGCTGGCAGTCAACGATATGGTGGCGGACCAGTTCGGTCTGCAGCTCGATACCAGCGTCGACAGCCACCAGCTGATCCAGGCCGTGTATTACCAGATGCCGTATCTGGCCGAAGAAACGGGCCGCCTGCGTGCCATGGGCACGGCCTTGCTGAACCAGCACGAAGCCAGCGCCGAACAGCGCGCTGCACTGGCGGGAGCGAATGCCCGCGTGCAGGACCGGCTGGAACAGACCGCGACCGCGCTGCACAAAGCCACTGCCGCCAATCCGGCGCTGGCCAGCGCGCTGGCCGCGCCATGGCAGACGGCCGAGCAGCAGACCCAGGCCATCATGGCACTGGCCAGCGAGCGCATCGTTCAGGCTAGTACGCTCGATTACGCCTCGGCCACTTATCTGGAACGGGCCACCAGCACCATCGATGCCCAGTTCGCCATTAACGGTGCCGCCGCCAGCAGCCTGACGGCCATGCTCGATGCCCGCATCGACGCACTGCGCACGCGGCGCTGGATGATGTTCGGCGCCATGGCCGGGCTGATCGTGGCCGCCGGGCTGTTTGCCCGCCTGATCGCCCGTTCCGTCAGCCAGCCGCTGGTGCGCGCGGTGGAAATCACGCGCCGCATCGCCCAGGGCGATCTGACCTCGCGTTTCGAGCAGGGCGGCCAGAGTGAAACGGCGCAGCTCATGCATGCGCTGCAGGATATGAACCAGGGCTTGCTGAACATCGTCTCCAGCGTACGCAGCAGCGTCGGCAATATCGATTCGGCCTCGTGCGATATTTCCAGCGGCAATATGGATCTGTCCAGCCGCACGGAAACCCAGGCTTCCAATCTGCAGCAGACGGCGGCCTCGATGGAACAGATCACGGCCACGGTACGCCAGAGCGTGGACCATGCGCGCGAAGTCGATCAGCTGATCAGCGCGGCGGCCGGTGTGGCCGGCCGCGGCGGCGCCGTGGTGCAGCAGGTGGTCGGCACCATGGGCGAAATCAATGTGGCGGCGCGCCGCATCGTCGACATCATCGGCGTGATCGACGGCATCGCCTTCCAGACCAATCTGCTGGCGCTGAATGCCGCCGTGGAAGCGGCGCGGGCCGGCGAGCAGGGCCGCGGCTTTGCCGTGGTGGCGGGCGAAGTGCGCAATCTGGCGCAGCGCTCGGCGGCCGCAGCGCGCGATATCAAGCAGCTCATCGATAACAGCGTGCAGCGCATCGAAGCGGGCAATGCGCTGGCCGAACATGCAGGCCAGGCCATGACGGAAGTGGTGGGCAGCGTGCAGCGCGTGACGGCCATCATGGCCCACATGGTGGAAGCGGCGCAGGAACAGAGCACCGGCATCGAGCAGGTCAATCTGGCGATCGCCCAGATCGATGAAATGACCCAGCAGAATGCCGCGCTGGTGGAACAGTCGGCCGCCGCCTCGGAATCGCTCAAGGAGCAGGCCGGTGCACTGAGCGATGCCGTGGCCGTGTTCACGCTGGAGCGGGTGCGCCCGCAGCGTATGGCGCTAAATTATGCCTGAACGGTTTGTGGCGCCTGCAGCAGTTCGCTGAGCGCCTCGGCCGGCATGGCGCGCGCATACCACCAGCCCTGATACAGCTCGCAGCCCTGTTCGCGCAGGTAGGCGAGCTGGGCTGCATTTTCTACTCCCTCCGCCACCATCTTCAGATTGAAGCTGCGCGCCAGACCGATGATGGCCTGGGCGATGGTGCAGTCATTGCTGTCGCCGGGCAGGCCTTGGACGAAGCTGCGGTCTATCTTCAGCTTGCTCACGGGCAGGTCCTTGAGGCGGGTCAGCGAGGAATAACCGGTGCCGAAATCATCGAGCGCCACGCTGCAGCCCAGCGCTACCAGCGCGGCAATCTGGTTGCGCGCCTGATCGGGACGGGCCATCACCACGGTTTCCGTGATTTCGATATCGAGCAGGGCAGCCGGTGCGCCCGAACGCTGCAGCACGGCCGCTACCTGCTGGGCCAGATGGGGCTGGTTGAACTGGTGGGCGGAAAAATTCACGGCCACGCGTAGCGGGGTGCCAGCCTGCTGCCAGCGGCAGATTTGCTGGCACACCTGTTCCAGCACCCAGTCCGACAGCGGCAGGATCAGCCCGGTGGCCTCGGCCACGGCGACAAAGCGCTCGGGCGATACCTGGCCCAGCTGTTCGTCATGCCAGCGCAGCAGCGCTTCGGCGCCTATCAGCAAGCCGCTTTGTACATCGACCTGCGGCTGGTAATGCAGTTGCAGACGGTTCTGTGCCAGCGCTTCCTTCAGGCGGCTGTGGATCAGCATGTCTTCGTGGGCGCGCGCATTCAGTTCATGCGAATAGCAGGCGAAATGGCCGCGGCCATTCTGCTTGGCCTGATACATGGCCATGTCGGCATAGCGCAGCAGGGTATCGACATTGCCGGCATCGTCAGGCAGGAAGGCGATGCCTATGCTGGCGCCCGAATAGATCTGCTGGTGGCGCAGGGTGTAGGGCACTTTCAGCACTTCCAGCAGCTTGCCGGCGACCCGCATGGCATCGTCGGGGCTGCCCAGCTCGCCCAGCAGTACGGCAAATTCGTCACCGCCCAGCCGTGCCAGCACATCGCCGCTGCGCAGCACGGACTGGATGCGGTTGCCCGCTTCGATCAGCACGGTATCGCCCACGGCATGGCCGAAATTGTCGTTGATGGTCTTGAAGTGATCGAGATCGAGGAATAGCAGACTGAGCCGGGTGGCCTGGCGCCCCGAGCGCAGCG
The DNA here is from genome assembly GCF_009857835.1 of Duganella fentianensis. GTDB lineage: Bacteria > Pseudomonadota > Gammaproteobacteria > Burkholderiales > Burkholderiaceae_D > Rugamonas > Rugamonas fentianensis. The sequence continues at coordinate 1,637,794 of NZ_WWCL01000001.1, forward strand.
CAGCCTGTTGCAGCAGGGCCTTGAACAGGCGCCGGTTGGGCAGGCTGGTCAGATCATCGTGGGTGGCGCGGTGCTGCAGCGAACGTTCGAACGCATGGCGTTCGCTCAGGTCGTGTATATAGGCAATGGCGTGACGCTGGGTACCTTCCTGCCAGTGGCCGAGCGAGATTTCGACGGGGCGCAGGCTGCCGTCGCTGCACAGCAGTTCCAGCGCCGCTTCGCCCATGGCGCGGGTGCGCGGCTGGGCAAAATAGCCGGCCATGGAAACCGTGTGGCGCGCACGCAGCGCCTGCGGCAGCAGCATGGACACGTTCTGGCCCAGCAGCTGGTCGCGCTGGTAGCCGCTGAGTTTGAGCATGGCCGGATTGACCATGCGGATAATGCCGTTCTGGTCGACCCGTACGATGCCGTCCGGCGCCGCATCGAAGGTTACCTGTTCGCGCCGCTGCTGGGTGGCCAGCCGGCGGCGCGGCAGCAGCACCAGCTGGCGTAGCACCACTGCCAGCAGCAGCACCAGCAGCGTCGCCAGCAAGCTGGCTGCCAGCACGCCGTGCTGGCGCTGCAGTGCGACCGCCGCCAGCACGGCGAGCAGCAAGGGTGTCAGTGCCAGCGGGAGCCAGGCCGGCAGCTTGCGCCGCGCTACTGCAGGGCCAGCCGGCTCCGGCTGGCTCGACAGCGGTTTCATGTGCTGGCGTCGGCCAGTTGCAATGGCGCGCTGGCGGCCACTGCCGGTGCCGTACCGCGGCGGCCGCTCTCGAGGCGGAAACGCGCGACCACTTCGCTCAGGGCGCTGGCCAGATTGTCGAGCTGGGCCGACGCATTGGTGGTCTGGTCGACCAGATGGGCATTCTGCTGGGTGACGCTGTCCATTTCCACGATGGCCTGATTGATCTGCTCGATACCGGCGCGCTGTTCATCGCTGGCAACGGCAATATCGCGGATCACGGTGCTGACCTGCTGCACGCTCTGCACGATGGCTTGCATGGCCGTGCCGGCTTCGCTCACCAGTTGCGAGCCATCTTCGACCTGGGCCACCGAGGTGGCGATCAGCTGTTTGATTTCGCTGGCCGCCGCCGCCGAGCGCTGTGCCAGATTGCGCACTTCGCCGGCCACTACGGCAAAGCCGCGGCCCTGTTCGCCCGCACGGGCTGCTTCCACGGCCGCATTCAGGGCCAGCAGATTGGTCTGGAAGGCGATGCCATCGATCACGCCCGTGATATCGGCAATCCGGCGCGAGGAATCGTTGATGCTTTCCATGGTCTGCACCACGCGCTGCACCACGCTGCCGCCACGGTCGGCCAGGGTGCGGCTGTCCGCCACCAGCGTGCTGGCGTGGGCCGTGTGGGCGGCATTCTGCTGCACCGTGGCGGTCAGCTCTTCCATCGAAGTAGCAGTCTGCTGCAGGGCGCTGGCCTGATGTTCGGTACGGGCCGACAGGTCGACCGTGTCGGCGGCGATCTGGCCTGCCGCCTTGCTGATGCTGACCGTGCCCTGGCGTACCTGCTGCACGATGTCGGCCAGATTGCCGTTCATGCGCGCCATGGCGTTGATCAGGTGGGCGGTTTCATCGCGGCCTACACTCGCCTGGATGCGCTGGCTTAAATCGCCGGCCGCCACCAGATCGGCCGCACTGACGGCATCGCTGAGCGGAGTGGTAATGCTGCGCGTGATCATCCAGGCACAGCTGACGGCCAGCAGGATGGCGGCGCTGGCCAGCAGCAGCATCATGCGGGCACTGTCGGCGCTGGCCTGATGGGCTTCCGCGCCGCTGAGTTCCATCAGCTTGCCACCGAGTTGCACCAGCCCTTTGACGCGTTCGAAGTAGGCCTGGCGCTGCTGCGCCATGGCGCCCAGCAGGATGGCCGAGGCACCCTCGCGGTCACCGCTTTCGTACAGGCTGATGAAGCGCTGCTGGCTTTGCAGATAGTGGCCGCGCGCTTCCTGCATATCGGCCAGGATGGCGCGTCCTTTGGGGGTGGTCAGCACATGGTCGAGCTTGTCGATGTAGCTGCTGACGTGCTGGCTGTTGGTCTTGATGGCCTCCAGATCGCGCTGCTGCAGGGCGGGATCCGTCAGCAGCAGCAGGTTGCGCAGGCGGATGGCATTGTCGCTGATGCCTTCGAGAATCTGGTTGGCGTACACGACTTTGGGATAGCGGTCGTCGACGATCAGGCGGATGCTGTCATCGAGGGCGGTCAGACGGACATAGGCGAGCAGCGTAATGCCGATCAGGAAAGCGACGATCAGGCCATAGCCTGCAGCCAGACGGGTACCGACTTTGATGTTATTGAGTTGCATAAGAAGCTCCGGTGAACACGCACTGCCGTTTGTTCTAGGGCAGTAGTTATCGAGCCGCAGGCAATTTGCGCTGCAGCCAGTTAACGAGGCGTGTTCAGGGCCTCAGGCAGGACAGTCAGGGGTAGGGACCATTCCGTTAAAGTAGTTGTACCGTATTGTACCGCGCTGGTCAATTATTTTGATGCTGTACGTAAATTATTTGCACCAAGACTGAGCAGATTCCGGGCACTGACGACCTCGTCTGCCACCTCGGTCAGCTTGCGTCGCTGACGCCGCGCGGCATCGCGCAGCAGGTTGAAGGCAGCGGTCCGGCTGAGCTTGTATTCCATCATGACGATGCCGGTTGCCACATTCACGCTGCGCTCCGTATCGAGCGCCGTCTGCAGCTGGCGCTGGCTGCGGCGCAGTCCGTCCAGCTCGCTGGCACGCGCCAGCGCCGATTCGATCACGGGCAGCAGCTGCTGCACATCCTGCGGCTTGACCAGATAGGCCAGTGCGCCGCTGCGGGTGGCCTGCTCGACCATGGCCGCTTCGCCGTAGGCGCTCAGCATGAGGAAGGGGATGTGGTCTAATTGCGACAGTCTTTCGGCCAGTGCCAGCCCGCCTTGACCCTGCATACGCACGTCGAGGATGGCCAGATCGGGCCGCGCACCGGTGGCTAGCCAGGCGTCGGCCTGTTCTGCCGATTCGGCGCAATCGACCTGATAACCGGCGTGACGCAGGCCGGCCGCCATGGTGCTGAGTACCAGCCGGTCGTCTTCGACCAGCAGCAGGGCAGCTTTGGGAGTGTGTGAGTTCATGATGATTCCGCAGTAGTAGTATGGAGTACGGGCGGCCCCAGGCGCAGGATGGTGAGCACCTGTTGCTGCTCCTGACGCAGGGTCAGGCTGGCACCGGCACGCGGCATCAGCGCGTGTACCAGTTGCAGGCCGCTATAAGGATCGGGGCCGCTGGCCGGCTGTTCCGGCAGCTGGCCGTGGTTGCTGATGGTGATCACCACCTGCTCGGCCTCGTCGCCGCGGCGCACGGTCAGCGCGACCCCGCCGTGGCTGCGCCCGCCGTGCTTGGCCGCATTGAGTATCAGTTCGTTGAGGATCAGGGCGACCGGCACGGCTTCGTCCTCGGCCACGCCGGCCGGCTGCCAGCGCTCGGGAATATCGACCCGGATGGCGGTCTGCCACAGGGCGCCGACTTCGGCTGCAATTTCGCTGCACAGCTCGCACAGGTGCACCGCACCATCGGCCGCACGGCCGCGCAGGCCGTGCACCACCGACATGCCTTTGACCTGCGAAATGGCATGGCTGATGGGCTCTTCCAGCTCCGGATGCTTGTAGGTGAACTGGCGCAGGATGCCGGTAATGCCCTGCAGATTGTTCTTGATGCGGTGGTGCACTTCGCGCACCAGCACATCGCGGTGGGCCGCTTCCTGCTGCATGCGCAGAGTTTCGCGCTGATAGCTTTCCGTCACGTCGATCAGGTGGCAGACGAAGTGGGTGACTTCGCCGCGCAGGCTATACACGGCGCTGGTGGTGCCGCGTGCATAGAAATCCTTGCCGTTGCGCCGGCGCAGCCAGACGTCGTCGCGGCACACTCCGTCCTTGCGGGTGGTGCGCCACATGGCTTCGTAATAGCCCTGCGGCTGGAGCGCCGAGCGCAGAATGTTGATGGGCTGGCCGCAGGCCTCGCTCTGTGCCCAGCCGGTGATGTCGGCAAAAGCCTGATTGACGCGCAGGATGCGCAGCTCGGCATCGAGCACGGCAATGCCGGCCTGCGCCTCGAAGGCGATGGCGGCGATGCGCAGCGCTTCTTCGGTCTGTTTGCGTTCCGTAATATCGATGGAAATGCCGCACATGGCATAGATTTCGCCAGCCTGATCGCGCAGCGGCAGCTTGACGCTCTGGTAGATGGCGGCGCGGCCATTGCGCCGGTCCACCGTAGGTTCTTCCACCCGCAGGGTGGCGCCATGCTGCCAGACTGCCAGCTCATGCTGGCGCAGCGTGGCCACGCTGGCCGAGCTGAAAAATTCCTCGTCGCGCAGGCCGGCCAGCTGGGCCATGCTGCGCTGGAACAGCGTGCGCACGCGCCGGTTGGCATACAGATAGCGGCCATCGCGGTCTTTCAGGTACACATAGCTGTCGGCATGGTCGAGGATGTCGGCCAGCTTGCGTTCGCTCTGCTGCAGCGCCATTTCGCGCTGGTTGATGGCGCTCAGCAGGTTGTTGAAGGCGATGAACAGGCGGCCGATTTCATCATCGCGCTGTACGCTGAGCGCCTGCAGGGGGGCGGCGCTGACACGCATCTGGGTCAGCGTGCTGATGGCATCCATCAGCGGTGCCAGCTGGCGCCGCAAGGTCCACCATGTCAGTGCGCCCAGCATCAGCGCGAACACCACCGTGGCCAGCAGCAGGTGGCGCTGCATGCTGGCGACCGGCGCGAAGGCATCGCTGGTGGGCAGAGCGGCCGCCACATACCAGCCGGCCAGCAGGCTGCGGTGGGCTGAGGCCAGCACTTCCGTGCCGCTGCTGTTGCGGGTCACGCCCGAGCCTTCGTAGCCGCTGACGAAGCGATCGACCAGCTTGCTGTGGCCGAGTGGCGGGACGTTGCCCAGCACGTAGGCGGGATTGGTGGCGGCGATGACCAGTCGCTGTTCCGGCTCCACCACCATATAGCCGCCGCTGCCGCCATAGCCGGCGGCCAGCAGGCGGCTGAGGAAGTTGCTGCTGCGCAGATTGGTAAAGCCCGTCAGCGTGGCGAAACGCTGGCCATCGTCGTTCAGCAGCGGTACCGACATGGGCAGCAGACCGTTGAGGCGGCTAGCGGCATGCACCACGACCCGGGTCTGGTTCAGATAGGCCGGCAGGATGAATGGCGGCGGCGGGGGAGCGCCGGCGCTGGCGCCGGCGCTGACCAGCATTTTTCCCTGCAGGTCATGGATCTGCAGGCCGGCATCGAACATATCGCTTTTGTCCAGGCGTTCCAGCAACTGGCGCAGGCGGTCCGGATGGGCCAGCATGGCCGGCTCTACGCTGCGGCCCAGATGGCTGAGACTGCTGCCCTGTTCGTTGACGGCGGCGTCGAGCGAGGTGGCCACCACCTTCACGGCCGATAACTGCTGCAGGCCCAGCATGTGTTCCATATCCTGCTGTAGTACCTGTATGGAAAAGTAGGACAGCGACCACAGGCCTAGCAGGCTGAGGGCGAGCATGGTGACAGTCAGACGGGTTTTGAGCGTATGCCTTTGCATTGTTTCGTGGGCCACGTTGGTTTGGGAGCGTGGTTTTGATTATTCTTAAATAATAGGTTTTATCTTTTGGAAATAATTTGACCCAACTCAAATATACAGGAAGCAGTTTAAACACAGCCGTGTTCATTGCAATTTAAATGTGACATAGCCGGACGGTGCCAACGCTTGGTTTGCACGTTAATGCACGATTAAATCGAAAATATGCAGAAATAAGGATAATTCCAGCGTTTACTTTCTTGTTTATGCACGTTATTATCGTCCCATGAACGAGATACCTGCTACCCGACGTGACCTCATCCTGCACCGGCTGGAGCAGGGCGAGCCTGTGAACGCTGCCGCGCTGGCGGCCGAATTTGCCGTTTCCGAAGATGCCATCCGGCGCGACCTGCGTGCACTGGCCACGCTAGGACTATGCCGGCGCGTGTATGGCGGGGCGCTGCCGCTGTCGCCCGCTGCCACGCCCATGGCCGAGCGCATCGGCCATATGCCGGAACGCAAGGCGGCGCTGGCCCAGCAGGGCGCAGCACTGGTCCAGCCCGGCGAACTGCTGCTGCTCGATAATGGCAGCAGCAATCTGGCGCTGGTGCCCTTGCTGCCGGCCGAGAGCGGCATCACCGTGGCCACCAACTCGATTGCGATAGCCGCTGCCGTGCTGCAGCGGGCCGATGTGCGGCTGCTGATGCTGGGTGGCAGCGTCGATGCCCACGTAGGCGGCTGCATCGATGCCACGGCCTTGCGCCAGCTGGCCGATCTGAACCCCGACCGCTGCTTCCTCGGCGCCTGTGCCTGCTCGGCCGAACAGGGTATAGGCGCCTTCCATCTGGCCGATGCCCACTTCAAACAGGCCGCGCTGGCGGCGGCACGCCACAGCGTGGTGCTGCTGACCAGCGAAAAATTACAGACGCGCGCGCCCTACCGGGTGTGTGCCAGTGCTGCCATCAGCTGCTATGTGCTGGAAGCTGATGCCCCCGAAGCCTGCGCCCGGGCGCTGGAGCAGGGCGGCAGCATGGTGCGGCGCGCCAGTCCGCTCTTGACTTCCTACTGACACTCGACAAGGAGATGCTGTGCCCCCCGTTTCCAATGCCGCTGCGCGGCTTGCTACCCGTGTGCTGTTTCTCGTGGCCGGTTTCGGCTATTCCTGCTGGGCGCCGCTGATACCGCTGACCAAGGCGCGGCTGGGCATAGACGACCATGCACTAGGCCTGCTGCTGCTGTGCATAGGCGTGGGCTCTATCATGGCGATGGCACTGACGGGGGCGCTGGCCGTACGCTATGGCACGCGGCCTTTGCTGATCGTCAGCGGCTTCGGTTTTGCAGCGGCGCTGGCGGTGTTGCCGCTGGCCGCTTCCGTGCCCGTGCTGGCGCTGAATCTGGTGGTTTTCGGCGCCACGCTGGGGGCGCTCGATGTGGCCATGAATATGCATGCGGTGGAAGTGGAAAAGCGTTCCGGAGCCACGCTGATGTCGGGCTTTCACGCCCTGTTCAGCGTGGGCGGCTTTGCCGGCTCGGCGGTGATGACGCTGCTGCTGTCGCGCCAGCTGGCCACGCTGCCGGCCACCCTGCTGTGCGGCGCAGTGATGGTGCTGGGCATGCTGCTGGCTACGCCGCGCATCCTGCGCGATGGCGCCAGTGCGGGCGGCACCATGTTTGCCTTGCCGCGCGGGCTGGTGCTAGGGATTGCGCTACTGACCTGCATTACCTTTCTGGTCGAAGGCGCGCTGCTGGACTGGGGCGCGCTGCTGTTGACGGAGCAGGGGCTGTTTGCGGTGGAGCAGGCAGGGAGCGGCTATATCGTGTTTTCCATCGCCATGACCATCGCCCGTTTCAGCGGCGACTTTGTGGCGACCCGGCTGGGCGACCAGCGTACGCTGCTGGTGGGCGGGGTGATCGCACTGGCCGGCTTTGCCGTGCTGCTGACGGCTGGTACGGCGCCGCTGGCACTGACGGGTTTCGGTCTGATCGGCCTGGGTTGCGCCAACATCGTGCCGGTGCTGTTCCGCCGCGGCGCCAACCAGCAGGTGATGCCGGCCGGTCTGGCGATTGCCGCCATCTCCACCACGGCCTACGCCGGCATACTGGTGGGGCCGGCCTGCATAGGCTTTATCGCCAAACAGGTGGGCCTGCCGCAGGCCTTCTGGCTGCTGGCGGCCTTGCTGGCCTGCGTGCCGTGTTCGGCGCTGTGGCTGGTCAGGGCGCGGCCGGCGGCGGCATAACCGGCGCACACCTGCCGAACTGCCCGCCTAGGCGTCAACGGCGTCGTGGTGGACGACGCATAGCTTGTTCCCTTCCGGATCACGGAAATAGCTGCCGTAGTAGTTGGCATGGTAGTGCGGGCGCAGGCCCGGCGCGCCTTCGCAGCGGCCGCCATGGGCCAGCGCGGCAGCATGGGCGGCATCGACGGCGGCGCGCGATGGCGCCAGCAGGGCGATCATCTGGCCATTGCCTGCCTGTGCCGGCTGGCCGTCATAGGGCCGGCCGATGATGAACAGGGGGCGGCCACCTTCGGCCGGCTGCCACGCTGCCCACGGTTTGCCCGCGTCCGTGAAGCGCAGGCGTGTGGCCAGTGCTGCCATCACGGCGGCATAGAAGTCAAAACTCCGCTCGAAATCATTGATGCCTATGTAGATGTGGGAAAGCATGGCTGTCCTAGAGGTTGTCCGCGATACTCGATAATACGTGCTGTTTGAAGGCAGCGGCCAGCGGCGAGAGTTTTTTACTGGCCGGATGGACGATGTGCCAGGCCGAAGGCAGCGGAAAACCGGCCACATTGATCACGCTGACGCCATGCTCTTTCTGGTGCCCGTGCAGGGCGTGGCGCGACACCACGCCTATGCCGAGGCCACCGGCGACGGATTCCTTGACGGCTTCGTTGCTGCCCAGTTCCAGCCGTATATTCGGGCGGAATTTCTCGGTGCGGAAAAACTGGTCGGCTGCCATGCGCGTGCCGGAACCCGGTTCGCGCAGGATGAAGCGGCGCCCGGCCAGATCCTGCAGCGTTACCTTGCGCCGCCGGGCCAGCGCATCGTCGCTGGCGACGATCACCACGATGGGGTTGGGCATGAAGCTCTGGTCGCACAGCTCCATGTCGGCCGGCGGCATGGACATGATGTAGAGGTCATCGAGATTGTCGCGCAGGCGCTGTACCACGCCATCGCGGTTGAGGATTTCCAGCGACACGTCGATGGCCGGATGGCGGTTGCAGAAGCTGCCGATCAGGCGCGGCATGAAATATTTGGCCGTGCTCACCACGGCCACCCGCAGCTTGCCGCGCGCGAGACCCTTGATGCCGTCCACCTGCTGCTCGAAGCCGTCCCAGCTCTGGGCGATGGCGCGCGCCGTTTCGGCCAGTTCCTGTCCCACCTGCGTCAGGTGGACTTTTTTGCCGATCACGTCGTACAGGGGCAGGCCGACAGACTCGCTAATCTCGCGCAGCTGCATGGAAGCGGTGGGCTGGGTGACGTGCAGGGCGCGCGCCGCCGCGCTGACGCTGCCCGTTTCAGCCAGCGCCAGAAACAGGCGCAATTGCCGGAAAGTGATATTCATAGAGTTTTATCTATGGATAATGATGTAAGAATCGATTTTACACGATATCAGGCTTTTCCTAGAATGCGGGTCTAGGAGAAAAACCATGCAAAACATCCTCGATCCCGCCATTCTGTTCTTTGTTTTCGGTGTGCTGGCCGGTGCCGTACGTTCCAACCTCGAAATTCCGCCTGCGATCTCGCGCTTTCTTTCGCTCTATCTGCTGATGGCGCTGGGCCTGAAGGGCGGCTTCGCCCTGTCGCATTCCGGCCTGACGGCGAATGTGGGCCTGAGTCTGGGCGCTGCCGTCTCGCTGGCCATCGCCGTGCCGCTGATCGGCTACAACATTTTGCGCCGCTTCGTATCCGGCTTCGATGCGGCGGCGGTGGCGGCCACTTATGGCTCGGTCAGTGCCGTCACCTTTGTCACGGCCGTGCAGTATCTGGAAAACCAGCAGCTGGCATATGGCGGCCACATGGCCGCGGCGATGGCGCTGATGGAGTCACCGGCCATCATCATGGCCATCGTGTTCGCCAACAGCCTGCGCCAGCGGGCCAGTGCCAGCGTGGCAGTGCCGGCGGGCGGGGCAGCCGTGCTGGCAGGACCTGCTGCCAGCGTGGCCGCAGGTGCGGGCAAGCAGGGCGTCTCGGTCGGCAAAATCCTGCATGAATCGTTCACCGATGGCGCGCAGTTGCTGCTGCTGGGCGCCATGGTGGTGGGCATCGTTACTGGCGATGCGGGCAAGGCCGCCATGCAGCCGTTCTCGGGCGACCTGTTCAAAGGCATGTTGGCCTTCTTCCTGCTCGATATGGGCCTGATGGCGGCGCGCAATCTGATGCAGATCCGCGGCAAGTCCCCCGTGCAGGTGGCCTATGCCGTACTGGGCCCGCTGCTGCATGCCATGCTGGCGCTGACGCTGGCCGTACTGCTGCATCTGCCCACGGGTGACGCGGCACTGCTGATGGTGCTGGCTGCGAGCGCTTCCTACATCGCCGTGCCGGCCGTGCTGCGCTATGCCATGCCGGAAGCTACGCCTTCGCTGTACTTCGGCCTGAGTCTGGGCGTGACCTTCCCGCTGAACATCCTGTTCGGCATTCCGCTGTATGTGGGCGTGGCCCGCACCGTGCTGGGCTAGCGCGGCGAGGCTTAGTGACGTTCAGTGACGCTCAGTGACGCAAAGTGACGTTCAGGGACGCTGCTGGCGGTAGCTATGGGCCAGCAGCAGGGCCAGCGCGGCCGAGGCGGTGCGCGCTTCGGCCGGATCGGCGCGGCTGGTCAGGGCGATAGGCACGGTAGCACCGAGTACCACGCCGCAGGCAGCGGCACCGGCCAGATATTCGAGCTGCTTGGCCAGCAGATTGCCCGCTTCCAGATCGGGCGCAATCAGGATGTCGGCATGGCCGGCCACACCGGAGGTAATGCCTTTGGCGCGTGCGGCGGCTGGCGAAATGGCGTTATCGAAGGCCAGCGGGCCATCCAGTTCGCCGCCCGTGATCTGGCCCCGTTCGGCCATCTTGCACAGTGCAGCGGCGTCCAGCGTGGACGGGATTTTCGGCGTCACCGTTTCCACTGCCGACAGAATGGCCACCTTGGGCGACGGCGTGCCTAGCGCATGGGCCAGCGCGATAGCGTTGCGGATGATGTCGGCCTTGTCGTTGAGGTCGGGCTGGATGTGCAGGGCGCCATCGGAAATCAGCAGCACCTTGTCGTACATGGGTACTTCCAGCCGGAACACGTGCGACAGGCGCGACTTGGTGCGCAGTGCCGGTTCGGCCAGCACGGCGCTGATCAGTTCATCCGTGTGCAGGCTGCCCTTCATCAGCATTTCGACTGCGCCGCTGGCGGCCAGCTGCACGGCGCGTGCGGCGGCGGCATGGCTGTAGGGTACATCCAGCAGTTCCACATCCTGCAGCGACAGGCCGGCTTCCGCTGCCACCGCCTGTATCTTCTGCTGCGGGCCGATCAGCACGGGCACGATCAGGCCTTTGTGGCCAGCTTCCAGCGCACCGCGCAGCGAGGCCGCATCGCAGGGATGGACCACAGCGCAGCGCACGGCCGGCAGGCTGGCCACGCTGGCCAGCAGACTGGTGTACTGGTGGCGCGAAGGCATGTACAGCGGCGGCAACTGGGTGCGCGGCCGGCGTACTTTTTCCGTCGGCGCGATCACGGTCGCCAGACCGGATAGCACCACGGCGCCGTTCTGGTTCTTGATTTCGCAATCGAGCGTGACGTGCTTCTTCTCGTCTTCCTTGCTGGCGACGGTGGCGGTGATGCGCAGTTCGTCACCGATGCGCACCGGCTTGAGGAATTTCAGGGTCTGGCCCAGGTAAATGGTGCCGGGGCCGGGCAGCACAGTGCCCAGCAGGCGCGAGATCAGCGCCGCGCCCCACATACCGTGCGCGATCACGCCATGGAACAGGGTGTGATCGGCATATTCGGTATCGACGTGGGCCGGGTTGATATCGCCCGATACGGCCGCGAAGGCGGCAATATCGTTTTCCGTCAGGGTGCGGCATAGCCGCGCGCTCTGACCGACGCTCAGTTCCGCGTAAGTGATGTTCTCGATGATGTCCTGCTGCTCGTGAGTCTCATTGCCTGCATCATTTACGGCGTCGGTCATTGCTATGCCTTTCGGAAGGCCGGATCAGTGGGTCATCAGAACCGGCAGGTTCATATGTTTGAGCACATCGCGCGTGGCGCCGCCCAGTGCAATTTCACGCAGGCGCGAGTGGCCGTAGCCGCCCATCACCAGCAGGTCCGCTTTCAGTTCGGCGGCCAGTTCCAGCAGCGCCGTACCGATAGGCTGTTTGGTGGTTTTCTGCACCACTTCCACCTGCACACCCTGACGGGCCAGATAGGTGGCCATGTCGGCGCCCGGCTGCTGGCCATGGGCTGCATAGTGTTCGGTACCGTTGAACACGGCCAGCGTGGCTTTGCCGGCGCGTTTCAGCAGCGGCAGGGCAGCATTGATGGCGCGGGCAGCCTGCTGGCCACCGTCCCATGCCAGCAGCGGCGCTTTGCCGAACTGCTCGACTTTGGTCTCGGTCGGCACGATCAGTACAGGTTTGCCGCCATGCAGCATGACGTATTGTAGTACGGCCGACGGCGCGCCGCTGGCGTCACCCTGCGGCATCACCAGCAGGTCGGCATAACGGGCCTGCATGACGATGGCATAGTCCGGCGTGTCGTCGATGCGTCGGGTTTCGAAGGAGGAAACGCCATTGCCTTGCGCCTGTTTGGCGAAGCCGGCTAGCAGTGCATCGGCTTTTTCCGTCAGCGCGCTCATATCGGTAGGCAGGGCGACCATGCCGGCTACGGCGGCATTGCACTGGGCGATGGCCTGATCGGCGCCGCTCAGGGCAAAACCGACCAGATGGGCTTCATTGTCGTTGGCAAGCTGGGACGCCAGGCGCACGCCATTGGCTACTGTGTCGGGTAAGTCGGCTTGTACCAAGATGGTCTTGTAAGACATGACATTTCCTTCCGTGAGTGGTATGGACGAAGGCGGGACGCTCCGATCACATGCCACTATGCTAGGTATTTCGCTCAAGAATTTGATTGATTCAGATCAAAAATTCCATGCTTCGTCAGGCCTAGGCCATCAGTGTAATAGTCTTACGGAAACGTGCCAGCGCGGTGCCGAACAGCACGGCGCCGATGGCGCTAATGGCTAGTAGCTGCGGCCAGATCACGTCCAGTCCGGCGCCGCGATACAGCAAAGCTTGCCCCGCAGCAACGAAGTGCGTGGTCGGTGCGGCCAGCATCAGATCCTGCACCAGTTGCGGCATGCTTTCGCGCGGCGTACTGCCGCCGGACAGCAGTTGCAGCGGCAGCAGCACCAGTATCAGCAGCATGCCGAACTGCGGCATGCTGCGTGCCAGCGTGGCGAGGAAGATGCCCATGGCCGTGGTGGAGAACAGGTGCAGCGCGGCCAGCAGGGCGAACAGGGCCACCGAGCCGCGCACGGGCACATGCAGCGCGCCCTGCACGATGAACAGCAGGGCGCCCAGTGCGGCCACCAGCACTACCAGACCCATGGCCCAGATTTTCGACAGCATGATTTCCAGCGGCGTCACGGGCATCACCAGCAGGTGCTCGATGGTGCCGTGTTCGCGTTCGCGGATCAGGGCAGCCCCCGTCAGTACGATGGACAGCATGGTGACGTTGTTGATGATTTCCATCAGCGAGCCAAACCACGCCTGTTCCAGATTCGGATTGAAGCGCATGCGCAGCGCCAGATCGACCGGTGCGCTCGGTGCTTCCTGCTGGTGGCGCAGGAAGTCGCCCACTTCGGCAGCGATGATCTGCTGGATGTAGCCGTTGCCCGTGAAGGCCTGGCTCATGCGGGTGGCGTCGATATTCAGCTGCAGGGCAGGCTGGTGGCCGGCCAGCGTGTCGCGCTGGTAGTTGGGCGGGATATCGAGCACAAAGGTGTAGTCGCCCTGATCGAGGCCCGCATCGGCACGGGCCGGGTCTATCATTTGCGGTGCCTTGAAGTGGGGCGGGTAGAAGGCCGAGGCGATGCGCGCCGACAGGGGCGATGCATCCTGATCGATGATGGCGATGGCGGCATTGTGCAGGCTCTCCGGCATGGCTGTTGCGGCGATGTAGATGGAGAAGCTGAAGGTGTAGACGATCAGCACCAGCATCATGGGGTCGCGCAGCAGGCTCCAGAGTTCCTTGATGCCGAGGCGGTAGATATGTTGCAGACGGGTGTACATGCTAGCGTTCCTGTTTGTGCAGCAGCAGCACGGACAGCACCACGATCACGGGAACGGCGATGGCCAGCGGCCAGAAGGCAGAACCGAGGTGGGCCAGATCGAGCGCCTTGTTGAAGACGCCGCGGCTGATGGTGAGGAAATGGGTGGCCGGATAGATCTTGCCGATCAGCCGGCCCGGCCCTTCCAGGCCCGAGACGGGATTGAGTAGACCGGAGAACTGCACGCAGGGGATGATGGTGCCTATCATGGTGACGAACAGGGCGGCGATCTGGCTGCGCGTGAAGCTGGAAGCCAGCAGGCCCAGACCGGTGGCGCAGATCACGTACAGCAGCGCGCCCAGCGTAATCGTCAGCAGGCTGCCTTTGAGCGGCACGCCGAACGCCGTCACGGCCAGTAGCGTCATCAGGGCGAAGTTGAACATGCCCAGTGCGATATACGGCAGCTGTTTCCCCAGCAGGAATTCGGCGCGCGTTACGGGCGTGACGTACAGGTTGAGAATGGAGCCCAGCTCTTTTTCGCGCACCACCGAGAGGGCACTGAGCATGGCCGGGATCATCATCAGCAGCATGGGGATCACGGCCGGTATCATGGCCGGCAGGCTCTTGACGTCGGGGTTGTAGCGGTAGCGCGTTTCGATGCTGCCGGCGCTGCTGGGGTGCATGCCGAGGCGGTGTACGGCCATGTCGGCCAGCCAGCTCTGATGTAGCGACAGCAGATAGCCGCGCGTGGTTTCGGCACGCAGCGGCATGGCGCCGTCTATCCATGCGCCCAGCTGCACGGGCGCACCGCGCTGCAGGTCGCGGCCGAAGCCGGCCGGGATTTCGATCGCCATGGCCAGTTCGCCATTGCGCATGCGTTTGTCCAGATCGTTGTAGTCCCTGATGGGCGGGCGCTCGATGAAGTAGCGCGAGCCGGCCAGATTGAGTGTGTAGTTCTGGCTCAGGCCACTCTGGTCGTGATCGAGCACGGCGTAGGACAGGTGCTCGACGTCGAGATTGATGCCGTAGCCGATGATGAACATCAGGATAGCGGTACCCAGCAAAGCCAGCGTGGCGCGTACGGGATCGCGCCGCAGTTCCAGCGTTTCGCGCAGCGTGTAGCTGTAGGCGCGGGCCAGACTGGCGCGCCAGCCGCGCGTGGCAGTGGCATGGGCGCTGTTGCTGGCGCTGTTGCTGGCGCTAGTGCTAGTGGTGCTGGCGGGTGCCGTGGCGACAGCTGCCGGTTCAGGTGCGGACGCAGGCGCAGGCTGTGCGGCCGATGCAGGGGCGGTCGCGCTGGCCGCGCCAATTGCCGGCGCCGCTGCCGCAGCCTGCGTGGCCTTGGCGTTGGTGGCATCCTGCAGATAGGCGATGAAAGCCTGTTCCAGTGTGGCGCTGCCGCGCATGCGCACCAGCTCCTGTGGCTCGGCACTGACCAGCACGCGCCCGGCATGCATCAGCGAGATGCGGTCGCAGCGCTCGGCCTCGTTCATGAAGTGGGTAGAAATGAAGATGGTCACGCGGTCGCGCCGTGCCAGCTCTATCATCAGCTCCCAGAACATATCGCGCGCCACCGGATCGACGCCGGAAGTAGGTTCGTCGAGGATCAGCAGTTCCGGCCGGTGCACCATGGCCACGGCCAGCGACAGGCGCTGGCGCACGCCCAGTGGCAGCTGTTCGGGCATGGCATCGAGCACGCCATTCAGGCCGAAGCGGCTGGCCATATCGGCTACGCGCGCGGCGATTTCCTGTTCCGGCACGCTGAACAGGCGCGCATGCAGTTCCAGATTCTGCAGCACCGTCAGCTCGGTGTAGAGCGAGAAGGCCTGCGACATATAGCCGACGCGGCGCCGTGTGGCCATGTCGCGCGTATCGACCTCGTGGCCGAACAGGCGCGCCGTGCCGGCCGTGGCAGGCAGCAGCCCGGTCAGCATCTTCATGGTGGTGGACTTGCCGCAGCCGTTGGAGCCGAGGAAGCCGAAAATTTCGCCACGGCGGATGCGGAAATCCACTCCGTCCACGGCAGTAAAATCGCCGAAGCGCATGGTCAGTCCCTGCGCTTCGATGGCGATATCATCCTGCGCGCCCGGTTCAAACGGCGGCACTACCAGCTGGTGGTGGCCACGGCGTTTTTCTTCCGGCAGCAGGGCAATGAAAGCTTCTTCCAGTATATTGCTGCCGCCTTGCTGGCGCAGTTCGGCCGGCGTGCCCGTTGCCAGTATGCGGCCGCCATCCATGGCTACCAGCCAGTCGAAGCGGTCGGCTTCTTCCATGTAGGCGGTAGCTACCAGCACGCTCATGGCGGGGCGCTCGACGCGGATACGGGCGATCAGGTCCCAGAACTGGGCGCGCGACAGCGGGTCCACGCCGGTGGTGGGTTCGTCGAGGATCAGCAGGTCGGGATCGTGGATCAGCGCGCAGCACAGGCCCAGCTTCTGCTTCATCCCGCCCGACAGCTTGCCGGCCGGACGGGCCAGAAACGGCCGCAAGCCCGTGCTATCGGTCAGCTGGTCGATACGGCGGCGCCGTTCGGCCGCATTGTGGCCGAACAGGCGGCCGAAGAACTGCAGATTCTCTTCCACCGACAGGGTGGGGTAGAGATTGCGCCCCAGCCCCTGCGGCATGTAGGCGATGCGGGGACAGACGGCATCGCGGTGGCGCCGCTGCGCCATGTCGCCATCGAGCACCTGCACCAGCCCTTGCTGCACGGCGCGCGCACCGGCCAGCAGCGATAGCAGGCTGGATTTGCCCACGCCGTCAGGGCCGATCAGGCCTACCATGCAGTTGGCCGGAATGGCCAGATCGATCTGGTCTAGCCCGACGGCTGCCCCGTAATGCAGGCTGACGCCCTCAACCCGTGCAACCGGCGGCTGTTGCGCCGGCCCGTTCACTTGCTCACCCGTACTTGCAGCTCGCTAGGCCAGCCGGCTTGCGGGTCGAGTTTGACCCAGGCTACGCCGGGCAGGCCGGTTTTCACCTGCGTCAGATGCTGCTGCAGCAGGCTGCGGTCGATCTGGGCTTTGACGCGGAACATCAGCTTCTGGCGTTCGCTGGCCGTCTCCACGGTTTTCGGCGTGAACTGGGCCGTGCTGGCGACGAAGGACACCTTGGCGGGAATCACCATGCCCGGTGCGGCATCGAGCCGCACATGCACTTCGGCGCCCAGTGCCAGTTTGCCGGCCACCTGCTCCGGTACGAAGAAGGTCATGTAGACATCGCTGAGGTCGACCAGATTGAGCACCTTGCCGCCAGCGCCCAGCACTTCGCCGGCCTGGGCGATGCGGTACTGCACGCGCCCAGCGCGCGGCGCTTTCAGTGCGCTGTCGTTGATATCCACGCCTATGCGCTCGATGGTGGCCTGCGCTGCGGTGGCGGCCGAAGTGGCACCTGTCACCTGGGTGCGTGCTGCTTCGATGGCGCTGCGCGCCGCTGCGGCCTGCGCCTGCGCGGCGCGGATGGCGGCCGTGCTGCTGCGCACGCGGCTGCGGTCATCATCGAGTTCCTGTTCGGACGAAGCGCCTTCCGTTACCAGCGTCTGCGAGCGGCGCAGGCGGCGTTCGGCCGCATCGAGTTCGCTTTCGCGCAGCGTCACCACGGCTAGCGCGGCCTGATAATCACTTTCGCGCACGGCCACCATGGACTGGGCACTGGCCACGCCCGCTTCGGCATGGCGCAGATTGGCCGTGGCTTCGGCGCGCTGGGCTTCCAGCGTCAGCACCTGCATATGGCCCAGCGTCTGGCCGGCGCTGACGAAATCACCTTCGTTGACGAGGATGTCCTGCAGCCGGCCCGGCAGCTTGGCGGCGACGTCGATTTCGGTTGCTTCGATGCGGCCGTTGCCGCTGGCGAAAGCCTCGCCGGGGCCGCTGCTATGCAGATGGGTCCAGCCGTAATAGCCCCCCAGCAGGGCGGCACCGGCCACGCCGGCAGTAATCAGTTTGGTGCGGAGAGTGAGCGTCATGAGCGTGGCGTAGATAAGAGTTCGGGTTGTTGTGCAGCTTGCGGAGCACCGCCCAGGGCGGCATACACGGCGATGCCGGCCGAGAGCAGGGCGCGGCGGGTCTGTACCAGCTGCTGTTCGGCGCTGAGCAGATCGCGCTGGGCATCGAGCACGTCCAGATAAGGCGCGGCGCCATTATCGAAGCGTAGCTGGGTCAGGCGCGCGCGTTCGCGCTGCACGGCCAGCGCGTGGCTGGCGATGGCGGCCTGCTGGCCCAGCCAGTGGCGCGCCGACAGGGCGTTGGCCACATCGCGGAAAGCTGCCTGCACGGCCTTGTCGTAGCTGGCCACGGCGCTGTCGCGGCGGGCCTGCATCAGGGCCAGATTGGCGTCGCGCCGGCCAGCGTCGAACAGGGGCAGGGTGATGCTGGGGCTGAAGTTCCAGCTGCCGCTGCCCGGTTTGAACAGGCCATCGAGTGCGGCACTGGCGGTGCCGCCCGAAGCCGTCAGGCTGATGGACGGGAAGTAGGCTGCGCGGGCTGCGCCGATATTCGCATTGGCGGCCTGCAGCTGCAGCTCGGCAGCACGCAGGTCGGGACGGCGTTCCAGCAGGGCGGCCGGCAGGCCGGCTGCCAGCTCGGGCAGTTCGCCCAGCGTGCTGTCGGCAGTGGTGACGGCCTGCCACTGGATGGGCTGGCCCGCCAGCAGTTGCAGGGCCTGCAGCGCGGCGTCGTGCTGCTGCTCCAGCTGGGCCGCTAGTGCCTGCGCTTGCGTGAGCAGGGTTTCGACCTGGGTCAGATTCAGCCGCGAAGCGGATCCGGCCGCCACGCGGCGGCTGTAGATGCGGAAGCTTTCCTGCCGACTAGCCAGTGTGCGCTGGGCTAGCAGCAGGCGCTGGTCAGCTTCGCGCAGCGCATAATAGGCATCGGCCACCTGGGCGATCAGGCCCAGTGTGACAGCCTGACGGGCTGCATCCGTCGCCAGATAGTCGGCCCGCGCTGCATCGCGCAGGCTGGCCAGCCGGCCCCAGAAATCCAGCTCCCATGCGGCCACGCCCACACCGGTCTGGAACTGGCTGGTGATCATGGGGTGACGCGTCAGGCTCAGATCGGCCGGCACGTGGGTACGGTTGCTGCCGCCCTGCGCGGCGATCACGGGGGCGAGCGCGGCCTGCTGGTAGCCCAGCGCCGCGCGGGCCTGTTCTACCCGCAGGGTGGCCGTGCGCAGGTCGCGGTTGTGTTCCAGTGCCTGGCTGATATAGCTTTGCAGGGCCGGATCGGTAAAGTAGTGCTGCCAGTCCGCCGGCATGGCGCTGGCGGCGCTAGTATCGCTGGCAGCCGTGGCATTGCCGGCGGCCGGATAGCTGGCCGCAACGGCCAGCGGCGGGCGGCTGTACTGGGGCGCCATGGAGGCGCATCCGGTCAACAGACCGAGCAGGGCGAGTGCGATGCACCGTCTGCTTGAATTTAAGGTAATGTTGGTCATGCGCCACAGTTTATTGACCGTTGTCAAAAAAATGTTTGATGTGGATCAAGGATTAACACTCTTGGCTCGCAAAGTGGTCTTATCGGGTAATTTGATGCAGATCAATTACTAAATTGCGCACGGTCGTTCATAATTTATCTGTTCAATGTTAAGGAGGGCATGTGAATCCAACCCCTAGCACCACCGCAGACAAGTCTGCCCGCACCACGCCGGGCCGGGCCGGCAAGAGCGACGCACCGGCTGCCACGGCCAGCCAGACGCTGGATTTGTTCGTGCAGAGCCAGATGGCCAAGCTGACGGGCGGTGTCTCGCCCATAGGCATGGGGCTGGCATTCATGGACTGGGCCTGCCATCTGGCCACTTCGCCGGGCAAGCAGATGGAGCTGCTGATGCAGACCTATGCCGTACCCGTGACGGCCGATGGCAAGCTGGCCGACGGGCGCTTCTCGGGGCCGGACTGGCAGCACTGGCCTTACCAGCAATATGCACAGAATTTCCTCCAGTGCCAGCAATTCTGGGAGCAGGCCACCACCGGCATACGCGGCGTGGCGCCCCATCACAGCCAGGTGGTCAATTTCACGGCGCGCCAGCTGCTCGACATGATGGCACCATCGAATTTCCTTGCTACCAATCCCGAAGTGCAGCGCGCGGCCGTGGAGAGTGGCGGGCGCAGTCTGGCCGACGGTGCGCTGAACTGGCGCAAGGATGTCTGCCGCAAGCTGGCGCCGCCCGGCATGGCCGTGCCGGAACCGGCTGACGCCAGCTACCGCCCCGGGGTGGAAGTGGCGCTGACGCCGGGTGTGGTGGTGTTCCGCAACGAGCTGATGGAACTGATCCAGTACCAGCCGCAGACGCCTACCGTGTACCGCGAGCCCGTGCTGATCATGCCGTCGTGGATCATGAAGTACTACATCCTCGATCTGTCGCCGGAAAACTCCATGGTGCGCTATCTGGTGGAGCAGGGTCATACGGTGTTCATGGTGTCGTGGCATAACCCCGGCGCGGCCGAGCGCAATCTGGGCATGGACGACTATCTGCAGCGCGGCCTGTACGCAGCGCTCGATCAGGTGACGGCGATCTGCCAGCAGGCGCCCGTGCATACGGTGGGTTACTGCCTGGGCGGTACGCTGCTGGCCATAGGTGCGGCAGCGCTGGGCGCGCCTAGCGGCCCGAAACATGGCACGCTGGCTTCCGTCACGCTGCTGGCGGCGCAGACGGATTTCAGCGAGCCGGGCGAACTGGGCCTGTTCATCGACGATAGCGAGCTGGCTTTCCTCGATGCGCTGATGTGGAAGCAGGGTTATCTCGATGGCGACCAGATGGCGGCGTCGTTCCAGCTGCTGCATGCGCGCGATCTGGTGTGGTCGCGCATGATGCGCGAATACCTGCTGGGCCAGCGCTCGGCGCCGAACGATCTGATGGCGTGGAATGCCGATGCCACCCGCCTGCCATTCCGCATGCATAGCGAATACCTGCACGGCCTGTTCCTGCGCAATGATCTGGCCGAGGGCCGCTATCAGGTGGGCGGCCAGCCGATTGCGCTGGCCGATATGGCCGGGCCGCTGTTCGTGGTGGGTACCGAGCGCGATCACGTGTCGCCATGGCGTTCGGTGTACAAGCTGCATCTGCTGTCGCCGGCAGCGATCGATTTCGTGCTGGCTTCGGGCGGCCACAATGCCGGCATCGTCTCCGAACCTGGTCATGCGCACCGCAGCTACCGCCGTCTGGCCGATGCCGCTCCCGGCGGCTACCGCAGCCCCGATCAGTGGCTGGCGCAGTCGGAGCTGGTGGAGGGTTCGTGGTGGCCATGCTGGCAGCAATGGCTGGCGCAGCATTCGGCCAGCAAGCGGGTCAAACCGCCTGCACTGGGGCAGGGCCAGACGCTGGGCGCGGCGCCCGGGCATTTCGTGCTCGACGCCTGAACGGCAAGACCTAAAAAACGGCAGCGCTGGACTGAACCCTGAAAGTTGGCGACAACTTTCAGGGTTCAGTTCTCACGTCTCCTATTTTTTTTGAAACGCTGCGATGATGGTTCTGGCGTTTTAGCCTTTGACGGTGCATAAGGCTTGCCCCTGGTCTTACCATGGTAGTAACATGACTACATTAATTTGACATGCAGGAGTGTCACCATGGCAATTACCACTATTTCTAGCCGTGAGTTCAACCAACAGGTGAGCGAGGTGAAACGTGCCGCCAACAACGGACCGGTGTTGATCACCGATCGAGGCCGCCCGGCCCATGTGCTGATGAGCTTCAAAGACTATCAACGGCTCACCAAGCAACGCCGTAACATCGCCGATGTGCTGGCGATGCCGGACACTGCCGATATCGAGTTTGATCCGCCGCAAGCAACCATCGGGCAACGGACAGCTGATTTCTCATGATGTTTATTCTCGATACCAACGTAGTGTCCGAGCTACGCAAAGTGCGGCTCGGCAAGGCTGATATGCAGGTAACAGCCTGGGCAGAAAGCGTTGACGCCGCTGACCTCTTTGTATCGGCTATTACCATTCTGGAGCTAGAGCTTGGCGTTTTGTCGATCGAGCGTAAGGATGCCACGCAGGGAGCCATGTTGCGTGCCTGGTTGACGAAGCAGGTGCTGCCTGAGTTTGCAGAGCGCACTCTGCCTGTCGATACTGCTGTGGCACAACGCTGCGCCCGGCTCCATGTGCCCGACAAGCGTGGCGAACGGGACGCACTCATCGCGGCAACCGCGCTGGTGCATAGCATGACGCTGGTTACTCGCAACGTCACCGACTTTCAGGCCATGGGAGTTACCCTGATTAATCCGTGGGAAGTATCGCAGTGAGCGCCTTGGATCGGCTACCAGTTGAATCTGCAACTGGTTACCCGCAAGATCCATGGACGAAACGAGAAAACCTTCCTAGAAAGGGCGGCTCAGACTATGACTTGACATCAGAGCAGTGGTTGAGTTTTTGGCTTGGTCGCACAAACACAATAACTCTTCCTTACTGCTTTCTGGCGTTTGCGCCGTGCTTATACCGGTAATCTGTGAAGAACCTTGTTATTTTGCGGGTTGCTACGGCCGGCGTATCAGCCGCGCCGGGTCCAGCGCTCGATCACGCCGGCGAAGGCGGCCGAGGTGAAAGGCTTGGTCAGATAATCGTCGGCGCCGGAATTGATGCAGCGTTCGCGGTCGCCATCGATGGCGCTGGCCGTCAGGGCCACCACCGGCGTGCGCGGCAAACCTTGCGCTGCTTCGCGCGCGCGCAGCGCTTCGGTCGCCTGATAGCCATCCATCACGGGCATCATGCAGTCCATCAGCACCATGTCGTACTGGCGCTCGGCCAGTGCATCGAGGGCTTGCTGGCCATCGTGCGCTTCATCGACATCCCAGCCCAGCCGGGTCAGGAGTATGCGCGCCAGCTGGCGGTTCATTTCAGTGTCTTCCACCAGCAGGATGCGGCCTTGTTTGGGCGCCTGCGGCCTTGCCGCAGCGCTGCTGGCTGCTGCGCTGCTGGTGCTAGTGGCGCTGGTGGTGTTTTCGGTGCTGGCGGGGGTGGGGACAGCAGTGTGCTTCATGGTGATACTTTCCACTTCAGGTTGGTTAACTGATGCTGGTCGCAAGTGCTGCGACGGAACGTCGACGGCAAAGGTGGCGCCGCAGCCCGTGCTGCTGCGGCAGGTGATGGTGCCACCCATCAGCTCGACGAGGCGTTTGCAGATGGCCAGACCCAGGCCCGTGCCGCCATAGTGGCTGCTGGTGCTGTGCTCGGCCTGGCTGAAAGGCTCGAACAGGCGCTGCTGGCCTTCCGCACTGATGCCTATGCCGCTATCGGTGACTTCGAAGTGCAGGCGCCAGCGGCCGCTGGCATCGCCGGGCGGGGTGGCATTCAGGCTCAGGCGGATGGTGCCGGCCGGGGTGAATTTGATGGCGTTGTTGATCAGATTGCCCATAATCTGGCGCATGCGCAGCGGATCGCCTTCCATCGGCCCCGGCAGAGGCCCGATATCGGTTTCGATCTGCAGCCCTTTGCGCAGGGCCACCGGTTCGTGCAGGGCCAGCACCTGCCGGATCATCAGGGCCGGATCGTAGGCTTGCAGGTCCAGCGTCAGGTGGCCTGATTCCACTTTGGAGAAGTCCAGCACGTCATTGATGATGTGCAGCAGTTCGACCGTGCCCTGATGCACGTTATGGGCATAGTTGCGCTGGGTATCGTCCAGCTTGGTGCCCAGCATCAGTTCCGACATGCCCAGGATGCCGTTCATGGGTGTGCGGATTTCGTGGCTCATCATGGCCAGGAAGCGCGACTTGGCCGCGCTGGCCGCATCGGCCGCGGCTTTCAGCTTGAGCGCCTGCTGGGCATCCTGCTCGCGCCGCTTGAGCAGCTGTTCGACCACGCGGAAGGCCAGCAGTACGGCGATCATGCTGGCCAGCGTGATGCCGGTGATCAGGCGCACATTGCGCCACCAGCCGTGCAGCAGCATGTCTTCATTGATGGTGGCGTTGATGATGAGCGGGAAGTCGCGCACCTGGCGCACGGCACCCATGCGGGTTTCCGGCTTGAGATCGTTGGATGCACGCGGGCTGCTGGTGACAACCACGTCATGCTGCTTGCCCTGGCTGATGACCTGATAGGTGGTACCGGTGCGCACCTGCTTGCTGATCATTTCTGGCGCATAAGGCCAGCGCGCCAGCATGGTGTAATCGCGGTTGTACAGGGTGATGGTGGAATCGGCACCCAGATTGACGCGGTGGAAAAAGTCGGCAAAGAACTGGCAG
The DNA here is from genome assembly GCF_009857835.1 of Duganella fentianensis. Taxonomy (GTDB): domain Bacteria; phylum Pseudomonadota; class Gammaproteobacteria; order Burkholderiales; family Burkholderiaceae_D; genus Rugamonas; species Rugamonas fentianensis. The sequence continues at coordinate 1,661,725 of NZ_WWCL01000001.1, forward strand.
GATACGCCTACCAGCACGGCACCGACAAATTCGCCGCGCGCATTTTCGACGCGGCGGCTGACGTAGAAGGTCCAGTTGCCATTGCCCTTGTTGCGCACCGGTTCGCTCATATAGGGCTGGTCACCGCGGTGCGTGCTGTGGTAGCGGAAATAGTCGCGCGTGGACAGATTGATGGGCGGAGCCGGATAGCTGCGCGTGAAGTTGATGACATTGCCTTCCACATCGAGCAGCGAGACTACGTCCACCTGCGGTAATGCGGCCATCTTGTCGCGCAGGCTGTGGTAGATGTCTTCGCTGGCCAGCGCGTTGCGGCGGTTGTCGCCATTGCGTTCGGGCTGGTCCTGCACCAGTCCCACCACGCTGTCGAGCAGGGTGTAGCTGGCCGCCATGGTCTGCGCCGTGTTCTCGGCCAGCACCAGCGTCAGGCTGTCCATGTTTTCACGCCAGTCCTCGATCTCATGCTGGCGCAGCGACCAGGCCGAGATGCCGGCCGTCAGCGTCAGCAGTGCCAGCAGGGCAAAGCAGATCAGCTGCATGGCGCGGTGGGCGCTCAGGCCCGTGCGGTGCAGCAGCCGGCGCGGACGCGAGTTCTTCTTATGCGCCTGCAGCTCGGGCTGGGTCGGGACGTCGGGATTGCTCATGCATGGTTCCCCGGGGTGCTATGGGCTATGCTGAGCTGCATTTCTTCGAACACGGCCGGATACAGCACCGTCAGGCGCTGCTCGGCCAGTGCCAGGCGCTGACGCTGGCGTGCCGCCTGCTCCATTTCCTGCAGCAGGCTGGTCAGCTCTTTCGCGCCGATCAGCATGGTCATGCCTTTGAGCGCATGGGACTGGCTGGCAATGGCGCTGAAATCGCCCAGCTGCAAGCCTTGCTGCAGACGGGCATAAGTGGCGGGCGCGCTATCGATATAGGTGTGTGACAGTAGCAGGGCGATTTCCTGGTTGCCTGCCGCCGCCTCCAGCAGCACGGCAGGATCGATCACATGAAACACGGGCGAGGGTGGAACAGAGGTCATGCTGCTTCCTTGGTATTGGCGGCAGGCTGGGCTGGCGCTTCAATCTGGGGCGGGCGGATAAACGGTATGCTGAACAGGAATACCGAGCCTTGCCCGTCGCTATGTTCGAGGGCGATTTTACCGCCCATCAGTTCGACCAGGCGGGCGGCGATCGCCAGCCCCAGCCCGGCGCTGTCGCGCGCGCGCGAAGCGCTGTCGTCGGCGGTGGAGAATTGTTCGAATAAACGCGGCCGCAATGCTTCCGGCACGCCGCTGCCACTATCGCGCACGCGGAAATTCAGCTGGCTGGCACTGGCATCGGTCTGCAGCTGCACGCTGCCCGAGCTGGTGGCCTGGATGGCGTTATGCAGCAAGATGTCCATCACGCGCATCAGCTTGATGCGGTCGCAGATCAGGTGGCTGGGCAGGGCGTTGCCGTTGACCAGTTCCAGCTTGAGTCCCTTGTTCACGGCGGCACCGCGCTGGCGCGCCAGCGCGCCGTGCAGCAGTTCGCTCAGTACCGCCGTTTCCGGCGCCAGCTTGGTCTGGCCCGATTCCAGGCTGCTCAGTTCCAGCACGGCTTCCACCAGCCCCAGCAGCTTGATGCCGCAGCTATGGATGGCGTCGGCAAAGCCGCCCGCATGGCTGTTGGCAAACTCGGCCTGCAGCAGTTCGGAATACCCGAGGATGCCATTGAGCGGTGTGCGCAGTTCGTGCGACATATTCGACAGGAAGCGCGACTTGGCGCGGTTGGCCGCATGGGCCTGTTCGCGGCTGACGATCAGGCGGCCGATCAGCACGATGATCCCCACCGTGAAGGCCAGCACCACCAGACTGGTGACACCGGCCAGCGTGAGCGCCAGATTGCGCCGCTCGTGGTAGTCGGCCAGCGCTTCTTCGTAGTCTATCCCGACCAGCGCATACAGCGGCACGCCGGGCAGGTGGGAATAGGCATAGAAACGTTTGCGCTGATCGATAGGGCCCGATTGCAGCACGGTGCCGCGCTGGTTTTTCTGCATGGCGGCGAACAGCGGCGTATTGAAGATATCCTGGCCGCGGCTATCGTCATTGCCGACGCGGCGGGCGCGTACCACGCCATCTTCGCCGATCAGCGCGATCGAACCCTGGGTGCCCACATTGATATCGCTGTACAGGCGGGTGAAATACTGCGGGTCCAGCGACACCACGACCACACCGTTGAAACTGCCGTCCGGCTTGGCGATGCGGCGGGTCAGCTGGATGGACCATTTGCGCGACACCCGGCCCATCACGGGCTGGCTCACATACAGCAGGTCCGGTCCGGGCTGCATGTGGATGCGGATATGGGGCCGGTCGGCCAGATTGATGGTGGTAAATGGCTGGGTGGACAGCACCACGTCGGCATGTTCGTCGACGATGGTGAACAGGGTGTACAGATCGCTAGGGCCCAGACCTTCGGCCAGCTCGCGTTTCATGTCGAGCCTGGTGCCCAGGCTGTTGTAGCGGTGGCGCAGGAAGGTGACGGCTTGATCGGCAGCAGAAATGGTGCGGCTCGCGTGTTCGTCGAACAGGCGCACCAGATCCTGGGCTTCGCGTTCGGCCACGGCAATCGAGCGGCGCTGGTCCTGATCCAGCTGCCACAGGGTGGAACCCCAGATACCGCTGACCAGCAACAGGGCAAACAGCGCGAGTACCCAGCGTGCGTCCAGATGCCTTTGTACGGCTTGCAACATTTCCCTCTCCCTGCACGTGCCGCCAGCCGGAATGGTGGCGTGCCACGCGAGTAAGCCCTAAGATTGCCTCAGAAACAAAAATTTGTCAAATTCATTAACACCGATAAATTTACGGGCGGTTACGTTCGTGCTGGGCGCAGCAGGCCTTCAGATAGCCCCGCAGTTCATCATAATTGACAGGTTTGGGGAAAAATACCACACCGCGCGGCACGCCGCCCCGGTTTTGCAGCTCGGCCGGATCGAGGCCGGACAGGATGGCGATATGCATGGGGCGCAGCAGCGGATCGGCCACGATGGTGTTGATCAGTTCATAGCCATCGATGCCATCCATGACGATATCGGCCAGCACGATGTCGGGCTGGCGACGGGCGATTTCCAGCAGCGCCTGATAGCCGTTTTCGCAGAAGGTCAGCGTGGCCTGCAGGTTCCAGCTGGCGATCTGGGTCTCGTACAGCTGGCGCTGCATGGGGTTGTCTTCCACTACCAGTATGGTCGGTATGGCGTTGTTATTGCGGTTGGCCAGCACGGCAGCCGGCTGGGCCGCCAGTGAGCCGGCCGCTGGCTGCAGCTTGTAGGCCAGTACGGCAGCGAGGGGAATGCGGCGGTGGCCGCCCTTGGTTTTCCAGGCTTCGATGACGCCCGCTTCTACCAGCTGCTGCACGGAAGATACCGAGACGCCGAGGATCTCGGCGGCGCGCTGGGTGGTGCAGACTTCATCGGCTTGCGTTGCGTTTTTCATTGTCACTTGAGTCCCAAATTAGCCACAGTAGAATTTAAATATACCAAATTTGTTGAATTCGCAAAAAGCTCGGTATAATTGTTTTTATCGGCCATTACGTTCATATCTGCATTATGCCGCCGAAACAGTATTCCGCCTAGGGGTGGCGTAGCTGGGCGCCGGAACAGGCTGTCAAGGCGGTAGCAGAGGAAGCAGGCTAACAGGCAGGGCGGGGCTAGGAGCGCACATGAAAGTTCTGATCGTAGACGACAATCCATTAAATCTGGAATTGCTCACCCATGTACTGGGCACCATCGCGGTGGCCCAGCCGGTGCCGTTTGCCGATCCGGAAGCGGCGCTGGCCTGGTGCGCGGGCGAAGTGCCGGATCTGGTACTGCTCGATTACCAGATGCCGCAGATGGACGGGCTGGAATGCCTGCGTCGCCTGCGCGTGCTGCCGGGCCTGCAGAATGTGCCCGTCATGATGCTGACGGCCGACAGTAGCCAGGCCGTGCGGCACGAAGCGCTGCGGCTGGGCGCCAATGATTTCCTCACCCGCCCGCTCAACCACACCGAGCTGCACGCCCGCATCGGCAACCTGCTGGTGTGGCGGCTGGGGCAGAACCAGCTGGCCGAACATACCGAGCGGCTCGGCTATGCCGTGCAGCAGGCCGAAGCCAGAGCCAGCGCGCGCACCACGGAACTGGTGCAGCGCCTGCTGGAAGCGACCCAGCGGCGCGACCCCGATACGGCCGCCCACATGACCCGCATTGCCGATTACGCGCTGCTGATCGCGCGCCAGCTACGGCTCGACGATAGCCTGTGCCAGCAGATCGCTGATGCCGCGCCGCTGCACGACGTGGGCAAGCTGGCGCTGCCGGACGAATTGCTGTGCAAGACGGATGTGCTGAGCCAGGACGAACTGGCCCTGATGCGCACCCATGCGGAAAAAGGCGCGGCCATCCTGGCCGACAGCGATGTGCCGCTGCTGCAGATGGCAGCCCAGATGGCGCACAGCCACCATGAACATTTCGATGGCAGCGGCTACCCGCAGGGGCTGGCCGGCGACGCCATCCCGCTGGTGGCGCGCATCGTTGCCGTGGCCGACGTGTTCGACTCCCTGACCAGTGCCAAGCCTTACCGTCCCGGCTGGGAGGTGGCCGAGGCGGTGCAATACCTGCGCGACCAGCGCGGCAGCCAGTTTGATCCCGACTGTGTCGACGCCTTGCTGCGTGACATGGTCGGAGTGCGCATCATCCATACCCATTATGAACAACAAGCCCACAGGGCAACCCGGAGAGCAGCATGATGAAAATTCCACGTGGACGCGGCGCCTTGCCAGAGAACTATCCCAACGGCTTCCTCGACAGCGTGATCCGCGAACAGCGGCTGAAAAATGACGCCGAGCTGAGCCGGGTCCTGCAGCTGGCGCCGTCCAGCATCAGCAAGATCCGCCACGGCCGGGCCGAAGTCAGCGCCGAAGTGCTGCTGCGCGTGCACGAAGCGTTCGGCACGCCCATCGCCGAGCTGAAACGCCGTCAGAGCAGCGGCAGTACCACCCATTAAGTTGGCGTATCCACAATAACAGCGCCAGCTTGCGCACTTCCGTCGCAACGACGGGGGCGCTCCGGGCCGGGGTTGGCAGCTAACGGTGCCGGTCCTGATTGATCTGGCGCACCTTCAGTCCGGCAAGCACGGCCATGAAGGGCGGGTATCCCGGCTAGATGCCTTGATTCTATCTCGGCACAATTAAGCAAATATGTCGTATTCAAAGCCAGAATTGGCGGATTTGGTCTATGCAGCATCAAATCCGCGCCGGTGCTGGTTTTGATTTTTGGTATATTGCTCTAATTCATCGACAGTTTCCTTTTGGAAGTATAAAGTTCGTCTTCCGGTTTTTTCTGGCGTTACTTTTCTAGCGTTTCCCATCACGCTGATCGCGCCGGCCGCGTGCGGCCCGCGTCGCCGCTTTTCCCTACACTCTGGACTTTACATGGCGTTTGCCCACCTCTTTCTGCGCCGCAGTCGGGCGCTGCTGCTGCTTTTATCCGTGCTCGCGGCCGCAGGCGCACGGGCGGATGACGCTACGCCCGGTGCTGTGCGCATCAGCGGCTTCGGCACGCTGGGCTACGTGCATAGCAATGAAGATCAGGCCGACTACAGCGCCAGCGCGCTCAATCCGGGTACGGCCGGGGCCAGCAAAGTCTGGAGTCCCGATGTGGACAGCCGGCTGGGCGTGCAGGCCGACTGGCTGCTGAGCCCGCACTGGTCGGTGGTGGTGCAGCTGGTGGCCGAACGCAGTTTGCAGAACGGCTATGCGCCCCAGCTCGAATGGGCCTATCTGAAGTACCAGCTCAGCCCCGAACTGAATCTGCGGCTGGGCCGGATCGCCTTGCCGCTACTGCTGGTGGGCGATTACCGCAAGGCCGGCTATGCGCTGCCGTGGGTGCGCCCGCCAGTGGAACTGTATGGTGCCATCCCGATTAGCAATAGCGACGGGGTGGATGCCAACTACCGCTGGGCTAGCGGCGAGATGACCCATATCACCCAGCTGTTCTATGGCCATGCCGATGTGCCGTTCAAGCCGCAAGCCCATGCCCGGGCGCAGGCCATGACGGGGCTGTCGCACATCGCCACGCTGGGCGCCCTGAGCGTGCGCCTGAGCGCCATGACCACGCGGGTGTCGGCCAATCTGGTTCCCGAGCTGTTCGAAGGCTTGCAGCATGCCGGTACGGCCGGCGCCGCGCTGGAAGCGCGCTATGCGCTCGATAATGCCCGCACCGGCACGGTGGCACTGGGCTTCAGCTACGATAGCTGCGCGTGGTTCCTGACGGGCGAGGCGGCCAGCATGACCAGCCATTCCTTCCTCGGCCATCGTAACGCGGCCTATCTGAGCGGCGGCCTGCGCTTCGGCGACTGGACCCCGTATCTGGCTTACGCCGTCGCCCGGCCGGTATCGCCCATCGCCGATGCCGGCCTGCCGCTGGCCGGACTCGATGGTGCCCAGCTGGCCCGCAGCAGCGCGCTCAATAACGGGCTGAATGATCTGCTGTCGTCCATCCCGCACCAGCACAGCGTGACGGCCGGTGTGCGCTGGGATCTGGCGAGCAACTATGTGCTAAAAATGCAGTACGAGCGGCTGATGCCGGTGAGCGGCACGCGCGGCACCCTGATCCACATCCAGCCCGGCTTCCGTGCCGGCCATGCGATCAGCGTGTTCAGCGCTGCGCTGGACTTCGTGTTCTGATGGGGGCGCACATGTCACGCTACTGGCAACAAAGCTGCGCCTTTGGTCTGAGCCTGCTGATCCTGCTGACCGATGTCGCCAGCGCAGCGGCCGCCGAACTGGTGGTCATCGTATCGGCCCGCAGCCCCGTGGTGGCGCTCAGCACCGAGCAGGTGGCTGATATCTTCCTGGCCCGCACGGCGCGCCTGCCCGGCGGCGAAGAAGTGCAGGCGCTCGATCTGCCGCTGGGCCATGCCCTGCGCGACGAGTTTTATGCGCGCGTGGCCGGCAAATCGCCCGCGCTGATGAAAGCCTACTGGACCCGCATGGTCTTTACGGGACGGGGCCAGCCGCCGCGCGAACTGAGTTCGATGGCGGCCATCCGCAAGCTGGTGGCCGAGAATCCTGCCATGATCGCCTACCTCGAGCGCAGCGCGCTCGATGCCAGCGTTAAAGCCGTGCTGGTGCTGCGATGATGCGTAAATCGATTTTCGCGCGCCGGCGCCCGCTGCTGCGCCGTGGTCTGGATAGCTATCTGGTGCTGCCCCTGTTCGCCGGCCTGCTGCTGCTGGCGATCTGGCTGGTGACTGTGCGCGAAATTAATAACGAGCGGGCCCACGCGCAGGAAGCCGTGAGCGATTCGCTGCGCGAACTGATGGGCACTTACGAAGCCCAGGTGTCGCGCAGTCTGGACGGTATAGACCAGACCCTGCGCGTAGTGAAGTATGCAGTCGAGCGCAAGGGCGCGCTGGGTGCGTTCGCCGAACTGGAACGGGTGGGCCTGCTGCCGCCGGGCGTGGTATTCAATGTCAGCATTGTCGACCGCCAGGGACAGGTGGTCGCCAGCCGGCCGCGCCGCAGCAGCATGTCGGTGGCTGAGCAGCCGTACTTCAAGGTGCATCAGGAGCGCGACAGCGGCGCCACCTTTGTCAGCCCGGTGTCGCGCGATGTGGCCAATAATGACTGGCATGTGCACTTCACGCGCCGGCTCGACGATGCGCTGGGCAATTTCGCCGGCATCGTCATTGTGGAAACGGATCCTGCCTATTTCACCAGCAGCTATGAGCGCAGCCGTCTGGGCGAGCTGGGCATGCTGGCGCTGGTGGGCTCGGATGGCGTCGTGCGGGCCTTGCGCACGGGTGACAAGCTGAGTTTCGGCCAGCGCCTGCATGCCCGGCAGTTCGGCCTGCTGGACGGCGTGGCGCGCTACAGCGATATGCGCGAACTGCATGGCGTGGCACTGAATGTGGTAGTGGGACTGGCGCAGCAGGAAGCCATGAGTGCCTTCGAGCGTCAGCGCAAGGAAAAGCTGTGGCAGGCCGGCGTCGCCAGTGCCGTGCTGGTGCTGGGCAGCACCCTGTTGTGTCTGTGGGCCTGGCAGGGCGCGCGCCACCGCACCCACGTGCGGCGCGCGCAGGAAACCTATGCGGCGGCGACGGCCGCCAGCATGGATGCCTTCTTTGTGCTGCGTGCCGTGCGTGATAGCGCCGGCGCGATCAGCGACTTCGCCTTTTTCGATACCAATTCGCGTGCCGAGAAGATGATAGGCCACAGCAAGGAAGAACTGCGCGGCATGACCTTGTGCGGCCTGTCGCCGCAGGCGCGCAGCAGCGCCATGTTTGCCGGCATGGTGCGGGTGATGCAGCTGGGCGGCGTGCACGAACAGGAATGGGAAAACAATCTGCCCCAGCTCAAGGCGCGCTGGCTGCACCAGCAGATGGTGGCCGTGGAGGGCGGTGTAGTGGCCATCGTGCGCGACATCACCGAACGCAAGCTGGCTGAAGAGCGCATGCGGCATCTGGCCCACCACGATACGCTGACCGGCCTGCCCAACCGCAGCCGCATCAACGCGCGGCTGGATCAGGCTATCGCCCAGGCCCATCGCCACAACAGTGCGCTGCTGGTGGCGTTTATCGATCTCGACGGCTTCAAGCTGGTCAACGACAGTCTGGGCCACAATGCCGGCGACGAGTTGCTCAAGGTGGTGGCCGAGCGTATGGGCGACTGCCTGCGCGCGGGCGATGTGGTCGGGCGCTTCGGCGGCGACGAATTCGTGCTGCTGCTGAACGAGAGCCATGGGGTGGAAGCGGCGCCCGTGCTCGAGCGCGTGCGCGAAGCCGTGCTGGAGTCGATACTGCTGTGCGATCAGGAAGTGCAGGTCAGCTGCAGTATCGGCGTGGCCGTGTATCCCGACGATGGCGCCGACGCCGAGACTTTGCTGATGCATGCCGATACGGCCATGTACCGTGCCAAGGACCTGGGCAAGAACAACTGCCAGTTCTATACGCGCGAAATGAATGCCACTATCGAACGCAAGCTGCACATGCTGGAAGGCTTGCGTAATGCCGTCGATGAAGGCCAGTTCCAGCTGGTCTACCAGCCCAAGGTGGATCTGCGGACGGGCCATGTGTTCGGCGTGGAAGCGCTGGTGCGCTGGCTGCATCCGGAATACGGCCTGCTGGGGCCGGACCGTTTCATTCCGCTGGCCGAAGAAAGCGGCATCATCTTCGCGCTGGGCGAATGGGTGCTGCAGACGGCCTGCCGGCAGAACCAGCTGTGGCAGGAGGCAGGGCTGTCGCCGCTGCGCATTTCCGTCAACGTTTCGCCGCGCCAGTTCGAAGAACAGCGGCTGGTGCAGCGCGTGGCACAGGCGCTGGAAGAGAGCGGACTGGCGCCCGAGTGGCTGGAGCTGGAAGTGACGGAAGGCGTGATCATGCGCGACCTGCAGCAGGCCGTAGCCAAGATGGGCGAGCTGCGTGCCATGGGCATTTCGCTCTCGATCGACGATTTTGGTACCGGCTATTCCAGCCTGTCGGCCCTCAAGTCCTTCCCCATCAGTACGCTGAAAATCGATAAATCGTTTGTGCGCGATCTGGGCAGCAATGCCGGCGACGAAGCCATCGCCAGTTCCATCATCGGTCTGGCGCACCAGCTGCGCCTGCGCGTGATTGCGGAAGGGGTGGAGACGGAAGAGCAGCGCGCCTTCCTGCGCCACAATGGCTGCGATGAGATGCAGGGCTATCTGTTCAGCCGTCCGCTGGCGCCCGAGCAGCTGCGCCAGCTGCTGCTGCGCCAGTCGCCGCCTGACGTGGCCCGGCGCCAGTTGGCCGCCGCAGCAGCCTGACGCACTGCCGTGGCCAGCGCACGCCGGGCCGCTACGCGCCTGATCTCCCGCGCGGCGCGCCAGCCATGTATCATGGCAGCCTTGCCCTGATCGTGAGCGAAGATGAGATATTGGTTGGCCAGTGAGCGTGGTGCGCACTTTGTTCTGTTGCTCGGCGTCGGCATGGTGCTGCTGTTCGCCGTGCTGGAATGGCGTTTCCCCGGCGAGCAGCAGCTGCAGACGGCCAGCGGACGGCTGGCGTGGGAACGCAGCACCATCGATAGCTATTACTTCGGCCTGCAGGGCGAGGAGCGCATGTTCGTGTTGTACCGCAAGGGCGATCCCGAACAGAAGCTGCAGGCTGCCCTGCATGATGCCGTGGCCTATCCGGCCCGGGTCAGCTACGATCCGCAGCAGCGCGGCGGTGCCATGCTGCTATCGGGCCAGTTCTATCCTGTGTATGGGGTCAGCATAGGCGGCAAGCCGGTGCTGGCGCTGGATACGGTGCGCGGCTACTACCGCCACGACAATCTGGTGGCGCTGGGACTGGGGCTGCTGTTCCTGCTGGCAGGCGGCTGGCGCAGCTACCAGTGCGCCACGGCCATCAAACGCTATCCGCTCGACCAGCTCGACTAATCAAGCTGCGCTACTGTGCTCAGACCAGCAGCGCAGCGTTCATTTCGATGGCGTGGATCTTGGCTTCGGCCAGCATGGACTCGAGCTTTTCGTTATCGATGAACAGTTCAATCGCCGATTCCGAATGGGGTGGCAGATCGCGCTCGGGTTCCTGCAGCGGCGATTTCACGGGCGTCAGCAGATTGGCCAGCAGCAGGGTATCGAACAGGGTTTCCGGCGGAATCGACAGGAAGCCGTCGCGCAGGCTTTCGATGGCTTCCGAAACGGGCTCGGGGATGCACAGCTTGCGCAGCACTTCGCGCGTGATGATCTCTTCGCTGGCGGAATGCCAGTTTTCCGGGTCTTCTTCCAGCAAGCCGGGGAATTCTTCGGCGCGCGACAGCAGATAGAAGCCGCTGACTTCGTGCACGATGGAGGCAAACAAGGCCGTATCGGGATTGACCCCCGTAACGCGGCGCGCGATGATGCGCGCCAGTGCAGCCACGGCGATGGTGTGGTCCCACAGCTTCTCGGCCTTGGCACGCAGATCGGGATCGGTAATCTTGCTGCCGAAGGAACGCACCACCATGGCGGCGGCCAGCGCGAACAGATTCTGGTAGCCGATGCGCATGATGGCGCCGCGCACATTGGTGATCACGGGGGCGCCGGCGCGGTTGAACATGGCGGAATTGGAGATCGCCACCGTGCGTGCAGCCAGCTGCGGCTCGGCCAGAACCAGGCTGATGGCTTTATCGATCGGGCATTCGGGATCATCCAGTGCCAGCTGGACGCGCAGTGCCGCGTTGACGCTGGTCGGAAAGACCAGTTCGCCACGGATGGCCATTGCTGCGATATGACCGTAGGCTTCGAGTTTGTTCATGGTCAAAATTATACGCATGCGGCACGTCATACTCAACGCCGGCGTAAGAATAGTGCATTACATAACGACAATATTGCGTTTTAAGCGATCTGAACTGGACAAAATACAACGGCGCCACCAGGGCGCCGTATAAAAACACTGTGGCGCCGGACCTTGCAGGCCGTGGCGCCCAGCCATGGATCAGGCGTTGACCAGTTGTGGCCGGCCGCCGCCGTGCTGTTGCTGATAGCGTGCCACCGACAGATCGTCGGCCTTGATGGCCGGGCGGCGCGAGGAAATCAGATCGGCCAGCAACTGGGCCGAGCCGCAGGACATGGTCCAGCCCAGCGTGCCGTGGCCCGTGTTGATGAACAGGTTGCGCACACCGGTACGGCCGACCACGGGCGTGCCGTCCGGCGTCATGGGGCGCAGCCCGGTCCAGAAGCTGGCTTCGGCGGTGTCGCCGGCGCCGGGGAACAGGTCGTTGACCACCATTTCCAGCGTTTCGCGGCGGCGCGGGTTGAGGCGCAGGTCGAAACCGGCGATCTCCGCCATGCCGCCCACGCGGATGCGGTCGTCGAAGCGGGTCACGGCGATCTTGTAGGTCTCGTCCAGAATGGTCGAGACGGGAGCGGCCGCCGCATTCACGATAGGCACGGTGATCGAATAGCCTTTCAGCGGGTAGACCGGGATCTTCACCAGATCCTTGAGGAAGCTGGTGGAATAGGCGCCCAGCGCCACCACATAGCTATCGGCCGTGACCACTTCGGCACCGCACTGCACGCCGCGGATTTCATCGCCGGCCGTAATCAGGCGGCTGATGTCGACGTTGTAGCGGAACTTCACGCCCAGTTCTTCGGCCATGGCCGTCAGACGGGTGGTGAACAGCTGGCAATCGCCCGTTTCATCATTTGGCAGGCGCAGGCCGCCCACCAGCTTGTTCTGGTCCAGGCCCGGTTCGGCCGCCACCAGCTGCTCGCGCGTCAGCAGTTCGTAGGGCACGCCGGTTTCTTCCAGTACGCGGATATCCTTGGCCGCATCGTCGAGCTGCTTCTGGGTGCGGAACAGCTGGGTGGTGCCTTGCTGGCGGCCTTCGTATTCGATGCCGGTGCTGGCGCGCAGGGCTTTGAAGCAGTCGCGGCTGTATTCAGCCAGACGCACCATGCGTTCCTTGTTCACGCCATAGCGTTCGGCATTGCAGTTCTGCAGCATCTGCCACATCCATTGCAGCTGGAACAGGGTGCCGTCCGGGCTGATGGACAGGGGAGCGTGACGCTGCAACATCCATTTCATGGCTTTCAGGGGAATGCCGGGTGCGGCCCACGGCGAAGCGTAGCCGGGCGAGATCTGGCCGGCATTGGCGAAACTGGTTTCCAGTGCCGGACCCGGTTGACGGTCGAGCACGGTGACTTCGTGGCCGGCGCGGGCCAGATAGTAAGCACTGGTGACGCCGATAACTCCGCTACCCAAGATAACAACGTGCATTGCAGTCTCCCTATTATTTGTTCATGCCAGATATTCCGCTATGGTATTCTCTGTTCACTAGCATTTGTTACTGTATAACTTGCACAATTCAGTGGATTTTCATGAGAATTCAAAAAGAATCGGTACGTACGCTTGACAAGCTTGACAGGAAAATACTGCGCATCCTGCAGGATGACGGGCGGATTTCCATGAAGGACCTGAGCGAGCAGGTGGGCCTGTCCATCACCCCGGCCATAGAGCGGGTCAAGCGCATGGAGCGCGATGGCGTGATTACCGGCTACCACGCGCGCATCCACCCGCCGGCGCTGGGCGCCAAGCTGCTGGTGTTCGTGGAAATCACGCTGAACCAGAAGTCCGGCCCCGCTTTCGAGCAGTTCCGGCGCGAAGTGCTGCGCATACCGGAAGTGCTGGAATGCCATCTGGTGTCGGGCGATTTCGATTATCTGATCAAGGCGCGCATCCACGAAATGGCGGAATACCGCAAGCTGCTGGGCGATATGCTGCTTAGCCTGCCGGGTGCGGCGCAGTCCAAAAGCTATGTGGTGATGGAAGAGATCAAGGAAACCCTGAGCCTGCCTACCGAGCTCAGTAGCGGTCAGACGGGCGCACGCTAGCGTGGCACTGTGGAGCGGACAACACGCGAGACTAGGCGCAGGCGCATGAAACTGCTAGGCTGGTAGCCGTCGGTCCATGCGTGGCGGGCCCTCGGAACTGGGCAGCAAACCTCCGGATGAAAACCATGAAAGCTCTGATACTGTTGGCAGGCAGTTTGCTGGCGCTGAACGCGCACGGCGATGAATATGCGCCCGTGACGCCTTACCGGCCTTCCGTTTCCAGTCCGGCGCAACTGCCGGCCGCCGGACAGCTGGAACTGGAACTGGGCGGGCTGGCCAGCAAGAGCGATGAGGGCCGGCGTGCCAGCCTGCCTTACACACTGAAGCTGGCGCTCGACAGCGCATGGGGGCTGGTGCTCGGTGGCGAAGGGCTGGTCTCGGCGCCGACGGCGGATGGGCGTCAGCGTGGCATGGGCGATACCCAGCTGGTGCTCAAGCGGGCTTACGTGCTGAGCGACGAATCGGCGCTGGGCTGGGAGCTGGGCACCAAACTGCCGACCGCGCGCAGTGTCATCGGTAGCGGCAAGGCGGATTACAGCGTGAACGGCATCGTCAGCCAGGACCTGGGTGCGGTGCACATGGATGCCAATCTGAACCTGACACGTCTGGGCGCCATAGAGCCGGGCAGCGGGCGCACCCAGATGGGCGTATCGGCCGCATTCGCCATGGCGCTCGATGAACGCTGGGGCATCAGCGGGGAATGGTCGGGCAACCAGCGTCGCGGGAGCGAGCGCAGCGCCCAGCTGCTGCTGGCACTAAGTTTTAGTCCCAGCAAGTTGCTGACGCTGGATTTCGGCATGAGCCATGGGCTGACGGCGGCTACGCCCAGCTGGTCCGTGTTCAGCGGTGCCGTGCTGCCACTGGCACGCCTGTGGTGATCTCGCTAGCTGCTGGCGGGCTTGGGTAGTACCACCGTCAGCAGTGTGCCGCCATCGGGGTGGTTGCTCAGGCTGAGCGTGCCGCCCAGATAGGCGGCCCTTTCGCGTACAGTGCGCAAGCCGAATTTCCCGCTGCTCAGATCATTGCCCGCTACCAGTCCTACGCCGTTATCCTTCAGTCGCAGCGTAATGTTGTGCGCCGTTTCATCGACCTGCACGTCGATGGCACTGGCGTGAGCATGCAGGGCGACGTTGCGCAAGCCTTCTTCCAGTGCATGCAATAGCACCACGCCATGGCTGCGCGGGCACTGGAGTTCGTGCTCGGGCTGGCTGCAGCGTACGTTGATGTGGTGCTGGAGGCCAAACTGTTCGGCGGCTTCGCACAGGGCGACGCGCACACCAAGAAATTCCAGCCTGTCGTTCCACAGCCGCATCTGCATCTGGCGGTTGGTTTCCACCACTTGCTGTAGCAGCTGCTTCATCTGGGCCGCACGGTCCTGCAGGGCCGGATCGGGCGGCAGCTTCTGCGCGAGCAAGCCTAAATGCATGGTGAGTGCTGTCAGGCTGGAACCCAGGCTGTCGTGTAGCTGGCGCGACAGCGAGCGGCGTTCGTTATCCCAGCAGTTATGCAGATGACCCAGCAGGTCGCTTAGCTCGACGTTGCGCAAGGCCGCAGGGTGTGGGGCCGGTGCTGGTGGCGACGCTGGTGCAGGGTGGGCGGACATGGCGGACTCGCAGGCAGGATCAGGTTGCGCCGATGATACCCGAGAGCGGCCAAATGTGGCGCACGATGATGATGTGTCGTGTGCACGCATCACCGGGCTGGCAGCGTGGGCTGGCGCACAGACTAGACAGGGCTGGCGGAACAGAATGGCATCTTGCGCCCGGCGCAGGAGGAGCAAGCATGAATATCGACACTATCGTAGACCAGGAGTACGCAGGCCTGAGCTTCCGTGCACTGGCGGCAGCACCGGTCAGCGCGCTGCGCGGCCTGAGCCCGCGCGACGCCCGTGCGCTGGCGCAGGCCTTCAATGTGCACAGCGTGCGTGATCTGGCCGAGCTGGCGCTGGTGAAATGGGCGGTAGCCATCGTCACGCTGGCCGATCAGGAATTACCGGAGCCGGTGGCACTGGCGCAGGAGCATTTGCTCGATGACGGGCTGGAGATGACTTTTCCTGCCAGCGATCCGATCTCCGTCGATGCCGGTGCGACCCGCATCGAAGTGGCGCCGGATATGGTGGATGCCCAAGGCGATCACCAGCATGCGGAAAAGGTCGCGCAAAGCACGGAAACGGGCAGGCAGGTGGCTGCCGCCACCACGTCCCGGCGGGACACGCGGGCGCAGCGCCGGCATTAGGCCGGCGACACGGCTTCCGGCTGGCCTTCGATCGCGCGCAGGGCTTGCGCCGTGCAGCAGCAGTTCTTGCCGCTGCGCTTGGCTGCATACAGCGCTCCATCGGCGGCAGCTATCAGGGGATTGACTTCGGTGGCGTCGTCCGGGAACAGGGCAACGCCTATGCTGGTCGAGAGCGTGAGCTCCAGTCCATCGACCAGATAGGGGCGGGCCACCGCTTCGATCAGTTTGGCGGCGGGCTCGCAGGTATCATCGAGCTGGTTCAGGCTGCCCATGACGATGACGAATTCATCGCCCCCCACGCGCGCCACAGTGTCTTCCTTGCGCGAGCAGCCGGTCAGGCGCTGGGCTACCTGTTTTAGCACGGCATCACCAGCCGCGTGGCCGTGGGTGTCATTGATGGCCTTGAAGCCATCGAGGTCCAGATACATGACAGCGGCCTTGTTCTGCTGGCGCGTGGCGTGTTGCAGCACATGGCCGATGCGGTCTTCCAGCAGGCGCCGGTTGGGCAGGCCGGTGAGGGGATCATGCAGGGCCAGCGCCTGCTGCTGGCGGCTGTACTGGGCCAGCTCGCGGTAGAGCAGGCGCACTTCCAGCATATTGTGGATGCGCTTGTAGACCTCCATCAGATCAAACGGTTTGCTGATGAAGTCGCGCGCGCCGGCTTCCAGTGCAGCAATCTTGAAGCTGGGCTGGGCGGTCAGCGCCAGTACGGGCAGATAGCCGCCCTGTTCGATCTCCTTCAGCCCCTGCATTACCTGAAAGCCGTTAAAGCCCGGCATCTGCAAGTCCAGCAGTATCAGATCATAGCTATGCTGGCGGTGCATCGCGCAGACCTGTTCAGCCTGCGAGGTGGCGCTGACGTCGCGATAGCCGCCGTCGTGCAGGATTTCGCACATCAGTTCTAGATTGTCAGCGTTGTCATCCACTACCAGTATACGGGCGTTGAGGATATCTTCTCGGCTTGGCATAGGGATCCCGGTCGATAAGTTCTGCAGGCGCTTAGGCCATTTCTAATGGATTCATGTTAGCGCACGATGATTTTGCGCGTCGCACACATGCAAGATATTTCCATGTGGAAATTTATTGTACATGTTTCTTGGTGGATTTGGTAGTTTATTCAAAGAAATTAATCTGATTTGTCTAAGCTTGTTTTTTTGTTCAGGCGGGGGCTTGAAGCTGGGCTGGCAGGCGCAGGGTGAAGCGGGCGCCCTGGCCCAGCCCGGCGCTTTCGGCACTGAGCATGCCGTGATGGAGCTCGGCCAGCTGGCGCGCAATGGCCAGCCCCAGTCCCAGTCCGCCGTAGCCGCGCGAGAGGCCGGGATCGGCCTGATGGAAGGGTTCGAAGATGTGGGGCAGGGCGCTGGGGACTATGCCTATGCCCTGGTCGTCGATGCGGATGCAGACGGTGCTGTCTTCACGCGCTGCATGCAGGCGTACACGCGAGCCCGGGGTGCTGAATTTGATGGCATTGTGCAGCAGCTTGCCCAGCAATTGCTGCAGGCGCTCGCTGTCGCCCAGCACCATGAGGTTGGCCTCGGCGCTGGCCAGTTCCAGTTCGATGGCGGCGGCACTGGCCAGCGTCTGCAGCTGTGCCATGGCGGCCGCCAGCAGGGGCAGCACGGCCGTGCTGCGCAACTGTAATTGCAGACGGCCGCCGGACAGGCTGCTCATGTCGAGCAGATCTTCGATGAGCTGCGCCTGCAGACGGGCGTTGCGTTCTATGGTTTGCAGTCCGCGCTGCAGATCGGCCGCATCGCGGCCGCCGCGCCGCAGCACCTGAGCCCAGCCCAGAATGGCCGTGAGCGGGGTGCGCAGCTCGTGCGAGAGGGTGGATAGCAGCTGGTCCTTGATGCGGGCGTAGCCGGCCGCCTCGGCTCGTATGCGGCGCAACTGGTCCACATCGGTGCAGGTGCCCAGCCAGCGCAGTATCCGGCCGTTGCCCAGCACGACGGGCTGGGCGCGGGCCAGAAACCAGCGGAACTCGCCGGCGGCACTGCGGATGGGGACTTCCATTTCGTAGGGCAGGCCGCTCAGACGGGCCTGATCCCAGCGCGCCGTCAGCGCAGCCAGCGCTTCCGGTGCGCACACCTGGCGCCAGCTCTCGGCATGGTTGCGCGTTGGGTGGGCGCCCGTGTAACGGTACCAGGGCTGGTTATGCCAGATGGTGGTGCCATCGTGCTCGGTGATCCATGCGGGTTGGGGCATGGAGTCAAGCAAAGCACGCAGCGCTTGCTGGTCGGGCTCGTCGGCAGTACAGGTGGCGGGTTTCATCGGAAGTGCTACGGGCGTGGCGAGGCACGCGTGATGTTCGTCAGTGCTGCCATTCTAGTCCGGGCGGACGCCGCAGCCGCGCACGATACGGCTATGGAATATCGGTGCAAAAAAAAAGCCCGCTACGGGAGCGGGCTAAATCTATTTCCTTGGAGGAGAATAGAGGAGACAGGTGAATGATGCTGCAACGCGCAATTGTTGGCAAATTTTATGTTGTGATGAGAGAAATCACTAGCATGAATGAAGCTCTGCAGTACACTATGGCGCAGCGGCCGGGCACTGTTGAACTGGCGCGGAAAGGGGATGACATGGTGACCGTGGTGCGGCACAGAAAAGTGAATATAGTGGTGCTGGAAGGCGGGGAACAGCTGGCCGAGCATTGCAAGCCCGGCGATATCGCCATCCTCAGTGATGAGGATGGCTGGTGGATAAAATTCGTCGGCGAGGGCGGAGCGGTCGATTGCTATGGCGAGCCGTTTGCGTCCTATAACGAAGCACTGTGGTCATCCAAGGCTGCGGCGGAATTCGGGGTCTGATTCAGATGAGCCGATACGTGGCACTGGACAAGAGCCTAGACGCTCCCTATAATGCTGCTTCTTTCGCACGGCATGCCATGCAAAGT
Source organism: Duganella fentianensis (assembly GCF_009857835.1). Classification (GTDB taxonomy): domain Bacteria; phylum Pseudomonadota; class Gammaproteobacteria; order Burkholderiales; family Burkholderiaceae_D; genus Rugamonas; species Rugamonas fentianensis. The sequence continues at coordinate 1,680,182 of NZ_WWCL01000001.1, forward strand.
AAGTAGTAAATAAGGCAGTGAGTGGGTTTGCAAATGGTTCATTCGGTGTTTCGTGCGTCGAACGAATAAAATGATAGAAATATCGAACTTTGCAAAACGAAATTAATGCTTTATAATGCACTACAACGCGGCTGTAGCTCAGCTGGATAGAGTACTTGGCTACGAACCAAGGGGTCGTGGGTTCGATTCCTGCCAGCCGCACCAATTCGTAAGTGAGAGGGCCTGTAACGCAAGTTACGGGCCCTTTTACTATAAGTGTAAGCCTCCGATTCGGATAACAAAATTTCTTGACGGAATGCTTCGCTAAACGAGAAAACGCTGTTATAATCTTGTTTTCGCGGCTGTAGCTCAGCTGGATAGAGTACTTGGCTACGAACCAAGGGGTCGTGGGTTCGATTCCTGCCAGCCGCACCAAAATTCGTAAGTAGAAGGGCCTGAAGAGTGATCTTCGGGCCCTTTTGCTATAAGTGTAAGACCTGTGTTTTGATAGCGAAGAGACTTCGAAATTACTACACAGAACACTTCGTAAAGATAGGAAAAGCTGCTATAATCCTGTTTTCGCGGCTGTAGCTCAGCTGGATAGAGTACTTGGCTACGAACCAAGGGGTCGTGGGTTCGATTCCTGCCAGCCGCACCAGAATTTGTTGTAAAGAAGGGCCCGGAAGCATCGCTTCCGGGCCCTTTTTCTTTGCGCTTGCTTCGCCTGCCCCGAGCCTTCATGTTCTGCCGCGCCTTTATTGCATATTGAAAAATGCGACTTCGCTAGTGCCTGCCACGGCAGTTCCGCCAGTGACTGTCATGTGCGGAGTTTTTGCGTCGTGCGAACGCCACGCGTACACCTGAATTGTGATGCAATTTTTATAATTTTAGACTACCCTAGCGGACAGTGCTTAGCACGTCTGATTCACTTGCTCGGTTGCAGCCATTCGGCGCCCGGTGGCGTAAGATCGACGAGCGTGTCGTAGGCAAAGTATGTGGCGCTTTTCACAAGGAGACGGTATGAAATTGCTTACTTCCTGTTGGTACCAAGTTGTACTTGCGCTCGCACTATTTGTTTCAAATAGCGCACAGGCTACCACCATCGTTCTAGACTCGACCAATAGCAATAACGCGGTAGTACTCAATCTGGCGGTAGGTTCCTATAATTTTACGTATGTTAGTGGGGCCTGGAACCGTTGGTCTGCTGTGGATGGCTGCGATGCCAATGGTGAGCACTGCACTCATGGCTGGGTGAATACTATTCGGGTCGAATCGCCCCAGTATTCGGGGTGGTTTGGTGATGGAATGGTGTACGCAACCGCTGCGCAAGCAGAGGCTTCGGGAAAAGCCAATTTTACGTTCCCGTTTGATTACACGACGGCAGGCCCAGTAACGCTTTCCCTTTATGATGGCTATTATGCCGACAATACCGGGTCCATCACGATTTCCATCACCGCAGTACCCGAGCCGGAAACTTATGTCATGCTGCTTGCCGGCCTGGCCATCGTTGGTGCGATGGTCGTCCGTGGTAGATCTGCCGGGAATGGGAGCGGCGCTTCCTTCTGCGCTTACGTTTGATGCACTGTAGCGGGAGCGTACATGGCTAGGGCCTGAAGGCATGCTTCGGGCCCCTTGCTGTTTTTCCGTGCAGACGGCGCCATTTCAAGCGCTAATTCAAATTTCTTATTGGCATTTGCGCCGAAATCCCCGATGATCGTACGATCACCGTCGCGGAGAATAAGCCATGGCCCTCATCACCAATATCGAGGATTTGCGTCAGCTGGCGCAGCGGCGCGTACCGCGCATGTTTTACGATTATGCCGATGCCGGTTCGTGGACCGAATCGACCTATCGGGCCAACGAAGCGGATTTTCAGAGCATCAAATTCCGCCAGCGCGTGGCGGTGAATCTGGAAAACCGCAGCCTGCGTTCCAGCATGGTAGGGCAGAGCGTGGCCATGCCGGTGGCACTGGCGCCGACTGGCCTGACGGGCATGCAGCATGCGGACGGCGAGATACTGGCGGCGCAGGCGGCCGAGAAGTTCGGCGTGCCATTCACGCTGTCCACCATGAGCATCTGCTCGATCGAAGATGTGGCGGCCCATACCAGCCAGCCGTTCTGGTTCCAGCTCTACGTGATGAAGGACCGGGATTTCATCAACCGCCTGATCGACCGCGCCAAAGCGGCGCGCTGCTCGGCGCTGGTGCTGACGCTGGACTTGCAGGTACTGGGCCAGCGCCACAAGGATTTGCGCAACGGCCTGTCGGCGCCGCCGCGCCTGACGCTGGCGAACATGCTGAATCTGGCTACCAAGCCGCGCTGGGTGCTGGGCATGCTGCAGACGCCGCGTCGCAGCTTCGGCAATATCGTCGGCCATGCGACGTCAGTGTCGGATATGTCGTCGCTGTCGTCATGGACCAGCCAGCAGTTCGATCTGAGCCTGTCGTGGCGGGATGTGGCGTGGATTAAGCAGCGCTGGGGCGGCAAGCTGATTATCAAGGGCATCATGGATGCCGAAGATGCGCGCCTGGCGGTAGCTTCGGGCGCCGATGCCATCATCGTCTCCAACCACGGCGGCCGCCAGCTCGATGGCGCGCCATCCTCGATCGCGGCGCTGCCCGCTATCGTCGATGCAGTAGGCAGCGAGATCGAAGTGCATATGGATGGCGGCATCCGTTCGGGGCAGGACGTGCTACGCGCGCTGGCGCTGGGCGCCAAGGGCGTGTATATCGGTCGGCCCTTCCTGTACGGCCTGGGCGCCATGGGCCGCGAGGGCGTGAGCAAGTGTCTGGAGATTATCTGCAACGAACTCGATCTGAGCATGGCCTTCTGCGGCCTGCGCGATGTCGCGCAGGTGGATAAAAACATTCTGCTGCCCGGTTCTTATTAAACGCCGGCGCTAGCTCAGGCCACCACGTTGCGTGGTGTGCCTGCCACCCACGCTTCGACGTTGTCGATCAGTTGATCCACCAGCACCTGCATGGCTTGCGTGCTGGCCCATGCCGAGTGGGGCGTGAGGAGGAAATTGGGCAGGCGCAGATTGAGCAGCACATTGTCGGCCGGTGGCGGCTCCTGTACCAGTACATCGAAACCGGCACCGGCAATCACGCCGGTACGCAGCGCATCGGCCAGCGCCGATTCATCGACCAGCCCACCGCGCGCCGTGTTAATCAGCAGCGCATTGCGCTTCATGCGTATCAGCTGGCTGGCGCCTATCAGTTCACGGGTTTGCGGCGTCAGCGGCAGGTGCAGGCTGATAATGTCCGAGCTTTCCAGCACTTCGTCGAAGCTGGCTTCGCGCACGCCGTCGGCCGCGGCATCGGCCAGCGGCGAGCGGGTATGGACGATGACTTCCATGCCGAAGGCACGCGCAATCTGCGCTACGGATTTACCCAGCGCGCCATAGCCGAGCAGGCCCAGTCGGCTGCCGGCCAGATCGCTGATGGGATGGCCGAACAGGCAGAAGCGCTCCGACTTCTGCCACAGGCCTGCTTCGATGTCGGCACGGTAGGCCACGATCTGGCGGCGCAGCGCGAGGATCAGGGCAAAGGTATGTTCGGGCAGGGTGTGCACGGCGTAGTTACGGATGTTCGAGACCACGATGCCGCGTTCGCGGCAGGCTGCCAGATCGATGATGTCGGTGCCGGTCGCGGCGACGGCAATCATTTTCAGATCGGGCAACTGGTCCAGATCGGCCGCGCGCAGCGGCACCTTGTTGGTGATGGCGATGCTGGCGCCGGCTTCGCGCAGACGCGCCACGGCCTCGCCGGCACGGGTGGCCGGATACTCGGCCCAGCGGTGCTCGAAAGCCGGGCGGCGGATCGTCGCGATGACGCTATCTCGGTCGAGAAAAACGATGCTGTGGGGTGCGCTCATAGGGTGACTTATCGGGTAATTTATCGGGTAACTTATAGGGCTAGTTCGGCAGTAAGCGGACGTGCGGCCTGTGCAAGCTTCGGCAGGCGCATACCCGGATGGTTGGAAAACAGTTCAGCCACCCATTCGACGAATACCCGCACCTTGGCGGACAGGTGGCGGTTCTGAGGATACACCACATGGATGGGCAGCGGGTCGGACTGCCAGTCGGCCAGTATCTGTTCCAGAGTGCCTGCCCTGAGCATGGGTTCCAGCATAAACTGCGGCATCTGCACGATGCCCAGACCGGCGATGCCGGCCGCCGTGTAGGCATTGCTGTCGTTCAGGGCGATCAGGCCCGGCAGCGGCAGTTGCACCCGTTCGTTACCGCGTGCGAAATCCCAGTCGAAGATTTTGCCCGTGCGCGAAGAGAAGTAGTTTACGCAGCGGTGGCGTTTGAGTTCTTCCGGATGGCCGGGGCGGCCAAAGCTGTCGAGATAGGATGGCGCGGCACAGGTGATGAATTCGAGGATGCCGACGCGGCGTGCAATCAGGCTGGAATCGGCCAGCGCACCGCCGCGCACGGCGCAATCCACGCCTTCTTCGATCAGGTCCACGGTGCGGTCGCTGCAGCCCAGTTCCAGCTGGATGTCGGGATAGCGCTGGAAGAATTCGGGCAGGGCAGGGATCAGTACCAGGCTGGCCAGCCCTGTGGGGGCATCCACGCGCAGCCGGCCGCTGGGGCTGAGGCGGGTGCGCGACAGCGATTCTTCCGCCTCGCGCACGTCGGACAGGATGCGCAGGCAGCGCTCGTAATAGGCCGCACCGTCAGCCGTCACACTGACTTGTCTGGTGGTCCGATGCAATAATTTGACGGACAAAGCCGTCTCCAGAGACTGGATCAGGGTGGAAACCGTGGCCTTGGGCAGTTGCAGGTGTTCGGCCGCACGGGTGAAACCGCCGGCGTCTACCACCTGTACAAACACTTCCATGGCTTGCAATTTATTCATCGATCCACCTTATTGTTCGGGATTCTGAACAATCAATTCAACTTAACCGTATTTATTGGATTGTAAATCATGTTTAACATGTGCGTACTGTCCAAGGAAAACCAGCTTCAGGAAAGGAGATGCACATGAAATATCGGGATGGAATTTTTGCTACGTTCGCACTGGCGCTGACGTCGCTGGCTTTGACCGGCGTAGTCTATACCGATGCCTATTCGCAGGCGGCCAAGGCCGAAGCGACCGGCGTGCGTGCTCTGACCGAAGTGGCGGCCGGCACCACGCTGGCCTCGGCCGAACCGGCCATGCTGGCCCTGGCTCCGGCGCAGGTGCAGTAATGGGCATGGAAGCACAGGCGGAATTTTCGCCCCACCTGAAGATGCGCAATCTGCAGGTGGGCGGTGCGGAAGGCTTGCTGGCGGCGCGGCTGTATGCCGTCGGCGAGGCTGCCGGCAAGCGCGATACGCTGATCGTGTTCTTCCACAGTGGCGGTTTTGTCGGTGGCGACCTCGATGAGGGCGACACTTTCCTGCGCCATCTGGCCAACCAGAATGCCGGCACGATGGTGCTGGCCAGTACCTACACGCTGGCAGGCGTGAAGCCTTTCCCTGCTGCGGTGGAAGATGCCCACGCCGTGCTGCAGTGGGTGAAGAAGAGTAAAGCCAAATTAGGCTGGAGTGGCAAGCGCCTGATCGTGGCCGGCATAGAAGCCGGCGCCAATCTGGCAGCAGTGTGCGCGCTGATGTCGCGCGACCGGGGCGGCCCGGCACTGGCTGGCCAGATTCTGATCATGCCCATGCTGGACCCGGGCCTGTCGACCTGCTCGATGCGCGACATGCAGCACGGGCAGGAGTTGCTGGAAGTGGCTGATGCCTGCGCCGCGGCCTACCGCGGCTATCTGCCGAATGCGGCGGACCGCATCCATCCGTATGCGTCGCCGCTGCAATCGAGCCGTCTGAAAAACCTGCCGCCGGCGCTGATCCTGTCCACCGAGGACGATCCGCTGCGTGACGAGGCAGAACAGTATGGCGCCAAGTTAGTCAGTTGCGGTGTGAAGACCACGGTCACCCGCATGCAACCAGCCCCGCTGCACGAAAGCGGGGCGCGTAACGAATGTGCGTGCCAACGTCACGCACTGGGAGAAATCGCCAGCTTCATCGCTGGTCTGGAACGGGCTGATTTACCAGCGGCCGACTAGAACTCCCGTCTCTCTTGTAGTTGTAAGCAAAACGTCCCCACTGGCTTGCCGGCGGGGCGCTAGTACCGTGTTTTCTCACGATTTTGCTGAGTCGCCCGGTGCCGCCATTTCTATTAAATTTTTTCATGTAAAAAGGAATAAAAATGAAAAACATTAAATTATTGACCGCCCAGGCCCGGCCGCTGGCCGCCGCCATGGCGCTGGCGGGACTGGCCGCAATGAGCGCGTTTGCCCTGACTGGCTGCGATACAGCCACCGGCAAAACGGCCGAAGCACCGGCCGCCGGTGGTCCGCCCGTGTCGGCTGCCGTGGTCGTGGAGAAAACTGTCACCGAGACCCAGCAGTTCTCGGGACGTCTGGAAGCCATCGAACAGGTGCAGATCCGTCCACGCGTGGGCGGCTTCATCACTGCCATCAACTTCAAGCCCGGCAGTCAGGTGAAGAAGGGCGATGTGCTGTTCGTGATCGATCCCCGTCCGTTCCAGGCGGAAGCCAACCGCGCCGAAGCGGCTGCTGGTTCGGCCCGCGCCAAAGCGGATCTGGCCCGTCTGGAACTGAACCGCGCGGAAAAGCTGCTGGCCGATAAAGCCATTGCCCAGCGCGAATACGATGAACGCGCTTCCAGCCTGAAGCAGCTCGATGCGGATGCCCGTGCGGCCCAGGCCCAGTTCGAAGCGGCCCGTCTGAACCTCAGTTATACCCAGGTGCAGTCGCCCATCAATGGCCGTGTTTCGAAAGCCGAAATCACGCTCGGCAATCTGGTCGATGCTTCGGCCGTGCTGACTTCCGTGGTGTCGCTGGACCGCATCTACGCCTCGTTTGACGGCGACGAAGAAACCTATCTGCGCGTAGGCGCTGCGGCCCATCAGGGCAAGCCGGCTACGGTGCGCATAGGCTTGGCCAACGAGGAAGGCTATCCGCACGAAGGCAAGCTGGAATTCGTCGATAACCAGCTCGATGTGCGCAGCGGTTCCGTGCGTATGCGCGCTACGCTGAACAATGCCGACGGTGCGCTGGTGCCCGGCCTGTTCGCCCGCGTGCAGCTGGCTGGTTCGGAGAATACCAAGCCTGCGCTGCTGATCAACGAACGGGCCGTCAACACGGACCAGAACCGCAAGTTCGTGTTCGTGGTGGATAAGGACAACAAGGCTGAATACCGTCCGGTGCAACTGGGCCAGAGCGTGGATGGTCTGCGCGTGGTGCGCGATGGTCTGAAGCCGGGCGAGAAAATCGTCGTCAACGGCCTGCAGCGCGTACGCCCCGGCGCACCGATCACGCCTAACGTGGTGGCCATGGATGTCGATCCGCTGGCCGCCAACGCCCAGCCGCCAGCCGGCAAGGAAGTCGCTAAAGATGCCGGCAAAGATGCCGGCAAGGACGCTGCTGCCAAGGCCGACAAGCATGCTGCCAAGGATGAAAAAGTTGCCATCGCCAAGACTGGCACTCGCAAGGAATAAGAACTCATGAACATATCCCGATTTTTTGTCGATAAGCCGATCTTCGCGGCCGTGCTATCGATCGTCATTTTTGTCGCCGGCCTGATATCGATCTTCAAGCTGCCGATCTCGGAATATCCGGACGTGGTGCCGCCTTCGGTGGTGGTGCGCGCCCAGTATCCGGGGGCGAATCCGAAGATCATTGCCGAAACCGTGGCTGCGCCGCTGGAAGAGCAGATCAACGGCGTCGAAAACATGCTCTACATGTCCTCGCAAAACACGTCCGATGGCGCGCTGGCGCTGACCGTCACCTTCAAGATCGGCACCAACGTCGAGCAGGCCGAGACGCAGGTGCAGAATCGCGTGCAGCGTGCTTTGCCGCGTCTGCCGGAAGAGGTGCGCCAGATCGGTGTGACCACCGTGAAGTCTTCGCCCAACCTGACCATGGTGGTCCACCTGAATTCGCCCAACGGCCGTTACGACGATCTGTATCTGCGTAACTACGCGGTGCTGAACATCAAGGACCAGCTGGCCCGCCTGCCCGGCATGGGCGAGGTACAGATGTTCGGCTCGGGCGACTACGCCATGCGCGTCTGGCTCGATCCGCAGAAAGTGGCCCAGCGCGGCCTGACAGCGGGCGATGTGGTGAATGCCATCCGCGAGCAGAACGTGCAGGTGGCGGCCGGTGTGATCGGTCAGGGCCCCAGCAAGGATGCGGACTTCCAGCTGACGGTGAATACGCAAGGCCGTCTGCAGTCGGAAGAAGAATTCGGCAACATCATCCTGAAGACCAATAACGACGGTGCGGTGACGCTGCTGAAGGATGTGGCACGTCTGGAGATGGGTTCGAATTCCTACGCACTGCGCTCGCTGCTGAACAATAACTCGGCGGTGGCGATTCCTATCTTTGAAGCGCCGAATGCCAATGCGCTGCAACTGTCGGCGGATGTACGTGCCACTATGGCCCGTCTGTCGAAAGATTTTCCGGAAGGCGTCGAATACAGCATTGTGTACGACCCGACCCAATTCGTGCGTGAATCGATCCGTTCCGTGATCCATACGCTGGTGGAAGCCATCATCCTGGTTGCGCTGGTGGTGATTGTATTCCTGCAGACCTGGCGCGCTTCGGTGATTCCGCTGCTGGCCGTACCTGTCTCCGTGGTCGGCACCTTCGCCGTGATGCTGGGCTTCGGCTTCTCGATCAATACGCTGTCGCTGTTCGGTCTCGTGCTGGCCATCGGTATCGTGGTCGATGACGCCATCGTGGTGGTGGAGAACGTCGAGCGCAACATCGCCAACGGCCTGTCGCCGCATGACGCGACGATACAGGCGATGAAAGAGGTGAGTGGTCCGATTATCGCGATTGCGCTGGTACTGTGCGCCGTGTTCGTGCCGATTGCCTTCGTGTCCGGCCTGTCGGGCCAGTTCTACAAGCAGTTCGCGTTGACCATCGCGATTTCCACCGTGATTTCGGCATTCAGCTCGCTGACGCTGGCACCGGCCCTGTCGGCCGTGCTGTTGCGCCCGCACGATGCACCGAAAGACCGTCTGACCCGCATCATGGACCGTATCTTTGGCCGCTTCTTCGGCTGGTTCAACCGCTTCTTCAACCGTGCTTCGCATGGTTACGAGACGGGCGTGACCGGTGTGCTCAAGCGCAAAGGCGGTTCGCTGGTGGTGTATGCCGTGCTGGCGGCAGCCGCAGGCTTCATGTTCAAGCTGGTGCCGCCGGGCTTTGTGCCGGCACAGGACAAGCAGTACCTGATCGGCTTTGCCCAGCTGCCCGATGCTGCTTCGCTGGACCGCACCACCGCCGTGATCCGCAAGATGTCGGACATCGCCAAGGATATTCCCGGTGTGGCCGATTCGGTAGCTTTCCCCGGTCTGTCGATCAACGGCTTTACCAATGCGCCTAACGCGGGCATCGTGTTCACGCCGCTGAAACCGTTCGAGGAACGTACCAAGCCTAGCGAGTCGGCCCAAGCGATTGCCGCTGAAATCAACAAGCGCATGGGCGTGATCGAAGGCGCGTTCGTGATGGTGCTGTCGCCGCCACCGGTGAATGGTCTGGGCACCACGGGCGGCTTCAAGGTGATGATAGAAGACCGCGATAACCTCGGCTACGACGCACTGTACAAGGCAATTCAGGCGGTGCAGATGAAAGCCTGGCAGAACCCGAAACTGGCTGGCGTGTTCTCCAGCTACCAGATCAACGTGCCGCAACTGTTTGCCGACGTGGACCGCGCCAAGGCCAAACAGCTGGGCGTACCGCTGCAGACCATTTATCAGACCCTGCAGATCAATCTGGGTTCGCTGTATGTGAACGACTTCAACCAGTTTGGCCGTACCTATCAGGTGCGGGTGCAGGCGGACCAGCAGTTCCGTTCGCACGCTGAAGACATCGCCCAGCTCAAAGTCCGTAATGACAAGGGCGAGATGATTCCGCTGTCGTCGCTGGTGCGCGTCAAGGATAGCTATGGTCCGGATCGGGTGCAGCGCTACAACGCCTACGTGGCGGCCGAGATCAACGGCGGTGCGGCACCGGGCGTATCGTCGGGCGAAGCACAGGCCGAGATGACCAAAATCCTCAATGAAGTGCTGCCGAAAGGGATCAGCTACGAATGGACCGAGCTGGTATATCAGGACATCCTGTCCGGTAACACCATGATCTATGTGTTCCCGCTGTGCGTGCTGCTGGTGTTCCTCGTGCTGGCCGCCCAGTACGAAAGCTGGACGCTGCCGCTGGCCGTGATCCTGATCGTGCCGATGTCGATTCTGTGCGCACTGCTGGGCGTGAAGCTGACCCATGGTGACAACAATGTGTTCACCCAGATCGCATTGTTCGTACTGGTGGGGCTGGCCTCGAAGAACGCAATTCTGATCGTGGAGTTTGCCCGCGAACTGGAACATCACGGCCGCAGCATCGTGCAGGCCGCACTGGAAGCCTGCCGCCTGCGTCTGCGTCCGATTCTGATGACGTCGATCGCCTTCATCATGGGTGTGCTGCCGCTGGTGTTCTCGCACGGTGCCGGTTCGGAAATGCGCCATGCCATGGGTGTGGCCGTATTCGGCGGCATGCTGGGCGTGACCTTCTTCGGCCTGTTCCTGACGCCGGTGTTCTACGTCCTGCTGCGTACGCTGGCCGTACGTCTGGAGAAAAAGCCTGCTGCCTTGCCGGCAGCAGCAGAAAAACTGGAAGGGAGCCATTAAGATGAATACTATGCAGATGATCGCCCGTGGCGTGGCGCCTGTCATGGCAGCGCTGCTGATGACGGCCTGCGCGGCGCCAGCCTTCAAGCAGCCGGCCATGGAAGTGCCGGCCGCCTACAAGGAAACCCAGGGCGTACGCACGGCCGCTGATGGCAGCACCTGGCAGCCGGCGCAGGCGGCAGAAGCCCGGCCGCGTGGCGACTGGTGGCTGGCCTTCAATGATACGGCGCTGAACCAGCTGATCAACGAGGCTACCCGTGCCAATGCCAATCTGGCCGTGGCGGCAGCGCGCGTCAAACAGGCACGCGCCATCGCCGGTGTGGCAGAAGCTGACCGCATTCCGCAGGTGGGCGTGAGCGCCTCGGGCCAGCGTCAGCGCGCTTCCGATCTGTCGCTGGGGCTGCCCGCCGGCACGCCGGTGGCACCTACCAAGGCCTTCAATGCCAGCCTGACGGCCAGCTATGAAGTCGATCTGTTCGGCCGCGTTTCCAGTAATGTGAGCGCAGCGCGCAGCGATGCTGCTTCGATCGAAGCGACCTACCAGTCGGTGCTGCTGGCCGTGCAGGCCGATGTGGCGCAGACCTATTTCCGTCTGCGTGCCACGGATGCCGAACTGGAAACTCTGCAGCGCACGGTGCAGACGCGCGAAGAAAACGTCAAGGTCAACCAGCGCCGCTTCGATCTCGGTGATATTGGCGAGTTCGATCTGTCGCGCGCCAGGACGGAGCTGGCCAGTGCCCGCGCCGAAGCCATAGGCCTGCAGCGTCAGCGCGCTACCACCGAGCATGCGCTGGCTGTCCTGCTGGGCAAGCCGGCCGCCAGCTACACGGCTGGCAATAGCCCGCTGCTCGATAGTGCGCTGCTGCCGGAAGTGCCGGCGGGTATGCCATCGACGCTGCTGGAACGCCGGCCCGATATCGCGGCGGCCCAGCGCAGCATGGAAGCGGCCAATGCCCGCATCGGCGTGGCCCGTTCGGCCATGTTCCCGGCCCTGAACCTGAATGCTGCGGCGGCCGGTGCATCTGGCAGTACGGTGGCGGAAGTGTTCAAGTGGAGCAGCCGTTCGTGGGTACTGGGCGCCATGATGTCCATGCCGCTGATCGATGGCGGACGTAATTCGGCCAATATCCGCCGTGCAGAAGCGGCACTGGAGGAGTCGGTGGGCAGCTACCGCCAGAGCGTGCTGCAGGCGTTTGCCGAAGTGGAGGACAACCTCGCCGGCCTGCGTATCCTGCAGGCGCAAGCCGTACAACTCGACGAGGCGCTGGTGTCGGCACGCCGTTCGGCCGATCTGGCGCAGAAGCTGTATGCGGCAGGACGCTCGAGCTATCTGGATCTGCTGGACGCGCAGCGCAATCTGGCGGCAGTGGAGCGCAGTGCCGTGCAGTTGCGCGGCAACCGCGCCATTACCACGGTAGCGCTGATCCGTGCGCTGGGCGGCGGCTGGAATGCCGCGGTGACTAGTCCGCAATTAGCGCAGCAGTAGTCCGGCACCGCAGTAGTGGCAGGGGCAGGCCGGTAGCAGCAAGCACGCTGTTGCCGGCCTGCCTTTTTTTATTCTGTACCATACATCGCCCCAGTCACGCTGAGCTGCACTTGTGCCGCCAGCTTTCCTGGTTGCGTGCCCTGTCCCATATCAGGCGGCATATTTGTTGCTGGCCGGAATTCTGGCTCCTATCCTGATATTGTTCTCAAAAAAGCAACAAAAACCCCGTCTGATAAGTTCATTAGGAAATATTTTGATCTAAATGACAAAATTTATTGCTTTTCGTGAATGATGTGTCAAACTTACACGGGTTTGTAATTTTCTAATTTTTTTGCTTGATGCAGGAGTGCAAGATGGCGGGTCGGAGCGTAAGTGCGGGCGTGTTTTTCAGTACGGATAGCGTCCAGCGTATGGCTTTTCAGGCGCTGTGCGGAGAAATGTTTGCCCAGTTGCATCTGACCGAAACTATCGACCAGGCGGTCGACCAGCTCGGCCAGCGTCAGCCAGACTTGCTGGTGCTGGATCTGAACGGCTACAACTACCTGAACGAACTGGCCGGCATCGGCACCCTGATCCGCAGCCGCGCCGGCGCGCCGGTACTGGTACTGTGCCCGTTCGACCATACCTCGTGGCTGCCGGAGCTGATGACTTTCGGCCATTTCGACTACCGTATCTGCCCCCTGATCGACGACGAGCTGCGTCAGTCCGTTGTGCAGGCGCTGGTGCAGCCTGTCGATGCCGCTGCCGCCCTGCAGCAGCAACTGCTGGACAAGGAAAAGGAACTGCGCGACGTGCTCGGCGTGCAGCGCAGCCTGCAGCGTGCGCTGGCCTCGATCGAGCCAGTGGAAACCATGGCTGCGCATATCTGTCTGGCCCTGTGCAACTTCCCCGGCGTGCGTCACACGGCACTGCTGCACATGAAAGAGCGCGGTGATCTGCAACTGGTAGCGCAGGAATCGCGCAACCATCTGGATCTGGCCCGTTTGCTGCAACGCCGCGACCGCCTGCTGCAATCGCCGCTGCGCGATATCTTCCCGCCGCTGCTGTCGGTGGCGCGCGGTGAGCTGATGCTGCTGGACGCGCCGGAAAAGGCCGGCAATCCCGAATTCGCCATGGCGCTGCATGACCGCGGCGTGCGCATGGTGCTGTCGCTGCCGCTGCGCGCCGCGCCGGGCGGTCCGGAAATCGGCGCCATCAGCCTGATGTTCGATCGCCACATCATGTTCTCGCGCGAGCAGTTCGCCTGCTTCACGGGGCTGGCCCAGATCATCAGCTTCGCGCTCGGCATGAGCGCGCTGCAGCACCAGAACGAAGAACTGAGCGGCCAGCTGTCGCAGATGAGTACCGTGGATAGCCTGACCGGCGCCGCCAACCGCCGCGCCGGCGAAGAAATGCTCGACCACGAACTGCGCCGCGCGCGCCGCTACGCCATCCCGCTGGCCGTGCTGTCCTTCGATGTGGTGGGCTTCCAGTCGGAAAACGATATATACGGTTCCAGTGTAGGCGATGCCGTGTTGCGCACCGTTGCCACCATCGTCAAGGAACGCCTGCGTACTTCGGACCTGCTGGCCCGTATGCAGGGCGAGCAGTTCATCGTGATCGCTACCCACACCAATGCGGCCGACGCCATGCGCCTGGCCGAGAAGCTGCGCAAAGCCATCGTGGAAGCCGATCTGCCTAGCGAAGCCACAGTGGTGATCAGCCTCAGTGTCAGCCAGACCCGCTCCGATGACGGCGTATCGGCGGTACTGGAGCGGCTCGATGTGGCACTGCAGCGCGCCAAACGCGTGGGCCGCTGCTGCATCGAACTGGCCGACTAGGCGCGCAGCATACAGGCTGCGCTAGACCTGCGGCGGCTGATGGCGTAGTCTTGCGGTATTTTTTCAGTACCGTGGACAAATTATGCTGTATTGGCTGAGACACTACCGGCGCGCCTATCTGGCGGGCGACCTATCTGCCGGCGTCGTCGTGGCAATGATGATGATCCCGCAGGGCACCGCCTACGCGCTGGTGGCCGGCCTGCCGCCGGTAGTCGGCATCTATGCCAGCATCCTGCCGCCCATGGTGTATGCGCTGTTCGGCAGCAGCATGACGCAGTCGGTCGGCCCCATGGCCATCATCTCGCTGATGACGGCCAGCGTGATCGCACCGCTGGCCGCCCCCGGTTCTGCGCTGGCTACCGTGCTGGCGGCGCAACTGGCGCTGGTATCGGGTGCCGTGCTGCTGCTGTGCGGCTTTCTGCGGCTGGGTTTTCTGGCCAACTTCTTTTCCCGCCCCGTGATGAACGGCTTTACCGTCGGTTCGGCGCTGCTGATCGCCTACGACCAGCTGCATACGCTGCTGGGCGCGCCGGTCGGACAGGTGCATCTGCCGAGCGCCATATTGGGCATCGGTGCCTTGCTGCTGCTGGTGCTGGCGCGCATGTATCTGGCGCAGCTGCTGGTGCGCTGCGGCCTGTCGGCCGGGCTGGCCGATATCGCGGCCAAACTGGCGCCCATGCTGGTGGTACTGGGCGGGATCGCGCTGATGGCAGTGAGCACACTGGCCGCGCAGGGCGTGCGCACCACGGGCGCCATTCCGGCCGGCCTGCCCGGACTGAATCTGGCGACCTCCGCGCCGCACTGGCGCAGCCTGCTGCAACCGGGCCTGCTGATAGGCTTTATCGTGTTCCTGATGTCGATGTCGGCGGCCCAGTCGCTGGCGCTCAAGCGCAACGAAAAGCTGGTCAGCAACCATGAGCTGATCGGGCTGGGGGCTGCCAACATCGCCAGCGCACTGACGGGCGGCTTTCCCGTCACGGGCAGCCTGTCGCGCTCCGCCGTCAACTTTGCCGCCGGGGCCCATACGCCGCTGGCCAGCCTGATCACGGCGACTCTGCTGGCCTGTGCGCTGCTGGCGCCTACCGGCTGGCTGGCGCTGCTGCCGCTGCCCGTGCTGGCTGCCACCATCATCGTCGCGGTACTGGGTCTGCTCGATCTGGGTATATTGCGCACCGCATGGGAGTATGACCGCGGCGATGCGCTGGCATGGGGCGCCACCTGCCTCGGCGTGGTGGCCATGGGGGTAGAAGCGGGCGTGCTGGTAGGCGTGGCGCTGTCCATGGGCACCCTGATCTGGCGTGCCAGCCGGCCCCATATTGCCGTGCTGGGGCGGATCGCCGGTACCGAACATTTCCGCAATATCGAACGCTACCCGGCTGAAACCCGGCCCGAGTTGCTGGTGCTGCGCATCGACGCCAATCTCTTCTTCGGCAATATGGAAGCCATCACCGAGCGTATCGAAAGCGAACTGGCCAGCCATGCGTCGGCGCGCCATCTGGTGCTGGTGATGAGTGCCGTCAGCTCGATCGACACCAGCGCGCTGTATGCGCTGTCGGAGCTGAACCAGCGCATGGGACGGCGCGGCCTGGGCCTGCATCTGGCCGAAGTAAAAGGGCCGGTGCTGGACCGCTTGCGCCAGAGCGCCTTGCTGCGCGAGCTGCATGGCCAGCTGTATCTGAGCACGCTGATGGCTTGCGATGCACTGCAAACCCCGCCCTACAGCCGTCAGCATGCCGGTGAAGCGGGCGGTTCGGGAATCTGAGCGGCGTTTTCCGCAGTTTTTAATGCGTACTAGAAACAATATTCATGGACTTCATGGGGCTTTGAACCTATGATTTCAGGCGTTGCCAGCAGATTAACCCCGAAAAATGGTTAGCCGATGTTAGACCGCCTTGCCCGCCGTGCCTCCAAAGTATCGATTGCCGTCTATGTCAGTGTGACACTGACAGCTGTTGTTACGCTGGTGCTGACGACGTTCGCCCTGTATTTCTATCAGGTCGAACGCGCCCAGCGCTGGGAGCAGCTGCACAAGACACTGGCCGACAGCGCGGAAGAACTGGCCGTGGCCGTGGCGCTGCCGGCCTGGAATTTCGACGAGACCCAGATCGTCACCATCATGAAGAGCGGCCTGAGTAACCGCGATCTGTATGCCAGCGCCGTCACTCCCGTCTCCAGCAGCCCGCCCTTCATCCTGACCCGTAGCGAAACGGGCCAGCTGGTGGAATCGACCCTGCTGCCGCAGCGCGATGACCTGATTTCTGTACAGCGCCCGATACTGGTATCGGGCCAGCACATCGGCACCATCACCGTGTATGCCTCGCCGGCCCAGCTGATTGAACAGCTGCGCCAGCGCCTGTACACCATCGTCGGCATGATCTTCGTGATGGTGGTGACGCTGGTAATGAGCCTCTACCTGCTGCTGTGGCATCTGGTTCTGAAACCGCTGACCACCATCGAACGCTATGCAGCCAATGTGAAAGCGGGGCAGAATCTGGGCGCCGAGCCGCCGCGCGACCTGTTCCTGGGCGAGCTGAAGACGCTGAACGGTTCTATCCGTGAAATGGTGCGCCTGATGGATAGCCGCTATGTGGCCATGCACGCCAGCGAAGAGCGGCTGCAGATCGCCAGTAGCGCTGCCGCCATCGGTATCTGGGACTGGAATATTCCTGACGATATCGTGGTGTGGGACGAGCAGATGTACCGCCTGTACGGTGTCGAAGGGCGCACCCTGCCGCGCCCCATGGACCAGTGGCGCAGCATGATGCATCCGGATGACCGCATTCCCACCGAGGCTTTGCTGCAGCAGGCGCTCGATGGCCAGGCCGAATTCGATGCGGAGTTCCGCGTAGTGTGGGAGGATGGTTCGGTACACCATATCAAGGGCGACGCCATGATCTTCCGCGATAGCGAGGGCAAGCCCGCGCGTATGGTGGGCGTCAACTACGATGTGACGGAAAGCCGTGTGGCAGCGCAGGAATTGCGCCGCCACCGTATCCATCTGGAAGATCTGGTGACCGAGCGCACCAATGCGCTGTCGGTGGCGGTGCTGCAGGCGCAGGCCGCCAACAAGGCCAAGAGTACCTTCCTGGCCAATATGAGCCATGAGCTGCGCACCCCGCTCAATTCCGTGATCGGCTTTTCCCGCCTGCTGGCGGACTCCAAGAACATGCTGCCGGAAGAGAAACGCAATCTGGCCATCATTCACCGCTCGGGCCAGCACCTGCTCACGCTGATCAACGATATTCTGGAACTATCCAAGATCGAGGCAGGACGCGCCGTGCTGCAGACGGACGTGGTGGCGCTGGCCGACATGCTGCAGGAAGTCATGGACATGGTCAGCATGAAGGCTAGCCAGAACGATGTGGAACTGGTGCTGGAGGCGGATGGCCTGCCGCCCGGCGCCTGCGTGGACGGCACCAAGCTGCGCCAGGTGCTGCTCAATCTGATGTCGAATGCTGTCAAGTTTGCGCCGCGCGGCCGTGTCACGCTGGCGGTGCATGGCCAGCTGCTGCAGGCGGCTAGCGGCGACCACTATGAGCTGGATTTTGCCGTCAGCGACAATGGCGCCGGTATCGCGCCGGAAGACCAGAGCCGCATCTTCGAGCCTTTCATCCAGGCCGATACCCCGGGCGGGCATGAAGGCACAGGGCTGGGCCTGACGATTTCGCGCGAATTCGTCCAGCTGATGGGGGGCGAACTGACGGTGGCATCGAAGCCGGGCGTGGGCGCTACCTTCCGCTTCCGTCTGGCCCTGCCGCTGGCCGATGCCTCAGCGGCGGCCTGTGGCGATGAAGTGCCAGCCGGCGTACCGCAGGCCAGCGAAGTGCGCCATCCGGTGCCGCATGCGCTGACGCTGGATGATCTGCTGAACCTGGATGCCACGCTGCGGGCGGACATGAAGAAAGCCTTGCTGGAACTGAATCTGACGCGGGTGGGCCAGTTGCTGGCACCGCTGCCGGGCGAGCTGGCCGCAGTGGTGGCAGGCATCGAATACATGCTGCGCCAGCACCAGTATCCGCAGCTGTGCCGCCTGCTGGACGATGCGGAAAACGGCACAGCGGCGCAAAGCTGAACGGTATATGATTAACCCTGCCCACAGGGGCGGCATCTAGTACGAAAGAGTTTTTACATGGTTCGGGAAATAACGGAGCAGTCGAGCAAGGGAGAAGTGCTGATCGTGGAAGACACGCCAGCCTCGCTCAAGCTGCTCAGCGATCTGCTGACTGAGGCAGGGTACTACGTGCGTCAGGCGCCGAACGGCGAGCTGGCGTTGTGGACCGTGCAATCGCGCCCGCCTGAACTGATCCTGCTGGATATCCGCATGCCCGGCATCGACGGTTTCGAAGTCTGCAAGCGCCTGAAGGCCGCGCCGGAGTTGAGCCAGATCCCCGTGATCTTCCTCTCCGCCCAGCACGACACGGACGACAAGGTACGCGGTTTTGCACTGGGTGCGGTGGATTTCATCGCCAAGCCATTCCAGGCCGAGGAGATACTGGCCCGTACCGATGCCCATGTGCGGCTGGCCCGTACCCAGAAAGCGCTGGCCGCCGAACGCGCCATGCTGGAGCAGCGCGTCAGCGAGCGCACGGCCGAACTGGCTGCACTGGCCACTTCGCTGGAACAAGAAGTGCAGCAGCGCCGTGCCAATGAAGAATTCATGCGCCTGTCCAGCCAGGTGTTCGAGGCGACTCAGGATGCCATCGTGGTCACCGACCGTTATGGCCGCATCGTCGCCTGCAATCCTGCTTTCACGCGTATTTCCGGCTACTCGTCCGATGAAGTGACAGGGCAGGGCGCTGCGCTGCTGCATGCGGGCGAAGCGGATATGAAGACTTTCCAGATCATGGTGCAGGCCATCGTCAAGACGGGCCACTGGTCGGGCGAGATCATGGCACGCCGCAAAAACGGCGATACCTTCCCCGGCCTGCTCAGCCTTTCCGTGGTGCGCGATGCGCAAGGAGAGGTGAGCAACCATGTGGCCGTGTTCATGGATATCAGCGAACGCAAGGCCGAACAGCATCTGATCGATTTCCTGTCGCACCATGATGCACTGACTGGCCTGCCCAACCGCCTGCTGGCGCGCCAGCAGTTCGAGCAGAAGCTGGCTGCGGCCAAACGCGAACACCGCTGCGTGGCCGTGATGTGCCTCGATCTCGATCACTTCAAGAGCATCAACGACTCCTACGGCCACGATGTGGGCGACAAGGCGCTGCAGGTGGTGGCGACCTTCCTCGGCGAATGCGTGGGTACGGACAACATCGTCACCCGTCAGGGCGGCGACGAATTCCAGATCATCGTGGCGGACGACCGCCAGCTGGCCCAGACCATGGCGCTGGCCCAGCGCATACTGGCCGGCCTGCGGCAGGAACTGATTATCGACCAGCATACGATCACCGTAACATCGAGCATAGGCATCGCCGTCAGCCTGGCCGATGGCGAGAGTTTCGATGAACTGGTGCGCAACGCCGACACGGCGCTGTTCCGTGCCAAGGAGGTGGGGCGCGATAACTACGCTTTTTTCACCGAACGCATGGATGCGGAAGTGCGCGACAAGCTGGCCATCCAGAGCCAGTTGCGTGGCGCTATCGCACGCGACGAATTCGAAGTTTACTACCAGCCGCAGATGTGTTTGCAGACGGGCGCCATCGTCGGCGCCGAAGCGCTGCTGCGCTGGGATAATCCGGTGCTGGGCCGGGTGCCGCCCAACCGCTTCATTCCGCTGGCCGAAGAGTACGGGCTGGTGAACTCCATCGGCGAATGGGTGCTGGCCAGCGTGTGCGCGCAGATCAAGGTGTGGCACGATCAGGGGCTGGGCGCCATCAAGGTGGCGGTGAATCTGGCGGCCAGCCAGTTCGTCAACGATGCCACTGTGCCGTATGTGGAAAATATTCTGCGCGATTTCAAAGTGGCGCCGCAATATCTGGGGCTGGAAATCACCGAGAGCACGGTGATGGGCGATCCGGACAAGGCGGTTGCTGCCCTGCGCCGGCTGAAGGCCATCGGCGTGGGCATCTCGCTGGACGATTTCGGCACAGGTTATTCCAGCCTGAGCTATCTGAAGCGCTTTCCCATCGATGTGCTGAAGATCGACAAATCCTTTGTCGACGATATCACCACCAACGCGGCCGATGCCGCAATTGCACTGTCGGTCGTATCGCTGGCGCACAACCTGAATATGCGCGTGATCGCCGAAGGGGTGGAAACGCGCGAGCAGATGGAGTTCCTGCGCCAGCACGGCTGCGACGAAATGCAGGGCTATTATTTCAGCCGTCCCGTCGATGCGGCGGCGTTTACCGGTTTGCTGCGCGAGCGGCGCTGTTTGCAGGACCTGTCTTAAACCGACTCACAGGAGTGTTATGGATAAGAAGTTCAACGCCGCGCTGACTGGCGCAAGCATGCTGCTGGCGCTAGGTGCCGCAGTTTCCCTGCCGCTGCAGGCCACTGCTGCCGATAAGCCGGCTGCTGCGGCCAGGGCCGAGCGTCCCGGTCCGGCCGATGCCCGCTTCAAGGCCATCTACACGCAGGAATGGAAATGGCGCCAGAGCCAGAAGCTGGAAGAGGGCGAGGACGATGACGATAGCGGCGTGGATACCAGCTTGCCGCGTATCGATGCCGCCACCCAGAAGCAGCGCCTCGATTACTGGCTGGCCGTGATGAAGAAGCTGGATGGCATCAGCGAGAAGCAGCTGTCGGCCGGCGAGAAGGTCAACTATCAGGTCTACAAGGCGCAGATCGCTGCGCTGATAGCGGCCCAGCAGTTCCGCGAATTCGAAAAACCGCTGAATGCCGATTCGGCCTTCTGGTCCAACCTCGCCAGCGGTGCACGCCGTCCGCTCACGACCGAGAAACAGTTGCGCGACTATCTGAAGCAGCTGGCCGATATGCCGCGCTACTTCAACGACGAAATCGTGAATATGCGTGCCGGTCTGGCGCGCGGCTTCACGCCACCGAAAGTGACGCTGGTGGGACGCGACAGCTCTATCACGTCCGTCACCGAGGCCAAGTCGGCGCAGGATACCGTGTACTACTTCCCGTTCAAGACCATGCCGGCCAGTATGCCTGCAGCCCAGCAGGAGGCGCTGCGTGCCGAAGCCGTGAAAGCCATCGAGACTTCGGTGCTGCCGTCCTACCGCAAGCTGCTGCAGTTCATGCGCGAGGAATATGTGCCGCATGCGCGCGAAGCACTGGCGGCCGAAAGCCTGCCTGATGGTAAAGCCTATTACCAGTCGAAGATCGTGGAGTTCACTACCACCTCCATGAGCGCTGACCAGATCCACCAGATCGGCCTGTCCGAGATGGCCAAGATTCGCGCTGAAATGCACGACGTGATCAAGCAGGTAGCCTTCGAAGGCGATCTGCCGGCCTTCCTGCAGTTCCTACGTACCGATCCGCGCTTCTATGCCAGGACGCCGGAAGAACTGCTGATGCGCTCGGCGTGGGTGGCGAAGAAGTTCGACGGCAAGGTAAGCCAGTATTTCGGCTATCTACCACGGCGCCGCTTTGCCGTGATTCCTGTGCCGGACGATCAGGCGCCGTTCTATACCTCCGGTCGTGGCGGTCCCGGTGTGTATCTGGTGAATACCTATAACCTGCCATCGCGCGCGCTGTATTCCGTGCCGGCGCTGACGCTGCACGAATCGGCACCGGGCCATGCCTTCCAGATGCCGGTGGCGATGGAGCAGAAAGGCCGTCCGGCCTTCCGCAATGCGTATATCTCGGCTTTCGGCGAAGGCTGGGCGCTGTATTCGGAACGTCTGGGTGTGGAAATGGGCATGTACGAAACGCCTTACGAAATCTTCGGCATGCTCAGTTATCAGGCATGGCGTGCTTCGCGTCTGGTAGTCGATACGGGCATCCACAGCAAGGGATGGACGCGCAAGCAGGCGCAGGATTATCTGCACGAGAATACGGCACTGTCCGAGCATGAAATCGAGACGGAGGTAGACCGCTATATCTCGTGGCCCGGTCAGGCGCTGTCCTATTACCTGGGCGAGATGAGCATCATTGCGGCGCGCCGCAAGGCCGAAGCGGCGCTGGGCACCAAGTTCGATATCCGTGCCTTCCACGACACCGTGCTGCAGCTGGGTTCCGTGCCGCTGCCTGTGCTGGAAGCGCGCATCGATACCTTTATCGCCGACGGCGGCAAGAGCCCCTATCCTCAGCTGGACTAGTGCCAGTCTGGCCGGCGTCGCACCATTGCGGCGCCTCGTGTAAGTCCTTTCTTAACGGCGCACCGCTTTGGTGCGCCGTTTTCACTTGGTAGCGGGCAAACGCGCAGCGCGCTCTCCTATGGGCTGGCATGGTGATTGCATAGATCACCGCATGCCCGATACCACTGCCATCCGTGAATACAATGCCGCCAGCCAGCACTGGCAGGCCAGCCTCACGCTCGGCTTCGGTCGCGATGGCGACACCACCCGTCTTTACGACAATCTGCATGCCGGCCCACTGCGCGTGCAGAAGGCGCTGTATCCGGAAGGCGGCGCAGTGTGCCACGCCATCATCGTCCATCCGCCCGGCGGCGTGGTGGGCGGCGACCAGCTCAGTATAGCCGTCAGCGTGGGTGCACAGGCCCATGCGCTGCTGGCCACACCCGGCGCAGCCAAGTGGTACAAGGCCAACGGCAAAGTCTCGCGCCAGCAGATCAAGCTGCAGGTGGGCGCTGGTGCTGCGCTCGAATGGCTACCGCAGGAAACCATTTTCTTCGATACCGCCCGCGTCCAGCTGGAACAGGAAGTCAGGCTGGGCGCCGGTGCGCACTACCTCGGCTGCGAGATTCTGTGCATGGGGCGGCGCAGTTCCGGCGAGGTGTATGCCAGCGGCTGCGTGAGCCAGCGCAGCAGCATCTACCTCGATGGCAAATTGATCTGGTGGGAGCAGGGCAGGCTGCTGGGTGGTCAGCTCGATAGCCCGCTATCGCTTCAGGGCCACAGCGTATGCGCCACTTTTCTTGCAGCGGGGCGGCAGGTGCCGGCGCCCTTGCTGGCCGAAATTCGCGCCGACATTGCTGCCGATGGCGAACATTTATTCGGCATTAGCCAGACCCGCAACGTGCTGGTGGCGCGCCATCTGGGCAACGACAGCGAAACGGCGCGCCGCCTGATGCTGGCGGTGTGGCGCCGCCTGCGCCCCTATCTGCTGGAGCGCGCTGGCGTAACGCCGCGTATCTGGCAGACCTGAACGAGACAACGATAGAGATACACCGACATGGATCTGACCCCGAGAGAAAAAGACAAGCTACTGATTTTCACCGCCGGCATCGTGGCCGAGCGCCGCCTCGCGCGTGGCCTGAAGCTCAACTATCCCGAAGCCGTCGCGCTGATCACCTGCGCCATCATGGAAGGTGCGCGTGATGGCAAGAGCGTGGCGCAACTGATGTCCGACGGTACCCGCGTGCTGACGCGGGCCGATGTGATGGAAGGCGTGCCGGAGATGATCCCCGACATACAGGTGG
This sequence comes from Duganella fentianensis, assembly GCF_009857835.1. Taxonomy (GTDB): domain Bacteria; phylum Pseudomonadota; class Gammaproteobacteria; order Burkholderiales; family Burkholderiaceae_D; genus Rugamonas; species Rugamonas fentianensis. The sequence continues at coordinate 1,703,624 of NZ_WWCL01000001.1, forward strand.
AAGCTACTTTCCCCGACGGCAGCAAGCTGGTCACCGTGCACCAGCCCATACCCTAAACAACAGAGAACCAGTATGACCCCTAACCGCATCCAGTGTTTGACAAGGAGCTCACGATGATACCCGGTGAATACCTGCTCGAAGAGGGCGAGATCGGACTCAATCAGGGCCGTGCCACGGCTACCGTGGTGGTCAGCAATCAGGGCGACCGTCCCGTACAGGTGGGATCGCATTTCCATTTTTTCGAAGTCAATACGGAGCTCAAGTTCGAGCGCTGGAAGGCCTACGGCATGCGCCTTAATATCGCTGCCGGTACGGCCGTGCGCTTCGAACCGGGCCAGCAGCGCACAGTGGAACTGGTGAAGCTGGGCGGCGAGCAGAAGGTGTACGGCTTTAACGGCAAAGTGATGGGCAAGCTGGCCGACCAGCCGCCCCGCAAGTAATCCAGACACGAGAAGGCAGGCAAGTACATGGTAACGATGACGCGGCGTGCATATGCGGAGATGTTCGGTCCCAGCAAGGGGGACCGCATCCGTCTGGCCGATACCGAACTGTTTATCGAAATCGAGCACGATTACGCCACCTATGGCGAGGAAGTGAAATTCGGCGGCGGCAAAGTGATCCGCGACGGCATGGGCCAGTCGCAGCGGCTGGCGGCCGAAGTGATGGATACGGTGCTGACCAATGCCGTCATCATCGACCACTTGGGCATCGTCAAGGCCGACATCGGCCTGAAGAACGGCCTGATCGCCGGCATAGGCAAGGCCGGTAATCCCGACATCCAGCCCGGCGTAACCATGGCCATCGGTGCGGCGACGGAAATCATTGCGGCCGAAGGCATGATCGTCACGGCAGGCGGGGTGGATACCCACATCCATTTCATCTGCCCGCAGCAGATCGAAGAAGCGCTGATGAGCGGCGTCACCACCATGATAGGCGGCGGCACGGGGCCGTCGGCCGGCACCTCGGCCACCACCTGCACGCCGGGACCATGGCATCTGCATGCCATGCTGTCGGCGGCCGATGCCTTCCCGATGAATCTGGGCTTTCTCGGCAAAGGCAATGTGAGCCTGCCGCAGCCGCTGGAAGAGCAGGTGCTGGCCGGTGCGATTGGCCTCAAGCTGCACGAGGACTGGGGCAGCACGCCAGCCGCCATCGATAATTGCCTGAGTGTGGCCGATCAACTCGATGTACAGGTGGCCATCCATAGCGATACGCTCAACGAGGGCGGCTATCTGGCCGATACGCTGGCCGCGTTTAAAGACCGCACCATCCACACCTTTCACACCGAGGGGGCGGGCGGCGGCCATGCACCGGACATTATCGCGGCAGTGGGCGAAAGCAATGTGCTGCCCTCGTCGACCAATCCTACCCGTCCCTACACGGTGAACACGCTGGACGAGCATCTGGATATGCTGATGGTGTGCCATCATCTGGATGCAGCGATAGCCGAGGATGTGGCGTTTGCCGAATCGCGCATCCGGCGCGAGACCATTGCAGCAGAAGATATCCTGCACGATATCGGCGCCATCTCCATGATGTCGTCCGACTCACAGGCCATGGGCCGGGTGGGCGAAGTCATCATGCGTACCTGGCAGACGGCGCACAAGATGAAGGTGCAGCGGGGCGCGCTGGCACCGGATACGGCACGCAACGATAATTTCCGCGTCAAGCGCTACATCGCCAAATACACCATCAATCCGGCCATTACGCACGGCATTGCCCATGCCGTGGGTTCGCTGGAAGCGGGCAAGATCGCCGATCTGGTGCTATGGAAGCCGGCCTTCTTCGGCGTCAAGCCGTCCATGATCCTCAAGGGCGGCATGATTGCAGCGGCCCAGATGGGCGACCCGAATGCCTCCATCCCCACACCGCAGCCGGTGCACTACCGCATGATGTTCGGCGCCTTTGGCGGCGGCCTGAAAAAGTCCTTCACCTTTGTCTCGCAGGCCGCTTACGACGCCGGCATAGGCCAGCAGCTGCAGCTGAATAAAACCCTCATCGTGGCGCGCAATATGCGCACGCTGCGCAAGTCCGACATGATCCATAACGGCGCCACGCCGCAGATGCATGTCGATCCCGAAACCTATGAAGTGCGTGCCGATGGCGAACTGCTGGTGTGCCAGCCGGCCAGCGTGCTGCCCATGGCGCAGCGCTACTTCCTGTTCTGATTCTGTGGGCCGAGCATGCTGACCTTACATACCAAACTGAGCCAACTGAGCAACCTGAGTACCGCCGGACAGATTGCCGCGCAACTGGTACTGCCTTACGAACTGCGCGAGAAATGCCGCCTGCGCGCCACGCTCGACAACGGCGAAGAGGTGGCCGTGTTCACCGTGCGCGGCACGGTGCTGCGCGATGGCGATCTGCTGACGGGCGAAGACCGCCGCGTGATCCTTGTGGTAGCCGCACCCGAACCCACCTACACCGTCACCTGCGCCGATGCGCAAGCCTTGCTGCGCTGTGCTTTCCATCTGGGGAATCGCCACACGCAGGCGCAGGTGGGCGATGGTTTCCTGCGCATCCGTGCCGACGCCGTGCTGAAGGAAATGCTGCTAGGGCTGGGCGCCACGGTGACGGAGGAACTGGCGCCGTTCGAGCCGGAGGCAGGTGCCTACGGCGGTGGCCATGGCCATCACCACGAAGCTGGCCAGCATAGCCATCTGCTGGCACCGGTGCCGCTGCGCCAGAAGATCCACCGTCCCGGCGATACGCGCTGATGCAGGCCGCCGCCTTGCTGCACCTGCTGCAGTTTGCCAGCCCCGCATTGCCGATAGGCGCTTACAGCTATTCGCAAGGGCTGGAAGCGGCGCTGGAGCGCGGGCTGGTGCACGATGCGGCGACGGCGCGTGACTGGATAGTGCGGCATCTGCATGAAGTGGTGGCGTGCTGGGAAGCGCCCGTGTGCTGGCGGCTGATGCAGGCCTACACGCGGCGCGACTGGTTGGATGTGGCCTTGTGGAGCGAGCGCTTTATCGCCTCGCGCGATAGTGCCGAATTCCGTGCCGAGACTATCCAGATGGGCTTTTCCCTGAGCCGGCTGGTAGCGGAACTGGGCTTCGTCGATGATGAAATGCTGGCCCACTTGCAGGCACAGAGCGAAGTGGCGCTGCCTACGGCCTATGCCTGCGCCGTGGCCGCGCTGGGCATACCGCACGATGCCGCCTTGCTGGCCATGCTGTTTGCGTGGGCCGAGAATCAGGTGCTGGTGTGCGTGAAGTCGGTGCCGCTGGGGCAGGTGGCGGGCCAGCGTCTGCTGCTGTCGCTGCGCGCCGAGCTGGAAGCGGCAGCGCGGCATGCGCAGTGCGTGCCGGATGAAGAGATGAGTAACTGGGCGCCGGGCCTGTCGCTGCTGTCTGCCCAGCACGAAGTGCAGTACAGCCGTTTATACCGTTCCTAACGAGAGAGTGTTTATGAGTATTCCATCCAACCCCCTGCGCGTCGGCATTGGCGGTCCGGTCGGCTCCGGCAAGACAGCGCTGTGCGAAATGCTGTGCAAGGGCATGCGCGAGCGTTATGACATGGCCGTGATTACCAACGATATCTACACCAAGGAAGACATGGAGATACTGCTGCGCGCCGACGCGCTGCCGGCAGAGCGCCTGATGGGCGTGGAGACGGGCGGCTGCCCGCACACGGCTATCCGCGAAGACGCCTCCATCAATCTGGAAGCCATCGCGCGCATGCAGGCTGATTTCCCCGCGCTCGATCTGATACTGGTGGAATCCGGTGGCGACAATCTGGCCGCCACCTTCAGCCCCGAGCTGTCCGATCTGACCATCTATGTGATCGACGTGGCCGGTGGCGAAAAAATTCCGCGCAAGGGCGGTCCCGGCATCACCCGTTCCGATCTGCTGATCATCAACAAGACCGATCTGGCGCCCCATGTGGGCGCTGACCTCGCAGTGATGGCGCGCGATGCCAAGCAGCAGCGCGGCGCACGTCCTTTCCTGTTCACCAATCTGCGCAGCGGCGAAGGCGTGCAGGCCGTGATCGACTTTATCCGCGTGCAGGGGCTGATGGAAGCCCGCGACGCTGCCTGAATCTGAATCTCTAGGAGTAGCACCATGCATCTGATACGTTTTCTCGCGCTGGCCGCACTGACCATCGCCAGCAGTTACGCGCAAGCCCATGTGCAGGGCGGTGTCTGGCATAGCCATGGTTTCCGCGCCGGCTTGCTGCACCCGCTGACAGGGCTGGACCATCTGCTGGCCATGCTGGCCGTGGGTATCTGGAGCGTGCGCCAGAGCGCTACGCTGCGCCTGCCGTTAGGATTTATGGCAGCCATGCTGCTCGGCGTGCTGACGGGCGTGGCCGGTCTGTCGATACCGGGGCTGGAAACAGGGATAGCGCTGACGGTAGCGCTGCTGGGCGTGCTGCTGGCCGCAGCGCTGCCGCTGCCACCTGTGCTGGCGGCGGCCATGCTGACAGGGTTTGCCATCCTGCACGGCAATGCGCATGGACATGAACTGCCGGAAGTGGCCAGTACGCTGGGCTTGATGCTGTCGAGTGCGGGCTTGATTTACGCTGGCCGTATGCTGGGCCATAGGCTGCCAGTGCTGGCTGTGAAATGGACCGGTGCGGCGATTGCCGCCACCGGTACCATGCTGCTGGCGCTAGCCTGAGTCCCTGGTAGAGTGCAGGCCAGCGCAGCCGGTATAGCGGGGATTCAGGCCTGCTTCGACTGGGAGGCGTTGTCTTCGTCGGGACGGCGCTCCTGGAACACGATGGGTGCGGCCTTCGCCGGATACAGGCCCTGACGGCCGGCGAAACCGGCGCGGATTTTGGCCAGATCGGTTTCCATATCGCCCGTCAGTTCAACGTGTTCGACCAGCCCCAGCGACTTGGTGGCGTAATCGATGTAGACCAGTACCAGCGGCACCTTGGCTTCCAGCGCGAGGTGGTAGAAACCGCTCTTCCAGTAAGGACGATAGCCGCGCGTGCCTTCCGGCGTAATGCCCACCCAGTACCAGTCGGCTGCGTTCATGCGGGCCGCCTGCGTCTTGATGGTGCCGCTAGGCGTGCCGCGCTCGACGGGTTCGCCGCCCAGCGAGCGGAACCAGTTACCCAGCGGGGTCTTGAACAGGGAATCCTTGGCCAGCCAGCGGAACGGCAGGTCCAGCGCCCATTTGCCGAACAGGCCTACCATGAAATCCCAGTTGGACGTGTGCGGATAGATCACGCAGATGCCACGCGGGCCGGGCAGGGGGCGGAACAGCAGCTTCCAGCCGAACAGATGCAGCACGCGCAAGGCAGTGCGCTGGCCCCACTTGGGCAGATCGGCCGGTTTTAATTGAAAATCACTCATTTGTTTGATCCCGTCGTTGTTTTAATATATTTTCACTATTGACAGGTCGGCACATCCCTAGTCAAAAAAAACTGCGCAGGCATTCTATATTGATGCTCGGAACGCAGCAAGCAACTTGTTCTGGATTAAATGGCAAGAACGAACTATTGCCATTTAGTCCAGTCGAACAGGCATGACTCCTCACTCAGCCATACTGTGCGTGGCGCTAGGAAACAGCTTGCCGCCTGCCACATTGGCGCAGGCCTTGCAGGGCCATGTCGTGCATCATGTGGACAGCCTGAAGGAAGCCGAACGCCTGCAGGTGCTGCTGTCTGCGCGCGTGGGTGTGCTGCTGCTGAGTGCGGAACTGCCCCAGCCACAGGCCGCGCTGGAGGCCTTTCTGCTGCGCTGCTGGCAGATGCGCTGGATCGTCGTGTTGCCGCCCAGTCTGCTGGCCCAGCCTTACTGGCGCAGCCTGCTGCACACCCACTGTCATGATTTCCACACACTGCCGGCCGATGCGGCGCGCCTGAATCAGACGCTGGGCCATGCGCTAGGGCTGGCGGCGCTGGCGCCGCTGACGCGGCCGGACAAGCCAGCGCTGCTGGAACAGATGGTGGGCCCCAGCCGTGCACTCACGCAACTGCGTGGCCAGTTGCAGCGGGTGGCGGGCGTACTGGCCCCCGTGCTGATTACGGGCGAAAGCGGCACTGGCAAGGAACTGGTGGCGCAAGCCGTGCATGGCCTGTCGGCGCGGCGCAGCGCGCCGTTTATCGCCGTCAACTGCGGTGCCATGCCGGCCTCGCTGATCCATGCCGAACTGTTCGGCCACGAACGGGGCGCGTACACGGGCGCCAGCCGCGAGCGGCGCGGCCTGATCGAAGCTGCCCAGGGCGGCACGCTGCTGCTTGATGAAATCGGTGATCTGCCGCTGGAACTGCAGGCCAATCTGCTGCGGTTTTTGCAGGAAAAGACCATCTTCCGGCTGGGCTCGACGGCCAGCCGGCCGGTCGATGTACGGGTGCTGGCAGCCACCCATGTTGATCTGGCGCAGGCGGTCGCACGTGGCAGCTTCCGCGAAGACCTGTACTACCGGCTGAACGTGCTGGCACTGGAAGTGCCGCCCCTGCGCCAGCGCCGTGACGATCTGCTGCCGCTGGCCGAACATTTCTTTGAACGTTATGCCAGCGAACGTGCCAGCCAGCTGCGCGGCTTCAGCAAGGCTGCCGAGCTGGCCATTGCCGCGCATGACTGGCCCGGCAATGTGCGCGAATTGCTCAACCGCGTCAGGCGCGCCATGGTGATGGCAGCGGGGCGCCTGATCATGCCGGACGATCTGGGCCTGGCCGCAGCGACGCCCGAGCGGGCAGCAGTGGCGCTCGATGATGCGCGCGTGCTGGCCGAGCGTGCCGCGATTGCGGCCAGTCTGCTGGAGGCGGGCAGCAATGTGGCACAGGCGGCGCGCCGCCTTGGCGTGTCGCGCATGACGCTGTATCGCCTGCTGGCCAAGCATGGCATTCCGGTCCGGTCACATCAGGGTGACATAGGGCGTGCGGCCCCGGGCTGACTCTTCCTTCTCTTTGCTCGACGCGCACAGCGTAGCCGGGGGGCGGTCTGTCGTGACAGCTCCTCTGGCGCAGCAGCTGTCGCGGCACGTGTCACAGCGCATGTCACTGCGCATGTCACAGCGCCGTGACACTCTGCGTCAGCTTTGCTGTCCCACATTGCCACAGGCGGCTTCAGCACTGCTGAAATCACTCTGCAACTCAAGGACTTAGGCGGGCGGGCAGTCAGGTGGCATCGGCTTTGCCTTGAGGCGCCTATCGGGAGCAAGCAGGCCCGGTACACCTCTGTTCTTTCCCCATAACTTGTCCAAGTAGGAGCTAGTATGAAGAAAACCATGATCGCCACTGCGCTGGCACTGGCTTTTAGCGCCAGTATGGCCCAGACCACGACGCCGCCCACCAATACGCAGTCCGGTGCCGGTGCCCACGCGAACGATGCTTCGTCCGCAGTACAGGATAGCAGCAACAATAACAACAACAGCAGTGGCGGTGCGACTGCCAGCCAGGTGGGCGCTGCCGCTGCCAACAACGGTGCCACGGCCACTTCGGCTGTCAGTGGTTCGTACAACACTTCCGCCGCCAATGCCAACAGCACGCTGAACGGTACGGTGTCGGGTAATACGGTACACGATATCGGTAATAACGCAGGCAACAATGCCGGTACGGCCGGCGGGGCCGGCTATGGTGGTGTTGCCGGCAATGCCGCCGGCGGCTCGGCCAGTGGCACGGGCGGCTATGGCGGCGACAGCTATGGTGGTGCCGGCGCTGCGGGCGGTAATGGCGGCAATGCCAGCAATGGCAGCGCCAGCAACGGCGCCGCTACGGCAGCCGGTGGCGTGGGTGGTGCCGGCGGTGCGGGCGGCAATGCCGGCTCGGCCAGCAGCGGTGCCGGCGGTGCTGGTGGCATGGGCGGCGCCGGTGGCGCAGGTGGCCGTGGCGCCGCTGCACTCGGCGGCAATGGCGGTAATGGTGGCGCAGGCGGCATGGCCACTGGTGGCGCCGGCGGTGCCAATGGCGCGGCAGCCGGTGGTGCTGGCGGCATGACGGGGGCCGCCACGGGTAGCAATGGCGGCAGCGGCGGTAACACGGGTAATGCCGGCAGTGCAGCCGGTGGCGCCGGTGGCCTGGCCGGCATGGGGGGCGCCGGCGCTGCGGGCGGTGGTGCCGGTAGTGGTTCCGGCAGTGCCAGCAGCAGTGGCATGGGCGGCGGTGCCAGCAGCGGTGCGGGCAGTGCTTCCAATATGAACGGCGTACCGGAAGGCAGTACGGGTACGACGCCGCCTAGCCAGACCGCCAGCGCCGGCAGCGGTAATGCTGCGGGCGGCAATGGTGCGGCTGGTAATGCCACCAGCAGCACGGGAACGGCCACGGGCGGCGCAGGTGGCAGCGGTGCCGCTGGTGGTGCTGGCGGTGCCGGTGCGGCGGCGACCGCCGGTAACAATACGGCGGGCAACGGTGCGGCCGGTGGTGCTGCCACCAGCGGTGCCGGTGGTGCAGGTGCGGCAGCGAGCCAGACGGGCGGCGCCGGTGCCACGGCCAGCACAGGCAACAGCGGTGCCGGCGGGACTGGTGGCGCTGCCAGCAGCACGGGCGCCGCAGGTGGTGCCGGAGCCGCAGGCGGTAATGGTGCCGCCAGCGGCAATGCCAGCAATACCGCAGGCAATGGCGCAGCCGGTGGTGCAGCGGCCGGTGGCACGGCCAGCAACGGTAACCCGACCAACGGCAGTTCCACCGGAGGTGCAGCCGGTGCTGGCGGTGCCGGTGGTGGTGGCAATCTGGCTGGTGCGGGCGGCAGTGGCGGTGGCAACACGGCCGGTGCGGCCACGGGTGGTGCAGCGAGTGGTGGTACCGGTGGTGCAGGCGGCAATATCTCGGTGAATGCCGGCACCTTCAATATGTCCAATGCCATGACCAATGTGGGCCAGTCGGCGGCCGGTGTAATGGTGGTGGCACAGAACAGCGGAATCGCTTCGCTGGTCCAGCAGAGCGTGAACGTGCAGGCCAATCTGGCAGTCGGTAAATAAACCTCGGGCGGGCCGCGTACCGGAGGGCGTGGCCCGCTCCGCGACAGGGAGCTGTGATGCAAAAATACTTGGGAGTGAGTGCGGGCTTGCTGTGGCTGGCGCTAATGGGTAGGGCAGACGCGCAGCAACAGGGCGTGGCGGCCAGCGCACAGGTGCAGGGTGCAGCGGGCGCTGCGCAGGAGGTTAGTGTAGTGGCGCCTGCCGTGCCTACAGGGCAGGGCGCCGGGACGTCCCGGCTATCGGGCTGGCGGCCGCTGGCACAGGCCGGGCTGGCCGATAAGCGGGCTGGCAGCGACACGGTCAGCAATAACATGGATGTGGCAGGCTCCGTCAGTGGCAATGCCGCCATCAATGTGGTGACGGGGGCGAATGCCATTTCGGCGGCATCGTTTGCCAATGCGGCCGGTTTGCCCGTAGCGATACAGAACTCGGGGGCGAATGTGCTGATCCAGAATGCCACCATCATCAATGTGCAGATGCGATGAAGACGCCTGCGCTGATTGCTTCCGGGCTCGGCCTGCTGCTATTTTGTGGCAGCATGCTGACGGCCGGCGCTGCCGATCTGGCGCTGCCCGGTGGCGGCAGCGTTGCCGTGGCGGTGACGGATATGAAGGCTGCGCGCTTTCTCACCACGGTGCACCAGCAGGCCGACTTCAGTTGCGGCTCGGCTGCACTGGCAACGCTGCTGACGTTTCATTACGGCCGGCCCACTACGGAGCAGCAGGTGTTCGACATCATGTACGCTCAGGGTGATCAGCAGCGCATACGCCGGCAGGGCTTCTCGCTGCTGGACATGCAGCGTCTGCTGGCCAGTCAGGGACTGATTGCCGATGGCTACCAGCAGCCGCTGGACAAGCTGGAGCAGGCGGGACTGCCAGCCATCGTGCGCATCGTCGAGCAGGGCTATGCCCACTTTGTGGTCATCAAGGGCATACAGGGCGGACGGATACTGCTGGGCGATCCGGCCAGCGGCACGCGCGCCATGAGCCGCGTCGCATTCGAGCGGATCTGGCAGGATGGGCTGCTGTTCGTGATCCACGAGTGGCCCGGCCAGCCCCGCTTCAATCTGGCGACGGACTGGCGGGTGGTGCCGCAAGTGCGTCTGGCCGGGGCCGTGAGTGATGTGATCCCGGCCATGTCCGTGCTGCCCAAGACGGGCAGCGGCAATTTCTGAAGGAGCAGCCATGCATGGTCGGCGCAAGATCTTTCCGTGGTACTGGCTGGCTCTGGCCTTGCCCGCGTGCTGGCCTGCACCGGCGGCCTCCCTGCCGGACGACTGGCAGCCTGTCAGTGCCGCGCAACTCGATGAAGCGCGCGGTGGTTTCGAGCTGGGCAACGGGGTGCAAGTGAGCTTAGGTGTAGAACGTTTGGTTTCGATCAATGGCGGTGTTGTAGCCAGTAGTCGGTTTGGCTACGCAGATGTGACAAAGTTGAGCGCTGCGGAGATCAGTACAGCCAGCATGGCGCTGGCCGGCATACGGGTGCAGGATGGCGGCGTTTTGGCGCTGCCGGACAATCCCGGCGCCTTGCTGATCCAGAACAGCCTGAATGATCAGGCTATCCGCAGCCAGACCACCATCAGCACCACTGTCAGCAATCTGGCCATGCTCAAAAGTCTGAATTTTGAAGGAGTGCTGAGAGCAGCTCTGAGCGCGGCAGTGGGACCCAAATGAACACCAGCGCGGAGAGCAGGCATGCGGAAGTTACATCTGTGGGTAGCAGCATTGACATGGGCGGCGGGCACACTGGCGCACGCCGAAGACAGTACGGCACCTGCCGTTGCGCCCTTGTTCGAACAGCCGGGCGTACTCACGCCGCGCGGCCAGATCATCGTCGAGCCTTCGGCCCAGTTCGGCTACTCGTCGAGCAACCGCGTGGTGCTGGTCGGCTATACCATCATTCCGGCTTTGCTGATCGGGCTGGTGGATGTGCGCGAAGTAAAGCGCAATACCGTTACCGGCGCGCTGACGCTGCGCTATGGTCTGGGCCGCCGCGCCGAAGTGGAGCTGAAACTGCCATATGTCTACCGCTCCGATTCCACCGTGAGCCGCGAGCTATTCACCGGCACGGGTGTCGACAAGGTGTTCGAGACTAGCGGCAAAGGCGTGGGCGATGCCGAGCTGGCGGCGCGCTACCAGCTCAATCAGGGCGGCAATGACAGCCCGTATTATGTGGCGGGCTTGCGTTTCAAATCGCGTACGGGCCGGGACCCGTTCAGCGTCGTGACGGACTGTACGCGTCGCTGCGTAGGTTCCGATGCCACCGGCACGGGCCTGCCGCTGGACTTGCCGACGGGTTCGGGCTTCTATGCCATCCAGCCCAGCCTGACATGGCTGTATGCCAGCGACCCCGCCATCCTGTTCGGCGGCGTCAGCTATCTGTACAACTTCAAACGGCACAATGTGAACCGGCGTGTGCTGGCCGGTGAAACGGAGCCGCTGGGTACGGTTGCACCCGGTGGTGTGTTCGGCTTTAATTTCGGGCTGGGGCTGGCGCTCAATGACAAGGCCCTGATCAGCTTCGGCTACGACCACAGCTCGATCGCGCGCACGCGCCAGAATGGCTTGCCGGTGCCCGGCTCGGTACGCACCCAGCTCGGCACTTTGCTGATGGGGCTGTCGTACCGGCTCAGCGCCAAACGCAGCATCAACGTGGCCATAGGCGCAGGGCTGACGCGGGATACGCCCGATGTCCAGCTATCCGTGCGCATGCCAATTTCGTTTTAGCAACTGGCAAACACAGCAATGAAATTTGCGGTATCTTAGCGTTTCCTCTCTCAAAAATAATAAGGAGCGCTATGATCCCGTTTAAATTTAGCCGTTCTGCTGCTGTGCTGGCTGCCATGGCGGCCGTGAGCTCGCTGGCGCAGGCTGCCGCACCCATGGCCAGATTCCAGGCCCCCGGCTTCTATCGCACCACGCTCGGTGATTTCGAAGTGACGGTGCTGAATGACGGTACGGTGGATCTGCCGGTCAACAAGCTGCTCAAGCAGCCAGCGCAAAAGACCGATGCCGCGCTGGCCAAAGTTTACGAGCACAGCCCGCTGGAAACCTCCGTCAATGGCTTCCTGATCAACACGGGCAGCAAGCTGGTGCTGATCGATGCCGGTGCCGCCAGCCTGTTCGGCCCGACGCTGGGCCGTTTGCTGACCAATCTGAAGGCTTCCGGTTACCAGCCTGAACAGGTCGACGAGATCTACATCAGCCATATGCATAGCGACCACGTGGGTGGCCTGTCGTCGAATGAGCAGCGCGTGTTCCCGAACGCTATCGTGCGCGCCGGTAAGCTCGATGCCGATTATTATCTGAGTCAGGCGAATCTGGACAAAGCCGGACCGGAAGCCAAGGATGGCTTCCTCGGTGCCATGGTGTCGGTCAATCCCTATGTGAAGGCAGGCAAGTTCCAGCCTATCGTGGCCAATACCGAGCTGGTGCCGGGCGTGCGTTCCTACTTCAATGGCGGCCACACGCCGGGCCATATCACCTATGTGGTGGAAAGCAAAGGCCAGAAGCTGGTGCTGCTGGGCGACCTGCTGCACGTGGAAGCCGTGCAGTTTGCCAATCCCGGTGTCGGCATACAGTTCGATACGGATAGCAAGATCGCCATCGCCGAACGCAAGGAAGCCTTCGCCGCTGCCGCCAAAGGTGGCTACCTGATAGGCGCGCCCCACCTGCCATTCCCGGCGCTGGGCCATGTGCGCACGGCAGGCAAGGCTTACGAATTCATTCCGGTGAATTACACACAGCCACGCTAATCAGCGCACCGTCGTAAAAAAAGGGCTCAGTTCAAAACTGAGCCCTTTTTGCTTAGGCCAGTGCCGGATAGTCGGTATAGCCTTGCGCCGTGGCGCCGTAGAAGGTGGCCGGCTGCCACGGGTTGAGCGTGGCATTCTGCTGCAGGCGCTGCACCAGATCCGGATTGGAGATGTAATCCTTGCCGAAAGCCACAGCGTCAGCTTTGCCCGAGTCGAGCAGGGCCTGTGCGCCGGCCTTGTCGAGTTTTTCGTTGGCGATGTAGACGCCGCCGAAGGCCTGCTTCAGTAATGGGCCCAGGCTGTCTTCGCCCACGGCTTCACGTGCGCAGATGAAGGCAATCTTGCGCTTGCCCAGTTCCTGCGCCACGTAGCCGAAGGTGGCGGCCGGATTGCTGTCGCCCATATCGTGTGCATCCTGGCGTGGTGCCAGATGCATGCCGACGCGGTTGGCGCCCCAGACTTCGATGCAGGCATCGGTTACTTCCAGCATCAGGCGGGCGCGGTTTTCAATCGGGCCGCCGTAGTTGTCCGTACGCTGGTTGGTTTTGTCCTGCAGGAACTGGTCGAGCAGATAGCCATTGGCGCCGTGGATTTCCACGCCATCGAAGCCGGCTTTCTTGGCGTTCTCTGCACCGAGCTTGTAGGCCGCAACGATGCCGGCCAGTTCTGCCGTTTCCAGTGCGCGCGGCACAGGGTAGGGGCGTTCCGGACGCAGCAGGCTGACATGGCCTTGCGCTGCGATGGCGCTCGGTGCTACCGGCGCGGCGCCGTCGAAGAAGCTGGGATCGGAAATCCGGCCCACGTGCCACAGCTGGGCGAAGATGCGGCCACCGGCAGCGTGCACGGCTGCCGTCACCAGCTTCCAGCCTGCTACCTGTTCGTCCGACCACAGACCCGGGGTGTTTTCATAGCCCACGCCTTGCGGTGTGACGGCCGTGGCTTCGCTCAGGATCAGGCCGGCGTTGGCGCGCTGGGCGTAATACTCGGCCATCAGGGCGTTAGGCACACGGCCGCCGCCGACGGCACGGGCGCGCGTCAGGGGCGCCATAACGATACGGTTTTTCAGCGTCAGATCGCCGATGGTGATGGGGTCGAACAGAGTGGCCATGAAAAGTTCCTATAGTGTCATTTGTGCGATGAAGGCCGCGATGGTCTCTTCATTGCGTTTAAAGTAATTCCACTGGCCCACCTTCTGGTTGGTGATCAGGCCCGCCTTGAGCAGGATGGCCAGATGCGCCGACACGGTGGACTGCGATAAACCGGTCTGCTGGTCGATCAGACCAGCACACACGCCCAGACTCAGTGGATGCTGTTGTGCTGCGAAATACACCTCGGGCTCCTTCAGCCACGCCAGTATCTGGCGCCGCATCGGGTTGGCAAGGGCTTTGTGGATAGCGTCTATGTCCATCTTCTTACCTCGGGCTATGCTAAGTTCTATATGCATCGCATTTTTCCGATTTCAATATCGGAATTCTACGATATTTAAAAAATTTCTGCTCAGTGCGCTGAAATGGTTTATTTTATGACTACCTTATTCAAAAAATAATCCCGCCATGAGCAACCATTATCTCGATGTGGCGCTAGGGCTATCTGCCACCTATCTGGCGCTGAGCCTGCTATGCAGTGCTAGCCGCGAAGCCATCGCTTCGCTGTTCCAGAGCCGCGCCAAAATGCTGCTCGATGGCGTGCTGACCCTGCTGTACGAGCCGGCCGGGCTGGCGCTGCTGCGTGGCATCCTACCATCACTGCAGCGACTGCTGCGGCGCGAAGCTGGTTTCGATCTGCGCGGGCTGGGCCGCGATTCGCTGGCGGCTGCCGTCATGAGCCACCCGCTGATCACCGGTCAGGCGCAGGCCGGGCGCATGCCTTCGTATATTCCTTCCAGCATGTTTGCCCGCGCGGTGATGGATACGCTGCAGCAGCGTTATGGCCGGCAGACCAGCGCGCGCAGCTTGCTGGCGCAGCTGGGCAATCCTGCTTTGCAGCGCACCCTGCTGGCGCTGCTGGGGGAGGTCGATGATCTGGCGGCGCTGGAACAGGCGCTGTCTAACTGGTATGACACGGTCATGGCTCGTACCACTGGCTGGTACAAGCGGCGCTCGCAGAGCGTGCTGTTCGGTATCGCGCTGGTGTTGGCCGTGGCCCTGAACATCGATACATTCACGCTGAGCCAGCGTCTGTGGAGCGACGAGAATGCCGCGCAGCAGAGTGCCGAACTGGCCGCACAGATGTCGGCGCAGATGTCGGCTCAGGCAGCTCAGGCAGCAGCTCAGGCAGCAGCACAGGCAGCAGCGCAGGCAGCCGCGCAGATGGGACAGCAGAACTCTGTATTCGAGCCGGCGCCGGTATCGCCGGCCATACTCGGCACGGCCAGTGCCCAGCTCAATAGCCTGCCGATAGGCTGGCCATCCGCGCGGCTGGACCATCTGGCGCAGCTGAGCGCGGGCGCGGCGGCGGGCGCCGTGCTGCTGACCGCACTGGGCTGGCTGCTGACGGCGTTTGCCGCCTCGCTCGGTGCGCCGTTCTGGTTTGACGGGGTGGGCTGGCTGCTGGCCCTGCGCGGCACGGGGGCTCGTCCGGCCAGCAGTGTGTCAGGCGAGGGTGCGCAGGGCCAGCGCTAGTACGGCCGGCACGGTCTGGATGAACAGGATGGAGCGCTTGACGGTGATCGCGCCCCAGATGCCGGCCACCGCCACGCAGCACAGGCCGAATACGGTGAACGCTGCGCCCGTGGCAGCATCGGGATGCAGCCAGCCTACGCACAGCGCAGCCACCAGAAAGCCGTTGTAGCAGCCCTGATTCGACATGGCAGGGCGCATCAGCTCCGCCTTTTCCTGCGACAGTCCGAACACGCGCCGCCCGCGGGTGGGGAACAGCACTGTCTCCAGCAGTACGATGTAGACGTGGATCAGGGCGACCAGCGCCGTGACGATGTGGGCCAGCAGTTGCATGTTGTCTCCGTTAGCAATATTGAAGAATGATTATGTCTGCAAGCGGCGTAATGGGGAAGCTCCCAGCGTTGTTTTTCCGGCAGTGCTATAGTGCGCGCAACATTGGAGAACTTTATGACGTGGATAGCACTGATATTGGCTGGCCTGCTCGAAGTGGTGTGGGCGGTTGGTCTGAAATATACCGAAGGCTTTACCCGCCCGCTGGCCACAGCCGGCACGCTGGCCGCCATGGCTGGCAGCGTGGGCTTGCTGGGACTGGCCCTGCGCGGGCTGCCGCTAGGGACGGCGTATGCCATCTGGACCGGCATCGGTACGGTCGGTACGGTCATCTTCGGCATCGTGGCGCTGAACGAACCGGCCAGCGCCTTGCGCCTCGGCTGCATCGCCATGATCGTCGGCGGTATCGTCGGCCTGAAACTGACTACTGTCTAGCCTCATTCAGCCGGGCCTGAGCCCGTGCCGCCGGCGCGGGCGATTCAGAAGTCGGGATTAGCGCGGCACAGGTAATACCATTCGCAGTTGGCGCCGGCGGCAGCATCGGGGAACAGGATGCGCCCGTCGAAAGCGGCCAGTTCCGCCGAACCGTCGGCGCGCACGCCTATCTGTTCACCGGCCCGCACAGGATCGAAGCTGGCCCATGGCCGGCTGAAGACATCGCCGGCCTGCTGTTTGTCCACCACGGCGGCCATGCTCAATGCTTCCATCTGTTCTGCCGCTATCGGCTCGGGTACCGGGCCATCGATCAGGCCGAGGAAGGCCAGCGTATTCAGAATGGCGCGGTAGCCCACTTCAGGCGCTTGCGGGTCGTCGTGCTGGCCGCATTCCAGCGTGAGGGCATAGCCGCCCGTGCTGCGCATGTATTCCGTCGTGCCCATGCCATAGCGCAGTACGGTCTGCAGTTCGCTTTGCTGGCGCAGGCGGCGCTGCACACCGGCGCCATAGGTACGCAGCCAGCCATCGACGAAACGCCGCACACCGAGGCGACGCGCCAGTGCGCGCTCCTGCTGTTCGTGGCGGAACGGTTCCAGCGGGCCGTCGTTGTTGCGCGGGCCGACCATGACAAACGCTTCGCTGTGCGCATTGAAGGAGTGCAGATCGAGCAGCACATCATGGCGCGCCAGCAGCGGGCATAGCCAGTTGGCGATGCGGTCCTCGAAATCCTGCGGCGCCTCCTGCGGGAACAGGTTGCGGTTCAGATTGCGCTCGCCGGCCCGTTCGCCCCTGGCATAGGCGAGCGGATTGGTGACCGGTACCAGCGTCAGGCTGCCGCGCCGGATCAGCAGGCTGCCTTCGTCGAGCATGGCCAGCACGCGGCGGATCGCCGTGGTGCCGCAGGTCTCGTTGCCATGCACGGCGCCTGTCACGATCAGGCGCGGCCCCGGCAGCTGGCCGCTGTACTGGTGGGAGATAAATTGCAGGTGGTCGCTGGAGTTCATGCATGCCGAGGGTAGTAGGAGGATAGCGGCTTTATACCATGGCGCCGTGGCGCTGTGCCAGCGGCGACTATGCGCGGCGTGCCATGTTTTGTTATCATTCGTGCATGACTACTACCGCTACCGCGCGCAATGCCGGACTCGATACCCTGCGTGCACTGGCCATTGCGCTGGTGTTTGCCAACCACTATATGCTGTTTATCAGCGGCGCGCCCACGCTGGGCTGGTTCGGCGAGATAGGCTGGAGCGGGGTCGATCTGTTCTTTGCTCTCAGCGGCTACCTGATCGGCAACCAGATACTGGGTGCGATACGGCGCAGCCAGCAGAGCGGCAGCCGGTTTTCTCTCGGCCGCTTCTATGCACGGCGCCTGTTGCGCACCGTGCCGAATTTCTACGTGGTGCTGGCGCTGTTTGCCTGCTGGCCCTACTTCCGCATGGATCTGGTACTGCCGCCGTTATGGCAGTTCCTCACCTTTACCCAGAATATCGGCCTGCAGCCGGGCACCGCGTTTTCCCATGCGTGGTCGCTGTGTGTGGAGGAGCAGTTCTATTTCCTGCTGCCGGCGCTGGCCTTGCTGATCGCTGCCTGCCGCAAGTCGCTGCTGCTGGCATGGCTGGCCGTGGCTGCTGCGCTGATAGGCGGTATGCTGATCCGCAGCCATCTGTGGACCAGCTACGTGGCCGCTGCGCCGGAAGGCAGCCGCGCGTTCTATACGCTGATCTACTATTCTTCGCTATGCCGCTTCGACGAACTGGTGGTGGGGGTGGCACTGGCCCTGCTGAAAAACTACCATGCCGCCGTGTGGGCGCGCCTGACTGCGCATGGCAACTGGCTGCTGCTGGCCGGTGGCGTTGCGCTGGCGCTGGTGTGGTCGCACTTCCTCGCCGACCATTATGGCTATGCCATGACGGTGTATGGTTATCCCTTGCTGGGGCTCAGTTACGCGTTACTGCTGCTGGCCGCACTCAGTCCCGGCTCCTTGCTGCAGAAGGCGCGCCTACCCGGTGCGGGTGCGATTGCGCTGTGGTCGTATGCGATCTATCTGGTGCACAAGACACTGTGCATGTTGCTGCGTGCGCCGTTGCAGGCACAGGGCTGGGAGCCCGACCACTGGGCCACGGTGCTGCTGATGGCGGCAGCCAGCGTGCTGGCCGGTTTTCTGCTGTACCAGCTGGTGGAGCGGCCCTTCATGGCGCTGCGCGACCGCTATGTGCCCAGCCATGAAGTGCTGGCTGTGACGCGGCAGCCGGCGGCGTCTGCGGTGCGCTGAGGACTTCCTAATTGAGATCGATGACGTCGAAGGGCGACTGCATATCGCTCAGGAATGCCATCAGATTGAGTGCGCGTTCCGTCATGTCGGCATGGCGGGTGGCCGCAACGGCGGCGCGCAGGCCGGGCAGCACTTCCATGATGTGCGGGCTATCGTAGGCTTGCACCAGCAGTGCGGCCAGTTCGCTGGCGCGGCCACGGTTGTTGCGCATGCGTTCTTCCAGTATCGACAGCAGGGTGCGCTGCATGCGCGGCGTGGGATTGCTGATGTAGCCGAACACCAGCGGGGTATTGCTGATGGCATCGCACAGACGCTGCTCGATCTGCTCCGGCCTGACGTCGGAAGCGATGTCGAAATACGCGCCCTGCCAGCGCGTGCGCTCGTACAGATGGCCGGCAGGGAAGGACTCGGCCGTTTCAAAGCCGAGCAGGTGACTGAGCCGGCGCAGCCAGCGGAGTAGGGTAGGCATCATGGCCGCATTGTAGCGTGAGATGCCTGCCCCTTGCTCGTTACTGCGGCGCCTGTTCGCCCAGGCGGCCGGCGCGGAAGTCTTCCACGGCCGTATGCAGTTCGGCCTGCGTATTCATCACGAACGGACCGTATTGCGCGATCGGTTCGTTCAGCGGCGCGCCGGCCACCAGTATCAGGCGTGTCGCCTCACTGGCATGCACGCGCAGACCGTCCGCTGCCGGACTATTGGCCAGGATTGCCATGCGTCCCGTTGCCACTTCCTTGTCGCCTACCTGTGCTGCACCCTGATAGGTGAAGACAAAAGCGTTGTGGCCGGGCGGGATGGCCTGCTCGAAGCTGGCGCCTGCGGGCAGGTGGATATCCAGATACAGCGGTTCCGTCACGGGGCGCTGTACGGCACCATCGACGCCATGGCTGCTGCCGGCGATGACTTTTACTGCCACGCCATCGGGCGTGGTGTAGGCCGGCACCTGATCGCCATTGAAGTCGCGATACCATGGCTGGCACATCTTGTCCCTGGCGGCCAGATTGAGCCACAACTGGAAGCCCGACATCAGGCCCTCTTCCTGCTCGGGCATCTCCGAGTGAATCACGCCGCGGCCGGCCGTCATCCACTGCACGCCGCCATTGGTCAGCAAGCCCTCGTTGCCGGCGCTGTCCTTGTGGCGCATGCGGCCTTCCAGCATATAGGTCACCGTTTCGAAGCCGCGATGCGGGTGGCTGGGGAAGCCGGCGATGTAATCGTTGGCCTGATCGCTGCCGAAGTTATCGAGCATCAGGAAAGGATCGAGCCGGCGTTGCAGCGTCTGGGTCAGGATGCGGTTGATCTTGACGCCCGCGCCATCCATGACGGCCTGGCCGGTGATGATACGTTCGACACTGCGTGTCTGAGTGACTGCTTGCGTCATGTTGTGCTCCCTGTTGGTTTAAACCAGAATGGCGTTGATTTCGGCTTCGGCCTGTGCCTGCGCTTTGGCGACAGCTTCAGGACCCATGCCCATACCTTCGGCGAAGACGTACTGTACATCGCTCAGGCCCACAAAGTTCAGGAACATCTTGATGTGTGCCAGCTGGGTGTCGGTCGGCGCATCGCGATGCAGGCCGCCACGCGACAGCGCGACGTAGACTTTTTTACCGCTCAGCAGACCGACCGGACCCGTCGCCGTGTATTTGAAGGTGACACCGGCGCGGGCAATCGCATCGAACCAGCTTTTGAGCTGGGTGGTGATGCCGAAGTTGTAGGTCGGGGCGCCGATCACGATTACGTCCGCCGCCTGTACCTGGGCGATCAGGGCATCGTCGAGGGCCACGCGGGCTGCCTGTGCGGCGCTGCGCTGGTCGGCCGGGGTGAACAGGGCGCCCAGTGCGGCTTCGTCCAGCACAGGGTGAGGTTCGCTGGCCAGATCGCGGCGCTGTACGCTCGCTTGCGGGTTGGCGGCGCGGATTTTGGCAACCAGAGCGTCAGCCAGACGGGTGGATTCGGAACCGCTGCTGCGGGCGCTGGAATTAATTTGCAGGATGTTCATAATGCCTCCGGTGTTAGGTCGTTGTTGACGATGTTGGGTTCGGTGCTGCGATGGAGGTACTTTATCAGTTCCATATTCATGGCAGAAGCCGTTAAAATGGATAACATTAATCCATATATGGAACAATCATGGACATCGATCCCGGCGATCTGCTGTTATTTGCCCGTATAGTCGAATGCGGCAGCTTTAGTCTGGCTGCGCAGCGCGTGCAGCTGCCCAAATCCACCGTGTCGCGCCGTATCGCGCTGCTGGAAGCCCAGCTGGGCGAACGCCTGCTGTTGCGCACCACGCGCAAGCTGACGCTGACGGAATTCGGTGCCAGCCTGCTCGAACATGCGCGCCGCGTAGCGGAAGAAACCGCACAGGCGGGGGCGCTGGCCCAGCACCGGCAGGGCGAGCCGAGTGGCCTGCTGCGCGTTTCGATGCCGGCCGATTTCGCCAACCGGACCATGGGCCTGCTGATGGCGCGTCTGCTGCGCGACTATCCGGCCATTTCGCTGGAGCTGGATCTGTCGCCGCGCCGGGTCGACCTGCTGGCGGAGAATTTCGATCTGGCCATCCGCATGGGCAATCTGCCCGATGATGCCTCGCTGGCCGCGCGGGCGATTACCACCAGTTCGATTGCGCTGTATGCCGCGCCCGAATATGCGAGTTTGCGCGGCCTGCCCGAGCATCCCGATGAACTGTTCCAGCACGATCTACTGAGCCTGCCGCCACGTCAGGGCAGCATGGTGCACTGGACGCTGGTGCGCGGCAAGACCCGCTGGGAGCGCGATCTGCCCGTGCGCCTGCAGGCCAATTCGCCGGAACTGCTGGTGCGCATGGCGGCTACTGGCGTAGGCATTGCCACCTCGACGGAACTGATAGCGGGGGAATTACTGAGGACGGGAAAACTGGTGCGGGTCTTGCCCGAGTGGGCCTTCCCGCCGGTGACAGCGTGGGCGGTGTTCCCCGGGCGCCGGCTGATGCCGGCCAAGACCCGGGTATTCCT
The DNA here is from genome assembly GCF_009857835.1 of Duganella fentianensis. GTDB lineage: Bacteria > Pseudomonadota > Gammaproteobacteria > Burkholderiales > Burkholderiaceae_D > Rugamonas > Rugamonas fentianensis. The sequence continues at coordinate 1,724,894 of NZ_WWCL01000001.1, forward strand.
CGACCTGCTGCAAAGCGTGTTCGACGCGCAGGCCGGGCGCAGTGCCTAGCGCTTAGCGGCAGTTGGCCATGGTTTCGCCCAGCTGCACGGCAGCTGCCGGCTGCCATGCCGGATTGAAGCCCAGTACATCTTTAGGGAACAGCATGACGACGGTGGAGCCGAGCAGGAAGCGGCCCAGCTCAGCGCCTTTTTTCAGCACGATCTGCTGGTCGTCGTACTGCCATTCGCGCACGTGGCTGGAACGGGGCGGGTTGACCACGCCATGCCAGACGGTAGCCATGCTGCCGACGATGGTGGCGCCCACCAGCGTCATCACGAACGGGCCATGGGCTGTCTCGAACACGCAGACCACGCGCTCGTTGCGGGCGAACAGGCCGGGGATGCCGCGTGCCGTGGTGGGATTGACAGAGAACAGGTCGCCCGGTACGTAGATCATGCGGGTCAGGCGGCCATCGCAAGGCATGTGGATGCGGTGGTAGTCGCGCGGGCTCAGATACAGATTGGCGAAGCTGCCGTTGCGGAATTGCGCGGCCAGTTCGGCATCGCCGCCCACCAGTGCGGTGGTGCTGAAGTTATGGCCCTTGGCCTGAAAGATCTGGTCATCATCGATGGCGCCGAACTGGCTGATGCGGCCATCGACCGGGCAGATGAAGTCGGCGTCGGCCAGCGGACGTGCGTCGGGACGCAGGGCGCGGGTGAAGAATTCGTTGAAGCTGGGGTAGTTGCGGATGTCGGGGTCGAGCGCTTCGTCCATATTGACGTTGTAGCGGCCGACGAACCAGCGGATCATTGCCGTGGTGCGGCTGCCGCCGCGGGCATTGGCCACACGGCCAGCGAAATTGGTCAGCGCTCCCTTGGGGAGCAGATACTGCGGCAGCACGGCAAGACGGTCGGACACGATGGCGGATTCCTACAAATGAAGATGGCGCATTATAGCGCTACATCTGGCCGCTATCGTGCGGCTTCGAGGCTGGCTTCAGTTTTGGCCGGCAAAGCCGGATAGAACTCGGCAGCTTTGCACACGGCGCAGATGGGGATGCCGTGCAGCGCCGTCCATTGCGCCAGGCTCGTGCGTAAATCGGGGTCGTCTGCGACCAGTATCACATTGATGGCAGCGCTCAAGCGGCATGCTCCTGCGCGAGTAAAGGTAGGGTGATGGTGACGGCCGTGCCGCCTTCGGGCCGGTTGGCGAGGCCCACGCCGCCTGCATGCTGGCTGATGATGCGCAGTACCAGATACAGTCCCATGCCGCTGCCGGACACCAGCCGCGTACGGCTACCTCGATAGTATTTGCCGTACACCAGATCGAGTTCGTGTTCCGGTATGCCGGGGCCCTGATCGCTAATCAGTATGCGCAGGCTGTCGCCCTGAGCGCTCAGCCGCACGTGCACCTGGCCGCCTGCCGGGCCGTATTTGATGGCATTGTCCAGCAGGTTGAGCAGGGCAGTCTTGAGCAGGGTGCGATCGCCGTTCACGCTGTAGTCCGCGGCGCTATCGAGTGTGATCTGCGGGTACTTCTCGCCCCAGAATTTGGCTGCTTCGCTGGCGATGCTGCGTAGCAGTTCGGTGATATTCAGGGGCTCGCGTATCGGACCGATCTTGCCGTCTTCGCGGGGATCGCTGCTGACGGCCGTCTCGGCTACTTCTACCAGCCGGCCGACAGCACGCTGCATTTTTTCCAGATTCGGTTGCGTGGAAGTGCTGGCGCCGCGCAGCTTGTTATGCAGAATATCGAGGTTGGTGCGGATAATCGCCAGCGGCGTGCGGTATTCCTGCGAGAACATTTCGACGAAACGGCTCTGGGTTTCCAGTGCATCCTGGCGTGCATCGAGCGACAGCAGCAGCTGGTCCCTGATGCGCTCGAAATACAGTAGCAGCAGGGCAGGGAAGAATAGTACGGTGCCGGCCAGCGGGATCAGGAAGACCAGCAGGACATTGAGCTGCGAGAAATCGTCCGGTGTGGTGCCTGCCCGCTGCGCCATCAGCATGGCGATGCGGGCGCCGTGGCCCGTCAGCAGCAGGCACAGGCCGGCGATGGCCATACGGCGGGCATAGGCATGGCGCTGGCTGCTACCGTCTTCGGCCCGTACCAGTAAAGTTTGCAGACAGAGCAGGAACACCAGTATCAGGCTGGCGCTGCTAAACAGCAGGCGGTAGGCAAACGCCGCCTCGAAACCGATCAGCAGCGTGTAACCTATCGTGAAGGCCAGGCACAGGCCGTAGCCGCTATGGCGGGTGCGGCGGCCGAAAAACGCCCGCATGCCGGCCCAGACCAGCACGCAGGCGGAGAACAGCAGCACATTCCCGATAATCAGTAGTAAGCCGGGCTGGCGTTCGGCGCTGAAAATAATCAGCGTCATACCGGCTGCGCTGCAAATACCGAATTGCGCCCATAAACGGGTATAGCGCTCTGCCGGCGCCGCAAAATATACCCCGACCATGATGATGGAAATACACAGCTGGGTAATGGCGAGGGCGAGGCTGGCGGTAGGCGTATCCATGGCGGCGAGGGTATAACCGTATGCCGGAATAGCATGCGGGACCGGCAATGTAGCACTGTTGGGGATTTTATTGCATAAATAAATTAATCGCTGCGCCGCAGCATGGCAACTATTTCTGCGCCAGGCGTGGTGATTTATGCCGGCGATTCAGTAATCATCCTGCAATGGGCTGGCGTATTGCAGAAATATTATCTGCGCACTGGAAAAGGCAGAATTTGCCGATTATATTGATATTTATCGATTATTGATGTGACTCAGTAATTGAGCTTATGGTAAATTTCGCCAGTAGGATTTTTTCTGGAAAATCTGCCTTAATCTATAACCGCTCCTGCCGATAAGAAGGAAATAAGATGACAACCTATCAGGAATACAAAGCCAAGATCGCTGAACTGGAAACTCTGGCTGAAACCGCGCGCAAGAACGAGAAAACTGCTGCGATCGAACAGATACACTCCATCATGCGCGAGTATGGCCTGACGGTTGCCGATCTGGGCTCCGTCAGCAAGACCAAATCCGGCAAGAAACGCGCCCCGGTGCCGGCCAAATACCGTGACAACGCTACCGGCCAGACCTGGACGGGACGCGGTCGTGCACCGAAATGGCTGGAAGGTAAAAACAAAGAACAGTATCTGATTAAATAAAAGTTACTACGATACTTAAACAGCGGGTTTATAGTGGCTATAAACCCGCTGTTGTCGTTTTAGCCATGGGCGCCCGTGATGAAGTCTACTATTAACTCTGCGGTGAAATCGGTATTCTGTGGTCTGGGGAAACTATCCGGCTTGCCCCTGGCGGGTCGCTTATTAACCGGAGCAGCCTTGCTGTTTATTCCGCCGGCGCTATTGGCGGCCGCACCTCCGGCGCCCGCGATAAACCAGCTATTAATAACCCCGGCACGGGTATGGACAGGCGAAGGAGCGGTACATACCGACTGGTCGGTATTAATTGTCCAGAACAGTATTGCTGCCGTCGGTCCTAGCGCACAATTAAGTGTCAATGCGGCTGCCCAGCGTATCGAATTACCCGATACCACGCTGATACCGGGTTTAATGGATCTGCATGCCCATGTATTACTGCATCCGTATAACGAAACTTCGTGGGACGATCAGGTTCTGAAAGAGCAGGTGGAATACCGCACCCTGTTAGCTGCGCGCCATGCGGCAGCGACCTTGCAGTCCGGCTTTACTACTTTGCGCGATCTGGGTAGCGAAGGCGCTTTATATGCCGACGTGGCGATAAAAAAAGCCATTGACGATGGCGTGATTCCCGGGCCCCGTCTTTGGATCGCGACGCGCGCCATCGTGGCGACGGGCAGCTACGGCCCCTCGCCGCGCAGCTATCGTGCCGACGTTGACCTGCCCAAGGGGGCACAGGAAGCCAGCGGCGTGGAAGAAGTAGTGCGTGCCGTGCGCGAGCAGAGCGCCCGTGGCGCCGACTGGATCAAGGTGTATGCCGACTACCGCAACGGGCCGGACGGCAGCGCCCATGCCACCTTCACACAGGCCGAACTCGATGCGCTGGTCAGTACGGCCCATGCTTCGGGGCGCAAGGTGAGCGCCCATGCCAGCACCGATGAAGGCATGCGGCGCGCCACGCTGGCCGGTGTGGACAGCATAGAGCACGGTTACGGCGGCAGTGCCGCCACCTTCCGCTTGATGGCCGAGCGCAAAGTGGCGTATTTCCCCACCCTGACGGCGCCCGAAGCGACCAGCGAATACTTCCAGAAGTATCAGCGGGGCGGCGCGCCCACCCCATCCATGCAGGCGGCAGCACAGGCCTTCCGGCTGGCGCGGCAGGCCGGCGTGGTGATAGGTAATGGCAGCGACGTGGGCGTGTTTGCCCATGGTAGCAATGCGCGTGAACTGGAATGGATGGTGAAGCTGGGCATGACGCCGACGGAAGCGCTGCATGCGGCCACGATGGTGAATGCGGCCGTGCTGGACCGCGCCGCGACGCTGGGGCAGATCCGCACCGGCTATCTGGCCGATCTGGTGGCGGTGAAGGGTGATCCGACGCGCGATATCACGGCACTGCGCGATGTGGTGCTGGTGGTGAAAAACGGACAGCTGGTGCGGCGCCCTTAGAAAAACATAAAACTTGTAAGGGATTCACTAATCCCAAGCGGGCCAGTTCGTGCGATGATAGCGCTATGGTAACGCTCCCTTTATTTCCGTTAAACACGGTTTTATTCCCCGGTGGCCATCTGCCCTTGCAGATCTTCGAGGTGCGCTATCTCGATCTGGTCAAGCGCTGCATTGAAAATGGCGAGGCTTTCGGCGTCGTGCCGCTGCTCGAAGGTAGCGAGGTGCGCGTGCCCGGCCAGCAGGAGAAACTCAGCGGCGCCGGCACCATGGCGCGCATCATCAGCTGGGATGCGCCGGCCGCCGGCCTGCTGAAAATCCACTGCATAGGCACTACGCGGTTCCGCATACTGTCGTGCGAGCAGCAGAAGAATGGCCTGTGGCTGGGTGAAGTGGTGGCCCTCAACGACGATCTCGATGTGCCTGTGCCTAGCGAGCAGCAGGATGTGGCGAATGCGCTGGCTACCCTGATCCGTTCGCTGCAGAAGAAGCAGATACCGAGCGAGCGCATGCAGCTGGCGCCGCCGTACCGGCTCGATGATGCGGGCTGGGTGGCAAACCGCTGGTGCGAACTGCTGCGCCTCGATATGACGGAAAAACAGCGCCTGCTGGTACAGGAAAATCCGCTGGTGCGGCTGGAACTGATACAGGATGTGCTGGGTGCTAACGGCCTGCTGGACTCCAGCGGGGCGGCGCGCTAGCCCGCTGCAGGCAGGCTAGCCGAGGTACTAGCCGGCATGGGCTTCGCTGTCTTCGTCCAGCGCATGTACGCGCAGCGACCACATCACCCCTAGCGTCAGCAGCACCATGGCGGCGATCTCCAGCGGTTGCGGCAGCTGCTGCTTGTAGATAAAGCCGTACAGCAGCGCGAACAGGGTCTCGAACAGGATCAGCTGGCCGGACAGGGTAAGCGGCACCTTGCGGCTGGCGATATTCCACAGATGGTTGCCGATCACTGATGCGCCCAGTGCCAGCAGGCCGTTGACGATCCAGAACAGGCCCCAGTCGCGGCCACTGGCCTGCGCACCGGCCCCCGTTACATCGGCATGGAAGATGGCCAGCGCCACCACTGCGATCAGTAGCGCAATCAGGCCGCTGGACACGCCGTACAGGGCCGACCATTCCCCGCTGCTGTAGTGCGGATTGCGCTTCAGATAGCGCGCGTTGTCGACCGAATACCAGGTCCAGCACAGCAGTGCACCCGTTGCGCACAGCAGGCCGATGATTTTGTGGGCCAGCGGTCCGCCCGCTGCCGTCGGCTGCGAGAATACTTCAAGGTTGATGCAGCCTATGCCGGCCGCCACCAGCAGCAGCGGCAAGGCCAGCTGGCGTAGCGGCACCGAGCCGTGGTCATTCTTGCCCAGCAGCGTGACGCTGATCGGCAGCACGCCGATAATCAGCGAAGTTGCTGCCACGCCGGCCAGTTTGACACCCATGGCCAGCAGCATGTAGTAGACGATGTTACCGGCCAGCGCGTGCTTGAGCAGCGCCACCATATCGGCGCGGTCGAGCCGGCGCAGCAGCGCAGGCAGGCGGTTGAACAGCAGGCCGGCCGAAATCAGGCCATAGGCGATGTAGCGGCCGCAGGCCAGTTCCAGCGGCGTGAACGCGGTGAGGAAGGCCGGTGCCACGAACACCAGTCCCCACATGGCTCCCGCCAGCAAACCGCACAACACTCCCTGCCACATAAGACTATCCCTGCTGGTTGAAATAGAAACGCATCAAGCCTGTCAGCGCGGCCAGATTCAGCAACACGCTGAACCAGAACGCCAGCACGAAAGGCAGCTTGCGGGTTTTATGGCGCAGCGTCTGCTGCGCCAGCCATGCACCGGGCCAGCCGCCGCACAAGCCCCATAGCAGCAGCGTGCGTTCGGCAATGCGGCGGCGCTGGCCGATGGCGGCAGATTTATCCAGCGCGTACAGCACGTAGCTGATGATGCTGGCGCACCCGTACAGTGCCGCAAGGCCTAGCAGGGTAGACGCCAGCGAGGGCATCAGAAGTAGCTCAGGCCCAGTGCGGCCTTGACTTCGTCGGCCGTCTTGGCGGCTACCTCACGTGCGCGCATCGTGCCTTCCTTGAGCATCTGCATGATGTAGCCGCGATCCTGCGCCAGCTCTTCACGGCGGGCGCGGATAGGTGCCAGCATCTCCTGCAGTACCACTTCCAGACGCTTCTTGACGATGGAGTCGCCCAGACCGCCGCGCACATAGTGGGCCTTCATTTCTTCCAGCTTGTCTTTTTCCGGGTCGAAGGCATCGAGGTAGATGAAGGCCACATTGCCTTCCAGATGGCCGGGGTCTTCCACCCGCAGGTGCAGCGGATCGGTGTACACCTTTTTCACGGCGGCCGTGATTTCGGCGGCGCTGGCGCCCAGATTGATGGTGTTGCCCAGCGATTTGCTCATCTTGGCTTTGCCGTCGGTGCCCGGCAGGCGGCCGATTTCCGGTACCAGTGCCTTGCACTCGACCAGAATGTCGCGGTTGGCGATGCGGTTGAAGCGGCGCACGATCTCGTTGGTCTGTTCGATCATGGGGATCTGGTCTTCGCCCACCGGCACGATGGAAGCCTTGAAGGCCGAGATATCGGCCGCCTGCGAGGCAGGGTAGGTGAGGAAGCCGGCCGGAATATCGCGCTCGAAACCGCGCAGGGCGATTTCCGTTTTTACTGTCGGGTTGCGTTCCAGGCGGGCCACCGTGACCATGTTGAGGTAGTAGAAGGTCAGCTCGGCCAGCTCGGGAATCTGCGACTGGATCAGGATGGTCGATTTGGTGGGATCGATGCCCACGGCCAGATAGTCGAGCGCCACTTCCACCACATTGCGGTGCACCTTGTTGGTGTCATCCATATTGTCGGTCAGCGCCTGCGCATCGGCCAGCATGATGAACTGCTGGTACTCGTGCTGGTAAGCCACGCGGTTGCGTAAGCTGCCCACGTAGTGGCCCAGATGCAGCGGGCCGGTGGGACGGTCGCCGGTCAGGATGATGGCGGGGCCTTTGCTGGCGCCCGGGGTGGCAATAACTTCGGCGGTAGGGGACTGGCTCATCAGACTTCCTTCAGGTTGCTTACACTAGCCCTGACGGCGGCGCACAGTCGTGAAAACGCCACCAGACGAGGGCGGCATTGATAAAAATATCACATCACTAGGGGTGATTCAGGGCCGCAGGTCAGCAGCGGCGCCAATTCAGGCAGGGACTAAGTGTGGACAGAAAATTCATGGCCGTATGGTTGCAGTTCGGGGGCGGTCTGTCAAGCCGCGCAGCGCTGCAGGAAGGTGCTGCATCGGGTAGTATTGTTTTTTTCACGCTATTTCTAATCAATCAACTACTGGAGCCGGAATGCCTTTACCTGCTGTCGCCGTATCTGCCGCCCTGAATGTCGCCCTGATCGCTGCCAGTTCCGTGCTGGCGCCGGTCGCCCATGCCCAGACAGCGCCGATGGCGCCCGATGTACCCGCCAGCTTCGAGATGCGCATGCCGGCAGCAGACTATGTGCGGCGCGAAGTGATGATCCCCATGCGCGACGGCGTGCGTCTGCATACGGTGCTGCTGATTCCGAACGCGGCGCAGCGGGCGCCCATGGTGCTGAGCCGCACGCCCTATAGTGCCAGTGGCCGTGCGCGCCGCAATGACAGCCCTAGCGTGCTGGCCACGGGCGGGCAGGGCGATGAAGTGCTGCTGGGCGCCGGCTACATCCGCGTGTATCAGGATGTGCGCGGCAAATACGGTTCCGAAGGCGATTACGTGATGACGCGGCCGCTACGCGGTCCGCTCAACAACAGCCGCAGCGATCATGCCACCGACGCGTGGGACACCATAGACTGGCTGGTGAAGAATGTCCCGGAAAGCAATGGCAAAGTGGGCATGATAGGTTCCTCCTACGAAGGCTATACGGTGCTGATGGCGCTGATCGATCCTCACCCTGCGCTCAAAGTGGCGGTACCGATGAGCCCCATGGTGGATGGCTGGCGTGGCGACGACTGGTTCCACAACGGCGTGTTCCGCATGACGAATATCTCCTACATCGCCCACCAGACCACGGCCCACGGCAGTGGCCTGCCTCTGCCCACCGGTGTGTACGACGATTACGACGGCGTACTGCGGGCCGGTTCGACGGCCGACTATGCGCGCCAGTTCGGCCTCGATAAACTCAATTTCACCCGCAAGCTATTCGAACATCCGGCCTACGACAGCTACTGGCAGCAGCAGGCCGTGGATAAGCTACTGGCACAGCGCCCGCTGAAGGTGCCGACCATGACGGTGGTGGGCTACTGGGATCAGGAAGACATCTACGGCGCCTATGCCGTGTACGCGGCGCTGGAAGCCAAAGACACCGACAACCGCCGCAACTTTCTGGTGGTGGGCCCGTGGCGCCATAGCGGCGTGAATTACGATGGCTCCGGTCTGGGCGTGTTCAAGTTCAGCGGCGACACGGCGCTGGAATTCCGCCGCGACGTGATGCAGCCTTTCCTCGACCAGTACCTGAAAGATGGCGCGCCCGTGGCCGATACGCCGCCCGTGCTGTTCTACCAGAGCGGCAGCAACCGCTGGCAGCGTTTGCAGCGCTGGCCACTGGCCTGTGAACAGGGCTGCGCTGCACCGTTGCGTCCGCTGTATCTGCAGGATGGGAATAAGCTGGGGTTCAGCGCACCGGCGGGCGAAGCTGCGTATGACGAATATGTCAGCGATCCGGCCAAGCCGGTACCGTTCGTGCCCCGTCCCGTGCGCATGAACGATGCGGCGGTGTGGCGCCCCTGGCTGGTATCGGACCAGCGCGGCTATTCCGACCGGCCCGATGTGCTGACCTATGTGACGGCGCCACTGACAGCGCCGCTACGCATCGCCGGCGCCGCGCAGGTGCAGCTGCATGCGGCCACCACGGGCACGGATGCCGACTGGGCGGTCAAGCTGATCGATGTGTATCCGGACGAAGTACCGTCGCAGCCGGAGCTGGGTGGCTACCAGCTGGGTGTGGCCATGGATATTTTCCGTGGCCGCTACCGCCACAGTCTGGAGCAGCCGGCGCCCATCGTGGCCAACGCCATCGAGCAGTACCGCTTTGCGCTGCCGAATGCCAACCACGTATTCCTGCCCGGTCACCGCGTGATGGTGCAGATCCAGTCCAGCTGGTTCCCCCTGTACGAGCGCAACCCGCAGACCTATGTGCCCAACATCTTCTACGCCAAGCCGGCCGACTACCAGAAAGCCAGTATGCGGGTCTACCACGGCGGCGCCAGTGCCAGCGCCATCGAACTGCCGGTGGTCGAATAGGCGCCGGCCTAGTCGTGGCGGTGCGTCTTGAAGTAGTAGCGCACCACCAGAATGGCTAGCAGCTGCAGCAGGGCGCAGAAGTAGAAGCTGGCGCCCATGCGCCAGTCGCTCGACGGCAGGTGGCTGACGCGGCCCAGTATCTCGGCGCCGATCAGGGGCATGAAGATGATGCCCAGGCTGCTGATGGACTGCATGGAGCCCATCAGCTCGCCCTGTTCAGCCGGCGGCGTGGCCTTGGAGGTGAGTGCCTGCAGGGCCGGGCCGACGGCGAAGGAGAGGATGTTGCACAGGATGAGCACGTACATCATCCAGCCTTGTGTGGCCAGGCCGTACAGCAGGAAGGTAATCGCGCCTGACGTCATGCCCAGCAACGCCAGCCGCACTTCACCGAAACGCCGGATCAGCACACCGAGCAGACCGGCCTGCACCACGGCGGCCGTCAGGCCGACGCAGAACAGCGCAGCGCCATTCTGGCCCGGGGTCCAGTCGAAACGGAAATGGGTGTACAGCACCCAGGTGGTCTGCAGCATCATCTGGGCGCAGGTGGTGAGGGTGAAGGTAATTACCAGACCGCGGATATCCGTGCGCCGCGCCAGCCGCAGCAGCGCCGCCAGCGGATTGATGCGGGCCAGACTGAAAGGCGCGCGGCGTTCGGCCGGCAGCGATTCCGGCACGACGAAATAGCCATAGACGAAGTTCAGCGCCGACAGGGCACCGGCCACGTAGAACGGCAGGTGCAGATCGACGCTGCCCAGCAGGCCGCCCAGCATGGGGCCGCAGATGAAGCCCAGCCCGAAGGCCGCGCCCACTTTGCCGAAGCTCTTGGCGCGGTTGTCCGGCGTCGAAATGTCGGAGGCATAGGCCGAGGCGACCGACATGCTGGCCGAGGACATGCCGCCCACCACCCGGCCGATGAACAGACAGGCCAGATTCGGCGCCCACGCCGTGGTGAGGAAGTTCACGCACATGCCGGCCATGGAATACAGCAGCACGGGGCGGCGGCCGATGCGGTCGCTGATGGCGCCCAGCATGGGCATGCAGAGGAACTGCATCAGGCCGAACACGGCGCTGAGGATGGCGAACCAGTGCGCCTGATTTTCCCGGCTGCCGGTGAACTCGCCCACCAGCATGGGCAGCACGGGCACGATCAGGCCTATGCCCAGCATGTCGATGAACACGCTGATCAGGATGAAGTTCAGGCTGGCCGGTGCGGTGGCGCCGATGCGGCGGGTCTGGGGTGTGGTCGGGGGACTGGACATAGGTGTGCTCGGGTGTCAGGGCGTGGCGGGGCTGCTGGCCCATTCGGCAATAAAGTCATCGCGGAAATTGGTCAGTGCCAGCAAACGGCTGTTGGCCAGTTGTCGGCCAGCCTGCGTCTGCATTTTGCCGGGGATGGTCGCCAGCTTGGTGTCAATGTGGTCGATGGCATAGGCCTTTTCATCAAGTTCGCGGTGCAAGGCCATGGGGTCGTCGGCATGGGCCAGCCCTGTGCCCATACGGCCGGCCGTGTAGAACAGCCGCGCCAGGCCGACAGCGCCCAGCGCATCGAGGCGGTCGGCATCCTGGACGATTTTCGCTTCGATGGTTTCGGCCGCGATGGCAGCGGAATAACTATGGCTTTCGATGGCATGGCCCACGGCGGCCAGCCGTTCGGGCGGGAAGTCCAGTGTGGCCAGCTGGCGGCAGGCCAGCAGGGCAGCCTGGCGTGAAGCCAGATGGCGCTCGGGATGGTTCTTGGGCAGGTTGACCAGATCATGCAGATAGCAGGCCGCCATCACCACCAGCGCATCGGCTTCGGGATAGTCTTCCAGCAGCTGGCAGGCATTGCGCCAGACGCGGTGCAGGTGGTTGCTGTCGTGGGCGCCGTCGCTGCCGGCACTAGCGGCGGCCAGCTGTAGCAGCCGCGGATGCCAGCTGTCGAGCAAACTATTCATGGGTCTCCGGTTGCAGGGCGGTCAGATGTTGGCGATCATACAGGCTGATGCAATGCTTGTGCAGATACTTGTTTTTGCAAGAATGTTACATCGCACTTGCAAAGCTGCAGATGATTGTGCAAAATGCTTTCATAACTGACAATTATTGGCGAATCCTATGCACATCAATGTAACGCTGGCTGTGGTGCTGTACACCCTGGGCACGTCCATGGCATGGGCGCTCGATGATACGCCGACGCTGGCCCCGCGCTATATGCCGCGTCCGGACGATGGGCGGGCTGTCAATCGTACGGCGGCGCCGCTGCCCAGTGCCGCGCCCGCTGCAGCGGCCCGTGCTGCGGCCGAAAACGACGCCCTGCCGGCCAATGTGCGGTCCGCTCCGCTGCGTCCTCAACCGCTACCTCTGACCCGCGTGCTGCCTGCCGAAGGTCATGGCGCGCCAGTGAAGCTGCCAGCCAAGCCGCTATAAAACTGAGGAATTTGCGTCAGAAATTCGTCAAATTGCGGTTTTTATTGCTGTTGGGCATATTTTTTTGCTTTACCTGCTGATTTATTTATTGGCTTGCGGTAATATTACGCACAGTCAATTCTTTCCTGAGGTAAAGCAAATGTCCAACGTCACCGAACTGCACGCCGCTACTCCTGCCGCCGAATATCTGGCGTTCACGCTGGGGCAGGAAGAATATGGCATCGACATCCAGAAAGTCAGCGAAATCCGCAGCTACGAAGTACCGACCCGCATCGCCAATGCGCAGGACTTCGTCAAAGGGGTGGTCAATCTGCGTGGTCTGATCGTGCCCATCGTCGATATGCGCATCAAGCTCAATCTGGGCACGCCTACCTACGACCAGTTCACCGTTGTGATCATCCTGAATATCGGCCACCGCGTAGTGGGCATGGTGGTGGACCGCGTGTCCGACGTGACCACGCTGCTGCCGGAACAGATCAAACCGGCACCGGACATCGGCGTGAACATGAAAACCGACCACATCATCGGCCTCGGCACGGTGGATGAGCGCATGCTGATCCTGGTCGATATCGACAAGATGATGACCAGCGCCGACATGGGGCTGCTGGAATCTACGGCGCTGGCGGCCTAAGCTTCAGCGCCTGCTGTGCCAGCTGGTCGGCTGCGGCATTGCGATGCCGCGGCAGCCAGCGCAGTTCCACTTTGCCTATTTGCGCCATCAGCGCGCAAACTTCCTGCCGGTGCCCTGTCAGCACGGCAGCGCCTTGCCCCGCCGCGATGGCTTGCGGCGTCAGATTCACATCGTTGACCACCACCTGACTGTCGCCACGGATGGATAGCTGGGTCACGCCCGCCTGCACGGCGGCCTGCAGCAGCGCCGTCAGCGCCAGATATTCCGCTTCGCTGCTATTGCCATAGCCGGCCGGCTGGCTGATGCGGATGGTCTGTCCCTGCGGCCCGCACAGCAGGGCGCCTATGCCCATGCGGCCCGGATTCGGTACGGCCGAGCCGTCGAACCAGCCTTGCCAAACTTGCACGTCCGCTACGCTGTCTTGTGCGTCATGCGGCGCACTGGTGGCGCAGGCTGCCTGCCGCTGCGCGCTGCGCTGGGCTAGCGCGGCATTGCGGGCCTGTGCGCGCAATTCGCTGCGTTGCTGCTGGGCCTGACGGTCGGCCACCAGCTGGGCCAGACCGGCCTGACCGGCTGCCAGCGTCAGTACCTGTCTCAGTGCCTGTGCGGGCGCCAGCTGCTGGCGTGCCGCCAGCCTTGCGGCGGCGGCACGTTCGGTCTTGTAGGCGAGTTGCTGGAGTTGCTGGTCGGCCGTATCACTCATCCGGTTTAATCACGTCGCGGGTTGTCAGGATGGTGATCATACCGGTTTGGTACGCCGTCGCCATCCCTGTCGCGGTCATAGCGGTTCGGCACGCCATCATGATCGCGGTCGCCGCGGCCCCGTCCGTGGTGGTATTCACGGCGGTCGTCGCGCTCCCAGCGCGAGGGAGCTGGTGCGCGCGGTAGCGTGACCCAGCCGCCCGGTTCGAAGCGCCAGCCGCCACGGTCTTCCAGCCAGACTGGCGTCTGATATTGATAGCCGTTGCGCAGCACTTCCCAGTGGCCGGTGCGCCAGACATAGCGGTGGCCATTCCAGCGCCAGTAGCCGGGTGCCCACACATGGCCGTGGCGCGGCGGCGGCAGGCTTTCATAGCGTAATGGTGGCGGCGCGTTGCTGACCACGATGCTCAGTTCGGTCTGGGCATGGGCAGGAACCAGCGTCAGGGTGCTGAGTGCCAGCAGGGTGGCGCTGCACAGATGGCTAAGGCGCATAGTCATGATGGTCTCCATGTGAGGTGCGGGGCATGGAGTGGAATATAGCGCGGTCGGCGGGCGCTGGCGCGGCCTGATGCAAACGCTTACAAGTGATGCAGAATTGATGCAGAGTAATGTGGCCTAGCGCACGGAGCGGGACCGGGCGGCACGCCTGCGGCGGGAGGGTAGCGTCGCGGCAGGCGTGGCAAACAGGGCGTTCAAATCTTGCTCGAAGTACTGCTGCGGGTAGCCAGCGTGGCAGGACGGGCACCTTCCTGCATGGCCTGTTTCTGTTCCGGGCTCAGGCGCTTGGCACTGACCACCACCACTTGCATATTGCTGGCAGCGGCCATGGCTGGCGTGGCGTAGTTGGTATTGTCCATCGTGCTGTCCAGGGTATAGCTGGCAGCGCTGGCCAGACCCAAAGCGACGACAAACACGGCTTCGAAGTTTCTCAGGATGTTCATTTTGCTTCCTTTCGTTGGTGTTAAGTGGTGTTCGATGTGATCACTTTATGGCAGCGGCCCTGGACGCTCCAGCGGATTGCGACGAAGCGCGGCCGGCGTAGCGCGAAATGCAGATAGGCGCGATAAAACGTCGCTGCGGGGCGGTGCTTTCATGCTCCCTCCGCTAGCTGGCTGCGTTGCCCGACCATCCCTGCGAGGAAACCATGCCGCGTCTGTATTCCACACTACTGCTAGCCCTGCAGGCACGCTTGCGCGCGCGTCGCCGCGCTGCCAATCTGCGTGCGGGCAGACAGGGCGCAGCTGCGCACTGCGGGCACGTCGCCCCGGTACAGGCAGGTGCAGGGCAGCGCAGGCATGGGCTAGCGCAGTGGCACTGGCTGTGGCTGGGTGCTTTGCTGCTGCTGGGCGGCTTGCTGATCGCCAGTCATGCTCGCTATCTGGTGCAGACCAGTGCGCTCACGCCGCAGGCCAGCCGTACGGCGCGGGCCGTGCAGGAATTTCAGGCCGTGCTGCCCGGTGTGCGCTTCGAAGTGCCGCAGCAGGCCGGCATTTCGCTCAGCCTGCATCCCGAGGCAGCCTTGCTGGTGCTGACCGGCATGCAGGCAGCGCCACCTGTGCGTATCGATCTATGCAGCCAGCTGCGCGCGCCGGATGACCCGCGCCTGCTGCCGCTGCGCTTAGGCTACCGTTTCGAAGATGTGCAGCGGCTGGTGGGGCAGAACCAGTCTGCTGCCTTGCCGCAGGCGCTGCGCAATGTGCTGCTGGTGTCGGAGCAGGGCGTGGCGGCGGGTATGCCGCTGGTGCAGATCAGTGGCAGGGCAGGGGCCGATTTCAATGATCCTGCCGGCGCGACCCTGCAGCTGAACTGGCAGGCGCAACGGGCGGATGTGCGCTGGCTCAGCGATGCCAGCTTCGGCCAGATCGAACAGGGCAGCACTGCCAGCGTGAGCTTGCGCCAGCAGGGCTGGCTGATGTGGGGCAATGAGGCCGCCCTGCACATTGAACGGCGCAGCAATGTCACCTGTCCGCAGGCCGGTGAATTGTCCGTGCAGCTGTACCGCAGCGCCAGCGCTGGCGCGCGCGCAGCGGAGAATGCCGCCGCACAGCCGGCGCTGGTACAGGCTTTTCCGGCCCGCGGCCGCCCATTGAGCAGTGCCCTGCAGGCGGGCGTGTATCAGGTGCCGGCCGCTCCGGCCGCCGCGCTGGAAGATGCCAGCCTGTTCGCAGCCCTGCAGGCGCAAGGGCTGCTGCGCCTGAATGCGCAGGGCAGCATAGAACTGGCGCCGCCGGACCTGATGCAGTGGCAGCTACTGGCGCCCGATCAGCGGGTGGACGGTGCCCGCGTGTGGCAGGCAGTGGCTCATGATGCCGGCAGCCGCAAGCTGCTCAAGCGGCTGTACTATCAGGCCGACGGCGCCTACGTGCGGCAGCAGGTGGAGCTGTTTAATAGCGAACGCTGGCTGCTGGCATGGCGCGCGCCGGAATCAGCACAAAGCGCCGTGCTGGCGGCAGGGGCAATGAGCAGCAAGGCGGCGCCGGCCGGGATGCGGCAACAGGTCGCATCGCCGCAGTGGCAGGCTAGTCTGGCGCCGCCCGGCGGGAATGACGGCATTGCCGTGCCGCTGGCCAGTACGGCCCAGATGCCGGTGGCCGCAACCCGCTTGTTTGCTGCCTTGCCGCAGGGCTGGCAAAGCTGGAACCGGCTGGCTAACTGGCCGCCCGGCCTGCAGGGTGGGACGCGTAACGTGCGCTTGCAACTGGCGCTGCCGGCAGCGGCGCTGGGCGGCGAGCAGCTGCGCCTGATGCTGATCGGGCAGGTAGTGCAGGTGGAGGGCGCTACTGCGCGTAGCCTGCCGGCCTGCACGGGGCGCGCTTGCCGTAGCGCCAGCGACGTGCAGCAAGTGCTGCTGAGCGTATTGCCCGGTGCGCGCAGTGTGCAGCTACAGGTAACGCCGCTGGCTTTCCGTGCGGCCGAAGACGAGAGATACCGTCATCTATGGGTAGACCATGGCCAGCTGCGCTGGCAAGCCTTGCCCGCCGCGTCGCATCGCATGGCGGCGGGCAGTGCGCAGGCTGGATCGCCGGCGGCACTGCAGCTGCTGGACCGCCACGGCACCGCCTTGTGGCGCGATGGCGCCAGCACGGCCGAAGCGGCGCAGGCAGGTCTGGCGCCGTTGCTGGGGCTGGGCCGTGACCATGGCAGCAGCGTGGCCGGCATGCTGGCGCGCCTGCCCGGCGTGCCGCAGCAAGCCCGATTGACGCTGGACCTGCCCCTGCAGGCGCTGAGCCAGCAGGTGCTTGAATGTGTAGGCCTGCGCCATGGTCGCTGGGATGGCGCGCAGTGCCTGGCCGGCGGGCCTGTGCCGGAAGGCCGCCATGCCGGACTGGTGATCCTCGATGCGGAAAACGGTGACATTCTTGCTGCCGCCGGTGCCGGTATGGGCGATGTGTCGGCGGCCAACTGGGCGGAGGTGCGCGATTTCGACCGCACCAGCCCGGCCCGCAGTCCCCTGCGCCTGCCCGCATGGCAGCACGATGGCGGTGCCCACCAGAGCCCCGGTTCCACCTTCAAAGTGGTCACGGCGCTGGGGCTGGAACTGGCGGCACAGCAGGATAGCCAGCTCGATGCGCTGCTGTCAGGCCTGCCGCTGCCCGCGCTGAACCGGCTGGCGCAGCAGCGCGGTTTCGGCTTCCAGACCGATGCCGCCAGCTATCCGCTCAACCCGCGTCTGGCCCACGTCACCAACTACCGCGAGCAGAGTCTGGAACGGCGCGCGCAGGATGGCAAACTGGGGCTGGCACAGGCGCTCACCTACAGCCTGAACACGTGGTTTGCGTGGACGGGAGAACTGAGCGACCGCTCGCTGTTCGGCCGTGCCGAAGGCGGTGCGCCGGACCTGCAGGCACTCGATGCCGGTGCGCTCGATAGCATACGGCCCATCGTGGCAGCAGCGCACAAGCTGGGCTTCGAGCAGCGCCTGCGTCTCGATGGCGGCCTGCTGCCGGCCGATTACGACTGGCGTAGCTGGGATGCCTTGCAGGCCACGCCGGCCCACATCGACCCCATCCACACCCGCCACGAACTGCGCCAGATGAGCATAGGCTTGCGCATGCAGGTTACGCCGCTGCAGATGGCGCTGGCCTCGGCCGCCATAGCGCAGGGCGCGGTGGTGACGCCGCGCCTGTTGCTGGCGCTGGACAGCAGCAACAGTGTAGCGCCGGCCCAGCCGGCGCTGGGCATACGGCTGGACCGCATACGCGCCGGCATGAAGGGCGTGGTGGATACCGGCACGGGGGCGGGCGCCTTCCGTAGCAGTGCGCTGGCAGCGCTGCGCCCCGGCCTGTTTGGCAAGACGGGGACGGCGCCTAGCGGGCCCGATAGCGCCACCGTCTGGTTCACGGGATGGCTGGAAGCGGGCAGCCTGCCGGGCCAGCGCCACCGGCTGGCGCTGGCGGCTTTCGTCAGCCATTCCGAGGCCACGGGTGGCGAACATGCGGCACCCGTACTGGCTACCGTGCTGGCGGCACTGGCCGGACCGGCGCACCAGAACAGCGAACAGAAGCGGAATTAGCCCTGTGACTGCGCAATTGGATGCGGCCCTGCTGTGGGATGATCTTGAGGCGTTCGCCCTGAAGCGGACTTTGATCAATTACACAACAGGATAGTATGCGCCTGCCAGGAACGCGGTATCAGGAACCCGGCTGGGAACAAGTGCGGAAATTGCTGGGGCAAGCCAGTGTGCAGATGCTGCGCACGCTTGCTCCCCATGAACTGCAGGACCCGGCCCTGCTCGATCGCTACGTCGATGAGACGGGCGCACTGCTGCACGCCTGCCGCCACACGGCCCGCGCCGCTGCCGCTGGCAACAGCTACGGCGACAGCGTGGGCGAGCTGGCCCTTAGCCTGCTGTACGAACTGCCGGTGCAGCCCGCATTCTGGCAGGCCTTCCTCGCCACGCTGGAGACGGAACTGGCGCGCAGCGGCGCATTCTGGCAGCAGCCGGCCGGCGAAGGCATGCTGCGCAAAAAGGTCAACGACCTGTACGCGGGCCTGCGCGACCGGATCGACGCCGATGGCTATATGGTGGCGACGGGGCGCAGCTGCACGCCCAACCGCATCTACACCTACCGCATGCTCGATACGGCTTACGGTGAAATCGCCGCCCTGTTCGCCGACTGGCAGGCCCACAGCGCGCAAGTGGGGGCGATACTGGGGCGCGAACTGCAGGGCATACCCATCGAAGTGCGGCAGATGAAGTCGATTGCTGGCTGCAAGGCAGACTGGGTGATTGCGTGGAGTGCTACGCTGGAGCAGTTCAGCGGCGCTGCCGGGCCGCTGCACACGCGCTCCAAGCGCTTTGCCAGCCTGAAAAACAGTCCCGACAAGATAGCCGCCATGCTGGCCGAAATCGGCGAGTACGAGCAGCTGTCGGCCAATCAGGATAGCGCCGAGACCTTTCGCAGCGATGCCGGGGAAGCTGGGATATGGCTGGAAGACTACTGGCGCGTGCTGCACGCGTCCGAGCAGTACGAGCAGGATGGCGGCGATAGCGGCCCTGATCAGCTGCTGATGGCCGAAGCGGGCGAGTACGAGAGCGAGGCTGACGGCGCGGCGGTGCCTGACAGCGAGCAGGCAGCTGAAGCGGGCGCCGAGGCGGATAGGGTAGACCTGCACGCGGCATGGGCCGAACCGGACGAAACCACCCGCATGCTGGAGCAGCAGCGCGCCAGTGCTGTTTCTCTGCCCCCCGGCTATTTGTCACTGGCGCGGTTGGCACAGCACGCCGGCAGCCGTATGCTGGGCATACTGGCGCAGGAAAGCTTGCCGATACGGCTGGCCGTGTATCACAAACTGCTGGGTGTGGCCGATGACAGTTATCCGGATGTCTGGCTGGACCCGGCCACGGGCGAATTGCCCACCTTGCAGCAGCTGGCCGCACTGGACGGGATCTCCATGCCCACCCTGCGCAAGCGCCGCAATGAAGCCATCGATAAGCTGTATGCTGCCCGCCCGAGCGGTGCAGCCTGAAGGAGAATGCCGTGAAACCCACCACCACCGGGCTGGAAGCCCGATTGCAGGAACAGCTGTTGCTGGCGCGCGCCGTGCCCGGCGACCGGCTGATGCTGGCCGATGCCACGCTGCTGCAGGCACTGGACGGCAGCCGTCCCCTGACACCGGCAGAGCGCACGGCCCTGCAGGCTTCACCGCTGACCCTGAAGCGCTTCCGCCAGCTGGCTTTGCAGCGCCATCACGCGGCCCAGCCTGGCCATGCCACTGGCTGGAACGGCAGCCAGGGCCTGCTGCGCGCCGCCGCCACGGCAACGGTACTGGAAACCCTGCGCACGCAGGATGGCTACTGGACGCTGGACTTCGTGCCATCGGAACAGGGCTGGCGCGTGATACTGGCGCTGTGCGCCGATGCGCCGTTTGCTGCGCTGGCCGTGCAGCAGGGCTGGCGCGTGCAGGTGCACGATGGCGCCGGCCAGCTGATGCTGCACGGCGCGCTCGATGACGATGGCGAATGCGAAGCCGCCTGGCCCCATGCGGCGGCGCCGGCATCCTACCTGCAGCAGCATGGCGCCAGCTTCGTGGTGACACCGGCAGGGCAGCGCTAATGGGCCTGTTCTCGCGCCGCAAAGCTGCCGGTACCGAGCTGTCGGGACTGGGCAGCAGCATGATCGCGCAACCGTGCGAGGCGGGCAGCGTGGTGCCGGCCGGCTGTACGCTGGTGCTGGGCAGCGCCGACGGCCAGACCCGGCGGGTGGCAGCGGCCAAGGTGGTGCTGGGGCAGGGCGAACGTGCGTGGTGCTTCCATGCCGGTCCCTACACGCTCGATCTGCAGCCGTTTGCGGCAGCACCGGAATGGGGCTTGCGCTTGCGTGTGCTGGTGGATGCTGCCGATCCGCGTGTCTCGCAACAGCGTTTCGATCTGTTCCTGCAGAGCGAAGTGGCGCAACCCCTGAGCGGCACAGCTTTGCGCAGCGCCCTGCAAGGCGCGGTGCAGAGCGCTCTTGCACTCGGTACGCTGGAACTGCCGCCCTGCACCACGGTGGAAGAATGGCATGCCTTCCGCGCCGGTCTGAACCAGCTGATGTACACCCGCTACGGCCTGACGGTGGATGACTGCGTGCCGGTCGATCTGGCGCCGCAGGCTGACTACGCGGCCATGCTGCGCAGCCGTGCGCTGGCCCCGGTGGCGGCGCCGGTGCCGCTGATCATTGCCCCGCCCGTGCCGCAGCCGCAGGCCGGAGCCGTCGCCTATGTGGCGCAGGACGATGCGGCCGGCCTGCGCCGCCTGTTTATCGAACTGCCGGCACTGTGCAGCGCCTTGCGGCTGCTGGAACTGCCCGCTGGTGTCAGCAGCTTCGAGTCGCATCAGGCTGTCCTGCTAAGGCTAGGCATGGCCACCCTGAATGCAGCCAGCATGCCTTCGCTGGGCTGGGCCACGCCCGACCAGCCGCTGCCTGTGCTGCAGCAGCAGCGCCGCATCGCCCACACTCTGCTGGCCGTGCAGGCGCTGGATCAGGCCTGGGCGGTGCTGGCCCGTATGCAGCTGGCGCGCAGCAGCGAATGGCTAGCCCTGCTGGATGAAACGGCGCGTATCTGCGCCAATCTGGAAACCGGTCTGGCCGGACGGCGCCAGCCCTACCCGCCGGTGGAGGAAGCCGCATGAGCAGCATGCTGCATTCCGCGCTGCCCGCTACGGCGCTGTGCCGCACTGTGCTGGCCGACGGGCGGGTACTGACCATCACGGCCAGCCGCCGTCCGCGCGCCAACCGTGCCGATGTCAAATGCAGCGTGGCGGCAGCGCCGGCGCTGGCCCAGCACATGCAGCAGGTGGTGCGCATGGCGCGCCTGACCGAACCCGTACTCGATACGCGCGATCAGGTCGTGCTGAGCATGGACCATACCCCCGGCGCGCTCGAGCGCGACTGGGAACTGGCCGCCGTGCTGGCCGACCGCATGGTGCGTGGCGTCTATCAGCCGGCCAATCCGGCCGCGGTATTTGCTTTTGGCGCTTCCGATGGCTGGCATCTGGGGCGGTTGCGGCTGGCGGAATTGCCCCAGCCTGTGCCGGTACAGCGCAGCAGCGCAGGTGCGGCCGGTGCTGGGGCTGCCGGCGAGAACGACCGCTACGCTATTGCGCTGGCCCGGTTGCCCGACGACGGCGTGCTGGTGTATTCCGAAGCGGTCGCCACGCTGCCGCGCGCGCCGGACGGGCGCTGCTTCGCCATCAGCCATCTGGGCGCTTTGCACGGACATGCCGATCAGGCGGATTGTGTGGCCAGCGTACGCAGCTGGTTCCCGCTCTACAGTGGCGGCCTGCATGACAGTCTGGCATGGGTGGAAGTGAGCGTGTATCCGCTCGATGCGGCCGATGGCGGCGCCAGCGAAGAGGACAGCATCGCCGCGCCCCAGCTGGAACCGGCGCGCCTGCTGGGCTTGCGCCAGACGCTGGCGGCGGCACGCCATTTCGATGGCCACGGGCTGGGGCGCTGGCGCACGCTGGTGCGCTTCGGCCAGCCCGAGTTTCAGGGCGCATCGTATGAGCTGGCGCTGGTGATGGCCGACCGTATGGCGCGCGGGCGCGAATTCCTGCCGCGTGGCCGGCTGATCGCCAGCGGCCAGTCCAGTGCCTGGCATGCGGGGCTGGTGGAAGCGGTGGAAGGCCAGCAGGCCAAGCTGGAATTGATAATCCGGCAAGCCGGCGCGGGCGACCGTGTACTGCTACCGGCGGACTGGGCAGCAACGCTGCCGGCCGGCTATCAGGCCCAGCTGCGCCAGCGTGGCGCCAGTCTGGCCTGTATTGGCCGTATCGGCATGATTTAAAACGTGCGCAAACGCGCGCAAGAATGGAGCTGCCCTGCTAGAATCGGCTGATGGCAGAGCAATCCGCGAGATGAATGGTTGAGGGAGTCTGACATGTTCCGCAAGTTAGGTTTTGGTGGCGTCAAGTGTCCGCGCTGCGAACAGAAGAACGACGGCCAGTCGGGCTACTGCCAGCACTGCGGCCTGACGCTGGGTGCGCCGCGCAATGAGCCTGTGCTGCGCGATAACCGCTGGATACCGGCGGATGACGAGCTGGCCGTGTATTTCGGCGTCGCCAGCCTGTCCGGCATCTTCACCAAGACACTGCGCGTGCCTGCCATGGCGCGCGCCTATATCCTGCAGGCCGACAAGGCCACCGAAGTGCCGCAGGGCGAATACGAGATCGAGGGCTTTTTCACCCGCCTCAACCACCTGCTGCGCAACCAGCATGCCGAAATCCTGATCACGCGCAGCGTGGCGCTGCCCGTCAGTTTCGAGTTCGAACAGCTGCGTACGGCCGAGCAGCTCAAGGTGGCAGCCAGCTTTACTATCAATCTGGCGATCGAACAGGTGCCGGCGTTTGCACGCCACTTCATGACGGCGCCCGGCACCGTCACCACGCGCCACTTGCAGGATTTGCTGGAGCCGTCCGTGCGCCAGCTGGCGACGGAATTTATCGCCAGCCGTTCCATCCGCGATATGGCCGACAACGGCCATCTGCGCCAGCAGCTCGATGAGCGCCTGCAGTCGGGCCTGAAGCTGCGGCTGGCCAGCTACGGGCTGGCAGTGGAACGGGTGGAGACGGTAGCGCTGCGGCATGATAAATACGACCATAACCGCGAACGGGTGGGCAGCCTGTGGCTGGTGGCCGATGAACGTCAGGGCCAGCTTGAACACACGCGCCAGCTCGACCAGCTGTACGATGCCGAAGAATGGCAGGCCATCGCCCGCGAGGAGCGCAAGCAGCATACGGAATTGCGCCGCGCCGAGCTGAAACAGGATGCTGCCGTCGAGCGGGCCGAGCTGACCTTGAAGGAATCGGAACGCCTGCAGGCGCTGCGCGCACGCGAAGTGGATCTGTACAGCCGCATCATGGATGCCAAGACGCGCAAGGTCGCGCTGGATAAAGGCGCGGGTACGGTGCTGGCCGATCTGGAACATGAACTGGCCAAGAACAAGGCACAGCGCGATGGCGAAGCGGCAGACTGGGAACATGTGCGCCAGCTGGCCCGCATCCGTATGCAGACCGAGCTGGAAGTGCTGCAGCAGACGGCAGCCGAGCAGCGGCAACTGGCGCAGCAGCGCCTGTCGCACCAGCTGCGCCAGCAGGCTATCGAAAACCAGATCGAGAATGCGCTGCGCATCGAAGACGAAGCGCAGCGCCGTCAGGAGCTGTTGGCCCTGCGCGAACAGGAAAAAGCCGAAAAGCAGCGCGAGCTGGCGATCGAGGCGGAAGCCCATCAGCAGCAGCTGCAAAGCCTGACGCTGGCCAGTCTGGCGCAGCGGCGCGAGGCCGAGCGGGTGCAGGAATGGGAAGACCAGCAGGCACTGGCGCGCCAGCGCGAGCTATTGCGTGCCGACGCCGTCAAGGATGCCGGCAATGCGGTGGAAGTGGCACAAGTAAGGCAGCGGCTCGAAGCCTTGCAGCGCGAAGGTGCGGCAGCCGAGGCGCTGGCCCAGCACGAAAAGCTGTTGCGGACGCTGGAAGCAGACCAGCTGCATACGCGCCAGCAGCAGGCCAGTACCAAACAGGCGATGCAGGACCAGTTGGCCATCGAGGAACAGCGCCAGTTGCTGCGCCAGCGCGAGCAGGAGCTGCAGTGGCAGCAGGAATTGCGCAAGCTGGATCAGGCCAGGGAAGAGCGCTATGCGCGCTGGAAGGGCGATTACGAAGTGCTGCTGGCGCAGCAGAGCCACGAGCTGGCGCGCATGGATGCCATGCACCGGATTAGCGACACGGCCAAACTGGCCACGGCCACCGGCCCCAATGTACAGGCGCTGGCGCAGGTGATGGGCTTGCAGATACAGGCCGGTATGGACGCTGCCCAGATCCACGCCCATGCGCAGGTAGTGGGCGCAGGCCAGCCGCCAGCACCGGTGGCCGCTGCCGCGCCGCAGGCCCGTTGCAGCAACGGCCATGTGCTGCGCGCCGGCCATGGCGACGATAAATTTTGTGCCACCTGTGGCGTAGCTTTGCAGGAAACCAGCAAGCCTGGCGGCTGAATAGGAAGCTGATATTTCGAAACATGATGCAGACAGCAAGAGACCGGATCCGCGAACTGCGGGCCTTACATGACGACGGGCTACTCAGCCTGCAGGAGTTCGACCGTCGCAAGAACGCCATCCTCGACGCCGAATATGCGCCGCCCGGCGCAGTGACGGCGCAGCCGCAGCCGCTGCCAGTAAGGCAGGGCACGGAACTGGGTTTCATGACGGGGCAGGAAATCGGTCCGCAGAACCGCCGCTACCGGCTGGAACGCCTGATCGCCATGGGCGGCATGGGGCAGGTGTGGCAGGCCACGGATCTGGCCACGCATGCCGAACTCGGTCATAGCGAAATGGTGGCGCTGAAAATCCTGCCACCCCAGCTGACCCAGAGCGCTACCCATGCCAAGCTGCTCATCGAGGAAGCCACCCAGGCGCGCCGGCTGGCGCATGAAAACATCGTGCGGGTGTACGAATGGGCGCAGGACCCCGCCACCTCCAGCTATTTCATCATCATGGAGTATCTGGAAGGGCAGGATCTGGATGCCTATCTGGCCGCACAGGGCAAGCTGGCGCTGGACGCCATCTACCGCCTGCTGCTGCCGGTGGCCGAGGCGCTGGACTATGCGTGGGACAAGCACAAGCTGGTACACCGCGACATCAAGCCGGGCAACGTCTACCTGACCAGCCATGGCGACGTGAAGCTGCTCGATTTCGGCATCGCTTCGCGCGTGCGCAATGCCGGCAGCAGCCTCGGTCTGCAGACGCCGAATGCGGGTACGGCCGGCTACCGTGCACCGGAAGCCGGCACCCATCAGCGTCAGCCTTCCCGCACGCTGGACGTGTATGCCGTGGCGGTGATGATCTACCAGCTGCTGGAAGGGCGCATGCCTTTCGATACCATGCGCACGGCGGACTTCCATCCTTCGCCGCCGCAGGCGCTGCAGCCGGCCCAGTGGCAGGTGCTGCAGCAGGGCTTTGCCTATCTGGCCGAGCAGCGGCCAGCATCGGTTGCGGCGCTGCTGCAGGCGCTGCGTGCGGCCGCTGGTCCCAGCGAGGAAGAACTGGCCGCACAGGCGCGCGAGGCAGAGCAACGCGAACAGCAGCGTCAGGCCGAACTGGCAGCAGCACAGGCGGCGCAGGCGGCCAAACAGGAACAGCAGCGCGCCGAAGCCGAGCAGCGCCGTGCACAGGCGGCCCAGCTGGCGCAGCAGCGCGAAGCCGAAGCACGCGCTGCGGCGGCCGAGAAAGCCCGGCTGGAACAGCAGCGCAAAGTGATGGAAGCGCGTCAGCGTGCCGAAGCGGAAGCGGCGGCACAGGCGCGCAAACAGGCTTTGCGCGAGCAATTGCTGGCGCGGCGCGAAGCCGATGCGCAGCAGGCCCGCGCGGAACGCGCCGAACAGCAGCGCAAGGCCGCCCAGCTGAAAGCGGAAGCGGCCTATCGCGCCGAGCAGGAACGCCACCGCAAGCAGCAGGCCGAACGCCATGCGGCCGAACTGGCTGCCTTGCGCCCGACGGCCGGCAGCCCCGTGGCCGACGCCAGCGGCGTGCTGCGCGACCGCTTCCTCGATGGCACGGGCGTGGGGCCGGATCTGGTGCTGATCCCGACGGGGCGCTTCCAGATGGGCTCCAATGAAGTGGAACGGGCAGCAGCCATCAAGTCCGGCGCACAGAAAGCCTGGCTCGATCGCGAGTTGCCGCAGCACTGGGTCGGCATAGAGTATTCGTTTGCGCTGGGACGTTTCCCTGTCACGGTAGGCCAGTGGCGCCAGTTTGCACGGGCCACGGGCTGGGAATCGCTGTCCGATACGGACTGGCGCGCACCCGGCTTTGCCCAGAACGACGAGCATCCCGTGGTAGGCGTGAGCTGGGTCGATGCGCAGAAATATGTGGCATGGCTGTCCGAACAGACGGGCCAGACTTACCGTCTGCCCAGCGAGGCGGAATGGGAATATGCCTGCCGCGCCGGTACCCGCACGGCTTTCTCGATGGGCGATACCATCAGCACCGAGCAGGCCAACTACGACGGCAACTACACCTATAACAACGGGCCGCGCGGCGCTTTCCTGCAGGGCACCAACAAGCTGGGCACCTTCCAGCCCAACCCCTGGGGCCTGTTCGACATGCATGGCAATGTGTGGGAATGGACCCAGGACGTGGTGCACGAGAACTACGAAGGCGCACCGGCCGATGGCAGCGCATGGGAGCAGGGCGGCGACAGGGCGCGCCGCGTGCTGCGCGGCGGCTCGTGGCTGTACAACCCGCGCTATCTGCGTTCGGCCGTGCGTAACGGCTTTTCTGCCGTGCTGGCCAACGATATCGTGGGCTTCCGGGTGGCGCGAAAATTGGTCTAGCGGGCGGCGGGGTGTATACTGTCGGCCTCTTTAAACTTCTGGACTACTACCATGAGCGCACTGCCACCATGCCCTAAATGCCATTCCGAATACACCTACGAAGATGGCGCCATGCTGGTGTGCCCGGAGTGCGCCCACGAGTGGAGCGCTACGGCGACGGAAGCCGCTGAAGAAACCGCCCGTGTGTACCGTGACGCAGTCGGTAATATCCTGCAGGATGGCGACACCGTGACCGTGATCAAGGATCTGAAACTCAAAGGCGGTGGCGGCACCGTCAAAGTCGGCACCAAGGTCAAGAACATCCGTCTGGTCGATAGCGACCACGATATCGACTGCAAAATCGACGGTTTCGGCCAGATGGGTCTGAAAACCGAATTCGTCAAAAAAGTCGTGTAATGCGGCAGCGTGAGCCGCGCTCTGCGAGCTCACGCCAAACGGTGTAAATTAGCGGTTCTTTGTCTCCTCCATAAAGGACCGCCGTATGACTATCCGAGTATTGCGCGACCAGTCGCTGCCTATGCGCCACATCGTTCATGTGCGCGATCACATTTTCTCGACCGACGGTTCGGAAGCCGAAGGCGGCAGCGATGCCGGCCCTTCGCCGCACGATCTGTATGATGCCGCCCTGAGCTCCTGCAAGGCGCTGACCGTGGTGTGGTATGCCAAGCGCAAGAACATCCCGCTGGAAAACGTCGAAGTCAGCATCGCGCGTGACGCCAGCGAAGAGCGTCAGGGCGTCTACCGTCTGGCCGTTACGCTGTATCTGGGCGGCGATCTGACGGACGACCAGCGCGCCGAGCTGCTGGCCGCAGCGCAGAAATGCCCGGTCCATAAGCTGATGGCCTCCGTGACCACGGAAATCAGCACCCTGCTGGGTTAAGGCCATGACTGTCACGACCCTGATCAAAGGCCACGAGAAAGACCTCGGCGGCGGCTTCGTGGTGCGCCGCTATCTGCCTGCTGCCGTCAAGCAGGCAGTCGGCCCCTTCATTTTCTTCGACCATTTCGGCCCCGTCGATGTGCCGGCCGATGCCAACCACGACGTGCGGCCGCACCCGCATATCGGACTGGCGACGGTAACCTATCTGTTCGAGGGGGCGATGGATCACCGCGACAGCGTGGGCAGCGTGCAGCGCATCGAACCGGGCGCCATCAACTGGATGACGGCGGGACGCGGCATCGTTCACTCGGAACGTACACCGGCCGATCTGGTGGGCGTGCCGCACCGCACGCACGGCTTGCAGCTGTGGGCGGCACTGCCGGTGGCGCATGAAGAAAGTGCGCCCGGCTTCTGCCACACGCCTGCGGATGCGATTCCCGAATATACGGCGGCTGGCGTCTGCGTGCGCGTGCTGGTAGGTTCCGCCTTCGGCCTGACTTCGCCCGTGCAGACCTATAGCCCCACGCTGTATCTGGATGTGATGCTGCAGGAAGGCGCAGAACTGGCGCTGGAACAGTTACCGGCGGAAGCGGCAATCTATCCCATCAGCGGCGAGATCAGCGTGGACGGGCAGGCGCTGGCCCTGCATGCCATGGCCTTGCTCGATACGGCGGCAGCGCTAAAGGTCAGCGCGCACAGCGAGGCGCGCTTTGTGCTGATCGGCGGCGCAGCACTGGATGGCCATCGCTATATGTCGTGGAATTTTGTTTCGTCGCGCAAGGAACGCATCGTGCAGGCCAGTGCAGACTGGGAAGCCCAGCGCTTCGATGCCGTACCGGGCGAAACGGAATTCATCCCGCTACCGGCGCGGCTGCCGCGCTAAGCCTCAGCGCTGCTTCAGGCCGTGGAGAGTGCACCGGCTGCCACCGTTTCATACAGATCGGTGGCATGGGTGCGGATGATCCAGTGTTCGGGATACGGATCGCTGGCGAAGCGGCTGGGGCGGGCGATGCGGCTCAGCTTATCGAGCGGCGTGGCGGGTGCCAGCGCGGTTTCCTTGCCCGTCACCTGATCCAGATGCCAGAAGCCGCCGTCGCGGTGCAGCAGTATGGGCAGTGCGGCAGCCTGCGGCGTGGCCGGATAGGCTTTGAGCGGATAGCCGGGATGGGTCTCCGGCATCAGCAGGTAATAGCATTCGGCGCTGGCGCCGTGGTCCAGCCGGTGCAGGATCACGCCATGCGGCATGATGGCGGAAACCGTCAGCACCACGATGCCCTTGATGCTGGCCGTGAGTTCGATGCGCATGCCCAGCCTGAGCGTGGTGGGCTTGTGTTTGCCGGGCCAGACGCCATCGAGCAGGATGCCGTAGCGCGACACATCTTCAATTTCAAAACCGGCACCGGCGCGGCGGATCACCGCATGGCGGCCGGACAGGCGGCGCGTCAGGCCATTGGTATCCTGCCCGTCAGGCGTGTAGTGGGTCAGCAGCAGATTGGCTTCCGGATCGACCAGTTCGAAACGTCCCAGCACACATTCGTCCAGCGCAAACAGGCGCACCTGACGCTGGGTGCCCGCTTCCGGCGCAGCATTCACCAGACTGGCCGCGCGGCTAGGATGAGGGTGCACGGCCGGACCTTGCGGCATATCGATTTCTATCAGGTCCTCATCCCAAGCGATGGTGGGGAAACTCAGATCGACCTTGCCGGCGCTGGCGCCCAGATCGAGCTGCGCGATGCCGGCATTGCGTGCCGTGACGTCGATATCGACGCTGTGGCCATCGGGCGCGCTGACGCGGGCAATGGCGGCATCATCGGCCATCACGCGCACGTTCTTGTGGGTGCTGAGGAAGATGCGGTGGATTTCCGTCAGCGTGGCATCCGGCCGTGGCACCAGGATCACGAAGGTGCAGACCCATTTGCGCGTGGCCAGACCGGCGTGGCGGCTGGTCAGCTCGATGCTGATCTGGTACTGGCCGTGCTCCTTGCCGCGCGAGGAAAACTCGGCGAACACGGGGCGCCATTCACCGCCGCTGGCGCGCACGAAGGACTGCTGTGATGCGCCGTTGGGTATCAGGTCCGATTGCAGCTGCAGCACCAGCCCGGGGGCGCAGCCTTCGGGCATGCCGCGCAAGGTCATTTTCAGAGCCTGACGGCCACCGGCGGCGCGCGGATCGAAACCGCTGATGTGCAGCTGGGGGCGGGCCGACTGGGCGCGCTGGACCGGGCGGGCGTAATTGGGGGCGGGTTCTGCTGGCGCAGCATCAAGCGCCGTGCCGGCGGAGCTGGCACGGGCGGTGCGCATGGCACTTAGCAGGTCAAAGCTGGACGGCGCAGGCTGGGTGTGGCCACCCTCGCACGTAGGCGCTCCAGGCATGACCCAGTAGGTGCAATGCGGATGCTGGGCATTACTGCATTTTTTCATGATGAACCGGCACTGGGATACCCCTCAGTGTAGGCGCTTTTTGCCCTGTTTGGCAATCCGATCACCTATCGTCGTGGCGATTTTTGCGGCGCTCATGGCAGTTTTGCCACGTCCGCATCAATCGTGCGGCTTTGCTGCTTGTGGTAGTGCTGTTTCGTCAATATTGCCGTGGCGGGGCACGAGCGGGCGCAGCAGGATGGCGCTCAGGTTATCGATGTGCAGGGCCGGTGGCGGATGCTGGCGGTAGTCGTGGTAGAGCGCTTCGAGCGCCGCCGCGACGGGCTGCCCGGGCCGGGCCAGCAGTTCCGGCCAGCGTGCCACCCACAGGTCGGGGCGGGCGCAGGACCAGAAGCCGTCCGTGGCCAGCAGGTAGAGCGCGTCGCTGCGCAGGGTCAGCGCGCGCCGGTCCGGCAGATGCTGCAGGAAGGCAGGCAAGCTGGCCTGATCTAGCGCATGCAGGCCGTCGTCCAGCACCTGCGGGTTATCGAACGCATTGCCGAGGATGTAGGCCTGCGCGATCTGGGGCCGGTGTTCGCCGTGCACCTGCTGCCACCATTGCTGTTCGTCGAGCAGGCCGTGCATGGCGTAGGCAGTGGCGGGCACATGGTCGACCGTGAGCGGGCGCACGGTTTCAGCGCTGATTTCGTACAGACGCGAGTCGCCCACATGGTACAGCAAGGGGGCGCTGTCGGCCGGGATTTCCAGCAAGGTGAGCGTGGTGCCGGGGCGGCGGAAGCTGTCGGTATCGTGCAACTGGCGGAACTGCTGCTGCAGGCGGTGGTGCAGGGCATCGAGCTGTTCGCCCAGTTGCTGCAGCGTGTGGCAGGCCGGCACCTGCAGCAGTGCCTGCGCTACCGCTTCGGCAGCTTCGCGGCCATGACCATGGCCGCCCATGCCATCGAGCACGGCGAGGCGCACATGGCCGGCTGGCCAGTCCGCCACGGTCAGGCTGAGCGGCTGCTGCTGGTGCATCAGGACGGCCTGTCCGCGTGCGTCGATCAGCAGCAGATTGTCCTGATTTTCCGGCATCTGCAGCTTGCTGATGCTGGCTTCGCAGCGGGCTGCCACGCTCAGGCTGGCGCCGAAATCCAGTTGGTCGGTCAGGCTGGTCATAGCTGGGGCGGTTGTACGGCGCGGTGGGAAAGGCCACAGCTTAGCCGAAAACCGGACCGGCGCGGCACAACTGGCAGGCGATTTAGTGTTCATGCGTCTGGCCTGCCGTTTCTTCGCTGCGGCGCAGCCACAGGCTGCTGACCCAGCCCGTGCTGCACTGGCCGCCGCTACAGGCGCTGATCTGCCACCAGTCACCCTGACGCTGGCCAGTCGGTGTGACCAGTGCCCCGGCCGGAATGGTGCGCATGCGGGTGGCTTGCACACCGGCTGCATAGCGCAGGTTCAGGTCGTGATGCACGATGAATGGCTGCGCCCTAGCCGCGCTGCCCGCAGCCGCGCCGGACTGCCGAGCGGCGGCATTGTCGTCGCGGGCGGATGTGGCAGTACTGTGGCCGCTGCTGGCCGCTGTCTTGACGCTATCCGTTGTTTTGGTGCTCGCGCTGTCCACTACGCCGCTGGCAGCATGGGCAGGCAGCAGCCAGTGGCTGAATAGCTGGGCAAACAGCAGTGTGCCGCCCAGCGTAACGGCGATGGCGCGCAGGTTCAGCTGGCGCCACCAGCGGCGCGGCGTGCAGTAGGCGGCCAGCACCAGTGTGACAAGCAGCGCTGCAGGATAGATGGCTGCGGCTAGCGGCAGAGGTAAGTTCATGGCGGCTCCGCGCATCAGGCGTCAAAGCGCAGCACGTAGGGACCGGCTACCAGATGGTGGCCGCGCGGCAGCAGGTAGGGCGCGTCCGTGCTGGCGCTTTCGATGTTCGCTACCCATGCCAGCTTATCGTCGAGGTGGTAGAGCGCCTGCGTGGTGCTCAGGCGTCCGATCAGAAAGCCGCGTGGCGTGGCCTCGAAGCTGAAGGCGTCGCGCGACAGGCCGATACGTTCCACTCCGGCGCATGCGCCCCCTGCACGCTGGAGGAAACGGGCTTCGCCCAGTATGCGCAGCCCGGCCAGTACGGCCGAATTGCGGCCGAAATTGAAGCGGGCGCCGGCCGGCGCTGCGGCACTCAGCGGGCGCGCCAGTCCCAGTAAGGCGCAATAGCGTTCGGCCATGGCCGCCGGAGCAGGTAGTAGCGCTATGCTGGTGCCATCGACGGGCGCGAAGGTCGCCGGTGCGCTGATGCGCTCCCTGCCTTCAGCGCTGGCGGCATACAGTTCGTCATTGCTGTTGACGATGAAACTGATCACGGCATCGGCGCTGGGCGCCAGTGCCATCTTGCGGTTGAACGGCAGTGCCAGTGCCTGTGTGCCGGTCTCGCGGTAGCGGCTCAGGCGGGGCAGTGCCAGTGCCACCAGACTGACGCGCTGTGCGCTGGTGGGGGCGTAGGTGGCGTCGCCTTCGCTGCTGGCCAGTTCCGGCTTGTGCTGGACGGGGATGGCGGTTACATCGGCGTTGACAGGGCGGTGCTGAGCTTTGACGCTGCCGGCATCGCTATCGCGCATGGACAGGCCGTTCTGTCTGTCCTGCCAGACGGCGGGCCGCGGCTGTGCCGCGCTGGCCGATGCTGGTGCCGAGGCCGGAGGCAACGCCGCGCCAGCCGCGTGGCTACGGGCGGGCGCACTGGCGCTGCGGCTGACCTTGAGCAGCAAACGCGTGCCGCCGGCTACTTCGGGCAGCGTGCGTATGACGTAATATCCGCTGCGCGCATCGTAGCTGCAGCTATAGCCTTCCTTGGGCCGCATCTGCACCACTGGCGGCGTATCGGCGCCATCGTTGAGGATCAGCAGTGTGGCGTCGGGACCGAATGGCCAGTGGGCGCTAGGATGGCTGGCATCGCTGCCGGCTGCTCCCAGTAGCACCAGTCGCTGGGCCGGGTAGATGGGGCAGACCGGGTGCCACACGGCGCTATCGCGCGACAGGCTGACGTTGTACAGCACCTTCTCGTCCGGCGCAGGCAGATACACGGCGTGGCCGAAGCGCACTTCCACTTCGCCCGCGCCCAGCGTATCCGTGCCGATCACGTCGTAGCGCACCTGCTCGCCGCCCAGCAGATCGGCAAAATCTTTCTGGTGCAAGCTGGTCAGCGATTGCGCCAGATCGCGTGCGCGGGCACCCCGGCTCAGGTGGTAGTCGTCGTCGACTTCTTCCTGCGGCAGCGCCAGCGTGATGTGGCTGAAGCAGCGCGTAGCGGCGCGGCCGCGATGCTCGCGCGGGCTGCGTTCCAGCAGATCGCGCAGCAGGGGGCGGCGCGAAAATAGCGATAGACCGGGCGCCTGCCATAAAGCCTCGGCGTTAAAAACGTCGGGGATGCGGCGCAATATCTCGTGTTGTACATAGACTGGCATGATTCATTCTCCTTGCATGGATGGCGCACTGAAGGCACTGAAGGCTAGCAGGGGGCAGAGGAAAAACAGCAGGTGGCTGCCACCGGCGGAGAGAAAACTCATGGGCTGGCCCATGATGGGGAAGATGGCCAGATTGGTGCCCCATGAAAGCAGGAAGTGGCCCAGTACCAGTGCGGCCGCACCGCACAGGGCGAAATAGCGGAAGCGCCCCAGCCACGCCTGGCGGAAGTGGCGTGCGCTCAGTGCCAGCTGGTAGTTCTGCCATGCCGTGCGCACCAGCGCGTAGAGCAGGCTGGCCTGCAGGCACCACAGCAATAGCCCTGCCAGCAGGCCGTGCCGGTTGAGGAAGAAGGAGGCGGCAAAGTCATCCTGTATGGCCGGCACGCGCAGCACGTCGCTGGCGTGCTGGCCCAGCGTCAGCAAACCCAGACGCTGATCGCTGCCCCACCAGCCGCCGTCGGCTATGGCCTGAGCGCCGGCCAGCAGCTGCTGGCCGGTATGGGGATGCAGGGCAGGGTGCAGCCAGACGAGGAAGCGGTCGGCATAGAAGCCCCAGCGTATCAGTTCGTCGCTGCCGAGCAGGCGTAGTGCGGTGATGGCTGCCACGGCCAGCAGACCTAGCGCAATGACGCCGGCGAGCAGGCCGCGCCGCCGTGCAGCCAGCGCATAGGCCAGAGCCATGGCGCTGCACCAGACCAGCAGCAGTATCAGCGGTGAAAAGTCATCGACCTGCACCAGTGCCAGCCCTAGCAGCATCAGGAATAGCAGGGCTGGCGCGATCAGGTGCAGCCAGCGGCCGCTACGTGCAGACAGGCTGGTGCCCGCTTCGTGCCAGCTGAAGCGCAGCGCAAGGCAGTGCGCAGTTAGCGCAGTCAGGGCCAGCTTGGCCAGTTCTACCGGTTGCAGATCGAATACGCCGGTCTCGTCGCCAAAGACTACCTGCAGCAGCAGGCCGGCCAGTGCTACGGCTGCGAAGCCTGCCAGCAGCCATTCAAGCTGGCGCTGCGGCAGATAGTGTCCTTGCATCTTCCTGCGCTGTAACCATAGCTGGCACAGGGCGGTGGCGCTGGCTCCCAGCGCCAGTAAGGCACTGCTTTTCTGGTAAAAGCGTAGCCACGCAGATTCGCTGGCGCCCAGCCCCAGTTCGAGCTGGGACAGCAAGCCCAGTGCGAGCAGACTGCAGGCGCAGATGCCGAGCATGGTGCGACGTGCCGGATGACTGAGCCAGAGCAGCAGCGCGCTGCTGGCCAGCAGCAGCGAGAGTGACGCCGGCGGTGCCTGTACGCTGCGCTGCATTAGCATGGCCGCCAGTGCGCAGCCCAGTAGCAGTAGGGCGGTCGTCACCGTCAGTGCCGCTGTCAGTGCACTGGTTAGCCTGTTCTTTAGCGTAGTTCTGTGTTGTAGGTCTTTTGGCGTGCCTATCGGACCACTGCCTTGTGCATGCGGCGCTGCGGAGAGGGCGTGCAGTCCATACAGGCAGATTACGCCGGCAAGGCAGATAGCGAGGGCGATGGCCAGCGTGCGCACCGGCGCTGCTGCCTTGGCCAGTCCCAGTTCGCGCTGCTGCCATTGCCATTGCACGGCCTGAGGCAGCGATATTTCGGGAGCAGTATACAGCTGCACGTGCTGGGTAGGTCGCAGGGTCAGCGTGTCATCATGGAGGGCGATGGCAAAGCGGGTGTGGCCGATGATGATGGTGCCGGCGTCGGGCACGGGCAATTCCTGACGGCGGATATCTTGTACCTGTTCTTGCACTTGCATTTGGCCGTCGGTGTGACGGGGAAGGAGCAGCACGGGCAGGGGCGCGCCGTCGGGGTTGCCGGCATGGAGCAGGAAGCGGCCATGCTCGCGGGTGATCAGTGCCGAGCCCGGGCTGGCCTGAGCTAGGCCCAGCCGGTTATCGCAATACAGGTTGCCGCCCAGCGTGAGCGGACGGGCCAGTGCCAGCCAGCGCGGCAGGTAGGCATTCCAGTAGCCAGCCAGCCGCGCCAGCCCATGGCTCTGCGGGCAGGCCGGCTGACGCTTGCCATCGGGATACAGCACGGCGCCATCGTAGCGCCAGTGGTGTTCTGCTGTGCTGAACGCCAGATTGCCACCATTCTCGCTATCGACCCGGAACAGCGTTGTGCCTAGCTGGAAGCGCTGGCCACTGGCGAGCACACTGCTGCCGCTGTGCTGTTCGGTGTCGCCTGACTGCAGGAGTAGCCGGTGGGTGCTGCTCAGGTTCTGCACCATCCAGCCTTGCTGCGCGTCGTGCCGCAACCGCAGATGGCGCCGGTCGGCCTGTGCAGCCGCCAGTTCCCGCGCGCCCAGCTCGATGCTGTCGCCAGCGGCCAGACGAACCGCGATGCTGGCCGGCTGCCATGCGGCAGGTGCGCGCAGGGTAGCCAGCAGCTGCAGCGCCAGCAGCGCTGCCGGTAGCATTAGCGCGGCAAAGATCGCAGCGCCTGTGTGCAGGGGCAGCGCTGGTCGCTGCGGGCGGGAGCGTGCGCTGCGCTGTGGCAGGTAGGCGTGTGCGCCATAGCGTGGCGCAAACCGGATGAGGCGGGCCAGCATCATGCGCTCCGCATGGTTTGCCAGCCGTTGGCGGCGGTGGGACGACGCATGCCGCGCACGGGATCGGTGACATCGAGGTAGTTGCGCTCGGGCTGCATGCCCTGTATCGCATGCAGCATGCGGCTGATCTGGATAGCGTGGCGCGGGCGCTGGGCGGGATCGGCATGCAGCAGGCTGCGTAGCAACAGCAGGGCGCTGTCGCGTGCCGCCTCGGGCAGGGCGGCGCAGAAGCGCGCCACTTCATCTTCCTGCAAGGTGGCGGGCAGCAGGCCGCCGCTAGCCTGCAGCAGCAGGCCGGCACCGGCATTCTGGTGGCTGCGATAGGCATTGCCGCAGGCCGCACAGAATTGCAGGGGCGTGCCGCCCGTGACCAGAAAATACAGCATGGCGCCGAGCGAAAAATAGTCGCTGGCAGCGGAGCTCTGGTAGCTGCCTTCCGGCTGGGGGAAGAACTGCTCGGGTGCCTGCCAGTTGGCGGTGCCGGCGTAGGAATGCAGCTCGGTGTAGAGGCCATGGCGGTTGGTGCCGAAATCGGCCAGCTTGACCGTCTGCAGGCCCCAGTCCAGCAGCACATTGGCCGGTTTCAGGTCGAGGTAGCGCCAGCCATACTGGTGTACCTTGGCCAGCGCCTGATTGATCTGGCTGACCCAGCTGAGCAGGCGGGGCAGCGGCACGGCCTGCTGATGGGTTTTCTGCGCCTGCATATGCCGGCCCAGATCCGTGGCCAGCAGTTCCAGCGCCAGTACCGGCAAGCCCTGATGCCAGCCACTATCGAGCAGGCGGACGATGTGCCGCTCGTCCCACGGTTCCAGCGCCTGCAGAAAGCCGATTTCATTCAGTGCGCTGGCGATCCAGCGTTCGCGCAGGGCGGGTTCGGCCTGCGCCATCTGCTCGTGATTGATGAATTTGAGTGCTACATCGCGCGTATTGGCTGGCCCGCTGGCGCGCCAGATCACGCCATATGCCGACCTGCCTATCTGTTCCTGCAGCCGGTAGTGGCCCAGTTCCAGCGTTATGATAGTCATCCCATTCCCCCGCTAGCTGTGTGTCACCTGGCTAGCGGGGGGAATGAAAAAAGCCCCGTGTGGCGGCACGGGGCTAGTCTTTGGGGGCGATGCGCTGTTACCAGCGGCCGCGGTCGTGGTGATGGTGGTGTTCCCAGCGGTCGTCGCGATATTCGCGATATTCGCGCACTTCACGGTAGTAAGGGCGGGCAGGTTCCACGTACACCACGCGTGGTGGCGGGGCATAGTAGACCGGCGCCGGTTCGTAGTAGACGGGGGCAGGGCGGGTGTAGACGCGGGTTTCGACATAGCGGCCGCCGCGGCCACGGTCGTAATAACGGTCGTCGCTACGGATGCTGTTACCCACGGCAGCACCGATCAGGCCACCGACGATGGCGCCGTCGCGGCCGCCGCTGCTGTTACCGATGGCGGCGCCAACCACGGCGCCGGCCAGCGTGTTGAACTCGCGTTCGCCGGCATAGGCCGACGACGAGAGCGCCGCTGCGGTGACTAAAGCCAGCATTATCGATTTTTTGTTCAACATGGTATTCCCCTTGCGTAGGCCGGATCGGGAGGATCGCTGAGCCAGTGAGTTCACTATAAAGCAGTGGCGCCAGAGTGCCACGTCTTATACACCTGCTTACAAACTCGGGAAACTGGTAAAGCCTTGTAACAATTAGCGCCTTGCGGCCTGCCATTCGGGCCGCAGCAGGGCAAATAACTGCACGCTCTGGTAATGGCCGTTAATGAAGAAGCTCTCGCGCAGTACGCCTTCGGCCCGGAAGCCGCACTTCTGCGCAACCCGTACCGAGGCCAGATTTTCGGGCGCCATCAGCAGTTCCAGCCGGTGGTAGGTCTGGGTCTTGAACAGGTAGTCCACCAGCAGCTGGCAGGCTTCGGTGACATAGCCCTGACCCGCCAGTGTGGCGTCGAACAGGCGGTAGCCGATTTCGCGTGTGATCGGGGTACGGCTCTTGAAGTGGGTGATGACGCCGATGATGTGGTGGCGCTGGTCTTCAATCACGAATAGTTCGCTGTCCTCGGTGACGAAACTGCTCTGGGCGAACTCCTTGCGCAGGGTTTCGGGGGACTTGAAGTGGCTGGAAAAGTAGTCGCCGCGCGAGGGCAGGTCGTTGACCAGCGCGATGAAGGTGTTCAGATCGGCCGTGAGCAGGTGACGTACCGTGCACAGTTTCCCCTTGAGCATAGGCGCTTTCTTCAACAGGTTGAAGAATCATGGTAGTGCAGTGGCAATAACAAATCAACATTAATGACAAGAACCTCATGATCGGTTATCGTTTAGATCATTTTTCGTCTAAGCCATGCTCTGGCTCCATTCAGCCTCTTTCTTTGCCCCTATCCGGAAAACCATGAAAGCTACCAAGTTTGCCCTGACCGCCATCGCCAGCTGCCTGTTTGCCGCCGGCGCCGTTTCCGCTGCCACGCCAAATGATGCGGCGACGCTGAGCCGCATCCGCGCCACCGCCATGGAGAGCGACTGGGCTTACGAGCGGCTGGCCGATCTGACCGATCTGGTGGGCCCGCGTCTGTCCGGTTCGGCCGGTTATGCGGCCGCCGTGGAGCAGGTGGCCGATGCCATGCGCAAGCTGGGCGCCAAGGTGACGCTGCAGCCGGTCAAAGTGCCGCACTGGGTACGTGGCGCGGAAACGGCGGAACTGGTGGACTATGCGGGCCGTCCGGCCGGCATCACCCAGAAGATCGTACTGACGGCGCTCGGTGGTTCCGGTGCCACGCCGGCGCAGGGCCTGACGGCGCCCGTGCTGGTGGTGCGCAGTTTTGAAGAGCTGAAAGCCAGGGCCGCGCAAGTGAAAGGCGCCATCGTGCTGCTGGATGTGCCGTTCGATCAGGAGCTGGCCGACCGTGGTCATGCCGGTGCGGCCTATGGCCCGGGCGCCGGTTTCCGTTATGCCGGTCCGAAAATGGCGGCCGAGATGGGCGCAGCAGCAGCGCTGGTGCGCTCGGTGGGCGGCGCAACTTACCGCATTCCCCACACCGGTGCTACCGGTCTGACGGAAGGCAAGCGCATTCCGGCGGCGGCGATTACTACGGAAGATGTGCTGCTGCTGGACCGTCTGCTCAAGCGCGGCCCCGTGAAGATGCATCTGACCCTGACCCCGCAAACCCTGCCGGACGCCGATAGCTACAACGTGATCGCCGACTGGCCCGGCAGCGACAAGGCGGACGAAGTGGTGATCGTTTCGGGTCACCTCGATTCGTGGGATCTGGGCACGGGGGCGCATGACGACGGTACCGGCGTGGCCGGAGCCATGGGCGTGATCGATACGCTGCGCAAGCTGGATCTGCATCCGCGCCGTACCATCCGCGTGATCGCCTGGGCCAATGAAGAAAACGGCACCCGTGGCGGCAAGGCCTATTTCGACGCCAATAAAAACCTGCTGGACAAGCATTTCGCCGCGATCGAATCGGATAGCGGCGGTGGCCGTCCGTTCGGCCTGATCGGCAGCGTCACGGCGCCCATGGTCAAATACTTCGCCCCGCTGCGCGAAGCGCTCAGCCCTATCGGTGCCGGCGTGTTCGAGCGGCGCGATATCGCCGGCGCGGCCGACACCGGCCCGCTGGAACGCGCCGGTGTGCCGGTGTTCGAGCCGCTGGTGGATTCGTCGTTCTACTTCAACTACCACCACACGGCAGCCGATACGCTGGACAAGGTGAATACGCTGGAACTGAAGCGCCACGTCGCGGTGCTGACTTCGCTGACCTGGTTCCTCGCCAACATGGAGCAGCCTATCGGCCGCGTGGGACCGTCCGATAGCGACGATTAAGCCGCTGCGCGCCAGTCGTGCGCGCCGCTGCCGCGCTTCATGCTAGGCTAAACCCGACTGGCATGGAGCGCGACATGGACAAAATACTCTACAAGGGCTGGTATATCCTGCCGACGGCACTGCCCACCACGGGCGGGCAGTGGACGGCCAGTTGCGATCTGGCGCGGGTGGAAGCGGACGGGCTGGAAGTGTTCGAAGGGGCGACCCTGCAGTTCGTCCGGCCACGCGAGCTCGATGCCGTCAACGCTGCCTGCGACGAAGCGCGGCGTCAGGTCGACAACATACTGGCCGACCCGCTCACACGGCTGGCCTGAAGTGCGGGCCTGTTCAGGGCCGTTGCAATTGTCCTGCAGGTGGGATTTTGCTAGTATGCAAAATCCATGACCTCCCGCCATCCACTCTCCGCTCTCCGCATTCTGCCCTATCTGGCGAAATGGACGCTACTTGCCGCGCTGGTTGCCGCTGCCAGCGGCTCTGCCTCGGCACTGTTCCTGTGGGCGCTGGAGCTGGCCACTGCCACGCGCATCAGCCACCCGTGGCTGATCTGGCTATTGCCCGTCGCCGGCTGGCTGGTGAGCTGGGTGTATCTGAAAGTGGGCACACAGGTCGAAGCGGGCAATAATCTGCTGATCGATGAAATCCATGACCCGCGCAAGGTTGTCCCCTTGCGTATGGCGCCGCTGGTGCTGGGGGCAACCGTAATTTCCCATCTGTTCGGCGCATCGGTGGGGCGCGAAGGCACGGCTGTGCAGATGGGCGGCTCGCTGGCGGACCAGCTCACCCATCTGTTCCGGCTTAGGCACGAGGAGCGCCGCATCGTGCTGATGGCCGGCATCAGCGCCGGTTTTGCTTCCGTCTTCGGTACGCCGCTGGCCGGCGCCATATTCGCGCTGGAAGTGCTGGCCATAGGCCGGCTGCGTTACGACGCGATTTTCCCCTGCATGCTGGCGGCGATACTGGCCGATCAGGTATGCATGGCCTGGGGCATACAGCACAGCCATTATGCGGCGGGTGCGCTGCCGGCCATCAGTGCCTGGAGTTTGCTGGCCGTGCTGCTGGCCGGGCTGGCGTTCGGCCTGACGGCCTGGCTGTTTGCCAGCAGCACCCATGCATTGACGGCGCTACTGAAGCGCTACCTGCCGTACGCGCCCCTGCGCGCGCTGGCTGGTGGCGTGGTGCTGGCACTGGCCGTGTACATGCTGGGGCAGCGCTACATCGGACTAGGCATCCCCGTGATGATGGAAGCCTTCCAGCAACCCTTGCCGTGGTGGGACAGTGCAGGCAAGCTGGCATTCACCGTCGCGTCTCTGGGCAGCGGCTACAAAGGCGGCGAAGTGACGCCGCTGTTTTTTATCGGCGCCACTCTGGGCAATGCACTGGCGCCGCTGCTGCAACTGCCGTTCGGCATGCTGGCGGCACTGGGCTTTGTGGCGGTGTTTGCCGGCGCCGCGAATACGCCGCTGGCCTGCACCATCATGGCCATCGAACTGTTCGGGCCACAGCTAGGCCCCTACGCGGCGCTGGCCTGCGTGATGGCCTATCTGTGCTCCGGGCATAGCGGCATCTACCGTGCGCAGACGGTGGCCGTGCATAAGCACCGTATGGGGCCGCCCGAAGCCTGATCGGCACCTGCCTGCCGCCCGTTCAGTTACGGCCGGCCATGACGCCGCCATCGACATCCCAGATGGCGCCCGTGACCCAGTCCGCCTTGTCCGACAGCAGGAAGGTAATGACCTCTGCCACATCCTGCGGCTTGCCGATGCGGCCCAGCGGATGGAAGCTGTTGAATCCCTGCAGTGCGCCATCCACTTCGTCTTTGGGAATGAAGCCCTGATAGATAGGCGTCTGCACCACGGCCGGTGCAACGGCATTTACACGGATCCGTTGCGGCGCCAGTTCCATGGCCAGATGCTGGGTGAGCGAGTGCAGGCCGGCCTTGGCCATCGAATAGGCGGAAGACGGGGTGGCGGCGATGGCCTGTCTGGCCCACATCGAACCGATATTCACGATGGCGCCCGGTTTGGCGCTGAGTACCAGATTGTTTGCCACTTTCTGGGTGATGAAAAAGGTCGCCTTGTTGAGCTTCATATACCGGTCGTAATCAGCTTCGGCGTGCTGCAGGAAAGGCTTGGGCGAGAATACGCCAGCAGCGTTGACCAGCAGATCGATGTCAGTGTGCTCGTCATCCATGATCTGCAGGAGTTGGGCCAGTCCCAGTTCGCTGGTCAGATCGGCGCTCAAGGCTCGCACGGGACCGAATTCTGCGAGCGTATCACGTGCCTCGGCCGTCTTTTCCGGACGGTGGCCAACGATGAGCACATTGCCTCCCTGTTGCAGCACATTGCGTGCCGCTTCAAACCCCATGCCGCTGGTCCCGCCTACCACCAGCAACTTCTTGCCTGCGAATTGATTGCGCATCATGACTCCCTGTTCCAGCCTTGCGGCATATAAATAAAAACTTCATGCACCCACAGAGCAGTTGCGCGCTGTGGTGCATCTATCCTTTGATGGAATGCAGTTTGCGCTGGCTGCGGACAAATAACAAACCAGATAAAATGTCTGTCATCGATAGAAAAACTTTATATCCATGAAAACTCCCGTGTACCTCAATGCCTTGCGCGCGTTCGAGGCCAGTGCGCGCCATCAGAGTTTTTCTGCCGCGGCGGCCGAGTTGAATGTGACGCCTGCAGCCGTGGGCCAGCTGGTGCGGACGCTGGAAGAATGGCTGGGCGCGTCGCTGTTCCATCGTGCGGCAGGCGGACGGGCAAGGCTGGTGCCCAGCGAGGCGGCGGAACGCGCTCTGCCGGAAATCCGCGCCGGCTTCGAGCGCCTGTCGCTGGGGCTGGAACGGCTCAGGGAAGGTTCGCTCAACGGGGTGTTGACGGTCACCG
The DNA here is from genome assembly GCF_009857835.1 of Duganella fentianensis. GTDB lineage: Bacteria > Pseudomonadota > Gammaproteobacteria > Burkholderiales > Burkholderiaceae_D > Rugamonas > Rugamonas fentianensis. The sequence goes on from NZ_WWCL01000001.1 coordinate 1,767,739, forward strand.
TCAGTCCGGCCTTTGCCGCCAAGTGGCTGTTGCCACGTATAGACCGCTTCCAGACGGCCTGTCCGGATACCGATGTGCGGCTCGATACCAATCTCAAAGCGGTCGATTTCGCCGCCCAGCGCATCGACATCGGCGTGCGCTACGGACTGGGAAGCTGGCCCGGACTGATAGCGGAAAAGCTGATGGAAGAAGAGGTCTATCCGGTCTGCTCACCCGAATTGCTGCGCCCTGCGGGACGATTGAAAAAGCTGGCCGATCTGGCGCAGGAGACGCTGATCCATGATCTGTCGATGGATGGCCACGCCGGTTTTCCCAGCTGGGTGGCGTGGCTGCAGAAGGCCGGTGTTGAAGGCGGCCATGGCCGGCGCGGCATGAAGATCAATAATTCGGCGGCCGTGCTGCAGGCGGCCGTGGAAGGTCACGGCATTGCGCTGGCGCGCAGCGTGATGGCGCGCGACGATCTGGTGGCCGGACGGCTGGTGCGCCTGTTCGGCAAGATCCGCTACGCGTCGCCGCTGGCATACTACGTGGTATATCGCGCCGAGTGTGCCGGCCTGCCGCGCATCCGTACCTTCCGCGACTGGCTGCTGCAGGAGGCGCAGCGTGACCGCGGCCGGTAGCTTGGAAGAGGGCTGCGCCAAGGTGGTGCCGCCCACTCACTGTGCCTGAAAACGTCACCATTCCCATTTCAATCGTAATCAAAATACCCATGACCCGCTTCTCGTCCCCGTCGCTATACCAATGTCCCGCATGCGCCGCCTACTTCACGCGCGCATCGCTTATATCGCTGCACTTCGATAAAAATGTGCCTGAGTGGTCGGATGGAAAAAGCGGGCAGTGGTGGTCCGGTGCCAGCGCTACCGTAGGCCGCTGTCCGTCTTGTAGCGGCATCGTCTGGATAGCAGATGTCACTGCAATCATGGAGCAGCCAACGGCACCGCGCGAGATCCATCCTCTGGCCCGTCTATGGCATCGCATAACTGGCGACCGGCAAGGCCGGCTACGCAAAGAGCGGGAGTGGGCCGCGCTGCCGGCCGGCATCAAGGAAGCCCGGGGATTCGGCGGACTGGAAAGTGCCGACGATCTGATCGAAGCGCTGGATGGGCTTTCGCCTGATGCTGCGGATGACCGCGAAATTTTCCTGCGTCGACGTCTATGGTGGGCTTCCAGCGAGCATCAGCGGACCCGTAACGACGGCGTATCCGCTGCCTCGCTCCCGCTCGTCGCACCAGAACTGGCACACACCAACCGATTACGCCTGCTTGCCTTGTTTGAGCTCGATGCCGAGGCGCCGTTAGAGCGCGGTGAGTTGCTGCGCCAGTTGGGGCGGTTTGCCGAAGCGATGGCGGTGTTAAAGGCTGTCCAGCCAGATGGTTATTCCGAAATCAAGGCGAGCAAGATCGAGCGGCTGGCCCGGGCGGGGATAGTCGAACTACGCGACCTCAAGGCTGTATAGGAGCCCTGGTCCAGTACGGGGAGCTCGCATTTTGCGGAGCAATCATCGGCATAGGCGCCGTCTTTTTTAAGATTATCCAGAACAATGTAGCGGCTACGGAGATCGTTGCGGATAGTTGACGTTTTCTTAATTTGGTCTTAGCCTTGCACTCTTGGTAAAACTGCACAGGGATAGCTATGTACGGAGCGCTGCTTGGGGATCTTATCGGGTCGCCATGGGAATTCAATCGGATTAAGCATGAACGCTTCGAGTTGTTTTCTCCCCAATGTGCTTATACGGATGATTCGATTATGACGGTGGCAGTGGCTGATGCCTTGTTGCACAACACTGACCCCGCTTCCTCCATGCGTGCCTGGGCGCAGCGATTCAAGCCTCAGCGTGGTGGCTACGGTGCCATTTTTTGGGTCTGGCTAAATAATCCAGATGATGAACCATACGGTAGCGCTGGCAACGGTGGTGCGATGCGCGTCTCCGCTGCGGCTATGCTGGGTGATACCCTGGAGGATGCACTGAAGAAGGCTACCTTGGTAACTTCATGTACTCACGATCATCATCTTGGATTGAATGCGGCATTAGCCACCACACAAGCTATCTGGATGGCAAAGAACAAGGCGTCGCAGGTTCAGATCAGGGCTGCACTTGAGGATGCATTTGGCTACGATTTGTCTCGGCCATTTGAGATAGTCCAGCGCGATTGTGTACATTCCGAGCTGGCAATTCCCTCGGTCCCCGAGGCGATCACCTGTGCGCTGCTGTCAACTTCGTTTGAAGACTGTATGCGGAAAATCGTTGCTCTGGGTGGGGATTCAGATACGCAGGCCGCGATTGCCGGCCCTATTGCCGAAATGCTGTGGGGCATACCGGAGGAGTTTATGCGCGAGCTGCGCGCGCGGATTCCGGCAGAGATGCTTACCGTGATCGATGGTCTTTATTTGCGATAGGAGCGGTATCCTGATTCAACTGCATTGAGCTTTGACCCGGAGTTTGCATTGCACCCCCGCTTGCCTTAGATATTCAATTGCTCATACCGTATTTGATCCCTCTTCCATATCGGGCATCGACGGTAAGACTCATCTGGAGCGAGTTGCCCCGGTCTTAAACATGACTGAAAGTTGGGCGAATATTGGTCGATGGCACTGCGTGAGCGCCGCACGGCGTAGGCCGGCTCGGTGAGTTCCGCGCGCAGGTGGTAACTGAGATTTGCGGAACAAACTTAAAATTGCGGAACAAAATAAGTAGACTTTTTTGTTGCCGAATTTTAAGGTAAGCCTTATGGATGTTGATGGTGCCCGAGCCGGAATCGAATAGTGCCTTGTATGCCTCATAAAATCGTGTTTTTATGTTTGGCTCACTGTCCGCGTACCGTCAAAAATACCGTCAAATCGCTGCGTGACTCAATCTGTTCAAACCCATCGCATTGATCAAAGTTTAGCATGGCAATAGACGGCCATGAAACCATATCCTATTCACTTGCCACTTCGCGAGTAAATTGCATCACTTTGTCGCGTGCGCTGCGCGGTAGGCGATGAAAGGTTACCAGCAGCCATGCTGCTTCGTCGTCGGCTGCATAGAAGTAGGACTCAGGTACGTTCAGTGCCTTGGCTATTCGCTCGACCATGGTGAAATCCGGTTCGTGCTTCGCTTTCTCGTATTGGTTCATCCGTGCGCTCGATGACATTTCATCGATGCCTGCCAACACGCCGAGCCGTTCCTGTGATAACCCGGCGCGGGTGCGCGCTTCTTTCAATCTATTGGAGAAGACCGACATTCATAGCCCCTAAAGGCTAAGATATTCTGAGTTTTTCGTTGACGTCGTACTAAGGTTTCCTTAGTATCTCCGTGGCATTGCAATCACGCAGATACGGAAGAGGCAAAATGTTCATGAAATACTGTTTGGCAGCTATTACCGCAGCGGCATTGGCTGGCTGCGCCAGCAACTCTGGCATTATCCCCATTGGCAAGGACACCTATATGGTGAGCCGTCAGGCGGCAACCGGCTTCAGTGGGTCCGGCACCCTTAAGGCTGAGGCATTTCAGGAAGCTGCGGCTTACTGTGCTGGACAAAGTAAGTCCCTTCAAGTTGTGAACACTCAAGAGGCTCAACCGCCATTTGTTCTCGGTAACTACCCCAAGGCAGAGGTTCAATTCATGTGTCTGACCGATGGTGATACTGAACTCGGTCGGCCAAAGCTGAAAAGGGCACCAAACGTCTCGGTTGAGGTCAAGTAAAGGGATTAAGGCATGTAGCTGCGGGTTAATCAAGGGACCCGAGATTCGCAATTTTAGGAGGAGAGATGATTAGTAGGAAACGTCCTAGCGCGGATGAGGTTTTGGATGCCGTAGCTGCATTGTTGAATCAATACTGGCAACAAGACGATGAGCAAGTCCAGCTCGAAGATAGGCATCAGGATGACTTTGTCGAAAGTGAGCAGTGTGCTAATAGTGAATCGGTTCAGCCTCAGAATGAGCAACTTGTATTTGGGCCGAACTCGGGTATTACGACGAATTCTGTGCACGAGACAGGCAAGCTGCCATGGAACGACGTTACCGGCCTGCTGCCCAAAGGACTGAATTTGCCCATGTCGCCGACCCTCTACGCCAAGATGCTTTGGATTACAAACAACGTGCCAAAAATGTCCCTGCAAAAAATTGCGAGGGCGGGTGCAGAAGCTGAGGCAGATCGTTTGATTGCACTGCACTATAAGCCCTAAGTCGCGGCTAACTTCTATCAGTTGTGGCTCAGCGTAGTTAAGAACTCTTACTCGCCCAATTTAGGCGGTGCTTCAATAGAGAACTTAAGATTTACGCTCTGTATGTCAGCGGAGTGTTACGGCTTTGCCTGATTCTGCTTGCAAAGTATATTTTTGCAGATATGGCAAGTTTTTCATTTCGATTGTTGGCAGAATACGGCAAAATGGTTGCTATTGAAGAACGCAACTTTGCAATGAGCCTCGCTAATGATTGACGACATTAAAAAAACACTATGGGCTACCGCCGATAAACTCCGTGCCAACATGGACGCCGCCGAATACAAGCACCTTGTACTCGGCCTGATCTTCGTCAAATATATTTCCGATACATTTCAGTCCCGCCGCGAAGAGCTAACGCGACGATTCGCAGATCAAAATGATGACTACTTTCTGCAGGATTGTGATGCCGAATTGTTGGCTGAAGAATTGGAGGATCGCGACTATTACCGTGAAGTAAACGTGTTCTGGGTGCCTGAAGCTGCACGCTGGGAAAGCATCCGTGCCAATGCCAAACAGTCAGACATCGGCAAACGCATTGACGATGCATTGTCACTGATCGAAATCGAGAACCCCAAGCTGAAGGGCATTCTAGACAAACGCTATGCGCGCGCGCAGCTACCTGATGGCAAACTGGGCGAACTGGTCGATCTTGTATCGCAGATCGGTTTCGGAGTCGATGCTAATACCGCACGCGATGTACTCGGTCAGGTCTACGAATACTTCCTTGGTATGTTTGCCAGTGCGGAAGGTAAGCGTGGTGGACAGTTCTACACCCCAGCCAGCATCGTCAAAACACTAGTTGCCGTACTGGCGCCGCACCACGGCAAGGTCTATGACCCGTGCTGTGGCTCAGGCGGCATGTTCGTCCAGTCCGAACGCTTCATCGAATCACACGGCGGTAAGCTAGGCGACGTCAGCATTTACGGGCAGGAAGCCAATCCGACTACATGGCGACTGGCTGCAATGAACCTTGCTATTCGCGGCATAGATTTCAATCTTGGGCGCGAACCAGCCGACACGTTTGTCCGTAACCAACATTCAGACCTACGCGCAGATTTTGTGCTTGCTAATCCACCGTTCAATATCAGCGACTGGTGGCATGGAAGTCTGGAAGGCGATCCTCGCTGGGTATACGGTACGCCCCCACAAGGCAATGCGAACTATGCATGGCTGCAACACATGTTGTTTCACCTAAAGCCCGCTGGTCGTGCCGGTATAGTGCTAGCTAATGGCAGCATGAGTTCAAGCCAGAACAGTGAAGGCGATATTCGTCGTGCAATGGTTGATGCGGATGTCGTGGAAGTTATGATCGCGTTGCCTAGTCAACTATTCTTCAATACACCGATTCCAGCCTGTTTGTGGTTCCTTGCGAGGCAAAAGACTGCACGCAAAGGTGAAGTGCTGTTTATAGATGCTCGCAAACTTGGCAGCATGATAAGCCGCGTTCAGTGCGAATTCACCGATGGCGTCATCGGCCGCATTTCTGCGACTGTTTCTGCGTGGCGTGGCGAGGGGGCTAGCGAATATGCAGATGTCGCTGGTTACTGCCGCAGTGTCTCACTTGTCGAAATTGCGGAACATGGTTATGTGCTGACACCAGGTCGTTATGTCGGTGCTGAAGAAGTCGAAGACGACGATGAAGCATTTCCGGAAAAAATGCAGAGGCTTACCGAGAAGCTGGGCGAACAAATGACTAAGGGAGCTGAGCTGGATGTGCTGATTCGGAAGAAGCTGGGAGGATTAGGTTATGCGTTCTGATTGGCCTACCTCAACAATCGCCGAGCTAATTTTGAAAGGCCAAGCTGTCGTACAAACTGGGCCATTTGGGTCACAATTACACAGCCACGATTATGTAGATATCGGTGTGCCTGTAATTCCAACTGAAGCGATTGGTCGCGGTTATATTCGCGACATCGAAGTTCCTAGGGTAAGTGAAAAAAAGGCATCCGAGCTTGATCGTCACCGTTTACAACTTGGAGATATTTTATTTGCACGCCGAGGTGCGCAAGCAACTGGACTTTCTGCAATTGTAGATAAACGATATGTCGGTGCACTTTGTGGAACAGGCGCGCTCCTCCTTCGATTAAAGACGAAGGATCTTGATCCGAATTATTTGGCTAGATATCTATCTAGTGATAAAACATATCAATGGTTGAGGACCCACGCTGTAGGGGCGGTGATGCCGAATATTAATACGGACATCATTAAGGCAATCCCGATCTTGATTCCGCCGATAAGAGAGCAACGTCAACTTGCCGAGTTTTTTGGATCTATCGACGAACGCATAATACTGCTCCGCGAAATGAACGCCACGCTCGAAGCCATAGCGCAAGCCTTGTTCAAGTCGTGGTTCGTTGATTTCGATCCGGTTCGTGCAAAGCAAGGTGGTCAACAGCCGGATGGCATGGATGAAGCGACGGCGGCGTTGTTTCCTAATGGTTTTGAGGAATCGGAGTTGGGGTTCGTGCCTAAGGGGTGGGAGCCTAGATCTTTTACTGAAACAGTTACTGTTATCGGTGGCGGCACTCCGAAGACAGCGAATACAGAATACTGGAATGGAGATATCCCTTGGTATTCGGTTGTTGACGCTCCAAAGTTGAGCGATGTTTTCGTTATCGATACTGAAAAGCATATATCGGAAGCTGGAGTAAGTAACTCATCAACTAAGCTTTTACCTGCGGGGACAACGATCATTTCCGCGCGCGGAACGGTTGGGAAATTGGCCTTGACTGGTCGAATAATGGCAATGAATCAGTCATGCTACGGACTGAGCGGTAAGGCAAATGATAGCTACTTCACATATTTCAGCACCTACCTTATTGTTGAAACCTTAAAACAGCGGACACATGGCTCAGTCTTCGACACGATCACTCGCAGCACGCTAGATGGCGTAACGATTATCTACCCAACAAAGGCAATAATTGATCTGTTTGAAATCAGCATCTCACCTGTGATGGAGCGAATGAAAGAAAATCTGGAACTAGTGACTACACTTTCATCACTTCGCGACACACTACTTCCCCGCTTAATCTCTGGTCAGCTACGCATAGCCGATGTAGAAAGCATGGTTGACGAGGCTGTCTCATGAGCATGACCGAAGACCAACTGGAAAGCGAAGCAGTTGGCTGGCTTCAAGAGGTTGGCTACCACTATGTCAACGGCTATGCGATTGCTCCGGACGGCGAATATCCAGAGCGCAAAAACTATCAGCAGCCGCTGTTAGTTGAGCGTTTGCTTGGTGCTATCAACCGCCTGAATCCTACGATCCCGCTGATAGCCCGCGAAGACGCGCTAAAGCAGGTTATGGACATAGGCATACCGGCCTTACTGTCGGCAAATCGCCATTTCCACAGCCTGCTCGTCAATGGCGTTCCGGTGCAGTATCAGAAGAATGGCGAGACGCGCGGCGACTTTGTTCGCCTTATCAATTTCGCGGACATCACCGCCAACGAATGGCTGGCCGTGAATCAATACACGCTCAAAGGACCCAAGCATACCCGTCGCCCTGACATCATCTTGTTCGTCAATGGCATGCCGTTGGTGCTGATGGAACTGAAGAATCCAGCCGATGAAAACGCAGACATCTGGAAAGCCTTCGACCAAATACAGACCTACAAAGAGCAGATCCCCGACGTCTTCAACTACAACGAAGTACTGGTTATTTCTGACGGCAGTGAAGCTCGTCTTGGTTCGTTATCGAGCGATGCAGAACGCTTTATGCAGTGGCGAACCATCGATGGCGTCACGCTTGATCCGCTCGGCCAATTTAACGAGCTGGAAACGCTGATTCGTGGCATTCTCGCTCCACGCTACATCCTGGATTACTTGCGGTTCTTCGTACTGTTTGAAGATGACGGAAAACTGATCAAGAAGATCGCTGGTTATCACCAGTTCCACGCTGTCCGTGCTGCCATCAACCAAGTCGTTTCTGCGTCGCGCCCAGGCGGCAGCCACAAAGGCGGTGTGGTTTGGCACACGCAAGGCAGCGGCAAGAGTATCACCATGACCTGCTTTGCTGCGCGGGTCATGCGTGAATCGGCGATGGAGAATCCAACGATTGTTGTCATCACCGACCGCAATGACCTCGATGGTCAGTTGTTCGGTGTATTTTCATTGGCACAGGATTTATTGCGCGAGCAGCCGGTGCAGGCCGAAACCCGTGGCGACCTACGTGCAAAGCTGGGCAATCGACCTTCGGGCGGCATCGTATTCGCTACCATCCAGAAATTCATGCCTGGCGAAGACGAAGACAGTTTCCCTGTCCTGTCGGAGCGTAGCAATATAGTGGTGATTGCCGATGAAGCGCACCGCACCCAGTACGGCTTTGAAGCGAAATTTAAGGGCGACGATAAAGGCTATCAAGTCGGCTATGCCCAGCATCTACGTGATGCACTGCCTAACGCTACTTTTGTCGCCTTTACTGGCACGCCGGTTTCTGGCGAAGACCGTGATACCCGTGCTGTGTTTGGTGATTACATTCACGTCTACGATATGCAGCAAGCGAAGGACGATGGCGCTACGGTTGCCATCTTCTACGAATCAAGGCTCGCCAAGTTAGGGCTGAAGGAAGCGGAACTGGACGAACTGGATGCCGAAGTTGATGAACTGGCCGAAGGCGAAGACGGCGACGAACAATCAAAGCTGAAAAGCAAATGGGCTGCACTGGAGAAAGTCGTCGGTGCTGAACCTCGCATCCGACAAGTTGCCGCTGATTTGGTAGCGCATTTTGAAGAGCGATCAAAAGCACAAAGCGGTAAGGCGATGGTAGTGGCAATGAGCCGCGATATCTGTGTCCACTTGCACAACGAAATCATCAAGCTACGCCCAGACTGGCACGACGAAGATCCGACCAAGGGTGCAATCAAGATCGTGATGACAGGCTCAGCCAGCGATAAGCCATTGCTGCGGCCACACATCTATTCAAAGCAGGTAAAGAGGGATCTGGAGAAGCGGTTCAAGAATCCGGCTGACCCGTTACGTCTGGTGCTTGTGCGCGACATGTGGCTGACTGGTTTCGATGCTCCCTGCGTCCATACGCTGTATGTGGATAAGCCCATGAAAGGCCACAACCTGATGCAGGCTATCGCTCGGGTGAATAGGGTGTTCAAAGACAAGCAAGGCGGGTTGGTGGTCGATTACATCGGCATTGCCAACGATCTCAAAAAGGCACTGAAAGAATACACCGCAAGCAATGGCCGTGGTAGGCCGACAGTCGATGCGAATGAAGCATATGCGGTTCTTGAAGAGAAACTCGAAGTTCTTCGCGCCATGCTACAGGGCTTTGACTACAGCAATTTCCTGAAGGGCGGTCACAAACTGTTGGCTGGAGCAGCGAACCATGTGCTTACTGAAAAGGACGGCAAGAAGCGTTGGGCTGATCATGCGCTGGCGATGAGCAAGGCGTTTTCGCTATGTTGTACGCTGGATGAAGCAAAGGCGGTGCGCGAGGAAGTCGCATTCTTCCAAGCCATTAAAGTACTGCTGACTAAGCGCGAAATCAGCAACAAGAAGAAGACGGATGAGGAACGAGAATTAGCGATCAGGCAGATCATTAGTTCGGCCGTCGTTTCGGAACAAGTCGTGGATATTTTCGACGCGGTCGGACTGGATAAACCTAATATCGGCTTGCTCGATGATGACTTTCTTGCGGAAGTCCGCAATCTGCCAGAACGCAATCTCGCTGTTGAATTACTCCAACGGTTGCTGGAAGGCGAGATCAAAAGCAAGTTCGGCGGCAACATCGTGCAGAACAAGAAGTTTTCCGAGCTGCTAACCGATGTCATTAAGCGCTATCAGAACAGATCGATTGAGACGGCGCAGGTGATTGAAGAGCTGATTCAGATGGCGAAGAAGTTCAAGGAGGCTGCGAACCGCAACGAGTCGCTGGGGCTGACTGATGATGAAATCCGCTTCTATGATGCGCTCGCTAACAACGAATCAGCAGTTCGTGAACTTAGCGATGAAACCCTGAAGCTGATTGCACACGAACTGACGGAAAATCTGCGACAGAACGTGAGCGTCGATTGGTCGCAGCGCGAAAGCGTACGTGCCAAGCTGCGCCTGATGGTGAAACGAATCCTGAGGAAATATAAATACCCGCCAGATCAGCAGGAGGATGCGATACAGACCGTATTACAGCAAGCGGAAAACCTGAGTTCGGAATGGGTTGTGTGATCGGCTGTATGCATGTCAAGCCAGAGATTGCAGTAGCTGCCCTGAAAGCACAAGGCCAGAACTAGTCTGGCCTTGTGAGCGATACGTCCCGCCTGCTTTCGGTTTATTAGGCCGACGCGCAAACTCTATCACTGGGGTCAATTTTAGCAAGTGCATATGGCTGGATCAAGCAGGATTCAGATGTCACGACTATGTGGCCAAGTTGATAGCACTACTTTTCGTTAGCTGGTCAACCTTAGTTTCTATCCGAGCTAGGCGTACCATAACCTCTGCGAACTTAGCCATTACCTTTTCTATACCCACACTCAGTTCGGACCGCTGCCGCTGATTGACAGTAGTGGCAATTTTCAGATTGGACCGTTGATTTTGTGTCGAATGCTGCAAGTAGAGTTTAGCCGCCAAAGCAGGGAAATCTCGTAGGGGACGAAAATAGATGACTTTCATAATTGTCGCTTGAGTGAATATCTCGTAGATTTTCATCTGGCTAAAAATATTCGACCGCGTTTTATTTATGATGAAGTCTGAAAAATTTACTTGTAATCAGTCGCAAAAATTTTGAAGGTTGTGCTGATCCAATAGTCCCAATGCCCCCCCAGCTTTGGCTCCCCCCCCCCTCTACTGTAGGGCAGTTGGGCTATCGCTTTGCCGCAGTTGCCGATGAATGAAACGGTGACAGTTAGCGCAAAGGCACTGCAGGTCATCAAGCGAAGTCTTGTGTCCTGGCAGCATTTCGCTTACGTGCACCTTGGCATGATGCACCTCTATGCAGGCTTCGCCGTCCTCTGAGCTGTATTCTTTAACTGGGTCAAGTCCACATCGTTCACACGTAAGTCTGCCATGAAACCGGCGATATTGCGTTTTCTTTGCTTTAGCCAATCCCGCACTTCGCTCCCGTTTGAGATGCGAAACTAAGAGAACCGAGCCTTCGGCCCATTCTTGTTCTAAATCATTGGCAGGAGTAGTAGTGGTTGTTTCCGCATCCTTAGCTATAACGCTGTATCCGGCTGCCCGTAATAAACGGAAGCAAGCCGATCCTTCGCCACCAGTAAAATTCTTCGGGACAACCTCTTGGCCGCCTGTAGCCATTGATAGTGCCATTCCAAACACTGCTTTAGGCGGAAAGCGCCGATCGTCGGCAACTAAGTCGAAGTCTGTAGATGGACCAAAAAATGGCTGGCTTTCACCTGCAATAAACCGCTGTACCGCTTGCCAAACGAATTCCGGAGTGGCTAGTTCAAGAAGCGGTTCCGGTTTTTCGGACAGTAGGATAAGTGGATGCCTTGCTTCACAATAGCGGCCGCAAGGCCGGATTTTAGGAGCAAAGGCATGACGAAAAGAACAAGACGGAACCACTCAGCGGCGTT
>NZ_WWCL01000021.1 GCF_009857835.1 Duganella fentianensis
AATCTGCGGATCAAAGTTTGTTTGCTAACTCCCCGCAGCTTATCGCAAGCTACTACGTCCTTCATCGCCTGTAATCGCCAAGGCATCCGCCATGTGCACTTATTCACTTGTCCCTATAACGTTAGCTCCTGCGACTAACAGGAAGCGTTTATAGGAATAAGAAGTACTACGTTAATGCGTTTGTTGATACATACAATCATTACCCATCGTCCTACGTTTTACCGTAAAACGATCAATAAAAATTTACTTACTTCTTCCAGATTGTTAAAGAACATACAGCACTTGATCTCTAAAAGATCAAACCTAAATCGCAACCAAATCGGCTGACTTACGTTTGAACTTTTGGTGGAGGATGACGGGATCGAACCGACGACCCCCTGCTTGCAAAGCAGGTGCTCTCCCAGCTGAGCTAATCCCCCTTTTTTGTCAGGTGTCAGACTTTAGTCTGATACCTCACTATAGGACTGGTAGGGCTGGTTGGACTCGAACCAACGACCCCCGCGTTATCAACACGGTGCTCTAACCAGCTGAGCTACAGCCCCAAATGCTGTTCTTCTCTTATTGACAGTCGATAAGTGTGAACGCTTGATGAGTCGTCATTGCTGACTAGTGCGACTCTAGAAAGGAGGTGATCCAGCCGCACCTTCCGATACGGCTACCTTGTTACGACTTCACCCCAGTCACGAATCCTACCGTGGTAAGCGCCCTCCTTGCGGTTAAGCTACCTACTTCTGGTAAAACCCGCTCCCATGGTGTGACGGGCGGTGTGTACAAGACCCGGGAACGTATTCACCGCGACATGCTGATCCGCGATTACTAGCGATTCCAACTTCATGCAGT
>NZ_WWCL01000022.1 GCF_009857835.1 Duganella fentianensis
GGCACTGTTGCAAATAGTCGGTGGTGATAAACTTATCATCCCCTTTTGCTGATGGAGCTGCACATGAACCCATTCAAAGGCCGGCATTTTCAGCGTGACATCATTCTGTGGGCCGTACGCTGGTACTGCAAATACGGCATCAGTTACCGTGAGCTGCAGGAGATGCTGGCTGAACGCGGAGTGAATGTCGATCACTCCACGATTTACCGCTGGGTTCAGCGTTATGCGCCTGAAATGGAAAAACGGCTGCGCTGGTACTGGCGTAACCCTTCCGATCTTTGCCCGTGGCACATGGATGAAACCTACGTGAAGGTCAATGGCCGCTGGGCGTATCTGTACCGGGCCGTCGACAGCCGGGGCCGCACTGTCGATTTTTATCTCTCCTCCCGTCGTAACAGCAAAGCTGCATACCGGTTTCTGGGTAAAATCCTCAACAACGTGAAGAAGTGGCAGATCCCGCGATTCATCAACACGGATAAAGCGCCCGCCTATGGTCGCGCGCTTGCTCTGCTCAAACGCGAAGGCCGGTGCCCGTCTGACGTTGAACACCGACAGATTAAGTACCGGAACAACGTGATTGAATGCGATCATGGCAAACTGAAACGGATAATCGGCGCCACGCTGGGATTTAAATCCATGAAGACGGCTTACGCCACCATCAAAGGTATTGAGGTGATGCGTGCACTACGCAAAGGCCAGGCCTCAGCATTTTATTATGGTGATCCCCTGGGCGAAATGCGCCTGGTAAGCAGAGTTTTTGAAATGTAAGGCCTTTGAATAAGACAAAAGGCTGCCTCATCGCTAACTTTGCAACAGTGCC
>NZ_WWCL01000023.1 GCF_009857835.1 Duganella fentianensis
ACTGCATGAAGTTGGAATCGCTAGTAATCGCGGATCAGCATGTCGCGGTGAATACGTTCCCGGGTCTTGTACACACCGCCCGTCACACCATGGGAGCGGGTTTTACCAGAAGTAGGTAGCTTAACCGTAAGGAGGGCGCTTACCACGGTAGGATTCGTGACTGGGGTGAAGTCGTAACAAGGTAGCCGTATCGGAAGGTGCGGCTGGATCACCTCCTTTCTAGAGTCGCACGACTCATCAAGCGTTCACACTTATCGACTGTAATTAAGAAGAACAGCATTTGGGGCTGTAGCTCAGCTGGTTAGAGCACCGTGTTGATAACGCGGGGGTCGTTGGTTCGAGTCCAACCAGCCCTACCAGTCATACCCAATGGGGGATTAGCTCAGCTGGGAGAGCACCTGCTTTGCAAGCAGGGGGTCGTCGGTTCGATCCCGTCATCCTCCACCAAAAGTTCAAATGTAAAGGTAGACCTTTAGATTTGATCTTTTAGAGATCAAGTGCTGTATGTTCTTTAACAATCTGGAAGAAGTAAGTAAATTTTTATTGATCGTTTTACGGTAAAACGTAAGACGATGGGTAATGATTGTATGTATCAACAAACGCATTAACGTAGTACTTCTTATTCCTATAAACGCTTTCTGTTAGTCGCAGAAGCTAACGTTATAGGGACAAGTGAATAAGTGCACATGGCGGATGCCTTGGCGATTACAGGCGATGAAGGACGTAGTAGCTTGCGATAAGCTGCGGGGAGTTAGCAAACAAACTTTGATCCGCAGATT
>NZ_WWCL01000024.1 GCF_009857835.1 Duganella fentianensis
AGCTTCCACAGGATGGACACGATCGATTCAAACGGATCGAGCCATTTCGGGTCGAACACGTAGCCGAAAGACGGCGTCAGCGCGCGCTCGTCGAACAGCATGATGGGCAAGCTCTTGGCCTCCATGGCATCACGCGGCGCTGGACAGTTCCGACAGGCTGCAAGTGGTCGCCACCCGAGCCTGGACATAGCCGGAACTGCGCACCGCCTGGATCCACAACTGGGCCGACGGCCGGTAATGCGCAGCGTCCTGCAGCTCGCTTTCCTTGAGCACGATCTCGACGGCACGGGTGAACGATTCCATCGGAATCTCCAGTGCGCCGGCCAGCCCCGCCTTGTTGTGTATCGCGGCGAAGGCCTCCCAAAGCACTTGGGCATCGTCGACCAGGCGATATCCGGCGTCCACCGCCTGCTGCAGATAGAAGCGCGTAAAAGACCAGTCGGTGCGGCGCGGGAAATTGGTCTGGCCATAACCGATCAGGCAGGTGGCGACATCGGCGGCATTGCGAATGCCATGGAATGCGAGTTCGTCGACCATCAGGCGCGCCACAATCTGGGTCTTGCCGGCGCACTGCATGGCGATCTTGATGGCCAGCAGATCCTGCTGGCCGACGAGGATCGTGAACAGCTTGATCTGCAACCGGTCCAGATGGTCATGCACGTCGCGCAGCCATTCGTACTCGTTGTCGTCGTA
>NZ_WWCL01000025.1 GCF_009857835.1 Duganella fentianensis
CGAAAATCGGCACCGATTCGCATCGTCAGCGTCATATCGATACGATCAGAAATACGCAAAATAGCTCCATCGCAGCCGCGTGATGGCGATGCGCGCCTTCTTGTTGAATGGACGCTTGTTCCGCGGCGAAACGGGCGGCGATGCGCCATATAGGTGGCCACAGTTTCCGCATCGGTAGGGCGCGTCGAGCAGGGCTACGTTGAGTCGGTAGGGCGCCTTGGCGCCGCAAGTGCGACAGGCGATTTCCAGCGGGTCGCCATGCACCGGGCAGCATTTGTTGGTGCCGACCTGATGCACCACACTGTGATAGCCACGGCACAGGCATTTCCGGCAATACCGGAA
>NZ_WWCL01000026.1 GCF_009857835.1 Duganella fentianensis
GAGCCTTGAGCTCTTTGAAGGGTCGTTCGAGACCAGGACGTTGATAGGCTGGGTGTGGAAGTGCAGTAATGCATTAAGCTAACCAGTACTAATTGCCCGTACGGCTTGTCCCTATAACCTTAGCAGGGTATAGGTAAGAAGACCGTTAAACGTTGTTGAGACAACTTCATTACCCCAGCATTCATTGCTGAATACTTACTAATTCCAGATTCTGAGCAACGTTCATGAGAACGCGGCTCGTACAAGTCAAAGCTTGATGACCATAGCAAGTTGGTCCCACCCCTTCCCATCCCGAACAGGACCGTGAAACAACTCTGCGCCGATGATA
>NZ_WWCL01000027.1 GCF_009857835.1 Duganella fentianensis
TTGCCGGGTAGCTAAGTCTGGAAGAGATAACCGCTGAAAGCATCTAAGCGGGAAACTTGCCTTAAGATGAGATTTCCCAGAGCCTTGAGCTCTTTGAAGGGTCGTTCGAGACCAGGACGTTGATAGGTCAGGTGTGGAAGTGCAGTAATGCATTAAGCTAACTGATACTAATTGCCCGTACGGCTTGTCCCTATAACCTTAGCAGGATATAGGTAAGAAGACCGTTAAACGTTGTTGAGACAACTTCATTACCCACATTACTTACTATTCCAGATTCTGAGCAACGTTC
>NZ_WWCL01000028.1 GCF_009857835.1 Duganella fentianensis
ACTGGTAGGGCTGGTTGGACTCGAACCAACGACCCCCGCGTTATCAACACGGTGCTCTAACCAGCTGAGCTACAGCCCCAAATGCTGTTCTTTATTATTTACAGTCGATAAGTGTGAACGCTTGATGGCGAGTTATTACTAACTCAGTGCCACTCTAGAAAGGAGGTGATCCAGCCGCACCTTCCGATACGGCTACCTTGTTACGACTTCACCCCAGTCACGAATCCTACCGTGGTAAGCGCCCTCCTTGCGGTTAAGCTACCTACTTCTGGTAAAAC
>NZ_WWCL01000029.1 GCF_009857835.1 Duganella fentianensis
CAGTCTTACAAAACCGCCTGCGCACGCTTTACGCCCAGTAATTCCGATTAACGCTTGCACCCTACGTATTACCGCGGCTGCTGGCACGTAGTTAGCCGGTGCTTATTCTTCAGGTACCGTCATTAGCTCTGGATATTAGCCAAAACCGTTTCTTCCCTGACAAAAGAGCTTTACAACCCGAAGGCCTTCTTCACTCACGCGGCATTGCTGGATCAGGGTTGCCCCCATTGTCCAAAATTCCCCACTGCTGCCTCCCGTAGGAGTCTGGACC
>NZ_WWCL01000002.1 GCF_009857835.1 Duganella fentianensis
AGCTTGATGACCATAGCAAGTTGGTCCCACCCCTTCCCATCCCGAACAGGACCGTGAAACAACTCTGCGCCGATGATAGTGCTGCAACCAGTGTGAAAGTAGGTTATCGTCAAGCTAGTTATTAAGAAGAACCCCCTTCAGTCGCAGACTGTCGGGGGTTTTTTGCTTTGGACGCCGAAAAGCCACGATACGTTTTGGTGAGTCTTAAATGCAACTAAAATTTCTCTGAATAATTTTTTTCTTTGCAAAATCAATTTAATCGCCTAAATTGATAAAAACGAGAGAAATATGTCGCGGGCAAGGTGCAACAAGGTTATGGCCCGCTTGTTGTGAGCTGGAGGTGAATATGAACGCTTTCAGGGAACGCCTGGCGCGGGCGTCCGACAAAATCGCGCAAAGGTGGCATCTTCTGAAGCCTAACCGTAGTGCTGCGGTTGCTATTCTGCTGGGCCTGACTGTCACGCTGGCAGGCTGGCAGTGGATGCGCATGCAGGAGCGTGCCGACGAAGATGCGCAATTGCAAAGCTCTACCGAGCGCATTCTCGGCACGCTACAGCATCGCCTTGAAAACTATCAGCTGATCCTGCGTGGCGCGGCCGCTTATCGTCAGACCAATCTGGCCATGAGCGATGCCGACTGGCGCCGATATACCGAAGGGCTCAAGCTGTCACAGACCCAGCCGGAACTGCTCGCTCTCGAATTCAGCCCTACGGCAGCCGACACCCTCGGCGCAAACGATGCGCGCCTGTCCGCATGGCTGAAAGCACGCGATAGCGGGCAGCCCAGCATGAGCGGGCCGCTGGCAGCAAACGTTGTGCCAGAGGCCGGCAAAGGCTTGCTGGTGGCCTTGTATCTGCCCGTGTACCGGCCAGACGCTGCATTGCTGAGCGTAGAGCAGCGCCGCGCTGCAGTGCAGGGCTCTATGGTTGCGCTGGTGCGCCTGGATGTGCTGCTGAACCGCGTGCTGGTGCGCGCCTATCCTGACGCGTCTGTGCAACTGTATAGCGGTGTTCTGGCCGATCCTCAGTGGCAGGTCTACGGTAGCCGTAAATCGTCGGCCAAAGAGCTGATGGCGAGCCGTCAGCTGTCATGGGGCGGACGCTCTTGGACGATGGTGGTGCGTTCGCGTGCATCGAGCGGCTTCGATAGGCATAGCTGGCAGTGGCTGTTGTTCGGCCTGTGCGTGAGTGTGGCGCTGACCTTGCTGCTTAACCATCAGGCCATCATCCGGGCGCGCGCTGATACGGTGACGCGCATGATGAGCCGGCGCCTGCTGCGTAGCCAGACCGAGTTGCGTGCCGTGCTGGATGCGGCACCGGAAGGCGTGCTGAATCTGGACAGTGATGGCTGCGTGGTGTCGGCCAATCAGGCCGCGGAACATATTTTCGGTGTAGCCAGCGGCAAGCTGTTCGGCGTGAAGCTGGAAGTCCGTGTGCCGGGCTTTGACCGCGAACAGCTGGATGTTCTGTGCAGCTCGGTGATCTCGACGGAAGGGCAGATGCCCATGATACGGGCCGAAGCGACAGGCATGCGGGCCTGTGGTGCACGCTTCCCGTTGGCGCTGAGCCTGCGTCGCTTCGAGCTGGATGGTGAGGTCCATTACTCGTTGATGCTGCGCGATGTCAGTGACGAGAAGATGGCCGAGGTGATGATGCAGCAGAGTTTGCGGGACCTGGCTGCAGCACGCGAAACACGGGCCGTAACGGTCTAGGTACGCAGCAAGAAAAACGGCGCTCAGTGAGCGCCGTTCTTTTTTATGCTTCTTCCTTTTCAGGCAGGGCAATCTGATTGTCCGTGCTGAACTGGTAATCCTTGAAGATATGTTCGGCAGTCAGCAGCTGGTATTCGCCGTTGGCCTTCTTGTGCGTGGTGTCCTTGAGGCGGTAGGTGTAGTGGCCGCAGGTCCAGCAGTTGAAGTTGCGCATGTGGGTGCACAGACAGGTCTTGTCCATGATGACCAGATTCTTGTCGGTACCCTTGGCTTCCACTTCGCGGTTGTACGAATTGATGTAGGCGCAGTTGCCGGTCGAGTCCAGCAGATAGCCATACGATTCGCAGCCGGGACGGATGCCGGCGCCGATGGCCGGGGTGTTCTTCAGCATACGCATCGGATAGCCGGTCGGGGAGACGCCGTTGACGATGATGTCTTCTTCGCTGGCCTTGAAGTATTCCTGTTTGACCTTGTCCGGCAGGCCGCATTCCTTGGCCACGGTGAAGCGGGTGGCGACCTGCACGCCAGCGGCGCCAGCTTCGAGGAAGCGTACCGCGTCGCTACCGGTGAAGATGCCGCCGGCGGCGATCAGCGGAATGTCGAGATTCTCCGCTTTCAGGTAGTCCAGCAGTTCCTTGGTGATGGTCATCAGGTCGTACTCGGCCCAGTCCATGCCGAAGCCCAGATGGCCGCCGGCCAGCGGGCCTTCGACGATCACGTAATCGGGCAGACGGTCCAGCTTGGCGTTCTTGCGCAGGAAGATCTGCAGCGCGCGTACCGACGAAACGATGATGCCCAGCTTGGCTTCACGGAAGCGCGGGTGATCGGCCATCAGCGCGAACGAGCCGAAGTGCAGGCCGGCCGACAGGGTGATGCCGTCCACACCGGCATCCAGCGCCGCGTTCAGACGGGTGCGCAGGGTTTCGCGCGGGCCGTTCATGGTCAGCTTTTCCATGCAGTTCACGAAGATCAGGCCCGGGCCTTTTTTCGCTTCCATGGTTTTGCCGATATGCAGGCGCTGCGCTTCGGCCAGATTGGCCAGATCGAACTGCACCAGCGCCTTGTCCATGTTGTTGATGTTGTGCTTGTAGAGCTTGGTCTTCTCTTTGACGAAACCCGTATCGAAGCGGCGGTCCGACACATCTTCGACCATGGCATCGGAAATATGGCCGATACCGCCCAGACGGGCTGCTTCCAGCGCCAGTTCCGAGGTCGAAATATCCACACCCATTCCGCCTATCATGATGGGCACATACTCGTTTTTGCCAAAGCGCAGGCGGAAATCATCAACACGTTTCATTGCTATCCTTAGACTACCGAAAGTGGTTGCCGGGCAGTGGGCCCGGCGTTAGCGCAGTAGTAGCGCGCAGGAAGTCCGAGACGATTGTACTCCTGCTGTACTACAGCTTTGTGACGGCACGTTCTAGCGTGCCGGTATGGTTTAATCGCGGAAGTTGTTGAACTCCAGCGGGGTCTCGGGTACTTCTTTACGCAGCAGTTGCATGGCAGCTTGCAGGTCGTCGCGCTTGGCACCGGTGACGCGCACGGAATCACCCTGTATGCTGGCTTGCACTTTCATCTTGCTATCCTTGATGACGCGGACGATTTTCTTCGCATCATCGGACTCGATGCCGTTTTTGACCTTGATCACTTGCTTGACCTTGTCGCCACCGATTTTCTTGATCTCGCCTTCATCGAGGAAGCGCACATCGACTTTGCGTTTAGCGAGTTTATTGGTCAGTACATCGCGTACCTGTTGCAGCTGGAATTCCGAGTCCGCAACCACGGTCAGTTCTGCTTCTTTTTGCTCGACCGAAGCACCGGTGCCCTTGAAATCGAAGCGCGTGGCGATTTCTTTCTGGGACTGCTCGACCGCGTTTTTTACTTCGATCATATCGGCTTCAGAGACTACGTCAAACGATGGCATGCTTGTTTCCTTTTCGTGTGGCCTGCAGCGGCTGCGTAAGCCGTGCATCAAAGGCTGATATTTTAACGGACAACTGTCCACAAGCCGCCATATACACCGTGGTTTTTTACGGGTTTGGCTCTATAATCGTCAAAATATTTTGCTTTTCTTCTTCATGTCCTCCCTCTCCGCGATCCAGTACGATTTTCCTCTGCAAACTCTTAACACTTTTGGCATCGCCGCGAAGGCGCACGCATACTTGCGCGTGACTGAAACCGAGCAACTGTTCGGTGTATATGCTGATGCCATATGGGCTACTTCATCGAAGCTAGTGCTAGGCGGGGGGAGCAATCTGCTGTTCACGCAGGATTTTGCCGGTCTGGTACTGCACATGGATCTGCGGGGTCGCGAGCATGTGCGCAGCGATGCTACGCATCACTTTGTGCGGGCTGCCGCCGGTGAGAACTGGCATGCGTTTGTGCAGTGGACACTTGTACATGGATATGCAGGACTGGAAAACCTGTCGCTGATTCCGGGCACGGCCGGTGCGGCGCCCATTCAGAACATTGGCGCCTACGGAATCGAGATCAAGGATGTGCTGCACAGCGTGACGGTATTCGATGCCGCCACCCGGAGCACGCGCGAAATGCTGGCCGCCGAGTGCCGCTTCGGCTACCGCGACAGCATCTTCAAACAGCCGGCAGGGCGCGATCTGATCGTGCTCGACGTGACGTTCGCACTGCCGCGCGCATGGCAGCCCAATCTGCGTTATGCCGAACTGGCAAACGCCGTGGCGCAGCAGAATCTGGCTGCGCCCACGGCCCAGCAGGTGGCCGATACGGTGATTGCCATCCGCCGCCGCAAACTACCCGATCCCGCGCAAATCGGCAATGCCGGCAGCTTCTTCAAGAATCCCGTGGTGAGCGGCGCGCAATGCGCGGCACTGCTGGAACAGTTTCCCACGCTGGTGCACCACCGTCAGCCCGATGGCAGCGAAAAGCTGGCTGCAGGCTGGCTGATCGACCAGTGCGGCTGGAAAGGGCGTACGCTCGGTGCCGCCGGCGTGTATCCGCAGCAGGCACTGGTGCTGGTGAATCAGGGCGGTGCTACCGGTGCCGAAGTGGTGGCGCTGGCGCGCGCGATACAGGCCGATGTGCAGGCGCGCTATGGCGTGCTGCTGGAACCGGAGCCGGTGTTTATCTAGGCAGGGTAGCGGGCTAGCGCGCTAGCTGAAGTGAACAGCGCGCAGGCTGATGCTGCGCGCTGTGAGCGTCTACGTGGACGATTAGCCGAAGTGGCAGACGTAGTCCAGCAGTTCTACCGTTTCGATATCGAAGCTGGAATTGGCCGCGATGCTGAACGACTGACCGGCGCCGTAGGTGGTCCATTCGCTGGCACCGGCCAGACGGATTTTGCACACGCCGCCGAGAATTTCCATCACTTCCGGTGCGCCCGTGTTGAAGGTCAGGCTGGAAGGGAAGATCACGCCGACGCTTTTCTTGCTGCCATCGGCGAACAACACGTTATACGAAATGCATTTGCCATCAAAGTATTTGTTGGCCTGTTTGACCACGGAGACCTGGTCGAATTGCTTGCTCATGCTGACTATCCTATAAAAAAAAGGCCGCTCAACGAGCGGCCCCTAGATGCGATTATTGACCGCGTTTCAGGCGGGCATTGGCGGCGATGCGCATACGCAGCGCGTTCAGTTTGATGAAGCCCCCGGCGTCGGCCTGGTTGTAGGCGCCGCCGTCTTCATCGAAGGTCGCAATGTTCATGTCGAACAGCGAGTCGGTTTTGGAATCGCGCGATACGACGATCACATTACCCTTGTACAGCTTGACGCGTACCCAGCCGTTCACGGTGGTCTGGGTGTGGTCGATCAGGGTTTGCAGCGCAACGCGCTCTGGTGCCCACCAGTAGCCGTTGTAGATCATCGAAGCGTAGCGCGGCATCAGGTCATCCTTCAGGTGCGCTACTTCGCGGTCCAGCGTGATCGATTCGATGGCGCGGTGCGCCTTCAGCATGATGGTGCCGCCCGGGGTTTCGTAGCAGCCGCGCGACTTCATGCCGACGTAACGGTTTTCCACCAGATCCAGACGGCCGATGCCGTGCTTGCCGCCCAGACGGTTCAGTTCCGTCAGCACGGTGGCAGGCGACATGCGCACGCCGTTCAGGGCGACGATGTCGCCGCGTTCGTATTCGATGTCCAGATATTCAGCCTGGTCCGGTGCCGCCTCAGGGCTGACACTCCAGCGCCACATGCTTTCTTCTGCTTCGGCGCTCGGGTTTTCCAGATGGCGGCCTTCGAACGAGATGTGCAGCAGGTTGGCGTCCATCGAGTAAGGCGCGCCGCCGTTCTTGTGCTTCATGTCGATTTCGATACCGGCGTCTTCTGCGTACTTCAGCAGTTTTTCGCGCGACAGCAGATCCCATTCACGCCATGGAGCGATGATTTTTACGCCCGGCTTCAGCGCGTAGGCACCCAGTTCGAAACGCACCTGATCGTTACCTTTGCCGGTGGCGCCGTGCGAGATGGCGTCGGCGCCGGTGGCGTTGGCGATCTCGATCAGACGCTTGGCGATCAGCGGACGGGCGATCGAGGTACCCAGCAGGTATTCGCCTTCGTACACGGTGTTGGCGCGGAACATAGGGAATACGAAGTCGCGCACGAATTCTTCGCGCACGTCGTCGATGTAGATGTTTTCCGGCTTGATGCCGAACTTCAGCGCTTTGGCGCGGGCCGGTTCCAGTTCTTCGCCCTGACCCAGGTCAGCGGTGAAGGTGACGATTTCGCACTGGTAGTTATCTTGCAGCCATTTCAGAATGACGGAAGTATCGAGGCCGCCCGAGTAGGCGAGGACTACTTTTTTAATATCGCTCATGCTAGTTCCAATGGGTTGAAGTGTGTTTATTTGGTGTCGACGCGACCCAGCAGCAGGTATTCGATCAGGGCCTTCTGGATGTGCAGGCGGTTCTCTGCTTCATCCCAGACCACTGATTGCGGGCCGTCGATGACGTCGGCGGAGACTTCCTCGCCGCGGTGCGCTGGCAGGCAGTGCATGAACAGCGCGTCCGGTGCGGCACGTGCCATTTTGGCGCTGTCCACGATCCAGCCGTCGAAGGCTTTGATACGGGCAGCGTTTTCTGCTTCGTAACCCATGCTGGTCCACACATCGGTGTTGACCAGATGCGCGCCTTCGCACGCGTCGGACGGGTTGTCGAAGAAGGTGTAGCGTTGGGTCGAGACCAGCGACATGTCCATGTCGTAGCCTTTCGGGGTGGAGACATTGACGTGGAAGCCGAATACTTCCGCTGCCTGCAGCCACGAATACAGCATGTTGTTGGCATCGCCTATCCACGCCACGGTCTTGCCCGTGATGGGGCCGCGGTGTTCGTAGTAGGTGAAAATGTCGGCAAACACCTGGCAAGGGTGGTGTTCGTTGGTCAGACCGTTAATCACCGGCACGCGCGAATTGGCGGCGAAACGCTCGATGATGTCCTGACCGAAGGTGCGCACCATGATGATGTCGCACATGCGGCTCATCACCTGACCGGCGTCTTCCACCGGTTCGCCACGGCCCAGCTGCGAGTCGCGCGTGTTCAGATAGATGGCGGCGCCGCCCAGCTGGTGCATGCCCGCTTCGAACGACAAGCGGGTACGGGTGGAGTTCTTCTCGAACACCATCACCAGCGTACGGTCGATCAGCGGGTGGTAAATCTCGTAGTTCTTGAACTTCCGTTTGATCAGGTGCGCACGTTCGATGACGTATTCGTATTCTTCCAGCGTGAAATCGGAGAACTGCAGATAGTGCTTGATCGGTTTTTGGATAGACATAGTGGCAACGAACTGAAAACAGCAGCGGAAGTGCTGGCTTGAGACTACAGGCCTGACCAGCTGAACCGGTCAATTATAAAGGCAATTCGGTGCAAAGGGCGAATTGCCGCAGATTCTCCTGTCTATACAGCTGGCGCGCGGCTAGTATGGCGCTAGCATGCGCGCGCCACCGCCGCCGGCGCCCGTTCCGCAGCGGTAGATAAACGGCTCAGGTATAGATCTGGGTAGTGGTGGCCTGCTGGTGCTGCGGTGCCGTCAGGGGCAGGTCTAGCGTGAAGCAGGTGCCGGCCGGCGAGCTCTCCACGCTGATCTGGCCACCCAGTAGCGAAGTGACTATGTTGTAGCTGATTGAAAGTCCCAGCCCGCTGCCACCCTGACCGAGCTTGGTGGTAAAGAAGGGATCGAAGATGCGCGACATGTTCTCCGCCGCGATGCCGCTGCCGTTGTCGCTGAAGGTGAGTAGCACGCGCTCGGCCACGGGCGTCTGGGCGCGCAGGCGCATCAGTCCGCCCTGTGCGCGGCCGAAGGCATGTAGCAGGGCGTTGTTGATGAAGTTGGCGATCACTTGGCCGTACGGCCCCGGATAGCTGTCCATCATGATGTTATCGGGCAGTTCCAGTTCGATGCGGTGGTTGGCGGCCCGCACCCGGTTCATCATGGTGGCAATGACTTCGTGGCTGACCTGATGCAGGTTGAAGCTGCGCCGTTGCTCGGTGGTGCGGTCGACCGCCACCTGTTTGAAGCTGTTGACCAGATCGGCCGCGCTGGTCAGGCCGCGCATCACCAGTTCGTGTGCCGTGCGCGCATCGCTCATATAACTGGCCAGTTCGGAACGGCGCAGGCCGGGGCCGTCGAGGCGGGTGGCCAGTTCCTCGGTCTTCTGCGCCAGCGTGCTGGCGATCAGCAGGCTGTTGCCGATGGGCGTATTCAGTTCGTGCGCCACACCGGCCATCAGCGCACCCAGTGCGGCCAGCTTTTCCTGCGAGACCAGCTGGGTCTGGGCATCCTTGAGCTGGCGGTAGGCTTGCGCATTATCGAGCGCAATCGCGCCATAGGCACACAGGGTACGGAACATCAGGCGCTCGCGGGCGCCGAAGGCATCGGCATGCTGGGCCTGTACTGTCATGGCGCCCAGCGTGCGTTCGCCCACGATCAGCGGCACATACAGGGCGCTGGCCATGAGCTGGGTGCCGGGCGCCAGCACGATATCTTCCGGCCCCACGTTGGGGATGTAGATCTCGCGCCGCTCGCGCAGGCAGCGCGCTGCATTGGCACGCGGATGCTGCAGGGGGATGGTATTGCCCGCCAGCTGGCGGCCGTTTTCCATGCCGAACACGCGGCTGATGTTGTTGCCATCGCGGCTGACCAGATAGATGGCATAGGTATTGGCCGGCAGCAGCGCCTGCACGTGGCGGTTCAGCGCCGCATACACGGCGCCGGCATTCAGGTGGGTGGTGATTTCCTGACCGATGGCCGACAGGCGCTCCAGCGTATCGCTGGTCTGCTGCAGCAGTTCGGCGCGGCGCGCTTCCGAGGCTGCCAGTTCGCGGTGGTGCAAGCCTTCCGCGCGTGCCTGTTCGGTCTGGTGATGCACCTGCATGGCGATGGCGCGGTTGGTGGCTTCCTGGCTATGGGTTTTCTGCCGGGCTGCAGCCGCTGCCTGGGCCGAGGCATAGGCCTGGGCATAGTCGCCGATGTTGGCGTATTCGCGCCCCAGTGCATCGTGCAGGTCGCCGGGCAGGGTATAGCCTTCGATGCCGGCCGCCACCTGCAGGGCCAGATGTAGATAGTGCAGGGTGGCGTTGGGTTCGGTCATGCCGGCCGGTGCGGGCAGGGCGTGGCGTTCGTGGATCAGGGCCAGCACGCGCAGCGCTGCCACATGGTTGTACAGATTGGTCTGCTCGGCGGCCAGCGCCACCGCACGCAGGGCGATGCTGCGCGCTTCGATAGGCCGATCGAGGAAGCACAGGGCATGGGCCTGGCCGCGCCGCGCGATCGACTGGAAATCTGCCTGCTGCATGGCGTCGGCACGGGCCTGCATGCGCTCGAAGGCTTCCAGTGCGGTGACATAGTCCGCCTGATCGAGCGCCAGATCGCCCAGATAGGACAGGGCATGGGCATAGCTGCGCGCACCGGGCAGAGGTGTCAGCACCTGCAGCGCTTCGCGCAGCAGTTCTTCGGCTGCATCGAGCCGACCCACGCGGCGCATGGTTTCGGCCGTATGCACGAGGGCCGCACCGATGCTGCGCGGCCAGCCGGTAGGGCGGGCCAGATCGAGCGCGCTCTGCATCCATTCCAGTGCGGCATGGTGGTCGTTGAGGCAGGTGAAATTCAGGCCGATGTTGATGGCTGCCGTGACGGCCACGCGGATCTGGCCCGTTTCCAGCGCGGCTTCGTAAGCGCGGATGTAGTAGCGCACGGCCGCGCCATTGTTGCTGTGCTGGCTGGCGGCCAGTCCGATGAAATCGTACACGCCGGCCAGTACGGCAGTCGGGTAATCGTGGCTGGTGGAGAAGCGTTCGCCCCAGCGCCGTTCGGCCGAGGTCAGATCATGCATGACGGCCCAGCGCGCCGTGGCAGCTTCGGCGATGTCCACCCGCTGCTGGTCGTCGACGCTGCGGGCGGCGGCGGCCATCAGCTCCAGTTCTTCGCCGGCCTGCTGATGGTTGCCGTGGTCGATGGCGATCCACGCGCGCAGCCAGTGCGCATCGGCGCAGCCCTGATGGTCGCCCAGATGACAGAAGGTTGCGTAAGCGGGGTTGAGCAGTTCGCTGGCCGTTTCCAGATTACCGGCCAGCCAGACGGTTTCCGCCTGCACCAGCTGCAAACGGGCGTTGAGCTGGCGCTGATGGGCATCGGGCAGGGTGGAAGCGGCCAGCAACTGCAGGCATTCCTGCACCAGCAGCACGGCACGTGCACTGTCGCGCTGGCGCAGATGCCAGCTGAGCGGCAGCAGTACGGGCAGCCGTGCAGGGCCGCGCAGCGACAGCAGGGCGCGCTCCCAGCGTGCTAGCTCATCGTCGTGCGCGAACATCTCCATCGGCTTCCTTGCAGCGTAAAAGTTGCGAATTGCTTTTGGGAATTATACGGCGCAGCGCGCCACACGGGCTAGTATGGCGCGAAGTTATTGTCGTTAATACAGCGTTTGTGCTGATTCGTGCAACAACTGCCCGTACAGAGTATGCCGCATTTTGGCAATTTTGCCATCGGCGATGGCATCGAGTACGGCGCACTGGGGTTCGCTCAGGTGGCGGCAATTGTAGAACTTGCAGTGGCCGAGGTAGGGCGCGAATTCGACAAAAGCCCGTTCCAGCATGCCTTCGCTCAGGTGGTAAAGGCCGAATTCCTGAAAACCGGGCGAATCGATGATGGCCGAATCGGGCCCTAGTTCGGGCAGCTGGTAGAGACGGGTAAAGGTGGTGGTGTGCTTGCCCGTATCGAGTGCGGCGGAAATTTCGCGCACGGCGATATCGGCTTCCGGCACCAGCAGGTTGATCAGCGAAGATTTGCCCATGCCGGACTGGCCTATCAGTATCGACGACTGGCCGGCCAGCAGCGGCTTGAGCGTGGCCAGGGTCTGCTCGGGCTGGGCCTTGGCCGACACTTCGTACACAGGGTAGCCCAGCGCTGCGTAGGGTTGCACCCGTTCGCGCGTTTTCGCCAGTGATTCCACCACGTCGGTCTTATTGAGGATGAGGTGGGCTTTGATGCCGGCCGCTTCGGCCGCCACCAGTGCGCGCGACACCAGATCGTCGGCAAAGCCCGGCTCCGTCGCCACCACGATGAATAGCTGGGTCAGATTGGCGGCCAGCAGCTTGGATTTGTACTGGTCCGAGCGGTACAGCAGGGTGCGGCGTTCGCTGATCTCGTCGATCACGCCCTGATCGGCCGAGGTGCGGGTCAGCATGACCTGATCGCCGACGGCCACATTGGTCTTCTTGCCGCGCGTGACGCACTGCAGTTTTTCGCCGTCCGCTTCGGCCAGATAGTGGCGGCCGTGGGCGGCGATGATTACCGCCTGCAGCTGTTCGCCGGTGGCGTCGATGCCATTACCGCGCTGGGCCCGTGCCTTGCCGCCTGCGCGGCCATGTTTGGGCGCGCTCATGCGGCCGCCGCTTGCAGGTGACGGATGCGCACGCTGGCGGGCGGATGGCTATCATAGAAAGCCGAATGCAGCGGGTCGGGCGTTAGCGTCGAGGCATTGTCTTCGTACATCTTGACCAGTGCCGACACCAGATCAGCCGCCTGCGCGTGCTTGGCAGCGAAGGCGTCCGCTTCGAATTCGTGCTTGCGCGAACTCAGCGAAGTGAGCGGGCCAAACAGGAAGGTGAACACGGGCAGCACCAGCATGAACAGCAACAGCGCCATGGCGTCGTTGCCCTGACCGGGCAGCAGCAGCGGATCGACGCCGAGACCCGTGTAGAACCACAGCTGGTTCTTCAGGTAGCCCAGCAGGGCGAGGAAGGCCAGCGACAGGGCGAACATCATGACGATGCGCTTGATGATGTGCTTGAGCTTGAAGTGGCCCAGTTCATGCGCCAGCACGGCTTCGATTTCCTGCGGCTGCAAACGCGACAGCAAGGTGTCGAAGAAGACGATGCGCTTGTTGGCGCCAAAGCCCGAGAAGTAGGCATTGCCGTGGGCGCTGCGCTTGGAGCCATCCATCACGAACAGGCCTTTGGATGCAAAGCCCACGCGCTCCATCAGGCCTTCGATGCGCTGCTTGAGCGCGGCGTCTTCCAGCGGCGTGAATTTGTTGAACAGGGGCGCGATGACGGTCGGGTACAGCACCATCATCAGCAGCTGGAAGCCGCTCCATACGGCCCAGGCATAGAACCACCACAGCGCGCCCGATTTTTCCATCAGCGTCAGCACCAGCCAGATCAGGGGCAGGCCGATTACAGCGGCCAGCAGCGCGCCTTTCAGCATGTCGGCAAAGAACAGGCCGGGTGTCATCTTGTTGAAGCCGAAACGCTGTTCCAGATTAAATTGCTTGTAGTAGTCCAGCGGCAGATCGATCAGGCCGGAAATTACGGTGAAGGCCGCCAGCAGGGCCAGCTGGTAGACCATGCCGGGACCGGTGAGCTGGAATACATGCAGCGACAGCCATTGCAGGCCGCCCAGCAGGGTGAAGGCGATCAGCACACCGGTGCTGATCAGCAGGCTGACCAGGCCCAGCTTGGTGCGGGCGATGGTGTAATCGGCCGCCTTCTGGTGGGCGGCAAGGGGGATTTTCTCGGCAAACTCGGCAGGAACGGCGCTGCGGTGGCTCAGTACATGGCGGATCTGGCGCGAAGCGAGCCAGAAACGCACGATCAGCGTCAAAATGATGAAAGAAACAAACAAAATCGAAAACGCGAGTGAATACATTCTATGCCTGTGAGAAAATGGCAGATTAGGATTAATTAAGCCAAGAGAGAATTATGTCACAAGCTAACGAATTGCCAGAAGGTTCCGTACCCGCCGCCGCCAAGCCGGTGCAGAATGAGTTCAATCTGGTGTGGGTGGATATGGAAATGACGGGTCTGGAGCCGGACACCGACCGCATCATCGAAGTGGCCGTGGTGGTCACCGATATGCACCTGAACGTGCTGGCCGAAGGCCCCGTGTTCGCCATCCACCAGAGCGATGAAACGCTGGACAAGATGGATGCATGGAACAAGGGCACGCACGGCCGTTCCGGCCTGATCGACCGCGTCAAGGCGTCCACCGTGTCGGAAGCGCAGGCCGAAGAAGAGCTGATCGCCTTCATGAAGCAGTGGGTACCCAAGGGCAAAGCGCCGATGTGCGGCAATACCATCGGTCAGGACCGCCGCTTCATGGTGCGCTACATGCCCAAGCTGGAAGCCTTCTTCCACTACCGGAACATCGACGTCTCCACGCTGAAAGAACTGTGCAAGCGCTGGAAACCGGAAATCGTTGCCGGTTTCAAGAAGCACCAGAAGCACACGGCGCTGGCCGACATCATCGAATCGATCGAAGAACTCAAGTACTACCGCGAGCACTTCATCAAGCTGTAAGTCGCTTGCAGAGCTAGCGGCAATAAAAAAGGGTCAGGCTAGCCTGACCCTTTTTGCATCGTGATGCTGCGCTTATTCGTCGGCGCCGCAGCACTTCTTGTATTTCTTGCCACTGCCGCATGGGCAGTCGTCATTGCGGCCCACTTTAGGCTCGTCGCGCTTGACGGTGCTGACAGCAGCCTTGCGGCGCGGTACCCAGAACTTGTGGATGGCCGGCAGGTTGGCTTCCAGGTCCAGCGCCAGTTTGTGCGCTTTCACGGGATCTTCCACCAGCGGCAGCTCGGCTTCGTCGATTTCGTCCGCGCCCAGCAGATAGATGGGCTTCATGAGATCTTTGACATCCGATTCCCAGATTTCATTCCACGAACCGGGGCGCAGTTCCATGCCTTCCCAGAAGCCCCAGCACCAGGCTTCGGCGTCGATCAGGGTCTGGCCTTCGTGTTCGTGCTCGACGAACAGCGGTTCGAATTCTTTCGGTGCCACTTCGAACGTCACCAGCACTTCGTTCATGAAGCGCATGATCAGGTTGAGGATGCGTTCCTCTTCCTTGGCGTGCTTGAATTTCGGCACGTCGGTATCTTCCTGACCCCAGACGCGTTTCAGCCACTCGGCTGGCATGATGGTTTCCGGGCCGATGGCGATGGCGGTCAGGTAGCCGTGCAGCATGTCCATGGTCATGGCATCTTCAGGGCTGCGCTCGGACAGCAGGAAGCTGTCGAGTTCGTCGAATTCTTTTTCGCTCAGGGGCTGGTCGAGTTGCATAATCTGCTCTTTTTATTGGTTGGAAGCCGACAGTATACACGCCGGCCCCTTACAATGCCGTTATGAACCAAGATGACTATGACGACGAGGCGGCCGATGCGCGCGCTGCAGCGCTGGCCGCTGCCATGGCCGGACCGCTGGACAGTACAGTGGACCAGAGCCAGCCAGTGGCACACCCATATGCGGCACTGACGCCCGATTGCGTGCTCGATGCACTGGAAAGTCTGGGCATCCATAGCGATGGCCGGCTGCTGGCCTTGAATAGCTATGAAAACCGGGTTTATCAGGTGGGCGTGGAAGAGGGCGCACCGCTGGTGTTGAAGTTCTACCGTCCGCAGCGCTGGAGCGATGGCGCCATACTGGAAGAACACGCTTTCACGCGCGAACTGGCCGAACAGGAAATCCCCGTGGTGCCGGCGCAGCTGCTGGGCGGCCAGACACTGCACCACTATCAGGGCTTCCGGTTTGCCGTGTTTGCCCGTCATGGCGGCCGCGCGCCCGAACTGGGCGACCCGCAAGTGCTGGAATGGACGGGCCGCTTCATCGCCCGCATCCATGCGGTGGGTGCGCAGAAAGTCTATACCGAGCGGCCGGCGCTCGATATCGCTACCTTCGGCCACGAGTCCTGCGCCTTCCTGCAGCAGCAACGCTTTATTCCGCCCGATCTGGCTGCAGCCTATGCCAGCGTGAGCCAGCTGGCGCTGGAGGGCGTGCAGCGCTGCTACGACCGCGCCGGCGAACTGCCCCAGTTGCGTCTGCATGGCGATTGCCATGGCGGCAACGTTTTGTGGACTGATGCGGGCCCCCATTTCGTCGATTTCGATGACAGCCGCATGGGCCCCGCCATTCAGGACCTGTGGATGATGCTGTCGGGCGAACGCAGCGAACAGGTACGCCAGATGGGCGACATACTGGCCGGTTACGAAGATTTCTGCGAGTTTTCGCCGCGCCAGATGCATCTGGTGGAAGCCCTGCGCACGCTGCGCCTGATGCATTACTCGGCCTGGCTGGCGCGGCGCTGGGATGATCCTGCATTCCCGCTGGCTTTCCCGTGGTTTAACACCCAGCAGTACTGGCAGGACCGCATACTGGAACTGCGCGAGCAGGTGGCCCTGATGGACGAGGCGCCGCTGGCGATCTAGCGAATTAGCGGGATTTTCCCGCTCTGCTTGGCTTTAGGCGCTGGACTCCCCTGTCCGATAATGAGAACTCAGAAATCCCGGCGGGTGCCGGGGTACATCGTCTAGCGAGAGTTCTCATGCAAGCACAACTGGCCCAGCGCGACAGCGCCCAAGACAGCGGTAACCTCGGCAATGCCGGTACGCAGTTGCAACCATCGGTGTCCCTGCATGATCCTGACGATGCGCCTGCCACGCCCCGTGCTGCGATGGAAATGAAGGCCATACAGGAAGCTATCGCCCGTGTCGAAGCGGACGCCAAGGCTGCCTGTGCTGCCGAAAGCCGCGCCCACGCCGAAGCCCGCGCCCGTGCGCTGGCCGAAGACCGCGCCGCCATGGATGCTGCCGCTGCCGCCGTAGCGCTGCAGAATGCCCAGGCTTCCGAAGACGCCATCAGCGCCAACCGCGAACGGCTGGAATCGCTGCGCGCTGCCGCCCAGGCCAGCGTAGCCCGGCTGGAAGCAGTCAAACAGGAAACCGCCGAACTGCGTGCCCGCGTGGAAGCCGATACCCAGATCCGTCTGGCGGCCGAACAGCGTGCCCGCGCCGAACAGGAAAGCCGCCAGCGCGCCCATGAGCAACTGGCTGCCGAAGCCGAGCTGGCCGAACAGGTAAAACGCGCTGCCTCGGAACTGGAAGCCCAGACCGAACAGGCCCGCATGCAGGCGGCCGAACGTGTCGCCGCCGTGGAAGCGGCCAAGGAAGAAGTGGTGGGCATCGCCAGCGCCGATGCGCGCGTTGCCACGCTGGCCCGCGAGCGCGAGCGTCAGGCCCATGCTGCCCGCCAGACGGCGCAGATGCTGGCCCAGGCCGAAGCGGAAGCACTGGAACTTACCGTCAAGCGCGAACGCGCCGACCAGATCGCACTGGAAGCCTCGCTCAACCGCGCTGCGGCCGAAGTGCGCGCACTGGAAGAAGCCCGCGCACTGGCCCATCTGGAACAGGAACGCGAGCAGATCGCTCTGGCCAAGGCCGAATCCGACCGCAGCGCCGCCCAGTCGCTGCACCTGCGCCTGCAGACGGAAAAGGAAATCCGCGATGCCGCCATCCACCGCGAACGTCTGGAAATGGTAGCGGCTGCCAGTGCCGAAGCACGCCGCGAAGCCGATGCCAAAATCATTGTCGCCACCGAAGCCCGTATCGAAGCGGACAACCAGCTGCGCGCCGTCTCGCTGTCGCGGGTGCAGGCCGAACAGGAAGCCGAGCTGGCCACGCTGGCCAAAGTGGAAGCGCAAAACCAGCTGACCGAACAGGCCCGCCAGCGCGAAATCGCCGATGCCGCCGCCGCCGATGCAGCGCGCAGCGAACGCGAAGCCCAGCAACATGCCACCGAGCTGGCGCAGCAGCAGGCTGCCCTGACGGCCGAGGCGGCACAACTGATAATCAGCCAGAACGCTGCCGCCGCACAGGAAGTGGCCACGCTGGCCGAACAGGTAGAAGCCCAGCGCGTGGCCGATGCACTGGCCCGCGACAAAGCCGAACATGCCGCTGCACTGCTGGCCGCCGAACAGGCGCGCGCCGAAGCCGAGCAGCAGGCCATCGCTGCACTGAAAGAAAAGCTGGCGCTGGAAGAGCAGGCCCGTAACGCCGCGCTGATCCGCACCGAAGCCGAACGTGCCCAGGCGGAAGCGCTGGCCCAGAAACAGGCGGCTGACCAGCGTCTGGCCGCTGCGGCCGAACAGGAAGCTGAAGCACTGCGCGTCATGGCCGAGCAGACCGCACTGGAAGCGGCACAGAAAGAAGTGGCCGCTCAGGCTCAGGCTGCACAAGCCCGTCTGGCGCTGGAACTGGGCGAAGTGACGGCTGAACGTGCCCGCGTCGAACAGGAAAAAGAAGTGGCTGCCGCTGCGCTGCTGCAGGCCGAACAGGAATTCGTCGAAGCCGAGCGCAAGTCGCTGGCGCTGATCGACCAGAAACTGACCCAGCAGCGTCTGGCAACGGCCGCGGAAAACCGTGCTTCGGAAGCCATCGCCGGCCGTCTGGCTGCAGAAAAAGCTGCCGTGCACGATGCCCGTCTGGCTGCTGAGGCCCAGCAGGCTGCCGAGCAGGCCGTGGCTGATAAAACCGCAGCCCAGCATGCACTGGTGGAAGCTGCCATGGCCCACGCGACCATGCAGCGCAAAGTGGCCGATACCACGGCTGCCATGACGGCCGCCAAGATCAAACAGCTGGAACTGGAAACCCGCCGTCACGCGGCTGCCCAGAAAGCGCTGGCTGCCGTGCAGGCTAAAGTGGCCGAGGCCGAGCGCCTGTGCCAGAGCGTGGAAGATGGCTCCATCGTTGCCACCCTCGATGCTGCCCGTGCCCGCAAGGAAGCTGCCCGTCAGGGTGCCATGGCGGAAGGCAAACCGGTGAAAGCCGTGTGGCGCGCCCGCTAAACCCTGAGGAGGGCCGGTACCACGGCCGGCATTGAATACCGACGACCACACTTTGCTGTGGTCGTTTTTTTTCTGCGGCCTTAGTAGCTGTAGCCCAGACCCAGCATCAGCAGGTCGGCATCGCGGTGGTAGTCGGTGACGACGCGGTTCAGTGTCAGGGTACCGACCATGCGTTTGCTGAAGTGGTAGCGCGTAGCCAGCGAAGCCAGCCCCGCCTTGTGCGAACGGGTGCCCGGTACATCGTGCACTTCGAAAGCCAGATACGGGCCTACACCCATACCCAGTTCCAGATGGGTGGTGAGCGAGCGGATCAGCCAGAGCTGGGTCGCCACACCGTTGCGGTGGGTGGCCGGCGTGCTGCCTTCGTTGAGGTAGTTGACGGTCCAGTCCACGTAGCGCCCCACGGCACGGCGGTATTCGAGGCTGTAGGCGCGCGAGCGTTCCGACTCAAAGCTGTTGACGATGCTCTGTCCGGCCAGCAGAGTCAGGGTATCGTCGGTGGACGGGCCATCGAGGTGCAGCTTGTCGCCGCGTACGCTGTCGAAGCGGTAGCCCACACCCAGCATCAGCGAAGTGGTGGGTTCTTTGGCACCCTGCGGGACCACCCGGTTCAGCTGCACCTGGGTGTACCAGCGCTCGCGATGGTGCCATAGCGCCTGCACGCTGTAGATGGGCGCCCAGCCGTGGTCGTTGATGTAGGGACCGTCCGCTGCGCCGTGTGGGCGCGAGGTATCGAAGAAGTAGTACTGGCCGGCGCCCACGGCCCATGACAGGCCGTTCTGGCCCACGGGCGTGCGCAGCCAGAGCTGGCCGGAAATGCCGTCACGATGGTGGTTATGCGGATGGCCTTCGTTCAGATAGCCCAGGCTGAGAGCCAGATAGTCGCCTACCGGATGGACGTAGTTGAGCCCGACGGCAAAGCTGTGCTGCTGCGCGCCGCTGACCCACAGGCCGCCCGCCTGGGCCGTCAGATCCTGTCCCTGTGCGCTGGCGGCGCACAAGGCGAGGGCGAGGGTGAGGGTGCGCAGTCTGCTCATGGTCACGGGGTGGGCTGGATCTGGACTTTGGTGATGTAGTACTCGGTCTCGCCGAAGCACTGGGTCGGTATGCCTTTGTGCTGGGCGTAGGTGAGCAGCACACGTTTGCCGGTCGCGGCCATCAGTTGCTGGGCCACGGCCTCATCGCGCACGCTGAATTCGAATTTTTCCGGAATCGCGCCCGGCATCGAGGTCAGCAGCATTTCGCCTTCCCAGGTCTTGCACACCCAGCCACGGCTGGAAAACTTCTGCAGATAGCCGGCCCGCTCGCCGTCCGAATAGGACAGGTGCAGCATGATCCAGACATAGGCAGCAAACAGCAGCAGGGCGGCCAGCAGCAGGCCGGAGAAATACAGGGTGACGCGTTTGGCGATGATCATATCGTCTTTGTTCTTTCTGCAATGTTTAAAATTCTATCATGCGGCCAGTTGCTGCCTGTGGCGCACCGAGGACCATAGCGAGACGGCGATGAAGGCTACGCCGGACAGGCCGGTAAACCATTCGGGGATGTGGTATTCCACGCTGGCCAGCATGATCAGGGCGAGGATGCCGATGGCGTAATGGGCGCCGTGTTCGAGATAGACATACTCGTCCAGCGTGCCTTTGTGCACGAGGAAAACCGTAAGCGAACGCACGAACATGGCGCCTATGGCCAGCCCCAGCATGATGATCACCACATCGCTGGTAATGGCGAAGGCGCCGATCACGCCGTCGAAGCTGAACGAAGCGTCCAGCACTTCCAGATACAGGAAGCCGCCGATACTGCCACGGGCGAGGCTGCCGGCCACGGCGCCCACGCCCGCTTCCGTGGTGTCGTCGTCGTCATCTTCGGGTTCGGCTTCTTCCAGCAGGCCGCTGATCCAGCCGACTGCCAGATACACCAGCACGCCCAGCACGCCGGCTGCCAGCACCGTGTATTTTTCCGCCGCCGGCACCAGACTGACGCAGGCGAACACGGCCCCCAGCGTCAGCAGCACGGCCAGTGCTTCGGTGCCGTGCTGGCCCAGTTTTTCTTCGGCCCAGCCCAGCCAGTGCAGTTCTTTTTCTTCGTCGAACAGGAAATTGAGGAAAACCAGCAGCAGGAAGGCGCCGCCGAACGCCGCCACCTGGGCGTGGGCACCGGTCAGATAGCGCGCATATTCGTCCGGCGTAGTGCTGGCCATATGCCAGACATCAAGCAGGCCCAGTCCCGTGGCCAGCGACACGATCAGCAAGGGGAACAGCAGACGCATGCCAAATACGGCCACCAGTATGCCCACCGTGAGGAACAGCTTCTGCCAGAACGCATTCCAGTGGCGCAGCACGCCTGCATTCACCACGGCGTTATCGAACGACAGCGAAACTTCCATCACACCGAGTACGGCGGCGATCCAGACAGCCTGCAATAAACCGGCGCTGCCGCCGTGCTGATAGCCCCAGTAGGCGGCCAGAGCCAGCAGGACGGCAGTAACGAAGAAGGAGAAACGGAAGGCTTGCATAGTGGGTTTTGTGGAAATGTTAAGTGTAACAACAGCTATATTACCTGCTTCCGGGGAGGGGAGGCCATCTGCGATAATGGCGCCAACTTCATGCAGCCAACTTCAAGCTAAGGATTTTTTATGGATATCGCGTATCTGGTGACACCGCTGCTGACCTGGGTGACGGTCGGCCCTATCAAGTTTCTGATCAATAGTGCCAAAGCCCGTCAGTGGGCCTTCAATCTGGTCGGCAACGGCGGTTTTCCCAGCAATCACAGTGCCGTGGTGTCGAGCATGGCCACCCTGATTGCACTGCGCGAAGGCATAGGCCATCCTGCCTTCGGCGTGGCGGTCACACTGTGCTTTATTGTGATTATCGATGCCAACAGCCTGCGCCAGCATGTGGGCAAGCAGGCTGCGGCCATCAACCGGCTGGCGGACGAGACGGGCTCCAAAGCCCACCACTGGCTGCGCGAACGCATGGGCCACACACTGGTGGAAATTGCCGGCGGCCTGTGCACCGGTATCGCCATGGGCCATTTGATCCACGCCCTGTTCGGCCGCGGCTAAGGCAGCGGCCAGCCGGACAGCTAGGCAGCGGGCTCAGGCTCGCTGTCCGGCCACTGTCCGCGCCAGCCGGCTTAGCCGGAAAAGGACGGCGCAACGGACAGTTTTACCCCGGTTTTTGCCCGTTTCCGGACAGTTTACGCCCCGCTGGCTTGCAATCTGCTGCCCTCCGGACATCCCGCTTATTTGCAGTCCATCCTGTTATTTCGCAGTTCAGCCCCCGTTTTTCCCCTCCAGTCGCAGCTGCGTTGACCATTTTCCAACACTAGCCGATACTCTGCGCCCTGTAGTCTGGCTCAATTATATTCAGCACCTCGGTGCCACTTTCCGGAGATCTTTTATGTTGCGCAAATCTTTTATCGCTCTCGCCGTTGCCTCAGCACTGGTGGCGTGCGGCAAATCCTCGCATGAGCCAGAAAAAGCCAGCGCCAGTGCTTCCGCCAGCGCCAGTGCCAGTGCCGGTAAAGATGGCAAGACGGCAGGCAAGGATGGCAAGCAGGAGCCGCTAGTTACCCTGCAGATGTCGCCCGAAGATACGGTGACAGTGGAATCGAACGCGCTGGCCTCCGGCCCCGTGATTACCGGTTCGATCGAACCGGAGCGCCGTGCCGACCTGCGTGCCGAAGTGAGCGCCGTGGTGGTGCAGGTGCTGAAGGAAAACGGTGAAGCCGTGCGCAAGGGCGATGTGCTGGTGCGCCTCGATGAAACGGCGATCCGCGACAGCGTGAATTCGGCCGATGAAGCCACCCGTGCGGCCGAGCAGACGCTGGCCCAGGCCCAGCGCATGTTCGAACGCCAGACCACGCTGCGCAGCTCGGGCATGGTCTCTACCCAGTCGCTGGAAGATGCCGAAATCCGCCGCAACAATGCGCAGAGCGATCTGGCTGCGGCCAAGTCGCGCAGCGTATCGGCCCGCCAGCAGCTGACCCGCACGCTGGTGCGTGCACCGTTCGACGGCATCGTCAGCGACCGCAAGGTGTCGAACGGCGATACGGCGCAGATCGGCAAGGAACTGATCAAGGTGATCGATCCGCACAGCATGCGTTTCGAAGGCAAGGTCTCGGCCGACAAGATCGGTGTGGTCAAAGTGGGCCAGCCCGTGCTGTTCCGCGTGAATGGCTATCAGGGCCAGAGCTTTAACGGCAAGGTCAAGCGGGTCGATCCTGCGGCCAGCTCCGTTACCCGTCAGGTAGAAGTGCTGGTGGACTTTGCCGATGCCACCCAGCCCGGCGTGGCTGGTCTGTATGCCGAAGGCCGCATCGAATCGCAGATGTCGTCGGCGCTGATGATTCCGCCGTCGGCACTGGTGCAGACGGGCGATACGGCTTACGTCTGGCGCGTCAAGGGCGGCACCCTGTCGAAAGTGAATCTGACGGTGGGGGCACGCGACGAGCGCAGTGGCCGCTGGCAGGTGCTCAGTGGTCTGAACAATGGCGATATGGTGGTGCGGGTGCCGGGTTCCGGCTTCAAGGAAGGCCAGAAAGTGGAACTGAGCACGCCTAAGGCGGTCGCTTCGGCTTCCTCCACCGTGGCAGAAAAATAAAGGATAGACAGCCATGTTTTTATCGGATTTCAGTATTAAACGGCCCATTGCGACGATTGTCCTGATCGTGGCCATGATGTGCCTCGGTCTGATGGCGCTGAAAAAGCTGCGCGTCAACCAGAACCCCGATGTGGAAGTACCGTTCATCGTGGTCAACATCCCGTATCCGGGCGCGTCGCCGGAAACGGTGGAACGCGAGATCGTCAACCGGCTGGAAAAGTCGCTGCAGTCGATCACGGGTGTGACGGAAATTAACAGTACGGCGCAGGAAAGCGCGGCGTCCATCTTCATCCGTTTTACCTTCTCGAAGAACCTGATCGAAGCCTCGGACGAGATCCGCAACGCCATCGCTGCGGTGCGCTACAAGCTGCCGACCGAGATGCGCGAGCCGATATTGCAGCGCATCGACCCGTCGGCCCAGCCGGTGATGCAGCTGGCGCTGTCGTCCAAGAGCCAGAGCCATGCCGTGATTTCGCGTCTGGCCGAGGACAAGCTGGCCGACCGCTTCCGCGCCATCGATGGCGTGGCATCGGTGAATATTGACGGTGCCCTGCGTCGCGAGCTGAGCGTGCTGCTGAAGGCCGAGAAACTGCGTGAATACAATGTGTCGGTGGGCGAGGTCGTGAATGCGCTGCGCAACCAGAACACCAATGCGCCGGTGGGCAAGGTTCGTGGCGATCTGGGCGAGCAGTCCATCCGTCTGGTGGGCCGTATCGAACGTCCGGAAGAGTTCCAGCAAGTTGTGGTCAAGCGCAATAACGGCGAG
Organism: Duganella fentianensis; assembly: GCF_009857835.1. Classification (GTDB taxonomy): domain Bacteria; phylum Pseudomonadota; class Gammaproteobacteria; order Burkholderiales; family Burkholderiaceae_D; genus Rugamonas; species Rugamonas fentianensis. The sequence continues at coordinate 23,164 of NZ_WWCL01000002.1, forward strand.
CTGGTACGCCTGTCGCAGGTGGCCACCATCGAAGACGGCTTTGCTGAAATCAATAGCCTGAGCGTGCGCTCGGGCAAACCGAACGTGGGGATTTCCATTACCCGTTCGCGCGATGCTTCCACTGTGACGGTGGCCAAGAAGATCCGCGAGATGGCGGAAGAAATGCGCAAGGAACTGCCGCAAGGCACCGTGCTGGAAGTGACGGAAGACGACGGCGAAAATGCCGAAAGCAGCCTGAACAACGTGATCGAATCGCTGGTGTTCGGTGCCGGCCTGACCATCTTCGTGGTGTATGCCTTCCTGAACTCGTGGCGCTCGACGCTGATCACGGCACTGAGCCTGCCGACGTCCGTGCTGGCCGCCTTCATCGGCGTGTGGCTGTGCGGCTTTACGCTGAACTTCATGACGCTGCTGGGCCTGTCGCTGGCCATCGGCGTGCTGATCGACGACGCCATTGTGGTGCGGGAAAACATCGTGCGCCACATGCAGCTCGGTGCCGACCGCCGCACGGCAGCGCTGAAAGGCACGGCCGAAATCGGTATGGCCGTGGCGGCGACGACCTTCTCCATCATGGCCGTGTTCATTCCTGTGGCGTTCATGCCCGGCATCACGGGTGAATGGTTCCGTCCGTTCGCGCTGACGGTGACCTGCTCGGTCGCGGTATCGCTGCTGATCTCGTTCACGCTCGATCCTATGCTGTCGGCCTTCTGGGGCGATCCGCCCGATCACCACACGGCACCGCGCAAAGGCTTCGAGAAAGTGCTGGCCCGTTTCAACCACTGGTTCGACCATCAGGCCGACCGCTACGGTAACGTGATTGCCTGGGCGCTGCATCACCGCCGTTCCATGGCCGTGATCGCCGTGCTGACCTTTGTGGCAGCGCTGGGCCTGCAGGCCAAGTTCGGCGGCGCCAGCTTCGTGCCGTCCTCGGACTGGGGCACCATCGCCATCGATGTGCGGACGCCGTCGTCGAGCTCGCTGGAGTACTCGCGTCTGAAGCTGGAAAAAGCCGCCGTGATTGCCCGCAGCATCAAGGAAACCAAGGAAACCAATAGCTATGTGAACCTGAGCGGTGGCCGCATCTATGTGGACATTGGCAAGAAGACCGAGCGCAAGCGCGGCGCCATCGAAGTGGCCAAGGAATTGCGCGAGAAGCTGGCTGGTCTGGTCGGTGCCGAATACACGGTGCTGGACGACCTCAGCAACGGTGCCCGCAAACCGGTGCAGATCGAATTCACCGGTGCTGATTCGCGCAAGCTGATGGAAATCACCAACGTCTTCATGGACCGCCTGCGTAAAGTGCCGGGTGCGGTCGATGTGGGCCTGTCCGAACAGGACCCTAAAGATGAGCTGCAGATCGAGCTGAACCGTGGCCTGGCCAATTCCATGGGCATCGCTGCCGGTGATGCAGCGCAGGCTCTGCGGGTGGCGTTTGCCGGTATCGAAGTGGGCGACTGGGTCGATCCGACGGGCGAATCGCGCGACGTGGCCGTGCGTCTGGCACCGGAAGACCGTACCAGCTCGGAAAACATTGAGCGCCTGCCGATCGCCGTGTCCGGTACTAACCAGATGGTGCCGCTGGACCAGATTGCCCGCGTCACCATGGGCAAAGGCCCGTCCACCATCAAGCACAAGGATGGCAAACGGGTGATCTCGGTCAGCGCCAACGTGCAGGGCCGTTCGCCCGGCGAAGTGACGGCCGACGCCATGAAGCTGGTGAAAGATATCGACTTCCCGCCCGGCTATGGTCTGGCACTGGGCGGCGCGGGCAAGGACATGAATGAAGTGTTCGGTGCCATGGCAATCGCGCTGGTGGCCGGTGTGGGCCTGATGTATCTGATTCTGGTGATGCAGTTCGGCTCGTTCACGGCGCCGCTGGCCGTGATGCTGTCGCTGCCGCTGTCGCTGATCGGTGTGGTGCTGGGCCTGCTGGCGACGAATAGCACGATTAACCTGATGAGTCTGATCGGTGTGATCATGCTGATGGGCCTGGTGGCCAAGAATGCGATCCTGCTGCTCGATGCGGCCCGTAAGCGCGAGGAAGAAGGCTTTGGCCGGGAAGATTCGCTGATGTACGCTGGCCGTATGCGTCTGCGTCCTATCCTGATGACTACTTTTGCGCTGATCGCCGGTATGTTCCCGGTAGCGCTAGGTCTGGGCGAGGGTGGCGAGTTCTACCGTCCTATGGCGATTGCGATTATCGGCGGGACCATCACCTCGACCCTGCTGACGCTGCTGATGGTGCCGACATTCTACGACAGCATAGAAATCAGCAAGGACCGCGCCGTGGCCAAGTTCCAGCGCCGTGTGGCACGCTGGACGGTGGCACCGGCCTTCGTAATGACCTTGCTGGAAGCCGTGCTGACGCTGCTGTTCGTCCGTGCCGTGTACCGTGGTGTGCTGGCGCTGGTGGCCAAGGTGACGGGCCGCAAGGGCAGCGGCCTGCCCGGCGCACCGCTGCCGGACGCGCACTGATGCGGTGGCAGACGCGCTATGCCTAGCGCGTCTGCATCAAGTCCGGCGCATCGTAACTAGGGTGGGGTGCACGGGCAGAATGCGACAGTTGGTTTCAATTATGCTAACTCTCGTGTGCTCCCTGCCGTTGCAGCGGAGGGGCGGAAGGCGGAGCGCCGGTGGCGCCCGCTGTAGCAAGGGGGTAGCGCTAAGTTGTTGTTTTAAAAGCATTTAAACAGGGCCGTCATGGCCCTTTTTTTACGCCCGTGTACAGAGCATCCGCTCGGTTTCAAGGTTTTCTTTAGTGTGTGCACTCTAACAACTTGCCTTTTGGTTTGTTTTATAAGTGTAGTATGCTGCTGGCCTCTCTGCACTTTTTGCGATGCTGAGACGAGAAGAACCCGGCGCCCTGCGCCCTACATAAAGTGAGACTACGATGCAACACAAAACCCTCCCCCTGATGATTGCTGTCGCCCTGGGCGTCATGTCGGTTGGCGCGCAAGCGTCCGGCTACCGTTTCGGTTCGCAAAGCGTGGCCGCTCAAGGCACGGCCGATGCGAACGGCGCCGAAGCCAATGACGCCACCACCATCTTCGCCAACCCGGCCGGTCTGTCGCGCCTGGATGGCATGCAGATGAGCGTAGGCGCAACCGTGGTGGTGCCGCACTCGACCTTCACCGATACCGGCTCGACCCGATTCACGGGCCAGCCTACCGGCGGTACCGCAACCGATGACTACGTGCCGACGGCCGTGATGGCACCATCGTTCTACCTGAGCAAAAAGCTCAACGACCAGTGGAGCGTCGGTCTGGGTTCCTTCGTGCCTTACGGTACGAAAATCTCCTACGGCAACACCTGGACCGGCCGCTATGCGCTGACCGATGTGAAGCTGCAAGCGCTGACCCTGAATCCATCGGCTTCGTTCAAACTGAATGAACAGCACGCCTTCGGTTTCGGTATTGACGCCGAATTCATGAAAGCCGAACTGGGCCAGGCAGTGGACGTACCGGGTTCCATCGTTGCCCTGTCGACCGGCGCTGGCGCAGCTCAAGGCGCGGCACTGGCCAAGCAGATCGCTACCCTGGGCGGCAACCCAGCGCTGCTGCGCACGGCTGGCGATGCCCACGGCTCCAACGATGGCAAAGACTGGGGCTGGGGCTTCAATCTGGGCTATATGTTCACGCTGGATCAGAACACCCGCTTCGGCCTGGCTTACCGTTCGTCGATCGCGCACAAACTGCGCGGCAGCACGGTGTGGGACTTCTCCAAAGTGACCACCGATCCAGTGGTCAATGGCGTGCTGTCGGCTGCTTCGCACAAAGTCAACTCGGCTGCGCTGGTTGAACTGCGTACTCCGGAAACCCTGTCCGCCAACGTATTCCACCAGTTCGATTCGAAACTGGCTGGTATGGCAGACATCACCTTCGTGCGCCACAACCGTCTGGGCGATCTGGACATCCAGTTCCCTGGCACCACCGAAGGTGCGGAAGTGATCCGTCAGCAATGGAAAAACACCATCCGCGTTTCGCTGGGCGGCAACTATGCCTACAACGAAAAGCTGACCCTGCGCGCTGGTGTGGCGTATGACGAATCGCCAGTCAAGAACGCAGAACTGACCCATCCGGCACTGCCAGACAGCACCCGTATCCAGTACTCGTTCGGTGCTAACTGGAAAGTGGCCAACAATGCGTCCATCGATCTGGCCTACAGCTACCTGAACTTCAAGGATGCGAACATCAACTACACCAACAAGTGCAATCCGCTGATGACCACCTGCACGGGTAACGGCGAAACCACGCGTGGTACCTACCAGACTCATTTGTCGCTGATCGGCCTGGCTTACAACTACAAGTTCTAAGCCTGTCTTTCGCAGCGAGTAAAAAAGGGCCCTCGGGCCCTTTTTTTTCGTCCGGAAAAAGCGGGCTAGTTACTGGCGGGTGACAGGGGGCGGGGCGCTGGCAGGCGCTGGTGCGCTCGGGTTGGCGTTGGGATTGGCCGGGTTGGTGCTGCCGGGGGGCATGGTGTCCGGCGTGGTGGCCGGTGTTGCAGGGGCGGGTGTAGCCGGTTCCGGTGCGACGGTAGGTGTGGGCGGCTGGTCGACCGGACGTTTATTGCAGGCTGCCAAGGCCGCCACGGCCAGTACAGTTACGAGAAGCAGGCGCGGAGTATGGGGGGAGGTGGTCATAACGATTCCTTTCATTAAGAGGAATCCGTTAGACCACCTGAATGCCATCGGGTTCCCTTCAGGCTGCTGAAGCTTCCTGATCGACGGGCAGGTCGGCATCGCTGTTGAACACTTGCTGGTCAGTTTCGCCCAGCAGGCGGCTGGTCAGCGTGCCGGCCGCCACCGAGCCGCTGACATTGAGGGCCGTGCGGCCCATATCGATCAGCGGTTCGATCGAGATCAGCAGGCCGGCCAGCGCCACCGGCAGATTCATGGTCGAGAGCACGATCAGGGCGGCAAACGTGGCGCCGCCGCCGACGCCGGCTATGCCGACCGAACCGATGGTGATGATGGCCAGCAGCGGGGCGATAAAGCTGAGCGTGTAGGGATCGATGCCCACCGTGGGGGCGATCATCACGGCCAGCATGGCCGGATAGATGCCGGCGCAGCCGTTCTGGCCTATGGTGGCGCCGAACGAGGCGGCAAAGTTGGCGATGCCCTCCGGCGTGCCCAGCCGCAGCGTCTGGGTCTGTACACTCATGGGGATGGCACCTGCGCTGCTGCGCGAAGTGAACGCAAAGGTCAGCAGCGGCAGGATTTTTTTCACATAGCGCAGCGGGTTCAGGCCGGTCGTTGCCACCAGTACCAGATGCACGCCGAACATCAGCAGGATGGCGCTGTAGGAGGCCAGCACGAAGTCGATCAGGTGCAGGATGTCGGTATAGCTGGAAGTGGAGACCACCTGTGCCATCAGGGCAAACACGCCGTAGGGCGTGAGGCGCAGCACCATGCGCACCAGTTTCATCACCAGTGCATGGGCTACCTGGATGAAATGTTCGAAACTGGCGTACAGGGCCGGCTTCTCGCTGTGGATGCCGCTGGCGGCGACGCCGATGAAGACGGAGAACACCACCACGGCGATGGTGGACGTTTTGCGCGCGCCCGTCATGTCGAGGAAGGGATTGGCTGGGATGAAGCTGAGCAGCATGCTGGGCAGGGAGATCGCCTGCGCCGCTTCCAGTTTGCCTTGCAGGTAGACGCCGCGTGCAATATCGGCCGCTGAAGCAGTCAGGCCCACGGCCGTCAGGCCGAACAGCTTGGCCATCAGTATGCCGAGGCAGGCGGCCACCAGCGTGGTAGCCATCAGCGTGCCTATGGTCAGGGCGCTGATCTTGCCCAGCGCATCGATGCCCTTGAGTTTGAGGATGGCACCGATGATGGAGACCATGATCAGCGGCACGATCACCATCTGCAGCAATTTCACATAGCCGCTACCGACGATGTCGAGATAACTGCTCGTGGTCAGCAAATCGGCATGGCTGGCGCCGTAGATCGCCTGCAGCACGGCACCAAGCAGCACGCCCAGCCCCATGCCGGTGAATACGCGCACCGAAAAGGACGAGGTATGGCGTTGCTGGACATACAGGAGCGCCAGCACAGCGATCGCGGCCAGCAGATTGAAAAGCACGTTGAGGGTCATGGGGGTTTGCGTCCGTCGTCAGGCTTGCTGAAAAGAGCAGATTGAAATTAGATTAAAGCTGTCTGGGCGGCATTGTAGCGTCTCCAATCCGACAGACGCGAGGCATTCCGCGGCCTTGCGCTCGAATATTTCGCTATATCCATATACAAAGCCTGCTGAATCCGCTAACTTCGTAACTGAAAGTTTTTCTGCGGAAATTATTGCGACAGGAAGTAGCTGTTTAACAGGTTTTCCATGCATGAAATGTTGGATGTGGTTCATGAAAGGGTAGTTTTATGGCGATCGATCAGATGCGCGTGAGCGCACGTTTGGGCAGCGGTTTCGGGCTGGTGCTGGCCTTGCTGCTGCTGATAGCAGGGCTAGGCCTGTATGGGATGAGCATGATCCATGCCAAGCTCGAAGAGATTTTGCATAGCAATGTCGCCAAGACGGCGCAGGTGCAGGACATGTCGGAAGCTGTGCACGTGATCGCCCGCATCAGCAATACGGTGGTGCTGCTGACGGATGCTGCGGCCATCGATGCCGAACTGGGCAAGCTGCACCACGCGCGGGACAGTTACCACAAGGCGCATGATGCGCTGGAAGCGCTGGGCGCCGAAGCCGATGAAACGGCGCTGCGCCTTTCCATTGCAGCGGCGGCCCGGCACAGCCTGCCGCTGACGGAAAAAGTCGTGACGCTGGCACGCGCCAATCAGGACGCGGAAGCGCTGGACGTGTTACTCAGGGAAGCCGGCCCTGCCGTGCAGCACTGGCAGGATGCGATGGATGAATATATCGCTCTGCAGAAGCAGAACAGCCTGGCCGATGCGGCAGATGCGGCAGCCTCCTATGCGCGCGCGCAGCAGAGCATGCTGGTGCTGAGCGGGCTGGCTTTACTGGTGGGGGTGGCAGCAGCTTTGCTGATCAGCCGTTCGCTGCTGCGCCAGCTGGGTGGTGAACCGGCCTTTGCCGTGACGGTGGCCAACCGCATCGCTGCCGGCGATCTGACTGTGCACATCCGTATCAAGCAGGGCGACGAGCACAGCATGCTGCACGCGCTGGAGAGCATGCGCGAATCGCTGTATAACATCGTGGCCGAAGTACGCGGCGGCACGGTAGCGATAGCGGCCGCTACCAGCGAGATTGCACATGGCAATCAGGATCTGTCGAACCGCACGGAAGAGCAGGCCGGCGCGCTGGAAGAAACTGCTTCCGCCATGGAGCAGCTGACGGCTGCCGTCCAGCACAACAACGACAATGCCCAGCATGCCAATCAGCTGGCCAAGTCGGCCTCGGCCGTGGCGCTACAGGGTGGTTCAGTGGTGGGGCAGGTGGTGGAAACCATGGGCGCCATCAACGAGTCTTCGCGCAAGATCGTCGACATCATCAGCGTGATCGACGGGATTGCCTTCCAGACCAATATTCTGGCCTTGAATGCGGCTGTGGAAGCGGCGCGCGCGGGCGAGCAGGGGCGCGGTTTTGCCGTGGTGGCCAGCGAGGTGCGTACCCTGGCCCATCGCTCGGCCGCAGCGGCCAAGGAAATCAAGGAGTTGATCGGTGCTTCGGTGGAGCGGGTCGATACCGGTAGCAAACTGGTGGAGCAGGCCGGCGTGACGATGACGGAAGTGGTGGCCAGCGTAGAGCGGGTGACCAATATCATGGGCGACATCTCCACCGCAGGCGAACAGCAGAGTGCAGGGATCGAGCAGATCAATCAGGCTGTGACGGAAATGGATGCAGTGACCCAGCAGAATGCGGCACTGGTGGAAGAGGCGGCAGCTGCGGCCGATGCGCTCAAGCAGCAGGCCGCCCATCTGGAGCAGATGGTCAGCATCTTCCGGCTGGACCAGCAGGCTGTGCCGGCCGTAGCTGCAAGGCGGACGCGCCCCACGCTGGCGCTGGTGCGGGCTTAGCAGATGTCGCGGGGGGCATCCGCCCGGCCGTGCTTACAGGTCCTCGTCGGCCAGCCACTGCAGCCGGCCGTGGCCAGCTTCGTTGAGGCGGCTGACCAGTGCCGGTGCCGCCGTATCGGGCAGATGGAATTCGAATTGCACCAGATCGCTGTGCGACACTTGCGCCAGCGTGGCGCCGGCCAGTTCGATTTCACGCCGCACCATGCCTTCCATGGCATACGGCGCACAGCAGCGCAGATGCTGTAGCTTGATGATGGCCACTTTCTCGGCCTTGAGCAGGGCCTGTGCCACGCTGTCCGTGTAGGCCCGGACCAGGCCGCCCGCACCCAGTTTGACGCCGCCGAAATAGCGCACCACCGTGGCCTGCACACCTTCCAGATCCTGATGGCGCAGCACGTCGAGCATGGGGCGGCCCGCGGTGCCGCTGGGTTCGCCGTCGTCGACGGCCGCCGATTGCCCGCCTGCCAGCAGTGCCCAGCACACATGCACGGCGCCCGGATGCTGGGCCCATAGCTCGGCCACCACTTTTTGCGCAGCGGCGCGGTCGGTCATGGGCTGGACGCAGGCGATGAAGCGGCTTTTCTTGATGATCAGCTCGCTGTGAACGGGGGCAGCTATGGAATAAGGCATGAGGACTTCTGGCAGGAAACCGGTGTAAACCGGCCTATGGTGCCAGAAATCCTGTGAAATACAAAGGCGGGAGGACAGCGCGATCAGCCGTTCTTGATTTTCTGGCCGTCGCTATCGGTGAAGTTGCCGAGAATGATGATGATGAAATCGATCAGCGTCCAGATGCCCAGACCACCGAAAGTGAACAGCATCAGCAGGCCGGTGCCGACCTTGCCCACGTAGAAGCGGTGCACGCCGAACATGCCGAGGAAGAAGCACAGCAGCACGGTCACGACGAAATCCTTGTCGGATCGCGGGCCGCTATCGCCCCGGAGGTTTTGCGGTGCGCCGCAGTGCGGGCAGACAGGTGCTGACTCGTGAATTTCTTTGCCGCAGCCGCGGCAGAATACCATGCCCATAAAGTCCTTCCAGATCGGTTATTGTTATGAAGGTAATGTACTCACGCCTGAGAGCATAAGTGAGCCAGTCACCACTGGCTAGCGCGAGATTATAGTAGGCCGCAGAGTGTGGCTTTCTCACCAACTATCACCACCTGCTAAAATTCCGCCCCTTGTTTAGAAATTGTTGAAACTGCCCATCATGTCCTCCACTTCCCGCCCGTCTGCCACCCTTGCTGTCGATCCCGAACAACTGGAAGACGATGAGCTGATGCGCCAGCTAGACCTGACAGCGCAAGGCGTACAGCTGGCGCGCCAGGAAGGCCGGGTGTTCCTGCGCTTTAGCGGTAGCGTGGAATATGCCGGGCAGAGCGTGGCCTATGATCTGGTGCCGGCCTACGGTGTGCTGGCCAAAGCCTCGAAGTGGCGCAAGATGGATGTGGCAACGCGCAGCGCCACGCTGCGCGAACGTGCTAGTGCTGCCGCGGCCGATGCGCTGCACGCCGAAGTGGCGGCCTTCGTGGTGGAGATCGCCGAAGCCTGTGCTGATTGCGATATCGATGCCGCACCTTTCCTCGATGCGCTGGCCAGCATGCAGCTGGCCGAGCCGGCCGCCATCGTGTTCGACCGGCTGCGCCAGCGGCTCGAGCATGCGGTCGAGCGCGAGATGGAAGAACAGCATGCCGAGCGTACGCGCCAGAGTATCAATCTGGCCGAGTATCCTGCCACCTTCGACGTGGCGCGCCGCATCAAGCGCCGCTTCATCGCCGTGCTGGGGCCCACCAATTCCGGCAAGACCCATATGGCCATCGAAGCGCTGGCTAAAGCACCTAGCGGCGTGTATCTGGCGCCGCTGCGTCTGCTGGCGCTGGAAAACTACGAGCGCTTGCAAGGCATGCAGGCGCGCGGCAAGCCGCTGGCCGTGAGTCTGGTGACGGGCGAAGAGCGCCGGCTGGTGCCGGGGGCCACCCACGTGGCCAGCACGGTGGAAATGCTGGACACCCGCACCGAAGTGGATGTGGCCGTGATCGATGAAATCCAGATGCTGGCCGACCGTGATCGCGGCGCGGCGTGGACGGCGGCCGTGTGCGGTGCGCCGGCCCATACCGTGTATCTGGTGGGGGCGCCGGAAGCGCGCCGCGCCATCGAAGCGCTGGCCGCCCGCCTCGAATGCGAGCTGGAAGTGCACATCCTCAAACGCAAAGGGCCGCTCAGCATGGAGCCGACGGCGGTGCGCAAGCTCGGTAATTTGCGCCGTGGCGACGCGGTCATCTGCTTCTCGCGCCGTGAAGTGCTGATGTGGCGCGATATGGTGACGGAGCTGGGGCTGTCGGTGGCCACCGTGTACGGCAACCTGTCGCCTGAAGTGCGGCGTGCCCAGGCCCAGCGTTTCCGCGAGGGCGCGGCCGATGTGGTGGTGGGCACGGATGCCATTGCCATGGGGCTCAACATGCCGATCGCCCGTATCGTCATGACCACCACGGTGAAATACAACGGCTACGAGGAAGAAGAGATTCCGGCCGCGCTGGCGCGCCAGATCGCGGGACGGGCAGGGCGCTATGGCGTGCACGAGGAAGGGCTGGTAGCCGGCTACGACAACGAGACGCATAACGTGATGCGTTCGCTGCTGAAAGAGAAGCCCGTACCGATCAAGACCAACGGTTTTGCCGTGGCGCCCACGCTGGAACATTTGCACCGGATTTCCTCGGTGACGCTGGAACAGTCGCTGGCCAAGCTGCTCAAGCGTTTCGTTCACAACATCGACGTGCCCGATGGTTTCTTCTATCCGCGCATCACCGAGGAACAGTTCGAGCGGGCCGCCTGGCTCGATACGCTGGACCTGTCGGTGGCGGAAAAATTTGCCCTGTCGCTGGTGCCGATATCGAGCAAGGTGCCGTCGCTGCAGCGTGCGTGGGAACACTGGGCGACCGCGCTGGCAGCGAAAAAAGTCACCGGGCTGAAGGCGGTGCAGGTGCCGCTGCACTATATGTCGCTGCAGGAAGTGGAAGATGCCTGCCGGCTGTATTCGGCCTATGCCTGGCTGGCCTACCGCCAGCCGGAACACTTCCCCGATACGGAACTGGCCCAGCAATTGTCGCGGCAGGCTTCGGACCGGGTGGACTCGCTGCTGCATGAACAGAACTCGGCTGCGCGCAAGCGGCAGCCCAAGCGCTTCCGTCGTTAAACTATCGTTAGGCCGAAGCGGCCATTACCCGAATAATGTCGCGTTTTTCATGGCTGGCGGGGCCAACAGTGCGCCACGAGGGGGCAAGGTCGGCTATCATATCGGCCTTTCGTTTCATCCCCTGGGTAGTCTGGTATTTCGAGGAAGTGAATGACGGTAGTGGCACGGGAACAATCTGCGGCACATGCATCGACGCCGCCGCAATTTGGTTTGATCAATCTGTTGAAAGCAGGCGCGGCGCAGCTGATCGTGCTGCACCATCTGGCCTTTTATGGCCCGATGTCGGATCACGCCCGTATCCTGTGGCCGGAACTGTTCTCCTTCCTGAGCGGTAATGCGCGCATCGCTGTACAGGTGTTTCTGGTGATTAGCGGTTTTCTGGTGGCCAAGTCGCTGGCGCCGTCCGGCCATGCCGGCACTCTGGAGCCGTTGTCGGCCATCTGGCGCCGCTATGCCAAGCTGGCGCCGCCGTTCTTCGTCGCCACCCTGTTCGCCGCAGCGGCCACCTATTTCGCCGCGCAGTGGATGAGCCACCACTCGATCTCGGAACCGGCCACGCTGAGCCAGCTCAGCGCCCATGCGCTGCTGCTGCATAGTGTGCTCGGCTATCCTTCGCTGTCGGCCGGTGCGTGGTATGTGGCCATCGATTTCCAGCTGTATAGCTCGGTGGTACTGGTGCTGTGGCTAGTGGGGCGCAGCACGGGCGCGCGCCGGCTGGGCTGGCTGGTGCCCATCCTGATGGCGCTGGGCGTCACCCTGTCGCTGCTGCATTTCAATCTCGATCCGGACTGGGATAACTGGGCGCCGTATTTCTTCGGTAGCTATGGTCTGGGCCTGCTGGCCTGGTGGGGCAGCGATGCGCGCCGCAAGCCGCTGGCGGTGGCCTTGCTGGTGCTGATGGCGCTGCTGCCGGCGCTGGTGGCCTTGCTGGTGGACTTCCGTAGCCGCATTGCGCTGGCGCTGCTGGTGGCCGTGCTGCTGATGGTGTGCGGCCGCATCAAGGTGCCGGCACGGGGCCATTTCTGGACGGCCATCCACGGCATGGGCAAGATTTCCTATGCGGTGTTCCTGATCCATTTCCCTGTCTGCCTGCTGGTGAACGCCGCCTTTACCCGCTTTGCGCCGGCCGAGCCGCTGGCACAGGCGCTGGGCATGCTGGCCGCATGGGGGCTGAGCCTGATGGCGGGCGCCGTGTTCCACCGCTGGGTGGAACTGCCGCTGGGCCGCCTGATGGAAGCGACCGGCCTGCAGCTGGGCGCGCGTTCGGCTACTGCCTGAGCCGGCTGGCGATAGCGGCGCCCACTGCGGCGCTGGCCGGCAGCATCGGGTGCCGCAGGGGTAGCGTGACCACATCTTCGAACCTTTCCAGACTCAGCTCCGCGGTGCGCACGATGCTGTCGTTGGCCTGCGTGCCGAACGGCGAGTAACGCCCCGTCAGTCCCCGTGTGCCGGCGATGCAGGTGGTGGGCAGGGCAGGCAGGCCGATGGCAGCCATGGCGCTGGCGGATACCACCAGTTGTCCGCAGGGGCCGGCCAGATAGCGGTAGATGCGCGAGCGGTTCAGAAACTGGTTGGCCTGCGTGGCCAGCATCGGTGAACCTAGCAGAAACAGATGGCAGGGCGGGCGCACGCCGGCCGGTAGCTGTAGCAAGGCATCGCGCAGCAGAACACCGCCCAGGGAATGGCCGATGACAGCATAATCACCTTGCTGCGCCATTGCCGTCAGGCGGGCGATCAGGCGCTGGCGGATGCTTGCCAGCGATTCGAATGCGGCCCAGTAGGCAAATGCCGAGCAGTGATGGCCGTGCCGGCGCAGCCGTCTGGCGTTAAGCAGAAAATCAAAGCGGGTCGACCCTAGTCCGTGAACGAAAAGTAGCTGCATCGATAGCGCCTCAGGATGGATTGCCGGAGATAGGCAGAAGTATTATCCATGCAAAAGTCCCGGGCTGCCGAGTGGCAGCAGGCTAGAGATGCAATAGCAGGGGCAGGGTAGGGCGCAGATCGATGCTGCGGCCTTGCGCGCCATGGTCGAAGCCCAGTTCCAGCAGATGGCAGGTGCCGCGCTTGAGCGTGATGCCGGCGCTGGCGCCGGCTGCCTGCGCGGCCGGCGACCAGTCTGTGTCCGTTGCCACGGTGAGCGTGACGGCGGTGATATCGTGCACACCTAACGCATGCTGTAGTGGCTGGCGCCGCGCTGCCACTGCCTGTGCTGGCGGCACAGCCTGCGCCAGGTAGAACCACATGGGTTCGTGCAAGGGTGTGTTGCTGGCGATATCGACCTGCATGCCGGCTGGCAGATAGGCGGGGCGGTAGGGCCAGCTGGGGAAAGGCGGTGTCGAGCCGGCCCCTGATGGGCGGAAGCAGAGGCCGAACGGCGATGCCGTCTGTTCGGGGGCTAGCCGTTGCGCCAGCTGGGTGGGGCTGGTGGCGGCGTTGCTTACTTCTGCCGGATGCGCTATCCACAGCAGTTCCAGAAACGCGTTGTTGAAAAAGAAGCGGCGGTTGGCCGTGCCTTGGCCCGGATGCTGGTTGGCGCTGCCTTCGGTCAGGCCGAGCTCGAGCAGCAGCGCGGCTTCGGGCGCGCCGGCCGAGGTACGCAGAAAAATATGATCGAGTTCCACGGGCGTGCTGGCAGCGGGGGCGCTTGGGGCAGGTCGGTTGCGCGCCAGCTTCAGGCTGCGAGGGCTTTTTTCAGCAGCGTGGTGACTACCGTACCCACGTCGCTACCCTGTTCTTTGGCCAGTGCGTGCAACTGTGCCACCAGCTCCGCATTGAGCTTGGTGGCAAACGGCACCAGACCTGCGGCCTGATCGAGACGGCGCTGTTCGCGTTTGTCGATCGTAACGACGGCTTTGCCGAATTCCGTACCCGGAACGGTCATTTTATTCATCAGTTTCTTGGCGTCGTATTTGGCCAGATCGGTTTTTCTCATGTTGTGCTTTCGTGGGCCTGCGGGGGTATCGATGGGCGGCTGGGTAGCGCGCACCGGTGAGGCGGCATTCTAACATTTTGCCCGCGCAGGCCGTCGCTGCAGCATCAGTCTTGCGCGAGTTCCTGCGCCTCTTGCTTGACGAAGCGCGATTCGGCCGACCATACCGCGCAGGCCCGCGCCAGCAGTCTGGCCTCGGCATCGGCCAGCACGCCGTCGGCATCGGCAATAATCCACATGGCACGCAGCAGTTCGCGGCGCAGTTCGGGAGCGTGAATCTCGCCCAGTAGCGCGTCGATGGTGGCGATATCGAGCACCACGTGCTCATGCTTGACTGAAGTACTCAGCATGTCGTGGCACAGGTCGCTCAACAGGTCGTGAAAGGTATCGATGTCGATATCGATGAATTCCAGCAGGCGCGAACGCTGCAGCGCGCGCAGTTCGGCTGGGGCGAGGTTGCCGTCCACCACCATGCACAGAGCCAGAAGACGGCCAGCGGCGCTGGCGCTATCAGTTTCGTAATGTCGCATTGCAGTACTCCTTGAGAAATTTGGTAAGGTCAGTTGTTACGTGTTACATACAGGCTGGCGAGCACGCTGGCAGCGATCAGCGCAGCGACGACGGACAGCGAGATGTGCACCGGTATGTGCAGCCATGGCAGTAGCAGCATCTTCAGACCGATGAAGCACAGCACCAGTGCCAGCCCATACTTGAGCAGGTGGAAGCGCCCGGCGATATCGGCCAGCAGGAAGTACAGCGCCCGCAAGCCCAGAATCGCAAACATGTTCGAAGTGAAAACGATGAAAGGATCCGAGGTGATGGCGAAGATGGCCGGAATGGAATCGACGGCAAACACCAGATCCGTGGCTTCGATCAGGATCAGCACCAGCAGCAGCGGCGTGACGTAGCGCTTGCCATCTTTCCAGATGACGAACTTCTCGCCATGCTCGCCTTCCGCTACGGGCAGATAGCGGCGGGCAAAGCGTAGCACGGGGTTGTTGCGCACGTCGGGCTGGTGATCTACTGCGCGGAACATCTTCACGCCCGTGTACAGCAGGAAGGCGCCGAACAGATACAGCACCCAGCTGAACTCGCTCACCACCCACGCACCGGCCAGTATCATGATCGCGCGCATGATGATGGCGCCCAGCACGCCGTAGATCAGCACACGGCGCTGGTACTCGGGTTTGACTTGAAACGCCGAGAAGATCAGCAGAAAGATGAAGATGTTATCGACCGACAGGGCTTTCTCGATCAGGTAGCCAGACAGGAACTCGAGCGACTTCTGCCCGGCGATCTCGGCGCCTACGCTGCCCTGCAGATACCACCACAGGCCGCCATTAAAGGCCAGCGCAAGGCCGAACCAGCCCAGCGACCATGCGCCCGCAGCACGCGCCGTCACTTTCTCCGACTTGTTGCCGCCGAAGACCCACAGGTCTACGGCCAGCATCAGCAGCACGAAAGCGACGAAGCCAGCCCAGAGGGCAGTGCTGCCGATGTGTTCCGTTCCCGTCATGGCTTACTCTCCCTTGAGTTGGACTTGTCAGCGCGGGTCCGTGGTGTCGGACTCCGGCTCGGACGTCGCCAGCGTGTGGCCCTTGTCGTGGCTGTAGGCGCGGTTTTTCGCCATCTGGCGGACCAGTGCGCGGTCGGCCCGTTCAGCGGCGAGGTCGATGGCAGCGTACATATCTTCCTCGGTATCCTCGATGATGATGGTCTTGCCATGATCGAGGCTGATCTGAATCTTGCAGCGCTTGTCGCGCCCGCCACGAGGACCGTTGATGTCCGACAGCCAGACGGCCAGCCGGCGCGTCAGCGCCCAGCCCAGCGCCGTCTGCAGGCGACGGTGCACATAGGCACGCAGGCTCTCTGTCAGGACCAGACCGCTGGATTGAATCGCGATGTTCATGATCATTTCCTTTCGTAGTGAATGACAGAACTCATGATAGGGACGCTCAACCATTCGTACAATTCGAATATACTTTCACTAAACATCGAATAATCCGATGCATTGAAAGGATGGTAATGGCGGCACTCAACTACAAGCACCTGCGCTATTTCTGGATGGTGGCGCGCTGCGGCAGCATCGCCAAGGCGGCGGGCGAGCTGCACCTGACGCCGCAGTCGATTTCCGGCCAGCTCACGGAATTTGCCGATACGCTGGGCGTCGAGCTATTCCGGCGCGTGGGGCGGCGGCTGGAACTGACCGAGACGGGCAACCGCGTGCTGCGTCACGCCGAGGATATTTTCAGCGCCGGCGATGCCTTGCTGGAAGTGGTCAAGGACCAGACGGCGCCGCAGGTCACCATTTTTCGTGTCGGCGTTTCCGATTCCGTCTCCAAGGCGGTGGCTTGCCAGCTGGTGGCGCCGGCACTGGCGCTGGCCGAGCCGACCCGCCTGATCTGCCGCGAGGGGCGGCTGGCCGCGCTGCTGGCTGATCTGGCCGTGCACAAGCTCGATCTGATCATTGCCGACCGCATGATGCCCAGCCATCTGAGCGTGCGTGGCTATAGCCACCTGCTGGGTGAAAGTGAACTGGCCGTATTTGCTGCCCCCGCGCTGGTGCAGCAGCTGAAAGGGGAATTCCCTGAATGTCTGAGCGGCATGCCGCTGCTCTTGCCCGGCGAAGACTTTGCCGTACATGCGAGGCTGATGCAGTGGCTGCACAAGTACGTGGCGCGGGTGCATGTGATCGGTGAATTCGATGACAGCGCCATGCTGAAAGCCTTCGGGCAGTCGGGCGCAGGGCTGTTCTTTGCACCGGCGGCGATTGCCGATGCCATCTGCGCCCAGTATGGCGTGGCGCTGGTGGGGGCCATCTCCAGCCTGCGCGAGCAGGTGTATGCGATCACGACGGAGCGCCACATCAGCCATCCGGCTTCGCAGGCGATCCGGCAGGCGGCGCGGGAAACGCTGTCGGTCTGAGCTGGGCGCTGCTGGTCAGGCGATCTTTATGGAGAGTACGACCTGTGCAATCTTGTCGATTTCCAGCGCTTGTTTTTTGCGGATTTCTGCTTTTATCGGGAGCAGATAGGTCGAACTTTCTTTGTGTGGAAAGAGGGAAGTGGACCAGACGGAGCTGCCTATCGTTGCGCTGACAGGGATGCTGCCCCAGCCGCGTCGTGCGCCATCCGTGCATGCACGAATATCGTCTGCGGTGTCGACAGGAAGGGAGACGAAATACCAGCTGGCTTTTTCGGCGGTGTAGCACCAGAGCGGCGCGCTGAATTCGAAAGGGCCTATGGTGATCGGGGTAATTGCTGCTTTCGGCATGATGTACTCCGCGCAAACAGAGAAGCCGACCGCAGACGGTTTCCCTGGTAGACATTAGTTGAGCGCATTGTATCTGACCTCAATCCGAAAGTACCCCCAATTTTGGTCATAATCGGGCGGCTTGGCCTAGCGTCGCGCCTAATTCGGCCGCCGTTGATTGCTATCAACAAGGGCAGGCCTATCGCGATGGACGTAGCTTGATTTCATTGGAACTGGCTGCGACCGGAAGGGGACCAGCATGTTATGGCATTGTTGCCGGGGCTAATCAGGGATACTGTTGGCGCGTATGAACAACGGAAAGAATTTCTATTGCGGTAGCGCTAACGCGATACACGACAAGGTAGTTTGAATGAACGAGCATTTCATGGGTGCCAGCTACGCGCCCCGGCCGGTATAGATTTGGGTGACGCGGGAGCAGCGAGACAGTGCGATCGATCTCGTTGTACAGATCGGTCGCTGCATGCTGGCTACGCTCCGCGATGTAGGAGAGAATCGCCGCCAGATCTGCTTGCGCTTCAATTTGCCATCGGATCGGAAGCATTGATGTCACGCTTCGCTTCGATGATTTTCCTGAGTGCTGCCATTACTTCTTCGTGAGCGGTGGCGGGGCGATGATCGTTAAGCGACTTCTGCACTTTCGTCCGAAACCAATGGTCGTAAGCTTCGGCTTCTTCAGTCGTTGCGAACTCGGACGCGATCTGGGAGGTTTTTTTGCTCATGATTTGGCAATTATACGGCAGCAGGAGTACAACACGCCGGGCCAACAAAATTCATTGAGCCATATCACAAGTGACATTGTTCCTCCGCTCGGTGGTGGAGTCACGGAGTTCGAATCCGTGGATCCGGCCCGACGAGCGGTGCACGTTGCCACTATGTGTGAGGTGTGACGTAGGTAATCGAAACGGCTGTTTTCTTGAGAGTGCTGCCAGTTGTATTTCTGGTCCATTTCCGGTCGCTGTGGCAGGCGGTGCGAGTTAATGCGAAATCGCCTGTAGCGGCGTTAAGGGAGGGGGGGCGGGGCGGATTTCGCTTGGCGGCAGAGGTAAATGTTTAGCTCACTCAATGCTACGCCGGTTGTCGCATTGCATATTTTGAACATGCGCAGTCGATTTTGGTTAAGCGAGAAAATATAAAATTGCCGAAGATTGGGCTAACAAGCGCTAACTTTGGCACTTGCACCGAATTTAATTTCTAAAAAGAAATATTGACTTGATGTTTCTGCGAGTCGATTAATGCGCGTAATGACTTTCACAGAATAGCTAACCAATTTTTCTTCGTTTTTCTTTGACTCTTTTTTCGAAAGTGGATATGCTTGGGTCCAATGTGTGGACTTGGGTAGAGGAAACCTTTATGAATGCCAGCGTAGAGCCAATTGATGGGGATGGAGGCGATAGCGCGGACGACCCAAAAGGGCGTCAGCGATCGACGATTGGATTTCCCTATACGGATTTTGATGCGGCCGCTTCGGTTGCTCGGTCGATCCACGATCATGTTGGGCACGGTACCTGTTCTGCCTCTGCTCAGTTGGCGTCTTGGATGGGAGTGAGCTCCAAGAGTAGTGGTTTTAGGACGAATCTCGCTGCAGCTCGCCTGTTCGGCCTAATCGAGAGCGATAACGCGGAAGCCTATCGACTCACGACGTTGGGCACGCAATTGGCCGATCCGCAGCAAAGCCGAATGGCCAAGGCCGAGGCTTTCTTGCGGGTGCCTCTCTTCAAGGCGCTGTACGAGAAGTATAAGACAGGCGTGACGCCTCCAAATGCTGCGCTGGAAAGGGAAATAGCATCGTTGGGAGTGGCTGAGAAGCAGAAGGCGCGCGCTCGCCAAGTCTTTGAAAGCTCGGCTCAGCAGACGGGTTTCCGGGAGCATGGACCATCTCGCTTGGTGATGCCTGCGGTGGTGATGAAACCAGAAACTCAGGCTGTCAGCGAGCAAGGCAAGGGCGGTGGTGGCGGAGGGAATAATTCGGCTGGCACCGTTGTGAATCTGGACTTGGACCCACTGCTGATCGCATTGTTGCAGAAGATTCCTCCACAGAGCGAGGCTTGGCCAGCAGAGAAGCGGTTGCGTTGGTTTAGGACGTTTGCAATGAACGTGAGTCAGGTATATGACGACGATGCTGAACCGGTGGAGATGGATATCGGCCTTGTGCAAGCTGTATAAAGGCGAAAGCCACATCCTGGGGAGGATGTGGCTTTCTTTTTGTGAACCCACCCGCTTGGACGGCGGTTACATAGGTAGCAATGCTAGAGCTATCAAGGAGGGCCCGGATATGGCTAAACCCCATATGACCTTATTAGTGATATGAGCTTCACCATCGGCAAAGGTGGTGAGGGGAAACCTTGCCACCTACAGCCAGTCTTGGGGAAGACTGCTTGTAGTTTAAGATACAAGCGAGGCTGTAGGCAAGCATAACACCCCTCCAATCCTAATTTGGAGGACATATGCACTACGATCGACCGAAGACCGTGCATGTTCGCGAATACACTCGCTTCCGCTTCGGGCGGTTTGAGAATGTCTGCCAGCACTGGCGTTCGCATCCAGGTCAGCTGATTTTGTTTAGCTGATTGGGTAACCGCACTGCCGCGCAGTGCGGTTTTTCTTCACGACTTATAAATTAGCAGGCGTTCATGTGTGTTGGCTTGCCCCTTGCTACGGCATGGCTAAATGAGTACTCGTTTCCGATCGAGGGAAAAGAAATCGGCAATTATGCCAAATAGCGCCTGTGTGCTAGCACTAAGCATGCCCGGAGTTCGGACTTCTAAATCGAATGCGGCGGCTTCCAGTTCGCGGGCAATGTCGAAAAGATTAGTATGAGTCGCAGAGCGTGAGAAGAACTCAGCTAATACTTCAGCGCGAACCTCTTTAGCCTGTTCATGCAGTTCGTGTTCTATGCTTTTGGCTAAGCCCGGTTGGGAGGTGAATTGACCTACAAGTCCGGAAGCCATGCGTCCTAGCTTCTCCGCATATGCGCGACCTGCTGTGCCGTACCTAAATCCATCTTCAAGTAATACCTTTCGCTGTTCGTGTTCTGCAGAAATGTGCTCGCGTAAAATGAAATCAATTGCAACTACGAAGAAGGCCGCTGTCATGTTGATCATTCGCCAAGTTGATTTTGGCGGATTCGGTTGGGTCATTATCTCGCCGAAAAAATAGCGTAGATCTTCTAGCCATGCATTGCAGCCATCGAAGGAAAGGGAATCAAGGATGCGGGATTTGCTCGCCTCGTATTTTCCTCGCCAATCGCCCCCGAGTTTCCCTAGCGAGGCATTATCCAACTCTTCGAAAAAATTCTCTTCTGAAATACGCTCTTGCTGGCTGCGCTGGCTCTTGGTTAGTCGAGCCATGAACCTGCCATCGAAGACCTTTACGTCATGCTGAAGGCCAAATTCGCGGACGTCGGGCCGTACGTCGCTGGTCGCGACAATGCAGCCGCTGAAGCCAAGAATGGATTGAAGTCCCTTGGCCCAGAATATTCTCTCCAGAGCTTGTGGGGTCTTCTTGTTTTTGATGTCAACGTTTATTCGCTCGCGGCTTAGCGGGGAACTTTTTCCGTATAGCCAAAGATCTACATCAGTTACGTCAAAGCCGTTGTATTGAAAACGAGGGCCCCGAATAACAAAATACCCGATGCTCAGGAAATAATTGCGCAGCGCTTCTTCCGCAGCTGGGCCTTTTAGCAGTGGTTCTATCATTTCGTCAGCCCACCAGTACGGATTTCGTTTAGTAGATTTTTTGCGCCAAGTTTGACGCCCTCGTCGGCGCTCTTGCGGACCAGGGTGCGGCTGACCTCTGGGTTGATGTATTCAGTAACTTTAGCGCCAGGCAGATTTGGTATGCTCTCGGCAATGATATCGCCGCTTTGGATCACAGACAATGCTAGTCGGCCGATTTCTGGCTTCAACAGGGTCATGGTGAACATCCCCCGGGCTGATGGGGTCACTTTTACTACGCCTTTGTATTCGAGGGCCTGGTAGTCGTTGCCGATTGCGGTTGCAGGGCCGACCGTTCCACCGGCGATTAATTTATTCATCAGTGCCGAAATCATTGTTATGCGACCACGATAATAACTGCTTATGGTCATCCCGTAGGTTAGGGATGCCACGAGGGCCTTTGCCAGGTCAAGTGCGTCGTCTGCTATGGAGTTGGTGAACTTGGAGAAGGCGGCTGGTCGGGTAACAAAATAGTTTTTGCCCCCTTCGTTTCCGACCACACTGACATCGAACATGCCGATCGAATGCAGCGTCTTGAACAGCTCTTCACCGAGCATTTTGTTCGCGGCATCAAGCGGGATGCAGCCGCTTTTTTGCAGTCGCTCGTTCAGCTCGCATACCAAGGCACTTTGAGCTGGTTTCAAGGAGTTAAGCACTGCGTTAATCTTCTTCGCATCCTCTTTCCGGAATAAGTTGCCGTTGAAGATCAGCTTATCGGTATTGTTGATGTTTTCCGAATCAAAAAAGCCGATGCTCTGCCCAAGCTGGAGCGTGCTTGTGGCGTTCGTGCTGGTCAGTCCGAACGTATCCGAAATGTACTCGGATAGCGCCCTCTCGGTTAGCGGTGATTCAGATGCAATTTCGGATGCTTCAATTACCGCATCTTCATGTGGGTCGTGCGTACTTTCGCTGAAGATCGTCGAAGTATGCTCAAGAATGGATTGGCCTGTGAGCCCCAGGATTTCGTAGCCGCCTGCGCCTGGAAGGATTAGCTTCTGCCGCTCAAGTTCCGTAAGGATTGATGGCATCTCCGTCTTAGGGCTAATATGATTAGCTTTGGCCAGCGCTTCCAGTTTTCGCTGCGGAATCTGGTCTTGTTTGGATGCTGAGATTGCGGAAAGCAGGGTTCCGCACTTGCCTGCGAAAGCTATCGAGTCGAAATCTTGATTTGTAGTTGCCTGGATCTTCTGGGCGTGATGGACCAGCCATGCACCCTTAACCTTATCTTCCATTTACGCACCTAACGCTCTGGTAATGAACAGGAATGCCTCTAGGAAATTAGTGTACGGATAATATTGATACCTGTCTACTACTAGGCGGCGAAGTAGTGGGCGAGCCCGAGCAGACCAGAGAGCGACCAGAAACAAAAAAGCCCACGAACCGAAATTCGTGGGCTTCCTTGATAATTCTTGGTAGGCCGTGCGGGATTCGAACCTGCGACCAACGGATTAAAAGTCCGCTGCTCTACCAGCTGAGCTAACGACCCAAGGGCTTCGGTGGTAGGCCGTGCGGGATTCGAACCTGCGACCAACGGATTAAAAGTCCGCTGCTCTACCAGCTGAGCTAACGACCCCCGAAGAAGCAAGATTATGGAGGAATTTAACTGTTCTGTCAAATGCCCCCGGGTAATTATTTACCGTTCAGCTGATTTTTTGCGGCGACTGCTGCGGCCGAGTCAGGGTAAGTCTTGATCAGGTCCTGCAGCGTCTTCTTGGCAGCCTTGTCCTTGAGTTCGATCTGACAGCTGGCGATGTTCAGCATGGCATCGGGCGCTTTCGGGCTGTCCGGATAGTTCTTCAGGACCAGCAGCTGGGCGTTGATGGCGCTCTTGCAGTCGCGCTGGGCGTAGAAGGCGCTGCCCAGGTAGTACTGTGCATTGGCGGCATAGCTGGAACCCGGATGGCGCAGCACGAAGTCGGAGAAGGCCGTGCCGGCTGCCTTGTAGTCGCCCGCTTTGAAGATCTGCATGGCGGCATCGAAGTTCTTCTGCTCGGCAGGATCGACCTGGGCGGATTTGCCGTCGATGACTACTTCACGTGGCTCCAGCTTGCGCAGGCGGTTGTCGAGGTCGACGTAGAAATCTTTCTGGCGCTTCTGGGTGTTGGCGATTTCATTGGCCAGCACTTCGATCTGGCCGCGCAGCTTGGCCACTTCCTGCAGCGTCAGTTCGTTCTGGCTGACCAGATCGAGCGTGCTGGACTTGTCGGATTTGGTGTCGATACGGGCGTTCAGCTCGGCACGCATGGCTTCCACCTTGGCGCGCAGGTCGAGCAGGGCGCGGCGCGCCTCGTCGTCGTCAAACAGGCCGGCGTGGGCTTGCAGTGGCAGCCAGGTCATTGCAGCCAGCAGGGCGGCGGCGCTCAGGCCGGATTTGGAGAATTTCTTCATGTCGGGCACTTTCACACTCTTCTAAAAGGAAAACGGGGCAGCGTACGGTAAATCCGTCGGCTGCCCCGTATTATGCCTGTCACCCGGCAAAAGGGTAGTGCTTTTGATTACTTGTAGACGATGTCTGCGCGACGGTTCTGTGCCCAGGCTTCTTCGTTCGAGCCCGATGCTTTAGGCTTTTCCTTGCCCAGCGAGACGGCTTCGATCTGGCCTTCGGCGACGCCCAGAGTGGTCATGGCTTTACGTACGGCTTCGGCACGTTTTTGACCCAGCGCCAGATTGTATTCGGCGCCGCCGCGTTCATCGGTGTTGCCTTGGATCAGGATCGAACGGGCTTTGTTTTTGCCCAGATAGGCCGAGTGGTTTTCTACCACTGGCTTGCCGTCTTCACGCACGACGTAGCTGTCGAAATCGAAGTACACGCTACGGTTGGCCAGCACGCCTTTTGGATCGTCCAGCGGATCCAGCGATTTGGTTTCTACTGGTTGTACCGCGCGGGTGTCGGCTGGTGGCGTGGTTTTCTGCTCAACCTGACGCTCGACGACAGGAGGCGGTTCCGAGATTTTGACCGGGGTCGAGCAGGCCGACAGGATGGCGGCGGTGGTGACAACGAAAGCTAAGCTGCTGAGTTTGCGCATGGGTTGCTCCTAGATGGATAAGTAATTACTGCATGAACGGGCCCCAGGTGGGCTCCTTGATATTGCCCGCCTGAGTGGTCAGGCGTTGTTTTACACGTCCGTCTACCGATACCACAGCCAGCGACTTGCGGCCACCTGCCTGCGTGGCGTACATGATGTAGCGGCCGTTCGGAGCGAAGCTCGGGTATTGGTCGTCGGTGCTGTCAGACAGGCGCTGTTCCTGGCCGGTAGCCAGGTCCAGAGTGTAAAGCTGGAAATTGCCGTCGCGGCGGGAGATGTAGGCCAGAGTCTTGCCGTCTGCCGAGATGCGCGGGCTGATGTTGTAGTTGCCGCTGAAGGTGATGCGCTTGGGATCGCTGCCGTCCACGCCCATGCGGTAGATCTGCGGGCCGCCGCTGCGGTCGCTCATGAAGTAGATGCTGCTGCCGTCCGGCGAGAACTGGGCTTCTGAGTCGATGCCGTTGCTGTTCGACACGCGGCGCAGATTGCTGCCATCGGCATTCACCGTGTAGATCTGGGTGTGGCCGTCTTTGGACAGCGACACGGCCAGCTTGTTGCCGGCTGGCGACCAGGCAGGCGAGGAGTTGCTGCCTTTTTCATTGGCTACCACGGTGCGGGCGCGGGTGATCAGGTTCTGGATGTAGACCACCGGCTTTTTCTGCTCGAACGACACATAGGCCACCTTGGTGCCGTCCGGCGACCACGAGGGCGAAATGATAGGCTCGTTGGAGCGCAGGGCCATCTGTTCTTCTTCGCCGTCGGCATCGGCCACCAGCAGTTCGTAGTGGCGCTTGTCGTATTCCTTGACGTAGGAAATGCGGGTCGAGAAGGCGCCGCGGATGCCGGTCAGCTTGAGGAAAATATCGTCGGCTATGGTGTGGGCAGTCAGACGGGTGTACTGCGGCGCGCGCGACAGGCCCAGTTGCGACAATTCGGTCTGCTTGACGGTGTCGAGCAGTTTGTAGCGCACTTCGTAATCGCCGCTGGTTGCTTTGGCCACGGTGCCGATCACGAGGGCGTCAGCGCCCTTGGCTTTCCAGCCGGCGTAGTCGATGTTGTTCATGCTGGTGATGACGCCAGCGTCGATCAGCTTGAAGGCACCGCTGCGCTCGAGGTCAGCCTTGATGATGGCCGAAATCTGTTGCGGGGCGATACCTTCGTCAGCGAAACCGGCCACGGCGACAGGAATCTGGTTGCTGCCGACGCCGGAAATTTCGATGCGCATCTGGGCCTGTGCCGTACCGCACAGCGCCATGCTGGCGGCCAGGCCAGCGGCCAGCCATACCTGATTGAATTTTTTCATGGTGTACATCAGTGCATATCCTTCATGTTGAAATCGGCGACAAATTCGCGCTCTACCGTACCATCTTTTTTCTTGGGTAGTGGGGACGATTTGGCAATCGCGTTCTCGATTGCACTATCGTAAGCAGCCGAGCCGCTGCTTTTCATTTTGCGCACGCCGATGATTTCACCGGTAGGTAACTGGGTAATCTGGTAGGTGGCGCTGAGCGTATCGTCCACCGTACCGTAAATCAGGTTGCTCTTGATTTTGGCGCGGATCGCCGCCTGATAGCCGCCATCGACACGGCCGCCGGTCGATTTCTCGGCCGTGCCCGTGCTGCCCTTGGCGGCATTGCCTGTAATACGGCTCATTTCGGCAGCGAAGGCTTTATCCTTGGCAGCTTTTTCCGCTTTCTCGGCTTTTTCCTTGGCAAGTTTGTCGGCCGCAGCTTTCTTCTTGTCCTTCTCAGCCTGCTCCTTGGCTTCCTTGGCCTTCTGTTCGGCTTCCTTCTTCTCGGCCAGTTTCTTCGCTTCCAGTTTGGCCAGTTTTTCGTCCGCTTCCTTCTTCAGCTTGGCCTGCTTGGCGGCTTCCAGCTTTTCCTGTTCCAGCTTCTGCTTGGCCTTCAGGCGCTCGAGCGCGATGTCCGGTTCTTTCGGCGTCGGTGGTGCAGGGGTAGGCGTAGGCGGTGCAGCCGGGGTTTCCGGCTCCGGTTCGGGTTGCGGCTCAGGTTCCGGCGTAGGCGGGGCGGGTGGTGCCGCATCCTGCACTTTCATGTCCCAGATTTCGGCCTGCACTTCGGTCGGCGTGTTGTTCTGCCAGCTCACGCCCACCCACAGGAACAGCAGCAGAATGGCGTGCACGGCCGTGGCCAGCACGACAGCGCGCCAGCCTTCGGATTGTCGCGGCACCTTGTAGGGGCCGCCTGCCATTGCGGGTTTCATGTTCTGCACGGTTTATTTGGTGGACAGGCCTACGCGGCTGATGCCCATTTTCTTCGCTTCCGAAATCAGCTGGATCACGTCGTCGTACTTGCTTTCCTTGTCACCGGCGATCAGCACCGGATAGTCAGGATGGTCGGTATGGATGGTACGCAGTTTTTTGACCAGCGCGTCGCGGTTCGGTGCCGTTTCCGGCGCTTCTTCGCCTTTGCCTTTGACGCCGATGGAGAGGGCGCCGTTCTGTTTCAGCACGATCTGCACGTAGTCGGATGGCGGCTTGGTGGACTTTTCTGCGCTCGGCAGGTCCACCACGCTAGGGTCATTCGACGATGGCATGACCATGAAAATAATCAGCAGTACCAGCATCACGTCGATGTAAGGCACGACGTTGATTTCCGATTTCAGCTTGCGGCCACGGCCGCCACGCATGCTGCTGGAGAAAGACGATGCCATGAATGCTGTCCTCTTAACGCGACTGACGCTGCAGAATGTTGGAGAACTCTTCGACGAAGGTTTCGAAGCGGATCGCCAGACGGTCTACATCGTGCGAGAAACGGTTGTAGGCCACGAAGGCCGGAATGGCGGCAAACAGACCGATGGCGGTGGCGATCAGCGCTTCGGCAATGCCGGGCGCCACGGCCGCCAGCGTGGCCTGCTGTACGTTGGCCAGACCGCGGAAAGCGTTCATGATGCCCCAGACCGTACCCAGCAGACCAATGTAGGGGGAGACGGAACCGACCGAGGCGAGGAAGGCCAGATGCGATTCCAGCGCATCCATTTCGCGCTGGAAGGCGGCGCGCATGGCGCGGCGGGCGCCGTCCAGAATTGCGCCGTGGTCCATGGTTTCGCGGCTGGCAGCATACGCAGCCTTGCTCTTGATGAACTCGCCCATGCCGGCTTCGAAGATACGGGCCAGCGGGCCGCTGCTGGCGCGGTCCTTGCCGGCGTTCTGGTGCAGCGCATGCAGATTGCCGCCGGCCCAGAAGGTCTTTTCGAATTCCACCGTCAGGCGACGGGCTGAACGGATTGCGAACAGTTTGCTGAAGATATAGGTCCAGCTGGTCAGCGAAATAACGAACAGCAGCGCCATGATCAGCTGCACGATCAGGTGTGCATTGGCGATGAGGGACAGGAAGGAAAGGTCTTGGGTGACGTTCATGTAAGTTCAGTCTGAGCTAGCTGTTTTGATGGTACTGCGCATTTTATCGATAACCAGGGCAGGGATGGCACAGGGATTCATGTCCGTACCGACGCACGCCACCTTCACCTGAGCCGTATTGAGCAGCCGTTCGCCGCACCAAGCCTGCTGGATGAACTGGATGGAGGCGCGCCCCATTTTTTCGATCGAAAGGGTTAATTTTAGTACATCGTCGAGTTTTGCGGGGGCGTGATAGTCGCTGCTCACGCTTTTTACGACGAACAGGATGCCGTGTTCCTGTGCCAGCACGTGCTGCTCCACCTGCAGGGCGCGCAGCCATTCGGTGCGGGCACGCTCAAAGAATTTCAGGTAATTCGCGTAATAGACGATCCCGCCGGCGTCGGTATCTTCGTAATAGACCCGTACGTTCCAGATAAACTCTGCTGGCATGTTTGTTTAACTACAGGTAAGAATGAGCAATATTTTACTATAGTAAAGCTTTTTCCCCGCCGCTTGCCAAGGTTTGTAACAAGCGCTTACGTTTTGTTTAGCAATATAGTAAAACTACGGCTATGGAGGCTGGGCAAACGAAAGCAGGGCGCCGGCCCCGCTTTCGCGCCGCGTAGTATTACAGCTCGCGCTTGATGGCCAGCGGGCCGTAAGCCTGACAGGTCGGCATCATTTCGATGCGATTGATGTTGACGTGGGCCGGCAGGGTGGCGATCCAGTAGGCCGTATTGGCTACATCATCGGCTGTCAGCGGCTGGGTGCCTTCGTAGACCTTGGCGGCGGCCGCGTCGTTGCCTTTCAGGCGTACATTGGAGAATTCCGTACCGCCGCACAGGCCGGGCGCCAGATTGGTGGCGCGTACGCCCGTGCCGACCAGATCGGCGCGCAGGTTCAGGGTGAACTGTTCGACGAAGGCCTTGGTGGCGCCATACACATTGCCGCCCGGATAAGGCGTTTCACCCGCTACCGAACCCAGATTGATGATGGTGCCGCTGTTGCGTGCCACCATGCCGGGCAGAATCGCGCGCGTCATCGCTACCAGACCGCTGCAGTTGGTAGCGATCATGGTGTCCCAGTCGGCCAGCGAAGATTCGTGCGCAGGGGTGACGCCCAGCGCCAGACCGGCATTATTAACCAGCACATCGATGGCCTGCCATTCGGCAGGCAGGCTGGCCAGCGCCTTGTCGATGGAGTGGCGGTCGGTGACGTCCAGTTCCACGGGCAGGGCCTGCTCGCCCAGTTCCGCCGCCAGCGCCTGCAGGCGCTCGACGCGGCGGCCGCTGATCAGTACCTTGTGGCCGTTGCGGGCGAAAACGCGGGCCATGGCGGCGCCGAAGCCGGCGGTAGCGCCCGTGATGAAGACGATCATGATCTGTCCTTGTGGATGAGTTAGAAGTAAGTTGGAAGCAAGTGGGAAGGTCGGCAAAATTGTAGCCGAAATGTTTGCGCTGCCGCAGTGCAGCGACAAAAACACGCATTTCGTTACTATATTGTCAAGTGCTTCCTTGCTCATTTCAGGCGCATAAATTACAATCGGGCTTCCATTACGTCTCACGTAACTGGCGAAAAGCTGCGCGACGCACCGAAATGGTGCATCATGCGTGCAGTGAAAGGTGGGGCTCCACCGGGAAACGTGAGATTTCAACAGCCGTTCGCCTGGGCAGCCATCGATGGAAAGCACGAAGAGGCTGCCTATGCGCTATTGGCGTCCCTCATTCGATCCAGCCTGCCAGTAACAAGTTACTCATTCGATTGGAGTTTTTACATGTTCGCAAAAGATCACACCCTCGCCAACGTCGATCCGGAATTGTTCGGCGCTATCCAGCACGAAAACACCCGTCAGCACGATCACATCGAACTGATCGCTTCGGAGAACTACACCTCGCCAGCCGTAATGGAAGCGCAAGGTTCCCAGCTGACCAATAAATACGCCGAAGGCTATCCGGGCAAGCGCTACTACGGCGGTTGCGAGCACGTGGACGTGGTCGAGCAACTGGCCATTGACCGTGTCAAGCAGCTGTTCGGCGCCGAAGCCGCCAACGTGCAGCCTAACTCGGGTTCGCAAGCCAATCAGGGCGTGTTCTTCGCTGTGCTGAAACCGGGCGACACCATCATGGGTATGTCGCTGGCCGAAGGCGGTCACCTGACCCACGGTATGCCGCTGAACATGTCGGGCAAATGGTTCAACGTGGTTTCCTACGGTCTGACCGCCGCTGAAGACATCGACTACGATGCCATGGAAGCACTGGCCAAAGAGCACAAGCCTAAGCTGATCATCGCTGGCGCATCGGCTTTCTCGAAGAAGATCGATTTCGAGCGTTTCGCTGCCGTGGCTAAAGCTGTTGGCGCCTACTTCATGGTCGACATGGCGCACTACGCCGGTCTGATCGCTGCCGGTCTGTATCCTAACCCAGTGCCACACGCTGACTTCGTAACCTCGACCACGCACAAATCGCTGCGCGGCCCACGCGGCGGCATCATCCTGATGAAGGCCGAGCACGAGAAGATCATCAACTCGGCAATCTTCCCAGGTATCCAGGGTGGTCCGCTGATGCACGTTATTGCCGGTAAGGCTGTAGCGTTCAAGGAAGCCCTGAGCCCAGAGTTCAAGGCATACCAGCAGCAAGTGGTGATCAACGCCGACGTACTGGCCAAGACCCTGATCAAGCGCGGTCTGCGCATCGTTTCGGGCGGCACCGAGTCGCACGTGATGCTGGTGGACCTGCGTCCTAAGAATCTGACCGGTAAAGAAGCCGAAGCGATTCTGGGCAGCGCCCACATCACCTGCAACAAGAACGGTATCCCTAACGATCCACAGAAGCCATTCGTGACTTCGGGTATCCGTCTGGGCAGCCCAGCCATGACCACCCGTGGTTTCGGCGCAGCGGAAGCCGAGCAGGTAGGTAACCTGATCGCCGACGTGCTGGATAACCCGCACGACGCTGCTACCATCGAGCGCGTGAAAGCGGCCGTGAAGGTACTGGCTGACAAGTTCCCTGTCTACGCCAAGTAATATCGTGGTAAGGTGGCGCTGACACGATCGGCGCCACCCACCGGAACTACGCACCTATGAAATGTCCTTTTTGCCAGCATGAAGATACCCAGGTCCTCGATACGCGTGTATCCGAGGAGGGCGATGCCATCCGCCGGCGTCGTCGCTGTGTGAATTGCGATAAGCGTTTTACCACCTACGAACGGATCGAACTGGTGATGCCGTACGTGGTGAAGAAAAACGGTAGCCGTACCGAATTTACCGCCGATAAGCTGCGCGCCAGTCTGATGCTGGCATTGCGCAAACGTCCCGTCGCGGCGCCCGCCGTGGATGCGGCCATACTGTCCATCGAAGAAAAGCTGCTGACCAGCGGCCAGCGCGAGGTGGAATCGGGCTATATCGGTGAACTGGTGATGCAGGAACTCAAACGCCTCGACAAGATCGCCTACATCCGCTTTGCTTCCGTCTACAAGAACTTCGAAGATCTGGCCGAGTTTCAGGATGCGATTGCCGAAGTGGGGCAAGAACGCAAACCGCGCAAGGCCTAGTCTGGCCTAGCCTAATCTGGCCGAACCTGCTCCGGCCTGCGACACACTCCCATCGGGCGCACCATTGAGGTGGCTCAGCCATTGTCCCTACGCTGCGCGTAGCGTCTAGCATTATCCCCAGACGAAACGCGTAGGTGTGCCATGCGCGCACATTTTTCCTGTTCCGGTTTTACTCTGCTCGAAGTGCTGGTGGCCTTGCTGTTGCTGGCGCTGGGCATCGCTGGCAGCGCGGCCATGCAGCTGGTGGCACTGCGCGTGGCCTATCAGGACCAGTTACTGGTGCAGGCCAGCCATCTTGCCGGAACGCTGGCTGAACGCATGCGCGCGAATGCCGCCACGGCACGCGATGGCACTGCCGACAATCCCTATCTGTTTGCCTATGATGCGGCCAGCGGCGCAGCGCCCCCTGTGCCGCCGGTACTGTGTTTCGGCGCTGCCTGCACCAGCCGCCAGCTAGCGCTGTTCGACTGCTACGAAGCGCAGTTGCTGGTGTACCGGCTGCTTCCTGCGGGCCGCCTGCAGATCTGCCGCGACCAGCACCCTGTTACGGCGGGCAAGCTGCAGTGGGACTGCGATGGTGGCCCCGATGCGCCACTGGTGATCAAGCTGGGCTGGCACGGCAAACTGGCGGATGGCGCTGTGCAGAATAATGGCGAGCTGGCTATGACGGCACCCGCGCCGGTGCTGGCCGTGACGGTACGGGTGCCGTGATGCTGTACTACGGACGCACACCCAGGCGCAGTTCGGGTCGCACGCTGGTGGAGTTCCTGCTTGCACTGGGCCTGACGGCTTTGCTGGCGTTGCTCGCTACCGGCCTGCTGCTGGTGGCGGCCCAAAGCTACCACCAGCACAGCGATCAGCAGGACTTGAATGATGGTGCCCAGCAGGCCCTGGCGCTGATCGCGCAGGCGATCCGGCAGGCGGCCTATGTGGAGTGGGACAGTAGCGCCGCACCTGTGGGCTGGGCGGACGATGGTGCCGCTGCGGTGAGCGGGCTGGACGGCCGTAGCCTCTTGCCGGATGGTGACGGTATCGCTACGCCATTGCCCGGCGTGGCGCATGGCAGTGATGTACTGGCTTTGCGTTATGCCGGTTCGGGCAGCGGGGCCACCGGTGATGGTTCCAGCGTCAATTGCGCAGGTTTTGGCGTAGCTGCTCCGGCCACGCCTGCAGCGCAGGGCTGGAGCATTTTCTATGTGGCGACTGATACGAGCGGAGTGGCGGAACTGCGCTGCAAATATCGCTCGGCAGCGGGGTGGGGCAGTGATGCGCTGGTGCGTGGCGTAGAGAGCTTTCAGGTGCTGTATGGCGTGGATACGGATGTGCCGGCCGATGGCATCCCCAATGCCTACTTCAGTGCATCGGCCGTCGATGGACTCGATGCCGCGCTGGAACTGGAAGGCACCGATGCGGCACAGCGGCAGGCCGACCTGCGGCGCAAGACTTACTGGAAGCGCGTAGCCAGCATACGCGTCGCGCTGCTATTGCGCAGCGCGCTGGCGACGCGAGCCGACACGGGCAGCCGTCAGTTCGATCTGTTCGGCGCTGATTATGCGGACGGGCATGGCGAGGATGAAGGCGTGCGCATCGACGAGCGCAGGCTGCCGCAGGCGCAGCGGCGACTGAGCCGCGTCATGCTGGGCGCCACCATCGCATTGCGCAATACGCGGGGCTAGCCATGCGCGGGCGCACCCAGCGGGGTATGGCGGTGCTGCTTAGTCTGGTGTTGCTGGTGATCGTGCTGTTGCTGGGCACCTCGGCAGCGCAGCTGAGTTTGCAGGGAACGCGGTCGGCACGGGCCGCGCGCGATAGGGACGTGGCATTTCAGGCAGCGGAGGCAGCTGTGGCGGATGCAGAACATGATCTGGAGAATGGGACGGCAGTGCTTACGCCCTGCGTGCAGACACCTGCATGGCAAAAGGTCGATGTCTCGGGGCGGGAGGATGATGGCGCCTGCAGTGTGGAATATGGTGCCCGCACGGGCGCCAGTTTCGATGCGGCCGACGGAGCGCTGCCTTTCAAGCGGCCGCGCTACCTGATAGAGCGGCTGGTTTGCCACCAGCCCGGTGACGATGCCGCAGCTGGCGCGGCGCCGCATTACTGCTATCGCGTTACAGCGATAGGCTTCGGGCCACAACCGGATACGGAAGTGGTTTTGCAGACTATCTATAGTCGCGGCGAATGAGGGGGCGGCATGGCTAGGCTGATGATCCTTTTTCGCTGGCGCATACAGGCTGCGCATGGTTGGCTGATGGCTTTGCTGGTGATGGGGCTGGGTACGTGCATGCTAATGGCCGGCGCAGTCAGCGCGGCGCCGCCTGTAGTGCCGCTCGCATCGGAGCCGCTGACCGTTGCCTGCCGCGCTGCGGATGGCACAGGCAGTACAGGTAATTCAGGTAGCACGGGTAGCACGGGTAGCTCGGGCAGGGTGACGGGGGCGACGGCATATTTCCCCGCTCCGCGTGGCGATGCTTCCGCAGGTACATGGCTGGCGGCCAGCGTGGATCAGCGTGACTGGAGTGGCTACTTTGCACGCTACGTGCTGCCATCCGATAGTGCGGTTGGTGCCGCATCAGGGCAAGCCGTGGCCCCGTTATGGGAGGCCGGACAAGTATTGACGGGCGATAGCAGTCATCCCCCGCAACCCGCGCCCGATGCACGACACATCTACACGGCGCAGGTGGATAGCAGCGGCGCCATACTGGGCCAGCCGTTTATCTGGTCAGCCCTGTCGCCAGCGCAGCAAAAGCTGCTGGATAAGCGCGGGCCAGCGGCGCGCCAAGCTGATGGATTGGGAGAGCGGCGGCTGGATTATTTGCGTGGCGTACGCAGCGATGAGGGGCATCCCTTTCGGCGCCGTCAGAGTCTGCTGGGCGACGCGCTACACAGCACGCCGGTGCTGGTGGCCGCACCATCGGACGACATACAGGATGAGGCGTATGCGGCGTTCCGTCAGCGCTATGCGCATCGTCGTGCTCTGGTGTATCTGGGCGCAAATGACGGCATGCTCCATGCGTTCGATTTGGCCGACGGGGTGGAACGCTACGCCTATGTTCCGAATGCGCTGATGCCCTATCTGAGCCTGCTCAGCGATCCCGCCTATGTGCACCGTGCCTACGTCGATGGCCCCATGGTGGCGGGCGAGGTCAGACTGGCGGCGGGCTGGCGCAGCGTGCTGCTGGCCACTTTCGGCGCGGGGGCACAGGGCTTGTTGGCACTCGATGTAACGGACCCCGAAGCGCTCGATGTAGACAGCGCCCTGTGGGAGTTCACCGATGCCGATGACCCCATGGTGGGTAATGTTCTGAGCTCACCGCAGCTGGCGCGGGTAAGGGTGCATGGGGGCGGCGAGCTGGCGGTTGCCGTGGTGGCGAGCGGCATGAACAACTACAGTGCTGACGGCCATGCCAGCAGCGCCGGCAAGGGCGCCTTGTTCCTGCTGGCGCTGGACAAGCCGCGTGCGCAGGGCTGGCGCCTGAACGGCAATTACTTCCGCCTCATCACGCCGATTACCGATCCGGTGCTGGCCAACGGACTAGGCGCGCCCGCCTTGCTGGCCGACCGCGATGGCTTGCTGCGCTTTGCCTATGCGGGAGACATGCAGGGCAATCTGTGGCGCTTCGATCTGCACGGTGCGGCTCCGTGGAGTGGCAGCGCCGAGCGGCTATTTACGGCGCGCGACCAGCAGGGCAGACGCCAGCCCATTACTACACAGCCTTCCATCGTGTATGACGCCGATGGTGCCTATCTGATTCTGTTCGGCACAGGGCGGCTGCTGAATCGTGATGATCTGGCGGCAAGCGGCTTCGGCACGCAGACTTTCTACGCCTTGCGCGACAGTCTGGAGCGCCCTGTTTCGGCTATCAGCGGACGGCAGCAGTTGATGGAGCGGCAGCTATTTCCTACGCAGCAGGGTCTGTTCGATATTTCTGGCGGCAGGGCGGAAGCGGGTAGCCGTGGCTGGTTTATCGACTTCTGGCAGTCGGAACGCACGGGCGAACGCAGCATCGATAGTGCTAGCGTAGTCGATGGAACGGTGGTGTTTACGACGCTGTTACCGGGCGCCAGCGCCTGCGGCGCATCGCATAGCCGCAGTTACGCACTGAATGCGCTGACGGGGCTGCCAGCTAGTAGCGAACTGGTATTGAACGCGGCCTTGACCGAAGTAGGTCTGATGCAACCCGACTATGCGGGCAAGCCCGTGCTGCTGCCTGTCGCACGCCATGCCGACGTGCCGGGGCCGGGCGCGAGTTTCCGGCGCACGCAGGTGCTGATGCAGCTGGCACCCGTCACCAGTGCCAACGGGGCGCTGGATCTGGCGGCGCTGGCCCGCATCAAGGTGGTCAGGCGGGCCGGACGGCTGAGCTGGCGCGAAGTGAACAACTGGCGTGAACTGCACGAGGCGGCGAAATGAATATCCAGCATATGCGCGCCTTCAGTCTGCTCGAGCTGATGATCGTGCTGGCCATTATTTCCATCCTGATGGCGCTGGCCTTGCCCGCCTATCAGCAGGCCGTGATCCGTGCGCGCCGCACGGAAGCGCAGGTCGCCTTGTGGCAGTTGCTGCAACAGCAGGAGCGCTTTTACACGCAGGCCAATTCCTATCAGGCTTTTTCGGCCAGTGCGAACGAGCCAGAAGCGCGCCAGTTTAAGTGGTGGAGCGGCAGTGGCGCCGCCAGCAGCGCCTACGAGATCGAGGGCAAGGCTTGTGATGGAGAGCAGATCAGCGCCTGCATACAGCTGGTTGCCACGCCCGGTACCAGCAGAGTGGACGGCCGGTTTCGGGACGAGGCCTGTCAGCAGCTGATACTGACCAGCCGTGGCAGGCAGTCGGCCAGCGGAACGGAAGCGCGCTGCTGGCCCTAGTCCGCCGGGGCCGGTGCGCTGGTCAGCGGGGGGTGTGCTGTAGAGGAGGGGTGAGCAATGGCGAGTGCCTTGAACCGTAGCGCAGACTGGCGCTGCACGCGCAGTGCTGGCCGTACGCTGGTGGAAACCATGCTGGTACTGGTATTGCTGGCGCTGGTGCTGACGCAGGCCGTGCCGGCCTACCAAGCCATCCTGCAGCGGCAGCAACTGCACACCGCGGTCAATGATATGCTGGCGGCGCTAAGGCTGGCCCGGACCCATGCCATGGCACGGGGCGGCGCTGTGTTGCTGGTACCGCTCGATGCCGAGGGCGGCGCATGGCAGCATGGCTGGGTGGTGTTTGTGGACCGCAATGGCAACCGTCGTCCCGATGCCGATGAAAGCATCTTGTTGCGGCATGCCCCCGTGGCTGGCAGTCTGGCCATACGTGCGGCCTTTTCCAGCGCAGCAGTGCCTGTCTATCTTGCTTATAATGCTGCTGGACGGCCCTGCAATGCCGGCAATAGTCTGGCGGCCCGCTGGGGCACGCTGACGCTGCGGCAGGGTGAAAATGTGCGCAACATCAAAATCAATATGCTGGGCCGGCTGCGTGTCTGCGATCCGGTGCAGGAAGGGGCTAGCTGCGCTAGCGCGAGTGAATAGGGCTTTATGAAAATCAGCAACGATCTGCAGGGTATGACGCTGGCGCTGGAATGGGCGGCGCGGGGACTGTACACCACCTCGCCCAATCCCCATATCGGCTGCGTGATCGTGCGCGATGGCGAGGTGCTGGGAGCAGGCGTCACCCAGCAGGCTGGCAATGACCATGCCGAGATACAGGCACTCAAGGATGCGCAGGCGCGCGGCCATGATGTGCGCGGCGCCACCGCCTACGTCACGCTGGAACCCTGCAATCACTACGGCCGCACGCCGCCATGCTCCGATGCGCTGGTGCGCGCCGGTCTGGGCCGCGTGGTGGCGGCGATGGAAGACCCTAATCCGCTGGTAGCGGGGCAGGGCATGGCCAAGCTGGCGGCAGCCGGTATCGCCACCAGCGTCGGCCTGCTGGCCGGGCAGGCGTATGAACTGAATATCGGCTTTTTCTCGCGCATGACGCGCGGCCTGCCATGGGTGCGCATGAAGAGCGCGGCCAGCCTCGATGGCATGACGGCGCTGCACAATGGCCAGAGCCAGTGGATTACGGGGCCTGAAGCGCGCGCCGATGGCCATGCATGGCGCGCCCGCGCCTGCGCTATCCTGACCGGTATAGGCACCGTCAAAGCCGACGACCCGCAGCTCAATGTGCGCGCCGTTGAAACGCCGCGCCAGCCGCGCCGCATCGTGGTCGATAGCCGGCTGGAAATCGACCTGTCCGCCAAGGTGCTGCAAGGTGGCGGCACGTGGATAGCGGCTGCGCAGCCCGACGCGGAAAAACAGGCCGCGCTGGCCGATCTGGGCGCGGAAGTCATCCTGCTGCCGAATGCCAGCGGCAAGGTCGATCTGGCGGAACTGATGCGCGAACTGGGGCGGCGCCAGATCAACGAGCTGCATGTGGAAGCCGGTGCCAAACTCAATGGTTCGCTGATCCGCGCCGGCTGTGTGGACGAACTGCTGGTGTATCTGGCGCCCACTTTGCTCGGTGACGCGCAGGGCATGTTTGCTTTGCCGGCGCTGGCGCAGTTGAGTGACCAGCGCCGTTTGAAATTCCATGAGGTCCAGCAGATCGGTGCTGATCTGCGTATCCTTGCACGGTTTATTTAACATTCATCTTCAACATTAAGACTACAACGCTATGTTCACTGGAATTGTCGCCGCTATCGGCAAAATCGAATCCGTTACTCCGCTCGTAGGCGGCTCGTTTGCAGGCGTGCGCCTGAATGTTCACGCGGGCGGCCTGCCGCTGGCCGATGTGGCGCTGGGCGACTCGATCGCCATCAACGGCGCCTGCATGACGGTGGTGGAAAAGGATGACACCAGCTTCCGTGTCGATGTGTCGCGCGAGAGCCTCAACTGCACCGTGGGGCTGGATACGCTGACGGAAGTGAATCTGGAAAAGGCACTGACGCTGAACGAACGTCTGGGCGGCCACCTGGTGTCCGGCCACGTCGATGGTCTGGGCGTGGTGCGCAAGTTCGAGCCTATCGGCGAATCGTGGGAGCTGGTGATCGAAGCGCCGCGCGAGCTGGCCAAGTTCCTCGCCTTCAAAGGCTCCATCGTGGTGAATGGCGTGTCGCTGACGGTCAACCGTGTGGAAGATATCGGTAGCGGTGCGGAGCTGGTCTGCCAGTTCTCGATCAACCTGATTCCCCATACCATCTCCATGACCACGCTCAAGCACCTGTCCGCAGGTAAGCAGGTGAATCTGGAAATCGACCTGATCGCGCGCTATGTGGAGCGCATGGTTTCCGTGGGTGCAGCGGGCAAATAAGCCCGGGCAGCCAGTTTTCCGCCGTAAAAGCTTGATATTCTGACCAGATCGGCCCGATAAAACCGGGGATTTAGTCTATAAAATCAGCCTTTTGCGGTGGCGCTTGCGTAAATCCTTTAAAATAGCGGGCTGTTCTAGCTTCGCTACAAAGGATTTAACATGTCAATTTCCAGCACCGAAGAAATCGTCGCCGAATTGCGCGCAGGCCGCATGGTGATTCTGGTCGATGAGGAAGACCGGGAAAACGAAGGCGATCTGGTGCTCGCGGCGGATTTTGTCACGCCGGAAGCCATTAATTTCATGGTCACGCATGCGCGCGGTCTGGTCTGCCTGACCCTGACCGAAGAACGCTGCGACCAGCTGAACCTGTCGATGATGTCGGCCCGTAACGGCACCGCCTTCGGCACCAATTTCACCGTCTCGATCGAAGCGGCCGAAGGCGTGACCACCGGTATTTCCGCCGCCGACCGCGCCCGCACCATTCAGGTCGCGGTGGACAAGAATACGGAACCTAGCGATATCGTCCAGCCCGGCCATATCTTCCCGCTGAAAGCGCAAAAAGGCGGCGTGCTGATGCGCGCTGGCCATACCGAAGCCGGTTGCGATCTGACCGCCATGGCGGGCCTGACGCCTGCCTCGGTGATCTGCGAAATCATGAAGGCCGATGGCACCATGGCACGCCTGCCGGACTTGCTGGAATTTGCCAAAGAACACAATCTGAAGATCGGTACCATTGCTGACCTGATCCAGTACCGCAGCCGCAATGAATCGCTGGTGGAAAAAGTCGGCGAGCGCACGCTGAAAACGGCGCAGGGCGAGTTCCGCATGATCGCCTACCGCGACAAGCCTAGCGGCTCGGCCCACCTGGCGCTCGTGCATGGCGAGATGGACAAGCACAAGGAAACCCTGGTGCGTGTGCACCAGCCAGTGTCGATTCTGGATGTGCTGGAATCGGAAGCTACCACTCACTCGTGGAATCTGTCGTCCTCGCTGGCCGCTGTCAAAGCCGCCGAGCGCGGCGTGATCGTGCTGCTGAACTGCGAAGAAACTGCCGAGCAGTTCTTCTCCCAGTTCGCCGCGCTGGACAAGCCGGAAGTCAAGCCTAAGGGCCGCGCTGCCAGCATGGACCTGCGTAGCTACGGTATCGGCGCGCAGATACTGCGCGAAGTCGGCGTCTGCAAGATGCAGCTGCTGGCCAGCCCGCGCAAAATGCCATCGATGACGGGCTTCGATCTGGAAGTGACCGGCTATCTGGCCAAACCTAACTGATACACCCACCTTACCCACCTAAAAAGAGGCCTCACATGACCGTAGGTAGCTATGAAATCAATCTGTCCGGCGACGGACTGCGCGTCGGCATCGTTCAAGCCCGTTTCAACGAAGACGTTTGCCACGGCCTGCTGTCGGCCTGCCTGGCCGAGCTCAAGCATCTGGGCGTAGAAGACGAAGACGTTCTGCACGTGACCGTGCCGGGCGCACTGGAAGTGCCACTGGTACTGCAAAAAATGGCAGAATCGCAGCAGTTCGACGCCCTGATCGCACTGGGCGCCGTGATCCGCGGCGAAACCTATCACTTCGAACTGGTGTCGAATGAATCGGGCGCCGGCATCACCCGCATCGGCCTCGATTATGGTATTCCTATCGCTAACGCCATCCTGACCACGGAAAACGATGAGCAGGCGGAAGTGCGTATGGCCGAGAAGGGCGCGGATGCAGCGCGTGTAGCAGTAGAAATGGCGAACCTGACCATTGCTCTGGAAGAGCTGAATCAGGATCAGGGCGACGACGAGTAAGTTGCGCTGTAAAACGGCCGGATGTGCCGGTATGCGCCGGCGCATCAGGCCGGATTTTGTAAGAATTGAAGAATAGGTATAACCATGACAGATAAAGCATTGCACGCCAACCCTAGTAAAAACCGTACGCCGCGCCACCGCGCGCGTGAGTTTGCGTTGCAGGGTTTGTATCAGTGGCTGCTGAATAACGAAGATGCGGCCACCGTGGTCAACAACATCCGTTCCGCGCACGGCTTCGACAAGGCTGACGGCGACCACTTCTCGGCCCTGCTGTACGGCGCCATCAAGGATTCCGTGGCCCTGCGCGACACCTTCGCACCGCTGGTAGACCGTGGCGTGGCCGAGCTGTCGCCGATCGAGCACGCTGTGCTGCTGATCGGTGCCTACGAACTGAAGAACAATCTGGAAATTCCATATCGCGTCGTTATCAACGAAGCAGTGGAACTGACCAAATCGTTCGGCGGTATCGATGGTCACAAATACGTCAACGGCGTGCTGGACAAGCTGGCCGCCAAACTGCGTCCGGAAGAAGTGGCAGCTGACAAAAAGCGCTAAGCCGCGCACTGCCCCGACTCAAGCCACCGCCTGCGGTGGCTTTTTTTATGTCTGCGGAGTACCGGCTGGCGCTACCGCCGAGTGCCTGCGGCGGGGCCGGAACGTTAGGATTTGACTTTATTTAAACGGCAACAGAAAATCGCTTGTTATTTAATTAATGTCGAGGTGGCATTATTGACCAGTTCTTTCAGGCCGAGCCCCGCTGGCGGCGTCGCGGCTGGCTGGCGCTGATCGTCACGGCCCACGTGCTGGCAGTGTGGTGCTGGCAAGCCCCGCAGCACCAGTCTGTGCCCCGTGCGGCCGTACAGACCACGCTGACCTATATTTTGCTGCCCAGCGCGCCAAAGCCGCCAGACCGGCAGGCACGCACGCCGGAGCCGCGCCGCGCGCCTGCGCTGGCGATCCGGCCGCAGCTGCCGCCGGCAGCGGCGCCAGCGGTCCAGCCGACAGATTCCGCTGTCCAGACGCCTGCTGCGCCTGCCATGACGCTGGTCACGCCGCCGGCCGATCCGTTTGCCCTGCCGCCCAAAGCAGCGCAGGAGGAAGATGCGCTGCTGCGCGCGCGCCGTAGCGCCGGCGCGGTGGATAAACAGTTGCGCAAAGAAGCTTGGAACCCGCGTGACAAGAAAATTGCCAATGACCGTACCATGCTGGCCGAAAAACTGGCCGGTGCCTACACAGGTTCGGAGGGCATGACGCAGGAGAGCGAGACGCTGGACGATGGCCGCGTGATGACGCGTATCCGTACCGGTGCCGGCACCACCTTCTGCGCCGTCAAAGAGAATAACGCGCTGACGGGTGGGCGTGATCCCTTCCGCGACGGCATACGCACCAAGGTCACGACTTGCGGACGCTGAGCCCACGCTGGCTGCCGCCGCAATAAAAAAACCACCTCGCGAGGTGGTTTATTTATCGGGATGGCAGTGCTTACAGGCCGGCGATCTGGGTGCCGCTGATGGATTTCTCAGTGCTGGCCAGCGGCTGGGCTGGCTTGGCTGGTACGGCCGCCATGACCGGGGTCGTGGTCGGCACTTTCTTGCCGGCCGAAACCATCTTCAGACGCTGGTATTCGGCCAGTACTTTGGAACCGTAGCCATCGTCGTGCTCGAAGGCGGCAGCGCCGACGTAGCTCTTCAGGCCGGCTTCCACGGAACCGCCGCGCGTCACGTAGTCTTTCAGGATCAGCGAACCGACACGGATGTTGGCCACCGGATTCAGTGCAGCTTGCGTGCCGCCCATGTCCTGGAACTTGTCATGGTGTACTTTCGACATCACCTGCATCAGGCCTTGCGCACCGACCGGGCTTTCCGCGAACGGATTGAAGCCCGATTCGATGGCCATCACGGCCAGAATCAGCAGCGGGTCCAGTTTGATTTCACGGGCCGTCAGATAGGCCGTGGAGACCAGCATATTGGCCGCATCGCCGGCCACACGGTAACGCTTGGACAGCCACGAGGTAACCCATTGCTGCTGTTTCTTGGTGCCCAGCAGGGCACGTTCTTCGGCCGTCAGCGGCTCGGTACTGGCCACTGGCGCGCTCGACGGGGCTTCCATCAGCTCCGACAGCGGAGGTACCACTACTGGTTCAGTTTCGGCTTCTGGCGCGCGGTTGAGCAGGTTGCTCAGGTCTTTGGCCAGTTCTGGACGGACAAAC
Source organism: Duganella fentianensis (assembly GCF_009857835.1). Lineage (GTDB taxonomy): Bacteria > Pseudomonadota > Gammaproteobacteria > Burkholderiales > Burkholderiaceae_D > Rugamonas > Rugamonas fentianensis. The sequence goes on from NZ_WWCL01000002.1 coordinate 65,469, forward strand.
AATACTGCCATCATGATCAGTGCGCTCACGCCGACGATGGTCAGCGTGTGCTGGGCGGTGGCTAATACACCTTTGGCCGATACGCGCGTGTTCGACAACCACGCAGCTGGCTGGCGGGCCATGTTGTGGGCAAGCTGGGTTGCACCGGTAATACGATTAATCATAGACTTCCCCTGAAATGTCCGTAAAAGCGCTTCCCCGCCAGCGTTGTACGCAGCTAACCGGGTGCTAATGCCGTGCATCAGAAATATCATCGTTCTGCGCCGCTGGGAGCGCGCGCTGAACGCCATCATTGCTTGCCTGAGCTGTAGCTTTCTTTGGTACGCCTGGTACTCATTCGAAACGCTATCAGTCGCAATACAACTGCTTTCGGGGGTAAGGCAGACGCCTTTGGCAAACACTCCTTAAAATGTCATGTGGAGCCCCGACTCCGTGAATGAATGAGCAACACTTATGGTGGTTTGCCTATCGCGCTAAACCGTGTTCTCTTCAAGTAGGGCAGATTGTATGAGGCGTTTTATATCAAGTCAATGATAACAAACAGAAGAGCTATAACTTTTAAATCTTACTTTTTTGCTTGCATTGCGTCTAAAACCAATAAAATCAACCACTTGACCTGTCTTTTTAAACAGTATGCTGATTTGAAAGAAAAAGTAAAAAACCGATGAAATATTCCGACCTACGCGATTTCATTTCTCAACTGCAACGAATGGGCGAACTTAAGCCCATTTTGACGCCAGTTTCGCCGCACTTGGAGATGACCGAGGTGTGCGACCGTACTTTGCGCGCGGGCGGACCGGCTTTATTGTTCCAGCATCCGACCGGCCACAGCATCCCCGTGCTGGGTAATCTGTTCGGCACCGAGCGCCGTGTGGCGCTCGGTATGGGCGCGGAAAACGTGAGCGAATTGCGCAAGATCGGCCATGTGCTGGCCCGTCTGAAAGAGCCGGAACCGCCCAAGGGCTTCAAGGACATCATGGGCATGGGCAGCCTGGTGAAAGCCGTGTGGGATATGGCGCCGAAGGAGCTGCGTGGCGCGCCATGTCAGGAAATCGTCTGGGAAGGCGCTGATGTGGATCTCGGCAAACTGCCTATCCAGCATTGCTGGCCCGGCGATATCGCGCCGCTGATTACCTGGGGGCTGGTGATTACCAAAGGCCCTAATAAGAAGCGGCAGAATCTAGGCATCTACCGCCAGCAGGTGCTGGGGCCGAACAAGGTCATCATGCGCTGGCTGGCCCACCGTGGTGGCGCGCTGGACTTCCGCGAACACGCCATCCAGAACAAGGGCCAGCCTTATCCTATCTGTGTGGCGCTCGGTGCCGATCCCGCTACTATATTAGGTGCAGTCACGCCGGTGCCCGATAGTCTGTCCGAATACCAGTTCGCCGGCCTGCTGCGCGGCAGCCGTACCGAACTGGTCAAAGCCATCGGTAGCGAACTGCGCGTGCCCGCTTCGGCCGAAATCGTGCTGGAAGGGCATATCTATGCCGATCCGAATCACCCGAGCGGCTACGAGCATGCGCTGGAAGGTCCGTATGGCGACCACACCGGCTATTACAATGAGCAGGATAGCTTCCCCGTATTCACCATCGACCGCATCACCATGCGGCGCGACCCTATCTATCACTCGACCTACACGGGCAAACCGCCGGATGAGCCGGCCATACTGGGGCTGGCGCTCAATGAAGTGTTCGTGCCGCTGCTGCAGAAGCAGTTCTCCGAGATTACTGATTTCCACCTGCCGGCCGAAGGCTGTAGCTACCGCATGGCGGTGGTGCAGATTAAGAAGCAGTATGCTGGTCACGCCAAGCGTGTGATGTTCGGCGTGTGGAGTTTCCTGCGCCAGTTCATGTACACCAAGTTCATCGTGGTGGTGGACGAGGACGTGAATATCCGCGACTGGAACGAGGTGATCTGGGCGATTACGACGCGCGTCGATCCGACCCGCGATACCACGCTGGTGGATAATACGCCGATTGATTATCTGGATTTTGCCTCGCCCGTCAGCGGGCTGGGCAGCAAGATGGGTATCGACGCCACCAACAAGTGGCCCGGCGAAACCACGCGCGAGTGGGGCACGACCATCACCATGTCGCCCGAGGTAAAGAGCCGTGTCGATCAGATTTGGCAGGAATTGGGGCTGTAAGGTATAATCATCACGGACGGGCCCCTGCGCATTGTGGCATGGCCAACCTGGTCAGGTCGGGAACGAAGCAGCCACAGCTATTCACCATAAGTGCCGCAGATCAGGCTCGTCTCCTTCGGGATATAAAAAAAGCTGCCATGGGCAGCTTTTTTGTTTTGGGCAGCCATTTCAGCCGCCGCCCATGTGTGGCCTTTACTCGGAATCCAGTTCCGCTTCCAGCGGGCGCTCCGATGCCAGCATGATGGGGTTTTCCTTCATCCACGCCGAATCCGGTTTGAGCCGGATCTGGTGCTTGGCATCCGTGTTGTAGACCGTGCTGCCCACTTTGAGCTGGGCCGGTTTGCCGAACTTGAACACCACTACTTTAATCGTCGGCGCAAACAGGCTGAACGCGCCTGCCATCTTCTTGATGGCGTGGTTGGACTGCTCCACGCTGCTCATGATGGGCGTGTAGTTCCACTGGTTGCCCGGTGGTAGCGGGGTGGTGACATCGTAGCCGGTGTTGGATTTCTCCTCTTTCGGCAGGCTGGTCAGGATTTTGGTGTCGTCCGTCAGCCATTTCGGGTTGGGGATCAGATTCAGCCGGTAGTCCGGTGTCAGGGCCGGCAGAGGATGGCGTTCGCCGCCTTGTACCACGGTCAGCACCACATCTTCCGGCTTGTACGCTTTGTTCAGCGGTTTGACGACGAGAAACAGGTTAATCTTGTCGCGCTCGGCAGGAGGAATGGCATAGAACTTGTCGAGGCGCATCTGTTCAACCAGTTTTTTATAAGGCACCCATTCGCGTTCTTCTGCGTGGGCGGCGAGGGACAGCAACAGCAGTGGGAGCAGGGCCAGTTTTTTCATTTAGTCACGTAGTTAAAAGAAAAACAAATTGTAAGACGGTCCTTGTCAATTACCAATTCCCATCACGCCTTGTTACAATGTTTTTTTTGGCATCGCGACGCTGGCAGTCCTGCAGCGGCTCCCTCGGCCAGTGCTATCTACGGTAAAATCCCAGCATGTCCTATCAAGTCCTCGCCCGTAAATACCGTCCCCGGAACTTCGACACGCTCGTCGGTCAGGAGCACGTAGTCCGTGCACTGACGCACGCCCTGCACAGCGGCCGTCTGCACCATGCTTATCTGTTCACGGGTACGCGCGGGGTGGGCAAGACTACGCTTTCGCGGATCTTGGCCAAATCGCTTAACTGCGTGGGGCCGGACGGGCAGGGCGGCATTACTGCCACCCCTTGCGGCGTGTGCGAAGCCTGTACGGCCATCGATGCAGGACGTTTCGTTGACTATATAGAGATGGATGCGGCGTCCAACCGTGGTGTGGACGAGATGGCGCAGCTGCTGGAACAGGCAGTGTACGCACCGAGCAATGCACGCTTCAAGGTCTATATGATCGACGAGGTGCACATGCTGACCAACCACGCCTTCAACGCCATGCTGAAGACGCTGGAAGAACCGCCCGAGCACGTCAAATTCATACTGGCGACCACCGATCCGCAGAAAATTCCTGTGACGGTGCTGTCGCGCTGCCTGCAATTCAATCTGAAGCAGATGCCGCCCGGCCACATCATCGGCCACCTCGATAATATTCTGGGACAGGAAGGCATCAGCTTCGAAGCACCGGCCCTGCGCCTGCTGGCCGCCGGTGCGCACGGTTCGATGCGCGACGCGCTGTCGCTGACCGATCAGGCGATTGCCTATGCGGCCGGTGCGGTGACGCTCGATGCCGTGCAGGGCATGCTGGGTGCGCTCGACCAGTCCTATCTGATCCGTCTGCTCGACGCGCTGGCCGCCAAGGATGGCGCCGACCTGCTGGCCGTGGCCGATGAAATGGCTACGCGCAGCCTGTCGTATAACGGCGCCCTGCAGGATCTGGGGACGCTGCTGCACCGTATCGCGCTGGCGCAGACAGTGCCGACGGCACTGCCGGAAGATTTGCCTGAATATGCCGACGTGGTACGCCTCGCCGCCGCTTTCGATGCGGAAGAAGTGCAGCTGTATTACCAGATCGCTGTGCATGGCCGTAACGAACTGGGGCTGGCGCCTGATGAATATGCCGGTTTCTCCATGACGCTGCTGCGCATGCTGGCCTTTCGCCCCGGCGTCGGTGGCGCCGAAGGACAAGCCGCCGCTGCGCCAGCGATGACGCGGCAGGCCGCCGTGGCCGCCGTGCGTGCTGCGGCTGCACCGGCCAGCCGTGCTGCCGCCCATGTGCAGGCCAGCCATGCCAGTGTGACGCCACCATCCGTCGTCGCTGGCGCGGCCGCCGCGCTGGCAGCGGCAGATGCCGCGCCGGTATCGCGTCCGCTGCCGCCTATGTCAGCACCGGCTGGCGCGGGAGTGATGAATACAGCGCCAGTGCCGGCAGTAGCCGCACAGCCTCAGGCTACTGCGCAAGCGGCGCCACAGATGATGGCTGCGCCTGCACCTGTTGCTACCGCTACTGCGCCTGCACCCGCGGGCGCGGCCGCAGCACCAGCGGCACCAGCGGCGGCAGCGCCTATGAGCCCAGCACGGGCAGCGATCAATGCGGCGCTGGAAGCAGCGCGTGCTGCGTCGCGTCCCGGCGCACGTTCGGGCGCGGCTTCCAGTCCGGCGCCAGCACCCGTACCGGCAGCGGCACCAGCATCGGCTACAGCACCAGCATCCGCACCGGCAGCTGCATCGGCTGCAGCACCAGCATCCGCACCGGCGGCGCCTGCCGCGATGATGGCGGCGCCAGCGCATACAGCGCCGGTAGCGCAGCCGTCTGCACCGACGACGTCGGCCATGCAGGCGCAAGCCGTAGCGGCCGCACGTCCGGCACCGTGGGATGACATGCCGGCAGGCGACACGCAGGCTGCCGTGCTGGAAGCGCCGCCGCAGGTACAAGCTAACGTACAGTCGCAGGCACCAGCAGCCGTACTGTCGTTCACTCAGGCGCCCGCTGCTGCACCAGCCATGCAGCGTGCTGCGGCACAGCCTCCCGCTGCCGACGATGAAGACGATCTGCCACCATGGGTGACCGAATTTTCCGACGACAGTGCGGTAGCACCGGCCGGCATACCGGCCTATATGAACGCGCCGTCGTCCGCGCAAGCTTATGCCGACGAAGCACCGGCAGTGGTGATGCCAGCCCGTGCACCAGCGGCGCCCGCCAAAGCACCGTATGCCTATGTGATTACGCCTGTGCCGGAACTGAACTGGGACGGTAACTGGCCGGCAGTGGCGGCGACGCTGCCGCTGCGTGGCGTGGCCCAGCAGCTGGCCATGCAGGCCGAACTGATTTCCTGCAGCATGGACGGTAATGCCGTCGTGTTCAAACTGCGCGTGCCGATCGAAACCTGGCGTACGCCCGGTAATGTCGAGAAGCTCAACGCGGCGCTCAACGAGCGCTTCGCCCGCAGCGTGCGGGTCGATACCGAGTTGGGCCCTGTGTGGTACACGGCCAGTGCGGAAGCACAGGCGCACCGCGAGGCTTGCCAGAAGGCGGCCGAACAGACGGTGGCGCAAGACCCGTTTATCAATGCCATGATTCGTGAATTCGATGCCTGGGTGGTCCCCGGCACCATCGTGCCGCCGCCAAGCTCGGCGACACTGCACTGATCATTCTTTACCCTTTTAATCCACGGAGTATTCCAACATGATGAAGAACCAACTGGCTGGCCTGATGAAACAGGCGCAAGCAATGCAGGACAATATGAAAAAGGCGCAGGACGCTCTGGCGCTGGTGGAAGTGGAAGGCCAGTCCGGTGCCGGTCTGGTCAAGGTCGTGATGACCTGCAAAAACGACGTCAAGCGCGTTTCCATCGACCCATCGCTGCTGGCGGACGACAAGGACATGCTGGAAGATCTGGTGGCCGCTGCCTTCAACGACGCCGTGCGCAAAGCCGAAGCGACTTCCGCTGAAAAAATGAGTGGCCTGACCGCCGGCATGAATCTGCCAGCCGGCTTCAAGATGCCTTTCTAATCCGCTGCGCGCCGGCCCATGTCCAAATCGCTGGAGTTTCTGACGGAAGCTTTGCGCCGTCTGCCCGGTATCGGTCCCAAGTCGGCGCAACGGATGGCTTTTCATCTGCTGCAGCATGACCGCGAAGGCGCGGACATGCTGTCGCGCGCCTTGCAGCAGGCGGTGAGCGCAGTGCACCACTGCGCGCTGTGTAATACCTTCACCGAAGAAGAAGTCTGCGATACCTGCAGCGACGAGAAGCGCGAGCGCCATCTGCTGTGCGTAGTCGAGACACCTGCCGATCAGCTCATGATCGAACAGACCCTGACCTACAAGGGCCTGTATTTTGTACTGATGGGACGTCTGTCGCCGCTGGACGGCATAGGCCCCAAGGACATCCATCTGGAAAAACTGCTGGCCCGCGCCGCCGATGGTCTGGTGACGGAAGTGGTACTGGCCACCAATTTCACCAACGAAGGCGAAGCCACGGCGCACTACATCAGCGAGATGCTGAAGGCGCGCGGCCTGCGCGTGAGCCGTCTGGCGCGCGGTGTGCCCGTTGGTGGCGAACTCGAATACGTGGATGCGGGCACCATCGCGCGCGCCATGCTGGACCGAAGGGCTACGTGATGACATCGAAGCAGGCCATGCCGCTGGCTGGCATCAAGGTACTGGAACTGGGCACGCTGATTGCGGGCCCTTTTTGTGCGCGCATGCTGGGTGAATTCGGCGCCGAAGTGATCAAGGTGGAGTCGCCGCAAGGCGGCGATCCTATCCGCACCTGGCGTGTGCTCAAGGATGGCACGTCGCTGTGGTGGTCGGTACAGTCGCGTAACAAGAAATCGCTGACGCTCAATATGAAGAGCGAAAAAGGCCGCGAGATCGCGCGCCAGCTGGCGCTGGAAGCCGACATCATCATCGAGAACTACCGCCCCGGCGTGCTGGAGAAATGGGGCATGGGCTATGAACAGCTCAAGGCCATCAATCCCGCCACCATCATGGTGCGTCTGTCGGGCTTCGGCCAGACGGGACCAATGAAAGATTTGCCCGGCTTTGGCGCTATCGGCGAATCGATGGGCGGGTTGCGCTATGTCTCGGGCCATGCCGACCGTCCGCCGGTGCGGGTGGGCGTATCCATCGGTGATTCGGTGGCGGCGCTGCATGGCGTGATCGGCGCCATGATGGCGCTGCGTCACCGCGATGTGACGGGCGGCCGCCTCAAGGGCGAAGGCCAGATGGTGGACGTGGCGCTGTATGAATCCGTGTTCAATCTGATGGAATCGCTGGTGCCGGAATACGACCACGCCGGTGTGGTGCGCGAGCGTACCGGTGGCGCCTTGCCCGGCATCGTGCCATCGAATACCTACACCACGCGTGATGGCGAGAATATCGTCATCGCCGGTAATGGTGATGCCATTTTCAAGCGGCTGATGCTGGCCATAGGCCGCATCGATATGGCTGGCGATCCCGAACTGGAACGCAATGATGGCCGCGTCAAACGCACCGGGGAAATCGATGGTGCGATACAGGCCTGGTGCGACACCATGGAGATCGATAGCGCGCTGACGGTGCTGAAAGCGGCCGATGTCCCTGCCGGGAAAATCTACTCGGTGCGCGATATGATGACGGACCCGCAGTTCCTGGCGCGCGAGATGTTCGAGCAGCACCAGTTCGCGGATGGTACGCCCGTCAAGCTGCCGGCCATTTCACCCAAGCTGTCGGCCACGCCGGGGCAGACACGCTGGATAGGCCCTGCACTAGGCCAGCACAACGAGGAAGTGCTGCAGTCGCTGGGCTACAGCGCGGAACAGATCGCCGCGCTGAAACAGGACGGCGTGCTTTAACGCCGCCGTAGAGCCGCACTGCGCCATGCGGCGCTCAGGCTGGCGGGCAGGCTGAGGTCAGCACTCAGGTAGGCGTCGTCGATGCCGAAATCATGCACGCGGCGATAGCCTTGCCGGTTCAGTAATCGTTCGATCTCGTCACGCACGGGCTGGCGGTTATGCTCGACCGTCAGCACCCGGAAGCGGTAGTGCTCGAACGGGAAGCCGCGCAGTATGGCCAGCTCCGAGCCTTCCGTATCCAGACTCCAGTAATCGATCACGGCAGGCGCTGCGCTGGCCTGCAGTAGCTCGCCTATGCTGCGCGTGCGCTTGCGCACGCTGGCAGGCTGCGCACCATAGCAGCGCTGCACATAGCGCCACATCATGGCGGGATAGTGGCGGCGTATGCCGCCCAGCATGCCGGCGCCTTCGACAAATTCCACTTCGCCTGCTGTCTGATCCAGACAGTCCGGCAGGCACAGACAGCGCCGGTTGTTCTGCAAGGCGGCGAAGTAGCGGGCATTCGGTTCCACACAGATGCCATGCCAGCCATAGTCGCGCTCCAGCAGCAGGGTATTGCTGGAGGTAATGCCGTCGGTGGCGCCCGTGTCGAGAAAATAGCCGCCGCGCAGGCCGTTCAGCACTTGCAGTACAAAATAATCCTGTCCCAGTTGCGATGCCATCGCTAGCCTCTGCGCTGGCGGCGCAGTGCCGCTGAACGCCAGCCGCTTTCGTGCTGGGGCCAGGACTGGGCCGGCTGGCTATCGTCCTGATGGCGCTGGCCGTACAGCAGGGTGACGTTGATGCGTCGGCTTTCGTAATCATCGCGGAAGTGGCAGCGTGCCGTGCCGTGAAACAGATCGGAATCGAAAATGATGGCGCGGTTCTGCCGGTAGGGGATGTAGCGTGCCTGCGCGCCGCTGGCGCTCAGGTAGCGGCGTATCCGTTCGGGGTGGCGGTTGTATTCTTCGAACTGCCAGTCCGCTGGTGCAGCCACGTCGTAGATGTACATGCCGCCGCTGGCCGGATCGAGATTGGCCTGATCGGGCGTGATCCAGAAATTCACGTTGACGGCGGCAAAGTCGGCGTGGACATCATCGCCCGGCATGTCGGCCGGGTACTTGTAGGCCCAGAGCTGGTTTAGACGGTAGCGCGGACGGATGATGGCGGGCAGTGTGGCGCGCAGGGCCGTGGCTAGCTGGTCGAGCAAAGGACAGCGCAGGCCCCGATGGTATAAAGCGCCTAGACGGCCATGCGAGTAGCGCAGGGAATTCCAGACCATCGATTCCAGACAGTAGCTGCGCAGGCTGGCCAGCGCGGGCGCCGAAAGAAAATCGTCGATGATGACTACGTTGGGCTGTTGTGCAAGGTAGGCCTGCTCCACCTGGCTGCCGACCCACTGGCCCAGCGGTTCGGGCACCACCGCTGCGGGCCGGCGGTATAGCATGCGGTTGTAGATGCTGCCTATGGCTTGCAGCTCTGCGCTGTTCCATTGCGGCCGTTTGCTCACACCTTCCGCCACGAGCTGGGCGGCTAGCTGGCGGTAGCAGGCAGCCATGTCGCTGTAGGCAGGATCGAGCAGGCCGCGCATGTTCAGGTAGTCGAACTGGTCGGCATCGTGGCGCAGCTTGGCGACCGTGAGCGGCGCGGTCGGCGCTGCAGATGGCAGGGCGGGCGCGGGCAGGGCGGACATGGCGCGCTCAGTCCTGTTCGTGCAGCAGCTGTGACAGCGTTTCGGGTATGTGGACGTCATCCAGCCATGCGGCCTGCATTACTTCGGCGATCATTTCCTGCCAGTGGCTGGCGATGACGTTGCGGATGGCGTCGTCGTGGTAGAGCCGCTGGCACATCTGGCACTGGTGGGCATACATGCCTTCCCAGCGTATCGCCGGATCATGGGTGGCGGCCCATGCCACCACTTTGGCGGGGCCCTGATAGTGTATCCACAATTTGAGGAAATCCTGCTCGGCTACACTGATAGCCTGCTGCAGGCATTGCGCTTGATCCACCGTGCTGACATTCAGTTCGGGGATGACGCGCAAGCCCAGCCCGCAGCAGGCGCCCACGCGGCCATCGGCCTGCAGCGTGTAGGTCTTCAGCACGCTGGTGCAGCCGCCGCGCATGGCTGCCGCCTGTACGTCGCAGGCCGCACCTTGCGGGTACTGGTACACGGTGCTGTGGTTGAGCGGCATCCACGGGCTGCTCAGGATGGTCAGATAGGCACGCTGCTCTGGCGTCAGGCTCTGTAGCAGCGGATGGTCTTGCAGCGATTCCGGCGTGACGGTGCACGCATCTTTCAGTTCCATCATGACATGAGTGCGCAGTTTGCGCTGGCAGGCGGCCACGCAGGCGTGCGCCACCCGTTCCAGCGGGATGTAGCGGATATGTTCGTCGCCTGTGCTGTAATTGATTTCCGATAGGCCCGCCGCCATCAGGGCTGTCAGCCTGTCGTGTGCGGTGGCCGTACTAGTGGCCCAGTGGGCATTGGTCACCAGCCTTACGGGCAGACGATAGCTGGCGGCGCGTTCTATGCCGCGTAGCAGGGTAGCCCATTCCAGCGTGGCTTCGCCGCCCGTGAAGACTACGTTGCAGAAGCCGAGTGCGCGGGCTTCGTCTATGGCCGCCAGTACCGTATCCAGATCGAGATGGGCGCGCTCGCGCGGGCTGGATAGGGTGCCGCAGTCGGCGCAGGCGGCCGGACAGGTAAAGGTCGGCATGATGGAGAGCGTGCGGCGGCGCTGTGGCAACAGCGCGGCGTTTGTGTCAGCGGGTTTCATACATTTGTGCTTCGCTGAGGTTGAGCAGACCGCGCGTTTCCAGCGTGATGGCGTACTGCACCAGCGCTTCGATGGTGATGCGCACATATTCCTGGCCCCGATAGGGATCGTATTCGGAATTGTCGGTGCCGGTATCGGTACCGTCATCCGTGCCTTCATCGGTGCCGGTGTCCGTACCTGTATCGGTTCCCGTGTCGGTTCCGGCATCGGTGCCGGTATTCGTGCCTGTGTCGGTGCCCGTATCCGTTCCCGTATCAGTGCCGGTATCAGTGCCAGTATCGGTGCCAGTATCGGTGCCCGTGTCGGTGCCAGTATCTGTCCCCGTGTGGGTACCAGTCTGGGTGCCCGTGTCCGTCCCTACCTCCGTTCCTTCATCCGTGCCGGGGCCCGTGCCTATGGTGGCCGAGCTGTGCTCGAAATTCTGCGTGCTGTTGGAATCGTTGATGGTGCGGTGATCGGTGGGAACGAGGAAGCCCGATGCAAAGATGGGACTGCTGGTGAACAGCATGGCCTGCTCCATACCGCCCACTGCAAAGGGCGATTCGCGTTCCATGGCAGCGCGGATCAGGGCGATGATGGCGTGTTCGTCACCGTATTTGATGACGGCATTGCCGAACGCGGTCATGAACTCGCTGCGCGACGGTGTGCGCTGCTGATGCTCGCCTGCGTAGTTGCGCAGCCAGTGGCGCATGTGGCGGTTGGCCAGCACGGCATAGACCAGCTGATTGCTGACGGAAGCCCGTTGCGGCGGCAGGTCCATGCCTTCTGCATAGTCGGCCAGTACCTGCGCGGGATCGGTAATGAATTGCTCGCGCAGCAGGTAGTCATGGGCCATGGCTTTGAACAGCGCCTCTACCCGGCGGGCGATGGCCGCCGCATGCAGCACCAGCGGTTTGCGGCAGGCCGGCCGTTCCGGTGTAAACACCAGACGGAAAGAGTGTTCTTGCTGGTCCATAGTGCCTCCTGTGCAGAGCAGATCCGAGTCTGTTCAGCATAGAAGGGTGGTAAAAACATCATGCGATGAGGCTCAATGCTGTTCGGGGAACTTGCTGTGCACTGAGCTGTCGCCACTATCGTTATCGTCGCTGCCGTCGAGTACGGGGCGCTGGGCCAGCATCAGGGCAATATTTTCCGGCGGCGAAGGATGGCCCAGATAGTAGCCCTGCACCATGTCGCAGCCGCACTGTTCCAGCATGCGCAGCTGTTCGTTGGTCTCCACACCTTCCGCCACCACGTTCAGCTTCAGGCCATGTGCCATGGCGATGATGGCGCGGGTGATGGCGGCATTCTCGCTATCCTGCGGCAGCCCCGTGATGAAGCTGCGGTCTATCTTCAGGGCGCTGACGTTGAAGCGCTTCAGATAGCTCATCGACGAATAGCCCGTGCCGAAATCATCGATCGCCAGATACACCCCGATGGCGCGCAAGCGTTCCAGCGTCTGCATGGTGGCACGCGCATCGTCCATCAGCGTGCCTTCGGTCAGTTCCAGTTCCAGCAGTTCGGCCGGCATGCCGCTATCCTGCAGCGCGGAGAGCACGATCTGGCTCAGGTTCTCGTCCTTGAACTGTTTGGCCGACAGGTTTACGGCGATGCGCAGCGGACGGTCGTCGCTGATCTGCCACTGGCGCGCCTGCTGGCAGGCCGTGCGCAGCACCCATTCGCCGATCGGCACTATCAGCCCGGTTTCCTCGGCCAGCGGAATGAACTCGGTCGGCGAAATGATGCCGCGCTCGGGATGGCGCCAGCGCACCAGCGCTTCGACGCTGACGATGGTGGCGCTGCTGACATCGATCTGGGGCTGGTACAGCAGGTATAACTCCTGATTCTGCAGCGCCTTGCGCAAGCCCACTTCGAGCTGGACGTGGCTCATGATCTGCATGGTCAGCGAGGAGCTATACATCTTGGCGTTGTTCTTGCCGCAGTTCTTGGCGTGGTACATGGCCGTGTCGGCAAACTTCAGCAGACTGCTGCAGTCTTCGCCGTCGTCGGGGTAGAGCGAGATGCCGATGCTGGCCGTGACGAAGATTTCGTGGCTGTCCAGCTGGAAGGGGCGGCACATGGCATCTTTGACGCGCTGGGCCACGGCCAGCGCATCGTCGACCCGTTCCAGGTCGGGAATCAGGATGGTGAATTCGTCGCCGCCCAGACGGGCCAGATTGCTGTCGTCGGCCTCGGTGCGCGACACCAGATCGCTGGGCCGTATGGTTTCGCGCAGGCGCTCCGACACGGCCTTGAGCAGGTGGTCGCCGACGTCGTGGCCCAGCGTATCGTTGATGCGTTTAAAGGCATCCAGATCCATGAACAGTACGGCGAATTTGTGCTTGTCCTTGCGCGAGCGGCGCAGCTCCGCTTCCAGCGTTTCGAGAAAAGCCTGCCGGTTGGGGATGCCGGTCAGGCTGTCGCAATAGGCCAGACGGCGGATCTGCTCTTCGTTGCGTTTGCGCTCGCTGATGTCGCGCACCAGCCCTAGCACTTCATCGGGGCCGGTAGCCACCAGCCGTGCTTCGAAATGGCGTACGGGAGCTGCCACCGCATGTTCGCCAGCGCGCGCGCGGGCGATGCCGTTTTGCGGCAGGGCGTAATCGAGCGAGCCGACATGCTGGCTGGCCAGCACGCTGTGCACCTGTGTCAGCATCTGCTGCGCGATGGCCTCCGGTAGCACCTGCTGCAGATGCTGGCCGACGCAGCGTTCGCTGGCGAACACGCCGCTGGCTTCGTGGCCCTGTTCGTAGTCGAGATAATAGCCGGCGCGGTTCATGCGGAAAAAGGTATCGGGGATGGCGGCCATCACGGCGCGGTGCTGTGCATCGGCCAGACGCAGGCGGCTAATCGCATCGCTGGCGCGCAGCACGTACAGCACGCGGTGGCCCAGTATCGGCCAGTTGATGGGTTTGGAGACGAAGTCCGTAGCGCCGGCTTCGTAGGCGCTGGTGACGGAGGCCAGTTCGTCTGCACCCGTCACCATGATGATGGGTACCGTGGCATGCTGTTCCTGCTGGCGGATGGCGCGGCACACTGCCAGTCCGTCCATGCCCGGCATTTCCACGTCCAGCATGACGAGATCGGGCTGGATGCGGCGGAAGCTGGCCAGCGCCTGTTCGCCATCTTCCGCTTCGACCGTGTCCAGGCCCACCTGGCCTAGCATTTCCAGCATCAGCACGCGCATCACGGGGTCATCATCGGCGACCAGCACCAGGCCGCGCCGGGCGAGGGGGACAGCTGCCATGTCAGGCTTCCTTTTCCAGTATCGCTTCCAGCGCCTGCCGCGCGGACTGGAATTGCCGTTCTATGGTGGCCAGCAGAGGGGCGGCGCTGGCGCTGCTTTGCTGGCGAGCCAGCTGTTCCAGTTGCTTGCAGCTGGCGGCCAGTTCGACTGCACCCACATTGGCGCTGCCCGACTTGAGGCGGTGGGCCAGCGTACGCAGGGCTTCATGGTCCTGCTGCAGCTGGGCCTGCGCTAGCGCCCGCAGCTGTTGCGGCGTATCGCGCAGATAGGTTTGCAGGATTTTCTCCAGCAGGGCGTCGCCGTGCTGCGGATTGAGCGCGCGGATATGCTCCAGTGCGGCGCGCTGTATGCTGCCGGCGGGCGCGGGCGCGCTTTCCGGTGTGGCGGGCGGGGTGGTGTCGTCTACGCTCTGGCTGTTCTGGCGCGGCAGATTGATCCAGCGTGCCAGCGTGTGGCCCAGTGCTTGCCGGGTGAAAGGCTTGCTCAGGTAGTCGTCCATGCCGGCGGCCAGACAGGATTCGCGGTCGCCCTGCAAGGCATTGGCGGTGATGGCGATGATGGGCAGCTTGTGACCCTGACCCTGCTGCTGCTCGTGGCGGCGGATCGCGCCCGTCGCGGCAAAGCCGTCCATCACGGGCATCTGGCAATCCATCAGCACCAGATCGTAGGCATTGCTCTGGACTGAATGCAGCGCCTGTTCGCCGTTCTCGGCGCGGCTGACATCGAGCCCCATGCTTTCCAGCATGGCGCTGGCCACTTCCACGTTGACGGGGTTGTCTTCTGCCAGCAGCACGCGGCGCCCCTTGCGCGGGCGTACGCTGGTGCTGGAGCTCTGGCTGAGCGGGGTGAGGGTGGTGACAGGCGGCGCCAGCCGGGACAGTTCTGGCGCCGCTGCATTCGGCAATGCAGTGGTGGACAGGCATTCGTACAGGTCGCTCTCGCGTATCGGCTGGATCAGCTGATAGGCCACCCCGGCCGCGCGCTGCTGCTGGGCATCGGCCGCGTGCTTCTCGCTGCTGAGCAGGATCAGCCGCAGATTTTCCAGCTGTGGCTCGGCATGCAGCGCTGCGGCCAGCGCCAGCCCGCTGGTGCGTGGCAGATCCATTTCCAGCAGTGCCACATGGTAGGGGCAGCCGTCCGCCTGCGCCTGTAGCAGGGTGGCCAGCGCGGTGCTGGCACCGGTGCTGGTATAGGCCAGCTGCCAGCGGTTCAGGAGCCGGGGCAGCAGGTCGTGGCTGGCGAGCTTATCGTCGACTATCAAGGCGCGGCATTCCCCGTTGGCAAGGCTGGTAGGTTGGTCGGCATCGATACGACGCTTATCGAAATTTACCGTGAACCAGAACAGCGAGCCTTGCGCGAGCGCATGGTCTACCCCTATGCGCCCCCCCATCAGTTCTACCAGCTGCTTGGAGATGGCCAGCCCCAGGCCGGTGCCGCCATGCTTGCGCGTGGTAGAACCGTCGGCCTGCGAGAAGGAATCGAAGATGCGGGCGCGCGCTTCGGCGGATATGCCTATGCCGGTGTCGCGCACTTCGAAGCGCAGGCCTATGCTCTGTTCATCCTCGCCGGTGACGCTGACGGCGATGGTGATCTGGCCGCTGTCGGTAAATTTTACGGCGTTGCCCAGCAGGTTGTAGATGACCTGGCGCAGCCGGTTGGGATCGCCGCACACGGCGATCGGAATGTTGGGGGCGAGCACCAGTTCAAGGCGGATATGCTTGCTTTGTGCCTGCGGGGCAAACACATGTTCTATTTCTTCCAGCAGCAAACGGAAGTTGAACTGGATGTATTCCACGGTCAGCTTGCCCGCTTCGATCTTGGAGAAGTCCAGAATATCGTTGATGATGACCAGCAGGTGTTCGCCCGAGCGCTGCACCATGCTGGTGTAATGACGCTGCTGCTCGCTCAGCGGTGTTGCCAGCAGCAGTTCTGTCATGCCTAGCACCCCGTTCATGGGGGTGCGGATTTCATGGCTCATGGTGGCCAGGAAGGCGCTCTTGGCCTGACTCGCCGCCTCGGCCGCATTCTTGGCTTTTTCCAGCTGTTCCGTACGCACGCTGACCTGCCGTTCCAGCTGGTCGCGGTACTGCTGCAAAGCGCCGTCGCGCGCCGCCACTTGCGCCAGCATGTCGTTGAAGCTGTCGATCAGGGTGCCCAGTTCATCCTTGCGCTGATGCCGGATCATGGCGGTATGCCCGCCCTGGCTGACCTGGCGCGCAGCGCTGATCAGCCCCGCTACCGCTTCGGTGAGGTTGTTACGCAGTCTGGCGGCCATCAGCAGTGCCAGTATGCAGGCCAGCAGGGCCGCAATCGCACTGGCAGCCAGCGTGCGCAGCAAGTCCAGCCACATGCGCGACAGGCTGGCTTCCAGCATGACCGTGCCGATGTGCTGGCCGTCGCGCAGCACGGGGAGGTAGAGCTGCAGTGCCGGCAATAGCTGTGCGTCGGGATAGACCATGTGTAGCTGCAGCGTGTCGCTGGCGGCGGGTATCTGGCTGTCCATGGGCGTGCTCACGGCCGGTGCGGCGCGCAGATAATGCGCCAGCAACTGTCCTTTGCCTGTGTAGAGGGCGGCGCGGCGGATACGGTTGTCGGCCGCCAGGGCGGCCAGCGTGTTGCGCGCCTGGGTCTCGTCGGCATACAGCAGGGGCAGTTCGCTGTTGTTGCCGATGACGCCGGCCAGCGAGGTGAGCTGCTGGCGTTCTTCATCGTTACGGCTGAGTATGGACATGCTGGCAAAGGCGAGGAAGGCCAGCAGCATGGCGCTGCCCGTCGACAGCAGGGCAATTCTGGTGAGTTTCTGGCTAAGCCCTGAACGTTCGGTCTGGAACATTGCGCGCAGTCTAGGCAAGAGAAGTCGCTGCGCGACGCGGCAGCTGGCGTGGCATTCGGCCGGGAAACGAAATGCCAATTGGAAAAATATAACCTTCGTCCCGTGCCAGTGTTGATCTGGATCGAAGGCCGGTACCATTGAGCTAGCTCAAACAGCCTTAATTGCGGCGCACCATGCTGGCAGCATGGCGCGCAAAAAAATATTGTTTGTAGCGGAAGCGGTGACGCTGGCACATGTGGGGAGACCGCTGGCGCTGGCGCGCATGTTGTCGCCTTTGGCGTATGAGCTGCACTTCGCCTGCGCGGCCGGCTACAGCCAGTTTTTCCCGAATGGAAGCATGCAGTACTGGCCGTTGCATAGCATCTCCAGTGAGCAGTTTCTAAGTGCGCTGGCGGCCGGCAAACCTGTTTATGATGTGGCGACCTTGCAGACCTATGTCGCCGAGGACAGGCGCTTGCTCGAACGGTTGCGGCCGGACGCTGTGATAGGTGACTTCCGCCTGTCGCTGGCGGTCAGCGCGCGCTTGCTGGCGCTGCCCTATATCGGGCTGATTAATGCCTACTGGAGTCCTTATGTAGCGCAGCAATATACGGTGCCCGCGATTGCGCTTGCGCGTGTGCTGCCCATTGCGCTGGCGAATCCGCTATTCCGTGCCGTGCGTCCGCTCGCGTTTGCATTGCATAGCGTGCCGCTGAATCAGTTGCGGCGGCGCTACCGATTGCCGACCTTGCCTTACGATTTGCGTAGTCTGTATGCGGATGCCGATCAGGTGCTGTATCCGGATGTGGCGGAAATGTTTGCCGCCACCAGCCTGCCCGCCAACCATGCTTTTCTGGGGCCGGTAACGTGGTCGCCGCCCACGCCGGAGCCGCAGTGGTGGCATGGTTTGCCGCAGGATTTGCCGCTCGTGTATGTCACGCTGGGGAGTTCGGGACAAGGCGAGTTGTTACCCTTGATTTTGCAGGCGCTGGCCAGCCTGCCCTTGCGGCTGATGGTGGCGACAGCCGGGCAGGCCATGCCTGAAGCCGTACCGGACAATGCTTTCGTGGCCCACTATCTGCCCGGTGAGCGGGCAGCGCAGCGTGCGCAACTGGTCATCTGTAACGGCGGCAGCCCCAGCACGCAACAGGCGCTGGCCGCCGGTGTTCCTGTGCTGGGCATAGCCGGGAATCTGGATCAGTATCTGAATATGCAGGGGGTGCTGGCGGTGGGGGCTGGCCGATGTTTGCGTTCCGACCGTTTGCAGGCGTTTACCTTGCGCGAGAGTGTGATGCAGATGCTGGTGCATCCGGGCATACGGGCGGCGGCAGCACAGATGGCCAGAGTTTTCCAGCACTACGATGTGGCGCAAGGCTTGCTGGCCGCACTCGACCGGGTGGGTGCACGTGCTGCAGGGGGGCGATAGCGCAGCTTATCTGCGATAGCGTGCGATAGTGTGCGATACAGCGCGCCCTTGCTGCGGCAGGGCGCGCTGCGGGTGCCCTGCGCGCTGGCTAGCACGCAAGGCGCTGGTGCTTACGCTGCCATGGGGCTGCCGCCCATGCTCGAAGCACCGCGACGACGGCTGCTCAGTGCCAGTCCGGCAAAACCCAGGCCGATCAGCGCCAGCGTGGCTGGCTCAGGTACGGCAACAAAGCTATCCGAAGAATCGGCCTTCAGGAAGGGCACGGTGGTAGGCACGGCACCATCCCACATGCTGGTTGGCGTAAAGAACGATGGTACGTTGGTGGTACCCGTGATCTTGTTGCTGAACACGGAACCGCTGACGATGTCGAGATAGAGCGGATCGACATAGTCGATCATGAAGCGCGAATCGAAGGAGCCCGTCCCGACGGGGCCGGAAGCGGTAAAGCTGGCGTCGTTGAACACCAGATGGCCGGACAGGATCATGATGCCATCGCCGTCGGGATCACCTATCCCGCCGCAGCCGGCCGAGGTAACGCCCTGGCCGTAGCAGCGTACGGTGCTGGCGCCATTGCCGGGCACGGCCTTGCTGACGCCGCCAGGGCCGATCCGGTCCAGGTACAGTGCCAGATTCTGTACGCCGGCATGCAGCGGATCCACATCCATGGCGGCCGATTGTGTGGCCGGCATGGTGAAGTGGGCGGTGGTGGGTGTCTGGGCATCGACCAGCTCCTGGAAGCGCACCACTTTGCTGATTTCAAACGTGCTGTTCAGCCCTGCGGGAGTGACCAGTGCCGGAATATTGCTGTTGGTCATAGTGCCGATGACCATTTGCGAACGCAGTTCCGTCAGGTAAGGGAGTGCGCCGCCGGGGCCGCCTACCGTCAGGCCCGGGATGAAGCCGGTGGCCAGTGCGGTGTCGGTGACATTGGTCCACAGATCGGCATAGGTGGTGTAGGCGCCGGTGCCGGTGGGGTCCAGGCCTACGGTGGGGCCGGCATGCGCGGCCATGGTGCTGGCCAGCAGCGCGCTGCCTAGGGCCAATTTGAGCTGTTTCATAATTACTCCTGATCAGTGAGAACCCGGGAATCGGGGTCGTAAGCGAGTTAGAGCAAAAGCCTTGCCAGTGGCAGGGCTGGCAATCGAATCAAGCACTTAGCAGGTGGTGGAGACAGCAGCGGGGGGCGACTGTAAGAATCTCCGACAGCCGCTATGCGGTTCAGGATTTCAGGCTGCGCAAGCGTTTGGCCGGTATGCCGCCCCAGACTTCGTCGGCGCCGATCTGGCTATCCTTGGTGACGACGGCGCCGGCCGAAATGATGCTGCGGTCGCCAATGCGTACGCCTGCCATGATGACGGCCGTGGCACCGATGGTGACGTTGTCGCCGATCTGGACGGCGCGCAGTTCCAGCTTGTCGCCCTCGATCACGTGGGCAAAGATCACTGCATCGTGGCCGACGATGCTATTGCTGCCGATGCGGGTTAGCGGCGGGTCGAGCATCACGCCGGCACAATAGGTATTGCTGCCCAGCCTGGCGCCGAGTGCCAGATACAGCAGGCGCAGCAGGGGAACGGGGATGAAGTGGGTACGGATCAGCGAGTTGAACAGCAGCAGGTAGAACAGGATGTTCAGGTTGGCGATGGTTTCTTCCTGCGTATGTTCGGCAACGATGCCTTCCTTGAGCGGTGCCGCATACAGCAAGGCGCGATAGATCAGGATGGCGTACAGATAGACCAGCAGCACGACGCCGGACACCAGTACCAGCGCACGGAAGTCGCCCAGCGGTGCGCCGTCGAGCAGGGCGGTGGTGAGCAGGGCCAGCACCAGTATCAGCGCCAGCAGGAGCAGAAACAGGACGATCTGGCTGCCGCGGATGGCGCGCATCACAAGCTCCCCGGCGCATCGTACAGCAGCTGGTGCAGAGGCAGGCGCAGCGAGCGCGAGCGCGCTGCGGGACCGGCACCGATGCGGCCCATGAAGACGGCCTGATCCCAGGCGGCCGCGCCCAGCAGGGCAGCGCCGCGGCGCGACAGGGCAGCGGCACGCTCCTGCATGCCGGCTGTGGCCGAAAAAATGCGCCCGTCGCGCACATAGCGGGCGAAGATCAGCGGCGTCAGTTCCGGCTGCAGTTGCAGGCCGAGGCTGGCGGCCGTCAGCCAGAAACGCTGCACGGCACGGCCAGCTTCGACGAAATCATCGATGCGCTGGGCGCGGTGCGGTGCGACCAGAACGAAATGGGCGGCACAGGCCAGCCCCGGCAGCAGGTCCATCTGCACGCGCGGCGCCAGCGTGCCGGCCAGCCAGCGGTTGAAGAAGGCCACTCTTTCCCAGCGCTGCATAATCCATTGCATCAGGCGCGCCGTGGCCGCATCGACTCCCAGCGCCTGCGACGGAATGCGCGCAACGCTGTAGCGCGCGTTCCAGTCGATCACGCTGCGGTGCACCTGCCAGGCTTCCGGCATGGTCAGGCGCAAGCCGGCGTTGTCGAACATCAGCCATGCAGCCTGCCGCCGGGCGCTGCCTTCCAGCCAGTAGACCTGATAGCCGGGCGGCAGGGCGCCGGCCAGTGCCGCCCGTTCGGCCGGACTGAGCGGGCGTCGGCTCAGGGCGCGCCGCTGCACGCTGCGGGTCTGGATGAAATCGGCCAGCGCATCGGCTTCCAGCAAGGGCGCCGGTAGCAGATCGATGCTGAAGCGCGGGTGCTGCTCCGGTGCTTCGGTATGGCGGCTGGCATGCAGCTGCAGGCGGAAGCGGGTGGCAGCGATGCTCATGGTTTCCAGCAGCGCACCGAGCGAGAGCTGGCTGGGGTGGCCGTCGAGGTCGTACACGCAATGGTTGCGCGTATCGTAGCCGTGCACGATCAGGCGGCGCGGCCCCAGAATTTCGAAGCGCCACGGCTGGGTGTTGTCACCGCTGGGCGCCCAGCGGGCCAGATCGAGGATCTGTTCCAGCGTGGGATCGAATAGCAGGCCGGGCCGGTTCATGAGCGCGCTCCGCGGCGGCGCCGGATCACCCACATGGCCAGCTGCTGTAGCGGGTTGCGGTAGCCGCCCGGACGCCAGGTGCGCACCATGCGGTTATGGTAGGCGTCGAACTGGTAGCCGAACGGCGCGGCGGCCACGGGGCCGCGCTGCAGCAGGATTTTCAGGGCTTCGGTAGCGGCAGCACCGGCGCACAGTTCGCAGCCCATGATGGTGGACGGGCCGCGCTGGGCTTCCAGATTGATGCTGGCCGGATCGACCAGATAGCTGCCGTGCAGGCCCGCCGGCGCCAGCCCGACCAGAAAGCGCAGGGCTTTTTCCGCTTCGGGCAGATCTCCCCAGCCGAAATAGTCATCGAAGCTCATGCCGCCCGGCAGGAAGTTCAGCAGCGCCGTGCCCATGCCCAGTGGCGCCGCCGTGATGGCGGGTATGCCGCGCTCGGCGCAGGCGGCGAACACGGCCTGACGTGCACCGAAGGCGAAGAAATCCAGCCCGTCGACATACAGATCCACGCCATCGAGAAAGGCGGGCATATTGCCGTGGTGGACGCCATCGCGGAACAGGGCCAGCTGCAGTTCCGGATTGATGTCGCGCGCCAGCGTGGCCAGCACGTCGACCTTGGGCAGGTCCAGCGTGGTGACCGTAGCACCCACCTGCCGGTTGAAATTGGCCAGATCGAAGCGGTCGAAGTCGGCAATATGGAAAGCGCCTATGCCGAGGCGGGTGAGGGTGAGCAGGTGGACCCCGCCCACGCCGCCCATGCCGGCAATGGCAATGCGCTTGCTGCGCAATATGCCCTGCTCGGCAGGCGTGACCCAGCCGAGGTTGCGTACAAAGGCGAGCGGATAGGAAAAAGCTGGCGGCATCAGCAGGCTCCGCGCGGCGGACCGTGCCGCGCCAGAAGATAAGACCGCTGTAGCGTGGGTGAGGTTCCCCCGCTGCCTAAAAATAAAATGGGGTCAGATCGGGCGTTGGCGCAGAGTCTGCACCGATGCCCGATCTGACCCCGTGGCTGTGTGCTGGCCTAGCAGCAGCCGCCGCGTTTGCCTGCGCCGCCGTAGCGGGCTTCCTGACGTTCGCGGAAGAATTCCTCATACGTCATGATGGGCTCGCCCGGATGGGTGGCTTCGCGGTGGCTCACATAGGTGTCGTATTCAGGCAGGCCCATCATCAGCCGCACGCTCTGGCCCAGATAACGGCCTGCCTGAACGATTTCGCCTAGCATTACTGGGCTCCGGTAGCCAGTACCAGCGGGCTTTCCTTGGCCGTCGGGCCGCTGGCCGCCCGGGCTTGCAGCACGGTGCGGATACCGAACACCAGAATGCTCAGCACGACGACGACGAAGAAGCCGGCCAGCGATGCATCCAGATAATCGTTGAAGATCACCTGCTGCATCTGCGCCATGGACTTGGCCGGTGCCAGCAGCTTGCCGTCCGCGTAGGCGGCCTGATACTTGGCAGCGTGGGCGAGGAAGCCGACTTTAGGATTGGCCGAGAAGATTTTCTGGAAGCCAGCCGTCAGCGTGCACAGCAGCAGCCAGACGGTAGGCACCATGGTGACCCAGGCAAAGCGCGCACGCTTCATCTTGAACAGCACGCAGGTGCCGAGGATCAGTGCGATGGCGGCCAGCATCTGGTTGGCGATACCGAACAGTGGCCACAGGGTGTTGATGCCGCCCAGCGGATCCACCACGCCCTGGTACAGGAAGTAGCCCCAGGCCGCTACGCACAGACCGGTAGCGGTCAGGTTGGCGACCACGTTTTCCGTCTGTTTCATGGCAGGCACGAAAGCGCCCAGCAAGTCCTGCAGCATGAAGCGGCCGGCGCGGGTGCCGGCGTCCACCGCCGTGAGGATGAACAGCGCTTCGAACAGAATCGCGAAGTGGTACCAGAAGGCCATCATGGTCTGGCCGCCGATCACGTTCGACAGGATGTGGGCCATGCCCACGGCCAGCGTCGGCGCGCCACCGGCACGCGAAATGATGGTGTGCTCGCCCACGTCCTTGGCGGTCTGGGTCAGCATTTCCGGCGTGACGTAGAAGCCCCATTGCGTAATCGCGGCAGCGGCCGTATCCGCCGTGGTGCCGATCAGGGCAGCCGGGCTGTTCATGGCGAAGTACACGCCCGGTTCGATGGTCGATGCGGCGACCAGCGCCATGATGGCGACAAAGGATTCCATCAGCATGGCACCGTAGCCGATGAAGCGGGCGTGGGTTTCGTTTTCGATCATCTTGGGCGTGGTGCCGGACGAGATCAGCGCGTGGAAGCCGGATACGGCGCCGCAGGCTATGGTGATGAACAGGAAGGGGAACAGCGAGCCTGCCCAGACCGGGCCGGTGCCGTCGATGAACTTGGTCATGGCCGGCATTTTCAGGTAAGGCGCAACGATGATGATGCCGATGGCCAGACCGACGATGGTGCCGATTTTCAGGAAGGTGGACAGGTAGTCGCGCGGGGCCAGCAGCAGCCATACAGGCAGCACCGAGGCCACAAAGCCGTAGCCGATCAGCATCCAGGTCAGCTCGGTGCCGGTGTAGGTGAACATCGGTGCCAGCGCCGGATTTTCCTGCACGATCTGGCCGCCGAAGATGGCAGCGATCAGCAGGATGAAGCCGATAATGGAAACTTCGCCGATGCGGCCAACGCGGATGTAGCGCGTGTACACGCCCATGAACAGGGCGATAGGGATGGTGGCCATCACGGTGAAGCTGCCCCATGGCGAGCCGGCCAGCGCTTTCACCACGATCAGTGCCAGCACGGCCAGAATGATCACCATGATCATGAAGGTGCCCAGCAGGGCGATCATGCCGGGGATCTGGCCCAGTTCGGATTTGATCAGGTCGCCCAGCGAGCGGCCATCGCGGCGGGTCGAGATGAACAGCACGATGAAGTCCTGCACGGCGCCGGCAAATACCACGCCAGCCAGTATCCACAGCATGCCGGGCAGGTAGCCCATCTGCGCCGCCAGTACGGGGCCGACCAGCGGACCGGCACCGGCAATCGCGGCGAAGTGGTGGCCGAACAACACGTATTTATTGGTCGGTACGTGGTCCAGACCGTCGTTCAGGCGCTGGGCCGGGGTCAGGCGGCGTGCGTCCAGCCCCAGCACCTTGTCGGCGATGTACAGGCTGTAGAAACGGTAGGCGATCAGATACACGCAGACGGCGGCGATGACGATCCAGATGGCGCTGATCGATTCGCCGCGCTTGAGCGCGACAACGCCCAGCGCTGCCGCACCGCACAGGGCGAGGGCAGCCCAGCCTAGCCGGGCGGCTAGGGTGGTGGGCGCACGAGGGGTGATAGTTTGCATACTTCCTCCAAGGATAGTGTTGCTGCTCCGTAAAAACTCGGTGTAAATCTGGAATGCTGGCAGCTTATGAACAGTATTCAGGAAACGCATATCGCTCACAAGCGCAGCAATACGCAAGTGCGCTGCGTATAACTACGTAGTGGGAAGTGGCCACCTGCGCGTAAAATCGCAGGATCTCAACGGGCAGGATAGTTATGCGACTGCGGCAAAAAGTGCTGTTTCTGGCGATTACGCCACTGATCCTCGCCCTGTGTGCGATTGCACTGGCGGTCTGGCATCAGTCGGAACTGCTGGCCCAGCAGCAGCGCAGCACCATCCAGCAAGCCTATCTGAGCAGCAAAGAGGCCGAACTCAAGCACTACGTCACGCTGGCCCAGCACTCCATTGCCCATCTGTACGATGCCGGCCGGGATGACCCGGCGGCGCGCGAAGAAGCCAAGCGCATCCTGTCCAGTCTCAGCTATGGCGATGATGGCTATTTCTTTGTCTACGATATGCAGGGCAATTCGCTGATGCATCCGCGCCAGCCGGAACTGGTGGGCCGTAATCTGTATGACCTGCGCGACGAGCAGGGCCAGCCCACCATCCAGAAGCTGCTGCAGCGTGCACGCGAAGGCGGCGGGCTGCAGCGCTATATGTGGATCAAGCCATCTACCCATAAGCCGGTGGCCAAACTCGGCTATGTGGTGCCGCTGCCGCGCTGGGGCTGGATGCTGGGCACCGGCATTTATCTGGACGACGTGGAACAGGCGCTGGCCAAGGTCGATGTCCAGCAGTCCGGCAACATTCATAACACCATGCTGTGGATCGCGCTGATCGCGATTGCGGCGGCGGTGGTGGTGGCCAGTTCCGGCGTGGCGCTCAACATCAGCGAACTGCGCGTGGCCGATGCCAAGCTGAAAGTGCTGGCCCAGCGCGTGGTGGAATCGCAGGAAGAGGAGCGCGCGCGGCTGTCGCGCGACCTGCATGACGGCATCAGCCAGTGGCTGGTGTCGATCAAGCTGCAGATCGAGGCGGGCATGATACGGCTGTCGTCCGGCCAGCCGGGCCAGACGGAAGCAGCGCAGGCCGTGTTCGAGCATGCAGCCGATCAATTGAGCAATGTGATGGGCGAGGTGCGGCGGATCTCCCATAATCTGCGTCCCGCCATACTGGACGATCTGGGGCTGGCGGCGGCGCTCAAGCATCTGGGACAGGAATACACTCACAGCAGCGGCACGCCGGTGCAGTTCGAGGCCAGCGGTGCGACCGACGGGCTATCCGATGTGGCCAACACCGTGCTGTTCCGGCTGGCGCAGGAGGCGCTGACCAATATCGGCCGCCACGCGGCAGCGGGGCGGATCGAGATCACGCTGCACGGCGAGGCTGACGGCGTGACGCTGTGCATACGCGATGACGGCAAGGGCTTCGATGCCGAGGGTATTGCACTGCATCCTCAGCGGGGAATCGGATTGCGCAATATGATGGAGCGTATGGACGCCATCGGCGGGCGCTTCAGTATCGAATCAGGCAGCACGGGCACCGTGCTGACGGCATTTGCGGCCAATGACAGTTAGAACCACCGAACATCGGTAAAGAGAAAGCGTGATATGACGGGGACGATCAAAATTCAGCTGGTGGACGACCATCCACTGGTGCGCGACGGCCTGCGGGCGCGGCTGGAAGCCATGCCGCAGTTCCAGGTGGTGGCCGAGGCGGGCGGGGCGGCCGAAGCGCTCGAGCAGGCCGCGCAGATCGATATCGATCTGGTGCTCATGGATATCAATATGCGCGATACCAACGGCATCGAGGCGACGGCCCAGTTCCGCGCCGCCTTTCCCCGCATCGCCGTGCTGATTCTGTCCATGCACGACAAGCTCGAATATGTGTCGCAAGCCATACGGGCGGGCGCGCGCGGCTATGTGCTCAAGGATGCGCCCGGCAAAGATATCGTGGTGGCGATCGAAACGGTGATGTCCGGCGGCATCTATTACAGCGCGGCGCTGGCCCGTCAGCTGGCCCAGCCGCAGTTGCCTGATATGCAACTGACTACGCGCGAGCAGGAAGTGCTGCGCCATCTGGCCCGTGGCGAATCTAACAAGCAGATCGCGCGCGCGCTCGATCTCAGCGTGCGCACGGTAGAAACACACCGTCTCAACATCAAGCGCAAGCTGGGCATCGAAGGGCAGGCCGAACTGATCCGTTTTGCTGTCCAGCATGGCTAGCCCGAGCATTGTTGCAAAGAAACAGAGATTTACTTCTAATTCCGTTGAGCAATTTTCAACTGTTCCTGTTTGCCGGAAAAACTCTGATATATTGCTGCTCGTTCATTTTTTGTTACTGCTGTTGTGGTTTTTTGGTCTTAGATTGGTCTTGATAAGAAATGCAATCCTTCCAAATGGTAATTGATTGCTTTATGTTAATTCTTACTCTAAGATTGTGAGCTCAACCATCCAAGAGAATCTGATGTCTGCGTCTGAATCGAGCCTATTCCCGCTGGTAGCATTGCAAGCGGTTTCCAACGCGCATAACGAGTGGGTTGCGCTGACTATAGAGCCGTCCGAAGACGCAGGCGATGTCTGGCAGAGCGCGCTGTCGCTGCTGAAAACCAGCGAAGTGCTGGAGTCCTTCCTGCCGCTTGACTGCATACTCAACGTACCGCAGCCCGCCCAGCTGGAGCTGTCGCAACTGGACGGCTTGCCGCCTAACCGCGTGGTTCTGCGTGTGCCGGCCGCTGCCGTGGCCGAAGTGCCCGTGCAGAAGAAACTGGCCGGCTACACGGAAGCCGGCTACCGCATCATGATCGATGGCCTGGCCGGCATGGCCGCCACCCTGAGCGGCGCCAAATCGCTGATGTATGACGCCTCGACCTCGCTGCCGCCCGTGCTGGCGCTGATCGGCCAGCCTGGCCCCCATCTGGCCAGCAATATGCAGAGCGAGCAGCGCATTGCCGAATGTGCCAAGGCGGGCTTCTCGTGGTTCAGCGGCGATTTCGCCCTGCATCCGCCGCGCGACCTGAACGCCAACGACGGCACCTCGCGCAAGCGTTTGCTGGCGCTGCTGGGCTTGCTGGCACGCGATGCCGATTCGCGCGAACTGGAAGTGTTGCTCAAGCAGGATCCGGCACTGTCCTACCATTTACTGAAACTGGTGAACTCGGCAGCGTTTGCGCTCAGTTCGCCTATCCACAGCTTCGGCCAGGCCATCAATGTGCTGGGCCGGCGCCAGTTGCAGCGCTGGCTGCAGCTGCTGCTGTATGCGCGCCAGCAGGATGACGGCAAAGCCAATCCGCTGCTGCCGCTGGCCGCCGTGCGGGCAGCCCAGATGGAAGCGCTGGGCAAGGCGCTGGACTGGGAGCGCGACCAGCTCGATATGGCTTTCGTGACGGGCGTGTTCTCGTTGCTCGATGTGCTGCTCGATATGCCGATGACGGAAATTGTCGCGGCCCTGAGTCTGGACCTCGATGTGGTGATGGCGCTGCTGGACCGCGGCGGCGCGCTAGGCGAGCTGCTCAAGCTGGTCGAACGGCCGGACCGCGCTGCCTTGGAGCAGGCCGGAATCGATCCAGCGACCTACTGGGCGACGCAGCTGCAAGCCTACCAGTGGGCGATTCAGGTGAGCCGGAATATATAAACAATGCTCGCGCCTCCATCCTCCGATTTTCTGAGTTACAGCGCGGCACTATGTGACGCGGTGTTGCGCTTGCGCGGCACGGCACTCAGCGAGGAACTAGGACGCATCGTGCGCAGCGTAATGCACAGTCCGCTAGGGGAGTTCATTCCCGTGGACGAGCAGGCGGTGCTGCTCGAACCGCCCGTGATCGAAGTGCTGGCTGCGAACGATGCGGCCGTGCCCAGCCTGATCCAGGACATCAACTATGAAGGGCAGTGCTTCGGCCGCTTCGTGGTCTCGGGGCGGGCCGAATACAGCGAACTCGATCGTTCGCACCTGCGGGCGCTGGCCCATCTGGCGGCCGGCGTGCTGCATACCCAGTCGCTGGCCCAGCGTTCCACCCATGCCTATGTGCAGGTGGAAAACCAGCTTCAGCATCAGTCCCAGATACTCGACCATATCCACGAGTCCGTGCTGACCATGGATATGAACGGCTTCATCATCAGCTGGAACAAGGGCGCCGAACGGCTGTTCGGCTACAGCTCGGTGGAAGCGATAGGCCGCAACATCCTGTTCCTCTACGAAGACGAGGACGAAAGCATAGACGATACCTTCCTCGAGCAGGGCGGACGGCTGATGGAGGTGCGGCGCAAAAAGAAATCGGGCGAAGTATTCTGGGCCAGCCTGTCGCTGTCGCCACTGCGCGACCCGCATGGCCGGCCTATCGGCCTGATCGCCTACCTGACCGACATCACCGAGCGCAAGCTGGCGGAAGAACGCATCCACCATCTGGCCTATTACGATGCGCTGACCAATCTGCCCAACCGCACGCTGCTGACCAAGCTGGTCGATCAGGCGCTGACGGTGGCCCAGCGCAGCAAGCTGCATGGCTGCGTGCTGTTCATCGACCTGAATCGCTTCAAGCTGATCAACGATACCCTGGGCCGCACAGTGGGCGATGAATTGCTCTGTGAAGTGGCGCGGCGTTTCCGTGCCGTGCTGCGCGATCAGGATCTGGTGGCGCGTCTGGGCGGCGACGAGTTTGCCATCGGCCTGTTCGATATCGGCCAGCACTTCGAGGCCAGCATGGTGGCGCAAAAACTGCTGGCGACACTGAACACCCCGTTCCTGATCGATGGCCATGATCTGCGCGTGGGCGGCAGCATAGGCATCAGCGTGTATCCGCAGGATGGCAGCGATGCCGAAACCCTGCTGCGGCTGGCCGACATTGCCATGTACCGCGCCAAGCAGGAGGGCGGTGCCGAGGGCGACCATGTGGCCTTCTACAGTCAGGACATGAATCAGGGCATGCAGGAACGCATGCGTATCGAAACGGGCTTGCGCCATGCACTCAGCAATGGCGAACTGCTGCTGCATTACCAGCCCAAGTTCGAGATTGCCAGTGGCCGCATCATCGGTGCGGAGGCTCTGGTGCGCTGGCGCCATCCCCAGCGCGGACTGGTGCCGCCGGCCGAGTTCATACCCTTGGCCGAAGCGACAGGGCTGGTGGTGCAGGTGGGCGAATGGGTGCTGGAACAGGCTTGCGCGCAGGCGCAGCGTTGGCAGCAGGCCGGGCTGGCGCCGGTGCGGCTGGCCGTCAATGTGTCGGCACGCGAGTTCACGGCCAGCTTGCCGGGGCGGGTGCAGACCACGCTGCAGCGCTATGGCCTGGCGCCGGAATGGCTGGAACTGGAGATCACGGAAAGCACGCTGATGAATAACATCGAGCGCGTCATCGGCATCATGGATCAGATCGCGGCGCTGGGCGTTACGCTATCGCTCGACGATTTCGGCACTGGCTATTCCAGCCTGTCCTATCTCAAGCGCTTCCCCATCGATACGCTGAAGATCGATCGTTCCTTCACCATCGGCATCCCTGACGATGCCAACGACTGCGCCATTGCCAATACCATCATCAGCATTGCCCAGCAGCTCAAGCACAAGGTGATAGCGGAAGGCGTGGAGACGGCCGAGCAGCTGGAATTCCTGCGCCAGTCCGGTTGCGACGAGGTGCAGGGCTATCTGTTTTCGCGTCCGCTGGAGGCCGATGCCTTCGAACTGGCCATGTGCAAGAATCTGGCGGCAGAGCAGGGCAGCCGCGCAGCCTGAGCCTGTGGCGGCGGAAAGCGCCCCAATTGCGGATGAAGAATGTATAATGTCGCTCGTTCAGGAAGCGTGGCCGAGTGGTTGAAGGCAGCAGTCTTGAAAACTGCCGACGGTTTGCGCCGTTCGTGAGTTCGAATCTCACCGCTTCCGCCAGGATTCAGAAAAAGCCATAGACGAGTCTATGGCTTTTTTTATGGTGGTCTGTTCTAGCGTTCCTGACGCATCTAGGACTGTACCAGCAACTGGTGCGCCGCTGCAAAATTTTCCTCATCATAGCCACTGACCTGAGTGCTGACGATCAGCCCCTCACCAATCAGAAACAACTGCAGTGCGTAACGATCCGGTGTGGCTAATCCCGCTTCAGCGCAGATCTGCTGCAAGTAGTCGAGCACGCGACGCTTGTGTGCCTTGGCCTGCCTATGTGGTGGCGAAGCGTGCTCGGCATATTCGGCGCTGGCGTTGATGAACATGCATCCGTGAAAACCGCGTTGCTGCCCCCATGCATTCAGAAAATCCACGTAGGCAGGCGGCCGTTGTGTTGCCTCATGACCGGAAATAAAGGCCGTCATCAACTCCATGAACTGCACGTCTCTCGCATCTAGTACGGCGGCAATCAAATCGTCTTTGCTGGGGAAATAGCGGTAAAGCGTCCTTTTTGTAACTCCCACTGCGGCACTGAGTTGATCGACGCCGGTCGCATGAAAGCCGTGTTGGTAGAGTTCGGTCATGGCGGCGCTGATGATCTGGTCTGATGTATTCATATCGAGTTTTTATTTGAATTATTCCTAGTATAAGAGGCGAGAATACAAATGTATACAGATCTGTTTACTTCAATGTATACTGATCGGTATACTTTGTAATTATTGATAGGAAGGGCTGATCATGCTGTTTGGTTTATTCAAGGAATCCGCTGCGCCTGCGGCACCCTCGCTGGGCTACAGTGCCATCTCGCTGGCAGGCAGTTGCATCACCATCGGGCTGACGGCCTGGCTGACGCAGGTTAGTCAGGCCAGCTGGCTGATCGCGCCATTCGGCGCAAGCTGTGTGCTGGCGTTCGGCTTGCCTGAGTCGCCGCTGGCGCAGCCGCGCAGCATCATCGGTGGTCACGTAATTGCCACGCTGGTTGGACTGTTAATGCTGGCGTTATGTGGAAACAGCTGGTGGTCGGAGGCGCTGGCAGTGGGGATGGCATTATTCGCCATGCAGCAAACCCGCACAGTGCACGCGCCGGCCGGTGCCAATCCGCTGGTAGTGATGACCTTGCAGCCGGATTGGGGCTTCCTGCTGACGCCAGTCCTGAGCGGTACCTGCATGATCGTGGCAGTTGCCTGGGCGATTAATAATTTGCGGAGTCGCGGCAGTTATCCGCGCTACTGGCGCTAGAGCAAGCGCTTAGACAAGGCTTGGTCAGCGGTGGGGTGCAAGAGTTAGGGGCCTAGCTGCTTAAGTAAGGCCGGTACTAACTGGGCGAACAGAACGGTGGAAACTATCCAAAGGATAATCGTGTTTTTAGCTTCGAGTATCTGGGCTTTGGTATCAGCGCGAATCAGGTCAAATTTGAGATCGATTTGCATGCACCACTTCGTGAACTCTGCGGTTAGCTGATTGAACGCTGTGGTTAGCTGATTGAACTCTGCCCTTAACTGGTTGAACTCCGTTCTGAATTTGTCGAACTCGGCCTTAAGTGTGTCGCCGCTTGTTTTTAGTGTATGCAACTCGCCCTGCATCCTATCGATTTTCGCGCTTATTTCACTGCGCAGCTCGGCTATCGCTTGCGCGAGGTCAGCTTTAGTTGCATAGAGGGACTTGATCGTTGCCAGATCGGCTTTGATCACTGCGAGATCCGCTTCCAGTTTTGTAAAAGTCTGCTCCATAGCTTTATCCTCGGCCGTTTTTATGTCATCGTCAATCGAATTCCGTGGCTGCCCGGATTCTTTCGACAAGGCGGCCTTCAGGTGTGCGGTTGCGGGCTTACTCATCTGGATGCTCACAGCGCGGTGGGTTGGTAGGCCCGGGTGGGGGTATGGCTCATCCTGAAGCTGAAACTGCCTGCAGCGTTTGTGCTGGCGCAAAGGTGTGCGGGCGGCGACGGAATAAAAAAAGCCGGCGCGAGGCCGGCTTGCTGTTGAGGCGAGAACTATCTTAGTCGCGGCTACCGCCGAAGATGCCCAGCAGCGACAGCAGGTTGGTGAAGATGTTGTAGATATCCAGATAGATGCTCAGGGTGGCGCGGATGTAGTTGGTTTCGCCGCCGTTCACGATCTGCTGCACGTCGTACAGGATGTAGGCCGAGAAGATGGCGATGGCAACCACCGAGATCACGATGGCCAGCGCTGGAATGCCCAGGAAGATGTTGGCAATCGAAGCCAGCAGGATCACGATCAGACCGGCAAACGCCCAGCTAGCCACGCCCGAGAAATCGCGCTTGGACACGGTAGCGATGCTGGCCAGCACGGCGAACACGGACGCCGTACCGCCGAAGGCCGTCATGATCAGGAAGCCGCCATTCGAGAAGCCCAGGATGCGCGACAGCAGCGGGGTCAGCCACAGGCCCATGAAGAAGGTGAAGCCCAGCAGCAGGGCCACGCCCAGACCGGAATCCTTGTTTTTCTCGATGCCCCAGATAAAGCCGAAGGCGATACCGAGGAACAGCAGGGCCATCAGACCGCCACCCAGTGGCAGGTGCAGCGAGACGCCCAGCGCCGCGCCGAAAATGGTAGGCACCATGGACAGGGCCAGCAGCCAGTAGGTATTGCGCAGCACTTTGTGCTGGGTGAGCTGGCGACTAGACGACAGATCGTAAGTATTTTGCATATTATTCATGAGCTTATCTCCCTCTTGGTGATTCGAGTACTGCTTGCCAAAAGCATAGCATGTCTGTGCAAAATTGCGCAAAGTTCGGGCCCTTTGCCCCTTAGACTAGCCTTAAACAAGCTGGTTCAGGGGTAAAATTGCCGCTAATGCAAGCTTATCTGACCCCGATACTCGGTAGTTGGGGTGTTCTATGGTAAAATTAAAGGTTGATTGAGTTATCAATTTTGTTTTAAACCTTTCTTTTTATTGGAGTTTTTCAAATGGCAATCGAACGCACCCTGTCGATCATCAAACCAGACGCAGTTGCAAAAAACGTCATCGGCCAAATCTACAGCCGCTTTGAAAGCAATGGTCTGAAGATCGTTGCTGCTCAAATGAAGCAACTGTCGCGTGCAGATGCCGAAGGTTTCTACGCTGCTCACAAAGAGCGCGGCTTCTTCAAAGATCTGGTGGACTTCATGGTTTCGGGTCCAGTCATGATCCAGGTTCTGGAAGGCGAAAACGCCGTTCTGAAAAACCGCGAACTGATGGGCGCTACCGATCCTAAGAAAGCCGACAAGGGCACCATCCGCGCTGACTTCGCTGATTCGATCGACGCGAACGCTGTGCACGGTTCGGACGCTGTTGAAGCTGCTAAAGTAGAAATCGCCTACTTCTTCGGCGCTTAATACTGGCTGTACCACCGTTTCTGCCGCGCCGGGCCTGGCGCGGCGCGCAGAAGCGGTTTTTTATTTGTAGTGGAATTTGTTTTAGATAGAATGGGCAACACCGTGAACGCACCTCTGACCAACTTGCTGGACTTCGATCCCGCGCAGCTCACCGCTTATTGCGCCGAGTTGGGGGAGAAGCCGTTCCGCGCCAAACAATTGCAGCGCTGGATACACCAGTTCGGAGCGTCCGACTTCGACAGCATGACCGATCTGGCCAAATCGCTGCGCGACAAACTCAAGACCCGCGCCTACGTGCAAGCGCCGGCCATCATCAGCGACCACACCTCCAGTGACGGTACGCGTAAATGGCTGGTCGACGTGGGCAACGGCAATGCCGTGGAAACCGTGTACATTCCGGAAGAAACCCGCGGCACCCTGTGTATTTCCACCCAGGCCGGCTGCGCCGTGAACTGCCGCTTCTGCTCGACGGGCAAGCAGGGCTTTTCGCGCAATCTGACGGTGGGCGAAATCATCGGCCAGCTATGGATGGCCGAATTCGAACTGCGCCGCACCAAGGGTATCGAACCGGGCCCGAAAGGCGAACGCCAGATCACCAACGTGGTGATGATGGGTATGGGCGAGCCGCTGCTGAATTTCGAGCCGACCGCTACGGCGCTCAAGCTGATGCTGGACGATAACGCCTACGGTCTGTCGCGCCGCCGCGTAACCCTGTCCACCTCGGGCGTGGTGCCGATGATAGACAAGCTGTCGCAGGAAGTGCCGGTAGCGCTGGCCGTGTCGCTGCACGCGTCCAACGATGCGCTGCGCGATGGCCTGATCCCGCTGAACAAGAAGTACCCGCTGAAAGAACTGATGGCGGCCTGCAAGCGCTATCTGGAATTCGCCCCGCGCGATTTCATCACCTTCGAATACTGCATGCTGGATGGCGTCAACGACAGCGACGAGCATGCACGCGAACTGGTGGCGCTGGTGCAGGATCGCCAGACTGGCGTGAACTGCAAATTCAACCTGATTCCGTTCAATCCCTTCCCTGAATCGGGCCTGCTGCGTTCGAAGAATCCCCGTATCAAGGCCTTCGCGCAGATACTGCTCGATGCCGGCATCGTCACCACCATCCGCAAAACCCGCGGCGACGATATCGATGCGGCCTGCGGCCAGCTGGCCGGTGAAGTGCAGGACCGCACGCGCGTGCAGGAGCGCATGGAAAAAATGAGCGAATACCAGCAGAAGTTTGGTGCCAATTTCGGCAAGATCGTGGAGATCCGTTCCTGATGATCGCCCTGGCGCAGCGTTGCCAGTCCAGTCTAGTCGCCCTGTGTGCAGGTGCGCTGCTGGTTGCCTGCGCCTCGTCCGGTTCCAATCCCGGCCATAGCGGTCAGGCGGAACTGAGCACCGTATCCGATCAGACGGCGATCCAGCGCAAGGTCGATATCCGCATGCAGCTGGCCGTGGGCTACTACGAGCAGGGCCAGTATCTGGTGGCGCTCGATGAAGTCAAGCTGGCGCTGGCGGCCGATCCCCAGTATGCGGACGGTTACGGCATGCGCGGCCTGATCTACCAGCAGCTGGGCGAGCTGGCGCTGGCCGAAGATAACTTTGTGCGCGCGCGCAAGCTGGCGCCCGGCAATCCTGATCTGGCCAATAACTACGGTTCTTTCCTGTGCCAGATGGGGCGCGTCAAGGAAGCCATGCCGCTGTTCGATGCTGCACTGGCCAACCGCGCCTATCGCGCGCCTGCCAGCGCGGCCAATAACGCCGGCTCGTGTGCATTGAAAGTGAAGGATTACGCCAGCGCGGAGCGTTATCTGCTGCAAGCCTTGCAGCTGACGCCCGATCTGCCGGCAACCAACGCCAATCTGGCGAAGGTGTATTTTGAAAAGCGCGATGTGGTACGCGCCAATTTCTTCATTACGCGCCTCAACAAGGTGGCGAAGATGGAGAGTCTGACGGCCGATGTGCTATGGCTAGCGATTAAAGTGCAGCACCAGCTCGGCGATGCCGGTGCCGAAGCAGCGTGGGCGACCCAATTGCGTCGTCACCATGCCGGCTCGGCCGAGTATGCTGCTTATCAACGTGGGGCGTTTGATGAGTGATACAGGGGAATCGATGAATTCAGAGTGGGTTGATACGCCGCAGGAACAGGCAGCACCCAGCGCGGCTACGCCCGGCGCGCAACTGGCAGCACAGCGTGAAGCGCTGGGGCTGACGGTAGAACAGATTGCGGATCAACTGAAACTGGCGACGCGTCAGGTGCGCGCACTGGAAGCCGGTGATTACGAGGCACTGCCGAATATGGCCGTGGTGCGCGGTTTTGTGCGCGCCTATGCCAAGGTCGTGAAAATCGATGCAACGCCTCTGGTAGCGATGATCGAAGTGATTTCGCCGACCAGCTACGAAGCGGCGCCGCCGCGCAAGGAAGCTGCGCCCAAATTCACGGAATCACGCTTCCCGTCGATGACGCCGCGGCCTACCAGTTCGGTAGGCTGGCTGGCCGGTGCTGCTGTTGCCGTTGCGCTGGTCGCTGGCGGCGTGTATGCCTACCAGAGCGGCATCATCCCGCTGACGATGTTCCAGCGTTCGGATGCGGATGGTGCGAGCGCCGTGGCCGATGCGGCCAAGGCGGCGGAAGCGGCGGTGACGCCGATTGAAACCACGCTGGTCAAGCCGGGTGAAGAAGGTGCAGCCGTGCAGAGCACCAATGTGCCGCTGGTATCCGTACCGGCACCGGTCGCCGATGCTGCTGCACCTGCTGCGGCCACTGCGCCTGGCGCTACCGCTGCACCAGCAAACGTGCCAGCTAATGTACCCGCTAATGTACCGGCAGCCGCGCCTGCCGCCACTGGCGTAGTGCCTGCGCCGGCCGCCACGACGGCAGCTGCCACCACGACGCCTGTTGCGGCAGCCGCCAAGCCGCAGACTGCTGCTCCGGCAGCCCCTGCGCCTTCCGGTACCCAGCTGGTGCTGAAAGTGAATGAGGATTCGTGGGTCGAGATTCGCCGTCCCGGTGCTGCGTCGCTGATTTCGCGCACCGTGAAAGCGGGCAGCACCGAGACCTTTGACATCAAGGAACCGGCACTGCTGATCGTTGGCAAACCGGGCGGTGTGGAAGCTACGCTGGGCGGAACAGCACTGGCGCTGCCACCTGTTGCGGGCGGCACGATTTCGCGCGTGAACATCAAGTAATCGATACGCTGTATAACCAAGCTGAAATTTATGTCTTCTAGTCTTACTGCCATTCCATCGGGTCCTGCACCGCGCCGCGCCAGCCGCAGCGTGCTGATCGCGCACGGCCAGCGCAAGATCTGGGTGGGCGGCGACGCGCCTGTCGTGGTGCAGTCGATGACCAATACCGATACCGCCAATGCGCTGGAAACGGCGATCCAGATTAAGGAGCTGGCGCGTGCCGGTTCCGAGCTGGTGCGCCTGACGGTGGACCGTCCCGAATCGGCTGCTGCGATCCCCTACATCCGCGAGCAGCTGGACAAAATGGATATCGATGTGCCGCTGGTGGGCGATTTCCACTACAACGGCCACACCCTGCTGACCGACTATCCCGAGTGCGCCAAGGCGCTGTCGAAGTACCGCATCAATCCCGGCAATGTGGGCAAGGGCGCCAAGCGCGATACCCAGTTTGCCCAGATGATCGAAGTGGCGGCCCGTTACGACAAGCCGGTGCGTATCGGCGTCAACTGGGGCAGTC
This sequence comes from Duganella fentianensis, assembly GCF_009857835.1. Taxonomy (GTDB): domain Bacteria; phylum Pseudomonadota; class Gammaproteobacteria; order Burkholderiales; family Burkholderiaceae_D; genus Rugamonas; species Rugamonas fentianensis. Next base: position 102,778 of record NZ_WWCL01000002.1, read on the forward strand.
TGGATCAGGCCCTGCTGGCCCGCATCATGGATGAAAACGCAGCGCGCGCCGAGCCATGGCCGGCGCAGGCAGTGATGTACGAAGCGCTGATTACTTCGGCCATCGAAAATGCCGTGCGCGCCGAAGAACTTGGGCTGGGCCGCGACAAGATCATCCTGTCCTGCAAGGTCTCCGGCGTGCAGGACCTGATCGCCGTGTACCGCGAACTGGCGCGCCGCTGCGACTATCCGCTGCATCTGGGCCTGACGGAAGCGGGTATGGGCAGCAAAGGTATTGTGGCCTCGACGGCGGCGCTGTCGGTGCTGCTGCAGGAAGGTATCGGCGATACCATCCGCATTTCGCTCACCCCCGAACCGGGCGGTGACCGTAGTCGTGAAGTGGTGGTGGGGCAGGAGATCCTGCAAACCATGGGCCTGCGCAAATTCACCCCGATGGTGATTGCCTGCCCGGGTTGCGGCCGTACTACCTCGACCACTTTCCAGGAACTGGCGGACAACATCCAGACCTTCCTGCGCGAGCAAATGCCGGAGTGGAAAAAAATCTATCCGGGCGTGGAAGCCATGAACGTGGCGGTAATGGGCTGCATCGTCAATGGCCCCGGCGAATCCAAGCATGCCAATATCGGCATCAGCCTGCCGGGCACGGGCGAATCGCCTGCTGCACCGGTGTTTGTCGATGGTGCCAAGGTGGCGACGCTGCGCGGTGAGCGCATCGTGGAAGAGTTCCAGGAAATCGTCCTGAACTACGTGAAGAATAACTATGGCAAGCCGCAGGCTGCCTGAAGCTGAAAAGAACTGATATGTCCGAAACGAAGAAAGCTGAAAAAATCACTGCCATCAAAGGCATGAACGACATCCTGCCGACCGACTCGCATCTGTGGCAGCTGTTCGAAAACACCGCCCAGTCGGTGGTGCAAAGCTACGGCTTCCAGCAGATCCGCACTCCTATCGTGGAAAACACCGCGCTGTTCGCGCGCGCCATCGGCGCCGTGACCGACATCGTGGAAAAGGAAATGTATTCCTTCACCGATTCCATGAACGGCGACCAGCTGACGCTGCGCCCTGAAGGTACGGCCGGTGCCGTGCGTGCCGTGATCGAACACAATCTGGTGTACGAAGGCCCGAAACGCCTGTGGTACACGGGCCCGATGTTCCGCCACGAGCGTCCACAGCGCGGCCGCTATCGCCAGTTCTACCAGTTCGGCTGCGAAGCGGTGGGCTTCAGCGGCCCGGACGTGGACGCCGAAATGATCATGATGTGCCGCCGCCTGTGGGATGATCTGGGTCTGGAAAACATCCGTCTGGAACTGAACTCCATCGGTGATGCGGAAGAGCGTGCGCGCCACCGCGTCGACCTGATCGCCTATCTGGAAAAGCACGAAGAGATTCTGGATGCGGAAGCCAAGCGCCGTCTACATTCCAACCCGCTGCGCATACTCGATACCAAGAACCCTGCCATGCAGGAGATGGTCAATCAGGCGCCGAAACTGCTCGACTATCTGGGCGAAGAATCGCTGGCCCATTTCAACGGCGTGCGCAAGATCCTCGACCACAACAACATTCCATACGTGATCAACACCCGTCTGGTGCGCGGTCTGGACTACTATAACCGCACCGTATTCGAATGGGTGACGGACTCGCTGGGTTCGCAGGGCACCGTGTGTGCCGGCGGCCGTTATGATCCGCTCATCGCTTCGTTCGGCGGCAAGCCTACGCCGGCCGTCGGTTTCGCCATGGGCATCGAACGCCTGCTGGAACTGCTGAAAGCTGCCGGCGAGCCGGAACAGCCTGGCCAGTGCGACGTCTACCTCGTGCATCAGGGCGAAGCGGCCCAGCTGCAAGCCTTCGTGCTGGGCGAGCGTCTGCGCGACGCCGGTCTGGATGTGATCATGCACGGTTCCACCGCTGCCGGTGCCGGCAGCTTCAAGTCGCAGATGAAGAAAGCCGATGGCAGCGGTGCTGCTTTCGCCGTCATCATCGGTGAAGACGAAGTGGCTAACCATACGGCAGCAGTCAAATCCATGCGCGCTGCCGAAGGCGAGCAGCAGCAGAGCACCGTACCGTTCGACGAGGTGGTAGATTTCGTAGTGGACCAGATCACCGAAAGCGGCGATCATCACCACCACGTACATGACGAGAACTGCAATCACTGATAGCGCGAGTGCAGCTTCATTTTGAATAACTCTTACAACTAGCAGACACACTGACATGGCATACGATCTCGAAGAACAAGAACAAATTGCGTCCCTTAAAGCATGGTGGGAAAAGTACGGCAATCTGACCTCGTGGGTGGTGATCGCCGGTCTGGCAGCGTATTCCGGTTACAACGGCTGGAACTACTACCAGCGTAATCAGGCCACCCAGGCTGCGGCCCTGTATGACGAGCTGACTTCGGCCGTCGATGCCAAAGACAACGCCAAGGTGCTGCGCGCTGCCGGCGACATGGAAAGCAAATTCGGTAGCACCACCTATGCGCCTATGAGCGCGCTGGTGGCCGCCAAGAGCAGCTTCGATGCCAGCGACGTGAAATCGGCCAAGGCCCAGCTGCAATGGGCGATCGAGCATGGTGGCGACGAGTTCAAGGCGGTGGCCAAAGTGCGTCTGGCCGGCGTGCTGCTGGATGAAAAAGCTTACGACGAAGCGCTGAAAGTACTGGCCGGCGAAGTGCCAGCCCAGTTCGCAGCCGCTGTAGCCGACCGCAAGGGCGACATTCTGGTAGCCCAGAACAAGCTGGCAGAGGCCCGTGCGGCCTATCAGGCTGCACTGGATGCCAGCGACAAGAAGGCACCCGGCCGCCAGCTGATCCAGCTGAAATTTGAAGCCATCGGCGGCGCCGTGCCAGCCGCTAAAGACGCAGCTTAATATTTTGGCGCCGCCAGCCTGGCTGCGGCGCTTTCCGATCAAGGTTGAAATATGCGTATTACCGAAAAAGTTATTACTGCAAGCTTGCTGGCGACGTTGGCCGGTTGTTCCTTGTTCTCGTCGAAAGATACCAAGGTTCAGCCAGCAGCACTGGTGGACCTGAAGGGTGGCGTAACGCCGCGCACCGTATGGAAATACTCGCTCGGTAAAGCCGGCAATGCCGTGTTCACGCCGGCACTGGTGGGCGACAGCCTGTATGTGGCCGATGGCGACGGCGTGCTGGCACGTCTGAACGCGGCCAGCGGCAAGGAGCAGTGGCGCGTCAAGACCGGCACCGATCTGACGGCGGGTGTAGGCAGTGATGGCGAGGTAGTGGCAGTGGGTGGTGTCAAGGGTGCTATCCTTGCCTATGACGCCAGCGGCAAGCAGCTGTGGAAAGCCCAGGCGACCAGCGAAGTGCTGTCCTCGCCCGTAGTCGGCGGCGGCATGGTGGTAGTGCGCAGCGTCGACAACCAGATCACGGCCTTCGATGCCAAGAGTGGCGCCAAGCGCTGGAGCGTGGCCCGTACCACGCCGGCTCTGACGCTGCGTAACGCACCGGGCATGGTGATCAACGGCGCTAACGTGTATGTGGCCCAGCCGGGCGGCAAGCTGCTGGTGCTGGTGCTGGCCACCGGCCTGCAGCGCTACGAAGTGGTGGTGGGCGAGCCACGCGGCGCGACTGAACTGGAACGTGTTACGGACATCGCCGGCACACCGGTGATCTTCGAAAAAGATGTGTGTGCTGTATCGTATCAGGGCCGTGTGGCCTGCTTTGATGCGCTGACCGGTGCTCCGCACTGGAGCAAGCCGGCATCGTCCGATGTGGGCGTGACGGTCGATCAGCGCTTTGTATTCGTCTCCGACGACAAAGGTGAAGTTGCCGCCTACAGCCGTGAAAACGGCAGCAACGCCTGGAAGAACGACAAACTGTCCTATCGCCGCCTGTCGACCCCTGTGTCGTACGGCCGTGCCGTGGCAGTGGGTGACTTCCAGGGTTATGTCCATCTGCTCTCGCGGGAAGATGGCGCATTTATAGGTCGCGCCGCGACCGATGGCAGCCCGATCCAAGCGGACCCTGTCATCGCTGGCGCGAATTTGATTTTCCAAACCCAATCAGGGACAGTGACTGCACTCGCAGTCGAGTAAAAAATGAAGCCGGTAATCGCACTAGTGGGTCGACCCAATGTAGGGAAATCGACCTTGTTTAATCGTCTGACCCGCTCGCGCGATGCGCTGGTGGCGGACTTGCCTGGGTTGACGCGCGATCGTCACTATGGCGAGGGCCGTGTCGGCGAACGTCCCTTCCTCGTCATCGACACGGGTGGTTTCGAACCCGTGGCCAAGGAAGGCATCATGTATCAGATGGCGCTGCAGACCAAGCAGGCTGTGGCCGAAGCCGACGTGGTCGTGTTTCTGGTCGACGGCCGTCAGGGCCTGACACCGCACGATAAAACCATTACCGACTTCCTGCGCAAGAGCGGTCGTCCGGTGATGCTGGTGGTGAATAAATCGGAAGGCATGCGCTATACCAGCGTGGTGGCCGACTTCTACGAACTGGGTCTGGGCGAACCGTATTCGATCTCGTCGGCGCATGGCGACGGCGTGGCCGATCTGGTGCAGGAAGCGCTGGATCTGGCGTTTGCCCAGCGTCCGGAAGATCCGGAAGAACTGGAAAAAGACGAACGCGGTATCAAGATCGCGCTGGTCGGTCGTCCTAACGTGGGCAAGTCCACCCTGATCAATACGCTGGTGGGCGAAGAGCGCGTGATCGCTTTCGACATGCCGGGTACGACGCGCGATTCGATCGAGATTCCGTTCGAGCGCGATGGCAGGCAGTACACCCTGATCGACACGGCTGGTATCCGCCGCCGCGGCAAGGTGTTCGAAGCGATCGAGAAGTTCTCGGTGGTGAAGACGCTGCAGTCGATTTCCGAAGCCAACGTGGTGGTGCTGCTGCTGGACGCCCAGCAGGACATCTCCGAGCAGGATGCCCACATCGCCGGCTTCGTGCTGGAGACTGGCCGTGCGCTGGTGGTAGCCGTCAACAAGTGGGACGGTCTGCGCAGCGATGAGCGCGACGAAATCAAGATCGATATCGACCGCAAGCTGGACTTCCTGTCGTTCGCCAAGACCCACTTCATTTCGGCCTTGCGCGCACAGGGCATAGGCCCGCTGATGAAATCCGTCGATGCCGCTTATGCTGCAGCGATGTCGGACCTGTCCACGCCTAAGCTGACGCGCGCGCTGATCGAAGCCGTCGAGAAGCAGGAACCACGCCGCAAGGGCGGCATCCGTCCCAAGCTGCGTTATGCCCACCAGGGCGGTATGAACCCGCCTGTGATCGTGATTCACGGCAATGCACTGGATGCAGTGGGCGAGCCTTACAAGCGCTATCTGGAAAAGCATTTCCGCGATACTTTCGCGCTGGTAGGCACGCCGCTGCGCATCGAACTGCGTACCGGTAAGAACCCGTTTGCCAAGACGGCAGCGAAATAAGGCATTTTTAAGGACTTTTTTTGCTGTACATAACTGCAAAAAAAGTCAAAACAGGTTACAGTGGCTTAGAAGCACCATTCTTCCTTCGGCGAGCGGTGTTTCAGCGGAAATCATTTGACTTTCGTTGAGCCACGTACTTGAAATTAAGCGTTTCGCCTCCAAATCCGAACACAACAACACAAAAATGGAGCTGTTATGAGCAACAAAGGGCAACTGTTACAAGACCCATTCCTCAATGCCTTGCGTAAAGAGCATGTGCCTGTTTCGATCTATCTGGTCAACGGCATCAAGCTGCAAGGTCACATCGAATCCTTCGACCAATACGTTGTGCTGCTGCGCAATACTGTGACGCAAATGGTGTACAAGCACGCCATTTCGACCGTGGTGCCAGCCCGCGCCGTCAACCTCAGCGTTGATGCGGACGCGGAATAAGCGTTTGCCTTACCGCTACATCTTCTAGCCTGACCGTATGCGTGCAGCTTTAGTTGGTATCGATTTCGGTCAGGGCGACTTTGCCGCCAGCGTCGAGGAACTGCAGTTACTGGCCCGTTCGGCCGGTGCAGAACCGATTACGACGATCACGGCCAAGCGGGCGGCGCCTGATGCCGCCTATTTCGTCGGCAGCGGCAAGGCCGACGAAATCGCTATGGCGGTGCAGGATCACCGCATCGAAATCGTCATTTTCAATCATGCGCTGTCGCCTGCCCAGCAGCGCAATCTGGAAAAGCGCCTGAATATCCGGGTGCTGGACCGCACCAGCCTGATTCTCGATATCTTTGCCCAGCGTGCCGCTTCCCACGAAGGTAAGCTGCAGGTGGAACTGGCCCAGCTCCAGCATCTGGCCACGCGCCTGATTCGCGGCTGGACCCACCTGGAACGCCAGAAGGGCGGTATCGGTCTGCGCGGTCCCGGTGAAACCCAGCTGGAAACCGACCGCCGTCTGATCGGAGAGCGGGTCAAAGCCTTGCGTGCCCGTCTGGGCAAGCTGCGCAAGCAGCATGAAACCCAGCGCCGTTCGCGCGGCCGCAGCCAGACTTTCTCCGTCTCGCTGGTGGGGTACACCAATGCCGGCAAATCCACCCTGTTCAATGCTGTCACCAAGGCCGGTGTGTATGTGGCCGACCAGTTGTTTGCTACGCTGGATACCACTTCGCGCCGCGTCTACATGGGACAGGAAGTGGGCAATGTGGTGATCTCCGATACGGTGGGCTTTGTGCGCGAACTGCCGCACCAGCTGGTGGCCGCGTTCCGCGCCACGCTGGAAGAAACTATCCACGCCGATCTGCTGCTGCATGTGGTCGATGCATCCTCGCCCGTACGCATGGAGCAGATCGAGCAGGTCAATCTGGTGCTCAAGGAAATCGGTGCCGACCATATTCCGCAGATTCTGGTGTGGAACAAGATCGATGCGGCCGAGCTGGAGCCTTCGGTCGAGCGCGATGAATATGATAAGATTTCCCGCGTTTTCCTCAGTGCCCGCACGGGCGCCGGACTGGATCTGCTGCGCGGTGCTATCGTCGAATGGGCCATGAGTGCGCCCGGCGCGCGCCTGAACCAGTCGTATGCAGTTGATGAAGAAGAGCTGGCGGATGACGCTGAACTAGCCGATGACGCCGAAGCAGCCGAAAGCAGTCCCACCCTCACTCAAGTTGGATCACACTGATGCGTGTCTCCTCGATATTCAAACGTCTCGGCCTGAAAGCCAATCTGAACGACCCGCGCTGGGGTTCGGATCAGCAGGACGGCAAGCCGCAAGCCAATGAAGGCAAAAAGCCGGGCGAAGGCCCGCCCGATATGGAACAGCTGTGGCGCGATTTCAATCAGCGCCTGAACAGCATGTTCGGCCAGAAGAACCGTCCAGACGGTGGCAATGGCGGCGTGCCGCCTAGCCGTCCCGATGCGGGCGGCCTGCGTGCCACGGCCGGTGCGGTAGCCGTGGTGGCGGCCCTGATCTGGCTGGCCAGCGGTTCCTTCATCGTGCAGGAAGGCCAGACCGGCGTGGTCTACACCTTCGGCAAGATCAGCCACACCACCGGTGCGGGTTTTAACTGGCGCTGGCCGTATCCGTTCCAGAGCGACGAAGTGGTCAGAGTGTCGCAGATGCGGGTGGTGGAAATCGGCTATCGCGGCAATATCAAGAACAAGCAGGCGCGCGAATCGCTGATGCTGACGGACGATGAAAACATCATCGATATCCAGTTCGCCGTGCAGTTCAAGCTGAAGGACCCGGTGGCATGGCTGCTGAATAACCGCGACGAAGAAGATACCGTGCGTCAGGTTGCCGAGACCTCGATCCGCGAAATCGTCGGCAAGAACAAGATGGACTTCGTGCTGTACGAAGGCCGCGACAAGGTGGCGCTGGAAACCCAGCAGCTGATGCAGCAGATTCTCGACCGCTACGCTTCCGGCGTGCTGATCTCGAATGTTACCCTGCAGGCCGTGCAGCCGCCCGAGCAGGTGCAGGTAGCCTTCGATGACGCCGTGCGCGCAGGGCAGGACCGCGAGCGCCAGAAGAACGAAGGTCAGGCCTATGCCAACGATGTGATTCCTAAGGCCCACGGTACGGCATCGCGCCTGCTGCAGGAAGCCGAAGGTTATCGCTCGATGGTGGTGGAAAATGCTACCGGTAACGCAGCCCGCTTCAAGCAGGTACTGGCCGAGTACCAGAAAGCACCGGCCGTCACGCGCGACCGCATGTATCTGGACACCATGCAGCAGATTTACTCGAGCACCAGCAAGGTGATGGTGGACGCCAAGTCGGGCAGCAATCTGCTCTACCTGCCGCTCGACAAGCTGATTGCGCAGGCTGCGGCGACCGATGCTGCCGCCAGCGCCAGTGCCGCCAAGCCGGCTGCCATCAGCAGCGCCGGCAGCAGCGAGACCATGCAGACGGTGGAAGTGAACCGTCCGCGCGATCCGCGTTCGCGCGAAGCCTTACGTGACCGGGAGAGCCGTTAATGAATCGTATAGCCAGTTTCCTCGTGGCGGCTTTCGTCGCTTTCCTGCTGCTGTCGTCCACCGTGTTCGTGGTCGATCAGCGCAAGTATGCGATCGTGTTCGCGCTGGGCCAGATCAAGGAAGTGATCCGCGAGCCGGGCCTGCACTTCAAGCTGCCGCCGCCATTCCAGAACGTGCTGTTCCTCGACAACCGCATCATGACCATCGAATCGCCTGATGCCGAGCGTTTCATCACGGCCGAGAAGATGAATATTCTGGTCGACAGCTTCGTCAAATGGCGTATCGGCCGTGCCGATGGCCAGCCCAAGCTGTACTACGTCACCTTCAATGGCGACGAGAACCGTGCGCGTGACCGCATGTCGCAGATTATCAAGGCTGCCCTGAACGAAGAAATCACCAAGCGTACCGTGGGCGAAGTGATCTCCGGCCAGCGCGGCAAGGTGATGGAAGGCATACGCACCAAGGTGGTGGCGGAAGCGGCCCAGATCGGCGTCGAGATTATCGACGTGCGTCTGAAGCGGGTCGAGTATGTCGAGCAGATTAATAACTCGGTGTATGACCGTATGAAGGCCGAGCGTCTGCGCGTGGCCAATGAACTGCGTTCGACCGGTTCGGCCGATTCGGAAAAAATCCGTGCCGATGCCGAGCGTCAGCGTTCGGTGATTCTGGCCGAGGCCTACCGTGACGCCGAGCAGATCAAGGGTGAGGGCGATGCCAAGGCATCGGCCATCTACGCTGAAGCCTTCGGCAAGAACCCCGAGTTCTACAAGTTCTACCGCAGTCTGGAAGCCTACCGCGCCACCTTCAAGAACCACGGCGACGTGATGGTGATGGATAGCAGCTCGGACTTCTTCAAATACTTCAAAGGCACGGGCGCAGCTCCGGCCGCTGCTGCTGCCGGCGGCAAGAAGTAAAGTCACAACCCTGCCGGGCTGCCAGATGGCAGTCCGGTAGCGGCGTTTTCAGGTGCTTATACGCATCTTTTCTCGTCTTAAAATCCATTTTCGCGTAAAATATCAGGTTCGGCCTACCGCTTGTCGGTCGCCGTGCGCGCAGTCTATTGCTGCGTATTGCTCTTTATTTAATTAAATATTCCGTACCAGTTCCCCATGCCAAATTGGCTTTTGCCCGAGAATATCGCCGACGTATTGCCGTCGGAAGCACGCAAGATTGAAGAATTGCGTCGTCTGATGCTGGATAACTTCCGTCTGTACGGTTACGAGCTGGTGATGCCACCCATGCTCGAATACCTCGAGTCGCTGCTGACGGGCGCGGGCGAAGATACCGATCTGCGCACCTTCAAGCTGGTGGATCAGCTGTCGGGCCGCATGCTGGGCCTGCGCGCCGACATGACCACCCAGGTAGCGCGCATCGATGCCCACCTGCTGAACCGCGCCTCCGTCACCCGTCTGTGCTACGCCGGCAGCGTACTGCATACCCGTCCATCGGGCCTGCACGCTACCCGCGAGCCGCTCCAGATCGGTGCCGAGATCTACGGCCATGCGGGGCTGGAAGCGGATGCGGAAATTCAGGAACTGGCGCTGGCTTCGCTGGCTCTGGCCGGTTTCACCAGCGCCCGTCTGGACCTCAGCCATGTCGGCGTGCTGCGCGCCATCACCGAGGGTGATGCTGCGGCCACGCGCGATGCGGCGCAGATCGTGCAACTGCTGCGCGCCAAGGATGTGCCGGGCCTGCAGGCGCTGACGCGTGACTACACGCCGGTGGTGCGCGACGCGCTGCTGGCCCTGCCTAGCCTGTACGGCAGCGTGGAAGTGCTGGGGCGTGCGCGCGCAGTGCTGCCGGACCTGCCCGGTATCAGCAAGGCGCTGGCCGAACTGGCCGCGCTGGCAGCATCGGCACTGGGCCGGGCCGAAGTGGCCATCGATCTGGCCGACCTGCGCGGTTATCAGTATGAAAGCGGTGCGATGTTTGCACTGTACGTGCCCGGCCTGCCGAATGCGGTGGCGCGCGGTGGCCGTTATGATCACGTCGGCGAGGCGTTTGGCCGGGCACGTCCCGCCACCGGCTTCTCGCTCGATTTGCGCGAACTGGCGCGTCTGTTGCCCACGGCGGAACGTAAGCATTCGATCCGTGCACCATGGGGCAATGCGCCGGAATTGAAGGAAAAAATCGCCGAGCTGCGCAAGTCCGGCGAAGTGGTGATCCAGAGTTTGCCGGGTCACAGCAACGAACTGGACGAGTTCGAGTGCGATCGCGCGCTGGTGCTCGACGATAATGGTAGTAACTGGATTCTTAAAAACTTAGGTTAGTGTGATGTCAAATAAAAACGCAAAAAACGTCGTCGTCATCGGCACCCAATGGGGCGATGAAGGTAAAGGCAAGATCGTCGACTGGTTGACCGATCATGCACAGGGTGTGGTCCGCTTCCAGGGCGGTCACAACGCCGGCCATACGCTGGTGATCGGCGGCGTCAAGACTGCGCTGCAACTGATCCCTTCGGGCATCATGCGTCCGGGCGTGGCCTGCTACATCGGTAACGGTGTGGTGGTGTCGGTGCCGGATGTACTGCGCGAAATCGACAAGCTGGAAAAAGTCGGCGTGGAAGTGGCATCGCGTCTGAAAGTGTCGGATGCAGCGCCAGTGATTCTGCCGTACCACTCGGCACTGGATCTGGCCCGTGAAGCGGCCCGTGGCGCTGCCAAGATCGGCACCACCGGCAAGGGCATCGGCCCGGCCTATGAAGATAAAGTGGCCCGTCGCGCGATTCGCGTGGCCGACCTGCTGAACGAAAAACGCTTCGCTGAAAAGCTGGCGGAAAATCTGGACTACCACAACTTCGTGCTGGAAAACTATCTGAAAGCACCGAAGGTCGAGTACCAGAAAACTCTGGACGACGCGCTGGCCTATGTGCCGCGTCTGCGTCCTATGGTGACCGACGTGTCGAGCGCCCTGTACGCTGCCCACAAAGCCGGTTCCAACCTGCTGTTCGAAGGCGCGCAAGGCTCGCTGCTGGACGTCGACCACGGCACCTATCCGTTCGTTACCTCGTCCAACTGCGTAGCCGGTAATGCCGCTGCCGGTGCCGGCGTGGGTCCGAACATGCTGCACTACATCATGGGTATCACCAAGGCCTACACCACCCGCGTGGGTTCCGGTCCGTTCCCTTCGGAACTGCCTACCGATGCCGGCGTGGGCCACCATCTGGCGCAAGTGGGCCACGAGTTCGGCACCGTGACGGGCCGTGCCCGCCGCTGCGGCTGGTTCGATGCCGCGCTGCTGCGTCGCTCGGTACAGATCAACGGCGTGACGGGCATGTGCCTGACCAAGCTGGACGTGCTGGATGGTCTGGAAACCCTGAAGCTGTGCACCGGCTACACCATCGACGGCGTGGCCGTGGATATCTTCCCGTCCGGCGCGGAAGAGGCAGCGCGTTGCGTGCCAGTGTACGAAGAAATGCCGGGCTGGAAGGAAAGCACCGTGGGCGCCAAGACCCTCGAAGCGCTGCCAGCCACCGCCCGTGCCTACATCAAACGTATCGAAGAGTTGGTCGGCGTGCCGGTCGACATGGTATCGACCGGTCCTGATCGTGAAGAAACGATCGTACTGCGTCATCCGTTCGAGTAATCAAGGAAGACCTTATGAACAACCCACAATCGAATGAAAAACACCTCTGGGTCAGCTGGGATGAATACCACCGTCTGATCGAGCGTCTGGCACTGAAAGTCCATGAATCGGGCTGGAAGTTTGACCAGGTGCTGTGTCTGGCGCGCGGCGGCGTGCGTCCGGGCGATGTGTTCTCGCGTATTTTTGATGTGCCGCTGGCCATCCTGTCGACCAGCTCCTACCGTGAAGAAGCGGGCACCGTGCGCGGTGATCTGGACATCGCCAAATACATGACGATGACCAAGGGCCCGCTGAGCGGCCGCATCCTGCTGGTGGACGATCTGGCCGATTCCGGCGTAACGCTGGTAAAAGTCATGAAGCACCTGCAGGAAAACTTCCCCGGCGTGACCGAAGTGCGTTCGGCCGTGATCTGGACCAAGGGTTGCTCGGTGTTCAAGCCGGACTACCAGATGGAAGAACTGCCGCACAATCCGTGGATCCATCAGCCGTTCGAAGACTACGATGGCCTGCGTCCGCACCAGCTGGCAGCGTGGATCAAAAAGGGCGAGAGCGCCGAGTAATAGCAGCCTTGCGCTCTAGGCAAAAAAACGACCTGCGGGTCGTTTTTTTGTTATTGCACCATGTTAACTTGCGCTATTGCGCTGATACAATCCGAAGCGTATCAGGGATATCCGCCACATGCACGACCTATGCGACCGCCACCATGACCCAGAATTTTTTCCAGACCTTTATCCTGTTGTTGCTGGTTACCGATCCTTTCGGCAATGTGCCGCTGTTCGCCAGTGTGCTCAATCCGGTACCGGTGGCGCGCCGTCCCCGCATCGTGATCCGTGAATGTGCCATCGCCTTTGTGCTGCTGCTGATCTTTATGTTCTTCGGCCGCCACTTCCTGACGGCCTTGCAGCTGTCCGAAGTCTCCTTGCGCATAGGCGGGAGCGTGATTCTGCTGCTGATTTCTATCCGCATGATCTTTCCTCATCCCGATGGGGTGCTGGGCCGCACCGAAGGCGGCGAGCCCTTCATTGTGCCGCTGGCGATACCGGCGCTGGCCGGACCGTCGGCGCTGGCCACGGTGCTGCTGTTTTCGCGCGAAAGCACGGGCGAGGTGCTGGTGCACGTGGCAGCGCTGGCCGCTGTCGGGCTGGTCTGGCTGGCGGTCTTCCTCAGCGCAGAAAAGCTGCAGAAGGTGCTGGGGCCGCAGGTGATGACGGCGTTCGAGCGGTTGATGGGCCTGATTCTGACGGCGATGTCGATAGAAATGCTGTTGGGCGGCATACGCGAATTCGTTAAGTCGCTCTAGGCGGCGAGACAGGTGCTTGACGCCTGTCTTTTTTACTTCTATATTTAGATAACTATCTAATTAGATTGGTATCTAATGAATTCCGCCAACAGTGCCTTCAAAGCCATCGCCGACCCTGCACGCCGCGAGATTCTGCGTCTGCTGCGCCAGGGCGAGATGACGGCTGGCGATCTGGCCTGCCACTTCGACATGAGCAAGCCCACCATGTCGCACCATTTCGCCGTGCTGGCGGATGCGGACCTGATTACGCGCCGGCGCGAAGGCCAGACCATCTGGTACGGTTTGAATACCACCGTATTGCAGGATGTGCTGGCATGGATGCTGGATCTGGCGGGTGATCTGCCTAGCGAGAGGAAACCATGAAGCCACGTGCCGTTCTGCTGTGTTTGCTGATGATTGTTGTCATGAGCGTCGTCACCGCCTACCTGTATCCGCGCCTGCCAGCGACGCTGCCCATGCACTGGAATGCTGCCGGGCAGGTGGATGGTTACGGGCCGCGCTGGCAGATCTGGCTGCTGGGGCCGGGCGCCATGGGCGCCTTGCTGCTGCTGGGTGTGGCGTTACCGTGGCTGTCGCCGCGCCAGTTTGAAGTGCAGGCATCAGGCGCCACCTATGGCTATCTGATGACGCTGCCGGTAGCGCTGATGGCCTGCGTCGAGGCACTGGTACTCGGTGCTGCACTGGGCGTGCCGCTGGAAATCGGCCGCATCGCACCGGCACTGGGCTGTGTTGCACTCATCCTGACCGGCAACCCTATGGGCAAGGTCCGGCGCAATTTCTACATGGGCATACGCACGCCGTAGACGCTGGCCAGCGAGCGCGTGTGGTATGCCACCCACCGGCTGGCGGGCCGCCTGATGGTGGGGAGTGGCGTACTGGGCTTGCTGCTGCTGGCAGCGGGCGCACCGCACTGGCTGTTGCTGCTGGCACTGGTGGCCTGGGTGCCGCTGGCAGTGCTGTATTCGCTGTTGTACTACAAACGTCTTCCTCATTGATACGGAGCGCACCATGAAGCTATTGCTGTCCTTGCTGTTGTTATCGTCCTCCGCTCTGGCGGCCTCGGTGCCGGTGGCGCTGGAAGTGGGCGGCGCGGCCGTGTATGGCACCGAACTGACGCCGGACGGCGTGCAGGGCAAGGTGCCGGTCGTGTTGCTGCATGCGGGCTCGGGGCCGACTGACCGCGATGGCAATAACCATTTGCTACCGGGACCGAATGACGCGCTGAAATTACTGGCCGAAGGTCTGGCAAGACACGGCATCGCTTCGGTGCGCTATGACAAGCGCGGCATCGCCGCCAGTGCCAATCCGCGCTGGCGCGAACAGGAGCTACGCTTCGATGACTATATTGCCGACGCGGCCGCATGGGCCGCCCGTTTGCGTGCCGATGCGCGCTTCTCGCGCGTGATCCTGATCGGTCACAGCGAAGGGGCGCAGATCGTGGCGGAAGCCTGTGCCATTGCCAAGGCCGATGGCTGCGTGCTGCTGGCTGGTGCCGGCCATCCGGCCGATGAACTGCTGCGCGAACAACTGGCCAAGCAGTTGCCGCCGCCACTGCTGGCAGAAAACGAGCGCATACTGGCGGCCTTGAAACAGGGGCAGGCCGTGGCCGATGTGCCGGCGCCGTTGCAGGCCTTGTACCACGCCTCGGTGCAGCCATATCTGATCTCGTGGCTGCAGCACGATCCGCGCAAGGCGGTGGCAGGCTTGAACATGCCCGTACTGATCGTGCAGGGTACGTCCGATGTGCAGGTGCCCGTCAGCGAGGCGCAGGCGCTGGCGGCAGCCGCGCCGCGCGCCCGCCTGCAAGTCATCGACGGCATGAACCATCTGCTGAAGATGGTCGGCACGGATGCCGAGTTACAGCGCAAATCCTATGGCAGCCCGGACTTGCCGGTGGCGCCCCAGTTGCTCGACAGCGTGTACAGCTTTATCGACCAGCTGGCGCGCTAGGGCAGGGGATACGCCGGCCTAGCCCGGCGTATCGGCGCCCGGTGCGCCGAACAGCTGCTGCTTGAGCACATGCAGCTGGTCGCGCACCTGCGCGGCTTTTTCGAATTCCAGATTCTTGGCGTGATCGAGCATGGCTTTTTCCAGCCGCTTGATTTCCTTGCTGATCTGCTTCTCGCTCATCGCCTCGTACTTGGCCGTCTGCTGCGCCACTTCCAGTTCTTCCGTGACCTGCTCAGGGCTGTACACGCCGTCTATCATGTCCTTGATGACTTTGTGTACGCCGCGCGGCACGATGCCGTTGGCTTGGTTGAAGGCGATCTGCTTGGCGCGGCGCCGTTCCGTTTCGCCGATGGCGCGTTCCATCGAATCCGTCATGCGGTCGGCATACAGCAGGGCTACACCATTGAGGTTACGGGCGGCGCGGCCTATGGTCTGGATCAGCGAACGCTCGGAACGCAGGAAGCCTTCCTTGTCGGCGTCGAGGATGGCCACCAGCGATACTTCCGGCAAGTCCAGCCCTTCGCGCAGCAGGTTGATCCCCACCAGCACATCGAAGGTGCCGATGCGCAGGTCGCGCAGCAGCTCCACCCGCTCCACCGTTTCGATATCGCTGTGCAGATAGCGCACCTTGATGCCGTGGTCGCCCAGATATTCGGTCAGCTGCTCCGACATGCGCTTGGTCAGGGTCGTCACCAGCACGCGTTCGTTACGCTCCACCCGCAGGGTGATCTCCGACATCAGATCATCCACCTGCGACAGGGCAGGGCGCACGATCACTTGCGGATCGACCAGACCGGTAGGGCGCACCACCTGTTCCACTACCTGATCGGCGTGAGTCTTTTCGTAGTCGGCCGGGGTGGCGGAAACGAAGATGGTCTGACGCATCTTCTGCTCGAATTCCTCGAACTTGAGCGGGCGGTTGTCCAGCGCCGAGGGCAGGCGGAAACCGTAGTCCACCAGATTGGTCTTGCGCGAGCGGTCGCCGTTGTACATGGCGCTGAGCTGGCCCACCAGCACGTGCGATTCGTCGAGGAACATCAGCGCATCCTTGGGCAGGTAATCGACCAGCGTAGGCGGCGGTTCGCCCGGCAGGGCGCCGCTCAGGTGGCGCGAATAGTTTTCGATGCCCTTGGTGAAGCCGATCTCGGCCATCATTTCCAGATCGAAGCGGGTGCGCTGTTCCAGCCGCTGTTCTTCGATCAGCTTGTTCTCGCGGCGGAAGAAGTCCAGCCGTTCGCGCAGCTCATCCTTGATGGTTTCGATCGCGCGCAGCACGGTGGAGCGCGGCGTAACGTAGTGCGAACCGGGATACACGGTAAAGCGTGGAATCTTCTGCTTGACGCGCCCCGTCAGCGGGTCGAACAGCTGGATCGATTCCAGTTCATCGTCGAACAGGTCCAGCCGCACGGCCAGTTCCGCATTCTCTGCCGGGAAAATGTCCAGCGTGTCGCCCCGTACGCGGAAGGTGCCGCGGCCGAAATCGACTTCGTTGCGGGTGTACTGCATCTGGATCAGGCGGGCGATGATGTCGCGCTGCGAGACGCGGTCCTTGGCGCGCAGCGTCAGGATCATCTGGTGGTATTCGGTGGGGTTACCGATACCGTAGATGGCCGAAACCGTCGCCACGATCACCACATCGCGCCGCTCCATCAGCGACTTGGTGCAGGATAGCCGCATTTGCTCGATGTGTTCGTTGATCGAGGAATCCTTCTCGATGAACAGGTCGCGCTGGGGCACATAGGCTTCCGGCTGGTAGTAATCGTAGTAAGAAACGAAATACTCGACCGCATTTTCGGGGAAGAATTCGCGGAACTCCGAATACAGCTGGGCCGCCAGCGTTTTGTTGGGTGCAAACACGATGGCCGGTCGTCCCATACGGGCGATCACATTGGCCATGGTGTAGGTTTTGCCGGAACCCGTAACGCCCAGCAGGGTCTGATAGAACAGGCCGTCGTTAATGCCTTCGCATAGCTGGTCTATGGCCGTGGGCTGGTCGCCCGCAGGCGGGAAGGGTTGGTGCAGGCGGAACGGCGAGTCCGGAAAAGTAACAACCGTTGCCTTTGTGGAGTTATCTGTCGCGTTTTCTGCGGGTAAATCAGCCATCGTGTACCGACCTTTGTTAAAATAATGGCCTGCCAGCGGCCTGAAGCAGTTTTTTGGGGCGCGCTGTCTACCTTCAACCGCAGTGAACCGCTTCCAATCGAATCGAATCTTATCATGACGAATCCTAGCTTGTTCAGCGCCATCGACATGGCCCCACGTGACCCAATTCTGGGTATCACCGAAGCATTTAACGCCGACCAAAATCCAGCCAAAATCAATCTGGGTGTGGGTGTCTATTATGACGACAATGGCAAAGTGCCGCTGCTGTCGTGCGTGCAGAAAGCCGAGGAAATTCTGATCGCTGCACCAGCGCCGCGTACCTACCTGCCGATCGAAGGTCTGGCAGCTTACGACAAGGCTGTGCAGGAGCTGGTATTCGGTGCCGACAGCGCCGTGGTGCAGGAAAAACGTGCGGTTACCGTGCAGGCCATCGGCGGCACCGGCGCACTGAAAATCGGTGCCGACTTCCTCAAGCGCTTCGCTCCGGATGCGCAGGTCTACATCAGCGATCCTAGCTGGGAAAACCACCGCGCGCTGTTCGAGAGCGCCGGTTTCACTGTCAACAACTACGCTTACTATGACGCAGCCACCCACGGTGTGAACTTCGCCGGCATGCTGGCTGCACTGAAAGCCATGCCGCGCGGTTCCATCGTGCTGCTGCACGCCTGCTGCCACAACCCGACCGGCGCCGATCTGAGCTCGACCCAGTGGGATGAAGTGATCGCCGCCGTGACTGCTGGCGGTCTGGTACCGTTCCTCGACATGGCCTATCAGGGCTTTGGCGCCGGTATCGCTGAAGACGGCGCTGTAGTACGCCGTTTCGCTGCCGCCGGCGGTCCGCTGCTGGTATCGAACTCCTTCTCCAAATCGTTCTCGCTGTACGGCGAGCGCGTGGGTGCCCTGAGCGTAGTTGCCGCCAGCAGCGAAGAAGCGGCCCGCCTGATGTCGCAACTGAAGCGCGTGGTGCGTACCAACTACTCCAACCCGCCTGTGCACGGCGGTAAAGTGGTGGCGACCGTGCTGACCACACCGGAACTGCGCCAGATGTGGGAAGACGAGCTGGCTGGGATGCGCGTACGTATCAAGGAAATGCGTGAAGCGTTTGTGGCCAAACTGAAAGCCAAAGCGCCGGCCCATGATTTCGCTTTCGTGCGCGATCAGGTTGGCATGTTCTCGTACTCGGGCCTGAGCAAGGCACAAGTCGAGCAGCTGCGCGCTTCCTCGATCTACGCCGTGGATACCGGCCGTATCTGTGTTGCAGCACTGAACTCGCGCAACATCGATATCGTGATTGACGCCATCGCAAAAGTGCTTTAAGATCTTGCTTCTTCGGTTGCGTCGCACGATGCAGCCGATGAGCAGCAGATTGTAGTGTTAAAAATTACTTCGATAGCAAGCTTGTCGAAATGATCTAAACAGTATAGAATGTTGCCGCAATTCCCTGATAGCTCAGTCGGTAGAGCGACGGACTGTTAATCCGCAGGTCCCTGGTTCGAGTCCAGGTCGGGGAGCCAGAATATTGAAAAGCCCATGTATGCACGCGTGCTACATGGGCTTTTTTCATAGTGGACTGGTGTCGTGGTGACTGCGTTCCGCTCCGAGCGCGCGATAAAAAAATTAGGCAAAATCCGAATAGGCAGTTATAATTCTGCCCTCAATTCCCTGATAGCTCAGTCGGTAGAGCGACGGACTGTTAATCCGCAGGTCCCTGGTTCGAGTCCAGGTCGGGGAGCCAGAATACAAGCGGCCCCGCGAGCAATCGCGGGGCCGTTTTCGTTTGCGTATTACCCAGTTGGGAAATATCCCCCCCCCGATTCGCTTACGCCACGAAGAGCAGTGTCTCCCTTTCGTCTCCGCTTTGCCAGCTCAACACGCGGAGCCTTTCCCAGCGTTAGCCTGCGATTGGCCACGAGGCCGGCATCCAATGGAACTCGTCCGGAGGTATCTCGAACGCGGAAGGCTTGGGTAATTGTGCGCGATATGTGACCTCCAGCTTTTGGGAAACAAGTTCGACGTTCGCTGGTCCGCTAGCTTGGCCGACGACGACGTGGTAGGTGGGCGTATGGGCCGCCGAGAACAACCGTATTTCGGCGACCACGAAGCACAGCTCGTCGTCGCCGAACAGGTTGCTCCTGAGCGAGTATCCGATGCCAGGTTCTGGCGCTTCGATGCTGGCTCGCGCGCCAATTATGTGTGACAGGTTCTTTTCCGCGCCGAGTATGTACGGCAGGCAGAGTGCATCAAAGTCGCCTGGGTCAAGTGAGGTCAATATTTGGCAATAACCGATCTTCGCCAGCATCCTGGCAAAGCTGGTGGGAAGGTGCCTGAATTGCGCAGTCACCCGCCCCGGATGCTCGCGATGAAGTGCGGTCAGTCGGGCGTCATCAACTACGGCTTGTAGAGACCAGGCTGCCGAGCTATCGACGGCGTTGGACTGGCCCAGCAGAAGGCCCGCGCGTCCCATCTGGTAAAAAATGAAGACGCCGGGGTAGCGGCCCATGGGAATCGGCAGGTCAGGCGCCATCCCGCTGGGGTCTTTGAGCAACTGACGGGTTTTGCGCTCTTTTTTTCTTCTGGTGGGGGCTCCGTAACTAGCCCTCGCATCGCCCCATAAATCCCTTGTCACGTCTTGCTCGAACAGCTTGGTTATGTCCGCACACTTATTGCAGCTAGCGTTCTGAAGTACGTGCTTGCCGCCAAGCGAATACGGGACAACATGCTCATCGGTCAGCGCGACAGCGCTGTTGCCGCAATATATACAGCACGTTTTGGGTGGGTACTTTGCGGGGCCGTGAACCATCGTTGTTTGTATGCGGGTCTATTTTGTGGGGAAGGGCAAGTGTGGTCGCGACTGTCGAAAATAAATTTGGTGAAATTGTATTTTACAGCTATAGTTGCGGCCGCATTTCCCTGATAGCTCAGTCGGTAGAGCGACGGACTGTTAATCCGCAGGTCCCTGGTTCGAGTCCAGGTCGGGGAGCCAGAATATCCCAAAGTCCCATGTGTGCCATGCATCGCTTCATTGCGTTGTAGTGCTGCATGGGGCTTTTTGCTGTTTCGTCCAGTTTCGTATTTGTTTTGTCGAGTTGTGATTATGCCGCCTAGTTGGTCCGTTATCCGTCATTCCTTATTGCCCAATGAACCGCGTGTCGTTGACGGAGATCGGCAGAATCTGTTGACGGACACCTATTTACTACCGTTCCTGTCTGAACTGGAGATTTTCTTTCTCGAGCTACGTGCCGCAATTGATTGTCAACTAGCTACTACGCTAGCACCTAAAAAAGGTAAGCCTTATCCCTTGGGGCAATGTTTGGAAATAACCGTCGCAGTTCAGCAGCTGCTTAGTACATTTGACCCAGTTACACTCAAAAGTCCGCAAGCCAAGACAGGCTACTCCGCCTATCGGGCGTTCCGTCGGGCGGGCGGCGATATGCGACAGGTATGGGGCGATTTACGTGGCGAGTTCTTTCAAAACGCTTTTCAGCTGGGTAGTCTGTATCTGGACGTATCGAACGATACGGTTACTCCGACTAAGCCTAAAGTCGAATTAATTCCATTTGCCGACGCTCGCTTTGTGGCGATACGTGATTTTGAGCATTTTAGTCAAATCGCTCGAAAATACTGGGACGTAGAAGTCTATCCGAATCACGTACTGCCGGAATTGGCACCCTATATGCCTTTGCTCTGCTGCTATCGAGATGGCCAGTTGATGTTGGGGGTGGCGACGGCATATATGGTGTCGCTGACGCAGACTAATCGTCTATATCCCAGCGAACAGGTGTTGGCAGCTCCTGCCATGCCTGTGACCATATTTCAGCGGGCGAGAGAGGCGTTATTCGGGAGCAAGGTCTGGGATCTGGCGGAGAATCCCGAGCGAGGGCGTTTATTGGCCTTGCAGACCTGCCGGCGATTGCGCCGCAAAGACGTGGCGACGCAACTCCGTCATGTAAATCAGATCGTACTGACCGGGACGCGCGTGAATCAGCAGCTGGAGCTTGCTACCAGGGGCAGTGTAACTCGCATGAAGAATCAACATACTGAAGGAGTTAGCAACTTGAGCAGTGCAGAATTTATTGCAGTCGACGGAGTACAGTATGCATTGGCGGCACTCTCCGAGCCGGCGCGCCAGCAATTGCAGATGCTGCAGATGAGCGAGCAGCGCCTGCAGGAGCTGCAGCGCGATCTGGCCATTACCCAGACTGCCCGCAATGCTTATCTGCAAGCGCTGAAAGAACTACTGCCGCAGCCCTGAAGCGGGTGCCGGGTTGCCATCCACTCTGGGCGGAAACAGGAAGTACTCGGGGTGGCGCCGTATCATCTCCGCCGTTTCGGGCGAGAGCAGGGGATTGGCGAGCTGGAAGATCAGGCGATTTTTCATGTTCTTGGAAAGCAGGGTCTTGCTCCAGCGCCTGTCGAACATGGCGTCGAAGCTGCCATCGGCCAGCATGCGGTTCAGGCCGCTTTCTATGCGTGCGGCCAGTGCCGTCTTGTTCGGTGCGACAAAGAAAAATACGGGCGCCGGATACACCAGTGCCAGGTTCTTTTCGACCATCAAATCAACATCGCTGTGCTTGCGTAACTCGTCATCGATTTCATTGATGCCGAGCGGTATGGCGTCAAAGCGGTGGGCCTGCAGCATGGGGTAAAGCGTATCGTAGGACGAGGACGTTACCGTATTCAGTCCGGCCGCTTGCTGAATGGTGGTGTCGGGCCAGTCGTGCCCTTGTCCGAAGCGGAAATCACGGCGCAGATCATCCAGCGTACGTACCCGCGCGAAGCGGCTGGCCGATTCGGGGCGGATGGCGAGCAGGCGCTGTCCTAGCAAGCCTTTGAGCAGGGGAATGCGGATCACGATGACGCCCTGTTCGCGCGTCTTCGAGGTCATGCTCCAGTAGACATCGAGCTTCTGATTGTTGCGCAGCTGGGTGAACGCCCGGTCCTGCGTCATATGCGTTTCCAGCCAGTGCAGATGGTCCGGCGTAGTGCCTGGCGATCTGGCCAGCGCTGCTTGCAGCAGTTCCACGATATACGGCGCCCATGGTTCGCGGTCGTTGGAGCGGGGGATGTAGATGTCTTCCGCGCCGGCAGGCATATGCAGGCCAAGCAGGCTGATGCATAGGATTAGCGAGAGCAATTTGTACAGGTGTATGTGCATGCAGGGACGGGATCAGAGGGGCGTCAGGCCGGGCAAACCACGTCCAGCGCCTGTCTGCGCATGGCTGTGACGGGCGAGAGGACGAGAACGAAGCAGGGCGGTCGCATGGTGTCGCGGGTTTGCTGACGATAGCTTTAATTGTCCTGCTGGAAATCACAATGGCGCAATGAAAATTTTTTAAAATGCGTTGCGGACGTTGCCTTCATGCCCCTGTTGCCCCGGTTTCGCACCATAAACGCACGGTTTTGCGCGATTCAGGTAGACGGAAATCTTGCGCGTGGGTATTCTGAAACCTATTTCTGAACAGTAGAGACTGCTGCCAGCGAGATTTTGTAGAAAATAAATAGAGGTAGAACATGATTGGGGAAAACAAGGATGTTGTGTACGGCACCGAAGACTTGTTGATGAGTCTGTGCAATTCGGTGATCCGTGTCTTGAATGTCGCTACCCAGAGCAAAGTGAATTACTCGGGCATGGTGCAACGGATTACCAAAATCGGCCTGAAACCCGATATCGGTTGCTTTGTGCTGTTTGATGGCGGGTTTACCGGGCTGGTTGTGCTGAATTTTGCTGCCGATACGGCGATGGAGATCTATGAGCGCTATATGCTGCACATGGGGATGCCTAAATCGGAGCTGGCGGTATCGCATACCTCGGACGAGGTGTCCAACATCATGGGCGAGCTGATGAACCAGATCGTCGGCGACTTTACCGGCAAGGTGCGGCGCGAGCTGCAGACCAATATCACCCAGAACCAGCCGAAAATGCTGGTGCTGAACAAGCAGGTGATGCTGAGCGTGGATACGCCGCTGGACCGGCCGGAAATGCGCCGTGTCACCTTCTACACGGAGAAGAGCAATATCTTCTATCTGGAGCTGGCCATAGACCGCACCGAATTTATCCGCCTGCATGATTTCGATTCCAGTGAAGTAGCCGATCCCGATGCGCTGATGGAGCAGGAGCGCGACAATCATGCGGCCAGCAGCGCGCCTGGCCAGTCTGATGAAGAGGCCGCGAACGAGGAGCTACTGCGCTCTTTAGGCATGTAACTGCCCGCATTTATCAAAAACAGCAAAGCAGCTGTGGCATTTATGTCACAGCTGCTTTTTTTATATCGGGCGCGCCGGCGCTATTTCTACGCAGCCTAAGCCAGGGTGACCCGCGATTATTCAGCACTCCGGCAGGTTAGGCCAAATTTCTAACAGTAAATGACATTGCTGTCATATTGCGCTTGCAATACACGGTATCAATGAAAGAAAATACTGCCCTTCCGCAAGCCGGTGCATTCTAGCCAACGTTGTACGGTTCAGCCTCCGCTTGTGCTGCCACGGTCACGTCAGATGACTGGACAGAGTCAAATAAAGAGAGAACAGGAGACACTGTTTTTAACTCTTTGCATTACCACTCATCGGGAAATTGAATGATCAAACTGTCGAAGATGCACAAGCGCCTGCTGGCGCTGAGCGCCGTTATGCCTATCGGTTCCGCCCTGGCCCAGAACGCTAGCGAACCACAACTGGAAACCGTAACCGTGACGGCGCAGCGCCGCGCCGAAAACATCAAGGATGTGCCGGTTTCCGTCACCCTGCTGAAAGATGAAAAACTCGACGTGCTGGTTTCCGGCGGTCAGGATATCCGTCTGCTGGCCGGTAAAGTACCATCGCTGAACGTGGAATCGTCCAACGGCCGTACCTTCCCGCGTTTCTACATCCGCGGCTACGGCAACACCGACTTCTCCACCTTCGCTTCGCAGCCAGTATCGCTGGTGTATGACGACGTGGTGCAGGAAAACGGCATTCTGAAAGGCTTCCCTATCTTCGACGTGGCTGGTGTAGAAGTTCTGCGCGGCCCGCAAGGCACCCTGTTCGGCCGCAACACCCCGGCCGGCGTGGTCAAGTTTGAATCGGAAAAGCCGAACACCAAGAAAGTCGAAGGCTATTACAACGTGTCGTGGGCGACCCACAATACTGTGAATCTGGAAGGCGCTGCCAACGTGCCGCTGTCGAACGAGTGGGCCATGCGCGTATCGACCCTGCGCCAGCACCGCGACAACTTCGTCGACAATACCTTTACCAAGCAGGACGACGTGCTGGAAGGCTACAACGAACACGCCGAGCGCGTGCAGTTCCTGTACACGCCGAGCACCACCTTCAGCGCGTTGTTCAACGTGCACGCCCGTAGCACCACTGGTAGTGCCCGTCTGTTCCGTGCCAACATCATCAAGAAGGGTACCAACGACTTCGCTGATGGTTACGACTTCACCAAGCTCAATACCAATGGTCTGAACGGCCAGAACCTGCGCACCAATGGCGCCAATGCCCGCCTGACCTGGGACCTGGGCTCGGTCAAACTGTTCTCCGTCACCGGCTACGAAGGTGTGGACGAGTACTACAGCCGCGGCGATATCGACGGCGGCACGCCGACCGGTCCGGGCTTCATTCCGTTCCAGGTACAGACCGGTGGAGGCCTGAGCTGGCTGCACCAGTACAGCCAGGAATTCCGCGTCGAATCGAAGAATGCTGGCCCGCTGAACTGGCAGAGCGGCGTGTACTTCTTCAAGGAAAGCGGCGAAGGCTATAGCAACAACTACGACAGCAATACCCAGGCGCAAACCTCGCACCTGCAGAGCCACCAGAACAACACCGCTTCCGCGCTGTTCGGTTCGGTGACCTACGATCTGTCGGATAGCGTGGTGCTGCGCGGCGGCCTGCGTTATACCCAGGACAAGAAGGACTTCCGTACTGTAGAAGCCATCAACGTCACCCAGATCGGTCCTAAGTCGGTCGATGAGAGCAAGCACAAGACCAACTGGGATCTGAGCGCCACCTACAAACTGAGCCAAGACATCAGCACCTACGCCCGCGTTGCCACCGGCTTCCGTGCACCAAGTATCGCTGCCGCCAGCGCTTCCGTGCCGATTACCGTGGCCGATGCGGAAACCATCACTTCCTACGAAGCCGGTGTGAAGGCTGACCTGTTCAACCGCCGTGCCCGTGCATCGCTGAGCGTGTACAACTACGATGTGAAGAACCAGCAGCTGACCGTAGTGGGCGGTAACTCCAACGTCACCAAACTGATCAACGCTGCCAAGACCACCGGTCGCGGTCTGGAAGCCGACTTCGAAGCTTTCGTGACGCCGGACTTCAAAGTGACGGCTGGCGGTTCGTACAACTTCACCGAAATCAAGGACCCATCGCTGTCCGTGGCCAAGTGCGGTTCGTGCACCGTCACCGATCCGCTGAATGCTGCAGGTCGCGTGATCATCGATGGCAACCCGCTGCCACAGGCACCGAAGTACATCCTGAACGCCACCGCGCGCTACAACTGGGCGCTGGAAAACGGCAACCTGTTCGTGCTGACCGACTGGTCCTACCGCAGCAAGATTAACTTCTTCCTGTACGAAGCCAAAGAGTTCACCGGCAAGCCTATGGTGGAAGGTGGTCTGCGCGTCGGTTATAACTGGGCCGGCGGCAAGTATGAGGTGGCTGGCTATGCACGTAACATCACCAACACCGAGCGCATTATCGGCGCCATCGACTTCAATAACCTGACCGGCTTCGTCAACGAACCACGTCAGTTCGGTGTGCAGTTCAAGGGCAGCTTCTGATTTTTCAGAAAATTACCCTCTAGCCTAGACAGCTAGAAATTGGCCGTATATAATGCGGCCTCTTTTCCCTGATAGCTCAGTCGGTAGAGCGACGGACTGTTAATCCGCAGGTCCCTGGTTCGAGTCCAGGTCGGGGAGCCAGAACACTGAAAAGCCCAGCCCTTACCGGCTGGGCTTTTTGCTTTTCAGCGCAGGAATAGCTGGGCGGCGATGCCGACGATGAGCGCTATCGTGGTCAGCTGGGTGGCGATCATCCATTTGGCAAGCTGGTCAATCTTGGCATCCAGTTGATCCATTCTTGCCTCCATTCGATCCAGCCGCGCTTCCATTCGATCCAGCCTTGCTTCCATTCGATCCAACCTGGAATCTTGTCGATCTAGCCGAATATCCTGATGATCCAGTCTGGCGGTCAAGATCTGTACTTCGTTGACGATACGGTTTTCCAGACGTTGGGCCTCATCTTCGATCTTTTTGCTGAGCACTTTCTCTAGATTGTGCAGACCATCGTGAAATTCCCGCCGCAGTTTTTCTTCCGTCAGCGCAAGCTGTGCCTGCGCAGCTTCAAAACCGCTGCTTACTCTAAGCCCTAATAAGGCATGGTCGCATTGCAGAGCTGTCACTGCTTTCTCCAACTTGGTCAGACGAGGCTCGGGATCATCATACGCTGGTTGGGGCGGTAATTCGTTTGCTGTGGGTTCCATGTGCTGGCTCCGGTGGATGAGCCATTGATTGTTGCGTCGTTGTTGCCTGACGTCTTGAGTGAGCACAAAGCGCATGCTCGACCTGAGGAGGGCATCGGCCGGATACTTCTCATTCCTGCAGTGGTCTGCTCCACTCTCTGATCTTCTTGCATTTTTGCGGCGCTTGCTCGGGCCGGAACTGGCAGTCGAGTGCGACGAAAAAATCCCGCGTCAGGCCGTAGTCGCGCGCATAGCGCTGCTGGATGCGGTCGATTTCGCCGGACGCATATAGTTGCGCTATGCCGCGCTCGAATGCATCGCGCAGCGTCTCGGTGCGGAAGCGCATCCAGTAGAAGCGTCCCGGCCCCAGCACGTCATGATAGGCCAGCACCTCTTCCCCGACACGCTGACGTGGCAGTTGCTGGCGCAGGTAGTATTGAAAAATATCGGGCTGGGAAATGATGATGTCGGTGCGGCCCAGTAGCAGGGTGCCGGAGGGCATGGTCACCACTTCACGGTAGGCCGGATTGGCAGCTACCACGGTCGCATACGCCGGCCCCAGCACATTGCGTGCACCGCGAAAGGCGGTGACGCGGTATTTCTTCAGATCGTCGAGGCGGGACAGGGTGGGGATCTTGCTGCGCAGGGTAATCGCTACATTATGAAAATACGTCACTGGCCAGTGGCTCAGGTAGCCTTCCTGCGTGGCGTCGCTGCCGGTAGCGGGCGTGATATCCAGCAGACCCTGGCGCATCTGATCGTTGAAGCGGGCATTGGGCAGGTAACGGAATTCGACGGGCATCTGCTGCGTGGCGAAGGCTGCGCGCACCACGTCGATCAGCAGACCGGAGGTATTGTCGGGCAGGACAAATGGTGCAACTACGCTTTGCAGTCCCATCTTGACGGGTGTCGCAGATTCCGCAGCAGTGGCCGTGACGGCGATAGCTGCCAGCGCAACGGCGGCAAACCACATAGGCGTCCCCCAATTAGTCCGTTATGTTGCCTGTATTATAACCAGATTATTCAGGCCAGACGGTGCCACGGCAGCTGTGATGCTGCGTCTGTCGTGGCAGGGGGAGCAGGGCGGCGGTAGGCCGCGCGACCTGCTCGTCTGCTGTTGCGCGCGATGGCTTTAATTCATAGGCGCGAGCAGTTTGGCATCCGTGACGAGGTTGCGCACACCGTGGCCGTGGTCTTCTTTGAACACATTGGCCTTGCACCATGCGCCCACGGATTCGGCATTCACTTTCAGCACCTTGGGCCGCACGCTCCACGAAACCTGCAGGGGCGAACCTTTTTCGTTGTAGCTAGGGCCAGTGGTCGAACCGGCGTACTGGATAGGCTTGCCCGTGTGTTTAGGGATGTGCAGCGCCTGCTGGTAGCCGCCCACTTCGCCTAGCTTGGTGAGTTCGGCAAAATCGGCTGCCTTGGCATCGTTGACCAGTACCATGACCTGCGCTTCCACGCGCAACTGGGGATTGCTGTCCGCTTCGCTGAGGCAGGAGTTCAACGTAGGGCCGGGGCTTACCTGTGCCGTGCTGTGAACGTAGTGCAGCTCGATGGTGTCACCAGCTTGCAGGCCGCCGTGTTCATTCGGGCAGACTTCGGCGCTGAGCGGCGCGGCCTCGGCAGGCGTCAGCTTGCCCGCATATTTAAAGCCGCTGTCTGCCGGTGTGGTGAATTCACCACCTTTGTGCTCGGCATTCTTGTGGAAGTGGATATTGCAAAGATTCATTTTTGATGCAGCCGGTGCCGTCGTGAACACGCGCAGATTGCTGCCCGCTCGCGTGCTCAGGTCGCGCGGCGCCTGCGGGCCGTAGCCTTTGCCTTCCGTGTTCCTGGAGAGTGCTGCATTCTGGGCAGCTACCGTGTCGCTGCCGCCATGGTGGGCATCCTGCGCGTGGACCTGCGCGCTCACTGCAAGGGCTAATATGGTCAAGGCGTATGGCGTTTTCATCGAGCGCTCTCCGGTAGGTGATGGTGGGATTCTGATTCTAGTCCCTTTGTTTAGCCTCGTCGATTGGTGGTTTTTGTGGGGACAGAAACTTGGTCCGAACTTGCAAGCCGGGGCTAGCAATCAGAGTTTGAGTGATGGCAATACGCCGCAGGCACACTTTGATGACAATCGCTGCTGTTCTGTCGTCAACAGGAGCGCCTATTGTGATGAATGCTATCCGTGGTTTTTTTCCCCGCTTATGGAGCCGTCTGTCGCGCCGCAATAGCGCGCAACCGCTGTCGCGTTTCGCGCTCATCGTGTTATTTGCACTGGATATTTTTGTTCTGGTGGAGATGATGGATGGCCTGACTAATGCGGTCAGATTAATCGAGCGGCCCCGCAACCAGATTACGCTTGAATGCGCAGAGGTGTCCTTGGAGTTTGTGCAACTAGACGCCAGTGCTCGCCTTAAAAGTATAGGGACATACTTGGCGCCGCATTCTGAGGAGAGAGCGCGGCTTGAGCGTGACTTTGGCCTGCTTCCTTCACCGCTGAAAACTTGTCAGACTTTATACAGCCTCTTTCTGGCGACGATCAATAATGAGGAACTCATAGCGCTATATGGGGATTTCCAGGGCAGGTCAGCCGCAATCCGGGCAACAGAAGAGAAAATTGCGGATCTGAAGAAAAGCTATCAGGCAGCTTTACTGGAGAAGGTCGCCCGTCAGAGTAGAACAGATTCCATATTGCCCGCGAGTGCCAGCGATACCAAGAACCATATAGCCCGGTTTGAAAATGAACTGGGCGCCTTGCAGGCGCAGCAAGCCAGCACGAAAGCGGCGCTGGAGTCGCATCCTGTTTTGCTTGGCTATCTCGAAAAAGTTAAGGCTCTGCTGGCAGTGGGCGAGCTACAGCAGGCGCAGCGGAAGTTTGAACACGAGGTATTTACCTACCCGTTCAGGGTGATGGCGATCCAGATCGGATTTATGCTGCCCTTGCTGCTGCTGGCCGTATTCTGGAATGTGCGGGCAATCCGGCGTCAGGACGACAACAAAATACTGGTCTCCTCGCATTTCATGCTGGTTTGTATGATTCCCATCTTTATACGTGTTCTCCAGTTTGTTTACGAGCTGCTGCCGAACTATCTGATGGAAACCATCCTGATTCAACTCGAACAAACGAATCTGATGTTCCTGCTGAATTATGGCGTGATCCTTGCCGGACTAGGTGGCGGTTTATTGCTCATCTTCATAGCGCAACGGACTTACTTTAAACCGGCCCGGCAGCGCGTGCTGCGCTTGCGCAAGGTCCAATGTCTGGGCTGCGGTGAAAAACTCGCCTCCAGCGAGCAAGCATGTTGTGAAGTGTGTGGTAGCGAACAGCTGGGAATCTGCCGCCATTGCGGACTGAGAAGCCGAGCGCTCGCATTCTATTGCCAGCATTGTGGAACGGCGCGGGATTGAGCTGGCTTCCGAATAATTCGTCAGGCCCACCATCATCAAGGAGGATATATGAGTCAGAGAAATGGTCCATCGTCCGCATTTGTAGGCGCTTCATGGGCAGCTTTGTTCGCCGGCATGCTGACCTATTTGATAGGGCTGTGGAACGCCACCATGGCCCTCAACGAAAAAGGTTATTACCTGACCTTGCTGATGTATGGTCTGTTTGCCGCCGTCTCACTGCAGAAAACCGTGCGCGACCGGCTCGAGGGCACACCCGTCACGGGCATCTATTTTGGTCTGTGCTGGCTGTCGCTGGGCTCGGCCATTCTGCTGCTGACGATAGGCCTCTGGCATGCCAGCCTTGCAGCGAGCGAAAAAGGCTTTTATGCGATGTCCTTCGTCTTGAGCCTGTTTGCAGCGGTCGCCGTCCAGAAGAATGTGCGCGATACGCTGGCCCAGAGTGCTTCCTGATGCGCCGTGGCTGAGCAAGGCGACACGCCTGATGGTGGGGCGGCCGCGCCCTTGTCCTCTTTTGGCGGCACGGGATGGCGGTTTCACGCCATTTAAAAGCGGTTTGGTCGCTTGACGGTTGCCAGCAGGGCAGTCGCTCGGTGACAATATGGCAAGCCCAACTGGAAAGTGTTGCATGCCATCCGAGATCCAAACGCCGTTCCCGTGGCGCCGCTTCGGCGCCGATACCCTGTACATGCTGGGGTTCAATCTGGTCCTTGCCGTCGTGCTGACCTTTTTCTTCAGCCATGGCCGCTACTTCTGGCTGACGCTGGTGGCCACCAACTGCATAGGTCTGTGTTCGTTCTTCTACATTGATGGCCTGCGTCTGCTGCTGTGCCGCAAGCAGCCGGAGAGAATGAACTGGCTGGTGTTTCTTCCTGTCGTGGTAACGGGTGTGCCGTTCGGCACGCTGGTCGGTTCGCATATTTCCAACTGGCTGGTGGGGACAGATCCCGTGTCGCTGTCGGCTTTCGGTAGCGGCAGGCTGAATGGCCTGCTGCTGATTACGCTGGTGGCCACTGTGGTCGCCAGCACGCTGTTCAACAATCGTGACCGCGCCCGCCGTGCCGAAATGGCGGCCGCGCTGGAAAAGGTCAGAGCTGAATCGATCCAGCGTCAGGCGCTGCAGGCGGAGCTGCAGCTGCTGCGCGCCCAGATCGAACCGCATATGCTGTTCAACACGCTGGCCAATCTGCAAGGGCTGATCGCCATCGATCCGGCGCGGGCGCAGCAGATGCTGGACCAGCTGATCCAGTTTCTGCGTGCCACCCTCAGTTCTTCGCGTACCGAGAGCACCACGCTGGCCGAGGAATTCGCCCTGCTGGAGGCCTATCTGGGTCTGATGGCAGTGCGCATGGGCGAACGGCTGCGCTATGCTTTCGAACTGCCGGCCGATCTACGCAGCGTGCGCGTGCCGCCCATGTTGCTGCAGCCGCTGGTGGAGAATGCCATTGCCCACGGCATCGAACCGAATATCGAGGGCGGCACCATCACCATCAGCGCGGCACGGCAGGATGGCATGCTGGCGCTGAGCGTCAGCGATACCGGCCGTGGCCCCCATGCCGGTGCCGGCAAGCCCGGTACGGGGCTGGGCTTGCACAACACGCGCGAACGCATCAAAGCCCTGTATGGCGATGCTGCCAGCGTTACACTGGACGCCGCCAGCTATGGTGGCGCCATCGCCCGTCTCACTCTACCTCTCTGAACCATGACTACTGCACTGATCGCTGAAGACGAACCGATACTGGCTGCTACGCTGGCCCACACGCTGCAATCGCTGTGGCCCGAGCTACAGATCGTTGCCACGTGCCCCAACGGGGTGAACGCGCTGGAACAGAGCCTGGCGCTACGCCCCGAGGTGCTTTTCCTCGACATTAAAATGCCGGGCAAAACGGGACTGGAAGCGGCGGAGGAACTGGCCGAGCTGTGGACTGGCCCGCGGCCGTTTCCGCAGATTGTATTCGTCACGGCGTATGACGAATATGCGGTGCAGGCTTTCGACCGCTCGGCGGCCGACTACATGCTGAAGCCCGTCAGTGCCGAGCGGCTGGCGCGTACCGTGCAGCGGCTCAAGGACAGGCTGCAGCAGCAAACGGTGCAGGGCGGGCAGGGCGGCATGGATGCGCTGATCGCCCAGTTGCGCGCGCTGGCACCTACGGCAGCAGCGCCGCTAGAGCGCTTGAGCATCATCCGCGCGGCAGTCGGCAATACTGTGCGCATGATACCGGTGGCCGAGGTGGTGTACATGGAAGCGATGGATAAATACGTCAATGTGGTGACGGCCGATAGCGAAGCACTGATCCGCACCAGCTTGCGCGAACTGCTGCCGCAACTGGACGACAAGCAGTTCTGGCAGGTCCATCGCGGCACCATCGTCAATGCCTCCTGCGTGCTCAGTGCCGTGCGTGACGAGGCCGGAAAAATCTCGCTCAACCTCAGGCACCGTAACGAGAAAGTACGCGTCAGTCCTCTATATGCGCACCTGTTCCGCCAGATGTAAGCGCCTCTGCTTGAACTAGAAACTGCGCTGGATACTGGCGATCGCGAGCCGGCGGGTGAGTATGCCGGCCATGCCATAGTACTGGCGCAGACTGGCGGAAAATAGCCATGGTCCCTGCTTCCACGAGGCGGCGATGGTGCCCACCTTGCTCTGGCTGGCAGGCTGCCATAGCACATCGGCGGCGAGATCGAAGTTATCCCAGTTCTGCGCTGCACGCAGGAACACATTGCGCTGCTGTGGCGATGCCACGCTGCGATCCAGCCACGCTTCGCCGATCAGCGAAAACTGGTTTTCAGTGGTCCAGGTGAAACCGGCCAGCGCCTTGCCGCCCCGTCCGGCCGCCAGCCAGCGCTGCTGGCGCCATTCCTCATGCTTCTGCTGCCACAGCAGCGAAGCATGCAGCTCCGTGCCTTCATTGAGCACATGCGAAAACGACGCACCTGCTTCCAGCCCATTACGCTGCGATACGCGCAGCACGGCATATTCGTCGCGTTCACCACGATGGCGGTATAGCCGCATCGCCAGCGCTTCATCGTCACGCGGCTGGGCGGCTTTGCCCCGGCCCGGATTACTCAGTACCATGGTCAGCGCGTGGTCCTCGTCAAACGCTTCCTGCGCCAGCATGGGGATGCCTTGCAGCGTGGCGGGATTGAGCGCGCGCCGGTCTTCCTGCTGCACCACATCGAGCGGACGGAAGGCATAGCCCACATCCCAGCTCATGATCTTTTTGCCGGCCGTCAGAAAGCCGCCTGCCAGCGGGCTTTCCAGCGTCAGCTCATTTACCTGCAGCAGCGTACTGTCATCATGATCATGGCGCGCACTCACATTACCGCGCAGCGCCTGCTGCCACGGCCCATCGACCTGCCAGCGCAGGTCGGCCTGCTGGAAGTGGTGCTGGCTGTCACCCAGACCGAGCGGATTGCCATGGCTGGCCTGACGGGCTTCGCTCTGGGCCAGCACGCTGGCCGAGAATTCGTTGCTGGCCAGCGCCTGTGTGGCGCTCAGGGACAGGCAGGCCAGTGCGAGTAAGGGAGGCTTCATAATGTGATGTCGTTGCGGCTCAGGTACATGGCATTGAACAGCTCATCGCCGAACTGGCGCGGCTTGCTGCTCAGGGTAGTCACCACGGTTTCGCGCGCCGTCTGCACTTCGTCGCGCAGGCTGATGCGGGTCACGGTAGGGCGGCCCTCACGCTGTTCGATGAAGTAGCGCGCCTGTTTGAGCTTGCGCCCTGAGGCGGCATACAGGTCGGCATGCAGCGGACGGTAATCCTGCTTGGCCACGTGCAGCACTACGCGCTGGTAGCTCAAGGTCTTGCGCGTAGCCGTCAGCTCCAGTTCCAGACAGGGCTGGCCATCGCAACTGCTTTCGCTTTTGATGCTGCCGTCGTAGTCACCCGACCACGTCATGGTGGCGATATCGCCGGTGGACGCATCGCCCAGCAGTTTCTGCAGGGGCGTGATGCGCATGGGGCGGGCGCTACCCGGCAGCAGCATCCAGAAGTCGTCACCCGACATCAGTACCTTCTGGCCCACCTCACCGGGGGAGCGGAACAGAATCAGGCTTTTACCGCCGGGACGGATCAGCACCTGATAGCGCTTCTCTTTATCCGGTTCGCCGTTCTTGTAGGTCTGTACCAGCGTTTCGATCTGGGCCGAGCTGTCGGTCTGGCGGAAGGCGTCGGCTTTTTTTAGAATCGTGGCTACATCGCTGGCCTGCGCCAGCGCGGACAGGGACAGCAGCGCGGCTGCCAAAGCAGTTGATTTAAACATGGGCTAAAGCCTCCACAACGGGTTGCTGTGCCGCTTTGCGGCTGACCAGCAGGGATGCCAGTGCCGACAGCAGCGTGACGGCGACACCAGCAACGATGAATAGCTGCGACGACAGTTCGATCACCAGCGGATAACCCTGGCTGCGGCCCGGTGGTGGCGGCATCTGTACCTTGAGAGCCAGCAGCAGATAGGCGATCAGCGCGGCCAGCAGCATGCCGCTGATGGCGCCGCCGGCACCCAGCGCCATGCCTTCCAGCGTAAAGACGCGGGTGACTTCGGCGGGGGTAGCACCCATGGCACGCAGGGTGCCGATTTCGCGCGTGCGCTCCATCACGGCCATGGCCAGCGTGTTCCCCACGGCGAACAGCACGATCACCAGCACGATGATGCCGAGGAAGCCGAAGATGCGGTTGTACAGGTCTTTGACGCTCTGGTAGAACTGCGCCATCTGCAGCCAGTCGCGCACTTCCAGCTTGCCGCTGGCGTCCTGCCGCAGTTGCGCCGCAACGGTGCCGGTATCGTCCATTTCGTTCAGGTAGACGTGCAGCGAACTGACCTTGTCGGTAGCCAGCAGGGTCTGGGCGGTGCCTATATCCACCATGGCCAGCCGCTTGTCGATGTCGGCGATGCCGGTGGAGACGATGCCGGTGACCGTGACATCGACTGCGCTCAGGCTGCCCGTCACCGTGGACGACATCAGCGTGAGGCCACTGCCGGGACGGGCGTTCAGCGTGCGTGCCAGCGTCTTGCCCAGCACGATGCCGGGGCCTTTATCGGCCGGCTGGGCATCCAGCATGTCGCCCGCTACGGTGTGCATGAACGGGCCTTTGACGAGGAACTCCTGCTGCGGATCGACGCCGGTGCCGAGGAAAATTTCGCTGCGTTCGCCATTGCCGATCAGGCCGGAGAATTGCAGGCGTGGCAGTACCCGCTTGACTTCCGGACGCGCCAGCAGGCGCTGCGCCAGTGCAGCGCTGTGCTCCAGACCGAATTCCAGCGGCGTGTTTTCGGCGCCGTCGAAGTAGTGCGGTGCTGCGACCACCACATGGCCGGTATCGCGTGCCGAAGCTTCGGCCAGCGACTGGTAGGTGTACAGGGCAAAGCCGCCACCCAACAGAGCGGCTGCCGTGCCGGTGGCGGCAATGGCCAGCGTGACGAGCGAGCGGCGGCGGTTGCGCAGGGCGTTTTTCAGCGCCATCGCCAGCCAGGGAAATTCAATGTGCATAAGAGCCTCCTGCCAGTACACCATCATCGAGATTCAGGGCGCGGTCGCAGTGGGGCAGCAGCCTCTCGTCGTGGGTGGCGATGAGGAAGGTGGTGCCATGTTCGTGCGCCAGCCGCTGCATCAGGGCGACGATCTGGGCTGCCGTGACGGCATCCAGATTGGCGCTGGGCTCATCGGCGATGACCAGGCGCGGATGCTTGACGATGGCACGGGCGATGGCCACGCGCTGGCGCTGGCCGCCGGACAGCTGGTCGGGGCGGTGCTGGCCGAACGCGGCCAGGCCGACAGCTTCCAGTGCCGCAGCCACGCGGCGCTGCCGTTCGCTGGCCGCTATGCCGAGCAGGTAGAGCGGGAAGTCGACGTTGTCGTGCGCACTCATCACGGGCACCAGATTAAAGCTCTGGAACACAAAGCCTATGGTCTGGCGGCGCAGTGCCGTGCGTTCCTGCTCGTTGCCGGCAGCGACGGTGGCGCCGTCGTAGCGCACTTCGCCTGCATCGGCGCTGTCGAGCAGGCCGCACAGATTGAGCAGCGTGCTCTTGCCACTGCCGGAAGGGCCGGTGATAGCGGCGATTTCGCCACGGGCGATGTCCAGATCGATACCGCGCAAGGCGTGGATGGTGTCGCTGCCCAGCGTATAGCTTTTGCGCACGCCGCGCAGCGTAAGCAATGCGGTGGTGTGGTTCACAGGCCCAGCTCCTTCAGGCGTGCCGCAGCGCGCGCGTGCTGGCTGGTTTCTGGCAGGGCTGTTACTTTCTGCAACCAGCTGATTTCATCCTTGCTGCGCTGCTCCTTGCTGGCCAGACGGGCTGCCGCAGCGTACAGATTGGCGCGGAACTGGTCGCTGGCCTGAGCCAGTGCGGGCGAGGCCAGCGCTGCTTCCAGCGCACGCTTGCCCTGATTGCGACGGTTCATGAACTCAGGCAGCGCCGTCAGGGTATTGGCAGCGACCAGCCGCGTTTCCAGACTTTCCGGCGTGCCGTTGAAGAGTGCTTCGTCATGGGCGGGCGTGAGCAGGGCCAGAGCTTTCTCCAGCAGATCGGCGCCTTTTTCCGTGTATTTCATTTTGTCCCAGGGCATGCTGGCATCGCGCCCCTTGAGCGTGTAGGCTGCGCCTTCGTAGGCCATCAGCAGGGGGTGGTCGGGCTGGCGGGTGGCGAGTACGTGGAAGGCTTCGATGGCGCTATCGCTGGCGTTGCTCTTGCCTTCGACGGCGGCGAGGAAGTGCTGGCGTGCCTGCACGAAGCTGGCGGTAGAGAGTTCCTGTGGCGCGGCACCGGCGCTGGCGCACAGCAGGCTGATAAACAGGGCGATGGCAGTGTGTTTCATGGGCTTCTCCGTTGGGTGATCGATAGGCTGCAGACTATCGATGGCAACGGCATGGTTCCAGACCCATGCGATGAAAACGGCTTTTGCGGCGCCGAAACCGCCCCGCCATGGCGCGAAAACTGCGCTCGGGCGGGACGGATGGACCTAGGCAGGCATGGCGTAGAGCGCCGTGCTGCCTTCCAGCGAGGACTGCAGCGCGGCGCCCGCGTGGACCCGCATCGCGCTTTCATAGTGCTGTATGGCTGTCTCCAGCGAGCACTGCCCGGCCAGCACCTGTTGCAGCTGCTGGCACAGCAGCTGGGCATCGCGCAGCGCCGTATTGCAACCGAGGCCGCTGGCGGGACTCATGGCGTGTACGGCGTCGCCCAGTGCCGTGATGCGCCCCGTCGGCCAGCTGGCGATGCGCGCCGTCTGGCGCACCGTCATCAGCGCTTGCGATTGCACTGGCGTGGCTGCAAACAGTGCGCGTAGCTCGGGTGCCCAGTCTGCGGCGATGGCTGCGCAGCATAGGCTGAGGGTAGCCCCGCCCTGCGGCAGCGGGGCGCCCGGGGCCAGGCCGAAGCGGTGGCGCTGGCCTATCAGCGCCCAGTACAGATAATTCTCCGGTGAGGGCATAAGCCCGGTGGCGTCGAACTGCATGGGATCGATGATCAGTGCGAGCTGGCGCTCGAAGATGGCGTGGGTGGCCTGCAGCAGCGGTGCAGCCAGCCCTGCCTGCTGCGCCTGTGCCAGCGACAATCGGCCGTACAGGCACAGCGCGCCCGTGTCCTGCGCCGGTGCACTGGCCAGATAATGGCTGGCCAGCCATGAATTGACGCCGTCTGCGCCCACCAGCAGATCGCAACGCTGGCTGGGGCCGTGGGCAAAATTCAGCGTGACGCTAGCCCCATCGCTCTGTACGCTGGCTAGCTGCATACCGAATTGCACGCAGGATTCCAGTCCCTGCAGCATGGCGCGGCGCATGGCCTGACGGTCCATTTTCCAGTCGTGATCAACGCGGCCCTGCACCAGCCGGTCCGACCATGCGGGCAGATGCTTGTCGAGCGCTTGCAGGCCCGCGTCGAAAGAGCGCAAGGGCGTGGTACTGGCCCGCGCCGATGCTAGCGCCGCAGTGGCGGCGGTGCCGAGGCAGGCGGCCAGTGCCGCCTGTCCGCTCTGGTTGATACGGATGCGGTAGCCCTGCGGGCGGCTGTCGAGCGCGGCATCGCGCTCGAACACGCTGACGCGGCAGCCTAGTGCCTGCAAGCCCTGAGCGAGGCACAGGCCGCCCAGGCCGGCACCGAGGATGGCTACGTGTAATGGGTGGTCTGACATGTCCGCTAACTCCATGAGGATGAGTGAGGCTGTCAGTATTGGTGCAAACGGTTCTGCAGTGGTAAGCTGGTTTGGTCAAAAAATAGTGAATTCTGGCCATGAGCAATGACTACAGCGAACGCCACGATGGCCCTGCCATGATCGTGCTGCGCGGCGGCGCCGAGGCAGCGGGGCAGTTCCAGCTCGGCACGCGCGAAGTGGACTGGCACAGCCACGTGCGCGGCCAGGTATTCTGCGTCGAGCACGGGCTGCTGCATGTGGAGACGGCAGCCGGCAGCTGGCTGCTGCCGCCGTGGCGGGCCGGCTGGATACCGCCGGGCACGGCGCACAAGGTCAGGGTGACAGGCGCCCTGCGTGGCTGGAGCGTGCTGCTGGCGCCGGACTGGTGCGCGCAGCTGCCGCAGCAGCCGGCCATCGTCACGGTGACGCCCGTGCTGCGTGCGCTGGCCGCGCAGGCGGCCGGCTGGAATCCAGATGCCGGGCTGACAGCGGCGCAGCAGCGCCTCACGGCCGTGCTGCTCGATGAATTGCAGCAGCCCGCGCAGACAGCCTTGCACCTGCCCATGCCGCAGGACCGGCGCCTGCAGCGCATCGCCCATGCGCTCATGGCCGAGCCGCTGGATACGCGCAGCATGACGGAGATGGCGATCTGGGCCGGTATTTCGCCGCGTAATCTGAACCGGCTCTTCCGCCACGAAACAGGCTGCAGCTATGGCCAGTGGCGCGAGCAGCTCCGGCTGGCCGTGGCGCTGGAACAGCTGGCGCGCGGCGCTGCCGTGGCGGCGGTGGCCGATGCGCTGGGCTATGCCTGTCCCAGTAATTTCATCGTCATGTTCAAGCGCCATTTCGGCCGTGCGCCGGGGCGCTACTTCCGCACGCTGGCGCCGGAAATGGCCGCAGGCATAGATGACTAGACATGTTATGATGCGTCGGGTTATGTGGTCTTTTTGATATCATTATGCGAGGCACTATGATTCGACGCGAGCGGCTGACAGCACAACTGGACGGTGATTTTGTCGTCTTTCTGATCGGGATGCGCATCAACAAACCGTTGATGCTGCACAAGTGGATGCCGGTGGCGCGCGCCATGCCGCGCATGATAGACGAGCTATCGCGCCAGCCCGAGCGCGGATTTCTGCATGCGGAAATGTGGTTCTCCCGCACCATC
This sequence comes from Duganella fentianensis, assembly GCF_009857835.1. Taxonomy (GTDB): domain Bacteria; phylum Pseudomonadota; class Gammaproteobacteria; order Burkholderiales; family Burkholderiaceae_D; genus Rugamonas; species Rugamonas fentianensis. The sequence continues at coordinate 142,213 of NZ_WWCL01000002.1, forward strand.
ATACTGGTGCAGTACTGGCGTTCCATGGAGCAGCTGCTGGCCTATGCCAAGGACCGCGAGGCCGAGCACCTGCCGGCATGGCAGGCCTTTAACAAAGCCATAGGCACGGATGGCAGCGTCGGCATCTGGCATGAAACCTATGCTGCCTCGCCGGGCAGCTACGAAAACATCTACGTGAATATGCCTCCGTTCGGGCTAGGCCGGGCCGGCACGCTGGAGCCTGTCAGCGGCGGCAGGCAGTCCGCGGCCGGACGGATGGCAGCGCAGCGGCAGCATAGCCAGCCATAACGCGCTAGGGGACCGGTTGGCGGCAGGCCTGATCGCTGTCCCAGCGTCCTGCACAGATCCTGCTACGGCATAGCATGCCCTCTATCATGCCCAGTTGCTGGCAGCGCTGCAGCAAATGCCGGGTGCTATCGCTGGCCTGACGTTCGACGATATCGCGATTGACCAGGGCGGCGCTATCACGGCTGGAACTGCCATGCGCCACCAGCGCGGCTAGTAAGGCAGCGTCGCGGTCGGCGCCAGCTTCGGCTGGCACTCTGGTCGCCACCCTGGCAGCCACCTGATCAGGTGGAGATGCCGGACGTGGGTTCTTATGTAGCAGTCCCTTTTCATGGCGTTGCGGATGCGCAGGCATAACGGCGGCCACGGCAGGCTGCGTCATGTCTGCTGCTTCCGCGCTGGTCGGAGAATTGATGATCTCCGCGACCTGATTATTCTGGCTGACGGCGGAGGCCAGCGTACGCGCCGGCGTCAGCGGGATCTGCGCTGCTGGCGCTGCCGAAACTGCCGCCGGTCTGGTGGTGGGCGTCAGCGCTGCGGCAGGCGCCGTGGCCTGCACCATGCTGCGCGCCGGGCGCGGATGCAAATACCATGCGCTGGCACAGATGAGTGCTATCAGCAGGCCTAGCCGGATGATCCATTGATCGATGCTCCAGTGCTGGGGCCTACTGGCTGCTGGCGTTACGGTGCCACCTTGCCCATGCCCATGCTCGAGCTGCTGCAGGATGCGCCAGTTGTCGTCGCGCGGCTGGCCCGCCGCACCCTGCAGGCTGGGGCGGATATCCGGACTCGCCTGCCTATTTTCTGCAATGTTGATCTGGTCTTTCATGCGTTTTTCCTCAGGGCTTAGGCTGTGATGCTGACGTCTGGCAGTTTCCGGCGACTTAAGCCGGCCAGCTTTGATGGAGCGCACCATGTTGCTTTTCTTTGTGCCGGCCGCTTTTCTGGCGGCCTGTTTTGCCTGTTCGATCTTGCTGTTTTCACCCGTACGGGAAGCGCTGCTGGTGCATTGGCAGATGCTGCGCCAGCGCATGCGCCGCTGGCGCTGGCCGGCGCCGCTATCACCACTGGCCTTGCAGGGCGGGGTGGCCGCGTGCAGTCGCAGCTGGCGCCAACTGCAGCAGCTACTGCGGCGGCGCTGGTTGCTGGTGCTGGCGGCGCTGGTGCTGGTCACAGTGCCGGTGCTGCTGGCACTGATGCTGGCCGGACGAACCATGCTGGACGGATTCCAGGGCGCTGAGCGCGACAGCAACGAACAGGTACTGGCCTTGCTGCAGGGCGAACAGCTGACCGCACCGGTGGCCTTGCCGCCGCTGGCATTTACCACGGCCGAAGTACTGCAGGTCCGTCCCATGCTGGCCAGCGCCGACCGCAACTGGCAATTGCTGCATCCGGGTTTTTCCCAGCGCCTGCTGCGGGTGTTTCGCGTGATGCGCGAACAGTACGGCTACGAGATGGCGATACTGGAAGGCTATCGCAGCCCCGAACGGCAGAATCTGCTGGCTCAGGCTGGCAGCAATGTGACCAATGCACGTGCCTTCCAGAGTTATCACCAGTTCGGTCTGGCGGCGGACTGCGCTTTCCTGCGCGATGGCAAGCTGCAGATTTCCGAGAAAGACCCATGGGCCATGCGTGGCTACCGCCTGTATGACGAAGTGGCCGAAGCGGCGGGACTGCGCTGGGGCGGCCGCTGGACCATGATGGACTTTGGCCATGTGGAGCTGCAGCAGGCGGGGGTGTTGCACAAATAGTGCTGCTGGTCATTCATTGTTTTGACGCAAGAAAAGCTGGCGTGGGTGGTGGCAACATGGTCCGGTCCGCCTGCTGCGATGGCGCCACTTTTTGCTGGCAAACTTCATGATGCGACGCCTATGGTATGCCCTGACTGAACCTCGCCACCTTGCCCTGATCGGTCTGGCGGCGAGCATCGCCGTGTGCTTTCTCGGTGCGCAGTTGCTGGAGCTGGCGCTGTTCTGGGCGCTGCTGGCAACGCTGCTGCTGTTGCTGCTGGCGGGCGGAATCTGGCTGTGGCGCCGCCGCCGTGCCGGGCGCGAGGCGAGCCAGCTGGCCAGCGCGATCGGCGATACCGGTGCTGCGCCGGAGACGGCGCAGCAGGAACAGACGGGCGCGGAAGTGCGCCAGCTGCGCGAAGCCCTGCTCAAGGCGATTGCCACCATCCGCAGTTCGCGGCTCGGGGCCGTGGCGGGTCACCGTGCGCTGTACGAGCTGCCGTGGTATATGGTGATCGGCAATCCGGCTGCGGGAAAAAGTACGGCGATTGCCAATTCCGGTCTACAGTTTCCCGTTGCCGACGGCAAGGTGCTGCAAGGCGTAGGCGGTACCCGCCAGTGCGACTGGTTCTTTACCAGCGAGGGCATACTGCTCGATACGGCGGGGCGCTATTCCGTGCAGGATGAGCACAGGCCGGAGTGGTATGGCTTTCTGGATTTACTGCGCAAGCATCGCCAGCGCGCGCCGATTAACGGCATACTGATCGCCGTCAGCATTGCCGAGTTGCGTACCGCCGATCCCGAAGCGGGCATCTTGCTGGCACGTAGCCTGCGCAAGCGGGTGCAGGATCTGATCGAGCGCCTGCAAGTGTTTGCCCCCGTCTACGTGGTATTCACCAAGGCTGATCTGATAGCGGGCTTCAGCGAATTCTTTGCCAGTAGCGAGCGCAGCGAACGCGAGCGGGTGTGGGGCGCCACCATGCCCTACAAGCGCAAGATGGCCAGCCAGCAGATCATGGCCTTCTTCGACAGCAGCTTTGATGAACTGTGCGCAGGACTGAAGGACCTGAGCGTGGCCAATATGAGCCAGCAGCGGCGCGAACGGATGGCGCCCGGCGTCTTCACCTTTCCGCAGGAATTTGCCACCATCAGGGCGCCGTTGCGGGCGTTTCTGGCTACGCTGTTCGAAGAAAATCCCTACCAGTTCAAGCCCGTGTTTCGCGGCTATTACTTCACCAGCGCACTGCAGGAAGGCGGCAGCGACAGTGCGCAGGCTAGCCGGCTGGCGCAGCGCTTTGCGCTAGCCTCCACGCCCGTCAAGGTTGCGCAGGAAGGCGGACAGGCCGGCTTCTTCCTGCTGCAGCTATTCCGTCAGGTGATCTTTGCCGACAAGGATCTGGTGACGCATTACGCCAGCCGCCAGCGCATGCGCCTGATGTACGGCGGGTTCTTCGCTGCGGCGCTGCTGCTGGGGGTGGCGCTGGGCGGCTGGAGCTGGTCGTATCTGGCGAACCGTCAGCTGGTCAGCAATGTGCAGGCCGATCTGGATAAAGTGGTGCGTCTGCAGGGCCAGAGGTCCGATCTGCAGGCTAGGCTGGAAGCTCTGGAGATACTGCAGGACAGGCTGGAACAGCTGGAACGCTACCGTAGCGAGCGGCCGTGGAAGCTGGGATTCGGCCTGTATCAGGGCGACGCGCTGGAAGCGAAATTGCGGGCCGAGTATTTTGCCGGTGTCCGCCAGGTGATGCTGGCGCCCGTGGTGACGAATCTGGAAGCCTTGCTGGCCGAGATGAATGCTCATGCCGACCAGTTACAGCTGGCTGCCGCACCAGCGGCCGCTCCGGCAACTGGGCCGGCAGGGCGGCAGTTCCAGGAAGCCTCGCCACTAAATGTGGACGATGGCTATAACGCCCTGAAAAGTTATCTGATGCTGGCCGATCCGGCCCATGCCGAGGCCGGACACCTCAATGATCAGCTTACGCGCTACTGGCGCAACTGGCTGGAAAGTAACCGCGGCAATATGCCGCGCGAGCAGATGATCCGTAGCGCAGAACGGATGATGACCTTCTATCTGGCCCAGCTGGCCGATCCCGCGTGGCCACGCATAGAAGCCAGGCTGGCGCTGGTCGATCAGGCCAGAGAGAACCTGCGGCGCGTGGTGCGCGGCATGCCGGCGCGCGAGCGGGTGTATGGCGAAATACGGGCACGGGCCAATACCCGCTATCCGGCGCTGACGGTCGCGCGCATGGTGGGCGAGGCCGATCAGGCCCTGATCACGGGTAGCCATGTGGTCAACGGGGCTTACACGCGCGAGGCGTGGGAAAAATTCATACAGCCGGCGATACGGGAAGCGGCCACGCACGAACTGCAAAGTGCCGACTGGGTGCTGAAGTCGGCCGCACGCGATGACCTGACGCTGGAAGGTAGTCCGGAGCAGATCCAGAAAGGGCTGCTGGAGCTGTACAAGGCGGACTATGTGCGCGAGTGGCAGAAGTTCGTGCAGGGCGTGAGCATCGCGCCGCTGAACGGTTTTGAAGGCGCGCTGCTGGCCATGAACCGGCTCGGTGATCCGCTCGCGTCGCCGCTGCTGAAACTGTTCTCGGCCATCGCCCAGCAGACCAGCTGGGATAATCCGGTGGCGGCGCGAGTCGAAGTGGCCGAAGCGAAAAGCGGCCTGCTGAACTGGTTCACCAGTGTGGTGCTACGGCGCGCGCCTGCGCAGGTGAATCTGACGGTGGCTGCCGATGGGGGGCAGGCGCAGAAACCGGCGGGTGTGATCGCGCGTGAATTCGCTGCGTTTGCCCGTCTGCTGGCTGGTAATGAGAAGGACGCTACGCTGCTGCGCACCTATCTGGAGGGGCTGTCGCGCATACGTGGCCGGCTCAATCAGCTGAAGAATCAGGGTGACCCCGGCCCCGGAGCACGCCAGCTGATGCAGCAGACACTGGAAGGTTCCGGCTCCGAACTCGCCGATACGCTGCGGCTGGTCGACGAGCAGATGCTCACTGGCCTGAGCGACGTCCACAAGCAGCTGGTGCGTCCTCTGCTGGTGCGTCCGCTGATGCAGACCTTTGCCGTGCTGGTGGCGCCGGTGGAGCAGGAACTGAACAAGACCTGGCTGGCGCAAGTGCTGGAACCGTTCCGCCAGACGCTGGCGCAGAAATTTCCTTTTACGCCAGCAGCGCGCGAACAGGCGAGCGAAGCGGAGATAGGGCGGATTTTCGGCCCCGAGGGTGCCATCGCCCGTTTCAGCACCAGCGCCATGGGGGCACTGGTGATCCGGCGCGGCGATCTGCTGGCGGCCCGCACATGGGCCGAGATGGGCATACACCTGACGCCAGCCATGGCGGCACGTCTGGCCGGCTGGATGGCGCCTCTGGGCGCAGCGGGCAGCGCCAGCCAGACCAGCCCGGCCAGCGCAGCGCAGACGCTGTTCCAGCTGCAGCCCATGCCGGCGCAGGGCGCTACCGAATACACCATCGACATCGATGGTCAGCAGCTACGCTACCGCAATACAGCGCCGCAGTGGGCGAGCATGGTGCATCCGGCGGGGCAGGGCGTGTCCGGTGCACGCATCACGGCGGTCGCACTGGATGGCCGCAATGTCGTCGTCTTTAACGAAAGCGGCGAGGCGGGTCTCAAGAGCATGATCGAAGCGGCGAGCAAACAGAAGCGCGATGGCGGCGTCTTCGAGCTGCGCTGGCAGGCCGGCCCGCTGAGCATACCGGTAGCGCTGAAAATCATCAGCAGTCCGGATAGTGGCGCCAGCCGCAGCGCGGAAACGGGCTGGCGTGGCCTGCAGTTGCCCGACACTATCGTGGGGCCATTACCATGAGTAGCGCGGAACCGGGCGTGCAGCTGGCCCGCATCGCCTATTTCGGCAAGCTGCCAGCGCGCGCCGATTTCATCAAGGCGGCTGACCATCCGGCCGTACTGAAGCTGCTGGATAGCTGGCTGGCGGAAGTCATGAATGCGCTCAGCAGCGATCCGCGCTGGAAGCTGCACTACGATGCCTTGCTGCCGCTGGATTTCGTCTTTCTCGGCACGCGGCGCCGGCATGCCATTGCCGGACAGCTGCGCGCCAGCGGTGACCGGTCGCAACGGCGCTTCCCGTTTCTCTGCGCCAGCCTGATCGAGGTGGCGCAGGCGCGCAGTTTTCTGCCCCTGAGTCCCATGCTGCTGGCGCCGCTGTGGCAGCAGCTATCGCCATTGGCCAGCAGTGTCTGCGCAGCGCATGATCCGGCTTTGCCGCTCCAGCTGCTCACTGCCGCCAGCGTTGAAATCGAACGCAGTACCGAGCGGCAGGAGCAATGCTTCGCGGTCTTCGTCGAGCAGCAGACTATCGCGGCGCTGGAAGCCATGCTCGATAGCCGGCAGGTGCGTCAGCTGATACTGGCGCTGGGCTTGCTGCTGCAGCCGGTGCGCCGCAGCGGCGCCGAGCGGCTCGATAAGAGTCTGGTGCTACCACTGCCGCAGCCCCCAGTGCACCGGATGGCCGTAGCCACCTTCTGGCTGACGCTGATCATGCCGTTTCTTCTTCCGGCAGATTTCGAACTTTGCCTGTTCATCGGCCAGCAACGCGGGCGCTACGTGCTGGTGCTGGGCTTTGGCGGTGCGGCGCCGGAGACTCTGCAAGCCATCATAGACCCGCAATGCGCCGCGGAGCAGCAGATCAGCTTCGAATATACGGGCTGGGTGGATGAACTGATCACCGGTGATGCCGAGGTGCAGAAGCTGTCCGCCTATCTCGATCAGGGCCAGCTTTCATTGCGCTCGGTGATCTCACTGTTTCAAGAAACCTTTCACTGAAGGGAGTCCATCATGCTGCTACGCCGTAGCGCCTTGCTGCCGGGCGCAGTGCTGCTATTCGCCTTGCCGCTACAGGCGCAAACGCCCGCCAGCACTATTCCCGTAGCGGGGCAGATCGTGGTGCAGGGCGCACTGCCGGATGAAGCCAGCAAGGCCGCCCTGATGGCGCGCCTGCGCGAACTGTATGGCGCAGAGCGGGTGGTGGACCAGCTCAGCATCGCTGCCGTTTCCATGCCGGCCGGCTGGAACAGCTATCTGCTCAAGCTGATACAGCCCAATCTGAAACTGATCAGCAAAGGGGAACTGAAGGTCGATGGCACCCGTGTCAGCGTGCGCGGCGAGGTGGCGAACGAAGCCCAGCGGCAGCAGCTGGCCAGCGATATGGCGACCAGCCTGAATTCCAGCTACACGGTCAGCAATGGCTTGCGCGTCAGCGCGGCGGAGCAGACGCTGCTCGATGAAACGCTGGCGCACCGCATCATCGAATTCGAAAGCGGCAAGGCTGCACTGGCGCCATCCGGCCAGCGCATACTCGATGAAATGGCGGCTGCGCTGCTCAAGGTAAATGGCAAAAAAGTGGCAGTGATAGGCCACACCGATAATGTCGGTGCGCGCGAGAGCAATCTGGCCTTGAGCCTTGCGCGGGCCGAAGCGGTGCGCCGGTATCTGGGCGAAAAGGGCATCGCACCAGCGCAGATACAGGTGTCCGGGCAGGGCCCGGACCATCCGGTCGCGGAGAATACCAGCGCGGACGGGCGGGCGCGCAACCGCCGCATCGAATTCCGTGTCCTGCCTTAGCTAGGGCAGGGTAATGGTGACGTAGGCCGGGCGCGGCGCCAGCTTGATCAGCTCATGGTAGCCGGCCAGCGTGTCCTGCGTGCTGTGCTTCAAGGCCGAAGATAGCCAGCCATAAGTGCCCAGCGCCACCAGCGCGAAGATGGCGCAGGCGGCCCACACCGGCGTATGGCTGCGCAGCTTGTTGACGATCTGGTCGGGGCGCTGCGCCTGCGGCGCAAAGCCTTTGCTCTTGCCCTGCATGCTGGCGATTTCCTCGCCCAGACGGGCGATCAGATAGGCCAGCTTGTCCTGTGGTTCGAGCGCGTAGCGGCCCTTGAAGCCGATTAACAGGCACATCTGGAATACCTGCAAGGCTGCCAGCCGTGCCGCACCGCCCGAGCGCAGCACTTCCAGCCGGTCGAAAAAGTGTTCGCCGGCCAGCTGGTCGCCGAAGATGGTCAGCTGCAAAGGCCGGCGCTCCCAGGCTGTACGCAAGCTGAAATTCGATGACAGGATGATTTCGTCCAGCGCCGCGCAGAAGGCGTATTTGGCCGCTTCGATGTCGGTGCTGGCGGCGCGCAGCTTGGCGGCGTCGCGATCGAAGTCGGCGAGCAGCGCTGTGATGCTGTTGAAGAATTGGGTTTCCTCGGGCGGGGTGCTGCCGTTCTTCAGCATGAACAGCAGGTAAAAGCCATCGCCCAGCAAATCCACCAGCGTCTGGATATGGCCATAGCCGGGCTGCTGCTGGCGGCGCTGTCCGCCCATCAGGGTGGGGATGGCGCGGCGTTCGATCTGGGCGTTCATGTGGTGGTCTCCAGCGGGTGGTCGGGGGCGCCGCAAACGGCCGTTGCCTGCAGCATTAAAGTCCATCGGGGCGCACAGTGGCTTGTGGATACGCAATCATTTTTCGTATGAGTATCTACTTGCGCCCGCACAATAGTTCATCTGGGCATTCATGAATAATGGCTTCCTTCCTGTCTGATGACGCGAAAGGAGAGCTTCATGTCTATCTTGCATAAGGGATTGCCACTGCTGACGATGGCCGCGCTGCTATCGGCCTGCGTGACAGATGGCGCAATGGTGCGTAATGAAAAACTGCAGGCGGCCACGCTGGAACGCAGCATGGCGGAGGCCGATACGGCGCTGGCCGCCGGCCGCAACGAGCAGGCGCAGGAGCTGCTGAAGGGCGCGGGCGCAGCCTATCCGGCCGATAAAGCCCCTTGGCTGCGTCTGGCCCAGCTCAAGTTCGACCGCGCCAGCTATGGCGAAGCGATCACCTACGCGCAGGAAGCCCTGGCGCGCGATCCGGCCGACAAGCTAGGCAACAGCATCGTGGCCGTCAGTGGTCTGCGCCTGTCGACCAAGGCGCTGGCCGATCTGAGCCAGCAGAACAATCTGAACGGCTCGCTGCGCTCGGAAGCCAGCGATCTGGCCAGGCTGCTGCGTGCCAGTCTGGGTGAGGAAGTGCTGGTGCCGGCGGGCGGCACCGCTGCGCGCAAAACCGTAGTGGGCGGCGCGCCCGTACGCAAGGCCACTTCCAGCCCGCCTGCCGCCAAAGCTGCGACCCAGAACAGCAATACCGATCCGTTCAGCGGCTTGAAGTAATCCATCGCAGTAATCACAGACGGGAGGCTGGTATGGCAAATCGCGACAGTGTGCAGAAGCGCCTGACCAAGGTCAGGCCACCGAGAGTGCAGATGACCTATGACGTGGAAATCGGCGATGCGATCGAGAACAAGGAGCTGCCCTTCGTGCTGGGCGTAGTGGGCGACTTCGGCGGCAATTCGGTGCAGGAAGCCAGACGGCTCAAGGACCGGCAGTTCGTCAGCATCGACAGCAGCAACTTCGATGAAGTGCTGGCCGCGATCGAACCGGCCGCGGAATTCGCTGTGCCGAATCAGCTGGCGGGTGACGACAGCAGTTTTCGCGTCGATCTGCGCTTCAAGGCGATGGCAGATTTCCGTCCCGAGTCGGTGGTGCGGCAGGTCCAGCCGTTGAGCCAGTTGCTGGAGGCGCGCAACAAGCTGGCCGATCTGCGCAACAAGCTGGCCGGTAACGACAAGCTGGAAGACCTGCTTAGCGATGTGCTGAACAACACCGACAAGCTGCACAGCTTGGCGCAACCACAGGGGAAGTGAGATGACGACCATGCCAGCCCAGCTAGCAGTAGCGCAAGCAGCGGAGCCGAGCGAGAATCTGGCGCAAGCCGTCAGCCTGCTCGACCAGATCGTGGAGCAGAGCAAGGTGGCCCAGTCGGGTGCGGAGCATCAGCGCGCCAAGGACATCATTGCGGAACTGGTGCAGCAGGTGCTTGCCGGCACCGTGGTGGTGTCGAATAATCTGTCGGCCACCATCGATGCGCGGCTGGCCGAAATCGACCAGCTGATTTCGAGTCAGGTCAGCGCCATCATGCATGCGCCGGCCTTCAAGAAACTGGAACAGAGCTGGACCGGCCTGCATTATCTGGTCAGGAACGCCAGCTCGGGGCAGGGCGTCAGGGTGCGCATGCTCAATGCCAGCAAGCGCGAGCTGGTCAAGGACTTCCAGAGCGCGCTGGAATTCGATCAGAGTGCCATGTTCCGCAAAGTCTATGAAGAGGAATTCGGCACCTTCGGCGGTGCGCCATATGGTGCGCTGATCGGCGACTTTGAAATCAGCCGCCAGCCCGAAGACATGTATTTCATCGAGCAGATGTCGCATGTGGCGGCAGCGGCCCACGCGCCCTTCATTACGGCGGCCTCGCCGGAGCTGTTCGGACTGGAAAGCTATGGCGATCTGGCCCGTCCGCATGATCTGGCCAAAGTATTCGACACGGTGGAATATGCCAAGTGGAAGGCCTTCCGCGAATCGGAAGATGCCCGCTACGTGGGCCTGACGCTGCCCCGTTTTCTCGGCCGGCTGCCCTACAACCCGCTCGATGGCACCACTGTGGAAGGCTTCAGCTTTGTCGAGGAGGTAGATGGCAGCGATCACCAGAAATACCTGTGGTGTAACGCAGCCTATGCTTTCGGCGCGCGCCTGACGCAGGCGTTCGACGATTTCGGCTGGTGTGCCGCCATACGCGGAGTGGAAGGGGGCGGGCTGGTGGACGATCTGCCCACCCACACCTTCAAGACGGATCAGGGCGAGGTGGCGCTGAAGTGCCCCACCGAAGTGGCGATTACCGACCGGCGCGAAAAAGAACTCAGCGATCTGGGTTTCATCTCGCTGGTGCACTGCAAGAACACGGCCTATGCCGCTTTCTTCGGCGCGCAATCCGCGCAGAAGGCCAGGCGCTATAGCTCCGATGCGGCCAATGCAAATGCCGTGCTGTCCTCGCAGCTGCAATACATCTTTGCCGTCTCGCGCATTGCGCACTACATGAAGGCCATGATGCGCGACAAGATCGGCAGCTTTGCCGCCGCGTCGAATGTCGAGGATTACCTGAATCGCTGGCTGATGAAATACGTGCTGCTCGACGATGGCGCCAGTCAGGAGCAGAAGGCCCAGTTCCCGCTGCGCGAAGCGTCGGTGCAGGTGCATGAAGTGGCCGGCCGGCCCGGCGTGTATCGCGCCGTCTCTTTCCTGCGGCCGCATTTCCAGCTCGATGAATTATCGGTTTCTCTCCGTCTGGTCGCGGAGCTGCCGCAATCGACCAGTAAGTGATTCTTCCCCCAACCTGAAAACGGAGCGTGCCATGGCAATTGATGTCTATCTGAGCATTGACGGGATAAAAGGCGAATCGAGCGATGATCGCCACAAGGACTGGATCGAATGCCGTTCGGTCAGCTTCGGCGTGGAGCAGCCCAAGTCGGCAACCGCATCCACCGGCGGCGGCCACACGGCAGAGCGCTGCGAACACCGCGACATCGTGATCTCCAAGCTGGCCGATCTGGCCACGCCGGTACTGCTGCAGACTTGCGCCGCCGGCCGCACCATACCCAAGGCAAAGCTGGAATTCATGCGCGCGGACGGGCAGGGTGAGCGCGTCAAATATTTTGAAATCGAACTGGAAAATGTGCTGATCGGCGCGGTCTCGCCGGCCGTGGATGAGGGAGACATTCTGTCGGAAGAAGTAGCACTCAAATTCTCCAAGGTGAAATGGAAGTACACCCAGCAGAAGATAGGCGGCGGTGCCGGCGGCAATACTTCCGGTGGCTGGGATCTGTCGGCCAATCGCATCGTCTAAAGCGCAGCATCCGCAGCGAGGCCGGGCAGGCTTTGCTGCGGCCAGCCTGCCGGCCAGCCTATCCATCGTCTAAATTAGCGGAGGCGCAAGCATGGAATTCAATCTGAAGACGCTGGTCGGCAAGCTCAATCCCGCCACCCGTCAGGCCTTCAACCGGGCGGCAGGTATCTGCGTGGGCATGGGGCAGTTCGAAGTGGAGGTCGAACATCTGATGCTGGCCTTGCTGGAACAGCCACGCAATGATGTATGCCTGATCCTGCAGCGTGTGGATATCAGCAGCGATGCGCTGATGGCCGACCTGCAAGCGACGATCAGCCAGCTGAAGGCGGGCAGTACCCGCACACCGGTATTCTCGGCCGACTTGCTACGGCTGCTCGAGCATGCGTGGATGATCGCGTCGCTGGCCATAACGCAGACAGGTGCGATCCGTAGCGGCCATATGCTGGTAGCCTTGCTCACGGATAGCCAGCTGGCCCAACTGGCGCAGCGGGCTTCCCCCCTGTTCGCACGGTTGCCCATCCATGAAATCAAGCACCAGCTGGAACGCTACACGCAGGATTCGGAGGAGGCGCAAATAGCGGAGAGTGTGCCAGCCCTGCCTGACCGCGACGCTGCATCAGTGGCGGCGAGCGCAGTGCCATGCCAGCCTACACCAGCACTCGCGCAATACACCGTCTGCCTGACCGGGCAGGCTGGCGCTGGGCAGCTTGATCCGGTGATCGGGCGCGAGAAGGAGATCCGCCAGCTGATCGATATCCTGATGCGGCGGCGCCAGAATAATCCCATCCTGACGGGCGATGCGGGCGTCGGCAAGACCGCTGTAGTGGAAGGCCTGGCGCTGCGCGTCGTGGCGGGGGCCGTGCCTGAAGTCTTGCGCAAAGTCGCTATCCATACGCTGGATCTCGGCCTGCTGCAGGCCGGGGCAAGTGTGAAAGGCGAGTTCGAAAGCCGTCTTCAGAACGTGATCGATGAAGTCAAGGCCAGCCCCCACGGCATCATCCTTTTCATTGATGAAGCCCACACCATGATAGGGGCGGGTGGTGCGGCGGGGCAGAACGATGCCGCCAACCTTCTCAAGCCGGCGCTGGCACGGGGTGAATTGCGGACCATCGCCGCGACGACTTGGGGCGAGTACAAAAAATATTTCGAAAAGGATGCGGCGCTGGCGCGCCGCTTTCAGGTGGTCAAAGTGGAGGAGCCGGACGAAGTGGTGGCGGCAGCCATGCTGCGCGCCATGACTCCGCTGATGGAACAGCACTTTGGCGTGCGCGTGCGCGATGAGGCGGTGACGGAAGCTGTGCGTCTGTCGCATCGCTACATCATCGGCCGGCAACTGCCGGATAAGGCGGTCAGCGTGCTCGATACAGCCTGTGCACGCGTGGCCCTGGCACAAAGCGTGGCACCCGCCCGGCTGGAAGACGTGCGGGCAGAGATAGAGCGTCGTGTGGCCGAGCTGGCGGCAGCACGGGCCGACGTCGAGCTGGCTGTCAGCGCTAGCCGCATCGCTCGACTGGAGCAGCAACTAGCCACTTTGCAGACAGAGGCGGACGCGCTGGAACTGCGCTGGCAGCAGGAGCAGACGCTGGTGGCGGCGCTGCTGCGCGAGCGGGCCGGTGCTAGCGGTCCGGAAGCCAGCAGCAGTGCCGGCAGCGCGGCCGAAGCCGCCCGCCTGCGCACCGAGCTGCAGCAGTTACAGGGGGATGCGCCGCTGGTGCCGCTGGAAGTCGATGGTTCTGCCGTTGCTGCCATCATTTCAGGCTGGACCGGGATACCGCTGGGACGCATGGTGCAGGATGAATTGCGCACGGTGCTACATTTGCAGGAAGCGCTGGAACAGCGCGTGCTGGGCCAGTCCGACGCGATGGCAGCAGTGGCCCAGCGCGTGCGTACGGCCCGTGCGCGGCTCGATGATCCGGTCAAGCCGCAGGGCGTGTTTCTGTTTGCCGGTCCTTCCGGCGTCGGCAAGACCGAGACGGCGCTGGCGCTGGCTGATCTGCTTTATGGCGGCGAGCGCAAACTCATCACCATCAATATGAGCGAGTATCAGGAAGGCCATAGCGTGGCTGGTCTGAAAGGTGCGCCGCCCGGTTATGTCGGCTACGGGCAGGGCGGGGTGCTGACCGAGGCTGTGCGGCGCAATCCCTACAGCGTGGTGCTGCTCGATGAAATCGAAAAAGCCCATGCCGATGTGATCGAGCTGTTCTATCAGGTGTTCGATAAAGGCGTAATGGAAGATGCCGAAGGCCGCGAGATCGACTTCCGTAACTGCCTCATCATCGCAACCTCGAATCTGGGCTCGGCAGCGGTCATGCAGGCCTGTTTGAACCAGACCCCACCGGCGATGGCGCAACTGGAACAGCTGCTGCTGCCGCATCTGGTGCGCCATTTCAAGCCGGCGTTTATCGGCCGCCTGAAGGTGATTCCGTTCTATCCCATCGCCGATCAGGTGCTGGCGCAGATCATCGCCCTGAAACTGGGGCAGATTGCCCGGCGCCTGCAGGAGCAGCACGGCGCCGAATTCAGCTACGAGCCAGCCGTCATCGAGGCCGTGCTGCAGCGTTGCACCGAGGTGGATGCCGGCGCCCGCAACGTGGACCACATCCTCAATGGCACGCTGTTGCCGGAAATTGCCGGTGCCATTTTGCAGCGCATGAGCGAGGCCGTTGCGATAGAGCGCATCAAGGTCGGTATCAACCGGCAGGGGCAGTTCAGATATACCTTCAAATAAAGTGGAGGCGCCTATGTTGAATCTCTCCCGGCTATTACAGGCGATCAGTGACGAGCGTCCCTGTGGCGACGATCTGACCTATAGCGAAGACATGGACCGGATAGCCCGTGCGCGGCTGGAAGACGATCCGGCGCTGGATCAGGGTGTCTGGGTGACGACTCTCAGGCAGGCCGACTGGCCGCTGGTGGCCAGCCGCTGTGCCGAATTGATCGAAAGCCGTAGCAAGGATATGCGTCTGGCGGCGTGGCTGGCCGAGGCGCTGGCCCAGACGGAAGGGCCACGCGGACTGGGTGATGGCCTGGCCGTGCTGGCAGGATTGTGCGAGCAGTTCTGGGACTCCGTGTATCCACTCGGGGAGGACGGCGATTTCGATCAGCGCATCGGCAATCTGCGCTGGCTGGTGAGCCGTATTCCGGCGCTCATGCGCGTATGGCAGCAAGAACATGGCGCGGTGGCGCGCAGCGATGCCGGCCATTGCGCGGCCATGCTGCAGCAACTGGAACAGGTGTGCGACCGGCGCCTCGGCAGCGAGGGACCTAGCTTTGCTGCGGCACACGAAAGTGTGCAGGCACTGGAACTGCACGCCGAGGATGAGAGCGCATCAACGCTGCTGCCGATTGTGTCAGAAACAACGCCTATCGGAATGCAAGCCTGTGGTGACGGGCCGATACGCAATCGCCAGCAGGCGCTGGGCGAATTACGCCGAGTGGCGGCCTATTTTCGGGCGGCAGAGCCCCATAGCCCCGTGGCCTATCTGGCGGAGAAGGCCGCAAGCTGGGGCGAGATGCCTTTGCATGACTGGCTGCGGGAGGTCGTCAGGGATAGCGGCCAGCTAGCCCAGCTGGAAACCATGCTGGGAGTGGCTAGCACGAATTAACGAAATCATTCGAAGTTGCCAAGAAATAATGCTAGGATTTAAACACAGATTATTTCAGTGAGGCACGAATGAATAATTTTAAAATCGGGACACGTCTGGGGATAGGTTTCGCGCTGGTGCTGTTGCTGCTGGTGGCGATGACGGTGGTGGGCCTGCTGCGACTGAGTAATGCCAGTGCTTTGACGGAAGACATGATTAACGTGCGCATACGCGACGAGCGCATGATTGCCGAGTGGGGCAAGATCATCGAAGTGAACGCGGCGCGGACCATGGGGGCCGTGATGGCCACCGATCCGGCTGACCAGAAAACGCTGGAAGGGCTGATGGCCGCTTCGTCCACGGCTGCAACCAAGATACAGGACGAGATCGGGAAAAATATCGAAGATGTGGAACTGAAGACTCTGTTCGATCAGTTGCAGGTCGCCCGCAAGACTTACACGGATATCCGCAAAGCCGTGTTTGCGGCCAAGGCTGCTGGCGATCTGGAAGGCGCGAAGAAACTGCACGAAACGGAAATGACGCGTAGCCGTACGGTCTATCTGGATGCGCTGAAAAAATTTGCCGACCGCCAGAGCGAAGAGCTGGATGAGGCGGCGACCGAAATCAAGAGCCAGTACACCAGTGGCCGCATGCTGCTGATTACGCTGGGCGTTGCCGCCATCGTGCTCGGCGTGACGGCCGCATGGTGGATATCGCAATCGATTACCGGACCAATCAACTATGCCGTGAAAGTGGCGGAAACGGTGTCCTCGGGTGATCTGACCAGCGACATACAAGTGCATAGCGAAGACGAGGCGGGCAAACTGATGCACGCGCTGAAGACCATGAACGGCAATCTGGTCAACATCGTCGGGCAAGTGCGGAATGGCACGGAACTGATCGCCAGCGCATCGAGCGAAATCGCCCATGGCAATCTCGATCTGTCGTCGCGCACCGAGCAGCAGGCCAGTTCGCTGGAGGAGACGGCATCGTCGATGGAGCAGCTGACCTCGACTGTGCGTTTCAATGCCGAACATGCACGCGAAGCCAACCAGCTGGCCAATGTAGCCTCCGACATTGCCAGCCGTGGCGGCGCGGTAGTGGGCGAGGTGGTGCAGACCATGGGCGCCATCAACGAATCGTCGCGCAAGATCGTCGACATTATCTCCGTGATCGACGGCATCGCTTTCCAGACCAATATTCTGGCACTGAATGCTGCCGTGGAAGCAGCACGCGCGGGCGAGCAGGGCCGCGGCTTTGCCGTGGTGGCATCGGAAGTCCGCACGCTGGCACAGCGTTCGGCAGCAGCGGCCAAGGACATCAAGATTCTTATCGACGACTCGGTGCAGAATGTGGCGCTCGGTTCCGAGCTGGTCGATAAGGCCGGCTCCACCATGCACGAGATTGTGGAGAGCATAGGCAAGGTCACCAGCATCATGAGCCAGATTAGCAACGCCAGCGAAGAGCAGAGTCTGGGCATCGCGCAGGTGAATGATGCGATTACCCAGATGGATCAGGTGACGCAGCAGAATGCGGCGCTGGTGGAACAGGCGGCAGCGGCGGCCGAATCGCTGCAGGAACAATCGGGCAAACTCAATGAGCTTGTGGCCGTGTTTAAACTCGACGTTGCCCAGCAGCGCACACCCCAGCAACGTACACCGAGCTTGCGCTTGCAGTAAGATAGCGCCTTATGCATACCCGTAGTGGCGATGCGGCGCGCCCCATCGCCGCAGCAGTAACTGCGCCTGCCGGCGCTATCCCTGCCGTAACGTCCCCACCCGTCGCCGTCCGGCCTGTGCGCAGCCAGTGCCAGCGCTGTCTGCGTCCGCAGCGCAGCTGTATCTGTGAATGGATATCTGCGCATACGCCGCAAGTGGAAGTGCTGATCCTGCAGCATCCGCTGGAAGTGCAGCAGGCCAAAGGCAGCGCACGTTTGCTGCATCTGAGCCTCGCAGCTAGCCAGCTGGTGGTGGGCGAACAGTTCGAAGCGGCGCAACTGGCACAGCTGCTGGCCGGTCCGCGCCGCAATATCCTGCTGTATCCGGAAATGCCGGGTGAGCAGTCGCTGGGGATGGCACCGGCACAGCCGCTTGATCCCGCCTGGCTGCAGGAACCGCAGCAGCTACGTCTGATTGTGCTGGATGGTACGTGGCGCAAGAGCCGCAAGATGCTGTATCTGAATCCTGCGCTGCAAAGCCTGCCGCGCCTGCCCCTGAAGGCCACGCCACCATCGCATTATCTGATCCGCAAAGCCCATCTGCCGGACCAGCTTTCCACGCTGGAGGCCACCGTGTATGCGCTGGCACAGCTGGAGCAGGCACCCCGGCGCTACGATGCACTGATTGCCGCCTTCGACGGGTTTGTGGCGCAGCAGGCCGCGTTTATGCCACCCTTGTCGTCAGGTTCAGGCGATTAACATCAGGCGATTAATTTCAGGCCGGGTGGCAGGGCGTCGCCCAGCATGCGCTTTTCGTCGGCCTGATCGAGCTGCACCACCTCGCGCACCATGGCGCTCCAGCTGACGGGCGCGCCGATGCCGCTCAGGCGGCGCAGGATTTCGGCACGCAGCACGTCGTCAATATCGCGTGTGCGGTCGCCCGTCATGCGGGCCAGATGGGCGGCGGCATAGGCTGCGGCTTCCAGCTTCTTCCAGTCCAGCTGCTGTATTTGCGCCAGCCATGCGGTGACGATGGCAGTCTCCACCACATCGTGCGCGCTGCCGTGGAAGGGCTGGCGCGCACCGACGCGGCTCAAGCCCCACAGGAAGCGTGCCATCACGGCTTCCGCCTTGGCGGCATCCTGCGTGGCAACCCGGCTGCCGATGGCAGCGCGTTTGGCGGCGCTGCGTCCCATGGCCTGCAGGCGGCCCATCATCCATGCGCCGATTTCGGCCTTGTAATTGCCAGGTATGCGCTCCAGCGAAGCACCAAGGCGCAGCATGTCTTCCTCGCTGCCGTTGACCAGCGTGACGGGGCGGCGTCCGCGCTCGGCCTCATCGGCCTGCACGTTGAAAGCGAAATCATCGAGTACGCGCAGCTGCATGGGCACGTCGAGGCCACCGGCCACGCGGCGCCATAGCGTCCACCATTCGGCACAGGCTTGCGCATCCTTGTGGTACTGGATGCCCGTGTCGTACATGGCCCATAGCTGTTCGATGCGCCACGCATCGAGCGGTGCGCCGAAGCCGGGGCGCAGGCAGTAGCCGCTCAGGTTGAGCCAGACGCGCTCGTGATCGGCCGAGCGGCGCCGGCCTTTGCCACGTTCCAGCAGGGCGTCGAACAGGCGGCGCAGCAGGGCGGTGGGCCAGCTTTCGCGGCTGCCCAGCAGCTGTTCCAGCTGGGCGCGCAGCTGGCGCACTTCTTTCAATTCAACCTGCTGCGCGCGGCTGCCGAAGATGCGGTCTATGCGCTCCATCGCGGCAGCAAAGCCGGCGGGCATGGGCGCCTCCGCCGCTGCAGCACTGTCGTCCGCATCGACGCTGGTGCCATCGTCGCGCAACTGGAATTCCAGCAGCCAGCGCTGGGCGCTGTCCTGTGCCACGCAGTGCATTTCCAGCGTGCCCACTTCGCTCAGCGTCGTGGCTAGCCGCACGACGATTTCCTTGCGGGTGTCAGCCTGTTCATCGCGCAGCACAGTAGCTATGGGCGGCAGGGCCACATACTCGTCTGCTGCCAGTTGCACCAGTTCGCCAGCCTGCGGGATGTGCTCTGCACCGCTGCTGGCGGCGAGGTGGAAGCGTACAGGGCGGCCCAGGCGCAGCGCGAAGCTGCGCTCCGTCAGCAGCACCTCGCTGTTTTCGGGACTGCCCTGTGGCAGCAGGCAGATGGCGCGGCGCGGCAGGTCGGCACGACTGCCGTCGTCCAGCAGCAGATAGTAGTTGCGCGCCGAACCGCCACCGATGACGGGCGCCTGTCCGGCCTGACCGAGTGCATAGGCCACGCCACCGCGAGCAACGGCGACATCGGGATTATCGTTGTGGAGCAGCGTCAAAGGCTGACCGCGCCATGCGGCCAGCACCTGTTCCAGCCGCTGCGCCAGTGCAGGGGCGCGGAACACGCCGCCATTGAGCAGCAGGGTGTCCGGTACCGGGATGCTGCTGTCGTCCGGCGCCAGCCCCAGTGCGGCACGCGCTGCAGCGGCGTGCTGGCGCAGGAAGCCGGCCAGATGGCGCGTGATGGCGGCATCGCTGGCATAAGGCAGGCCGAATTCGGTCAGCGCAGCACGGCCGCGTCGTGCTGCTTCGCGTTCGGGATTGAACGGGAAGAAGCCATCGACCACCAGCTCCTGCACTTCGGCGCGGGTGAGCTGGGCCGAACGGCTGCCGCCTATGAGCTTGGAACCACTGCCCAGCAGGGTGACGCTCACCTGCTCGGGTGCATCGTCGGCCAGCAGGATTTCCTTGGCGGCGCGGCAGCGTTCTGCCAGTTGCGCCAGCCGGCTGGCCGAGAGGCGGGGTGCCGGCGTGCCATCAGTATTGGCAAGGCGGCTTTCGATCAGATGGGCCAGCGCCAGATCCATATTGTCGCCACCGAGGATCAGGTGGTTGCCCACGCCTATGCGTTCGATCACGGGCTGGCCATCCTGCAGCGCCACCTTCATCAGACTGAAGTCGGTGGTGCCGCCGCCCACATCGGCCACCAGTACCAGACGGGTGCTGGCCAGTTCGCTGGCAAGGCTGGCGCGCTGGCGGTACAGCCAGTCGTAGAAGGCAGCCTGCGGTTCTTCCAGCAGGCGCAGTTGCGGCAGGCCGGCCAGTTTGGCGGCCTGCAGGGTCAATGCGCGGGCAGCTTCGTCGAACGAGGCGGGGATGGTGAGCACGAGCTGCTGCTGTTCCAGCGGCAGCTCGGGATGACGGGTGTTCCATGCGCTACGCAGGTGCGCCAGATAGGAGGCGCTGGCGGCAACGGGCGAGACTTTGGCGACATCGGCCTCGGCACCCCATGGCAGGATGGCGGCCGTGCGGTCGACCTGCGGGTGCGACAGCCAGCTTTTGGCACTGGCCACCACGCGGCCCGGCACTTGGGCGCCGAGCTGGCGTGCCAGCCTGCCGATGACTACCTGCTCGAGACCCGCTACATCGTGCGCAGGCCACGGCAGTTGCAGTGCGCTGTCCGCCAGTTCGCCCTGCGCCGGATGGTAGCGCAGTGAGGGCAGCAAAGTGGCGCTGCCGATTTCACCGGCGGCAGTCAGCTGTTCGATTTCGAACAGCCGGATTTCGCTGCTGCCCGCCAAGGCATACGCCAGCACCGTGTTGGTGGTGCCCAGATCGATGCTGACGATGGCTGGCTTGGTGGCTGACATCATGCTGCGCCGGAGGCTCCCGAGCGGACGTCGAATTCGACTTTCCAGCGCTGGCCATCACTGGCCACGGCCAGCAGTTCCAGCGTGCCCGATTCGGTGGCCATGGCATGCAGGCGTACCTGCACCACTTCGCCGGCCTGACGGCCTTCCGGCGACAGATTGGCCTGTATCTCGTTCAGTTCCAGCAGTTCGTCGGGTGCCCAGAAGTCCAGCAGAGTCCCGATCTGGTCCTGACGGCGTACCGAAGAACCGAAGAAGCGGAATTGCACAGGTTCGCCCACGACGAGGCCGAATTCCTGATCGGGCAGTTCCACTTCGCTGCCTTCTTCCATGCCGAACGGCGCCACGCACAGCGCCTGTATTGGCGGCTCCATGCCGGGGATGGCGGGCATGGCGGATTCGATGGCGACGTAGTAGGAGCGTGCCGTGCCGCCACGGATACGCACGCCGGCGCCGCGTCGCACATAGCTGTAATAGGCCGCACCTCGGGCCACGGCCAGATCGAGATCGGCACCGGCCAGCATGCGTGCTGCTTCGGCGCCTTCCATGTAGAGCCAGTCGTTGATGGTGGCCATTACGCGCTGGGCCAGCAGGTCGGACTTGAACACGCCGCCGTTGAACAGCACGGCGGTCGGATGCAGGAAGCTGGCTTCCGCTGGCTGTTTGCCGGCATAGCCTTGCAGCTCGCTGGTGGCGCCCAGCTGGCGCGCCAGGAAGGCGGCCAGATGACGGGTGATACCGGCGTCCTGCGCATACGGCAGGCCAAGCTGGGTCAGACCGGCACGGGTACGCACGGCAGGGCGGGCCGAGGCTTCCACCAGCGGGAAGAAACCGTCGAGGATGAAGGTGGTGACTTCGGCGCGCGTCAGTTCGGTGCGGATAGACCCGCCGATCAGCTTCGAGCCACGGCTAGGCACGACGATGGGGTAGCTCTCCACGCTGGCATCGGCCAGCAGCTTTTCCTTGGCGCTGCGGCAGCCATAGGTGAGCGCGCGCATCTGCCATGCGTCGAGCTGGGTGCCGCTGGCGGCCAGCTTGCGCGCGACCAGATGGGCCAGCGCCAGATCCATGTTGTCGCCACCCAGCAGTATGTGGTCGCCCACGGCGATGCGGTGCGGTTCCAGCACGCCGTCGCGTTCCAGTACGGCGATCAGCGAAAAGTCGCTGGTGCCGCCGCCCACGTCCACGACGAGGATGATGTCGCCCGGTTTGACTTCCTTGCGCCAGCGGCCTTCGCTGCCCTGTATCCAGCTATACAGCGCGGCCTGCGGTTCTTCCAGCAGGGTGAGGTTGGTGTAGCCGGCCGCGCGGGCGGCATCGGCCGTCAGTTCGCGCGCACCCGGATCGAACGAGGCGGGGATGGTGACGGTAACGGCCTGCTCGCCGAACGGCGCTTCGGGGTGGGCCTGTTCCCAGGCCTGACGCAGGTGCGACAGGTAGCGGGTGGAGGCTTCCAGTGGCGACACGCGCTGCACTTCTTCCGGCGCGTCGTTGGGCAGGATGGCGGCACGGCGGTCCACGCCGGCGTGGCACAGCCAGCTCTTGGCGCTGGAGACCAGACGGATAGGCGTGGTGGCGCCACGGCTGCGCGCCATTTCACCGGCCACGCTGTTCTGTTCATGGGCTGGTGCTGCCCACGGCAGGGTGGTGTCGCCGGCAGCCAGTTCTTCCGCATGGGGCAGATACAGGAAGGAGGGCAGCAGTGGCAGTTCTTCTACCGTACCCGGTGCCGTTACCTGCGGAATGGCCAGCACGGATTGCCGGGTCTTTTCGCCTTCGCTGGCTTGCAGGTCGACGTAGGACAGGGCGCTATGCGTGGTACCGAGGTCAATGCCGATGGCGTAACGGGCAGTGTTCATATCGCTCATAGTTCCACCTCGGCCGGTGCCAGTATGCTGGCGTCATGGGCTTCGGCCAGTTTAGGCAGACGCACACTGGTGGCGCGCCAGCCACGGTGGCTGAGGGCACCGCGGAATGGGGCGCTGCCGACGACGTTGCCCGTCAGGCGCACGGTGGCGGCGTCGAAGCCGGTTTCCAGCACGATGCGGCTGCCTTCCGCTTCGCTGCGTACGGGCTCGATGCTGAAGTGCTCGCGCAGCACTTTGTTGCAGCCTTCGTGCACCACGCGGGCAGCGGCGCCGATGTCGGCATCCGAGTAGGCAGCCAGATTTTCCTGCGTGAAGTCGATCAGGCGGGCTTCGCGCTGGAACAGCGTCAGCAACTGCAGGGCAGCGTCTGGCGTGGCTTCGCGCAGTACGATAGGGGCGGGTGCTGGCGCGGGAGCAGGAGCAGGCGCAGGAGCAGGAGCAGGAGCAGGCGCGGCGACCGGTGCCGGAGCAGGGGGCGCAACAGGTGCAGCGACCGGTGCGCGGTCGATATCGCGCAGGCGGGCCGCATAGTCAGCATCGGACAGGGCGCGGAAGAAGGCGCCGATGGCGATGGAAATCCGGCTGGCAAAAGACGGCTGGGCTTGAGTGTTCATGGTTAGGCTCGCATAGATAGTCTGGCGTGGGGGCGCGCTGGGCGCAGGGATCAACCATACCCCCGGAAGGCGAGCATGATACCAGCTTGGCTCAGGCCACCCAAGAAGGTGGTGCCGTACCTTTGATTTTTCGCTTGTTAGCTTAAGAATCAGCGTCTAAAATACTGTATAAAAATACAGTTATTTATTATCGTTAGACGGCGGGAATACAGGGCAGAGTCGGGAGGTGGGGATTGGCAGCAGGGGGCGGGACAGCACAAGCTGTACTGTCCCGCGGTGGAGCTATGTATTTACGCAGCTTGTTTGCTAGCTTTGCGACGTGCCGCTACACCGATCAGACCCATCCCGGCCAGCATGAGGGCATAGGTTTCTGGTTCTGGTACCGCGCTAACGTCAGAGCTGGAAAACACTACATCTGATGAGGATTCGAGAGTGACATTGCCCAGCGTGCTGCTGATGTTCTTGAACTGATCGAGTGCAAAGATGTCCGTACCAGCCACAGTGAATACCGAGTTGAGGCTGCTGATAGGCGTGAGTACGCGGAAGTCGAATAGATCGAGACCGCCTTGGCTTTCGGAGTGGCTGAAATAGACGATGGTAGTTCCTGCCAGACCGACGCGGGTGGCGATGTTGAGGGTGGCTGTGCCCAAGCCGCTGACGGCGATCTGGGCGCTGGTGAGCGGATCGATCAGGTCTGGAGTGCCAGCGGCATCGCCTATGAAGCTGATATCAAAGGCCTGATTGCTGAAGGTGGTGCCGCCTAGGCTGCCGGAGCCCGTACCTTTAATTTCGTATTTCAATGGGGTGGCGTTGGCTGTACAGGCCAGAGTCACTGTAATTGCTGCGGCAAGTGCTATTTTTTTTACGAAGTTCATGATTTCCCCCGCGAGTTGATACGTCGTTATAAAAATCTAATCCTGCATAGAATTTCTTTTATTGCAACTTAATTTGCATAATATCATCGAAAAGTCACTTGCTAATCTATAGTTTCCATTTCGATAATTAATCGGGTTGGGTTATTACAACGCAGGAGGGGATATGTCCCATGATGAAAACAACCAGTCGCAGGTGATGCTGCCGCCGCCTTCGCTCAAAGGGCAAAAAGGGCGGGGCGCGGTGACGAATCTGCAGGGGCGCTTCGAGGGGCAGCAACGCGAGCCGTATGACGATGGCTGGGAACATGAGCAAGAGGGCGAGCCGGCGTCGCCCTGGAAAACGCAGGTGACGGACGAGTACTGCAAATCGATTCTGAGCCGTAACCAGTCGCCCGATCTGCCATTCAGCGTTTCGCTCAATCCCTATCGGGGCTGCGAGCACGGCTGTATCTACTGCTATGCGCGGCCGACCCACAGCTATCTGGGGCTGTCGCCCGGCATGGATTTCGAGAGCAAGATTTTTGCCAAGGTCAATGCACCGGAGATGCTGCGGCGCGAACTGGCCAAGGCTGGCTATGTGCCGCAGTCGATTGCGCTAGGCGTGAATACGGATGCCTACCAGCCATGCGAACGCGAACGCAAGCTGACGCGGCGCGTGCTGGAAGTGCTGCAGGAGTGCCAGCATCCTGTCGGGCTGATTACCAAGTCCGCCCTGATCGAGCGCGATATCGATATTCTCGCGCCCATGGCAGCCAAACGGCAGGCAGCCGTGGCGCTGACCCTGACGACCCTGGATTCCACGCTGGCACGCACGCTGGAGCCACGTGCGGCCACACCGGCCCGACGTTTGCGCACCATCCGTACGCTGACGCAAGCGGGCATACCCGTCGCAGTGAGCATCGCCCCCATCATTCCCTTTGTGACGGAACCGGAAATCGAGCAGCTGCTGGAGGCTGTGCGCGAGGCGGGCGCGCTGAGTGCGCACTACACGGTATTGCGTCTGCCGTGGGAAGTGGCGCCCCTGTTCCAGCAGTGGTTGCAGGCGCATTTTCCCGAGCGGGCCCAGCGGGTGATGAACCGCGTGCGCGATCTGCGCGGCGGCAAAGACTACGATAGCAACTTTGGCAGCCGCATGCGTGGCGAAGGTGTGTGGGCGGACATGATACGCCAGCGTTTCAAGATTGCCAGTGCGCGGCTGGGCTTAGGCGGGCACAGCAGCCGCTTTCATGAAATGGATACGAGCCAGTTCACGCGGCCGCTGGTGGTGCCGCCGCTGGGCGCACGGGCGCGGCCGGCTGGGACGGGGCAGCTAGATCTATTCTGACGGCGCTCGATGGTTCAGTCGGCTTTGTCGAAACTGGCCAGATGCTGCTCGATGGCGAACACATGCGGATCGCTCTGGCCCATATCGCGCAAGGCATGGGCGAGCAGGTTGAGGTAGTCCGCATTCGGGCCGCTGGGGCCGGCCGAGCTGGCGATGTGACGGGCGATTTCCAGCTCGCTGGCCGCGCCGAGGTAGGCGTCGTTATCGGGCATGGCAATGTAGACGAGGCCCAGTTCGCTATGGCCATCGGCAAAAGTAATCGGGGTAGCCAGACGCAGATAGCCGTTTTTTTCGCGGTGATCGAGGTGGGCGAATACTTCCGGCGTGATCAGGTAAGCCATGCCGTGGCAGGTGGCGCCTGCATGTTCGATCAGCGTGACCACGCGGCCCGGTGCTTCGGGCGTGCCGCGGTGGTCATGCGAGCCTTGCCAGAAGCGCCGCGTCCAGCCGCTGATGCTGGCAGGGCGCCGTTCCAGATAGGGGAAGTCGGCCTTGTAGATCAGCGAGCCGTAGCCGAACAGCCAGACGCTGTGGTAGCCGTCGAAGTCGTCCATCTGCTGGTTGATGGCGATGGTGTTGATAGTCATAGCGAGATCAGCCTTGCGGCACATTCCATTCATGGGCAGCGGCAAACTCCTGCAGGAAGCTGACGAAGCTCTCGGCAGCAGGCGACAGTGCCCGGGCATTACGGGTGTAGACAAAGAAGCGGCGCGTCAGCGCAGGCGATTCCAGCGTGCGCATGCGCAGGCCGTACAGCTGTACCATCTTTTCTGCATAGGGCAGACAGACGGTGATGCCCAGCCGCGCGTGTACCATGGCCAGCGCCGTCGTCATGAACGTCACTTCATTGTAGGGCGTGATGGACTGTTCGCGGAAGGAAGCGTGCATGTCGCGCAACAGCCGTTCCGTGAACTGGCCCTGCAGCGAGATCATGGGGTAGTCGATCACATCGGTCCAGGTGATGCGTTCCAGCTGGTCGAGCGGATGGTCGGGCGGGAATACCACGACGAAAGGCATTTCGAATAGCTGCTGGGCTTCGATCTCGGTGGCCGCATCGCGTTCGGGGCCGATGCCGAAGTCGGTTTCGCCGCTGAACACGCGCGCCGCCACCAGCTCTACAGGGCTATCGGCCAGCAGCACCTGCACATCGGGATAGCGCGCGCGGTAGGCAGCGATCACTTCCGGTAGTAGAGTACAGGACAGCATCTGCGGCGCCGCGATGCGCACCGAGCCCTGCTTGAGCGCCCGCCGTTTGGCAATGTCGCCCATGGCGCGGTCCAGATCCTGCAGTATCTTGTCGAACAGGGGCGTCAGTTCCCGTCCCAGTTCGGATAGCTGGGCCTTGCGGGTGGTGCGTTCGACCACGCGCACGCCGAGCAGCTGTTCCAGTTCCTTGATCTGGCCGCTCAGCGCCGACTGGGTCACGTTCAGGTGCTCGGCGGCCAGCGTGAAGCTGCCTGTCTTGGCCACTGCCACCAGGGCGCGCATCTGGCGTAAATTGGGATTCATCGGAAAATCTGATAAATGAGGTGAGAAATACTGTTTGTATGATATCTGAATTTGGCTTTTAATGGCGTATGTCCTAGTTGGAGGCAATCATGAAAATCAAGCAAGTACACCACGTCGCCTACCGCTGCATCGACGCTAAACAGACTGTCGAGTGGTATGGCAAGCACCTGAATATGAATTTCGTCCTGGCCATCGCCGAGAACGAAGTCCCGTCCACCAAGGCACCGGACCCGTATATGCACGTGTTCCTCGATGCCGGCAATGGCAATATTCTGGCGTTCTTCGAACTGCCGACCCAGCCGCCCATGGACCGCGACCGCAACACCCCGAACTGGGTGCAGCATCTGGCGCTGGAAGTGGCATCGATGGATGAGCTGCTGGCGGCCAAAGAGCGTCTGGTGGCGGCCGGTATCGATGTGATCGGCCCGGTCAATCACACCATCTTCAAATCGATCTACTTCTTCGACCCTAACGGCCACCGGCTGGAACTGGCGGCCAACACGGGCACGCCGGAAATGATGGAGCGCCTCGACGCCGTCAAATGGGAAATGCTGGAGGAATGGGCACAGACCCGCAAAGCACCGAAACACGCCGCGTGGATGCACGCACCGGAGGTCAAGGCATGAAACTCGCAACACTGAAAGATGGCAGCCGTGACGGCCGCCTGGTAGTGGTTAGCCGCGATCTGTCGCGTTACCAGCATGTGCCGAAAATCGCGGCCACCATGCAGCACGCACTGGATAACTGGGAGCTGGTCGCGCCGCGGCTGGAACAGGTATATGCCGCGCTGAACGCCGGCGAACTGCTGGACACCCAGCCGTTTGACCAGAATTTCTGCCACTCGCCGCTGCCGCGCGCCTACCAGTGGGCCGATGGTTCGGCCTACATCAACCACGTGGAACTGGTGCGCAAAGCCCGCAATGCGGAAGTGCCAGCCTCGTTCTATTCGGACCCGCTGATGTATCAGGGCGGCTCGGATAGCTTCGTCGGTCCGCGTGATCCTGTGTATGCGCTGTCGGAAGAATGGGGCATCGATCTGGAAGCCGAAGTGGCCGTGATTACTGGCGATGTGCGCATGGGCGCGAGCCTGGACGATAGTGCCAGGGCGATCCGGCTGGTCATGCTGGTCAATGATGTCTCGCTGCGTAACCTGATTCCTAACGAACTGGCCAAAGGCTTCGGCTTCTTCCAGTCCAAGCCGGCCAGCGCCTTCTCGCCGGTGGCCGTCACGCCGGATGAACTGGGCGCACACTGGGCCGACAGCAAAGTGCATCTGCCGCTGCTGGTGGAACTCAATCACCAGCCTTTCGGCAAGCCGAATGCGGGCGAGGACATGACCTTCAATTTTGCCCAGCTGGTAGCGCATGCGGCCACCACGCGCGAACTGGTAGCTGGTACCATTATCGGTTCCGGTACAGTCTCGAACAAGCAGGGCAGTCTGCACGGTTCCAGCATCGCCAACGGCGGTGTTGGCTATTGCTGTCTGGCCGAAGTGCGTATGTACGAAACCATCGAAACGGGCAAGCCGCAGACCAGCTATCTGCACTTCGGCGATACCGTACGCATCGAGATGCACGATGGTCAGGGCAGCAGCATTTTCGGCGCGATCGAGCAGACCATCACCCACTATTCGGAACGCTGATTTTCCGGGTAGCTTACTCCGCGTAATTCACGCAGAAAGGTAGCGCAGCAGATGCAGCATGCACCCGTCGATATCGCCGCACTGGTCGAGCGTAGCCCCATCAGCCGGTTCCAGCTCGGTGTGTATCTGCTGTGCGGCCTGTGCATTCTGATGGATGGTTTCGACGTGCAGGCCATGGGCTATGTGGCGCCGGCCATCATACAGGAGTGGCACGTCAGCAAAGCCAGTCTGGGGCCGGTGTTCGGCGCCGGTCTGTTCGGCATGCTGGCCGGTTCGCTCCTGTTCAGCGTACTGGCCGATCAGCTGGGGCGACGTCCCGTACTGATAGGCGCTACGCTATTCTTCTCGGTCTGTATGCTGCTCACGCCTGCCTGCACCACGCTGGAGCAGCTGCAGTGGCTGCGCTTCATTACCGGCGTAGGGCTGGGTGCCATCATGCCGAACGTGATGGCGCTGGCCGGCGAATACAGCCCGCGCCGGCGCCGCGTCACGCTGATGATGCTGGTGTCCTGCGGCTTTACGGTGGGCGCTGTCGTGGGCGGGCTGGTGGCGGCCGCCGTGATGCCCGTGTATGGCTGGCATGCGGTGTTCTACATCGGCGGCGCGCTGCCGCTGGCGATAGGCCTGCTGATGCTGTGGATGCTGCCGGAGTCCATGCAGTTCGTCATCCTGAGCGGCAAGCGCATCGAACGGGTGGCCGAATGGCTACGCCGCATTGATCCGGCCTTCACGCCGCAGCACGGGCAGGGCTATCTGGTAGCGGAACAGGGTGATAGCCGGGGCTCCGTTGCGGCCCTGTTCAAGGCTGGCCGGGCCCGCACCACGCTGCTGCTCTGGCTGGTGAACTTCCTCAATCTGCTCAACCTCTACTTCCTGTCCAACTGGCTGCCGACTATCCTCAAAGATGCCGGACTGTCCACCAGCGCGGCCGTGCTGGCCGGTACCATCCTGCCGGTGGGTGGCACCATCGGCACACTGGCGATGGGCCAGCTGATCGACCGTTCCAGCTTCCGCCGCGTGCTGATCCCCAGCTTTCTGCTGGCGGCTGCGGCCATCGCGCTGATCGGCCAGTCGCAGCATCTGCTGGCGCTGCTGTGCATCGCCATACTGGTGGCGGGCTTCTGCATCGTGGGTGGCCAGCCTGCCGTGAATGCGCTGGCAGCGAACTACTATCCCACCACACTGCGTTCCACCGGCATAGGCTGGAGTCTGGGCGTGGGGCGCATAGGTTCCATCATCGGCCCGTTACTGGGCGGTGAACTGCTGCGCATGAACTGGCCGAACAGCACCATCTTCCTGATTGCCGCCGTGCCTGCGCTGCTGTCCGCGCTCATGCTGTGGATGATGGCAACGCCGGCCGGGCAGGACTGAAACATAACCGAACCATTCCGGATCTGATCATGAAGCTCTATACCTATTTCCGCAGTTCCGCTGCCTACCGCGTGCGCATCGCCCTGAATCTGAAAGGGCTGGCCTACGACGCCGTACCCGTGCACCTGCTGCGCGATGGCGGCGAACAGCTGCAGCCGGCCTACCGTGCCGTCAATCCTGCCGGCCTGCTGCCGGCGCTGGACGATGGTGGTGCTGCCATCGGCCAGTCGCTGGCCATCATCGAATATCTGGACGAGACCCGTCCGGACTTGCCGCTGCTGCCCGCCGATGCGGCCGGCCGTGCGCGCGTACGGGCACTGGCGCTGACCATTGCAGCGGATACTCACCCGCTGGGTAATCTGCGCGTGCTCAAGTACCTGACCGGGGTGCTGAATGTGACGGAAGAGCAGAAGCTGGCTTGGCTGCACCAGTGGATGAGCGCGGGGCTGGCGTCCTTCGAGCAGCTGCTGGCGACGGATACGCGCACCGGCCGCTACTGCCATGGCGATACGCCCACGCTGGCCGATTGCTGTCTGGTGCCGCAGGTGTTCAATGCCCAGCGCTTCCAGCTCGATCTGAGCCCATATCCCAACATCGTGCGTATCCACACGGCTTGCGCCGAACTGCCCGCCTTCCAGCAGGCCCACCCCGCGCAGCAGCCGGATGCGGAATAAGGCAGCGGTGGTCTAGCCGCTGCTCACTACGCGGTTGCGGCCCGCGTCCTTGGCCTGATACAGCGCCTTGTCGGCACGCGATACCAGTGTCGACGGTGTATCCGTGGTGTTGTCCGGCGGCGCCATGGCCACGCCTATGCTGATGGTGAAGTGGATGCTCTCGCCCTTGTCGCCCTTGACTTCGAGCGCGGCGATTTCCTGACGCAGCCGTTCGGCCGCACTGGTAGCCACTTCGATGGAAGTTTCCGGCATCAGCAGCACAAATTCCTCGCCGCCGAAACGCGACGCCATATCGATATTGCGCACTCCGTCGGCCAGTGCCTTGGCAACGGCCACGATGACGCGGTCGCCGGCTTCGTGGCCGTACTGGTCGTTGACGTTTTTGAAGTGATCGATGTCGGCCATCAGCAGCGATAGCGGGTGGCCGAAGCGGCGGCCACGATCGAGCTCGCGGTTGATCTGCTCCGTCATGCGGCGGCGGTTGCCTATGCCGGTCAGCGGATCGGTGGTGGCCAGCTGCTCGAGTTTGGCGTTGGCCTGCATCAGTTCCTGGGTACGCTGCAGCACCCGCGCTTCCAGCTGGTTGCGCTCGTCGTGCAAGGCGTCGAGCGTGAGCCGGCGCGAGCGCAGCGCCAGAATCAGCGCGGAGATCAGCAAGCCCTGCAGAATGATCAGACTGCCCCCGAGCAGGATCTGCCACCAGTAGCGCTCGAAGATGGAGGACGAAGCGTCCGGCCAGGTGGCCGTGGCGGGACGCTGGGCCAGATGGGCGCGTGGCTGCATGGGCTGGCGCGGCACCAGTCCCGCAGCGTTATCCGGTGCAGCAGGGATGGGCAGGCGCAGACTGTCGCCATTGCGCCACTGGCGCCGTTGCGGCGTTGATTTTTCCGTCAGTTGCTGGCGTAGTTCGTGCAGATATTCGCGTACGGGCAAACGTTTCGGCAGCAGCTCGCCAGCGCCAGCGGGTATGGCAAGGCTGCATACACCGAGCAGCACCGTAACGCACAGCCAGGTGGCGCAGGGACGGACTTGTGGGCGGCGCTGGTGTGGCATGCTGGCCTGCTTTAGTGGCAGTAGTGACAGTAGTGGCGAGACTCTTGATAGTGAATCGAGTCTAGCATGCTTTATGGGGATGTGCTTTTAGCGCTGTGGTAAAGCTGCCGCATAAATCACGGCAGACTGCTTCAGGCGGCACGCAGGGCGTCGACGATGGGCATGCGGGCCGCACGCAGGGCGGGCAGGAAGCCGCCTACGCCGCCCATGGCTAGCGAGAACAGCAAGGTTTTCACGATGATGGCGCCGGTCAGGCGGAAGCCGAAGGCCAGTTCTGAAAACGATTGGAAGTTGGTGGTCGAGAAGGAGATGAACTGCATCAGCGAAGCGCAGACCAGCCCCAGCGCGCCGCCCACCACGGCCAGCAGCATGGATTCGCTGAGGAAGGCAGCGAGTATGCTACGGCGCTGGAAGCCCAGTGCGCGTAGGGTGCCGATTTCGCCTACCCGGTTGGCGACCGACGCATACATGGTGATGGTGGCGCCTATCATGGCGCCGATGGAGAAAATCACGGACAGGATCAGACCCAGCACGCTGATGAAGGTGGATAGGGCCTTGGACTGGTCGGCGTAGAAGGTCTGCTCGCGTTTGGCATCGAGCGTCAGGCGCTGGTCGTTTTCGATTTCGTGCTTGAACTGCTCGAACTGGCGGCTATCGGCCAGCCGCAGCACCATGGCGGAATAGGCATTGCGGCGGAAGGCCGGCATGAGCTGATCGGCATCGCCCCAGATTTCCGAATCGAAGCCGCTGTTGCCGGCGTCGTAAAGGCCTACCACCGTCCACTCGCGCTGGCCGAAGCGTATCTTTTCGCCTATGCCGGCGCCGCTGAAGCGGCGCGCAATGCTGGCGCCTGCAATGACTTCCGAAGCGCCGGAACGGAACATGCGGCCGGCCGTCAGTTTCACTTGCGGGCGCAGCGTCAGCGCGTTGGGGGCGATGCCGCGGATGATGACGTTGGACGGCTTGCCCGAGTCGCGCTTGATCAGCGAAATCAGCACCACGGTTTCTCTGGATAGCCATGGCTGCCCCGTCGCGTCGCGCGCAATGGCGGGGTGGCTAGCCGCGATATTGGCCTGCACCCGGTCGATAAAGCTCTGGACTTCCGTTTCGGCCCCGCGCCGCACCAGTACCACGTTATCGTATTCGCCGGTGGTCACCATGGTGTTGCGCAGCCCTTCGTCCAGCATCAGCACGGTGGCAAACACAAACACCACCAGCGCCAGACCGGCAGCCGTGAGCGCCGTGGTCAGACGGCGCGCCCACAGATTGCGTGCCACATAAGACAGTGGAATTTTCATCCTATGCTCCGCAGGCCGTCGACGATGTTGATGCGTACGGCCCGTATGGTGGGCGCAATGGCGGCGACAGCGCCTATCACCAGCGCGGCAGCTATTTGCAGCAGCACCGTCAGCTGCGACACCTGAAACACGGGGAACATGGTGCCCATGACTTTGCCGAGGAAGACGGCGAAGGGGAACAGCAGGGCGATGCCTATGGCCGCCCCCACCAGTGCCAGCAGCATGGATTCGCCGAAGATCATCAGCGAGAGGAAGCCGGGGCCAAAGCCGAGTGCCTTGAGCGTGGCATATTCGCCCAGACGTTCGCGTGCGCTCATGGCCATGGTGTTGGCCATTACGGCTGCAATGATGATGATCACCACGAAGGACACCACACGGATGGCCACGACGATGGCTTCCGACATGGAGACGAAGCTGAGCTGGAAGGCTTTTTCCGTTTCGGTCAGCGTTTCGGCCAGCGAGTTGGCGAATTCCCGGTCCACGGCGGCGGAAATCGCGGCGGCATTTTCCGGCTGGTTGATCTGCACCACATACACGCCGATCTGGTTGGCACGGCGCGGTATGATCTTCTTGATGGTTTCGTTGACGTAGTCCCAGTGGAAGAACAGGGTGGCCGTGTTGGTGCTGCTCTGGCGGCCATCGTAAATGCCGCGTACCACCAGCTCCCAGTTGCCGGGATAGATGGTGCCTTTGAGCGGAATGGTGTCGCCCACCTTGAAGCCATACTGGTCGGCCAGCTTGCGCCCGACTATGCAGCCTTTGCGGTCATGCAGGAAGGCGGCGCGCTGCTCGGCGGGCAGCAGATAGTCGGGGTAGATATTCAGGTAGCTCTCGCCCGAGACGGCGAACTGGGCGAAAAAATTCTTGGGATCTTTGTAGATGCCCTGGAACCAGTTGGCGTAGCCCACGCCCGTCACGCCGGGCACGGCGCGGATGCGCGCCTGGTAGGACAGCGGCAGGGGGAACACCAGCGAGGTCTTGTTGCGGGTGACCAGGGTGGTATTCGAAGCACCTTCGGAACCGGCATACCATGCATCGACCACCGTCTGCAGCAGGCCGAAGGAAAAGATCGCCACTACCAGACCGAGCACCGTCAAACCGGTGCGCAGCTTGTGGCGCATGGCGTTCTTGATGATCAGCCGCAGCGAATACATGGTGTCAGGCTGCCTGTCCGGCGATCAGTTCGCCCTTTTCCAGATGGATCAGCGTACGCGCCTGCGCTGCCGCTGCTGCATCGTGGGTCACCATGATGATGGTCTTGCCCAGTTGCTGGTTGAGCTGCTGCAGCAGGGCCAGAATCTCGCTGGCCGAGGCGCGGTCCAGATCGCCCGTCGGTTCGTCCGCCACGATCAGGGTGGGATCGGTGACGATGGCGCGGGCAATGGCCACGCGCTGCTGCTGGCCGCCGGACAGTTCGTTGGGCGTGTGGTCCATGCGGTCGGCCAGATTGACCATGGCCAGCGTCAGTTCCACCCGCTCGCGCCGTTCGCGCCGTGACAGGGGCGTGAGCAGCAGCGGCAGTTCCACGTTTTCATAGGCCGTCATCACCGGCATCAGATTGTAGAACTGGAATATGAAGCCCACGTTCTGGGCGCGCCAGTGCGCGAGGTCGGATTCGCCCATGCCGGCGATATCGAGTCCGTTGATGCGCAGTACTCCGCTATCGGGTTTGTCGATACCGGCGATCAGATTGAGCAGGGTGCTCTTGCCCGAGCCGGAAGGCCCCATCAGCGCGGCAAATTCGCCGGCCGGAATATTCAGGCTGATATCGCGCAGCACTTCCACCACCTGATCGCCACGGCGGTAGGACTTGACCAGATGTTCTATCAATACCAGTGGTTCGCTCATGGCCGCCTATTTCTTGTTCAGGCTAACGGTGGCGCCGTCATGCAGCTTGGCGTCCGGTGTCAGCACCACCTTGTCGCCCGCCTTCACGCCCCGGATTTCCACCAGTTCGCCCAGCTTGCGACCCTGGGTGACGGCCACCTGTCTGACCTTTTCGCCGTCCAGCACGAACAGTACGGGTTTGCCGTCGCGGGTGGCAATGGCGGCTGCCTGCACGCTGGTCACGGCCTGCCGGTCTTCCGGCGGCACGGCCTTGGAGAGGAAGGCCACTTTGGCGCTCATATCGGGCAGCACGCGCGCGTCGTGCTCGCTAAAGCGCACCTTTACCAGCAGGGTGGCTTTGCTACGGTCTATGGTAGGCACCATGCGCGAGACGGTGCCGGCCAGATGCAGTTCGGGGAAGGCATCGAGCGTGATGTCGGCCGGCTGGTCGACGCGGATCTTGCTCAGATTCGATTCGGACACGTCCGCTTCCACTTCCAGCGTGCTCATGTCGGCGATGGTGACGACGGCGCCCTTGCTGTCGGCAGCGGACGAGAACGGCGTGATGTTGTCGCCCACATTGGCGTTCTTGGTCAGCACCACGCCATCGAAGGGGGCGCGGATCAGGGTCTGGTCTAGCGCCACCTGTGCTACCTGCGCACTGGCCTTGGCCGCTGCGATGGCCGCCTGATAACCGGCGATATTGGCTCTGGCCTTGCTCAGGCGGGCCTGCGCCGCATCGTAGGCCGAGGCTGTGATGAATTTCTGGGCCAGCAGTTCGCCCGTGCGCTTGAAATTGGCCTGCGCATCGGCCAGCTCGGCCTGGCCCTGTTCCAGATTGGCCTGCGCCACCTTGATATTCGCCTGCGCCTGACCCAGCGTGGCCGAGACGTCGCGGTTTTCCAGCCGGGCGATGATCTCGTCTTTCTTGACTGCGCTGCCTTCCAGTACCCCCAGCCATTCCAGCCGGCCGGTGGCTTTCGAGGACAGCGAGGCCTTGCGCTGGGCCACCACATAGCCGGTAGCGTTGAGCAGGGTGTAGCTCTGGGACGGATAGGACTGGGCAACGGTCACGGTTTCCACGTTGGCGCTGCCGTTGATCTGTTTGCTGGCAATGGCGGCCACGGCCAGCAGCACGGCACCAGCAAGGACGGGCCTGACCCAGCGCCGGCGTGCGGGACGCGCACTGGCTGTGGCGGGATTGCGTTCGATCTTGAGTTTGGAAATATCGGGAGCGGTCACGCCTGCCTCTGCATTAGGGTCGAAGGGTACCCCAATTATTGCTGAAAAATTATGCAAACATCAAGCCCGTCGCATTGGAGCGGCGTCCAATGTGGACAAGATTACCGCCGCCATACAGATTTTCATCACCGGCACGGCGGTGTTGCCACTGCTGCGCGACGGTTAGGGCGAGGGACTCGGGGGCTCTGGGCTACAATTTCGTCTTTTGCCTGAAGGCTTGCGGCTCCTATGACCATTCCTGCCCATTTTCTTGCTGCATTAAACTGTGCTGACGTCTCATGGCGCCCGCTACTCGTGCAGGGGCTGGAAGCCATCATGGCGGCCACGCCCGACTATCTGCCGCAACTGGCCCAGGATGATTACCTGCCTACCGGGCAGCGCCTGTTTGCGGCGTTTGCCCTGCCGCTGGACCGGGTACGTTATGTACTGGTGGGGGAGGGACCTTATCCGCGTGCCGCCAGCGCCACCGGCGTCAGCTTCATGGATGGGGCGGTGGGCAGCCTGTGGTCGGACCAGCTGGGTGGCGGCCTGTCCAAGCCCGTCAACAAAGCTACTTCGCTACGCAATTTCATGAAAATGCTGCTGGTGGCAGATGGCCAACTTGATCTGGATGACACCGGTTCCGAGGCGATGGCCAGTATCGCCCTGCGTGCCCAGGAGGGGAAGGGTAGCCATATCCGCACGCTGGCCGAGCTGCAGGATAAATTAACGGAGCAGGGCTTTCTGCTGCTGAATGCAGCGCTGGTGTTCCGCCATCACGTTGCGCCGGTCAAAGATGCCAGAGCCTGGCTGCCATTCTTCGAGACGGTGATGGCCGGGCTGGCCGAACAGGCTAGCGTGGTGCCGACACTGATACTGTGGGGGAAAATTGCGGAAACCCTCAGCAAACTGCCCTTGATGCAGAAATTCCCCCAGATACGTGCCGAACATCCCTACAACCTTAGTTTTATCGGCAATGCCGACATGCACGCATTGTTCGGACCCATGAAGCTGCTACAGGGGCGGGCAGGTCAACCGGCGCCAGGGGCTGGCGGGCAGACTTCTTTAAAGTTTGATATACTTGACTAATTCGATCAACTAATCCGCTTATTCGGGGATGCTGAAGGGTCGATATTTTAACCCAACCGAGGTAGTGATGCGTCTGACCACCAAAGGCCGTTTTGCTGTGACTGCGATGATCGATCTGGCTTTACGCCAGGGCAAAGGTCCCGTCACGCTATCCGGCATCAGCCAGCGTCAGGACATTTCCCTGTCCTATCTTGAGCAATTATTCGGCAAGCTGCGCCGCCACGAGATCGTCGAATCCATCCGTGGCCCGGGCGGCGGCTACAGTCTGGCGCGCCGCGCCGACAAGGTCACCGTGGCCGACATCATCATCGCCGTGGACGAGCCGCTGGACGCCACCCAGTGTGGCGGCAAGGAAAACTGCCACGGCGCCGACATCGCCAGCGGCGCCCGCTGCATGACCCACGAACTGTGGGCCACTTTGAATGAAAAAATGGTTGATTACCTCGATTCCGTGTCCTTGCAGGATCTGGTCGATCAGCAGAAGTTGAAGAACGCTGAACAGAACGTCGTGGTGCTGCACCGCAATCACGCCGCTCACGGTTGAGCGACCCCTAACCCGGAGTTACCAGATGAACGCCCCTGAAAAAAATATCGCGCCTGTACAGTTCCAGACGGCCCCGCATTTCCCTATCTACATGGATTACTCGGCCACTACGCCGATCGATCCACGTGTGGCCGACCAGATGATTCCTTACCTGCGCGAACAGTTCGGTAATCCTGCTTCGCGCAGCCATATGTATGGCTGGACGGCAGAGAAAGCCGTGGAAGAGGCACGCGGCCACGTGGCTGCGCTGGTGAATGCCGATGCACGCGAAATCATCTGGACCTCGGGCGCTACCGAATCGAACAATCTGGCGATCAAGGGCGCTGCGCAGTTCTACAAGACCAAGGGCAAGCACATCATCACCGTGAAAACCGAGCACAAGTCGGTGCTGGACACGGTGCGTGAACTGGAGCGCATCGGCTTCGAAGCCACCTATCTGGAACCGCAGGACAACGGCCTGATCACCATCGAGCAGCTGACCGCTGCCATCCGTCCGGATACCATTCTGGTTTCCGTGATGCTGGTGAATAACGAGATTGGCGTGATCCAGCCGATAGCCGAAATCGGCGCACTGTGCCGCTCGAAAGGCATCATCTTCCACTGTGACGCTGCCCAGGCAACGGGCAAAGTGGCGATCGATCTGCAGAAGACCAAGGTCGATCTGATGACCTTCACCGCGCACAAAACCTACGGCCCTAAAGGTATCGGTGCCTTGTATGTGTGCCGCAAGCCGCGCGTGCGTATCGAAGCGCAGATGCACGGTGGTGGCCATGAGCGCGGCCTGCGTTCGGGCACGCTGCCGACCCACCAGATCGTGGGCATGGGCGAAGCCTTCCGTCTGGCCAAGGTCGAGATGGACGAAGAGATCGTGCGCATCAAGGCGCTGCGCGACCGTCTGGCCAAGGGCCTGCAGGAAATCGAGGAAACCTATATCAATGGCGATATGGATCACCGCGTGCCGCATAACCTGAATGTCAGCTTCAACTATGTGGAAGGCGAATCGCTGATCATGGCAGTGAAAGATCTGGCCGTGTCGTCCGGTTCGGCCTGCACCTCGGCCAGTCTGGAGCCATCCTACGTGCTGCGCGCACTGGGCCGCAGCGATGAACTGGCACACAGCTCGATTCGTTTCACCATCGGCCGCTTCACTACCGAAGCCGACATCGATTTCGCCGTCGAACTGATGAAATCCAAAGTGGGCAAGCTGCGCGAACTGTCGCCGCTGTGGGATATGTTCAAAGAGGGGATCGACATCAATTCGATCCAGTGGGCAGCGCACTAATTTTTAAGATATACAGAACACAGGAGCACTATCATGGCTTACTCGGAAAAAGTACTCGATCACTACGAAAACCCGCGCAACGTGGGCGCCTTCGAAAAAGGCGATGACAGCGTTGGCACCGGCATGGTGGGCGCACCTGCCTGCGGCGACGTGATGAAGCTGCAGATCAAAGTGGGCGCCGACGGCAAGATCGAAGACGCGAAATTCAAGACCTATGGCTGCGGTTCGGCCATCGCTTCCAGCTCGCTGGTAACGGAATGGGTCAAGGGCAAAACGCTGGATCAGGCACTGGCCATCAAGAATACGGAAATCGCCGAAGAACTGGCCCTGCCACCGGTGAAAATCCACTGTTCGATTCTGGCCGAAGACGCCATCAAGGCAGCAGTTCTGGACTACCAGAACAAACACCCGGCTAGCGCCTAAGTTTGCTGAGCTCCGGCTCGTTATACAATCACGCCGCCGCCACCCTCGTGGCGCGGCGCGGGAGAATCAAATGGCTATCACCCTGACCGAAAAAGCAGCGAAACACATCAATCGTTACATCGAACGCCGCGGCAAAGGCATAGGCCTGCGTTTTGGCGTGCGCACGACGGGCTGCTCCGGACTGGCCTACAAGCTCGAATATGTGGACGAAGTGGCCGATGAGGACAATGTGTTCGAATCGCACGGCGTCAAAGTGTTCGTGGACCCGAAAAGCCTGCCTTACATCGACGGCACGGAACTCGATTTCGCCCGCGAAGGTCTGAACGAAGGCTTTAAGTTCAACAACCCGAACCAGAAAGACGCTTGCGGTTGCGGCGAAAGCTTCCGCATCTGACCAGCCATGCAAAACCACTTCGAGCTGTTCAATCTGCCCCTGCAATTTGCCGTTGACGTGCAAGCGCTCGATAGCGCCTACCGCGACGTGCAGAACCGTGTCCATCCCGATAAATACGTCAATGCCACCGACGCCGAGAAGCGCGTCGCCATGCAGTGGGCCACCCGTGCCAACGAAGCCTACCAGACGCTGAAGCATCCCCAGAAGCGCGCGCAGTATATGTGCGAACTGGCTGGCGTGGATCTGCAGACGGAATCGAATACGGCCATGCCTATGGCTTTCCTGATGCAGCAGATGGAGTGGCGCGAAGAGCTGGGCGATGCGCGTGCGGCGAAAGACGTGGAAGCGCTGGAAGGACTGGATCAGCAACTGCGGCGCGAGCGCAAGACGCAGCTGGCGGCCATCGAACAGCAAATAGGCAGCAACGATTATGCGCAGGCAGCACAGGGTGTGCGCGCGCTGATGTTCATCGAAAAGCTGAAGCAAGAGATAGACAGTGCACTGAGCCTGCTGGAAGACGCCTGAACGGGCGCGCGGCAGGGCGGCAGAGATAGCGCCCGCCACAGCAAGGCCAGCCTAGATACTGGCAGTACAGAGAGACTCAGGCCGGGCATGTCCCGGCATCATCATTTAATCAGAGCCGCACGGCATACACTACATGGCCCTTCTGCAAATTTCCGAACCCGGCATGTCCACTGCACCGCACCAGCACCGGCTGGCGGTAGGGATAGATCTGGGCACCACCAATTCGCTGGTTGCGACTGTCCGCAGCAGCATCCCCGAAGTGCTGAGCGACGAGGATGGCCGCCCGCTGCTGCCTTCCGTGGTGCGCTATCTGCCTAACGGCCATGCCAACATCGGTTACAAGGCGCAGGCTGCGCAGACCACCGATCCGAAGAACACCATCGTCTCCGTCAAGCGCTTCATGGGCCGTGGTCTGGCCGATATCGCCTACGCGGAAAACCTGCCTTACGATTTCCTCGATACGCCCGGCATGGTGCAGCTGAAGACCATCGCTGGCGTGAAAAGTCCGGTGGAAGTGTCGGCGCAGATTCTCGCTACGCTGCGCCAGCGCGCCGAAGATACGCTAGGTGATGATCTGGTTGGTGCCGTGATTACCGTGCCGGCCTATTTCGACGACGCCCAGCGTCAGGCCACCAAGGATGCGGCCCAGCTGGCCGGTCTGAACGTGCTGCGCCTGCTCAGCGAGCCGACCGCTGCCGCGATTGCCTACGGTCTCGATAATGGCTCGGAAGGCCTGTACGCCGTGTACGATCTGGGCGGCGGCACCTTCGATATCTCCATCCTCAAGCTGAGCAAGGGCGTGTTCGAAGTGCTGTCTACGGGCGGCGATTCGGCGCTTGGTGGCGACGACTTCGACCACCGTCTGTTCTGCTACATCCATCAGGAAGAAAAGCTGGCACCGCTGTCGGAAGAAGATACGGCCGTGCTGATGGTGAAAGCGCGCGAAGCCAAGGAACTGCTGTCCAGTAAAGATGAAGTGTCGGTGGACGCGGTGCTCAGTTCGGGCGAGGAAGTGCATCTGAAGATCACGGCGGAGACCTTCCACGAGATCACCAAGCACCTGATTACCAAGACCATGAACGCCATCAAGAAAGCGCTGCGCGACGCTAATGTCGATGCGGACGATGTGGATGGCGTGGTGATGGTGGGTGGCGCGACCCGCATGCCGCATGTGCAGCGTGCCGTGAGCGACTTCTTCCACACCATCCCGCATGCGAATATCGATCCGGACAAAGTAGTGGCGCTCGGCGCTGCGATTCAGGCCAATCTGCTGGCCGGTAACCGCGCTGCCGGCGACGACTGGCTGCTGCTGGATGTGACGCCGCTGTCGCTGGGTATCGAAACCATGGGTGGTCTGGTCGAGAAGATCATTCCTCGCAACTCCACCATTCCTTGCGCGCGTGCGCAGGAGTTCACCACCTTCAAGGATGGCCAGACGGCGCTGGCCGTGCATGTGCTGCAGGGCGAGCGTGAACTGGTGACGGACTGCCGTTCGCTGGCGCGCTTCGAGCTGCGCGGCATTCCGCCTATGGCTGCTGGTGCGGCGCGTATCCGCATCACCTATCAGGTCGATGCCGATGGTCTGCTGTCGGTCTCGGCACGCGAACTGCGCTCGGGCGTGGAAGCATCGATCAGCGTCAAGCCGTCCTACGGTCTGGGCGATGACGACGTGGCACGCATGCTGCAGGATTCCTATCAGGCGGCCGACGTGGACATGAAGGCGCGCGCCCTGCGCGAAGAGCAGGTGGAGGCCGAGCGCATCATCCTGGCGACCGAATCGGCGCTGGCAGAAGATGGCGCGCTGCTGTCGGCTGAAGAGCGCGCAGCACTCGATGCGCTGATCGCCAGCGTGCGCGGCGTGGTCGCGCAGTCGCAGGCCGGCGCTGTCGATCACAGTGCCGTGAAAGCGGCAGTGGAATCGCTGGCGCAGGGTACGGAAGAATTTGCATCGCGCCGCATGGATCGCAGCGTGCGCAGCGCACTGGCCGGCAAGAAGCTGGATCAGGTCGTTTAAACATTTACAGAGGTTACAAGTGCCACAAATCGTATTCCTGCCCCACGCCAAACTGTGCCCGGACGGCGCCGTCATCGAAGCTGACGCTGGCAAGACGCTGTGCGACATCATGCTGGAAAATGATATCCACATCGAACACGCTTGCGAGAAGTCCTGTGCCTGCACCACCTGCCACGTGCTGGTGCGTGAAGGCTTCGATTCGCTGAGCGAAGCGAGCGAGAACGAAGAAGACCAGCTGGACAAGGCATGGGGGCTGGAAGCCGTATCGCGCCTGTCCTGTCAGGCCGTGGTAGCCGATGAAGATCTGGTCATCGAAATTCCGAAGTACACCATCAACCACGCTAGCGAAGGCGGTCACTGAAATGAAGTGGACGGACATCAGCGCGATTGCGGAAGCGCTCTACGATAAGTTTCCGGAGATCGATCCGCTGACAATACGCTTTACCGATCTGCATAACTGGATCGTCGAACTGGAAGAGTTCGACGATGACCACACGCGCGGTGGCGAGAAGGTACTCGAAGCAATCCAACAGGCGTGGATCGATGAAGCCAAATAATAAGAATAGTAGCAAGGCAGCCGGTGCTGCCAAGATCGGCGCGACCGTCACGGGCGTCGACAATATGCCGGAAATCCGTGAAGGCCAGACGGTCGCGCTGCTGCAGGAACTACACATCCTGACGCGCGACGGCAAGATGAATCAGGACAGCCGCCGCAAGCTCAAACAGGTGTATCACCTGTACCAGTTCATCGAGCCGCTGCTCAAGGATCTGCTGGAAACCAAGGGCAGCATTTCGCTGGTCGATCACGGTGCAGGCAAGTCCTATCTGGGCTTCATCATCTACGATCTGTTCTTCAAGGCGCTTAATGTTGGCTCGGATGGCTCGCACATCTACGGCATCGAAACGCGCGAAGAACTGGTCAAACGCTCGCAGGAACTGGCGCAGCAATTCAACTTCCCCGGCATGTCCTTCCTGCCGCTGTCGGTGGCCGAGTCCACCGAATCGAAGCTGCTGCCCGAGCAAATTGACATCGTCACCGCGCTGCACGCCTGTAACACGGCGACCGATGACGCCATCGACTTTGCGCTGAAGAAGAAGGCGCGCTACATGGTGCTGGTGCCTTGCTGTCAGGCCGAAGTGGCGTCCGTGCTGAAGAAGAACAAGGGCAAGTCGCTGGCTAAATCGGCGCTGACGGAAATCTGGCGTCACCCTATCCACACGCGCGAATTCGGCAGCCAGATCACCAATGTGCTGCGCTGTCTGCAACTGGAAGCGCATGGCTATCAGGTCAACGTGACGGAACTGGTGGGCTGGGAGCATTCGATGAAGAATGAGCTGATCATCGCCACCTATAAAGACCTGCCGCGCCAGCGGCCTTCGCAGCGACTGCAGGAAGTGCTGGAGACGCTGGGGCTGGAAGAAATGGGCCAGCGCTTCTATACGCAGCAAGTGGCCGCGCAGTCAACGTAAAAGGGTAGGGTAGAAGATGAGCGGGCTGAATGAACAATGGCTGGATTTACGCAGCGACACCGTCACCCGCCCCAGCGCGGCGATGCGCGCTGCCATGCACGCGGCCGACGTTGGCGACGACGTGTATGGCGATGACCCTAGCGTCAACCAGTTACAGGACTATACGGCTGACCTGTTCGGCTACGAAGCGGCACTGTTCGCACCATCGGGCACGCAGAGTAATCTGCTAGCCCTGCTGGCGCATTGCGGCCGTGGCGACGAATATCTGGTGGGGCAGGACGCCCACACCTACCGCTACGAAGGCGGCGGTGCGGCGGTGCTGGGTAGCATACAGCCGCAGCCCATCAGCAATCAGCCCGACGGCAGCCTAGCGCTGACCGATATCGCGGCGCAGATCAAGCCGGACGACATCCACTTTGCGCGCACCCGCTTGCTGGCGCTGGAAAACACCATAGGCGGCAAGGTACTGGGGCTTGAATATCTGCAGCAGGCAACGGCACTCGCGCATGAGCGTGGCCTCGCCACCCACCTCGATGGCGCGCGCATCTGCAATGCTGCCGTCAAGCTGGGTGTGAGCCCGCGCGCGGCGGTAGCCGGTTTCGATTCCGTATCTGTATGCCTGTCCAAAGGGCTGGGCGCGCCGG
Organism: Duganella fentianensis; assembly: GCF_009857835.1. Lineage (GTDB taxonomy): Bacteria > Pseudomonadota > Gammaproteobacteria > Burkholderiales > Burkholderiaceae_D > Rugamonas > Rugamonas fentianensis. The sequence goes on from NZ_WWCL01000002.1 coordinate 186,528, forward strand.
TCGGTTCGGTGCTGTGCGGGAGCAAGCCACTGATCGCCGAGGCCAAGCGCTGGCGCAAGATGCTGGGCGGTGGCATGCGGCAGGCGGGCATACTGGCCGCCGGCGGCTTGTACGCCTTGCAGCACCAGTACGCGCGACTGGCCGAGGATCACGAGAATGCTGCCTACTTCGCCAGCGAACTGGCCAAGGTCAAGGGCATTACCGTGTCCACGCCGCAGACCAATATTTTCTACGTCGATATTCCGGCCGACGCCTGCCGTGGCCTCAACGACGTACTGCAACTGACCCGTATCCGCGTTTCGATGGCGCCCCGTTTGCGCATCGTCACCCACATGGATACTTCGCGCGACGATATCGAACGCGCCATTACTGTTTTTGGAGATTTCTTCGGATGACCGAATCCACCACTGATCAAAGCGTCCGCCTCGCCAAGCGCGTGGCCGAGATGCGTCCCTGCTCGCGCCGCGAAGCCGAACTGTATATCGAGGGCGGCTACGTCAGCGTGGATGGTGTGGTGGTAGAGGAGGCGGGCGCACGCATCACGCCCGAGCAGGAGATTACGATTGCAGCCGATGCGACGCTGCTGGAAGCCGTGCCCGTCACGCTGCTGCTGCATAAGGCGGTCGGCGTGAATGGCGGCATAGGCAAGGACGGCTTGCCGGCGCTGCACCAGATCAAGCCTGACACGCTGACGCGCACGGCGCCGTCGCAGCGCTTCCTCAAACGCCATCTGGCCAATCTGGCCCTGACGCTGCCGCTGGAAACGCAGGCCAGCGGTCTGCTGGTGCTGACGCAGGACTTCCGCGTCAACCGCAAGCTGACGGAAGAAGCGGCACGCATGGAGCAGGAGATTATCGTGGAAGTCGGCGGCGAGATCGCCGAGAACGGGCTGGCGCTACTCAATCACGGCTTGCCATTCAACGGCAAGCCGCTGCCGCCCATCAAAGTGAGCTGGCAGAACGAGCGCCGTCTGCGCTTTGCCGTGAAGGGCCCGAAGCCGGGCCAGATCGAACATATGTGCAAGATGGTGGGCCTGAGCGTGGTGGCTATGAAGCGCATCCGGATTGGCCGGATTGCCATGTCCAGCCTGCCGCAAGGCGAGTGGCGCTATCTGCAGCCACACGAACGCTTCTAGGCGCAGCCGCGAGAGCGCGGCCACAGATCAAGGGCTCAAGCAGGCCAGTGTCGCTCAGGCGGCGCTGGCCTGTTTCTTTTTCTTTTGCAGCGGCGGCAGTTGCACCAGACGGGTACCCGTCAGCTTATCGTGCAGGAACTGGCGGTCGGCGTCGAGGAAGGCTGTCATGGCCCATGCCAGCACGCCGACGCCGATGGCGCCCAGCGCCTGCCATTTTTCCAGATGCAGCACGGCGCTGACGATCAGCGCAGGCAGTACCCACATCCAGCTTAGCAGATAGCGTACGGCAGCCGTCTGCAGCGAAAGATGGGCGTGGCCGGGGCGGATTACTTTGAGCCGCCAGGTGCGCATAGCCAGCGTCTGGCCTTCACGGCTCCACTGGTGGATGAAGTAGGCACCCAGCACGAGGAACAGCAGGGCCTGACGCGTATGCTCGAGCGCAGGCGTATGACGGGCCTGCACGATGAATTCGAAAATCAGGAAGGGCAGAAACAGCACGGCGAAAGCCAGCAGGGTTTCGTACACCATGGAGATCAGGCGGCGGCCCACGCCGGGGTTGGTCATTACAGTTTCGGTAACAGGCGGAGTGGTGGCGGGTTTATTTGACATTGCTGCTCGTAGGCTGTGCTGCGGCCGGCGCAGGTGCCGGCGTTATGTTGGAGGCATTCGGAACCGTGGCGCTGTCGCCAGTCGCAGGGCTTGCGGTGCCAGCGGCGTTGACGGCAGCGCTGCCGCCGCCCGAACTGCTGGCGCTATTCGCGCCGCTGGAACCAGTGGCGCTGCCGGCCGGTGCTACATTGCTGGCGGGAGGCAGCAGCGGAGCAGGAAGCGGCGCTGGCGGTACTAGTGCCGGGGCACTGGCCGAACCGTTTTCCGTGACCACCAGCGGCTTGATCGGCGCTACCGTCTTGATCTTGCTCTGGGCTGCAGTCGGCAGATTGGCCACCTGTGGTTTCACTGTCGCCTTGGCCGCCAGCTGTTTCTTTTCATCGTCCGACAGCTGCTGGTAGGATTCCCATTGCGTGTTCTTCTGCGATGGGTCGATCTTCTTGGCGCGGGCAAAGTTCTGGCGTACCTGACGGCGTTCTTCCGGCGTCATACGCACCCACTCGCGCATGCGTTCCTGCACGCGGGCCTGTTCGTCCGGCTTCATCGAGGCGTAGCGCTTGATGATGCCCAGCCATTTCTGCCGGCGCAGCGGCTCCATCTGGTCCCATTCGCCAGCCAGTGGCGCCAGCGTCTGTTGCTGCTCAGCCGTCAGATCCTTCCAGCGGGTCTTGTCGGCGGTGCTGCCTTTGCCGGCTACACCGAGGGCGCTACCGGCCTTGGCCAGCGGCTGGGCGATGCCGGGCGGCGCGTCGGGCTGGCTGCCGAACCATAGCAGGCCGGCGGCGGAACCAAGGATCAGCACCAGTGCTACAGAACTCCACTTTGCCTGACGACTTAAGGCCATACTTATTGCTCGCTTTGATTCAGGTAAGCGTTAAAACCGTGATCCAGATAGGCGGACAGCGGCAGTTCATCGGACAGCACGGCGGCGTCCAGTTCGGCGATTTCGGCGATATGTTCCTGCTGCTCGTACTGGTAGATGCCGATCAGGCCAGCCACCAGCACCAGCAGGGGCAGGGCCACGCCCATGCGGTTGAACCACGAGAACGACCAGTTACCACCCTGAACACCGGCCAGTTCGCTGCGCACGACGGGGGCCGTACGGCGCGCCGCGCCATCCGGTTTCTTGCGTGCCAGCGCCATCTGGCGTGCCTTGGCCAGCCGGTCAGTGGTGGCAGGTGGCAGATCGTCCAGTTGTTCGTTCAGTGCATGGCGCACTTTGTAAGCGAAATTCAGCTCTTCGGTGTTCATAGTGTTATCCCCTTGGCTTTCAGCGTTTCGGCGAGCGCATGCGTTGCTCGGGAGCAATGTGTCTTCACACTGCCTTCCGAACAACCCATAGCGAGGGCCGTTTCGGCCACGTCCATATCCTGCCAATAACGCATGAGGAAGGCTTCGCGTTGACGCGCAGGCAGTTTTTGCACTTCTGCATCGATGATTGCCAGCACCTGACCGCGTTCTAACTGGTCTGCGCTGGACTCGGCCGCAGCGCTGCCCTGTTCGGCCGCATAGGACTCAAGTAGATCAAAATCTTCGTGGTCGTCGCCGCTGGGACCCATGCCGGAAAACAGGCTGACCCAGGTATTGCGCACTTTTTCCCTGCGGAAATAATCGAGGATGGTGGTCTGGAGTATGCGCTGGAACAGCATGGGCAGTTCGGCTGCCGGTTTGTCGCCGTACTTTTCGGCAAGCTTGATCATCGCGTCCTGCACGATATCAAGCGCCGATTCATCCTTGCGGACGGCATACACGGCTTGTTTATAGGCCCGGCGTTCGACGCTTTCGAGGAAGTCGGATAATTCTTTGTCTGTGGCCATGCGTAGTGGGATAAGCTCGCCGGAAAGCCGGCGCTGGGCCGCTTAGGCGGCTCTGGAACTGAGCGCATGCTAGCAAAAAATAGTCCTTTCTGCAGACTTTTCGCCGCAGCCTCGCAAGAAAATGCTGCGATGCCGCGTATTTTTCCAATTATCCCTTGCTCAAACGCGCACGGCGGTGTACCGTATGGGACGCTTTGAACACCCCGAAGCTAAAGGTCAGATCGCCGCTGGCACACAACGCCGCAATCGATCCGACGCGCTTTCATATGTAGGCAGTTTGTTCTAACCCGCGCCACAAGCGCGAGAGGTATGTACAACCACTACAGACAGATCTCGCCAACGAGTTTGCGTTGAGCACCGCTTTGCACGTCACTACGGTTGACGGAAGAGGCTGGTGTATTCGCATCAAAGACAGGGGTGCAGGTCCAAGCTGTAGCGGTATCCATACTTCGCCAGGAAAGAACATCCGATCAATCTCCAATGGACCTTGAAAGGAATGTTTCATGAATACCGAAGCAACGCAGGGAGCAAATCTGCTCACTGGCGCGGAAATACTTGTCCGCTGCTTGGCTGACGAAGGCGTAGAACACGTCTTTGGCTATCCAGGTGGTGCGGTACTGTACATTTACGACGCCATCTTCAAACAAGACAAATTCCAACACGTACTGGTGCGACACGAGCAGGCTGCGATACACGCTGCCGACGCCTATTCGCGCAGTTCCGATAAAGTTGGTGTAGCGCTGGTAACGTCCGGTCCGGGCGTGACGAATGCCGTTACAGGTCTTTCTACCGCTTACATGGATTCCATCCCTATGGTGGTGATTTCGGGCCAGGTGCCTAGTCACGCTATCGGTCAGGATGCCTTCCAGGAATGCGACACGGTCGGTATTACCCGCCCCGTGGTCAAGCACAATTTCCTCGTCAAAGACGTCAAGGATTTGGCGGAAACCGTCAAGAAAGCCTTCTACATCGCCCGTACCGGCCGTCCAGGCCCCGTGCTGGTGGATATTCCGAAGGATATCTCGATGCATAAAACGACGTATTCCTACCCGAAAGAGGTAGAAATGCGTTCGTACAAACCGGTCGACAAAGGTCACGCCGGTCAGATCCGCAAAGCTGTGCAACTGCTGCTGCAGGCCGAACGCCCGATGATCTACACGGGTGGTGGCGTGATCCTGGCGCATGCGTCGCCGGAACTGAACAAGCTGGTCGATAAACTCGGCTTCCCCGTCACCAACACCCTGATGGGTCTGGGCGCCTACCGCGCCAGCGACGACAAATTCGTCGGTATGCCGGGTATGCACGGGACCTATGAAGCGAATATGGCGATGCAGCATTGCGACGTCCTGATCGCCATCGGCGCCCGTTTCGACGACCGCGTGATCGGTAATCCGAAACACTTTGCTACCAACCCGCGCAAGATCATTCACGTCGATATCGACCCGTCGTCGATCTCGAAACGCGTGAAAGTGGACATTCCTATCGTCGGTAACGTCAAAGACGTGCTGATCGAGTTCCTGTCCCAGCTCGACGCTGCCGATGCCAAGCCGAATGCGCCTGCGCTGAAGAACTGGTGGAAGCAGATCAACGAATGGCGTGGCCGCGAGTGCCTGAAATTCGCTCCGTCCGATCTGGTGATCAAGCCGCAATCGGTGGTGCAGAAACTGTGGGAAGTGACCAAGGGCGATGCCTTCATCACTTCCGACGTGGGCCAGCACCAGATGTGGGCTGCGCAGTACTACCCGTTCGATAAGCCTAAGCGCTGGGTCAACTCCGGTGGTCTGGGCACCATGGGCGTGGGTCTGCCATACGCCATGGGCGTGCAGATGGCCAATCCGGATGCCACCGTAGCCTGTATCACGGGCGAAGGTTCGATCCAGATGTGTATCCAGGAACTGGCGACCTGCAAACAGTATCACCTGACGCCGAAGATCATCATGCTGAACAACCGCTTCCTCGGCATGGTACGTCAGTGGCAACAGATCGATTACGGTTCGCGTTACTCGGAATCGTATATGGATTCGCTGCCTAACTTCGAGAAGCTGGCCGAGGCCTATGGCCACGTCGGTATGCGTATCGAAAAACCCGGTGATGTGGACGGCGCACTGCGTGACGCCTTCGCCATGAAAGACAAGCTGGTCTTCATGAACTTCATCACGGATCAATCGGAAAACGTCTGGCCGATGGTGAAAGCGGGCAAAGGGCTCTCTGAAATGCTGTTGGGTTCGGAGGACTTATAACATGCGACACATTATCTCTGTCTTGCTGGAAAACGAAGCCGGCGCGCTGTCGCGCGTGGTGGGCCTGTTCTCGGCCCGCGGCTACAACATCGAAACACTGACGGTTGCGCCAACCGAAGATGCCACCCTGTCGCGGATGACGATCGTCACCACCGGCTCGGACGACATCATCGAACAGATCACCAAGCACCTGAACCGCCTGATCGAGGTGGTGAAGGTGGTGGATCTGACGGAAGGCCAGCACATCGAACGTGAACTGATGCTGATCAAGGTGCGCGCCGTAGGTAAGGAGCGTGAAGAAATGAAGCGTACGGCGGACATCTTCCGCGGCCGCATCATCGACGTCACGGAAAAGACCTACACGATAGAACTGACGGGGGCCAAGTCCAAGCTGGACGCCTTCATCGACTCGATCGACCGTACTGCCATCCTCGAAACGGTACGTACCGGCGGTTCCGGTATCGGCCGCGGCGAACGCATCCTCAAAGTGTAAACAAATTTATCCAAAGGAATGACCATGAAAGTTTTCTACGACAAAGACGCTGACCTCTCCCTGATCAAAGGCAAAAACGTTGCCATCATCGGCTACGGCTCGCAAGGCCACGCCCACGCACAGAACCTGAGCGACTCGGGCGTCAACGTGACCGTTGGTCTGCGCAAAGGCGGTTCCTCGTGGAGCAAAGTAGAGAAAGCCGGTCTGAAAGTGGCGGAAGTGAACGACGCAGTGAAAGCCGCTGACGTCATCATGATCCTGCTGCCAGATGAAAACATCGCTCAGGTGTACAACGAAAACGTTGCACCACACGCCAAGCAAGGCGCGGTACTGGCCTTCGCCCACGGCTTCAACGTGCACTACGGCCAGGTTGTGCCACGTGCCGATCTGGACGTGATCATGGTTGCTCCAAAAGCACCAGGCCACACCGTGCGCGCTACCTACACCCAGGGTGGCGGTGTGCCACACCTGATCGCCGTGTATCAGGACAAGTCCGGCATCGCCCGTGACATCGCTCTGTCCTACGCTTCGGCCAACGGCGGCGGCCGTGCCGGTATTATCGAAACCAACTTCCGTGAAGAAACCGAAACCGACCTGTTCGGCGAACAGGCTGTTCTGTGCGGTGGTGCGGTTGAACTGATCAAAGCCGGTTTCGAAACGCTGGTAGAAGCTGGCTACGCTCCAGAGATGGCTTACTTCGAGTGCCTGCACGAACTGAAACTGATCGTGGACCTGATCTACGAAGGCGGTATCGCCAACATGAACTACTCGATCTCGAACAACGCCGAATACGGCGAGTACGTGACGGGTCCACGTGTTGTGACCGCAGCGACCAAAGATGCAATGCGTCAGTGCCTGAAAGACATCCAGACCGGTGAATACGCCAAGTCCTTCATCCTGGAAAACAAGGCAGGCGCACCGACCCTGATCTCGCGTCGTCGTCTGACCGCCGAGCACCAGATCGAAGAAGTGGGTGCAAAACTGCGTGCCATGATGCCTTGGATCGCCAAAAACAAAATGGTAGACCAGTCGAAGAACTAAGCTAGCTTTGCGCTAACTTAAAACGGGGCAGGCCGCAGGGTCTGCCCCGTTTTTATTTGCGATCCAGTTTTAGACTATTTGACACCTTGCTCTGTCAGGGCTTGATAGGCGTTGAGTCTGGGCAATTCCAGTGCGGATGGACGAACGGTTTTCTGACCCGTTGCCGCTTGGCTGGCTAGCGGTAGTGGCTTGCCAGCATCGACGTAAAACGACAGCCCTGTTTCCAGTGCATCGACGGCTTTGCTTAGTGCGTCTTCTTCATTGATGCCAAAGGTGATGGCTTCAGGTACGTCGGCGAAAGTCACCAGTACGCTGCCATCATCCGGCGTTAGTGTGACGGGATAGTCAAACATTTCTTTTCCTTACTTCAATCCAAGCTGGCGCTTGATGGCTGCTTCCAGTCCTTTGCCCAGTTCAGCGTTGCCGTGCATGGGCAGGGTAGATTGCCTGCCATTGAGAAAGACTTTCAGATGCGAGCCTTTGCCGAGTTGAAAAGTTGCTCCCTGTCGCTCCAGCCACTTCTTCATCTGCTTGGCATTCATGCAGAAAAGCTTAGCAGATATGTGGCATCCCGGAAGCCAGATGCACCAGCATTGTTGATGCTTGTCTGGTAGTCGGAAATTAGCGGCGCTGGCGCTTGAGCAGTAGGCCGGTCAGGCCCAGCACGATCAGGGCGCTGGCGATCAGCTCGGCCTGCGTGGCGTGCAGGCTGCCCAGGTTGATGACGGGATTGACGCGGATCTGTTCGATCAGCAGGCGCTCGGCGCCGGCCAGCAGCAGATACAGCGAGAACAGCCAGCCGATGCGGAATGGATGGCGCCGCACGGCCCACAGCAGGGCGAAGCACAGCAACGCCATCGCGGTTTCGTACATGGGCGTCGGGTAGACACCCGGCGCGGCGATCAGTTCGCCGTAGATGTTGTTGTCATAGGTCTGGGCCCACAGCCAGCTGGGCAGCCAGGCCGGTTTGAGTGCCATGTTGGCGGCGATGCCCCAGTCGCCATCACCGGAAATCTGGCAACCGATACGGCCGATGCCGTAGCCCAGCATCAGCGCGGGGGCGGCGGCATCGAGCAGCGGTGTGACAGGCAAACGCCAGCGGCGCGCGCAAAGCATGCCGGCAAAGGTGCCGAAGATTAGCCCGCCGAAGATGCTCAGGCCGGAACGGGTGAGCAGCATGCCCAGCGGATCGGCAAAGAACTGGTCGAGATGGTCGAGGATGTGGAACAGGCGTGCGCCCAGTACGCCGGCGATCAGTACGATGATGATAAAGTCGCTGACCACTTCCTGCGGCGGACGGGATAATCCATGCACATAGGCGGGGCCGATGCGGCCTGCCTCGTAGAAGCGTTTGAGTTCGGCGCGAAAGCTGGCCCCTGCGGCCAGTGCGCCCAGTGCCACAAACAGGCCGAAAGTGGCCAGCGGCAGGGGGAGGGCATAGCCAGTGGCTGCCTGTATGACGTCGCTCAGATAGGGGTACGACATGGGCACTTTCGCAGTCGAAGTGGGGCGAATGTACCATAGGCAGACGCGAGTGCAACTTTTGTGGCAGATTTCTTGCACGCGAATTGTTACAAACGCTCACCATGTGTTACGGGTTGGCGTGTGGAAATCGGGTAAAGTTGGCCTCGTTGTTAAACTTGCTATGGAGTCTGTTATGACCGCTGCTAAGACCGCACTTAAATCACTCGTTACCGCAACTGCCGCAACGCTGGCATTTTCTGCATACGCCGCCGGCGCAGATGCCGTACAGACCACGGGCACGCTGGTCGTCGTTCCGGCTTCGGGCGAAGTGCAGCATGCCAATGATCAGGTAGTCGCTACGCTGGCCATCGAAGAGCAGGACAAGGACAAAGCCGTGGCTGCCTCGCGGGTGAATACCAAGATGCGTCAGGGGCTGGAAATACTGAAGAAGGAAGACCCGGTCGCCATGCTGAAGACGCAGGGCTATTACACCTATCCCGTGTATGCGGAAGAGCGCCCGCTGCCGAACGGTCAGCCGGCGCGCCAGCGCGCCATTACGGGCTGGCGTGTGGGCCAGTATGTGCAGATGACCACCACCAGTCTGGACAAGCTGCCGAAGACTGTAGCCGCCGCCCAGAAAGTGCTGGCACTGAATAATCTGCAGTTCGGCCTGACGCCGGAAACCACCCGCAAGCTCGATGAAGCGCGAATTGCGGCCGCCTACCGCAACCTGAATGACCGCGTGTCCTACATGGCCAGGGCGATGGGGCGCAATGCCAGCGAAGCCGTGCTGGAGGCCGTGGACTTCGAAGGCACTGGCAACTTCCTGCAGGAGCGCCAGTATGCAGCGGCACCGGCTGTGATGATGCGTACTGCCAAAATGGCCGATGACGTCAGCGTCGCCGAGCCTAGTTTCGAGCCGGGCGAAACCACCGTGCAGGTGGGCCTGGTGGCCAAAGTGCGCTTCAAATAAGCCGCAGCCAGCGCCGGCCGGAGGCGAGCGGCGCAGAATTAGTCAGGTAGGCCGATTTAGTCGGCCGATCACGTCAGAATCAAGGGGGATGGTGCGACTATCCCCCTTTTTTATGGTCGGCTCCACTATAATGGTGGCGCATTAACTTCAGCTTTCAGGAAACGGAACACTATGGCTAAATTCCCCCGCCGCCGCGCCAAGGCTGGCGTCAATCTGGCAAAGACGCCGCAGATGTCGCGCTTTGCCCGCTTTGCCCGTCGTGCCCGCGGGGAGGATCTGGACCGGCCACGCCATCGCGGCATCTATCTGCTGCCGAATGCCTTCACCACGGCAGCGCTGTTCTGCGGCTTCTACGCCATCGTGATGGCCATGAACCTGAAATTCGAACACGCGGCATGGGCGATTTTCATCGCCATGATACTGGACGGTCTCGATGGCCGTGTGGCCCGCCTGACCAATACCCAGAGCGAGTTCGGCGCCCAGTACGACAGCCTGTCCGATATGGTGTCCTTCGGCGCCGCACCGGCACTGGTGATCTACGAATGGTCGCTGCGCGGTCTGGGCAAACTGGGCTGGATCGCCGCGTTTGTCTACTGCGCCGGCGCTGCGCTGCGTCTGGCCCGTTTCAATACCAATATTCAGGTGGTGGACAAGCGCTTCTTCCAGGGCCTGCCTTCGCCTTCCGCTGCTGCGCTGGTAGCCGGTTTCGTGCTGCTGATGGTGGATCAGGAAGTATCCGGCATCGAGCTGCGCTGGGTGTCGTGGAGTATTGCCATGTTCGCCGGTCTGACCATGGTGACCAATGTGCCTTTCTACAGCTTCAAGGACATCAATTTCCGCAAGTCGGTGCCGTTCATTGCGGTGTTCCTGATTGCGCTGGTGTTCGCACTGGTGTCGATCGATCCGCCCAAGGTGCTGTTCCCTATCTTTATCGCTTACGGCCTGTCCGGTTATGTCGTCTCTGCGTGGCGTCTGGCCAAAGGAAAGAAAGTCAGCCTGATCCAGACCGAGCAGGAAACCAGCGACCCCAGCGAACGCCGCTAAGCCCAGACTACAAAGACCTGAGGGCGGCAGGCCCTGAGAATTCAAGCAACGAAGCACAAGCCACGGAGCTATTATGAGCAACTCATCCAACCGCCTGATTATCTTTGACACCACCCTGCGCGATGGCGAGCAATCGCCGGGCGCTTCCATGACCAAGGACGAAAAAGTCCGCATCGCCAAACAGCTGGAACGGCTGCGCGTGGATGTGATCGAAGCCGGTTTCGCTGCCGCCTCGCAGGGCGACTTCGAATCCATCCGCGCGATTGCTACTGCCGTACGCGAATCGACCATCTGCTCGCTGTCGCGCGCCAATGACCGCGATATCGCCCGTGCTGCCGAAGCACTGGCACCGGCCGAGCGCAAGCGTATCCACACCTTCATCGCCACTTCCAAGCTGCACATGGAGATGAAGCTGCGCATGCTGCCGGAACAGGTGCTGCTGCAGGCCCGTAACGCCGTGCGTTTCGCGCGCCAGCATACCGACGACATCGAATTCAGCCCGGAAGACGGCAGCCGCTCGGATGAAGACTTCCTGTGCCGCGTGCTGGAAGGCGTGATCGACGAGGGGGCTACCACGATTAACTTCCCTGACACGGTAGGTTATGCCGTGCCGGAGATTTTCGGTGAAACCATCCGCCGCCTGCGCGAACGGATTCCGAATTCGGACAAGGCCATCTGGTCGGTGCACTGCCACAACGATCTGGGTCTGGCCGTGGCCAATTCGCTGGCCGGTGTGATGATAGGCGGCGCCCGTCAGATCGAGTGCACCATCAACGGTCTGGGCGAACGTGCCGGTAACACGGCGCTGGAAGAAGTGGTGATGGCACTGCGCACGCGCCGCGCCTACTACAACCTCGACGTCGGCATCGATACCACCCAGATCGTGGCCGCCTCGAAGATGGTCTCGCAGATTACCGGCTTCGCCGTGCAGCCTAACAAGGCCGTGGTGGGCGCCAACGCCTTCGCGCATGCCTCGGGCATCCATCAGGACGGTATGCTGAAATCGCGCGAGACCTACGAGATCATGCGCGCCGAAGACGTGGGCTGGACTGCCACCAAGATCGTGCTGGGCAAACTGTCGGGCCGTAACGCCTTCAAGCAGCGCCTGACGGAACTGGGCATCGAGCTGGAATCGGAAGCGGAAATCAATGCCGCCTTCGTGCGCTTCAAGGAGCTGGCCGACCGTAAGGCCGACATCTTCGACGAAGATATTCTGGCGCTGGTATCGGACGAGCAGCAATCGCAGGATAGCGAGTACTACCGCTTCATCAGTCTGGCGCAGCAGTCCGATACGGGCACCACGCCTAACGCGAAAGTGGTGTTCACTATCGATGGCGAAGAACACACTTCGGAAGGCCGCGGCGATGGTCCGGTCGATGCGACGGTGAATGCGATCGAGTCGGAAGTGGGCAGTGGCGCCGAACTGGTGCTGTTCTCCGTGAATGCGATCAGCACCGGCACCCAGTCGCAGGGCGAGGTGACCATGCGTCTGTCCAGGGATGGCCGTATCGTCAATGGCGTGGGTGCCCATCCGGATATCATTGTGGCCTCGGCCAAGGCCTATCTGTCGGCGCTGAACAAGCTGCACTCGAAGGTCGAACGGGTCAACCCGCAAGTGTGATGCGCAGGGCGGGGCGAGCGGTTGCCTAGCGCAGCTGGCGCCCCTGCCGGTCGGGGTCGGGGCCGTTGACCATGGCCTGCACTACGCCGTTGCGGTCGAACTCGACGTGCATCATCGAATCCCACGCACGCTGTTCCTTGTAGCGATACAGCCAGACGTCGCCCTCCACACTGGCGTAGTGCACCACATCGTTGGGCCGACCGAAGCGGGCCAGGATGTTCTGCTTGGTGTCGCGTTTAAGTGCGACGCTGGCAAACTTCTCGCTGGTCAGCACCTGCTCGAACGAGATCAGACGGCCGTCTGGCCCCAGCGTTGCCATATAAGTGCTCTGGCCTAGCGGCCCCTGCGCATATTCCAGCAGGGTGTTGCCATCCTGCGTGTAGCGCCCCGTGGGCTGACCCAGACTGGCCAGCACGGCCGCTTCGCTGGAACCGGCGGGCGGCGCCTGCAGACCGGCGCAGGCACACAAGGCTAGTGTGAATATTGTTGCAACTACAACGTTTTTCATGGAAAACCCCACGTGCCATGCAGAAGATGAAACGATTGTAGTCAAATCAGGATACAGGGGCGCGAATTTCCGTTATAATCGCGGGTCTGGTCTTCCGATCAGATTTTTTTTGAAGCTCACGGTGGGCAGGGTTCAGACTCCGCGCACCGCATGTGAAAGGTAATATCATGACCGTAGAAAACATCAACAAAGCCGCTATCATTGCGGACAACGCCCGTGGTCAAAAAGACACCGGTTCGCCAGAAGTTCAAGTTGCACTGCTGACCGCACGCATCAACGAACTGAACGCCCACTTCAAAGCACACACCAAAGATCACCACTCGCGTCGTGGTCTGATTATGATGGTTAACCGTCGTAAATCGCTGCTGTCCTACCTGAAGGGCAAAGATGCTACCCGTTACCGCGATCTGATCGCTAAACTGGGTCTGCGTAAGTAATATTGCATCATCCGGCTTAACGAAATGCCTGCGCCAGTTTTCTGACGCGGGCATTTTGTCTTTCAAGCCGGGCAAAAATTGCTAGGCAGCATAGGCTCTTGGCAAGGCAGCATGGAATTCCGATTTTGTAGTTTGCAGTAAGTAGTAGAGGTGGCCGCGAGGCTGCCTGTGGTGAGGTGAACGACAGCCCCTGAAAATCTGTCGGCAAATAGAAAGGGATTACCCATGTTTAATAAAGTTACGAAAACCTTCCAGTACGGTCAACACACCGTCACGCTGGAAACTGGCGAGATCGCTCGTCAGGCCTCCGGCGCAGTGATGGTATCGGTTGAAGATACCGTGATTCTGGCCACCGTGGTAGCGCGTAAAGACGCCAAGCCAGGTCAGGATTTCTTCCCACTGACCGTCGACTACGTTGAAAAAACCTATGCAGCCGGTAAGATCCCGGGCGGTTTCTTCAAACGTGAAGGTCGTCCATCGGAAAAGGAAACGCTGACCTCGCGTCTGATCGACCGTCCTATCCGTCCGCTGTTCCCAGAAGGTTACCTGAACGAAGTGCAAGTGATTATTCACGTGCTGTCGGTCAACCCTGAAATCGATCCGGACATCCCTTCGATGATCGGTGCTTCGGCCGCCCTGTGCGTGGCTGGCGTGCCATTCAATGGTCCTATCGGCGCGGCCCGCGTGGGTTACGCCAACGGCCAGTACATCCTGAACCCGACCGTAGAACAACTGAAAACCTCGCAGATGGATCTGGTGGTTGCCGGTACCGAAACCGCCGTGCTGATGGTGGAATCGGAAGCGCAACAACTGTCGGAAGAAATCATGCTGGGCGCCGTGGTGTATGGCCACGAGCAGATGAAAGCGGTGATCGACGCGATCCATGATCTGGTACGCGACGGCGGCAAGCCGGAAGTCGAATGGGCGCCACCTGCCAAGAACGAAGCACTGATCGCCCGCGTGGCGCACTTCGCTGGTGACAAACTGTCGGCTGCCTATCAGGTGAAAGACAAGCAGGAACGTACCGCCAAGCTGAAAACCGCTTCGGCTGAAATCATGGCTGACCTGAACGCCGAAGCTGCTGCCGCTGGCACCAGCGTGGACGCTGCCGAAGTTGGCAACATCCTGTTCGAAATGGAAGCCAAGATCGTACGTTCGCAGATTCTGGACGGCGAGCCACGTATCGACGGCCGCGACACCCGCACCGTACGTCCGATCTCGATCCGTACTTCGGTACTGCCACGTACCCACGGTTCGGCCCTGTTCACCCGTGGTGAAACCCAGGCGCTGGTTGTTGCCACGCTGGGCACCGCCCGCGACAGCCAGAAGATCGATGCACTGATGGGCGAATTCACCGACCCGTTCATGCTGCACTACAACATGCCACCGTTCGCCACCGGCGAAACGGGCCGCGTGGGTACGCCTAAGCGCCGCGAAATCGGTCACGGCCGTCTGGCCAAGCGTGCACTGATCGCTGCTCTGCCTTCGCAGGAAGAGTTCAGCTACGCCGTGCGTCTGGTGTCGGAAATCACCGAATCGAACGGTTCCTCGTCGATGGCTTCCGTCTGCGGCGGCTGCCTGGCACTGATGGATGCTGGCGTGCCGATGAAAGAACACGTGGCCGGTATCGCCATGGGTCTGATCAAGGAAGGCGGCAAGTTCGCTGTGCTGTCCGACATTCTGGGTGACGAAGATCACCTGGGCGACATGGACTTCAAAGTGGCCGGTACCCGCAACGGTATCACGGCACTGCAGATGGACATCAAGATCATGGGCATCACCAAGGAAATCATGCAAGTGGCACTGGCGCAAGCCAAAGAAGGCCGCGAGCACATCCTGGGCGAAATGCAGAAAGCCATGCCTAACGTGAAGACCGAACTGTCGGACTTCGCCCCACGTCTGATCACCATCAAGATCAACCCGGAGAAGATCCGTGACGTGATCGGTAAAGGCGGCGCCGTGATTCGCGCGCTGACCGAAGAAACCGGTACCCAGATCGACATCAGCGACGAAGGCGTGGTCACCATCGCTTCCGTCGACGCTGCTGCAGGTCAGGAAGCCAAGCGCCGTATCGAAGAACTGACTGCTTCGGTAGAAGTAGGCAAGAGCTACGACGGCGTGGTTCTGAAGCTGCTGGACTTCGGCGCGATCGTGCAAGTGATGCCAGGTAAAGACGGTCTGCTGCACATCTCGCAGATCGCCAACGAGCGTGTGAACGCCGTGGCTGACTACCTGAAAGAAGGTCAGGCTGTACGCGTCAAGGTTCTGGAAACCGACGACCGCGGCCGTCTGAAACTGTCGATGAAAGCTGCTGCTGAAGAAGCAGCTGCCGCAGCACAGTAATCCTTCCGGCTCAGGCCGTAAGCAAAACCGCCGGTGTGCAAACCCGGCGGTTTTTTTTTTGCCCCGCCCACACGGTCGCGAGGGCGGGGGCAGGCCTAGGAAACTGGGCAATCCAGCATCCACTGCACGCCGAACTGGTCGGTCAGCTTGCCGTAGTAATCGCCCCAGGGCTGCATGCCCAGAGGTGTGGTGATAGTGCCACCTTCTGCCAGCTGTCTGAACAGCTGTTCCGTCTGAGCCCGGTTATCCATTAGCAGATGATGCGCCGAACCTCGCATAGGTTCGGCATCGTGGTTATCCGACGCATAGAAGCTCACGCCCGGCCCCTTGAAGCTGGCGTGCATGATATGTCCATGCATGCCGTTACTGCCCGCTGGCATGCCGTTCTCACCATAGAGGAGGACTTCTACCACACGGCCCAGCCCGCATCGGGTGTAGAAGGCGAGTGCCGCTGCACAGTTGTTCGTGAAGAATAGATAGTTTGACAGTTGCATCGCCGACCTCTCAAGCGTGACTTGCTGCGTCAGCCAGCTCCGCATTCGTATAGGCCTTGCCGGCAATACCCCATGCACCGTCAACCGCATGAACCACGTTGACCCAGATTTGCTCCTTCGGATGGGTGCGGCCCGATGCCTGATGGATGATCTCGGTCGCCCGGGCAACGTAGGCGGTTTGAACGTTGCGCTCGGCGAACGCGAAGGAGGGGACTTTCCATTCCACTATCGCAATCCTTGCCGGTTCGAGGCCGGAGTAGCTATGGCCCTCGGCAACAAGCTGGATATGGCCTATCACATTGGGTGTCATGGCCTGGTTGCCGGCTAGTCCGTGCAATTCCAGAAAAGCTGCGGTCAGACGCGACATGGTGTCGGCTGCACTATCTTGGGGGATTACGCCTTCAGAAATGATGAGAGTAAGCGGCATAGCTGGCTCCAGTGGTGGGTTGAGGTTGGCACTAGCGTCGATCCAGGGAATTAAGATAACGACCGTGATGCGAGTTTAGATAACGATCGTGATGTTGTAAAGTACAATGTGCAATAAGTTCCAACAGAGGAGGAGTTGCGTGTCCAGAGTTGAAAAGAAGGTTCAGACGCGTCAGCGCATACTGGATGCGGCCGGTCGCAGTTTTCGTAAAGCGGGGTTTGGCGGCATCGGGGTCGATGGTCTGGCCAGGAATGCCGGTGTCACGTCGGGCGCTTTTTATGTGCACTTCGATTCGAAATCGGCGGCATTCCGGGAATCCGTCCAGCAGGGCATGCATGAACTCCAGCAGGGCGTGCTGTACTTCCAGTCCCGGCATGGGGCGGCATGGTGGCCGGAGTTCGTGCAGTTTTACCTCGGGTTCAAGCGAACTTGCGACCTCACCGAGAGCTGTGCCTTGCAGAGTCTCGCGCCTGAAATCGGCCGGCTGGATGGCGAGGCACGTGCGGAGTTCGAAACAGGCTTGCGCCATGTGGCCGAGGCCATTCTGGCAGGACCGCATTCGCCCAAGCTGCCGCGCGATCTGGATGCCACCCTCGTGGCGCTGGCGTCGCTGATCGGTGCCGTCACGCTCGCCCGCGCAGTTGGCAGCGAGGCGCTTTCCGGCCAGATTGCCGACGCGACCGGGCGGGCACTGCTAGGCAGCCATTGGCCGTCGGATGCAAATGAGGACGGGCCCTAGCCCGCCGCACCGTCCGGTGCTGCAGGGCTAGGCGGATGCCGGCCCGGCATGCTGTACGGCTTATTTACCGTCGTAGGTGACGCGGTAGATGCGACCACCGTAGTCGTCGGAGATCAGCATGGAGCCATCGGCCAGCGTGACCAGATCGACAGGGCGGCCCACCACTTCCTCACCACGCAGGAAACCATCGACAAAGGCCGTGTCGGTAACCACCTTGCTGTTGTAGAGCGTGATCAGGCGTACGCTGTAGCCGCTCTTCGTGCTGCGGTTCCACGAGCCGTGTTCGGCGATGTAAGCCTGATTGCGGTAGGCGGCAGGGAACTGGCTACCCGTGTAGAAGGTCATGCCCAGCGGCGCAACGTGCGGCCCCAGTTTGGCGACGGGCGCTTCGAACTCTTCGCAGCTACGGCCATGGGCGAAGTCCGGGTCCGGCACTACACCGCCGTGGCAATAAGGGAAGCCGAAGTGCAGGCCGGGCTTGGGCGCGATGTTCAGTTCGCACGACGGCGTGTTATCGCCCATTTCGTCGCGGCCGTTATCGGTGAACCACAGGGCTTTCGTGGTCGGGTGGAAGTCAAAACCCACAGTGTTGCGCACGCCGCGCGCATATTCTTCCAGACCGCTGCCGTCGGCATTCATGCGGTAGATCTTGGCGTGCATGCTGTCTTCCGTTTCGCATACATTGCACGGTGCGCCCACAGGGATATACAGCTTGCCGTCCGGCCCCGCCTTGAGAACCTTCTCGCCATGCCATTTATCGTTCGGCAGTTTCACTTTGAGGACGGTGTAGGCAGGTTTGTTGGCGTAGTGCTTATCGATCTGGTCGAAACGGATCACGCGGCTGATTTCGCCCACGTACAGAGCGCCGTTGAGCAGGGTCACGCCGATAGGGTGCTCGAGTCCTTCCGCTACCGTGATGACGTCAGCCTGCTGCTTATCGGCGCGCGGCACCAGTGCATAGACTTTACCAGCCTTGCGCGAACCGACGTAGACGATGCCGCTGTCCGACACCACCATGCTGCGCGCTGCTGCTACCTGATCGGCATAGACGCTGATATGGAAGCCTTTCGGCAGCTTGAAGCCGTTCAGGTCCGGGATGTTCTGCTGGGCCTTGGCAGCCGCAATGGCGGCGGCCGTTGGCGGAGCTACGGCAGGCTTATTCGCATTGGCCGCGATGTAGCCGGCAAGTTGCCCGATCTGCGCTGCGCTCAGCGTTTTGCCCCACGATGGCATATCCTTTTCCGGCACGCCGCGCGTAATCACCTTGACCAGATTGGCCTTGGTCGGTGCACCGTGCAACCATTTGTGCGCACCCAGCGTCGGGCCGATGGCGCCCTGCATGGCGCTGCCGTGGCAGGCCGCACAATGGGTCTGGTACAGCTGCTCGGCACTGCTGACGGTTCCGGCGGCGTGGGCTGGTGCGAGGGCGGCAAACAGGGCGGGCAGCAGGGTGCTCAGGCCGACCCATGTAGCGCTACGCAGTGCGGGTGATTTCATGGCAGGGTTCCTTCATAGTGAAGGCGGTATTGTGCCATGTGCGCTGAATTTCTACCTGTGCGTTGTGGAACGCTGGCATTACAATGTTGAAAATTCCTTAACCCGACTGCACTATGAAAAAAATCCTGATTGCTGCTTTGCTTGCCTTTGCTTCCCACACCGCCCACGCAGCCGATGACTGGAACCAGCCGCGTGACCCGTTCCGCATCTACGGCAATACCTATTACGTCGGTGTGGCCGGTCTGAGTTCGGTGCTGGTGACTTCGCCGCAAGGCCATATTCTGCTCGATGGCGCCTTGCCGGATTCGCCCAAGCTGATTGCAGCCAGTATCCGCAAGCTGGGATTCAAGCTGCGCGATGTGAAGCTGATTCTGAGCTCGCACGATCACGTCGACCACGCTGGCGGTATCGCCGAACTGCAGCGCATGACGGGGGCGACGGTGGTGGCCAGCGCCTCCGCTGCAGCATCGCTCAAGCGCGGCCGCATGGACAAGGACGATCCCCAGTTCATCGGCAATACGCCATATGCCCCCGTCAAGCGCGTGCGCACGGTGGCGGATGGCGAAGTGGTGCGCCTTGGTCCACTGGTGCTGACGGCCATGGCGACGCCCGGCCATACGGCGGGCGGTACCAGCTGGCGCTGGCAGGCATGCGAGAAGGAGAGCTGCCGCAATCTGGTGTACGCCGACAGCATCTATCCGGTGCGGGGCGAGGGCTACCGATTTACTGATCATCCTGAAGTGGTAGCGCAGTTCGAGCGCAGCTATGCGGCGTTGAATGCGGCGCCATGCGACATACTGGTGACGGCGCATCCTTCGTTCTCGGAGCAGTGGCCGCAACTGTCGTCCGGCCAGCCCGTTGCCATGGTCGCGGCAGGCCAGCCTACCGCCTGCCAGCAGCTGGTAGCGACCATGCAGCCCGAGTTGAAGCAGCGGCTGGCCGAGGAAGCCGCCAAATGATCGTCGACTTCGCGGTGCCGTTCGGCGATGCGCTGCTGCAGGGTGACCAGTATGTGGGCGCTGATAGCAACCGCGTGCTGTACCTGCATGGCGCCGGCAATAGTAGCCGCCATGGCCACCGTCTGCTGCGCGGGGCTTTGCAGCAGCGCGGCATTGGCAGTACCTGCTTTGATTGCATAGGCCACGGAGACACGGGCGGCGCGCTGGCGCAGTCCTCGGTGGCGAGCCGCACGCGGCAGGCACAGGCTGTGGCCGAAGCGCGCGCTTTGCCGCAGCCGCTGGCCGTAGTTGGGGCCAGCATGGGTGCCTACAACGCTATCCGCATGACGCAAAGCCACGCGGTCGATGCGCTGGTGCTGATCGTGCCCGGGGTGTACACGCCCAGCGCCTACGAAGTGCCGTTCGGTCCTGATTTTTCTGCCGTGATACGCCAGCCGCGTAGCTGGGCCGACAGCGACGCGTGGGACATACTGGGGCAGTTTGAAGGGCGCTTGCTGGTAATCGCCGCCGAGCACGATGCCACCATTCCGCTGGAGATACCGGAACGGCTGGTGGCAGCCGCAACACGGGCACAGTCAGCGCAGCTGCATGTGGTCGAAGGCGCGCAGCATAACTATCTGTGGGCCTTGCTGGCCGAGCAGCCTGCGAAGCTGGATGCGGCCATCGACATGGTGTGCGCAGCGCTGAAGTAAAGGGAATGGCGGAAGGCAGTAAGAGTCGAACTTACAGGAGAGCGGCTGACGCCCCCCACCGGGTTTGAAGCCCGGCCCCATCACCGGATAAGTATGCCTTCCGTGCTGGTGTGATTGCTGCTACGACTAGTGCGATGCTGATGCGCTGTGTTTGAGTGCGGTCCTTAAGCGCGGTAGACCCAGACTGCGTTCGGACGCACCATGTGCACATTGCCTACGCGTCGAGTATAGCCGACCCTATCGAAGAATTCCAAGATCTGGATGGCGCGCTTGCGCCCTAGTCCTGTGGCGTCGCGGAACGAGGCTGCCTGTACTTCCGGCAGCGTGGTCACCAGTTCTGCCAGTTCGGCCAGCGGCTGCGGGTGATAGAACAGGTCCGGCACCAGCTGGCTGATATCCCCGCTCTTGGCCAGTTTGCGCAGCAAACGCCGTACTTCTGCTTCGGCGATGGCGTGATCGCGTGCCAGATCACGCACCCATGGCGGATCGTAGCGGCCTGCCTGCAGCGCCGCCAGCAGGGGCGCCGCAATGGCCTGTTCTTCCGCACTCAGTTCCACACTATGATCGGGCAGGTGCAGGCTGCGGCCGCGCTGGCAGATTTGACCTGACGCCAGCAGATTGTCGATCAGGCGGCTCCACAGGCGTTCTTCCATCTCCGGCGAGACGATGCGTTTCAGACGCCACAGTTCGGGGCCGGCATCGTCCGGTGCCTTTTCGTGGAAGGCTGCCAGCGCAGCGAGTATCTGCTGTTGCAGACGGTCGGATTCGGCCGCGGCCAGCAGCAGTTCGTCGCCGCCCTGCAAAGACAGGCGCAGCGTGTCGGCGGGGATGTCCAGTTGCGCTGCGGGTAGTTGCGACAAGCGCACCAGCGCCGATGCGCGCAGACCGAGCGGCGAGCGCGCCAGCAGAGCGCTGGTGTCGCCGCTGTCGATGAATTCCGCCATGGCCTGCAACCATGCCAGCCGCGCGCTGTTGCGCCGTTTGCGCGCAGGGCCGAAAGGATCGAGCACCATGCCGCCGCCTATGGTGGCCGTGGCTTGTGCATTGCGGATCACGAAGCGATCGCCGGCGACGGCATGGACGGGAGCGTCGAGCACCAGTTGCACGCGTGCCGTCTGGCCCGGCGCCAGATATTCGCCTTCCAGCAGCACTACGTTGGCGGTGTGGTGGGCGGCACCCAGATGCACGTGTACGGGCGACCAGGGCTTGAGTGGCTGGGCGCAATCGGGTGTCAGCGTCAGGGTGGCATCGAAGCGCTCGGAACACTCGGCCAGTGCCGGTGCCACCACCCAGCTACCACGGGCGATATCGTCCTTGCTCACACCACTCAGGCACAACGCGAGCCGCTGGCCGCTATGGCCAGCTTCGGCACTGCGGTTCTGAGCGTGAATACTGCGCACGCGTGCCTGCAAGCCGCTAGGTGCCAGCTGCAGCACATCACCTATCTGCACACGGCCCGCCAGTGCAGTACCGGTGATGACGGTGCCTTGTCCCTGCAGGGTGAATACGCGGTCTACGCCGAGACGGAACAATCGGCGTTCATCGCTGGCTGGCAAAGTCCTGGCCATCTGCGCCAGATGCTGGCGTAGCGCCTGCACGCCAGCGTCACCGGCAGCGCTGGCGTTGGTGCGGAAGATGGCGGCATCGGCAAAATCGGTGGGAGCGAGCAGATTGCGGATTTCCTGCTCAACCTGTTCCAGTCGCGCTGCGTCGACGCGGTCGGCTTTGGCGAGGGCTACAGCGCCGCGCCGCACGCCCAGCATGCGCAGGATGGACAGGTGTTCCAGCGTCTGCGGCATGATGCCATCATCGGCAGCAATTACCAGCAGTGCGGCATCGATGCCCGTGACGCCGGCGGCCATGGTGCGAATGAATTTTTCGTGGCCGGGTACATCGATTACGCCGAGGATGTCGCCATCATCGAGCGGCGTGTAGGCATAACCGAGTTCGATGGAGATGCCGCGCGCCTTTTCTTCCTTGAGACGGTCGGTGTCCACGCCCGTGAGGGCGCGGGTGAGCGTGGTCTTGCCGTGGTCGATGTGACCTGCCGTGCCTATGATCATGCGCGCAGCAGTGCCAGTTGATCGATGAAGCGCTGGCGCTGGTGCTCGTCGAGGCAGCGCAGATCCAGCCACAGCGCATCCTGTGCCACGCGGCCGATGACAGGCACGGGCAGGGCGCGCAAACGCTGCTCCAGTGCGCCCAGCGGGTTGCTGGTGCGCTGGCCGGCATTTTTACCGGCTGCCTTGTCTACGTTGGCGCGGATTACCAGACCATAGCTAGGCAATTGATCCACCGGCAGTGCGCCGCTGCCGATCTGGCTCATCATCGCTTCGCTCTGCACCTGATACTGTGCCCCAAGTGCGGCCTGCATCAGCGGTGCAATCTCCTGTGCCAGCGCATGCATGGCACTGGCAGGGCGGGTCAGCAGGCGCAGCGTGGTCAGACGTTCCGGCAGCAGATCCGGTGCGCGGTACAAAGCCAGCACAGGCTCCAATGCCGCCAGCGTCAGTTTGCCCACGCGCAGGGCGCGTTTGAGGGGATTCTTTTTGATCTGCGCAATCAGATCGGCACGGCCAACGATGATGCCGCACTGCGGGCCGCCGAGCAGCTTGTCGCCGCTGAAAGTGACCAGATCGGCGCCACCGGCGATAGTCTCGCGTACCGTGGTTTCGTGCGGCAGGCCATACTGTTCCAGATCGACCAGCGTGCCGCTGCCCAGATCGACGGCCAGTGGCACACCGGCCTTCTTCGCCAGCGGTGCCAGTTCCGGCAGTTCTACGCTTTTGGTGAAGCCCGTGATCGCGTAATTGCTGCAATGGACTTTCATCATCAGCGCTGTCTGCGGGCCGGCGGCTTCGGCGTAATCCTTGAGGTGGGTGCGGTTGGTGCTGCCCACTTCGCGCAGCACGGCACCGGCGCGCGTCATGATGTCGGGGATGCGGAAAGCACCGCCGATCTCCACCAGTTCACCGCGCGAGACAATGACTTCCTTGCCCTGTGCGATGGTGTTCAGCATCAGCAGCACGGCAGCGGCATTGTTGTTGACGATGGTGGCCGCTTCGGCGCCCGTCAGTTCCAGCAGCAGTTCTTCGATCAGGTTATCGCGGTCGCCCCGTTTGCCTGTCTCGATATCCCATTCCAGATTCATGGGCCAGCGTAGCGCTTCCGTCACTGCCTGCACGGCGGCATCGGGCAGCAGGGCGCGGCCCAGATTGGTGTGCAGCACGGTGCCCGTCAGATTGAACACAGGGCGTAGCGGCGAACGGTTGTTGGCACGCAGGCGTTCGCGGAGTTGTGTCAGCACGGCGGGAATATCGGGTGCGGCCTGCATGGCAGCGCCATCGCGACGGCTGGCCAGCATCAGGCTGCGCAGCTCGGCCAGCAGCAGGCGCGCCGTTTCCAGCGTCTGCACCCGGCCATATTCGGCTATCAGTTCGGCACAGGCCGGATCGGACAGCAGCAGGTGGACGGCAGGCAGGCGGATAGCGCCTGCCTCTACGTTGCCGGCTTCGGCGCCGGTATTTTCAGTGCCGTTACTCATTCGGCACTGAACCATAACAGCGGGTTACCGCTGGCGCGCGCATAGCCCGCTTCGCCAACCAGCACATCGATGGCCAGACTGGCCAGATCGTCGGCCAGCGGATCGACGTTGTAATCGTGCTCCTGATTGAAGATCTTGCGGTAGGTATGGCACTCGTCGCAGGTTTCGGCGCGTGCCACTTTGCTAGGATCGTTGGCCTTGCCGGTGGCGACCGGCGCATCGTCCGGCGTGGGCGCATCGGCCGCTTCCAGACTCTGGTAGGCTACCTTGGCCGTTCCTTCGCAGCACGAGCATTTGACCCGTACCATATGCCACTCGCTCGAGCAGCAGCTGCAATGCAGGTAGCGGTAGCCTTGCGACTGGCCGCCGATGCGGATTACGCTGGCCACAGGATGGGCACCGCAGACGGGGCACAGGGTGTTGGTGATGAGCGGTTGTACGCGGCGTGAGTCCAGTTGCGCAGAGCGCATGGTCCACATCAGTTGCAGCGCAGCGGCGACAAACGGTGCATGCAGCGGGTGTACACCATCGGTCAGCTCTGCCAGCACGGCATCGGCGCAGCCTTCCAGCTGACCGTTATCGAGTGCGCGCAGCTCGCTAAGCACCGTCGCCATCTGCGGCTGACCGGCGGCCAGCGGTGCCAGATGGTCGAGCAGGGCGTCGAATACGAGGCGCCATGAAGCAGGGCGCTCACCGTTGACGGGCAGCGGCGGCATATGATGTTCGATAGCCAGGTCGATGGCGGCGGCCGGCGGCAAGGCAAACACCTCGGCCGGCAGCGAGTCCGCCACGGCGGCCTGCGCATCGACCAGTGCTGCCATCAGCAGTAGATAGCCGCGCAGCGTTTCGCCGACGGGGATTCCTTTGATTTCGTTATTGGCCAGCTGGCGCAGACGCGCAGCACGGGCAGTGAACAGGGCTTTCGGCTGCGGCAGCAGCAGACGTGGAATGGCGGTGTGATCGAGTGCCTCGATCTCGCCGGGGGCAAGCAGGCGTTGTACCAAAAATCTCTCCCAGATTGCCGGCGGCGACTGCGCCGCCGACTCCGGACTATTCTAATCCCAAACTAGGGGATTAGACAGCCTGACTATTTACGCGATTTACGCGCCTCTTCTTCAAACCAGCGCGGGTGGTGCTTGCGCGCCCACCCGTAGGTGACCGTGCCGCGCACCATGGCACGGATGGAACCCCGTACCCAGATACCCGCGTAGATGTGAACAATGATGGCGCAGATGATGATGAAGCCAAAGGTGGCGTGCAGCAGGGCGCCCAGCCGTACCAGATCGATAGGGAAGTAGGCCGAGAAGTAGGCGCGCCAGATCAGCAGACCCGAAATCAGCAGGCCTGTCATGCAGATGATCAGCACGAAGAACAGCATTTTCTGCCCGCCGTTGTAGCGGCCGGACTTGGGCAGTTTTTCTTCGTGGTTGTTGATCACGTCACCGATCTGGGCCAGCCACTCCTTATCACCCGGTTCGAACTGGTTGTGATGCCAGAAGCGCTTCACTAGCATGGCGAAGGAACCGAACATCACCAGCCCGATGAAGGGATGCAGGATACGCGTCCACTGGCCGCCACCGAACAGCATGGCCAGCCAGGCCGTGGCCGGGTGGAACATGGCCAGACCTGACAGTGCCAGCAGAATGAAGCAGCCAGCCGTGAGCCAGTGGTGATTGCGCTCATCCGGCGAATAACGGTCGATCAGCGGATTGCCGTCTTTATCGCGGTGCAGATTTTCCATTATTCGCCCTCCCGGATGCGGTTGGCTTCATTGAGTGCTGCGGCTTCTTCGTCCTTGCTGATTTCGTTAGGACCGACGCGCGTGAAGTGGAACCAGCCCGCCAGCGCCGTCGCAGCAATACCGGCCAGTGCCAGCGGCTTGGTCAGACCCTTCCACATACCCACCATCGGGCTGATGGACGGATTGGCTTTCAGACCGTGGTACAGGCCAGGCTGGTCCGCATGGTGCAGCACATACATCACGTGCGTGCCGCCCACACCGGCCGGATCATACAGACCGGCATTGGCGTAGCCGCGCGACTTCAGATCTTCGATGCGCTCTGCTGCATGGTCTTTCATGTCCTCCTTGGAGCCGAATACGATGGCGCCGGTAGGGCAGGTCTTGACGCAGGCAGGCTCCTGTCCTACCGCCACGCGGTCCGAGCACAGGGTGCATTTGTAAGCGCGGTCGTCCTTCTTCGAAATGCGCGGAACGTCGAACGGGCAGCCCGCCACGCAGTAGCCGCAGCCTATGCAGTTCTCCTGATGGAAATCCACAATGCCGTTGGTGTACTGCACGATGGCGCCCGGTGCCGGGCAGGCTTTCAGACAGCCCGGGTCCTCGCAGTGCATACAGCCGTCCTTGCGGATCAGCCATTCGAGGTTGCCGTCGTTTTTCTCGTGTTCGGTGAAACGCATCACCGTCCACGATTGTGGTGACAGGTCGGTCGGGTTGTCGTACACGCCGGTGGTCTCACCGACTTCGTCACGCAGATCGTTCCACTCCATGCAGGCGGTCTGGCAGGCCTTGCAGCCTATGCACTTGCTCACATCGATCAGTTTAGCTACCTGACCGATGACGGGCGTGCGAGCCATCGGCTCCTGCACGGTGGTAGCGGATTTGCGCTTGATATCAAGGGATTGTAAAGGCATGGTTATTCTCCTTGGGTCATCATGCTTTTTCCACTTTCACCAGGAAGGACTTGAATTCCGGTGTCTGCGAATTGCCGTCACCAACGGTCGGTGTCAGCGTGTTGATTAAGTACCCAGGTTTGGTAACCCCCTTGAAACCGAAGTGGATAGGCAGACCCACCTGATGGGTCTTTTTGCCGTCTATGGTCAGCGCCTTGATACGCTTGGTCACCACTGCCTTGGCAATGATGTGGCCACGCTTGGAGCTGACCTTGACGCGGTCGCCGTGCTTCACGCCGATCTCGTTGCCCAGTTCCTCGCCGATTTCCACAAACTGCTCCGGCTGGATGATGGCATTCAGCTTGGCATGCTTGGTCCAGTAGTGGAAGTGCTCCGTCAGACGGTAGCTGGTGGCCACGTGCGGGAACTCCGCCGCTTTGCCCAGCTTGGCGCGGTCGTTGGCAAACATGCGCGCAGCCGGATTGCTGGTGGCGCGCGCATTGTTCGGGTGCAGCGGGTTGTGGCCCACCGGCGTTTCGAACGGCTCGTAGTGCTCGGGGAACGGTCCCTCGGCCATGGCCTCGCGCGAGAAGAAGCGTGCTACACCTTCTGCCAGCATGATGAACGGGCCCATACCGTTTTCCGGCGGCTCGTCGGCCTTGAAGTCGGGGATGTCCGGTCCGGCCCAGTTGGTGCCGTTCCACGCGATCAGCTTGCGGGTCGCATCCCATGGCTTGCCCTTGGTGTCGCAGGAAGCACGGTTGTACAGCACGCGGCGATTGGCCGGCCATGCCCAGGCCCAGTTCAGGGTCTGGCCTATGCCGCTCGGATCGCTGTTGTCGCGCCGTCCCATCTGGTTGCCTGCGGCGGTCCAGCTACCGGCGAAGATCCAGCAACCGCAGGCGGTGCTGCCATCGTCACGCAGTTGCGCGAAGCCGGCCAGCTGCTCGTTTTTCTTCAGGATGACTTTAGTCGGGTCCTTCGGATCGGTCAGCTCCTTGAGTGCTTTGCCGTTGTATTCCATCGCCAGTTCTTCCGGCTGCGGGCTATACGGCTGGGCATAAGGCCAGGTCAGGTTGAGGATAGGATCAGGGAATTTGCCGCCATCCTTCTTGTACATCGCTTTGATGCGCAGGAACAGGCCGGACATGATTTCCAGATCGCTGCGGGTCTGGCCCGGACCATCGGCGCCCTGCCAGTGCCACTGCAGCACGCGCGAGGAACTCACCAGCGAGCCGCGTTCTTCGGCGAAGCAGGTGGTCGGCAGGCGGAATACTTCGGTCATGATCTTGGTCGGATCGACCTGATGGAACTCGCCGAACGGACGCCAGAATTCCGCCGTTTCCACGGCCAGCGGGTCCATCACCACCAGATACTTCAGCTTGGACAGTGCTTCGGTAATCTTCTGCTTGTCCGGTGCCGAGGCCAGAATGTTGAAGCCCTGGCAGATGTAGCCGTTCATCTTCCCCTGGTGCATAAGCTCGAACACCTGCATCATGTCGTAAGGCTTATCCAGTTTAGGCAGATAGTCGAAGGCGTAGTTGTTCTCCTCCGTGGCTGCATCACCCCACCAGCACTTCATGAAGCTGACGAGGAATTTCTTGGAGTTGCTGTAGTAGCTGAGCTGATTCGGACGCAGTGGCTTGAGTGCCCGCTTGGCTACATAGGCATCCCATTCCTGTTCGGCTTCGCCGGGCAGGGTGAGATAACCGGGCAGCATATTGGTCAGCAGACCAAGGTCAGTCAGGCCCTGAATATTCGAGTGACCGCGCAGCGCATTCATGCCGCCGCCAGCGATACCCATATTCCCCAGCAGCAGCTGCACCATCGCGCCCGTGCGCAGGGTTTCCGCGCCCGTCGAGTGCTGGGTCCAGCCCAGTGCATACAGGATGGTGGCAGCACGACCCGGTACGGCCGTCGATGCCAGCATTTCCGCGACCTTGTTGAATTTCTCCGGCGGTACGCCGCAGACTTTCTCCACCATGGCCGGGGTGTAGCGCGAATAATGCGCCTTCATCAGCTGGTACACGCAGCGCGGGTGTTCCAGCGTCGGATCGACTTTGGCATAGCCATCTTCGCCCAGCTCGTAGTTCCAGCTGCTCTTGTCGGTGTACTTGCCGGCTTTTTCGTCGTAGCCCGAATACAGACCATCCTTGAACGAGAAGTCCTCGCGCACGATGAACGGCATGTCGGTGTAGTTGCGCACGTACTCGTGCTGGATCTTATCGTTGGTCAGCAGGTAGTTGATGATACCGCCGAGGAAAACGATGTCCGCACCGGTACGGGTAGGGACGTAATAGTCCGCCACCGAAGCGGTTCGGGTAAAGCGCGGATCGACCACGATCAGCTTGGCGCCGCGATGCGCTTTCGCTTCCGTGACCCATTTAAAGCCGCAAGGGTGTGCTTCTGCTGCGTTACCGCCCATGACCAGGATGACATCAGCATTTTTGATGTCTACCCAGTGATTCGTCATCGCACCACGTCCAAATGTCGAGGCAAGACCTGCCACCGTTGGACCGTGTCAAACACGTGCTTGATTGTCGAATGCCAGCATGCCGAGACTGCGCATGGTTTTATGGGTTAAGTAGCCTACCTCGTTGGTGGCAGCGGAGGCGCACAGCATACCGGTGGTGGTCCAGCGGTTGACGGTTTTGCCTTCGGGGGTTTTCTCGATAAAGTTCGCGTCGCGGTCAGCCTTCATCAGCTTGGCGATGCGGGTCAGCGCGTCATCCCACGAAATGGGGCTCCATTCCGTGGCGCCCGGGGCACGGTATTCCGGTGCCAGCAGACGGTTTTCGGAGTGGATGAAATCGACCAGACTGGCGCCTTTCGGGCACAGCGTGCCGCGATTGACAGGGTGGTCGGCATCGCCTTCGATGTGGATGATGGTGGACTTGGCGTTTTTCGCGCCGTCGCCCAGACCGTACATCAGAATGCCGCAACCGACGGAGCAGTAGGGGCAGGTGTTGCGGGTTTCAGTACTGCGCGCTAGCTTGTATTGCCGGACTTCGGCCAAGGCCGTGCCCGGGGTAAAGCCGAGTAACGCGATACTTGAACCCGCGATGGCAGCGCCAGTTACCCGAAGGAACTGGCGGCGGTTCATCTGGTTCATGGGATAAGCCTTTCATAGGTGGCAAAGACCTACCAAGTTTATCACCAGGGAAAGGCTAGTTTCGAAATCGATTGCAATAAATGTTGCTTTTGATGCACTGCAGCACGGGCAATCTTGTCAGAACGTTTAAGAAATTAACCCCGCGTCATTCGCCCGGGCGTTGATAGCAGCGGCGCAGGCGGGCAAAGTCGTAGAACTGGCTTGCGGCCGTAAGTTTTGCGTAAGCACAGCTGGTTTTGAAATCGACGGGCTGTTCGTTGTACAGCATGCGCACGGCGATTTGACCTTGATCGTTTTGATAAGCATCCCACTGGATGTTGGCCGCCATGGGCGCCACCCGTTCGCCGCGCCATGGGCTGGATTTGTAACTATAAGGCGTCGACGCTGTCAGCTGTTCGGACATGCCCTGCAGGCCGAGCAGGGCCGCCATGGGGATGACGATTTCCGCATGGGCGAAGCGCAGCTTGGCGACGTGGCGCAGGTCGCCCGCTGCCACGGTTTCGACTTCTGCAAAGAAGTCATCGAGCAGGGGCTGGGCCATGGCGTAGTTGACGCTGCCGTTTTCCTGCAGGCCGGGGCCTTTGCTGTAGAAGCTCACCGCATCTTCGTGGGCGGCGAATACGGCGGCTTGCGTTTGTGGCAGGAAGCGGTGGAAGTCGGTGCGAAGTTCGTCCTGCATGTCGGCGGCGGCAGCGTACAGCTCATACAAAGCCAGTGCGGCATCGACCGGCGTACGCAGTACCGTTTCTCCATCGCCCGTCAGGCGGCTGGTGTACTGGCCATCTTTGCTGCTGAACTGCATGCTGCCGGTATTGGCTGCCGTATGCTGGCCGGCGCCTAGCGCACGCAGGAAGGCCGGCCGGAACAGGCGCGCCAGTACGGCGTGCGCTGCCTGTGCCAGTTCTGGCCGGGCTTCCAGCGCAGCGAGTCGCTGGCTCAGGGCCTCGCTGCGCAGCCATGCCTGATAGGCGAGGCTGGCCTGATAAGCGGCATACAGCGGATCGCTGCTGTCGCTGACCAGATCCGTTTTGGGATTGAGTTTGTGGAAGTAGAGCAGGAAGCGGTCGGTGCCGGCAGCGCTGCTGCCGCTGCCAGCGCCACCAATGCTTGCGCTGCTACCGCTGCTGCGGGGTGCCAGCGGGGCCGGACGCACCAGTTGTGCCTGTAGCGCCGGCTGCAAAGCGAACAGTGCCTGCGCAAAGTACTCGCCGCTATCGACCGCACGGTCTTTGCCCGAACTGAGTAGCAATATCTGGCGCGGTGCTGCGCCGCTGCCGGCATCCGCTGGCTGGAAGAGTGGTGCCATGCGTTGATACATTCGCTGTGCCAGTTGCTGGTGTTCGCGTATGCCCTGCATGGTTTCGTTGCCGTAGCCGGGTTTGCGTATGCCTGCCACGCCATAGCCCAGCAAGGCGTTGGCCTCCATCATCTGGAAGATGGCCGGTTCCAGCTGCGCGCCCAGCGGGGTGAGCGCGTGCTGCTGCTTTGCCAGTTGTACCAGATTGTAGAGCGCCAGATCGGACTTCATGCTGGTCAGCCCGCGCGAACCATGGCGTGCCAGCAGCTGGGTATGGATAGGCCGGTAGCCTTGCGGCACAGCTTCGCTGCGGGCGCTGGCCAGCTGCGGTTGATACGGCGTCTTGGTCTGGTAATGCTGACCGTAGGCCGACGACAGCAGCAGGGACAGCGCGGCAGCGGCAGTGCCAGTGCGGGCAAGGCGTGGGGCCGGCATGCTTAGAAGTCCACCCGCAGGTTGACGCTGACCGTGCGTGGCGAGCCTACGTTCAGGTAGTTCTCCTGATAGTAGGTCCAGTACTTGCGGTTGGCGATGTTGGAGATGTTGGCGCGCACGCTGACCATCTTACCGAAGTAGCGCTGACGGTAGTTGAAGCCCGCATCGAACAGCGTGGTGCCGGACAGCGTATGGACATTGGCCGCATCGAGCGGCAGCTCGCCCAGATATTGCGAGCCGGCGTGCAGGGCGAGGCCCGGCAGCACTTCGCGCCAGGTGGCCTGTATCGAAGCCTGACGGCGCGGTGCACCGACAGCACGCTTGCCGCTGTAGCCGGGCGCCGCATTTTCCAGCGTGGCGTCGAGCAGCATGATGCCGCCTTCGACGGACAGGTTTTTGCTGGCCTGAACCACGCTATTCACTTCCAGACCCTGATACTTGGTCTCGCCATCGGCCACGAAGACATTGGCCGCATTGGTGTACTGCGCGCCGCGCTTGATCTGGAACAGCGCCGCGCTGGCATTCCAGAAGCTGCGCTCCGTCTTGATGCCCGCTTCCGCCTGCTTGCTCTTGATCGGTGCGAAGGTCTGGTTGGCGTTGACGGCGGAGGCGGGCGCATTCGAGGCCATCTCCATCGCTTCCACATAGCTGGCGTACAGAGTGGTGTCCGCCGCCGGCTTGAACATCAGCGCCACGGTAGGCGTGGTGCGGTTGGCCGGATAGCTGGCCGTCACCACGTTCTTGGTGTTGTAGGCGTTTTCGTTAAAGCGGTTGTAGCGCGCACCGGCCAGCACCGACCAGTTGTCGTTGAATTTGACGGTGTCGCTGAAGAACACGGCTTCCTGACGGGTAGCCTCATCCTGATAGGTGCCGCCGCTCCAGTTGATGCTGTTGACGTTGATGATGGTAGGCGCGTACAGATTGCCCGTGCCCAGATAGGTCTTGGGCGTGACGGCCGAGGAGGTGGACGTCAGGTTCTGCGACGTGAAGCCGGTCACGATATCGTGCGCCACGCCCCATTTCTGCAGCTTGCCTTCCCAGCTAGCCTGTATCTGGTCGAAGTGGTAGCCGTGCAGCTCCGAAGTGACGCGATCCTTATAGTCGCCCTTGTCACTGGTGATGTAGTACTGGTCCTTCTTGTAGACGCGGGTGGAGTCGGAAGTGCGATAGGACAGGTTCATCATCCAGTCCGGTGCTACGCGTGCGTCCATACCCATGGTGTACATGACGAATTCCACGTCGCTGCCGGCGCCTATGCTATTGAGCTTGCTGTTGCCGGCGATCGGGCGTGGCACCGCGTAGGAAGTGGAGAGCACCACGTCGGTGCCGCCTACGCTCTTGCGGCGCTGGTAGAGCGATTCGTAGGTCAGCGCGACATCATCGCTGATGCGCCATTCCAGATTCAGGCCAGCAGCGTTACGGTGGATGGTGCCGCTTTCTTCCTGTACGCCGCCATCTTCATGCAGCAGGTTGAGGCGGTAGCCGAAGCCGCCTTCTTCGCCCAGACGGCCGCCGATATCGAAGTGTTCCTTGAGCGCGCCACCTTCCTGATAGCCCAGCGCTGCGCTAAAGCTCTTGTCCGTAGTAGGGCGCTTGCTGACGTAATTGACGATGCCGCCCGGCGAACCGAAGCCGTACATAAAGCCGCTCAGGCCTTTCAGCACTTCCACGCTTTCGAACATTTCCAGCGGCATTTCGGTACCGCGGTTGACGGCAGCCAGGCCGTTGATCTTGTAACCGTTCAGGTCATCGAGGCGCAGGCCGCGCATCTGTATGGTGGCCGGGTGGGTGCTGATGGGCGGGCTGATAGCCGTGACGGAAGCATCGTATTTGAGCACTTCCGAAATACTGGTGGCCAGACGGTCTTCGATTTCGTCGCTGCTGACAGCCTTGGTGGAGAACGGCGTATCAAGTTCGGATTTGCGGCCCAGCGCACCGCCGCTGA
This sequence comes from Duganella fentianensis, assembly GCF_009857835.1. Lineage (GTDB taxonomy): Bacteria > Pseudomonadota > Gammaproteobacteria > Burkholderiales > Burkholderiaceae_D > Rugamonas > Rugamonas fentianensis. The sequence goes on from NZ_WWCL01000002.1 coordinate 220,025, forward strand.
CGCTATCGCCCAGCTTCTTCTTTTCCACCGTGGCTTTGACAAATACTTTGGACAGCGCACCTTCGCTGCCATCTTCGGTTGCCATAACAGGGGCGTGCAGGGCGCACAGGCCAGCGGCGGCCAGCGCCAGATGCAAACGGGTTTTTGCGTAAGGGGTAGCGATGTACATAAAAGACCGATCGTGCGTTAGTAGAAAACGCGAGAGCTTAGCGACCGTGTGTTACCGGCGTGTGACGAGTTGCGGTAAGCGGGAAAGGCGGATGCGGCGAACTGACAACAGTGGCGCAAGAGTTTTGTTAAGTTTTGTAAGGTTTTCTTACCTTGCATTGCATAACGTCGCCAGATTTCGCGGTTTTTCGCTTGTCTATGCCAGTGTGCGTTACGAAGTGTAAGTCCAGTGCGGTTTCATAATTTTAAATGGCCAATGAAATCAATGACTTAGTGATTATGTTGTCGCAGACCACGGACGGTTTTGTCACATAAATAGCGGTGCTAGTATGGCCTCATCGTTGTAAAGATAGCCATAGATAAGGATATACATGACTGTACGCACCTTGCTCCGTAACGCCATGCTCGCCGCTGCCATACTGGCTCCTGCGGCGCAGGCCGGCACGCTGATTATCGAAAGCTGGCGCGTGGATGACAAAGCCCTGTGGGAGAAAGTGCTGCTGCCCGCCTTCGAGAAAAACCATCCGGGCATAGAAGTGAAGTTCGCGCCGACTGCCCCCACCGAATACGACTCCAGCCTCGCTGCGCGGCTGGCTGGCGGCACAGCGGGCGACCTGATTGCCTGCCGCCCCTTCGATGTATCGCTGTCGCTGTACAAAAAGGGCCAGCTGGAGAAGCTCGATGGCAAGGCCGGCATGCAGAATTTCCCTGCCTCGGCCATGGTGGCCTGGCAGACCGACGATGGCAAAGACACCTTCTGCATGCCCATCGCATCCGTGATCCACGGTTTCCTGTACAACAAAAAGATCTTCAAGAAGCTCAATCTGCAGCCGCCGCGCACGGTCGACGAGTTCTTCGCTGTGCTCGATGGCCTGAAGAAGGGTGGCGTGATGCCGCTGGCGCTGGGTACAGCCGACCAGTGGGAATCGAGCCAAATGGTTTATACCAATATCGGCCCGAATTTCTGGCGTGGCGAGGAAGGCCGCAAGGCGCTGATCGCCGGCAAAGCCCGTCTGACGGATGCGCCGTTTGTTGAAGCGCTGCAGTTCGAGCAGCGCATGGGCAGCTATCTGCCCAAGGGTGCCAGCGCCCAGACCTATGGCGATAGCCAGAACCTGTTTTCGCTGGGCCGGGCCGCCATCTATCCGGCCGGTTCGTGGGACATCTCGTATTTCGGTCAGGTGCAAGGGCTGGAACTGGGCGCTTTCCCGCCGCCGGTGCGCAAGCTCGGCGATCCCTGCTTCATCTCCGACCACATGGATATCGGCATAGGCATCAACCGCAAATCGCGCAACAAGGACGATGCCTACAAATTCCTCGCCTGGGTGGGCTCGCAGGAGTTTGCCGATCTGTACACCAATCGCGTGACGGGCTTCTTTTCGCTATCCAACCACCTGATCGCCGTGCGCGATCCCGTCGCCAAACAGGTGGCGGAGTGGCGCAATAGCTGCGCTTCCACCATACGCTTCAACGCGCAGGTGCTGAACCGCGGCCAGCCCAGCATGGAGAGCGAACTGTGGAACGTCAACGCACAGGTTTTGAACGGCAAGCTGGCACCGAAAGATGCTGCGGCCAAGCTGCAAAGCGGTTTTGCCAAGTGGTACAAACCACAGCAGAAGTAGCATCACATACGTCTCCCCCGATGATGGTGTGATTCTTAGACCGGCGCCGGGCGCGGTGCCGGTCCCTTTTTTCTCCCGCACAGACACGAATACTGGAGTCCTCCTTGAAACATGCAGTTCACACAGTCAGGCCGTGGCAGCTGGTGCTGTTTCTTGCACCGGCCCTGCTGGTCTACACGCTGTTCAGCGCCATGCCGCTGGCGCAGACGCTGGCGCAAGGCTTCTTCAGCGCCGACGAGAATGGCAAGGCCGTATTCGCCGGGCTGGAAAATTTCCGCACCATCCTGCTTGATCCCGACTGGTCGGCCGGCTTCTGGAACGCCATGGTGAATAACGCGCGTTTTTTCGCCATCCACATGCTGCTGCAGAATCCTGTCGGGCTGGCGCTGGCCACGCTGTTCAGCCTCAAAGGCCTGCGCGGAGCCCGTACCTATCGCACGCTGATCTTCCTGCCTACGCTGCTGTCGGTGGTGATCATCGGCTTTATCTGGCAGCTGATCCTGTCGCCGCTGTGGGGTGTGGGCGAGAAGCTGCTGGGCTTTGCCGGACTGGCCGAGCTGTTTGCACCATGGCTGGGGCAGGAGGAGACGGCGCTGACCGCGCTGTCCATCGTCTCGGTCTGGCAGTACATCGGCATGCCGATGATGCTGATCTATGCCGCACTGCTGGCTGTGCCGGATGAAATCGTCGAGGCAGCCCACGTGGAAGGCGCCAGCGCGCTGCGCATCTTCTGGCAGATCAAGCTGCCGCTGATCTACCCGACGCTGGGCCTGGTCACCATCCTGACCTTTGTCGCCAACTTCAATGCCTTTGATCTGATCTATTCCGTCAAAGGGGCGCTGGCGGGGCCGAACTACTCGACCGACATCCTCGGCACGCTGTTCTACCGCACCTTCTTCGGCTATCAGGCGCAGGTGGGCAATGCCTATCTGGGCTCTGCCGTGGCCACGCTGATGTTCCTCGTGATACTGGCTGGTGTAGGCGTGTACTTCGTGGCCGTGCAGCGCCGGCTGACCCGCTACGCCCTGTGAAGGATGCGCCATGACTGTGATTGCCATGAAACCTGAATATACTGTAACGCCCCAACTGCCTGCTACGGCGGGCAAAGCACGCATCGACGCCGGCCGCCTGATGGTGCATGCCGCACTGCTGGCCTACACGGTGCTGGCGCTGTTCCCGATCGCGCTGATCCTGATTAACTCGGTCAAGACGCGGGCTGCCATTTTCGATGATCCGCTGGCCCTGCCGACTATGGAAACCCTGACCTTCAGCGGCTTCGTCAAGGTCATCGAGAGCACCAACTTCCTGCAGTATTTCGGGAATAGCCTGATCGTCACACTGCTGTCGCTGGGCTGCATCGTGCTGTTCGGCGCCATGGCCTCGTGGGCGCTGTCGGAGTACCGCTTCATGGGCAGCCGGCTGCTCGCGCTATTCCTTGCGCTGGGCATCATGATTCCCATCCGTCTCGGCACGGTGTCGATACTGGAGCTGATGGTCAGGCTGGAGCTGGTCAACACGCTGACGGCGCTGGTGCTGGTGTACACGGCGCAGGGCCTGCCGCTGGCTGTGATGATCCTGTCCGAATTCATGCGCCAGGTGCCGGCGGAACTCAAGGATGCGGCGCGCTGCGATGGCGTGGGCGAAGTGAGGATTTTCTTTCAGGTGATCCTGCCGCTGATCCGTCCAGCCATTGCCACCGTGGCCGTGTTCACCATGATCCCGGCCTGGAACGACCTGTGGTTCCCGCTGATTCTGGCGCCATCGGAACCTACCCGCACCGTCACGCTCGGGGTGCAGCAATTCATCGGCCAGTACGTCACGGACTGGAACTCGGTACTGGCGGCGCTGTCGCTGGCCGTGATTCCCATGCTGATCCTGTATGCACTGTTTTCGCGTCAACTGATCCGCGGCCTGACGGCTGGCGCGGTCAAATAATCAAAGAGGAATTACATGGCTAGTGTCAGCCTTCAAGCATTACGCAAGTCCTACGATGGCAAGACCGATATTCTGGCCGGTATCGATCTGGACATCGCCCATGGTGAATTCGTCGTGCTGGTCGGGCCTTCCGGCTGCGGCAAATCGACGCTGCTGCGCATGCTGTGCGGCCTGGAAGAGATCAGCGGCGGCAGCATGCTGATCGGCGATCAGGTGGTCAACCATCTGCCGCCGGCGGAGCGCGGCATCGCCATGGTGTTCCAGAGCTATGCACTGTATCCGCACATGACGGTGTACCAGAACATGGCCTTCGGCCTGAATGTGGCGGGCAAGGACAAGGCGCAGATCCGCGAACGTATCGAACGCGCTGCGGCCACGCTGAAAATCGGCCATCTGCTGGAGCGTCTGCCGCGCGAGCTGTCGGGCGGTCAGCGCCAGCGCGTGGCTATCGGTCGCGCCATAGTGCGCGAACCGCGTCTGTTCCTGTTTGACGAGCCGCTCTCGAATCTGGATGCCGCGCTGCGGGTACAGACCCGGCTCGAAATCGCCAAGCTGCACCGCCAGCTCGACGCCACCATCGTCTATGTCACGCACGATCAGGTGGAAGCCATGACGCTGGGCGACAAGATCGTAGTGATGCACGAAGGGCATATCCAGCAGGCCGGCACGCCGCTGGACCTGTATCAGCAGCCGCGCAACCTGTTCGTGGCGGGCTTCATCGGCTCGCCCAAAATGAATCTGCTGGCCGGCACGGTGCTCACGGCCCACGCGGGCGGGGTGCTGGTGCAGCTGGCCAGCGGCGAAACGGTACGCGCCGCCGTCGATGGCAGTGCGCTGGCGCCCGGTGCGGCCGTCACGCTGGGGCTGCGGGCGGAACATATCAGCGAATCGGATGCCGGTTCGGAGCTATTCAAAGGCGAGGTCAGTGTGGTCGAACACCTGGGCGAAGCCAATTACATCTACGTCAGTCGTGAAGGTGGAGAAGACGTGGTGATACGTGGGGACGGAGAAAGACACGTCGCGATAGGACAGAGCATCGTCTTTTCAGCAGATAGCACGGCCTTCCACGTGTTTGACGAGCGGGGGCAGGCGCTACGCCGTCTGCAGCCCGGAAATATGGTGTCGGCGGCGCGCAGTATGATGCGCAGTGCCTGATATCGACGCGGTTCACTGTTTTCAACAAGGAGAATTGAATGACTAAGCCGGTACTCAAGAAAAAAATATTACCTCACCTGATCGCGCTGGCGCTGGGCAGTGCGGTGGCACCGCAGGTGTTTGCGACGGCAGATGCCGATGCGGTGGCTGCAGCGGAGGTAGCACAAAGTGGCAGTGAAGAGCAGAAAGTGGAAGTGCGCGGTATCCGCGAGCGGCTGAAACGCAATCTGGCCGAGAAACGTGATGCCGGCAACGTGGTCGACACCGTAACGGCAGAAGATGTGGGCAAGTTCCCCGACAAGAACGTGGCCGACTCGCTGCAGCGCGTGCCCGGCATTTCGGTGGACCGTACCTGGGGCGAAGGGCGCGACATCTTCGTGCGCGGCACCGACAAGAATCTGAACCTGACCCAGCTCAATGGTCAGGCCGTGGCTTCCGGCTACTGGTGGAAGAACGACTCGCAAAGCCGCGGTTTCAACTACGATATTCTGGCCTCCGAACTGGTCGGCAGCATCGACGTCTACAAGAGCCCTTCGGCCGATCTGGACGAAGGCAGCATAGGCGGTCTGGTGATCGTCAAGACGCGCAAGCCGTTCCAGCTGAAACCATTGGTGGCGCAAGTCTCGGCCGAAGCCACCTACAGCAAGCTGCCGAAGAAAACCGATCCGCAAGTATCGGGTCTGCTGAGCTGGACCAATGACCAGAAGACTTTCGGTGCACTGGTAGCGCTGAGCAGCCAGCAGCGCACCATGCGCCGCGACGGTCTGGAAAACTTCACCGACACCACCAAGTACAACATCACCGACCAGAACGGCGTCGTGACGCCCGGTGCCTATGCCTCGTGGGGTGGCGGCTCGGCCATCTTCCGTCAGGACCGCAAGCGCACCACGGGCGATATCACGCTGCAGGCGCGGCCGAATGCGAATACAGATCTGACGCTGAATTACATGAACTCGGATATGAGCATGGATAACAGCAACCAGAACTACCTGTGGGAAGCCGGTGGTCTGGCCGATGGCAAGAATAATCTGAAAGTCATCGATCCGAAATTCATCACCACGTCCGACGGCACCAAGGCGCTGGTGGGCGGCACGGTAGGCCCTACCGGCGGCGTTTCGTTCGAACCTATCTTCCGCCAGTCGTATGTGAAATCGCAGGTGCTCGATCTGGATGGCACCTACGATGGCGACAACTGGAAGCTGCATGGGCAGGCCGGCACCACCAAGGGCTCGGGCGGCAGCGATCATGACCGCAACTTCTGGTTCGTGGGGAATACCCGCACCACCTTCAATATCGCGCCCGACACCTACGAGGTGAAATACCTCGATATCAATCCGCTCGATCCGACCAAGCTGGTGCTGCAGAATTCGCGCGACTGGATACGCCGCATGGAGACCAAGGAAAACTATGCGCAGGCCGATCTGACGCTGGAGCTGAATGGCGACTTCCTGAAATCGCTGAAATTCGGCGCCAAGTTCCGCGATACCACGGTGCAGAACCGCCGCATCATCGGTACCGATGGTCCGAACAATCCGGGCTGGCAGTCGTTCACGCTGGCCGATCTGTCCACCGGCGCTTCGCCGCTACTGAGCCAGAAAGCCGCGAATGCCGGCTCGCTGACCCAGTATGCATGGGTGGATGACGGTCTGGCCTATTCCAAAGGCTTTGCCATGTACGACAAGGGCATGGTGTATGCGGAAGCCAAGAACGAGTACTACCGCATCAAGGAAAAAATCTACGCGACCTATGCCCGTGCCGATTTTTCCGTAGGCCAGTGGCGCGGCGACTTCGGCGCCCGTATCGTCAAGACCGACCAGACTTCGGAAGCCTATCAGGCGCTCAAGGGTGACGGTAACTACACGCTGGGCAGCGTCACGCGCAGCTATACCGACGTGCTGCCCAACCTGAACGCCGTGTATTCGGTGAATAAAGACCTGCTGGTGCGCGGTGCCGTGTCGCGTGTGATGGCGCGCAACACCTATTCGGATCTGAGCGCCAGCACCGAAGTCAGTGGCACCACCAACGCTGCTACGGCCGGCAATCCGCTGCTCAAGCCCTACCATGCGAATCAGGCCGAGATAGGCGCCGAGTGGTATTACGCCGATGCCTCGCTGCTGTCGGCCACGCTGTTCGCCAAAAAGCTGGACACCTTCATCTACACCAAATCGGCGCAGGAGAATGTGGCAGGCGTGACCCGTACGGTGACCCGTCCGTATAACGCCAACAACGGCGAAACCGTCAACGGTCTGGAACTGCAATGGCAGCAAGCCTTCAGCAACGGCTTCGGCGCCATCGTCAACTACACCTTCACCGATGCCAAGACGGGTGCCAACGAAGGCGGCCAGAAACTCAACGTGGTGGGTAACTCGCGCAATCAGGCCAACGTGACGGGCTTCTATGAAAAAGATGGCTACAGCGTCCGTCTGTCCTACAACTACCGTTCCAAAGCCTATGGTGCGCTCGACGAAGGCGGTCAGGATGTCACCAGCGCCTACGGCCAGTGGGATGCTTCGGCCAGCTGGGATATTACGCCTAAGGTCAGTCTGTATCTGACGGCGGTAAATATCGGTAACGCAGTGATTCGTACCAACACGACCAATGGCCTGCCGGTGGGCGTGTATGAAAACGGTGCACGTTACAGTCTGGGTATCAAAGCCAAGTTCTAAGCTGCGCGGCGGCGCATTGGATACCGCAGTGTTGTATCCATGCGTCGCCACCGGCTTAGTGGTGTAACGGACGCTGCGCGGAGGTTCCGCCAGCGTCCGACTCCGTTATAATCCAGACACTGTTTTATTCGGGATAACGAGTGACTGCGTCAAGAAAACATGTAGCCGTGCCTGGGCTTTGCCGGTTACGTTATGGCGTATTTGCCAGCTTGCTGCTGGCGCTCTCCGGTCCCGGCAACGCCCATGCCGCCAGCCAGAGTTCCGCCACCGCATCGGCTGCCTCTGGCGCTGCGCCAGCCACCTTGCAGGTGCTGCACTGGTGGACTTCCAGTACCGAACGCAGGGCCGCCAATGCGCTGGCTGCGCGCATGGCCGAAGAAGGGCTGGAATGGCGCGATGCGGCGATACCGGGTGGGGCAGGGCTGGGCGCCGGCAAGGTGCTCAAGAGCCGCGTGCTGGCCGGCGATGCGCCGGAAGTGACGCAGATTATCGGTGTCTCGATCGCCGAATGGGCCGAACTAGGGCTGCTGCTGGAAATCGATAACGTCGCCACGGCCGCCAACTGGAATGGCGTGCTGTTCCCCACCATACAGAACCTGATCCGCCACCGCAAACATGTGGTGGCAGCGCCGCTAGGCATCCATCGCATCAATACCCTGTATTACAACCGCGCCTTGCTGGCACAGCACAAGCTGGCGCCGCCGCAGAGCTGGGCCGAATTCCAGAACGTGGCGCTGCGCCTCAAGGCGGCCGGTGTGCAGCCGCTGGCGCAAAGCAGCGAAGCGTGGCAGGTGGCTGCGCTGTTCGAAAACCTGCTGCTGGCCGAGAGCGGCCCCGAGTTCTATCGCGATCTGTTCGTGCGGCGTGATCCGGCCGCTGCTGCAGACCGGCGCACGGCGGAAGCGCTGGAGCGGCTGCGTACCATCAAGGGCTGGATCAGCAACCAGCTCGATGAAAAACCGTGGCCCGATGTGGTGCGCCAGTTCGCCCGCAAGGAAGCGGCCATGATGATCATGGGCGACTGGGCCAGGCCGGAACTGATAGAACGGGGCATGCTGCTCGATGAAGATTTTGCCTGCGGCACGGCGCCGGGTACGGCCCGATACCATCTGTACAGCGTCGACACCTTCACCATGTTTGCCGGCGACTACCGTCACATGCCGGCACAGGAACGCATGGCACGCCTGCTGGTGACGCCGGCCGCGCAGAGCGAGTACAACCAGCTGAAAGGTTCGGTGCCCGTGCGGCGCGATGCCGATGCCAGCCGCATGGATAGCTGCGCACGTGCGTCGTGGAGCAGTTTCGCCCAGGGTGCTGCCGTGCAGGCGCCCAGCATGGTGCACCGCATGGCGACTGATGAAGCCAGCCGCGATGCCATCATCGCCGAGATACACCGCTATTTTCTGGATGATAAAGCCACTCCGGCCGACGCCCAGCGCCGGCTAGGTGCGCTATTCCGCCTGTTTAATCTGAGAAGCCAAGGAGCTGTCGGTGCGCAAAATCCTGATCGTAGACGATGACCAGAAGACCCGGGTTCTGCTCAAGACCTATCTGGAGAAGAACCAGTATGAAGTAATCCTGTCGCATAACGGCGAAAGCTTTCTGGCCGAACTGCAGCAGCATGTGGACCAGCTCTCGCTGGTGATACTGGACGTGATGCTGCCCGATACGGACGGCTTCGCACTGTGCAAGCAGGTGCGTCAGCGCTCCAACGTGCCCATCATCATGCTGACGGCCAGCTCCGACGAGACCGACCGCATCGTCGGGCTGGAACTGGGCGCCGACGACTACATTGCCAAGCCGTATAGCCCGCGCGAACTGCTGGCCCGCATCAAGGCGATACTGCGCCGCACGGCGCAGGAACAGCCCGCGGTGCGCTACTACCGCTTTGTCGGCTTTACGCTGGATCTGATGGAGCGCAAGGTGATCGCGCAGGATGGCCAGCTGGTGGCGCTGACGGGGCTGGACTTCCAGCTGCTCAAATATTTTGTCGAGCATCCCGGTGTGGTGCTGGACCGCAGCGCGCTGTGCGAGGAAACCCGCGGGCGCGATGCCGGGCCGTTCGATCGCTCGCTCGATGTGCAGATCAGCCGTTTGCGCCTGCGCCTCAATGACGACGGCAAGCAGCCTGCCCTGATCAAGACGGTGCGCGGCGCCGGCTATGTGTTCTCGGCCGATGTGGTGGTCTCCCATGCCTAGTTTCCGGCAGCGGCTGTGGCCTGCCTCGCTGCTGGGGCGTCTGAGTCTGGTGATGGTGGCTGGGCTGCTGCTGACACAACTGGTGGCCAGCTATATCTGGGCCAGCCAGCTGCGTGCCAAGGCGCAGGTGGAAGTGCAGTCAGCCTCGCAGTATGTGGCGCACGGCGCGTCCGGCGCCATCCGTTTCTTCCGCAGCCTGCCGGCCAATTACCGCCAGCTGCTGATCCAGCAGCTGCGCGAAATGGGCGGCACGCGCTTCTTCGTCAATTTCAACCACGCTTATGTGCCGGTGCACAGCATCGAGGCGACGCCGCTGGCCGATAGCGCTTTGCAGAGCGTGGCGGCGACGCTGAAAAGCGATCTGCCCCATTCGCCGCCGTCGCATCTGGCGTTTGCGTGGCCCGATCAGCTGGTGGTGTCGGAAGATGGCGTGCGCCTCAATGATCTGCCCGACGCATGGGTGCAGCACATCCTGCTACTCAAGCCCGATCCTGCGCCGATACTGGTGATCCAGACCGAGATCGAGCCGGGCAACTGGCTGTACATGGCGGCGCTGATGCCGAATCCCTACTTCCTGAGCAGTAACGATCCGCTGGCGTGGGACCGGCTGGCCCTGCAGGGCCTGTCGCTGGCCGTGGTGCTGCTTTTGTGCCTGCTGGTGGTGCGCTGGATTACCCGCCCGCTGGCCGCACTGTCGGAGGCGGCGGCAGCCTTCGGGCAGGGGCAGGACGACAAGACCCTGCCTTTGCCGGAAACGGGCAGCCGCGAATTCATCAACACGGCACGGGCCTTCAGCGCCATGCGCGAACGCATCCAGCGCTATATCGAAGACCGCGAGCGGCTGTTCATTTCGATTTCCCATGACCTGCGTACCCCCATCACGCGGCTGAAACTGCGCTCGGAATTACTCGACGACGAGGCCTTGCGCAACGAGTTCGAAGAAGATCTGGACGAGCTGGATATGATGGTGAAAGGCGCACTGCAGTGCGTGAAGGATAGCGACATCCACGAGAACCCCGCCGAAGTGAAGCTCGATGCCATGCTGGGGCGGCTGGTGCGCAGTGCGCGGCTGGCCGGTCACGAAGTGGCTTATCAGGACACCGGCCTGAGTGTGCGGGCCAAGCCGCTGGCGCTGAAGCGGGCCATAGGCAATCTGCTTGATAATGCGCTGTATTACGGCAAGCGGGCCGAGATCAGCGTCACCAGTGCGGACGGCATGGTGGCCATCGCCGTGCGCGATCACGGCCCAGGCGTGCCGGAAGATGCGCTGGCCAGCCTGTTCGATCCCTATGTGCGTCTGGCCCACGGGCGCGAACAGAATGACGGCGGCATGGGGCTGGGGCTGGGCATCGCCCGCAGCGTAATCGAAGCGCATGGCGGCCAGCTGCAGCTCTCCAACCACCCTCAGGGCGGGCTATATGCCGTGATCCGTTTGCCCGCCTGACGCGCCTAAATGTCGTTCAGCACCCGTTTTTTGCGTTTCGTCGCAATCCGCACGACGCTTGCGGGGCCTATGTCTATAGTGCTCACATACCGCAACGATTTTAAGGAGAGCAAAATGAACATCGCAAAAAACATGGAAGTGATCTTCCTCGCTGCCACCATGGTACTGGGTACCTTCGCTTACACCAGCAGCGCTGCCCAGAAAGCCGCCGAACTGGCACCGGTCGCCCAGGTGAGCCAGGCTAGCATGCAGGTGGTTGTGGTGAAAGGCCATCGCCTGAGTGCCAACGCCTGATTGCATGACGCCCGCCGCCATCGGCAGGGCTGCTAGAATTGTGCGACGCCGCCCCCAGTGCGGATGGGATACACCAGTGAGGATATCGTTATGAATAAGTTTTTCCAGTTCGGCCTGCTGCTGGCCACCTGTAGCGCACTGTGGAACTCGGCCTTTGCCGCCGAAGACCCCGTCGAGAAGCGCGTGGTGGCCATCGATGCCCGCGTGGTGCGCGTCAAGCTTGATGGCGTGATCGACCTCAAGGTGCGTCAGGGTGCGGCACCGGGGCTGATCATCATCGGCGAGAAGCGCTACCTCGATAAGACTACCTCTTCCACCACGGGCGATACCCTGCATCTGGAAACGGAAGGGCGCGGCATCAAGATAGGCCGCAATATGGTGCGCGCCGAACTGACCCTGCCCATGCTGCGCGAAGTGGTGTCCGAAGGCGTAGGCACTACCGATATCAGCGGCTTTAGCGGCGAGGAACTGGAACTGACGCTCGATGGCGCCGGCAGCATGAAAGTCAATTGCGACTACAAGAATCTGAAGGCTGATCTGGGTGGCGTGGGCAGCATGAATCTGTGGGTGAGCGAGAACGAGAACGTCGATCTCGATCTGCGCGGCGCCGGCTATATCACGCTGGGTGGGCGCAGCAAGATGCTGAAAGCTTCGCTGGGCGGGCTGGGTGGACTGAATGCCCAGCAGCTGCAGGCTGAAAATGTGAATGTAGACCTCAGTGGTCTCGGGAATGCCACCGTCAACGCGCGCAACAACGCTACCCTGAGCCTGAGCGGGCTGGGTTCGGTCACGGTGTACGGCAAACCGATGAACCGTAATGTGAGTGTGGATGGTTTGGGTAAAGTCAGCTGGAAGTAATCGACAGGACCACCGGGGATATGAAAAAAATCATACTGGCACTAGGCCTGGCCTTCAGTCTGCCGCAGCTGGCGCAAGCCGGCTTCGCAGAAGGCGCGACTGCCTACAACGCTAAAAATTATACTGTGGCGCTGAAAGAAGTCACGCCACTGGCCAAGGCCGGCAATGCCGATGCCCAGCATTTGCTGGGCCTGATGTATTACATGGGCCGCGGCGTCACACAGGATTACAAGCAGGCGCTCGATTGGCACCGCAAGGCAGCCCTGCAGGGCAAGGCCGATGCGCAATATGTGGTGGGCGCCATGTACTACACGGGTAATGCCGTGATACAGGATCACAAGCAGGCCGTGGCCTGGTTCCGCAAGGCGGCCGAGCAGGGCCACGCGGAAGCGCTGCAGGCGCTGGGCCTGATGTACCGCTATCACACGGCCGGACTGCCGCAGGATAATGTGATCGCCTACATGCTGTGGAATCTGGCAGCAGCCTATGGCTCGGTCAATGCGGCCGAGCAGCGTTCGGCCGTGGTCAAGAACATGACGGCGGAGCAGCTGGAAGAAGGGCAGGCATTATCGGCGGCATGGAAGCCGAATACGCCGCTGCCGCAGCGTTCCCGGACTGGCGGTAGCTAGTGCGGGCGGGTGGCGGCGTGTGCGCCGCTACCGATTCAGCCAGGGTGGTCGTCAGCGTCCTTGCGGCCGCTGAGCATGGCGGCTACCAGATTCTCGCGGTGCTGCCAGCTGGTGAACAGCACGCCGCCCAGATGCAGGGCGATCAGCCCTAGCAGCGTCCAGCCCAGCGCCTGATGCACGCGCACCGGCCAGGCATACCCCCACAGCAGATCCGTATTCAGGGCCCAGCCCGTGATGCCCAGCAGGGCTACGCACAGTAGCAGGGCCAGCACCATCCAGCCGCCCAGCGGATTATGGCCGAGGTAGCGCGGCGCCGTGCCGCCGATGACCTGACGCAGGTAGTGCAGGGTATCGCCGCCATTGCGCACAAACTGGCTGAAGCGGGCGTAGTAATTGCCCGTATAGCCCCACAGGAAGCGGCAGGCCACGATGGCGGCCGCACCATAGCCCCAGTATTCATGCTGGGGGCCGGTATCGCTGCTGGTCAGCCAGGCGGCGGCCACGCATAGCACCAGTGACCAGTGCAGCAGCCGCAGTGGCAGATCCCAGATCGTCAGTGGCTTATTCTTCGACACGGGCGAAAGTCACGGGATCGAAGAAGGCTTCCACGCGCTTGCCTTTCGGGTCCTTGGCGTAGACTTCGTAGCAGGAGTTGGTGGCTTCCATGCGGCGGATCACCCAGCCTTCGGCTACCAGTTTCTTCTGCAGTTCTTCGTGCGATTTCCATTCCGATTTGGGCGCTTTGGTGCACACCACATTGCCGTGCGCGCTGGCGCTGGCGGCGCATACGGCCAGCAGCACAGGCAGCGCAAATTGCGCCAGACGGGAGTAAGAACGTTTCATCATGATTCCTTTCAAAATAAGGCGGTTCAGGTCTGAGCCCAGCGCCGCAGCAGATTATGATAGATGCCCGTCAGCCTGACCAGTTCATGATGGTCAGGCGGCAGGGATTGCGACAGATTCTGCACGGTGCGGTCCAGATCGAACAGCAGGCTACGTTCGCCTTCATCGGCCACCATGCTCTCGATCCAGAAGAACGAGGCCAGCCGGGCGCCCGCCGTGACAGGGGTGACGCGGTGCAGGCTGGACGAAGGGTAGAGCACCATATCGCCCGCTGCCAGTTTAACCGACTGCACGCCGAATTCACTTTCCACTTCCAGCACGCCGCCTTCGTACTCATGGGGCTCGGACAGGAACAGCGTGGCCGACAGGTCGCTGCGCACGCTGCCCTGATTGCCGGGCAGTTGCATCACGGCGCTATCGACATGGGTGCCGTAGGTGCCGCCATCCTGATAGCAGTTGAATTTGGGCGGAAAGATCTTGCGCGGCAGGGCGGCGGAAACGAACAGCGGCTGGCCTGCCAGGGCACGCAGGATGTGCTGGCCCAGACTCTGGGCCGGTTCGGCGTTGTCCTGCAGTTGCAGATTCTGTTTGACGTGGCGCGCCAGAGTGCCGCCTGTCAGGGTGCCATCCTGCCAGCTGGCCTGTGCCAGCCAGCCGCGGAACTGGCGGACTTCGTCTTTGCTCAGTACATTTTCAATCGTGATTAACATGGTGCTCTCGCTGATGGAACAGGGCCGTAGCCCGGATGTGATCGATATGGGCACAGCCGGCGAGGGCCATGCAGATTTCCAGCTCTTCGCGCAGCAGCTTGAGCATGTGGGCCACGCCCAGTGCACCGGCCACGGCCAGCGCATACAGCTGCAAGCGGCCTATGGCCACGGCATTCGCGCCCAGTGCCAGCGCTTTGAAGACATCGGCGCCCGAGCGCACGCCGCCGTCGAAGACGATGGGCAGGTCCTTGCCCACGGCAGCGCGGATGGCAGGCAGTACGTCCAGCGTGGCAGGCGCGCCATCGAGGCTGCGGCCGCCGTGGTTGGAAACGATGATGCCGGCCACGCCGGCAGCTTGCAATGCCAGCGCATCGTCGCCATGCATCACGCCCTTGGCCCAGACGGGCAAGCGGGTTTGCGTGAGCAGCCAGCGCAATTCGTCCCAGTTCGGTGCTGCCGCCATTACCCCTTGCAGGATGCGGCTGGCGCCTGGTGCCACGGCGCTTTCCTGCGCCGGCGTATAGCCTGCCAGATTGACGGGAACGCAGTGTGCCGGCAGCTGGAATTGCGCCGCCAGCGTGCGCAGGCTGGCGACCTGTATCGGTGCGTCCAGCGTCAGCACGATGGCGCTGTAACCGGCGGCTTCGGCACGGCGCAGCAGGTCCAGCGTATCGGCACGCTGCGGCTGCAGATACATCTGGAACCAGCGCTGCGGGCCGGCGCTCCGGGCCAGCTGTTCGAGTGTGCAGGAGGACTGGGTGCTGGCGATGATGGGGCAGTCCAGCGCCGCTGCACCGCGTACGGTTTCATGTTCGCCACCGGGGTGCACCAGATTATGGAAGGCCACAGGCCCCAGCATCAGCGGATGGGCCATGGCTATGCCAGCCAGCGTGATGGCCGTGTGGCCTGCGCTGACGTCGCGCAGCAGGCGCGGCGTGATGGCCCAGCGTGCATAGGCGGCGCGGTTGGCCGCTACCGTCTGGTCATGGCCGCTGCCGCCGGCGATATACGCCAGCGTGGGCGCGGCGATGAATTGCGGCGCCAGTGTTTCGTAGTCGAGCGCGCAGCGGATTTCCGGCGGAATGTGGTTCAGTGGCATGGATGCAGGCATGGCGGATTCAGGCTAGGGCAGGGAAGGCAGCTCAGGCAGAGTATTCATCTTACGTGGGTTTGCCGTGAAAAGCTTGTGGCCGCAAAGCGCTAGCAGTAAAAAAAATGCCGGATGGGGTATCCGGCATGGGGTAAGCTTTACAGCGACTTGACCTCGATTACAGTTCGTAGTTCACGGTCAGGCGTACGGCGCGGGCGTCACCCTTGTACAGGAAGGCGCCGGAGCGGTACACGGCCGTGTAGTAGTCCTTGTTGCCGACGTTGAGCACATTCAGGCGCAGGTCGAAGCGGCGGCTGAAGCGGTAGGCGGCAAACACGTCGTACACGGTGAAGGCCGGTACTGGCTGGGCGCATACGCCGTTGGTGTAGCCGGCTGCCGTATCAGGCTGGCCGCCGCAACGGTCGCTCTCGTGGCGCGCTACGGCGCCATAGCTGAGGGCATCGGTCTGCTGGAATTTCAGCTGGGCCGAGAAGGACTTCTTGGCGAAGTTGGACAGCGGCTTGCCGATATTCGTGGCCGTGGCCGAACCCAGTACTTCCGACTGCATGATGCTGCCGCCGATCTGGCCCGACAGGCGCTCGGTGAAGTTACCGGCGAGGCCGACTTCCAGACCGCGCACACGGTTTTTACCCGTGTTGAAGGTGCCTACCGTGTCGTAGTTGGCGCCTTCCATCACGTCCTTCTTGGTGGTCTGGAACAGGGCGGCGGTGGCCAGCAGCTTGTGGTCGAACAGATCCCATTTGGTACCCAGTTCGTAGTTGATCGAGGTTTCCGGCTTGGCGCCAGCGATCTTGCCGTCGTACAGCACGGCGCCGCCGTAGCCGCTGCTGGTGCCCGAATCGGCTTCGCCGCCGTTGATGTCCTGCGCACTGGCTACGCTAGCGTAGATGATGGCATCCTTGGCCACTTTGTAGCTCAGGCCGAAGTGGCCGTTGACCAGCGTATCGTTGTAGGCATAGTCGCCCGTGATCACGCCGGTGGTGTTGTTGCGGCGGACCAGATTCAGGTCGAAGTAGTCGGCGCGGATACCGCCGAAGGCGCTCAGTTTGTCCGTCAGGTCTACCGTGTCCATGGCCGTCAGCGCCACGGTCTTGACATGCCAGTCCTGATTCCAGCCCAGACGGGTGGCGCTGCGGCCGGCCAGCGTGTTCAGGCTGGCGTAGTTCTGGCCGTAGGCGTCGCTGAGGCAATAGGCATTCAGCGGGCCGACTGGCGCAGCGCCATTGCTGGCGGTGCGGCAGTTGTAGGCGCCCGTGTTGGTGATCTGGTAGGTGCCGGACAGGACTTTGTGGTCGGTGTATTCGGCGCCGAAGATGAATTCGTGTTTCAGGCCGGCCAGTTCCTTGTCCCAGCGCAGATTGCTCTGGTGTGCGAAGTAATCGACTTCCTGCCAGCCCGTGTGGCCGCCATCCAGCGCCGCTGCGGTGAAGGGCACGCTGGTGCTGCCGTTGTAGCGGGTGCCGGCATTGGCGCCCGTGGTGACATAGGCGTTGCTGGACTTGCCGTAGCGGGTCAGGCTGGTCAGCTTGAGTTGCGGTGCGATTTTCCAGTTGATGCGCGCGGTCAGGGTATCGACATCGGATTGCAGGAAGTCGCTGGTCTGGGCGTACACCGGAACATTGTTGGCCGGTACGCGGTTAGGCACGGTGCCGACCAGATAGCCGCCCAGATCGGGCATGTGGTCCTTGGTGCGCAGGCCGTAGTAGTCGGTGGTCAGGCTGAAGTTGTCGGTTGCTTCCCACAGGCCGGACAGGGCCAGACCGCTGCGGCTGCGGCTCGATGGCGCGCGACCCGGCACGTCTTCTTCCCCCCACAGGATGTTGGCGCGCACGGCGAAGTTCTCGCCGTAGCCACGGTTCACGTCCGAGGTGATGCGGCGCTGCGAATCGCTGCCCACGCCAGCCGAGAAGCGGGTGAAGTCGTGATCCAGCGTGGCCTGTTTGGTGATGGCGTTGACTGCGCCGCCAGCCGTGCCGCGACCGGCAAAGCTCGAATTCGGGCCTTTGGAAATTTCGATCTGTTCGACGGCGAAGCTTTCGCGCGTGCTCATGCCGGGGTCGCGCAGACCGTCGACAAACACGTCGCTGCGGGCTTCCTGACCGCGGATGATGTAGCGGTCGCCAAAGGCATTACCGTTTTCGCCCGTACCCAGCGTGATGCCCGGCTGGGCGGCCAGGATCTGTTTCAGGTCGGTCAGGCCGGAGTCGTCGATGGCGGCCTTGGTGACCACGGAAATGGTCTGCGGGGTTTCGGCCAGCGGACGGGTATGGCGGCTGTCGGCCGAAGTCTTGGCCTTGTAAGGCGTGCCTGCTTCGGCATTGGGATTCGGGTCGAGGCGCTTGCCCAGTACCAGCACTTCGCGCATGTCGACGGTCTTGTCGGTGTTGGCGGTCTGCGCCACAGCGGCCAGCGGCAGCAGCATGGCGGTGGATAGGCCCATGGCCAGGCTGGTTTTCTGCATGCTGCGCAGGGCGCTATCCTGTTCCATGCGGATGCTGTGCGGGTGTTGGGCTTTCGGCTTGTTCAAAATAGTCGTCTCGAAAAAGTAGGTGGGACGGAAATAAAGGTTGGCGAAGAGTATAAGCAGACTTAATGCGAATGTAAATAGGAATTGATCTCATTAGCATCTTGGCTCTCATTTCTGTTTGTGGTGCGCACTGCGTCCAGAGCGACGCTGGCGTACAATTGCCGTTTGACCAAGCTTGATAGGAGAGGGTGCGATGCGCGCGATACAGATAGTTCAGCCCGGTGCGGCCGAGGTGCTGCAGCTGTGCGAGCGGCCTATGCCCGTGGCCGGTGCCGGCGAAGTGCTGATCAAAGTGCATGCGGCAGGCATCAACCGGCCCGACGTGCTGCAGCGTAAAGGCTTGTACAACCCGCCGGCTGGCGCCTCCGATCTGCCGGGGCTGGAAGTGGCGGGCGAGATCGTCGATGGCGATCTGGACTACACCACATTTGATCTAGGCGATGCTGTGTGCGCGCTGGTGCAGGGCGGCGGCTATGCCGAGTACGTAGTGGCGCCCATCGAGCAGGTGCTGCCCGTGCCCAAGGGCTGGAGCATGCTGGAAGCGGCCACCATCCCCGAGAACTATTTCACGGTATGGAGCAATGTGTGGGACCGCGCGCGGCTGGCGCAAGGTGAAACCCTGCTGGTGCAGGGTGGCAGTTCCGGCATCGGCGTGACGGCCATCCAGTTGGCCAGTGCGCTTGGTCATCGCGTGTTTGCCACTGCCGGCAGCGACGACAAGGTGGCCGCCTGCGTAAAACTGGGCGCCGAGCGCGGCATCAACTACCGCAGCGAAGACTTTGCTGCGGTGGTCAAGACGCTCACCGATGGCCGTGGTGTGGACGTGATCCTCGACATGGTAGGCGGCGACTACCTGCCGCGCGAAATCGACTGTCTGGCCGACGATGGCCGTATCGGTCTGATCGCCACGCTGGGCGGTGCCAAGGCCACGGTGGATCTGGGGCAGGTGCTGCGTCGTCGTCTGACTATCAGCGGTTCGACCCTGCGCCCCCGTTCGCCAGCTTTCAAGGGCGCGATTGCGCGCCAGCTGCTGGAAAAGGTCTGGCCGCTGTTGGCTACACGTAAGCTGCAACCGGTAATCTACGAAGTTTTCCCGCTGGAGCAGGCCGCTGCAGCGCACGCTTTGATGGAGAGCAGCCAGCATGTGGGCAAGATCATGCTGCAGGTAATCTAGGCAATCTCGGTGTGGCAATCGCGGCACGCTGCCAGCCCGTGGTTTGACCGGTATTCCGGCAACGCGTTAAAATAACGGGTTATTGAATTTTAGGCTACTATGCGACGCAAACTTGTCATTGGCAACTGGAAGATGAACGGCAACCGTGCCGCCAACTCCACACTGCTGTCCGGTATTCTGGCCGGTCTGAACGATTTCGGTGCTGACTGCGCAGTATGCGTACCAGCACCCTATCTGGCCCAATGTGAAACCCAGCTGCAGGGCAGTGCGGTAGCGTGGGGTGCGCAAGACCTCTCCGTGCACGCCAGCGGCGCCTACACGGGCGAAGTGGCCGCGGCCATGCTGGTGGACTTCGGTTGCCGCTATGTGCTGTGCGGTCACTCGGAGCGTCGTGCCTACCACCATGAAAGCAATGAGCTGGTGGCGCAGAAGGCCCGTGCCGCACTGGCCGCCGGTCTGACGCCGGTGGTGTGTGTGGGTGAAACGCTGGAGCAGCGCGAAGCGGGGCAAACGGCCGCCGTGATCGGCGCCCAGCTGCAAGCCGTGCTGGATGTGCTGGAAAACAGCGAGCTGATCAAGATTGTGGTGGCTTATGAGCCAGTCTGGGCCATCGGCACGGGCAAAACTGCAACACCGCAGATTGCGCAGGAAGCGCATGCGCTGCTGCGTGCACAACTGGCAGCCAGGGATGCAGTAGCGGCGGCCAGCATGCAGATACTGTATGGCGGCAGCATGAAGCCGGAAAACGCCAAGGAGCTGATGGCCCAGCCCGATATTGATGGTGGCCTGATAGGCGGTGCAGCTTTGAAAGCAGCGGATTTCCTCGGCATTATCCAGGCCGTTTAAACCGCCGTATGCAAGGTATTAGCTGCGACGAATTAGCAGTAAGGCAGTAAATAGCAGTAAAAACATTTTTATTTTTGAATGGAATAGCATGAACACTTTGTTCAATCTGGTTATCGTAGTTCAGGTTCTGTCGGCCATCGCCATCATCGGTCTGGTGCTGCTGCAGCATGGTAAGGGTGCCGACATGGGCGCCGCCTTCGGTTCGGGCGCTTCGGGCAGCCTGTTCGGTGCCACCGGCTCGTCGAACTTCATGTCCAAATCGACCGGCATCGCGGCCGCGATCTTCTTCAGCGCCACCCTCGCGCTGTCGTATATCTCGACCCAGCGCGGCGATACCGTCAGCGGCGGTGTGATGGACAAGGCAGCGCCTGCAGCACCGGCACCGGCTGCACCAGTCACCGGCACGGCAGCAATTCCGACCGCGCCAGCAGCTGCGCCTGCAACGGCACCTGCTGCACCGGCCGCCAGCGGCCCGGCTGCTTCGATTCCGAAGTAAGCCTGACGTAAGTTATAAGTTGTGACATTGCCGGCCTGATAAGCCGGCTGCTGAATATTTTGGCAGTTGCGGGTTTCTCTGCTCGAAAAAAACAATTCAATAGGTATCTCAGCAAATATTTATCGTTTTTCGTCTTGTTTTAACGCAATTCGCATTAACAAGATTGTGAAAAAGCGTTAGAATAATGGCCTAACGCCGACGTGGTGAAATTGGTAGACACGCTATCTTGAGGGGGTAGTGGCGAAAGCTGTACGAGTTCGAGTCTCGTCGTCGGCACCAGAAATTCAAGGCCAGCATAAGGAGCACCGAAGTGACCCTAGGCTGGCTTTTTTACGAGGATGTGTCGTTCGATCCTGGTCTAAGTAGTTATACGATTGGGGCGAACGTTAAGCGCACCGCAAAACATCGCAGTGGGCCCTTTTAACTGACCGTTCAACATAAGCTCATCAATCGTGAACCTCGAAAATTATCTCCCCGTCCTGCTGTTCATCCTCGTCGGTCTCGGCGTAGGCATACTCCCGCAAGTTCTCGGCCATCTGCTCGGCCCTAAACGCCCAGATGCGGCTAAACTTTCTCCTTACGAGTGCGGTTTCGAAGCATTCGAAGATGCGCGCATGAAGTTCGACGTGCGCTACTACCTGATCGCAATTCTGTTTATTTTGTTCGACCTGGAAACGGCATTCTTCTTCCCATGGGGCGTATCCATGCGCGAACTGGGCTGGGGCGGCTTCGTCACGATGATGGTGTTCATTGCTGAATTCGTTGTCGGTTTTTGGTATATCTGGAAGAAAGGTGCCCTTGATTGGGAATAAGCCATGGCTATTGAAGGCGTATTAAACGAAGGTTTCATCACCACCTCGGCCGACAAGCTGATCAACTGGGCGCGTACGGGTTCCATGTTCCCGATGACGTTCGGTCTGGCCTGCTGCGCGGTTGAAATGATGCATGTGGGCGCGGCCCGTTACGATATGGACCGCTTCGGCGTTGTGTTCCGTCCTTCGCCACGTCAGTCCGACGTGATGATCGTGGCCGGCACGCTGTGCAACAAGATGGCCCCCGCACTGCGCAAGGTCTACGACCAGATGCCAGAGCCGCGCTGGGTGATCTCGATGGGCTCCTGCGCAAACGGCGGCGGCTACTATCACTACTCCTACTCTGTGGTGCGCGGTTGCGACCGCATCGTGCCGGTAGACGTCTACGTGCCGGGCTGCCCGCCTACGGCTGAGGCGCTGCTGTATGGCATCATGCAGCTGCAAAACAAGATCAAGCGTACCAACACGATCGCACGCTAATATGACTACACATTTAGAACAACTGCAAAACGCCCTCGGCACTGCCCTGGGCGATCGCGTTACTACCACCGTTGCACTGGGTGAGATTACGCTGGTAGTGGCTGCGGCCGACTACTATGGCGTGATGCAGACCCTGCGCGACGATGCGACGCTGGGCTTCGACACCATGATCGACCTGTGCGGCGTGGACTACTCGACCTACGGCGACGGCGCCTGGGACGGTCTGCGTTTCGCCGCCGTGACCCATCTGCTGTCCGTCAAGCACAACTGGCGCGTGCGCGTGCGCGTGTTCGCACCGGACGACGATATGCCAGTGCTGGCTTCCATCGTGCCGCTGTGGCGCGCTGCCAACTGGTACGAGCGCGAAGCGTTCGACGTCATGGGCATCCTGTTCGAAGGCCACAACGACCTGCGCCGCATCCTGACCGACTACGGCTTCATCGGCCACCCGTTCCGCAAAGACTTCCCCGTATCGGGCTATGTCGAAATGCGCTACGACCCGGAACAGAAGCGCGTGATCTACCAGCCGGTCACCATCGAGCCACGTGAAAACGTGCCACGCGTGATCCGCGAAGAAAATTACGGGAAGTGACACATGGCAGAGATTAAAAATTACACCCTGAACTTTGGTCCGCAGCACCCGGCAGCGCACGGCGTGCTGCGTCTGGTGCTGGAACTGGACGGCGAAGTGATCCAGCGCGCCGACCCGCACATCGGCCTGCTGCACCGCGGCACCGAGAAGCTGGCCGAGCAGAAGACCTTCCTGCAGTCCGTGCCTTATATGGACCGTCTGGACTACGTTTCGATGATGTGCAACGAGCACGCCTATGTAATGGCCATCGAAAAACTGCTGGGCGTGGAAGTGCCACTGCGCGCACAGTACATCCGCGTGATGTTCGACGAAATCACCCGTATCCTGAACCACCTGATGTGGCTGGGCGCGCACGCGCTCGACGTCGGTGCGATGGGTCCGTTCCTGTACTGCTTCCGCGACCGTGAAGATCTGTTCGACTGCTACGAAGCCGTGTCCGGCGCGCGTATGCACGCAGCCTACTATCGTCCCGGTGGCGTGTACCGCGACCTGCCCGATGCGATGCCACAGCACCGTCCGTCGATCATCCGTTCGGCCAAGGCGATCAGCAAGCTCAACGAAAACCGTCAGGGTTCGCTGCTGGACTTCATCGAAGACTTCACCCGTCGTTTCCCGACCTATGTGGACGAATACGAAACCCTGCTGACCGACAACCGTATCTGGAAACAGCGTACCGTCGGCATCGGCGTGGTCTCGCCGGAAGATGCGAAAGCCATGGGCTTCACGGGCGCCATGCTGCGCGGTTCGGGCGTGGCCTGGGACTTGCGCAAGCACCAGCCTTACGAAGTCTACGATCTGATGGACTTCGATATTCCAGTCGGCACCAACGGCGATTGCTACGACCGCTATCTGGTGCGCGTGGAAGAACTGCGTCAGTCCAACCGCATCATCAAACAGTGCGTGGAGTGGCTGCGTAATAATCCGGGTCCTGTCATGACTGACAACCGCAAGGTTGCGCCTCCGGGCCGCGTCGACATGAAGACCAATATGGAATCGCTGATTCACCACTTCAAGCTGTTTACCGAAGGCTTCCACGTCCCGCCGGGCGAGGTGTACAGCGCGGTGGAACATCCGAAGGGCGAATTCGGCATCTATCTGGTTTCCGATGGCGCCAACAAGCCGTACCGCATGAAGCTGCGCGCACCTGACTACGCGCACTTGCAGTCGCTCGATGAAATGGCGCGTGGCCACATGATCGCCGACGCCGTGACCATCATTGGTACGCAAGATATCGTGTTCGGCAGTATTGACCGCTAAGTCCGAGAGGCAGAAAAGTATGTTGTTATCTGAGCAGTGTTATAAAAAAATCGACCGCGAACTGGCTAAATATCCAGACGACCAGCGTCAATCGGCCGTGATGGCTGCGCTGGCCCACGCGCAAGTGGAACTGGGCTGGGTTTCGCCGGAAGTCATGCAGGAACTGGCTGACTACATCCGCATGCCGGCCATCGCCGTGCAGGAAGTGGCCACTTTCTACAATATGTACAACCTCAAGCCGGTCGGCAAGCACAAGATCACCGTGTGCACCAACCTGCCTTGCGCACTGTCGGGCGGTGTACGCGCCGGCGAGCACCTCAAGGACAAGCTGGGCATCGACTACCGTGGTACCACGGAAGATGGCGAGTTCACCCTGATCGAGGGCGAGTGCATGGGCGCCTGCGGCGACGCACCGGTGCTGCTGGTGAACAATCACCGCATGTGCAGCAAAATGAGCAATGAGAAAATCGACGCACTGGTGGAGGAGCTGAAGAAATGACCTCCCTGCATAACCGTCACATCGACCCTGTCATTCTCGCCGGTCTGGACGGCAAGAACTGGCATCTGGAAGACTACGTCAAGCGCGGTGGTTACAGCGCGCTGCGCCGCATTCTGGAAGAGAAAATCACCCCCGAGCAGATCATCGCCGACCTGAAAGCGTCGTCGCTGCGCGGCCGTGGTGGTGCAGGCTTCCCGACCGGCCTGAAGTGGAGCTTCATGCCACGCCAGTTCCCTGGCCAGAAATACCTCGTCTGCAACTCGGACGAAGGCGAACCGGGTACGTTCAAAGACCGCGACATTCTGCGCTACAACCCCCATGCACTGATCGAAGGCATGGCCATCGGCGCTTACGCGATGGGCATCACGGTCGGCTACAACTACATCCACGGTGAAATCTTCGAGGTGTACAGCCTGTTCGAAGATGCGCTGGAAGAAGCCCGCGCGGCCGGCTTCCTGGGTGACAAGATCATGGGCAGCGATTTCAGCTTCCAGCTGCACGCACACCATGGTTATGGCGCTTACATCTGCGGCGAAGAAACCGCGCTGCTGGAATCGCTGGAAGGCAAAAAAGGCCAGCCGCGCTTCAAGCCGCCTTTCCCTGCGTCGTTCGGCCTGTATGGCAAGCCAACCACGATTAACAACACCGAGACCTTTGCTGCCGTTCCGTTCATCCTGAATATGGGGCCGGAAAAATATCTGGGCATGGGTCGCCCTAACAACGGCGGTTCCAAGATCTTCTCGATCTCGGGCGACGTTGAGCTGCCGGGCAACTACGAAGTACCACTGGGTACGCCGTTTGCCAAACTGCTGGAACTGGCAGGCGGTATGCGCGGCGGTAAAAAGATCAAAGCCGTTATCCCGGGTGGTTCGTCCGCTCCGGTGATCCGCGGCGAAGTGATGATGAACACCGACCTCGATTACGATTCGATCTCCAAAGCGGGTTCGATGCTGGGTTCGGGCGCTGTCATCGTCATGGACGAAACGCGTTGCATGGTCAAGGCGATGGAACGTCTGGCTTATTTCTACTTCGAAGAATCGTGCGGTCAGTGCACCCCATGCCGTGAAGGTACGGGCTGGATGTACCGTATGATCCACCGGATCGAAAACGGTCAGGGTCGTCCTTCGGATCTGGATGTGCTGAACTCGATCTGCGACAACATTCAGGGCCGCACTATCTGCGCTCTGGGTGATGCGGCAGCAATGCCTATGCGCGCGTTCATCAAGCAATTCCGCGAAGAATTTGAATATCACGTCGAGCACAAGCACTGCTTAGTGCCCGCTTACATTTAAGCTGCGTCAGGTAACGATCACCATGGTTGAAATCGAAATAGACGGCAAAAAAGTCGAAGTCCCTGCTGGTAGCATGGTGATGGACGCCGCCAACAAACTGGGAACCTACATTCCGCACTTCTGCTATCACAAGAAATTGTCGATCGCTGCGAACTGCCGTATGTGCCTCGTCGAAGTAGAGAAGGCGCCTAAGCCTTTGCCAGCATGCGCTACGCCCGTTGCGGCCGGCATGATTGTGCGCTCTGCTTCCGACAAGGCCGTACAGGCTCAGAAGTCGGTGATGGAGTTCCTGCTGATTAACCACCCGCTGGACTGCCCGATCTGCGATCAGGGCGGCGAATGCCAGCTGCAGGATCTGGCCGTAGGTTACGGCAAGACCACTTCGCGCTACGAAGAAGACAAGCGCGTGGTGGCGCCGAAAGACGGCGGCCCGCTGGTGTCCATGCAGGAGATGTCGCGCTGCATCCAGTGCACCCGTTGCGTACGTTTCGGTCAGGAAGTGGCCGGCGTGATGGAACTGGGCATGATCGGCCGCGGCGAACATTCCGAAATTACCGCTTTCGTCGGTCAGACCGTGACCTCGGAAATGTCGGGCAATATGATCGACCTGTGCCCGGTAGGCGCACTGACCTCCAAGCCATTCCGTTACAGTGCCCGTTCGTGGGAACTGTCGCGTCGTAAATCGGTATCGCCACACGACGGCCTCGGCGCCAACCTGATCGTTCAGGTGAAAGCCGGCAAGGTCAAGCGCGTGCTGCCGCTGGAAAACGACGCCGTCAACGAATGCTGGATCTCCGATAAAGACCGCTTCTCCTACGAAGGTCTGGACAGCGCCGACCGTCTGACCCAGCCTATGCTCAAGCAGGGCAACGAGTGGAAAGAAGTCGACTGGCAGACCGCGCTCGAATACGTGGCGCACGGCCTGAAAAACATCCGTCACGAACACGGCGCACAGTCGCTGGCTTCGCTGGCTACGCCGCACTCGACGCTGGAAGAACTGCACCTGCTGCAGAAACTGACCCGCGCCATGGGTTCGGACAGTGTTGACACCCGTCTGCGTAACGCGGACGTGTCGCTGCAGGGCGTTGCACCTTGGCTCGGTATGTCGATTGCCGACTTCGGCCAGCTGAACCGCGCTTTCGTGATCGGTTCCTTCCTGCGTAAAGATCATCCGCAACTGGCTACGCGTCTGCGTCTGGCAGTGAAGGGCGGCGCCAAGCTGTCCATCCTGCACGCAACCGACGACGACCTGCTGATGAACGTCGCTAACAAGATGATCGCTGCACCGTCGGACTGGCTGGCAGCACTGTCGCAAGTCGTAGTCGCTGTGGCTGCCGCCAAAGGCGTGGCCGCTCCGGCAGGCTTCGAAGGCGTACAGGCTGATGCCGCTGCGACGGCCATCGCTGCTTCGCTGCTGTCGGGCGACGCTGCACTGAGCCGTGGTGTATTCCTCGGTAACGCTGCTGCCCAGCACCCACAGGCCGGCGCGCTGCACGCTGCCGCCCAGTGGATCGCTGAGCAGACCGGCGCCAAGTTCGGCTACCTGACCGAAGCTGCTAATACTGTTGGCGCTTACATCGCTAACGCCAACAGCGCCTCGGCACCCGCATTCAGCGAACAGAAAAAAGCTTACCTGCTGCTCAACGCCGAACCAGCGTTCGACGCGCACAACCCGCAAGTGGCTGCCAGCGCACTGCAGAACGCCGACATGGTGGTGGTCATGTCGCCGTACAAGCACGGCATGGAATACGCCGACGTGCTGCTGCCAGTGTCGCCATTCAGTGAAACTTCGGGCACCTTCGTCAACTGCGAAGGCCGTGCACAGAGCTTCAACGGCACCGTCAAGCCGCTGCTGGAAACCCGCCCTGCATGGAAAGTGCTGCGCGTTCTGGGTAACATCCTCGGCCTGTCGGGCTTCGAGTATGAAACTTCGGAAGCCATCCGCGACGAAGTGCTGGGCGCCGGTGTGACCGACGTAACGTCCAAGCTGAACAACCGCAGCGCCGCTGCTCCAGTGGCCGCGCAAATCGGCAACGGTGGCACCGAGCGTATCGCCGATGTACCGATCTACTTCGCCGACGCCATCGTGCGCCGTGCCGAGTCGCTGCAACAGACCGCCGACGCGGCTGCGCCGAAAGCGCATCTGTCGGCAGCGCTGGCCCAGCAACTGGGTGTGGCTGCTGGCGATCTGGTGAAAGTGACCCAGGGTGCCGGTAACGCCACGCTGCTTGCTGCCATCGACGCAGCGCTGCCAGCCCGCACCGTGCGCGTCGCTGCAGCCCATGCATCGACCGCTGCGCTGGGTAGCATGTTCGGTTCTATCACTGTTGAAAAAGCAGGAGAGGGTAAATAATGGCTCTGCCTGAATTCGTAACGACTATTAATGCCATGGGCGCCAACAGTGTGCTGGCCCCGGCATGGCCGCTGATCTGGGCCATGATCCGTATCGTGGTGGTACTGCTGCCGCTGATGGGTCTGGTGGCTTACCTGACCCTGTGGGAACGTAAGTTTATCGGCTGGATCCAGATCCGTGTGGGTCCTAACCGTGTCGGTCCTGCCGGTCTGCTGCAGCCTATCGCCGACGCGCTGAAACTGCTGTTCAAAGAGATCATCACCCCGGCCAAGGCTAACCCTGGTCTGTTCGTGATCGGTCCTATCATGACCATCATGCCGGCACTGGCCGCATGGTCGGTGGTGCCTTTCGGTCCTGAAGCGGTACTGGCCAATGTGAACGCCGGTCTGCTGCTGCTGATGGCGATCACCTCGATGGAAGTGTACGGCATCATCATCGCCGGCTGGGCTTCGAACTCGAAGTACTCCTTCCTCGGCGCGATGCGTGCTTCGGCACAGATGATTTCCTACGAAATCCCGATGGGCTTCGTACTGGTAGTGATTCTGATGGTGTCCGGTTCGCTGAACTTCGGCGAAATCGTCGCCAGCCAGCAGCGCGGCATGATGGCGGCGCAAGGCCTGAATCTGCTGTCGTGGAACTGGCTGCCACTGCTGCCACTGTTCGTGGTGTACCTGACTTCCGGTCTGGCCGAATGTAACCGTCACCCGTTCGACGTGGTGGAAGGCGAGTCGGAGATCGTTGCAGGTCACATGGTGGAATACTCGGGTATGGCCTACGCCATGTTCATGCTGGCCGAATACGCCAACATGATCCTGATCGCCACGCTGGCTTCGATCATGTTCCTCGGTGGCTGGTCGGCACCGCTGGCTGCACTCGAATTCTGGGGCGGTTTCGGTGGCTTCTTCTGGCTGTTCGCTAAGGTCTTCTTCCTGGTCTCGGTGTTCATCTGGGTGCGCGGTACCTTCCCACGCTACCGCTATGACCAGATCATGCGTCTGGGCTGGAAAGTGTTCATCCCTCTGACGCTGGTGTATCTGGTACTGGTGGCAGGCGTGATGCAGACCTCCTGGAATATCTGGAAGTAAGGATTAGAGAATATGGAACGTTTAAAAGATTTCATCGGCAGCTTCATGCTGACCGAACTGATCAAAGGGATGGCGCTGACGGGCAAGTATATGTTCTCGCGCAAAATCACCGTGCAGTACCCGGAAGAGAAGACGCCGATGTCGCCACGTTTCCGTGGCCTGCATGCACTGCGTCGTTATCCTAACGGTGAAGAGCGCTGCATCGCCTGCAAACTGTGCGAAGCAGTGTGCCCGGCGATGGCGATCAGCATCGAGTCGGAACAGCGTGCTGACGGTTCGCGCCGTACCACCCGTTACGACATCGATCTGACCAAGTGCATCTTCTGCGGCTTCTGCGAAGAATCCTGCCCGGTCGATTCCATCGTTGAAACGCATGTACTGGAATACCACGGCGAAAAACGCGGCGATCTGTACTACACGAAAGAGATGCTGCTGGCAGTTGGTGATCGCTACGAATCAGAGATCGCCGAAGCACGCGCAGCCGACGCTCCTTACCGCTGATCGTTGCCGGCCCTGTGCCGGCATCTCAGTGTCGCTGTTTGACTGTGATTCTCAATTATGTACGTCTCTTGGGTTAGTTATGGAATTTAAAACTGCTTTGTTCTACGCCTTCTCAGCCATCATGATTCTGGCTGCGACGCGCGTTATCACGGCCCGCAACCCGGTGCACGCAGCACTGTTCCTGGTGCTGGCGTTCTTCTCGGCAGCCGGCATCTGGATGCTGCTGGAAGCGGAGTTCCTCGCCATCGTGCTGGTACTCGTCTACGTGGGCGCCGTGATGGTGCTGTTCCTGTTCGTGGTGATGATGCTCGATCTGGATACCGACAAGATGCGCCAGGGCTTCTGGAGCTATCTGCCGCTGGCCTCGGCCATCGGCGCGCTGATCGTGCTGGAAATGGCTGCCGTGCTGTGGCGCTCGTTCTACGCGATGGAACAGCAACCGGTTAACGCCGGCAATATCGGCGGCACCAAAGAACTGGGCCTGCTGATCTACACCAAATACATCTACGGCTTCGAAGTCGCTGCAGCAGTGCTGCTGGTGGCTATCATCGCTGCCGTGGCGCTGACCCTGCGCAAGCGCAAGGACATCAAATATCTCGACCCGTCGGAAGCGGTACGCGTCAAGCGTAACGACCGTCTGCGCATCGTCAAAGTCGATGCCGTCAGCACGCGCGGCGCGGCCGAAGCAGAAGTTAAGGAGGCACCATGACTTTATCGCTGGCTCACTACCTCGTTCTTGGCGCGATACTGTTCGCGATCTCGATCGTCGGTATTTTCCTCAATCGCAAAAATATCATCGTCCTGCTGATGGCCATCGAACTGATGCTGCTGGCAGTGAACATGAACTTTATCGCGTTCTCCCATTATCTGGGTGACGCGGCCGGGCAGATCTTCGTGTTCTTCATTCTGACCGTCGCCGCTGCCGAATCGGCAATCGGCCTCGCGATTCTGGTGGTGATGTTCCGTAATCTGGACACCATCAATGTAGAAGACCTGGATAGCTTGAAGGGTTAATCCTTCGTGGCTAAGTTCAATTTCGAATAATAACGATTAAGGTTCATCATGGCGGTTACTCTTAACCCTAATCTCCTACTGGCCGTACCACTGGCGCCGCTGGCCGGCTCCGCGATTGCCGGCCTGTTAGGAACACAATTTTTCGGCAACGTGGTGGGGCGCAAGGTCTCGCACACGGCGACCATTCTGGGCGTGCTGGTAGCATTCATCCTGTCGGCGATGACGTTGAACGACGTGATCGGCGGTGCCAGCTACAACGGCACCGTGTACAACTGGATGACGGTCGGCACCATCAAACTGGTGGTCGGCTTCCAGATCGACGCGCTGTCGGCGATGATGATGTGCGTAGTGACCTTCGTGTCGCTGATGGTGCACATCTACACCATCGGCTACATGGCAGAAGATGAAGGCTACAACCGCTTCTTCGCCTACATCTCGCTGTTCACCTTCTCGATGCTGATGCTGGTTATGTCCAACAACTTCCTGCAGCTGTTCTTCGGCTGGGAAGCTGTGGGTCTGGTGTCGTATCTGCTGATCGGCTTCTGGTATACCCGCCCGACCGCCATCGTGGCCAACATGAAAGCCTTCCTGGTCAACCGTGTGGGTGACTTCGGCTTCATCCTCGGTATCGGTCTGCTGCTGGCTT
This sequence comes from Duganella fentianensis, assembly GCF_009857835.1. Lineage (GTDB taxonomy): Bacteria > Pseudomonadota > Gammaproteobacteria > Burkholderiales > Burkholderiaceae_D > Rugamonas > Rugamonas fentianensis. Next base: position 251,233 of record NZ_WWCL01000002.1, read on the forward strand.
ACGCCGGTTCGATGGATTACAAAGAAGTGTTTGACAAGAAGCAGCAGCTGGCGGCGCTGACCCTGCCGGGCACCGACTGGGCACTGCTGACCGTGGCCTGTATCTGCCTGTTCATCGGCGCGATGGGTAAATCGGCCCAGTTCCCGCTGCACGTCTGGCTGCCAGACTCGATGGAAGGTCCGACCCCGATTTCGGCACTGATCCACGCGGCGACCATGGTTACCGCCGGTATCTTCATGGTGACCCGTATGTCGCCACTGTTCGAACTGTCGGATACGGCACTGTCCTTCATCCTCGTGATCGGCTCGATTACCGCGCTGTTCATGGGCTTCCTCGGCATCATCCAGAACGACATCAAGCGCGTGGTCGCTTACTCGACCCTGTCGCAGCTCGGCTACATGACCGTGGCACTGGGCGCATCGGCTTACTCGGTGGCCGTGTTCCACCTGATGACCCACGCCTTCTTCAAAGCGCTGCTGTTCCTCGGCGCCGGTTCGGTGATCATCGGTATGCACCACGATCAGGACATCCGCAACATGGGTGGTCTGCGTAAATACATGCCTATCACCTGGATCACTTCGCTGCTGGGTTCGCTGGCTCTGATCGGTACCCCGTTCTTCTCCGGCTTCTACTCGAAAGATTCGATCATCGAAGCAGTAGGGGAGAGCCACCTGTGGGGCGCCGGCTTCGCTAACTTCGCCGTGCTGGCTGGCGTGTTCGTGACCGCGTTCTACTCGTTCCGTATGTACTTCCTGGTGTTCCACGGTGAAGAGCGCTTCGGCAAAGCTCACCACGACGACCACCACGCCCATGCTCCGGCTGCTGCCGCTGCACATGACGATGGCCACGGCCATGACGATCATGGTCACGATGACCACGACGACCACGCGCACCACGGTCTGGCTCCGGGCCAGAAACCGCACGAGTCGCCATTCGTTGTGTGGTTCCCGCTGGCGATGCTGGCCATCCCTTCGGTCATCATCGGCTATCTGGCCATCGGCCCTATGCTGTACGGCGATTTCTTCAAAGGCGTGATCACCTTCGGTGCCAACCACCCTGTGATGGAAGAACTGGCACACGAGTTCCACGGCCCAGTGGCCATGGCGATGCACGCACTGACCTCGCTGCCTCTGTGGCTGGCGATCTCCGGTGTGGCTACCTCGTACTACTGCTACATGATCAACCCGCGCGTTCCTGCCTGGTTCTACGAGAAGTTCAAGTTCCTGCACACCCTGCTGGAGAACAAGTACTACATGGACAAGTTCAACGAGACCGTGTTCGCCGGCGGCGCACGCCTGCTGGGCAATGGTCTGTGGACTGTGGGCGACCGCACCCTGATCGACGGCCTGCTGGTCAACGGCAGCGCCAAAGTGGTGGGCTGGTTCTCGACGCTGACCCGTTTGGCGCAGACTGGTTATATCTACCACTACGCGTTTGTCATGATCCTCGGCATTCTGGGGTTCCTGATCTACTTCCTGCCGTTTTGGCACGCTTAATTAGCTGATACGCAAAGAGATAAAGATAACCATGATGCAGTCAACTATATCTACCTTACCTCCGTACCTGAGCCTCGCGATCTGGCTCCCGATTATCTTCGGCCTGATCGTGCTGGCCATCGGTCGCGATACCAACGCCGCGCTGGTGCGCGTTGGTTCGCTGATCGGCGCTCTGGTGAGCTTCGCGGCCACCATTCCGCTGATTACCAACTTTGACAACGCCGCGCACGGCATGCAGTTCGTCGAGCGCTCGCCGTGGATCGAACGCTTCAACATCTTCTACTCGCTCGGTATCGACGGCCTGTCGCTGTGGTTCGTACCGCTGACCGCCTTCATCACCGTGATCGTGGTGATCTCGGCATGGCAGGTGATCCAGAAGCGCGTGGCCCAGTACATGGGCGCCTTCCTGATCCTGTCGGGTCTGATGATCGGCGTGTTCGCCGCCATGGACGGCCTGCTGTTCTACTTCTTCTTCGAAGCGACCCTGATCCCGATGTACATCATCATCGGTGTGTGGGGTGGTGAAAACCGCGTGTACGCTTCGTTCAAGTTCTTCCTGTACACCTTCTTCGGTTCGCTGCTGACGCTGGTCGCCATCATCTACCTGTACAAAGTGTCGGGCGGTAGCTTCGACATCCTGATGTGGCACAAGATTGCCCTGACGATGAAAGAGCAGATCTTCATCTTCCTGGCCTTCTTCATGGCCTTCGCCGTGAAAGTACCAATGTTCCCGGTGCACACCTGGCTGCCAGACGTGCACGTGGAAGCGCCTACCGGCGGTTCCGCCGTGCTGGCTGCCATCATGCTGAAACTCGGTGCTTACGGCTTCCTGCGTTTCTCGCTGCCTATCACCCCGGACGCATCGAAATATCTGGCCGGTTTCGTCATCACCCTGTCGCTGATCGCCGTGATCTACATCGGTCTGGTGGCGCTGGTACAGAAAGACATGAAAAAGCTGGTGGCCTACTCGTCGATCGCCCACATGGGCTTCGTCACGCTGGGCTTCTTCATCTTCAATGAAATGGCAGTGCAGGGCGCTATCGTGCAGATGATCTCGCACGGCTTCATCTCGGGCGCCATGTTCCTGTGTATCGGTGTGCTGTACGATCAGGCTCACTCGCGCCAGATCGCCGACTACGGTGGTGTGGTCAACAAGATGCCGAAGTTCGCAGCCCTGTTCATCTTCTTCTCGATGGCTAACTGCGGCCTGCCAGCGACTTCCGGCTTCGTCGGCGAGTTCATGGTGATCCTCGGCGCTACCCAGTACAACTTCGTTATCGGTCTGCTGGCTGCAACTGCGCTGATCTTCGGCGCTGCCTACTCGCTGTGGATGGCCAAGCGCGTGATCTTCGGCAAAGTAGCCAACCACCACGTAGCAGAACTGGTTGATGTGAACGGTCGTGAATTCTTCATGCTGGGCATCCTGGCTGTTGCAGTGCTGGCGATGGGCCTGTACCCAGCCCCATTCACTGACACCATGCAAACCTCGGTTGCAGACCTGCTGGCGCACGTCGCCAAGAGCAAGCTGCCGTTCTGATAGCGGAAACAAAACAATGACTACTCCAATTCCACAAGCTGTTATCGACATGGTGCCGGTGTACCCAGAAATGGTGTTGCTGATCGGTGCCTCGGCGATCCTGTTGATCGACATGTTCCTCAAAGAGGGACAGCGTTCGCTGACCTATCTGCTGTCGCTGGCGACGCTGCTGGTTGCCGGCGTCCTGAGCTACAACGACTTCGTTACCGGCCACACGGTCTACACCTTCAACGGTATGTTCGTATCCGACCCTATGGCTAACCTGCTCAAGGTCTTCACCTACCTGACGGCAGGCCTGACGCTCGTGTATTCGCGCCAGTACGCTGATGACCGCGGTATGCTGAGCGGTAATCTGGGCGGCGAGTTCTACGTGCTTGCCCTGTTCACCGTGCTGGGCCAGATGGTGATGATCTCCGGTTCCAACTTCCTGTCCGTATATCTGGGCGTGGAGCTGATGTCGCTGTCGCTGTACGCACTGGTCGCTCTGCGCCGTGACAACCACAAAGCTACTGAAGCTGCGATGAAGTACTTCGTACTGGGCGCGCTGGCTTCCGGCTTCCTGCTGTACGGTATCTCGATGCTGTACGGCGCCACCGGCACGCTGGACATCCGTGGCGTTTCGGCCATGGTCGCTGGCGGTACCGTGAACAAGACTGTACTGATCTTCGGCGTGGTATTCCTCGTCGCTGGTCTGGCCTTCAAACTGGGCGCCGTACCATTCCATATGTGGGTACCGGACGTGTACGAAGGTTCGCCAACGGCAGTGACCCTGCTGCTGGGCGGCGCACCGAAAATCGCTACCTTCGCGATCTGCATCCGCCTGCTGGTGGAAGGTCTGATGCCGCTGGCATTCGACTGGCAGCAGATGCTGATGATCCTGGCCGTGCTGTCGCTGGCGATCGGTAACATCACTGCGATCGCCCAGACTAATCTGAAGCGTATGCTGGCTTACTCGACCATTGCGCAGATGGGCTTCGTTCTGCTGGGTCTGCTGGCTGGCGTAGCCGGTACCACCGACCGCACCGGTGCATCGGCTGCCTACAGCGCTGCCATGTACTACGTGATCACGTACGTGCTGACCACCATCGGCAGCTTCGGCATGCTGATGCTGCTGTCGCGTTCCGGTTTCGAAGCTGAAAATCTGGCCGACCTGAAAGGTCTGAGCAAGCGTAACGGCTGGTTCGCTGTCGTCATGTCGGCGCTGATGTTCTCGCTGGCCGGTGTGCCACCGATGATGGGCTTCGCTGCCAAGTTCTCGGTACTGACCGCCGTGCTGGGCACCGGCCAGATCTGGCTGACCGTACTGGCTGTGATGTTCTCGCTGATCGGCGCGTTCTACTACCTGCGCGTAGTGAAAGTGATGTGGTTCGATGAAGCTGCCGACGAGTCGCCTATCGTCGTCAAGGCCGACATGAGCGTGGCTCTGAGCCTGAACGCGATCGCTATCGTGCTGCTGGGTGTACTGCCAGGCCCGCTGCTGGCAGCCTGCCTGAAAGCCATGACCATCACCCTGAACACCTGATGGACATTTCCGTAGCAAGCTGGTTGGTCATCGTCATCGCGATTGCGGCGGCCAACCTGCCATTCTTCAACGAGCGCCTCTTCGCGCTCGTGCCCAGCCGCTGGGAGAGCAAGCCGCTGTTCGTGCGGCTGTTCGAAATGGTCGTGCTCTTCTTTGCGGTGGGTGTCATCGGCTTCGCTCTCGAAGGCCGCCTCGGCAACCGCTTCCCGCAAACGTGGGAGTTCTATGCCATCTCCGCCTGCCTGTTCATCGTGCTGGCTTTCCCCGGATTCATTCTGCGTTACCTGCGCAAGCGCCACGACTGATACACTATCGTTCTTCAACGACGTGGAGCAGGCATGGACAAACATCTGGTAGAAACCCGTATCGACGGTGAACTGGTCTACGACGGCCATTTCCTCAAAATCCAGCGCGATACTATCGAACTGCCGGACGGCCAGCATACCAGGCGCGAATACGTGCTGCATCCGGGCGCGGTGGTGATCCTGCCGCTGCTCGATGATGGCACGGTGCTGATGGAGCGCCAGTTCCGCTATCCGCTGCATCAGGTATTCATCGAATTCCCCGCCGGTAAAATCGACCATAACGAAGACCCGCTGGCCAGCGCCAAGCGCGAACTCGAAGAAGAAACCGGCTACACGGCCAGCGAGTGGCAGTACGTCACGCGCATCCATAATGCCATCGCCTATTCGGATGAGCATCTGGACCTGTATCTGGCGCGCGGCCTGAAAGCCGGCCAGCAGAAGCTGGACGAAGGCGAATTCCTCGAAACCTATACGGCCACCATCGACGAACTGCTGCAAGGCGTGCGTGATGGTTCGATCACCGACGTGAAGACGGTGATCGGCATCTTCTGGCTCGACAAGCTGCGCGCGGGCGACTGGAAACTCTGATGAAACTGCGCGTGCTGCGGGCATGGAGCAAGCTGGCAGCCAGCGCTGCGGCGGCTGCACTATCTGCTGCCATGGCCGTCTGTGTGCCGGCGACGGCCATGGCTGCAATGGCTACGGATAGCGCTGCCGGCCGCACGCCGTTTCAGGTACGCTGCGAAGATACTATCGCCAAGACTGTGTCCGTGCTGTCCTCGCGCAGCAATGGCTATACCATCAACAACCAGCTGCCCTTCAATCAGCTCACCGCGCGTAGCGGCAGTGCCGCCAATGGCATGGCCACGCTGGGCCTGACGGTAACGAATGGCCAGTACGCGGTCAAACTGGGCGGCACCATTTTGCAGGATGCGACCAGCGGCTACGAGTGCATCGCGCCACGGGTGGAGCTGTCACTCAACTACTCGCCCGTGCTGATTTACGTTAGCAACGAGTTCGCCCCCGGTTCCTGCGGCTATCAGGTGATACTCGAGCATGAGCAGCGGCACCTGCAGGCATATATGGATAATCTGGCGCGCGTGGAAAAAGTGGTGCGCGATGCGCTGAACAAGCGCTTCGACGCCAGACCGCTGTATGCGCCATCGGGTACGGCCATGTCGGCGCTGGAGCACGAAATCAGCAGCAAGTGGTTCCCGTTTATCCGCGATGAATTCGACAAGGGCAAAGATAAACAGGCGCAGATCGATACGCCGGAAGAATATGCCCGCATGGGCAAGGTGTGCAATGGCGAAGTCGCCGCCACCATTTTGAAGCGCTTACATAAACAATAATAAGCAATAACAAGCAATAACAAGCAATAACAAGCAATAACAAGCAATAACAAGCAATAAGAACATGACTGATACGAATCCGACGCGACGCTATGTCGCTCTCTTGCCTGCCGCTGGTGTGGGCGCGCGCATGGCGGCCGGCTGCCCCAAACAGTACCTGACAGTGGCAGGACAGCCCATGCTGCGCCATGCCGTCGAAGCTTTCCGCGCCAGTGCGCTGATCAGCCACACCTATGTGGTGGTGAGCGCCGCCGACGGCTATATCGACGAAGTGCTGCCGGCCGGACTGGCCGGTGTCACGGTGCTGCGCTGTGGCGGTGCCACCCGCATGGACAGTGTGCTCAATGGCCTGCGCGCGATCCAGCGCGAGATGGCCGAGAGCGATATGGTGCTGGTGCACGATGCCGCCCGGCCCGGCCTGACGCCGACGCTGATCGCACGTCTGATCGACGGCGTGGGCGACGATGCGGCTGGCGGCCTGCTGGCGCTGCCTGTGGTCGATACCGTCAAGCGCAGTGCGCCGTCGGCGCAAGGCGTGTGCTCCGCCGCGACCATACCGCGTAACGGCATGTGGCTGGCGCAGACGCCGCAGATGTTCAGCTACCAGCTGCTGCTGCGCGCGCTGGGCCGCGCCACCGATCCGGATGCGATTACCGATGATGCCAGCGCGGTGGAACTGCTGGGCCTCACGCCGCGCCTGATCGAAGGCCATCCGCGCAATCTCAAAGTCACGCTGCCAGCCGACATCCGCATCGCGGAAATGTATCTGGCTGCCGGCGAATAACACAGGACAGACTATGCTCAAACTTCCATTCCGCATTGGCCAGGGTTACGACTGCCACAAACTGGTCGAAGGCCGCAAACTGATCATCGGCGGGGTCGAGATTCCCCACCATCTGGGTCTGCTGGGCCACTCCGATGCCGACGTGCTGCTGCACGCGATCACCGATGCACTGCTAGGCGCCGCGGCGCTGGGCGATATCGGCAAACACTTTCCTGACACCGACCCGCAGTTCAAGGGCGCCGATTCGCGTACGCTGCTGAAGGAAGCGGCGCGCCGCGTGGTGGCTACCGGTTACCGCATCGGCAATATCGACGCCACCATCATCGCCCAGCGGCCCAAGATGGCGCCGCACATCGGCGCCATGTGTGCCAATCTGGCGCAGGATCTGGGGCTCGATATCAGTCAAGTCAACATCAAGGCCAAGACCAACGAGAAGATGGGCTACCTGGGCCGCGAGGAAGGCATCAACGCCGAAGCCGTGGCCTTGCTGCTCGCAGTCGACTAAGTCGGGTTGCATCACCGCTTGCTGGCCTGGCTGATCTATGCCCGGATTTTTTAAGGAGCCTGTCATGCGTTATCCTGCCCTGTTAGTCCTGCTGGCTGCGGCCATTGGCGCACCGGCGCAAGCTGACCCGCAGTCGGCGGCGTTTGCACAGATCTATTCCTCGCTATGCCTCAAGCATCTGGCCAAGGTGGACGAGTTGCGCCTTAAGCTGAAGGACATGCCCAGCCTTCCCGCCGAAAAGGCAGAAGGATTTCTGCAGGGGCGACCCGGCAAGGCCTGGCCGGTACCGGACAAGCATGGGGTGTTTGTGCTGGCACTGCAGGACGGCAAGGACGTTTGCAGTGTCTTTGCCCACCGTGCCGATGCGCAGGCAGTCGAGGCGGATTTCCTGCGGCTGGTACAAACCGCGCCGGCGCCGCTGACGTCGCAGCTGATCGAAAATGGCGTTACGCAAAGTGCCCGTAATGGCAGGACCAGGACCGTTGTTTATGCATGGAGCTTACCGCAGGCTAAACGGAAGATGATCTTCACGCTGACCACGGCGACAGGCGAGGCCGCCAATCTGCAGGCGATGGCCACAGCCAGTATGGGGCAATGAGCGGGATGTAGTCCTGCATCGGGAATAAGACGCTGTATGGGAGGGTAGCTTGGCGCGAGATATTTATGCTTACCGGCAGGTGGCAGTGCAGTCGGTGTCGGATGGGCGCCATGTGTGGATACAGCCGGTGCCGGGGCAGGCGTTTGCGCCCAGCCTGCGCGTGCAGTGCGCGCGCGCTCTGTGCGATACGGCCGTTTATCCGCTGGGCACCTGCTTCCTGCTCGATGCCAAACTGACCGACCGGCAGGGCGGTACGCCTTATCTATATGCCTGGCACGGCGATGCCGTGAAGGTCATGACGCCTGCCCAGACCCGGGCGTTTCTGGCCGAATTCAAACGCGGCCGGATCTAGTGCGCCATCGCCAGCCGGCCCAGGCTGGCTAGCCAGATTCACTCGCTGTCTTCGTCTTCGTCGTCATTGGTGCTGCTACCGCGGGTGCGGGCCGCATCGGCCGCGTTGCGCAGTGCGGCCGCATCGGCCACGAACTGGTCGACGCTGCGGTCAGCGCTCTGATGCCACTGCGGTGGCAGCAGGGCCGACATATACAGCTCGTCGCCGGCACGGCCAGTACTTTGCAGGTTGAGCAGCAATAGCAGCATGGCGCTGGCCGCATAGGTGATGCCGCTGCCGATGGCGTAGCGGCGCGGGTGGTGCGGCTTGATGGTGCGCAGGTGGAAATACAGCATGCTGCAGGCGATCGCCAGTATCACCAGATTGCCATAGCGGGTGAGTACGGTGGCATCCCACGCATAGGCCATGGCCGTGCTGACCAGACGCCACACGCCCATCACACACAGGCCGCTGCCGAGGATGAAGATGTGGCGGCCGAAGCGTGCATGGCTGCCGAACAGGCGGTTGGCCAGTGCCCATGCGCCGCTCCATAGCAGGCCGGCACCGAGGCAGGAGGCCAGCGCCAGTACATAGCGCACCAGCGCGAAATTCTCGATGTCGTTGAACCACGTTTCGACCAGCGCAAACAGGCTGGCCAGCAGCAGGCCGCTGATCGCCGGTGCGGCACCTTCCCAGCTATGCATGGTGGTATCGGCCAGTTCGGGCGCTACCACAAAATCGGCACTGCGCACGCGCAGCCGGGTGTGGCCAAGCCGGATCACGCGATGACCATCGAGCGCAATCGCCTCGCAGCGCTTGCCGCCGTAGTAGCTACCATTGGCGCTGCCCAGATCGCGCAGCAGCAGCTGACCATGCTCGTCGAGGTCTATGCTGGCGTGGCTGGCGGCGCTGTGGGCGTCGTCGAGGATGACGTCGTTGTCGTAGCCGCGGCCGATGCGGATAGGTAGTTGCTGCAGGCGGTGGCGGTGCAGCACGTCGCCATTGCGGGCGAGGATTTCGACGAAGTAGGGCGCGTTCATCGTGCCGCCCCTTTCGGCGCCGGTGCACGCGTCAGTGCGCTCAGGAAGGCACGGGTCAGACGCAAGCCATTTTCATACGAAACGCCGCGCGCATCGATGCGGCTCTGTAAGCTCATCAGGCCATGGTCGGTGCTGGCCGTCAGCAGGGCGAAATCGTACAGACCGGCGAACTTGCGGTAGGCGCGCACGCACAGCACGGCGCGCAAGGGCAGCTTGCTGTTGTTGACGAAATCTTCCGTGCACTGGGGCGCTGTCAGCCGGCTATCCTTGTTGTTGCCGAAGTTTTCGTTCTTGAACGAGGCACTGGCCAGCTGGGCGAAGCGGTACTGGTCCAGCCCCGCGCTGCGCAGGAACTGGTGGCGGATGGCGATCTGGCCCGTCTGCAGGCTGCCACTGACGAAGATGGCGGACTCCATGGCGCAGCTGGCATCATCGACCGTGAACGGTTTGTCGGCCTTGACGTTGGAACGCCCCCAGCAGCGCATCTGTTCCGATTCGCGCACAGGCACCTGATAAGGGCCCATGGTCTTCAGGCTCAGGGGCGTGGCCAGCAGCTGGTCGATCATGGCACTCTGGTGGCGTAGCAACTGGGACGCAACGATGCTGGTAAAGCTGGCCGGCGGTTTGGCCTGTTCGCCCACCTGACGCAGCAGGTCCTGCGCATAGCGGGCCGGCACGAGGAAGCTGACCAGTTCACCATCGAGCCGCTTGGAGACGTTGATGCCGGCCACGGCGCCATCGACGGTGACGCTGGGGCCACCACTCATGCCGGAGTTGATCGGGCCGGTGAACATCAGCTGGTCGTAGAAGCTGCGCGCGATCACGCCGTTGTAGGCGCCTTCGGAAATGGCGAAGCCCAGATCGAGCGGATTCCCGAGTGCGTACAGATACTGGCCCTGCGACAGGCGTGCCAGCTTTTCCGGCATCTTGAAAAAGCCCGTGCCGTTGCGGCTCACGCGCAGCACGGCCAGATCGTGCAGCACATCGACGGCCAGCAGTTCCACATTGCCGCGCTGGCCGCTGGTATCGACCCATTCGCCCACATAGGTGTCGGGATCGAGCGCGAACTGGGAAACCACGTGGTAGTTGGTGATGACCAGATTGCTGGTGCCAATCAAAAAGCCGGAACCCACCGAGGACTGGGTGCGGCCGCTTTTGAGCAGGGTGCGCACCTGCAGCAGGTCGTTGCGGGCGGCGCCATACAGATGCTGGGCCGCGCTGGAAGGCGGGGGCAGCGGGGTGCTGTCGGCATCCTCGTCTTCTTCGCCTGCCGCCTGTGCAGCGGGATCGGCGACGCGGGCGGACGGCAGTGTGGCGGTAGGGGCTGGCGTGGCAGGTTTGCGCGCGGCCTTGCCGCTGGCAGGACTGGCGGCTGGCGCGGTTGCCGGGCCGGTGGCCGGCGTGCTGGCTGCCGTGCCGGAACCGACGGCAGCGCCGGATGCGGCCCAGACAGCGCCAGCGCTGCAGCTAAGGAGCAATGTAACGATCAGTCGCTGAAAATTCATGCCTTCCTTTTACTGGGGCCGGTGATTACAGCGCGCCATCCTCCACGGGGGCAGGGGTCAGTGGCGTCATCATGTGACCCAGCTTGGCTGCCTTGGTGTCCAGATAGTGCTGGTTGAAGGCATTGCGGTTGACCAGCAGCGGAACCCGTTCCACCACTTCCACACCGAGCTTGCCGACAGCATCAATCTTACGCGGATTATTGGTCATCAGGCGCAGTGATTTCACGCCGAATTGCGCCAGCATGGGTTGTACCATGCTGTAGTTGCGCTGATCGGGCTGGAAGCCCAGCTGCACATTGGCCTGCACCGTGTCGGCGCCGGCTTCCTGCAGGCGGTAGGCGCGGATCTTGTTGACCAGGCCGATGCCGCGGCCTTCCTGACGCAGGTAGAGCAGGATGCCGCGGCCTTCATCGGCGATCTTGCGCAGTGCGCCTTCGAGCTGGGCGCCGCAGTCGCAGCGCTGCGAGAACAGCACGTCGCCCGTCAGGCATTCGGAATGCACGCGTCCCAGCACGGGCTCGCCGTTGCCGACATCGCCCAGCACCATGGCCAGATGCTCTTTGCCCGTGCTCTTTTCGACGAAAGCGTGCAGGGTGAACTGGGCCCAGGGTGTAGGCAGGGCGCACGAAGTCGTGTATTCCAGGTCCACGTTAGCCGGGGTTGTTGCACTCTGCGACATAATTCTGCTCTTCAAATAGTGATCTACAAGGTAAAAAACGCGCGCCGGGCTGTTCGAACAGACCCGGCGCGCCCCTCATGATACCAAAACTGGCGGAAAGTTTTTTTAGGCCGGCCTCTAGCTTTCAGGAGTTGCCAGCGGCCGGCCTGTCTGTGGCCTTAGCGGGGCAGGTCGAATACGAGGATTTCGGCGTCCTCGGCACCGGCCAGCGTGACGGCATTCTCATCGCTGAGCTTGAGGGCATCGCCGCCTTTCAGCGCTACCCCGTTCACCGTGACCGTGCCGCGGATCACGTGCACATAGGCCAGCCGGCCTGCTGCCAGCGGGTGTTCGAGCTGGTCGCCTGCGGCCATGATGGTGGCGTACAGATAGGCGTCCTGCTGGATGCGCAGCGAGTCGTCACGGCCATCGGGCGAGGCGATCAGGCGCAACTGGCCCTGTTTGCTTTCCAGCGGGATGTGCTTTTCCTCGTAGCCGGGCGCCGTGCCGGTGCGGTCCGGCTCGATCCAGATCTGCAGGAAATGCACCTGTTCGCTGCGCGAATGGTTGAATTCGCTGTGGCGTACCCCCGTGCCGGCGCTCATGCGCTGCACATCGCCATAGTGCAGCACCGAGCCCGTGCCCATGCTGTCCTTGTGTTCGAGTGCGCCGCTGAGCACGTAGGAAATGATTTCCATGTCGCGGTGGCCGTGGGTGCCGAAACCCTGGCCGCCCATCACGCGGTCTTCATTGATCACGCGCAGCGGGCCGAAACCCATGTGCAGCGGGTCATGGTAGTGGGCGAAGGAGAAGCTGTGGTGGGAATCGAGCCAGCCGTGCTGGGCGTGGCCGCGGGCTGCACTAGGACGAATTTGCAACATGATAAGGCTCCATTTCTTTTCGGGTTAATGTGCGATAATTTTGAACATCGTTCTTACCGCTGCATCCATGAGCGACAGTATAGAGCGCCCGTTCCGGATTAAAAAACGGAAAATTTACAATTCAATCATCGAAAAAATCGAATGTTAAGACTAAGCCTGGAAGCCTTGCAGATTGTGGACGCCATCGACCGGCGCGGTTCGTTTTCCGCTGCCGGCAAGGAATTGCACCGCGTGCCGTCGACGATTTCCTATACTGTCAACAAGCTCGAGGATGACCTCGGCGTGCAAGTGTTCGAGCGCCATGGCCCGCGCGTGGTGCTGACGGCAGCCGGCGCCGAGCTGCTCAAGGAAGGGCGCTACCTGCTGCGCGCGGCGCAGGATCTGGAACACCGGGTGCGGCGCGTGGCCTCCGGCTGGGAAACCGAGCTGACCGTGGGCATGGACAGCATGTTCGCCGCCTGCGCCCTGCAGGACGATATCAGCGCGTTCTACGGGCTGGGCCAGCAGACCCGCTTGCGCCTGATGCAGGAAGCCCTGTCCGGCACCTGGGAAGCGCTGCTGGACCGGCGCGCCGACCTGCTGATCGGTGCGGCTGGCGAGGGGCCGGCCGGTGGCGGCTATGTCAGCCATGCGCTGGGGCAGATGGAGTTTGTGTTCTGCGTGGCACCCAGCCACCCGCTGGCAGCCGAGACGGCCGTGCTGGAACGGGGCCATCTGCAGCCTTACCGCGCCATCAGCGTGGCCGATTCGGCGCGCAAGCTGCCGCCCCGCACGGTGGGCCTGCTGCTGGGGCAGGACAGCCTGAGCGTGCCCGACATGCAGAGCAAGCTGCGCTACCAGCTGGCCGGCACGGGATTCGGCTTTCTGCCTGCGCCCTGTGCACGCGCGGCAATAGCGGCCGGCCTGCTGGTGGAAAAAGCCGTGGCCGAGCCCAAGCCGCCCGAGACCTTTTATCTGGCCTGGCGCACGGGGGAAATGGGGGCGGCGCTGGCGTGGTGGCTGGAGCGCTGGCAGCAGCCGCAACGATTTGCCCGTTTGCTAGGGCATTTGCCACGGCCCGCCTTGATATAAAGCAGGCGTTGTCCAGCTGTTGCAGCAACGGTTAAATGTTGGCAGTTGCCAATAGATTCAGAGTAACATAACAGGATCACTGACTGCCTCTGCCGGAATTCCATGACTGCTACGCCTGTTACGCCGCCTGTCTTCATCCATCCGCTGGCAGACCGCCACGGGGTGCCGTCGGCCCTGTTGCTCGATGCGCGCGGCATGCAGCCTGAAACGGCACCGCTGGAACTGCTGCAGCAGCTGGCGGATGGCAGCATGGCCTGCTATTTCCGCGACGGCCTGAGCCATGCCAGCCAGCAGTTGCTGCTGGACGCCGGCTGGCTGGCCGCGCCGGCTGATGAAATCCATCACAGCGACACGGCACTCGACCGGGAATTCAAGCAAGTGCCGGGCACGGCCAGCTGGATAGAAGGCGAGTGGTTTCTGGCGCCGCCACCCAAGCCGGTGGGCAGCCAGGCCGCATCGCGTGCGCTGGCCCTGAAGCTGGTGCAACTGGTGTCGGCCGATGCCGATACCCATGAAATCGAAGCGCTGCTGCGCCAGGACCCGACCCTGTCCTATCACCTGCTGCGGCTGGTGAATTCACTGGGCATGGGCACGACGCGCAAGGTCAGCAGTTTTTCCCAGGCCATTTTGATACTGGGCCGCGCCCAGTTGCGCCGCTGGCTTAATCTGATGCTGTTCTCGGCGCGCGAATCGGACCAGCGCTCGGCCATGCTGCTGGCACGCGTGGCGGTGCGGGCCCGTTCGATGGAGCTGCTGGCGCGCGAAGCCGGCTACGACAAGGCCCAGCAGGAGCAGGCTTTTATGGCCGGGATGTTCTCGCTGCTGGGTGTGCTGTTCGGCATGTCGCTGGCCGAAGTGCTGCAGCCGCTGACCATCAGTGAAGAATTGTCGCAGGCGCTGCTGCAGCGTGCCGGTGCGCTGGGCCAGCTGCTGGCGCTGGTGGAGGCGGCCGAACATGCGGACCTGATGGCGCTTACGCGCGGCCTGCACGCCATGCAGATCGACGTGGCGGCCTACAACCAGATCCAGGCCGATGCCTATCTGTGGATGCAGGCTATCGCTGCCGGCAAATCAGGAAACGACGCAGGAAACGACGATGCGTGAAATTCTGGAACGCTGTCTGGCCCTGAGCCAGCGGGCGGCGCAGCAATCCGGCGCGGCGCAGAGCGCCACGCTGGAGCAGCTGGCGTCCCTGCTGGGGGCCACGCGCGATGCCATGCCGGCCGCGCCAGACAGTTCCAGTGATGCCGCCCTCATGCAGCTCGATCTGGTGGGCTATGTGACGGAGTGGAATGAAGGTGCGCAGCAGTTATTCGGCTATAGCGCCGCCGAGATGCGGGGCCAGCATGTGCTGCTGCTGTATCCCGATGACGATGGCGATGGTGCGCTCGATGAACTGGTGGCGCAGGCCGATGGCGGCTACAGCACGACGGCCGAAGTGCAGCGCCGTACCAAGTCCGGCGAGCTGATCTGGGTGCAGCTCGATCTGCGTCTGCGGCTCGATGATAGCGGCGAAGCGGTGGGCATGGAAGTGCGGGCGCGCAAGCTGGCCGATGTGCTGTCGCCGGCCGACAAGCTGACCCTGCACGCGCGCATCATCGAAGACTCCGATCAGGGCGTGCTGATTACCGATGCGCGCGAACGCATCGTTTCGATTAATTCCGCCTTCACCCGCATCACCGGCTACCAGCCGGCCGAAGCGCTGGGCAAGACGCCGGATCTGCTGCGCTCCGGTGTGCACGATGCCGAATTCCGCGCCCGCGTGCGTGCGGCCATGCACGGCGCCGGTGCGTGGCGCGGCGAAATCATCGGCCGGCGCAAGAATGGCGAGCTGTTTCCCCAGTCCGTCACCATCAGCGCCGTGCGCGATGTGCAGGGCCGCATCAGTCATACCTTCTCGCTGTTTTCCGACATCAGCGTGCACAAGGATGCGGAAGCGCGCATGCAGCGCATGGCCAACTACGATGCGCTGACGGGCTTGCCCAATCTGTGTTTGCTGACCCAGTTGCTGGGGCAGGCACTGACGGAGGCCAGACGTTCGCAGGAGCACGGCGCGCTGGTGATGATTGAGATCAGCCGGCTAGGCACCATCAGCGACACCTTGGGCCATGAAGTGAGCAATGAAGTGCTGTGCGAAATCGGCCGGCGATTGCGTCATGCGCTGCGCGAAGCCGACGTGCTGGCGCGGCTGGACGGGCACAAGTTTGCCGTGGCACTGCTGCACATCGAAAAGCGCGAGCACGCGGGCATCGTGGCGCAGAAGCTGCTGGCCACGCTGGCCGAGCCGTTTGTGGTCGCGCACCATCAGTTACAGGTGAGTGGCCATGCCGGCATTACCGTCTATCCGGAAGATGGCAGCGATGTCTCGACCCTGATCCGCCACGCCGAGGTGGCGCTCAACAAGGCCACCCGCAGCATCGAAGCGGGCCTGCTGTTCTACAGCGAGGAAATGAACCAGCGCGCCAAGGAACATATGCGCATAGAGGGCGAGCTGCGCCAGGCTTTGCTGAACGGGGAGCTGTTGCTGTACTACCAGCCGAAAGTCAGTTTGCGCAGCGGCCGCATCGTCGGCGCCGAAGCGCTGCTGCGCTGGCGCCATCCCGTGCGCGGGCTGGTGTCGCCCGGCGTGTTCATTCCGGTGGCGGAAGAGACCGGCCTGATCCTCGATCTGGGCAGCTGGGTGCTGGAAGAAGCCTGCCGCCAGATCCGCGAATGGCAGGATGCCAATCTGATCATGCCGCCTATCGCCGTCAACCTGTCGGCGCGCCAGTTCGACAGCAAGCTGCCGCAGCGCATTGCCGCCGTGCTGGAGCGCTACAGCGTACAGCCCGAGCAGATCAATCTGGAAATCACGGAAAGCCTGCTGGTGCGCGGCGCCGATGCGGTGATCGCCATCATGAACGAGCTGCGCGCCATGGGCATGGGGCTGGCGCTGGATGACTTCGGCACCGGCTATTCCAGTCTGGCCTATCTGAAGAAATTCCCCATCAGTACGCTGAAAATCGACCGCTCCTTCGTGATCGGTCTGCCGCACGAAGAGAATGATTGCGCCATCGCGCGCGCCATCGTCACCATGGCCCAGCAACTGCGGCAGGAAATCGTGGCGGAAGGGGTGGAAACGGCGGAGCAGATGAATTTCCTGCGCGAGCTAGGTTGCGACCAGCTGCAGGGCTATCTGTTCAGCCAGCCCGTGCCGGCCGCGGATTTTGCCAGCATGCTGCGCGACGGCAAGCGTCTGACCCTGGGTGCGCGCCTGCCGCCAGCCTGACAGGCCGGCCGGTTTGCGGTTATGCTGGCATCTTTAACCGCAGAGTAAGGAAGCACCCATGAGCCGTCACATCCTCGCTGAAGAACAGATTCATCCCGCCGTGCGCGCCCAGGTGAGCGGCTACCACCGCACGCTGGTGGAGGAAGTGCAGGCGGCTGTGGCCAGCAACAAGGTGGTGGTGGTCGGCATGGGGCTCAATCCTTTTCCGCGCAAGGCGCGTAAGCTGCTCGATGCCCAGGGCATCGCCTACACCTATCTGTCTTACGGCAATTACTTCAATACCTGGCGCCCCCGTATCGCCCTGAAAATGTGGACAGGCTGGTCGACTTTCCCCATGGTGTTTGTCAACGGCGTGCTGGTAGGCGGTGCCAACGATCTGCAGAAGCTGATCGAACAGGGCGAACTGGCGCGCATGCTGGCCTGAACCGGCGCGCTGCCTAGGGCCCGCTAGTCGGGCGGGTAGTGGTTGAGCTGTTCCGTCAGCTGGCGCAGTGCGATGGGGGCGGCGTCCAGATGGTAGTGCACATCATGCTGCCAGCCATCTTTGTCCACGTGCAGATCGTAGAGGAAGTCGCCCGACTGGGGCGCGATCTTGCGCAGCTGTTCGGGCAGATTGAAGAACTGGCAGGCGTCGAGCAGCTGGGCTAGCCGGTGTGCCTGAGCGGGCGCCAGCAGCGTCAGATCCACGCTGCGCGTCTGCGCACCGGCCGGGCCGGTGAAACCGCCAGTACAGCGTAAGATCAGCCGTGTCATGTTGCGGACTCCGATCGCGATTGCTTGCCTATGCAAAAACTCCGGGCGGGTTCACGTCCCGCTCTAGGACGACTCCAGCTGCACGCCCACCAGCTGCCAGGCGCGCTGTACGGCATACTGTTCGGCCGTGTCGCTGCCATACAGTAGCACGGCCGCCTGCGCGGTGGCGCGTGCCATATCGGCAAAGCTGGCGTTAGGTGTCAGCAAACCCAGAGCCTTGTACCAGATAGGCCCGGCCTTCTCCCATGCGTGGCCTTGCAGCGCCAGTGCCGTGGCATAAAAGGCGTGGTTGGGGATGCCGGAATTACTGTGCACATCGCCGTCCTGAATATAGTCTGCCATGTTTTTTGGTTGATCGTCGCCCGACCACGTCAGCGTGCGGTTGCCGGGATCGGCTAGCGAGCGTAGCGCCTTGCCCACGCTGGGTGCCATGATGCCGGCGCCTATCAGCCAGTCGGCATCGGCTGCCTTCTGCTGTAGCCGCCATTGCTTGACCAGCGAACCCATCACATCGGAAATCGATTCGTTGAGGGCGCCGCTCTGGCCCTCGTACACCAGGCCGCCCGGCACGGCGTACTGGGTCACGCCATGGCTAAGCTCATGCGCCACCACATCGATGGCTGCGGTAAAGCCGTGGAAAAGTCTGCCATCGCCGTCGCCATACACCATCTGCTGGCCATTCCAGAAAGCGTTGTTGAAGTTACGCTGGTAGTGCACGCTGGCATCGAGGCGCAGACCCTTGTTATCGACCGAGTTGCGCTGGAACACGGTGTGGAAAAAATCGTAGGTGACACCGGCATTGTCGTAAGCCTGATTCACGGCGGCATCTTTGGCGGCGGCAGCGCCTTCCGTGCGCACCACGCGGCCCGGCAGGGTAGTCTTGTGGCGCGCATCGTAGATGGTGCGGCGCTGCTCGCCTGTGCGCTGGGTGGCTGCCAGCGTCGGCATGACGGAGCGCTGGCCGCGCAAGTGGGCGGAGAGTTCGCACTGGTCGAGCAGGCAGGCGCGTTCTTCTTCGCTCAGATGTGCTGCCTCGGCCAGCTGGCGCAACATACGCGATGGAATAATGCAGCAGACGCAGTGATAGGGCAGGGAAGACATGACAGGCTCCTACGCATGGCGATGCAAGCTTTATACACGGGTTTTCATTTCCGGTGCGCCACGTTTGATTTGCCTCAAAACGACCACCTAGGCCCAGCCCAGATCACATTGCGGGATCTTCGACGCACATGTTCGCCCCCGGCGAAAAGTGGTGGAGCGCCAGCTAGCGCAGCGGATCGAGCAGGCTGCGCAGATTGTTGTGGTCCAGCTCGTACATCAGGGCCAGCAGGCCGCCCAGTTCGCCTTTGGGAAAACCTTCGCGGGCGAACCAGCCCAGATAGTGGCCGGGCAGATCGGCCAGCACCCTTCCTTTGTATTTGCCATACGGCATTTCTCGGGTCAGCAGCAGGGCTAGTTTCTCGGCTTGCATGGTCGGCTGGGGCTGGGATAGACCTCGGCATTTTAGCGGCCTGCACTGCGGCTGGATAGCATTGCGGTGTATATTGTCGCCCACTTGTCGTTGTGAAAGTCTGCTCCATGTCTGAGGTTTCCCTGTTCGGCCTGCTGGCTGCCTATTTCCTGTTGCTGTTGCTGGTGGCGCGCCGCACGGCCCGCGATGCCACCAATCAAAGCTTCTTTATCGGGAACAAACGTAGCCACTGGCTGCTGGTCGCTTTCGGCATGGTCGGTACTACCCTGAGCGGGGTGACGTTCATCAGCGTGCCGGGCGCGGTGGGGCGCGATGGTTTCGCCTATCTGCAGGTGATGCTGGGCTATGTGGTGGGCTATGTGCTGGTCGCCTATGTGCTGCTGCCGCTGTACTACCGCATGAAGCTCACCTCGATCTACCACTATCTCGATGTCCGGCTGGGGCATCAGGCCTACCTGAGCGGGGCCAGCTTCTTCCTGCTGTCGCGCACCCTCAGTGCTTCGGCGCGGCTGTATCTGGTGGTGAATATCCTGCAACTGACGGTGCTGGACAGTCTGGGCGTACCTTTCTGGCTCAGCACACTGGTCATCCTCGGCATGATATTGCTGTACACCTACGAGGGCGGGGTCAAGACCATCGTCTGGACCGATACCCTGCAGACGGCGGGCATGCTGCTGGCGCTGGCCGGCTGCGTGTGGTGGCTGCTGGCCCAGCTGGGCTTCGATCTGGTCTCCGGCTGGCAGGCGCTGGAGGCGGGCGGCTATACGCGCGTGCTGAATCAGCATAGCGATAGCCCCGGCTACTTCTGGAAACAGTTCTGTGCCGGGATATTCATCGTGCTGGCCATGACGGGCATGGATCAGGAAATTATGCAGAAGAATATCTCCGTGCCGACGCTGCGCGACGCGCAAAAGAATATGCTGGTGCTGACCGTGGTGCTGACGGGGGTGCTGCTGCTGTTCATGTTCCTGGGTGGCCTGCTGAGCCTGTATGCGTCCGGCGTCGGTCTGGCCGCCACGGGCGACAAGCTGTTCCCGGCCGTGGTGATGCAGCACATGCCGGCCGCGCTGCAACTGCTGTTCTTCCTTGGTCTGGTGTCGGCCCTGTTCCCCAGCGCCGACGGCGCCATGACCGCACTGACGGCCAGCTTCTGCCTCGACATACTGGGCTGGCAGCGGCGCAGCGATCTGAGCGAGGCGCTGCAACGGCGCCAGCGCCACTGGGTGCATCTGGGTTTCTGTGCGCTGTTTCTGGCGCTGGTGCTGCTGTTCCGCTGGCTCGATAACGCCAGCATGATAGGCTTGATACTTAAGCTGACCGGCTATACCTATGGCCCTATTCTCGGCCTGTTTGCCTTTGGTCTGCTGACGGCACGCAACGTGCGCCATGGCGCGCGCTATGCCGTGCCGCTGGTAGCGCTGGCGGGACCGGTGCTGTGCTACCTGCTGGAACTGAATCAGGCAGTGCTGTTCGGCAGCTACCGCATGGGGCTGGAACTTCTGATCGTCAACGGTTTGCTGGTATTTGCAGGACTGTGGCTAATTTCTCGCCCGGCGCGCTGAGGACAGCATACAATGATGTACTTGTTAATTTCGCAATCGACTGGAGCTTGAATGAGTAAGTCCCCATTTTCATGGCTGCGTAGTGGCTTTGTATGGTTCTGGAATGCGCTCGATACGGGCCGCCGCACCGTGCTCAATCTGCTATTTTTGCTGGTGCTGGTTGCGCTGGCCATCGCCCTGTTCGGCGGCGGCCCCAAATCGCCGGGGCCCAAGACCACGCTGGTGCTGAACCTGAAAGGCCATCTGGCGGAACAGAGCAGCGGCAATGCGCGCGATGCGCTGATGAACAGCGTAAGCGGCGCCGATAGCCGCAAGACCCTGCAGCTGCGCGATGTGCTGAGCGTGCTGGAAGCGGCAGCCAAGGACCCCGATATCACGGGCGCCGTGCTGCTGACCGATGAACTCGATGGTGGTGGTCAGGTCATCCTGCGCGAAGTAGCCGCTGCGCTGGATCGCTTCAAAGCCAGCGGCAAGCCGGTGGTGGCCTGGGGTTCCAGCTACGACCAGCGCCAGTATCTGCTGGCCGCGCATGCGTCGGAAGTGTATCTGCACCCTATGGGCATGGTGATGCTGGAAGGCTTCGGCCGCTACCGCAATTACTACCGCGACGCACTCGATAAGCTGGGCGTGACGGTCAACCTGATGCGGGTCGGCACCTACAAGAGCTTTGCCGAGCCATTCATCGCCAATGGCCCGTCGGAAGCGGCCGCCGAAGCGGATGCCTATCTGAATAACGGCCTGTGGAATGCCTACACCACGGATGTGGAGAAGGCCCGCAAGCTGGCGCAGGGCAGCGTGATGAAGACCATCAATGATCTGCCTGCGCTGGTCGAACAGCAGAAGGGCGATCTGGCCAAGGTGACACTGGCCGCCAAACTGGTGGACGGTCTGAAAACCAAGGATGAAGTGCGCGAGATGATGGTCAAGCGCGGCGCGCCTGATGCCAAGGGCAAGACTTTCCGCCAGATCGGCTACGACGAATATCTGGCCCGCATCCATCCCAAACTGACGGGCGACGCCGTCGGCGTAGTGGTGGCGCAGGGCGAAATCAGCGATGGCACGGCCAGCGCCGGTTCCATCGGCGGCGATTCGACCTCCAAGCTGATACGCGCCGCGCGCGAGGACGACAGCATCAAGGCCGTGGTGCTGCGCGTCGATTCGCCCGGTGGCAGTGCGTTTGCTTCGGAAGTGATACGGCGCGAACTGGAACTGACGCGCGCAGCCGGCAAGCCGGTGGTAGTCTCGATGGGCAACGTGGCCGCTTCCGGCGGTTACTGGATATCCATGGCCGCCGACGAAGTAATCGCGGCACCGACCACGATTACCGGCTCGATCGGCGTGTTCGCCATCCTGCCGACGGCGGAAAAGGTGATCGATAAAGTGGGCATCCACACGGCGGGCAAACCGACCACCTGGCTGGGCGACGCCACCAACCCGCTGCGCCCGCTCGATCCGCGTTTTGGTCAGGTCATCCAGGGCATGATCAGCCACATTTATGTGGACTTTATCGGCCGCGCCGCCAAAGCCCGCAAGACTACGCTGGAAAAAATCGACGCCGTGGCGCAGGGCCGCGTGTGGACGGGTGAGCAGGCCAGGGAGCGTGGTCTGGTGGATCGCCTCGGCACTTATGGCGACGCGCTCAAGGCGGCTGCCAGCCGCGCCAAGCTGGAAGACTACCGGGTGGTGTATATGGAACCCGACGTGAGCAAGGTGGACCGGATTATCGGCCTGCTGGGTGGCTCGGCGGCGCAGGCGGTGGCGCAATCGGTCGCCCAGACGCTGGGTGTGCAGTGGAAGCAGAGCGTAGCCCTGAGCACCGGCCTGCCGGTGACGGCTGCCAGCGGGATAGCGCAGGATCTGGGCTGGCTGGCCGAACTGACGGCAGCGCATAAGCCGTTCACGGCGGTGACGCACTGCCTGTGCGAATCGCCTTGATGTGGTGAAGGCCGGTGCGGCGCTGCAGTGCGCTGTGCCGCCAAGCGGGGCGTCAGGCCGTCTTTAACGGCAACGTAATCAGGAAGCCGCTGCGGCCATCGTCGAGACGGGTGCAGCGCGCCTCGCCACCATGGCGGCGGGCGATCTGCCGTACCAGCGCCAGGCCCAGACCGGCTCCCTGGTTATCGCGCGTGCCATGGCGGCGGTAGAAAGGCTCGAATACCCGTTCCGCTTCGGAGACGGGCACACCGGCGCCACCATCGGAAACCGTCAGCAGGGCTAGTCCGTCGGCGCAGCGCAGCTGTAGCCGGGTAGGGGCTGCGCCATGGCGGCGCGCGTTTTCCAGCAGATTGCGCAGCAGGCGGCGCAGCAGGCGCGCATCGCCATTCATCACGGCACTTACGCCGTCCAGCTCTGCTTCATCGTAGTGGGCGCATTCTTCCGCTGCCAGTGCCAGCAGATCGACTTCTTCCATGCTCACTTCCGCATTGACGGCATCGAGCCGGCTGGCCAGCAGGATTTCGTCCAGCAGGGCGTTGAGTTCGCGGATATCCTGTTCCAGCCCGGCCCGTCGTTTCGGGTCGACGTCGTCCTGCAACAGTTCCAGTGCCAGCCGGATGCGTGCCAGTGGCGTGCGCAGTTCGTGCGAGGCATTCGCCAGCAGGGTTTTATGGGCACCCACCAGCTGTTCGATCTGGTCGGCTGCACGGTTGAAACTGCGCGCCAGCTGGGCCACTTCATCCTTGCCTTCCACCGCTACCCGCGCCGTCAGATTGCCCGCACCGAGCGAGTCCACGCCTTGCTGCAGGCGCTCCAGCCGTTTGGTCAGGTGGCGCACCAGCGGGAAAGCAGCGACGCCTATGCCCAGCGCCACCAGCAGCAGGGCGTTGTGCAGCATGGCTTTGGGGCGGGTAAAACCTAGCGGCACACTCGATAGC
The DNA here is from genome assembly GCF_009857835.1 of Duganella fentianensis. Lineage (GTDB taxonomy): Bacteria > Pseudomonadota > Gammaproteobacteria > Burkholderiales > Burkholderiaceae_D > Rugamonas > Rugamonas fentianensis. The sequence goes on from NZ_WWCL01000002.1 coordinate 274,745, forward strand.
AGGCGCCGCCCGTCCGGCAGACGCACAAACGATTCCGGTGGCGGGCCACTCAGGTCGCGCTGGCGCCAGCGGTGCGGCGGTATCGGTTCGCCCACGGCGGCCAGCAGCTGCCAGTCGCGCCCGTAGAGCGTCAGGCTGGCATGCAGGCCGGCCGCCATGTGCTCGAGTGCAGCCTGCTGCTGCGCGGGCGGCGCCTCGGCGCTGGCCAGCGCATTCTGCATGACCTGCGCCAGCGTGCTGTTGGAGCGTTCCAGCGGGCCGCCGCTGCGGTGCCAGACCAGCATTACGGCCAGCGCGAAAACTATCAGTGTCACCAGCAGGGCGACATAGAAGCGGATGTACAGGCGTGGCAGGCCCCAGTGCCAGCGTGCTGTGATGCGGGGCGTGGCCATCAGTCCTGCACCTTGGCGAACAGATAGCCGGCACCGCGCACGGTGATGATGCGGCGCGGCTTTTTCGGGTCATCCTCGACGGCCGCGCGGATGCGCGACATGTGGACATCGATAGAACGGTCGAAGGCTTCCAGCGGCTCGCCCTTGAGCAGTTCCATCAGGCTGTCGCGCGACAGCACGCGGCCCGCGTGCCGGGCCAGCACCAGCAGCAGATCGAACTGATAGGCCGTCAGCTCGCACGGCTGGCCGGCTATGCGGGCTGCATGGGCGGCAGGATCGATTTCGAGCCGGCCAAAGCGCAGCAGCTCGGCGTTGCCGGGCGGCGGCAGGCCGGGCTGGTGGCGGTGTTCGTTGCGGCGGCGCAGGATGGCACGCAGACGCGCCAGCAGCTCGCGCGGTTCGAACGGTTTGGGCAGGTAGTCGTCGGCGCCCAGTTCCAGCCCGATAATGCGGTCGATGGCATCGCCGCGCGCGGTCAGCATCAGCACAGGCACGTCGGAACTGGTGCGTAGCTGGCGGCACACTTCCAGCCCGTCCATATCGGGCAGCATCAGGTCCAGTATCACGGCATCCACGTCGCCGGCCAGCATGGCATTCAGGGCTGTCCGTCCGCTGGCGGCATGGGTGACGCGAAACGCCGCCTGCGCCAGATACTCGGTGAGCATCTCGGCGAGGCGGGGATCGTCTTCAACCAGCAGGATATGGTCGGCAGTATTCATGCGTTTCATTCTACGTTTGCCTTGCGCCCCGTACAAGCCTCCGGCCGGGAACAGTCCGGGGGCAGTAGGGGCGCAAGGCCGGCAGAGCTTAGCCGCCGTTGTGACGGCGCTCGTGCATGTGGTTGAGGCGTTCGGCCAGTTTCTGGCGCTGTGCAGGCGTCAGATTGTCGCCTATGTCGGCCAGCAGCTTGACTACACGGATCGATGCCTGGTCGGCCAGGGCGATGCCACTGGCGCGGGTCTTCTCCAGCTCCGCGCGATTGATGGTCGGTGCAGCCAGCAGGCTGGTGACCTGTTTGTGGATCTGGAACAGCTGCTCGTGCATAGGCTTGAGATCATCCATGGCGGCTTTCACCAGCGGCTCGATCTTGGCTTTCTGCGCATCGGTGGCATCGACTTCTACATACAGGTGCTTGAGCATGCGCTCCATGTGGTCGCCGGCAGCCATGGCCGGTCCGTGGCCACCCATGTGGCGCTCGACAGCGTAAGCACCCAGGCCGACGGTCAGGGTAGTCCCCAGCAGGAAGGCAGCTAGCGTCTGGCGGTTAAAAATACTCATGTTCTCTCCTCATTCGGATAATCGGGAAACGACGAGATCAGTGTGCGCCTGCTATGTGTAGCGGGCATGTCGCAATGGTAAAGATATGTAAAGCACACGTAGTAAATTGTGAGCAAAGTCCTTGATTTGTAGCGAGTTTGTATCGGCAGGGCCTTGCTGGCACACAGCCGATTTTTGCTGTGCTAGAGTCCTCGCATCGATGGTCATGGCGGCTTTGCCATGGCTATGCACGTCAATTAAGGACATCAATGGATACCCAGAACAAGACCGTGATTCAGGAAACCCCAGCGCGCCGTTCGCGCCTGCTGGGCAGCGTTATTGCCGTTGCTGCGATGGCAGGGCTGGGCGGGCTGGCGTGGTATCTGACGCATCAGCCGGCCGCCAGTCCTGCTGGCGCCCCGGGGGCTACAGGAGCGGCGGTGCCAGCCGGTCCTGCCGCTGCGGGCGGGCCCAGTGGCCCCGGCGGGCGGCGTGGTTCCGTCACCACGGTAGGCGTAGCCACGGCGGAAAAGGCCGATCTGCCCGTGACGCTGGAAGCACTCGGCACCGTCACCGCAGCGGCTACCACCACCGTGCGGCCGCAGGTGTCCGGCATCTTGCAGCAGGTGCTGTTCAAGGAAGGCCAGATGGTGAAAGCAGGGCAGGTGCTGGCGCAGATCGATCCGCGCCAGTTCGAGATGGCTTTGCTGCAGGCTTCCGGCCAGCGGCAGCGCGATGAGGCGCAACTGGAGAATGCCAGGCTGACGCTGGAGCGCTACCGCACCCTGCTGGGACAGGATTCGATCGCGCGGCAGGACGTGGATACGCAGGCAGCGCTGGTCAAGCAACTGGAAGGCACGGTGATGACGGACCGCGCACAGGAAGGCACGGCAAAGCTGAATCTGGGCTACACCAAGGTGGTCGCGCCGATTACGGGGCGGGTGGGCCTGCGTGTGGTCGATGTGGGCAATCTGGTAGGCGCGAGCGACGCGGGCGGCATAGCCGTGATTACCCAGTTGTCGCCCATCGATGTGGAATTCTCGGTGCCGCAGGACAGCGTGCCGACGCTGATGCAGCAGGTGAATGGCGGTGCCAGCCTGACGGCCGTGGCGCTCGACCGTACCCGTACCAACGTGCTTGAAAGCGGCAAGTTCTCGGCCATGGATAATCAGGTGGATGTGCAGACGGGTACCGTCAAAGCCAAGGCGCGCTTTGCCAATACCAGGTCGGCGCTGTTCCCTAGCCAGTTCGTCAACCTGCGGCTGGAAATGCGCACCATCAAGGGGGCCGTGATGGTGCCGGTGACGGCTGTGCGCCATGGTACGAATGGCGATTTCGTGTATGTGCTCAAGGCTGACAAGACCGTGACCGTGCGGCCGATTACGCGTGGCCATGCTACCGCCGAGAAGGTGCAGATCGCCAGCGGCCTGCAGGTGGGCGAACAGGTGATTACGGAAGGTGCGGACCGTCTCAAGGAAGGCGCCAAAGTGACGCTGCCCGGTGCAGGTGGCGGCCAGCGCGGCGGCGCCGGTGGTCACGCATCTGCTGCTGGTAGTGCTGCTGCCTCCGCAGCCGCTTCGGGCCATCCGGCGGCAGGTGCCGACGCGGCTTCGGGGCAGGGTGAACGCCGTCACCGCAAAGATCAGGGCGCAGCACAATAATGAGCCCGTCCGCCCCCTTTATCAAACGGCCGGTAGCGACATCGCTACTGATGCTGGCCATCGTGCTGGCCGGCTTTGTCGGCTTCAAATTCCTGCCTCTGTCGGCGCTGCCGCAGGTGGACTTCCCCACCATACAGGTACAGACCCTGTATCCGGGCGGTAGCCCTGAGGTGATGGGCCAGACTGTCACGGCGCCGCTGGAACGCCAGTTCGGCCAGATGGCGGGCCTGCAGCGCATGAGTTCTACCAGTGCTGCCGGCGTCTCCATCGTCACCCTGCAGTTCGGTCTGGGCCAGACGCTGGACGTGGCCGAGCAGGAAGTGCAGGCCGCCATCAATGCGGCGGCCTCGCTGCTGCCGACCGATCTGCCGGCGCCGCCCGTATATGCCAAGGTCAATCCGGCCGATGCACCTGTGCTGACGCTGGCGATTACGTCGGACACCATGCCGCTGACGGAAGTGCAGAACGTGGTGAATACCCGTCTGGCGCTGAAAATTTCGCAGGTGTCGGGCGTGGGGCTGGTGACGCTGAGCGGCGGCCAGCGTCCGGCCGTGCGCATACAGGCCGATACCAATGCGCTGGCATCGTATGGCCTGGGTCTGGATACCCTGCGCACGGCAATCACGGCAGCCAATGCCAACGGTGCCAAAGGCAGCTTCGATGGCCCCACCCGTGCCTACAGCATCAATGCCAACGACCAGCTAGTGACGGCCAGGGATTACAAGGAACTGATCCTCGCCTACAAGAACGGTGCGCCCGTGCGCCTGACCGACGTGGCGACGGTGAAGGACAGCGCGGAGAACGTGGAACTGGGGGCGTGGTCCGGTAATGCTCACGGTCTGCAACAGGCCATTATTCTGAATGTGCAGCGCCAGCCCGGCGCCAATGTGATCGCGACGGTGGATGCCATCAAGGCGCGCCTGCCGGAACTGCAGGCCGGCCTGCCAGCGGCCATGAAGGTGGAAGTGCTGAGCGACCGTACCACCGGCATCCGCGCCTCGGTCGAGCATGTGGAACAGGAACTGCTGCTGGCCGTAGTGCTGGTGGTGCTGGTGATTTTCGCCTTCCTGCACAGCCTGCGCGCCACCGTGATTGCCAGTCTGTCCGTGCCGATTTCGCTGATCGGTACCTGCGGCATCATGTATCTGCTCGGGTATAGCCTGAACAATCTGTCGCTGATGGCGCTCACCATCGCCACCGGCTTTGTGGTGGATGACGCCATCGTGATGATCGAGAATATCTCGCGCTACATCGAAGAAGGCGAGAAACCGATGGCGGCGGCGCTCAAGGGCGCTGCGCAGATAGGCTTCACCATCATTTCGCTGACGGTGTCGCTGATCGCCGTGCTGATACCGCTGCTGTTCATGGGTGATGTGGTGGGGCGCTTGTTCCGCGAGTTCGCCATTTCGCTGGCCATCACCATCCTGATCTCGGCCGTGGTGTCGCTGACGCTGGTGCCGATGATGTCGGCACGCTGGCTGAAAAGCCATGCCGAAGAAAAGCCCAACCGCTTTGCGCTGCGTTTCCAGCAGTTCTTCGACGATGTGATCGCCCATTACGACCGCGCGCTGGTGTGGGTGCTGGACCACAGCGGCCTGACCCTGCTGGTGGCACTGGGCACGCTGATGCTGACAGTACTGCTGTATGTGCTGATCCCGAAAGGGCTGTTCCCCACGCAGGACACGGGCCAGTTGCAGGCACGGCTGGAAACGGGCAAGGCGGTTTCCTATGCCCGCATGGCCGAGTTGCAGCAGCAGGCTGCGAAACTGATACTGGAAGATCCGGACGTGGGGACGCTCAGCTCCGTGGTCGGTGTGGATGCGGCGAATAACACCATGCTGCATACGGGGAGCATGCTGATCAACCTGAAGCATGAACGCAGCGGCAGCCAGCAGCAGACCATGGACAGGCTGCGCCAGCGGGTGGCGCAGATACCGGGCCTGACGCTGTATCTGCAGCCGACGCAGGATCTGACCATCGATGCGGAAACGGGGCCGACCCAGTTCCGGGTATCGGTGGAAGGGGCCGACAATGCCACTGTGAACGAGTGGGCGACCAGACTGGCGGAGCAGATGCGCACCAAGGCGGAGCTGCGCAATGTGGTGTCCGACGTCGGTGCCAGCGCCAATGCGGCCTATGTGACGGTGGACCGCGACAGTGCTTCGCGCATGTCGATCACGGCAGCCTCCATCGATGATGCGCTGTACAGCGCCTTCGGCCAGCGCATCGTTTCCACCATTTTCACGGAAACCAACCAGTACCGCGTGATTCTTGAAGCACGGCGCGATGATATCGCCACGCCGTCCGATCTGGGCAATCTGCAGGTCCGCACGGGTTCCGGCAAGGCCACGCCGCTATCGGCCGTGGCCAGCATCAGCGAACGTGCTGCGCCGCTGCAGGTCACCCACGTGGCGCAGTATCCGGCCACCACGCTGGGCTTCGATACGGCAGCCGGCGTTTCGCTCGGCACGGCAGTCGACAGCATCCGTCAGGCGGCGCGGGAAATCGGCTTCCCGCCGTCCGTGACGCTGACCTTCCTCGGTGCGTCCGGTGCCTATCAGGCATCGCTGTCCAACCAGCTATGGCTGATACTGGCAGCAGTGGTGTGCGTGTACATCGTGCTGGGCGTGCTGTACGAAAGCTATATCCATCCGCTGACCATACTTTCGACCCTGCCTTCGGCCGGTGTAGGTGCCTTGCTGGCGCTGCTGGTCAGCGGTCAGGATCTGGGAGTGATCGGCATCATCGGCATCATCCTGCTGATCGGTATCGTCAAGAAGAACGCCATCATGATGATCGACTTCGCCATCGAGGCCGAGCGCGAAGAAGGCAAGGCGCCGCGCGCAGCCATCCATCAGGCGGCGCTGCTGCGCTTCCGGCCGATTCTGATGACCACGCTGGCCGCGTTGTTCGCGGCCGTGCCGCTGATGCTGGGCTGGGGCGAGGGCGCCGAACTGCGCCGCCCACTGGGCCTGGCCATCTTCGGTGGCCTGATTGTCAGCCAGCTGCTCACGCTGTTCACCACGCCGGTGATCTATCTGGGCTTCGACAGCCTGGCGCGCCGCTTCGGCCGGGGCAAGGCGGCCTTGCCTGAAGGCGGTGCCTCGTGAACCTGTCGTCGCCCTTCGTCAAACGGCCCATCGCCACCGTCCTGCTGACCTGCGGGCTGGCGCTGGCGGGCATAGGCGCGTTCTTCGTGCTGCCGGTGGCGCCGCTGCCGCAGGTGGACTTCCCCGTGATTTCGGTGAATGCCAATCTGCCCGGCGCCAGTCCGGCCACCATGGCATCGAGCGTATCGACCCCGCTCGAGCGCCATCTGGGCGTGATTGCCGGCGTCAACGAAATGACTTCGCAATCGAATACGGGTTCGTCCAGCGTGACGCTGCAGTTCGATCTGAACCGCAACGTGGATGCGGTGGCGCGTGAAGTGCAGGCGGCGATCAACGCCAGCCGCGTCGATCTGCCAGCCACCTTGCGCAGCAATCCTACTTACCGCAAGGCGAATACCTCCGGCATGCCGGTGATGATACTGGCGCTAACTTCCAAGACCAAGACGCCGGGGCAGATATTCGACGCCGTGTCGAATACGGTGTTGCAGCGCCTGTCGCAGGTAACGGGCGTAGGCGACGTGGAACTGGGCGGCAGTTCGCTGCCTGCCGTGCGGGTGGAACTCAATCCGTATGCGCTCAACCGTTACGGTCTGGCTATGGAAGACGTGCGGGCGGCGATACAGGCTACCAACGCCAATCGTCCCCGTGGCGCGCTGCAGGGCAATGGCCGCCGTTTGCAGATTTATACGGAATCGGCCCATGCCACGGGCGGGCGCAGTGCGGCCGACTACCGCAATCTGGTAGTGGGCTGGCGCAATGACACGGCGATCCGCCTGCAGGATGTGGCGCAGGTGGTGGATGGGGTGGAGGACCAGAACAATCTGGGCCTGTTCAACGGCCAGCCGGCGATCGTGGTGATTTTGCGTTCGCAGGCGGGGGCGAATGTGATCGAAACCGTCGATAGCGTGCGTGCGCAACTGCCGCTGCTGCAGGCGCAACTGCCATCGGATGTGAAAATCGAAGTGGCATCGGACAGCACCAATTCGATCCGCTCCTCGCTGCATGAGATCGAAATCACGCTGGTAATCTCGGTGCTGCTGGTGGTGTTCGTGGTGAGCGTGTTCCTGCGCAGCCTGCGTGCCACCATCGTGCCGGCCGTCGCCACCGTGGTGTCCCTGCTCGGCACTTTCGGCGTGATGTATCTGCTGGGCTTCAGCCTGAATAATCTGTCGCTGATGGCGCTGACCGTGGCGACCGGTTTTGTGGTTGATGATGCAATCGTGGTGCTGGAAAATACCACCCGCCATATCGAAGCCGGCATGGACCGCTTCAAGGCTGCGCTGCTGGGCGCACGCGAAGTGGGCTTTACGGTGCTGTCCATCAGCCTGTCGCTGATCGCCGTGTTCATTCCGCTGCTGTTCATGGGCGGCCAGTTCGGTGCGCTGTTCAAGGAGTTTGCCATCACCCTGTCGGCCGCCGTGATGATTTCGCTGGTAGTGTCGCTGACCACCACGCCGATGATGTGCGCGTGGCTGCTCAAGCCGGGCCAGGCCCATGCTGCGCCGCCGGGACCAATAGCGCGCTTCTTCGAGCGGGGTTTTAACGCCATCCTGAAGGGTTACGAGCACAGTCTGGACTGGGCCCTGTCCAGCGTCTGGCTGGTGATGCTTAGTCTGGTGTTCGTGATCGGGCTGAATTTCTACCTGTTCGCTGCCATCCCCAAAGGTGGTTTCCCGCAGCAGGATACGGGACAGATCAGCGGCGGCATCCGCGCCGACCAGAGCATCTCGTTCCAGGCCATGCAGGGTAAGCTCAAGCAGCTGGTCAACATCATCAAGGATGATCCCGACGTGGCCACGGTGGTGGGCTTTACGGGCGGCCGCCGCGCCGGCGGCGGCTTCATGTTCATCAACCTGAAACCGGCCAGCCAGCGCACTGTGGCAGGGCAGGCCGTGATTGCCCGCCTGCGGCCCAAGCTGGCCAAGGTGACGGGTGTGAGCCTGTTCCTCAGTCCCGTGCAGGATTTGCGCGCTGGCGGACGGCAGGCCAATGCCAACTTCCAGTACACGCTGAAGAGCGATAATCAGGCTGACCTGAAGAAGTGGGCTAGCCGTCTGGCCGAGGCCATGAAAACCCAGCCGGCACTGACGGATGTGGATACCGATCAGGCGGAAAACGGGGTGGAGACTTTCGTCACCATCGACAAGGCTAGTGCTTCGCGTCTGGGCCTGTCGGCCAGGGATATCGATAATGCCCTGTACAACAGCTTCGGCCAGCGGCAGGTGGCTACCATTTACAGTGAACTGAACCAGTATCACGTCATCATGGAAGTGCCGCGCGAATATGCCCGTAGCCCGGAAGCGCTGAAGGATGTATATGTGCCTTCCAAAGGGCTGCCTGCACCAAGTGCCAGCAATCCTAGCGGTGCACCGGTGGCACAGACGGTGACCACCAGTGCCGGCGGCAAGACTACCACCACCGCCAGCACTACGCCGGCCAATGTGGCGGCACCGGCCGTCAAGGATGCTTCGTCCGGTTCTGCGCTGAGCACCAAGGCGACCACCATGGTGCCGCTGTCAGCTGTCGCCACATTTGCCGAAGGTTCGACGGCGACGGCCATCAACCATCAGGATGGCGAACTGGCGACCACGATAGCCTTCAATCTGCAGGCGGGCAAGAGCCTGTCCGATGCGGCCGCGCAGATCAAGGATGCGGAAGCGGAAATCGGCATGCCGACCAATGTGCGTGGCAGCTTCCAGGGCTCGGCCAAGGCGGCGCAGGACAGCAACAAGTCGCTGCCGCTGCTGATTCTTGCCGCCGTGCTGGTGATCTACATCGTGCTGGGCATACTGTACGAAAGTCTGGTGCACCCGGTCACCGTGCTGACTACCTTGCCCTCGGCCGGCGTGGGGGCCGTGCTGGCGCTGCTGATCTTCAAGATGGAGTTCTCGACGATTTCGCTGATCGGCATTTTCCTCCTGATCGGCATCGTCAAGAAGAACGCCATTCTGATTATCGATTTTGCACTGGAAGCCGAGCGCTCGCGCGGACTGACGCCGCGGGAAGCTGTACGGGAAGCCTGTCTGCTGCGCTTCCGTCCTATCCTGATGACCACACTGGCGGCCGCACTGGGCGCGCTGCCGCTGGCGATCGGCTTTGGCGAAGGTTCCGAACTGCGCCAGCCGCTGGGCGTGGCGATTATCGGCGGCCTGATTGCCAGCCAGATCCTGACGCTGCTGACCACACCTGTGGTCTATCTGCTGATGGACAAGCTGCGTCGCCGCAGCCCATCCGAACAACACCTGAGCCGCGTGCATGATGCGGCGCCGAGCACACCATGAGCCTACACACTACTACTCTCCGTTTAACTTCGATGGCGCTGGCCGTGCTGGCAGCCTTGCTGGCCAGCGGCTGCGCTGTAACACCTGCCTACCACACGTCCAGTACGCCGCAACCGGCAGCCTACAAGGAAGCCGCCAGTACGACGGAAAAGACTGCTGCCGGCTGGACCGAAGCGGCACCGGCCGATATGCTGGAACGCGGCCCATGGTGGCAGCTCTTTGCTGATCCCGTGCTGGACCAGCTGGCTGCCAGCATCGAGGTATCCAACCAGAACGTGGCCGCAGCGGCGGCCAACTATGCGCAGGCGAGGGCGCTGGTACAGCAGCAGCGCGCCAGCCTGTTCCCCAGCGTGAGCCTGACGGCCAGCGATACCCGCTCGGGCGGTGGCGACAAGACCCCGACGGCCAATCAGTACCGCGCCAGCATAGGCGCCAGCTGGGAGCCCGATATCTGGGGCAAGCTCGGTGCCGGCGTAGATAATGCGCAGGCCAGTTTGCAGATCAGCGCCGCCGAACTGGCGGCTGCGCGATTGTCGTCGCAAGGCGAACTGGCCACCAACTACTTCTCGCTGCGCCAGACCGATGCCCAGAAAGCGCTGCTGGACGCCACCGTGGAAGGCTATGCGCGCGTTCTGCAGATTACCAAAAACCGCTTCGACGCAGGGCTGGCCGCACGTTCCGATCTGCTGCAGGCAGAGACCCAGCTGGCCAATGCCCGCATAGACCAGCTGACGCTGACGCGCCAGCGCGCCACACTGGAACATGCCATCGCCGTTTTACTGGGCAAGGCCGCCAGCGATTTCAGCCTGCCAGCGGCCGAATGGAAAGTGGTAGTGCCCGATGTGCCGGCCGGCGTGCCATCCACACTGCTGCAGCGCCGCCCTGATATCGCCGCTGCCGAGCGGCGCGTGGCGGCGGCCAATGCGCAGATCGGCATCGCCCGCAGTGCCTATTTCCCGTCGCTCAATCTGACCGGCAGCTATGGCTATGCGGCGGCCAGTTCGGCGGGGCTGTTCAATGCGTCCAACAATCTGTGGTCGCTGGGCCTGTCGGCGGCGCAGACGCTGTTCGATGCCGGTGCGACCAAGGCACGGGTGGCCGGTGCCGAAGCCCAGCGTGATGCCGCCATTGCCCAGTATCGCCAGAGCGTGCTGGCGGCGTTTGCCGATGTCGAGAACCAGCTGGCCGCCACCCGTGTGCTGGCGCAGCAGCAGGATTTGCGCAAGGCGGCATCGGCTGCGGCAGATCAGGTGGAAGCGCAGATGCTGAACCGCTACCGCGCGGGGCAGGTCAGCTACAGCGAGGTGGTGACGGCGCAGAATACGGCGCTGACGGCGCGCCGTGCGCTGGTACAGGCGCAGGCCGACCGCCAGACGACCGCCATCGCCCTGATCCAGTCGCTTGGCGGCGGCTGGCACGTGCCGGCACAATAGGCTCAGGCTGGGGATTTCTGGCCGCAAAGCGGCTAGAAATCAGGCTTCGCGGGCATAAAAAGACCACTCATTCGGCGCAAGAAGGAATATACTCCCGCCAGAACTCAAACTGGGGTATAAAACTTGTTAAAACATCTCATTCTCCCCGCTGCACTGCTAAGCGCATTTGCGGCACAGGCCGACGAAGGCCAGTGGCAACCCTACCAACTGCCACAGTTGAAATCCGAATTGAAGCGCGTCGGCATCACGATTCCAGCCGAAAAACTGGCCGATCTGTCCAGGCACCCGATGAGCGCCATCGTTTCGCTGGGCGGCTGCTCGGCCTCGTTCGTGTCCGACGCCGGTCTGGTAGTGACCAACCACCATTGCGCCTATGGCGCTATCCAGCGCAATGCGACGCCTGAACATAATTACATCGTTGATGGCTTTTTAGCCAAAACCCGTGCAGAAGAACTGCCGGGCGGTCCGAACACGCTGGTGTACGTGACCGATAAAGTAGAAAACGTGACCGACCGCGTGCTGAAGGACGTCAAGTCCGGCATGTCGGGCAAGCAGCGCCACGAAGCCGTGGATAAAGCCATCAAGGCTCTGATCGCCGAATGCGAAAGCGACAAGTTCTATCGCTGCTCGGTGCCGGCATTCCACCGTGGCCTCGAGTACTACCGCATCCGCCAGATGATGATCCGCGACGTGCGTCTGGTGTACGCACCGGCTGACATGATCGGTAATTTCGGTGGTGATATCGACAACTACGAATGGCCACGTCAGGGCGGCGATTACTCCTTCCTGCGCGCCTATGTCGGCAAGGATGGCCGTCCGGCTGATCCGTCGCCGGACAACGTGCCGTATCACTCGAAAGATTTTCTGGTGGTGTCGGCGGAAGGCCTGAAGAATGGTGATCCGGTGCTGCTGGCCGGTTATCCGGGCCGCACCAGCCGCTACAAGCTGCCATCGGAAATCCGTGCAGCCCGTGACGCGGCCTATCCGGCCCGCGTGGCCGAGATACAGGCCGATCTGGACGTGATTGCTGCCGCCACCAAGGGCAATCCTGCCGCTGCCGTACGCTACGCCAGCGTCGACAAGAGCATGAACAATGTGATGAAGAAGACCCAGGGTCTGCTGGACGGCTTCGCACGCAAGGACATCGCTGCCATCAAGGACGTGCAGGATGCCGAGTTCCGCGCATGGTATGGCAAACAGCCTAACGTCTCGAAGACCCTGCTGGCCGAACTCGATAGCGTGATTGCGGCCGATCTGGCCCTGAGCGATGAAGAATTCGGCTACAGCGTGGCCACCACTTCGGACCTGCTGAAGAGCGCCATCACGCTCAACCGTCTGGCACGCGAAAGCGCCAGGCCGGATGCCGAGCGCGAATCGGGCTACCAGCAGCGTGACCTGAGCTTCATCAAGGCCCGTCTGAACCGTCTGGAACAGTCGTTTGTCGCCAGTGTGGATCAGGCCCGCTTTACGGCGGCCCTGCAGCGCTATGCCAGGCTGCCGAAATCCATGCACGTGACGGATCTGGACAGCCTGCTGCCGGCGGTCGATGCAGTGCCGGCTCTGTACACCCGCACGGAACTGGGCGATACCGCCAAGCGTCTGGCCTGGGTGGGCAAGGATGCTGCCGCCATCAGCGCTGCGGATGACGCTTTCGTTCAACTGGCGATCAAGCTTGATGGCGTAACCCAGTCGCTGAAAGAGCGCCGCAAGGAACTCGATGGCAATCTGGAACGCGTGATCCCGCAATACATGCAGGCCGTGATCGCATGGAAGAAATCGCAGGGCAAGCCGGTCTACCCAGACGCGAATTCCACCCTGCGCGTGACCTATGGCACGGTATCGCCATACTCGCCGAAAGACGGCATTACCAAAGGCCCGTTCACTACGGTGGAAGGCATCGTCGAGAAGCACACGGGTAAAGATCCGTTCAACGCGCCACAGAAGCTGCTCGATGCCATCAAGGCCAAGCGCTACGGCCAGTTCAAGGATGCTGTGCTGGGCACCGTGCCGGTCGATTTCCTGACCAGTGCCGATACCACGGGCGGAAATTCCGGTTCGGCGGTGATGAACCGCAAGGGCGAACTGGTGGGCCTGAACTTCGATTCGACCTATGAATCGATTACCAAGGACTGGTACTTCGACACGGCCATTACGCGCGCCATCCACATGGATATCCGCTATATGCTGTGGGTGATGAGCGAAGTCGATCACGCTGACAACGTGCTCAAGGAATTGACCATCAAATATCCGGTCAAGAAGTGATGGAAATGCTGGCTGCTCTACTGGGTTTCGCCTACATGCCATGGAAACTGGCAGGGCTGGCGACGACCCCGCTGGAGCTGCTGTCCTTCCTGCTGTCCGTGGCCACGGTGTGGTTCAACATCCGCCAGTCCCACTGGGGCTGGCTGTTTGCCATCATCTCCTCGGCCACCTACGGGCTGGTGTTCTTCGGTTCGCGCCTGTATGGCGACATGGGGCTGCAGCTGGTGTTCATCAGCGTCTCGATCTACGGCTGGTACCAGTGGCTGCATGGCGACGATAGCCATGAACGCCTGCCCGTGACGGAACTGAGCACGCGTGGCCGCTACATTGCTGCGGCAGCGTGGCTGGGCGGCTTTGCCGTGCTGGCGTGGTTCCTCAAATCGTACACGGATACCGATGTACCGAATTCCGACGGCTTCCTCACGGCCGGCAGTCTGGTGGGCCAGCTGCTGCTGTCGCGCAAGAAGATCGAGAACTGGCATGTGTGGATCATCGTCGATGTGCTGTATGTGGCGCTGTATCTGCACAAGCATCTGGTGCTGACGGCGATACTGTATGCCGTGTTTGTCGGCATGGCGGTGCTGGGTCTGCGCGCATGGCGCGGCGACGTGCCGGCCGATGGCCGCATGGCGCTGGAATGAGGGCGGCCACACCGCTGCGTATTGCCATCATGGGCGCAGCATCCTCCGGCAAGTCCACGCTGTCGGCAGCGCTGGCCCGGCGTTACCAGACCGTGTGGGTGCCGGAATACCTGCGTGAGTTCGTCGAAGTGCAGGGCAGGGTGCCGCGCTCGGAAGACCAGTTCCACATCGCCAGCACCCAGCGTGCACGCGAGGAGCTGGCCGCTGGCCGCGCCCACAAGTATCTTTTTTGCGACACCACGCCGCTGATGACGCTGATCTACAGCCGCTACTATTTCGGCGGCGAAGATGCGCCGCTGGCTGCGCTGGCGGCCAGCCACCAGCAGGATTACGATCTGACGCTGGTCACGGCGGCCGATATTCCATGGGTGGCCGATGGGCTGATGCGCGAATGCCCCGACGTCAGCGTGACCATCAACCGCATGCTGCTGGACGAACTGGCGGCCCGTGCGATACCCTACCTACTGGTGTCGGGCGATCCCGGCGAACGACTATCTCAGGTGGAGCGGCATCTATGAAGCGGCTGGCGGTGATATCGATGTTCATATCGCCGCTGGCGCTGGCGGATACCGGCTACTACCTCGTTTCTACCTACGACGTCGAGCATCAGCTCTCGGTTGATTTCAAATACTGGAATGCCCACTACAGGGGCCGCACCGTGGCCGCGCCGGAAATCGGCATAGGCTACGGCGTCACGTCGCGCTGGTACACCGAGGTGTACGGCAAGTGGATCAAGCTCAATGGCGGCGCCGGACAGTGGGTGCAGACCGACTGGCAGAACGATTTTCTGCTGACCCAGGGGCAGTACGATGTCGATCTGGCGCTGCACACGCGCGTGGCGCGTGCCCGTAACAGCGACGATGGCTATACCCTCGAATGGGGGCCGGTGCTGCAGACGGAATATGGCCGCACCCAGTTCAACGCCAATCTGTTTTTCCAGCGCGATGTGCGCGTGAGCCAGCCTGCCACGGCGGCAGGCACAGGTCCGACCACAACGGCGCTGACTTACCAGCTACAGGTCAGGCACAACTGGCTGCCATGGCTGCAGCCGGGCGTGCAGGCGTTCGGTGAAGTGGGGAAATGGAATGACTGGCTGCCGTACCGGCAGCAGTCACACCGTGCCGGGCCTATGGTGTACGGACACCGCGATATCGGCCAGCAGGAAGTGAAATACGAATTTGCCTATCTGATAGGACGCAATTCGGCACGCGCAGCGAAGAGTGTAACGCTGCGCGTGCAGGTGCTGTTTTAGAGGTCGAACTGGGCCGACACGCGCAGCGTGCGGCTGGCGCCCGGCATCAGGTAGCCGCCCAGATCCGGCGTCACATCGCGCCAGTAGAACTTGTCCAGCGCGTTGTCGACACTGGCGCGCAGCGTGACTGGCGTGTTGCCCACGCGGGTGGCATAAGCGCCGCCCAGATTGAGCACGTGGTAGGACGGCACGAACACCTTGTTCTCGCTATCGAAGGCTTTCTTGCCCGAGTACTGCCAGTTGGCGCTGAGCGACAGGCCGGCCAGTTGCGGCACGGCGTAGTCGGCAAACACGCTGGATTTGAAGGCGGCCACGTTGGTGACGCGCTTGCCATCAAGGCTGGCCAGACCCGTATCGTGCTGCTGGGTGTTGAGGGCAGTGGCGCTGGCGCCCACGCTCAGCGCGCGGCTGACGCGGCCATGCAGCGCCATTTCCAGACCACGGTTCTGCGCTTCGCCATTGCGCACGTACTCGCTCTGTGCCGAGGTGTATTCCAGACCTTTGCGGATCTGGAACAGTGCCAGCGTGGCGTTCAGGTCAGGATGCACGTCGGCTTTCACGCCCACTTCCACCTGCCTGGATTTGTTCGGCGCCAGTGCGCGGCCCTGATTGCTGGTGCCCAGCGGCGCTACGCCACCGTATTCCAGACCCTGTGCCAGCGAGCTATACACCGACACATTGCTGCGCAGTGCGTACACCAGCGCCACGTTGGGCAGCCAGTAGCCGGTGTCGGTATGGGCATACTGCAGTGCCACGCCGTTGTCGTCAGCACCCACGTATTCGTCACGCTTGATCTGCACATAGCGTGCGCCGGCGTGCAGTTTCAGCTGCTCGGTCAGGCTCGCCACATCCTGTGCGAACACGGCGCGGTCCAGCGTATGGCGGCGTTCCGATACGGGGCCGCTGCTGCCTTGCGCCGGTGCCACCACGATAGGGTGGTAGATATTGCTGTAGCCGGTGCCGTCCTTGCCGGCCTGGGTGTACAGGTAGTCGCCCCATTTTTCGCTGTTACGTGCCAGCGAAGCGCCGAACGTCACAGCATGGTGGATGCCGGCGCTGACAAAGCGGCCCTGCAGCAGTGCCTGTACGGCAAACGGCGATTTCTTCTCGCCCAGGCTCTTGTAGTCGTACACGTCGAAATCGCCATTGCCGCAGTAGCCCGGATACAGGCCTTGTGCGCCGCAGCCGTAAGGGAAGGCGGTGTAGTCGTCACGCTTGAACTGGTGCTGGTTGGCGCTGATGCTGGCATTCCACTCTGGCGAGAAGCTGTAGGCAAAGCGCGCGCCCAGATTGCTGCTGGTGGTTTCCACCGGACGGCTCCATGGCTGGTTGTTCAGCATGGTGTCGGCCGCGACCACGGGCAGGGTGGTGTTGTTGAGCAGCTGGAAGCCCGGAGCCGTGATCTGGGCCTTCTTCTGGATGTCGCCATCGATCTGCAGCAGGGCTTGCGACGAGATTTTCCAGTCGAAGGCTGCACTGGCGAACTTGCGGTTGCCGTCGGCGCCCTTGATGTAGGAGCGCAGGCGTTCGGCCGCCAGATTGACGCGATAGCCGAAGCGGGCATCCTCGAAGCGGCCACCCAGATCGACGCTGCCATACAGGTTGCCGCGCTCGCGCTCTTCCAGTATCACAGTGCGCAGCGTCTGTTCGGTCGGGCGCTTGGTGACGTAGTTGATCATGCCGCCCGGTGCGGACACGCCGGCCTGCAGGCCGGACAGGCCTTTCAGCACTTCGATGCGTTCCTTGTTTTCCAGCGGGATCTGGGTATCGCCCGGTATCGCCATGCCGTTCTTGCGGTAGCTGGTGGCGTTATCGAGCTTGAAGCCGCGGATGGAAAACTGTTCGGAGTAGCCGACCGCGTTGTAGGCGTCGCTCAGGCTGGCGTCGTAGCGCGCGGCGTCGGTGGTGGAGTGGATCTGCAGGTCCTGCATCTGCTGGGCGCTGATGACGTTGACGCTGGCCGGAGTTTCCAGCAGCGGCGTGTCGCTGAAGCCGGCCACGCTGGCGCGGTTGAGCTGGGCCTTGCTGGCCGTAACCAGCACTTCAGGCATGCTCTGTTCGGGGCTGTCGGCGTAGGCGCTGACAGGGAAAGCAAGGGCGATCGCGAGGGCGAGCGGGCTGGCGGCAAATTTGGTGGTGGTCATATGGACTCTCTACTTGTTCGGCTGGATGCCGTGCGGGAGAGTCATCAAAGGAGGGGAGAACTACTTTGCGCTTTCCTTCGCTGGCATTATCCAGATCAGGTACGAAGGGTATCTCTCACCCGGACACAATGGCCCAGGACCCCTAGCGAAAGCGAGAGTGTAACACAGAAGGCCGGGCGCCCACATTCTGGCTGTTGCGTGGACGCCCGTGCCAGGCCTTATCCGAACACGTCGGGCACGGGATCGGGAACCCCTACCGTTTTCATGGCGGATAAGTCAAAGCCTAGCAAGCTGAACGGGGTTAGCCCGCCATGGCTGTCGATGCCGCGGTGGGCATGGGTGAAGGAGCGGTACACCAGATCGATGCTGTTATTTGCTGCCTCGCCGTTTTCGATGGCGCTGGTAAAGGCCGAGTTGAAGAAATACTCATCGACCAGAGCCGGTGCTCCGTCACGCCCGCCATGGGCATAGGCCTCGATCTGCACATTGGTGCTGGTGCCGCTGCGCAGATCGTTCATCAGTTTGACCAGTGCAGCGCTTTGCCCCAGATCGAGCTTGACGCTGTCCGGCTGGGCTTTGCCTACGGAGGCGCCACTGCCTTTGAGGAAGGAAGCCTCGGCCGTGAAGCCGAAGCTGAATCCGCTCAGAGGCACCCAGCCATCGACACCATCGACATGGATAAAATATGCCAGTGGTGTGCTGCTGGGGATTTGCGGGTCGAGGCTGCGCAGAATCGCGTCGGCACCGTCATGGACGCTGCCGCCTGCCGGCAGGATGTCGTTCATGGTGGAGACATTCCAGGAAAAGTCGAATGATGTCCTACTTGGCGAGCCATCCCTGGTCAGCGGTGTCAGTACTTCATCGACCGCCTGGTAGACAAAGCTCAGGTGATTGCTGGTGCTACCGTCGGCGCCAGCGCTGGTCTGGACGCCCGTGGCAAACACGGTGCTGAAATTGAATTCCTGAACCACCGCCTTGCGTGCCGGATCGCCGGCATAGGCTTCGATTTCTACTCGCTGCAGGTGGGTACCCTGCATGATCGCCTTGGTGAATGCCGCTTGCGCCGCACCGCTACCTAGCGAGAGTTCGAAAGCTTCGGGTTGCGGCTTGCCGACGGCGGCGCCACTGCCTTTTATCCAGCTTGTTTCGGCACTGGCACCAAAAGAGAAACCATCGAGTTTCACCCAGCCGGTGTTGTTGCTACCATCGGTATAGCGCATATAGTAGGTGAGATCGCTGCCCGGTTCGACGCTGGGGGCAGCTGGTTTGCTCAGCGCTTCCGCCACCATGGTGGGGGGCGTCTCGGCCTGTTGCTTGGTGAGGTCAAAGCCGGTCAGGGTGGGCGTGGTCAACTGGCCGTTTTTGTCGAAGCCGCGCTGGGCGTGGGTGAACGACTTGTAGACCAGATTGACACTATTGTTTGCTGCCTCGCCGTTTTCGATGGCGCTGGTAAAGGCCGAATTGAAGAAATACTCGTCAACCAGAGCCGGTGTTCCGTCACGCACGTCATGGGCGTAGGCCTCGATTTGCACATTGGTGCTGGCGCCGCTGCGCAGATCGTTCATCAGTTTGACCAGTGCGGCGCTTTGTCCCAGATCGAGCTTGACGCTGTCCGGTTGGGCTTTGCCTACGGAAGCGCCACTGCCTTTGAGGAAGGAGGTCTCGGCCGTGAAGCCGAAGCTGAAACCACTCAGCGGCACCCAGCCATCGACACCATCGACATGGATAAAATATTCGAGCGGTGTGCTGCTGGTGATTTGCGGGTCTAGGCTGCGCAGAATCGCGTCGGCACCGTCATGGACGCTGCCGCCTGCCGGCAGGTCGCTGTTCATGGTGGTGACGTTCCAGGCAAACTCAGCGGCTGTCCTACTCGGCGTGCCATCCCTGGTCAGCGGTGTCAGTGCTTCATCGACCGCCTTGTAGACAAAGCTCAGGTGATTGCTGGTGCTACCGTCGGCGCCAGCGCTGGTCTGGACTGCCGTGGCATACACGGTGCTGAAATTAAACTCCTGAACCACCGCCCTGCGTGCCGGATCGCCGGCATAGGCTTCGATTTCTACTCGCTCCAGGTGGGTACCCCGCATGATCGCCGAGGTGAATGCCGCTTGTGCTGCACCGCTACCCAGCGAGAGTTCGAAAGCCTCCGGTTGCGGCTTGCCGACGGCGGCACCGCTGCCTTTTAGCCAGCTCGATTCGGCACTGGCACCGAAAGAGAAACCATCGATTTTCATCCAGCCGGTGTTGTTGCTGCCATCGGTATAGCGCATATAGTAGGTGAGGTCGCTGCCCGGTTCGACGCTGGGGGCAGCTGGTTTGCTCAGCGCTTCCGCCGCCATGGTGGGGGGCGTCTCGGCCTGTTGCTTGGCGAGGTCAAAGCCGGTCAGGGTGGGCGTCGTCAACTGGCCGGTTTTGTCGAAGCCGCGCTGGGCGTGGGTGAACGACTTGTAGACCAGATCGACACTATTGCTTGCTGCATCGCCGTTCTCGATGGCGGTGGTAAAGGCCGAATTGAAGAAATACTCATCGACCAGGGCCGGTGAACCGTCACGCACGTCATCGGCATAGGCCTCGATCTGCACATTGGTGCTGGTGCCGCTGCGCAGATCGTTCATCAGTTTGACCAGTGCGGCGCTTTGCCCCAGATCGAGCTTGACGCTGTCCGGCTGGGCTTTGCCTACGGAAGCGCCACTGCCTTTGAGGAAGGAGGTCTCGGCCGTGAAGCCGAAGCTGAAACCACTCAGCGGCACCCAGCCATCGACACCATCGACATGGATAAAATATTCCAGCGGTGTGCTGCTGGTGATTTGCGGGTCTAGGCTGCGCTGAATGGCGTCGGCACCGTCATGGACGCTACCGCCTGCCGGCAGGTCGCTGTTCATGGTGGCGACGTTCCAGGCAAAGTCAGCGGCTGTCCTACTCGGCGCGCCATCCTTGGTCAGCGGTGTCAGTGCTTCATCGACCGCCTGGTAGACAAAGCTGAGGTGATTGCTGGTGCTGCCGTCGGCGCCAGCGCTGGTCTGGACGCCCGTGGCATACACGGTGCTGAAATTGAATTCCTGTACCACCGCTCTGAGTGCCGGATCGCCTGCATAGGCTTCGATTTCTACTCGCTCCAGGTGGCCGCCCCGCATGATCGCCGAGGTGAACGCCGCTTGCGCCGCAGCGCTACCCAGCGAGAGTTCGAAAGCCTCCGGTTGCGGCTTGCCGACGGCGGCACCGCTGCCTTTTATCCAGCTTGTTTCGGCACTGGCACCGAAAGAGAAACCATCGAGTTTCATCCAGCCGGTGTTGTTGCTGCCATCGGTATAGCGCATATAGTAGGTGAGCTCCGTGCCCGGCTGGACGTTGGGCATGATGCCCTTCAGGTTGCCGGTAGGCGGGGTATCGGTCACGCCATTGACCACCACCGCCACATGGGCAGTGCTGCTGCCACCATGGCCGTCACTGACCATGTAATCAAAGCCGTCGGTGCGCTGCTCGCCGCTGTTCAGGGCCTGCAAAGCTTGCGACGCGCGCGGATCATAGCTGAACGCGCCATTGCTGCCGAGCGTGACTGTGGCGCCCAGCGTGGTGGTATAGCTGCCGGGATTGCTCACCACCAGTGTATCGCCATCTTTGTCGCTATCCTTGCCGCCATTGCTGCCATCGAGGACATTGCCGCTGACGACAGTGTTTTCATTGGTGCTGGCCGTATCGCCGAGCGCCACGGGGGCGTCGTTGACGGGTTTGATGGTCAGGCTGACGCTGGTGCTATCGGAATTGTCTTTGCCATTGCTGGCGTGGTAGCTGAAGCTGTCGCTGCCGTTGTAATCGGCATCGGGCCGGTAGACAAAGCTGCCGTCCGCGTTCAGGCTCAGGGTGCCATGGCTGGGGCCTTGCTCCAGCACGGCCGTGAGCGACTGGCCATTCGGATCCTGATCATTGGCCAGCACGCTGGCATAGCTCTGCTGCGGCGCATCTTCGTCCAGCGTGTAGCTATCGGCATCGGCATGGGGGCGGGCCAGCGTGAAGCTGATAGCATGCAGCAGGAAATCGCTGCCATGTTTGTTGAAGCTGCTGGTGCCGAAACTGCCATCGGCATTGTTATAGGCACCAAAGGCAAAGCTGCCATCGGCACGCTGGGCGCCGGCACTCAGTTCTAGGCTGCGGAAATTCTGTTCGCTGTTCACTTGCACCAGCTGGTTGCCGCTCAGGCTGTCGGCCGTGATGAAGCGTTCGTCCACCAGATTGCCTTGCGCATCAAACAGGCGCAGACGCAGCGCTTCCGCGTAGCCGGTCGCTTCATCGTTGGCGAAGAAACTGGCGAGGTTGAGTGTTACGGCTTTGGCTGCCTCGGCCAGATTGAAGCGCAGCGCTTCGCGGCCATCGACTTCCTGCTTGATGCTGCTGGTGGCCGAGGACACGCCGCTGACGCCCAGATCGCCACGGTAGATGTCGCCGCCGGCCAGCGTGGAAGCCAGCAGGTCGGTATATTTGAGCACGCTCCAGGCTTCGGTTGCATTGCCTGCATCGGCTTTATGCAGGGCAGTGACGCCGCTGTAGGACCAGGCGTTGACCCACTGGCCGCCAGCACCGGTCTGGCTGACAGGGGCGTTGCCCAGGCTGATGATACGGTCGAGCGGCGTGCCGCCCACGGTGACGGATACGGACATGGCGAACTCCTGTGCGGTTAGCTGCGGCGGCGTTGCAAGGCTAGCAGGCCCAGACCGGCGCCCAGCATGAGCCAGCTGGCGGGTTCGGGGATGGAGGGGATCACGGTGACGTTGTCGAGCAGCCAGAACGTTTCGTCATGCCGCAGCTTGAATGCCAGCACGGTATTGGCGCTGTCCGCAGTGAACTGCAGGGAGTATTTGGTGTAGTCGCTGGCTGTTTTGTCCTGGTAGAGCCAGATGCTGTGGTCGTTGGTCAGCACTTCGACGGAATTGATGGTGCTGTCGTTGTTCACGCTGCCGCCGAGATTGGCCAGCCAGAAGCTGACGATGTAGTTGTGGCCGGCATCGGTGGCTAGTGTCTGGCTCAGTGTGGCGGCGCTACCGCTCTGGCCGAACACGGCGCTATAACTGCCATCATAGGGCAGATCGCCGGACACCAGATTGTGGTCCGCATCGCCACTCAGCGTCCAGTCACTAAAATCGCCTGTCTCGAACCCGGCGTTGCTGACGGAGGGGGTGGCCTGCACGCTGGCCATGGCCAGTACGAGCGCAGCACCCGAGAGAGATTGCAGAAAAGTCTTCATGCTACTACCCCTATATAGTTGTAAAAATTGCACTAAGCGCTGGTATTCTGCGCCGATCTGCCCGCTTTTTCAGCAGATTTTTGACGCCAGTAGCCAAATGTTGAAGAAATGCCACGTAATTCTCCGGGGTAATTCCAAGGGGTAATTTCTGCGCTGCGCGAACTGGCGTGCGCCTTATATGGGCCGGTGTGATTACACTCGATGCAGGTGGGGCAGCAGCCCCGGAACGGGTGTAAAGAAAGGGGCGGGATGAAGCCATCCTATCGTGAAGGCAGCTGGTTTGCTGTACCACTACTCGATGGTGCTTATTGCTGGGGCATGGTGGCGCGGCTGGCACCGGCCAGTAAGATCATGCTGGCCTATCTGTTCGGGCCGCGCCTGCCGCAGCTACTGACGGTTGAACAGCTCGACCTATTCGCGCCGCAGCAAGCGCTGCGGGTGCTGCGGGTGGGCGATATGGCACTCGCTAGCGGCCACTGGCCGGTGCTGGGGCAGAGCCAGCACTGGCAGGCGGCAGACTGGCCGATGCCGCAATTCCTGCGCCGCGCCCATGGCCTGCAGCGTGCGTGGCGCGTGACCTATGCCGACGCTGATCCTGCCCGCACCGAGCGGGAAGAGGCCGTGCCATATGACACGCCGGGGCTGGAAACGGATTCACTGTTCGGCTATGGTTCGGTGGAATTGCTGCTGACCCGGCTGCTGGCAGACAGCGTGCCGCAGCATGGCGCTGCTGGCGGAAGCTGATTCGGATGCTAGGGGCAGCTGACATTCCACGCCGCGTATTCGCCGCGGTGCTTGCGCACTGCCACCCGCACGCGCGTGTCGCGGTCGCTATCGAAGACCAGCGCGTACATTTTGGCGGCGCCATCCGCGGCGGCTGCCGGTTCGATGGCGCTCAGCGTAAAGGGCAGGGCGCGCTGGCGTATGCATTGCGAGTTCCCGGCCAGTAGCAGACGGGCACGCTGCAACAGTTCGCCGTGCTGGCGCAGCAGGGCCACTACATCGTCGGGTGGTACGCCGGGGTCCATCAGTACCGTGTGCGCCACTGCCGTGCAGATGGTGTTGGGACGGGCCAGCCAGACATGCCATGTGGGCGGCTGGGCGGCCGGTTGCCAGCGCGTGCCCGCTTTGGCGCCGGCGTCGTAGATGTAGCTGGAACGGATCTGGCGGCACAGGTCTACGGCCGAATGGCGCGGTGCGCTGTCGACGCGGGCGATGACCTGCCATGGCTGGCCACGGCGGCGCGCAATCTCGAACGCCGGTGCGAACAGCGGCGCGACGGGGCGCGCACCAGCTGCCTCGCTCAGTGCCAGCTGGCGGTAGTAGTCATCGAAGCTGCTGCGCTCTGCTTCGGTCGGCTCGCGCTGCTGCGAGGAGCTGGCGGCGCCTTTGCCGTGGGCGCTGGCGCCTGCCAGCAGCAGGGCGGACAGGCATAGCGTCAGGACGCGGCGGGGCCTGGCGTACTGGTTAAGGATAGCCTGCCTCATACTGCTTTCATGCTGATCTGGATCTGCAGGCCGCCGCCTTCGCGGTTGCGCACCTGCAGTTCGGCGCCATGGCGCTGGATCACCCGTTCGACGATGGCCAGACCGAGGCCGGCGCCGTTGGCCTGTCCGCGTGCCGTGTCGAGGCGGGTGAAGGGTTTCAGCAATTGCTCGATCTGCTCGTCCGGCACACCCGTGCCGTGGTCCTGCACTTCGATCAGGATGCGGCGCGCTGCATGGCTACCTTTGAAGCTGCAGCGGATATCGATCTCGGTGACATCGCTGCCCGGCGTCTTGCCGTAGCGGCGCGCGTTTTCGATCAGGTTGTTGATGACGCGTTTCAGATCGGTGGCATTGCCCATGGCGTGGGCATCTGCCGTGATTTCGGTGCAGATGCGCACATCGGGCAGGCGCTCCGCTTCATGCGCGGTTTCTTCCAGCAGGGCCGACAGGTCGATGCTGGTGAAGCTGGAAGCTTCCGTCGGTTTGGCGTAATCGAGGAACTGGCCGATGATGTCGTCCATCTGGCCGATGTCGGACTGCATGCCTTCGCGCGCTTCTTTCGACAGGTCGGCCATCTCCACTTCCAGCTGCATGCGTGCCAGCGGGGTGCGCAGGTCGTGCGATATCCCGGCCAGAATCACGGCGCGGTCCGATTCCACCTGCTGCAGCTGTACCACCATCTGGTTGAAGCTGCGGTTGGCTTCCATGATTTCGGCCGGCCCTTTTTCCGGCAGCGGCGCCGGCCGCCGGCCTTGCGCAAACGCCCGCGTGGCCTGCGTCAGGCGGCGCAGCGGCAGGTTGATCAGGCTGGATATGAAGGCCGCACCGATCAGAGACACTACCGATACCACGCTGGCCCAGCCCAGCCACTGTATGCCTGTCAGGCCGCGTATGCGCTCGCGTTCCAGCATCAGCCAGTAGGCATCGTCGTCGATCTTGAAGCTGACCCAGAAGCCCGGCGTGCCATTCACCTTGGACGAGAAGCGGGTGTCCGGCCCCAGTTTGGCACGCACCAGTTTTTCGATGTCGGGCATGAGGGCATTGGCGGGCGGCGGCTCGACCTTGTCGTCATCCTCCAGCGCGAACACGCGTATGCCTTCGTTGGCCACCAGATCGAACAGTAGCTCGCGCCGCAGTTCGGGCGCCGAGTGGGTCAGGGCGGCATGGGTGATGGTGACCACCGAGATCACCTGCGAGGAAATCTGCTGGACTTGCGGTTCGTGCTGCACCACGCTGATCATGCCGACCCAGGCCGTCATGCTCAGCGTGGTGAGGGCGCCCAGCAGGAAGAAGGTGCGCCAGAACAGGCCACTTTTCAGGCTAGCCAGCCGGAGCGAGAAACGGGACATCATTACGCGGGCGCGCCTTAGCGCGGCTGACCCTCCGGTATGAAGACATAGCCCAGACCCCAGACGGTCTGGATGTACAGCGGGCTCGATGGATCAGGTTCGATCAGCTTGCGCAGACGCGAAATCTGCACGTCCAGACTGCGGTCGAACACTTCGTATTCGCGGCCGCGTGCCAGTTCCATCAGCTTCTCGCGCGACAGCGGCTGGCGTGCGTGGCGGGCAAATACCTTGAGTACGGAGAATTCGCCCGTGGTCAGCGGCACTGTCTCGCCGTTTTTCTTCAGCGTGCGGGTGCCCAGATCGAGCACGAACTGGCCGAACTCGAACGATTGCGGGGTTTCCGATGGTGCGCCCGGAATCTCGTCCGGACCACGGCGGCGCAGCACGGCGCCAATGCGGGCCACCAGTTCGCGCGGGTTGAAGGGCTTGGGCAGGTAGTCGTCGGCGCCCATTTCCAGCCCGACGATGCGGTCCACGTCTTCACCTTTGGCGGTCAGCATGATGATGGGGGTCTGGTCACCCGCACCGCGCAGGCGGCGGCAGATCGACAGGCCGTCTTCGCCGGGCAGCATCAGGTCCAGCACCAGCAGGTCATAGCGCTCGCGCAGCCAGAGCTTGTTCATGGCGGTGGCATTTTCTGCCGTGAAGACGTTGAAACCCTGTTCGGTCAGATAGCGGCGCAGCAGATCGCGCAGGCGCACGTCGTCGTCCACTACCATGATTTTGGCCTGATGGCCATTCAGGTTGGCGGCGCTGTTGCTGGATTCAGTCGATAAACTAGTCATGTCCCTGCCAGATTTGTCATATTCATGTTGCTATGGTAACGTCATAATCGTTCCACGAAAATGCCTGATTAAAGGCATTACAAAGTGTTACAAACTTTACCCAATTGCTCTTACGGCGTCCGGTAATCCAGCATACACTCGGGACATAGATTCAGTCATTAGGAACGCCAAGATGGGCATCACTCACAAAAAAATGAACGCGGCAGCCAGCGCATATTTTTGCGTGCGGTCGTCCGTCAGCGCCTTGCTGGCGTGCGGCGTGGTATGTGCCGGTCTGGCCCAGGCGGCCGATATGGGTGAAGGCCAGCACCGTGATGAAGGCCGTAGTGGTCCGGGACGCGATATGTCGGCGGGCCGGGGGCAGGATGGCCGGAGCAGCGATCTGCGCCAGATCGATCCGCGCAGCTACGAAGCACGCGCCGAAGAGCAGCGCCGCGCCATGCAGGAAGCTGGCCGCAATGCCGAAATGAATCGCCGGGCCGGTCGCCTGACGCCCGACGAGCGGCGTGATCTGCGTCGCCAGATCAATGAAGCGGGGCAGGACATTTACGCCAATCCGCCGCGGCGCTAGTTTGCCTTCATTCGCGCCTCGATTTGCTCCCCATTATTGCTGCATACTTATCAATGTATTATTGATATGTAGCAATTAGTTCACAATTATGCTTCCCACAATGTGAATTACTCAACCTTCCTTTTAGGCAGCGTGTAAGATTAATTAATTGCACGCAATGTCTGAACGCGTGCATGCCGTTCGGAGGGAGATAGTGGTTCAAGACGTTGCTCTAGTGACATCAGAGGAGGAAGTTGGCGCTCCGGGCGTCGGCTTGCCTGTCGGTCTGGTGCGTCAGGGTGATGGTATCTTCATCGACATGTCGATGTCGCAACTGACGCTGGTGGCCGCGATCAACGAGGTGTTCCACTCGCACCGCTATTTTGCCGGTCTCGACTACAAGGTGCTGATCAAGGCCCTGTATGGCGTGGGGCCGGAAATGCCCAGCAAGGATCTGGTACGCATCGCCACTGATCTCGGTGAAATCGCGCCCGAGCGGGTGGCCCTGTACAAGCCGCCTAAACTGGGGCGCGGCTATGCCGAATACTATTTCGAAACGCTGTATCTGGAAGCCCAGGAGCTGTCCGACGGCACCATCATACCCGAGCGTCCCACCCGCCTGAACGTAGATGAATTCGTCACCGAGATGTGGAACAAGGGCATATTGTTCGGCATCGAAGTGGCAGCCGTGGCGGCCGCGATTGCTTCCACCAAGTCGGACCGCATCACTGTGGCCATCGATCTGGATCCGCAGCCGGGCCAGAATGCCCGGGTGGAAGAAGTCTCGTCCGATCTGCACCGCAGCGACGCGCCCAAGGAGCGGGCTGATGGCCGGGTCGATCTGGGCAGCTTCCAGAACCGCTTCCCGCAGATCGAAGCCAATGTCAAACTGCTCAAGAAGATACCGGCCGTGCCGGGCCTGCCCGGCTACGACACGGGCGGACGCCGCACGGCGCCCGATGCACCGCAGGACCTGACGCTGAGCTTCTTCGCCGGCGAGGGCACGGAAGTGCGCATGTTCGAAGAT
Organism: Duganella fentianensis; assembly: GCF_009857835.1. Classification (GTDB taxonomy): domain Bacteria; phylum Pseudomonadota; class Gammaproteobacteria; order Burkholderiales; family Burkholderiaceae_D; genus Rugamonas; species Rugamonas fentianensis. The sequence goes on from NZ_WWCL01000002.1 coordinate 302,612, forward strand.
GGCGAATATGTGGTGTCGACCCGCAAGGGCTTCCTGAATGTGGATGCCAAGTCCAAGCGCATCTCCATCACCGACAAGATCATCAGCCTCGATGGCGTCAGCGGCAAGACCACGGGCAATCTGGAGCTGGCCGGCGCCTACGAGGAATTCGGTGATATCCAGGAACAGCGCGAAGTGACGGGTAGCGATATCACCGTGCACGGCAATGTCTACGGCAATATCACTTCGCGCGGCGGCACCGTGGTGCTGGGGCAGAATCTGGTCAGCGGCGCAGTACACAATGCGGCCGGCAATATCACCATCAGCGGGGTGGCCTCCGGTTCGGTGATCCATACGGATAGCGGCCAGATCGTCATAGGCCGGGCCGAGAACTGCGTCATTTCCGGCACCAGCGTAACGATTACCGATGCCTCCAATTGCGAAATCATCGCCGACCATGTGCGCATCGAGCTGGCCGAAGGCTGCGCCGTTGCGGGCGGCGATGTGGAGATCGACAGTGCCGGTCCGCGCCGGCGCACGGAAATGCTGGTGCATGTGCTGGTGCGCGATGTCAGCCAGTTCGATCAGGAGATCAGCGAGCTGGGTCAGCGCGAAACGGTGCTGCAGCAGGCGAATGCCGAAGTCCAGCAGAAGATCGATGCGATCGCCGCCATTCCCGATGTGCGCCGCTATCTGGCGCTGGCGCAGAAGCTGCGCAATCAGGAACTGCAGCTGTCGCCCGAGCAGGGCCATCTGCTGCGCAAGATAGCCGGCGCAGTGGCAACCGAATTGCAAGCCATCTCCACGCTGCGCGATGAACTGCGCCCCGGCCATGCCCAGCTCAAGATGACGCAGGAGAAGCTGCAGCGCGTGATCGAGCAGAAGCTCGCTGCCACCGGCCATGCACGCTGCTGCCTGCGCATGGTGTGCGGCGAAACCATGGTGCGTACCATGCCGTTCCAGAGCACCAGCACGGCGCTGATCCAGCAGCCGGCCAAGGACCTCAAGCAGCGCCTGCGCAACGGCGGCGCGGGCCGCATGCTGTTCTGCGACAGTGCCGGTGCGCTGGACTGGCATCTGGACCCGCGCGCACCTTCGATCGCCAGCTAGCCATGCACTGCCAAATTTCTAGCGTTCATGCTAATCTAGTTTCGGGAATTGCCCCGTTTTGTGAGGAACATTGTGTCGGATGAGGCTCAGGCGCCAGGACAGGCGGTAGAGGGTGATCTGCCTGCAGCAATCATCAAGCGTCCCGACGGTATCTTCTTTGCGCGGGAGGCCTCGCCACGTTCCTGCCTTTCTGCGGTAAGTCAGGTTTTCCTCAGCAGCTCCTATTTTGCTGGTCTCGATTACGCGATTCTGATCAAGCTTTTATACAATTGCGGGCCGGATCTGCCGCCCAATCTGGCCAGCCAGCCCATGATCCGCTTTGCGGCCAGCATAGAACCGTTTCACCCCACCCGCCGCACGCTGTACAAGGCCGTCAAACTGATTAACGGCGAAGCCGAGTACTTCTTCGAGCCGGTATTTTTCGAGATCCCCGATATGCCCGCCCAGCCGGCGCGGCTGAATTTCGACGAGTTCGTTTCCGATATGTGGGTCAAGGGCGTACGCTTCGGCATCGATGCGCCAGCCATACGCGATGTGATTTCCTACGGCCGCGTAGCGCGCATTGTGGCGGCGCGCCGGCTGGCCGCAGCGCCGGGACGTGACGCTACTATCGAGGAAGTGTCGCAGGATATCCACCGCAGCGATGCGCCGCGCGAGAAAAAAGATGGCAAGCTCGATCTGCAGGCTTTCCAGAACCGCTTCCCGCAGGTCAAGGCCAATGTCCGCCTGCTGCGCAAAGTGCCGCGCGTGATGGGTGCGCGCGGCTATGAATTGTCCGGCATCGTGCTGGAGCCGCCTGTGCCACGCGATCTGGAACTGAGCGATATGGCGGGCGAAGGCACGGTGATCGAGAACAGCCCCGATGGCGAGTTTCTGGTGTCCGCGGTGGAAGGCTTCCTCAGCATCGACGCAACTACCAAGCGTTTGTCGATCGGCCCCAAGATTATCAGCCGCGAAGGCGTGAGTGCGCGCACTACGGGCAATCTGCAACTGACAGGCGAGTACGAGGAATTCGGCGACGTGCAGGAACAGCGCGTAGTCGATGGCGGCAATATCACCATCCATGGTGATGTATTCGGCAACATCAGTTCGCGCGGCGGCACCATTACGCTGAGCCGCAATCTGATGGGCGGCACCACTACCAATCAGGAAGGCGATATTCTGGTACGGGGCGTGGCTTCTGGTGCCGTGCTGCAGACCCGCAAGGGCGAGGTGCATCTGACGCGGGCCGAAAGCTGCATCATTTCCGGCTCCAGGGTGTATATCGACGAAGCCAGCAACTGCGAAATTCTGGCCGAGGAAGTGCACATCAAGGTGGCCGAGGGCTGCGCCATCGGTGCCCGCAAGATCGAAATCCAGAGCGCGGGCCCGCGCCGCCAGCACGAAATGCTGCTGTACACGCTGGTGCCCGATCTGTCCAAGTTCAACAAGAAGATCATGGAGCTGCAGCCGCGCGTGCAGCAGACGGCGCACGAAGCGCGCATACGGCGCAATGAAATCGAAGCGCTGTCCGGACAGACGGAAGTGCGCACCTATCTGTCGCTGGCCACGCGCGTGCGCAAGCGCGAGGTGGTGCTGACACCCGATCAGGAACAGCTGTTCCACAAGATGGCTGCCAATGTGGGGCCTTCGCTGCGAGCCATCTCCAAGTTGTCGCTGCTGCTGAAGGCAGCCGAAGTGCAGCACGAGCAGGCGCAGGAAGAAGTCAATCTGATCGAGCGGCAGAAGCTGACTATCATGCGCGGTTCCCACTGCAAGGTGGAGCAGCTGACGGGCGATGTGCTGCTGCGGACCATGAGTTTCGCGCCCGACGGCAATCCGCCGTATGACAGGCCTGCCAAAGACCTGAAGGCCAAGGTGCGCACCACCGTGCCCGGCATGCATGTGGTGTTCTCCGGCAGCCACGGCCCGCTGGACTGGACTCCGCCGCTGGAACCGGACGCCTGAGCGCTAGCGCCGGTCGCCGGATCTGCCGGCTAGTAGTGGAATTGCACGGGCTGGCCTACGCTCCAGTACAGGCCTTCGCTGGGATGCTCGCGCTGGCTGACCAGCGTGGCGAATAGCGGGTGCTGCAAGGCTTCTTCCGTGGTGAGCACGGGCGTGACACAGCAATCGGCGGCAGCAAAGCGGGCGCTCCACTCGGCCAGCGTACGGCGGGCGAACAGTTCGGCCAGTTCCGCCTTGACGGCCATGGCATCGGCACCGCCTACCTGCTGGCCCAGTTGCCAGTGGTGCTGCTTGAGGTCCGGCCGCTGCAGCACTTCGCAGCAGGTCTGCCAGAATTTCAGTTCCAGTGCGCCCACGGCCATGTAGCGTCCGTCGGCCGTGCGGTACACGCTGTAGCAGGGCACACCGCCGGTCAGCAGATCGGCGCCGGCGACGGCTGGCGCACCATTGTTCACGGCCACCAGCGGCATGATGTTATGTGCCATGACCGTGGCCGTCATCGAAATATCCACCAGCCTTCCGGCGCCGCCCATCTTGACGGCGACCAGTGCCGCCAGTATGCCTTGCAGCGCTGCCTGCGCTCCGCCCAGCAGATCGCCGATCTGCAGATTGGGCAGCACCGGCACACCATCGCTGGCGCAGTTCTGCGCCAGCATGCCGGCATAGCCGATGTAGTTGATATCGTGGCCGGCCTGCTGTGCCAGCGGGCCTTGCTGGCCGTAGCCGGAAATGGCGCACATGACGAGGCGCGGATTGCGCTGTTTCAGCACGCTCCAGCCCAGCCCCAGCTTGTCCATCACGCCGGGCCGGAAGCTCTCCACCAGCACATCCGCCTGTTCCACCATGGCCAGCAGCTGCTCACGCTGGGCTGCATCTTTCAGGTCCAGCCGCTGCAGCTGCTTGCCGCGGTTGACGGCCACGAAGAACTGCGACACCTGATTGCGCACGGGCCCCATGCTGCGTGCATAGTCGCCGGGACCGGGGTCTTCGATCTTGATGACTTCGGCGCCCATGTCGGCCAGATGCATGGTGGCGACGGGGCCGGGCAGCAGACGGGTCAGATCGAGCACCCGTATGCCACGTAGTGGCTGCTCGGGCGGCATGACTGGCTGGTCGGGTTTCATGCAAGGATTGTAGCAGCGCACAGGGCGGGGACCGGCAAAAGTTGACGCTGCTCAACGCTTTGCGGGCCTGCCGAGGCTAGGATGAGACATGCTTGTTATCCCGCTTCGTGGACGAAAGGATGATCATGTCTGGTTTGACTATGCACACTCAGGACGCTGCCGCCGGCGCTGGCCAGTATCTGGTATTCCGCCTAGGCGGGCTTGATTACGCGCTCGATTTTGCCAAGGTCAGGGAGCTGCGCCCCTTGCAGGCACTGGAGCGCTTTGCTTCGGCCGGCGAAATCGTGGCTGGTGTGGCGGTATCGCACGGAGTCATCATGCCCATTGTGGATATGCGCGTGGCGTTCGGTCCCCGTCCGCCGCAGCATGATCCGCGCACGGACGTGATCATTCTGCAGCTGTCCGATGCCGTGGTGGGCATCGTGGTGGATGGCATTACCGATGTGGTGACGCTGTCGCTGGAGCAGGTGCAGCCCATCGCCGGTGCCGCCAGTGTCGATTACCTGCTGGGGCGGGGCGAGGTCGATGGCCGCCGCCTGATTGTGGTCGATATCGAGAAGCTGATGTCGGTGCGCAAAGCGCCGGTCGGCGTGCGGCAGGCAGCGTGAGTGCCGGCCGGCGCTGCCGGCCGCAGTAGCTGTTACTCTAGGCCAGCGCTTCCAGCTGTTCGTGCAGCGACAGCCATTCGGATTCCAGCTCGCCCAGTTCGCGCGTGACGTCGGTCTGCTCGGCCAGCAGCTTGATCAGGCGCGGCTTGTTGGCGGCGTCGTAGATGTCCGGCTCGGCCAGCTGTGCTTCGATCTGGCTTTTCTGGGTGCTGCGTTTGGCCATCTGTTCGTCGACCTTTTTCAGCTTCTGCTCCAGCGGCTTGCGCTGGGCCGACAGGCGCTGACGGTCTTCCGCTGCCTGCCGCTTCTGTTCCTTGGTCTGGAAGGTAGCGGCTGGCGCGGCAGCAGTGCTGGCTGCCGGGGCTGCCGGCGCAGGCGCGGGCGCAGCAGCGACGGGCGACGTCACCGGGTAATCGGTCTGGTTGGCTTTGCCCGCAGCGGGCAGCACATCCGTGCCTTTACCCAGCTTGGTCTGCATCATCCAGTCCTTGTAGTCATCGAGGTCGCCGTCGAACGGTTGCAGCTTGCCGTCGGCAACGATGATGAACTGGTCGGTGGTGGCGCGCAGCAGGTGTCTATCGTGCGAGACCACTACCAGCGTGCCTTCGAACTGGGCCAGCGCTTCCGTCAGCGCTTCGCGGGTTTCCAGATCCAGGTGGTTGGTCGGTTCATCGAGCAGCAGCAGGTTAGGGCGCTGCCAGACGATCAGGGCCAGCGCCAGACGGGCTTTCTCGCCGCCCGAGAATGGTGCGATCGGGCTGGTCACCATGGTGCCGGGGAAGTTGAAGCCGCCGAGGAAGTTGCGCAGTTCCTGTTCGCGCACGGTAGGCGCGATCTTGGCCAGATGCCACAGCGGCGATTCGTCGTGACGCAGCATTTCCACCTGATGCTGGGCGAAGTAGCCGATGTTGAGGCCTTTGCCCACAGTGGCAGTACCGGTCAGCGGTGCCAGTTCGCCGGCGATGGTCTTGATCAGGGTCGATTTACCGGCACCGTTCACACCGAGCAGGCCGATACGCTGGCCGATCTGCAGCGAGAAGTTGATGTGGTTGACGATGGTCTTGCTGGTGATCTCGCCCGTCTTCTCGTTTTCGCTGCGGTAGCCGGCATCCACGTCCTCCATCACCAGCAGCGGGTTCGGTGCGTTGAGCGGCTCGCGGAATTCGAAGGAGAATTCGGCGGCGGCGCGCAGCGGCGCCAGTTCTTCCATCTTGGCCAGCGCCTTCATACGGCTCTGGGCCTGACGCGCTTTGGAAGCCTTGGCCTTGAAGCGGTTGATGAAGGATTCGAGGTGGGCACGCTTGCGCTGCTGCTTTTCCATGGCACCGGCGGCCAGTATCATCTGCGCGGCGCGCTGGCGTTCGAACGAGGAGTAATTGCCCGAGTAGCGCTTGAGCTTGCGCTCGTCGATGTGCACGATGACGTTGACGATTTCGTCGAGGAAGTCGCGATCGTGCGAGATGATCAAGAGCGTGCCGGTGTAGCGTTTCAGCCAGTCTTCCAGCCAGATGATGGCGTCCAGATCCAGGTGGTTGGTCGGTTCATCGAGCAGCAGCAGGTCGGAAGGGCACATCAGCGCCTGCGCCAGATTCAGACGCATACGCCAGCCGCCCGAGAAACTCGAGACGGGCTGCTTCATCTGCTCCAGCGTGAAGCCCAGACCCAGCAGCAGCTGTTCGCCGCGCGACTGCACGGTGTAGGCGTCGGCATCGGCCAGCGCGCTATACACTTCGCCGATGGCGAGGCCGTTCTCGGTCGATTCCGGTTCCGCTTCCAGCCGCGCCAGTTCCGCTTCCAGCTTGCGCAGATTGACGTCGCCATCGATGGCGTAATCGAGTGCCGCCCGTTCCAGCGGCGGGGTTTCCTGTGCCACGTAAGCGACGCGCCATTTGGCCGGGAAGTCGATCTCGCCCTGATCCGGATGCAGCTCGTTGCGCATCATGGCGAACAGGCTGGATTTGCCGGCGCCGTTAGCGCCGATCAGGCCTATCTTGTCGCCGGGGTTGAGAGTGACATCGACCTGTTCCAGCAGCGGCTTCACGCCGCGCATCAGGCTTACTTGGATAAAACGGATCATCGGTGGTTCTTCTTATCGGGGCTAGGGTGGCAGCGGGTAGCGTGTGGCGTCGCGACGGGTTACAGCTTGAGCTGGTCGGCGGTGAGCAGGAACACCATGTCGTCGCCATTGCTGGTGGTGAGCCAGGTCAGACCCAGTTCACCGAAAGCGGCTTCGGCGAAATCGCGCTCGTTGCCGATTTCGACGATCAACAGGCCATCGTCGGTCAGGCGTTCGGCTGCACCGGCAACGATCTTGCGCACCAGATCCATGCCGTCCTTGCCGCCATCGAGCGCCAGTTCCGGCTCGGCGCGGTATTCCATCGGCAGCTTGCTCATCGAGGCCGAATTCACATACGGCGGATTGGTGATGATCAGGTCGTATTTCTTGTCCGGTACATTGGTGTACAGGTCGGACTGGATCAGCGTCAGGCGGTCCTGCAGTTCGTAGGTGGCGACGTTTTTCTTCGCCACTTCCAGCGCATCGGCCGAGATGTCCACGGCATCCACTTCAGCATCAGGGAAGGCGTCGGCCAGCATGATGGCCAGACAGCCGGAGCCGGTGCACAGTTCCAGCACGTTGCGCACGTTTTCCGGTTCCGTCACCCACGGGGCGAAGTATTGCGGAATCAGCTCGGCGATGAAGGAGCGCGGCACGATGGTGCGCTCGTCCACGTAGAAGCGGTAGCTGCCCAGCCATGCTTCGTTGGTGATGTAGGCAGCCGGCACACGCTCGTTGGTGCGGCGGCCGATCACGGCCAGCACGGCAGCGATTTCTTCGGCCAGCAGCTTGGCATCGAGGAAGGGCTCGAGCCGGTCCAGCGGCAGCTTGAGGGTATGCAGGATCAGGTAGGCCGCTTCATCGAAAGCCTCCGTGCTGCCATGGCCGAAAAACAGGCCGGCAGCATTGAAGCGGGTGACGGCATAGCGCAGCAGGTCGCGCGGCGTGGTGAATGGAGTGGTGTTCATAGCTCTCTCGGTATAACGGTCAACAGGTCGCGCACGCCGCGCAGCGGCAGATCAGGCCAGCAGGTTTTCCAGCGTGCGGCGGTAGATATTCTTCAGCGGATCGACAAAACGCAGTTCGATATGTTCGTCGATCTTGTGGATGCTGGCATTGGGAGGCCCGAATTCTATCACCTGAGGGCAGATCTGCGCGATAAAGCGGCCATCCGAGGTGCCTCCCGTGGTCGACAGTTCCGTCTCGACACCCGTCTCGCTGCGGATGGCGGCGGACAGGGCATCGCTCAGGGTGCCGCGCGGCGTCAGGAAAGGCAGGCCGCTCAAAGCCCATTTCAGGTCGTAGTGCAGGCCGTGTTTGTCGAGGATGGCGTGGACGCGGCGTTTCAGCTCTTCGTGCGTGCTGGCGGTGGAGAAGCGGAAGTTAAAGTCGATCACCATCTGGCCCGGAATCACGTTGTTGGCGCCCGTGCCGGCATTGATGTTGGACATCTGCCACGAGGTAGGCAGGTAGTATTCATTGCCTTCGTCCCAGCGTTCGGCCACCAGTTCGGCCAGGGCCGGTGCCGCCAGATGGATAGGGTTGCGCGCCAGCTGGGGGTAGGCGATGTGGCCCTGCACACCCTTGATGGTGAGTTTGCCCGAGAGCGAGCCGCGGCGGCCATTCTTGATCATGTCGCCCAGCGTCTCGTCCGAGGTCGGTTCGCCGACGATGCAGTAATCCAGCACTTCGCCCCGTTCCTTGAGCATATTGCACACCACTACCGTGCCATCCGTGGCCGGACCTTCTTCATCGCTGGTGATCAGGAAGCCGATCGAACCGCGGTGCTCGGGATGGGCGGCGATGAATTCTTCGCAGGCCACCACCATGCCGGCGATGGAGGTTTTCATGTCGGCCGCGCCGCGGCCATACAGCTTGCCATCGCGGTGGGTAGGGCTGAACGGTTCGGAGCGCCATTGTTCCACCGGGCCGGTAGGCACTACGTCGGTATGGCCGGCAAACACCAGCAGCGGCGCCGTCGTGCCCTTGCGTGCCCACAGATTGGTGACGCCGTTGGATTCTATGGTTTCGCAGACGAAGCCCAGTGGCTCGAGCAGGCTGATCAGATGTTTCTGGCAACCCTGATCGTCGGGCGTTACGGAGGACAGCGATATCAGTTTTTCAGTCAGGGCCAGGGTGCGGGAGGGAGTCATGGTCATGGTTCAGGCGGAAAAGATTTGTTGGTACTGGTCGGCGGAGTAGCCCACGGAGATCTGGCCATCCTTGTCCAGCACGGGGCGTTTGATCACGGACGGCTGCTCGAGCATCAGCGCGATGGCGCTGGCATCATCGACGATGGCCGCTTTGCGCTGCTCGGATAAGTTGCGCCAGGTCAAACCTTTCTTGTTTATCAATACATCGCGGGGGAGCTGTTGTAGCCACGTAGCAACAGTTTCGGCGTTCAGACCGTGTTTTTTAAAGTCATGGAACACGGTTTCAGGGTGGCGTTCTGCAAGCCAGACGCGGGCTTTCTTGACAGTGTCGCAGTTCGGAATGCCGTAGAGGGTGATATGCATGGGCGAACAAAGGCTTTAATATAGGTTGGATAAGGGGCGAGGCGGCGCTAGGATAGCACGCGCGGCCAGCATGCGGCAGTTGTTGGACGTTTCCTACATGACTTCTGCCGGTTTGAGAACCCCCTTGATCAAGTTTTCTCTAATTAATCAAATTTATTAATTTTTGAGTTGCTTCATCAAATTTGAGGTGTTAAAGTTCCATTCAGCAACAATTAGTTGCCTGCCATAAATGCAAGCCCTACACCCGCTTGTGCTGTTCCCTTGGCTAGGTCTGCCCGATTTAACGCGCCAGAATATTTGCACTTTACAAATATTGCGGAATGTTCACGAGACATGCCGCGTTTGATTTTCGGGGAATGCCATGCGCAACAACGGACCAGTTACCAACGTCGAATACGTGCTCAAGGACGAAGAAACCATCGTCTCCAAGACTGATTTGAAAGGGAATATCACCTACGTCAATCAGGACTTCGTCAGAATCAGCGGCTACTCCGAACAGGAACTGATGGGCGCGCCGCAGAACATCCTGCGCCACCCCGATATGCCGGCAGCCGCCTTTGCCGATATGTGGCACTGCCTGCAGGGCGGCAAAGCCTGGAACGGCGTGGTCAAAAATCGCAGCAAGAACGGCGATCACTACTGGGTAGAGGCGAATGCCGCTCCGGTGGTAGAACATGGCCGCATCATAGGCTATGCCTCGATCCGGATCAAACCTAGCCGTGAAAAAGTCAAGGCGGCAGAAGCGGCCTACAAACTGCTGCGCGAAGGCGCTACCCATATCCATGTGCGCCACGGCCAGGTCGTGCCGGCCCGCCACAAGAGCAAATTCAGCCTGCGCCGTATCAGCAGCCTGCGCAGCCGTCTGGCCGCTGCGGGTGGCGTGGCGATCCTGGCCGCACTGGCGACGGCGCTGTTCATCTCCCAGGGCATGCTGCTGTGGGCTAGTTGCGGCGCTGTACTGTCGGTACTGCTGATCGGCCTGCTGTGGGGGGTGGCGTATAACAGCGCAGTCGAGCCGCTGAACCAGATCCGCCACGATATCGAACAGATGAGTGATGGCGATCTGACGCACCATATCGAGGCGCGCGGCTGCAAGGAAGCCAAAGATGCCCTGCAGGCCCTGCGCATCCTGCAGATCAATGTGAAACTGCTGATCGGCCAGATCAAGGAGTCGAGCGACGTGGTCAGCCGCGGCGCGGTGGAAATGGCAGAAGGTAATCAGGAACTGTCGGCTCGCACGGAAGCCCAGGCCAGTTCGCTGGAACAGACGGCCGCCTCGATGGAAGAGCTGACCCAGGCGGTACGCGACAACGCCGAACACGCCAACAAGGCCAATGTGCTGGTCGATACGGCGGCCGATGTCGCTGCCAAAGGCGGCGAAGTGGTGCGCAAGGTGGTGGCCAATATGGAAGAGATTACGGCCGGTTCGCGCCGCATCACGGAAATCATCAGCGTGATCGACGGCATCGCCTTCCAGACCAATATTCTGGCACTCAATGCTGCCGTCGAAGCCGCCCGTGCTGGCGAGCAGGGACGCGGCTTTGCCGTGGTGGCTTCCGAAGTGCGTACGCTGGCCCAGCGTTCGGCCGCTGCCGCCAAGGAAATCAAGGGCGTGATCGAAGCATCGTCGCAGGCTGTGGCCAGCGGCAGCCAGTCGGTGGCCGATGCCGGCCGCATCATGCAGACCATCGTCAGCTCGGTAGCGGAAGTGCATACCCACGTGGCCGATATCAGCCAGGCCAGCAATGACCAGCACGGCGGTATCGAGCAGGTCAATGAAGCCGTGATGCACCTCGATGAAATCACCCAGCAGAATGCCGCCGTGACGGAGCAGGCTGCCGCCGTGGCCAGCGATATGCGCGACCATGCGCTGCATCTGGGCCAGCTGGTCAACCAGTTCAAGCTGGTGAATATCTCGACCCAGCGTAGCGCGGTAGTCGAACGCCAGCCTAAGGTTCTGCAGCGCCAGGCTGCCCGTCGCACGCTGCAACTGGCCTCCTGATAGCGGGGTGGCGGCGCCGCCACGCTGGCGCCGCTTAACCGCGACTTTTCCCCGTATTGCGCTTACAATTCCGGAAAGAAGATTCCTCACGGAAAAAACGATTTCCCCGGCTGCGCCACAGTTGCGCGCCTAGTCCGTTGCAAGCGCCCATGAACCTAGTTAATGCCGCCGTGCTGCCACCTGCCGATTCACTGGTCAAGCGTCTGACCCGGTTGAATCTGCGTCTGCTCAGCATGACCATGCTGCTGACCTTTCTGCTGCTGGCCACGGTGACGTGGTATGTGGCGCGCGAGCGCCAGCTGCATAGTGCCGAACTCAGTGCGCGCCTGCTGGCCAATAGCGTTTCTCCCATGCTGGTATTTGCCGACCGGATTGCTGCCCAGGTCGAGCTGGAGGCATTCTCGCGTCGTAGCGATCTGCTGCAGGTGCAGGTGCAGCTGCCTGATGGTACGGTGTTCGCCCACTGGCAGGCCGAGGGTCAGGCTGCGCCCTTGCACGCGCTGGCGCCGGCCGGGCTGGCGCGTACGGGCATCCGGAGTTCGGTGGGCTGGAGTGCGCTGGAAGTGTGGGCGCCCGTGCGCCTCAAGGATGAACTGGTCGGTGTGCTGGTGCTGCGCGAAAGCCTGGCCAGCCTGCACCTGTCAGTGCTGCTGTTAAGTACGGTGGCGATAGCGCTGATGGTGCTGATGATACTGGTGGCCTGGCGCGGGCTGGTGCTGGTGCAGCGCAGTGCCTTGCGTCCGCTGGTGGAGCTGTCGCATCTGGCCGAACATATCGCCCAGGAGCGTGACTACAGCAAACGTGCCACCATCTACCGGCGCGACGAAGTAGGGCGCTTGAGCGAACGCTTTAACGAAATGCTCAAGCGGATAGAAATCTGGCAGGCCGACCTGCGCCACCAGCTGGAGCAGGAACACGAGGCGGGTCAGAAATTCCAGCGTCTGGCGCACAAAGATGCCCTGACGGGCTTGCCCAACCGCCTGTACTTTCAGGGCGAACTGCAGCGCCATCTGGCTTTGTGCGTCGACCATGGCGAGCTGATGGCGCTGATGTTCATCGATCTCGATAACTTCAAGAAGGTCAACGACCAGTATGGCCACGAAGTCGGCGACGAAGTGCTGTGCGAAGTCTCGCGCCGCATGTCGGCCGCTGTGCGTTCGCGCGATGTGCTGTGCCGCCTCGGGGGCGACGAGTTCGCCCTGATCCTGCCGGAACTGCCCGACGAAGCCGTGGCGGAACAGCTGGCCCAGCGCCTGATCGATGCGGTGCGCGTCACCATGACCATCAGCGGCGCCGTGATGCCTATCGGCGCCACTGTGGGACTGGCCTTTGCGCCGCTCGATGCGAGCGAGGCCACCGCGCTGCTGAACGCTTCCGACCATGCCATGTATGCGGCCAAGCGGGCTGGCAAGAATACCTACCGGAGAGCGCAGCATGGCATGGCCTAAGCTCCGCGCGCTGGCGGCCGGCTTGCTGCCGGCACTGGCACTGCTGCCGGCGCAGGCGCAGCAGACGGCGCAGGATCCGCCCTCGCTGGAGGAACTGCTGCGGCAGGCGCCTAGCGAAGTGACGCGCGATATCGAAGAATCGACTTCCTCGCGCTTCGCCCGCAGCGCAGCGCAGGCACCGTCGGTAACCTATGTGGTGACGGATGTGGAAATTGCCCGCCAGGGTTTGCGCAATATGGCCGACATCCTGCGTACCATGCCCGGCCTGTATGTGGCCGATGACGGCGAGTTCTTCTACGTCGGTGCGCGCGGGCTGGGCCGCCCGGGCGACTTCAACGCACGCCTGCTGTTTCTGGTCGACGGCATGCGCGTCAACGAGAACATCTATGATGCCGGGCTGCTGGGGCCGGAGTTTTTCGTTGACGTGGATCTGATAGACCGGGTCGAATATGCACCCGGTCCCGGCTCCGCCCTGTATGGCAATAATGCCTTTTTCGGAGTGGTCAATATCATCACCAAGGGCGTCGACAAGCTGCATGGCCTGCAGCTGCGGGTCAATACCGATAGCCAGCACCGGCATGAAGCGCGCGTCAGCGTGGGCCACCGTGCCGAACAGGGCTGGGAAAGCTGGCTGGCCCTGAGCGCTTACCAGCAGGATGCCATCGGCATGCCGTTCATGGTGCAGCCGGACCTGCAGCAGGCCTTTAACCAGTTCAGCTGGGAGCGCGGCCAGCGTGCGCTGGGGATGTTCAAATTCGGCGACTGGACGCTGCGTAGTGGTGTCAGCCAGCGCGAACACGCCATACCGGAATACAAGGGGCCGGATTCGCCCGTGGCCGTGATGCAGGACCGGCGCATCTCGGATAATCATTTTGCGGTGCTGGAATACCAGCACCAGCTAGGGCAGGACTGGCAGCTGTACGCTGCCATCTCGGCCAAGCACACGGATTACCGCTCGCTGTATCCCTTCATCGATCCCGAGCAGCGCTGGAATGAATACAGCAGCCGTGCGCTGGGCAGCTGGTGGAATGCCGATCTGCGCCTGAGTACCCAGCGCTGGCGCGACCATAATCTGATGGCGGGTTTCGAATATCAGTACGACCGCAAGCAGTCCATCACCTATGGTCTCAGCGATGGCACACTGTTCGACTATTTCTATGGCGTCAACCGGCGCCACGGCCTGTTCGTACAGGATGCCTGGACCCTGAGCGAGAGCCAGCAGCTGACGCTGGGTTTGCGCTATGACGAAGCGCGCGCCGGTGGCGCCAGTACCAATCCGCGCCTGGCCTGGACCTGGAATGGCCGGCCCGATGCCACGCTCAAGCTGATGTACGGTAGCGCCTTCCGCGCCGCCAATCTGTACGAGTACCATGTGAATGCGCCGATGGAAGCACCGATACCCACGCCGGAGCGGATCCGTACGCTGGAACTGGCATGGGAGCAGCGCCTGACGCCGCAGCTGCAATACCGTGCATCCTTGTATGGCTCGCGCATGCGTGACCTGATCAGCATCAACCACGAACTCGATGTGTTCGAAAACAGCGGCGCGATACACAACGTTGGCGCCGAACTGGGACTGGAGCGGCGCTGGGCTGGCGGCCAGCAGCTGCAGCTGGGCGTGTCGCTGCAGCGTACTACCGATACGGCCGGCGCCTCGCTGGATAACTCGCCGCATGTGATGGTGAAAACTTCCTACAGCCAGCCGCTGGCAGGCGAGCGGCTGCGCTGGTCATGGCAGCTGCAAAGCGAAAGCCGCACCAGCAGCCGCGGCCTGCAGCTGCCCGGCTATGCGCTGCTGAACACCACGCTGCTGTGGCGGCCGGCGGACTTCGAGCTGGCGCTGTCGGCCTACAATCTGACCGATGTGCGCTATTTTGCGCGCCCGCTCGGCCTGGGCGTCCCACTACTGCAGGAAGGGCGTACCGTGCGCCTGTCCATTAGCCGCCGTTTCGGTCTATGAATACGCTCAGGGCCGGCCTGATACGCTGCAGTATGGCGCTGGCACTGATGCTGGGCGCCGCTGCGGCGCCGGCGGCCGACCTGCTGCAGCTCAAGGCAGCCTTTATCTACCGCTTTGCCCAGCTGACCCAGTGGCCGCCGCCACCGGCACGGGAATTCACCTATTGCGTGGCGGGCGACGCCGAACTGCAGGAAGCCTTGCGGGCGCTGACCCAGAATCTGGCGGGCGGCACCCGCATCGTCGCCCTCAGCGAGCCATCGCGGGCCAGCCAGTGCCAGCTACTGGTGCTGGGCAATGGCGTACGCGGCGATCTGCGCCGCTGGCTCGAGGTACTCGGCGACGAGCCAGTGCTGGTGGTGGGGGAAAATCCCGAGTCTTTCCGTAACGGCGCCGTGATCGGGCTGGTGATGGAACCCAACGGGCTGGCCTTCCGCATCAACCAGACCGAATCGCGCCGGCGCGGTCTGGCCATCAGCTACCAGATGCTGAAACTGGCGCGCGAAGTCAAATAGCCGCCCTAGCCGTTCAGCTGGAAGCCGCTAAAGGAGGCGGCTGGCGGCTCCGCCTGCGCCGGGCTGGCGGCGGTGCGGCTATCGGGGCCATTATTCAGTAGCCACAGCAGATTGGTGGCGGAATCCGCATGGGCCAGTGCTTCGTCGCGGCTGATCAGGCCTTGCTGCAGCAGCTTGAGCAAAGCCTGTTCGAAAGTCTGCGAACCGGGCGACAGGCTCTGTTCCATGGCATCGCGGATTTGTACGATTTCGCCCTGTTCTATCAGTTCCGAAATGTGGCGGGTATTCAGCATCACTTCCACCGCGGCCGTGCGCTGGCCGCCGCTGGCCGATTGCAGCAGGCGCTGGCTGACGATGGCCTTCAGGGTCGAGGCCAGATCCTGCAGCAGGGCCGGGCGGTTCTCGATGGGGTAGAAGCTGAGGATGCGGTGCAGCGCATTGTAGGCATTGTTGGCATGCAGCGTGGCGATCACCAGATGGCCGGACTGGGCATACGCCAGTGCCGCCGCCATCGCCTCGCGGTCGCGGATTTCGCCGATCACGATGCAGTCGGGCGCCTGCCGCATGGCGTTGCGCAGGGCGGTGGCAAAGTCGCTGGCATCGCTGCCGATTTCGCGCTGGTTGACGATGGACTTACGGTTCTGGAACAGGTATTCGATCGGGTCTTCCAGCGTCAGGATATGGCCGCTACGCTCCGCATTGCGCTGGTCCAGCATGGCGGCAATGGTGGTGGATTTGCCGGAGCCGGTAGCGCCCACCATCAGCAGCAGGCCGCGCTTTTCCATGATCAGCTGGGCCAGAACGGGCGGCAGTCTGAGCTCGGCGAGGCCGGGGATGCTGGCCGGGACATAGCGGAACACGGCGGAAATCTGGCCGCGCTGGCGGAAGGCCGAGAGGCGGAAGCGGCCCAGGCCGGGCGCACTGACACCGATGTTAAGCTCATTGCTGCGCGCCAGTTCGGCCAACTGCTCCGGCGTGGCGATTTCGGCCAGCAGGGCGTGGATGTTGTCGGCGCTGAGGGGCTGCTGGTTGACGGGAACCAGCTCGCCATTGATCTTCAGGTGCACCGGCGTCTGCACGGCGAAAAACATATCCGAAGCATTCTGCTCCTGCATCAGCTGGAACAAGCGCTGCATGGCCATTACCGTCTCCCTGCAAAAAAAAGGCGGGGATCAGATCCCCGCCATAGTACGCTGGCTTAGATACCGCGCAGCAGTTCGTTGATGCCGGTTTTGGCGCGGGTTTTGGCATCCACGCGCTTGACGATCACGGCGCAGTACAGCGAGTACTTGCCGTCGTCCGAAGGCAGGCTGCCCGATACCACCACCGAGCCGGCCGGTACGCGGCCGTAGGTCACTTCGCCGGTAGCACGGTCGTAGATCTTGGTCGACTGGCCGATGTACACGCCCATCGAGATCACCGAGTTCTCTTCCACGATCACGCCTTCGACGATTTCCGAACGGGCGCCGATGAAGCAGTTGTCTTCGATGATGGTCGGATTGGCCTGCATCGGTTCCAGCACGCCGCCGATGCCGACGCCGCCGGACAGGTGCACGTTCTTGCCGATCTGGGCGCAGGAGCCCACGGTGGCCCAGGTGTCGATCATGGCGCCTTCATCGACGTAGGCGCCGATGTTGACGTAGGAAGGCATCAGCACCACGTTCTTGGCGATGAAGGAGCCACGGCGTGCCACGGCAGGCGGCACCACGCGGAAACCGCCTTTGGCGAAATCTTCCGGCGTGTAGTTGGCGAACTTGGTCGGTACCTTGTCGTAGAACTGCATGGTGCCGTCCGATGGCATGGCCACGTTGTTCTCGAGGCGGAACGACAGCAGCACGGCTTTCTTGACCCACTGGTTGACCACCCAGTCAGCGCCGGTTTTTTCGGCGACGCGGATGGTGCCGGCGTCCAGACCGGCGATCACGTGCGACACGGCGTCACGCAGCTCGGCGCTGCCATTGGCCGGGTTGATGTTGGCGCGGTCTTCCCATGCCTGGTCGATGATTTGCTGGAGTTGTTGGCTCATGATGTGCGGTCTTATTGAGTGAGGGATTTACAGAATTGAACGATGCGCTGGGCAGCTTCCAGGCCTTCTTCCGTTTCGGCGACCAGCGCCATGCGGATGCGGTTACGGCCCGGATTGATGCCGTGGGCGTCGCGCGCCAGATAGCTGCCCGGCAGAACCGTGACATTATATTCGGCGTACAGACGCTGGGCGAATTCGGTGTCGCTCAGGCCCGTCTGGCTGACATCGGCCCACAGGTAGAAGCCGGCGTCCGGCAGTTCCACCTGCAGGTGCGGCTGCAGCAGCGGGGTGATGGCGGCGAACTTCGCCCGGTATTTTTCGCGGTTCTGCTCGACGTGGGTTTCGTCGTTCCAGGCCGCGACAGACGCAGCTTGCACGGCAGGGCTCATGGCGCCGCCGTGATAGGTGCGGTACAACAGGAATTTTTTCAGCACTTCGGCGTCGCCCGCCACGAAGCCCGAGCGCATGCCCGGCACATTCGAGCGCTTGGACAGGCTGGAGAACACCACCAGCCGCGCGTACGGACGCTCCACCGTGGACAGACCCAGCATGTGGGCCGCCTGCATGGCGCCCAGCGGCGCCTCGCTGCCGTGATAGATCTCGGAATAGCACTCGTCGGCGGCGATGATGAAGTTGTAGCGCTCGGACAGGGCGAACAGGTTTTCCCAGTCCGTCAGGCTGAGCACCGCGCCGGTCGGATTGCCGGGCGAGCACAGGAACAGCAGCGCCACGCGCTGCCAGACTTCGGCCGGAATGCTGTCGTAATCGCAGCCGAAGTTGCGGCTGGGGTCGGAATTCACGAAGTACGGCTCGGCACCGGCCAGATAGGCCGCGCCTTCGTAGATCTGGTAGAACGGATTCGGGCTCACCACCAGCGACTTGGCGGCCGGATCGACCACCGTCTGGGTCAGGGCAAACAGCGCTTCGCGTGAGCCGTTGACGGGCAGGACCTGGGTGGCCGGATTCAGTTTGGGGATGCCGTAGCGGCGCTCCAGCCAGCCGGCGATGGCGCCGCGCAGGGCGTCCGAACCTACCGTGGTGGGGTAGTTGGCCAGACCGTCGATATGGTCGATCAGGGCCTGCTGGATGAATTTCGGCGTGGGGTGCTTGGGTTCGCCCATGCCCAGACTGATGGCGCTATAGTGCGGATTGGGGCTGACCTGCGAGAATAACTGGCGCAGCTTTTCGAACGGATAGGATTGCAGCTTGTCGAGATGTGGGTTCACGTGACGGACCAGAGGCGGATCGTTGTAAAAAGAGCAGAATGCATAACAGCAGGACAGGCATTATAGCGTCTATGGCGCCGGCACATCGCATGCTGTGTCTGTCATGCCAAATAATAAACATCGGGCGCCAGTCGGTCAGGCAGCTATGCCATACTGCGGGCTATCGCGATCAGGAAGGATGAGCATGGAGCAGGATGAATTGCTGCCGTCGGTGCAGGTGAGCACCCGGGTGATGGGCTTGCGCCTGCTGACAGGGCTGGTGCAGGGCGCTTTGCTGTACTGGATTTACCGTTCGGCCCAGCAGGGCGGCTGGCTGGCCAGCACGCCGGCCGTGATGGCGCCGCTGCTGATGGCAGGGCTGCTGCTGCCGGCCATGCTGATTTCGGCCATGGGCTATATGGCGCCGAAGAAGCTGGCGCTATGGATGCTGCTGGCGGCAGGTGCGGTGCTGGCCATCGCCCTGCATGCCGTACAGCGCGATGTGGGCCTGCTGCTGGCGTCCGGGGCGGGCGGCAATCCGGCCTGGCGCGTGCTGGCCGGCCCCGTGCTGCCTTGCGGCGCCGTATTCCTGTTCATTGCCCATACGCTGGTGCTGGCCGGTGCGCTGGACCAGCGCCGCATCGCCAGCTACGACCGCTATTTCGACCTGTCGTGGAAGCTGGTAGTGCAGCTGCTGTTCTCGGCCGTATTTGTCGGGGCGCTGTGGCTGGTGCTGCTGATGGGCAGCGGCCTGTTCGCCATGGTCAAGCTGGACTTCTTCAAGAAGATGCTGACGGAAGCCTGGTTCAATGTGCCGGTGATCTGTTTTGCCTGGTCCTGCGCCATGCATATCACCGACGTGCGGCCAGCCATTGTGCGCGGTATCCGCAGCCTGCTGCTGGTGCTGCTGTCATGGCTGCTGCTGGTGGCCGCCGTGATCATCACGGGCTTTCTGTGTACCTTGCCGTTCACGGGGCTGGCCGCGCTGTGGAGCACGGGCCATGCAACGGCTTTGCTGCTGGCGGCCGATGCCGTGCTGATCGTGCTGATTAATGCAGCTTTCCAGAACGGCCATGTCAAGGCAGCGCTGGCCGTGCGCGTGAGTGCGCGCGTAGCGGCGCTGCTGGTCCTGCCGCTGACCGCCATCGCCGTGTATGCGCTGGGCCTGCGTGTGCATGATTACGGCTGGACTTCGGACCGGGTGATTGCGGCCGCGGCGCTGGTCGTGGCCAGCTGCTATGCCTTCGGCTATGCGTGGGCGGCGCAGCGCTATGAAAGCTGGCTGGTGCCGATCGCCATCGTCAACGTGGCGACATCGATGGTGGTGCTGGCCGTGCTGATGGCGCTGCTGACGCCGATAGCTGATCCGGCCCGGCTGTCGGTCAACAACCAGATGGCGCGGCTGGCCAAGGGCAAGACCAAGCCGGCCCTGTTCGATTTCCATTATCTGCGCTTCGAAGGACAGCGCTATGGCCAGCAGGCGCTGGAACAGCTGGCGCAGCAGAGCAGCGGGCCAGAGGCAGCGTGGATACGCGAGCAGGCCAGCAAGGCGCTGAAGGAAGTGCAGCCCTGGGCGCCGGCCAGGCCGGGCACGCTGGTCTCCGTGCGCGACAATCTGACCCTGTGGCCGCAGGGTGCACGCCTGCCGGACAGTTTTGCCGCCCAGCGCTGGCAGGGACGCGATGGTTCGGTGCCCGGCTGCCTGACCATGGCGGGGATGAAATGCGATGCGCTGATACTCGATATGGATGGCGATGGCCAGCCGGAAGTGCTGCTGTTTAGCGGCGCAGGTTATCCGGGGCCGGCCCTGTACCGGCGCGACAGCGACGGCGAGTGGAGCCTGCATGGGCGGCTGGCCTTGCAGGGCAGTGCTTGTCCGGCACTGGTGGAAAGGCTGAAACTGGGCCAGTTCCAGCTGGTGGCACCGCCCATCAGGGCGCTGCAGCTGGGCGCGCAGGTGCTGCAGTTCCAGAGCGCCTTCGATCAGGATGATTGCAAGGCGCTGACGCCGGCCAGTGCTATGGTGCCGGCGCCCGCTGCAGCGCCGGCCGCGTCATCGCCTTAGGGGACAGCGCTCCAGACCTGCTGGGCCACGCGCATCATGTTGCGGCCCAATACCAGTTCCGCTTCGCTTTCGCTCAGACCCACTTTGCGCAAGGCGGCCGGTAGCTGGCGCCACACTTCGGGCGGGGTGAAGGTGGGGGCGCGCTCGGCGCTGTAGCCGGCAGAAGCCGGCCACCAGTAGGTCGGGTCGAAGTCGCCGGGCGGCGTATCGTCCAGTTCCGGCTGGGTAAAGCAGATGTCCAGACCGATGCCGGCGTGCGAGACGCCCACCAGATCGGCCACATAGGCCACATGGCGCGCCACGTCGTCGGCCGTGGGGTGTTCCTGACCGAGGAACCACGACAGACCGGACACGCAGACCACACCGCCCGTTGCCGCGCAGGCGCGGATCTGTTCATCGGTGATGTTGCGGCCATGCGGCACCAGCGTGTAGGGATTGGCGTGGCTGAAGATGACAGGCTGCGCCGAGGCCGACATGATGTCGAGGCTGCACAGCCGGCCCGTGTGCGAACAGTCCATCAGGATGCCGGCATCGTTGACCGCGGCCACCATGCTGTGACCGAGCGGGGTGAGGCCGCGCGGCAGGTCGTGGCAGCCATCGGCCACGCTGTTGTTGCGGTTGTAGGCGAAGTGGATCTGGCGCACGCCCAGCTGGGCGTAGAGCGGTATCATTTCCGGCTGCTCCAGCAGCGGCAGCGCGCCTTCCAGATCGAAGCTGATGGCGATCCTGCCGTCGGCAGCGGCCTGGATGATGTCGTCCACGCTAGCCACCAGCGCATAGCGGTCCGGGTTGGCGGCGATGGTGGCGCGATAGCCGGCAATGACGGACATGATCTGCGTGAGCGGGTTCATGTCGGCACCCACGTTGAGCGATACATAATTGACGCCTGCGGCATGCAGCCGCTGTACCGGCGTAAAATCAGCCTGCGGGTGCTGTGGCAGGCAGGCGTGGGCATCCCAGTTGATCATATTCGTCCGCTTAGTCGAAAACCTTATGTTCCCACGAATGCGGGGCCAGGGCAAATCGGGCTGCAGCGGAGCTGGCCACATGCTTTATACTTGCGCAGTATTCACCGGAATCTTCATTTTTTTGCTTACTTACCGTACACCCTAAGGCCGACATGTCTTTCTCTTCACTGGGCCTGGTTCCCCCGCTCGTCAACGCCGTAACCGAAATCGGCTATCAGCACCCCACCGCGATTCAGCGCGCTGCCATCCCCGTAATCCTGCGTGGCGGCGATGTGCTGGGCGCAGCGCAGACCGGCTCCGGCAAGACCGCAGCGTTTGCGCTGCCGCTGCTGCAGTCGCTGCTGGACAACCGCAGCGGCCCGCGCCAGCTGCACGGGCTGGTGCTGGTGCCGACGCGCGAGCTGGCGGTGCAGGTGGGCGAATCGATCCGCAAACTGGTGGCCCATCTGCCCATGCAGATCAAGGTGGCCATCGTGTTTGGCGGGGTGTCGATCAATCCGCAGATGATGGCCTTGCGCGGCGGTGCCGACATCGTGGTGGCCACGCCCGGGCGCCTGCTTGATCTGATCGATCACAATGCCCTGAAAATCGGCCGCACCGCCATGTTCGTGCTGGACGAGGCGGACCGCCTGCTGGACCTGGGCTTTAGCGAAGAGCTGAACCGCATCCTGTCGCTGTTGCCGCCGCAGCGGCAGAACCTGTTCTTCTCGGCCACCTTCCCGCCGCTGGTGCAGGCGCTGGCCGAGCGCATGCTGCACCAGCCGCAGCGGGTGGAAGTGCTGTCCGAACCGGTCAGCAAGCCCGATATCGTGCAGCGCGCCATCATGGTCGATGTGCCGCGCCGTACCATGCTGCTCAAGCATCTGATCAAGGAAAACCAGTGGAGCCGCGTACTGGTCTTTGTCGCCACCAAATATGCGGCCGAGCATGTGGCGGATAAGCTCAACCGCAACGGCATCCGTGCTGCCGCCTTCCATGGCGAATTCAGTCAGGGCGCGCGCAGCGAAGTGCTGGCCGACTTCAAGGCCTGCCGCCTGCAGGTGATGGTGGCGACCGATGTGGCGGCGCGCGGTATCGATATCGCCCGCCTGCCGGCCGTGGTGAATTACGATCTGCCCCGTTCCGCCGTCGACTACACCCACCGCATCGGCCGCACGGGACGTGCCGGCGAGAGCGGCGTGGCGATCAGTTTCGTCAGCGCAGAGACGGAGCAGCATATGCGGCTGATCGAAAAGCGTCAGGAAGTGCGGCTAGAACGCGAGCAGGTGCGCGGCTTCGAGCCAGTGGAAACCGTGCCGCCGCCAGCGGCAAATTCGGTGACGGATACGGTGAACGGCGGTATCAAGGGCAAGCGCAAGAGCAAGAAGGACAAGCTGCGCGAGGCAGCTGCGCTGGCGGCCAGCCAGCAGAGCTGAAACTGCGGCACCCGCGCGGCCAGTGGTGTAGGGCCTAGCCGCCTACACGCTTGGGCTGGTAGCCCTGTTTCTGCAGCGCCTCCATCACCCGTTCGCAGTGGTCGCCCTGAATTTCGATTACGCCATCCTTGACCGTGCCGCCCGAGCCGCAGGCGCTGCGTAACTGCTTGCCCAGCGCGCTCAGGGCATCTGCATCAAGCGCCATGCCTCTGACCAGTGTGACGGTCTTGCCGCCACGGCCTTTGCTCTCGCGTGATACTTTGATATTGCCATCGCCCTGAGGGCGGGCCTGGGCGGCGGCCTTGCAGCGGCAATGCGCGACAGGCTGGCCGCAAGCGGGACAGATACGGCCGGTTTCGGTGGAGTAGACAAGGCGGGAACTATTCATCGCCGCATTCTAGCAGAAGCCCTGTTGTGATCCGGTGTAAGGTTTTCCCTTACCTGCAATGACGATTTCCTCCCAAGCGCGACGTTTCGGTGTAAGGTAAGTCTTTCGCTTTTTCCGGATGCGTCAGGTATGAAGTCAGGTCTGTCAGTAGCTCTGTTCCGTCGCGCGGTGCTGGCCGCGCTGTTTACTGCCAGTTCGCTGGCGCTTGCCGCCACTGCTGCCGTTCCTGCTACTGCTGCGTTCAAGCTGTCCGATCCCATCCCCGTTGGCCCGCAAGTCATGCTGGGCAAACTGCCGAATGGCCTGACTTATTATGTGCAGAAAAACGCCAGACCGGAAAACCGGCTGGAATTGCGGCTGATCGTGAAAGCCGGTTCGATGCAGGAAGACGAAGACCAGCAGGGGCTGGCCCACTTCCTCGAACACATGGCGTTTAACGGCTCCACCCATTTCAAGCGCAACGAGCTGGTGTCCTATCTGCAGTCGGTGGGCGTGAAGTTCGGTGCCGATCTGAACGCCTCGACCAGTTTCAACGAAACCATCTACATCCTGCCGCTGCCCAGCGATAAGCCGGAAGTGGTGCAGCAGGGCTTTCAGGTGCTGGAAGACTGGGCCCACGGCCTGTCGCTCAATGATGCCGATATCGACAGCGAACGCGGCATCGTGCTGGAAGAGCTACGCATGGGCAAAGGTGTGGATGACCGCGTGAACAAGGTGCTGCTGCCCAAGCTGTTCAACGGCTCCTTGTATGCCCAGCGCCTGCCCATAGGTCAGGAGGCGGTGCTGAAGAACTTCAAGTACGAAGCGATCCGCCGCTTCTACCGCGACTGGTACCGGCCCGACCTGATGGCCGTGGTGGTGGTGGGCGATATCGAACCGGCGCGCGCACGGGCACTGATAGAGCAGCATTTCGGCATGCTCAAAAATCCGCCCCATGCACGGCCGCACCAGTACGCCAAGATTGCGGCCCGCGTGAAGCCGGAAGAAGTGGTGTACACGGATAAGGAGATTGCCAACAACTCGGTGCTGATCCGCTATCCCGTGGTGCCGGCGCCGCAAGGCCGTACGGTGGGCGACTACCGCCAGAAACTGCTGGAGAATATGGTGACGACGCTGCTGAATATGCGTCTGTACGAGCTGACCCAGCAGGCCAATCCGCCGTATCTGCAGGCGGGGGCGGGCATGAACGGTATCGTGCATGGCTACCGCTCGTTCAGCGCCGGTGCCTTGCTGGGCAAGGACGGCGTGCAGCCGGCCATTCAGGCCATGCTGCAGGAAAGCCGGCGCGCGCGCCAGTTCGGCTTTAGCGAAGCGGAGCTGGAACGCGTCAAGAAAGGCATGCTGCGTAATTACGAGCGCCTGTATAACGAGCGTGATAAATCCGATTCCGCCGTGTACGCGGCTGAGCTGATCCGCAATTTCCTCGAACAGGAAACCATACCTGGCATCGCCGCCGAATACCGTTACGCCCAGGCCCTGATACCCGAAATCACGCTGGCCGACCTGAACGCCGTAGCGCGCACCCAGCTGCCTGATGGTGGCAGCAAACTGATGGTGTACACGGGCAGCGCAGGTAGCGGCAGCACGGCGCCCAAGGCGGGCGAGCTGCTGGCGCTGGCCGCGGCGGCCGAAAAGCGTGACGTGGCAGCACAGGAGGAAAAGCCGCTGGCGCGCCAGCTGATGGCGCAGCCGCCCAAGGCGGGCAGCATCGTCAGTGAAAGCCGCGACGACGTGCTGGGTCTGACGCGGCTGGAGCTGAGTAATGGCGTCAAGGTGGTGCTCAAACCGACCGACTTCAATAACGATCAGGTGATCCTGACGGGGCTGCGCTTTGGCGGCTGGTCGCTGTTTGCGGACGACGATCTGTTCAGCGCTCGCTATGCCAGCAGCATCGTCAGCCAGATGGGCGTGCAGGAATTCACCCCGGCCGATATCGTGAAAGTACTGGCCGGTAAAACGGCAGGCGCGGGCGCCAGCATAGGCGGTGTCAATGAAAGCGTAAACGGTGGTTCCGGCAGCGCCGATATCGAAAGCATGCTGCAGCTGGTGCACCTGAATCTGACGGCACCACGCAAGGATGCGACCATCTTCGAGTCCTTTGTGGCCAGACAGCGCGAACTGGCGCGCAATAATCTGGCGCGGCCGGAAGCCGTGCTGGAAGATGCCGTGACGGCTACCTTGTATCCGCAGCAGCCGCGTGTGCCGCGTGCGCCCAAGCCGGCCGACTTCGATCAGCTGCAGCTCGATAAGGTGCTGGGCCTGTACCACAGCCGCATGTCGAGCGCACGCGATTTCACCTTTTTCATGACGGGCAGTTTCACTGTCGAGCAGGTCAGGCCGCTGCTGGCGACCTATCTGGCCAGCCTGCCGGTGGACGAGATAGCGGTGGCGTTCCGCGACGATGGCGTGCGGCCCGTGCGGGGCGTGGTCAAGCGGGAGGTGTATGCCGGTAGCGAACCGAAAAGCACGATCTCGCTGACCTTTACGGGCGAGGCGCAGTTTTCGCTGCGCGAGCGCATGCGGCTGCAGGCGCTGATCGAAGTCATGAATATCAAGCTGATCGAAGTGCTGCGCGAAAAAATGGGCGTGATGTATAGCGGCGGCTTGCGCGGCAATATGGAACGGCTGCCTTATCCCCATTTCACGGTGACGGCGACGCTGCCCTGTGCGCCGGAAAATGTCGACAAGGTGCTGGCGGCCGTGTTTGCGGAAATTGCCACCATCGCGGATAAGGGCGTAGAAGAAGCCGACCTGCAGAAGGTCAAAGCAGCGTGGATGAAGAACTACCGCAAAGGCCTGCGCGAGAACGGCTACTGGATGGCCGTGCTGATGAACGCCTATTTCAATCAGGGCGATCCGGCCGATGTGCTGACCTATCCGCAGCGGGTGGAGGCTTTGACGGCGGCCGAACTGAAGGACAGTGCGCGCAGCTATCTGAACCCGCAGAACTATGTGCAGGTGGTGCTGTATCCGCAGAAGTAGGGGGGCGGCCGGTGGCCTGTTACACTGGCACTTTATTTAGGCATTACCCACAGCGTAACGGAGGATGAGCATGGCAAAGAAGAAGGAAGAACTGGATCCGGAAACGCTGGAACTGATTCAATGGTGTATCGAGGTGGAAGGTTTTCTGGTGCAGGGCGGCGCTACGCAGGCGCAGGCACAGGAGCATATCGAAGAGCAGGTGGAGTGGTTCACTGATCTGTTCTACGATGGCCTGTCGCCCGAAGAAGCGGCCAAGGAAGCACTGGCCTGAGTGAGCCGGGCGCGGTCGCGCCCTGATATCCATGGGAGGGAGGACTTATGCTGAAGAAGATAGGGCTGGGTGTGCTGCTGCTGATCGCCATCATACTGGGCATGGCGACCGTACAACCGACCACATTCCGCGTGCAGCGCCAGATCGATATCAAGGCGCCGGCCGAGCGTATCCAGCCGCTGATTAGCGACTTCCACCACTGGACTCAGTGGTCGCCGTGGGAAAAGCTCGATCCTGCCATGAAGCGTACCTACAGCGGTGCCACCGAAGATCTGGGCGCCGTGTATGCGTGGGAAGGCGACGACAAGGTGGGCGCTGGCCGCATGGAGATCACGGGGCTGAAAGCGCCCGAACTGGTGCAGATCAAACTCGATTTCATCAAGCCGTTTGCCTCGGCCTGCCAGACGGAATTTACGCTGGCCAGCAAAGGCGAGATGACCAGCGTGGTGTGGACCATGACAGGGCCGGCTGATTTCACTACCCGCCTGATGGGCCTATTCGTCAGCATGGACAAGATGATAGGCAAGGACTTCGAGGCCGGTCTCGCCAATCTCAAGGAAGTGGCGGAGAAATAGGCGCTACGGCTGCTCCAGCCGGTAGGCGCCCGGATTCACGCCGGCCCATTCGCGGAAGGCGTGGTTGAAGGCGCTCTGCTCCTGATAACCGAGCAGGAAGGCGATATCGACCAGACTCAGTTCCGGCCGGCGCAGATAATCGCGCGCCAGTGCAAAGCGGGCCTGATCCAGCACCTGCTGGAACGACGATCCCGCTTCGCTCAGTTTGCGCTGCAGGGTACGCGGCGATAGCGCCAGTTCCTCGGCGATGGTCGCCAGCCTGACCTGTCCGTGCGCCAGACTGCGCACGATGGCCGCATGCACCTGCTGGCTGATGGCCGGCGTCTGTGCGGCACGCTGGCGCAGCAGCTGTTCCGCGTGCTGCTCTAGCACGGGGTAGAGGCTCACATCGGCATTCGGCACGGGCCAGTCCAGCATGGCCGCATCGAAGCTGGCGCAGTTGGCGCCCGCATTAAAACTGGGCATGGCACCCAATACCCGCACGTATTCCTCGCGTAGTTCCGGCGGCCCGCCATCATGGGTCAGGCTGAGCTGCGCCGCTGGCAGCGCACTGCCAGCCAGCCAGTTGCCGAACACCCGTATGCCGGCGAACACGCTATCGGCCAGATGGCGCTGCGTGGCCGCATAGTTGCTATGCCAGTGGTAGCTGGCCACACCATCCTGCACGGTAATGGCCGAGCGACCCAGATCGTGGGCTAGCTGTTCGTAGCGCATGGTCTGTTCCAGCGCCATGCCGAAATCGCGGCAGCTGAGCAGAATCAGCCCGTACACGCTATACGTTCCCAGCTTGACGCATTCACCCACATGCAGGCCGAAGTGCGGATCCTGCGCCAATTGTGCGCCCAGCTCCAGCAGCCGCACATACAGGTCGGCGGGCAGGCTGTCCGGCAGCGGCGCCAGACTGCCCGCATCCAGACCGGCGGCCTGTTCCAGCGCGGCCGGCGTCACGCCACGGGTTGCGGCGGCATCGAGCAGGGGTTGCAGATAGGAGCCTGCCACGCGCCGGGCGTGCTCAGGGTGCGGGCTTGGCATAATCGAACAAGGTGGTTGTCATGAAAGCGCAATACCGGTATTCCGGCTTCTTTTATTCTCGTGTCATTCAAACTAGGCGCGCCCCAGTATAGCAAGCGCGCCGCTACGCTGACAGGAAAACAATGAGACGCTGGAACGGATGGGGAGACGAGGCAGTAGAGTTTGCGCTGAATGATGAGGCGCTGGCATTTCTGGCGCAGCGCATCGGTGCCGGAACGCCGGTACAGGATGCCACGCTGGAGCAGGCCTGCGCCCGCATCGCGCCCAGCCGCCTGCCGCCTGACGCCAGTGTCGCTGGCCTGATACAGACGGAGGCGGAAGTCCGCCTGCGCAATGCGCTGGGCCAGAGCCTGCCGGACTGGCTGCGCCTGCGCTATGGCGTGATCGAGACGGCGCCTGATGGCGTGGCCTATCCCGAAAGCGGCGACGAGGTGCGCACCTTGCTGGCCTACGCGCAGCGCCACAACGTGGCGCTGATACCACAGGGCGGCGGTACCAGCGTGGTCGGTCATCTGACGGCGCAGGCCGGAGCCCAGCCCGTGCTGACGGTGAACCTGAGCCGCTTGCGCCAGCTACACTATCTCGACACGGAAGCCCAGCTGGCCACCTTCGGCGCCGGCGTGCTGGGGCCCGATCTGGAAGCGCAGTTGCGTGCGCGCGGCTACACGCTGGGCCACTTCCCCCAGTCGTTCGAATACTCCTCGCTGGGCGGCTGGGTGGTGACGCGTTCGTCCGGCCAGCAATCGCTGCGCTATGGCCGTATCGAGCAGCTGTTCCGTGGTGGCGTGGTGGAGACGCCGGCCGGCACGCTGCGGGTACAGACTTTCCCTGCATCGGCCGCCGGCACCGACCTGCGTGAACTGGTACTCGGTTCGGAAGGACGCATGGGCGTGCTGACGGAAGCCACCGTGCGGGTGACGGCGCTGCCTGAATACGAAGCCTTCCATGCCGTGTTCTTCCCCGACTGGCAGGCAGCCGAAACGGCCGTGCGCTTGCTGGCACAGGCGGGGCTGAGCCTCTCCATGCTGCGCCTGTCCAACCCGCTGGAGACTACCACCATGCTGGCGCTGGCGGGCCACAAGCGCCTGATCGGCATGCTGGAGAACTATCTGGCCCTGCGCGGCTGCAAGCAGCAGAAGTGCATGCTGATGCTGGGCGTGAGCGGACAGAAGCGGACTGCCAAAACGGCTTTGCGGGCAGCGCTGGAAATCACCGCGCCGCTGGGCGGCGTGCATATCGGCCGTTACATGGGCGAGAAATGGAAGCAGAACCGCTTCCGCAACGTTTATCTGCGCAACGCTGCGTGGCAGCACGGCTATGCCATCGATACGGTGGAAACGGCGGTGGACTGGACGCGCGTGGGCAGCATGATGCGGACAGTGGAGGCGGCAGCGACGGCGGCACTGGCCCAGTATGGCGAACGGGTACATACCTACACCCATCTGTCGCATCTGTATGCGCAGGGCGCCAGCGTGTACACCACCTTCGTGTTCCGGCTGGCGGGCAACTATGAGCAGGATCTGGCACGCTGGCGCACGCTCAAGCATGCCGTCAGCACTGCCATCGTGTCGCAAGGCGGCACCATTAGTCACCAGCATGGCGTGGGCACCGACCATGCGCCTTATCTGGCAGCCGAGAAGGGCGAGCTGGGATTGTCGGCCATGCAGGCGCTGTTCAGTCACTTCGATCCGCAGCAGATCATGAATCCCGGGAAGCTGCTGCCATGAGCGCCGTCTGGAGCCGGGACGGACGGGCAGCAGTGCCTGCCTTGCTGGCGCAGCCATGGGATGTGATCGTGATTGGCGGCGGCATTACCGGCGCCGGCATTCTGCTGGAGGCGGCGCGGCGCGGACTCAAGGCACTGCTGCTGGAGCAGCGCGATTTCGCCTGGGGCACTTCCAGCCGCTCCTCCAAGCTGGTGCACGGTGGCCTGCGCTATCTGAAGGAAGGCCAGTTAGGCCTGACGCGCGAATCCGTGCATGAACGCGAACATCTGCTGCAGCAGGCTGCGGGGCTGGTGGAGCCGCAGAGCTTCGCCTTCGGCCATTATGCGGGGCGCAAGCCGGGCAAGCTGATGTTCCTGCTAGGGCTGGCCATGTATGACCGGCTGGCTGGCCAGCGTAGCCGCCACTACTACAGCCGTGCGGAGTTTTCCGCGCTGGCACCCAATGTTTCGACCCAGGGACTGCTGGGCGGCATGGTCTACACCGATGCCAAGACGGACGATGCACGGCTGGTGCTGCGCGTGCTGCAGGAAGCGCAGGCGCATGGCGGGGTGGCGCTCAATTACATGGCGGTGCAGGGGCTGCTGCGCGATGGCGAGTCAGGCAGCGGGCACGGTGAAGGGCAGAGCAATGGACAAATAGGCGGAAAAATAGGCGGCGTGCAGGTGTGCGATATGCAGAGCGATGTGCCGCAGGCGGCGCCGTATGCTGTGCGCGCCCGTGTGGTCATCAGCGCAACGGGTGCCTGGGCGGATGGCCTGCGTCTGCAGGCCGGCAAGGCGGCCGCACATCCCGTCGCGGCGGGGCCGCAGGCTGGTACTGCCGCAATGGCGGGGCTGGCACCGCTCAAGCCCAGACTGCGGCCCTTGCGTGGCAGCCATCTGGTGCTGCCGGCATGGCGGCTGCCGCTGGCACAGGCCATCAGCCTGATGCACCCGTATGATGGTCGCCCCGTGTTTGCCTTTCCATGGGAAGGCGTAACGCTGGTGGGCACCACCGACGTCGATCACAAGGACGACATGGCGCACGACGCCAGCATCACGCGTGACGAAGTGGCCTATCTGATGGCCGTGCTGCACGACCAGTTCCCCCAGCTGGCGCTGAGCGAACGCGATGTGATCGCGACCTATGCGGGCGTGCGGCCCGTGATCGATACGGGCAAGGCCGATCCGTCCAAGGAAGGCCGCGACCACGCGCTGTGGCTGGAGCATGGCCTGCTGACGGTCACGGGCGGCAAGCTGACTACTTTCCGCGTGATCGCGCTCGATGCCTTGCGCCGCGCTGCCAGCCTGCTGCCGGACTGGCAGGCCGATCTCGCGCCGCGCCCCGTGTTTGATGCCGCGCCGGCTCCGCTAGCGCATGCGCCGCAACTGCCGGCCGGGATGGCGCACAAGCTGCAGGGGCGTTATGGCGCGCTGACGGCGCAGGTGCTGGCGGCCGCGCAGGAAGGTGAACTGGAACTGATAGGCGGCACGGAAACCTGCTGGGTGCAGCTGCGCTGGGCCGCGCGTTGCGAAGCGGTGCAGCGGCTGGAAGACCTGCTGTTGCGCCGTAGCCGCATCGGCCTGCAGTTGCGTCAGGGCGGGCTGGCCATCATGGCGCGCATCCGCGCCATCTGCCAGCCGGAACTGGGCTGGAGCGACCAGCGCTGGGATGCCGAACAGGCCGCCTATGTGGCATTATGGAACAAGCACTACAGCCTGCCCGCATAAGCACGGGCCGGTCAAAAAAAAGCAGAAGAACGACAATAAAAACGGGAAGAGCGAGACAGAGCACCATGGCAGAGCAATACCTACTTTCTATCGACAATGGCACGCAGAGCGTGCGCGCCTTGCTGTTCGATCTGCAGGGCAAGCTGGTGGCGAAGGCGCAAGTGCATTTGCAGGCCTATTATTCGGAGCACCCGGGCTGGGCCGAGCATGACGCCGACGGCTACTGGCGCGCCGTAGGGCAGGCCTGCCAGCAGCTGTGGCAGAACTGCAGCGTGCCGCGCACTGCCATCAAAGGCGTGGCGGTGACTACCCAGCGCGGCACGGTGGTGAATGTGGACCGCGACGGCAAGGTACTGCGGCCCGCCATTACGTGGCTGGACCAGCGCCGCGTGGGCCTTCAGCCGCCATTAAGCCTGCTGTGGCGCACGGCCTTCAAGCTCACTGGCCTGTCCGGCACCATCGAATACTTCCGCCGCGAAGCGGAGATCAACTGGATCGCCCAGTACCAGCCCGAGGTCTGGCAGCAGACCTATAAATACCTGCTGCTGTCGGGCTTTCTGAACCTCCGCCTGTGCGGCCGCCATGTCGATTCCATCGGTTCGCAGGTGGCCTATCTGCCGTTCGACTACAAGGGACACAAGTGGGCCGGTGCGCGCGACTGGAAATGGGAGGCGCTGAAAATCCGTCCCGACATGCTGCCGGAACTGGTCGCGCCGGGCACCATCATCGGCGCCATCACGGCCGATGCCGCCGCTTTTACCGGCATCCCCGAAGGCACGCCGCTGGTGGCGGCAGCGGCCGACAAGGCCTGCGAAGTGATAGGTGCGGGTGCGCTCGAGCCGCACGTTGCCTGCCTCAGTTACGGCACTACGGCCACCATCAACACCACCAGCCGCAAGTATGTGGAAGTGACGCCGCTGATTCCGCCGTATCCGGCCGCCATCCCCGGCGCCTACAGCACGGAAGTGCAGATCTTCCGCGGCTACTGGATGGTGAACTGGTTCAAGGAGCAGTTCGGCCATCTGGAACAGCTGACGGGGGCCGAGCAGGGGCTGGCGCCGGAATTCATGTTCGACCAGCTGGTGAACGAAGTGCCGCCCGGTTCCATGGGCCTGATGCTGCAGCCTTACTGGAGCCCCGGCATCAAGACCCCGGGGCCGGAAGCCAAGGGCGCGATGATAGGTTTCGGCGATGTGCATACGCGCGCGCACATGTACCGCGCCATACTGGAAGGGCTGGCCTATGCTCTGCGCGAAGGCAAGGAGCGCATCGAGAAGCGCAGCGGCGTGCCCGTGACGGAGCTGCGCGTGGCGGGCGGCGGCTCGCAGAGCGATGCAGCGATGCAGCTGACGGCCGATATCTTCGGCCTGCCGGCGGCGCGGGCGCACATCTATGAGACTTCTGGGCTGGGGGCAGCGATCGCCATCGCGGCGGGGCTGGGACTGCACAAGGACTTCGATACGGCCACGCGGGCCATGACCCGTCCCGGTCGCGTGTTTCAGCCGATTGCCGCCAACCGGCAGATCTACGACCGGCTGTACAAGCGCGTCTACCTGCATATGTACCAGCGGCTGCAGCCCATGTACCAGCAGATCGCCGATATCACCGGCTACCCGGAGCAGGTGTGAGGATTAGCGCAGCGCCAGCGCTTTGATGGCATCCATGGCGCTGCTGTTGCCGCACTGGGTGGCCTGCACCTGATTGCGGCCGTGCTCCTTGGCCACGTACATGGCACGGTCGGCCGCAACGAATAGCGATTCTATGCTGTCCAGATGGCGCGGGTGGGTGGTGGCCACGCCTATGCTCACCGTCAGCCATGGCGAGGTGGCGGAGCGCGGGTGCGGAATCTGCAGGCCTTCGATGCGTGAGCGTATGGCCTCGGCCATCTGCAGGGCAGTGCTGCCGTCCGTTTCCGCAAACAGCAGCACGAATTCCTCGCCGCCGTAGCGGGCCGCCAGATCGGTCTGGCGCAGCGCGTGCGCAGCAATTGCCTGCGCCACCTGCTGCAAACAGGCGTCGCCGGCCGGATGGCCCAGCGTGTCGTTATACAGTTTGAAGTGGTCCACATCGAGCACCACCAGCGAGAGCGGCAGGCCGCTGCGCATGGCGCGCTGCCATTCCTTCTCGATGAAGCCGTCGAAGTGGCGCCGGTTGGCGATCTTGGTCAGCGGGTCTATCATGGCGGCCCGCTGCAGCGCGTCTTCCGACTGCTTGTGGTGGGTGATGTCGTGCAGCAGGCCGACAAACAGGGGCTGGCGCAGCACCATGGGAGTGAGCGTCAGGTCCATGCAGACCGAGCTGCCGTTGCGGTGGCGGATGATCACTTCGCGCGTGCCATGGCTGTGCGCTGCTTCCGGCTCGGCCGAGTAGCGTTTGAAGTAATCGAGGTATTCCTGCGCCACCATGGGGTTGAGCAGTTCCGAGATATTCCGTCCCGCCAGTTCCTGTTCCGTATAGCCCAGATAATTGACGCAGGCCGGATTGGCGAACTGGATGCGGCCATCGGCTTCGATGATCAAGAGACCTTCGGCCATGCTGTTGACGATGGCGCGCAGGCGCTCGGCCTGTTCTTCCTGGGTTTCGCTGCGGCTGCGGATCTGCAGCTGGGTGCGCACGCGGGCGCATACTTCGGCCATGCGCAGCGGTTTGCGGATGTAGTCCACTGCGCCGATATCGAAGCCGGCCACCACATCTTCCGTCTCCGTTTTGGCGCTCATGAAGATCACGGGGATGCGCTGGGTGGACGCATGGCTTTTCAGCTGGCGGCAGGTTTCCAGACCATCCATGCCGGGCATCAGCACATCGAGCAGGATCAGGTCGGGGTGGACGCGGCGGGCAATTTTGAGTGCACGTTCGCCGTTGTTGGCCACAAATGTCTGATATCCCTGTTGCACCATCATGCTCCGCAAGGCGCTCAGATTCTCCGGCGCGTCGTCCACGATGAGGATCGCGGCGTCACGTCGGCTAGCGTGCTGCAGTGGGGTGACTGGGGTGACCAAG
Organism: Duganella fentianensis; assembly: GCF_009857835.1. Lineage (GTDB taxonomy): Bacteria > Pseudomonadota > Gammaproteobacteria > Burkholderiales > Burkholderiaceae_D > Rugamonas > Rugamonas fentianensis. The sequence goes on from NZ_WWCL01000002.1 coordinate 337,237, forward strand.
GGCTGTCCTGCTATCGAATAGGGGATACGTGCAAAATCATAACGCCTAGCCCAGCGCTTATGGGACAAATAATTAAGTTTTTTTGGGGAAATAAACTTCTGTCACTCTGAAGACGTTTTCAAGCTGTTGTTTTTTTAAAAAAAAGAGCGACCGGAGTCGCTCTTTCGTTTGCTGGCCGATGGCTGGCTGGATTACAGCTTGGCGGCAATCAGCTTGCCGAGGATCTCGATACCGGCCCGGATACGCTCTGGCGGCACCGTCACGAAGGACAGGCGCAGGGTATTGGTTTCCGGTTCGTTGGCGTAGAACGGCGAACCCGGTACGAAGGCCACTTTCTGGGCGATGGCTTCGTCCAGCAGTTTCATCGCGTCGATATGCTTAGGCAGGGTGACCCAGATGAACATGCCGCCTTCCGGCTTGGTCCACTGCACGGCGGACGGGAAGTGCTGCGCCATGGCGTCCAGCATGACCTGGCACTGATCGCCATACAGGGTACGGATTTTCGGGATGTGCTGGTCGAGGAAGCCGTCCTTGATCACGTCGTAGACCACCATCTGGGTCAGCTGCGAGGTGTGCAGGTCGGCGGCCTGTTTGGCCAGTTCCAGACGGCGGACCAGCGGCAGCGGTGCCACCACGTAGCCCAGACGGATGCCGGGAGTCAGTACCTTGGAGAAGGAGCCCATGTAGATCACGCCATCGGGATTCATCGCCACCATCTTCGGTGCCGGTGCGCCCTTGTAGCTCAGAGCACCGTAAGGATCGTCCTCGATCAGCGGCAGGCCCAGACGGGCGCAGGTTTCTACCAGTTCCACGCGGCGTTCCACCGACAGCGAGCGGCCGGTCGGGTTCTGGAAGTTAGGCAGGGCGTACAGCAGGCGCGCGCCGGCCGCCACTTTGTCGAGCGAGGCCGGTACCAGACCGTGTTCGTCGGTTTCCACCGATTTGAATTCAGGACGGTAGACCGAGAAGGCCTGCAGGGCGCCCAGATAGGACGGGGTTTCCACCAGCACGCGGCTGCCTTCGTCGATCAGCACTTTGCCCAGCAGGTCCAGCGCCTGTTGCGAGCCGGAGGTCATCAGCACCTGTTCCGGCACGATTTTCGCGCCATTGGCGGACAGCGAATCGGCGATCCACTGGCGCAGCGGCAGGTAGCCGTCGGTCGGGCCGTATTGCAGGGCCACTTTACCGTTTTCGCTCAGCACCTTGTCGAAGGCCGCTTTCATGGTCTCGACCGGGAAGGTCTGTGGCGAAGGCAGGCCGCCAGCGAAGGAAATGATCTCCGGCTGCTGGGTGATCTTCAGGATTTCGCGAATGAAGGACGATTGCAGCTGTTCGGCGCGTTCCGAGAAGCGCCACTGGATCGGTGCAGGGTTTTCGATTTTCATACTTGTCTCACTAGAGTAAAACCGGCAGGGCCGGTGATGCCATCAGCGCGCTTGTGGCGTGCTTTCTTTAATAGGAACAGCTGCGGGTAAGCAGCCGCCCGCTTACGCGACTTCCGCGATCAATTCGATTTCGACGCAGGCGCCCAGCGGGATTTGTGCAACGCCGAAGGCCGAACGGGCGTGTTTGCCGGCATCGCCGAACACTTCGCCCAGCAGCTCGGAGGCGCCGTTGGTGACCAGATGCTGTTCGGTGAAATCCGCCGTGGAGTTCACCAGACTCATAACTTTAACGATGCGCTTGACGCGGGTCAGGTCGCCGCCGACGGCAGCCTGCAGCGTGCCGATCAGGTCGATGGCGATGGCGCGCGCTGCAGCCTTGCCTTCGGCCGTGTCGATGTTCTTGCCGAGCTGGCCTACCCACACGCTGCCGTCAGCGCGCTTGGCGATGTGACCGGACAGGAACACCAGATTGCCCGTTTGAGCATACATAACATAGGCCGCAGCCGGGGTAGCAGGGGCAGCCAGGGTGATGTCGAGTGCTTTCAGTTTTTCGTAGACAGACATGTGAGTTCCAGATCAATTAAAGTGGGTGGGACAGATTCAAGACCGTTATTGTACGTGTTGTAGCAGGCGCTGCCCACAATTGAGGCAAAATCAAGATAGTCTACGGTTTTCCTGCGGTTTTACCTGCATTTCTCGCCCCGAGCTGCCACTGGTGGCGCTGCCAGTTGCAGAATTCCGTCTCCCGCTCCTGCCGACAGCAGCGCGCCACGCCATATGGACGGCTTTCCATGGTCTTTATGCTACGTGACAAAACCAGTACAGTACAAGTACACTTGCATAGTTAATTTCTGTACTGTGATGGCAAAATGACCAATACACGTAGCCGCCGCTCGCTGCTGGGCGATGCCGCTGCCAATGCTGCCGCTGCCGTGGCGGAAGCGCTGGCGGCCGCCGAAGCCCGTGCGGCACAAGCGGCCAGTGCCCCCACGCACAAGCTGTCCGGCGCTGAAGCTGGCGCAGGGCGGGCGGCGATGGCGGCGGCCAGCCACACGGCGGCCGCTACGGCCAGCGTGGCCGTACCTGCCAGCGTGTTGCGCGCGCGCCGCGCGGCACCGGCCGGTGCTTTGCTGGGCTTGCTGTCGCGCGAGTCGGGCGAAACCCTGATCGACCAGATCGTGCGCTCTGTCGCGGCCCGTATCGATGACCGGCTGCTGCGCGGCGGCGCGCGCATGCCTTCGATCCGCGCCTTTGCTGCAGCCCATGGGGTGTCGCCGTTCACGGTGGTGGCCAGTTATGACCGGCTGGTGGCGACCGGCTATCTGGAATCGCGCCGTGGCGCCGGTTTCTTCGTGCGCGAGCGGGGCGGCATGGCCCGCCATGGCACGGCAGCCAGCCCGTCGCGTCACAGCGGTGGCGGCTTTGAAGTCAAGCCTATCGATGTGGTCTGGCTGGTGCGGAATATGTTCCGCCAGATGCCCCATGCGCAGATGCCGGGCAGCGGCGTGCTGCCGTCCGACTGGCTCGATGGGGCAGCCATCTCGAATGCGCTCAAGGCAGTAAGCCGGCAGAATGCCGGTGTGCTGCTCAGCTACGGCGTGCCGCAAGGCTTTCTGCCGCTGCGCCAGCAGCTGCAGCACAAGCTGGCCGAGCTGGAAATTGCCGCCGCACCGGAACAGCTGGTGACTACGGCCGGTGTGACGCAGGCGCTGGATCTGGTAGCACGTGAATTCGCCCAGCCCGGCGATACGATTTTTGTCGACGATCCTGCATGGTTCCTGATGTTTGGCTCGTTTGCCGCGCTGGGCGCCAAGGTGGTGGGTATTCCGCGCCTTGCCGATGGCCCGGACATTGCCAAACTGGCCGAACTGGCGGCGCTGCACAAGCCCAAGCTCTTCATCATCAACTCGGTGCTGCACAACCCCAGTTCCACTTCGCTGTCGGCGGCCAAGGCGTTTCAGGTACTGCGGCTGGCGGAAGAGCATGATTTCGTCATCGTGGAAGACGATATCTACTGCGATCTGCACCCGGGCAGCGCAGTGCAGCCGGCCACGCGGCTGGCCGCGCTGGACCAGCTGCAGCGCGTGATCTATCTGGGCGGCTTCTCCAAGACCATGGCCGCCAATCTGCGTGTGGGCTTTATTGCCGCGTCGCCCGAGCGGGCCGAAAGGCTGGCCGACCGCAAGATGCTGACCATGCTGACTACCAGCGATATCGGCGAGCGGGTGGTGTACAAGGTGCTGTCGGATGGCACCTTCCGCAAGCACACCGACCGCATGCGTGCCCGCCTCGACGGCCTGCGCGCCAAGACTATCCGCCAGATGGAAAGGGTAGGGCTGAAGGTGGATGTGGCGGCGCCGGCCGGCATGTTCGTCTGGGTCGATGCGGGGCGCGACACCAATGTGCTGGCCGAGCGGGCCATGGCGCAGAACCTCTTGCTGGCACCGGGCAGCCTGTTTTCGCCGGCCCAGCTGCCGTCTACCCGCATGCGCCTGAACGTGGCCGCCATGCAGGACCCGCAAGTGTGGCGCTTCCTCGAAAGCGAGCTGGCACGCTCTTGAAAAGGCGCAGAGCACCCCCATTTAGGGGCAACGGTGCATTAAACGCAATGCAATACACTCCGACATAAGACTATTCACAAGACTATTAGAGGCTTACAAAAATGGCAGATACCGAAAAGCAGACCCTAGGTTTTCAGGCAGAAGTAAAGCAGCTGCTGCAGCTGATGATCCACTCGCTGTACTCGAACAAAGAGATTTTCCTGCGCGAGCTGATTTCCAACGCTTCCGACGCATCGGACAAACTGCGCTTCGAAGCGATCAACAATGATGCGCTGTACGGCAATGACCACGAACTGAAAATCAAGGTCGCTTTTGACAAGGCGGCACGTACCATTACCATTTCCGATAACGGCATCGGCATGAGCCGTGACGAAGCGATCTCCCATCTGGGCACCATCGCCAAATCGGGCACCAAGGAATTCTTCGGCAAGCTGTCCGGCGACCAGCAGCAGGACGCGGCCCTGATCGGCCAGTTCGGCGTGGGCTTCTACTCGGGCTTCATCGTGGCCGACAAGATCACCGTGGAAACCCGCCGTGCCGGCGCGGCTGCCAGCGAAGGCGTGCGCTGGGAATCGGAAGGTCAGGGCGACTACTCGGTCGAGCAGATCGAGAAGACCGGCCGTGGCACCGACATCATCCTGCACCTGCGCGAAGGCGAGGACGAGCTGCTGTCGTCGTGGAAGCTCAAATCCATCATCCGTAAATACTCCGACCACATCTCCCTGCCTATCGTGATGCAGAAGGAAGAGTGGGACGAAGAGAAGAAAGAAACCGTTCTCAAGGACGAACTGGAAACCGTCAATCAGGCCAGCGCCCTGTGGGCCCGCAGCAAGTCCGACATCACGCCGGAACAGTACGACGAGTTCTACAAGCACGTTTCGCACGACTTCCAGGCCCCGCTGACCCATACCCACAACCGCGTGGAAGGCCGCAGCGAATACACCCAGCTGCTGTACATTCCGGCCAAGGCTCCGTTCGACCTGTGGGACCGCAACAAGCGTGGCGGCATCAAGCTGTATGTCAAGCGCGTGTTCATCATGGACGATGCCGAACAGCTGATGCCGACCTATCTGCGCATGGTCAAAGGCGTGATCGACTCGGCCGACCTGCCGCTCAACGTATCGCGTGAAATTCTGCAGGAATCGCGCGACGTGAAAGTGATCCGCGATGGCTCGACCAAGCGCGTGATCGGCATGCTGGAAGAACTGGCCAATGCCGACGAGCAGGAGAAGAAGGACAAATACACCACCTTCTGGACCGAGTTCGGTCAGGTGCTGAAAGAAGGTATCGGCGAAGACGCCACCAACAAGGACCGTCTGGCCAAGCTGCTGCGCTTTGCTTCGACCGCCAATGAGGGCGACGAACAGAATGTCTCGTTCGAGCAGTACCTCGCCCGCGCCAAAGAAGGTCAGGACAAGATCTACTACGTCACGGCCGATAACTATGTGGCGGCGAAAAACAGCCCGCATCTGGAAATCTTCCGCAAGAAAGGCGTGGAAGTGCTGCTGCTGACCGACCGCGTGGATGAATGGATGCTGTCCTTCCTGACCGAGTTCGAAGGCAAGGAACTGGTTTCCGTGGCCAAGGGCGGTCTGGATCTGGGCGCGCTGGAAGACGAGGCGGAGAAGAAGGAACACGAGGAAACGGAAAGCTCGTACAAGGATCTGGTCGGCAAGATGAAAGAAGCTCTGAGCGACAAGGCCAAAGACGTGCGCGTGACTTTCCGTCTGACCGATTCGCCAGCCTGTCTGGTGGCGGACGAGCATGAACTGTCGGGCAACCTGCTGCGCATGCTGAAAGCAGCGGGCCAGAATGCACCGGAGTCCAAGCCTATTCTGGAAATCAACCCTAACCACCCGCTGGTGACGCGTCTGAAGTATCAGGATGCCGGTACGGCCTTTAACGACTGGGCCAACATCCTGTTCGATCAGGCCTTGCTGGCCGAAGGCGGTTCGCTCAGCGATCCGGCCACCTTCGTCAAGCGCCTCAATGAAATGCTGCTGAACGGCGCTGCCAAGTAACAGCATGCATTGGTTCCTGCCGGAGTGTGCTATGTTTGCGCATCTGCAAGCATACCTCCGGGGGAACCATGTCTCGATACACAGTGGCGCTGGCCAGCGCCCTGATACTGCTTGCGCCTGTGGTACAGGCGCAGCTCGCACCGGCTGCTGCCACAGCCCCCCTGTATCCCGCACTGCCTAGCGAAACGCCGGAAGAATTCCACGCGCCTGTTGACGGTTTCGACTACGTCAAACGCGCCGTGATGATCCCCATGCGCGATGGCGTCAAACTCCATACCGTCATCATCGTGCCCCGTGGCGCCAGCCGTGCGCCCATGCTGCTGACCCGCACGCCGTATAACGCTGCCGAACTGACCGCCCATGCGGAAAGCTCGCAACTGGAAAACATCCTGCAGGGCTATGACAATGCAGCCGATGTGGTGGTGCAGGGCGGCTATATCCGCGTGATGCAGGATGTGCGCGGCAAGCATGGCTCGGAAGGCGATTATGTGATGAACCGGCCGCTGGCTGGTTCGACCTTCAACCCGACCCCGGTCGATCATTCCACCGATACCTGGGACACCATAGAGTGGCTCACGCAAAACGTCCCGGAAAGTAACGGCAAGGTAGGCATCATCGGCATTTCCTACGATGGCTATCTGCCGCTGATGGCGCTGGTCCAACCCCATCCGGCGCTGAAGGCGGCCGTGCCCATGAATCCCATGGTGGATGGCTGGCGCGGCGATGACTGGTTCCACAACGGCGCCTTCCGTCAGGTGAATCTGGCCTACATCCTCGAACAGGTGGCCACGCGCCGCAGCGAGGCCAAGTGGTATAGCAGCCATTACGACGATTACGATACTTTTCTGCGCGCCGGCTCGGCGGGTGAGCTGGCGCGCCAGCGCGGCATGGAGCAGGTGGGCTTCTGGCGCAAGCTGAGCAGCCATCCGGCCTACGATAATTTCTGGAGCGGGCAGGCGATGGACCAGCTACTGGCGCGCCAGCCCGTGAAAGTGCCGACCATGCTGGTGCATAGCTGGTGGGATGCGGAAGATATCTATGGCGCGCTGGCCGTGTACAAAGCCGTCAAGCCGCTGGACCGCGATAATCAGGTGTATCTGGTGATGGGACCGTGGAACCATGGCGGCGCCATCGATGACGGCAGCAAGCTCGGTGCGCTGCACTTCGGCAGCGACACGGCACTGCACTTCCGGCAGGAGATATTGCGGCCCTTCCTCGATCATTACCTCAAGGACGAAGCGCCCGCGCTGACTATCGCTGCCGTCTCGGCGTTCGAGACTGGCAGTAACAAGTGGCGCGCACTGAACCGCTGGCCCAGCGGCTGCAATAGCGGCTGCAGCAGCACGCCGGGCGCGCTCAGGCTGGGGGCCGGCAGCAAGCTGACCCTGAGCCGCGCAGCCGGCGTAGTGCCCACTACGCCGGCTGCGTCCTCAGCCTACGACGAATATGTGTCCGACCCTGCCAAGCCCGTGCCATACCGCGCCCGTCCCATCATGGCGGTGGGCTACGATGAAGCGAAAGGGCAGACGTGGCCGCGCTGGCTGGTGGACGACCAGCGCGAAGCATCGGGTAGGCCCGATGTGCTCAGCTACACCAGCGAAGTGCTGACGGCACCCGTCAAGATCAGCGGCGAACCGATCGCCCATCTGCTGGCTGCGACTAGCGGCACGGATGCGGACTGGGTGGTGAAGCTGATCGACGTCTATCCTGATCAGGTGGCGGCGCAGCCGGAGATGGGCGGCTACCAGCTGATGGTTGCCGCCGACATCTTCCGTGGCCGCTACCGCGAATCGCTGGCGCAGGCCAGAGCGCTGCTGCCCGATACGCCGCTGGCCTACCGCTTTGCGCTGCCTGCAGCTAACCACGTGTTCCTGCCGGGGCACCGCATCATGGTGCAGATCCAGTCCAGCTGGTTCCCCCTGTACGACCGTAATCCGCAAACGTTTGTGCCGAATATCTTCTTCGCCCAGCCTGCGGATTATCGTAAAGCCACCCAGCGCATCTACCACGACAGCTATATCGAGCTGCCGCTAATTACCAGCAAGCGCTAGGCTGGCCGCCCGCTGCCCGTCACTGGCGGCACTCGGCTCAGGCGCGCCGGCGCCGGCGTGCCACCAGCAAGACGGCCGGTAGGCCCAGCCCCAGCATGGCAATGCTGGCAGGCTCCGGCACGGCTGGCGCCTGCTGCAGGAAGCCGCGGATTTCCCCTTGCGGATAGAGCGTGCTATGGATATTGAAATAGGCCGTACCGCTATCGAGCCCCATGGCGAAGGCCGATTCCGCGCCGGCAGTGGTGCCGCCGTGGCTGGCAATGAAGGCGGGATTCCATGTGCTGCTGAGCGAGGTGTCGAACACATGGCTGTAGGCGCCCGAATGTTCACCGAGCGGGAAGCCGGGTAGTGTAGGCAGTTCCGTCATCACGGGTGCGGTACCGCTGCCGGCCATGCTGGTGCAGCAATGGATGTGGGCCGCAGTGCTGTCGCCCAGCAGGCCGCCGAAAGCCGTATCGATTTCCAGCATATGGGTAGAGGCATCGAAGCGCACCACGGTAGCGCCTATGGCGGTGGAGGCATTGGGCGGCGCTTCCTGCGCTCCCGTCAGGATGGCTGTGTAGTTGCTGGCAGCGGCCTGCGCTGCCGGCATGGCGGCAGCCAGTCCGATGAGCAGGCCGGCAGCTGCCGCCAGCTGGGCCCAGCGGTAGTGCAATATAGGCTTCATCTTGTTCCTCCTCGCGTGACGGGTTAAAGGTCTAGCTTAGAGTAGGGCACAGCGGGCGAGTTCCCGCTGCAGCCGAAATGAAGACTTACAGCTCCGTGCGCAGGGCGAACAGTTCGGGGAACAGCACCACATCGAGCATCTTGCGCAGATAGCTGGCGCCGGCCGTGCCGCCCGTGCCCGTCTTGAAGCCGATGATGCGTTCCACCGTATTGAGGTGGCGGAAGCGCCAGAAACGGAACGCCGTTTCCAGATCCACCAGCTTCTCGGCCAGTTCGTACAGCGCCCAGTAGCGCTGGGTGTCGCCGTACACGGTCAGCCAGGCCTGTTTGACCGACTCGTCGGCACGGGTAGGCTGGGTCCAGTCGCCGTTCAGGCGTTCCGGCGCGATAGGCAGGCCGTTACGTGCCAGCAGTTTGATGGCTTCGTCGTACACGGAAGGTGCGTGCAATGCCTGTTCCAGCACGGCGTAGGTGTCGCTGTGGCTGGCGTGGACGCTGAGCAGGGCAGGGTTCTTGTTCCCCAGGATGAACTCGATCTCGCGGTACTGGTAGGACTGGAAGCCCGAGGAGGCGCCCAGATATGGACGGATGGCCGTGTATTCAGGCGGCGTCATGGTGGCCAGCACATCCCAGGCATGCACCAGCTGGTCCATTATGCGGGCCACGCGGGCCAGCATCTTGAAGGCCGGCGGCAGATCGTCGGCTTGCAGGTGGGTGCGCACGGCATGCATTTCGTGCAGCATCAGCTTCATCCACAGTTCGCTGGTCTGGTGCTGCACGATGAACAGCATTTCGTTATGGTTGGGCGAAAGCGGGTGCTGGGCCGTGAGAATCTGGTTCAGGCCCAGATAGTCGCCGTAGCTCATATCCTTGCTGAAATCCATCTGGGCGCCGTGCCACTGGGCGTCGCCAGCCGGTGCAGCGGCAGGCGCTGCATGCATAGGGCAGCCGCTGGCTGCTGCTTTATTGTCGGTCATAGTGTTCTCGTTTCAGGTGACGGCGTCGCGTCGGGCATGGATATCGTAGGCCTGTTTATCCAGAATGTCGCACAGGATGTCGACCGCATCCCAGACATCGGTAAAGCTGGTGTACAGCGGCGTAAAGCCGAAACGCATGATGGCCGGTTCGCGGTAGTCGCCGATCACGCCACGGGCGATCAGGGCTGCCATCACGGCATAACCGTGCGGGTGGGTGAAGCTGACCTGGCTGCCGCGGCGCGCATGCTCGCGCGGCGTGACCAGCCCCAGCGGATGGGCGGCGCAGCGCTGCTCCACCAGCGCGATGAACAGGTCGGTCAGGGCCAGCGATTTGGCGCGCAGGGCGGCCATGCTGGTCTGGTCATAGATATCCAGCCCGCATTCCACCAGTGCCAGCGAGACGATGGGCTGGGTGCCGCACAGGGCACGGGCGATGCCCTCGGCCGGCGCAAAGGCGGGCGCCATGGCGAACGGTGCCGCATGGCCCCACCAGCCCGACAGCGGCTGCTGGAACTGGGCCTGATGGCGCTCGGGCACCCAGATGAAGGCGGGCGCACCGGGGCCGCCATTCAGATACTTATAGGTGCAGCCGACGGCCAGATCGGCGCCATCGGCATGCAGATCAACGGGTACGGCGCCGGCCGAGTGGGCCAGATCCCAGATGATCAGGGCGCCAGCTGCATGGGCGAGGGCGCTGGTGGCACGCATATCGTGCTGGTAGCCCGTGCGGTAGTTCACATGGGTCAGCATGACGACGGCGGTTTCCTGATTGATGGCGCCAGCCAGCTCGGCCACATCGTCGATCAGGTGCAGGCGGTAGCCCCGCTCCAGCCAGCGGCTCAGCCCTTCGGCCATATAGATGTCGGTAGGGAAGTTGGAGCGTTCCGTGATAATCACGCGGCGCTGCGGCTGGCCTGCCTGCATCTGCACGGCGGCGGCCAGCGCCTTGAACAGATTGACGGAGGTGGTATCGGTCACCACCACTTCGCCGTCGCGCGCGCCGATCAGGGGGGCCAGCCGGTTGCCCAGCCGCTTGGGCAGGTCGAACCAGCCTGCCGTATTCCAGCTGCGGATCAGATCATGGCCCCATTCCCGGGCGATCACCTGCTGGGCACGGGGCAGGGCAGCGCGCGGGCGGGCGCCGAGAGAGTTGCCATCCAGATAAATTACTCCTTCAGGCAGATCGAACTGGGCCCGTAATGGCGCGAGCGGATCCTGCGCGTCGCGTTCGAGGCAAGCATTGCGAGTTGTCATTTTGTAACTTTCTTGCGATGAGGACGATACTTTAGGCTTCAATAAATTGCCAAGGATGCCAGTGTAACAGGTTAAAAGTGCTTTTTTATGCCCTCCGCATAGGCTGGATCGAGGCCAGAAACGGGCTGGAACCCGCATGTTTCCTAGCTTCGAAAATTTTTTTAAAAATTTTTCGATTTTTTTCAAAAAAACCCTAAAGTTCCCCCAAACCCTGCCGTTACCCTTTTCATGATGAGCAGAAATGGGTCATCAGGCAGCTGGAGCGAGTAGGTAAAAAGAAACGAAAAAAATTTAAAAATTTTTCGCGAAAACCCTAAAGTTCCCAAAAAAGCTGCCGTAACAGGGTTAGATGTAGCAAAAAAGAGTCGCTAGAAACGTAGTTTTTATTTCAGGGCAGGACTTTTTTTGAAGATCGAAAACCGCAATTTTCCTACGCTGCAAGGGCGTAGATGAGTGATCGGCGAGTGTTTGTAAGACAAACACCGACTGGTCGCGTTCGTCATTTCCTGGAAAAAAATACGGAGTTTGTCCACTACTCCGTTTTTTGTTGCTCACGCAGAATGTATCTCACTGGAAACGCAAATGTGTTTCCGCAGTGCAGATAACGGACGAGGAGAAGGAAATGACCGCTAACGATATGATGGCTGAAATTCGCGACGCCAACCTGAGCTACCTGATGCTGGCCCAGCAAATGATCCGCGCTGATAAAGTCACCGCAATCTTCCGCCTGGGTATCGCTGCCGAGATCGCCGACCTGATCGAAGGCATGAGCAACGCACAGATTCTGAAACTGGCAGGCGGCAACATGATGCTGGCCCGCTTCCGCTTCGATGACAGCGCCATCCTGTCGATGCTGACCAATTACAATAAAGACCGCGTACTGGCCCAGTCGCACGCCGCCATCCTGATGGCCGGCCAGCCAGTTGAAGAAATCGCGTAATTACAGACTTTTTGCAGCGGAGCCCAGATCATGAGCAAGAAAAGCGTCGTATCGGAAGCCCAGGAAATTCAGCTGGCCATCGAACTGATCCAACTGGGTGCACGTCTGCAATTGCTGGAGTCGGAAGTGTCGCTGTCGCGCGAACGCCTGCTCAAGCTGTATAAAGAACTGCGTGGTGTATCGCCACCGAAAGGCATGCTGCCTTTCTCGACGGACTGGTTCCTGACCTGGCAGCCGAATATCCATTCCTCGCTGTTCATGAACATCCACAAGTTCCTGACCGAACATGCAGGCGCCACCGGCATCGAAGCCGTGATGAAAGCCTACAAGCTGTATCTGGAACAGATGCCGCCGGAACCGGGCGAAGAGCCGCTGCTGTCGCTGACGCGCGCCTGGACGCTGGTCCGTTTCTTCAGCAGCAAAATGCTGGAACTGGCCCCTTGTGGCAAATGCCAGGGTAAATTCGTGGTCAACAGCATGGATCTGCACGGCAGCTATGTCTGCGGCCTGTGCCACATGCCTTCGCGTGCCGGCAAGACCAAGAAAGCCCGCGACGCCGACCAGCTGGCCGCGTGACGCCCGCCACACCTCCGACTTCCTATCTGCAGCGCGTAGGGCGGGCTCCCGCCATACGCGCTTTGCTTATTCAGTGCGTCAGCATGCCGCTGACTCTGCTGACCATCTATTTATTGGCACGCCTGCATTTTCCCCTGAACGAATACAGTGCCGTCCTGCTGCAGGGCGGCTGGGCCGGTCTGCTGACCTGGCGGCTGGGCCTGGCGCGCTGGTGGCGCTGGATACAGCTACTGTTTCCTGCCGCGCTGATGCTGGCGCTGGCCCTGCAGTTGCCATCCTGGCTATTCTTGCTGGCATTTCTGCTGTCGCTGGGCTGGTACTGGTCCACCTTTCGCACGCAAGTGCCTTACTATCCTTCCACGCCTGAAATCTGGGATGCTGTACGTCAAGTTTTACCGGCCGATCAGCCTTTGCGCATGATAGACATAGGTAGCGGCCTGGGCGGGCTGGTCATGTATCTGGCCCGCCAGCGTCCGCAAGTCGAGTGCGTGGGCATAGAGCTGGCACCGCTGCCATGGCTGTACAGCCGGCTGCGCGCCTTGCTGAGCGGCAGTCGCGCACGCTTTATATTAGGCGATTACGAGAAACTTGATTTTGCACAATTTCAGCTGGTATTCGCCTATCTGTCGCCGGCCGCCATGACGGCCCTGTGGCGCAAGTGCTCGGCTGAGATGCAGCCGGGCAGTATGCTGCTTAGCTACGAATTTGCTATCGACGGTCAGCCAGCCGATCAGACCATCTACGCCACAGAGACCGGCAAGCCACTTTACATATGGTACTTTTAAGCATCATTTAGCGTTATTCTCTTGCCCGCGCCCCTAGAGACGAGTTATTGTAGTTCTATATGTAAATTTTTCTGAAATCGGCCGCCACATTGCTGCGCACACTGCCGGTTTCACTCTAGGGAGGCGGGGCACTTGTTAGTCATTATTGGTTATGTAGTGGTATGCGTGGGCGTGTTCGGTGGCTATGCCATGTCCGGCGGTCACCTTGCTGCGCTGTTCCAGCCACTGGAACTGGTCATGATCGGCGGCGGTGCCGTCGGTGCATTCATGGTCGGTAACACGCCCAAGGCTCTGAAAGCCACGGTGGCAGCACTGCCGACCGTCCTCAAAGGCTCGCCTTATACTAAAGACCTGTATATGGAGCTGATGTCGCTGCTGTTCGACGTCCTGTCCAAAGTTCGTAAAGAAGGCCTGATGTCGATCGAGGGCGATATCGAAAATCCCGAGCAGAGCCCGGTCTTCAGCAAATACCCCAGCGTGCTGGCGGATCACCACATCGTCGAATTCATGACGGACTACCTGCGCCTTATGGTGTCGGGCAATATGGACGCCATGCAGATCGAAAATCTGATGGACATGGAACTGGAAACCCACCACCACGAAGGTGCGGTGCCGGCCCATGCGATTGCCAAACTGGGCGACGGTATGCCGGCGTTCGGTATCGTGGCGGCGGTGATGGGGGTGGTGCACACCATGGAATCGGTGGGTATGCCGCCGGCCGAACTGGGTATTCTGATTGCCCACGCGCTGGTCGGTACCTTCCTCGGTATTCTGCTGGCTTACGGTTTCGTCGGTCCGCTGTCCGGCCTGCTGGAGCAGAAGCTGGACGAATCGAGCAAGATGTTCCAGTGCGTCAAAGTGACGCTGCTGGCCAGCCTGAATGGCTATGCGCCTGCGCTGGCAGTGGAATTCGGCCGTAAAGTGCTGTATTCGACCGAGCGTCCGACCTTCGCCGAGCTGGAGGATCACATCAAGAAATCGAAATCCAAGTGAGTGGCGGCTTGAGCATGGCTGGGACTGGCGTACTGGATGTAATGGGTGCTTACGGGGTGAGGAGCTGTCATGGCTGAAGAAGGCTTACGGCCCATTGTTATCAAGCGTATCAAGAAGCATGCGGGCGGCCACCATGGCGGCGCCTGGAAGATTGCCTATGCCGACTTCGTGACGGCGATGATGGCCTTCTTCCTGCTGATGTGGCTGCTTGGCTCGACTGCCAAGGGCGATCTGGCCGGGATTTCCGAGTATTTCAAGCAGCCATTGAAGGTGGCGATGTCGGGCGGTAGCGCGGCCGGTGACAGTTCTTCCGTCATCAAGGGCGGCGGCAAGGATATTACGCGGCAGGATGGTCAGGTAAAAGCCAGCAACGATCAGGACGCGACCAAGAAGGTTAGCCTGCAGCAGGCCAAGGCGGCGCTGGAAGCGGAAGAGAGCACCCGGTTGCAGTCGCTGAAGGAAAAGATCGAGAACAAGATCGAAGCCAATCCGCTGCTGAAGAAGTACAAGGATCAGCTGCTGCTCGATATTACCAGCGAAGGTTTGCGCATCCAGATCGTCGACGAGCAGAACCGGCCCATGTTTGCCTCGGCCAAGGCCGATCTGCAGCCGTACACGCGCGAGATCCTGCACGAAATTGGCTTCGTACTCAATGATGTTCCGAACAAGATTGGCCTGTCCGGTCATACGGATTCGACACCATTTCTGAGTGTCAACGGTTATAGTAACTGGGAACTCTCCTCTGACCGGGCGAATGCCTCGCGTCGCGAGCTGATCGCCGGTGGCATGGCCGATAGCAAGGTGTTGCGCGTCGTCGGACTGGCTTCAGCCAACAATCTCGATAAAGCTGATCCGTTCAATCCGATCAACCGCCGGATCAGCATACTGGTGATGAATAAACGTACCGAGGAAAGCGTGCTACGCGATGGCGTGCGCCAGATCGAAGTCGGGGCGGAGGAAGAAGCGGCCGCTGCAGCGCCACCAGCGCGCGGTGTTCCCCCGGTACGCAAATAGGCGCCGCCGGGATAGCGCATCAAAGAGACAGTTATGACGAGAAAAAAGATACTGGGTTCGCATGTCAAACGCCTCATGTCGGGCGTTGCTGACCATGGGCGCCAGCATTTGACGGAAGTGGAGACGGATCTGATCCAGACCGGCCTGCTGCTGGAAGAAGCCATCGAAAAATTGTCCTTCAATTTCATGGCCATCCACAAAGCGGTCGAAGCGGAACAGGCCACCATCGCCCAGCTGCTGGCGGGCGGCGAGATCAGCGCAGAGCAACGCACCCAGCTGGCGGCGTTGCAGGGACAGGTAGGCGGCTATGTGAATGCCGCCATTACCAGCTTGCAGTTCCAGGATATGACCAGCCAGCTGCTAGACCGTACCCTCAAACGTGTTACGGGCTTGCGCGAATTCCTGAGTACCATGAGTGCGCACGGTGCCGAAATGCTGCCCGATAGCGATAACGAAGAGATCGTCGACCTGCTCGGCAAAGTCAGCATGGCGCTGGCCGTCCAGAGTCTGGAACTGCGCAGCGTGCTGCGCAAGGCGGTCAGCCAGCAGCATCTGGAGAGCGGCGACATCGAACTGTTCTGAACGCCGCCCCTGAATATGAATCAACCGGACTACGGGTCCGAACCTTAATGAGTGAGAAGAGAAATGGCCAAGACGATACTTGCAGTTGATGATTCCAGTTCCCTGCGCCAGATGGTGGCCTTCAGCCTGAAGGCGGCTGGCTATCAGGTGGTGGAAGCCGTGGACGGCCAGGACGGACTGGACAAGGCCAAGCAGCAAACCGTGGATCTGGTGCTGACTGACCAGAACATGCCGCGCATGGACGGCCTGCAGCTGATCAAGCTGCTGCGCGAGCTGCCTGCTTACCAGAAAACCCCGATTCTGATGCTGACCACGGAATCGTCGGATGAAATGAAATCCAAAGGCCGTGCGGCCGGTGCCAACGGCTGGCTGGTCAAGCCGTTCGACCCGCAACGGCTGATCGAGGTAGTGAAGAAGGTCATAGGCTGATCCCGCGCAGGCAATCATGCTGAGTGTAACCAAGGGAGTATCACCATGACCATCGATATTAGCCAGTTCTTCCAGGTCTTCTTCGATGAAGCCGAAGAATTGCTGGCTGAAATGGAACGGCTGTTGCTGGCCGTCGATGTCGACCATCCGGACCCGGAAGACCTGAATGCGGTGTTCCGGACCGCCCACTCCGTCAAGGGTGGCGCGTCGACCTTCGGCATCACCGACATGACCGAAGTGACCCATATTCTGGAAACCCTGCTGGACCGTGTGCGCAAGGGCGAAATGCCGCTGACGGCCGAACATGTGGATGCCTTCCTGGCGGCCAAGGATATTCTGAAGATGCAGCTCGATGGCCACCGCCATGGCAGCAGCGTGGATCAGGATGCCGTGGGCAATGTGCGCATGATGCTGCAGTCGCTGGCGCAGGATGTGCCGGTGACGGCCATGGCGCCCATCGCGCCGTCCTTCCATACGGCGGAAACGCATGCAGTGGACCACAGCGGCGGCAAACGCTACCGGCTGGAGCTGCCCGCCATGGCGCACCGCGAAGTGCAGGCACTCGGTGCCGAGCTGGGCCTGATGGGCCATGTGTCGATCACGCCGCTCGATAAAGACCGCAACGCCATGCTGGTCACCACCCATGAAAGCCTGGACGACCTGATCGCCATCTGCTCCTTCGTGCTCAATCCCGACGACATGAAGGTGACGGAGCTGCCGCCGCTCGACGAGGCCCAGTCCAGACTGGAAGGGGCTGAACGCGCCAAGGTGGAAAATGCACTGGGCTATGGTTTCTTCGATAGCACGGAACTGCAGCCGCAGGGCGCTGCCGGCGCCGCCGCCAAGGATGGCGAAGGCTATGGCTTCTTCCAGCCGCTGGACGAAATCCGCGCAAATGCGGAAGCCAGCAGCGAAGATGCGCGTGGCTACGGTTTCTTCCAGCCCGTCGAACAGATCCGCGCCAATGCCGGCATCGTCGATAGCGGCCCGACGCCGCAGCAGATCGCCGAAGAAGAAAAGAAAGCCGCTGCCAAGAAGGACGAGAAAGCCCATCCCGTGCCCCATGGTGCGGGCGCCGAATCGTCCTCGATCCGCGTGTCGATCGAAAAAGTCGACCAGCTGATCAATCTGGTGGGCGAACTGGTGATCACCCAGGCCATGATAGAGCAGCGCGTCGGCATCCTCGACCCGATGAAGCACGAGCGCCTGCTCAATGGCGTGAGCCAGCTGACGCGCAACACGCGCGATCTGCAGGAAGCCGTGATGTCGATCCGCATGATGCCGATGGACTTCGTGTTCTCGCGCTTCCCGCGCATGGTGCGCGATCTCGCGGCCAAGCTGGGCAAGAAAGTCGACTTCATCACCAACGGTGCGGCCACGGAACTCGATAAAGGCCTGATCGAACGCATCGTCGATCCGCTGACTCACCTGGTACGTAACTCGATCGACCACGGCATCGAAATGCCGGCCGTGCGGCGCGCTGCCGGCAAGAGCGATGCGGGCCGGCTGTTCCTGTCCGCAGCCCATCAGGGCGGCAACATCATCATCGAAGTATCGGATGACGGTGGCGGTTTGAACCGCGAGAAGATTCTGGCCAAGGCCGAGCAGAACGGTGTGCCGCTGAGCGAGAACATGAGCGATGCCGATGTCTGGCAGCTGATCTTCGCGCCCGGCTTCTCCACTGCCGAGCAGGTTACCGACGTATCGGGCCGCGGCGTGGGCATGGACGTGGTGAAACGTAATATCAGCGCCATGGGCGGGGTGGTGGACATCCGTTCGGCCCGCGGTTTCGGCACCACCATCTCGATTTCGCTGCCGCTGACGCTGGCGATACTGGACGGCATGTCGATCCGGGTGGGCGAGGAAGTCTATATCCTGCCGCTGGGCTTCGTGGTGGAATCGCTGCAGCCGGTGCCGGAAGACGTCAAGGAAATCAGTGGCAAGGGCCGTGTCATCAAGGTGCGCGGCGAGTACCTGCCGCTGGTGCCGCTGTACCAGATGTTCGACATCACGCCGCGGTTTACCGATCCTTGCCAGGGCATCGTCGTCATCATCGAAACGGAAGGCCGCAAAGCCTGTCTGTTCATCGATGAGCTGGTAGGCCAGCAGCAGGTAGTGGTGAAGAATCTGGAATCGAATTATCGCAAGGTCGCGGGCATATCGGGCGCCACCATCCTCGGCGATGGCGGTGTGGCACTGATTCTCGATGTGGCAGCGCTGATCCGCTCGTCGCGCCAGCTGGCCGATGAACAGATTTTTAGCTAACTCTCGTCAAGGACTTCGACATGGCAGACATACTGAGCAATGCAGCAGAGGAGATCGCCGGACACGAGTATCTGGCCTTCACGCTGGGGAAAGAAGAATACGGCATCGATATTCTGAAGGTGCAGGAAATCCGTGGCTATGAAGCGGTCACGCGGATCGCCAACGCGCCGGAATTCATCAAGGGCGTGATCAATCTGCGCGGCATCATCATCCCTGTGGTTGACATGCGGATCAAGTTTCAACTTGGCGAACCCGTGTATGACCAGTTCACTGTGGTAATTATCCTCAACATCAGTGGACGGGTAGTGGGCATGGTGGTGGACTCGGTCTCCGACGTTACCACGCTCACGCCCGAGCAGGTCAAGCCGGCGCCAGAGATGGGCACAGCCTTCAGCAGCGAGTATATGGTTGGACTGGGCACCATTGATGAGCGTATGCTGATATTGGTAAACATCGACAAGTTAATGGCTAGTGAAGAAATGGGATTAATGGAACAGCTGGCGGCCTAAACCGCGCCGTCACTGCTGTTCGTGAGTACACCAAGCGCCCAAAAGAGTGCGCCGCAAAGGTTTCATAATTAGGGGAGGCACCGGTCATGCACTGCGGCCTGCCTGCATAGATAGCTAGGGGAGAAACAAGATGAATTTACGCGATTTCAAGATAGGTGCACGGCTGCGTCTGGGCTTCGGTGCCATATTGCTGATACTGGTAGCCATGGTCCTGATGACCAACTACCTGAACTACAGTAATAAGAGCAAGCTGACCAAGGGGCTGGAACTGAGCACCAGCAAGAACCTGCTGGCCGGCGCGATGAAAAGTGCGATGCTGGAAACCGGGATTGCCATGCGTAATATCGGTCTGCAATCGGACGTCAGCCTGATGCAGAAAGAAGAACAGAAGGTGAAAGACCAGCGCGCCCGCTACGAAAAAGCGGTGAGCGATCTGAAAGCCCTGGGTCTGAATGACGCGGAAAAGAAAACCCTGTCCGAAATTGCTGCGCTCGACGCCGACGTGGACAAGGCGTTCAAGGAAGCCATCGGCCAGGTGCTGGCCTTTAACAGCGAAGGCGCGGCCAAAGTGATTTCGGGCCGTATCGATCCGCTCAACCAGCAGACTCTGAGCCAGATCAATAAACTGGTGGAGATGCAGCAGGCCAATGCGGCTGAAGTGATGGCCGGTTCCGTGACGGCCGACCGTGGCCTGATGATACTGCTGTTCGTGATCGGCGGTGCGGCCGTGGCCCTGGGGGTGTTCTGTGCTGCCATCACCACCCGTTCGATTACCGTGCCGCTGGCTGGTGCCGTAGCCGTAGCACAGAAGGTGGCAGCCGGTGAGCTGACCTCGCACGTACATGTCGAAGGCCATGACGAAACCAGCGAACTGCTGCAGGCTCTGAAAGACATGAACGAAAGCCTGGCCAAGACGGTGGGCGATGTGCGTACCGGTACCGAGCTGATCTCGACGGCTTCGCAGGAAATCGCTTCCGGTAATGCCGACCTGTCGGCCCGTACCGAAGCCCAGGCCAGCTCGCTGGAAGAAACCGCTTCCTCGATGGAAGAGCTGACCAGCACCGTGAAACAGAATGCCGACAATGCCCGTCAGGCCAACCAGCTGGCCGTGACCGCTTCCTCGGTTGCGGAAAAAGGCGGTCAGGTGGTGTCGCAGGTGGTGGATACCATGGGTTCCATCAAGGCATCCTCGAGTAAGATCGTGGACATTATCGGCGTGATCGACGGCATCGCTTTTCAGACCAATATTCTGGCGCTGAATGCCGCGGTGGAAGCAGCGCGTGCCGGTGAACAGGGCCGCGGCTTCGCCGTGGTAGCCTCGGAAGTGCGTAATCTGGCCCAGCGTTCCGCTGGCGCTGCCAAGGAAATCAAGGAACTGATCAGCGACTCGGTAGAGAAAGTCGATGCCGGCAGCAAGCTGGTGGACGAAGCTGGCCAGACCATGGATCTGGTGGTGACCTCGATCCGTCAGGTGGCCGACATCATGGGCGAAATCACGGCCGCAACCCAGGAACAGAGCAACGGCATCGAAGAAGTCAACCAGGCCATCACCCAGATGGACGAAATGACCCAGCAAAATGCTGCGCTGGTGGAAGAGGCTGCTGCCGCTGCCGAAAGCATGGAAGAACAGGCCCAGATGCTGGCCCAGGCGGTCAGCATCTTCAAGCTGTCGTACGACCAGGACGCGCGTCGTCCGGCCGCCCGCGTGCTGCCACGTCCGGCCGCTGCACCTGCACCCGCACCGGCCCCGGCTCCTGCGCCTGCCGTCGCAGCACCACGTCCTGCTGCCGCGCCTGCGCGCGCCGCCGCACCGAAGAAACTCAGCACCCCGGCTGCAACCTCGAGCGACGAGTGGGAAGAGTTTTAAGCACTAAGGCCGCACGCCCACCGGCGTGCGGCTGGCACGGCATCTTCGCGACAGAGTTAAGGATTTAAGAATATGCCGCATACCAAAGGCAGCAAAGAATTTGAATTTCACGCCAAGGACTTCGAGCGTGTACGCGGGCTGATCTACAAGCGCGCCGGCATCTCGCTGGCCGACAGCAAGCAGGAAATGGTGTACAGCCGGCTGGCGCGCCGCCTGCGCGCGACCGGCATCGAATCGTTCGGCAAATACCTCGACGATCTGGAAGCAGGGCGGCTGGGGGAGGACGAATGGGAAGCCTTCACCAATGCGCTGACCACCAACCTGACTTCGTTCTTCCGCGAAGCGCATCACTTCCCCCTGCTGGCAGAACATGTGCGCAACAAGCGCGAGACCATCAATATCTGGTGCTCGGCCAGTTCCACCGGCGAAGAGCCGTATTCGATCGCCATGACCGTGTGCGAGGCATTCAATACGCTCACGCCCAATTGCAACATCATCGCCACCGATATCGACACCAATGTGCTGGCCCATGCCGCCAACGGCGTCTATACCATGGACAGGCTGGACAAGATGGCGCCGGAACGGGCGCGCCGTTTCTTCTTGCGTGGCAAGGGCGACAAGGCCGGCTATGCCCGCGTGCGGCCGGAACTGCGTAATCTGATCACCTTCAAGCAGCTCAACCTGCTGGCTGAAAGCTGGCCCATCAGCGGCCAGTTCGATGTGATTTTCTGCCGTAACGTGATGATTTATTTTGACAAGGCGACCCAGCGCAAGATCCTGTCCCGCTTTGTACCGCTGATGAAACCGGATGCGCTGCTATTTGCCGGCCATTCGGAGAATTTCCTGTACGTGTCCGATGCGCTCAAGCTGCGCGGCAAGACCGTGTATGAACTGGATGATCAGCATCGTGGCGCGGCGCAAAAAACCGCTGCCCGGCTGTGAGAGGAAATCATGGACCTCGAACAATTTGCCACCAACGTTTATTACGATCGCACTTTCGACTGTCAGGCCGCCAAAATCCTGCCGGGCGAGTATTATTACACCAACAAGGATATGCTGATTGTGACGGTGCTGGGTTCCTGCGTTTCGGCCTGCATCCGCGACCGCGTGACGGGGCTGGGTGGCATGAACCACTTCATGCTGCCCGATGGCGGTGAGCCGAACAGCCCAGTATCGGCCTCGGCCCGCTACGGCACGTATGCGATGGAGGTGCTGATCAATGATTTGCTGAAAGCCGGCGCCCGGCGCGAAAATCTGGAAGCCAAGTGCTTCGGTGGCGGCGCCGTACTCAAAGGTTTTACGGCGATCAATGTGGGCGAACGCAACGCCGCCTTTGTGCTGAATTTCCTCAAGGTGGAGAAAATCCGTGTCGTGGCGGAAGACCTCAACGATGTGCACCCGCGCAAGGTGTATTTCTTCCCCCGCACGGGTAAGGTATTGGTCAAGAAACTGATGCAGACTCATAACGATACGCTGGTTAAACGCGAAATCGAGTACGCTAGCCGCCTCAAAGTGGCGCCAGTGGCTGGTGAGATCGATCTGTTCTGATCTGTGGAACAAGGGCCTTTTTGCCCGGAAAGTAGTATGGAATGAAGACCAAAGTATTAATCGTAGACGACTCGGCGCTGATCCGTAGCGTCATGAGCGAGATCATCAACAGCCAGCCCGATATGCAGGTGGTGGCCACGGCGCCGGACCCGCTGGTGGCGCGCGAGCTGATCAAGCAAACCAATCCCGATGTGCTGACGCTGGACGTGGAAATGCCCAAGATGGATGGGCTGGATTTCCTTGAAAAGCTGATGCGTCTGCGCCCCATGCCGGTGGTGATGGTGTCCTCGCTGACCGAGCGCGGTTCCGAGATCACCATGCGTGCGCTGGAACTGGGCGCGGTCGATTTCGTCACCAAGCCCAAGATTTCGATCCAGGCCGGCATGCGCGAATACACCGACCTGATTACCGACAAGATCCGGGCTGCCGCCAAGGCGCGCGTGCGCGCCCGCACGCTGCCGACGGCCGGCAGTGAAGCCCATGGCCAGCTGCCGCAGCTGCGCAATCCGCTGACCTCGTCGGAAAAGCTGATCATCATCGGCGCTTCCACGGGCGGTACGGAAGCCATCCGCGAATTCCTCATGCAGATGCCGTCGGACTGCCCCGGCATCCTGATTACCCAGCACATGCCGGAAGGCTTTACCCGCTCGTTTGCCCAGCGGCTCGATTCGCTGTGCAAGATTTCGGTGCAGGAGGCGGCCGGTAACGAACGTATTCTGCCCGGCCACGCCTATATCGCGCCGGGCCATTCCCACCTGTATCTGGCCCGTAGCGGCGCCAACTACATGACCCGCATCGATCAGGCCGACCCCGTCAACCGTCACCGCCCGTCGGTGGATGTGCTGTTCCGCTCGGCGGCCCAGCATGCCGGTAAGAATGCCGTAGGTGTGATCCTGACGGGCATGGGCAAGGATGGTGCCGCCGGGATGCTGGAAATGAGGCAGGCCGGGGCGCATAATTTTGCCCAGGATGAAGCAAGTTGCGTGGTATTCGGCATGCCGCGCGAGGCCATCGCCATCGGCGCCGCCCATGAAGTAGGGGCGCTGTCGGCCCTGCCGGGCATGGTGCTGGGCCATCTGGCCGCGCACGGAATGCGCGCATTGCGCGTATAAAATGTCAAGTGTGACGTTTTAGTGCGACTTTGTTCGCCTTCAGGCAACGAAAATGCTATCCTACAACTTGCTGGCAATTGCAGACACTATTAACAACCGCGTAGAGAAACAACGGAGTAATTCATGGCTGATCCAAAGATGAAATTTTTAGTCGTAGACGATTTTTCGACGATGCGCCGCATCGTCCGGAATCTGTTGAAAGAACTGGGTTATGCCAATGTCGACGAAGCCGAAGATGGTGTAATGGCGCTGGCCAAACTGCGCGCTGAATCGTTCGATTTCGTCGTGTCGGACTGGAACATGCCTAACATGGACGGTCTGACCATGCTGCAAAACATCCGTGCCGATCCCGCTCTGGCCAAATTGCCCGTGCTGATGGTGACCGCGGAAGCCAAGAAGGAAAACATCATTGCCGCCGCACAAGCTGGCGCCAATGGCTACGTAGTGAAGCCGTTCACGGCAGCTACGCTGGATGAAAAACTGAACAAGATCTTCGAGAAACTCGGAGCTTGAGGATGGTGGAGCAGCACAGCGGCGCCGGTGCAATGGTGCCGAATGAGGAGTTTCTGTCGCGTATAGGCCACATGACCCGCACACTGCATGATAGTTTGCGTGGTCTGGGGCTGGATAAACTGATCGAGAAGGCCGCTTCCGACATACCGGATGCACGTGACCGGCTCGATTATGTGGCGCGACTGAGTGAAAATGCAGCACAGAAGGTGTTGAACGCGACGGATGCGGCCAGCCCTTTGCAGGACCAGATAGGCGGCGACGCCCGTACGCTGAAGGCAGAATGGCATGGTTTGCTGGCTGCCGGCGAGCAGGCCGATAACGCGGCATGGCGGGCGCTGGCGGAACAGACGATAGCGGCACTGGATCAGGCCGCAACGGGTACCAGCCAGACCAAAGCCCATCTGATGGATATCATGATGGCGCAGGATTTTCAGGATCTGACGGGGCAGGTGATCAAAAAGGTCACGGCCATCGCCCAGAATCTGGAGCAGCAGCTGGTACAGATGCTGGTGGATTTTGCGCCGGACCAGATGAAAAAGGAGCTCGATAACGGTTTGCTCAACGGACCGCAGATCGACCCGACGCGCGAAAATGTGGTGGCCGATCAAGGGCAGGTGGATGACCTGCTCGACAGTCTCGGTTTCTGACCAGTTCCGGCCCGCCCAGTGCGGGCCTCTCTCATTGGGCCCTACAGCATGCATCAGACTGATTTCCTAGTGCGTGAACCGCTGCTCGATGCGCAACAGCGCGTGCTCGGTTACGAGCTGTGCTGGTCGGCCGCTGCGGCCACGCCAGCCGAGCAGGAGCTGCTGCTGGCTTTTGTGGCCGAGCAGTTGGTCAGTCCTGACGGCGACTGGCTGCTGCGCGACAAGGCGCTGTTCCTTGAAGCCGTGCCGTCCATGCTGTCGGCCGATGCCTTGCACCAGCTGCCGCCGCAGCATACGGTGCTGGCCCTGAAAGCGCCCACGCTATCCCATCCCGATACCATGGCGGCCGTGCAGGCCCTGCGCGCGGGCGGCGTGGGCATCCTGCTGCGCGATGCCGACCTGCTGCGCATCGGCAATCGCCTGCCTACCATTGCCAGCTATGTGGAAGTGCGTTTTTCCGGCGCCGACGTAGCCGATCAGGCGCGTAATTACGCGGCGTTGCGGCATGCTGCCGTGGGCATGGTGGCGCGTCCGGTTTCCAGCTGGGCCGATTTCGATGCGTGTGCGCTGCTGGGGCTGAGTGCCTTTGTCGGCAAGCTGCACCTGACACCGCGCCCCAGCAATGACCAGAAGGGCCTGAATCCGGCCCAGACCATCATCATGCAGCTGATGCAGATGGTGCGCCAGAATGCCGATGTGGGCCAGATCGAAGCGCTGCTCAAGCGCGATGCCACCTTGTCCTACAAGCTGCTGCGCTTCATCAATTCGGCCGGCTTCGGTGCAGGCCGCGAAATCCAGTCGCTGCGGCAGGCACTGGCGCTGCTCGGCTATGCGCCGCTGTACCGCTGGCTGACGCTGCTGCTGGCCACGGCCAGCACCACCGGCTATTCGCCCGTGCTGCTGGAAACGGCCGTGGTGCGTGGCCGGCTGGCCGAACTGCTGGCCCAGCAGGCGCTGGGCAAGAGCGAAGCGGAGCAGGTGTTTGTGGCGGGCATGTTCTCGCTGCTGGACCGGCTGCTGGGCATCAGCATGGACGAGGTGCTGGCGAATATCCAGCTGCCGGAAGACGTGGTCACGGCCTTGCGCAACCGCGACGGCAAGTACGGCCCGTATCTGGCACTGGCCGAAGCCTGCGAACTCAATTCGAATCTGGTGTCCTCGATGGCGGCAGCGCTCAGGCTGACGCCGCTCGACGTGAACACGGCCCATCTGGCTGCGCTGGCCTGGGCACAGAATGTGGCGGCCTAAAGAAGGTGCGCGTGCTGTATCGGCTGCCTTTTCTGGGGAAAACTGAATAGTCTCCGTAGCTCAACGCCAGTTACGTATCCTTGCGAGACACTAGCCAGTGATTCTACTCCGGACCGGAGCATCCATTCTGCCTCAATGCAGATATCAGAAGTTATCAAGTGAATTGGGAATGGTGCCGCGTAAATGAGCGTCGGCTTCCACCCCGTTGCGGACCTTCTCTTAACATTGCATGTTAGCCGGAGGAGCACACTCCGTTTCTGCTTGAAACTCTTACTTAACCAGAAGATTAAAAATGAACACTATGTGGTCAGCTTCAATACTCAGCTTTTTCGATTAGAACATTGATTGAATGCTGGAGCTAAACATGAGCATTCATTGACCCAAGATAAGATAACCGCAAGCTAGACTGAACCTAACTTATACTGTTAGCGCAGCTAAATTTTGTGGCAAAGGGCCGCCCAGAAACAATCCACTTTCGGTTACACCTATTCCCACTGGAAAACCGGAAATCATAGCAGAACGAATGTTGCTATTTCCCACACGAATGTGGTCCCCGTAAACTTCACAATCAGGCAAAACTCCTGAAATATCCTTAAAAACACCTCTTGGAGCCGAAAAGAAAAAAGATTCAGCTAAGTCTTTGAAAATAACGACACCATCCTCTCGCTCAGTATAGTCAATATTTGGCGCAGGAATGTTTTTAACAATTTCAATTCGTGCAACAACACCGGACAAGTCTATCACGGAAAATTCACCACCCGGGTGGCCGATTACTGCACGACTTCCCCATAACAGGGGAACTTGGACTTGTCTAAAAATTTGACCTCCGAATGACACATTCATCTTCAATCTCCAATAAGATGGCGTAGCTCAGAAAGCGCGACATCAGGGCGCTCACTCATTAGATTTTGCAAAATTGCCTCTGCGCCGCGCTCATTTTCTTCTGCATAAAAAACGTGTTTTTTATTATTTAAGGACAATACCAAGGGTTTGCCTCCCAACAGAGACATAACTCCCTGGATCGGTTTATCATTTCCAGTTATAAAAATGTCGAAGCTTTTATCTACTACTCCATCAACATTTCTTCTATTTTTAACATTATCGATACTTGAAATATCACTATCTGAGATACTCAAGTTGTTGGCCTTAAATTGTTTGGAAAACGTAAGCAATTCATTGATTAATGTTTGAATATGCGCAGGGCGCTCTCCAAGCCGCTGATCAAGGTCCTCTGGGGAAGATGCAATACTAATTCTTGCATTTCGTCCTTCGTCTGAAGCGGCGCCATTCTTAAAAATTTGATCATGCGAAACAATCACGATACTATTTTTCGTTGTTACCGAATATCTTAAAATTCGACACCATATTAGCCTATCCCTCATTTCCTCATGCTCTGGATTTTTCGGATGTGGTGGAAGGCGATAGGAGGTTCTACGCTCAGCCTCACAATAATCTTCAATCTCAGGCTCAAGAACATCGTAGTTTTTTATTGATGCCTTCAATACATCACAAATATCTACCTTCGCAGGTAACTGTGGCAATTCAGCAGAGATCGTGTAACCCGAGTCTTGCAATAACTGCGCTGCATTAACTAGTGAAGAGTGGCGTTTCTTTGCCTCATCTTCGAGCCATGCGTTCATTTCAATCATGACTGTTTTTGGGAAAAGAAAAAGATCACCCCTGTCGAAGGAAGAATTAACCTGGCCCTGCAATCGAGCAGGCAATTTTCCGGAAAGAAATTCTGAGCAACCGAGGCCACGAAGATAATTTGTGTCAAATACAAATGTTATTGGCATAAGCAACAACCTACTGAGCAAAAAGGAAGGTTAGAACCAACAAAGTTAGTCATTAAGTAGACTATTAACGCAGAAAGCGCAAATGTTACAAAAATCAGCATAAATCTTTTCAATAAATTCCTATAGTCATCGGCAGCTTTTGGCCGAATCCGGCCGCCATCTCAGACCTTATTAGCGCCAATCGTCGGGGCACACATTATGCGAGTAGAGGCTGCCACTTCTTGAACCATTCACTTGCTTCTGACTCCCATGGGAATGCCCCTGTAGTGCTAGGAAAAATTATCTGATATGCCTTGAAGCCATCCTTCCCATATAACCATGTAGCCCAGCCCATGTATTCTCGTAAATTTGCAGATGAAACCTCGCCTATCAGGCACTCAAAGTCACCACCGAGGAGTCCTGCGACACTCGTTCCCGGTGTAACCTGAATGCCAGACTTCATTTGGCTGTAGCACTCGTTAATAGCAGCCTGGGCTACTTCATATTTCAGTCCAATGACAATTAGTTCCGGCAAGCCAAGCGACCTACCGATGCCGATGGAATAGGAGAAAGGCGGTAGTTCGTCAGACTCGCTTACGCTTATAACGTGAAGCCCGTAGCTCTCGATATCAGAAAGTGCTTTTTGCTCCTGTTCGTCCTCTTCCGGCAAATCTTCCCATCGTTCCCATGGAGCCCCCACGGCACTTCGATATGCCCCCCAACCACGTGGGAGGTCACTGATTTCCGCCAAGGTGGCGTCACGCTCGTAAATACAACCTAAGCAGAGAAGAACACATTCAGACGGAGTTTCAGTCGTTGCATCCAAAAACTGCCAATCACCATCACAATCGTGCGAAACTTGGAGAACAGGAAATCTAAGGTGCGCGACTTTCGAGGTGCAGTATGTAGCCGTATTCACTGCATCCGAAAAGGGCCAGACCTTAAAGTCATGAGTATGATTGGGCATCAGAATATTTCTTAAATTTTTAAAAGGAAGAATCCCTGAATGGCCGTTGATGGCCGATACGCGTCGGCGTAAATTAATTGTTGAGGCGATAGATGTCTTCAACCTCGCCCGAAGATAGCTTTTTAAGGCTATCCTCTATTTCTTGCAATCTAGAAGATGTAGGGAAGTGTAAGGTGATTACTTCACCGCCTTGTCGTTCGACTCTAGTCCGGTAATCGAAAGGCAAGTTGCAGTCATCTCCGAGATAGTCCTCAATGAAGTCAGCCAACTCATAATCGTCCACAACGACGACGACATGCTCATCATTGTGCATCCCAATTTGGATATAGGGCAAAACCTGTTTCATGTTTTCTTCACCCCTGATGCTGACCGGCGGCTCCTGGCCGAACGCGGGCAGCAATACTGCCGTCATCATAGCGACTCGAAGGAGCGCAATGCTCTCTAATTGTCACGAGCTCAATTCTCCCCGTTGCGAACCTTCACACGATTTTATTTAGTCCAGAGTAGCCTAAATATTTGATGGTGTATCGTGAATGGACTGATAAATCGATTGGAAAGAAATGTCGTACTCCTTGAAAATTTCCTCCCACGCATCGATAACCAATCGGGAAAATTGGCTTGATTCTTGCGGCGGACGACCATCGATGACCACTGAGAGTTCAATCGTTTCGCGTGGTTCGGAAGTAAACAATCGACCATTAGCATCCTCGAATACATCAAGCACGGATGACCTCGATACTACTGCCCCTTTGGCTACCAAGTTACGTTTTTCTTCCAACTCAAAGTGCTTATTTGCGTTGGCAATATCTCGACAAGCAGCCAGTTCTTGGAATTCATTGCATCGGTCGTGAAAATTCTGCTTGTTCGTTAATCCTTCCGATTTAATAACCCAATCGCGAATAGAGTGGGCGGTGACGCAAAAATTGAAAAAGTGGTCGCACATTGACTCTTTTTGCGAACTGGTCGCGGCATCAAAAAGTCTTGCCGCCTCACGCTCCAATTTTTTAAGCATGTCGCCTGGAGCGACATAATGAAATCGCAGAGACATGGCACTTCCTTTTCGAGTGTTGTTGGTAGCTGCTAGTGGCCGATACGCGATGCGGTCATGCTGATTCCAAGAGTTTCGCCACAAATTGCTCTAGCCCCTCCGAGCGCTCGCCTACCGTTGGCGCATGTACGATACGCTCGAGTTCTGGGCGAAGAAGTGCAATCAATTCTGACGACTTTGCGACCACGCCGACAACTACACTCCATTTCCAGGTGTCATCGTTCGAGGCGAATATCTGACGAATCTCAGGAACGACGTTGCTCCCTGCACTTGCAAGAAACGGAGCCAATATTTTTGCGACCGGCCAATTAATGTCCTGCACCCATTCAAGTAACTCAGGGGCCGCAGCGCCCCCCGCAGCGACGATAGCTTCGGCGGCGCGGGTATCGGATTTATCAGTTAACTTCGTAGAATTTGGCATAACAGTATTGGGCTAAATCAGGAACTTCCGCTTCTGGCCGAACACGGTCAGGTTCGGTCAACCCATGGGTCTTCGCAACGAACATAGACAACTATTGGAAGATGGTGCATCGGCTCCGGTTCAGGCGCAACAATAAATTCTTCGTTAATGCGTACAATCTGCCCTAAAGGATATTCGGCATGGATCTCCGTCAAAGCACAGTTTAGCGCTTCTGCTGCAGATTCTGGCAATGTGCCATCGGTGTAAACACGAAATCCAATTTCACGACCTGAAGCATCCAGGCTCATCGAAATACTTCTGACGCGAGGTGTTATGTGAGTCGTAAGCGCCATTTGCGCAATCGCCCGTAATTGAAGTATTTCGGTGCTCATAATTTCGGAAATTTCATAATTGACGTCCGGCTGCTATTGGCCGAATTCTGCCGATGGCATAAAGGATAGCAGCTTGCCAATTGGTAAAGTTCACGAATTCCCACGGCAGGCGCGAATTTTCGCCATCGCTAGGCGGCTTGTTCCAAAGCTTGGAGAGGTTGTGCTCGCGAGCGTATAGGTAGAGACTACTCAGCTAACAGACTGAATCGCGATTACCGATGTGCCGCTTGGGGAGCGGGGAAGGGGGAAGTTTTGAATGAGTACAGCCGGCAGAACTGTGCGGTCGCATGAACGCGCCGGCTGTACCCCAGGTGTAGAGGCTGCGCGGCGCATTGCGCGCCGCCAATGGCCTTAGATTTCCAGATTGTCGATCAGGCGGGTGGAGCCCAGCTTGGCAGCGGCCAGCACCACCAGCGGCGCCCCCTGTGCCAGATCGCCAGCATTAGGCGGTTGCAGATCGTTGCGCTTGCGGATGGAGATGTAGTCCGGCTTCCAGCCGCGCTTGGCCAGATCGTCCATGGCGCGGTGTTCGAGCTGGAATACGTCCAGATGGCCGTTGCGCATTTCTTCGGCGACGAAGTTGAGGCTCTGGAACAGGGCCGGAGCTTCTGCCCGTTCCGCTTCCGACAGGTACATATTGCGCGAGGACAGGGCCAGGCCATCGTCGGCACGGTAGGTCTCGGCTGCCACGATTTCGGTCGGCATGGCGAACTGGCGCGCCATGTTACGGATGATCATGAGCTGCTGGTAATCCTTCTTGCCGAACACGGCCACGCGCGGCTGTACGCACGAGAACAGCTTGGTGACGACGGTGCAGACGCCGTTGAAGAAGCCCGGACGGAACTCGCCTTCCAGCGTGTTGCCCAGACCATCGGGCGGCTGTACGCGGTATTCCTGCGGCTCCGGATACAGGTCTTTCTCGGTCGGTGCGAACAGCACGTAGACGCCTTCTTTTTCCAGCTTTTCCACGTCAGCCTGGAAGGTGCGCGGGTATTTGTCGAAGTCCTCGTTCGGGCCGAACTGCAGGCGGTTGACGAAGATCGAGGCCACCACCGGGTCGCCATGCTTGCGCGCCAGACGCATCAGCGACAGATGGCCTTCATGCAGATTGCCCATGGTGGGAACGAATGCCGTACGCAACTGGCCGCTCAGCTGGTCGCGCAGTTCTTCAATCGAGGTAATGATTTTCATAACGTAGTTCTAACGTAAAAAAAGTCGGTAAGGCCGCGCCGGTCAGGCGGGCGAATAGGCCAGCCGCACATAGATCGGTGCAAACGGCTCGGCCTGGGTAATTTCCACCAGCGTTTCCTTGGCCAGCTCCAGCAGGGCCACGAAGTTGACTACCACCACGGGCACGCCGCCGGCGATGTCGAACAGGTCGGCGAACTCGACGAAGCGGCTGCTTTGCAGGCGCCGCAAGATGCCCGTCATGTGCTCGCGCACGGACAGTTCTTCGCGGCTGATCTTGTGATGCTGGACCAGCTTGGCCCGCTTCATCACATCCAGCCAGGCCTGCTGCAGATCGACGGGCGTAACGTCCGGCCAGCTGGTGACCAGGCTCTGCTCGATGAAGATCTGGGTGCGGATGAAATCGCGTCCCACTTGCGGCACGGCGTTGAGATCATAGGCGGCCAGCTTGATCTGTTCGTATTCGAGCAGACGGCGTACCAGTTCGGCACGCGGGTCGTCCATCTCGGCATCGAGTTCCGTCTGGCGCTGGGGCAGCAGCATGCGTGACTTAATTTCGATCAGCATGGCCGCCATCAGCAGATATTCTGCCGCCAGTTCCAGATTGGACAGGCGGATCTGGTCCACGTATTTCAGATATTGCAGCGTTAGCTGCGCCATCGGAATATCGAGAATATTGAAATTCTGTTTGCGGATCAGGTAGAGCAGCAAGTCCAGCGGACCCTCGAAAGCATCGAGGAAGATTTCCAGCGCGTCCGGCGGAATGTAGAGATCGTTGGGCAGCTTGAGCAGCGGTTCGCCATACAGGCGGGCGAGGGCGGCCACTTCATTCGTAACGGCGGCCGCTTCGGCCACCGCTTCAGGGCTGACGGCAAGCTCGCCGGATGCAGCCAGGCCTGCCGCCGCATCGAGGTCGGCCGCAGGCACTTGCTGCTCCAGCGTTTGGTCTGGCAACGTCATTGCTGCTCAGGTAGCGGCAGTCGCTAGGGTGGGGTAAGACTTAGACTTTGTTCTGATAAACGTAAGCCTGTTGCTTGACGGCCGAAGCCAGCTGGCGTTGCTGTTCATCGAGGGAGATCGGCGGACGGTCCCACAGCAGGGCGCGGCCTTGCTGCTGGCGCTCATCCATGCCCGGATTCTTTTCTTTCAGGGCCTTGATGAACAGGGTGTGCTCGGATTCGTACATCGAATGTTGTTTGGACAGTTTCATATAGTCTCTGTGGTTGGATCAGCAAGACGTATTTTACCGCGCCGCAGCGTCAGCGGGCGAATTTGATGAGGGCCTGACAGCGCGAAATGCATGAATCAGGTATGCTTCATGGCTGATTGTTGCATGATTTTCACGAAACTCCCTGATGACCGAGCGCCTTACTCCCCGCACCATCCTGCTGTTGACCCTGCCACCGCTGCTGTGGGCAGGAAATGCCGTCGTCGGGCGCCTGTTGCACGATATGCTGCCGCCCGTGTTGCTGAATTTTCTGCGCTGGGCCCTGGCCTTCTGCTTCCTGCTGCCGCTGGCCGGTTCCGTGTTCCGCCGTGAAACGGGGTTATGGCGCTACTGGCGCCAGTATGCGGCGCTGGGCCTGCTCGGTATCGGCATGTATAACGCCCTGCAATACATGGCACTGCAAAGCTCGACGCCCATCAACGTGACGCTGGTGGCTTCCGGCATGCCGGTGTGGATGATGCTGACGGGCTGGTTGTTCTTCGGCGTGCCTGTCAGCCGCAAGCAGGTGGCAGGCGCCGTGCTGTCGATCGCTGGCGTGGTGCTGGTGCTGGCGCGCGGCGAGTGGCGCCATGTGCTGGAACTGCGGCTGGTGGCGGGCGACTTGTTCATGATACTGGCTACCATCGCCTGGTCGCTGTATAGCTGGCTGCTGCTGCGGGTGAAAGAACCGGCCGCCATTCGTGCGAACTGGGCCAGCTTCATGCTGGCGCAGGTAGCGTTCGGCGTGCTGTGGTCGGGCGGCTTCGCGCTGGCAGAGCAGGCGGTAGGCGCCATGCCCGTGCACTGGAGCTGGGCGCTGGCGGCGGGCCTGCTGTATGTGGCGACCGGGCCGGCCATCGTTGCGTTTGGCTGCTGGGGCGCCGGTGTGCGCGCGGCCGGTCCTGCGATAGGCTCGTTCTTTGTCAACCTCACGCCGCTGTTCACGGCCGTGCTGTCGTCCGCCATCCTCGGCGAAACCCCGCATACCTACCATGCCGCAGCCTTTGCCTTGATCGTGGGCGGCATCGTGATTTCGGCGCGCCGCTAGCGCTTGCAACCTGGATCAGCGGCTGGCCGCTTTCAGGGCGTCGATCAGCACGCGCACTTTCTGCGGCAGATGGGGCGTGGCCGGATAGACAGCGTGGATTTCACTGACGGGCAGCGTCCAGTCGGGCAGCATGCGGATCAGCCGTCCGGCCGCGACATCGTCCTTCACAGAGAACTCTGTGGCGCGCAGGATGCCGTCGCCTGCCAGCGCGGCTGCGCGGGTGGCATACGCCGTATTCGAGGAAAACACCGTGTTCTGCATGTGCACGGCACTGCTGCTGCCATCGGCCGCATGCAGGGTGAACTGGGTAGGCTGGGCGATCACTGTCAGTGCGATATGGGGCAGGGCAGGCAGATCGGCCGGTGTGCGTGGCGTGCCGTGCCGCGCGAGGAAAGCGGGGCTGGCCACTAGCCAGCGGCGCAGCGGGGCTATGCGGGTGGCCATGTGGCCGGAATCATCGAGCTTGCCCAGCCTGACTGTGACGTCGATGCCTTCGGCGATCAGGTCGATGCGGTGGTCGCCGCACACCAGTTCGATCTTCAGGGCCGGATAGTCGGCCCGGAGCTGCGTCAGCACGGGCGAGAGCACCATCACGCCGTAATCGATGGGCGAGGCGACGCGCAGCGTGCCTTGCGGCGTCAATCGGCCGCTGCGTGCCTGTTCGATGGCCGTCTCGGCTGCGCGCAGCAGCTGGCGGCTGGCTTCGTAGAAACTGCGGCCCGCTTCCGTCAGGCTCAGCTTGCGGGTGGAACGGATGATCAAACCCACGCCTATCTCTGCTTCCAGCAACTGCATATGCTTGCTGACCATGGATTTGGCCAGCCCCAGCCGCTGCGCTGCGGCCGTCAGCGATCCCGCTTCGACTACGGAGACAAAGGTGGTGAGGCGGTTCAGATTGATGTTGTGCAGGTCTATCATGCAGCCATTGTACCCTCCATTGTCCACTTTAAGTGGACTCTGATTCCTGCTTTGTACGGCTTATCGCGACGACCCAGCCTGCCTATACTCGCGGTACACCCTCTTTGAATCAGGAGTTTTTATGAAGTTGTACGGCATTCCCCTTTCCGGCCACACCCACCGTGTCGAGCTGTTCCTTCAGTTGCTGCAACTGCCGCACGAATACGTGCAGGTGGATCTGGCGAACGGCGAACACAAACAGGCCGCCTTTCTGGCCAAGAACGCCTTCGGTGAAATCCCCGTGCTGGAAGATGGCGACGTAACGCTGGCCGATTCCAATGCCATTCTCGTCTATCTGGCTACGCGCTACGATGTGAGCGGCCTGTGGCTGCCGCGTGATGCCGTGGCGGCGGCGCAGGTGCAGCGCTGGCTGTCTATCGCTGCCGGCAAGATCGCTGGCGGGCCGGCTACGGCGCGTCTGGTCAATGTGTTTGGCGCCCAGCGCAATCTGGCCGCAGCCCAGACCATGGGGGCCCAGCTGTTCACCGTGATGGAACAGGAACTGCAGCAGCGCAGCTGGCTGGCCGGCGAGCACCCCACCATTGCCGACATAGCCTGCTACAGCTATATCGCCCATGCGCCGGAAGGCGGCATTTCGCTCAAGCCTTATCCTAAACTGTGCGCATGGCTGGCCGCCATCCGTGCCTTGCCCGGCTTTGTGCCTATGCCGGTGACACCAGTAGGCCTTGCTACCGAGGAGATGTAATCATGACGACCTTCCATGCGGGTGAGCTGGCCATGCAGGAGCGCGTGGGTATGCGCGAGCGCATCGCTGGTGCAGCGGAGTTCATCCGCCCCTTCATGCCGCAGCAGCACCGCGATTTCTTCGCCGGTCTGCCGTTCTTCTATCTGGCAGCGCTCGATGCTGGCGGCCAGCCTTGGGCGACGCTGCTGGCCGCGCAGGCGGGCTTCATCAGTACGCCCGATGAAGCGACACTGCAGATCGATGGTGGCCTGCTGGCCGGTGATCCGCTGGAAGGTCTGTTACAGGTGGGCGCCCATGTGGGCGGGCTGGGACTGGAGCCGACCACGCGGCGGCGCAATCGCCTCAATGGCGAGATCGTGCAGCGCGATCAGGCCAGCCTGCAGATCGCCGTAAGCCAGAGTTTCGGCAACTGCCCCAAGTATATCCAGAGCCGGCAGCACTATCCGGCACAGCGGGGCGCTGCGGCAGCGCAGGTGCTGCGTGCCACGGCGCTGAGCGCGGCCGATCGTTCGCTGATTGCCGCTGCCGATACTTATTTCATCGCCAGCGCCCATATGGCGGACGATGCGGGGCAAGGGCGCGGCGTCGATATGTCGCACCGAGGCGGGCGGCCCGGCTTTGTGCTGGTAGAAGATGAGCGCACGCTGCTGGCGCCCGAGTTTGTGGGGAACTTCTTCTTCAACACGCTGGGCAATCTGGCCAAGGATGCCAGAGCGGGCTTGCTGTTCATCGATTTCGCCAGCGGCGATCTGCTGCATCTGGCTGTCGAGGCAGAGATTATCTGGGAAGGCCCGCAGCTGCAGGCGTTCGTCGGGGCCGAGCGCCTGTTGCGCTTCCATGTGCGCGAAGTGGTGCGCAATGTCGGTGCTCTGCCTTTACGCTGGAGCGCGCCCGAGCAGGCACGCCAGCTGGAGCGCACCGGCAGCTGGCCAGTAGCCTAATTGTCCAGCAGGCGCCGCATCACCAGCGGTGGCGGCTCCAGCGGATTGGCATGGGAGTATTCGAGTTCTTCCGCCAGTTCGAATTCGAAAGCCGTGTAGAAGTCGATCAGCTGCGGCTGATCGCTGCGCACGGCTAGCCGCATTTCTTCTATGCCCACGGCCAGCCCGTGGTGGATCACGGCTTCCAGCAAGTGCTGGGAGATATTCTGGCCGCGATAATCGGGCAGCACGCCCATGCGGCAGATTTCCCACACGTCCGCATCATCATCGAGCGGCAGCCAGCGCACCGAACCTACGGGTGTTTCATCGACCAGTAAAACAAAACCGCCGCCTGAGCGCAGATGTTCCGCGACCAGTACGGCGGTTTCGCGGTGGCCGCTGGAAGTGACATTCACTTTGCCGGCCCACGCGGCGCGCGTGAGCTCGGCAATCAGAGAGGCATCGTCCAGTGTCGCTTCGCGTACCACGATGTTCATGCGCTATCCCCGGTCGCTGCCTTAGCTGATGCGCATGCCCGGCTCGGCGCCCGGCCACGGGTTGAGGATGTAGATGCCCGGCTTGGCTTTTTCATCGACGGCCGAAGCAGCCATCACCATGCCTTCGGATACGCCGAACTTCATCTTGCGCGGCGCCAGATTGGCCACCAGCACGGTGAGCTTGCCGATCAGGTCTTCGGGCTGGTACATCGATTTGATGCCCGAGAAGACGTTACGCAGACGGCCTTCGCCTGCGTCCAGCGTCAGGCGCAGCAGCTTGTCCGAGCCTTCCACGTGTTCGCAGTTGACGATCTTGGCGATACGCAGATCGACCTTGAAGAAGTCGTCCACCGAGATTTCCGGCGCGATCACTTCGATGCCCGTTTCCGTCACCTGCACGGCTGGCGCAGCCTTGGCTTTGGCTGGCTTCTCGGCTTTGGCTGCCGGCGCAGCTGCAGGGGCGGCAGCTGCCTGCGGTGCGTCGAACAGGTCTTCGATCATCTTCGGATCCACGCGCGTCATCAGGTGGGCGTAGGCGCCGATGGTGCGGCCCAGCATGGCGCTGGCAACCACGCCGCTGGCCACGTCGGTCTGGGCCCAGTCGAATTTCTCGTCGTTGAGGAACTTGGCTACGTTGGCAGCCACGCCCGGCAGCACTGGCGACAGCAGGATCGACAGCTGGCGGAACAGAATCAGCGCGGTGGTGCAGACGTCGTGCAGCTCGGCCAGTTTGCTCTCGTCTTTGGCGAGTATCCACGGCTTGTTTTCGTCCACGTACTGGTTGGCGAAGTCGGCGATCTCCATGATTTCGCGCAGGGCTTTGCCGAACTCGCGGGTTTCGAAGTTGGCGGCGATGTTGGCCTGACGCTCCACGCCGTCGGCCGTGACCAGTGCACGCTTGATCCATGCCTGTGCATTGTCGGACAGGCTGCTAGCCAGCTTGCCGTCGAATTTCTTGGCGATGAAGCCGGCGCAGCGCGAAGCGATGTTGACGTATTTACCGATCAGGTCCGAGTTCACGCGGGCCACGAAGTCTTCACCCGTGAAGTCCAGATCTTCTACTTTGGAGTTCAGCTTGAAGGCGATGTAGTAGCGCAGCCATTCCGGATTCATGCCCAGATTCAGGTAGCGCAGCGGCGAAATGCCGGTGCCGCGCGATTTGGACATTTTTTCGTTGTTGACGGTCAGGTGGCCGTGCACGGCCACGCGCATACGCTCGATCGTCGGATGGTCGGCGAACTTCAGCATGGCTGGCCAGAACAGCAGGTGGAAGGAGACGATGTCCTTGCCGATGAAGTGGATCTGTTCCGTCTGCGGATCGGCCAGCAGGGCATCAAAGTCGATGTTCTGTTTGGCGCAGTAGTTTTTCAGC
This sequence comes from Duganella fentianensis, assembly GCF_009857835.1. Classification (GTDB taxonomy): domain Bacteria; phylum Pseudomonadota; class Gammaproteobacteria; order Burkholderiales; family Burkholderiaceae_D; genus Rugamonas; species Rugamonas fentianensis. The sequence goes on from NZ_WWCL01000002.1 coordinate 375,657, forward strand.
GAAGCCAGATAGCCCACTGGCGCGTCCAGCCAGACGTAGAAGTATTTGCCCGGTGCGTCAGGAATCGGGATGCCGAAGTAAGGCGCGTCGCGCGAGATATCCCAGTCGGCCAGTTTTTCACCGGCTTCGCCCAGCCATTCCGACACCTTGTTGACCATCTCTGGTTGCAAACGGCCCGGCGTGTTGAGCCAGTCGCGCAGGAATTCGTAGCAGCGCTTGTCGGACAGTTTGAAGAAATACTGCTCCGAAGGCTTGAGCACGGGCGTGGCGTTGGTGAACACTGAGAACGGGTTGACCAGATCGGTAGGCTGGTAGGCTGCGCCGCACACTTCGCAGTTGTCGCCGTATTGATCCTTGGCGCCGCATTTCGGGCATTCGCCCTTGATGTTACGGTCGGCCAGGAACATGCCTTTGACGGGGTCGAAGAAGCGGTCCACCGTCTTGGTCTGGATCAGGCCCGCATCGCGCAGCTTGCGGTAGATGCCTTGCGACAGTTCCACGTTTTCCGGCGAATCGGTCGAGTACCAGTTGTCAAAAGCGATATGGAAGCCGTCCAGATACTGGGCGCGGCCCGCAGCGATCTTGGCCACGAATTCCTGAGGCGTGATGCCTTCTTTCTCTGCGGCAATCATAATCGGCGTGCCGTGGGTATCGTCGGCGCCGACAAAGTGCACCACGCGCTGGGCGTCGCCGTCGCGCTGCATTCGCTGGAACCGGACCCAGATGTCGGCCTGGATGTACTCCATCATGTGGCCAATGTGGAAAGCGGCGTTAGCGTAGGGCAGGGCAGTGGTGACGAACAGCTTGCGAGTCATGGTTGTTGCACTTTGTGGGTGGAAAAGGAGCATTTTAACAGCGGAAGCGGCCGCAGGTCATCTTCCGCGGCCGCTGCCAGCGGATTTCCGCCACGATGCGCTAGAATGTGGGCACATTTCACGGAGATTTACATGAGCAACACAGTTGAGCAGCTTATTGACCAGGTAAAGGCCGCACTGGCCCGCATTATCGATCCGAACACGGGGAAGGATTTTGTCAGCGGCAAGGCCGTGAAGAATCTGAAAGCCGATGGCGGCAACGTCAGCTTCGATATCGAGCTTGGTTATCCGGCGCGCAGCCAGTTTGACGCGATTCGCGCACTGGTGACGGACGGCGTACGCGGCGTGCCCGGTGTGAATAGCGTGACGGTACAGGTCAGCAGCAAGATCATCGCCCACACGGTGCAGCGTGGTCTCAAATTGATGCCGAATGTGAAAAATATCATCGCCGTGGCATCCGGCAAGGGCGGCGTGGGTAAATCCACCACGGCCGTCAATCTGGCGCTGGCGCTGGCCGCCGAAGGTGCGTCTGTCGGACTGCTGGATGCCGATATCTACGGCCCGTCGCAGCCGATGATGCTGGGCGTATCCGGCCGCCCCGAAACGCTGGACGGCAAATCCATGGAGCCGCTGGAGAACTACGGCGTGCAGGTATCGTCGATCGGCTTCCTGATCGATCCGGACGAGCCTATGGTGTGGCGCGGTCCTATGGTTACGCAGGCGCTGCAGCAGCTGCTGGAGCAGACCAACTGGCGCGATCTCGACTATCTGGTGGTGGATATGCCGCCGGGTACGGGCGACATCCAGCTGACGCTGTCGCAGAAAGTGCCCGTCACGGGCGCTGTGATCGTCACCACGCCGCAGGATATCGCGCTGCTGGACGCACGCAAAGGCCTGAAGATGTTCGAGAAGGTCGGCATTCCGATTTTGGGCATCGTGGAAAACATGAGCACCCACGTGTGCTCGAATTGCGGCCACGTGGAACACATCTTCGGCGAGGGCGGCGGTGCCAAAATGTGCGCCGACTTCAAGGTAGACTTCCTCGGCTCGCTGCCGCTGACCATGGCGATCCGCCAGCAGGCCGATTCCGGCAAGCCTACCGTGGTGGCCGAGCCGGATGGCAAGGTGGCCGGCATCTACAAGGATATCGCACGCAAAATTGCAGTACAGGTCTCGGAGAAGGCCAAAGATATGACCAGTAAGTTCCCTAGTATTGTGATCAAAAACGACTAACCGGAGAACCTCATGAAACGTCTAATCCTTGCCGCCAGCCTGATGCTGGTAGGTAGCACTGCATTTGCCCAGCAATCCGTAGCGTTTGTGGAACCGGCTGATGGCGCCACCGTCAGCAGCCCGGTCAAAGTGAAATTTGCAGTTTCCGGCATGGACATCAAGCCGGCAGGGGATATGACGGCCAATACCGGCCACCACCATCTGCTGATCAACGCAGCGCCCGTGAAAGCGGGCGAGGTAGTGCCTACCGATGAAACCCATATCCACTTCGGCAAGGGCCAGACAGAAACGGAAGTCAAACTGGCACCGGGTACCTACAAACTGTCCTTGCAGTTTGCCAACGGCATGCACCAGTCCTATGGCCCCGGCATGAGCAAGGACATCACCATTACCGTCAAATAGGCTGCGCCCTCCATAGCGAGGGCTGGTGCCTAAATTGCGCAGCTGTCCGGCCCGCAGCCGAACTGTGCCCCACTGGCGGATGCTGCCTCTGGGGCGGGCAGCTGCGATATCAGCCAGCTGCGCAATTTTTGCGGCTCCCCCAGAAACCTGCTGACGTCGAGCACGGTGAACTGCCCCTTGTGCTCCAGCGCGAAGCTGGGGAAACCTTGCGCACCGAGGCTTGCCATCAGGCGGCGCGTATCGGCGATGTGGGCATCCAGCGCGGCTCCTTCGGCTTGTTCCAGTGCCTGAGCGAAGGCCGCAGTATCCAGCCCTAGCGTGCCGGCCAGCTTGAGCAGCACGGCGTGGTCGGCAATGCGCTGCCCCTCTACATAGTGTGCTGTCTGCAGCAGGGCCAGCATGTCCAGACCGCGCTGGGCCAGCGTTTCCGTTGCCAGTATCGCTGCCGTTGGTGGGGCGGAATCAAACACCGCTGTATTGTCCCGTAATAGTCCCTCGAAGTAAGCAGTGCCGAATGGCTGGCCAGTCAGTTGCGCAATGCGGTGGTCATGCGGCATCACATAGTCGCGTAATTGTGCGCTGACAGGCTGGCGTCGTGCGCCCGTCATCATCCCGCCGCCGTGCGCCTGTACTGGCAGCACGTCACGCGCAGCCTTGACTAGTTCGGCGGCGCCGTAGCACCACCCGCAAAGGGGATCGTAAATATAGTGTAGTTTGCTGGTGTCCATAGTGTGGGTTCTCTGTAGATGGGGTGCGGTGAAGGCCCGCTGATGGACGCTACTTTATTCTCATCATTTGAGTAAATAAACCGCCTATTTTGAAATGGCTAATTGCATAAATCGATGCAATTGGCTGGCGCGACTAGGTCTAAGCTCCGCTGATTGTGCACATTTCGTCATCTTTTTAGCGCAGTCCCAACAAGACGCCCCGGGCGCCTGCACGTACATTAGAGGCTCGATATCTCTGATGGAGTCAGTATGCAACGTCGACAGCTACTGCAGGGCGCCGCCGGTCTGGGGCTGATGGCGGGCTGGCATGGCGCAGCCCATGCGCGCCCGGCTGGCACGGATTTTCCATCTGCCGCCCGGGCGCTGCCGCTGTCGGCGGTCCGCTTGACGCCGTCGATCTACGCGCAGGCTTTGCAGGCCAATCAGGCGTATCTGCTGCGTCTGAACGCCGACCGTTTCCTGCACAACTATCACCGTTTCGCCGGCTTGCCGACCAAAGGCGCCATCTACGGCGGCTGGGAGTCTGACACCATCGCTGGCGAAGGGCTGGGCCACTATCTGTCCGCGCTGTCGCTGATGTATGCGCAGACCGGCAATGCGGCGCTCAAGCCACGCATAGATTACATCGTGGCCGAACTGGCACGGGTGCAGCAGGCGCATGGCGATGGCTATGTTGCTGGCTTCATGCGCAAGCGCGCAGATGGCTCGCTGGTCGATGGCCGCGAGATCTTCCCTGAAATTATGCGCGGCGAGATCAAGTCGGCCGGCTTCGATCTGAATGGTTGCTGGGTGCCCCTGTATAACTGGCATAAGCTGTTCGCCGGACTGTTCGACGCGCAGACGCATGCGGGCAATACCCAGTCCCTGTCCGTCGCTCTGGGGCTGGCGGGCTATATCGAGCGGGTGTTCGCCGCCCTCAGCGATGATCAGGTGCAGCAGGTGCTGGCCTGCGAGCATGGCGGCATCAACGAGAGTTTTGCCGAACTCTATGCCCGTAGCCACGATCAGCGCTGGCTGGCGCTGGCGCGGCGCCTGCATCACGATAAGGTTATGCTGCCGCTCGCGCAGGGCCGCGATGAACTGGCCAATCTGCATTCCAACACCCAGATTCCCAAACTGATAGGCCTTGCACGTCTGCGCGAACTGGACGGTCGCCGTAGCGATGGTGAAGCGGCGGAGTTTTTCTGGCGCCGCGTCACCCAGCACCATAGTTACGTCATCGGCGGGAATGGCGATCGCGAATATTTCTTTGCTCCCGACAGCATCGCCGACCACATCACCGAGCAGACCTGCGAAGCCTGCGCCAGCTACAACATGCTCAAGCTGACCCGCCATCTGTATAGCTGGGCGCCGGATGCCGCTTACTTCGACTACTACGAACGCACCCACCTGAATCATATTCTGGCCCACCAGAACCCCCGTACCGGCATGTTCACCTACATGACGCCGCTGATGTCGGGAACGGCGCGTGAATATTCGAGCGAGGATAACGACTTCTGGTGCTGCGTCCTGTCCGGCATGGAGAGCCACGCCAAACATGGCGATTCGATCTACTGGGAGCAGGGCGACACGCTGTTCGTCAATCTGTACATCCCGTCGACGGTGGACTGGCACAACGCCAGACTGGAACTGAATACGCGCTATCCGTTTGAAGAGGATATCGACCTGACTGTGCGCCGTTTGCCGGGCCCGCGCCAGTTCACGCTGGCGCTGCGTTTGCCTGCATGGGCCAGCAGCCACACGGTGCTGGTCAATGGCAAGGCGCACGCCGCCAGTCAGCAGAAGGGTTATCTGCTGATACGCCGGCGCTGGCGCGCTGGCGACACTGTGCGCCTGTCATTGCCCCTAGCCTTGCGGCTGGAACGGGCGCCCGGCAACGAACACGTGGTGGCACTGCTGCGCGGCCCGATGGTGCTGGCGGCCGATCTGGGCGCGGCCGACCGGCCATACAGCGGCCTGGCGCCAGCACTGGTGGGCGCCAATGTACTAGCCGCGTTTGCGCCGACCGATAAGGCGCAGGCGGTGTATCGCAGCGTCGGCACGGGGCGTCCGGCGGACATGAAGTTCACTCCGTTCTTTGCGCAGTACGACAGGCGCTCGGCAGTATATTTCAACCTCTATACGGACAGCGAGTGGGCGGCGGCGGAAGTTACCTTCCGCCAGCAGGAAGCCCGTCTCAAGGATCTGGCCGAGCGTTCGGTCGATGTCATGCATCTGGGCGAGATGCAGCCCGAGCGTGATCACGCTCTGCAAGCGGAGATCTCCTATCCCGTGGCCTACCGTGGCCGTAACGGCCGCGATGCGCGCACGGGCGGCTACTTCAGCTTCAGTATGAAGTGCGCGGATGGCCCCTTGCTGTTGCAGGCGAGTTACTGGGGTGAGGAGCGCAACCGCGATTTCTACATCAGCGTCGACGGCCAGCGCATTGCCCACGTGGTGCTCGATGGCAGCCATCCCGGCGTGTTTATCGAGCAGGAGTATCCGGTGCCCGAGCATCTCACCCGTGGCAAGTCCAGCGTGGTGGTACGTTTCGATCCTGAGCCGGGTCACACGGCGGGACCGGTGTTCGGTGTGCGGCTGTTCACCCAGCGCGCGGCCGTCGCGTCCTGACTATCCTGGCGGGGAGCCGACTCGATATGCGCCATGGCTGCGCTGACGCGGTAAAATAGCGGTCTTTATATCTCAGCTTTATTATTCCGATGACCAACGCACCAGCCAAGCCAGTCCGCACCCGTTTTGCCCCTAGCCCGACCGGCTACCTCCATCTGGGCGGCGCCCGTACCGCGCTGTATTCGTGGGCTTTCGCCCGTCACTTCGGCGGCACCTTCGTGCTGCGGATTGAAGACACTGATCTGGAGCGTTCCACCCCGGAAGCCGTGCAGGCGATTATCGACGGCATGGCATGGCTGGGTCTGACCCATGACGAAGGCCCGTTCTACCAGATGAAGCGCATGGACCGCTATCGCGAAGTGATCGCGCAGATGCTGGAAGCCGGCACGGCCTACCACTGCTATTCGTCGCCGGAAGAAGTGCAGGCCATGCGCGACCGTGCAACCGCCGCCGGCGAGAAACCACGTTACGACGGTACCTGGCGTCCGGAAGAAGGTAAAGTGCTGCCAGCCATTCCGGAGGGCCGCAAGCCGGTGGTGCGCTTCAAGAACCCGCTGGACGGTGAAGTGAGCTGGAACGATTTCGTCAAAGGCACCATCACCATCGGCAATAAAGAACTGGACGATCTGGTGATCGCCCGTCCGGACGGCACGCCGACCTATAACTTCTGCGTGGCGATCGACGATCTGGATATGGAAATCAGCCACGTACTGCGCGGCGACGACCACGTGAACAACACGCCACGCCAGATCAACATCCTGCGCGCCATCGGTGCGCCGCTGCCGGAATACGGCCACCTGCCGATGATCCTCGGTTCCGATGGCCAGAAAATGTCCAAGCGTAAGGATGCCGTGAACGTGATGCAGTATCCGGCCGAGGGCTATCTGCCGGAAGCCATCCTCAACTATCTGGCCCGTCTGGGCTGGAGCCATGGCGACGACGAAGTGTTCACTATGGAGCAGGTGTGCGCATGGTTCGACGGTACCCACCTGTCGAATTCGGCCGCCCAGTTCAACATCGAAAAACTCAACTGGCTGAATAACCACTATATCAAGCAGGCCGACAATGAACGTCTGGCTGCGCTGGCGCTGCCGCGTATGCAGGCTAACGGCGCTGTATTGGAAGGCGCACCGGCACTGCCGGCCGTGCTGGCGCTGATGAAGGAGCGCGTCAACACCGTCAACGAGCTGGCTGATGCGGCCATGCTGTTCTTCCGTACGCCGCAGCCGGATGCTGCATTGCTGGCCCAGCACCTGACGGATGCCGTCAAACCGGCACTGACGCAATTTGCCGAGCGCTGCAAAACGGTAGAGTGGAGCAAGGAAGCGCTGTCCGCCATGATGAAGGAAGTGCTGGCGGCGAATGGCCTGAAAATGCCGCAGATGGCCATGCCACTGCGTTTGCTGATCACGGGCCAGTTGCAGACGCCAGCCATCGATGCCGTGCTGCAGATCTTCGGTCGCGACACCGTGCTGGCCCGTCTGGCGGCACTGGGCTGATTTCCGGATTGAATTCAGTGCAAAGTTGCAAAAGGGTATTTGCAGAGCGCAGCTTCTTTGCTATACTCTTGTTTCTGCAGCAAACGGGGGTATAGCTCAGCTGGGAGAGCGCTTGCATGGCATGCAAGAGGTCAGCGGTTCGATCCCGCTTACCTCCACCACGTTGCAGAATTGGTTGTTCGCAGTCCCCATCGTCTAGAGGCCTAGGACATCACCCTTTCACGGTGAGTACGGGGGTTCGAATCCCCCTGGGGACGCCAAGTAGTTTTGTAGTTGACGTTGTTTGTACTGATTGTTTGACATTAGGCTTAGGCCCGATAGAGATACAAGTAGTGAAAACAAAAGTCGCGCAAGCGGCTTTTATTATTTCTGCGCCCGGGGGGTATAGCTCAGCTGGGAGAGCGCTTGCATGGCATGCAAGAGGTCAGCGGTTCGATCCCGCTTACCTCCACCAACAGCGTAGAAGTGATAACGTAGCAAAGTAGTAGAAGTGCCGTAGTTCCAAGGTCCCCATCGTCTAGAGGCCTAGGACATCACCCTTTCACGGTGAGTACGGGGGTTCGAATCCCCCTGGGGACGCCAGCTTTGCCAGAGCTGATGAGTAGTAAAACCGTAGTACACAGAAGACTTTCTGCGCCCGGGGGGTATAGCTCAGCTGGGAGAGCGCTTGCATGGCATGCAAGAGGTCAGCGGTTCGATCCCGCTTACCTCCACCACTAAATGCGCGGGAAGCACCGACATGTCCCCATCGTCTAGAGGCCTAGGACATCACCCTTTCACGGTGAGTACGGGGGTTCGAATCCCCCTGGGGACGCCAAGATATGTAGAAAAGCCGCCTGGAGCGGCTTTTTTTACGTCCGGCGCCCGTTTGTGGTGAAGCCGCCAATATTGCAGCGTGTTTTAGCGGTTTTTTGTGCCGGTGAGCGGGATTCTCTTGCGTGGCAGGGCGAACGCTGATATGATTCGCGCCTTAGAAAAGTCCCCATCGTCTAGAGGCCTAGGACATCACCCTTTCACGGTGAGTACGGGGGTTCGAATCCCCCTGGGGACGCCAGGATTTTTCTAACAGGTCAGCAGTACGGACAGTTTTCTGTCCCCATCGTCTAGAGGCCTAGGACATCACCCTTTCACGGTGAGTACGGGGGTTCGAATCCCCCTGGGGACGCCAGATCAAGCAAAAAGCCGCCTAGTGCGGCTTTTTGCTTTTCGGCCCGCCTTCACCACATGATGGGGTTGTAGGGCGGAGTGCCCGGCGGGTGGAACCAGCTGCCGTGGTAGGCCGCCAGTGCTGCACGCGCCGCTTCGCGCGCCAGCGGATCGTACAAGCCCGTATTCATGCCGCTCCCCAGTACCGGATTGCTACTCAGATAGGCTAGCGCGGCCGCCGGATTGCCCATCAGTCCCCCGGCATTGCTGACCAGCGGCGTGATCACGCCCGCCTGCTGCGGCGCCACAGCCTGCGCCAGTGCCGGCGTCTGCAGGCCCACGGCCAGCAGCACATCGGGCATGCCATAGCCGGTGTGGCTCTGGTCGGCCTGGCTGACGCGCCGTGCGCTGGCGCGGATCAGCTGGAACAGCCGCTCCACTCGTTCGGCACCGCGGCCCAGATAGGGCGCCGTCTGGAAATCGGGGTGATGGGCCAGTGTCAGCGCGGCCAGCCCCGTCACATGGGGCGTGGCCATGGAGGTGCCATCCCACACAGCGAAATTGTTCGGCGGTACGCAGGACAGGATGGCGACACCGGGCGCACACACGCTGACCTGCGGACCGAAGCAGCTGAAGCTGGCCGTGAAATAGCCGTAGGCATCGACGTTCTGCGACAGGGTCTGGGCGTGGTAGCTATCGGCGGGGAATTCATCGAGCTTGCCGACGGCAGCCACGGCCAGCACATTTGGCGAGGAAGCCGGATACTGCACGGGGCCGCCCGAATTGCCGGCAGCGACGATGCAGGCGATGCCGGCCCGCTTGGCGCGGATGATCTGCTGCTCCAGCGCTTCCGACACTTCCGTGCCGCCCAGGCTCAGATTGACCACGTCGATCTGTTTGTCGATGCAGTATTCGAGCGCATCGATCAGCTGGCTGATCTGGCCGCCGGGGAACAGCTTGCAGGCATGGACTTCCGCATCGGGCGCAAAGCCCCGTATGCCGGAGGCGATATCGGCCGCTGCGATGATGCCGGCGCAGTGGGTGCCATGGCCCAGCGTATCCTGCTCCCAGCCATCGGGATTGGTCTTCTTGTTGAGCACATCGAAACCGGCCTTTATGCCGTGCAGATTGTCGTGGGTGGTAGCGGCGCCGGAATCGATGATGGCGATCTTGATGCCCTGGCCGCGATAATTGCCGGGCAGCTGATCCAGCCGCATGGCTTTCTGTCCCCAGCAGTAGCAGCGCTGGCGCGGGAAGCCGCTCAGTGCCGGCCAGTCGGCGATGGTCTTGAGCGCCACTTCGTTCACCTGTTCGCTCTGGATGTCGGGATCGCGCTGGTAGAAACTCCAGTAGTCGGCGCGCGGCTTGACGTACAGGCCGCGCACCGATTGCGCCGTTTCGCCATACAGGGAAAGGCTTACTTCGCCGTTTGCATCGCTCACGCCGGTGGCGGGCAGCATGCTGCCGAACAGTGTAACCTCCGCTTCCGCAACGGGCGCGCCATCCGCTCCCGTTACCCGCAGCGCTACATTGAACACGGGGCCGGCACCCGCAGGCAGGACGCCGGTGACCATGGCCGGCTGGCGCGGCTGGGTATCGAGCAGATTCAGGTGCTGGTCCGGTTCGACCAGCAGGCGGCCCTGTCCCTGCTGATGCAGGATGCTGGCTTTCTGCTCCGTCATGCGTGCCACCAGCACGCCCTGTGCGCCGCCCATGCCGTCGGCCAGTGCGCCCAGCACGGATTTGGGGCCGACCTTGTCGACCACTTCGATATCGGCGCTATTGCGCAGTGCCTGTTCCAGCGCCGAGAACTGCAGTGCCTGCAGGCCCAGCGTCTGCAGGCCGTCGCTCTGGCGCGGTGCGATCACATACTGCTTCTTGCGGGCGCCTATGGTGCTGCGTGCTGCACTGCCGGACGGGCTGCTACGCGTACCGCTTATGTCGCTAGCGTGCGTGCCGCCGCCGCTGTCCTCGCTGCCGCTGGCCGCACTGCCAGTGCTGCTGCTACGGCCGCTGCGCGGGCTGCTGTCGCTGGCCATCGTCGGGCTTTCGCCTTCCGTGCCGGCGCGGGATTCCGGCGCGACACTGGCGCCGTCATTGGGATTGGACTTGGCCATGAATCTTCCTTTCACAGCGGACCCGCCGAGAGCATGTCGAACATGGTCAGGGGCTGATCCGGTTCTATCGTCAGTTGAGGGGTGGTGTTGCGGAACTGCTGGGACAGTGCGCGGGCCTTGGCGCTGCTGATTTCGACCACCAGCGTATGGGGTGCGTCGGGCGGGCCGATGCGATCGAGGATGCGGATTTCCGGGTCCAGTTCTGCGTGGCTAAGAAAGTCCTGCATGGCCGCATGCGCGCTGGCGTGGATCAGGTAGTGTGCTGGCGCTGTTTGCGTGTCTAACATGGATGCCTCCTTTGCGGTGCGGTCCCTCCGCCAACTGGCGGAGGGGAGGGAACAGGTGCGCGATCAGTGCAGGGTTTGCTGGCCGCCATACAGGGCGCTATTGCCCACGTTGGCCAATTGCGCCTGCTGTGCCAGTTGCGCCAGCTGGGCCTGTTGCTGCTGTTGCTGGGCATAGGCTGCCGTCACGGGATCGACTGCAAACGGCAGCATGCCGCCTAGCTGACCGGCATAGCCGCCTATGGTGCCGCCCAGCTGGCCGTGGCCGAACACATTGCCTATGGCTTGCCCCAGTGGCTGGCCGACGGATTTGATGATGTTGCCGAACCAGCCTTGCGGTGCGATGCCCTGTGCCTGCTGCATCTGCTGCATCTGCTGTATCTGCTGCAATTGCTGTAGCTGTTGCAGCTGCTGGAGCTGCTGGAGCTGCTGCAGCTGTTGCTGCTGTGCGGCCTGCTGGGCGTAAGCCTGCTGCACGGGATCGACGGCAAACGGCAGCATGCCGCCCAGCTGCGCGGCATAGCCGCCTATGGTGCTACCGAGCTGGCCGTGGCCGAACACATTGCCTATGGTCTGGCCCAGCGGCTGCGCCACGCTTTTCACGATATTGCCGAACCAGCCCTGCGGCGCGAGCTGGGCCTGTTGCAGCAGTTGCTGTTGCTGCGCCTGTTGGGCATAGGCCGCCGTAACGGGATCGACCGCTAGCGGCAGGAAGGCGCCGCCGATGCCGCCGGCCGCCTGTCCGATCTGATGGCCGAGCTGGGAATTACCGAACAGGCCACCGATTCCGCGGCCTATCAGGCCGCCCAGCGGTGCGCCTATCAGGCCGCCGAGAAAACCTTGTGGTGCGAGGCCGCCCGGCTGCGGCAGCATCGCGTTTGCGTAGTACTGTTGAAGCTCATTCATGGCTCTTCCTTTCATGGTGGGGATGTGATCGCAATGCAGGCCGGTGTGGGCGCTCATGCGGCATGGGGCGCTGCGCACCGGAGCAGTTTTGACTGCGCGCCGGCGCGGAAGTTCAAGCTGCGTGCACTGGTGTTTTCTGCGGCGCTGCCAGCGGATCAGGTATCATCCAGCCTCGTTCATTTTCTGTTCTGCCATGACTAGCCTGACCCGCCTCGATCTGTTCTGCCGCGTAGTCGATAACTACGGCGATATCGGTATCTGCTGGCGGCTGGCGCGCCAGCTGCAGCGCGAGCACGCCATCGCTGTCACGCTGTGGGTGGATGATCTGGCCAGCTTCCGCCGTATCTGTCCCGGCATCGACGTGCAGGCCGATACGCAGATGCAGGCTGGTGTCACGGTGCGCCACTGGTGCAGCATGGACGGCGTGTTCAGCGTCGACGATGTGGCCGACATCGTCATCGAATTTTTTGCCGTCGACATCCCGCCCGGCTACATCGCCGCGATGGCGCAGTGCCAGCCGCGCCCCGTGTGGTTCAATCTGGAAGGGCTGACAGCGGAAGAGTGGGTAGAAGGCTGCCACGGCCTGAGTTCCACCCATCCGCAACTGGGCCTGATCAAGCACTTCTTCTTCCCCGGCTTCACGGAAAAGACCGGTGGCCTGCTGGTGGAAGCCGGACTGGCCGAACAGCGCCGCGCCTTCCAGTCCGATGCGGCGGCGCGTACGGCCTTCCTCGCACAACTGGGACTGGGGCCCGAACAAATGGCGGCCCGTCTGGTCAGCCTGTTCTGCTATCCCCATGCGCCTGTGGCCGAGCTGCTGGCCGCATGGCAGCTCGATACCACGCCGACTACCTGTCTGGTGCCGGAAGGCGTGGCGGCCGATGCCGTGCAAGCCTTCCTCGGCACGCCTGCCGTGGCCGGCGCCTGCGCCACGCGCGGCGCGCTGACGCTGCGCGTGCTGCCGTTTGTGCCGCAGGAGGATTACGACCGCCTGCTGTGGTCCTGCGACCTGAACTTCGTGCGCGGCGAGGATTCCTTCGTGCGCGCGCAATGGGCTGGCCGCCCCTTCGTCTGGCACATCTACCCGCAGGACGAGCAGCTGCATCACAAGAAGCTGCGCGCCTTCCTGCAGCGCTACGCCGCCGGGCTACCGGACCTGAGTGCACTGAGCCTGCAATGGAATGGCGCGGGCAGCAGCGCAGCCGACTGGCCGGCATTATGGGCCGGGTTCCGCACGCAGATGCCAGCCATGCAGCAGCGTGCCGAAGCATGGCAGCAGCAAATGCTGGCACTGGGCGATCTGGCCAGCAATCTGCTGCGTTTCGCCGCCACGCCGAGATAGGCGAGACGGTAAAAGCAGGGTATAATGCTGGGTTAATCTATTGCACATTTTTACCTGATCAACCGTGAGCTTCAGGCGCTATGCCGAGCAACAGATGATTTTTACGCAACCTACTTAGAATCGAATATTTACTATGAAACCTGCAAAAGAAATTCGTGTTGGCAACATCATCATGGTTGACAGCAAGCCTATGATCGTTCTGCGTTCCGACGTCAACGGTTCGAGCCGCACGGGCTTCACCTACAAATGGAAGATGAAAAATCTTCTGACCAACGCTCCGATGGAAAACGTATTCCGTGGCGACGACAAATTCGACGTAGTTGTTCTGGACAAGAAGCCAGTGACCTACTCGTACTTCGCTGACCCGCTGTACGTGTTCATGGACGCTGACTACGAACAGTACGAAATCGAAGAAGAAAACCTGGGCGAAGCACTGAACTACCTGAAAGACGGTATGGAATGCGAAGCCGTGTTCTACGATGGCAAAGCGATCTCGGTCGAACTGCCAACCACCATCGCACGTAAAGTGGTGTACTCGGAACCTGCAGTCAAGGGCAATACTTCGGGCAACGTTCTGAAAGAAGCCAAAATCGAAAACGCCATCGAAGCTCACTGCTTCACCGTACAGGTTCCACTGTTCGTGAGCCAGGACGACGTGATCGAAATCGATACCCGCACCAACGAATACAAGCGTATCGTTCGCGACTAATCTGTCAGTCTGTTGTAAGACTGCGTCAAAAAGGCCGTAAATTCGGCCTTTTTGCCCCTAAAAAGCACGCTAGCATCCCGCTAGCGTGCTTTTTTCATTGAAAATCAGAAATTATTTGCCGGACCGTAATGATTTTTATGGTATTGCTGGCAACACGCTGCTATATTTATAGGATGCAACAAGTTGCGCGGGCGTTAATTCTGTTTCTTTTATCGGTGGGGATGGCATGGATCGCAGGGAATTCGTACGGATCGGCTTGACGGCAGGTGCTGCCGCGGGCAGCAGCCGGGTGCTTGCTGCACCGTCGGCAGCGGCCTTCAAGTTCGGTGCGGGCGGCATACTCGAAGCGGGCGTGCGCGAGCAGCAGCAGATGATGGAGGCGGGCAAGCTGACTTCCCATTCGCTGACCTCGCAGTATCTGGCCCGCATCCGCAACATCGATAAATCCGGCCCGCGCCTGAATTCGATCATCGAGATCAATCCCGAAGCCCTGAAGATTGCGCTGGAAATGGATCGCGAGCGCATGCTCAAGCGTCTGCGCGGCCCGCTGCACGGCATCCCCGTTCTACTCAAGGACAATATCGCTACGGGCGACCGCATGAGCACCACGGCTGGTTCGCTGGCGCTGAACGGCGTGCGCGCTGCGCGTGACGCCCATGTGGTGGCGCAGTTGCGTGCTGCCGGTGCCGTCATCATTGGCAAGACCAATCTGAGCGAGTGGGCCAATATGCGCTCCACCCATTCCGTCAGCGGCTGGAGTGCGCGCGGCGGCCTGACCCTGAACCCGTATTCGCTGGACCGCAACTGCAGCGGCTCCAGCTCCGGCTCGGGCGCAGCTATCGCCGCCAATCTGGCCACGCTGGCCGTGGGTACGGAGACGGATGGTTCCATCGTTTCGCCGGCATCCATTTGCGGTCTGGTCGGCATTAAGCCCACGCTGGGGCTGGTGAGCCGCAGCGGCATAATTCCTATCGCCCATTCGCAGGACACGGCAGGGCCGATGGCGCGCAGCGTGGCCGATGCAGCGTTGATGCTGACGGCCATGGTGGGCGTGGATGCGGACGATGAAGCCACGGCAGAAAGCCGCGGCAAAATGGCCGACTACAGCGCCGCGCTGGAGAAGGGCGGTTTGCAGGGCAAACGCATAGGCGTGGCGCGCAATTTCTTCGGCAGTAATCCGGAAGTGGATATGGTGATCGAGCGCGCGCTGCAGGATCTGGTGGCGCAGGGCGCTACCCTGGTCGATACGGAAGTGCCCAACTCTGCCAAGTACGGCGAGACGGAAACGGAAGTGCTGCTGTACGAATTCAAGGCCGATCTGGAAGCCTACCTGAAAAAGTACGCGCCCCATGCACCGGTAGCCAATATGGCCGACGTGATTGCCTTCAACAAGAAAAACCACGAGCGCGAACTCAAATACTTTGGGCAGGAATATCTGGAACAGGCCCAGAACAAGGGCGATCTGGAAACCCCGGCCTATCGCGATGCGCTATTGAACAACCGCCGCTATGCGCGCGCCGAAGGCATCGATCAGGTGATGCAGCAGCACCAGCTCGATGCGCTGGTGGCACCTACCGGTGGCCCTGCATGGCTGACGGACTTCATCAACGGCGACCATTATGGTGGCAGCTTCTCGTCGCCGGCCGCAGTGGCCGGCTATCCGCACATTACGGTGCCGGCCGGGCAGGTACAGGGCTTGCCGGTGGGGCTGTCGTTTGTCGGCGCGGCCTATAGCGAAGCGCTGCTGATCCGCATGGCCTACTCCTACGAACAGGCTACGCGCCACCGGCGTGCGCCGCAATTCCCCGCCAGCGTGTCGCTCAGCGTGCGCTGAGCGTAATCCTTTTTAGATTTCGATAAACCGCATCTTGAAGTTGCGGCCTTTGAAGGCGCCGAAGTCGCCGCCCAGCGGGTTGCCGCGGCTCAGACGTTCGTAGGCATCGTAGGCCACGCGGCGGTCGATCGCCACATAGGTCTGGAACTCGGTGACGTTGATCTTGCCTACCTGTTCCTTGGCCAGACCGGCATCACCCGTCAGTGCACCCAGCACATCACCTGGACGCAGCTTGTCCTTCTTGCCGCCCGCGATCACCAGCGTCATCATCGGTGCCGCATCGACGCCGTATTCGCCTTCGTCCAGACTGTCGAGGTCATACCATGCGACGGGTGCCTGCTGGTATTCTTCGATCAGCTTGACCCATTTCTTTTCGTTCGGTGCGCACAGCGACAGGGCCAGACCCTGTTCGCCGCCACGGCCCGTGCGGCCGATGCGGTGGATGTGTACTTCCGTATCCTTGGATACGTCGACGTTGATCACGGCTTCCAGATTCTGGATGTCCAGACCGCGCGCAGCGACGTCGGTGGCCACCAGCACGGAGCAGCTGCGGTTGGCGAACAGCACGAGGATTTCATCGCGCTCGCGCTGTTCCAGTTCGCCGTACAGGGCCAGAGCCGAGAAGCCTTTGGCGCGCAGTTCGTCCACCAGTTCGCGGCACTGCACTTTGGTATTGCAGAAGGCGATGGCCGATACGGGTTTGTAGTGTGCCAGCAAACGCGCCACGGCGCTGTTGCGCTGGTCGAAACCGATCTCGAAGAACAGCTGTTCGATCTGGCTGTTGTCGTGCTGCGCTTCCACCGTCACTTCGACGGGATCGGCCAGGAAGGAATCGGTGGCGCGGCGGATATCGTCAGGGTAGGTGGCCGAGAACAGCAGGGTCTGGCGACGTTTCGGGCAGGCGCTGACGATGTTGGCGATTTCGTCGTAGAAGCCCATGTCCGTCATGCGGTCTGCTTCGTCGAGCACCAGCGTTTCCACTTTCGACAGGTCCAGCGTCTGGCGGCCCAGATGGTCGCGTACGCGGCCCGGCGTGCCGACGATGATGTGGGCGCCATGTTCGAGCGAGGCGATCTGCGGACGCATGGGCGAACCACCGGTCAGCACCAGCACTTTCACGTTGCCGGTGGCGCGTGCCAGACGGCGCAACTCGTTGGCCACCTGGTCGGCCAGTTCGCGCGTCGGGCACAGCACCAGTGCCTGCACGGCAAACCAGGCCGGATTCAGTTTGGCCAGTATGCCGATGCCGAAAGCTGCGGTCTTGCCGCTGCCCGTCTTGGCCTGGGCGATCAGATCGCGCCCCTCCAGCACGGAAGGCAGACTTTGTGCCTGTATGGCGGTCATTTCCTTGTAGCCCAGAGTGTCGAGATTGGCCAGCAGGGCAGGCGCCAGCGGCAGGCTGTTGAAAGCGGTGGATGTCATGGTGTCAGACCTGTATAAAAAGGACGTCAGCACAGTCTAACAGGCTCTGAGACAGCCCGATGCTGTGGAAAAAATACTTAGTTTGGTGCCCACACCGGCAGGCCGGTGAGGTCTAGCTTGTCGTCGCGCACCCAGAGCGGCAGACCGGTGGTATCGGTCGGCTCCAGCAGCTCCAGCTGCACCTGTTTCTGTGTGCTGCGTTTGGCGCGCGGTGGCGGCGGACGCTTGGCTTCGGGTTCGAGCGGCGCGGCCGGGCTGAAACCGGGCAGGTCGAACGTGGCGTTATCTTTTTTATCTCTCATGATCCATCTCTTGCCCACGGCGCGAGAAAAAATGCGCCGCTCAAAACAAAAGCCCGGCTGCAGCAGTCGGGCTCAGTGAAATACAGGGACGCAGTGTATCACAAAGCCACTGCGTCGCCTAACCTCAGCGGAAGCTGAGGGCGCCGGTGAGATCGCCCGGCGGCAGGGCTTTGCGCGCCGCGAAGGCTTCGTTGCGGGTCTTCAGGCCTTCCAGCAGCGGCAGGCCGTGCAGGCGGGTGATGAAGCGCAGGATGGAGGTGGTGTCGTAGAAGCTGTGATCGACCTGACCCTTCTTGGCGTACGGCGAAATCACCATGGCCGGTATGCGCGAGCCGGGACCCCAGCGGTCGCCTTTCGGTGGCGCCACGTGATCCCACCAGCCGCCGTTTTCGTCGAAGGTGACGACGATGACCATGTCTTTCCACTGCGGCGATTTCTTCAGGTGCTCGATCACGTTGGTGATGTGGGCATCGCCCGATTCGATGTCCGAATAGCCGGCGTGCAGATTCAGATTGCCTTGCGGCTTGTAGAAGGTCACGGCCGGCAGTTTGCCGGCAATGGCGTCGGCGAGGAATTTGTTCGAGATCGGGCTGTCACCCAGACCGCCGTCGCGCAGGTGTTCGGCGCGTGCGGCGGTACCCGGGGCAAACTGCCTGAAGTAGTTGAATGGCTGATGGTGGTACTGGAAGTTGGGCTTCTCGCCGCCGCCGCGTGCATCGAGCGCGGCCTGCCATGCGCCGCCATACCACGCCCAGCTGACCTTCTTGGCCGACAGCAGATCGCCGATGGTATCGTAGGTCTGCGGTGGCAGGGTGCTGGCGTCGTCCGGATTGGCCAGCATGGTATCGCCGCCCGGTGCGGGACGGATGTAGCTAGGCTGGTAGGGCGGTGCCATGGTGTTGACGGCATAGCCGTCCGGTGTGATGGCGCCGTTGTTGACGAAGTCCGGATGGCCGTCCATGGCCGAAGCCGGGCTGGTCTTGGTGACGCTGAGGCGGAAGCCGGTAGGGCCGTCGTCCAGCACGGCGATCTTCTTGCGTGCCGCCGTCTGCGGCGCGTTGAAGTATTCCGGCGTGCGGCCGGTAATCAGGAACTGGTGGTTCAGGTAGGAGCCGCCGAAGGCCGCCATGAAGAAGTTATCGCACAGGGTGTACTGTTCGGCGATCTTCCACAGGCCCAGATTCTTGCTGGTCTCGCCGTAGTAGCCCATCACCATGCCACCCGTATTGCCCCAGGCGGCAAAGCCGTCGTTCGTGCCGCCGTTAATCTGCATCTGGTTCTGGTAGAACAGATGCCACAGGTCGCGCGTGATGACGGCTTCCGGCAGCGGCTGGCCCGCTGTATCGACCAGTTTGAAGGGCGCGTTCGGCAGACCCTTGATATCGTCTTCCTTGATGGCGTACTTCTTGCCGCCGATGTCCTGCGTATTCGGCACCATGCCGCCCCAGATTTTCGGCAGGGCTGGCAGCACCGAGCCGTCGCGATCGCGCTGCAGGCAGGCGGCTGGCGTGACGCCCGACAGCGGCGCTGCCGTGCCGGGGAAGTTGGCGAACAGGTTGTTGAAGCTGCGGTTCTCCAGATAGATCACCACCACGTTTTTCACGTGGGCTTTAAGTTTGGCGTCCAGCGAGCTATGGCTGACCGGTTTGGCGCTGGCGGTTTCGCTCACGACGGGCAGGGTGGCGGCTATGCCGGTGGCGGCGGCTGCCTGAAAAATCCGCCGGCGCGAAGGGTTCGCTGGCGCATCCTGCATGACGGGCGCTTTATCCTGATCGGTATCTTTCACACTGGACTCCTAGGCTGTACAAAAGAGGCAATTGTGACAGTTTTGTGAACGGATGGGTATGCCGGATAAGTAAATTGAAGTATCAGCCGCTGGCTATAGCTGGGCGCACTGGCCTAGGGGCGGATACCGTCCACGTGCAGCCGGTGGTCATGGTCCAGTACCCAGCCGTCTTCGTAATCGACTTCGAACAGGTGGCCATCCGGATCCTTGAAATAGCCGGCCACGCCCCAGTCGGTGCGGGTGGCCGGTTTGACCAGAGTGCCGCCGGCCGCAACGGCACGCGCCAGTACCTGCGCTACTTCATCCGGCGTTCTGGCAAGGTAGACCAGTCCTATGCCGGCAAAGCCGCTGCCGCTGGCGGTGGGCGACCGGGCATCAGCGGCGAAAGCCGCGCGCGATAGCAGGCATAAGGCGTAGCCGCCCAGATCGAATTTGGCGAAGCCGTCATTGCTGGTGGCGGCTTGCTGCCAGCCCAGCGCCTGATAGAAGCGCACGGACGCGGCCACATCGGCCACGCCCAGTAGTATCAGGTGCAGGCGCTGGCTGGGTGGCAGGGCGGCAGGGGTAGGTGGTGTGGTCATGGCGAGTTGTGGGGTGGGTGATGGTGGCGCTTTGCCAAGTTTGACAAGAATATCATCTTGTCGATAGTCCAAATTGCGTAGAAACTCACCACTTTGCCGTGTCTGATGGTTTATAGTGTTGAGGGCAGCGAACGTGCTTAGAACACTGAGGAAAAAAAATTGAAACAAGCCCGTTTAGTCTCTGGTCTGGTGTTGCTGGTGTTGAGCGCAACCGTGTGGGCGCAGGAGCCCATAACGGATCGCCAGCAGTGCCGTTTCATACAGGGGCTGATGCGGCCCATCGATAACATGGCCAAGCGCAAATTCAAGCGCTCGCAGGCCAAGGTGATCGAGCGGCGCGACCATACGGTGGTGTACGAGCTGGCGCCCGATCCGGCGATCTACCTGAACGTGGTGCTCGGCGAGCATAACCGCGTGGTGATTGCGCAGGCCTACATCGATGGCGACTATCTGAAGCGCCGCAAGCTCACTCCCGCCTCCATCCGCAAGCAACTGGGCATACCGGCCGGCCAGAGTCTGCCCGCGCAGCTGGCCTGCGACATTGCCAGCATCGACCTGATAGGTGGCGACAACCTTGAGTCGCTGGTGTTCGACCGCTACATCGATTGATGCTGCAAGCTGGCCGGAACTGGCCAGCTGCCTTCCGCTGAACTGGGGAAGGGCAATGAAAAAAACCGCTGACTTCATAAGAAATCAGCGGTTTTTTGAATCTGGTTGCGGGGACAGGATTTGAACCTGTGACCTTCGGGTTATGAGCCCGACGAGCTGCCAGACTGCTCCACCCCGCGTCTGAAGGCACGTATTATATACAGCTATCCGCTGAAATGCAAGAGGCCGGATAATCCGGCAGAGGTTTGCGGCCTATTTCTGTTGGCCGCTGCGGCGTTTCGTACATAAAGCGCGACGTTACGGCATCAGGCTGCGCCCAGCCGCCACAGCGAAGTCACCTCGGCGGCACGGGCCGCATGCAGCGGATCGCTGGCATCGCTGGCGCGGGGGTGGACCGGGCGTACGTCGTGCCGGTCCAGCACTTTCAGGCCGGCGTCGGCGATCCAGCCCAGCAGCTGCTCGCGCGGGCGCAAGCCCAGATGCTCGGCCAGATCGGACAGAATCAGCCAGCCTTCGCCGCCCGGCGTCAGATGGGCCGCCAGCCCGGCCAGGAAGCCGCGCAGCATGCGGCTATCGGGATCGTACACGGCATATTCGATCGAGGAGCTGGGGCGGGCCGGCACCCATGGCGGATTGCAGACCACCAGCGGCGCCCGTCCGGCAGGGAACAGGTCGGCCTGCTGCAGTTCTACCTGCTGGTCCAGCTCGAGGCGGGCCAGATTTTCGCGCGCGCAGCTGAGCGCGCGCTGGTCCATATCGGTGGCCACGACCTTGCGTATGCCGCGCTGCGCCAGCACGGCCGACAGCACGCCCGTACCGGCGCCGATGTCGAACGCCAGCGAGCTGTCTTTCGGCAGCGGGGCGGTGGCAACCAGCTGCACATACTCGCCGCGCACGGGCGAGAACACGCCGTAATGGGGATGGATGCGTGCCTGCAGGGCCGGGATTTCCACGCCGGTGCGGCGCCATTCGTGGGCGCCGATCAGACCAAGCAGCTCGCGCAGCGAAGCGACGAAGGGGGCATCGAAGCGGCCATAGGCTTCATTGCAGGCCAGCTGCACGTCGGGCGCGCGGCGCAGCGGTATGCTGTAGCCCGCTTCGAACGGTATCAGCAGCATGGCCAGCGTGCGGGCGCGCTGCGACTGGGCCTGCCGGTGCAGGTGGAAGGCTTCGGTCGGCGTGGCCGGCAGTTTGGCGGGCCTGGCTTTTTTGCCGCCGCGCCCCTTGTGGTCGGCCCGGCGTGCCAGTGCCTGCAGCAGCTGGCGTGCGTTCTGGAAGTCGCCGCGCCACAGCATGGCCGTGCCTTCGCAGGCCATGCGGTAGGCCAGGTCGGCATTGGTGCGGTCATCGGCGATCACCACCCGCCTGGGTGGCGGCATGCCGGCCTCGGAATGCCAGACGGCGCTGCATGGCACGCCGTTTTCCTCCCAGTGGATCAGTTGAGGTGCGGCAGGAGAGGCAGTTTGTGCGGACATGGCGGGCTATCGATAGGTGGTGTGAGCGTAGGGACAAGACAAAAACCGCCGGAGATGGCAGGCATCTCTGGCGGTTCATGCGCTTGCGGCGCCTATTATACTGGGCGCTCAGGCACCGAGGTCGGCAACTGTCTTGCGGCTGTCGCTGTCGCCATCCTGATCGGGGTCGCTGGCCACGGTATTGCTGGCCGCAGCGGCGCTAGTGCTGGCGTCGGCGCTGCTGGCTGGCGTAGCCTGTGCCTTGTTTGCCTCGGCTTCGCCGGCGGTGGCTTTGGCCTTGTCGGCGGCGCTAGGGGCGCTGTAGGTATTGGTGTCCTTGCTGTTGACCAGATTGAGCAGGCGTAGCGACAGGCTGCGCAGGGTGTTGCGGTCGATACCGTCGCTGCTGCGGTCCGGCGTATTGTCGCCGGTCGATAGCGCCGTCTGCAGGTCCAGCCCTATCAGCTTGAACAGATCGGACAGGGTGCCAGGGAAATCGATATTCGGCACCTGTACCTTGGGCAGGTCACTGGCGCTGGTGGTCAGGCTGCGGTTGTTTTGGGCCGTTGACTGCTGCGGCTGCGGCTGACTGGCCAGCTGCTGGGCAGTGCTGCCACTGGCGGCGGCTTTGGCGCTGTCATCCTGTGCGCTGCTGCTACGGCTGGCGGCGGCGCTGAGCTGGGCGTCGTACTGGACTTCCACTTCGAAATCGAATTTGCGGCCGTCGGCCGTGGTGATGGTGCCCTTGCCGATGAAGTGCGAGCTATCGGTCAGCTGGAAGGCTGCGGCCGAGCTGCTGCCGAAACTGCCGCTGCTCTGGCGCACGCCGGCAGCTACCGTGCTGGAAGTATCCAGACTGGCGCTGTCGAAGCTGATCTGGGCATCCTTGCCGCTGCTGCCGAACAGGCTCTGGGCAAAGCTGCTGAGGAAGCTCTGGGCGTAGTCTATGGTGTCGTTGCTGACGGCGGCCAGATGCTGGTCGAGCGCATTGCTGGCCGAGCTGGAGCCAACCGAGCTGACCGGGTTGGCGCTGGCCGGTATCGTGTCGCTCGCCTTGACCTGCCGGCTCGCGCCGGTTTTGCTGTCATTTTGCGAGCTGCCGGCGTATAGCGAGGCGGGCAGGTTGCGCGATGTGAGGGCAGATATGGTGGACATGGCAGATTCCAGCAGATTCCGATGGATGATGTTTCTTTTAACGGTAATCAGGCCGGAATCTTGAGCCGGGAGCAGCTTAGTGGTGGTGGGTCCAGCCTTCCGGTGCGGCCAGATAGGATGCCACGGCGTCTTTCTGGCCGATGGCGTGGTGTTTCGGTTCGCCGCAGGCGCACACGCCGAAATACGGCTGGATGTGCGAGCAGGCCGAGACTTTCTGCAGGCGTACCTGTACGGCTTTGGCGCATTTGGCGCATTTGAAGGTCAGGGTGCGTGGTGCTTTTAACATGTTGTGCTCTGAATGACGGACAAAGGCGGCATTCTAGCATTCAGGCATAGATATCGAGTTTGGGCGGCACCAGCGGCAGCTGCTGGTAGGTCTGGCTGACTTTATTGCCGTTGCTGGCTACCAGCTCCTGCGCCTGCTGCACGGCCAGCTCCGAGCGCGCCTGCAATTCCATCTGCTGGGCCTGGGCCGCCACGGCCTGATCGGCGCCGGACGGGCTGGCGGGCGCCAGCGCCGCTGCCTGAATGGTGCGGGCCCGCTCTATGGTTTCCTGCGCAGTGCGGCCGGGCGAGGTATCGATATGGACTTCGCCGCCGATGGCGTAATCGACGCCGTTGGGACCGCGCTGGTAGGTGTAGGAGGCGCCCGAGGTAGCCAGACCGCCGGCCGTGGCCATGTGGGCCTGCTCGTGCTGGCGCACTTCCGTGTCGCGCGCTTTGAGCTGGGCCACCAGTTCCAGTGCTTCCGGGGTCAGATTGGTGGTAGCGGCGCTGCCGGTAAAGCTGGTGTCTGGCGCCGCGCTGGTGGAGGCGGAAGCCGGTCCGGCCGGCAGCGCGGACGCAGCCACCCGCACCGGCGCCACGCTGGGCGTGGCCGGCTGGCTGCTGCGGGGCGGAATCGCGCTCAGGTTCATGGGCTGGGGTCCGGACGACGGCTCAGCTAAATGATAGCAAATTTATAGCGCAACATCGCCGGCCATGGTGGCGACAGACAGCATGCCGCCAGGGCTAGCCCTGCACGCTGACGCTGCTGCGGCCACCGGCTGCCGGCTGTACCAGTATGCGGGTGGCGATGCGCTCCGTCATTTCCTGCACGTGGGAGATGACCCCCACCTTGCGCCCCATGGCTTGCAGGCCGTCGAGGGCATCCATGGCCACGCGCAGGGTTTCCGCATCCAGACTGCCGAAGCCTTCGTCGATGAAGAGTGACTCCACCCGCACCCGGTTGGAGGAAAGCGAGGCCAGTCCCAGCGCCAGCGCCAGCGAAACGAGGAAGGATTCGCCACCCGACAGCGAATGCACCGAGCGCATTTCATCGCCCATGTCGCGGTCGCGCACCTGCAGGGCGAGCGAAGGGCTGGCCGGATGGACGATGCGCTCGAGCTGGTAGCGCCGCGCCAGATGGCGCAGATGGGCATTGGCATAGCCGAGCAGCACATCGAGCGTGTACTGCTGGGCGTAGTTACGGAATTTCTTGCCATCGGCCGAGCCTATCAGTTCGCTCAGGCGCGCCCAGCGCTGCTCGCTGGCTTCCTGGGCAGCGATTTCGGCCAGCATGGCCTGGGCACGATTGCGGCGGGCGTCGTCCTGCGCCAGCGCCAGCTGGGTTGCTACGGCCTGCTCGCGAGCACTGCGGAAGGCCTGCTGCAAGGCCGCTAGCGCGCGGCTCAGGGCGGCGATGGCGTCGGCCAGCTGTACTTGCGTGGCGGTGTGGTCCGTCTCGTCCACCTTGTCCACCTCGTCCGGCTTGTCCTCCTCCTCTGCCTCGGTCGTAGCCAGTGCCTGCAGCGTATCGGGCGTGGCTTGCGGCGCCGTGGTCATGTGCTGCTGGCGCTGGTGCTGGCGTTCTTCCAGCACGGTGGCTGCGGTAACTGCATGACGTTCCAGCGCCTGCATGGCGGCGCGCTGCTGGCTGATGGCCTCCGGTGTGACGGCCAGCAGGGCCTGCAGATGTGCCAGATCGTCCAGCGCTGCGTGTGGCTGCTGCTGATTGTAGGCTTGCAGCCAGTGCTGTAGCACCTGCTGTGCACTGGTGCTGGCGCTGTGCAGGCTGGCCAGATGCAGCTGCGCTTGCGCCTGCGCGGCCTCGGCGCGCGCGCCATCCTGTGCGGCTTGCTGGGCGGCGCTCTGGCGCTGCGCCAGTTGCTGGCGCGCCGCGTGGACGGCCTCGTTGAATGCGGCTTCGACGGCGCTGGCTTCCTTGCCGCCCCACATTTGCTGGCGTTGCTGCTGCAAGCCCTGTAACTGCGCTTCGGCGCTGCTGTAGGCGACGCGCGCCTGAACCGCATCGCGCTGGGCTTTGCTCAGTGCTTCCTGTCCGGCGCGCAGTTCGATATCGAGCGCCTGCAGGCGCTGCTGGCGTTCGTCGTAGCTGCTGCGCTGGCGCAGCCACTGGCTGGCTTCAGCCTGACGGGCCGCATAGAAACGGGCCGGGGCGGCGCGCCATGCATCTTTCCAGTCATCGCTGGGCAGCTCGCTGCCGCTGAAGGCCGGATCGAGGTCGGCCAGCAGGCTGCCCAGCGTGAGTGCCAGATCGACCCGCTGCACATCGAGCGCCTTGGCTTCGCTGCGGCTTTCGGCCAGTGCGGTCTGCTGGTTGGCCACGGCTTGCTGTAGCTGCTGGTGGGCGCTATGGTTGCGGGCCAGTTCTTCCTGCACCTGTTCGTGGGCCTGACGTGCCTGATGCCACGCCTGTTCCTGCGCTTCGACAGTGTGCAGCGCTGCGGCCAGCTGTTCGAGCTGGCCGACAAACCAGTCCGTGCGGGCAGCGGCTGCGGGTAGCTGTTCGGTGGCCAGCTGCGCTTCCATGGCCTGCCATGCCTGCGTTGCTTCGGACAGGGCGGGTGCCAGCGTGGCCGTTTCGCGCGCCAGCGCCTGCAACTGATCGAGGCAGGCCTGTTCGGTGGTGCGGCGTGCCGTTTGCAGGGCCAGATTGGCTTCCACCTGCTGGCGCCAGTGCGCCACTTCGCTTTCCAGTCCGGCCAGCATGGATAGCAGCCGGCTGTCGTCATGGTGGTACGGATGCTCGGTAGCGCCGCACACGGCGCAAGGCTGGCCATCTTCCAGCGTGGCACGCAGATCCTGCACGCTGGCCGTGCAGGCTGCCTGCGCCAGTTGCAGCGAACGTTCGGCCTGAGTGCTGTGCGCCAGCAGCGTGCCAGCCTGCTGCTGGGCCGCTTTGAGTTCGGCATCGGCCTGTGCGGCGGTAGCACGCAGCTCGGCCGCCTGTTGCGCGAGATAGGCCTGGCGCGACTGGCGCGCATCGTAGTCTATCCACCGCTTTTCACCCTGCGCCAGCAGGTTGCGCCTTGCCCCCAGCTGCTGGCGGCTGGCCTGCAGCTGTTCCGGCGCATATTGCGCCAGCGTGCTGGCCGTGTTCTGGTGCTGCTGCTCCAGCACTTGCAGGCGCTGGCTGCTGGCCGCCAGTCCGGACTGGGCCTGTGCCTGCTGTTCCTGCTGGTGCCGGATTTGCTGCTGCAGTTTTGTCAGCGACTGGTTCAGCCGTTCGGCCTGCGCGGCCTGCTGGCCGGCCTGCACGAACAGCACTTCCCAGCGCTCCCACGACTGCGCCAGCGCAGCCCATTGCTGGTGCTGTGCCAGCCAGTGGCTGCTGGCTTCCTGCTGCTGCGCGACCTGCAGGCGCTCGTCATTGCGTGTCTGCTGGGCCGCGCGCGCAGCCTGGTCGACCTGATCGGCTTCGGCACAGGCGGCGGCAGCCTGCCGGAATGCGGGCAGCAGGGCGGTGATGCGGGCATCGAGCGCCTTGGCCTGATCCAGCTGGGGGGCGGCATCGCGTTGCGCCTGCTCGGCGCTTTGCAGCTGTACGCTGGCGCTGTGCTGCGCACTCTGGTGCCGGACCAGCGCAGCAGCGGCCTGCTGCGCCTGCACGGCCAGCGCCGCGATCTGTTCGGCGGTGCGGGCGCTTTCCTGCGTCAGGCGCTGGCATTCGGCTGCCAGCGGGCGGGCCGGCTGGATGGCGTCGAGCTGGGCCAGACTGGCCCGCTGCGGTGCCGCTGCATCGATAGCGGCTGTGGCGGCGGCACAGGCCAGCGTGGCCTGCTGCTCGGCCTCGGCCAGCCGCTGCGCCTGCTGGTGCCATTGCAACTGCTGTTCCAGCGCCGCGGTGCGCAGCTCCAGTTCCTGCTGCGCTGCCAGTGCCGCGGCGTGCTGGCTTTCCAGCTCCTGCCGCTGTTCCGCGCTGCACGGCTTCTGGTCGGCCAGCCTGTCGTTCAGGCGCTGCAGCGCTTCCTGTTCCTGCTTGGCGCGGGCATAGGCACGCATGGAAATTTCGCTGTAGATGGCGCTGCCCGTGAGCTTTTCCAGCAGCTCGCCCCGTTCATTGTCTTCCGCCTTGAGGAAGGCGGAGAACTCGTTCTGCGCCAGCAGCACGGCACGGGTGAACTGTTCGAACGACAGGCCGATGCGCTTTTCGATTTCGCCTTTGACCTCGGTCTTGGTATGCCCGAGCGGCTGCAGTGCGGGCAGGCGGTGCAGCGTCATGGCGGTGGGCT
The DNA here is from genome assembly GCF_009857835.1 of Duganella fentianensis. Classification (GTDB taxonomy): domain Bacteria; phylum Pseudomonadota; class Gammaproteobacteria; order Burkholderiales; family Burkholderiaceae_D; genus Rugamonas; species Rugamonas fentianensis. The sequence continues at coordinate 403,105 of NZ_WWCL01000002.1, forward strand.
GCAGTGCGCCTTCGGCCCGCGTACGGGCGCGCCGCACGCTCCAGCGTGCACGGTAGCTGGCGCCGTCGCTGCCGACGAAATCCACTTCGGCATAGCCTTCTGCCGCGCCACGGCGCAGCAGGTTGCGGGTGTCCTGGGTGGTGATGGTTTCGTTGCCGACGTCGGCCAGATAGTTGCGTCCGGCCACGCGCAGCAGGCGCGGGGTGGCGTCGTACAGGGCCAGACAGAGGGCGTCGAGCAGTGTGCTTTTGCCCGCTCCGGTGGGGCCGCTGATGGCAAACAGGCCGCTGGCCGCCAGCGGCGCTTGCTCGAAATCGACGCTGAACTCGTCGGCCAGCGAGGCCAGATTCTTACCGGCGATGCGCAGTATTCTCATGGCAGCAGCAACTCCGCGAAAGCGCTTAGCTGCTCGGGCGGCGCATCCTGATCGTAGCGCTGGCGATACAGCTGACGGAAGATTTCATCGGGCTGCATGCGTTCCAGCTGGTCCAGCGTCAGCGCTGCCGCTTCGGCCGCGCCGTTGCGGGCCGCGCTGGTAGTTTCGATTTTCGCCAGCCGCACGGCTTTGCCTTCCAGTGCCGCTTCCACCTTGGCGCGCAGGCCCGGTTCCGGCGCATCCAGCAGCACCCGCACTTCCAGCAGGGGCTGGCACTCGGCCGGTGCAGCTTGCGGCGCCAGTGCGGCTAACTGCTGCAGCACTTCGGCCAGCGGCGCAGGGCGCGGCGGCACCCGCAGCAGGGGCACGGCGCGCGGTACGGGCAGCGGGGTGATTTCGCCAAGCGCGCTACCCTCAAGATCGATCTGCAGCACCTGATGCTGATAGCCGATTTCGGCAAACGACAGGGGCAACGGGCTGCCGCAGTAACGGATATGGCGCTGCTGGCCCACACTCTGGGCCAGATGCAGGTGGCCTAGCGCGGCATAGCTGATGTCGGGGCCGAAGATCCCGGCCGGCAGCATTTCCGTGCCGCCGATGACGATGCGGCGCTCCGAATCTTCCGACATCTGGCCATCGACCATGTGGCAGTGGCCCATGGCCAGTATGGGCTGGCCGGCGCTGCGGCAGGCCAGTGCCTGTTCCAGCGCCTGACGGTAGAGCAGGGCGATGCCGGCCAGATAGGGATCAGCGCTGCTGCTCTGCCCTTCTGGGCGTGGTACGTCGGCCGGGCGCAGGAAGGGCACGGCCAGACACCAGGCCTGCACGGCGCCGCTGCGATCCGTCAGCGGCAGCACCATGGCGCCCACGTCGATGCTGCCATCGGCCAGGCGCGGCACATGGCCGATCACGCGCGTGCCATGGGCTTCCAGCAGGGGCGCCGGGGCTTCCAGCCGGCCCGGCGAATCATGGTTGCCGGCGATGACGATCAGGTTCAGATGGGGCACGCGTTCGCGCGCAGCACGCAGGAACTGGTAGAACTGGCGCTGCGAGGCGGCCGACGGGTTGGCGTTGTCGAAGATGTCTCCGGCGATCAGCAGGGCGTCGGCCTGCTGCTGCTCCAGCGTATCGAGCAGCCAGTCGAGAAACTGCTGGTGTTCGTAATGGCGCTCGTAGTTATGCAGGGTCTGGCCCAGATGCCAGTCGGAGGTGTGCAGCAGACGCATGGAATGTGTAGGTCAGAACAGCGGGAAGCGCACAATATAGCGCAACTTGCCGGGTGCGAGCTTGATATATTTACAGCTGCGATTTACAGCAGCGGCAGCGGCGGCGGTTGCCGGCTTCAGGCGGCGTAGTCGCCGGCCGTCGTGTGGGATGGCCCGGCGCGGTAAGTATTGCGGCCATTCTGCTTGGCCTGATACAGCAGCAGGTCGGCCTGATGCAGCAGCTCGGCCGGTGTGATGTCTTCGTTACGGTAGAAGGTCAGGCCGATACTGGCCGAAATCGACACCATGGTGCCATCCAGATCGAACGGTGCCTGCATGGCCGTGACGATTTTGGCGGCCAGCGCCGTGGCGTCTTCGGCGCGGTTGATGCGCTCCATGATGATGGTGAACTCGTCGCCACCCAGACGGGCAATGGTGTCGCTGGCCCGCATGGTGTGCGTCAGGCGGGTGGAGAAGGCGCGCAGCAGGGCGTCGCCGACGCTGTGGCCATAGGTATCGTTGACCGGTTTGAAGCGGTCGATATCCATGTACATCACTGCCATCAGGTGGTGGTTCTCGGCACTCGCATGCATGCTGTCGCTGAGCTTCTGCAGGAAGCCGGCACGGTTGGTCAGCCCGGTCAGGGTGTCGATCTGGGTCAGCCGCAGCAGGCGCTGTTTTTCGCGCTTCTGCGCGGTGATGTCCTGACGCATGACGTGGAAGCCTATCACCGTGCTGCCATCTTCGTCGATCTGCGGAATGTAGACCACCTCGTAGGTGCGCAGGGTGGTATCGCTATTGTCTTCTTCTTCGAAGGTCAGGGTCTCGCCGGCCAGCGCGCGCTTGATGTAGGGCGACAGATAGCTGTAGCGTGCCTCGCCCACCGTCTCGACGACGGTCTTGCCCAGCACACTGGTGCCGAAGCGGTTGAATTCGCGCTCGTAGGCGATGTTATGGAAGCGGAATACTTCCTCGCTATCGATGTAGGCCACCATGGCCGGCAGGCTGTCGGCGATGGTGCGCAGCCTGGCTTCGCTCTCGCGCAGGGCCATGACGGACTTACGCACGTGGGTAATATCGTCGACGGTGCCGACGTAGCCATAGATCTGCTTGTCGACGATCATGGCGGCGATCTTGAACATCACCCAGACGATGGTGCCATCGGGATGGACGCAGCGCAGCGTGTCCTGATAGGGCAGGCGGGTGACGGCCATCTGCTTGAGCGCCGCCTTCAGATTGGCGCGGTCGCCCGGATGGATGGCGCGCAGCCAGTTTTCGCCCAGCGCTTCCGAGCGCATCAGGCCGGTGACGAATTCAAACGTGCGATTGACGTAGGTGCACTGGCCATGGGCGTCGGCGCGCAACAGGCCAAGCGGCGACACGTCGTTGACGGCGGCCAGTTCGGCCTGGCTCTTGCGGATCGCCAGTTCGCTCTTCTTGCGCGGCGTGATGTCGCGCGTGGTGACGGCCACGCCTTCGTTGATGGGCACGATCTGGTGGTGGAACCAGTAATGCTCGCCGCTGGGCAGGAAGTCGACTTCGAATTCTTCGTCCAGCGGGCGACCCGTCAGCAGTACGTTTTTGTACTTGTCGAAGAAGCCGTGGGTATGCAGGTCCGGCATCAGTTCCTGCAGGCGCTTGCCGCGGGCCTGTTCGGACGTCATGCCCAGCAGGGCAGCACCGCGGTCGTTCAGGCCCACCAGCGTGAAGTCGGCGATGGCATTATCGGCGCTGCGCAGGCGGCAGGCTTTGAGCAGATAGACGCAGTCCATGCTGGCTTCGGCGGCGGCGCGCAGCATTTCCTGCGCTTCGCTGACCATCAGTGCGCTGCGGCGCAGCCGGTGCGCCTGCTGCATCAGCAGGCCGACAAACAGCAGCACCATCAGGGAGGCCAGGCTGACGGCCACCAGATAACGCTGGCGCCGCAGTTCGAAACCGGTCATCTCCGTTTTGAGGGGATTGCCAGCCACGGCCAGCAGCAGATAGCGCGGCATTTCGGCGTAGCCGTAGATGCGTTCCACCGCGTCGAACGGGCGGGCCAGCAGCAGTTCATCCAGCGTGCCTATGCGTCCGCCGCTCTGGGCAGCAGTGAAATCGATGGCGTCGCTGATGATGAGCTGCTCGTCGACGCGTGCCGTGGCGATGCCGTTTTCGCGGCTGATCAGCATCACGGCGCCGCCCGGGTCCAGATTCAGGCGGTCGTAGTCTTCTACAAAGGTGGCCGGGTCTATCATCATCACAATCACCCCGGCGAAGCTGCCGTCGCGCTGGTTGAGCCGGCGCGAGATCTGGATCTGCCATTTCTTGGTGCGGGGCTCGACGATGGGCGTGGTGATCAGCGGCGTGTCCGAGCTGTTCTGGACGTGGTGTAAAAAGAACGGTTGCTGGCCGAGATGGGGCGCGAAGTAGCCGGAGCGGCTATCGATCAGGGTGCCGTCGGCCGCCACCAGCGCCAGCGGCAAATCCAGTTTGGAAGGCAGCAGCGAATCGAGCAGGCCATTGGATTTGCTGAATTCGGCCAGCCGCAGGCTGCCGCCCGATTCTTCGAACTTGAGCTTGAACAGCTGGGTAGCATGGTCGCTCTGGCGCAACAGATGGTTGGTATGTTCGGCCAGGGTACGGGCCAGCGACTGGCTGTGCAGCACCGCCTCGTAGTGGGCTGAAACCCGCTCCTGCCGCACCTGATACAGCACGGCCGCCCACATCACGCCCAGCAATGCGAGCGCGAACGCCGGCAGCAGTATCGCGCGATACAGCCGGCGTAAAACGCTGCGGGACGTAGCTTGGGCAGGATTATTCATTGAGGGGCAATATTGTCCACTAATTTGCAGCAGAATGCCATCGATCTAATTCTGCATGGAAATGTCTCGTTTGTGGCTGCAAATGTAAAAAAAACCGTGCTGCGCGCACAGGCAATATTGATTTTCTTATTAGAATAGCTGCTGAACCGTCGCGTCGCTACCCGCCGCGACACCGGCAGCGATTGCCGGCAACACCCACAGGAACTGGCCGCATGAAGCAAACCACACTGTCCGCCGCACCGCCACGCCTGCCCGGCACAGATGGCCAGCCCATCTTTGGCCGGTTTGCCGGCCAGACCGGTGCGATCGACTGGCGCCAGCTGGCACCGCCGTATGCGCGCAGCCGGCTGTGGCGGCGTTTCCACCACAAGCGCTGGCACTATGTGGCGCTGTACACGGAACAGGTGTTCTGCGCCGTGGCGATTGTCGATGTGGGCTGGACCAATACCGCGTTTGCCTATGCTTTCGAGCGCCAGAGCGGCCGCATGCTGGCCGAATTTTCGCAGGACGGTCTGCCCGGCTGCACGGCCAGCCTGCCGCACCGGCCGACTGGTGTAAGCCAGTTCCGCCTGCTGGGCAAACAGATCCACATCAATACGGCGGATCAGGGCACCAGCAGCCTGACGCTGCGCTGTGGCGAGTTTGCCATCGATGCCAGCTTTGGTCCGGCCCCGGCACCGCTGCTGCTGGCGGCAGGGCCGGTGGCCGATGGCGCGGTGCATGCGACCCAGAAGTCGGGCGGTATGCCGCTGCAGGGCCAGTTGCGGGTGGGCGGACGCACGCTGGCACTCGATGGCGGCATTGCCAGCTTCGATTATTCGAATGGTCTGCTGGCGCGCAATACGGCCTGGCGCTGGGCGTCGGCGCATGATCTGAGCATGGGCTTCAATCTGCAGGCCGGCTATTTCGGCGCGCAGGAAAATGCGCTCTGGCTCGATGGCAGGCTGTATCCGCTGGGGGCGGCCCGTTTCGAGTATGACCGCAACGATAGCCGCGCGCCGTGGCAGATCAGCACCGATGACGGTTTGCTGGAACTGAGTTTCATGCCGGAAGGAGAACGGCGCGGCGACAAGAACCTGCTGGTGGCGGCCAGCCGCTATGTGCAGCCCATCGGCACCTTCAGCGGCTGGGTGCGCAGCGCGCCCGACCAGCCACGGCGCGCCGTGCAGCAGCTGGCCGGGGTGACGGAAGATCATGCTTCGCGCTGGTAGCGCGGGAGTGCGGGCATTATGAGCATCAAATATCTCGACCGTATGTTTCAGCCCCGTTCGGTGGCGGTGATCGGCGCGTCCGACAAGCCGCACCGCATCGGCACGCGCGTGCTGGCCAATCTGCTGCAGGCCCACGCGGCGCAGGGCGGCAGCGGGCGCGCCATCTGGCCGCTCAACCCGCGCCACCAGAGCCTGCAGGGCTTGCCCTGCTATGCCCGGGTGGCCGCTTTGCCGGCTGCACCGGAGCTGGCGATACTGTGTACGCCGCCCGCCACCATCCCCAATCTGATCGCCGAACTGGGGGCGCGCGGCACCCGCGCGGCCATCGTCATGACGGCCGGACTGGAACAGATCCACAGCGGCGGGCGCAATCTGCAGCAGGCCATGCTGGCTGCCGCCAAGCGCCATCAGGTGCGCATACTGGGGCCGGGCAGCGTGGGCCTGCAGACCCCGGCGCTGGGCCTGAATGCCAGCTTCACCCATATTCCCGCCATGCCCGGCAAGCTGGCTTTCGTGGCGCAATCGGGCGCGCTGGGCACCGCCATGCTGGACTGGGCCAGCCTGCACGGCATCGGATTTTCCCGTTTCCTCACCATGGGCGAGACCGCCGATGTGGATTTTGGCGACCTGCTCGATTATCTGGCGGCCGATAGCGCCACCGAAGCCATCCTGCTGTGCATAGAGCAGGTCTGCTGTGCGCGCAAATTCATGTCGGCCGGCCGGCTGGCGGCGCGCGGCAAACCGGTGATCGTGCTGAAAGTGGGGCGCGACGCCCAGCCCGATGCCGATCTGGTGTTCGATGCGGCGATACGGCGTGCCGGCATGCTGCGCGTGAGTTCCATCGAAGACCTGTTCGATGCGGTGGAAACGCTGGCGCGCCAGCGTCCCCAGCGCGGTGAACGGCTGGCCGTGCTGAGTAATGGCGTGGGGCTGGGCCTGATCGCGGCGGACGCGCTGGCGGCCGGCGGTGCCCAGCTGGCGCCGCTGTCGGCCGAATCGCAGCTGCTGCTCAAGCGTACCTGCGCCCAGCCTACCAATCCCGTGGCCTTGCTGGCCGATGTGCCGGTAGCCCATTATCAGGCGGCCGTGGAAGCACTGCTGCATGAAACCAATGCCGATGCGCTGCTATTCCTGCACGCGCCCACGGCCATGGTGGACAGCCAGCAGATCGCCACGGCGATCGCACCGCTGCTGCGTAGTGCCAACAAGAATGTGCTGAGCTGCTGGCTGGGCGGCAGCGCCGTGGCGGCGGCGCGGCAGGTGTTTGCCGAAGCAGGCCTGCCGACCTACGACACGCCGGAAAAAGCCGTACACGGTTTCCTGCAGATTGCCCAGTACCGGCGCAATCAGGATCTGCTGATGGAAGTGCCGGCCCAGTTGCCGGCCACCTCGGCGCCGGAACGGGCTGCGGCGCAGGCTCTGGTGGCGGCGGCCGAGGCCAGTGGCCACAGCAGCCTGGCGGACGCCGATCTGCGCAGTTTGCTGGCGGCTTACGGCATTGCGCTGGCCACGCCGCAGCAGGCCGCGCAGGCCGGCACCACGCTGGCGGCCGCACGCATCGAAATCAGTACCGATGCCGTGTTCGGCCCCGTGCTGTATTTCGGTCAGGGCGGGCTGGCGGCCGCAGTGGCCGCCGACCGTGCTGCCGGCCTGCCGCCCTTGAATATGGTGCTGGCGCGCGATATGGTCAGCCGCACCCGCGTGGCCCGTCTGCTGCAGCAGGCGCAAACAGCCGCCGATGCCGATGCGCTGTGCCGCACGCTGGTACAGGTGGCCGATATGGTGGCCGATCTGCCGCAGCTGGCGGCACTGGACCTGAACCCGCTGCTGGTGCTGGACGGCAGCGTGGTGGCGCTGGGCGCGACGCTGGTGCTGGGCCCGGCGCGCAGCCACCGGGCCATGGCGATCCGGCCTTATCCGCAGGAACTCGAGCAGGAGCTCGAGTGGGGTGGCGGGCGGATATTGCTGCGCCCCATACGGCCCGAGGACGCACCCCAGCATCAGGTTTTTTTCGCCGCGCTAGATCCCGACGATGTGCGCCTGCGCTTTTTCACGGCCATGCGCGAACTGCCACCGGGCCAGCTGGCACGCCTGACCCAGATCGATTACGACCGCGCCATGGCTTTTATCGCCACCCGCACGGGCGCCAACGGCGAGCCGGAAACGCTGGGCGTGGTGCGCGCGATTGCCGATGCCGATAATCAGGCGGCCGAATTTGCCATCATCATCCGCTCCGACCTGAAAGGGCATGGGCTGGGCTACATCCTGTTCCAGAAGCTGGTGGACTACTTCCGCAGCCATGGCACGGCGCAGATCGTAGGCGATGCGCTGGCCGAGAACCTCGGTGTGCAGAAACTGGTACGGCATTTCGGCGGCAGCGTGCTGCCGCATCCGGAAACGGGACTGGTGCGCCTGCAATTGCCATTACGATAGCGTTCGCCCTCTGTTTGCGCTATATTGGGGAAGCGCGCCGTTTTGTTTTAAGTCAAAGCGTGGTTGTCGGCTTTATTTACACTTTTACTTCCGCTTTTGCCAGCCATCCGGTCTGGTCATACCATAGCTTTGGGAGTCAGAATGTTAACCGCCACATATGCCCTGGTCGCTCTTTCGGTCGAACAAGCAAGTGTTCGCCTTAATCTGTTGGCTTTCCAGCAATATGTGCGTACGACTCTGATGCAGCAGAACAGCGTTACGCTGGCCCAGCTCGAATACGCCTGCAACAGCCTGAACACCCTGTATCAGGCCTGCCAGTGGCGCAAGACGGATCGCTATCTGATACCTGCCTTGCGCGCAGCCACCGAGCGGGCCGACCAGCTGCTCGACGAATTGAACCGCCTCAATCAATCAGCCCTGGCCGCCGTCCGAGCCTTGCAAGAACAGGCCGAAGTGCTGGCCGATGCGGGCGAAGGGCAGGTGCAGCGCATCAGCGACAACATCGAAGCGTTCTGCACAGCCATGCTGCAAAAGCTGGAAAAAGAAGAGCACGAACTGTTTGCGCTGGCGCGCAACAGCATTGCCGGCGATGCCTGGTTTTCCATCGCGAATCAATTGATGCTGCATGACAAGCGGGTCGAGGAACTTAAACGCAGCGCGCCACCGGCGGTGCTGCCCGATGCTGCCGCCATCAATATGCCGCGTTTGCAGGTATTGCCGATGATCGATATGAATCTGGTTCAGGATGACACCATCAGCAGCGTGCCGCATTTGCGTGCCCGGGCCGAGCGGGAAGTGCCAGCGCCGAAATAAGCGCTCTGTAACAGGCAAATATTCTCTGCTTTGCTATGATGGTGGTTTTAGATACCTCATAGCGCACCATGTTCGAATTCATCTTCAAGCGCAACGGCGAAAGCGCTGGCGTAGCACCTGCCGCAACGGAGACTGCAGCCGGTGCGGCTGCTGCTGCTTCGGCCGAACGACGCGAACAACAGACCCGGCAGGCGGCCGCGCTGGCCGGTGACGAAGCGGCCGCCGTGGCGCTGATCCTGCAGAGCGAGTTTGCCGGCGTGCGGCTGCAGGCCGCCGAACATGTGCGCAGCCTGCCGCTGCTGGAACAGGTGCTGCAGGCGATGCGCAATACCGACCGGCGTGTGGCCAAGCTGATGCAGAGCCGGCTCGATGCGATCCGCTATCACGAAGCTGAACAGCGCAAAGCAGCGGTCTGTCTGGAACTGGCGGCACGCATGCTGGCCGATGAAAAACTCACGCCGAATCAGGTGGCCGAGCTGGACCGGCAATGGAGCATTACTACGGCCGATGCCGCACAGGCCATCAGCTTTGCCAGCCAGCGCATGGCGCTCGATGCGCGCCTGCAGGCGCAGGTGCAGCTGCAGCGCCAGATGATCGATGCGCTGGCGGCCTTGCGCCAGCTGCCTGCCAGCATGGACGACAAGGCCGCCGCGCAAGCTGCGCTGGACCAGTATGCTGCGCAGTTCGAGCGCTGCCAGCAGGACGCCGAGCATGCCACTCTGCCCAAGCATCTGCTGACGGATTTTGCCGCCGCCCTGAATCAGACGCGTGCCGCGCTGGCCGCAGGACAGGCAGCGCTTGCCGCCAAAGCTGCACCGGCGCCGGCGCAGCAGCAGGCCGCTACTGCCGTCGCTGACAGTGCTGGCGCTGATGCCGCCAGGCTTAATGGCGCAACCAGCGACGATGTCGAGGCGGGTGGTGCTGCAGCAAGCGGCCCCAATAGCTCGGAAGATGCGCTGGTAAATGCTAGCGCAGGCGCTGCCGCCGGCACGATGCCAGCCAAGGCTGCGCCAGCTGGCCGTGCCGCCAAGCCGGCCGCGCCGGATCCGCAATTTCTCAGCACCCTTGATGCGCTGGAACAGGCGCTCGAGCAGGGCTTGCTGCACGCTGCCGCCGAACATGATAAATGGCTCAAGGAACACAAGGCCCGTCTGGCGCCAGCCGTCACGGAACGCCTCAACCACCTGCGCGCCGAACTCAAACGCCTGAGCGACTGGGCGCGCTGGAGTGGCAATGTCTCGCGCGAGGAACTGGTAAAGGTGGTGGAAGAGCTGCCTGCACTGGGTCTGGCGATGAGCGAACTGGCCAAGAAAGTGGGCAGCATGCGCGAGCGCTGGAAGGCGCTCGATGCCGTCTCCGGCCACGCGCCGCGCAGCCTGTGGGAGCGCTTCGACCGCGCCTGCACCACGGCCTATGCGCCGGCCGCCGCCCATTTCAAGCAGCTGGCCGACGAGCGCCACGCCAATGCGGCCAAGGCGCAAGCCCTGATCGAAGAAACCCGCGCCATGGCGCAGGCAGCGGCCGAAGGCGTCGACCTGAAGAACGTGGCGGCAGCAGGCCAGCGCCTGCGCCAGATGTGGAGCCGGCTCGGTGCCATGGAGCGCAAGGAAAAGCGCAAGCTGGAACAGGCTTTCGACAAGGCGCTGGGCCAGATGCTGGCACCGCTGACCCAGCAGCGCAAGATCGAAGTGACGCGGCGCGAGCAGCTGATCCAGGAAGCCGAGCAGCTGCAGCCGACCGAACGCCATGCGCTCGACCTGCTCAAGCGCCTGCAGGAGCGCTGGCAGGAACAGGCCAAGGCGCTGCCGCTGGAGCGCAAGGCGGAACAGGCGCTGTGGCAGCGCTTCCGCGCGGCCTGCGATGCCGTCTACAGCAAGCGCAAGGAAGTGGCCCATGCGGCCGACCATGAACGCAAAGCCCATCTGCATGCACGCGAAGCGCTGTGCGCGCAGCTGGAAACGGCCACGTTCAGCGGCGATGACAAGGCCCAGCTGGCGGCGATAGCGGCACTGCTGCGCGAGACGGCCAGCGCATGGCAGCATGCGGGCACAGTGCCGCGTGCCGCCGAAGCCCGTATCAGCCAGCGCTATCAGGCCGCGCAGGCGCAGGTGCAGGCCCAGGCCGATGCGATCCGGCGCCGTAGCGGCGCAGCGCAAGCCCATGCCCTGCGCGACAAGCTGCGTCTGTGCCAGGCGCTGGAAGGCCAGCTGGTGCCGGCTAGCGCAGCGAACGGCGCCGCCACTGCCGACGAATGGCAGGCGCGCTGGGTAGCCATCCCCAAGCTGGGCGGCGAATACGAAAAAGCGCTGAGCGGCCGCTACAACGCTGCGCTGGCGCTGCTGGGCAGTGATGCGGCTAACTATCTGGCGCAGCTGGAAGCCAACCGTCAGCGCCTGCTCGATGAAGTGCTGCGGCTGGAAATCGTCGCCGGCGTCGATAGTGGTGCCGAGTTTGCCCGCGAGCGCCTGAAAATGCAGGTGGAAGTGCTGCAATCGTCGCTGAAATCGGGCCAGAAGCCGCAAAGCGCCACGGCTGCCTATCTGCAGCTATGCGCCATGCCGGCGCTGGCCGATGACCGCACGGTGAGCCGCATCGAAGCGCTGTTCCGCCGCATCGGCGGGGGAGAACGCTGATGGCGGCCGCTAGCTACAGCGTACGGGTACAGCAGCAGGATTTCGATCTGAGTACGGAAGTGGCGCTGCTGCGCGCCGCCCAGCCCGGGGTAGGCGCCATCGTCAGCTTTGTCGGCACGGTGCGTGATCTGAACGAAGGCGCCAGCGTGGCCGAGATGGAGCTGGAACACTATCCGGGCATGACGGAGCAGTCCATCCAGAACATCATCGAACAGGCACGGGGGCGCTGGGATATCTTCGGTGCGCTGGTGATTCACCGGGTGGGCCCGCTCAAACCGATGGAGCAGATTGTGCTGGTGGCCGTCACCTCGGCGCACCGGGGCGAGGCCTTTGCCGCCTGCGAATTCATCATTGATTTTCTCAAGACGGAAGCACCGTTCTGGAAGAAGGAACAGACGCCCGATGGCGGACGCTGGGTGGATGCCCGCGTCAGTGACGATGTCGCTTTAGAAAAGTGGTCGAAATAAGTTGTCGAAATGAGCAGACTTGATCTAGCTCATGGAAGTATGAAATAAATCGGTGAATCCTTGAAATGTAATTGATCAACCCTATTTGGGCGATAAGTTAAATTGATGGGAGCACCACCATGCGTCAGGACAAACTCACGACCAAGTTACAGGAAGCCCTGTCGGACTCGCAAAGTCTGGCGGTGGGTAATGACAACCAATATATCGAGCCCGTACACCTGCTGACGGCGCTGCTGAATCAGGACGACGGCAGTGCCCGCTCTTTGCTGCAGCGCGCCGGCGTGAATGTAGGCGGCCTGACCAAGGCGCTGGGCAGCGCGCTCGAACGCCTGCCCAAAGTCTCGGGTACGAATGGCGATGTGCAGGCCAGCCGCGAGCTGATCGCCGTGCTCAATCTGTCGGACAAGGAAGCGCAGAAGCGCAATGACCAGTTCATCTCCAGCGAGATGGTGCTGCTGGCGCTGACCGACGATAAATCCGATGCCGGCAAGCTGGCGCGCGAAAACGGCCTGACCCGCAAAGCGCTGGAAGCGGCCATAGCCGCCGTGCGCGGCGGTGCCAAAGTGGATAATCAGGATGCCGAAGGCCAGCGCGAAGCGCTGAAAAAATATACGCTGGATCTGACCGAGCGGGCCCGCGCCGGCAAGCTCGATCCCGTGATCGGCCGTGACGATGAAATCCGCCGCGCCATCCAGGTGCTGCAGCGCCGCTCCAAGAACAACCCTGTGCTGATCGGCGAACCGGGCGTGGGCAAGACCGCCATCGTGGAAGGGCTGGCCCAGCGTATCGTCAACAACGAAGTACCGGATTCGCTCAAGGGCAAGCGCGTGCTGTCGCTCGACATGGCGGCGCTGGTGGCCGGTGCCAAATTCCGCGGCGAGTTCGAAGAGCGCCTGAAAGCCGTGCTCAAGGAACTGGCCATGGATGAAGGCCAGACCATCGTCTTCATCGACGAAATGCACACCATGGTCGGTGCCGGCAAGGCCGAAGGCTCCATGGATGCGGGCAATATGCTCAAGCCTGCGCTGGCCCGTGGCGAGCTGCATTGCGTGGGCGCCACCACGCTGGACGAATACCGCAAATACATCGAGAAAGATGCTGCGCTGGAGCGCCGCTTCCAGAAGATACTGGTGGACGAGCCTTCGGTGGAAGCCACTATTGCGATCCTGCGCGGGCTGCAGGACAAGTACGAGCTGCACCACAAGGTAGCGATTTCCGATGCGGCCATCATCGCTGCGGCGGAACTGTCGCACCGCTATATCACGGACCGCTTCCTGCCCGATAAGGCGATCGACCTGATCGACGAAGCGGCTTCCAAGATCAAGATCGAGATCGACTCCAAGCCGGAAGTGATGGACAAGCTGGAACGCCGTCTGATCCAGCTGAAGATCGAGAAGGAAGCCGTGAAGAAGGAGAAGGACGAAGGTTCGCGCCGCCGGCTGGAGCTGATCGAGGAAGAGATCAGCCGTCTGCAGCGCGAGCTGAACGACTACGAGGAAATCCTCAAGGCCGAGAAGTCGGTGGTGCAGGGCAGTACCCACATCAAGGAAGAAATCGACCGCATCAAGCTGCAGATGGAGCAGGCCACGCGTGACAGCAACTGGCAGCGTGTGTCGGAGCTGCAGTATGGCCGCCTGCCGGAACTGGAGGCCCAGCTGAAACAGGCCGAAGCCGCGTCGGCCAGCAAGACCGGCGCCAGCCAGCCCAAGCTGCTGCGCACCGAAGTGGGGGCGGAAGAAATCGCCGAAGTGGTGTCGCGTGCCACCGGCATTCCTGTCTCGCGCATGATGCAGGGCGAGCGTGACAAGCTGCTGCACATCGAAGCCAAGCTGCATGAGCGCGTGGTGGGGCAGGACGAAGCGATAGCGGCGGTGGCCGATGCGATCCGCCGTTCGCGCGCCGGTCTGGCCGATCCTAACCGTCCATACGGCTCCTTCATGTTCCTTGGTCCTACGGGCGTGGGCAAGACCGAGCTGACCAAGGCACTGGCCGGCTTCCTGTTCGATACGGAAGATGCGCTGATCCGCATCGACATGAGCGAATTCATGGAGAAGCATTCGGTGGCCCGTCTGATCGGCGCGCCGCCCGGCTACGTGGGCTACGACGAAGGCGGCTATCTGACCGAAGCCGTGCGGCGCAAGCCTTACAGCGTGATCCTGCTGGACGAGGTGGAGAAGGCCCACCCCGACGTGTTCAACGTGCTGCTGCAGGCGCTCGATGATGGTCGCATGACGGACGGGCAGGGCCGCACGGTGGACTTCAAGAACACCGTGATCATCATGACGTCCAACCTCGGCTCGCATAAGATGCAGGCGATGGAAGATGCTGATCCGGGCGTGATGAAACTGGCCGTGATGGCCGAGGTGCGGGCGCACTTCCGTCCCGAGTTCATCAATCGTATCGATGAAATCGTGGTGTTCCATGGCCTCGACGAGAAAAACATCGGTGCCATCGCCAAGATCCAGCTGGCGATACTCGAACAGCGGCTGGCGCGCATGGACATGACGCTGACGGTGACGGATCAGGCGCTGCAGAAAATCGCCGAAGCCGGCTACGATCCTGTGTACGGGGCGCGGCCGCTGAAACGGGCGATCCAGCAGCAGATCGAAAATCCGCTGTCCAAGCTGATCCTGCAAGGCCGCTTCGGCCCCAAAGACACTATCCGCGTGGACGTGAGCAATGGCGAGCTGAGTTTTAACTGAGTCTGGCGGCGCGCTGCTGCGCGCCGTCGGGCGGCTTAAAGTTCAGCGTCCAGGCTGACGGGGAAATGGCAGGCGATGCGATTGCGTCCCTGCCGTTTTGCATTGTAGAGCGCCACATCGGCGCGTTTCAGCACATCTTCGAAGGAATGATCACCGGGCAGCATTTCGCTCAGGCCGCCGCTGATGGTGGCGCCGTCACCGAGCGATTGCAGCAGGCGTAATTCTTCCGCCACCCGCAGGCGCAGGCGTTCGGCAATGGGCTGGGCCAGTTCGCGTGTGGTATGCGGCATCAGCACGACGAATTCATCGCCGCCCAGACGGGCCGGAAAATCGGTGCTGCGCAGCACGGCGCGGCACACTTCGGCTGTGGTCTGCAAGGCTTGGTCGCCGCACAGGTGGCCGTAGCGGTCATTGATGCCCTTGAACTCGTCGATGTCGAAGATCAGCACGGCGCTGGGCGTACCGTAGCGCGCGTGCATCTCGTAGTGCTCGTTCAGCATCTGCATCAGCTTGCGCCGGTTGGCCAGCCCCGTCAGTGCATCCGTTTCGCTGAACATGCGCAACTGCTTTTCCAGCCGCTTGCTGGCGGTGATATTGCTGGCGATCCACAGCACGGCATCCTCACCCTGTACCTGATAGCCCAATGCCCGGACCCGTCCTTCGAACCAGATCACGTCGGGCGGCCCGTCGTTGTCCAGTCCCCGCACATCGCGTCCGCTGAGGGGATATTCCACCACGTGCATGCCGGGCTGGTCGAGGGCGATGGCAATCTGCTGGATAAACCAGCCGGCCCGTTCGTCGCTGAGTACGTCGGCGATGGTCTTGCCCACCAGTGAACTGCCGTCGTGGTAGTAGCGGTTATCGGCCCCGCCGAACAGGGCAGCGTAGCGGCCGCTACGGGTAAAGATGAAAGCGGGATCCGGCAGCGCCGCCAACAGACCGACGATTTGATCGTGGGAAAACAGGGACACGTCAGCCATACACGCGCTCTGGGTTAGGAAAAGATTAAATGTAACGTATTTCTGTACTGGACAGAAGATATTATGAGGAAATTCACTTTTTGCCACACTCAGGCTGTGCGCTGGCTAGCCTAGGGCATAGAATTAACGTTCTTTTCCCTACCAGATCAGGACAGATAATGAAATTTGCCACCACCGATTTATGCGACGACCACGCCGAGCTGCTCGATGACGGCCGGCTGGCAGTCTTGCCGCCCGTGTTACAGTCCTATGGCCAGCTGCGCAGTTTTGCTGGTCCGGCCTACACCTTGCGCGTGCATGAGGACAATGCGCTGGTGCGGGCCGTGCTGGAAACGCCGGGGCAGGGGCAGGTGCTGGTGATCGACGGCGGAGCCAGCCTGCGCCGCGCGCTGGTGGGTGGCCAGCTGGGACTGTTAGCTCAAAACAACGGCTGGGCCGGTATCGTGGTGGATGGCTGTATCCGTGACACGGACGAAATCAATGCCTGCCAGATCGGCGTGCGTGCGCTGGCCGCCCACCCGCGCAAGAGCAGCAAAAAAGGCGAGGGCGACCGTCAGGTGCAGGTGACGATACAGGGCGTGGCCGTACGCCCCGGCGCGTGGATTTATGCGGATGCGGACGGAGTTCTGGTAGCGCAGCAGGCACTGGCGTGCTAAGCTTGTCGATGTAAAACAGCAAACAAAGTTGACCGACAGGAATTGCCATGAAAAAACTTCTGATTGCGGTTGCCTGTGCGGGTGCGGCCCTGTCGGCCCAGGCTGGCGTGGTGTCGTCCTTGTCCGACGGTACGGTGCTGCCCATGGCAGCCAATGGCGCTTATGGCATCCCACCCCAGACGCTGGCGGATGGTGTGATATGGAGCAGTGATGGCGAGCGCTCGGTGTTCGGCTATACCAATGCGTTCGGCTTCAACCTCAACGGCCAGTGGCAGGGCATGCCGCTGGCTTCGCCGAATGATGGCTTCAGCAAGATGCAGCTGGCCTTCGATAAGCCGGTCATGGCGGTAGGCGCTTTGTTCAACTATGGTCGCAATTACGGCAATGCCACCATCGCGGCCTATGATGCCAGTCATCAGCTGATCGAATCGCTGGTGCTGCAGATCAATCTGCCGGCCGATAGTGTGAATCAGGGCGCGTTTTACGGCTTCCGCGAAAGCACGGCCAGCATCAGCTATTTCGTGATGTCGGGCGCCTACATCGCTGCCACCGATTTCACGGTTCTGGCCGTGCCGGAACCTTCCACCTATGCCATGCTGCTGGGCGGGCTGGGCTTGCTCGGCTTCGCCGCGCGGCGCCGGCGCCAGTAGGCAGGGCCGGCTTATTGCCGGCTAGCGCAGACACCCCGCATGCCTAGTGTATCCGGGGTGTTTTTTTCATCTGGCGAAATCTTCGTTTCACATTACGGCATGCGCCGCGCCAACAGTCGCGGCATTTCTTCCATTTTGAGAAATTGCTTTCCGCATCCTGAAAAATATTGTTTAAGTCACTGATTTGTAATAATTTAAAACTGATCATGTGTCTTATATAAGACTCGTTGTGCGCGGCACAAAAGGTCTATCATGGAGTCAGCGGATTTTAATTTTTGCAGGAGAAGAACATCATGGCCACTCGTGAACAGCAAATTGCCGAGCTTCAGCAGGATTGGGAGTGCAACCCGCGCTGGGCCGGCGTGCGGCGTACTTACAGCGCTGCCGACGTGGTGCGTTTGCGCGGCTCGCTGCCCATCAGCCACACGCTGGCCCAGCGCGGTGCCGACAAGCTGTGGCAGCTGCTGAACCAGGAAGCCCACGTAAATGCGCTGGGCGCGCTGACGGGTAATCAGGCGCTGCAGCAGGTGAAGGCAGGGCTGAAGGCCATCTATCTGTCCGGCTGGCAGGTGGCGGGGGATGCCAACGAGGCGGGCGCAATGTATCCCGACCAGTCGCTGTATCCCGTCAATTCCGTGCCCATGGCCGTCAAGCGTATCAATAATACGCTGCAGCGGGCCGACCAGATTCAGTGGTCGGAAGGGCGCGACGACATCGATTACTTTGCCCCCATCGTGGCCGATGCGGAAGCGGGTTTCGGCGGCGTGCTGAATGCGTTCGAACTGATGAAAGCCATGATAGAAGCCGGTGCGGCCGGTGTGCATTTTGAAGACCAGCTGGCCTCGGCCAAAAAGTGCGGTCACATGGGCGGCAAGGTGCTGGTGCCTACGCGCGAAGCCATCGAGAAGCTGACGGCAGCGCGGCTGGCGGCCGATGTGATGGGCACCAGCACGCTGCTGATCGCCCGCACGGATGCGGAAGGGGCCGATCTGCTGATTTCCGATATCGATGACAACGACAAGCCCTTCTGCACGGGCGAGCGCACGGTGGAAGGCTATTACAAGGTGCGCAAGGGGCTGGATCAGGCGGTGGCGCGGGCGCTGGCCTATGCCCCGTATGCCGATCTGGTGTGGTGCGAGACGGGCCGGCCCGATCTGGCCTATGCCAAGCGCTTTGCCGAAGCCGTGCATGCTCGCTTCCCCGGCAAGATGCTGGCGTATAACTGCTCGCCTTCCTTCAACTGGAAAAAGAATCTGGACGACGCCACCATTGCCCGCTTCCAGCGTGAACTGGCGGCCATGGGCTACAAATTCCAGTTCATTACGCTGGCCGGCTTCCATGCGCTCAACTACAGCATGTTCCATCTGGCGCACGGCTATGCGCGCCGCCACATGACGGCCTTCGTGGAATTGCAGGAAGCGGAATTTGCAGCGGCGGAGCGGGGCTTCACGGCCGTCAAGCACCAGCGCGAAGTGGGCACCGGCTATTTCGATGAAGTGACCCAGTGCATCCAGAGCGGGCTGTCGTCCACCACGGCCCTGCATGGTTCGACGGAAGACGAGCAGTTCTTCGAACCGAAAGTGGCCTGAACGTAAGGAGTTGGCGCTAGCGCGCAAAGCGGAGCCGCCACGCAGACAGTCGCGGCGGCTCCGGCGCTAGCGCATCAGGGCTTGCCCAGATGCTGGCACAGGTGCTGTTTCAGGCGTTCCTGGAAACTGTCGAGGTCGTCGATGGTGGCCAGATCATCGTCCACTTCCAGCATGTGGGTGCGGTGGCCCGGCGCGAACGACACGGTGGCTTCGATCTGACCCTGACGGTCGGTCAGCGAATGGCCCTGTACGGCAGCGAGGATGTTGTCCTGATCGTCAGTGATGATGGTCATTTTCATGACATGCCTCCGCCTTGCAGGTTGTGGAAAGCGCCGCCTATGCCCCTGTTGTGGATCTGTACAAAGTAGGTGGCGTTGCCATTGTTTTCCTTGCGCTTGCTTTGCTGGTCGGCCATGTGGATCGCGCCCTGATTGGGTGCTTTCACATCAGCCGAGGCAAACTGGGTGCCGTGATCGCTGGGATAGCTATAGTTCCAGAACGCCGTCTGACCGGGTGCCAGAAAGGTCAGCGGGCCAACATTATTGAAAGCCATAATCTCCTCCGATGGTAAGCGTCGCGCGCGGGTGCGGCGCGGCAGTTCCATCTTAGGCAGGCTCGGGTGGCATAGTTTGACGCATTCGATATGGGCCGCCATATCGCCCGCAAGCCAGGCCTATTTTTGGCGGTGCGGCCGTTCTGGGCGATAATGCGGCTTGTTTGCGCAAGCCTGCGCCCGAATCGCTTAAGAAAGTCCCTCCTATGTTTAGTTACCGTCACGCCTTTCACGCGGGTAATCACGCCGATGTGCTCAAGCACTTCATCACCATCCAGCTGCTGCAGTATCTGAACCAGAAAGATACGGCCTACACCTATATCGACACCCACTCGGGCGCCGGGGTGTATGCGCTGGACGGCACGTTTGCATCCAAGAATGCCGAATACGATACCGGCATAGGCCCGCTGTGGGAGCGCGACGATATGCCGCCCCAGCTGAAGGAATATGTGGACCTGATCCGCGCCATGAACCCCAGCGGCAAGATGCGCTACTACCCCGGCTCGCCTTATATCGCCGAGCAGGTGGCACGCGAGCAAGACCGTCTGCGTCTGTTCGAGCTGCATCCGGCCGATGCCAAGCTGCTGGCCGATAACTTCCGCAAGCTGGAAGAGCATGCGGCCGAACAGGGCATCCGTCCTACCGTGCGCGGCAAGCGCGTGATGGTGACGCGCAGCGATGGTTTCCAGTCGCTCAAGGCGCTGCTGCCGCCGCCGTCGCGCCGCGCCCTGGTGCTGATCGACCCGCCTTACGAAGACAAGCAGGACTACAAAAAGGTCAAGGATGCGCTGGCCGAAGCGCTCACGCGTTTCCCTAGCGGCACTTATGCCGTCTGGTATCCGCTGCTGCAGCGCATGGAATCGCGCCAGTTTGCCGACAAGCTCAAGCAGCTGCAGTGCAGCGAGTGGCTGAATGTGGTGCTAACCACGCGCGAGCCGACGCCCGATGGTTTCGGCCTGCATAGCAGCGGCATGTTCATTCTCAATCCGCCGTACACGCTGGAGCCCATGCTCAAGCAGGTGATGCCGTATCTGGTCAAGGCGCTCGGGGTCGATAGCGGTGCGCGCTTTACGCTGGAATCGGGTACGCCCACGCCCGTGCGCGGCAATGGCGGCACGGCTTCGCTGCGCAATGCAGCTGCTCAGGCGCCGCGTTCCGCTGGCGCATCTGGGCCGCGCTCCGCGTCAGCGCAGGGCCCGCGTGCCCCGGCCGGACAGGGGCCGCGCGGTGCTGGCGTGCGTACGGGTGCTGGCGAAGCGCGCTCCGGCGCAGGCCGCGAGGGGCTGGCAGCCAGGGCACGCCGGCCTACGCCGGTAGCGCCCCGTAGCGAGGGCGCAACGGCCGGGCGTACGACGGGGCCACGTCGACCTGTTAATCGCCAGAAATAAGTTGTCAGCGAGACATGATGGGTATAGTCTGATATTCAGCAGCAACCCGTTTGCGACGGGTTGCCCTCAGCAGGCTGATTACCAGATGGGGTGGACCCATGATGCTAGCGCCGTCGCCGCCAGAGGCCAGACCGTTCGATAACTTCTTTCTCGCACGTCAGCCCATCCTCAACCGGGGGCAGCGGCTGGTGGCTTATGAATTGCTGTTCCGCGATGGCCGTTTGCGCAATGATGCGCAGGTGACGGACGATACCGCCGCCACGGCGACCGTGATAGCCCATGCCTCCGAGCTGGGCATGGGGCAGGTGGTGGGTGAGCAGATGGCCTTCGTGAATGTCGATGCGGCCGGCCTGATGAGCGACTTCATCCGCTTCCTGCCGCCGGACAAGGTCATCCTCGAAATCCTTGAAACCGTCAAGGCCACGCCGGAACTGCTGGACCGCATCCATGAACTGAAGCGCTCGGGCTTCCGCTTTGCGCTCGACGATGTGATCAGCCAGACCGACGATGTGCGCCAGCTGCAGCCCCTGTGCGATGTGATCAAGATCGATATCCACCAGATGGGGCTGGAACAACTGCCGGCGCTGGCACGCCAGTTCAAGAATCCGCGCCAGAAGCTGCTGGCGGAAAAAGTCGAAACCATGGACGAGTTCCAGCAGTGCATGGATCTCGGCTTCGAATACTTTCAGGGCTATTACTTTGCCCGCCCCATGATCCTTAGCGGCAAGAAGATTTCACCGTCCCAGCGCAGCGTGCTGCAGCTGCTGGACCTGATCAGCAATGACGCGCCCAGCGCCGATATCGAGCGCAGCGTCAAACATGATGCCCTGATTACGCTCAATCTGCTGCGGCTGGTTAATACGCCGGCCGTGGGCGCGCGCTGCCGCGTCAATTCGGTCGGCCATGCGCTGATGGTGCTGGGACGGCGCCAGTTCCGGCGCTGGCTGCAGATCCTGCTGTATGTGAAAAACGGTGCGGCGCAGGAGTTCACGTCGCCCTTGCTGCAGCTGGCCACCACACGCGGCAAGACGCTGGAACTGATGATGGAGCATCTGCGTCCGGGCCAGCGCGTGAATGCCGATATCGGCTTCACGGTGGGGGTGATGTCGCTGATGGATACGCTGTTTTCCATGCACATGAATGAAGTGCTGGACAGCGTGCAGGTGCTGGATGAAGTCCGCACGGCTTTGCTATACCGTGCGGGCGACTATGGCGGCATGCTGAGCCTGATCGAGCAGATCGAGCAGGGCGGCAATGGCCAGCATCTGGCGCAGCGCCTGCATGCCCTGCAGCTGAGCCCGGCGGCGCTGTATGCCATCCAGCTGGCCGCCATCGACTGGGTCAACGATTACGCGCGCGGCATCTGATTACTGTCCCAGCAGCAGGAACACGGTAGGTTTTTTGTGGAAGTCCGGCGCGGGTGCGCTCTTCCATTTGGCGGCCGTCATGGTGCGGATGGATTCGCTAGGCAGGCTCAGATCGGTGGCCACGCAGATCAGCGTGCCGGGCGCGCAGGCGGCGCTCAGGGCTTCCAGCATGGCGCCGTTGCGGTAGGGCGTCTCGATGAAGAGCTGGGTCTGCTTTTCCTTGCGCGAACGCTGTTCCAGCTCCCTGATGCGGCTGGCGCGCTGGGCTGCGTCGGTAGGCAGATAGCCGTTGAAGGCAAAGCTTTGACCGTTCAGGCCGCTAGCCATCACGGCCAGCAGCAGCGAGGATGGGCCCACCAGCGGACGCACGGGAATGCCGTGCTGGTGCGCCAGCCGCACCAGATCGGCGCCGGGGTCGGCCACGGCCGGTACGCCCGCTTCCGACACCAGCCCGCCATCCTGCCCTGCCAGCAGGGGCTGCAGCAGACCAGCCAGCGCGCTGGCCGGCGTATTCACATTCAGTTCGGCGATGCGGATTTCCTGCAGCGGCTTGGCCAGCGGGTGGCGTGCATGCACCAGTTTCAGGAAGGCGCGCGCGGTCTTGGCGTTTTCCGCCACAAAGTAGTCGAGCTGCGAGGTCAGCTGCTGCACCTGTTCGGGCAGGACGGAAGCGAGGGTTTCCGTATCGCCCAGCGTGTTAGGGATGAGAAAGAGGGTGCCGGTCATAGTAGATTGTTGTGGTGCATTATTTAAAAAACGGCAGGCCGGCTTTGCGCAGCATGCCGGTCAGGGCGATCAGCGGCAGGCCTGTCAGCGCGGTCGGGTCATCGCTCTCGATACGTTCGAGGATGGCGATGCCCAGCCCTTCATTTTTGGCGCTGCCGGCGCAGTCATACGGCTGTTCGATGCGCAGATAGGCATCGAGCTCGGCATCAGGCAGGTCGCGGAAGCTGACATGGGCGCGCACTTCGTCCAGCTGGTAGCTGCCGTCGCGGCCGTCCCACAGGCACAGGGCCGTATGGAATACCACGGTGCGGCCGCGCATCTGTTGTAATTGTGCCAAAGCGCGAGCGTGGTCGCCCGGTTTGCCGATCTGGGCGCCATCGAGGGTGGCGACCTGATCGGAACCTATCACCAGACAGCCGGGCAGGCGGGCGGCCACGGCGGCGGCTTTCTCGCGTGCCAGCCGTAGTGCAGTATCGGCCGGGCCTTCGCCGGCCAGCGGGGTTTCATCGATATCGGGTACGGCCACTTCGAACGGTAATTGCAGGCGCGACAATAATTCCTTGCGGTAGGCCGAACTGGAAGCCAGTATCAGGCGCGGCAGTGCAGGGGTGCAGGGTAAACTTGTGGTCATGAGGGGAATGTTATATGCTCTGTCGCCGGTAGCGTAAGCGCCTGAAATCAGGGAGAATTACGCATATCCTTTGACGAACGACTGAAAACCCTGCTATTATCGCAGGTTTTCCGGGGAAATTTTCTGTAATGAATGCTATTGTGATCGACGCCTTTGATTTTTGTCGGAGCAACGGCAGCCAGCAAGGCGTAACGCCTGTTGCCGAAATGACCCGTTTGGCCAAGGAATGTGCGGACCCGTCCGGCACGATTACCTGGAGTGCCGTAGGAAGCACCAGCAAGTTGGGCTTCCCGCAGATGACGCTGTCCGTTGCCGGTACCGTGCAACTGGTTTGCCAGCGCTGTTTGACGCCTTACGCGCACACCATCGATTCGGCTACGCTGTTAATGCTCGGTAAAGACGACGAGCAGGCGGACGAAATCGAGGAAATGATTAATGACGAGACGATCGATGTGATCGTCGGTAGCCGCAGCATGGAGCTGATGGATATGGTGGAAGACGAAGCGTTGCTGGCCCTGCCGCATACGCCGAAACACGAAGTCTGCCCCGATACCGCTCTGCTGGACAAGGCAAAAAGCGCGAAATTGTCGCCTTTCGAAGCCCTCAAGGGCCTGACCCCGAATAAGTAGTGTTGTAAAGAACGTGTCAAACGCGTGTAGTAATCGAGTATGGCAAGTTAGCAGTGAACCGTAGTAAAGCAATACACTAATGCCTGCAAGTAATTTTGCTGGTAGGATACTCGATTCGCATGTATTTGCTGGTCGAATGTGTTAAAATTTTAGAACTTAGTATTAGGAGTCATTAACATGGCAGTTCAACAGAACAAGAAGTCCCCATCGAAGCGCGGTATGCACCGTTCGCACGATTTCCTGGTTGCTCCACAACTGGGTATCGAGCCAACCACCGGTGAAACCCACCTGCGTCACCACATCAGCCCTAACGGCTTCTACCGTGGTCGTAAAGTCCTGAAAACCAAAAACGACGAGTAATCGACGCTTTTGCTGGACTCTGAAATAGGCGGTGCTACGTGTATAAGGCGCGCAGCATCGCTTTTTCTTTATCATCGGCTGCAATCCTCTTTGCACACCGTCATTTTGAATCGCGTAGACCGACCGCTGTATGGTCCGCCGCCGGCCGCCGCTGGTCCTATCCGGGCTCGAGCGTGGTACTGAATCAACCCAAATGACAATCAAAATCTCTATCGACTGCATGGGCGGAGACCATGGTCCATCGGTCACTATCCCCGCAGTAATTTCCTTCCTCAAGCAACATGCTGATGCCGAACTGGTACTGGTCGGTCTGGAAGACGTATTACGCGCAGAACTTAAAAAACATCATGCAGAAGCCCATCCGCGTCTGAGCATCGTGCACGCCTCCGAGCAGGTGACCATGGATGATCCGCTGGAAGTGGCGCTGCGCCGTAAAAAAGACTCCTCGATGCGCGTGGCCATCGAGCAGGTCAAGGATGGCAAGACCCAGGCTTGCGTTTCGGCCGGTAACACGGGCGCGCTGATGGCTGTCGCCCGCTATGTGCTGAAGACCATGACGGGCGTGGATCGTCCGGCCATCTGCAGCATCATGCCTAACCAGAAGGGCGGCCCTACCTATATGCTGGATCTGGGTGCCAACGTGGATTGCGAACCGCACCACCTGCACCAGTTCGCCATCATGGGTTCCGTCATGGTTTCGGCCATGGAAAATATCCCCCGTCCTACGCTGGGTCTGCTCAATGTGGGCACGGAAGACATCAAGGGCAATGATGTGGTGAAAGCCACCAGCAAACTGCTGCAGGCCGACCACGAACGTGGCGCGCTCAACTTCTACGGCAATGTGGAAGGCAATGACATCTTCAAAGGCACGACCGATATCGTCGTTTGCGACGGCTTTGTGGGTAACGTCACACTCAAAGCAGTAGAAGGCGTGGCACGCTTCTTTGCTGATACGGTCAAATCGGAATTCACCCGCAATCCGCTCACCATGCTGGGCGCGCTGATCGGTCGTGGTGCACTGAACAATGTCAAGAAACGCCTGTCGCCATCGCGCTATAACGGTGCTAGTCTGCTCGGTCTGCGTGGTCTGGTATTCAAGAGTCATGGCGGTGCTGATGCATATTCGTTTGAATGGGCGATCAAGCGCGCGTATGATGCTGCAAAAAATGATGTGTTGCCGCATATCTCGACCCTGATTTCCGAGCTCATGCCGCGCAATGCCGAAGTGCCGGAAGCACCGGCCTCAAAATAATCAGTAGTGGACGACGAGAGGGCATGACTTTGTATAGCAAAATTATCGGCACTGGCAGTTATCTGCCAGCAAAGCGCGTGACCAACCAGGAACTGGCGGATCAGCTCGCAGCCAACGGTATTGAAACTTCCGACGAGTGGATCGTCACCCGTAGCGGCATTTCGGCGCGTCACTTCGCCGAAGCTGATCAGAAATCTTCCGATCTGGGCGTGATCGCCGCGCAGCGTGCGCTGGAGATGGCCAAGCTGCAACCTAACGATATCGACCTGATCATCCTGGCCAGTTCGACGCCGGATTTCTTCGGCAGCTTCCCCAGCACGGCCTGTATCGTGCAGCAGAAGCTGGGCATCACCAACAACGGCGCAGCGGTCGACGTGCAGGCCGTATGCTCGGGCTTTGTGTATGCCGTCTCGACGGCGGACGCTTTCATCCGCGCCGGCGTGCACAAGAACGTGCTGGTGATCGGTGCCGAAGTATTTTCGCGCATTCTGAATTTCGAAGACCGCACGACCTGCGTGCTGTTCGGCGACGGCGCTGGCGCCATCGTCATGACGGCATCGGAAGAGCCGGGTGTGCTGGCCACCAAGCTGCACGCTGATGGCCGCAATTCCCATGTGCTGAGCGTTCCGGGCAGCGTCGATGGTGGTGCCGTGGCCGGTAGCGCCTTCCTGTACATGGACGGGCCTGCCGTGTTCAAGCTGGCCGTTTCCGTGCTGGAGAAGGTGGCGCACGAAACGCTGGAGAAGGCGGGCATGACGCAGGACCAGATCGACTGGCTGGTGCCACATCAAGCCAACATCCGCATCATGAGCAGCACGGGCAAGAAACTGGGCCTGTCGCCGGAAAAAATGGTGGTCACGGTCGACCAGCATGGCAATACCTCGGCGGCCTCGATTCCGCTGGCGCTGGACGTGGCCGTGCGCGATGGCCGCATCCAAAATGGCCACAATGTGATGATGGAAGGCGTGGGTGGTGGCTTTACCTGGGGCGCAGTTCTGGTCAAAATGAGCGGTTTGCCAGAGGTAGGCGATAAAAAGGCTGATCTTTAGGCCCTGAATTAGAATTAGAGTTCTAACGAACTCGCCAGTAGTGCAGATGTCACGATGACATGCTAGCGTAGCGATCTACATAATCTGATGGATGAAGTAATGACTAAATTTGCTTTTGTTTTCCCTGGTCAAGGTTCGCAAGCGATCGCCATGATGGAAGGCTTTGCCGGTAATCCTGTGGTCGCTCAAACCATTGCAGAAGCGTCTGACGCGCTGCAGTTCGATCTGGGCAAGCTGATGGCCGAAGGCCCGAAAGAAGAGCTCGATCTGACCACCAATACCCAGCCTGTGATGCTGACGGCCGCCGTGGCCGTGTACCGCGCCTGGCTGGCTGCCGGCGGTCCGCTGCCGTCGCTGGTGGCCGGTCATAGTCTGGGCGAATACTCGGCGCTGGTTGCGGCCGGTGTGATCCAGTTCAAGGATGCCGTACCGCTGGTGCGCTTCCGTGCGCAAGCCATGCAGGAAGCCGTGCCGGTCGGGCAGGGCACCATGGCCGTGGTACTGGGTCTGAGCGACGATGAGGTACGCGCCGCGTGCAGCGAAGCCGCTGCCGCTGGCGGCGTGGTGGAAGCGGTCAACTTCAACGCACCGGCACAGGTGGTGATCGCCGGTGAAACGGCAGCCGTCGAACGCGCCTGCGAAATTGCCAAAGGCAAGGGCGCCAAGCGCGCCATGAAGCTGCCCGTCTCGGCACCGTTCCATTCCTCGCTGCTCAAGCCGGCTTCGGACCGTCTGCGTGACTACATGGCTGACCTGAGCTTTGCCGCGCCGCAGATTGCGCTGATTAACAACGTCGATGTGGCCGTGCTGAACGATCCTGCCGCCATCAAGGATGCGCTGGTACGTCAGGCCGCCGCGCCTGTGCGCTGGGTGGAAACCATGCAGAAAGTGGCAGCCGAAGGCATCACCAATGTGATCGAATGCGGTCCCGGCAAGGTGCTGATGGGCCTGACCAAACGCATCGATGGCAATCTGGTGGGCGACGCCATTACCGATCAAGCATCGCTGGAACGCGTGTTGACCTTGCTCAAATAATTAAGCAGGTAAGTAAGCAGGTCTTCAGGCACACTCCCTACACGTCAAAGGAAACACATGAATTTAGCAAACCAAGTTGCCCTCGTTACGGGCGCATCGCGCGGCATCGGTAAAGCCATCGCCCTCGAGCTGGCCCGTCAGGGTGCGCGCGTGATCGGCACGGCCACCAGCGAAGCCGGTGCCGAAGCGATTTCCGCCTATCTGGCCGAAGTCGGTGCCGAAGCAGGCAAGGGCGTGGTACTCAACGTCACCGACGCCGAGCGCTGCACGGGTCTGATCGACGAGATCAGCAAGACCTATGGCGCCGTGGGCATTCTGGTCAACAACGCCGGTATCACCATGGACCAGCTGGCCATGCGCATGAAGGATGAAGAGTGGGATCAGGTAATCGCCACCAATCTGAGCGCCGTAGGCCGCATGTCGCGCGGCGTGCTGCGCGGCATGATGAAAGCCAAGACTGGCCGCATCATCAACATCACTTCCGTGGTGGCCTCGTCGGGCAATCCGGGCCAGATGAACTATGCCGCTGCCAAGGCCGGCGTAGAAGGCATGACGCGCGCGCTGGCACGTGAAATCGGTAGCCGCAACATCACCGTCAACAGCGTGGCGCCGGGCTTTATCGATACCGATATGACCAAATCGCTGGGCGAAGAGCAGCACGCCGCCCTGCTGACCCAGATTCCGCTGGCCCGTCTGGGCAAGCCGGAAGACATCGCTGCGGCGGTGGCTTTCCTGGCTTCGCCACAGGCAGCCTATATTACCGGTACTACCCTGCACGTGAACGGCGGGATGTATATGAATTGATGTGTTCCGGTGAGGAAATACTCACCGGTTCCCGTCTTTTAGCAGTGTTTTCGGCTGATTTAGCAGCAGACGCCGAAAATCGTTTTTAGGCGCGCAAACCTGATAAAATGCGCGCTTTCCGTAACAAACATAATGGAGCCATAACATGTCGGATATCGAACAACGCGTTAAGAAAATCGTCGCTGAACAACTGGGCGTCGCTGAAGCAGACATCAAGACCGAGTCCTCGTTCGTTGACGATCTCGGCGCTGACTCGCTGGACACCGTAGAGCTGGTAATGGCTCTGGAAGACGAATTCGAAATGGAAATCCCTGACGAACAAGCAGAAAAGATCACGACCGTGCAGCAAGCGATTGACTACGCTACTGCCCACGTCAAGGCCTAATTCTGCCCGATCGACTCTAGGAGAATCGCTTGAGAGGTTCTAAAAACCGTCGTGTTGTCGTCACCGGCCTCGGCTGCGTGACCCCGGTCGGCAATACCATTGCCGACTCGTGGGCCGCCATCACCGAAGGTAAATCGGGGATCGCCAGCATCACCAAGTTTGATGCGCAAGCTTTCACCACCCAGTTCGCCGGTGAAGTCAAAGGCTTCAATATCGAGGAGTACATCCCCGCTAAGGAAGCGCGCCACATGGATACCTTTATCCATTACGGCATGGCCGCCGGCATACAGTCGGTGCAGGATGCCGGCCTGGTCGTAACCGAAGAGAACGCCGATCGTATCGGCGTGATGATCGGTTCCGGTATCGGCGGCTTGCCGCTGATCGAAGAAACCAAGCAAGACTACGACAAGCGCGGTCCGCGCCGTATCTCGCCATTCTTCGTGCCTGCGTCGATCATCAATATGATCTCGGGCAATCTGTCGATCAAGTACGGCATGCGCGGTCCCAACCTGTCGATCGTGACGGCCTGCACCACCGGCCTGCACTGCATCGGCATGGCGGCCCGCCTGATCG
Organism: Duganella fentianensis; assembly: GCF_009857835.1. Taxonomy (GTDB): domain Bacteria; phylum Pseudomonadota; class Gammaproteobacteria; order Burkholderiales; family Burkholderiaceae_D; genus Rugamonas; species Rugamonas fentianensis. Next base: position 432,373 of record NZ_WWCL01000002.1, read on the forward strand.
AATACGGCGATGCCGATGTGATGGTTGCAGGCGGTGCGGAATCGACCGTATCGCCACTGGGTCTGGGCGGCTTCGCTTCGGCCCGTGCTCTGTCCACCCGCAACGATGATCCAGCGACCGCTTCCCGTCCGTGGGATATGGATCGCGACGGTTTCGTGCTGGGCGAAGGCGCCGGTGTGATGGTGCTGGAGGAGTACGAGCACGCCAAAGCGCGCGGCGCCAAAATCTACGCGGAGCTGCTGGGCTTCGGCATGAGTGCCGATGCTTATCACATGACTTCGCCTCTGGAAGATGGTAGCGGCGGCAGCAAGTCCGTGATTGCCGCACTGGCCCATGCCGGTGTCAATCCGGATCAGGTGCAGTACCTGAATGCCCACGGTACCTCGACCCCTCAGGGCGATGTGGCCGAAGTGCAGGGCATCAAGCGTACCTTTGGTGCGCACGCCAAAAACATGGTGGTCAACTCGACCAAGTCGATGACTGGCCACCTGCTGGGCGGTGCCGGCGGTCTGGAAGCAGTGTTTACGGTGCTGGCAGTACACCATCAGGTGTCGCCGCCGACCATCAACCTGTTCAACCAGGACCCGGCCTGCGATCTGGACTTCTGTGCCAACGTGGCGCGCGATATGAAGATCGAGTATGCAGTCAAGAACTCGTTCGGCTTCGGCGGCACCAACGGCAGTCTGGTATTCGGCAAACTGTAATACCCGGTTCGGCTCCGGCCTGAACTAAATAACGCTCACCCTGTCCAAAACAGGGTGAGCGACAATTCGGTAGCGCTATTCGGTGCTGCCAGAATTGCCCGGCCTGACGGCCGGCGCTTCCAATTTTTTCCACCACTGATGTCAATTACGCTGCGCAAGGCTGCTAGCCATGTCGATTGCCGCAAGTGTCGTATTACGCCCGTCGTTGCGCCTGCGCTGGCTGTGTGCCGGCTTGCGCTGTGCCGTCTGTCTGTCGGCGCTGGTCTGTCCTGCTCAATGCTGGAGTTTGCTGTGCATCGTCATGGCGGCTGCGGCCCGCGGTGGCGTCCCGGCGGCGCTGCTGCAGCTTGATATAACTGCTGGCGGCCAGTGGTACTTGTCGGTATATCAGTACACTGCGCAGTGCACTGCGCCGCACCCGCCAGCTCCCGCCGGTGCGGCGCCAGCGTGCGTTGCGGTACGGACGGCGGGCAGGGCGGACGCGCACTATCTTCGGGCAGGTACGCTGATCTGGCCGTGCCTGTTGCTGCTGCATCTGGGTGTGCCAGGCCAGCCGGGCCGCTACCTGCCCGTGCTGCCGGACAGCGTGAGTGCAGCGGACTGGCGTGCCCTGATGCTGGCTAGCCGGGCACTGGCGGCGCGCAGCGCGCTCAAATAAAGCCGGAACTTCTTGCAGCGGGCAAACTCTATAGCTTAGGAAGCGGAGTTGCCGGCGTTGCAGACCATCGAGGAATGCAGGAGTGACAACTGAACGCGAGTGTGACGAGCGACTGGTCGAGCGGGTGCGGGATGGCGACAAGCAAGCCTTCGATATGCTGGTGGCGAAATACCAGCGCAGGCTGATGCGGCTGCTATCGCGCATCGTGCACGACCAGACGGAAGCCGAAGATGTCGTGCAGGAGACCTTTATCAAAGCCTATCGCGCCTTGCGGCACTTTCGCGGCGAATCGGCTTTCTATACATGGTTGTACCGCATAGGCATCAACACGGCGAAGAATTTTCTGGCTACCCAGGGCCGCCGTACCCCCACGTCTACCGAGATCGACGCGGAGCAGGCGGAAACCTTTGCCGAGAGCGAACATCTGCGTGATATGAATACACCGGAATCCATGTTGGCAAGCAAGCAGATCGCCCAGACCGTGAATGCGGCCATGGATGCCTTGCCGCTGGATTTGCGCACGGCGATCGCCCTGCGCGAAATCGAAGGTCTGAGCTACGAAGAAATCTCCGCCATCATGGCCTGCCCGATAGGGACAGTGCGTAGCCGCATCTTCCGGGCACGCGAAGTGATCGCCGATAAACTGCGGCCCCTGCTCGATATGCCGGTTGACAAGCGCTGGTAGGGCAGCAATGATGGTGCTGTCGGGAAAGGCTTAAGGCGGGCTAGAGAGTTTTTACGGGGCGGAAGGCACGATGGATATTCAACGACGGATGCGCGAACATCTTTCCGCGCTGGCAGATGGCGAACTGGACGAGAGCGAGCGCGAGCTGGCTCTGGCCGCTCTGGCGACCGCCGAAGGGCAGCAGCACTGGCGCGCCTATCATCTGGTGCGTGACACACTGCAGGCCGATGCGGCCGCAGCAGCATTGCCCAGCCCCGCCTTCCAGGCCCGGCTGGCGCAGCGGCTGGCCGCCGAGCCGGCCCATGGCGCAGCGGGCACGCCTGATGCCGACACCCAGACTAGCACCATCTCGTCCTGAGTGGCGCCACGCTCTGGCAGAACTGTGCCGGAGCACAGGTTTTCGCTTACCATAGGCGATCCTGCATGCAGAGACGGCAACACCGGCCTGCATCAGTGTGCTGCGTTCCGCAACCTGTTAGAGACCGATACCTTCCATGAAAAAACAACTTTTTGTAGATCGTAAAATGCTGGGGGCGCTGGCTGTAGGCGCCTGTGTCTGGTTTTCTCCTGCCGTGCTAGGGCTGGCGCCTGTACAGGCCGCTGCCGCTGCCACCGGCGTGGTAGTGGGCTTGCCGAATTTCGCCGATCTGGTGGATCAGGTGGGGCCGGCCGTGGTGAATATCCGTACTCTGGAGCGCCCCAAGAGTGGGCGCATGGGTGCCCAGGGCCAGATCGGCGAAGAAGAATTGCAGGAATTGCTGCGCCGCTATTTTGGCGGCGCGCTGCCCCTGCCCGGTGGCAAGGCCGTGCCGCGCGGACGCCGTCAGGCGCCGTCCGAAGAACCCGTGCCGCGCGGCGTGGGTTCCGGCTTCATCCTGTCGGCAGACGGCTATGTGATGACCAATGCCCACGTGATCGACGGCGCCGACGAAGTGCTGGTGACGCTGACGGACAAGCGTGAATTCAAGGCCAAGGTGCTGGGCGCCGACGCCAGTACCGATGTGGCCGTGCTGAAGATCGAAGGATCGGATCTGCCTTTCCTGGTGCTGGGCAGTTCCGAGAAAATCCGCGTCGGTGAATGGGTGATCGCCATCGGCTCGCCCTTCAATCTGGAAAATACCGTGACGGCGGGCATCATCTCGGCCAAGCAGCGCGATACGGGCGAATATCTGGCCCTGATCCAGAGCGATGTGGCCGTCAATCCCGGCAATTCGGGCGGGCCGCTGATCAATATGCGCGGCGAGGTGATAGGCATTAATTCGCAGATCGCTACCCTGTCGGGCGGCTATAGCGGAATTTCCTTCGCCATTCCTATCGATGAAGCGCTGCGTGTTTCCGAGCAGATCAAGAAGAGCGGCAAGGTCACGCGCGGACGCATGGGCGTCAAGATTGCGGAAGTGAGCAAGGACGTGGCTGAATCGCTGGGGCTGAAGTCGGCGCAGGGCGCGCTGGTGTCGCAGGTGGAGGCCGGCAGTCCGGCCGACAAGGCAGGCGTCAAGCCGGGCGACATCATCCTCAAATTTAACGGCACGCCGATAAACCGCTCGTCCGACCTGCCGCGTCTGGTGGGCAGCACGCCCCTTGATGCCAGACTGACGATTACGCTGTGGCGTCAGGGCAAGCAGCTGGAACTGCCTATCAGTGTGGCCGACCTCGATGGCGAGAAGCAGGCCAAGGCCGGCGCTGCCAAGGGCAAGGGCGAAGGCGCCGCTGCGGCGAAAACCGCGGCCGATGTGCTGGGCCTGCGCGTGAGCGATCTGACTGCCGAGCAGAAGAAAGTTCTGGGCGTGGGCGGTGGCGTGCTGGTGGACGCGGCAGAAGGTGTTGCCGACGAGGCCGGGCTGGAAGAGGGCGATGTGTTGTTGCAAGTGAATAACACGGAAATCCGCGATGCGCGCCAGTTCCATGCCGTCGTGGCCAAGCTCGATAGTAAAAAGTCGGTCGTGCTGCTGGTGCGGCGCGGCGAGCAGTCGCAATTCATTTTCATCCGTCCCAGCGTCAAATAAGGAGTCTGCAGGGTCTGCCGCCAGCGCTGGCGGCAGATCCTGTTCCAACCATGCATTTCACTCTGTATTCCCGCAGTTATTGCCATTTATGTCAGGACATGCTCGATGCCCTGATGCGTATGCAAACCCCGCAACAGCCGATTACGGTCGATGTCATCGATGTCGATGACGATCCGGCACTGGTGGCCCGTTTCGACGAGCTGGTGCCCGTGCTGTTTGCCGATCTGGACCAGCCCGAGCTTTGCCACTATTTCCTGGATGAAGCAAAAGTCCGGGAATTGCTGGCGCGCTGATGAAAATTTGTGCAAGCCTTGGGGTTTTTGTGCATACGGAGAAGCGCAGTGCAGCATTTAGCCGCGCAAAGTAGGGCTTTCCACTCTGAAATCCGGTAAAATGCACGGGGTAAGACGTCCTGTCAGGACGTTAAGTGTTGAGTCTAGCTGTGATCAAGGCGCTCGCCAGGGCAAACAGCCCCGCTCGGAGCGCTTTTTTTGTATGGCGCGCCGGCTTTATGCCTGCGCCCGCTGTTTTGTACCCGTTTTGACTCGTTTTTGACTTGTTTTTGGCCATTTGTTAATGAATAACATACGCAATTTCTCCATCATCGCCCACATCGACCACGGTAAATCGACCCTGGCCGACCGCATCATCCAACTGTGCGGCGGTCTGTCCGAGCGCGAGATGGAGGCGCAGGTGCTCGATTCTATGGATCTGGAGCGCGAGCGCGGCATTACCATCAAGGCGCAGACAGCTGCCCTGCAGTACAAGGCGCGCGATGGCAAGGTGTACAACCTGAACCTGATCGATACCCCAGGCCACGTCGACTTCTCCTACGAAGTCTCGCGCTCGCTGTCGGCCTGCGAAGGCGCGCTGCTGGTGGTGGATGCCTCGCAGGGCGTGGAAGCGCAGACCGTGGCCAACTGCTACACGGCGCTCGATCTGGGCGTGGAAGTGGTGCCTGTGCTGAACAAGATCGACCTGCCGAATGCCGACCCGCCGAGCGCGATTGCGGAAATCGAAGACGTGATCGGGATCGAAGCCGGTGACGCCGTGCACTGCTCGGCCAAAACGGGTCTGGGCGTGGATGATGTGCTGGAATCCATCATCGCCAAAGTACCGCCACCGAAAGGCGATCCCGATGCGCCGCTGCAGGCCCTGATCGTCGACTCGTGGTATGACGCCTACGTGGGCGTGGTGATGCTGGTGCGTGTGGTCAACGGTACTCTGCGTCCGAAAGACAAGATCAAGCTGATGGCCACCGACTCGGTGCAGCTGGTGGAAGACATCGGCGTGTTCGCGCCCCGTTCCGTCTCGCTGCCGCAGCTGTCGGCCGGTCAGGTGGGCTTCATCATCGCCGGTATCAAGGAACTGAAGGCCGCCAAAGTGGGCGATACCGTCACGCTGGCCAGCCGTCCGGCACCGGAACCGCTACCCGGCTTCAAGGAAGTGCAGCCGCAGGTGTTTGCCGGTCTGTTCCCGGTCGAAGCCAACCAGTACGACGCGCTGCGCGACTCGCTGGAAAAGCTGAAACTCAATGACGCGGCCCTGATGTACGAGCCGGAAGTATCGCAGGCGCTGGGCTTCGGCTTCCGTTGCGGCTTCCTCGGTCTGCTGCACATGGAAATCGTGCAGGAACGTCTGGAACGCGAATTCGATATGGACCTGATCACCACGGCGCCGACCGTGGTGTACGAAGTGGAAATGCGTGACGGCAGCATCCTGAAGGTGGATAACCCTTCGCGCATGCCGGAACCATCGAAGATCGCCGATATCCGCGAACCTATCGTCACCGTCAATCTGTACATGCCGCAGGAATACGTCGGCTCGGTGATCACCCTGTGTATCGGCAAGCGCGGTGTGCAGATGGACATGAGCTACCACGGCCGTCAGGTCAAGCTGGTGTATGAAATGCCTATGGGCGAGATCGTGCTGGACTTCTTCGACAAGCTCAAATCGACTTCGCGCGGTTACGCTTCGATGGATTACGAGTTCAAGGAATACCGTTCTTCGGACGTGGTCAAGGTCGACATGCTGATCAACAGCGAAAAAGTCGATGCGCTGGCCATCATCGTGCACCGTTCCAACAGTGCCTACCGCGGCCGTCAGGTGGCGGCCAAGATGCGCGAACTGATTCCGCGCCAGATGTTCGACGTAGCGATTCAGGCGGCCATCGGCGCCACCGTGATTTCGCGTGAAAACGTCAAGGCGCTGCGCAAGAACGTGCTGGCCAAGTGCTACGGTGGTGACGTGAGCCGTAAGAAAAAACTGCTGGAGAAGCAGAAGGCCGGTAAGAAACGTATGAAGCAAGTGGGCTCGGTGGAAATTCCACAAGAAGCCTTCCTGGCAATTTTACAAGTGGAAGAGAAATGAACCTGCAAGTGATTCTGGGCAATTTCGCTTTAATCCTGTTCATCCTGATGGTGGTGACGGGCGTGATCTGGTTCCTCGATGTGTTCTATCTGGCCAAGCAGCGCCGCGCTGCGGCCGACCGCGCGCTGGCCGATTACGACGCCCGCAACGCCAAGCTGACGGCCGACGGCATCAAGGTGGACAATCAGGGCAACCGCGCCGCCATCGAAGCAGGCCTGCTGCGCCAGCCCACGTGGATCGAGTACTCGGGCAGCTTCTTCCCCGTGATCGCACTGGTGTTCTTCCTGCGCTCCTTCCTGTATGAGCCGTTCAAGATTCCATCCTCGTCGATGGTGCCGACCCTGCTGGTAGGCGATCTGATACTGGTCAATAAGTTCACTTACGGCATACGTCTGCCCGTGATCAACCAGAAAATCATCCAGATCAACGATCCCCAGCGCGGCGATGTAATGGTGTTCAAATATCCACAGGATATGAGCCAGGATTACATCAAACGTGTGATCGGCGTGCCCGGTGATAAAATTACCTATGAAAACAAGCGCTTAACCGTGAACGGTGTGGAAGTGAAGTACACTGCGCTGGACGATTATCTGGACGACGAACATCTGGTGTACAACAAGCAGTACACGGAGAATCTGACGGGCGTGAGCCACCGCATCCTGAATAACGAAGCGGCTCCGACGCTGAATCTGGAAGGCGTGAAACAGTTCCCGTACAGCGAGAATTGCACCTACCGTTATGAAGGCTTTACTTGCGTTGTGCCAGCCGGTAATTACTTCATGATGGGCGATAACCGCGACAATAGTGCGGACAGCCGCTACTGGGGCTTTGTGCCGGACAAGAACATCGTCGGCAAGGCATTCTTCGTCTGGCTCAATCTCGGTAACTGGCGCCGTATCGGCACCATCCACTAAGCTGTGGTGAAAGGAACGGTCATGCACACAGGGAAGCAGCGGCAGCAGGGTATCTCACTGGTCGGGCTCATCGTGTTGCTGGCCGTGGGCGGCTTTGTCGCCGTGCTGGCACTGAAAATCGTGCCCACCTACACTGAATATCGCGCCATCCAGAATGCCATCGTCAGCGCCAAGGCGGGCGGTGGCACGGTGCTGCAGATGCAGAAAGCCTTCGATGCCAGCGCCACCGTGGGCTACATCAGCGCCATCAACGGCAAGGATCTGATCATCAGCCGCGGCGAAAACGGCGAGACGGAAATCAGCTTCGCCTACGAGAAGAAAATTCCCCTGATCGGACCGGCCAGCCTGCTGCTCGAATACGAGGGCAGTACTGCCAAGAATGGCATGCCCAAAGCCGACCAATAAACCGTATTAGAAAACCGACCAATCACATAATGAATCTCCAGTTACTGCAAACCCGTCTAGGCTACACGTTCCAGGATGCTGGGCTGTTACAGCAAGCCTTGACGCACCGTAGCCATAGCAGTTTGCACAACGAGCGGCTGGAGTTTCTGGGCGACTCGGTGCTGAACTGCGTGGTGGCGTCCATCCTGTATGAACGCTATGTGCAGATCGACGAGGGCGATCTGTCGCGCCTGCGCGCCAACCTCGTCAAGCAGCAATCACTGTTCGAAATCGCCCAGAAGCTGGAACTGTCGCAGTTCCTGCGCCTCGGTGAAGGCGAACTCAAATCGGGCGGCTTCCGCCGTCCGTCGATACTGGCCGATACGCTGGAAGCGCTGCTGGGCGCCATCTTCCTCGATGGCGGCTTCAACCCGGCACGCGATGTGATCCGCGCGTTCTACATCCCCATCCTCGATACGGTGGACCCGCAGACGCTGGGCAAGGATGCCAAGACGCTGCTGCAGGAATTCCTGCAAAGTAAAAAAATCTCCCTGCCGCTGTACAACGTGGTGGCCACCCATGGCGCCGCGCACAGCCAGGAATTCGAAATCGAATGTCTGGTGCCCAAGCTGGGCATACAGGTATTTGGCCGCGGCGGTAGCCGTCGTGCCGGTGAACAGGCTGCGGCCAAGCTGGCGCTGGAAGTGGCCGAACAGGCACTGGTGAAAACCCCGGGCGCTGCGCGCAAGGCCAAGCCCCGCGCTGCCCAGCTCAAGCTGGCCGGTATTGCCACCGTGCAGTCGAGCGAACCGAGCTCGCCCGCGTCTGGCCCAGCACCGGCAGGCACCACCAAAGCGGCCAACAAGTAAAGAGGCATTATGACTACCGACACCAACGCTCCGTTCCGCTGCGGCTATATCGCCATCGTGGGCCGCCCCAATGTGGGCAAATCGACCCTGATGAACACCCTGATCGGCGCCAAGGTCAGCATCACTTCGCGCAAGGCGCAGACCACGCGTCACCGCATTACCGGCATCCAGACCTATGACGATGCCCAGCTGATCTACGTCGATACGCCGGGCTTCCAGACCCGTCACGCCAATGCGCTGAACAAGACGCTCAACAAGACCGTCACCAATACCCTGATCTCGTCGGACCTAATTCTGTTCGTGATCGAAGCCGGCACCTTCGGCCCGGCCGACCAGCAGGTGCTCGATCTGCTGCCGACCGAAGTGCCGGTGCTGCTGGTGATTAACAAGGCCGACCGCGTGAAAGACAAGGCCGTGCTGCTGCCGTTCGCCCAGCAGGTGGCGGCCAAGTTCAACTTCGCCGCCATCGTGCCGGTGTCGGCCAAGCTGCGCTTCCAGCTCGATGGGCTGGAAAAGGAAATCAAGCGCTTCCTGCCTGAGAACGAGCCTATCTTCGGACCGGACGATATCACTGACCGCAGCGAGAAATTCCTCGCTTCGGAAATCGTGCGCGAGAAGCTGTTCCGCTTCGTCGGCGACGAGCTGCCTTACACCAGCACGGTGATGATCGAAAAATTCGAGCAGGAGGGTGATCTGCGCCGCGTGTTCGCCGCGATTCTGGTCGAGCGCGATACCCACAAGTCCATGATCATCGGTAACAAGGGCGCCCGTCTGAAAGAGGTTTCGACGCAAGCCCGTCTGGACATGGAAAAGCTGTTTGGCGGCCCCGTGTATCTGGAAATCTGGGTCAAGGTCAAATCCGGCTGGGCCGACAACGAAGCAGGGCTGCGCGCCTACGGCTACGAATAACAGAGGGACGATGTCCAACATCACGCTCGAGGCCGACGATACAGCGGCTGGCGCCAGCGCGGCGCCGGCAGTGGCACAGCGTGAGCAGGTGGCCGAGAGCGCTGCGGCTTATGCCGCCCATGCTGCCGCTGCAGCAGTTCCGGCCGCCGCCGCAGTTCCTGCAGCCAGAAAGCCGGCCCGCGCGCCCGCGCGCGAGCGTACGGTCGGCACCAAGGTGGCCGGCCAGCCAGCCTTTGTGCTGCATAGCTATCCCTACAAAGAAACCAGCCTGATCATCGATCTGTTCACGCGCGATTATGGCCGCGTGGCGCTGATCGCCAAGGGCGCCAAACGGCCCCATTCCCAGCTGCGCGGCGTGCTGCAGACCTTCCAGCCGCTGTCCTCCAGCTGGGTAGGTAAATCGGAACTACGCACGCTGACCGATGCCGAGTGGGTAGGCGGCATGCTGCCGCTGGAAAAGACCGCGCTGCTGTGCGGCTTCTATCTGAACGAACTGCTGGTCAAACTGCTGGCGCGCGATGATGCCCATCCGGCCCTGTTCGACCATTACGTGGCTACCCTCAACCAGCTGGCGCATAATGAACCGCCCACCATCGTGCTGCGCAAATTCGAGCGCGCGCTATTGAAAGAGACGGGGGTGGCCGCAGATCTGACCCGTTGTACCGATACCCGCAGCACGGTGCAGGCCGAGGTGGTGTATGTGGTCGATCCCGAACGGGGCCCGCGGCCACAGCGCGCCGCCGATATCTGGCCTGGCGTGGCGGGTAAGACCCTGCTCGACATGGAGCGTGAAGATTATCAGGACGGCGCCACGCAGTCCCAGAGCAAACAGTTAATGCGGTTCCTGCTGGCCCACCATCTGGGCGGCGCACCGCTGAATACGCGGCAGATCCTGATCGACCTGCTGCAGTTATAAACCAGATAAACGGTATCCACCATGAGCTTTCTGCAACCTGTAGGCACCATCATCGACCTCGGCGTGAACATCGACCACGTCGCCACGCTGCGCAATGCGCGCGGCACCAGCTATCCCGATCCCATCCGCGCTGCGTTGCTGGCCGAGCAGGCCGGGGCTGACTGCATCACGCTGCACCTGCGCGAAGACCGCCGCCATATCAAGGATGCCGACGTGATCGCGCTGGCGCCGCAACTGCTGACGCGCATGAATCTGGAAGCGGCCGTAACGCAGGAAATGATCGATTTCGCCTGCCGCATCAAGCCGGCCGATGTCTGTCTGGTGCCGGAAAAGCGCACCGAAGTCACCACCGAAGGCGGGCTTGATGTGGTGACCCATTACAAGGCGGTGGAAGCGGCCGTCAAGCAGCTGCAGGCCGAAGGCATACGCGTCAGCCTGTTCATCGATGCGGATGAAGCGCAGATGGATGCCACGGCCGCCATTGGCGCGCCCGTGATCGAACTGCACACAGGCCGCTATGCTGATACGGCAGGCGCCGAGCAGGCGGCGGAGCTGGAGCGCATCAAGCGCGGCGCGCTGTATGGCGTGGCCAAAGGCCTGAAAGTGAATGCCGGTCACGGTCTGCATTACACCAATGTGCAGGCGATAGCCGCCATCCCTGAAATCGCCGAGCTGAATATCGGCCATGCCATCGTCGGCCATGCCGTGTTTGTGGGCTGGGAAAACGCCGTGCGCGAAATGAAGGCCATCATGCTGGCCACCCGTCTGGGCACGCGCGCATGATTTACGGCATAGGCACCGATATCTGCAAGATACCGCGCATAGAAGCGTCGCTGGCGCGCTATGGCGACCGCTTTGCACGCAAGATACTGGGGCCGCAGGAGATGGAAAAGTATCTGGCTCGTAAAGCCAGAAGCGCGTCACGCGGGGTGCGGTTTGTGGCTACCCGTTTCGCCGCCAAGGAAGCGTTTTCCAAGGCCATAGGGCTGGGCATGCGCATGCCGATGACGTGGACGGCGGCACAGATGCTGAATGCTCCCAGCGGCAAGCCGGTGATCGTCTGTAGTGGCGCGCTGCAGGAATTCATGCAGCAGCATAGACTGTCGGCACAGGTGACGATCAGTGATGAAGAAGAGTATGCGGTGGCTTTTGTGATCGTCGAGCAGGCCGCATGAGCGGCGTGCGGTGGGTGGTTTGAGTGTGGTGAATTCTAGATGAGTGAAGTGGAAGATAGCGCGCCTGATGCGCGTGCACAGGTGCTGGCCACAGTGGCAAGGCTGCCCAATCTGCCGGGCGTGTACCGCTATTTCGATGCGGAAGACAAGGTGCTGTATGTGGGCAAGGCGCGCGATCTGAAGAAGCGCGTGTCGAGCTACTTCCAGAAGAACCTGAGCAGCCCGCGCATCGCCATGATGGTGGAGCGCATCGCCAGGCTGGAAACCACCGTCACCCATAGCGAGGCGGAAGCGCTGATCCTTGAAAATAACCTGATCAAGGCGCTCAGCCCCCGCTTCAATATCCTGTTCCGCGACGATAAATCCTACCCGTATCTGAAGATCACGGGCGGCGAGGCGCCGCGCATGGTGTACTACCGTGGCGCAGTGGATCGCAAGAGCCAGTATTTCGGGCCTTTCCCCAGTTCGTGGGCCGTCAAGGAATCCATGCAGATATTGCAGAAGGTATTCCGCCTGCGCACCTGCGAAGACAGCGTGTACAGCAACCGCACGCGGCCCTGTCTGCTCAACCAGATCGGCCGCTGCAGCGGCCCCTGTGTGGACCTGATCAGCAAGGAAGACTATCAGGCCGACGTCGACAATGCGGCGCGCTTCCTGCGCGGGCGCCAGACCGAGATACTCGACGAGCTGGAAAAGAAGATGCACGCTTATGCTGCCGAGCTGAAGTTCGAGCAGGCGGCCACCGTGCGTAACCAGATCCAGTCGCTGTCGCGCGTACTGCACCAGCAGAGCATGGAAACCACGGGCGATGCCGATGTGGATATTCTGGCCGTGCTGGTGCAGGGCGGCCGCGCCTGCGTCAATCTGGCCATGGTACGGGGCGGGCGCCATCTGGGTGACCGCGCCTACTTCCCCAACCATATCGGTGATGCGGCAGCGATTGCCGATCAGCCGCTGGAAGTGGAAGTGCTGGCCGCTTTCCTGGTCCAGCATTACACCGAGAAGTTCATTCCCGGTACGCTGATCCTCAATATCGAATTCGACCAGCCGGCGCTGATGCTGGCGCTGCAGGAGCAGTGCGGCCACCGCATCCATCTGGTGTTCCAGCCGCAGGACCAGCGCCGCAAATGGCTGGAGCTGGCGCAGAAGGGCGCCGAGATTTCGCTGGCGCGCTTGCTGTCGGAGCAGGGCTCGCAGCAGTCGCGCACGCGCGCACTGGTGGAGGCGCTGTCGCTGGAGCCGGAAGATATCGACACGCTGCGCATCGAGTGCTTTGACATCTCGCACACGCAGGGCGAAGCTACGCAGGCTTCGTGCGTGGTGTTCCATCACCACCAGATGCAGAACGGCGAGTACCGCCGCTACAACATCAACGATATTACGCCGGGCGACGATTACGCTGCCATGCGCCAGGCGCTGATGCGGCGCTACGAAAAAGTGGCGAACGGCGATGGCGTGATGCCGGACGTCGTGCTGATCGACGGTGGCAAAGGTCAGATCGAAATGGCGCGTCAGGTGTTTGCCGAACTGGGGCTGGATATCAGCCTGATCGTCGGCGTGGCTAAAGGCGAAGGCCGCCGCGTGGGGCTGGAAACGCTGATGTTTGTCGATGGCCGCGAGGCGCAGGAACTGGGCAAGGAATCGGCTGCGCTGATGCTGGTGGCGCAGATCCGCGACGAGGCGCACCGCTTCGCCATTACGGGCATGCGCGCCAAGCGGGCCAAGACGCGCCAGACTTCGCGTCTGGAGGAAATCGAGGGCATAGGCGCCAAGCGGCGCCAGCGCCTGCTGGCCCGCTTCGGCGGCTTGCGCGGCGTGGTGGATGCCAGTGTGGAGGACCTGAAGCAGGTGGAAGGCATCTCGCAGGCGCTGGCCGAGGAAATCTACCGCCAGTTACACTGAAGCCTGCCTCTATGCGCAGTCTCTACAGTGTGCTGGTTTAATGTGCCATAGCAAGGTAGACTAGCGGCGCATTGCCCAATTCACGATAGCCGATTATTTATGCCTTTTAATATTCCGATCCTGTTGACCTGGTTGCGCGTGGCGCTGATTCCGCTGGTAGTCGGCGTCTACTATCTGCCCACTACGGTGCTGCCGGTGGCAGATCAGAATCTGGCCGCTACCATGGTCTTCATCGTCGCGGCAGTGACGGACTGGTTTGACGGCTTTCTGGCGCGGCGCTGGAACCAGACCTCGGCCTTCGGTGCCTTCCTCGATCCAGTGGCGGACAAGCTGATGGTGGCCGGCGCCTTGCTGGTGCTGGTGCAACTCGATAGAGCCAATGCCGTGCTGTCCTTTATCATCATCGGCCGCGAGATCGCCATTTCCGCGCTGCGCGAATGGATGGCGCAGATCGGCGCTTCCAAGTCGGTAGCAGTCAGCTCTATCGGTAAAATCAAAACCACCGCGCAGATGATGGCGATTCCGCTGCTGCTGTTCCATGACGTGCTGTGGGGCGCCATCGATAGCCAGTTCTGGGGCGCGCGCCTGCTGGAAGTAGCTGCCGTGCTGACCGTGTGGTCGATGTTCTACTACCTGCGTCTGGCCTGGCCGCTGATCAAGGAGAAGTCCGGCCAGCTGTAAGGGCAGGGCGGGCTAAACGGGCTAAATGATTTTCCATCTTTTTGCTTAAACAAAAGATTGCCATTGACAGCCAGCGTAGTTCCTCTATAATGCTGGCCTGTTGTTGATGACGACGACGCGGGAGTAGCTCAGTTGGTAGAGCGCAACCTTGCCAAGGTTGAGGTCGAGAGTTCGAGACTCTTCTCCCGCTCCAAAGCATCGATAACGTGGCACTAGCAAGTTTTAAAGCTGAGTGCTAAAATGTTGGACTCCAATGCGGGAGTAGCTCAGTTGGTAGAGCGCAACCTTGCCAAGGTTGAGGTCGAGAGTTCGAGACTCTTCTCCCGCTCCAGTTTCCCCGGAAACGGATGGCGCAGTAAAAGTAGTACAAACTCCTACGCGGGAGTAGCTCAGTTGGTAGAGCGCAACCTTGCCAAGGTTGAGGTCGAGAGTTCGAGACTCTTCTCCCGCTCCAGAATTCCGGATAGCAGTGCGTAACCCGCTGTTACTCCTGTCAGATTACCTCAGGCGAGGTAGCAAAGCGGTTATGCAGCGGCCTGCAAAGCCGTCTAGGTCGGTTCGACTCCGATCCTCGCCTCCAAAAAATCCCCATAATATCATCAAGTTACGCATAGGTAGCTAGCTGCGTGGCGTGCTGGATTTGCCTGAAATTCCCTCATTGCTACCTCGAGCTGGTAACAATGCCACCTCGAAACGGCTCGCTTTGGCCGTTGATGCCAGTTAGAATTTGTCAGTTAAATAACCTGAGAGTTGGCATGTTTATCCGCAGCTCTGTGCAGCCCGGAGTGAGCATGCAGGCCGATGAAGGGAATACCGCGGCAATGATAATGTAGCGCGCCCTGGTTCGCTTGGACCGACAAGAACTACGCTGCTCGGACAGCATTGCACCACCTTCGGCTTCAGGGATGCAGGTGTCTGCCCAGATTCACCAAGGCCGCCGCACAGTTATCGATTACTTGGTGCCCCCCCGTCCAGAAAGCGGTAGCAGGAGCGGCCAGAGAGCGTTAGGTCATGCCTTTGTCCAATCAAATCAGCGCTACTTTTTCGCATGAAGTGCAAAGAACATGAGCAGTCTAAGAAAACTCCAACCGTACTCCATATTTAAATGGCTCTGGCCTCTTGTGTTCATTAGCAACGTTGTCGGATGCAGTGGTGAAAAGACCGACCGTTGGAAAGAGCAAGTTTTGCTCGTTGACGGTTCTGTAGTCGTCGTCCAACGCACTGCACAATATGTAAAAGGCGGACCTGAGCTGGCGTTTAATCTTAGTGGCGGCCACATCGCCGGCACGAGCATCGTGATACCCAAGCAGGATGGTAAATCCAATTTTCCTGAGTGGAGCGCCACCATTTTTTCTGACTACGGCTTTCCGGAAGTGCCGATTGTGGTGGATTTTAAGAATGCATCACCTGAGATTTATACGGCGATGTTAGAGCCAAGTCGATGCATGCGGTATCGGCGTTACGTACTTGCAGAGTCCAGCTGGAAGGAAAAGGAAATCGATTTTTCCAGTGTTTCGCTGAAAACGAATCTCTTGATCGATGTGGATGATAGCCCTAAGGTTGTGGACGTTGGTTTGAAAGCGCGTTTGAACAGTGATTCAAGAATCCAAGATTACTACCGCAGCGTGGATGCGGCATCCCGTTGTATCGATAAATAAAAGGTAGGAATATGGCCACAGTTGAAGCGACCGAACTCTTGCCCTCAAAGGCTCCATAGAATCCATGCGAACCAAGAACGTCGAAAACTAAACCTCAAAACTGTCTAGCGAACCCAAGTGGATCATATTGGCCTAAATAATAGGCAGGAGAGTATCTAGAGAACTCGTGGCGATTCAGTGCTACTCTTGTGCGGTTCGTTTTGGCCGTTGATATCAGTGGGATTTGTCACTTTTTATCGTTACGTTTGAACTAACCAGCTTTGAAGGAGAAATTCGGATGAATGAGTACATTCTGTTGATGCACGATGATGCGCCGGATCCTGAGCTTGCGAATGATGATGATGGGTGGGCGCAGTACGTCACCAAGCTGGTATCGACCGGACATTTCGATGGCGGCAGCGCCATAGGGCAGGGCGCAGTTTTCAAACAGGACGGTGCCCATCCGGCAGCGTCACTCGCGTTAAACGGCTATCTCCGGATTCGGGCAGAAGATATGGACGCAGCCAGAAAATTTTTGGCTGGTAATCCGGTTTTTGAGGCGGGCGGCTCGGTTGAGATTAGGGAACTCCTGCGCACCTAGCCGCGCGCCACCAGCCCGATCAGGGCGGAGCGGCCGGTGTGGCGGGCGCCTTCGCTGAGCTCGGCCTCGTACTCGCGCAGTTCGAGGATATCCATGCCGGCAAAGGCTTGCGTCAGCAGTTCGCGCGTGTACAGACGATCGAGCTGGGGCGGGCCACCGGTTTTGTATTCGAGCTGCCCGGGCGTGTAGCCTTGCAGGATCAGGATGCCGCCCGGTTTCAGGCTGTCCCGTATGTGCTGGAATATGCGGGCCCGCATGGCTGGATCGGCGAACTGGAAGAAGATGGCGGCGACGCCGTCATAACGTGCTGGCGGCCAGCTCCAGCTGTCGCAGTCGGCCACGTCGTACTGCACGGTGACACCTTGGCTGCTGGCCAGTTGGCGCGCCTTTTCTACTCCGACGGCAGAAATGTCGAAGGCCTCCACCTGCATGCCTTGCTGCGCCAGCCAGACGCTGTTGCGGCCTTCGCCATCGGCCACGCACAGGATGCGGCTGCCGGCCGCCCAGACGCTGGCGTGCTGGCGCAGAAATTCGTTGGGCGTGGTGCCGAACACATATTCGCTGCTGGCGTAACGCGCATCCCAGACGGCGGCTGGCGCTTGCGTATCAGATGGCTGGTTCATGCGGGCTCCTGCTGCGTAGGCGTGAAAAGAGGGGGCACGGCGGCGATTACAGTGCCCGTATGAATAATGCCACGGCGACGCCGGCTGACACCAGAGCAAATGCCTGCTGCAGAACGGGGCCAGCCAGTCTGGCGGCCAGTAGCCGGCCGCTCGTCATGCCGATCAGTGCACCGGCAGAAAACGGCAGGGCTATGGCCCACTGCAGGTGGCCGGTGGCAGCGCTGGCCGCGACGCCGGAAAACGATACCAGCGCTATCACGGCCAGTGAAGTGGACAGGATGGACTGGGTGTTCAGATCCGTGTAGCGCTGCAAGGCGGGCACCATGACGAAACCGCCGCCCACACCAAGCAGACCGGATAGACCACCCGCCAGCAGACCGGACATGGCCAGTGCGCGCGCGCAGGGGGCGGTCCAGTTCAGCTTGCCGCGCTGTATATCGAGCCGGCAGGGTGGGGCAGCCTGCGTTGTACTTCCCGTGCCGCTGCTACTGCTACTGTTGGCCGCATTCGCACCAGTGGCAGCGTTAGCCACTTTAGCGCCATGGTCAGCGTTAGCACTGGAGGCTGTGCTGCCAGCGGCAGCAGCTTTCGCGCGCTGGTAGACGCGCCAGGCCACGTATAGCAGCACCGCAGCAAACACCATGCTGAGCGGCCGGTTAGGTGTGCGCTGCGCCAGCCACAGGCCCAGCGGCGAGCACAGGATGCCGGCACCGGCGATCAGCAGCGCAGCCTTGTAGCGCACCGTTCCCTGCTTCAGGCCCATGACGGCGCCCAGCGCAGCGGCCAGCGCTACCGCCAGCAGGCCTATCGGCCCCGCTTGCGCCATGCTCAGGCCCGCACCGAACACCAGTAGCGGCACGGCCAGTATGCCGCCACCGGCGCCGGTCAGCGCCAGGATGATGCCGACCGTGAAGCCCAGCAGGCTGACCACCATCATCGCTTGCCCTCCCGCCAGCGCGCGCTCATAGGTCGGCCAGTTCCGGTTTGGCCAGCCACTCGCGGCCTTTCAGCATGCCTTTCCAGTACAGCGGCGGCAGGATGCGTTCCTTCAGCAGCCAGGCCAGCCGCGAAGGGCGGGTGCCATCGATGAACCAGCGCGGGAAGCTAGGCGCCAGCTTGCCGCCGTAGGTGAATTCGGCCAGCACGATTTTGCCCCGTTCTACCGTCAGCGGGCAGGAGCCGTAGCCATCGTACTGGGCGCTGCTATTGCGCTTGCCTATTGCGGCCAGCAGATTGTGCGCCACTACGGGTGCCTGCTTGCGTGCAGCGGCGGCGGTCTTGGCATTGGGCGTATTGGCGACGTCGCCCAGCGCGTAGATATTTGGCCAGGTCTTGTGGCGCAGCGTAGCCGGATCGACATCGACCCATCCGGCTGCGTCGGCCAGCGGGCTGACACGGATGAAGTCGGGCGGCACTTGCGGCGGTACCACATGCAGGATGTCGAACGGGCGGTCTATCAGTTCTTCCTTGCCGTTAGCGCCGATGTGGCGGAAGGTGGCGATCTTGGCCGGGCCATTGACGCGCACCAGCGTATTGCCGAAATGGAGCTCGATGCCGTAAGCCTTCACGTATTCCATCAGCGCCGGCACATAGTCGGCTACGCCGAACAGGGCGACACCGGCGCTGCAGAATTCGATGTCGATGGTGTTCAGCGCGCCGCTGCGTTTCCACTGGTCGGCCGACAGATACATGGCCTTCTGCGGCGCCCCCGCGCACTTGATGGGCATGGGCGGCTGGGTGAAGATGGCACGGCCTTTACCGAGTTCATTGACCAGCTTCCACGTGTAGGGGGCCAGATGGTAAAGGTAGTTGGAAGTCACGCCGTTACGGCCCAGCGTATCCGACAGGCCTTCGATGGCGTGCCAGTCCAGCTTGAGTCCGGGGCAGACCACCAGTTGCTGGTATTTGACGACGCGGCAGCCGTCGAGTATCAGGGCATTGCGTTCCGGCTCGAAGGCAGCGACGGCCGCCTTGATCCAGTTGACGCCGCGCGGGATGGTGGCCGCCATGGTATGGGCGGTGGTGGCCGCATCGAATACGCCGCCGCCCACCAGCGTCCAGCCGGGCTGGTAGTAGTGCACATCGGCCGGATCGATGATGGCGATGTCCAGCTCGGGATCGCGCGCCAGCAGGCTCGATGCGGTGGCAATGCCGGCAGCACCGCCGCCGATGATGACCACGGCATGCGCCACTTCCACATCGTCGAGGGGAGTGCGGCCCTGATTGATGATGCGGCGGACCACGCCTTTCATGTCGTAGCCGGCGCGCTGCGCTACGGCGACGATCTCGGGCAGCGATTTATGGCGCGCTTCGGCCAGTGCCCACATGGTGGTGGAACGCATGCCGGTGCGGCAGTAGGCCAGCACGGGCTTGGGTAGTTCGGCCATCAGCTGACCGAATAGCTGGCCCTGCTCGTCCGTCACCTTGCCCGACACGGCGGGCAGGTAGTAAGTGCGCAGCCCCAGTGCCTGTGCGGCCCGCTCGATTTCGGCAAACAGGGGCTGGTCGCCGGCTTCGCCATCGGGACGGTTGCAGATGATGGACTGGAAACCGGCGGCGCGGATGCGGACCATATCCTCCGGCAGGATCTGGGGCGCGACGGATAATTCGGCGCTCAGGGTGTGCAATTCCATGGCAGTTCCTCGTTATTGTTTTAAACGGCGTTGAGCGGGATCTTGATGTAGCGGGTGCCATTGGCTTCGGCGGGCGGCAGGTGGCCGGCGCGCATATTGATCTGGACGGAAGGCAGCAGCAGTACCGGCATGTCCAGCGTGGCATCGCGCTTGCAGCGCATGGAGACAAATTCTTCCTCGCTGATGCCATTGCGCACATGGATGTTGGACTGGCGTTCTTCGGCCACGCTGCTCACATAGCGCAGTTCGCGTCCGCCCGGCTGGTAGTCGTGGCACATGTAGAGCACGGTATCCTCGGGCAGGCTCAGTACCCGGTTGATGGAGCGGAACAGCGTGCGCGCATCGCCGCCGGGGAAGTCGCAGCGGGCCGTGCCGAAGTCCGGCATGAACAGGGTGTCGCCGACGAAGGCAGCGCTCTGGCTCTCGTTGCTGACCACATAGGTCATGCAGGCGGGCGTGTGGCCAGGGGTGTGCATGGCGCGGCAGCTCAGAGTGCCGATGTGGAATTCTTCGTTATCGCTGAACAGATGGTCGAACTGGCTGCCATCGCGCGCCATTTCCGGCTCCGCGTTGAACAGGCCGCCAAACACGCGCTGCACCGTGGTGATGTGCTGGCCGATGCCGATCTTGCCGCCCAGTTTGTCTTTCAGATAGGGGGCTGCCGTCAGGTGGTCGGCGTGGACATGGGTTTCCAGTATCCATGCGACGCTGGCGCCCAGTTCGGCCACGCGGGCGATCAGCTGGTCGGCCGAGGTGGTGCTGGTACGGCCGGACTTGGGATCGTAATCGAGGACGCTGTCGATCAGGGCGCAGGCGCGGGTAGCAGGGTCAAGCACCAGATAGCTGACCGTGCTGGTGGCGGCGTCGAAAAAGCCTTCGACATGTAATGGCGTAACAGTCATTATTTTCTCCTCGTGGCGCTCACAGTGGCGCTTGCACCGTGATACACAGCAAAAGCTGTGCCAGATTTGATCTAGAGCAATTTTTATTTGCAAGTGATTGATTTGATTCGGGAAAAAATTCGCTGCTCGTGGGGAGTGTGGCTGGCAGTGCCACTTATGGCAGGAATTTGGCAGTAATTGGCACTGCCACTTGACGCTTTGGCAGTGCTGCGGCAGCATAGCAAGCTGAACCGGAGATACCATGCCTACCACCCCTATCCCCTTCATGCCGGCCTTGCCATCGCGGCCGGCCGTGCAGACGCTGATATCCTTCCTCGAGCACGAAGCCCATCCCATGATCGTGCTCGATCCCGACTACAACATTCTGGCGGCGAACATCGCCTATCAGCGCCAGTTCGGCCATGGCGATCAGGCCATCGTCGGTCACAAGTGCTACCGCGTCTCGCACCACTACGATCTGCCCTGCGATCAGGCGGGCGAACACTGTCCCATGAAGCGGGCGCAGGAGCTGCGCGGCCCGGACCGCATCCTGCACATCCACCACACGCCGCGCGGGCCCGAGCACGTGGCCGTCGAACTGCGGCCCATCTTCGATGCGGCCGGTGCCATTACGGCCTATGTGGAACGGCTGGAAGTGGTGCGCAGCGCGTCCGCCAAGCCTAGCGGGGAAGGGCTGGTGGGGCGTTCGGCCGCATTCAATCAGGCGCTGGCGGCCATGCGGCGGGTGGCGCCCTCCATGCTGCCCGTGCTGCTGCTGGGCGAATCAGGTACGGGCAAGGAACTGTTTGCCCGCGCCGTGCACGAGAACAGCGAGCGCGAAGCGGGGCCCTTCGTGGTGGTGGACTGTTCGGGGCTGACGGAGACCCTGTTCGAAAGCGAGTTGTTCGGCCACGAGAAGGGCGCTTTCACGGGCGCCATCGCGCGCAAGGCGGGGCTGGTAGAGACGGCGCAAGGCGGCACGCTATTCCTCGACGAGATAGGCGATGTGCCGCTGGCCATGCAGGTCAAGCTGCTGCGCCTGATCGAGTCCGGCACCTACCGCCGGGTGGGTAGCGTGGAAACCCAGTATGCCAATTTCCGTCTGGTTGCGGCCACCCACAAGCCGCTGGAAAGCATGGTGGAAAAGGGCGAATTCCGTCAGGACCTGTACTACCGCATCAACGCATTTCCCATTGTGCTGCCGCCGCTGCGCGAGCGCAGCGACGATATCCCGCTGCTGGTCAATTCCATCCTGCAGCGTAACAGCTATGCCAAGCGCAAGCTGAGCGTGGCCGATAGCGCCATGGCCATGCTGCAGCGTGGCAGCTGGCATGGCAATGTGCGCGAACTGCGCAATGTGCTGGAACGGGCCAGCCTGTTTGCGGACGACGGCGTGATCCGCGTCGAGCACCTGCCTGCGCTGGGCGTGGCGCGTACTGCCAGCAGCCGCATCAGTGTGCAGGCGGCCGGAACCACGCTGGCCGAACTGCATGCCAGCTTCCAGGGCACGCGCAAGGAACTGGCGGCCACGCTGGGCCTGAGCGAACGTACGCTGTACCGCAAGCTCAAGGAGCTGGGGCTGGACTGACAGCTGCTGCCACACTGTCATGCTGGCAGTAAAACACTGCCATGGCAGTGCTTGGCAGTATGTCAGTTTGGCCTAAGTATTTGATCTGCATCATTTTTATCTTCCTGTTACCACTGGCACGGAATGTGCGAAACAGTGGGCATGAGAACGTCCGATAAACGCCTGTTACGCCACCTGATCATCGCCGTGCTTGTCAAGCTGGTGCTGCTGACGGGGCTGTGGTGGGCCTTTGTGCGGGACGCGCGTGTCGAGGTCGACACCACGGCCGTCGCCCGGCATCTGGGCGGGCCGCTCGGAACTACAGGAGAAAAACAGTGATTTCGGACCAATTAGTGGATTTGTCGCGGCTGCAGTTTGCCGCCACAGCCATGTACCATTTTCTATTCGTCCCGCTCACCGTCGGCATGGTTTGGCTGCTGGTGATCATGGAGAGCGTGTATGTGATGACGGGTAAAGTCATCTGGAAAGACATGACGCGCTTCTGGGGCAAGCTGTTCGGCATAAACTTCGCGCTCGGTGTGACCACCGGCATCACGCTGGAATTCCAGTTCGGCACCAACTGGGCCTATTACTCGCACTACGTGGGCGACATCTTCGGTGCACCGCTGGCCATCGAAGGGCTGATGGCCTTCTTCCTCGAATCGACCATGATAGGCCTGTTCTTCTTTGGCTGGGACAGGCTGCGCAAGGAACACCATCTGCTGGTGACCTTGCTGATGGCGGTCGGCACCAATCTGTCGGCGCTGTGGATACTGGTGGCCAATGGCTGGATGCAGAATCCCGTCGGCGCCGAGTTCAGCTTCATCACCATGCGTATGGAAATGGTGGACTTCTGGGCCGTGCTGTTCAACCCTGTGGCGCAGGCCAAGTTTGTGCATACGGTCTCGGCCGGCTATGTCACGGGGGCGATGTTCGTGCTGTCGGTGTCGAGCTGGTATCTGCTGCGCGGGCGCGATGTGGAGTTTGCCAGGCGCAGCTTCCGCGTGGCCGCCGCTTTCGGTCTGGCTTCGGCCCTGAGCGTGATCGTACTGGGCGACGAATCGGGCTATACCGTGGGCGAGGCGCAGCAAACCAAGCTGGCTGCCATGGAAGCCATGTGGGAAACCAAGCCCGCGCCGGCCGGCCTGACGCTGGTGGCCGGCATCAACGAAGCGCAGGCCCGCAATGACTGGGAAATCGAACTGCCGTGGGTGATGGGGCTGATCGGCACCCGCTCCGTCAGCAAGCAAATCCCCGGCATCCATGCCATCAAGGTGAACAACCGCGCCCGCATCGTGCGCGGCGTACAGGCCGTGCTGGCGCTGGAAACTTTGCGCCAGCAGCGCGACGATGCGGCGGCGCTGGCCCGCTTCAATGAATACAAGGGTGATCTGGGCTTTGGCCTGCTGCTGAAAAAATACGTGGCCGATGTGCGCCTAGCCACGCCTGCCATGATAGAGCGCGCCGTCGATGATACGGTGCCCCGCGTACTGCCCATGTTCTGGGCTTTCCGCCTGATGGTGGGGCTGGGCATGGCCATGCTGCTGCTGTTCGCGCTGGCGTTCTGGAGCACCGTCAAACTGGTGTGCGGGCAGTCGCGCTGGCTGCTGCGCTGGGCGCTGTGGATGCTGCCTGCTCCATGGCTGGCCTGCGAGCTGGGCTGGTTTGTCGCCGAGTACGGGCGCCAGCCATGGACCATCTACGGCGTGCTGCCTACCCATATGAGCGTCTCCACTTTGAGTGTGGCCAATCTGTACGGATCGCTGACCGGCTTTGTGGCTTTCTATACCGTGCTGCTGGTGGTGGAAGTGTTCCTGATGGTGAAGTTCGCCCGCCAGGGCCCCGGCAGCCTGGGTACGGGCCGCTATGACTATGACCTGACGCGCAAGGAGCTGCAGCATGCTTGATTACAGCACATTGAAAATTATCTGGTGGCTGCTGGTAGGGGTGCTGCTGGTGGGCTTTGCCATCATGGACGGCCATGATATGGGTGTCGGCACCTTGCTGCCCTATGTGGGGCGCAGCGATCTGGAGCGGCGCGTGGTGATCAACACGGTGGGCCCGCACTGGGATGGCAATCAGGTGTGGTTCATCACGGGCGGCGGCGCACTGTTTGCCGCCTGGCCGGTGGTCTATGCCACCGCGTTCAGTGGCTTCTACTGGGCCATGATGCTGGTGCTGTGGGCGCTGTTCTTCCGCCCGGTCGGCTTCGATTACCGCAGCAAGATCCACCATCCGCTATGGCGCAGCGTGTGGGACTGGGGTCTGTTCGTGGGCGGCACGGTGCCGCCACTGGTGTTCGGCATCGCCTTCGGCAACCTGCTGCAGGGCGTGCCGTTCCACTTCGACCAGTATCTGGTATCGACCTACACGGGCAGTTTCTGGCAGTTGCTCAATCCCTTTGCCTTGCTGGCCGGTGTGGTCAGCAGCGCCATGCTGACCATGCAGGGCGGTGCCTATCTGGCGCACCGTACGGAAGGCGCATTGCAGGCACGCGCGATCCGCGCGGCCGTCGTGGCAGCCGTGCTGCTATGCCTGAGCTTTGCCGGCGCCGGCGTGTGGCTGCAGAGCATACCCGGCTACCGGATTACTTCCGTGATCGCTCCGGCTGCCTTGCCCGATGTGCTGGGCAAAACCGTGGTGCGCGAAGCGGGAGCGTGGATGGCCAACTATGCGCGCCAGCCTGCACTCTGGCTGCTGCCAGCGCTGGGGCTGGGCGGTGCGCTGCTGGCCGCACTGTTGCTGCTCAAGCGTCGCACGCTGTCAGCGTTCGTGCTGTCCTCGCTGGCGCTGGTGGGCGTGATCGGCACGGCGGGCGCATCCATGTTCCCGTTTGTAATGCCATCGTCGTCCATGCCGGCGGCCAGCCTGACCGTTTGGGATAGCGTGTCCAGTCATCTGAGTCTGGCCATCATGTTCTGGGCCACGCTGCTGTTCATGCCGCTGGTAATTCTGTACACCTCGTGGGCCTACCGCGTCATGCGTGGCAAGGTGACTGCAGCGCATATCGCCGCGCACGAGCACACGGCTTATTAAATTCTGCAAGCTAAAGAAGGAGAACATCATGTGGTACTTTGCCTGGATACTGGGTGTGGGTTTTGCGCTGGCGCTGGCGATATTGAATGCCATGTGGGGCGAGAATGCAGCGGCGCGCGCGGCGCATGAGGCAGAAGGAGGGCAGTTGTGAAGGCGGACCAGCTGGAGCAGCTGCAGTTCTCGCAGCTGCATTTAAGCAGTCTGGCGGCCGGCCTGCTGCTGATGCTGGTAGCGACTCTCTACCCGCCTTTGTTCCAGCGTGCCGACGGCAGCGCCGATCACGCGCTGGCGACCTTGCTGTTTGCCGCCATGAGTACGGGACTGATACGCGGGGTAGGCTATATACCGGTGCAGCCCGTGCTGCGCTGGGTATTCTCGGGCTGGAGCTGTCTGTTATGTTTGCTGCTGGCCGCTGCCCTGAAAATGGGAGGTGGAATCTGATGGCAGGCTGGCACTGAATACGTAAGCGCCAGTGGCCAGCACCGCGCAGGCACTGGCCGGGCCGGCGTTGCTGGCAGGGCTAGGCTAGCGCCTCTGCATGCGCCGCCAGCGGTAGCGCCACCGTGAACGTGGTGCCGACACCGACTTCGCTGCTGACGCTGATCTCGCCATTGTGCTTGGCAATGATCTTCTTGACGATATCGAGTCCCAGACCGCTGCCTTCGCCGGGCGGTTTGGTGGTGAAGAAGGCTTCGAAGATGCGCTCGCGCAGTTCGGGCGGTATGCCGCAGCCGGTGTCGCTGATGGCAACCACGGCATGCTGCTCGCGCCGGCCTATCTGTATGGTCAGCGTGCCATTGCCCTGCATGGCTTGCAGGGCGTTGTGGATCAGATTGGTCCAGACCTGATTCAGTTCATCGGGCAGGCCCAGTAATTCGTCCAGCGCTTCAAACTGCCGTACCACTTCCACGCCATGTTTGATCTGATTGTGGTAAATCGTTAATACCGTTTCTATGCTTTCCGCCAGATCGATGGCGCAGAAGGTGCCGCTGGTATCGACGCGCGAATAGGATTTCAGCGCAAAGATGATCTTGGCGACCCGTTCTACCGCCGTATTGATATTGTCGGCGCTGCGGATGATGGCCGACATGGCAGCGGCAGTCGACATGATGAAGTCGCTGGCGGGATGGCATAGCAGAGGTAAATAGTCCTGAGTATGCTCGTACGCATACAGCTGCACCAGCATGGCGGCTTTTTCGCGCGCATTGCCGACCCCTTGCTGTTCCAGCGTCTGGGTCAGGGCACGGGTCACGGCCCGTTCTTCGCGTGTGCTGAGCAGGCACACGACGTTGCGTGCATGCTGGATCAGCCCCATGAACAGGCGTTGCTGCGACTGGTCTAGCAGCTGGAACAGGCGCGGCAGGCTGACCATGGTATGTTCCAGCGCGCCGACGATGCTTTGTCCGCTGGACTTGATGGCACCGATAGGGGTGTTGACTTCGTGTGCCACATTGGCCACCAGCTGCCCCAGTGTGGCCATTTTTTCCTGCTGGATGATGGTGGCCTGCGCCTGTTTGAGGGCGGCCAGCGCGTCCGAATTGGCCAGTGCAATTGCACCGTAAGCGCACAGGCTGCGCAGGATGGCGGCATCGCGCTCGCCATACACGGCACCGCCAGGGCAGCTGATGTGCAGTATGCCGAGTGCCCGGCTACCCGTCATCAGGGGAATGTACATGCTCGAGCCTTCATGCTCGCTCTGGATGATCACTTCGGCCTGTTCGTTCAGGCAGCGCTCGAAGGGATCGCCCGGCCTGATCTGGCGTTGCTCGGCCGCTAGCGGGCTGCCATTCTGCCAGCCCAGCGCCAGATCCAGCGTCTGCCGGTTTTCGGCCAGACGGAACAGACGGAATTCCTGCACTTCCAGCAGGGTCTGGACATGCTCGCGCAGCGCGCTGATGAGCGGCCCCTGTTCCAAATGGGCGGTGAGTTGGCGGCCTATGCTACCGATCATTTCCAGATCATTGGCGCGGTCCTGCGTCAGCTTGAGCAGGCTCTGGGTTTCGTCGAACAAGCGGGCATTGTCCAGCGCGCCGGTGAGGCTGTTGGCCAGCGTGCAAAGCAGGGTGACATCGGCCGCCGTGAAGACATTTTCGCGGTCCAGATTCTGCAATGAGATCACGCCGACGGCCTGCTCCCTGACCATCAGCGGGACGAACAGCACGGCCTTGGGAATTTCGCCATAGATCACCACGGGGTTGCCGTACTGGGCGACCAGCGCAGCCAGATTCTCGTTGATCAGCAGCGGTTTGCCGGTTTCCAGCACGTGCTTGCGGAAGCCGACGTTGTTGAGGGAGATCTTAGGATAGCGCACATTGCGCTCTATCGAGAACGGGAAGTCGAAACAGTCGCGGGCGCGGTCATACAGGGCGATATCGACCGACTGGGCATCGAAGATGGCGTGGATCTGTTCGCCGACGATGTCGTAGATATTCTGTTCGCGCTGACGGTTGGCCAGCGCCGTCTGCATCTGGTTGAGCATCAGCAGGTCGCTGGTACGGTCTTGCGACAGTTTGAGCAGACGCTGGGTTTCGTCGAACAGGCGGGCATTCTCCAGTGCCACGGCGAGCGTGCTGGTGACGGTTTTGAGCAGGGTGACATCGGCACTGGAGAAGGCAAATTCCAGATCCAGATGCTGCAGCGTGACCACGCCCGTTACGCGGTCGCCGATAATCATGGGGATGAAGGCGGCGCTGCGCGCCATGTCGCCACGGATGGCCACGGGATTGCCGTATTCGATGGAAGCCTGGGCGATGTTCTCGTTGAACAGCAAGGCCTGTTTGGTTTCGATCACATGCTTGCGAAAGCCGAACACGCCGATCGAAGTAGGGGGCAAGCGTTCATCGCGCTCGATGGCATATGGCATGTACAGCTGTTCGCCTTTATCGTCGAGCAGGGCGATCATCACCACCTGGGCGTCAAAGATGCGCTTGATCTTTTCGCCGACGATATCGCAAATGTCGTGCAGCTGCAGGCGCGCCACCAGTGCCGTCTGGACATCGTTAATGATGGCCAGCTCTGCTTCGCGCTGGAAGGATTGGCGTGGCGCCCGCTTGGCGGAGGTGTCGTTCATGTACGCCCCGCGCGCAACTGGGCCAGCTCGGCCTCTTTGGCCTGCAGTGCGGCGGCGCTGGCGGCGAGTTCCTGTTGCAGCGCGCGGATTTCATCGCGCAGCCGGGATTCCTGATGGAAGGCATGCAAGGCCGAGCGCAGGGTGAGCACCAGATCGGCGTTATTGAAAGGCTTTTCCAGAAAACGGTAGAGATTGGCGTGGTTGATGGCTTTTTTTACGCCTTCCAGATCGCTCTGGCCCGTCAGCATGATCTTGATGGTATTCGGACTACGCTCGTGCAGTGCCACCAGCAGGGCGTCGCCACGCATATTCGGCATGATGTAGTCGGAAACAATGACACTGACCGTGGTGCCTTCGGCCGCATACTCTTCGACTATCTCTAGCGCTTCTTCGCCGCCCTCGGCAATTTCGATGACGTTGTCGCTGCCGAAGATCTTACTCAGTAGTACCCGTAATGCATTCAGTACCGTCGAATCATCATCGACGCACAGGATGACCCCTTTGCTCATACTGCCCAACCTCCCTCCTGTTGACATAGCCTTGCCGCGCTGCGGCTCTGCTGACTATACGGGTAGTGTACAGGAGAAATATAAAAAATCGTTAGAATTGGTTTTTTTGTTGGATCGGCGCAATTATATCAATTTGATAGTCACTAGGCGGAGCGCGAGAGTAGCGCCGGGGGCAGGCCTGCCGTGTCAACGGCAGACCTGCCTATCTGCTTTTACTTGGCCTTGCTGATTTCCACTTCCCAGTCCACACCCGAGTCGATGTGGTGCTGTCTGGCGTAGTTGCCCTGGCTGATGGCGACGGCCACGTCGAGCAGGCTGTTCAGGTAGACCAGCGGCTTGCCTTGGGCTACGCCGCCAAACGTGTGCTCGAACGGTGCCACTACCTTGTTCACCTGTTTGCCTTTGTGCAGGATGCGTACCTGTACCTTGTCGTGCACGCCTATCTTCAGTTCGTCGAACAGGGTCTTAGGAATATTGGTCCAGACATTGCCGTACTTGACGTCGAGCACGGGGATGATGCCGCGCAGCGTGTCGCCCTGACGTACGGCTTTCTGGTAAGCGATCTTCACCACCGAGGTGCTAGGCAGCACGGGACCGACCTGCTCGAAGCTGATGGCGCCCGAAGCGAGGCGGGCGCCCACGTAGGCATATACATCGCGGCCGTGGAAGGTGTAGGACTCGCCGGAACCGGCCAGACGGTTGACGTTCTCGTCGATCTCGCGCAGTTCGGCCACGCCGTCGCGCTCGGCGATCAGGGTGAACAGGCCATTGTCCGGCCCCACGAAGTAGCGGCCTGCGCGGGTTTTCAGTACCACCGATTTGCGGCTGGTGCCCACGCCCGGATCGACTACGGCCACGAACACGCTGCCTTGCGGCCAGTAGTTGGCGGTCTGGTACAGGCGGTAGGCACCGAGCCAGATGTCGTAGTCGGGAATGTTGTGGGTCAGGTCGGATACCTGCAGTTTCGGGTCGACGCCGAAGGCCACGCCATGCATGGCCGAGACCGCGCCATCCGACGTGCCGAAGTCGGTCAGCAATACCAATGCATTGCTGGCGTGGGCTTGCGCGGCCAGCACGGTGCTCAGGCAGGCGGCGGCGAACAGTTTGCTCAGTTGTTTGAATTTCATAGGGTTCCCCGTTTAAAAGGTGTAGCGTACGCGGCCATAGAAGTAGGCACCGTTGACGCCGATAGGATTGATGAAGTTGTAGGGCAGGGCACCGCCATAGCTGGCGTTATTGGTCTGGCGCACGCGCTCGGGATAGCGGTCGAATACATTGTCGGCACCGGCGATCAGGGTCAGCTGGCGGCTCAGCTTGTACTGCGCTTCCAGATCGACTGACCACACAGCCGCAAACGACTGGGCGTGCACGCCATCGACCAGCGGTGCGCTATCGTCGAACGAGAAGTCCTGCAGCGCACCGTAGCGGGTGGCGCGCGCCTGCAGATTCCAGCGTGCAGCCTGCCAGTCGGCGCTCAGTACCAGCTTGCTTTTCGGCGAAGCGTGGCGGATGCGGAACAGATTGTTATCGGTCAGCAGCGTCAGCGCCGGATCGATTTTCGCCAGCGCGCCGGACGCCTGATGCACCTGATCGATGCGGGTCTTGTTCAGGTTGAGCGCGGCGTTCAGGTTCAGCGTGCCGCCCGCCAATGGCAGATCGTGGTTGAGCACGGCGTCCAGCCCGGTCGTGCTGGTATCGAGCAGATTGGCCAGATAGGCCACCGACTGGATATCGCTGCGGCCTATGCTGGCCAGATAGGCGGTGGCCGCTTCACTTTGCAGATCGCTGCTGCGGGTGATGCGGTCACGGATCTTGATGCGGTAGCCATCGAGCGTGAAACTGGTATGGCGCTCGGGCCGCCATGCCAGACCCAGCGACAGATTGGTGGATTTTTCCGGCTTGAGTGCCTGCGCACCGAAGGCACGCGCCAGCGCATCGCTGGCCGGCAGCAGCGAGGCGGTCTGCACGCCGCTACCATCGCTGTTGAAATTCAGGGTGGAGAAGCGGAAGCCGGTCTGCACCAGCGCCGGTGCACGGAAGCTGTTCGACAGCGAACCGCGCAGCAGCAGGCTGTCGCTGAGTTTATAGCGGCTGGCCAGTTTGCCCGTGCTGGCGTGGCCGAAGTCGCTGTAATCGGAATAGCGCACGGCGGCCTGCAGCAGCAAT
This sequence comes from Duganella fentianensis, assembly GCF_009857835.1. GTDB lineage: Bacteria > Pseudomonadota > Gammaproteobacteria > Burkholderiales > Burkholderiaceae_D > Rugamonas > Rugamonas fentianensis. The sequence goes on from NZ_WWCL01000002.1 coordinate 463,269, forward strand.
TGGCTGCTCAAACTGGTTTCGCCATCGGCATACACGGAGCGGATGGAACGGCTGCCATCGAAGGCATCCTGCGGGCGCAAGCCGGGACCTGCCTGGGCACCGGGTGGCGCATCGGTGAGCGGACCGGCCGCGTAGGACGCCGCATCGCCGGGCGAACTCCGATAGGTTTCATGCATCAACTCGGCACCTATGGCCAGACTGACAGGGGCGGGCAGGCCCAGATCGAATTCGCGCGTCAGGTCGGCATTGAGGGCGTTCTGGCGGAAGTCGAAGCTGGCCAGATGGAAGCGGGTAGGGCTGTTGCTACCGAGCGAGGCATTGACCGAGTTGCTCAGATCGTAGTGGAACAGATTGCCGCCGTGGCGGGCGCTGACATCCCAGTTCCAGCCCTGCGCGCTGAAGCGTGCACCGGCGACAGCGCTGACATCGCTCATGTCGCCATGGGTATCGGGCCGGAAGCCCCGCGGATACAGGGCCAGCACATTGCTGGGGTCGCCCGGATAGCGGAAGAATGCGCTGCCGGTGGACTTGCGCTGGTTCAGGGTGGCGAAGGAATAGGCATCGACGCCATTTTCCAGTGGTAGCAGGGCGTTGTAGAACAGGTAGTTGTTATTGCTGTGCGAATCGCCTGATTTGAAGACGACTTTGCCATCGAGTGCCAGATCGGCCGGCGTGGAGTTCCACGAAGTCCAGCCTGCATCGCTGAAACCGGCGCGCTGGGTCGGGGCACGGCTGCGCGTGTCGGCGCCGAAGCGCAGGAAGCCGGCATCGCCGAGCGGCACGCCGTAGTCGGCACTGGCGGTCTTGGTCTGGCCATCCGTCTTGGTTTCGTTAGTGGGCTTGAAGTCGGTGTGGTTGGCGCCGTAGCCCAGCGAGGCGGAGCCGCCACTGCGGGCATTCTTCAGCACGATGTTGATCACGCCGGCCACAGCATCGCTGCCGTACTGGGCGCCGGCCCCGTCGCGCAGCACTTCGATATGGTCGATGGCGCCGGGCGGGATGGCATTGATGTCGACCGGCACCGTGCCGGCAAAGCTGCTTTCCGTGTCCAGCACGGCGCTGGCGTGGCGGCGCTTGCCATTGATCAGCACCAGTACCTGATCCGGTGCCAGGCCGCGCAGCTGGATGCCGCGCACCGAGTCGGCAGCACCGCTCGATTCGATACGGGCGAAGTTGATCGACGGCGCCAGCGCCTGCAGGGCCGCGCCCAGTTCGCCGCTGGCCAGCGCATTTTCCACTTCGCGTGCGCCGAAACGGTCGATAGGCACTGCGCTATCGAACACGGTGCGGTTGCGCGCGCGCGAACCGACCACGGTGACCTGATCAATGGCGGCCGCGCTGGTAGTGGTAGTGGGCAGATTGGCGGATTCCTGCGCCTGGGTCTGGCTGGCGAGCAGCAGTGCCACGGCGAGTGCGCTGCGGCGCAGCGGCGGAAGAGTGTGGGGCATGGTGAGTTCCTTGCTTAGTGTAGAGCGAACTAGGATCTTACGAGCAATAGGATCATTTTAACAACAAGCAATTGTCTATATGCTTATACTGTGCCCGTGCTGAAATTGCTATCTTGCATAATTGGCTATAGCATAGGCCAACGCTTCGATCATGGCGATCCGGGCGTTATCAGAAAACAGGAGACTTATATGCTGAAGAAAATTGTGACGCTAGGCAGTCTGATGCTGGCCGTGTCAGGCAGTGTCCGGGCTGGCGACGGGCAGGTCAATCTGGCACTCGATGTCGAGCGCGTTGCCCCGGTGGGTGGTGGTATCACCCACGTACAGAGCAGCGCGAAGCAGGTATTGCTGGATCTGGATAAAAAGAGCGTGATTACATTCGACAATGGCTGGGTGGTCGAATTGCTGGGCAAGGATGCGGCCAATGCGGTTGATCTGGCGCTCACCATACGCGAATCATCCGATGCCCGGGCCAAGGTGCTGGCGCAGCCGCGCGTGCTGGCCAGGCTGGGCGAGACCTCGACCATACGCTGGACCAACGGTGAAGAAAAAATGGCGCTCGCCATCAAACCGAGCAAGAGCCAGAAATGAAGCTAGGTCTGGCAGTTGCTATTCTGGCGCTGTTTTGCGGCGCCGCCGCTGCACAGCAGGGCATGCCCGCATACGAACCTCCCGTGCTGAAATTTGACGATAGCTGCACTAAGCCACAATGGCCGAAAGCAGAACTTGAGCGTGGCTACACGGGGAAGGTCATGCTGTCCTTCCTCGTCAATGAAGAAGGTCGGGCGATCGATAGCCGTATCGTCAAGACTAGCGGCTCCGACTTGCTTGATGAGGCCGCCAGAGTATTGCAGACCTGCCGGTTCCGGCCAGCCAGACGAAATGGTGTCGTGGTTGGCGCGTGGACGCCTATCCACTATTACTGGACGCTAGAAACCGAGGAACTGACGCGGGTCAGAAACGATAAGCAGCAAGCATTGCGCCAGAGCGCGCTGGCTGGCGACATGGATGCGCTGTACGAACTAGGCATGATGTACTGGGAAGAGTCCGAGGTCAGAGACCAGAAATTAGCTGTGCAGTTATTCCAGCCTGCCGCTCAAAGAGGGCAGGCCCAGGCCCAGTATCAACTGGGGATAGCGCTGTATCTGGGAGTGGGTGTTACGCGTGATGTAGAGCAGGGATTAGGCTGGCTGCGCCGTGCGGCCGAACAGGGCAGCGTCGAGGCGCAGCAGCGTCTGGGTATGCACTATTCGGGCGAGCGTAGCAATGTGCTCGATCTGGTGCAGGCCGCGTTCTGGTACGGCAAAGCCGCTGAACAGGGTGCGGTGGTGGCGCAGGAAAAACTGGCCGAGGCTTATGCGCGCGGAGCTGGTGTGCCAGCCAGTAGCGAGGAGGCTTTGCGCTGGTACCGCAAGGCGGCGGAAAACGGTAGCGCGCTCGGTCAGACCCGTCTGGGGCAGGCCTATCTGAACGGACAGGGGCTTGCGGCAGATGCGGTGCAGGCGCGCAAATGGCTGGAGCAGGCGGCGCAGCAACGCTGGCCGGAAGCGGAAGCAACACTGGGTGAACTGTTTCTGGCGGGAGGTGTGCTGCCTCAGAGTGACGCGCAAGGCTGGCACTATCTGCAGCGTGGCATGGCCGGAGGCGACGCCGGTGCACTGGCGTTGGCGGGCTATCTACTGACCCGTGGCAGCCATGTAGCGCAGGATCTACCTCGTGGACAGAAACTACTGCAACAAGCACAGCAACTAGGCGAACCGCGCGCTGCAGCATGGCTGGCGGGCGGTAGTGCGCCGGATGCCAGTCTGCGCTACTGATTCCGGCCTGATATACCGGATGGCGGCCAGCCCGTATGTGGATGCATCGAGACGGGCCGCTTGCAGCTTCACACGCTGAAGATATCTTCGATCGTCAGACCGAACAGGCGGGCGATGGCGAAGGCCAGCGGCAGGCTGGGATCATAGCGCCCCGTTTCGATGGCGTTGACGGTCTGGCGCGACACGGCCAGCTGGTCTGCCAGATGGGCCTGGCTCCAGCCGCGCTCGGCGCGCAGCGTACGTATGCTGTTGTTCATCGCTTGGCCGCCCAGCAGCGCAGCAGCCCCGTGATGGCCCAGGCGCTACCCATGATGCCCCAGACCACGAACATGCTCAGGCGCGGATAACCGGCGTTCTCCAGAAAACCGTAAGTGAAAGTGATGGCGGCCGTGATGGCCGCGGCCAGGCTCAGGCTTTCCAGGGTCAGGCTGCGCTGGTATTCGTCCATGCGCTGCACCTGCCGTGCGATGGCCCAGATCATCAGGAAGAAGCCCAGTACGGGAACGGTGAGTGCTGCTGTTTTCGCCATGCCGTCGGCCATGCCCGGGCCGTACAACAGCGAGGGTATGAGCAGGGCCATATAGATGGCAATACTACCGCCGAGCTCGCGCAGATATTGCTGGCTGTGCTTGCGTTCATTGGCGGAAAAGCGGGGTTCTGCGGGATTGTGCATCATTGCCTCCATTCGGTTGTAAAGTATGCTTTACATCTTAGGAGGGATATTCGCACATGTCAAGCAAGCTTTACACATTTATTTGCGCGGAGGGCAGCTAGTGGCTAGCTGTGGCAAACATGTCAGGAAGTTCATGGTTCTAGCCAACTTTTCGGTCAGCCAGTGTAGACTAGGGACATATCACTACACGGGGCCAGCATGAAACGGGTGACAGGTATAGGCGGTGTGTTTTTCAAGGCAAAAGATCCGGTCGCTCTGCGCGCCTGGTACAAGACTCATCTGGGGGTAGATGTGCAGGCATGGGGCGGCGCCGTGTTCGACTGGACCGATGCCAGCGGCGAACCTGTGGCGGGGGCGACGGCGTGGACGATTTCGGCCGACCATGCGCAGGAATATGCGCCCAGCACCAGCAGCTTCATGATCAATTACCGTGTGGCCAATCTGGACGCTCTGCTGGCGGCCTTGCGCGAGGAAGGCTGCAATGTGCTGGAAGTGGGCGAGCCATCCGAGTTCGGCAAGTTCGCCTGGCTGCTCGACCCCGAGGGCAATAAAGTCGAACTGTGGGAGCCCGTGCCGGGGCAGTGAACCGGCCAGCGCTCAGGCCGGGCGGCCGCCCTGATGCAGCTTGACCTGGGCGTACAGGTCGCCCAGCGTGAGGTGCTCGCTCCATAGCGGGGCCAGCTCCACACCGTAGCGGGCCAGCAGCTCGCTTTCCAAGGTATCGAATGGCTGGCGATTACCGCGCCGGTGGCGGGACTGGCTGCGATAGATTTCCTGCAGGCGGTCGCCCGGACCGAACAGCAGTTTCTGCCGGCCTTTGAAGCTGAAACTCTGGGTACACAGCAGCAGGAACTCGCGCACATCCTGCAAGCGGGTATCGGGAAAAGCCTGCAGCCATGCGCTGCTCTGGCAGTTGCGCGCGCGGTAGCGGCGCGGCAGTGCCGTCGCCATTTTCGAAGCTATAGCCAGGGCTATCACGGCGGTGACGGCAGCGGCGATCACATTCATTGCAGTTTCCTCCAGTGCGGCAGATGGTCGTTCCAGCTGCCGCAGCGGCTTGGCCGGTTTATTTAAGCTGACTGATGACGCTGGCCACCTTGGTGGTGATCACGTCGACTGCCGGGCCGTTGGCACCATGCGGGATGATCACGTCGGCATAGCGCTTGGTCGGCTCGATGAATTGCTTGTGCATGGGGCGCACGGTTTCCATGTACTGCTTGACCACGCTGTCAACGGTGCGGCCACGTTCCGTGATATCGCGCTGCATGCGGCGGATGAAGCGCACATCCGAAGCCGTGTCGACGAAGATCTTGAGCGACATCAGTTTGCGCAGATCGGCGTCGTACAGCGCAAACAGGCCTTCGATGACGATCACGGGAGCCGGCTTGACGAGGATGGTGCGGTCCGAGCGGTTGTCGATGGTGAAATCGTACTCGGGCATGTTGATCGTCTCGCCATTGCGCAGCGCCTGCACGTGCTGCACCAGCAGCGGCCAGTCGAAGGCTTGCGGATGGTCGTAGTTCTGCTGGCGCCGTACTTCGGGCGAGAGGTGGGTCTGGTCGCAGTAGTAGTCGTCCTGCATGACGACGGAGACCATTTCGGCGCCGAACGACGCTAATACTTGCTGCGAGACGGTAGATTTGCCGCTGCCGCTACCGCCTGCGACGCCAATAATAAACGGTTGGTAAGAAATCTTGTTCATGCCAAATGATACCGGAAGGCCGCATAAACGCATAGTTGCTGCCGTGTCCGGCGCGCCGTGCAGCGCCAGACGGTCAGGCAGAATTTGCCAGATGGCAGAATTTCGCTCTTGACCAGCGCTCTGGCTCTGCTATAATTCTTCCCGCTTCACGACATGTGCAGCACAACACTCCAAGCGGGAGTAGCTCAGTTGGTAGAGCGCAACCTTGCCAAGGTTGAGGTCGAGAGTTCGAGACTCTTCTCCCGCTCCAGAATTCTAAAAGCAGCCCACGGGCTGCTTTTTTCATTTCCGCTCCCATCTCGCATCACTTGCGTGCGCAAAGCTGCCCTCTGCCAGAGCGCATGGCAGGCCGCTTTGTGATGCCGCATCGAAATATCATGATCCATATCATTCTTGTATTTATTTCCTGCGCCCAAAATGCGCGGTGTCGGCGAGCTGCGTGGTGCAGCTTCGGCATCAACCGCATACATAGATGCATTCAAGGGAGAACTTCTGATGGACAGCAAGAATAAGGAATTGGCTGACGAATCCACATCCGCACGTCGCGGCTTTCTGAGCAAGAGCGCCGCACTGGGCGTGGCCGGTGTGGCTGCAGGCCTGACGGCTTGCAAGGATGACGCTGGCGCGGCCAAGGGCGCAGCAGCCGGTGCTGCCAAGGCAGCCGGCGGTCACGAGGTGGCACCGGGCCAGCTCGATGAATACTATGCTTTCATCAGCTCGGGCCATAGCGGCGAAATGCGCGCGCTGGGTCTGCCTTCGGGCCGTACGCTCAAGCGTATCCCCGTATTTAACATGGATTGCATGGTCGGCTGGGGCGTGACCAACGAATCCAAAGCCATCATGGGCACCAAGGCCGATGGCTCGCTCAAGTACACCACGGGCGACACCCACCACGTCCACGGCAGCTACAAGGACGGCACCTATGACGGCCGCTGGCTGTTCGTCAACGACAAGATCCACTCGCGTCTGGCCCGTGTACGCATGGATACCATGGAATGCGACAAGATCGTCGAACTGCCGAACGTGATGGGCTTCCACGGCATGTTCCCGGACAAGTGCGATCCGGTCGACAGCAAAATCAACTACACCACCCGCGTATTCTGCGGTGGCGAATTCCACATCCCGCTGCCTAACGATGGCCGCGATCTGGAAGATCCAAGCAAATGGGGCGCGCTGTTCAGCTGCGTCAACGCCGAGACCATGGAACTGATGTGGCAAGTGCGCGTTGACGGCAATATGGACCTGGTGGCCACTTCCTACGACGGCAAGCTGGCCGCTTCCAACCAGTACAACACGGAAAACGCAGCTGACCTGAGCGGCATGATGTCGTCCGAGCGCGATGCCTGCGTGTTCTTCAACGTGGAACGTATCGAGAAGCTGGTCAAGGATGGCAAGTTCAGCACCATCGGCGGCTCCAAAGTGCCAGTGGTCGATGGCCGCGCTGCTGCCAACGGTGATCCGAAAACGGCAATCACCTGCTACGTACCAGTGGGTAAAAACCCGCACGGCGTCAACGCCAGCCCGGACGGCAAGTACTTCGTCTGCTCGGGCAAACTGTCGCCAACGGCGACCGTGATCGATCTGGCGCTGGTGGCCAAGTGGTTCGCCGGCGAAGTAAAAACCCCGCGCGACACCGTCGTGGCTGAACCGGAAATCGGTCTGGGCCCATTGCACACCGCCTTCGACGGCAAGGGCAATGCCTACACCTCGCTGTTCCTCGACAGCCAGTGCGTGAAATGGAATGTGGATGCTGCGATCGCCCAGTTCAAAGGCGACAAGAATGCCAAAGTCATTCTGGAAAAACTCGACGTGCACTACCAGCCAGGCCACAACTATTCGTCCATGGGCGAAACCAAGCAGGCCGACGGCAAGTACCTGAACTCGGGTAACAAGTTCTCCAAAGACCGCTTCCTGCCTATCGGCCCGCTGCATCCGGAAACCGAACAGCTGATCGACATCAGTGGCGCCAACATGAAGCTGATCGCCGATCACACGGCTTACTCGGAACCGCACGACGGCATCATCGTCCGCCGCGACGTGGTCAAGACGCGCCAGATCTACAACATGGACGACTTCCCGAATGCCGTGAAACCGGAAACCGCCGGTATCGAGCGCAAAGGTAACAAGGTCCACGTGCGTCTGATGTCGGTCGCACCGGCGTACAGCATGCCTGTCATCAAGGTCAAAAAAGGCGATGAAGTCACCATCACCCTGACCAACCACGACAAGGTGGAAGATCTGGCACACGGCTGTGCACTGCCGACCTATAACATCAACTTCATCGTCAACCCGCAGGAGACCAAATCGGTCACCTTCAAGGCTGATCATGCAGGGGCGTTCTGGCTGTATTGCACCCACTTCTGTCACGCGCTGCACCTCGAAATGCGTAGCCGTTTCCTGGTAGAAGCCTAAGCTAGCAGGGCATGCCGGCCGCAAGACCGGCATGCCCGTTACGACATGAATTCATACTTCCAAGTTTTCTCCAGGTGGTACAGCGGGCTGTGCGCCCTGATGCTGGCCATCTGCCTGCTGCCTGTGGCACAGGCCACCGTTTATGACGCCGAGCTGCCCGCAGGGCTGATGCACGGCCCCGATCTGTGCGCACACGCGGCCTGCAAGGACGTGATGCCGCAGGCCACGCGCTTCTCCCAGCGCATGGGCTCGCCCCAGTATGTACAGGCGTTTGGCCATCCGGCTAACGCTGCGGCGAATAGCGCCGAACAGCTGGTCGGCTATGTTTTCCTATCGACCGACGTGGTCGACATTCCCGCCTATTCCGGCAAACCCGTGATTACCCTGATCGGTATGGATACCAAGGGCATCATCACGGGCGTGCGCGTGCTCAAGCACTCCGAGCCTATTCTGCTGGCCGGCATTCCGGAAAAAGCCCTGCTTGATTTCATCGGCCAGTACATAGGCCAGCGCGGCGACGCCAAGCTGGAAATCGGCCGTGGCGGCGACGGCAGCGTAGGGCTGGACGCCATCAGCGGCGCCACCGTGACGGCCATCGCCGAGAATCAGGTGATTTCGCGCAGCGCCTACGAAATCGGCCGTCAGGTCGGCATCTTCACCACGGCCGCACGGCCGCCGGCCCGCTTCACGCCTATCGACGAGCGCCTGAACTGGCGCAAGCTGCAGGACGAAGGCGCCATCCAGCGGCTGGTGATTCCTGCCTCCGAAGTGGGCGTCGATCCCGCTGGCGGCGATTACATCGATGTGTATTTCGGCTATCTGAATACGCCTACCCTGGGCAAGAGCGTGCTGGGCGAACATGGCTACCAGCGCCTGATGCAGGACCTGCGTCCGGATGAACATGCGATCTTCCTGATCGCCCGGGGCCAGACTTCGTTCAAGGGTTCCGGCTTCGTACGTGGCGGTATCTACGACCGCCTGCAGGTACGGCAGGATCCGCAGAGCTTTACCTTCCGCGATACCGATTATCTGAATCTCTACCATGTGGAACCCGGCGATGTGCCGGAGTTCAAGGAATCGGCCATCTTCATCATCCGCTCGGCCAGCTTCAATCCGGCCTGGCCATGGTCCATGAACATCCTGGCCAACAAGCGTGATGCCAATGGCGTCAAGAGCTTCGCCCGTTTCGAGCAGGCTTACTGGCTGCCCGAGCGCTATCTGGAAGGCGGCCACCCGGTGGTGGTGACGGCCAAACCGGCCTGGCAGCTAATTTGGCAGGGCCAGTGGTGGCAGATCGCCGTGTTCGTCACGCTGCTGGCCGTGACGGCGTTGCTGTACTCGCAGCGCGACCGTCTGGTGCGGGCATCCACGCGGCGCCACAAGCCATGGATCAGCCGTCCGCGTCTGGCCATCTGGATCCTCAGCGTCGGCTTTGTCGGCTTCTATCTGAAAGCCCAGCCCTCCATCACGCAGGTGATGACGTGGGTGCATTCGCTGCTGCACCAGTGGCGCTGGGAGCTGTTCCTGTCCGATCCCTTCATCTTCCTGTCGTGGTGGTTCATCATCATCACTGTGCTGATCTGGGGCCGCGGCTTCTTCTGCGGCTGGCTGTGCCCGTTCGGCTCGCTCCAGCATCTGATGCTGAAGCTCGGCAGCGTGATCGGCCTGAAGCGCTTCCAGGGCTTGCTGCCCAAGCGCTGGCATGACCGCCTCAAGTGGGTCAAATATGGCGTGTTCTTTGCGCTGCTGGCAGTGTCGCTGGTGTCGATGGAAACGGCCGAACATCTGGCCGAGATCGAGCCGTTCAAGACTACTTTCCTGGTGGGCGTGTGGAACCGTAGCTGGCCGTTCTGGATCTTCATCGGCGGCATATTGCTGCTGTCGCTGTTCAGCGAGCGGCCATACTGCAAGTACATCTGCCCGCTGGGCGCAGGGCTGGCACTGCCGGGCCGCTTCCGCCTGTTCGGCCTGAAACGCAAGGCCGAATGCACGAGCTGCCACGCCTGTGCTGCCGGTTGCGGTTCGCATGCCATCGATAGTGCAGGGCGCATCGACCAGACCGAATGCATGCTGTGCCTCGATTGCATGGTGATGTACTACGACGACCATGCCTGCCCACCGCTGGTGCAGGAGCGCAAGCGCCGCACCAATGCCGGCCAGGCGCTGACGCGCATCGGTGCCGATGGCTATTTTGTTTCGCTCGACAGCCTGCGCGATAGTCTGCGTTCGGCCAAGCCGCAGCAAGGCGGGGACGGCGCATGAAACCGGCTTCGATGTTGCGCTGTAGGCTGGCACTGGCACTGGCGCTGGCCTGTGCGCAGCTGCTGGCAGCTTCGCTGGCCGAAGCTGCCGTGCTGCCTGTGCGGGCCGGCGAATCCATCGCCGCCGCCATAGGCCGTGCCCATGCCGGCGATACGCTGCGCATCGAAGCTGGTACTTACCGTGAAAATCTACTGATCGAAAAGCCGCTGACGCTGCAGGGCGTGGGCCATCCCGTGATCAGCGGGCAGGGCAAGGGCGACACCATCCGCGTGCACGCGGCCGATGTTAACCTCAAGGATCTGATCATCCGCGACAGCGGCAGCGATCTGACGGCGCAGAACGCGGGCATCTATGTGCTGCCCGGTTCGCACCGCTTCCAGCTGGCCGACTGCACGCTGGTGGCCAATCTGTTCGGCGTGTGGCTGGAGCGCTCGGATGATGCGCGCCTGTTGCGCAATATTGTGACGGGGCGGCGCGATCTGCAATCGGCGCAGCGTGGCAACGGTTTTCAGATCTATGACACCACGGGTGTGCAGGTGATCGGCAACCAGATCAGCTCCACCCGCGACGGCATCTATGTCGACGTGTCGCGCCAGGCGCTGTTCCGCGAGAACCGCATACATCACGTGCGCTACGGTACGCACTATATGAACACCAACCACAGTACCTGGGAAGACAATGAAGTCTATCTGAGCCGCGCCGGTCTGGCGCTGATGGAAGTGCGCAATCTGGTGGTGCGGCGCAATCTGGCATGGGGCAATACGGACCACGGCATCATGCTGCGCACCATACAGGATTCGCTGATCGAAAATAATGTGGTGGTCGGTAATGACCGCGGCTTCTTCATCTACGACGCCGAGTACAACATCGTGCGCGACAATCTGGTGCTGAACAACCGCACCGGCGTGCACCTGTCGGCCGGTTCCTCCAACAACCAGATCGACGGTAACGACTTTATCGGCAATCAGGAACAGGTGCGCTTCGTGGCGGCCAAGGATGTGGAATGGGGCCGCAGCAAGGCCAATTACTGGAGCAATTACAGCGGCTGGGATCAGGATGGCGACGGCAAGGGCGATGTGCCTTACGAAGCCAATGATCTGGTGGACCGCCTGAACTGGCAATACCCCATGCTCAAACTGCTGGCGGCCAGCCCATCGCTGCGCACGCTGCGCTTTGTGGCGCGCCAGTTCCCCCTGCTGCGCGCACCGAGCGTGATCGACCGCCACCCGCGCATGCAGCCTTATAACCAGAACTGGAAGAAATGGAATGAAATCACTCCACGCTGAAACTGCCATGAGCGCCATCAGCCTGCGTGGCGTCAGCCATCAGTTTGGCGCCTTTACGGCTTTGCAGGATGTCAGCTTCGACATCGGCCGCGGTGAAATGTTCGGCCTGATCGGCCATAACGGCGCGGGCAAGAGTACGCTGTTCAAGCTGATGCTGGGCCTACTCACGCCCGCCAGCGGCAGCATCAAAGTGCTGGGCCAGGATACCGGCGCCGCCGCCTTCCGCCAGACCCGGCGCCAGATCGGCTACCTGCCGGAGAATTTCGTCACCTACGATAATCTGAGCGGCGCCGAAGTGCTGCAACTGTTCGCCGATCTGAAGCAGGTGCCGCGCAGCACCTGCGCAGATCTGCTGGATCTGGTGGGGCTGACGGCCGCCGCCGGCCGCCATGTACAGACCTATTCCAAGGGCATGCGTCAGCGCCTTGGTCTGGCACAGGCGCTGCTGGGCGAGCCGCAGCTGATCTTCCTCGACGAACCCACCAACGGGCTGGACCCGCAGGGCATCGCAGACTTCTACGCGATTCTCGACAGCGTGCGCGCGCGCGGTGCCACCATAGTTATCACTTCGCACATTCTGGCCGAGATACAGGAACGCGTCGATCATCTGCTGATCATGCACGGTGGCCGCGTGGCCGCGCAGGGCACGCTGGCCGAACTGCGGCAGGGCATGGCCTTGCCGCTGACGGTGGTGGCCAGCGTCGCACCGCTGCAGCAGCCGCTGGCGCTGGCAGCACTGGCAGCCGTGCAGGCCGGCAGCAGCGAGGTGCTGAATGTCAGCACCCAGGCCGAGCGCCTGAGCGTACGCTGCGCACCAGCCGACAAGATGGCCGTGCTGACAGCCTTGCTGCCCGTGGCCAGCGATGTGGCAGTCCACGAATCAACACTGGAACAGGTATTTCTCGGTTATGGAGCGGCATATGCACATGTCCATTGAATGGCGTCAGGTGGCGGTGATCGCCAGCAAAGAGTGGCGCGACCGTCTGCGTAACCGCTGGGTGCTGGCTGTGGCGCTGGTGTTTGCCGTGTTCGCACTGGCCATCGCCTATTTCGGCGCGGCCCAGCAGGGGCAGGTGGGCTTCCATGGCATCGAAGCCACCATCGCCAGTCTGGCCAGCCTGGTGATCTATCTGGTGCCGCTGATCGCCCTGATTCTCGGCTATGACACCATCGTCGGCGAACGCGAGCGGGGAGCGCTGGAACTGCTGCTGACCATGCCCATCTCGCGGCTCGAAGTCCTGCTCGGCAAATATCTGGGCCTGGCGGCCGCGCTGACCAGCGCGACCGCCATCGGTTTCGGCGCCGGCCTGCTGCCGCTATTTTCCGAACTGAGCGTGGCCGAAGGCTGGCGCTATGCCGGCTTTGTCGGCAGTGCCGTGCTGATGGGGCTGGCCTTCCTCAGCATTGCCATGCTGATCTCCGTGTGGGCGCGCGACCGCGTGCGCGCCAGCGGTACGGCACTGGCGCTGTGGTTCTTCTTCGTGCTGGTATTCGATCTGCTGCTGATGGGCGCACTGGTCGCCAGTCAGGGCGGCATCAGCAGCGGCGTGTTTGCGGCACTGCTGATGCTCAATCCGGCCGATGTATTCCGCTTGCTGAACGTGTTCAGCTCCGATCAGGCACAGGGCATGTATGGCCTGGCCACTGTCATGCCTTCCGCATGGACCCATCCGGGCGTGCTGGTGGCCGTGATGCTGGGCTGGATGCTGCTGCCATTCTATTTCGCTCACAGGAGATTTTCATGATGCACCCCGTTTCCCTTACCGCTAAGCGCCGTGCGCGCTGGCCTATGCTGCTGGCCGCCGTGCTGCTGGCCGCCTGCTCGCGTACTACCGCACCGCTGCAGGCGCTGGAACCGGACGATCAGGCTGCGTGCGCACTCGATGGCATGCTGCTGCGCGACTTCCCCGGTGCCAAGGCACAGGTGCGCTATGCCGATAACCAGACCGAATACTTCTGCGACGTGATGGAACTGCTGGGTGCCATGCTGGCACCGGAACAGCGCCGCGCCGTCAGCGGCTACTACGTGCAGGACATGGGCAAGGCTGACTGGCAGCACCCGCGCGGCAACTGGATCGCCGCACGCGATGCCGTGTACGTGGTGGGCAGCAGCGCCCAGGGTTCCATGGGCCCGACCATCGTGCCGTTCGCCGTGCAGGCCGACGCCGAAGCGCTGGTGCAGAAGGCTGGCGGCAAGGTGCTGCGCTTCGAGCAGATCACCACGGCCATGCTGAACCGCTCGGCCGACAGCATGCATGACAACGGCATGGGCCACTAGCAGAACGCGGCACAGCCGGCAACGTATCCGGGCTGGCAACGGCCCGTAGCAGTACCAGCGTCGCAGCACGGCGCTGGCCAATTTCGACATCAGAGAGAGTACACATGAAACACACCATTCTACTGGCAGCCTTGCTGCCGGCGGTCTTCGCTACCGCCACTGCCAGCGCAGCACCTGCTGCCAATGGCGAAAAAATCTATCAGGCTACCTGCATGGCCTGCCACGGCACGGGCGTGATGGGCGCACCGAAAGTCGGTGATGCCGCTGCCTGGAAACCGCGCGTGGCGCAAGGCATGGCTACCGTGTACGGCAACGCCATCAAGGGCTTCAAGATGATGCCGCCACGCGGTGGTAATCCCGGCCTGAAGGACGATGAAATGAAAGCCGCCATCGACTTCATGGTTAGCAAGAGCAAATAAGCAGTAAGCGGCCGCCCGTAGTGGCGGCCACAGGTTTCAGGAGAGAGTGTATGGACAGGGTGAGGCTGAACCGGATGCTATGGCGCTGGCTGCGCATGCTGCCGGTGATAGGCTTGCTGGCGGGGCTGCTGGCAGCATGCAGCAGCAACGAGAGCACGTACCAGACCACGGGCCATGTGTTCGGCACTACGGTGGCCGTGACCATCTACGGCGGTTCGCAGCAGCGTGCCGATCTGCTCAGCGCTCAGGTGCTGGCCGAATTCGACCGCCTGCACCACAAATACCATGCGTGGGAACCCAGCATGCTGACGGGGCTAAACGATGCCATCGCACGGGGCGAGCCTTTCGTGGCCGATGCCGAAATGGTCAGTCTGCTCAAATCGGCCACCCAGCTGTCGGTGCGTTCCGGCGAACTATTCAATCCCACCATAGGCCATCTGATCCGCCTGTGGGGCTTCCAGAGCAGCGCCATCGAGGCTCAGCAACCCGATGAAGCGGAAATCCGCCGCTGGGTGGCGGCCCATCCCAGCCTGACCAATCTGCGCTACAAGGGCAATACCATCAGCAGCGTGAATCGCGCCGTGATGATCGATCTGGGCGGCTATGCCAAAGGCTATGCGCTGGACCGCGCCGCCGCCATTCTGCGCGAAGGCCATGTCAAGGCGGCCCTGATCAATATCGGCGGCAATGTGCTGGCCATAGGCCGGCCCGGCAACCACGCCTGGCAGGTGGGCATACGCGATCCGCGCAGCAGCGGCACGCTGACCAGCGTGGCGCTCAACGATAACGAAGCCATAGGCACCAGCGGCGATTACGAGCGCTACTTCATGAAGGATGGCAAACGCCGTCCCCACATCATCGATCCGCGCACCGGTTATCCCATCGATCTGGTGGCTTCCGTCACCATCATCACCAGCGGCGGCAGTGCGCCTGGCCTGCGTTCGGACGGCAATTCCAAACCCCTGTTCATTACCGGCGCAGCAGGCTGGGAAGCGATGGCGGGGCAGCTGGGCCTGAAGGAAGTGCTGCTGGTCGATAGCCAGCGGCAGGTCTATCTGACGCCAGCCATGCGCCAGCGTATCGAATCCAGCCGCAAATAAACACAGTGTTTTGGCCGCATCGCGCTTCACCAGCAGGGGAAGCATGATGCGGTCGTTTTTTTTGCCCGAAATGATGCAAAATATGCCACATTTGCGCATCTGGCGCGCACCTGGCCGCCATTCATCTAGGGAGAAAATTTTGCACCGACTGTATCTGCTACTTTGCCTGCTGGGCAGCGTATTGCCGCTGGCAGCATTCATGCCCTGGCTGGCCAGTCATGGCCTGGCGCTGAATCTGCTGCTGGCGCAGATACTGGAGCAGCCCGTCGCTGCCTTCGCCTGGGCCGATGTGCTGGTGTCCGCGCTGGCGCTGCTGGCGTTCATGTGGCACGAGCAGCGCCAGCAGGCGGTGCGCGGCGTGTGGTGGGCCGTCGCCAGCCTGTTTCTGGTGGGGGTTTCGCTGGCTTTGCCGCTCTACCTGTATCTGCGCGCACAGGTAGCCCGGCCAGCGCGCTAGGGGCGGGAGCGGGGCGATTCTTAAGATAGATCATGAAAAACCGCAGCATATTTGCTGCGTGCTCAAACTCCAAATGATAATGACTCTCATTATCTTTTAAGTTCCGGAGTTAGCCATGAATTCTCGCCGTCTTCCCCGTCCTACCCTGCTGGCAGCGCTGATGTCGCTGGCCTTTAATGCTGCGGCCGGGACGGAACCCGTCAGTCTGCCTACCATCAATGTCAATGCCACGGCGGACGCGCAGGGCTATCTGACGAAGGCCGTCAGTACTGCCACCAAGACGGATACGGCGCTGGCCGATCTGCCGCAGGCGGTCACCGTGATCAGCGAAGCGCTGATACGTGACCAATCCATGCAGAGCATGGCCGATGTGGTGCGCTATGTGCCCGGCATAGGCATGACTAGCGGCGAGGGCAACCGCGATGCGCCCGTGTTCCGTGGCAGCACCAGCGCTTCCGGCGATTTCTACATGGACGGCGTGCGCGACGATGCCGAGTATTACCGCGATCTGTACAACGTCGAACAGGTCGATGCGCTGACGGGGCCGAACGCCATGATGTTCGGCCGCGGCGGTTCCGGCGGCGTGATCAACCGCGTCAGCAAGCAGGCCAATTTCAGCACCATACGCGCGCTCGACCTGACGGCAGGGAACTACCGCAAGCGCCGCATGACGGCCGATCTCGGCCAGGCCATCAACGAGGCGCTGGCCGTGCGCGTGGCCGCGCTGGCGGAAGACTCGGGCGGCTACCAGCGCGCCTACAGCCTGCAGCGCAAGGGCATCAATCCCACGCTCGCCATCCGTGCCGATAAGGCTACCAGCGTGGTGCTGGGCTACGAGCATTTCGAGGATTACCGCACGGCCGATCGCGGCGTGCCTGCACTGAACGGGCGGCCGCTGGATGTGCCGGTCGATGCCTTCTTCGGCAATCCTGACCCCGAGACCCGTCCGGCGCGGGTGCTGGCCGATACCGTCAGCGGCCAGATCGAACACCGCTTCGCCAACGGCCTGCAGTTGTCCAACAAGACGCGCTACACCAGCTACGACAAGCTGTATCAGAACATCTCGCCCGGCGCCGTGAATGCGGCCACCAGCCGTGTCACGCTGAGCGCCTACAACAACCACCAGTGGCGTAAAAACCTGTTTAACCAGACCGATCTGACCATGCTGCTGCAGCAGGGCGGCATCAGCCACCAACTGCTGGCGGGCATGGAACTGGGGCAGCAAAAGACCGACTATCTGCGCCAGACCGGCCTGTTCGCCAATCAGGCCAGCAGCATCAGCGTGCCGCTGGCGCAGGCCGATGCGGCACTGCCGGTCAGCTATGTGCTGGGCGGGAGTAATTCGGACCGCGATGGCCGCAGCAAAGCCAGCGTGGCAGCACTGTACCTGCAGGATCAGATCAGCTTCAATCCGCAATGGCAGCTGGTGGCGGGCCTGCGTTATGACGCCTTCCGGCTCGATTACCACAACAATGTAGCGGCGGGCGTACGCGCCTTGCTGCCGGCTGCGGCCGATCTGTCCAGCCGCGACAATCTGCTGTCGCCCCGTATGGGACTGGTGTACAAGCCGCTGGAGCTGCTCTCGCTGTATGCCAACTACAGCGTGGCCAGCGTGCCCCGTGGTGGCGACCAGCTGAGTAGCCTGACGGTGGTGAACCAGAGTCTGAAGCCGGAGAAATTCACCAACTACGAAGCCGGTGCCAAGCTGCAGTACAGCCCCGATCTGCTGGCCACACTGGCGCTGTACCGGCTTAACCGCAACAACGTAGCAGTCACCAATCCGGCCACGGGTATCGCGGACCAGCTAGTGGACGGGCAGCGTACCAACGGGCTGGAACTGTCGGTCAGCGGCAAGCTGAGCGCGGCATGGCAGGTGCAGGGCGCCTATGCCTATCAGGATGCCAAGCTGCTGGCCAGTGTATCGGCCACGGCGCTGAATGGCGCTACCGTCAACGCGGTGCCGCGCCAGACCCTGTCGCTGTGGAACCGCTACGATCTGAATGACAAACTGGGTGCCGGGCTGGGGCTGATCCATAGAACCGATATGTACGCCTCGACCAGCAATGCGGTGGTGCTGCCCGGCTTTACCCGCATCGATGCGGCGCTGTACTACACCATCCATGGCGGCTGCACGGCGCAGCTGAATATCGAGAATCTGACGGACCGCCACTACTACGCAGCGGCCAATGGCGATAACAACATCACGCCCGGTTCGCCGCGTGCGATCCGCGCCAGCCTGCATCTGAAGTTCTGAGCGGCGCCCTAGTGGGCCACCAGCACGGGGATATCCATGGTATCGAGGATGGTGCTGGTGACGCCGCCCAGCACGGCCTCGCTCCAGCGGGTGTGGCCGTAACCGCCCATCACCAGCAGGTCGTTACCGAGCGCGCAGGCCTGTCCCAGTATGGCTTCGGCCACGGGCAGCTCGGTGCTGTCGGCGATCAGGTCTACCGGAACACCATGACGGGCCAGGAACAGGGCCATATCGGCACCGGCTTGCTGGCTGTGCTGACCCGCATGCTGGCCGGCGTTCAGCACCAGCAGCGTGACCTTGCGTGCCAGCTTGAGCAGCGGCAGCGCATCGAGCAGGGCGCGGGCGCTGTGGTTGCTGCCATCCCAGGCCAGCAGCGGATGCTGGCAAGGCGTCACATCGAGCGGCACGCGGCTCACCTTGGGCACTACGAGGATGGGCCGTGCACCGTGCAGCAGCAGTGATGGCACCAGCGCACTGGCGCGGTCGGCCAGTGTTTCGTTACCATCATCCTGGCTCAGCACCAGCAAGTCGGCGCAGCTCGATTGCAGCAGCAGGGCGCTGGCCGCATCGTCGCTGAGCAGCCGGCTTTCGTAGGAATTCACCGCATGCGTGGTGGCGCTGATGGCGCAGTTTTCCAGCGCCTTGCTGGCGCTATCGCTCATCTGCGTCATGTGCTCTGCCGTCAGCGGCCAGATACCGGCAGCCACGGCCACCGGTGCAAAGCGCGAAATGCCGGTGGCGGCCGCGCCTATCAGGTGGGCATCGAACAGGGCTGCCAGCCGGCAGCCCAGCGCATAACGTGCTGCTGCGTGGTGCGCCATATCGGCATGCAGCAGGATGGTGCGATAGCTCATACGGAACCTCAGTGCGACATCAGAATAGGAACGGTCATGGTCTGCAGCAGGGTGCGGGTGACGCCGCCCATGATCATTTCGCGCCAGCGCATATGGCCGTAGCCGCCCATTACGATCAGATCGCTGCCGAGATCGGCCGCCAGCGACAGCAGGGCATTGCCCACATCCAGACCGGGCGGGGTTTTCTGTGACATGACTTCGATCTTCACGCCATGGCGGGCCAGATACAGCGCCATATCGGCGCCCGGCTGTTCGCCATGCACGCCGGCCTGCTGGTCGGCGTTGTAGACCACCAGCGTCACGGCAGCGCTACGACGCAGCAGAGGCAGGGCGTCGGTAATGGCGCGGGTGGCGGCGCGGCTGCCATCCCATGCCACCAGCGCTCGCTGGCCGATATTGCTGAATTCGCCGGCATACGGCACCAGCAGCACAGGGCGGCCGCTATTCAGGGTGATGCTTTCCGGCAGGCCGCGCAGCAGCTTGCTGGCGTCATCGGCCGGATCGGTCTGGCTCAGTACCACCAGATCGGCATAGCGGGCCTGCTGCAGCAGGGTGACTTCGGTCTCGTCGTCGCTGATGCGGCGCTCGTAAGAGCTGACGCCGGCAGCCTGCGCCTGCTGTTCGAAGCCTTCCAGTGCCAGCTGGGCAGCCTTGGTCAGCACATCGAGTTCCGGCAGGGGAATCGGGCCTGCGTACATGACGCTGCTATTCCGATAGAACTCGCGCGTGAAACCACTGGCCGCTGCGCCTACCAGATGGGCATCGAAGGTGCGCGCCACTTCGGCGGCGAGGGCGATACGTTTTTCTGCATGGCGGGACTGATCGACGTGAACGAGTATGGTCTTGTACGACATTGAGGCCTCCTGTGTTGTGCTATACGGTCATCCTAGGGATTTCAAGGCAGTATTTGATTGATCTGGATCAAAATTCCCAGCCTTCGTTCAGGGCATATGGCATACTGGCAGCCCTGATTTTTACGGGGTTTTCCATGGTTCTGGCAGGCTGGCATCGTGCAATCTGGCGCTTGAATTTCGTGTGGCTGGCCGGGCTGGCCGGTGTTGCGTCGGCGACACCTTCCGCGCCCGCCTGCGTGCTGCCTGCGGCCGATCCGGACAATACCTATGATGCGGCGCACACCTACGCCAAACTGCACAAGGATTACCCGTTCATCCGCATCGCCAGTGCAGACCTGCCGGAAAACGTGCGCAGGCTGGACAGCCTGACCTATGTGCAATATGGCAGCCGCTGTCTGCAGCTCGATCTGTTTCTGCCGAGCAAAGCGGGTCCCCATCCCCTCGTCGTACTGGTGCATGGCGGCGGCTGGCGTTCCGGTTTTCGTGCGGAATTCGCGCCCATGGCCGTACGGCTGGCGCAGCAGGGCTGGGCCGCGGCAACCATCAGCTACCGGCTGTCGGGCGAGGCCGGCTATCCGGCCGCCATCCATGATGTGCGCGCCGCCGTGCGCTGGCTGCGCAGCCATGCCGCGGACTATCAGCTCGACGGGCAGCGCTTTGCTCTGGCCGGCGGTTCGGCGGGCGGGCAGATCGCCAGTCTGGCCGGAGTGACGGGCCATCTGCCGGCCTTCGATGCGGGCGCAGCGGACAGCGAAGTTTCCAGCGCCGTGCAGGCGATCGTCAATATCGATGGCCTGTCCGACTTTACCGCGCCGGCTGCGCTGCAATATGAAGATGATCCGGCCAAGCAGCCTTCCGCCGCCGGCGCGTGGTTGGGTGGCCGCTACGCCGAGCAGCCGGCGCGCTGGCGTGCAGCTTCGCCCGTGCAGTATGTGCGGGCCGGCATGCCGCCCATCCTGTTCATCGGCAGCAGCAAAGCGCGCTTTTCCGTGGGGCGCGAGGACATGATGGCGCGCATGCAGCAGGTGGGCGTGGCCAGCGCCATGCTGGTGCTGCCGGAAACGCCGCATTCGTTCTGGATGTTTGATCCGTGGTTACAGCCCACAGTGGATGCGACTATTGCCTTCCTGAAGCAGCAATTGCCCGAGCGCTAGTTGTAGTGCGAGCGGCCTGCATTCTCACCTTGCAGCGCGCGCGTAGCCGTCTACAATCAGGAGACGTGTAGAACCTATGGAGTTCACAATGTCTACCAAGCACACTTTCCGGCCCGATGATGCGGGCGCAGAAATTGTAGAAGCCGGTATCGAGGTTGCTGACCGGCAGGGCGTCGATAGTGCTGCCGCCTATCTGCGCACCCGTGGCGTGCCCGCCAATGTGATCGAGCGGGTGCTGACAGAGCCGGAACACCGGCGCAATCCCGGCCGTCTGCGCGGGCGTGATGACCGCCTGCTGGAAACTGCCTCGCGCTACAAATACAAGGTCTAGCCGGGCTGTCGCTGACCTCAGTGCTGTAGGACACGGACGACATGGCCTTATGTTCCTCGCCTACATAGCACTGTGTCGTGCGCCTATAAGCTGAGGCACAGGGCGTGGCTATAGTTGTGTTCATCAGGTCGCATAGACCGGCAACGCACAAAGAGGTCCGCCATGATTGCACACACCGGTTCCGCCACTGGCACCATCAGCCTGCTGGGTGCCCAGCAAAACGAATTACTGCGCGCACTGTCGCGCGAAGAGCTGATCGCGCTGTTCTCCCATCTGGAACTGATGCCGCTGGCGGCGGGCAAACACCTGTTCGATGTGGGGCAGGAGCTCGACAGCGCCTACTTTCCCACCAATGCCATCGTCTCGCTGCAATACGTGACGGAAGATGGCGGCGCCAGCGAGATTGCCGTAGTGGGGCGCGAAGGTGTGGTGGGCGTGTCGATGTATGAAGGCGAATGCGCCAACTGTACGGCCGTGGTGCAGACGGCCGGCTATGGCTACCGCATCCGCGCCGCCGTGCTGCGTACGGCGTTCTTTGATGGCGGTGCACTGGCGCAGCAGTTGATGCGCCATGCCAGCGCCCTGTTTGCCCAGCTGGCGCAGACGGTGGCGGGTGTACGCCACGGCAGCATAGAACAGCGTCTGTGCCGCTGGCTGCTGGACCGGCTCGACCGTTCGATTTCCAACGAACTCAAAGTGACGCAGGAAATGATTGCCAGCCTGCTCGGTGTGCGGCGCGAAAGCATTACGGGTTGCGCCGGCAAATTGCAGGATGATGGCCTGATCGAATACCGGCGCGGCACGGTGGTGGTGCTGGACCGCAGTGCCGTCGAGCGGCGCGCCGGCAGCTGCTACGTCGCCAGCTGAACTGGCTTAGAAGCGCCGGCTCAGGGTAGCGCGCAGCGAGCGGGCTTCGATGGGATGGAAATGCACATCGCTGACGGCCTGCGCCTCGCCCTGCAGGCGCGAAGCATAGTAGTAGTCGATGGCGGAATCGCGCCGGTTGGTCAGATTGTAGGCTTCCAGTTCGAGTCGTAGCTGTTTGCTGAGTTTCCAGCCCATACGGCCATTCAGTGTCATGCTGCTGCGCGAGCGCACGCTGTTATCTTCCGTCAGCGGGCGCGGGCCGAAGTAGCGCAGTTTGAGCGCGGCCGAATACGGCCCGCCATTATCCACGCTGATGGCCAGCTGCCCCGTGCCTTCGATGGCGCCGGCTATCCGGTCGTCCGGCGCGGCCACGCCGCGCGAACGCGCCCGCGCATACGCCAGATCGAGATCGATGGAGAGCCAGCGCAGCGGCTGGTAGTAGTGCGACAGTTCGATGCCGTAGCGGCGGCTCGGCGGTCCCGCCTCGGTAGTACCGGCATCGCCGACGAAGCTCAGTTCCGAATCGAAGTCCAGCCGGTATAGCGATACCACGCTTTGCAGGCCGGGTAGCCAGTTGCTGCGAGCGCCCAGTTCCAGTCCGCGCGAGCGCACCAGCGGCGTGACGCGATCGGCCTGCGCGCCGCTGGCCGGATCGACGTGCAGCGTGGTGCCGCGCGCATCATTGCTGTGGAAGCCTTGGCCGGCATTGGCGTAGAACTCGCTGTGCTGCCACGGGCTGTAGACCAGATTCACACTGGGGCTGAGCAGATGGTCGTCCGCCTTGCCGCTATTGGCGGCGCGGTCGCTGCGTACATCGTAGCGGTAGTAATCGAAGCGCGCGCCGGCCGTGCTGCGCAGGCTGTCGCTCCAGCGCGTCAGCTGCTGCAGATACAGGGCGGCGCTGGATTCAACGATGTGATCCTGCCGCGTGACGGCCAGCGTCTGGCGCGCCTGCGTGCGCAGCAGGGCGTTGTAGATATTGTCGTTCTGTAGCTGCAGGCCTAGTGTGGTGGTGCTGCTGATGCTGCCGCTGCTGCCGTGCTGGTGCCAGCTCTGGCTGGCCTGCAGGCCGCTAGTCACGCGTTTATCGGGCTGGGCAAACTGGTCGCCGTGCAGCGGGTCTGCCATGAAATAGGTGAAGTTGGAATACAGCGCGAGCTGGCTGGCGATCAGGTAGGCGCTGACGCTGCTGGCGCTATCGTCGCTGCTGCGGCGCCAGCCGCCGGACAGGCTGTAGCGGTGCGCGCTGCCGCCGTCGCTCGGGTCTATGCCGTCGTAGCGGCCCAGCGTGCCGGTTTGCACGGCGCGCAGCGGTATCTGGTCGGTGGCGTTCCAGTTGCCGCGGTAGAGCATCAGGCCGGCATGGAAGCCATTGCTGGCATAGCCTTCGCTGTAGCGCAGCACGGCATTGAGTTTCTGGTAGTCGTCCGGACGCGTGTAGGGGCCATCATTGTGCTGCAGTTCCAGCGCGTACAGCAGGCTGCCCTGAGCGGTGCCCCGTTCGATATCGACGGAGTCGGCCAGCAAAGTGCGGGCATAGCCAGTCTGCCCGCCCGTGATACTGGCCACGCCTTGCAGCAGGCGGCTGGCATACTGCACCGAGACGGCGCCGGCCGAAGCGAAATCGCCTTCTGTCGCCGAATACGGGCCTTTTTTGTAGTCCAGCCGCACGGCCAGTTCGGGGATCAGGAAATTCAGATCGGTCCAGCCCTGACCGTGGGCATGGCTGCGCTGGTTGACGGGCATATCGTCCACCGTGGTGCGCAGGTCGGTACCGTGATCGAGATTGAAGCCGCGCAGATAGAACTGGTTGGCCTTGCCTTCGCCGCTATGCTGGCTGACGATCAGGCCCGGTGTGGCTTCCAGCATTTCGGCCGCGCGATACACGCTGCGCTGGGCCAGTTCCTGCTGGCCTATGCTGCCCATGCTGGCTGCATCGGCTACGCCGAGCGGGTTGCTGCGGCTGCCATCGACCAGCACGCGCTGCATTACTAGATCGTCGGCCAGCGCCGTGCTGCTCAGTGTTAGGGCTACGGCGATGGCCAGTGTGGCCGGACTAGCGGACTTCCAGCTGGACGTGCTGCTGGTCGAAGATAAGCGTCTGGACGGGGCCATCGGTCTGTACATTGACGGTATTTTTCTGCGCCGGCTGGAAGTCGATCAGCACGGTGTTGTGAATGCGGGTGGCCGGTGCCAGCTTGCGGCCGGCGATTTCCTGATAGATGGTGACGCTATCTGCATCGGCCTTCACGCCCAGCCATTCTAGCGGCAGGCGCCGGCCGCCGGCATCCTCCAGATAGAACTGGCGTTCGACATATTTGCGGATGGCCGCTTCGCTGTCCGGCTGGCCCAGATCGAGATTGCGGCCATACAGATCGGTGAGCAGGGTGGCCAGATCGTGCGCCGTGTAAGTGTGCACGATCTCGGTGTTGCCGCTGCGGGCGTTATAGCGGATGTCGGCCAGCCCCATGTGAAAGTTGTGGGCTGCCGCGCTGCTCGCCGCCAGCAGCCCGCCAGCCAGCAACAGGGTGCTGGCCAGCAGGCTCAGAGCCGGTAGACGCCGTTTCATTCGCTGGCAGCTTCCTTGCTGTCTTTGCCGTCTTTGCCGTCCTTGGTCTTGAGCGGGGTATTGAAGTCGCGCATCAGATTGTTGCGGTCACGCTCGGTCTTGAACAGCTCCACGCGCGACTGGGTGACTTTACGCGGCCAGCTATTGTTGCTGGTGTCGATGTCGGCCGTTTCCCAGTACGGGTCCTGGGTCAGGCTTACCATGGGCTCGTCCGTGACGATCAGCTTGGTGATCTTCCTGGGCGAGTAGCGCCAGACTTCGGCCGGAATACGCTCGACGTATTTCTTGCCGCTCTTCAGTTCGATTTCCAGTATCAGCGGCATGACCAGACCGCCGAGGTTGGAGAAGTCCACCAGATACAGGTGCTTGCCCTGATCCAGCAGCGCTTTTTCCCAGGGCTCGAGCTTCTCGACCGCTTCCGCATAGGTGTTGCGGTCCTTGTTGGTGACGGTGAATTCGTCATGGTCGTTGTAGAAGTCCTTCAGTTCCGGATGGCTGTCCAGACGCTTGGGCAGGTCCTTGTTGCGCTGTTCGGAGACCGAGACAGGCTGGGCGTCTTTCTGGGCCTTCTTCCAGGCTTTCTCTTTTTCCGGATCCTTGGTGCTCACGCCGTATTCGCTGATGCCGTCTATGCTGATATCGACCGGATCGGTGGTGTAGAACCAGCCGCGCCAGAACCAGTCGAGGTCCGTGCCGGACGCATCTTCCATGGTGCGGAAGAAGTCGGCCGGGGTAGGGCGCTTGAACTTCCAGCGGCGTGCGTATTCCTTGAAGGCGTGGTCGAACAGTTCACGGCCCAGAATGGTTTCGCGCAGGATGTTCAGGCCGGTGGCCGGTTTGGCATAGGCGTTGTTCCCGAACTGCAGCAGCGATTCGGAATTGGTCATGATGGGCACCTGATTCTGGCTGCGCATGTAGTCGACGATGTTGCGCGGCTCGCCACGGCGCGACGGGTAGTTGTCTTCCCATGCCTGCTCGGCCAGATACTGCACGAAGGTGTTCAGGCCTTCATCCATCCAGGTCCACTGGCGCTCGTCCGAGTTGATGATCATCGGGTAGTAGTTGTGACCGACTTCGTGGATGATCACGCCGATCAGACCGTATTTGGTCTGCTGCGACCAGGTCAGCTCGCCCGTCTTCTTGTCCTTGCTGGGGCGCGGGCCGTTGAAGGAAATCATCGGGTATTCCATGCCGCCCACGGGGCCGTTGACGGAGATCGCAGTCGGATACGGATAGCCGAAGCTGAACTTGTTGTACTGCTCGATGGTGTGGATGATGGCCTGGGTACTGTACTTGCCCCACAGCGGATTGCCTTCTTTAGGATAGTAGGACATGGCCATCAGGTTGCTGCCGTCTTTCTTGTAGCCCTGCGCATCCCAGATGAATTTGCGGCTGGAAGCCCAGGCAAAGTCGCGCACATTGGCAGCCTTGAAGTGCCAGGTCTTGGACGCTTTGCTGACCGACTTCTCGGCTTTTTCCGCTTCTTCCTGCGTCACGATGACGACCGGCGCGCTGGCCGTGCGGGCTTTGTTAAAGCGCTCGCGCTGGGCCGCCGTCAGCACTTCGCCCACATTCTGCAGTTCGCCGGTAGCCGCCACCACGTGGTCGGACGGTACTGTCAGCTGTACATCGTAGTCGCCGAATTCCAGCGTGAATTCGCCCGAACCGAGGAACTGCTTGTGCTGCCAGCCCATCACGTCGTAATAGGCGGCCATGCGCGGGAACCACTGGGCGATCTCGAACAGGTCGTTCTTGTCTTCCTCGAAGTGCTCGTAGCCGGAGCGGCCACCCAGCACCTTCTGTTCGTTGATGTTGTAGGACCAGTCGATATTGAAGGCATAGCTCTGGCCCGGCTTGAGCGGGGTGGGCAGGTCGATGCGCATCATGGTGCGGTTGATGACGTATTTCAGCGGCTGGCCGCCGGCCGTAACGGCCTTGATATTGAAGCCGCCGTCGAAATCGATACCGGCCAGGATGCTGCGCATGCCTTCGAACTTGAAGCCGTCTTCCGCCGTACGGCCCTTGGCCCAGGCTTCACGCGAAGGCTGGGTCAGCATCTTGCGCGCATCGGAATCCTTTTTGTAGATGTTCTGGTCCAGCTGCACCCACAGATAGCTGAGGGTGTCGGGCGAATTATTGTGGTAGCGGATCTGCTCGCTGCCGCTGATGGCGCGCTTGCTTTCGTCCAGCGTGGCGCGGATGGTGTAGTCGGCACGCTGCTGCCAGTAGGCGGCGCCGGGCGCACCGGAAGCCGTGCGGTAGGTATTCGGAGTAGGGAGGACTTCGTCGAGCTGACGGAATTTATCGTCGAAAGGTTCGGCCGCGTAGGCGGAAACCGTCAGGCACAGGGCCAGATAGCCAAAAGTCTTGCGCATAGTTTGTATTTCCTATGTTTACCCAAAGAAAAAAAGCTAGTGTATAGCAATCTTTCCAAGATTAACTGGCTGATACAATAAAATACAAACTAAGTCACAGTGGGGATGATGCCCGGGTCCGGCCCCGCTACGGGCGCGGACGCGGGCAGCGGCGCTAGTTATTGCAGCGATTCCGTCAGCACGCGACCTTCTGCACCAGCCGGCGGGCGCACGCGCAGCAGGTGGGCCAGCGTAGGCGCAATGTCCACCACTTCGGCATACTGGCCGTAGGCACCCGGCTTAATCCAGCGTTTGCCCATGATCAGCAGGGGAACGTTGGTGTCATAGGCGTAAGGCGAGCCGTGCGAGGTGCCGCTGCTGCCCGTACCGAAGTACCAGTAAGGCTTGGTGACCACCATCAGGTCGCCCGACGCTTCGCGGTTCCAGGCGCGGCGCATCAGGGTGGCCATGCGGGTGGTGTTGGCAGCGCCGCTTTCCAGCTGGGTGCGGGTGTAGGTTTCGACGATGCCTTTCTGCGCCAGCAGGAAGCGGGCCGCAGCTGTTTCTACTTCCTCGCGTTTCAGGCCGCTTTTTTCGATCTGCTGGTAATCGAGGTGGATGTTGGGCAGCGACCATGCACCCAGCAGCCTGGCGCCGCCGAATTTGTCGCTCAGGTGCTTGTCCAGTGCTTTCATCATGGCGCTGCCGTCGATGCGTTCGGCGTCGATGTGCTGGGTACGGGAGAATTCCGGCGTGTTGGGGAAGCCGTGATCGGCCGTCAGCACCACCAGCACATTGTCCATGCCTACGCGCTTATCGAGGTAGTTGAAGAATTCGGCCAGCATGCGGTCGACCCGCTGCAGGTGGTCGTGCGACAGCTTGCTTTCGGGGCCGAAGGCGTGGTTCACATAATCGTGTGCCGACAGGCTGACGCCCAGCAGATCGGGCACACCGGCCGGATTGCGGCCCAGATTTTCGCCTTCCACGGCGGCGCGCGCGAAGTCCAGCGTCAGCTGGTCGAGATAGGGGCCGGTCTTCAGCAGGTTGTAGTAGTCGGCATCGATATTGCCGCTTTCGCTGTAGTAGCTGAACGGCAGGCGGTTATGCGTGCCGGCCTTGACCTGATTCAGTTCTTCCGGTGCGTCGCCGGCATAGGCGGCGGCTGGCAGCAGCGGCGCCCAGGTCTTGCCGTAGTAGCGGTCCTGCGGCTTGCCGGCCTGATACTGCTGCACCCAGGCCGGATGCTGCTGCATATAGTAGCTGCTGCTGGCGAAGTTGCCGGTCTTGTCCATGTACATATACGCCGTACCGGTCTTGCCGGCCAGCAGAATCGCGCCGCGGTCCTTGCCCGATACGGCCACCACCTTGGACTGGCCGCCCGTGGCATAGCGCAGCTGGTCGCCCAGCGTATCGACTTTCAGGCGGGTTGGTGCCGTGCCGTCGCTAGGCTTGGTTTCTTCGTTCAGGTAATGGTAGTTGGTGTCTTCCGTGCAGTAGACCGATTTGCCCGTCTGCGGATCGATCCAGTTATTGCCGATGATGCCGTGCACATAGGGGTAGGCGCCTGTCAGCACGGCGCTGTGGCCGATGGCGGTAACGGTGATGCCATGCGCCTGATGGGCGTTGTTGAAGGAGGCGCCCTGTTCGAGCATGCGGCGCAGACCGCCCTGACCGAACTGCTCGCGGTAGCGCAGCACCTGCTCGTTGGGCAGGCCATCAACCACCAGCACCACCACCAGCTTGGGCTGGGCAGGATGGGCTGCGGTGGCCGGGGCAGCGTGGATGGCGAGAGGTTGTGCCAGCAGGGCGCTGGCAAGGACGAGGGCAGGCAGGGACAGTTGCTTGATCATGGGCAGTGGTTGTAGGTTTTAAAGATAAAGCGGCACATAGCGTATCACGTTGTGGCGCAAATGTTAGCCTCCACTTGTGACGGCAGGATGACAAGCCGGCTCAGGCCAGACAGGACGGCCTGCTGCTGCGCTCATCGCCGGCACCTCTGTGCTGTGTCAACCGCCGGGCGCGGCGGCGCAGTATCGTCGGCTTAGCCTGAGTGCAGGTCTAAAATCCGAGGAGCCCGCCATGCCGACCATCAGCCTACCCCGTATTCTGCCAGGCAGCGCACAGTCTGCCGTGCCCGGTGCACGTGCGCTGGGTCCGGTCGATGGCACGCTGCCGCTGGAGATCACCCTGCGCCTGCGCGCCGCCGTCACCGATGCGAACGACGATGCGGCCGCGCGCGGCGATCAGCTGCCGCGCCAGCGCGTGTACCTGAGCCGCAGCCAGTGCGCGCAAGCCCATGGCGCCAGCGAAGCCGATATTGTGCGGGTGCGTGAGTTTGCCGCCAGCAAAGGGCTGCACATGCTGTCGTCCAGTGTGGCCCAGCGCCGCGTGGTGCTGTCCGGCACGGCGCAGCAGATGGCGCAGCTGTTCGGCGCCCAGCTGCAGCAATACCAGACCGGTGACGGCAGCTTCCGTGGCCGCACGGGCGAACTCACGGTGCCCGCCGAGCTGGCCGATGTGGTGGAAGGGGTGTTCGGGCTGGACGACCGGCCCATCGCCACACCGCGCTTTCGCCAGCGCGCGGCGCAGAATCCGGCTGCAGGGCCCTTCCCTGTGGCCTACACGCCACCGCAGCTGGCGCAGATGTACCAGTTTCCGCCCGGACTGGACGGCAGCGGCCAGTGCATAGGTCTGATCGAACTGGGTGGCGGCAGCCGTGCGGCCGACCTGCGCGCCTATTTCAAATCGCTGGGACTGAAAGCGCCACGGGTGCGCAGCATCGCCATTGATCACGGCGCCAACCGGCCCGGCCATGATGCCAGTGCCGATATCGAAGTAATGCTGGACATCGAAATTGCCGGTGCGCTGGCGCCCGGTGCGCAGATCGCCGTGTATTTCGCGCCGAATAGCGAGCGGGGTTTTCTCGATGCCGTCACGGCTGCCGTGCACGACGATGTGCACAAGCCGTCCATCATTTCCATCAGCTGGGGCGCGCCCGAATCAGCCTGGACCGAGCAGGCCATGGGGGCCATCGAGCAGGTCTTCGGTCTGGCCGCCAGCATGGGCGTGACCATTCTGTGCGCGGCCGGTGATAACGGTGCCACCGATGGCGTGGCGGATGGCGATCTGCATGTGGATTTTCCTGCCTCCGCACCCCATGCGCTGGCCTGCGGCGGCACCCGTATCGCCGTCTATCCCGATTGCGAACTGTGCGAGGTGGTGTGGAATGGCGGGCCGGCGCTGGCTTCAGGCGGCGGCTACAGCCGCTATTTCAGCCGCCCCGGCTATCAGGCCACGCTGGCCGGTACGGCGAATTTCCGTGGTCTGCCCGATGTGACGGGCCATGCCGATCCGGCCAGCGGTTATTGCATACGGGTCAATGGTCAGGAGCAGATCGTGGGCGGTACCAGCGCCGTCGCGCCGCTGTGGGCTGGCTTGCTGGCGCGTATCAACCAGCAACTGGGCTATCCGGTCGGCTTTCTGCACCCGCTGCTGTATGGCGCGCTGCGCGGGCAGGGCGCCACGCGCGATGTGGCGCAGGGAACGAACGGGGCCATGGCGGCCGTGCCGGGCTGGGATGCCGGTAGCGGCTGGGGCAGCCCCGTGGGCGGGCGGCTGTTACAGCTGCTCAGCGCCTGAGCAAATCGATGGGACGCGGAATTGATTGTGAAAATGCACACTAATGGAGCAAAAAATGAGAATATGTGCCCCTAAGGATTTGTTCAGCTAGCTGGCCGGCGGGTTGCGGCCATTTTGTGGGGGCACCTGTGAGACGAAAATATGTACAGCAGCAAACGGCGCTGGCCTTGCTGGCCGCAGCAGCGCTGAGCGGATGCGCATTAGGTCCGGATTTCAAACGGCCGGAAGTGCCGGCAGCAGCAGGCAACAGTTATACCGCGACGGCTTTACCGGCCCAGACGGCTAGCGCAGCGGGCGTCACGGGCGGTGCCGCCCAGCAGTTCGTCGCCGGCCAGGAATTGCCGGCCCTGTGGTGGCAGCTGTTCGGTTCGCCGGCACTGGATGAGCTGGTGCGTGCCGCGCTGGCCGGCAACCCCAGCATGGCCGCAGCGGAAGCCAGTTTGCGTCAGGCACAGGAATCCTACAAGGCACAGGCGGGCAGCCTCAACTATCCCTCGGTGAATGGCCAGCTCGGGGTGGCGCGGGAAAAGCAGCCCGCCAGTTCCGGCAATGGGGCCGGCGTGTTCACGCTGTATAACGCTTCCGTGGCCGTGGCCTACACGCCCGACGTGTTCGGCGCCAGCCGGCGCACGCTGGAAGGCGCGCAGGCCCAGATCGATTACCAGCGCTTCCAGGTGGAAGCCACTTATCTGGCACTGAGCGCGAACGTGGTGACGACGGCCATCCGTAGCGCTTCGCTGCAGGCCCAGCTCAAGGCCACGCAGGAAGTACAGGATGCGCTGGCCAGGCAGCTGGCCGTGATCGAGAAACAGTTCGAGCTGGGCGCCATTCCCCGTACCACCTTGCTCAGTCAGCGCAACCAGCTGGCCCAGGTGCGCGCCAGCGTGCCGCCACTGGAAAAAGCCCTGGCCCAGAGCCGCCACCAGCTATCTGTGCTGGCCGGCCGTCTGCCAGGCGAGGGCGGGCTGCCCGAGTTCACGCTGGAATCGCTGACTTTGCCGCAGCAACTGCCCGTGTCGCTGCCGTCGGCACTGGTGCGCCAGCGGCCTGATATCCGCGCCAGCGAAGAATTGCTGCATGCAGCCAGCGCTGCCATCGGCGTGGCCACGGCAGCGCAATATCCGCAGCTGACGCTGAGCGGCAGCTATGGATCGTCGGCGCAGAGCTTCGGCAAGCTGTTCGATGCGCAAACCACGGCCTGGAGTCTGGCCAGCAATCTGACGGCGCCCATCTTTAATGGCGGCGCGCTGAGTGCGAAAAAACGTGCGGCCGAAGCGGCTTACGACGGTGCGGCAGCGCAGTACCGCGCTACCGTGCTGGCTGCGTTCCAGGATGTGGCCGATAGCCTGCGGGCGCTCGATAGCGATGCCGCGGCGCTGAAGGCGCAGGCGGAAGCCGATGCGCTGGCGGCCGAAGCGTTGGCACTGGCCACCCAGCAGTACAAGCTGGGCGGCATCAGCTATCTGGCGCTGCTGGATGCCCAGCGCAGCTACCAGCAAGCCCACGTGGCGCTGGTGCAGGCGCAGTCGGCCCGCTATGCCGATACGGCTGCGCTGTTCCAGGCACTCGGAGGCGGCTGGTGGAACCGCAATGACGGGGCCGCTGCAGCCAGCACCGTGTCGGCCGCGCCCGTGTACGGCAGCAGTGGCCGTTAATCCGTATTCCCATCAGGCCGGGGGCGCATACGCCGCCGGACAACTATTCCTTTGATCTTCAGGCAGGAGACTGATTCATGACCAAGCGCATGTTCATCATGATAGGCGGCGTAGTCGTGCTGATCGCCGTACTGGCGTTCGGCAAATATATGCAGATCCAGAAGCTGATTGCTTCTGCACCCAAGCCCGGTGCCCAGACGGTCACGGCGATCAAGGCCGAGCTGTCCGCATGGCAGCCGCAGATCAACTCGGTGGGCACGCTGGTGCCCGTGCGCGGTGTCGATGTGAGTACCGAGCTGGCCGGCATGGTGCGGCAGGTGCATATCCGTTCGGGCGAAGAAGTACGCGCCGGCCAGGTGCTGTTCACGCTGAATGCGGAAGCCGATGTGGCCCAGCTGCAGGCCCTGCAGGCAGCGGCCGAACTGTCCGCTTCCGTGCTCAAGCGCGACAAGCTGCAGTTCGCCGCCCAGGCCATCAGCCAGGCCCAGCTCGATGCCGACGAGGCCGACCTGAAGAGCCGCAAGGCACAGGCGGCGCAGGCGCAGGCGCTGGTGGAGAAGAAAACCATACGCGCGCCGTTTGCCGGCAAGCTGGGCATCACGTCCGTCAATCCGGGCCAGTTCCTCAACGCGGGCGACAAGCTGGTGACGCTGCAGACCATCGATACCGTGTATGTGGACTTCTTTGTGCCGCAACGCCAGCTGGCCGGCCTGTCGCTGGGCCAGAAGCTGAGCCTGACGGCCGATGCCTATCCCGGCGTCACCTTCGCCGGCAAGGTGACGTCGATCAGCCCGAAAGTCGATGCCGCGACGCGCAATGTGCAGGTGGAAGCGACCGTGCCGAATGGCAAACGCCAGCTGCTGCCCGGTATGTTCGCCAGTGTCAGCCTCGATCAGGGCGAGAAAAAGGAATACCTGACGCTGCCGCAGACGGCGATTACCTACAACCCGTATGGCGCCACCGTGTTCGTGCTGGCACCATCGACGGCCAAGGATGGTCCCAAGGATGACAAGGGCAATGCCCAGCTGGTGGCCCAGCAGGTATTCGTTACGACAGGCCCGACCCGGGGCGATCAGGTGGCCGTGCTGACGGGCCTGAAAGCGGGGCAGGTAGTGGTCACCAGCGGTCAGCTCAAGCTGAAGAATGGCACGCCGGCCGTAATCGACAACAAGGTGCAACCGGCCAACAATCCTAGCCCGACGCCGCAGGAACACTAAGGAAAGCCGCGCCATGAATTTTACCGACATCTTCATTAAGCGGCCCGTACTGGCCAGCGTGGTGAGCCTGCTGATCGTCGTGCTGGGCCTGCGTTCGCTGTTCAGCCTGCCGATCAACCAGTATCCGAAAACCCAGAATGCGGTGGTGACCATCTCCACCACCTACTATGGTGCCGATGCCGCCACGGTGGCCGGCTTCATCACCCAGCCGCTGGAATCGGCCATTGCGCAGGCGCAGGGTATCGATTACCTGTCCTCGTCCAGCAATAGCGGGGTGTCCATCATTACGGCCACGCTGCGGCTCAACTACGATTCCAACCGCGCGCTGACGGAAATCACCACGCAGGTGAATTCGGTACGCAACCAGCTGCCGCAGCAAGCCCAGCAGCCGGTGCTGACGGTGCAGATGGGCCAGACTACCGACGCCATGTACATGGGCTTCTACAGCGATACGCTGCCGACCAATAACGTGACGGACTTCCTGGCGCGCGTGGTCAAGCCCAAGCTCGATTCCATCCAGGGCGTGCAGACGGCCGAGCTGCTCGGTGCGCGCCAGTTCGCCCTGCGCGCCTGGCTCGATGCCGGCAAGATGGCCGCGCACGGGGTGACGGCGGCCGATGTCAGCGCGGCGCTGGCGCAGAATAACTATCTGACGGGGCTGGGCGCCAGCAAAGGCCAGATGGTGACCGTGCCGCTGACGGCCGGAACCGATCTGCATACGGTGGACGAATTCAAGGCGCTGGCCATCAAGCAATCGGGCGGCGCCATCGTCCATCTGGAGGATATCGCCAACGTCACGCTGGGTTCGGAAAACTACGATTTCAACGTGGCCTTTAGCGGCGTGCGCTCGGTGTTCATCGGTATCAAGGTGGCGCCGGAGGCCAACATTCTCGACGTGGCCAAACGTGTGCGCCAGGCTTTCCCCGCCATCAAGGAGCAGCTGCCGAATGGCCTGACGGGGGAAATCGTCTACGACTCCACCGAGTTCATCAACACCTCCATCGACGAGGTGGTGAAAACGCTGGTGGAAGCACTGCTGATCGTGACGGTGGTGATCTATCTGTTCCTGGGCAGCCTGCGCGCCGTAATCGTGCCCGTGATCGCCATGCCGCTGTCGCTGATCGGTACTTTCTTCGTGATGCTGCTGCTCGGCTATTCGATCAACCTGCTGACCCTGCTGGCCATCGTGCTGGCCATCGGGCTGGTGGTGGATGACGCCATCATCGTGGTGGAAAATGTGGACCGCCACATGAAGCAGGGTATGAAGCCGTTCGATGCGGCCATCATCGCGGCGCGCGAACTGGGCAGCCCGATTCTGGCCATGACGGTGGTGCTGGTGGCCGTGTATGTGCCGATCGGCTTCCAGGGCGGCCTGACGGGCGCGCTGTTCACCGAGTTCGCCTTCACCCTGGCCGGTGCCGTGGCCGTGTCGGGCATCGTCGCGCTGACGCTGTCGCCCATGATGTGCGGCCACTTCTTCGATCCCAAGCAGGATGAAGGCAAGTTCGTCAAAGCCATCGACCGCGTATTCGACAAGGTGCACCATGGCTATCTGCGCCTGCTGCACAACCTGCTCAATACCTGGCCCGTGCTGATCGTGATGGGCGTGATACTGAGCCTGCTGCTGGCGCTGATGTTCAAGATGTCGCAGTCGGAACTGGCACCGGAAGAAGATCAGGGCATCGTGCTGTCGCAGGTGGTGGGCGCGCCGACAGCCACTTCGGACCAGATGCAGGCCTATGCCAAGCAGATTTTCGATGTCGCCCGCGCGCTGCCGGAATACGAGCA
This sequence comes from Duganella fentianensis, assembly GCF_009857835.1. Taxonomy (GTDB): domain Bacteria; phylum Pseudomonadota; class Gammaproteobacteria; order Burkholderiales; family Burkholderiaceae_D; genus Rugamonas; species Rugamonas fentianensis. Next base: position 498,659 of record NZ_WWCL01000002.1, read on the forward strand.
GATGTTCCAGATTACCGGCGTGCCGACTACCAATGCCGGCTTCGGCGGGGTGCTGTTCAAATCGTGGGAAAAGCGTAGCCGCTCGGCCCATGAAATCCAGCAGGAACTGCAGCAGAAGTGGAATGGTGTGGCCGGTGGCCGCGTGGCGGCCTTCCAGTTCCCGCCGCTGCCCGGCAGCTCGGGCCTGCCCGTGCAGTTCGTGATCACCACCACCGAGCCTTTCGAGAATCTGAACACGGTGGCGCAGGCCGTGCTGGCCAAGGCGCAGAAGGACAACAAGTTCTACTTCGCCGACGTCGATCTGAAAATCGATGCACCGCAGGCGCGGGTAGAAGTCGACCGCGACAAGCTGGCCACGCTGGGCCTGACCCAGCAGGACTTCGGCAATGCCATGGGCGCCGCGCTCGGTGGCGGCTACGTTAACTACTTCTCGATCTCGGGCCGCTCCTACAAGGTGATCCCGCAAGTGCAGCAGGTAGACCGCCTGAATCCCGACGATGTGCTGAACTTCTATATCAAGGCACCGAACGGCAGCATGATTCCTGCCTCCACCGTGGCCACCATCAAGTACTCGGTGCAGCCGGAATCGGTCACGCGCTTCCAGCAGCTCAACTCGGCGACCATCTCGGGCGTGTCGGGTGCCTCGCAGGGCGAGATCCTGGAGTACCTGCGCAACGCGGTAAAAGAAGTGGCGCCATCGGGCTACACGGTGGACTACTCGGGCGCGTCGCGCCAGTACATGAGCGAATCGGGCGGCTTCATGGTGACCATGGCGTTCGCCGTGATCATCGTGTTCCTCGCGCTGGCCGCCCAGTTCGAGAGCTTCCGCGATCCGGTAGTGATCCTGTTCTCGGTGCCGATGGCGCTGTTCGGCGCCATGACCTTCATCTTCCTCGGTTTCGCTTCTGTCAACATCTACACCCAGGTGGGGCTGGTAACGCTGATGGGGCTGATATCCAAACATGGTATTCTGATCGTGGAAGTGGCTAACCACCTGCGCGCGGCCGGCAAGAGCAAGCGTGAAGCCATCGAAGAAGCGGCAGCGACGCGTCTGCGGCCGATTCTGATGACGACGGCGGCGATGGTATTCGGTGTGGTGCCACTGGTAATTGCTTCAGGTGCAGGTGCCGCAGGTCGCCATGCCATGGGGCTGGTGATCTTTACCGGTCTGTCTATCGGCACGCTGTTCACGCTGTTCGTGGTACCCGCCATGTATCTGTTCCTGTCCGGCCAGCACAAGGTTGATCCGCAGGCACAGGCAGCGGCAGCCCACGGCGGCGGACATGGTCACGCGGCGGAGCCGACGACGTAACAGAAAGTGAAGATGGTAGAACAAGTAAAAACGGTAGCCAGCTCTTTGCGCTGGCTACATGGAGACAATAAACGTAGTCTGGAAGAAGTGATACTGGTGTTGCTGTGCATGATAAGCATCGCCAGTGTGCTGCCGTTTGGGCTGTTCCGGCTGTGGGAAGGCAGCTGGCTATCGGCCACGGTGGATCTGTCGCTGGTACTGGTGTTTGCGGCCGTGATCGTGCATGTGCTACGCACCGGCCGGCATCGAGTTGCCAGTTTGCTGGTCACGCTATTCTATTCGGCCGGCATGCTGGCCACCGTGTATCTGCGCGGCGTGCCCATGGTGTACTGGATCTACCCGACCACCATTGCCGCATATTTCATCCTGCGTCCGCGTATAGCGCTGGCCATCAATACGGTGGCGCTGCTGGCGCTGGTAGTGATTTTGAGCCGCCATCTGGTCACCCTCAATCTGCTGACCATCGTGGTGACGATAGGGCTGGTGAACCTGTTTGCGTATATTTTTGCCTACCGAACGGGCTTGCAGACCCGTGCCCTGCACACGGAAGTGGAGCGCGATTTCCTCACCGGTGTGCTGAACCGGCGTGCGCTGGACCGCAAGCTGGGCGACTATGCCGACGAGCGCCGTCCGCATATGGATTCCTGCTTGCTGCTGCTCGATCTGGACCACTTCAAATCCGTCAATGACGAATACGGCCATGCCGTGGGCGATACCGTGCTGGTACGCCTGTGCACCGTGCTGCGCCAGCATACGCGCGCTTCGGATCGCATCTTCCGCTACGGCGGCGAAGAGTTTGCCATCATCGCCAGCGGTGCCGAACCGGATGCCGCATTGCGTCTGGCCGAGAATCTGCGCGTGGCCGTCTCGCTGGCCCAGCTGCTCGAGCAGCGCCCCGTGACGGTATCGATAGGCGTTGCGCTGATGGACAAGCGTACCTCGCCCAGAGAATGGCTGGTGCAGGCCGACCAGATGCTGTACCGGGCCAAGGAAGCAGGGCGCAATACCGTGCGGGTAGCGCCGTACAGGGAGGCGTGATGGGTTTAAAGGAAAGCGTGCCCGCAGGGCGCAAGCCGCTGGTGTGGCTGCTGGCGGCTGTCGTGGCGGGCAGCGGCGCGCTGCCGGGACCGGTACTGGCACAAGCTGATGCACAGCATGGCACCCCGCAGCAAGCCGCGCAGGCCGCTGTGTCCGTCCGCGCTGCTGCCGAGCGAGGGCAAGCTGCCCCGGCGGAACTGGTGGTGGCCGATGTGACGCTCGATCTGCAGGCTGCGCCTGTGCTGTCGGATGAACTGATACGCAAGGCCGTGCGCGACACGGTGGCGGAAGATCCCCACCCGCAGGCGCTGGCAGCGCGCAATATGGCAGCCTATGGTGCAGCGACGCTGACGGTACAGGACAGGATGACGACGGCCTTCAATCAGGCCAAGGTGCCGGACTGCCTGCATGGCGATGCTCTGAAACTGCAGCCCGCCTATATAGGTCCGTTTGCGGTGGTGGGGCCGTTGTCCCTGCCGTGGGTGGTGGCTGCGGCCTTGCGAGGCAAGTGCCGCTAGCGCGGGCAGGGTAGAGCGGTCAGAATGGTTTAACGCCGATCAGGGCCAGATGGATCCAGTGGGCAAAGGCCAGTGCCATGAAGCCGCCCAGCAGTACCGTGGTCACCGTGGCGCCGGTGGTGCCGGCCGGATAGCTGGTGCCGGCGGCGGCATCACGCTGGATGGCCGAACGCAGCAGCATGACCGACCACACGAGGAAGCTGCCGAACAGGATTACTTCATGCAGATGGCCATTGGTCAGCAGGTGGGCCAGCGACCAGACCATCACGCCCAGCGTCATCGGATGATGGAGTCTGGCCTTGATGCTGTTGTGGGGGATGTAGGCGGCCGTCAGCAGGATGAAGGAGACCATCATCAGCACGGCGGCCACGTGGTGCATATACGAGGGCGGCACCCACAGCACTTCGGGGTCGCGTCCTGCTTCGAAGAAGCCGCGCAGGAAGGTGGCAAAGCCGGCGATCGAGCCCAGTCCGTAGATGCACTTCCAGCGTGGCTCGCCGATATTGGCGCGCAGGGAAGAGCGCCAGCCATCGGCAAAGATGCGGGTCGAGTGGAGGCCTAGAAACATCATCAAGCCCAGAATGAGGAATTCCATGAGCGTCCCCTGTTATGCGTTAGCGTTGATAAAAGATACACCGGCTTTACCGGCGTTGCAACATTAATGCATGTCAGATTCAACTTATTCTGCAGGCCTGATTCTGTGCGGCGCAGCATGGAAAACCGTGATTTATGCCGTACCGGAATCGGACCTCAAAGCAGCCCTTAAAATGGCCCTTAAAGCTACCCTTGAAGCCGCCCCTTCAGCCCGCAAGATAGGCGGGGAAACCACCTTGTGGCGCCGCAGCAAAGCAGTGTTGCAGCGGCGCAATCTCAGCCACGGCCAGCGGCCGGATTATGGCCGGGCACGGGCTTTATCGGCCAGCGTCACCACCGGCAAAGCCTTGAGGATGGCGGCCACCAGCGCCTGCGGCTGGTAATGCAGGGACGATGGTGTCAGGCCCAGACGCACCACCACCAGCTCCTGTGACGGGATGATGGTAATGCTCTGGCCATCGTGTCCTTCCATCCAGTAGGTATCGGCCGGAAGCTGGAAGGGCGCATCGGGATTGCCGCTGCCAGAGCTGGCACCGGACGGGCCCCAGCGCCAAAGCTGGCCCTGGCCATACTGGCCGCCGGATGCAGGCGCCACCTGCTGCATCATCCGGACATAACCTTCGGGCAGCAGGCGCTGGCCCTGCCACACGCCATCCTGCAGCAGGAACTGGCCGAAGCGGGCCCAGTCCTGCGCGCTGGCGTACATATAGCTGGAACCGACCAGATTGCCGCGCGCATCGGCTTCCAGTACGGCTGTGCGCATGCCCAGCGGCGTGAACAGCCTGTCGTGGGCGAAGGACAGGACGGTCGCATCAGTGGCGCTGCCTGCTCCGGCCGCAGCGCGCTGCCAGATGCGTGACAGCACCACGGTGGTGCCGCTGGAATAGTTCCAGTGGCTGCCCGGAGCGTGCGCCAGCGGCTTGCTGGCCGTGTAGCTGGCCATGTCCGGTTCCAGATACAGCATGCGGGTGACGTCGGAAACGTCGCCATAGCCTTCGTTATATTCGAGCCCGCTGCTCATGCCCATGAGCTGGGCCAGCGTAATCGCATGGCGCGGGTCGCTCTGCCCGGGCCAGAAGCCATTCTGCGCCATCGACAGTTTGCCATCCTTGATCAGCATGCCGACCAGCGCGGCCGTGACGGTCTTGGTCATCGACCAGCCCAGCAACGGTGTACTGTGGTTGTAACCGTGGGCATAATACGAACCGACCAGCTGCCCCTTGTGGATGACCACCACCGCACGTGCGCCCGGGCCCGTCAGTTCGGGCTGTTGCAGGGCTGCCAGTGGCACCAGCGATAAATCGACTTCGTGGCCTTCCGGCCAGGGCGCATCGACGGCGCCCGGTTTGATTGGCTCCGGTGCGAACTGGTAGCGGCGCGCCTGTTCGACATCGCCATCGGGCACTGCGGCGCAGCCTGTGCCGGGGCGGTACACGGCCAGCCCGTTGCCGAACAGGCCGAGCAGCCTGGCGCTGACGGTCTGCTTTTCCTTATCGACTTTGATGCGCAGGAATTTCAGCAGCGGATGGCCCGGTGCCTGCACATCGTCGGCCAGTACGGCCTGCGCATCGCGGCCCGCGATAAAGACATTCGAGCAGACGATTTTGGCGCTGTAATTGGCGCCCACGCGCAGCAGTTCCGGTGGTTGCAACGCCAGTGCGGCACTGGCGCCGCCCACCAGCAGGAGGGCGGCAATGGCAGTACGCTGGATGATTTTTTTCGGCATGAATAAAGACTGATCAGAGGCTGGCGCGGAATTCCACGGCCACACTGCGCGGCGGTGTGATGTAGGCGTATGGTGCACCATATTGTTCGGTCTGGCCACCGAGGCTCTGGATGTAGCGCTGGTCGAACACATTGTTGACCAGTAGTGCTACGCCATAGCGCGAGCTGGGGCTATCCCAGGCCAGGCGCAGATCGAACTTGCTGGTGGCAGTGCCGGTCTTCAGTTTGGCCGTGCTCAGGCAGCTCAGTGCCGCCGTATCGCTGTTGCAGCGCAGGGCGCTGGCGTGGGTGCCCTGGAAGTTGATGCTGCTGCGGCCCTCGAAGGCTTCCCAGTTGACGTTGATGCCGCCCATGGCCGTCAGGCGCGGCGTGCCCACTGGCTGGCCGCCCAGATCGAGTGTGACCTTGCCACTGGCGTCGAGACGCTGGTAGCGGGTATAGGTCTGGTCGATGTATTCCATGCCGCCGAACAGGGTCACGCGCGGCGACAGGCGGATGCGCGCATCGAGGTCCAGTCCATGGGCTTTCTGGTCGCTGGCGACCACGTTATAGGTCGGCAGCGTGCCCACGCTATACAGCTGCACGTCCTGCAGGTTCTTGAACTTGTAGGCGAACAGCGAGGCGTTGATGGTGGCGCGGTACTGTGGCAGGCCCATTTTCACACCTGCTTCGAAGTTGGTCATTTTCTCCGGTTCGAAGCTGGGGTCTTTACCCGTGCTGGTGCTGGAAGCAGGATTGGGCGGCGTGAAGATATTGAAGCCGCCCGCCTGATAGCCGCGTGCCAGCGAAGTAAACAGCAGGGTGTCCTTGTCGAGTTTATGGTCGAGTACCAGACGGGGACTGAAGTCGGTCCAGTCCTTGCCGCGGCTGACGGGCGTAGCGGCCAGCTGGGCGGCCGTGGCGAAGATCACGTTGGACGGGAAGGCCGCAGCATTCAGGCCGGCCAGCGGACCGTAGGTATTCAGGAAGCTATCGAGCTGGGGCGAAACCCGGCCCGGCACGAACCATCGCATCTCCTTGTGGTCGCGGGTGTAGCGCAGACCGGCCGTGACATTGGTCTGCGGCGACAGATGCCAGATGGTGTCGGCATAGATCGAGGACGAGCGCGTGTGCACATCGCTGTAATGGGTTTCATCCCAGTTGAACATGGTGCTGCTGCTGATGCCGGGCAGGCCGGCTGCACCGAGGCCGCCGAACAGCATGGCAAAGTTGGGCTGGCCGCCGGCGAACTGGCTCAGGGTATCGAGGGTGCCCGTGCTGACGTAGGCGCCGGCATCCTGATGTTCGTTATTGTTGTAGAAGCTCAGACCGGCGATCCAGTCCAGCTTCTCGTTTTTACCGGACAGCTTGAACTCCTGCTGGAAGCTGCGCGCCTGCTTGGCATCCTGCGTGGTCAGGCGCAGGGTGGGGCGGGCCGAACCATCATTGTCGGTCAGGTTGTGGGTGTCGAAGCGGCGGTAGGCGCTGGTGGAGTTGAAGGTCATGCCGGCCAGCGGGGCTTCGATGCGCAGCGTCGCGCCATCGAACAGGCGGCCTTCCGAGCCGGGCTGGTCGTTCTCCAGCTTGGCCGTAAACGGATCGACGAAGTTGGCCGTGTAGCTGGCGTCATACACGCCGAGGTAACCGTTCAGTGGCAGGCGCGGATCTTTCAGTACGCCGAAGGCCGGGCGGCCGTACTGCTCCATGTTTTCATGCTCCCAGCCGAAGATCACCTTGGCGGCATCGAAATCCTTGCGCAGCGTGATGCGGGTAGCCCAGTCTTTATCGCCGCCCGATTTTTTACCTGTGGTGGTGTTCTCGACCCAGCCTTCGCTACCCGAGCGCACGGCCACCACGCGGGCGGCCAGCGTGTCGCTGATGGGCAGATTCAACATCACATCGGCATTGGCGCGGCCGAAGCGGCCCAGCTTGAGGTGGCCGGCGGCATCGAGTTCCTTGCCCGGTTCGTTGGCCGTGATGGCGATGGCACCGGCCGCGCTGTTACGGCCGAACAGCGTACCCTGCGGGCCTTTCACCACTTCGATGCGCTGCACGTCGATGAAGTTCATCAGGGCGCCGCCGGTCTTGCCCGTGTAGACGCCATCGACATAGATGCCGACCGGCGAATCGGTGGCGATGCCGAAATCGGCCGCCTGCACGCCGCGGATGCCGAACGAAGGCTGGGTCGGTTCGGTGGCATCCACCGACAGGCCTGGAATGTAGCCGTTCAGGTCGGCCAGATCCTTGGCGCCGACCGCATCGATATCCTTGTTGGTCAGCACGGCCATGGTCATGGGCACATCCTGCACCAGCTGTTTGCGCGATTGTGCCGTCACTACCACCGACTGGATTTCGTCGGCAGCCCATGCGGGCGGGACGAAAAAGGCGGCGGCCAGACTGGCGGACAGGATGGTGCGATTCGGCTTGCTCATGTGGGTCTCCATTGTGTCGTCTTTATGATTTTCTCAAGGCAGCTTACGGCAATTACCATGGCGATCAGCGTCGCCAGTTTTATTATCAGAGGGGCGGCGTAGCCGAACCAGTCGGGCAGCAGGGCAAAGGCGATGGCGGCACCGAGCGCCCGTGCCTGTTCGACCCGTTTGATCCATGGCCGGCCTTCCAGCAGCGCCGACAGCGACAGCGTGCTGCCGATGATGAAGGCGGCATAGACCAGCAGCGGCGCGGCGGCCAGCGTGGGCGCCAGCGCGAGAAAATGCGAGATGCAGGGCACCAGCAGGGCGAACTGGAACATCGCATACAGCTGGGCGCCGGGCGGCGTGGCAGGGCGGTAGTACTGGAAGCTGGCCGGCTCGAAGTGGCCCAGCGGCTGGCCCGTCCAGGCGCCCGGTGCGCCGAACCACACCTGCAGTTTTTTGCGCCAGCCCCGTACCTGTCCCGTGGCCTGCCACAGCGCCGCGTAGTAGTGCAGATTGGCCCAGGCCGGATTCAGGCTGCGCAGCGGCGTGCGTACACCGTAGGTGATACGTTCGTCGTCGCGCTCGTCGGCAAAGGTGCCGAACAGGCGGTCGAACAGGATGAAGATGCCGCCGTAGTTGCGGTCTATGCAGTAGTCATTCTGGCCGTGGTGCACGCGGTGGTTGGACGGCGTGACGAATACGCGGTCCAGCCAGCCCAGCCGGCCGACCAGCTCCGTGTGCACCCAGTACTGATACAGCAGATCGATCATGGCCACTACGGCCATGACCAGCGGCGGCACGCCGGCCAGCGCGAGCGGCAGATAGAACACCCAGCCCAGCAGCCAGCCGCTGGAAGTCTGGCGCAGGGCAGTGGCGAGGTTGTAGTACTCGGACGAGTGATGGACTTCGTGCGCGGCCCACAGCACACTGACTTCGTGGCCCATGCGGTGCGCCCAGTAGTAGCAGAAATCGTAGGCGACCAGCGCGCCCAGCCAGACCCAAAGGCTATCGGTGGGCAGGGTGGTGAGGCTCCAGTGCTGGTACACGGCCGTGTAAGTACCCAGCATGACCAGCTTGACCAGCACGCCGATGACCTGACTGACGATGCCCAGATGCAGGCTGGTCAGCGCGTCGGCAGTATCGTACACGGCCAGTCCGCGGCGATACGCTATCCATGCCTCGAGCAGGATGGTGAGCATAAAAACCGGTATGGCCAGTACGATGGGATTCATAGGCGTGACGATTGTTTAGGTCGAAACGATTATGCCTATATCCATGCAAAATGCACAAGAATTAGCAGCAATACTGACGTTTATGACACACAAATGCAGTCAGATAAAGTCAGTTTGGCATCGCTAATGAATCCAGTTTTAGCTGGCCGCCGTAGCCGGTCGGGCTAGTGACGGCCAGCTGCAGCGCTCCGCTATCAGAAGCTATACGACAGGCCCGCATAAACGCTGCGGCGCGCGCCATACTGGGGTGCACCGACGCCCACACCGGAACCGTCGCGCAGCAGATAGACCTGATCAAAGGCATTGATCAGCGCCAGCCGGGCTTCCAGCTTGCTGGCTGCCGCCAGTCGCCATTCGTGGCTGAGCGAGAAGTTCACCGTGGTGTAGTGCGGCAGCGTGCCCGAGTTGGGTGCGCCACCGTCCGGCGTCATGCGCATGCCGCTGCCGTGGAGGAAATCCGCGCCCAGCCGGCTGGCACCCCAGTGGTAGTGGGCGCCGCCGGACACGGTGTAGGTCTGGTCGTGGTCGACATAGATGGCATGGCTGGCGATATACGCCAGTTCAGCGGCGCCGAACAGGGACTGGCCGCTGACGATGTTGCGCCCCTTGGCCTGCTGCGCCGTCAGGTTGAGGAAGCCGCCCCATTGGCTGCGGTCGTAGATGGCCGACAGTTCCACTCCTTTGGCATAGCCCGTTTGGTAGTTGAACGGCGTGAGGATCAGGGCCTGACCGAACTGGCCTTCATCCAGCATATTGCTGATCTTCTTGTAGTAGGCGTCGGCCGTCAGGGTCAGGTCAGCACTGAGCTGGTGGCGCAGGCCCACATCGTAGTAGCGCGTGCGTTCGGCCCGCACGGGATCGGAGTGCGCGACTTCGGGCGCATTGCTGGTGCCGGCATACAGGTCGATGCTGGACTGTGCGGCCAGTTCCTGCGGCGGTGGCGTGAAGTAGCGCGAATAGCCGGCATGCAGCGCCGTGTCCTTGCTCAGCTGATAGGCCAGATTCAGGCGCGGACTCCATTGCTGTTCATGGATATAGGCGGCCACCTTATCGTAGCGCAGGCCGTAGTTCAGCGTCAGCGGCGTGGCGATATGCCATTCGTCCTGCAGATACAGGCTGCCGGTGCGCCCCGTCATGCTGCTGTTGTCGCTGATCAGGCGCGGCACCGTGCCCAGTTGCGCGCCGCTGTCATCCGTGTCGAACACGCGGACGGCGTTGTCGCTGCGGCTGCGCTGGCGGTTGTAGGCCAGACCGGCGCGCAGCGTGTGCTGCGGGTTGAGCTGGTAGCTGGCATCGAACTGCAGACCGCTGCTGCGGTTGCTGCGCAGGGTGTCGGAAGCCACGCCCGTGTAGACCAGATCACCCAGCGGATCGGGCAGGTAATGCAGTTCCGAGGTCTGCTGATAGGCCGACAGCTGGTAGTTGAGCGCGCCCAGACTTTTCTGCAGCGACAGCACGGCAAAGCGGTTGCTTTCGCGCTGCTGCTGGTCGAGCTGGGCCGAGGCCAGCGTGCTGCTGCCGGCCGCCGCATCGCTGACCCCGTTCAGGCTGAAGGCGGGCGTCTGGGCGGGATTGTCGGGGATCTGGAAGCGGCCATGGTAGCTGCCGAACATCAGGCCGAGGCGGGTCTGTTCGTCGAGGAACCACGACAGGGTACCGAAGGACTTGGACTGGCGCGTCTCGTCATGCAAAGCCGTGCGGGCGGGCAGCGGATTTTCTATGCCCTGCGCATTCGCCAGATAGCTGCCGGACAGGTAGTAGTTGACGGCGCCCTGTGTGCCGAACAGCTCCGCGCTAGGCTCGACATGATCGTGGCTGCCCGCCAGCACGCCGATGCGGCCACCCCCTTTGATGTTCCCTTCGCGCGTCTGGATGTCGACGATGCCGGCCGTGCGCAGGCCGTACTGGGCGGGCAGGGCGCCTGTGATGAAATCCGTGCTCTGCACCAGACGGGTATCGATGGACTGGCCGAAGCCGCTGATGCTCTCCGGTAGCTGTACGCCGTTGATGCGGTACTGCACATTGGCATGGTCATCGCGCACGTGCAGTGCGCCCGACCCTCTGGAATCCTGACTGACGCCGGGCAGGCGCAGCAGCACTTCGTTGAACGGCGTGTTATCGCCCTGCGCCAGCTGCTCTATCATGTGGCGGTCTATCGAGTACACGGTGGTGCCCACATTGGGCGACAGGTCGATGCGGGCATTTCTGAGCGCGGTGGCAGTGACTTCTACCTGCTGCACGGGCGCTTCGTCGGCGCGTGCCGCATGCAGTTGAAAGGCGGCGGCCAGCAGCAGTGGCAGGGTACGGAGTTGTGGCTGGTGTTGCATATGAATTCCTGAAAAAAGTAGGGACGTGCACGTGCGCTGGCAGCGCGCGGCGCGGCCAGCGACAGTCGGGCGACCGGTCTATCGGTTAGCGAAAAATGACGGGCTTAGGAAATCATCGCAACGCCGGGCGGCGCGTGGGCAGGGGGCGTGAAGTAGGCAGTGCGCTGTACGCGCACGGTGGGCTGCAAGATGGGCAGGGCCAGGCTGACGAGCAGCGTGAGCGGCAACAGGGCCAGCGCCGGCGGCGGGATATCCGACGGCATATGGCCGATCACGCAGGCCGCGCAATCGTTCTGTTGTTCGGTGTAGGCGTGCTGGTGCGAGCCAGCCCCTAGCAGTTGCAGCGACAGGAACACTAGCACGCACAGCATCACCACGCGCTGCATGCGCGTATTCTGCCGGGTGCCTGTCAGGAGTGTCTGCATGCGGCGATTCTAACACCGGCCTGTGCAGCCTGCCGGACGGGCATAAAAAAGAGCGGCAGTGCCGCTCTTTTCTGTGCTGCAGGATGCTGGTTAATCCCAGTCGCCGCCGCCACCGCTATCGCCGCCGCTGCTGCCGCCATCGTCCCAGCCACCGCTGGTGCCGAAGTCGTTGCCGCCCATGTCGTCGCGGCGCAGCAGTTCGTCCCGCGAAGGATCATCGTAGACGATGTCGTTGCGTGGCTGGCTGCTGGCGTTATCGTGGCTGCCGCCCGTGAACTGGCGGGCCAGCGCTTCGCCGGCCACTATGCCGGCACCCACGGCAGCGCCGGTAGCCAGACCGCCCATGATGCGCGAGCCCATGGTTGGTCCCTGCTGCGGCTGGCCGTAGCCCGGTTGCGGATAGCCTTGCTGCGGGTAGGCGGCGCCCGGTGCATAGCCCGGTGCTGGCGCGCCGGGGTTATAGGCTGCGCCGGGCTGGTAGCCTTGCGCTTCCTGATTACGCCTGGCCATGAAGCGGGTGGCCAGCCAGATAAAGCCCAGCAGACCGGCACCCAGTATCAGCACCGTACCCCAGGGGATGCCGCTGCTTTTCGGTGCGCCGTAATTGCTGTTGCTGTAGCCAGCATTGTTACGCGGTGCCTGCTGGCTGTAGCTGGTGGCAGGTTTCTGGCCTTCTACCAGCAGCGTGCGCAGCTTGCTCAGCGCTTTAGGATCCACCTTGGGCAGGCCCGGAGCAATCTGCTCGGCCCGGGCCAGTTCGGCCTGTGCCTGCACAAACTTGCCCTGTTTGGCCAGCAGTTCCGCTTCCACGAAATGGGCCGTGGCGCTGTTGGGGTGAGCCTTCAGCACCTGATCCATCATGGCCTGAGCCTCAGTGAATTTGCCTGCTTCGGCGGCCAGATAAACCTCGTGTATGGTCGGTTCAGCCGCGAACGCTGGCACGGATAGCGCCAGAGCGCTAGCCAGCAGAGTCATACGTGCGAAAGATTTTGCCGTCATGTCAGATCTCCAAAGTGGGACAGGCCCGAAGTGGGGCTAGTTTATGCCAATTTCAAGTCTTGTGTGGCGGCAATTGTAACGTTTGGTGAACCGAACGCCGTGGCCACGGTGGCGGCGATCATATCGGCCGTGGCAGCGGACAGGGTCCAGCCCAGATGGCCGTGGCCGGTGTTGTAGAACACCGTCGGCAGCTTGCCGCGGCCCACCCGTGGCATCAGGTCCGGCATCATGGGGCGCAGGCCGGCCCAGGGCGTGATGTTGCGTGTGCTGACGGAGGGGAAGCACTGTTGCACCCAGGCCACCAGCGGGGCGATGCGGTCGGCGCGGATATCGCGGTTGTAGCCATTGAATTCGGCCGTGCCGGCAACGCGGAAGCGGTCCGCACCGAAGCGGCTGGCGACCAGCTTGGTGGCGTCGTCCAGCAGGCTGACATTGGGCGCGCCGGCGCGGCTGGCCTCGTCGTTGAGGTGGACGGTGATGGAATAGCCTTTGACGGGATAGACGTTGACGCGGTCGCCGAACATGGCGGCCAGCGCGCGGCTGGCCACACCGGCGCATACCACCACGGCGTCGTAGCGCTCCGTCACGCTGCCGCCATCCTGCACCAGCGTGATATCGGCGCCGGTGGCATCGGCCTGCATGGCGCTGATCTGCTGCTCGTAGCGCAGCTGCACGCCGAGTTTTTCTGCTGCCTGCGCCAGCCCCGTAGTGAATTTGTGGATGTCGCCGCTGCTGTCGCTTTCCGTGTAGTAGCCGCCGTAGTATTGACCGGCCAGTGTCGGTTCGATGGCGCGCATTTCGTCCGGTGTGACGGCGCGGCGCGGCAGGCCGCCCTGTGCCAGCAGGCGGCTGACGGCACCTGCATGCTCGAAGCCGGCCTGGTCGCGGTAGATGTGCAAGATGCCCTGACGTTTCAGATCGAACTCTATGCCTTCCTGCTCGGCCCAGCTGAACAGATGTTCGCGTGCGGCCACGGCCAGCCTGGCGGTGGCGATAGTGTTGGCTTGGTAGCGCGGAATGGCGGCGATGAATTCGCCGAACCACGACAGTTTGTGCCAGCCCGGTTTGGGGTTGACCAGCAGCGGTGCATCGTTCTTCAGCATCCATTTCAGGCCTTTGAGGATGGTGCTGGTGTGGTTCCAGACTTCGGCATTCGAAGCGGATAACTGGCCGCCGTTGGCATAGGAAGTTTCCATGGCGGCGTAGCGGTGGCGTTCCAGTACGGTGACGCGGAAACCGCGCCGGGCCAGCGCGTAAGCAGTGGTGACGCCGGTGATGCCGGCGCCGATGATGGCGATGTGTTTCATGCGGGACTCCAGACTCGTCAAAGGGTGTGGTCGACGCGCGACATGCGGATCGACACCCCCTCTGTTCGGGACCTGAGAGATTCACGACGGCCACGGGTAGCGACGTCGCTTGCTCCTTCGGTGCAGCGGGCGACGGCTAGCCCGGTTGCTCTTCAGAGTTTGAAATGCGGTATCGGTCCTTTTGCCTGAGAGTTTCCGGGGCGGTTGCTCCTTCGGCGCTGTAGGATGCGGGTTCGCTACAGGCTCTCCCGATACGGCGTTGGCTTTTGGCCATCTTGCAAAACCGGCAGCTTACAGCAAAATCTGCGGCCACACCAGCGCTGTCTGTGCTGCCGGCAGCGGTTCAGGCGCGTACGCCGTGATCGTCGTGGCTGAGCACCAGCGGCATGGCGCGCGCCCAGCGGTTGGCCGACAGCGAGAACGCCAGCGCATGCACCTGATGGTACCAGCCGGCCGGAATGTAGAGCAGCTGACCGGCTTCGACGACGCATTCGATCAGGCTGGCCTGCTGCGCCAGCGGATAGCGCTGGTAGTCCGGCGCTTCGGCATCGACGGGGGAGCCGATCAGGATTTCATTGGCCGGCTTCACGTACAGATAGGGCTCGTGATGGGGCGGCGCCAGCATGATGCGCTTGCTGCCCCAGATCTGGGCAAAGATGTTGTCGTCGTAATCGGCGTGCAGCGGCGTGATGGTGCCGGCCGGTCCTATCCAGAAGCGCGGCGGCCCCATTTTGTCGAAGTAGGTCGGCCAGTGGCATAGCCGGTTCAGCTCACGCAGCTCCAGATTGCCCAGATAGGGCGGCAGGCTGTAGTCGCCCGCCGCAATCAGGTCCAGATAGGCGCCCATGGTCATGTCCTGCATGGCGCGGTCCGGCGCGAAGGCGGTGTTGATATAGTCGCCCACACGTGCGCGCACGGGCATGCCGGCATACTGCTGGCGTAGCACGGCGGCATCCATCCGGGCCAGCGGCCAGCGTGTCACCGGCTCCGTCAGCAGGAACGGCTGGCCCTGTGCGGCCAGTGCGCGGAATTCGGCAGCATCCAGATTGCGGTAGCGCGGCACACTGCTGATCAGCGGCAGCGTACTGGTGGCTTGCTGGATGGCGGCGCGCATGGCCGCCACCGACGTGACGCCGCGCACGGCCGCATCACGCTGGGCGCGTGCCTGCTGGCGTACGGCCGCCAGTTCCGGTGCGTGCGCTTCGGCTTCCAGCACACGCGGCGGCAGGCGCGCCAGATCGGTATTCTGCTCCATCAGGCGCGGGCGATATAGCGGTCTACCACGGTGGGCAGTACCGTTAGCGGTACGCCGCAGCTGCTGACCAGCGCATCGTTGAAGGCGGCCAGATCGAACTTGCTGCCCAGCGCAGCCTTGGCGCGTTCGCGCTGGCGCAGGATTTCGTTGTGGCCCATCTTGTAGCCGCAAGCCTGGCCGGGCGAGACAGCGTAGCGGTCCATTTCGCTGGTCATGGCCTGTACCCCGCGCCCCGTGTTCTCGACGGCGAAGCGGATGGCCTGCTGGCGCGTCCACTGCAGCGCGTGCATGCCGGTATCGACCACCAGTCGCACGGCGCGGAACAACTGGCCCTGCAGGTAGCCGATCTGGCCGAAGGGATCGTTCTGGTACAGGCCGAATTCGTCGACCAGCTGTTCCGAATACAGGGCCCAGCCTTCGACGAAGGCATTGAAGCCGATCAGCGAAGTAATCAGCGGCAGTTCGTTCTGGCGTTCGGCCATGTAGGCCAGCTGGAAGGCGTGGCCGGGCAGACCTTCGTGCGCCGTCAGCGAGGACAGTTCATGCTTGGCCCACAGCTTGGTGCTCTTCAGGTTGATGTAGTAGATGGCCGGACGCGTGCCGTCGAGCGAGGCCGAGTTCATATAGCCGAGTGCTGCACCGGCTTCGATATCGGCCGGCACGCGCTTGATCTGCAGCGGCACTTTCAGTCCCAGTTTAGAGATCTGCGGCATCAGTGCGCGGAAAGCTTCCACCCGCTCGTTGCAATAGGCGATCAGCTGGGCGCGGCCTGCGTCGTCGTCGGCATAGAAGCGGGCCGGATCCTTGGCCAGCGCCTGCAGGCGGGCGCCTACACTGCCTTGCGTCATGCCCTGCGATTTCAGGATACCGTCGATGCGGGCCTGAATTTCGCGGATCTGCTGCAGGCCGATGGCGTGAATTTCGCGTGCACTCTGCCTGGTCGAAGTCCCCAGCTTGAGTGCCCACTCGTAGTAGGCGGCGCCGTCTGGCAGGCGGTGCACGCCGGCCGTGGCCGGGGCATGCGCGGTGGCTTTGCGGAAGGCTGCGATCTGGCGGTCCAGCGCCGGATAGACGGCGCTTTCCACCAGTTTCTGCGCGCGCTGCTGCCAGTTGCCGGCCAGGCCCAGTTTGGCCGTACGTTCCGTCAGCGATGTCACCAGCTTCTGGTCGGCCACCTTAGTTTTGCGGTAGTCCTGCAGCTGGCCCAGTGCCGTGCGGGCGATGTAGTTGGGCGGCATGATGCCCTGGCTGGCCTGCTGTTTGATGCGGGCGGTTTCCTGATCGAGCACGCTGGCCAGTGCGGCCACGCGCTCCAGATAGGCTTCGGCATCGGCAGCACTGGCGATCTGGTGCTGGCTGTCGAGGAACTCGGGGATGCGCACGATAGCCCCATCCTGCTGGGTGACAGGGTAGGGCGCAGTGCCGCCGAAGAAGCCGCTGGCGGCGCCGCCGAAACTGAAGCGGATGCCGGCCTCGCCTTCGCTGGCGGCATAGCGCACGGTGTCGTAACGCACTTGCGCATCGGCGCCCAGCGCGCTGCGGTCGATGGCGTTCAGGCGCTGCAGCATGCTGTGGACCTGCGCTGCCCATGCGGCGTCGCCGGCTGGCGAAGCATCTTCCAGCTTGCCCTTGAGGGCGGCGCGCTCGCCTTTGTCCAGCCCCAGCGAGCTGGCAGTGGTGGGCGTCAGCTGCAGAATCTCATCGGCAAAGCCGGCCAGCAACTGCGCCAGTGCGGCATCGGCCGGGGTGCCGGCAGTGGCAGGCGTCTGTGCTTGCGCGAGTAGCGGGAGAGCACCCACTGCAGTGGCAGACAGGGCGGACAGCAGCAGTTCGCGGCGGGACAGACTTGATGGCATAGGGTTCATGGCTTCCTCAGTGTGGGCGGGGGCGCTGTGTTTGGGCGCGAAGCGGAACTTAGCGTTTCCATCGCCGCCTGTCAATCCGGTAGCTGCTCTCGGCTGCTCTTTAGCTTTTCTTAAGATTGTGCGTGTATGATCGAAATGTTAATCAAATGTTGGCAATAATTTATGTCGAAGATGCCTTTCCCCCATCGCCGCGCGCTGTTACTGGCGCTGGCCGCCACGCCGCTGGTGCGTGCGGCCGAACTGCTCGAAAACCCCGCGGCCGGCGCACCGTCGTCGGCTGCAGCCTTGCTGGCACGGCTGGAGAGTGACTCGGGCGGCCGCCTGGGCGTGTTTGCCCTGAATACGGCCGATGGCCAGCATGTGCAGCACCGCGCCGACGAACGCTTCCCGTTCTGTAGCACTTTCAAGATGATGCTGGCAGGTGCCGTACTGGCACGCGGTCCGGCGCTGCTGGCACAGCGCGTCCCTTACAGCAACGCTGATCTGCTGCCACACTCGCCCGTCACGGGCAAGCATGTGGGGCGCGGCATGACGGTGGCGGCGCTGTGCGCTGCCACCATACAGTACAGCGACAATGCGGCAGCCAATCTGCTGATCGCACGGCTGGGCGGGGTGGCGGCCGTGACGGCGTTTGCCCGTTCGATTGGCGATCAGGCGTTCCGGCTGGACCGCATGGAAACCGAGCTCAATACGGCACTGCCCGGCGATCTGCGCGACACCACCACGCCGGCGGCGATGGCCGAATCGCTCAACCGGCTGGTACTGGGTAGTGCGCTGACGACAGCGGCGCGCAAGCAGCTGAAAGACTGGCTGCTGGGGAATACCACGGGCGACACCCGCATCCGCGCCGGTGTACCCGGTGGCTGGCTGGTGGCCGACAAGACGGGCACGGGTGATTACGGTAGTACCAACGATATCGGTGTGATCTGGCCACCGGGGCAGGAGCCCATCGTACTGGCCGTGTACTTTACCCAGCCGGGCAAGGATGACAAGGCGCGCAACGAAGTGATCGCCGAAGCGACGCGCATCGCGCTGGCCGCGTTCCGCTTTTAAGGTTGGCGCCAGCTGACGTGGCCCGCCAGTAGTGGTGGTGGCAGCGCCGGCAGAATCAGCTGCGCATGCAGGGCATCGTCCGGTTGCTCGCCCTGCCATTCCGTCAGCGCTTCGGCGCGGAATTTGCAGAGCGCTTCGAGCCGGCACCAGGCCTGCGCCAGCGCCAGTGCGCGCTGCGACGCAGGCAACGCCTGTAGCCGTGCCAGTGTGGGCGGACCCAGATAATCGCGCGCCAGCGCGGCCCAATCAGGTATTTCCAGCACCGGCGTCAGATCGACGCCGACAGGCCCGTGCAGGTTCACTGCGGCCACGCCATAGCCATCACTGTAGGCAAACGAGCAGTGGGGCGCTGGCGTGGTGCTGGCCGCGACGCGGATCTGCGCGGGCTGGCCACGCTGGTTGTCGATGTAGATATCGGCAGGCTGGCATTGCAGCGGGCCGGCCAGTGCCTGGGTCAGCGCCTGCCGGATGGCCAGCCGGGCCTGCGGACGGGCATCACCAGTGCCGGCCTGCGGCAAGCACAGGCCCAGCACCAGTATGCCTTGCGGCGACAGCTGCAGTGTGCCCGGCCAGGGCTGGACCGTGACGGGCGGCTGCAGTGCGGGCGCTGGCATGGCGGCCTTGCCGGTCGTGTGCCTAGCGTGCAGGCGCGGCGGGGCAGCCGGCCCAGTAGCTGCGCGGCGGAATCTGCTCGCCCTTCATCACCAGCGTGAGTGCACCGAGGCGGGCCTGATCGCCCACGACGGCGCTATACAGCACGGCGCTGCGCGGTCCCATATACACTTTGCTGCCGATCTGCACGTGGTCGATCTTCATCACGCGGTCTTCGAACAGGTGGGTCTGCGGGCAGGTCAGCGCATTCAGTTCGCTATGGTCGCCGATGTGCACGCAATCGAATTCCGTGATGTCGGTGGTGTCCAGATACACGCCTTTGCCGATGCGGCAGCCCAGCAGATTGAAGGCCAGCGGCAGCCACGGCGTGCCGCGCAGATAGCGCATGAAGTTGGGCACGGCGATGCCTTCATACAGATTGGTCACGCCTTCGGACAGCCAGACAAACGGTGTCCACATGGGTTCCGACTGTTTGCGGTAGCGCCCGATCAGCAGCCATTTGAGCAGCACCACAAACACGTAGTTGCCCATGCCGTAAGCCAGGCCGGCCAGCGTCAGATCCCAGGTCACTTCAGCCCAGCGGCCTGCACCGGCGGCCGGCATTACGGCCAGCACCAGCGTATAGCCGACTGCGATTACCAGTGCATGGGGTGCGACGATGCGGAAGGCTTCGATCAGGCCGCGGCCCAGACGGCGCAGTGGCGACGGGTGGAAGGTCAGCCATTCGGGATAGCCGCTGGTCTGTTCGCGTGCGGGCAGGTTGATAGGCGGAGAACCCAGCCAGGTGTCGCCGCTCTGCATGCGGCTGTTGTCGGGCGCACGCGAATGCACGCCGATCAGCACATGCTCGGGCAGCACCGTGCCGTCCGGAATGTAGGCACCATTGCCGACGAAGCTGCGGTGCGATACCACGGTGGGCTGCATGGTCATCCAGCCGCCGTCGATTTCCTCGTCGCCCAGCATGACCGCATCGGCGATGAAGGTTTCGTCGCCCAGCGTCAGCATGTCCGGCACCACGCCCAGCGCGGTGGAGATTTCTGCATCCTTGCCCACCTTGGCGCCCAGCAGGCGGTACCAGTTGGGCGCGAACACGGTGGCGTAGATCCCGTGCAGCACATTCAGGCTGGATTCCTGAATCTGGCTGACCAGCCATTTGGCGCAGTAGGTGCGGCTGTGGATGGCGAAGCGGCCCGGCCGCAGACGCGGCAGCACGCTCCAGCGTATGCCGGCCGATAGCAGGGCGGTCAGGATGATCAGCACGGTGCTGGCCGGGAAGGCCAGCAGGAAGTAGCGCAGCAGCTGGATGCGCAGGTCGTCGCCCTGTATCCATGGCAGCCAGCCCGCTTCGTCGAACCAGTCGATCAGCACGAAGCTGGGGAACACGGGCATGAAGAACAGGGTCACGATCAGCAGTATGCCGAACAGGAAGAACAGTGCTTCGCCGGTGCGGCGCAGGGCGCTGGCGTGCGGACGGGGTGGCAGCAGGCTGCTGTCGAAGGGGCCCACATCGCGCGCCGGCGAGCCGGCCCAAACCCGGCCTGCAGTCACGGTCTGGCCATCGGCCAGTGCCGACTGGCCTTCCAGATGGCCCAGCGCCTCAACGCGGGTATTCCCTTCGAGGACAGCGAAGGAGCTGACGCAGGCATCCTGCTCCAGCGTGATGCGGCCCAGCAGCAGGCGGCCGCGCTGGACGCGCGCGTTTTCGAAGTTGACGGCATTGCCGACGCTGACGTTGTCGCCGATTTCCAGCAGGTCGGGGGCGCGCAGCGTCATCGAGCCTATGATGACTTCTTTGCCGATCTTGGCGCCCAGTGCGCGCAGCCACCAGCTACTGAGCGAAGAGCCGGACAGCAGATAGGCCGGTGCTGCTTCCACCAGCCGGTCGGCCAGCCACCAGCGGTAATAGGTCCAGCCCCACAGCGGGTAGGAGCCGGCTTGCAGGCGGCCGGCGATCAGCCATTTGCCGGCGATGGCGATGGCGAATTCGGCCAGCGTGGCGAGCAGGAATACGGCTACCGATGCGGCGATGGCACGCGCTACCGAGTCGCCCGGATCGCCCGTGAAGAAGTGGTAGGTGAAGAAGGGCGCCAGCCACTGCGCCATGCGCAGTGCCACCAGTGCCGGCATGGCCGCAGCCTGTGCCAGCCCGCAGGTCCAGCGTTTCAGGGTAGATGGCGGGCTCCATGGTGCTTCTTCCTGTGCTGCCGCGGCGGCCGGCGCGTCGGCCAGCACCTGCGCGATCTTGCCGATCTGGCGCTGCTGGTAGATGTCGCGCACGGTGATGTGGGCAAAGCGGGGATCGGCACGCAGGGCCGAAGCCAGCCGCGCGGCGAAGAAGGAGTGGCCGCCCAGATCGCTGAAGAAATCAGCCTGACGCAGGATGGGCTGGCCCGGGAACAGGGTGGCCAGGGCCGCAAATAGGGCTTGCTCGGCTGGCGTCTCGGCCAGATCGGAATCGGCGCCGGCATCGCTGCAGGTACCGGCACCTGCACCGGCACTGTCAGGCTGCAGCGGCAGGGCTTTCAGGGCTTTGCGGTCGATCTTGCCCGAGGTCAGGCGCGGCATGGCGTCGAGGAACTGGTAGCGGCCCGGCACCATATACGGTGGCAGGCTGGCTGTCAGTGCGGCCCGCAGCATGCGCGGCGCCGGGGCGCCTGCGGACGCACCCGTGCCGGCCTCCGGCACAGTGCCAGTGCCAGCGCTGATGCCAGCACCGGTGCCAGCGTCGGCCACCAGATAGGCTACCAGCTGGTCGATGCCGTCGTCCTTGCGCAGTAATACCGCGACCGTGCCCACGCCGGGCTGCTGGGCCAGCACGGCTTCGATTTCGCCCAGCTCGACGCGGAAACCGCGGATCTTGACCTGATCGTCGGCGCGGCCCAGACAAACCACTTCGCCATCGGCACCGATGCGGGCCAGATCACCCGTGCGGTACAGGCGCGCATCATGCTGGCCGCAGCTCCACGGATTGCTGAGGAATTTCTCGGCCGTGAGGTCGGGCCGGCCCAGATAGCCGGCGGCCAGACCGGGGCCGGTGATGCATAGCTCGCCCGTGGCGCCGCGCGCCAGCAGCTTGAGCTGCGGCGGTTCGCTGGCTGCCGCTTCCGCATCAATCACCAGCAGGCCGTAGTTGGGCAGCGGCGTGCCGATGGTGACGGGCTGGCCCGGCTGCAAACGCGCCAGACTGGCCGACACCGTGGCTTCCGTGGGGCCGTAGGTATTGAACATCTGCCGGCCCGGCCGCGACCAGCGCTCCACCAGCGCTTCCGGACACATCTCGCCGCCCAGATTAATCAGGCGCAGGCTGGGTACTTCCTGATTGAACAGGGCCAGCAGGGTGGGCACGGCATGCAGCACCGTGACCTGCTGTTCGGCCAGCATGCGCGGCAGGGTTTCCGGATCGCCGCTGATTTCCTTGGGGCCCAGCCAGAGCGTGGCGCCGACCAGATAGGCAATCCAGATTTCTTCGAACGACATGTCGAAAGCCACGGAAAAGCCCTGATACACCTTGTCGTCCGCATGCACGCCCAGCACGGCGTTTTCGCTGCGCAGGAAGTGGCAGATGCTGCGCTGGTTGATCAGTATGCCTTTCGGCTTGCCCGTGGAGCCCGAGGTGTAGATCACATAGGCCGGCATATCGGGCGTGACATCGGCGCGGCGCGCGCGTACCAGTTCCGCGGCAGCGGCGGACGCATGCGGCGGCGCCGCGTCAGGCTGGCCGGCCAGCAGGGCTTCGGCCGTCCACACGGGGCGGCCCAGCTGGGCCAGCCGCGGTGCGAAGGCGGCGCAGGTCAGCACGCCCGCGCCGCTGGCGTCGTCGAGACAGACTTGCAGGCGTTCGACCGGCGTATCTTCGTCCACGGGCAGCCAGGCCGCACCGGCCTTGGCGATGCCGGCCTGCAGCACCAGCAGTTCTATGCCGCGCGGCAGCCACAGACCGACGATCTGGCCGGGCGCCACGCCATCGGCGATCAGGCGGGCCGCCACCACTGTGGCCTGGGCATCCAGTTCGGCATAACTGAGGCTGCGCTGGCCGCACAGCAGGGCGGGATGGTCAGGATGACGCGCGGCGCTGGCCTGCAGCAGATCGGCCAGAATTTCCTCGCGCAGCAGCTCGCCCTGTGCTGGCCCGAACAGAATGTCGGGATGTGCTGGCGGTTGTTGCGTCGATACAGGCTGATTCATGCTGATACTTTATTTTGCGTGGATGGCGCCATTGTACGGCACGGCCGCCAGTTGCTCTAGTTAGGCGGCAAGCGTACGCAGCATGTTGGGCCGCAGGGCATGCAAACTCGGCGGCTAGCCCTTACAATGGGGGCAACAGCAGTTTTGCGCCGCAGGGCGAGTTTTCTAGGAGTGCTATGGTTATGAGTCGTCCATCGTTGAGTGGCCCGTTTATCGCCCCCATGCAGTTTGAGGATCCGCAGGCTGCCTACGAACAGGTAGTGGCCATCTACGATGCCAATATCGCCCATCTGCGCGATGCCATGAAGCGCTTCGTGGCCGGTGAAAATGTGGGCGAGCATGTACGCGCCTGCTATCCCTTCGTGCGGGTACATACCGATACGGTGGCCCGGGCCGATTCCACGCTGGCTTTCGGTTTCGTGGCCGGTCCCGGCACCTACGAAACCACGCTGACCCGCCCCGACCTGTTTGCCCGCTACTACCAGCAGCAGTTCCACCTGCTGCTGAAAAACCATGGCAAGCACCGTCTCAAGCTGGAAGTGGGCACCAGTTCCCAGCCCATCCCCATCCATTTTTCGTTTGCCGAGCATGAGCATCTGGAAGGCAGCCTGACGGCCGAGCGCCGCCTGCTGATGCGCGATGTGTTCGATCTGCCCGATCTGGCGGCGATGGATGACGGCATCGCCAACGGTACCCACGAGCCGCGTGCCGGCGAGGCGCTGCCCCTGTCGCTGTTCACGGCGCCGCGGGTAGACTATTCGCTGCAGCGCCTGCGCCATTACACGGGCACGTCGTGCGAGCATTTTCAGAAGTTTGTACTGTTCACCAATTACCAGTTTTATATCGACGAATTCGTCAAGCTGGGCCACCAGCTGATGGCCAGTCCGGTCGCTGGCGATGACGACTACATCGCTTTCGTCGAGCCGGGCAATCTGGTCACGCGCCGCGTGGGGCAGGCCGTACAGGCCAGCGATGCGCTGGGCGCGGCGCCGCCACGGCTGCCGCAGATGCCGGGCTACCACCTGATCCGCGCCGATGGCACCGGCATCTCGATGGTGAATATCGGCGTGGGGCCGGCCAATGCCAAGACCATTACCGACCACATTGCCGTGCTGCGCCCCCATGCCTGGCTGATGCTGGGCCACTGCGCCGGCCTGCGCACCACGCAGGAACTGGGCGACTACGTGCTGGCGCACGGCTATGTGCGCGAAGACCATGTGCTGGACGAAGATCTACCCCTGTGGGTGCCGATCCCGCCGCTGGCCGAAGTGCAGGTGGCGATCGAAGCGGCGGTGGCGGAAGTCACCCAGTTGACGGGGCATGACCTGAAACGGGTGATGCGCACGGGGACTGTGGCCAGCACCGATAACCGTAACTGGGAGCTGCTGCCGCAGCGTACGCCGGAGCGCCGCTTCAGCCAGAGCCGCGCGATTGCGCTCGATATGGAAAGCGCCACCATCGCCGCCAACGGTTTCCGTTTCCGTGTGCCGTATGGCACGCTGTTGTGTGTGAGCGACAAGCCCATGCACGGTGAAATCAAGTTACCGGGCATGGCTAACCAGTTTTACCGCGACCGCGTCGACCAGCATTTGCGCATCGGTATGCGGGCGCTCGATCTGCTGCGGGCGCTGGGGGTGGATAAGCTGCATAGCCGCAAACTGCGCAGTTTCACGGAAGTGGCCTTCCAGTAGCGTGGTATCGTTCTGGCCTGAATTAGCCCGCCGCGAGCGGGCTTTTTTGATCTACAGCACTCCTGCGTTGATATCTTTTTCGATATCAAAAACCGGAAAAAATTGATTGGTTTGTTTTTTGTTCAACCAATAAGATGAATTCCGAGTTAGCCGCAAATCACTATAAAACAGATAACACAGGAGACGTATGAACGACTTTATCGTCGGGACTTCCATGTCCCAGAATAAGCACCGCCTTGTCCTGAAAACCGGAGTGGCCGCATTGGCCGCGGCCGGCCTGCTGAGCAGTGCCTCGGTGTGGGCCCAAACGGCCGCCGAAAAAGCGGAGCCGGTCGAAGCCCCGTCGGTGATCGTGACAGGCGTGAAGGCATCGCTGATCAAGAGCCTGGCCATCAAGCGCACGAATGACCAGGTGGTGGAGTCCATCGTTGCTGAAGATATCGGCAAGTTGCCCGACAACAATGTCGTCGAGGCACTGCAGCGCGTGACGGGTATCCAGGTGACCAACCGCTCCGGCGGCGAAGTCGGCGCCCTGTCCATTCGCGGTCTGCCCGATATCCAGACCACCTGGAACGGCCGCACGATTTTCACGGCTTCCGGCCAGCAAGTCGCGCTGCAGGACATTCCGTCGACTCTGGTGCGCCAGATTGACGTCTACAAGACACGTGACGCCAGCCAGCTGGAAACCGGTATTGCCGGCCAGGTCGACGTCAAGTCGCTGCGGCCATTCGATTTCAAGGGCCAGAAAATTTCGCTGGCGGCCCGTGAAACCTATCTCGATCCCGCCAAAAAAGCCAACCCTCAGCTCAGCGCCATGCTCAGCAACCGCTGGGAAACGGGCATAGGCGAGGTCGGTGCCCTGGTCAACCTGTCCGAGGTGAAGACCAAATACCGCAACGAAAGCGTGACGCCGGGTGCCATGGTGCCGTTCACCAGCCCGAACGCTGCCGAAGTTCCTGCTGGTTACACGCCTTTGCAGCGTATCTTCGACAACAGCATCTGGACCCCCGGCACTCATACCGGTTTGCCGACGGCAGCGGGATCTACGCTCGATTTCAACGGCAAGGCCTATCCTTACTATCTGGCGCGCGACGCCGTGTTCCAGAGCGACCTCAAGGGCGAGCGCGAGCGCCCAGCCGCGAATGTCGCCTTGCAGTGGAAACCGAACAGCGATGCGGTCTACACCTTCGAATCGATGTACAACGGTTATCGTGACAAGACCTTCAACCAGCTGCTGTTCAGCTTTGTCGACTGGTGGGGTGATCTCGGCAGCAATCCTGCGAGCTCGATCACGACCTTCCCTGGTACGAATATCATCAAGAGCCGCAACGTCAACAATGTGTATGGCTTCAACAGCGGCGATTACACCACGTCGGCAACCGATTCCTATGTATATGCGCTGAACGGCAAGTGGGACATTAGCGACCGACTGAAACTGGAAGGCGACCTGTCCTACCAGACCAGTACCTATCACTCGGAATTCACCGCTACCCGTATTGACCGTACGGCACCGTCGATTGCCGTCGATTTCAACGCCGGTGGCAACAACACGGCATTCCGCTTCAATAACAATGCCGACCTGACCGACCCGACCAAGTGGAACGTTGCACAGTTCTACGATAACGCCAACCGTAACAAGGGTAGCGCAGCGACGGCCAGCCTGGGCGGCGTCTACGATGCCGACTGGGGCGCGCTGAAGTCGGTACACTTCGGCCTGCGCTTCGACGACCGCAAGGCGTCGGAAGCTAACCGGACGCAATCGGCCTTCCTGGGCCGCAACCTGGCCACGCTGGGGGCGGCATATTCCTCGACCAACTCGAACTTCGGCACGGCCATCTCGGACGTTCCGCGTGCATGGATAGAGCCCAATGCCTATTACATCCGTGACCATATCGATGAGTGGCGCAAGCTGTATAACTCGGTCGACGCGAACTTCCTGACGACGGACAAGCTGAGCCTGCAGAAGACCTTCGAGATCGATGAAAAAACCAACAACCTGTTCGTGATGGGCAACACCGAGAACGAACTGTTCGGTCATCGCCTGCGCGGCAATTTCGGCATGCGCTACGTGAAGGTCGATACCGACATGACCTTCTACAAGGTCGATGCCACCAGCAAGGCCGTGACGCCGTCCAGTGCCAGCAAGTCGACCAGCAAGTTCCTGCCTAGCATGACCCTGATTTACGATCCATCCAAGGACGTGGTGGTGCGCGCCAACTACGGCCAGACCCTGCGCCGCCCCAACTTCGGTGATCTGAATCCAGTCCTGCAACTTGCCGACGACGTGTCGAAGGTAGGTTATGGTTCGGGTTCCGGCGGCAATCCTGACCTGAAACCGACGCGTTCCACCAACCTCGATCTGACGGGCGAGTGGTATTTCCAGAAGGACAGTGCGGTCTATGGCACGCTGTTCAAGCGTAAGATCGACGGCCTGGTGGTGAGCCTGCGTCACAAGGTACACGTGGATCCGGCCAACGATCCGTTCCGCAACTCGACCTCGGGCGGCAATCATGCGAATGGCTATGACTACGTGATCAACTCGCCGGTCAACGCTTCCAACGGCAACATCCAGGGCGGCGAGCTGGGCTTGATCTACTTCCCTAAAGGCCTGCCTAGCCTGCTCGATGGTCTGGGCTTCCAGGGTAGTTATACGCGACTGAGCTCGTCGCAGAACGTGCCTGACGCCAATGATGCCGGCGTGATCGTCTCGCAGCTCGAGACACCATTCTTCGGCGTGTCGCACAGCTCCTACAACGCCACGCTGGCTTACGAAAAGGGACCGATCAGCGCGCGTCTGTCCTATGTCTGGCGCTCCGGCTTCCTGGCGCAGAACGAAGCGGCCTTGTTTGCCAATCCGATCGGTATCTGGCGTAGTCCGGAAAAGAGCATAGACATGCAGATCTCCTACAAAATCAACGACCGCATGTCGGTCGATATCAGTGGGGTGAACCTGACCAACGAAATGCAGCAGCAGTACTACCACTTCGGCACCGCGGGTACTCCGCAGTTGACCAACTTCGGTACGCTCCAGATCGGACGTTCGGTTTCGGCTGCCTTGCGCTGGCAGATGTAAGCCCAGGCGTTTAGGAAGACCCGCTAGCCAGACAGGGCGTTGCTCGGTTGATACCCGCAACGCCCCGTTTGCCTTCTGCGTGGTGGTTGAGCATTCCCGCTTTGTTGTGTTAACGTCTACCCGCGAGCGGGAATGACTATCTGGTGGAGTAGTTGATGTCGAATCAAAAATTATCGTTGGTGGAAAAAATCGCTTTCGGTGCCGGCGATATGGCCCTGAATGTCGTCATCTCGTCGATGATGCTGATTATTACGTTCTTCTACACGGACATCTATGGCCTGCATACGCAGGATCTGGCGCTGCTGTTCGTGCTGGTGAAAGTGGTGGGCGCCGTGTCCGATCTGGCCGTGGGCCAGCTGACCGACCGCTATGCTGCCGCCATGGGGCGCTACCGGCCATGGCTGCTGTTGCTGGCGCTGCCTTACGGGATCAGCGTATTCTTCGTGTTTACTACGCCGGACTGGGCCTACAGCGCCAAGCTGGTGTGGGCTTACAGCACTTATATTCTGATGACGCTGATGACGTCGGGCGTAGGCGTACCATATATTTCCCTGATTTCGGGCCTGACCAGCGATCCGCAGGAACGCCTGTCGGCCAATGGCTACCGGCTGTTCTTCGCCAAGATAGGCGCATTCATGGTGACCATCGTAGTGCCCGTGCTGGCCGAATACTGGGGCGAAGGCAAGGCCGCGACCGGCTATCAGGCCGCGATGGGCGTGATGGCGGCCATGGGCGTGCTGCTGTTCCTGTTCTGCGTGTTCGGTACGCGTGAACGGGTGCTGCACAAGGTCGAGCGCACTTCGCTGCTGGCCCAGTTCCGCCTGCTGATGAAAAACGACCAGTGGCTACTGCTGGCCGGCGCCTGCGTGACGGGCACGGTGGGCTATGTGATCCGTGGTTCGGTCGCGCTGTACTACGCCAAATACTATCTGGGCGGCGATGTGTCGGTGCAGTCCACCTTTTTGTCGCTGGGCGTGGTGGCGGCCATCCTGTCCATGGTGGCATCCACCTGGATTACCAAGAGCTATTGCAAGGTCAAGCTGTTCCGCAATACCCAGCTGCTGGTGTTCGTGATTAGCATCGCGATTTTCTATCTGGTCAAGCCGGGCGATATTCTGCTGGCCTATGTGCTGTATTTTGCGCTGTCCTTCGTGGTCGATCTGCATGCGCCCGTATTCTGGTCCTCGATTGCCGAGACCATCGATTACGGTCAGGTGCAGAGCGGCAAACGCGTGTCGGGGCTGGCCTTTGGCGGCATTTCCGTCTGCCAGAAAGCCGGGATGGCGGTGGCCGGTGGCATGGTGGGCGTGCTACTGACCTATTTCCACTACGTGCCTAACCAGCCGCAGTCGCAGCTGGCCATGAGCGGCATCGCGCTGATGCTGACGGTGATACCGGGCTGCTTCCACCTGATTATGGGCCTGCTGATGTTCAAGTACCGCATCAGCGATAGCTACTACGGGCAGGTCAAGGAAGAAATGCGCCAGCTCGGCTATGCCACCCACTGAATCTGCTGTTCTCTCTGACTTCTTTATTTTGCCTAGCATGGAAACTGTGAACGTCCTTAAGCCGCTGATCGAACAGCGTGCCGATCCCCATATTTACCGCCATACGGATGGCTATTACTACTTCACGGCCTCGGTGCCCCAGTATGACCGTATCGAACTGCGCCGCGCGGCCACGCTGGCCGGTCTGGTCGATGCCGCGAAGGTCGATGTCTGGCACAAGCCGGAAACGGGGCCTTACAGCGAGCTGGTATGGGCGCCCGAGCTGCATTTCAATGAGGGTGCGTGGTATGTGTATTTTGCCGCAGCGCCTAGCCGTGAAATCAAGTACAAGCTGTTCCAGCACCGCATGTATGCGATCCGCAATACCAATCCCAACCCGCTGGAAGGGCAGTGGGAGTTCATGGGCCAGATCGATACTGGCATAGACACCTTCTGCCTCGATGCGACCACCTTTACCCACAAGGGCCAGCTGTATTATCTGTGGGCGCAGAAGGATGTCGCCATCGAAGGCAATTCGAATCTGTATATCGCGCCCATGAAAACGCCCTGGCAGCTGGGCGGCGCGCCTGTCATGCTGAGCAAGCCGGAATTCGACTGGGAGATCCGCGGCTTCTGGGTCAATGAAGGGCCGTCCGTGCTGAAAAAGAACGGCAAGATCTTCATCAGTTATTCGGCCAGCGCCACTGATGAAAACTATGCGATGGGATTGCTGTGGGCAGATGAAAATGCCGACCTGCTCGATCCTGCTGCGTGGACCAAATCGCCCCAACCGGTGCTGCAGACCTGCTTCGAGCATGGCGTGTATGGCCCCGGCCATAACAGCTTTACCGTGGGCGAAGATGGCGAGACGCTGCTGGTCTACCATGCCCGTACCTATACGGAAATCGTCGGTGATCCGCTGTGGAATCCTGACCGCCATACCTATGTGAAGCCGCTCAAGTGGGATGCGCAGGGCATGCCGGTGTTCGGCAAACCTTCCATCGCCTAGTCTGGCGGTAGTATGCAGGTGGGGCGGCGCAATCAGCGCGCCTCTATCCTGTCTCGTTTTGCTGTCTCGTTTGTACTCGTTTTGTCTCGTTTGGCCTCGCTCACAGTGCAGCGGGGCCGGCGCGACAAAACGAGACAGAACGAGACAGAACGAGACCTACAAACGAGTATGAATGCCTCACGCATTCATTTGACCCAAGGTCGCGGCCTGCTGTCGCGACCTCCCAGAAAGCTCCCTATGCAAGCAAGTATTTCCAGTTCTCCTTTCGGCCAGCTGCCGGATGGTCGCGCCGCGACTCTTTATACGCTGACCAATCAGCATGGCATGCAGGTCTGCATCAGCGACCTCGGTGGCGTGATTACGTCCATACTGGTGCCTGACCGCTGCGGCCTGCTAGCCGATGTGTGTCTGGGCTTCGACGATGCGGCGGCCTACATGGGCGAATCGCATTATTTCGGCGCGCTGATAGGCCGCTACGGCAACCGCATCGCAAACGGGCAGTTCGAGCTTGACGGCAAGCGCTATCAGCTCGATATCAACAATGGCATCAATCACCTGCATGGCGGCTACGATGGCTTCCATCGCAGGCTATGGCAGGCGGAACCCGCCAGCACTGACGATGCAGCGACGCTGACGCTGCGCTACCGCAGTCCCGACGGCGAACAGGGCTACCCCGGCAATCTGGACGTGACGGCGCGCTATGAGCTGGGTAGCGATAACACTTTGCGTATCGATTTCCACGCGGTCACCGATCAGGCCACGCCCGTCAACCTGACCAACCACGCGTATTTCAATCTGGCGGGGCAGGGCGATATCCTCGCGCACGAGCTGACCATTCCCGCCGATGCCTACACGCCCGTCGATGCAGGCCTGATCCCCACGGGCGAGCTGCGTGCCGTGCAGGGTACGCCGTTCGATTTCCGCACGCCGCACGCGATAGGTGCCCGTATCGGCGCTACCGATCCGCAGCTGGCCTATGGCAGCGGCTATGACCACAACTTCGCCCTCAGCGGCTGGCAGGAAGGCGCGCTGGCACTGGCCGCGCGGGTGCGCGAGCCTGTCTCGGGCCGGGTACTGGAAGTGTGGGGGCAAGGGCCGGGTGTGCAGTTCTACAGCGGGAATTTCCTGTCGGAGGCGGTGCAGGGCAAGGGCAGGGTCTATGACTTCCGCACAGGCTTCTGCCTGGAGCCACAGTATTTCCCTGATGCCCCGAACCAGCCGCAATTTGCCGCCACCATACTGCGCCCCGGTGCCGAATACCGTCGCCGCATGGAATACCGTTTCAGTACCGATAACGCGGCAGGCCAGTAGTCGCGCTGAGATACTGATTTCGGTATCGAAGTCGAATAATAATTTATTGGAAAGATATCTCTGTACATCTTAGTATGGCTTATCGATGCGGGGGCATGACAAGCACGTCCCCGTACAGGAACATACTGAGGAGATATGCATGTCTGAGAACGACAAAAAGGTCAAGTTACGCTCGGCCGAGTGGTTTGGTACGCAGGACAAGAACGGCTTTATGTACCGCAGCTGGATGAAGAATCAGGGCATCCCTGATCACGAATTCCAGGGCAAACCGATTATCGGCATCTGCAACACCTGGTCCGAGCTGACCCCTTGCAATGCACATTTCCGCAAGCTGGCCGAACACGTCAAGCGCGGTATTCTGGAAGCCGGTGGCTTCCCCGTCGAATTCCCCGTGTTCTCCAACGGTGAATCGAATCTGCGTCCTACCGCCATGCTGACCCGTAATCTGGCCAGCATGGATGTGGAAGAATCGATACGCGGTAATCCCATGGATGGCGTGGTGCTGCTGGTCGGTTGCGACAAGACCACTCCGGCACTGCTGATGGGTGCTGCTTCGGTCGATATCCCGACTATCGTGGTGAGCGGCGGCCCTATGCTGAACGGTAAGCTGAACGGCAAGAACATCGGTTCCGGCACGGCCGTCTGGCAGCTGCACGAACAGGTCAAGGCTGGAGAAATCTCCATGCACGAATTCATGTCGGCCGAATCGGGCCACTCGCGTTCGGCCGGTACCTGCAACACCATGGGCACGGCTTCCACCATGGCCTGCATGGCCGAAGCACTGGGCACTTCGCTGCCGCACAATGCCGCGATTCCTGCCGTGGATTCGCGCCGCTACATTCTGGCCCACATGTCCGGCATCCGCATCGTCGACATGGTCAAGGAAGACCTCAAGCTGTCCAAAGTGCTCAAGCGCGAGAACTTCGAAAACGCCATCCGCGTCAATGCTGCCATCGGCGGTTCGACCAATGCCGTGATCCACCTGAAAGCCATTGCCGGCCGCATTGGCGTGGATCTGGAACTGGAAGACTGGACCCGCATCGGCCGCGGCACGCCCACCATCGTTGATCTGCTGCCTTCGGGCCGCTTCCTGATGGAAGAGTTCTATTACGCTGGCGGCCTGCCAGCCGTGATCCGCCGCATGGGCGACGGTAATCTGGTGCCGAATCCCGATGCACTGACCGTCAACGGCAAGACCCTGTGGGAAAACTGCAAGGACGCGCCTATCTATGACGATGAAGTGGTGCGTCCGCTGGACAAGCCGCTGCTCAAGGATGGCGGCATCTGCATCCTGCGCGGCAATCTGGCACCGCGCGGCGCCGTGCTGAAACCATCGGCCGCCACGCCGGAACTGATGCAGCACCGTGGCCGTGCCGTGGTGTTCGAAGACTTCGAGCATTACAAGGCATCTATCGTCGATCCTGATCTGGAAGTGGATGCCAACTCGGTGCTGGTGATGAAGAACTGCGGCCCGAAAGGCTATCCCGGTATGGCCGAAGTGGGCAATATGGGCCTGCCACCGAAACTGCTGGCCGCTGGCGTCAAAGACATGGTGCGCATTTCCGATGCGCGCATGAGCGGCACGGCCTACGGCACGGTGGTGCTGCACGTGGCGCCGGAAGCCATGGCCGGTGGCCCGCTGGGCATCGTTAAGGACGGCGACTGGATCACGCTGGACTGCTCCGGCGGCGTGCTGAATCTGGAGATCTCCGACGAGGAAATGGCCCAGCGTCAGGCGGCGCGCCAGCGCGGTAGCGCGCCGGGACCGAAGACGGGCTATCAGCAGCTGTATATCGAACACGTGCTGCAGGCCGACGAAGGCTGCGATTTCGACTTCCTGGTCGGGAATCGCGGTTCGGCCGTACCGCGCCACTCGCACTAAGTGCTGATTCCGGCGGGCCCGCTGCGGTAGTGCAGCGGGTCCGCGCTGCACCTCTATCTCAAACGAATTAACAGAACCCAGAAATCCGGAGAAGCCATGCTGCTCGTGCAATTCAAGAATGTTCAGGGAGGCCGCCAGATCGGCGTGCTGGAACAGAATACCATCCGCGTCATCGAAGATTACGAAACCACTTATGCGCTGGCGCAGGACGCCATCCGCCAGAAAGCCAGTCTGGCTGCACTGGCTAGTGCAGCCGTGGGCAAGGTGCAGCTGGCGTTCGACGTGGTGCAGGCAGCAGGCCTGCTGCTGCCGCCTATCGATCACGCCGATCCGGCCCACTGCTATGTGACGGGCACGGGTCTGACCCATCTGGGCAGCGCCGATACGCGCGATGCCATGCACAAGAAAATCGGCGGCGATGTGGAATCGCTGAGCGACTCCATGAAGATGTTCCGCATGGGTGTGGAAGGCGGCAAGCCGGCGGCCGGTGAAGCGGGCGTGCAGCCGGAATGGTTCTACAAGGGCGATGGCTCCATCGTTGCAGCCAGTGGTGCCGATCTGGCCATGCCGGACTTTGCGCTCGATGGTGGTGAAGAGCCGGAAGTGGCCGGCCTGTACGTGATCGGCGACGATGGCCAGCCTTACCGCGTGGGCTATGCCATCGGTAACGAATTTTCCGACCACGTGACCGAGCGTCAGAACTATCTGTACCTGGCCCACTCCAAGCTGCGCGCCTGCGGCCTGGGCCCGGCCCTGCTGGTGGGCGAAGCACCGGCCCATATCGAAGGCACCTCGCGCATCTACGACAAAGAGGGCAAGCTGCGCTGGGAAAAAGCCTTCTTCAGCGGCGAGCAGAATATGTCGCACACGCTGGCCAATCTGGAACACCACCATTTCAAATACCCGCTGTTCAAGCGCCCCGGCGATGTGCACATCCACTTCTTCGGTACCGCCACCCTGAGCGTGGCCGATAACATCGTGGTGCAGCCCGGCGAGACCTTCGAAATCGAAGCGCCCCAGTTCGGCCCTGCGCTGCGCAACCGGCTCTCGGTGTATGCCACGGAAGTGGCGAAGGTGCTGCCATTATGATGAACACTTTAGCCATTACCGGTGAAGCACTGATAGGCGGCGTGGCCGTCAAGGGTAGCGGCAGCGCTATCTATGCCTACAACCCCGGCTTGCAGCAGCAGATGGAGCCGGCTTTCCACGCGGTGGACCTGCAACAGATCGATCAGGCCTGCCGTCTGGCCGATGCTGCTTTCGACCAGTTCCGTGCCCTTAGCGACGAACAGCGGGCCGTCTTCCTCGAAACCATCGCCGAGCAGATCATGGCGCTGGGTGAAACGCTGGTCGAGCGCGTGATGGCGGAAAGCGGCCTGCCGCGCCTGCGCATCGAGGGCGAGCGTGGCCGCACTGTCGGCCAGCTGAAACTGTTCGCCAGCCTGCTGCGCGAAGGCTCGTGGCATGATGTGCGCATCGATCCGGCCCTGCCTGAACGTACGCCGCCCCGTCCCGATCTGCGCATGCGCATGATTCCTGTCGGCCCTGTGGCCGTATTCGCGGCCAGTAATTTCCCGCTGGCTTTCTCGGTCGCCGGTGGCGATACGGCGTCCGCACTGGCTGCCGGCTGCCCTGTGGTGCTGAAAGCCCACTCGGCCCACCCCGGCACGTCCGAGCTGGTAGGCCGCGCCATCGTCAAGGCTGTGGAACTGTGCGGCCTGCCGGCTGGCGTGTTTGCGCTGCTGACGGGTAGCGGCAACGGCATAGGTCAGGAACTGGTGCGCCATCCGGCCATCAAGGCGGTTGGCTTTACCGGCTCGCGTAGCGGCGGTACGGCGCTGATGGCGGTGGCCGCCGCGCGCCCTGTGCCCATTCCAGTGTATGCGGAAATGAGTTCGATCAATCCTGTGTTCCTGCTGCCGCAGGCACTGGCCGCGCGCGCCGAAGACATCGCGCAAGGTTTTGCTGCATCGCTGGTGCTGGGCGTGGGGCAGATGTGCACCAATCCCGGTCTGGTGATAGGCATAGATGGCCCCGATCTGGCCCGCTTCACTGCCACGGCAGCGCAGGCGCTGGCCGGTGGTGCTGCCTGCGCCATGCTATCGTCCGGCATCGCCGGCAGCTATGCACGCGGTATCCATCAACTGGAGCAGCATGCCGATGTGAGCACGCTGGCACTGGCCGGGCAGGAGGCGGGCAAAGGCGCACCAGCGCTGTTCCGCACCACGGCAGCGGCCTTCCTGTCGCAGCACGCACTGTCGGAAGAAGTGTTCGGCCCCGCCTCGCTGGTGGTGGCCTGCCGTGATCTGGCCGAGCTGCATCAGGTGGCCGAAAGTCTGGAAGGCCAGCTGACCGCTACGCTGCAGATGGATGCGGCCGATCTCGACACGGCGCAAGCGCTGCTACCACTGCTGGAACGCAAGGCAGGCCGGATACTGGCGAACGGCTATCCGACCGGCGTGGAAGTATGCAGCGCCATGGTGCACGGTGGCCCGTTCCCGTCCACTTCGGATGGCCGCAGCACTTCGGTGGGCACCGGTGCGATCAACCGCTTCCTGCGCCCTGTGTGCTATCAGAATCTGGCACAGGCGCTGCTGCCGCCGGTTTTGCGCGACAATAGCGAGGCTGACACTGGCGCAGGCACAAATGCCGGTCGCTGGCACCGGCGCGACGGCGTGCTGACGCGTGCCTGAACTGGCCCGTAACGATAATAAAATTTCTGGAGACTGTATGACTCAACTGGCCAAATTCGGCAGCCTGCGCGGCAAGCGCGTGTTCATTACGGGTGGTGGCACCGGCATAGGCGAAGCCATGGTGATCTCGTTTGCGGAGCAGGGTGCCCAGGTGGCATTTGTCGATATCGCCCGCGATGCCAGCCTGGCACTGGTCCGCCGCGTCAAGGAAGCCGGCTATCCCGAGCCGCTATTCCGTCAGTGCGACATTACCGATATCGCAGCGCTGCAGGCCACCATGGCCGAGCTGGCCGCTGCCATTGGCGACTTCGATATTCTGGTGAATAACGCCGCCAACGACCAGCGTCACGAAACCAGCGAAGTCACGCCCGACTACTGGAACGAACGCATCGCCATCAACCAGCGCCCCATGTTCTTTACCTGCCAGGCCGTATTCGAAGGCATGAAGAAGAAGGGCGCCGGTTCCATCATCAACGTCGGTTCGATTTCGTGGCATGTGAAGAATGCCGGCTATCCCGTGTATGCCACGGCCAAAGCGGCTGTGCATGGCCTGACGCGCGGGCTGGCGCGCGAATTCGGTGCGCACGGCATCCGTGTCAACACGGTCACACCGGGCTGGGTGATGACCCAGCGCCAGATCGACCTGTGGCTGGACGAGGCGGGCGAAGCTGAGATCAAGCGCAACCAGTGCATCCCGACCAAGCTGATGCCGCAGCATATCGCTTCGATGGTGCTGTTCCTTGCTGCCGATGATGGCGCCATGTGTACGGCGCAGGAATTCATCGTTGATGCAGGCTGGGTCTAGGCGCTGGCAGCCTGCGGGCTTTCCTAAGCAGTAGTGCCGTCCGCTGTACACCCTTTGCGGTACCAGTCAGTAGCGGACGGTAGCTCTCTCTATCTGGGTGAAAACATGGTGAAGACAGGATTCTCCGTGCTGATGCTGGCCGCCTGTAGCTTTGTGCAGTCCGCCGCCGCGGCCTGCGCAGATGGCGCGAACAGCGCTAGCAGCGCTAGAAACACTAACAGCACTATCAGCACCGACAGCACCGCCGGCGCCGTCCGGAAAGTGGCCGTGCTGCGTAGCCCCGACCGGCATATCAGCGTGACGTTGCAGGCCGGCGCCGGTGGCACGCTGCGGTATAGCATCGCGCGCGATGGCCAGCCCGTGCTGCTACCATCGCAGCTAGGTTTGCAGTTGCAGGGCGCGGACCTGTCGCAGCAGCTCAGCGTGTGCGGCATCAGCCGCCCGCTGGCCGTGCATGAACAGTACAGCATGGCAGTCGGCAAGCGGCGCCAGATCAACTACCGTGCGCTGGAACAGACCACCACGGTCAGCAATCCGGCCGGGCACCGCATGGAGATCAGCTTCCGCGTGTCGAATGACGGCGTGGCCTTCCGCTACCGCGTGCGCGAAGAGACCCTGGCGCGCAAACAGCTACTGGCAGAACAGACCAGCTTCGCGCTGCCCGCTGCCACCCGCGCATGGCTGCAGCCGATGTCAGTGGCGCAGACAGGCTGGAACGGCACCAACCCATCCTACGAAGAACACTACCAGATGGACATCGCTGCCGGCAGCGCAGCGCCGACGCGAGCAGGCTGGGTGTTCCCCGCGCTATTCAGGGCCGGTGCCAACTGGCTGGCGATCAGCGAAGCGGGCATGGATGGCAGCTATCAGGCCTCGCGTCTGGCGCCCAGTTCCGATGGCGCCGAGTACCGCATCGGCCAGCCCATGGCGGCCGAGGTCTACACCGGCGGCGGCCTGCTGGCCGACGTGGCAGGCACGCTGACCACGCCATGGCGCGTGCTGGCTGTGGGCTCGCTGAAGACCGTTACGGACTCCACGCTGGGCACCGATCTGGCCGCGCCAGCCATCCCGTTCCCGCCTGCGCTGGTGCAGCCGGGCCACGCTTCGTGGAGCTGGGCGCTGCTCAAGGATGATGCCACCGTGTACGAGGTGCAGAAGAAATTCATCGACTATGCGGCTGACATGCACTGGGACTATACCCTGATCGATGCCGACTGGGACCGCAAGATAGGCTACGACAAGGTGCGCGAGCTGGTGCAGTACGCAGCGGCCAGGCAGGTCGGCATACTGCTCTGGTATAACTCATCGGGCGCATGGAACACCACCGAATATACGCCCAAGAGCCAGCTGCTCACGCATGCCCAGCGGGTGGCCGAATTTGACCGCCTGCGCGCCATGGGCGTGAAAGGCGTGAAGATAGATTTCTTTGGCGGCGACGGTCAGTCCATGATCGCCTACTACACGGACATCCTGCGCGATGCCGCTGCGGCCGGCCTGCTGGTCAACTTCCATGGCGCCACGCTGCCGCGCGGCTGGAGTCGCACCTATCCCAACCTGATGACCATGGAAGCCGTGCGCGGGCTGGAATTTACTACCTTCGAACAGGTCGATGAAGACCGTATGCCGGCCCACGCGGCCATGCTGCCGTTCACCCGCAATCTGTTCGATCCTATGGACTTCACGCCCATGGTGTTTGGCACCATACCGAATATCCGCCGCAGCGCCAGCAATGGTTTCGAGCTGGCCACCTCGGTACTCTACTTATCCGGCATCCAGCACTTTGCCGAAACGCCGGAGGGCATGGCTGGCGTGCCTGCCTACGTGAAGCAGCTGCTGCAGGAACTGCCGCGTAGCTGGGACGATAGCCGTCTGCTCGATGGCTATCCGGGCCAGTACGTGGTGATGGCACGCCGCGCCGGCCAGCACTGGTACATCGCCGGCATCAACGCTGGCGACAGCGCGCGCACGGTAACGCTGGACCTGTCGTTCGCCCAGCATAAGCAGGGCAGCATCATCGGCGATGGCGCGGCCGAGCGCAGCTTCGAACAGCGCCCGCTCACGGCCGGCAAACGCATAGAACTTACCATCCGGCCGCGTGGCGGCTTCCTGATTCAACTTTAAAAACAGCTAGACAATATCCATAAGGAGACAAGCATGAACTATTTGAAGCCTGGTGTATGGGCCCTGTCGCTGCTGGCCGCAGCTTCCGTATTCGCTGCCGAGCCGGTGAGCGTGAGCATCGATACCAGCAAGCCCGGTCCGGTGATCAACAAGGATATCTATGGCCAGTTTGCCGAGCATCTCGGCAGCGGCATCTATGGTGGTCTGTGGGTCGGGCCCAACTCCAGAATCCCGAACACCAAAGGCTGGCGCAACGATGTGGTGGGGGCGCTGAAAGCCATGCATGTGCCGCTGGTGCGCTGGCCGGGCGGCTGCTTCGCTGACGAGTATCACTGGAAAGACGGCATAGGTGCGCGCGACAAACGGCCCGTGAAAGTCAATACCAACTGGGGCGGGGTAGAGGAATCGAATGCCGTCGGCACCCACGAATTCTTCGATCTGGTGGAAATGCTGGGCGCCGACGCCTATGTGAACGGCAATCTGGGCACGGGCAGTGCGCAGGAAATGTCGGAGTGGATCGAGTACATGACCTCGGACAGCAAATCCACGCTGGCCAATCTGCGCCGCAAGAATGGCCGCGACAAACCGTTCAAGGTCGCCTATTTCGCCATCGGT
This sequence comes from Duganella fentianensis, assembly GCF_009857835.1. GTDB lineage: Bacteria > Pseudomonadota > Gammaproteobacteria > Burkholderiales > Burkholderiaceae_D > Rugamonas > Rugamonas fentianensis. The sequence continues at coordinate 538,189 of NZ_WWCL01000002.1, forward strand.
AACGAAGCCTGGGGCTGCGGTGGCAATATGTCGCCAGAACATTACGCTGACCTGTACCGCAACGTCGAGACTTTCCTTCGTGCGCCAGCGCCTTACCGTCCCAAGATGATCGCCAGCGGTGGCAATGATAATGACGTCAGCTGGTCCGATGTGCTGAGCAAGCAGCTCAAGCGTCAGACCGACGGCATCAGCTTCCACTACTACACCATCCCGACCGGCAAATGGGAAGTGAAGGGTGCCGCCACCGGCTTCGCCGAGCAGGAATGGATCTCCACGCTGGCCAATACCTTGCGCATGGAGCAGCACATGCAGCGCAACTCGGCAGCCATGGACAAGCACGATCCGGAGAAGAAACTGGGTCTGTTCGTGGATGAATGGGGCACCTGGTACGACGTGGAGAAGGGCACCAATGCCGGCTTCCTGTTTCAGCAGAATACCCTGCGCGATGCGCTTGTTGCAGCGCTTAACTTCAACATCTTCCATGCCCATGCTGACCGCGTGCGCATGACCAACATCGCCCAGATGGTCAATGTGCTGCAAGCCATGATCATCACCGATAAGGACAAGATGCTGCTGACGCCTACCTATCATGCATTCGAAATGTATGTGCCGTTCCAGAACGCCACCTTCCTGCCTCTGACGCTGAGTAACAACCGTGAATACGCGCTGGACGGCGCCAGCATACCGGAGATTAGCGCCACGGCAGCCCGCGCAACGGATGGCAAGGTCTATTTGGCGCTGGTCAATACCAATCCGCGCCAGCCGGCCGACGTGGCGATTTCGCTGCCGGGCCAGCAGGTACAGGCCGTGCGTGGCCGTGTGCTGACGGCCGCTGCGATGGATGCGCATAATACTTTCGCTGCTCCGCAAGCCGTCAAGCCTGCGCCTTTCAGCGCCAAGGCGGTCGATGGCAAGCTCAGTGTGCAGATTCCGGCCAAGTCCGTGGTTGTGGTAGCAGTGGAGTAAAACGATGAGCGCGAATATGAAACTGGATGATGTGAGCATCTCGCGCCGCAAGGCGATCGCCGGCGGCGTTGCACTGCTGCTGGCCGGCTGCGGCGGCGGGGGCGGTGGCAGCACGGCGGCCGTTACGCCGGTGCCCGGCCCGACGCCAACACCGACGCCTACGCCTACGCCAACCCCTACGCCGACGCCCACTCCGACCAGCATCAGCTTCACGGACGCCTCGGTGCATGATCCGGCCGTGATCCGCGTCGATGGCACTTACTACGTGTTCGGTTCCCATCTGGCAGCCGCCAAGTCCACGGATCTGATGAACTGGACCAAAATCGCCGATGGCGTCAACAACAGCAACCCGCTGTTCAGCAACGTCACTACGGCGCTGAGCGACACCTTCGCGTGGGCGCAGGTTACGGACCTGTGGGCGCCCGACGTGATCCGCCTCGCAGACGGCAAGTACTACTTCTATTACGACGCCTGCAAAGGTGATTCGCCCCGCTCCGCGCTGGGGCTGGCCGTGGCCGACAAGATAGAAGGGCCATACGTCAACAAGCAGATCATGCTCAAATCCGGCATGTGGGGCCAGATCAGCGAAGATGGCGTCAAGGTCTACGACGCTCTGACCATGCCCAACACGGTGGATCCGGCGACCTTCTTCGACAGGGACGGCAAGCTGTGGATGGTGTATGGCTCGTACTCTGGCGGCATCTTCATCCTCGCGCTCGATCCGGCCACCGGCCTGCAGAAACCGGGGCAGGGCTATGGCAAGCGGCTGATGGGCGGTAATCATAGCCGCATCGAAGGCGCGTATATTCTGTACAGCCCGCAGAGCAAGTACTACTACCTGTTCACGTCCTTCGGCGGGCTTGATGCCAACGGCGCCTACAATATGCGGGTGGCCCGTTCGCTCAATCCGGACGGCCCCTATGTGGACGCCAAGGGCAACGACATGGCCAACGTAAAGTCGAATCCGGCGCTGCCGCTGTTCGACGATGCCAGCATCGCACCCTATGGCCAGAAAATCATGGGCAACCACCAGTTCGCGCTAGCTGATGGCGAAACGGGTACGCCGCTGGGCTATGTCTCGCCCGGTCACAACTCGGCCTATTATGATGCGGCCAGTGGCCAGTACTTCCTGATCTTCCACACCCGCTTCCCCGGTACGGGCGAGTTGCATCAGATCCGTGTGCATGAAATGTTCGTCAACGAGGATGGCTGGATGGTCGTGGCTCCGTTCCGCTATGCGCCATTGAGCAAGAACGCGACGCCGCTGTCCACCGAAGTGACGGCGGCAGAAGCGGCCGGCGCCTACAAGATGATCAACCACGGCAAGGACATTTCTGCCACCATCAAGCCTTCGCAGAACATCCGGCTGGCGGCCGACGGCACCGTCTCCGGTGCGGCCAGCGGCACATGGAAGCATAATGGCGGGAACAGGATCACCATCGTGCTGGGTAGCGGCGGTACTTTCAATGGCGTGCTATCGCGCCAGTGGAACAGCAATGCCAGCGCATTTGTCGTCACATGGACAGCGCAATCAGTGGATGGCGTGTCCATCTGGGGCGCACGGACGGGGAACTAGGATGTTTACGAAAATCGGAAAAAAACTCATGGCGGCACGGCCGTCGCTGGCCCTGCTGTTTAGTCTGGGCGTCGTGCTGGGCATAGGGGTCGCCAGTGCGATGTTTGCCCACGCCGCCACGCAGCCTAACGCTGTCGGCCAGCAGGTCAGCGTGCATGATCCGGTCATGATCAAGCAGGGCGATACCTGGTATCTGTTCAGCACGGGGCCGGGCATACCGTTCTATAGCTCGAAGAATATGCGCGACTGGCAGCCGGAAGGGCAGGTTTTTGCCCAGCCGCCAGCCTGGGCACGTACGGTAGCGCCCAGCTTCGATGGGCATATCTGGGCCCCCGATGTGCATTTCCACAACGGCCGCTACTATCTGTACTACTCTGTCTCCGGCTTCGGCAAGAACACCTCCGGCATCGCTGTGACGGTCAACAAGACGCTAGACCCGCGCTCGCCCGACTATCGCTGGGAAGATCAGGGGCTGGTACTGCAATCGGTGCCGCTGCGCGATAACTGGAATGCCATCGACCCGAACATCATCGAGGATGACAAGGGCAGTGCATGGCTGGCTTTCGGTTCGTTCTGGAGCGGCATCAAGCTGGTGAAACTGAACGAACAGCGTACCGCGCTGGCCCAGCCGCAGGAATGGCATGCCATCGCCAGCCGCACGACGGTACCGGCGGCTGCAGGGGTAGCGGCTGGCAGTGACGACATCGAAGCGCCGTTCATCTTCCGTAAGGGCGACTACTACTACCTGTTTGCTTCCTTCGGCTACTGCTGCCGCAAGGGCGATAGCACCTACCACGTGGTGGTCGGACGGTCGAACAGCGTCAGCGGTCCGTATCTGGACAAGAACGGCGTCGATATGATGAAGGGCGGCGGCACCACGCTGATCGCGGGAACCAAGGGCTGGCGCGGTCTGGGCCACAACGGCACTTATACCTTTGACGGCAAGGACTATCTGGTCATGCACGCCTACGAGACAGCCGACGACTTCCTGCAGAAGCTGAAAGTCATGGAAATCCGCTGGGATAGCGCTGGCTGGCCAGCGGTTGATGCCGCCGACCTTGATCGCTACCGCAGCAGCATCATCGCCCCCAAATGATGCTGCCGTTCAGCCGTCACCTGGTGCGAACGGTTTGGCTGCTGGTTGCGCTGCTGCCTGCGGGGAGCAGCGTTGCGGCAGCTTCCACGCCTTCCGCGCCGTTGCAACTGTTCCCCCTTGCCGATGTGCGGCTCGGTGCCAGCCCGTTTCTCGACGCCCAGCGCACCGATCTGCGTTACATCCTCGAAATGGAGCCGGACCGTCTGCTGGCGCCGTTCCTGCGCGAAGCGGGCCTGCCGCCCAAACAGGCCAGCTACGGCAACTGGGAATCCAGCGGCCTCGATGGCCATCTCGGCGGCCATTATCTGTCCGCACTGGCGCTGATGTATGCCTCTACTGGTGACGCCGAAGTGCTGCGCCGGATGAATTACTTTGTCGCCGAGTTGAAACGCTGCCAGCAGCAGAACGGCAATGGCTATATCGGCGGCATCCCCGATGGCAGCGCCGCCTGGCAGGCCATCGCCCGTGGCGAACTGCATGCGGATAATTTCTCCGTCAATGGCAAATGGGTGCCTTGGTATAACCTGCACAAGCTTTACGCAGGCCTGCGCGACGCTTACCAGTATGGTGGCAATGCCGATGCGCGTGACATGCTGGTCGCCATGGCCGACTGGGCGCTGGTACTGACCAGCCATCTGAGCGAAGAGCAGATGCAGGCCATGCTGCGCAGCGAGCATGGCGGCATGAACGAAGTGCTGGCCGATGTGGCGCAGATGACGGGCCAGCGCAAATATCTGGATCTTGCGATCCGCTTTTCGCAGCCGGGGCTGATGCAGCCACTGGCGCAGGGACAGGACCAGCTGACGGGCATGCACGCCAATACCCAGATCCCCAAGGTGATAGGCTACCAGCGCATAGGCAGCATGACGGGCCGCGCCGAATGGCAGCAGGCCGCGCAGTTCTTCTGGCAAACCGTGCACGACCACCGTACGGTGGCGATAGGTGGCAATAGCGTCAAGGAGCATTTCCATGATGTGCAGGGCTTCTCGCCCATGATCAATGAGGTGGAAGGGCCCGAGACCTGCAACACCTACAATATGCTCAAGCTGACGGCGCTGCTGTTCCAGCGAGATAGCCGCGCCAGCTATGCCGACTACTACGAGCGCGCGCTGTACAACCATATACTGTCTTCGCAGCGGCCCGATACGGGCGGCTTCGTGTATTTCACGCCCATGCGGCCCAACCACTATCGCGTGTATTCGCAGGTGGACAAGGGTATGTGGTGCTGTGTCGGCTCCGGCATCGAGAGCCATGCCAAGTATGGCGAGTTTATTTACGCCCATCGTGGCGACGAACTGTATGTCAACCTGTTCATCCCTTCCACGCTGAACTGGCGTGAGCGGGGCATCAGCGTGACCCAGTACGGCCGCTTCCCCGAGGAAGACCGTAGCATGCTGCGGATAGCCGGTAACGCCAGCTTTACTTTGAAAATCCGTTATCCCGCGTGGGTGGCGGCGGGCGCCATGAAGGTGAGGGTGAATGGCCAGCTAGTGAAGGTGCAGACTGGTAGCGATCATTACCTCAGTCTGCGGCGCCAGTGGCGCGATGGCGATCAGGTCGAAGTGCAGCTGCCGATGACGACACGGCTGGAGCAGATGCCGGATCAATCGAACTACTACGCGCTGCTGCATGGTCCTGTCGTGCTGGCGGCGAAAACCCGGCCGTTCGGTGACGAGAAGCTGAATTTCCTCGCCGATGAATCGCGCATGGGTCATGTGGCGCAGGGGCCGGTGTGTCCGCTGGAGGCCAGCCCCATGCTGGTTAGCGATAGCAAGGACTTCTTGCAGCGGCTGCGCCCTGTGCCGGGCCAGCCGCTGACCTTTAGCGCTACTGGGCTGGTACAGCAGCCGGGGCAGGGGCAGGGCAGCGGCGCGCGCGACAGCAGCGTCACCTTTATTCCGTTCTACCGCCTGCACGATTCGCGCTATGTGATCTACTGGCCGTATTCCACGCCTGCCAATCTGGATGCGCTCAGACAGAAGACAGCGCAGAGCGAGGCGGCGCGGCTGGCGCTCGATGCGCGCACCATCGATCAGGTGGCGCCGGGTGAACAGCAGCCGGAGTCCGATCACGGCTTCCGTGGCGAAGGTGCCGATGCGGGGCTCAATCAGGGACGCCACTGGCGCCACGCGAGCGGCTGGTTCAGCTATCAGCTCAACGACGTCAAGCGCGAGGCGCGCGTGCTGCGCCTGACCTATGCCCGAGGCGATGCGGGCCGGCGGTTCGATATCCGCATCAATGGCCACCTGCTGGCCGAAGTGACGCTGACAGCCAGCGCGGCCGAGGAGTTCTACACAGTGGACTATGCGCTGCCTGCGGATCTGCTCAACGATGGAAAATGGGAAGTGCGCTTCGAGGCGCGCGCCGGTTCCATGGCGGGCGGTTTGTACGGTTTGCGCCTGTTGCGATGATATCGAAATTGTTATCGAAGTTGGCGAAAATGTGATTGGATAGATATTCGAGATTCTCATAGTATGGATGGCAGAAGATACATAAAAATCCATCTGGAGACTTTGCTATGCAATCCAAACGCAGAACCCTGCTGGCGGCTGCCTGTCTGGCCGCCTGTTTCGCCAGCCCCGCCTCGTTCGCTGCCAAACCGCTGGTGATCGGCTTTTCCCAGGTCGGCGCCGAAAGCGAATGGCGCACTGCCAATACCGTGTCCATCAAGGACGCTGCGAAGAAAGACGGCATCACGCTGAAGTTCGCCGACGCCCAGCAGAAGCAGGAAAATCAGGTTAAAGCCATCCGTTCCTTCATCGCGCAGCGCGTCGATCTGATCGCGTTTTCGCCGGTGGTGGAATCGGGCTGGGACACGGTGCTGCGGGAAGCCAAGGCAGCCAAAATCCCCGTGGTGCTGACCGACCGTGCCGTGAACGTGAGCGACCCTAGTCTGTACGTGACCTTTATCGGTTCCGATTTCGTCGAAGAGGGCCGCCGCGCCGGCCGCTGGCTGGTGGAGCGTACTGCCAAGCTGCCTAATCCTGTCATCAACATCGTCGAACTGCAGGGCACTGTGGGTTCGGCGCCGGCACTGGATCGCAAGAAGGGCTTCGAGGAAGTCATTGCGGGCAATCCCAAACTGAAGGTGATCCGCTCGCAGACGGGCGACTTTACCCGTGCCAAAGGCAAGGAAGTGATGGAAGCCTTCCTTAAGGCGGAAGGCAAGAAGATCAACGTGCTGTATGCGCATAACGACGATATGGCGATCGGCGCCATACAGGCTATCGAGGAAGCTGGCCTCAAGCCGGGCAAGGATATCCTCGTGATTTCCATCGACGGCGTGAAAGGCGCATTTGAAGCCATGCTGGCCGGTAAGCTCAACGTCACGGTGGAATGCAGCCCGCTGCTGGGGCCACAGTTGATGCAGCTGGCACGCGATATCGTCGCGGGCAAGCCGGTACCGCGTCGTATCACCACGGTGGAGGGCGTATTCCCTGCCGAAGTGGCGGCCAAAGAATTCCCGAACCGTAAATACTGACGCTATGAGCAGCTCAATGACTGCGGCGACTGCACCAACTGTAGCGCCAGTGCTAGAACTGCGCGGTATCAGCAAGGCTTTCACAGGTGTGCAGGCGCTGAATGCCGTCTCGCTCACGCTTTACCCGGGCGAAGTGCATACGCTGATGGGGCAGAACGGCGCCGGAAAATCCACTCTGATCAAGGTGTTGACGGGCGTGCATACGCCCGATCAGGGCGAGATACTGCTGCAAGGCCGCGCCATTCGTCCTGCTTCCACGCTCGATGCGCAGAATCTGGGCATCAGTACGGTGTATCAGGAAGTGAATCTGTGCCCGAATCTGTCGGTGGCGGAGAATATTTTCATCGGTCGCTATCCGCAGAAAGCTGGCCGCATCGATTGGCAGGGCATGAGCCAGCAGGCCAGTGCGCTGCTGGAGCGCCTGCAGGTGCGCATCGATGTGAGCCGCTCGCTGGCCAGCTATCCGCTGGCGGTGCAGCAGATGGTCGCCATCTCGCGCGCCTTGCTAGGCTCGGCCAAGGTGCTGATACTCGATGAACCTACTTCCAGCCTCGATGAAAAAGAGGTCGAACTGCTGTTCTCCGTGCTGCGCGATCTGCGCCAGCAGGGGATGGCCATCCTGTTCGTCACCCATTTCCTCGATCAGACCTACGCCATTTCCGATCGTATCACGGTGATGCGTAATGGCGAGCGGGAAGGCGAGTATGCCTGCAGCGAATTGTCGCGTGTGGAACTGGTCAACAAGATGGTGGGGGCGCCCGCTGCCGGCACGAGTACGAACGCTAATGCAAGTCAGGGCCAGAGCCCAAGCGAGGCTGAAGGTCAAGGCCACGGCCAGAATCAGGCAGCTGGCTTGCCAGCTTTCCTGCGTGCGCTGGGGCTGGGGAGGCGCGGTTCGCTGGCGCCGGTCGATCTGGAAGTGCGCAAGGGCGAGTTGCTCGGGCTGGCCGGTCTGCTGGGCTCGGGCCGCACGGAGCTGGCGCGCCTGCTGTTCGGTGCCGACCGCGCCGATAGCGGAAAAGTCGCCATCCATGGCAAACAGCGCCAGATCGCCACGCCGCGCGATGCGATTGCTGCCGGCATAGGCTTCTGCTCGGAAGACCGCAAGCACGAAGGTGCGGTGCTGGAACTGTCCGTGCGCGAGAACATGATGCTGGCTTTGCAGGCCCGTCTGGGCATACTGCGCGCGATTCCGCTCAAACGTCAGCAGGAACTCGCGCAGCATTATGTGCAGGCGCTGGGCATCAAGACGGCTAGTATAGAAACGCCTATCGGTGCGCTCTCGGGTGGCAACCAGCAGAAAGTGCTGCTGGCGCGCTGGCTGGTGAATGAGCCGGAAATGCTGATCCTCGACGAGCCTACGCGCGGCATTGATGTACGGGCCAAGCAGGAGATTATGGATTATGTAGCGGGCCTGTGCCGCAAAGGTATGTCGATTCTGTTTATTTCGTCCGAGCTGCCTGAAGTGCTGCGTGTGAGCGACCGCATCGTGGTCATGCGCGACCGTAAGACGGCGGGCGAATATGCACGCAATGCACTCGATGAAAGCTCGGTGCTGCAGGTGATCGCAGCGGGAGCAAACCATGTCTAGTCTGATTTTGCAGCGGCCTGCCGCTGTGCCGAAAGCGGGAAGTTCTATCATGTTTGTGCACCATCCCCTGTTCCGTCCTGTGGCGGCGCTGGCCCTGCTGCTGTTGCTGGACCTGATGCTGATACCCGGCTTCTTCCACCTCGAACTCAAGGACGGCCATCTGTACGGCAGCCTGATCGACATCCTCAACCGCGCCGCGCCTTTGATACTGGCAGCGCTAGGGATGACACTGGTGATCGCTACACGCGGCATCGATATTTCGGTAGGTGCGGTAGTGGCCATCAGCGCTACGGTAGCGGCCATGCTGATAGGCGGTACCTTGGTCATGCAGGATGGCGTGCCGACCTATGTGGCGAACACCCCGATGGTATGGGCGCTGTGTGCGGCCATGGGCGCGGCGCTGTTATGCGGCGCGTGGAACGGCATACTGGTGGCAGGTCTGGGCCTGCAGCCCATCGTCGCCACGCTGATTCTGATGGTGGCGGGGCGCGGTCTGGCCCAGCTGTTCACGGATGGCCAGATCATCACCGTCTACTACCAGCCTTACTTCTTCCTCGGCAGCGGCTATCTGTTTGGTTTGCCGTTCTCGCTGTATCTGGTGGCTGGCGTGTTTGCCCTGACTGCACTGCTGATGCGTAAGACTGCACTGGGCCTGTTTATCCAGACGGTCGGCATCAATCCGGTGGCAGCGCGGCTGGCTGGCCTGCGTACGGCGGTGCTGATCTTCTTTGTGTATGTGTTCTGCAGCGCCTGTGCCGGTCTGGCAGGGCTGATCATCAGCGCAAATATCAAGAGCGCCGACGCGAACAACGCTGGCCTGCTGCTGGAACTCGATGCGATTCTGGCCGTGACGTTGGGCGGCACTTCGCTGGCCGGTGGCAAATTCAGTCTGGTCGGCAGCGTGGTGGGGGCGCTGATCATCCAGACGCTGACCTACACCATTTATTCGCTAGGCTTGCCGCCGGAGATCAATATGGTGGTCAAGTCGGTGGTGGTATTCCTGGTCTGCCTGTCGCAGTCGGCCGAATTCAAAACCATGTGGCGTGCCGTGCAGGGAGGCGCAGCATGAGCAGTCTGGTAATGCGCGGACGCGCGGCGATGGCGTCGCCATATTTCACTTCGCTGGCTACGGTCGTGCTGCTGGTGTTGCTGCTGGGCGCGGGCGGCGCGGCCTATCCCGGCTTCCTGTCGCTGCAGGTGCTGCTTAATCTGCTGATCGATAATGCCTTCCTGCTGGTGATTGCGGTGGGCATGAGCTTTGTCATTATCTCGGGCGGCATCGATCTGTCGGTCGGTTCCGTGCTGGCGCTGACCACCATGATGGCGGCATGGATGGTGCAGGTGTGGCACTGGCCGCCGCTGCTGGCGATAGCCATCGTGCTGCTGGCCGGTGCCGGCTTCGGCGCGCTGATGGGGGCCATGATCCATTACTTCAAGCTGCAGCCTTTCATCGTCACGCTGGCCGGCATGTTTCTGGCGCGCGGTCTATGCTACCTGATCAGCATTAACTCGATTACCATCGACCAGCCGCTGTTCGTCAGCATGTCGCAGACCCAGTTGCCGGTGCTGGATGGTTATCTGTCGCCGTCCGCCCTGATTGCTTTGCTGACGCTGGCCGCTGCCATCTATGTGGCGCACTGCACACCGTTTGGCCGCGCGATCTACGCGGTGGGTGGCAACGAGCAGTCGGCCCACATGATGGGCTTGCGCGTGGCCCGCACCAAGGTGCTGATCTACGCCTTCAGCGGTTTCTGCGCGGCGCTGGCCGGTGTGCTGTTCTCGTTCTATATGCTGTCCGGCTACGGCCTGCATGCGCAGGGCACGGAACTCGATGCCATTGCTGCCGTGGTCATAGGCGGCACGCTGCTCAGTGGCGGCTACGGTTATGTGGCCGGTGCGCTGTCCGGCGTGCTGGTGCTGGGCACCATCCAGACCCTGATTGCTTTCGACGGCACGCTCAGTTCGTGGTGGACCAAGATCGTGATCGGTGCACTGCTGTTCGTATTCTGTGTGGTTCAGCGCGCACTGGCGCTGGGCGCACGCCGTTAAGATTTACAAGGAGACTGTTTTGAAAAAACATATGAAATCGTATCTGCAACCGCTGGCCATGGCCGCCCTAGGCATGGCTGCACTGGCCGCGCCGGTGGCAGAAGCGGCCAATCCGCTGTTCCCCAAACTGTTCACGGCCGACCCCTCGGCCTATGTAGAAAACGGTACGGTGTACCTGTACGTCGGCCACGATGAGGCTACGCCTAAGAGCCCCGACTACGTGATGAACGAATGGCGCTTGTACACCAGCTGCGACATGAAGAACTGGACCGACCGCGGCTCGCCCGTGCAGGCTGCCACCTTCAAATGGGCCAAGGGCCACGCATGGGCGGCCGATATCACCAAGCGCGATGGCAAGTACTATTTCTATTCCACGGTGGATCATGCCACCATCCCCGGCCATGCTATCGGCGTGGCCGTGGCGGATCGTCCGGAAGGCCCGTTTGTCGATGCGCGCGGCTCGGCACTGGTGACCAACGATATGACGCTGCAGGCGCCGATTGCATGGGACGATATCGATCCCGCTGTGTTCCAGGATGACGATGGTCAGGCCTATCTGTACTGGGGCAACACAGTGCTCAAGTACGCCAAGCTGAAACCGAACATGATCGAATTCGACGGCCCTATCCAGACCGTGGGCATGGACATGTTCACGGAAGCGTCTTATCTGCACAAGCACAACGGCATCTACTATCTGTCCTACTCGCGCAACTTCCCCGAAGAGACGGCGTATATGACGGGGCCTAGCCCGACCGGGCCATGGCACTATCGCGGCGTCATCATGTCCAAGAATGCCAGGGTGAAGACTATCCATCAGGCCATCGTCGACTTTAACGGCAAGTCCTACATCTTCTACCACAACGCCAAGCTGCCTGGTGGCGGCGAGTTCCGTCGTTCCGTGGCAGTGGAAGAATTCAAGTACAACGCCGACGGCACGATACCGTTCATTCCGCAGACTAAAGAAGGTCCGGCCGCAAATCCTTCGTCAGCATGCAAGTGATATTCAATCAATCTAGTTGAGGCTTGTAGTAATACTGATTGTGATATCATTTTTCCATGGATACTAACCCGAACTGGTTCCTGCGCGCGCGCCTGAAAACGCGCCAGCTGTTGCTGCTGATCGCGCTGGACGAACAACGCAATATTCACCGTGCCTCGGAAGAGCTGCACATGACACAACCGGCCGCCTCCAAGCAGCTCAAGGATCTGGAGGAGATGCTGGGCGTGCAGTTGTTCGAGCGTCTGCCGCGCGGCATGGAACCGACCATCTATGGCGAAACCATGATACGCCATGCCCGCATGGCGCTTACCAGCCTGTCGCTGGCGCACGAGGATATCGTCGCCATCAAGGCTGGTCTGGCAGGGCAGGTGGATATCGGCACCATCATGACGCCCGGCATAGAACTGCTGCCCAAGGCGATCACCCGCACCAAGCAGCAGGCGCCGCGTCTGCGCATAGGCGTGGAGATGGAGCAGTCCAACATCCTGCTGGAGCAGTTGCAGCGGGGACGGCTGGACTTCATGATAGGCCGTATTCCGGAACGGCATAGCTCCGAAGGCCTGGCCTATGAAGAGCTGGGCGACGAGCCGGCATGCGCCGTGGTGCGCCCCGGCCACCCGCTGCTGTCGGCGCGCAAATTGAGTCTGCGCGAGCTGGCCAGTCAGGCGTGGATACTGCCGCCGCAAGGCAGTATCCTGCGCGCCCGCTGCGAACTGATGTTCCGCCGCGCGGGGCTGGAAGTGCCTGTCAACGTAATTGACACCACCGCCGTGCTGCTGATTACGCCGCTGCTGCAGCAGACCGACGCGCTCAACGTGATGCCGGTCGCTGTGGCCAAATACTACGAATCGCAGGGCGTGCTGAATATCTTGCCGATCGAGCTGCCGTGCCGCATGGATGCTTACGGCATCATCACGGTGGAAGGCCACATCATGTCGCCCGGCGCCAGCCTGCTGCTGAAGTCCGTACGGGAAGTGGCGCGCGAACTGGCCTGATCTGAAACTGCATGCTTGCGCCATGCCGGCCGCTTCTGGCAAACTCACCGTCATGTAACTTAGACAACGGATGGGGTAAGCATGAATCGAAGCAAAGTGGCGCGCTGGTCCAAGCGGCTTGCTGTGGGTGTGACAGGGCTGGTGGCCGTGTCGGTCGCAGGTGGCTGGCTGTATTTACGCGGCAGTCTGGCGCAGCTGGACGGCACGCAGCAGGCAGCGGGACTGGAGACCACGGCCAGCGTGGCGCGCGATGCGCATGGCGTGCCGCTGATCAGCGGTGGTTCGCGGCTGGACGTGGCTTACGCTACTGGCTTCGTGCACGCGCAGGAACGCTACTTCCAGATGGATCTGCTGCGCCGTGTGGCCGCCGGTGAACTGTCGGAACTGTTCGGCGAGCGCGCGCTGTCGGTCGATAAATCGCACCGCTTGCACCGCTTCCGCGCGCGCGCCGCGCAGGCATTGAAGGAACTGCCAGCCGCTGATCGTGCGCTGCTGGAGCGCTATGCCGCCGGCGTGAATGCCGGTCTGGCGCAACTGCGCAGCCGTCCCTTCGAATATGCTCTGGTGGGAATGGCACCACGTGCATGGTCGGCCGATGACTCGCTGCTGGTGATCTGGGCCATGTACTTCGACCTGCAGGGCGGGCAGGAAGCGCGCGAACTGGCGCGCGGCTGGCTGGCCGAAAACGCCAGCCCGGCCCAGCGCAGCTTCCTCGCACCGGAAGCCACCCACTGGGATGCACCGCTGGACGACGTTTCGCCTATCGCCGGCACGGCCACCATCCCGGATATGCCGCCAGTCTGGTGGGGCAAGCCTAAAGCAGCCGGCGTACCCACTCTGACCGATCCGAAAGCGGCCAGCATACGCGCCCTGTTCGACAGCAAAGTAGCGAGCGCCGATTTTCTTAACACGGTAGGCAGCAATAACTGGGCCGTAGCCGGCAGCCGTAGCGATACGGGCGCCGCCATCGTGGCCGACGATATGCACCTGGGGATTTCGCTGCCCGCCATCTGGTACCGCGCCGCGCTGCAATTCCCGGACGGGAAGGGCGGCCAGCGCCGCATCGTCGGCGTAACCCTGCCCGGTGCGCCGGTGGTGGTGGTCGGCAGTAACGGCCATGTGGCATGGGGCTTCACCAACAGCTATGGCGATTACGCCGACCTGATTGCACTCGATACCGATGCGGCCAGACCGGGGCAGGTGCGCACCCAGGCGGGCTGGGAAACCCCGGTGCTGCATGAAGAAACCATCCTCGTTAAAGGTGCGGCAGCCGAGAAGCTGGCCGTGCGCGAGACGTCGCTCGGTCCTATCCGTGTATCGCGTGGCCGCAGTTATGCCGTGCACTGGGTCGCCCACACGGCGCGTGCAGTGAACGTCAACGCGCAGAAGCTGGAATGGGCCGATTCGCTGGATCAGGCGCTGGCCATCGCGCCGACGCTGGGCATACCGGCGCAGAATTTCGTTGGCGGCGACGACAAGGGCAATATCGGCTGGACCATCGCCGGTCCGTTGCCGCGCCGTGCCGCCAGCGGAGTTGTCAGCACCTATCCTATGCCGGTCAGCGAAGCGGCAGGTGTATGGAATGGCTGGCTGGCGCCGGAAGACTATCCGAAAGTGGTGAACCCGGCTTCCGGCCAGCTGTACACGGCCAATAGCCGCCAGCTGCTCAACGCCGGCTCGGAAAAGCTGGGCGATGGCGGTTTCGATCTGGGCGCCCGTACCCATCAGGTGCGCGACGACCTGACGGCACTGGGCGCGAAAACCGATGTGAAGAAAGTCTACGAGATCGGTCTGGATGACCGTGCCATCTTCATGGCGGGCTGGCGCGACCGTGCCATGGCCGCACTCGACGCCAAGGCGCTTGCTGGCCAGCCGCAGCGGGCCGAAGTGCTCAAGCTGCTCAAGGAGAGCTGGAGCGGCAAGGCCAGCGTGGATTCGGTGGGCTACCGCATTACGCGCGGCTATATGTATGCGCTGTACGATCTGCTGTTCGAAAGCGCCAATGAGCAGCTGGCGGCGATCGATCCGAAAGCCAGCATGGCTTCGATTACGTCGCGCTGGCCGGTCGTGGTGGCGCGCGTGCTGGACCAGCAGCCGGCGGCATGGCTGCCGCCCCAGTATGCCAACTGGCAGGCACTGCATCTGGCCGCGATAGACCGGGTGATCGCCAGCCTGACCAAGGATGGCAAGCCGCTGGCCAGTGCCAGCTGGGGTGAGCGCAATACTGCCGTGAGTGCCCACCCGTTTGCCTCTGCCGTGCCGCTGCTGGGCCGCTTCCTGAAAGTGGCGCCGGACATGCTGCCCGGCGACCAGCATATGCCGCGTGTCTCCGGCCCGACCTTTGGCCAGTCCGAGCGGCTGTCGGTCTCGCCTGGTCATGAAGAGCAGGGTATTTTTAACTTGCCAGGTGGCCAGAGCGGCCATCCGCTGTCGCCATATTTCCTTGATGGCCGTGACGACTGGGTACATGGCCGTCCGACGCCGCTGCTGCCGGGGCCTGCCCAGCATACGCTGACGTTTGTGAAGTAAGCGCAGCGAGTCCGAACAGTGGGCGCAGCACTGCGATGCGGCGCACCACTTCGAACACAGCGAAGCTGATGCTGAAGGTCAGCACGATCAGAATCAGGCCTTCGGTGGCCGGTGCCAGTTTGACTGGTTTGAGCCAGTGCGCCATGCAGACGATCAGGGTCTGGTGCAGGATGTAGACGGGGAACACGGCCTCGGTCAGATAGCGCCGCTTGGCACTGTCGAAGTTCAGATGGCGGTGGCCGAAACCGCACACGGTCAGTATCGGCGCCCACTGGCACAGGCAGTAAATGGTGCGCATGACCGGCTTCCATTGCCGGACTTCGGCGCTGCCGGCCAGTGCTTCCGGTATCGACCAGTAGCAGACGATCAGCGCCCAGCTGGCCAGCCACAGACCCAGGCTGGTCCAGCGCAGCGCTTCCGCCTGACGCCAGAATGCCGCCTGCGTGGCCAGCAGCGCACCGAGGGCAAACAGGAAGAAGTACTGGGCGTTGTTATACCAGTCGTCCACCAGTGCATGGGTGCTGGGGTAGCGGTCGGCCAGACCGAAGCGTGCAGCCGCCAGCACGGCGACCGGCAGCACTACCATGCGCCAGCCACTCAGCAAACGGCCCAGCCCATCCGACAGCGCACGCCAGCGTGTTCCCAGCAGCCAGACCAGCAGCCCGCCCAGCATGGTGTAGGCCCACAGGTAGGCGACAAACCACAGGTGGTTCCAGGTCGGCAGGCGCAGGCAGTCGTTGCCGCGGCAGAAGCCGTGGTAGCCCTCTACGTACAGGCGCATGAATTCCGCATAGCCGCCCTGATAGCTGATTTTTTCCACGATTTCGAAATACGCTTGCGGCGGTACGATGACGAACATGCCGAAGATTAGCGGCAGCAGCAAACGCCAGCTGCGTTGCCGCAGCAGAGCGCCGATGCGCACTTTCTGCAGCATGAAGGCGGTGGCCACGCCGGAAATCATGAACAGGAGGCCCAGACGCCATGGCGAGGACAAAATCATCAGCGGTTCAATCGCGTCGCTGGCAAACGGGCTCTTGACGTGCCAGTCCCAGGTTACATAGTACATGCCGGTGTGATAGAAGATCAGCACGCAGAAGGCGAAGATGCGTATCCAGTCGAGGAAGTAGAGACGGTTGTGGTTCATCGTTAGCTCCTTGTTAATGGAGCAAGATTAAATTGAACTGCCGCCGGCGTCTACCAGGATGGGGCGAAACGGGTGTGGCATGGGGCGAACCGGATAGTCCGGTACCCCGGACGGGGGCGGATGGGATGCGGCCGCAGCTTAACCACAGTTCAGCCGCAGTTCAGCCGGGCTTGCAGTTCGGCGCGGTACTGGCGGCTGAGAGGCGCGCGGCTGCCATCGTGCAGCATGATTTCGCCGTCGCCCTTGTCGAGATTGGCGATACTGGCAATGGCATCGAGCCGGACGGCGGCGCGCCGGTGGCAGCGCACGAAGCGCGGGCCCAGCTTTTCCAGCAGGCCGGCCAGCGTCTGGCGCATCAGCGGTTCGCCTTCGGCCGTGTGCAGGATCACGTAGTTATCGGCGGTCTCTATCCACAGTATCTGCTCGACCTTGACGATGCGCGTGCCACTGCGTTCGGGCACCAGTAGCTGGGTGACGGCGGGCAGCGGCGGCCGGGTAGCTGCAGTTTGCTGCGCCGTGGCTGCCGCGGCTTGCGCGTCGGTGCCGGCAACGGTTGCGGCCAGCCGCTGCTGCACAAGCCGCTCGCGTACGCGCTGAAGGGCGCGTTGCAGGCGCGGCTGGTCGTAGGGTTTGAGCAGGTAGTCGATGGCGTTGGCATCGAAAGCGCGGAGCGCATATTCGTCGTAGGCGGTGACGAACACCACGCAGGGCGCGGGTGTGGGCAGCGAAGCGGCAACATCGAGGCCGCTGACTTCCGGCATCTGGATGTCCAGCAGCAGCAGGTCGGGCGCGAAGGCGGGCAGGCGTTCCAGTGCCTCGACCCCATCGCGCGCTTCCTCGATGGCGCTGATATCCGGTTCGGCCGCCAGCATGCGGCGCAGCTTTTCGCGCGCCGGCCGTTCGTCGTCAACGATCAGGATGCGCATGGCAGTCGGATCTCGGTTAGTACGCCTGCGGGAGCAAGCTGGTGCAATTCGACGCTGGCACGTTCGCCATACAGTGCGCTCAGGCGTTCGCGCAGATTGCGCAGGCTGATGCCGGCTGTGCTATCGGCTGTGCTGCCACCTTCAGCACGCGCCGTAGTCAGCGTGCCGCTATCGTCCTGCACGCGCAGCAGCAGCATATCCTGCTGGCGCAGGGCCGAGACATGGATGGCAACCGGCTGGCGGCGCCGTTCCACCGTATGCTTGAAGACGTTCTCCAGCAGTGG
Source organism: Duganella fentianensis (assembly GCF_009857835.1). Lineage (GTDB taxonomy): Bacteria > Pseudomonadota > Gammaproteobacteria > Burkholderiales > Burkholderiaceae_D > Rugamonas > Rugamonas fentianensis. Next base: position 555,826 of record NZ_WWCL01000002.1, read on the forward strand.
CTGCATGCTCATCACCGGCACTTCGCAGGCCAGCGCAGCATCGTCGATCTCCCAGCTGATGCTGACACGGTCGGCAAAGCGTTCGCCCATCAGGGCGGCATAGCCGCGCACGATGCGCAGTTCGGTCTGCAGCGGCACCAGATGGCGTTCGCCCACGTCCAGCGTGGCGCGCAGCACATCGGATAGCTGCACCAGCATGCTGTCGGCGCGGGCCACGTCGCTGTGCATCAGCGAGGAAATGGTGTTGAGTGCATTGAACAGGAAGTGCGGCTGCATCTGCTGGCTCAGGCGCAGTAGCTGGGCCTGACGCAGCGATGCGTTGGCCCGTTCCACCCGCACGCGCTGGTCCAGCATGGCGTGGAAGGACAGCACGCCAAAGGTAATCGCGGTAAATAGCGAGAAGAACACCGTCATCTTGATGTCCTCGTACAGAAACACGCGCGACCAGCTATCGTGCGTATAGCTCTCGCCCATCAGTGCGTAGACGGCGTGGCGCATGCCGAAGGCGATAGGTACGAACAGCAGCCAGTAAGCGAACAGCCAGGGCAGCTGGCGCAGGAACCAGCGCAGCGGCGTCGCTATCCATGCGTCGTACTGGCGCGTGTAGCACCTTTGCAGCAGCAGTAGCAGGGTGCCGGTCAGCGCCGACGAGGTTTCCCACAGCACGGGCTTCCACAGGCCGTGATCATGCTCGCGCAGATATTCCTGCACCGAGGTGGAGATCATCAGGCTCCAGAACAATAACCACGCGATGGCAATGATGGTCCGTGTTTTCTGCATAGCGCTAGCGGTAGCGTGCTTCCATGAGGTCGATTTCACGCACCAGCTTACGCGAAATTTCGTCGGAGATGTGGTCGTGCCGTGCCAGATCCCATACGGCGCGCCGTTCCGCTTCCAGTGCAGCAAAGCGCAGTTCCTGTTCGGCGTGGTCGGTCTTGCGCCAGGCCTGTTCGCTGGCCGGATCGACTTCCTTGAGGCGGTGCTCGTAGAAGGCGATGACCCGCGCTGCCGCCTGCGGGTAGACTTCCGGATCGACGCAGCTTTCCGCTTCCATCAGCGTGATCTGGGTCTGCTCGATGGCCGTGATGGCTGCCTTGGCGGCCATGCGGCGGGCCGTGTCTTCTTCGCGCTGCTCTTCCGTCTCGGCGGGGAAATTCACCCCGGCCAGCAGGCGCGGCAAGCCTATGCTGGCGATCAGCAGCGACACCAGTATCACCGAGCAGGCCAGAAAAATGGTCAGTGCACGGGCAGGGAAGGGCCGGCCGTCCGGCATCAGCAGGGGCAGCGTCAGCACGCCGGCCAGCGTGATGGTGCCGCGTGCACCGGCCAGCGTGGTGGCCAGCAGCAGGCGCGGGTTGATCTTGATGCGCGGCTGGTGGCGCATGCGCTGCTTGAAGATGGTCAGGCGCAGCGACGCCCACACCCACAGCATGCGCAACAGCAGCAGGCCGGCATTGATGGCCAGCGCGTACACGGCCAGCCACCACGGATTAAGGTGGCCGCTCTCTTCGATGGTGGCGCGGGCATCGTGGAACACATCGGGTAGCTGCTCGCCCAGCAGTACGAACATCACGCCGTTGAGAGCAAACTGCACGGTGTCCCACACGGCCGAACGCTGGATGCGGGTATGGGCCAGCGCATGGCCGCTCAGTTCAACGTAGCTCATGGTGATGCCGGCTGCCACGGCGGCCAGTATGCCCGAACCATGCAGGCGCTCGGCCACCAGATAGGCGCCGAAGGGTAGCAGCAGGTTGACCAGTATGGGCGAGCCGACCGGTTCGCCGAAGTGGCGCGTCAGCCAGCGCTGCACGCCCGTGACCAGCAGCGTGACGGTGACGCCGGCAGCGATACCGGCCAGCACCAGCCAGCCAAAAGTCATGGCCGCACTGGCCGGCGAGAAGCTGCCTGTGAGGGCGGCCACCACGGCAAAGCGGAAGCACACCAGACCGCTGGCATCGTTGAGCAGCGATTCGCCTTCGAGGATGTGCATCAGGCGTTTCGGGATAGGCGTGCTGGCCGCAATGGCGCTGACGGCGACCGGATCGGTGGGGGAAACGATGGCGGCCAGCGCAAACGCCACGGCCAGCGGCATGGCGGGGATCAGCCAGTGGATCAGGAAGCCGGCGCCGATCACGGTGAACACCACCAGTCCCAGCGCCAGTTCGAGGATCATGCCTTTGTCGCGCAGCAGGCCGCTCTTGGGGATGCGCCAGCCATCGAGAAACAGCAGGGGCGGCAGGAAGGCCAGGAAGAACAGTTCCGGTTCCAGTTCCACCCCGTGGCTGGATTTGGCGGCGATCAGGGCGCCCAGCGTGATCTGCACCAGCGGCAGCGGCACGGCGCGCGGCAGCAGGCGCGAAATATACGCGCTGGCCACCACTGCCAGCAGCATGATGAGTATGACTTCAACAGCATCCATTTCACTACTTTCAATATTGCAAAACCAGTCTTACTTTACACCATGATTACTGAGCGAAACAGTTGCTGCTGCCATGCAGCGGCGCCCCGCAAGCGGCCGTCAGCCGGCGTGGCAAAAGGCACTGGTATTTTTTTCTGGCATCTGTCATAATCTTGCCTTCTGCGGGAGTAGCTCAGTTGGTAGAGCGCAACCTTGCCAAGGTTGAGGTCGAGAGTTCGAGACTCTTCTCCCGCTCCAGAATTCAGCGGTACATCAAAAAAGAAGCCTTCCGGCTTCTTTTTTTTTGGCCATTTTTCTGGCCAGCGTTGTAAATCGTGCTGTAAATCAATACTTTGCAGGTCAAAATGTGACTTATCCCACTTGCAAACGTTATACTGAGACGTAATGGCAGGGTTGCCCCATCAGGGCGACTGCTGGTTAGCGGACCACCTTCGGAGACGAAATCTATGAAATCAGTTCAGCAGGAAGTTGATGAGCGCAGTAATCTGACCAACTCCAATAAATTCGAACTGCTACTGTTCCGCCTTGGCGCTGATGCGAATGGCGAACATTCTGAGTTGTTTGGTATCAACGTCTTCAAAATCCGCGAGATCGTCGCGATGCCGGAAGTCACCGCCGTGGCCGGTTCGCCCGAGCACATGCTGGGCGTGGTCAATCTGCGCGGCCAGATCATCACCGTGCTCGATTTGCCGGGCATCGTCGGCGTCAAGCCTAAGACCGGCCTGAACATCATGCTGGTGACGGAATTTGCCCGTACCACGCAAGCGTTTGCGGTGGAATCGGTGGACGAAATCGTGCGTCTGGACTGGAGCCAGGTGCTGACGGCCGAAGGGACGGCCGGCGGCAAGGTGACCAGTATCGCCCGCGTCGACGGCGATGTGCAGAACACCCGTCTGGCCCAGGTGCTGGACGTGGAAACCATCTTGCGCGACCTGACCCCGTCCGAGAGCGACGATGTCGATCCTGAAACCATCGGTCCTAAACTGCATATGAAGCAGGGCGCTGTCGTGCTGGCAGCGGATGACTCGGTGGTGGCACGTAACCTGATCGAAAAAGGTCTGGAAGCGATGGGCGCCCACTTCATCATGACCAAGTCCGGCAAGGAAGCCTGGGATCGCCTGCAGGCGATCTACGAAGGCACCAAGGCCGAAGGCATACAGGTGCAGGACCGCATCGCCATGGTGCTGACCGACCTCGAAATGCCGGAAATGGATGGCTTCACCCTGACCCGTCTGATCAAGCAGGATGCGCGCTTCTCCAAGATTCCGGTGGTGATCCACTCCTCGCTGTCGGGCAAGACCAACGAAGACCACGTCAAGGGCGTGGGCGCGGACGCCTATGTGGCCAAATTCTCGGCCGAAGATCTGGCCAGCACCATCCGCAATGTACTGAGCAAGGCAGCGCTGTAAGCCTGCCAGCCAGCAAATAACAGGGGCCGTGACGGCGACGTCACGGCCCCTGTTGCTTTGGGCCTGCCGTTTCAGCCGGCCAGATTGCGCGCGTGGAAGCGGATATGGTCGTCGATGAAGCTGGCGATGAAGTAATAGCCGTGGTCATAGCCGGCATGGCGGCGCAGCTGGATGGGCTGGCGTGCATTGATGCAGGCCGCTTCGAATTCCTCGGGATAGAGCTGCTCGGTGAGGAATTTGTCGCCCAGACCCTGATCGATCAGTATGCCGTCCGGGAAGGGCGTCTGTTCCTGTTCCATCAGCAGGCTGGCATCGTGCGCGGCCCATTTGCGCCGGTCCTCGCCCAGATAGCCGCTGAAGGCCTTGATGCCCCACGGGCAGCGCGACGGTGCGGCGATGGGCGCAAACGCGGACACCGAGCGGAAGATGTCGGGCCGGCGCAAAGCCAGCGTGAGCGCGCCATGGCCGCCCATGGAGTGGCCGCTGATGCCGATGCGGCGCGGATGGATCGGCAGTTCCTTCACCACCAGTTGCTGCAGTTCGTGGATATAGCTCTCCATGCGGTAGTGGCTGGCCCATGGCTGTTCACTGGCATCCAGATAGAAACCGGCGCCCACGCCGAAATCCCAGTGTTCGCTTTCGCCCTCGATGCCGGCCCCGCGCGGGCTGGTGTCGGGCGTAATCAGCGCCATGCCCGCTTCGGCGGCGGCACGCTGGGCGCCGGCCTTGATCATGAAGGTCTCTTCGGTGCAGGTCAGCCCGGCCAGAAAGAACAGCGCCGGCACCTGGGCGTCAGCCTTGTGCGCGGCCGGCGGCAGAAACACGCCGAAGCGCATAGGCAGGCCCGTGCTCTGCGAGGTATGACGGTAAAAACGCTGGACGCCGCCAAAGCAGACGTGTTCGCTCAATAGTTCAAGCATGGGCTACCCTTTAATCTCAGCCGTGTTCTATATGTATTCTGGCGCACAGTAGAAACCCTGCCGCCCCGCCAGAATTGTACAAGTTTCCAATACGAGGAGGTGGGCATGGCGGATTTTTCGCGCATCGTCACGGCTATGGGCTGGCCGCTGGCCATCATCCTGGCATGGCTGGCGGGCGAGCTGCTGCACCGCTGGACGCGGCTGCCGCGTATCAGCATGTACGGGCTGGTGGGTTTTCTGATGGCGCAAGTGATGCCGGATAGCTTTGCCAGCGGCGCATCGAGCACGGTGACGCTGCTGGCCAATCTGGCCTTTGGCCTGATTCTGTTCGAGTTCGGCTATCGCATCAATCTGCACTGGCTGCGCATCAATCCGTGGATCGCCGTGAGCGGGCTGGCGGAATCGGCCGCCACCTTCGGCGTGGTCTACCTGATTTCCCATCTGACCCAGATGCCGCCGCTGACTTCGCTGCTGCTGGCCTCGCTGGCCATGTCGACGTCACCGGCGGGCGTGCTGCGCGTGATTAACGAGACCGATAGTGCCGGACAGGTGACGGAACGGGTGCTGCATCTGGTAGCCATCAACTGCGTGCTAGCGCTGTTCGTGTTCAAGGTGGTGGTGGGATTCTGGGTGTTCCAGACGTCGGGCAGCCTGCCGCAGGCGGTGTCGCACAGCCTGATCGAACTGGGCGGCGCGGCCCTGCTGGGCGGGCTGCTGGGCTGGCTGGTGCCGGCCCTGCTGCGCCAGCTCGGTGCGCTGGCGCGCGATGGCACGCTGGCGTTTGCCATGGGCGTGATGCTGCTGGTGCTGCTGGCCCATGCGCTCGATGTCTCGCCCGTGCTGGCCACGCTGACCTTCGGACTGGCAGCCCGCCATAGCCGCGTGATGCTGAGCCGCACCGAACGCAATTTCGGCGCCATCGGCGAATTGCTGGCCGTGCTGCTGTTCGTGTTTGCTGCCTCGGCACTGGAATGGGAGCGTGTGCTGGCCGGCGCTGCGCTGGGCGCAGTGCTGGTGCTGGCGCGCTTTCTGGTCAAGGCCGGCATGGTGATGCTGTTTGCCCGCGCCGGCGGCATCACCTGGCGCAAAGGTTTGCTGACGGGCGTGGCGCTGGCGCCCATGTCGGTGTTCGTCACTCTGCTGCTGGAGCAGACGCGCTATGTGGGCATCGTGCTGGTGGACGAACTGGCGGCACTTGCCGCCATGACGCTGCTGCTGGAAGTGCTGGGCCCTGTGCTGACCCAGCGTGCCCTGATCTGGGCGCGCGAAACCCCTGAAGAGGAGGAAGCCTGAATGCCTTTGCCACCGTTTAAATCATCCACCCCGCTCAGCATGGGGGTGGAGCTGGAGCTGCAGCTGGTCAGCCTGTCCGATTACGATCTGACGGCCTCCAGTCCCGACCTACTGCACCTGCTGGGGCGCAAGCCGTTTCCCGGCAACGTCACGCCCGAGATCACCGAGAGCATGATAGAGATAAACAGCGATGTGCAGCATCAGCACGATGCCTTGCTGGCCCAGCTGGAACTGGTGCGCGACACGCTGGTGCAGGCCGGCGAGCGGCTGAATATCGGCATCTGCGGCGGCGGCACCCATCCGTTCCAGAAATGGACCGAACGGCGCATCTATGCCAAGCCCCGTTTCAAACAGGTGTCGGCGCTGTATGGCTATCTGGCCAAGCAGTTCACCATCTTCGGCCAGCATGTGCACATCGGGTGTGCCTCGGGCGACGATGCGCTGTACCTGCTGCATGCGCTGAGCCGCTACGTGCCGCACTTCATTGCGCTATCGTCGTCCTCGCCGTTCGTGCAGGCCAACGATACGCTGTTCAATTCGGCGCGGCTGAATTCCGTGTTCGCTTTCCCTATGAGCGGGCGGGCACCGTTTCTGCTGGACTGGGCCAGCTTCGAGCGCGATTATTTTGCCAAGATGGAGCACACGGGCGTGATCAACAGCATGAAGGATTTTTACTGGGATATCCGCCCCAAGCCCGAATACGGCACCATCGAACTGCGCGTGTGCGATACGCCGCTGACGGTGGCGCGGGCGGCGGCGCTGGCCAGTTATCTGCAGGCCCTGTGTGCCTATCTGCTGGAACGGCGCAGCCCGGCACCGCAGGAAGACGACTATCTGGTGTACAACTACAACCGCTTCCAGGCCTGCCGCTTCGGTCTGGATGGCACGCTGGTTCATCCGCAGACATACGAAAGCCTGTCGCTGCGCGAAGACATCCTGACTACGCTGCGCAAGATGGCGCCGTATGGTGCGGCGCTGGGCGGTACGGCCGGCCTAGAACATCTGGTGGCGGTCACGCACGAGGGCAGCGATGCGCATTTCCTGCGCCAGCAGTTTGCCCGCAGCGGCAGCGCCGAAGGCATGGTGGCAGCCGCCATCCAGCGCTTCCGCAGCGGCTAGTCAGTGGGCGGGGCTGGCGATGGCGCTGTTGAGGCGTTCGATATAGGCGTCGGGCGTGGCCTTGTTGCACATCAGGTAGCGCTCCGGCCCATGGGGCAGATCCTTGAAGCGCAGCAGGCGCAGCTGGCGGGTCTGCTCGGCGGGGTGGTGCTCCATGATGTAACTGCCTTCTTCTTCCGAGACAAACATCATGTCGGCCGCCCCCTTGCTGATCGACTGCACCATCTTGGCGGTGGGCGCGGTGGAGATGGCGAGTATGGGCTGGGTACGGGCCAGCATTTTGTCCAGTTCGCTGCCGTAGGAGTAATTGTCCTTGACCAGGATGCGCACATCCTTGCGCTGCATGAGTTCCTGCAGGCTGCCGTCGCCGTGCTCGGCCAGATGGACGTGGGCCAGCACGGTCCAGTCCTTGTCGTGGTACAGGGGCTTGGTAAATTTGGCGTAGATCTCGCGCTCGGGGGTGCGGAACCAGCCGATGGCGCAGGCGGGTAATTTGCTGTCGCGTACGGTCAGCAGCTGGCGGTTGGTGGGCAGGTTGAGCCAGCGGGCGCTGATGCCGGCCAGCCGGAAAGCGCGCGTGGCAGGTGCACCCGTCAGGCCGCCGGGACCGCCTTCGGCCGCGGTCATCAGATAGGGCGGACGTTCGCTGTACAGCACCTGTACGGTCGGTTCATGGGCTTGCGCAGCGCCGGCGAGTGTGCAGAGTATGGCGCAGATCTTGGCAATACGGAAACGCAGCATGAACGGCCTCATCAGGAATATCCATAGAGCTTACACTGCTATGACGATACCGACTACCGCATTGTTGTATAGACGCCTAGATCAATCAGGCTTTGATGTCGATGAGCGAACCCAGCATCTGGTCGGCCGTCTGGATCACTTTGGCCGAGAAATCGAACTGCTTTTCGTAGACCAGGGAATTGGTGGTTTCCTTGGCCAGATCGGTCTGGCTTGGGCCGTCTACCTGCTGCAGTTGCTGGGCCTGAAACGACACGCTGACGCCGCTACCGGCCGGCTGGCTTTCCGTAAAATAGGCCTGGGAAGGCTGGAAACCCTGGGTGCCGATGTTGGCGATGGCATGGGCGCTATTGCCCAGCGCGCGCTCGGCAGCGTTGAGTCCGGTGATGCCGGAACTGAGCACAGCAATGGCCATGAAGTTTCTCCAAGGTAATTGATGAGCAGTGTACACCCATGCGGGACCCTGTGCACGGCAGTGATGAAAAAAAAGGCAGGCTTGACGACGGTGCGTGGGGTGCGTATTGTCGAAGTGAAAACCTGCTGGAAATGAGGATTATGCGGAAGTTGTTGTACTGTCTATTACTGCTAGGCCTGTGCGCCATGAATGGGGTGCGGGCCGAACCGATACAAGTGCGTTACCCGCGGGCGGAAAGCCTTGATGACGAACGCGGCGAATATGGTTATGCGCTGCTGCAGCTGGCGCTGGCCAAGGCTGGCAATCACTACCGCGCCGTGCTGTCGCAGACCAGCATGCAGCAGAACCGTGCGCTGGTGGAACTGCAGTCGGGGGCGGGCCGTATCGACATCGTCGGCACCATGACTTCCATCGAGCGCGAAGCGGCTTTGCTGCCGGTGCGCATACCGATGTCACGCGGGCTGATAGGCTGGCGGCTGGGGCTGCTGCGCGCCGATCGTCAGGAGTTGCTGCGCGATGTACACAATATTGCTGATCTCAAAAAGTTTTCCACCGGGCAGGGTCACGACTGGCCCGATCTAACCATATTGCGCCATAACGGCATTCTGGTCTATCCGGTGGCGGTCTACAGCAGCCTGTTCGGCATGCTCAATGCGGGCCGCTATGACTGGGCGCCCCGGTCACTGAATGAAATCTGGGGCGAAGCGCGCCGTCATCCCGAGCTGGTGGTGGACCAGCACATCCTGCTGCACTATCCCACTGCCGATTATTTTTTCGTGAATAAGAATAATCCTGCGCTGGCGGAGAATATCCGGCAGGGCCTGGAGCTGGCGCTGGCTGACGGTTCTTTTGAGCAGCTGTTCTATCTGCACTACGGTCCCGGCATACGCCGCGCACAGCTGGACAAACGGGTGCTGATCGAACTGCCGAATCCTCTGCTGTCGCCGCAGACACCGCTGCAGCGCAAGGAATTGTGGTTCAGTCTGGCAGACCTGAAGCGCTTGCATTGAGTATAGTTCCAAGGCAAGCATCAGAAAATTCCGATTTAAAAAGTTCCCTCAATTCTAGGGGCGCACCTTTGATCTAGATCAGATGTGTCACCCGTGTGTCACGTAGCCTTGTCACTCGCGCTGCATTCGCGGCGTTGAAACAGTCCCAATTTCTCTCAGGCACACATCTTACTATTGAGGTAAATCTATGTATCCATATTCCCAATCCGTCACCCCCGCAGCAAAGACTCATATGGAAGCGCAATTGTCGTTCTTTAACGACATGTCGAAATCGCTGTTCCGCACTCTGCAGCAATATAGCGATCTGAACATCCAGCTGGCCCAGACCATGCTGGAAGAAAGCACCAAGGCTGGCCAGCAAATGATTACGTCGCATCGTCCTACCGAAGCGTTTGCCGCCGTGGCCGCCCATGCCCAGCCGACGGCGGAAAAAGTCCGTGCCTACCAGCAGCACCTGTCGCGCATAGCCGCCGATACGCAGGTGGACCTGTCCAAAGTGGCGGAAGAACATGTACAGGAAACCAGCCGTACGGCCAAGGCACTGGCCGATGAAGTGGCCCGCGTGACGTCGGAAGAAACGGAAAAAACCATGCGTAACCATCAGGATGCGCTGGAGAAATTCAGTGATCCGTTCACCAGCTATAACGATGGCATGCGCCAGTCGCGCGGCAGCGAAATGCGCGGCACGTCCACCATGCAGAGCGCCGGCCAGCATGGCAGCGACAGCCGTGAAGGCAATATGCAGGGAGCGCAGGCGTCCTCGTCCACGGGCGGCAGCAGCGCCCAGAGCACGGCCAGCGCCAAACAGACGGGTGCCCGTAAAGAAACCTAAGCCGCACAGCCCGCACATACTGCTGGCCGTGGCCTGCGTGGGCTAGTTAGTGGCTAGTCGGCTGAGCTTGCTAGAGGGATGCAACGCTGTTGCATCCCTTGTCGTTTGAGGGGACCTTATGTTGCTGGCTCAGGCTTCGTTGCAGCGTTCCAGCCAGCGCAGTATGCCGTCCAGCGTGCGGAAATCGGCCACCGAGCGGGTGCTGATCTGCGGGTGACGTTGCTGCAGGATGCGCGACAGGGCTGATCCCGGCCCCAGCTCCAGCGCATAGCTGATGCCCGCTTCGGCCGCCGCATCCATGCAGGCGGACCAGCGGATAGGCGCGGCCAGCTGGCGTGCCAGCTGGTCTGCGGCCGTGGCCTGATCGCGCACGCTGATGGCGCTGATGCCGGCCAGTACGGGCGCCTGCACAGGCTGGAACGGGGTCTGTTGCAGCAGGGCGGCGAAGGGCGCCACGGCGGCCTGCATATAGCGCGTATGGGAAGCCACGGCCACGGGCAGGTGGGTGCAGCGTGCACCGTGCTGCGCCAGTAGCTGTTCCAGTGCAGCGCGCTGGCTGGCCGGACCACCGGCGATGCAGCTATCCTCGCCCGTCTCGATGGCCAGTTCGTAAGCATGGGCCTGCAGCAGAGGCTGGGCGCGGGATAGCGCCATGCCGGACACGGCCAGCAGCGTCTGGTCGGGTGCGTTCAGTGCCGCCTGATCCATCAGCTCCGCCCGCGCCGCTGCCAGCTGCACGGTGGTGGCCGGGCTGTAGGCCCCGGCCACGCCATACGCCGCCAGTTCGCCGATGGAATAGCCAGCCACCAGCGCCGGTGCGGGCGCATGCTCGCGTATCGCTGTCCACATGGCCAGCGTGGCCGCCACGATCAGGGGCTGGGCATGGCGGTTGGCATACAGGTCGCCGCCCGAGGGCAGGGCCAGACTGTCGAGCAGGGCAGATGCGCCTGCATCGCTGCGGGCCAGATCGAACATGGCGGCATGCTGGCCACCCTGACCGGGGCAGAGCAGCAGCAGACGGGCGGTAGCGCTCATTGCCCCGTTGCGCCCAGTGCCTGCACCAGACAGCTGGCCGCCAGCAGATCGGCAGCACCGCCCGGCGACAGGCGCAGGCTGACAAAGCTGCGGTGGCCCTGCAGAGCCAGCGCATGCCAGCGCACATGGCGGGTGCCGCCCAGTGCCAGAAAATGCTGCGCATGCTGGCGCACCAGTCGCGCGCCTTCCGGTCCGGCGCGGTGATATACATTGCTGTCGCTGACGTGAGCCATCAGTGCATACAGCGTATCGATGCGGGCGCAGCGACGGCTGGCACCGCGTGCCGTGGCCGTCTGCAGGGCAGGCACGCCCACTTCGAACACGGAGGGCAAGCCCAGCGCGCCTTCCTCGCGCGCGCCGCTGACGGCATAGCGGGCGGCCACGCGCAGCCCGTTGCTGCTGTGCTGCTCGGCCGGCCGGACGGCTGCATGGCTGGCCAGTTCCGCTCCCCAGCGTATCAGCAGCACGGCGCGCAGGCTGGCCGGCGCACTGGCCATGCCCTGGGCACGGGCGCGACCAGCGCTGGCACACAGCAGGCCCAGACTGAAGATGGCACCCCGATGCGTGTTGATGCCGCGCGTGGCGCGCAGCATGGCGGCTTCCGCATCGATGCCGAGCTGGCGTAACTGGGCGAACGGCGCGTTGTCCCAGCCGGCCAGACAGATTTTGCGGAAGTAGTGGCGCAGCGAGAACAGGCTGCGCATGAAAGTCAGCGCGTCCATGTCGTCATGGCTGCCATTGTCGACCAGCGACACCAGTCCCGGTTTCGGATACAGGCACAGCTCATGGTAAAGACTGCGCACGGCCAGACGGGCTACCTGTGCGGCATAGATCTGCGCCGGCGTTTTCTCTGGACGCGCTGCCCGGGCCATGCCTGCCATCTGCAGCGCTGCGGCACCACGGCGCAGCAGGCCAGCGGCGGGGACAGGGAAGGCGGATGGTTCGGTATAGAGTAGGGCCATCAGTGCTGCTCCAGTGTGGCCAGCAGGCTGGCCGTATCGCTCAGGCGTACGCCATCGCTGGCCTTGACCAGCACCTTGGCCCGGCTGGCTTGCGCCAGCTGCCATTCTTTCCACGCCACGGCCTGATCGCCGGGGAAGACGATTTCGCCGTCCAGCGGCAAGCGCGCGGCATACTGCGCCAGCACGCCCATGCACTGCTCGAGCTGCGCTGCGCTACGGGGATGGAACAGCAGATCGATGTCGGAACGCGCACTCAGATAGGGCAGGCCGGTGATCACCTGCATGGCCAGCGAACCGTAGACCTGCAGTCTGAACGGCTGCGCGGCGCGGGCAAATTCCAGCAGCACGGGCTGCCACGGCATGTCCACGCCCAGCGCCAGGTGCAGCGGCAAGGCAGGCTTGATGCGGGCGATATGCTGGCGCGCAGCCCTCAGGCCTATGCGCAGCTTGTTGCCGCTGACGGCGTCGGGCGGTAGCGGCAAGCCCAGACAGATCTGGTCGGCGCGTGCATCGGGCTCGCGCCGGCGCACCACCAGCGGCGCCTGCTGGTGCTGCCATTGCTGCAAGGCTGGCTGGTGTTCGGGGCGGGCGCTGGCAAGGGCCGCCTGCCAGCCGCAGGCGTCCAGCCAGACTAGCTGGTGGCGTGCCGTGCGCTGGGTGCTGGTAGCAGGCATGGGCCGCTCAGTTTATCTGCACGGCGCTGCCGTGCTGCACTGCGTTGATGACAGTCTGGGCATAACGCCGCCCGCCACGCTCCAGTCCCAGCCCGCTGCGTATATCGCCGGCCAGTGGCTGGGCCAGTGCGGCGCGCAGATGGGCTGCCAGATTGCCTTCCCAGATGGCGCCCAGACCGCCCATGCGCTGGTAGTTTTCCGGCCCCGGCGCAAACACGGGATTACTTTGCGCCAGTTCCAGCAAGCGTTCTTCCGGCACCTTGGTGATGCGCGCCATGGCCGGCAGGCCCATGACGCGGATGGTGGCATCGGGCAGGGCATAGCAGGCGTCGGCCATCAGCCCGCTGGTAATGAAGCCGCCCGATAGCGCCTGATCGTAGACCAGACCGATGATGCGGTGGCCCTGACGGCGCGCCAGATCGACGCATTTGCCCAGATGGGCCATATAGCTGTTGATGCCCAACATTTCGTCGCGGTGGCGCAGGCGCTGGCCTTGCGTATCGATCAGCATCAGGATGGGCATGGCCGGATGCTCGCGCACGATGCGCAATATGGCTTGCGCCTGCGCCAGTGCGATTTCTACCCCTATCGGCGTATGCTCGGTGGTGCCGATCACGCCGATCTGCTGGCCGTCGAATTTGCCATAGCCACTCAGGAAGCAATCCTGTTCGGTGATGCTATGCCCTTCGGGGAACAGCGCGGCGGCGATACTTTTCCAGTCGTTCTTGGCTTGCATCTCAGGCTCCCATGCGGCACTGGCCGGCTACAGCTATGAATTGATCGATGTCCAGCATGGGGAGATTGGCAGCATCGGCGATTCCCATGGCGCTCCAGATTTCGACGGGATCGCGCAACTGGCCAAAGCGCGCGATGCGCTGCGCCAGCATCTGCTGTTCCGCTTCCAGTGCTTCGAGGCTCAGTTGCACTGGCTGTCCCTGCGCTTCCGTCAGCGTGGCGATAGCCTGTGCAGCTGCTGTGCGGAAGGCCGCGATATCGTCGGCGACGATGGCGTGGCAGTCGCCCATCAGGTAGCGGTGCTTGCCACCCGTGGTGCGCCATACCAGCGCACGGTCGCGCGCGTCGAATTCTTCCACCCCGCTGGCTGTTTCGATCACTTCCGGCCCGGACATGGCCAGCCGGCCTTCTTCCGACATGATGACTACATTGGCGCAGCGCGCCACGATGCCCATGCCGCCGAAGGCACCATTGGCGCCGCCTACCAGCACGATCACGGGCACACCGGCGGCGCGTGCGTCGAGCAGGGCGCGCATCACTTCGGAGACGGCGATCAGGCCCGCATTGGCTTCATGCAGGCGTACGCCGCCCGACTCCACCAGCAGCACGACGGCCGCGGCCTGATCCTGCACGGCGCGGCGCAGCAGGCCCACCAGTTTGGCGCCATGCACTTCGCCCACGGCACCGCCCATGAAGCCACCTTCCTGTGCCGCCGTGTAGATGGTGACGCCGTTCAGGCGCGCGCGTCCCACGGCCACGCCATCGTCAAATGCCACCGGCGCATTCAGCTGGCCCAGATGGGGACTGATCACGCGTGCCGACGGCGGCAGAAATTCTTCGAAGCTGTCTGCATCGAACAGCTGCTGCAGCCGTTCGCGCGCACTGGCTTCCTGATAGCTGACAGGGCGGCTCATGCGGCATCTCCCAGCATGGTCTGCACCGCCTGATCCATGCGCAGGCTGACGACTGCAGGCGTGGCGCCCATGTCGTTGATGGAAATGCGTGCATTGGCCAGTTGCCAGCGCTGCTGGAAGTCCTGCATCACAGCCTGCCAGATGGCGCCGAAGCCAACGGCGGCAGTCTGGATTTCGATGCTGCAGGCACCATTCAGGTCGGCCGCCTCGATCAGCACTTCCAGATTGCCCGAGCCGACCACACCGACTATCTGCGGCTGTGCCGTCAGCGAGCGCGTGCCCTGTTCGTATCGATAATTGAGAGTTTCCATGCTGTGCTCCTTACCAGTTGCGGAAGCGTTTGGGCGGCTGATACAGCCCGCCCGAAGCGCGCACCAGGTCTTTCATATTGCGTGCTGCCAGCAGATCACGCGTGGCCATGCGCTTGTCTACGCCGATATCTTCGGCGCGCTGGATGATACCGCGATCGCGCAGATTTTCCACCATGCGCTGGTCGCGCCCCAGTCCCACCGGCGTGTAGCCGGCCACGCCACGGATGGCCTGTTCGCGCTCCTCGTCGCTGCGGCACAGCAGCAGGTTGGCGATGCCTTCTTCCGTCAGGATATGGGTCACATCGTCGCCGTAGATCATTACGGGCGGTATGGCCATGTCGGCCTGCTCCATCAGCGTCCAGGCATCGAGTTTCTCGACGAAGGCTGGCTGCATGTGCTCGCGGAAGGTTTCTACCATCTGCACGACGAGCTTCTGGCCGCGCGGGATGGTGTTGCGGCCCGCGCGTGCCTGTGCGCCAGCTTTGAGCCACGCGGGGCTGGCGTGGCGCCGGCCGCGTGCATCGGCGCCCATATTGGAAGCACCGCCGAAGCCGGAAATGCGGCCGGCCGTGGCGGTCGAGGAATTGCCCTGCAAATCGATCTGCAGCGTCGAGCCGATGAACATATCGCAGGCATAGTGGCCGGCGGCCTGGCACATGGCGCGGTTGCTGCGCATGCTGCCGTCGGGGCCGATGGCAAACACGTCGGGGCGGGCGTGAATGTAGTTCTCCATGCCCAGTTCCGAACCGAAGGAATGCACCGACTTGACGAAGCCCGCTTCGATGGCCGGGATCAGGGCTGGATGCGGATTGAGTGCCCAGTGCTGGCCTATCTTGCCGCGCAGCCCAAGCGATTCGGCATAGGTGGGCAGCAGCAGTTCGATCGCTGCCGTGTCGAAGCCGATGCCGTGATTCAGGCGCTGCACGCGGTATTCGGCATAGATGCCCTTGATGGCCATCATCGCCATCAGCACCTGTATCTCCGAAATCTGTGCCGGATCGCGTGTGAACAGCGGTTCGATGTAGTAGGGGCGCGGCGACTGCACCACGAAGTCTACCCAGTCGGCCGGTACGTCAACCCGCGGTACTTGGTCGACGATGCGGTTGACCTGCACGATCACGATGCCCTGCTTGAACGCGGTGGCTTCGACGATGGCCGGCGTGTCTTCCGTGTTCGGCCCCGTGTACAGATTGCCGTGGCGGTCGGCCGCTTCGGCAGCAATCAGGCACACGCGTGGTGGCAGGTCGACGAAGTAGCGGCTGAACAGTTCCAGATAAGTGTGGATGGCGCCGATATTCAGCTTGCCGGCCGAAGCCAGTCGCGCCACCCGTGTGGCCTGCGGGCCGGAGAAGGAAAAGTCCAGCCGCGCCGCGATGCCGCGCTCGAACACATCGAGGTGTTCGGGCAGGGCCAGCACGGATTGCAGCATGTGCAGCTGGTTGATGCGGGCCGGATCGAGATTGGCCAGGGCATGGCCGAGGAAATCGGCCTGTTTCTGGTTATTCCCTTCGAGGCAGACGCGGTCGCCGCATTCGAGCACGGCATGCAGCAGATCGGCAATGCGCGCCGCCGGCAGACTTTTGCCTGCCAGCTCGGCGCCCAGCACCGTGGCGGCACGCTGCAAACGCGCCGTGCGGTTCTGCTGTAGGGTGTTCCAGTCCATTATTTTGCTCCCATGATCATGTCAGGCAGGCCGGTGGCGATGGCAGGGAAGAAGCACAGCAGCAGCACGGCCACCAGCATCAGGATCAGGAAGGGGAACACGCCCCACACCACATCCTTGAGCGGAATGTCCGGTGCGATGTTCTTGATCACAAAGATGTTCAGGCCCACGGGCGGGTGAATCAGGCCCATTTCCATCACTACCGTCATGACGATGCCGAACCAGATCAGGTCAAAGCCCGCGTCTTTGAGCGGCGGCAGGATGATGGGCGCCGTCATCAGGATGATGGAGACGGGCGGCAGGAAGAAGCCGAACACCACCACCATCAGCAGGATCACGGCCAGCAGCAGCCACTTGGACAGGTGCAGGCTGACCACCCATGCGGCAGCGGACTGGCTGATGTGCAGATAGCTCATCACATACGAATAGAACAGCGACATGCCGATAATTAGCAGCAGCATGGTCGATTCCTTGATCGAGGAACTGAGGATGGGCGACAGTTCGCTCGGGCGCCACACGCCGTAGATCACGGCCAGCAGCAGCATGGCCAGCAGCGCGCCCAGACCGGCGGTTTCCGACGGCGTGGCAAAGCCGCCATACAGCGCCACCATCACGCCGATCAGCAGGATGATGAAGGGCAGTACGCGCGGCAGCATTTCCACTTTCTGCGCCAGCGTGAAGTGCTCGTCTTCCAGATAGGCCGATTTGGCACCACCGTTGTTGTAGACTTCCAGCGCCATGCGGTATTCCTTGCGGGCGCGGTACACGGCATAGCCGGCAAACAGCACCACCAGCAGCACGCCGGGGCCTATGCCGGCCAGGAACAATCGGCCCAGCGACTGCTCGGCCGCTACCGCGTACAGAATCATGGTGATCGATGGTGGCAGCAGAATACCCAGCGTGCCGCCGGCAGCGATGATGCCGGCCGCGAAACCGGGCGAGTAGCCGCGCTTGCGCATTTCCGGGATGCCGGCCGAACCGATAGCCGAGCAGGTGGCTGGCGAAGAACCGGCCATGGCCGCGAACAGGGCACAGGCAAACACGTTGGCGATGCCTAGCCCGCCCGGTATCTTGTGCATCCATGTGTGGATGGCGGAATACAAATCCTTACCGGCCGGCGATTTGCCGATGGCCGCCCCCTTCAGAATAAACAGCGGTATCGACAGCAGGGTAATCGATGCCATTTCCTCGTACACGTTCTGGGTGATGGTGTCGAGCGAAGAAGGCGGCATGCAGAAGTACATAAAGCCGGTGGCCACCACACCCAGTGCGAAGGCGATGGGCAGGCCGGAAAACATGATGACGAGGGTGGCGAGACCGTACAGCGCGCCCAGAGTCAGATCGCTCATGCGGCACGCTCCGTGACAGGTTTGTTGGTGATGCGGGCCAGCGTCTGCAGCACTAGTTGTAGCGCCAGCAGGCTCATACCCAGTGCCATCATGCCGTAGGGGATCCACAGCGGCGGAGCGAAGGTGGAGGAGGTGGTCTGGCCATCGACATAGGCTTCGTGGAACAGTGCCCACGATTTCCATGCGAAGAAGCAGCAGAACAGTGCCGACACCAGATCCACCAGCAGCAAGCGGGCCGCATTGACACGCGGCGGCAGCAGGCCGGCAATCGCTTCGATGCCGATGTGCCCCCGCTGCGACTGCACATACGCGGTGCAGAAGAAGGTCACGCCGACCAGCATGAAGACGGATGCTTCATCCTGCCAGTCGGTAGGCGCCTGAAAGAAGTAGCGCGACACTACCGAGTAGGTCAGGATCACGGCCGTCAGCACCAGCGCGATCATGGAAAGCCGCATCAGGCCACGGTTGATGGTGGCCAGCAGCGCCATGGCGGCAGCGATGGCGCGGTTGTCCGGCACGGCGGCGGCGCGTGCCGGTTCCAGTTCGAAGCCGTGGCTCACAGGGTTTTCTCCGCCAGTTTCAGCAGTTTGGCGCAGTTTTCATTGCGTTCGCCGTAGTCTTTCCATGCCGTGGTGCGGGCGATGGCCTGCCATTTTTTCAGCGCGGCCGGATTCAGGTCCACCACCTTGGCTTTGGCCTTGGTGTAGACATTGGCCACTTCCACGTCGTCAGCCTTGGCGGCATTCAGGGCGAAGGTTTCCATCTCGGCGCCGACAGCCATGATGGTGGCCTGCTGCTCCTTGCTCAGGCGGTCGAACACGGCTTTCGACATCATCAGCGGTTCGAACATGAACCAGTAAGCGCCGGCACGGCCCGTGGTCAGGGCTTTGGAGACTTCTTCCAGACGGAAGGAGATCAGCGAGGTAGATGAAGTCAGCGCGGCTTCCATCGCGCCCGTCTGCATGGCTGCATAAATTTCGTTGGACGGCAGCGAGACCACGGCAGCACCGGCTGCTTTCAGGATCAGGTCCATTTCGCGCGAGCCGCCGCGGATCTTCATGCCCTTGGCATCTTCCGGTTCGATCACGGGCTTGGTGCGCGAAGCCACGCCGCCGGCCTGCCAGATCCAGCTAATTAACACGATGCCTTTTTCGTTGAGGATGCGGCTCAGTTCCTTGCCCACTTCCGCATTCTTCCAGCCATAAGCCTGTTCGTAGGAAGTGACGAGGCCGGGCATCAGGCCGATGTTCACTTCCGGTACTTCACCGCCTGCATACGACAGCGGAACCAGCGATAGATCAAGTGCGCCCTTGCGCATGGCCGAGAACTGCGCGTTGGTTTTCATTAGCGACGAACCCGGATAGATCTCGAACTTGAGGCTGCCCTTGCTGCGCTTCTCCACTTCGGCGGCGAACATGCGGGTCAGGCGGTCGCGGAAATCACCGTCGTTGATGGTGCCACCGGGGAACTGGTGGGAGATCTTGAGCGTGGTGTTCTGGGCCCAGGCAGGCTGCAGCAGCAGGGGACTGGCGGCTAGTGCGGCCAGCACGGAGCGGCGGCTTATCTTACTCATGGTACTCATGTTTCCTCCAAGGGATGGGTCTATTATGCAACGCTGTTTTTTGTGTATACAAGAATATCCTGTCTGAATACAGTTGGCTAGCGATTTTGAACACTTATAATGAAGCTTGTTATACACAAGGTTCGAAACGCTATGACTACCCATTCCGCCACCCTGCGCGAAGAAATCGAAGAAATGATTGCTGTTGGCACGCTCAAGCCGGGCCAGCATCTGGATGAAACCGAACTGGCGGCCCGCTTCGGCGTGTCGCGTACGCCTATCCGCGAAACCCTGATCCAGCTTGCCTCGATGGGGCTTGTTGTAATCCGCCCACGGCGCGGCGCCATCGTGGCCGAACTGGGCCCGCAGCAGCTGGTTGAAATGTTCGAAATGATGTCGGAGCTGGAAGCCACCTGCGGCCGGCTGGCGGCACGGCGCATGACGCGCGAAGAACAGCAGGCCCTGCTGGCTGCCCATCAGGATTGTATGCAAGCCATGGAAGCGGAAGAGCCCGACGTGTATTACTACAAGAACGAGCTATTCCATGAAGCCATCTATGCGGGCAGTCACAACCAGTTCCTGATCGAGCAGACCCGGGCGCTGTACCGGCGTTTGCGGCCATACCGGCGCCTGCAGTTGCGCGTGCGCGACCGGCTATCGAATTCCTATCGCGAACATGATGGGGTGGTGCAGGCGATTATCGATGGCGATGGCGAGCGCGCTGCGCAATTGCTGCGCGAGCACGTGATGATACAGGGCCAGCGTTTCTCGGATCTGATGGCGTCGCTGCCGCAGCTACAGCTGTTCGCGGCCTGATGCCGGCTCAGGCAGCGGCGCCGCGCTGCAGCTTGATGGGGCGGGCCGCGTTCTGGGCGGGCGGCAGCAGATCCTGCAAGGTCTGCCTGTCGAGTACTGCCAGAAATGCTTCCATGGCGTCGTGCAGCGAATGCTTGAGCACGCATTCAGGAGTGATGGCGCAGGTATCGTTGGCACGGTCGAAGCATTCGGCCACGAAGAAATCGTTTTCCGTGCTGCGTACCAGGGTGCCGATATTGATGTCCCTGGGTTCTTTCGCCAGCCGCAGGCCGCCATTGCGGCCCCGCACGGTTTCTATGAGACCGGCCTGCCCCAGCTGGTACACCACTTTCATCAGATGGTTTTTCGAGATGGCGTGGGAGTCGGCGATGTCCTGTATCGTCACCAGACGATCGCGGTGCGCACTGAGGAAGAGCAGGGTGCGCAAAGAATAATCGGTGAAAGAGGTCAGACGCATAAGCAGGGCAGATTAGACAGATCAGCCTGCTATTCTATTACAAGCTGGCTCCGGCCGGTATTTTGGCCTGCCCGGCCTGGGCCCAGACCCAGGCCAGCAGACTGACCACCAGACTCACTAGCACCCCCCAGGCCAGCTTCAGCGCACTGTCGAACAGCAGCGGCGCGACCAGGCCCGAAACCAGCGCAAACAATATCATCTGGATGAAGGACTGCAGGGACGAGGCCAGCCCGTTATTGTTGGGGAAGTACTCGAGGGCCAGCAGCGAGAGCGGCGTCATGGCCAGCGCCAGACCGAAGGTGTAGATGAACAGGGGTGCCACTGCCCACGGCACGGTGGCGGTGAAATAGCTGTTGTAGGCCACGTTGATGACGCCGGCCGTCAGCATGATGGCAAAGCCGGCCCAGACCTGCGCTGCACGTGAGGTGCGATGGGCGAATTTGCCCGACAGGCCAGAGCCTATCACCATGCCGCTAATGAGCGGCACGAACATCCAGGCAAACGCCGTTTCCGGCAGGTGCAGGATATCCATCACGAAGTAGGCGGCCGAACCGATGTACAGCGCCACGCCGGCAAAGCTGGTGCCTACGGCGACCGACAGCAGCAGGAACTGGCGGTGGCACAGCACTTTCCAGTAATTGGCAGCGATCACGCCGGGGTGGAAGGGGTGGCGGTCTTTTTCCGCCAGACTTTCCGGCAGCATGCGCTGCACTGCCACGAACATCAGGACGCCGAAAGCGGCAAGGAACCAGAACACGGAACGCCAGCCGAAGCCCACCTGCAGCCAGCCGCCCAGCACGGGCGCAATGGCCGGACACAGGCCGAAGATCATCATCACGTGCGACATGATCTTCTGTGCCGTGGCACCCGAGAAGCGGTCCTGAATGATGGCGCGGCCCACCACCGAGCCGGCACCGGCGGCCAGACCCTGCACGATGCGGCAGACCAGTAGCACGCCTATGGATGGCGCCAGCGCACCGGCGATGGAGGCGGCGATATACAGCAGCAGCGAAATCAGGATGACGGGACGGCGGCCGAAGGAATCGGACAGGGTGCCGTAGAACAGCATCATGAAGGCAAAGCAGAACAGGAACATGCTCAGCGTCTGCTGGATCAGCAGCGGGCTGGCATCGAGGCTGCGGGCGATGGCCGGGAAGGAAGGCAGGTAGGTATCGATGGCCAGCGGGCCGACCATGGACAGGCCGGCCAACAGCAGGGTCAGCAGAGTATTCATGTGGGGTGTATCGAGGAGTTAAGGCGACATTTTACGCGATTTGCCGTTTTTGCATCGGCGCTGGCCCGAAGAGTAGAATGCAGCCATTCGGAATACACGGTATGGCACAACATGGCGGACATGATTGATTACTTGGACGTGCTGGCGCGGTTGGTGATAGCGCTGATTTTTGGCGGCATCATAGGACTGGATCGCAACCTGCATGGCAAGCAGACGGGCATGAAGACGCTGGGACTGGTGGCGCTGGGCGCCGCGCTAGTGACCATGGCCAGCATGGAGTTCGTCACGGCGCCCGGCAGCTACAGCCGCGAAGCGCTGAGCCGCGCCGTACAGGGTGTGATTACGGGCATAGGCTTTCTCGGTGCGGGCGTCATCGTGCTGGACCGGAATTCTTCCAAGGTACGGGGCCTGACCACGGCCGCTTCGATCTGGGTTACGGCCTGCATAGGCATAGTCTGCGGCATGGGTGGCTGGCGCATCGCGGCCATGGCACTGGTGCTGGTACTGGCGCTGTTCGTGCTGGGCCATCCGCTGGAACGGCATCTGCATAACCGCTGGATGCGCAAGACCGACAACGAGCGCGACGAGCTGACCCGCCACGAGGACTGAATGTCTGAGCATTTCAGTGCCATAAACTGTAGCGGCTGTAGCGGGATTGTGGGAGCTGCAGGCGGGCCATTATTCCGTCAGGCCGTGGTCGACGATATTCCGGCCATGACGCAGATACGCCTGTCGGTGCGGGAGAATGTGCTGTCCCGGCCGGACCGCATTACCTACCAGATGTATCACGATTATCTGGCCGCGCTGGGACGTGGCTGGGTGGCAGAGCTGGCCGGCGAGGTGGTGGGTTTTGCCTACGCGGACAAAACCGATGCGTCGATCTGGGCCCTGTTCATCCTGCCCGGGCATGAAGGCAAGGGACTGGGCGGGCATTTGCTCCGGCTGGCCACGGACTGGCTGTTCGGGCAGGGCCACGCACGGGTGATCTTGAGTACCGGCGGCGGCACCAGAGCCGAGCGTTTCTATGCGGCGCAGGGCTGGTGCAGGGCGCGCGAGGAGGATGGCGATGTGCATTTCTATCTGCCTGCACCGGCTGACCACGCTGGACCACGCCAAGCTGACGTTCTATCTGCTGCTCGATGAACTATTCTGAATCCTCTCTGCCTGCGCAGGGCGTGGCGGCTGCTGCCAGCCAGAACCGGCTGGCTTCGATCGATATCCTGCGCGGACTGGCGCTGTTCGGCGTGCTGATGGTGAACCTGATCACGGAATTCCGCGTCTCTATCTTCCAGCAGTTTCTGCCCCAGCCGGCCGAGGCGCAGCTGTTGCAGCGCGCGGTGCTCGGCTTCGTCCACGAGGCGCTGGAACTCAAGGCCTTTGCCCTGTTTTCCTTTCTGTTCGGCGTCGGGCTGGCGATGCAGTTCGAGCGCCTGTCGCCCACGGGGCGAGCCTATTACTGGCTGACGCGCCGCCTGCTGATCCTGCTGGTGCTGGGGCTGATCCATTTGCTACTGATCTGGAATGGCGACATTCTGACGGAGTACGCGCTGGCCGGCCTGCTGGTGCTGCCTTTGCTGGGTGCGCGCCGCAGCGCGCTGGCATGGACAGCGCTGGCGCTGCTGGCACTCTATCTTATTCTGCCCGGGCTGCCGTTGCCGCTGGGCTGGCCCGATGAGCAATGGCTGGCACAGCATATCGGGCGCGCCAATGCAGTCTATGCTGCGGGCAGCTGGTGGCAGGTGCTGCAGTTCGGCTGGAGCGAGCTGCCGGCGCTGCTGCCGCTGCATGTGTATATTTTCCCGCGCACGCTGGCGCTATTCGTACTGGGTATGCTGGCATGGCGTAGCGGGCTGTTTGCTGATGCGGCGGCCCAGCGTGGCAGGCTGCTGCTGGGAGGATGCTTGCTGGGCGCAGCGGGGGTGATCCTGACGGCTGCCGGCCAAGCAGGGCTGCTGGCCGGTCTGGCCCCTGTCTGCCTGGCGCTGGCCTGTGCGGCGTTGCTGGTGCTGGCTGCCGGATCGGCGCCCGTGCAACGCGGCCTGCTGCCGTTTGCGGCGCTGGGCCGCATGGCTTTCACCAACTATATCCTGCAGTCGCTGATCTTCGGCGCGATCTTTTTCGGCTACGGTCTGGGACAATTCGGCAAGCTGGCGCCTGCGCCCGTGTTTGTGCTGGGTGTGGGCGTGTATGCGCTACAGCTGGCGCTGAGCCGGATCTGGCTGCGCCATTTCCGTTTTGGCCCTATCGAATGGTGCTGGCGTACGCTGATGTATGGCCGCCGCCAGCCGATGCAGCGGGCGATATGATCGATTTTTTCGATAGTAAAACGGTAAATTTTGCGTTTTACAAGTGAGAAACTCGCAAGCATAATCGCTAGCACTCGAAGATATTCACCGGCCAGCTCTCCTGTCCGGTCGAGTTCTGACTAATCGTATTTCTTACCGGAGTCTCACATGAAAAAAATCCTTGCTCTGCTGATCGCTGCTGGTGTTTCGCTGTCCGCCGCCGCGGCACCGGAAAACTTCTCTTCCGACGCCAACCACACCTTTGCCCGTTTCGAATACAGCCACTTCGGTTATTCGACCCAGCAAAGCCGTTTCAACAACACCAGCGCCAAGATCGTGCTGGACCGTGCCGGCAAATCCGGCTCGGTAGAAGCCGTGATCGATGCCAAATCGGTCGATACCGGTTCGAAACTGTTCGATGGTCACATCCAGGGCGAAGACTTCCTCGATACGGCCAAATACCCGACCATTACCTACAAGTCGACCAAGTTCAACTTCAATGGTGATACGCTGGCCAGCATCGATGGCAATCTGACCATCAAGGGCGTGACCAAACCGGTGACCCTGACCGTGACCCATCTGCAGTGCATGGATCACCCGATGATGAAGAAACTGGCTTGCGGCGCCAATGCCACCGCCACCATCAAGCGTACCGAATTCAATGCCGGTAAATATGCGCCTTACGTGGGTGACGATGTGACCCTGACCTTCGCCGTCGAAGCCATCAAGGACTGATTACACCAGCTGTAATCCGCCCAGCAGCGCACCTGCAGCCAGCAGC
The DNA here is from genome assembly GCF_009857835.1 of Duganella fentianensis. Classification (GTDB taxonomy): domain Bacteria; phylum Pseudomonadota; class Gammaproteobacteria; order Burkholderiales; family Burkholderiaceae_D; genus Rugamonas; species Rugamonas fentianensis. The sequence goes on from NZ_WWCL01000002.1 coordinate 580,758, forward strand.
CATAGCAAATGGATGCGGGTGCGCCAGATCAGCAGTCCTGCCAGCACCGACAGGGACCACAGTTTCCAGTCCTGCTGCCAGTCGCGATGCGCACTGCCGAGGATGATCCCCACCGAAACCATCAGCCCCACCACCACCGGCGCCATGCCCTGCTTGAAGGCGCGTACACCCAGCAGTTCGCGGTTTTCATGGCCCCAGCGCGCCGCCAGATAGGTGAGGGTGGTGGAGGGTATCAGTATGCCCAGCATGGTCACGCCCACGCCGGCAAAAGCAGCCAGATAGCTACCCGTATTGAGTCCCACTTTCCAGCCCATCAGGGCGACAAACAGCACATTCGGTCCCGGCGCCGCCTGCGCAATGGCGATGGCATCGTTGAACTGGGCCTGCGTCAGCCAGTGGTGTTCTTCCACCAGAAAACGGTGCATTTCCGAGGTGGTGGAGATGGCCCCGCCTATCGACATTAGCGATAGCAGCAGATAGTGTCCAAACAGATTGAGCCAGTCGCCCAGCGTGAGGGCCAGTTGCAGGGGCGTGTCCGTCATGGCTGCTCCCGTTTCAGTGTGCGGTAGGTACAGGCCACGCCTATGCTGCCCAGACTGAGCAGAGTGTAGGCCAGCGGCAGGTGCAGTAACACCACGAAAATCACGCAGAACACGGCCAGCAGGGCGGAAATCCACCAGCGCAGCGGATGTTTGCGCAACGAGGCGGCCAGCTTGAGGCCAGTAGCGGCGATCATGCCGGCCGAAACGGCAGCCATGCCGCGCAGCGCGCCCGTGACGGCGGCCACATCAGCGAACTGGGCATGCAGCACGGCCAGAGCCAGCACCACCAGCAGCGGCACGGCCAGCATGCCGGCCAGCGCCGTGAGGGCGCCGCGCAGGCCGAAATAGCGTCCGCCTATCATCAGGGCCAGATTGACCACATTGGGGCCGGGCATGATCTGCGCGACCGCCCATTCTTCGATGAATTCTTCCTTGGTGAGCCAGCGCTTGCGTTCCACCAGCTCGCGCTGCACCACGGCCAGCACGCCGCCAAAGCCTTGCAGGGCCAGCAGGGTGAAGGATACGAAGAGATCGAGCAGGGAAGTGGGTTGCGGGTGGTCGGGCGGGCGGGTCATAAGGCATTATCGCGCCGCTCTTGCCCTGTGTCTATGTCGGTTTCCACGCATGAAAACTATATTTGCCGGCGATGGGAGCCTGACATTGACTTTTGTCGTGACTGGTTAATAATCTCGTAGCATCGGTTTGCGATCATGCAGTTTTTCTTCCTTTAACAGGCACCAGGACAACCATGAATCAGACAGCCACTACCCATTTGCTCAAACCCCGCCGTAATGCTCTTGTCAGTGCCGCCGTCGATCGCGGCATCCTGGTCCAGAGCAACTTCAATACCATGTGCGCTATCGAGTACATGAAGTCCCATAACATCCCCGCCGAAGTGATAGAGCGGGTGCTGCTGGAACCGGAATTGCGCCGCAAACTGCAGCAGCTAGCGGGTTTTTGATGTTTACTTATACACAAAGCATGTTAGCAAGAATTTTTTTCAAATAAATTTGCGTGACAATCAGTGAGATTTCAAGTCATTGATTATTAAGGGATTTATTTTTGCCTGATTCATGGGCAGTTTGTTGAAAACCGCATGGTTACAGGCTTTGTGGGCTGTCAAGAGGGGCTTTTCCACATAGATATCCACAGCCTCTGTGGATATCGGCAAAAGTGCTTTAACAATCCGATACTTAAGCGAGACTTAAGGGGAAATCAGGCGTTCGAGGGCTGTTTCGATGCGGCTAGCAACTGGCGCGCCAACTCGAGTTCGGCACGTAGTTGCAGGGTTTGCTGATGGGCTTGCTGCAGTCCTTCGTAGGCCCGTAGCGAGGCGATCACGGTGGTGAACAGCTTGCGGGTGGTGAGGTCGGTCTTGCACCAGAAATCGTTGATGTCGTAATCGAGGATGATGCTGTGTTCCAGCGCCTGGCCGGGCTGGCCCGTGCGCAGCACGATGCGGACCAGCTGGTTATGCAGGGTCTCGCGGATCTGGCGCGCCACGATCAGGCCGGCATCGCTGGTTTCCATGATGACGTCCAGCAGCACCAGCGCAATATCGGGATTGTCGGTCAATACGGCCAGTGCTTCGTCGCCGCTATAGGCGTGCAGAAAGCTCAGGCGGCGGCCCTGAAAACAGACATTGCTGAGCGAAAATTTCGTCACCACATGCACGTCCACATCGTCATCGACGATGAGGATGCGCCACGGTGGCGGGCCGGCCGGGGCCTCGGGTTTGCTGGCCAGAGCGGTCTCTGTGCCGGACTCCGCTTCGTCTTCTATGATCCAGTCAGTGTCTTCGTCGTTGTGATTCATGCATCAATCCCACGGTGAGTCGAAGAAAGAATAGCGGTTGTATGGCCACACTATTCCTTGCTGCAAGGTTTGTCAAAGATTTCGCGTGTTCGGAAAAGCCACTGTCTCGCGCATTATACTGGCGCTGCCAAAAAATATTTTTCAGACGCGGAAGCGGGCCCGCGCGGGCTGTCGGGGCCTGCGCTAAGTGCTTGATTTTATTAGGTGAAAAAAATGCCCGAAGAATGGGCAATTTGTTCTAGCAGGCGCCGTTACAGGCGTTCTCTGCTGTCAAGTGGGGCTTATTCACAAGCTTATCCACAGTTGGTGTGGATATCTGTAAAAAGTGCTTACGCTGCATCACTTTAGCGCATAAAGATAAGGTTGATTATCAGGCAGTACGGGTTTTCAGCTGCTCCAGCTGGGCCAGAAAGCGTTCGCAGGCCAGTGTCGCTTCCCACGGTTCCCAGGCAGTCCCGCCGTAGATGGCCACCAGCGGGTCGGCTGCCAGCGGCGGCGTACGGATCTGCAGCGTGCGCCGCACTTCGGCCGCCGACCAGCCCACCACATGGACCGCTTCGCTGGCAGCAGCCAGATGGTCGGCGCGCTTGTGGGCGGCATAGTCGCGCTGGTTCCAGCGCGGCAGGCCGTAGCGCAGGAACACCGCCTGCTCCAGCCGCTGGCTGAGCGCTTTGAAGCCTTCGCCCAGAAAGGGCTTGAGCGGCGAAATGCAGTCGAACCCCAGCAGGCCTTCTTCTGCATCGTGCAGCAGCTCGCGCAGCGCTTCCAGCGGTGCCAGCGGCTTGCCTCTGGCCAGACTGTCGGCGGCGCGCAGATGCATGACGCTGAGCGAATGCTGGGCCACGGACAGCGGGCGCGTCCAGGCCGAATGGCCGCCCCAGCGGTAGGTGCGCGCCAGCCCCAGTGCCAGATCGCTGTCGTCCCAGTCGAACGGGGTGGGGTCTAGCAGGTCTAGCCGGCGGGCGGAGGGCATCCGCACCCAGGCGCGTGCGTCGGTACTGGCCATGGTGTGTCCTTGTGCTGCAGGGTGGTGGGGCAAACCGTTGCCCGTGCCTGCATCTTAGCCTTGTACGGGGATAAAGTTAAATTTCCTTTTCCGCCGCCAGCCCTGCATCGCCCAGCGCGGCGCAAGCCTGCTGCAGCGCCGCCGTGACTTCCGGCAGCAAGGCCAGTGTTGCGGCCAGGTCGCTGCGGATGGCGGCTTCTTCCATGCTGGCGCACAGCGTGTGCAGGCGGTTGTCGCTCAGATAGCTGGCGCTGCCTTTGAGCGCATGGATGGCGGCGGCTGCCATGGCCGGATTGCCCGCTGCCAGCGCGCTGCGTGCCGCTTCCAGCCGGCGCGGCGCCTCTTCCAGAAATGCCTGGGTGATGCGCTGCATATGGCTGGAGGACATGCCCGACAGGGGCTGGATGTGGATGGCCGCGCTGTTGCTGCCCGTCTGGCTGGCTGCCTGCTGTGCGGCGCTGATAATCTGGGCCGAAGCGCGCCGGGCCGCTGGCGCCACGTCGAACTGGGCATCGAGCGCTTCTACGCTGGGAACGACGCGATAGCTGTGCTGGCCCAGCGCCAGCGGCTTGCCGCTGCTGAGGTGGCGCGCGATGATCAGCTCGATCTGGTCGTACAGCAGGTGCTCGTCCACCGGCTTGCTGAGGAAGCCATCCATGCCCACGGCCAGATAGCGCTGGCGGTCGTGCTCGCTGGCATTGGCGGTGAGCGCAATGATGGGGACGCTGGCATCGAGCACACGGTAATCGTCGCTGCCGCCGTTGCGGATCAGGCGCGCAGCCTGTTCGCCATCCATCATCGGCATGCGGCCGTCCATCAGCACCAGATCGTACTGGCTGTTGCTCAGCGCATGCAGGGCTTGCAGGCCGTTTTCCACCATGCGCACTTCGTGGCCCATGTTTTCCAGCAAGGTGCTGACGATGATCTGGTTGGTGCGCACATCTTCTGCACACAGTATGCGCAGGCGGTAGCTATGCCGTTCGCTGCGCGGCTGGCGCGCCGTATCGGCCAGCGGCGCCTTGCCCAGTGCCATGGCCAGCGTAAAGCTGAAAGTGGAGCCTACGCCCAGCTGGCTCTGGACGGCGATTGAACCGCCCATCAGTTCGACCAGTTCCTTGCAGATGGCCAGACCCAGCCCCGTGCCGCCGTAACGGCGCGTGGTGGACTGGTCGGCCTGCTCGAATTTCTGGAACAGGCGCGGCAGGGCGGCGGCCGGAATGCCGGGGCCCGTATCGCTGACATCGAAGCTGATGCAGTGCTGGTTTTCCTGGGTGAGGATGGTCGAAACCCGCAGGCTGACTTCGCCACGGTCGGTGAATTTGATGGCGTTGCCCAGCAGATTGAGCAGTATCTGGCGCAAACGGGTAGGGTCGCCGCGCACATAGCGCGGCAGGTCCAGCGCCAGATTGGTACGCAGTAGCAGGCTCTTGGCATCGGCCTGGGTCTGCAATATGCCCACGGCATCGTCGAGCAGCTCGACCAGATCGAAATCGACAGATTCGATAGTAAGCCGGCCTGCATCGATTTTGGAAAAGTCCAGAATATCGTTGAGGATGGCCAGCAGCGATTCGCTGTTCTGCAGGCCGATGCGCAGATACTCCTCGGTACGGCCCTGCACGGCCTGATCGCGCATGGCGAATTTGATCATGCCGATTACACCGGCCAGCGGGGTGCGGATATCGTGGCTCATGGCCGACAGGAAGTCGATACGGTGGCGGCTCACCACTTCCGCATGTTCCTTGGCGACGCTGAGCTGGGCCGTGCGTTCCTGCACGCGCTGTTCCAGCGTGTTGCGCAGCAGGCGGATCTGGTCGGCCAGGGCAAAGGCCAGCAGCACGCCGTCCAGGGTGCCGCCCAGCAGCGTGAACAGCTGCGCATTGCTGACCATGGCAGGGATCAGGCCTACGTTGGCAGGCAGGATCAGCAAGCCCGGCACCATCAGCGCCACAAAGCCCAGTACGAAAAAGCGCGCCGGATAATAGCCGCGCCGCCACACCACGATGCCGCTGATCAGGGCCAGCGTCATCCAGATGCTGATGACGATGGTGGCGATGGTGTGGGCATAGCTGAGCGCAAAGAAGCAGCTGGGCAGTGTCAGCAGCGGCAGGATCAGGTTGATGCGGCTATAGCGGTACAGTCGGGGCGCATAGTCCTGCAGGCGCAGGAAGCTGGTGTAGAACAGCGTGCTGAGCACTGGCAGCAGGAAGAAGGGCACATAGTGCCAGTGCAGATTATGCCAGTCGAACAGGTCGGCCGACAGGTGGAAAGTCATGCCCCAGGCCAGCGCATAGCACAGCACATACAGCGAGTAGTACAGCGAGGAGCGGTCGCGCGTGATGGAATAGATGAAGAAATTGAACACCGTCAGCGCCAGCAGCGCACCCAGCGAACCGATGATCAGCACATTTTCCGAGGCCACCAGCTGCTGGTACTGGACCCGCGGCAGCACCGACATCACGGGCGTGCGGGCGTAGTAGGGGCTGGAGAAGCGGATCAGAATCTGGTAGCGCTGGCCGGGCAGCAGATCCATGTCGCGGCCATAGTGCATCAGATAGGCATGGGGCTGGCGATAGCCGGTCAGCATCTGGCGCACGCTGCCATCGGGACCATACAGCTGGATGTCGACCAGATCAATCAGGGTGTCGTTGGGATCGATGACCCAGGCGGCCTGCTGGCTATCGTTGCGCAGTTCCGCCACCAGCCAGTAGTGGCCGCCCAGCAGGTCGACCTTGCTGGCCGGTTTGAGCTGGCTGACAAACTGGGGCAGACTGGCAGCGTCGACGGGGAAAGGCTGGCCCTCGTCGCTATACAGGCGCGCATGCCGCAGCAGATCGATGCTGCTGCCGTTCAGCCCGATGATGGGGCTGATGGTCTGCGCCTGCGCCGGCCCCGCCAGCACGCTGGCCCAGAGCAGCAGCAGGGCCAGCAGCCGGAACAGTCCGAACCCGCCATGCGCCAGCCAGCACCGCAGCTGCGTCAGCGCGCAAGTCTGGCCGGTGCTCGGTGGCTGCAATAGGCGGCGCGCAAAGCTCATAAAGGGGCGGGGTAGCGACGGCGGTGGAGTTGGCAAGGAGAGTGCATTTTAAACGAGAACTTAGTGCCAGAAAGTAAAAATTGATCTTTAGCACGTTGTCACTGTCGCATTTGGGCAGGTAAGATGGTGGTTTTTGCTGCGGGAAAGCCACTATGCTCATTACGCCAGAACAGTTGATCGGATTTCTAGGGGCGGCCATGCTGATCACGGTATCGCCGGGGCCGGATAACCTGATGGTGCTCAGCGTGGGCATGTCACGCGGCCGCCGTCAGGGTATGGTGTTCGGGCTGGGCTGTGCGCTGGGCTGCCTCAGTCATACGCTGCTGGCCACGCTGGGCGTGAGCGCCCTGATCAAGGCCTCGCCGCTGGCTTTTGGCGCCCTCAAGCTGCTGGGCGGTGGCTATCTGGTCTGGCTGGGCATAGGTGCTTTGCGTAGCCGCGGCGGTGCCCGGGTGGAAGGCAGCGGCCTGCCGGAAGAAAGTCTGGGCCAGCTGTTTGCCAAGGGCCTGTTTGCCAACGCCATCAATCCTAAAGTAGTGCTGTTCTTCCTGTCCTTCCTGCCCCAGTTCGTGCTGGCCGAGCGGGGCGACGCCAGCTGGCAGACAGCCCAGCTGGGTGTGCTGTTCACGTTGCAAGGGGTGGTGATCTTCGGCCTGCTCGGCTATTTTTCCGGCAGCGTGGGCAGCTGGATCAACCGCCATCCGGGTGCCGGCATGTGGATGGACCGCGTGGCCGGGGCGATTTTTGTGGGGCTGGGCGTGAAACTGCTGGTTAGCCGATAAATTTGCCCGGCTGTCATCACCCTGTCACGTTGAGCAGCGATACTGTCTCTGCTCTTTCAAGTCTCTCCCGATTTGAAATTTTCCTCGGCCCGTGCTCATCCACGGGCCTTTTTTTTTGCTGGCGGCTAGCGGGCCTGCAGACGGTAGTGCAGTTCCAGCTGGTCCTGCACAGCCAGTGCGCCGCCCATGATGGCGAACGGGGTGATGCCGTAATCGCTCTGCAGGATGGTAAAGCTGCCTTCGGCCGCGAAACTGCGCCCCTCGCTCTGTAAGCTGGCGGGCACGCGCAGCTGGCGCGTAACGCCATGCAGGGTCAGCGCCAGCTGCAGGCTCTGGCCGTCCGGATGGCGTTCGGCCTGTACCAGCACCAGCGGATAGCGCTCTGCGTCCAGCGTGCGCTGCAGCATGTTGTGGCGGGTGCCGGCGATGGCGTCGGCCGAAGGCTGGGGCCGCAAGCCGGCCGCCAGCCGCAGTTCAGGCGGGTCTACCAGCATGTCGTCGAGGCGGAACTGCAGGGTGGCGCGGTTGTTGCGCTGGTCTACGCTGCCGCTCAGCTGACGCACCAGAATCAGGTGGTCATGGCCCAGGCGGGCCAGCAGGCCGCCGCGCCGCACGATGATGGTGATCTGCGAAGCTGCATCGTCGATGTTCAGGACTGGCAGTTCGGCCGTGGCAGCCAGAGTATCGGCCACGGCGGCCGTGCCGGCAGGCGCCGTACCGGCGCTGCTATTGCCGGCGTCCGCCCCGATGGCAGGTGTGGCCGCGGCGGGCGGCAGGGGCGCCACGGGACTGCAGGCGTTCAGCGCCAGACTGCAAACGAGGGCGCAGAGCAGCGCGACTGAGCGGCGCTGTACAGTGGCGGAAACTGGTTTTATTGTCATCGTTGGCGGCCGTCACGGCGGCGTCACAAAGCTTGATTATGATCCGTTTCGCTGATTCCAGCATGCGCCAGCTGGTCGCCGCACCCAAGCCGGTGCGGGAATTCACGGCGCATGACTCGGCAGGCTGGCCGGTGGCCTGAAACACCGGCACCATCCTCTCTCTCGGCCCTGCGCTGGCCGCGCCGGACAAATTCATCTACCTTAATCATCCCCTAAGCCTAGCTGGCCGGATCGCTGGCAAAGTAACACCTGTAGCGCGCGGCCTGAGCCCCGCGCCCGGTTGCCGGACCTGCAAGCCCGGCACAGTTACCGTCCAGGCGGCACGCTAGCCGCCAGACCCCCGACATCCCCACGCCTTCGAGCGTTTTACAACCAGCATCATCACACGATGACGCTGGTTTTTTTTTGCCGTCTGGCGGCGCGCTTATGGGTGCTTGGCCAGCCAGGCGTCGATCTCGGGCAGGCGCGTGGTTCTGACCTTGATGCGGTACTGGATGGCCGCGATGGCCATATTGGTATCGCCCTGCGCCTCCGGTGCCAGATATTTGCCGGCATAGGCACGCAGCTTGTCCAGCATGGCCGGATCGGAAGAACGGCCACCCAGACGGGCGAAATAGCGGCTGCGCGCACTGGCATCGACTTTCTTCTCGAACTCGGCGTAGTGGGCGATGCTGTAGTCGTAAGCCATGTCCGGATGGTTGCCCGCCACATGGCCGACGATGGCCGCGCTGGTTGTCACGCCGCCCTCGTCCGCCAGTGCCAGTTCCAGCGCGCGCCGGGCCAGTTGCACATCCTTGGCCATGCCGAGCAGGCCATACAGCTCGGCCTTGATCATCGGGGTCGGCTCGTCCTGTGCCGCCTTGTGCAGCTGCTCCCAGGTTGCCGTGTCGGCGTTTTCCGCCAGCACGCCGAGGATAGGGCGGCGCAGTTCCGGCGGCAGGGCGCGCGCATCATGGCCCACGGCGGCAAAGCGGCGGCGTGCTTCGGCCGTCACGCTCTCGTCGCCCATGGCACCCAGCGCCACCACCAGCGTTTCGCGCAGATTGGCCACGGCCGAACTCTCGCCGGCACGGGCTTGCCAGCCCAGATGGGCCAGTACGGGCGCCAGCCGCTGGCGGCCATAGCGGTCCAGCGCCGCCTGCTGGTCCGGCTTGCCTTCATACAGGCCGTGCAAGCTGAGCAGAACGCCGGCAATGCTGTTCCAGACTTGCGGCGCCGCGTCGACGGCCGCGTTGCTGGCCAGATCGAGGGCGCTGCTGGCCGGCATCTGGCCGGCCATGCCGAGGGCGCGGCTATCGCCCAGCAGTCCCAGCTGATCGATGGTGGGTAGCTGGCGGAACTGGCTGGCCAGGCTGGCGAAGGCTTGCGGCGCGTACAGGGTGCGGTAGTAACCGGTCTGACCGGCATTCACCAGGACAGCGCCGCAGCCGGGCAGGGTAACACTGGCCTTGCCGTTGCTGACCAGCGTACGCACGGGCGCACCACCCACCGTCTGCGCGATCACGGGCACGCGCCAGCGCAGCGGCTGTTTGTCCGGCTGGTCCTTGCTGAATTCTTCCTGCGTCAGGGTGACGCGGGTCTGGCCCTTGCTGCAGCTGGCTGCGGCAACGCGGATCATGGGCACGCCCGGCTGCAGGGTAAAGTCGTGGGCGATCGCCGTGACCGGTTTGTGGGCGGCCTGTTCGACGGCGCGCCACAGGTCGTCGGAGACGGTGTTGCCGTACTTGTGCTTGGCCATGTAGTTGCGCACGCCGCTACGCCAGGCCTGCTCGCCCACGTAGTCCTCCAGCATGCGGATGACGGCTTCGCCTTTCTGGTAGGTGATGCTGTCGAAAGCCTGGCTGGCCTGTTCTACCGTGGCGATTTTCTGCACCACGGGATGGGTGGTGGCCAGCGCATCCTGGCCCATGGCCTGTTCGCGCGTATCGACTGCGCGCAGCGACCATTGCCATTCCGGATGCAGGCGGTTGGTGGTACGCGATTCCATCCACGAGGCAAAGCCCTCGTTCAGCCACAGGTCATCCCACCAGGCCATGGTGACCAGATCGCCGAACCACTGGTGCGCCATTTCGTGCGCAGCCACCAGGAAGGAGGTCTGCTGGTCGTCCTGGGTGGCGATGCGCGGATCAAGCAGGATGGCATTTTCGAAGGTGAAGATGGCGCCCCAGTTTTCCATCGCGCTGAAGGACTGGCTGCTGCCCGGTGCGCCGATGTTGTCGAGTTTGGGCAGCGGATATTTGACGCCGAAGTAGTCGTTGTATTCCTTCAGCACGGCGACCGAAGAATCGAGCGCGAACTGGCCCTGGGAGACCATGCCTTTCTGGGTAATGATGCCCAGCTCCGTGCCATCGACCACCTTGCTGGCGCGGTCGAATTCGCCCATGGCGAAGAACAGCAGATAGGTGGACATTTTCGGCGAGGTGGCAAAGCGCACCAGCTGGCGGCCGTCGGCCAGTGTGCTGGTGCTGCTCACCGGCATATTCGACACCGCCATCTGGCCGGCCGGAATAGTGGCTTCCAGCGTGAAGGTGGCTTTGTAGGCCGGCTCGTCCCACGATGGAATCATGGCGCGTGCATCGGAGTTCTCGAACTGGGTGTAGAGCGCGCGTTTTTTCGCGCCGCCGTTTTCATAGTCGAGCGAGAACAGGCCGCTGGCCTGGGTGCTGATCTTGCCGTCGTAATCGAGCTTGAGCTGGTAGCCGCCCTTGGCCAGCGTGCGCGGGAAGTGCAGGGTGACGGTCTGGGTCTTGGCATCGATGCTGATATGGTCTGCTGCCAGCACAGTCTGGCCGGGGCCGGCGCTGATGGCTGCGCCGCGGAAGCTCAGGTCGGCCGCATGCAGGGTCAGGCTGTCGCTGGCCTGCACCACATCGAGCGCGATGGTGACGCTGGCGCTGAAGCTGCGCTGGGCTGCATCGGGCACCAGCGAAACCGCGTAGTGGCTGGGTACGGCGTTGCGGGGCAGCTGGGTGGTGGTCTGGACAGGCGCGCTGGCCGTCTGTTTGGCCGCGGCGGCCTGCGCGCTGGCGGGCAGGGTGCTGGCCAGCGCCAGCATGACGGCCAGCGAAATCAGTGTGCGTTGCATGGGATCCTTGTAGAGAGTGAGCCGGTGAGCTGACGAATGGTCCGGATGGCTTCGTGAGCCAACGCGCAATCTTAGTGGATCTGGTCATAATGTCAATATTTGCTGGATAGTCTGTACACGTGGAACGACATCGCCAGGCCAATCCGGCGTATCATGCGCTACGCGGCATGCCGCCTGATTGGCTAGTATTTTGCTAGTTTTGAGCCGTTGCTGCAGCAGTCTTGCCGTAATCCGAATCAAGGGAGTGTTAGATGAAACTGTATTCCGCACCGCGCGCCCCGAACCCGCGCCGGGTGGCCATGTTCCTGGCTGAAAAAGGCATCACGGATGTGGAGCTGCTGTCCTTCGATCTGCTGCAGGGCCAGCAGCGCAGTGCCGGCTATCTGCAGAAGAATCCGTTCGGACGGGTGCCGGCGCTGGAACTCGATGATGGCCGCATACTGACGGAAACCCGTGCCATCTGCAGCTGGCTGGAAGGCTACGTGCCGGAACCGAATCTGATGGGCGAGGGCTATGATGAACGGGCCTTTATCGAAATGGCCGACCGTCGGGTGGAACTGTATCTGCTACAGGGCATCGCCGATTGTGCGCGCCATACCCATCCGGCACTGGCGCCGCTGGAACAGCCGCAGTTTCCCGAGTTCGGCGCCGCCCAGGGCGAGCGCATGCGCGTGACGGCGCGCTGGCTGGACCAGCAACTGGCGCAGCAGCCGTATATCGCCGGCCAGCGTTACACGATTGCCGATATCACGGCTTTCTGCGCGCTGGAATTCGGCCGCGGCCTGCTCAAATTCCGCCCCGGCGACGAGGCCATGCCCCACCTGCAGGCATGGCGCGACCGCATCGCGGCCCGCCCCGGTGCGCAGGCAGCATATTAAACCCTTGCGCATGTTCAGGGACGCCAAGGTCCGATCTGCAACGCGCAGCCAGCGTGTGCTGATCTGGCTGGGCGGCGCCGTGCTGGCCAGTCTGATAGGCGCCGGCCTGTATGGCTCGGCTGCCAGCACGGTGGACGCCAATGCGGCACTGCGCTTCGATAATCTGGCGCGCAATACCCAGTACGGTATCGCCGCCCGCATCAAATCGTATTCCGATATCACGCGCGGACTGGTGGCGCTGTTCCAGACCGGCCCGCAGATCAGCCGCCTGCAGTTCCACCAGTATGTGGCCAGCCTCGATATTGCGCGCCACTTCCCCGCCATCGAAACGCTGAACTGGGCGCCGCAGGTGCGCGACGAGCAGCGCGCTGCCTTCATTGCCGGCGTGCGCGCCGATACCAGCCTCGATGCACGCGGCTATCCTGCTTTCGATATCCGGCCGGCCGGGCGGCGGCCCGAGTACATGCCGCTGACCTATCTGGAGCCGGCCCTGATACTGCGGGAAAAGCTGGGGGTGGACGTGATCGCCGATCCGGCCGTGGCGCGGGTGGTGATGGCCGCGCGCGATAGCGGACAGGTGATGGCCTCGGGCCAGCCGGTGATGGTACAACACCCGCTGCCGCATATCGGCATGGGCATACGGCTGCCCGTGTACCGCTCCGGCATGCCGCAGGATGATGTGGCCCAGCGCCGTGCGGCCTATGTGGGCTCGGTGGGCGTGGGCTTCAGCGTACCGCGCCTGCTGCAGGGGGCGATTGATGAAATGGCGGTGCGCCAGCTGCATCTGGTGCTGTATGCCGATGCCAGCCGCGATGCCGAGCAGCGCCGGCTGGAACTGGAAGCGGCCGACCATGTGCTGTTCAATGATGATGGCTCGCTGCAGCCTAGGCGTGAGCTGATGAATGCGCGGGAAGAGTATTTTGTCGCCGTGCTGCCTATCGATTTTCACGGCAGCCTGTGGAAGGCCCAGTTTTTCGTGCACAAGGATCAGCTGCTGACCCCGTTCGACCGCGCCCTGCCCTGGGTGGCCGGCGCCACCGGCTTTGCCGGCAGCGTGCTGCTGTACAGCTATGTGCTGGTACTGTACTCCTCGCGCCGCCGCGCCATCAAACAGCGTCTGTTGCTCGATACGGTGCTCGACAATGTCGATGCCCACGTCTACATGAAGGATATCAAGCGCCACTTCATCTACGTCAATGCGCGCATGGCCGAAGCCATGGGCATGACGGCCGACCAGATGATAGGCAGGGCTGATCGCGATCTGATGCCGGCCAGCGTGGCCGACGAGGCCTGGGAACAGGAGCAGCAGGTATTTGCCGATCGCCATACCCGTTCCGGCGAAGTGCGTCAGGTCGATGCCGATGGCGGTGCCCACTACCGCTGGACCATCAAGGCGCCGGTGGTGATAGACCGTAGCGTGACGGCCGTAATCGGCCTGTCGACCGACGTGACGGAGCTGCACGAGCTGAAGGAAAAAGCCGATACGGCCAATCAGGCCAAGAGCGAGTTCCTGTCGAATATGAGCCATGAAATCCGCACGCCGATGAACAGTATTATCGGCATGTCCCATCTGGCACTGAAATCGGTGAACGACCCGAAACAGCGCGACTATCTGGAAAAGATCTTCCATTCCGGCCGCCATCTGCTGGGCATCATCAACGACATCCTCGATTTCTCCAAGATCGAAGCCGGCAAGATGGAGCTGGAAGTGCTGGACTTCGCGCTCGATGCACTGCTCAATAACATCGTCAGCCAGCTGGGCGAGGGCGCCGCTGCGCGCGGGCTGACGCTGGAAATCGCCGTGGCCGAAGGCATGCCGCCCCAGCTGCGCGGCGACCCGCTGCGGCTGGAACAGGTGCTGCTCAACTTCACCAGCAACGCCATCAAATTCTCCGAGCAGGGCACGGTGCAGATCCGCGCCAGCTTGCGTGGCCGTTGCGAAGAGGGGCTGGAAGTGCGCTTCGAAGTGTCCGACCAGGGCATAGGGATGACGCCGGAGCAGCTCGAGCAGCTGTTCCAGTCCTTCCATCAGGCCGACACTTCCACCACACGGCGTTATGGCGGCACGGGACTGGGGCTGGTGATCAGCAAGCAGCTGGCCGAACTGATGGGCGGTACGGTCGGGGTAGAAAGCCGCGCCGGTGCCGGCAGCACCTTCTGGTTCACGGCGCGGCTGGCCTGTGCCAGCAGCCTGCTGCAGCATAGCGATGATCAGGTGCAGGCGGAGGTGCTGGACAGCATACGCGGCAGTTCCATCCTGCTGGTGGAGGACAATGTCTTCAGCCAGCAGGTGGGGCGCGAACTGCTGGAAGATGCCGGTGCTACCGTGTGCGTGGCCAACAACGGCAAGGAAGCCATCGATCTGCTGCTCAAGGAAGGTTTCGACTGCGTGCTGATGGATGTGCAGATGCCGGTGATGGATGGCTACGAAGCCACCCGTTTGATCCGTGCCCACCCCAAGCTGGCGGGCACCCTGATCATCGCCATGACGGCCAATGCCGGCATCGTTGATCAGGAGCGCTGTCTGGCGGCCGGCATGGATGAATTCATTGCCAAGCCGGTGGCGCCTACGCTGCTGTTCAATATGCTGGCGCGCTGGATGCGCCAGCGTCCACCCAGCGGGCAGGCGCGCGCGCGGTCCTTGTCGTCCTCGCCATCCTACTATGCGCTGCCGCAGCAGCCGGTGGTGGGGGAGGACGTACTGGCCCAGCCCATGTTCGATCTGGCCGTGCTGGCCCAGACCTTCGGCCACCGGGCCGACAAGATGCATAAATTCGCCTTGCTATTCCTCGATGCGGCGCGTGATGGCCTGCGCGAACTCGATGCCGCGCTGGCCCGGCAGGACAGCGCCCAGCTGGCCGAACTGGGGCACCGCATCAAGTCGTCGGCACGGGCAGTGGGGGCGATGCGCTTTGGCGCCCTGTGTCTGGCGCTGGAACAGCAGCGTCACGATAGCGATCCGGCGCTAGCCCGGCAGCTGGTGCAGCAGCTACATACCATGCTGGCCCAGCTGGAAGCGCTGATGACGCAGGAACTGCTGGCCTACTCGGAGAGCTAGAGCGATAATACACGCTCCTTTCCCTTGATGAGCCCTATGGAAGCAAGCGTAACGCCCGGACTGATAGTTTTGCATGGCAACCAGCTGGAAATGCTGCGCAGCGCCGTGTTCCAGTGGCTGCGCCAGCAACCGCTGGGCGCGCTGGAGCAGGAAGTATTTCTGGTGCAGTCCAACGGCGTGGCGGAATGGCTGAAGATTGCGCTGGCCGAGGAACTGGGCATCTGCGCCGCCACCCGCGTGGCGCTGCCGGCCCGCTTCCTGTGGGAGACCTACCGCGGCATGCTGGGCCACGAGCAGGTGCCCGCCATTTCCGCTTTCGACAAGGGCCCGCTGACCTGGCGTCTGATGCGTTTGCTGCCCGGCTTGCTGGCCGACCCGGTGTTTGCCCCGCTACGGCATTTTCTGGCCGATGGTGCGCCCGAGCGGCGTTTGCAGCTGGCCGAACGGCTGGCCGACCTGTACGACCAGTATCAGGTCTACCGCGCCGACTGGCTGGACGACTGGGCGCACGGACGCGACCAGCTGCGCCGTGCCGGCGATGCCGGCGCCGCGCTGGCGCTAACGCCCGAGCAGCGCTGGCAGGCGCAGTTGTGGCGCGCCGTGATCGCCGATGTAGCTCCGGACCAGCGCGAACTGGGACGGGCCACCATCCATACGGAATTCGTCCGTGCTGTCGCAGCGGGCGAGGCGCCGCTAGGCCGGCTGCCGCGCCGCATCGTGATATTCGGCGTCTCGGCGCTGCCGTTCCAGACCCTGCAGGCGCTGGCCGCACTGTCGGCCTACACCCAGGTGCTGCTGGCCGTGCCTAACCCTTGCCAGTACTACTGGGGCGACATCATCGAAGGGCGCGAGCTGCTGCGCGCCGCACACAAGCGCCAGCAGCCGCGCAATGGCCACGATCTGGGTGCGCTGCCGCTCGAACAGCTGCATGCGCACAGCCATCCGCTGCTGGCCAGCTGGGGACGTCAGGGGCGTGACTTCATCCGCCTGCTGGACGAATTCGACACCGCCAGCGCCAGCCTGCGCGACGGCGATGGCCAGCCTTTGCGGGTCGACCTGTTCAGCGATGGCGCCGGCCACACCCTGCTGGAGCAGATACAGGGCGCCGTGCGTGACCTGCTGCCACTGTCCGAGCATCCGGGTCTGCCGCCGCCGGCCAGCGACCGCTCGGTACAGTTCCACATTGCCCACAGCGTGCAGCGCGAAGTGGAAGTGCTGCACGACCAGCTGCTGGCCATGCTGGCGGCCGACAGCACGCTGCGCCCGCGCGACGTGGTGGTGATGGTGCCCGACATCGATACCTTTACGGCGGCCATCCATGCCGTGTTCGCCCAGTACCGGCGCAGCGATGCGCGCTACATTCCGTTCGAAATCGGCGACGTCAACGACCGCAGCGTGAATCCGCTGCTGGTGGCGCTGGAGTGGCTGCTACGCCTGCCGCAGCAGCGCTGCCGCCAGAGCGAAGTGCGCGATCTGCTCGACGTGCCGGCCGTGGCCGGCCGTTACGGCCTCGATAGCGAGGACATGGCCACGCTGGGCCTGTGGATAGAAGGCGTGGGTGTGCGCTGGGGGCTGGACCCCGAGCACCGCAGCGGGCTGGGGCTGGGCGCTGCGGGCGAGCAGAATTCCTGGCTGTTCGGCGTGCGCCGCATGCTGCTCGGTTACGCCAGCGGCAATGGCGCGGCCTTCGGCGGTATCGAACCGTATGGCGAAGTGGGCGGGCTGGATGCCGCGCTGGCCGGTTCGCTGGCCCAGCTGGTGACGGACTTGCTGCACTGGCGCGGCGTGCTGGCGCAGCAGCGTACGCCGGCCGAATGGGGGGTGCAGGCGCGCGCCCTGCTGGCAGCCTTCTTCAGCGCAGGCGAGGAGGGCGACCGCCTGACGCTGGCCCAGCTCGACGAAGCGCTGGCACGCTGGCTGGAAACCTGCGAGAACGCCGGCTTTGACGAAGCCGTGCCGCTGGCCGTATTGCGCGAAGCGTGGCTAAGCCTGCTGGACGAGCCGACGTTGAACCACCAGTTCGTGTCTGGCGGCGTGACCTTCTGTACGCTGATGCCGATGCGCGCCGTACCGTTCCGCGTGGTCTGCCTGCTGGGCATGAATGATGGCGATTTCCCCCGTCGCGCACCGCGCGCCGACTTCGACCTGCTGGCGCTGGCCGGCATGGCCAGACCGGGCGACCGCTCGCGCCGCGACGATGACCGCTACCTGATGCTGGAAGCCGTGCTGGCCGCGCGCGACAAGCTGTACATCAGTTGGGTGGGACGCAATGTGCGCGACAACTCGGCCCAGCCGCCTTCCGTGCTGGTAGCGCAGCTGTGCGACTACCTGCGCGCGGGCTGGCAGATTGCGCTGGAACAGCTGACCACCGAACACGCGCTGCAGCCATTCAGCCGGCGCTATTTCGAGCAGGACGGTCTGCTGACCTATGCGCGCGAATGGCGCATAGCACACGGCGAACAGCCCGCTGCGGACGCCGCCAGCGCGCTGGCGCCCTATGAACTCGAGCCGGACCACCGCTTGAAACTGGCCGATCTGGTCAACTTCATGCGCCAGCCCGTGCGCTACTTCTTCCGCCAGCGCCTGGGCGTGGTGTTCGGCGATGCCGCGCAGGTGGGCGAGGACGAAGAACCGTTCGCGCTGGACGGGCTGGAACGCTACCAGCTGGAAGACCAGCTGCTGGCCGATGAAGGCGAAGACGAACTGCCCGAACAGGTGGCCGAGCAACTGACCCTGCGTGCGGCGCGGCTGGCGCGCGAAGGGCGGCTGCCGATAGGCCTGATCGGCCAGCAGTACCAGCAGCAGCTAGTGGCCGGACTGCTGCCCGTGCGCAGCGCATGGCTGCAGCTGCGCCAGCAATATCCGCGGCCGGCCCCCAAGGTAGCCGTGACGCTGGAACTGGGCGGCCTGCAGCTGGAAGACTGGGTGGACCAGCTGCGCAGCGATGGCCATGGCACCGTGTGGCTGGGGCAAATATCGTCCAAGGTGTTGGACAAGCAGGGCGGCCTGCGGGCGGAAAAGCTGATCGAGATCTGGCTGCGCCAGCTGGCGCTGGCCGCCAGCGGCACGCCCGTGGCGGCCCATCTGATCGCGCGCGACGCCCACGTGCAGATGCAGCCCATGCTGCAGCCGGCCGCTCTGGCCGTGCTGGACCAACTGGCAGCGCTATGGCGCAGCAATATGGACCAGCCATTGCCCACGGCCTGCAAGACCGCGCTGGCACTGCTCAAAGACGAAGATGCACGCGCTATCTACGATGGCGGTTTCGAACTGGCCGGCGAAGTGGCGGACCTGTGTCTGGCCCGCTTGTGGCCCGAGTTCGCCCAGCTGGAAGCGCAGGCCGGTTTTGCCGACGTGGCCGAGCGCCTGTACGGCCCGTTGCTGATGTGGCTGGGGACGGCGATCACCATACATCCACTGGATCAGGAAGGGGCAGCATGAGCAGCAGCGCAATCCCGTTAAGGGCACTGGAGTTTCCGCTGCATGGCTCGCGCCTGATCGAGGCCAGCGCCGGTACCGGCAAGACCTGGACCATCGCCGCCCTGTATGTGCGGCTGGTGCTGGGCCACGGCGGTGCCCAGGGCTATCAGCGCCCCTTGCTGCCATCGGAAATACTGGTGATGACCTTTACCCGTGCGGCCACGCGCGAACTGTCCAACCGCGTGCGCGAGCGGCTGGTGGAAGCAGCCGCGTACTTCCGTGCCTACGCCGCCATGCCGCTGGCCGGCACGCGTGATGCCTATCTGGACGAAATCCTGCAGGACTATCCCGATGCCGCCGCCCAGCAGCAGGCCGCGCACCGGCTGATGCTGGCCGCAGAAACCATGGACGAAGCGGCCATCTTCACGATCGACGCATGGTGCCAGCGCATGTTGCGCGAACATGCTTTCGATAGCGGCAGCCTGTTCGACGAAGAATTGCTCAGCGACGAGCAGACCCTGTACGAAGATGCAGCGCACGACTACTGGCGTCAGCAGGTGTATCCGCTCAATGCGGCCGCTCTGCAGCCACTGCTGGCCTGCTGGGCCAATGTGGGCGCGCTGAAAAAAAGCCTGCGCGAGCTGACCCGCCGTGCCGACCTGATAGGCGCTAGCCGTGCGGCCGGCTGCAGCGATGCGCCGCTGGGCACACTGATCGTCCAGTTGCAGCAACAGCAGCAGGCCACGCTGCGTCAGCTCAAGCAGGGCTGGGACGAGCGCATCGCCGCCATGGAGCAGTGGATCAATCAGCAGCGCGCTATCGCACCCAAATGCTTCAACGGCGTGAAGATGAAGCCGGAAAGCGTGGCCGGCTGGTTCGATAGCCTGCGTGCCTGGGTGGCCGATGCCCATGCCACCCATCCCGATCTGAAGGATACGGCGTGGCGCCGCCTGACGCCAGATGGTATCGCCGATGCCTTTGCCAAAGATTTCAGCGCCGCAGTGCCGGACTGCTTTGACGCCATCGCTCCGCTGAAAGCAGCGCTGGACCAGATCGAGCCGCTGTCGTTCGCCCTCTACCGCCACGCAGTGGGATTGATCGCCGCGCGCATGGCGGAACTCAAACTGCGCAACCGCCAGTTCGGTTTTGCCGACATGCTGGACCGGCTCAACGCTGCGCTGCAGGGCGAGAATGGGCCGGCGCTGCGCCAGCGCATCATCAGCCAGTATCCGGTGGCGCTGGTGGACGAGTTCCAGGATACTGCGCCCAACCAGTACCAGATTTTCAACCAGCTATACCGTGTGGCCGATAACGATGCGGCCACGGGCCTGTTCCTGATCGGCGACCCCAAACAGTCCATCTATGGATTCCGCGGTGCCGACATCCACAGCTATCTGGCCGCGCGCGCTGCCACGGCGGGGCGCCATTACCAGCTCGGCACCAACTACCGTTCCACGGTGGCCTTGGTGGCGGCCGTCAATCAGCTATTCCTGCATGCGGAAAGCGGCGCCGGTGGCACTGGCTTTGCCCGAGGCGCTTTCCGCTTCCGCAATCCGGCCGACGGCTTCAATCCGCTGCCGTTCGAAGCGGTCGGTGCGCGCGGGCGCGAAGAGCAGCTGCGCAATGGCGCCGGCACGCTGCCGGCCATGGTGCTGGCCTGTAGCGCCATGCCGCTGAAGGCCGATGCCTACCGCGAGTTCTTTGCCTGGCAGTGCGCCGAGCAGATCGTCAGCCAGCTTAACGATGCGGCCACCGGCTTTGCCGGCCCGCACGGGCAGCAGCGTTTGCAGCCGGCCGATATCGCCGTGCTGGTGCGCGACCGGCGCGAAGCCACGGCCATCCGCACGGCGCTGCAGCGGCGCGGCGTGGCCAGCGTCTACCTGTCGGACAAGGATGCCGTGACGGACAGCGAAGAAGCGGCCGATGTGCTGCGCTGGCTGTCGGCCGTGGCCACGCCGCTCGATGGCGCGCTGGCCCGCGCTGCGTTTGCCACCGCCACCTGCGGCCTGTCGCTGGCGGAACTGGCACGGCTTTCGTCCGACGAGCTGGCATGGGAAAGCCGGGTGGAACAGCTCAAGGGCTGGCACGCGGTGTGGCAGCGGCAGGGCGTACTGGCCATGCTGCGCCGTTTCATCCATGACCTCAACCTGCCGGCCACCCTGATCCAGCAGCCCGGCGGCGAACGCCGCCTGACCAATCTGCTGCATCTGGCCGAACTGCTGCAGACCGCCAGCCGCCAGCTCGATGGCGAACAGGCGCTGATCCGCTGGCTGGCGGAGCAGATAGAAGGCGGCGAAGCGGGCGGCGACGAACGCGTGCTACGGCTGGAGAGTGATGCCGAGCTGGTGAAAGTCATCACCGTGCACAAATCCAAGGGCCTCGAATATCCGCTCGTGTATCTGCCGTTTGCCGTCACCGCGCGCAAGGTGGAGCGGCGCAACCGCAGCTTCTTCGAATACAGCGATACGCAGGGTGAACGCCATATCGACATGGCACTCACCGACGAAGCGCTGGCCCTGATGGAACAGGCCCGTTTGCAGGAAGACCTGCGCCTGCTGTACGTAGCACTGACGCGGGCGCGCCACTACCTGTGGCTGGGCGTGACAGCGCAGGCGGCCCGCAAGGAAGGCGAAAACACGCTGCACGAATCGGCGCTCGGCTATCTGCTGACGGGCGGCGCTGCGCTGCCGTCGGAGCTGATGCTGGAACGCTGGCAGCATGCGATCGCCGGCTGCGACAGCATCGAGCTGCAAACCCTGGCAGCCACCGCGACGGCGCCCGTCACCCGTTTGCAGCGGGTGGAACAGCGCCCCGCGCTGCTGGAACCGCAAGGCTATGCGGCGGCGTTCGAACGTGACTGGGCAGTGGGCAGTTTCAGTTCGCTGGCACGCCGCACCGGCCCCACTGCCAGCATAGGCCAGGCCTTGCCGGTGCCGCGCGACAGCGCGCAGGAAGATCTGCTGCAGGGTGAAGTGGCCACGGCCGGCGCTGTGCAGAAGGTGGATGACGTGGCCTGGCACCGTTTCCCGCGCGGCTCCGTACCGGGCAACTTCCTGCACGAGCAGCTGGAATGGCTGGGCAAAGAAGGATTCGCCATGGTGGCGCAGGACAGCTTTGCCAGCCGGCTGGCGCGCCGCGTCGAGCGGGCCGGCTGGGGCAACCGGCTGCAGG
This sequence comes from Duganella fentianensis, assembly GCF_009857835.1. Classification (GTDB taxonomy): domain Bacteria; phylum Pseudomonadota; class Gammaproteobacteria; order Burkholderiales; family Burkholderiaceae_D; genus Rugamonas; species Rugamonas fentianensis. The sequence goes on from NZ_WWCL01000002.1 coordinate 602,430, forward strand.
ATACCGAGACCTGGCTGCGCCAGATCGTCAGCACGCCGTTGCCCCATCTGCAGGCGCCGCTAAGTGCCATCCGCCAGCCGCTGCCCGAAATGGAATTCTGGTTCCCCAGCGAGCGGCTGAATACCACGGCGCTCGACGCCCTGTGCGTGCAATACCTGCTGGATGGCGTGGCCCGGCCAGCACTGCCCGAACGCGAGCTGCACGGCATGCTGAAAGGCTTTGCCGATCTGGTGTTCGAGCACGAAGGACGCTACTGGGTGCTCGATTACAAATCGAATGCGCTGGGCGGCAGCGATGCTTCTTACCATACGGCGGCGCTGGTGGCGGCCATGGCCGAACACCGCTACGACATTCAGGGCGCCATCTACCTGCTGGCGCTGCACCGGCTGCTGCAAAGCCGGCTCGGTGCGTGCTACGACGCAGCGCGCCATCTGGGCGGCACGCTATTCCTGTTCCTGCGCGGGATCGCCAACGAGCACACGCGCGGCTGCTATCTGATTACCCCCGATCTCGGCCTGCTGGACGGTCTGGATCTATTGCTGGAGGCGCCCGTTGCGGCGCAGGATGAGGTTGACCATGCTGACTAGCCGTTCCGAAGCACTGCTGGCGCAGCTCGATGTGCTGACCGAAGCCGGCCATCTGCGCCGCCTGAGCGGTACTTTCGCCCGTTTCATCGGCACTCTGGGGCAGGATACGGCACCGCTGCTGGCGGCCTGCGTGCTGCTGGCCGAACTGGAAGGGCGCGGCCATAGCTGCATGAAGCTGGACGACTTGTCCGGTGCCGTGAGCACCCAGCTGGGCTGGCAGCCGGATTTGTGGCGCGGCCTGCGCGACAGCGTGGCGGGCTGGCCGCAGGATGGGGCAGGGTGGCGCAAGCTGCTGGCCGCCAGCGAACAGGTGTGGGCTGTGGGCGATCTGGATTTCGACCAGCCGCTGGTGCTCGATGGCGAGCGCCTCTATCTGCGCCGCTACTGGCGCGATGAAAAACTGGTGGCCCTGGCCGTGCGCCAGCGCGCGCTGGGCGAACTGCTGGCCGGCGATGCCAGCGCGGACATTGCCGGCATCCGCCGCTGGCTGGACCTGCTCTTCCCCCACGCCAGCCGTGGCGGAGGCCCGGACTGGCAGAAGATCGCCTGCGCCGTGGCGGTGCGGGGCAAGCTGGGCATCATCACCGGTGGCCCCGGTACGGGCAAAACCTATACGGTGGCGCGCCTGCTGGCATTGCTGTTTGCCAGCGCCGGCAATGGCCGCGACAACCTGCGCGTGGCGCTGGCCGCGCCGACCGGCAAGGCTGCTGCTAGGCTCAAGCAATCGATCGACACGGCGCTGGAAGAACTGGACCAGAAAGTGGGCGCCGAACTGCCGCTGCGTGAACTGGCCGGCCGCATGGGCGCCGCGCGTACCCTGCATAGCCTGCTGGGGGCGCGGCCCGATACGCGCGCCTTCCGCCACCATGCGGGCAACCAGCTGGAAGTGGATGTGCTGATCGTCGATGAAGCCTCGATGATCCACCTCGAAATGATGGCCGCGCTGCTGGCCGCCTTGCCGCCGCAGGCCACCCTGATACTGCTGGGTGACAAGGACCAGCTGGCATCCGTCGAAGCGGGCGCCGTGCTGGGTGATCTGTGCTTTGATGCCGAGGCGGGCGGCTACCACGCCGAAACGCTCAGCTATGTGCGCGATGCCAGCGGCATCAGCATCCCTGACGAATACGCCGGGCAGGCCGGCCCCATCGCCCAGCAGACTGTGATGCTGCGCGAAAGCCGCCGCTTCGGCGGGCCTATCGGCGCACTGGCGCTGGCCGTCAACCGCGGCGATGGTGCGGCCACCGTGCAGGTGCTGCGCCAGCCTTCGGATGGCAAGCTGGCGTGGACCGATCCGGCCCTGCCGGCCGATGCGCTGCAACTGGCGCTGGCGGGCCGCGACGGCGCGCCCGGTGGTTACAGCCGCTATCTGCAGCTGCTCAGGGCCGGTGCGCCCGAGGGCGAGGGCGCCGCTTATCTGGACTGGGTGAAAACCCTGATCGTGGCGTTCGAACGCTTCCGCATCCTGTGCGCCGTGCGCGATGGCGAGTGGGGCGTGCAGGGGCTGAACGAAGCCATAGAACAGCGCCTGCAGAGTGCGGGCCTGTTGCGCCGCTACGGCGAATGGTATGCGGGCCGGCCTGTGATGGTCACGCGTAACGACTATGCGACCGGGGTATTCAACGGCGATATCGGCCTGACGCTGCCGGACCCGTTACGGCCCGGCGCCATGCGCGTGTATTTCTCGGACGGCGATGCGGTGCGCAGCGTACTGGCCACGCGCCTGCGCAACGTCGAAACGGCGTTCGCCATGACGGTACACAAATCGCAGGGATCGGAATTCGAGCACACGGTGCTGGTGCTGCCACGCGAGAGCAATGGCACGCTGGCGCGCGAGCTGGTCTACACCGGCATCACGCGCGCCCGCGAATACTTTACTTTGCTGACGCCGAATCAGCAGGTGCTGCTGGACGCCATCGCCCAGCGTACCCAGCGCGCCAGTGGCCTGCGCGCGCTGCTGACGGTTTGAAGCGGGCCTGATCAGGCCGCGCGGCGGTGGTGCTTGCTGCTCTTGGCGGCTTTGCGGCTGCCTTTGGCGGCGACCTTCATGACTTTGGGTTCGCCATCAGGGCCGGCCACGAAGCGGCGGATATTCAGCGCATCCATCATGCGGGCCGAATTGGCCTTGGCATTGAGCAGTACCAGCGTGGCGTTCTTGCCGGCCGATTTGAAGCGCATGATCAGGCAGCGGCCAGCTTCTTCCGTGTAGCCGGTTTTGGACAGGCCCACATCCCAGCCCTTGGCACCGACCAGACGGTTGGTGTTGTGGTACTCGACCTTGCGGCCTTTGATATTGATGATGTCCTTGGTATCGGTGGTGATACGGCGGATTTCCGGATAGGCCGAGGCGGCGCTGGCCATGCGCACCAGATCGGTGGCGGTGGAGCGGTTGTTAGGCGACAGGCCGGTCGGTTCTTCGATCACGGTCTGGCTCATGCCGAGCGCGCGGATTTTGGCATTCACGGCAGCCTTGAACGCTGCCGGACCGCCGGGGAAGGTGCGTGCCAGCGAGGCGGCTGCACGGTTATCGGACGACATCAGGGCCAGTTGCAGCACATCGCGGCGCGACAGTTCGGCACCGACCGGCACGCGCGAGGTGCTGTGCTTGAGCGTGTCCACATCGGTCTTGTCGATGCTGATAGGCGCTTCCAGATCGGCGCGCGAATCGAGCACCACCATGGCCGTCATCAGCTTGGTCAGCGAAGCGATAGGCACTTGTACGGTGGAGTTCTTTTCCAGCAGGACTTTGCCGGTGTCATCTTCCACCACCAGCACGGACTGCGAGCCCAGCGGCACTGCCAGCGCGGCGGCCGTGACAGAACTCAGTAATACAGCGACAATTTTTTTGAGCATAGTTTCAATATTCGGTTAAATCTGGCGAAATTCGGCAGAGCAGGCGTCTAACACCACGGATTGCCTCTATCTGTACGGCAATACTCTCTCAGGCTGGAAGATAACATTAAAGTGCTTTCTCGTCTATTGAATGTAACTGTCGGATTCCACTAGGCTTATTGGTAATTTTGAGCAAATCCGGGCAAATCTGGCCGCTGCGCGCTCAGGCGCACTTCGGCCCCACTCTGCCGGGCGCGCTCAGGCAGGCGAAAAAAAGCCCCGCAAACGTGGCGGGGCCTTGTTGTACCGGGAGTACAGTCGCTGCGCTGGCGACATACAGCCTGTGGTTTATTTGCTCTGATAAATGCGGTCGAACTCGGCGCCGTCATCAAAGTGTTTTTTCTGCGCCGCTTTCCAGCCGCCGAACACATCATCCACCGTAAACAGACTGATCTGGTGGAAGTTGGCCTTGTATTTTTTGAAAGCCGCTTCCGAACGGGGACGGAAATAGTGTTTGGCGATCACGTCCTGCGCCTGTTCCGTGTACAGGAAGTTCAGGTAGCCGGTCGCCTGCTTGCGCAGATTACGGCGGTCTACCACCTTGTCCACCACGGCGACGGGCGATTCGGCCAGTATCGAGAGCGAAGGATAGACCACTTCGAAGTTGTCGCCGAATTCGGCACGTACCAGATTCACTTCGTTTTCAAACGTCACCAGCACGTCGCCTATGCTGCGCTGGGTGAAGGTGGTGGTAGCGCCACGGCCACCGGCGTCCAGCACCGGTACGTTCTTGAAGATTTTCGTCACCAGCTCGCGCGCCTGTGCTTCATTGCCGCCTTTTTTCAGCACCGAGCCCCAGGCGGCCAGATAGGTGTAGCGGCCATTGCCGGCCGTTTTAGGATTGGGGATGATGACTTTCACGCCCGGTTTGGCCAGATCGCCCCAGTCCTTGATCTGTTGCGGATTGCCTTTGCGCACCAGAAATACCATGGTGGAGTAGAACGGCGCCGCATTGTGGGGGAATTTCTTGGCCCAGTCCTGTACCACCAGCCCACGCTCGGCCAGCATGTCGATATCGTTGGCCTGATTCATGGTCACCACGGCCGCTTCCATGCCATCGGCCACCGAGCGGGCCTGTTTGGACGAGCCGCCATGGGACTGGTTGACGTTGACGGTTTCACCCGTGCTCTTTTTCCAGTCGGCGACGAACAGCGGGTTGATATCCTTGAACAGTTCACGTGCCACGTCATAGGAGGCATTGAGCAGCACCGTATCGGCCGCATGGGCAGGCATGGACAGGCCGAACAGGCCGGCGCTGGTGGCCAGCAGGGCGGTGGTGAACAGGCGGCGGGTAGCTTGGTGCGTAGTCATGGCAGGCTTTCTGATGAACGGACGCTCATAGTGTAAAATTCCGCGCCGAAAAGATACGAATTTTTCGTTATATGCTTATTTTTAAGGAGATGCACGACAGTTCCTCGATTTCCGCATAAGGAATTCCGGAATGATTCGTGGGCAAAAGCAGGGCCAGCTACTAGGCTGTGAAGGCAGGAACGGCGCAGAAACGGGGGCGCCCGCAACGACTTTCATGGCTTGGTGTATAGTCGAATCAGGCACTGAAGAAGGCGTTTAAACGCTTCATTTTTGCTAATAGAAATGTTTGTGAGCGTACATGAGTTCTGAAATTCGCAGTCTTGAAGTCCGACCGGCCGAGGTCAGCGATGCGGTCGCTGCCTGTACGGTGCTGCGCCGTTCCATTGCCGAATGCTGTGGCGTGGACCACAAGCAGGATCCGGCCATACTGGCCGCATGGCTGGGCAACAAGACGCCGGAGATGGTGGCCAGCTGGTTTGCTTCACCCACCAACTATTCCGTGGTGGCCGTACAGGATGGCGTGGTGGTCGGCGTGGCCCTGCTGACAGGCGCCGGCAAACTGGCCCTGTGTTATCTGCTGCCCGAAGTGCGCGGTCAGGGTGTGGGCAAGGCGCTGCTGGAGCGGGTCGAAGCGCAGGCCTGCAGCTGGGGCGTGAAAGCGCTGCAACTGCATAGCACGGCGACAGGCGAGGGCTTTTTTGCCAAATGCGGCTACATCGATTCGGGCAAGGTACGCTCGCCCTACGGCGTCGAAACAGTGTTCTTCTGGAAGCAGCTCGAAGCGGGTGCGCCGGCAGCCGATGGCAGCAAACGCAAGCGCTTCTGCAACTGCAATTCGGCCTGAGCCCGACCTGAATCAGGCCTAGATGCAGGCCTAGATGCAGGCCTGCATTTCCCGCTGCGCTAGGCGCAGATCTGCAAGTCCCATTCCTGCTGGCGCACCGGCTGTGCGCCCACTTCCTCACCCTGTATAAACAGTTTCAGTTCGCCCGGTGCGAAGCGCTGCCACTGTTCGTTGCTGGTCAGCGGGCGGGTGGCGATCACCGTCATGCGGTCATCCGGCTGGTTGTGCTGGCTGAAGTCTATGCTGAGATCGCAATCGACCAGCTGTGCAACGCTGAACGGATACTGGCGCTGCACGCTGTGCAGCTCGGTGCTGCAATAGGCGAACAGCAGTTCGCCGTTGGATAGCAGAAAATTGAAGCTGCCGTATTCGGCGATGCCGGCAGCCAGTATCTGCAGCGTGGCAAACAGCTGGTGACGCGCTGGCCGGTGTTCATAGCGCAGCGCCAGCTCGGACAGGATGTGGCAGAACGCCAGCTCGCTATCCGTATCGCCCCACGGGGCATACAGGCCACGGCGCGGCTGGAATAGTTTGAGATCGCCATTATGGGCGAACGACCAGGTCTGGCCCCACAGCTTGCGCGTGAACGGGTGGCTGTTTTCCAGCGAGACGCGGCCCTGCGTCGCCTTGCGGATATGGGCGATCACATTGCGTGCCTTGATGGGCTGGCTGCGGAATTGCTGCGCCAGCAGCGAGCTGCTGCAGGCCAGCGCATCGGTGTAAAGCTGGCAGTCGCTGCCATTGTGCAGGGCGATGCCCCAGCCGTCGCCATGTTCGGCGCTGCGCCGTGCAAAGCCGGTGAAAGAAAAGTCCAGCGCGGCGGGCTGTTTGCTGCTCATGGCGAGTAATTGGCACATGGGGCTTCCGTAGTCAGTGACGATGGCTAACGATAGCGTCCGTCTGCTTGCGGGGGAAGGAAGCTTTTTGCATATTCATAGCTGCAAGCATTCGTTCAGCTTTTGCTGCCGCTCCGCTAGGCTGTCGCTGTTATACCTATACGACAAGGTGCAGCATGTCATTCTCCGTACTCCAGGACTATCTGGCCCGCCTATCCGGTGCGGCCGGCAACACGTCCAGCATCTGGCTCGATCACGAGGGCCGCGCGCAGGGGCGTTTCTTCAATTGCACGCTGAGCAGCGCCTTCCATCCTATCCGCGCCTTGCAGGACGGTGGCGTACAGGCTTACGAAGGGCTGGCGCGCAGCGCCGCGGCGCAGGATCAGGGCCTGTCGCTATGGCGCTTGCTCGACCACGCAGCCAGCGATGACGAATCCGTGGAGCTGGACCGCCTGTGCCGTCTGCTGCATGCACTGAACTTCTTCCGTCAGGCGGCAGACGGCGGGCCGGACCTGTATCTGAACGTGCATGACCGCCTGCTCAGCGCCGTCAGCAGCAACCACGGCCACGCCTTCCGCCGCATACTCGATGCGCTGGAACTGCCGCTGGCACGGGTGGTGCTGCAATTGCCGGCAGCCACGCCGCAGCAGGGCTGGCTGCTCAACTATGTGGCCGACAATTACCGCCGCAACGGTTTCCGCCTCGCCATCAATGTGGCGGCGCCAGCGGAAGCCTTGCAGATACTGGAGCGCTTGCAGCCGGCCGCGTTCAAGCTCGATGCGGGTGTGGCGACCGATGAGGACCAGCTACTGGCCCTGTTCGCGCGCTGCCGCGCGGCCGGCGTGGCGCTGGTATTCAAACGCATAGAGACGGCGGCAACGCTGGAGCGTTTGCGTGCACTGGCGGCCGACGCCGGGGGCGCGGTGCTGGGGCAGGGCTATCTGCTGGACCAGCCGGGCGCGCAGCTGGCGGAGCTGAATGCAGTCGGGGCGGTGGCCGCCTGAACCTGAGCAGGCAATATCGGTATCGGGGAGGTTTTTTATTCCCTCTGCATAGGCTATAGTACCCATATTGCTTTTGACAGGTAGTGTATGGCAACGCGCAGAGATTTCTTACAGCAGGGTTTAGGTGTGGTCGGGGCTGGTCTGTGTACCGTGCCGCTGATAGGGTGTGCTGCCCGCAGCGTTGCGCCCCATAGCACTGTATCGGTCAGCAAGCCGGCTAGCCATGCGGTACCGCCGGCGACGGCCAGCAAGTCCATGGCCCGTGCATCCGAGCAGAGTGCGCCGTCCGGTACGGAACTGGCGCCACCGCCCGATATATTCGACGCCCAGGCGCTCGATCTGGAGTTCTGGCTGCGCCCCCGTACCATCGAAGTGGTGCGTCCGGCCAGCGGCGAACGGGCCAAGCTGCTGTACTGGCGTGATGGCGAGCTGATACAGTCGGCCTATCAGGACCTGTGCCATCTGATGCGCGATGTGAATGGCAAGGAAACCATCGCCATCGATCCCAAACTGTTCGAAACGCTGTGGGGCACCCAGGCTTTCGTGGCCCGTTACGGCATCGACACCCCGCTGGAAATCCTGTCCGGCTACCGCACGCCCGCGTCCAACCAGAAGCTGCGCGAAGCCGGCGTGCCGGCCGCGCGCCAGTCGCTGCACATGGAAGGGCGGGCCGCCGACATCCGTCTGGCCAACCTGAATTCCGAAGTGCTGGGCGGGCTGGTGCGCAGTTTCCGTCAGGGCGGGGTGGGCTTCTACTACCGCAGCGGTCCCAAGGGCGGCTGGATTCATACCGACACGGGCTTGAACCGTACGTGGAAAGGCTGAGGCTGGGTTACACTGGCGTCTGTTTTTCAAAACAGGAATTCCATGCAAGACCAAACTGATGCGCCCCGTTTCCGTCCCGTGCCATGGCATGCGCTGGAAACGCCGGCCGATGTCGAACTCTGGATCGCCGAACACAATCTGGCCTTGCAGGAACACGTAGGCCGCAATGAAACGGGCTATGGCGTGTGCTTTACGCTGGCGGCTGGCGGCGAAGTGTATCTGCAGACCACCGATGGCGCGCTAGTGCTGGACCTGACCCCCGAAGCCGAATGGATCGCACCGCTGATCATGGCGGCCGCGCAGCTCGATGAAGCGCCGCCCGGACGGCTGTGGGTGCTGCCGGACGATAAACTCATACAATTGATGCTGGGCTTGAGCAGCCTGATCGCCAGTTCCATGCTGGTGGTCGGGCACCGTTTTGGCCGGCCACAGCGCATGGGCGCGTGGTAAGTCCCTGACCAAGGAAAGTTATGCAAAAACGCCTATTTTCAGTTCGACTGCTGGGCACCGCGCTGGCCTTGCTGGCGCTGACGACCCTGCCAGCCAGTGCGGCCGATCTGCTCAACACCGTCAAGGCGCGCGGCACCCTGCGCGTGGCCATGGAAGGCACCTATCCGCCGTTTAACTACAAGGACCAGAAGACGGGCGAACTGGCCGGCTACGATGTGGATGTGGCCCGCATGCTGGGCCAGAAGCTGGGTCTGAAAGTGGAATTCGTCAGCAGCGAATGGGCCAGCATACTGGCCGGTCTGGCCGCCAGCCGCTATGACGTGATCATTTCGCAGGTGGGCATCAACCCCAAGCGCGAACAGGCTTTCGACTTTTCCCAGCCGTATATCTATTCCATGCCGCAGCTGATCGTGCGCAAGGACGACAAGGCCGACTATAAATCGCTGGCCGATCTGAAGGGCAAGAAACTGGGTGTAGGGCAGGGCAGCGTGTACGAGCAGCAGGCCAAGGCCGTGCCCGGCATCGAAGTGCGCAGCTATCCGGCCGCGCCCGACAATATGGCTGATCTGGCGGCCGGCCGCATCGACGCGGCCCTGAACGATAGCCTGATGTCGGCCTATCTGCTGAAAACTTCGCGGCTGCCCATCAAGGCCGGTGCACAGGTGGGGGCCGTCGAGCGCATGGGCATCCCTTTCCAGAAGGGTAATCCGCAATTCAAGCAGGCGCTGAATCAGGCGCTGGCCGCTGCGGCGGCCGATGGCAGCCTCAAAGCCATTTCCATCAAGTGGTTCGGCACTGACGTCAGCAAAGCGCCCTGAGCATGGACTGGCAGGGACTCTACGCACTGCTGCAGGAAGCCGCACCGGTCATGTTGCGCGGCGCCGGCTACACGGTGCTGTTTGCGCTGGCCGCCATGCTGGGCGGGCTGGCCATCGGCTTCCCCGTGGCGCTGATGCGGCTGCTGCCCTACCGTCTGCTGCGCTGGCCGGCCAGTGTCTATGTCAGCCTGATGCGCGGTACGCCGCTGCTGGTGCAGATGTTCGTGATCTATTATGGCCTGTCCAGTGTGGGCATAGAATTCACGCCGGTCACGGCCGGCATCCTGGCTTTGAGCCTGAATTCGGGTGCGTTTCTGTCGGAAAGCCTGCGCGGTGCCATCGGCGCCGTCAGCAAGGGCCAGTGGGCGGCAGCCTACAGTCTGGGGCTGGGCTACCGTGCCACGCTGGCCGAGGTAGTGCTGCCGCAGGCGCTGCGCATCGCCGTGCCGGCCATGAGCAACACTCTGATCAGCCTGATCAAAGACACTTCGCTGGTCTCCGTCATCACCATGACGGAACTGATGCTGTCGACCAAGGAGGTGATTGCCACCACCTTCCAGCCGCTGCCCCTGTACATCGCTGCGGCCGCCATCTACTGGGTGCTTAGCCTGCTGTTCGAAGCCCTGCAGCGGCGCGCCGAACAACGTTTGAATCGCGCCCACCGCTAAAGGCTCGCGCGGCGCTCGACACTCCCTTGCTAAAATGATAGTCTTGCTACTGTTCACAAAGGAATGGTATGGACAAGCGTGTGCCGCTGACAGAGCTGACGGCAGTACGCCGGTCTGTGGTCGGGACCGGCGAAGGGCAGCGGGGCCAGATTGAGCGCCTCGAGGGCAGCGCCATGGCTGCGGCCCTACGCACAGGCCTGAGCGCCGACCAGCTGAGCGCGGAACAGACCTATTTCAACGACATCTACCTGCTGGCCCCGGTCGGCTATTTCGTGCTGGGCTTCGATACCACCATCTTGCAGATGAATGTGGTGGGCGCCGATGTGCTGGGCGTCCCGCGCAGCAATCCCGCACGGCTGCCGTTGCGCCAGTTCGTGGCGCCGCGTTTCCATGACGATTTCGATGCCATGGTGCGTAACGCCCTGAATACCAGCCAGGCCCAGCAATGCGGCGTGCAGATCTGCCGCCATCCGGATGAGCAGGGCTTTGCCGCCACCTTGCGCGCCAGCGCCGATGCCAGCTCGCAAGCCATCCGCGTGGTGCTGGAACTGGCCGAAGGCAAGCTGGCCGCGCTGGAACGCAGCGAAGAACGCTTCCGCCGCATCGTCCATACGGCCGAAGAAGGCATCTGGGAAATCGATGCCAAGGCCCGCACCAGTTTCGTCAATCCGAAAATGGCCAGCATGCTCGGTTATGCCATCGAAGACATGCTGGGCCAGCCGCTGGTGGCCTTCATGGACGAGGAAGGACGCGGCATACTGGAGCAGAATATCGCGCGGCGCCAGCGCGGCGTGGCCGAGCGCCACGAATTCAAATTCCTGCGCAAGGATGGCAGCGAGCTGTGGACTTCGCTGGTCACCAATCCCATCTATGACGCCGACGGCGCTTATCTGGGCGCGTTGGCGCTGGTCACGGATGTCACGGCCGACCGCGCGAATAGCGAGCTGATCTGGCAGAAAGCCAATTACGACGCGCTCACGGCCCTGCCCAACCGGCATATGTTCCACGACCGCCTGAACTATGAAGTACGCAAGGCCCAGCGCGAAGGCCTGCAGCTGGCGCTACTGTTCATCGATCTGGACGATTTCAAGCAGGTCAACGATACGCTGGGCCACGAGCAGGGCGATTGCGTGCTGATCGAAGCGGCGCGCCGCATCAGCAATTGCGTGCGCACTTCCGACACCGTGGCCCGCCTCGGCGGCGATGAATTCACCGTGATCCTGTCCGGTCTGGAACAGACTACCGGCATAGAGCGGATTGCCCAGAACATGCTGGGCCAGCTTACCCGTCCCTTCCTGCTGGAGACGGGCGTGCCCAGCATCTCGGCCAGCATAGGCATAGCGCTGTATCCGAGTGATGGCCACGCACCGGAAGAGCTACTGCGCAATGCCGATCAGGCCATGTACGCGGCCAAGTCCGGCGGCAGCAACCGCTACAGCTATTTCACGGCCGAGCTGCAGCAGGCGGCCCAGCAGCGCCTGCAGACCACGCTGGACTTGCGCGGCGCACTGGCGGCCCAGCAGTTCGAGCTGCATTACCAGCCCATCGTGAATCTGGCCACGGGTAAAATCGAGCGGGCCGAAGCGCTGCTGCGCTGGCGCCATCCGGAGCGGGGCTTGCTGGGACCGGCCGAGTTTCTGTCCCAGGCCGAATCGGGCGGCATGATGCTGGAAGTGGGCGACTGGGTGTTCCGCCATGCCGCGCGTCAGGTGCAGCAATGGCAGCAGGCTTATGGCAGCGAGTTCCAGATCAGCGTGAATTTTTCCGCGGCCCAGCTGCGCGGCGATGCGGACCTGTACAGCGGCTGGTGCGACTATGTGCAGCAGCTACAGCTCAGCCCGCACAGCATCGTCATCGAAATCAAGGAAAGCGTGCTGGCCGATGGCGTGACGCGGGTGGTGGAGCGCCTGCGCTGCCTGCGCGAAATGGGTTTGCAGGTGGCACTGGATAACTTCGGCAATGGCCACGCTTCGCTCTCGCACCTCAAGCAGTTCGGCATCGATCAGCTCAAGCTCGATCGCAGCTTCCTCACTGACATCGTCAGTGATAGCGGTGAGCTGGCCATGTGCGAAGCGCTGGTAGTCATGGCGCACAAGCTGGGCTTGCGGGTGGTAGCGGAAGGGGTGGAGACAGCAGCCCAGTGTTCGCTGCTGCGGCTGACGGGTTGCGACTTTGTGCAGGGCTATGTGTATGCGGGCGCGCTGGCGCCGGCACAGTTCGAGCAGTTGTGCGCAGCCGGCCTGCCTGAACTCGATCACTTCTGAGCAGGCCGGACTGCATACCCGGGGGTAAGCCCGGGCGGTGGTATTACATGTTGGGATAGTTAGGGCCGCCGCCGCCTTCCGGCGTGATCCAGACGATGTTCTGGGTCGGGTCCTTGATATCGCAAGTCTTGCAGTGCACGCAGTTCTGCGCATTGATCTGCAGGCGGTCTGCGCCTTCGTCGGTCTTGACGAATTCATACACACCAGCCGGGCAATAACGGCTTTCCGGACCTGCATACTTGGCCAGATTGACGTCCACCGGCACGCTGGCGTTCTTCAGCGTCAGGTGGATAGGCTGGTCTTCTGCGTGGTTGGTGTTGGAGATGAACACCGAGGACAGACGGTCGAAGGTCAGCTTGCCATCCGGTTTAGGATAGTTGATCGGGCTGAACTGCGAGGCCGGCTTCAGGCACTCGTGGTCGGCATAGCTGTGGTGCAGCGTCCACGGGGCTTTGCCTTTGAGGATCTTCTGATCGATCCAGGTCATGACGGAACCCAGATACAGGCCTTTGCTCAGCCATGGCTTGACGTTACGGGCCACGTGCAGTTCTTCGTGCAGCCACGATTGTTCGAAGGCCGTGCTGAAGCTGCTCAGCTCGTCACCCTGACGTTCGGCTACCAGTGCTTCGTACACGGCTTCGGCGGCCAGCGTACCCGACTTGATGGCGGCATGGCTACCCTTGATACGGCTCATGTTGAGGAAGCCGGCATCGCAACCGATCAGTGCACCGCCGGGGAAGACCAGCTTGGGCAGCGATTGCAGGCCGCCGGCCGCGATCGCACGCGCGCCGTAGGAAATCCGCTTGGCGCCTTCGAAGAAAGGCTTGATGGCCGGGTGGGTCTTGTAGCGCTGGAATTCTTCGTATGGCGACAGATACGGGTTTTCGTAGTTCAGACCGACCACGTAGCCGACCACCACCTGATTGTTTTCCAGATGGTAGAGGAAGGAGCCGCCATAGGTTTTGCTGTCCAGCGGCCAGCCGGTGGTGTGCACCACCAGACCGGGCTGATGCTTGGCCGGATCGATTTCCCACAGTTCCTTGATACCTATGCCGTAGGACTGGGGATCTTTACCCTGATCCAGATGGAATTTGGCGATCAGCTGCTTGCCCAGATGGCCGCGTGCGCCTTCGGCGAACAGCGTGTATTTGCCGTGCAGTTCCATACCGAGCTGGAAGTCAGGGCCGGCTTCGCCGTCGCGCTTGACGCCCATATTGCCGGTGGCTACACCTTTGACGGAGCCATCGTCGTTGTACAGGACTTCGGCTGCCGCGAAGCCGGGGAAGATTTCCACGCCCAGCGCTTCGGCCTGCTGGCCCAGCCAGCGCACCACGTTACCGAGCGAGATCACATAGTTGCCATGGTTCTCGAAGCAGGCTGGCAGCAGCGCATTCGGAGTCTTGTGGGCGCCCGTTTCGGTCAGGAACAGTACGCGGTCTTCCGTCACCGGGGTATTCAGCGGCGCGCCTTTTTCTTTCCAGTCAGGAATCAGTTCGGTCAGCGCTTTCGGGTCCATCACGGCGCCGGACAGGGTGTGGGCGCCCAGTTCGCCGCCTTTTTCCAGCACGACGACGGACACTTCGCGCTGTTGCGCGGCGGCCAGCTGTTTAATCTTGATTGCTGCCGACAAGCCTGCAGGGCCGCCGCCTACGATGACGACGTCATACTCCATCGCATCGCGTGGGCCATACTGTTCAAGGAGGGTTTGAGGCTGTGTCATAGTCTCTTCTTATAGTGGTGAATGAAAGGATCAAAAAAATTTTAGCACGAGTGTGCTTCTTTTTCGTCCGAAATGCAATTGTGGCGCCATTTTGAGGGACATTATTAGACACCGCAATCTAATACTGGCGATTTATGTAATGATTATGGATAGACATTCCCGCTTAGACCCCTTAGGCTGGCGTTTGTTACCATCAAAATTATTTAGGAGTAGCTCGTGGGCATAGAAGTCAACTTTGAGGGAAAAATTGCGCTGATTACGGGCGCCTCCAGCGGTCTGGGAGCCCGGTTTGCCAAAGTGCTGGCTCAGGCTGGAGCGCAGGTGGTGCTGGCGTCGCGCCGCATCGACCGGCTGAAGGAATTGCGCGCTGAAATCGAAGCGGACGGTGGTGCGGCCCACGTGGTCAGTCTAGATGTGACGGACTATGCCAGCATCAAATCGGCCATCGCCCATGCGGAAACGGAAGCCGGCCCCATCGATATTCTGGTGAATAATTCGGGCGTATCAACTACGCAACGTCTGGTCGATGTGACGCCGGACGATTATGCCTTCGTGATGGATACCAATCTGCGCGGCGGCTTCTTCGTGGCGCAGGAGACGGCCAAGCGCATGATCGCGCGCGCCAAGGGTGATCCGAGCAAGAAACACCGCATCATCAACATCGCTTCCGTGGCGGGCCTGCGCGTGCTGCCGCAGATCGGCGTGTACTGCATGAGCAAGGCCGGGGTGGTGCAGATGACCAAGGCCATGGCAGTCGAGTGGGGCAAGTACGGCATCAATACCAATGCCATCTGCCCCGGCTATATCTCGACCGAGATCAATGAAGACTATTTCGCCAGCGAACAGGGGCGCAAGCTGATCGATATGCTGCCGCGCAAGCGTCCGGGCAAGCCGGAAGACCTCGACGGTCTGCTGTTGCTGCTGGCCGGTGAAGACTCCAACTTCATCAATGGCGCCATCATTTCCGCCGACGACGGCATGACGGCAGCCTGACAGGGCAATCCTGGAGTCCTACAGCTGCTGCAACCCGACCAGCTTGTGTACCAGTTCGGACGAGGTGGCAGCAGCAAATTTGCGCATCAGCTTGGCGCGATGCATTTCCACCGTGCGCGGGCTCAGGTCGATCTGCCGGCCTATCGCCTTGCTGGTCTTGCCTTCCACCAGCAGCGCGGCGATTTCCCGTTCGCGCGGCGTCAGTTCGGCCGTCACGGGGCGCTTCTCGCTCACATCCTCGAACGTCCAGATGCCCGGGCCCAGCGGCTCGCTCGCACGCATGGCATGGCCCGTCACGTGGCACCAGAACAGTTCACCGCTGGCGCGGCGCATGATGCGCTCGTCCGAGTAGCGGCCTTTGGCATTCATGATGGGGATGATGCGGTCACCCGTGCGCAGGAATTCGTCCATGGTGGGGTATAACTGCTGGAACGACATGCCGTTCATGGCGCTACGCGTGTAGCCGAACATCTGGGCCAGTGCATCGTTGCTGGCCTGTATGGTGCGGTGGTCCGAAATACACATGCCGACGGGGGCATGCAGAAAGATGGATTCGTAGTCGATGGCAGGGGCAGCAGTCATGGGCAAGGCGGCAGGTATTTCTACGGTATTGTACTTTTGATGTGCCTATTCTATGCTGACACGCTACGCTGCCGATTCATTTTTCATAAGTTGGGCACTGAAATTTGCAACATTCCATAAAAAGGGAGACCCATGAATAAAGTATATCCGGACGCCGCCTCCGCTCTGGCTGGTGTGGTACAGGACAACCAGACCATCGCCGTGGGCGGGTTTGGTCTGTGCGGTATTCCTGAAGCGCTGATCGCTGCCTTGCGCGACTCCGGCGTAAAAGGCCTGACGGCGATTTCCAACAACGCCGGCGTGGACGGTTTCGGTCTGGGCCAGCTGCTGGAAACCCGCCAGATCAAGAAGATGATTGCTTCCTACGTGGGCGAAAACAAGGAATTTGCACGCCAGTATCTGGCCGGCGAACTGGAACTGGAATTCACCCCGCAAGGCACGCTGGCCGAGAAGCTGCGCGCTGGCGGCGCCGGCATTCCGGCCTTCTTCACCAAGACGGGCGTGGGCACCATCGTGGCCGAAGGTAAGGAAATCCGCGAATTTGATGGCGAACAATATGTGATGGAACGTTCGCTGGTGGCCGATGTGTCGCTGGTGAAAGCGTGGAAGGCCGACAAGGCGGGCAATCTGGTGTTCCGCAAAACGGCGCGCAACTTCAACCCGAATGCCGCCATGGCCGGCAAGATCACCATCGTCGAAGTCGAACAGCTGGTGGAAGTGGGCGAGATCGATCCCGATGCCGTGCATCTGCCTAGCATCTTCGTGCACCGCATCGTCGTCAACGCGACGCCGGAAAAACGTATCGAGCAGCGCACCGTGCGCGCCAACTAAGAATAACGGAGATAACTATGGCTTGGACTCGTGATGAAATGGCCGCGCGTGCGGCGAAGGAACTGCAGGACGGTTTCTATGTGAACCTGGGCATCGGCCTGCCTACGCTGGTGGCCAACTATGTGCCGGCCGGGATGGAAGTATTCCTGCAGTCGGAAAACGGCCTGCTCGGTATCGGCCCGTTCCCGACTGATGATGCGGTCGATGCGGACCTGATCAACGCCGGCAAGCAGACCGTGACGGCGCTGCCCGGCGCGGCCTATTTCAGCTCGGCCGATTCCTTCGGCATGATCCGCGGCGGCAAGATCAATCTGGCCATTCTGGGCGCCATGCAGGTGTCGGAAAAAGGCGATCTGGCCAACTGGATGATTCCGGGCAAAATGGTCAAAGGCATGGGCGGCGCCATGGATCTGGTGGCTGGCGTAAAACGCGTGGTGGTGCTGATGGAGCACGTGGCCACGGCCAAGGATGGTTCCACTTCGCACAAGCTGCTCAAGCAGTGCGATCTGCCGCTGACGGGCGTAGGCGTGGTCGATCTGATCGTGACGGATCTGGGCGTGATGGAAGTGACGCCGGCCGGCCTGAAAGTGATCGAACTGGCACCGGGCGTGAACAAGGAACAGATACAGGCTGCCACGGGCGTGCCGCTCGACCTGTCGGCCGTGTAAACGCTGATCGCAGATACAGAAAGAGCACGCCGCGGCGTGCTCTTTTTTATTGTGCCAGCTGCGCTTAGTGGGCGCGGTGCAGCGGCATCAGATCAGGATCGGTCACGGTCGAGCCGGGATGGTTCAGCTCTTTGTGCAGGGTGTCGTGATCGAGTTCGTGTTCCCAGTTCGAGACGACCACCGTGGCCACACCGTTGCCGATGAAGTTGGTCAGGGCGCGGCATTCGCTCATGAAGCGGTCGATGCCGAGGATCAGGGCCATGCCGGCCACAGGGATGGTCGGTACCACGGCCAGCGTCGCTGCCAGCGTGATGAAGCCGGCGCCGGTGATGCCGGAAGCACCTTTCGAGGTCAGCATGGCGACGCCGAGGATGGTCAGTTCCTGCGTCAGCGTCAGGTCGGTGTTGGTGGCCTGTGCCACGAACAGAGCGGCCATGGTCATGTAGATGTTGGTGCCGTCCAGATTGAAGGAGTAACCGGTAGGGACTACCAGACCGACCACCGATTTGGAGCAGCCCAGACGTTCCAGCTTGGTGATCAGCGAAGGCAACGCGCTTTCCGAGGAGCTGGTGCCCAGCACGATCAGCAGTTCTTCGCGGATGTAGCGCAGGAATTTGAAGATCGAGAAGCCGGTGAAGTGGGCGATGGCGCCCAGTACGATGAAGACGAACAGGCCGCAGGTCAGGTAGAAGCAGCCCATCAGCGCGGCCAGCGGTTTCAGCGAAGCGATGCCGTATTTGCCGATGGTGAAAGCCATGGCGCCGAAAGCACCGATAGGAGCAGCTTTCATCACCATGCCAACCATGCCGAAGATGGCCGAAGCCAGCTCGTCGATCAGCTTGGCTACCGGCTTGCCGCGCTCACCCAGCAGCGACAGCGAGAAGCCGAACAGGATGGCGATCAGCAGCACTTGCAGGATATCGCCTTTGGCGAAAGCATCGACGATGGTGTTCGGGATGATGTTCATCACGAAATCGATGGTCGATTGCTGCTTGGCTTTTTCCGTGAACTGGGCGATCGATTTGGTGTCGAGCGTGGCCGGATCGGCGTTGAAGCCGGCGCCCGGACGCATCAGATTGGCCACGAACAGGCCGATGACGAGGGCGAAGGTGGAGACGACTTCGAAGTAGAGCAGGGCTTTGCCGCCCACGCGGCCGATTTTCTTCACATCCTGCATGCCGGCGATGCCGGACACCACCGTGCAGAAGATCACGGGTGCGATGACCATCTTGATGAGCTTGATGAAACCATCGCCCAGCGGTTTCATGGCCACGGCATCAGTGGGGTAGTACATGCCGAGCAGCACACCGCACGCAATCGCGAACAGCACCTGCACGTACAGGATTTTATAGAAAGGTTTTTTCACGGGTGTCTCCACGCTTCAAGGTCAAGCGTTTATCATCCGTGAAAATAACTGTCATCACTATTGTGGAAATCCTCGTGGGGATTGGTGATAACACGTATTGCCAGCAGCGCCACCCCTGCGCGCAAGGGCGGCTTACCGGATCCGGCTTTACTGGGCCACCCAGCCGCCATCCATATTCCACGCTACACCGCGTACCTGACGGGCTGCTTCGCTGCACAGGAATACGGCCATGGCGCCCAGTTCTTCCGGCGTGACGAATTCGTGCGAGGGCTGTTTGTCGGCCAGCAGGGCTTTTTTGGCCTCCTCATTGCTGATGCCATCCTTGGCGGCACGGTCGTCCACCTGTTTCTGCACCAGTGGCGTCAGCACGAAGCCGGGGCAGATGGCGTTGGCCGTGATGCCCGTGCTGGCCGTTTCCAGCGCCGTGGTCTTGGTCAGGCCGATCAGGCCGTGCTTGGCGGCCACGTAAGCCGATTTGCCGGCCGACGCCACCAGACCATGGACCGATGCCAGATTGATGATGCGGCCCCAGTTGTTGGCACGCATGCGCGGCAGCACCAGACGGGTAGTGTGGAAGGCCGAAGTCAGGTTGATGGCGATGATGGCATCCCATTTTTCAACGGGGAATTCATCGATATTGGCCACATACTGGATGCCGGCATTGTTGACCAGGATATCGACGCCGCCGAATTTCTCGCCGGCGTAGGCGATCATGGCTTCGATCTGGTCGGGCTTGGACATATCGGCATGGTGGTAGTCCACTTTGATACCGAATTCGCTGGCCAGATCTTTCTGCAGCTGGGCGATTTCGCCTGCATCGCCGAAACCGTTCAGCAGTACGTTGGCGCCTTCCGCTGCCAGCGTGCGTGCGATGCCGAGCCCGATGCCGGAAGTCGATCCCGTCACCAGTGCCGTTTTGCCGCTCAAAGTCTTGTTTGCCATAGTTCCTCTGCAGGGTTGAAGATTAAAGTCGCGCTGCGCTACACTTGTGTAGGATTTTAAGCGCATTGCCCAGTAAAATGTTAGTTCAGAACATCATTACATAAATCGAATAAAAATCACCAAGGAAGCCGCATGTTCGAAGCAAAAATAAAGTCTGTTCAGTGCCTGTCGATGGCCGGTCTGCATACCATGTCCTACAAGGAGTGGGGCGATGCCGACAATCCCCGTGTGTTGTTATGTGTGCACGGTGTCACCCGGGTTTCCGACGATTTTGATGCAATGGCGCAGGTGCTGGCCGCCGATTACCGCGTAATCGCCCCTGATATCGTGGGCCGTGGCCGTTCGGGCCGCCTGCTCAACCCCCAGTTGTACCGCATTCCCCAGTATGTTAGCGACATCGTGACTTTGCTGGCGCGCGTCTTGCCCGACCATGGCGCGGCCAAGGTGGACTGGTTCGGCACTTCCATGGGTGGGCTGATCGGTCTGGGCCTGGCCTCCTTGCCCGGCAACCCTATCGGCAAACTGATCCTCAACGATATCGGTCCCGTGCTGGCACCGGCCGCGTTGCAGCGCATCGGCGACTACATCGGTCAGGACATGCGCTTCGATACCTATGAAGAAGCGGCCCAGTTCATCCGTGATGTTTCCGTTACTTTCGGCCCGCATACGGAAGCGGAATGGGACAAGCTGGCGCGGGATGTGCTGCGTCAGGACAAGGATGGGAAATGGGTGCGCCATTACGATATGGGACTGGCCCAGCCCTTCCGCTCGGCCACGCCGGAATCCGTCGATGCCGATCAGGCCGCGCTGTGGGCTGCCTATGATGCGATCCGCTGCGACACCTTGCTGATCCGCGGCGCCGAGTCCGATCTGCTGTCGGCCGAGACGGCGCAGCAGATGGGCCAGCGCGGCCCGCGCGCAAAACTGGTGGAGATTGCCGGTGTGGGCCATGCGCCGACCTTTGTGCATGAAGACCAGATCGCTATCGTGCGCCAGTTCCTGCTGGGCTGAGTTGCACCGTAAGCTGCACTAAGCGGCATTTAAAGAATAAACAGTATGCTCGCGTACTGGCTTGAGCAGAATTTACCAAGAAGAAGAGTATGGAAATCAAACGACTGCATGTGGGCAAACGCCTGTCCGAAGTGGCGATTCATAACGGCACCGTGTATCTGGCGGGCCAGATCGCCGACGATAAAACCCTGGATATCCAGGGCCAGACGCGTGAAGTGCTCGCCCATATCGACCGCCTGCTGGGCGAAGCGGGCAGCGACAAGACCTGCATCCTGAGCTGCCAGATCTACATCGCCGATCTGGCCGATTTCGCCGGCATGAACGAAGTGTGGGATGCGTGGGTGCCGAACGGCCACACGCCGCCCCGTGCGACGGTGGAGGCCAAGCTGGCCGATCCCGACTGGCGCGTCGAGATCGTCGTCATCGCTGCACAGCGCTAGGAGTCCCATGGTTTCCACCACCGCCATTACCAGCGCCACCTCGGAACATCTGGTGCAGGGCCTGTCCGTCGACGACGGCGCCCGCATGCTGGCAGCTCTGGATTATGCCGGCGACGCTTACGGCGAACGGATATGTAGCACCGGGCAGGCTGCCTTCGACTTCGCCGTGGGCGTGGCCAGCACGCTGGCCTTCATGCGTACCGACGTCGAGACACGGATTGCCGGTCTGATGTTCGAGCTGACGCTGCTCGATCCGGCCCATGCGCCGCTGATCGAGCCGCGCTTCGGCAAGGATGTGTGCGATCTGGCTTCCGGCGTACGCCAGCTGATCCGGCTGCGCGAACTGACGCTGGGCCAGAAGGACCCGCAGGCCGCCGCGCGCGGGCGCAATGCGGCGCAGCAGGCGGTGGCGCAGGTGGAAACTCTGCGCAAGATGCTGCTGGCCATGGCCTCGGATATGCGCGTGGTGCTGGTGCGGCTGGCGTCCTGCGTGACCACCTTGCGCTATTTCGCCGAGATCAAACTGTTCAACGAGATGACCTGTGCCTACGGGCGCGAAACGCTGGATCTGTACGCACCGCTGGCCAACCGCCTCGGTATCTGGCAGCTCAAGTGGGAGCTGGAAGACCTGTCGTTCCGCTTCATCGAACCGGATACCTACAAGCGTATCGCCAAGATGCTGGAAGAGAAGCGCATGATGCGCGAGGGCTTCGTGACCTCGGCGATTGCGCGCCTGCAGTCGGAAATGGCGGCCGCCGGCATACAGGCCGACGTGTTCGGCCGGCCCAAGCATATCTACTCCATCTGGAACAAGATGAAGGGCAAGGAGCTGGACTTCACCGATCTGTACGATGTACGCGCCTTCCGCGTGATCGTGGCCGACGTCAAGACCTGCTACACGGTGCTGGGCGTGGTGCACAATATCTGGACGCCGATCCCGAAAGAGTTCGACGACTATATCTCCCGTCCTAAGCCTAACGGCTACCAGTCGCTGCACACGGTGGTGACGGCGGAAGATGGCCGGCCACTGGAAGTGCAGATCCGCACGCAGGAAATGCACAACTTCGCCGAATACGGCGTGGCGGCGCACTGGCGCTACAAGGAAGAAGGCGGTTCCAACTTCCAGGGGCAGAAGTACGACGAGAAGATCGCCTGGCTGCGCCAGCTGCTGGCGTGGAAAACCGACGTGGCCGATGCCGTGGTGGGGCAGGAAGAACAGCAGCAGCGCGAATGGGTAGAGAAGCTCAAATCAGCCGCGCTGGATGACCGCATCTTCGTGCTGACGCCGCAGGCGCGCGTGCTGGAACTGCCGGTGGGTGCGACGCCGGTGGACTTTGCCTATCACCTGCATACGGATGTGGGCCACCGCTGCCGTGGTGCGCGCGTAGACAATGTGATGGTGCCGCTGAATACGCCGCTGAAAAACGGCCAGACCTGCGAAATCATCACGGCCAAAGGCGCGCCCGGTACGGCCGGGCCTTCGCGTGACTGGCTGAATAACGATTACACGGTAGCGACGCGCACGCGCTCCAAGATCCGCGCCTGGTTCCACGCCATCGACATGCAGCAGACGCTGTCCGATGGCCGCGCCATGGTGGAAAAGACCTTGCAGCGCGAAGGCAAGACGGCCGTCAATCTGGAAGCGCTGGCCAACAAGCTGGGCTTCGCCAAGGTGGACGATCTGTTCCTCTCGGTGGGCAAGGATGAATTCAGTCTGCGTCAGGTCGAGCAGGCGCTCAACGATACGGGCGAGCCGGTCGAGCCGGAAGATGCCGTGGTGCTCAACCGCAGCCGTGCTTCCAGTGTGGAGCAGGGCGCCAAGTCGGGCGTGCTGGTGGTCGGCACGGATGGCCTGATGACGCAGCTGGCCAAGTGCTGCAAGCCGGCGCCGCCGGATGGCATCGTCGGCTTCGTCACGCGTGGCAAAGGCGTATCCATCCACCGCACCACCTGCAAGAACTTTGCCGAAATGCGGGCGCAGGCACCGGAGCGCGTCATCGTCACGGAATGGGGGCGCACGGCCGCCGATACCGTGTATCCGGTCGATATCTTCATACTGGCCGGTGACCGTCAGGGTCTGCTGCGCGATATCTCGGAGATATTCTCGCGCGAGAAAATCAATGTGATAGGTGTGAATACCCAGAGCGCCAAAGGTTTCGCGCGCATGACCTTCACGGCTGAAATCGGCGCCACGGCGCAGTTGCAGAAGGCCTTGACGGCGATTACGGAAGTGAGCGGCGTACAGGAAGCACGCCGCGCCTGATGGCTTTAAGCTTCGATCAGCTGGGCGAGCTGGGCTTTGATAGCCTCGCCCAGCAGGTGGATGTGGTAGCCGTCGGCAAAACCGTGGTGGGCCTGTACCGATAAGGGCAGGCGCATCATGCCGTCGTCCTGCGGCGGGCCGAATTTACCCCAGGCGAGGGCGGGAATATCGGCCGTTTTGTGCAGGTAGATGGGGTGCTCGATAGCCGTCAGTTCCAGCCACGGCATGCAGGTGATGTAGACATTGCGTTTGTGGTCGAGCGGGCTCAGACCGGCGCTGGTGTTGATCAGTTCTGCGCTGGCTTCCGCCACTTTTTTCGCTGCCAGACTGCGTTCGACGAACAGCGCCAGATCGTCCGTCATATCGAAACGGGCAAAATTCAGGTTGTTATCGCTATTCAGCACCGTGTACGAGGCCATGAAGTCCTTGATGCGGATCACTTCGCCATCGAGCTCGCGGTACATGAAATTGTCGATGCTGGCGACAGCGCGCAGCACGCAATACAGGAATACGTGGAACGGTGGCAGCTGCTGCGCTTTGCAGTAGGGCCGCAGATCCGGCACGGTGAGCGTGAAGCTCAGGTTGATCAGCGGGTTGGCGAACTGGGTGTAACCGTTGTAGCGGTCACGGCGTTTCTCGAAATTATGCATCGTGGGGGACTTCTGCCTGCAGGGTGATGTGGTCGATACCATGCTTATCCAGCAGCATGGTCTTGATATTCTGCAGGATGGCAGGCCAGCGCGACAAGTCGGTGATTTCCACATGGCCGATCAGGGCAGGCTGGCCCGGTGACATATCCCACACGTGCAGATCGTGCACGGACAGCACGCCATCGATCTGGCCCAGATCGGCACCCACCTGCAGATAGTCGATATGTTCGGGCACGCCTTCCATCAGGAAGTGGTAGGACTCGCGCAGCACACTCCAGGTGGATTTCAGGATCAGCATGGCGACGAAGATGGACAGCAGCGGGTCGATCTGCATCCAGCCCGTGTAATAGATGACGGCACCGGCCGCCAGTGCGGCCACGGAGCCGAGCAGGTCACCGATCACATTGACCAGTGCGGCACGCGTATTCATATTGCTCTCGCCGCGAGACAGGATGTAGGCCAGCACCACATTGATCAGCAGGCCGATGGCGGCCACCACCGTGACCATGGCGCCCTGCACCTGTTCCGGCTGCGAGAAGCGGTGCATGGCTTCCACCACGATCCAGCCCACCAGTACCAGTAGCACCAGACTGTTGACGAAGGCGGCCAGCGCTTCGGCGCGGCCAAAGCCGAAGGAGTTGCGTGCCGACGGCGGGCGTTTGGCGATCAGCTGGGCCAGCAGGGCCAGCCCCAGTGCGGCGGCATCCGTCACCATGTGGCCGGCGTCGGAAATCAGGGCCAGCGAATTCGAGATAAAGCCCGTCACCACCTCCACCACGGCGAAGCCCAGCGTCAGCACCAGCGACCATGCCAGTACGGACTGGCTGCGCTGTTCTGTGTAGTGGACGTGCAGGGCGTCACCATCGCGGTGCGCGTGCAGGTGGGCGGAAGGGGAGTCGGGCAGCTGGCTGCCAGCCACGGAATTCTGGGGCATGGGTTGAGGCGGAGTGTAGGGAAAACCGTAGTTTAATGGATCACGCGCTTTCCTGCCGCTATGGCGGCTGGTTATGCCGCCAGCGCGCAGTCAAATCAGCAAGATAGTGCTTTCTGTAAATGTTTCGCATCCATGCCCTTGTGTTTCTTCGCATCGCTCTCTATAATGCTGGTCTTCGGGCGGTTAGTTCAGCTGGTT
This sequence comes from Duganella fentianensis, assembly GCF_009857835.1. Classification (GTDB taxonomy): domain Bacteria; phylum Pseudomonadota; class Gammaproteobacteria; order Burkholderiales; family Burkholderiaceae_D; genus Rugamonas; species Rugamonas fentianensis. The sequence continues at coordinate 627,524 of NZ_WWCL01000002.1, forward strand.
AGAATACTTGGTCGACATCCAAGGGGTCGCAGATTCGAATTCTGCACCGCCCACCAGAATAAGCAGTAGGTAGTGGAGCAGGCAGTACATCACTATAACGATAGAAGTACCTCGGGCGGTTAGTTCAGCTGGTTAGAATACTTGGTCGACATCCAAGGGGTCGCAGATTCGAATTCTGCACCGCCCACCAGAACATGTAAGAGCGAGAAAGGCAATCCGGTTATGACACCGCGAACTACTACCAGTATTGGTGAGTGACGCTAGTCGAACGGGATCCTTTTGCTCAAAAAAAGAGAAAACGCGGCTAGTCCGCGTTTTTTTTCGTCCGTATAAATTCATTGACACCCTGGCCTGTGCGCCGTAATGGAGATCACTATGCTTTCAATTCGCCTTCCTGATGGTTCGTCCCGTCAATTCGACGGCCCGGTAACCGTGGCTCAAGTGGCGGGCAGCATCGCCACCAGTCTGGCGAAAGCCGCACTGGCCGGTAAGGTCAATGGCAAAGTGGTGGATACCTCGTTCCTGATCGAGCAGGATGCCGATCTGGCCATCATCACCGACAAGGATCCGGAAGGTCTGGAAGTGATCCGTCACTCGACCGCCCACTTGCTGGCTTACGCCGTCAAGGAGCTGTTCCCTGATGCGCAAGTGACTATCGGCCCGGTCATCGACAATGGTTTCTACTACGACTTCTCCTACAAGCGTCCGTTCACCCCGGACGATCTGGTAGCGATCGAAAAGAAAATGACGGAACTGGCCAAGAAAGACGAGCCGGTCACCCGCAAAGTACTGCCACGTGATGAAGCCGTGGCTTATTTCAAGTCCATCGGCGAAGCTTATAAAGCCGAGATCATCGCATCGATTCCTGCCGATCAGGATGTGTCGCTCTACACGGAAGGCAATTTCACCGATCTGTGCCGTGGCCCTCACGTACCATCGACGGGCAAGCTGAAAGTGTTTAAGCTGATGAAGCTGGCCGGTGCCTACTGGCGCGGCGACAGCAAGAACGAAATGCTGCAGCGTGTCTACGGCACGGCATGGACCAAGAAGGAAGATCAGGAGCAGTACCTGTTCCAGCTGGAAGAGGCGGAAAAGCGCGACCACCGCAAACTGGGCAAGCAGCTGGACTTCTTCCACTTCCAGGACGAAGCGCCGGGTCTGGTGTTCTGGCATCCGAAAGGCTGGACCATCTGGCAGCAGGTGGAGCAGTACATGCGCAACAAGTATCAGGTGAATGGCTATCAGGAAGTCAAAGCACCGCAGATTCTCGATTCCAGCCTGTGGGGCAAGACCGGTCACTGGGATAACTATCGCGAAAACATGTTCGTGACGGAATCGGAAAACCGTTCCTATGCGCTCAAGCCTATGAATTGCCCGGGTCACGTGCAGATCTTCAACAGCAATATGCGCTCCTACCGCGATCTGCCGCTGCGCTACGGCGAGTTCGGCCAGTGCCACCGCAACGAGCCTTCGGGCGCGCTGCACGGCATCATGCGCGTGCGCGGCTTCACCCAGGATGATGGTCACATCTTCTGTACCGAAGAGCAGATCGAGCCGGAAGTGGTGGCTTTCCACACCCAGGCCATGGAAGTCTACAAAGACTTCGACTTCAACAACATCGAAGTCAAGCTGGCCCTGCGTCCGGACAACCGTATCGGTACCGACGAAATCTGGAACGAAGCGGAAGAAGCGCTGCGCTCCGGCCTGCGCGCCTGCGGCGTGACGTGGACGGAGCTGCCGGGTGAGGGTGCGTTCTACGGTCCTAAGATCGAGTACCACCTGAAGGATTCGCTGGGTCGTCCATGGCAGGTCGGTACCATGCAGGTGGACTTCTTCATGCCTGAGCGTCTGGGCGCCGAATACGTGGCCGCTGACAACAGCCGTCAGGTACCGGTCATGCTGCACCGGGCCATCGTTGGTTCGATGGAGCGCTTCATCGGTATCCTGATCGAAAACTATGCGGGCGCACTGCCAACCTGGTTGTCGCCAGTACAAGTTTCGGTTCTGAACATCTCCGACGCGCAGGCCGAATATGTGGCACAAGTGGCTGAAAAGCTGCGCCGGTGCGGGTTCCGCGTGCAGACCGATTTGCGCAACGAGAAAATTACCTATAAAATACGCGAACATTCCGTCCAAAAACTGCCTTACATTTTAGTGGTAGGCGACAAAGAGCGGGATGCCAATACCGTTGCTGTGCGGGCACGGGGCAATGTCGATCTGGGCGTCATGTCCGTCGAAGCCCTGATCGAGCGACTCCAGCAAGACGTCGCCAACAAAGCCTGAGTGCGCAGCATTTCATCAGACATTAAAAGGAATCACCATAGCTACTGACAAGTCGCATCGCATCAATGGCGAAATCACTCACCCTGAAATGCGTTTATCCGGGGTTGATAACGAGCCGCTCGGGATCGTGAGTCTGGCCGAAGCCTTCCGCCTGGCGGAAGAGGCAAACGTTGACCTGGTCGAGATCGCACCTACTGCGGTCCCGCCGGTCTGCCGTTTGATGGACTACGGCAAGTTCAAGTATTCGGAGCAGAAGAAGGCTCACGAAGCGAAATTGAAGCAGAAAGTCATCTCCGTGAAGGAAGTCAAATTCCGTCCCGGTACTGATGACGGCGACTACAATATCAAGCTGCGCAATCTGATCAAGTTCCTGGAAGATGGCGATAAAACCAAGATCACGCTGCGTTTCCGCGGCCGTGAGATGGCGCACCAGGATATTGGCTTCCGTATGCTGGAACGTCTGAAAGCCGATCTGGAGCCGCACGGTCAGGTCGAGCAGTTCCCGAAAATGGAAGGCCGCCAGATGATTATGGTGCTGGCACCTAAGAAGAAAAAGTAAGCCCTCGGGCTGAAAGCAAATTCGGGGCTGGAGCAGGTTTTTTAGAAAACTTGCTCCAGCCCCGAATTTTTTGCTGCGCTATTGCTACAACTGGTCTATAATGTCCGGCTGTAGTAAATGTAGTGGACTCGCATCTGCTGCAAAAACAAGTGAAAGCAGGCATCTAAGCGTAACGTAGTTACCACCTGCAATCCTGTTTGATATGGAGCTACCCGAAGGGGTAGATTACTATGCCAAAAATGAAAACCAAAAGCTCCGCGAAAAAACGTTTTCGCGTGCGTCCAGGTGGTACTGTTAAATCGGGTATGGCTTTCAAACGCCACATCCTGACCAAAAAAACCACCAAAAACAAACGTCAGCTGCGCGGCACCCGCAACATCAACGCTTCGGATGTAACGTCCGTACTGCGTATGATGCCATCCGCTTAATCTCACACTGTTAAGGAGTTACTATGCCTAGAGTAAAACGTGGGGTTACAGCTCGTGCCCGTCATAAAAAAGTACTGAACCTGGCCAAAGGCTACCGCGGTCGTCGTAGCAAGGTATATCGTATTGCCAAGCAAGCAGTTATGCGCGCTGGCCAGTACGCCTACCGTGACCGTCGTAACAAGAAGCGCGTCTTCCGTCGTCTGTGGATCGCCCGTATTAACGCTGCTTCCCGTGAGCATGGCGTTACCTACAGCGTATTCATGAACGGTCTGAAGAAAGCTTCGATCGAACTGGACCGTAAAGTCCTGGCCGATATGGCAGTGATGGACAAGCCAGCATTCGCTGCGATTGTCAACGCTGTGAAAGCTAAAATCGCTGCCTAATACGCATTGATTTAAACTAGCTGCTGCGGCAACGCAGCAGCCGAGAGAACGGGGCAAGGTGAGATACCTGTGCCCCGTTTTTGATTGAGGATAAGAAAAACGCATGGACTCCCTGGAACAACTCGTCGCCTCAGCAGTGCAGGATTTCATGGCCGCGCAAGATGACGCCGCCGCACTGGAAAATGCTAAAGCCAAATATCTGGGCAAGACTGGCCAGATTACCGAATTGATGAAAGGGTTGGGCAAGCTCGACCCTGAAGCACGCAAGGCGCAGGGCGCCCTGATCAATGCTGCCAAAGGGCAGATCGAAGCGGCGCTGACGGCCCGGCGCGATGCGCTGGCCGAAGCCCAGATGCAAGCGCGCCTCAACGCCGAGGCGATCGACGTTTCCCTGCCAGGCCGCGGCCGCGCCGGCGGTGGCCTGCATCCGGTGATGCGCACCTGGGAGCGCGTCGAAGCGATCTTCCGTTCCATCGGTTTCGAAGTGGCCGACGGCCCCGAAATCGAAAACGACTGGACCAATTTCACGGCGCTGAACAGCCCGGAAAACCATCCAGCCCGTTCCATGCAGGATACCTTCTACATCGAAGGCAATGACACGACCGGCAAGCCGCTGCTGCTGCGTACCCACACCAGCCCTATGCAGGTGCGTTATGCGCGTAGCCATACGCCGCCGATCAAGGTGATCGCACCGGGCCGTACCTACCGTGTCGACAGCGATGCCACCCACTCGCCGATGTTCCATCAGGTCGAAGGTCTGTGGATTGCCGAGAACATCAGCTTCGCCGATCTGAAGGGCGTGTACCTGAACTTCGTCAAAGCTTTCTTCGAAACGGACGATCTGCAAGTGCGCTTCCGTCCTTCGTACTTCCCGTTCACCGAACCTTCGGCCGAGATCGATATCGCTTTCGGTTCCGGTCCGCTCAAAGGCCGCTGGCTGGAAATTTCCGGCTCGGGTCAGGTGCACCCTTCGGTGGTGCGCAACTTCGGTCTGGATCCGGAAAAATACATAGGCTTCGCTTTCGGCTCCGGTCTGGAACGTCTGACCATGCTGCGTTACGGCGTGAACGATCTGCGTCTGTTCTACGAAGGCGATCTGCGCTTCCTGAAGCAGTTCAACTAAATCCTCAAGTCGGTCGAGCGCGCCCCTGTTTGCTGGCTGCGCTCCCGTCGGACTCTCTTTGAAGGCTTGATTATGCAATTCTCTGAAAACTGGCTCCGTACCATGGTCGATCCGAAGATGACTTCGGACGAACTGGCCCACATGCTGACCATGTCCGGTCTGGAAGTGGAAGAAGTCGAAGCGGTGGCGCCACCGTTTTCCAATGTGGTGGTCGGTCACGTACGTGAAATGGCCAAGCACCCGAATGCCGACCGTCTGAACGTATGTCAGGTGGATGTGGGCACGGGTACGCTGCTCAACATCGTGTGCGGCGCGCCGAATGTGCGTCCGGGCCTGAAAGTGGTGTGCGCCATGGCCGGTGCCGTGCTGCCACCGGGCCCTGATGGCAAGCCGTTCGAAATCAAGGTAGGCCAGCTGCGCGGTGTGGAATCGCAAGGCATGCTGTGCTCGGCCAAGGAACTCAAGCTGTCGGAAGAGGGCAGTGGTCTGCTGGAACTGCCGGACGATGCACCGGTCGGCAAGAACTTCCGCGACTACTACGCTCTGAACGATCTGAAGTTCACCATCAAGCTGACCCCGAACAAGGCGGACTGCCTGTCCGTACTGGGCGTGGCGCGCGAAGTGTCGGCCCTGACGGGCGTGCCGCTGCAGGCTCCAACCTTCCGTCCTGTCGCTGTCAACAGCGCCGAAGTGCTGCCAGTGAAAATCTCGGCACCGGACCTGTGCGGCCGTTTCTCCGGTCGCGTGATCCGCAACCTGAACGCCAAAGCGGCCACGCCAGCGTGGATGAAGCAGCGCCTCGAGCGCAGCGGCCAGCGCTCGGTTTCTGCACTGGTGGATATTTCCAACTACGTGATGCTGGAACTGGGTCGTCCTACCCACGTGTTCGATCTGGCCAAAATCCACGGCGGCCTGAATGTGCGCTGGGGTAAAGCCGGCGAAACTCTCAAGCTGTTGAACGGTAACACCATCAACATCGATGAATGGGTAGGCGTGATCGCCGACGACAAGGAAATCGAATCGCTGGCCGGCATCATGGGCGGCGACGCTACTGCTGTCTCGCTGGAAACCGAATCGATCTATCTGGAAGCCGCATACTGGTGGCCGAACGCGATTCAGGGTCGTGCCCGCAAGTACAACTTCTCGACCGATGCAGCGCACCGTTTCGAGCGCGGCGTGGACCACGCCACTACGGTGGAACACATCGAGCGCATCACTTCGCTGCTGATCGAAATCTGCGGCACCCCCACCACGCAAGTGGGTCCGGTGGACGACCAGATCGTCAACGTGCCTGTCGCCAAGCCGGTGCAGATGCGCACGGCGCGCGCGCGCAAGGTGATCGGCGTGGCCGTCGATGACCAGATGGTGGCGGATATCTTCACTCGTCTGGGCCTGCCGTTCTCGCTCGAAGCGGGCGAAGGCAAGGACAATGGCGTGTTCTCCGTAACGGCACCTAGCTATCGTTTCGACATCGAGATCGAAGAAGATCTGATCGAAGAAGTGGCGCGCGTGTATGGCTTCGAGAACATTCCTGCGGTGGCGCCTGTGGCGGCTAACACCATGATCATCGCGCCGGAAAACACCCGTTCGCTGTTCGCCGTGCGTCATCAGCTGGCCGATCTGGGTTTCCAGGAAGTGGTCAACATGAGCTTCGTGGAAGCCGCATGGGAGCAGGATTTTGCCGGCAATGATCAGCCTATCCGCCTGCAGAATCCGATCGCCAGCCAGATGAGCGTGATGCGTACCAACCTGATCGGCAGTCTGGTCAGCAATGTGCGCTACAACCTGAACCGCAAGACCAACCGCGTGCGTCTGTTCGAAGTAGGTGCCATCTACCTGCGCGACGACAGCGTCACCGATGGCGCGCTGACCGTGGCCGGCTACCACCAGCCTAAACGCGTCGCTGCCATGGCCTACGGCCACGTGGCGGACGAGCAGTGGGGTCTGGAAAACCGCCATGTCGATTTCTTCGACCTGAAGGCGGATCTGGAACACCTGTTTGCCCCGCTGACGCTGCGCTTCGTCAAAGCCGAACATCCGGCCCTGCATCCGGGCCGCTCGGCCAATGTGTTGCTGGATGGTAAAGTCATCGGCTTCATCGGCGAGCTGCATCCACGCTGGCTGCAGAAATATGAGCTGCCGCAAGCGCCGGTGGTGTTCGAAGTGGACGCCGAGGCGCTGCAGCAACGCAATCTGCCTGTGTACGCGGAAATTTCCAAGTTCCCCGGCGCCACGCGCGATCTGGCCGTGGTGGTCAAACAGGACGTTCCGGCGCAGGATCTGCTCGATGCCTTCAATAATGCTTTGGCAACAAGTCCACACGGAAAGATTGTGCAAGCCATTGTTTTGTTTGATGAATATCGTGGTAAAGGGCTGGAAACGGACGAAAAATCGCTTGCTTTCCGCTTTAGCTTGCAAGATACTCAAAACACGCTGCAGGATGACGTAGTCGAGGCCGTTATGACGGCGCTGGGCGACGCCGCCAAGCAGAAACATGGCGCACGTCTGCGCACCTGATACGGGCGCATCGCTGAGCGTTTTGTATACTCGGGAGTCCGGCTAATGCCGGACTCATTCGTTATTAGAGAAGGCAGGGCAGTAAAATTAATAACAACGACGTCGATTCCGCCGTACTGCAGTCCGCGCTGGCTGCCGATCTGCATCGCGCCATGCAGGTTGCCAAAGTACGTCAGGATGCTGAAAAAGATTTGCCGACGCTGACCAAGGCGGAACTGGCCGAACTGCTGTTCGAACAGGTGGGCCTGAACAAGCGTGAAGCCAAAGACATGGTGGAGACCTTCTTTGACGAGATCCGCAATGCGCTCGAGCGGGGCGAAGCGGTGAAACTGTCCGGTTTCGGCAATTTCCAGCTGCGCGACAAGCCGCAGCGTCCGGGCCGCAACCCCAAGACGGGCGAAGAAATTCCTATCACGGCGCGCCGCGTCGTGACTTTCCACGCCAGCCAGAAGCTCAAGGGCATGGTGGAAGAGAGCAATCCGGCGGCACGTGTCGCCTGAACGGGAGCTAAGTCGTGATGAATGACCGCGCTGCCAAGACCGATGCTGCCCCGCTGCCGCCGATACCGGCCAAGCGCTATTTCACCATCGGTGAAGTAAGCGAGCTGTGCGGCGTGAAGCCCCATGTACTGCGTTACTGGGAGCAGGAATTCACGCAGCTCAAACCGGTCAAACGGCGTGGCAACCGGCGCTATTACCAGCACCACGAAGTGCTGCTGATCCGCCGCATCCGCGAACTGCTGTACGAACAGGGCTTTACCATCAGCGGCGCGCGCAACAAGCTCGATAGCCGCGGCGAGCACCATGTGGCAAACAGCCACGAAGGCGGCTACGATGTGGCCATGCCGGAGGACGCGGCGCCGCTAGACCGCAGCCTGATCCGGCGCGAACTGCAGGCCATACTCGACTTGCTCAAACTGGACTGAGCCCCTCCGGCCAGCTGCCAGCCAGCGGTACGCGGCATCCCGCCGCGTAGCTGCTATACTCTCAACATTGACTAAAAATCAGCGACGCTGAATACTGGAACTTTCAGTCCGGTAGAGTCTATGCCGCAGGCCGGCCAGACAGGAGGATGCATGATACGCGTTGCCATTTGCGACGATCATCAAATAGTCCGCGCAGGATTCAAACAGATTTTTTCCGCCACCGACGAATTCGAAGTGGTGGCCGAGGCCGGAACCGGCCGTGAAGCACTCGATATCGCCCGCCGCGAAGTGTGCGATGTGCTGATGCTCGATATTGCCATGCCCGATCAGAGCGGCATCGACACCTTGCGCACCATACGCCAGGGCCAGCCCGATCTGCCCGTGCTGATCCTGTCCGGCTATCCGGCCCAGCAGTACGCCGTGAACCTGTTCAAGATGGGCGCCAACGGCTACCTGAACAAGGAATGCGAGGCGGACGAGCTGATGACGGCGGTGCGCACCGTGTTTCAGGGGCGGCGCTATGTGAATGCCACCGTGGGCGAACTGCTGGCCCAGACGCTGGATCGCGATCCCAATACGGCGCTGCACATGGAACTGTCGGACCGCGAATTCCAGGTGTTTCTGCGTCTGGCCCGGGGCGAAACCGTGTCCGATATCGGCGTGGCGCTCTCGCTCAGCATCAAGACGGTCAGCACCTACCGTACCCGCGTGATGGAAAAAATGGGCATGCAGTCGAATTCCGACCTGACCTATTACGCCATGAAGAATAATCTGCTGGAATGAGCCGATGGCAGAGCGGCGCGCACGGTTGAACTGTGGCGCCAGCGCAGCCATTCTTTCACGGGGCTATAATGCGCCTACTCCGGCCGGCGTAAACTACCATGAAGGAAACCCCTCAGGATGCATTTCACTGTAGAACCGGCACCGCAACACCGTCTGCCTCTGTACAAGACTGTTCTGTGCGTGACCTGCGCACTGCTGCTGATCGTGAATGGCTTCAGCCTGTTCCATAATCTGCAGTCTTTACGGGGCGCCCAGCAGTCGCTGGCCCAGTCGGCCCGCGTGGCCGACCGTTTGCAATATCTGAACGTGCTGGTACTGGAGGCAGAAAGCAGCATGCGCGGCTATTTCCTCAATGGCCGCGAAGAAACGCTGCGCCCCACGACGTCTGCTCCTGCCGAGACGGAAGCCGAGTTCAAGGAACTGGAAACCCTGCTAGCCAATAATCCTTCCCAGCTGCGCAATCTGGCCCAGCTGCATACGCTGGTGCGGCGCCGGCTGCGCCTGATGGGGCAGGCGGTGGATGTCTACCGCGATGGGGGGCTGTCCGAAATCGTCAAGATTGCCAAGCTCAGCGAACGACGCGTGAATATGGATGAGATCCGCCTGCAGGTGGTGATCATGGAGCAGGAACAGAACGAGACCATGGCGCACCGCAGCGCCGCCTTCTATCAGGAATACCTAAAAGCCATTTTGCTGGGCATGAGCATCAATGCACTGGCGATATTTGTGCTGGTGATGTTCTACCAGCTGGTGCGGCGCAGCTTTGCCAACCGTGCGCAAGTGGAACATGCGCTACAGAGCGCCAACGAAACGCTGGAATCGCAGGTGCATCAGCGTACCGAACAGCTATCGCTGCTGTCGCGCCATCTGATCAGCATTAGCGAAGAGGAAAAAATCCGTCTTTCGCGTGAGCTGCATGACGAAATGGGCGCCAATCTGACTTCGATCAGCATGGATATTGCGGCCGTTGCCCAGCAGTTGCAGCAGCGCGAACCGGAGCTGGCAGCCCAGCTCAAGCGCGCCCGTGCCACGCTGGTGGAAACGGTGGAAATGAAGCGCCGTATCGTCGAGAATCTGCGCCCCAGCCTGCTTGATAATCTGGGCCTGTGCGCGGCCATCGAGAGCTATTGCGACGAGTTCAGCCGGCTGGCGCAAGTGCGCTGCGACTGCGATGTGGCCGCAGGCATAGAAAAGACCGCACGCCGTTCCGGTGATCTGTCGATTGCGCTGTTCCGTATCGTGCAGGAAGCGCTGACCAATATCCGCAAATACGCCCACGCCAGCCAGGTGTCGGTGACGCTGACGCGCGACCAGCACGGGCTGATACTGCGCATCATCGATGACGGCATAGGCATCGCTGCCACCAACATCGTCAAGCCCATGTCGCATGGCCTGCTGGGCATGCGCGAGCGTGCTTTGCTGCTCGGTGGCAGCATGAGCATACGGCGCGGCCGTAATGACAAGGGCACTTGTATCGAAGTGAACATACCCTTGCCTCAGCCGAATGTACTACCCGCCGCGTCGGCGCCCGTACCTGCCGCTGCGCTGCCTGCCGGAACAGGCGGCGAGGTGGCCAGCAGCCTGCCGCCCGCCCTCAGTGCCGTGCTCAATAGTGCGCTACATCCTCCAGCAGACGGTCATATTCCGTCTTCGCCACCTTGTAGCACTCCCCCGCATATTGCTCCAGACCTGAGCGATCCAGTACGGTGATGGTGCCGCGCCGGTAGGCGATCAGACCTTCCTCCTGCAATTTGCCGGCAGCGGCCGTGATGCTTTCGCGCCGTACACCGAGCATGATGGCGATCATTTCCTGCGTGACCTTGAGCACGTTGTCGTTGGAGCGGTCCAGCCGTTCCAGTAGCCAGCGGCACAGCTTCTGTTCGATGGAACTGTGGCGGCCGCCCACGGCGTTCTGCGCCATCTGGGCGAACAGCGCCGTGTTGTAGCGCATCAGCAGGGCAGGCAGGGCGCCGCCCAGATGGAAGGCGGCGCGCAAATGGCGTGCATGCATGCGGTAGCCATAGCCGGCTGACTGCACCATGGCGCTGCACATGGCGCGTTCACCCGCAAACAGGGACACGCCGACTACGCCTTCACGGCCTGCCACGGCTATCTCGGTGGTGGCGCCGTTTTCCATCACATACAGCAGCGAAATAATGGCGCTGGTAGGGAAGTACACATACTCCATGCAGGCGCCGCATTCGAATAGTTCTTTGCCCACGGGCAGAGTCACCAGTTCCAGTTCCGGCAGCAGGGCGGCCAGTTCGTGTTCGGGCAGGGCGGCCAGCAATTCGTTCTGGCGGGCACCGCTGGGGCTGATGGAATAGGGCAAGGGTGGTCGGGCTGTGGCGCCGTAACCGCGTGTTTTGGGCGATGGGCTCAGTTGGGTATTGTTCATCTTGTTCCTCACAGTCTGGCTACTCAAACAACACCGTTGCTGCGCTTCGGTGTTGTCACTACTGTAAGGCGGGGGCGAACTAACGAACATAAGCGCAGCAGACGCTGGCCTGTAGTCCTGTGTGGTGCAGCTTTGTAGTCTTGCTCCTACAAGGCCGGTGGGCCGCGACGGCGGCCGCCAGCGCAGACGCACTAGGCTTAGCCTGCGGGCAAGTGCATAATGCAGCCATTCCCCTAGATAGGCGTACACCATGCAGGTACTGGTAGTCGAAGACGATGCTGTTCTGGCCGATGGCTTGCGCCGCGTGCTGGGCGAGCACGGCATGACGGTGGAGCTGCTGGCCGATGGCACTCAGGCCGAGCTGCGCCTGCAGCATGCAGAGACGCTGGACGTGGCAGTGCTCGATATCGGTCTGCCCGGAGTTGACGGCTTCGAACTGGTGCGGCGCCTGCGTGCGCGCGGCAGCGCGCTGCCCGTGCTGCTGCTGACGGCACGCGATGCCATTGCCGACCGGGTGCGCGGACTGGAACTGGGCGCCGACGATTATCTAGTCAAGCCTTTTGCTACGGCCGAACTGGTGGCGCGCCTGCGCGTGCTGGTGCGGCGCAATGCGCCCAGGCCCGGCCTGCTGGCACTGGGCGGGCTGGCGCTCGATCTCGATGCCAAGCGGGCCAGAGTGGGCGAAAAGCTGATCGAGCTGTCGGCGCGCGAATGGGCCGTGCTGGAATTCCTGCTGCAACATGCCGGCAAAGTGGTGTCGAAGCAGCAGATCATCGACGCCATCGCGCCCTGGGGCGATGAGCTGACGCTGAATGCGGTGGAAGTGTATGTCTCGCGCGTGCGTCTGAAGATCGCCGATGCCGGTGTTACGCTGCGTACCATACGGGGCTTCGGCTATATGCTGGAAGCCGGGCCGCCTGCGCCATGAGCAGCATACGCCTGCGCCTGCTCAAGTGGCTGATAGCGCCGATTCTGCTGATCAATCTGGCCGGCGGCGGGTTAGTCTATCTGCTGGCGTGGACACCGGCCCAGCTGGCATTTGACCAGAGTCTGGCCGAGGCCGCTGCCGGTCTGGGCGCGCGCCTGAGCGATGCGGGCGGACAGCTGCAGCTGGACTTGCCCCCGCTGGCTGAAGCCGTGCTGCGCAGCGATGACAGTGATAGCCTGTATTTTGCCGTGTACGACGGCGCAGGGCGGCAGATTGCCGGCGACCGCGATCTGCCGCTGCCGGCCGCGCAGGCCGGCCGTGGCCAGCAGTTCTACGATGGCATGCGCCAGCAGCAGCCCGTGCGGGTGCTGGTGCTGCCCTGGTCGCTGCCGGCGCGGGCCGGCGCGCCAGTCAGCCGGGCCCGTATCGTGGTGGCCAGAACGCTGCGCCAGCGCCAGCAGATCCAGCAGGCAACCTTGCGCGCGCTGCTGTTGCTGGAAGGGCTGTTTGCTGCGGCCAGTATCGGTCTGGTGTGGTTCGGCGTCAGCAACGGCTTGATGCCGCTGCAGCGCTTGCGCGCGGATCTGAACCGGCGCGCGGGCGACCAGCTGGCACCGCTGGCGCTGGCCGACCTGCCCCATGAACTGGAGCCGGTGGTCCATGCCTTTAACGGCCTGCTGGAAAAAGTGGGCGAGGGCGCGCAGGCACGCCAGCAGTTTCTGGCCAATGTGGCGCACCAGTTGCGCACGCCGCTGGCCGGCCTGAAAACCCAGCTGGAATGGCTGGGCGCGCGCCACAGCGAGGCCGAGTCCGCCCAGTCGGTGCGGCTGATGCTGGCCACCACCGAGCGCATGATACGCCAGACCAACCAGCTGCTGGCACTGGCCCGCGCCGAGCCTGAGCATTTCGAGAAGACCCGGCTCGAACCGGTGGCGCTGCACAGCTTGATCGAACAGTCGGTGCAGCTGTTCGTGGAACTGGCTGGCCGCAAGCAGATCGACCTCGGCTTCGAGCTGCAGCCTTTGATGGTGCGCGGCGACCGCTTCCTGCTGCGCGACCTGATCGATAATCTGATCGATAACGCCATCCGCTACACGCCTGCGGGCGGCAGCGTTACGGTGAGCTGTATGCCGCAGCCGGGCGCGGCGAGCGGCGGCATGCTGATCGTCGAGGACAGCGGTCCCGGCATTCCGCCCGAGCGGCGCGAGCAGGTATTCAGCCGTTTCGTGCGGCTCGATGACCGCAGCAGCGGCAGCGGGCTGGGCCTCGCCATCGTGCGCGACATCGCCACCGTCCACGCTGCGGAATGCCGGATCGGCGCGGCCGGCACGGGGCAGGGCGCCCGTTTTTCCATCATTTTTCCCTGATTTTTAGTTCTTTCGTGCAATTGTCAGCAGTTTGTCAGCATTTCCTCAGGGAAATGCAAGCTTGCTCGGCTACACTATTAAACGTGCACATTGATAACGGGAGCAAGCCATGAAAACCAGCCAGCGCGGCTTTACCCTGATCGAGATTATGGTCGCTGTGGCCATTGTCGGAATACTGATGGCCTTTGCCATCCCGTCCTACACGGACTACGTAATCCGCGGCCGCCTGAGCGAAGCTTTCACGGCGCTGGGCGGGGCCCAGCCGGCAGCCGAGCAGTACTGGGCGAATAACCGCAGCTATGCCGGTTTTGATGGGGCCTCCGCCTTCCCCGCCAACACAGCCAATTTCAGTTACGTGCTGAGCACTGCCACCGCCTCGACCTACACCATTACGGCCACCGGCAGCGGCAAGATGGCCGGCTTTGTCTACACCATAGACCAGAACGGTACTCATGCCACTACGGGCAGCCCGACCGGCTGGGGCACCAGTGCCTCCTGCTGGGTGGACCACAAAGGTGGAGCATGTTCCAACTGATGCCACTGCGGCCGCCGCTGCCGGCCCGCATGCGCGGGCTGACCCTGCTCGAGCTGCTGATCACGCTGTCCATCTTCGGCTTCATGCTGGCCATCGGCCTGCCCAATGCCAGCAACTGGCTGCTGGCCAACCGTGCCCGCAGTGCCAGCGAGTTCTATGCGGAAGGCTTCAGCATGGCACGCCGTCAGGCCGTGCTGCACAACACTTTCAGCCGCATCAGCCTGACGCCGAATGTGAACACGGGCCAGATGAACTGGCAGGTCGATCTGTGCTTTGTTTCGGCCAATACCCAGTGCGGCGCGGCCGAAGGGGGCTGGTCTACCGTGGATGCCGCCGCCGCCAATGATCCGGAAGGCGCGGCCGGCTTCAAGTCCGTGCTGCGGGTGGCCGATGCGCTGCCGAATTCCGAAGCCCTGCTGCCGAGCACCGTGCCGGAAGGCAGTTCGCAAGTGTATTTCACCCCCATGGGCTGGGTCGATACCCGCTTTGCCGAACGCCTGACCCGGCTGCAGCTGCAACCTGACAGCCGCTTCCACGGCGATGTGCCCAGCGTGGCACTGGTGGTCACGCTGGCCGGTATGGCCACCAAATGCCAGCCCGATGTGCCGGCCTCTGATACGCGAGCCTGTCCGCCATGAAACCGCATCTGCCCCCATCCCATAGGCGCCAGCAAGGCCGCAGCCAGCGCGGTATCGCGCTGCTGGAAGCCCTGCTGGCCATCCTGATACTCGGCGTAGGCCTGCTGGGCACCATAGGCTTGCAGGCGCGCGCCTATTCCGCCCTGTCCGATGCCAGCCAGCGTGCCGAAGCCACCATGGCCGGCGAGAAGCTGCTGGGCGTGATGAATGCGGACGTGGCCAATGTGCTCAATTACGGCGTGGAAGAAGGCGAGGACCCTACCGAGGCGCTGCAGCCCTGGGTGGACGAAACGCGCCAGTACATCCCGGATGCGCTGCTGGCCGTGCAGGTAACGCCGGAAGCACGCCGTGTGCGGGTGGATATTTCCATCCGCTGGAAGCGCAAGGCCGGCGACGATATGAACCAGCATCAGGTGACTTCCTATATTGCGAACTGATATGAACCAGCCTAATACAAGCATGCGGCGAGGCGGATTCTCGCTGGTCGAGCTGTTGGTCAGCGTGGTGATCGGCATGCTGGCGTTGCTGTTCGCCACCCGTTTGATCATCAGCGGCGAATTGAACAAGGACGCCGCCGTGGGCGGCTCCGACAGCATGCAGAACGGCATGCTGGCGCTGTATTCGCTCAGTAATGACGCGGGTGAATCGGGCTGGGGCATCAATGATCCCATGCTGGCCGGCTGCGATACCGTGCTGACCGATGGCAGCGGCTATGTGCTGCCCACGGCGGCCCGCGGCGGCGTCAACATTACACCGCTTGCGGCCGTGCTGATCCAGTCCAATGGCAGCAACCCCGATGTGATTGCGTTTAACAGCGGGACTTCGCAAAGCGGTAATGGCTCGGCGCGGCTATTTGCCGATTATCTGGGCGGCGCCCAGTTCACCATCGATAGCCGCAACCCCTACACCTTCCAGATCGGCGATGTGATGGTAATCGCGCCGCTGGCGCAGGGCAGCGTGCAGTGCTCGCTGGTGCAGCTGTCCGGCTTTGGTGCAGCTGCGGCGAATACCCTGCTGTTCAATGCCGGCACCGGTTTCCGCTTCAATCCGGCGGGCGGGCTGGCCAATATCTACCGTCAGAACGTCAGCTATATCTACAATCTGGGCCCGGCCACCCAGCTGCATTTCCATACCTGGTCGGTGGCCAACGGCGTGCTGCTGCTGCGTGCCGCCGAACTGCCCGGGGCCGAGCGCGCCGGCGTCTCCGTCACCGACAATGTGGTCAGCATCAAGGGGCAGTACGGCTTCGATACGCGCGTGGTGGCCGGCACCTATGACCCCAACCCCACCGGCAACGGCATGCAGATCACGGCCTGGAGTGCCACCATGATCGATGCCGATGGCGATGGCGTGGTGGGCAGCCCCGGTGACTACCAGCGCATCGCCGCCGTGCGGCTGGCCGTCGTGGCACGCAGCAAAACGGTGGAAAAGCCCGATAGCAAAGGCCAGTGCACGGCGACGGCGGAACTGCCGACCGTGTTTGCCAGCACCGCGCCGGCCACGGTGGCGGCCGTGCCCATGCAGGTGAATGTGGCCGTGGCGGGGGACACGCTGGCGTGGCAGTGCTATCGCTACCGCGTGTTCGAAAACATCGTCCCTATCCGTAACGCGCAATGGAGGCCATGATGTACAAGCGTCGCCTGCAGCGCGGCATAGCGCTGCCCATCATGCTGATCATGCTGACCGTGATGCTGGTCAGTAGTATCTACCTGCTCAAGTCCAGCACGTCGACCACGCTGACCACCTCGAATCTGGCTTACGAGGCGGCGCTCAGCAAGGCGGCCGATCTGGGCGTGCATACGGCATTTGCCTATCTGCGCGACATCCCCAACAACGCGCTGCTGGAATCGAATCAGGCGGCGGCCGGCTACGTGGCCTCCATGGCGCCCAACTGGACCGTCAGCACGCCGGCGTTCTGGCTAGGCTCGGTGACGCTGCCGCCCGACGCTTCGGGCAACCGGGTGGAATACGTGATCCACCGCCTGTGCGATTTCGCCGGCCCTTACAACGACGTCACCAACCGCTGCCAGCAGACTTCGGCGCGGCCGAATTCCAAGACCAGCCAGCCGTATGGCCGCAGCGGCCGTTCGGATAGCCCGAATTACCTTGACCAGCCCCAGCTCCACTACGTGGTCACAGCGCGCATCGCCGGTGCGCGCGGTGGCAATGTGGTGACGCAGGGCGTCATCATGAAAGGGCCGTAAGGCCCAGCACTCTGGATGGATCACATCATGAACAAGCTGCGCTTAGCGTTCACCACTTTCCTGTCGCTGGCTGCACTGTGCGGCGTCGCGCCGCCGGCGCAGGCCGGCCTGACCCAGATTGCGCAAGTGCCGTTGCTGAACATCTCAGGCACGGGCACCGTCAAGCCCAATCTGATGCTGCTGTTCGATAACTCCGGCTCGATGGACCAGACTTACACGCCGGACTACGTCAACGATAATCTGTGCCGCAGCGGCGCCACGCTGCAGGCCGGCGTGACGGCTTGCGCCGTGGGCCACCCGCCCTTCATGAGCCCGGACTTCAACAAGCAGTACTACAATCCGGCCATCCGCTATGTGGTACCGGTCAAGGCTGATGGCAGCTACTACCCCGAGCAGAATGCCACCAATACCAGCAACTGGACTTCGGTCACGGGCGACGGCTTCGGCGCGCGCAAGAACGATATGGCCGGTAACACCGTCACCTCCAACATCAATCTGGTGACCGGCTTCCCCGACCTGAAATGGTGCTCGGGCGGCAGCTGCCAGTTCAACACGTCCAGCTACACCTATCCCGACGCTACCTACCAGACGGCGACGGCGATTACCACGGGCCCGTATTACTACACCATAGGGGTAGGGCAGTTCTGCACGGATGAAACCATGAAGACCTGCAAATCGACGGCCGTGGGGGCCACCGCGCCGGCCGGCTATCCCGTGCCCGTCAAGGTGCGCTGGTGCAGCGACCGACTGCTGACTCAGTGCCAGGGCAAGCGCGTGGGCAGCTACATCTATCCGGCCTATTCCACGCCTAGCGGCGCGGTGGTTTCCTACGGCACCATCGCCATCGGCGCTTCCGCGACGGCCAGCTCGCTGACCATTACCAGCGTGGTGGTCAACAGCAGCACCACGATTACCAATGGCACGGTGACCGCACCTACCGGCACCAATAGCCTGATCAAGCAGCAGACCATGGCCAGCGCACTGGCGGCCAACATCATTGCCACCTCGGTCAATCTGGGCGCCAGTTCCAGCCGCCTGTATTACGCCTGCGTGCGCACGCCGACAGGCCAGCCCAGCGTGCCCGCCTGTAGCACTTTCGGCATTACGCTCAGTTCGGAAAATGTGGTGGCCGTGCTGCCCGTCACCTGTACGGGCAGTGTCAGCGTGGCCAACTGCCAGCCGCTGACGGATAACTCGCGCGCCGGCTGGGGCCTGGCCGTGACGGCCCCCTCGGTGGTGACTACGCCGTATGCGCCCGGCGCCGCCGTGATCACTTTCAGCGGTACGGCCACTTCGTCCTCGCTGACCGCCATCCTGAAAAGTCTGAGCTATGCGGGCACCACGCTGATCGGCGCTTCGTCCTTCAGCAGTCCGACTTACCTGAGTCTCGGCAAAGGCCGTACACCGGCGCAGATCGCCAGTTCCGTCGTCAGTGCCATCGGCACCGGCGGCACCATCAAAGCCTATCTGGGCAATAGCAGCAACTGTCCGACTGGCTATACCAGTAGCAGCGTGTGTCTGGTCAACTGGGCCGCGACCGATAATACGGCCACCATCAGTGCCTTCACCATGGATAATCAGGGCAGCATCAGCTGGAACCGTTCGGCCACCAGCGGCTTTGTGGCGGCCGTGAACGATGCGGTGCCCGTTTCTACCAGCGCACTCTCGGCCGGCTCCGGTGCGCCCAATCCCTTTGTGCGGGTGAATATCGTCAACGGCCAGACCTATCCGAAAAGTGCCGACCGCACCGACTGTCTGGGGGCCAGCAGCTGCAGCTATAGCGAGGAAATGACCAACTTCGCCAACTGGTATGTGTACTACAAGAGCCGGCTGCAAATGATGAAGACCTCGGTCGGCATCGCTTTCTCGGCCATCACCTCGAATTACAAGGTGGGCTATGTCAAGCTGTCGAACGCGGGTGCCGGCGGCGCCATCGATCTGAAGCCGGCCGATTTTGCCGGTACGGCGCGTGCCAGCTGGTACACGACGCTGTACAACACCACCACCTCCGGTTCCACGCCGATCCGCACGGCGATGGACAATGTGGGCCGCATGTTCGGCAATCTCTCGCCCTACAACTATGCGGCCGGGCAGGAAGTGGTGCAGTACCCGTGCCAGCAGAACTTCATGATCCTCACCACGGACGGCTACTGGAACGGCAGCAGCACCGCCAACGTGACGAATAACGACAACGTGGAAAACGCGGCCCGCTTCTGCACCCAGGCACGCGGCTGCGTGGACACGCGCGCCCAGACCCAGCCTTCGATTTCCGATGTGGCGCTGCACTGGTATAACGGCGGTTCCAGCACCGGCACGGTATCGCTGCGCCCATCGCTGGAGCCGGATATGAGCAAGCCCGGGTCGGTGCCGGCAGCAGCAGGCGAGAACACCCATTTGCACATGAACACCTACACGCTGGGGCTGGGCGTGGACGGGGTGATGACCTATGAACCGAATTACGATAGCGCCCCCAAGGCAGGCGGCGATTTCTATAAGCTGATTACGGGCGCCACCTCGGGCTGTCCGTGGAACAGCAATGGTGCCTATGTCTGGCCTGATCCCGATACTACCAACACGGCCAGCACCGTGCAGGAACGGGTGGACGACCTGTGGCATGCCGCCATCAACGGCCATGGCAAATACTTCAGCGCGCAGGACCCGAAAGATGTGGTGAGCGGCCTCAGTGAAGCGCTGTCGAATATGCAGGTGCATGTGGGCGCCGCGGCGGCTGCAGCAACCTCCACGCCTAACATCACGCTGACCGATAACGATATCTTCTCCGATACCTTCACCACCGTGAAATGGTTCGGCGAACTGTCCGACCGCAAGATCGATAGTACGGATGGCAGTGTCTCCAGCACGGTGACCTGGACCACCAGCGATACGCTGGGCAAAAAGGTCGGCGCCAGCAGCGATACGCGCCGCATCTATATGTACAACACGGCAGGCGGCTATGGTGGCACGCCGGACGAATTCCGCTTTGCGAACATGAAGGGGGCGGCACCGGCCTGGTTTGCCAACAAGTGCAGTGCCTTGCCCCAGTGCGCGCTGCTGTCGGCCAGCGACAAGGCGCTGGTGAACGATGGCAGCAATCTGGTCAACTGGCTGCGCGGCCAGCAGCAGTATGCCAACGATACGCTGTTCCGCGCCTACAGCATGACCACCAACACGCCAGCCGGCGCCAGCGGCCCCATCCCCATCGTGCTGGGCGATATCGCTTCGTCCAAGCCGGCCTATGTGCGCGATCCCCGTAACGACTATTCGGATGCCGACTACATCACCTTCAAGGATAACTACGGCAATCCCACCAGCCCTAACTACCGCAGCGGCGCCGTGTTCACGGCTGCCAACGACGGCATGCTGCATGCCTTCAGTTCCACCTCGGGTGAAGAGCTGTGGGCTTACGTGCCGCGTACCACCATGAAGAAGCTGTACGGGCTGGCCAGCACCATCTACAGCACCAACCACCAGTTCACGGCCGACGGTTCGCCCGAAGTGGCCGACATCAAGCCTTCGGGCGGCGGCTGGCACACGGTGCTGGTGGCAGGCCTGAACGGGGGCGGGCGCGGCTACTATGCGCTCGATATCACCGATACCAGCAACCCTAGGCAGCTGTGGGAGTTCTGCGCCGATGCGACGGTCTGCCCGCTCAGCGATGGCGATCTGGGTCTGAGCTTCGGCAACCCCCAGTTCGGCACGCTGGCCAATGGCCGCTGGGTGGTGTTCCTCACTTCCGGCTACAACAACGTGCCCGGCACAGACGGTGTGGCCAGCGGCAATGGCAAAGGCTATCTGTATGTGCTGGACGCTTATACGGGCGAGCTGCTGAACAAGATCAGCACCAATTCCGGCGATACCACCACGCCTTCCGGGCTGGCCAAGATCTCGGCCATCAGTGCCGATCCCGGTGCCGACCCGCGCGTCAACTACATCTACGGCGGCGATAATCAGGGCCAGATGTGGCGCTTCGATCTGAGCGCATCGAGCGGTGCGATTACCGTCAAGCTGCTCGGCGATGCCGGGGCGGGCAAACCGATTACCACACGGCCCGACGTCACCATGTGCGCCGTGCCTGTGCAGACGGAAGTCAACGGCGTCACCGTCAACAGTACGGCCGGTGTGCGCGTGGTGCTGTTCGGTACAGGCCGTCTGCTCGATGTGCCCGACACCACGGATACTTCGATCCAGAGCCTGTATCTGCTCAAGGATGGCGGCAGCACCATTGCCGATATCCGTGGCGCTACCATGGTCAAGCAGACCCTGAGTGCGCTGGGCTCGGGCAGCAATATCAATACCTACCAGATCACCAGCAATCCGGTCGACCTGACCCAGAAGGATGGCTGGTATTTCGACTGGGCGCTCAACGCGGGCGAGCGGATGAATCTGGACCCGCAGATCGTCAGCGGGGTGGCCAATGTGGTGACCAATCTGCCTACGTCCTCGTCGGCCTGCTCGGTGGGCGGTTCCAGCAATCTGTATCAGGTCAACGTGTGCAACGGGCAGGCGATCGGCAGCCATCCGGTCGGGCTGACGCTGTCGAATACTTCGGCGGCAGTGGGCTTCATCATCATCCGCCTGCCTAACGGCCAGCTGAAGATGGTGACCACGCTGGCCGACGGCAGCAACAAGACTTCGCCCTTGTCGGAACAGATCTCGGCCGATGCCCACCGTAGCGGCTGGCGCCGGGTGAAAGGCGAATAGGCGGCAGCCAGCAGCCAGCAGGATGGGCAGCAGCTCCAGTGCGGGGAAACAAATCACCGATAGGGACGAAGTTCCGGTAAAATCGAGGGTTTTGCAGAACCGCACCAGATTACGTACAAATGTCCAACGATATCGAAAATGTAAGCCCCGAGCCCGCTGACGAACAAGTGGTCGTCACCAGCTCCAAAACGCCGGCGCTGATCGCCCGCGAAGTGCAGCGCCGCCGTACTTTCGGCATTATTTCTCACCCGGATGCGGGTAAGACCACGCTGACCGAAAAGCTGCTGCTGTTCTCGGGTGCGATTCAGATGGCCGGTACCGTCAAGGCCCGCAAGAGCGGCCGCCACGCCACCTCGGACTGGATGGAGATCGAGAAGCAGCGCGGCATTTCCGTGGCTTCCTCTGTGATGCAGTTCGAATTCCGTGACCACGTGGTGAACCTGCTCGACACCCCGGGCCACCAGGACTTCTCGGAAGATACCTACCGCGTACTGACGGCGGTGGACTCGGCGCTGATGGTGATCGATGCGGCCAAAGGTGTGGAAGCCCAGACCATCAAGCTGCTGGACGTCTGCCGTATGCGCAATACGCCTATCGTCACTTTCATGAACAAGCTGGACCGCGAAACCCGCGACCCGCTGGAACTGCTGGACGAGCTGGAATCGGTCCTGAAGATCAAGTGCGCACCCGTGACCTGGCCTATCGGCATGGGCAAGAACTTCCGCGGCGTGTACCACCTGCTCAATGACGAGATCATGCTGTTCAAGGCCGGCGAAGAGAAGGCCGACGGCGCTTTTGAAATCATCAAGGGCATCGACAACCCGCGCCTGCAGGAGATGTTCCCGCTCGAGATGGATCAGCTGCGCATGGAAGTGGAACTGGTGCATGGCGCTTCCAATCCCTTCGATCTGGAGCAGTTCCTGGCCGGTATCCAGACTCCCGTGTTCTTCGGCTCCGCCATCAACAACTTCGGCGTACGCGAAATCCTGTCGGCTCTGGTGGACTGGGCGCCGGCACCGCGCGCACGCGATGCCACGGTACGCGCCGTGGCGCCGACCGAGACGCCGTTCTCCGGCTTCGTGTTCAAGATCCAGGCCAATATGGATCCGGCCCACCGCGACCGCATCGCTTTCCTGCGCGTGTGCTCGGGCCGTTTCGAGCGCGGCATGAAGGTCAAGCATTTGCGTCTGGGCCGCGAAATCAAGGTGTCGTCGGTGGTGACCTTCATGGCATCGTCGCGCGAACAGGTGGAAGAGGCTTACGCCGGCGATATCATCGGCCTGCCTAACCACGGCAATATGCAGATCGGCGACTCCTTCTCCGAAGGCGAAATGCTGACCTTTACCGGTATTCCTTACTTCGCGCCGGATTTCTTCCGCTCCGTGCGGATTCTGAACCCGCTGAAAATCAAGCAGCTGCACAAAGGCTTGCAGCAGCTGGGCGAAGAGGGCGCGGTACAGGTGTTCAAGCCGGTACAGGGCGGCGAGCTGGTACTGGGCGCGGTCGGTGTGCTGCAGTTCGAGGTGGTGGCCAGCCGTCTGAAAAACGAGTACGGTGTGGAAGCCGTGTTCGAAGGCACCAGCATCAGCAGCGCGCGCTGGATTTCCAGCGATGACAAGAAGGCCCTGTCCGACTTCGAAAACTCGCTGGGCCACAATGTGGCTTACGATGCAGCTGGTAATATGGCCTATCTGGCGACTTCCAGCGTCAATCTGCGCCTGACCGAAGAGCGCTGGCCCAAGCTGAAGTTCCACGCTACCCGCGAGCACTCGGCCAAACTGGTCTAAGTTTCTCTCTCTGCTATGGCAGCCGGCTGCCGTCGCAATCCCCACCGCAGTCCGGCCTTGCCGGCTGCGGCGTCGGAATCTTCCTCCCTCCTATCCGCAAAAACTGCATTACTGAAGTGCTTGATTAATCGCAAGATTGCATCGAGGCATGGGCAGTATCGTATGGCATCTTTGCTGTCGGAGGACACCATGCGTGCTGTATTTGTCACCCTGCTTGCCGCTAGCCAGCTGGCATTGGCCGCGCCCAGCGAGCGCGACGCGATGGCGCTGGCCGTCAAGGGCGCCCGCTATATGCAGGAGCATGGCAAGTATGCCCTGATCGCCTGCATCAACCGCAAAGATCCCGCATTCAATCAGGGCACGCTCTACCTTGCCATGCGCGACCTGAACGGCATCACCATCGCCCATCCCACCACCGCCCTGATCGGCAAAAACCTGCTCGATGTGCCCGATGCCGACGGCAAGCTATTCCGCCACGAGATGCTGGCGCTGGCGCGCGGCAAAGGCAGCGGATGGGTCGACTACAAATTCCTCAATCCCAGAACGGGCAAGGTGGAGGCCAAGACCACCTATGTGTTGCGGGTGGATGATGTGGCGCTGGAAGCAGGCGTCTACAAGCACGAGGACGGCGCGAGCCTGCACTGAGGCTGGCGCTGGGCGCGTCAGGATTTCGCCAGTATTGAGCCAATAACAAGCAAGCCACGAGAGGGACTATGTTAAGCAAACTGCGGATAGGGCCGAAACTGCTGCTGGCACCGGGGGTGGTGCTGATATTGCTGCTGGTACTGTCGATAGGGGCGTATGCGGGACTGCTGCGCCAGCACCAGCGGTTGGAGGAAATGGTGCAGCTGCGCGCCGTGCGGCTGAAGGCGGCCGATGATCTGGTGATCAGTGCCCACAAGGCGCACGCCGAGGCCTACCAGCTGCTGACATGGATAAACGCCAGTTTCTCGACGGCGCGGGTGGATGCGCTGCTGCGCGAACTGCATGCGCGTCACGCGGCGCTCGACAGCCAGTTTGCACGGTTAGAAATGAGTACGCAAAACCAGCCGGCCGAGCAGCGCTATGTGGCCCTGTCGCAGGCAGCGTATGGCTTGTACGTGAAAGCCGTGGCCGATGTGATCGAACTGAGCATGGCTGATCATTCGATGGCGGCCAACGCCATGTCCAAGGCCGAGCGCAGTTTCGACGTGGTGGCGCAACGGCTCGATGAACTGGCGCGGCTGGAGCAGAGCCTCAGCGTGAACGCGTATGCGCTTGCCGAGAGCGAGTTTGCCACCCTGAAAACCACGATGCCGCTGCTGGTGGCCGTGTCGATTGCCTTATCGCTGCTGGTGTCGTTGCAGGTGCGGCGTGCGCTGCTACGCGAGCTGCACGATATCGGCAGCACCGCCAGCAATCTGGCGCAGGGCAATCTGACGGTGCAGCAGCGCAGCTATGGCCGCGACGAGATTGCCGAAACGGCGCGCACGCTGGATGGCAGCATACGCAATCTGAACGCCACGCTCAGGAATATTCTGAGCTCCGCGCAAACCATAGGCAGCGCTTCGCGCATGATCGCGGCCGGCACGGCGGACCTGCATATCAACGGACTCGATAACGCCACCCAGCAAAAACTGGCGCTGGTGGAGCAGGCCGCCATGGCGGCCAGCAGCCTGCAGCAGCAGGCAGTCGATCTGTCCGAGGCCGTGGCCAAATTCAAGCTGGACGACTACACGCCGGCCGACCCGCCCGGCGCGCCGGAGCGCAACAGCCGCAAGCATCTGAGTGCGGTGCGCAACTGAAGCGGGCTAGGCCCGTAGCGGTTTCCAGCGGTCGCCGGGCTGCTGCAGGTATCTGGCGTACACATAGCGCCACGGCATGGCCAGCGGGATAATGATGACGCCGGCGCATTCGTACAGCGTGCTGATGGTGGCTTCATCAATCTGGCCGGAACGCCATGCGGGCAGGGCTATGGCCAGCATCCAGATGACTTTCCATAGCAGTTCCCACATCAGCACGGGCAGCATCTGCAGCGGATAACGCAGGCCCAGTATGCACAGCAGGCTGAAAGCGGTCAGCATGCAGCGGACTACGCCGGTGGATAGCGTCCATGGCTGGTCATGGTGCAGCACGCCCGGCCAGACCACTACGGCCAGACCGCAGCTGATAATCAGGTAGACAAGGCGCAGCAGGTACAGTCTTACGGTGGATACTTCCGGCATGGTGGGCTCCCGCTCAGGTGATTATTCGACTTGCTTGAGGACTTGCTCGATGGCGGCGATACGTGTTTTCAGGTCGGCCAGATCGGCCTTCATGCCGCTCAGTGACTGTGCGGTGCTGCTCTGGGCGTCGAGTGCCTGCTGTGCCATGGCGCGATAGGCTTCCTCGTGTGCATAGCGCAGTCTGGCCTGCTGCACGTTGGCGTAGTAGCGCAGCGCCGCGATGATGATGATGACCAGCAGAGGCAGGATGATGGTCAGGAAATATACATGTTCAGCCATAGTCGTCTCTTATTCAGGTTGATCGGTCAGGGTGGCGGCGGCCGCTGCCAGCAGGGCAGGCGTGAGCCGGACGTCGAACGGTGCTACTTCGAAAAAATTGAGTGCTTTGCCATCGGCTGACAGTTCCATCTGGCTGGTGACCAGCCCTGCGTCTTCCAGCTTCTGCAAGTGCAGATGCAGCAAGGGACGGCTGATCCCCAGTTCGCGCGCCAGCTGGCTGACGTAGTTGCGGCCATGGCTGGTCAGCATGCCCATGATGCGCAAGCGGTGCGGGTTGGAGAGGGCCGCCAGCATGGCTAGCAACTGGTCGCCTTGCAGATGTTGTGATTTATCTGTCATATGTAAACATTATCTGACAGGTGGTTGCGCGTCAAGCGGATTTTTGCGAACCAGGCGGGCAGGGAATAAAAAAGGGCCAGACCTTGCGGTCTGACCCTCGCTGCTGCAGGCTGCCGCAGCAGCCTTATACAGAAATTACTCGTAGTCGCTCATGGGCGCGCAGCCGCAGAACAGGTTACGGTCGCCGTAGACGTTGTCGGCACGGCCGACTGGTGGCCAGTACTTCTGCTTGCGCAGCGATGGCACCGGGTAGGCAGCGACTTCGCGGCTGTACTTGCGTTCCCACTTGTCGGCGGTCAGCACTTCGGCCGTGTGCGGAGCGAATTTCAGCGGGTTGTCCAGCTTGTCGAATTCGCCGCTTTCCACTTTGGCGATCTCGCCGCGGATGGTGATCATGGCGTCGATGAAGCGGTCCATTTCGGCTTTCGATTCCGACTCGGTCGGCTCGATCATCAGCGTGCCCGGTACCGGGAAGCTCATGGTCGGCGCGTGGAAGCCGAAGTCCATCAGGCGCTTGGCCACGTCTTCGTTGCTGATGCCGGTGGCATCCTGCAGCGGACGCAGGTCGATGATGCACTCGTGGGCAACCAGACCGTCGTGGCCCGAGTACAGCACAGGGTAGTGCGGCGACAGGCGGCGGGCGATGTAGTTGGCGTTCAGGATAGCCGTTTCGGTCGCAGCGGTCAGGCCTTCGGCGCCCATCATGGCGATGTACATCCACGAGATAGGCAGAATGCTGGCCGAGCCGAATGGTGCGGCGCTGACCGAGCTGATGCCGTCTTCGCTACGCACGTAGCCGTTGGAGCGCTGATTAGGCAGGAACTTGGCAAGGTGTGCACCGACGCCGATAGGACCAACGCCCGGGCCGCCACCACCGTGCGGAATGCAGAAGGTCTTGTGCAGGTTCAGGTGCGATACGTCGCCGCCGAAGGCGCCCGGTGCGGCCACGCCCACCAGTGCATTCATGTTGGCGCCGTCGATGTAGACCTGGCCGCCGTGGCTGTGGATGATTTCGCACAGTTCCTGGATACCTTCTTCGAACACGCCGTGGGTCGACGGGTAGGTCACCATCACGCAGGCCAGATTCTTCGAGTGCAGTTCGGCCTTGGCTTTCAGGTCGGCCAGATCGACGTTACCGTTGGCGTCGCAAGCGGTCACCACCACCTGCATGCCGACCATGTTGGCCGACGCCGGGTTGGTGCCGTGGGCCGAGGACGGAATCAGGCAGATGTTGCGATGGCCTTCGCCACGCGACTGGTGGTAAGCCTGAATCACCAGCAGACCGGCGTATTCGCCTTGCGAACCGGCGTTAGGCTGCAGCGAGATGGCGGCGTAGCCGGTGACTGCGCACAGCATTTCTTCCAGCTGGGCGATCATCTCGCGGTAGCCCACGGTTTGCGCCTGTGGTGCAAACGGGTGGATGTTGGAGAATTCCGGCCACGTCACAGGGATCATTTCCGAAGTGGCGTTCAGCTTCATGGTGCAGGAACCCAGCGGGATCATGGTGCGGTCCAGCGCCAGATCCTTGTCGGCCAGCGAACGCAGGTAGCGCAGCATCTCGGTTTCCGAGTGGTAGCGGTTGAACACAGGGTGGCTCAGGTAGGCGCTGGTACGGGCCAGTTCGGCGGCGTAGGCAGGTGCCACGGTGGCTTCCACAGCGTCCAGATCCGGGCAAACGGTGCTGCTGCCGGCGGCCTGTGCGAACACGGTCCACAGCAGGGCGATGTCGTCACGGGTGGTGGTTTCGTCGAGCGACACGCCGACGTGGGTAGCGTCGATCTGGCGCAGGTTGACGCCGTTGGCCAGCGCAGCAGCGTGCACGGCAGCAGCGTCTTTGACAGCCACGGTCAGGGTGTCGAAGAAGCTGGCGTTGACGATGCTGTAGCCTTGGGCCTTCAGGTTGGCAGCCAGTACGCCGGTGTAGCGGTGCACGCGCTGGGCGATCTGCTGCAGGCCTTTAGGACCGTGGTAGACGGCGTACATGGACGCCATCACAGCCAGCAGTACTTGTGCGGTGCAGATGTTGGAAGTGGCTTTTTCGCGGCGGATGTGCTGCTCGCGGGTTTGCAGTGCCAGACGGTAGGCCTTGTTGCCTTGTGCATCGATGGTGACGCCGACCAGACGGCCGGACATGCTGCGCTTGAATTCATCGCGGGTAGCCAGATAGCCGGCGTGCGGGCCGCCGAAGCCCAGCGGTACGCCGAAGCGCTGGCTGTTACCAACGACCACGTCGGCACCCCATTCGCCCGGTGGCGTCAGCATGGTCAGGGCCAGCAGATCGGCCGCTACGATGACCATCGCGCCGGTGGCTTTCACGGTGGTGACAGCGTCTTTGTAGTCGCGCACGACACCATTCACGCCCGGGTATTGCAGCAGCACGCCGAAAGCGTCCGTTACGCCAGCCAGTTCGGCGGCGTCAAAAGTCTTAACGGTGATGCCCAGCGGTTTGGCGCGGGTCTGCACCACTTCCAGCGTCTGTGGCAGCACGTCGTTGGCGACGTAGAAGGTGGTCGATTTGGATTTGCCCACGCGCTGGATCAGCGTCATGGCTTCCGCGGCCGCCGTGCCTTCGTCCAGCATCGATGCATTGGCGATGCCCATGCCGGTCAGGTCGGTGATGGTCTGCTGGAAGTTCAGAATCGCTTCCAGACGGCCTTGCGAAATCTCTGGCTGGTAAGGGGTGTAGGCGGTGTACCAGGCCGGGTTTTCGAAGATGTTACGCAGGATGACGCCCGGCGTATGGGTGTTGTAATAGCCCTGACCGATCAGCGATTTCAGTACCTGATTCTTCGAGGCGGTGGCTTTCAGCTTGGCCAGCGCATCCTGTTCCGGCAGTGGCTGGGCATAGGCGCCCAGTGGCAGCGGGTTTTTGTTGCGGATGTTGGCGGGAACCAGTGCGTCGATCAGGGCTGCGCGCGTAGCGTAGCCGAGCAGGGACAGCATTTCTTGCTGTTCAGCGGCGTCCGGGCCGATGTGGCGGGCGATGAAAGCGTCACGCGCTTCGAGTTGGGTCAGGCTGGTACGGGTCATGATGTGTCAGGGCCGATAGAGGAATACGAGGAAAACGGGGGAGGTACTACCTTGCATTGCCGCCCGCGCAGAGGCAGCACTGCGCGCGGCTAGGCAATAAGCAAAAGGCCAGCATAGGCTGGCCTTCAGCTGCATTAATGGTCGGTGGTCTTGCCGTAGGCGGCAGCGTCCAGCAGGCCATTGATGGCGCCAGCATCAGCTGGTTTGATCTTGAACAGCCAGGCAGCGTAGGCATCGCTGTTGATCGACTCGGGAGCGTTCACCACGTCGTCGTTGACGGCGATGATTTCGCCGGCGATAGGAGCGTAGATGTCGCTCGCTGCTTTGACCGATTCCACCACAGCGGCGTCGTCGCCGGCGCCGAAGCTGGCACCGACTTTAGGCAGTTCGACGAAAACGATGTCGCCCAGTGCATCCTGTGCGAATTCGGTGATGCCGACGGTAACGGTGCCGTCTGCTTCAGCGCGTACCCATTCGTGGGATTCGGTGTACTTCAGGTCTGCAGGGATATTCATGTGTGGCTCCAGAGTGTGAGAGTGATGTTGATATTAATTGTCGATATCGGCTAATCAGACAGCCAGAATTTTACCGTTACGGACGAACGGCAGCTTAACTACCGAAGCGGCCAGTTTCTTGTCGCGGATTTCCACGTGTACGGTGTCGCCTACGGCCACGTTCATTGGCACGCGGGCCAGCGCAATCGCCTGCTGCATGGTCGGGCTGAAGGTGCCGGAAGTGATTTCGCCGGTAGCGTCGGTGCCGGCCACGATGACTTTCTGGTGGGCGCGCAGTACGCCGCCTTTTTCACGCAGGATCAGACCGACGAACTGGGCGTTCTGGCCCATGCTCTGCAGGGCAGCCTTGCCGATGAAATCGCGCTCGGAAACCAGATCGATGGTCCATGCCAGACCGGCGTCCAGCGGGTTGACGGTTTCGTCCATGTCCTGACCGTATAGGTTCATGCCGGCTTCCAGACGCAGAGTGTCACGCGCGCCCAGACCGGCAGGTTTGACGCCAGCGGCGGTCAGCGCATTCCACAGCGCTTCGGCCTGTTCGGCAGCGACGCCGATTTCAAAGCCGTCTTCACCCGTGTAGCCGGTGCGGGCAATCATCGCCTCGCCGAAGACAGCGCTCTGGGCGAAGGCCACGTTGAATGGCTTCATGTCGGCGCTGGCGGCCTGCGATTCAGGAATCACCTGCCATACCTTGGCGCGCGCGTTCGGGCCCTGCACGGCGATCAGCGCCATCGCATTGGCGCCATCGCGGCGCTGGGTGATGGTCAGGCCGCTATTGGTAGCGCTATTCTGCTGCTGCATCCATGCCACGTCTTTTTCCGCCGTGCCGGCGTTGACCACCAGACGGAACCAGCTTTCGTTGATGAAGTAGACGATCAGGTCGTCGATCACGAAGCCTTGCGGGTTCAGCATGCACGAGTACAGGGCTTTGCCCGATACCTGCAGCTTGTCGACGTTGTTGGCCAGCAGGCCGCGCAGGAAGGCGCGCACATTGTCGCCCTTGATATCGACTACGCACATGTGGGCCACGTCGAACATGCCGACATCGCTACGCACAGCATGGTGTTCTTCGATTTGCGAGCCGTAGTTGACAGGCATATCCCAGCCGCCGAAATCGACCATACGGGCGCCGGCTGCGCGGTGGGCATTATTGAGGGGGGTGGCTTTGAGCGTCATGGTACTCGGTCCAAATCGTGAGGGGTTAACAGAACACACAAGAAGCGCCCGCTAGTGCGGCACTTCGCAATGATCGCAGCCCCTCTGTCCTTGGTACCTGAGAGATTACGGGACGGGGATACCGTGCTCCGTGCGCCCCTTCGGTGGATCGCTGGCCAGTGCCGCGATCGCTCTCCAGAGTTGGCCCAGTTGGCATCCCGCTGGTGCGGTCGCGCTGGTCCCTTGATTGGTCCTTTTGCCTGAGAGTTTTTGGGTAGTGCCCCTTCGGCGGCAACGCTGGTTTGCCCTCTCCCGATCAAGACTCGGGAATATATGTCAGAAACAGGGTTAATGTCAATCTGGAACGCATGGACAGGCCCGCTTGCAGGGCGTTTGCGGCGCTTGAGTGCGCGCACGAAAGGCGCACGGCTGGCGCCCGTAAAACCTTAGCTTTGCTAGAATAAATTGCACCATTTCATGGGAGGTAACATGGGACAGGAAGCCGGAAAATATGCGGGGCACGGGTGGTACACCCTGTCGGGCGATGTGAATAGCGATATGGTGCGGCGCGTGTTCGACGCCGTGGCCGATATGACGGAAGACCACATCAGCACCGCGCATCTGCTGATCCAGTCGAACGGCGGCTATGTGAGCGACGGTATCTGCCTGTACAACTACCTGAGCAAGCTGCCCATCAAGTTCATCACCTATAACGCGGGCGCCGTGGCGTCGATCGCCGTCACGCTGTTTCTGGCCGGTGCCGAGCGCTATGCCAGCAGCACTGCGCGTTTCATGGTGCACAAATCCCATGCCAGTGCGCCACACGGGGCGCGGCCCGATGCGCTGCGCATCATCGTGGAAGGTTTGCAGGCCGATGATGCCCGCACCGAGGCCATACTGCGCCAGCATGTGCAGCTGGAAGAGCAGCACTGGCGCATCCATGCCTATTCCGATCTGCACCTGACGGCAGCCGAGGCGCTGGGTGTGGGAATGGTGCATGGCGTGACGGACTTCATTCCGCCGGCCGGGCAGCGGGTCTGCAACATCTGAAAATTTTCCACGCAGAAATGCCTTGATGCTATTGCCATGTGGAAATAATGTGCCAGAATGATGGTAGGACAGATTAAGGCAGAAATAAGTGGCCATGGTTGCAATTTCCACATCATCGAACGCCAGACACCGTGCCGTTTCGGCACGCCATGCCGTGCTGGAGGAGCTGATTGCGCTGGCCAGGCAGCAGGTCGAGGCCCAGTTGCTGGGGCTGGTGCAGCGGCTGGCCCAGTGTCTGCTCGACGGTAGTGCGGTACAGCCCGAGACGGTGCAGGCGCGGCTGCGCGCCGGCAATGGCCTGCGCCAGCGTCAGTATGCTTTTCTGCCTATGGCCAGTGGCGCGCTGGAGCAAGCCTTGCGGCGCGAGATGGCGGCGCTAGCGCCGGCCTCGGCGCCGGCTGCCCGTCCGGCGGTCGAACTATCCCTGTCGCTGGTGCCATTCGAGGAGATGGACCAGCAACTGGCCATGGCTGGTCTGGCCAGGCCATTCGAGGTGCGCCATGCGGCGGCCCTGCAAAGTCTGAATGGGGGGCTGGCACGGCTGTTCCAGCGCGATACTCTGAGGCTGGCCCAGTTGCCGTTCCGTCCAGAAGTTTTTCTCACCGCCATATGGCAGGCCTGGCAGGAGTTCGGGCAGGACGATGCGGCTGCGCTAGGGCTGGCCGAGCTATGCCAGCCAGAGGTGTTTCTCGATCTTGCACCCGTGCTCGAAGCATTGAACAGCTGTCTGCAGCGCCATCTGGCCCTGAGGCCGGAGGTCTCGAGCGTGCGGGTGGTGCCGGTCGAAGTCAGTGTGGCGCCATTGCCGCCTGAAGCTTTTCAGGGTTCTGCAGAATCCGCGCTGGCGCCATCCGCGCACCGGTCCGGCGACCATGGCGGACGCGCCACTCAGGCTGTCCATACTGGTCATGATGCCCGTAGCGCCCAGACGGCACATGCGAGCCACGCCAGCCATGCCGACCGGAGCGAGCTGGCTCACAAGCTGCGCCAGTTCTTTGCGGCCGGTCCGGTGCGCAGCGCGGTGGCGAGCGAGGGCGGAGGCGTCGCTGCAGCGGCGGCCGCGCCGTCATCGCTACTGGCCTATCTGGCGCAGTGGCCGCGCATGCCCATGCCACCGGCCGAGGCTAGTGGCGGCGCCGGTTTTGCTGCGGATTCGGCCGCTGATGCCAAGGCCGGCGCAGGTATGAGCACCGCTGGCGCAGCGCCAGCCAGCACAGGCGGTGCACAGATTTTTTATCTGCCCCAGCTGAAGGCCGGGCTGCCGCGGGGTAGTCTGAGCCATGCCGATGAAGGCACCATTGATCTGCTGTCCGCCGTGTTTGAAACCGTGTTCCGCGATCACAACATCGCACAGGAAATCCGCGATCTCATGCTGCTGCTGCAGATCCCCGTGCTCAAGGCGGCGCTGATGGACCAGCAATTCTTCTTTCAGGACCAGCATCCGGCACGCAAGCTGATCGATCTGCTGTCGCGACTGGGCTGGGAACAGCGCATGGTGCCCGATGCCGGACGCCTGCAAGCCATGCAGCGCAGCGTGGAGCGGGTCGGGCGCGATGGCTCGGAAGAAGCAGCCGCATTTGCCACTGCCGTGGATGAGCTGGAAGCTACACTGGCCGCACAGGAACAGCAGGAGACAGAGCGCATGGCTGCGCCCATCGCCGCTGCCCTCAAGCAGGAAAAAGCGCTGGTAGCGCGCCGGCAGGCCGAGGCCGCGCTGGCGGCGCGGCTGGACGGCGTGGAAGTAATGGCGCTGGTGCGCGATTTCCTGTCGCAGCGCTGGATCGAGGTGCTGGCATTTGCCTACCGCATCGAAGATGAAAAGTCCGGCGCGATCGATCATGCTACCTGTGCCATGGACGAGCTGCTGTGGAGCGTACAGCCCAAGCTGAATGTGCATGAACGCAAGCGTTTGCTGCTGAAATTGCCCGCCCTGCTGGGCGCGCTGAATAAGTGGCTGGATCTGGTGCAATGGCAGGGCGAGGAACGGGTGCAGTTCTTTGCCGAGCTGGCCGAGTGCCATGCCGCCATCGTGCGCGCGCCGCTGGAACTCAATCCTGAACGCCAGCTTGAACTGGCGATTGCTGCCGGCAAGGGGGACGCGCTGCAGCGTGCCGCAGCTTTGCCGCCCGACATCGTACTCGCAGGGGCGCAAGCCATGCGCCTCAGTGACGATGTGGCAAGTCTGCAACGGGGCATGTGGCTGGAGTTCGATCAGCCCGGCGCTGCCTGCCAGCAAGTCAAGCTGGCCTGGGTCAGTCCTCTGCGCAGCCTGTACATTTTTGCTACGGCCAGCCGCCAGGAAGCGTATTCCCTGAGCGCAGACGAGCTGGCCCAGCGCTTTGATGCGGGCAGCGTCCGTATCGTCTGCGACACGGATGTCGTCAGCGGCGCACTCAACCAGGCGCTGGCCCGCGCTGCCTGAATTTCGCCGTATTTCATGTTGTCTTAATGAAAATATGTCATGCTAGGGGTATCGACGCTAACTATTGATATGCAGCAATTTCTACGTGTTTTACTATTGCTTGTGTTTTAATGGTGGCCTTGGCCTGCTTGGGTGTCGCGGGTGCCGCCAGGTGCCCGTTCAACGGTGATAGATAAGACAGCGATAGGGCGAGCGGAATGATGATGTGGTGGCATGGCCTCAGTATGGTGGGGAGTCTGGCGGTAACGGCGCCTATCGGCGTGGCAATCGCCATCTGGCTGGTGGCTGGCCGTTCCTGGCATCTGACGGCGGCATGGTGCGCTCTGTTCGGTGCCGGCATGGCGCTGGTAGTGGCGACCAAAGTGGCGTTCATGGGGTGGGGTATGGGAGTGAAAGCGGTGGAGTTCGCCGGTTTCAGTGGCCATGCCATGCGGGCGGCGGCGGTGTTCCCGGTCGCCTTTTTCCTGCTGGTGCGTAACAGGACGCTACCATGGCGCGTGGCTGCTACAGTGGCTGGCGTGGCGCTGGCTGTGCTGATCGCCATTTCCCGGGTGTACGTCGAAGCCCATTCCGTCTCCGAGGCGGTGACCGGTTGCATACTGGGCTTGCTGGTGGCCGCCAGTTTCATCTGGTATGCCAGCGTGCAGCAGCACATGGTAATGAGTCGCTGGCTGTTGCTGATGTGTCTACCGATCGTGCTGATCGCACCGCGCGTGGAACCGGTGCCGGCGGAGCAATGGATTGCACAACTGGCAATGCATTTGTCGGGCCGCGACCAGACCTATACCCGTGCCATCTGGCGCAAGCCGAAAACCCTGCAGCACTCGTCGTCAGGGGGATTCTCCCTGTGAAAATGGCCTGATTCAGAGTGCAAAATGGTATTATTGTGAAGTTTTTCAGCCCAAACACCAGATAACAACGTGCGTCTTTCTTCCATCAAATTGTCGGGATTTAAGTCTTTCGTTGATCCCACCAATTTTCAGGTGCCGGGTCAACTGGTTGGCGTAGTCGGTCCCAATGGTTGCGGCAAGTCGAATATTATCGATGCCGTACGCTGGGTGCTGGGCGAATCCAAGGCTTCGGAACTGCGTGGCGAATCCATGCAGGACGTGATTTTCAATGGCTCCACTCACCGCAAACCAGCCGGACGCGCTTCCGTCGAACTGGTGTTCGATAACAATGCGGGCAAGGCAGCCGGCCAGTGGGGCCAGTACGCGGAAATCGCCGTCAAGCGCACGCTGACGCGCGACGGCACTTCGACCTACTACATCAATGGCCAGCCCGTGCGCCGGCGCGATATTCAGGATATTTTCCTCGGTACGGGGCTGGGGCCGCGTGCCTACGCCATCATCGGTCAGGGCATGATCAGCCGCATCATCGAATCGCGGCCAGAAGAGCTGCGTGTGTTTCTGGAAGAAGCGGCCGGCGTTTCCAAGTACAAGGAAAGACGGCGCGAGACGGAAAACCGCCTGCACGATACGCGTGAAAATCTGCTGCGGGTGGAAGACATACTGCGCGAACTGAATACCAACCTGGAAAAGCTGGAAGGGCAGGCGGCCGTGGCCACCAAGTTCCACCAGCTGCAGGCCGATCAGGAAGAAAAGCAGAAGCTGCTGTGGTTGTTGCGCAAGATCGAGGCAGAGAACGAGCAGAAGAAGTATTTCCGCGAAGTGGAACTGGCGCAGAACGAGCTGGAAGAGCAGACGGCCAAGCTGCGCAATGTGGAACTGTCGCTGGAACAGACGCGGCAGGCGCACTTTGCTGCCGGTGATCATCTGCATACGGCGCAAGGCCATCTGTACCAGACCAATGCGGAAATCGGCAGTCTGGAAGCGCAGATCAAATTCGTCGTCGAATCGCGCACCCGTCTGCAGGCCCAGCTGGCCGCTCTGACGGCCCAGCGCGACCAGTGGCAGCATCAGGCTAGCGAATACGCGGGCCAGATCGAGGAAGGCGAGTTCACGCTGGAAGAACTGTCGGCCAAGGTGGAGCAGGCGCAGATAATGGCCGAGCAGAAGGCTGAAGCGCTGCCCATGCTGGAACAGACCTGGCGCGAAGCGCAGACGCTGAGCGTGGAATCGCGCGCCCGCATCATGCAGGCGCAGCAGCAACTGGAACTGGAATCGGCCCATCAGCGCAATGCCAACAATATTCTGAACGGGCTGGCGATGCGGCGCGAACGGCTGCAGCAGGAAAAGAATGGACTGAGCCTGCCCGATAGCGCGCATCTGGAAAACCTGCGTCTGCAGCTGGAAGAAAAGCAGCAGGCGCTGGAAGAGCAGAACATGCTGCTGGAAGAAGCGCTGGAACAGCAGCCGCAGATCGAAGCGGAACGTCAGCTGGCGCAGCAGCAGGTGCAGACCGAGACGGCCACCAACGCCCAGCTGGAAGCGCGTCTGAATGCACTGCGCCAGATGCAGGAACGGGTGCAGTCGCAAGGCAAGGTCACGCCATGGCTGCAGAAGCACGAACTCGATACGCTGCCGCGCCTGTGGCAGAAACTGCATATCGAAGAGGGCTGGGAGAACGCACTGGAAGCCGTGCTGCGCGAGCGCATGCAGGCTTTGCAGATGTCGAACATCGAATGGGCGCAAGCCTTCTTCAACGATGCACCGCCGGCCAAGCTGGCGCTGTTTGCACCGTCGAACGCGCAGCCGTCGCAGATGGCGGAAGTGGCGGGGCTGACGCCGTTCATTAGCCTGCTCAAGCTCAACGATCCATCGTTGCGCGTCTTGCTGCAGGACTGGCTGCACAACGTCTATCTGGCGGAAGATGCGGCCAGTGCTTTTGCGCGCCGCGCGCAACTGCCGGCAGGCGGCTGCTTCGTCACGCGTCAGGGCCATGCGATTACCCAGGGCAGCGTGCGTTTCTATGCGGCCGATTCGGAGCAGGACGGCATGCTGGGGCGCCAGCAGGAAATCGAGAACATCACCAAGCAGCTGCGCGCCCAGCAGATGCTGGCCGACGAAGCGCGTGCGCGTGCCGTGCGTGCCGATGCTGCCGTCAGCAATCTGACGCGCCAGCTGGCCGAGTACCGCGCTAAGTTGCAAAGCCTGCAGGCCAGCGTGCATACGCTGCAGCTGGAAGTGGTGAAGGCGGCCGAAGTGGAAGCGCGCTTCAAGCAGCGCAGCGGCCAGCTGGAAGCCGATCTGGCCGAAATCACCGCGCAGGAAGAAGAGCAGACCCAGATCAAGCTGGAATCGGAAGAGAAATTCGAACAGCTCGATATGGAGCTGGGCAATCTGCAGGGCGAGCACGAAGACCAGCAGACCGTGTTCATGGAAAAGGAACAGCGGCTGGCCGACGCGCGCGAAGCGCTGCGCGATCTGGAACGGGCCGCGCAGGAAGCCCAGTTTGCCGAGAAGTCGCAGCGTAGCAAGATCGAGGAATACCGCCGCGCGATTGCCACCGCCAGCGCGCAGGTGGCGCAGGTCACGCAGAGTCTGGAAGCGGGCCAGCAGGAACTGGCCAGTCTGGAGTCTGGCCAGAGCAACGACGGTCTGCAGGACTTGCTGGATCGTCGTACGGCGCAGGAAAAAGCCCTGTCCGATGCGCGCCATGAACTGGACCAGATCGCCCAGCAGCTGCGCATGTTCGAAGAAGGCCGCATGTCGACCGAACGCGCGCTGCAACCGCAGCGTGACAAGATCATGGAGATGCAGCTCAAGGAGCAGGCCGCGCGCCTGAATCTGGAGCAGTATGCAGCCCAGCTGGTGGAGGCGCAGGCCGACGAAGCGGCGCTGGCAGAGAAGCTGCATCCCGATATGAAGGCTTCGTATCTGCAGGGCGAAGTGACGCGCCTGACCAATGCCATTGCCATGCTGGGCGCCGTTAATCTGGCGGCACTGGAAGAACTGGCCACGGCATCGGAGCGCAAGAACTTCCTCGACATGCAGAATGCCGACCTGACGGAAGCCATCAATACGCTGGAAGATGCGATCACCCGCATCGACAAGGAAACCCGCGATCTGCTGCAGGACACCTTTGACCGCGTCAACGGCCACTTCTCGGAACTGTTCCCGATACTGTTCGGCGGTGGACAGGCCAAGCTGATCATGACGGGCGACGAGATACTCGACTCCGGCGTGCAGGTGATGGCCCAGCCGCCGGGTAAAAAGAACGCCACCATCCATCTGCTGTCGGGCGGCGAAAAAGCCCTGACGGCGACGGCGCTGGTGTTCTCCATGTTCCGCCTGAATCCGGCGCCGTTCTGCCTGCTCGACGAAGTCGATGCACCGCTGGACGACGCCAATACTGAACGTTTTTGCAGGATGGTCAAACGCATGTCTGACCAGACCCAATTCCTCTTCATCTCGCACAACAAGATTGCGATGGAGATGGCCAATCAACTGATCGGTGTGACGATGCAAGAGCAGGGCGTATCGCGCATTGTGGCGGTGGATATGGAATCCGCTGCCAATTTTGCTACTGAGGCACAAGCAGCATGACAGACCTACAACTGAGCTTAATCGGCATAGCCGGCGTATTCGTCGCCGGCGTTTACAGCTACAACAAAATTCAGGAATACCGCGCCCGCAAGAGTGTGGACCGGGCCTTTGCCAACGATCATGACGACGTGCTGATGCGCGTCGGCGAGGTACCGGCCACGCGCCACGAGCCTAGCTTCGCGGCGGACGACGATGCGCCGGGGCTGGCCGGGGGCGAGGCTTCGGCTGCTGCTGCCGCGCTGGAAGCCGTGGCTGCCGGGCTGGATAGTGAAGCGGCCGAACGGGCCGCGCTGGAAGCAGCGGAAGCCGCGCGCCACGCCCGTGCCGAAGCAGCGCTGGCGCTGGTCGATCCGCAGATCGATTGCCTGCTGCCGCTGGCGCTGGAAAGCGCCGCCCGTGGCGACAAGCTGCTGCCCGTGCTGCAGACCTTGCGCATGGCCGGCAACAAGCCTGTGCATTTCATCGGCTATAGCGTGGCTGGCGAGTGGGAGCCTATCGTGCATGGCGGCGTGTACACCAAGCTGCAGGGCGGCGTACAACTGGCCAGCCGCACCACCGCGCTGAACGAACTCGAATACTCGGAACTGGTGACGCGTTTGCGCGCCATGGCCGATGAAATCGGCGCCGAGCCGGAAGTGCCGGACATGATAGAAGTGATGGCGGAAGCACGCAATCTGCACCGCTTCGTGGCCAGCCACGACGCCCAGCTGGGCGTGAACCTGCAATCGAATGGCGCACCATGGGCCATCGCGACCCTGATCGGTGCGCTGGAAAAACAGGGCTTCGATGTGCGCCCGGATGGCCGTTACGTGATGCCGGACGGCGAGGGCGGTAGCCTGTTCAGCCTGTCCACCAATGTTACGCTGGCGGAAGAAACCACTTCGCGCCTGACGCTGCTGCTGGATGTGCCTTGCGTGGCACCGGCGCGCGACGGCTTCGGTGCCATGGTGGCTTGCGCCCGTTCGCTGATGACGCGTCTGGACGCCACCATCGTCGACGATTACAACCAGCCCCTGTCCGATGCCTCGCTGGAGGAAATCGCCGGTCAGGTGCAGGACTTCTACACCGAGATGAACGACGCCGAGATTCCGGCCGGTTCGGCACGGGCGCTGCGTCTGTTTAGCTAGGAAGTGGCATGACCGAAGTAGATTTTCAGGCGCGCATCGCCGCTCTGAGCGCAGAGCTGAACCGCCATCTGCACGCCTATCACGTCGAGGATGCACCGACCATCCCCGACGCCGAGTACGACCGTCTGTTCATCGAACTGCAGCAGCTGGAAGCAGCCCATCCGCAATGGGCGCTGCCCGATTCGCCCACCCAGCGGGTAGGCGCGGCGCCGCTGCCCCAGTTCGATCAGGTCACCCACAGCGTACCCATGCTGTCGCTGAATAATGGCTTCACCGACGAAGATATCGAGAACTTCGACCGGCGCGTGCGCGAAGGGCTGGATGCCGTCGCTGCGGTGGAGTATGCGGCCGAAGTCAAATACGACGGGCTGGCCATCAATCTGCGCTACGAGCACGGCCTGCTGGTGCAGGCTGCCACGCGCGGTGATGGTTATACAGGTGAAGACGTGACGACCAATATCCGCACCATCCGCAGCATCCCGCTGCGTCTGAAGACGGATACGCCGCCCGCCGTGCTGGATGTGCGCGGCGAAGTGCTGATGTTCAAAGCGGATTTTGAAGCGCTCAATGCGCGCCAGCGCGATGCCGGCCAGAAGGAATTTGTCAATCCGCGCAATGCGGCGGCGGGCAGCCTGCGCCAGCTCGATTCGCGCATTACGGCGCAGCGCAAGCTGAGTTTCTTCGCCTACGGCGTGGGTGCACTGGAAGGCGCGCCTATGCCGCTGTCGCACTCGGCGCTGCTGGACTGGTATCGCACGCTAGGCCTGCCCGTGGCGAAAGAGGGTGCCGTGGTGCGCGGCTATGAAGGCCTGATGGACTACTACGCCCGTATCGGTGCGGCACGTCCCACCATGCCTTACGAAATCGACGGCGTGGTGTACAAGGCCAATCTGCTGCAGGACCAGCGTACGCTGGGCTTCGTGTCGCGCGCGCCACGCTTTGCGCTGGCCCATAAATTCCCCGCCGAAGAAGCGCTGACCACGGTGCTGGCGATCGAAGTGCAGGTAGGTCGCACGGGCGCCATCACGCCGGTAGCGCGGCTGGCTTCCGTGTTTGTCGGCGGCGTCAACGTGACCAACGCCACGCTGCATAACGAAGACGAAGTGCGGCGCAAGGATGTGCGGGTGGGCGATACGGTGATCGTACGCCGCGCTGGCGACGTGATACCGGAAGTGCTGTCCGTGGTGCTGGAACGCCGCCCGCAGCCGGAACCGGCCATGTATGTACTGCCGCGTAGCTGCCCCGTGTGCGGCTCGCACGTGGTGCGCGAAGAAGGCGAAGCGATAGCGCGCTGCTCGGGCGGGCTGTTCTGCTCGGCCCAGCGCAAGGAAGCCATCCGTCACTTCGCCGGCCGGCGCATGATGGATATCGAAGGTCTGGGTGACCGCTATATCGACAATCTGGTCGAGCATGGCAAGGTGCAGCGCGTGGCCGATCTGTATGCGCTGACTCTGAACGATCTGCTGGAAATGAAGCGCCTGGCCGATGAACGCGACGGCACTACGCCGGAAACCGTGGTGCAAGGTAAGGTGGCGACCAAGTGGGCCGAGAATCTGCTGGAAGCGATAGCCGCCAGCCGCAAGCCGCCGCTGGAACGTCTGCTGTTCGCACTGGGCATACGCCATGTGGGCGAGTCGACCGGCAAGACGCTGGCCGAATGGCTGGGCCGCTTCGATCTGATCCGCCGCGTACCGAGCGCGCTGCTGCGCGTGCTGCCCGATATTGGCGGCGTGGTGGCCGATTCCATCGCCGAGTTTTTTGCCGAGCCTAAGAATCAGGAAGCCATCGATGCACTGCTGGCGGCCGGTGTGACGCCGCAGGGCGAACATGCGCCTAGCGCCAAGCTGCGCGAGAAGCTCGATCCCGTCAAGCTGATGGCGGCGCTGGGCATACCCAAGCTGACCGAAGCGCGCTGCAAGCAGCTGGTGGAGCAGGAAATCACGCTGCAGGTGCTGGCCCATCTGCCCGTATTCAATGTGTTCGGCCTGCCCGCCGGCGTGGCCGAGGCGCTGGAAGACTGGATGCGACAGGAAGGCCATCGCGATCGGCTGATTGCGCTAGATCATTTACGCAATGACCTGCTGGCCCAGTTGCCCGAAGCTGTTGCAGAAGGGCCGCTGACGGGCAAGACCTTTGTGCTGACCGGCACGCTGCCCGGCTTGAGCCGCGATCAGGCTGGCGCTATGATCGAAGCACAGGGCGGCAAAGTTTCGGGTTCCGTTTCGAAGAAGACCCATTATCTGGTGGCAGGCGCCGACGCCGGCAGCAAGCTGGCCAAGGCACAGGATCTGGAAGTAACCATTATTGACGAAGCAGGGCTGCTGGCACTGCTTTCCGCACAGGGATAACACACTACGATGTCGAAGATTACCAAAGCAGTTTTTCCGGTGGCCGGTCTCGGTAGCCGCTTCCTTCCCGCCACCAAGGCGCAGCCGAAAGAGATGCTGCCCATCGTGGACAAGCCGCTGATCCAGTATGCAGTAGAAGAAGCGGTGGCAGCCGGTATTACGGAGATGGTGTTCATCACGGGCCGTAACAAGCGCGCCATCGAAGACCATTTCGACAAAGCCTACGAGCTGGAAGCGGAACTGGAAGCAGCCAATAAACAGGCGCTGCTGGAACTGGTGCGCAATGTGATCCCCAAGCACGTCAACTGCATCTACATCCGCCAGTCCGAGCCGCTGGGGCTGGGCCATGCCGTGCTGTGCGCCCGTCCCATCATCGGCGACGAACCGTTTGCCGTACTGCTGGCCGATGACTTCATGGATACGGCGGAAGGCGTGGCGCCCGTGCTGGCGCAGATGACGGCGCTGCATGCGTATGAACGCTGCAGCATACTGGCGGTGCAGGAAGTGCCGCGTGCAGCCACCCGCCAGTACGGCATCGTCAGCGCGTCGGCCTACCAGCCCAAGCTGGAACTGGTACATGGCATCGTCGAGAAACCGAAACCGGAAGATGCGCCGTCCACGCTGGCCGTGGTGGGGCGCTATGTGCTGTCTGGCCGCATCTTCAACTATCTGGAAAATCTGGGCACCGGCACGGGCGGCGAGATCCAGCTGACCGACGGCATTGCCGCGCTGATGAAGGATGAACGGGTACTGGCTTACCGCTACGACGGCACGCGCTACGACTGCGGTTCCAAGCTGGGCTACCTGAAGGCCATGACGGCCATGGGCCTGAAGCACGCGGAAACGGGCAGCGAGTACTGCAAGTTCCTGCGCGATATGCACGGCCTGATCGAAGAGGGGGCGTCCAAGTGACAGTCCGCGAGATTCTGAAGATGGGCGACCCGCGCTTGCTGCGGGTGGCCGAACCGGTGACGGAGTTCGATACGCCCGCCATGCGCACGCTGATCGCCGATATGTTCGACACCATGCATGCAGCCAACGGCGCCGGGCTGGCCGCGCCACAGATCGGCGTCAATCTGCAGCTGGTGATCTTCGGTTTCAAACAGAATCCGCGCTACCCCGATGCACCGCAAGTGCCGGAAACCGTATTAATCAATCCCGTGCTGACGCCGCTGTCGGACGCACAGGAAGAGGGCTACGAGGGCTGTCTGTCCGTGCCCGGCCTGCGCGGCAGTGTGCCGCGCTACACCAGCCTGCGCTATCAGGGCGTGGACCAGTACAATCAGCCCATCCTGCGCGAAGTGGACGGTTTCCATGCGCGCGTGGTGCAGCATGAAGTCGACCATCTGCTGGGTATCCTGTACCCTATGCGTATCCGCGATTTCTCCCGCTTCGGCTATACCGAAGTAATGTTCCCCGAGCTCGACCCCAACGACGACGATTAAGGAAAAGCTGCATGAACCAGCAAGGCCCAGTGCGCATCCCCGTGCAGAAAGCTGCCCGCCCCAAGGTTGGCAGCGAGCGCGGGGTATTCCAGATGGGGACCTCGAAGATCAAGCGGGTCGGCGTGGCGCGCTGGTACTGGGGCGACGTCTACCACTGGATGCTCACGCTGAGCTGGCCGAACTTCTTCACCCTGATCGGGGTCAGCTACCTGCTGACCAATCTGTTCTTCGCCGCAGCTTTCTTTGCCGTGCCCGGGTCTATCGCCAACGCCCGTCCCGGCTACTTCCCCGATGCGCTGTTCTTCTCCATCGAGACGCTGGCCACGGTGGGCTATGGCTATATGAACCCCGGCTCCACCTACGGCCATCTGGTGGCATCGACGGAAATCCTGTTCGGCATGGTGCAGATTGCCGTGGTCACGGGCCTGCTGTTCGCGCGCTTTTCGCGGCCCACTTCACGTATTCTGTTTTCCGATGTGGCCGTGATCACGCCGTTCAATGGCGTGCCTACTCTGATGCTGCGCGCCGGTAACGAGCGCGGCAACCTGATACTGGAAGCGTCCGTACGTGCCTCGCTGATCCGGCGTGAAATGACGCAGGAAGGCCAGCTGTTCACCCGCTTTTACGACCTCGAGCTGGAACGGGAAACCACCGGGGTATTCGCGCTGACCTGGACCATTCTGCACCGCATCGATGAATCCAGCCCGCTGTGGGGCAAGACGCAGGATGATCTGCTGCGCGA
This sequence comes from Duganella fentianensis, assembly GCF_009857835.1. Classification (GTDB taxonomy): domain Bacteria; phylum Pseudomonadota; class Gammaproteobacteria; order Burkholderiales; family Burkholderiaceae_D; genus Rugamonas; species Rugamonas fentianensis. The sequence continues at coordinate 672,187 of NZ_WWCL01000002.1, forward strand.
AGCAGCCACGCTGTCGGTGCTGCTGACGGGGACGGACGATACCCTGAATGACTTCGTGCATGCGCGCCAGACCTATTCGGCCGACCACATTTTCTACAACCACCACTTTGCCGACATCATGTCCGACAAGCTGGAAGGGAATGTGCGCATCCTCGATTACAGCAAGTTCCACGATATCTATCCGGACGGCTCCGAAGGCGGCAATATGCCGGGTGCCGCACTGGCCCACCCGGGCTAGAGCTGGCCAGCGCCACCGAGCAGGTCGCCCGCATCGAGCAGGGCGTAGACGATTTCCGGATGGCTGGACAGACAGCGCCGTACGGCGGCCGGCACGGCTTCGCGGGTGCGGCGGCACAGGCCGGGCTGGGGTGCCAGCCGGATCTGCAGGCCCATCACGGTACGCACGCCGTTCACGCTGGGCGTAATGGTCAGTTGCACGCCCAGCAGTTCATACAGCCGTGCCTCGATGCGGCGCAGGTCCGCATAGCTGCCCATGGCTTCGATGCGGGCGATCAGATGCTTTTCCTCTTCGCGCGTGAGCTGCATGATGCGGATATCGGTGCTGTCCGGCCGGTCGCACCATTGCGCCAGCAGCTCGTCGCGCTGGCAGTCGCAAGCACCGGGCGGGCATTCCTTACGGAGCGGGAAGGGTGGCGCAGCAGGCATGGAAACCGTTTAGTGCGTTTTGAAGAAATTACGCGCTATGGTATCAATTTCCCCGTTCCGCTTCATCTGGTAGATGATGCTATCGAACTGTTTGACGAAATCCGTCTTGTAGGTGTAGCGGCCGTTGTCGCGCTCCGTGTAACCGAGAAAACCCTGTTCGGTGGCGATCACCAGCGCTTCGCCCAGTTCGGCATGGGCATGGCCCTCGTCATAGCGGCCTTCGGCCTTGAGCTGCTTGAGGGTCCACTGGATGGCGATGCGGTCGTTGATATAGCAGTCGATGCGCTTCAGGCCCAGCTTGACAAGGTTGGTGGCCACATCCTTGCCTTCTTCCACTTTCAGCCGGCCGTCGCGGCTGGCCGCTTCGAAGCTTTCGCCGCCGACGATGAAGCCGGCGTTATTACCGATGGTGAGGCCGTAAAAGTCTTCTGGCCAGCGCTTGCGGGCTTTTGCGGCCAGCACGTCCTTGCGGCAGATGACCACGACTTTTTCCTCGAACAGGGGCAGGGAATAGGGCCAGGTCCATGGCTCGTCGCGGGTGTTGTGATAGGGCGGGTAGAGCGCGAAGCCGTTGCCTGACTTCAGCAAGCTCATGCCGCGCTTCCATGGCACGGGCTGGATTTCGACCTTGTAGCCCTGCATGCGCTTGACGGCCGTGCTGACGATTTCGTAGTACAGGCCGGCCGGCTTGCCGTTCTTTTCGTAGGAATAGGGCGGGTAGCCGGCATCGGCATACAGGGTGACAGCGACGTCAGCCGCCTGTGCCAGTGCCGCGCAACTACTGCTTAGTAACAGGGCCAGAATTGTGTGCGCCGCACTCGCCATTATCCGATTGCTTCATGCTAGGTTGGTTGTGACTCATCCTAGCATGAAGCAATCGGTTGCAAAATGACAAAATGTAAAATTCGCTGACTGGAAGGTTAAAGCCGGTAGCCGCGTGGCCAGGCGTAGACGGGCGCCCGGTGGATTAGAACTGCTCGTCCGCACGCAGGTAGCGCCACTGGCCAACCGGCAGATCGCCCAGCTTGACCTTGCCTATGCGTACCCGCTTCAGCCCCACCACTTTCAGGCCCACCATATCGCACATGCGGCGGATCTGGCGTTTCTTGCCTTCGCGCAGAGTGAAGCTGAGCTGGTCGTCATTCTGCCAGCGCACTTTGGCGGGCAGCAGCGGTTTGCCGTCCATCCACAGGCCGTGGTTGAGCTTTTTCAGATCGCTGTCGGGCAGCTTGCCGGGCCTGGTGTATTCCACCCGCACCAGATATTCCTTGTCGACGTCGGTGGTTTCGCCTATCAGGTGCTTGGCCACGCGGCCATCCTGGGTCAGCACCAGCAGGCCGACGGAATCGATGTCGAGCCGGCCGGCCGGCACCAGCGAGCGCAGCTGGGTAGGGTGGAACATTTCCGGCGACGGATCGTCGGCCCAGTGGTTTTCCGGTTTGATCAGGGCCACGGCCGGGGTGTAGCCATCTTCGGCCTGACCGCTGACATAGCCCATGGGTTTGTTGATCAGGATGGTGACGCGTTTCGACTGTTCGGCCGCGGCCTGACGTTCCACCGTCACGCGCTGGCTGGGATAGACCTTGCTGCCCAGTTCGGAGACGACTTTGCCGTCTACCCGGACCCAGCCCCGCGCTATCCATTCGTCAGCTTCGCGGCGCGAGCACAGGCCCAGTTCGGACATGCGTTTGGACAGGCGGAGTAATTCTTCGGACATGATGCGTTTTCTTTATCTAATTTGTAGGGGTGCAGCGGCGCTGCGGATTAAACCTTGATGGCCTCGAGCAGATCGGTTTCCAGCTGGATCTGGTTGCGGGCCACATTCAGCGCCGGACCGTCGATCAGGAATACGTCTTCCACCCGTTCGCCCAGCGTCATCACCTTGGCCGTGTGCAGATTGATCTTGTACTTGGCCAGTACATTGGCAATCGAATACAGCAGGCCGGTGCGGTCATTGGCGGCGATGGACAGCAGGTAGTACTGGCCCCGTTCGTCAGGACGCAGATCGACAGTAGGCTGGATAGGGAAGTTGCGCGACAGCCGCGACAGCCGGCCCCGGCCCGGCGCCGGCAGCTCGTCCACGCTGGTCAGCAGGGCGCACAGTTCGTGCTCGATCAGGCTGATGATGTCGCGGTAGCTATTGGCAAAATTCTGCTCCGTGACGAGGAAGGTGTCGAGCGCATAGCCGTGGTGGGTGGTGTGGATCTTGGCATCGAGGATGCTGAAGTTCTTGCGGTCGAAATAGCTGCAGATGCGCGCGAACAGGTCGGGCTGATCCTTGATGTAGACGGCCACCTGCAAACCCTCGCCGATGGGTGCGAGGCGGCATTTGACTACCGGCTTGTCGCTGTCGTAGCGGTCGTACAGCGCACGCGTCTGCCAGGCGATATCGGCGGCATCGTGGCGCAGGAAATAGGCCATGTCGAGCTGCTTCCACAGTGCCGTATGGGCATCGGGCGGCAGGCCGTACAGGCGCAGTGTGGCCAGCGCTTCCTGCTGGCGGTTCTTCAGTTCGCGGTCGGCGCTGTGCGGTTCGCCGCCCAGCACGCGCAGCGTCACGCGGTACAGGTCTTCCAGCAGTTTGCCCTTCCACGCATTCCAGACTTTCGGGCTGGTGCCGCGGATATCGGCTACCGTCAGCAGATACAGCGCCGTCAGATGGCGCTCGTCCTTGACCAGACTGGCGAAGGCGGCAATCACGTCGGGATCGGACAGGTCCTGCTTCTGCGCCACCTGCGACATGGTCAGGTGCTGCTCCACCATGAACACCACCAGTTCCGTGTCTTCCTCGCTCATGCCGTGCTCGCGGCAGAACTGCTCCGCGTCCACCGTGCCCAGTTTGGAGTGGTCGCCGCCGCGGCCTTTGGCGATATCGTGGAATAGTGCGCCCAGATACAGCAGCCACGGGGTGGGGAAGTTGGCCATCAGCTGGCTGCAGAACGGATATTCGTGCGCGTGTTCGGCCATGGCGAAGCGGCGCATATTGCGCACCACCATCAGGATGTGCTGGTCCACCGTGTAGACGTGGAACAGGTCGTGCTGCATCTGGCCGACGATCTTGCGGAAGTTGGGCAGGTAGCGGCCGAGGATGGACAGGTCGTTCATGCGGCGCAGTGCGTGCAGCAGGCCGACCGGGGCCTGCAGGATGCGCAGGAACAGCGCGTGGTTGCGCGGATCGGCGCGGAACTCGGCGTCGATCTTGAAGCGCTCGTGCCACAGCGCGCGCAGGGTGCGCGAAGTCATGCCCGTCAGCGACTGGCGCTCCGTCATCAGGGCGAACACTTCCAGCATGGCCGACGGCGTAGTGGCGAAGGTGTCGTCGTCGCTGATATCGATCAGGCCATCGACATTGTTGAAGCGTTCGTTGATGCGCACCGTCACGCCCGGCTTGGGGAACAGCCGTTCTTCGATATTCTGCAGCAGGATCATGTTCAGCTGGGTCACCGTCTTGGCGGCCCAGTAGTAGCGCTGCATCAGGTATTCGCTGGCGCGGCGCATATTGGCGCCGCTGCCGGTCGATTGCAGGCCTAGCGATTCGGCGATGGCCGTCTGCACGTCGAACACCAGACGGTCTTCGCGCCGTTTGGCATGCAGGTGCAGGCGGATGCGGATGTCCTTGAAGGCGCGCTCCTTTTCCATCAGCTGCTTGGCTTCGGTCTGGGTAATCAGGCCGCTGGTGGCCAGCGTGCGCCACGAGTTGGCCACGCCGGCTGCCTTGACCATCCACAGGATGACCTGTAGATCGCGCAGGCCGCCCGGGCTTTCCTTGCAGTTCGGCTCCAGACTAAAGGCCGTATCTTCATACTTGGCATGGCGCAGCCGCATTTCCAGCACCTTGGCGTGGTAGAAGGCACGCGGGTCCATGGCAGCGCGGTAGCGCTCCTGCAGCAGACCGAACAGAGGCAGATTGCCGCAGATCAGGCGGGCTTCCAGCAGGCTGGTTTGTACCGTGATGTCGGCTGCCGATTCGGTCAGGCATTCGTCCACGGTGCGGATGCTGTGGCCGATTTCGAGACCCAGATCCCACAGCAGTTGCACCAGTTCTTCCAGTTTGGCCGTGGTCTCGGCGTCGGGCGCCTGTTCCAGCAGGATCAGCAGGTCCACGTCGGACTGGGGGAATAGCTCGCCGCGGCCATAGCCGCCCACCCCGACCAGCGAGGTATTTTCCGGCAGGCCCGCTTCGAACCACGCCGTGGTAAGCACGGCGTCGACGCTCTGGCGCAGGCTACGCAGCAGCTTTTCCGGCATGCCGTCGGCCTGGAAGCCAGCGATGATCTGCTGACGCTCATCTTTCAACTGGCGCTTCAGATGTTCGCGCAGTTCCTTCTTCATCGCTGGTGTGCTCATCCGGGTAGATCGATCAGGCGGCGTTGGTAATGAATGCGGGTGCTGGCAGGCTGCCGGCCGACAGGGTCAGCACTTCGTAGCCCGTGTCGGTGACGAGGATGGTGTGCTCCCACTGGGCCGACAGGCTGCGATCCTTGGTTTTGATGGTCCAGCCGTCGCCCATTTCACGGATTTCGCGCTTGCCCGCATTGATCATCGGTTCGATGGTGAAGATCATGCCGGCCTGCAGCTGTTCGCCCGTGCCCGGTTTGCCGTAGTGCAGAACCTGCGGCTCTTCGTGGAAGATCTTGCCGATGCCGTGGCCGCAGAATTCGCGCACCACGCTATAGCCGGCTTTTTCCGCGTGCTGCTGGATGGCGTGGCCGATGTCGCCCAGATACGCGCCCGGCTTGACCTTGGCGATGCCCAGCCACATGCATTCGTAGGTGATGTCGGACAGGCGCTTGGCCATGATGGACGGTTCGCCGATGAAGAACATGCGGCTGTTGTCGCCATGGTAGCCATCCTTGATGACGGTGATGTCGAGGTTGACCACATCGCCGTTCTTCAGCACTTTATCGCCCGGTATGCCGTGGCAGATCACGTCGTTGACGGAAGTGCAGATGGATTTCGGATATGGCGTGTAACCGGGCGGGCAGTAGTTGAGCGGGGCCGGGATGGTGCCCTGCACATTGACCATGTATTCGTGGCACAGGCGGTCGATTTCGCCCGTGGTCACGCCGGCCTTGACGAAGGGCGTAATGTAGTCGAGCACTTCCGAGCCCAGGCGGCCCGCTACGCGCATGCCAGCGATGTCTTCGGCGGATTTGATGGAAATAGGCATAAGGTCACAATCTGCAAGGTAAACGGTCAAAAAGCAGGCGGCAGCCGGAATGGTCCGGCGCGGCATGCACGATGGTAAGGATTATAAACGACGCGGCAGGGTGCTGTGCGCGAGTACCCGCTGCCTGCTAGCGGCGCCCGCTAGCGGCGCCTAGCGACGGCGCAGGCGGCGGCGCGCGGCATAGCCTACCATGGCCATCCCTGCCAGCAGCATGGCCCAGCTGTCCGCTTCCGGTACGGGACTGGCCGGGAGGTTGGGGCCGTTATTGTCGTGATGATTGTCCGGCCAGTAAGGACGGTGGCCATACTGGCCATCACGCTCGTTCGGGTCATTGCTGGCCTGCACCTCGTCGTTCTGGGCTACGGCGTCCAGCACTTCATTGACTCTGGCGTAGGCACGGTCGCGTTCGCGCAGTGCAGCTTCGTCCAGCGGAATTTCTTCCAGCGGAGTGGCATCGGCCAGACCCAGATCGCGGGCATTCAGGCTGTCGCCGAGGTTGCGCTCGGGGCTGGCAGGTGCGGCGGGCGGCGCGGTGCGGGCAGTGCGGGAGCTGGGCAGGCGGGTGATCCGGCTGACATTGCCGCAGATGCGAGGCACCAGTATGCAGTGCTCGCCGACGCAATACACGGCCGCAGGTTCCTGACGCCGCTCCGACCATTTGCTGCGGGTAACGCTGGTACATACGGAGGCTGCGCCGAAGTGCATGTCGCGGATGGCCGCTTCGTACTGATTCTTGCCGACGATGGCGTCGCGGGTGATGATGACCTGGTCATCCGACTGACGTTCTTCCATGCGCCGTTTGAGCGTATTGCGTACCTGTTCAGGGATGTCGGTATAGCGCTCGATGGCCGCACTGGTGCTGCCCGTGTACGGGTTCGCGCCCGGTCGATCCCATGAACAGACGGGTTGGAATTGGGTGGCGGCAGCAAGGGCGACAGTGAGAAATACTGACATATACGTTATCCGTGGCAGTAAATTAATGCATTAAAGAACTTATTCTTAACCAAATGCAATTTAACTTCTGCATATGATATTACAATTCGATAATCTTTGCAGAATTATTTAGATTCAATATGTAACATTTCGCGGACGTGATAAGCGGACCTCGCTTCTATGTCAGCGTCGATGGCGGACTGCGGCGGGCAGGGGGGGCTTGCTATGTCGCAAGGCAGCGTGGGCTATTGCCTAAGTGGCTGTTTTCAGGCTAGAATAGCGGGTTGCTTGAATTCCGTTCTGGCAATCAGATGTAAAGACAAGTTGTTTATTTTTAATAAAAGCGAATCCGGTCGACAAGGGTGCCTGTAAGGTGACTGATCGGATTCCAGACCCAACCCTGGAGTTTATTATGTCCGTAACTATGCGCGAAATGCTGGAAGCCGGTGTCCACTTCGGTCACCAAACCCGTTTCTGGAACCCAAAGATGGCTCCGTTCATCTTCGGTCACCGCAACAAGATCCATATCATCAATCTGGAAAAGACGATGGGTATGTATCAAGAAGCGATGAAACACGTGAAACAGGTAGCTGCTAACCGCGGCACCATCCTGATGGTAGGCACCAAGCGTCAAGCTCGTGAAATCATTGCTGCTGAAGCAGCACGCGCAGGCGTTCCTTTCGTTGACCAGCGCTGGCTGGGCGGCATGCTGACCAACTTTAAAACCATCAAAACCTCGATCAAGCGTCTGAAAGACATGGAAGCTGCGATGCAAGACGGTTCGGTTGAGAAGCTGTCGAAAAAAGAAGCGCTGATGTTCCAGCGCGAAATGGTTAAGCTGCAAAAATCGATCGGCGGCATCAAAGAGATGGGCGGCGTTCCTGACGCAATCTTCGTCGTGGACGTTGGCTACCACAAAGGCGCCATCACCGAAGCCGCGAAACTGGGCATCCCAGTGATCGGCGTGGTCGATACCAACCACTCGCCAGAAGGCGTGCAATTCGTCATTCCAGGTAACGATGACTCGTCCAAAGCCATCACTCTGTACGCTCGCGGCGTAGCAGATGCGATCCTGGAAGGCCGTGCTGCTGCCGGTAACGAAGTAGTTGAAATGGTTAAAGCTGCAGCTGGCGACGATTTCGTCGAAGTGAACGAACAGGCTTAATTGTTCCTCACCAGGCTGTAAGGAAAAAGGGGTGGCCAACAGCTCCCCCTTTTTTTTAACGTATTGGGTAGAGCCGGTAAAACCCGTTCCCCATCCCCCACGAATACCGAATACAGGAGAAACACATGGCAGCGATTACTGCAGCGATGGTAGGCGAACTGCGCGGCAAGACCGACGCACCAATGATGGAATGCAAAAAAGCTCTGACCGAGGCCGATGGCGACATGGCGCGTGCAGAAGAGATCCTGCGCGTCAAACTGGGCGGCAAGGCATCGAAAGCTTCGGCACGTATCACCGCTGAAGGCGTGGTAGCCACCCACATCGCCGGCGGCGTAGGCGCGCTGATCGAAGTCAACTCGGAAACCGACTTCGTTGCGAAAAACGACGACTTCCTGGCACTGGCTGCTAACGCTGCCCGTCTGGTCGTAGAACACAACCCAGCTGACGTTGCCGCTCTGCTGGCACTGCCACTGGATGGCAAAACCCTGGACGAAGTCCGTTCGGCTCTGATCGGCAAGATCGGCGAGAACATGACCATCCGTCGCTTCCAGCGTTTCGAAACCACCGGCAAACTGGCTTCCTACCTGCACGGCTCGCGTATCGGCGTAATCGTCGACTTCGACGGCGCTGAAGAGCAAGTAGGTAAAGATGTAGCGATGCACATCGCTGCAATGAAACCAGTAGCTCTGTCGCAAGACCAGGTTCCAGCAGAACTGATCGAAAAAGAGCGTTCGGTTGCTAAGCTGAAAGCTGACGAAGATGCGGCTAAAGCGGCTGCCGAAGGCAAGCCAGCTCAGTCGGCTGAAATCGTTGCTAAACGTCTGGAAGGTTCGGTACAGAAGTACCTGAAAGAAGTTTCGCTGCTGAACCAGGCTTTCGTGAAAAACGACAAGCAATCGATCGAGCAGATGCTGAAAGAAAAAGCCACCACCGTGAAAGCCTTCACGATGTTTGTGGTAGGTGAAGGCATCGAGAAGAAGGTCGATGACTTCGCTGCTGAAGTGGCCGCACAGATGGCCGCTTCCAAAGGAGCGTAATAAAAAGAAAACGGGCCGAGAGGCCCGTTTTTTTAAGCTGCCTTCCGTGAAGGTCGCTCGCAGCAAGCAGTAAAAGTAAGCAGTAAATAGTTGTTCCCGGCGCCAGACTAGGTATCATAGGCGCCGGCAGCCTGACCCGAATAAACCCAACTTAGGAGCCCCGTCCCATGTCCAAACCAGCCTACAAACGTGTCCTCCTCAAATTGTCCGGCGAAGCCCTGATGGGCGATGATGCCTACGGCATCAACCGCGGCACGATCGAGCGCATGGTCGCTGATGTGGCCGAGGTCGCAAAACTGGGCGTGGAACTGGCGATCGTGATTGGCGGCGGCAATATCTTCCGTGGCGTAGCGCCCGGCGCGCAGGGCATGGACCGTGCTACCGCCGACTACATGGGCATGCTGGCCACCGTGATGAATGCACTGGCCCTGGCTGACGCCATGCGCCATGTGGGCATCACCGCCCGCGTGATGTCGGCGATCGGCATCGAGCAGGTAGTCGAGCCGTATGTGCGCCCGAAAGCGCTGCAATACCTGGAAGAAGGCAAAGTGGTGGTGTTCGCCGCCGGTACCGGCAACCCGTTCTTCACCACCGATACGGCAGCCTCGCTGCGCGGCTCGGAAGTGAGCGCGGAAATCGTGCTGAAGGCCACCAAGGTCGACGGCGTGTACTCGGCCGATCCGAAGAAGGATCCGAACGCCACGCTGTATAGCTCGATCTCGTTCGACGAAGCTATCGCCAAGCACCTGCAGGTAATGGACGCCACCGCATTTGCGCTGTGCCGCGACCAGAAGCTGCCAATCAAAGTGTTCTCGATCACCAAGCCGGGCGCGCTGATGCGCGTCATCATGGGCGAGGAAGAGGGCACGCTGGTTCACGTTTAAAGCAAACCGTTTATACTTAATACCGAACTCAGGAGAGCAGTAATGTCCGTAGCTGACGTTAAGAAAAGTGCGCAGGAGCGCATGACCAAATCGCTGGAAACCCTGCGTGCCGATCTGGCCAAGGTGCGTACCGGCCGTGCCCACACGGGTATTCTGGACCACGTCACCGTCGATTACTACGGTAATCCGACCCCGATCAATCAGGTCGCCAACCTGACGCTGGTCGATGCCCGCACCATCGGCGTGCAGCCGTTCGAAAAGAAAATGGCAGCTGCCATCGAAAAAGCCATCCGTGATGCCGATCTGGGCCTGAACCCGGCCGCGCAGGGCGATGTGATCCGCGTACCGACCCCGCCGCTGACCGAAGAGCGCCGCAAGGAAATGGTGAAACTGGTTAAGAGCGAAGCGGAAGATGCGAAAATTGCCGTGCGCAATATCCGTCGCGACGCCAACGAATCGCTGAAAAAGCTGGTGAAAGACAAGGCCATCTCGGAAGACGACGAGCGTCGCGCCATTGATGATGTGCAGAAAGTCACCGACAAGTTCATCGCCGATGTCGACAAGATGGTGGCGGAGAAAGAGAAGGAAGTTCTGACCGTTTAAGCGTCAGCAAGGGCGCCAGCAGCGAGTCCGGGCCGGTGATGCGATCACTGGCTGCGGGCGCTCTGCTGGCGTCTTGTTTTTTTTGGCAACACCTGCAATACTTAACACTTTGGCACTGCAGTTTTCATGAAATATACCAGTTCGACTACTGAAGTTCCGGACGCGCCGGCCGTGCCACGTCACATTGCCATCATCATGGATGGCAATGGCCGCTGGGCGACCAAACGTTTTCTGCCGCGCGTCGCTGGCCACGTCAAAGGCGTCGATGCCGTACGCACGGTGGTCGAATCGTGCGCCCGCAGCGGCGTGGAATACCTGACTCTATTTGCCTTCAGCTCGGAAAACTGGCGCCGCCCCGAAGAGGAAGTGTCGCTGCTGATGCGTCTGTTCGTTACGGCACTGGACCGCGAAGTTTCCAAGCTACACGCCAACAATATCCGCCTCAAAGTGGTGGGCGACCTCAGCCGCTTCGACGAGAAGCTGCAGGGCATGATCGCCGCCGCCGAGCGCAAGACGGCCAACAATACCCGCATGACCGTCACCGTGTGCGCCAACTATGGTGGCCGCTGGGATATTATGCAGGCGATAGGCAAGATGGTGGCCGCCCATCCGGGCGCGCACGATTTCAGCGAAGAGCAGCTGGCGCCCCATCTGGCCATGGCCTACGCGCCCGAGCCGGACCTGTTCATCCGCACGGGCGGCGAACAGCGCATTTCGAATTTCCTCATGTGGCAGCTGGCTTATACGGAGCTGTTCTTTACCGATACCTACTGGCCCGACTTTAGCAAGGAAAGTCTGGATGAGGCGATTGCCTCCTACCAGCACCGCGAACGCCGCTTCGGCCGCACCGGTGCGCAACTGGCAGAGAAGACAAGCTGATGCTGAAAACCCGGATTATTACGGCGGTGCTGCTGCTGGCCGTGCTGCTGCCCGTACTGTTCTCCCAGTATTTCCCTGCCGTGGCGGCGGTGGTCACGCTGTTCGTGGCCGCAGCGCTGTGGGAAGCGGCGCGCCTGTTTGGCGTGAGTGCCGCCAGGGCCAGGCTGGCCGGTGTAGCGGGCGGTGCGCTGTTCGTGCTGCTGATGCTGGTGGCCAAACCGGCTTCGGTCAATTCCCTGTACGGCGTGGCCTGTCTGCTGTGGCTGATCCGCTATGTGCCCACGCTGGGCATGGGCCTGCCACCGATGCAGGGTGGCGGCAACTGGTCGATGGCGCTCACCTTCAGCTTTGCCATCTTTGCCTGCTTCTTCGCCATCCTCGGCCTGTATCTGCAATCGCCGCTCTACCTGCTGTCCGTGATGGCGCTGGTGTGGCTGGCCGATATCGGTGCCTATTTCGCCGGCAAGGCTTTCGGCAAGCGCAAGCTGGCGCCGTCCATCTCGCCCGGTAAATCGTGGGAAGGCGCCATCGGCGGCGGCATCGCCGTGCTGCTGCTGGCCAGCGCCACCGTGCTGCTGGCACCGGCCAACCCGTGGCTGGCCGATACCTTTGCTGTCAAGCTGCAGGCCCGCTTCGGCTGGGCCATCGCCTTGCTGCTGCTGGTGGTAATCGTCGCCGCTTCCATCGTCGGCGATCTGTTCGAATCCCAACTCAAGCGCCGCGCCGGCATGAAAGACAGCAGCAATCTGCTGCCCGGCCATGGCGGTGTGCTTGATCGTATTGATGCCCTGATCCCCGTGCTGCCGCTGGCTGCGCTGATAGGCTTCTGGCTCTGAGAGAATAACATGCAACACATCACCATCCTTGGCGCCACCGGTTCGATCGGCGTGTCCACGCTGGACGTGCTCGCCCGTCACCCGCAGCGCTACCGTGTCTATGCACTGTCGGCGCATAGCCGGGTAGAACAACTGGCAGCCCAGTGTATCGCTTTCCGTCCGCTGCGCGCGGTAGTGGGTACGGCCGAAGCGGCCGGCCGCCTGAGCGCCTTGCTGCGTACGGCCGGCCTGAATACGGAAGTCGAGTACGGCGAAGCGGCCCTGTGCAGCATCGCCAGCGCGCCCGAAGTCGATAGCGTGATGGCGGCCATCGTCGGTGCGGCCGGTCTGGCGCCGACGCTAGCGGCCGCGCGCGCCGGTAAGAAGGTACTGCTGGCAAACAAGGAAGCGCTGGTGATGTCGGGCCAGCTGTTCATGGACGCCGTGCAGGAATCCGGCGCCGTGCTGCTGCCCATCGATAGCGAACACAATGCCATCTTCCAGTGCCTGCCTTCCGACTATGCGCGCGTGCCGGGCCAGAGCGGCGTGGCGAAAATCCTGCTGACGGCATCGGGCGGGCCTTTCCTCAACCGCGAGGTGGCGACGCTGGAAGCCGTCACGCCGGAGCAGGCCTGCAAGCACCCCAACTGGAGTATGGGCCGCAAGATTTCGGTCGATTCGGCCACCATGATGAACAAGGGTCTGGAAGTAATCGAGGCGCACTGGCTGTTCGGTGCCCCGGCCGACCAGATTGAAGTGGTGATCCACCCGCAATCGGTGATCCATTCGATGGTGTCCTACACCGATGGTTCGGTGCTGGCGCAGCTGGGTAACCCCGATATGCGCACCCCGATAGCCCATGCGCTGGCCTATCCCGAACGCATAGCGTCCGGCGTTGGTCCGCTCGATCTGACCCAGATCGCCACACTGCAGTTCCAGCGTCCCGATTTCGAACGCTTCCCCTGTCTGGCGCTGGCTTTCGCGGCACTGCGCGCAGGCGGTACCGCGCCGGCCCTGCTGAATGCGGCCAACGAAGTGGCGGTGCAGGCCTTCCTCGATCTGCAGATCGGCTTCCGCCAGATCGACCGCGTGATCGCCCATGTGGTCGATAGCGTGCCGCACGGTGCAGCCGACAGCATAGACGCCGTGATGGCGCAGGATGCCGTGGCGCGTCAGGCGGCGCAGCGCTACATCGCAGAATTGCGCGCCGGGCAGGCAAAATGAACCTGCTGCAGACCGTACTGGCGTTCATCATTTGCCTCGGGACTCTGATCACGATCCATGAGCTGGGGCACTATCTGGTGGCGCGCTGGTGCGGTGTCAAAGTACTGCGCTTCTCGGTCGGCATGGGCAAGGTGATCTGGTCGCGCCGCTATGGTCCCGATCAGACGGAATGGGTGGTTTCGGCTTTGCCGCTGGGCGGCTACGTCAAGATGCTCGATGCGCGCGAAGGTAATCTGGATGGTCTGCCGGAATCCGAGCTGGCGCGCGAATTCACCCGCCAGAGTGTATGGAAGCGTATCGCCATCGTGGCCGCCGGCCCGCTGGCCAACTTCCTGCTGGCCATCGTGCTGTTTGCCGGCCTGTATATGGTCGGCGTGCAGGAACCTACCAGCAAGGTCAGTGTGCAGCCCAGCGTGGGCGAAAGCAAAGGTGCCGGTGCCGCCTGGGTGGCCGGCGTGCGCAGCGGTGACCTGATCACGGCCGTCAATGGCCATGCCGTGATCTCGTGGTCGGAGCTGCGCTGGGAACTGATACAGGGCGTGATCAACCGTAGCGACGTGCAGCTGTCGGTGGAGCGGGCAGGGCAGGGCCATTACAACTTCGTGCTGCCGGCCGTGCTGCTGGCCGGCCTCGATGTGGAAGGTGATGTCACGGGCGATCTCGGGCTGGGTATGGCCCGCCCGCTGCCCGTGGTGCAGCAGGTGATTGCCGGCGGTCCTGCCGCCCGTGCCGGTCTGCAGGTGGGCGATCTGTTGCTGGCGGTGGATGACACGCCGGTGGCTGACGGCATCGCCTTTATCGAAATTATCCGTGGTGCGGCCGGCCGCACCGTGCAGGTGCAGGTGCGCCGCGCCAGTCAGGAGCTGACGCTGGCCGTGGTGCCGCAGGGCGAGCAGGTGCCAGCAGCGCAGATGGCGGGCAAAGACGCCAAGGGCGGCAAAGCTCAAGGAACTGTAACAGTCGGTAAGATCAGCGCCTACATCGCGCTGGCGCCGGATATGATCAAAGTGGCGTCGTCGCCTCCTGCTGCGGTAGGCAAAGCCGTGCAGCGCGTATGGGAAACGTCGGCAATGTCGGTCAAAATGGTGGGAAAAATGCTGATCGGCGAAGCTTCGCTGAAAAATGTCACCGGCCCGCTGACCATCGCCGACTATGCCGGCCAGACCGCAAGGGCGGGGGTTGCCAGCTATCTGAGCTTCATCGCCTTCATCAGCATCAGTTTAGGGGTGATGAATTTGCTACCGATTCCCGTTCTAGATGGGGGGCATTTGCTGTATTATTCGCTGGAAGTTTTAACTGGGCGCTCTGTGCCGGAGCGTTTTGGTGAGATTGCGCAGCGTTTCGGCATAGGCCTGTTGCTGACTTTAATGCTGCTGGCGGTGTTTAACGACGTTGTGCGATTGCTGTAACTTGAGTTGTAGCAGAGAGCTGTGTGAGCTGTGCGCTGTGTATAAGCAGCGTAGTTCGTTGATTAGCCATTGAATACCCAATGAAATTATATTCTGACCGTATTACTTCATCCCCGTTTCGCCGCAGCCTGATAGGCGCTGCAGTTCTGGCGCTGTGCGCCGGCAGTGCCATGGCTATCGAGCCCTTCGTCGTCAAGGATATCCGCGTCGAAGGCATCCAGCGTACGGAAGCCGGTACGGTTTTCAGCTATCTGCCAGTGCGGGTAGGCGAGACCTTCAACGACGATAAAGGCGTGGCCGCCATCAAGGCGCTGTATGCCACCTCCTTCTTCAAGGACGTGAAACTGGAACGCGACGGCGACGTGCTGGTCGTACTGGTAGAAGAACGTCCGGCCATCTCCAAAGTGGAGTTCACCGGCACCAAGGAATTCGAGAAAGACACGCTGGTCAAGGCGCTGAAAGATATCGGCGTGGGCGAGACCAAGATTTTCGACAAGGCTTCGGTCGACCGCGCCGAGCAGGAGCTCAAGCGCCAGTACCTGTCGCATGGCCTGTACGGCGTGAAGATCGTCACTACCGTGACGCCGATCGAACGTAACCGCGTCAACATTACCTTCGCCGTGGACGAAGGCGAAATCGCCAAGATCAAACAGATCAACATCGTCGGCAACAAGGTTTTCAGCGACAAGGAACTGAAAGACGAACTGGCCCTGAATACGGGCGGCTGGTTCAGCTGGTACACCAAGTCCGACCAGTATTCCAAGACCAAGCTGACCGGCGATATCGAGTCGCTCAAGTCCTACTATCTGAACCGCGGCTATATCGAGATGCAGATCGATTCGACGCAGGTGTCGATTACGCCGGACAAGAAGGATATCTACATCACCATCAACATCACCGAAGGCCAGAAGTACACGGTCAACGCTGTCAAGTTCGAAGGCGAGACCTTCGGCCGCGAAGAAGAACTGCGTTCGCTGGTGCTGCTGCGCAAAGGCGAGACCTATTCGGGCGAACGCCTGACAGCCACCAACAAGCTGATCTCCGACCGCTTGGGCACCTTCGGCTACGCTTTTGCCAACGTCAACGCCAACCCTGATATCGACCGCGAAAAACGCGAGGTATCGTTTACCTTCTTTATCGATCCGGGCAAGCGCGCCTACGTGCGCCACATGAATATCGCCGGTAACACTACCACCCGCGATGAAGTGATCCGCCGCGAGTTCCGCCAGTTCGAATCGTCGTGGTACGACGCCAACAAGATCAAGCTGTCGCGTGATCGTGTCGACCGTCTGGGCTACTTCAAGGACGTGACGGTGGATACGCCGGAAGCGCAAGGCACTTCCGATCAGGTGGATGTCAACCTGACCGTGGTGGAAAAACCGACCGGTAACTTCCAGATCGGTGGCGCTTTCTCCCAGTCGGAGAAATTCTCCTTCCAGGCCGCCATCCAGCAGGCTAACTTTGCCGGTTCCGGTACCACCGTCGGCATCGAACTGAATACCTCGAAATACAGCCGCACCGTCTCGTTCTCGCAGACCGACCCATACTACACCGATGACGGTGTGTCGCGTTCGTACGAAGTGTATATGCGTACCCAGCAGCCGCCGGCGCTGAACATCGGTAGCTACACCATCCGCCAGCAGGGCGGCCGTATCAGCTACGGTGTGCCGTTCTCGGAAGTCGATACGGTGTTCTTCGGTATCGGTCTGGAGCGCTCGCGCATCACCACCGACCTGACTTCGCCGACCCGCTTCCGCGAATACGTCACCAGCGTGACGGGTAGCCCTGATGGTACCGGTACCGCCCAGACCCACGCGGTGCCGCTGACGGCCGCCTGGGCGCGCGACAGCCGCGATTCTGCTCTGACGCCGACGGTAGGCCGCTACCAGCGTGCCAATCTGGAGGTCGATCTGGTAGGCCAGCAGCAGTACTTCCGTGCCGTGTACGAGCACCAGTGGTATAAGCCGCTGTTCTGGAATATCACGCTGGCTCTGAAGGGCGAGATCGATTACGGCCACGGTCTGCGTAACAGCAAATACCCTGTGTTCAAGAACTTCTACGGCGGCGGTATCGGTTCCGTGCGCGGCTACCTGAGTTCCTCGCTGGGTGCGGTCGATCCTTACTACTTCGATGCGCTGGGCGGTGCTTCGCGTCTGATCGGTAACGCCGAGCTGCAGATGCCGTTCCCCGGTTCGGGCAAGGACCGCAGCCTGCGCTGGTTCGGTTTCGTCGATTCGGGCCAGGTGTATCAGGAAGGCCAGAAAATGCGCGCCTCCGAGCTGCGCTATTCTACCGGTCTGGGTATCAGCTGGATTTCCCCGGTGGGTCCGCTGAGATTGAGTTATGCTAAGCCTCTCAACGCCAAACCGGGCGACCGGCTGGAGCGTTTCCAGTTCCAGATGGGCGGCGGCTTCTAAGCTGGCCCGCAGGCGAGCTGCTAGCTGGTATTGAAAATTACTTCGGAGAAATAAGTTGAAGACTCTGTCCGCTAACCTGACCAAATCTCTTGCCGTGCTCGCACTGGGCTGCTGTGCATGGGCGCCGGTGCAGGCCCAGACTTCCGTGTCGCGCATTGCGTGGCTCAGTCCTGAGCGCATCTACAACGAGTCCAAGCTGGCCAAGCTGGCCGGCGAGAAGCTGCAGGAAGAATTCAAGAGCCGCGAAAAAGCCATGACCGATATGGCCATGCGCCTCAAGGCCGCCTCCGAGAAGCTGGAAAAGGATATGCCGGCGCTGGCCGAAACCGACCGCGTCAAGCGCCAGCGCGATGTGTTCGAGCTGGATAAGGAATACCAGCGCCGCCAGCGCGAATTCCGCGAAGACCTGAACCAGCGCACCAACGAGGAGCGCCAGGCCATTTCGGAAAAAGCCACCAAGATCATCAAGCAGATGGCCACGGTGGAAGGCTTCGATATCGTGCTGCAGGACGCCGTCTGGGCCAGCCCGCGCATCGATATCACCGATAAAGTGCTGGCTGCACTCGATAAAGATAAATAATTCAACAGATTGGACCACCCGATGGGCACTCGACTAGGGCAATTGGTCGAACGCCTCGGCGGTCAGTTGATGGGCGATGCCAACCTCGAAGTGGATGGCATCGCACCATTGGCAGACGCCAGCGCTTCGCACATCAGCTTCCTCAGCAACAGCAAATTGCGCGCACAGGCGCTGCAAAGCCAGGCGGCGGCACTGATCGTGTCGGCTGCCGATCAGGCCTTCATCAGCGCCGGTTTTTCCGGTGCGCTGATCGTCACCAATAATCCGTATGTGTATTTCGCCCGTGCGGCGCAGTATTTCGAGTCGCTGACGGCACTGGTGCCGCAGCCAGGAGTGCATGCCAGTGCCGTGGTGGCCGAGGATGCCCAGGTGGCCGCCAGCGCCCACATCGGCGCGCGCGTGGTGATCGAAAGCGGCGCGGTGATCGGCGAGAACGTCGTGATCGACGCCGGCTGCTACATTGGCCGCGAGGCCGTCATCGGCGCCGAGACCCACCTGTTCGCCAACGTAACCTTCCACGCCAAGTGCGTAATCGGTCAGCGCGGCATCATCCACTCCGGCGCCGTGATCGGCACGGACGGTTTTGGTTTCGCCAACGAGGGCGGGGTTTACATCAAGATTCCGCAAACCGGCAGGGTAGTGATAGGCGACGATGTGGACATCGGCGCCAACACCACCATCGACCGTGGTGCACTGGCCGACACCATCATCGAAGATGGCGTCAAGCTGGATAACCAGATCCAGATCGGCCACAACTGCCATATCGGCGCGCACACGGCCATGGCCGGCTGCGTCGGCGTGGCCGGCAGCGCCAGGATAGGCAAGTACTGTACTTTCGGCGGCGCCGCCATGGTACTGGGGCACTTGACCATCGTGGATAAAGTACACGTAGGATCGGGCAGCATGGTATCGCGCTCCATCCTTGAACCTGGCCAGTACACGGGCTTCTACCCGCTGGCCAAAAACAGCGAATGGGAAAAATCGGCGGTCATCGTGCGCAATCTGTCGACGATGCGCGATAAAATCCGCGCGCTGGAAAAAACAATTAAAACATTGACGAATCAGGACGAGAAAACATTATGACTACGAACACCCCGGTAAGCTCCGAGTCCACCTGCACCAAGAAGTGCCTGGACATCCACACCATCAAACAGTACCTGCCACACCGCTACCCGCTGCTGCTGGTAGACCGCGTGCTGGACTGGGAGTCGGGCAAGAGCATTACCGCTATCAAGAACGTCACCGTCAATGAAGAGTTCTTCAACGGCCATTTCCCGCACAAGCCAGTAATGCCGGGCGTGCTGATGATCGAAGCGATGGCGCAGACCGCTGCCATTCTGTCCTTCCTGACCATGGATATCAAACCGGACGAGAACTCGGTGGTGTACTTCGTCGGTATCGATAACGCCCGCTTCAAGCGTCCGGTGGAACCGGGTGATCAGCTGGTGATGAACGTGGAAATCCTGCGCGTCTCGCGCGGCATCTGGAAATACAAGGCGGTAGGTTCGGTCGACGGCCAGACCGCCGTGGAAGCAGAACTGATGTGCACCATCCGCAGCGCCACCGACGCTAGCCAGCCAGCCGGGAAGTAATCATGGCCAAGATCCATGCAACCGCCATCGTCGACAGCAAGGCCCAGCTCGACGATAGCGTTGAAATCGGCCCTTACTCGGTGATCGGCCCGAATGTGGTGATCGGTGCGCGCACCGTGGTGGGCCCTCATGTGGTCATCGAGGGCAATACCACCATAGGCTGCGATAACAAGTTCTTCCAGTTCTCCTCCATAGGCGCTGCGCCGCAGGACAAGAAATGGAATGGCGAACCGACCCGTCTGACCATAGGCGACCGTAACACCATCCGCGAATTCTGTACCTTCAACACGGGGACGGTGCAGGACAAGGGCGTGACCTCGCTGGGTAACGATAACTGGATTTCCGCCTACGTGCATCTGGCGCACGACTGTCAGGTGGGCAGCAACACCATCTTCTCGAACAATGCGCAGATCGCCGGTCACGTCGAGATCGGCGACTGGGTGATCATGAGCGGCTTCGCCAATGTGCACCAGTTCTGCAAGATCGGTGCGCATGCCTTCGTCGGCATGAGCACTTCGCTGACCCAGGATGTGCCGCCGTTCGTGCTGCTGAACGGGAATCCGGCCCAGGCCCACGGCGTGAATATCGAAGGTCTGAAACGGCGCGGCTTCACGCGCGAGCAGATCAACGGCATCCGCACTGCCTATAAGCTGATCTACCGTTCCGGCCTGACGCTGGAAGAGGCCAAGACGGCGTTGCTGGCAGAAGAAAGCGCCCATCCAGCGGCGGCCGATCAGATCCGTGCCATGCGCGAGTTCCTCGGTACGGCCACTCGTGGCATCGTCCGCTGATACCCCGGTGGCTGGCCAGTCGGCCACCTCGCCACTGTCGCTCGCGCTGGTGGCGGGCGAGCCGTCCGGCGATATGCTGGCGGCCCGTCTGCTGTCCGGTCTGCGCCCCCATTTGCCCGGCGCGCGCTTCCATGGCATAGGCGGCGAGCAGATGATGGCGCAGGGCTTCGAATCGCACTGGCCTATGGATAAGCTGACGGTGCGCGGCGTGCTTGAAGTGATTCCGCGCTACCGCGAAATCAAGGGCATCCAGAACCAGCTGCGTGACCAGCTACTGGCCGAACGTCCGGCCGCCTTCATCGGTGCCGACTATCCGGGCTTCAATCTGGGGCTGGAAGAACAGCTCAAGGCCGCCGGTATCCCCACCATCCATTACATCGGGCCGCAGATCTGGGCCTGGCGTGGTGGCCGTATCAAGAAAATCATCCGTGCCGTGTCGCACATGCTGGTGGTGTTCCCGTTTGAAGAGGAAATCTACCGCAAGGCCGGTGTGCCGGTCAGCTATGTGGGCCACCCGCTGGCCGAACTGATACCGCTGGCAACCGACGAGGCGGGGGCCAGGCGTACGCTGGGTCTGCCCGAGCAGGCCAATGTAGTGACCATCATGCCCGGCAGCCGCATGTCCGAAATTAAGTACAACACGGTGGCCTTTATCAGCGCGGCGCGCTTGCTCAAGCAGCGCGACCACTCGCTGCGCTTTGTCGTGCCGATGGCGGGCGCACGCCAGCGCCAGTATTTCCTTGAACTGGTCGCGCAGGCCGGCCTGCAGGATGTCGAACTGACCCTGCTCGATGGACAGTCGCATACTGCGATTGCGGCGGCCGATGCGGTGCTGGTGGCTTCCGGCACGGCTTCGCTTGAAGTGGCGCTGTTCAAGAAGCCTATGGTGATCGCCTACAAGATGATGGCGCTGGAATGGCAGATACTGCGCCACTTCGGCTACCAGCCGTGGATAGGCCTGCCGAATATTCTGGCACGCGAATTCCTCGTGCCGGAGCTGCTGCAGGATGCGGCCAACCCGCAGGCGCTGGCCGAAGCCATGTGGCAGCAGCTGACGGATGCGCCGCACCGCCTGCGGCTGGCACAGCGCTTCAGCGATATGCATCACAGCCTGCTGCGCAATAGCGCGCAGGAGAGCGCGGCTGCCGTGCTCAAAGTAATCCAAGCATAAGAGAAACAACGTGAAAAACCCTACCCCCGGCCTGTTCGACTATCTACCCGACTCGCCCGATGAAATCATTTGCGGTGTCGATGAGGCAGGGCGCGGGCCGCTGGCCGGCCCTGTATTCGCGGCTGCCGTGATCCTCGATCCGGCCCGTCCCATCGACGGCCTGCGCGATTCCAAGAAGCTGACGGAAGCCAGGCGCGACCTGCTGGCCCCTGTGATCAAGGCGCAGGCGCTGGCCTGGGCCATCGCCGAAGCATCGGAAGCGGAAATCGACCAGCTGAACATACTGCAGGCCACCATGCTGGCCATGCGGCGCGCGGTGGAAGCGTTGCAGACTGTGCCCACGCTGGCCCTGATCGATGGTAACCGCTGCCCCGTCATGAAAATCCAGAGCATGGCCATCGTCGGCGGCGACGACAAGGTGGAAGCCATATCGGCCGCCTCCATCCTCGCCAAGACGGCGCGCGATGCGGCGCTGGTGACGCTGCATGAGCAATATCCGCAATACTGCTTCGACCAGCACAAAGGCTATGGTACGGCGCTGCATCTGGCCCGCCTGCGCGAGTTCGGCGCGTCGCCCGTGCACCGCCGTTCGTTTGCGCCGGTAAGGGCAGCGCTGGCCGCCGGCGCGCAAGGCGGGGCGCCAGCAGCAGGAGAGGCAGCATGAAGACGATTACCTCGCGCGATAACGCGCAATACAAAGAGCTGGTCAAGCTGGCCGGCAATGCCGCCACCCGGCGCAAACTGGGCCGCACCCTGCTCGATGGCGTCCACCTGTGCCAGTCCTATCTGCAGCTGCGTGGCCTGCCCGAGCAGTGCATCGTCAGCGAATCGGCCCTGCAGCATGGCGAAGTGATGGACATCGTCGGTCAGCTGGAAGCGCGCCATGGTCACGTACTGGCGCTGCCGGATAGCCTGTTCAAAGCCATTTCGCAGGTCGAGCATGGGATTGGCGTGATGTTTTCCGTCGCCACGCCCGAGCGCAGCGTCAGCGGCCCGCTGGCCGTGAATGCCGTACTGCTCGACGGCGTGCAGGACCCCGGCAATATGGGCTCCATCCTGCGCAGCGCTGCGGCGGCGGGTATCAGGGAAGTGTATTGCAGCGCCGGTTCGGCCTATTGCTGGTCGCCCAAGGTGCTGCGCGCGGCCATGGGCGCCCACTTTGTGCTCGATATCTATGAAAATGTGGATCTGGCCGAGCTGGTGCGCAATGCCCGCGTCAGCACGCTGGCCACCAGCGGCTATGCTACCCAGCGGCTGTATGATGTCGATCTGCGCCAGCCGGTGGCCTGGCTGTTCGGCCACGAAGGGCAGGGCGTGGCCGATGATCTGCTGTCGCTGGCTACCCATCAGGTAGTGATTCCCCATCTGGGGCAGGTGGAGTCGCTGAATGTGGCGGCTTGCGCGGCAGTATGCTTTTTCGAGCAAGTCAGGCAGAATCAGGTCTAAGCGCTTATTTAGCGCGATGAATGGAGCCCCGCATGGACATCGCCCAGTTGCACTTTCTGGTAGCCGAAGGAGAACAGAGTCAGCGTCTGGCGCTGGCCGATGTTCTGGTGCACCTCGGGGTGGGCCACATCACCCAGGTGCCGGATGGCCATACCGCCTTGCGCCACCTGACTTCAGGTCTGGCGCCGCAGGTGGATGTGGCCATCGTCGATCTGGCCTTGCCCGGCATGGACGGGCTGGAACTGATACGCCGTCTGGCCGAACAGCGCTGCAAGGCCGGCATCATCGTGATCGGCGCCCAGAGCAGCGCCGTGCTGATTTCCGTGGAAACCATGGCGCAAGCCTATGGCGTGAACATCTGGGGCACACTGGCCAAGCCGGTCGCACCGGCGCGGCTGCAAAGCATGATAGAGCATGCGGCCCAGCCGTCCGCACCGCGCATCAGCGAGGTACATAGCCAGCTGCCGCAGTTCAGCTTTGCCGAAGTGGGGCAGGGGCTGCAGGATGGCCAGTTCGATCCCTATTTCCAGCCCAAGATAGAACTGGAAACGGGGCAGGTGAAGGGGCTGGAGATGTTTGCGCGCTGGCGCCATCCCGTGTTCGGGGTGCTGGGACCGGCTGCCTTCATGCAGGTGCTGGAGCAGCACAAGCGCATCGATTTTCTCGACTGGACGCTGATCGAGAAGTCGGTCGCGGCCTGCCGTACCCTGCACGATCAGGGCATACCGATATCCTTCTCGATCAATGTGGACCCCAGCACGCTGGCCCATGCCCAGTTCATGGAGCAGATGGCGGCCTGTCTGGAGCGCCACCGTATCCTGCCCGATTACATCACCTTCGAAATGACCGAATCGGCCGTGCTGACCACGGAACCGCATTTCATCGAACGCCTGCTGCGCCTGCGCATGAAAGGCTATGGTCTGGCCATCGATGATTACGGTACAGGGCGCAGCAATCTGCAACTGCTGGCCCGCATCCCCTTCTCCGAGCTGAAGATAGACCGCAGCTTTGTCGACGGTGCGTTCAAGAAGCCCGCTATCGCCACCGTGCTGCGTTCCTGTCTGGGGCTGGCCCGCAACCTCGACCGCCGTTCGGTGGCCGTGGGCGTGGAAACCAAGGAAGACTGGGATTTCCTGCAAGGGCTGGGCTGCACCTTTGCGCAGGGCTATTACATCGGCAAACCCATGCCGGTGGAAGAATTCCCCGACTGGCTGACGGACTGGCGCCACTTCTTCTAAACAGAACGCCGGGTCAGCAAGCTGTACCCGGCGCGGCAGGCGAACTTAGTCCGCGTATTCCCTCGGCCTGTTCTACATCAAGCTTGTTTGCGGCGGCGGGCGATCAGACCCACCATGCCTAGGCCAGCGAGCAACATTGCATAGGTTTCCGGTTCCGGCACGGCCGAGACGCCGGTGCGGTATAGGGTGGCGTTGGAGATCGAATCGATGTGGTTGATGATGTCGGTCACGCCCGTGCTGCCGGCATTAAAGCGGTAGAACGCGGTCTGGTGATTGTAGTTGGTCGTGCCTGCATCGGTGGTCACCTTGATCACGCCGTAATGGATGCCGATCACGGTGTCGCCATACAGGGTCTGGTTGAAGTGGAAAAGGGCCGCGCCATCCAGTGATTTCGCCATCTTGCTGTCGGGTACAGCGCCGCTCAGGGTGATCCCCCACGGCGTGTGCAGGTAGCCGTTGACGTCATCCCAGGTTTGCGGATTGCCGTTCAGATTGCCCGCGTAATAGCCGAGGCAGGTGACGGGGACGGAGTGGCCGGCCACGATGACTTCGATGGAGCTGCCGGAGCAGCTCGGGGTGCTGGCAGCAGCCATGCCGGATGCCAGACTCAGGCCCAGAGCGAGGGTGATCGATGCGGATTTTATGAGCTTCATTGGATTTTTCCTCTTGACATCGGTGGCTACTGCGAATAGGCCGAAGATTAGCATGGAAAAATATCTAATCATCATTTATTTTTACTATCAGGCACTCTTTGTGGTTTTTATGCTAATCACGTGACGTGCCGCTAGAAAGCGTTTTGAAAGCTGGCCACCCATACACTCCTGTCAGAACCAGTCACAGGAGACATAATGAACCCCCATACTTCCCCCTATCAGGCATCTGCTGCCCAGCACGGCATGGCCAGCGTCAGCCCTATCCATGAGCATGGCGATGCCGCCAGCGCCCCGCCGCATATGCTGGCATGGCGCGCCATGGAGCTGCGCATCGGGCTGGTGCCGCTGCCCGTTTATCTACTGTTGCTGGCCCTGATAGGTGGTTTTGTCTACATGGGCAAGGTGCCGACCGACATCTCGGTGTCCATCGCCGTGCTGGCCGTGGGCGGCTTTACCTGTGCCGAATTCGGCAAGCGCATGCCGCTGCTGCGCCATATCGGTGCCGCCGCGATTTTCGCTACCTTTGTGCCATCGTTTCTGGTCTACGCCCATGCCATGCCACCCGTGCTGCTGAAGAACGTGGCCGAATTCACCAAGAACAGCAACTTCCTCTACCTGTTCATCGCCTCCATCGTGGTGGGCAGTATCTTCAGCATGGACCGCGATGTGCTCATCAAGGGCTTCCTGAAGATCTTCGCGCCGCTGGCCGCCGGTACGGTGGTGGCTGCGCTGGTGGGCACGGCCGTGGGCACGGCGCTAGGCATGAGCTGGCAGCACACCCTGTTCTTCATCGTGGTGCCCATCATGGCGGGCGGTGTGGGCGAGGGCGCGATTCCCCTGTCGATAGGCTATGCGGCCATCCTCGGCCACGCGCAGGGCGAAATTTTCGCGCAGGTACTGCCGCCGGTAATGCTGGGCAGCCTGAGCGCCATCCTGATGGCGGGCGCGCTCAACTTTGCCGGCAAACGCTATCCCCACCTGACGGGCGAGGGTCGGCTGCAGCCCGGTAGCGAAGACGATGTACGTGTGACGGAACTGCCGGCCGCTGCGGTCGATGTGGGCCAGATAGCCGGCGCCGGCCTGACTGCCATTGCGCTCTACATGGTGGGCCTGATGTCGCACAAGCTGTTCGATTTTCCCGCGCCCGTGGTGATGCTGTTCGTGGCGGTGCTGCTGATGCTGTGCCGGGTGGTCTCGCCCCAGTTGCAGCAGGCTTCGGGCGTGGTCTATAAGTTCTTCTCCACGGCCGTCACCTATCCGCTGCTGTTCGCTATTGGTGCGGCACTGACACCGTGGGAAAAACTGATTGCAGCCTTTACCATCGTCAACCTGATCACCATTGTCGCGACCGTGGCGACGCTGATGGCGACGGGCTTCGTGGTGGGGCGCATGCTGAAGATGTACCCGATCGAGACGGCCATCATCAATGCCTGCCACAGCGGCCAGGGCGGCACCGGCGACGTGGCGATCCTGACGGCGGCCAACCGCATGCAGATGATGCCGTTTGCCCAGATTGCCACCCGCATAGGCGGTGCGATCGTGGTCACGCTGGCGCTGTTCGCGCTGGCGCGGGTGGGCATGGCATAAAGCCGGGCCGATTTTTGCAACTGGCATCTATTTGCCGCGCCGGATACATGTTATATTTTTCTAAACGTTGCACTGGTGCGCAGCGTGGATGACCAGCGAAAGGAAAGTATGGCTATGGTATTTTGTCGCGGCTGCGGCCAGGAGTTGCACGAGTCGGCCCCGCTCTGCCCCCATTGCGGCGCGCCCCAGACAGTAGCCTCGGCGCCCCGGTTCGCCGATGCCGGCGGCTTCTTTGATTATGCGCTGCGGCCGTTCCGGCAGTACGCCGTGTTCAGCGGTCGTGCAAGGCGCAAGGAATACTGGTACTTCCTGCTATTCCTGATGGGCGTGAATTTCATGCTGGGTTTTTTTGCCGGATTGTTCCAGAGTTCATCGATAGGCATGCTGTCGACACTGCTGGTGCTGGTGACTTTCTTGCCCGGCGTGGCTGTAGGCGTGCGGCGCCTGCATGACAGCAACCGCAGCGGCTGGTGGCTGCTGCTGCCCATTGTGAATCTGATACTGCTGTGTCAGGACAGCGAACCCGGCAGTAACCGCTACGGCCCCAGCCCCAAATACCCGGGCCAGGCAGATTTCAGCGCGCCATGACCACGCGGTTGCGGCCCGACTGTTTGGCTTCGTACATGGCGGCATCGGCCCGTTTGATCAGATACTGGTGATCAGGGTGGCCGTCGAACATGGCTACGCCTATGCTGGCCGTGACGCTGACAGAGTGGCCCTGCGCCAGCGAGAACGGGGTGCTTTCAAATTTACTGCGGATCAGCTCGGCAATGCGCCGGGCGGATTCCGCCGTCACTTCCACCAGCATCACCAGCAATTCTTCGCCGCCGTAACGGAACACGAAGTCGCCATTGCGCACGCTCGACAGCAGTAGCGCCGAGGCTTGCTGCAGCACCAGATCGCCCCCTTCATGGCCATGGGTATCGTTGACCTGTTTGAAGTGGTCGAGATCGAGCAGGATCAGGGCAAAGCCCGTATTGCGCTTCTGGCTGACGTTAATCTCGCGGCTGACCACGGAAGGCAGGAAGCGCCGGCTGAACAAGCGGGTCAGAGCGTCGCGTCCGTTTTCCGCTTCCAGATTGCGTTCGAACAGGGTAGACAGCAGGAACTTCAGATTATCGATTTCGTCCTGCAGGTCGCTGACGCGTTCGACGGCGCCGCGTGCACCATCACGCGGACGCAGCAGCGGCAGTACCACATTGTCGATGCGCTCTATGATGTCGAGGATCTGTTCGACTTCCATATCGCCTTCGAACATGGCGATGGCCTTGTGGTGGAACCACATGCCGAATTCGGATTTGCGCAGGGGCGGCAGGCTGGCCGCGCTTTTGCAGTGCAGCGCCACCATCACTTCATTGGCCCATTCCATCAGCACGGCACGCTGGCGCTCGCGTTCCACGCCCACATTCTGGCCGATGGCAAACAGGCGGTAGGCTTCGTCCGTGCGGGCTTCGCGCTGGCTGTTGCGTTCATACGAGACGCTCATCAGTTCGAGCGCCAGATCGATCAGGCCTTCGGCATAGGCCGTGGCCTGGGCGCGTATCTGGGCATCGTCGAATTCCTGTGCCAGCGCCAGCCGCAAGTGGTGCTTGAGCAGGCGTGCGCCGCGCGACACCAGATGCACGGGCAGCTGGATGCGGGCATGGACTTCGCCCACCAGCCGCTGATGGGCGACGATGCCGGCCGCATCATCCATGGGATGGTGGAAGATGGAGCGCAGCCAGCGTGTCATGGACTGGTGCAGCCGTTGCTGAACGGCGTCCGCCGTCAGGAAGGAGCGTGCCTGCGGGTGCCCCAGCATGTGCTGGTAGAAATAACTTGCCAGCTTTTCCGCATCCCGCCCCATCAGACTGTCTAGTGTGGCACGACAGACTTCCGGCGTGGCCAGCACGATATTCGACCATTCGGTCTCGGCAGTCTGATCATAGGGAAGGGCAGTGTGCGCATGCATGGCAGGCCTCGCTATCAGTAGTCGCGCCGGTTAGGCTTGATTTCTTGCAGAATGGTGGTGGAAATCTCTTCGATCGACTTGGCGGTCGAAGAGAGCCAGCGTATGCCCTCGCGCTTCATCATGTTTTCCGCCTCGTTGACTTCGTAGCGGCAGTTTTCGATGGACGCATACTTGCTGCCGGCGCGCCGTTCGTTGCGGATTTCCGCCAGCCGCTCGGGGGTAATGGTCAGGCCGAAGATCTTGTTTTTGAACTCGTACAGCGAGGACGGCAGGCGGCCCCGTTCGAAATCGTCGGGGATCAGGGGGTAGTTGGCAGCCTTGATGCCGTACTGCATGGCCAGATACAGGCTGGTCGGGGTTTTGCCGGAACGCGACACGCCAACCAGGATGACGTCGGCCGAAGCGAGGTTTTTATGCGACTGGCCGTCATCGTGGGCCAGCGAGAAGTTGATCGCTTCGATGCGGTTTTTGTATTCCTCGCTGTCAACAATATTGTGCGAGCGACCAATAGTATGGGTGGACATAACGCCCAGTTCTTGTTCCAACGGTGCAACAAATGTCTGGATCAAATCCATGTGCATGCCTTTGCACTGACGGATGATATGCGACAGTTCGGTCTTCACCAGAGTCGAAAAGATGATCGGTCTGTAACCATCAGTTGCAAACGCTTCGTTGATTTTGCGTGCAGCTTCGTGCGCTTTATCGACCGTATCGATGAAAGGCAGGCGGATTTGACGGAACCGCAAGTCAAACTGGGTGAGAACTGAGTGACCAAAAGTTTCAGCGGTAATACCGGTGCCGTCGGAAACAAAAAACACGGTACGGGCGGCGGAAGGCAGGGGAGAACGTTGTTCTTGTGTCATGGGAGGTGCGCCAGTCATTATTGTGGATCGTCAATTTGCGTCGCAGGCTGTAGAATGGACGCCAATGGCAAGATTGTGCTGCACGACGAACAGAATAACAAGAAACATGTCTGCGCCTCGCTGGAAGATTTCTATCATCAAAAGGTGTAATTATGTCCAACGCAGCATTGAAGGAGCAGAACAACGACGCGGTTTACGTTGCTTCGTTTGAAAACTTGCGCATGACGGATGTCGAATCCGTCGGCGGCAAAAACGCCTCTCTGGGCGAAATGATCAGCCAGCTGGCCGGTGCCGGCGTGCGTGTGCCCGGTGGTTTTGCCACCACGGCCCAGGCATTCCGTGACTTCCTGTCGCACAGTATCGAAGGCGGCAAGCCGCTGGCCGAGCGCATCGCCGATCGTCTGGCCGATCTGAACATCGACGACGTCCGTGCTCTGGCGCAAGCCGGTGCGGAAATCCGTCAGTGGATCGTCGACACCCCGTTCCAGCCCCGTCTGCAACAGGAAATCGAAGCGTTCTACGCTGCTCTGGTGGCTGATTCCAGCACCGAAGTATCGTTCGCCGTGCGTTCCTCGGCTACCGCCGAAGACTTGCCGGACGCCTCGTTCGCCGGTCAGCAGGAATCCTTCCTCAACGTGGTCGGGATCGAAAACGTGCTGGACGCGATGAAACACGTGTTCGCTTCCCTGTATAACGACCGTGCCATCTCCTACCGCGTGCACAAAGGCTTCACCCACGCCGAAGTGGCACTGTCGGCCGGCGTGCAGCGCATGGTGCGTTCCGATCTGGGCGCTTCCGGCGTGATGTTCACCATCGACACGGAATCGGGCTTCAAGGATGTGGTCTTCGTCACCTCCAGCTATGGCCTGGGCGAGACCGTGGTGCAGGGCGCCGTCAATCCGGACGAATTCTACGTGCACAAGCCGATGCTGGAAAAAGGCAAATCGCCTGTGATCCGCCGTAACATCGGCTCCAAACTGATCAAGATGGAATTCACCAACGAAGCCAAAGCTGGCCGTTCCGTGAAAACCGTCGATGTGCCGGTCGAAATGCGCAACCGCTATTCGCTCAATGACGAAGAAGTGGTGGAGCTGGCCAAGTACGCTGTCATCATAGAAACCCACTACGGCCGTCCTATGGACATCGAGTGGGGTAAAGATGGCCGCGACGGCAAGCTGTACATTCTGCAAGCCCGTCCTGAAACCGTGAAATCGCAGCAGAAAGCCACCGACGTACAGCAGCGCTTCAAGCTGAAATCGACCGGTACCGTGCTGGCTTCGGGCCGTGCGATCGGCCAGAAAATCGGCGCCGGTCCGGTGCGCGTGATTACCGATCCGTCGGAAATGGAACGCGTACAGCCGGGCGACGTGCTGGTGGCCGACATGACCGACCCGAACTGGGAACCGGTGATGAAGCGTGCTTCCGCCATCGTCACCAACCGTGGTGGCCGTACCTGCCACGCGGCGATTATCGCGCGTGAACTGGGCGTGCCGGCCGTGGTCGGCTGCGGCGATGCGACTGACGTGCTGAAAGACGGCACTTTCGTCACCGTATCGTGCGCCGAAGGCGACGAAGGCAAGATCTATGACGGTCTGCTGGAAACGGAAGTATCGGAAGTCTCGCGCGGCGAGCTGCCTAAGCTGCCAACCAAGATCATGCTGAACGTGGGTAACCCGCAGCTGGCCTTCGACTTCCAGGCTGTGCCGAATGCCGGCGTGGGTCTGGCCCGTCTGGAATTCATCATCAATAACAACATCGGCGTACACCCGAAAGCGATTCTGGAATACCCGAATATTGATGCAGATCTGAAAAAGGCCGTGGAATCCGTGGCCCGTGGCCATGCATCGCCGAAAGCCTTTTACGTCGACAAGCTGGCCGAAGGCGTGGCTACCATCGCTGCCGCGTTCTGGCCTAAACCAGTGATCGTGCGTCTGTCGGACTTCAAGTCCAACGAGTACAAGAAGCTGATCGGTGGTTCGCGCTATGAGCCGGACGAAGAAAATCCGATGCTGGGCTTCCGTGGCGCAGCCCGTTATCTGGCCGACGACTTCGCCGGTGCCTTCGAAATGGAATGCCAGGCCATGAAGCGCGTGCGCAACGACATGGGTCTGACCAACGTCGAAATCATGGTGCCGTTCGTGCGTACGCTGGGTCAGGCTGAAAAAGTCGTGGGCCTGCTGGGCAAGAACGGTCTGGTACGCGGCGAAAACGGCCTGCGTCTGATCATGATGTGCGAAGTGCCTTCCAACGCGATTCTGGCCGACCAGTTCCTCGACCACTTCGACGGCTTCTCCATCGGTTCCAACGACCTGACCCAGCTGACCCTGGGTCTGGACCGCGATTCCGGTATGGCGCTGCTGGCGGCTGATTTCGACGAACGCGATCCGGCCGTGAAAGCCCTGCTGGCCATGGCCATCAAGGCTTGCCGCGCGCGCGACAAGTACATCGGTATCTGCGGTCAGGGCCCATCCGACCATCCGGACTTCGCCGTCTGGCTGATGGAACAGGGCATCGAATCGATGTCGCTGAATCCGGACTCGGTGATCGATACGTGGCAGAAGCTGGCCACGCTGGTCAAGTAAGCCAGCGAAAAGGATTGACGTAAGCCGGGATTGGTATAGACTGCGGTTGTCGCATTAAGGTTTCAACAACACCATTAATACCTCAACGCTTACGTTGTCTCTGAAAACCCTCGCAGCCCGCACGGGCTTGCGGGGGTTTTTGCATTTTATTTTGTGTGTTTTATCGCCGGAAAGGAGAGCAGTATGACGGACTGGAGTTTGTGGCTGATGGCCGCGGGCGCAACGGTCATCATGGAATTATTCAGCGGGACGTTCTACCTGCTGATGATAGCGCTGGGGCTGATCTCGGGTGCGCTGGCCGCCGTGCTGGGCTTCGGCATGGCCGCGCAGACCGTGCTGGCAGCGCTGGTGGGCATGCTGGCCACGGTGCTGCTGCGGCTGAGCCGCTACACGCCCGAACAGCTGGCCGTGGCAGCGGGGCGCGATCCCAACCAGCACCTCGATATCGGCCAGACCGTGCAGGTCAGCGAATGGCAGGACGGTATGGCCCGTGTGATGTATCGCGGCGCCCTGTGGGATGTGGAACTGGAGGCCGGCGCGACGCCAGCAGCGGGCGCCTACACCATACGCGAAGTACGGGGCAGCCGGCTGATCGTCGCAGCAGCAGCCTGAACGGCAGCGCGCTGGCAAGGCAAGCAAAGAGCAACTACGACAAGGAGTGATTTATGGATATCAGTTTTGGTAACGTCAGTCTGATTCTGTTTCTGGTAGCACTGGTGTTTGTGTTCAAGACCATCAACGTGGTGCCGCAGCAGCATGCCTGGGTGGTGGAGCGGCTCGGTAAATACCACGCCACGCTGGGCCCCGGCCTGAACATCGTGATTCCCTTCATCGACCGCATAGGCTACAAGCATGTGCTTAAGGAAATCCCGCTTGATGTACCGCCCCAGGTCTGCATTACCAAGGACAATACCCAGCTGCAGGTGGACGGCATCCTGTACTTCCAGATCACGGATGCCATGCGCGCATCCTACGGCTCGTCCAACTACATCGCTGCCATCACCCAGCTGGCCCAGACCACGCTGCGTTCCGTGATAGGCCGGATGGAACTGGACAAGACTTTCGAGGAACGCGAGCACATCAACACGGCCATCGTCAACGCCATCGATGAATCGGCTTCCAACTGGGGTGTCAAAGTACTGCGCTATGAAATCAAGGACCTGACCCCGCCCAAGGAAATTCTGCATGCCATGCAGGCGCAGATCACGGCCGAGCGGGAGAAGCGCGCGCTGATTTCTGCCTCGGAAGGGCGCAAGCAGGAGCAGATCAACATCGCCAATGGTGAGCGGGAAGCCCAGATCGCCCGTTCGGAAGGCGACAAGCTGGCCGCCATCAACCGGGCGCAGGGGCAGGCAGCGGCCATCGTGGCACTGGCCGAAGCCAATGCCTCGGCCTTGCGTCAGGTGGGCGCGGCCATCAGCGAACAGGGCGGGACTGATGCCGTCAACCTGAAAGTGGCCGAGCAGTACGTCAGCGCGTTTGCCCAGCTGGCCAAGACCAATAATTCCATCATCATTCCGGCCAATCTGGGCGATATGAGCGGCCTGATTGCCACGGCCATGCAGGTGGTGAAAACCCAGAAGCCGGCTTGAATTGGCGTGGCGCTCTGTTAAGATGCGCCCGTTGGCTCAGGCGCTGCGTTGGCGCTCTGGCCGGATAGACAGGAGTGGCAATGGGTACATGGGCGGTAGACGCATTCGGCAACGATTATGCGCAGGACTGGGCAGAAGATCTGGCACAGGTCAGCAATCTGGATGCGGTAGAAAACACGCTGGACGTTGCCTTGCAGAGCGACGCTGCCGGACTTGAAGCGCCGTATGCGATAGAAGCGCTGGTGGCCATCGAGGTGCTGGCGCGGCTGCAGGGTAAGGGCGGCGAACAGACGGAAGATAGTGCCGCCGTCGATGCCTGGGTGGCCGCCCGCAAGCCCAAGGCCAAACCACGCGCGGATCTGGCGCAGAAAGCCTTGCAGGTACTCGATAAGGTTGTGGCGCCGGATTCGGAACTGCGTGCGCTGTGGGAAGATAGCGAATACTACGCCGAGTGGAGCGCCAGCGTGGCCGGGCTGCGTGCGCGCCTGCAGGCCTGAGCCCCGCATGTCTAGCGTGGATCAAGGCCAGCTGGCGCAGCTGGCGGAATTCCTCGAGCGGCACCGCAATGTGCTGGTGCTGACGGGGGCTGGTCTGAGCACCGCTTCCGGCATCCCCGACTACCGTGATCAGGATGGCGTGCGGCGTGGCCGTGCGCCGATACAGGGGCCGGATTTCCGCAAATATGAAGCCGTGCAGCGGCGCTACTGGGCACGCAGCATGGTGGGCTGGCCCACGCTGGCGCAGGCCGCACCGAATGCGGCCCACTACGCGCTGGCGCAGCTGGAAGCAGCCGGGCGCATAGGCGCCATCATCACCCAGAATGTCGATGGTCTGCACCAGCAGGCCGGCACGCGCCAGCTGATCGAACTGCACGGGAATATCCATGGTGTGCGCTGCCTGCAGTGCCACACCGTTCATGCGCGCGCCGGTATCCAGCAATGGCTGCTCGAGCATAACCCCGAGCTGGCGGCCAATGCCAGCAGTGCCGATGCGGACAGTGTGGTGCCCGAGGTGCGTCCCGATGGCGACGCCGAAGTGGAGCTGGAAGCCATGCAGCGCTTCCATATGCCGGTCTGCCATGCTTGTGGCGGAACGCTGCAGCCTGACGTGATTTTCTTTGGCGATAATATTCCGCCCGAGCGCACGGCGGCTGCGCTGGCGCTGGCCGAACAGGCCGACGCGCTGCTGGTGGTGGGGTCGTCGCTGATGGTGTTTTCCGGCTTCCGCTTCTGCAAGCTGGCCGCTGCTGCGGGCAAGCCGATTGCCGCTATCAATCTGGGCAAGACCCGCGCCGATGAGCTGATAGGTCTGAAACTGGCCGCCTCGGCGGCCGATGTGTTACCGCGCCTGCTCTAGCCGCTGCGATGGCTGCGGCAGGGCGGCGCCGCCCGATTAACGGCGGTGAGTCTTCATGGCGGCCGCCACTTCGCGCTTGTTGTCGCGGTCTTTCTCGGTGGCGCGCTTGTCGTGCATCTTCTTACCTTTGGCCAGACCGATTTCGCATTTCACCCGGCCGCCCTTGTAGTGCAGATTGAGCGGCACCAGCGTGTAGCCGGAACGGACCACTTTGCCGATCAGCTTATCCATTTCCTGACGGTGCAGCAGCAGCTTGCGGGTGCGCACGGCTTCCGGATGGATGTGGGTGGAGGCCGTGGGCAGGGCGCTGATGTGGGCGCCGAACAGGAATAGCTCGTCGCCCTTGATGGTGACGTAGGCTTCCTTGATCTGCACGCGGCCGTCGCGGATGGCCTTGACTTCCCAGCCTTCCAGCACGATGCCCGCTTCATAGCGGTCTTCGATGAAGTAGTCAAAAAAGGCTTTTTTGTTATCAGCTATGGTCATGGGATGGTATCGGTTAAACTACTGCTACGCGGATTTTTACGCGAATAATTCAACATGATAGCAAATGGTTAGCGTATGGCAGTAGTGCACAAGTCAGTTTTACTCGGATACAGCGCCCAGCAGATGTACGATCTGGTGGCTGCCATCGAGGATTACCCCCAATTTCTGCCATGGTGCGGGGCGGTTGAAATCAAGGAAAAACACGACAATCAGGTAGTGGCCAGTGTCGGCATCAACTATCGCGGCGTGCGCCAGAGCTTTACTACTTCCAATCACAATACGGAACCATCGGAAATCCGCATGAAACTGGTCGACGGTCCTTTCAAATGTCTGGACGGTGTGTGGAGTTTCAAGGCCCTGCGTGACGATGCCTGCAAAATCGAGCTCGATCTCCACTACGAATTTTCCAGCGCGCTGCTGGCCCAGCTGGTAGGCCCCGTGTTCGGCATGATCGCCAACAGCATGGTGGATTCCTTCTGCAAACGGGCGGAGGCAGTGTATGGCTAATGATGTGCTGAATATCGAAGTCTGCTACGCCAGCGATGACGTGCAATTCCTGCAAGCTTTGCAGGTGCCGGCCGGTAGCACCATCGCCCGGGCCATCGCCCTCAGCAGCCTGCAGCAGCGGCTACCGCAGCTGGACCTGCAGGCGCTGCAGGTAGGCATCTATGCC
This sequence comes from Duganella fentianensis, assembly GCF_009857835.1. Taxonomy (GTDB): domain Bacteria; phylum Pseudomonadota; class Gammaproteobacteria; order Burkholderiales; family Burkholderiaceae_D; genus Rugamonas; species Rugamonas fentianensis. The sequence goes on from NZ_WWCL01000002.1 coordinate 707,950, forward strand.
AAAAAGAAGACGCTGGACACGGTGCTGCGCGAGCATGACCGCATCGAACTATATCGTCCCCTGATCGCCGATCCCAAGCACGCGCGCCGCCGGCGCAAAGCCAGCGTCTGACAAACCAACACTATTGCCGTAAATCCATACGGCAGAGTGACTTTTTGTTCGTTTTCTAGGCATTCTGTTCTATTCTTGTGCTATCGCTTCTCTGGCCAAGTATGCTGTCCCGCCTATGAAATTACGCAGAATTTCTGCCTGGTTTTCGTTTCTCGTGCTGCTCTCGCTGGCGGCCAATGGCTGGCTGATTATTCTGATCCGTCAGGCCCATAATGAAATGCTTTCTTCGCAACAGTACCGGCAGGATGCGCTGGCGCTGACCCATGGCCTACATCAAGAAACCGAACAGCTGGCCCAGCTGGTGCGGGCCTATACGCTGACGGGCGAAACCCGTTACCTGTTCTACTACTACGACATCCTCGCCATCCGCGAAGGCAGCAAGCCGGCGCCGGCCAACTACAATCCCGTGACCTACTGGGACGATGCAATTGCGGGACGCATCGAACATCATCTGCCGGAGCAGGGCCTGAAAGTCTCGCTGGCCGAGAAGATGAAAAAAGCCGGATTCGGTCCGGCCGAATTCCAGGCGCTGAATCAGGTGATCGCCGCCACGGCGGCCATGAACAAGATCGAACAGATCGCCTTCGCCGCCACCCAGGGGCTGTATGACCCCGTGCAGGGCGATTTCGTCGATGATGGCGAGCCGCGGCGCGATTATGCCAGCCAGCTGGTTTACAGCAAGCAGTACAGCGAACTTAAAGCCGATCTGTCGCGCGCCGTGAATGCGCTCAGTGCCATCACGGATAGCCGCACCAGTGCGGAAATGGATATGGCAGCGCAGCGGCTGGAACAGCGCATCGCCATTTCGCTGGCATCGATGGCGCTGACGGTGCTGCTGGTACTGGCCGCGTTCCAGGTGGTGCGGCTCAAAGTGCTGGCACCCATCACGCGGCTGGGCCGGGCGGCACGCCAGCTACGCGGCGGCGATTACAGTACCCGCTATGGCGGCGCCGAGGCAGCACGCAGCGGGCCTAGTGCAGTGGAAGAAGTGCAGGAGCTGGGCGGCACGCTGGATGGCATGGCGCAGGCGATCGAAGGCGATATTTCAGCGCGCGCCGCGGTACAGCGCGAACTGGAAGCGGCACGGGCGCAGGCCGAGGCAGCGACGCAGGCCAAGTCCATGTTTCTGGCCAATATGAGCCACGAAATCCGCACGCCCATGAATGCGATTATCGGCATGAGCCATCTGGCGCTGGAGACGCAGCTTAATGCGCGCCAGCGCGATTACGTCAGCAAGGTCCATCAGGCGGCCAAGTCGCTACTGGGCATCATCAACGATATTCTGGATTTCTCCAAAGTCGAAGCAGGCAAGCTGCGGCTGGAACAAGCGCCGTTCCGGCTGGAAGACGTGCTGGCCAACAGCATGTCGCTGCTCAGTATGGCGGCGCGCGACAAGGGGCTGGAACTGCTGCTCGATGTGGAGGACCCGCAGCTGCTGGGCGAGCAGGGCATGCTGAACGGCGATGCGCTGCGGCTCGGGCAGGTGCTGACCAATCTGCTATCGAACGCTGTCAAGTTCACCCAGCGCGGCTACGTACGGTTGTCGGTGGAGGTGGCAGAAAGTACCGCCGCTGCACTGACGTTGCGCTTTGCCATCCGAGACACGGGCATAGGCATGACGGCTGAACAGGTGGCCAATCTGTTTCAGGAATTTACTCAGGCCGACGGATCGACCACGCGCCGCTTCGGCGGTACGGGGCTGGGGCTGACCATATCCAAGCGGCTGGTGGAGCTGATGGGTGGCGCCATCTATGTGGACAGTGCGCCGGGACAGGGGTCCAGCTTTGTGTTCAGTGCCAGCTTCGGCCGGACGGCAGGCGCTGCGGCCAGCACGGCGCTGGCGCAGCTGGATACGCTGCGCGTGCTGGTGGTGGACGACCAGCAGGAAGCCCGCGCGGTACTCCAGCATCTGCTGCAGGCGCTGGGCGTTGGTGCCGCAGGGGATGGTTGCATCGATCTGGCCGACAGCGCTGCAGTGGCCATCGCGCAGGCGCAGGCGGCCCATGCCGCCGGCCTGCCTTATGACCTGCTACTACTGGACTGGGTAATGCCACCGGCAGGCGGCGATACGGTGCTCGCTGCGCTGGATGGACAGACTCCCGTCACTGCCATCGTTTCCGCCTACGATGCCGAGCATCTGCATATCAGTGCAGGGCGTCTGGGCGCGCGCCACTTCCTCGCCAAGCCGGTGCTGCCGGCGGCCCTGCGCGAGTTGCTGGCCAGCGTGACGGGGCAGGCCAGTAGCGACGCCAGCCTGCCGTTACGCTTACAGGCTACCGCACTCGATGGCATGCGCGTGCTGCTGGTAGAAGACAATCCGCTCAACCAGCAACTGGCCTGCGAGCTGATGGAGGGACGTGGCGTGCAGGTGACGGTGGCCGAACATGGGCAGGCTGCGCTGGATCTGCTGGCAGCCGTGCCGCCCGACCATTACCATGTGGTGCTGATGGATTTGCAGATGCCGGTGATGGATGGCTACGAAGCCACACGCCGCCTGCGCGCTCAGCCCGAGTACGCGGCGCTGCCGCTGATTGCCATGACGGCCCACGCGCTGGTGGAAGAGCGCGAGCAGTGTCTGGCGCTGGGTATGAATGGCCATATCGGCAAGCCGATCGAGCCGGACGAACTCTACGCCGAGCTGGCCCGTCATTACGCGGCGCCATCACTGCCCGCCAACGGTCTGACGGGCATGAGTGGCATCAGCAGCATGAGCGGTATGAATGGTATCAGTGGCGAGGGCGGCGCGGTGGCGGACAGCGACGCGTCAGGCCTGCCTGCTATCGCCGGGCTGGATACGGCTTCGGGCCTGCGCCGCTGCGGCGGGCGGGTGTCGCTGTATCGGGGTATGCTGGAACGTTATGGTCAGGAGTTCGCCCAGCTGGTGCCAGTGTTGGAAGGACTGCTAGCCGCTGCCCAGTGGGCAGAAGCGGAACGGCTAGCGCATACGCTGCGCGGCTTGAGCGGCACCATAGGCGCAGCTAGCGTGGCCGAACTGGCGACGGCGCTGGAAAGTGCTAGCCACGGGCGCGATGCCGCAGCAGCACAGACAGCGTTAGCCGCGCTGGTCGCGCCATTGCAAGCCCTGCTGGCCGCGTTGCCGCAGGCGCCAGCGCCCGTACTGGGAGCTAGTGCGGGCGCAACCGCTGCCTTGCCCGACTGCCTGCCGCAGCTACGTGCGCTGCTGGCTGATAGCGACGGCGATTGCATCGCCCTGTGGGACGAGCACCGTGCTGCCTTCGCAGCGGCCCTGCCTGTTGAAATAGTCCAGCAGATTAACCACGCGCTGGAGAATATAGACTTCGATACGGCGCTGACCCTGCTGCCGGAATCCATTACCTGACACTGTTTATGATGAAATCACCTACCTCCCAAGCGGTCAGCCGCAGCCGATGGTCCCAGCCGGCGCTGCGTCTTGCGCTGGTGCTGGGCGCGGGACTGGGCAGCCTGCCCGCTGTGCATGCGGCCGATCTGAGCTGGTCCGGCTTTGCCACTGCCGGCTATGCCATCTCCGATCGCAGCTATACCTACGAGCGCTATGTAGACCGTAGCGGCACCTTCCGGCGCGACAGTCTGGCCGGTGCCCAGCTGGTAGCAGAACTGGCACCACGCTGGAGCGCGACCGTGCAGGCCACCATGGCACCTTCCGTCAGCGACGACCAGCGCTGGGACACCAGACTGCAATGGGCATTTCTGTCCTACCGCCTGAGCAACGACACGCTGCTGCGCGCGGGCAAGCTGCGTATGCCCATGTATCTATTCTCGGAAAACATGCAGGTTGGTGCGTCCTACGATGTGATGCATCTGCCGACGGAAGTGTATTCGACTGCGCCCACCAATGACTACACGGGTTTTGCCTTCAGCCGCAACTGGTCGCTGGCTGCCGGCGAATTGGGGCTGGAAGCCTATGCAGGTCGCACCAGCCTGACGGCGCGCGCACAGCAGGGCGGCGCTTCGCCCGGCGAACTGCATACGCGCTCCGGCGGCGTGGTGCTGGCCTATCGCCACGAGGACGATGTGTGGCGCATGGGCTGGCAGCGTTCGCGCATCCGCGTTGATGGCATGGGGCAGGGCGCCGGTCCGCTCGAACCGCAGCAGGGCGGCAGCGACATCGCGCCCGGTGTGCCGCTGGGCGCCGATAGTGACGGCATCGATACCCGTGTAGCGCTGCTGGGCGCTGATCTGCATTTCGATAGTGGCCTGCGGGTAGTCAGTGAATACGCATGGCGCCACGCTGCCAATGCCGTAACACCGAAAAATTCTCAGGGCGCCTATCTGACCCTGCTGCGTCCCGTGGGCAAATGGACGCCGTATGTGACGCTGGCCCGGTTGCTGTCGGAGCGCGCAGCGCGCGTTGCGGAAGGCACGCGCGGCGGGGTGGACGACCAGCGCTCGCTGTCGCTGGGCAGCTCTTACAGCCTGAGTACCAATAGCAAGTTCAAGCTGGAATGGATGCAGGTGCATATCGGCACCAGCAGCAGCCTGATCGACCATAGCGCTGGCGCTGGCGTGGTCCAGCATCAGAACCTGAACGTGCTGTCGGCTTCCTACAGCGTGGCGTACTGATATGGACCAGCTCACAGCACTTAGCAAAGGGCGGCGCGGGCGCCGTCTGCTGGCAGCCATGGCGCTGGCTGCCGCTGCAGCACCGCTGGCGATGGCCGGCGTGGTGGTGATCGGCAATGGCAATCTGCCCCGGCTGGACGACGCGCAGGTGCAGAAAATCTATAGCGGCAAAGTGGTCGAGGTGGCCGGCGTGACGGTGGCAGCAGTGAATCTACGCAGCGGCAACACGGTGCGCGCCCACTTTCTGCAGACCTATCTGAATCAGGACGAGGAGAAATACACGGCCTACTGGACTGTGCGGCGCTATATCGGCAAAGGCACGCCGCCGCGCGAACTGGCCAGCGGCGCGGAGGTGGTGAACTTTGTCCAGACCACGCCGGGCGCGATAGGCTATGTGGAAGACGCCGATCTGAAACCGGGACTGAATATACTGCTGCGCAAATAGGCGCAGCCTGTAACCATGATGGAAGGGAGGCGCCCTTGGGTCAGCCGACAATACTGGTAGTCGATGATTTTGCCGTGATGCGCGATCTGGTGGTGCACCAGCTTAAGCTGCTGGGCATGACCGATGTGCATACGGCCAGCAATGGCGAGGACGCCCTGAAGCTGCTGGCGGGGCGCAGCTTTTCGCTGGTGCTGTCCGACTGGTCCATGCCGGGCATGAGCGGGCTGGGTCTGCTCAAACAGGTGCGCAGCAACCCTGCGCTGGCGCGCCTGCCTTTCATACTGGTGACGGCAGAGATCCAGCGCGAGAAAGTGGCAGCGGCCATCGAGGCCAAGGTCAGCGACTTTCTGCTCAAGCCGTTCCGGCCGGATGAACTGGAACGGCGCATTCAGGCAGCGCTAGGCGGCCAGCGTCTGGCACCGCCGGTAGCTGCGGCACCGGCGCCGGCCGCTCCGGCGCAGCGCCAGACCGTGCTGGTGGTGGACGATACGCCGGCCAATCTGACGCTGGTGGGTGGCCTGCTGCGCGACGATTATCAGGTCAAGCTGGCTGCACGCGGCGACAAGGCCTTGCAGCTGTGCGCCAGCAGTGCGCCCGATCTGGTGCTGCTGGACCTGATGATGCCGGAGATGGATGGCTTCGAAGTATGCCGCCGCCTCAAGGCTGATCCGGCTACCGCCCATATTCCCGTGATTTTCCTCACGGCTGTCAGTGATGCCAGCCGCACGGTGGAAGGGCTGGCTCTAGGCGCTGTCGATTACGTCAGCAAACCGATCGAACCGATGATCCTGAAGGCGCGCGTGGCCACGGCCTTGCGCACGGCGCGCGACCGCGAGAATCTGCGTGCGCAGTTCGATCTGGCGCTGGAGAATGCGCGTCTGCGCGAAGAGGTGGAACGCATCACCCGCCACGACCTGCATAATCCGCTGGCGGCGATTATCGGCATGAGCAGCGCCATGCTGCTGGAAGGGCCGCTGAACGAAACCCAGAACCGTCAGCTGGTGGCAATCGAACGCACGGCCAACGATATGCTGGACATGCTCAAGCTGTCGGCGCTGCTGCTGCGCATGGAGGCGGGCGACTATCGCCCCGAACCGCATCCGGTTGATCTGGCGGCGCTGCTGCAGCGGGTGGCCGACGAGAGTCGCGGCATCTGCGCGGGGCGGCATATCAGCATCGTGCTGGAACTGGGCGCAGCGCGCAGCGTGGCGGGCAACCAGCTGCTGCTGTACTCCATGCTGCACAATCTGGTGCGCAATGCCACCGAGGCCAGTACGGCGGGCGATACGGTGCGTATCACGCTGGCTGCCGATGGCGAGATCCGTATCCATAACCGCGCGGCCGTGCCGGAACCGATGCGGGAACGCTTTTTCGAAAAATATGCCACCTCCGGCAAGGAGAACGGCAGCGGTCTGGGGACGTATTCGGCGCGCCTGATTACCGAGGCCCACGGCGGCAGCATCGCCATGACCACCTCGGACGTGGACGGCACTACGCTGGCGATCGTACTGCCTGCAAAATGAATTCGCGCATGGCGGGCTGGCGGAAGAATTCCGTATGCCAGACTTCGCTCTGGCGCTTTTGCGGCGTGCCGAAGTCGAGCAGATGGTCGGCCGCCGGTACGGCTTCCGGCAGCAGCACGCTGTCGTAGGGGACGATCACATCGTTGTCGGCGGAGATCAGCAAATGATTGATCAGCGCGCCCGTCTGCTCCAGCGCCGAGCCGCCGTAGGCAAAATCGGCGCGGGCGTAGAAGACCTGTGCCGCTGCCAGCAGGCTGCTGCCGGTGGCTAGCTGGGCCTGTAGTGCCGACTGGCTGGCCAGTGCGGCGATGCTGGGCCGTTGTAGGCCTTGATTCAGCACCAGCCTTGCCAGTGCGATCACCAGATCCAGCCCCAGCGCGCCGCTGATGGTGGCCAGCATGGCGGCGATATTCAGAAAACTCTGCACGTCGGCCGGCTGGGCCAGTGGCGTGCCCTGATTGGCTGCAGCCACGAAAATGGCCTTGCCCACGCTGGCGATGCGGCCCTGACGGGCGCTGCGTACGGCGGCCAGCGTGCTGTCCTGCGTGGCCTCGGTCAGCAGGCTGCGCACCACCAGCCCGCCACGGCTGTGGCACAGCAGGTCGAGCTGCCATTGCCCGTCGGCTGGCAGCAGTTGCAGCAGATCGAGCGCATTCTGCTGCGGCGTCTTGGCGATGGTCCAGTGGTCATAGCCGTACACCTGGCCCTGATAGTGTTCGACCAGTGTGGCCAGCGTGCCATCGCGCTCCAGTTCGCAGAATGCGCCTTCGCTGCTGCTGCAGATGCCATGTACCATCAGCAGCACTTTGCGGCCGCGCGCACCGGCCAGATCCTGCGCCGTGGCAGGCTGCTGCCAGCTGGCTCCCAGCTTGAGCAGGCGTTCCGGCTTGCTGTGGCTTTCCATGGTATCTATCATGCCCTGCGTGATTTCTTCGCGCACGCGCAGGGCGGCATGCACCAGCCAGTCCATGGCGGAAGCGGGCGCGCTATCGAGCTGGGGCGCACGATGGCCGGGAAAGATGAACTGGATGCAGCCGGTATCCTTGTTGCGCACGATATTGAGGTTGCCATCAGCGATCTGGGCCGCGCTGAGCGGCATGCTGACGGCGGCCAGCGTCAGCGGCGGACGCACGATGTCGCGTGCCGCATCGTTCAGCGCGCGCTGCAGCTGCTCCTGCTTGGTAAGATTCATGGCGCTCTCCCGCGCTGCGGTGGTAGCGCCAGTCTAAGCGTTTTTAAGGACTTGCTGCGCCGGATTGCATCAATATCGCCTGTACCAGCTGCTCGGTGCTGTGGCGGATGTCCAGCACCAGTCCGGCCTCGTCCGCTTCCAGCGGCTGCAGGGCGGCCAGCTGGCTGGCTAGCAGGCTGGGCGGCATGAAATGGGCGTTGCGGCCGGCCATGCGCTGGGCCAGCAGTGCCGCTTCGCCATGCAGGTGGGCAAAGCGTAGCGCAGGATCGGCCTGACGCAGGCGGTCGCGGTAAGCGCGCTTGAGTGCCGAGCAGGACAGCACGTAGCCGCCGTGCTGCTGGCGAACACGGCGGATTTCGTCGCCCAGTGCCTCCAGCCAGTCGGCACGGTCGGCGTCGCTGAGGGCGATGCCGGAACTCATGCGGGCGATATTGGCCGGCGAATGGAAGGCGTCGCCTTCGATGAAAGGGCATTGCAGCGCTTGCGCCAGTTGCTGGCCGACGGACGACTTGCCGCTGCCACTGACGCCCATGACTACCCAGCTGCTGGCGACAGACTGGTTCATGCGCTCTCGCGCGCCATCAGCGTGAAGCCGAGGTCGATGTGACGGGCCGGCGGCGTTTCGCCTTTGATGAGCGAGCGCAGCAAGGTTGCCGCTTCGAAGCCGATGCGGTAGCGTGGCGTGCTGATGGTGGTCAGGGTGGGGTTCATCCACGCCGAGGCGGGCAGGTCGTTGAAGCCGCAGATGGCCAGCTGGTCGGGGATGCTCAGGTGACGCCGCTGGGCCTGGAACACGGCACCCTGGGCCAGATCGTCGTTGCAGCAGAAGATGGCGTCGCAATCGGGCGATTGTTCCAGCATGCGGTCCAGCAGGGCCGCACCTAGGGCGATGGTGGAGGGCTGCGCTACCATCACTTCCAGTTCCGGCGCGGCCAGTCCCGCCTCCTGCATGGCCTGACGGTAGCCGTCGGCCCGGCGCAGCGTGCGCTCGTCCAGCTGGGCGCCCATGAAACCGATGCGGCGGTAGCCACGGCTGATCAGGTAGCGCGTCATGGTCTGGCCGGCGGCAAACTGGGAGAAGCCGACCGATGGCTGTTCGCTGGCACCGGCCAGATCCATCATGGAAACCAGCGGCATTGGGCTGCCTGCCAGCAGCTGCTGCACGCGCGGGCAAGGGCTCAGGCCCGTCAGCAGCATGCCATCGGGGGCCGATTGCAGATAGGTGGCGATCAGCTTCTCTTCTTCGCGTTCGGAATAGCGGGTGTTGCCGATCAGGATCTGGTAATCGTCGCCTTCCAGTGCGTCTTCGATGCCGGCCAGCACTTCGGTGAACACGGCGTTCGACAGCGACGGCACCAGTACCGCGATGACTTTGGACTGGGACGAGGCGAGGGCGCGGGCGGCGCGGTTGGGCACATAACCGAGTTCGGCGACGGATTGCAGTACACGGTCGCGCAGGGGCTGCGAAACCAGGCCGGGCTGGGTCAGCGCACGGGAGGCCGTCATGGTGGCAACCCCGGCGTGCCGTGCAACCATGGCCAAGGTGATACGTCCGCTGGCGCGGCCCTTGTTAAAGCTAGGCTTGAGCATGTCAGGTTGCGAAGAAAAAGTATCGCGACATGATACGGCAGCTTGCCCCATTTGCAACAGGGGCTATTTGCAATTGGCCAACACTTTACGGTTGTTTTTTTCCTGTTCGACCCGCTCCGCGTCTGTCATGAAGGAACGTTCGCCGTTTTTATCGTAAGTTGCGATGCGGATGCCGTCGTTCAGCGCTTGTTGATTCTTTCTGGCAATTTCACAGTTGGCGGCGATGGCGGCCCGCTGGCGTGCTTCGTCAGCCGCCTTGCCGGCCGCCTGCCGGGCTTCCGTCTGGCGCCGGTTGAATTCGGCATTGCGCTCGGCCAGCGTGGGCGTGCTGGCCTGCGCCGGAGCCGCTTCCTCGGCCGGGGCAGCGTCGGGATTGAAGCTGGTTTTGCCCGGTGCCTTGAGGATGCGCTTGTCCGGTATATTCGGTGGTGGCGGCCGGTCCGAGAGCTGCTTGACGCCTTTTTCGTCCAGCCACATGTACTGAGCAGATGCCGGCAATGCGCCCCCGAGCAGACACAGGCCGCCCAGTACTGCAAGCGCTTGATGGCGCCATGGGATGGAGGTTTGGATCATTATTTTCATGGTGATGTCAGAAATCCAGCGTTAGATTGCCTTGTTTGTCAGCGGCTTGCTGCGTCGGTGCGGTCTTGGCCCGCGTTGCCAGCGGTTCCGGCCATGCGCGTAGCTGATCAGCCGGATAGGGCTGCACGAAGCTGCGCGCGTACTCGGGATTGCGGCAGTCCAGCCATTCGTCCCATTCTGCCTGCGGGATCAATATGAGTGCCCGTTTTTCCTCGCCGGGACGGTGGAAGCGGCGCATCAGCGGGTGATCATCGGCGTTCATGGTCAGCTGAGTGAAGGAATGCTGCAGGCCGGCTTCTGTTTGCCAGGCGCGCCACAGGCCGGCAGCCGCCAGCAGGCCGCCATCGGCCGCGCCTATGCCCCAGCGCACGGCTTTGCCCGATTCATAGTTGGGCTCGTAAAAGGCCGTCATGGGCACCAGACAAAGCTGGCTATGCTGCCATGCGGCAGAGAACGAGCGCAACTGGCCCACCGTTTCGATGCGGGCATTCATGGTGTCGAAGGGCCGCACGCCGGCCGGAATGCGCTCACGCGGCACCATGCCGTAGCTGGCCAGCAGGCCTTCATGCTGCCCGCCGGCGCCGCGCCGGACGATGGGGGCAGGGTAGTCCTTCCATGTTTCACCACGCCAGAACCCGCTGTCATGCAAGTCGATCACTACGCCCATGACGGCTTCCAGCAGGGCAGGATCGGGCGGTCGGAAATTCACGCACATACGGCTTACCTTATACGGTGAAGAAGGCTAATGATAGCGCTTTCGCAGCAAGGTGCGAGGAAGTTGCAGACAGAATGCGCCATTTTCTGTATAATCTGCTTTTGCGCCTATAGGAAATGCTATGCGTCTACTCCAAAAAGCACTCACGTTCGATGACGTGCTGCTCGTCCCCGCGTATTCGAATGTTCTGCCTGCCGATACGTCTCTCAAAACCCGTCTGACCCGTAATATCAGTCTGAATATCCCGCTGCTGTCGGCTGCGATGGATACGGTGACCGAAGCCCGTCTGGCCATCGCGATGGCACAGGAAGGCGGCATCGGTATCATCCACAAGAACCTGAGCCCCAAGGATCAGGCGCGCGAAGTAGCTCGCGTCAAGCGTTTTGAAGCCGGTGTGCTGCGTGACCCGATCACGATTCCGCCGACCATGAAAATCCGCGACGTGATTCAGCTGACCGAGCAGTATGGCATTTCCGGTTTCCCTGTGGTGGAAGGCAAGGAAGTGGTCGGCATCATCACCAACCGCGACCTGCGTTTCGAACGCGAACTGGACGCTGAAGTACGCGCCAAGATGACCCCGCGCGACAAGCTGGTGTACGTGAAGGAAGGCGCCGAGGGCGCAGACCGCGACGAAGCCAAGCGCCTGATGAACAAGCACCGTCTGGAACGCGTGCTGGTGGTGAACGATGCCTTCGAACTGCGCGGCCTGATCACCGTGAAAGACATCCAGAAATCGACCTCGCACCCGATGGCCTCGAAAGACTCGCAGGGCAAGCTGCTGGTTGGCGCTGCCGTCGGTGTCGGTGCCAAGGATGAAGAGCGGATCGAACTGCTGGTCGCTGCCGGTGTGGACGTGCTGGTGGTGGATACCGCCCACGGTCACTCGCAAGGCATTCTGGACCGCGTAAAATGGATCAAGACCAAGTTCCCGCAAGTGGACGTCATCGGCGGCAATATCGCTACCGCTGCTGCTGCCAAAGCTCTGGTAGAACATGGCGCTGACGCAGTCAAGGTCGGTATCGGTCCCGGCTCGATCTGCACCACCCGTATCGTCGCTGGCGTAGGCGTACCGCAGATCACCGCCATCTCCAACGTGGCCGAAGCGCTGGAAGGCACGGGCGTACCTTGTATCGCTGACGGCGGCATCCGCTACTCGGGCGATATCTCGAAAGCGCTGGCAGCCGGTGCATCGACCGTGATGATGGGCTCCATGTTTGCCGGTACCGAAGAAGCACCGGGCGAAGTGATCCTGTATCAGGGCCGTTCCTACAAGTCCTACCGTGGCATGGGTTCGCTGGGCGCGATGTCCGATGGTTCGGCCGACCGCTATTTCCAGGACGCTGCCATGAAGGCCGACAAGTTCGTGCCGGAAGGTATCGAAGGCCGCGTTGCCTACAAGGGTAGTGTGCTGGCCATCATCTTCCAGCTGGTGGGCGGCGTGCGCCAGTCCATGGGCTACTGCGGTTGCGCGACTATCGAAGAATTGCGTAACAAGGCCGAATTCGTCGAGATCACCTCGGCCGGCATGCGCGAATCGCACGTACACGATGTACAAATCACCAAGGAAGCGCCGAACTACCGTTCGGGCGACTAAGCTCCTTGCAACGCCGGCCGTGTGGCCGGCGTTTTTCTATTGTTGACCTCTTCTGCACATATCCATGCACTCTAAAATCCTCATTCTCGATTTCGGCTCCCAGGTAACCCAGCTGATCGCACGCCGCGTGCGCGATGCCGGCGTGTTCTCGGAAGTCTACCCCTACGACGTTAGCGACGAATTCGTCCGCAACTATGGCGCCGCCGGTGTGATCCTGTCGGGCAGCCACAGCTCCACGCTGGAAGGCGACGCGCCACGCGCGCCGGACGCCGTGTTCGAACTGGGCGTGCCAGTGCTGGGTATCTGCTACGGCATGCAGACCATGGCAGCCCAGCTGGGCGGCAAAGTGGAAAACGGCAAGGTACGCGAGTTCGGCTACGCCGAAGTGCGCGCGCGCAGCCACACCAAGCTGCTGGACGGCATCAACGACTTCGTCACCGACGAAGGCCACGGCATGCTGAAAGTCTGGATGAGCCACGGCGACAAAGTGCTGGAAATGCCACCGGGTTTCGTATTGATGGGGAATACCCCGAGCTGTCCGATTGCCGCGATGGCGAACGAAGAGAAGCGCTTCTACGGCGTGCAGTGGCACCCGGAAGTCACCCACACGGTGCAGGGCAAGGCCATGCTGGGCCGCTTTGTACACGAAATCTGCGGCTGCAAATCGGACTGGAACATGCCTGATTACATCAGCGAAGCGGTCGAGAAAATCCGCGCGCAAGTGGGCAAGGATGAAGTGATCCTGGGTCTGTCGGGCGGCGTGGATTCGTCCGTTGCTGCCGCGCTGATCCACCGCGCCATCGGCGATCAGCTGACCTGCGTCTTCGTCGATCATGGCCTGCTGCGCCTCGACGAAGGCAAGATGGTGATGGATATGTTCTCCAAAAACCTCGGCGTGAAAGTGATCCGCGTCGATGCCGAAGCCCAGTTCATGGGCCATCTGGCCGGTGTGGCTGATCCCGAGCAGAAGCGCAAGATCATCGGCCGCGAGTTCGTCGAAGTGTTCAATGCCGAATCGGGCAAGCTGACCAGCGCCAAATGGCTGGCTCAGGGTACCATCTATCCGGACGTAATCGAGTCCGCAGGCAAGGGCAAAAAAGGCCAGACCATCAAGAGCCACCACAACGTGGGCGGCCTGCCCGAGCACATGAAGCTGCAGCTGCTGGAACCGCTGCGCGAACTGTTCAAGGATGAAGTGCGCAAGCTCGGTGTGGCGCTGGGTCTGCCGCATGACATGGTGTACCGTCATCCATTCCCTGGCCCTGGCCTCGGTGTGCGTATCCTTGGCGAAGTGAAGAAGGAATATGCCGACCTGCTGCGTCAGGCCGATGCCATCTTCATCGAAGAGCTGCGCAATACGCCGTACGAAGCCGTAGTAGTGCCGGGCTTCGATCAGGACAGCGTACCAGCCAACTGGTACGAAGCCACCAGCCAGGCATTCGCCGTGTTCCTGCCGGTGAAATCGGTAGGCGTGATGGGCGACGGCCGTACCTATGAATACGTGGTGGCGCTGCGTGCGGTACAGACGCAGGACTTCATGACGGCACACTGGGCGCACCTGCCGCACGCGCTGCTGGGCAAGGTATCGAACCGCATCATCAACGAAGTACGCGGCATCAACCGTGTGGTCTACGATATCAGTGGCAAACCGCCAGCGACCATCGAGTGGGAATGAGGTTGTTTTCTAATGCCTTGATTGTGTAGGGCTAGTCGCATGCCATTGATGATCTTCACTGCATCGTCAATGGCATTTTTCATGGCACGGCGCAAATGCCCGTGCGAGCCAGAAGCCTATGCCATTTTCGCGGCAAAGCTGATGCCATGGTGGCGCGCGAACTGTGAATAGTTGCGCATGCTATCGAAGCTCTCGCAGCGCCCATTCCGCTTCGGCGACCACCTGTGGATGCGTATCGCTTAGTGTGTTTTCCAGGGCCGAGATACTTGATTTCTCCCCTAAGTCCCCCAGCGCGTGCGCCGCACGGGCGCGTACGCTGGAACTCTCATCCTTGAGCATGGCCAGCATCGGTAATCGCCAGCGACTCTCTGCGAAATCACCCAGCGCGGCCACCGCTTCGCCACGTACAGCGGCATCGTGGTCGACCAAGGCTGCAGCCACGGCAGGAATTGTTTCCGGGAATCGAAGTTCACTTAGCCCCCATACCGCGAGCCGCCGAACTACCGGATCAGCGTCCCGCATTGCCAGCAAGAGTGCCGGGATAGCGGCTCTCTGTCGAAACGAAACACCACCTTCTGCATGCCGCTGAGCGAAATCGCGCGCGCGCATTGCTTTCGCAAGCTGGCTGAAATTGGGATTGCCCAGCTCTTCGAGAAGTTGTTCGGCTTGCTTATCCCCTGCACGTGGTGCAGCAAACATAGTGTCCGGCCAGACTACATGTTCGCCACGGACCACAAGGCTGCCAAGCACTGTGATGATCAGTGCTGTCAGGCATGATCCAAGGATCCATTGCCCGGTGCTCACGCGCTCACGGTCACGATCTGTTTCAAGCAACGCAACTATCCGGTCAACAAATGGTTTGCCGCTACCGGCGAGACTATTGGCCGCTTTGCTCGCGCCAAACGCCCGTTGCGAAACAGACACCAAAGTCTCTGCATACGTCGATGGGGTAACGCCCGCTGCGAGTGTGGCATCGTCGGCGGCGCATTCCGTTTCATACGCTAGTTTCTTCAGCAGCAGGTGCATCAGCGGATGCCACCAGTACAGGGCGACGAGTAATTTGGCGCCTATCATGCCGGGCCAGTCGTGATGGGCAATATGGCCGAGCTCATGGGCAAGGATGGTTTCAGGCTGCGTGCCCAACAGACTTCTTCGATCAAGCAGGACGATTGGCCGCACCAGCCCCCAGCTGATTGGCGCGTTAATCTTGTCACTAAGGTGTAGCGCAATATCCCTGGTGATGCCGAATTGTCCGCGCAGGCGGGCCAGTTCGGTGCGCCATTTTTCCGATTCAACCGGGATAGATTTGCGCGACAGGATACTTAGCCTGAGCAAACCCAGGAATAGCGGTGCCAGGAAGAGCGAGACACCGGCGATGTAGACGGCAATGAGGTAGCGGCCGAGGTCAGCGGCACGGTCAACCATGGCTTGGGCCGTATCCTGATTGGGAACGACGGCCAGCCATTCTAGCCTTGGCAATTCAAGTGGCGGATCGAGCAAGGCCGTCCAGGCATGTGGCAAACGCAGCGCTGGGGTTGGCAGTTGCGTCCAGAGCAAGGGCGTCAAAAGGAGCGCGACCATACCGCAACGCGCAGCAAAGACACGTTGCGCGGCGGATGCCTTGGCCAGGTAATGCAAGGCCACAAACACCAGAAGGACAGTCACGCTATGCTTTAGCAGCAGAGTGACCAGATCAAGTCCCGCCACTAGCGCCCCTCTTTACGGGCTTTGGCTATCATTGCCTCAAGAGCGTCGAGGTCAGCCTTGCTCAGGTCTTCGGCCAAACCGAGCAGCGCTGTTGCAGCGCTGGCGGTCGAATTGTCGAAAAATGTCCCGACCAGCTTTTTCAACGCGGAATTGCGCACTACCTGCTTAGGCGTTACGGCGCTATATAAATAGCGCTGGCCTTCGGTACGATGCCGCAGAATGCCTTTTTCCTCCAGCCGTGCCAGCATTGCACGGATGGCGGAATTGGTCAGTTCGACCTCCAGTTTTTCCTGAATCTGCGTGGCCGTAGCTTCCTGTAGAAAATATATCGCTTCGACGACCTGACGCTCCCTCAGCGGAAGATCCTCCAGTGTCAGGTGTGGCTGGTCGTCCGATTTTTTCATGTTCATTGCTCCGCTTTTTCAGCTTTTCCAAGATTTTCCCGATAGCCTGCCAGGGCTCGCTCGCTAGCCGCCGCCTGTGTCCCTAGTGCTAGCGCACGTTGAAACTCCAATTTGGATTCGCGATAGCGCTTCAGGGCGTACAGCGCTTCACCATAACTGTCCGCCGCATTATGTGATTGAGGGTAGGCTCGGGAATTGTATTGCAGGACCAGCCCCGCCAGTGCTACTTGCTTGCGCTTCGTTAAAAGCTCAAAGCCAAGGTTGTTGACATCTGCTTCATTAAACTGGCTATCGCGAATTGCACTGGAGACTATGTTGGTCGCCATGTCGGCTTTGTTTTGGTCGAGCAGGGATTGCGCCTTGTCGAATTCGCCGAGTATGGCTTTACGTGTCCGTTCATAGGCCATGCGCTTCATGTTGTTGTTAGCACTGGTAAGCACTTGTTCCACCGCATGGACGACCAGCTCCGGCTCTTGCAACTGAATAGTATGACCGCTGTTTGAGGTAACCAGATGGGCGCCATTGCTAAACTGCGCAAAAAATGCCTGGTGGCGAGAGCGCTTGAGCTGTACGGCGACTGGCGTTTCCTGGAAAAAGTCAGATCCTTCACGGGCGCGCACCGACGTCAAGACGTAGGTCGGAACATCTGGCAGCGGTGCCGTGATGGGGAGTTTTCCAGCGTCGAGTAGCTGCTGAATCATCTCCAGGTCGCCATGCCATTTTGCCGGGATGGCAGCAAGCAGCGCTTGCCGGTCTTGGAGCACGCGCGCTGCATTGATCTGTTTGAGGGCGCTTTCCATGCCTTCGTCGGCCGGGTCGACAAATACCATCCCGGCGATCAGCCCGGGATGGCGGGACGCGAATGCACGAATCAAGAAGCTACCGTATGAATGCCCTACAAGAATATAGGGCGGCTTGGCTTGCGACTGCTCCAGTAACTTTTCAAGTTCGAGCGTGTCTTGGTCAAACGTATGCACCTGTGCCGGAGCCGGAGATTTCCCCATGCCAGCTCGGGAGTAGAGGAAGACCTGTGCCTTCTTTGCTACTTCCGGGGCAACACGGCGCCAGACGCTCAGATCGCTGGCGAAACCGGCTTCAAAAACGACGGTTATCGGACCATGGCCTGCCTGGACCACATGGAGTTTTTGCTGCTCCAGATCGACCAGGCCATCAAAGTCTGTCGCGCTGGCGCAGTAGCCTGCGCAGAAGAGAACAAGGAAGAGCAATGCTTGCTTGATGCCAGAAGCCATGATTGAGATCCTAGAGGTTGTGCTACAGGAGTAGCATGTCACACTTGTAGGATCTCGGTCAAGTGTTTTTGCCTGTCGGGTAATGACGTAGCTGAGCGCTTCTACCTTTACCCAACTCTAAAAATGGCAGCTTACAGGGCGCAAATCAATGCATGGGTTATCCTGCCTTGCACCTGTCGCTTGAGAAAATCGATGGGATGGGGACAGTGTTTTCCGAGGTAGGGCTTCTGCAGTCTTTCGCCAAGAAATCAAGTTCAATGCAGTACATCTTTCCGTCCCTACTGACTAAGATGACTTCGGAGCCCGTGATCTTCAGGGGCTTTTTATTTGTTTTGTGGAGTATGGGGCGAAGCACTGGGTTGTCACAGCCTAAGGTCTGGATGATTTGCTCGTCTGGCCCGGGGCCTCATTACGATTACCGCATTACTGAGGATATTTCTTTGCGATAGAGGCGAAAGTGCCGTCCTCATGCATTGCTGCGATGGTGGCGTCGAATTGCCGGATAAATTCAGGCGTAATCGTCTGCCGGCTGAACATGATGTAGCTGGGCGCTGTATCCAGTACTGGCCCGCTGACGACCACGTCGTTTTCTGCGTTAAGTTGTCTGAGCAAGGCCAAGCCTACTATCCGGCTGCAGATGACAGCATCGGTTCTCTGCGCCAGTAGTTTTAGAAAGTTACCCTTGTGGCTGTTGGCGATATCAAGTTTCTTGAAGAGTCCAGCCTGTAGCGCCGCATCGAACACTGGGCCGTAATAGGCTCGATTCAGGATGCCCAGCGAGATATTTTCGAGTGAGGTAATGTCGCCGTCGAACACGATCTTGGAATTCTTCCGCACAAAAATCACATAGTCCTGCGATAGCAGTGGACGGGTCGAAAAGAGGAAGCGGGCCTCCCGTTCCGGATTTTTCTTGATCGTGAAAATACCGTCTGCCTGCCCTGATTCCAGCATTGCGAGTCCACGGGCCAAGGGATAGAACACTATCCGCATCGGCACTTTCATACGCTGGAACGCTTCGCTGACGATATCAACCGCCATTCCGCTGGCCGGCCGCTGCGCGGATGCCGCTTCCATAAGCGGCGGATAGTCAAAGCTCACGAGCGTCAGCTCTTTCTGTTGCGCGTAAGCCGCTCGGCAAAAGACACTGAGCACCAGCATGAACAGCAATAGTCTCATCCGCATGTGAATTCCACCTTCCATCGGAGAACTTCTTTGATATCAGAATGATATGTTGACAATATCACTACTGGTTCAAAATCGAAAGCGACTGTTGTTAAAGATCTGCCAGGTCGCCACATTTGCTAGCGCAGCGGTAATGATGTTTTCAGACTGCCCTGCGGGGAGCAGCACCTTACCGGCGATCGGGATGGCGGCGCAGTAGCTACTTGCCGCAACGGGGAGAAGAAGAGCAGCCGCTTATGCCCGCAAGTCAATTTTGCGCCCGTTTGGAGCATCACAGACGCGCAATCCATTCTCCATCAAATATCCATAGTTCGAGACGACAATCGCCTTATTGTGTGTGCCGGAACCTTGTGTGTTGCGCTTCAGGTCAGCATGAACATCAATTCGAACCAGACTCCGAGTCCGAACATGAGATTACCCCATGCGATGGTTGTCGCGCTGCCATTCCTGCTTGGCGGATGTGTGAACACCTCGAGCTATCCCGATTTCAATGCCAAGCTGGATATGGCAGTCGGTAAAACCAACGAGCAAGTCGCATTGCCACTGGATATGCCACTGAAAAGCGCCTCGCGCGATGATTTTGTGATCGTCGAGTACTCCTACCTGCGTCCGGTCTATTGTCGCTGGCAGTTCTACTATGACGGGAGCGGACACATCGTGAAATGGTCCTATCCCGATGACCTTGCCAGACGTGAATGCAACACTCTGGCATTCCACATTCGATAGGGCGCACGCGGCGACCTGAGCCGCCCTTGCATTCCGCAGCGGATGGCGCTGCCTGGGCCTCTCCATCGATTCTCCACCTTGGCATCGCTGAGTCTCGATCTTGCAGCAATACATTACAGCCAACTGCAAGCCGCTATAGGCCGGCGCAGCGCTTATCACTGCTGGATCGAATCCGCGCACGATGCCTCGGGTCAGCGCATTCTGGTGGACCTGACATTTCGCCACAACCGCATGTTTGCGGAGGAAAATGGCTATCGCTGGAGTGCCAGGCACCCGCCGGATTTTCTCTGGGGGCCGATGGCAGACTATGTGCTCACTGCGAGTTTCGATGCGCTGCCGGCCACTTTCCCCGAGGGGAAAGTCTGGTACTCCGAATCGGTGCACGGTGAACTGTGGATGCTGGGGCAGCTCACCTTGCACGAAAATGCCATCGTGATGTTGACGCGCGAAGTGCTAAGGCTGTACGTCGAGCGTGGCGGCGTGCTGGCGTCAGCGGCGCAGAATTAAGCGTGCCAGACTTACGCCGATGCGCTGTGCGGCCAGCAGATTTCAAACTGGCTGCCGCCCAGCGAGGAAGGCTGCCAGACGGCAAAGCCGCCATGGGCCAGGGCGATTGCCTTGACGACGGCCAGTCCCAGGCCGCTACCGCTGGTCTTGCCCGTACTGACGGCGGCGCCGCGCTGAAATGCTTCGAAGATGGTCTGGGCGGCAGCGGGAGCTATGCCGGGCCCCTGATCGGCGACGGCCAGATGGCAGTAGCCCTGGCTGATCTCGGCGCTGATGCGGATCAGGCCGGGCGTAGCATGTTTGCAGGCATTCTCCAGCATGGCCAGCAAAGCCTGCCGGATGCGGATGGGATCACATTCGACCACGCTTACGCTCAGTGCGACTTCAATGCGGAAGCCGCCGGCCTGCCACAGCGGCTCTGCCAGTTCGACCACGCTGGCCACTTCTTCGTCGAGCCGCGTGGCGATTTTTTGCAGTGGCAGGTGGCCGCTCTCGGCCAGCGCTACCGTGCGCAGATCTTCGATCAGATGGCCCAGACCTTCCACCTGCTTGAGCAGGCTCTGGAACTGCGCTGGTTCGGCCGGGAACACGCCATCGTTAATCCCCTGCAGGCGCCCGCGCAGGATGGTGACAGGCGTACGCAATTCATGGGCGATGGCCGCATTCCAGAAAGCGCGCTGCTGCGCCATATGCTGCTGGCGCTCGGCCATCAGATTGAAGTCGCTGACCAGCTGCGCTGCTTCGCCCATCGCGTGCTGGTCGCTGCCCGCCCGCGCCGACAGATCGCCCTGGGCGACTGCACGCAGGCTCTGCGCCACCGAGTTCAGCGGTGTCAGGATGCGGCGCGATAGCCGGCCTGCGGCGAGTACGGCAATCAGCAGCGAACAGATGGTCGTGACGATCAGCCAGATGACTTCTTCCTTTTCCGGCCACGGGTTGGTGATATCGCACAGGGCATCCGGCGATTGGCGCAATAGCCAGAAATACAGCGCATAGGAACTGATCTGCACCATGGCGATGATGCCCAGCACTACCAGCGCCATCGATAGCGAAATCTGCCGGCTGATGCCTGCATTGAGTTTCATGCGCCGCCTCCGAGACGGTAGCCGACGCCGCGCACGCTTTCGAGTTTGCCTTGCAGGCCGCTCGCTTCCAGTTTTTTGCGCAGCTTGCTGACATGGCTGTCCACAGTGCGCTCCATGGTTTCACCTTCAGGCAGGCAGCTGACGAGCAGCTCGCCGCGGCTAAATACGCGCTTGGGCGCGCGGGCCATGTGGGCCAGCAGGCGGAACTCTGTCAGTGTCAGGCTCAGCACCTGACGGCTGCCGTCGGGAGCAATCACGCTGGCCTGATGTTCTTCCGCATCGATTTCCATGCCTTCGACGCGCAACAGTTTATGGACCGGTGTGGCGGGCTGGCGGGTACGGCGCAGCACGGCCTGCACGCGTGCCACCACTTCGGCCGGATTGAAGGGCTTGACCACATAGTCATCGGCGCCGATGCGCAGTCCCGTCAGTTTGTCGATGTCCTGATCCATGGCCGTGAGCATGATGACGGCCGTATCGCCGCGCTGGCGCAACTGGGCCAGCACGGCCCAGCCATCGAGTTCCGGCAGCTGGACATCGAGCAGGATCAGGTCGGGCTTGAGCATCAGATGCATGGCCAGCGCATTGCGCCCGTCGGCCGCATGGGCCACGCGCATGCCGGCACGGGAGAGATAGGCCATGACGATCTGGGCGATTTCTTCCTCGTCTTCGACCACCAGTATCAGCGACGGATGGTCGCTCTCATTATTCTGTGGAGCGCTAGGGGTTTTCATCAGAGCATGATACTGCATCAGCTGACTCCGCCACCGAGAGCCTTGTACAAAGCCAGTGCATAGCGATACTGCTCGCGCTGGAGATCGATCAGCGTTGCTTCGGCAGCATAAGCCTGGCGCTGCGCATCGAGCAGCTCTAGCCGTCCGTCCAGCCCCTGACGGTAGCGCAGCACGGCCCATTGCGCCCGCTGCCGGCTGGCGCCCAGCACGCGCTGCTGGGCCGCCATCTGTGGCGCGATGGTCTGGCAACCGGCCAGCGCATCGCTGACTTCGCGGAACGCATTCTGGATGGCTTTTTCATACTGGGCCACCGCCACCGAGCTGCGGATTCTGGCCAGACTCAGTTCGGCCTGCAACTGCCCGCCGTGAAACAGCGGCTGGGTGATCTGCGGTGCGAAAGACCAGCTGCGGCTGGCGCCTTTGAACAGATCGCCGAATTCGCTGCTGCCCAGACCGAAGCTGGTGGTCAGGGCAATGCGGGGGAAGAAAGCGGCACGGGCGGCGCCGATATCGGCCTGGGCGCCCTGCAGTTCCTGTTCCGCCTGCATGATATCGGGCCGCCGTATCAGCAGGTCGGAAGGCAGGCCGGCTGGCAGGACCGTGCGCACGGGCGCGGCAGTGAGCGGGTCGGCAAGGGCGGCGGGGGCGGGCAGCTCGGTACCGATCAGGAATTGCAGGGCATGGCTGGCCAGCTGCAGTTCACGGCTGCGCGCCTGCAGATCGGCCTCGGCGCTGGCCACCTGGGCCTGCACGGCGCTGAGGTCTATGCCGCTGCGCTGTCTGGCCTGGTGTTGCTGCTCGGTGATGTGCAGGGTGCTGCGCCAGTCCGCCAGCATGCGTTCGCTGAGCTGCTGCTGTGCCCGTGCACGCTGGTGTTCGAGGTAGGCTTCGGCGATAGCGTTGATCAGACTGAGCTGGGCAGCACGCCGGCCCTGATCGGATGCCAGATAGCGCGCCTGGGCTGCAGCGGATAGCGAGCGCAGGCGGCCGAACAGATCGAGCTCGAAGGCTGTGCTGGCTATGCCTGCACTGTATTGCGCCTGGACGGGCATGCCAGCCCCTAAGCGCTGGCGGCTGGCAGCCAGACTCAGATCGACCGAGGGCAGCAGCGCTGCATCCTGTTGCTGGACCTGGGCCCGCATCGCGGCCACGTTCAGGGTGGCCACGCGCAGATCGCGGTTGTGCTCCAGCCCCAGGGCCACCAGCTGTTGCAGCTGGGGCTCGGTCAGCACTTCACGCCAGCCCAGTTCGGCAGCGTTAGCGCTGGTGGGCGGCACTTGCCGGTAGCTGGCCGGTAGCTGCACGGCGGTAGGCGGGCGGGGCGGCGTCAGGCTGCATGCGGTGAGCGTGCTCAGGCAGAGGCACAGGACTATGGTGGGTTGCATGGTTCAGTTCCTTACTACTTACTTGCGGTAGCGGCGTTGCAGTGCTTGCGCCGCGCCGACCACGATGACGAAGAACACCGGGACGAAGAGCACGCCCAGTACCGTGGCGGCCAGCATGCCGCCGAACACGCCGGTGCCTATGGCCTGCTGGGTTTCCGCGCTGGCGCCGCTGGCCAGCATCAGCGGCAGCACGCCCAGGGTAAAGGCCAGTGAGGTCATCAGAATAGGGCGCAGGCGCAGCTGGGCCGCGTTGATGGCCGCCGTGGTCAGATCGCTGCCTTCGGCGTGCAGCTTGCGTGCATATTCGATGATCAGGATGGCGTTCTTGGCGGACAGGCCGATGATGGTAATCAGGCCGACTTTGAAGAAGACGTCGTTGGGCAGCTCGCGCAGGATCACTGCCGTCAGCGCGCCGAACAGACCGAGCGGCACCACCAGCATCACCGCCAGCGGTATGGTCCAGCTTTCATACAGGGCCGCCAGGACCAGGAAGACCACCAGCATCGAGAGCAGCATCAGCAGCGGCGCCTGGGCGGCAGCACCCTGTTCCTGCAGCGATTGTCCGGTCCAGGCCAGCGCATAGCCGGGCGGCAGCTGGCGGCCCAGACGTTCCATTTCCTTGAGTGCGGCGCCGCTCGAGACGCCCGGCGCCGCAGTGCCGCTAAGGCGCGCTGCCAGATAGCCCTGATAGCGGTTCAGCTGCAGCGGCGTTTGCTGCCAGTGCGGCTTGACCAGTTGCGCCAGTGCGACCATCTTGCCGTCGTTGTTGCGCACGCGTAGTGCCAGCACGTCGTCGAGTTGCATGCGTGCCGCTGCATCGGCCTGCACGATCACCTGCTGCATCCGGCCTGCATTGGGGAAGTCGTTGACATAGCTGGAACCTGTCGCATTGACCAGCAGGTCGGCGATGGCGCTGAACGGCACGCCTAGGGTCTCGGCTTTCTGGCGGTCGATCTCGAGCTGGATGCTGTTGCCGGGCGGTAGCTGATCGGCATAGACGCCGGCCAGCAATGGGCTCTTCGCGGCCAGATTCAGCAGATGGGCCTGTGCTGCCTGCAAGGCGCCATAGCCCTGATTGCTGCGGTCCAGCAGGCGCAGCGAGAAGCCCGCGGAGTTGCCCAGTTCATCGATGGCCGGCGGCATCACCACCATGATGGTGCCTTCGCCCGCGCTGGCCATGGCGGCCTGGGCCAGCTCTACCTCTTTTGCCACGCTGGCGCCATGGCGATCTTTCCAGTCCTTCAGCATGGTGTAAGCCATGGCCGCGTTGGGACCGGAACCGGAGAAGCTGAAGCCCAGCAGCGACTGATTGACATCGATGCCGGGGCGGCTGGCCAGATGCTGTTCATATTGCTGCACCACGCGCATGGTGCGGTCCATGGTGGCATCGGCCGGCAGCTGGAACGAGGTCATGAAATAACCCTGATCTTCTTCCGGCAGGAAGGCCGAGGGCAGCAGGCTGAAGCCGGCCGCCACGGCGCCCGTCAGCACGGCATAGATCAGCAGCATGCGTCCGCTACGTTGTATCAGTTTGCCGGCGAGCCAGGTGTATTGCTGCGTCAGACGTTCGAACTGCCGGTCGAACCAGACAAAGAAACGGCTCTTATGGTGCTGCTCCGGCGTGATAGGGCGCAGCAGCGTCGCGCAGAGGGCGGGCGTGAGGGTCAGTGCCAGCACGGCGGAAAACAGGATGGACACCGCCATGGCGATGGTGAACTGGCGGTAGATCACACCCACCGAGCCGGCCGCGAACGCCATAGGGATGAACACCGCCGTCAGTACCAGCGTGATGCCGATGATGGGATGGCTGATCTCCTGCATGGCACGCAGGGTGGCAGCGCGCGGTGACAGTCCTTCGCTGGCCATCAGGCGTTCCACCGCTTCCACCACCACGATGGCATCGTCGACGATGATGCCGATGGCCAGCACCATGCCGAACATGGTCAGCACGTTGATGGAATAGCCGGCCAGCGCCATGACGGCCAGCGTGCCCAGCAGCGCTATCGGGGCGACCACGGCGGGGATCAGCGTGTAGCGCAACTTCTGCAGGAACAGATACATGACGAGGAAGACCAGCAGCATGGCTTCGCACAGCGTGACGAGCACTTTCTCTATCGAGATTTTGACGAAGGGCGCGGTATCGAAAGGCACGGTAAATTCCATGCCGGCCGGCAGGGCTTTGGACAGATCGTCCAGCCGTGCGCGCAGCTGGGCTGCCGTGGCGACGGCATTCGCGCCGGGCGACAGGGAGACCGAGGCGCCTGCCGTGGTCTTGCCGTTTTCCCGCGCGCGGAAAGTATAGTCGCGCGAACCCAGTTCGATACGGGCGACGTCGGCCAGCGTGACGTTGCCGCCGCCACGCTGGGCACGCAGTACGATGGCGCCGAATTCCTCGGCCGTACGCAGCTGGCCTTGCACGGTCAGCGGTGTGGTGACCATCTGCCCCGCCACAGCGGGCGCATCGCCCACCCGGCCCGGAGCGATCACCAGATTCTGCTGGGTGATGGCAGCGGTCACATCGCCCATGGACAGCTGATAGGCGATCAGCTTGACGGGATCGACCCAGACCCGCATGGCGCGCTCGGCGCCGAACAGCTGGACCCGGCCTACGCCGGGCACGCGGCGCAGCTCATCCACCACATTGCGCGCCAGATAGTCGCCCAGCTCCTGTTCGTCATGTTTGCGGGTGGAGTTGATGCTGACGATCATCAGGAAGCTCGATGACGACGATTCCACCGACAGGCCATTCTGGCGCACCGCTTGCGGCAGGCGCGACTCGACCGCCTTCAGGCGATTCTGTACATCGACCTGCGCCAGTTCCGGATTGGTGCCGGGTTTGAAGGTGACGGTGATGGAAGCCGAGCCCGAGGTGTCGCTCGATGATTCGAAGTACAGCAGATTTTTTACGCCGGACAGCTCGCGCTCGATCAGGCCGATCACGGCATCGTTCATGGTCTGGGGCGAGGCGCCCGGATAGCTGGCGCCTATCGAGACGCTGGGCGGCGCTACCGAAGGAAAGCGCGCTATCGGCAGTTCGGGCAAGGCCAGCAGGCCGGCCAGTATGATAAAGATCGCGACGACCCAGGCAAACACGGGCCGGTGGATGAAAAATGCGGACATCGGATTTCCTTATTGGCGGGTATTGCCGCTGCTGCCAGCGGCTGCCGTCGCACTGCGCCACAGGCGTGGTTTGGTGACGCTGCCTGCGTGCAGATGTTCCTGCCCTTCGACGACGAGCAGTTCGCCGGCCTGCAGGCCGGTATGGATCAGGTATTGGTGGGCAATCACGTCGCCCACATTCACCTGACGCTGCATCGCGCGCTGGGTCTTGTCGATCACCCAGACATAGGCCTGGCCGTCGGCACTGCGCTGCACGGCCTGCTGTGGCACCAGCAGCTGCGGGGCGGCGCTGGCGCGCGCCATGCTGGCGCGCACGAACATGCCCGGCAGCAGCACATGGTAGGGGTTGTTCACCAGTATGCGCACATTGCTGTCGCCCGTGGCCGGATCGACCTGCTGCTCCTGCAGCAGCACGCGGGCGCTGCCCTCATATGGACGGCCATCGGCGCCGAGGATGGTGACGGGCGGTGCGGTCTTATGGTCAGGCTGGCGCGCCAGCAAGGTGCTGGCAGGACGCAGTACATCGACATAGACCTGGTCGATCTGCTGCACGCGTGCCATCGGCGCACTATCGGTGGGCGCTACCAGCGTGCCTTCGGACACCAGCTCGGCGCCGATGCGGCCGGAGATGGGCGCCTGTACCGTGGCATATTCCAGATCCAGCCTCCTGCGCTGCAGATTGGCACGGGCCTGCGCCAGACTGGCCTGCGCCATATCGCGCTCCGATACGGCGTCATCATAGGCCTGCTGGCTGACGCCGTCGGCGTCGAGCAGGGGACGCAGGCGTTCAGCCTGACGCTGGCTGCGCGCATAAGTGACTTCGGCGTGGGCCAGCGCAGCCTGGGCCGCTGCCAGTTCCGCCTTCAGAGGCGCCGGATTGAGCTGGTACAGCGGCTGGCCGGCACGCACTTCGCTGCCCTGTTCGAACAGGCGGCGCACGACGATGCCGCCTACCTGCGGACGGATTTCTGCGCTGCGCACGGCGACCACCCGGCCGGGCAAGGTGTCCTGCAAGGTGATGTCCTGTGGCTGGATGGTCAGGACGGAGACTGCGGCCGGCGCCGCAGGCGGCTCCGATGGCGGCGTGTCGGTACAGGCGCTCAGGCCTAGAACAGGCAGCCACAGCCACCAGTAATTTCTGCTTCTGAAGTCCATAGTAGTCCTGCAAACTTGTAAAACTACTATTATGGGGCTGGGTGGTGAATAATCTGTGGAATGTTTATGGAGATTATGTGGAGATGCGTAGTGCCCGGCCGCCGCGCTAGCGCGGGGCTGGGCCGATGTACGGTCTAGCGGGATGGTGAAGGCAACGCCGCGTGCGGCGGCTTATGCGATGGCTTGGAGGCTGGCGCCATGGCCGTCGCATTGAGCAGCATCCAAGCGCTATGCGGCAGCCACTGCTCCACCCAGCGCCACTGGTTTTCGTCAGGGCCGGGGCTGAATTCTATGCCGGCGCCGGTGGGACTGTCCTGTGCTCCCGTGATGCCGTTGGAGATGCCGCCAACCAGCATGGTGCCGGCGCTCTCCGCATGGGGCGGGTTGCGCTGGCCGTAGCCATACAGCATGGTCATGCCATACGGGTTGCGGCCCAGCGTCCAGTCCACCTGATTCTGGGCGAACTCGGCCAGATCCTGCCGTACGCCGTAAGGACCGGCCGCATCGGCATGGCTGATACGGCCGCCCAGCAGCGCTGCCGTGCTGAGCGAGGACAGGCGCGCGCTTTCGCCTTGCCACCAGTAACCCGTCTCGTTCGCATGCGGCATGAAGAAGCCGCGCTGCAATTCGCCGGACAGCTTGCCCTGTTCAAAGGTGCGGAATATCTGGCGCGCATAGTTGTAGGGATTGGCCACCTCGCGATCAAGTGCAAGCTGCTGCTCCAGTGCCGTGGCGATGGTCAGTCGCGCTTGTGCGCGCAAGCCCGCATCGGTTTCGATGGCCTGATAGTAGGCCAGACTGATGATGGGCAGGCCCGCTTCGACGCCATGGTAGAACGGCCGGTCAGCCTGATCGCTGGTGAAGTAGCCGCCAGGTTTCAGGCGGGCGGACAGGCTGGCAGCACGCAGCCGTGCCGCAGCGAGGTAGCGCGGCTGACGCGTGGCGTGATGCAGTTCGACAGCGGCCATCAGCGCCGTGTAGTCGTCGATGATGTTTTCCTTGCCGTCGCTACAGTAGTCGCGGTTGTGCTGCTGTAAGTGGGCAAAGGCGCGCTCCGCATCGGCCAGATAGGTTGCTGCCTTGTACTGGCCATGCTGGCCCGTGTGGCGCGCGAGCAGCGCCGCCCTTGCCAGTGCGGCAATAGCCATGCCGCCGCCGGCGCGGAAAGAGGATTTGTAGTTTTTGGTGTAGACGCCGTCTATGCCTTCGAAGCCGGTCACCACGCGTTCGGCATTGTCGGTGCCCCATTTGTCGAACACCGTCAGGTAGAAATAGCCCCGCCGGTCCAGTATGCGGTGCAGATAGTCGGCACCCCAGAAGGCTTCTTCGCGTACGGCCGTTTCCAGTCCGGCCTGCCGGTACAGTTCGGGCGCCTGATCAGCCGTGCTGGCCAGTACCCAGGTGGCCAGCGAAGCTTGCTGGGGATTGAAGAAGTGGGCATACGACAGGTGCGACAGGTATTTGCCGTTATCGCCACCCGCATCGTTCCAGCCGCCCCAGACATCGACAAAACGCTGGGTGCCGAAGATGCGTATGCGGTGATCGGCTGCACTGGTGTTGCGGCTCTTGCGGAAGTAGTCGAGCAACTGGGTGGCCGTGCGGGTGAACAGGGCGTTGTCGCTGACCGGCACGGCGGGCGTGGTGGCCAGCTGGCCATCGAGTTCGACTTCGATCTGGTAGTCGCCCACTTCAGTATAGCGGGAGAAGTCGACGGCAAAATAGTGCAGGCCCGCGCCCCAGTCGCTAAAGGCGGGCAGGGCTTGCAACGGGCCGCTGCCGACCTGCTGTGCGTTGCGCAGCACGCGGTAACTGCCTTGGGTGGTGGCGCTACGTGCTTCGACCAGCGCGATCTTCGGACCATGGCTGTCCAGTGCCACCTGATTGATCTGCACGCTGAGCGGGGTGGTGGCGCTGACTGGCAGTATGGCGCTCACCTCTGGCGTGCTGGCAGCGCAGGCCTGGCTGCTGACGAGTGCGCTGCCGGCAACGAGCAGGAACAGGGGGAGTAGTCGGACTAGCGGAGTTCGTCTCATGGTGCGCCTTTTTTCTGGTGGGGATGGGCTGTCCGCTGCACTATACGGCCAGGCCGGGGCTGCGTCAATCATTACAAACATTGATTGTATTTATTATTGAGCGACTAGCAGTCCGTCATCCGCGCTGGCTTGCGGTATCATTTACGCTTTACTGTCTGAATGCTCTTTCATGAAAATCACAGCTCGCGGCACGAATCAACAATCGAGCGCACCCTATAACCGGCGCGTTGTACTCGACCTCATACGCCAGCAAGGCGCGATGTCCCGCAAGGAAATCGTCGATAGCGTGTCGCTCAGCCCCCAGACCGTGACCAACATTACCAATGATCTGGAAGCTATAGGCCTGATCGTTTCGCGCCGCCAGAAAGCCGATAAGGCGCGCGGCCAGCCGCCGATAGAATTTGCCCTCAATCCGGCGGCGGGCGGGGCCATCGGCATCAGTCTGGAAAACGGCAAGGCTTCGGCCGCGCTGGTCAGTCTGGTGGGCGAGGTGCAGGAGCGCCGCCACGTCGAGGTCGATACGTCCGATCCCCAGCGCGTGCTGCTGGCCATGCTCGATCTGGTGCGCGAGCTGCGGCGCGGGGCGCAGGGGCGGATCTGGGGGGTGGGCGTGGCGCTGCCGGGGCCGCTGGTCACCAGCGAAGTCAGTTTCATCGGTCCCACCTCGCTGGAAGGCTGGGGCAATCTGGCCGTGCTGGACGATTTGCGCCATGCAACGGGCCTGCCCGTGTTCTACAGCGTCGATAGCGTGGCCGGTGCGCTGGGCGAAAACCTGTTCGGCGTGGCCAAATCCATCGATAACTTCTTCTATCTGCATATGGGCATGGGGCTGGGCGGGGTGCTGGTCGATGGCCGTTCGGCCTACCGCGGCGCCAGCGGCAATGCTACGGAGATTGGCCACATTCCCGTGGTCAAGGACGGGCGCGCCTGCTATTGCGGCAATAGCGGCTGTCTGGAACGCTATGTTTCGCTGTTTTCGCTGGCCGAGGCGCTCGGCGTGGAGAGCAGCAAGATCCACGACAGCCCCATCGAGCAATGGATAGAGCAGGGCGGCCAGCCCGCGTTCACGGCCTGGTGCGAGTCCGCTGCCGCCTGTCTGCGCGATGCCATCTGCACCATCGAAAACATGCTGGACCCTCACACCATCGTGATCGGCGGTTCGGCACCGAAGGCGCTGGTGGCCCATCTGGTCGAGCTGGCGCAGCCGCTGCACCGTTCCGTGCGGGGCGGCGTGCCGGGTGCGGCCCAGCGCATCATGCTGTCCGAGCGCGAGCAGGATAGTTCGATTTTAGGTGCGGCCGTGTTGCCTTTGTACGACATGTTATCGCCCCGTCTGGACGTGCTGCAATCAGAGCCGCGCAGCGAGCTGGACGCAGCAGAACTGCTGGGGCAACAGCGCCGGACAGGGAGTGTCTGATTAAATACATCCAATGGTTTTATTTATTGACACTGGAATAATCGTGTTCTACAGTTGGGGGCATGAACACACCTCATCCCCCTTTAACCATCATTGGTGACCTCGGCGTTGATCTCGTCATGGGGTCTATCGACGGCTGGCCCCAGATCGGCACGGAAGTGCTGCTGCCGCGCAGCGAGCTGCGCGCCGGCGGTTCGGCAGCCAACACGGCGCTGGCCTTGCGCCATCTGGGCTTGCCGGCCCATCTGATCTCGGCCATCGGCAACGACGAACTGGGCCGCCTGCTGCAAGCCCAGTTCCACGGCGTGCGCACCGATCTGCAAATCTGCGACCGGCCCAGCACGGTGTCAGTGGGACTGATGCACGCCTGCGGCGAGCGCAATTTCTTTACCACCCACGGCCATCTGGAAGAGCTGTCCTGCGAATATGTGCTGGCCCACCTGCCGCCAGCCAGCAGCCAGGGCGCCATCGTCCTGCTGACGGGCGTCTTCCTGCTGCCGCGCTTGCGCGCTCATTACATCCGTTTGCTGCAAGCGATACGTGCGCTCGGCTATCAGGTGGCGCTCGATACGGGCTGGCCGTCCGACCAGTGGAACGACACCAATCTGGCGCTGGTGGCCAGCTGGCTGCCGCTGTGCGACCACTTGCTGATCAACGAGCTGGAGGCGCTCAGCATTACCGGCGCGGCTGATCTGGACACGGCGCTGGCACGGCTGGCGCTGGCGAGCCAGCCGGAGGCCAGCATCATCGTCAAGACGGGCGCGCAAGGCGTTACCGGCCTGCAGGCCGGCCAGCGCATAGACCATCGTTCGGCCCGTGCGGAGATCTTCGACACCATCGGTGCCGGTGATTCCTTTAACGCCGGCTATCTGGCCATGCGGCTGCGCGGCGGCAGTCTGGCACAGGCGCTGGCGGCAGGCTGTCAGGCGGCCGTAGCGATTCTGCAGCGCTTCCCGCGCAGCGCCATCGTCCCCGGCGAACTGGCCGGCTGTCTGCAGCAGGATGGCTGGACGGCGGAGGCAGCATGAGCCAGCGTACCCTGATCATGGCCTACATCATGCTGATCTGGTTCGTGATTTCCTTTGTCACCAACCTGATCGGGCCGCTGATGCCCATCATGATAGAAGAGTTTCACCTGAGCCTGTCCATGGCGGGCTTTCTGCCATTCTCCTTCTTCCTCGCCTACGGCCTGATCTCGATACCGGGCGGCCTGCTGGTGGAACGCAAGGGCGGGCGCAGCACGCTGAGGCTGGCCTTCCTGCTCAATCTGGCGGGCGCACTGGCGATTGCCATCCAGCCGCGTTATGCCGCCGTGATAGGCGGGCTGTTCACCATCGGGCTGGGCATGGCGCTGCTGCAGGTGGTGGTCAACCCTTTGCTGCGCACCGTCGGCGGCGAAGCCCAGTTTGCGTTCTATTCTGTGATGGCGCAGCTGATCTTCGGGCTGGCTTCCTTCCTCAGTCCGCTAGTGTTCAGCCGCATGATGGAGCAGGCCGGCACGGGTGGTGCGCCTGCGACGGCCGGTGTGTGGGTAGGCTTCTACTGGGCGTTCAGCGTGCTGTTCGTGCTGCTGCTGGTGGCCAACCAGCTGCTGCCGCTGCCCACGCTGGCACTCAAGGACGATGAAAAGACCAGCGGCTGGCAGGCCTACCGGGTGCTGCTAGCGCGGCGCGATGTGTGGCTGTTCTTCGTCGGACTGGTGGCCTATGTGGGCAGCGAGCAGACGCTGGCCAACTGGATGTCGCAATTCCTCAGCACCTATCACCACCTGTCGCCCAGCGGCGCCGGTGCCGATGCGGTGGCGCGCTTCTGGGGCCTGATGGCGCTGGGCTGCCTGACGGGACTGGGGCTGCTCAAGCTGCTGGACTCGCGCCGTGTGCTGGCACTGTTTTCCTTGCTGGCACTGGGCTGTGTGGCACTGGCGCTGTTCGGATCGGCAGCGCAGGCCGTACTGGCCTTCCCCGCTGCGGGCTTCTGCCTGTCGGTGATGTTCTCGATTATTTTTTCGCTGGCACTCAATTCCGTGCCGGCCCATCACGGTGCGCTGTCCGGCATTTTGTGTACCGGCATCCTCGGCGGCGCGCTGCTGCCGCTGCTAGTGGGCTTTCTGGGGGATCGCATCGGGCTGCGCCTGGCGATGACCCTGCTGTTCCTGACCCTGAGCTTCATTCTGGCCATCGCTGGCTGGGCTCGTCCGCTGGTCCGTAATCACACGCTCCCCATTGCGCAGCTGTTTGGGCAGCAGTAAGTCCCGCCGTTCGGGGCTCCACCATTGACAACAAGATTGGAGACAAAATGAAACAACTCACTCGTAGTCCGCTCGCGCTGGCCGTGGCCATGGCGCTGGGCCAGTATTGCAGCGGCGCGTTGGCGCAGCAGTCGAATGCTGGCAGTGCTGCCGTGCTTGCTACTGCAGCCGAAGCAGAAGTGGAACAGGTGGTGGTGACCGGTGTGCGCTCCTCGCGTGAAAAATCGCTGGTGCGCAAGCGCGGTGCCGATTCGGTGATGGATGTGGTGTCGGCCGAAGACATCGGCAAGCTGCCGGACAAGAACGTGGCCGATGCCGTGCAGCGCGTAGCAGGCGTGAATATCAGCTCGGGCTCGGGCGGGCAGGGCGGCTTTTCGGAAAACGACCGCGTCAGCATACGGGGCACCAATCCCAGCCTGACCCAGACTACCGTCAACGGTCACAGCATCGCCACTGGTGACTGGTATGTGGGCGACCAGACGGGCACGGTGGGACGCAGCGTCAGCTTCACCCTGCTGCCGTCGGAAATCGTCGGCTCGGTCGAAGTGCTGAAGAGCGCGCAGGCCGATATCACGGAAGGCGGCACGACCGGCAATGTCAACATCGTCACCCGCAAGCCGCTGGACTTCAAGCAGCTGCTGACGCTGGAAGCGACGGCGCAGGCCATGTATGCGGACTTGCCGCGCAAAACTTCGCCACAGGCGAATGCGCTGCTGAACTGGCGTAACGAGGAAAAGACGCTGGGCGTGCTGGCGCAAGTGTTTTCCGAGTCGCGCAAAGAGCGCCGCGATGGTCAGGAACTATTCCTGCTGGGGCAGGGCACGATCACCCATCCCGATGTGATTGCCGCCCATCCTGATCTGAAAGATGTGCTCTATCCCTCGCAGATCGGCTCGGCACTGTTCACCCAGCAGAGCAAACGCCAGGGCGGCCTGCTCGATGTGCAGGTCAAACCGGTGAAGACGCTGACGCTGGAAGCCAACGCCTTCTATTCGCACTTCCAGGGCACCAACTACGATACCAACTATCTGGCCAATCCTACCGATCTGCTGGAAAAAGGCATAGCTCCGACCAGCTACACGGTGCGCAATAACACGCTGGTGGCCGCGACTTTCCCCGTCACCCACTTCGATCCCAGCGGCGCCTCGCCGGGCGGCGACCAGCCTTTCCCCGGCTTGCGCGATGTGATCTACCGCCCCAAGGCCGCTTCGATGGCGTCCTATCTGGACCTGTCGGCCAAGTACCGCCCGACCGACCGCCTGCAGATTACCGGCATGCTGGGCTATACGCGCGGCCTGGGCGAAACGCCGCATGACTATGGCTATGAAGCGTATCTGACCAACTCCGCCATGTCCTACCAGATGCACGGCACTTCCGGGCCAGCCAGCGTATCCTTCCCCGGCGTGGATGCGGCCAACTTCAACAATCCGGCCAACGTGACCAACGGCGGCAGCTGGTCTAGCAGCGCCAGGGTGACGGATCAGGAGCGCTATGCCCAGATCGACGCGCTGGCCGATACGGACTGGGGCCATCTGGAAAGCGTCAAGTTCGGTGTGCGCTTTGCCGCCCACAAGCGGGAGGCCGATGGACACAACTTCGGCTGCTCGACCGATAGCGAGGCGGCCTGCTTAGGCAACCCCGGCGTAACGCTGCCGCTGCCGCAATGGAATGGCGAAACCACGCCGGCTAATTACGGCAGCAGTCTGGGGGGCGGCAGCGGTTTCCTGTCGCGTGTCTGGACGCTGGATCCGGCCAAGGTGGCGCTCTGGCACAGCCAGTATAACAATGTCGATCTGGGGCCTAACTATCAGGGCAATTTCGCCATCGAAGAGAAAGTCAGCGCGGCTTACGCCATGGCCAATCTGGCCGGCGATGGCTGGCGCGGCAATGTCGGCCTGCGCGTGGCCGGCACCCGTCAGCGCAGCCTGGGCTATAACTTCGATGCGGACAACCATGCAGTGGCCGAGACGGTAAGCCACAACTACGTCGACGTGCTGCCGAGCGCCAATCTGCGCTTCGATGTGAGCAAGGATCTGGTGGCCCGCCTGGCAGCGTCGAAAACCATGTCGCGCCCTGACTATTCGGCGCTGACCCCGGCTGTCACGCTGAACAACATCAACGCCACCGGCACGGGCGGCAATACCGATCTGAAGCCTGTGCGTTCCTACAATGCCGATGCCACGCTGGAATGGTATTACGCGCCGCAGTCGGTGCTGTCGGCCGCGGTCTTCTACATGGATATGCCGTCCTACATTGCCTTTGGCTACAGCAAGCGGCGCTACCTGAATACCGCGATTAACCAGTTTGACGATTTCACCATCACTACGCCGTTGAATGTGGCGGCAAAAAACAAGGGCATAGAGCTGGCCTGGCAGCAACCGCTGTGGCAGGACTTTGGCGCCGCCCTCAACTACACCTATGCCCATGGCCGCACAGCAGACGGTGCCTCGCTGGTCGGTTCTTCGGCCAATACCTATAACGCCGAGGTGTATTACGAGAAGGCCGGCTTCAGCACGCGGCTGGCCTATTCCTACCGTTCCGCCTATCTGGTCGGGCTGGCCAATGTGGCGCCGCAGTACGCGGCCGGCATGGGGACGCTGGCCATTTCCGTCAACTACAAGCTGAACGACCATATCACGTTCACGCTCGATGCGCTGAACCTGAACAATCCGACGCTCAAGTATTACTCCACGGCTGATCGTCCGCAGGCCTTCTACTCGAACGGTCGCCAGTTATTCTTCGGGGTGAAAATCGCCAGGTAGGGCGCGTGTGAGGGGAGATGGCGTGCCGCCGCCGCGGCACGCCACCGGCCATGCTGTTGCTTACATGACCGCGCTCTCCCTGCGCCAAAACTATGTAAGATCAAGTTACCTGACGTCCACACACGGATAAGCTGCCGGGCGTAGCAAACGGTACACAGCGGGCTATGCCGCAGCTCCCCCCGCCTGCGCTCTGTGGTGGCTGCTGTAGAGCTAGTATGCTAGGTCAGACCCTGGTATGAGATTGGCTTTTCACATGCTATGCGCCACACTGGATCCAAGTTCAACGGTGGGTATTGGCATGAAAGCGAACAGCATCAGTCCGTCGGTCTTGCTAGAGGTGATCCGTGTCCAGACGGAAATTGCCCGTCTGGGGCTGGACCTGGGTGGCGTCATGCAGCTGGTCTGCCAGTATGCCTCGTCGCTCTGCCATGGGGATGGTGCGGTGGTGGAGCTGGCGGAAGGCGACGAGATGGTGTACCGCGCCACGGCCGGCATCGCCGAAGGCCAGCTGGGCTTGCGCCTGCAGCGTAGCGGCAGCCTGTCGGGGCTGTGTGTGACAGAAAACCGCATCCTCCAGTGTGACGACTCGGAAACCGATCCCCGTGTGGACAGACCCGCCTGCCGTAAAGTCGGCTTCCGCTCCATGCTCGTGGTGCCACTGCACTACGATCATGACATCGTCGGTGTGCTGAAAGTCATAGCCGTACGCACCCACGCGTTCAGCCCCGAAATCGCGCAGATACTGGGGCTGCTATCCGAGCTGATCGGAGCCGCCATCTTCAACGCAGCCAAGTACGAGTCCAGCGATCTTTACGTTCGGGCCACGCACGACGATCTGACCGGCCTCGCCAATCGTTCCCTGTTCTACGACCGTCTGCGCCAGCAACTGGCCGTGGCACGGCGCGCCCACAGCCAACTGGCCATCATCAGCATCGATATGGATGGCTTGAAAACCATCAACGATAGCCGCGGGCACCGGGCAGGCGATGCTGCCATCCGCCAGGTAGCGCAGCGGATAGGCAAGGTGTTGCGCGAGGGCGATCTGGCTGCCCGTCTTGGCGGCGATGAGTTTGCCGTGCTGCTGCCCAGCGTACGGGACCGTGCCAGCATGGACGACAAGTGCGCCAGACTCAGGCTCGCCATCAGCGCGCCTTTCCTGTACGAAGGACGGGAATTGCCGCTGGCAGCCAGCATAGGCTATGCCATCTGCCCCGAACAGGGTTACGACCTGGACGAACTGATGGACCAGGCCGATCAAGCCATGTACCGTGCCAAGCAGCAGCGCCACGCTGCGGTGGAGAAGTAAGCGTCAGGCCAGCAGTCCTGCACAGTCAGCCTATGCAGGCTATTCCACCCACCATGCTTGAGTGCTAGCCGCTATTCGAGTTGTGGCGCAGAATATGCCACGGCAGAGATAGAAATTCCGTAATTGTCTAATACAAATCCATAGTAAGTTCCTGCCTCAGCATATTTGGCTGCGAATTTGCCCCTGCTTCATCTGTCCTACATCAATAAGTTGCTTTAGTATAATAAAGTGGCTGTCGTTGCAGCACACCCATGCCAGGATGGGCTCTAGTTCAGGATTTGTACATGCTCGAATATTTTTTCACTTCGCCCGGAATTTCCGATGCTCTGTATGTGAGCGGAAGCTATTCCTTGCCCCTGGTATCGCTCTCGATCCTGATCGCCGTGTTCAGTTCCATGATGGCCATGCAGATGGCAGGGCTGGCCCGGCAGGCAGAAACCCGGTTGCACAAGCAGTTCGCCCTGCTGTCCGGCTCTGTGGCGCTAGGGGTAGGCATCTGGTCCATGCATTTCATCGGCATACTGGCGTACAGCTTCTGTGCCACGGTCAGCTATAGCAAGCTGCTGACGGCGATGTCCATGGTGCCCGGCATACTGGCCTCGTGGTTTGCCCTGAACCTGCTCAGCAAAGATGATTTCAGCAGGCGCGAACTGCTGGTCAGCGGCACCGTGATGGGGGCAGGCATAGGCCTGATGCATTATTCCGGCATGGCCGCCATCCATATGGCATATCTGCTGCGCTACGACTCGGGCTGGTTCCTATTGTCGCTGGTAGTGGCGGTGGGCATGGCCGTGCTGGCCCTGTGGATACGCTTTGACCTCCAGCAGCGCGGCCGCCTGGGTAATCTGCCGGCGATACTCATCGGCGGAACCGTGATGGGGCTGGCGATTTCGGCCATGCATTACACCGGCATGGCGGCGGCCCGCTTCATCAGCCTGTCCGGTACCGATGAGGTCATTAGTGGCGAGGAGAACCATTATCTGGCGCTGATTATCGCCATCGTGACGGTGATCGCCAGCGGCCTGATTTTGGCCGGCAACTTCCTGCTGCGCATGCGCCAGCTGTACAACCGCATGCAGGAAAATGAGGAGCGGCTGCGGGCTATCGTGGATACGGCGCTGGACGGCATCATCACCATCGATTCCAGAGGAACGGTGCTGGCAGCTAACGCTGCCGTGTCGCGTATGTTTGGCTGGTCCAGCGAGGCGCTGATCGGACGCAATGTGCATGTGCTGATGCCGGAGCCTTACCACAGCAAGCACAATCAGTTTATCGCCGATTTTCTGGCGACAGGAAATGCCAAGGTGATAGGGCAGAGCCGCGAAGTGATGGCCCGCCGTGCCGATGGCACGACGTTCCCGATCCGGCTGGCCGTGGGGCAGGCCCATACGATGCGCGAACAGTTTTTTGTCGGCTTTGTTACCGATATCAGCGAACGCATCACCATGCAGACCGAACTGCAGGAGCGCGAAGCCAAATACCGCACGCTGATCGCCAATATCCCCGGCGTCTCTTTCCGCAGCAGAGTGGATGCGGAATGGAGCAAGATATTCATCAGCGATTCCGTGCTGGCGCTGACGGGCTGGGGCCGCGAAGAGTTCATGAGCAAGCGGGTCAGCTATGCCGATCTGATACACCGTAACGATATTGACGCTGTGCGTACGGCCGTGGCAAACGCGCTGGAGCAGAGGGTTTCCTACAGCATCGAGTACCGCATTCTGCGCCGCGATGGCAGTGAGCGCTGGTTATCGGAAAGCGCGGGCGGGGTGTATGGCGAAGACGGCAAGGCGCTGTGGATAGATGGGGTGATGCTCGATATCACCGCTTCCAAGATACAGGCGGCCGAATATCAGGGCATCGTGATGGCGATCCGCAAATCGCTGGCCATGGCGGAATTCGACATGCAGGGCAACATCCTCGACGTCAACGAGAATTTCGAAAAGCTCAGCGGTTACAGTCTCGATGAATTGCGTGGCAAGAACCACAAGCTGCTTTGCACACCGGCCGAAGCCGCTAGCGAAGAATATGCCGTGTTCTGGCAGAAGTTGCGCGAAGGGCGGTTCCAGAGCGGCGAATACCAGCGTGTCGGCAAGCATGGCAAAAAAGTCTGGCTGCAGGCGGCCTATAATCCGATTCTCGATACGGACGGCAAACCATGGAAAGTGGTGAAGCTGGCGGCCGACCTGGCGCAGAGAAAGGCGATAGAACAGGACCTGATCAGCGCCAAGGATGTGGCCGAGCAGGCCTCCGCTGCCAAAGGCATGTTCCTGGCCAATATGAGCCACGAAATCCGCACGCCTATGAATGCCATCATAGGCTTCACGGAAATCCTGCTAAAAACCGAGCTGGACCAGAAACAGCTGGGCTATCTGAAAACCGTCAAGCAATCGGCGCGATCGCTGTTAGGGCTGCTCAACGACATACTCGATACGGCCAAGCTGGAGCGCGGTGCCATCGAACTCGAAGAACACGATTTTTCGCTGCATGACTTATGCGAGCAGCTGATCAATACCTTCCGCCTTCAGGCCGAGGCCAAGCATATCCGGCTGGACTACCATTACGCCGCCGATTGCCCGGTGTTTATCCGCTCCGATGAATTGAGGCTGCGCCAGATTCTCACCAATATTCTGGGCAATGCGGTGAAATTTACCGAGCAGGGCCAGGTCACCCTGAACGTGACGGCGGCTGCGGGCCAGCTGCATTTCGTGATCGACGATACGGGCATTGGCATTGCCGAAGACCGCATCCAGAGCATCTTCGCGCCCTTTACCCAGGCCGATGCATCGATGTCGCGCCGTTTTGGCGGAACTGGTCTGGGCACCACCATTGCCAAACAGCTGGTGGACCTGATGGATGGCGAAATCACGGTGAGCAGTGTGCTGGGGCAGGGCAGCCGCTTCGAGGTGATCATTCCTCTGACGGTGGGCAATGCGGCCCGCGTCGCCAAGGTGGTGCCGCAAACGGCCTTGCCGCATTTGCGTATCCTGATTGCCGACGATGTGGCGGAAAATCTGGAACTGTTGCGCCTGATGCTCGAGGATAAGGGGCATCAGGTGGTGGCGGCAAACGGCGGGCAGGCCGCGCTGGACGCCTGCAAACACGGCCAGTTCGACATCATCCTGATGGATGTGCAAATGCCCGACATCGATGGACTGGAAGCGAGCCGCAGGATACTGGCCAGTGCCGGCGAAAACGGCCTGGCCTGCCCGGAAATCATTGCGCTGACGGCCAGTGTGCTGAACAAGGACCGCGACGCTGCGATTGCCGCCGGCATGCGCGGCTTTGCGACCAAGCCCGTCAATCTTGTAGAGCTGGAAGCAGAAATCATGCGCGTGCTCGGTTATGCCGATCAGCCGCCGGCATCGCCATCAGGCACGGCCCTCGCATCCGGCGACAGCTGGCTGGACTGGAATGGTGCATTGAGCCGCTGGCGCGAACCGGCCAGTTTGCTGAAAGCGATCAGCAACTTTATCGGTAATCCGGATGTGCTCTCCGGCCTGGAGCGGGCGGCCGCGCCGGAGCAGCTTGGCGCGCTGGCCCACAAGATCAAAGGGGCGGCTGCCAATCTGGGCTTGAACCGTGTGGTGGCCGCTGCGGCCGCCATCGAACACGATGCAGCGCTAGCCCCCGGGGCGGTGCAGGCACTCGAAGCGGCGCTCGATCAGGTGCGCAGCGAGCTCGCTAAAATGGATGGCGCGTACGCTGCACAGCAGGACGCCCAGCCTGTGCAGGCGCAGGTCGATGTGCCGGCGTTGTTGCGCTGTCTGCAGGATGCGTATAGTCGCAGCACGTTTGACGAT
Organism: Duganella fentianensis; assembly: GCF_009857835.1. GTDB lineage: Bacteria > Pseudomonadota > Gammaproteobacteria > Burkholderiales > Burkholderiaceae_D > Rugamonas > Rugamonas fentianensis. The sequence goes on from NZ_WWCL01000002.1 coordinate 748,761, forward strand.
GAAGCGATAGGCCAGCTATTGCCCGCACTAACAGCAGAGCAAGCCTCGGGCCTGCAGGCAGCACTGGACGATTTCGATTTCGAACAAGCCCACAAGGAAGTCAGCCGATTGCTGCAGACGCTGGCCCAAGCAGTATCTCCGTAAAAACAGAATCCGAGCGCACCCTATGTCTAACTCTCTGCCCAATTTATTGCTGGTCGACGACGAGCCCACCAACCTTCAGGTATTGCGCAATATTTTGCAGGATAGCTATCGTCTGCAATTTGCCCGTAACGGGCAGAAAGCGCTGGAGCTGGCCGAACAGGAACAGCCTGATCTGATCCTGCTGGACGTGATGATGCCCGGCATGACGGGGCTGGAAGTCTGCCGCAGCCTGAAGCAGCAGGCCAGTACCAGCAAGATTCCGGTGATCTTCGTGACGGCCCTGAGCGACGCCGATGATGAGGCCATCGGTTTTGCGGCCGGGGCAGTCGATTACATCAGCAAGCCTGTCAGCCCGGCCGTCGTCAAAGCCCGGGTGAAAACCCATCTATCGCTGGTGCGGGTGGAAGAGCTGGAAAAGACCCGCTTGCAGATCATCCACAAACTGGGCAAAGCGGCCGAGTATAAAGACAATGAAACGGGCTTGCACGTCATCCGCATGAGCCATTTTGCGCGCTATCTGGCACTGGCGGCTGGCTGTGATGCCGGCTTCGTCGAACAGCTGTTCGAAGCAGCGCCCATGCATGACATCGGAAAAATCGGCATCCCCGATGCAGTGCTGCTCAAGCCGGGCAAGCTCGATGCGGATGAATGGAAAATCATGCAGAGCCATGTCGATATCGGCGCCGAAATTCTGGGCGATGATGATTCCAGTCTGCTCAGGATGGCGGCCAGCATCGCCCGCAACCACCATGAAAAATGGGATGGCAGCGGTTATCCGCGCGGCATCAGCGGCGAGCAGATTCCGCTGGAAGCCCGCATCGTGGCCATTGCCGATGTGTTCGATGCGCTGACCAGTGTGCGTCCCTATAAGAGCGCGTGGTCGGTGGAGCAGGCTTTCGATCTGATCCGGAAAGAGGCGGGGACGCACTTCGATCCCGTGCTGGCCGAACTGTTTCTGACACTGGAGCCGCAGATACGCGAAGTGCAGCACAACTGGGCCGACTGACGCCCGACGGCCAGAGGCCGGGCCGGCCCAGCCCCGGTACAGTCCGCACATGGCCGGGGGCGACCGCTACGTTCAAGTATTATGGGCGGCTATCGCCGATGCTAGACGCTATTCCCAACGCGTCCACGGAGCATCGCCATGCCGCACCGCCTCATCCTCGCCGCTATCCGGCTACTCTACGCCCCGCTCATGCTGGCGGGTTTCAATGGCGCAGCCTTATGGCTGGTCGAGCAGAATGCCAGCCATGCCTGGCTGCTGGTCTTGCTGCTCGCCGCTCTGCTGCTATCGTTCTGGGCGGAACGGCTGCTGCCGTATGAAGCGGCGTGGAATCGCGGTGCCAGTGCCTGCGATCTGACGCACGCTTTCGTGAATGAGACGGCGACGGTGCTCGGCGTACTGGCTATCCCTCTGTTGTCCGGCTATTCGCCCTGGCATAGCTACTGGCCGCAGCACTGGCCTCTGGTCTGGCAATGGCTGCTGGCTGTGCTGGTGGCTGACTGCGGCATCACCCTGATGCACTGGCTTAGCCACCGCTCTGCCTTGTTGTGGCGCTTTCATGCGGTACACCATGCGGGAACGCGTTTCTATGGATTGAATGGTCTGGTCAAGCATCCTTTGCATCAGCTGATAGAAACCATGGCCGGTACCGGGCCGCTGCTGCTGATCGGGCTACCCCAGTCCGTCGCCGGATTGCTGGGCTTTTCCGTGGCCTTGCAGTTGTTGCTGCAGCACTCGAATGTGGATATGCGTTTGGGCCCTTTGCGCTATTTGCTGGCACTGGCGCCGCTGCACCGTTTTCACCACCAGCGCTGGGCCGGCATCGGCGACGTCAACTTTGGCCTGTTCACCACCCTCTGGGACCGGCTGTTAGGCACTGCCGTCTACGACCCTCAGCGCCGTTTCGTGCCGGGCGAGTTTGGCATAGGCACACAGCCCGACTATCCGCGCAACTACCGGGCGCAGCTGCTTGCACCGTTCCGGCCGGCGGCCAGTGTTAGCGGGGCGGCTGTAACAGCGCCTGGCTCGCCGTCACGCCAAACTGACGCTTGAGGGTACGGGCGAAGTGGGCCGCATCGGCGAATCCTGCGCCATGGGCGGCTTGAGTGGCGTCGCAGCCTTGCGCCAGCAGCGTCGCGGCCAGCCTCAGCCTGCGCCACAGCACAAAGCGGCGAAAGGGTGTGCCCAGGGCTAGGGCCAGCCGATGGCGGAAGCGCTCCGGCGACCATGGAAAATGGCGGGCGATGGCTGGCAGCGAAACATTGCCTTCGCCCAGTGCCTGATCGATCAGCTTGCGCGCCTGTTCGACCCAGTCAGGCTGGGGCGCGGCTGGCTGCTCTGCCTGCATGACCCAGTGCTGCCAGAACGGCGAGGGGGGCGTAGCGCTGCGGGCTATGGCGATGCGGATCTGGGCCAGCCACGCTGGATCGAGGCCCGTCACTACAGCTGCCCCCGGTTCCACAAACAGTATCGCGGCCTGCGCATGCGGCAGCAGACGGTGGGGCAGCAGCGGGGCTATCAGCAGGCAAGTGCCGCTGCCCAGTTCGCCATCTGCAAAGGCCACGGTGGCCGCTTCGGTTGATAGTACCGCCTGGGCGGCGTAATGCCGGTGCGGCTGGCTGTCTCCCACGGCGCCACGCCAGATGGCCCAGCGGTCGCCGATCTCCAGCTTTCCCGTCCAGCCGTAGTGCAGGTCCATGGCAGTTTCCAGCCCCGTGCTGGTGGTGTCGGCAAGAGCGCCAGTGTAGCGTAACGGCGGGGCGGGTGCTTCAGCCCGCTGCGGCCTTGCTGTGCGGTTCAGCCGGCGCTGCCGCATGGGCTAGCTGCCATGCTCGGGGCGTAAGGCCGTAGCGGGCCCGAAACACGGCAATGAAGGCGCTGACGCTCTGGTAGCCGCAATCGAACGCCACAGTGGTGACGGGCAGCCCATGGGCCAGCTGTTCCAGTGCGCATTGCAAACGCATCTGGCGGTGCCACAGCCCCAGGCTCCAGCCTGTTTCTGCGCTGAAGCGGCGCGTCAGTGTGCGGCGCGACATATGGCAGCGCTGGGCCCATTGCCCGAAATCGGCTGCATCGGCCGGATGCTGCAACAGATGCTGTACCAGCGCCTGCAGGGCGGGGTGGCCAGGCATGGGCAGGAAGCCGGTCAGCGGCGCACACATTCCCAGCGCATGGGCAAAGGTCTGCAGATAGTGCTGTCGTGCGGCGCCAGCTGCGGGCAGGCCATCGAGCAGAGCCTGCAGCAATGGCGTGCTGCGTACTACGGTCAGTGTGGCGGGCATGCAGGCGCGGGAGCCGGTCTCGTCGAAGTAACGGCTGACGGCCTGCAGCGGGCCACGGCTGGTCGCCGCGTGGGCTTGCCATGGCGGCACCCAGCCCAGACAGCCGGGCGGCAGCAGCCAGCGGCCGGTCTCGGTCTGTACGCTGACCACGCCGGACTGCACACAGAACAGCTGCCCCTGGGCGTGGCTATGCAGCGCGTCATGTAGCTCGTCGCTATGCGTGATGGTGCGGGTGGCAAGTAATTCCATGGTTTGGCCAGCGGCAGATAGTTTTTGTCATTCTAGCGTTAGCGGCGCAAGCCGGTTGCGCCCACACTGTGTTTTCCATCATCGTAGCGGAGATAGCCATGTACACCCCCCATCCTGTAGACCGCCAGTTACTGGCGCGCCTGGCCCAGCCTTTGCGCGATCTAGGCGATACCCTGCTGCAGCGCCAGCCCCGGCAGGCCATGGCCGATCCGGCCCTGATGAAGCAGACGCTGGAAGCAGCCTGTCGCCGGGCCCATGCCGCACTGGCGCCGCTGCTGCGCGAGCTGGCCCCGGCGCTGCCGCTGGCCCAGCCCGGAATACGACCGCAGCAACTGCAAGCCGAGTATCCCGCTTACTGGCTGTTCGACCCGGTAGACGGCGCAGTACAGTATCTGCATGGCTTGCCGCTCTGGACCATGACGCTGACTTTGCTGATCGATGGGCGCGCTGTGCTGGCCTGGGTGCTGCACCCCGCACTGGGCATGCTGTATTGCGCTGCGCAGGGCGAGGGCGCGACGGCCAACGGCAGGCCCATGACCGTCGCGTTACAGCAGCAGCTGGCCATGGCCATGCTGGGCACCAGCTTTCCCAACTATCCGCCGCGCCCGCAGCAGGAAGTGGATGCTTTTCTGCGCCGGCTGGCCAGCATCGTGCCCCATGTGCTGGCGCAGCGCTGGATGGGGCCGGCATCACTATCGCTATGCCAGCTCGCTGCGGGGCAGTTGCATGGCTACTGGGAGCAGGGCAGTACCCTGTACGACTGGCTGCCCGGCATGCTGATCGCTAGCGAGGCCGGCGCTGTAGTGACGGGGCTGGATGGCAGCGAGCTGGACTGGGCTAGCGCGGGAATACTGGCACTGACGCCATCGCTCCAGCCCGCCATGCTGAAACTACTGGCAGGCCATCCGGTGGCGTGAGGCTGGCAGGTAGCCACCTGCCAGCCGCGCAGCCGGCTGCTGGTCGCAGGGTTGCCTTTTTGCTAGCTTGTCTTTATAGAAAATGGTATGGTGGCGAACTTTCCGATCATCGTCTTTGTCGCTAGCCATTTATGTCCAAGTCTATGCCGTCGCCGTCCGCTCTCTCCCTTACCATTGCTGCCTTGCTCCTGAGCTGGCAAGCACAAGCCCAGACCACCGAAGCCGCGCCAGCCAAGGCCAAGGAAGAAGTAAAACCGCATGCAGCACAAGCGAGCGCCCAGCCGGCTACGTCCACCAGCAGTGCGGCGGAAGCGGGGACTACGCCGGTGGTCAACGTGGTCAGCGAGCGCCAGACTAATCGTATTGACCGTCAGGTGTATGACATAAAAAACGACGCCAGCACGGCTGGCGCTTCGGTGGGCGATGTACTGAACAACGTGCCATCCGTGAACGTCGATCCGAATGGCACGGTGCGTCTGCGCGGCAGCGAGCGCGTCACTGTGCTGGTGGATGGCAAACCGACGGCCCAGATGCAGGGGGAAAACCGTGCCGCCGCCATCAATGCGCTGCCGGCAGAGAACTATGAATCGGTACAGGTGATTAACAACCCGGGCGCGGAATTCGGCAACGAGGCCGGTGGCGGTCCTATCCTGAATCTGATTACGCGCCGCTACACCAAGCCCGGTGGCAATGGCAGCGTGGCCGGCAATGTCGGCCCGGCCGGGCGCAAAAGCGCTTTCGCCACTGGCAGCTACAGTGCCGGCTACGCTTCGATAAACGGCACCCTCAATTACCGCCGCGACGGCAACGAGTCCGATGCGGATGGTACGCGCGAACGCATAGATCCGGCCAACGGCAGCATAAGCCGCTTGCACCAGACCTCGCAGCGCAGCGGCCTGACGGATTTCATACAGGGTGGCGTAGGCGGGCGCTACAACTACAACGAACGCGATACGGCGACGGGATCGGTCTCGCTGAACAAGCGCAGCAATGATGGCCGCACCAATGAGCATCTGGCCGACTTCGGTACCGGCAGCACGCCGCTGGTGGACTATCTGACCCACCGCACTGCCAGTGGCGATGCGCTCAATCACGAATTCGTTGCTGGCTGGGAGCGCCGCTTCAATACGGATGGCGAAAGCCTGAAGGTCGATCTGCGCCATTCCTCGAACAACAATAATGTGGATACGGCGGCGCTGTATCAGCCGCTGACCCTGCCTGTGATCGCGGCGCCCGTGCTGCGCGACTACACCCAGAACGTGGAGACCCAGGTGCGTCTGACTGACCTGAGTACGGATTTCTCCGGCAAGGTAGCTGGCGGTTTCCTGACTGCGGGCGGGCGCTGGCAGCGCACCCGTCAGACCAGCGATTACCGCTATCTGTTCCTGGATAACGGAGCACTCGATACCCGCCGCAGCAATCTGTTCGAACTGGCGCAGGATGTCACTGCTGCCTATGCGACCTATGAATTGCCGATCAACCCGCTGTGGTCGTTCAAAGGCGGCTTGCGCGTCGAGCATACGGAGCTGGACCTGAATCAGGTCAGTACCAATGTGCAGGCAAGCAATAGCTACACCAACTATCTGCCCAGCCTGTTCCTGACCTATAAGCTCGACCAGTTCTCCAATCTGCGCCTGTCATACGCAGACCGCATCTCGCGCCCGAATGCGGGCGACCTGAATCCTTTCGTCAATTACGCCAGCGAATATTCGATTAGTTCCGGCAACCCGCATCTGCATCCGGTCAAGCTGCACTCGCTGGAGCTGGGTTACGAGACCAAGATCATGGGGCTGGCGCCGGCCAGCCTGCGTGGCTATCTGCGTCATGAATCAGACGTGATCACCGAGCGCCGCACTTTCGTCAGCCCAACCACGCTGCTGACCAGCAAAGTCAATGAAGGCGACCGCGCCGCGGGCGGGGTGGAGTTCTCCATCATGGCCATGATTCCGCCCAATATCAAGCTGGCGGGGATGACGCTGCCACCGATCCGCTTCATGTTCAACGGTCACTGGGGCTATGTCGAGCAGGACCGTCTGGGCTTGCTGGGACCGACCGGCGAGAAGCGCCGTACGCCATCGCTGGGTCTGCAGGGCGGGGCGCAATGGAGTATTACGCCGGAAGATACGCTGACCTTTATGACTTTCCGTCAGGGCAAACAGCTGTCGGGCGAAGGCTACCGCGATCCGTTCAGCATGGTGAATCTGGCGCTCGAGCATAAATTCTCGCCGCGCCTGTCGCTCAACATCCGTGCCAATGACGTGCTGCGCGGCACCGACCAGCATTACCGCGTCGATACCGACATCCTGCGTGACCGTAACGATGTGAGCGTGCATCAGCGCCGCCTGTACGTGGGCCTGCGCTACACCTTTGGCGGCGTGACGGGCAACGATGCGGTGCGCAATGCGCTGCAGGCAGCCGGCCTGAATCCGGATAGCCAGGCCGGCAAAGATGCGATGCGCATGATCCAGGGCCAGCAGGCCAAGCCAGCTCCGGCCGACAAACCGGCAGAGAAGCCGGCCAGCGACAAGCCGGCGGCTGACAAGTAGGACAGCCTCAGCTGGTGCGACCCTGACTGTTGTTTATGTGTAGTTCGGGGCCGCAGCGAAATTGTGCGGGCAACCACCCCGGGCCCGCCAGTCTACGGAGTGATCCCCCCATACTCCGGCGTAGTCGGTGGCCGACTTGCCGCCGATATATATTGTTGCGCAGGCCGGGTATATTTGCCAATAAATCAATGTTGGCGTCCGGCTTAGCTGCTGTCTATTTCCTTCACCGGACCTTCGTCCCGCCGTTTAGCTGCCCGATGTGTTGCTGGGCAGTGTGGCGGCTGTGCTGCCGGGCTGAAAATGACGATGCCAGCGCCGCCGGATCGCAAGATTGCGCTTTCCCGATTGGCCGGACAGGTGCAAAATACTGTCGGGGACGGCTGGCCGACGGGCGCGGCGCGAGCTGGTGAAAACACGGTTTTAGCTGCTGCTACCGCTGTTTTGTGGCAAAATGTGCGTGCTGTCTCCTATTATATGTCTTATATAAGACTTGTTGAGGTACAATAGTCATCAGAGTCGGCGGAGTCGCTCCGCTTCCCTGCAATCAACCTGAATGAGAGTTCTCCATGTTAGCTGCCTACCGCACCCACGTCGCTGAACGTGCATCCCTTGGTATTCCACCGCTGCCGCTGTCGGCTGCCCAGACCACGGACCTGGTCGAACTCCTGAAGAATCCGCCTGCTGGCGAAGAACAATTCCTGGTCGACCTGATCACCAACCGCGTTCCTGCCGGTGTGGATGATGCGGCCAAAGTCAAATGCGCTTTCCTGTCGGCTGTGGCCAAAGGCACGGAAAGCTCGCCGCTGGTCTCGCGCGAGCTGGCAACCCGCCTGCTGGGCACCATGCTGGGCGGCTTCAACATCAAGCCTATGATCGACCTGCTGGACGACGCCGTCGTCGGTGACGTCGCTGCCGAAGGTCTGAAAAAGACCCTGCTGATGTTCGATTACTTCCATGACGTGAAAGAACTGGCCGACAAGGGCAGCGCCCGCGCCAAGGCCGTGATCCAGTCGTGGGCCGACGCCGAGTGGTTCACCTCGCGTCCTGAAGTACCACAGAGCATGACCCTGACCGTATTCAAAGTGTCGGGCGAAACCAACACCGACGATCTGTCGCCAGCCCCTGACGCCACCACCCGTCCGGACATTCCTATGCACGCTCTGGCGATGCTGAAAAACCCGCGCCCGGGCATCAACCCTGAAGAGCCAGGCAAAGTCGGCCCGATCAAGCAGATCGAAGCGCTGAAAGCCAAAGGCAATCTGGTCGCCTACGTGGGTGACGTGGTCGGTACCGGTTCGTCGCGTAAATCGGCCACCAACTCGGTGCTGTGGTTCACCGGCGAAGACATTCCTTTCATCCCGAACAAGCGTTTCGGCGGCGTCTGCCTGGGCACCAAGATCGCTCCTATCTTCTACAACACCATGGAAGATGCGGGCGCACTGCCGATCGAACTGGACGTGTCGCAAATGGAAATGGGCGACGTGATCGAACTGCGTCCGTTCGAAGGCAAAGCCCTGAAAAACGGCGCTGTCATCGCTGAATTCAAAGTCAAATCGGACGTGCTGTTCGACGAAGTACGCGCCGGTGGCCGTATTCCGCTGATCATCGGCCGTGGCCTGACCGCCAAAGCCCGCGAAGCACTGGGTCTGCCAGTATCGACCCTGTTCCGTCTGCCGCAAGATCCGGCCGACAGCGGCCGCGGCTTCTCGCTGGCCCAGAAGATGGTTGGCCGTGCCTGCGGTCTGCCAGCTGGCAAAGGTATCCGTCCGGGCACCTACTGCGAACCGAAGATGACCACCGTGGGCTCGCAAGATACCACCGGCCCGATGACCCGCGACGAGCTGAAAGATCTGGCTTGCCTGGGCTTCTCGGCCGACATGGTGATGCAGTCGTTCTGCCACACCGCCGCTTATCCGAAAGTGGTGGACGTGAAGATGCACCGCGAACTGCCGACCTTCATCGAAAACCGTGGCGGCGTAGCCCTGCGTCCGGGCGACGGCGTGATCCACTCGTGGCTGAACCGTCTGCTGCTGCCTGACACCGTCGGCACCGGCGGCGACTCGCACACCCGTTTCCCTATCGGTATTTCGTTCCCGGCCGGTTCCGGTCTGGTAGCGTTTGCTGCGGCTACCGGCGTGATGCCGCTGGATATGCCTGAATCGGTGCTGGTACGCTTCAAAGGCGCGATGCAGCCGGGCGTGACCCTGCGCGATCTGGTCAACGCGATTCCGCTGTACGCGATCCGTCAGGGTCTGCTGACCGTGGACAAGAAAGGCAAGAAAAACATCTTCTCCGGCCGTATTCTGGAAATCGAAGGTCTGCCACAGCTGAAAGTGGAACAGGCATTCGAACTGTCCGACGCGTCGGCAGAACGTTCGGCGGCCGGTTGCACCGTGCATCTGGATAAAGCGCCTATCATCGAGTACATGACCTCGAACATCACGCTGATGAAGTGGATGATCGCGACCGGCTATCAGGACAAGCGTACGCTGGAACGCCGTATCCAGGCCATGGAAGCCTGGCTGGCCAATCCGGAACTGCTGTCGCCGGACGCCGATGCCGAATACGCTGCCGTGATCGAGATCGATCTGGCCGACATCCACGAGCCTATCGTGGCCTGCCCGAACGATCCGGACGACGTGAAAACCCTGGCCGACGTGGCTGGCGCCAAGATCGACGACGTGTTCGTGGGTTCCTGCATGACCAACATCGGTCACTTCCGCGCTGCTTCGAAAGTGCTGGAAGGTAAGTCGGATATCCCGGTCCGTCTGTGGATCGCGCCACCGACCAAGATGGATGCGCAAGTGCTGACGGCCGAAGGCCACTACGGCACGCTGGGCCGCACCGGCGCCCGTATGGAAATGCCGGGCTGCTCGCTGTGCATGGGTAACCAGGCACAGATCCGCAAGGGCGCTACCGTGATGTCGACCTCGACCCGTAACTTCCCTAACCGTCTGGGTCTGGAAACCAATGTGTATCTGGGTTCGGCCGAACTGGCGGCGGTGTGCTCGGCACTGGGCCGCATCCCGACCAAGGAAGAGTACATGTCGCAGATCGGCGTGATCGACAAGAACGCCTCGCAGATCTACCGCTACATGAACTTCGACCAGATCGACGAGTTCCGCAGCGTGGCCGACACCGTCGCCATCAGCAAGTAATTCGCTCCTCAGCAAAGGTGCCGCCAGCGGCACCCGCGTGGATCAGGCCCGTGCGCTGTTGCAGTGTACGGGCCTTTTGTTTTCTGAAACGGACATTGCTCCGGCCTAATGCGTGCAACTGCCGCATAGGCGTGTAATATGTAAGCTATACAAGCAGCGCTGGGAGGATAGGATTATGCAGAAAATCATAGCGGCGAGCCTGATGTTGCTGATCGGCGCGACGCCGGCAGTGCAGGCCAAGGGCTGTATCAAAGGCGCCGTGGTAGGCGGCGTGGTCGGGCATGTGGCAGGCAAGCATGCGGTGGCCGGTGCAGTGGTCGGTTGCGTGGCAGGCCGCCACATGGCCAAGCAGAAGGCCAAACAGCAGAAGGAAGAGGAAGCCAGCAAAAAGGCTGCCGTGCCAGCGCCAGCCCCTGCGCCTGAGCCGGCCAGACCATGAGTGTGGCTTCCCGCCAGTCTGCCTGTCGCTGAATGCTGCGCGTCATCTTCACGCCTGTTCTGCGCCCTGTGTTTCTGATCTGCGCCCGCAGCCTGCGGGTGCGGGGTCTGCTCGTACTGCTATGTGCCAGCCTGCTGGGCGGCGTGGTACTGGCCAGTCCTATGCCGCAGCAGGGGCTGCGCTTTATCCCGGCCCAGACGGGCGATGCCATACCGGACGGCGTGGTGACGGCGCTGGCGCAGGACGAGCGTGGCTATATCTGGGCCGGTGGCCCTACCGGGCTGGCGCGCTTTGACGGCTACCGCTTCCAGCGTCTCGGTCTGAAAGCCGGCGCCGCCAGCGCGGAAAAAATGGGTTTCGTAACGGCCATCGTACCGGCCGGCCACGGCCATCTGTGGGCCGGGCTGGTCACGGTGGGGCTGGCCTATGTCGATGCCGACAGCGGCCATTCAGTGTTCTATCAGCATGATGCCGCCGATCCGGCCTCGCTCACCAGCGGGGTGGTGCGGGCGCTGGCACGCGAAGAGCAGGGCGGGCTGTGGGTGGCCACCTCCGGCGGCGGGGTCGATTACCTGCCTGCCGGCGGCAGCCAGTTCCGCCACTGGCGCGGCAGCGTAGCAGGTTTGCCCAGCGACTGGATGTTTGCCTTGCTGGTGGACCGGCAGGGCGATGTGTGGGCCGGTGGGCGTCAGGGACTGGTGCGCAAGAAGCGTGCGTCGCAGCGCTTCGAAGCGGCGCTGCCCGCCGGCGCCGACCAGCAGGCGCTAGCGCAGGAAACCGTGACCATGCTGTTTCAGGATGCTGCCGGTGTGATCTGGGTGGGCACCCAGAATGGCCGCCTGCTGCTGCTCGATCCGCAGCATGGCACTGTGCGCTGGATGGCGCAGGATGGCAGTGAAGCGGCCGGTCCCGTCAACACCATGATCGCGGCGGACCGGCAGACCGTCTGGGTAGGGCGGGGCAATGGCATCGATGTGCGCGATGGCGCCAGCGGTGCGCTGCGCGAACGCCTGACGCACCGGCGCGATCAGCCCCACACCTTGCCCGGGGCCGATGTGCGGGGGCTGGTGCGTGACGCCTCCGGCGTACTGTTCGTGGGCGAATTTTCCGGCGGTGTACAGCGCTATGTGCCGCCTTTGCCCGGCATTGCGGTACTGGTGCCGGACGGCGGCGATCCGCAAGCCGATATCGGTGTGCGCAGCGTGCTGCAGATGGCCAATGGCGAAGTCTGGCTGGGCCGCTCGGAAGGCGGCGTGACGATACTCGATAGCGCGCTGCGGCCCAGCGGCCATCTGGCGCTGCCGCGCAGCCGCATGGCGCAGGCCGGTGCCAGTCCCGTAACGGCCATGGCGCAAAGCCGTTCCGGCCAGATCTGGCTGGGTGCCGATTATGGCCTCTACCAGTTCGATGGCACGCATCGCCTGCTGCGCAGCTACGACACCGGTGGCGGCAAGGTCAGACGGCTGCTATTCGAGCCGGATGGTGCGCTGCTGATCGCTACCCAGGATGGTCTGCTGCGGCTGGCGGCTGGCGCCAGCGAACTGCAGCCCGTCCAGCTGGCGCAGGGCGGACCTTTGCGCGGCTATGTCGATGCGCTCGATCTGGCGCCTGATGGCCGCATCTGGGTGGGTGGTGTAGATGGCATGTACTGGCGCGATGCCGCTGGTACCGAGCTGCACAAGCTGGCCTCCTATCCCGATGCCCAGGCGGCGCGCTGGTCGGTAAAGGGTTTGCTGTATGCAGGCGGTGCCTACTGGTGCGAGACGGATAATGGTTTATACCGTATAGACCATATCGAAGGCCAGCGTGCCCGCTATACGCTGGTGATCCCGGTGCGGGCCGGCAGCCGACGCAGCATAGGCGCCAACCTGCTGCACGACGGACAGGGCAGGATCTGGTCGCACCGTGGCATTTATTCGCCGGTCAGCGACAGGTTCTACGAATTCAGTCCGGCCGACGGGGTGGACTTCGGTACAGGCTGGTTCCGTTCCTACACGGCGCTCAAGGATGGGCGCATGCTGTTCGGTGGCAGTGCCGGCCTGCTGCTGATCGATACCACGCGTTATGTGCCGTGGGCCTATCAGCCGCCGGTGGTGCTGACGCGTGTGCTGGCCGGCGGGCAGGCGGTGGTAGTACCGCCCGCAGGCGTGCTGCAGGTCGGCCCGCAGCAGCGCACGCTGCGGGTGGAATTCGCCGCGCTCGACTACAGCTATCCGGAAGGTCTGCACTATCGCTACCAGCTGCAGGGCTATGACGAGGACTGGCGCGAAACGGACGCCGCACTACGGGTCGCCAGCTATGATCAGCTGCCGCCCGGCAGTTATACGCTGCAGGTGCAGGGCAGTAACCGCAATGGCGTGTGGAGCCCCTATTCCGCCAGCCTGAAGGTGCTGGTGCTGCCCCTGTGGTGGGAAACCTGGTGGGCCCGTACGGGACTGGTCGTGTTACTGGTGCTGGCCCTGGTGGCGCTGCTGCAGTGGCGCACTGGCCAGCTGCAGCGGCGCAAGCAGATGCTGGAGCTCAGTGTCAGCGAGCGCACGGCCGAATTGCAGCAGGTTTCGGCCGCGCTGGAAGCCAAGACGGTGGCGCTGGAACTGGCCAGCCGTACCGACCCGCTGACGGGCCTACATAACCGCCGCTTCCTGACCGAGCAGATCGATAACGATGTGGCCCAGTCGCTGCGCCGCTATGCCGAGCAGGAACGGCGTGGCACGCAGGCCGGCGATGACGGCGACCTGATCTTCTTCCTGATCGATATCGACCATTTCAAACCCGTCAATGACCAGTATGGTCATGCGGCCGGTGATGCCGTATTGCAGCAGATGCGCGCGCGTCTGCTATCGACCTTCCGCGACAGCGATTACCTGATCCGCTGGGGCGGCGAGGAATTCCTCGTGGTGGCGCGCGCCACCCGGCGCAGCCGCGCGCCCGAGCTGGCCGAACGGGCCCGGCTGGCGGTAGCGCAGCAGCCTTTCCTGCTGCCCGATGGTACGGCGCTGGGCAAAACCTGTTCGATCGGCTATGCCTGCTTCCCGCTCAGTACTGCCCAGCCGCAGGCCGTGGGCTGGCCGGTACTGATCGAAATGGCGGATGCCGCGCTATACCACGTCAAGCATCACGGCCGTGACGGCTGGTGCGGCGTCAGCACCGTGCAGGAAAGCGATGCCGACCGGCTGCACGAGATCGTGCGGCAGGAGTTACGCCAGTTGCAGGCCCTGCCCGAGGTCGAGCTACATTGCTCTTCGGTGCATCTGGCAGTACAGGCCGAAGCGCAGGTATAGCAGCACGCAGGGCTGCCTAACAAGTTATAATGTTTTATCAAAAGAACATATTTGACTTCTATGCAGCTAGCAGCGACGGCGGAACCGGCCCAGCACCGTCTCGAATGGATACAGGCACTGCGTGCCATCGCCTGTCTGGGTGTGGTATTTACCCACGCCCGCTATTTTTTACTGGATACGCCCGAATGGCCCGTGGCCGAACACTGGCTTACGGTGGGCGCGGCGGGGGTGGATCTGTTCTTCGTCATCAGCGGCTTCATCATGGCTTACACCACCATGGGGCAGGGCCGCAGCGAGGTAGGCAGCTTCTTGCGCCGGCGTCTGCTGCGGGTCTGGCCGCCGCTGGCCGTGATGGTGCTGGTATGGGCCTACACCATGAATGGCGGGCTGGCCGCGCTCAAGGCGGCGGGCAGCAATGGCCTGCTTAAAACCCTGCTGCTGATTCCGGCCAACAGCCACACCCCGCCTTATTTCGACATGTTCCTGCCGGTGGCGTGGACGCTGGTGTTCGAAATGTATTTCTATGCCGTGTTTGCGCTCTCCATGTGTGCCCAGCGCTGGCGCTGGCTGGTGCTGCACGGCCTGATTATCGGTGGCGTGCTGCTCGATCCCGCTGTGTGGCAGGACTGGAATCTGAGTCCCCAGCACGATGCCGGCCTGCGCCCCGTGCTGCTGAACGTGGCCAGCAACCCGCTGGTGCTGGAATTCCTGTTCGGCGTATGGGCGGCCTGGCTATACCGCGCGCCCTGGCGTCTGCCTTCGGCGCGCCTGTGCTGGCATCTGCTGCTACTGGTGGTGGCGGCCGGCAGCTGGTACAGCCTGGTGCGCTTCTGGGCTTTCCATGGCCCCATGGGCTGGGGTTTGTTTGCCGGTGCACTGGTGCTGACGCTGGCCCTGATCAGCAAGACGGTCAGCCTGCGTGTGCCGCCGCTGCTGCTCTGGCTGGGCAGCATCTCGTATTCGCTGTATCTGACCCACACCTGCACCCAGCAGCTGCTGATCCGCTATGTCGAACGGCAGGGCTGGAGCTCGCATAGCTGGGACTTCGTCTGGTGCTCGACTGCCATCTGTGTGGTCGTGGCCTATGGCTATTACGAGCTGGTAGAGCAGCGGCTGGTGAGCTGGCTGCGCAGCCGGCCCGCACGATTTACTGGCCTAGCAGGACGCACCAGTGATAATTTGACCTAGATCAAGGAAATCGAGCTTTACTACAGGCAATGTTGTCGTTAGACCTAGACGCAGTGACCGACTGCGCCGGCCAACGCACAACATTCCAGGGCCATGCCATGAAGCTCAAATTCCTTGGTGCCACGGGCACCGTGACCGGTTCCAAATATCTGCTCAACACGGGCAGCGCCACCATCCTGATCGACTGCGGCCTGTTTCAGGGCTACAAACAACTACGCTTGCGCAACTGGGAAGAGTTTCCCGTGGCGCCAGATTCCATCGATGCCGTGGTGCTGACCCACGCCCACCTCGACCACAGCGGCTATCTGCCACTGCTGGTGCGCGAAGGTTTCCGCGGCAAGATCTACTGCAGCGAGGCCACCTACGACCTGTGCAAGATCCTGCTGCCCGATAGCGGCCGCCTGCTGGAGGAAGAGGCCAACCATGCCAACCGCCACAGCTATT
Source organism: Duganella fentianensis (assembly GCF_009857835.1). Lineage (GTDB taxonomy): Bacteria > Pseudomonadota > Gammaproteobacteria > Burkholderiales > Burkholderiaceae_D > Rugamonas > Rugamonas fentianensis. Next base: position 764,412 of record NZ_WWCL01000002.1, read on the forward strand.
CGCGCCACGCGCCGGCACTGCCGCTGTACACGGAAGAGGATGCGCTGCGCGCGCTGGAGTACTTCCATCCTATTCCCTTCGGCAAGCCGCATCAGGTGGCGGCAGGGCTGACGGCGCAGCTGGCTCTGGGCGGCCACATCCTCGGCGCGGCCATCGTCACGCTCAATGACGGCAAGCGTACGCTGACGTTCTCCGGCGATCTGGGCCGGCTGCATGACGCCATCATGGTGGAGCCTACGCTGATCGAACAGACCGACTATCTGGTGCTGGAATCGACCTATGGCAACCGCAACCACGATCCGGCCGATCCTGCCGTGCTGCTGGGCCAGACCATACGCGATACGGCCGCGCGCGGCGGCGTAACGGTGATCCCGTCGTTTGCCGTGGGCCGCGCCCAGTCGCTGCTGTACGAAATCCACCGCCTGAAACAGCGCGGCGAGATACCGGCGCTGCTGCCGGTCTATCTGAACAGTCCGATGGCCATCGATACCACGGCGCTGTACCAGAAGCACCGCAAGCTGCATCGCCTGAACCAGGAAGAGTGTCAGGCCATGTGCCATGCCGCCAAGATCGTCAACAGTGTGGAAGAATCGATAGAGCTGAACCAGCGGCAGATGCCGATGGTGATCATTGCCGCCAGCGGCATGGCCACCGGCGGCCGCGTGCTGCACCACCTCAAGGCCTTTGCGCCAAATAGCCGCAACACCATCCTGTTCGCCGGCTTCCAGGCTGGCGGTACGCGCGGACGCGCCATGCTGGACGGGATAGACGCCGTCAAGATCCATGGCGAATATGTGCCGCTGCGCGCGCAGGTCAGCCAGATCGACAATCTGTCCGCCCACGCCGACGCCAATGAAATTCTCACCTGGCTGGGTCACTTCAAACAGGCGCCCAAGCAGGTCTTCATCACCCACGGCGAGCCTGATGCAGCCGATGCGCTGCGCCACCGCATCGAAGAAACCCTGCACTGGCCTTGCCGCGTGCCCGAATACAAAGAACAGGTGGAGCTGGTATGAATCTCAATCCCGATGCGCTGGTGTTGCGCCGTCTCGGCATCGACACCTATCAGGAACTGGTGGCCTATCTGCGCAGCGATTCGCCGATCTGCCGCTCGGAAGGCTTCGAGGCGCAGTCGCGCATACAGGTCTGCTGCGGCAGCCGCCATATCATCGCCACGCTCAATGTGGTGCACGAATCGCTGATCGGACGCCATCAGCTAGGCCTGTCGGAAGCGGCCTGGCATGCGCTGGGCGGTGAGGATGGTGTACCCGTCAAGGTCAAGCACGCGCCGCCGCTGCAGTCTTTCTCCGCCGTGCGCGGCAAGATCTATGGCCGGCCCTTCACCAGCGATGCGGTGGAAGCCATCGTGCACGATATCGCTGGCGGCCACTACTCGGATATCGAGATGGCGGCGCTGATCACGGCCTGTTCCGGCAACCGCATGGACGTGGCCGAGACCATCGCCCTGACCCGTTCCATGGTGGGCGTGGGCCAGCGCCTGTACTGGGAGCGCGACATCGTGGTGGACAAGCATTGCGTGGGCGGCTTGCCCGGCAACCGCACCACGCTGATCGTGGTGCCCATCGTGGCCGCCTGCGGCCTGACCATCCCCAAGACTTCTTCGCGCGCGATTACGTCGCCGGCCGGTTCGGCCGACACTATGGAAACTCTGGCGCCGGTGGGGCTGGACCTGCCGGCCATGCGGCGCGTGGTGGATCAGGAGGGCGGCTGCATCGTCTGGGGCGGCGCCGTTTCGCTCAGCCCTGCCGACGACATGCTGATCCGCGTCGAGCGACCGCTGGGACTCGATAGCGATGGCCTGCTGGTGGCGTCCGTGCTGTCGAAAAAAATCGCTGCCGGTTCCACCCATGTGGTGATCGATATCCCCGTCGGCCGCACGGCCAAAGTGCGTTCGCCGGCTGCCGCTGCGGCACTGGCGGGCCGTTTGATCGAAGTCGGTACGGCGCTCGGTCTGGCCATCGATGTGGTGCAGAGCGATGGCTCGCAGCCGGTAGGGCGCGGCATAGGCCCGGCGCTGGAAGCCTGGGATGTGCTGGCGGTGCTGCGCAACGAAGCCGGTGCGCCCGACGATCTGCGCCAGCGAGCTGTCACGCTGGCCGGCCGCTTGCTGGAACTGGGTGGCAAAGCCTTGCCGGGGCAGGGCGTGGCGCTGGCGATGGAAGTGCTGGCCAGCGGCGCGGCATGGCACAAGATGCAGGCCCTGTGCGCTGCGCAGGGCGGCATGCGCGAGCCGGGCCGCGCTGCGCACACCCATGTCATCACGGCCCAGCATGCCGGCAAGGTGGTGGCCGTGGACAACCGCCGGCTGGCAAGGCTGGCCAAGCTGGCCGGTGCACCCAAGGCCAGTGCCGCCGGCTTGCTGCTGCATGTGGCACTGGGCACGACAGTCGAAGTCGGGCAGCCGCTCTACACACTGCATGCGGAATCGCCGGGCGAGCTGGCCTATGCGCTCAGCTATGCCCATGCGCAGGAAGACCTGTACACCATCGAGGAGCATCCATGAAACCGCTGCTACTGGCCATGCCCGGCGCCGAAGTGCTGGCCGAATCACTGGCCGAATCGCTGAAACTTAGCAAGGAGTGCGAGCGTGGCGCACTGAAACTGCATCGCTTCCCCGATGGCGAATGCTGCCCGCAGATTCTGCCCGAGCCGCAAGGGCGTGACGTGGTGCTGGTGGCTGCGCTCGACCATCCGGACGACAAGCTGCTGCCACTGTATCTGTCGGCCTGCGTCGCGCGCGAACTCGGCGCACGGCGCATCGTGCTGGTACTGCCTTATCTGCCGTATATGCGGCAGGATGCCGTGTTCCAGCCGGGGCAGGGCATTACGGCGCGCCACTTCGCGCGCCTGCTGTCGTCCTGCTGCGATGCGCTGGTGACGGTAGATCCCCATCTGCACCGCATCCTCAGCCTCGACGAAGTGTATAGCGTGGCCAGCGAAGTAGTGGCGGCTGCACCGGCGATCGCCCAGTGGATACGCCGGAACGTGGCGGCGCCCGTAGTGGTGGGGCCGGACAGCGAAAGCGAGCAATGGGCCGCCCAGGTGGCAGAACTGGCCGGCTGCCCCTACACGGTGCTGAGCAAGGTGCGTAGCGGCGACCACGAAGTGGCCGTGTCGCTGCCACCGGCCCAGTTGCTGGCAGGGCGCACGCCCGTGCTGGTCGACGATATCGCCTCGACGGCGCGCACCATGGTGGCCGCGACCGGGCAGCTGAAGCAGGCTGGCGCAGCAGCGCCCATCTGCATTGCCGTGCACGCGCTGTTTGCCGGCGATGCCTACAGCGTGCTGCAGCAGACTGGCGTGGCCGCTGTGGTCAGCTGCAATACCGTGCCGCACGCCAGCAATGGCATAGACCTGATGCCGGCGCTGGCGGCCGCCGCGCAGCGCATGCTGGCTGGCTAAGGCTTGCGGCTGGCGTGATCCGTCCTTGCTCTGACTTGTTTTGATCAAGAACGTCATTTTGAAATAGGCGCAAATACGCACGTTGTCACAGCGTCGAGCGGCGTTTTTGCCACATACCTCAAGGCAAAATTGTCTTTCTAATTATTTCAAGTGATAATAAAAAACAACTAAGAGTATTGACGAATCGCAAGCCTAGTGCATAAACCACGTCGGTTTTCAGCCGGGTTATTGCCGGCTCACTGACTGACGATGACTACTTCCAAGCAAGCTACTTCTACTTCCATTTCCGCGCTCTGGCTCTCGTTCCGCCGTCTGGCCGATCTGTGTGCCCACCACTTCAACGCCGATCTGCGTGCCAGCCTGTTTTCGGCCGCGCTGGCCGTGCTGGCGCTGAAAGTGGGCGCGCTGGCGATCCTGACCAAATTATCGCTACTGGTGGTATCGAATCAGGCTTTGCTGACCGCGCCGCAGGTGGCGCTGAATGGCAGCGGGCCGGTGGTGCTGTATCTGAGCGAGAACCAGTGGCAGCAGCGCTATCTGGAACGGGCGCCGCTGGACCGCTGCAAACTGGCGGAAGATCTGGGCCAGATGCTGGCGCACCAGCCGCGCCAGCTGCTGGTGGACTTCGATCTGTCGCCGTCGCTGCAGGAAAGCCGCGCCGGCTGCCAGCAGCAGCTGGACCAGCTGCTCGATCAGCATGCTGACAAACTGGTGCTGCTGATGCCTTTCCGCGTCGGCTCGGACACGCTGCTGGCGCAGAAGGCCGAGTGGCTGGCGCAACGCTGCCGTGCCGGCGTGGCCTTCGGCGATGGCGCACTGAATGTGTCGCTGGGCGCCGTAATCGACTTTGTGCCCGAGAGCCAGGCCATGGCCGATGCCATGCACGAACGGGGCAGCGTGGAAGTGTGCCACCAGCTGGGCACGGCCGACGGGCGCGAGCGCTGGCTGCGCCGCGGTGCTGATCCGGTGACCGACGATGCTTCGGCCGAGGCCATCAATTTCGCCGGCTTCAGCAAGCAGGTGGTGGCGCTGGCGCTCGATGATCCGGCCGTGCAGAACATCGGCAACTGGGCCGGGCGCGATGTGTATTTCGGCGGCGATTATGGCGGCAGCAAGGATGACCGCTTCCTGACGCCTATGGGGCCGCTGCCCGGCGTGACCATCCACGCGGCCATCGCCTGGACGCAGGCCCATCCCGTGCGCGAACTGCCCCATGCCGTTGGCGTGGCGACCGATATCCTGACGGCCTTCGTGTTCTCGCTCGGCATAGGCTTCTTCTGGTCGCGCTATCTGAAAGTGAGCCTGCACGGGCAAGGCTATCAGCGCGAGAATTCCACCTTGCTGGTGCTGGGTTTTGTACTGTATTTTGCGATCATGCTGTGGCTGTTCTTCCAGCTCTCCGTGCTGCTGTTCATGCACGGCATCCTGATCGCCCCGCTGCTGATAGGCCTGAGCATGCTGATCGACGGCTTTGTGCGCGGCCCGATTGCGGCCAGTCTGGAACTGAGCGAAGCGGAGCAGGAGCAGCCCCGGCGCGCGCTGATGGCGGCGCAGGTGATGTCGGTCGTGCTGACCTGCAGCGTGCTGGTGCTGCTGGTGCCGCTGCTGCACCACTGGTCCATGCCATTGCAGCTGCTGATATTGACGCTGCTGGCGACACTGCTCGACCGGGTATTGCCCGTGCTGTGGCCCGCCCCTCAGGCCGAGCACAAGGGCGGCCATGGCAGCCACGCTGACCATGGCAGTCATGAAGCCTATCCGCGCGCGCACTTGCTGGCGTGGCTGCTGTGCGGCGCTTTAGCCGGCGTGGCAGCGGACCAGTATCTGGCGCTGGGCATGGGATGGCTGCTCGCTGCGTTTGCCGGCGTGATCACCGGGCTGGTACTGGTGCTGTTCATAGGCTTGCTGCGCAGCCTGCAGTGGCGCAGCTTTTCCCGTCCGGCGCGCTGGTGGACGGCGCAGCTGCTCGGCGTGCAGCACGAAATACACGGCTGGCGCGAGCTGGCCGGGGCGCTCTCGTTCTGTCTGCGCCACAGTGCCTACTGGGTGGTGCTGGTCGCTGCCCTGATCGTCATGTTAAGTCATTAAACTGGAAAGGTGAGATCCATGCTGAAGTCGATGTTGGTGCTATCTCTGTCGCTGTCTACTGCCATCGCGGCCCATGCTGCGACGGACTGCAGCGTGCCTCCGCTGGGTCAGAGCGACAAATCTGCGCCAGTGGCCGAAGCGGCCAAGCGGCTGCGCGCGACCGATCCCTGCAAAGTGGTGCCGGGACTGAGCGGCAAATCGCTGGGCTCAGTATGGGCCGGCCTGCTGTCCACCAAGAAGACGGGGGGACGCCGGCTGGAGCCGGCCATACCGGACGGTATGCCGAACGGCACCGTGCTGGCCGGTAGCGCCGGTGTCCACTTCGATTTGCGTGCCGTGGCAGGTGAAGGTATCCGTTCCTTCCTGCTGGCGCGCGGTGCGCAGACGCTGGCGACGCCGGCCAATGGTGCGCTGGAATTCGATGTGCCGGTGAGTGGCGGCGATGCCTACCAGTGGACGCTGGTGACGCGGGTTGCGACTTATCACGGCGAATACACGCTGGCCGATGCGGCCGAGCGGCAGGAAGTGGAGCAGCAGCTGGCGCAGCTGGACAAGGCCGGGCTCGATCCGGTGGCGCGCCTGCTGTATCAGGCCGCGATTTACGACGATGCCAATCTGTTCGTCGAACGTGACCGCGTGTATGCGCAATTGCGCGCAATGCTGGCTCTGTAATGGTGAAGCAGATGTTGAAGGGAGAGCGCAGTATGGCGCAAGTACAGACGGGATCGCGGCTGGCCATGTCGGCCGTGCTGCTGGTAATGGCGGGCACGCTGGCGCAGCCGCCGGCCAGTGCCGCGCCTACCAAGAAGAGCAAGGCCAGCGCCAGCGCCAGTGCCAGCGCCAGCGCAAGTACTAGCGCCAGCGCCAGCGCGGCGGCACAGGCAGCAGCCAGTAGCGAAGCCAGCGTGCCGGCGGCGGCCAGCGAAATAGCGGCACCGGCGCCAGCTGCGCCAGCTGCGCCAGCCGAAGCCCCCGGACTGTTCGACAAGGTCAAGTCCTTCTTCGCCAGCGGCGACAAGCCCAAAGCCGAAGCGCCGGCCGATAAGAACGAAAACAGCGACAAGCCGAAAGGCGAAGAGGAGCCTTCGTTCTTCAGCCGCCTGACGGGCAGCTCTGGCAGCCCGACCAAGGTCAAGGATATCGACGAAGTGTTTTCGCTGTCGGCCCGCGAGTTCGATCCCAGCTGCAAATCGCTGATCGAACCATTCGGCACCACCGACAGTCTGCTCTCGCTGGGTAAGCTGGGCGCCAAGCTGGCGATCAACAATGCCAGCGCGCGTTATGGCTTCGGTGGACAGAGCATGGATTTGCGCAGCACGCTGCGGCTGGCCGGCAAAAATCTCAACTGGCTGCCGATGGAAGCAGAACGCATGCTGGGTGAACGCATGCATGGCGACATGGCGGCCGATTTTCTCGATGGCGAACGCAAGGCCAACAAGCCGGCCGTGACGCGCGCCAACCAGATCATGCAGACCTTGCTGACCAGCGTGAAGGAAGAGCTGCCCTATAAGTTCCAGATCGATGTGCGCAAGGCCAGTGGCAACGCGCAGGCGCTACCGGGCGGTTTTCTGGTAATAGACCGCGATCTGGTCACGGTGGCCAAGAACGAGGACAAGGCCTATTTTGCACTGGCCCACGAGCTTGCCCACGTACTGCAGCGCCACGAAACGCGTGCCATACAGGCGCGCATGACCGATACCATCGACAGCTTCGATGGACTGCGCAAGCTGATCGACGGCGTCAACAGCACGCCCGGCAATATCATGGCCTATTCGAACGACATCATGGGGCGCTTCGTAGTGTTCTCCAAGGATCAGGAGATGCAGGCCGATGCCTGCGCCGTGCGCCTGCTCGATGCAGCTCTGCACGACAAGAAGAAGCTGCATCAGGTTATCCAGAGCTATCAGGCCAGCCTGCCGCCGGCCACGCCCGATACGGTGGCGGCCAACCAGCTGGGCATGTTTGTCGAGAATGTGCAGAAGATGGAAAAGCTGGGTGAACAGCACCCGAATACGCAGGCCCGCAGCGCCAATCTGCAGCGCATGCTGGCCGAAGTCGACAAGCATTAACGCGCTGATATGCCGCCGGTGCGGCGGCATGCAGCGCTATTGCAGGGGCAGGTGGACGGCGAACACCGTCCCCACGCCGGCTTCGCTATCGACCGTGATACGGCCATGGTGCTTGTCGACGATCTTGCGCACGATGTCCAGCCCCAGCCCGCTGCCTTCGCCGGCCGGCTTGGTGGTGAAGAAGGCATCGAAGATGCGGTCGCGGATTTCCGGCGGTATGCCGCAGCCGGTGTCGCGTATGGCCACCACGGCTTCGTTGCCCTGCTGTTCTATGCTGATGGTCAGCGTGCCCTGATTCTGCATGGCCTGTATGGCGTTGTAGATCAGATTGGTCCAGACCTGATTGAGTTCGTCCGGCAGGCAGCGTAGCGGGGCAATCGGCTGGTAGTTGCGCACCACCTCTATGCCCTGCTTGGTCTGGTTCTGGTAGATGGTCAGTACAGTGTCCAGACTCTGGCGCAGATCGACTTCGCGCAGTTCGCCCGAACTATCCACGCGCGAATAGGATTTCAGCGCGAAGACGATTTTCGCCACCCGCTCCACCGCCGTGTTGATGTTGCTGGCGCTGCTGACGATGGAGGCCATGCTGGCCGCCGTATCGAGGATGAAATCGGCGTGCCGATGCTGCAGCAGGCCCAGATAGTTGGTCGCGTAGGCGTGGGCGCGCAGCTCCACCAGCAGGGCCGCCTTGCGGCGCGCTGCGCTGATGCCGGCCTGTTCCAGCGTATCCATCACCTGATTGGTCAGAGCCCGCTCTTCGCGCGTATTCAGGATCTCGCTGCTCTGGCGGGTGTGCTGCAGCATGTCGATGAATAGCTGCTGCTCCGGTTCGGCCAGCAGCTGGAACAGGCGCGGCAGATTGCTCAGGGTCTGCTCCAGCGCTTCCGCGATATTGTGGCCGCTGGCCTTGATGGCGCCGATGGGGGTGTTGATCTCGTGCGCGACATTGGCCACCAGTTGGCCCAGCGAAGCCATTTTTTCCTGCTGGATGATCATCGCCTGCGCCTTGCGCAGCGCTGCCAGCGTGTCCGAATTGGCCAGTGCGATGGCACCGTAGGCGCACAGGGTACGGAAGATGGCCACATCGCGCTCGCCGTAGGCATGGGCGCGCGGGGTGTGGATGGACATCACGCCCAGCACCCGTTCGCCCGCCATCAGCGGCGCATAGATGGCGCTGGTGCCGGCCTGCGCATCGAGCACCTCCTGCTGTTCGGCGATGCACAGGGCGGCTGCCGGTTCGATGTCCAGCAGTTCGCCGTTGCTGTCTACCCGCTGGTCATTATCGATGCCGAGTACGAGGCTCAGTTTGCTGCCGCCCTGACGCAGGCGGTAGATGCGGTAGCTATGGGTGTCGAGCAGGGCGCGCACATGGCGGTCCAGCGAGGACAGCACGGCAGCCTGTTCCAGATTGCCCGTGATTTCGCGGCCGATGGCGCCCAGCTGCTCCAGTGTGGCATTGGCCTGTTCCAGCGTGGCCGCGCGCTGGGCTTCGGCTTCGTGCTGGGCCTGCAGGGCGGCCGCGTTATCGAGCGCGATGGTCAGATACGAGCACAGGGTACGGAAGATCGATTGTTCCCGCTCGCCATACGCATTCGATTCCATGGTCTGCACCGACATCACGCCCAGCAGGCGTTCGCCGACGATCAGCGGCGAGTACAGATTGCTCAGATTGGGGCAGTTACCGGCCAGATAGCGTGGCTCGCCGGGCCGCATATGCCGCACCACTTCGAGCCGGGTGCGGGCGCAGCGCGAGGACATGGCCAGCGGGTCGTCGAGTGCCAGCGAGAATGGCGCCAGCGGGGCACCGTTCTCCATGCCGAACACCATGTCCAGCTTCTGCGTATTGCCGTTCATGAGCAGTACGAAGAAGGTATTGGTCTTGAGTAGCTGGTGCACATTCAGCGCCAGCGAATGGAACACGGCCTGCATATCGAGGCAGGCGGTAAATTCGCGTCCGATCCGGCCTATCACTTCCAGATCGTTGGCGCGCGCCGCTGTCAGCTGCAGCAGCTTCTGGGTTTCATCGAACAGGCGGGCGTTTTCCAGTGCCGTGCTGAGAATGTTGGTGATGGTCTTGAGCAGGGTGACATCGGCCTCGCTGAAGGCGAATTCCAGATCGAGGTGCTGCAGCGTTACCACGCCGGTCACTTCGTCGCCGCTGATCATGGGAATGAAGGCGGCGCTCTTGGCCGTCTCGCCGCGCAGCACGGGATTGCCGTAGGCGATGCTCTGGCGTTCCAGATTTTCGTTGAAGAGCAGGGCCTGGCGGCTTTCCAGCACATGCTTGCGGAAGCCGAAGATGCCTATGGTATGGGGCGGCTCGCGCAGTTCGCGCTCGATGTAGTAGGGCACATGGAACTGCTGGGTGTCGCGCGCGAGCAGGGCGATGTTGACCACCTGCGCCTGAAAAATCTGCTGGATCCTGTCGCCCACGATGGTACAGATATCGGCCAGCTGCAGGCGCGCCGTGAGCGCCGTCTGCACGCTGTTGATGATGGCCAGATCGGCTTCGCGCTGGGCCATCAGCTGGGCGCTGACGGAATCGCGGCCCTGTCCGTGGGCGGTACTCATGCTGCCGCAGGGCCGCGTAGTTGCGCCAGTTCGCCATCCTTCTGTTCCAGCTGCTGTTTGAGGGCTGCGATTTCGGCATTGAGCTGGGCTTCATGGTGGAAAGCGCGCAGGGCCGAGCGTATGGTCAGAATCAGGTCGGCATTATTGAAAGGCTTTTCGATGAAACGGTACAGATTGGCGTCATTGATGGCTTTCTTCACGCCTTCCAGATCACTCTGGCCGGTCAGCATGATTTTGATGGCGGCAGGATACATCTCATGCAGCTTGATCAGTAGCTCGTCGCCACGCATCCATGGCATGATGTAATCAGAGATGACGACACTTAACTGCAGACCCCGCTTGTGGTGATCTTCGATGATTTCCAGCGCTTCCGAGGCGGATTCGGCGATCTCCACCAGATGGTCGTTGCCGAAAATTTTGCCGATCAGGGTACGTAAGGCGTTCAGGACGGTCGAATCGTCATCGACACATAGAATGATGCCTTTGCTCATGTTGGTGTTTCTCCGGATTCAGTGTGGTACAAAGAATTGTTTTAAACGCAAATAGTGTTTGCATTCGGAAATATCAGAATAGACGATTTTTCCAATTAAGTCACCAAAAAAATCAATTTCGATATTTTTGTGTTGATTTTGAGTTGTAGTGTTAAGATGATTTTACCCTTGGCGGCAACGCTCACTTTGAGAGGAGAACACCATGAAAATGTTTGCGAAAATGCTCACCAGCCTGCTGCTGATAGTGGGGCTGGGCTGGACTGTCCCTGCCGCCGCACAGGCCCAGGCAGCGCGAGGCACGGCCGATGATGCGGTAGCGATGGTCAAGCGCGCGGCAGCCTATCTCAACAAGAACGGCAAAGACAAGGCCGTGGCGGCGTTCAATGATCCTGCCGGCGAGTTTGTGGCCGGCGACCTCTACGTGATTATGCTCGATGAGAAGGGCGTTGCGCTGGCCCATGGGCAGAATCCGCGTATGGTGAACAAGAACCTCATGGAGATCATGGCCGGGGATGTCTATCCGATCAAGGAAATGATCAAGGTAGGTAATTCTTCTGCCGGATATGGCTGGGTCAAATACCAGTGGCCTAACTCGATCAGCAAGAAAATGGAAGCCAAGAGCACCTATGTGGAACGGGTAGGCGAGTACTATCTGGGCGTGGGCGTGTACCACTGAGCCCGCATTTGTCTTACACAGTTGTAATCACACAGCATTGCAATCATGCAACTTGATGTAAATACATACTCTAAATCAGACACTTAGTCAGAGCGCCCCTTGGATGGGGCGTTTTTTTTGGCCGCCCGTATGCTTTTATCGGCCCAAGCCCACAGGCTTCAGATAGACTCAAATCGGGCTTGCGCTGCGGCTACATGCGGCCTGGCCGTTTACCGTCATCCGGACGCCTACCATTGAACTATGAATGCCGAAACCAGGGCTGCCAGCCGGCCCGCCCGGGCTGGACTGCGCTGATCAAGCTGGGCTTGCTCTGGCTGTTTGCCATGCTCGGCAGCGGCCTGCCCGCGCAGGCGACGGAGCGCTGGGCCGGGCTGCGCGATGCGGTATTCCAGAACTACACCCAGGCCCAGGGCCTGCCCAATTCGATCGCCACTGCCATCGTGGAAGATGCCGACGGCTTTCTCTGGGTAGGCACCCAGAACGGCTTGAGCCGCTGGGACGGCTATCGCTTCCGCACCTACCAGCCGAATCCTGCCGAACCCCGTTCGCTGCCCGATAACTGGGTGACGGCCCTGCACAAGGATGGTGCCGGCCAGCTGTGGATAGGCACCAGCTCCGGCGGGCTGGCCCGCTATGACGCCCGTGACGACCATTTCATCAACTACCGGGTGGGCGGGCAAGGGCTCAGCCACATGGCCGTGAATGCGCTGGCGCAGGATGATGCCGCGGGCCTGTGGATAGGCACGGGCGGCGGTCTGGACCGGCTTGATCTGGCCAGCGGCGCCATCACGCCGCAGGGCCGCAAGGAGTTACCGGCTGCCCCGGTGTTTTCGCTGTTGCGTTTGCGCAGCGGCGCGCTGCTGGTCGGCATGGGAAGCGGCCTGTACCGGCGCAATGGCCCAGACCAGCCGTTCCACCGCGTCACCCTGCAGGGTGGGCAGGAAGGGCAGGACGGACAGATCGCCGTGCACAGCCTGTTTGAAGATGCACTAGGTCAAGTATGGATAGGTACGCGCCATAACGGAGTTTTCCGTCTGGGTAAGAACGATGTGGTGGCGCAACAGTTTTCTGGCCGTGGCGATGCACACCGCGTGCTCCAGCATAGCTGGGTGTATGCCATCGGTGCGGCCGGGCCGGAGGAAGTCTGGATAGGCACGTATGGTCAGGGCGTGCTGGCCGTGGATCTGCGCGACGACAGCTACCGGCGCATCCGCCATGATCCGGCGCTGGCCAGCAGTCTGGCGGGCGACATCATCTTTGCCATCTTTGCCGACCGCAGCGGCGCCATCTGGCTAGGCAGCCAGCGCGGCGTAAGCCGGCACGACGGCCAGCAGAAGCTGGTCAGCACCGTCTTCGGCGATTCGCGCCGCAGCGGCGGCATACGGGGTGCTGATCTGTTTTCCGTCTATACCCACAGTGACGGGCGTATCTGGCTAGGCTTGCAGGGACAGGGGGTGGACATCATCGACCCCGAGCGTAACGTGATCCAGCACGTTGTGGCCGACGCCGACCAGGCCGACAGTGCTTTGCCGGTTGACCATGTATTCGATTTTGCCGAGGCCGCCAATGGCGATATGTTTGTCGCCACCGGGCGCGGCCTGTTCCGCGTCAATGCGGCAGGCAGCCGGGTGCAGCGCATCAGCATCGCCGGCCGGCCGCCCGCCGCCAGTACTTACCGGCTGCTGCGGCTGGGCGACGAACTGTGGGTGGGCGGCCGCGATGACGGCATCTGGGTGCTGCCGTCAGGGGGCGGCGCCGTGCGCCACATCGATGCTGATCAGCTTAGCGATGGCCGGATTACGGCCCTGTATGCCGATGCCGGCAATGCCGTGTGGATAGGCAGTCGCAATGGCCTGAACCGGCTTGATCTGCACAACGGCAAGATTACCCGCAGCCTGCCCGACAAGAACAATGGCAAGGCGCTGGCGGCCGGGCTGGTGTCGTCCATCATGCGCGACCGCAAAGGCCGGCTGTGGGTGGCTACGCTGGGGGGCGGCATCCATGTGCTGCGCAAGGAGCAGCCGGGCCTGCTGCACTTCGATCGCATCGGGCGCGAACAGGGGCTGCCGAGCATGAATGTGGATGCGCTGCTGCTCGACGGCAGCGGCAAGATCTGGGCCACCACGGCAGACGGCATTGTGGCGCTGGACCCAGATAGTCTGGCCATGCGCATCTTCCATCAGGCGGACGGGCTGGCCATCAATGGTTACTGGGTCGGGTCCGGCAGCCGCACGGCGCAGGGCGAGCTGCTGTATGGCGGTGAAGGCGGCCTGACCGTGCTGCGTCCGACCGAAGCGCAGAGCCGCGAGTATCAGCCGCCGCTGGTAGTGACGGCTATCCAGCTCGGCGGCAAGCCGGTCGCCTCGGCCCGCTACAACCATGCGGGCCAGCGCACTGCGCTGGAAGTAGGAAATTCGGCCGATAGCCTGACGGTGGAATTTGCTGCACTCGATTTCACTGCCCCTGAACGTATCGTCTACCGCTACCGTCTGGACGGCTTCGATGCCGACTGGATTTCCACCGATGCCCTGCGCCGTTTCGCCAGCTACACCAATCTGGCGCCCGGCCAGTACAGCCTGCTGGTGCAGGCGGCCGACCGTAATGGCAACTGGTCGCGCCATACGCTGAATCTGCCCGTGGTCGTCATTCCGGCCTGGTATCAGACGCTGTGGGTCAGGGCGCTGCTGGTGGCGCTGGCGCTGGCGGTGCTGGTGAGCGTGGTGCAGGTGCGTACTGCCCTGCTGCGCCAGCGTCAGCGCGCGCTGGAACAGCAGGTGGAAGAACGCACGCTGGTACTGGAACAGACGGCGCAGGAACTGCGTACGGCCAATGAGCGGCTGTTCCAGCTGGCGACCATAGACTCGCTGACCGGTTGCGCCAACCGCCACCATTTCATCGAAAGAGCACGCGATTATCTGGCCTTGATGGAGCGCACCAGTCAGCCGCTGGCGCTGCTGATCATGGACCTCGATGGCTTCAAGCAGGTCAACGACCGTTATGGCCACCCGTTCGGCGACGAGGTGCTGCGTGCGACCGTGAAGGCGGCGCAACTGACCATACGCAGTACCGATATGCTGGGCCGTATGGGCGGCGAGGAATTCGCCGTGCTGATGCCGGACACGGACAGGGATGGGGCGTGGCGGCTGGCCGAGCGTGTGCGCGTAGCGATTGCTGCGGCCGAAGTGTGCAGCGGCGAGATCCGTCTGCATCCTACCGTCAGCATAGGGCTGGCCATGCGCGCGGCCGGAGAACAGTTCGATGGGCTGTATGTGCGCACCGATGTGGCGCTGTATGCGGCCAAGGAGGCTGGCCGCAACCGCACGGTGATGGCCAGCTAGTGGCTGACCAGCTGGTGCTCAGTGGCGAGCGCTCAGTGGCGTGCGGCTAGCGGCGTGCAGCTAGCGGCCGGTAGCCGGGCGGCGCCCGCGTGCGCGGCCCGCAGCGGCCAGAGCTGGCGCTTCATCATTGGCGCTGGCGCCGGGGGCGGCACCGAACAGCGCGGCGACCATGGGGTCGCGCCTTACCAGCACTTTTTTCGGACGGGTAGGGAACAGGGTGTCATCGATCAGGCGGTGTACGCGGTTGCCTTCGCGATTGGTGGTAATGCTCAGCATAGGGCCGTCGTAGCAGTGCTCTGCATGGCAGGTCATGATGTACTCTCTCGGGTGGACCGCCGAAAAGCGGACGCTGGTGGATATTCTGGCCGCTTGCGCCGTTGCGCGCTATTGGCCATAAGGACTATACGAACTCTGTAGCATGGCCGATCAGGCGCCCACGGCCCGCCGCAGGCGGCGGTACAGACGCACTGCCGTCAGCAGGTTGGCACACAGGGCGAGACTGGCCAGCGCCATCAGCGCAGCCGCAGGGCGGCACAGCAGCGCCGGTGCATAGCAGGCCGCCAGCAGCAGCAATACGGCACAGCCATGCAGGTAGTACTGCCAGCGGCCATGCTGCGGCGGAATAATCTGGTTCACATTCGGCACGCTATTGCCAAGCGCACGGGTTTCCTGCAGGTGGTACCAGGTCAGGAAAGGCACGATCTTGTACAGCATGCCGTTGATGGCGCACAGGGCCACGCCGGTCAGCAGCAGTACGCCTATGGCCAGCTCGGTGGCATACACGGGCAGCGCGTAGGGCAGCAGGCCGGCCGGCAGCTGTATCAGCAGGGCCAGCAGGCCGGCCAGCAGCAGGAAGGCCATGGCCGTGCGCCAGTACAGCGTGGTGGTGTCGGCACTGGGGCGTTTGCGCCGTGCCAGCAGGTAGAGCGTGAGGCCGGCGAAACCGCCGTAGCCCAGCACCAGCAGGGCTAGCGCCAGCTGGTGGAAGCTCTGTCCCGCACCGCTTAGCGTGCTGCTCATGGAAACCGCGCACAGCAGCAGGAACAGGGTGGTGCTGACGCGGCTGCGCGCCTTGAGCGGATACGGTTCCGTCACCATAAACATGGGCACGACCTGCCAGGCGATGCCCATCACCAGCAAACCGACCCAGCCCAGCAGGCCCCACAGCGCATGCAGATCCGTGAGCAGCTGCAAAGGCAGGCCGATCGCCGCGGGCCAGACGAAGGCCGAGGCCAGCAGCGCTCCCAGCGTGATCGTCACCAGCAGGGCGGCCAGCGACTGGCGGATGGCGGCCACCACTTCGGCCGCGCCACTATCGGGCTGCTGCCACAGGCCTATGGTGCAGGCGCCGACGAACAGGAGCAGGGTGGCTAGCAGCAACAGGCCGGCAGCGATGAACAGCCATGGCAGCTGCCAGCAGAAGGCCGCGCCCAACAGCAGGCTGCCGCCGCACAGGCCGGCATGTACGAGGGGGCCGATACGCAGTACGGCGGGCAGGCTGATGCCGGCTACCACGGGCAGCATCTGCATCAGCGCGCCCAGCATGGTCATGCTGATGCAGCCCAGTACCAGCAGGTGGGTGATGGCCAGCGTGTAGGGTGACCAGCGGCTGGCCAGTGCCGCATCGCCCTGCCAGAACAGCAGGGCACAGGCCAGCAGGACGAACAGCGGGGCGCTGAGGAAGAAGCGCAGCGGCAGCGTGTACGGCGGATTGCTATCGAAGGACAGCACGCGCCGCGGAACGCTGGCGCCGCTCATACGGGACTGGCGCTGCCAGTGATCCAGATCAAGACTTCATACAGACCATCGGCGCGCGCGGTGGTCAGATGGGAATAACCGTTCCTTTGCAGGACCTGATACAGCGGTACCGGCTGGCGGTCGATCAGCACGCGCAAACGGCCGTCGTCGGCCAGCAGATCAAGCGCTTCCAGCACGCGCACCATGGGTTCGGGCGGCTCCAGACCGCTGACGTCGATCTGCACTTCATTCGGGACTTCGCTAGTCATGCGGCAACTCCTTGGGCAGGGTTCTGCACTGGCAGGCTGGTGTCGCTCAGCTGCTCCAGCATGGCGGTGCTACTGGCGCCCAGTATACGGTCTGCCATGGGATACAGCACATTTTCTTCTTTCAGGTTGTGCTGGCGCATCAGCATGCGCAGATGGTCGGCAAAGTCGAAGAAGCTGTCGATATCGGCATGCTCGATGGCGCCCAGCATCTGGCGCAGGATGGCGCGCATCTGCTCGTGTTCCATGCGCATCACGGCCGTCGGGCCGCCCTGGCTGCCCAGATGTTTTTCCAGTTCGGGGAACAGCAGATGTTCTTCGCGTGTAAGATGCAATTCGAAAGCCAGCATGAAGCGCTGCAAGGCGGCTGCGCCTTCAGCCAGACGGGTTTCGGCGACATGTTCTTCTGCCTGCATATACAGGTCGTCGCAATACTGATGATCGTGTTCGAGATACTGGCTGATGCTACTGAGGTTACTCATGCTAATTCCTGCTTTACTAGACCGTCGGGATGACCAATGCATTGTCCCATCGCAGGAAGCTGGCTTTCCTTGATTCATGTCAAGGATTTCGGGCTTGGCTACGGGATACAGTGCGTGGTCGCAAAAACCTTTGCACTTCACTAAGCAAGACCACCCCTATGAGTCTAAAAGATATTTCTCCGGACAGCAGCCCGCGTCCGATCGAACTGGTGTGCCCCGCCGGCAGTCTGCCGGCGCTCAAATCGGCCATCGATCTCGGTGCCGACTGTGTCTATCTGGGCTTCCGTGACGCCACCAATGCCCGTAATTTCGCCGGTCTGAATTTCGACGATGCGGCCATCGCCCAGGGCATCGATTATGCCCACCGTCATGGCCGCAAAGTGCTGCTGGCCCTGAACACCTATCCGCAGCCGGAAACCAGTGCCCTGTGGCGCACTGCCATCGACCGTGCCGCCAGCGCCGGTGTGGACGCCGTGATTCTGGCGGACCCGGGCCTGATGCGCTACGCCTCGGAAAACTACCCCGATCTGCGCCTGCACCTGTCGGTACAGGGCTCGGCCACCAATGCGGAAGCCATCAACTTCTACCACAAGAATTTCGGCGTGGCCCGTGCCGTGCTGCCGCGCGTGCTGTCGCTGGCGCAGGTAGAACACGTGGTCAACAACACCAATGTCGAAATCGAAGTGTTCGGCTTCGGCAGCCTGTGCGTGATGGTCGAGGGCCGCTGCGCGCTGTCGTCCTATGTCACGGGTGAATCGCCGAATACCCACGGCGTCTGCTCGCCTGCCAAGGCAGTGCGCTGGCAGCAGAGCCCGCGCGGGCTGGAATCGCGTCTGAACGGCGTGCTGATCGACCGCTACACGCCGCAGGAAAACGCCAGCTATCCGACGCTGTGCAAGGGCCGCTTCGATGTCAACGACGAGACCTATTACGCAGTGGAAGAGCCGACCAGCCTGAACACGCTGGAACTGCTGCCCCAGCTGATCGATATGGGCGTACGCGCCGTCAAGATCGAAGGCCGCCAGCGCAGTCCCGCCTATGTGGCGCAGGTGACGCGCGTGTGGCGCGAAGCCATCGATCAGGCGCTGCAGAAACCGGCGCGCTACTCCGTCAAGCCGAACTGGATGTCGGAACTGAACCAGCTGGCTGAAGGCCAGCAGCACACGCTGGGCGCCTACCACCGCGCCTGGAAATGAAGAGAGGGAGAAGTACATGTTGAAACTTGCTCTGGGGCCGCTGCTGTACTACTGGCCACGTGCCAAGGTGATGGAGTTTTATGAAGCGATGGCCGACACTCCGGTGGACATCGTGTATCTGGGCGAGAGCGTATGCTCGCGCCGCCACGAAGTACGGGCCGCCGACTGGCTGGAAATTGCCGCCATGCTGGAAGCGCGCGGCAAACAGGTGGTGCTGTCGACGCTGGCGCTGATCGAATCGAGCGCCGACGTGACGGCGCTGCGCCGCCTGACGGGCAATGGCCGCTTCATGGTCGAAGCGAGCGATATGGGCGCGGTCCAACTGCTGTCCGATAAAGGCCCGTTCGTGGCCGGACCGCATCTGAATATCTACAACCCGCCCACGCTGGCGCTGATGGCGGAACTGGGCGCCACGCGCTGGGTGATGCCGCTGGAGATGGGCCGCGCCGGCCTGCAGGCCATGCTGGAACAGCGTCCCAACGATATCGCCACCGAGGTGTTTGCCTATGGCCGCATGCCGCTGGCCTTCTCGGCGCGCTGCTTCACGGCGCGTAACCGCAATCTGCCCAAGGACGACTGCCAGTTCAGCTGCATCGAACATCCGGACGGCCTGCTGATGCAGACGCGCGAGCAGCAGCCCTTCCTTGTGCTCAACGGTATCCAGAGCCAGTCGGCGCTGGTGTACAACCTGATTAACGAGCTGACGCAGATGGAGCAGATGGGCGTGGAAGTGCTGCGCCTGAGCCCTCAGGCCCAGCATATGGAACAGATCATTGCCGCTTACGACAGCGTGCGTAAGGGCGAGGCAGTGGCGGCCGAAGTGGCCGATGCGATGACAGCCTTTATGCCGGCCGCAGGCTGCAATGGCTATTGGTACGGCAAACCCGGCCTGGAACAGCGTATGGAGGAAGCACTATGAACCCGAGCATGATCAATTCCAATTTCAACCAGAAGGCGAGCGAGGCGGCGCCGCAACTGCCCGCCTTTCTGACGGCACTGGGCCAGCGCCTGCCGGCCTATCCCGGTTCGCTGCTGTGCGTGGCGGCGCTGAATCTGGTGCTGCGCCCGCAGCTGCCGGACGATGTGCGTAACAGCCTGCTGGGCCGCCACATGCGCGTGCGCGTCAGCGATGCCGGCGTGGCGTTCGACTTCAGCTGGAATGGCAGCTGCTTCACGGCGCGCCGTGCTGGTGGTGTGCCGGATCTGGAGATCGGCGCCTGCGTGGCCGATATGGTGGCGCTGGCGCGCCGCCAGCAGGATCCCGATACCCTGTTCTTCGCCCGCCGCCTGACCATGGAAGGCGATACGGAGCTGGGCCTGCTGGTCAAGAATACGCTGGACGCGATGGATATGCCGCTGACGGAAGTGGGCAAGCAGGCCGTGCTGCGCCTGCTGAAGTTCCTGCCCCAGCCTAATGGTGGCGCCGTACGCTGAAACGTTTGAACAGCGGCGCGAGCTGCTGTTCCAGTGCCGCCGGCGGATACTCGCCAGCGCTGGCGGCACTGGCAATCAGGCTGTCGTCGTTACAGCCGGTGCTGCGGAATGGCTGCAGCACATAGTTCTCTACCCCCATGGCCGCTAGCTGGCCGGCCATTTCCAGCACACTTTCCTCAGGCAGCAGCACGGGATGCACGGTGCTGCGGCATTCGTAGGCCACGCCGCTGGCCAGTATCGCTTCGACACAGGCACGGGCCGGATCGCCGCTGTTGGCGATGCCGGTAATCCCCGCATAGCGGCTGAATGGCGCTTTCACATCGAAGCCTACCCAGTCCACCAGCGGCAGCACACTGCGTAGCCGCGCCGGATAGATGCAGGCCGTATGCAGACCTATCTTGAAACCCATGGCCCGCACCTGCGCCATGGCCTCGCCCAGCGCCGGATCGATGGTGGCTTCGCCGCCGCTGAAGACCACCGCGTCGAGCAGGCCGGCGCGTTTTTGCAGGGTGGCGCACAGGTCTTCCCACGCCAGCGGGCTGGCGCCGGTGCGCTGCTGCAGATGGGGGTTGTGGCAATAGCCGCAGCGCCACGGACAGCCCTGTACGAATACCACTGCACTGAGCTGGTCCGGATAGTCGGTGGCACTGAAGGCCGTGTAGCCGCCGACTTTGAGGGCGCTGGCGTCCATCTTAGTGCTGCTTGGCGTTGCAGGGTTCGACGAAGTATTTACGTTCGTTGAACTCGCCCTGTTTGCCCGTGTTGAACGAGGACAGGGGACGGTGATAGCCCATCACGCGGGTCCAGATTTCGCAAGGCTGGCGCTCGCTATCGTCGAGGATGATGGTGCTTTGTACAGGGCTGGTAGAGGTCTGCATGGTAGTTCCTTTCGTCGGTCAGTAAGTGGACAGTAAGTGGACAATAAGTAAGTAGAGTCCCGGTTCAGGCAGGCGAGCCAAGCTGGGCCTGCTTGCGGGCGATCAGTTCGGCATCGCATTTGGGGCAGAACTTATGGCTGCCCTTCAGATAGCCGTGGGTAGGGCAGATCGAGAAGGTCGGCGTCACCGTGATATACGGCAGGCCGAAGCGGCCCAGGGCGCGCTGCACCAGCGTGCGGCAGGCCTGCGCGCTCGATAGCGCTTCCGTCATGTACAGGTGCAGCACGGTGCCGCCTGTGTATTTGCGCTGCAGCGCGTCCTGCTGTTCCAGCGCTTCGAACGGATCGTCGGTATAGCCGACCGGCAGTTGCGAAGAGTTGGTGTAGTACGGCTGATCGGCGGTACCGGCTTGCAGGATATCGGGGAAGCGCTTGCGGTCTTCCTTGGCAAAGCGGTAGGTCGTGCCCTCGGCCGGCGTAGCTTCGAGGTTGTACATATGGCCCGTCTGTTCCTGGAATTCCAGCATGCGCGCGCGCACATGGTCGAGCAGGCGCAGGGCAAAGGCACGGCCCCATTCGCTGGTGATGTCCTGCTGGTTGACAGGGTCGAAGTTGCGCAGCATTTCATTAATGCCGTTCACGCCCAGCGTGGAGAAGTGGTTGCGCAGCGTGCCCAGATAGCGTTTGGTGTACGGGAACAGGCCATTGTCCATGTGGCGCTGGATCACTTTGCGCTTGATTTCCAGACTGTCGCGGCCCAGCTCCAGCAGGCGGTCCAGCGCGGCCAGCAGGCCCGCTTCGTCGCCGCGGTACAGATAGCCGAGGCGCGCGCAGTTTATCGTCACCACGCCCAGCGAGCCGGTCTGCTCGGCCGAACCGAACAGGCCATTGCCGCGCTTGAGCAGTTCGCGCAGATCGAGCTGCAAACGGCAGCACATGGAGCGGATCATGTTCGGTTTGAGTTCCGAATTCACGAAGTTCTGGAAGTAGGGCAGGCCATAGCGGGCCGTCATTTCGAACAGCAGTTCCGCGTTCGGGCTATCCCATGCAAAATCAGGCGTGATGTTATAGGTCGGAATCGGGAAAGTGAACGCGCGGCCATGGGCGTCGCCGGCCATCATCACTTCGATGTAGGCGCGGTTGATCATGTCCATTTCGGCCTGCAGATCGCCATAGGCGAACGGCATTTCCTTGCCGGCGATATGGGGGATCTGCTCGCGCAGGTCTTCCGGGCAGACCCAGTCGAAGGTCAGATTGGTGAACGGCGTCTGGGTGCCCCAGCGCGACGGCACGTTGAGGTTGAAGATCAGCTCCTGCATGTACTGGCGCACCTGCACATAATCGAGGCCGTCGTTGCGCACATACGGCGCCATATAGGTATCGAAGGAACTGAAAGCCTGCGCACCGGCCCATTCGTTCTGCAGCGTGCCGAGGAAGTTGACGATCTGGCCGATGGCGCTGTGCATATGCTTGGGCGGGCCCGATTCGATCTTGCCCGGTACCCCGTTCAGGCCTTCGTTGAGCAGGGTGCGCAGTGACCATCCGGCGCAATAGCCGGCCAGCATGTCGAGATCGTGGATGTGCACATCGGCGTCGCGGTGGGCCTGGCCCACGGCAGGCGGGTAGACGTGGTTGAGCCAGTAGTTGGCGATCACCTTGCCCGAGACGTTGAGGATCAGGCCACCGAGCGAATAGCCCTGATTGGCGTTGGCATTGACGCGCCAGTCGGCGCGCGTCAGGTATTCGTTGATCGACGATTCGACATCGACGATGGAGCTGCGGTCCTGGCGCAGCTGGGCGTGCTGTTCGCGGTACACCACATAGCAGCGCAGCGTGGCGCGGTAGCCGGCGTCATACAGCGCGCTTTCGACGGCATCCTGTATGCGCTCGACGCTAAGCGTAGTCCCCTCAGGCAGGGCGCGCAGCTGCTGCAGCGCGTAGCCGGCCAGCTGCTGTGCTACCGGCTGGTCGAATTCACCGCTGGCGCGGCCCGCTTGCAGCAGCGCGGCGGTGATGCGGGAGAGACTGAACGGCTGCGTGCTGCCGTCCCGTTTGATGATATTGGTGTGCCACAGATCGTTATCCATGCTATCCCCTTAAACCCTAGATGTAGTTGGTTTAAGTAGATTAGACACTAGATATTGTGTGGTCAACCGTCTGGATAGCTATTTCTGCTTTCCATGATCCAGATTAATTTTTTACCGTCTTCAGTAAGCTATTGATTTGCTTGACGAACTCGGCATCCGGGGTGGTATCGAGCCGGGTGCTGACCGCCTTGGTCAAACCACTGCCATCGAGCAGGGCGACACGGGTAGTGTGGTTGATGACCCCATCGCCGAGCTGGCGAAACTTGATCTGGAGCGCACCGGCCAGCATCCGGGTCTGGCTTTCATCCTTGGCCACGGCCAGACGGAAGCGCTGTGGATCGAGCTGCTTGTTCTTGACCAGCTGGGCCAGACCGGCCGGGCTGTCATTGAAGGGATCGAGGCTGACCATCAGCACGCGCAGCTTGCTGGCGTTGGGCCCCAGCGCTTCCACCGTGCGCTTGAGCGTTTCGATGATGATGGGGCAGGCCGCATTGCAATCGCCGTAGAACATGGTCACCAGCACGGGCGTGCCGGCCATGTCGCGCAGGTTGAAGCGCTGGTTGCTGGCATCGGTCAGGCTGATGTCGAGCTGGTAGAGCGAATTGCCGGGCAGGGCGCTGGTGCTCGCCGCTGCACTTGCCGCTGCTGCGGCTGGTGGCGTGCTGACAGCGGCGCTACGGCCCGTATCGGCGCCGGCATAAGCGCCGTGGCAGGCGGCTGCGCTGAGCAGCAGCGCAGCCAGACCGCGCCCGAGCTGGCGCACAGCAGGGCGTGAGGCAGATGGTTTCATCATGGTGTTCCTTATTTGGCGGGGGCGGCGTCGCGCGCGCAGCGGAAGCCCAGATTGCCGCCATCCTGATTAGCTTCCATGGCCGACAGCAGGGCTAGGCGCATCAGTATGGCGTAGTTGCGCCGGTCGGCCAGTGTGGCGGCAGCGCCGCCGCAGTAGTCGAGCAGCTTCTGTTCCCCTTTGGCGCGGCTGTCGGCATTGACGAACAGGCCGCTGTAATCTTCCACCCATTCCCACACGAGGCCGTGCAGGTCATGGATGCCGTAATAATTGGCGGGCGATCCGGCCACGCTGCGCGGCGTGTTCTTGCCCGCGTCGGCGTACCAGTGCAGGATGTTGGCCAGCCATGCTTCATCGTCGCGCGCATCGGCGCGGGTGGCATCGGCGGCAGCACTGAATTCCCATTCGTACCAGCGCGGCAGACGGGCGTTTTCACTTTCGCAGTAAGCCTGGGCGGCAAACCAGCTGACGTGGATGACGGGCGCATCGGCCGCCATGGGGGAGTAATCGGTAGGGCTGGTCCAGCCGGACAGATAGGCCGGAGCGACGAACAGGGCGGGAGCCTGACCGCGCTGCCATTCAGGGTGCTGGCGCACAAAGGCAGCAAATTCGGCATTGGTAACCAGACGGCTGCGCAGCTGGAAAGGCGCAACCTTGGCGTCGGCGGCAACGCCATCAGCCGGAAGGACCGTACGCAGGCTACCTCCCTGTATGGTGCGGTAGTCTGGTACGGCGGTATCGCTAGCATGGACGCTGACCGCCGTAGCGGTCAGCAGTGCCAGCGCCGCCAGCCGCAGGGGCCGGAGGGCGGGCGCTTTCATGATTAGCGTTTTTTGCGCATGTCGCGCACTTGATCAGGCGTCAGCACAGGCTGGCCTTCGTTCAGTTCTACGCTGATGTAGTTGATGACGGCCGAGATATCCTCGTCGTTGAGGTCCTGGGCAGGCATCACACCATTGTATTTCTGACCGTTGACGACCATGGTGCCACTGCGGCCGTTCAGCACGATGTGGGCCATTTCGTATGGACGCTGCTGGAAGAAGTCCGAATGGGCCAGCGGTGGGAATACACCGGCTACGCCTTTGGCATCAGCCTGGTGGCAGACGGCGCAGTTGGCATCGAACACAGCTTTACCACGGGCGTGGACCGATGGGGCAGCAGCAACGGCAGGTGCGGCTGGCTTGGCATCTTTTGCGGCTGGTTTGGCAGCTGGTGCAACCTTGGCGATGGTAGCAGCCGTCAGCGGTTTCTTGATGCCTTTGCTGTAGATTTCAGGCTTGTCCGGACCGGCAACCGACAGCAGGCCGATGGCGCCCTTGTTGAACGCACGGGTCAGCGAGTGGTCAACCAGCGTCAGGTTGCCCGGTACGCGCGGGGTGAATTCGACGATGGCCGAACCGCCGGCAGGCACCATGGTGGTCTGCACGTTTTCCTGGAACTTGGTGCCGCCTTCGAAGTACACCTTGTCGAAGATGGTGCCGATGATGTGGAAGCTCGAGGTGATGTTAGGACCACCCACGCCGAAGAACATACGGACTTTTTCGTTGGCCTTGGCGCTCAGCGAGTTGGCACCCGTCAGTGCGCCGTCGGCACCGTTGAACAGCACATAGGTAGGCTTCTCGTCGATGGCTTTCTGCATGTCGAAGTTCTGCAGGCCAGGAGCGCGGTAGTTGCCTTCGGTGTAGAAGTCACCCTGCATCACGTAGTACTCTTTGTCGACCTTCTCCATACCTTCTTTAGGCTCGACCATGATCAGGCCGTACATACCGTTGGCCACGTGCATGCCCACAGGCGCGGTGGCGCAGTGGTACACATACAGGCCCGATTGCAGGGCTTTGAAAGTGAAGGTGGCTTCGTTGCCGGGAGCGATCAGGGTCTGGGCTGCGCCACCGCCTGGGCCGGTTACGGCGTGCAGGTCGATATTGTGCGGCAGCTTGTTGTCTGGCAGGTTGAGCAGATGCAGCTCGACGGTGTCGCCTTCACGTACGCGGATGAATTTGCCTGGTACGGTGCCGCCGAAAGTCCAGAAGGTGTAGCGGGTGCCGGGAGCGATTTCGCGTTCGACTTCTTCTACCGTCAGGTTGACCACAACGTGGGCAGCGGTCTTACGGGTGATTGGTGGCGGCAGTTGTGGTGGCGCCACCAGCTCCTGGGTAATCACTGGCAGTTCGGGTTCGGCAGCCACGGCTGCGGTAGCACCCATCATCGCCAGCAGGGCCGAAGTGGCCAGAGTTGCTGCGCTCAGTTTGAATTTGTTTTTCATCTTATTTCCCCTTGTACGTTGACTTGCCGCAGCCGTGTATCGGATGCATGAACACATGCTAAGTCTGCAAGCCTATGTTTTCCATGATATGGATTATGAAAAATTGGCGGAGTGAAAGTTTCAGGCTGCGCTGAGGAGGAAGTCGATGACCACCTGCCCAGGTTCGCGTGCCACGTAAGCGACTTTTACGCGACCCTGATAGCGCTGTTCGATCTGCGCTAGCAAAGGCAATGGGTCGTGGTCGTTACAGAATCGCATAATTTCGCCGGGAAATAAAGCGTCAAGTGCGCCGAAGATGGCAGCGTGGCGAAAACGCTTGGCGACACCGCGTGCGTCGAATGGATAGATACCGTCCGGCCCTTTGGGCATGGAGCAATCGTGTGACATTGTGTGATCTTTCTGGATACTGGATTGAAAGCTGCTGCATGATGCGGGCGCATCATGCAGCAGCAGGGAGGGGGGATTAAGCGCGGTTGGTTTGCTTGTCGCTACTTGCGATGGTTTCGCGTTTCGCTACCAGCAGACGCCATGCGAACAGTGCCAGGAACAGGGTGCCGACTGCGAACACGACGTCACCCGGTACACGCATCCATACCAGCGTTTCCATCAGCTTGGAGTGGATGATTTCAGGCGAACGGGCGAACCACATGCCGGTGCTGATGCTAGCCCAGGCTTGATAGATACCGGCAGGAACCAGCGAGATGAATACCATCATGGCCAGACCGATATTCAGGCACCAGAACATAGGACGCAGCAGGGCATCGGACCAGGCCAGACGGCTAGCCAGACCACGCAGGCAGAACAGCAGCAGGCCGATACCCAGCATGCCATACACGCCGAACAGGGCGGCGTGGCCGTGGGCTGCCGTCATGTTCAGACCTTGCATGTAGTACAGCGCGATCGGGGTGTTGATCGAGAAGCCCAGCAGGCCAGCGCCCACGGTATTCCAGAAGCCCACAGCGATGAAGCACAGGATGGACCATTTGTAAGTCTGTACCCATGGTGCAGCTTTCGAGCGCTGGTAGTTGCGCCATGCTTCGATACCGATCAGCGACAGCGGTACCACTTCCAGAGCCGAGAACATGGCACCGATAGCGATCACGAAAGTTGGCGTACCGGTGAAGTACAGGTGGTGCAGGGTGCCCAGGATGCCGCCGAACAGGAACACGATGGTTTCCAGCACGATGGCGCTGTTGGCAGTTGCAGCACGGATCAGGCCCAGACGGGTGAACAGCAGGGCGATCACGGCGGTAGCGAACACTTCGAAGAAGCCTTCCACCCACAGGTGGACCAGCCACCAGCGCCAGTATTCGATCATCGAGTAGTGGCTATGCTGGCCCCAGGTCAGCGAGGTAGCGTAGAAGCCGCCGATGCACATGGCCGACAGGAACACCATGACGATCAGGCCACGGCTATCCGATGGTTTTTTCAGCGCTGGCCACAGGGCACGGCCCAGCAGGGTGACCCAGATCAGCAGGCCGACGAACAGCAGGATTTGCCAGATACGGCCCATGCTGGTGAATTCCAGACCCTGGTTACCGAGCCAGAACGAGAAGTCCGTACCTTTGTGTTGCAGCGAACCGAGCCAGCCGGTGGCGGTCGAACCGACCACGATGAACAGCAGCGCGTAGAACAGCAGGTTCACGCCCAGTTTCTGGAAGCGTGGTTCATGACCGGAAATCGCAGGCGCGATATACAGGCCGGTAGCCAGCCAGGCAGTGGCGATCCACAGCACGGCGAACTGGGTGTGGATGGTACGGCTGACCACGAATGGCAGGATGTCGGCCAGCGGGAAGCCGAAGAAGCTGCGGCCTTCAACCGCATAGTGGGCGGTAATCACACCCATACCGACTTGCGCGAGGATCAGACCGATCACCACGAAGAAGTATTTCTTGGTTGCCAGCATGGAAGGCGTGGCTTTCAGGTTCAGCAGCGGATCAGCCTTAGGTGGGACTGGATCTTCTTCCTCTTTGGCAGCGCTGTGGAACATCACCATGGCGGCGATGGCGCCTATCATCAGGATCACGCTGGCGATAGACCAGATACCGGCACCGGCGCTAGGACGGTTGTCGATCAGCGGTTCGTGTGGCCAGTTGCTGGTGTAGCTCAGGTCTTGCTGGCCAGGACGGTCGGTGGCAGCAGCCCAGGCCGACCAGAACACGAAGGCCGGCAGGGCTTTCAGATCGTCGGCATTGGTGATCGAGTTAGGGTTCATGGCGTACTGGGTACGCAGTGCGTCGAGGCTGGCCTCGTCGCCGAACAGGCCGGTGTAATGCTTGGCGACGCTGCGGATCGCAGCAGCGCGGTCAGCCGATACCACGATGACGCCACGGGCTTTATCGTAGGTATTGCGGCGCATTTCTTCCTTCAGCTTGGCATTCAGATAGGCCTGATTGGATTTGCTCAGGTCTTCGAAATGCGCGGTGAAGTCGCGCTGGGCCCACAGTTCGCGCAGCGCGACGGCTTCGCGGTGCAGCCAGTCTGCCGACCAGTCCGGTGCCACATAGCTACCGTGGCCCCAGACGGTGCCCAGTTGCTGGCCACCGGCGGACAACCATGCCTGCTGGCCTCGGTCAACTTCGCCTTCGCCGAAGAGCTGGCTGCCATCGGCACTAATAATTTGTTTTGGTATGGGTGGGGCGGCTAGATAGATTTCTGCTCCCACCCAGCCGAGGACGGCGAAGGAAAGAGCACAGATCAAGCCGAGCCAGGTCCAGAGTTTGCGCGTAGCGTGCATGACATGGTTCCTTAGTTCGTGAGTTATGTATCAGCTTGAAAACCCTCGCTCCGGTCTTGTCCAGAACGATGGGGCTGATTTTAGGCCGCTGTTTTAAACATGTATATTCGATCCTTGTTTTTCTTGATCCAAGTTATGAACAAATGCACAAGAGGGCGGGAATAATGGCTGCCTCGCGACAAACTGTGCTGGGGCATCATGAAATTAACGGTATTTACGGAGTACACGCTGCGCACTTTGCTCGACCTGGCCAGCCAGCAGGGCAGGCTGGTCACAGTGGCCGACATAGCGCAGCGCCATGACATGGCGAAGCACCATCTGAACAAGGTGGTACATCAATTAGGCCTGAGCGGCGTGGTGCGTACGGTGCGCGGACGCAATGGCGGCATCGTGCTGGCATTACGTCCGGGCGAAATAAATCTGGGCAAGGTGGTGCGCGCCAGCGAGCCGCATTTCCATATGACGGCCTGCTTCGACGGCGGCCAGAACGATTGCCCGTATGCGCAGGCCTGCGGCCTGCAGGGCGTGCTGGCACGCGCCAGCCATGCGTTTCTGGCCGTGCTGGACGAGGTCACGCTGGCCGACCTGCTGCCGCAGCTGCCGGCCTCGGGTCTGCCGCGCAACCGCTTCGACCAGATTATCCAACTAGTCACTTCGGACTAGATAGCTAGCCTGATTGCCGGGGTCGCCTAGCCTTCCGGCCAATTGGCGAGGTCTAGCGCGGCGCGTACCCTGAGCGCATTCTAAACTCGTTAGGAGTGTAACGTGGCAAGCAATAACAAAGCGGTAGGGGTACTCGCCGCCAGCACCTTCTCATTCACGATCTGTTTTGCGATCTGGATGATGTTCGCCGTGCTGGGCATCCCCATCAAAAAAATGCTCGGCCTGAATGAAACGCAGTTTGGTCTGCTGGCTGCCATGCCGGTGCTCAGCGGTTCGCTGGTGCGGGTGCCGCTCGGTATCTGGTGCGATAAATACGGTGGCCGCATCGTGTTCTTCCTGCTGATGCTGGCCACGGTGCCGGCCATCTTCCTGATCAGCTACGCCACCGAGTTCTGGCAGTTCCTCGTGCTGGGCCTGTTCATCGGTCTGGCCGGCGGCTCGTTCTCGGTCGGTACGCCGTATGTGGCGCGCTGGTTCCCCAGCGAGCGCCGTGGTCTGGCCATGGGCATCTTCGGTGCCGGTAACTCCGGTTCGGCACTGACCAAGTTCGTCGCACCCGCCATCATCGCCGCCTGGGGCTGGCAGGCACTGCCGAAGGTGTATGCGATCGCCATGCTGATCACCTGCGCGATTTTCTGGATCTTCACGGCGACCGATCCTAGCCACAAGTCCAATTCCGCGATTTCCTTCGGCGCGCAGATGAAAGTGCTGGGCGACCGCCGCGTATGGCGCTATTGCCAGTACTACTCGGTGGTGTTCGGCGGCTATGTGGGCCTGGCCCTGTGGATGACCAAATACTATGTGGGCGAATACGGTTTTGACCTGAAACTGGCTGCCTTGCTGGCTGCCTGCTTCTCGCTGCCCGGTGGCGTGCTGCGCGCAGTCGGCGGCTGGATTTCCGACCGCTACGGTGCCTACAAAGTGACCTGGTGGGTGATGTGGGTTTGCTGGGTATGCTTCTTCCTGCTGTCCTACCCACAGACCTCGATGATCATCACCACCACCCGTGGCGATCTGAAACTCGATCTGGCCCTGTCGCCTACCGTGTTCACCGTGCTGCTGTTCATCGTCGGTACCGCCATGGCGGTCGGCAAAGCGTCCGTCTTCAAATTCATTGCCGACGACTTTAGCGACAACATCGGCGCCGTCTCGGGCGTGGTGGGTCTGGCTGGCGGTCTGGGCGGCTTCATTCTGCCGATTCTGTTCGGCGCGCTGCTGGATATGACGGGCGTGCGTTCCAGCGCCTTCATGCTGCTGTACGGCACCGTCTGCGTTTCGCTGGTGTGGATGCATTACTCGTTCCGTCCCGAAGTGGCTGCGGCCGCCGTCAAAGCCCAGGCCAAGGCCTGAGGCAGACATTTGTATTTTTAGGAGAATTTCATGAGCAAATATATGATCAACACGTGGGAGCCAGAAAGCGCCACGTTCTGGGCCAGCGGCGGACGCGATACGGCCAACCGTAATCTGTGGATTTCCATCCCCGCACTGGCGCTGGCGTTTGCCGTGTGGATGGTGTGGAGCGTGGTGGTGGTGAATCTGCCGGCCATCGGCTTCCAGTACAGCACCAACCAGCTGTTCTGGCTGACGGCGCTGCCGGGCCTGTCCGGCGCAACGCTGCGTATCTTCTACTCGTTCATGGTGCCTATCTTCGGCGGCCGCAAGTGGACCACGATTTCCACCGCTTCGCTGCTGATTCCGGCGCTGGGCATAGGCTTTGCCGTGCAGGACGTCACCACCGGCTATCCGACCATGCTGATTCTGGCCCTGCTGTGCGGCTTCGGTGGCGGTAACTTCGCTTCGTCCATGGCCAACATCAGCTTCTTCTTCCCGAAAGCACAGAAAGGCTATGCGCTGGGCATGAATGCCGGCCTGGGCAATCTGGGCGTATCGGCGGTGCAGTTCGTGGTGCCGCTGGTGATTACCGTCGGCGTGTTCGGCGCCCTGGGCGGTGATGCCCAGACGGCAGTCAAAGCTGGCAAGAGCAGCACCATGTGGCTGCAGAACGCCGGTTTCATCTGGGTGCCTTTCATCAGCGTCAGCGCACTGCTGGCATGGTTCGGCATGAACGATCTGGCCTCGGCCAAAGCATCGTTCGCTGATCAGGCCGTGATCTTCAAACGCAAACACAACTGGCTGATGTGCTGGCTGTACACGGGTACCTTCGGCTCCTTCATCGGCTATTCGGCCGGTTTCCCGCTGCTCATCAAAACCCAGTTCCCTGATGTGAACCCGCTGCAGTACGCTTTCCTGGGTCCTTTGGTCGGTGCACTGGCCCGTGTGGTCGGCGGCGTGATCGCCGACAAACTGGGCGGCGCCAAAGTCACGGTGTGGACTTTTGTCGGCATGATTGCAGCCGTGTACGGCGTGATCAGCTTCCTGCCCCATGGCGGTGCAGCCGGCAATTTCACCGGCTTCTTCTGGATGTTCATGGCGCTGTTCGCCGGTACCGGTGTGGGCAATGCTTCCACCTTCCGCATGATTCCTGTAATCTTCATGACCGAGCGTCAGCGCGCAGCAGCTGGCAAATCGCAAGCCGAACAACAGCAAGCGATCGTTGACGCCAATAAGGAAGGTGCTGCAGTGCTGGGCTTCACTTCCGCTGTTGCCGCCTACGGTGCTTTCTTCATTCCGAAGAGCTACGGTACCTCGATTGCAATGACGGGCGGTCCTGACGCTGCGCTGTGGTGCTTCATTGCTTTCTACATGAGCTGCATCGCAATTACGTGGTGGTGCTACGCCCGTAAAAATGCGGCCATGCCTTGCTAAACGGAGTTTGATATGTCTGAAGATGCCGCCGCTGTGGCGACCCGCACGGAACTGTTTGATGCAGCGCTGATCCGCAAGCTGACCCTGAACGGTCCGCGCTACACCTCCTACCCCACGGCAGACCGCTTCCATGGCGGTTACGGCATCGCCGCCTATCAGGCTGCTATCGGCAGCCTGAGCGCGGAAGGTGCGGCAGCACCGCTGTCGCTGTATGTGCACATTCCGTTCTGTGCTTCGCTGTGCTACTACTGCGGCTGCAACAAGATCATCACGCAGGAGAAGGGCAAGGCGGCCGAGTATCTGGGCTATCTGTACCGCGAGATCGCCATGCAGGTAGAGCTGCTGGGCCGTGGCCGTGCCGTCTCCCAGCTGCACTTCGGCGGCGGTACGCCCACCTATCTGACGGACGAGCAGATGGACGAGCTACTGGCCCGCCTGCGTGCGGACTTCGAGTTCGTCAGCGATGAAGAGGGCGAATTCTCGATCGAAGTCGATCCCCGCACGGTGTCGCCCGAACGTATCGGCGTGCTGCGCCGGCAAGGCTTCAACCGCCTGAGTCTGGGCGTGCAGGATTTCGACGCAGAAGTGCAGAAGGCCGTCAACCGCGTGCAATCGCCCGAGCAGACGCTGGCTGTGCTGGACGCCGCGCGCACCTATGGCTTCCGCTCCGTCAGTGTCGATCTGATCTACGGCCTGCCGTTGCAGAGCGTCGCCAGTTTCGGCCCGACGCTGGACCGCATCATCGCGGCCCGTCCCGACCGTGTGGCCGTGTACAACTACGCCCACATGCCGAATCTGTTCAAGGCGCAGAAGCTGATCAACGAAGCCGATCTGCCGGACGGCGAAACCCGGCTGGCCATGCTGGGCCTGTGCATCGAGAAGCTGACGGGCGCAGGTTATGTGTATATCGGCATGGACCACTTTGCGCTGCCCGAAGACGATCTGGCGCGCAGCCGCGAAGTGGGCAAGCTGCAGCGCAATTTCCAGGGCTATTCCACCCATGCCGATGCGCCCATGGTGGCGCTGGGTGTGTCGGCCATCAGCGCCGTCGGCAACAGCTACAGCCAGAACGAAAAGACCCTGACGGCGTATTACGAGCGCATCGATGCCGGTGCCTTGCCTATCGCGCGCGGCATTACGCTGAATACGGACGATGTGATCCGGCGCACGGCCATCAACCGCCTGATGTGCAATTTCATCCTCGATTACGACGATCTGCCGCTGCCAGCGGGCGTGAGCGGGCCGGAATATTTTGCGACCGAACTCGAACGCCTGAAACCGCTGGAAGAACTGGGCCTGTTGTGCGTAGGCAGCCGTGGCGTACGCGTGAAAATGCGCGGCCGTCTGCTGATCCGCAATATCTGCATGGCTTTCGACCAGTATCTGCACCTGCCCAAAGTGGAAGGGCCGCAGGTAATGCGCTATTCGCGTACCATCTAAGCAAGAGCTAAGTAGCAAGACGACTATGGATAAAAGTAAGATCAAGGTACAGACCTTCCTCTCGCGCGTGCCGCTGTTTGCCTCCATGCGTGCCGAGGAACTGGACCGCATCGCGCTCGGCACTACCGAAGTGCGGCTGGAGCGCGGTCAGATGGTGTTCGAGCGGGGCGATCCCTGCATAGGCTTCCATCAGGTAGTGTTCGGCCAGATCAAGCTGTCCTTCACTTCGGCCGGCGGCGCGGAAAAAGTCATCGAGCTGATCGGCCCTGGCCACAGCTTCGGCGAAGCGCTGATGTTCATGGGCAGCCCCTACATCGTCTCGGCCCAAGCCACGGAAGACACCTTGCTGCTGCACGTCGCCAAGCCCACCATCTTCCGCGAAATCGACAACGATTCGAGCTTCGCCCACAAGATGCTGGCTGGCCTGAGCCAGCGCATGCACAGCCTGATGTGCGATATGGAATCGTATTCGTTGCGTTCCGGTACCCAGCGCGTAGCGGCCTATCTGCTGCGCGAGTTCCCCGAGGGCGGTGACCAGTTCACGCTGGCGGCGTCCAAAGGCGTGCTGGCTTCGCGTCTGAACCTGACGCCGGAACACTTCTCGCGCATTCTCGCCGACCTGTGCTCGCAGCAGCTGATCACCTTCAAGGGCCGCCAGATCAGCTTGCTGGATCGGGCCGGTCTGCGCCGCTGTGCGGAATAAAAGCGGAGGCTGAAATGGAAGATATCGAAAAATTCATCAATGGCTTCAGCCGTTTCCAGCAGCAGTATTTTCAGGATAGCCAGGCGTTGTTCGACAGCCTGCGCGAGGGCCAGCGCCCCAGTACGCTGCTGATAGGCTGCTGCGATTCGCGCGTCGATCCCATGCTGCTGACGGGCAGCGATCCGGGCGATCTGTTCGTGGTGCGCAATATCG
Organism: Duganella fentianensis; assembly: GCF_009857835.1. Classification (GTDB taxonomy): domain Bacteria; phylum Pseudomonadota; class Gammaproteobacteria; order Burkholderiales; family Burkholderiaceae_D; genus Rugamonas; species Rugamonas fentianensis. Next base: position 798,722 of record NZ_WWCL01000002.1, read on the forward strand.
CCAATCTGGTGCCGGCCTGCACGCCGACGGCTTCGGCCGGTGTCAGTTCGGCCATCGAGTTTGCCGTGTGCGAGCTGGAGGTCGAACGCATCATCATACTCGGCCATGCGCGCTGCGGCGGCATTCGTGCCGTGATGTCGCCCCGCAAAGTCGAGCGCGAGACGGACTTCGTCAACCAGTGGATGCGTGTGGCCGAACCGGTGGCCGAGCGGGTGCGGCGCGATCTGGCCCACCGCAGCAGCGCCGAGCAGCACCATGCCTGCGAACTGGCCAGCATCCTGCTGTCGCTCGACAATCTGATGACCTACCCGTGGCTCAAGCGCCGGGTGGAGCAGGGCTTGCTCAAGCTGCACGGCTGGTATTTCGATCTGGAGAAGGGCGCGCTGATGGCGTATTCCGCGCGCCAGCATGCCTTCCTGCCGCTGGTCGGCTCCCTGCCCGAGCGGCAGGATGCCGCGGCCTGATAGAAACCGGCGCGGCCAGACTGGTCGCGCCATATCTGCGGCGGCACAATCCCTGCGATATTCTGATGAAGTGGCTGCGCGCTAGGACTAGCGCGCTAGGGCTAGGTCGTCGGCGCTGGCGGTTCGTCCTGCTGCGCGGCCGGCTCCTCGTCGGCCTGATCCTGCGCATTCAAGCCGAAAGTATGCCAGTCCGGGCCGAACAGCTCCACGGGATGCTGGGTACGGTCGGAGCCGTTACCGCAGGCCATGCTGTCAGCCGGACAATATTTATCGCAGCCCCAGCAGATCAGCTCGGGCTTGGCGGGATGGATGGGGAAGCGCTTGGCCATGTGGGGAAGGGCGCGCGACGCCCGGCTGCGGTATCCGGCAGCCGTCGCCGCTGTGGCGCTTAGTGGTAGCGCAGCATGTCGCCGCTGCGGTCAAACGCCAGCATGCGGTCCATCTGGCCCTGCTGGATATGGCCCAGCATCTGGTTCAGCGCCGCATCGGTGCGTTGCGGGTCGGGCAGCACGCCATTCTGGCCGGACAGGGTGGAGATCAGCATCACATCCCAGTGCTGGCCCATGGCCTGTGCTTCTTCGACCAGATTGGCATAGGTATCGAGCTCGCCTACCTGCTTGTCCACACACATCACGGGAACCAGCGTGGTACGGCCGGCCGCACCGGGCTCAGAATCAGGCTCGGCTTCAGCCACGGCGAAGGCGATCAGCAGGCGCTGGGGCTGGGTCTGCATGGCGGCAGCCATGATCAGGTCTTCGAAACTATTGATTTGCATGGGATTCCTCGTTGGCTCGCGAGAGCGGTGCTTGTACAACGTAACCATAGCGCGCAAGCGCCCCGTTGAAAATTGCCGTAAGGGATGAATGCGTCTAGTCACTAATGACTAGGAGCACTAGTCCTTCTCACCCTGCCAGATGACCTTCTTGCCGATTCACACCAGTAGGGCCGCTGCTTAGACTTGCAACATAGTCGAGTCCGTGCATGTTGCATGGGACCGCATACCCGGCGCAGTGCCGGGTGTCAGTGAGGAGGCAGCATGAGTCATTTTCTGGATCGCCTGAAATTCTTCAGCAAAACTACGTCGACATTCTCGGGCGGTCACGGCGCCGTCGTGCAGGAAGATCGCACCTGGGAAAACGCCTATCGTCAACGTTGGCAGCACGACAAGATCGTGCGTTCCACGCACGGCGTCAACTGCACGGGTTCGTGCAGCTGGAAGGTGTATGTCAAAAACGGCCTGATTACCTGGGAAACCCAGCAGACCGATTATCCGCGCACCCGTCCCGATCTGCCTAACCACGAGCCGCGCGGCTGCCCACGCGGCGCCAGCTACTCGTGGTATGTGTATTCGGCGCAGCGCGTCAAATACCCGATGATCCGTGGCCGTCTGATGGAAATGTGGCGCGAAGCCCGTAAGACCATGGACCCGATCGCGGCATGGGACTACGTGAGCCAGAATCCGGAACGTGCAGCACGCTATAAATCGGTGCGCGGCCTGGGCGGCTTTGTGCGCGCCAGCTGGGATGAAGCCAACGAAATCATGGCTGCAGCCAATGCACTGACCATCAAGAAATACGGCCCTGACCGTATCGTCGGCTTCTCGCCGATTCCCGCCATGTCCATGGTCAGCTATGCAGCCGGTACCCGCTACCTGTCGCTGATCGGCGGCGTGGCCCTGAGCTTCTACGACTGGTATTGCGATCTGCCACCATCGAGCCCGCAGATCTGGGGCGAACAGACCGACGTGCCGGAATCGGCCGACTGGTACAACTCCACCTACCTGATGGTATGGGGTTCCAACGTGCCGATGACGCGTACCCCGGACGCCCACTTCTACACCGAAGTGCGCTACAAAGGTACCAAGACGGTTGCCGTGTCGTCCGACTTCGGCGAAATGGCCAAGTTCGGCGACATCTGGCTGGCACCTAAGCAGGGTACCGATGCGGCACTGGCCATGGCCATGGGCCACGTGATCCTGAAGGAATACCATACGGCCGGTCAATCGGCCTACTTCAAAGAGTACGCCAAGCAGTACACCGACTTCCCTATGCTGGTGCTGCTGAAAGAGCAGAACGGCACGCTGGCACCGGAATACTTCCTGCGTGCCTCGCATCTGGCCAACAACCTCGACGAAACCAACAATCCGGACTGGAAAACCCTGGTCATCGACGAAGCCAGCGGCCAGATCGTGGCGCCTGCCGGCTCCATCGGCTTCCGCTGGGGCGAAACGGGCAAGTGGAATCTGGAAATGAAGCAGGGCACCAGCGGTGCTCCCGTCGATCCGCAACTGTCGCTGATCAACTGCGCCGATGAAGTGGTGCCTGTGGGCTTCGCCTACTTCGGTGGCAAGGACGCCAGCGATCTGCTGATGCGCAACGTCCCCGTCAAGCGTCTGACGCTGGCTGACGGCAGCACCGCACTGGTGGCCACCGTATTCGATCTGACCATGGCCAACTACGGTATCGACCGTGGCCTGGGTGGCGGTAACGTGGCCACCAGCTATGAAGAAGACGTACCTTACACCCCGGCATGGCAGGTCAAGCACACCGGCGTGAAAGCCGAAGACGTGATCACCGTGGCACGCCAGTTCGCCGAAAACGCCGACCAGACCCGCGGCAAGAGCATGGTCATCGTCGGTGCGGCACTGAACCACTGGTACCACATGGACATGACCTATCGCGGCATCATCAACATGCTGATGATGTGCGGTTGCGTCGGTCAATCGGGCGGCGGCTGGGCGCACTACGTGGGTCAGGAAAAACTGCGTCCGCAAACCGGCTGGACCCCGCTGGCCTTCGCACAGGACTGGAACCGTCCTATGCGCCAGATGAACGGTACCTCGTTCTTCTACAACCACACCAGCCAGTGGCGCCACGAAAAACTGCACACGGAAGAAATCGCCTCGCCGACGGCAGGTGACGACGTTGCACCGATGTCGCTGCTGGACTACAACGCCAAGGCCGAACGTCTGGGCTGGCTGCCTTCGGCACCACAGTTGCAGACCAACCCGCTGGAAGTGACCCGTGCGGCCGAAGCCGCCGGCGTAGCGCCAGTGGCCTATGCGGTCAGCCAGATCAAGAACAAGCAGCTGGAATTCTCCTGCGATGATCCGGACAATCCGGCCAACTTCCCGCGCAATATGTTTGTGTGGCGTTCGAATATTCTGGGCAGCTCGGGCAAGGGCCACGAGTACTTCCTGAAGTACCTGCTGGGTACCCAGAATGCGCTGATGAGCGACGAAGAGCACTGCATCAAGCCGCGCGACGTGAAAGTACGTCCGGCTGCCGAAGGCAAGCTCGACCTGCTGGTAGTGCTGGACTTCCGTATGTCCACCACCTGCCTGTATGGCGACATCGTGCTGCCGACGGCCACCTGGTACGAGAAGGATGACCTGAACACTTCGGACATGCACCCCTTCATTCACCCGCTGTCGGAAGCTGTGCAGCCGCTGTGGCAATCCAAGTCGGACTGGGAAATCTACAAAGGTCTGGCCAAGAAATTTGAAGAAATCGGTGGTCCTTACCTCGGCACCCAGCAGGATCTGGTGCTGACCCCGCTGATGCACGATACCCCGGGCGAACTGGGTCAGCCTTTCGATCCGAAAGACTGGCGTGCTGGCGAGTGCGAGCCGATTCCGGGCAAAACCATGCCTAACTTCACCGTGGTGGAACGCGACTACAGCAAGATTCACCAGAAGTTCACCTCGATCGGCCCATTGCTGGAAAAACTCGGTAATGGTGGTAAGGGCATCAGCTGGAAAACCGGCCACGAAGTGGAAATCCTGCGCGGCATTAACCGCACGGTGCAGGCTGACACGGTGGGCAAAGGCCAGCCACGTCTGGATACCGCCATCGATGCGGCTGAAATGATTCTGTCGCTGGCTCCGGAAACCAATGGCCACGTGGCCGTGAAAGCATGGGATGCGCTGTCCAAGATCACGGGCCGCGACCACACCCATCTGGCTCTGCCACGCGAGCATGACAGCATCCGTTTCCGCGATGTACAGGCCCAGCCACGCAAGATTATTTCGTCGCCAACCTGGTCCGGTCTGGAATCGGAAGAAGTCAGCTACAACGCCTGCTATACCAACGTGCATGAACTGATCCCATGGCGCACGCTGACGGGCCGTCAGCAGTTCTACCAGGATCACCGCTGGATGCGTGATTTTGGCGAAGGTCTGTGCGTGTACAAGCCAGCGATCAACACCAAGACCACGGCAACCATGCTGGGCGCGCAGCCTAACGGTAACAAAGAGATTGCGCTGAACTGGATTACGCCGCACCAGAAATGGGGTATCCACTCGACCTACTCGGACAACCTGCGCATGCTGACCCTGTCCCGTGGCGGTCCGCACGTGTGGCTGTCGGAAGTGGACGCGCAAGCGGCCGGCATCGTCGATAACGACTGGATCGAAGTGTTCAACGTCAACGGCACGCTGACGGCGCGGGCGATTGTCAGCCAGCGCGTACCGGAAGGCATGACGCTGATGTACCACGCACAGGAAAAAATCGTCAACGTGCCGGGCGCCGAAATGTCGGGCAAACGCGGCGGTATCCACAACTCGGTAACCCGTGCTGTGACCAAGCCTACCCACATGATCGGTGGTTATGCGCAGCTGTCGTGGGGCTTCAACTACTACGGCACGGTGGGTTCCAACCGCGATGAATTCGTGCTGGTACGTAAGATGAACAAAGTCGACTGGCTGGAAGGCCCGTTGAATGAAAAGGCCCACGGCTGAGAAAGAGACGGAGCGATACATGAAAATCAGAGCACAAATCGGCATGGTGCTGAATCTGGACAAGTGCATTGGATGCCATACCTGTTCAGTAACCTGCAAAAACGTGTGGACCAGCCGTGACGGTGTGGAATATGCATGGTTTAACAACGTCGAAACCAAACCGGGCGTGGGTTATCCTAAACAGTGGGAAAACCAGAACAAGTGGAATGGCGGCTGGCGCCGTACCGATGCGGGCAAGATCGAGCCGCGTCAGGGTAGCCGCCTGAAGATACTGTCGCAGATCTTCGCCAATCCTAACCTGCCACAGATCGACGAGTACTACGAGCCGTTCACCTACGACTACGAGCGCCTGCAGAATGCGCCGCTGTCGGAAACCCCGCCGACTGCCCGTCCTATCTCCGTCATTACCGGCAAGAAGATGGACAAGATCGAATGGGGCCCGAACTGGGAAGACGATCTGGGTGGCGAGTTCGCCCAGCGTAGCCAGGATGCGCTGTTCGAAGGCATGCAGAAGGAGATGTACGGTACTTTCGAAAACACCTTCATGATGTACTTGCCACGTCTGTGCGAACACTGCCTGAACCCGACCTGCGTGGCTTCCTGCCCGTCCGGTTCCGTGTACAAGCGCGAAGACGACGGCATCGTGCTGATCGATCAGGACAAGTGCCGCGGCTGGCGTATGTGCATCTCCGGCTGCCCGTACAAAAAAATCTATTACAACTGGTCGTCCGGCAAGGCCGAGAAGTGCACCTTCTGCTACCCGCGTATCGAAGCGGGCCAGCCTACCGTGTGCTCGGAAACCTGCGTGGGCCGTATCCGTTACCTCGGCGTGCTGCTGTACGACGCCGACAAGATCGAAGCAGCGGCTTCCGTGGCCGATCCGCGCGACCTGTATCCGTCGCAACTGGGTCTGTTCCTCAATCCGCACGATCCGGAAGTGATCGCCGAAGCGCGCCGTCAGGGCATCCCTGATTCGTGGCTGGAATCGGCCAAGCGTTCGCCCGTGTACAAGATGGCGGTGGAGTGGAAGGTGGCCTTCCCGCTGCACCCTGAATACCGTACGCTGCCGATGGTGTGGTACATCCCGCCACTGTCGCCGATACAGGCTGCGGCCGAATCTGGCCGTCTGGGCAAGAACGGCATCCTGCCGGATACCTCCAGCCTGCGTATCCCGGTACAGTATCTGGCCAACCTGCTGACGGCAGGCGACCAGCGCCCTGTGCTGACGGCACTGGACCGCATGCTGGCCATGCGTGCCTATATGCGCAGCAAGCATGTAGCGCCTACGCCGGATCTGGAAGTGCTGAAACAGGTCGGTCTGGAGCCAGCCATGGTGGAAGACATGTACCACATCATGGCGATTGCGAACTACGAAGACCGCTTCGTGATTCCAAGCAGCCACAAGGAAATGGCCGAGGACAGCTTCAACGAGAAGGGCAGCTGCGGCTTCAGCTTCGGCAACGGCTGCTCGGATGGCGTCAGCGATGCCAGCCTGTTCGGCAAGCGCAAGCACGGCTCGGAAATCTTCATGATGATGCCGAAATCGCGTAAGAAAAAGGAGAACCTCGATGTCTGAAGCTCAAGCCTCCACGCAAGGCTTCCAGCTGCTCTCCATCCTGCTGCAGTATCCGGAAGCGGAACTGCTGCAGGAGCGCGAAGCGCTGCAAGCCCTGATCCCGCGTAACTGGCAGGGCGCGCTGGCGCCGCTGTTCACCCATCTGGGCGAAACGGCACTGATCGACCTGCAGCAGCAATATGTGATGACGTTCGACCGCAACCCGTCGCATTCGCTGCACCTGTTCGAGCATATTCATGGCGAATCGCGTGACCGCGGTCAGGCCATGGTGGACCTGCTGGCCGAATACAGCCGTCATGGTCTGCAGATGGTGGGTGACGATCTGCCCGACTACGTGCCGCTGTTCCTCGAATTCCTGTCGCTGCAGGATGAAGCGGAAGCCGAGCGCCTGCTGGGCGACGCCATCCACGTGCTGGCTTACATCGGCCGCAAGCTGCGCGCCAATGGCAGCCCGTACGCCTGCGTGTTCGAACTGCTGCAGACGCTGACCAATGTGGTGGCGGAAGAGCTGAGCGAACCGCCGGTGCGCGATATGGATGAAGCGCTGGAAACCTTCGGCCCCGGCGCCGATGGCATCGAGCCGCTGCTGAAACCGCGCATGGATGGTAGCCATCCCGTCAATTTCTATCCCAAGGCGGCAGCGCCGCAGCGTCACTGAAGGAGAGCGCCATGAACTATCTGCATCAATTCTTATTTGGAATCTATCCATATATCGCGCTGGCGATCTTCCTGCTAGGTAGCCTGATCCGCTTCGACCGCGAACAGTACACCTGGAAGTCGGAATCCAGCCAGGTGTTCAACACGGGCATGCTGCGTCTGGGCAGCCCGCTGTTCCACATCGGCGTGCTGGGCCTGTTCTTCGGCCACGCTGCCGGTCTGCTGACCCCGGTGTGGGTGTGGGATGCGCTGGGTGTGGAACACGGCACCAAGCAGCTGGTCGCAATGGTGGCGGGTGGCACCATGGGCTCGCTGTGCCTGATCGGCCTGCTGATGCTGCTGGGCCGCCGTCTGAGCAACGAGCGTGTGGCTGCCCGTAGCACCTGGAAAGACAAGCTGGTTCTGCTGTGGCTGCTGGCAACTCTGCTGCTGGGTCTGTCGTCGATCTTCGTCTCGGCTGGCCACATGGACGGCCACATGATGGTGCTGCTGATGGGCTGGGCACAACATATCGTGACCTTCCGTGGTGATGCTGCCGACCTGATCCTGACTGCGCCGCTGATCTTCAAGCTGCACCTGTTCATGGGCATGTCGCTGTTCGTAATCTTCCCGTTCACCCGTCTGGTGCACGTGTGGAGCGGTTTCGGCGCCGTCACCTATCTGGGCCGCGCCTATCAGCTGGTACGTCCACGCTAAGGAGTCATCATGGGTATCTCAGTCAATGGTGTAGATGTAGCCGATCGCGAGATCGAAGCGGAGCTGGTACACCACCAGCAGGCGGCCAATCCGGTGCAATCGGCTGTGCATGAAGTAATCCTGCGCCGGGTGCTGCTGCAGGAAGCGGCAGCGCTGGGCATACAGGCCGACGATGAGGACGATCGCATCGAAGCCCTGTTTGCACAGGAAGTGAAAGTGCCGCTGGCCGACGATGAAGCCTGTCTGCGCTATTACATGAGTCAGCCCGAGCGTTTCCGTAGCGGTGATCTGGTGGAGGCCCGCCACATCCTGTTCCAGGTAACGCCAACCGCGCCACTCGACATGCTGCGCCAGACGGCTGAGCTGATCCTGGCCGAGCTGCAAGCCCGGCCCGAACGCTTCGAGGAACTGGCCGCACAGTATTCCAACTGTCCGTCCGGCGCCATAGGCGGCAATCTGGGCCAGCTGGGGCGGGGCGCCTGCGTGCCCGAGTTCGAGGACCTGCTGTTCCGCCTGCAGGAAGGCGAACTGGCAGGGCGGCTGCTGGAAACCCGCTTCGGTCTGCACATCGTGCAGGTGAAGCGGCGTGTGGCTGGTGAAGTGATTCCGTACGCCACCGTACGGGCCCAGATTGCCGACGAACTGCAGCGGCAGGCGTGGCAGCGTGCGCTGCACCAGTATCTGCACATCCTGGTCGGCCGTGCCGGCATCGAAGGTATCACGCTGGAAGGGGCGCAATCGCCACTGGTACAGTAAGCATCTTCTACCATCTGTCGTAGTAAACCGCGTAGCCGGCCTAGCCTGAAAGGACTAGGCCGGCTACGTCGTCATGGGCAGTTTCAGCACGCGCCTGCGACGTTAAAATGAAGCATCCCAATCAGACAGGAGTGCGCCGATGTCAGGCGAACTTTTCCCCACCGCAGGCACCGGCCTGCAGCCGCTGACCCCGCGCCTGAGCGACCGCTTTGGCCGCAGCATCGATTATCTGCGCGTGTCCGTGACCGACCGCTGCGATCTGCGCTGCACCTACTGCATGCCTAGCGATTTCAAAGGCTATGAAGACCCGCCGGACTGGCTCAGCTTCGACGAAATCGAACGGGTGGTGGCCGCGTTTGCCCGCCTCGGCACCTCGCGTGTGCGCCTGACGGGTGGCGAACCGCTGACGCGCCGTGGCGTGACGCAGCTGGCGGGCCGGCTGTCGGCCTTGCCCGGCCTGCGCGACCTGTCACTGTCCACCAATGGCACGCGGCTGGCGCGCTACGCCGACGAGCTGTATGCAGCGGGCGTGAGCCGGGTGAATGTCAGCCTCGATACGCTGGACCGTGACTGCATGAAAGGCATTACGGGGCGCGACTGTCTGCCGTCCGTGCTGGCCGGCCTGCAGGCAGCCAAGGCCGCCGGACTGGCGCCTATCAAGATCAATATGGTAGCCATGCGCGGCGTCAACGATGCCGAGATCGATGCCGTGGCCGCATTCTGCATAGAACAGCATTTCGTACTGCGCCTGATCGAAGTGATGCCCATGGGCGAAACGGGGCGTAACACGTCCTACCTGAATCTGGGCCCCGTGCAGGAGCGGCTGGCACGCCGCTTCGACCTGCGCCCGCAGGCGCTGGAACTCGGCGGCGGCCCCGCACGTTACTGGAGCACGGCCGATGGCAGCGCAGCGATAGGCTATATCACCCCCATGTCGCAGCATTTCTGCGCCACCTGCAACCGGGTGCGGCTGTCGGTCGATGGCACGCTCTACCTGTGTCTGGGGCAGGAGCAGCAATATCCGCTGCGCCCGCTGCTGCGTGGCGGCGCCAGCGATGCCGAACTGGAAGCGGCGATCCGTGCAGCAATCGAGCTGAAACCGGAACAGCATGATTTCGGCCGCCAGCCGGAAAAAATTATCCGTTTCATGTCGCAGACGGGCGGCTAGCAGCCATGCTGCACCGTGTATACTGAATGACGTATTGCATCACCGGAGCAGCCATGCGCTATTCAATTTCCCTATCCGGGCAGGCCCACTGATGGCGCTGCCCACTCTGTTCGCCAACTGGCACAAGCTGTCGACCCGTATCGTCGGCTTGCTGCTGAGTTTCCTTGCCGTCGCCCTGCTGGTGATAGGCTCGACCCTGCTGCTGTCCTGGCAGCTGGAAGGCAGTGCTGCGGCCATTAATGTAGCCGGTAGCTTGCGGATGGATAGCTATCGCATGGCCATGCTGGCCGGTCAGGTCGATGATGTGGGGGCTGATTCGCGTACGCGCGAACATCTGCTCTACCAGTTGCAGGGCATGGAAGAAAAGCTGCAGCTGCTGCAGCGGGGGGATCCCCAGCGCCCCCTGTTCCTGCCGCCGACGGCCTCGATCCGTGACATGTTCGGCGGTGTACTGCAGCAATGGCGCACCGAGCTGGCGCCGCAAGCCCATGACTGGCTGGGCCAGTCCAGCATCACGCCGGCCAGCGTGCGCGCCTTGCAGCAGCGTAGCGAGCGCTTTGTGGCCCGTGTGGACGAACTGGTGCAGCGCATCGAGCGCGATAGCGAGAACCGCACGTTCTGGCTGCGCGCTTCGCAGCTGACCCTGCTGGGGCTGGCGCTGGTGGGCACGGTCAGCATCATCTATCTGCTGTTCGACATGATCGTCGCGCCTGTGACCCGGCTGCAGGGCGGTCTGGAGCGCATGCGCGAAAAGGATTTCGGCGTGCGCCTGCCGGTGGATCGTAACGATGAGTTCGGCATGCTGGCTAGCGGCTTCAACCAGATGGCCGACCGGCTGCAGTCGGTGTATGGCAATCTGGAACAGATGGTCAGCGTCAAGACGCAGGCGCTGGAGCAGCAGAATCACGAACTGGCGCTGCTATACGATAGCGCCGCCTTCCTGCAGCAGCCGCAGCCGGCCGAAGCCATGTGCCGCGGCTTCCTGCAGCGCATCAGCGACTATTTCAGCGCCGATGGCGGCACCGTGCGCATCCTCGACCCGATACAGGGCAATATGCATATGCTGGTGTCGCAGGGCATTTCCGAGCGTCTGGTGGAAACCGAGCGCTGTCTGAAGGTGGGCGACTGCCTGTGCGGCGATGCCGTGGTCAAGAAAGTGGCGGTGATCCACGACCTGCGCAAGCTCGATCGCGGCCACCAGCTCGAATGCCACAAGGAAGGCTTTGCCACCGTCTCCATCTTCCATGTGTATGCCCAGCAGCAGCATCTGGGCTTCTTCAATCTGCACTTCCGCAAGGCGACCGAGTTCAGTCCGGCCCAGACGGCGCTGCTGGAAACGCTGGGCCAGCTGCTCGGCACGGCCATCGAAAACCAGCGGCTGGAAGGGCGTTCGCGCCAGCTGGCCGTGTCGGAAGAACGCAATCTGGTGGCGCAAGGTTTGCACGACAGCATAGCGCAGGGCTTGAACTTCCTGAACCTGCAAGTGCAGATGCTGGAACAGTCCATGCAGCAGCGCCACTGGGAAGAAGTGGAAAGCATCGTGCCGGCCTTGCGCGCGGGTGTGGACGAGAGTTATCAGGATGTGCGCGAACTGCTGCACAACTTCCGCACCCGTCTGCAGGAAGGTAATCTGCTCAGTTCGCTGGAAGCGGTGGTGGAAAAATTCCGCCGCCAGAGCGGCATCACGGTCGATATCGTGGCCGAGACGCAGGGGCCGCCTTTCCCTAGCGAGCAGCAGCTGCAACTGCTGTTCATCGTGCAGGAAGCGCTGTCGAATGTGCGCAAACATGCGGCCGCCAGCCGGGTCTGGGTCCGGCTGGATGATCACGACGATTTCGTGCTCAGCATCCGCGACAACGGCCATGGTTTCGAACCGGCCGCGCTCGACACCCTGGGCGAGTCCCATGTGGGCATACACATCATGCGCGAGCGGGCGGCCCGTATTGCAGCCGACCTCAGCGTGCGTTCGCAGCCGGGGCAGGGCACGGAAGTGATCCTGCATCTGGCCCGGGCCCAGCGCCGCGCAGCGTGAATAGCGGGTTTTAACAGGATTTCAACGGAGAGTTTTTTGCATGGATACACCGGACACCCCCATCAGCGTGCTACTGGTCGATGATCACACCCTGTTCCGCAGCGGCATACGTTCGCTGCTGCAGCGCCACCCCGATTTTGCCGTGGTGGGCGAAGCGGCCGACGGCGTGGAAGGCATCAAACGGGCGCAGCAGCTGAAGCCGCAGGTCATCCTGCTGGACCTGAATATGCCCGGCATGTCGGGGCTGGAAACCCTGCAGCTGCTGCTGCAGGACTGTCCCGATAGCGCGGTGGTGATGCTGACCGTATCGGAAGATGCGGAAGACCTGAGTACGGCCCTGCGTGCCGGTGCCAGCGGCTATCTGCTGAAGAACATCGATACGGATTACCTGACCCGTGCCATCCGCCGTGCGGCGGCAGGCGAAACGGTGGTGGCGGAAGCCATGACGGCCAAGCTGGTGGCCCAGTTGCAGGGTGGCGCAGCGCCGGCTGCAGCGTCGGAACTGGACAAGCTGACGCCGCGCGAGCGCGAGATACTCGATTGTCTGGCCCGTGGCGGCAGCAACAAGAGCATCGCGCGTACGCTGGAACTGGCTGAATCCACCGTCAAGATCCATGTGCAGAATGTGCTGAAGAAGCTCAAACTCAGCAGCCGTGTGCAGGCTGCCGTGTACGCAGTCGAACACCGGCGCCAGAGCGGCGCCTGAGGCAGCAGCGGGCAGGAAGCAGTTAGCAGGGGCGGAAATAGCAACGGAGCGCTCAGGCGCTCCGTTCAAGGGTAACGGGGCACAGGCCGAAAGCGGACTGTGCCAGCTGCAGGCATTAACCGCCGCAGCAACCGCCGCAGCAACCACCGGCGCGCGCAGCAGTCTGCGGAGCGGCAGCACCAGCCGAAACATAGCTGGGGTAGCCGGCCGCTTCGAGGCTGGCCGTCATGCGCAGGGGCGAGGTGCGGCTTTCATCGAACTGGACGCTGGCGAGGCAGTCGCGCAGGGACACGCGTACTTCTTCTACGCCGCTGAGTTTCAGCAGAATCTGGGTAATGGTATCGGCACTACCTTCGTCTTCCATCTTTTCGATATTGATAACCGTGTTTTGCATGATTCGTCCTTCTGTGTCATAAAGTTTTGTTTGCAGCGTTAGACTAAGCGAAACCGCGCGCGCTGGCTATGCGTTGGCGGCGTAATTCCGGGAAGAATCTGAATTTCTTGATCTGGATTATCGAACTCCATGGGCCGGCTACCGTTTTTGGCCATTAAGTCCGACAATGCCAGCCGTATCTCAAACTGAAAACTTGATCATCATGAGTCTGCTCTCCATCGACGAACCTCCTGCTGTGCGCCACACGGGCCATCCGGTCTGGCGTCTGGGCTTCCGCCCCTTCTATCTGTGCGCGGCCTTCTTTGCCGCGCTGGCCATCCCCGTGTGGATGGCGCAGTACTATGGCTGGATCCCGCAGCTGGCCAGTGTGGCCCTGCACGTGGGCTTTGCCTGGCATATGCACGAGATGGTGTTCGGCATGGGGCTGGCCGTGGTGATCGGTTTCCTCTACACGGCAGCGTATAACTGGACTGGTTTCTGGACGCCCGTGCGCGGCCATCTGGCGGCACTGGTGGCCCTGTGGCTGGCCGGCCGGCTGGCCATGCTGCTGGCGCCGCCTCTGGTGGCCGCGCTGATCGACTGGCCCTTCATACCGGCCGCCGCCTGGCCGCTGCTGCAGGTGATGCGCAAGGCTAACAACCGGCGTAACTATTTCCTCGTCGGCATACTGGGCTTGCTGGCAATTACCAACGGGGTGTTCCACGCCATCGCGCTGGGCTGGCATGGTTTGCAGGCTGCCGCGCCCATCCATGCGGCCATCTTCCTGATCGTGGTGATCGAGGCCGCCATCGGCACCCGCATCATTCCCATGTTCACCCGCAACGGTGCGCCCGGTTCCTCGCCGCTGGTGCAGCCCAAGCTCGATAAAGTCTCGCTGGGCCTGCTGGTGCTGTCGGCCTGCGGCTGGCTGCTGTCCTTCCCGGCATGGCTGTTCGGTCCGCTGGCACTGCTCGCAGCCGGCCTGATCCTGCTGCGCCTGTGGCGCTGGGACGCACTGAGTACGCTCACCCGTCCGCTGCTGTGGATTATGCATCTGTCCTACGCCTGGATCGCTGCTGGTCTGGTGCTGCTGGCACTGGCGCGCTGGCAGCTGGTCAGCTCCAGTACGGGTTTCCATGCACTGACCGTGGGCTCCATGGCCGGTTTGATATTGGGCATGATGACCCGTACCACGCTGGGCCACACTGGCCGGCCGCTGGTGGCCGGACGGGCAGAGACACTGATCTTTGTCCTGATCCAGGCCAGCGCCTTCCTGCGCGTGGCGACGGCACTGGGCTGGGAGACCGAGCATGGTCTGGTGATGCTGCTGGCCGCATCCTGCTGGACGCTGGGCTTTGCCAGCTACGTGGTGGTGTACTTACCGTATCTGACCGCGCCCCGTCTAGACGGGAAACCCGGTTAATACGTGAGGTTTTTGATCTGCGTCATAGATTGCTCGGACGCTAGCGGGCATAGTGCCCGCTCAGGAGGAAAGTATCATGGAAGAACGTGGTTGGAATCCGGATATGGCCTTGGGCATTCCGCTGTTCGACGAGGCGCACCAGGCGCTGGCCGAGCAGATCGATGTGCTGATGGACGCATCCGACGCAGATTTTCTGGCAGGGCTGCAACAGCTGATCGAATGTCTGGAAGAAGATTTCCGGCATGAAGAGGCGCTGATGGAGACCATCAACTATCCGGCCATCAAGCAGCATCGCGAACAGCATGCGCGCGTGCTGGCCAGCCTGCACCAGCTCGATGAAACGGATATTGCGGCCGGCAAGGAAGCCGTGAAACTGGTGCTGCCCTGGTTCCACGCCCATCTGGCCACGGCCGATACGGCGCTGGCACGGGCGCTGCAGGCCGGTAACGTGTAGCTGGCGGCGACACTACGTTGTAAATAGTCACAATGTAGCAAAGAAGCGGCTTGAATGAGTCGCTTTCATGATGCTGTCATAAATGCTTCCTAGACTTTCGGGTTTTACACCACCCACCCGGAAAGTCTCATGAAGAACTCGCAGCAAACTCTGATCCGCACGGCCATGTCGGCGCAGGTGCTGGCCGCACTGGCGCTGATGTGCGCCCCGGCCCAGGCGCAAACCCAGACGCCGCCAGCGGATGAATTGCAGGTGTCGAATACGGCGCTTGATGCCGAAGCCATCAAGAGCCGCGTGGTCATCACGGGTTCGAACGCGGCCAACCGCGCGCCCGTGCAGTCGGCCCTGAATGCCACCCAGCCGCAATCCATCATCACCGCGACCTTCATCGAGCAGACCGTTACGCCGCTGGCTGACTTCAATGCCGTGGCCCGTATTGCGCCTAGTGTCAGCGCCGGTATCTCGGCCAACGGCTCCGGCCTCGGCGAATCCAAAGTGGCACTGCGCGGTTTTCAGGATGGCGAGTACAACGTCACCTACGATGGCATACCGTTTGGCGACACCAATAATCCTACCCACCATTCCACTTCCTACTTCCCGGCCCGCATCATCGGCGGCATGGTGATAGAACGCGGCCCCGGCAATGCCAGCAATCTGGGGCAGGCCACTTTTGGCGGTTCGATCAATCTGTTTTCCAAAGAACTGTCGAATGACTTCCGCTTCACGCCGTATCTGACCTATGGCAGCTGGAATACCAAGATACGCGGTGCCGAAGTCGATAGCGGCGTACTGCAGCGCTTCGGCGACGCGCGCCTGATGTTCAATGCTTCGCGGCTGGAGTCGGATGGCTACCAGACCTATAGCGCGGTGAAGGAAGACAATTACCAGTTCAAGCTGCAACTGCCGCTGGGTAAGGACACCACGCTGACGCTGTTCTCCACCTATAACACCATCCACAGCAATGTGCCGGACAAAGCGGGCGTGACGCTGGCGCAGGTGGCGCTGTACGGCAAGAACTACTCGCTCAACAACGACAAGACCAGCCAGAACTACTGGGGCTATAACTACAACGACAAGCGCACGGATTTCGAATACGTCCGTCTGCAGACCCGTCTGGGCGACTGGGCGCTCGACAACACCCTGTACACCTATGCCTACAATAACAACACCATGTCCGGTCAGGATGCCAGCGGCGCCACGGCCAACGGCACCAAGGCTGGCGCTGCCGGCAACAAGAACGTGCCGGGCTATAACAAGCTGAATGCCTACCGCGTCAACGGCGACATCATCAAGCTGAGCAACCGTCTCGATGCCGGTCTGCTGCGCGCCGGCCTGTGGCTGGAAAACTCCGATACCGACCGTCACACCTATGATCTGGACTGGACGCTGAACCTGCCGAATCCCAAGGAATCGACGGCGCCCAAGAGCGTCAGCTACGAGCAGCAATCGAGCTGGAAGCAGTACCAGCCGTTCATCGAATTCGAATGGGCGGTGGCACCGCAGTGGACCGTTACGCCGGGCCTGAAATACGTGCACTTCCAGCGCAAGCTGGACGCTGCCGTGAATCAGGGCACGCGTTTGCCGACCACGGCCGAGCAGACCTACACCACCACCTTGCCTTTCCTGACGGCCAATTACGCCATCAGCAAGGAATGGGCAGCGTATGGCCAGATCGCCCGTGGTTTCCTGGTGCCCGATCTGTCCATGTTCTACGTGAACAACCCGACGCTCAACACACCCAAGCCGCAGACCTCCACCAACTACCAGCTCGGCACGGTGCACCAGTCGGGCAATCTGACGCTGGACGCGGATCTGTACTACATCGACTTCAATAACAAGATCGCCACCAGCGGCAGCGGCAATGACCAGATCTATTACAACCAGGGCGGCGTGGTGTACAAGGGTCTGGAAGGCGCGATCACCTACTATCTGGGTAGCGGCTTCTCGCTGCACGCGAATGGCTCGCTGAACAAGGCCGAAGCCAAAGACAGCGGCCTGCAGGTCGCCAAGGTGCCGAAGTCGACCACGGCGCTGGGCCTGCTGTACAAGCGTAACGGCCTGTATGGCTCGCTGATCGCCAAGACCAATGGCAGCCAGTATGCCAAGGATGGCGAACCGGCCGCCTACCAGATCGGTGCCTACACCGTCACCGACCTGACGCTGGGCTACCGCTGGCGCGTGGGCGGACCGTTCGTCAAGGCCGTCAAGCTGCAGGCCGGCGTCAACAACCTGTTCAACAAGCAGGATGTGACTTCGATCTCGGCCAATAGCAAGGGCGCTGCGTTCGACCAGTACACCTTCGTACCGGAACGCAGCTGGACCGTCTCGCTCAACGCCGACTTCTAAGGAGCTGTGATGGCTAGACTGATTTCGCGCGCGGCGCTGGCCGTTGTTACTGCATCGCTGTGCTGTGCCAGTTCGCAGGCTGCCGAGCGGCATGCGGCCAGACGGCCTGCGCCAGACCCTGTGCTGTTTTCCTTTGCCACAGTGGGCGATTCGCGCACTGACGCTGCGCTGGCAACCACGGCACAGGACAGGCTGTACCTGCAGAACACGCAGGCGCTGGCGCGCATCGTGCGTGAAATCAGTCAGCAGCATCCGCAGGCGCTGTTCTTCAACGGCGACATGATCATGGGTTACACCACCGATGCGGTCGAGATCGCGCGCCAGTACGCCTACTGGCGCGGCATGATGGCCGGACTGATGGAGACGGGCACTTATGTGGTGCCCGTGCCCGGCAATCATGAAATGCAGTTCAAGGGTAAGGACGGGCAGGGCCGTGTCACCAAGACGGCCGTGCCGGACAACGAGCAGCACTGGCGTGCCAGCATGGGCGATCTGATCCTCGATGCGGCGCGCTGGCAGGCGGTGACGGGATTGCCCTTGCAGGCCTACGATGCCGCTAACACGCCGCAGGCCGGCAGTGCCGATGGCAACCGCACCAGCCAGTCCCAGCTCACGTATTCCTTCGATGTGGCAGGCAGCCACTTTGCCGTCATCAATACCGATCCGGTCGGTAATGATGGCCATGCGCCCGTGCACTGGCTGGCGCAGGACTTCCAGCGTGCACGCGAGCGCGGCATGCGCCATTTCTTCGTGTTCGGCCACAAGCCGGCCTATACCTACCGCTTCCGCGCCGGCGTGGAGGAGGATGGCATGGACATCTATCCCCAGCATGCACAGGCGTTCTGGCAGCTGATGGAAGACTATGGCGCCAGCTATTTCTGCGGCCACCAGCACATCTTCAATGCCCAGCAACCGGCGCTGGCCAGCGGCGGCAAAGCCTGGCAGGTGATGGTGGGTTCGGGCGGCTCGCCGTTCAGCGCCAAGCCGGGCGATGGCCATGGCCCGACCGACCGCATGTATGCGTGGGCGCTGGTGCAGGTACATGCCAGCGGCAGGGTGCAGGTGACGATCAGAGGTTTCGACGACAGCTACGGGCCTAGCCGGACTTTGCAGACGCTGCATTACTAGTCTGGGCAAATATATTTGCCCAATGGTATTCTCTAGCCTTCACTCATGAGGGCATTATGTCATTAATAACAAAAAAACTGGTCCGGGCGCTTGCGCTGGGCTGCGCTGCCATGGCCACCGCTCAGGCGGAAGACATCATCAAGATCGGCCATGTTGCAGCGACTTCGGGCGGTATCGCCCATCTGGGCAAGGATAACGAAAACGGCGCGCGCATGGCCGTGGACGAACTCAATGCCAAGGGCGTGGTCATAGGTGGCAAGAAGTACCGCATCGTGCTGCAGGCGGAGGATGATGCGGCCGATCCCAAGCAGGGTACTACCGTGGCACAGAAGCTGGTCGATGCCAAAGTGCAGGGCGTGATCGGCCACGAAACCTCGGGCACCACCATCCCCGCTTCGCGCATCTATCACGACGCCGGCATTCCGCAGATTTCGCCTTCGGCCAGCGCTATCCAGTACACGCGCCAGCGCTACAACACCACCTTCCGCAACGTCGCCAACGACGAGCAGCTCGGTGCTGCGCTGGCCCGCTATGCCATGCAGACCATGAAGGCCCAGCGCATCGCCGTGATCGACGACCGCACGGCCTACGGCAAAGGGCTGGCCGATGAATTCATCAAGAACGTCAAGCGTCAGGGTGCGGCCACCGGCAGCAGCATCGTCAACACCCAGTACACCACCGACAAGGCGACCGACTTCAACGCCATTCTGACGGCAGTCAAGGCCAGCAAGCCGGACATGATTTTCTTCGGCGGCATGGATGCCGTATCGGGCCCCATGCTGCGCCAGATGAAGCAGCTCGGCATGCCGCTGCGCTTCATGGGCGGCGACGGCATGTGCTCGGACGGCGTGCCCCGTCTGGCCGGCGAGGCGCTGGCCGATGATCAGGTGATCTGCGCCGAGGCCGGCGGAGTCGAGCCGTCGCAGGAAAAAGGCATGGCCGATTTCCGCGTGGCTTACCGCAAGAAGTTCGGTATCGAGGTGCAGACCTATGCACCGTATGCCTACGATGCGCTGATGACGATGGTGGAAGCCATGCAGAAAGCCGGCTCGCCCGATCCGGCCAAATACCTGCCCGTGCTGGCCAAGGCCACCCACAAAGGTGTAACGGGCAATATCACCTTCGATGCGCGCGGCGATGTGCAGGATGGCGTGCTGACCATCTTCACTTTCCGCAACGGCAAGCGCGTCAAGCTGGCGGTGGTGAAGTAGGGCCTTAGCGTGCTGCAGGCTAAGGCCTGCGCCGCAAAGAAAAAAGCCGCGGGCGATGCGAGTCGCCAGCGGCTTTGTCGTTTCTGGATGGCTCAGCCCTGCGGTGGCGGAGCGCCGAAGCCGGGGCCGCCGCCGGGGCCGCCCGGTGGCGGGCCCATACGCGGTTCGTGCTGCTCGCTTTCCTTGTTGGGGCCGCCGAAGCGGTAGGACAGGCCCAGATAGAATACGCGGCCATCGAAGCGGCGCGTACTGGTTTCGCGCAGGGTGGCGCTGTCCACCACGGTTTCCATCTTGTTGGTGTTGAACAGATCGGTCACCGTGGCCAGCATGCTCAGGCGCGGCGTCAGCGCCTGACGCAGGCTCAGATTGAAGGTCGAGTTGGGTGAACGGTAGCCCTGACCGGACAGCATCTTGCCCTGCATTTGCAAGGCCATCTGCACTTGCGTAGCGGCGCTGTAGGCATAGTTGAGGCGCACCCGGCCGCTGAGCGAGTTGGCCGTGCGGGTACTCAGCAAGCCCTGATCATCGAGCGTGGTCTGCTGCATGCGCATCAGGTTGCCGCTGGTGTTGAGCGTCAGCTCCGGCGTCAGCTTGCCGCTCATGGTGAATTCCAGTCCGCTGGAATGGCTACCTTCGCCATTGCGGCGCGTGGTCAGCAGCACGTTGTTGGCCAGCAGCGTGCGGTAGTCGACGATGGCATCCGTATCGCGCCGGTAGTAGCTGCGCAGATTGGTTTCCAGCCCGAACAGCTTGGTCTCGTAACCGACTTCGAAGGAATCCGTCTTGGTCGGTTTGAGCATGGGATTACCGGACGAAACATTGAATTCGTCGCGGTAGACCACATAGGGATTGAGGTCGTTGGCATTCGGCCGGCGTATCCTGCGCGCATAGGCAAAGCGCAGCGTGGACGCTTCGCTCAGCTTGTAGGTGGCGAACAGGCTGGGCATGAAGTTCAGGTAGTTATTGCTGGCCTCCACATTGCTGGTGTACTGGTGGATGTCGAGTGCCGTGTGTTCGCTGCGCAGGCCGGCCAGCAGGCCCCAGTCATCGTTCAGGCGCAACTGGTAGGAGCCGTACAGCGCCACCACGGTCTCTTCCAGCTGGTAGTGATTGCTGCGCGCCGGATTGAGCGTCACCGCTGAAGTGTAGGGGTTGATGTCGGTGTAGGCGGTTTCCGCGTCGCTGGTATTGGTGGCGATCTTGTAGCCGGCCTTGGCGCTGCCGCCCCACAGTGGCCGCTCGTAATCGCCCGTGAAGTCGACGATGCGGATGGAGCTATTGTTGTGCTGGGCTGCACGCGTGTTGGGCAGGTTGCCGCTGGCATAGCTGTTGGCATACAGGTTGTCGCTCTCGTTCTCCGAAGCGGAGACGCGCAGATCGATCTTCAGTACTTCGTTCGGCAGCTCGCCCTTGTGGTCATAGCGCGTACCCCAGCCAAAGTTGCGCGCATCGCCGCTGCGCTGGGTGGTGCGCACATAGTCGGTCAGCGGCTGCAGCGCTGTGGCGCCGTTGATGTAGTGGTCCACCCCATGCTGGTCATTGGTGCGGGCATTGTAGTTGGCGCTGGCCGCCAGCGTGTCGGTGGCGTTGAGGTTGTAGTTGACGGTGCTGTTTACGCCCGACATATCGTTCAGGCCCATGCCGCTCGACTGCTGGCTGCTGTGTACCCAGTTGCCGTTGCTGTCGAGCCGGTCGCGGCTGACGTCGGCGGTGGAATTGCGGCCGTCATGGCGGATATGGGCGCCGCCCTGTATGCCCCAGGCGCCTTCGTTGTAGCTGCCGGAAAACGCACTGTTGTAGCGGCCTTCCACGCCGGCGTTGGCGTTCAGGTTGGCGAAGCCACCGGCCTTGCGGTTGCGCCGCATCACCAGATTCAGGATAGGGCCGCCGCCAGCTTCATTGCCGAACTGGGCGCCGGGATTGTTGATCACTTCGACGGACTCGATATCGTCGGCCTGCATGGCGTTCAGCGTAGCGCCACGGTTTTCGCCCTGCAGCATGGCCGACGGTTTGCCGTCGACCAGTATCTGCACATTGCTGCTGCCGCGCAGGGTCACCGTGCCATCCGGATCGACGGCGACGGATGGCACGTTGTTGAGTGCATCGGCTGCCGTGCTATTGCTGGTGCTGATGTCGGACTTCACGTCGTAGACCTGACGGTCGATACGGTTGGTCGGGCGTTCGCCCGCCACGTTCACGGAAGGGATCACGCTGGCGACTTCGGCCGGCCTGGCGGGGCTGGCCTTGGTGGTGGCGGGATTATTGGCGGACGGGCTGCTGTTGCTGGCCGCAGCAGGGCTGGTTTGTGCCAGTGCGGCCAGCGGGCTGGCCAGACAGGCGCTCAGGAGGATTTTGCGCATGGGTAGAGTACAGGGCTGCACAGGATGGCAGCGCGGTGGGCTGAAAGTAGGGCAATTCTAACCCTGAGCTAAACAAGAATAATTGTTATTTACAATACTTTACTTGCGCAACACTGGCTTAATCTTGCTCGGGCGGCGAAGTCAGATAGTCGGCAATCTTGAGGGCGCAATCGGCCGGCATGGAGAGGAAATAGGCGTCGTTACGAAAGCGCCCCTGGCTGCCGATATGGGCGCTGTGCAGCACCGTCAGTGCCACATGGTTGACAATTGAACAGGCCGGGAAGCTGAAATGCAGAACGTAATTCTCGCCCACCGGCATGGCTTGTTCGCTCAGAAATGAGACGCCATGCCGCGAGATGTCAATGATTTGCGTGCCGGTCTCGTGCTGCCCATCCATATCGGTCAGATGGGCATCCACTTGCAGCAGGCGCTTGACGTGTTCTCGTCGGGGATCCATAGGCTGGGCCTGGTTAAAAACCACAGTATGCCAGAAGCCGGACGTGCCGACGAGAAACTGCGCAAACCTCAGGCGAGGGCGGGAACTTCCGTCAGCGGCATGCCTGCTGCCAGTTGTTCCAGTGCCTCGCGCGACTGCACCACGAAACCGCGCTGGCCCAGCGAGATCCAGCCGTTACGCTTGAGCAGGCTCAGGGTGCGGCTAACCGTGGCGGGCGTCAGGCCCAGATAGTCGCTGATTTCCTGACGCGACATGGGCAGTGCAGCGTGGATCTCTTCGGCCGGATCGGCCGGTGCCTTGCCGGCCCGCTTCAGCAGGAACAGCACGATGCGCTGGCAGGCGCCGGCGCTGCGCAGGGTTGCTGCGGCGATCTGCTGGCGTTCGATCTCGCGGCTCAGCATGGCGCTGAACAGATCGCAGCTATACGGCTCGCGGTCCATCAGTTCGGCCAGCTGGCGGTAGGGCACCAGATCGAGTTCGCAATCAGTCAGGGCCAGCGCCGAAGCGTGGCGTTCCGGTTCGCCGATGGTATCGACGCCCAGCCAGTCGCCGGGCTGGACGAAATCGATGATGCGTTCGACGCCATCGGGGCATTGCTGGTACAGCTTTATATGGCCGCTGCGCACATAGTACAGCTCGCCGTTTGCAGCGTCGTGCATCTGGAACAGATGCTCGCCGCGCGCCAGCGCCAGCGGACTGCCGAGCTGGCATTGAGTGAGGTCGAAGTCCATCATGCGGCCGCCAGCATAGCTTGGTCTGGCTGCGGCTCGTGGCCGAAAGCCATGGTGCGCAGAGCGCTCATGTCCAGCAGTTTGACATCGCGGCGGCACAGTTCGAACAGGGCGCGCTGCTTGAACTGCAGCAGCAAACGGCTCACGCATTCGGCCGTTACGCCCAGATAGCTGGCGATATCACAGCGCGACATGGGCAGGCGGAACTCTTCCGGCTGATAGCCATAGGTGGTCTGGCGTTCGGACAGGGTCAGCAGCAGATCGGCCATGCGCTGTTCTGCCTGCGTATTGCGCAGCATGAGCGCGGCGCGCTGTTCGCGGCGCATCTCGCGCGCCAGCAGGGCGTGCAGGTGGGCCCGCATCACCGGGCGACGGCGGCCTTCGAAAGCGTGGCGGTTCCAGCTGATGCTGCAGACCACGCTATCTTCCAGCGCTACCACACTATTCGAATATTCGAGCTGGTCGAGTGCATCGAGGCCGATAAAGTCCGGCGCCAGCGCAAAACCGATCACATGGGCATCAGCGTCGGGCGCCGATGGGCCGCGCACGACTTTGAAGCTGCCGGAGCGGATGTGATAAATCTGGTCACCCACGGCGGAGCCGGCTTCGTACAGGGCAGTATGCCGTTCGATGCGGATGCGGTGGCTGGTGGTCTGGCTGCCGGCAGCTGCGCCGACACACTGGGTACGTTGGCTGCAGACGCTGCAGTTGTTCTGTTCGATGGAGTTTGCCATGTCGATTTCTTTTACTATTGGTACGATGAAGAGATGGTATTGAAGCAGGTCATTGATTTCCTTGATGCAGATCAAAAATGAAAAGATTTGCTCTGGTTGATCTACATCAATTATTTTTTTGTTGGAAATCTGTACTCTTCGTCCACTGTTATTTAGTACCAAAAAGGATTTCCATGATTAGCCTGGCGCAAGCACGGGCCCCCGTCGCAATGGCCGAGAATGAACTGTGCGAAGTGTTCTCCGGCGCGACCCTCGATGCATTACCTGAACAGATCGCGCTACTGGGACGCGGCGGCGTGATGCTGGATGCCAACGCCGCCTGGCGCAATGCCGTCCATGCGGGCCGCCATCCGGCCGAGCAGGCGCACCGCGCCGGCGTAGAAGCAGTACTTTCCGGCAGAGTGCCGGCCTACCACACGGAATATGGCAGCCCCGATGGCGCTTGCCATTACAGCGTGTCCGTCCTGCCGCTCGATGGCAGGGCGGCGCTGGCGATCCACCGCGATATCACCATGCAGCGCAAGGCCGAAGCCGCGCTGCGCGTGGCCGCGACGGCATTCGAAGCGGCCCAGGGCATGATGGTCAGCGATGCACAAGGCCATATCCTGCACGTCAATCAGGCATTTACCCAGATTACCGGTTATAGCGCAGCCGAAATTGTCGGCAAGACCCCCAGCATACTGAGCTCCGGCCGTCATACGCCGGAGTTCTATCAGCATATGTGGCAGCAGATCGCGCGTGATGGCTGCTGGGAAGGCGAGATCTGGAACCGCCGCAAGGATGGCGAGATCTATCCCGAACATCTGAGTATTACCGCCGTACGCGACCAGTACGGCAAGATTAGCAATTACGTGGCAGCCCTCACCGATATCACGCTGAGCAAGGCCGCCAATGATGAAATCCGCAGTCTGGCCTTCTACGATCCGCTGACCCAGCTGCCCAACCGGCGTCTGCTGCTGGACCGGCTGCGCCATGTGGTGGCCACCAGCACGCGCCACGACCGCTATTGCGCGCTGATGTTCATCGACCTGGATAATTTCAAGACGCTGAACGATACCATGGGCCATAACGTCGGCGACCAGCTGTTGCAGCAGGTGGCCGAACGACTGCAATGCTGTTTGCGCAAGGGCGACACAGTGGCCCGGCTGGGCGGCGATGAATTCGTCGTGCTGGTCGAAGGCCTGAGCAGCGAAGCACGCGCTGCCGCCAGCGAGACGGAAGCGCTGGGCTCCAAGATATTGTCCTCGCTGAACCGGCCTTATCTGCTGGGCACGCACCGCTGCCGCAGCACCCCCAGCATAGGCGCGACGCTATTCCATTGCGGCGAATCGCCGCTGCCCGACGATCTGCTGATGCAGGCCGACATCGCCATGTATCAGGCCAAGCAGGCCGGCCGCAACGGCATGCGCTTCTTCGACCGCCAGATGCAGGAGCGCATCAGCGCGCGTGCCCGGCTGGAAGGCGATCTGCGCCAGGCCATAGAGCGCCAGCAGTTCGAGCTGCACTATCAGGTGCAGGTCGATGAGCTGGGCCTGCCGCGTGCAGCCGAGGGCCTGCTGCGCTGGCGTCGCGAGGATGGCAGCCTGGTGCCGCCGGGCGAGTTTATCGGCCTGGCCGAAGAGACCGGGCTGATCCTGCCTATCGGCCACTGGGTGCTGGAAACCGCCTGTGCCCAGCTACAGGCCTGGCAGGCGGACGAGCAGATGGAAGCGCTGATCCTGTCGGTGAATGTCAGTGCGACCCAATTCCGTCAGCCGGACTTCTGCGATGAAGTGCTGCGGCTGGTGGCGCACTACGGCATCCTGCCTTGCCGCTTGAAACTGGAACTGACGGAAGGCCTGCTGCTGGAAATGGTGGAACAGACCATCGTCAGCATGCGCCGCCTGCGCGATGTGGGCGTGCGTTTTTCGCTCGATGATTTCGGCACCGGCTATTCTTCGCTGCAGTACCTGAAACGTCTGCCGCTCAACCAGCTGAAGATCGACCAGTCGTTTGTGCGCGATCTGGTCAGCGATGCCAGCGATCAGGCCATCGTGCAGACCATTATCGCCATGGCGGCCAGCCTGCAGCTCGACGTGATTGCGGAAGGGGTGGAGTATGAAGCCCAGCGCGACAAGCTGGAGGAAATGGGCTGCTTGCGTTATCAGGGCTATCTGTTCAGCCGCCCCGTGCCGGAGCCCCAGTTGCGCGCCTGGGTGCATGCAGCATACGCGATACGCCAGCAGCACTGCCTGGCCTAGCGGGCAAGACCAATACGCAGCGCTACAATGCACAGAGGGCACGTAGATTACGTGCCCTCTGTGGTTTTACAGGTCGTAGCGCAGTTCGGCGATGAAGGTGCGCTGCGGATAAGGGTGGAAGTTCCAGTACTGGTAGTTGTTCAGATTATCCACGCCCACGGCGGCACTCCAGCGCTGGTCGATACGGTAGCGGGCGCGCAGGTCGGTGGTGAAGTATTTGCTGGCACCCATGTAGGCATAGCCATTCGGATCGGTGTTGTCGAGCGTCGAGTACTGGCGGCCGCTGTAGCGCGCAGCATAGCTGAGCGACAGCTTGTCGGTGAAGTCATAGCTGACCACGCCGGTAGCGCGCCATTCCGGAATACGCGGCTGCCATTTGCCTACGCTGGCGGGGAATTTATCGTTGCCGACGATGCGCGAGTCGGTCCAGGTCAGGCTGCCGTTCAGATTCAGACCCTGACGCCAGACATTATCCTGCGTGTAGGACAGCTCCAGCCCCTTGGTGTGGATGCGGTCCACATTCTGGATGGTGCTGACGGTGGAACCGGACAGCACATTGATCTGCGAATACAGCGAGTCGCGCGTCCGTTCGCCGAATGCCGTCAGGCGCAGCCAGCCATCTTCCAGTTTGCGGTCGGCCGTCAATTCGCCCGTGTAGGATTTTTCTGCCTTCAGGTCGGGATCATTATTGGTCAACTGGCCCGAAGCATTCACGCCACCCTGATACAGTTCCGACACGGTAGGCATGCGCACGGCGCGGCCCAGCGACGCCTTGATCACCCAGTCCTGCGTGGCCTGATAGGCCAGCGCGAATTTGGGGGACAGATAGTTTTCGCTACGTTCGGGGTGGTAGGCCGTTTTGCTGGCATTCGAGGTGGCGCCATCGTGGGCGTTCCAGTGCTCGTAACGCAGGCCCAGTACGGTTTTCCAGCCGCTGGCAAATTTCCAGCTATCCTGCGCGTACAGGCTGTTGGTTTCGGTCTTGCCGGTGAAGGCAGAATTGCGGCCAGTGGCGGCACCATTGAGCCAGTCGGTGGTGGCGTTTTCTATGCTGGCCAGCTTGTAGGCTTCGCGCTGGTAGCCGAAGTCGATGACGTGGAAGTGATCGGGCCGCCAGGTACCTTTGGCATTCAGGGTATTCCAGCCCGTACCATCCTGGCTGACCATGCGGCCGGCGCCGCCATTCAGGGAGGCAGGATAGGCCAGCGCCGTCGGGGCGCGCAGCTGGTCCTTGTCGTAGTCGTACAGGCTGGCGGCCAGTTCCCAGGTGAATTCGCCCTTGCCGTGCGATTTCAGCGACAGGCCGTGCATGATGTGCTGCAGCGATTCATTGGACAGATTGAAGTCCGTATTACTGATGCTGTAGGCGCGGCCGTCTATGCTGACATTGCCGCTATACACGGGCTGGCCATTGCTGTCGCGTAGATAGCTGTCCGGCCGGCCTTTGGAATCGTTGTGCCACAGGCCGAAGGTGTAGCTGGCACGCAGCGTGGGGCTGAAGTCGTAGGCCAGCTTGGCTTTGAACTGGTCCTGCAGCGTGTGGTACTGGGTGGCAGTGCCCAGCAGCAGCCAGGGTTTGTTGGCGCGGTCCTGACTGGCGATGGCACCCGTCACCACGGTGGCATTCTTGCCCGCGGCGGTAGTGCTGAGCGCCTTGTTGGGGAAGGTCAGCGGCTGGCCGTCGCTGTCCGTGTGGCTCAGATCGACCAGCCAGGCCCAGTTGCCCGAACGGTTGCCGACGGTAATGCTGCCTAGCTTGCCCTGATACACGCCGTCCGTGCTGTACAGCTGGAACGGCTGGTGGGTGGCCGTCAGTTTGGCGTGCACTTCCAGCTGGGTAGGCATGCGGGTGACATAATCGACCACGGCACCCACGGAATTGCCGCCGTAGGCAGCCGAGAACGGGCCATACAGCACATCGACCCGCTCTATCAGTTCGGGCGAGACCATGCCCCAGCGCGGTGCGAAAGTGGCGCCATTGCCCAGATAGTTGGACAGCAGGATGCCGTCACCATACACCATGGAGCGGGCGCTATTGCCCGTGCCGGAAGCGCGGGTGGACAGCACGGCGTGGTTGTAATCGCCGATGTAGCGCTTGCGCACGAGCAGGCTGGGCATGTATTTCAGCGCATCTTCCGCATCGGTGGCATTGATGCAGCGCTCGATATCGGCGTGGCTGATGCCCTCGAAGGTGGTGGGGATCTGGGTGGGCAGCGAGGTCGGGCGGCTGCCTTCGATGATGACGGTGCCGATCTGGCGCAGTGGCGCGTCCTGTGCAGCAGCGAATTGGGTATAGACGGCCAGCAACGCCAGCGCCAGAGGGGTGCGTAAGGTATTCATAGTATTCCTGATGGGTGTGTGTACAGTCCGCCGCTATGCTGCGGATAGTGACTGGTGATGACGGTCGATCAGGAAACTGCGGGTGGCCCCCGGGCCAGACCGCGCTGCCAGCGCTGGTAGAGCGCTGCGGTGGCGGTCGCCGGTGTGTCGTAGTGATCGTGGCCGTCGATGACGGCCAGACTGTGCTGCGCCGTCGGCAGCGTCGCGTGGCCGCCGCCATGGGGCAGACAATAATCGCAAGCCTGCATGGCGGACAGGTCGCCGGCCGGTGCTTTGCCCTGGGTGCCGGTGTAGCAGATGGAACCGGCGGCAAACTGGCTGACGGGATACAGCGTGCGGCTGATGGTAGGCGCAACACTGCCGAACAGGATGGCCAGCAGGGCGATCCACAGGTACAGCGTTCGGCGTTGTGCAGTCTTAACCATGCAGCGATTATAACCAGCGCAGTCTTATTGCCTGTAGTCAAATCTGCAAAACGATGATATTTGTTAAATTTTAGAAGTAACTTTTCTGCGCCTGCCGCTGGACAGGATAAATCTGGCCCGTCAGTGCAGCTGGCGGCTGCTGCCATAGCTGCTGCTGGCCGGTCGCGACAGGCTGCGCACGTGGGCGAGCTGGCGCTGTACCGCCCGGTGCCAGGCGCAGGCCCAGCGTGCCGCCAGGGCGGACTCTTCGGGAGTGCGGGCATACAGTACCCGCTGCACGGCCAGTCGCTGGCGTTGCAGGGCATATTGAGCGGAGTGCAGGCGGATCATGGCTGGCGACGGAACAGAGCGGCGGGACAGGGTTATTGTGCGCGCTATGGTCGTGGCTGAATGTGCGCCCGTTCACTTAGGCAGCAACTTTGTTGGCGGACCCGCAGTTGCGCAGGCGGCCGCAGAAAAGAAAACGCCCGGCCAGTGGCTGGCCGGGCGTTGCAGACTAGCTTACTTTAGCAGTAATTACTTGCTTGGGTAAACGATGTCGGCACGACGGTTCTGCGAGTACGAAGCCTCGTCTTTACCGGTCGCTTTTGGTTTTTCTTTGCCGTAGCTGATGGCTTCCATCTGGCTGTCTTTCACGCCGAACACTTTCAGTGCGGTCACAACAGCTTGTGCACGTTTCTGGCCCAGAGCCAGGTTGTACTCGGCGCCGCCGCGCTCGTCGGTGTTGCCTTCGATTTTGATGGCGACGTTAGGGTTGGCCGACAGGAATTTGCCGTGGTCAGCAACCAGAGCTTCGAATTCTGGCTTGACATTGTATTTGTCGAAGTCGAAGTAGACGCTGCGGTTTTTGTAGATCGAGCTGTTAGGGTCCAGGTAGGCTGGAACCGAAACTGGCACTGGTGCAGCAACTGGTGCTGGCGCAGGTGCTGGAGCAGCTTTCACTGGCTCAGGTGCCGGGGCTGGTGCCACGACTGGTGCAGGGGTGCTGCAAGCGCTCAGTACAGCCAGCGCGCAGGTAGCCAGCAAGATTTTTTGTTGTGCTTTCATGGAAATACTCCTGAATTTGGTTACTGTTTTCTTGGACATGCATGGGGTGTGAGGCTCTTACACCAGCCGCATCCGCCATTATATAAGGGTTTCCCTCAGAAAAATTGGCGCGGTGCATGATTTTGTGCATTATTTTTTTAACCAAGGGGCAAAAGGGCCCAGATCACGGCCCGTTTCGACGTACCAGGCCCGTCTGGCCATGTCGAACTGGGCCCCTAGCGCCTTGACCTGATCCTTCTCGTGGAAGCTGGCGTTCAGGTAAATCCGGCCGGCGGCTGCGCTGGCCGATGGCGCATGGTGCTGCTGGCGCTGCAACGCCGCATCGGCACTGGCGGCCGACTCGGTCAATTGCATTTTTGATATAAAACTGCTGCGCAGGGCCGGATCGGCGGGCGAAAGCAGGGTCAGGCGCTGGCGCGTACGGGTGGCTGCCACATAGAACAGGTTTTCTTCATCGGCGCGGGGCTGGCGCGGATGGGGGAATTCGTCCGCCTGCAGATAGGGCAGGATGACATGGCCGAATTCCTTGCCCTTGGCCTGGGCGGCGCACTCGATCAGCACGCTTTTAGTGCCGCGGCGCGACAGGCTGGCCGCTTCGCGCTGATTCAGCGCCAGCCAGAAATCCTGCAAGCCCAGACCGGAACGCTCGGCCATATGCAGCAGGGCGGCCACCGAGCGCTGCACCACTTCGGCCGCATAGGGGCGCACGAAGATGCGTTTGGCCGTATTCACCAGTTGCACCCGCTCGCACAGTTGCTGCAGCACGCTGCTGGCTGGCTGCTGGCGGTCCTGCTGGCCCAGCCAGGCCAGCGCATCGATGACGGCACGGCGGGTGGCGCTGGCGGCCACGCTGCGGTAGTCGGGCGCTACGCCATCGCGCCGGGGCGCTTCGATCAGGTAGAGCTCGCCCAGCAGTGTAGGCTCTTTGCTGATCTGGGCCTTGAAGTGGTCGAGCTGGCCCGGGCCGAAGCCCATTTCGCTGAAGGCCACGAGGGCGTCGACCACGGCCATGCGCAGGGCGGGCGTGCGGATGGCAGCAAAATCGTTGAGGCCTATGGCCAGCAGGCCGCGCAGGAACAGGATTTCATCGCGCTGCAGATAGCCGGCCATGGCTGGCGTACGGTAGGGGATGGCGGCATCGATCAGGGCATTTTCCAGCGCGATCGACTGGTGCCGCTCGCGCAGCAGGATGGCGCACTGGTCGGCGCCGTAGCCGTCTGCCTGCCATTGCCTGAGGGCGGCGATGACTTTCTGCGCGCACTCGTCACCGTCGCGGTAGTGGGCCTGACGGATTTCCGTATGCAGGTCCAGCGCCGATTCCACCGGCTTCTGCTTGAAGCGGGCCATGGCGTGGGCCAGATGGGGGCCGTGGCGGAAGCTGTAGGTCAGCGGCAGCCGCTGCAGCTTGGGGAAACGTGCGGCGAAGCGCTCGCGCAGATAGCTGTCGTGTGCGCCCAGACGTGCATAGATCACCTGATCGCGGTCGCCGGCACCGACGAAGAAGCAGGTACTGCGGCTGATTAACGCGTCGAGGATGCGGAAGGCTGCTTCGTTCAGGTCGTGCAATTCGTCGCACAGCACCAGCCGGTAATCGGGCAACTGCTCTGCCAGCCGGGCGCCGCCATCCAGATTGCAGGCCAGATCATAGCTGGCATCGAGCGGACCACGGAACTGGGCGCCAGCACCGCCATCGAGGCGCAGGGCTTCATATTCGAGTGTGGTCAGATAATCGGTCAGCGGCACGTCCAGCAGCGTGGCGATCTCGTCCAGATCCATGAACTCGACATCGCGCTGCAGCGCCATGCCGGCCTTGAGCTGGCACTGCACTTCGAGAAAACGGGCCAGCGCCACGCTATGGGTCTGCAAGTCCAGCTGTTCCAGTTTGCCCGCATAGCGCTGGCCCACCCGGTCCATGGCTTGCAGCGCATACTGCTTGAGCAGGCGCGCATCGTCGTAGTTGCGCACGCCATCGCCATCGCTGGCATCGAGCTGCCAGCGGGCAAAGTCTTCGAAGCTCAGGATGTGCAGGCGTTGCACCAGTGCGGGCGCCACGCCCAGCTGGGCCAGCCGGGCAGCCAGCACATCGCGCGCTTCCACCGTGAAGGTCAGGGCCAGTATCTGTTCGGGCGGCAGATTGCGCGCCAGCGCCTCGCCTATGCGCAAGGCCAGCGTGGTGGTCTTGGCGGCACCGGCATTGGCGTCGATTAGCACCGTCTTGTGCTGGGCCAGCTGGATGGCCAGCTGTTCGGCGGTCGGCGTCAGGCCACGGGGTATAAAGCGGGCAGTGCGGGGAGGTTGGGCAGCGTTCATCCGCTACATTATAGCGAGCGGCTGGGGCAAGCTGAAAGGCGCGCCTGGCGCTGTGGCGGGTGCTTGCAGGCGGGCCGTGGCACCCTCGATGAACTGGGCGTCGAACAGCTGGCGGTCGGCGGCCAACTCGGGCCGTTCGATCAGCCGGCATATCTGCTGCGCGGCGGCGGCCGCCATCTGCGCCATGGGCTGGTGCAAGGTGGTCAGATTGTAGCTGAGCCAGTTCGATGGTTCGACCGCATCCAGTCCGGCCACCGACAGCTGGCCCGGCACGGAGATGCCCAGCTCATGGCGGGCGCAGTCGAGGCAGCCGATAGCCATCACATCGTTGGCGCAGATGATGGCGTCGGGAATGCCGCCGTGGCGGGCGATCAGGGTTTTCAGGCCCGTCGCCCCGCTGTGATAGTCGAATTCGCCCGTCACTACCAGCGGCGCCGGCAGGCCCAGCTCGGCCAGCTGTTCGGCCACGCCCTGCTGGCGCGCAATGGCGACCACCGAATCCTTGCTGCCGGAAATAATGCCGAACTGGCGATGGCCTGCGGCGGCCAGCCTGGCCGCCAGCATGCGCCCGGCGGCGCGGTGGTCGCAGCTGACCGTATGCACGCTGTGGTCTTCCAGCAGGCGGTTGAATACCACCAGCGGCACGCGGTGGCGTTTGAATTCGGCCACTGCCGTGGCCGGCAGGTGGGCGGCGGCTATCACCCCGTCGACCTGGAATTGCCACAGGTCGCCCAGTACACGGGCGGCTTCGGATTCGCTGGCGAGCGGGAACAGCAGCACGCGCTTGCCGTGCGGCGTGAGCTGCTTGCTCAGTTCGGTCAGCAGCTCCGGATAGTAGAGGTTGGCACGGTTGGTGATCAGTACTGCCACCATATTGGTACGGCGCGTAATCAGGCTGCGTGCGGCGGCATTGGGCACATAGTCGAGCAGGGCAGCCGCCTTCATGACGCGGGCAAACGTGGTCTTGGAGACGCTGGCACCGGGCTTGAAACAGCGCGATACGGCCGACTGCGAGACGCCCGCCACCAGTGCCACGTCGTAGGAGGTGACGCGGCGCGACTGCGCGGCCAGTTCGGCGATCTGGCTGGCGGCGCTGGCTTCGATGGTGCGCTTGGGTGGGCTCATTGTCTCGTGCTGTTGTGTTTGCTCTTGATCGGCAATACTGGTCAGCATAACCAATAAATTACTGAAGAGCAACAATATTCGCTTTCCATTGAGAAATAGAGTTGGCCCTGTGGCAGCGCGACGAATTTCGCCCCGCAACCCAGATTTTTGCGAGTGCAGCTGCTATTTCTGCTAACATTACGCCCCTTTATTCTGTTCAAGGGTGGTCATGGCCATTGCATGCGGTGTCGATTTTGGCACCTCCAATTCGACGGTAGGCTGGGTGCAGCCGGGCCAGCCAGTAATGCTGGGACTGGAAGATGGCAAGGTCACTCTGCCTTCGGTGGTGTTTTTCAATGCCGATGACGAAGTGGTGCGCTATGGCCGCGCCGCGCTGGCCGATTATCTGGCCGGCTACGAAGGCCGGCTGATGCGTTCCATGAAGAGTCTGCTGGGCACCAGCCTGATGGAAGGCCAGACGGAAGTGGCGGGCCGCGCCTTGCCTTTCCGTACCCTGCTGGCCCAGTTCATCGGCGAACTCAAGCACCGTGCCGAACAGGCTGCCGGACGCGAATTCAGTTCGGCCGTATTCGGCCGTCCTGTGCACTTCATCGATGATAATCCCGTGCACGACCAGCTGGCGCAGGATACCCTGGAGCAAATCGCCCGCTCGGTCGGTTACAAGGACGTGGCCTTCCAGTTCGAACCGATAGCCGCCGCCTTCGATTACGAGTCGCAGATCAGCCGCGAAGAGCTGGTGCTGATTGCCGATATCGGCGGCGGTACTTCCGACTTTTCGCTGCTGCGGCTGTCGCCGCAGCGCGCTGCCAGGGTGGAGCGGCGCGACGATATTCTGGCCAATGGCGGCGTGCATATAGGCGGCACGGATTTCGATAAATACCTGTCGCTGGCCAGCGTGATGCCGCTGCTGGGCTACGGCAGCCGGCTGCGCAACAATAGCGAAGTGCCATCGAGCTATTACTTCAATCTGGCTACCTGGCATACGATCAATCAGGCCTACACGAAAAAGGCCTCGCTGCAGCTGGCCGATCTGCTGCGCGATGCTGCCGAGCAGGACAAGCTGCAACGGCTGCAGAATCTGATCGACGACCGTGCCGGTCACTGGCTGGCGCTGCAGGTCGAGCAGGGCAAGATCACCCTGTCCGATGCGCAGCAGGCCGTGCTGGAGCTGGACCGGCTGGCCCCGCCGGTGGCGCTGGAAATCACCCGCGCCCAGTTCGATGCCGCTTCGGAGCAGCTGGTCAGCTCGGTAGAGAACACCGTACAGACCTTGCTGCGCGATGCAGGCGTGGCGCCGAGCGCGGTCGATACGGTGTTCTTCACGGGTGGTTCCAGCGGCGTACGCCTGCTGCGCGAACGCATTGCGGCACTGGTGCCCACGGCGCGCCGCGTCGAAGGCGATCTGTTTGGCAGCATAGGCGCCGGTCTGGCGCTCGATGCAGCGCGTAAATTCGGTTAGGAAACCCTATGCTGGCTCAATCGCTGGTCATGCTGGACTTTGAAACCACGGGGCTGTCGCCGGCCAGTGGCGACCGCATCACGGAAGTGGCAGCGCTGCGCCTGCGTGACGGGCTGGTGGTCGAACGCTTTGTTTCGCTGGTCAATTGCGGCGTGCGCATTCCCGCCTTTATTACCGGCCTGACCGGGATTACCCAGGCCATGGTGGATGGCGCGCCGCCCGTCGGGCAGGTGATGCCGCGTCTGCTGGAGTTCATCGGCAACGATACGCTGGCTGCGCACAACGCTGCTTTCGACGACAAATTCCTGCAGGCCGAAGCGGCCCAGCTGGGGCTGACGCCTGCCTATCCATCGCTGCTGTGTTCGCTCAAGCTGGCGCGCCGCGTCTATCCCGGCATGGCTAGCTACCGGCTGGGCGATCTGTCGCGCCAGCTCGGCATCCGCTTTGCCAGTGCCGCCCACCGGGCCGAGGCCGACGCTGAAGTGGCCGCTGCCGTGCTGCTGCGCATAGGCGAAGATCTGTCGCGCCAGTATGGCTGGCCCGACGTGGCGCCCGAGCTGCTGGTAGCGGTGAACAAGCTGGCTGCTGCCAAGGTGCCGCAATTCCTGTCCAGCCAGAATGGACAAAAACTGCGCTAAATTTCCCGACTAGCATTACAATACGCGTGTCCTAGTCATTAATATTGCCTTTTTGTGTACGTGCGCCGCCTACTTTTCCGTATGCTGTTATCGCTACTGCTGGTGTTCTCCCAGCAGATGGGGTACGCGCACGCGCTGACCCATACGGCGGCCAGTGCGGAGCTGGCGGCAAATCTGGCACTGAGTGCCGATCAGGCGCAGGCTGACTACACGGCCGATGACGATCCGCATCTGAACGGCATCATCAAACTGGGGCTGGACCACAGTTGCGCCCAGTGTCTGGCAGTAGCCCAGTTCACGGCTGCCGTCGATAGCCATTTCCATTCCTTCCCTCTGCTCGATGGTATAGCCGTGGTGGGCGCTGCTGCGCCGCTGGCCGTACTGCCGGCCAGGCCGCTGGCGGCCTATCACTCGCGCGCACCGCCCGTTTCGTTCTGCTGATGCCGTCTCACGCCGCCTGCCCGCTTAGTTGGGGCAGGGCGTGTTCTATCGACCCACACAGGACAAAATATGAAACACTCCAGCATGCTGGCGGTCGCCTTGAGCGCCGCCCTGGCGGCGCCCTATGCGCATGCCTCCACCCCGAAAAAACCGCACACCGCGAGCGCGCAGGCCGATACTGAAGCCCAGCTGGCCGCATTGCGCGCCGAAATCAGTGCCATCAAACAGGCTTATGAAAGCCGTCTGCAGGCACTGGAGAGCCGCCTGCAGCAAGCCGAGGCTGCTGCGCAGCCCGCTAGCGCGGCGCAACTGGCTACCTTGCCTGCGCCTGCCGCTGCGGGCAGCGCAAGCAGTGCGACAGTTTCTGCTCCGGCCAGCGCGGCCGTCGCTGGCTATGATGCGGCGCCTTCGGCCGCCAGCGCAGCACCAGCGCTGGCGACAGCGTCTCCGGCCGGCACGCCCGCCAATCTGTATAACCCGAATATCTCCATGATACTGGGCGGAAGCTGGCAGAATTTGCGTCAGGATCCCCAGCAATATCTGCTGCAAGGCTTTATGCCCAGCGGCGGCGAAGTGGGCCCGGGCAAGCGTAGCTTTAATCTCGGCGAATCGGAACTGACGCTGGCGGCGAATATCGATCCGCACTTTGCCGGCCAGCTGACCTTTGCCCTCAGCGGCGAAAACGAAGCCAGCGTGGAAGAAGCGTTCGTGCGTACGCGCGCGCTGGAAAACGGCCTGAATCTGAAAGCGGGCCGCATGCTGTCGGGCATAGGCTATCTGAATGGCCAGCATGCCCATACCTGGGACTTCGTCGATGCGCCGCTGGCCTATCAGGCCTTCCTCGGCGGCCAGTACAGGACGGATGGGGTGCAAGGCACCTGGCTGGCACCACTAGACCAGTATCTGGAGATAGGCTTTGAAGCGGGCAGCGGCGCCGCCTTCCCTGGCAATGACCGCAACCGCAACGGCGCCGGCGCCTATGCGGCGTTTGCCCATCTGGGCGACGATCTGGGCAGCTCGGCTAGCTACCGTGCCGGCCTGTCCTATCTGCGCACGGCGGCGCAGCAGCGCCAGTTCAGCGATGCCGGCCTGGAGCACGCCTTCAGCGGCCGTTCGCGTCTGTGGGTGGCCGATGCCATCTACAAATGGGCGCCCGGCGGCAATGCCGTCAGCACCAATTTCAAGCTGCAGGGCGAATATTTCCGCCGCACGGAAGACGGCGTGCTCGATTACGCCAGTGCCAGCGCCGATAGCGCCAGCGCTGCCTACCGCAGCGTGCAGTCGGGCTGGTATCTGCAAAGCGTCTACCAGTTCATGCCGAACTGGCGTGCGGGCCTGCGCTACGACAAACTCGATAGCGGCAATGTGCGTTACGGCCTGATCGAGAGCGGCGCACTGGGCTGGAACAATCTGCCGGTGCTGGAAGCCTACCGTCCGCGCCGCAGCAGCATCATGCTCGACTACAGCCCTTCGGAGTTCTCCCGTCTGCGCCTGCAACTGGCACGTGAGCAGAGCCGTGCTGGCGTCAGCGACAACCAGATTTTCCTTCAATACATCATGAGTCTGGGCACCCACGCTGCCCACGCTTTCTAAGGAGCGAACATGCAAGGGATGACTAAACAACCATG
Organism: Duganella fentianensis; assembly: GCF_009857835.1. GTDB lineage: Bacteria > Pseudomonadota > Gammaproteobacteria > Burkholderiales > Burkholderiaceae_D > Rugamonas > Rugamonas fentianensis. The sequence goes on from NZ_WWCL01000002.1 coordinate 836,385, forward strand.
GCTGGTGCTGCTGTGCCTGGCCATCATGGCACCGGCCCATGCGGCACTGAATGTGCTGGCCTGCGAACCGGAATGGGAAGCGCTGACGCAGGAACTGGGCGGCGATAAAGTAAAGGTCAGCAGCGCCACCACGGCCCTGCAGGACCCCCATCGAGTGGAAGCACGCCCCAGCCTGATCGCCCGCACGCGCAATGCGCAGCTGCTGGTGTGCACGGGGCTGGAGCTGGAAACGGGCTGGCTGCCCGTGCTGGTGCAGCAGTCGGGCAATAGCCGGATCGCGCCGGGCCAGCCCGGCTACTTTGAAGCGGGCGCACTAGTGCCACGCCTCGATGTGCCAGCGCGGGTAGACCGCAGCGAGGGCGACGTGCATGCGGCCGGCAATCCTCACATCCAGCAGAATCCGCACAATATCGCACTGGTCAGTGTGGCGCTGACCAGACGCCTGGCGGAACTCGATCCCGCCAACGCGGCTTACTATCAGGCACGGCAGAAGGATTTCGCCCAGCGCTGGGAAGCGGCCATGCAGAAGTGGGAAAAGCAGGCGGCCGGCCTGAAAGGTGTGGCCGTGGTCGAACACCACAAAAATATGGAATACCTGATGAACTGGCTGGGCATGCATCAGGTGGGCACACTGGAACCCAAACCCGGGGTGGAGCCTAGTGCGGCCCACCTGTCCGGCTTGCTGGCCCAGCTGCAGCGTGCACCGGCGCGCATGGTGCTGCGGGCCGGCTATCAGGACGGTCGTGCCTCGCAATGGCTGAGCGAGCATGCGCGCATTCCGGCCGTGGTGCTGCCGTTCTCGGTGGGGGGTGACGAGCGCAGCAAAGACCTGTTCGGCCTGTTCGATAGTACGGTACAACGCTTGCTGGATGCGAATAAATGAATACGGATGCGCTCGATCTGATGATCATCGTGCCGGCCTTGCTGGCCGGCTTGCTGGTGTTGCTGACCCATGTACCGCTGGGCGCGCAGGTGCTGCGGCGGGGCATAGTGTTCATCGATCTGGCGATCGCCCAGATCGCTGCGCTCGGCGTCATCATCGCCGGTGTGGCCGAGCTCGATCCGCACAGCTGGACGGTGCAGGCGGCGGCGGCCACGGCGGCCGTGCTGGGCGCCGTGCTGCTGACGTGGACGGAGAAGCGCTGGCCCGATGTGCAGGAAGCCCAGATCGGCGTGATGTTCATACTTGCCGCCACGGCCGGCCTGCTGCTGGTCGCGCACAACCCGCATGGCGGCGAGCATTTGCAGGACTTGCTGGCCGGCCAGATACTGTGGGTGCGCTATGACCAGCTGCTGTTGCCGGGTGCCGGTACGCTGCTGATCTGCGCACTGCTGTACCGCATGGGTGAGCGGCTCAGCCGGCTGGGTTTCTATCTGGTGTTCGCGCTGGCCGTGACAGCGTCCGTGCAGCTGGTCGGTGTCTATCTGGTGTTCACCAGCCTGATCGTGCCGGCGCTGGCCGTGCGCCATTACCGGCCGGCGCTGCGCCTGTGGCTGGCCTATGCCATCGGTGCGGCCGGCTATGCCAGCGGGCTGGTGCTGTCTACCCTGTACGATCTGCCATCGGGCGCCCTGATCGTCTGGTGCCTGACCCTGCTGGCCATGCTGGCTTATGCGGCCGGCCCCCGTGCCGGTGTGCACAGCCAGCCGCTGCGGCACTGAAATGGTGCGCCCGTGGTTAGGGCGGGATTGAGCATCATCAAACGGGACCGGTGGAGCGCTTTTATACTTTAGTCAAGATTTTGCGGCACTTGATCAGGGTATGCCATGAAGACTCCCCAGCCGGCCCGTTATCACAGCGGCAGTTATGCGTGGTTCCGCGCGGCAGCCGAGCAGGGTGATCCTTATGCCCAGTTCAATCTGGCCCTGCTGCACCGCGCCAGCGATCTGCTGGCGCCTGACCCCCCTAGTGCGTATTACTGGATGGAGCGTGCTGCCCGTCAGGGGCTGGCGTTTGCCCAGAATCATCTGGGTGTCATGCTGTACACGGGCGAAGGCGTGGAAGCCAGCGACGAGCAGGCGGTGCGCTGGTTCCGCGCCGCTGCGCTGCAGGGCGAGGTGGCGGCCCAGCAGAATCTGGGCATGATGTACCGTAACGGCCGTGGCGTGCTGGCCAATGCCGAAGTGGCACTGGCGTGGTTTTTTCGTGCTGCCGAACAGGGCAGCGCGCGTGCCCAGGGTTTGCTGGGTGCCGCCTATCTGTATGGCGAAGGCGTAGCGGTGGACGAGCTGCTGGCGCTGGCCTGGTTGCGCAAGGCGGCCATGCGCAACGATGCCCGGGCCCAGCTGCATCTGGGCGTGATGTACCAGCAGGGCCGTGCCGTGGTGGCCGACGCCGCGCAGGCCGTGGCATGGTGGCGTCAGGCGGCGGCCCAGCAGCTGGCCATGGCGCAGCGCATGCTGGGGCTGGCTTATGCGGAAGGCACGGGCGTGGCGGCCGATGCCGCGCGTGCCTACGCCTGGCTGCGCCGCGCCGCAGTGCAGGACGACAGCGAGGCCCAGTTCAATCTGGGCGTGCTGCTGGCCCAAGGCTGCGGCGTAGCGCAGGATGAAGCCCAGGCCTGTGTCTGGTATCGCTGTGCGGCCACGGACGGGCATATGCTGGCCCAATACAATCTGGCCTGCATGTATGCGGGCGGGCGCGGCGTGGCACGCGATGCGGTGCAGGCGCGTGCGCTATATCAGCAGGCGGCGGAACAGGGGCTGGCACAGGCCCAGTACAATCTGGCCGTGATGTACGAACAGGGGCTCGGTGGCGCACCCAGCGCGGCCATGGCGCGGCTGTGGTACCGCTGTGCTGCCCAGCAGGGGCAGGCGCAGGCACGCCAGCATCTGGCAGGGCAGGGCCGGTCCGAGCGGCGTAGCAGCGCTGCTGCCGGTGGTGCGCAGCGCTGCCGCCGCAGCGCAGTAGCACGGCGTCAGCCCGGGCTATACGGATGAGTAGGCACACCGGCCAGCGCCGTGCTGGCACCGTCGTGCTGCCAGTGGTACAGCACGCCTGAGCTGCTGCGGGCGCGGTAATCGGCGCTGTGGGCGCGGTCCAGCTGGCGCCTTACTTCGAGCGGGATGCTGCGCAGCGGCAGGGCATGGGGCCGGCCCAGATGATAGCCCTGACCGAAAGCCACACCCACTTCGCCCAGCGCGGCCAGCTCGTCGCAGGTTTCTATGCCTTCGGCGATCACGCGGGTGGCCGATTTTTCCGCGATACCCTGAATCGAACGGACAAACTGCAGCTTGACCGGATCCTGATGGATGCCCTGGATGAAATGCATATCGATCTTGACGAATTCGGGCCGCAGTTCCGACCACAGGCGCAGGCTGGCAAAGCCTTCGCCCAGATCGTCGATGGCGATCTGGAAACCCATGGCACGGTAGTGGCGCACGGCTTCGCGCATGGCGGCGTAGTCATAGGTGGGCTGGTTTTCCGTCAGTTCGATGATGACCTGTTCCGGTGCTATGCCCAGCTGCTGCAGGGTACCCAGGGTTTCGCCATGGCGCGCATCGCGCTGCAGCAGCATGTCCGGGCTGACGTTGAGGAAGAGCTTGCCCGGCAGTTGCAGTTCGGCATAGCGCTCCAGCACCACGCGGCGGCACAGATGCTCGACTTCTACGCTCAGGCCGCAGGCGCGCGCTACCTTGAACAGCTGCAGCGGTGCATGCAGCGGGCTATCGGACGGGCCACGGATCAGGCCTTCATAGGCAATGATGGCGCCGCTTTGCAGGTCGACGATGGGCTGGAACAGCGCACTCAGCTGGCGACGTGCCAGAATTTCCAGTAATTCCACGCGCTGCTGATCGGCCTGCTCCTCGTTACGGGCGGGCAGGTAGTGGACACGGGCGCTACGGTGCAGATTCACGATCAGGTAGGGGGCAGGTGGTAACAGGGGCTTATGGTAGAGAGGATTTGTGTCACTATCGTGACGACCGGCAACTTTTTCCGTCCGGATATGAAAATCTTTTCCGATCTGGCTGATCGGGGCGCTACAATCGGGACTGTTTCTGGTCTGCTCTCCTGTCTCTTAACTTGCCTTGCCGGATTGCTCATGCGTCGTGAAGTCTGCCGTTGGACAGTATCTTGCCTATTTTTTGGCTGGCAGCTCCATGCCGCCGCTACCGGCCTGCAGGTGCAGACGCTCGATGGTGCGGGCAAGCCGCTGGCCGACGTGGTGGTGTATGCCGAGCCGGATAGCCCGGCCACGCTGGCCAGAGCGACCGGCACGGCCCAGATCGAGCAGAAGGGCCTGAAGTTCATTCCGCTGGTGAGCGTGATCCAGACCGGCACCACCATCCTGTTCCCCAATAACGACCGGGTGCGCCACCATATCTATTCCTACTCGCCTGCGCACAAGTTTGACCAGAAGCTGTATTCCGGTCAGGCTGCGGCGCCGCAAGTATTCGACCGGGCCGGCACCGTGGTTCTGGGCTGTAACATCCATGACCGCATGGTGGCCTACGTGAAAGTGGTCGATACGCCGTATTTCGCCAAGAGCGACAGTAACGGCATGGTCCAGATCGAGCTGCCGGCCGGCGCACGCTATACGGTACGGGCCTGGCATTACAACGCGGCCGGCGGTGCTACGGCTGAACAGCCGCTCAGTCTCAAGGCCGGCGAGACCGGCGCCACCCTGAATTTCAGGATAGCCCTGAAGACGCTGGCGCCCGACGACAGCGCACTGCAATAGAAAGCCCCCATGGCATTCCGTTTCCGCAGTCTGCAGAGCCGTATCGTCACCCTGTTTCTGGTGCTGGTGGTGGCGGTGCAGGTGGTGGGACTGATCGTGATCCAGCGCGGCATCGACAACAATGCGCGCCAGTCGATCAGCAGCGAGCTGGCCAATGGCAGCAAGGTATTCCGCCGTCTGCTCGAGCAGAATGCCCAGAGCCTGCGTTTCGGTGCACGCCTGCTGACCCGTGATACGGCTTTCGTGGCGCTGGTCGGCAACAACGACGACAGCGACCGCGCCACCATCGAATCGGCGCTGGCCAATAGCGGCGCCCGCATCAAGGCGGCGCTGACCATGCTGGTCAACGGCGAACGCCAGGTCAGCGCTTCCACCAATCCTGCCCAGGCCGCTGCACTCGAGCAGCAGGTGCTGGGCATGCTCGATCAGGCCGAGGCCGCCGATGGCGCCAACGGCATGGCCATCATCGACCGCCGGCCCTACCAGATCGTGGTGATGCCGGTGAAAGCCCCCATTACCATTGCCTGGGTGGTGATGACTTTTCCTATCGACTGGCAGCTGGCGCGCGATATGCGCGAGATCAGCGGACTTGATACCACCATACTGACGCGCGATGCGGCCGGCAGCTGGCTGACGGTCGGTACCACGCTGGCGCCGCAGCTGGCGCAATCGCTGCCGGCGCGGCTACAGGCGCAGGCCGGCGCCGATGGCCAGCCCTTCGATCTGACGCTGGGCGAGAGCCGCTACGGCATGCGTTTGCTGCCGGTGGGGCAGGCCGGCAGGCAGAGCACGCAAGTGCTGCTGGCGCGCTCCTTCGACGAAGCGACGGCCGAGTATGTGCGGCTGGAGCGCTGGCTGATCGCCCTGACGCTGGGCGGCATCGTGATTTCTGCGCTGGCCATCGTGTTCACGGCCAAGCGCATCACCCAGCCCATCAGCGCACTGGCGCTGACGGCGCGCCGGCTCGAACAGGGCGATTACCAGCAGCCCGTGCATAGCCGCCGGCATGACGAGATCGGGGCGCTGGCCCGGGCTTTCGACGCCATGCGTGCGGGGATCGCCCGGCGCGAAGAGGAAATCCGCCATCTGGCTTACTGGGACACGCTGACCAGCCTGCCTAACCGGGCCCAGTTTCTGGTGTTGCTGAATCAGGCGCTGCAGCAGGCCCAGCACCAGCAGCAAGCCGTGTTCGTGCTGATGATGGATCTGGACCGCTTCAAGCACGTCAACGATGTGATGGGTCACAGCTTCGGCGATGCGCTGCTGCAGCAGGTGGCGCAGCGCCTGCAGACCTTGCTGGTGCGACAGCATCAGGCGGCCCAGCTGGCGCGCATGGGCGGCGACGAATTCGCCGTGCTGTTGCCGGCCGCCGATCTGGCGGCCGCCCGGCAGCTGGCAGCGGCCATTCTGCGCGCGCTGGAAACCCCGCTGTCGCTGGAAGACCAGACGGTCGATCTCGGCGCCGGTCTGGGCATTGCCGGCTACCCGGCCCACGCGCAGGATGGCGAAACGCTGCTCGGCATGGCCGAAGTGGCCATGTACAGTGCCAAGCTGCGCAACGATGGCGCGGTGATCTACGATGCCGCGCTGGATAAGGGCAGTGCCCAGAGCCTGTCGCTGCTGACGGAGCTGCGCCATGCAATCGAGCGGGACGAGTTCCGCCTGTTCGTGCAGCCCAAGATCGCCCTGAAGACAGGGCAGGTGGTGGGCATGGAGGCGCTGGTGCGCTGGCAACATCCGCAGCGCGGCAATGTCTTCCCCGACGCCTTCATTCCCTTTGCCGAACAGACCGGCTTTATCCGCGTGCTGACGCGCTGGGTGATGGAACGCTCGGCCCGTCTGTGTCAGGAGCTAGAGCAGGCCGGCTACCATCTGAAGATGTCGGTCAACCTGTCCACCCGCGACCTGATGGATCAGGACCTGCCCGTCAAATTCGGCGACATGCTGCAGCGGCATGGCCAGTCGCCCCAGTCTTTCTGTCTGGAGATTACCGAGAGCGCCATCATGGACGATCCGGTGCGTGCACAGAACACGCTGGCGCTGCTGAGCGCGATGGGTTTCGAGCTGTCCATCGACGATTTCGGCACCGGCTATTCCTCGCTGGCCTATCTGAAAAGCCTGCCCGTGAACGAGCTGAAAATCGATAAATCCTTTGTGCTGAACATGGAAACGGATCTGGGCGATGCGCGCATCGTGCAGTCCACCATCAGTCTGGCCCGCGCCATGCATCTGCGCGTGGTCGCCGAGGGCATAGAGACGGAGACCGTGTGGCGTCTGCTGGAAGGCATGAAGTGCGATCAGGGTCAGGGCTATTTCATGAGCCGGCCCATCCCGGCCGCCCAGTTGGAGGACTGGCTGGCGCAGTGGCAGTCGCCGCTGCTGGAACAGCGCGCCGCGGCCGAATAAAAATCGTTCTGGCCAGAAGGCTATCGTTTCATATTTGCTACGCTTCAGGCTATGATCGGAGTTCCCGAACTTCCAACCTTGGACTCCGTATGCAACGACGACTCACCCTGCTGGCCAGCCTGATCATCACCCACTTTGCCGCCATGGCCCAGACCTGCACGCCCGCAACCGGTGCGCTCAGCTATCCGGTGACGCGCACCGTGGCCCAGCAGGATGTGTATCACGGTACCACGGTGGCCGATCCCTATCGCTGGCTGGAAGACGCCAATAGCGCAGAGACCCAGGCCTGGGTGCAGCAGCAGAATCAGCTGACCCAGAGCTATCTGGGGCAGATCGATGCGCGCGCCGCGATCCGTCAGCGCCTGACCACTTTGTGGAACTACGAGCGTTTCAGCGTGCCGTTCAAGGAAGGCGGGCGTTATTTCTATAGTCGCAATGACGGCCTGCAGAACCAGTCGGTGCTGTACACCATGAAGTCGCTGGCCGATGTGCCGCGCCTGCTGCTCGATCCGAATACGCTGGCGGCCGATGGTACGGTGGCGCTGGCCGGTCTGGCGGTCAGCCCGAACGGCAGATATCTGGCCTATAGCACGGCCGCTTCCGGCTCCGACTGGAACGAGATCCATGTGCGCGATATCGATAGCGGCACGGACACGGACGACCATATCAAGTGGGTGAAATTCTCCCAGACGGCCTGGCTGCACGACGCTTCCGGCTTCTTCTACAGCCGCTACGACGAACCGACCGAAGCCACCAAGCTGGCTGCCGTGAACTACTTCCAGAAGCTGTACTTCCATAAAATCGGCACGCCGCAAAGCGCCGATACGCTGGTGTACGAACGGCCCGACCACAAGGACTGGGGCTTCAGCGCCGAAGTCAGCGAAGACGGGCACTACCTGATCATCAATGGCTCGCAAGGTACGGAGAACAAGAACCGGGTGTTCTACAAGGATCTGACGCGCAAGGGCGCACCGGTGCTGGCGCTGCTGGAAGAATTCGATGCGGCCTATAGCTTCATCGGCAATGACGGTCCGGTGTTCCTGTTCCGCACCGAGCGCGATGCGCCGCGCGGGCGTGTCGTCGCCATCGACATCCGCAAGCCGGGCGTGGCCAGCTGGAAGCAGCTGGTGCCGGAATCGGCCAATACCATGGTGTCGGCATCGCTGGTCAACAACCAGCTGGTGATCGACTATCTGAGCGACGCCCACAGCCTGGTCAAAGTGTTCGACCTGAAAGGCAAGCCGCTGCACGACATCGAACTGCCCGGCATAGGCTCGGCGGGTGGCTTTGGCGGCAAGCGCGGTGATAGCGAAACCTTTTATTCCTATACCAGCTTCACTACCCCTACCACCATCTACCGCCACGACCTGAAGACCAACAAGAGCAGCGTGTACCGCCAGCCGCGGGTGGACTTCGATCCCTCAGCCTTCGAAGTACGCCAGGAGTTCTATACCAGCCGTGATGGCACCCGTGTGCCGATGTTCATCGTGGCCAAGAAAGGCCTCAAGCATGACGGCAGCAACCCCACCTATCTGTATGGCTACGGCGGCTTCAATGTCTCGCTGACGCCTGCCTTCTCGGTGGCCAATCTGGCCTGGCTGGAAATGGGCGGCGTGTATGTGGTGCCGAATCTGCGTGGCGGCGGCGAATACGGCGAAGCCTGGCATGCGGCCGGCACCAAGCTGCAGAAGCAGAACGTGTTCGACGATTTCATCGGCGCTGCCGAATGGCTGATCGAGCACAAGATCACCTCGCCGGCCAAGCTGGCCATAGGCGGCGGCAGCAATGGCGGCCTGCTGGTGGGCGCTACCATGACCCAGCGTCCGGAACTGTTTGCGGCCGCGATCCCGCAGGTGGGCGTGCTGGATATGCTGCGCTTCCATAAATTCACCATCGGCTGGGCCTGGACTTCGGACTACGGTTCGTCCGACAATCCGGAAGAATTCAAGGCCCTGCTGAAATACTCGCCGCTGCACAATCTGAAGCAGGGCGGCTGCTATCCGGCCACCATGATCACCACGGCTGATCACGATGACCGCGTGGTGCCGGCGCACAGCTTCAAGTTCGCCGCCACGGCCCAGGCGGCCCAGGGCGGCGCTGCGCCCATCCTGATCCGCATCGATAGCAAGGCCGGCCACGGTGCCGGCAAGCCGACCAGCAAGCAGATCGACGAAGTCACTGATCGCTGGGGCTTCCTCAGCCGCGCGCTGAAGATGGACCTGACCAGCAAGCCTGTGGCGGGGCAGCCATGAGCCGCGCGCCAGTACGGGGGCGTTGGCAGTTGATTTTGCTGGCGCTGCTGGCCAGCAGCGCACCTGCACTGGCATGGCCATCGCTGGCCGCTGCGGCGGCAGCCGGCGCCGGCACTACGTCTGCCGCAGCGGAAACGGGGGCAGCGCTGGCGCAGCAGACCAGAGGACTGACGCACCAGAGCGGCCTGTTCGATCTGTGGCGCGATACGGCCAAAGGCCGTGTGCTACTGGGCGTGAGTGCGCTGGAACAGCCGTTCCTGCTGGTCAGTTCGCTGCCGTATGCGCTGGGCTCCAACGATGTGGGGCTGGACCGGGGGCAGGGTGGCGAAGTGCAGATGGTGCATTTCGAACGCCATGGCAACCGCCTGTTCCTGCTGCGCGATAACACGGGCTATGTGGCCAATTCGGCCGATGCCGACGAGCGGGCCGCCGTACGCGAATCGTTCGCCGCTGCCGTACTGTGGGCCGGCGACATCCTGGCCACGGAAGGCGAGCTGCATCTGGTGGACTTTTCCAGCTTCCTGCTGGCCGACCGGCATGGCGTGGGCGCGCGGCTGGCCGCCACCAAACAAGGCAGCTATCAGGTCGACGCGGGGCGCAGCGCCGTGCTGGCCGCAACGGCCAAGGCCTTCCCCGACAATCTGGAACTGGAAGCCCTGCTGACTTTCGCCGGACCGGCCAGCGGCGAATTCGTGCGCCAGGTCGCGGCCGATCCGGCCAGCGTGGCGCTACGCCAGCGCATCAGCATGGTGCGCCTGCCGGCACTCGATAGCGCCTGGCGGCCGCGCCCCTATCATCCGTTCTCGGGCGGCTTCGATGTCAGCTATGTCGATTTCGCCACCCCGCTGGCCAGCAGCATCGACGTGCACTGGCAGGTGCGCCACCGTCTGGAGAAAACCGATCCCGCCGCCGCCGTCAGTACGGTGAAGCGGCCCATCGTCTACTACGTCGACCGCGGCGCGCCGGAGCCGGTGCGTTCGGCGCTGGTGCAAGGGGCGTCGTGGTGGGCCAGCGCCTTCGAGAAGGCCGGCTACAAGGATGCGTTCCGGGTCGAAGTGCTGCCCGAAGGCGTGGATGCGATGGACATCCGCTACAACATGATCCACTGGGTACACCGCGCCACCCGTGGCTGGTCTTACGGCAATGCGCTGGCCGATCCGCGTACGGGCCAGATCATCCGCGGTGCCGTGACGCTCGGTTCGCAGCGGGTGCGGCAGGACATATTGATCGCGGAGAGCCTGCTGGCGCCGTATGGCCAGCATGCGCCCGCCGCTGCAGCCCAACTGGCCGAGCAGATGGCGCTGGCCCGCTTGCGCCAGCTGGCTGCGCACGAGGTGGGGCATACGCTGGGCTTTGCCCATAATTTTGCCGCTAGCCGTCTCGGCAACGGCTCGGTGATGGACTATCCCCATCCGCTGCTGGGGCTGGACGCCAGCGGCAAGCCCACGCTGGAGCAGGCCTATGGTGTCGGTGTGGGGCCATGGGATGACTACATCGTGCGCTACATCTATGGCGATTTCGGTCACGGCGAGCAGGAGCAGCAGGCGCTGGCCGGCCTGCGTGCGGCGGCCCATCAGGCCGGCCTGCAGTATGTCAGCGATCAGGATGCGCGCAGCCCCGGCGCCAGCCATCCGGATGGGCTGCTGTGGGATTTCGGTCCCGACAGCCTGCGTACCTGGGACCAGCTGGGCGCCGTGCGCCAGCGCGCACTGGCCAGCTTCTCCTACGATGTGCTGCCCGCTGCAAGGCAGGCTGGCGAACTGGAAGCGCGGCTGGTGCCGGTCTACCTGCTACAGCGCTATCAGGGGGAAGCACTGGCGCGCCTGCTGGGCGGCGCCAGTTTCGCCAGCACCAGCGCCGGCGATATCCGGGCCGGCATTGCCCCGGCCGGCACCCGGCCTACGCCGGCCCCCATGCAGAAAGAAGCGCTGGCCCGTCTGAGCGACACCTTCACGGCAGAATATCTGGCCCTGCCGGCCAGCGTGCTGGATGTGCTGACGCCGCCCGCAACGGGTTACGAACGGGGACGCGAATATTTCGCCAGCCGCATGGCGTCAGTGTTCGATGCGCTCTCCATGGCCGAAGCCGGCGCAGCCCAGACGGCCGGCTTCCTGTTCGATGCCGAGCGCCTGAACCGGCTGGCCTGGCAGCAGGCCCGTGATGCGCGTCAGCCCGGCGTGGATACGCTGCTGGAACAGGTGCTGCGCAAGAGCTGGCAGCGCACCAGCGTACCGGCCAGTCTGGCCGGTGGCGAAGCGGTACAGCTGGCGGCTAACTGGGTAGTGCTCGATAGCTTGCTGAATGTGCTGGATGGCGGCAAGCTGCATGCGCAGGTGGCCGCGCAATTGCAGGTGGGCTTGCGCCAGCTGGCCGGCTGGCTGCAGCAGCAGCCGGGGCAGGGCAGTACGGCGGCCAGCCGCAAGCAGGCTGCCGAGCTGATCCTGGCCTATCTGCGCGACCCCCGCAGCGTCAAGCTACGCACCTTGCCGGTGATACCGCCCGGTGCGCCCATCTGATTTTGCACCAAAATGATGCCTTAAATCGGTGCGCACACATTTAGTGCGCACCAATGCACAAAAACAAAACAGCATGAAATCAAACACTTAAGCGTTCGCACCAAATTGGTACGATTATTGCTCCAACAAAATACATACAAATATTTTTGCATTATTTTGGGGAGAGTTCTGATGGGTGATTTCAAAAGCGGCGCCGATGCACTGTTTATCCTGCTCGGTGCCATCATGATTCTGGCCATGCACGCCGGTTTCGCGTTTCTGGAGCTGGGCACGGTGCGCAAGAAGAACCAGGTCAATGCCCTGGTCAAGATACTGGTGGACTTTGCCGTATCGACTATCGCGTATTTCTTCGTCGGCTACAGCATTGCTTACGGCATCAATTTCTTCGCCTCGGCCGATGTGCTGGCCGAAAAGAATGGCTATGAACTCGTCAAATTCTTCTTCCTGCTGACTTTTGCAGCAGCGATACCGGCGATTATTTCGGGCGGTATCGCCGAGCGCGCCCGCTTCCACCCGCAGACCGTGGCGACGGCGCTGCTGGTAGGGCTGGTCTATCCCTTCTTCGAGGGCATAGTCTGGAATCACCGTTTCGGCGTGCAGGAATGGCTGGTGTCGGCGCTGGGCGCGGAGTTCCATGACTTCGCCGGTTCCGTGGTGGTGCATGCGGTGGGCGGCTGGATTGCGCTGCCGGCCGTGCTGCTGCTGGGTGCCCGCCGTGGCCGCTACATGAAGAATGGCGCTATCGCTGCCCACCCGCCATCGTCTATCCCTTTCCTGGCGCTGGGCGCCTGGATCCTGACGGTGGGCTGGTTCGGCTTTAATGTGATGAGCGCACAGGCGCTGGACAAGATGAATGGTCTGGTCGCCGTGAACTCGCTGATGGCCATGGTCGGCGGCACGCTGGTGGCACTGGTGATGGGCAAGAATGACCCCGGCTTTGCCTATAACGGTCCGCTGGCCGGTCTGGTGGCCGTGTGTGCCGGTTCCGACCTGATGCACCCGCTCGGTGCGCTGATCACGGGCTGCGTGGCCGGTGCGCTGTTCGTATCGATGTTCACGCTGGCCCAGAACAAATGGAAAATCGACGATGTGCTGGGCGTGTGGCCGCTGCACGGTCTATGCGGCGCCTGGGGCGGGATCGCGGCCGGCATTTTCGGCCTGAAATCGCTGGGCGGTGTGGGCGGTGTGACGTTTGCGGCCCAGCTGGCCGGGACTGCTATGGGGGTGCTGATCGCGCTGGCCGGTGGCGCCATGGTGTATGGCGGCATCAAGGCAGTGATGGGCTTGCGACTGGATCCCGAAGATGAATTCCAGGGCGCCGATCTGGCCATCCACCGCATCAGCTCGACGCCGGAACGTGAATCGAGCTGGTAAGGCAGCTTGATTCCCGAACAGCAGACTGAAAAGGCTCCGCAAGGAGCCTTTTGCATTTCTAGCGGTGGATTACCACCAGCAGGGCCTTGGCCTCGGTCTTGCCGAGATTGCGGATGATGTGCTGCAAGTCACCGGGATAGCGCGCCGTGGCGCCCACTTTCAGCTTGCGTTTATCGCCGCCCACTTCCACTTCGGCCGTGCCGTGCAGCAAGGTCACGTGCTCCTGCGCGCCCGGGTCGTGGCCTTGCGAGGCCAGTTCGCCGCCCGGGGCCAGCGTCAGTTCATACCATTCATATTTGCCCGCCAGCTCCATCGGGCCCAGTATCCGTAACACATAGCCGGCATGCTGGCCGGGCAGCGTGGGGGTCTCGTGCGCTTCCAGTATGCGTATGGTTTCCGGGGCTTTTTCCGCCGTGGCCAGTAATTCGCCGATCTGCACGCCCAGTGCATTGGCCAGTCGCCACGTGATGGCGATGGTGGGATTGGCCTTTTCCCGTTCTATTTGCGACAGCATGGATTTGGAGACGCCGGCGATGCGCGACAGGTCTTCCAGCGTCAGGCCGCGGGCCAGACGTAAACGTTGCAGGGCCGCGCCAACTTCGGGCGGTGCATTGGTCGAAACAGGAGTTTGCATTGTTTTATTCGGCGTTTGGTCTAAATTTCAATTGAATCAGCACCTATGGATGGCTTGCGGAGTTCAATGGGACTCTGTAATATTCGATATATCGAATTCGTGTTCGAAATAACGAATTTCTCATAACGTAGTGAAATCGTACCACAGACAGGAACCTATATGAGCATACAGGCAAAATCCGCTTTCTTCACCGGCCTTCAGGACAACCTCGACCAGCTGCGTACGCAGGGTCTGTACAAACCGGAGCGCGTGCTGGCTTCGCGTCAGGGTGCTGAAGTGATGGGTGAGGACGGCCGAATGCTGATCAATATGTGTGCCAACAACTATCTGGGCCTGTCCGGTCAGGAATGGGTAGCGCAGGCTTCCATCGCCGCGACGGAAAAATACGGCTACGGCCTGTCGTCGGTACGCTTCATCTGCGGCACCCAGACCGTGCACAAGCAGCTGGAACAGGCGATTTCCAAGTTCCTCGGTACGGAGGACACCATATTGTATGCGGCGGCCTTCGATGCCAACGGCGGCGTGTTCGAACCGCTGTTCGACGAGAACGATGCCATCATTTCCGATGCGCTCAACCACGCTTCCATCATCGACGGCATCCGTCTGTGCAAGGCAGCGCGCTTCCGCTACGCCCACAACGATATGGCCGATCTGGAAGTGCAGCTGCAGGCAGCGGCCGGCAAGCGACATAAAGTCATCGTCACGGACGGCGTGTTCTCGATGGACGGCACCATCGCCCAGCTCGACAAGATCTGCGATCTGGCCGACCAATACGGCGCGCTGGTGATGATAGACGAATGCCATGCCTCCGGCTTCATGGGCGCTACTGGCCGCGGCACCCACGAGCACCACAATGTGATGGGCCGCATCGACATCATCACGGGTACGCTGGGCAAGGCACTGGGCGGTGCCATGGGCGGGTTTACCTCGGCGCGCAAGGAAGTGATCGAGATGCTGCGCCAGAAGTCGCGTCCTTATCTGTTCTCGAACACGCTGGCACCGGCCATCGCCGGCGCTTCGCTGACGGTGCTGGAAAAGCTGTCCGCGTCGACCGAGCTGCGCGACCGCCTGCATGAAAACACGGCCTTCTTCCGTAGCGAAATCGAACGTATCGGTTTCACCATCAAGCCCGGCACCCATCCGGTGGTTCCGGTCATGCTGTTCGACGCGCAGGTGGCGCAGAAGTTCGCCGCCCGCATGTATGAACTGGGTGTGCTGCTGAGCGGCTTCTTCTATCCGGTCGTACCTATGGGACAGGCGCGCGTGCGCGTGCAGCTGTCGGCCGCCCATAGCCGCGAGCAGCTGGAGACTGTACTTAAAGCATTCGAACAGGCTGGCCGCGAGCTGGGCCTGCTGAAGAACTAAAAATGAAAATCGTCAGGAACAAGAATATGACTACTCAGGAACGCATCCTCGTTATCGGCGCCAATGGCCAGATCGGCAGTGAACTGGTCGAGGCACTGGCCGCCCAGCACGGCGCGCAGAACGTGATCGCCGCCGATATCAGCCCCAACAATCTGTACAACGCGGCGCGCTACACCACCCTCAATGTGCTCGATAAAGCCGGTCTGGCAGCGCTGGTGGCAGCCGAAGAAATCACCCAGGTCTACCAGCTGGCGGCCATGCTGTCGGCCACCGGCGAAGCGGCGCCGCTCAAGGCCTGGACCCTGAACATGGACGGCCTGCTCAATATTCTGGAAGTGGCGCGCGAACGCAATGCCGTGGGCAAGCCGCTGCGCATCTTCTGGCCATCCTCGATCGCTGCTTTCGGCCCGAGCACGCCGGCACAGGATACGCCGCAAACCACGGTGATGGACCCGACCACCATCTACGGCATCAGCAAGCTGGCTGGCGAGCGTCTATGCGAGTACTACTTCATCAAGTATGGCGTGGACGTGCGCAGCATCCGCTACCCGGGCATCATCAGCTTCAAGTCGCCACCGGGCGGCGGCACCACCGATTACGCCATCGCCATCTTCCACTCGGCCCTGCGCGGTGAACGTTACGAATCCTTCCTCGGTCCGCAGACCACGCTGCCGATGATCTATATGCCTGACGCCATCCGCGCCACCATCGAACTGATGGATGCGCCGGCCGAACTGATCAAGGTGCGTTCGGCCTACAATGTGGCCGGTGTATCGTTCAATCCGGAACAGCTGGCCGTGGCCATCAGCCGCAAGCTGCCGGACTTCAAGATCGCCTACAAGCCGGACAGCCGTCAGGCCATCGCCGATACCTGGCCGCAGAGCCTGGACGATGCAGCGGCGACGGCCGACTGGGGCTGGCAGGCCCGTATCGGCATAGACGAGATGGTGGCCGACATGCTGGCCAATGTCGATGTCAGTCTGGGCAAGGCTGCTTGATCTGAACCACCAAGGCTGTGTATGATGCGCAGCCTTTTTTGTTGCACCCCGCAGTTACTACAAAAATACCGACAGAATTAGAGAGAGACACACACGATGGATATGAGCGTATTTGATCTGTTTAAGATCGGCATAGGGCCGTCGAGCTCCCACACGGTGGGGCCTATGGTGGCAGCACGCCGCTTTTTGCTCGACAACGCTCCGCTGGATGATGTTACGGCCGTTACGGCCGAGCTGTACGGTTCGCTGGCACTGACCGGTGTCGGCCACGCGACCGACAAGGCAGTGCTGTTAGGCCTGATGGGCGAAACCCCGCAGGATGTCGATCCGGCCAGCGTAGACCAGCAACTGGCGCAGGCTGAAGCGAGCGGCCAGCTCAGGCTGCTGGGCAGCCGTGTCGTGCCGTTCCGCCGCGCCGACCATCTGCTATTCCACATGACCGAATCGCTGGCCGAACACCCGAACGGCATGCGCTTTACCCTGACCCGGCAGGACGGTAGTAGCACCAGCAAAGTGTATTACTCGGTAGGGGGCGGCTTTATCCGCGCCGAAGGCGAGCAGGCGGCGGCGCCGGCCGACGGCGCCACCACGCCAGCCCGGCCTTACCCGTTCGACACCATGGCCCAGCTGCTGGCCCATGGCGAACGCAGCGGCCTGAGCATTCCGCAAATGTTGCGCGCCAATGAAAATGTGCGCTACAGCGATGCCGAACTCGATGCCGGCATGGACCGTATCTGGCAGGTGATGCGCGATTGCATCGCCCACGGCCTGAGCACGCCGGGCCAGCTGCCCGGTGGCCTGAACGTCAAACGCCGCGCCGCCAAACTGTGGCAGCAAGCCAACGACAAGAGTGCCGCTGCCAAAGCGGTAAATGATCTACCGCACGATGCGCTGCATCAGGTCAGCCTGTATGCCATGGCCGTCAACGAAGAAAATGCGGCCGGCGGCCGTGTCGTCACGGCGCCGACCAATGGGGCGGCCGGCATCATTCCCGCCGTGCTGCGCTATTACGCCGAGGACTGCAAACCGGCCGATCCGGCCACGGGCGTACGCAACTTCCTGCTGACGGCAGCGGCCATCGGCATGCTGTGCAAGCGCAATGCCTCGATTTCGGGTGCGGAAATCGGCTGTCAGGGCGAAGTGGGCGTGGCATGCGCCATGGCGGCGGCCGGTCTGGTGGCGGCGCTGGGCGGCACTAACCAGCAGATCGAGAACGCGGCCGAGATCGGCATCGAGCATCATCTGGGCATGACGTGCGACCCGATCGGCGGGCTGGTGCAGATCCCCTGCATCGAACGCAACGGCATGGGCGCCGTCAAAGCCATCACGGCCGCTTCGCTGGCGCTGAAAGGTGACGGTACCCACTTCGTCAGTCTGGACGAGGTGATCGAAACCATGCGCCAGACCGGCGCCGACATGCAGGCCAAGTACAAGGAAACTTCGCTGGGCGGTCTGGCCATCCACGTCATCACCGTCAACCACGCTGCCTGCTAGGGCGCACGGGGCCGGCAGCCTGCCGGCCTGCGCTGCGCCGGGTTCAGGCCGGATTGTTGAAGGCGCGGGCTGCGCCATCGAGCAGCAACTGGCGGAAAGCCGTGGCCGCTACCGGCCGGCTGAAGTAATAGCCCTGGATTTCATCGCAGTGGTGCTCGTGCAGATAGCTGAGCTGTTCTATGGTTTCTACCCCTTCGGCGATGGTGCGCATGCCCAGGCTGCGTGCCATCTGGATGATGGCGTTGACGATGGCACGGTCCTCGGCGTCGGTAGTGATGTCGCGCACGAAGGACTGGTCGATCTTGAGCTTGTAGGCCATGAATTTCTTCAGATGGCTGAGCGAAGAATAGCCCGTACCGAAATCGTCTATCGACATGCGTACGCCACGTTCATGCAGATTGTTCATCATGGCGATGGCGCCCTGCGGATCGTTGGCAGCAACGGCTTCCGTCAGCTCCAGTTCCAGATATTCGGCCGGCAAGCCTTCTTCCTGCAGGATGCGGGTGATCAGCTTGGGCAGGTCGGTATTGCGGAACTGCACGGCTGACAGGTTGACGGCCATGGTCACGGGCGGCAGCCCCTCGGCACGCCAGCGGACGGCCTGACGCACGGCTTCGCGCAGTACCCAGGCCCCTATGCTCTGTATCAGCCCGCTTTCCTCGGCGGCCGGTATGAACTCGGCCGGCGACACATTGCCCAGCTCCGGCGACTCCCAGCGCAGCAGTGCTTCGGCGCCGATGATGGCACGTTCGCGCAGCGCCACCTGCGGCTGGTAGACCACATGCAGCTGCTTGCGTTCGATGGCGTAGCGCAGCGCATTTACCAGCTGCAGATGGCGCGCCGCGCGCTGCTGCACGGCGCTGGTGAAGAAGCAGATGCCCTGGCGGCCCGTGCGTTTGGCCTGATACATGGCGGCATCGGCCCGCTGCAGCAGGGTTTCGATATCATCGCCGTCGGCCGGGTAGGTAGCCACGCCCAGCGAGGCCGTCACTTTCAGATCATGGTGGCCGATACGGAAAGGCTGGATGCTGAGGTCCAGCAGCTTCTGCGCCACGCTGGCCACTTCATCTTCATTCAAGCCTTGCAGCACGAAGATGAATTCATCGCCGCCCAGTCTGGCGACCATATCCTGTTCGCGCATGGCCGAGCGCAGGCGCTGGGCCAGTTCGCACAGCAGCTGGTCGCCCACGCTGTGACCGAGCGAATCGTTGATGTCCTTGAAGTGGTCAAGATCCAGCAGCAGCAGGGCCAGTGTGCTGTGCTGGCGGCGTGCCAGCGCCAGTGCCATGTGCGCATGCTCCTGCAGCTGGGTGCGGTTAGGCAGGCCCGTCATGGCATCGAAGTGGGCCAGATACTGGATGCGCTCGTTGGCCAGCCGGCGCTCCGTCACATCGCGCGTAATCCCCAGCAGCATGCGCTCCTGTCCCTGTGCGTTGTCCATGGGCGCAGCATGGGTTTCCAGCCAGCGCTGCACGCCTTGCAAGCCCTGTATGCGGAATTCCAGATGGCCACTTTCGCCCGCCATCACGCGCTGCAGCAGCATGGCGAAGGCGTCACGGTATTCGGGCAGGATCAGCTGCTCGGGCGTGGTCTGTTTGAGCTGTTCCAGGCTGGCCGCTTCCAGCATGCGCAGGCCGGCTGCATTGATATCCTGGAACTGGCCACCGGCATCGATCAGCATCACGCACTCGGGCTCGGTTTCAATGATGGTGCGCAGCCGCTGTTCACTCTTGCGCAGGTTTTCTTCCGTGCGTTTGCGGGCCTGCTGGTGGTCGAAGTTTTTCAGTGCAAATTCGATATCGAGCCGCATTTCCATCAGCAGGTTCTGGGCATCTTCGTCGAAGGCATGGCGGGTGTCGGAATACACCGAGAGGATGGCCACCACCTTGCCCTGGCGCCGCAGCGGAATGGCAGTGGAAGCGGCCCAGCCGAATTCGGCGGCGCGGCTGTGCCACAGGCTGGTCTCTTCGGCATTCATGAAATCCTGACACCAGTAGGGTTCGCCGCTACGGTAGGACAGTCCGGCCGGACCGCGGCCTTCCGGCAGGTCGGCGCTCAGCGACAGCTTGACCTGTTCCAGATACTTGGTGCCCACCCCGGCCCAGGCCAGCGGCGCCAGCGTGTGCAGGGCGCTATCGACCGCGCCTATCCAGGCCAGCGACATGCCGCCATGGTTCACGATGGCATCGCAGATATTCTGGAATAATTCGTGTTCCGAACGGCAGCGCACAATGGCCTGATTGCACTGGCTCAGGGCCATATACAGCCGGCTCAGGCGGTGCGTACGTTCCTGTGCTGCGCGCCGTTCCTGTTCCAGCCGGGACAGGTTGCGCTGCATTTCGCCCAGCCAGCCCCATACGGTATCGCGCGAGGCCGGCGGCACCACCAGCGGCGGATCGAGCTCGCCCTTGCCCAGCCGGCTGATGCTGAGCTGGAGCTGGTCGACCTTGCAGCCCAGGGCGGTGTCCAGACTGCGCTTGGTGCGCCACAGCATGAGCAGCAGGCCGAAGGCACTGAGGCCGAATACGATGCGGGCCAGCAGGGCATCGTTGGCGGCCAGCCTGACTTCCGTGCGGGTGCGCTGCTCGACGCTGTAGCTGACCTGGCCTATGGGCGACATGATGCGTGCCTTGGCGTGGTGGTAGTACTGGTTGTGCAGCATCAGCATGGCCTGCTGCAGCGCCTCGGGGCTGACATCGCTGCGGTCGCGGATGCCGATGGCATTGCGTTCTATGGTGGAGAGGCGGTCCGATTCGCGCTTGGACTGGGCCAGCAGTTCCATCTCTTCATCAGTAAAGCCGGCCGCCCGCATCATGTCCAGCAAGGGCACGGCCGTTTCCGAGGGGCGCGGCCGGTGCTGGCCATCGAGCACCAGATCCCAGTACACGTCTTCATAGCGCTGCGGGCGCGCCACGCGGCCATCGCGGATATCGAGGATTTCCTGATACTGGGTGCGGAAATGCGGTTCGCCCGTGATGATGTAGCTGCGCGCCATGCGCGTCAGGTCGTCGGAGGAGTGGCGCAGTTCTTCCACCAGTGCCTGCGACTGGAAGCGCCGTTCGTTGGCCCGGTCGATGCGCTTTTCCGTCCACACATAGGCAACAAATGTCAGTGCGGCAACTATAATGAGGCCAACGCAATAGTTGAGGAAGCTGGTGAATTGCGGCGGCTGGCGTTTGTCTGACACGGGCATTGGGGGTCGAAAGCAAGCTGAACAGGAGTGCGCAACCCTTAGTATAGGGGCTGCAAGTAACAAATTGCCAGCATTCTGCGGAGTTGGGCTGCAGATAATACAACGTCAATTTCACGGTCTGGCCCCGGGCGCACTATAATAACCGCTCGCTATGTACCGTTCTGCCAATTTGCCGTAAGCTCAACCGGACTTTCCTACCTATGCAATACGTGTCTACCCGCGCCGCCGCGTCGGCCGCTGCTTCCTCTACCCAACAATTTTCCGACATTCTGCTGGGCGGTCTGGCCGCTGATGGCGGCCTGTTCCTGCCGACTGCCTATCCGCAGGTAACTGGCGACGAGCTCAACGCATGGCGCGAGCTGTCGTATGCCGATCTGGCTTTCCAGATACTGAAGAAGTTTGCCACCGATATACCGGAAGCAGATCTGCGCGCCCTGACGGCCAAGACCTATACCAAGGAAGTCTATAAAAACACCCGCGCCGGCGAGAAAGCCAGCCAGATCACGCCGCTGCGCGTGCTGGAAGAACGTGCGGATGGCAGCAAGCTGGTGCTGCAGGCGCTGTCCAACGGGCCGACGCTGGCTTTCAAGGACATGGCCATGCAGTTGCTGGGCAATCTGTTCGAATACGCGCTGGCCAAGCAGGACGAGCAGCTCAACATTTTCGGCGCCACCTCGGGCGATACCGGTAGTGCGGCCGAATACGCCATGCGCGGCAAGCAAGGCGTACGCGTATTCATGCTGTCGCCGCACAAGAAAATGAGCGCCTTCCAGACCGCCCAGATGTTCAGCCTGCAGGACCCGAATATCTACAACATCGCCCTGGAAGGGGTGTTCGACGATGCGCAGGACATGGTCAAAGCCGTGTCCAACGATCTGGAATTCAAGCGCCGCTACAAGATCGGCACCGTCAATTCCATCAACTGGGCCCGCGTGGTGGCACAGGTGGTGTACTACTTCCGCGGCTATCTGTCGGCCACGACTTCCAATGAACAGAAGGTATCGTTCACCGTCCCGTCGGGTAACTTCGGCAATATCTGCGCTGGTCACATCGCCCGCATGATGGGCCTGCCGATCGACAAGCTGGTGGCTGCCACCAACGAAAACGACGTGCTCGACGAATTCTTCCGCACCGGCGTCTACCGCGTGCGCAAATCGGCCGAGACCTACCACACCAGCAGCCCGTCGATGGACATCTCCAAGGCGTCCAACTTCGAACGCTTCATCTACGATCTGGTGGGCCGCGATGGCGACCGCACCCGCGCGCTGTTCCAGAAAGTCGAAAGCCATGGCGGCTTCGACCTGTCCGGCAAGCCGGGCAGCGATGGCGACGAATTCAAGCTGGTGGCCAAATATGGCTTCAAATCGGGCAAATCCACCCATGCCGACCGTCTCGATACCATCCGCGACGTGGCCGATGACTACGGCATCGTGATCGACACCCACACGGCAGACGGCATCAAGGTCGCACGTGAATACCTCGAACCGGGCGTCACCATGATCGTGCTGGAAACGGCGCTGGCCGCCAAGTTCAACGAAACCATACTGGAAGCGCTGGGTCAGGATGCCGAACGTCCGGCCGGCTTCGAGAACATCGAAGATCTGCCGCAGAAATTCGTGGTGATGCCGGTCGATGTGCAGAAGCTCAAAGACTACATCGCCGCCAATACCGGCCTGTAATCGGGATACCCGCATGAGCAGCTACCAGCCCCCAGCCATGTTATCCGTCAGCCAGGCCTTGCAGCTGATGGCCTCGGCCGCCCGTGTGGCGGACGAGGTCGAGCAGGTACCTACGCTGGCCGCCAACGGCCGCGTGCTGGCCGAGGCACAGGTGTCCGGCATGAATGTGCCGGCCATGGATAACACCCAGATGGATGGCTATGCCGTGCGGGCCGCCGATTGCGCCAGCGGCAGCGCCAGCTTGCCCGTTTCCCAGCGCATCCCGGCCGGCCATGTGGGTACTGAACTGGCAGCAGGGACGGCCGCAAGGATCTTTACCGGCGCGATGATACCGGCCGGTGCCGATGCCGTGGTGATGCAGGAGCAGTGCGAATTCAAGGATGGCGTAGTCACCGTCAACCACACGCCCAAGGCGGGCGAGTGGATACGCCGCGCCGGCGAAGATATCCGTGATGGCGCCGTGATTCTGCCGGCCGGTACCCGTTTGCGCAGCCAGGAACTGGGGCTGGCCGCATCCGTCGGGCTGGCGCAGTTGCCGGTGCGGCGCAAGCTGCGCGTGGCCGTGTTCTTTACCGGCGACGAGCTGACCATGCCGGGCGAGCCGCTGGCGCCCGGTGCGATCTACAATTCCAACCGTTTTACCATCCGCGCCTTGCTGGAAAATCTGGGCTGCGAAATCAGCGATTTCGGCATCGTGCCCGATACGCTGGCCGCGACCCGCTCCGTGCTGCGCGCGTCGGCCCAGGCGCATGATCTGATCATCACCTCGGGCGGCGTGTCGGTGGGCGAGGAAGACCATATCAAGCCGGCGGTGGAAGCGGAAGGGCGCCTGAATATGTGGCAGATCGCCGTCAAGCCGGGCAAGCCGCTGGCTTTCGGCGAAGTCGGGCAGGCCTTCTTTGTGGGCCTGCCGGGCAATCCCGTCTCGAGCTTTATTACTTTCCTGATGTTTGTGCGGCCCTTCATCCTGCGCCTGCAGGGTGTGCAGCACGGGCTGGCACCGCGCGCCTACACCATGCGGGCCGATTTCGACTGGCCCAAGGCTGACCGCCGCAACGAATTCCTGCGCGTGCGCCTGAATGCCGGGGGTGGTCTGGAACGCTTTTCCAACCAGAGTTCCGGCGTGCTCACTTCGACTGTCTGGGGCGATGGCGTAGTCGACAATCCGCCCGGACAGGCCATAGCACGCGGCGATAGCGTGCGATTTATACCGTTTAGCGAGTTAATGTACTGATGTCCGTCACCGTAAAATTCTTTGCCAGCGTGCGTGAAGCGCTGGGTGCTTCGTCCGAAGTGCTGCAACTGCCGGCCGGTGTGGTCACCGTGGGCGCGCTGCGCGACCATCTGGCCGCGCGCGGCGACGTGTGGCAGCAGGCGCTGGGCAATCCGGCACTGCGCATGGCCTGCAATCAGGTGATGTGCGATGCCGCGACTGCCCTGAATGATGGCGCAGAAGTGGCGTTCTTCCCGCCCGTGACGGGCGGCTGAATGGCGCAGCAGGCAGCACACACGGCTAGCCCGGCAGGCCTGCGGGTGGCCGTGGTCGGCGGCGGGCCTGCCGGCCTGATGGCCGCACAGCAGCTGGCACTGGCCGGCGTGCAGGTCGATCTGTACGATGCCATGCCTTCGGTCGGCCGTAAATTCCTGCTGGCCGGACGGGGCGGCATGAATATCACGCACGCCGAACCGTATGCCCAGTTTGTCACCCGCTATGGCGCCAGCGCGGTGCCGCTGCGCCCCATGCTCGATGCCTTCGGCCCGCAGGCCGTGCGCGACTGGGTGCATGGTCTGGGCCTCGAAACCTTTGTCGGCACTTCGGGCCGGGTATTCCCCACCGATATGAAAGCAGCGCCGCTGCTGCGTGCCTGGCTGCACCGTCTGCGTGTCGCGGGCGTGCAGTTCCATATGCGCCACCGCTGGCTGGGCTGGCGCGACGGCGCACTGCTGCTGCAAGGGCCCGAGGGCGAAGTGCTGGTGCAGGCCGATGCCGTGGTGCTGGCACTGGGTGGCGGCAGCTGGGCGCGGCTAGGTTCGGATGGCAGCTGGCTGCCAGTGCTGGTCCGGCACGGCGTGGCAGTGGCGCCGCTACAGCCGGCCAATTGCGGCTTCGATGTGGACTGGAGCAGCCACTTCAGCGCACGCTATGCGGGCGAACCTCTGACCACGGTGGCGATAGCTGCGCGTACAGCCGACGCTACCATGGCTTACCGCCAGGGCCAGTTCGTGGTCACGGCGGGCGGTGTCGAGGGCAGCCTGATTTACGCACTATCGGCCGCGCTGCGCGAGCAGATCAACGCCGATGGTCATGCCACCATCTATCTCGATCTGCTGCCCGATTTTAGCGCCGAGCGTGTGCTGGCCGAAGTGCAGCGCCCGCGTGGCGCCCGTTCCATGGCCAGCCATCTGCAGAGCCGGCTCGGCATTAAGGGCGTGAAAGCAGGTTTGCTGCGCGAATGCCTGAGCAAGGAAGCGTACGCCGATACGGCAATGCTGGCGCAGGCCATCAAGCGGCTGCCGCTGCGTTTGCTGCGGCCGCGGCCTATCGATGAAGCCATCAGCAGCGCCGGCGGGGTGCGCTGGGAGGCATTGCAAGGCTGCATGCTGGCGGCCTTGCCTGGTGTCTTCGTGGCCGGTGAAATGGTGGACTGGGAGGCACCCACGGGGGGCTATCTGCTGACCGCCTGTCTGGCCGGTGGCCAGGCTGCAGCGCGCGATGCGCTGCAATGGCTGGCGGCGCGCTGACCGTCGGTCTATTCTAAGACCGGCTAAGTCCGGCCGCTGTCCGGCAGCACAGCCGGACAGGCTATTCCCAGCTTACATCGCCGGAACCGTTGCGGTCCACGGTACGCTGGTCGGGACGGCCCAGCACCAGCACATCGCCGCTGCCGCGCAACGTCAGGTCGGCGCTGCGGCGGGCAAATACCTGGCTGCCGCCCGAGCCGCGCTGGTTCAGCACCACTTTATCGGCGCTCAGATGGCGCGCGTCGAGGTCGCCCGAGCCGGTCACTTCGGCATTCAGATCCTTGCAGCTGCCGGCAGCTGTCAGCATGCCCGAGCCTATCATTTCCAGCGTAACGTGATCGCTATTGCCGGCATTCAGATTCAGATGGCCGCTGCCATGGATACCGGCCGTGAGCGTGCGGTAGCGTCCGCTGAAATCCAGATTGCCGGAACCGTGCAGCTGCAAGTCCAGCTTGTCGCCGCTAAAGCCCTGCACGCGGGTTTCGCCGCTGCTGTTGACCACCAGTTCCTGCAGATCGGGCAGTACCAGTTCTACCCGCAGGCGGTGGCGCGGATTGAGCAGCATGCCCTTGGTGCCGATGTGTAGCTCGCTGCCGTCCTGTATGGTTTCGATATTTGCCAGTGAACGCTGCTCGCCCCGTACTTTCAGGCTGGCCGGCTGGCCCTGGGCGAGGATCAGATCGATGGGGCCATTGATTTCGACGGTATGGGCCATGCCGTCTATCGGCCGGGTTTCGCCGGCCAGCGCGCGCCCGGCCGAACTGGCGGGGCTGGTAGTGCCATAAGCCTTGAGCATGGAGTAGCTGATGCCGATCAGCACAAACGCCAGTAACAGCAGGCTGGTCGCGATTTTAAGCAGTGAGCGCATGACAGTGTTTCCTATTGGCCGCGCAGCAGCGAGAGGTTGGCGGCGGCGTAGCGTTTCAGGCCGGTCATCGTGTAGCGGCTCAGCACTACGCCGAGCAGGCAGAAGCCTATGCCGCCCAGGATCAGGCCGAAGCCGATCAGGCTCTGGGTGGTGCGGGCGCCGCTATCGAAGTCGGTGGTGATGTGCAGATCGCCGGCGGCAACGGCCTCGGCACGGTTGAGCAGGCGGCCGCCCCGGCTCAGATTGTCGTCCGTGTTCTGGCTGCGCGGCGATTCCGTATCCTGATGCAGTTGCACGCCCATGCTATCGATGGACATGCGCCAGCCTTCGCCGGCCTGCTGTTCCTCGTCGGTGTCGAAGTGGCTGCTGGTATAGGCCATCACATGGCGTAGCGGGCCTTCCAGCGCCAGTTCGTTCTGGCCTGACAGGCCGCTGGAAACCAGGGCGATACCGCCGATGTAAAACGCGAACGCCGAGATATACACGGCGCCCAGCAGGCAGGCGTAGACGGCGGCGGGGATGACCATGAACAGGTTGAACAGGGCCAGTCCGACGAGCGAGCCCAGCATGCGCAGCAGGTGGAAGGGGCGTTTCTTCGGGCTGGCATCGGCAGCCGGCTGGCCGTTCTGCGCTTGATTGAGCTGGGCGTCCAGATGGGCGGCCGTGCGCAGGGCCATGGCGACCTGGCGTGGCGGCTCCAGTTCCTGATAGATTTCGCTTTCGCTACGGCCGGCCACCAGCCCGTCGATGTAGCGTTGTTCATAGTCGGCCAGCGTGGCCGCCACCGTATGGGGTGGCAGACCCTGCAGCGCAAGTCTGAGTTGTTCGAGGTATGCCTGCTTGTTCATAGCGTCTTCGTGGTGCGTAGCAAACGTTTGCAATATGGCCTATGGTGCTACTGTATCGAGATCCCCGTCCAGTTTCCACGTCCATGTGATGAAATGCAGAAATACAGGAATAGACGACCAAATTCGCCGCCCAGACGGTTGCCGCCTAGCCCAGCCTGATGGCCCGTGCCGCCGCCAGCCCGCTGCGTACGGCAGCTTCCAGCGTGGCCGGATAGGGGCCGGCCGTGTAGTCGCCGGCCAGCAGCAGGCCGGGCAGACCGGTGGCGTTGGCGGGGCGCTGCAGGCCGGGGCTGCTGGCAAAGGTGGCGCGTTTTTCCGTAATCACCTTGAACCAGCCGGGCTGCTGCAATTGCGGCAGGTGCAGGCTGGCGGACAGCTGGGACGCAATGGCGCGGGCCAGCTCTTCCTGCGGCAGGGTGGCGGCTTCGGCGGCCGCACTGATCACCACGGCCAGCAAGCCTTGCTGCTGGGCGTCGAGCTGGCCACGGTCGAACACGAACTGGCCCCAGTGCTGGCGGCTGGGATCGTCGAGCAGGGCGTAGAACGGCTGCTGCAGGCGCACATCCGTGCCGTATTGCAGATAGCAGGTGGTAATGGCTTCCGGCTCCAGTGCCGTCAGCTGCTGGCAGATGGCGCTGGTGTCGCACTCCGGGATGGCGTGCAGCAGGCCGGCTGCCTGGCTGGCGCCGGTGGCGATCACCACTTGCGGAAAATAGGTGCTCCAGTTGCCGCCCACGGCGGCGCCGCTGATATCGAGCTGCCACAGCCGGCCTTCGATGCTGCGGATGGCTTTGACGCTGGCGCCCGTGCGCACGGAACCGCCACGCTCGCTGATATAGCTGGCGGCCGCTTCCGGCAACAGGCGCGACAGGTCGTGGCGCGGCAACAGCATGTCGGACGCACTGCGCCCTGCACCCAGACTGTCGCGCAGCACGTTCAGGAAAATCTGCGCCGACGCCCGTTCCGGCGGGGTATTCAGGGCGGCCAGACAGAGCGGGCGCCACATCAGCCGGATCAGCGGCCCGGTCTGGTCCCAGCGCTGCAGCAGTTCGCTGACGCTGCAATCCTGATCGAGTTGCCAGCCAGCCCAGCGCGCGGTACTGGAAAAGCGCGCCAGACTGAGTTTGTCGGCGCGGCTCAAACCACTGGCACGCAGCAGGGCGAACGCCAGATGCAGCGGCGCGGGCAGGCGCGGCGCGATGAAATCCATGCCGCCGCTGGCAGGCGGGTAGCGCATCTGCAGGGGCAGGGTGAGCAGGGCCTGACGGGCATCCACGCCGAGGCGGCGCAACAGGCTCAGGGTGGCGCTGTAGGCACCGAGCAGGATGTGCTGGCCATTGTCGAGCTGGCGCCGGTCGGTTTCGATACGGCGGGCCCGGCCGCCCAGCGTGCGGGCTGCCTCCAGCAGCGTGACCTTGTAGCCGGCGCTGGCCAGCTCCACCGCTGCGGCACAGCCGGCCCAGCCGCCGCCGATGACGGCCACGGCCGGTGCGCCCGGCTTGCCGCCCGCCGCGCCGCTGCCGCGCTGTTCCACTACGGGCTTAACCACGGATGTAAGTCTTCCACGCCAGCCACAGCTTGCGGATAGGGGTGAGCGAGATGCGCTGGGTCAGCACGTGGTAGCCGTCGGCTTCCACTTCCGTCAGCAGGGTGCGGTAGATGGCGGCCATCATCAGGCCGGGACGCTGGGCGCGCCGGTCTTCCCTGGGCAGCAGGGCATAAGCTTCATCGTAGGCGGCCTGGGCGCGGGCAGTCTGGAAGGCCATCAGCTGTTCGAATTTCTCGCTGTGGCGTGCGTTGAGCAGGTCGGCCGCAGTGACGTTGAACTGCTGTAATTCGTTGATGGGCAGGTAGATGCGGCCTTTGCGCGCATCTTCACCCACGTCGCGAATGATGTTGGTGAGCTGGAAAGCGTGGCCCAGCTTCTCGGCATAGCGCAGGGTTTCCGGCCGGGTGGCGCCGAAGATGCTGGCCGACAGGATGCCCACCACGCTGGCCACATGCCAGCAGTATTTGCTGAGTGCGGCGTAATCGAGGTAGCGGGTCTGGTTCAGATCCATTTCCATGCCGTCGATGATGGCCTGCAGATGTTCCTGTTTGAGGTCGTACTGGGCCAGGTGGGGCTGCAGCGCCTGCGTGACCGGATGGCTTTGCTGGCCCGCATACATATTGGCGATTTCCTTGCGCCACCAGGCCAGCTTGATGCGGGCTACCGATTCATCCGTGCAGTCATCCACGGTGTCATCTACCTCGCGGCAGAACGCATACAGGGCAGTGATGGCGCGACGACGTTCCGGCGGCAGGAACAGAAAGCTGTAGTAGAAACTGGAGCCGCTTTGTGCGGTCTTTTGCTGGCAGTAGTCGTCGGGAGACATGGATAAAAAAGCAAGAATGACTTGGAAGCCGCTATTCTATCGGTTATGGACTGGCCTGTGGGGCTTCAGGCCAGTCCGTACATCAGGCGCATCTGCTTTTTCATGCGCACGGCCGCCCAGAAGATGCGCAGCCAGTCACGCTTGCCCAGCTTGGGGCGGTGCAGGAAGATATCGTATTCGGCCGCTTCGATGGCGTCGAGGATGTGCAGGCCGCCCTGTACCACCATGCGCAGTTCGAAACCGATGCGGCCTTTCAGGCGCAGCGCCAGCGGCGCGCCGCTCAGCATCAGGGCACGGGCCCGTTCCACTTCGAACTTCATCATCGAGCGCCAGCGTGGCCGCGCACTCGGATGGTCCAGTGCCGCTGGCGAAATGGCATAGCGGTTCAGGTCTTCCAGCGGAATGTAGATACGTTCCTTGTGCAGATCGATGGCCACATCCTGCAGGAAATTGATCAGCTGCAGGGCGGTGCAGATGGCATCGGAGTCGCGTACGTTTTCCTCATCGGCGGCGCCATACAGGTGCAGCATCAGATAGCCTACCGGATTAGCTGAGCGCGAGCAGTAGTCGAGCAGGGCGTCATAGGTCTGGTAGCGACTGACCAGCACATCCTGCTTGAAGGCAGACAGCAGCTCGTAGAAAGGTTTGATCGGCAGTTCATGGCGGCGGATGGCGGCGGCCAGGCGGGCAAACATGGATTCGCTGCTATCGCCCCCGGCATCGATGCGGGCCAGTTCGGCCTCGTAAGCGTTCAGATCGGCCAGCCGCTGCTCGGGCGTGGCCTCACCTTCATCGGCCAGATCGTCGGCACTGCGGGCAAAGGCATAGATGGCTTCAACCGCAGGCCTTAGCCGGCCAGGCAACAAAATTGAGGCAACGGGAAAATTTTCGTAGTGGTCAACCGACATAAAAGCAAAGCCTAAAAGCAGATTTTAAAATTAATGACGCCAAAGTCATTTGCAAACGGATGGGCTCGGCTTATAATAAATTAACGGAAAGTCATTAATTTCCAAATCGTAATCTTAGTGCCATCTACACTCTAGGGCAAGCTAAAGGAAGAAACCGTGACCGACTTCACCAGACAGCAGCAGATCTACCCCCTCACTATTGTAGCTTTTGCGGTCGCCTTGCTGGCAGGCTGCTCCAAACCCGTCGAGAAGACGGAAGAAGTGCGTCCTGTGCGTGCCGTGGTGCTGGCCGCCAGTGATGTGGCTGTGGATGCCGAATTCTCCGGCGAAGTACGGGCCCGAGTAGAGTCCCGCCTCGGTTTCCGCGTGGGCGGCAAGATTGTCGCGCGCAAGGTTGATGTAGGTACAGTGGTGAAAAAAGGCCAGGTGCTGATGCAGCTGGACCCGCAGGATTTGCAGCTGGCCCAGGCTCAGGCGCTGGCGGGGCTGCGTTCGGCGGAAACCAATCGCGATCTGGCCCAGGCGGAACTCAAACGCTATCAGGAATTGCGTGCCAAAAACTTCGTCAGCGCTGCCGTGCTCGATGCCAAGGATGCCGGTTTCAAGGCCGCGCAGGCCAATGTCGATGCGGCACATGCGGCCTATCGCGGCCAGTCGAATCAGGCAGGCTATAGCGCGCTGGTGGCCGATATCGATGGCGTGGTGACGGCGGTGGATGCGGAAGTCGGGCAGGTGGTGGCGGCTGGTACGCCCGTGGTGCGGGTGGCCAAACAGGGCGAGAAGGAAGTCGTGATCGGCCTGCCGGAAGACAAGGTAGATAGTCTGCGCCGCGTGTCCGATGTGCAGATCCGCCTGTGGGCCGATCCGCAGCGCACGGTGCCGGGCAAGATCCGCGAGATTTCGCCGGTGGCCGATGCGGCCACCCGTACTTATACCGTCAAGGTCACCATCCCCGATACGCTGGACGACGCCAAACTGGGCATGACGGCCGTGGTGCAGTTCAATGCCAAGACGGCAGCGCCGCAGATCAAGGTGCCGCTGACGGCACTGTTCTATGAAAAATCGGCGACCTCGGTCTGGCTGGTGGAACGCAATGCCGTCAAGCTGGTGCCGGTGATGGTGGGCGGCGCCGTCGGCAACGACATCGTGCTGTCCAGCGGCGTCAAGGCTGGCCAGACGGTGGTCACGGCCGGCGTCAATCTGCTCAAGCCGGGCCAGCAGGTGCGGATACTGGGTCAGGATATGCCGGCCGCCGCCAGCGCCAGTGCAGCGGCGCAAGCAGGGAGTGCTAAATGAAGGGCGGCTTCAATCTTTCCCGCTGGGCGCTCGAACATATTCCGCTGACGCGTTACCTGATCGCCGTGCTGCTGATAGGCGGCATGCTCAGCTACAGCAATCTGGGGCAGGATGAAGACCCGCCGTTCACCTTCCGCATGATGGTGGTGCGGGCCATCTGGCCGGGCGCCACTTCGCTGCAGATGGCCGAGCAGGTGACGGACAAGCTGGAGAAAAAGCTGCAGGAAACGCCGGACATTGATGAAATCACCAGCTATTCCAAGCCGGGCGAAACCACCATCATGCTGAAACTGCGCGAATCGGCACCGCCCAAAGAGGTGGCGCAAGCGTGGTATCAGGTGCGCAAGAAGATAGGCGATATCCGCGGCACTTTGCCGGGCGGCGTGCAGGGGCCGTTCTTCAACGATGAATTCGGTGATACCTATGGTTCCATCTTCGCCCTGTCCGGCGACGGCTATACCTATGCCGAAATGAAGGACTATGCCGACTTCGTGCGCCAGCAGCTGCTGGGCGTGAAGCTGGTTTCCAAGGTCGAACTGTTCGGCGTGCAGGACGAGAAAATCAATATCGAGTTCTCGCACCATAAATTCGCCCAGCTCGGTGTGCCTATCGAGGTGATCGCCAACCAGATTGCCACCCAGAATGCGGTGGAAGCCAGCGGCGTGCTGGTGACGCCGACCGATAATCTGCAGGTGCGCGTGACGGGGGCGCTCAGAACGCTGAAAGATCTGGAAAATCTGGAGCTGCGCGCCAACGGCACCACCTTCCGGCTCGGCGATTTTGCTACCATCAAGCGCCAGTATCAGGACCCGCCCGGCAATACCATGCGCTACAACGGCAAGGCTGTCATCGGCCTGGGTGTATCGATGGAAAAGGGCGGCAATATCATTGTGCTGGGCAAGAATATGGAAGCCAGAGTGGCAGCACTGAAAGCCAAGCTGCCTGTTGGTATCGAACTCGAGCGCGTGTCCAATCAGCCGGAAGCCGTCAAAGCGTCGGTGGGCGAGTTCGTCCATACACTGATCGAAGCCGTGCTGATCGTGCTGGCCGTGAGCTTTGTGGCACTCGGTCTGCATAGCAAACCGTTCCGTCTTGATGCGCGGCCCGGTCTGGTGGTGGCGCTGACCATTCCGCTGGTGCTGTCCGTGACTTTCCTGTGCATGCGCATGCTCGACATCGATCTGCACAAGATTTCACTGGGCGCCCTGATTATCGCGCTGGGCCTGCTGGTGGACGACGCCATCATCGCTGTCGAGATGATGGTGCGTAAGATGGAAGAGGGCATGTCGCGCTTCGATGCGGCTACCTATGCCTACACGTCCACGGCGATTCCCATGCTCACCGGCACCCTGATTACGGTGGCCGGTTTCCTGCCTATCGGTCTGGCCAAGTCGGCTGCGGGCGAGTACACCTTCTCGCTGTTCTCCGTGAACGCGCTGGCGCTGGTGATTTCCTGGGTGGTGGCCGTGGTGTTCACGCCCTACATCGGTTATGTGCTGCTGAAAGTTAAACCGCATGCGGCCGGCGACCACGGCCACGAACTGTTCGATACACCGGGTTTCCGTCGCTTCCGCGCCATGGTCAACTGGTGCGTGGAATTCCGCAAGACCACCATCGTCGCGTCCATGCTGATCTTTGCGCTGGGCGTGTATGGCTTCAAATTCATCGAGAAACAATTCTTCCCGGATTCCAGCCGTCCCGAGCTGATGGTGGAGATGTGGATGCCGGAAGGTACGACCTATGCCGCCAATGAAGCCCAGGTGAAGAAGTTCGAGGCCTTTATCCGCCAGCAGGACGGGGTGATCAGCTACACCAGCTATGTGGGCACGGGTAGTCCGCGTTTCTATCTGCCGCTGGACCAGATTTTCCCGCAGTCGAATGTGTCGCAGATCGTGGTGCTGCCCAAGGATCTGCAGGCGCGCTCGGCCCTGCGTGAGAAAATTGTCGACGTGTTCAAGCACGATTTCCCCGAGGTGCGCGGCCGTGTCAAGCTGCTGCCTAACGGCCCGCCTGTGCCATATCCCGTGCAGTTCCGCGTTACGGGCGGCGAAGTGGCCAAGGTGCGCGCGATTGCCGATCAGGTCAAAGACATCATGCGCGCCAACCCGAATACGGTGGGTGTCAACGATAACTGGAACGAGTCCATCAAGGTGCTGCGCCTCGATCTGGATCAGGACCGTATGCGGGCACTGGGCGTGAGTTCGCAGACGGTGATGCGGGCGGCCAATACCGTACTGTCCGGTACCACCATCGGTCAATTCCGCGAGGACATCAAGTTGATCGATATCCAGATTCGCCAGCCAGTGGAAGAGCGCAACAGTATTACGGTATTGAACAATACGAATATTCCTACTGCCAGCGGCAAATCGGTGGCACTGAGCCAGCTGGCCCGTGCCCATTTCGTCTGGGAACCGGGGGTGGTGTGGCGCGAAGGGCGGGAATGGGCGATCACCGTGCAGTCCGACGTGAGCGACAACATCCAGGG
Organism: Duganella fentianensis; assembly: GCF_009857835.1. Taxonomy (GTDB): domain Bacteria; phylum Pseudomonadota; class Gammaproteobacteria; order Burkholderiales; family Burkholderiaceae_D; genus Rugamonas; species Rugamonas fentianensis. The sequence goes on from NZ_WWCL01000002.1 coordinate 870,500, forward strand.
GCCTACCGTGTCCAGCCAGATCGAGCCTAAACTCAAGGCGCTGCGCGAGCAGCTGCCGGCCGGCTATGACATCCGCGTCAAAGGTGCGGCGGCGGATAGCGGTTCGGCCGAAGCATCGATTTCCGCCAATCTGCCGCTGGCCATCTTCATCATCTTTACCTTGCTGATGCTGCAGCTGCACAGTTTCTCGCGCGCCTTGCTGGTGTTCCTGACGGGGCCGCTCGGCGTGGCCGGAGCCGCCATGGCCTTGCTGTTGCTGGGGCGTCCGCTGGGCTTCGTGGCCAATCTGGGCATCATCGCGCTGTTCGGCATGATTATCCGTAACTCGGTGATTCTGGTAGACCAGATCGAGCAGGATATCGCCGGCGGTGCCGAGCCCTGGGATGCAGTGGTGGAATCGGCGGTGCGGCGCTGCCGTCCTATCATACTGACGGCGGCTGCCGCGGCGCTGGCCATGATTCCCTTGTCGCGTTCCGTGTTCTGGGGACCTATGGCCGTGGCCATCATGGGCGGCCTGATACTGGCGACGGCGCTGACGCTGCTGTTCCTGCCGGCGCTGTATGCAGCCTGGTTCCGTGTCAAAAAGCCCCAAAGAGTGGCCTGAACAGGCTAAAAACAGCCCGGTTTTGCCTATGAAATATGCAAAACCGGGCCGAATTGCAATAGAAACCCGGTGGAATGTTGGTGAGCTAATAAAAATCACCACATTCCGCCGAAAAACCCGTTAGAATACCGCGTTGAAGTTGAAAGCTCCTGCGGATTACTACCGGTCACGCAGGAAAAGGGCGACCGTTTTCACTTACGGGTCGCCCTTTGCTTTTGTGCAAACAAGCCGCGAGGATGGCGAAATTGGTAGACGCACCAGGTTTAGGTCCTGACGCCAGCAATGGTGTGGGGGTTCGAGTCCCCCTCCTCGCACCAACAGTATTACTATTTTTTTGGACGATTTTTACATGGCAACTGCAGTCGAAACCTTGGGCAAACTTGAACGTCGTATCACGATCTCCTTCCCGCTGACCGAGGTCCGCGCTGAAGTTGAGAAGCGCCTGAAAGTGCAAGCCAAAACGGCTAAAGCACCGGGCTTCCGTCCAGGTAAAGTGCCGCTGAAAATGGTCGCCGCACAATACGGTTATCAGATCGAAACCGAAGTGCTGAACGATAAAGTTGGCCGTGCGTTCAACGACGCCGCTAACGAAGCCCAGCTGCGCGTTGCTGGCTACCCGCGCATCGAACCGAAAGAAGGTTCGGCAGAAGGCATCCTGAGCTTCGACGCTACCTTCGAAGTGTACCCGGAAGTCGTGATCGGCGATCTGACCACCGTAGAAATCGAAACCGTGAAAGCGGCCGTATCGGAAGTCGAAATCGACAAGACCATCGACATCCTGCGCAAACAGCGCGTGCACTTCCACACCAAAGGCGAAGCTGGCGAACACGGCGACGGCGGCGAGGCAATTGCTGCCAACGGCGACCGCGTGACCGTAGACTTCGTTGGTTCGATCGACGGCGTGGAATTCCCGGGCGGTAAAGCGGACGACTACGCTTTCGTACTGGGCGAAGGCCGCATGCTGCCAGAATTCGAAGCCGCTACCGTCGGCCTGAAAGTGGGCGAAGCCAAGACCTTCCCACTGGCTTTCCCAGAGGACTACCATGGTAAAGACGTGGCCGGTAAAACCGCTTCGTTCACCATCACCCTGAAAAAACTGGAATGGGCCCACCTGCCGGAAGTGGACGCCGAGTTCGCTAAATCGCTGGGCGTAGCCGATGGCGACGTGGCTAAAATGCGCGAAGACATCAAAGTCAATCTGGAACGCGAAGTGGCTGGCCGTGTGAAAGCACGCAACAAGGAAGCCGTGATGGAAGCGCTGGTGAAAACCGCCACCCTGGACGTGCCAGAAGTGCTGATCGCGCAGGACACCGAGCGTCTGGCTGAAATGACCCGTCAGGACATGGCGCAACGCGGCATGAACGTGAAAGACGTACCATTCCCACCAGAACTGTTCAAAGACAAAGCCGAACGTCGCGTACGTCTGGGCCTGATCCTGTCGCAACTGGTGAACGAAAACAATCTGCAAGCCCAGCCTGAACAGGTGAAAGCCCAGGTTGAAGATTTCGCCCAGAGCTACGAAGATCCGCGCGAAGTGCTGAAGTACTACTACAGCGACCGTCGTCGTCTGGCTGAAGTCGAAGCCCTTGTATTGGAAGAAAACGTCGTCAACTACGTACTGGGCCTGTCGAAAACCTCGTCCAAGGAAGTAGCCTTTGACGAACTGATGGGAAGCAACGCTCAAGCGTAATACAGAAAAAGCCGGATGCGGTAAGATGCCAACTCCGGCTTTATGCTGCTTCACAAGGAAATAGAATGACTGGTATGAACCGTAATCCAGCGCTGGACACTGAAATGCTCGGCCTCGTGCCTATGGTGGTCGAACAAAGCGGTCGCGGCGAGCGTTCGTATGACATTTACTCGCGCCTGCTGAAGGAACGGGTCATTTTCATGGTCGGCCCTGTGCACGACCAGATGGCCAACCTGATTGTCGCCCAGATGCTGTTCCTGGAAAGCGAAAATCCGGACAAGGACATCTCGCTCTACATCAATTCTCCTGGCGGCTCGGTGTCGGCCGGTCTGGCGATTTTTGATACCATGCAGTTCATCAAGCCTGATGTTTCGACGCTGTGCACCGGCATGGCTGCCTCCATGGGCGCCTTCCTGCTGGCCGCTGGCGCCAAGGGCAAGCGTTTCTCGCTGCCTAACTCGCGTATCATGATCCACCAGCCTTCGGGTGGCTCGCAGGGCATGGCTTCGGATATCGAAATCCAGGCCAAGGAAATCCTGTATTTGCGTCACCGTCTGAATTCGATCATGGCGGAACGTACGGGTCAAACCGTGGAACAGATCGCCAAAGACACGGATCGTGACCGTTTCATGTCGGCGGAAGAAGCGGTAGAGTACGGCTTGATCGACAAGATGTTGACCAACCGGGCTTGATGCATCCAGTACCGTATTGCTAAAGAGACGCCCGGGCGATCCATCGTTCGGGCGTTTCGTTTTTATTTCAGGTAGCATGTCAGGTAGATGTATAGTGTTGGGGAAGTTAAATTAAGGTTTAGGCAACTTCACCAGCGACTACGCATCCTACTGTAACTCTTAGATAAAGCCCCATGTCAGACAAAAAAACCTCCAGCGGCGAAAAATTACTGTACTGCTCGTTTTGCGGCAAAAGTCAGCACGAGGTAAAGAAACTCATCGCCGGCCCATCGGTCTTCATCTGCGATGAGTGCATCGATCTGTGCAATGACATCATTCGTGATGAAACCTCGGCCATCGAGTCCGTCACGGGCGCCAAGTCGGATCTGCCGACGCCATCCGAAATCAAGGATCTGCTCGACCAGTACGTGATCGGCCAGCAGACTGCCAAGCGCATCCTGTCGGTAGCGGTGTACAACCACTACAAACGCCTCAAGCATCTGGGCAAGAAAGACGACATCGAACTGGCCAAGAGCAACATCCTGCTGGTCGGCCCTACCGGCTCCGGCAAGACCCTGCTGGCGCAGACGCTGGCGCGCATGCTCAACGTGCCGTTCGTGATCGCCGACGCGACCACCCTGACCGAAGCCGGTTACGTGGGTGAGGACGTGGAAAACATCATTCAGAAGCTGCTGCAAAGCTGCAACTATGACGTCGAGAAAGCCCAGCGCGGCATCGTCTACATCGACGAGATCGACAAGATTTCGCGTAAATCGGACAACCCTTCGATTACCCGCGACGTGTCGGGCGAAGGTGTGCAGCAGGCGCTGCTGAAGCTGATCGAAGGCACCATGGCTTCGGTGCCACCGCAAGGCGGCCGCAAGCACCCGAATCAGGATTTCGTGCAGATCGATACCACCAACATCATGTTCATCTGCGGTGGCGCATTCGATGGCCTGGCCAAGGTGATTTCCGAACGTTCGGAAAAATCCGGCATCGGCTTCTCGGCTACCGTGAAGAGCAAGGAAGAGCGTAGCGCTTCCGACGTGCTGCAGGAAGCGGAACCGGAAGATCTGATCAAGTTCGGCCTGATCCCTGAACTGGTGGGCCGTCTGCCGGTTGTGGCCACGCTGGCCGAGCTGACGGAAGAAGCGCTGATCCAGATTCTGGTCGAGCCTAAGAACGCACTGGTTAAGCAGTACGCCAAGCTGCTCGACATGGAAGGCGCGGAACTGGAAGTGCGTCCGGCCGCTCTGCATGCGATCGCCAAGAAAGCCCTGGCCCGCAAGACGGGTGCGCGCGGCCTGCGTTCGATACTCGAACATGCGCTGCTCGACACCATGTACGAATTGCCGAATGAAAGCAATGTGACCAAAGTAGTGATCGATGAAAATACGATTACCAGCGGCGCGAAACCATTGCTGATTTATGAAGAAGCTGCTAAAGCCTCTGGTGAGAATTAATTAACTTGTGCACACTTGCCGCGCACTTCGACAAATTTCATTTCGCATCTGCGGGGCAAGGCGGTACAATTTGACTCAATAAGAGTAAGCAGGCTTCAAACGGAAAGCCACTCGTGACAGCATCGTTTGTCACGCGTGGCTTTTTTATTTACGTGCTGTTTATCACTCTTAGAGTTTTATCGTTATTCGGAAATATTCTTTGTATATAAGAACAAATTGACGATGACGGTCTTGTGATCTGGATCTTCGCGCCCACATCATAAACACGCTTTCACATAAGGTACGCCATGACAACTTCCAAATTAACTGAGCAAACTCAACTGCCGTTATTGCCGTTGCGGGACGTTGTAGTTTTCCCGCATATGGTGATACCGCTGTTCGTAGGACGCCCAAAATCGATTAAGGCGCTGGAAGCCGCAATGGAGCAAGGCAAGAGCATCATGCTTGCCGCCCAAAAAGCCGCTGCCAAGGACGAACCTTCTGCTTCCGATATTTATGAAATCGGCTGCGTGGCCAATATTCTGCAAATGCTGAAACTGCCGGACGGTACCGTCAAGGTGCTGGTGGAAGGCGCTCAGCGTGCACGCATCAACCGCATTACTGATACGCCGGCCCACTTCGTGGCCGATCTGACGCCGCTCGATTCCGAGCAGGGCGACGATTCGGAAATCGAAGCGATGCGCCGCGCCATCGTTCAGCAGTTTGACCAGTACGTCAAACTCAACAAGAAAATCCCACCGGAAATCCTCGCTTCGCTGTCGGGCATCGACGATGCCGGCCGCCTGGCTGATACGGTGGCTGCCCATCTGCCGCTCAAGCTCGAGCAGAAACAGGTGATCCTGGAAATCTTCAGCGTGACCAAGCGTCTGGAACATCTGCTGGGCCAGCTCGAAGGCGAGCTCGATATTCTGCAGGTGGAGAAGCGTATCCGTGGCCGCGTCAAGCGCCAGATGGAGAAATCGCAGCGCGAGTACTACCTGAACGAGCAGGTCAAAGCCATCCAGAAAGAACTGGGCGAGGGCGAAGACGGCGCCGATCTGGATGAGCTGGAAAAGAAAGTCGCCGCTGCCAAGATGCCGAAAGAGGCACTGGACAAGGCCAATGCCGAGCTGAAGAAACTCAAGCTGATGTCGCCCATGTCGGCCGAAGCGACGGTGGTGCGCAACTACATCGATACGCTGGTCAGCCTGCCATGGAAGAAAAAGTCCAAGGTCAACAACGATCTGTCCAATGCTGAAAAAGTGCTGGAAGGCGACCACTACGGTCTGGAAAAAGTCAAAGAACGTATCCTGGAATATCTGGCAGTACAGCAGCGCGTGGACAAGCTGAAAGCGCCTATCCTGTGCTTCGTCGGTCCTCCGGGCGTGGGTAAAACTTCGCTGGGCCAGTCGATTGCCCGCGCTACCAACCGCAAGTTCGTGCGTATGGCACTGGGCGGCGTGCGTGACGAAGCCGAGATCCGCGGTCACCGCCGTACCTATATCGGCTCGATGCCGGGCAAGGTGCTGCAATCGCTGGCCAAGGTCGGTGTGCGCAACCCGCTGTTCCTGCTCGACGAAATCGACAAGATGGGTGCGGACTTCCGTGGCGATCCTTCCTCGGCGCTGCTGGAAGTGCTCGATCCGGAACAGAACCATACCTTCTCGGACCACTACATCGAAGTCGATTTCGATCTGTCCGATGTGATGTTCGTCGCGACTTCGAACTCGTACAACATCCCGCCGGCACTGCTGGACCGTATGGAAGTGATCCGCCTGTCCGGCTACACGGAAGACGAGAAGACCAGCATTGCCCAGCGCTATCTGCTGCCGAAACAGATCAAGAACAATGGTCTGAAAGAGGACGAGATTTCCGTGGCCGAATCGGCTCTGCGCGACATCATCCGCTACTACACGCGGGAAGCCGGTGTGCGTTCGCTCGAGCGTGAAGTGTCGAAGATCTGCCGCAAGGTGGTGAAGATGCTGCTGCTGAAGAAATCCGACAAGAAGATTGCCGTCACCTCGAAAAATCTGGATAAATTCCTCGGTGTGCGCCGCTACGATTTCGGCGTGGCCGAGAAAGATAACCAGATCGGTCAGGTGGTGGGTCTGGCCTGGACGGAAGTGGGTGGCGATCTGCTGACCATCGAGGCCGTGTCGATGCCGGGCAAGGGTGGCGTGATACGCACCGGTACACTGGGCGACGTGATGAAGGAGTCGATCGAAGCGGCGCGTACGGTGGTGCGCAGCCGTGCCCAGCGCCTCGGCATCAAGAACGAAGTGTTCGAGAAGAGCGACATCCACATCCACGTGCCGGAAGGTGCGACGCCGAAAGACGGCCCATCCGCTGGTGCTGCGATGACGGTGGCCATGGTGTCGGTCTTCACCGGCATCCCGGTGCGTGCTGACGTGGCCATGACGGGCGAGATTACGCTGCGCGGCGAAGTGCTGCCTATCGGTGGTCTGAAAGAAAAACTGCTGGCGGCCCAGCGCGGCGGCATCAAGACCGTGCTGATCCCCGAGCAGAACGTCAAGGATCTGGCCGACATTCCGGACAACGTGAAGAACAAGCTGGAAATCGTGCCGGTCCGCTGGATCGATAAAGTGCTGGAAATCGCGCTTGAACGTCTGCCTGAACCGCTGACGGAAACGGCGCCGGTCGAAGCGGTGGCCGCTGCTGCCGCGAAATCGGACGGCCAGACGGAAGTGGTGAAGCACTAATCAGCCGAAGACCATTCATCGGGCAAATAGCGATTAATTCTCGCTAACGCCACAAACGGGCACTTTTATAGTGCCCGTTTGTTATTTTGAGGGGTATTTCTATAGTGCAGTCCTTGACACAAGTGCAGGCTGGCTTGTTTAATACGGCCTGAGATTTTTCCAGACCTGCAAGATGCAGTTAAATGCATGCTCGCGGGCTAAAACGATATAACCTTTGTGACGGGGAATTGCTTTGAATAAGACTGAATTGATCGACCATATCGCAGCGACCGCTGATATTTCGAAAGCGGCTGCGGCTCGCGCACTGGACGCGGTGATCGATGGCGTAACCACCACCCTGCAAAAGAACGACAGCGTCACCCTGGTCGGCTTTGGCACCTTCTCGGTGAGCGAGCGTGCTGCCCGTACCGGCCGCAATCCACGCACCAAAGAAGAGATCACCATCGAAGCAGCAAAAGTTCCTAAATTTAAAGCTGGTAAAGCTTTGAAAGATGCTGTAAACTAACGGACTTCGGTGAGCAGCAGATGTTAGCTAGCTCACCAAAGCGCGAAATTGGGCGGTTAGCTCAGTTGGTAGAGCGGAGCCCTTACAAGGCTTAGGTCGGGAGTTCGAGCCTCTCACCGCCCACCAGTTTTGCGGTAGTAGTAAGAAGTAGCAAGCAGTAAAAAGTAGTTAGTAGTACCTAGTGTGTTTTGCTGGAGCGGTAGTTCAGTTGGTTAGAATACCGGCCTGTCACGCCGGGGGTCGCGGGTTCGAGTCCCGTCCGCTCCGCCAACAAAACCACAGTACTCGTATAGGAGCGGTAGTTCAGTTGGTTAGAATACCGGCCTGTCACGCCGGGGGTCGCGGGTTCGAGTCCCGTCCGCTCCGCCAAGAACAAGATACCCCGTAGCTAATAATTAGCTACGGGGTTTTTCTTTTTGCGCGTCCGATTATTCATTTTCCGGATTTTTATTCATGCGCAAATGAAAATTAACTTATCGTATCGTGCGCAGGCTTTTATTAGCTCCCTTGTAAGATGTTTGAACGTCAACCACTTTTATAGTTATGCATGGTTAACAGGTCGCGCTAGGGGATTTTATAAAATCGTTATTGAGGCGGTTTTGTAACGCGCATTGTTGGCCAGGGCTGGAACTGCCCGGTAGTAGTTTTGAATTGGATATTTTTTATTCATTTCATGTAACGGTCGCCAGCAGCGGGGTGGTGCAAGCGAACTGGAGGGCTGGTTCTGGAGGGCGTTTCGTTTTGGTGCCGTTGCAATGTGTCTGTTTTGCCAAGGATTTACACTTGCTATAGAGGGGGCTGCACTGTAAAATCGGCCAACTGGAATCGGCGAACGCGAGTTCGCCTTTTTTGTATGTGCAAGTCCCACTCAATCCGAATTGGCAGACCATGTTTGAATTTATTCGTACCCATCAACGCCTGATGCAGATTTTCCTGGCGATTATCATCGTGCCGTCGTTTGCTTTCGTCGGCATCGGTAGTTATAAGAGCTTCGGCGACGACGCCAATACGATCGCCAAAATCGATGGCAAGCCGCTGACCCAGCAGGAATTTGATAATGCCGTGCGTAACCAGCTGGACAATTACCGCCAGCGTCTGGGCGCCCAGTTCGACCAGAAAATGTTCGATACGCCCGAGTTCAAGCAGAATCTGCTGGACCAGCTGATCGCCGAGCGTGCCATTGCTGCCGAAGTCGTGCGTTCGCACCTGACCGTGAGCGATACGCTGCTGCAGCGCGTGATCAAGGAACAGTTCGGTGGCGAAGGCGCTTTCGACATGGAACGTTATAAATCGATACTGGCGGCACAGGGCATGACGCCCAGCATGTACGACCAGCGTCTGCGCCGCGACCTGACCCTGCAGCAGCTGGGTAACGCCATTCAGGCCACCGGCTTCGCGCCGCGTGCCGTGGCCAAAACCCTGTCCGATATCGGCGCGCAGGAGCGTGAAGTGCAGGAACTGCTGCTGCCAGTGGCGGATTTCGTGCCACAGGTCAAAGTGACCGACGACATGGTCAAGGCCTTCTACGACAAGAACGCCAAATTCTTCGAAGTACCTGAGCAGGCCAAGATCGAATACGTGGTCTTCAATAGCGACTCGGTGCTGAGCCAGATCAGCGTCACCGATGCAGACGTAGCTGCCTACTACAATGCCAACCAGGCTGGCTTCACCACGCCGGAAAGCCGCCGTGCTGCCCACGTGCTGGTGGCTGTGAAAAAAGGCGCTAGTGCTGCCGAAGTCGCTGCTGCCAAAGCCAAGGCGGAAGCCATCGTGGCCGAACTGCGCAAAGCGCCGGCCGACTTCGCTAAAGTGGCCAAGACCAAATCGGATGATGCCGTATCGGCCGAGCAGGGCGGTGACCTCGATATCGTGACCAAAGGTGCGCTGCCAGCACCAGTGGAAGCGGCTGTGATGAAGCTCAAGCAGGGCGAAATCAGCGATGCTGTGCAGTCGGAATACGGTTTCCACGTATTGACCGTGACCGCGCTGAAACCTGCGGTGGTAAAACCGCTGGACGAAGTAAAAACCGAAGTGGCCGCCGTGCTGAAGAAGCAGAAAGCTGCCAAGAAGTATTCGGAAATGGCCGAGACCTTCTCGAACACCGTGTACGAACAGGCTGACAGCCTGAAGCCTGTGGCTGACAAGCTGGGCCTGAAAATTGAAACGGCCGTCAACGTGAGTCGTACACCGGGCCCTGCAGCTGGCGCTGCACCCTACAACAACGCCAAGTTCCTGACTGCACTGTTCTCGAACGAATCGATCAGCAGCAAGCGCAATACGGAAGCGGTGGAGACTGCACCGAGCACCCTGGTGGCCGGCCGTATCGTCGAATTCAAACCAGCGACCAAGCGTCCGCTGGCCGAAGTCGATGCCGCCATCCGTCAGCGCGTGACGATGGAAGAAGCTGCCAAGCTGGCTGCCAAATCGGGTGCCGACAAGCTTGCCGCCTTCAAGAAATCGGGCGATGCAGCCGGCTTCGCTGGCGCCAAGCTGGTATCGCGTTCCAAGCCTGAAGGCATCAATGGTCTGGCCATGCAGGAAATCATGAAGGCTGATACCACCAAGCTGCCAGCCTATGTGGGCGTGGACGTGCCGGGCATGGGTTATGGCGTGTACCGTATCAGCAAAGTACAGCAGCCAGCCGTACAGGATGAAGAGCGTCGCAAGGCAGAAGCCGAGCAGATCAACAACATCGTGGCGCAACAGGAAATGCACGACTACATCGAATTGCTGAAGCAGAAGGCCAAGGTCAAGATCCTCAAGCCTATCGCCACGGCGACGGTGGTGGAAGTCAAGTAAGCGCGATCACTGGCTGGTGCAGACTGGCCAGTATCCGGTGCTAAAATCAGGTGATAAAGAAAAAGCCGGCAATGCCGGCTTTTTCTATTTGAGCGCTTTGTCCGGTCTACATTTCCGGCAGAGCGCGAAGAGCGCCTTGGCTGGCTGCCAATATGTATCTCAGGATAGTTCGATCAGCTTGCGCGCACCGGTGGCGAAACTGGCAGCATCGATCGCGTCCAGTTTTAACTCCTGCGCCTGTTCATAGCGCACGAAGTTGCGGTCTATGGAGCGTAGATAGGCCGGATCGTAGTGCTCGGCCAGCAGCTCTTCCACCAGTGCGGCCATTTCGCCACTGCTGGCCATTTGCTGCCAGCGTTTGATGCGTTCGTGGCCATGCAGCGGCGTCAGATACGCAAGCTGTTCGTTGAGTGCAGCGGCATCGCTGGTGTAGTGCTGGTAGTCCTCCATCAGCAGGCGCACGCGGTCGGCGCGGCTCAGCGTCATGGCGATGCAATCGGAACCGCGCATGCGCTCCATCAGCGCAGCAGGGACGCGCAGATTGCCTACCTTCTTGCTCTCTGATTCCACAAACACGGGGCGGGCAGAGTCGAAGCGGCGCAAGGCATTCCAGATCGCCGTCTCGAACGCTTTCTGGCTGGGCTGCGGCTGGCTAGGCAGGCCGCCCAGTACCGAGCCACGGTGGGCCGCCAGCTGCTCCAGATCGAGCACCTGCGCACCCTGACCGGCCAATACCTCCAGCATGCGGCTCTTGCCGCTGCCGGTAGTGCCGCAGATGACTTTGAAAGCGAATTGCGGGGGCTGTTCCAGCTCCGCATTGACGTGCGCGCGGAAGGCCTTGTAGCCGCCGTCCAGCTGCACCACGGGCCAGCCTATCTTGGCCAGTATGTGCGCCATGGCGCCGCTACGGTTGCCGCCGCGCCAGCAGTAGACCAGCGGACGCCATTCGCGTGGCTGCTCGATCCACAGCGTTTCAATGTGCTGGGCGATATTCTTCGCCACCAGCGCTGCACCCAGCTTCTTGGCTTCAAACGAGCCTACCTGCTTGTACATGGTGCCCACCGTGATGCGCTGGGCGTCGTCGAGCACGGGCGCGTTGATGGCGCCCGGCAGATGGTCGATCACATATTCGCAAGGGCTGCGCGCATCGATGATGGCATCGAACTGCTCGAGCTGGGGGAGGACCTGCTCCAGCTTTAGAACTTCGGGGTATTTCATTTGGCTCTGATGGACTTCTGCAGGGTAGGCCAGATATTGGCAAGTATGACGGGATGGGCGCTGGCCAGCGGATGCAGGCGGTCAGGCTGGAACAGCTCGGGCTTGTCGGCCACGCCTTCCAGCATAAAGGGCACCAGTGGGGCCTGGATCTGCTTGGCCAGCGTGCCATACATGGCATAGAAACGCTCGGCATAATCACGGCCGTAATTCGGCGGCATGCGCATGCCGATCAGTAGCACGCGCGCGTCGGCCTTGCGAGCTGCGCTGCTCATGGCCAGCAGATTGGCTTCTGCTGCGGCGACGGGTAGGCCGCGCAGGCCGTCATTGGCGCCCAGCTCGATGACCACTAGCGCAGGTTTGTACTTTTCCAGCAGCGCCGGCAGGCGGCTGCGGCCACCGCTGGTGGTCTCGCCACTGACGCTGGCGTTGACGATGGTGGCTTCGATTTTCTGGCTGCGCAGCTTTTCGTCGGCCAGAGCCACCCAGCCCGTGCCGCGCGCCAGCCCGTACTCGGCCGATAAACTATCGCCCAGCACCAGAACGGTTTTTGGTGCAGAATAGGCGCTGCCCGAGGCGGTGGCCAGCGCCATCACCAACGCTATGGTCAACCACTGTGTACAACGGCGAGGTATGGTGTTCAACCCCGATAAACGAATTAAGCTTTCAAGCATGCCTGATTTTCCTGAACGTTCTGCCCGACTGGATACTACGACGGTCCATAATGCCACAAACGCTGCGCTGCCAGCCCATGGAGCCATAGAAGTACGCAGCCTCGCCAAGCGCGTGGCTGATGCCAGCGGCGAGCTGACCATACTTCATCCCCTCGATTTTACCGTGCAAAAGGCCGAGACGCTTGCGATAGTGGGGGCTTCCGGCTCCGGCAAGTCCACTTTGCTGGGGCTGCTGGCGGGGCTGGATACGCCCAGCGCAGGTACGGTACTGATCGACGGCGTGGATATCTATGGGCTCGACGAGGACGGGCGCGCCCTGCTACGCAAGGAGAGGCTGGGCTTTGTGTTCCAGTCCTTCCAGCTGCTGTCCCACCTGACGGCGCTGGAAAACGTCATGCTGCCGCTGGAGCTGCGCGGCATCGCCAATGCCAGAGCGCGGGCCGAGGCCATGCTGGAGCGCGTCGGGCTGGCCAGCCGTCTGCGCCACTATCCGAAATACCTGTCCGGTGGCGAGCAGCAGCGCGTGGCGCTGGCGCGGGCCTTCGTCACCGAGCCCCCCTTGCTGTTTGCCGACGAACCTACCGGCAGTCTGGATGCGGCCACGGGAGAATCCGTGATCGCGCTGATGTTCGAACTGAATCGCCAGCATGGTTCGACGCTGGTACTGGTCACCCACGACCAGAGCATGGCGGCGCGCTGCGACCGCACCCTGACGATTGCGGCGGGACGGCTGGTCTAGATAGCGTGGTGTGCCACCATGCGGTTGATGGCCGTACGTATGGCCGGTATCAGCTCGCTGGCCGTCAGGCCGATGGCGTTGCCGCTTTCCGTCACCAGTACGTCGGCAGCCATGCCGTGCAGCCAGACGGCTGCCAGTGCGGCCTGCCATTGCGGCCAGCCTTGCGCCAGCAGGCTGCCGCATAGACCGGCCAGCACGTCGCCCGTGCCTGCCGTAGCCAGCGCCGCATTGCCGGTGCTGTTGATGACAGCATCGCCCGCCGGGGTGGCGATCACCGTGCCCGAACCTTTGAGGATCACGACGGACTGATAGCGTGCCGCCAGCTGGCGCGCCGAGTGTATCCGGTCGGCCTGTATCTCGCCTATGCTCACGCCTGCCAGACGGGCTGCCTCGAGCGGATGCGGAGTCAGTACGGCCGCTTGCGTGCGTGCGCACAGCGCCTGCTGCAGCGCGCCATCGGCCGCCAGCAGATTCAGCGCGTCGGCGTCGAGCAGCAGCGGCGTATCGGCAGCGATGGCTTGCGCCAGCAGCTGGCGGGCATGGGCCGAACTGCCCAGCCCCGGTCCGGCAACCACCGTGGCACTGGCATAATCGTAGCCTGCCGCGGCGCTGCACATCAGCTCTGGCTGGCCTGCATCATAGGGCAGGGGCGTGCCCGCAAACAGGGCGTACACCCGTCCGGCCCCCGCGTGCAGCGCCATGCGTGCTGCCAGTAGCGGTGCGCCGCACATGCCTTCTGCACCGCCGATCACCGCGACGTTGCCGTAACTGCCTTTGTGGCTGTTCTGGCGCCGGTTGCGCAGGTGGCGGGCGAAGTAGGCCACGTCATTCAGATGCAGGCGCGCGGGCGGCACCAGCGTGCAATCGATATCGAGTCTGGCCACATCGACCAGCCCGGCATAGTCGCGGCCATCGGCCGTATGCAGGCCGGGCTTGTTGGCGATGAAGGTCAGGGTGTGGCTGGCGCGCAGTGCGATGCCCTGCGGCCCGACTATCTGCCCCGTATCGGCATCCAGGCCGCTAGGTACATCGAGTGCCAGTATCTGGCAGCGCAGCGTATTCACCTGTTCCACCAGCTGGCGGATGGCGCCGGCCAGCGGCCGTTGCAGGCCGATGCCGAATAATCCGTCAATCACCAGCGACCATGGCTGGCTGCCCACCAGTTCCGCCGTATAGTCGGCAAACAGGGCGTCACAGGACAGCGCCCGCTGTAGCGCGGCCTGGCGCTCGGGCGAACTATCGCCAGGCGGTGCGTAGTGGATCACGCTGACGCGGGCGCCGGCAAATGCCAGATGGGCGGCAGCCTCCAGTGCATCGCCGCCGTTGTTGCCAGGGCCGGCCAGTACCAGCACGCGCGCACCTGAGGCGGCAACGGGCAGCAGGTCCAGCGCAGCATTGGCAGCGGCCTGACCGGCCCGTTGCATCAGTACGCCGGGTGGCAGGGTGGCAGCGGCAGCCTGCTCGATGGCGCGGATTTCGGCGACGGTATAGAGTGGATTCATGCTGCAATTCTAGCATCGAAATTATGTGTTTCCGGCCTCGCACGGGAGCTGCGGGTGCTACTACAATAGGCGCTTATTTTCATCGTCGTGAGGCAGGTATGGATTGGCAGTTCTGGATAGATCGTGGCGGTACGTTTACGGACATCGTGGCGAAGATGCCGGATAACCGTCTGCGCACCCTGAAGCTGCTGTCGGAGAATCCTGAACATTATGCCGATGCTGCCGTGGCCGGCATACGCCAGCTGATGGGTGTCGCTGCGGGCCAGGACGTGCCGGTCGGGCAGATCGCCGCCGTCAAGATGGGCACCACGGTCGCTACCAACGCGCTGCTGGAACGCAAGGGCGAGCCTACCGCACTGGCGATTACGCGCGGCTTCGGCGATGCCTTGCGCATCGCCTACCAGAACCGTCCGCGCCTGTTCGACCGCCACATCGTGCTGCCCGAACTGCTGTACCAGCGCGTGATCGAGATCGACGAACGCATGGGCGCCCATGGCGAGACGGTGCAGGCGCTTGATCTGGTACAGGCCAGAGCAGGGCTGCAGGCGGCCTTTGACGAAGGCCTGCGTACACTGGCCATCGTTTTCATGCACGGCTACCGCTATACCGAGCACGAGGCGCAGGTGGCAGCACTGGCGCGCGAGATCGGTTTTAGCCAGATCTCAGTATCGCATCAGGTCAGCCCCATGATGAAGCTGGTGGCGCGCGGCGATACCACGGTGGTCGACGCCTATCTGTCGCCAATACTGCGGCGCTATGTCGATCTGGTGGCGCAGCAGCTCCCCGGCGTGAACCTGCAGTTCATGCAGTCGAACGGCGGCCTGACGGATGCGCGGGCCTTTCAGGGCAAGGACAGCATATTGAGTGGCCCGGCCGGCGGCATCGTCGGCATGGTCCGGGCCAGCCAGCTAGCCGGTTTCGATAAGGTCATCGGCTTCGATATGGGCGGCACTTCGACTGACGTGTCGCATTTTTCCGGCGAGTTCGAGCGCGTGTTCGAGACGCAGGTGGCCGGTGTGCGCATGCGCGCGCCCATGATGAGCATCCATACGGTGGCCGCCGGCGGTGGCTCCATTCTGCATTTTGATGGCAGCCGCTATCGGGTAGGCCCCGACAGTGCCGGTGCCAATCCGGGGCCGGCCAGCTACCGGCGTGGCGGCCCGCTGGCGGTAACGGACTGCAACGTCATGCTGGGCAAGATACAGCCACGCTTTTTCCCCCATCTGTTTGGCGCCGATGGCAAGCAGGCGCTCGATACGGCGGCCGTACGCGCCCGCTTTGCCGCCATGGCGGAGGAGATTGCCACTGCAACGGGGCGCGCAACCAGCGCCGAGCAGGTGGCGGAAGGCTTCCTCGATATCGCAGTGGGCAATATGGCCAATGCCATCAAACAGATTTCGGTGCAGCGCGGTCATGACGTCACGGAATATGTGCTGACCAGCTTTGGCGGTGCCGGCGGCCAGCATGCCTGTCTGGTAGCCGATGCGCTGGGCATGAAGACGGTGTTCGTGCATGCGCTGGCCGGCGTGATGTCGGCCTACGGCATGGGACTGGCCGACCAGAGCGCGATGCGCGAAGCGGCAGTGGAAATCAGGCTGGCGCAGGAGGCACTGGAGCCGGTGGCACAGCGTCTCGAGCAGCTGGGGGCGCTGGCCACGGCCGATCTGCAGGCACAGGGTGTGGCGCCGGAGCGTATCAGCCTGATGCGCCGCGTGCACCTGCGCTACGAAGGAACGGACAGTGCGCTGATCGTGCTGTTTGATACGCTGGACAGCATGCAGGCCCAGTTTGAAGCGGCCTACCGCAAGCGCTATTCCTTCCTGATGCCGGCCCGTGGCCTGATCGTCGAAGCCGTATCGGTGGAAGCCATAGGCAAATCCGACGCCCCTGGCGAAACTGTGGAGCCGGCACCGCGCCGCATGACCGGCCTGCTGCCGCAAGCCGTGGTGCCCATGTACACGGGCGGCAAATGGCGCCAGACCAGCCTGTATTCGCGCGAACATACCCGCATCGGTGATCTGATCAAAGGACCGGCCATCATCGCCGAGCAGAACTCCACCACCATCGTGGAAGCGGGCTGGCAGGCCGAAGTCACGCCGCACGATCATCTGGTGCTGCGCCGTATCGCGGCGCTGCCCGAACGGCGCGCGATCGGTACCAGCGCTGACCCCGTGATGCTGGAAATCTTCAACAATCTGTTCATGTCCATCGCCGAGCAGATGGGTTTGCGGCTGCAGAATACGGCCTATTCGGTCAACATCAAGGAGCGGCTGGACTTCAGCTGCGCCATCTTCGATGCCGACGGCAACCTGATCGCCAATGCACCGCATATGCCTGTGCATCTGGGTTCCATGGGCGAGAGCATCAAGACCGTGATGCGGGAAAACGCAGGCCGCATGCAGGCCGGCGATGTGTACATGCTCAACGATCCCTACAACGGCGGCACCCATCTGCCTGACGTCACGGTGATTACGCCGGTGTTCGATGAAGCGGGCAGCACGCTGCTGTTCTATGTTGGATCACGTGGCCACCATGCCGACATAGGCGGCACCACGCCCGGCTCCATGCCGCCCGATTCGCGCGTGATCGAGGACGAGGGTGTGCTGATCAATAACTTCAAGCTGGTTGATGGCGCGGCCGGTGGCCGTTTGCGCGAAGCAGAAACCCGTGCGCTGCTGGCTGCGGCGCGCCATCCGGCCCGCAATCCCGACCAGAACATGGCCGATCTGCGCGCGCAGGTGGCGGCCAACCAGAAGGGCGTTGAAGAATTGCGCAAGATGGTGGCCCACTTCGGGCTGGAAGTGGTACAGGCCTATATGGGTCACGTGCAGGACAATGCCGAGGAAGCCGTGCGGCGCGTGATCAGCGCACTGCAGGATGGCAGTTACACGCTGGAACTGGACAACGGCGCGCGCATACAGGTGGCGATCCGCGTTAATCAGGCCGAGCGCAGCGCCGAAATCGACTTTGCCGGCACCTCGGCGCAGCTGGACAACAACTTCAATGCGCCTTCCGCCGTCTGTATGGCGGCCGTGCTGTATGTGTTCCGCACCCTGGTCAATGACGACATTCCCCTTAACGCTGGCTGTCTGAAGCCGCTCAAGGTCAGCATACCGGCCGGTTCCATGCTCAATCCCCACTATCCGGCCTCGGTGGTGTCGGGCAATGTGGAGACCTCGACCTGCATCACCAATGCGCTGTATGGCGCACTGGGCGTGATGGCCGCTGCGCAGGGCACCATGAATAATTTCACCTTCGGTAACGCGCGCTACCAGTATTACGAAACCATCAGCGGCGGTTCCGGTGCGGGCCCCGGCTTCGACGGCACCAGCGTAGTCCAGACCAATATGACCAATTCGCGCCTGACTGATCCCGAGATACTGGAATTCCGTTTCCCCGTGCGGCTGGAGAGCTACACCATACGGCGCGGCAGCGGCGGAGCAGGGCGCTGGCATGGCGGCGATGGCGGGGTACGCAAAGTGCGCTTCCTCGAAGCCATGACGGCAGCCATCCTGTCGAATAACCGCGTGTATGCGCCGTTCGGCATGGCGGGGGGCAGCGCCGGTGCCTGCGGCCTGAATAGCGTGGTGCGGGCCGACGGCAGGGTGGAACACTTGCCGCACATCGGCAAAGCCGATATGCAGGCCGGTGATATGTTTGTGATCGAAACGCCGGGCGGCGGCGGTTATGGTGCCGCCGCCAGCGAGTAGCCAGAGCCGGTCGCAATTCGGGCCGGCGCTGCGCTACCCCCGGTACCGTCTGGCGGTACCCGGCGGCGCCGGCTTGCTGCTGCAGAGTAGCGCGCGTACAGTCATGGCTTCACTTAATGACACTAGCGGAGAAGACTGTGCGTACGCTTACCCGATTATTGCGCGCCGGCGCCCAGACCCATGCTGCCATCCAGTCGGCGGCGGCTTTATGCGCTCTGTACTTTATCTCGTGGTACCTGATCGCCTACTGGTCTAACATCCCCGGCACGCTGATGCTCTGATTCCACCAGCGCAGCTATCCCGTATTTACGCTGGGTGTGGGCAAACTGGGCTTCCAGCTGGGCCAGTGCAGCGTGATGGGGATCGAGCAGGCGCATGCGCCCCAGCAGGGTGGCGCAGTGCTTGCCTAGCTGGGCTTCCCAGCCCAGATCATCGAGCTGCTTGAGGATGGCCGAGGTAGCGGCCAGCGCCAGCGACATATTGGCCGGCGCCTTGCGCAGACCGGCATTGAGCGTATCGACTGCCGCACGCAGATCGCCCTGGCTGCGCTGTTCGGAAGCGTGCTCTATCAGTTCTTCCACCTGATGCTTGATTTCCTTACTCATGCCTTCGGCCAGATCATGGCGGCCGGCTTTCTCGAACACCTGCACCGCATCATCCATGGACACGCCGCTGTCCGTGTCGTTCATCAGGTTGAGCATCAGCTCGGAGGCTTGCGCATCCAGCTCGGCATTCAGACAGCTATGTACCACGCCCACTTTCAGCTCTGTCGACAGGCCGCGGCTGACGGCGATCGCGCTGACGGCGTTACTAAATTCTGTGGCTGCGCCTTTGCGGTTGCCCGTCATCTCGTGCAGCATGCCGGCCGCCACGGCGCGGCAGGCATCCACATTGGCGCTGCTGCGTAGCGAACGTTCCATATCGCGGATCACGCCGCTGATCTGGCCCGTGTCGCCCTTGGCCACCAGCGTCCTGACCAGCTTGACGTGATCTTCCGGATCGCGGAATTCCGAATACTTGGCTTTGGCCACCACCTGTTTGAAGGCTTTCTCGGCGGCCACCACGTCGCCTGTCTCCAGCGCCACTTCGCCCAGATGGCGCAGCCGTCCCACCAGATTGGGCGAAATAGCTACCGCGTCTTCAAGGATTTTCTTGGCCGTTTCCTGCGCACCCAGCGCTTCGTGGGTGCGTGCCAGCAGGTCGTAGGCGGCCATGAATTTGGGATAGGCGGACAGCAGGCCCTCCAGCGTGGCGCAGGCGTCGGCATATTTCTCCTGCGCGAACTGGCAGCGTGCTACGCCCATTTGCGCCCAGGCGATGGCGCGATTGATGACGATGATCTGATACACCAGTTCCGCTTCGGCGTATTCGCCTTTGCTCATCAGCAGTTCCGCCCGCAGGCGGGCGAAATCGGTGGCATAGGCCGGGTTGGCCGCCTCGCGGCTGCGGCATTCTTCGATGGCTTTGCCGATATTGCCCGCTTCGGCCAGCTGGTGCACAGGCAGAAATACGGCGCGACGGGTAATGGCGCGGCGCATACGCTGCTGCAGCATATCCACCGTGAACGGCTTGAGGACGTAGTCGGTGGGAGTGAGTTCGGCCGCCCCGATAACCTTGCTGTACACGCCTTCCGAAGTCAGCATGATGAAGATGCTCGAGGGCGGTAGTAATTTATGGGCGCGCAAGTCTTCCAGCAGCTGCTGGCCATCCTGGCCATTCTGCTCGCCACTGCCATTGCCCAGGTCGTACTCGCAGAGCACGATATCGAACGGTTTCTTCGCCAGTTGCCGGATAGCAGTACCAGAACTGACCGCGTAATCGATCTTGGTGATGCCGGCCTGGGCGAGCATATTGTGCAGGTTGCCGCGCATGCCCGGATTAGGGTCCACGATCAACACTGACAAATCACTATTTTCGGCCATCTTAGCGCATTAAGTTAATGTTGAATCTAGCATACTCTAAGGCAACCTAAAATGTTACCAAAACACGCTGAAAGCGCCATTTTTGGTCAATATTTGGGCCGTAGAAGGTGGAAAATGTTGCTTTGAAAGCAGTTTTTGTCTGTTGTGGCGCTGTATAGACAGCGTGGTAAAGGGTATAATGCGCGCAAAGGAATTCTGCCACTCAGGTAGTAAGACATCCGTAGTAAGACATAAGTAGCAATCGTGTCCTCATGCCTCATCGCCCTTTAATCCGCAGCCTTGCTGCATCAACCATCTTCCAACCATGTTGATTCTGCCGGGCTCCAATGCCCTGTCCGCATTCCGTAGCCAACGCCTGTTGACCCAACTGCAAGCTGTGCTGCCTGCCATTGCCGCCGTTCAGGCGCGCTTCGTTCACTTTATCGATGCCTCCGCGCCCCTGTCCGACGACGACAGCCGCCGCCTCGGCGCACTGCTGACCTACGGTGAGCCTGCCCATCCGGACAACACGGAAGGCGCTGTCGAGGAATTCTTCGTGATTCCCCGTCTGGGCACCATTTCGCCATGGGCCTCGAAAGCGACCGATATCGTGCACAACTGCGGCATGGCCCATGTGAAGCGGGTAGAGCGGGGGATTGCCTACCGTATCAACCTCAAGGCCGGCATACTGGGCAGCAGCATAGGCGCGACCAAGCACTTGAACGCCGAACAGGCCCAGGCCGTGTCAGCTTTGCTGCACGACCGCATGACGGAATCCGTGCTGCGCCATCCGGATGAAGCAGCGGGCCTGTTCCGCACGCTGGAAGCGCGTCCGCTGGAAACCGTGGACGTGATCGGCGCCGGCAAGGCCGCGCTGGAAAAAGCCAACACCGACCTCGGTCTGGCCATGTCGGACGATGAAATCGAGTATCTGGACGCCGCCTTCACCAAAGCGGGCCGCAACCCGACCGACGTGGAGCTGATGATGTTCGCGCAGGCGAACAGTGAGCACTGCCGCCACAAGATCTTCAACGCCGACTGGACCATCGACGGCGTAGCCCAGCCCAAATCGCTGTTCGGCATGATCAAGAACACCCACCAGCTGCAGCCTAAGGGCACCGTGGTAGCGTATAGCGACAACTCCTCCATCATGGAAGGCGCGGAAGTGATGCGCTTCTTCCCGCAGGGCGAAGCGCACCAGTACGCGCCCGTGACGGAACTGACCCACACGCTGATGAAGGTGGAAACCCACAATCACCCGACCGCGATTTCGCCATTCCCGGGCGCCTCTACCGGTGCCGGCGGCGAGATCCGCGACGAAGGTGCAACGGGCCGTGGCGCCAAGCCGAAAGCTGGCCTGACCGGTTTCACCGTATCGAATCTGATGCTGCCGGGTGCCGTGCAGGCATGGGAAAACGATGCCAGCGTGACCGGTGCCGTGGCCGATTACCGCGACAGCGGCAAAGCCTACGGCAAGCCTGACCGCATCGCTTCGGCACTGCAGATCATGATCGAAGGCCCGCTCGGTGGCGCCGCCTTCAGCAATGAATTCGGTCGTCCGGTACTGGGCGGCTACTTCCGTACCTATGAACAGAACATCGGCAAGCAGTTCGCCGGCGCGCACGACACCGTGATGGGCTACCATAAGCCGATCATGATTGCCGGTGGTATCGGCAATATCTCGGCGCAGCACACCCACAAGAACGATATCCCGGTCGGTAGCCTGCTGGTGCAGCTGGGCGGCCCGGGCATGCGCATCGGTATGGGCGGTTCGGCTGCTTCGTCGATGGCGACCGGCACCAATACGGCTGATCTGGACTTCGACTCGGTACAGCGCGGCAATCCGGAAATGGAACGCCGCGCCCAGGAAGTGATCAACAGCTGCTGGCAGCTGGGGCCTAAGAACCCTATCATCTCCATCCACGACGTGGGCGCCGGTGGTCTGTCGAATGCCTTCCCTGAAATCACCAACGACGCCAAGCGTGGCGCCATCTTCGATCTGCGCAAGATTCCGCTGGAAGAAAGCGGCATGGCACCGAAAGAGATCTGGTCGAACGAATCGCAGGAACGCTATGTACTGGCGATCGCTCCGGAAAATCTGGAATTGTTTAAAGGTCTGTGCGAGCGCGAGCGCTGCCTGTTCGCCGTGGTCGGCACGGCCACCGAAGAACGCCAGCTCAAGCTGATCGATCCCGAACTGGGCAACTCGCCGGTCGATATGCCGATGGAAGTCCTGCTAGGCAAACCGCCGAAGATGCAGCGCGATGTACACCATGTGCAGAACGATTTCCCTGCCATCGACCTGACCGGCATGGATCTGGAAGAAGTGGCCAAGCGCGTGCTGCTGCTGCCTACCGTGGGCGACAAATCCTTCCTGATCACCATCGGTGACCGTAGCGTGGGCGGCATGTCCGTGCGCGACCAGATGGTCGGTCCATGGCAGGTGCCGGTGGCTGATTGCGCTGTGACGGCCATGAGCTTCGAAGGCTACCAGGGCGAAGCGATGGCCATGGGCGAGCGTACCCCGCTGGCCGTGATCGACGCTGCTGCTTCGGGCCGTATGGCCGTGGCAGAAGCCGTGACCAATATCGCTGCCGCACCGATTAACGATATCTCCGACATCAAGCTGTCGGCCAACTGGATGGCTGCCTGCGGCCAGCCCGGCCAGGATGCGGCGCTGTATGACACGGTGAAAGCTGTGGGTATGGAACTGTGCCCGGCACTGGGCATCTCCATCCCGGTTGGTAAAGATTCGCTGTCGATGCGCACCACCTGGAAAGACGAAGGCGAGAGCAAGGCCGTGACTTCGCCGGTATCGCTGATCGTGTCCTCGTTTGCGCCTGTCTACGACGTACGCAAGTCGCTGACCCCGCAGATCCGCACCGACCTCGGTGATACTTCCATCATCCTGATCGATCTGGGCCGCGGCAAAAACCGTATGGGTGCTTCGGCGCTGTCGCTGGTGATGGGCCAGCTGGGCAATGAAACGCCGGACGTGGATAGCCCGGAAGACCTGAAAGGCTTCTTCGCCGCCATCCAGCAACTGAACAAGGAAGACAAGCTGCTGGCCTACCACGACCGTTCGGATGGTGGCCTGTACGGCACGCTGACGGAAATGGCGTTCGCTGGCCGTGCCGGCCTGTCGATCAATCTCGACATCCTGACGCTGGATCAGGGCCATGGTGCCGATCAGGGCGACGCCAAGAACTGGGCTGGCCAGATCGCCGAGCGCCGCAACGAGCAGACCCTGCGCGCGCTGTTCTCGGAAGAACTGGGTGCGGTAATTCAGGTACGCGCCGAAGAGAAGTCGCTGGTGATGGATGTACTGCGCAGCTACAACCTCGGTGCCTGCAGCCACATCATCGGTAAGCCGAATGACCGCGGTGTGATCGAATTCACGCGCGATGCCAAGACCATCTACGCACAGCCACGTTCGGCGCTGCACCGTCTGTGGAGCGAGACCAGCTGGCGTATCGCCCGCCTGCGCGACAATCCGGCCTGCGCCGATGCCGAATACGACCGTCTGCTGGACGAAACCGATCCGGGCATGACCCCGCGTATCACTTTCGATCTGAGCGAGAACGTGGCCGCGCCATTCCTCGCTACCGGCGTGCGTCCACTCGTGGCTATCCTGCGCGAGCAGGGCGTCAACTCGCATATCGAAACGGCTTACGTGATGCATCAGGCAGGCTTCACTGCTGTCGACGTGCACATGAGCGACCTGATTGCTGGCCGCGTCAAGCTCGATGACTTCCAGGGCATTATCGCTGTCGGTGGTTTCTCCTACGGCGACGTGCTCGGTGCAGGCGAAGGCTGGGCCAAGACCATCCTGTTCAACAACGCACTGTCCGACCAGTTCGCGCGCTTCTTTGCCCGTACCGACAGCTTCGGCCTGGGCGTGTGCAACGGCTGCCAGATGATGAGCAATCTGAAGTCCATCATTCCGGGCGCTCACGCGTGGCCTAAGTTCACCACCAACAAGTCGGAGAAGTTCGAAGCCCGCTTCGCCATGGTGGAAGTGCTGGATTCGCCGTCTATCTTCTTCAGCGGCATGGCTGGCACCCAGACGGCCATCGCCATCGCCCACGGCGAAGGCTATGCGGACTTCAGCCAGACCGGCGACATCGCTCAGGCCGTGGCCGCCATGCGTTACATCGACAACCGTGGCGCGGCGACGGAAGCCTATCCGTACAACCCTAACGGTTCGCCACAGGGTCTGACTTCGGTGACCACGGCTGATGGCCGCTTCACCGTGATGATGCCGCACGCCGAACGCGTATTCCGCACCGTGCAGCAATCGTGGCATCCGGACGCATGGGGCGAGGATTCGCCGTGGATGCGCATGTTCCGTAACGCCCGCAAGTTCGTCGGCTAAGCCGCGAGATTGCAAAAAGGCCGGCAGATGCCGGCCTTTTTTTCGTCCGCCTGCTTACAGGTGCTTGCGCGCTTCGCGATAACTGAGTGGCGCCAGCTGCTGCTGGTGTTCGCTGGTGAATCGGTGCACCGCCTGCGGGTCGTGGCGCGCATAGTCGCGCAGGGCCCAGCCTATGGCTTTCTGGATGAAGAATTCCTGCTCGTGGGCGCACTGCAGCGCATAGCGGAACAGCCGTTCGCAGTCGGTTCTGCCACGCCAGCCCAGCTGGTGCAGCAGGGCGATGCGGCGCACCCACAAGTTCTGATGGGCGATGGCGTCATCCATGCCCGCATGCTGGTAGCGCAGCACGTCGCCGATCACGCCGGCCAGCCCGTCCACGCTATCCCACCACGAACGCTGCTGCACCAGCTGCAGCAGGGCGGGCAGGTGGCTGTCATCGAGCTGCTTCCAGTGCAGCGCCAGCAGATCGATGGCGACGTACTGGAATTCTCGTTCCGGCTGCTGCCACAAGGCGCCTGCCAGTTCCAGCAGCGCTGATGCAGGCTGGCCTTTCAGCGTTGCCAGCACGGGTTTGCAGGCGGCTCGCCGCTGCGGCGTACGCACGCCGAGAAATTCGAACTGGTCGCGCATATAGGCGCGCATGGCTGGTGCATGTTCAGCTTCCGCTGCAGCGAGCAGGGTGGTGCGAAGGGTGATCAGCGTATCGGTCGTCATGGCGTTTGAGCAGGCAATAAAAAAGCGCCCCGTGAGGCGCTTTGGTTTTACCGTATAAACGGTTTACTGGATTTTGGCTTTGGCCATCAGCTCTTCACGCAGTGCGGCGATTTTACGCTGCTGCATGGCTTCGTTGATCTGGCCTTTGACTTCTTCGAACGATGGCAGTTTGACTGCGCGCGATTCTTCCATCTTGATCACGTGGAAACCGAATTCGGTTTTCACCGGGGTCTGGGTGATTTCGCCGTTTTTCAGAGCGACCATGGCATCAGCGAAAGGCTTGACCAGTTTGCCCGGGGTCATCCAGCCCAGATCGCCGCCGTTGTTAGCCGAACCGTCTTTCGATACTTTGGCCAGTTCTTCGAACTTGCCACCGCTCTTCAGCTTGGCGATGATGTCCTTGGCTTCCTGCTCGGTGCCCACCAGGATGTGACGCGAGTGGTATTCTTTTTCGCCCATGGCAGCTTTGTACTTGTCGTACTCGGCCTTCATGTCGGCATCCTTGACGGGATTCTTTTTCAGGTAATCGGCCAGCATGGCGTTGATGATGATGCTCTGACGGGCATTTTCGATGGCGGCCTTGACTTCAGCCTTGGTGCCGAAACCTTGCTTGTCCGCTTCCTGGATCAGCACTTCGCGGCCGATCAGGTCTTTCTTGATCATTTCGCGCAGCTGCGGACTGTCTGGCTGCTGGCCCTGGGCCACCACCTGTTTGACCACCTGATCTACCTTGGACGCTGGAATGGCTTTGCCATTCACGGTCGCTATGTTTTGCGCGAAGACTGGCGCTGCAGCAACAGCGATCAGGGCTAACATCATGCGGGTTGGCTTCAACATCATTATTAAATCCTATAAAAAAACAAGAAATCGCACTCGGCGGTGCATGGTACCAACGCTAAATCAAAAACGGCGCCCCGCAGGGCGCCGCCTAGTGCAACATTACTGCACTTTTGCTTTCTTGACCAGTTCTTCCTGATAGGCTTGAACTTTCTTCTGTGCCAGCGCTTCAGCAACCTGTGGTTTGACTTCTTCCAGGGTAGGCAGTTTGGCAGCGCGGATGTCGTCCACTTTGATCACGTGGAAGCCGTTAGGCGTCTGTACTGGCTTCTCGGTAACCTGGCCTTTTTGCAGCGCTACGAAAGCGGCCGAGAAGGCAGGCGGGAAGGCTGCTGGCACTGCCCAGTCCAGATCGCCGCCGTTGGCAGCCGAACCGGTGTCTTTCGAGTTCTTGGCCAGTTCTTCGAACTTGGCGCCGCCTTTGATCTTGGCGATCACGTCATTGGCTTCCGCTTCGGTGGCCATCATGATGTGGCGTACATGGTATTCCTTGTCGCCGTTCTGGGCCACGAAGCGGTCGTATTCCGCCTTGATGTCGGCATCGGTAACCGGATTTTTCTTAATATAGTCGCCCACCAGTGCGTTGATGATGATGGCCTGACGGGCATTTTCCACTTGTGCTTTGACTGCGGCGTCCTTGGCGAAACCCTGTTTTTCCGCTTCCTGCATCAGCACTTCGCGGCCGATCAGGTCTTTCTTGATCAGTTCGCGCAGCTGTGGCGAATCTGGCTGCTGGCCTTGTGCAACAACTTGCTTGACCACGGCGTCCACGCGCGAGGTCGGGATAGCTTTGCCATTAACAACGGCAACGTTCTGTGCGAAAGCAGGTACGGCGATAACGGCGAGAAGTGCAATCAGCAACTTGGCTGGCTTGAAAGTCATTATTTATTCCTGTAAGGGGAAAGATTAAGCGGAGTGCTAGGCAGGGAGTTGGATCAGCTATTTGTTGTTCTGTTCAATTATTTTGCAACGAATAGGACAGCGCCCATACCTCGCGTTACATCATACTTCGGACGGTGCCAATGCAGTAATGGCTAATGCATGTATTTCTTTATGCATCATATCGTGCACAGAATCATACACGAGTCGATGTCTTGTGACGAGTTTGAGCCCCTCAAATTGTAACGAAACAATTCTGACGTTGTAATGGCCACCGCCGGAGGCTGCGCCGGCATGGCCGGCGTGCAGGGCGGAATCGTCTTCCAGCACCAGTTCCTGCGGCTGCAGGGCCGCTTGCATGCGGCTGCGCATGCGTTCGAGTCGGGTATCGCTCATACCTGATCCTTTATGTGGCGCGACAGATAGATGGTCTGTGCCACGATGAACACAAACATGATGGCCGTAGAGCCGAAAGCCTTGAAGCTGACCCACGCGCTGGTATCGCCTTTGAACAGGACGAAAGCCAGATACCAGTTGAGGAAGCCCATTGCAGTGAAGAAACAAATCCATGCCAGATTCAGGCGCGACCAGATCAGGTCCGGCAGTTCGACGATTTCTTCCATGGACTTGCGCATCAGGTTTTTCTTGAACACCAGCTCGCTCACCAGCAGGCCGGAAGCGAAGAACCAGTAGACGATGCTGAGTTTCCATTTGATGAAGTCTTCATCATGCAGATAGATGGTCAGACCGCCGAAGAAGATGAACATGGCCAGCGAGAACCACAGCACGAAATCGACCTTGCGGCCCTGCAGTTTGATATAGCCGATCTGGGCCATGGTGGCGAGTATGCCGACCAGCGTGGCGATCACGATGGGAGCCTGATCGGGCGTGACGGAGCCGCCCGACACGATGCCGCTCAGATAGGTGTTAATAAAGTGCTGGGCCGCCTCGGCATTCCATCCCGATAATTTGTATGCTGCGAAAAACAGTATCAGGGGAATCAGATCGAACAGGAATTTCATGGTGTCTCGGTTATTGTGGGTCGAAGCGTAAGGAAGCAGAGTTAATACAGTAGCGCAAACCGGTAGGCGGCGGGCCATCCGGGAAAACATGGCCCAGATGGGCGTCGCACACGGCGCACAGGATTTCGGTGCGCAGCATACCATGGGAACGGTCGACTTTTTCGATCACATGGCGCGGATCGATGGCTTCGAAATAGCTGGGCCAGCCGCAGCCGGAATCGAATTTGGCGTCGGAACGGAACAGCGGCGTGTCGCAGCAGACGCAGGTGTACACGCCGGCAGCGTGGTGATCCCAGAATTTGCCTGTGAAAGCGCGTTCCGTTGCGGCGTGGCGGGTGACCTGATACTCCATAGGTTCTAGCATGGCACGCCATTCGGCGTCGGTACGGATGACTTTATCTTGCATGGCTTATCACTCGCTTAAAAGTGGGGTGCTAGGATGAGCAGCTTACCTCAAGATGGCTGGCCCAGTCGGGTGGCAATGCGGCATACGCCGCATGTTCCGGTTGTTCGTCGTACGGGTGGCGTAAAACTGACAGCAGGCGGTGAATTTCGCTGAAATCCTTATTCTGCGCCTTTTCAATGGCTACTTGCGCCAGATAGTTACGCAGCACGTATTTCGGGTTGACACGGTTCATGGCCGCAGCGCGCTGGCCATCGTCAGCTGCTTCGTGCTGCAGGCGGGCGCGGTATTGCGCGGCCCAGCGATCGAACGCCTCCCTGTCGATGAACAGATCGCGCACGGCGCTGTCGCCGCTGGCGTCGCCCCGTTTTAGCTGGGACAGGTGGCGGAAGAACAGGGTGAAATCGACGGCATTGGCTTCCATCACACCAAACATGGCATCGAACAGGCTGCGGTCTGCTTCGGCCTGTTCGGGCAGCTGGCTCAGTCCCAGTTTGGCATGCAGCAGCCGCTCCATCTCTGCGCCGAACACGGGCTGGTAACGGTCCAGCGCCGCTTGCGCCAGTGCCACGTCGTCGATCAGCGGCATTAGCGCCTGCCCCAGCGCGTAGCAGTTCCAGTGGCCGATCTCGGGCTGGTTGGCATAGCTGTAGCGGCCGTGCTGGTCGGTGTGGTTGCAGATATGGCCGGGATCGAAGCTTTCCATGAAGCCGAACGGGCCGTAGTCCAGCGTCAGGCCGAGGATGGACATATTGTCGGTATTCATCACGCCATGCATGAAGCCCACGCTTTGCCATTGCGCCATCAGGCGCGCCGTGCGCTCGGTGACTTCCTGCAGCAGGGCCGCGTAAGGCTGTTCCTGCTCCAGCAGGGCGGGGAAGAAGCGCGCGAGCACGTAATCGGCCAGTATTTTCAGCTGTTCCGGCTGCTTGCGGTAGTACCAGTGCTCGAACGAGCCGAAACGTACAAAGCTGGGCGCCATGCGCACCACCACGGCGGCCGTTTCCACGGTCTCGCGCATCACGCCGTGATCGGAGCCGGTCAGCGCCAGCGCGCGCGAAGTCGGTATGCCCAGCGCCGCCATGGCTTCCGAGCAGAGAAATTCGCGGATGGACGAGCGCAGTACGGCGCGGCCGTCGCCCATGCGCGAGTAGGGCGTCTGGCCCGCGCCTTTCCACTGCAGTTCCATGGGGCCGGCAGCCGTGGTGACATCCCCGAGCAGGATGGCGCGACCATCCCCGAGCTGGCCCGCCCACACGCCGAACTGGTGGCCCGAATACACGGCGGCCAGCGGCGTGGCGCCCTGTGGCACGGCATTGCCTATCCATACCTCCAGCCCTTCAGCGGCCTGCGCAGCGTTCAGGCCTATCAGCTCGGCGGCCTGGTCGCTGACGGCCACCAGATAGGGCGCGGGCAGCGGAGTAGGCATCAGCCGGGTATAGAAGGCTGGCGGCAGGGCAGCGTAGGAGTTGTCCAGCGTATGGTCCAGCGGCAGAGGCATGGCAGTTGATTTCCTGTTCGGTAGCGTGGCAGATTGCAGCGTGCGCGATTCTACCGTGTTTGCTGCTGCTGCGTTGCAGCATCGAAAACCATTGACGGTGTAGCTGCCGGCAAACCACACTCGTTCATCATTTACCAATGTTTTCGGAGATAGCCATGTACCCTCAGAGTCCTGTCATGGGCCAGATGATGAACCAGCCCCTGATCGTTTCCAGCATCCTCGAATTTGCTGCGCGCCATTACGGCAGCAGCGAAATCGTGTCACGCCGGGTCGAGGGGGATATCCACCGCTATACCTTCCGCGACTGCCATCAGCGCGCCAGGCGGCTGGCCAATGCACTGCATGCGCTGGGCGTGCGCATGGGCGAGCGGGTCGCGACGCTGGCGTGGAATGGTTACCGCCATCTCGAGGCGTATTACGCCGTATCCGGCTCGGGCGCCGTGCTGCACACGATGAACCCCCGTTTGCATCCGGAACAGCTGGCCTACATCTGCAACCATGCGGAAGACCAGTACCTGATGTTCGATTTCTGCTTCCTGCCGCTGGTGGAAGCATTTGCGCCCCATTGCAGCACGATCAAGGGCTACATCCTGATGGGTGGCAAGGAGCGTATGCCGGCCCACACGGCGATCCCGAATCTGCTGTGCTACGAAGACCTGATCAATGCCCATTCGGACGATTACCAGTGGCCCCAGTTCGACGAGAACTCGGCCTGCACGCTGTGCTACACCTCGGGCACCACGGGCAACCCGAAAGGCGTGCTGTATTCGCACCGCTCCACCGTGCTGCACGCCTACGCGTCGGCGCTGCCGAACGTGCTGAACGTGTCCTCGCGCGACACGGTGATGCCGGTGGTGCCCATGTTCCATGTGAATGCCTGGGGGCTGCCGTATTCCGTACCCCTGTCCGGTGCCAAGATGGTGTTCCCCGGTGGTGCGCTCGATGGCAAATCCGTCTACGAACTGATGGAAAGCGAAGGCGTGACTTTCTCGGCCGGCGTGCCGACCGTCTGGCTGGGGCTGATCAATTATGCGACCGAACATGGCCTGAAGTTCTCCACTTTCCGCCGTACCGTGATCGGCGGTTCGGCCTGTCCGCCGGCCATGATGAATACCCTGATCGACGAATACGGGGTGGAAGTCATCCATGGCTGGGGCATGACGGAAATGTCGCCACTGGGGACCACGGGCGGGCTGCTGAGCAAGCATCTGGCCATGAGTCGCGCAGAACAGCGCAAAATCCTGCAGAAACAGGGCCATGCCATCTACGGCGTGGATATGAAGATTGTCGACGACGATGGCAAGGAACTGCCGTGGGATGGCGTCAGCTATGGCCATCTGATGGTGCGCGGCCCGTGGATAGTGGCGCGCTATTTCAAGGACGAGGGTGGCGAGGTGCTGGAAGATGGCTGGTTCCCCACCGGCGATGTGTCCACCATCGATGCCGATGGCTTCATGCAGATTACCGACCGCAGCAAGGACGTCATCAAGTCCGGCGGCGAGTGGATAGGCACTATCGACCTCGAGAACATCGCCATGTCGCACCCGGCGGTCATGCAGGCCGCCTGCATCGGTGTGGCCCATCCGAAGTGGGATGAGCGCCCGCTGCTGGTGGTAGTGCTGCGCCCCGGCCAGACGCTGGACCGCGACAGCCTGCTGGCCCACTTCGAGGGCAAGGTGGCGAAATGGTGGCTGCCGGACGATGTGGTGTTCGCCGAGCACCTGCCCGTAGGCGGCACTGGCAAGATTCAGAAGAACCGTTTGCGCGAACAGTACCGCAGCCATCTGCTGGGCGAGGCGGCTACCTGAACTCGACCGGCAGCCTGCAATAGGTTATCATTTCATTATTCAAAGTTTATTTTTAATATCATTATGAAGAATGTACTGATGGCCGCGGCCCTGAGCTCCGCCCTCTGTTCGGCCCAGGCTGCTACGGTCAGTTTCGAGCTGGATCCACTGAAATCGAATGTGAGCATGGCCAGTCTGCTGCCTAGCAACTTCACCTTCACGGCAGCCACCCTGACCGTGCAGGTGCAGGCCGCCGGCTTCGAGCTCAGCGCCCCGGCGCTGGGCGGCTACCAGCTGGCCAATGAAACCCATGGTTCCACGCCATGCCCCGCAGGCGGCAGCTATCTGTTCTGCGAAGGGGTGGTGCGGAGCTATGTGCGCGAACAGGTGCGCGAATATGTACCCACTAGCCAGTCGGCCCGTCTGACCGTGGGCAGCGCCTCGGTGGCCGGCAACAACAACGGTGCGCCGCTGACGCTGATTAACAAAGTGGCGGGTAATTACGCAGAAGATAGTTCGTCGAGTGCTGCACAGGATGTGGTATTCGGCTACAACTTCGATTCCAACGGCGTCGCCACACCTATCTACCAGTATCTGCTGACCACCTCCAACTATGCCACCCAGGACTATCTGCTGCAGTATGACCGTCAGCGCCTGACGCTGCAGGTGCAGCTCGATAGTGCCACGCTGGCCAGCCTGAATAGCCAGAAAGGCTTTAGCTACGGGCTGCAAGGCTCCTTGGTGTGGGACCCCGCATCGGCCCAGCTGCAATACGAAGGCTATGCAGCAGCTGTGCCGGAACCGGCCTCCGCCATGCTGTTGCTGGGTGGTCTGGGCGTACTGGGCATCGCCGCCCGCCGCCGCCGTCCGCAAGCCTGAGGCAGCGCCCGCTGCGCTTTGGTGGCCGGCCGCCGCGCTGGCCACCTGACTTCCGTCAGTAAAAATAATAATACGACCGTTCTTTTATGCGGTATAGTGGCATGGACTCCATGCACCAACACTATAAGGAAGAGACATGACTGCTGAATATCAGGTTCACGGCGCAGTAGCCGTCATTACGCTGAACAATCCTCCCGTCAACGGCCTTGGCCTGGCAACCCGTACGGCTGCGGTGCAGGGAATACAGCAGGCGCTGGCCGATGCAGCAGTCAAGGCCATCGTCATCACCGGCGCCGGCAAAGCCTTCTCGGGCGGCGCCGATATCAAGGAATTCAATTCGCCCAAGGCACTGGCCGAGCCCAGCCTGCATACCCTGATCGCCACGGTGGAAAACTCGACCAAGCCGGTGGTAGCGGCCATCCACACGGTCTGCATGGGCGGCGGGCTGGAACTGGCACTGGGCTGCCACTACCGCGTGGCGCTGCCGGGCGCCCAGATTGCGCTGCCGGAAGTGAAGCTGGGCCTGCTGCCCGGTGCCGGCGGCACCCAGCGTCTGCCACGCGTGCTGGGGCTGGAGATGGCCCTGAACATGATCGTCTCCGGCACCCCGGTGGCGTCGGAAAAGCTGGCCGGCACGGCCCTGTTCGATGCGGTCTACGAGGCCGGTTCCGATCTGCTGGCGCAAGCCATCGCCTTTGCCGATAAAGTGGCCGATGCGCGTCCGCTGCCGAAAGTGCGCGAGCGCAAGGTCGACTATCCGAATCATGAAGCTTTCCTGCAATTCTCGCGCAATACCGTCAAAGCCATGGCCGGTCCTTTCCCTGCGCCGCTCGAGTGCGTCGAAACGGTGGCCGCTTCCGTCACCCGCAAATTCGAAGATGGCCTGAAATTCGAGCGCGAGCGTTTCCTGCATCTGATGCAGACCACTGAATCGAAAGCCCTGCGTCACGCCTTCTTCGCCGAGCGCGTGGCCAGCAAGGTGCCCGATGTGCCGGCCGATACGCCGGTGCGCAGCATCAAGCAGGCGGCCGTGATCGGCGCCGGCACCATGGGCGGTGGCATTGCCATGAACTTCCTCAACGCAGGCATTCCGGTGGTACTGCTGGAAACCCGGCAGGAAGCGCTGGACAAGGGCATGGCCACCATCCGCAAGAATTACGACAACACGGTGAAAAAGGGCAAGCTGACGGCCGAGAAGCTGGAGCAGCGCATGGCTCTGCTGACGGGCACGCTGGCTTATGCCGATATCGCCCAGGCCGACATCGTGGTGGAAGCCGTGTTCGAAGACATGGGCGTCAAGGAAACCGTGTTCCGTCAGCTCGATAGCGTGATGAAGCCGGGTGCCATTCTGGCCTCCAACACCTCCACGCTGGACCTGAACCGCATCGCCAGCTTCACCAGCCGTCCGCAGGACGTGATCGGCCTGCATTTCTTCAGCCCGGCCAACGTAATGAAGCTGCTGGAAATCGTGCGCGGCGCCCAGACCGGCAAGGATGTGCTGGCGACGGCGCTGGCGCTGGCGAAAAAACTCAAGAAGACCGGCGTGGTGTCCGGTGTGTGCGACGGCTTTATCGGCAACCGCATGATAGAGCAGTACAGCCGTCAGGCCGGTTTCCTGCTGGACGAAGGTGCGCTGCCCGAGCAGGTCGATCAGGCCATCGAGAAGTTCGGCTTTGCCATGGGGCCTTTCCGTATGGGCGATCTGGCCGGTAACGATATCGGCTGGGCGATCCGCAAGCGCCGCGCCATCGAGAGCCCCGAGATCACTTATTCGCGCAGCGCCGACCTGCTGTGCGAAATGGGCCGTTTCGGCCAGAAGACGGGCGGCGGCTGGTATGACTATAAGGCGGGCGACCGCAAAGCCTATCCGAACGAGCAGGTGAATGCGATGATCGTTCAGCACTCGGCCCAGCTAGGCATTACCCGGCGCCAGATCAGCGACCAGGAAATCGTCGAACGTCTGGTGTACTCCATGGTCAATGAAGCGGCCCATATTCTGGAAGAGGGCATTGCCCTGCGGGCTTCCGATATCGATATGGTCTACCTGACCGGTTATGGTTTCCCGCTGTTCCGCGGCGGCCCGATGTTCTATGCCGATACGGTGGGGCTGGCGAATGTACTGGCAGCCATGGCGCAGTATGCGCGCGGCTATCAGGGCAGTGCATGGCAGCCGGCGCCGCTGCTGGTCAAACTGGCGGGCGAAGGCAAGGGCTTTAACAGCTAAGCTGGAACCTTGCTGCTGGGCGGCTGATCTCGGTCGCGCCAGCGCTTTGCCGTATTAGTCTTCAAGGCCGCCCTGTGCGGCCTTGTGTTTTGCGCCGGCGCCACGCGTCTCGCGCAGGAACAGTGTACCGACCACGGCCGTCAGCAAGGCGATGGCAATCGGATACCACAGGCCGTAGTAGATATCGCCCTTGTAGGCCACCAGTGCAAACGACACCGTTGGTAGCAGGCCGCCGAACCAGCCATTGCCCAGATGGTAGGGCAGCGACATGGCCGTGTAGCGTATGCGGGTGGGGAACATCTCTACCAGCATGGCGGCGATGGGGCCGTACACCATGGTCACATACAGCACCAGTACAAACAGGATGGCCACCACCATGGGCTTGTGGATCTGGCCTTCATCGGCCCGGCTAGGGTAGCCGGCCGCCTTGATGCTCACCGCCAGTGCCTTCTTGAGCTGGGTTTCCGCCAGTTTGCTGGGCTGATCGAAATCGACCCCGCTGGCTGTCATGCTGGCGTTGAAGGCTTCCAGTTCAGTCGTGCCGATACGGATGCGGGCGATGCTGCCGGCCGGCGCATCCTCATGGGCATAGGCCACCGAAGCGTTCGATAACAGGCTGGCGGCGATATCGCAGGATGAAGGATAGCGGATGGTGTTGCTGGGGCTGAACTGGAAATGGCAGGAAGCCGGATCGGCGATCAGTGTGACGGGCGCTTTTTCCAGCGCTGCCTCGAGCGCAGGGTTGCCGTAATGGGTGAGGGCGCCGAACAGGGGGAAATAGGTGGCGGCGGCCAGCACGCAGCCGCTGAGGATGATCCATTTGCGCCCGTAACGGTCCGACAGTTTGCCGAACACTACGAAAAATGGTGTGGCCAGTGCCAGCGACATGGCGCTCATCAGATTGGCCGTGGCGCCATCGATCTTCAGCGTCTGGGTCATGAAGAACAAGGCATAGAACTGGCCCGTGTACCACACGGCGGCCTGGCCCATGGTCAGCCCGAACAGGGCGATGATGGCCAGGCGCAGATTGGACCAGCGGCCGAAGGCTTCCTGTATCGGCGCGCTGGAACCACGGCCTTCCGCCTTCATGCGCGCGAACATGGGGGATTCGCCCATGGACATGCGTATCCATACGGAGATCCCCAGCAGGATCACGGAAACCAGGAAAGGCACGCGCCAGCCCCAGTGGGCAAACTCGGCTTCGCCCGTGGCCATGCGTGTGCCTAGTATTACCAGCAGGGAAAGCAGCAGGCCCAGCGTGGCGGTAGTCTGTATCCACGAGGTGAACAGGCCGCGCTTGCCGTCCGGCGCATGTTCGGCCACATAGGTCGCCGCGCCACCATATTCGCCGCCCAGTGCCAGCCCTTGCAGCACACGCAGGATGACCAGACTGATGGGCGCCGCAATGCCGATGGCGTGATAGGCCGGCAGCAGGCCGACCAGAAAAGTCGAGCCGCCCATGATAAAAATGGTGATCAGAAAAGTGTGCTTGCGGCCCACCAGATCGCCCAGACGGCCAAACACCAGCGCGCCGAACGGGCGCACCAGAAAGCCGGCGGCAAAAGCCAGCAGGGCGAAGATGAAGCTGGTCGCGCTATCGCTGACAAAGAACTGTTTGGCGATAATCGGCGCCAGCGCACCATACAGATAGAAGTCGTACCATTCGAATACGGTGCCGAGCGACGATCCGATGATGACCTTGCGTTCCTGCGCAGTTAACGGCGGTGATGGATGCTGTGGGCGTACTGCAGCGCCTCGCACCATGTTGGTCTCCTGAGTCTTTTATTGTTATGGCTGGAAAGATTGCTAGTTCATCAGCCTGCTGCTAGTGTGAGCCGCGTAACTTACGCAGTGCTTGCGGTGAACTTACCGCCCGCTTACACGGGGTTTGCGAACGATCGTGCTTATTTGTCTCCAAGTGTGCTATGCTGGGTTTTCTAACCTATAACGGAGACTCCGATGATGGATGCTGTAATCGTTTCGACTGCACGTACCCCGCTGGCCAAATCGTGGAAAGGCGCTTTCAACATGACCCATGGCGCCACGCTGGGCGGCCATGCCCTGCAGGCGGCGATCAGCCGGGCCGGACTTGAGGCGGGTGAAGTGGAAGACGTGCTGGTAGGCTGCGCCAATCCGGAAGGCGCCACGGGCGGCAATATCGCCCGCCAGATCGCCCTGCGCGCGGGCTGCCCCGTCAGCACGGCCGGCATGACCATCAACCGCTTCTGTTCGTCCGGCCTGCAGACCATCGCTACCGCGGCCCAGCGCATCATTGCCGGCGAAGGCGACATCTATGCGGCCGGCGGCGTGGAGTCCATCTCCTGCGTGCAACAGGAAATGAACCTGCATATGTACAAGGAAGTGTGGCTCGCGCAACACAAACCGGAACTCTACTGGCCCATGCTGCAGACGGCCGAAACCGTGGCCAAGCGCTACGGCATCAGCCGCCAGCGTCAGGATGAATACGGCGTGCAGAGCCAGCAGCGCGCTGCTGCGGCGCAGGCGGCCGGTCTGTTCGATGCAGAAATTGCGCCCATGACGACGGTAATGGGCGTGGCCGACAAGGCCAGCGGCATGCTGCTGTCGCGCGAAGTGACGATCAGCGCCGACGAAGGCATACGGGCCGATACCACTTATGAAGGCGTGGCCAAGATCCGCACGGCGCTGCCGGGCGGCGTGATCAGCGCCGGCAATGCCAGCCAGTTTTCCGATGGCGCCTCGATGGCCATCGTGATGAGCGCCGCCACGGCCGCAGCCAAAGGGCTGCAGCCGCTGGGCATCTTCCGCGGCTTTGCCGTAGCCGGCTGCGAGCCTGATGAAATGGGCATAGGTCCGGTCTACGCCATTCCCAAACTGCTCAAGAAAGCCGGTCTGAAGGTCGAGGACATCGGCCTGTGGGAGCTCAATGAAGCGTTTGCCGTGCAGGTGCTGTACTGCGCCGACCAACTGGGCATACCGATGGACCGGCTCAACGTCAACGGCGGCGCCATCGCTGTAGGCCATCCGTATGGCGTTTCCGGTGCTCGCCTGACGGGCCACGCCCTGATCGAAGGCAAGCGGCGCGGCGTGAAATATGTGGTGGTCACCATGTGCATAGGTGGCGGCCAGGGCGCTGCCGGCCTGTTCGAAGTGGTCTGAGCCGGGCTGCCATCCTTGCCGGTGGTGGTGCAAGCGCCGTAAAAGCGGTATGCTGCGCGCCACGTCAACAAGGATGGCGCCCTTGCCGCGCCAGATAGGAACACTATGATCAAGCACATCGTCATGTGGAAGCTCAAGGAGCACGCCGAAGGGGCCGACCGCGCCACCAATGCCGCCAGGATGAAGGCCATGCTGGACGCCTGCGCCGGCATTGTGCCCGGCATCCTCAAGCTGGAAGCCGTGGTGGCCCAGCCGGGGCTGGAAGCGACTTACGATGTGCTGCTGTACTCCGAATTTGCTGATCAGGCGGCACTGGACGCCTATCAGCATCATCCCCAACATGTGGCACTGAAGCCGTTCTTCGGCGCCGTGCGCGAAGCGCGCCAGTGCATGGACTATGAGGTCTGAACCATCATGCGTACTACTCAGGAATTGTTTTCTCTGGCCGGTAAAACGGCACTGGTAACGGGCGGCTCCCGTGGTCTGGGCCTGCAGATGGCGCTGGCGCTGGGCGAGCAGGGGGCGCGCGTAGTGATTTCGGCACGCAAACAGGCTGAACTGGATGAGGCCGTGGCCTTGCTCAAGCAGCGCGGCATCGATGCCAGCAGCGTAGCGGCCGATCTGTCCAGCGAAGCAGACGCGGAAGCGCTGGTTTCCGCCGCACTGGCGCAGCTGGGCCACATCGATATTCTGATCAACAACGCCGGCGCCAGCTGGGGCGCACCGGCCGAGGATCATCCCGTGGCGGCATGGGACAAGGTGATGAACCTGAATATACGCGGCATCTTCCTCGTCTCGCAACTGGTGGGCAAGCGCTCGATGATTCCGCGCCAGTACGGCCGCATCATTAACATTGCTTCGATTGCAGGTCTGGCCGGCAATCCGCCCGGCACCATGCAGACCATTGCCTACAACACCTCGAAGGGCGCGGTGGTGAACTTTACCCGCACGCTGGCCGGCGAATGGGGCCGTTTCGGCATCACCGTCAATGCGCTGGCGCCTGGCTTCTTCCCGTCCAAGATGACCCATGGTCTGCTGGCCCAGATGGGCGCCGATCAGCTGGCCAAAGATGCGCCGCTGGGCCGTCTGGGCGACGATGAAGACCTGAAAGGGGCGGCCGTGCTGTTCGCCTCGGATGCAGGCAAGCATATCACCGGCCAGATACTCGCAGTCGATGGCGGGGTGTCGGCAGTATGACGCCTGAAATTCCCGCAACTTACCAGCGCATCGTACTGGCTGCCCGTCCGCGCGGGCCGGTGGCCGAACAGAACTTCCGCCTCGAAAGCGTTGCCGTACCGGCGCTGGCCGATGGCGAAGTTCTGGTGCGCAACCACTACCTGTCGCTTGATCCGTATATGCGCGGCCGCATGAGCGCAGCCAAGAGCTATGCGGCATCGCAGGCGCTCGATCACACCATGATAGGCAATACTGTCGGGCAGGTGGTGGCTAGCCGCCATGCCGATTTTGCCGTGGGCGATTATGCTGGCGGCCTGCTGGGCTGGGCCGAGATGGGCGTGGCCGACGGTAGCTTGCTGCGCAAGCTCGATATCAGCCGGATTCCCCTTTCCGTGTATCTGGGCGCGGCCGGCATGCCGGGCATGGCTGCCTGGTATGGTCTGAATCAGATCATCGCGCCCAAGACTGGCGAAACCATCGTAGTGTCCGCCGCCAGTGGCGCGGTGGGCAGCGTGGTGGGCCAGCTGGCCAAGCTGCAGGGCTGCCGCGTGGTCGGCATCGCCGGCGGACCAGAAAAATGCGCCCATGTGCGCGAGGTGCTGGGCTTTGATGCCTGCGTGGACTACAAGGCGGGTCAGCTCGAAGCCGATCTGGCGGCGGCCACGCCGGATGGTGTCGATGGCATATTCGAGAATGTGGGCGGCGCCACGCTGGATGCCGCGCTGGCGCGCAGCAATGCGTTTGGCCGCATCGCCCTGTGCGGGCTGATAGGCGGCTTCAACGGGCAGGAGATGCCGATCAAGAATTCGCGCATCCTGCTGATCAACCGCCTGAGCCTGCGCGGCTTCATCGTGACCGAGCATATGGACCTGTGGCCGCAAGGGCTGGAACAGCTCGCTGCGCTGGTAGCCGAGGGCAAGCTGAAATATCATGAGACCGTTGCGGCAGGGCTGGCAGCCGCGCCGCAAGCATTTATGGGACTGCTGCAAGGGCAGAATCTGGGCAAACAACTGGTGAAACTGATCTGATGACGCTATCCAATTGCAGTGTGACAGTAGGCGACTGGCCTAGCCTGAAGGAACAGGCGCAGGCCATCCGCATGGAAGTCTTCGTGCAGGAACAGAATGTTCCGGCCGAACTCGAAATGGACCAGATGGATGCTGTGTGCATCCACGCCATCGCCTACGATGGCGCAGGTGTTGCGGTTGGCACGGGCCGTTTGCTGCCGGATGGTCACATCGGCCGCATGGCAGTGCGCAAGAGCGCGCGTGGCACAGGCGTCGGTGGCCAGCTGCTGCAGGCGCTGATGGCGCGTGCCCATGCGCGGGGCGACCGCGTGCTGGCGCTCAGTGCCCAGAGCCATGCAGCACCGTTCTACCAGCGCCACGGCTTCGTGATCGAAGGCGACGAATTCTATGAAGCGGGCATTGCCCATATCAACATGGTGTACCGCTATTAATTAGCGTTCTTGCGCCAGCTTCCGGGTCAGTTCTGGCCCCGCATTTTTTGAAGGGCAATAACTGATGGCTGATTTTCTCACCACCCTCAACCGCAATCCGCTGACGGCTCCGCTGGCCAAGGCGCTGGGCCTGCCTAACCCGGTGCCGCTGGCCCGTTCGGCCACCGGTTATGAGACTACTCCGTATGCTGGCAAGGCGGTACTGCTGCAGGCAGCGCCGAATAGCTATGCGCACGCGTCCCTGTTGCAGGCCGTGCGTAACGGTGGCGGCGAGCCGGTGCTGTCAGGGTTCAGCGAAAAGCTCGATGTCGCGGTGTTCGATGCTACGGGTTGTAGTACGCCTGCCGACGCGCAGGCGCTGTATGAAACTTTTCACGGACTGGCACGCAAGCTGGCCGTGAACGGCCGTGTGCTGATCGTTGCAGCCCTGCACGACGACAGCGCCGCCCCTGTGGCCGTGGCCACGGCGCGCGGCGTCGAAGGTTTTGCCCGTTCGCTGGGCAAGGAGCTGGGGCGCAAAGGCGTGACGGTCAATCTGGCTTATGTCGCGCCCGATGCGGTTGAACGGCTCGAGGGCGTGGTACGGTTCTTCTGCGGCACCCAGACCACCTATGTATCTGGTCAGGCCGTGCGCGTGACGGCCACTGCCGCCGTAGCGCCGGCAGCGCCTGCACCGGCATACAGTTCTGCACTGGCCGGCAAGGTCGCGCTGGTGACGGGTAGTGCACGTGGTATTGGCCTGGCAGTGGCCGAGCGGCTGTTGCAGGAAGGTGCGCAAGTAGTTTGCCTCGACGTGCCCGCCGTGGAGCAGGAACTGCAACAGACCTGCGCCCGCATCGGTGCGTTGCCGCTGGCGCTAGATATAGCCGCGCCCGATGCACCGGCCCGGCTGTCGGCCTATTTCCGCGAGCGTTTTGGCGGGCTCGATATCCTGATCCACAACGCCGGCATCACGCGTGACCGCACCATCGCCAATATGACGCCAGTTCAGTGGGATCAGGTGCTGGCCGTGAATTTCGCCGCAATCACGGAAATCGATAAGGTACTGCTGCAGGATGGCACGGTACGTGATGGCGGGCGCGTGGTCTGCCTGTCGTCCATCAGCGGTATCGCCGGAAATTTTGGCCAGACCAACTATGCCTACACCAAGGCGGCCCTGATCGGCTATGTGGCGGCGCAGGCTGGCCGGCTCGGTGCGCGCGGCATCTGCATCAATGCGGTGGCACCCGGTTTCATCGAAACGGCCATGACGGCCAAGATGCCGTTCTTCATGCGGGAAATGGGGCGGCGTCTGAATTCCGTCCAGCAGGGCGGCCAGCCGCGCGATGCGGCCGAGCTGATTACCTTCCTCGCCACGCCCGGCGCCTCTGGCCTTACGGGCAACACCATCCGCGTCTGCGGTCAGGGCCTGATCGGCGCCTGAAGCCGCAGGGGAGGTGCATTAGCCTGAGTCAGGCTAGTGCACCTGCATTTCGTGCAGACAGGCTGGCGCGTTGGTGTACAGCTTGACCACGGTGGAAGTGCGGGTGCCGTATGCCGGACTTTCGATACGCACGGCGGATAACATGCGCTCGACGTCGAGCGACACCCCGGTCTCCGGCAAGCGCATGTCCGGTGCCTGAGTGGTATCGGACAGCATTTCGAAATAGGCTTCGTCCGGCGCACCCAGACACAGCAGACTGGCGAACTGGGCTTTGGTCTTCACCACTTTGGGCCATGGCGCGTCCAGCAGCGCGTTCGATAGGCCATATACGCCCGGTTCCAGTGGCTTGCCGTTGCGCGCATCGCCATCGCCGCGATTGGAATACCAGATCAGGGTCTGGCCATCGCTGAGCACCAGATTGAAGCCATTGTAGGCCTGCGCCTGCGGACGGATCTGCGCCACATATTCTTCCAGCGTCATGTTCCCCGCCAGAAAATCGGCCACCAGTCCGCCGCGCGAAGGCGCATCGTCGCGCTGTTCGGCTGGCGCGCGGATATTCGTAATGGCGGCAAAGCGCGAGGCCGGTCCACCGTCTTCGGCGCGGGTGATACCCATCCAGCTACCGCCGGCCTGCAGGTCGCGGCCCGCATAGATGCGCGGATGTTCGGGCCAGTAACCGGCCGGCGCCGTGGCGCGCTGGTAGTACTCGTCGCGGTTGGCGGCGGCGATCAGGGGAACGGCTGGCACCACCTGCCAGGCAAAAACGATCAGGCACATGGGGCAATATCCACAAATACTTCGGTATGGCGCGCACCGTCGATATGCGCGGCCAGACCAGCCGCCAAGACGGCCTGCGCCAGTTCCGCTTCGAAGGCCGGTGCGCAGCCGCCGTACACTTCCATCCAGGTCTGCAAGCCCTCCTTGGCGTCGGGACGGCGTTTCAGCGCGCACTGCACGCCGTGGCGGGTGCCCAGCGCGGCCTGCATGACCTGTACCTGCGGCAGCAATGCAGCCGCCTGCGCCTCGGCGACGCGGTAATAGATGTACAGGTCCATATCAGACGTCGAGTGCGTCCAGCAGGTAGGGCATGCTGTGGAATTCCAGCGCCGTGCCTTCGGCCGAACCGAGCCGCACGGAGGCCGCCTCGATGGCAGCCAGCTTCATTTCCACCAGTGCGTCGATACCGCCACGGCCATTCGGCGCCGTATTGACGATCATGCCGCAAGGCTGCTCGGGATCGGCGGTGGCAAACACTTCGGCACCGGCCACGGCAGCCTGATCCGGTATGGTGACCAGCGTGGTGCGGCGCTTGAGCTTGCCCAGATACTGGCTGCGCGCGACGATTTCCTGACCGGGGTAGCAACCTTTCTTGAAGTTCACGCCACCCAGCAGTTCGAAATTGATCATCTGCGGCACAAACTGTTCCTGCGTAGCCTTGCTAATCTGCGGCACGCCGGCGTGGATGCAACTGAGCTGCCAGCTGGCGGCATCGCCCACGGTCAGGCGCTCGGCCAGTTCCGGCAGCACCGTACGCGCGACTTCCTGACTCATCAGCCACTGGTAGCGCGGCGCGCCGAAAGCATCGGCCAGACGGATCAGGGTGCCCAGCGGATGCAGCAGCAGGCCATACGGACGGGCCGGCAGTGGCTCAAACCAGGTTTGCAGCACGGCTTCGGCCAGCCCGCCACCCAGACCGATGACGACCTGATGGGCCGGCTGTTCGGTTGCGTCGCTGAGCTTGGTCTTGGCGCGCAGCACGAACATGCTCAAGCGCTTCTGGACGGCAGCCTGGATATCACGCGGCAGCTGCAGCAGCAGGGTGCTATCGTTGCGCCACATGAGGAAGGAGGCCAGCAGCCGGCCTTTGGGCGAGCAATAGCCGGCCAGACGGGCTTCACCGGCAGCCAGATGCTCGACATCGTTAGTCAGCTGGCCATGCAGGAAATGGGCCGATTCTTCGCCGTCGAGGGCGATCAGACCCTGATCGGTGATGGGCGCGACAAAGCCAACGGCCAACTGGGTAGTATTCAGGGACTGCGCCTTGGGCGCTAATAATTCATTCCAGAGAGACATAATTTTTTCGATTTAACGATTAAGGCATTATCATTACGGGCTCATTATAGTGATGTCGAGCAGATCGCGTCGGATA
Source organism: Duganella fentianensis (assembly GCF_009857835.1). Classification (GTDB taxonomy): domain Bacteria; phylum Pseudomonadota; class Gammaproteobacteria; order Burkholderiales; family Burkholderiaceae_D; genus Rugamonas; species Rugamonas fentianensis. The sequence continues at coordinate 914,638 of NZ_WWCL01000002.1, forward strand.
CGGCGCAAAACATGACACTGGCGTTGCCAGCCAAGAACTGGCAAGCTGTGCGATTTGGTAGACAATAGACCCCCTATCCGTTCCGACCATGGCATTTGTTAAGAAAATATTCATATTGCTCTTTCTGGGCACGCTGGCCGGTGCAGGCTATTTTATGTACTGGTCGCAGCATCCCATCGTCGGCGATGAAATCGAACCGATAGAGTTTTCCATTGCGCCCGGTAGCGGCGCTCATGCTGCAGGGCAGCAAATCGCTGAAGCGGGCGCACCCGTCCAGCCCTTGCTGTTCAATCTGCTGGCCCGCATCACCAACAAGAGCGGCAAGCTGAAGGCAGGCACCTATGAACTGAAACCGGGCACCACGCCGCTGGGCCTGCTCGATCAGCTGGTACGCGGCGAATTTGCGCAGGAACAGCTGACCATCATCGAAGGCTGGACCTTCCGCCAGATGCGGGCGGCCGTGGCGGCCCATCAGGGCCTCAAGCATGATTCCATCACACTCACGGACAAGGAGCTGCTGAGCGCCATCGGTTCCGAATTCAATCAGGCGGAAGGGCTGTTCTTCCCCGACACCTATCTGTTCGCCAAAGGTTCGAGCGACCTGCATATCTACCGTCAGGCCCACGCCATGCTGCTGACCCGTCTGAACGATGCATGGGCACGGCGTGATCCGGCGCTGCCCTATAAAACGCCATACGATGCGCTGATCATGGCGTCCATCGTGGAGAAGGAGACGGGACAGAAATCCGAGCGCGGCATGATCGCCGGCGTATTCGTCAACCGCCTGAAAATCGGCATGATGCTGCAGACCGACCCCACCGTGATCTACGGCATGGGCGCGCGCTACGATGGCAAGATCCATAAATCCGATCTGGAAGCGGACACCCCGTACAATACCTATACGCGCAACGGCTTACCCCCCACGCCTATCGCCTTGCCCGGCCTGCAATCGTTGGCCGCAGCGCTGGCGCCGGCCAAAACGGGCGCCCTGTATTTCGTTTCCAAGGGCAACGGCACCAGCCAGTTCTCCGATAATTTGACGGACCATAACCGGGCCGTCAACAAGTACCAAAGATAAGCAATGACTCAACAACGCGGTAAATTCATCACTTTCGAAGGCATAGATGGTGCCGGCAAGTCCACCCATATCGCTTTTGTCAGCGCCCACATCCAGCGGGCCGGCATAGCGCTGGTCAGCTCGCGCGAGCCGGGCGGCACGCCGCTGGGCGAAAAGCTGCGTGATCTGGTCCTGCATGAAAAAATGCATCTGGAAACGGAAGCCCTGCTGATGTTTGCCAGCCGCCGCGAACATATCGCGCAAGTCATCGCACCGGCGTTGGCGAGTGGTAGCTGGGCCCTGTCCGACCGCTTCACCGATGCCAGTTTTGCCTATCAGGGCGGCGGCCGTGGCCTGCCGCTGGCCAAGCTCGATGCACTGGAACAGTGGGTGCATCCCGATCTGCAGCCGGACCTGACTTTCCTGTTCGATGTGCCACTTGATGTAGCGCGCGCGCGGCTCGATGCCACCCGCGAGCTGGACAAGTTCGAGCAGGAGCAGGCCGATTTCTTTGCCGCCACCCGCAACGAGTATCTGCGCCGTGCCGCCCAGTTCCCCCAGCGTTTCCGTATCATCGATTCGACCCGCAGCATCGCCGACATACAGGCCGAGCTGGCCACCATCCTTGACGCCTTGCTGGCCGCCTGAGCGATGAGCGCCAATATCTACCCATGGCAGCAAGCGGCGTGGCAGCAGCTGCAAACCCTGCGCAGCCGCATGCCGCATGCGATCCTGTTCCATGGCGCGGCCGGTACCGGCAAGTCCCACTTCATCGAAGCTTTTGCCCAGAGCCTGCTGTGCGAAGCCGTGTTGCCGGACGGCCATGCCTGCGGCCAGTGTGCTTCCTGCGGCTGGTTCCTGCAGGCCAACCATCCGGACTACCGCCGCGTGCGGCCGGAAGCGCTGGAAGATGATCTGCCGGCCGAGGGTGAGGAAGGCGAGGGCGAAACTAAAAAGACGGCCAAGTCCAGCAAGACCCCTTCGCGCGAAATCAAGATCGAGCAGATCCGCAATCTGGCCGATTTCATGAATATTTCCACCCACCGCCAGGGCTTGCGCGTGGTGGTGCTGTATCCGGCCGAAGCGCTGAATCTGCCGGCGTCGAATGCCTTGCTGAAGACGCTGGAAGAGCCGCCACCGGGCACAGTGTTCCTGCTGGCCTCGAATAGTCTGGACCGGCTGCTGCCTACCATCCTGTCGCGCTGCCGCAAGTTTGCCCTGCCCATGCCTACGCATGCGCAAGCACTGGCCTGGCTCAGGGAGCAGGGTGTGCCGGACGCCGATAGCTGGCTGCGCGAGCAGGGCGGTGCGCCGCTGACGGCGCTGGCCCAGTCGGAAGGCGGCAACCGCGAAGAACTCGAACTATTGCTGCAGATGCTGGCCCGCCCGGCGGTGGAAAACGCGCTGCGGGTGGCCGACAAATTGCAGAAATTGCCGTTGAGTACGCAAGTTTCCTGCTTGCAGCGCTGGCTTTATGACGTGTTTTCCTACAAACTGGCAGGAAACATCCGTTACTATCCACGCTACCAGAAGGAACTGGCGCAGCTGGCCGACAAGATCCATGTCAGCCGTCTGCTGGCGCTGATCAAGCGGGCCAATGAACGCCGGGCCGTGGCGGACCATCCGCTGTCGCCTAAGCTGTTCCTTGAGGATATGTTGCTCGATTATGCGGCTAGCTGTGCCTGAGGAAAATACCATGTCCACCGTCAACCCCATCACCCAGACTGCGACGCCTCAGGCGCGGCCTACGGTGCTGTCGCTGGCGATCAAGGAAAAAGCCGCCCTGTACGCGGCCTATATGCCGTTCCTCAAGCATGGCGGCATGTTCGTGCCGACCCAGAAGCCCTACAAGATCGGCGACGAGATCTATCTGATTCTGTCGCTGATGGATGATCCGAATAAATACCCTATTGCCGGCAAGGTCGCGTGGATTACGCCAGCCGGTGCCAATAACAACCGCGCGCAAGGCATAGGCGTGCATTTTCCCGATGACGAGAGCGGCCAGCGGGCGCGCCAGCGCATCGAAGAGTTTCTCGGCGCGGCCATGCGTTCGGCCCGTGCTACCCACACCATCTGAGTTTCCATGACTACCGAATTTCGTCACCGCATAGCCACGCTAGAAGATTTACCCACCATCGTTGCGATTTACAACAGCACCGTCGCTTCGCGCGAAGTGACTGCCGATACCGAGCCCGTGTCGGTCGAATCACGCCTGCCATGGTTCCATGAGCACACGCCGGAGCGCCGCCCGCTGTGGATCATCGAACGGGCAGACGATAGCGCTGCCCAGCCCGAGATACTGGGCTGGATGTCGTATTCGAATTTCTACGGCCGTCCGGCCTATTCGGGTACCTCGGAAATCTCCATCTATATTGCCGAGGCATGGCGCGGCAAGGGCGTAGGCGGCTATTGCATCGCTCAGGCCATTGCCCATGCGCCGGCCATCAAGGTGCACACGCTGCTGGGCTTCATCTTCGGCCACAACCAGCCCAGCCTGGGGCTGTTCAACAAGTTTGGCTTTGCCACCTGGGCCAACCTGCCGCGCGTGGCCAATCTGGACGGCGTAGAGCGCGACCTGATCATTCTGGGCAAGCGCGTGGCCTGAGACCCCGGCAGCAGTGCAGTGGCAGCTTGGGTTACAATCGCGGCATGTTTATCGATTCCCACTGCCATATCAATTTTCCCGAGCTGGCTGCTCGCATGCCCGAAGTGCTGGCCCAGATGGCCCACAACAAAGTCACCCATGCCCTGTGCGTGTCGGTAGACTTGCCGGACTTTCCGCAAGTGCTGGCGCTGGCCCACCAGTATCCGCACATCTACGCCTCGGTCGGCGTTCATCCTGATTACGAGGATACGCCCGAGCCCAGCGTGGAACAGCTGGTCGAACTGGCCAACGATCCCAAGATTATTGCCATTGGCGAAACGGGGCTGGATTACTTCCGCCTGCAGGGCGATCTGGAATGGCAGCGCGAGCGTTTCCGTACCCATATCCGCGCTTCGCGCCAGTGCCGCAAGCCGCTGATCATCCATACCCGTAGCGCCAGTGAAGATACCCTGCGCATTATGCGCGAAGAGGGCGCCGGTACTGATGCCGGCGGTGTGGCCGGCGTGATGCACTGCTTTACCGAGTCGCTGGAAGTGGCACGGGCTGCCATCGAGATGGGCTTCTATATTTCCTTCTCCGGTATCGTGACGTTCAAAAGTGCCAAAGAACTGCAGGCGGTGGCGCTGGAACTGCCGCTCGAGCGCATCCTGATCGAGACGGACGCGCCATATCTGGCCCCCGTGCCGTATCGCGGCAAGATGAACGAGCCCGGTTTTGTCGCCCACGTGGGCGAATACATCGCCAAGCTCAAAGGCGTGCCGGTGGAACAGGTGGCGCAGCAGACCACGGCCAACTTCTTCCAGCTATTTCAGCTGCAACCCTGACTGACGGAACCCCGCCATGGCTAGTCCTATCCGCCGCAAGCATCTCGCCGCTCTGGCAGCATTGGCGCTATGTGCAGCAGCCAGCTTGGCACCGGCCGCGACGCTGGCGCAGACGGACGACGAGGTCGATCTGCTGCGTGCAGCGCAACTCGACAATGTTTCCGGCGTGAGCGCGGCACTGGCCCGTGGCGCCAACCCGAACGCGCGCGATAGTTCCGGCGAAACGGCACTGATCGTGGCCATGCGTAACGAGGCCTACCGTGTCGCCAGTGTGCTCATGAAGCATCCGCGCATCGATCTGGAAGCGCAGGCGCCGAATGGCAACACGGCCCTGATGATGGCCGCTTTCCGGGGCAGCAAGCCCGCCGTGCTGGACATGCTGGCCCATGGCGCCCGTGTCGAGCAGCCGGGCTGGACGGCGCTGCATTATGCCGTGGCAGCCGGCAGTACCGAAGTGGCCGCGCTGTTGCTGGAGCGTCATGCCCACGTCGATGCGGAAGCGCCGTCGGGCATGACGCCGCTGATGCTGGCCGCGCGCGAAGGGCAGGAGCAGGCCGTGCTGTTCCTGCTCGAACATGGCGCCGATGCCAGCCGCAAAGATGGCGGTTTCCATCTGACGGCGGCGGAATTTGCCATCAAGGCCGAGAAGCCCTGGATCGCCAAAGCCATCAATGATTATCTGGCGCGTGCAGGGCGACGCTGAAATCGCGGCGCAGGCATAGCCCGAATTAGCGGGCAAAGTCCTGCCATTTTCGGGCATTGCTACCGAGCATCGTTAAGCATAATGGTTACACGTCCAGCAACCAGAGACTGGACGCGACATTTGAGGATAACCATGCTGAACGAACGCGAGATTGAAAGCTGCTATCTGGGGCAATTCATTCCAGTCCACTACCATCACAACATGCTGATGGACCAGAACCGTATGTATAGTTTCAAGGCGGCCATCGACTATGCCGTCAAACCGGGCGCGAAAGTGCTGGAACTGGGCGGCGGAACGGGTGTGCTGTCCTGGTTTGCAGCCGACAAGGCGGACAAGGTGTATTGCGTCGAGTTCAATCCCGATATGGTGCAGGAAGCGCGCCGCATGCTGGCCCTCAATCCCAAGGGCGAAAAAGTCGAAGTGATCCATGCCGATGCCTTCGAATACCTGCCACCCGAGCCGGTCGATGTGGTGATCTGCGAAATGATCCATGTGGGCATGCTGCGCGAAAAGCAGGTGGAAGTAATCGAATCGTTCAAGCGCCGCTATACCGAGCGCTTCGGCGGGCCGCTGCCCATCTTTCTGCCGGAAGCCGTGATCATGGCGGTCCAGCCCCTGCAGCAGGAATACGACTTCGAGGGTTTCTACGCACCCATCGTGCAGTTCCAGGAAACCGGCGTCAGCTATTCCGGCACTACCGAACTGGCCCAGCCCGGCGTGTACAGCATCATCGATTTCACCCAGCCCAACGATCTCAGCTACGCGTGGCAGGGTAAATTCGTCATCGAGCGCGATGGCGTGATCAATGCGCTGCGTTTCGTCACCAAGAACATCCTTGCCGTGGTGCCGGAACGCAACAGCACTATCGACTGGCTCAACCACTACATGGTGCTGCCGCTGGAAACTCCGGTCACGGCGCGCGAAGGCGATGTGCTGCAGGTGAGCTTCCAGTACCGCGCCGGCGGCAGCATACCTTCGCTGCAGGCCAGCCTGCAAGCCAGTCTGCTGTATCAGGCCGCGCTGCAACCGGCCAGTTACAGCGCCGTTTATGCCTGAGCGGGCTTTGCGCTGAGCGATAGAGAGCGTATATTCCCTCTTTTACCGAAGGAATATCATGTCAGAAATCGATCAGCGCTACCTCGTGCAGCAGAATAAAATTGCGGATGGCGAGACCAAGCCGCCTGTATTTGCCAAAGTCATGCGCAGCAAGGAAGGCGTGTTCGAAGGCGTTTCCTTCATCAAGTCCAAGGACAAGGCGTCCGTGCTGACCATAGAGCAGGCCAACGAAGCCATCGCCTGGGCCAACCGCAAAAAGCCCAACGCCCGCGAATACCAGACCAAGATCATCTGCGTCGGCCAGTAAGCCGTACACACCATTCATCCCCCGTTTGACGCCGTTAGTCGGCGCTATCTGCAGTTGGTCGCATGCTAATTGCGGCGTGGTGGCCAGCTGCCTAAAGTGTCAGCATTGACAATGTTTTTCCGTTCCGGGAGTGCATGATGCTGGGTTTTCTGCTTTGGCTGGTCCTGCTGTTTCTGTGTTGGCCGCTGGCTTTGCTGGCACTGGTCGCCTATCCGTTGTGCTGGCTGATCCTGCTGCCCTTCCGCCTGATAGGCATAGGCGTGGAAGGGGTGTTCGAGCTGCTGCGCGCCATCGTGCTGCTACCGGCCCGGGTGCTGCGCGGCTCGGCCCGTTAGAAATCTACCAGGAAGCCGGCGCCTAGCGACTTCTGCGAATAGTTGTAGTCGATCAGGCTCTGGCCATAGCCGCTGAAGGCTTGCAGATAGCCTTTCAGATTGGCGCGCACGGGGAAGGCCCAGCCCAGTTGCAGGCCACCGTGCTGTTTCTTGAAGTTGCGCCGCGCCAGCAGCGACCATTCGTGGCCATCGGCGCGGTAACTGGCCTGCAGGTCGCCCTGACCGAGATAGTCGGCAATATCGAAATTGTCATTATTCGAGCGGGCATTATCGAGCCGCTTCCACAGGCGGAACGTCAGGCCGAAGCGCTCTTTCTCCGCCCCCACTTCCGCATACATCCGGTTCCAGCTACGCGATAGCGTGGAAGTCTGGCCATTCGACTGGTGCACCACGCCCAGCGTGATGTAGCGCAGATCGAGCACGCCCAGCGGCAGATTGAATGGTGCCGTCAGCATCAGCTCGGGCTGGTAATTGGTTTCCCGGAACGGGCTGGAGGCAGCCCGGTTATAGGCCTGCCAGAAACTCTCCTGGGTGTAGCCGAACCACAGATCGACGGGCGTCTGCGCCGCCTGTTCGATCAGTTTCATCTTGAAACTGAGCTGGTACATCAGCTCCACATGCTTGGCTTTGATGCCCGCCGGCGTAAAGTCTTCAAATGGTGCATCATTGGAGCTGCTGCTGTAATTGGCCAGCAGGATGTAGGTGTCGCGATGGGGGCGGAAATTGAACACGCCGCGCTTGCTGGCGCTATCGAGCTCCCACCATTGCGCCATGCGCGAAATGCTGGCGGCCGGCGGCATGACGGCCAGCTGGGCCAGCTTGGGTGGCAGTACCGGGGCAGCGGGCGGGGCGGGCGGCTGGGTCAGATCGGCCGGCAGGGCCGCCACTTCGCTGCCAACCGGCAGCACTGGCCCCTTGGTCAGGCCGTCGTAGCAGGCCAGACGGGCGTTTGCATCGCCCAGCAGTGCGCAGCGTTCCAGCCGCTGTTCCAGCTCGCTGCTGGCCAGCGTCTGACCGGAAGCGCAAATAAGTAGCAGGGGCAGTGCAGTGACTTTCATGAGTGATTTCCGCAAAACGATGGCTTATTGTACAGAAATCGTTATGCCGCGCTAAGCGTGGCCAGCCAGGCAGCTCTTGAATTTGTCCGGAACTGCCGCACCTGTGCCTCCCTGATTTGAAATTGCTGAACAAGGAGCAGATGATGACCCGCAAAACACCCATAGAGCGCTATCGCAATATCGGCATCAGCGCGCACATAGACGCCGGTAAGACCACGACCACCGAGCGTATCCTGTTCTATACCGGGGTGAACCACAAAATAGGCGAGGTGCACAACGGTGCGGCCACCATGGACTGGATGGAGCAGGAGCAGGAACGCGGCATCACCATCACCTCGGCAGCGACCACGGCCTTCTGGAAAGGCATGGCCGGCAATTTCCCTGAGCATCGCATCAACATCATCGATACGCCGGGCCACGTTGACTTCACCATCGAGGTGGAGCGTTCCATGCGTGTGCTCGATGGCGCCGTGATGGTGTACGACGCCGTGGGTGGCGTGCAGCCGCAATCGGAAACCGTATGGCGGCAGGCCAATAAATACGCCGTGCCCCGCATCGCCTTCATCAACAAGATGGACCGCGTCGGTGCGGACTTTTTCCGCGTACGCGAACAGATCGCCAGCCGCCTGAAAGGTGTGGCCGTGCCCATCCAGATTCCGCTCGGTGCGGAAGAGAATTTCCATGGCGTCATCGATCTGGTCAAGATGCAGGCCATCCACTGGGACGACGACAGTCTGGGCGTGAAGTTCAGTTACCAGCCCATCCCGCCCGCGCTGCAAGCGCAGGCCCAGCAATGGCATGACAGCATGGTCGAAGCGGCCGCCGAAGGTGACCCCGCACTGCTGGACAAATATCTGGAAGGCCAGACGCTGACGGAAGCGGAGATCAAGGCGGGGCTACGCGCTCGCACCATACGCAATGAAATCGTGCCCATGCTGGCTGGCAGCGCTTTCAAGAACCGCGGTGTGCAAGCCATGCTGGATGCCGTAATCGAATACCTGCCGTCGCCCGTCGACGTGCCGGCCATCGCCGGTCACGATGAGCATGACCAGCCGGTGGAACGCCATCCGAGCGACGACGATCCGTTCGCGGCGCTGGCCTTCAAGATCATGACGGACCCGTTTGTGGGCCAGTTAACCTTCTTCCGCGTGTATTCGGGCGTGGTCAACTCGGGCGACATGGTCTACAACCCAACCAAGGGACAGAAGGAAAGGCTGGGACGTATCCTGCAGATGCATGCCAACGAGCGCAAGGAAATCAAGGAAGTGTATGCCGGTGATATCGCGGCCGCCGTGGGGCTGAAAGGCGTGACCACGGGTGACACCCTGAGCGCGCCCGATCAGGTCATCGTGCTGGAAAAGATGGTGTTCCCTGAACCCGTGATTTCGCAGGCGGTGGAGCCCAAGACCAAGGCTGATCAGGAAAAGATGGGCATCGCCCTGAACCGGCTGGCGCAGGAAGATCCGTCGTTCCGCGTGCATACGGACGAAGAGTCGGGCCAGACCATCATGTCCGGCATGGGTGAACTGCATCTGGAGATTCTGGTGGACCGCATGCGGCGCGAGTTCGGCGTCGAAGCAGCCGTGGGCAAGCCGCAGGTGGCTTACCGCGAAACCATACAGCGCAGCGCCACCGATGTGGAAGGCAAGTTCGTCAAGCAGTCCGGCGGACGGGGCCAGTACGGCCATGTGGTGCTGACCGTAGAGCCGCTGGAGGCCGGCAAGGGCTATGAATTCGTCGATGCCATCAAGGGCGGGGTGGTGCCGCGCGAGTTCATTCCGGCCGTCGACAAGGGCGTGCAGGAAACCCTGCGTTCGGGCGTGCTGGCCGGCTATCCGGTGGTGGATGTGAAGGTGACGCTGACCTTCGGCTCCTACCACGACGTGGACTCCAACGAGAACGCCTTCCGTATGGCGGGCTCGATGGCGTTCAAGGATGCCATGCGGCGTGCCGACCCGGTGCTGCTGGAACCGATGATGCAGGTGGAAGTGGAAACGCCGGAAGAGTTCATGGGCAATGCCATGGGCGACCTGACGGCGCGGCGCGGCATGGTGCAGGGCATGGATGAAATTGCCGGTGGTGGCGGCAAGATCATCCGCGCGCTGGTGCCGCTGGCGGAAATGTTCGGCTATTCCACCACGCTACGTTCGCTCACGCAGGGGCGGGCCACCTACACCATGGAGTTCAAGCATTACGCAGCCGTGCCCAAGCATCTGGTGGAACAGGGCATCAGTCGGAAAGCTTGAACTTGAGCTGGACGGAAATGGCGCCGTAGAGCCGGTCTTTATAGCTCGGCACTACGGCCACATTCACGCCCACGCGCTGGTATTCGAAACTGGCGGTAGGGATGGCGGCCACAAACCAGCCACCCTGCCGCATCTTCGGATAGCCGTTGAAGCCGCCTGCAACAGCCCCCAGTCGTACCGGCCCGATCTGCCACGGCTGGTAGTACACACCGGCGTAATTGGAATAGCTGCGGTCGCTGTTATAGAAGCGCCCGGCGGTGACGGACGCGACGCTGGAAAAGCGGTATTCCAGGCCGAGGCCGGGATTGCGGTCGTTGAGGTTTTTGTTACGTTGGAAATGGTAGGAATAGAAACCGCCGTTGACCCAAAGTTCCTGCAAGGGGGCGTTCGGGATGGATTCCAGTGTTTGTGCCTGGGCCCATTGCGCCGCCAATGCCAGACAAGTGGCCGTGATCAGACTGCTTTTCATTGTTTTCCTGTCAAGCGGAGAGAGTGGCCCATTATAGCCAGCCCGAAACGGCGCGCCAGCGTTTTCTTTCAAGCCCCGATACCGGCAGTCACAGGGCCATTACATCTGTAACATGTGCTAACCAGAAACCCTGTTTTGTTTTGTCAGATCTACCATATAATCGCCCCGAATTCACTCATCGGGACTGTCATGAAACCTCTGTTACGCCTACGCCCCCTGATACTTGCGCTGCCATTCCTGCTGGGCGGCTGTGCCGGAACCATGCAGCGCATCGCCGATTGCAAGGTTGGCGACTGGAACCTGATCGGGCATAAAGACGGTATCGCTGGCGAGCCGGCCAATTTTGCCGATCGCAAGGAGTTCTGTGACGACCATGCCGACAGCAAGCAGGCCGCCGCTGGCGCTGACAGCCTGTATGCGGCGGGCTGGAACAAGGGCAACTGGGAACTGTGGTCGGGCTGGGGCGAGCAGGATGGCGTAAAAGGCTTGCTGCCTAGCCAGTACGAGCAGCATGTGGCCAGTGCCGACGTGCGCAAGCATGGCACACCGCTCAACCGTCCTGCCTACGACAATGGCTGGACCATGGGTAATTCAAGTTACTGGCACGGCATAGGGCGCAGTGCCGGCATCGACGGTCAGCCACTCGCTGCGCCGCTGGAAGCAGGGCGCAGCCGTGCCGCTGCCATGCAGATGCGCTTCGACGAAGCGGCGTTCAGCAGCGGCTGGCAGGTAGGCAACCGGACCTTCTGGCAGGATGCCGGTTACAACGACGCTCATAACGGTGTACCCGATAGCGAACTGCAGAACCGCGCAGCGCGCGCCCGCAGTGCCGGCGTACAGGTGCAGGAAGAGGTTTACCGGACGGCGTGGAATGCCGAGCTGGTCAACTACTGGCGCAATCTCGGTACGGAAGATGCTGTCAACGGCCGCGAGTTTGCCATGCGCAGCAAGGAAGCCCGTGCGCGCGGCCTGAAAGTGCTGGAAACGGATTACCGGCTGGCCTGGGAAACCCGTTTGACCGACTACTGGCGTCAGGCGGGAGCCGATGATGGTTACGGCAAGCCCTTCCTGCTCGATGACCGCATTGCCAATGCCGGGCGCGACAAGGTTTTTGTGCTGCCGTCCACCCGCAGTGTGTACACGGCGGCGTGGCAGGAACAGAATGCCCGTTATTGCCAGCCTGAAGTGGCGTTCGAGCGCGGGCGCGCCAATCAGGGTATGGCCGTGGACGTCTGCCGCGCCGAGATCCGCGACCAGCTCAAGCATGCTTACGTGAGCGGGCAGGATTACGAGTCGGTCAGCGCCCGTCACCGCCAGGCCGTCAACGATCTGGACGAGCTGAATGGCCGCGTCAACGACGGTTACCACCGCTTGAGCCGCCTCGAGCGCGAAATACGCAATGCCAGCGAAGCCAAAGACCGCCCCGTCAACGACGAAAGCAAGAAGCAGGATGCACGGCGCGAGCAGGAGCGGCGCGAACTGCTCGAGCACATACGCCGCAACGAGCGGCGCCGCGACGATGCGCGCATGTGGGTAGAGCAGTATCAGCGCGACATGGAGCGGCTGCGCCGCAACATCTACTGAGCGAGGAAGGCGCCGCTGGACGTGACGAACGCGGCGAAAGCCCCCACATTCAGGCTGCCGAAGCCGCTGGTGTAATCCCAGCCTTTGGCCGCGCTGTAGCCACCATTGCTGCCGCTGGTTACGTCGTGGAATAGCGCTGCCTGCGCCGCGCCATATTTGTACAGGGCAGGTGCAGGGAAGGCCAGCTTGTTATTGTTGGCCGACTGGATGCGCGCCCAGAAGCCGGCAAAGATGGGCGCTGCCAGACTGGTGCCGCCGTACTGCAGCTTGCTGCCCTTGACCAGCGTGATGGCGCCGCTGCTAGGGTCGCCGGCAAAGGCCAGATCCGGCACGCCCCGGCGGGTGGAAGTGCCGAGTACCTTGGCGCTCAGCTGCCAGCTCGGTGCCGCTTCGATCAGGCTGGCACCACCGCCCGTGCCGCCGTTGCTGGCGCAGGTGCTGGCCGTGCTGCAGGCCCATACCGTTTCACCGGTCCACGCGCCGCTGCTGCTGGTGCTGAGCGAAGTGCCGCCTACCGCGATCACGTAGGGTGAAGAGGCCGGATAGCTTTGCGCATTGCTGGCACCACCGCAGCTATACGAGCCACTATCGCCGGAGGCCACCACAAAGGTCTGGCCCTGTGCTATGCCGGCCAGGAAGATCTGGTCGTCTGCCGCCGCCGTACCGCTGGCCCGTGCATTAGTCTCGCATTCGCCCAGCGATACGCTGATGACCTTGGCCACATTGGCACTCACGGCGGCATTGAATGCGGCTGTCAGATCGGCCTCTGCCATCGAGGCAGCGTTGTAGAACACCATGGATTTGACCACGCCACCCGCTGCACCCAGCGCATTCTGGCTATCGATATTCCATTCTGCCGTGTTGTCGGTGGCGCTGGCATTGGTCACGCGGCGCGCGTTCACCACGCTCACTGCCGGTCGGGCATAACCGGCGCTGGTGGCAAAGCTGTACAGATCGGTGAGAGTCTGGGTCACGCTGCCGGCAGTGATGATGCCTATCGAGGTTTTGGCAGCTGTGGGCAGCGCGCTGGCATTGTAGATGGCCGGCCAGGTAGTGGGGCTGTGGCCCACTTTGCCGGCCGTCGCATAGGCGGTGCTCAGGGCCAGCACTTGCGCCGTATGGGCCGTATGCACAGTCTGCAAGCCGTGTACGCCGAGCACGATGTTACCGAGCGCAGCAGGGACCACCGGATCATTGGTATTGGCGTAGGCATGGCGTTCGCCCCGGTTGAAGTGGGCCATGCGCACATTGAAAGCCTTGCCGGCCGTAGCAGCCGTGCCATCGGCCGTGATCAGCATGCGGTTTTCGCTCACTTCGATATTCACATAGCCACTCTGGCGCAGGTGCTGGACCACGCTGGCAACATCGCTGCTGCTGGGCGCATACTGGGCCAGAAACTGTTCGCTGCTGAGGGCGCTGACGCCTGTGCCCGACATCAAGTTTGCCGCGAAGGTTTCGAGCTGTGCACGGTTACGTAGCTGCAGGGAGATGGCCACCGGTACGGTATCGCCGGCACGCAGTTCTGCGCCTTCGGTGTATTCGCTGGTATCCGGCGTCTGGGTGCGCACGGCGCGCCAGTTCTGGCGGTTGTCCGCATAAACACTGCCGCTGAGTGCCACTGCCAGCGTGGCAGCAAGCATGGTCGATACGGGGCGGGATGGTCGCAGCATGGCAAACTCCTGAGGATAACAGTAAAAAGTTTATCTCAGGTAATGTTCATTGCGGAAAAATTTACGTACATTTACCGCCAGATTGACGCTAAGATGCACACAGTTAGTTGCAATAATCTTATAACTTGTTAGCATTGCCACGAAAACAGTGACGGAGAAACAATGAATTCCCCTAGTGTGCCCCATCCGTATTACGAAATTCTGATCGCTGCCGCGCGCAAGTCCGGGCCAGCCACAGTGGCCGTGGCCCATGCTTGCGATCACCATGCACTGGAAGCGGCGCTTGACGCGGCCAGCATGGGTCTGATCAGCCCCATACTGGTGGGACCGCAGGATCGCATACAGCAGGCGGCGCAGGAAGCCGGACTGGATATCGCAGCACTGCCCATCGTTCATACCGAGCATAGCCACGACTCGGCTTTCCGTGCCGTCGAACTGATACGCGAAGGCAAGGCCAGCGTGCTGATGAAGGGCAGTCTGCACACGGATGAACTGATGGGCGCTGTGGTGGCAGGCGAAACAGGCTTGCGTACCAGCCGCCGCCTGAGCCACTGCTTTGTGATGGACGTGCCGGGCCGTAACGAGCCGCTGATCATTACCGATGCAGCAGTGAATATCACGCCTACGCTGGCGGACAAGGTCGACATCGTCCAGAACGCCATCGATCTGGCCCATGTGCTCAAGTTCGAGCCCGTCAAAGTCGCGATTCTGGCGGCGGTGGAAACGGTGAGTGCGCGCATGCCGTCGACCATCGATGCGGCAGCCCTGTGCAAAATGGCGGACCGCGGCCAGATTACGGGCGCCATACTTGACGGCCCGCTGGCCATGGACAATGCCATCGATCCCGAAGCGGCGCAGATCAAGCATCTGGTCTCGCCCGTGGCGGGGCAGGCCAACATTCTGCTGGCGCCGGATCTGGAAGCGGGCAATATGCTGGCCAAGAGCCTGACCTTCATGGCTGGCGCGGCCGCGGCCGGCATCGTGCTCGGTGCCCGCGTGCCCATCATCCTGACCAGCCGGGCCGATTCGGTTACTGCGCGGCTGGCCTCGTGCGCCGTGGCCGTGCTGATGGCGCGCAATGCGCTGGCCAGCGGCCATGTGATGGGAGACTGAAGCCATGCAGCCGAATGAAAGCATCGTCGTCATCAACGCAGGCTCGTCCAGCATCAAGTTCTCGCTGTACAGCGGCGCGGCACTGGAACTGACGTTTCGCGGCAAGATAGAAAATCTGTACAGTGGCGTGACCCATTTCGCCGCCGAAGATGCGCAGGAAAACAGCATAGGCGATCGGCGCTGGCCTGATGCGCCACTCGACCATGCGGCTGCCATGGCCTATCTGCTGGAATTTGCCGATAGCCACCTCGACGGCCATACGGTGGTAGCCGTGGGCCACCGCATCGTGCATGGCGGTGTGCACTACAGCGGCCCGCAACGGCTGGATGCCGGTGTACTGGCCAAGCTGGAGCAGCTGATTCCGCTGGCGCCCCTGCATCTGCCACACAATCTGGCGCCCGTGCGTGCCATGATGGCGCTGACGCCCGACCTGCCACAGGTGGGCTGCTTCGATACGGCCTTCCACGTGGGCCAGCCGGCAGAAGCCCAGAGTTTTGCCCTGCCTGAGCGGATCACGGCGCAGGGCGTACGCCGTTATGGCTTCCATGGCCTGTCCTACGAATACATTGCGGCCAGCCTGCCGCAGGCAGATGCAGCACTGGCACAGGCGCGTGTAGTGGCTGCCCATCTGGGTAACGGCGCCAGCATGTGCGCCATCGATGCCGGCCGCAGCGTGGCCAGCACCATGGGCTTTACCGCCGTCGATGGCCTGCCCATGGGCACCCGCTGCGGCGCACTCGACCCCGGCGTGGTGCTGTACCTGATCGAAGAACTGGGTATGAGCGTGGCTGCCGTGCAGAAAATGCTGTATCAGGAATCGGGCCTGCTGGGCGTGTCCGGCATCGCATCGGACATGCGCACACTGGAGCAGAGCAGCGATCCGCGCGCACGTGCCGCCATCGATCTGATGGTGTACCGCATAGGACGCGAACTGGGTTCGCTGACGGCCGCGCTGGGCGGGCTCGATGCGCTGGTGTTTTCCGGCGGCATAGGCGAGAACAGCGCCAGCCTGCGTGCGGCCGTGTGTGCCGATGCCGCATGGCTGGGCGTGCAACTAGATGGCGTAGCCAATGCTGCTAGTGGTCATGGCCTACGCCGCATCAGCAGTGCCAGCAGCCGCGTGGCCGTGTGGGTGGTGCCTGCCAATGAAGAGCTGATGATCGCACAACATACCAAGGACTTACTGGAGCCAGCATGACGACAGAAACTGTTTATCCTATTTTGACGGGCAAGCGTGCACTGGTGGTGGGCGTGGCCAACGAGCATTCCATCGCCTGGGGCTGTGCGCTGGCGTTCCGCAAGCTGGGTGCGGAAGTGGTGCTGACTTATCTCAACGATAAAGCCAAACCTTATGTCGAGCCGCTGGCGCAGTCCATCAACGCGCAATTGCTGCCGCTCGATGTCACCAAGCCGGAGCAGATGGAAGCCCTGTTTGCCACGCTGGCAGAACAGGGCAAGCTCGATATTCTGGTGCATTCGATTGCGTTCGCGCCCAAGGCCGATCTGCAGGGCGGCCTGATCGATTCCTCGCTGGAAGGTTTTTTACAGGCCATGGATGTTTCCTGCCATTCCTTCCTGCGCATGGCCAGGCTGGCCGTGCCATTGATGGCGCAAGGTGGCACCATGTTCGCCATGAGTTACCACGGAGCGGAGAAAGTTGTGCCCAACTATAACCTGATGGGGCCGGTAAAAGCCGCACTGGAATCGGCCTGCCGCTATCTGGCTTACGAGCTGGGTCCGCAGGGCATACGGGTGCACGCCATTTCGCCGGGGCCGCTGAAAACCCGCGCCGCCTCCGGCCTGAAAGAATTTGACCGCCTGCTTAGCGACGCGCTGAACCGCGCTCCGCTGGGCGAGCTGGTCGACATTGAAGATGTGGGCAATACCTGCGCCTATCTGGCCTCGCCATTTGCCCACCACCTGACGGGCAGCACGGTGTATATCGATGGTGGTCTGAACATCATCGCTTGACCTTACTGTCATGGGAAGGTGTAACATGCTGGCCATGCGTCCCATCTTCCGCTTCCTGCTATGGCTGTTGATCGTCGCCTTGCCGCTGCAGGGCGGCGCGGCGTCTATGCTGCCCTGCGTGCAGCTGACGCCGCCTGTGCTGCATGGCAGCCACTGCGCAGCAGAAGGGAACGCCCCGCAACATCTGGAGCAGAAAAAGGCGCAACAGCACGCCCATGCCAAGTGCAGCCATTGTACGGCCTGCGCCAGCGTGCCCGGTGCGCCGGTGGGCGCTGAACTGCTACTTGCCCGCCTGACGGGCACAGTTACCCCCAACAACGAGCTGGCGCCGCCCGGCCATATTCCTCCTGCACTCGAACGGCCGCCCCGGCCTGCCTGACATCTTGCCGTAGTCACGGGCGGTACGCCCGTATCCCGACATTATTGAAGGAATTCCATGAAACGATATAGTTTGTCGCAGCACGCGCCAGACGCCGTGCGCGCACCGCGGCACTCCGTGGCCCGCCCGCTAGCGCCTCTGGCCGGCTGGCGTAGTGCCATCCTCCTGCCCCTGATCCTGCTGAGCGGCTGCGCCTCGCTCTCTGCTAATGGCGGGTATGCCGATGTGGCGAGCCTGACCAGCCAGCGTCTGGGCCAGCCCGTGCAGCTCCAACGCGATGCGAACTCCGCGCCTCAAGTGCAGGCCTTGCTGGCCCAGCCGCTGACAGCCGATGCTGCCGTGCAGCTGGCTCTAATCAACAACTCCGGCCTGAAAGCATCGCTGACGGAACTGGGCATAGCCGAAGCCGAACTGGTGCAGGCTGGCCGTCTGCGCAATCCGGCCTTCAGTTTTGGCCGCGTGCGGGGTGGTGGCGAAACGGAGATCGACCGCAGCGTGATGTTCGATCTGGCTGGCCTGATCACCATGCCGCAGCGTCGCCGCATGGAGCAGCACCGCTTCGAGCAAACCAAATACAGTCTGGCCAACCGGGCGCTGCAACTGGCCAGCGACACCCGCATCGCCTATTTCACGGCCGTCGCAGCGGCACAGTCACTTGAGTTTGCCGAGCAGGTGGCGCTGGCAGCCCAGGCGTCGGGCCAGCTCGCCGAGCGCATGGCCAAAGCAGGTAACTGGAGCCGGCTTGATCAGGCACGCGAGCAGGCCTTCCAGCACGACGCCACCATCCAGCTGGTACGTGCGCGCCACGAAGCGCTTGTCAGCCGCGAAGCCTTGCTGCGCCTGCTGGGAATCGACAGCAAAGACGCGACGCTGCAACTGCCAGCGCGCCTGCCTGAACTGCCACACCATGCGCAGGCCATGCCGGACGCCGAAGCACAGGCGCTGAGCAGCCGGCTCGATGTGCTGGCTGCACGTCAGGCCAGCGCGGCCAGTGCGCAGGCGCTGGGCCTGAGCAAGACCAGCAGCTTCGTCAATGTGTTTGAACTTGGTTACGCCGACAAGCGCAGCACCGGCGGCCCGCGCCAGCAGGGCTATGAAGTCACGCTGGAACTGCCCATCTTCGACTGGGGCAGCGCGCGCAATGCGGCGGCACAGGCCAGCTATATGCAAACCGTGCACCATGCCGCCGATGTCGCGCTGCAGGCCCGCTCGCAAGTACGCGTTGCCTACTCGGCCTATCAGAGCCAGTACGAGATCGCGCGCCATTATCAGGACAACGTGGTGCCACTACGCAAACAGATCGCCGATGAAGTGCTGCTGCGCTACAACGGCATGCTGGCCAGCGTGTTCGAACTGCTGGCCGATGCGCGCGAACAGCTAGGCGCCGTCAACGGCGCCATCACTTCCCAGCGCGATTTCTGGATCGCGGAAACCAGCTTACAGGCCGCTATCCATGGCGGCAGCAATGAATCGAGGAGCCAGCCATGATTACGCGGCGTGATTTTTTCAAAGGAGCAGGCGCAGCAGCAGTTTCTGCCACGGCGGTCAGCAAGGTTGGCGCGGCCAGTTTGCCGGAAGCCGTGCTGATGACGGGGGCAGACACCCATGTGCCGCCAGCACCGGCCAACGGCCGTCATTTCAACCCCGTGGTAACGCTGAACGGCTGGTCGCTGCCATGGCGCATGAACAACGGCGTCAAGGAATTCCATCTGGTGGCCGAACCGGTGGTGCGCGAAATGGCGCCTGGCATGAAAGCCCATCTGTGGGGCTACAACGGCCAGTCGCCGGGACCGACCATCGAAGTGGTGGAGGGCGATCGCGTCCGCATCTTCGTCACCAATAAATTACCGGAACATACCAGCGTGCACTGGCACGGCCTGCGTGTGCCGAACGGTATGGACGGTGTAACGGGGCTGACCCAGCCCGGTATTGCGCCGGGTAAAACCTATGTCTACGAGTTTGTAGCCAGCCGTCCCGGTCAGTTCATGTACCACCCGCACGCGGACGAAATGACCCAGATGGCGATGGGCATGATGGGTTTCTGGGTCACCCATCCCAAGGACTACCGTCAGCAGGCCGTGGACCGCGATTTCGTGTTCCTGCTGAGCGCCTATGATATCGATCCGGGCAGCTACAAGCCCCGACCGAACACCATGCTGGACTTCAATCTGTGGGCCTTCAACAGCCGCGTCTTCCCCGGCATCGATACGCTGCCGGTGCGGCAGGGCGACAGGGTGCGCATACGCGTGGGTAATTTGACCATGACCAACCACCCGCTGCATATGCACGGCCACGAGTTTGTTGTTACGGGGACGGATGGCGGCTGGGTACCACCGACGGCGCGCTGGCCCGAAGTGACCACCGATATCGGCGTGGGCCAGATGCGTGCCATCGAATTCCTCGCCAGCGAACCGGGCGACTGGGCTCTGCATTGCCACAAGTCGCACCACACCATGAATGCCATGGGCCATAACGTGCCCAGCATGATAGGGGTGGACCACGAGGGTATCGCCGAGAAGATCAACCGCATCGTGCCCGGCTATATGGCCATGGGCGAAAAGGGCGGCTCTATGGGCGGCATGCAGATGCCGCTGCCGGAAAATACTCTGCCCATGATGACGGGCGAGGGCCCGTTTGGCGGCGTGGAAATGGGTGGCATGTTCACCGTGCTGAAGGTGAGAAAAGACCAGAAGCGTGGTGATTACAGCGATCCCGGCTGGTACCAGCATCCGGCCGGCACGCTGGCCTATGAATGGCAGGGCGAGCTACCGGCGCCTAGCCGGCAGTATGATGCCGGCCGTTCTGCCATGCCGGCGCCCAAAGCGCAGGCGGGCGCCGAGCTGGAAGTGACCGTGCGCAAGCCGACGGGACATAGCGGCCATTGATGGCTGGCCCGGCACTTTAGCCGGGCTGGCTAGCGCCGTGTGTAATTGCGCAGGATGCGGTCGTAAGTCCCATCCTTGCGCATTTCCTGCATCACTTTGTCGTAGCGGACGATCAGGTTGCTGTGGCCCTTCAGGCGCGAGAAGCCGAGAAACGCCACCAGCCCCAGATCGACCGCAGGCTTGAGCTCCTTGACTGCATTGCCGTGGCCAGATACTTCGGCCGAATATTGCATCACCAGCCGTGGCCCCACGGCGATATCGAAGCGCCGGCCAACCAGTTTGGCCACATTCTGCGCCTGCGTGGCGGCTTCGTCTGTCCTTTTGATCTGTCCACTCAGCAGCGCCTGAGTGAAATTCGGCCCGTACACGGCGCCGCGCTCCACGCCGAAGGTGTACTGGGCCAGCCTGGTAATGTCGCCATCGTAGCGGATATCCGAATCCTGCCGCACAAAGAAAGAAATAGCGTCTTCCACCAGCTTTTCGCGGGGATAGCTTACGTAGCTCAGCCTTTCCTCTTTGTAGGCGAGCGGAAATACACCATCGGCAGCGCCTGACGCCATCATGGTCTGGGCGCGCGTCATGGGCAGGAAGGTGATGCTGATAGGCACTTTCAGGCGGCCAAAGGCCTCTTTGACCAGATCCACGGCGATGCCGCGCGGCACGCCATCTTCTTCGAAGGAAAACGGCGGCAGCGAGGCCGTCACCAATTGCAAAGGCGTGGCCGCCTGCGCTGGCGGGAATGCCAGAACAGCAAGGAATGCAAGACGTAGCGCGACGTTGTTATAAAGATAAATTAAAAAAGCGTGCAAATAGTTCATGGCCGCAAGTGTAGCGGATCATGAAGCTATTGCAGCTCTTTTACGGCAATTTAGTCTGCAAATTGCAATTTTTTATGCAAATAGACAACTTTTCGTACTAGCCGGCCAATAGAGCAGGGGCGTTGGCAGCGCGGGGAGTGCGCCGCCCCAGGCCGTCGAGCCGGAATACACCCACCGCTTCGTTCAGGCTATGCACCTGTTCCTGCATGGCTTGCGCAGCGGCGGCTGCCTGCTCCACCAGTGCGGCATTCTGCTGGGTTACATCGTCCATCTGGGTGACGGCCTCGGTAATCTGTTCTATGCCAGCCGATTGTTCATGGCTGGCCTGCATGATTTCGCCCATGATGTCGGTCACGCGGCGCACGCTGGCCACCACCTCGTTCATGGTGGCGCCGGCCTGTTCCACCAGCCGGTTGCCGGCCTGAACTTTATCGACCGAATCGCCTATCAGTTCCTTGATTTCCTTGGCGGCGGCTGCGCTGCGCTGGGCCAGTGTACGTACTTCGCTGGCCACCACGGCAAAGCCACGCCCCTGTTCGCCGGCCCGCGCCGCTTCCACGGCCGCGTTCAGGGCCAGAATATTGGTCTGGAAGGCAATGCCGTCAATGACGGCGATGATGTCGACGATTTTGTGCGCCGAATTATCGATGGCGGCCATGGTATGGACCACTTCGGCCACCACGGCGCCGCCCTTGGCGGCTACCGATGAGGCGGATTCGGCCAGATCATTGGCTTCGCGTGCACGGTCCGAATTGAGGCGCACGGTGCCCGTCAGTTCTTCCATCGATGAGGCGGTTTCTTCCAGCGTGGTGGCCTGACGTTCGGTGCGCGACGACAGGTCCAGATTACCGGAAGCGATCTGGCCGGCAGCGCTGGCGATGGTGGCGCTACTGTGCTGCACCTGACCGACGATGCGGCTTAGGCCATCTCGCATGGACTGCATGGCAAACAGCAGGCTGCTATGGTCGTCGCTACGGGCATGGATAGGGACCTGCAGGTTGCCGGCGGCAATTTCTGTCGCGATTGCAGCGGCCTGATCGGGTTCACACCCGAGCTGGCGCACGATGCTGCGGGTAATCAGCCAGCCCGACACCAGGCTGCACAGCAGGGTCATCCCGCCCAGCACCAGCATGCGCTGGCGTGCGCTGTCATAGGCCGCTTCCGCGTTGGCCACGGCTTCGGTATTCTGTTTCTGCTCCAGCGCCACCAGCTCGCGTATCAGTTCCCACCATTTTTTCTGCACAGGGCGGAATTCGTAGCGCAGCAGCTTGTAGGCATCGTCCTGTTTATCATTCAACGCCATTTCCTGTGCCCGGTGTATGAAGGGCTGTGCCAGTTCGCCCTGTTTGCGTATGCTGTCGAGCAACTGCTTTTCTTCCGGCGTAGTATTGGCTTCGTTGCGGAACATCTGGTCCAGCTTGTTCAGATGGGTGGTGTATTTGGCGCCCTGATCGCTGATGCGCTTGATTTCGATCTGGATTTCCTTGGCCTCCTTGAGCAGGATGAGGTTGCGCAAGGCTAGCGCCCGTTCCGTCACCGTCAGGTCCAGTGTCTGGGCGATCTGGGTTTCGACATCGTTGATCTTGGTAATCTCTATCATGCGCTGCTGGATTTCGCGCATACAGGCCAGCCCCAGTACGATCACCACGCCCAGCAGGACGCACACCAGACCAAAGCCCAGGCTTAGCCGTTTGGCGATATTCATATTCCGCATCACTATCCCCTCAGAAAAACTGCCAGTCAGCGTTTGATATTAAAGTTGATGAAGGGGAGCAATTATCACCAACCATCACACTGGCGCAGAAGCAACACAATTTAATTTACTTGTCTTCCCAATCCGGTGTGCTAGTGTCCCGAAGGCCTTGGGGAGGGCGCGGCACACGAACACGAAGGCTTGCTAGCCGCAAGTAACTGATGGCAGCCCGGTACGCTACTCTTGCCTAGGCTTTGCGGGCAAAACCACCGATAATGGCGGCCAAATCAACTTTGCACTGTCTGGAAGCCTCACATGGAAATTAAAGTCAACTTTCTCGATAAGCTACGTCTCGAAGCGAAATTCGATGATTTTACGGTGATCGCCGATCAGCCTATCCGTTATAAGGGCGATGGTTCGGCGCCGGGGCCGTTTGACTATTTTCTGGCCTCGTCGGCCCTGTGTGCGGCCTATTTCGTGAAGCTGTATTGCAATACTCGCAATATTCCAACCGAAAATATCCGTCTGTCGCAGAATAATATTGTTGATCCGGAAAACCGCTATCAGCAGATTTTCAAGATACAGGTGGAATTACCGCCTGATATTTCGGCCAAGGACCGCGAAGGCATACTGCGCTCCATCGACCGGTGCACGGTAAAGAAGGTAGTGCAGACGGGCCCCGAGTTTGTCATCGAAGAAGTGGAAAACCTCGATGCCGATGCCCAGTCGTTGCTGACGCTGAAGCCGGATACGCAAGTGGCCACCTATATCTCCGGCAAGGATTTGCCGCTGGAACAGACCATTGCGAATATGTCCGGCCTGCTGGCCGAGATCGGCATCAAGATCGAAATCGCGTCCTGGCGCAACATCGTGCCGAACGTCTGGTCGCTGCACATCCGCGATGCCCACTCCCCGATGTGCTTTACCAACGGTAAAGGCTCGACCAAGGAAAGCGCACTGGCCTCGGCGCTGGGCGAATACATCGAACGCACCAGTTGCAACCATTTCTACGCCGGTTCCTACTGGGGCGAAGAAATCGCCAATGCGGAATTTGTCCATTATCCGAGCGAGCGCTGGTTCAAACCGGGCCGCAAAGATGCGTTGCCCAAGGAAATACTCGACGAATACTGTCTGGCCATCTACGACGCTGACGGCGAACTGCGCGGCTCGCACCTGATCGACACCAATTCGGGCAATACGGCACGCGGCATCTGCAGCCTGCCCTATGTACGCCAGTCCGACGGGGCAACCGTCTATTTCCCTAGCAATCTGATCGAAAATCTGTTCGTCAGCAATGGTATGAGCGCGGGCAACACGCTGGCCGAAGCGCAGGTGCAATGTCTGTCGGAAATCTTCGAGAGGGCGGTGAAACGAGAAATCCTCGAGGGCGAACTGGCCTTGCCGGACGTGCCGCAAGAAGTGCTGGCCAAATATCCGGGCATCGTGGCTGGCATACAGGGGCTGGAAGAGCAGGGCTTCCCTGTGCTGGTGAAAGATGCTTCGCTGGGCGGCCAGTATCCGGTGATGTGCGTGACGCTGATGAACCCGCGCACGGGTGGGGTGTTTGCCTCCTTCGGCGCCCATCCTAGCTTCGAAGTGGCACTCGAGCGCAGCCTGACGGAACTGCTGCAAGGCCGCAGCTTTGAAGGGCTGAACGATCTGCCGCCGCCGACTTTTACCAGCAACGCTGTGACGGAACCGAACAATTTCGTCGAGCACTTCATCGATTCCAGCGGTCTGGTATCGTGGCGCTTTTTCAGCGCCAAAGCCGATTACGATTTCGTCGAATGGGATTTCACGGCGCAGGGCGCCAATTCCAATGCCGAAGAAGCCGCCGCAATGTTCGGCATACTGGCGGAAATGGGCAAGGAATCGTATATGGCCGTGTACGACGAACTGGGCGCGGTAGCCTGCCGCATCCTTGTGCCGGGCTACTCGGAAGTCTATCCGGTCGAGGATCTGGTGTGGGACAACACTAATAAGGCTTTGCTGTTCCGCGAAGATGTGCTGAATCTGCACCGTCTGGACGAAGCAGCGCTGGAAGCCTTGCTCGATCGTCTAGAGAACAACGAGCTGGACGAGTATGGCGACATTGCTACGCTGATCGGCATCGAGTTCGATGAGAATACCGAGTGGGGTCAGCTGACCGTACTGGAACTGAAACTGCTGATCCATCTGGCGCTGGGGCAGCTGGAAGACGCGCACGATCTGGTTGGCGCCTTCCTGCAGTACAACGACAACACGGTGGAACGTCGTTTGTTCTATCAGGCACTGAATGCCGCGCTGGAGGTGGAACTCGATGACGAGCTGGAGATGGCCGACTATGAAGGCAATTTCCGCCGCATGTATGGCCATCCGCGCATGGATGCCGTGCTGGGTTCTCTCGACGGTAGCGTGCGGTTCTACGGGCTGACGCCTACCAGCATGCAGCTTGAAGGTCTGGACAGGCATCAGCGTCTGCTGGACAGCTACAAGAAGCTGCACAGCGCCCGCGCCAGATTCGCGGCCAAAGCCGAATAGGGCGCCGGGCAAGGTTTGCTGAGCGCACTCTCCGGCCTCCGTCAGGCCAGAGCCCGTGGACTACCAGCGTCTAAGGAGGTTGAGCGTCTGGTGATAATGCCGACCGTCAGCAAACCGAGCAACATCAGGCCCGTGCTAGCCGGTAAGGGGAGCGGGGCGGCCGCATCGTAGACTGGCGTCATCAGGTCGAGCCGGTAGTTGGGATTGAGTAGGGAAGTGAGCTGGAATTTGAGCTGAAAGGCAGCATTGAATTCCAGCGCGCCGAGCTCCGCCAGATAGCCGGCATTCGAATCGCAGCCCAGTGCGCACAGGGAATTCAAGGTGGTGGGATCGACGTTGACGCCGAAATTTATCGTCGCCAGCTGCTTGGCGCTGTTGAACCGGGGGAGATTGGTAGTCTGTATATAATTGCCGACTAGGTCATTGTAAAACTCATCTTTCTCGATGATGAGCATATCGGCCTCGGTAATTTGCAGCTCCACGGGGTAATTGATGGTGGCCCGCACACCTACTTGCAGCAGAAACGGCACCGGCGACGTGAAGCCGCACGAACCACCGCAAAATATGCTGGTCGGTATGCTGCGCGTCTTGGGACTGAAGGAAACGCTGGTGATTTTCAATAAGGTCGAATTGATAGGAACGGCGTGGCTTACATTGCTGAGCATGAAAAGCATGCTTGCTATCGCGAGTAGAAATTTACGCATGATTGCCTCCTGCTTATGGTTAAGTGGCATATGTCCTCCAATGACATATGCTGCCAGCCGCAGCAATATTCATGCGCGCGCCGCTAAGTAACTGATTTGGCGGGGAAGTGTGGTTGCATTCCTTTTGGCGTAGCAAGGCATCGTAAAAACAGGCGACAGTCTGAAAGTAGTCGAGGCGTTCTGTGGCGATAGCCCGTCGGGGAGATAACCGGGCCTTCAAGCGGACACTCTAGCCGCTTGGTCCAGTGCCGCCGCCAGACAGGTGCCGAGGTGCATGGTGTAGTCGCATCGCAGGTCGAAGGAGGCGAGATCGCGCCGCACGCCTCCTACGGCGATCTCGGGGCAGCGCAGCAAGAAGGTTTGCCTGGGTTCGATCACCAGCTTTGCGAGAAAGCGCAATCCAGAGCTAGCTACGTGACGTCGCGCCGCCGCCCCAGCATGATCTCCTAGTTGCGTGCGCATCCGCGCCGATGCCAGCACCGCCTCGGTAAAGAGTGCAGTAAGGAAGGATGGCGGTCGGCCGCCATATGGAGCTTCTTCCACGTTGTAGCCGCCTATCCACTCGGGAGGACTGGTATCCTCGCCTCTCTGCTGCAGGATGAGCCGATCGACTAGCCGGTCCGCAAACTGGATGATTTCCGGGGCCGGGATATGGCTGGCTAGAGCGCACCAGGCCTTGGCATGCCAGGCCAGAAAGAACGCAGAGGCTCCCGAATCGGCGGCACTTACATAGCGTGGTAGGGCCCTGGTGATCGCAACGCCAAGGTCGGCAGTCCAGACGCAGGGTTGGGCCAGCGCCAGCAGCGCTTGTGGTGGCCCAAAATCGTCATGCGTGGGTGGCTCGTCGGGAGCCAGTCCACTGGCAAACGATCCGTCGCGACGCTGCGCCGCCAATAGCACCGCACGCAGCTCGGTAATCCGCATAGTTCGTCGTGGCGAGGCCGGCAGTGCTGCATAGGCAAGCAGCGCCATTGCCACAGTGCCGAGTAAGGGCGGCTTTTTTGTTTCTTGGCGAGTGTCCCAAACCTTATGGCGTTCGATCCAGCTTTCCCCATTTTCCGCAGCGGTAAGCAGATCCTGCTTCAGGTGGCGCAACTGGGTGCACTGTGCCAGTCGTGCCAGCGCCAAGGTGCAGCCTATCAGGCGCACCGGGTGTTCTGCCAGTTCCGGCAGCTGATTCTTTACAGGGTCCAGTGCATAAAGATAGCTCCCGTCAACTCGTTGGAGTCCCGCCAGGTGAGCTCCGATCGATGCCGATAGCTCGACCAGGCCGGGTGTGCTGAAGGGCAGTGCGATGAGTCCGTCTAGTTCACAGGGCTCATAGCCGGGGCTGCCCTGGGCAAAATGACGCCAGTGGGTACAAAAAAGTCGTGCCTGGGTGCGCGATTCGGTGGAAAAGAGCCGTGCTTTCCGGTAAAGACGTTCGAGTAAATCCTGGGAATCTGTTATACGGCGTTCTATGGCGACGGCGGGCAGAAAGAAAGCGCTACGCCCTGCGCCTTCGACGGCTACCCCCGTCTTTCCCCATAGCATGGCGTCGGTCAAACCAGGTACCGCTTCTTTTCTAGTTTGTAACCAGACTTCAACGTGGACGCTGGCCAGCTCCTTGCGGCTAATTGGCCGGCGGCGCGTATCGGCCAAAGCCCGGCGAGTAGCTACGCGAATAGCCTCTCGCCAGCTGCCGGCGCTGCCAGACCAGCACCCCCGTACATGGCCGCGCCAACGTAGGGTCACGCAAGCAAGTCTTGTTTCGGCGCCAGCAGCGGCATCCAGTATGACGGGAACGGAATTCTCAAACGCTTCATGCATGGCTGTGCGCGCCGTTTCAATGATGGCCGCGGGAACGAGCGGAATGTCGGCAAGCCAGACAAGTTTAGCCATGAACCTGATCCGGTGAAGGGGGGCGTTGTTTCAGTTCCCAGACGACCTGCCTGGACGAGGCAACATTCCAAACGGTGGTTTGTTCAAGGCTCTGGCGCTGGCAATGGCTCAATCTGGCGAGGCTATGCGAGGCTATTCCCCGTGCCAAGAGCGCGGCACGCCCAGTTCTCCAGCTGAATTCGAATACAGGAAAGGCTGCCGCAGTGGCGTAGCCTTCCGCTTTCAGTACTTCAGCGACCCGGATCATGGTCGTCCCCGAGGCAAGGATATCGTCCACAATTGCGACGGGTTGGTCACGGCTGAGCGCTCCCTCGATTTGTTCGCGGAAGCCATATGGCTTGCGCCGCTCCCGGACTATGCCACCGCGGATGTCGTGTCCGCAAGCCACCAGACCGCCTACCAGCAAGCCCGCTGCGGCACCGGCACCGACCACTTGATGCACGCCGGTAGCTTCGAGCTGCCTTAGCAGCAGTGCGCAGACGGCACGAAGGTGTGCACTTCGTGCAAGTGGACGCCTAAGGTCGAGTGCCCAAGTGCCTGGGCGACCGTCCTGACGGAAAGAAGCTCGATCGCGGAAGTGGAAATAGCTCTCTTGGTAAAGCTGCACCAGGAAGGCTTCGGCACCCTCAGGCACATCTAGCAGTCGGTGCATCATGCGTTCACCTCCACAGGCTGGGCAACGACTATGTCGGTGAACTGGGTTATCCCCGCCAGGCTGCGGTCAACGCGCCGGGCAAGTCGCCGAACTCCGGCTGCCGAGTATATGGCGTCCCAGTCTTTCAGATTCGCAGGCGGCAGGCCTTGCCCCGAAAACACTTGTATGAGGTCGTGGCTAAGCGTCTGGACTGAACCATTGGCGGCGCCCGCCGACGTGCCCAACTGGCTCAGATATTCTGAAATGACGATTTGCGCCTCTTGATAAGTGCTGGCGATGGCAGAGAGAAGGCGAACCGGTTCGGTACCCTCTGCAAAGCTTCCGTTGAGGACACTACGTAATACCACGGTATCGAATGGTGCGTGAGCTGTTGGTGGGCACTTTGCCAGCTGTAAAAGGCTGGCTACAGAAACTGTAATACGATCAGATAGTCGTTGCTCCAGCACTAGTTCTCGCGCGAGCGCCACCATATTGACATCATTATCCACCGCCAGCCCTGAAACGGAGGTGTCTTGCACCGCCAAAGCACGCAGCACGGGCGCGCTACCGCAACCGATTTCAAGTACATTGCGTGGCCTGAGTTCGGCAAGGAGCGATACTAGCTGAGAAGGGGCTCGACGAGCTAATTGCCTATAAGCCAGAGCGAGCAAGCCAGTTTCCGTATTGGAAACGCCTGGGCGCGTGACGCATGCGTTATAGGCGCCAAGAAATTTAAGCATACGGAAGCGTGCTGTATCTGAACTTTTAAGGAAGTCTGATAGTGCTACCTGCCCGTAGCTATCTAGTTGGATCAGGCCGGAATAGCGAACGGTGTAGTGGAGTGCGGCGTCGAAGATGTGAGGCTCCATATTGCAGGTTGCCGCTAGTTCCTTTTTAGGCGCACCTCGAGACAGTGCATCGTAGAGGCCAGCCTCCAGCATTCGGCCTACCAGCGCGAAAGCAAAATAGCGCCCAATGGCCATATCCAACTCGTCTATGTTTTCCATATTCGTTCCATGGTGATGTAGCCATCGGCGCAGAGGCTTTCTAAGAACGGTGCAAGATCGGAGGAATACGCACTAGCTCCAGCGGGAATGCAGGCACTCGCACGATCGTTTGCCCATGCCCGGGAGAGGGCCGCTATCATCGCCGCGCCTTGTACCAATCGGTATTGGCCGGGCAGATACAAGCCGAGGACAGTAGCGCAGCTGTTCGGACACAGCGCGGCACCTTCCGCTTGATCCGGAGGTGCATCGTAGGGCTCTACCGTAAGGTCACGTGCAAAGCGAAAACGGCTACCGGGAGTAGCTGCTATATGCACCTTAGGACGTGCAATACTCTGTGTGTCGGCCGAGATTAAATGAAGCTCGTGTCGTGCCACACCACTCACTCTCACATCGACAGGAAACTCTGCCTGGCATAAGTATTCGAGAAAGCGTCGGGTTCTTGCGCGCTGAGTGCCTTCAAACGCCGAGAGCGGGGAGTCGGCGCCATAGTCGGCGAAGGCCTTTAACAAAAATCCGGTTCGTTCCAGACGCGCGGCCGTATGTGGCGCCATGGTCCAGATAAAGGAGTGTTTGACGCGCAAAATGAGTCCGCGGAATAGCTGTATTCGGCGCAATGTCTCCGGGGCCATATCCGCTGTTTCGACACCAATTGGTTCTGCAATCAGGGCAGCGAGCCGGCTAGTTTCGATAGCGTTAGCGATATGCATATTCCACCGTTTGCCGCACCCGTTCTAACTGTGTAATCACCGCTTGATCGGGAAAGGCACTAATCCAGTTATATTCCAAGGTGAGCGCTTGGACTTGCCCGCCAGACAGTGCCAAGGGCAGCAGACTCAGAACTTCATCCGGAACGCTAGTTGCGTGATTGTCCCAGCTCACGCCTTCTGCGAAATTAATGCCTGAGACATGGAGTTGTGTTACGCGCTCAAGGGGCAGGGTGTTTAGCGCCGTTTCAGGCGAGTAGCCCAAGTTACGCGCCGATATGACCAGGTGGCTTAGGTCGAGCAGCATTTCTGCCGAACTTTGGCCGAGAATAAGCTGGAAGAACTGACTCTGGCTGATGTCGGAACCCGGCGGAAGGAAATAGAGCGGAGAGTTTTCCAAAAGAATGCGTCTACCGATGTGGCTACCTATCGTGTCAGCGCGTCTTGCCACATGGTTAGCCACGTCGGCATTCATCGGAGGCGGGACGGTAAACCCCGTTTCAAACGGCGGCAAAGTAGCATCGTCCAGGCGCGGCGCTGCCACATAGGCAACGTGTTCGCTAATCCAAGGTACTTGCAAACGATGGGCCCAGTCAGCCAGAGAGCGCAGTTTGTACTCTGGTGTTGGCAGCGTCCCTGCAAGTGAGAGGCTGGCGCTATGCAGTAGCACCCGTTGCTTAGGAGGATCTCGCTCAAGCAATTCAGGCTGCGACTCTAATAGCTCAAAGGGTATCTCAAGGAAGTCGACCAAGCCGGCATGCGTGTCCGCAATACGTCGAGCACTAGGACTATACGCAAGTCCAACTCCTATCCACGTGCGGTCTTCCGGCTGCGCATATCTGTCCGATGCATGCGCAGCCCCGTACGTTGAGAAGGTCGTTGTCATGATCCCGACTAGTCGATGTCGTAACCACCACCGTCGCCACCATCTCCGCCATCTCCGCCATCTCCGCCATCTCCGCCATCGCGATTGAATCGTTCTCCGTGCACTGGCTCGAACGACATGTCTTTAGGGAAATCACGGATACGCATTTCACCAAACCGGAAACGAATCGTTCCCTTTTGTTCCAGGCATTCAATCGCCTTTTTTATGTCATCGTCAGCAACCTGAAAGACTACATCACTGTCTACGATGTCCACGCGAGTCTGCTTCACTGCCATGTCGAATCCCCCTAATGATTAATGCATTACGGAAAGGCCACCTGAACTGAACGACTACTTATCATTATTACATCATGGAAGGGAGCGTTGCACAATCTTAAACATTTTTTAGTCATGCAGGATTCAACACAGCGGATGGGCACGGGACGGGTTGAGCCACAACATTTCATAGGCGAGACTAGACAAATTGATGGGCTCTATAGCTTGTGCCTTGCATTTGTAAAGTTGTTGTTTTATTGATTATTTTAAGTTTTAGCTATTTCATAGAGTTCGAAGTGAGACTTCTTGAGCGTTTACCGAAGTTGTCTATAGGAATCCAAATTCGGGCACTTTGGGTGCTGGACTGCCGGTAGCCTATGAGGCCGAGCTTACAGCTGCGATTTTTTAGATAGCGGTTCGCCCATCCGCTTAAGTAGGCCAGATGAGCATAAGTGGACACCACGACAGATATTGCCAGCTCAACGCTCAAGTCTAGTTTCTAACCGGGGATGTGAAAAATTGTGATAATTGAAGCTGAAAATTGTAGCACTTTATTCATCTTGACTTCCCAACAATATCGTACAGACTCCATAGGGCTTTTGCGCCACTTTTTTAGACAGCGTACTCAACAGAGGAGGTTAATTATGGGCAAGCACTATAACGTTTCAATCGATGTCGAGATGCCGGACGGAATTTCTGAAGAAGAAGTAGGGAAACGAATTGAGGCTGCGTTGGCGGCGCAAAAAATCAAGCACCCAAATTTTGGCGAAGTCACCATAAAGACCATCGATAAACTGAAGTCCGCTGGGGGCGTAGGGGGGTATGACAGTCGTTTATGGGAAAAAACCACCTGTGCATAGTGTATATAAAAAATAGTCTATTGATAGCCAAAGGGGGAGGGCCAAATGCTGCGATCCGGTATTGCCAAATTTGTGCCGCATCAGACTTTAGCGGTTTCCGATGGTGTAGCAGTTTTGGCCCGAAACTCTAGCGCTTGGGCGGTCATGTCGGACTGCGACTACGAATTGACCGTCCAGTTTCTTAAGCATGGTGTACGTATCGAGGAACTCTCCGCCGCGGAAAGCATCATAATAGAAAAGATGTGGGACTGTGGTTTATTGTTAATCGATGCGCAACCCATTTCTTCATCTATTGCAAAGAAGACGAATGTTCCAAGCTCGCTGTTATTGAAAGTTACAGGTACCTGTAACTTTGCCTGCACCTATTGCTATGATTTTGAAAAAGATCGCTTCTCCAAACAATTAAGCGGGGAACGCGTTAAAGAAACTATCTCCTTTCTTTTAGATCAGCGCGATGATCTTACAATAACCTTTCACGGAGGCGAACCGCTATTGCGTTTCGGCCTGATTAAGGAGATTGTAGATTATGCCATGTTGCTGGCTAAAGAAAATAGGAAAATTGTTCGTTTCGCCATCCAGACAAATGGATCGCGATTCACGAAGGAGGTGATCGCCTTCTTGGAGGAGCATAGCTTTTCTATTGGCATATCATTGGATGGCCCGGATGAGTCGTCCAATTCTCTACGAGTAGTTAGGAAGGGAAATAGCGCACTCGCGTGTTTCAAAGAACTGTTAAAAAATCACGGTAAGTTTGCGCGTGAGCGATGCGGGCTACTGGCTGTGGTTTCCGCCGTTTCCTTACCAAGGATTCCAGATTTTGCTCGCTGGTTACAGATTGAAAAAGTACAGAGCTTATCATTCTCATTTTTGGATAATGCTGGCGCTGCTTTAACATCAGATAATAATAAATTATCGGTCGAGGAGGTGATTGGTCTCTTCAAAAAATTATTATTCATGATCGAGAACGGAGATATATGGGAGCTTGAATTAAAAAGCTTGTTAAGCAGAATTGATAATTTGAATCGACTTGTGCCTAAGGATTTTTGCCATAAGGGACCGTGCGCAGCATCGGATGACTTTCTGGTGCTGGATGCCGAGGGAAGGTATAGAACGTGTGATTGCGTCTACGACAAATTTTTTGAGATGGGTGAGCCTGGGGCTGAAGCTAGGACGATCATGATCAATCCCGCGAGGAGTTTAGTCGAGGAACGTCATCACAGACTTGGTTCAGTTGGTCAATGCAAGACTTGCCCTCTGTTTGGTCTCTGCGGAGGAACGTGCGTTGCAAAGGCAATTGCTTCCAACGGCGTTGCAGACTCGGTAGATCCAATTGAATGTGCAATTTCAAAATTCATCTATCCATTTATGATTGATGAGTATATGAAGCCTACGAGCAAGATTGTTGAATATTATCGTTATCATCAAGGGCGCCGGCAGGGAGCTTTGCAATGAGCAATTGGCTCACCGAAATTCGATCGCAACACGACTCAGCTAAAAAATCCGAGCTTGCTCGCGGCTTCGCATCACAGGAAAAATTCTTGATGCGTAAAGCATACTGGTGTTATTGCAACTGTTTCCCGCCACCAGATCAAATACATTTTGAGAGATTTCAGGAAGATCAAATCAATGCGATATCAGAATTTTATCTTTCTGCTGAAAAGACTTCGTTGCGCACCAATGATATTGGTTCACCGGATCGTCCGATGGCGAAACAATTATTTTTTAGCTGGCATTACCCAAGATTTCCCGAGTTTTTATTTTCATTATCCGAATACGGTTGTGTCGTACTTTTGGCGGATATGCCGCCCTGGTTAAATTTCCCGAAAGAGCATTGCATATTGTTTAGAAATGGTGCGAGAGAAACGAGAATGCTCATAAAAGCATTGAATGCGGGGGCACCAATATTTTTCATGCTGGACTATTGTTATGACGGAACTCGGTCGGTCGAAAGTGATTTCCTCGGTCAAAGATGTAAAACGCCAAGTGGCATAGTAGAGCTTGCGCTGAGGTACTCGTATTGCATAAATTTTATTCCTGCAAACGTGAGCATTAGTGATGCTAATTTCGAGTCAGTTGCTCTGGAATCAAATGTAGGCAATGTAATTAACGCAATGAATAAGTGTATTGAGCAGGATTTGCTGAAAAATCCGACTTCATGGTTGCTATGGCCGTCATTAGATCGCCGGTGGGTCAATTATCGATAGTGTTTGGAGCGTATATAGGTCGCATAACAGTCTGAACATCTATAATTTCGCATAATTTATAGTTTGCTAATCCGGCCTTTTACTACCTATTGGCGCATGAAACAGAGGCTACATGCGGGCCGTAGCCCAATAGGAGGTTACGAAAAGACTCGGAAAATTTTTCCATCATACCCATCATTCCAGTCCATGCAGATCGGGCTTCTGGGGACTTTGCGCGTTCGATATGCATATCGACAAGAACGCGCCATGCTTCCAATCCGCACAAGGATGCAACGCGCATAGCCACTTCATCGCTAAATACATCAGCGTTCTTGCGGTAGCGGCTAAGTTGCTGTTTTGATAGGCCAAGCGGGCCTTGCAAAGCGTAGTCTGACGGTAAATTCAGTTCGCCTCGGACTTTATCGAGGTATTCAGATGGTTTCAAAGTGCTCTCCTCAGGGCGTGGACCGCGTAGAAAAAACGGTATAGCGGAAGGGTAGTCCATAGTCTACAGATTCGCAACCAGTCCATAATCTGTTGACTCGTCCATAGTCGATAGACTATATTCCTCTCGTCGGGCGGATTTTCTCCGCCCTCCTCAGGCAAAACGCGCAATGCGAACCGCCCGACATACCGCCTGAGGGGTAACAAGTTACGGAAAACAGCCTGAGGAGGTCGTAATGTCTGAAGCAAATTCTTACAAAGATTGCAATTCGCTTACTTTTACTTTCACGCAGGAAGAGGTACACGCGCTGGCGGGGGCAATGCTTGCCGGGGCTGTAAAGATCAGTGCTCAAGCATGTTCAGCCCTGAGGGAAGGCGACGAGGGCAAGGCAAACAGACTTCTCGATATGGGCGATGTGTTCATGTCGGCACATGAAAAGCTGGTGCGCCAATGAGCCGCGCCGCCCATTGGAAGCGCATAGGCACGCCAGCGCGTGAGGCGCGTCTGGCCGCGTTCGCTGAAAACCTGTTGGCCTGCATCGCCAGCGCCGCGCTGATCGCGCTGCCTGCCGTGCTGGATGCCGCTGGCTGGCTGCGGGGCTGATCGTGCGCCACGCTGACGACACCATTACCGGCGAACTGCCCGGCATTAAGCCACTTCCAGCGCCGCGCAAACCGCGTGCGAAAAAGTACGCCACGCTGGCCGAAAAACAGGCCGCATACCGCGCCCGCAAGGGCGTTACCGCCATCACTGTGACGCTACCTGATGCGCTGGCCGCTGAGTTCAAGCAGTGGCTGGCCGCAAAGGGCAAGACTGCATCGCCAGTGATCGAAAAGCTGATACAGACGCAACTCTTACGGAAGCGCTGACTATGACTGATAACGTTCTGTATGTAGATTTTCGGCCTGTGCCAATGCTGCCAAAGCCACATTTGGTCTTTTCGTTTGGTTTGTGGTGGTGCTTCCCTTCCATGGGGGCGTCGGTCTGCTACGTTGGCATTACGCCTGCTGACGCATATAAAAATATGTGCTTCGAGCGGGGCTGGCAATGAAAACCCTGTCCCCTGAACTGGCGGCGGTGGCCGCTGCCGCTTACCCTCTGCTCAATCCTGCCGAACTGGCGACAAAAGCCATGTGCGACCAGATCGCGGCGGCGACGGCGCATATCAAGACGGTGCCGCGTGAGTTGCGCATGGAGCGCGGCGCGGAGGCGGTGGCGGCGGTGGCATCGCTGGCCGATATGGAAGCGGTGCGGGCCAAGTTCTGGCATGACGCGCCGTTGCCTGCCCGCATGGTGGCCTGCATGGCCGCTGGCATCAAGAAAGAACGGGCAGGGGACAACCTGAACACGTTCAATTGCCTAGAGCGTG
The DNA here is from genome assembly GCF_009857835.1 of Duganella fentianensis. Classification (GTDB taxonomy): domain Bacteria; phylum Pseudomonadota; class Gammaproteobacteria; order Burkholderiales; family Burkholderiaceae_D; genus Rugamonas; species Rugamonas fentianensis. The sequence goes on from NZ_WWCL01000002.1 coordinate 950,858, forward strand.
GCCGCGTGCATGTGGCCCTGCAAAAGCTCTGTATCCAGCTGACGCAGATTCAGCGCTGCATGACGGGCGGCGCAATGCCTGCTGGCCGTGCCGCTGGTGCGCTGGACCATGGCGCAGGCATCGCGGGGCTGCACTGATGATTCCGTTTGATTGGGTTGAACCAGCGCCGCCAGTCCTGCGGGGCGTGCCGCGCCGCATGGCCCGCGCCGTCGAAAAGTCGTTCGGCATCGCGTCCCCGAAAAATGAAATGATCGAGGCGCTTGCGTGGGACGATCAGCGGGTGCCGCTGGCGATTGATGGCGTTCAGGTGGGGGAGGGTGCGCTACACCATGCGGCGGAAGCGGCGGCGCGTGAGTGCTACGCCATCTGCGGGCGCGTCAAAACGGCTGAGGCCGTGCTGATCGCTATTGGCATGGTATGCCGTCGCCGTGGCGTGCCGCTGCCGCGTGGCCGCGAACTGGCCGAAGTGATCGCCCGCGCCGTGGATAAGGGCTGGTGGCTGCGCCAGATTCGCACCGAATGGAAGCGCCGCTTCGAGCATGTGTCGATCATGCTCGGCCTGACCTACGTGAAAACCGATCCGTACATCAGCCGCGAAGTGGCGATGGTGCAGGCGGCCCGCAATCGTGAGAACGAGGAACTGCTGGCCAGCTGCACGGCCACAAACGAGAACGGCCAGACCTACACGCTGGCCGAACTGGCCGCGCTCGGCATGGGGAACAAAACCCTGCGCCGGGGCGAACTCATGACGCGCATTCGGGGCTTTGAAGAAATCGCTAGCGACATGCGCCATGTAGGCATGTTCTGGACGATTACCTGCCCGTCGAAGTTCCACAGCGTGGGCGGCACAAACGCGAAGTATCAAAAGGCGGGCTGTCCTACGCCACGCGATGCGCAGGCCTATCTCGTGGCCGTTTGGGCGCGTATGCGTGCCGCCCTGCACCGGCAGGGTATCCAGCCGTACGGCTTCCGCATCGCTGAACCTCATACGGATGGTTGCCCGCATTGGCACATGCTGCTCTTCGTCGCGCCTGAACACGCTGAGGCCATGAATGCAGTGATCCGTGCCTATGCGCTGGAAGAGGACGGCGACGAGGACGGCGCGGCCCGCAATCGCTGCAAGCTGGTCCAGATCGAGGCGGGCAAGGGCACGGCGGCGGGCTACATCGCAAAGTACGTCGCCAAAAATATCGATGGCTTCGGCGTCGGGGATCACAAAACCAAAGAGAACGGAACAACCTATGTCATTGCGCCAGATGTATTCGGGAATATGGAAATTAGCGCATCACAGCGCGTCACTTACTGGTCGCAGGTTTGGGGGATACGACAATTTCAACAGATCGGTGGCGCACCTGTGGGCGTATGGCGAGAACTGCGCCGCGTACAGGTTGAAGCTGTTGCGAATGCGCCGGAAGCGGTGCGGGCTGCGCACGCCGCATGTCAGAAAATCGAATCGGACGATCCTGTAATAGCAAAGCAGGCTAGCTTTGCCGACTATATGAAGGCGCAAGGCGGCGCTACGGTGGGCCGTGACGCCGCAATCAAGATAGCTAACAAGCTGGTAAGCATCACGGGCCGTTACGCGACGTATGAGGCTAAAAAGCCGGTTGGTGTGTACGCCTCGGCGCAGCCTGATGCGGTTTATGAGGGTGTGCATTACCGCTGGGAGATATCGCGTCGGGGTGAGTCGTCGGGGGTGGCCTTTGCTGTTCCTCGGACTGGTGTAAATAACTGTACGGATGGCGCAGTCAAGCGGCCATTCTGGGAGGGTGCTAAGGCGTCGTCGGCGGATCGTGGCGCTGATTGGGAATACCGGAAAAATCGCCCGGTGAGCCCTGCACCTGAAATTGTGGCGATGTACGAGAAATACCGTCAGCGGCATGACGGTGAGCCGTCCGCGCATCTGGCCTATCTGATGAAGAAATACCCAAGGGAGTAACCATGTACGAAAAAATCAAGGCGGCGCTCAAGCTGGCGGTGTTCCTGCCGCCTAGCGTCAAGGCGTTGCTGCTTGAGATCGGTGAGGAGTTAGACCGCCTTCGCGCCGAAGTGGATTCTATGCGGTCAAAAATCGAAAAGGAGTAACAAACTATGTTTCAAGTAATGCAGGGTGTAATCGTGACCAATGAGGCGTTGGAGCATCATGGTCAGGCGGGCTATGTGACCAAAGCGGTGGACGAATACGATAAGACCAGCAAGGTGCTGGTGCGAATGGACTCGGACAACGAAGAGTACGAGTTCGATCAAACCGATATTCGGGCGCTGTAAGACTATGGCCGCAGTCAAAATCAAGTTAGGCCGCATCGCTTGCCCATGCTGCGGCCATTCGATCCTGCTGAAAAAAAACGAGGCCGGGACGCTGACAATTCAGTGTGACGAGTGCGACGTTTCAGCGTTCGCCAAAAAGGGAACGGCGGCGGCGGCTAAGTGGTCGGCGCAACTGCCTAGGTCAGCGCCTGAAAGCGTGCCTAAGGCAAGCTCTCAGGAGCCTGCCGAAGAGCCTGAAAAAGCGCCGCAGGAGCCAGCGCCTAAGCCGGTGCCTAGAATCTTGCCTAAGGCATCGCCGTTTGATGTTCTGGGCAGTTTTGGTAAGGGGGCGTGATGAGTGCTGAACTGCAAGCGCTGGCGATGCAAGCCAGCCAAATAGACGGCGAACAGGCGGCGGCATCGCCTGAGGCCATACAGGCGGCGCAGGAAGAGCAGGCGGCTATGGGGCTGGCTGAACAGAATGCGGGCGCTGTGGCGATGATTCTGGGCACTGCTGTGCCGATCCTGAGCAAGCTCTATCCTTCGCTGGCCGATGTCTATACAGAGGATGCATGTCAGTCCATCGTGGCGTCGGTGTCACCGGTTCTGGCAAAGCATGGTGTAGACCTGTCGCAGTGGGGAGGGGCGTACAAGGAAGAAATCGGCGCGGCCATGGTGTGCGTGCCTATCGCATGGGCGACGGTGCAGGCCGTCAAGCATGACGTTGAGGCGCGGGAGGCGGCTAAACAGCCGCAGGCCATCGGCCAGCAAAAGACGGCGGCACAGCAAAGGGCGCTAGTGCCAGGCGATTACGGGTATGTGGAACCAGATGCAAACCAATCAATCCAATAGCGCCGATGTCATCGCGGTAATCGGCGCGACGGGTTCGGGAAAGGGCGTATACATAAAAAACTACGCTTTGAAGAAATCCGATAAGCGCCTGCTGATCTGGGATTACATGCGGGAGTATGGCTCCTTTGTGGACCTGTCCACAGAGGCGCTTGCGCCAGTTATACAGTCCATGACCGCGCAGCAGTTTAGAACGGCGTTCCTGCCGTCGTTTGATGACAAGGTACGCAAACAGCAGTTCGATCTGTTTTGCAAGGCGGCTGTGCACGCCGGAAACCTGCGGCTGGTGGTGGAAGAACTGGCGTTTGTTACGTCGCCATCCTTCGCGCCTGCTGGCTGGAAAATGGTTTCATCCGTGGGGCGGCATAAGGGGTTGCGAGTCATCGGTGCCAGCCAGCGGCCCGCGCAGGTCGACAAAGCATTCTGGTCAAACTGCACCGAAATTCATTGCGGCTTCCTGAATTACGAGGCGGATCAAAAAGTGATGGCGCAAGTGTTAGGCGTAACAATCTCCGATATACAGGGGCTTGAGCCGTTGCAGTACATACACAAAAACGTACGAACAAAAAAAATAACCATGGGGCGGGTCAAGGTTCCTTAGGGAGCGTGCCTAAGGCACGAATTTTGTGTGGCAGTCGCAGAAAAACGAAAGTGGGTTCGTCTTACCGAACTCACTTTTTTTTATGGGACTGAATATGTCGCAAACCGAAATGACCAAACTGGCTATGGCTCTGGGCCTGTGCTACGCCGCATACAAATTCGTCGGCAATCCGCTGGTAAAAGCTGCCGCCGTGAGCGTGGGCGCTGTCATCGTCGCCCGCAAAGCGCCGATCCTGTCTAACGTGATGGCTTAAGGGGTACGCAATGGGTGCACGTATCCGTACTTATGCCTTCCAGAATGTTGTAGCGTCCGGCATTGCTACGCTGGACTGCAATAGCCTGCTGGGCTTCACCATCGAGCGCCTGATTTTGCAATTGGGCGGCACGACTTTCACCAAGTCGATGATTACGCTGATCCAGCTGAAAGCGAACGGCAAGATCATTTACGAGACCAGCGGCCCGCGTCTGGACTCGCGCAATCAGTATCGCGGCATCACTGCCAATGCCAACTTCCTGACCATCGATTTTGCCGAAATCCGCGCAAAAACCGAACTCGGCCAGAATCTGGGCGCAATCGATACCACACAGGGCATCAGCAATCTGAAACTGGAAGTGACCATCAGCGGCGCTACGGCTCCAACTCTGGTTGGCTTCGCGGAAGTGAACAGTCCGCAGATGGACCCAGCGCAGGCTTCTACCGCTGGCCTGATCGCTAAAGTACATGCCACTACGCTGACCATCGGCGCGGCTGGTACTTTCTCGATTCCGGTTCCGCATCTGGCGCCAGCTGACGGCGGCTCGATCTTCAAGCGTATCGCGTTCTTCTCGTCCAACATGACCGCGCTGGTTATCAAGAAATCCGGCATCGTGATCGAGGACAGTGTTAAGGCGTTGAACGACTTCAACCAAGGCGAGTATCGCAAGGTGCCGCAGGCCGGTCTGTACGTGGCTGACTTCATCATTGATGATGTTCAGTCGCAGGTGCTGAATACCCGTAACGCGCAAACCATGGAGGTGCTGGGCACGTTCAGCGCGGGCGAGACTATCACTATCGAGGCTGAACTGCTGGAACCGCTGGGCGCGTTCTAAGGGGGCGTCATGGACGAAACCCAAAGCAAAGGCTCCAACTGGGATGCATGGACGCAAGCGGTACTTGGCAACGCGATCAATGCTGCAATTGATCGCGTAGCGGCTCGGCCTCAGTTGGGCAGTGATCCGTCGCAGGCATACGGCATTGACGAACGAGGCAATATCTATCGCCTTGGTCAGACCAATGCGCAGATCAGCGCGCAGGTTCAAACCAACAAAGCCGGGACTGTGGCGGGACTGCCAGTCTGGCTGATCGTTGGCGCGGTGGTCCTGTTCGCAATCGAGGCGAAATAATGGCGGCGGCTCCTACTGATCCATGGAGCGCCGGTTTTATGGCGCTAGGCAGCGTAGCCAAGGCGGCGGGGCCAGCTGGTCCGTCGTCGGCAATCTCCACGGCTGCATTCGACAATTCCGGCTTCACTGTGAACGTGGGCGGCGGCTCGGCATCGAGCAATAAAACGGCGCTGCCGTCGCCTGTGCAAACCATGCAGGCGGCAGCAGTGCATGTTGGTGGCCTGCTGTCGAATCCGGCAACTGTGATACTGGTAGGGCTGGCGCTCTTCCTGTATCTAAAGCACAAATAACGGGGTAACTATGGGCTTATTTGGCGGTGGTAATAGCTCTAGCTCTACCACAAACAACAATTACGATCAGCGGCAGGTAATCACTACCACGACTGATAACTATGATTTTTCGGATAACTCGCAGCATGACAACTCCGATCGTAGTACGAAAATTGATAACTCGTGGTCTGTCGATAACAGTGTAACGACGCTGCTTGACGGCGGGGCAATATCGGGGATTGCGGATATTGCTACGCAGATGGCGGGGCTTGCGGGCAAGGCTGTAAATGGAGCCAATCAGCAGGTATTGGCCGGGTATGACTATGCCGATCACATTTTTGATGGCGGCATGTCATTTGTCAATCGGGCGCTGAGTTCGTCGCAGGATGCCTTTGAGCGTGCCGCGCAAATGAGTCAAGACACGTTGGTGACGGCGCAGGCGGCGTTCCAAAAGGCGGGCCAGCAGGCGGATACGGCTACATCAATGGCAATGGCGCAGCAGCAGGCCGCACAAAGGGACGTTGCGGCGGCATACGCTGATGCTAAAGGGACGACTGCATCGCAGACGAAAATTCTTTATGCCGTGCTGGCTGTGGCTGCGCTGATGGCGCTGGCAACCATGCACAAATAAGGGGAAATCATGCAATACGATATACAGCTTGCGGTGGGCGAGTCAAAGCGCTATGAGGTGGTTGGCACGTTCTTTCGTTTCAAGTCGCTGACTGGTTCGGTGACGGTTACGACGAGTAAGGGGCCTGTCTTTGACCTGACTGCAGGGCAGGGGGTGCGCGGGCTGAACTTTACCGCGCTGACGATCAAAAATACCTCCGGCGCGGCAAATTCGGGCGTACTGCTGGCGGGTGATTTCGAATTCGTGGACTCGTCTGTGGTCGGGGCGGTTTCGGTACTCGGGACGGCAAACACAAACGCTACGGCGGTGGAAAAGTCTGCAAGGGTAATTGCAAACAATGACTGCTATTCGGGCGGGGTCGGGATACTGGCGACTGGCGGAAATTTCTGCAATGTCGGTATCAGTAATCCGGCTGGATCGGGCAAAAACGTGATCGTAGAAAGCGTGCGCCTGATTTCGGCAAGCGGCGGACTGACTGTACGTGGATACCTGAACACATTTAACAGTGCATTTAAGTCGGTCGCTCCCTGTACGAAAAAGACCGGTTCTAGCTCGCCAAATACGCGATTGTATGGCGAACAAAGCACGACGGCAGATTCAGCTGTCGCGGCACTAAATGGCGTGGTGTATGAGTCGCCGCTGGGCGTCGCATACACCGAAAAGGTGATAGCGCCGGATAAGCCTTATGTCCTGTTGCCAGGATATGCGCTTACCTTCACTTCTGTAAGCGTGGCAAATGCGCAAATGTGGGCGCATTTCGATTTCCGTGAGGAGTAACAAGTGCGTGATTTTGTTGTGGGCGCGGGGCTGGTGGCAGTGCTGGCTGGCGTCTGGTACATCGCACGGCGCGCAACGTCGCAGGAAGTGACGGCGGGCGACATGGAAGCAAACGCATTTACCGATACGGTGGACGAAATGAAAACGAAAATTACGGGCTGGCCTGCTGGCTCTGAACCATATCAAGACCTGATCCAGTCGGCGGCAGATGACTACGCCGTGCCGGTGCAGGTGCTGGCGGCGTTGCTCTGGAAAGAGTCGCGCTATAACCCTGCCATCGTGGACGGCAGCAAGCGCAGTCCTGTCGGTGCCATGGGCATCGCGCAGTTCATGCCAGCGACGGCGCGGCAGGAACTGGGCAGCGAATCGGCGGCACTGGACCCAGATCAGGCGGTGCCGGGTGCGGCCCGCTATCTGGCGAAGCTGTACCGCAGTACGGGCACGTGGGCGCAGGCGCTGGCGGCATATAACTGGGGCATCGGCAACGTGCAGCGCAAGGGGCTGGCGGCTGCGCCGGCAGAAACCGTGGACTACTACACGACTATTCTCGGCATGGCCGGACTGGATACCTACGCATGAGCAAAAATGTTCTCTTGGCCTGCGCCATCGGCGCGGCGGTGTGGCTGGTGGTGAGCAAGCAGGTAAAGACTAAGCCTACGGGTAGCGGCGCGGCCATGACCAATGCGGAAAAGCAGCAGTACGGCCTGATCTACACGCCTGAACAGCGCCAGACTGCAAACGTCAATGGCGATATGTGGACGCGCCTGTTAGGCGACGGCTGGCGCAACATGGTTAGCGCTCAAAACAGCGACGGGACGCGGAAAATGGTCGTCAACGATTGGGGGCAGGTAACGACTACCGACGGCAAGCCGATTGGTTCCGGTGATCCTGTGGCTGACATCATGAATGCGGACGGGGTGAACCTCACCATGCCGGTAAAAAACTACCTCGGCGGCCTGTCGCAGTATGACGGCTATATAACGCCATCGATTCTGCAATGGGAGCCTACGCAGTGAGCCTTACCAGTGACGTTATCGCGGTGGGCGTGGCCGGTGTCGTCATCGTGTTGGCTGGCTACCTCGCAAAAAAGAAGCTGGAAGAGATGAGCAATTCAGCGGTGCGCGCCGTCAAGGATGCGTGGGACGGCGCAGTAACAGCGACGAATGACACGGTGTTTGGTGAGGGCCAGACGATCAACTCCACCATACCGCTATACAACAAGGAACTGAAAAATCGTCCTGCTGATTACGATCCGGGCGACATAAACAGCGGGGCGATTTTCTGATGCACAAGAAAATGATAATTCTGGGAGTCCTGGCCGTGCTGGCCGTCGCCATGGTGACGAAAAAGAAGAGCCCGGCAGCACTCGCAAAAGACTACGTGATACCAAAAGACTTTGGCATCTTGGACCCTTCAACTTGGGATTAACGACATGGGCGGAATTCTATCTTTGATCTTTCCGGCGCTGGTGCCAGCGGTAACGGATGGTGCGCGGGCACTGGTGGCGAAAGTAACGGGCGGGACCGGCGCGCAGCCGCAAAACGTCGCTGAACAGATTCAGCTGATGCAGGCCCAGACTGATCGCGTAAAAGCGCTGTCGGAACTGGACAAGCTGCCGGACGGCGCTGATAAGTGGGTGGTCAACCTGCGCGGCGCTTTCCGGTATGTGGCTACTGGCGGCATCGTGGCGAGTGCCATAGTTGGCACTTTCTATCGCCTTGATCCGGTATTTCTGGCGCTCCTGTATGACATGGCCGGTGCGTCGATGTCGTTCATCATCGGGGAACGGATGTATCTGAATTTGCGCGGCGGTGCGAAGTGACCGTCGCGGAAGTGGTGCAGGCTTTAATGGGTGGCGGGATGCTGGCGCATGCTGGCTTACTGCTGAAATGGGTGATCCGCGTAGAAACACGGCTGGCCGTGATCGAATCGAAAACAGGGGGTAAAGATGACCAAAGCAAAGCATAAGGCGAAGAAACCGGCAAAGCGCCGCACTCCGCCACGCAAGGCTAACGGCCAGTTCCGCAAGCGGAAGTAGGCTCCAGGTCGAAGTCGTCAAGCCGCAAGTCCGTAAGGGTTTGCGGCTTTTTCTCTTTGAGGTTCGGCTTCGTGAGTTCGCCAATAGGTGTCACGACTGCCAGCGGTGGTCGTGCAATCTTGGGCAGATTGTTGAGTTCCAGCTGGCGGCAAAAGTTGGCGTGCTCGTTGCGCCATAAACGCATAATCTCCGGAACCCACCATGGCACGCGCTGTTTTGCGTTGAGCCAGTCGCGCACGGTGCGCTCGTCGCGGCGCAGTTGTTTAGCCAGCGCGGGGACGGTGTAGGCCATGGCATAGAATTGAAGTTCGGCGGGATTTCCGTATCTGAGGTTGGGATATCGCATAGGTTTGTCCTGAACAAAAAACAGCCGGTATTGTTGACCGGCTGTTAAAAAATCAAAGCGACGAGGAGAAGCGTTTTAGTGCTATTATTGCAACTTGCAATTTTCGTAAAACAAGGCCGGATTTCGCATAATTTATATTATGTAAAATCCGTTTTGGACTCACAGAGATTAAAGTGTCCCCTTTGCTGTATAAGAAATGTCGTCAACCTTCTCTGGCATAACTGCGCGGGCGGGCCAGCAATGCGATGAAAGCTGCCAGACCGCTATCGAATTGCGACGCTTCGGACAGTATCACGTCGTCCGTCAAGGACTGCGGCTGTGTTGTTGCCGCTAACGCCAGAGCGTGCAGCAGATCGCGGCCGCTGCCCCAGGCATAGATGGGCTTGCAGTGACGGTACTGATCACGCAAAAATTCGGCCAGCCTTTGCTCGTTATCGCGCGCGTCGAACTGCAGCCCGTCCGGAAGTACCACTGCGTCAAAATAGACGGCAGGCCCTGCTTCAAAAGAAATCTCCGCGTCCAGAGTGTCGCCATCCGCGCCGGCATAGCGCCCCAATCTGGCGGCGACCAGTCTGGGTAGCGCGCCTTCAGCACGCAGGCGCGCGTAGGTGATCTGAACCGCACCTGCTGTTACGCCGGCGCCGATGATAATCGCTACTTTGCGTGCCAATATGCCCGTGGTGCCCGGGCGCGCCATTAGCGACAAGGCTGGGGATGGCGCATACTCCGGCATGTCCGTCAGGCCGCTGACGGGAGCTGGTGGCGGCATCACCATGCCCAGCCCGTCGGCTATCGCCGCAGCTAACCCGATGCTGACGTTGGCCAGATTGGCGAGCACACGTTGGCGGACAGCGGGCGTCTGCACTTTGCTCAGTTCGAAACGGAAGGCATTGATGATATGCCGCTGTTCGGCGCTAGTCTGACTCAGATAAAACATGCGGGCCTGACCATAATGCTCGGCAAATTTGAGCGGTTTTCCGCGCAGTTTTTCGCCACTGACAGTGGCGGGATACGAGGCATAGCCCAGATGGCCGGCCTGATGCGGACAGCCGCCGCCCAGCGAATTCGGCTCATAGTTCACACGTCCGCGGTGTATGGTCTGGCGATGCATGCCGTCGCGCTGGTTGTTATGGAGCGGATTGATAGGACGGTTGATAGGAATTTCATGAAAGTTTGCGCCGCCCAGCCGCGAAATCTGAGTGTCTACATAAGAATGGATGCGCCCCTGTAGCAAGGGATCGTTGCTGAAATCTATGCCGGGGATGACGTGTGCCGCACAGAAGGCCACCTGTTCGGTCTCGGCAAAGAAATTGTCGGGATTGCGGTGCAGCGTCATGCGCCCTACCGGCCGCACTGGCACTAGCTCTTCCGGTATGAGCTTGGTGGCATCCAGCACATCGAAGTCAAAAGCTTCCGCTTCTGTTTCAGTGAAGATTTGCAGGCCTAGTTCCCATTGAGGATAAGCGCCCTGCTCTATGGACTCCCATAGGTCGCGTCGATGGAAATCGGGGTCTGCTCCCATCAGTTTCAGGGCTTCGTCCCAGACCAAAGCATGAGTGCCGGCCACGGGATTCCAATGGAATTTGCAGAAAACGGCATCGCCTTTCCCGTTAATCAGGCGGAAGGTGTGCACACCAAAGCCCTGCATGGTGCGGTAACTGCGTGGTATGGCGCGGTCGGACATTTGCCACAGCAGCATGTGGGTGGACTCCGGCATCAGCGAGACAAAGTCCCAGTAGTTGTCATGGGCGCTAGACGCTTGCGGCATGGCGTGGTGAGGTTCTGGCTTCACGGCGTGCACCAGATCGGGAAATTTGATGGCGTCCTGTATAAAGAAGACAGGTATATTGTTGCCTACCAGATCCCAGATGCCATCATCCGTGTAAAACTTGACGGCAAAGCCGCGCACATCGCGCGCCGTATCGGCCGAGCCGCGCTCGCCTGCCACGGTAGAAAAGCGCACAAACACAGGCGTTACCTTACCCGCCTGCCTGAACGGTGCAGCTATTGTGATATCTCCTAGGTCATCGTAGGCTTCGAAAAAACCGTGTGCTGCGGAGCCGCGCGCATGTACTACGCGCTCGGGTATGCGTTCATGATCGAAATGGGTGATTTTTTCGCGCAATAGAAAATCTTCCAGCAGTGCCGGTCCGCGCAAGCCTGCTTTAAGACTGTTCTGGTTATCGCCGACGGCAACGCCCTGATTGCTGCTCAGGGCCTGTTCACCGCCATCCGCACGGCTCTGGTCGAGCGAGCCGATAATACGGTTGACGCCTTGCGCCGGAGTGTCGCCCAGCTTGGCTGATGTAGCTGGCTCGGTAGCCGTACTGGCCACCGCCAACACATCCTCCGGCAGATGCATCTCACCCGTTTGCGGATGCCGGGCGGCATCGCCATATTCGCCGGGCTTGCTGTTATTGGTCGTGCACTGGGCGGCCAGCTTCTGATTGCTGGTTGCACGGCGCAAGGCCAATTGCTCTTGCGCACTATTACTGCCACTATCCTGAGGCGGGTTGCCAGTCGAAGGGCCGGAGACGGTGCTCAGCAGCGAGCTCGCACCGGTCACCTTGTCATTATTGCTATCGTTGCTATTGTTTGCTGGCATGGTCGGGCTCCATGATGGAAGGCTGGAGGGTGGCGGCCCAAAGATATTTCGCGGCCGGGTAATGACCTCATCTTCAACCGATAAGACTGGGGGCAGAATAGGACTGCAGATCATTATTCTGTAGGCATACCACCCGCCAGTCCCTATTGCGTAGGGGAGCGAGACGGAAGTCCTTGATTTCGTTATAATTCCGCCCTTATCTAGGAAGGAATCACGCCATGTCGCTACTGGCTCATCAGCTCGAACTCCTGTCGCCCGCCAAAACTGCCGAGATAGGCCGCGAAGCCATCCTGCATGGTGCCGATGCGGTCTATATCGGTGGCCCGGCTTTCGGTGCGCGCCACAATGCCAGCAACACCATCGAGGAAATCTCGGCACTGGTGCAATTTGCTCACCGCTACCGTTCGCGCATCTTCGTCACGCTCAATACCATCCTGCATGATGCCGAGCTGGACGCGGCACGCAAGCAGATCTGGCAGCTGTACGAAGCTGGCGTCGATGCGCTGATCGTGCAGGACATGGGTCTGCTGGAGATGGATCTGCCGCCTATCCAGCTGCATGCCAGTACCCAGTGCGATATCCGTACGCTGGAAAAGGCCAAATTCCTTGGCGATGTGGGCTTTTCCCAGCTGGTGCTGGCGCGCGAACTGACGGTCGAACAGATACGCCAGATACACGCGGCGGTCGATACGCCGCTCGAATACTTCGTCCACGGCGCATTGTGTGTTGCCTTTTCGGGCCAGTGCTACATTTCGCACGCCGACACGGGCCGCAGCGCCAACCGCGGCGACTGTTCGCAAGCCTGCCGTCTGCCTTACACCCTGAGCGACAGCAAGGGCCGCGTAGTGGCTTACGAAAAGCATTTGCTGTCGATGAAGGACAATGACCAGAGCCGCAATCTGGAAGCGCTGGTGGATGCCGGCGTCCGCTCGTTCAAGATCGAGGGCCGCTACAAGGACATGGGCTATGTGAAAAACATCACGGCCCACTACCGTCTGCTGCTGGACGAACTGCTGGAGCGCCGTCCTGAGTTCAGCCGTGCCGCCAGCGGTCACACGGAGATACTGTTCACGCCCGATATCGACAAAAACTTCCACCGCGGCCACACGGACTATTTCGCCAACGGCCGACAGGACGACATCGGTGCTTTCGATTCGCCCAAATATGTGGGCGTGGAGCTGGGTACAGTAACCAAGCTGGGCACCGACCATTTCGACATGCTGACCAATGCCGCCATGGCCAATGGCGACGGCCTGAACTACATGCACAAGCGCGAGACCTGCGGTATCCAGGCCAACGTCGTGAAGAAGCTGGGCGAGAACGAGGATGGCCAGCTGTGGCGCGTGTTCACCAACGAGGCGATCAGCGCCCTGCCCGGCCTCAAGGTCGGCCTGTCCATCAACCGCAACCGTGACCACCAGTGGGAAGCGACGCTCAACAAGAAGTCGGCAGAGCGCAAAGTGGGCCTGCAACTGACGCTGAGCGAACAGCCTGGCGGGCTGAGCCTGTCGCTGCGCGATGAGGACGGACTGAGCAGCGTCACTACGGCCCAGCTGGAATTGCAGACGGCCCAGAATGCCGATCAGGCCGAGGCCTCGCTGCGCGCCAGTCTCGGCAAACTGGGCAATACCATGTTCGCACCGCTCGGCATCGAACTGCAGCTATCGCAGCCATGGTTCGTGCCGGCAGCGGCCATCAATGCCCTGCGCCGCGACGCCATCGAAGCGCATGAAGCGCTGCGGCTGGCGGCGTGGGAGCGGCCACAGCGCAAACCGGCGGCACAACCGCCTGCCGTATATCCGGACACCCAGCTCAGCTATCTGGCCAATGTGTATAACGAAAAAGCCCGCGCCTTCTATCACAAGCATGGCGTGCAGCTGATTGCGGCAGCCTATGAGGCACACGAAGAAGCCGGCGAAGTGCCGCTGATGATTACCAAGCACTGCCTGCGTTTCTCGTTCAACCTTTGCCCCAAACAGGCCAAAGGTGTACAGGGTGTGCAGGGTCAGGTACGGGCCGAGCCGATGACGCTGGTCAGCGGTGACGAAACCTACACGCTGCGCTTCGATTGCAAACCGTGCGAAATGCATGTGGTGGGCGCGATGAAGCCGGGCATACTGAAGTCGGCGCCACCGTCGAATATTCCGTACAGTCCTATCACTTTCCACCGTCAGCGTCCGAACAGCTGATACAAAAACGGCGCCCAGTTCACACCGGGCGCCGTTTTCTTTTGCCGGGCCGGCATGGCCGGCGCCTGCATGCTTAACGCATCATGTCGGCTTTGAGGAAGTATTTGCGGGCGTATTTCAGCAGCTGGCCATCGCTAGGATGGTCGGCGCTTTCCACGCTCATAACGCACTCGGCGACGGCTGGATGGGCACGCAGCATGTACTTCATCAGCTCCAGTTTTTCGTGGCCAGGGCCAACGATCAGGATTTCGGTGCTGCCGCTCAGGGCCTGGGCCACGTCGTCAAAATATTGCTTGTTTTCCGGCGCCCGGCCCGAGCCGGTCGAGCCCGATTTGCCGTGCAGGTGCGGATGCTTCGAGTGAGTTTTAATGACTTCGCTGTCGGCGGCTTCAGCATTGAAATGGATAACGTGTGCTTCGGTATGATCGATCCACGCGACAACATGATTGAAAGACATAAACGACTCCATAGAATTTAAACGTGGTGCCTGTAAGTCGCCGCAAAGCACCTGCGTTTCGATATTTTTCTTGTGGCAACGATTAAAGTCTAGTGAAGTTAACTCGCAGAATCTTTGATGTAAATCAATCAGTCGTGTGACAGTTCTGTTCGCTTGTAGGTGCTTGAATTTGCCCTGAAACCCGCACTGCAGCCTGTCAGGCCGCCGGTTCTCTCGCTTGCGTTTGCTCGGCCCAGTCGGCCCGTATCCTTATCAGTTCCGGTAATGCATGCTCAAAGGCATCAACCATTTGCGGATCGAAATGCAGGCCTTTGCCGGCCCGGATGAAGTCGCAGGTGTCGCTCAGGCTCCACGCTGCTTTATACGGGCGCTGCATGGTCAGGGCATCGAACACATCGGCCACGGCCACCAGCCGTGCTGCTTCGGGAATGGCCGTGCCAGCCAGTCCGTGGGGATAACCTGTGCCATCCCAGCGCTCGTGGTGCGATAGCGCGACATCGCGTGCCATGGCGAAGATTTCACCGTTGCCGCTCTGCAGTATCTGCGCGCCGATTTCCGTATGGCGCTTCATCACTTCCCATTCGTCGGGCGTGAGCGTGCGCGGCGCCTTGAGGATGGCGCTGGGCACGCCGATCTTGCCGGTGTCATGCAAGGGCGCGGCCAGCTCCAGCTGTTCGACTCTTTCGCTCGCCCAGCCCAGCGTGCTCGCCAGCGTGCAGGCATAGGCGGCCATGCGCCAGATGTGGGCGCCCGTATCGTTATCGTTGTAGTGGCCTGCTTCGCCCAGCATGTATACCGCTTCACGCCGGGCGCGGGCGACATCGTTCAGGTGCACCAGTGACAGATGGGTGGCCACGCGGCGCAGCAGTATGGGCACGGAGATCGGCTTTTGCACATAGTCGACTGCGCCCGCATCGAAGCCGCGCGCCTCGTCTTCCGTGGCCGTCATGGCGGTGAGGAAGATCACGGGAATGTGGCTGACCCGCGCATCGGCCTTGAGGCGGCGGCAGACTTCGTAGCCATCCAGGCCCGGCATCATGATGTCGAGCAGGATCAGGTCGGGCTGTATGCGGCTAGCCAGTTCCAGCCCTTTGGCACCGTTGTTGGCAAACACCAGACGATATTTATCCCGCATCACCTGCAGCAGCAGGTTGAGGTTGTTGGGCTCGTCGTCTATGGCCAGGATGATTTTCTGCATCAGGCTTGCCCTTGCCGGTTGAGGATCAGGCTGTCGGCCAGAGCGATGGCCTGATCGAAGTCGAAATGCTGTACCGCGACCACCATGGGCTGTACCGCCGCGCTGCCCAGCAGCACTTCCAGCTGTGTAAGCAGGCTGCGCACGTCGTCGGGGTTGGCGCTCTCCAGTCCGCCCCGCAGGGCTTGCAGCAGTTGCGGAACTTCTGCCTGCTGCGCGGGCGGGGCTGCTGCCGCAGTGTTAGTGGCGGGTGTGCTGCTGCGGGTCAGCTCGACCAGTGGTAGCAGCTGGCCGAACTCGTGCTGCAGTTCCAGCGCAGACTGGCGCGCCTGCAGCAGATCATCGGCCTTGATGGCAACATCGATCGTGCTGGCCAGCCTGGCGATGGCGGCTAGCTGAAGGTTGGCCGCCACGCCTTTCAATGCATGGGCCATGCGGCGGCCCAGTTCCGGCGTCGTATCGAGCTGCTGGGCGATACGCTGGCCATCAGCGCCGTGGGCCGTACAGAACTCTTCCAGCGCCAGACGGTACACCTGGGCGTCGCCCCACAGGCGCAGGGCACGCGGCAGCTGGATCAGGGGCGCCAGTGGGGCCAGCGCTGCGGGTATATCCGCCGCTGCATCGGCGGCCAGGGTGGGATTGAAGCGGCCACGGCCTGCTGGCACCAGGGTCTCCATCTGCTGCAGGATTTCCGCCAGATCGATGGGCTTGCCCAGCACGGCATCCATGCCCGCTTCGCGGCAACGCCGGTGGTCTTCCGGCAGCACGCTGGCTGTCAGCGCAATAATCGGCAGATAGGTGGCGTCGGACGGGCGCATCATGCGGATGGCACGGGTGGCTTCCAGTCCGTCCATGTCCGGCATCATCACATCCATCAGCACCACATCGAAATCGTCCTTGAGACAGGCATCGACGGCGCCATGCCCGCTGTCCTGCCAGATCACCTCGTGACCCAGCTGGCTGAGGCGCAGCATCACCAGTCTGGCATTGGTGGCGATGTCTTCGGCCAGCAAGATGCGGAAGGCGCGCGGCGCGCGCGCGCTCAGCTCATAGTCGTCGGCCGGCAGCAGCACAGGTGTGGCAGTGCTGTGCACGGCTGGCAGGGGCAGCGTGAAATGGAAGGTCGAGCCGGCGCCATAGCTGCTTTCAGCCCAGATTTTGCCGTGCATAAGCTCGACCAGATTGCGGCAAATGGTGGTCCCCAGCCCGGTGCCGCCAAAACGCCGCGTAGTGCTCACATCAGCCTGAGTGAACAACTCGAACACCCGTTCCAGCTGTTCCTCCGTCATGCCTATGCCGGTGTCGCGTACGGCGAAATGGATCTGGCCATCGTCCAACGCCTTCAGCTGCAGGGTAATACTGCCGGCGTGGGTGAATTTGATGGCGTTGCCCACCAGGTTAAGCAATATCTGGCGGATACGGGTGGGGTCGCCCAGACAGATGGCGGGCACGTTGGGGGCCACCTCGACCAGCAATGCCAGTTGCTTGTGGCGCGCTTCCTGATCGAGCAGCCTGAGTACATCGCGCAGCAGGCGCGTCAGGCTGAACGGCAAGCGTTCCAGTTCCGTCTTGCCGCCTTCGATCTTGGAGTAGTCGAGGATATCGTTGATGATGCCGAGCAGGTCTTTGGCCGACTGGTGTACCGTCCGCACATGCTCGCGTGCCGTGCCGGCGACGCTGGCGTCGGCCAGCACCAGTTCCGAGAAGCCTATGATGGCGTTCATGGGCGTGCGGATTTCATGGCTCATATTGGCCAGAAAACTGGCTTTGGCACGCATGGCCGCTTCCGCCTGGTCCTTGGCATGGCGCAGATCTTCTTCGATGGTGCGCTGGGCCGTAATGTCGGTGATGAAGGCGACGAAATATGGCTGGTCCGGCGCCAGCCGGGTGTGGCCCAGTGCTATCGATACGGGAAAGGTTTCACCATTGCGGCGGCGCGCGCGCACTTCGCGGCTGACCCCGATGGAGCGGTAGCGCACGGCCGTATCAGCCTGACGGAAATACTGCTGGTGAGCTTGGGCTTCAAGTTCGGGCAGCAGGCAGGCAACGCTGTTGCCGTGAATTTCGCTGTGGCTCCAGCCAAACATTTCTTCAGCGGCAGGATTGAAGACGTCGATGCGCCCTTCCCCATCGGTGGTAATGATAGCATTGGCCGCCGTCTGCACTATTGCCGACAGCTCGCCCGTGGTGGTGCTGATCTGCCTTTGCAACTGGGTGCGGTAGGCACGCAGTTCGTCTTCGGCGCGGCGCTTTTCCGTAATGTCGCGGGCGATCTTGGAGGCCCCGATAATCTCGCCCTGCTCGTTCAGAATGGGCGAGACAGTGACGGAGACGGCAATCTGGATGCCGTTCTTGCACACCCTCAAGGTTTCGAAATGCGCGACCTGGACGCCCTGGCTGATCTGGCGCAGGATGGCCTGTTCTTCACTGAGCCGGTCCGCTGGCAGCAGTAGCTGGATGGACTGGCCTATCATCTCTGCGGCCGTATAGCCGAAGATGCGCTCGGCCGCAGGATTCCAGCTAGTAACGATGCCGTCTAGCGTTTTGGTAATGATGGCATCGCTGGAGGATGCCACCAGAGATGCCAGCAGTTCGCGGCTATGCGCGTTGATTTCATGTTGCCATGTAGGTGTACATGTGCTGGTGACGGCCATAAGGTAGGTGAAGAACAGTAGCTTATGTACTAACTCTACCTTTTTTGCGCGAACAAATTATCACCAATTGTCACAAACGAAAGCTGTCCCGGTGCTCTGGTTGCGAATCAGACACAAGCCGGGGGCCCGCTTTACTGGCGGCTACCTGCTGCGCTGAGTGCCTGCAGCTCTTCTTCGCTAAAGCCGGCGCGCAGGCGGGCTTCGATATTGAAGGGCCCGCGCGGTGTGGGCGCACGATAACGCTGGGCCAGCTCGGCATAAGTGGCGGGCAGTGCCAGTCCGCGCTGCTGGCATTCATGGGAGAACCAGCGGTTACCGATTTCCACATGGCCCACTTCGTCGCGCAGGATAATGTCGAGGATGGCAGCTGCAGCCTGATCGCCCGCCTGCGCCAGTTTGGCCCGCAGTGGCGGAATAGCGTCCAGCCCGCGTGCTTCCAGCGTACGCGGCACCAGCGCCATGCGCGCCATCACATCGTCACGCGTGCGGTCGACCATTTCCCACAGACTGTCATGGGCGGAAAAGTCGCCATAGGCATAACCCAGCTGCTGCAGATGGCCGGACAGCATATGGAAGTGGCTAGCCTCTTCATCCGCCACGCGCAGCCAGTCGACATAGTATTCGGCCGGCATGGCAGCGAAGCGCCACAGCGCATCGAGCGCCAGATTGATGGCATTGAATTCGATATGGCTGAGCGCATGGATCAGCATGGCACGTCCTTCGTTGCTGGCCATGGAGCGCCGCCCGACTGCCAGCGGCGGCACCAGTTCCGGCCGCACAGGCCGGCCCGGGATGGCGCCCCGGCTCACCAGTCCGGCCTGCTGGTCTAGCTGCAAACTGCCGGCCTGCCATGCCGCCTTCATGGCGTGGACGGCCGCCACTTTGCTGGCTGGATCGGCCAGCAGCAGGCAGGCCAGCGCGGACTGGCGTAATTCGGTGGGCTGGGAAGCTGGAGCGGACATGACGATACGGTGCACGGAAAAGGCCGCAGTGTACCATCCGCCCGGCGGTTTGCTTGGCAGCGGGCAGCGGGCCACAGTATGCTAAGGCTTTTGTCTGTGCGGGGATGGCCGATGTCGCGTGTGCTCAGTGGTTTGCTTGCTATGTTGTGGATGTCGCTGGCACATGGCCAGCATGCAGCGCTGGACCGCGAGCTGGCGGCGGTGGCGCACGACCCTGCCCTGCCGCTGGCCAGTCTGTCGGTGCTGGCGGTGCGCGCCGGACAGGTGGACTACAGCTTCCAGAGCGGCACGCGCCAGCTCGATCAGCCCGCGACCAGCGTGGGGCCGGATACGCTCTACCGGATTGCTTCCATCTCGAAAATGGTCACGGCCATGGGTGTAATGAAGCTGATCGAACAGCATAAACTTGATCTCGATACGGATGTTTCGCAGTATCTGGGCTACCCCTTGCGCAACCCGGCCTTCCCCGGGCAGGTGATTACGCTGCGTATGCTGCTCAGCCATACTTCCAGCCTGCGCGATGGCGCCGGCTATTACTGGGCCGGCGAGCACCCTATCGGCACTGAACTGACCCGGGGCGATCCGTCCATGTGGAGCAGCACGGCGGCGCCGGGGCAGTTTTTTACCTACGCCAACCTGAACTGGGGCGTGATCGGTACACTGATGGAAGCTGTGACGGGCGAACGCTTCGATCTGCTGATGCAGCGCCTGCTGTTACAGCCCATGGGCATCAGCGGCGGCTATTTCCCGCCCGCTTTCAGCGATGCCGAACTCGCCAGACTGGCAACGCTATACCGCAAGCGCAGCACTGGCACGGAAATCTGGGACAGCACAGGACCCTGGATAGCGCAGGCGGACGACTACCGCGCCGCCCGCCCGCACAGCACGGTTCCGGCCAGTTATCGGCCGGGCCAGAACGCCACCCTGTTCAGTCCTACCGGCGGCCTGCGCATTTCCGCCCTTGGACTGGGCCAGCTGATGCAGATGCTGCTCCAGCAGGGCCAGTATCAGGGCCGCACCATATTGCAGCCGGACAGCATACGGCTGATGTTCAGCCAGCAGTGGCTGTATGACGGCCGGAACGGCGACACCGAGCAGGGCCAGTACGGCAGCTGGGGGCTGGGCAGCCAGCGCTTTGGCCAGCTCGCCGACGGACGCGACCGGCTGGTAGAAGATGCTGGCTTCCATGCAGTGGGCCATCTGGGCGAAGCCTATGGCCTGCTTTCCACCTTTGCCGTCGATTTTGAACGGGGCATAGGCATGGTCGTGCTGATCGGCGGGCTGGGACGCGATCCGGCTCTGTATCCGGGCCAGTACTCGGCACTGACGCGCAGCGAGGAAAGAATCCTGACGGCGCTGTACCGCCATGTCACACGGCGCGACGCGCCCTGAGTACGGGCCTTAGGTTCGCCGGTAACTCATCCCATTCCTACAAAGATGTGGGCCGCGCACTGATACCTGCGCGCCTAGGCTTGCTCCATGATGAGTCGTATCCCGTCGCCTGATGAACGGGCCATTACAACCACCTGGAGAACAACATGAGCTACCTAGACCGCGATACTTATGGCATTTATAGCGACACGGCAGATGACAGCGGCCCAGGCCCGCGCCTGATGGGGGCCGATACGCTGATCGGTGAAGACGTGTACAACCGGCAGGATGAAGATCTGGGCGACATCAAGGAAATCATGCTCGATATGCGGCAGGGTCAGGTGGCCTATGCCGTGCTGTCCTTCGGCGGCTGGCTGGGCATGGGCGACAAACTGTTTGCCGTGCCATGGCAGGCGCTGCAGCTCGATACCTTGAACAAGCGCTTCCTGCTGGACGTCTCGAAAGAGCACCTGAAAAATGCGCCGGGCTTTGACAAGGACCACTGGCCCGATATGGCCAGCACCGAGTTCAGCACGGAAATCCACAGCTTCTATCATACCCAGCAGAATCTGGGTGGCGCCCGCACCGCCAGCGGCAGCGTCATGGGCAGTGGCAGTAGCAGCCTGCAAAGCGATCCCGGCTACAGCGGCAGTTCGGAAAGCGGCTCTGGCCGCAGCGGCAATCTGTAAGTCCCTCCTCTCGGCCCGGCGCCGGCCACTGCACCAAGATGTAGCGGTGCAGTGCCGGCGCCGGCAGTTCTCCCTGCCCTGCCATGGCGGCTAGCCTGCTAATGGCTAGCTGCGCACCCAGGCTCTGCACCAACATCGGGCATTCCCACTGGCACGCTTCTTGATACTGAAGAAGCGTACTCATCTGGGACGTTCGATATGGCAAAATTCTTCAATGAAATGACCACAGACGGTCTGGCGCATGATGCAAGCGCCGAGGTTAGGGAGCACTATCGCGAATTCTGCGGCTGGCTGCAGCGCCAGTCCAGCGATACCATAGAACGCAAACGGGCCGAAGCGGACCTGACTTTCCGCCGAGTGGGCATCACCTTCGCCGTGTATGGCGATGATGCCGGCACCGAGCGGCTGATCCCTTTCGATACCATTCCCCGCATCATCCCGGCCCATGAATGGCAGCAGCTGCAGGCCGGACTGGTGCAGCGGGTGCAGGCGCTGAATATGTTCATCCATGACATCTACCATGAGCAGAACATCATCCGCGCCGGCATCATCCCGGCCCAGCAGATCTACCAGAACGCCCAGTACCGCCCCGAAATGCAGGGAATTAATGTCGCTTCCGACATCTATGCGCATATCGCCGGCGTCGATATCGTGCGCGCCGGCCAGGGCGAATTCTATGTGCTCGAAGATAATCTGCGCGTGCCCTCCGGTGTGTCCTATATGCTGGAAGACCGCAAGATGATGATGCGGCTATTCCCCGAGCTGTTTGCCCGCAACCGCATTGCCCCGGTCGATCACTACCCTGACCTGCTGCTCGACAACCTGCGCTCGGTCGCGCCCATGGGCATCAACGATCCGACGGTGGTGGTGATGACGCCCGGCATGTACAACTCGGCCTATTTCGAACATGCTTTCCTGGCCCAGCAGATGGGGGTGGAACTGGTCGAGGGCAAAGACCTGTTCGTCAGCGATAACACCGTGTATATGCGCACGACGCGCGGCCCCAAGCGCGTGGACGTGATCTATCGCCGGCTCGACGACGATTTCCTCGACCCTCTGGCCTTCCGGCCCGACTCCTCGCTGGGCGTGCCGGGTTTGCTGTCGGTCTACCGCGCCGGACGGGTCACGCTGGCCAATGCCATCGGCACCGGTGTCGCCGACGACAAATCCATCTATCCCTATGTGCCGGACATGATCAAGTTCTACCTGTCCGAGCAACCGATACTCAACAACGTGCCGACCTACCAGTGCCGCAAGCCGGAAGACCTGGCCTACACGCTGGCCAAGCTGCCCGAACTGGTGGTGAAGGAAGTACACGGCGCCGGTGGCTACGGCATGCTGGTGGGCCCCGCTTCGACCAGAGAGCAGATCGAAGAGTTCCGCCAGCGCCTGCTGGCGCGGCCCGAGGGCTATATCGCCCAGCCCACGCTGGCACTGTCGGCCTGCCCGACCTATGTGGAGAACGGCATTGCGCCACGGCATATCGACCTGCGGCCGTTTGTATTGTCGGGCAAGAATATCGCCATGGTGCCGGGCGGGCTGACCCGCGTCGCGCTGCAGGAAGGCTCGCTGGTGGTGAATTCCTCGCAAGGGGGCGGCACCAAGGATACCTGGGTACTGGAACGCTAAGGAGAGACTATGTTAAGCCGCACTGCCGATCATTTATTCTGGATGGCCCGTTACACCGAGCGCGCCGAAAATACTGCCCGCATGCTCGATGTGAATGTGCAGACCTCCATGCTGCCCCAGTCGGAAGCCGAGACGGCGCAAGGCTGGCGCGCCATGCTGGGCATCTCCGAGCTACAGCAGGCTTTCGACCAGAAATACCGTACGCTGGAAGGACGCGCCGTGATCGATTTCATGGTGCGCGATCCGGCCAATCCCTCGTCCATCGTGGCCAGCCTGACGGAGGCACGCGAGAACGCACGCGCCGTGCGCGGCACGCTCACCACGGAAGTCTGGGAAATCCAGAACCAGACCTGGCTCGATATGCAGCAGCATCTGAAAGGCGAACTGCTGGAGACTGATCCCAGCAAGTTCTTCGAATGGGTGAAATATCGCTCGCACCTGTCGCGCGGGGTCACGGTCGGCACCATGCTGCGCGACGAAGCGGTGCACTTCATCCGGCTGGGTACCTTCCTCGAGCGGGCCGATAATACGGCCCGTATCCTCGACGTAAAATTCCATGGCGGCGCTGCCGAACCGGCCGGCGATGCCATGACCCAGCGCGACTTCTACTACTGGGGCGCGCTGCTGCGCTCGGTATCGGGCTTTGAAATCTACCGCAAGGTCTACCGCGATGTGATTACGCCGGCCCGTATCGCCGAGCTGCTGATGCTGCGCAGCGATATGCCGCGCTCGCTGCTAGCCTGTATGGATGAAGTGCTGCTCAATCTGCGTGCCGTGCATAACGAGGTGTCGGCCGATACGGAACGCTACGCTGGCCGGCTGCACGCCCAGCTACAGTTCGGCAAGATCGAAGATCTGCTGGCTGCAGGTCTGCATGACGCGCTGACCACCTTCCTCTCCGACATTAACGAACTGGGCAACCGGATCAGCCGCGACTTCCTCGTGCCGCTGGCGGCCTAAGCTGGAGCAATACCATGCACCTGACCATACGGCACGAGACTGTGTATAGCTACAGCTCGCCGCTGGCCTACACCATACAGCAGCTACACCTGACGCCACGCAGCGATCCGCAGCAGCGCGTGCTGGGGTGGGAGCTGAACCTGCCCGGCGCCGTGCATGCCTACACGGATGCCTATGCCAATCCCTCGCATATGATGACGCTGGATAGCCCGCACACGCGCTTGCAGATTGTTGCGGGCGGGGTGGTGGAAACCAGCATGCCGCCGCGTGGCCGCATCAGTACCAGTGAATCCTTGTCGCCGCTGGTGTACACCGTGCCTACCCGTCTGACCGAGGCGGGGCCTGAAATACTGGCGCTGGCCCATGCATGTCTGGCGCCGGGCAAGGCCAGCACGGCCAGCCTGCTGCAGTTAAGCGAGCGCATCTTGTACGGAGTGCGCTACCAGACCGGCGCTACCGGTGTGGCTAGTACCGCCACCCAGGCCCTGCAACTGGGACAGGGCGTGTGTCAGGATCATGCCCATGTGTTCATTGCCTGCTGCCATGCGTTAGGCATACCGGCACGCTATGTCTCGGGCTATATCGATCCGGAAAATACCGGCCATGCGGCCAGCCATGCGTGGGTCGATGGCTGGGTCGAGGACGGCGATTACACGGGCTGGGTCAGCATTGATGTGACCCACGCGCGCCTGATGACGGACGCTTACTGCCGCCTGGCAGTGGGACGCGATTATGACGGTGCTGCGCCGATCCGCGGTGTGCGCCGTGGCGGCGGGCTGGAGTCCATGCAGGTGCAGGTACAGATCGTGCCACAGTAGTCGGGGTAGAATGATGTTCCTTCAAACAAATGGTTGCTTACGATGACGTACTGTGTGGGCATGCGCCTGAATGCCGGGCTGGTCTTTCTTTCTGATTCGCGCACCAATGCAGGTGTAGATCAGGTCGGCACTTTCCGCAAAATGAGCGTGTTCGAGCTGCCCGGTGATCGTACGATGGTGATGATGACCTCGGGGAATCTGTCGATATCCCAGTCGATACGCCAGCTGATCGCCGACAGCCAGCGGGAGGATGGACGCAGCATCTGGAATGTGGCGAGCATGCACGAAGCAGCCCGCATCGTCGGTGATGCCGTACGTCAGGTGCATGCGCGCGAAGCTCAGGCTTTGTCCGAGTTCGGCATCGATTTCAATGTCAGCATTATTTTTGGCGGGCAGATAGGCAACGAACGCTGCCGCCTGTTCCAGATTTATTCGGCCGGCAACTTCATCGAAGCGCATGACGAGAATACCTACTTCCAGATCGGCGAAGCCAAATATGGCAAGCCGATTATCGATCGCGTGGTAGGCCCTGCCACCAGCCTCGATGATGCGGCCAAATGTGCCCTGATCTCGATGGACTCCACGCTACGTTCGAATGTCTCGGTAGGCTTGCCGCTCGATCTGCTGGTGTATGAATCAGGCGCACTGGCGGTTACCCATTTCGTTACCATCGACGAACGCAACCAGTATTTCCAGATGATACGCAACACCTGGGGCGATCAGCTCAAGCGGGTCTTCGAGGGACTGGAAAACCCCGTCTGGGATGCGGCAGCGGAAAGCACCGCCCACGTGCTGCATAGTGCCACCACCACTAGCCAGCCCGTGCGCGTCAGCCCGCCGGCGGGGTTCGGTGCCCCGGCTGGCAGCCGCACGCCATTGCAGACACTGACCCAGCAGTTTCATGATGGACAACAATAATCCGGCACGCTGACGGCGCAAAGGCTATTATTAGCGTCACATCTAATCTACTCTGGAGCGTTGCATGTCGGAAGTAAGCATATTCTCGGTCGATACCCTGCTCAAGTACATGGGTAACGATGACAAGGCGCGCGCCATGGTCGGCAAGATCGTGGCCGATGCTTGCGCGCCTGGTATGCAGCCATTGCTACTGGCCGGCACGGCTATCCGTGAAGGCCGCCTGACCGACGCCGGTAAAATGCTGCATACCTTGCGCGGTGCCATAGGCACACTGGGGGCCAAGCGACTGGTCTCTGCCTCGCTGGAACTGGAGCAGGCTTTGCTGGGCCAGCATACTGAGCAGATCCCTACTTTGTTTGCCAGTGTCGATGCGGAGTACCGCCTGGTACTGCATGCGGCCGAGAACTGGCTACGCCAGAACGCGCCCGAGCAGATGCGCTAATTATTGCCAAGCCCTCAATATTCTTAAAAGATAGTGATTGCTGCGGCGCGGCGCAAGCCTCTGCGCTGCAGCAACTTTTATGAATTAACGAATGGTTACAATTGTTACTCCCGTTACGATTGTATCAACCGGACAGACTATGGCTTCGTGCTAACATTCTTCCCGACTGATGTTGTCCCGCTCTGGACGCTCTCCGGGCCGCCGTCGTCTGATTCATCAGTTCAAAAATATCGTACACAGCAAGCCTTGCCTTGTAGGCAATTTACTGTGGTGCAAGTATAATGGTGCAGTGCGTCGTGATGACCCCTAATCCCAGTGTTAATCACAGTTTGGAACTTTATGGAATTATTCAATAAGTCAGGTGTGCTGATTTCATCTTTGCTGGTGATGGTAGGTGCACTGATCGCCTGTCAGGCCAAGGAAGATGCAATCCCGCCATCGACAGTTATTGAAGCTGCCGCCATGCAGCTGGGTACACAGGGCCACAGCGCCGCAGAACGTCGCCTGCGCGAGTGGGCGGATCTGGGATCTCCCGTGGCCCAGCGCGAACTGGCATTGCGTTATCTGAGCAATCCAGCCAAGCGTAATGAGGCACGTCAATTATTTGAACGGGCAGCCGGTGCCGGCGATGCCCAGGCAGTGGTCAATCTGGCTGGCTTGTACCAGTCCAACGGTTTACCCGCCAGCAATTCGTCTATCGCTGCGGGTCGCGCCATCAAGGACGTGACCAATGCCAGCTATCTGCCGCACTGACAGCGTCCTTCTGCCCACCGCTTCAGCTGTGCGGCTGCGTCTTTAGATACCAGAATAGCGTTTGCTGCAGGCCACGCTGCAAATCATGGGTGGGCCGGTAACCCAGTAGCTCCATGGCTTTGCTGATGTCTGCATGGGAATGGCGTACATCGCCAGCACGGAAATCGCGGAATTCCGGCTGCGCGTCTGCGCTGATGCGGGTCTGGTCTTTCAGCAGATACGCGAGCTGCCGGTAGAGTTCTATCAAGCTGGTTCTCTGCCCCACTGCAATATTGAAGACCTGGCCAAGGGCACTGGCACGCTCGCTTACGGCGGCCAGCAGATTGGAAAGTGCATCTTCCATGCTGGCGCCGTAGCGGTAGCGCACTTGTGCCAGCCCCGTTATGCCGGGCTTGATGCTATGCCTGACGTTGTAATACTCGGTCAGGTCGTTCAGGTGATTGACGAAATAGGCACGCTCGGGACGGGGGCCGACGAAGCTCATTTCGCCTTTCAGTACGTTCAGCATCTGCGGCAATTCGTCGATGCGCAGGCGCCGCAGCCAGTAGCCTACGCGCGTGATGCGCGGATCGTTTTCCAGCGCCCAGCGCGGCTGCCCGTCGCGTTCGGCATCCAGCCGCATGCTACGGAACTTCAGTACACGGAATGGCCGGTTGTTGCGCCCTATGCGTTCCTGCTGATAGAACACAGTGCCGCCATCTTCCAGCCAGATCGCCATGGCGGCCAGCGCCATCACGGGCGCCGCAAGCAGGCCTATCAGCGCGCTGGCGCACAGGTCGACGCCGCGCTTGATCATGGCCCGGAACAGATTCTGTTTGAAGCCGCCGCCAAAGATCAGGTAGCTTGGTTGCAGCGCGTCCAGCCTGATCTGGCAGGCTTCCCGTTCGAAAAAGGTCGCCGCGTCGGTAACGGGCACGCCACCCAGCGCACAATCGAGTAGCTGATGCACGGGCAGCCCGCCGCCGCGCCGGTCCCCCACGGAGACGATGATTTCGTCGGCACCGTGGCGACGGGCCAGTGCCAGCAGCGACGGTTCGGCCGGCAGCAGCATGGCGCCGGGCACACAGCTATCTTCTCCCTGCACCGGTACAAAGCCCAGCACCTTGAACGGATGAAAACCTATGCCGGCAGCCGCCAGCTCCATGCACTCGCGCGCCGTCGTGCCCTGCCCTACGACAATCAGGCGCTGCTCAAGCAGACGCGACTGGGCCGAGGTAAATACCAGCAGCCGAGCGCCAAGCACAGCCAGTCCGCCCAGCAGAAACACAGCGGCGCCCGGATGCCCCAGATAAGAGCGTGGCAGCAGACTAGTCAGCAGATTCTGCAGACAGAAGGCCAGCACCAGTGCCGGCAGTATGCGCAACAAGGTACTACGCATGTCGGCGCGGGTCTGGCTATGCTGATACATGCCCAGCGAGCCCATGCTGAGCACCATGACTAGCGAGAATATCAATGCCACCCCGTAGACTTGCTGGGGCAGCAGATGCCGGCCCGCTAACCACCAGGGCGAACTCAGTACAGCCGCAAGCAATAAAGCCATCAGCTCCAGCAAGAGTAGCAAAAAGGCAATTTTGGAGACGTAGTGGTGGAATATCCGGATCACGATGCCCTCCCCGAATCGGGCTGCACGATGCTACCGATGATGAGCGTGTGGTGTTTTCAGACTTTGAGCGGCCACAATTGACTCTGCTGTCGGCAGAAATCCGCGCAAGAATGGGCAGGGATATGACAGCCGCATGACAAATGGTCTATAGTCATGGGTCTTTACTGTACTCAAGCGGAATCATGAAATTTGATGTTGCAATTGTCGGCAGTGGATTGGCCGGCCTGTCAGTCGCCTTGCATCTGGCGGAAACGCGTACTGTCGCGATTATTTCCAAGCGTACCCTGCAGGACGGGGCCAGTAACTGGGCACAGGGCGGGATTGCTGCCGTGCTGGATTCGGGCGACAGCCACAAACAGCATATCGATGACACGCTGGTGGCCGGCGGCGGCCTGTGCGACGAAGGCGCTACCCGTTTCATCGTCGAGCACGGCCGCGAAGCCATCGAATGGCTGATCGGACAGGGCGTGCCGTTCACCCGCGACGATACGGCGGAACTCGGCTTCCACCTGACCCGCGAGGGCGGCCATAGCCAGCGGCGCATCATCCATGCCGCTGATGCCACCGGCCATGCCGTGCAGGTTACTCTGGAAGAGAAGGTGCGCGCCCATCCGAATATCACGCTGTTCGAACACCATTGCGCCATCGACCTGATTACCTCGGATAAGCTGCATCCCGTCAAAAAGAGCAGCCAGCCCAAATGTTATGGCCTGTATGTGCAGGACGAAAAAACGGGGCAGGTCCTGACTTTCGCCGCCGAGCATACTGTGATGGCTACCGGCGGCGCCGGTAAAGTCTATCTGTACACCACCAATCCCGATACGGCCAGCGGCGACGGCATCGCCATGGCCTGGCGCGCCGGCTGCCGCGTGTCGAACATGGAATTCATCCAGTTCCACCCGACCTGTCTGTACCATCCCTATGCCAAGTCCTTCCTCATCACGGAAGCCATACGCGGCGAAGGCGGCTTGCTGAAGCTGCCGCCGGAAGCGGGTGCATCGGCCGGCAAGCGTTTCATGCTGGCCCACGACGAACGGGCCGAACTGGCACCGCGTGATGTCGTAGCACGCGCCATCGACTTCGAAATCAAGAAGCGCGGGCTGGACTATGTGCACCTCGATATCAGCCACAAACCGGCCGACTTCCTGATCGAGCACTTCCCGACCATCTATGCGCGCTGCATGGAGCTGGGCATCGATATCACCAAAGAACCCATCCCCATCGTGCCGGCGGCCCACTACACCTGCGGCGGCGTAGTGACCGACCTGTATGGCCGTACCGACCTGCCCGGCCTGTACGCCGTGGGCGAAACGGCCTGCACGGGCCTGCATGGCGCCAACCGTCTGGCCAGCAACTCGCTGCTCGAATGCGTGGTGATTGGCCGTGCCTGCGCCACCGATATCGCTGGCAAGGAAAAAGGCGAAGTACCCTACCTGCCGGACTGGGATGAAAGCCGTGTGACGGATGCCGACGAGGAAGTGGTCATCGCCCACAACTGGGACGAACTGCGCCGCTTCATGTGGAACTACGTGGGCATTGTGCGCACCACCAAGCGGCTGGAAAGAGCGCAGCACCGCATCGCCCTGCTCAAGGAAGAAATCGACGAGTACTACCAGAACTTCCGCATCACCCACGACTTGCTGGAGTTGCGTAATCTGGTCGATGTGGCCAGCCTGATCGTCAACAGCGCTTTGCAGCGGCATGAAAGCCGTGGGCTGCACTTCAGCCGCGACTATCCGGAAACGCTGCCGAAAGCTCTGCCCAGCATACTGACGCCTAATCGACGCAAATAAGCGCCGCAAATTAGCGCGACCATAAAAGGTTCTGCATGATAGTCCTGCGTACTGCCGTAGCGACCGATATCCCCGCGATGGAAGCGCTGATTACCCGCTCGGGCATAGAACTGAGCGAGGGTTTCTATACGCCCGCGCAGGCGCAGGCTATCACCCAGCATGTGTTCGGGGTAGATACCCAGCTGGTGGCCGACCAGACCTATTTCGTCATCGAGGAAGCCGGCCAGTTGCTGGCCTGTGGCGGCTGGAGCAAACGCGCCACCCTATTTGGCGCCGACCGCACCAAGCTGGGCGCCGATCCCCTGCTCGATCCTGTCACCCAGCCGGCCCGCATACGGGCGTTTTTCGTCCACCCGCAGGCCGCACGGCGGGGGCTGGGACGGCAATTGCTGGAACACTGCAGCGCAGCCGCTGCGGCAGGCGGCTTCCGCCGGCTGGAGCTGGCTGCCACCCTGCCCGGCGTACCGCTGTACCAGGCCTGCGGATTCAGTGAAATTGAGACCTTCGAAATTCCCCTGCCCGGCCCGATCAAAGTCGGGCTGGTGCGGATGGGGAAAGATATCTGACCGAAGCCTAGCCTATGATGCGCAGCGAATAGTCGGTCGCGCGCACATCCTTGGTCAGGCTGCCAATGGAAATGCGGTCCACGCCCGTTTCGGCAATGGCGCGCACGGTATCGAAGTTTATGCCGCCGGAAGCTTCCAGCAGCGCACGGCCAGCATTGCGCTGTACCGCGTCACGCATCATATCGAGGCTGAAATTATCCAGCAGGATGGAGACAGCACCGGCCGCCAGCGCTTCATCCAGTTCTGCAATGGTTTCCACTTCCACCTGTATCGACACGCCCTTGTTGAGCGCCTGCGCCGCATGCACGGCGGGCGTAATGCCGCCTGCTGCCGCGATATGGTTTTCCTTGATCAGAATGCCGTCATACAGGGCCAGACGCTGGTTCTGGCCACCGCCCACGCGTACCGCATACTTCTGCGCCAGCCGCATGCCGGGCAAAGTCTTGCGGGTGTCGAGGATGGCCGCGCGCGTGCCGGCAATCACATCCACATATTTGCGCGTCACCGTAGCAACGCCGGACAGCAGCTGCAGGAAATTCAGCGCTGCACGCTCGCCCGTCAGCAATGCACGGGCCGGACCATGCAGCGTGCACACCGGCGTGTCGGCCTGCATCAGATCGCCTTCGGCATAGTGCCATTCGATTTCGATACCGGCCTGCATACAGTTCATCACGCCTTCGAACCACGGCGCACCGCATAACACGGCCTGTTCGCGCACGATCACGCGGGCCGTGGCACGGCCACCTTCCGGCACCAGCAAGCCGGTCAGGTCGCCTGTACCCACATCTTCCAGCAGGGCCGAAAGCAGATTGGCTTCAAACGCCGCTTTGAGCGCCTCGTCGAACGGCGCGTAACGGTTGATCAGAGTACTCATGCCGGGCCTATCCCGTCGAACAGTTTGCCTTCCTGCGCCAGATCGGCGCTAGCCTGTACGCGCGCCTTTTTGGCTGCCGCGAAATCCAGCATGCGGGTAATCGAGGTCACGGCTTTCTGGCCGATAGCCGGATCGACGTGGATCTCGTTGGCGCTGCTGTTATCCATGTTTTCCAGCAGGTCCACCAGATTCTGCAAGCCATTCATGGCCATCCACGGGCAGTGGGCGCAGCTCTTGCAGGTCGCGCTATTGCCGGCCGTAGGCGCTTCGATGAAGCGTTTGCCCGGTGCCGCGGCGCGCATCTTGTGCAGAATGCCGTTATCGGTCGCCACGATAAAGGTATCGGCCGGCAGATTCACGGCGGCGTCGATGATCTGGGTGGTGGAGCCCACCACATCGGCCAGCGCCACCACGTTGGCTGGCGATTCCGGATGCACAAGGATCTTCGCCTCAGGATACTGGGCCTTGAGCAGCTCCAGTTCCACGCCTTTGAATTCGTCATGCACGAGGCAGGAACCCTGCCACAGCAACATGTCTGCTCCAGTCTTCT
Organism: Duganella fentianensis; assembly: GCF_009857835.1. Lineage (GTDB taxonomy): Bacteria > Pseudomonadota > Gammaproteobacteria > Burkholderiales > Burkholderiaceae_D > Rugamonas > Rugamonas fentianensis. The sequence goes on from NZ_WWCL01000002.1 coordinate 983,026, forward strand.
TCTGGATATAGGAACCCAGATGTTTGTCCGGCGCCCACAGGATCTTCTTGCCCTGCGCATGCAGGTGGGCCACGATATCGAGGCCGATGGACGAGGTCACCATCCAGTCGGCGCGCGCTTTGACGGCCGCGCTGGTGTTGGCATATACCACCACCGTGCGGTCCGGATGGGCGTCGCAGAAAGCGGTGAATTCATCGGCCGGGCAACCCAGATCGAGCGAACAGGTCGCGTCGAGATCGGGCATCAGTATGCGCTTCTCGGGGCTGAGGATTTTAGCCGTCTCGCCCATGAAGCGCACACCGGCCACGATCAGCGTTTTGGCGCTGTGGTCGCGGCCGAAGCGGGCCATCTCTAGCGAGTCGGACACGCAACCGCCCGTCTCTTCCGCCAGATCCTGCAGATCAGCGTCCACATAGTAATGCGACACCAGCACGGCCTGCTTTTCCTTCAGCAGTTGCTTGATGCGCGCTTTGAGGCTGCTACGCTGCTCCGCCGTCAGCGGAGCGGGAGTACGTGCCCACGCGCGGGCGGTGCAGCTGGCGCCGTCCTGCGGGTGCTCGTACTCGACGGGCTTGATTTCTATGGTTTGCATGCTACTCGCTTGAACTTGGTCTGATGATGCGCTGGCCCGGCTTAGTTGATGCCCTGGCTGCTCAGGTACTCTTCGTAGTTGCCGCGGAAGTCGATCACTTCATTTTCCTTGATTTCGATAATCCGGTTCGCCAGCGAGGAAACGAACTCGCGGTCGTGCGATACGAAGATCAGGGTGCCCGCGTATTTTTCCAGGGCGATGTTGAGCGATTCGATCGATTCCATATCCATGTGGTTGGTCGGTTCGTCCAGCAGCAGCACATTGTGACGGCCCAGCATCAGCTTGCCGTACATCATGCGGCCCTTTTCACCACCGGACAGCACTTTCACGGATTTCTTCACTTCGTCGCCGCCGAACAGCAAGCGGCCCAGGATCGAACGCACGGCCTGATCGTCGTCGCCTTCCTTGGTCCACTTGCCCATCCAGTCGGTCAGGTTGATATCGGTGGCGAAGTCTTCCGTCGGATCCTGTGGCATATAGCCCACGTTGGCGTTCTCGGCCCATTTCACCAGACCGTGGTCGGCTTGCAGACCGGCGATGTCCTGACCGCCGATACAGCGCAGCATGGTGGTCTTACCGGCGCCGTTGGCACCGATGATGGCGATGCGTTCGCCTGCTTCCACCATGATGCTGAAGTTATTGAACAGCTGGCGGTCGTATTTCTTGGCGATGCTTTCCACTTCCACGGCCAGACGGTGCAGTTTCTTCTCGCCTTCGAAGCGCACGAACGGATAGGCACGCGAGGACGGTTTGATGTCCTCGACCTTGATCTTGTCTATCATCTTGGCGCGCGAAGTGGCCTGACGGGCTTTCGACTTGTTGGCCGAGAAGCGGCGTACGAAGTCCTGCAGTTCGGCCACTTTCTCTTTGGCCTTGGCATTGTTGGCCAGCTGCTGGTTACGCGCCTGGGTCGATGCCAGCATATAGTCATCGTAGTTGCCCGGATAGATCTTCAGCGTGCCGTAATCCATGTCGGCCACGTGGGTGCAGACCTGATTCAGGAAGTGACGATCGTGGGAAATGATGATCATGGTGGAGTTGCGCTCGTTCAGCACATCTTCCAGCCAGCGGATGGTGTTAATGTCCAGGTTATTGGTCGGCTCGTCCAGCAGCAGGATGTCGGGATTCGAGAACAGCGCCTGTGCCAGCAGCACGCGCAGCTTCCAGCCCGGCGACACATTGCTCATCGGGCCCTGATGCAGATCGATGGCAATGCCCACGCCCAGCAGCAGTTCGCCGGCACGGGCTTCGGCCGTGTAGCCGTCGTATTCGGCCACTTTGCCTTCCAGTTCGGCCGCCTTCATGTAGTCGTCGTCGGTGGCTTCCGGATTGGCGTAGATCGCATCGCGTTCGGCCATCGCCGCCCACATTTCCGTGTGGCCCATCATGACCACGTCCAGCACGCGCATTTCTTCGTAGGCAAACTGATCCTGACGCAGCTTACCGAGGCGCTCGTTCACATCCAGCATCACATTACCGGACGACGGTTCCAGATCGCCACCGAGGATTTTCATGAAGGTGGACTTGCCGCAGCCGTTCGCGCCGATCAGACCGTAACGGTTGCCATCGCCGAATTTAACGGAAATGTTTTCGAACAGCGGCTTGGCGCCGAATTGCATGGTGATATTGGCTGTGGAGAGCACGAGGAAGACCTTTAAAGCAGTGAATTGAATTAACCGGGCATTTTACCATTAGCCGCGCAAGGTCGGGTACTCGCTGAGCGTGAGCTCCAGTGTGCGCGCCGTCGAACTTAGGTGGGCCATGGCACCGTAAGGCAGCGTGGCGCGCCGTTCGATGTGGCCGAACGGCAGGCCGGTCAGCACGGGCAGCGGCAGCACGGAACGCAGATAGGCCAGCATGGCTTCGAAATCGTAGCCGTTATCGTAGGGGCTCAGCTTGTAGCCGGAGAAATCGCCCAGCACTAGCGCCTGCTGGCCGGCCAGCGCACCGGCATAGAACAGCTGCAGCACCATGCGTTCGATGCGGTAGGGATGCTCGCTGATATCTTCAAGGAACAGGATGCCGCCGGGCTGGGCGGCGAAATACGGCGTGCCCAGCAGGCTGACCAGCATGGCCAGATTGCCGCCCCACAGCTGGCCGCGCACATCGACTTCAGGGTTGTCGCTGCCCTCTGCTGCCACCTCGCCCAGCACCTGATGCAGTGGCCCGCGCAGGCAGTTGTGGAATTGCTGCATGGTGTAGCCCACCAGCGTCTCGCGCGCATAATCGCCGCAGAACATGGGTCCAGCGAAACTGATGCAGCCGGTCTGTTTCATGTAGGCCATCTGGAAGGCCGTGAAATCGCTATAGCCGACGAACAGCTTGCCGCTCGCAGCGAGGCGATCGAAATCGATATGGGGCAGCAGCCGGCTCATGCCGTAGGAGCCGCGCAAAGCCAGCACCACCTCTACGTCGGGATCCTCGGCCGCAGCATACAGTTGCGCCAGCCGCGCTTCGTCGGTACCGGCAAACCGCTGGTGGCGTGCATCATGCTGGTAGTAGTTGTGGATCAGATAGCCCTGCTGGCGCAGGCGTGCTATGCCCGCTTCAACTGCGGGATAATCCGGCGCATAGCCACCGGTGGCGGCAATCGCCATGCCGAAAGGAAGAGTAGTCAAATTGGTTCTGCCGCAGAGAGTGGGTGTGCGCTGCAAATCAGCGTTAAAAAAACGCCACCATCTTACCGCGCTGCCCTTGGGGCGGGCAAGTTAGCCCCTTGCTCGCGGGCAGCCTAGGCGCTGTCCGCGTCCGGCGCTGCCAGCCCGTCGCTGGCCGCCCGGCGCGCGGCACTGGCGGCCGCACGGCGCGCAGCGAAAAAGCCTTTCAGCATCTCGCCGCACTCCTCGCCCAGCACACCGCCCGTAACGCTGGTGTGATGGTTGAGCTGGCTGTGCTCGAACAGATTCATCAGCGAGCCGCACACGCCCGTCTTGGGGTCGCTGGCGCCGAACACCACACGAGACAGGCGCGCATGCATCATGGCACCCGAACACATCAAACAAGGTTCCAGCGTAACGTACAGTTCGCAGCCGGGCAGACGGTAGTTGCCCAGCTTTGCGGCCGCTGCGCGCAACGCGACAATTTCCGCATGCGCGCTAGGGTCATGCTTGCCTATGGGCTGGTTATAGCCGCAGGCGATTACCTCGCCATCCTTGACGACAACCGCCCCCACCGGCACTTCGCCCAGATCCCACGCCTGCCGCGCCTGTTCCAGCGCCAGCCGCATAAAATCCTGATCCGTCATGGACTCAGGCCTCCGTGATTTCGGCCCAGCAGTTCGGCGTTTCGTGCAACACCAGCTTGTGCAGGTGCAGGCCGGTACCGTAGCGGTCTTTGTAGGCGGCCTTGAGGATGGCAAAGGCCACATGGGCCAGATTCTCCACGGTAGGAATGCGGTCGATCACCACCGTTTTGTGACCGGGCAAGCTGGCGAGGAATTCTCGCACGGCCGCATCTTTCTCGTAGACGATGAAAGCATGGTCCCAGACATCCACCAGATGCTCTTTGGCCAGCGCCTTGATATCGGAGAAGTCCATGATCATGCCGTTGTCGGAATTGCCTTCGGCGCTGATGATTTCGCCCGTCAGGGTGATTTCCAGCGTGTAGCGATGGCCGTGCAGATTGCGGCACTGGCTTTTGTGGTCGGGAATCCGGTGGCCGGCATCGAATTCCAGTTTGCGGGTAATGGTCAGCATGATTAGGGTATCTGTAAAAGTTTATGGGTTTGCAAGCTCAGCTTCCACTTGGGGTTGCGCTTGCAGGTCTCGATCGCCAGACGGGTGTTGAATTCAGCCAGAGGACCATCCATCGCCTGCACGAAATAGTGCTCGAAATCGAGCCCTTCGTAGGCACTCAGGTCCTGTCCCGTCTGCGGTATCACCACCTTGATTTCATTGCCTTTGCTCACAGCCAGCGTCGAACCCATTTTCGGGCTCACGCAGATCCAGTCCACTCCTGCCGGCACCGGCAGCGTGCCATTGGTTTCGATGGCGATGGTGAAGCCTTGCGCATGCATGGCCTCGATCAGCGGGCCATCCAGCTGCAGCAGCGGTTCGCCGCCCGTGAACACCACGTATTTGCTGGCCGCGTAGCTGGCCGGCCAGAGCGCATTAATGGTCGCGGCCAGTTCGGCCGGCGTAGCGAACTTGCCACCGCCCTCGCCGTCCGTGCCGACAAAATCCGTATCGCAAAACTGGCAGATGGCCTGGGCACGGTCCTGCTCGCGGCCGGTCCACAGATTGCAGCCGGAAAAGCGGCAGAACACGGCAGGCCGGCCCGCATGGGCGCCCTCGCCTTGCAGCGTGTAAAAAATCTCTTTGATGCTGTAAGTCACGGCAGTTCCTGAAAGGACAACCCTCAATTATATCCCATACTGTGCGCACCGCACTAGCCGGTGAAAAAGTTGACTTTCCACAATGCTACTCCAAGGCAATCACGTTATGTTGTCTCCATGCACAAACAAGGAAGAGTCGCCCATGTCCACGCCGCCTAAAATCCAGCATGTGATGGAATACCCCGCCGCCGACGCCCAGCATGGCTTCGCCCTGAAACTGATGGAACTGCTGGTGGTGCCGACTTTTGTACTCGATCTGCAAGGCAAGGTCATCATCTGGAACCGTGCCTGCGAACGCCTGACGGGCGTGGAAGCCTGGGAAGTGCTGGGCACGCGCGATCACTGGAAAAGCTTCTACCACGAACAGCGCCCCACGCTGGCGGATCTGGTGGTGGAGCACCGCAGCAGCGCCGGTGCGCTCGAGCACAGCCCGCAGGTCCGCCGTGCCGACACGGATAGCGGCCTGTGCGCGGAAAACTGGTGCGATATGCCCCGTCTGGGCCGGCGCCGCTATCTGGTGGCCGATGCCAGCCCTATCCACGACAGTGCCGGCCAGCTGGTGGCCGTGGCCGAGACGCTGCGCGATGTGACGGATGAAAAGCGCGCTCAGGCTGCGCTGGAACAGCTCGCCACCCGCGATGGTCTGACGGGGCTGGCCAACCGGCGCTGCTTCGACGATACGTTGAATGCAGAATGGGCCCGCGCCCTGCGCCAGAACCAGCCGCTGTCACTACTGATGGTGGATGTCGATAACTTCAAGCAGTACAACGACGCTTATGGCCATCTGGGTGGTGATGAGTGCCTGCAGCGCATCGCCGGTGCTGTCGCCTGCGAAATGCGTACCAACGATCTGGTGGCACGCTATGGTGGCGAGGAATTCGCCGTCATCCTGCCCAACCAGTCGCTGAAAGGCGCGGCCATCGTAGCCGAGCGCATACGCTGCCGGGTGGAGCAGCTGCACCTGCCCAATCTCGGCAGTCTGCAGCATGTGGTAACAGTGAGCATAGGCGCCGCCACGGCGTTTGCCGCACCGGGCAGCGATCCGGGTCTTCTGGTGGCAACAGCCGATTCCGCGCTTTACCGCGCCAAACACATGGGCCGCAACCGCATCAGTCTGCCCGAGCCTGATGCCTCTTAACCCGTATAGACGATGTAGTCGAAACCGTTGACGATGGAACCGATGACGCCCACCTGGTTCTCAGGTGATTCCGAGATCGCGGCCAACACCTCGGCCCGGCTGGCGTCACCTTTATTGATATTGTTCACATAGAACGTCAGGCCATCTGCATCAGGCACGCGGTGCAGGACGTTCTGATAAATCTGCGCAACGAAATCATGCGTATTCAGGTTGCTGCCATAGGCTTTGGTGAACTCGTTGCTGGTCATCATATAGTTTGCGACCTGATTCAGGCTGTAGCCATTCTCCAGCGCGCGTATCCAGAAGCCCAGTCCGCCCAGATCCGGCGCACGATTAAACGCCGCCTGATACAGCCGGTATGCTTCACCACCGATCTGGTGATCGCCGATGTCAAGCGCTACCGCATTGCCGCTGGCAAAGAACAAGCGCTCCACATTACTCAACACATCCTGCGCACCGCTCGCGTTATCCGTCACGAGAAATTCGTTGCCGCTTCCGCTTACCGTATAGCTATCGCGGACCTTGGCAAAGCTGGCCGTATCGAAACCGGCGCCTGCATTCACCAGCTCGCTACCAGTGCCCAACACCAGCTTGTCATTGGCCGTACTGCCATTCACAATCTGGCTAATCAGGCTCAGATCGATGGTCCGGTCGGAAAATTTCAGCTGTTCGATACCGCTCAGCTTATCCGTGCCGTCGCCGCTAACCTGCAGGCTGGCGCTACTTCCGCTCAGCACATACTGGTTGTAGCTGCGGGCAAACACCACGGTATCCGTACCTGCGCCGCCGCTGATGGTGTCGCTGCCTGCACCCTCGTAGAACGTATCGGCGCCAGTACCGCCAGTCAGGGTATTACCCACATCATTGGCATAGACGGTAGAACCACCCGTGCCCGCTACTGCCTTCTCTATGGTGACGTTATAGGCAATCGAAATATTGTTATAGCCGGGTGCCGTCGAACTAAAGCTGCCGGCTTTCAGATTGATCACCACCGCATCCGTGCAGGCGGAAAAATCAAAAGTATCGGTGCCGCCCGCGTCCCAGATACACTGCATCGCCGCATCAGTGGCGAAACTATAGGTATCAGCGCCCGTGTGATACGTCATGTTGGCGCCATACAGATACTGGATCGCCTGAATGTCGTACAGCATGGGGGTAATGCCGTATTTGTGATTGAGACTGAAACCGGCGCCGTTGTTATACGACATCTGGGTGTATTCGATATTATCGGTCGCGGTCGGCAGATACGGGCCACTGATGCTGCTGCCCGTCGAATCGTAATCTCCCGGATGCTTGAGGCCCAGCGTATGACCCAGTTCGTGTATCAGCACCGAAGGTCCGAAAGACCCGTCGACGTAGCGGTTATTGGACGAGTCAGTGTTATTCAGGAACAGATAGGTAGGATCGCTACCATTCGGCAGATAGGCGTAGCCGCTACTCTGATTACCCTGATCGTTGGAGCCTAGCTGGATATCGCCGCCGGAGGCAACTTCCGCGAATTTGATGTTGGCAACCGCAGCCCAGACGGCCATTTCGGCACGGGCGGCAGCTTGCTGAACTTCAGTCAGCGGTGCAAAACCGCGCACGTCCTCAATGCTGCCATCGCTAGGCGCCACCGCCATGAAACTATAGGTGATCATGACGGTCGTGCCGGGCCGCTTCGCCCAGCTGCTATAGACCAGCGAATCGATGGAGTTGTTACCTGTTACAAAAAAGGCCATGACTGATCAATCTAAATACAAAGAAATTGCCACCATCCTAGCATTAGAACGGCAATGCCTGCAGATCGGGTTCCACCCAGTTTCTACGTGCCTCGGTGGAAAACAGGCAGTCGCTGCTCCAGTACTTGAGGGGCCAGTGCTTGTCACCTACGGACGAGGCCAGTAAGCCCGTACACAGGGCCGCCAGGCCGCTACCGGCCGGCTGCTGGCGCACGTAGTCGGCTACGGCACGTAGCGAAGCCTGGGTTATGGTTTCATGATAGCCGCCCGTATCCGTATTCGCGACGCCGCAAGCCAGATTGTAGGCGCGAATGATGCCCGGCATGGCGATGGGCGCATCGATATCAGGCCGCGCGACCACCAGCCACAGAGCGGCGGCAAGATGGGCCGCATGAGTCCATTGCTGCTTGGGCAGGCTGCAGTCCAGCAGGCCCTGGCCTATGGCGTGTATCTGGCCTTCGCTCATTAAAGCACCTTGATAACTACTCATGCAGAGTCTCCAAATGGATTGGCAACGGTAGTGACAACTGCGGGCGCCAGTGTGGCCGGTAGCGTATGGCTTTCCAGTGCCGCCACCACATCGTTCAGCAGTTGCTGCAGGGCGCGCGCATCGGCCAGCCCGCGCTGATCTGCCGTCAGATCCAGATCGCCGCTGATGGTGATGCGATCCAGCCGGTTTTCGATGCACAGCTGGCCGATATGGCGTACATCGGCTTCATTGGCGTACGGTAGGAATTGCCGGGACTGTTTCATTTTCCACCTCTCGATTTACGCAGCTTTACATTTGGCAAACGCAAAACTGTCTCCTTTTGCACAGCACTGAGACTAGGCAGCAGATTGATGCCTATGCGCGCTTCCAGTTGCGCAATACTCAACAGCTCATAATCGCTGGTAGCACGATTTTCCACAAAAAATGCTGCGCCGGCGCGCTGACGCGGGCTATACACAACCTTGTACAGGTGGCTAGGCACCAGCACATTGCCGATTTTCTGCAGATTCGCCCCCAGAAACACGGGGCCCGTCAGCACATACAGCTCGCCTTCCTTGAGCGCCTGCTTGCGCACCACCGCTTCGATGCCGGCCCACAAATGGCGGTTATTCTCGCCGTCCTGCGGCACCATATTGGCCAGTGTAAAGCTCTGGTGCTGACTAGCCCGGTCCGGCATGTCGCCGTTTGGCGCCATATGACCCCGATCATAGCCGCTGCGGGCGTAATCGGACAGCTCGGCACGGGCATTAGCCGGCAGCCGGGCTTCGGAGTGGAAGGAATTTTCGCGCGACAGGGTTTGGGCCGCCTGCACCTGCCCGGCCGTTAAATGTTCGGCCGACCACAGTGGCGTGCGGGTGATACCGGAATGCATAACCCCGAACTCATCGTAGCAAAGCTCGGTGGTAGCGGCCTGCATGCGGGAATTCTGGATTTCGGGCAGGCGCCCGTCCACATAGTGGGCGGGACAGCTACCCGCCGCTGCACTGGCACAGACACCGGCCGCCAGCAGCACGGCCAGCATACTGCGTTGAATCAGACCCATCTTTTATCCGTAGAAATTTGAAACAGGCATTCTAACGGACAGATAGTCGCCCGCACAGGGCGGCGCGTACTCAGGCCGGCTGGCCCGTGACCTGAGGGTTCGGGGTTGGCTCGGCCACCTTGTGCAAGTGATTGCTATCCCGGTGATGGAAAGGCTCCGTCTGTCCACGGATGAGCATCACCGTGTCCTCCTCGTAGGACCAGCTGCCATCGTCGTGGAAGCTGACCTTGATACGGTATTCCACCGTCTTGAAACCATGTTCGAGGAAGGGATTGGAGCGTATGCCATAAGTTTCCGACTCGCGCTGGGCGACCAGCTCGAACTCGCGCGCATCGGCCGCCACCACGCCGGCCGCCATGGCGATCTGGCCACGCGGAATGGCCAGCGTCTGGATCACCGTGCTGGTAGCCGGCTCCCACAGCCAGTAACCCACCTGCTCGTGATAAGTCTTAGGCTGATCCGGCTTATTGACGATGATCAGATAGCGCAGGCCATAGAACAGCTGCGGGCCGTTGGTCACGGGATCGATGGGCTGCAGTTCGATGCGTTCCACATAGGCCTGTTTGCGCGGACCATCCGCCTTGGGCTTGATATCGAGGCCGCGCTGGCCTGTCCAGATGCCGGCCATACGGGCCAGCGGGCCCAGATTATTCAGAGTATTACGATCGTAGCCTTCCGGTTCGGTGTAGATATCGTTTGAAAACTCGCTCATACGGATTCCTGTCTATGCTGATGAGCACTATTGTATGGCGGAATTGCCGAATAAGCATAAGCCTGCGCCACCGGCTCTTTCGCCGCTACCGGCAAAACCCGTACCGCCAGTACCCCCACTACATTGTTGAGGCGCATACGGCAGAGCGTCAGACCATCCTCGTCCGCGGCGGCCAGCCTGAGTTGCACTTCCAGTCCGGCCGGGATGGCATGACTGCGCAAACTGCGTAGATCCAGATCAAGTCGCCGGACGATAGCGAGCACCGCTTCCAGTGTAGCGATAGGGGCACCATCGTCGATGCAGAAACGGAAATTGGCCTGTGTATTTTTCATGCAGACAGAATATCCGCTATCGCGGGGAATAGGCTTCCATAGTTTATGCCAATTACCGAGATTTAAAGAAGAATCCACCATCTCGGATAGAATACGTAGAAGATAAATCTTCCGAGGCCAACTGACATGGAAATAGATGAAATAGATCGCAAGATTCTGCGCGCCCTGCGCCGCGATGGCCGGCTCAGCAATACCCGTCTGGCCGAGCTGGTGGGCCTGTCCACCACCCCCTGCTGGAACCGCGTGCGCGCACTGGAAGAGGCAGGAATGATAGAAGGCTATACCGCCCTGCTGAGCCAGAAAGCACTGGGCTACCCCGATACCGTCATCATCGAAGTCACGCTGGACCGGCATGACGACGACATATTCGAGAAATTCGGCCAGGCGCTGGCCGAGCTACCGGAAGTTATAGAAGCCTATCTACTGACGGGGGATTATGACTATCTGATCAAGGTCGCCGTGGCCGGCACGGCCGGTTATGAGGAATTCCTACGCCGCAAATTATATAAACTGCCGGGCTTAAAACACAGCCGTTCGACCTTTGTTTTACGTTGTTTAAAACACAGTGTTTCTGTCGAACCATAGTTTGGTGAATTTATTCAACATTAATAAGCGCGTAATACCTAAAAGCCACACTTTCTCACTTTTACTTGCCCCGCTATTTCTTCAATAGTAGATTAAAAAAACAGAATATTTAACAAAAAGGGGAAACACAATGCGATTTAATCAGATTGCGGCATTAACAACCTTATCGATTATTTCATCCGGCGCCTTGGCGGTAGAAAGCAGCTTTAGCGGTTTCGCCCAGTTGACTGTTGGCCGTGTCGTCAGTGGTAGTAGCGATGGCACTGTGCCGTATCAGATAAATGCCCAGCCCGGCTATAGCTATAAATGTCCTTGCTTTACTGGCAATTATGAATATGTCGGCATGTACGAATACCACAAGACCCAGGTCCAGCCGGAATCGCTGGCTGGTCTGCAGGGCAATTTCAAATTCTCGCCGGACCTGTCGGCCACGGTGCAGGTGGTGGCCCGGGGCGCCGACAGCTCGGTGAATGCCGACTGGGCCTACGGTAGCTACCGCATCAATGAAAACCTCACCCTGCAGGCCGGCCGCAAGCGCCTGCCACTGTACTACTACTCCGACTACATGTACGTGGGCTATGCCTACCCGTGGCTGCGCCCGTCGCAAGACCTGTACGCATGGCAGATCTACTCGTATGACGGCGCCAATCTGCTGTACACCAATACGGTGGGCGACTGGACTTATACGGGCAACGTCTGGGTCGGCAAGCGCAAGAGCAACGATAACCAGATGCTGGGCAATCTGTACTATTCCAGCCGCATCGACGAATCCTGGAACAAGATGATCGGTGCTTATCTGGATGCCAGCAACGATATATTCAGCGTGCGCGGCGTGTATATGCACACGGTGGTGGAACGTTATTCGGTTATTAATGGCGTGCGCAGTCCCGCCATGTCGGGAGCGAATGGTCAGTTAATTAATGATGTCGGTCAGGCATTTTATGGCCTGTCCTTCAATATGGATTTTAAAAACTGGCTGATGCGCAGCGAAATTAATTATATCGACCGTCCATCCGTTAAAAATACCTTTACCGCCCAGTCTTATTCCGGCGGTTATAAATTCGACCAGCATTCGGTCATGTTATCGTATTCGCAATTTGCCGAACATTCGGCTTACTGGCCTACCGGCACGGAGAAACATAACACTACTTCGCTCACTTATCGCTGGGACTTCACTACTTCGCAAGCGCTGAAAGTGCAGTTCGACAAAGTCAAGGACAAATCGAAATTCCAGTTCACCGGCGACGCCAATCAGCTGTCCGCTTCGTGGCAAATGGTGTTCTGATCTGATCCGACAATAATAAACAGACAATGAGGGAGTGTTTTATGCAGAAGTTATTCATCAAGCTGGCGCTGGCTAGCACCTGTATGCTGGCGGGCCTCGCTGCGGCAGCGGAGATTGTGGTCGTGGTCAATCCGAAGAACCCGGCCACGCGCATGTTCTCCGAGCAGGCATCCCAGTTCTTCCTGGGCAAGTCGACCATGTTCGTACCGCTCGATCAGGCGGAAAAGTCGCAGATACGCGCCGATTTCTACCAGCGTCTGGCCGGCAAGGATATTTCCCAGGTCAAAGCAGCCTGGGCCAAAATCATCTTTACGGGCAAGGGCGTGATGCCGGCCGAGCTGCATTCCACGGCGGAAGTCAAAAAAGCCATCGCCAACGATATCAATGCCATCGGCTATATCGAAAAGTCGGCGGTCGACGATAGCGTCAAAGTTATCCTCACCCTGCCTTAACCAGGGCGCCGGCTGGCTGTCGCGTACAGCCAGCCGTGCCGCCAGCGCGCTTGTCTCGGTTACAATGGTGGCATGAACGCAAAAAAAATCTTCCCCATTCTGCTGCTGTTCAGCGCCTTCAGCGCTGCAGCGGACAATGCGCCCCCTCTGGGCTGGAACAACTCAGCCGAGCTGGGCGCCATTTCCACTTCCGGCAATACGGTCGGTAATTCCGTGACCGGCAAACTGGACGCCCATCAGGAACTGCGCAACTGGAGCAATGAGTACATACTGGCGGCTTACTTCAAGGACGAAGAAATCAAGCAGGCCAGCGGCGAGCGCGTGCGACAGCGTTCGGCCCAGCGCTATTCATTGTCGGCCAAGGCCGCGTTCAAGCTGCTGGAAGACCACAACCGGCTGTTCGCGCTGGCCACCCATGTGGACGACCGCTTCGGTGCCTACACCCGCTACTCCACGCTGGGCGTCGGTTACGGCACCCAGGCCTACGCCACCGAGAGCAGCAATATGGACGTGGAAATCGGTCCGGGCTACTTCAAGGGCATGCGCTCCAATAGCGTGACGGAAAGCGGCATGACCATCCGCGGCGCAACCAACATCAAATGGAAAGTCAGCGATACCGCCCAGCTGTCGCAGAACATCATCGTCGAACGGGGCACCTCGAATGTGCACTCGCAGGCCGAGACAGCGCTGCGCACCAAGATCAATGGCACCATGCAGATGAAAGCCGCCTACAGCATCCGCAACGATACCAATGTGCCGGCCGACAAGCGCAATACCGATACCCAGACCTCGGTCACCCTGGTCTATTCGTTCTGATTTTTAATTAGCCATCACCCCATGAATACTCCCCGCATTTTCGGCACGCCGCTGGCGCCCAACGCTACCAAAGTCATGCTGCTCGGTTCCGGCGAACTCGGCAAAGAAGTCATCATCGCGCTGCAGCGCCTGGGCGTGGAAGTGATCGCCGTGGACCGCTATCCGAACGCACCGGGCCATCAGGTGGCGCACCGCGCCCATGTCATCAACATGACCGACGGCGCCGCACTGGCCGCCCTGATCGAGCAGGAACAGCCGGATCTGGTAGTGCCGGAAATCGAAGCCATCGCCACCGATGCCCTGGCTGCACTGGAGCAGGCCGGCAAGATCACCTGCATCCCCACCGCCCGCGCTGCCCAGCTGACCATGAACCGTGAAGGCATACGCCGCCTGGCTGCCGAAACGCTGGGTCTGGCCACCTCGCCCTACCGTTTCGCCAGCAGCCTGACCGAACTGCAGGCCGCTACGGCGGAAATCGGCTTCCCCTGCGTGATCAAGCCCGTCATGTCCTCGTCCGGCAAAGGCCAGTCCAAGATCGATAGCGCGGCCGAAGTGGCTGCCGCCTGGGACTACGCCGCCGCCGGCAGCCGGGTCGATGCGGGCCGCGTCATCGTTGAAGGCTTCATTGATTTCGATTACGAAATTACCCTGCTGACGGTGCGCTCCATCGGCGCCGATGGCCAGATCCAGACCCAGTTCTGCGATCCTATCGGCCACGTACAGGTACAGGGCGACTACGTCGAATCCTGGCAGCCTTGCGCCATGCAGCCGCTGGCGCTGGAGCGGGCGCGCGAGATCGCCGCCAAAGTCACGGCCGATCTGGGCGGACTGGGCCTGTTCGGCGTCGAGCTGTTCGTCAAGGGCGATATGGTGTGGTTCTCCGAAGTCAGCCCGCGCCCGCACGATACCGGCATGGTCACCATGGCCACCCAGGTGCAAAGCGAATTCGAACTGCATGCCAAAGCCATCCTCGGCCTGCCCGTGAATGTCACCCTGCGTACGCCCGGTGCTTCGGCCGTGATCTATGGCCAGCACGATGCGGTCGGCATCGCCTTTGAAGGCGTGGCCGCTGCGCTGGCCGTGCCGGGCAGCGATATCCGCCTGTTCGGCAAGCCGGAATCGTTTGCGCGCCGGCGCATGGGGGTGGCGCTGGCCAGCGCCGCCGATGTGGACACGGCACGCCAGCACGCCAAACAGGCCGCTGCCCTGGTGCAGCCGCGGCGCGCCAAGTAAAGCGGCGGCCGGGATGCCAGTACCCGCTGGCATCCACTTTCCGCCACAGCAGCACCCGAACAGCGTATAGTGCTTGCCAACCAGATAGCGCAATGACAGCCATGCCAGACGCACAGCCTTCCACCGCAACCACCAGACTGCCATATCTGGCGCTGGTGATGGCGCTGACAGCATGCTATTTCCTGTTCGCCCGTGCCAGCCTGCTGCTGGCCTTCGCGCATAGCAATGCCACGCCCGTCTGGCCGCCTTCCGGTATCGCCTTTGCTGCCATGCTGGCATTCGGCTACCGCGTCTGGCCCGCGATACTGATAGGCGCCACATTTGCCAATCTGGCCACCTTCGTCGGCAACGGGCTGGCGCCCGACCTGTCCACCAACCTGATCTCGCTACTGATAGGCGCCGGCAATACGCTGGAAGCTGCCGCCGGGGTCTGGCTGGCGCGCCACTACGCCTGCGTACGCCAACCGTTTTCCCAGCTACAGGACGTCTACAAGTTTGCCCTGATCGGCCTGCTCATGTGCGTGCTGGCTGCCGTACTGGGCAGCGGCGTGCTGTATCTGGGCGGCCTGGTCAGCTGGACCGCCCTGCCCACGGTGATGCTGACCTGGTGGGTGGGCGATATGGCCGGCGTGCTGCTGGTCACCCCGGCCCTGCTGGCATGGCGCCCATCCCAGGGGGCTTACCGCCTGAGCTGGCAGGCCGCCCTGTCCGTACTGGTGCTGCTGGCCATGATAGCCGCCATCTTCGCGCGCCAGTACAGCGCCGGCGAGGGCGACGGCTGGCTACCCTATCTGCTGATACTGTGCGTGGCCTGGGCGGCCCAGCGTTACGCCCAGCGCGGCGCCAGTCTGTGCTGCCTGCTGATCGCGGCCGGCGCCGTGCTGGGCACCATACGGGGGCTGGGACCATTCGCCGTAGGCACGCTCAACGATGCCCTGATCGCGCTGGCCAGTTATGTAGTGCTGTGCAGCGTGATCGGCATGGTACTGAGCGCCGACGACTACGAAAGACACCGTGCCCGGGACCGTATGCGCAGCCAGAACGCCGCCCACTGGGCCACCCTGCTGGCCGGCATCGCCCTGACGGTGGTGGTGTGGCAGCTGGTAGCGCTGAGTACGGAGCGGCGTGCGCGCGACCAGTTCGATGGGCGTGCGGCCGATATTGCCGAGCGCATCAGCCGGCGCATGGACCTGTATGCGTCCGGCCTGCGCGGTGCACGCGCCCTGTTCCGCGTCGAAGCCGAGCCCACGCGGGCGCAATGGCATGCTTTCACTGAAGCGCTGGATATCCGCAACAGCATGCCCGGCATGCTGGGGCTAGGCTATGCCGCACTGATTCCGCACCAGCAGCGCGAGCAGGCCGAAGCCCAGATCCGCCAGCACGACCGCAGCGATTTCCATATCTGGAGCCTGCCCGGTGCCAGCCCCGGTCCGGCTGCCGGTGTGGTGCTGTATCTGGAACCGGCCAGCGGCGCCAATCTGCGCGCCTTCGGCTATGACATGATGTCGGAACCGATACGCCGTCAGGCCATGCTGGAAGCGGCACGGCTGGGCGAACCCGTACTGACGGGACGGGTCGTGCTGGTACAGGAGGGCCCCGGCCAGGGCCAGCCCGGCTTCCTCATGTATTTCCCCATCTACCACCAGCAGGCCCAGCTTCCCCGTGGCCGTGCTGCGGCCGCGCTGCGCATGGACGCACTGAACGGTTTTTCCTACAGCCCTATCCGCGCCGAGGAGATGCTGGCTGGCCTGCTGGGGCCGGCCGATGATGGCCTGATGCTGGAAGTGTTCGATGGCGATAGCACGGCAGCCGGCAATCTGCTGTATGCCAGCGACAGCCGCCAGCCAGCCGAGCTGGAACAATACCCCAATCCCTATCAGCGCCTGCTGCCGCTGGACTTGCTGCGGCACCGCTGGACTCTGCGGCTAACCTCGCTGCCCGCCTTCGAAAACAGCATAGACCGGCAAAAATCGCACATCGTACTGCTGGCCGGTGCCATCATCAGCCTGCTGTTCTTCGGCGTGGTCCGGGCGCTGACGGCCCGCCAGACCTATGCCAGCGCACTGGCGGAAGAAAAGACTGCGGCACTGCGCGAATCGGAAGCTTCGCTGATCGTGGCGCGCGATCTGGCCGAGGCGGCCAGCCGGGCCAAGTCGGAATTCGTCGCCAATATGAGCCATGAGATCCGCACCCCGCTCAACGCCGTGCTGGGCATGACCCAGCTGCTGAACAACACCACCCTGTCGGCCGAACAGCAGAAATATCTGGACATGATAGGCAGCTCAGGCACGGCCCTGCTCAACATCCTCAACGATGTGCTCGATCTGTCCAAGATCGAAGCGGGCCGGATGGAGCTGGCGCCTGTCCAGTTCAGCCTGCAAAGTGTGCTGGATGCCGTGGCCACCATCATGACTGTCAACGCCAGCGAAAAGAATCTGGAACTGGCCATCGGCGTTGATCCCGGCGTGCCGCAGGCCCTGAGCGGCGACAGCCACCGGCTGCAGCAGATCCTCGTCAATCTGGTCGGCAATGCCATCAAGTTCACGGAAAAAGGCCGCGTCGCCCTGCTGGTGGAACGGGCCAGCGCCAGTGGCGAGGCGGTGACGCTGCGCTTCAGCGTCAGCGATACCGGCATCGGCATACCGCAGGAACAGCGCAGCCTGCTGTTCGCACCATTCTCGCAGGCCGATGCTTCGATGACACGGCGCTTCGGCGGCACCGGTCTCGGTCTGGCGATTTCGCGCCGGATAGCCGCGCTGATGGGCGGTGAAATCGAGGTCGACAGCACTCCCGGTGTGGGCAGCGTATTCACCCTGCGCATCCCGCTACGCTACGGCATGCCACCCGCCAGCGACGACGCGCCACTGCCCAGCCAGCATGTGCTGCTGATCGAAGCCGATGCACTGGCGGCCGACTACCTGCAACGAAATATCGCCAGCCTGGGCTGGCGCTGCAGCCACGCCAGCAGCGGCGAGCAGGCGCTGCAGCTGCTCGGCAGCGGCCAGGCCAGTTTCGATGCCATCCTGCTGGCCTGGAATCTGCCCGGCATGGACGGGCTGGCAACCATGCAGGCCATCCGCGCGGCCCGCCCTGTCGATTGCCCCGCCATCGTGCTGCTGACCAGTGCCTACGGTCAGGGCCAGCTGCTGCAGCACCGCGAAGCCGAGCTGGCCAACGCTACCCTGCTCAAGCCCGTCACCCCGGCCCGCCTGTACGACGCCCTGCGTAGCACGCTGCGCCACACCCCCACCACGGCCGCCAGCGCCGATCTGGGCGCCGTGGCTGCGCTGCGCATCGATGGCGTGCGCCTGCTGCTAGTGGAAGACAATCCGCTCAACCAGCTGGTCGCGCAAAGCATGCTCAGCTACGCCGGCGCCACGCTGGAAACCGTCGACAACGGCCGCGCGGCGCTCGATCTGCTGCGCACCGACAGCCAGCGTTTCGATCTGGTGCTGATGGATGTGCAGATGCCGGAAATGGATGGTTTCGAAGCGACCATGCGGATCCGTTCGGAACTCAAGCTGTCGCTGCCCGTGCTGGCCATGACGGCCGGCGTGATGCAGTCGGAGCGGCAGCAGTGCATCGCTTCCGGCATGAACGATTTCATCGCCAAACCGGTCGATATCGACCAGATGCTGCGTACCATACGGCGTAATCTGCCACCGCGCCGCCCCACCTGAGGCACACAGATTCCCTGCAGTAACTTGCATTGTGAAATGTTCAATTGTTACATCTTCACCATGGCGCATTCATCTGCGCAAGATCAAGAATTGCCTTGAAAACGGACATGTTGGCGGCGCAATTGGCGAAATTGCCCAAATTTTCGCCCGGCAGCGCCACGTATCGTTGCCTGTCCACAACAAAAATGTCACATTTCGCGCTGATTCTCACACAAACTCACCGCCACAAGCCACACTATCTCTGCGTCCTAGACAACACAGAACAAAACACAACGAGATCAACGGGAGGAAATGACGATGAAGCAACCCAAACTGGCCTTGACGGCACTGGCCGTACTTGGCGCACTGGCCGCTCAGGCCCACGCGGACGACAGTCTGCCTATCACCATCAGCGGCTTCGGTACAGGCGCGCTGACCATGACAGACACCAATGATGGCCTGTTCAACCGGGTCAATCAGGTGGGCGGCGCCGGCAAGAGCGCACGCACCGGGGTGGACTCGAATCTGGGCCTGCAGATGACGGCCAAACTGAGCGATAGCCTGTCGCTGACGGCACAGGGTCTGGTACGCAAGAACGGTCCTAGCGACCAGTTCAGCGGCGAAATGGCCTGGGCCTTCGCCAAGTACAAGGTCAGCGATGAAATCTCCTTCCGCGTAGGCCGCATCGGCCTGCCCGTCTACATGATTTCCGACGTGCGCAATGTGGGCTATGCCAACATCATGATGCGCGCCCCGAACGAAGTCTACCGTCAGGTAACGGCCGACAATATCGATGGCGGCGACATCCTCTACCAGCACAGCTTCGGCGATACCACGGTGACGGGCCAGCTGGCAGTAGGCCGCACCCGCTTCCACGCTTCCAGCAACTACGATGTGGAATTCAAGCCGGCCGTCTCGGCCCAGCTGGTACTGGAAAACGGTCCCTTCACCTACCGTCTCGGTCATGCCAAAGCCAAAGTCAATGTGTATGACAACGCCAACCTGAACGCCCTGCTGGCCGCGCTGAACAAATACGGCCTGAGCTCGGTGGTCGCCGAACTGCCGCTGCACGATATCGATGGCACGTTCACCTCGGCCGGCATTTCCATGGATTACAACAACATCGTACTGCAGGGCGAATATGCCAAGCGCAAGACGGAAACCCGCGCCATTCAGGACACCAGCTCCTACTACCTGATGGCCGGCTACCGCATGGGTAAATTCCTGCCTTACGTAATGCACGGCAACGTCAAGCAGGACAGCATCCGCAGCTTCGCCAGCCTGCCGACCACGGGTCCGCTGGCCGGTCTGACGGCAGCCGCGAATGGTGCCATCCAGGCTGGTCTGCAATCCACCACGGCCATCGGCGTGCGCTGGGACTTCTACAAATCGGCAGCATTCAAGTTCCAGATCGATCACATCAGCACCCGTGATGGCACTGGCTACTTCGTCAATGCCAAACCTGCACTGGCAGGCAAGAGCGTCAATGTGTATGCCGCCGGCATCGATTTCGTATTCTAAGGAGAGCCTCTATGAAAACGGCCATTGCAAAAGTTCTGCTCGCGCTCGGTCTCGGTATGGCAGCTGCGCCGCTGTTCGCTGCCGAGATCGTAGTCATCGTCAATCCCAAGAACCCGGCTACCCGCATGTTCAGCGAACAGGCGGGCCAGTTCTTCCTCGGCAAATCGACCCTGTTCACCCCTATCGAACACACGGACGGTCCGCTGCGCAACGAGTTCTATAAAAAGGTGCTGGACAAGGACGCCACCCAGGTCAAAGCCATCTGGTCCAAGCTGGTGTTCACGGGTAAAGCCACGGCACCGAAAGAACTGGGTTCCAGCGCCGAGGTGAAAAAAGCCGTGGCAGCCGACGTCAGCGCCATCGGCTACATCGAGAAATCGCAGGTCGACGATACCGTGAAAGTGATACTGACGGTACAGTAAGCCCGCCGTCTGATGGCAGTTGCCGCGCGCCCGGCTCAGCCGGGCGTTGTTGTTTGCGCCTGCCGTATCAGCCTTCCAGCACCACCAGCGGCACCAGCTGTTTGCGCGCCTGGCGCGCATGCGGCACCCAGGCCAGCGTCTGCCAGCGGCGCCACATGATCAGACCCCGTATCCATTCATCCGCCGCATACGCCAGCCACACGCCGGGCAAGCCCCAGCCCAGCACCACGCCCAGCAGCCAGCTGCCGCCAGCCAGTACCAGCAGCATGGACAGCGCACCCGCCAGCAAAGGGAAACGGGCATCACCGGCCGCCCGCAAGGCATTGATCACCACCAGATTGAAGGTGCGGCCCGGCTCCAGCAGCACCGTCAGCCACAGCAATATGGTACCGCCAGACAGTATGGCCGGATCGCTGCTGAACCAGCCCAGCAGCGGACGGGCGGCCAGCGCCGCCAGCGCTGCAATCAGCAGCGCGACCAGTGCGCCGCGCAGTAGCGTGCGCTTGACCAGCTGATGTGCCTCGCGCAACCGGCCCGCTCCGATCAGATAGCCCACCATGATTTCCACGGTCAGGCCACTGGCGATGCTGAACATCATCACCCCTGCCATCACCTGCAGCACATAGGCCTGGGTCGCCAGCGCCGTGGCTCCCAGCTGCGCCGCCGTCGCCACGCTGACCATGAAAGCCAGCCGCCAGGCGATGTTTTCAGCTGCGCCGGGCAGACCGATATGCAGCACGGCAGCCAGTTCGGCGCGCGGCAAGCGCCACCAGTCATGTGGCAGCAAGCGTATGCCTAACTGGCGTTGCCACACGATCAGATGCATCATCAGGCCCAGCATGCGGCTCAGCGTCAGCGCCAGCGCATAGCCTGGCAAGCCCATGGACGGCAAGCCGCCCCAGCCGAACATCAGCGGCAGTGCCAGCGCCAGATGGCAGACATGCATGGCCACCAGTACCAGCAGGGTGTCACGGGTCCGCAGATGGGCCCGCATCACGCTGGCCATGGCAGCATTCCAGGCATCGAACAGCATGGCCAGGGCCAGCGCTTTTAGCAGCGGCACGGCCAGCGGCAGCACTTCGGCCGGGGTGTTCAGCAGGCGCAGCAAGGGCTCGGCCGCCAGCCAGCCCAGCAGCGCCGAAATCCCGCCCAGCCAGCTGCTGGCACCGACCACGGCACGCGCCACTCTCTGCGCTGCATCATGTTGTTGCGCACCCAGCTTCTGCGTCACCACCACGCTGACACCGGCCCCGATGATGCGGAACAGCAGGAATAACATGGCTGTGACCTGGCTGGTGATGGCGAAAGCAGCACCGGCCGCATCCGAACTTCGGGCGGCCAGTGCCGTGCCAGCCAGGCTGATAGCCATGGCCAGGCCTAGTTCTGCCAGCAAGGGCCAGACCAGCGCATGCATGCGCAGAGGTGGACGGGAACGGGACATGGGTTGCGGTGAGTTTGTTGTAGCCAGCGCTAGTGTAACCCAAGTGGAAGCGCTTGCAGAATTGTCATAGAATATATCTATTGATGATTTATGGTTGGCAAAGTGTACACTCTCGCTGCACCCCTTTTTCCGTCCGCAAGCCGCCTTGACCCCTGCCGCCGTTCTCCGCCTGCTCCCTGTTTTGCTGCTGTGCCTGTCTGGCAGGCTGGCGCACGGGCAGACGCTGGCCGTGCTGCACCCTGAATTGAATGGTCCCTACCGCAACGTGGTCAGCGAAATTCTGCAAGGCGTGGAAGAACAGACCCGCAGCCGCCCCCGCGCTATTGTAGTGGGCCAGCTGGCCGATGGCAGCGAGCTGCGCGCCAGCCTGAAAAATAGCAAGGCCGTCATCGCGCTGGGCAGGCAAGGCATGAAAGTGGCCGCCACGCTGGAAGCGGGCACGCCGGTGGTGATAGGCGGCGTCAATCCCGGAGCCGAAGGCGAGCAGCTGAACGGCATCAGCATGATGCCCGACCCGGCGCTGCTGTTCGGCCTGCTCAGAAATGTGCTGCCTGCCGTGCGCCGCGTGATGGTGGTCTACCACCCGCAGACGAGCGAAGCCCAGATCCGGCTGGCGCGCGATGCGGCGCGCGCCCAGGGGCTGGATTTCTCCGCGCTGGAAGCCACCGATCTGGCCAGCGCCGCCCGTGCCTACGAAGCCCTGCTCAGTACGGCAGATGGCCGGCGCGATGCGCTCTGGCTGCCGCAGGATGCCACCACTGTCGAAGAAACCACCATCCTGCCCATGATTCTGAAGGAATCGTGGAGCCGCAACCTGCCCGTGTTCTCCAGCAGCGTGTTACACGTCAAGAAGGGTGTGCTGTTCGGCATGTATCCGAATAATGTACAGCTGGGCCACGATCTTGCCCAGCTTGCCACTGCTTTGCAGAATGGCGAAACCATACGGCGCGGCCTGACGCCCTTGCGCGCGCTCAGCAGCGCACTCAACACGCGTACCGCCAGCCACCTCGGGCTACACCTGAGCACCGCACAACAAAGGCAATTCGATGCAATCTTCCCTGAACTCTAAGCTGCGTGCCGCCCAGCCGGCCGCGTGCAGCCCCCTGCCACGCCGCGCCGCCACACCATGATACAGTCGCTCCGTCTATTCCTGCGCCGCACCGGCTTCCAGCGCCAGTTAATGCTGATCGCTGCCAGCTCCATCCTCGGGCTGGCCGTGTTCTCGGCCCTGATGAATGCGCGCGAGGCCAATGTGCGCATGCGCGATTACTACATCGGTCAGGGCCAGCGCATCGCCGAAAATCTGGCGCGCCAGAGCACCCTGGCCCTGCTGTTCCATTCGCCGGAGAATGCGCGCGAAGTGGTCAGCACCACGCTGGCCTTCCCCGATGTCAGCGCCGTGCAGATCATGGATGCCCAGCAGCGTGTGCTGGTGAGCGAAACGCCGGCCGGTCAGCCGGCCCTGCATGCGCCCGGTATTGCGCTGCCGGCCCGTCCCAGCCTGATCAGCGAAGATAGCCGCAGCTGGCTGTTTGCTGCGCCCGTGTTCGGCGGGCAGGCAGAAAGTTCGCCGCTTGATCCGCAGGATGTCCGGCCGCAGGTGCAGGGCTATGTACAGGTGCAGATCGCCAAAAGCACGCTGAACAGCCTGACCAACTCTCTGCTGCTGGGCAATCTGGTACTCACCCTGTCGTTTGCCGTGCTGGTGCTGGGCGTGGGCCGTTTGCTGACGCGCCATATGATACGCCCGCTCAATGCACTGTCGGAGCTGATGCGGCGCGCCGAAGCGGGCGAGTCGGGCATGCGTGCCCGCCCTTCGGGCCCGCGCGACCTGATCGATATGGCGCAGGCCTTCAACCAGATGATGGTGGTGCTGGAACAGCGCGAGCGCGAACTCAAGGAATCGCGCGATGCGGCCATCAATCTGGCCCAGCTGAAAGCCCAGTTTGCCGCCACCGTCAGCCACGAAGTGCGGACACCTCTCAACGGCGTGGTCGGCATGCTGGACATGCTACGCGAAACCCGGCTTTCGGCGCGCCAGCAGGAACTGGTCGACGTGGCCTGGAATTCCTCCAATACCCTGATAGAACTGATCAACAACATCCTCGACTTTTCCAAGCTGGAAGCGGGCAAGCTGACGCTGGAACCGAATACCTTCGACCTGCCTGCCCTGCTCGATCAGGTGATCGAGCTGCTGGAACCGCAGGCCAGCCAGAAAGGTTTGCGCCTGAGCTGGCAGGCTGCCGGCGAATTACCGCGTCATGTAACGGGCGACGCCATGCGGCTGCGCCAGATCCTGCTTAACCTGATAGGCAATGCCATCAAGTTCACGGCGCGGGGCGAGATCAGCGTCAGCCTGCATGTGAGCGGCGACGCTGGCGCCATGCGTCTGCACTGCAGCGTACGCGATACCGGCATAGGCATGAGCGCCGACGTCTGCCAGCGCCTGTTCCACGCCTACGTCCAGCCGGAGACAGGGACCACGCGTCGCTACGGCGGCACAGGACTGGGACTGGCCATCTGCAAACAGCTGGTGGAGCTGCTGGGCGGCCAGATCAGCGTGGAGAGCAACCCCGGCCAGGGCAGCTGCTTCAGCTTCGATATGCAATGCCAGAGCGCCAGTACCGCGCCCGCCCCGCGCGCCCTGCCTACGGCGGCCGACGATGGCAGCGCTGCATTGCCTGCGGCGCTAGCGCGCAGCCAGCCGGCCCAGGCCGTCTCCGCACCACCGCGCTTCCGCGTACTGGTGGCCGAAGACAACCGTACCAATCAGATGGTGGCAGCCGGCATGCTGGCCCTGAATGACTGCGCCTGCGTGTTTGCGGCCGATGGTGCCGAAGCCGTGCGGGCCGCCCAGCGCGAACAGTTCGATCTGATCCTGATGGATTGCAGCATGCCGGAAATGGATGGCTACGAAGCCACCGCCCATATCCGTCTGGCCGAACTGGCCAGCGGACGCCGTACGCCGCTGCTGGCCATGACGGCCAACACCCAGTCGGGCGACGCGGAAAAATGTCTGGCTGCCGGCATGGACGACTATCTGGCCAAGCCCATCACGCTGGTGGAACTACGGCGCAAGCTGGAAAAATGGCTGCCGCTACTGGATGTGCTGCCGCCGCCCCAGCCCGTGGCGATGAATAGCGCCGGCCCCTGTCCGGTCAACCGCGCCGTGTTCGAGCCGCTATGCCAGGTGCTGGGCGCCAGCCTGCCCCAGGCCATCGAGCCGTATCTGGAAGATGCGCCGCGCTGCATCGACGATGTGCAGCAGGCTCTGGCCACAGGGAACTTCACTCTGGCGCGCGAGCGTGCCCACACGCTCAAAGGTGCTTCCGCCAATCTGGGCGCAGAAGCGCTGGCCCAGCTGGCCCAGCAGGTGGAAGAGTATGCGGCACGCGGCCAGGGCGAGCTGCTGGCGCCGCTGCTGGTGCCGCTACGCAGTCAATACGCCGCGCTGGCCGGCTTCCTGCAGGCCCAGTTGCGTGTCATTTCCCCCGCGCTCGAGCAGCACGACGATAGCCTGGCCCAGGTGCTGATCGTCGACGACGATCGCAGCACCCGCAGCACCCTGCGCCATACCCTGCAGCGCGACGGCTTCCAGGTAGAAGAAGCGGCCGATGGCGCGCAGGCGCTGGCCATGCTGGCCGTGTGGCAGCCCGACGTGATCCTGATGGATGCCATGATGCCCGTCATGGATGGCTTTACGGCCTGCGCCCGCATGCAGCAGCTGCCCCATGGCAGCGAGATTCCCGTGCTGATGATCACCGCACTGCAGGACAATGCTTCCGTCGAAAAAGCCTTTGCGGCCGGCGCCAGCGACTACATCCCCAAGCCCATCCACTACGCCGTGCTGTCGCAGCGGGTACGCCGCATTATCGAAGGCAACCGGGCCGAGAAGCGCATCCGCCACCTGGCCTACAACGACGTACTGACCAATCTGCCCAACCGCACCCTGTTCTTCGATCTGCTGGCCCAGCGCATCAGCCGCGCAGGCGAGCAACAGCAGCAGCTGGGCGTGCTGTTCATGGATCTGGACCGCTTCAAATACGTCAACGACAATCTGGGCCACCACATCGGCGACCGCCTGCTGCAGGCCGTAGCCCAGCGGGTACGCCAGACCGTGCGCGACGACGACACCGTGGCGCGGCTGGGCGGCGATGAATTCACCGTGGTGCTCGACCATCTGGACAGCCCCGCCGCTGCGGCAACGGCAGCGCAGAATATCGTGCGCGCCCTGAGCGCGCCCTTCCCCATCGATGGCAACGATATCTTCGTCACGGCCAGCGTGGGCATCGCCATGTATCCGCACGACGGGCTCGATGTCGCCAGCCTGGTCAAGCATGCCGACAGTGCCATGTACCGCGCCAAGCGCACCAACAGCGGCTTCCAGTTCTACGAAGCGTCGATGGAGCTGTCCATCTCCGAGCACGTGCGGCTGGAAAGCGATCTGCGCCACGCCATGCTGCAGGGTCACCAGCTGGAAGTGTATTACCAGCCGCAGGCGCGCATGCAGGATGGCAGCATCCTCGGCATGGAAGCGCTGCTGCGCTGGCACCATCCGCTACGCGGCCTGATCCCGCCCGACCAGTTCGTGCCGCTGGCAGAAGAGACGGGGCTGATTATTCCTATCGGCGAATGGGTGCTGCGCAGCGCCTGCACCCAGCTGCAAAGCTGGCGCGCGGAAGGCATGCCGGACCTGCGCGTAGCCGTCAACCTGTCGGTGCGCCAGCTGCTGCAAAAGAATTTCAGCGCCACCGTGGCCAGCATTCTGGCCGAAAGCGGCCTGCCGCCGGCCATGCTGGAGCTGGAAATCACCGAAAGCACGCTGATGGAAAACGCCCAGGATACGCTGGCAACCCTGCATAGCCTGCACGGGCTGGGCGTGCGCCTGTCGATCGACGATTTCGGCACCGGCTATTCCTCGCTGTCCTATCTGAAGCGCTTCCCCGTCGACATCCTCAAGATCGACCGCTCCTTTGTGCAGGATGTGCCGCAGGATAGCGACGACATGGCCATCGTCAGTGCCATCATCGCCCTGGCCCATAGCCTGCGGCTGGAAGTGGTGGCGGAAGGCGTGGAGACGGAAGCCCAGCTGGCGTTCCTGCGCGCGCGCCAGTGCGATCTGCTGCAGGGCTACTACCTGAGCCCCGCCCTGCCGGCGCGCCAGTGCGCCGAACTGATACGCGCCCATCTGGCGCGCGGCAGCAACTCGCTGGCCGCGCAGGAATAAGGTGGAATACCATGCCGCAGAAATCTTTTACCCGTTTAGTACCGCATCAGGAGTTTTTCGCGTGAATATGCCCCGTCCTCACCGTTTGCGCTACGCGCTGGCAGCTGCCCTGCCATGGTTCTTCGGCACCGCGCTGGCCTGGGCCGGCCCGGTTTCCGATGACGATGCCCTGGCCCTGTCCTACAGCGAAGCAGCCAGTGTCAGCATCGCCACCGGCAATAGCCAGAGCTTGCGCCGTGCGCCGGCCGTGGCCAGCGTCATTACGGCGGCCGACATCGTCGCCATGGGTGCCACAGAGCTGGACCAGATCCTCGAGACGGTGCCCGGCATCCACGTCAACCGCGCCCCCAACAGCAACTCGCCCCTGTATGTAGTGCGCGGCATCGTCAGCGCCTTCAATCCGCAGGTGCTGGTGCTGCAGAACGGCATACCGATTACCACGGCCTACATCGGCAACAAGGGCAATATCTGGGGCGGCTATCCGGTCGAACATATTGCCCGCATCGAAATCCTGCGCGGGCCCGGTTCGGCCCTGTATGGTTCGGATGCCTATGCCGGCGTGATCAACATCATCACCAAGAATGCCGCCGAGGTGGGCGGTACGGAATTCGGCCTGCGCGGCGCCAGCTTCGGTACGGGCGAGCTGTGGTTCCAGCAGGGCACCCGGCTGGGGCCGCTGGCCATCGCCAGCTATCTGCGCTATGGCCAGACCGACGGCAACCACAATCTGGTGGAGGCCGATGCGCAAAGCCGCAACGACAAACTGTTCAACACCCACGCCAGTCTGGCGCCGGGCGAGGTCCACAACCAGCTCAAGGCGGTGGACGGCAATCTCGACGTGCAGTATGGCGCCTGGCGTGCCCGCTTCGGCTACAAGCGCCGCTACGATATGGGCACGGGTCTGGGCATAGCCTCGGCGCTCGATCCTACCGGCCGCCAGCAAACCGAGCGCATTACCAGCAGCCTGTCATGGACCGAGGCCCAGCTCGGGCACGACTGGGGTGCCGGTGCTACGGTGAGCAGCCAGCAATATTCACAGGAAATCCCTACCTGGTATCAGCTGATGCCGGCCGGACTGGTCTACCCTACCGGTGCTTTCCCCAATGGCATGATCGCCGCGCCGGAAACCTGGGAACGTACTTACCGCGCCAGTGCCTATGCCGATTACAGCGGCTGGCAGTTGCACCGCCTGCGGCTGGGCGTGGGCCACGACGATATCGATATGTACCGTACGCGCGAGTACCGCAACTTCAATTACGCCGCCAACGGCCTGCCGATTCCGCTGCCCGGCGTGATAGAAACCAGCGCAAGCTCGCCTTTCATCCGGCCGCAGCGGCGCAACATCAACTATCTCTACCTGCAGGACGAATGGAATCTGGCCACCGACTGGAACCTGACGGCCGGCCTGCGCCATGACCGCTATTCCGATTTCGGCAGCACCACCAATCCCCGCCTGGCGCTGGTGTGGGATGCCAGCTACGACCTGACGGCCAAGCTGCTGTACGGCCGCGCTTTCCGCGCTCCGGCCTTTGCCGAAAGCTATGGCATCAGCAATCCCGTCGCCATGGGCAATCCCCTGCTCAAACCGGAACGCAATGCCACCACCGAACTGGCGCTGGCCTGGCAGCTCAGCAGCAACGCCAGCGCCAACCTGACCTTCTACCACTACAATATGCACGACATCATCCGTACTGTGGCGAACCCCGTGCCCGGCACCGGCTCCACCTATACCAACACGGGCGACCAGCGTGGCGACGGGGTCGAACTGGAAGGCAAGTGGCAGCTGGCCAGCGCCGTCCAGCTCAGCGGCAATTACGCCTGGCAGCGCTCCATCGACCAGCGCACAGGCACCGATGCAGGCGCTGCGCCGCGCCACCATCTGCTGGGCCGGGTCGACTGGAGTGTGGATAGCGACTACCAGCTGGGGGCACAGCTGAACCACGTAGCCGGCCGGCGCCGTGCGCTCGGCGATCTGCGTGCACCGATAGCCGATTACAGCACGGCCGACTTTACCCTCGCCACCCGCTACGGCCGCCAGCGCTGGAACTACACGCTGGCCATCCGCAATGCCTTCAACGCCAATGTGCGCGAGCCCAGCCCGGCACCGGGGCTGACCCTGCCCGGCGACATTCCCATGCCGGGCCGTAGCATTTCGCTGCAGGCCAGCTACCAGATGTAGTGCCGGCCCGCCGCCACACTACCTGAGCTTCAGGCGGCGCGCGGCAACGCCGCCAGCTTGCGCTGCGCCACTCTGGTCTGTGGCGGCATCGTCAGCACATGGGCTTGTCGCGCCGGTTCATGGTCGAGCCGGAAACCGGCCATCAGCTGGGCCATTTCGCGGCACTGCTCCTGCATGGCCTGTGCGGCCGCAGCAGCCTGCTCCACCAGTGCCGCATTCTGCTGGGTCACGCCATCCATCTCGCAGATGGCCGCATTCACCTGTTCTATGCCCTGCTCCTGCGCGCTGCTGGCGCTGCTGATGGCGGCGATGATGCCGGCCACTTCGCCCACCCGCGTAACGATTTCCGACATGGTCACGCCGGCGTCGTGCGCCAGTGCGCTGCCACCTGCAATCTGCTCGGCCGATTCGTTGATCAGCAGCTTGATTTCCTTGGCCGCTACCGCGGAGCGCTGGGCCAGATTGCGCACTTCAGACGCCACCACGGCAAAGCCACGGCCCTGATCACCGGCCCGCGCTGCTTCCACCGCTGCGTTCAAGGCCAGAATATTGGTCTGGAAAGCGATGCCATCGATCACGCTGGTGATCTCGACGATGCGCTGGGCTGCTGCATCGATGTTCTGCATGGTGGCCACCACCTGCGCCACCACGGCACCGCCTTTATCGGCCACTGCCGAAGCCGACACGGCCAGCGCATTGGCCGTGCGGGCGTTGCCGCTATTGGCGCGCACCGCCTCGGTCAGTTCCACCATGGCCGATGCGGTTTCTTCCAGCGCGCCGGCCTGATGTTCGGTACGCTGCGACAGATCGAGATTGCCGGCCGCAATTTCACGCGAGCTGTAGTCTATGCTGTCGGCGCCGTCGCGCACGCGCCGCACCGTGTGGGCCAGCCGCTGCGTCATATGGCTCAGAGCATCGAGCAGCTTGCCGATTTCATCGTCGCGCCGGTGCGCGATGCTGCCATGCAGCTGGCCGGCAGCTACCTGCTGCGCCAGCACCACGGCCTGTTCCAGCGGGCGCACCACGCTGCGCGTCAGCAGCACGGCCAGTGCCACGCCGGTGACCAGTGCCAGTGCACCCAGCACCAGCAACATCAGGCGGCTCAGGGCAAACTGGCTGGCGCTGTGTTCGGCCAGTTGCTGCGCCTGCTGCTTCTGATAGGCCAGCAGCTGCGTCAGCGCGCCCGTGTAGGCACCGGCCACGGCCGGCATGCGCTGCTCCAGCAGATCAGCGACTTCCTGTATGCGGCCGCTGTCCTTGAATTTGAACAGTTCGCTGCGCATGGCCAGATAGGCCTGCTTATGGCGCGCTACCTGCTGCAGCAAACGGCTCTCCTCTGCATCGCTAGGCAACAGCGCCAGCCGCTGTTCCAGCAGGGCCTGCTGTTTTTCGCCAGCGTCGAGCTGGGCCTGGAACAGATCGGCCACTTCCAGACTGTCGGCGCGCGCCACCGAGACGGTGCGCAGGCCATTGAGTTCTACGCTGGCCAGCAGTTCCGAGCCCAGCTGCTGCTTGGCCAGTTTTTCATTGACCAGTATCGAAGTACTGGCATTACCCGTATGTAGACGCCAGAGCGCGACGGCGGACATGCACGCCATCAGCACCAGCAACAGGCCGAACGAGGCCATGACACGGAAACCAGTATTAAATCGGGGAATATTCATCGCGTTTTCTAGGGGATGGACTGAGTGAGAAACAGGCGGCAGTCTAGTGAGCAAATGTGACGCCATCATTACCTCATGGAAACTATTGGTGCATCAGGCCTATGTAATGAGCAGGTAACAATTTCCCATTAGCATTACGACCACTAGCCATTACCGGGAAACCCCACCGTGGAGTTCAACGCTTCTCGTCACCATCTGCCGCGCTTCCGCCTTTCCACTGCCGCCGACCTGTGCGTGGAGACGGTGTCGGTCGCGTCCGACACCAGCAATCTGGGCGTGCTGGAACTGTTCACCGAACGGCGCGAGCTGATGAGCTTGCCCGTGCTCGAGCAGGACCGCCCGATAGGCCTGATCAGCCGCAACATCTTCCTGTCGCAGATGTCCAAGCCTTATTACCACGAGCTGTATGGCAAGAAGAGCTGCATCGCCTTCATGGACAAGGATCCCCTGATCGTCGATGCGGCCATGAGCATAGAGGAGCTGACCTTCCGCGCCGTCGAATCGGGCGAGAAAGCGCTGGCCGACGGCTTCATCGTCAGCCGCGACGGCGGGCTGGCCGGCGTCGGCTTCGGCCTGCAGCTGATGAACGTGGTGGCCAATATGCAGGCCGAGCGGAACCGCCAGATCATGCACAGCATCGCCTACGCCAGCGTGATCCAGCGTTCGCTGCTGCGCCCCTCCGATCTGGCGCTGGCCGCCGCGGTGGCCGATGCCCACCTCGAATGGCAGCCGCGTGACGTGGTAGGCGGCGACTTCTACCATTTTGCCCAGTATCCGCAAGGCTGGTTCGGTGCGATTGCCGATTGCACGGGCCATGGCGTGCCCGGTGCCTTCATGACGCTGATCACCTCCTCCATCCTGTCGCAGGCTCTGCAGCAGCAAGGGCCAGCCGATCCTGCCGCCCTGCTGGCCGAAGTCAGCCGCGGTGTCAAAAGCATGCTGGGTCAGCAGGACGGCAGCAGCGGCGCCAGCAGTTCCAACGACGGCATGGACGCCGGCTTCATCTGGTATGAGCATGCCAGCCGCACCCTGCATTACGCAGGCGCGCGCATGGCGCTCTACCTGCTCGAAGCAGATGGCGCTGCCATCCAGAGCATAGACGGCGACCGCATGGGTGTGGGCTATACGGATACGCCGGCCGACTACCAGTGGCACAACATCAGCGTGGCCGTGCCACCGGGCAGCCTGCTGCTGCTCACCACCGATGGCCTGATCGACCAGATCGGCGGCAGCCGCGACATCGCCTATGGTAAACGGCGCATGCGCGATGCCCTGCTGGCCCAGCGCCACGCCAGCGCCGCACAGGCTGGCGCCGCCCTGCTGGCGGACTTCCTCGCGTGGCAAGGCAGCCAGCCGCGCCGCGACGACCTGACCTTTTTCGTTTTCCGCCCTTAGGAGCACCCTTTGCTGTACGAAGAATTCAACGACTTCTGGGATGTGGCCCGCAAGCGCCACATCATCTTCTTCTACGTGGGCTATTTCTCGCAGCACGTGGTGGCCGCCATTTCCGAAACCATCAAGGCACGGCTGGATACGGCCGGTGCTGCCGGGCCTACGCGGCGCCGCATCTTTTCCTCGTTCGTGGAAATGTCGCAGAACATCATGCACTACTCGTCCGACACGCTTACGCCGGGGCAGGAAACCACGGGCCAGATGCGCCGTGGCTCGTTCTGCATAGGCATGAAGGACGACAGCTTCTTCCTGCTGTGTGCCAATCCCGTCGACAGCACCAATGTGGAACGCATACGCCAGCGTCTCGAGCCGCTGCACAGCATGACCATGGACGAAATCAAGACTGCCTATAAAAAAGCCTTGCGCGACGAGGCCCCGAGCGACAGCAAGGGCGCCGGTCTGGGCTTTCTGACCATGGCGCGCGACGCCAGCGAGCCGCTCGAATTCGAATTCGTGCAGGAAGCCCATGCGCCCGACACCACGGTGTTCTGCATCAAGGCGATTATCTAATTCAGTACTGGAACCGTTATGCAAGCACTCTATCTCTGCGCCACCCCTACCTCGCCGGAAGTCGATTTCCGCTTTGAACAGCATAGCCTGTCGATCAAGGGTGAATCCTATCCGGAAAATGCCGCAGCCTTCTACAGCCCTCTGATCGAACAGGTGCAGCAGTATCTGGCCGGCTGCGATGGCCAGAGCATCAGCGTGAATGTCTCGCTGGCCTACTTCAACAGCTCCAGCACCAAGATGCTGTTCGCCTTCTTCGACGCGCTGAATCAGGCGGCCATGGCCGGTAACGAGGTCTGCCTGAACTGGTACCACGACGAGGATGATGACACCATCCTCGAATTCGGCGAAGAACTGCGCGACGATTTCGCCGCGCTGGACTTCCGCGCCCATGCTGTGAGTGGCCAGTAATGCAGCGCCCCGCCGCCCGCGCCGAAGCCGATCTGTTCGCACTGGAGAGTGCGGCACTGGCGCAGGCGCGCGCCGCCCATGACGATGCGCAGGCCGATACCCGTGCCGCGCTGGCCGCCCTGATCAATCATTACGAGCGCCTGATGCGCGAGAGCCGCCGCCTGATCCGCCGCAGCGACCGCGCCGAACTCGATATGAACCAGATGAACCGCCAGCTGCACGAACTGGCGCAGCAGCTGGAATACCGCGCCACGCATGACACGCTGACGGGTGCGCTGAACCGCGGCGCCATCATCGAATGCGCCACGCGGGCGCTGGCACAGGGCGATCTGGCCCTGATCGTGCTCGATATCGATCACTTCAAATGGGTCAATGATGATTTCGGCCATCCGGCCGGCGATATGGTGATCCAGACCGTCGTGGCCTGTCTGCAGCGGCTACTGGGAGCGCAGGCCAGCATAGGCCGCGTGGGCGGGGAAGAATTTTCCGTCGTCTGGCCGACCAGCGAGCTGGCCGAGGCATTGACGGTGGCCCAGAGCATCTGCGATGCGATAGCCGATCAGGTGTTCGCGGCACCTATCAACCGCCAGATCACGGCCAGCGTAGGCGTCAGCTGGGCTGCATGCGGCAGCAGCTTCGAATCCATCTACAGCCATGCCGACGAAGCGCTGTATGCGGCCAAGCGGGCCGGCCGCAACTGCGTGCGCAGCCACGTAGGCGAAGAACTCAACCCGCTGCTGTTCGCCGCCGCCTGAGGCCGGGGCTGCCCCCTATTTGACGCGCTGTTTTTCCAGCTTGCGTGCCAGCGTGCGGCGGTGCATGCCGAGCCGGCGCGCTGCCTCGGAAATATTGAAATCCGTTTCCGCCAGCACGGTATGAATATGCTCCCACTCCAGCGTTTTCACGGAGGTGGCGCGATTGGTCAGTTCCAGCTCGGCCGCCCCTGCCACATGTTCGAACGCGGCTTCGATATCGTCCGTGTTGGATGGCTTGGCCAGATACTGGCAGGCGCCCAGCTTGATGGCTTCCACTGCCGTATTGATGCTGGCGAAGCCCGTCAGCACCACAATCAGCATGGCAGCATCGTGCTGGTGCAGCATCTGCACACAGGCCAGTCCCGATGAATTGCCCTTGAGTTTGAGATCGACCACCGCGTAGCCGGGACTATGTTCCACCAGCACGGCGCTGGCTTCATCCACATTTTCCGCCAGCAGTACTTTGTAGCCGCGCCGCTCGAACGAGCGGCTCAGCGTACGGGCGAACGCTGCATCGTCTTCGACCAGCAGCAGTACGCGTTGTTCAATAGTCATGTTGTTGCGTTTCCGATTTGATTTCTATCGCCGATACGGGCAGCGTCAGGCGCACTACCGCCCCGCCTTGCGGCAGGTTATGCGCCGTAACGGCACCGCCCAGCGTACGCGCCACGTTCACCACCAGGAACAGGCCAAGGCCACCACCGGGGCGGCCCTTACTCGAATTATAGGGCTTACCGAACTGCGCGAGTATATTCGCGGGAAAACCGGGGCCCGCATCCGTCACCTGCAGCACCAGCATACCCTGCTCGCACGAGGCTTCCAGCCGCAGCCAGTGCGGCGACGCTTCCAGCGCATTATCGAGCACATTGCAGATCATCTGCTTGAGCGTGGAATCGGATACCACGGGAAAATCGGGCGCTATGCGCTTGTCGAAAATGAATTGCACCACAGGGCGGCCATAGCGCCACTCGGCCACCGTCTCGTCGAGGAAGGTCAGGATGGTGGTGGCCGCCGACGATTCGCCGCGCGCTTCACCGGCCGACAGCAGAATGCCGCTGACGATGCTCTTGCAGCGTTTGAGCTGGGTCTGCATTTCCGCCACGTCGCCCAGCAGTTCGGGATTGTTCTTGAACTCGGGCATACGCTTCCAGTCACCGAGAATCACGGCCAGCGTGGCCAGCGGCGTACCCAGTTCGTGCGCCGCGCCGGAAGCCAGCAAGCCCATACGGATGATGTGCTCTTCTTCGGCCGCACGCTGGCGCAGGTCGGCCAGCTTGGCCGAACTGGCCCGCACATTGTCGCTAATGCGGGTGATGAACACCACCAGCAGCGCTGCGTCGAGCACGAAGCACAGCAGCATGCCCTGCACGTACAGGCTGGAGATGCCGTTGGCGTGGTCCAGCGGCAGCGTGAGCGGCTGGGAGAACAGGGCCAGACCGGCAATACAGGCGCCCGTCACGCCCACGATCACCCAGGTGGACCAGCGCTCCAGCAGCACGGCACCGAGTATCACCTGCAGCAGATAAAGGAAGACGAAGGGATTGGTGGCGCCGCCGCTCAGGTAGAGCTGGGCCGTCAGGCTGGCCACATCGACCAGCAGCGCCAGTAGCAGCTCGCCGTTCGAAACCACCTGATTTTCCTGCCAGCGCAGGGTGCTGGCGATATTGAAGGCGATCAGGCAGGCCAGCACATTGAGCATCAGCGCCATCGGCAGCGCCACGTCGTACACCAGCGAGGCGATCGAAATCGTGGTGATCTGCCCCACCACGGCGATCCAGCGCAGCTGGATCAGCTGCTGCATATTCTGGTGGCCCGCCGCGTGGGTGATGGTGCTGGCCGCCTGCGTGCTGTCCGCAGCCTGCGCCGCTACCGTGCCATGCGCAGGCTGTTTGCTCGCTTGCTCCGCAGTGTGTTGTGCCATTCCCGCCTTCTCATCATCAAGCTCTGTTCCAGCGCCGCGCATCGCGCGACATCCACCAGGCGATGCCGGCCACCATCAGTGCCAGCCCGTACCAGGTGAGAGCATAAACCAAATGATTGTTGGGGAAGGAAATTACTGTCAGCCCGCCCACCGGATGGGCTAGCGAACTGCCCGCGCCCTGCCGGTCCGAAGGCCGCAGCGCTTCGGCGTCACTACCGGCCTGCAGCGCCGCCAGCCGCTGCTCGGCTGGTGCATCGGCATCGACAAAATATGGTGCAACGCTACCCTGCTTCAGACCCAGCGCAGCCGCCATGGCCGCCACATCGCGCGAATACCAGCGGCCAGCCGCCGCATCATTGGCACGTAAAAAGCCGCCACGGGTTTCGCTGATGCGCAGCAGGCCCGTCACGCTGACGGCGGGACCGCCCGCCGTCGCCGCCTTGCATGCCTGATCGCCCGCGCGGACCGGCGCAGGTAGCTCACGTGCCGCTTCGGCGCTGACGAAGCCGCGATTGACCAGCACCACCGAACCATCGACCTGACACAAGGGCGTCACCAGCCAGTAGCCGCTGCCCAGTGCCGTGACGGCCTGCACCTTGCTGGTCAGTTCGTACAGCAGCACGCCATTCAGCAGCACATGGCGGTACTCATCACTGGCAGCAGTGATCTGCGCCCAGTGGCTGGGCGGCGGAGGGAAATCCGGCTCTGCGTGGACCCGCTGGTTCACCCTTTCGATCAAGTCCAGCTTCCATTGCAGCCGGTAGACTTGCCAGGTGCCTAAAGCGAAAAAGCCTGCACACAGCAGGCTTGCAATCGCTAGCAGGACAACACGCAAAGCCCGGTTGCGCTGGGGCGCCGGACTTTGCGTAGCCATCATTACATTGCGTGCGTGGCTTCGGTCATGCCAGGCATCATGTTGTGGTTCAGGTGGTACATGACCCAGATCGAACCGCTCATGGCGATCACGACCATCATCACCGTGAACAGCAGAGCCAGCATATTCCAGCCGCCTTCCGACTTCGAGTTCATGTGCAGGAAGTAGATCATGTGGACCACGATCTGCACGGCGCCCAGTGCCAGCAGCACGAAGGCTGCCGTGCTGGAGCTGGCAAACACTTTGCCCATCACCAGCCAGAACGGAATTGCCGTCAGAATGACCGACAGAATGAAGCCAGTGGCATAGCTGCCCAGGCTGCCGTGGTCGTGGTCGTCATGGTGGCCGTGGCCGTGACCATGATCGTCATGGCCGTGGCCATGGTCGTGTGCGTGCTTGTGATCGCTCATGGCAGAACTCCCATCAGGTAGACAAAGGTGAATACGCCGATCCAGACCACGTCCAGGAAGTGCCAGAACATCGACAGGCACATCAGACGACGGTTGTTTTCAGGCGTCAGACCGTGTTTCTTCAGCTGGAACATCAGCGTCACCAGCCAGACGATACCGAAGCTGACGTGCAGACCGTGGGTACCGACCAGTGCGAAGAACGAGGTCAGGAAACCGCTACGCTGCGGGCCGGCACCTTCGTGGATCAGGTGCACGAACTCGTACAGTTCGAGGTAGATAAAGCCGCAGCCCAGCAGGCCGGTTACGGCCAGCCAGATCAGCACCAGACGCAGATTTTTCTTCTGCATTTCCAGCATGGCAAAGCCATAGGTGATCGAGGACAGCAGCAGCAGCGAAGTGTTCAGCGCCACCAGTGGCAGATCGAACAGTTCGGCGCCCGATGGGCCGCCAGCGTAGTTACGGCCCAGTACAGCATAGGTCGCAAACAGACAGGCGAAGATCAGGCAGTCGCTCATCAGGTACAGCCAGAAGCCCAGCAGCGTGCCGTTCTCTGGATGGTGCTCGCGCACGAAGAAGCGCGAGCTTACGTCGGTAGCGGTGGTATTAGACATGGCTCTCCAGCAGACGGGTGCGCGCTTCTTCCGTACGAGTTACTTGATCCGCAGGGATGTAGTAGTCGCGCTTGTAGTTAAAGGTATGAACGATGACAGCCACCACCAGTGCCACGAAGGACACCACGGCCAGCAGCCACATTTGCCAGATCAGGCAGAAGCCGACCACGAAGCTGATGGCCGAGATGATGAAACCGGCACCAGTGTTCTTCGGCATGTGGATCGCAAGGAAGTCTTTCAGCGGACGGGTATAGCCGGCCTTCTTCATGTCGGCCCAGGCGTCGTTGTCATGCACGCGCGGGGTGAAAGCGAAGTTGTAGTCTGGCGGTGGCGACGAAGTCGACCATTCCAGCGTACGGCCGCCCCATGGGTCGCCCGTCACATCGGCCAGTTCCTTGCGACGCAGGAAGGACACGAAGAACTGGATCAGCATGGCAGCAACACCGACAGCGATCAGGGCCGCGCCCAGTGCAGCGATGATGAACCAGATACGCAGCGATGGATCTTCGAAGTGGCTCATACGGCGGGTTACGCCCATCAGGCCCAGTACGTACAGCGGCATGAAGGCCAGATAGAAGCCCGGTACCCAGCACCAGAACGATACTTTGCCCCAGAATTCATCGAGCTTGTAGCCGAAGGCCTTAGGGAACCAGAAGTTGATACCGGCGAACAGACCGAACAGCACGCCACCGATAATCACGTTGTGGAAGTGGGCGATCAGGAACAGCGAGTTGTGCAGCACGAAGTCGGCAGGTGGCACGGCCAGCAGCACGCCCGTCATACCGCCGATCACGAAGGTGACCATGAAGGCGACGGTCCACATCATCGGCAGTTCGTAACGGATACGGCCGTGGTACATGGTGAACAGCCAGTTGAAGATCTTGGCACCGGTCGGGATCGAAATGATCATGGTGGTGATGCCGAAGAAGGAGTTGACGCTGGCGCCCGAACCCATGGTGAAGAAGTGGTGCAGCCATACCAGATACGACAGGATGGTGATCACGACGGTGGCATACACCATCGAGGTGTAGCCAAACAGACGCTTGCTGCAGAAGGTGGAAACCACTTCCGAGAAGATACCGAACACTGGCAGAACCAGAATGTAGACCTCAGGGTGACCCCAGATCCAGATCAGGTTCACATACATCATGGCGTTGCCGCCGAAGTCGTTGGTGAAGAAGTTGGTGCCGAACATACGGTCGATCGACAGCATGCCCAGAACGGCGGTCAGCACAGGGAAAGCCGCCACGATCAGCACGTTGGTGCACAGCGCGGTCCAGGTGAATACCGGCATTTTCATCAGGCTCATGCCCGGTGCGCGCATCTTGACGATGGTAACGATCAGGTTGACGCCGGACAGCAGTGTACCGACCCCGGCAATCTGCAGCGACCAGATGTAGTAGTCCACCCCCACGTCAGGGCTGGCCAGTATGCCCGACAGTGGCGGATAGGCCAGCCAGCCGGTACGGGCGAATTCACCGACGAACAGCGAAGCCATGGTCAGCATGCCGCCGAACACGGACATCCAGAACGAGAAGTTATTGAGGAACGGAAAAGCCACGTCGCGCGCACCGATCTGCAGCGGCACCACGTAGTTCATGAAGCCCGTTACCAGCGGCATCGCTACGAAGAAAATCATGATCACGCCGTGGGCGGTGAACACCTGGTCGTAGTGGTGCGGTGGCAAAAAGCCGGCGCTGTCGCCGAACGACAGTACCTGCTGGGCACGCATCATAACGGCGTCGGCGAAGCCGCGCAGCAGCATGATCAGGCCGAAGATCATGTACATGATACCGATCTTCTTGTGGTCGATGGAGGTGATCCAGTCGCGCCACAGCGGGCCCCACAGTTTGAATTTGGTGATAGCACCGAGCACGGCAATCGCGCCCAGCGCCACCATGGCAAAGGTGCCGATCAGGATGGGCTCATGATATGGAATCGCATCCCAGCTCAGCCGGCCCAAGATCAGCTTGGTCAGAGTCATTTCTTCGTGCATGGTCAGTTCTTCTTGGTAGGGGTGATGCAAACTTCGTCGATGCTGGCCTGGGCGATGCGGCGGGCGCTGCGTTCTGCCGCCAGCGACACACTGGTGGCAGCGCGGGTAGCGCGGGCTTCATCTTCTGCAACCATTTCGCGGATGCAGGTGGCATTGCGGTCGACACAGCGGTTGACGATGGCTTCGTACAGATCGGCATCGACCTTGCCGAAGCGGCGTACAGGCTCGCGTTCGCTAGGCTTGGCCACTTCCGTGTAGGTGGCACGGTCCAGCGTTTCGGTGCTGGCGCGGGTGCTGTCTACCCATTTATCGAAGTCGGCTTGCGAGGTGCCGTAGAACTTGAAGCGCATGTGCGAGAAGCCGGCGCCGCTGTAGTTAGCGGAGAAGCCTTCGTACACGCCAGCTTTGTTGATGACGGCGTTCAGCTGGGTTTCCATGCCCGGCATGGCGTAGATCTGGCCGGCCAGTGCAGGAATGTAGAACGAGTTCATCACTTCGGTCGCCGTGATCTTGAAGCGTACTGGCACATCCACCGGTGCATACAGTTCATTGATGGTCGCCACGCCTTGCTCAGGGTAGATAAACAGCCATTTCCAGTCCAGCGCCACCACTTCCACTTCCAGCGGCTTGACAGCGGCCGAAATCGGACGGCTGGCATCCAGACGCGTCAGCGGACGGTAAGGGTCCAGCAGGTGGGTACTGATCCAGGTCAGCAGACCCAGCGCGATGATGATCAGCAGAGGCGCACCCCAGATGACCAGCTCCAGACGGGTCGAGTGATCCCAGTCGGGCTCGTACTTGGCGGCGGTGTTGTTTTTGCGGTAACGCCACGCAAACCACAGCGTCAGGAAGATGACGGGTACGATAATCAGCAACATCAGAGCAGTAGACACCATGATCAGGTGGCTTTGTTGCTGGGCAATATCTCCGGACGGATTCATGACGACTGTATTGCATCCTGCAAGCGCAATAAGTGCGGCAACGAACAGCCCGCGTTGGGCGAGTTTATGTATCATGCGATAAAAGTGCTGTACAGAGTGGGAGGATCGTGCCACTGTACACACAACATCAAAATATGTGGATTGGACACTTTGTCCTACCCTGTCCAGTCTTCGAAACTTGATGTTGCGCAGCACTTATAAAATAAACAACTAGTGAGACAAAGATTATGGCCAACATGAATACACCTCATGGGGGCAGCATCGCTGCCGATTTTCCTCCACACCAAAGTGCGGAAGACGCACGGCGGATCAACACAGACGACCATGCCATTTCACCGGGTGAAATCGCGGTCGGCGTAGTGATAGGCCGGGCCTCCGAGTACTTTGATTTCTTTGTCTATGCCATAGCCTCCGTGCTGGTATTCCCTTCCATGCTGTTCCCCTTCGACGGCAGGCTGGAAGGAACCTTGTACGCATTCACTATATTTTCTTTTGCTTTCATTGCAAGGCCGATAGGCACCGCCATCTCGATGGCGATCCAGCGCCGTTACGGCCGGGAAGTCAAGCTCACTGTTGCTTTATTCCTACTCGGCTCCACCACGGCCGGCATAGCCTTCCTGCCCACCTACACGGAAATTGGTGTTTACGCTGTCATCATTCTGTCCGTGCTGCGTGTAGGACAGGGACTGGCACTGGGCGGCTCCTGGGATGGCCTGCCATCGCTGCTGGCGCTCAACGCGCCGGAAGAAAAGCGCGGCTGGTACGCCATGCTGGGCCAGCTCGGTGCACCCGTCGGCTTCTTCCTGGCCGCCGGCCTGTTCTGGTATCTGATCGGCAACCTCAGCGATCTGGACTTCATGGACTGGGGCTGGCGCTATCCCTTCTATGTGGCCTTCGCCATCAACGTGGTGGCCCTGTTTGCCCGTCTGCGCCTGATTTCCACCAATGAATACACCCATTTGCTGGAAGAACGCGAACTGCAGCCCACCAGCGTGATCGAAATGGCCCGCTCGCAAGGCCGCAACCTGATCATCGGCGCCCTCGCCGCGCTGGCCAGCTATGCCCTGTTCCACCTCGTGACGGTGTTCCCGCTGTCGTGGATTACCATCTACTCGCCCCGTAACATGGCCGACTTCCTCGCCACCCAGATGACGGGCGTGGTGCTGATGGCCGTCGGCGTGGTGGCATCCGGCGTGATTGCCGACCGTATCGGCCGGCGCCGTACGCTGGGCACGCTGGCTTCGCTGATCGCCGTATTCAGCGTGTTCGTACCGATGATGCTCGACGGTGGCGAAGCGGGCCAGAACACCTTCATCATGCTGGGCTTCGCTCTGCTGGGCCTATCCTACGGTCAGGCGGCCGGTGCCGTGACGGCCAACTTCCCCTCGCACTACCGCTACACGGGCGCTGCCTTCACGTCCGATCTGGCCTGGCTGGTGGGTGCAGGCTTTGCCCCGCTGGTGGCACTGGGCGTGTCTTCCCAGTTCGGTCTGGCCTATGTCGGCCTGTATCTGCTGTCGGGCGCCGTCTGCTCGCTGGCTGCACTGAGCCTGAACCGCGCTCTCGACATCCGCAACTAACTAGATAGCTTCACCCTGACGCCAGCGCACGGATTTTCCGGCGCTGGCGTTTTTACGTTGAAAGCATGGCAAAATAGCCACCTTTTTGATTCAACGGAGATTCCCATGAAAGTAGCGATCGTCGGCGCAGGTGCCATCGGCGGCTTTATCGGCACACGGTTAGCCCTCGCCGGCCAGTGCCAGCTGAGCGCCTACGCAAGGGGAGCCACGCTGGCCGCCCTGCGCAGCCATGGCTGGCGCCTGCAGATGGGCGAACAGCTGCTGCAAGCCCCCTGCCACGCCAGCGACGACGCGGCGGCATTGGGAGTACAGGATGTGGTGATCATTGCCGTCAAAGGTCAGGCGCTGGCCACCGTGGCGCAGCAGATCGGCCCCATGATAGGCCCGCACACCTTGATACTGCCCGCCATGAACGGCGTGCCCTGGTGGTTCGGCGCAGGCAATGCGGCCATGGGCACGGCGCCGCTGGAAAGCGTCGATGCCGATGGCGTGATTGCGGCAGCACTGCCGGCGGCACAAGTGCTGGGCTGCGTGGTACATGCCAGCACCTCCACGCCGGAGCCCGGTCTAGTCAGCCACAAGATGGGCAATGGCCTGATCATAGGCGAACCGGCAGGTGGTGTGTCGCCGCGCGCCGGGCAGCTAGGCCAGTTACTGCGTGGGGCCGGCTTCGATGTCACCGTGACGGCTAATATCCGGCAGGATATCTGGTACAAGCTGTGGGGCAATATG
Source organism: Duganella fentianensis (assembly GCF_009857835.1). Classification (GTDB taxonomy): domain Bacteria; phylum Pseudomonadota; class Gammaproteobacteria; order Burkholderiales; family Burkholderiaceae_D; genus Rugamonas; species Rugamonas fentianensis. Next base: position 1,026,060 of record NZ_WWCL01000002.1, read on the forward strand.
ACGCTCAACCCCGTTTCCGCCATCACGGGCGCTACGGCCGACCGCATCCTCGACGACCAGCTGGTGGCGGAATTCTGCCGCGCCGCCATGCGCGAAGCCCAGCAGATCGGCGCGCTGATCGGCTGCCCCATCGCGGAGACGCCGGAGCAGCGCCATCTGGTCACGCGCAAACTGGGCGCATTCAAAAGCTCGATGTTGCAGGATGCCGAGGCCGGCCGCACACTGGAACTCGATGCGCTGGTGGCAGCCGTGCGCGAAATTGGCCAGCGCGTGGGTGTGGCCACGCCTTTCATTGATGCCGTACTGGGCTTGACGCGTCTGTTCGGCCGCGTGCATGGCCTGTATCCGCAGGCCTGAGCAGCCAGCTAGCATGGCAACGTTGCGCAAATGCCTCAATGTTGCCATCACGGCCACACCCGTTTCTCCTGTGACTAGCGGCGCATGACTCGCCCAGCCATGTGTTTGGCTCCCCAAGCCAGTCTATAGCGTCCGGAAATAAAGTGGTTTCGCTCTAAGATCGGTTCATTGCAGTATTGATACCGTATCCGAGAAACCCTATGAAGCCAGCCTTGAATGTGCACGCGGCGCTGTCCGGTAAGCGCGTACTGATCACCGGTAGTACCGGCTTTCTTGCCAAAGTTGTGCTGGAAAAGCTGGTGCGCAGCGTGCCCGACATCGGCCGCATCGTCCTGCTGATCCGCGCTGGCACGAATGGCAGCGATGCGCGCCAGCGTTTCGAGCGCGATATCGCCACCTCCTCGATTTTCGACCGCCTGCGCGCCGAACATCCGGCCTATCTGGCGCAGTTCTTCGCCGAGCGCATCGAATGCGTGACGGGCGAAGTCACCGCGCCCTGCTTCGGCCTACCCAAGGCCGAGTTCAATGCACTGGCGCGCCGTATCGATCTGGTCATCAATGCGGCAGCCAGCGTCAACTTCCGCGAAGCGCTGGACGAAGCACTGGCCATCAACGCCCTTAGCGTGGAGCACATCGCCGAACTGACCCGCGCCAACAATGCGCCACTGGTACAGGTCTCCACCTGCTATGTGAATGGCTACAATCAGGGCGATATGGGCGAGCAGAACGTCGTCCCGGCGCGCGCCGCCATCCCGCGCCATGGCGATGGCTATTACGATCTGTATGCGCTACGGAAGCATCTGGAACACCGCATTGCGCAGGTACGCGCCAGCACCAGCGTGCCGGAAGAACTGGAGCGCCGCCTGACGGAACTGGGCATCGCCGAAGCCAACTACCACGGCTGGAACGATACCTACACCTTCACCAAATGGATGGGCGAACAGCTGGCCATGCGCGCCATGCGCGGCCGCTCGCTGACCATCGTGCGTCCTTCCATCATCGAAAGCACGCTGGAAGAGCCGGTACCGGGCTGGATCGAAGGCGTGAAAGTGGCCGACGCCATCATCCTCGCCTACGCACGCGGCAAGACCAGCTTCTTCCCCGCCAAGGCCGATGAAATCGTCGACATCATACCGGCCGATATCGTCGCCAACAGCGTGCTGCTGGGTGCTGCCGAAGCCCTGCTGGAAGCACCGGCCACGCGTATCTATCAATCCTGCACGGGTTCTTCGCGCCCCATCACCGTGGGTGGCGTGATAGCTCTGATACAGGGTGAATCGCAGCGCAACTGGCAGCAGTATGAGCGCCTGTTCTACCGCCAGCCCAAGCACGACTTCCGTGTCGTCAGCCGTCCCGTGTTTCTGGTACTGCTGCGCGCCATGCGCCTCGCGGCAGGTGGCTGGAGCGGCATACGCCGCCTGCTCGGCGCCGGCGAATCGCCCAGGCTGGAAGCGCTGCGTACCACCCAGCTGCTGGCGCTGACGTTCTCGTTCTACACGGCGCCGCGCTACACCTTCCATAACAGCTCGCTGATGGCGCTGGCCCAGCGCTTCGTCAGCGAAGATCGCGCCCGTTTCAACGTCGATAGCAGGCGTATCGACTGGCAGGAATATCTGTGCCGCATCCACATGGCAGGTCTGAACCGCTATGCCCTGCGGCCACGCGCACCGAAATCGGCCGAGGCGCAAGCCGCGGCGGCAGCAGTACCCGAGGCAGCGCAGGCTGCCCCGCATGCAGTAGAACAGGCAGCACCGGCCACGCCGTTATAAAAACCAGATGGACGCCGCCACAGATGCGGTGCCACAGGAGGAGACAGCAGCACATGAGCAAAGCAAGCGCAGCCCCAGCGGCAATGACCCGGCGTGACTATGCATGGCATCGCATGGACACGGAACGCAACCTGATGGTCATCAACAGTATCCTGCTGTTCGAAGGCGCGGTCGACATGGAGCGGCTGGTTTCCACCATCGCTCTGCGCCTGCCCAACTACCCGCGCTTCACCCAGAAGGTGGAGCAGCGTCATGGCCGCCCGCACTGGGTGGAAGACCACGCCTTTGACATCAACCGCCACATCAAGCTGGAACAGATGGAGCAGGACGTCAGCCGCGCCGATTTGCAAAGCCATATGACGCGCCTGGCCCACCTGCCGCTGGAACGCGACCGCCCCATGTGGCATATGACGGTGCTGGACCGCGTCAACGGCGGCCACGCCATCGTGTTCCGCGTCCACCACTGCATCACCGACGGTCTGGGGCTGGTCCATGTGCTCAACCACCTGACCGACGACAACGGCCTGCATGGCCGCACGCCCTCGCCGGTCGGCCATCCGCACCGCGCCACGGTGGCGCATAACGCCGTCTGCTCGGCCGTGGCACGCGGCATTTCGTGGCTGAAGATCGCCTTCCATGTGAGCCGTCTGTCGGTGCTGTGGCCCGATGCGCACAGCCGCTTCAAAGCCCCGATGACGGGCGAAAAGCAGCTGGTCTGGCTGCCGCCGCTCGATATGGAACGGGTGCGCGCGATGTCCAAGCGCATGGGCGTTACGCTCAACGACGTCTGGGTGGCCGCCGTCTCGGGCGCGCTGCGCAAATATCTGGACGAGCATGGCCAGCGCCCTGATGGTCGCGCCCTGCGTGCCGCCGTCACCTTCAATCTGCGCGAGAAAGCCAATGCTTTCCAGCTGGGGAATGAGTTCGGACTGGTGGCCGTCGATCTGCCCACCAATGTGGATGATCCGCGCCTGCGCCTCAAGCAGTCCAGCGCGCGCATGACGGCCATCAAGCGCTCGCACCAGCCGCGCGCCACCATGGCCTTCCTGTCGATTGCCGGCTGCCTGCCGACGGCGCTGCAGCACTTCGCCCTCAATCTGTTCACTTCCAAGGGTTCGGTGGTGCTGACCAATATCGAAGGGCCGGTGAGCCGCCGCTATCTGGCCGGTTCGCGCATGACGGACCTGATCTGCTGGGTGCCGCAGGCGGGCAAGTTAGGCGTCGGGCTGGCCTTCATTTCCTATGCCGGCCAGATCCAGCTGGCACTGTTCGTGGATACCGATCTGGTGCCGGACCCGGACCGCCTGATGGCCCTCACCTACGAAGCTTTCGAGGAACTGCAGCTGGCTACGGCAGGTGAAGAGGCGCCGCAGAGCAGCACCGATCTGGCCGGTACGGGCGCACTGGCCGCCGGATCCTGAACACCCCCGGCAGCATCAGCCGCTAGCGATACCACGGCTGGCTGATCTGCAGGGGCCGCACGTCGAGCCGCAGCTTCAGCACCGTATAGGCTTCCGAAGTAGCTGATTCATAGCCTTCGCTTTCGGCCACGCGGGTGAACTTGAATTCAAAGCCCAGCTCCGGATGCGGCTCGCCCGGCGCTGCCGTGGCAATGCCGATGGCCTGCGTCTGCACATTGTCGATCAGACGTTCCATCAATATCAGCACAGCATTGTGGCCGAGAATATCGCTGGAATACACGGGCTGACGGTTGGCCGGATGGAGCGGATCGACTTTGCCGTCGATCTTGTCGGCCGAAGGGATGTAGCGCCCGCTGGGCAGCTCGAAACGGTCACCCCGGTCGTAATAACTGATGCGCGCATTGCTCAGATTGAACTGGGGCGTCGCCCCATCCACCGTGGCCTGCTGCAAATCGAGCAGCAGCGCGCCCTGATAACCTAGCACTTCCACATTACGCTGGCCCTGCACCACCAGCGCGGTGTTTTCGTCGATGCCCAAACCCAGCTTGTAACCCTTCTTCAGCATGGCCGGCAGCATGCGGGCGAAGCGTCCGCGCGCCAGCAGGTGCTGGTCAACAAACACATCCTTGCCGATGAAGCCCAGACCGGGCGCCAGCTCCTTGCCGTCGTTGACGCCGCTGCTCAGGGTATCCATTACGCTGCGGGTTTCGTCATACATGGTGCTGCTCATGATGGCCGCACCGGCACTGGTGCCGGCGATCACGCCGCCACGCTGATACAGATCCCAGATCGCCTGCAGCACGGCCGTACGGCTGCCATCGGGGCGCACCAGCGCGCGCGTAATCTTGGTCTGGTCGCCGCCGGCGAAATACACCCCGCCCGCTTCCCGTATGCTTTGCGCCAGTTGCGCATCTTCCGCATCGATGCGGTAATCGCGCTGCTTCAGGCTGGGCGCCAGCGGCACCACGAAAGCGGCCGCGCCGTAGCGGTTCAGATAACTGGCGATATTGCCTCCCGAACGTTCGGGGTTGCCGGCCGCCGTAGGCAGCACGGCGATGCGTGCACCGGCGCCGCCCGACAGCTCGACGATGCGCTGCCATACCACGGCATTATCGGCCCGCAGCGCGCCGCCGATAATCACCAGCGAGCCTTGCGGCGGCGTTTCGGCCGCCGCGCCCTGTGTGCACCAGATCAAACCCGCTACCAGCCAGCCCAGCCACCGCTTCATACGCCACCCTCGTCAAATTCGCCTGTCAGGCAGAAAAACCGGCAAAAACCGGCTGCACTCCCCGAAAAAGGCTACAGCATACTGATATTTGCCACATTCTGGCAGAGCTATCTTGCGCCTGCATGCGCAATGATTTACTTCGGCTGGACGGGCTGCCTATAATTTACTGTCGGTTAAGACCACTCACAGGAGCCCGTCTTGCAACCATCGTCCTGCCTTGCCCTGAATTTTTCCAGTCTTTCAGCCGCGGGCACCAGCCAGCCGCTGAACCTGCAGCTTGATCGCCTGCTGCCCGCAGCGCGCAGCGTCGTGTTTCATGCACTGCACACTGCCCGCCGTGCCAGCGTACATACACTGGTACGCGCCGGATTGCTGGCCAGCCTGCTGGGCGCGCCGCTGGCGCAGTCCACCCAGTTCTACAACAAGGGCGCCGAACCGGGCCTGCCATTCTCGCTGGCCGTGCGTGCGGGCGACTACATTTTCATCTCCGGCCAGCTGGGCATAGGCCCGGCCGGACTGGCCAAGGGGCTGGAAGCCCAGAGCAGGCAGGCCATGGAGAATATAGGCGCCATCCTCAAAGGCCATAATCTGAACATGGACGATGTGGTCAAATGCACCGTCATGCTGACCGATATGAGCAAGTGGGCGGATTTCAACCGCATCTATACGGGCTATTTCAAGCCTGACCGCCTGCCTGCCCGCAGCGCCATGGGCGTGAGCGCGCTGGCCATGGGCGGCGAAGTGGAAATCGAATGCATGGCCTACCTGCCAAGGAGGTTGTAAAACAGCCGTCTGACTCTGCCATTTCTGCTATAGAATCATGTTTTTTACTCAACAACCGAGGCAGCGATGGCAGCACAGCAGAACCAACTCCGGCGCGGGCTGAAAAGCCGCCACATCCAGCTGATCGCGCTCGGTGGCGCCATCGGCACCGGTCTGTTCCTCGGCATAGCCCAGACCATACAGATGGCCGGCCCTTCCGTACTGCTGGGTTATGCGATTGCCGGCGTGATTGCCTTCCTCATCATGCGCCAGCTCGGCGAAATGGTAGTCGATGAACCCGTGGCGGGCTCGTTCAGCTATTTTGCCGATAAATATTGCGGCCACTGGGCCGGTTTCATGTCGGGCTGGAATTACTGGGTGCTGTATGTGCTGGTCAGCATGGCCGAACTGTCGGCCGTGGGCATCTACGTGCAGTACTGGTGGCCAGCAGTTCCCACCTGGGCTTCGGCACTGGCCTTCTTCCTGATTATCAATGCCATCAGCCTGTCCAATGTGAAGGCTTTCGGCGAAATGGAATTCTGGTTCGCCATCATCAAGGTGGTGGCCATCGTCGGCATGATAGGCTTCGGCGCCTACCTGCTGGCCACGGGCGGCGCGGGCGAGCAGGCCAGCGTGGCCAATCTGTGGCAGCACGGCGGCTTCTTCCCCAACGGGGTCAGCGGCATGCTGATGGCCATGGCCGTGATCATGTTCTCGTTCGGCGGGCTGGAGCTGATAGGCATTACGGCAGCCGAGGCCGACAATCCGGCACACAGCATCCCCAAGGCCACCAATCAGGCCATCTACCGCATCCTGATTTTCTATATCGGCGCGCTGGGCATCCTGCTTTCGCTCTATCCATGGCAGAAAGTGGTCACGGGTGGCAGTCCGTTCGTGCTGATCTTCCACGCTCTGAACAGCAATCTGGTGGCCCATGTGCTCAATGTGGTGGTGCTGACGGCCGCCCTGTCGGTGTACAACAGCGGCGTGTATTCCAACACCCGCATGCTGTACGGTCTGGCGCGTCAGGGCAATGCGCCGCGCGCGCTGCTCAACGTCAACGGCCGCGGCGTGCCCGTGGTGGCGCTGGGGGTTTCCGCTCTGGCAACGGGCATCTGCATCGTGATTAATTACCTGATGCCGGGCAAAGCCTTCGGCTTCCTGATGGGACTGGTGGTGTCGGCACTGATCATCAACTGGGCGCTGATCAGCTGGATCCACCTGCGCTTCCGCGCCGCCAAGCTGGCAGCGCAGCAGACTAGCCAGTTCCGCAGCCCCGCCCAGCCTTACACCAACTACCTGTGCTTGGCCTTCCTGCTGGGCATACTGGTGGTGATGTTCCTGACCCCGGATCTGCAACTGTCCGTCTACCTGATTCCTGTCTGGCTGGCCGCGCTGGCACTGGGCTACCGCCTGCGCGGCAAACCGGTAGCGGAGCGCACGGCTTGAGCGGCAAGGCACGGACTTACCGCAGCCTGTATTGCTACCCGTGGGATGTGCTCTCTGCTGGCCAGCACCGCCAGCACCTGCAGCGGCTGGGCATGAATGGCGTGACGCTGGCGGTCAGCTACCACGCCGGCAAATTCCTGCGCCCCCATGCCGGTGCCACGCCGCGCGTGATCTTCCCCGAAGACGGCGTGGTGTATTTCGAGCCGGATTCTTCGCTGTATGGCGAACTCCGGCCTATAGCCCATTCCGATCCGGCCATGCGCCGCGTGCTGCCCGAGCTGGTGGCCGATGGCCAGCTGGCGGTGCACGCATGGACCGTGCTGCTGCATAACAGCCGGCTCGGTGCGCTGCACCCGCAATACACGGCGCGCAATGTATTCGGCGATGGCTATGTCTACAGCCTGTGCCCCATGCACGATGCCGTGTTTGCCTATGCCGTCAATCTGAGCCGCGACATTGCCGCACAGGGCGTGCATTCGCTGGTACTGGAAACCCCGGGCTGGCTACCGTATGCCCATGGCTACCATCACGAGTTTGCCCAGCTGCGCAGCAACGTCTGGCTCGATACCATGCTGGGCCTGTGCTTCTGCGATGCCTGCATGGCCGCTGGCCGCCAGCACGGACTGGACATGGACAGCCTGCGCAGTTCCATCGCCGCCAGCGTCGACCTGTATCTGCAAGCTCCCGTGGATGCCACACCCGCTCAGGCGCAAGCATGGCTGCAAGCCGACCTGCTGGCCCAGCCTGCACTGGCCGAGTGGCTGCTGCTGCGCCAGCGCCGTGTGACGGCGCTGGTAGGCGCTATCCGCGCCGCCATCCCGCCACAGGTAGAGCTGGCCGTGATTGCCACCGTACAGCGACCCACCGCCAGCAACTGGCTGGAAGGTATGGATCTGCCAGCACTGGCCCGGGTGGCAGACTGGATCGAAATACCGTTCTACGAAGCCGACGCGGCTGCCGTGGCCAGCGATGCCTGGGACTGCCGGCGCCGCCTCGGTGGCAGTGCACAGATCCGCGCCATTCTTCGCCCCGGACCGCCAGATCTGGCGGACGGCGCCCAGCTATCCAGCGCCCTGACCCGGCTGGCACAGCTAGGCATCCGCGAGCTGGGCTTCTACAACTTCGGTCTGCTGCGCCCGGATCGGCTGGAAGCGCTCGCCGCAGCGCTGCGCGCCCTTCCTGACGAGCCAGCAAGCCTTGCCTGAGCTCAACTTTCAAAATGATGGTAAGCAGTTCTTGTATTTTGACAATGTCTCCTTTAGCCTAAGTAGTACTACGCGAGCGTCATAGCAACACTCTGCTGCGCCAGCATGCAGCAGGGGCGCGCCCGTTCCCACTAGATACGGAGAACTCTATGTTTGACCGGCTTACCATCCGCACCCGCCTCACTGCCACCATCGCTTTGCTAGCCCTGCTCATGCTGTTTCTCGGCGCGCGCGGGATCTTTGAGTTGCGAAAAAGCAACGAGATCCTGAAAGACGTATATGGCAATTCCATGGTCTCCATGAAAGCCATCTACGAATCGCAAATCCAGCTGGACCGGGCCCGCCTGTCGCTGGACCGGGTAGCACTCGATCTCGACAACCCCGCTTCGCAGGACCCGCTCAAGAAGGCACAGGATTTTATCGATGGTAACGAGAAGTTCTGGAAGAGCTATCTGGCCCTGCCTTTCGGACCGGGCGAGAAAGCGCTGGCCGACAAGGCGGAAGCCAACCGTCAGGCGCTGATCAAGGAAGGCCTGCAGCCCGCGATCAAGGCGCTGACGGACAAGAATCAGGACGAAATCCGCCGGCTGATGCTGGGCGAGATCACCCGCCTGTTCCGCCTCTACATAGAGGGCAACGAAAAGCTCGCCGCCTACCAGCTGGAAAGCACGGGCCAGCGCTACGCCGACAGTCAGGCCGACTACGCGCGCAGCATGATGCTGTCGATTGCCGCCATCGTCATCGGCGTGGGTCTGGCCGGCGTATCCGGCCTGATGCTGATGCGCGCCGTCATGCACCCGCTGGACGAAGCCCGCAATCACTTCGAAGCCATGGCGCAAGGTAATCTGTCCAACCAGATCGACCAGAGTCGCGACGATGAAATGGGCGCCATGATGGTCGGCCTCAAGCATATGCAGGAGCGCCTGGCCGGCACCGTGCGCAGTGTGCGCGAAGGCAGCGACGCCATCGCCACGGCCAGCAGCGAAATTGCCGCCGGCAATCTGGACCTGTCGCGCCGCACCGAACAGCAGGCCGCCAGTCTGGAAGAAACCGCCTCATCGCTGGAAGAGCTCACCTCTACCGTGCGGCAGAATTCGGAAAATGCCCGTCAGGCCAGTGCCCTCGCCACCTCGGCCTCCGAGATCGCCATCAAGGGCGGCGAGCTGGTCAGCCGTGTGGTCGATACCATGGGTTCGATCACGGAATCGTCGGACAAGATCGCCGACATTATCGGCGTCATCGACGGCATCGCTTTCCAGACCAATATTCTGGCCCTGAATGCAGCGGTGGAGGCAGCGCGGGCCGGCGAACAGGGGCGCGGCTTTGCCGTGGTTGCAACCGAGGTGCGCAATCTGGCCCAGCGTTCGGCTGCTGCCGCCAAGGACATCAAGGCACTGATCACCGACTCGGTCGAGAAAGTGGGCAGCGGCAGCGCGCTGGTCAACGAGACCGGCAGCACCATGCATGAAATCGTCAGCAGCGTGGGCCGCGTCACCTCCATCATCAGCGAGATCAGCGAAGCGGGGCGCGAGCAGGAGATAGGCATAGAGCAGATCAACCAGGCCGTAGCCGAGATGGACAATGTGACCCAGCAGAATGCCGCGCTGGTGGAACAGGCGGCCGCTGCTTCGCAAGCCATGCAGGAACAGGCGGCCAATCTGGCGCAGATGGTGGCGGTGTTCCAGATCGCCGGCGACACCCAGCGCCATGGCGTGGCACGTGCCAGCGCGCCGGCTGCGGCCAGCACCCAGCCGGCACGGCGCAGCGCCATCGCCCGCCCTGCTCCCGCTGCCCTTAAAGCCAGCGCACCGGCGCCCACGCCGCGGGCCAGCGCCGCTAGCAGCGAGAGCAAGGCCAGCCGGCCGGCCAGCAAACCTGCCGAAGACGAGTGGGAAGAGTTCTAAAGCCGGTTCAGGTGCTGCCCTGCACGGGCAGCACCTCCTCAGGCCGCAGGCAGGTGACGCAGAATGGTACTCATCATCTGTTCCACATCGAGCGGCTTGCCGATAAAGTCATCCATGCCGGCTGCCACGCACTGTTCGCGTTCGGAAGCCATCACCCCGGCCGTCATCGCCAGCACGGGCAGGTGCAAACGTAACTCGCGCCGGATCGCACGGGTCGCCGTGTAACCATCCATTTTCGGCATCTGCACATCCATCAGAATCAGATCGAAGCTGTGGCCGCTACGCAGCAGTTCGAGCGCTTCTTCGCCATTGCCGGCCACCGTGACCTGTGCACCGGCCTGCTCCAGTATGCCTTTGGCCACCGCCTGATTGATCAGATTATCTTCCGCCAGCAGCAGGCGCACACCGGCGAGCAGTTGGGGCGGGGCCGGCGTGCTGACCACCTCGGCCGTTGCCGGCGCCAGTGCCGTCTGCACGGCGTCGAACAGGCTGGAGGCCGTAACCGGCTTGGTGAGGAATTCGGGTGCGTCCCCATCGCTCATTTCCTGCGTCAGCTTGCTGCGGCCGAAGGCATTCACCATGCAGATCAGAGGCACGGCAAACTCCTGCCGCACGGCGCCTATCAGCTCCGGCCCCGCCATGTCGGGCAGCTGCCAGTCCACCAGCACCACATCGAAGCGCACGCCGCTGCACAGGTGGGCCAGCGCTTCGGAACCGCTGCCCACGCTGACACTGCTCCAGCCCCATGCGGCCAGCGTCATTTCCAGATAGGCCAGACTGGTGGGATTGTCATCGACCAGCAGCAGATGGCGCGGGTAGGCCGAGCGGTTGGGGCCGCTCTGGGCCGACAGCTGGAATGGCAGCGTGAACTGGAAAGTGCTGCCCTGACCGGGCTTGCTCTGCACGGCCACGCCGCCACCGAGCAATTCGATCAGGCCTTTGGAGATGGTCAGGCCCAGCCCCGTGCCGCCGTAACGCCGCGTGGTCGACAGATCGCCCTGCACAAACGGCGAGAACAGGCGTGCCAGCTGTTCATCCGTCATGCCTATGCCGGTATCGCGCACGGTGAAGCGCAGTTGCACGGTGGCACCCGGCACTTCGGCGCGCTCGACCAGCACGGCCACTTCGCCCTGCTCGGTGAATTTGATGGCATTGCCTGTCAGGTTGACCAGTATCTGCTGCAGGCGCAGGGCATCGCCTATAAGGGCGCGCGGCACATCGGGCGCGACGCCCAGACACAGCTCCAGATTGCGTTCGCCCACATTGATACTCATGATGCTGGCCAGTGCATGCAGCACTTCATCGAGATCGAACGGCGCCGGATAGACTTCGATCTTGCCCGCGCTCATTTTGGAGAAATCCAGAATATCGTTCAGGATGCCCAGCAGCGACTGGCCCGAAGCCCGTATCATTTCCAGATAGCGGCTCTGTTCCGGCGTCAGTCCCGTCGTTGCCAGCAGATGGGCCATGCCCAGTACGGCATTCATCGGCGTGCGCAGCTCGTGACTCATATTGGCCACGAATACATCCTTGGCGGCGCTGGCAATCTGGGCCTGCTCCATGGCCTGACGCAGCTCGCGCTCGGCGCGCTTGCGCTCCGTCACATCGCGCACGATACCGACAAACAGATGCTGGCCTTCGACAAACAGGGCGCGGATCGACAACTCCAGCACAAACGTATGGCCGTTCTTGTGCAGGCCCTGCAGCTCGATGTTGTTGCGTCCCACCACCGTGGGCACGAAGCCGGCCAGATAGCGCGCCACGCCGGCCTGATGGGCCGCGCGCATGGGCTCGGGCATGAGCATGGTCAGCTCCTGCCCCACTACCTCGTCCGCGCTATAGCCAAAGATGCTGCTGGCGGCGCGGTTGAACGACGCGATGCGGCCATCGGCCGTCATGGTGATGATGCCGTCACCGACGTTATCGATCACGGTACGGGTACGGGTTTCCCGGTCCACTGCGGCGCGGCGGGCCAGCTGCAATTCGTGGGTGCGGGCCTCGATGGCGCTTTCCAGCTGGTGGCGATAATGCTGTAGTTCGGCCTCGACTGACTGCAGCGTCTGCATGGCTTCATCGGCTTCGCGGAATTGCGGCTTGAGCACCAGCTGCTGCAGCTGGCCGCCTTTGCCGAGCGCGCTGGCAGCGACCGACAGAGCCCGCACGGAATGCTCTATCCTGCGCGCGAAATACCACGCACCAGTAATTCCCAGCGCGAGCAGCACCACCACACCGAGACTGATCCAGCGTATCGACTCCAGCATTTCCGCCATCACCGTACTGCGCGGCACGCCTATCACCACCGCCCAGCCCGACATCTGCGAATGGCTGTACATGGAATACACGGGTGTGCCTTCCAGCGTGGTGGTGCGGATGGCGGCTTCGCCCTTGTCGGCCATGCCGGCCAGCAGCGAAGGTGAACCGTATTTGCCGACAAATTTCTCCGGCTGGTGCGAGCGCGCCACGATCACGCCGTGGCGGTCGAAGATGCCGGCCACACGGCCTTCCGGCAAATGCTGCTCGCTCAGTATTTTGCCCAGCCGTTCAGGCAGAAACGCCACCGACAGCACATACAGCACCTTGCCCTGGCGTTGCACCGGCACGTGTACGGCGACCAGCGGACGCTGCAGAGCACCACCGATGAACACGTCGGAAATCACCGTGCGCCCCGTCTCGAACACCTTGTTGATACGTTCGAAGCTGCCCGGATCGGTCAGCCGGCTGCCGTAAGGCCTTACCGTGTTGAGCAACTGCACTGACTGGCGATCGCTGAGCACAAAATTCAGGCCGGGGAACTCGGGCCGCAGCGCCTTGCTGGCCAGCTGGTAGAACGCGGCCAGATCGCCGCGATCCAGACTGGGATCGTGCGACAGCGCCATGGCCATGGTGATGCCAGTGTTGAGATCACGGTCCACCGCCTGCGCCAGTGCGCGCGCCGTGATCAGCGACTCGAGCTGGATCTGGTCGCGTTCGCGCTCATAGAAATTATTCGCCAGTAGCGCCAGACCGATCAGCGCCGGCACGACGCAAGCCCACACCAGCGCATAGATCTGCGCCCGTATCGTCGGCAGTGGCTGCATTGCGGCGTCACTCATATAGGCAAAAAATATTTTCGTTTCAACAAATCTAGCACATCCTCCCCGCGCGTACTACAGCGCCTGCCCCAGCTTCAGCAAGGCCGCCACATTGCGGGCTGCCAGTTGCAGATTCTGCCTCGCATCGGCCAGCGCCTGCGCCACCGTGCACGGACGGCTCACCGCCGCCACGCTGGCCGCTATGCCATGCAGGTACACCTGCTCGACACCGCTACCCAGACAGCCGCCGATAGCGATCACCGGCTTGCCATACTGGCGGGCCAGACGCGCCACGCCTACCGGCGTTTTGCCATGCACGCTCTGGCCGTCGATGCGGCCTTCGCCCGTCAGCACCAGATCGGCACTGGCGATCGCCTCGGCCAGCCCCGCCGCCTGCGCCACGATCTCTACCCCGGGCCGCATGCGGCCACGCAGGAACACCAGCATGGCAGCAGCGATGCCGCCCCCTGCGCCGGCACCGGGCAGCTGCGCCACCTGCTGGCCGAACTGGCTTGCCAGCACATCGGCATACCGCTGCAGCGCTGCGTCCAGCTGCTGCACCTGCGCCGGACTGGCGCCTTTCTGCGGGCCGAACACGGCGGAAGCGCCAGCCGGGCCCACCAGCGGATTATCGACGTCGCAGGCGATCTGGAAACTGCATTCGGCCAGCCGCGCATCGAACTGCGCCAGGTCGATGGTTGCCAGCTGCGCTAGCGCGGCGCCGCCGGCAGCCAGTTCCTGTCCGTCGCCATCGCGCAGACGGGCACCCAGCGCCTGCAGCATGCCGGCTCCGCCATCATTGGTGGCGCTGCCGCCCACGCCGAGGATGAAGCGGCGCGCGCCCGCATCGAGCGCAGCACGGATCAGCTGGCCCGTGCCGTAGGTACTGGCGTGCAGCGCGTCGCGCTGTTCCGGCGTCAGCAACTCCAGTCCGCTGGCGGCGGCCATTTCGATCACGGCCGTCTGGCCGTCGCCCATCAGGCCGTAGAAAGCCGTGACCGGCTGCCCCAGCGGGCCGGCCACCTGGCACACGATGCGCTGGCCGCCGCTGGCATCGATCAGGGCCTGCACCGTGCCTTCGCCGCCGTCCGCCATGGGCAGCTTGCAGTAGTCGGCATGCGGATAGATCTGGCGGAAGCCCGCTTCAATTTCGCTAGCCACCTCCAGCGCAGACAGGCTTTCTTTGAACGAATCGGGCGCAATAACAATTTTCATGGTGGGCAGCGTTGCTAGCGAACGACAGTCCGTGCGCGGCTTGCTGAAGGGCGCCCACGCGGGGCCGGCGTCGCCGTTACCGCTGTTTTGCCCGCCAAAAGCGCATGACTGCGTTCCGGTTAAAGCACATATCCTACCAAAAGGAACTGGACTGTGGCGTACTTGCGACGCTGGGCAACATCACTGGTCGATATATCATCGTTGTATAGACAGCCACTTCCCTCCGCGCCCGCTTTTCTGCTGTATGATCTGCCGTTGCCCATGCCCACAAGGCTGCGACGGGCAAGGAACCATTACAAAAAGACTGGAGTCACATGAGCCTATTTCGCACCAAGAATCTCGACGAGATGATTGCCCATAGCCGCAAACCTAGCGGTCTGGCAAAAGTTCTCGGTCCATTCGATCTGATCCTGATGGGTATCGGCGCCATTGTCGGCACCGGCATCTTTGTACTGACCGGTACCGGCGCTGTCACCGCTGGCCCGGCACTGACGCTGTCCTTCATCGTCGCCGCCATCGCCTGCGGCTTTGCGGCGCTCTGTTATGCAGAATTCGCCTCCACCGTGCCGGTGGCTGGCTCCATCTACACCTACACCTATGCCACGCTGGGCGAACTGGCCGCGTGGATGATAGGCTGGGACCTGCTGCTGGAATACGGTCTGGCCACGTCGGCCGTATCGGTAGGCTGGTCCGGCTACTTCCAGTCGCTGATTGCCGGTTTCGGCCTGCACCTGCCGGTCGAACTGACGGCCGCACCGGGCGCCCTGCCCGGCGTGACCACCTATATCAACCTGCCGGCCCTGTGCATCATGCTGGTGCTGACGGCCATGCTGGGCTGGGGTGTGCGCGAATCGGCCCGCCTCAACAACATCATGGTGGCCATCAAGGTCGGCGTGGTACTGCTGTTCATACTGGTAGGCGCCCGCCACGTCGAGCCGGCCAACTGGCAGCCCTTCATGCCGTTCGGCTACCACGGCATGCTGACCGCTTCGGCGCTGGTGTTCTTCGCCTTCATCGGCTTCGACGCCGTGACCTCGGCCGCCGAGGAAGTCAAACGTCCCGAGCGCGATCTGCCTATCGGCATCATCGGTTCGCTGGCGGCCTGTACCGTGCTGTATGTGATCGTGTCGGCCATCATGACCGGCATCGTGCCTTACCAGCAGTTCCTCGGCATCGACCACCCGGTTTCGCTGGCACTCAAGCACGCCGGCGAAAACTGGTTTGCCGGCTTCGTCGATCTGGGCGCCATTCTGGGCATGACCACGGTGATTCTGGTGATGGCTTACGGCCAGACCCGCATCATCTTCGCCATGTCGCGCGACGGCCTGCTGCCGCAACGCCTGTCGCATGTACACCCGCGCCTGAAAACCCCGTTCTTCGCCACCTGGCTGGTCGGCATCATCTTCGGCCTGATCGCTGCCGTCGTGCCGCTGAATGTGCTGACCGAACTGATCAACATCGGTACCCTGGCTGCCTTCAGTCTGGTTTCCGTGGCCGTGATCATCATGCGCAAAAAACGCCCTGACCTGAAGCGCGCTTTCCGCTGCCCGGGCGTGCCTGTGGTGCCGGCACTGGCCGTGGCCTTCTGCGTCATGCTGATGGTCTACCTGAGCGCCTTCACCTGGGTGGCTTTCGGTGTATGGCTGCTACTCGGTCTGGTGGTGTACTTCGGCTATGCCCGCAAGCACTCGCTGCTGAACAAATAAGCTTCATGGCCGGTGCCCGCACCGGCCTGCTGGAACGCAGCGCCACGCGCTTCGATCTAGCGCAAACGGCGGCAAGGCCAGATATGCGAATGTCTGGCCACCATGCCCTCTTCCCTCTTCTACTTCCGCAATCTCGACCAGCAGACTGGCGACGCTCAAATGCGCGCGCAGTGGCAGCAGCTGGCGGCTACCAGCAATAGTTGCGAAGCCATCTATCAGACCCCCGCCTTCGCCGACTTCCTCAGCGCCTGCGCCACGCCGCACCAGCGCTTCCACCTGTATGGCGCATACACGGCCGGCCACCAGCCGCTGGGCCTGATACCGCTGCTGCACACGGGGCTGGCCACTGGCGCCGCCCGCCGCCAGCGCCAGCAGCTGGTGCTGCTGGGCAGCAGCCCCCTGCTGCCACCGGACGGGGACCTGCTCGAGGCGCTGCATGCTTTTCTGCTGGCCGAGTTCCCTCGTGTGCAGGCGCTGGTGTACCGCGCCCTGCCGCAAGACCATGCCATCAGCCAGCATCTACTTCAGACCCGCTCGCAGCTGATGCTTGCGCTGCACGGCTGGCGCGGCTGCCACAGCATGGCACTGCCCTCCAGCTACACCGAATATCTGGAGCGGCTGGGCAGCAAACGGCGCTACAACCTGAAACGCCAGCAGCGCCAGCTGGCCGATGCGGCAGGCGGCGCGCTGACGCTACAGGTGATCCGTAGTCCGGCCGACGTGGCGGCACTGGAACAAGGCTTGCAACAATGCTGCCCGCCCGCACGGCGGCTGCAACTGTGGGATGCAGAGGAAATGCAGGCGCTGGCGCGATTCGGCCTGCTGCTGTGCTTCCGCGTCGATGCCGGCACGCAGTGCTGCGGCGTGCTACTGGGCCTGCAAAGTGGCGGCGTCTACCACCTGTTCAACATCCTGCCGGCACCGGCCTGGCAGGCGCTCTCGGCCGGCACCAGCATCTTGCAGCTGGCACTGGCCTATCTGTGCGCTGCGGACGGCGGCCACTGCCGGCGGCTGGAATTCGGCTACGGCCAGCCGGGCCACAATTACCAGTCCAGTAATGCCGTCAGTCTGCGCAGCCATGTGCTGCTGTTGCGCGCCAGTCCGGCCAACCGCTTATACCGGCTCTGGCATGGTGTGCGCAGCAGCCTGCTGCAGGCTGTGCGCCGGACCATGCGGCCACGCTAACAGCTTGATTTTCAATAAATATTTCCCGCGCGCCACATTAAAAAAGTATGAAAAAAACCTGTGCTGCAGCCTCTTCTACCCTTCAATTTTTTTTCCAGTTGCCGTTATCCATAACAGAAGCGGTAGAAAAACAGCTGCACCCCAGATACGGTGCCGCCAGCCGCATGGCCACACTTTATAGAAAGAGCACGCGATGAACCTCACTTCCATTACTAGCCCGAACGGTCAGACCAGGACGAGCGATGTCAAGGCAGCCGAGCCATCCCACGCCTCTGCTCAGGCCGCTCCTGCCGAAAACACGCCGCCCGCCAGCGCCGCCCCGGTCACGCTGGATAAAAATCAGCTGAAGAACTCGGTCGATGCGATCAACCGCTACCTCAAGGACAACAGCGAGGTGCAATTCAGTATCGACGATAGTAGCGGCGCTTCCGTGATCAAGGTGGTGGATACGGAAACCAAGAAAATCCTGCGCCAGTTCCCGTCGCAGCAAGCACTCGACATCAGCAAGGATTTGCAGAGCAAGACCGGGCTGCTGCTGAAGGGCGAAGCCTGAGTTGCCCGGCCCGCTTTGCCTTTGCGATATAGCGAAAGCCTCGGGCATTTGGCATTGATAACGGTGCGGACTCAGCATGTAAGCGCCGTTGTACAAATTATTGAGCCTACACGCCTCACTGCCGGATACTAACTTTAATCCCGCCCACCTATGCCCACTACGGCACCGCTGACTATCGCAGTCAGTGGCGGGCCGTAAGGTCCCCAGTCGAAACAGCAACAGGGACGAGGCTATCTGGAAGCTAGCGGCTACAGCTATCTGGCCATAGACCATAGTGGCCAGCCCCATCAGGCGGTGCGCCACCAGACGCCCTAGATCAAGATTGGCAGACTTCCGGCGCGGGGCGGCGCGGCGCTTTACTGTACCGGCACGCAACACTGGCGTGCGCCGCCCGCCTATATTTCCTGCAGCCATTGCTTATTTAGAGGCCACCATCTATATTCGTGGTGCAACAAGGTAGTTTGGCCGTCTTTTTACTTTTGTCTGGACCTATGAAGCTTTCCGTTGTCATTGTCGATGATTCGGAGATTAACCTCTCCCTGTTCAAGAATTTCGTTGCACGCATCGACGGACTGGACCCGCTTTGCTTCAGCGTCTCGGCCGACGCCTTGAACTGGTGCGAACAACATGGTGCCGACATCGTCATCGTCGACTACATGATGCCGGCACCGGATGGCATCGAGGTGGTCAAGCGCATCGCCCGCATGCCGCATATGCGCGATGTACCCGTCATCATGATTACCGCCAACGACCAGAAACAGGTGCGCGTGGCGGCGCTGGAATCGGGTGCGACCGATTTCCTCAACAAGCCGGTCGACAAGAGCGAATTCATCGCCCGTATCCGCAACATGGCCACCATGCGACGCAGCCAGCGCCTGCTGAGCGACCGGGCCGCCCTGCTGGCCGAAGAAGTGGCGCAGGCCACCCGTGCCATCATCGAACGCGAGCGCGATACCATCGTGCGCCTGAGCCGCGCGGCCGAATACCGCGATCCCGAAACGGGCAACCACATCCTGCGCATGGCCCACATCGCCAAGCTGGTAGGCGCGCAGATGGGCCTGAGTGCCGCAGACCAAACCCTGCTGCTGGAAGCGGCACCCATGCACGACATCGGCAAAGTGGGCATCCCCGATCACATCCTGCTCAAGCCGGGACGGCTCAATCCGGACGAGTTCTTCATCATGAAGCAGCATGCAGAAATCGGCTACGCCATCCTCAGCAACAGCCCTTCGCCTATCCTTGATGCGGCTGCCGAAATCGCCCTGTGCCACCACGAAAAATTCGACGGCAGCGGCTATCCGCGTGGCCTGCGCGGCAAGGAAATTCCCCTGTTCAGCCGCATCGTCGCCGTCTCCGACGTGTTCGATGCGCTGACCTCGGCCCGCCCTTACAAGCGGGCTTGGGAACTCGATCGTGCGCGTGAATTCCTGATCGAGAACAGCGGCAACCATTTCGATCCCGACTGCGTCGATGCCTTCCTCAAGGTGTGGGACGAAGTGCTGCGCGTACGCGAGCAGATAGGCATAGACCACTGCGACAGCAACGACCTCACTGAACCCAGCCATCCCTAGCCCAGCCACCCCTAGCCCAGCGAGTCCCGTCATGCAGATCCAGCAAGCCAGCTTCAAACCGGGCGACGATGTCGCCGCCGCGCTCGCACCGCTGAGCGCCATCGCGCCGCAGCTGGT
This sequence comes from Duganella fentianensis, assembly GCF_009857835.1. Classification (GTDB taxonomy): domain Bacteria; phylum Pseudomonadota; class Gammaproteobacteria; order Burkholderiales; family Burkholderiaceae_D; genus Rugamonas; species Rugamonas fentianensis. Next base: position 1,045,573 of record NZ_WWCL01000002.1, read on the forward strand.
GCTGGTATTCGCCGCGCCGCAATTCTTTACGGATAAGGACGGCGCCACCCGGCTGGCTGGCCAGCTGCAGGCCGCGTTTCCTGCGGCGCAGCTGATAGGCTGCTCCACGGCCGGCGAAATCAACGGCGCCTGCGTGCAGGAAGATAGTGCCGTCGTCACCGCCGTGCACTTCGAGCATGCGCATGTGCTGGCCGCTGCCACCGAACTGACCAGCATGGAAGCATCATATGCGGCCGGCCAGAAAGTAGGCAAGGCGCTGGCTCATCCCGAGCTGCGCGGCGTGCTGGTGTTTGCACCGGGCGTAGCCGTCAACGGCAGCGCGCTGGTGGCCGGCATGACGGCAGCGCTGGGCTCCAGTCTGCCCATCATGGGCGGTCTGGCAGGCGACAATGGCGCATTCCAGCAGACCTGGACCATAGGCACGGACGGCATTTCCCCGCGCGCCGTGGTGGCCGTGGGACTGACCGGCGCCCAGCTACAGATAGGCCATGGCTTCTTCGGTGGCTGGCGCGCCTTCGGTCCGGCACGCTGCGTCACGCGCTGCGAAGGCAATCTGCTGTACGAACTCGATAACGAACCGGCGCTGGAAGTGTACAAGCGCTATCTGGGCGACTATGCGCGCGACCTGCCGGCTTCGGGCCTGCTGTTCCCGTTCGAGATGCTGGGCGACGATCTGTCCGAAGTGGGCCTGATCCGCACCATCCTCGGCATAGACGAAGCCAATGGTTCGCTGCTGCTGGCGGGCGCCATCCATCAGGGCGGCTTCCTGCGCCTGATGCAGGCTTCCACCGATGCCCTGATCGACGGCGCCGAAGTGGCAGCCGAGAAAACCGTGGGCATGCAGCAGCCGGCCACGCCCCATCTGGCATTGCTGGTGTCCTGCGTAGGCCGCAAGCTGGTGATGGGCGACCGGGTGGAGGAAGAAATCGAGGCTGTTACGGCCAAGCTGGGCCAGCAGGCCTGTGCTACCGGCTTCTATTCGTATGGCGAGATAACGCCGTTCGCGCCCGGCGTGGCCTGCGAAGTGCATAACCAGACCATGACCATTACCACCATCAGCGAAAGCGTATAAGCACGGGCCGGCAACGGCCATCAGGGGAGCCTAGCATTGCAGCATAAGACATTCCTGCGCCAGTTGAAGCGCACCACGGGCATCGAGGACAGCCAGCAGCTGCAAGCGTTTCTGGACGCTGCGCATGCGCTGGGTGGCAATTCCGAGCTGCCCGAAAGTGTGCGCCGTGGCCTGCAAGGGATGGGTGAACTGTTCGAGCGCGTGGTGCGCACCTACGAACAGTATGACCGCGACCTCGACCTGCGCACCCGCAGCCTGGAACTGAGCTCGCGCGAACTGACCGAAGCCAATACCCGCCAGCGCCAGGAACTGGCCAGACGGGAAAGCGCGATAGCCCTGCTGCGCGAAACTGCCCAGGCGCTGCAGGATGATCCGGCCGGTGCCGATGGCCGCAGCGGTGACCTGTACGACGTGGTAGAACTGATTAACGAACTGGTACAGCAGCGCCGCGCCGGCGAGCAGGCTTTGCGTCAGGCCCAGCGCGCGCTGGAAAACCAGAAGTTCGCGATGGACCAGCATGCCATCATCAGCATCACCGACCCGAATGGCTGCATCACCTATGCCAACGAACGCTTCTGCAGCGTGTCCGGCTACACCCGCGACGAACTGATAGGCTCCAATCACCGCCTGATCAACTCGACCTACCACCCGAAAGAATTCTTCGCCAATATGTGGGCGACCATACGTTCGGGCCGGGTGTGGGACAACCAGGTCTGCAACCGCGCCAAGGACGGTAGCCTGTACTGGGTACACGCCACCATCGTGCCCTTCCTCGACGAGAACGGCGAACCCTATCAGTATGTCGCCATCCGTACCGACATCACGGCCCACCATGCACTGATGCAGCGCCTGCAGGAACAGCTGCACTTCGTGGAAGAACTGTTCGAAGCCATCCCGCTACCCGTCTACGTGAAAGACGCACAGCGGCGCTACCAGCAGGTCAACCCCGCGTTCGAGCAGTTCTTCAACGTCAAGCGTACCGACATTCTGGGCAAGACGGTGTACGACCTGCTGACGCCGGAAGGCGCCGCCATGCACGACGGCTACGATAGCCGCCTGTTCGCCGGCGAGCCGCTGCAAAGCTTCGAAGCCCTGATCCCCACTGCCGACGGGCGCCAGCGCGAGGGCATCTACCAGAAGGCCCTGCTGACCCGCCCCGATGGCGAAGTGGCAGGACTGGTGGGCACCATCGCCGACATCACCGAGCGCAAAAACCTCGAACGCGAAGCCTTGCTGGCCAAGGAAGCGGCCGAAGCCGCCACCCGCGCCAAGAGCGACTTCCTGGCCAATATGAGCCACGAGATCCGCACGCCCATGAACAGCATCCTGGGCATGACGGAACTGGCGCTCGATACCAACCTCACGCCCGAACAGCGCGAATATCTGACCATCAGCAAATCGTCTACCGAAGCGCTGCTGACCATCATTAACGACATCCTCGATTTCTCCAAGATCGAAGCGGGCAAGCTGAAAATCGATGAGACCCGCTTCGACCTGCAGGACATGGTGGGCAATACCCTCAAGGTGCTGGCCGAGCAGGAGAACAGCAAGCGGCTGGAGTTCGGCTGCTATATCGCGCCCGACGTGCCGGCGTTCGTGGTGGGCGACGGCGGCCGTCTGCGCCAGATTCTGATGAACCTGGTGGGCAATGCCATCAAGTTCACCCGTCAGGGCGAAGTGATCGTACGGGTCGAGCTGGCCGAGCGTGGCGACGACCACGGCACGCTGCACTTCTCCGTGCGCGATAGCGGCATCGGCATCCCGGCGGCCAAGCAGCAGGCCATCTTCGAAGCGTTCGAACAGGCCGACACCTCGACCACGCGCCACTATGGCGGCACGGGTCTGGGCCTGACCATCTCCAGCTATCTGGTGTCGCTGATGGGCGGGCGCATCTGGGTCAACAGCGTGGAAGGCGTCGGCAGCACCTTCCATTTCACCGCGCAGTTCCGCTGCCCCGGCAACGATACGCCGCCACGCCTGTCCAGCCGCCTCGGTGCGCTGACGGACCAGCACGTGCTGCTGGTGGTGGGCAACGACAGCTGCCGCCAGATTCTGGCCGACACGCTGGTGCAGTGGCAGGTGCGCGTCACGGCCGTGGCCAGTGGCGCGGCGGCGCTGCAGCTACTGCGCCAGCCGGATAGCCGTTATGCCTGCGTGCTGCTGGACGCGCTGCTGCACGATCAGCATAGCGCCGAGACAGCGGCCGCCATCAACGCCCTGCCATCCGGGCTGCGTGTGCCGATCGTGGTGATGGCGCCCACGGCCAGCCTTGGTAGCGAGCGCTGGAAGGAAGTCAGCGTCAGCAACATCATCACCAAACCGGTGCTGCAGGGCGATCTGGCCAATGCCCTGCTGCTGGCCATGGGGGCTGCACCGCTGCAGCCGCTGGAACCGGCCAGCCAGAGCGCCGCACCGACGGAACCGCGCCCGCTGGCACCGCTCGACATCCTGCTGGTTGAAGACCATCCATCCAACCAGCGCCTTGCCATCACCCTGCTGGAACGCTGGGGCAACCGCATCACGCTGGCGCAGGATGGCCGCGAAGCCCTCGACAAGCTGGCCAGCCAGCGCTTCGATCTGGTGCTGATGGATATGCAGATGCCCGTCATCGACGGGCTGGAAGCAACCCGTATGTTCCGCGCTGCGGAACAGGGCCCGCGCACCCCTATCATCGCCATGACGGCCAATGCCATGCAGGGCGACAAGGAACGCTGTCTGGCGGCCGGCATGGATGGTTATCTGACCAAACCGTTCAAGCGCGACCAGTTGCGCGCCGTACTGGAGCTTTACCATCCGCGCCCCAACGAAGCGGCCAGCTTCGACTACGCAAAAGCGCTGCGCGAAACCGAACAGGAAGTGCTGGAAATCGTCGGCGAACAGGCGCTGGAGATCTTCCCGCAGGATTTCGCTGCACTGCGCACTGCCGTCGCTGCCGGCGACCATGCAACCATTACCCGTATGGCCCACTCGATCAAGGGCAATGCCGCCATCTTCTATGCCCAGCCGCTGGCAGACATGGCCAACCAGATCGAACAGGGCCTGGCCGGCAGCCAGCTGGAACCCCGCATAGACGCCATGGAAAAGGAATTCATGCTGCTGGCGCAGGCGCTGCGCAGCACGCTCGGCCTGCACTAGGCTGGCGCAGGCCGCGCTAGCGGTGTTTCGGCTCGTCGATGGACCAGATTTCGTGCGCATCAAGCCGCACTCTGGCCTCGGCCTGCAAGGCATCGACTTGCGCGCTCTGGGCCGCCAGCAGTGCTTCCAGTGCCAGCCGGCGCCCTGTCAGCGCTTCGGCCAGCGGCAGTTCACCCGCCTGATAGGCACGCAGCATCAGCGCTGCCTGTTCCTGCGCCTGCTGTGCCACCTGGTCCAGCGTCTGCCACACTGCCACGCTGCGCACGCCTTCGGTGGCGGCGCGGCGCGCATCGGCAGCAACCTTGCGCTGCACCAGTGCCAGCCGTTCCCGCGCCATGCCGGCGCGCGCCACGGCAGCATCACGTTCGGCCGAACGGGCGGCGCCGCCCAGCGGAATCGAAATCGACAGGCCCAGCAAGCGCTCCTGGCCATCGCGTTCGCGCACGGCGCGCAGCGCCAGCGTGGGGTCGGGCATGCGCTCGCTGTCCTGCCGCTGGGCGCGCAGCTGCGCCAGTGCGGCGCCGGCTTCGGCCAGTTCCACTTCATGGTTGTCGTCGAGGATGCGGGCCTGCAGGGTGTCTATCGATGCGGCACCGAATTCCGGCACGGGCAGCTCGCTCGCCTGCGGCTCCGGCAGGCCGCGGTAATTGAGCTGCAGCTGGCCCAGCACCTGTTCCAGCCGCAGGCGTGCTTGCTGCAGCTGCGCGCTGACTCTGCCCTGTTCGGCCTGCGCCTGCAGCAGATCGAGGCGGGCCGCATCGCCAGCCTTGACGCGCTTTTCCACCATGGCGACCAGCTGCTGCGCCACCTGCAGCTGCTCCTGCCAGCGCGCCACCGCCACCTGTTCGCGCAAGGCCTCGAACCAGTCCGCCAGCAAAGTCCGTCCCGCTTCATGCCAGGTATCGGCCCGCTGGGTGGCCGCCAGCGCCACCGTCTGGGCACCTATGGCGGCATCCTTGCCCGCCTTGCCGAACCAGCGCACGGTGCGTTCCAGCCCCAGTTCCTGTTCCTGATAGCGCTCGCCACCAACGATATTGCGCTGGCTATGGCCAGCCCGCAGCGTCCATTCATACTGGCCGGCGGCCAGCTTCTTCTGATCGGCCCTTGCCAGATCGCTTTCCAGCGCGCTGGCGCGCAGCTGCGGCAATTCGGCCAGCGTCTGGCGCACCATCGCGTCGGGCGGCAGCAGGCCCAGTGCGCTGGCCTGCACTGCGCCGGCTAGTACCAGCTGCAAGCCCAGCCCCAGTCCCAGCCCCAACCCTTGCCACAAGCGCGCCGCCGGTTTCAGCCTGCATCGCGCAGGCAGTGTTGCCATCATTCCTTTCATGCCAGTCTCCCGAATTCCGTCAGTGGCTGCAGCCAGTAGCTCACTTCACTACTGGGTATCTGCGCGGCCAGCGCCGCCAGCAGCTGGCGCAATGATTCCTCTTGTCCCGCAATCGCAACCTGCTTGCTGCGGCGCCGTCCCTGCACCTGCTCCATGGTGCTGCTCAGGCGCATGCCGCGTCCCATGCCATGGGCGTCCGTCACGGTGTAGCCGCCCGCCCATTGCGGATGGTCGAGCAGAAAATCGAGCACATCGTCTTCCAGTGCCGCTGGCAGGGTCAGTGTCAGCAGTGTGTCAAATCGTGGTTCAGGCTTCATGGCCAGCTCCTGCAGTCTGGGTGGCCGGCGCCACGCCGAAGCGCCGGTATAGTATCGGTAACAGGATCAGCGTCAGCAGCGTCGCGCTGAGCAGACCGCCTATCACCACAATCGCCAGCGGCTTCTGGATTTCCGAGCCGGGGCCCGTTGCCAGCAGCAGCGGCACCAGCCCCAGCGCCGTAATCGACGCCGTCATCAGCACGGGACGCAGGCGGCGCTGGGCGCCCTGCTGCACTACCTGTGCCAGCGCCATGCCGCGCGCTGCCAGCTGGTTAAAGCAGGTGATCATCACCAGCCCATTGAGCACGGCGATACCCATCAGGGCGATAAAGCCTACCGAAGCGGGCACCGACAGGAACTCGCCGCAGGCGGCCAGCGCCACTACGCCGCCTATCAGCGCAAACGGAATATTGACGAACACCAGCGCCGCCTGCCGTACGCTGTGCAAGGTGCTGAACAGCAGCAGGAAGATCAGGGCCAGTGCTACCGGCACCACCACGGCCAGCCGTGCCGCCGCGCGCTGCTGGTTTTCGAACTGGCCGCCCCAGGCCATGCGATAACCGGATGGCAGCTTGACGCTGCTGGCGATACGGGCTTTAGCTTCTTCCACAAAGCCCACCAGATCGCGACCGTGCACATTGGCGCGCACCACCACCATGCGGCTGCCGTTCTCGCGTTCTACCTTGACGGGACCATCGACCTGCTGCAAGCGGGCCAGCTGCGACAATGGAATCGCGCTGCCATCGGCCAGCGGCAGCCGCAACTGGGCGAAGCGCTCCGGCGCCAGCCGCAAGCCTTCCGCGCCGCGCAGCAGCAGTGGCAGGCGGCGTCCGCCCTCCACCACCACACCGGCAATCCGTCCTTCGATCAGCGTGCGCAGATCGGCCTGTACCTGCTCCACGTTCAGACCCAGCCGGCCGGCAGCCAGCCGGTCCACTTCCACCTGCAGATACTGCACGCCTTCGTTTTTCACCGTCAGCACATCCTCGCTGCCGCTGATGGCCTGTACCTGGTGCACGATCTGGCTGGCCAGCGCATCGAGCTGCTCGGTGTCCGGCCCATACACTTTGATGGCCACATCGCCACGCACGCCGGACAGCATTTCCGAAGTACGCATTTCGATAGGCTGGGTAAAGCTCAGATTGATGCCGGGGAAGCTGGCCGTGGCCTTGCGCAGCGCATCCATCAGCTCTTCCTTGTTACGGCTCTGCCACTGCTCGCGCGGTTTCAGCACCATGAAGGTGTCCGTCTCGTTCAAGCCCATGGGATCGAGGCCCAGTTCATCGGAGCCGGCCCGCGCCACGATGCGCAGCACATCGGGCACTTCGGCCAGTATGGCGCGCTGGATTTCGCCATCCAGCCGGGCCGATTCGGCCAGACTGACGGAAGGCAGCTTCTCGATCTGCATGATGATGTCGCCCTCGTCCAGCGTGGGCATAAACGATTTACCCACCACCATGAACAGCCCGACGGCCACCAGCAGCGCAGCTCCTGCCGCCGCCAGCACCTGCTTCTCCGCCGCCATGGCGCGTTGCAGCCAGCGTGCATACACCTGTTCCAGATAGGCCACCAGCCTTGGCGTGGCATGCTGGTGGCTACCCATCAGCAGCGACGCCAGTACCGGAATCACTGTCAGCGAACACAATAGCGACGCGCCCAGTGCAAAGATAATCGTCAGCGCCACCGGCGCAAACAGCTTGCCTTCCAGTCCCTGCAGCGATAGCAGGGGCAGGAACACGATCATGATCACCACCATGCCGGCCGTTACCGGCAGCGCCACTTCGCGCACCGCCCGGTAGATCACGTGCAGCCGCGCCATGCCGCGCGCGCTGCCGTCACCATGGGCTTCGATATTTTCCACCACCACCACCGCCGCATCGACCAGCATGCCGATGGCAATGGCCAGTCCGCCCAGCGACATCAGATTGGCGCTCAGGCCGTAACTCTGCATCAGCACAAAAGTCCCCAGCGCGGCCAGCGGCAGGATGCAGGCCACCACCAGCGCCGAGCGTACATTGCCAAGAAAAACATACAGCAGGACCACCACCAGCACGGTGGCTTCGGCCAGCGCCTTGACCACCGTATTGACGGCGCGCGCCACCAGATTGCCGCGGTCATAGAAAGGGCTGATGGTGGTGCCCTTGGGCAGCGTGGGTGCCAGCTCGGCCAGCCGGCTGCGCACCTGTTCCAGCACCTGCTGGGCATTGGCGCCACGCATGGCCAGCACCAGCCCTTCCACCGCTTCGCCGGCGCCATTCTGCGTGACTGCGCCATAGCGCGTCAGCTGGCCTTCATGCACGCTGGCCACCTGCCCCAGTGTGACGACCTGGCCTTCCGTGCTGCGCACCACGATGGCACGCACATCATCGAAAGTCCGTACGCTGCCATCGCTGCGGATCAGCAGCGACTCCTCTCCATCACTGAGCCGCCCTGCGCCATCGCTGCGGTTATTCATTTCCAGTGCCTGCTGGAGCTGGGTCAGCGAAATCCGCCGCGCGGCCAGGGCCGCCAGATCGGGCACCACTTCAAAACTGCGCACCAGCCCACCCAGCGCATTCACGTCGGCCACACCGGCGATGTTGCGCAACTGCGGCCGGATCACCCAGTCCAGCAGGCTGCGCTTCTCCATCTGGCTGAGCGGCCCCTCGATGGTGAACATAAAAATTTCGCCCAGTGGCGTGGTGATAGGCGCCAGCCCGCCGCTGACGGCCGGTGGCAGATCCTTCATCACGCCGGACAGCCGTTCACTGACCTGCTGGCGGGCCCAGAACACATCCGTGCCTTCCTCGAAATCCAGCGTGATATCGGCTATCGCGTATTTCGACTGGGAGCGCAACATCACCTGCCTCGGTATGCCCAGCAGCTCCTGCTCGATAGGTGCGACGATGCGGTTCTCCACTTCGCCCGGCGTCATGCCGGGCGCCTTCATGATGATTTTTACCTGCGTGCTCGATACATCGGGGAAGGCATCGATAGGCAGACCGCGGAAGGCACGCACACCGGCCGCCATCAGCAGCACGGTCAGCACCAGCACCAGCAGCCGCTGGGCCAGCGACATGGCAATCAGACGGGCCAGCATCATTTGGCTCCGGCGCTGGCAGCCGCACTGCCAGCCGCGCTACCGGCTGTAGCCGCAGCCGGAGCGGCGGCCTCATTGCCCAGTCCTGCCCAGCTTCCCTTGAGCACGACCAGTCCCTTGACGGCGACCGCGTCGCCGGCCGCCACCTTGCCGCTGACGCGCACCAGATCGGCACCGGCCTGCACGGCCTGCACCGGCGTGGCCATGAAGCCGCCGGCGTTCTGCACGAAGACAAAGGTGTCGGCACCGCGCCGCACCAACGCTGCCGCCGGCACAAGCACGCCTTGTGCCGGTGCGCCAGCAGTCTTGCTGCCAGGCGCCATGCGCGCTTCGACATAGGCATTGAGTTTCAGGCAATCGCCACTGCCCATCTGTTCGGCCCGTACGGGCACGCTCTGGTTGGCCGTATTCACGGCACTGCCCACGGCAATCACGCGCGCACTGCCGCAACCCTGCACCTGCAGCACTTCCCCCACCCGCAGACGCTCGGCCTGGGCACGGCTGGCCTGCAGCTCTATCCAGAGCGCACCGCTGCGGCTGATGCGCGCTACTGGCATGCCTGCTTCCAGCCGGGCACCCGGTTCGGCCACCAGTTCCAGCACCGTACCGGCGCGCGGCGCGCGCAGCACCAGCTCCGGGGTCAGCGCACGGCTGCGCAGCAGCGCTTCGATGGCACGGCTATCCCAGCCGCCGGCCCGCAGCGCCTGCGCCCGTTCGTCGGCAGCCAGACGGGCCAGCATGGCCGCGCTGCGGCTCTCTTCCAGCCGTGCGGCGGCGATGATGCCATCCGCATGCAGTGCCGTGTCGCGCTGGGCCCGCGCATCGGCCAGCGCGGCCTGCGTGGCGGCCTGCAGATAATCGCGCTGCACTTCCAGCCAGGCCTGGCTATGCATGGTCAGCAGCGGCGCGCCTTGACGTACCGTCTGCAGACTGCTGGCATGCAGCTGCTGCACCACGCCGGCGTAAGCAGTACTGGCCACGGCCAGCAAAGCCGGTGGCGCTACCACCGTGCCGGCCAGTGCCAGATCGTTGGCGCCAGCATGGGCGGCGGTTGCACTGTCCGCCGCCACGGCCACCGCAGTGCCGATGCCGCTACGGCCACGCTCGGCCGCGCTGATGCGGATCTGCTGGGCTGACTGGGGCTGCTGAGGCTCGGCCAGCGCCGCCAGCGGGCCCAACACCATAGTAGGCAGCAGAATTGCCGTAAAGACACTCTTACGCGATAATTTCATGCAAAATGAGGTGGTTTTCATAGAACAGCCAGACGGGTGAACGATGGCGGCATAGTGAAATCCAGTTGTTAAGAAGTTCTTAACAAGCGATAACTAGCATCGTTATGTCGATCAGATCAGGAGTGCAAAGTGAGGATATTGCTGGCAGAAGATGATCCGCAGCTCGGCCGTGCCACCCAGATCGGGCTGGAACAGGGCGGCTATGCGGTGGACTGGGTACGTAGCGGCGACAGCGCGCTGACGGCCGCCCGCCTGCACCAGTACGGCTGCGTGCTGCTCGATCTGGGCCTGCCTGACCGTGACGGCATGAGCGTGCTGGCGGCCCTGCGCGCCAGTGCCTACGAAGGCGCCATCCTGATCGTCACGGCGCGCGACCAGATACCGGACCGTATTGCCGGCCTCGATGGCGGTGCCGACGATTTCATCATCAAGCCATTTGATCTGGATGAGCTGACCGCGCGCATCCGCAGCGCGGCCCGGCGTGCCAGCGGGCGCAGCCGCACTACCCTCAGCCACGGCGACATCGTCATCGACGTGGCCGACCGCCACGTGCGCAAAGGCGGCATCGACGTGCCGCTGACGCTGCGCGAGTACAGCATCCTGCTGACGCTGATCGAAAACCGTGGCCGCATCCTGAGCCGGCTGCAGCTGGAAGAAAGCCTGTACGGCTGGGGCGAGGAAGTGGAGAGCAATGCCATCCAGGTACACATCCACCATCTGCGCAAGAAGCTGGGCCGTACCCTGATCCGTACCGTGCATGCAATCGGCTACTGCATCGATAAACCGCTCGACCAGCAAGGCGGTGCCGCCGCATGAGCAAGCCTGCCGTCTGGTCGCTGCGCAATGCGCTATTCCGCTGGCTGATCGGCCTGACGCTGGCGCTGTGGGCACTTAGCGCCGTTATCGTGTATCTGGAAGCCGACAACGAAAGCCAGGAACTGTTCGACCAGTCACTGGAGGAAACCGCCCACCTGCTGCTCTCGCTGGCCGAATACGAGGTGCGCGAACATGGCAGCGCCTCGCCCATCATCGTGGCCGTGCCGGCCGAGCGCAACCACCGCCAGTACCTGCTGTACCAGATCTGGGACGTTCAGGGCCGGCTGCTGTACAAGAATCCCGGCGCGCCGGACCAGCCCATCTGGCCGCAAGCCCATAGCGGCATGCGCTGGCTGGACGGGCCGGACGGCCGCCAGCGTGTCTACGCCAGCTGGAGCAATAGCGGCCAGCTGCAGATACAGGTGGCCGAACCCGTCACCCACCGTAAGGATATATCGCACCGCTTCGCCTACAAGCTGAGCGGCTTTGCACTGGCGCTGGTGGCGCTGGCCGCGCTGGCCATCTGGTGGAGCGTGCAGCGCCTGTTCCGTGGCCTGCAGCAGAGCACGGGCGAAGTGGCCAGCCGCACGCCCAACGATCTGGCCGACGTCAGTCTGGCCGGCGTGCCGCGCGAAGCCCTGCCCCTGCTACAGGCCATCAACCGCCTGTTCGAACGGGTGCGGCGCGCCATGGAGCGCGAGCAGCGCTTCACGGCCGATGCTGCCCATGAACTGCGCACCCCGCTGGCCGCCATCAAGACCAACCTGCAGGTCATACAGCGCGCCCGCAACGACGCCGAGCGGGAAGAGTTTGTCGCCGCGCTGGGCGTCAGTGTCGATCGCGCCAGCCGGCTGGTAGACCAGCTGCTGACGCTGTCGCGGCTCGACCCCCTGTATCAGCGCAGCAAAGGGCTGGAGTCGCGCGATCTGGCGGCACTGATCACTGATGCGCTGCCCGGCTGGCGCGCCGCGGCAGCACGCCATCAGCTCAGCCTGCACGTACAGCTGGCGCCAGCCAGCTGTTTGCTGAATGCCGACGCCATCACCATCCTGCTGCGCAATCTGGTGGAAAATGCCGTGCGCTACACGCCGGCGGGCGGCAGCATACAGATACGCTGCGGCATGCAGCAGCAACAGGCCGAGCTGGAAATCAGCGATAGCGGTCCCGGTATTCCGGCCGCCATGCGCGAACGGGTGTTCGAACGTTTTGTGCGGCTGGCCGATGCCAGCCAGCCCGGCAGCGGTCTGGGCCTGTCCATCGTGCGCCAGATCGTGGAAATGCATGGCGCCAGCATCAACCTGGGCGATGGGCCCGACGGCCACGGCTTGTGCATACGGATACGCTTCCCCAAGCCAGAAACAACAATGCAAATCAATTAAATCCAACAAATTTATTGAATTATTTGTTGAATTGGCGCATTATTGCGCCTATTGTGGTTTCCGCAGGATAATGTTGATGGTCAGGGTGATAACTACCCGCCTGCGCTGAGCCCACCTCGACAAGCTCAATAACGAAGGATGCTGGCATGACCGGGATTAAAACCTCCGCTGTACCAACGACCAACAACGCTGCCGTCTTCAGCCGGCTAGGCCTGATTGTGCGCGATCTGCACGATGCACTGTGCGAACTGGGTGCCGACGAAGTGCTAGCCGATGCCGTGTGCGAACTGCCTTCGGCACGCGAGCGCCTGCTGCACATAGGCGAGCTGACCGAACGGGCCGCCAACACGGTGCTGAACAAGGTAGAGCATGTGCAGCCTATCCAGGATGCGCTGGCCAGCGATGCGCAGCAACTGCAGCAGCAGTGGCAGGCTATGGCTGGCGATACCCAGGTGCCGGAACAGATGAAGTCACTGATGGCGCAAACCCTGAGCTATCTGGCGCAGGCACGCGAAGGCCACGATATTACCCACGCAGCCCTGTCCGACATCATGCTGTCGCAGGACTTCCAGGACCTTACGGGCCAGCTGATCAAGAAAGTCGTGTCCGTACTCGAGCGCACCGAGAACGATCTGCTAAAACTGCTGATCGACGCTGCGCCGCCGGGTGCACTGAGCCGCATCAACAAGGACGAATTGCTGGCCGGCCCGGGCGCGGCGGGTGGCGTCGCCCTCAAACAGGATGATGTAGACGACCTGCTGGCCAATCTGGGCTTCTAGAAGCTGTCAGAGCTGCAGGCAGAGGTGCTGCCCTAGCGCAGCCCCTGGAAGCAGACTTTCAGCATATTGCTGACGATGTCTTCGGTCGACATCTTGCTGAACTTCTGCAGATATTCCACTGCAGGATCACAGGTACGAGCGTAGTAGCTGAACAGAATCACATCGCTGGGCAGTTCCGGATTCAGCAAACCCTGCTGTTGCGCCTGTTTCACCAGCCCTTCCAGCTGGCGGTTCAGCTTGAGCACCTTCATCATGTATTTCACATTGCGCATCAGCATATCGCGCACATGGGCACTGGTCGATGGCAGGAAAGGCAGGCCGCCGTCCAGCCGCACCCGCAAAGCCCATTCCAGCAGAGCCTGCAGTTTCTCTAGCGGCCCCAGTCCCGAATCGAGTTCCGCCATGAAGTCAAGCGCACCGTCGAGCAGACGGATCAGCGCCTCGCCCACCAGTTCTTCCTTCGATTTGAAATGCTTGTACAGGCTGGGTTTGGAGATACCGACCGCACCGGCAACGTCGTCCATCGTCATCAGATCATAGCCTTTGCTACTCAGCACCGACGTGGTCGCGTCGAGGATGGCATGCTCGCGCAACTTAAATGCCTGATTCTTAAAGCTTAATTTGTTGAAGATACTCATTGGTAAAATTTAGCTACTAATCAGTAGCATTTTGGTTTAGCTAGTAGTAATATTAGCACGCCGGTAGAAAAACGGCCTACACCACACCATAGCCTATGACTTTGACACCACAACGTATCGCCGTGATCGGGGCCGGCATCAGCGGCCTGGCCAGCGCCTATTTCCTCAACCGTCGCCATCAGGTGGTGCTGTATGAAGCGGGCAGTTACCTGGGCGGCCATACCAATACGGTCGACGTAACACTGGAAGGCCAGCGCCAGGGTGTGGATACCGGCTTTCTCGTCTACAACGAGCTGACCTACCCGAATCTGATTGCCCTGTTCGAAGAACTGGGTGTGGCCAGCACAGCCAGCGATATGTCGTTTGCCGTTTCCATGGCCGATGGCGCGCTGGAATGGGCTGGCACCAGTCTGGCCACCGTATTCGCCCAGCGCCGCAACCTGTTCAAGCCGCATTTCCTACGCATGGTGCGCGATATTCTGCACTTCAACGGCAACGCCCGGCGCTTTCTGGCGGCGGCCGAGCAGCAGCCGCTGACACTGGGCCAGCTGCTAGCCCGGCACGGCTATGGCCACACTTTCCGCGATGCCTATCTGCTGCCCATGGCTGCGGCCATCTGGTCCAGTTCGCCGAGCGACATATTGCAGTTCCCCGCCACCACCTTCCTGCGCTTCTGCCTCAACCACGCGCTGCTGCAGGTGAACGACCGGCCCCAGTGGCGCACGGTACAGGGCGGTGCGCGCAACTATGTGCGCAAGATCGCTGCCACCCTGCCCGACTGCCGTCTGAACAGCCCGGTGCTGCAGGTGCGCCGTCACGCGGGCGGCGTCAGCGTCGTTACTGCACAGGGCAGCGAAGAGTACGATGCCGTGGTGTTCGCCACCCATGCGCCGACCACGCTGGCTGTGCTGGATGCCTGCCCCGCCGAACGCGCTGTGCTGGAAGGCGTGCGCTACCAGCCGAATACGGCGTACCTGCATACGGATCTGGCGCTGATGCCGCGCCTGCGCAAGGTCTGGTCGGCGTGGAACTATCTATCCGCGCCCATGCAGGATGGCCAGCGTCCCGTGTGTGTGAGCTACTGGCTGAACCAGCTACAGCAGTTGCCATTCAGCACGCCCGTGATGGTGACGCTGAATCCGCCCGTAGCGCCGGCTGCACAGCACACGCTGGCATGCTTCGAGTATGAACACCCCATCATGGACCAGCGTGCCATCGACGCCCAGCAGGCACTGGCGCAGATACAGGGCAAAGAACGCATCTGGTTCGCCGGCGCATGGACCGGCTACGGCTTCCATGAAGATGGCCTGAAATCCGCGCTGCGCATCGCCCGCGCCTACGGCGTGGCACCGGCATGGGCCAGTCTGCCATGAGCAGCGCCGCCCAGCTGCTGCAGGGTCAGGTCATGCATGCGCGCCTGCGCCCTGCCCTGAACCGCTTTGTCTATCCCGTGTTTTATGTGCGGCTCAACCTGTCCAGGCTCGAGCAGGCCGGTACCCGCTGGTTCGGCATCGACTGCTGGCGCCCGCTGTCCGTGCGCACGCGTGACTACGGGCCGCGCGACGGCTCCAGTCTGGAGCACTGGATGCGCCAACTGCTGGCCAGCCATGGCATACAGGCCGATGGCGACATCTGGCTACAGACTTTTCCCCGCGTGTTCGGCTATGTATTCAATCCCGTCAGCTTCTGGCACTGCCATGATGCGCAAGGCCAGCTACGTGCCGTGCTGGCCGAAGTCAACAGCACGTTCGGTGAAACCCACCGCTATCTGCTGGCACTGGGCGGTGCCGATGGCCAGCACCGCAGCGTTCAGGCCGTCAAGCAGCTGCATGTGTCGCCGTTCTGCGCAGTCGAGGGCCACTACCGTTTCCGCTTCCGGCTGGCAGCACATGCCCACAGCACCAGCATCGATTACTACGACCAGCACGGGCTGCTGTTGCGCACCGCTCTGAGTGGCCGGCCCCAGCCGCTCAGTGATAGCGCCGTGCTGGCCGCTCTGCTGCGCTTCCCGCTGCTGGGTCTCGGCATTGTGGCGCGCATCCACTGGCAGGCTTTGCGCCTGTGGCTCAAGCGCGTGCCGTTTTTCCGCCAGCCACCAACGCCGCTTGCTTCGACTACCGTGCACCAGGAGATCACACCATGACCCATATACTGACCAATCCTGCCAGCAGCGTGCCTGCCGGTGCGCGGCTGTTTCTGAGCCTGCTGGGCAAGCTGCGCCATGGCCATCTGGAACTGATCACGCCGGACGGCACCCGCATGCTGTTCGGCGATGCCCACAGCGGCAGCCACGCCGTGCTGCAGATCCACGACTGGCGCGGCTGCCAGCGCATGCTGCAGGCCGGCGACATCGGTTTTGCCGAAGCCTATGGCGCGGGCTGGATCAGTACACCGGAGCTAACACCCTTGCTGCGGCTGGCGCTACGCAATGAAGATGCGCTCGATCAGGTGCTGTTCGGCGGTGTGCTGGCGCGCTGCTGGTACCGTCTGCGTCACTGGCTGCGGCCGAATACGCGCAAAGGCAGCCAGCGCAACATCCACGCCCATTACGACATCGGCAACGACTTCTACCGCCTGTGGCTGGACGACAGCTGGACTTATTCCAGCGCCCTGTTCGATGGCAACTACAGCCTGACGCTACGCGAAGCCCAGCGCCGCAAGTACCAGCGCATTATCGATACGCTGCAACTGCAACCCGGCGACCGTGTGCTGGAAATAGGCTGCGGCTGGGGCGGCTTTGCCGAACAGGCGGCGCTACAGGGCATCCATGTGCATGGTGTCACCATCTCGCCATCCCAGCTGGCCATTGCGCGCCAGCGCCTGCAGGCACTGGGGCTGCAGGAACGGGCGCAGGTAGAACTGTGCGACTACCGTGATCTGCAGGGCAGCTATGACGCCATCGTCTCGATCGAAATGTTCGAGGCTGTGGGTGAACAGTACTGGCCCGAATACTTCCGCACGCTGCAGGCCAGGCTCAAGCCCGGTGGCCAGGCGCTGGTGCAGTCGATCACCATCGCCGCGCAGCATTTCGACCGCTACCGCAGCAGCACCGATTTCATCCAGGAGTACATCTTCCCCGGCGGTATGCTGCCCAGCGTAGAGCGCTTCGAACAGGGCGCACGCCGCGCCGGCCTGCAGCCGCAAGGCCGCCATGCCTTTGGGCGCGACTATGCAGAGACGCTGCGGCGCTGGGACCAGCAGTGCCGCGCCACCCGCCCCCAGATCGTGGAACAGGGCTTCGACGAGGGTTTCCTGCGTATCTGGCATCTGTATTTCGCCTACTGCGAAGCTGCCTTTGACGAAGGCCGTACCGACGTGGTGCAATTCCACTTGCGTAAAGACTGAGCGGAACACGTAACATGAACTTTCCACTCAACGCCCGCATCACCGACTGGCCGCAGCAGCGCGTCTGGCTAATCGGTGCATCCAGCGGCATAGGCGCAGCGCTAGCGCAGGAGCTGCTGGCGGCCGGCGCCCAAGTCGCGCTGTCGGCACGCCGCGTCGAACGGCTACAGGCAGTCGCTGCCGCGGCATCGCACGCACTGGTAGCAACATTCGATATCGTCAACCAGAGCGACTGGCAGCAGCGCTACCACGAAGTCTGCCAGCGCTTTGGCGGCGTCGACCTGATCGTGTTCTGCGCGGCAGACTACCACCCCGAGCGCAGCTGGCAGATCAGCGCCGACGGCGCCGCCCACACGCTGGCCGTGAATCTGGGCAGCGTCTACACGGGCCTCGCCACCGTGCTGCCCGACATGCTGGCACGCGGCAGCGGCGGCATTGCCATCGTCGCCAGTGTGGCCGGCTATATCGGCCTGCCGAATGCCACGGTGTATGGCCCCAGCAAGGCCGCGCTGATCAATCTGGCCGAACTGCTGTATGCCGATCTGCACCCGCGCGGACTGGGGGTGTATCTGATCAATCCCGGTTTCGTCCAGACTCCGCTCACTGCCAAGAACGATTTCACCATGCCGGCCCTGCAGACCCCGCAGGCCGCCGCGCAAGCCATACGCAAAGGCCTGAGCGCAGGTGCATTCGAAATCCATTTCCCGCGCCGCTTCACGCTGGCGCTGAAACTGCTGCGCTGGCTGCCCTACCGCCTGCGCTTCGCCCTGATGACGCACTTCCTGGTGCCCACATGACTATCGCCACCCCGCTGCTGGAATGGTATGCCGCCCTCACGCCGCAAACGCTGGCGCAGGCGGCACGCTATTACGCCGCTGACGCCCGCTTCCGCGATCCCTTCAACGACGTGCAGGGTGTGGCCGCCATTACTGCCATCTTCGAGCACATGTTTGCCACTACCGAGCATCCGCGCTTCGTGATCACCGGTTGCATCGTGCAGGAGCAGCAAGCGTTTGCAACATGGATCTTCAGCTTCGACCTGCGTGGCCGCCACTATGAAATCGAAGGCGGCAGCCATTTGCGCTTCGATGCCGAAGGCCGCGTCAGCCACCACCGCGACTACTGGGACGCGGCCGAAGAGCTGTTGCAGAAGCTGCCCGTAGTCGGAGCGCCGATACGCTGGCTGCGGCGCCAGTTCCGCGTACAGCAAGCGTGAAGCCGCACAGCTGCCTGCACCAGAGCCACTGCACCGGCCTACCGTTCGCCCTTTTCTTTTTGTTTGTACTATCGTCCTTGCCATGAATACCAGCACCTCCCGCACTTCTCTGCTCTACCAGCTGATCTGGTTCCCTCTCACGTTCGCCTGCGCCGCGCTGGGCGCGCGCGCGTCGATCTCGGCCGCCACCTTTTACGGCACACTGCAACGGCCCGACTGGGCGCCACCGGCGTGGCTGTTCGGTCCCGTCTGGAGCGTGCTGTATCTGCTCATGGCCATCGCCGCATGGCGCATCAGCCGCCACCGGTTCTACGCATCCCGCAACGCACTGCTGCTGTACACGGCGCAGCTGGCGCTGAATGCGCTGTGGAGCTGGCTGTTCTTCGGCTGGCATCAGGGTGCGCTGGCCTTTGTATGCCTGCTGGCCATGTGGCTGCTGATACTGGCCACCATCATCAGCTTTGACCGGCTGGAGCGCCTGGCCGGTCTGCTGCTGTGGCCCTATCTGGCGTGGGTCAGCTTTGCCGGTGTGCTGTGCTACACCATCTGGCAGATGAATCCCGCACAGCTGGGCTAAGCATGGGCATTACCCTGAAACTGGTGCTGGGCGATCAGCTCAACTGCCAGCACAGCTGGTTCCGCCAGCCCGCAGCCGACGTGCTGTTCGTGATGATGGAAGTGCGGCAGGAAACTGACTACGTGCTTCACCATGCGCAAAAGATCATCGCCATCTTTGCCGGCATGCGCGATCTGGCGCACCGTCTGCAGCTGGCGGGGCACAGAGTACACTACCTGCACATCGATGATGCCGACAACCGCCAGTCGCTACCGGCCAATCTGGACTATCTGATCGCCCACTACGGCGCCAGCGCGCTGCACTGGCAGGCACCGGACGAATATCGTCTCGACCAGCAGTTGCAAGCCTATGCTGCGCAGCTGTCCATCCCCACCCAGATGGATGACAGCGAACACTTCTACACCAGCCGCGACGAAGCCGCGCGCCATTTCGATGGACGTGCGCGCTGGCTGATGGAATCGTTCTACCGCCACATGCGTACGCGCCATGGTGTGCTGCTGACGGCCAGCGGCCAGCGGCCAGCCGCTGGGCGGGCAATGGAACTTCGACCACGACAACCGCGAAGCCTGGCCCGGCCTGCCATGGGAGCCGTCCGATCAGCGCCCCCACCATGACCACAGCGCGCTGTGGCAGACCATACAGGACGCCGGAGTGGCCAGCTTTGGCGAACCCTGTGCCGCCGATTTCCGCTGGCCCTTAAGTCGCGCCGAAGCACTGGCCCAGCTCGATCACTTCGTCACCGACGCATTGCCCCACTTCGGGCGTTTTCAGGATGCCATGAGCAGCAAGGCGTGGCGGCTGTTCCATTCGCTGCTATCGTTCGCGATGAACAGCAAGATGCTGGCGCCGCAGACCGTGGTAGCGCGGGTAGAAGCAGCCTACCATGCGGGTCAGGTGCCGCTGGCCTCGGCCGAGGGCTATATCCGCCAGATACTGGGCTGGCGCGAGTATGTACGCGGCGTGTACTGGCACCGCATGCCGGGCTATGACCAGCTCAATGCCTTCGGCCACCATACGCCGCTGCCGCACTGGTTCTGGAATGGCCAGACCCGCATGCGCTGTCTGGCAGCCGCCGTGGGCCAGTCGCTAGCCCATGCGCACAGCCACCACATCAACCGCCTGATGGTAATCGGCAATTTCAGCCTGCTGGCCGGGCTTTCGCCGCAAGCCTTGCATCAGTGGTATCTGGGCGTGTACATCGATGCTTTCGAGTGGGTGGAACTGCCCAACACGCTGGGCATGAGCCAGTTCGCCGATGGCGGCCTGCTGGCTACCAAGCCCTATGTAGCCAGCGCTGCCTACATCGACCGCATGAGCGATTATTGCAAGGGCTGTCACTACCAGAAAAAGCAGCGCAACGGTGAGCGGGCCTGCCCCTACAACGCACTGTACTGGGACTTCTTCCAGCGCAATGCGGCCAGCCTGAGCAAGAATCACCGGCTAGCCATGGTCTACCAGCAGCTGCGCAGGATGGATGCCACATCACTTGCAGAACTGCAGGAACAGGCCAGCCGCACGCGTGCAGAACTGGATAGCCTCTAGTCTACGTACTGGCGCGTATGGGACAGAATCAGCCGTTAATGATAAGATGCGGGCTCGCTAAAATTGCCCGCCACAGGGTATAAAAGTTCTAAGGTTGCACATGCTTGCGGATTTACATTTTCTGGTCGTCGATGACTTTTCAGGTATGCGTGCCGTAATCGGCAATCTGCTGAAAGACCTCGGCTACGGCAAAGTGACGGAAGCAGCGGACGGCCGCGAAGCGCTGGCTCGCCTGAACCACAATGATGCGGTACCACCGATCAACTTCATCATCACCGACCTGAACATGCCGCAGATGGACGGGCTGGAACTGCTCAAAACAGTGCGCGCCACCCGTGAATTCCGCAAGATGCCCGTGCTGATCGTCACGGCCGAAGGCAAGCGTGAAAACATTCTCTCCGTGGCCCAGGCTGGCGCAGACGGCTACATCGTCAAGCCCTTCACCAGCGCCACCCTCAAGGAAAAGATCGACAAGATCGTGCAGAAGCGCAGCGTGGCTGCCTGAGCCCCGCTGCACTGTTTGCTAAGGCTTGCGCCGCTTAGACGGCGGCCAGCGCCTGATCCAGATCCGCTAGCAGATCATCGATATGCTCGATGCCGACCGACAGGCGTACGGTATCGACCGTTACGCCAGCCTTTTCCAGCTCCTGCTCGTTGAGCTGACGGTGGGTGGTGGAAGCGGGATGGCAGGCCAGCGATTTGGCATCGCCGATGTTCACCAGGCGGGTGAATAGCTGCAGCGCATCCTGGAAGCGGGCCCCGCCCTCCAGCCCGCCCTGCACGCCGAAGGTCAGCAGACCGGAGGAACGCCCGCCCAGATATTTCTGCGCCAGCCCATGGTCGCGATGGCCTTCCAGTCCGGCGTAATTCACCCACTGCACTTTCGCATGCTGCTGCAGGAACTGCGCGACCTTCAAGGCATTTTCCGTAATGCGCTCCATGCGCAGTGCCAGCGTCTCTATGCCTTGCAGAATCAGGAAAGCATTGAACG
The DNA here is from genome assembly GCF_009857835.1 of Duganella fentianensis. Taxonomy (GTDB): domain Bacteria; phylum Pseudomonadota; class Gammaproteobacteria; order Burkholderiales; family Burkholderiaceae_D; genus Rugamonas; species Rugamonas fentianensis. The sequence continues at coordinate 1,067,018 of NZ_WWCL01000002.1, forward strand.
GCGAAATCGCGGCGCCGGTATTACGCAGCGGGACCACGCGGGCACGGCCGATGTAGGCAGCCGCGCCCAATGCCTGCGTATAGACCACGCCGTGGTAGGACACATCGGGCTCGTTCAGGCGCTTGAAGCGCTGCGGGTGCTCGGCCCAGGCGAATTTGCCGGAATCGACGATCGCGCCGCCGATGGAATTGCCATGGCCGCCCAGATACTTGGTCAGCGAGTGCACCACGATGTCGGCGCCGTGCTCGATGGGGCGCAGCAGATAGGGCGAGGCCACCGTGTTGTCGACGATAAGCGGCACGCCATGGCGGTGGGCGATCTCCGCAATTGCTGCGATGTCGGTGATATTCCCCAGCGGGTTGCCGATCGACTCGATGAATACAGCCTTGGTACGTTCATCGATCAGCGGCTCGAACGAAGCCGGATTGCGCGCATCGGCAAAGCGGGTGCTGATGCCGAACTGCGGCAGAGTGTGGGCAAACAGATTGTAGGTGCCGCCATACAGGGCCGAAGCGGAAACGATATTGTCGCCCGCTTCGGCGATGGTCTGGATCGCATAGGTAATGGCCGCCTGCCCGGACGCTAGTGCCAGCGCGGCTATGCCGCCTTCCAGCGCCGCCACCCGCTGCTCCAGCACGTTCTGGGTGGGATTCATGATGCGGGTGTAGATATTCCCCGGCACCTTCAGGTCGAACAGGTCGGCACCGTGCTGGGTGTCGTCGAAGGCGTAGGCCACGGTCTGGTAGATCGGCACCGCGACGGCGCGGGTAGTGGGATCGGGTTGGTAGCCGCCATGGACGGCGATAGTTTCCAGCTTCATTGGGACTCCATTAAGAGATGAAATAACAACATTCCATCAGCTTAAAACCGTCCCCACATACACTCAACGATTTAAATTGCACATCTATATAACAAAAATCATCTTAGGCACCTGGCGCGCATGGCCTAGTCTATGCCCAGCTGGCGCTGTATCTGCTCCAGTGCCACACCCTTGGTTTCCGGTACGGCCAGACGCACCCAGACCAGTTGCAGCACCATCATCAGGCAGAAGAACAGGAAGATCCACGAAGCCTGCGTGGGCTGCTGGTTGGCGCCTGACAGTTCCACCATTTTCGGAAACACCGTGGTCAGTACTGCCGCAAATACCCAGTGCGTGGCACTGCCCAGCGTCTGTCCCTGGGCACGGTAGCGGTTGGGGAAGATCTCAGAAATCAGCACCCAGATCACTGCGCCCTGACCCACTGCATGTGCGGCGATAAAGGCAAAGATACAGGCCGGCACGATGGCAAAGTGGCCCGTCCGGAAGGCCCATGTGCACAGACCCAGCGCCACGATGTAGCCGACCGAGCCAATGTACAGCAGGCTGCGACGGCCCAGCCGGTCGATCAGCCACAGGCCCACGAAAGTGAACACCAGATTGGTGATGCCGATGCCGACCGATTGCAGCAGCGCCGCTTCGGCGCCTAGCCCCGTCAGCTCGAATATGCGCGGAGCGAAATACAGGATGGCGTTAATGCCGGACAGCTGGTTGAAGAAAGCCACCAGAAACGCCAGCGCGATGGGCTTGCGCAAGCGCCAGCTCCAGAAACCGCTGCTCTTCTGTACCGGCTCGGCCGAGGCCTGCTCGATCGCGTCAGCTTGCGCCGCCAGCGCCGGTTCGCTGGCCTGTGGCTGAATCAGGCGCAGCACGGAGAGCGCACCGGCCCGGTCGCCCTTGCGTGCCAGCAGCCAGCGCGGGCTTTCCGGCAAAGCTAGACAGAACAGCGTGTACAGCACGGACGGCACCGCGGCCACGCCCAGCATCCAGCGCCATGCCTGCTCCCCGGTACCGGCCAGCACAGCGTTGGAAGCAAAGGCCACTACGATGCCGAACACGATGTTGAACTGGAACATGCCGGCCAGCCGGCCACGCACGGCAGGCGGCGCAATTTCGGAAATATAGAGCGGCGCGACGATGGTCGATACACCTATGCCTATGCCGCCGATGAAGCGGGCAATGATGAAGGTGGTCACGTCGTTGGCCAGCGCGCAGCCCAATGCAGACAGGATGTACAGCACGCCTATCCATTGCAGGGTGGCGCGACGGCCCAGCCGGTCGGTAGGCCAGCCCCCAAGTAGTGAGCCCAGCACCGTGCCGTACAGGGCTGCCCCCAGTGCCAGCCCGTGCATGCCGGCGCTCAGTCCCCACAGTTTCTGGATAGTCTGCTCGGCACCGGAAATGACCACCGTATCGAAGCCGAACAGAAAACCGGCCAGTGCCGAGGTAATCGCCCAGAAGAACAGTTTGCCGGTAAGTTGCTGCGGCGCCACGCCGCTCAGGCTGGCGGCGCCAGCTTCGTTACCATGATGTAGTTGCATACAAGTGATCCGTAATGTTGGATGGACTAGCAATGCAAAGCGGCATGGTTAAGGGCGCCCGCACGATACGAGAAGTAATCACTGGAAGGCAGTATAGTCAAACTTCTGTAGTTTTCCTACATTTCGGGAAAAGTTGCCGCAGAAAAACCACACTGGAGTGGGCGGCGTCAGCATGGTGGCACCGTGGACGCAGCGCTACAGACTAGCGGGAAGATGGCAGCAATTGCTGCAGCGCCTGCTCCAGGCGGGCGTAGCGGAAATGGAAGCCGGTGGCCATTGTTCGTACAGGCTGAGCGCACTGGCCACCGAGCAGCAGCACCGACATTTCGCCCAGCAGGCCGCGCAGCAGCCAGGCCGGTGCAGGCAGTATGGCCGGACGACGCAACTGCGCCGCCAGCAAACGGGTGAACTCGGCATTGCGCACCGGCGCAGGCGTGCAGCCATTGTAGATACCGCTGCAATCTGGCCGCTGCAGCAAATGGTCGAACAGTGCCAGCAGGTCCTCCAGATGGATCCAGGGCATCCACTGGCGGCCATGGCCCAGCCGCCCGCCTAGCCCTAAGCGGAATGGCAGGAGCAACCGCGCCAGCATGCCGCCCTGCACTGCCAGCACGGGCGCGATGCGGACAATCACGACACGGCTGCCAGACTGTGTGGCTTGCCGGGCCGCCTGCTCCCATGCAGCGCACAGCTGTGCGCCGAAATCATGGCCGGGCACCGTCACGCTTTCATCGACTGGCTGCTCGCCCGCGTCGCCATACCAGCCCACCGCTGAAGCCGACAGCAGCACGGGCACTGGTGCCGGCCGGCTAGCCATCCACTCTACCAGCGCCTGCGTGGAAGTAATCCGGCTGCCCCACAGCAGATGCTTGCGGCGCGCGCTCCATGGCCGGTCGGCAATAGGAGCACCGGCCAGATTCACCACCACATCGGGCACGTAGCTGGCGTCCAGCTGGCTCAGTGCGGCGATGCCGCGTGCGCCACTACATAGCGCTGCCACCTTCCCTGGGTCGCGGCTCAGCACCGTCAAAACATGGCCGGCGGCCTGCCAGCACTGGCACAGCGCGCGTCCTATCATGCCGCTGCCACCGGTGATCAGTATCTGCATGCTGCCCTAGCCTCCTGCCTCAACGTTAGCGGGACGATGGCTGCGCCGGCAACGCTCGGAGCAATACAGCACCTGTTCCCAGTCACGCTCCCACTTCTTGCGCCAGCTGAATGGCAAGCCGCAGTGCCGGCAAGTCTTGTGCGGCAAGCCGAGCTTTCTATGTGCCATGGGTTCAGGCGCGGCCCAGCACCGACGCGGAGGCAATCAGTTCATCCACCAGCGCCATGGAACTGCTGCCGGGCAGCTGGAAGGGGTCGAACACGGGCAGCGCCGAATAGCGCAGCAGCGTAGCGGGATTGAGCCGGTCCAGATTGGTCTGCCCCATGGTCCAGGCGGCATAGCGCCGCTCGGTAATTTCGGCATAGTGTAGCAGCACGACATCGGTATGGCGGCTGTCGCGCTGGATGCGCGAGAACAGGCGGTTGACCTGCTCCCGCCCGCCCTCGAGCAACTGCAGGAAATAGCGGTCGCCATGGCACAGCACACCGGTAATGCCTTCGGGCGGATTGCGTAGGCGGGCCTGCTGGAGTATCACACTGACGGTGGCGGGCGTGGTATCGGCAGCAGCGCGGCTGGCATACAGAAGTTGAACGAGCATGGCGACTCCGTGAGGTAGGCGTTAGCGTTTGATAAGGGAAAGGAATTCGCGCCGCAGGGCCGGGTCCTTGAGGAAGGACCCGTGCATCACACTATTCACCATCAGCGCGTCGGTATCCTTGACGCCGCGCCAGTGCATGCAGAAATGCTCGGCTTCCATGATGACGGCCAGTCCATCCGGCTGCATCTTCTCCTGCAGCAGTTCGGCCAGCTGTACCACGGCTTCTTCCTGTATCTGCGGGCGGTTCATTACCCACGCGGCCAGACGCGCATATTTGGACAGGCCGATCAGGTTGGAGTGCTGGTTGGGCATCACCCCTATCCACACCTTGCCCATGATGGGACACAGGTGGTGCGAACAGGCGCTGCGTACCGTGATGGGGCCGATAATCATCAGCTCGTTCAGCAGGGCCGCATTGGGGAATTCCGTGACTGGCGGCGGCGGCGTATAGCGGCCGCCGAAAATCTCCTGCAAATACATCTTGGCCACGCGCCGCGCCGTGCCTTGCGTGTTGTGGTCACTGACCGTATCGATCACCAGACTTTCCAGCACACCCTGCATGCGGGTGCTGACCTCGTCCAGCAACTGGTCCAGTTCGCCCGGTTCGATAAAGGCGGCGATATTGTCATTGGCATGGAAGCGCGTACCGCTGGCCATCAGGCGCGCACGGATGCGCTCGGAGACGGGCTGGCTCTGCTCTGCTGCAGGAATAGGCTGGTAGCTCATGTGGCCGCTTTCAGTAAATGGCGCTGCACAAAACAAGACGTGCAGCACAACAGCCACATGATACTACTACGCGGTAATTTCTGCTACCGATCAGTAACCAGCCATTCCGCCGCCCGTTCGGCCAGCATGATGGTAGGGGCGTTGGTGTTGCCGCTGATGAGAGTCGGGAACACTGATGCATCGACCACCCGCAAACCTTGCAGCCCATGCACGCGGAATTGCGGGTCGACCACGGCCTGCGCATCCATCCCCATCTTGCAGGTACCAACCGGATGGTAGATGGTATCGGCGCGGGCGCGGATGGCCGCTTCCAGTGCCCTGTCATCATCGGGCACCGGATACAGCGAGCGTGGCCGGTGGCGTGCCAGCGCCGGTGCCTGCATGATGGCCTGCATCTGCCTTGCGCCCTGCATCAGCAGCGCCAGATCTTCCGGCGCAGACAGGAAGCGCGGATCGATCTGCGGCGCCGCCAGCGGATCGGCGCTCGCCAGCGTGACCGTGCCGCGCGAAACCGGCCGCAGCACGCACACATGGCAGGAATAGCCATAACCGTAATGCAGTTTGCGGGCATGGTCATCGACGATGCTGATGACGAAGTGCAGTTGCAGGTCGGGCCGCTCCAGCTCAGGCGCAGACTTGAGGAAGGCGCCGCCTTCCGCAAACGGCGTTGCGATCATGCCCTGCCCCGTCTTGCGCCACTGGCGGATGGCTCGCAGCATGTTGAACATGCCCAGCGCGCCCAGCCCTACCACATCCTTCACATCACTGCGATAGCACAGGATGTAGTCCAGATGGTCCTGCAGATTCTTGCCCACACCGGGCAAGGCGTGACGCAGCGGGATGCCATGTTGCTGCAGTTCGGCCGGATCGCCGACACCGGATAGCAGCAGCAATTGCGGACTGTTGAAAGCGCCCCCGCACAGTAGCACTTCGCGCCGCGCCCTGACGATGTGCTGCTGCTCCTGCCGCAGTATTTTTACGCCCGCCGCGCGGCGGCCATCGAACACCACTTTCAGCGCCTGCGTTGCCGTCAGCACGGTCAGATTCGGCCGGCTCATCACCGGATGCAGATAGGCCGCAGCAGCAGAACAGCGCTGGCCGTTCTTGCTGCCACCATGGAACTGGGTCACCTGATAGTAGCCCACACCCTCCTGCACGGGGCCATTAAAATCCGGATTGAACGGATAGCCGCATTGCTGCGCGGCCTGCACGAAGTCCGCAGTGATGCCGCGCGGAGTCTGCTGGTTGGCCACCTGCAGCGGCCCTTGCCCACCATGCCACACATCGGCACCACGCTGGTTGGCTTCGGCCTTTATGAAGTACGGCAGTACCTGCTGAAAGCCCCAGCCAGTGCAGCCCAGCCGTTCCCATTCATCGTAGTCTTGCGGCTGGCCGCGCACGTACAGCATGGCATTGATGGCGCTTGAGCCGCCCAGGCAGCGGCCACGGGGCTGATAGCCGCGCCGCCCGTTCAGGCCAGCTTGCGGCACTGTCTCGTAGGCATAGTTGTTGATCTTCGGCCGCCCCGGTACCATGGCGATTACACCGGCCGGTGCCCGCACCAGTATGTCCTTTCCGTCGCCACCAGCTTCGATCAGGCAGACCTGCAGCGCGCTGTGTTCACTCAGGCGCGCCGCCAGCGTGGCGCCGGCCGAACCGCCGCCGACTATCACATAATCAAATTCCATCGCCCGCTCCCTGCTGCTGGAAAGCTGCCATGCCGCTGGCGCGGTTGGCTCGTGCGGCCAGCAGACGTTCATCGGCACTAGCGTACTGGCGATCCCATGCCAGCACCTTGGGCGTCATCAGACGGTGCCACAGCGGCGGAATCATGGCGACCACGATGGTGGTCAGGTAGCCGCCCACCATCATGGGCGCATCGGGATAAGGTTTGAGATCCTGATATGGCACTTCACCCTGTGCATGGTGGTGCGAGTGGCGGGTCAGGTTGAACATGGTCCAGGAACTGAGGCGGCGGTTGGTATTCCACGAATGGCGCGGCTGCACGGGTGTGGCAGGGTCACGCACCATGCCGTAGTGCTCCATGTAGTTGACCACTTCCAGCAAAGCCTTGCCCCACAGGCCGCACAGCACGAAATAGCCTGCTACCAGCGGACCGCCGGCCAGCCACGCCAGTGCCACCAGCGCTACGCTCATCAGATGGCCGCGTATCACGGCGTTGTACGGCGACCAGACACTATGCCCCTGCCGCTGCAGACGGCGTGCCTCGATTTCCCACGCACTCAGATTACCCCGCACGGTCGATACCAGCACATGCCAGTAAACATTGCGGCCCCGCGGTGCCGTCGCCGGATCCTGCTCGGTGGAGACGTAACGGTGGTGACCGTACACGTGCTCGATCGCAAACACGGTATCGAAGCTGAACGCCAGCAGCCAGCGCCCCACCAGCAACGAGATGGGGTCCCACGTACGGTGCGTCAGCTCGTGGCCCGTGATGGTGCCTATCAGGCCTATCATCAGCCCTGTCAGCAACACGCCGCTGACGTGATGCGGAAGCGTAGTTGCCGCACGTGCGGCCAGCAGATCATAGCCGGTCAGCGCACCTAGCCAGGCGCCCACGCCCAACAGATCAGCATCGCACACGCTCCAGACCGAGGCAAATACCACTGCCGCCAGCAACGGCAAGGCTAACCACAACTGGAAGGTCAGCAACCCGCCCCATGCCAATTGGGGCGTCGAAATGTCGTCACCACTGAGCGCATCACCGGCGATATACAGCGTTACGATAAAGGCGAAACCGGCACTGATCCAGCTGCCGCCGGCCAGCAAAGCTGCCAGTGCCAGCAGCCCTATCAGATGGAATAGAAAATACTTCAGATAATGCAGCAGCTTCATTTATGTCTCCCTTGTTATAGTGGTAAATCGGTCTGCATGAATATGGGCGGCAGCCACGCCCTGTTCGATCAGGCTGGCCGTGCACGCGTCGACCATGGCGGGTGGACCGCACAGATAGGCATGGGCACCAGCCGGCAGATAAGTAGCGAGGTGTTGCGGCACCAGACCGCTGACTCCGGGCCAGTCGGTCTGCTCTGACAGGACGGGCACGAATACAAAGCGGCCACGCCAGTTGCGCGCCAGTGCTTCGATATCATCGAGGGCGTACAAGTCCTCGCGACGGCGTACACCAAACATCAGCGTGGCGTCGCGCTGCACACCCTGCTGCGCAGCGTCCTGCAGCAGCGCCAGCACGGGTGCCAGTCCGCTGCCGCCGGCGATCAGCATCAGCGGCGCATCGGCCTCGCGCAGCCAGAAGTCGCCATACGGCCCAGTCACCGTGACGGTTTCGTTCAATACCGGGTGCTGATGGACGCGCGAGGAAAACTGCCCGCCAGCCATGTGCTTGATGAAAAACTGCAGCACGCCATCGGCACGGGTGGGCGTGGCGAAGGAATAGCTGCGCTCGCAAGCTGGCAGGCTCTCAAGGGCTAACTGGGCATATTGACCAGCCTTGTATTCGAGCGGCGTATCGAGTTGCACCGTCAGCCGGCAGATATCGTGAGTGAGTTGCTGCTGGCCGGTGACGCGGCCGGTGAACTGTCGCACCGGAGTGGTGTCGAGTGCGACTTCGATCGCCACATCCTGAGTGGGTACGGACTGGCAGGCAAGGATGTAGCCCGCTGTCAGTTCCTGCCCGGTCAGCACATAGGCGGCGCTGGTAAGTTCCTTGACCTTTCCGGTAAGCAGCCTGCATTTGCAGGTCGCGCAACCACCTACGCGGCAGCTGTGAGGAAAGGCCATGCCATGGCGCAGTGCCGCTTGCAGCACAGTCTCGCGCGGCTGCATCGCCATCGCCACGCCATTGATGGTGGCGACAGGTGCAGCAGCTTTTTTAAACAGTGAAAACATGATTTCGACCAAGTCTTGAGGAGACTTGATCGTAGGCCAGCCTGCCGTGGGCGGCGAGGTTGGCGCTAGACAATCATGGGTCTTTTTTTGCCATTAGTGATGAACAGGCAATTGCGGCGCTAGTGCCGCAAGCGCGGGCCCTACTCGCTGGCGACGTGACGGGCAAAGTTATCCAGTATGGCCTGCCAACCGGCACGCTGCTGCTCGACTGGATAGACTGTTTCGGCATCGAACGTCTCGCGTACGATCACGCCCTCAGCGCCCGGCAGGAACTCGACCAGCAGCGAGCGGTCACCGAACTGGCATTCAATGAGTTGATACGGCTCGATGCGTGTATAGGTGCCAGCGAAATCGAAGCCGTGGCTACCATCCTTGGCTTCCATGCGCGAAGAAAAAGTCCCGCCTACACGCAAGTCCACATCAGCGCGGGTGGTATGCCAGTCTGGGGAAGCGGTGTTCCATTGGACGATATCCTGTGGCGTAGTCCAGCTTTGCCAGATGGTTTCCAGCGGCGCGGCTATGGTAGTTTCGACGGTGATTTTCATAGGGCAAGCTCCGGAGTTGGGTTAGTCACTAACTAGCCTGAATAGTCCAAGCGAGCAGGCATTCTATACCCATACGCGCACAATCAATCGCCACGAGTTTGTTAGACGCCCGACAGCCTCTGAAAGTACTGCTTCTCGTAGTTTGCTGGAAACAGTTGGTAGCTAAAGCTGTGTCTGCTAATTGTTTCTAACGCTGCACTCATTCCACGCGGCTTGGAGCCTTATTCAGATAGTACCACTGCTTATGATCGATAGCAGTGACCCGCCCTGTCGTGCTCAAATGGTGAATGGCCGAACGCCCCAACTCGACCGGATCCAGGCGCGAGACTAGGCGCTCCACATAAACAGTCTCACTGATTTCGACAATTTCGTAGACCAGCAGGCCTTCGCCATAATGGTCGAAACCTTGACGCTGCCCCAGACGCAACAGCCGGCCCTGGTCGAGAATCAGCCCACCGTTACGGCCGCCGTCAGAGTCTATACGCAAAGGATTCATAGGGTGCGGCGTCCAGTCTGTGCTCAAGGGTGAGTCCGAATAGAAGAGTTGCAATTCGGAGCAATGGTCACCACCGCGCGCCTGATCGATATTGGTCAGCAACCACCAACGCCCATGGGCTTCGAACAGCATAGTGTCGGCAGCAGACACATTTTGCATTAACACTGCCGCGAGCTCCCAGCGCAAAGGAAATTCAGCACAAACATAAACCCGTATCTGATCCGACTCCGACGCCTCGGGACACAGATATAACTGTCCCTGATAGTGGAACAGATAAGGGAAAGACAAGTGAAAGGGTTCCACCAAACACGGCCCCAGGTCGACGCAATCATCGCCGCGCAACTCCAGCACAGAAACATGACCCAGTCCCCGTGCATAATCATAATCTTCCAAGAAACAGTAGGTGCGCCCTTCATGCTCCAGCAAAAAGGGATCGGCCCAGAAATGCCCTGCTGGAACTTTGGGCGTAATCAAGCGCGGCAGTGGGCGCTCATCCCATGGGGCGTACATAAACGACACCCCCCACTCCTCCATGCCTAGCAGATATTTTTTATGGACTTTTTGGACAATTTTACGGCTGACGATTCTGGCAGCAAAACCCAGCCCTGCCCCTAGACCCAGCGCACGCTGGCGCGGGGCCAGCATCACCGGCTGAGGCTGCGGCAGCTGTCCATTCAGCGCTATGCCCTGCAATAGATCCTTGTAGTGGGCATTGCACTTGTAGCGTAACTCCGCCTGATTCAATAAATACTGCGCCCGTGTCGAGTAATAACCATGTTGCAAAACCTGCGGGGCTGCATCGGTCTCCCAGGCCACTATCGCAAATCCACTTTTAGGCTGGGCATAATAACATTCCCAGAAGCCCATTGACGCCCCTGCCAGATCACCATCGATGCCCGTCAAGGCAACTGCTCCCAGACGTATTCCAGCCAGCATCTCCCGAGAAGGCGCGACTTGGCCGCAAACAACGACCAAATCAAAGTCCTGCTCGCGAACCATCAACAAATCTTCCTCTTTGCTATTCAGCAAGACAATGCTGGGCACCTGTTTTGACAGCGTACGGGAGCTGGTGTGGTCACTATGTAGCGCATGGCCTTCGAGATATTTTTGTTCTTCCCGATGAATAAACCGCCAGATCGTGCGATACAGCCAATTCTGGACAGATATCTGCGGCTTAGCCACCACCAGCGTCAGGTCAAACAATCCGGAAACATTCAAAGAGGTCAGCAGATCGGCGATGTACTTATCGCCTAATTCGCCCTCTACCCAGATGCCCACTTTCAGGCGGGAGCTCGACTCGGGTAGTTGCGTAATTCCGTTGCTCATAAATATTTTTTCCAATCAACGCCATCCAAGGCTGAGCCACTATGCAAACTCAAATCATTTAACAGCAGCACACGCAGGCGCCTCCAGCAGAACTAGCGCCGTCGCCCATTCCACAACGCGGACACCGCTACGTTTTATGTTTCGTTACCCGCGCGACAAGCATCATTTCACCTGTTCCTGGCTAGGACTAGAACGGGTTGAACTGCTTTGCTGAGACGAATACGACATCCCTACCAAGAGAAAATGCCACAGAACAATTGGTAAATATTTAATTTTCTATGGGAAATCATAGCAACTAATGTATATTTTTAGCAAATTAATTTTCAGAAAGAGTTTTACATTTGCTATGAAAACTACTAATCATCTGCAAAAAAGGCCGCAAAGCCGCGTGGCAAGGATCGCCACCGCTGGCTGAGGGAGACTGTCTTGGCAGCAACAAATGTGCCGGCGCATCCCTATTGAACAGGAGGGATCACAACAAGACATGAGCCAGCGCCACGACATGGTCCTTAATCACTTAGTCACATTGTTTCCCTCTGGACAGTTCCCCGGCTATTTAGGGCTGGCTTGGTACTATTTTTTATTGTCGAATTGCCTTGAAATCCGCCTCGAATTCGCAATATATTCTGAGCCTGTTCATTTGCACGTTGAATTACTCGACTCAGCGAGCTGCACCGAGACTTCTGATGAACGCCGCGACTCTGACGCAAGACCGCCTCAAACTCAATTAAACTAACTCCTGGTAAAACTGCTTGAGGCTGCCTATCTACTTTCGGGATTTGGACGCCTCGGTCTTGTGCGTAGAGCAGAAAGACGTATGGATCGATCGTGCTGGCAGATAGCTGCTTCCCATTCAAGGGTTCCCTAGTTTTCAACCGAAGATAGTTGGTTGAAGATTATGAGGAGGCACGTTGGGTCTCTTGTCGAGTCCCCTCGGCGCAACTTGGTCACGAATGTGCTGGCGTAAATTGTCCTTTGAATACACCGTTAATCTCTCCGGCTCCCACTCATCCTGATGAGTAAGATTGAGCGCTAGCCGCTGGACAATTCCCACTACAAATCAACTGCCCGGAACCGTCGCTACAGTGGTGCCGTTTCTGGTAAGAGGGCAGGACAAATTTTTCATGGCCCGAAAACGACAAAGGCCTGCGATAAACGCAGGCCTTTGTTTTTACTGGAATTCTTGGTGGGAAGTGCAAGTTTCGAATCTGTTTTTTTAGCGACGTCAGATTAGCTCAGCAACCGTCAGTAAAGGCTCGGTGTTGCAGAGCTTGACTGAAAATGCGTGCTGAAATGCGCTAAAACGCGCTTCCATTGCCCCAAATTTCCTCGTTGCATTTACTCAGCAATTGGTCATCTTCGTGGCGATTCAGAATTTTAGAAATCGCATAAGGTCACAGATGGGTGCAACACTCCTCAGCAACAAGTTCCTACTCGCTATAGCCGCTGCGAATCAACCTCGCGCGAATATCAAGAATACGTTCACACTCTTTGACGCTTGGCAAAAAATTGGGCATCCTGCAGGCCTGCCTGAGGGAAGTCTGAGCCTTCATGTCGAGGAGGTTCCGAGATATTCCCCAATCGAGCATACTCTTCCATTTTGCCGGTGAAATTCCTAGCACGGAAGTTCGCGCAAAAACGCCATACCCTGTTTGCAGCATACCTCCGCCCTGCCTTTCGAGATATTGTCTAGCAAGGGGGTCGACAAGTAAGTCTAAGAATTCCGGCAATATTCTGGGAGCAGAGCACATCGCGCGCTCCCAGCAAGCCTCTGCCTTCGCCCACTCCGTGACATTCGTTTTTGTTCGGAGCACATCCGTCAGGACGTCAAGCACCAGCCGGGTCAGAACCACTAACTGGGCAGTGATTTCTGCGCGCACGGACTGCGCTTCCCATATTTTTGCAAGGTCGATCTCGCGCCCCCCACCCTGGTGTTTCACCATATACTGCAGCAGAGCCAGACTATAGGTCACGATATTCGGCCGGTATGCCCCGTTGTACCAGCTCTGCTCCTTGACGAGTTTCTCTGTGTGGCGGAACAGGATCGCCATAGCCACTATATTTCTGTAATAGCCGTCGTCGAACTGTGCATCGTCGCTGTTCCAGCGTTTCGAAATCAGACCGGCAAAGAATACGAAATTCTTCTGAGCGCCCGTACTGACTTTATGCGGGTAGCCATTCCAGGTATTTTCCAGCTTGGCAACGTCAAGTTTCGTGAGCAACTGAGCCTTGGGATTCAGCATCAGGAATCGTTCCTTTTCCTGACCTGACAGATCCTTCTGGTCATTCACATACTGCCCCCTGGAACGCTCGTAATACCAGTAGCTGGGCCCGTCATGACCAGCGCTAGCCGGTGCCGTAAGGCGCCTTGAAATCTGCTCCAGGCGGTGGTGATACGGATGGTTGGCAAAGAAATCAGACTCGTTCACCTTGTTCTGGCTATTGGCAAAACGGGCTATCAGAGGAATAAGCTCCATCGCTCTCCCTGGTGGCAGCACAGACAGCTTCATCTGCACTCTGACTCCGCTCAGGTCCGTACCTAGCCGTGATGCTGCGGCAAGCGAAGCTGTCGTCTGCCCGCCATTCACGATCTGGAAATTCTTCGCTTGTAAGATACGAAGGCCATCCGTAGTATCGGTTGTGACGGCTTCCGCCGTCGCAGCAATGCCGTTGTTATAGGCAAAGAACATTTCGGGACGCTCGCTGAGCGTTAGCTGAATCCCGGAATTGATCTTTCCCTTGGTGCTCAGGAACGACCGCACGTTTCCCTCAAGCAGACGACTACCGTTGCGTTCGTAAATATCTGCCAGCACCTCTCCGGATATGGTGCAAAGATACCCTTCATAATTGCCCCCGGATGTGCCGGCGCTCAGTGCAGGCATACCGGTACCGTCCGCATCGAGAAAGGACACCTCGAAATCATCCCTGCCCGATTCGGAGACAAAAGCACCGTACATCCGGCGGATATCCCAGACATGAGTTTCTACCGGGATTCCGCAAAGCGGACCTCTTGCTTCTGTCTCCTGCGTAGCCTCGGCAACACGGTTGGACACAAGGTAGAGTTTCAGGCGCGTAATCGTGTCCCGCATCCGCAGAAGCTCTGCGGCAAGGCCAATACCGGGCTCGATACTGCCGGAGGAAGGCGCAGGCAGTCCGCCCGACAGGGCCAGACCGGCATACCTGTACAGCATATCGAATGCACGTCGCAACTCTTCCTGCGAGATGACAGGCATCCCGCCCTCAGCCGAGAAATCCGTGATCAGCAGGGTGAAAGTTCCATCGACATCGTCAGTCGCGAAACCATCCACCTGCATCGGTGCGTCGCCCGAAAGGCTCTTGAACATGCAACGCTGGAAGTCGGTGATTTCCTCGGCATCGCCAAGTCGGGCGCCGGCCTCGTCCGCGAAGCACGCAGCTGCAGTATCCCTGCCACGCTGGACATCATCAAGCAGAGACGCAACGAGGTCCTGCCGGAAGTGCGCAATCGCCTTGTCAGCACCTTCCTCGGCCGGGACGAAAATCAGCTCTGCCAGAACGGCAAGGTCAATTACCCTGACCACAACGGATTTGTTACGTACCTGCAGCGATGGAACTTCAAAGTCACCGGACAGACCATCCGTCAGGACGGAGATGGAGACCCGTTCAATACTGTCATACGCCATGCCGACAGTACCAATCAGGCCGAAGGCATCATGCGACTCGTCTACACAGGCTGTCAGACTGCCATCGAGCGCATGACCAAGGAACGCGACGCACTGGGCAACGGCTTGGTCAATTTCCCCGCTAGCGATCTGTAAAGGGGCTTCGGCAGCATGATAAAGGCTAACAAGAAGATCCAGCCTGTCTCCTTCATCCGAAAGAGAAAATCCGCTCAGGCGGACCGCATCGCCGCCGATAATGGCCGAATACTGGCATAGCTGGGGTGAAAAGGTCTGACCGGCCCTCGCCATATACCCCGCGACAGTAACGATGAACGCGTCTTCTCCGAAGAGCATCGCGGAATTGCTTTGCTCTGCTCCGGTACGCAAAACGTCCCGCATGTCGCGATTCAGATGTCGTAATACTTCTGATAGGTCCATATTGCTGCTTCCCCGTTCTACTCGTTTGGTCCGCCAATTTTCTCTGTAATCCGGCAATCCGCAGGATCGCCTCTGCTATGGAAGTCGTACTTCCGGAATATTCCGGAGCGGTACGGAATAGCCATGTTCTGACAGCAGCGCCCAGCACTCCTTCTTTTTCGCCCATTCCGAAACCATACGGCCATTCGCCGTAAGATGTAGCTGGGCATTAATCTCGTCGGACCACGTGACAATCTGTTCGCCGAGTTCCGCAGAAATTCCCTGCTGCTGCCAGATATAATCCAGATCGATCCTGCTACCCAGAATTCGCGACAGTAGTGCAACGGTGTAGGCCGTCACATTCGCCTTGAAAGCGGGAAAGCGGGGGTTAATCAGACGGGTCGCCGCCTTGAAGATGATGACCTGCGCAATCATCTGCTTGTAACGCACGGTGTCAGGCAGTACGGGAGCACCATTGGCACCCGGCGTCATCATCAGATTCATGAATATGGGGAAAGCTTTCTGCCCCCCTATGCTGACGAGATCAGGCATCTGCATCCATGCACTCAGGTATTTTGCGAAATCCGTCTTCGTCAGCTTTCGCGTTGCCGGCATCGAAGCCTGGATACGTTTGAGGTCGGAAGGACGTTTGACTTCGCGCTCCAGCATGACTTTATAGCTTCCCGCAGCACGCTCGTAATACCAGCGACTGATGCCATCGGGGCAATAGGTTGCCATTGCCAGTTTTTCGAGAGCTATATGGAACGGCTTGTTGGCGTAATGATCGGAGCCCTTCACCGCGCTCTGCGAGTTGGCGTAGCGCGAGATATCGGCAATCAGCAGGTCTTCGGTCACCGTATCGGAGCGGCGCAGAACGATAATCTTCGCCGGCACGCGCACGGGTCGAAGATCGATGCCGGGATTTTTCTTCTTGGTGAAGAAGATCGAAGCCATGGTCTGGCCGCCATTTACGACCTGCATGCCCTTCAGCCAGCTGATCCCAGGACCGCCGTCCGCAGAGCGTTCAAGCTGAGCTTCGTCGGCAACGATGACTACGCCGTTGTTGTACGCCATGAAGCGTTCTGGCTGGTCACGCAAGGTATCCCGTATTCCCTTGTTCACGGCATTGGTCTGACTGAGAAACGAGCGCACATTCGATTCGAGAATGCGCGCACCGTATTTCTCGTATAGAAATCTTAATGCTTCACCCGGCAAGACGGTCATGGCATAGTCGTATTCACCGCCGTCACCAGATACCCACACGCAGGGCAACGGGCCACCGCAAACCTCGCCGAAGTTGACAACCAGTTCATCTCGCGGCTTCCCGCCTTGCCAGTGGTTAAACAGGCGTTCGATATCCATGACTTCCAGCTTGACCGTCTTACCCTGTATCAAGCGGTGCTGAAAATTCCGCGTCTTCGCCTTGCCATCGGTCAGGATATAGATCCGGATCTGGTCGAGCCCTTCATAGGCCTTCTCGACTGTCTGTACCAGTGCAAAGGCATCATGCGACTCGTCCATCGTCTTGGCAAGCTTCCCCTCAACGCACAGATAGAGGAACCGCGAACACTGCTCCGCTGCCCTGATAGTCTCTGCATCGGGAATCGGAGTAATTTCGCCGGTACCGGAATAGAGGCTGACAAAAAGATCCAGCTGGTCCATCTCTTCCGACAGAGAATAGCCGCTAAGACGGAGATTGGCTCCGGCAACCTTCGCCTGGAAATGGCAGATCTGGGGTTCGAAAGTCATCCCGATCTCCGCCATGTGCCGAGTCACTGTTTCCGTAAAGACCAGCTCGGGAAAAGGCACCGCCTCCCCCGGTTCGCTGGCACGTGCAGCAATCTCATCCTGCACTTCCTGCTGCACCTTGTGCAGAAAATCTATCAGTTCCATTTCAACCTAATCCAATCATCTCAATCACTTCAGCCAGGGAGATATCTCGTCCCCGGACACTATCCAGTTCAACCTCGTAACGCACCGCCCGCACTCCATCGGGAACAGTTCCCGGAAGCAGGCGCGGGAAGGCTTCGTTAACTTCAAGAAAACGGACCTCCACTGGGACCAGAGCTCTCGTGTAATGCTGTGCGTCGCTGTCGGTATACTCGGCACGCAGCAGGGCGCTATCGAAAAGGGCGAACGCAGCACTGTCCGCAGACAGACGTTCGCGTAGACGCACAATACGCTCCGGGAGAGTCTGGCCGGTCGGGCCACAGGCAAAACGGCATCCGCACACGAAAAGCGGGGAGCGTACCGAATCATCCAGCTGTTCGAGTGACAGAATCTTCGCGCGGAATCCCGACTGGGCCAGCGTGCTCTTGACCTCGATTGCACCATGCCCCAGCGCGAAATCCTGCAGGCCGTCGAACGGACCAAGCCAGGCCTCGAC
This sequence comes from Duganella fentianensis, assembly GCF_009857835.1. Lineage (GTDB taxonomy): Bacteria > Pseudomonadota > Gammaproteobacteria > Burkholderiales > Burkholderiaceae_D > Rugamonas > Rugamonas fentianensis. Next base: position 1,084,486 of record NZ_WWCL01000002.1, read on the forward strand.
AACCTTGCCTACCGGAATTCCCGCATCGATCAGCATGTCCAGGCAGTGCAGTTCCCCGGCAAGACCGAGCTCCGCCTCAGGACCCAGGGTCCGGCCGCCGCTGCTCATAAAATGCTGCCATGCCCTGATTCTGCCTAAATACAGTTGCATCCGTAGCTGCTCCCCGACCTGCAGATTTTCGGAGAGGATGGAAACCAGATCGGCAGCCATTCTTGCAAACATATCGACGCTCCCCTGCGGCTGTCTGACAAGTGCAAGCCAGGTTCCGGCATTGCCGGTCGAAATGCGTTCGACACGAAATCCGCTGCCGGATGGCAGCAGCGACAACGCGGGCAGGCTTACACCATCGAAACCGGCAAGCAGCGCCTCGCAATTCTGCGGAAAGAGCCGCGCGGCCAGCAGCTTGCCCTCGCGACCACCCGAGATGGCGATACTGCGCCAGCCATCGGCATTGTCGCCTGCCGACAGTGCACGCCAGGCAGCAAGAATCTGGTCATTGATCGGCTGCGGCATATTCCTGTTCCCAGAGTATGTTATTAACCATATATTCGACCTTGACGCCCGACTGGCTCCCCGGGAAGCTGATCCCAAACGCTACTACGGGCGGAGTATCCTTAGCGACATCCAGCCCGGAAGCGACCGGATCGAGCAGATAGATCATCAGCAGTCCCCGCTCCGGATGGGCCTCGACACCGTGCGCACCGAAACCCCTGATGCGTCGCATCGAACGGCCACCGGGTACTACCGGTTCCGTCTTGTTTTTCAGCTGGTCGGGTTCTTCCAGCCAGATCCTTTTTGTTTCGCTAAGTGCCGCACTCCACGCTGCATCATCCAGATCGATGCCCTCGTCCTTCGGCGACAGCAACCGGCCTATCGAATAGCGCCCTGCATCCGGAGATTTGTTTGTGCGCTTGGCCCTCATGACGGACAGCCCGTTCCCGAATTCCATCGGATCCGTCTCCACACCGCCGCCGATGATCGCAACCGTCCAGGACGTCAGTTCTCCAGTTCGCGCCATCGATACGATGAACTCGCGCAGCAACTGGCTGTTTGCCTTGGGTGCCTCGGTATGTGTCTTGTAGGCTCCCAGGAAATCGGTTACCTGTTCATACCCGACATCGTTCCAGATGACTCCGTTCCAGCGCTCCACGCTTCCACTTCGCGTCCGCTCGGGAATTTCCCGTGCCTGCCCCATTGAAGCAACCAGTAATTCCAGTGCATCAAGATTTCTCTTAAGAACATGAGCCTCCTTGTACAGCGAGACCGTCTCGATGACATGCCCGCTAAATGAAAGGAAGAGACTGCGGGCAGTACGCATCTTCAGCCGTGATGTAACCATCAGTACCGGATGTGAGACCACTTTCAGGCCGTAGTCACGCGGTGTCCCGCCGCTCTCGACCATCGCGTCGAACTCGTCACGCAACTCCTCCGAAGCATCGGCGATATGTTCGAACCATTCGATCAGATCGGAGGTCGTGTAAAGGCGACAGAGATCCAGGTAGCCGGGGCGGTAGCCGAACCAGCGCCCCATCTGCATCAGGGTGTCGTACATCCGCGAAGCGCGCAGGAAATAGCTGGTGCAGAGTCCCTCCAGTGTCAGGCCTCGCGCCAGTTTGTCGCCGCCGATCGCTATGACCTTCAGACCACCGGCACTATCGGCGTAATCCAGCGCATCCTTTGCAGTCCCGTTGATCATCCGGACACTGATTTCGGAAAGGATCTGCGGCAGAATTTCCACGACATCGCACCATTCGACATTACCGTCCGGAGTTTCCGAGGGAAGGATGTCCCGCATGGCAGAGCAGGTTGGCAGGAAATCCTCGTGCCACAGTGTCTCCATCCTTTCCAGCACAGGTTCATGACCGACCCTGCGCGCCAGGCGCTGCTCGATGTGTTTCACATAGGTCTCGACGGTCGCGTGTACCTCCCTCTGTACTGCATTGAACCGCGTGACGTGGATCAGCATCGAACTGTGCTCGCCTTTCTGTCCCCGCAACTGACGCACGGCACAGGCGATTATGAACGCATCGATTGCCTCGCAGAGGGATGCCGGCAATCCGGCAGCGGAGTCGGCAACCGGCCGGTGGCTGCTCTTGTGCGATGTAGGCATCCACCCCGACTTCCCGCCGTCAGTGTTGTGATCCCCGACTTCGCGCACAAGTGGAAGCCCCCCCTCGCGACTTTCGCCTTCGTTCAAACCGAACACGCGTGCGGGACCGATATAATTCGACGGTGCCCCCAGGTTATATATAAAAGCTGCAGGGAAGAGATCAGGCCCCTCCAGCTGTGTCGCACTACGTTCGTGAATGAAAATATTGGCAAAGGGAGTTGCCGTGTAACCCACGTAGGCTTTCCGCTGGAATACATGCAAAATCTTCCGGATGTAACTGTTGATTGCGGTAGGCTGATGTTCGTCATCCGGGCTTCCGTCTTCACCGAAAACCTGTTCGCCGGTATCTACGGATGCATGATCGGCCTCGTCGTCGATCATGAGTAGCGGGAGGTGCGTAACCATTCTCCGACCGCTCTCCGGATCAGTTACGTTGGCAACGTGATCCTCGATCCAGCGGTAGAGTCTTGCCAGTACCGTCTTGTTTTTCTTGATCACGAACAGCCACGGACGCTGCTCCGGCGAAATGCCCAGATTGGTCACGTTATTCCGGGTAAAATCCCCCCGTTCCGTACGGTTGGTTGCGTAGTGTGGCCGGATCGCAGGATCCCGGTCGATATTACCCACGCCGATCACACGCTGACCATCATTGTCGTTACTGGTTTCGAAGCCAAGGAAACCCTCGTCAAGGCGCATCTGGGTCTGCGAACGCAGGTTGTTATGCAACCCGGCCAGAACAATGATGATCTTGTATCCGGCATCGGCAGCCTTGCAGATAAGGCCGGTATAGTTACCGGTCTTGCCCGACTGGACATGTCCCACCACAAGACCGCGGCGGTCCCAGGGACCTTCGCGCAACGGGTCCTCGAGCATGCCAAGGATTCTGTCCGTCGATTTATCGATGCCATCGACGGGATCCCATGCCATGCGCTGCTCCTGCAACTCGCGGTAACGCTGCCAGTAGCGCCAGTCCTTCTTCCGGTCGGTAGTCAGCCACGGAAGATGTCCCTCCTCGCTGACGAGGGACTTGTCCTGACCGCGCCACACGCTGAAACGACGGATCAGTTCGTCAGTGACGCTTTCTCTGTCCAGCCCTTCCCCCCACTTGGGCATCATCATGATCGCCATCGCGATCTTGTCGGCAATTAGCGCCGGAGTAATTGCCGTCTTGTCCGGTTCGGCAAGGAGGAGTTCCTGGACAATCTTAATTACGCTGATACGGTTGGCTTCATTTGCAGTCATTTCTTAGTCTCCAATAGTCATTCGTCGTCCGTAAGCGCAGCGACGAGATCGGGGTAATTCTGGAATGGTTCGCTCAGCAGAATCCGGCTTCGTGCCATCTCCGGCGACATCCCCTTGATCCGTACCATGTTGCGGTAAAGTACATGCAGAATTTCGGTAACCGCCGCCGGCGGCTCACCAGCAAATCCCGTACGGGGCGTTTCTCGATTCTCTGCCGTGTCGAGCCAGATCCGCTGGACTGGGACCGTCTCTTCGATAATACGGAGCATGGCCCGGATCTGCGGCAGGAGTCCGTTAGCCTCATCTAGCACTGCCCGTACGGCGGGATGATCCGTGTCGATCCGGTAACGCATACCGCCGGAGAAATGGTCAGCACGCCATGCCTGCGACACCTCCTTGCCGCCCGGTGCACGCGGTGCCTGGCCACGCTGGGCAAAAGCTCTGCGCGCCCGAGTCCGCGTCTCCTCGGCAAGCCGGATCAGCCAGGCCCGGACTGCCACCGGCGGCCTCGCCGTCGACTTCCTGATGTCGATCTTCCAGTCAGCATCTGCCGAATTCGGAATATCGAGACGGATCCGCGCAAGCCGGTGCGCTTCGTCTTTTGTCCACCCACGGCGCTGCCCGAGACCGAGCCAGCTTCCAGCCACAAGGAGGCGCTGGTTACGGTACACATAGAACCCCTGCTGGGCAGTCCAGCCGTCGGGTCCCTGCGCACTCTCGTATTCCTTCTCTGTCAGCCGGTCCTTGTGAGGCAGTACATGGCACTCGACTTCGACCCCGGAGGTTGCGCCGAATGTCGACACGGGAGAATGCCATGGCTTCGCGGGATGACCGCTGAGGAACGGGTCCCACGGCGAGACCCCCCTGCCATTAATCCGGATCCGTAGCCGCGGTTTTGTGCCCTCGAGAAAGCGATGAAAAACCATCGCAAGGTGCCCCTCTACCCTGTCGATAAGATCTAGGAAATCCTGCTCACCGAAACCGGTCGTCACAACGCGATCAAGAACCTCCAGCAATACCAGCGTCCCGCATCCGGATGCGCCGAACGACTCGACCAGACTGGCGGAACTTTCGTCAGGACCTTCCAGCAGATGCCAGCCATCATCCGCACTGGCTGCAAGAACATCAAGATCCCAGCGCAGGCACTGCAGGCCATCCGCGCCGACCGTGGCAACGGTAAGCCGGCGGCACTGCGAGAATGATGCGGTTTTAAGCCCGAGACCGAACCGTCCCAGATCGGAATCGGAACGGACGTCTAGAGGATTCTTTTCCCCCAGCCGCATTGCCCGATCCAGCTCCGCTGCATTCATCCCCGTGCCGTCATCGCGGATCTCGATCCGGCTATGTGCTCCCGCCCAGACAAAGTTAAGCTCAACTGCGCGCGCGCGGGCTGCGATACTGTTATCAATAATGTCGGCTAGTGCAGTCGCCGTGTTGTAGCCCAGACCACGCAGAGCCTCGATCATTGCACCGGCACGAGGTGGTGCATTCCGGAATTTTGTTGTTGTCATATAAACGGGATAGAAATCTGTTAGTCGGAATCACTGGCAGACGGCAGGAACGGGCGCAGCAGCTTCGCCCGAGACTCCTGGCGGAGCCTGGAAAGAACCTTTGCTTCGATCTGCCTTATCCGTTCACGTGTAACACTGAAATACTGTCCGACCTCTTCCAGTGTCATCGGATCCAGCGCCGAAAGACCGAATCGCAAAATGATCACATCGCGCTCCCGCTTCGAAAGAGCATCCAGCATCCCCATAATCAATGCGGACAGGTTACGGACCGATAAGGTCTGCAGCGGGTCCGGAGTAATTCCCCGGTCATAGGTGTACCATCCGGCATCGGAATCCCTACCGGCCGCAAGATCTTCGAAAGAAACGATTTCGGAGTCGGCCTTCATCGCGCGCCGTACCTCGTCGAGCGGAAGACCTATTCTTACTGCAATTTCCGCGGCTCTGGCAGTTCCGGGCACATGTGACTCAAGTTCGGCTTTAACCCTGTTAACGGCTCTTATTCTGTCGCACATGTGAACCGGAATCCTGACAAGACGCCCCTGGTCAGCAACTGCCCTAGAGATCCCCTGCTTGATCCACCAGGTCGCATACGTCGAAAATTTGAATCCGCGCCGGAAGTCGTAGCGTTCGACAGCCTTGAAGAGTCCCAGATTGCCCTCCTGTATCAGATCCTCTACCTCCAGGCCCTGGCCGCGATATTTGCGTGCCTGATGCATCACAAGCCTCAGATTTGCGTGTACAAGCTGATCTCTTGCGCGCTCATAATCACGGATGGCATGGATAGCCGCCTGACGGACCGTGATATCGGAATGATTCAGGACAGCTAGAAAGCAAGCGATTTCGGATGCTGCCGGCCGCGGCATCGCAATCTCTCTGCTACGTGGCGGGACTCCTGCTCTGAGCGCATCAACATATTCGAGAAAACCAACACCGGCTATCTCGTCGTCGGCATTCGCGGTTTCTTCTTCGGCAGGAACTGCGGACACCACTGGCGATAGCTCGTCGGTTTCCCCCGAATCAGAAGAGGTAAGGTGAGAGTTGCTTCCGCCACAGACTTGCGCCCACATTTCGCCAGGAAGCTGCACCAGCGCATCGGCAAGAATAGCAAGCGCGCCATCCATACGCTGCCCAAGTCTGATTTCGGCATCCTTGTCAATAATACCGAAACGCTGAGCCTCCGCCATATACGTGTAATGGATATCAGCATGCCGCGAGAGGTCCGCATCGAAATAATCAAGCGCTTCCCTCACCGCGTCTTCGTCTACCGGCTTCTGGTGAAGGCTGAAACAGTAGAGGCTGCCATCTTCCACGACGACACCGAGGTCACCCAGCAGTCGCCGGACGAGCTCTCCGGCATGTGACAGGTCATCTCCGAAATCTTCATTGAGCGCTCGGGAAAAATGTTCCCATGTAACAAATCCATCCGCGATTCCTGCACGAAACAGATCCGCAATTGCCGGATAGGTATCGTCGTCAAGCCTTGCTGCGCGCCAGAACAGTGCGGGAAGATCGAATTCGGCCTCGGACCAAGCTGCATCCGTATTGACACGGCGATGCTTCGAAATAAGATTCTGCGCAATATCCGCAGAAATGACGCACGTAAGATCATTTGCCGGGCGCAATATCTCTTCGGACGGGAGCCAGTTATCGTACTCGATTGGTTCGTAATCAGGGTCGGCATCCGCGATAAGCGCAGCAGACTGCGGCTCTGGGTCCGATACAGAATCAGCTTCCGCCGCAACGCACTCCAACCCGCCTACTATCTCCGAAAATACCGGATTCTCGCATTCAGGAGAATCGGCATATCTCCGCAGATATGTATCGGATATGGTCGGCGAGACGGGGGCGGAAATGGCAACGGAAGCTGCATCTGGCAAAACAGCGCACCATCCCTGATCGGCCATAATGTGAGCTACACTTGGCTCGACCGAAGTATCTTCCGCTGAAACCTCCCCGTCAAAAGCCAATACCGCTAACCCTTGCGGAAGGAAACCCTGCCCGTCTTCACCTGAGCACACGGCAGTTTGTGCCGGCGTCGCTGTCCGATGCGCAACCGAATCACTCCCTTCTGTAAATGCGCTCTCCCGATGCCCCCGAGCAACTTCGTGATCGCCGCCTGTCCGGAGCAGCTTTCCGATCGCGTCGAACCCGAGATCGGCCGCCATTTCGGCGGCCGTCCTATTGCCGGCACCGATAGCAGAAGGATCAGCTCCGGCGCCGAGCAGAGCGGCACAGACATCAAGCTGGCCATTCGTCGCTGCAATCATCAGCGGCGTAAGTCCCGCGGGACTCCTCCCGTCGACCGGCTCACCTTTCCGGATGTGCGATAGAACCGCTGCAACTGCGCCCACCTTAAGTGCCAGACAGAATAGAGGGCTGAGACGTTTCTGAACCTGCATCAGATGTCCACCTGCATCGGGCCAAAGGCATCTACTGCACTGGCACTAAGATGCGATGCTGCAGGAGCCTGCGGAGGATATGCTTGCAGGATGCAGACATCGGACGGCGATTCATACGGACGCGGGTGCTGCGCACCGGGTAACCGGTATGCAGGCAGAACAGAGATGTAATTAGGAGAGTACAAAAAAAGATCCACGTAATTTGGAACTGCTTCAGGCGCACCGGTTATCTAGCGAAGCACTCATTCTGGAACACGGCTAGCTCACAGGATGAGCCAGCGTCAGATTCTTTTCAGTGCTGCATGCAGCAGGTCAGTCACGGTCTCACGTAGACTGCTAGGCGATACAACGCTGACCTCGGGAACGTGACGCAAGATATCCATCGAAACTTCCCGGGGATCGCTGTAGGGGAAACGCAGGTGGTAGCAGTCCTCGTCATCGAACCACGATTCCTGCCTGTCGTGCCAGGTCTCCTGACTGACCCAGCGGGCCCGCTCTCGGGAAAAGACTAGTTCGGCCCACTGGATTTCTCTCCCGCCGAAAATTCCGTACCCGGAATCCAGAACCGCACCCAGTTCGGCAGCGGACACTTCAACGGCAGAATCCTCGGTAATAGTTACGCTGCACATGGCACTCAGTCCGAAGCTGCGTATCTCGTTTCGTAGGTGACACCATGCATCGACATACCAATTCTCCCGATAATGCGTAAGCCGCTGGGGCGAAATCTCCCTTTGCAGTGTCTCGTCGCGAAAGCGGTTATGGTGCGAGATCAGCAGGCGCTTGCGATTCATCACCGCCGTCGCAACCGGCATGAAATGCTCCGGTTCGCAGGTTCTGGCATTCAGACGCAGGATGCGGATACGTTGCTCGAACACATCGATCGAGACTCCCTCTTCTCCCATCAGCAGCCGCATTCGCGCCAGCAGGGGCTCGACCTGTGCGGTCAGCAGACCTGGGCCCAGGCTGCTCAGTAACTGGCGCATGGTGAGAAGTGCATAGATTTCTGCGGGATTGAACCATAACCCGGGCAGCTCGTACTGCCCCCCTGCACCAGCAACGCCGAACCTGTAGCCACCGGCATCGCGATCCCATTCGATGGGCGCGTTCAGCCGTCCCCGCAAGTAGTCAAGATCACGCTTGAACGTCGCATGGGAGACTTCCAGTTCGCGCAAAAACGTTCCAAGTGGGACGACAGCACGCTCATGTAGTAACTGGTCGATTCGGTAAAGACGCTCGGTCTGATTCATACTGTGAACACGCAGAACTCCCGTAATCTGAACAGGAATTAAAGTGAAAAAATAGCCACGAAAAGCGGTATCCGATAGCCGCTATCTATGCCCAGAATTAAAAGAATTGATAAACAACATATTCCTCGCTCCCGGTAACGCCCGGGATTCGATAGAAAAACCGGAGATACAAACCGACGGCTTTGAAATCTCCCATCTGAGTTCCCGACAATCCGCAGGCCACATAGCAGAATTACGGCGCCACACCGATCCCGAGAATCCGAATATTCCAGAGCAGAGATATATGTATATTAATTTGCTTCGGATTATTTAAGTTTTTATTATGGCATTTTTTCCATAAAGAAAAACTATCCAAATGTCACACTGAATACAGGGAATAAAATTCAACGGACATACCAGCCTGTAGCAGCCATTCCGGCCCGAATGGCCCGTAGTCATATATCCGCGAAAATTACATGTAGAGGATGACCGACTGATATTGTAGAAGTGCCAGGCTGTGGCCGTTCCTCTGGATTTAATCCGTTATCATCCCTGCAGGCTTTAGCCCTTGGGAATCGTAATAGCCGCCCCCTCATACGTACGTAATAAGTGATGTAAGTGGCCCACATTTCGTTCGACCTAGCCATATCGAATTCCCGCTGCAGAGTATCGCGGGCTATCACTGACGGCAAACCGCCGCGCTTTTCCTTTCGCTTGGCATAGCCCGTCCTAGAACGAATCCCTTTGGGCACACATCAGGTGGCGTAGCCAGCTAATTCCGCACCGTAATAAAGGTTCTTGCAATAAATCGAATATTTTGTGGTAGCCATAGACAGCTTCACTTTCTAGCCGTGCCTGCTTTCCTTTGTGCGCGCGTTTCGCGAGCCGTTGCATTACGCATAATTGCCGCAGGGATGCTCCCGCCCATCTTGCAAAGGCGCCGGATTGAATAAATATCGCGGTGATCGCGGATGAAGGCTTAGCTCACTTGGTCGACGTGACAAAGTTGGCCGGTGCCATTCGCTGATTATCGAGCACCTCATTGACACGGTTAAACTCAGCCTTCAGGCACTGCGTTTTTCGAATCTGTTCTTTTTAGCGACTTCAGATTAGCCAAGCATCCGAAAGTAAAGGGAAGGTGTTGCAGAGTCTGATTGATTGGGTGCGCTGGAATGCGCTAAAACACGCTTCCAGTGCCACAAATTTGCCTTTAATTTCCTGATTGGATTTGCTCTACAATTCAAAGGCCTGCAGTGCTCCAACGAATTCTGTTCAAGTTAAGACACCAATACAACGCCTCAGCGAATGGCTGAATCGTCGACATATGCTTTGCAATACGCTATTTCCTTGTTTGCCAAAGAATAAAGTCAACTTTCTTAACATCGGTAAAGCAAAAGTCAGAGACAACCGTGCGATCAAATTCCGCAATACAATTCTGACCGTCTGCGGAGTCGACAAACTCCGAATACCACTTCTCAAGGGAGGCATATACCTTCTTGGCAAGTTCAAACTTTTCTTTATGGGAGTAGCTTGGTGCTTTGTGTCCGCTGTTTTCTAAGACAAAGCGATCCCAGACGGGTTTTGATGGATCTATGGTGGCAAGAAGTTTGCTCGCAAAAGAAGGCTCATATCTCCCTGTCAACCGATAAATCTCATCAAGAATGTCGCTGAAGGTAGAGTTTTTCCCTTTGAGACTTTGCATAAGACTATAGTAGCCTCGATACCAACTCTCCTGACGACGTTGAACACGATAGAAAGCATTGTATGCTCGCTGAAATTTTGCATCGTCGGACACATCGACCATTGCAAAAAGACGCATCAGTTCAGTGTATTGCAAAATCCCTTTTTGAGCTCTCGAAAGTGCGTCCTTTATTTCAATCAGTGTCATGTCTATTTTTATTTTCAATAATTTTAATAAAAGTTATCTACGGACCGTGTAAGCCACCCATCATGCTGATAAGGAACTCACAAAGCCTCCTGCATCGACGTCACGAAATTTGGTCCTCCCAATGAAGCACGCGATCTCTTAAATACCGCACTTCCGGATAAAAGCCATGAGCTTGGCAACAGCTTCCAAACATACCACTTTGTTTGCTCAACACACATTTCTCGATGGCTAACATTCTCGCCTATATCAGTGTCCGAAGTCATAAAACCGCTGCATTTTTCCTTTACTCTGGAAAATAGATAAATCGCACAAAACGATTTAGCATTCAAAACATCTTCCGACAGAGCTTAAACCTCGATCACCTGTCCGGAACTGACCATCACCAGCAGCCCGCGAACAGCGCCCGCCATTTTGACGTATGCGGCAACTTGCGCACGATACTGTTCCAGCAAAGACGGGCCAGGGATCACATCGCTTTTCCAGTCGATGATGGTGTGCACACGCCCATTAGAATCAATACTTACCGCATCTGCCACACCAGTCATAACATGCTCCGTTTGCTTATCTGGCGTGCATGACCATAACGGATACTCTGCCTGTAAAGTGGAAAGCAGCGGCGACACCTCGGGCAGCGTTAACGTAGCGGCGACGCATCGAGCAATTTCCTCCGGCGACATCCCTTCAGACGGATCCAAGCAAGGAAACAAACCCAGTGCTTCAATCAATTCGGTGGCCCTCGCGACAAGCGTCCCCTCATCATTCACCGTTTCCCCATTAATTACTTCTTCCAGCAGCTTATGAATGACTCTGCCGCGCTCACGGCTGCCTCGGACCCCAGCAACAGAAGCGTAACCAGCATCAATTCGTGCGTCCCCATCCTCAACCGGGATGAGCTCCCCAGCACCTTCGCCCCGGCTTGGACTACCCCAACGAATCTCGCGCTGCACCGTTTCGATGACCACACACTCTTGCGAGAATTGTTCCGCACACTGCGTGACGGGTGTATCGCTTGTAATGAGTGCAGGCTCGTCCTGATCACTTAACGCAAGCGTTGGCAAACTCTCCAGATCCAGAGCAAGCACGCCGGCCCAGGTTTCTGCTGGGCGATCAAAGCCACGGGGCAAAACCAGTAATTGCCGTGCACGCGTCATCGCGACGTACCAAAGACGAACACGTTCGCAAGCGAGATCAGCATTCTCGTTCTGTATCGCCTCTTCATACCCCGGCGGTGCAACACCGAGAACCTTGCAGCGCAATTTCCCGCCATTGCGCTGAACGAAATCGGCGTCACTCGCCATCCATTGCGTACAGCCATTGACCGGAATGACGATCGGCCATTCAAGTCCTTTGGAGGCATGCATGGTGAAAAGGGTTACCGCATCCTCCTGCTTGTCGCGTACTCCTTCTCTTACAGAGACCTCATCCGCCCAGTCACGACTAACGTCGTCCGCAAACGCAGCCAGGCCAAGCACGGCATACTCGTTCGCCTTTTCCAGAAACTGCTGAACATTCGCCAACGCACGTTCAGCGCGGCCAGCATGCCGCAAAACTAAAATATGGCGCACGCGCAATCGCTCAATCGCCTCAGCCAACAGCAACGCTGGGGTTGTCGATGACGACAGCAAGTACAACTGCTTTAAGTCACCCAGCACCTGCCGCGCTAATTCATTGTCAATCAGCGCTGTGTCCGTCCACAAACTGAGTGCTGCGCCGGGCGTCGTCTGCTGCAAATGCCAAACGATGTCCAGCAAAGCCTCCTCAGTAAGGCCCACCAGAGGGCCACGCAGCAGTGCACCCAATGCCAGAGTATCCCGCGCATCCGCCAGCACACGCACCAGCGCTACCAGATCCTGGACTTCTTGCTGACGATAGAAGCCCTTCCCTGCTTGTGAGACAACGGCGATTCCGCGCGCTTCAAGCGCAGCCTCGTAACGCCACAACTCGGCACTGCTAGGAGCGAGCAAGGCGATGTCAGCGGCTCGGCAAGGGTACTCCTCACCTTGCTTGTCGCGCAATCGGTACTGACCTATCAGGCGCTGGCAAAAATCAGCCACGGCGTCAGCTTCGGCCTGCCGGATCTGCGCGACGTTGCCATCCCCAATCTGGATATCCAGCCCGACCACGGCGGACTCCTGGCAATCGCCTCTGAAGGCGTTAAGGGCGACAAATCCCGGTTGGCCGTCGGCTGAGAGCGCAGCAGCAAAACATTGGTTGACGAAGGTCAGGATCGGCTGAACAGAGCGGAAATTGGTCGTGATAGCGAGCACACTTTTCGGATCGCGACGATAGAACGCTTCGCGGGCAGCCATGTAGACCGCGATATCCGCGCCTCGGAAGCGATAGATCGCCTGCTTAGGATCCCCCACCAGGAACAATGCACCAGGGCGAATGTCGCGCAAACGCCAGTCCTGCGCACCCGTCGCGGCCAGTTCGCCACACAGTGTCCAGAAAATCTCGGCCTGTAAGGCATCCGTATCCTGAAACTCGTCCACCAGAACATGGCGATAACGCTGGGCCAGCGCCTGACGCACCGGTTCATGATCGCGTACCAGAGCACGGGCGGCAAAGATCAGATCATCGAAATCAAGTAAAGCCGCGTTGCGCTTGGCTTGCTGATAGCGCGCCAACACTGGTTGGATTGCCCGCGCCAGCCCCGCCAGGATAGCCGCCGAGGCCGCCGCGCGTAGTTGCAGCAACGCCTCCGCACTCGCCGCGACATAACCCTCCAACTCCAGTAGCAAAGCCTCGGCTTCCGATGTGGCGATCCCCACTTCCCTGGCCGCTTTAGTCCACACGCCTTTATTGCGCAGGGCACGTGCCGTCCCCTGCTTAGTGAACATCGCATTCGGTAACTGCAGCGTCAGGATGGCCGCCGGAACAGCACTCACCGCCAGATCAAATTGACGACCTTCCTGAAGCACGGCCTGACTCTTATCCTCTATGATGCCGCAGCGCTCAATAAAGCCGGCCAGTGAGGCAAACGACGTGCGCCATGTCTGTAGCGGCACTGCAGTATCGGCTTCCGGCAGCACGACGTCTTGGCGATAATGGCGCAACCGCGCTGCCAGCGTACGCACCAGGGCTAACATGGGCCTGATGCCGCAATCAAGGAATTCGGCGAGACTCCCCCCTTGCGCCTGATCCAGCTCCTCGCGTAGCCACTGCTCCAGCAGATCCCCATACAGCATGTCTGCCTGAACGGCCGACATGACGCTGGCACCCGGATCGATCCCAGCCTCCACGGGATAGGGCATGATCAGCCGTTGACAGAAGCCGTGGATAGTGGAACAGGTAATCTCGTCGATGCGGGCCAATGCCGCCCCCAACCGCGTTGCCTGTTCGGCATCCGGCCCATCCGGCAAGGCCAGCCTTAGCTCGGATGGAACAGATCCTTCACACAATAGCTGGACAAAATCACGTACCCGCTGCACCAACTCGCTCGCAGCCAGTTCGGTAAAGGTGACCGCAGCAATCGACGACGGCGCTTGCCCCGCCGCCAATAGCATAACAACACGACCGGCCATCAGCGCAGTTTTGCCCGAACCAGCGCCCGCCTCAACAATGAGGGAGCTATCATGGTCGAGCAGCGCCTGACGTCTGGCGTAGGCATCGTCGAGCGGCAATACGGCGGACATTACTTGACCTCCCAGATCATTGCCGCATCGCCCAATATGGCGCGGACCGCCTCCTGCTTGCGCGACAGGTATTGCCGATTAGCGGGCAGCAGCAATGCAAAATCGTCATAGTCGTCCCCTGCATCCGGCCCGGCAAGCGCATTCCCTGCACTGAAACTCTGGCTCGCCGCCAGCAGTGCCGTGCAAAGCTTGTCCATCGCCTCTTCTGGCGTCTGCAGCGGGACATCGCGCAAGTCACGCGTGTAAAACAGGCTTGCTCTCACCTCTTCCACCTGGCTCAAAAGTGTGCGCACCGCCAATGCGTAGAGACTGCGTTGAAGTTCAGCTCCACCGTCCAAAGTGGCATCGGCAGAAACGCCACGGCTACCGGTCTTGTAATCACGCACCGCTGCTAAGCGACCGTCCGCAGAAATGTCGAGGCGGTCAATCACACCTTTAATGGCCAGGCCGGTGCCTGGTACTATCACCGGTGCATTGACATCCCACGGTAAGCGGGCGCCGCCGTTCTGCGCGCCACCAAATCCCACTTCTGCGTAGGCTTTGCCATCCGGCAGGCTGCCATGTCCAAATTCCAGCGCAGCCGATGCAGCGACACCCGCCATCGTCAATGTCCGCTGCCAGAGGGCTGCCGGCGGCACCGATTCAGCTTCCTCCCAGCGTTGCGCCACCGTCGCAATCGCTTGCTGCAATGCAGACTTACGCTGTTCGCCGCTGGAGCGGAAATACGTCACACTGGCCTCAAGATGTTCCAGCGCCTCCTGCGATATGGCATGGACTAGTCTGCCAAACTGCACCGCATCCAGTTCCAGCAACTCATCTTCGGCCTCGGGCGCGCTCCACTTCAGCCCATAGCGCCAGAGATAGGCAATGGGATTACGCAGCAGTGTCCTCAAGGAACTGGCAGAATGGACCCGCCCGATCAAGCCGTGCATGGCCGGATGTCCCGATCGGATCAACCCGTCATGTGGGGTGATTGCGGCAGCATGCCAATCTCGCCAGACCGCTCTCGCTGAGACGGCATGCGAGGTTGCAGCAAACTCCTGTATTCGCCCAAACAGGCGATCCGCTTCGCTCGCAGCATGCTGCGCGGGCGCATTCCAGGCCCGATGTTCACAAGTATCCGCCCCTCGCAACAACACACTGGCAGACGCATGTCGGCCGGCGCCATCACAGCGGGAATACGAACAGATTAACTCGGAGCATGCTGTACTGAGGGACGCATAGGCCTGTCGGTCGGCATCCGCCAGCGAGCATGGCTCGAGTACCCGGGCGGGGACTATATGGGCAGGCAACAGCACATCTTCCCGGCTCTGGCGTGGCCACGAACCAGCATTCATCCCGAGTAGCCAGACATACGCGCGTGGCGCCGTCGCCAGCATAGCAGCCGGCATCCAGCTCACGTTGACACAGCTATCGAGCCCGTCATCCTGGCGCAGGTTTGCAATGGTTTCCATGAGCGCCTCTGCTGGCCCGGCCAGCAATGCGCGTCGCCAGATCGCCAGTGCTCGACCGCTAAGCAACGTCTCTCCCACCTTTTCGGCCGCCGCCGGCCCCTCCAGCAGCAAGTCAATCACCGCTTTGAGCGCGGCCGTTCCATCGGCGCCCACTGGCCAGTCGGCCGCGGTCACCCTGGCCAACGCACGCCTCCATGAATGGGGGCTATGCAAGGTGAGTCTAGGTGGTAGGGCCCTTACCCAACCGTCCGGCAGGGCCTGCAGCTGACAGCGCCTCAGGCGCCGTCGGGTTGGACCATGCAGCAACACATCGGCCAGCGCCGCCGCACACTGCCCTTCGCGGGTAGCAGCAACGGGACGGCCGTGCGCAAAATGCAAGGCAATGCCAGTTTCCTGACTCAATCCCAGCAGTGCATCGTCATACTCGGCGGTATTGACACTGACCAGCGCAATCTCACTAGCCTGTACCTGCCCGCTAGCCAACAACCCGCGGACCCAGCGCATCGCTTCCAGCGCTTCATGCGCAGCGCGCGCCGCACTGATAATGCGACGATGTGGTGTTCGCGCGACCTCCTGCGTTACCTCTACTGCACTGCCTGTCAGCCAGTCAGGCACGGCATTCTGGCGCGCGCACCACATCACGGGAGTCACTTGCGCCAATGCCAGAAGAAGCGGCTGCCAGCAAGCATCAAGCTCAGCCAGACCCATCAGTGTAACGCGCCCCAGTAGCACCGGCGCCAGCGCTATGCGCGCAAGGGCCGCCGCCGCCAGATCCGGCGGCACCAGCATCGAACGTGGCAGACCGGCACGCAGTGCAGTATCCACTACCGCCAATGATTCAATGCGCGGGTTTGCATGCGCATTTGCCTGTAAATCGTATCCCGCTCGCCAGCATTTCCCCAGGGTGGCAAGTAATGCGCGCGGCGTACCGGGCAAATTGCGAATGGCTTCCAGCTCGCCGATTGCCAACGAAGGCAGACAGCTGCGCATGGTCTGTTGCAAGGTATCCTGATCCGCAGGCTGCGTAAAACCTCCAGCGAGACGCGCTGCTAGCTGTTCGAATAGCAGTACTTGCGTGCCCTGCTGACCAGAACGCGCCATCTGTAACCGCAATTGGCGAGCAGCGTGGGGATTTGCCGCAACGATAGTACGGCGCGCAGTGATGACGGAGACGGAGGGCATATAGACGCTGATTTATCTAGACCGGCCGGAGCACGTAGTGATTATCGTCAGCTATTTCGAAAAACAGTTCGCCATCCGGCGCAGGAGCAGAATCCCACAAGCGAACGATAGAAACGGCCTCGTTGACGAGATCTGCCAGCAAGGAACTCGCCGCCATACTGGCCTGGAGCTCCGCTTTCGTCACACCAGGAAGGAACAACGCCGCACAGGGCATCATTGCCGTCAAACCGGATATGCCCTTTTGCTGTAGACGCTGAGTCACGAGCCGCTGCAAGTTTTTCAGATCGGGATGATCGCGTGCATCAGGAACAGAGAGCTGTATTACCGGCGGATCGAAACCAAATTCGATGCGGCAGGCCATGTAGCGATCATCTGCATCAATCGCCGCAGAAGCATTCTTCAACGCCAATTCAGGCGAAGGACTGGCGTAGACGGCGTTGCGCCGCGACGGCAAGTGCAACGGACGGGCGTACTCCCACAGATTATCGACCAGATATGGGACATTGCTTGGCAATCGGGCGGTAGGGATTCGGCGCAGAATAAGCTCTGCTTGAAACTGACGACTAGGCACTGCGCGATATAAATCCATCCGATATACACCCATAAGTGCGAGCCAACCGATAGCGGCGGATCTGTGTTTGAAATTGCGTTTTCTACCGCGACGAAACCGCGATAGAAACAGCAGATGTCGCGTTCACTCCTGCCACCGTCTTCATAGGTCGCAGGTGTGATCCTGACAGCAACCGCGACAATGGAGGTCGCAGAGCGACTGGCCGGACAATCTTTACCTATTCTAAAGTATTCCCAGTAGGCAATTCTCACAATTTGTCACACTACAGGAAAAGACTCAGGCCAGCATGCATGGCGACGGCAGCGAATTTAAGTGATGTGATCCGTAACCCGAGGCTACCCGAAAGAGGCTAAAGCCGGGCGAACCACAGGGCCTAGCAATGTCGTCAGCAATAAAACTCTCCCCTTCGTCGCGACATAGGCTGTCGTCAGCACTACTAGGATGATCACTCATCCCAACCACTTGAGAGCACCTGATCATGAACCGACAGCGACTGACTGACCGCACCTATCGCACCATAGGCTATATCGACACTGCATCAGACGGAAAACAGACCGGACACAATGCGCAATTCCGGACCGTAGGCCACTACGACCCACGCACCAACAGAACGGTCGATGCACAATACCGTGTCGTTGGCTACGGCAATTTGCTGGTTTCTCTCATTACCGCATAACAGCCAGGGTATCGGCCAGCGTTACCACTTTGCGCTGGCCGTCTGAATTCTCCTAGGGACAAAGTACCTGTGCCTGCCTCAGACCGTCCTTGTCAATATAAATCGACCAGCAGCCTAGCCTCTCGAGTCGCTTTGCCAGTGCCAGCGAGCGAGCCAACGAAAAGCCGAATCTGATCTGTAACACGGTTTCAGGGGAACTAATCAGACCTCCCTCAGCATGCTCGAGCAAGCGGACAAACGACATCGCCTGCGCCAGCAAAGCGTCAGAAAACGTATTTTGGCCGACTGCATCCGATGGTATGCCTGCTTCATCACTATTCATGTATTCCTCAGCAGCTAGACGACATCGCTAGCTTACGAAGTACTGCGACAGTTTATGTCGCTAGGAATGCATTAGCCTGAAAGCACCCTATACCCAAAGTCGGTGGCCGTACTCTGCTAATTGCGCTGGATAGACAAGCCCTACCACTGCGACGGCATTTGTCGCGCAGACTCGGAGAATAAGCGGGGTTCGACACACGCGACCAACTGAATTGAATTGATAACCCTCAGTGATGGGCTAGTCCCGTTCGCCGGAATTCAGCGTCGGCGAACCTCACTGTTCGCTACGCTGAGAGATTTCCTTGCACCGCCAGACAACCTTAAATGAGCAGATAGACATGGGACTTCCCGCCTTGAATTGGCTACTATACAAACTTTTAATTGGCATAAGCTCCCAGTGTAGACATCACACCTGCAGAGCCGTGTGCATGAAACTGGGCTTGAAGAAGGGCATGGCATTCCTGATGTTTTCGGAAGCCGTCGCGTTGATCACACGCCTGTATGAAATGGGGACGTTGCGTGTGTACAATCCAGTGTCGCGGTTACAGCGTGAGTTCCGACTTGGCTACCGGTCCGCTTGTCTACTCGCAAGGCTTCTCGATACAGAAGGCTATTGGCGAAGAACGATCGACTTAGATGGGACGCACATCGCCATACTGGCCCCCATCAAAAACAAAACGTGAAATAGAAACCACTGGTGCAATTAGGTGCGATCACCAGTTGTATGGTAACAGACGTATGCCTGCAGTGCAGAATTATATTAACTTCGGCTTACGCATAAGATTCCGCCATCCGCGCTGCGATTGCAGACATTTCCTTGCGCAGACTCTCTGGCCCCTGGACCACCACACCATCGCCGAAGCCGAGCAACCACCAAACCAGTGCCCGGGTGTTTGGCACGGTGGCAGCCAGATGCAGATGACCGGTCTCAGCTACCGATAGCTGCTGATCAGCACTCAGCGGCGTCTCAAACAAATGCTCCCCTGCCGCACGGCTGAAGATAGCTTTCAGTCGAATGGGACCACCCGCCACAAAGCCAAATTGTCCCGACGCTATATACTCATCGATGTCAAAATTAGGCAAACGTCGGGCCGCTTCATAGCGTAGTGCCACCTGCTGGACACGGTGCAGCGCCAGCGTGCGCACATCGGTGAACTCACCAAACATACAGACCAGATAAATGATTCCGCCGCGCTGCACAACCGCCAGCGGGTGGACCACTTCATACACGGTCGCGACCGTGGCATCGCGCTTTCGGTAATGCAACTTGATCTGCTGATCCTGCATCAAAGCCAGATAGATCGCGCGCTGACACTCGTCGTTGACCTTGGGAGGCAGCAAAGGCTGCTGTGGCGCCGCGCTACGCACTTTGCCCAGCCAACTGCGCGAAGGCGCACTGATATCCACCGACGACAAGGTTCGTGCAGCCGAGCGAAAATGCGGCCCCAATGCTTCGAATGTGCTTGGTGGTAGCTGATGGCGAAGGTGCTGTTCGACCATCGCAAGCGTCAATGCTTCCGGTAGTGTCAGCGCAGGCAGATCAAAACTGGTCGCTTCGCGCAACCAGCTCCAACCATATGGTTTATCCCTGCTGTCGACGACAATGGGAAAAACAGTAGCGAGTTCCTGCAAATCACGCTCGACGGTTCGTTTCGTCACCGGGAACTCGGCAGCACTCAACTGTTCGCACAATTCGCGCGCCGAGATCTTCGCGGGTGCCCGTGGCACCATCCGAAGCATATGCCACTGGCGTAACAAGGACTGCTGATTGGTCGCCATCAGCCCTGCTCCGCTGTCATCCAGGAAGCTGTCCCATACGCAGCCAACAAAGTTCCCCACATATTCTGCATTCCCCGAACTATCTGCCATCGTGGCATGCGAGTCTGTCTCAAGACGGAGACCAGATCCATTAGAGCGCCCATGTCATCCTTTAAATTCCTGCAAGCGGAGACAAGTTCGCCCGCAGCTCCTTCATCGGCTTATCTTAGCAAAGAGATTGAATTTAGGAAACGTTATCGAACCGAATGGATGCAGAAAGAACTATATGAACAAGATCGGCTATGCCGGGCGCGGCAGATCCCCGCTTCCCCGCAATATTCAACACCCGGACCCGATGACGCGCCAAAAAACGGGCCACATACTGGGGGTGAACCGATGGACGCACATGCAACCACGGTTTGCCATGTGCATCAGCGAATTGTGCTGTGCGAGCCGATCCGCCCGACAACGCATCATCTAGGGTAAATATCAACGTCGCATCGCTATCGCGCACATTCCACTCGGTACGTTTGAGATAGCCCGAACCCGGCGTTTCCTTCAGCGCGTATGTCGACGGAATTTCACCGTCCTCCGACCTGCGCCCTTTAGGGCACCAACCGCCATAGGGTATCCCCGCGGCAATCGCCCAGTCCAACCCCGCCCGGTCTGCTCCCGTCTGGCCACCTGAGACCACCATAAACGATGGATCAACCACAAAGATCTCCGACATGTTTTACCTCCGTACGAAAGAGGATGACATTAACAGCGCTATACGACAAGCCATGTCGCGTCAATGACGCGACACAAAACGTCGCACCCCAATAGAAAATCTGGAACTGACCCTATTCAACTCAGGAGAAGTTTCATGGCTCGTCACTACATCTCACACCGCCACTACGTCAGCTCCCCCATCATCCATCTTTGGGTGTTGCGCATGCTCATGTCGCTGGGAGGACATCGTAACTTCATACGTTCTCGCGACTTTTCCGATGACGAATTGGCGGACATCCTCGGTCTTGGCAAGTGGCTAGATACCGACGAACAGGAGTTTGACGCTACTGAGGTGAAAAAAATACTGACGGATCAACTCCGCCTTGCCAGCAAGTCCCCCGCCCCTCCCCTGCCTCCAATACTCAAGGCAAATATCGAGCGGCTAGCAATACGCGTCGGCATGAATCAAGTCGAGTGCCACATACTGGCCTTCGCCGCCATGTTGCATCACGAAGACACCTTGGACAAAGGCGCCGACACACTCAGCGTCATCGCGACGTCTGACATAGCAAGTGTGCTTGCCAAGATACTGGATCTACCCACTTCAGATGTACGTACCGCGCTGGCCAACCAGGGCGTACTGGCGCGCTCTGGACTATTAAGTGTTGACCGTTCAGGCGCTGCGCCATTGCGCTCAAAACTGGACCTACTATCGAACCAGTTTGCCGATGCGATACTGGGAACAGAAACTGACCCATTGAATTTGCTGCGCGATACCGTCGCGCCAAGCCCACCCGCACGCTTAACCTTGGATGATTTCAGCCACATCCACGAGGCGCTAACCTTACTGCGCCCGTATCTGACGCGCGTCATCCAAGAGGGTCGAACGGGCGTCAATATATTTATTTACGGTCCACCCGGTACTGGCAAGAGCGAACTGGCACGTACGCTTGCCGCAGAACTCCACTGCGAGCTATTGGAAATTGCTAGCGAAGATGATGATGGCGATGCCGTCACTGGTGAACGACGTCTGCGCGCCTATCGCGCAGCACAATGCTTCTTTGACCAACGCCATGCACTGTTAGTGTTCGATGAAGTCGAAGACATCTTCAGCAATGGCATCATCCAGTTCGGCAACCGTAGTACCGCAGTCCGTTGCAAGGCATGGCTGAACCGCACGCTGGAAAACAATCGCGTTCCCACCATATGGATCTCGAACTCCATCCAGGGGATAGATCCCGCATTCATGCGTCGCTTTGACCTGCAAATCGAGTTGCCGATCCCGCCCCGGCAGCAAAGGGAACGCATACTGCACAGCGTCTGCAGCGATCTCGCAGATACCCGCACCTTGGCCATGATGGCCGGCGTCGAAAACCTCGCCCCAGCTGTGGTCGAGCGGGCCGCCAATGTAGTGCGCACGATTCGTACCGATATCGCTGATGGCCATCTGGCAGAGGCACTGATGTGGCTGACCAATCGCTCCCTCGAGGCACAAGGCCACCGCGGAATAGACTTGTCCGACGCACCCAGCGCGCCCGAACAATATGACACAGGCCTACTCAATACGGACGTAGACCTCGAAACTATCAAAGCTAGCTTGATGAAACATGCGAGTGCACGTATCTGTCTATACGGCCCACCAGGAACGGGCAAGAGCGGCTTTGGGCGCTGGCTTGCGCTTCAACTTGACAAGCCGCTCGTCCTACGCAGCGTCTCAGAGCTAAGTTCAAAGTGGGTCGGGGATAGCGAGAAAGCTATTGCGGCCGCATTCCGTCAAGCAGAGAGGGAGAAAGCCATATTGATGCTCGACGAAGTGGATAGTTTTCTCCGCAATCGCGCTGGTGCGAGGGAAGTCTGGGAAGTCACACAAGTCAATGAAATGCTGACCCGCATGGAATCCTTTGAAGGGATATTTATTGCATCGACCAACCTGATGGATAGCTTAGATCCCGCAGCACTGCGCCGCTTCGACTTAAAGATTGAACTCGGCTATCTACGCCCAGAACAGGCAACACAGCTCTTGCTGAGAACCTGCCATGCACTGAATCTCGGAGATCCCACACAACATGACTGCCTTCAGCTTGGCAGTATCGGATGCCTCACGCCCGGTGACTTTGCAAGCGTAACGAGACGACACCGGGTTAGTCCGTTCAGCTCCAACAGTGCACTAATTTCTGCATTACGTATGGAATGTGCACTAAAGCCCAATCGCCCGCACTCTATGGGCTTCCTGTCTTAGGTCTTGCGGATGTCACCACATATTTTCGTTGCCATTCTGCAACATCATCAGAACGCCGGTACATTCCTTTAATTACCGGCTTTATACTTCTAACTGATTTCTTTTAATGAATTATAAAAATTTTCGATATTACATCGCCACGAATACATTTGCTGGGAGCGAGGCACGCATTTTGTATTTGAAGAAAGGCGCCGAGCCGAGGACTTTCATGACCGCAGCAGTGATATGACTTATGTCATGACGAAAATTTATTTATACGTACAATTCTCGAGTTATTGAGCTCACATAAACATCGATCGTATTTACCACGCTAGAAGCCATTTAACACACTAGAAAGTCCGCATGCAAGACTCAATTCTTGATGAACTCTGGCAGAACTGGATATTCCGCATCAGCCTCTCATCCAACGAACTTTTCCATTCTAATTTTTTGCAAACAGCGCTGGGAGACTTCACGTGCGAGATCGAGGGCGATAAATCAAGCGTCACTTCCTGGAAGCGCGTATGCGACTTTGCCCGCTGGGCAGATCTGGATCCTGCCTGGGTTGACCGGATAAAGAATAAATTCAAGAACCACCAGGTTTTCCTGCGACGAGAGTGGCAAAACCTCGACTTGGCCGTGGTCGTGCATGTTACAGGTAACAAAAAAAAACCAAAAGAAATAGTCCTGTTCGGCGTTGAATTAAAAATCAAGTCTTATCCGACGCGTGAGCAGTTACAGCGGTATATCAAAGTTCTGGAGTCCCACAATGGAAACGAGTTTAGCGAGCCCAAGCTTGTGCTCCTGTCGCTTCTTGCCCCGCTGGATACATTCAGTACGTTAGCCAACCTCAAAATAATGAATTTTGAGCAGCTCGCTAACGGGATGCGCGAACTTATTCCATCCAGTGGCACGCTTGCAGCAGCGATCAAGGAATACGTACGATGCTGCGAATCACTGCACCGGCTCAGTCTTTTCTGGGTGCAACAATTAAGCCCTGAGATCAGTCTTGATGAGATAGTTTCCAAGCATCCCTCCTATCGCCGGATGCATCCGATTTGGTCAAAGCTATGCGCCGCTTATTTGTGCGAACTGGTCAAAAAAGAAATCCGCGACTTTCCGGTTCCGGACAATATTCAATTAGAGCCCGTCCCAGGGTTTTCGAATGGCAAATGGAACGCGGACTTCTTGTGGAGCAAACGCACAACCAACGTCGCGACGGACGCGGGTACGCCAACCCCGAAAGATATAATCGTCAAAGTCGGCGTACAGATTGAGGGGGATACTCTGCGCTTTATGCTCAATGCTCTCAATATCACGCACCGAGGAACAAGCGCGCGACGTATCGTCGAGCAAGTTCTGCTCGAGCAAGCCTTAAGTAACGGGCTCTACCAGCGATTGCACACGTTATACATGCTTCACCATGCGGAGTCGGCCGCCGTGGTGGATCGAAACGTATCAGACTTCTGGGATACGCATAGCGAGGTACTCATGCTCGAAGGGGGAAAACCGATTCTCAGTGTACCCAAGGATAGAAAGGGCTTCCGACTCACTGGCTACGATAATAGCAGTAACTTTGGACATGCCGACTACCGCCTCAAGCTAAAGCCAGGGGCGAATCTCAGCCAGATCAGCAAAATTATCGCTAAAGCGCTGATGGGTGATTTCAACGAAAATGGTCATCAAGCCTTTCAACGCATACTAAATGACACTTCAATATTTACCAGCGGAGGCTGACACAGCCTTGCTGCGATTCGAAATAGCCACTCTCTCTCTTAGCAATGCCCCCGATTCCACTCTTAATGGATCCGTCTCCCTCGGGTTCCGCACCAGCGACTCGGGTAAAGCGACCAGATCAGTCGCCTTGGCTAGAGACCAAAAGCCCGCCTGCTCTTGGCAGGGGATCCATGCCCGTTTACCTGAAGCTCGTACAATCCGGAATCTGTTTTTTTTTAGCGACGTCAGATTAGCTCAGCAACCATCAGTATAGGGACGGTGTTGCAGAGCCCAGCAGGGAAAGTGCGCTGAAATGCGCTTCCATTATCCCAAATCTGCGTCAAATTTTTGATGGTATTTACTCAGCAGCCGTTCCTTTACCAATAACCTGCCAGAGTTAGCCAGGACATACATTGGCCCTTGCTAATATTGCCCGTTACGCCAACCGTGTACCATACGCTCTCAGAAGAACATCAAGGGCCACCCCAATATCCCTAATCGCAAGGTCCCTCATGCGTCTAGCGTATAACATTTCTAAATAGGGGACGCGGGTTTCATCAGTGCCGAAATGGATATGTTTATGACAGGTAGGGCAAAGAGAAATTATATTCTCGGTCACATCAAGACTGCTCTCAAATTGATTCTGCACTGCCATCGGAATGAGATGGTGTGCCTCAACAAATTGATTACCAGAAGCAGCAGACCTAAAAGTGGCATGGGAAGGATCTATCTCGCAACGGAACCCAGCACGCTTCAGAGCATCAAGCGCAATTTGCGGGTTCCTGGGGTACTGCATACGCGATGTCTTGAAAACAGAGCCTCTGGCAACTCCGCCAATTTCACGCTGAAACACTTCATCGAATATATCATCGGAGGGATTGGACGAATCCGTAGCTTCAGGTAACAAAGGGGATTCCCAAAAACCATCCCAAGTTGGGCGCGCGATAAACCCTATATGCGGCCGATCGGACCCTGCCACAGTATAAATATAGAATATATCGTTCGTTTTAGCATAAAATCCATCAGAAGCTGACATGTAAAGACGTAGTTCGTTCCCCTCCGACTTAGGATAACGAATAGCAAGGTTGCGTGCAGCCCATTCGCTAAGAGATCCGCGATTATGGATCAGAAATTCAAATCTTTCGGGCTTTCCGTCCGGCACGGCGCCCCCCCTGCGTGTAAAACTATCTAGCGGGTAACAGTGACCAACGACTTCTTTCTCGTTGGCATCAATAGTGATTGATCTGTCTCTCTCCGCCTCCCTTTCAGTCACAACAGAATATGCACCATGTTCGGCGCCAAGAGTTTTAAGCTGATCATCTGACATTCTGGGCATCTATATCACTACCTAACTCTGTTTGAAGGAATATCCAAGAAAGGGCACAACATCTGATTTGCAAATTTGCAATTGAAGTTATCAGAACCCTGCACGAAAAGCAACTTTATTGGAAAGATATGGGTCGCAACCCGCCTCGCAAACATCCCCAGCCTGTAATAAGAGGACGCCAGAGCACACGGAACTGAAATCCCATATTGACTCGGCCTTACTAGCGAACTTGCCCGCACAGTGCGAACAATACCTACTAAGCCAGTTAGCCAATTACACTAGCCAAGTCTGATTCTCACCATAGCAACTGCTCAACCAGCATATTTCGATATTCATGGATATTGTGCCCACTCAGAAACGCTCAGAAATGATGGCCGGTATCAAGGCAAAAAATACCGGACCAGAGATACGGGTCCGGCATTTTCTCCATAAAAACGGTTTCCGCTTCCGCCTCCACAGAAGGGACCTGCCAGGAAACCCTGACATCGTGCTCCCCCGCTACCGCACATGCATATTCGTACATGGCTGCTTCTGGCACCGGCACGATGGCTGCAAACTCGCAAGCAATCCGAAAAGCAGGCAGGACTTCTGGCGAGAGAAATTCGGAGCAAATGTACGCCGGGATAAGTTAAACAGAAGACTCCTTGAGGAAGACGGATGGAGAGTTGTAATTGTATGGGAGTGCGGCTTGCGTAAGTACGGTCCGGCAGGACTCGACTGGCTGCCGCACTGGTTGCGTGGGGATGCCGGCAGCATCGAATGGCCACCTGGACCACTGGGAACAGATGATTCTGCTCTGTAGTTGCAGGAATCGGGAATACTGACCATAATACCGGGCAAAGTACAGGATAGGTAGAATTAGCAATAATGAATATGAATCTGAGCAAGGCAGACTACATCAGGTCTAAAAGAGAGCGCATGGGACTCACCCAGCAGCAGTTCGCAACGCTGCTACTGCTGAAGGAGAACGGAGAGCGCACGGTTGGCGGATGGGAGCGTGGCGAGCACCAGCCGTCTCCCAGGAAATGGGAAGATATACAGGCACTTCCGGAAGGCGCTCCGTACAGAGCGGTGGAAAACGATCCCGAATTCCGCTTTATCGACCTGTTCGCAGGGATTGGCGGTATCCGAATCCCGTTCCAGGAATTGCGTGGCAAATGCGTCTTCACGTCGGAGTGGGACAAGTTTGCCAAGAAAACCTATGCGGCAAATTTCGGCGAAATGCCGGAGGGCGATATCACAAAGATATCTGCCCAATCCATCCCCGCCCACGACGTGCTGCTGGGCGGATTCCCCTGCCAGGCTTTTTCCCAAGCGGGTCTGAAGAAAGGATTCCTCGATACACGGGGAACCATGTTCTTCGAGATTCAGAAAATTCTCGCCCACCATCGGCCAAAAGCCTTCCTGCTGGAAAATGTCAAACAGCTACGGGGCCATAATGGCGGACGTACACTCGCCCAGATTCTCGAAATTCTCGAAGGAAAGCACGAAAATGAGATCCCTGACGAGGTCCCCCTGAGTGCGGAAGCAAGGGAGGCACTGGGCAATAGGTTAAATTACCAGGTATTCACCAGAGTGCTCCGTGCCCGCGATTTTGGCCGCCCGCAGAACCGCGAGCGTGTGTTTATTGTCGGCTTCGACCGCGATTACTACGGTGCCGGAACTGACTTCAGCACCATATTCTCATGGCCCGAACCCACCGGCGTCCCGACCCGCCTGGGAGACATTCTGGAGAACTCTGCTCAGCTCGCACCCCACTACACGATTTCAGATAAGCTCTGGAACGGTCATGAACGGCGTAAGCGCGAACATACCGAGAAAGGTAACGGATTCGGTTATTCGCTGTTCACAAAGGAAAGCCCTTACACCAGCACCCTGAGCGCACGTTATTACAAAGACGGCAGCGAGATACTGATCTGCCAGAAAGAACTGGGAAAAAATCCGCGCAAGCTCACGCCGCGAGAATGCGCAAGGCTACAGGGCTTCGACGAGAAGTTTATCGTTGATGCAGTCTCGGAAAGCCAGGCCTACAAACAGTTCGGAAATTCGGTAACGGTCCCTGTAATCCGCGCCATTGCAGAAGAACTGCGTGCAGCGATGGTCGCCGGCGAACGCGCGCGGCAAAGATAGTAGCGGGGAAATCTGCCAGCCAGAGCAGTCACGTACGTGCAGGGGGATATCCGGACAAAACCTCTAGGGAAGCCACAGCACCTGTAACACGCAGGGATAGCCGGCAAATATCCGGGAATCAGGCGTCCCGCCTACCTGCCATCAGAAAAGACTCGGTTATTTCCGTTGACAGGGTCCCCGCAATGAAATGCTGCATCACCTGCACAGGATCGATGTAGACGCAGCGCACCGGCGGGAACAATTCGTCGAACCGCCTGGATCTGTCACGTGATTCGACCGCGGCATACGACAGTTTTCCGCACCCCGGGAAGACAAATATGTTATCAACAGTCCAGCCGGGGTATGCCTCCTGAAGAGCCTTTGCATAAAAAAACTGCTTGACCAGATCGTGCCAGCCCGGTGCAGTACTCACATCCCTGGCCTGATAGTACTTGGCGTCGACAACCGCCATATGCCGGCGCGCAGCAACTCCGAGCACAAGATCAGGCCGCATACCCTTTCCGGGTGCCGGCTGTCTCTCTCCGTTCTGTGCGTAATAGACCGGAACTGGCAGTTCTCTAGAAACATCTTTCCGCCAGGCCGTAATCTCGGCAAGCATGTATTCCCAGACCCAGTGGAAATCGCGCAGGCCGATCACAACAGGACTTCCGCCTGCCAGCTTGTGGTGCCGGAAATAGCGGAGCAGATTACGGATAAGCCGCATATGACGATCCGAATAAACCAGCACCATCTCGTGCTTCAGCATGGCGATACAGTACTCGGCCCTGTCCAGTAGATCCGGATCCGCATCCAGATCGGACGCAAGACGCCCTCCCGCCTCTCCTGTCACCCACCAGCCGAACATCTCGTCCAGCTTCGATATGACAGCACCGTGGATACGCGTAACGATGCTGTCGAGGGTCGAGCAGCGTCGAGTACCTATCAGCTCGGGATAGATTGGCATCCCGTCCGCATCCGGCAGTACCGCGACCATCCGGATAGTGCGCCTCCAGTCTGTCCTGCCATTGTTGCTCGTCTGCTGGCGCGAAACTGTAGCGTACAGGCCATTCAGGCGATAGTCATCCAGCAATTCGCGCACCAGCGCAAGTTGTGCATCCTGCTCGAACTCGACGAGACCTGACTCTTCCGGAATCGTATTCGCCGGCCTGCGCCGTCCGTAGAGTTCCAGACAGCTTGTCGTGAGCGCGGCAAGACTATCCTTTTCAGCAATGGTTACAGGCAACGCAGAACCGCGGGGAATAAAAACGAAAACTTCGCTATCCTGCGCTATCAGACCGCAGAACGAAATAGTCTGCTCTCCGTCTGCTACCAGCCCGCGCCGGACGATCTCTTCTTTCAGCCAGACGGGATAGCCATCTCCGCCAAGAACGCCTAGCGCACACCTATCCTCGACGAGACGGATCTTTACTCCTGATCGGGCGGATCCGCTACTCTGCAAGATCGCCGCCCTGCTCCCCGGCATCCGTCTCGGGGAATAGCGTGCGCATCAGCGCATCACTGAAGACCGGCCTGTTCGCCGAATATGCCGCAATCAGGTTTCCATAACTCTTGAGCCCCGGTGCGAAAACTCTGCCGCGATGACCATGGCGAAGCACATCATCCCAGAGATAGAGGAACAGCTTGCCCAACGCCGTAGGCACTCCCGCTCCGGAGCCCGTGGCAAGTTCTTTCTCCGACAGAAAGAACGGTCCAAGCAGGCGATCCTCCGGAACACCGAGGTCTTCAAGAACGGCATTCACCGCCATGGCAAAAGGCTTCCACGCGATATCCGTTCGCGCTCCGCTTCTGTCGGCGATCTGCAGATTGCCAGAAGCACAGATACCGAAATCGACCGGAACGTATTCGTACAACCAGCGACGTTTGAAAGCGGTATCGAGCGGCATGACAGCCTGGTCTCCACCATTCATCGACGCCAGCAGTGAAAGATTGGATGGCAGGCGGATGTCCCCAATCCAGTGAGGTATCTTCTGCTTGAGATAGTCCGCGAATGCGATATCACTGGGCATCACGGAATACTCGCTGGTCCCATCTGCATCGCGGTCGAGCAGCTGGAATACCTCGCCGAATACTGCAGCGGCAGGCGCCCTGTTTATTTCTTCGATCACGAGGAAGTAGTGGCGCACTGGATCGTTAAACGCAGCAACCAGAGCAAGCGCGAACGGTCCGGGCTGGAATGCGTAGGTCAGTCTCCCCTCGGCCATTGCAGGCCGATATGTACCGATAAAATCTCCGGACTGAGTATCCGCATGGAATACCGTACGGATAGTGCAGTCGTCGGGAGACTTCCTGATACGGTCTTTTATCCTGTGGCTCTTGCCGGTGCCCGGGGCACCGTAGAAGATCACATTCGAAGCACCGGTAACTCTGGTGCCGGTAGAAACAGCAGACGTTAGACCTAGGAACCGAACCAGCTGGAGATCAACCAGGTTCCGGATCGCCAGATCGAGGTCGGCATCGTCCGCCACAGCACGTATGACTAAAGGCAACCGGTCGGAGTTCGCCTGGATGACACTGGCTGCCTTGCGGACCGAAGACCCCATCCAGTCGTTGTCCGCCCGGTCCAGCGCCTTTCCGACACCAGACCACATGCGGTCAGAAAGAAAGCGGAGATAGTATTCAGCCTCGTCCGGCCGGCCGTCGAAGTACTGCCTGATAGCCTCGACAATCTTGGCTGCGCCGCCAGGTGCCAGCTTTTCAACTTCGCTCTCCCAGGCTTCGTTCGGCAGGAGATTAAGAATGGCGTCCCTTTTCCCGCCAAAGATAGGCTTTACAAGCACGAAAGAAGCTATGTGCTGTGTAACATTCCGGTAGGCTGTCAGTTCCCTATAAAAGTCACCGAAGGCATATGCATAAAGCAGCCAGCGTGAAGAAATGGATGATGATTCCTTCCTGTTGGTGAGCACGAAGCCGTAGGGATGCGTCGAAACGATAGTGTCGCTAGAGACCGTTTCGTATTGTTTCCGGAAGCGAGTCCAGATTTCATCCGGAACTTCCGGAAAAAAGTCGGAGGGGAACTCTGAAAACGTTGCCTGACAGCGGGCACGAACCTCACTCAGATTATGCAGAACAGTCATCGGTCGGGTTGCTCTTCCTGTATTCTTTGGATTGGCGATTGCTATTTATCGAAACGGATCCACAGATCCCGTGAAACTTCCTGCCGCATGTTTTCGATCAGCTTTTTCTGTACGTCGGAAAACTGGTTATATTCGAACTCCGCCAGCGAATACAGCAGATACTTGACCTCGCCTATCCGGTCGCCCATCGCCTTGCAGAACGGGTGTTCCGGATTGATACGCAGGCCGAGGTCGTCAGAAAAATGTGGCTCCCAGAGAGACCCATCCCTCGTGCGCTCGAGTAATACATGGAATCTATCACTATTTCCGGCGGTGTCTATACTTATGTGCCGCGACGATGACACCCTGCCGCCACAAAGCAGCCTGAATTCCAGCAGCTGGTTAAAGATATTCGCCAGCGCATCGCCAAATCCCGAGCGGTATATGTCGTAACGATCTGCAACCACGTTGCCGAACATATCGGTATTGTCGAACCCGATGTTGCTAGCCACCTCGGCTTCGAACACACCGAACTCGCGCCTGAGCACCAACGGTATCTGCAGCCGTGCATATTTCTTCCCCTGGTGGCAGAGTGCATCGGCAATTCGCTGCCCCGAGGGTACGTATCCATCGAGGCCGAGTGCGCCGGCGATCCGCAGCGCAGCCTGCCGATAGCCGGACTTAGTTGCCAGCAGTCGCGAGATTACGTCGGCCATACCATGCTTCCCTGGCATCAGATCCTTGCTCGGTAAATCGGTAAATGACAGGCGTGTACCAGCAACGTCGGAGAAATGCTTCAGGGCGAGAAGCGCACCGATCAGATGGTCAACATACATCTCCAGCAAGCTATCCGCTTCGGCGAACATCCGGTTGAAAAGATCGATAGGCAGAGGAATACGGTTCTGCCAGAAGATCAGGCCGTCGACTCTGTTGCTCCTGTTTGTATCGTTCAAAAACTTCTTGAAGTCCGAAAGATCATACTGGTACACATCTATTCCTTATGAAAAAAAATCGGAACCCGACAATCAGTCATCCGACGGATCAGGAAGCTCCTGACAGAGGATATTCAGGCCGCTACTGATGCTCATACGGAAATCACGGATGATTCCCTTGTTCTGCTCCGACCAGATACCGATCTCGGCATTGGCACATGTCCATAGAAGCATATCGATGGCCATCAGAGCTTCCGGTTTGTCCTTGCAGGCGGCATACATGCGAGCGAAATAGGGATGACTTCTTCCGAGCTGGACACACACCTCGCCATCGTCATCCAGTGCACCTGCCCACAGGACATTGCCCTCGAGAGAATCCTCCTCCCGGACGCGCACTCCGGTTTCGCTGTAGATATGTACGCCATCCACTCTCACCGGCTGACGGTTATATTTGTTCTGTAGTGTTGCCTCCCCGCCTTCGACCTTGACGCTGGCCAGCTTCGTGCTCTCGCTATGCTTACCGATTGCATTATTCGCGCGAAGATGTCGCGCTGCAGCCGAGTCCCCGCCGTCATCATGTCCGCCAGAAGCTGTTGCTTCTTTCAGTACATGGTTGCGCCATGGCGCAACAATTTTTTGCAATTCCTGACGGACAGTTTGAGAAATGATGATCCGGCTCTTTCTGAAATCGATACTGAAAACATCGTCCAGCTCGTGGCCGAAATCCAGTACCACACGAAGGCGGGTCATCTTGCCTTCCTTTTTGTACATCCGCGGCGGCCAGCCCTCGTGCCAGATCAGCCGCCCTTCGCGATAAATATAGATCCCCTGGTTATCAAGCGAGTAGCGCACCTGCTTCTGCTCTGCCGCAGAGAGCGAATTCTGGGGTGGCAGTATGCCGCCGGCAACTGTAAATGCCGAGGTCGAACCGTCATGTCTCGTGACAGTTACCGTCTTCAGCGGCAGAGGCTTTACGCGCTTCACCCCTTCGCTGTTGAGTTCGAGACAGAGCGGATCCCATCCCTGCAGATGTCGCTCCGAACCGTCACAACCGACAACGGAAATCGCTACATCCGGATGGGCTTTATTGTTGCGATCAAGGAACCGGGCAAACATGGCACTCAGTTCCTCGCACAGCTCGTCGCCAAGAATCTCGAGCTGGCCCAGAACCTTCTGCTCCGTCCCAGGCGTCACAAGACGGTCTACCTTTTCCCAGATGACCATGGTTCCGCTACGACCGGCACCGGCAAATTCCACAAGAGCGTCGCGGTCCTCGGCATAGGTGCTCCACGATGGAGTCTCCAGGACCCACTTGTCCAGCTGCCGTATAGTGTCCATATCCCAGGCGCGGATCGACGGGACGCCATCTTTCAGCGAAATAACGGTAAGCCGTTCGCAGAATGCAGTCGAGGCAGTCTTGAGCCCCATGCCGAATTTCCCGAGCGATTTCGGATCCGGTCGTTTTGGCGAGCCATAGCGCATGGCAGAGCGCAAACCTGCTTCGTCCATGCCGTCGCCGTTATCCAGAAACACGACGCGGACTTCTCCGTATAGCGCACTGAGCTCGACACGTACCCGTGTGGCATTGGCTGCGATCGAATTATCGATCACATCCGCAAAAGCCGCTTCCGGCAGATAGCCGGTATCCCGCAGACTATCTACAAGACGGGCGGCCGAGGGACGGAAATCGTCTTCATCCTCGCCGTGATATCGCGACACATCGTTCATTTCATTCACCTTCCATAACTCCCCAGATATTCAAGCATCAACTGCTTGTCGGATTCCTTTTCATCTGCGAGCGAAACCACCGAGTCACTGAGCTCCTGTTTCTGGCGGAGCCGTTCATCGATGCGCTCCTCGATACTCACCGCATAGAACAAGTAATAGGCAGTCACAGTAGCGGTCTGGCCGTTACGCCACGCCCGTGCCGTTGCCTGCATTTCGAGTGCCGGATTCCATTGCCTGCTGTAGTGGATCACATGCGATGCGGCCGTGATATTGAAGCCCATACCTGCGGTACGCGGATGCAGAATCATCACGGCAAAACCTCCTGCTCCGCCAAACTCGTCGATCAGCGGCTGTCTTGCTTCGTTGGCAATCCGGCCATCGATAATTCCCGCTGTCACGCCATAGCGCTGCCGGACAGCCGAGGCCAGCAGATCGATCATCTTCTGGAACGTAGCGAAGATCAGAACCTTCTCGCCCGCAGCAGCGATTCTGTCCAGCAGGAGAAGCAGAAGTTCGAATTTGGCGCTTGCTGCAGCCAGCGAGGCGCAATCGTCACTGCCACCATTACCAATCAGAAACGGATGCGACGTGAACTGCTGCAGGCGGTTGATAAGCGAAAGAACGTTAGCGCCGCCACCGCTGACATCGTCCTTCAGTGCGCAGATGATGCCGTCGTAGCTAATTCTTTCCGCTTCACCCATGTTCACCGGCAGATGGATATCCCTCCTCGGGGGTAACTGGGCCAGAACATCTTTTTTCATGCGCCTGAGAGTTATCTGGCGCAGGCTGGATTCGAGACCGCTCAGATCCAGCGACAGAGAGTGCGCGACGCCGCTTCCTACATATTCGCGACGGAACTGGTCGAGCGGACCGAGATAGCTGGGAAACACCAGGTTGACCAGAGTCCAGGCATCCGTCAGGCTGTTCTCGACAGGTGTGCCAGTGACCGCGATCTTGACCTCGGACAGAATCTCCGAAGCGGCGACCGAGCGCGATGACTCTGGGTTCTTGAGCACACTGGCCTCGTCGAAGATGGCCAGACTGAATCCGATCTCCGACAGCATCCGGATATCGGACACAAGCGTGGTATAGGCGGTCAGAACGACCTGATGCGCGGCTAGCTCCGCCGACAGTCCGCTACGCGGAAAGCCGAAATGCAGGTACGGTACGACGTCCGGTGCAAAAAAGGCGAATTCGCGTCGCCAGTTTTCCAGTAAAGGATTAGGTGCGACCACCAGTATCCGCGCATCCGGAGAACGCCCGATAGTCGCACAGATCGCCGCAATCAGCTGCGCTGTCTTGCCCAGTCCCATATCATCGGCAAGTATGGTGCCGATACCGTGACGGATACAGAAATTCAGCCAGTCCACGCCTATCTTCTGATAGGGATACAGCTCGCGAACGAATTTCGCCGCAGTACCTGTGCCCTGCTCCCGCGCGCTCGCCAGCTTCTCCAGCAGATCGCCGGCGGGATCCTGAAGACGCCCGGACTTTCCGAGCCGGCGCACGGACAGGATCGCATTACGCAGACTGCAGGACGGATAGATTCCGGCAAGCTCGGAGCGCATCTCGTCACCGAGGAAATAGACGCTGCCATCGAGGATAAAGTACCCTTGACTCGCGGCACTTCCGGCTTCGGCCGGACCGAGCGCGCTACCGCGGAAGAATGGCACGAAACGCACGCTATCGCCTTCGGCAAATGCCTTGTAAGACAGAGTAGCAGGACGTCTGGAAGGCTGCAGATTTCGAAGGACCGCTGGAATAGAGGAACCGGAACCGCCACCAGAATACAGTGCGTGCAGTTCGCGCCCTGTAAGGGCGCGCGCCACTACGCCATCTATGACTAGCACCACCCCGTTCTGAATGAGGTATTGCTCATTTGCCGTATCCGAACACACCCCGAAATCCCTCTTGAAACTATCATGTTCCGGAGTTCAGACCGGAATAACTAGCTAGCCGCATCCGGAAAACATGCCGCCCCGTCCGAAATCAGCTGGAGCAGACGTCCGGGAAGAGAACAGATAGGCGACCACAAACTTCTAAATGCTCCTCCCAACCGAATCATTGTCGACTCTTGGTAGCAAGATACTAACCTCATGTTGAAAGAAATGACAATATTAAAGTATAGAAATATCAAAAAAAATCGTGCGGCCAAACCAAAGTGCACACGATTACCTGCTACGGGTCCATCGAAAAGTGGCTTTCGATCAGACAATTGCTATAACGCTCCGATATTTCCCGCGAACAGCGCTGGGTGAACGTTAGACATCACCGAGGTCCGGCGGCATAAATATCTGGCGACGATAATTCGCCCAGTGCTAGTCGGGCGATTAATCTATCTGCAAGGCAAGATAGCGGAACCCGAGATTTTCTATGCTGGAACCATAGTCATGCCATTTCAACTGATAGCTCCCCTGCAGAGACAAGGGCCGTTCACGATTCCGCATCGTTCCCAGATTGGTGCTTGCTGGCCAGGCGATCACGTCTTGGAGTACGCGTCCTTCGGTCAGGCGAAAGCTGGCATACGCAGAAGTCACTGGCGGACGCCAGTAGGCAGAATCATTACTCAGCATGATCGCCACACCGCGACAGTTATCGATATTCCTGCATATTTCCTCGAGCCAGAAAACGTCCTTGATGTAGTCGTAACCTCCTACATCCTGAGCACCGTGGCCTGCAAGTTCGAAACGTTCACAGATTATTTCCCCAGCCCATTTACGGGTCTTGTATTTAAGTTCGATCGCTAATGCCTGGTCAGCGTCTTTAACCAGTAGATCGAGATGCAGAACTCTACCGGCTCCTCGAAGCGGACGCTCGATCCGGACCGAAGCGTGCGGCATTAAAGTCTGAAACGTCCACGCAACAGCGTGCTGAAAGTCTGCTTCGGAATGAAAGATAGGCCGGTCTGCAGCAAGCCTGCACATAAGGTCATTCAGCAAAGTGGTGATATCAATCATATCCGGTTCATCTAATGGAATTTTCTTGAAAGAATCCGGTAGTGTAGCGTCACAGGAGACTGAATGACCAAATTCGCCCCCCCCCCCCCCCCCGCAGACCACGCAGAGACGCGGGCGGGCGATCGCGAGAACTCCCAATATGCTGCGGACGGAATTTCGATCCCGGCCATAAGTATCTGTAAATCCCGCCTGTTCGGTATTGCCGAATGCACTAGCGCCACCTGGCGGGCGAGACAACCGCGAACACGGTATTAGATGCGCCGTGGTCTCCAGTGGCTTTTAACATCTGGCTCCGGGCGCAGATTTTCGAGGCTAGTGCTGACGCACAAGATTCTGCCTTCCAGACTTCAGACGCATAGTACCGAGAATTGCTATCCATTAGCGAAGATCGACAACGCACAAGGAAAACGATATGTCCGGGATGGGTTGACCACTACAGTTGAGCATGGGCGTGTTATCCCAGTCAATCCGTTGGTCAGATAACGGGACTATTGGCTACCAATGGAAGCGCTTCTGGCCCCAGTAATCGGTAAGCTTGGATAGCGTTGCAACCTAATTAGCTAGGACAAGGGCGTCTACTGGAATAAATGCACGCTGAAACAATATTGGCAAAGCACTCCCAAGGGAACAGGTTGATTTACCGTAACTTAAATGGCCACAAAATACAAAAACCGGCCTAAGCCGGTTTCTAGTTATTCGGGACAGCGCATTGCCCCAAATTTGCCCCAAATTTTGCAAAAACTGAGCAGTAAATCTCTAAGTCTTTGATTTAGAACGATATTTTTGGTGGGAAGTGCAAGTTTCGAACTTGCGACCCCTGCAGTGTGAATGACGAGTCCAGATACCTCCAAATATATCTATGCACAGAGTCTCATAGGAGAAACGCTATCTTCAGAGCGCTAAGCTCCATAGAAATGCGCTAAACTTTTCCGTACTTTTTCCGTACTTTGAAAGTTTGCCATGGCTACAAAGATCGACACGGTGTCGTCACGCGATAAGCTGAAACCACGCCGCGAGCCATACTGGCATCGTGTGTACAAAGGCTGCTATCTCGGTTACCGGAAGATGGCCGCCGATTCTGCCGGTGTCTGGCAAGCTCGATTTAGCCAAGAAGATGGACGCAAGGTTACAAAAAGCATCGGAGTACTTGATGACCTGCCTGCACATGAGCGCTTCGACAAGGCCATAAATATATCCCGCGAATGGTTCGAGCACGTCGGCATGGGAGGCGCCACCAAAGCGGTAACCGTCCTAGACGCATGCATTGACTACGCGTCTATGGTTCGCGAAAAAAAAGGCGACAAACCAGCCGACGACCTAATGGCACGCTACCGTCGCTGGGTGGAGAAAGACTCGATACACAAAGTTGAGTTGATGAAGCTTACACGCGAACATATCAAAGCCTTTAAGCGCAGGCTGACGGCCGCGCCAGTTAAGATCAACAAGGCGGGGAAAATGAGGGAACGTTCGAAGGACAGCGTAAATCGCGACATGGCGACAGTGAGGGCCGCGCTGAACTATGCCAAGGCTGAGGGTAAGGTAACCAACGATTTCGCATGGAGCGAAGGACTCAAGGCATATAAAAACGTCTCCAAGAGGCGCGAACTTTACCTCGACCGTGGGCAGCGGCGCAGCTTTATAGAGCATGCACCAGATGATCTAGCCACTTTCCTCCGGGGGCTGTCAATGCTCCCCCTGCGTCCTGGTGCCTTGGCTGCGCTGAAGGCCGGTGACTTCGACGCACGGCTAAGCGTGCTAAAAATTGGGCAAGACAAGCACGGGATGGACCGGAAGATTAAGCTGCCGGAGGCGACTGCGGTGATACTCAAGGCCAGCGCCAAAAACAAGCTCCCGACCGCCCCACTGTTCTCGCGGGCTGATGGAAGCGCATGGAATAAGGACGGCTGGAAATGGCCAATCAAGAAGGCTGCAACTGCCGCGACGCTACCAGCTGGCGCAACCGCCTATACGCTGCGCCACTCTGTTATCAGCGACCTGGTGCATGGAGGCCTCGACCTGCTCACTGTCGCACAAATCAGTGGAACGTCGGTAGCGATGATAGAGAAACACTACGGGCATCTAAGGGGTGAAGTAGCTGCCTCGGCGCTAGCCAAATTAGCCCTATAAGAGTAAAAGTTAAAAGTGGCAGCCTAGGCCCGCGAACCGAAAAGCGGGAACCCTTCACCCGCCTGGCTGGCACCCAATTTTATGAAGGCGCTTGAAGGAGCGTAGATGTTAGTTCCAAGCATGCTCAGCATGGCAGAGGTCATGGCAGAGAGTGGCTATCCGGAGGAGACGATCTTCGACCTCGGAATCTCAGGAGAGATAATTTTTCTTGTCATTGTCCCGGAGATTGGCGCTTGCCGAGTTCCAGAGTTGGCACTTTCCCACTTCATGGCAGGCGCTGATGAGTTCCCCGCCCAATCCATGCCATCCCACTATCAACCTGAAATCAGATCCGGCCAATGGACTATCAAGCGCGACAGACTGAGAGTCCTCGCGGAGAGCTGGCGCAATTGGAGTGAAATCGGCAAGGCACTTTTGTCGATAAGTTTACTTCCTCAACCCGAAATCAAAACCACTGAGCAAATTGCCGCATGGTGGGACATCACCATGGATGCCTCCGTATGGTGGGCTGCAGAATCAATCACGCCGACGAATGCGGCAATGCTATTGGCTCGCTGGAACCCTAACAAAGAAAAGTTAGATAGCGTCATCGACGCCACCAATGATGAGATGGGACCAGCCGATCTCAAGCGACTTATAAATATCTTCGACGGAGCAGATCCTGCTATCAGGAGAACCTTTAAAGAATGGATAGATTATGCGTCCGTACGGAACATAAAGATCCATTCATGGGTTTCCACATGGGGCGCATCTTCCAGCTCATTTCTATGCACATCATCACAGGACGCGCGCCCGGAGGCAAGTACGCGGCCAGCTAAAGGGTTAACAACCCGCCAAATCTTAAATGCCTTTTCTCTAGCGCTTGATGAAAAGACGCAAAAGACAGTCAAGAGCGCGATGGACGATTCAGCCAAATGGGTAATTCAATCAAAGCTATCCAAGGGCACACGAGGTGGCAAGCATCTTACAGAGTGGAAGCCGGTTGATTTGGCCCTAGATTTAATAACTAAAGGTTACGCAACGTCAAGTAAGCTTACAAAGTGCTTTGCTGATGCGAGCCTAAAGGATTGGCGGCAGGAATGGCACGATAGGATGGAATTGGCGGACTTCCCCTAAATATCCTCCAGTATTTCCACGACTTACCTGCATAGGCTACCGGTAACTTACCGGTGCGCACCCAGCAAAACCGCATAAATACTCACCTAGGTTACCGGACTAGACTACTGCAATAGTCCGGTAATTTTTAATCCTTCTCAAGCTACACACAAGTAGCGACGTGTCCACACAACCGTCCGAGAAGGGATTGAAATGCAACCTACATCCAATAGTTCAAATGAGTTTGACAACGCTCCTTGCCTAACCATCGCCGAGTTCTGCGAGCGCAACGGTAAGCTTTCTAAGAGTTTCTTTCACAAACTGGTTAAGTCTGGGAATGGTCCTCGCCTCATCAAGGCAGGCCGACGAACTATGATTGCGCCTGGCGCGAACGCAGAATGGCGCGCCAAGATGGAAGCCATCACTAGTCAAGCGAATGGAGGGAAGTAATGATCACTCCCCTCAATTCCGAAAAGGAAGACGCCGGCACTAAGACCGGCTATCCAATCCCAAGGCTGGCGGGCGGCGGGAAAGGAAAAAAAACACAGGTATTTAACTGCAGCTCGAAGTCTATCAGGAATCTTGTCAGCGAGCTACATAACAACGGCTTGGCACTTGCTAGCACTAACACCGACAGCCAATGCATCACTCTGAGCCGGGTACTAAAGTACCTCGGTGATCGCGGTCTGAACACCTATGAAGGTACGGCAGCCGGCTATGCACGCCTAGCTACCCGCATAAAGGAACTCAAGTGCAATGGCTTAGTCATTGAGTCCAGAAGTGAGGATCTGATAGGCCCAGACGGTCTTTATCATCCACGTGTCGCGCGCTATGTGCTTGTAGGGTCTGTTACCCAGCAGCCTGTGCAAATCCCTTTAGATCTGGTGCAGCCATGATGGCGCGTCAAATCAGCGCCAACCGCGCCAAGTTCTCCGGGCTAAGGGCCATTGCTAGGACTCGCAATATCTGCGGCAGGTACGCTCGTTACGAGTCATTAAAGGCCGCGTGGGCAAGCTCGCATCCAAACGCCTCGCACTCAGATTATGAAGCTGCAATGCGCCGCATCGCAAAAGACTGCGGGGTGTAGCCATGGCACGCATCCGCACAATCAAGCCTGAGTTTTGGACGTCTGAGCAAATCGCCGAGTGTTCGCCGACTAGTCGCCTGCTGTTCATTGGAATATGGAACTTCTGCGACGACCACGGCATACACCCTGCCTCTATCAAGCGTCTGAAGATGGAGGTTTTCCCATCAGACCCAATTGCAGACGCAGATATTCAGTCGATGGTAAGCGAACTTGAAGCTGCAGGGCTTATTCAAGTTTATGAAATCGAAGGAAAGCAGTATTGGCTGGTTACAGGCTGGGCGAGGCATCAGAAGATCGAGAAGCCGACATATCGCCACCCTTTGCCAACCGACCATTTAAGCCCTTTGTTTAAGGTTAAAGGTGCAAATTCGCCGACTACTCCCCGAATATTCGCCGATAAGTCGGCACCACCTCGGCTACGGAATGGAATGGAGTCTAAAGGAGTTAACTCTATGTCCGGAAATCCGGACGAGATAGATGTTCTCAACTATCTGAACGACAAGGCAGGCAAGGCATATAGAACCGTAAAGTCCAACCTATCTCTGATCGGCGCTCGTTTGAAGGAAGGAGCTACGGTTGAAGACTGCAAAGCAGTGATAGATGCCAAGGTCGCCTCTTGGGCTGGCGATGAAAAGATGCGCGAGTATCTACGCCCACAGACGCTGTTCGGTGCTGCAAAGTTCGCCGGCTATGTGGGACAGCTAGGCAACACCAGCAGTGCAGCCGTGAAGGATTGGGAATGATAGCTCTTAACGCTGAACCGATCATCAAGGCGCGTATGCAGGGTCTGAAGCCGTCAGAGATGATCGTTATATCGCTCGTTGGCTCGCCTGGCATGGGTAACCACGTTGTTCATGCCAGAACGGACACCGCCTACGACTGGCGCTGGGTGCGCGGGTTGGATATCTGCCTCTGCATAGGCCTAAAGAACGACTGGGCACCCCTCTTAAAGGAAATTGCACTTAATCGCCCGGAGCATCTGAGCGTTTGGAACGTCCCCGAAAAATGGGGCGCGAAGGTCTACCTAATTCCGACCGCCGAAGACATTGCCAGACCAATTCATCAGTGGGGCTATGAGCTTGATTTCCTCCCGTGGATGGATTTTCAGAATAAGGAGTTTTTCAATTGGAACTGATCCTAGACACTATAGATTTTGCGGCCTTCATGGACGAACCAGAGCGGCATAACGTCCGCCCTGCATCAGACTGGCTACAAGACACCATAGACGCCTTCTACGCCCCCGCAGACTCTACTCCTATACCAACTATGCTTTGGGAAAAGACGCGCTCTAAGGTGGCATTCCGCAAGGGAGAGATATCAGTCTGGGCGGGAGTAAACGGCCACGGAAAAAGCATGTTCCTTTCTCAGGTGACGCTTGATCTCTGCCACCAGCAAGAACGGGTGATGGTGGCTTCATTCGAAATGAAGCCTGTGCAGCAAATGAAGCGTATGAGCCGGCAGGCATACGCTGGACGGGAACCAACGGTTCAGTTTCTGCAATCGCTCCACTCTTGGACGGACGGCAGGCTCTGGATATACGACCATGTTGGTGCGGTTGAATGGCGAAAGCTAATTGCCGTCATGCGCTATGCCATCAAAACCCACGGCATAACTCAGTTCGTTATAGACAGCCTTATGAAGTGCGTTAAAGGGGAGACAGATTTCGACGCACAGAAGGACTTCGTAAATGAGCTCTGCGCATTCGCACAGGCACATAACGTGCACATCCATCTCGTCCACCACGTTCGCAAGGGCGAAAGCGAACACCACGTGCCGGGCAAGTTCGATATCAAAGGCGCCGGCGCCATCACTGACCAAGTAGATAACGTCTTTATCGTCTGGCGCAATAAGAAGGCCGAGCAAGACAAAAAGGGAGATCCAACATGCTTCTTGGCCTGCGAAAAGCAGCGTAATGGCGAGTATGAAGGCAAGTTCGGCTTCTGGTTCGACATTGAGTCGCAGCAGTATCTAGAGAGCGTGAATGCAGCACCCGTTAGATACGACCTCAGCGCCAATAGCGCTAGTCGAAAGTAAGAAAGGAATCGAAATGACGAAGAAGACCAAACACAACATCTCCAAGCAATCTTTCTATGGAGCTGAGGCAGTGTTGATTATTTTTGCTGCTGAGGCGTCCGGAAATATTAAAACTGGAGCCACCGAAGAGCAGAAGCAGATGAGCAAGACCGCAGTAGAGGAATTTTTGCATGCCGCTTACGTCGGAGGCTATACGCAGGGCGAAATCCTTGAAACGTTACTCTGGCGGGGCAATCCTGACGAGCGTCTAGGTGCAATGGTAAAGGACGCATGTGACGCCGTTGGGGTGCCAGCTCTTCGCGAGATCTTTGGGCGTGCCGGCCTGCCACGCCGTTAGTAGGAGGATCGTTATGCGTACAGAGGCGCTAGTAGATCTTCTAAGTATGTTG
This sequence comes from Duganella fentianensis, assembly GCF_009857835.1. GTDB lineage: Bacteria > Pseudomonadota > Gammaproteobacteria > Burkholderiales > Burkholderiaceae_D > Rugamonas > Rugamonas fentianensis. Next base: position 1,127,963 of record NZ_WWCL01000002.1, read on the forward strand.
GACAGCTTGAGTGTTGAACCGGCAGCCGCTGCTGAGTTTCGAAAAATGATCTATGCAGTAGGGGCCGCTAACGGTGCGGCCAAGGTTATGCGATACGAGCGTACCCGTGCGGCAGGCGATCTTCTAAACAAAGGGCTATCACGGTCTGTCGTAAAGGATCGACTGATTTCCAAGTTTGGCATAGGCGAATCGCAAGCCTACCGAGACATAGCAGAAGCACTCGTAACTCGCGCAGAAACCGCGAGATTTGGGGACTAGGAAAAGCGAAGATGACCAATATCGAATGTACCGCGCCTATGGCGCAGAAAGGCAAAAAATGAACGTAGTCTATTTTCCTGACGAGATAGCGGAGCGCGCTCCCGACATATTCTCGTCGCTCTGCATTGAGCCAAGTGGAGAGTTTTTATCTATTCAAGAGTTAATCGCAGCGATTGTTCGCCGAGAAAACGTAAATATCCGTCCCGCAACGGAAACGGAGATCAAACGAGCAGAGGCATACGTTGCACTCTTTGAAATCGGCATGATGCTAGGTGAAAAGCTAAACACCCTGTTTGATCAAGACGCACCGAATGTGGCTGTGGGGAAGCTCACCGAACTGCGAGAAGCGGTTGAATCATGCGATTGGGCTTCGATCCAGATTCTAGACAAGAAGTTGGAGGTCTAGCATGGGTCTACTAGATACTCTGGGAAATCTGACGCCAGAACAAACACAGGGGCTGCTCGGCTTTTCGGCATCAATGCTTCAAGCTGGCGGCCCATCATTAAAGCCGACGAGTTTTGGGCAAGCGTTTGGTAATAGCATTCTCGGCTTCCAGAATGCATACGACGCTGCAATTGATAAGAAGCAGGAGCGCGACATGCTGAACGAGCGCATGCAAATGCTCAAGTTGCAAGAACAACGCGCACAACAGCAATTCGAAATTCGACGTGACGCCTACGGTCAACTTATGGGCAAAGGTACGGAAGCCCAGCCACAGCCAAGCGTAGCCAATATTCAGCTGGGTAGCGTCCCGATGCAATCCCGCCCCGGACAACCACTCATTTCGAACGGCTCACCAGTCGGCGGCTCTGCCCCGTCCCTGAACGCCCTACGCGCTGCAGCAATTGCTGACGTGCCGGGTGCCAAGGAACTCTTTGAGATATACAAATATGAGAATGAGCCACAGAAATTGGAGTCTGGATCGACTTACCGTGACCGCTTAACCGGCGTAGAGCGTTACATGCCTAAGCTAGACAACGGCATCACTGTCGGGCCTGACGGTGTGGCGGCTGTAATGCCCGGGTACGACAAAAGTAACGCGCAGATCAAAGGGGCTGAAACTGCAGCACAAGAGGAATCGAAGGCTAAGTATGACTTGGTAAATCCAAGCAGCTACCCAAGCATCGGCGGAGTTCCTGTAAATGGCAGCATCAGCAGATTAAACCTGCTCAACCAGCTAAAAGGACCTGCAGCGCCAGCATCGACTCCTGATACCTATCAGCCGGTAGCTAAACCTGCGGCGCCATGGGATCGAGTCGTTTCACCGGCAGAGCGCGATCAAGTCCGAGCAAGAACCTATGACGCGTCTCGCAAGGCACTTGATGACCTGCGGGCTGAGGTATCTAAAGGGCGCGAAGTGATGACTGACCTTAACCGTTTCGGAGCTCTTAACCAAAATACGGGCACTGGCGGCCTCGTAGATCGTATTGGCTTCCTTCCAACTGTGGACAGTGATAAGCGCGAAATGGATGCAATACAGGCGCGGCTTGCCCCATCTGCGCGCCCTGCTGGCTCAGGGTCTAGTTCGGACAAGGATATGGCGCTGTTTCTGTCGGCGCTGCCGGGAACTGATAAGCCGGGTGATGTAAATAAAGCCATCCGTGTGCAATTTGAGAAGAAGCTGAAAGATAAAGAAAGTGAACTTCGCTTCAAAGAGCAGTACCTGATCGACAACGGCCACTTGGACGGCGCCGACAAGGCCTATGAACAGTCACGCGAAACGGCAGGTTTTGACCCATCAAAGCTAACTCCAGAACAGCGTGCGTATATGCAAAGGGAAAATCCCAAGGCTTACGCTGATGGGATCGAGGCATTCAATAACCGCCCAAGCCGCCAAAACCCAAGCCTGCAGCCCTCCACGGCTCAAGCAAATCAAAAGGTGGCGACGCTAGCTGACATCGTCGCAACGGCACGTGCTTCGGGAAAAACAACGGCTCAAGTGACCGCCGACCTGAAAGCACAAGGTTACAAGATTGGGGGTAAATGATGGCTGGACGTGATCTTTCGAAAGAGTTGTATGGGACTGCTGCACCTATCTCTGCAGGTGGTGTAGGGCGTGACTTATCCGGTGATTTATACGGAGCCGCGAGCAATGAACCGTCTATTGCTAGCCGGGTAGCCGCGCTCCCAGCAGGGGTGAACAGCGGTGTATTCACCAAGCTGCTGGGGTTACCGGTGGATACGGTGGCAAATGTACTCGATCTGGGTAAGGCGGGAATTGGCTACACCGCTAGCAAACTGACCGGAACACCGCCACCAGACTGGACTGCCCCATCTGATCGAGAGCAAGTGGTGGGTTCTTCCGACTGGATCGCTCACAAGTTAAATCAAGTTGGACTTGGGAGCGCAATCAATAATCCAAACCCGAAGGACCCCGTATCTCGTGTGCTTTACGCCGGCGGCCAAGTTGCAGGCCAGTCTATCGTCCCAAGTCCACGAGCTGCAGTAAGCCTTACGCAGAATCTCGGCAATATGACCAAAGGAGCGATTAGCGGCGCTATCGGTGGTGCTGTAGGAGAAGTTGCGCCAGAATGGGCCGGCGTTGCTAGCTTGTCACCACAAATGGCAACTGCAGCCGGTGCTGCGGCATTTAAGCGTGCCATACGTGGCAATGAGGCTGGCCGCCTAGCCATGCAACAGCGGCTGCAGGATCTACAGAACGGCGGCGTTGATTCGCCATCGGTAGGCCTTGCGACCGGCAACCGCACCATTCAAGGCGTGGAAAACCTGCTATCGCAGACACCGGGCTCTGCAGGTCTCTATGACGCCGCTCGGGCTAGAAACCTCGCAGGGATGCAGGCGAAAGCATCCGAGCTACGCGACAGCATTTCGCCAATATATGGCCCGGTGGAGGCTGGTAGCGCCATCCAATCGGACATTAAGGGACTGTTTAAGAATCGCGTCAGCAGCACCTATGACCGCCTTAATGATCGAGTTGAGCGCGCTGTTGGCGCAGATATGCCTGTGCCGGTGGATGAATCTATCTTGCGCTCTGGCCAGCTAACGACGCCAGTGCCAGGCGCCGAGGCAACGTCGTCTAACTTCCTAAACCCACGGATCGCCAAGATCAATTCGGATCTTAGTCGCGACAGTGGCGGTCGTCCAGCGCAGGTCATCAATAGCCCCATATTGCTACCTAACGGCCAGCCGGCAGGGCAAACAGTTATCCCTGCTGTGCCGGCACAGGGGGTGCCCTTCTCTGCCCTTAAGGAGCTGCGAACCAAGATTGGCAAAGAGGCTGCGTCAAACGCGATTATGGGAACGCCAGAACAAGCCGACTTCAAGCAGCTTTATGGCGCAATGTCTCAGGACATGAAAAACGCGGTGGCGTTGGCAGATCTTCGTAACGGGACTATGCCAGCGTCTGGCGGAAGCGCAACCACTGCACTAAACCGCGCAAATGCCTACTACGGGCGCGCAATGGGCCGCGCTGATGATTTGGGTAGCCTAGCCAACCGAAATACGCCTGAAGGCGCGTATAGCAGCGTTGCGGGGTCTTTAGGCGCCGGCCCAACAGTCTATGAACGACTGAGAGGCGTAATTGCACCTGCAACACGCCAAAAGGTGGTTGCCACTGTAATTGACGAGATGGGTACAGCAACACCGGGGCAGCAAAACGCAACCGGTGACGCTTGGTCCCCAAAAACGTTCCTAACGAACTACAACAAGTTGGATGCAAATTCCCGCAAGGCGCTTTTTACGCGGATACCGGGAGGCGCGGGGATGGCAGACAACCTCGCAGACATTGCCAAGACTGCTGAAATGCTGGGTGATAGCTCTAAGGTGTGGGCAAATCCTTCTGGAACGGCGCCGGCATTGACCGCTCGCGGCACGGTCTACGCTCTGACTGCTGGCGCCTTCTTCCAACCGGTGATTGCGGCTAGCACTGCCACCGGCCTAGGACTGGCGAATCAGGCTTCACAGCGCCTACTGCTCAATCCTAAGTTTGTTCATTGGCTGGCAAAGGCCCCGACTGTACGTCCAGAGGAAGCGCAGGCATATACGCAGCGTCTGATTGCAAATGCCAAGCTGACCAATGACAAGCAGTTCCAGCAGGACGTACAGGACTACCTGAACTCAGTGGGAGAAGGACTGAAATAGGCTAACGACGACCACCACTGCGCAAAGGACTATCCCGGCTGGAAGCCCGATGCCCAGTAAGAGGAACTTAATCCCTTCAAACGGTGGCGTCTCTTTTGAGGAATAGAGGGGCGTGCTTGGTGGTCGATTGTCGAATTGCGGCAGTTTCATAGCATTCCCCAGACAATTAGCATATTTGCATTATAGCGAGAAAGGCTGAACGAATGGAAACAGACACTAAAGTAGTGGCGCCTAGTGACAAGAGGAAGCCACCAGCGGCCGGTAAGGGGCGAAAGCCCGGCAGTGCCAACAAGACCACTGTCGCGGTAAAAGAGGCGCTCCTAGCGGCTTTTGATGGCCTTGGCGGGGTTCCCTCCCTGATCGAGTGGGGAAAGGGGAACCCTACCTCGTTTTACCAAATATGGGCAAAGCTGCTCCCACAAGAAATCAAAGCTGAATTGGAGGTAACGAATGTCACACCCGAAGAACGAATTGAACGAGTTAATGCAATACTTGACGCCGCACGAGCTCGCAGAGCTAGAGAAGCTGGCGACGCCACCAACTGATGCCTCGCTATGCGTTGCGGTGTTTGATCGTGCGGATGATGGCATAGAAGCCAAGGCCACGAGGGATTACATCGAGCAGCATGGCTGCTATCCTCCAAGCTTGATTCGGGTAGTCTTTGAATAATGTAAGAGCTTGGCCTAGCCAAGAGATGAGCAGGTATCCCGCCACGAGCAATGCCGCTGGTATTCTCAACGGTGTTCCTCCCAACGTCCGAAACGATGGCGGGCATGTGGCGATTATAGGGATACTGTCCGCGAGACACAAACAGTGCCGATGTATCCAAATGTGGATGCATCCGAATCGACTCACCTAAATTTCTAGGTCAGTACAAAGATAGCGCCGCCAGATTTTATGCCGGGGAAAGTAGATTGCGCCGCATGCTTCGCGGCAAATGGGTCGCGGACCAATACGCGCACGCGCGCGAGGCACATCAAAACTGCAATCGTACAGACGGCAACGTTACGGCAAGGGCCGCGCAGGACGTCACCACGACAATTTCATCACAAAGATCGAAAGTCCCCCTGGTATTCAATCTCCTAAATTTTTAGGTGATTACAAAGACAGCTGCACTCTCAAGTACCTTTACCTGCCAGAGCGAGAGACTAAGGCATCTAACCGGAACTGTATTCGGAATCAGGCGCCAGTGGACTGCAAAGATTCCAACAGCTAGGTGAGGATGTGTCCAAATTTGGACGCATCTATTTGTGGGGTAGTAAAGCGACCAATACGCGCGCGCACGCGAGGGACACAAATAACGCCAACAAAACATCAAGGGTAAATACGGCGAGATTACGGCGAGGGTCGCCATACATTGGAGTTTTCCGAGTCCATAAAAAAGGGGAAAACACAGGCTGACGCGACCGTTTCGGATCACTTTGCCCCGCCCCAAACCCCTACATTACATTAATGACTCTACAACGATGTGGTAACGAGGTCATTTTGCGTTTTTGATGATGTGAGGATGCTTACGGGGAGATAACGGGTAGGGGAAACGGGGGGCGCAATAATCTCAACGAAATTTTTCGCTCAGTACTATCTCAATGGAAGTCATTTCAGTCTAGATCGACTTGGGTCTAGGATTTCGACAACCTCTTCCGCCCATTGAAGCCACCGTTGCATGTCTTGGCTGATATCTATCTTGGATGACTCGTCCTTGAGGTAGGAAACATACGCACGGACTCGATTCGCTCGATGCCAGTTATCTGCTTCTACGATTAAGTCATCTATGCGCCGCTTGTTATCCGCAATAACAGCCTCCCTAGCTGCGGCCTCAAGTTTCCTCTGATTTGCCGCTTCATCTTCTAGCTGCTTGACTCGCTGATCCTCTATCCTTGCAAGCGTTCGTAATCTACCAGACCAAATTGATTTATAAATGGCGCGAAACAGGATGTTTATTTGATCCTCAAGCACGACGCCTTCTTTATCTTCGAATTTCTGCTCCCCCATGTGACAAATGAAAATACGAAGTGCCCCAGTTGCTAGTTTTTTCTTATGATCTTCAGGAGGAAAGGCGCAATCAGGAAACAAGGCCCCCTTTCCAACAACGGGCTTAACCTGCTCAGACATGCGTAAGTCCACAGATTCCTCTCTTATGGTGAGCCTCAGCCGGCGCTCAACAAGATTTACCTTGATTCCTCTGTTTTTTGCCGCTTTGATAATTGCGTCCCATAGACGAAGCGCTCTATCTACAGACTCAATGGAGACACGTGTAGGAAGCGCATCATGTGGTAACTCGATTATTCCTCCGCGTGAGAGATAGTTAGACCATGAGTTGTCGCCAAAATACTCATGATGTACTCCGGTCCAAGGAAGCTTCTCTCGCTCAAATCGCGCATCCTCATACTTCTTAGATCGCCCAATCAAAGCAAGCAACTCTCGCAGTACCTTAGAGGCGCCCACCACTATTTTGTCGGGGTTAAGAAGTTCGTCTGCGACTACTATTTTGTTCGCTGGATCTTCTTCAAATGCTAAACGCTCAGCAAGCCAGTGGTCGTCATTGGGCGACTTTACAGGAGCAGACTCAGCCCGATAAAAGGTATATTGATTTGCGCCAGTGTGCGGTTTTAGTTGGGGCGAAGGCACTGACTTCCCAGCGGCGACCCGCGCCCAATGGCCTCGTTGCGGCAATGGAATTGCGAGTGCGATACATATCTTCCTTAATCCGTTGTCCGATATGCCGTATTTCTTGGCTAGCGTGGTCATCGGCATTGACCAGACTTCTTCAAAAAGGCGCTCCCTTTCAAATTCCATGTCTAACCTCAAAGTAAGGCCACGGTAGGCAACACTTCATACTACGCCCGGATTGCGAGTCTCCGCAAAAAATAGATCCGCATCAGATGATTATTTTCTTGACGGTTTACCGATCACTGGAATATCCTAAGCCTGTCCCTGATAAATAGGGGACCGGGTTTGACAGCTCGAATAACACATGGCGGACAACCGCCCTTCGGCGGCTTTTTTTCGTCCGTACCATTACGTCTCTATGAGCGGCGATGGTGGGGAGGCTTCGGCCTGCCGGTTTCCGTGTGTACCGGTCTGTCAACCCCATCATTTGCCGCTCACCCGTTTGACAGCGGGTGTGCGGTCCACTACCACACACGGAGGCCATCATGGTCAATAGCACCCCTACACCCGCTGAAAAACGGCGCGACTCAATCAATCATCTCCGTTGGCAAGCAAAAGCTGTTGCTAACCTACTTTCTGCAATACACCTATTACCTGCTGATGACCAGCAAGCAACCATGGAAACGACCTCGCGCCTTGCTGATGAGCTCGCTGGCGATCTGAGTGCATTGGTGCGAGGTGCTGCATGAGCGTTAACCCAGCAATGCCAATGACTGTTGTAGCGCCGATTATCCTTGATGCACCGTACGGCAAAATGCATGTAAATCGTTTTGATGATAGCGACCACGCCAGCATGAGAGCTGAACAACTCAGCGAGTTGCTCACGCTGATGAGTGAGAACGAGAAACAACATACGATGTTGCGCCTTGCCAAGCAACTTTCTGACGAGATGCTCGAGAAGGCCAAGGGCGCTTTGGTGGCAAACACTAAAGAAGTCCTGCGTGCCGCTGCCATGTTTGCGGACGAGGTAATGGCCTTCCTGCTTGATGTTACACAAAGAGAGTTAAGCAACATGATGTGGCTTGCTCAGCAGATTTGTGACGAGTTGTCCGGAACCTTGCATAACATGGCAGATGGGCGAGGTGACGCATGAAACCACTCCAACCACCAAGCGCAAACCTGACAGCCAGTCAGATTCGCATCGCGGAATTATTCGGAGCTATGGATGACCGGCGACAAGCGGAATTGATGACATTCGCCATCCTCACCGTTCTAGATCACCCTCGCCGCAAGAAACCAACCTTCCGTCTGATTGCAGGAGGCGCAAAATGACGCCGACAGATCTTCAAAATCTAGACCTTTCGGCTGAACAGGTCCGTATTGCGCAACTGTTCGCGGCCATGGATGATCGCCGCCAGCAAGAAGCTATCGTGAAGTTCACTCGGATGGCGTCGCAGCACCCTCGGCGTGAGAAGCCAAGTCTGCGCCTCATAGCCGGGGGTGCAGCATGAGCAATCGCCAAGGAGTTGATGGCTTGGGATGGACGAAACTCGGTCCGGGCGCGGAACCAAATTCAAACCGCGATGTACTCGTTTGGAATACTCTGGAGTTCCAGCCGCACGCTGCATTCTTCGATAGCGAAGAACGCATGTGGTTTTGCAAACTGGATGGCCTACCAATTGAGAACGGTGCAGTCTCTCACTGGATGGAAATCCAAGCGCCTGAAGGAGTGTTTTATGGGTAACGGGGAGAACGCACCTGTCGAGCATTTTCTTACCGAGGAAGAAATACGGTTGCTGCAGTGCTATCGGGCTGCAACTGACCGTGCGCAAATTCAAATGCAGACCATTGCCGCCGGGTTTAGCAAAGACTTCCCACGGCACAGTAAGCCATCGCTGAAGTTGGTGAAAGGAGGCGCGGAATGAGTCCAAAAAAATCTTGCATAGATAAACGTCAAATTTCACAAGCGAGCTAGTCTAAGCTCAAGACGGCAATCAGAGACAGACTCTAGGAACATCGTGCCCAGTTTGTCACTGGCATTCCGGAACGTCTCGGATATTTTTCCGAGACGTTTAAATACCGTCTCGGAAGTTTTGCGGAGACCGTCAATACCGTCCGTCCAGTTCTGGTGAGACGGTCTGCCTGCTATCTGTTCAGTTGCGAGGCCTCCTGAATTTTAAGGAGCCCCCTATACCGTGTGCGCAAAATTGAGCAGACGGCTCATATACCGTGCGCTCAATTTTGAGCCGACGGTACACATACCGTCTGCCAAAAAGTCGGCATACGGTTGCTTTACCGTCTCCTCAGATTTGAGGAATCGGTAGGCACATAAATATGTACCTGCGCCTAGCTAAGATGTGTCTGATTCATTTCATTGAAGAGGCAATAACGTGATCTCCTTAAACCGCCAGCAGTTATGCGTAGCGCTGTCCATCAGCGAGTCTACAGTGCGCAGGCTTGAGCAATCCGGCCTCCCCTACACGCCAGTCGGTAAGCGCTCTAAGCGGTACGACTTGGACGAGTGCAAAGCTTGGCTAAGGGCAAATCCCCCAAGCGCAATGACGCGCGCAATAAGCGTTTCTCCAAGCAAGTCTTTTTCTGAAGTGCAGAGAGAATTTGTGGAAAGCTGCAAGAAGGTAAATCTGAGAGTAATGCCAAGCGAGAAGTGATCGGGGCTCAGTTAAGCGAAGGTAGCGTACTCATGTCTGGTCTAACTACCGGAAATCCGGTAGTTACATTGATGCAACTACGGAAATTCCCGTAGTTAGCCAATACAACAAATACGGTGAAATCCCGTATTTAGAATCGCGCCGTGGACGTAGTGGAGGGAGGGCATGGCTGCATCTAAAACTTGCTGTGCCATTCGCCAACTGCGGGACTACGAAAGTCTGCTAGCCGTGCGCGGATGTGCTCGCAATAACGACCCGAAAAATACGGGTTGATTCGGCTTCATTTCCTGCGAAATACCACCAACGAGTCAATTGCTCAGAAAAAAGTCTTGGACTGCGTCTCTGCTGTATGGCAGATAGCGGTGGATACTCCTATAAGTGAAAGCTATGTCTTTTGTGAAGATAGCCTTCTCAAATAGGAAGTAACGAAGAATGGTTTGATTACTATGATCCATCTGCGCGAACAGGACAAAATCCACGCCTTCTGACATCCGCTTTGGTATACGCCAGCGAAAGTAGTCATATTTCAAGTCATGATCACAACGAATTGCCCGCACCGATAGCCGTATGCTGTCATTGATAACAAGCGTGAAAGGCCTTGTATCAACTGTTGAGCAACCTCCAGCCTGCGAAATCAAAGTTTGAATCTCGCTAAGCATTCCACGCCTAACTCCGTATAGGTGGGTTCGCGTTTCAAGAAATGAATCATTGTTCATTCTTGGAAGTCCCGCCTCAGAAAAAGCGGCGCGCATAGTGCCGAAATGATAGCCAATTAGTCGTGCGTTGGGGGCGTCTGGCTCGATATCAATGAGAGTACACGTTACCCTGCCGTGCTTCGTATAGACCCTCCGGATGCAGTCAAGAATCGCTTCTCTCGAATAGCGACGATAGCGATACGCCCGCTGTTCTTTCGCTGCATTAAATAGCTCTTCAGGGACTATTGGGGCGAAAGCTTTAACGCACCGCACCCACTCACTGGGTGGGTTGCGCACATACTTACGATGCAGCTTATATGACGATCTATTGTAAACAAGATTCCCAATGTACTTTTCGCTCTTCAGTAGGTACCTGATCATATCTGGAGTCCATGGCCCACCTCTTTCAGTAGCGATCTCCTGCTGATTTAGAACTGCCGCGATTCGTCTGTCACCGATACCGTCCACGTACCACTGGAATATCTGGTTAACTACTGCGATCTCAAACTCTGGGCCGGGCGCTAGAACTACCCTGTAATTCTGAATCGCTTTTCTCTCTCCGGGGCGCAGCACTTGCAGCACGCCGCCAGCTTCATCAAGCAACACTCTCCGAAGTCCATAGCCAGCTTGGCCACCAACTTTAAAGCCCATGCTGATGACTCTACACTGTCCTTTGAATACCTTTACTGACAACTCCCGACTGTAGTCAGCAGCAGCTATCCTTTTAAGAGCCTTGATGATTGAAGCATATGGAGATCCGTCGTTTTCAAATACCTCTGCGCAGTATGCGACGCTCACGCCGTTTATCCGGCAAAGGTATTCGTAATAAGCACTCTCATCGATATCTTGGAAGCGGCCCCATCTGGTCACGTCATAGACGAGAATGAATGCAAAGTCATGCGCTTGCTGAACGTCTTCGATCAATCGACACAGGCCGGGGCGCCCTTTTTTTGTTAGCCCACTCTTGCCCGCGTCTTCGTAAACTTTGACCAGCGTCAGAGAACGGTCTGCAGCGTACTTCTCAATGATGTCTAGCTGGTTCCTAGTGGAGTATTCCTGCCGCTCAGTTGACATTCTCACGTAGGCAACCGCGCGCGTAACTGGCGCTGCAGCAATGGATGACTTAAAGGTGCCTCCACTCATGTTGCCCCTCCACATGTCGTTCTGAATAGTACAGACAGACTAGTGTCTTTTCGGGCAATGTCAAAAAATGTAGAGCTAGATCGATCGGCACAGTCTGCTCATTGAGCAAGATGGCGGCAAACGATACTCCATGCGTCCGGGCAAGCTCACGTGCGGCCCAACATAGGTTTAGTAGTGGTGTGTTCATGCAAGCATCATGCTTTTTCGTCGTTATTCTGTATTGATGCTTCTCAATACACCTGAAACGATCATAGGCTGGGGTAATAAAGTTGCCTACTCAAACAAAAAAGAATGCCTGAAGTTCATTTGCCTAAAAAAATGGCATCTAGGTTTGCTAGCCGCCAGCCCCAATCAGGAGATGGTCAACTATGGATTTCCCGAGACTCTCAGCTGCATGTTCGGCGAAAGAAAAATGAGAGTAATTCGAAGTAGTCTCACTCTCGATGCGTTCACCGTTCAAAGCAACGGTTATTAGCCCAACGAAACCGCTATTTGACGGATGGGCGGAATGCACAGCAATTGTGATTTCATAGCCACGATAATGGCTTGTCTTAGACACACTCATTTTGCTGCCTTCCAATTTGCCATTTTCAACAACTCTTGATCCTACACGTAATTACATAAAGTACATACCTTAGTTTACCGAAAGTTTTGTGCAATCCTTTTGCCGGTAGGCGCCGATCGATAAATGCTGAAAACTCAAGCAGTCCATGGATGGGGCATTGTGTTAGAAAACGAACGATTTCTAACATCCATGCAGGTATACCTATATTCATGCCAGTAAATTAGGGTTTGCATTTTCTAACATACAGGTATATTCTAACAGTGTTTTCTAACACCTTAGCGGGACTCAGCATGGCAACCTTCGCATACGGACGTGTAAGCACAGCAGACCAGACCGCAGACAATCAACGCCTTGAGATCGAGAATGCCGGTCACAAGGTAGATTACTGGTTCCATGACACCTTGAGCGGAAAGACCAGCGCCAGCCAGCGTCCTCAGTTCGCGGCAATGCTCAGCCAGATCCGGAATGGGGAAACACTGGTGGTGGCAAAGTTAGATCGACTAGGCCGAGATGCCCAGGACGTGGGCGCGACAGTAAAGCTGCTGGCTGCTCGTAAGATCGCTGTAATAGTGCTGCAGCTCGGCAAACTGGATCTAACCTCCCCCGCTGGCAAGTTGATGCTTACCATGCTTGCAGCCGTCGCGGAAATGGAACGAGATTTACTGGTAGAGCGGACGCAAGCAGGGCTAGCTCGTGCGAAGAACGAGGGCAAAACGTTGGGACGCCCATCGAAAACCACGGCGGCACAACGGGCCGAAATTGTCGCGAAGTATGCTGCAGGAGAAAGTGTCAGCGCCCTATCTCGGTTTTACAACGTATCGCGCGCCAACATCCTTGGCGTCGTCAAGCCAGCGTAACGCTAAGGATGTTGTCTCTTAAACCCAACTACGCGTTGGGTTTTTATTGGTACGGGTGGTAATGCATCAACAGCAGATAAACCAGCATATCCGAGCATACGATTTCCGTACTTTTTCCGTACAAAACAAAAAAGGCCTACACCTAATCAGTGTAAGCCTTTGTTTTTACTGGTATTCTTGGTGGGAAGTGCAAGTTTCGAACTTGCGACCCCTGCAGTGTGAATGCAGTGCTCTACCCCTGAGCTAACCTCCCGAAGCGGGGCGTATTATGCCACACATTCGTCTTCCATGGAAGACAGATTTCGCCAATCAGGCTGCCGGTGCCGGTGGCGTGGTCAGTGCCGTCCAGATGCACTGCCCTTTCACCGCCTTGTCCAACCCTGCCAGCGTTTCCTGATGGGCGGCCAGTTCCTCTTCCGATGCAGGCTGGAATATCACCTGCGCCAGCGGCACCACAGCCAGTTCTTCGCCGGCCACGGCCACTTCTTCCTCAACGTCCATGCCCAGGCTGTTCTGGCCACGCGTCATGGCCAGATACACGTCGGCCAGCAATTCCGAGTCCAGCAGCGCGCCGTGCAGCTTACGGTGGGCATTCGAAATGCCATAGCGGTCGCACAGGGCATCGAGCGAATTGCGCTTACCCGGATGCAGCTCCTTGGCATGCACCAGCGTATCGATCACCCCGTGGATATGAGTGGAGAAATCCGGCAATCCCAGTAACTGGAATTCGTGATTCAAAAAGCCCAGATCGAACGGTGCGTTATGGATGATGACTTCGGCACCCTGTATGTATTCGCGCAGATCATCCACGATCTGGGCGAACTTGGGCTTATCACTGAGGAACTCGGTGGTCAGGCCGTGGACGTTCAGCGCGCCCTCTTCCGAATCGCGCTCCGGATTAATATAGACGTGGAAGTTATTCCCCGTCAGCATACGGTTGACCAACTCCACGCAACCGATCTCGATGATGCGGTTGCCTAGCTTGGGATTGATACCGGTAGTTTCAGTATCGAGTACGATTTGACGCATAGTGATCCGTGATGACGACTGCTTGAACAGGAAGTATAACAGGCAGCCTAGCCGGCACGCGCCAGTTCGACGCCGCGGTTGGCCAGCATGTCGGCGCGTTCGTTACCGGGGTGGCCGTTGTGGCCGCGCACCCAGCGCCATTCCACCGTATGCAGCGCCTGCGCCGCATCGAGGGCCTTCCACAGATCGGCATTCTTGACCGGTTCCTTGGCTGCCGTCTTCCAGCCGCGCGCCTTCCAGCCGTGTATCCATTCGCTGATGCCCTTCTGCACATACTGGCTATCCGTATGCAGCGTCACCAGACAAGGGCGTTTGAGCGCCTGCAGCGCTTCGATCACGGCCTGCAACTCCATGCGGTTATTGGTGGTGTCATGTGCACCACCGCAGATCTCCTTTTCGGCCTCACCCGCGACCAGCAAAGCACCCCAGCCACCGATGCCGGGATTGCCCTTGCAGGCGCCATCCGTGTAGATCTCCACTTTGTCCATATTTTCCATACTGCTTTACCGCCTCTTATTCGTCGCCGGCACCACCGATGGTGCTGCCGCTGTTTTTCTGCTCCATGCCGGACCAATCAGGTGCATGCCTTTGACACGCTTGATCGCCTGCACGATATATACGCCGCCCAGATAAGGCCACCAGCGCGGCCCCGCATTATCCATGAAGGCGTAGCGTTCCAGCCACTTCTGCGTGCGGCAGGCCGGTGCATAACAGCCGAAGTGGCTGTGACTGGCCGTCATATTCAGTAATTTTAACCAGTCCTTCAGACGCGGCATAGAAATCAGCTCCTCCGTGCGGGGCAGAAAGCCGGTACCGCCGACCCGTCGCAGCACCTGGCGCGCGCCCCACAAACTGGCCGGATTGAAGCCGCAGATAATCACCTGCCCTTCCGGTATCAGCACGCGTTCCACTTCACGCAGCACCTGATGGGGATCGGGCGAAAATTCCAGCACATGGGGTAGCACCACCAGATCCATAGACTGGGTCGCAAACGGCAGTTCTACCGGGTCGCAAGTGAGCGCCACGGCGCGGCGCGGCGCTTCGGCCAGCGTGCGCACTTTACGGTCGGCCAGAAACTTGTAGGGCATGCGATTGGCGGCCAATGCATCGAGTTGCGGCATGCCGATCTGCACGGCATTGAAACCAAATATATCAGCTGTCAAGTGGTCAAGCGTCTGCTGTTCCCATGCGCGCAGGTAGACACCGGCGGGCGTCTGCAGCCAGCCTTCCAGCGCTATAATGGATTTCTCCGAACCTGCTTTGTCCATGCCTAGCCTCTACGATCCAATGACCCATTCTACCAAGCCCGTACTTGATGTTCTGACGATCCCAGCCTTTCGCGACAACTACCTGTGGCTGATCCACGATGGCGTACATGCAGCTGCTGTCGACCCCGGTGATGCCCAGCCCATACTTTCAGCCTTGCAGGCCCATGGCCTGAAGCTGACCGCCATTCTACTCACCCATCATCATGCTGACCATATCGGTGGCGTGGGCGAATTATTACAGCATTATCCCGTGCCCGTGTACGGCCCTACCAATGAAAGCATAGACTGCGTCAGCCTGCCCGTGAGCGAAGGCAAGCAGATCGAAGTGCCGGGGCTGGATTTGCGGCTGAACGTGCTGGATGTGCCGGGCCACACCATGGGCCACATCGCGTATGTACGCCAGGGCGAAGGTGGCGCGGCAGGCTGGTTATTCTGCGGCGACACGCTGTTTGCCGGTGGCTGCGGACGACTGTTCGAAGGCACACCGGCGCAGATGATCAGCTCACTCGGAAAGCTGGCCGCACTGCCGGACGATACGCTGGTCTACTGCGCGCACGAATACACCTTGTCCAATCTGCGCTTTGCCCGCGTGGTGGAGCCCGATAATCTGGCGCTGCAGCAGCGCATCAAGGAAGAAACCGATAAACGCGAGCACGATCTGCCCACGGTGCCTAGCACCATCGCTCTGGAGAAAGCGACCAATCCTTTCCTGCGCTATCGGGAAAAGAGTATCGCCGAACAGTTGCAGCGCGCCGGCAAGCTGGAAGGCAGCGATACGGCGCTGGCCACCTTCACGGCCTTGCGGCTGTGGAAGAACGAATTCTAGCCAGCCCCCGCATCACCTTACGCAGCAATGAAAAACGGCCCCGCAGGGCCGTTTTTATTGGGACTTAGATCTCTTCGTACAGCGGCAGAGTCAGGAACTCGGCGAACTGGTCGGAAGTCGACATTTCTTCGAAGATCTCCGCAGCACGTACATAGGTCGGGCCGTCGCCGCCTGGCGCATCACGCTGCACTTTGGCCAGTTCTTCAGGGATCATGGCGCGTACCATGTCTGCGGTCACTTTGCGGCCATCTTCCAGCGTGCCTTTGCTGGAGCGTATCCACTGCCATACTTGCGAGCGGCTGATTTCGGCAGTCGCAGCATCTTCCATCAGGTTGTGGATAGGCACGCAACCATTGCCTGCCAGCCAGCTACCGAGATAGTGGATGCCGACGTTGATGTTGTAGCGCAGGCCGGCTTCCGTGATCGGCGCTTCCGGTTTGAAGTCCAGCAGTTCGGCCGCCGTCACTTCCACGTCAGGACGCTGTTTGTCGATCTGGTTAGGCTTGTCGCCCAGTACTTTCTTGAACTCGGTCATGGCCAGCTCGACCAGGCCCGGGTGAGCCACCCAGCCGCCGTCGTAGCCGTCGGTGGCATCGCGCGCCTTGTCGTTGCGCACGCCGCCCATGGCCACTTCGTTTTTCTCTGGGTCGTTTTTGATCGGGATCAGCGCGGCCATGCCGCCGATCGCAGGCGCATTGCGCTTGTGGCAGGTTTTCAGCAGCAGCAGAGCGTAAGCGCGCATGAACGGTGCCGTCATGGTGACTTTGGCGCGGTCGGCCAGGCAGAATTCCTTGTCCAGCTTGAACTTCTTGATGCAGGAGAAGATGTAGTCCCAGCGGCCAGCATTCAGGCCCGAGCTGTGCTCGCGCAGTTCGTACAGGATTTCGTCCATTTCGAAGGCGGCCAGAATGGTCTCGATCAGCACGGTCGCCTTGACGGTACCCTGTGACAGGCCCAGTTCGTTCTGGGTCATGACGAAGATGTCATTCCACAGGCGGGCTTCCAGATGCGATTCCATCTTCGGCAGGTAGAAATAAGGACCGGCGCCACGGGCCAGCTGCTCTTTGGCGTTGTGGAACATGAACAGGGCGAAGTCGAAGATGCCGCCCGAGATGCGTTTGCCGTCTACCAGCACATGCTTTTCGTCCAGGTGCCAGCCGCGTGGACGCACAACCAGCGTCGCCACTTTGTCGTTCAGTTTGTACGATTTGCCATTCTGTTCCATGGCGATGGTGCCACGCACGGCATCGAACATATTGATCTGACCGTCGATCTGGTTTTCCCAGTTCGGGGTGTTGGAATCTTCGAAGTCGGTCATGTAGCTGTCGGCGCCCGAGTTCAGGGCGTTGATGACCATCTTGCGATCGACCGGGCCGGTGATTTCTACACGGCGGCATTCCAGTGCTTTAGGAATCGGAGCTACTTTCCAGTCGCCAGCGCGGATGTGCGCGGTTTCTGGCAGGAAGTCAGGACGCTCGCCGGCATCCAGACGCTTGGCGCGCTCTACGCGCACGGCCAGCAGTTGCTGACGACGGGATTCGAATTCGCGCGACAGCTTGGCCACCAGTGCCAGAGCTTCGCTGGTCAGGATGTTTTCGTAGCCCGGCTTGATTTTGCCGGTGATTTCCATGCCTGCTGGCAGAGTGAGGGTGGACTGCGTCATGTGCTTCTCTCCGAAAGAAAATATTAACAACCAGACTAATTATATGCATGCGCCCCAGTGTTGCACGGCTTTGTTTTTAGTGTGCAGACTCAGTTACGCCCCGATATGTTTTACAGTATATTCACTAATAAGTTATGCAAACAAGACTAATAATCACTTCATCTATGCGTTTTTCTCACAAATAACAGGTTGATGTATCCATGGGTCAATTCAGACAGATTTCCACCTTCGTCGAGGTGGTTTCCAAGGGCAGTCTCTCGGCAGCCGCCCGCGCCGAGGGCATAGCGCCGGCCATGATAGGCCGCCGCCTCGATGCGCTGGAAAGCCGCCTCGGTGTGAAGTTATTGCAACGCACCACCCGCAAACTTGCCCTCACCAATGAGGGCGCCGCCTTTCTGGAAGACTGCCAGCGCATACTGACGGAACTGGAAGAGGCGGAATCCGCCGTGGCCGAGCGTAGCGCGCACGCCACGGGCCACCTGATGATTTCCGCGCCCGCCGGTTTCGGCCGCCAGCACGTGGCGCCCCTGATCCCCTCGTTCCTGGCCGAGCACCGCGATGTCAGCATCACGCTGAATATGAGCGACCGCGTGGTCGACATCGTGGGCGAAGGCATCGACGTGGCGATCCGCATCGCCAGCCTGTCCGATTCCAGTCTGGTCAGCGTCAAGCTGGCCGACAACGAGCGCGTGGTAGTGGGCGCACCCTCGTATCTGAAACGGCACGGGGTACCGCAGACGCTGGCCGATCTTTCTAAACACAACTGCCTGGCCATCAGCAGCGAAGGCAGCCAGCGCGGCTGGACCTTCCGCGAAAACGGCAAGAATGTGGTGCTGAAAGTGGCGGGCAATATGGGCAGCAATGATGGCCAGGTACTGCACGACTGGGCGCTGGCCGGCAAGGGGCTGGCCTGGCGCTCGATGTGGGAAGTGGGCAATGAAATTGCCGAGGGCAAGCTGCAGACGGTGCTGGACCAGCATTCGGCGCCGGGCAACGATATCTACGCCGTGTTTGCCCAGCGCCGCCACCTGCCGCTGCGCATACGGGCTTTCGTGGATTTTCTGCGCCACACATATGCCCAGCCGGAATACTGGCGCAAGACCGGCAAATAGACTGTACCGCGCCAGGCGCGCGGGCAAAAAAAAAATCCTCGGGAACCGAGGATTTCTTATTTCGTTTGATTCAGCGTATTACAGTGGCTGAATGTTCGAAGCTTGCTTGCCCTTAGGACCAGCGGTCACCTCAAAAGAAACGCGTTGGTTCTCTTGCAGCGACTTGAAGCCTGCGGTCTGAATCGCCGAGAAGTGAGCGAACAGATCTTCGCCGCCTTCGTCAGGGGTGATAAAGCCGAAGCCCTTCGAGTCATTGAACCATTTTACGATACCAGTTGCCATTACAATTCCTATTTCAGTTAAGTTGGGCTTGCGCCCGTGATATCGTTTGAGGCAAGAAGAAAAACAGCGAAACTGCACTACTCTTGAATCTAAACGATGCCGCATTATACCCATTTACTCGAGAAAAGCACGTTTTCGCCAAAATAAATGCCAACTCGCGTCTTTTTTGGTAGAAAACCCGCGTAACTCAGGGTGTGAGTACAACTATAGACAAGAATTTACTTGGTGATTTGAGCTAGATCAATCGCTAGTCTCACTCTCATGTCACCCGTAAACGTTCGCCTTGGGATCACGCGCAGCCCAGCGCAGATACTGCTCCACCTGAGGCGGTATCGCCGGCCAGCCGCTGCCATCCTGCATCGTCATGCGCAATTGCTGCTCGATGCGGCGCGCCTGCTGGCCCAGCATGGCATAACCAAAAGTCGCCGCCGAGCCGGCCACGCTGTGCAGCGACTCATGCAGCGCCGTCAGCTGCTCGGCTGTGGGCGTGGCGCCGCTTGCCACACAGGCCGCCAGCGCGGACTCGATCTTTTCCAGCATGCCGGGCAGCTGCGCGACGAAGCGCGCATTCAATGCCTCCAGCCGCGCACGGAACTCCGCTTCTGCCGACACCGGGTCCGCCATTACTTGGTGCCGAAGATACGGTCGCCCGCGTCGCCCAGACCGGGCACGATATAGGCGTGATCGTTGAGGTGGGAATCCAGCGAAGCGCAATAGATCTTCACGCCCGGATGGGATTTCTGGAACACGGTAATGCCTTCCGGCGCAGCGACCAGCGCGAGGAAAATGATCTGGTCGTCCTTGACGCCGCGCGATTTCAGCACGTCCACCGCGTGCACGGCCGAATTACCGGTCGCCACCATCGGGTCGCACAGGATGAAAGTACGCTCGGCCAGATCGGGCAGACGCACCAGATATTCCACCGGCTGGTGGGTTTCCGGGTCGCGGAACACGCCGATGTGACCGACACGGGCCGATGGCACCAGATTCAGCAGGCCATCGCTCATGCCTATGCCGGCGCGCAGGATAGGCACAATCGCCAGCTTTTTACCGGCGATGACAGGTGCATCGATGGTCATCAGCGGGGTTTCGATGGTGCGGGTGGTCAATGGCAGATCGCGGGTGATCTCGTAGCCCATCAGCAGGGTGATTTCTTTCAGCAGTTCGCGGAAAGTACGGGTCGAGGTATCTTTTTCCCGCATGTGGCTCAGCTTGTGCTGGATCAGCGGGTGGTCAGTGATAAACAGATTAGGGAAGCGCGGATCTTGTTTCATTGTGGATTCTTTCTTGAAGTACCGCTCATTATACTAGGGCTGCGGGCCTAAAAACATGCTCACGGCTTCCTCTGCAATCTGGTCCAGATTCAGGCCCTGCCCCGGTTTGTACCAGAGCACGCTGTAATTGATAGCGCCCATGAGCAGTAAGCGCGCCACCGCACTATCGCTGCGCAGCAAGCCGGCCGCCAGCAGTTCACTCACCACATCCTGCCACAGCTGATCATAACGGTCGCGCAAAACCTGTACCCGTACGCGCAGCTCGGGCGTCAGGCGGCGCCAGTCATACAGCAGCACGGGTATGAAATCATGGCCCTCGCCCAGCACGATTTCCAGATGGGCGCGTACCAGCGCCTGAAACTTTTCGCGTGGCGCCATGGCGCTTTCCGCAATCGCTTCCGCCGCCGGCAGGCCGGCCGTCAAACCTTCCTCCATCACGGCCGCGAGTATTTCCTGCTTGCTTTTGAAATGGTAGAACGGGCTACCGGAACGCATGCCCACAGCCTCGGCGATGTCGCGCGTGGTGGTGCCGTCAAAGCCCCGTTCGCGGAACAGCCGCGCTGCCACCCGCACCAGATCGGCACGCCGATTATCTACTGCTACCGTTTGATTCATCCACTTTTCCACTTATTCGAGCAAGGCACGGGCCAGTATCTGGCCGTATGCCACATTTTCCGGCAGGCGCCCGTAGGCACCGCCGGGCGCGCAGCGTATGCGCGAGGCAATAAATGCCGATGATACATAAGCTGGCGCATGGCGCAACAGCAAACCCGCCTGCACGGCCAGCACGATGCGTTCGGCCAGCAGCCGCGCGCCCGCTTCGCTGCACTGCATATCGGCCAGCAAGGCGGCGCGGTAGGCACTGAAATCGGCGTCAGCGTCGCCGGCCAAGTCCAGCTCGGCCGCGAGCGCGGCGCGCGCGGCGCGCGCGGCAGGAGTTTTGCCCAACGCCCGCAGCAAGTCAAGGCACATCACATTGCCCGAGCCTTCCCAGATGGAATTGACGGGCAGTTCGCGGTACAGCCGTGCCAGCGGACTGTCTTCCACATAGCCGCTACCACCTATGACTTCCATGGCTTCGGCACCGAAAGCAGGGCCGCGCTTGCAGATCCAGTATTTGCCGGCCGGCGTCAGCAGCCTTGCCAGCAGGGCCTGGGCCGGATCGCCGGCTTCGTCGAAGCAGCGCGCCAGCCGCATGGCAAACACCGTGGCCGCTTCCGATTCCAGCGCCAGATCGGCCAGCACATTCTGCATCAGCGGCTGTTCGCTCAGGTAGCGGCCAAAGGCTTTGCGCTGGCGCGCATGATGCAGCGCATGGGTCAGTGCCGCGCGCATCGCCCCGGCGCTGCCCAGTATGCAATCGAGCCGGGTATGGCTGCCCATTTCCAGTATGGTGGGCACGCCCCGTCCTGCTGCGCCGACCAGCCAGCCGTAGGCGCCGTTGAACTCCACTTCCGAGGATGCATTCGAGCGGTTGCCGACCTTGTTCTTCAGGCGCTGCACGCGGATGGCATTGCGTTCGCCATTCGGCAGATAGCGCGGCAGCAGCAGACAGGACAGCCCATGCCCGTCCGCAGTTTCCGTCTGCGCGAGGATCAGATGGGCGTCGCTCTGGGGCGCCGAAAAAAACCATTTATGGCCGACCACACGGTACACCCCCTCGCCGTCGGCACCGAACAGGGCCTGCGCTTCGGCCGGCGCCAGCGCCTGCGCCGTAGTGGTGTTGCTACGCACATCGGAACCACCCTGCTTTTCCGTCATGCCCATGCCGATCAGGGCACCATGCTTGTGCTCGATAGGCAGGGAACGGGGGTCATAGGTTCTGGAGAGGATCTTGGGCAGCCATCTGGCCGCCAGCTGCGGCGCCTGCCGCAGCGCCGGCACGCAGGCATAAGTCATCGTCACCGGACACTGGGAACCATTTTCCACCTGGCCGAACATCAGGTAGCGGGCTGCGCGCGCCACCTGCGCGCCATTGCCTTCCAGCCAGGGCGAGGCATGGGCACCACTCTCGATCAGCAGCCGCATCAGGCTATGCCAGGCCGGATGGAACTCCAGCTCGTCGATGCGCCGGCCACCCGCATCATACTGTTGCAGCACGGGCGGGTACTGGTTGGCCAGCCGGCCCAGCTCCAGCACTTCGGCCTGCCCCAGCTGGGCGCCCAGCGCATACAGCGCCGCCTCGTCGTAGCCGCCGCCCTCGCGCACCAGCGCTTCACGCAGCGCAGTATCGATCTGATATAGATTCACATTGGCCAGCGGGGCCGCGGTATTGTGTACTTCATGTGTGTCGTAGGCCTGCATGGTGTCTCCCGTAGTCGCGCTAGATGATCAGGGCCGCACGGCCAACCTTACGCCAGATTGGCACGCCTGTGCGCCGGATAGAATGGCCAGACTAGCCCAACAGGAACATCAAAGCAAGCGCTTGCTTTGTTGCGACCGCACATCTATGATGGTGGACCACCACAGGAGACCACATGGAACACGCTTATGTGTTTGACGCCATCCGCACGCCGCGGGGCAAGGGCAAGAAAGACGGCAGCCTGCACAGCATCAAGGCCATCGATCTGGTCGCAGGCTTGATGCAGGCCCTGCAGCAGCGTCATCATCTCGACACGGCACAGATCGACGATGTCGTACTGGGCTGCGTCACGCCGGTCGGGGAACAGGGCGCGGATATTGCCAAAATCGCCGCACTGGCGGCCGGCTGGGACTGGAAAGTGGCGGGCGTGCAACTCAACCGTTTCTGCGCCTCCGGACTGGAAGCGGTCAATCTGGCGGCCCAGAAAGTGCGCTCCGGCTGGGAAGATCTGGTGGTGGCTGGCGGCGTAGAGTCCATGTCGCGGGTGGCCATGGGCAGTGACGGCGGCGCCTGGTCCAACGATCCGGCCACCAGCCTGCGCACGGATTTCCTGCCGCAAGGCATAGGCGCCGATCTGATCGCCAGCCTCGATGGCTATAGCCGGACCCAGCTGGATGCCTACGCCGTGCGCTCCCAGCAGAAGGCTACGGCGGCGCAGGCAGCCGGACGCTTCCCCTCCATCGTGCCCGTGTGCGATCAGAACGGTGTGCTGGTGCTGGACCATGACGAATTCATCAAGCCCGGCACCACGCTCGACACCCTGGCCGGCCTGAAGCCATCGTTCGCCCAGCTGGGCGCGCTGGGTTTCGACGTCCTCGCCCTGCAGCGCTACCCGCAGCTGCAGCAGGTAGAACATGTGCACACGGCCGGCAATTCCTCCGGCATTGTGGACGGTGCCGCACTGGCCCTGATCGGCAGCCGCAGTGCCGGCCAGCGGCTGGGCTTGCAGCCGCGCGCCCGCATCGTCGCCGCGGCCGTCACCGGCAGCGACCCTGCCATCATGCTGACGGGACCAGCGCCGGCGGCCCGCAAAGCCTTGCAAAAAGCGGGGCTGGACATTGCCGATATCGACCTGTTCGAAGTGAACGAAGCGTTTGCTTCGGTGGTACTGCGCTTCATGAACGAACTGGGCGTGCCCGAGCACAAAGTCAACGTCAATGGCGGCGCCATCGCCCTCGGGCATCCGCTGGGCGCCACCGGCTGCATGCTGCTCGCCACCCTGCTCGACGAGCTGGAAGCGCGCCAGCTGCGGCGCGGCATGGTCACGCTGTGCGTGGGCGGCGGCATGGGCATCGCCACCATCATCGAACGGGTGTGAACGGAGTCAGCATGATCAAGATCGAACAACAGGCGCAACAATTACTGGTAACGCTGAGCAGCAACAGCATCAATCCCCTCAGCCGCAGCTGGCAACAAGCGCTACAGGGCCTGCTCGACTCGCTCGAGCTGCAGGCCAGCCAGGGCGCACACAGCCTTCTGGTCCAGATCAGCTTCGACGCCAGCAAGGTGGACTACCAGCTTGCCCATCTGGCCGCGCTGACGCGCCAGCAGGCGCCCGACTGCATGCAGCTGCTGGCCAGCTACCATGCTTTATTGCGCCGGCTGGAGCGGCTGCCGATGCCCGTCGTCGCTGTTCTTGAAGGCGCGGTGTGCGGCCATGCCTGGGGCCTGGCGCTGGCCTGTCAGCGCCGCTACGCGCTCGGTAGCGGCAGCTACAGCCTGCCGCAAGCCACCTTGGGCGTTGCCCCCTGCGGCGGCGCACTGGTACGCACAGGGCGTCTGCTAGGGCTGCAAGCCGCCCTGCCTCTGCTGCTCGATGGGCGCGAGTGCGATAGCGCCACTGCCCTTCAGCTGGGCTTGCTACATGGAATAGCGGCCGATGCTGCCGCACTGGCCGGACAGCTGCAGCACTGCCGGCAGGCAGGCGCGCTACGCCAGCCTTGGGATGTAGCCCTCCCCGCTCTGCCCGGCGGCGCCATCGGCAGCCCGGCCAATCTGGCCTTCTTACAGCTGGCACCGGCACGCCTGCGGGCCCGCCATGCGGCGCCAGCGCCGGCCGAACAGGCCATACTGTGCGCGCTGGCCGAGGGCATGCTGGTAGATTTCGACACTGCCGTGCTGATCGAAAGTCGCTATTTCTGCCAGTCCGCCATCGCCTATCAGGCTTAGGCCCATGTTTGTCCAGAACAATTACATTTAACTTTCAATCAATAGAAAAATCGCAATTTTCAGTGCAAAAACCCCGTTTCAGTGCCGAGAAAAGGCGTTTTTTCACTCTGGACGATGTTTTTTTCAGCACGAATGTATGAAAACAAAAAAAGTCTTAAAGATATTGTCATTTTTCATGTAATTTCACCGCTATCAGTGATACATTGCGCTCTGGTGTAGCCATACTTGTGCTGGCGCCCTACCGGCATAAAAACTGAAAGATTAAAATCACGCGATGTACTCCAGTATTCCCGTCCCGTCTCCGCGACATGAATTGGATAACCTCATGGAGGAGGCTGGCGACGTTGTATTCCGCGTCAGTCCCGAAGGACAGATACTGTTTGCCAGCCACCGCGCCGTCCAGCTGATCGCCGCGCAAGCGCCGCTGGCCGGCACGGCACTGCTGCAACTGCTTACCGAAGATGACCGCCCGGCCCTGCAGTCGGCCCTCAACGACGTGCTGGCCGGCGAGCCGGGGCGCCTGTTCGAAAGCCGCCTCAAGTGTGCGCAGTGCGAAACCCCGTTCGAATTGCGCCTGTCCTGCTACGCCAACCAGCAAGGTTTAAAAGAGCTGCTGGTGATAGGCCGGAATATGGAGCAGCAGCGCGCCACCGAAGAACGGCTGCGCCACATGGCCACCCACGATGCCCTGACCGAACTGCCTAACCGGCTGCTGCTGTCGGACCGCATCCGCATGGTAATCGCCAATGCGCGCCGCTCGGGCCAGAGCTTTTCCGTCGCCTGCATAGGGCTGGACGGCTTCAAGAAAGTCAACGATGGCCTGGGCCACCCGATAGGCGACGCGGTGCTGCGGACGGCCGCCGCCCGCCTGCGCAAGACCTTGCGCGACAGCGACACCCTGGCCCGTGTGGGCGGCGACGAATTCGTCGCCATTTTGCCCGGCACGGCCACAGAAGCCCAGATCAAACTGGTAACGGGACGTTTGATTGCCACCCTGCAGTCGCCGTTCGAAATCGACAGCCACACCATCTATGTGGGCGCCTCGGTCGGCGTGGCCGTATATCCCCAGCATGCGGAAGAAGAAGCCCGCCTGCTGGCACTGGCCGACGTGGCCATGTCGCGCGCCAAGGAAACCGGCAAAGCCCGTTGCGTGGTCTACAGCCCGAGCGAGTCCGAGCCGCCCGAACATGATATTTCGCTGGAAGCGGCCATGTTCCAGGCTGTGCGCGAAGGCGAGTTCCTGCTGTTCTACCAGCCCATCGTGGACGCGCGCACGCGCGAGATCCAGGGTTTCGAAACGCTGATGCGCTGGAAGCATCCGACCCTGGGCATGGTGCCCCCGGCCCGCTTTATTCCGATTGCCGAAACCAACGGCCTGATCAACCTGCTGGGCGCCTGGGCACTCAAAGCTGCCTGCGTACAGCTGAAACAGTTCGAGGAAGTGGCCAAGCGCCCCCTCTACATTTCGGTGAATATCAGCCCGCGGCAGTTCCGCAATGACAAATTTCTGGACGTGCTGGACGATGCAATCGCCTTCTCCGGCTTACAAGGTGAGCAATTGGTTCTAGAAATTACAGAGGGCACGCTGATGGTCGATCCGGTGCATGCCGAGTCCATCCTGTCCAAAATGGCCGAACGCAAGGCGCGCATCGCGATTGACGATTTCGGCACCGGCTATTCCTCGCTGGCCTATCTCAAGCGTTTCCCCATTTCGGTGCTGAAGATAGACCGCACCTTTATCCGCGACCTGCCGACTTCCGAAAAAGATGCGGCGATCTGCAATGCGGTACTCGATCTGGCCAAGCACCTGGACCTGTCCGTGGTGGCGGAAGGGGTAGAGACGGAAGACCAGCTGGCCTATCTGCAACAGCGCGGCTGCCAGTACATCCAGGGTTATCTGACCGGCAAACCGATGGCGGCGAATATCGCCATGGCAGCGCTGCGCGAAAGCATGCACCTGAAAATCATCCAGCCTGATTTGCGACAGGTGAACAAATGAGCGTGCGCAGTACAGGTAACGCGCTGGGCGACGCCACCCTGGCCACGCTGTGGGAAAGCACGCGCCGGCGCGGCGATATGCCGGGCTTTGCCAAGGCCATCAGCTCCATCCTCGGCGCCATGCGCGGCGAGGACGAGCAGGAATTCAATATGACGCGCACGGTGCTGTCCGACCCAGTGCTGACCCAGAAAGTCCTGCGCCTGGCCAATAGCGGCATGTATGCTGCCTTCGGCCAGCATATCAGCACCGTCTCCAAAGCCGTGCAAGTGCTGGGCACCGATGCCATCGGCCATCTGGCGCTGGGCCTGAAGCTGATCGAAGAACTGTCCGGCGGCTCCTCCGATGCCACGGCCTCGCATGTGGAAATGGAAAAGGCGGTGCTGGCCGGCATCGTCGCCCAGCAGATCGCCAATACGGCGCAGAGCCGCCATGGCGAAGAAGCCGTGGTGTGCTCCATGCTGCACACGCTGGGCCGCATGATGCTGACCTATTACATGCCGGAACGCTGGCATGAAATCCAGCGCAGTGCGGCGCAGGAAAACTGCGATGTGGAAGCCATCGCACCCAAGCTGCTGGGGCTGGGCCTCGATGAAATCGGCCATGCCGCCGCCCTGCACTGGGGCCTGCCGGCCGGCCTGATCAACGGCATGCGCAAGCTGACGCCGCCCGAAGCGGGCAGCGAAATCAGCACTTCGGACTGGATCGCCGGCCTGTCCACCATGTCGGCCGCCTGTGCCGAATCGCTGTGGAATGATGACGAGGCTGGCGCTGCCGCTGTGGCACAGCTGGCCGACGCCTATTCGGCCATGCTGGGCGTGCTGCCGGAAAAACTGATGGGCGCCATCGAACAGGCCAAAGTAGTGGCGGCCAACGACCTGACCATAGCCCCCCTGTCTAAGCCGGCCGAACGGCGCGCCAAGGCGCTGGCCCGCACCCGTCAGCGCGATGCCGGCAACAAGATACTGCTCAGCGGTCTGGCCGATATGCGCGACATGATGCATACCGCCAATCCGGGCCAGATGGTGCAGATCGCGCTGGAGACCGTGTTCAAGGGACTGGAGTTCTCGCGCGCGCTGGCTTTTGTACGCAACCGCAAGGATAACCAGTATGCGGCCAAGATCGGCTTCGGCAACGACATCCGAGAAATCCTGCCCAAGCTGGTGTTCGAGGACGCCTATCAGCCGAATGTGTTCCACGCCGCCTTGAACAGCGACCGCGTGATCTTCATCGAGAATGCGCGTGATGCCAAGTTCGCTGCCAAGCTGCCGGACTGGTGGCGCGACACCCTGTCGGCCGCGCACAGCTTCGTGATTCTGCCCCTGTCCGCCAATGGCCAGTCGGCCGGTTTCCTGTACGGCGACTGGGATGACAGCTTCCCGCCTATCGAACTGAGCCAGACCGAATTCGGCCTGCTCAACGATATGCGTGCGCTGGTGGTACGGGCTGTGCTCAAGCGCCATCTACAGGAAGTGGTCAGCAAATAAGACCGCCACTCAGCGGCCCCAGTCGTTCCGCCCCGCGGCTAGTGGCCGTCGTGCTGCTGCCAGCGGGCCGACAGCATGGCCGCGCCCAGCGATAGCAGACACAGCAGCGCTGCCACGTAATACACCGAGGAAGGCCCGGCTGCCTGCCACCACTGGGCCAGGAACAGCCCGCCCAGCGATCCGCCTATACCATAGGACAAGCTCATGTACAGCGCCTGCCCCCTAGCCTGCAAGGGACCGGAAAACCAGCGCTGCAGCGTCATCACGGACGAGGAATGATGCAGCGCAAAGGTGGCCGCGTGCATCAGTTGCGCCACGATCAGCAGCCACAGCAGATGAGCCGCCATGCCTATCATGACAAAGCGCGCCACCGCCAGCAGCAGGGTCAGATACATCAGCTGCATGGGACGCCAGCGCCGGAACAGAGGCGCCTGGAAATAGAACAGCGCCACTTCGGCCAGCACACCCAGCGACCACATGGCACCTATCACCGTCTTGCTATAGCCGTTACGCTCCAGATACAGCGAATAGAAGGTGTAGAGCGACGTATGGGCCGCCACCATCAGTGCCGTCGAGGCGAAGAAGGCGATCACTTCACGCCGTCGCAGCAGTGTCAGCAGCGGCAGCGGCGCTTCCTGGTGGCGGTGGCGCGGCACATCATGCAGGCGGAACGCTGCCACGATGGTCAGCACCAGCAAGCCCGCCGCAATGGTAGGCAGGGCCACGATGCCGTAGTGGTCTAGCGCGTAGGCCGACGCGGAGACCGCCACGATGAAGCCTATCGAACCCCACATGCGGATGCGGCCGTAATGGGTCAGATCGCCGCGCATTTCCGACAGCATCAGCGCTTCGCAGATGGGCGCCTGGCCGCTGGTGAACAGATTCAGCACCACCATGGCCAGCATGAAGTGGCCGAACGTGGAGCCGATAAAGAAGCCGGAGAAACCGATCAGCGCGGCGAAGCCGGCCACGCGCAGCACGGTGACGCGGCGGTCGTAATGGTCAGCGACATAGCCCCAGACGTTGGGGCCGATGATGCGCAGCACCTGTATCATCGACATCAGCACACCGATCTGCGCCACCGTCATACCGTGCTCGGCAAAGAACAGCGTAGCGTAAGTGGACCAGGTTCCTGCGTGGGCGTAGTAGCAGAAGAGGAATAAGGCGAAGCTGAAGGCCTGGGCCGGCACCGCTTACGGCGCGATGTTAGGCGTGTGCACCTTGACGTCGCCACACTGGGCGCGGTGCATCAGCGCGTGATCCATCAGGACCAGTGCCAGCATGGCTTCGGCGATAGGCGTCGCGCGTATGCCCACGCAGGGGTCGTGGCGGCCAAAAGTCTCCACCATGACGGGATTGCCATCCTTGTCGATGGACTGGCGCGGCGTGCGGATGGACGACGTGGGCTTGATGGCGATCGAGACGGTGATATCCTGCCCCGTCGAAATGCCACCCAGTACGCCACCGGCGTTATTGCCGATAAAGCCTTGCGGCGTCAGCTGGTCGCCATGCTCGCTGCCCTTCTGCACCACCGACTGGAAACCGGCGCCGATCTCCACGCCCTTCACGGCATTGATGCCCATCATGGCATAGGCAATGTCGGCATCGAGCTTGTCGTAAATAGGCTGGCCCAGACCGACGGGAATATTCTGTGCGATCACATCGATTTTGGCACCGATGGAATCGCCATCCTTGCGCAGCGCATCCATGGCCGCTTCCATGCGCGCGATCAGTTCGGCATCGCCGCTGGCGGCGAAGAAGGGATTGTTGGGCACATGGGCCCAGTCCTGGAACGGCACCACGATGTCGCCCAGCTGGCTCATGCAGCCTTTGAAGACGGTGCCGTACTGCTGCTGCAGCCACTTCTTGGCGATGGCGGCTGCCCCCACCACCGGCGCCGTCAGGCGGGCCGAGGAGCGGCCGCCGCCGCGCGGGTCGCGCACGCCATACTTGTGCCAGTAGGTGTAGTCGGCGTGGCCGGGACGGAAGCTCTCGGCGATATTGCCGTAATCCTTGCTGCGCTGGTCTTCGTTGCGGATCAGCAGCGCAATCGGCGTCCCCGTGGTCACGCCCTGATACACGCCAGACAGAATTTCCACCGTATCCGATTCCTGCCGCTGCGTCACGTGGCGCGAGGTGCCGGGCTTGCGGCGGTCCAGTTCCGGCTGGATATCGGCTTCCGTCAGTGGCAGTCCCGGTGGGCAGCCATCGATCACGCAGCCGATAGCCGGGCCGTGCGACTCACCAAAGGTTGTAACGGAAAACAATTTACCAAAAGTATTACCGGACATAGGAAGAGAATCTTTGGAAAAAGGTGGAGAATTCCGTATTCTACCAGCCCGCGCCCTCCTATGCCGTGCTTAGAAATTAATTTCCACAAAGCAATTTTTCCTTGGTAGAATTCCTGATGATGCAAGAAAATTCAACAGCGTTGCACACTGCCCCACAGGTGACGTGCAAATGCATAGGAAAACTGCATTCTTTTTGACAATTCACTATATACTGAACCGAAGAACACCGAGCAATCCTGGAGAAGCGACACATGCCCCCACCGGTCACACCACTTGATCCACTCAAGGACGATCAAGACGATCTGGTATTCTTAGAAGAGCATCCGGCTACACCCGTTACCACGGGTGCGCGTAATGTATGGCGGGTCATGATTATCGATGACGACGAAGACGTCCATTCGACCACCACTTTTGCGCTGGGCAATCTCGACATGCAGCACCGGCAGCTGGAGTTCGTCCACGCCTACTCCGCTGCGCAGGCACGTGAATTACTCAAAACGGAAAAGGAAATCGCCGTCATCCTGCTGGACGTGGTGATGGAACAGGACGATGCCGGCCTGCATCTGGTGCGCTACATCCGCGAGACTCTGGGCCTGAGCGACGTACGGATTATCTTGCGCACAGGACAGCCGGGTTACGCTCCGGAAATTGATGCCATCCGCGACTTCGACATCAACGACTACAAGACCAAGTCGGAATTGACGAGGATCAAGTTATTCACGACCGTGACCTCGGCCATCCGCTCCTACGAGCAGATCCGCAAAATCAACGACAGCCGTCGTGGCCTGAGCCAAATCGTGCACGCCAGCACCCAGCTAATGTCGCTGCATGGCGTACACAATTTTGCTGCCGGCGTACTCAGCCAGATCGCCGAGCTGCTGGGACAGGACGGCAGCGGCATCCTGTGCGTGCTGGAATGCCCGGAAGACGGTTGCCGCGAGCTGATGGTGATGGCCACCATAGGCCCTTACCACACGTTCGGCAACACCACCCTGACCGTGCGCAGTGACCAGCGCATCCACGATGCCATGGAGCTGACGCTGGCGCAGGGGCGCAATGTATATGGACCCGATTACATCACGCTGTATTTTGCCGGCAAAGCCAGCCGTGATTTCGTCGCCTTCCTCGACGTCAAGACCGCGCCGACGGAAATCGACGAACGCCTGCTGGAAGTGTTCTGCGCCAACGTTGCCGTCGGTCTGGACAACGTGGAACTGGTCAGCCACCTGCACACGGCGGCTTTCTACGACCAGCTCTCCAAACTGCCCAACCGTACCCGCCTGATCGAAATCCTCGACGCCACGCTGACCAGCCCCATCCGCGACGAAACCACCCTGTCGCTAGTTGACCTCGATCACTTCGCCGAAACCAACGATGCGCTGGGCCACCGCTTCGGCGACGCCCTGCTGCTGGCCGTAGCAGGCCGGTTGCAGACGGAGCTGGGCGATGCGCTCACCGTGGCACGCCTGGGCGGCGACATCTTCTGCGTGCTGGGCGACTCCTCGCAAGTGAATCCGGCCAATATCCTGACGCTATTCCAGCGCCCCTTCAGCATCGACGGCCAGGACGTGCAACTGTCGGCCACGCTGGGACTGGTGCGGCTGGCCGAACACGAAGGCAGCGGTGTCGATGTGCTGAAAGACGCCGACATCGCACTGAAACGCGCCAAAACCCAGCAGCGCTCCGGCCACTACTACTTCTCCCGCTCGATGGGGGTAGAAATCCGCGAACGTGTGCGCATGATGCACGCGCTGCGCAAGGCCTTCGGCCAGAACGAGCTGTTCGTGGTGTACCAGCCGCAGATCGATCTGGAGACGCGCCGCCCCAAGGGGGCCGAAGCGCTGCTGCGCTGGCAGACCCCGGACGGCAAGTTTGTCTCGCCTGACCGTTTCATCCCCATTGCCGAATACTCGGGCCTGATCATCGATCTGGGCGAATGGGTGCTGCGCACGGCCTGCCGCGAACTGGTAACGCTGCATAAAGCGGGCCACAGCGACTTCATGATGTCGATCAACGTGTCGCAAGTGCAGTTCCGCCACCCCTACTTCCTCGAAATGCTGCGCAAGGCGCTGGAAGATACGGGAGCGCCGCCGGAATTCGTCGAGCTGGAGATTACCGAATCGATGGCCATGGAAGAGCCTGACCTGCTCATCAAGATGCTGGCGCAGATCAAGCAGACGGGCGTCAGCATCGCCATCGACGACTTCGGCACGGGCTTCTCCTCGCTGTCCTATCTGCAGCGTCTGCAGATCGACCGGCTCAAGATCGACCGCGCCTTCGTCACGGAAATCACCGGCTCCGCCCGTGGCAGCAGCATTGCCGAAATGGTGGTGCAACTGGGCCGCAATCTGGGCCTGTCGGTGATCGCCGAAGGGGTGGAAGACGAACGCCAGGCGCAGATACTGCACGCGCTGGGCTGCCCGCTGGCGCAAGGCTTCCTGTTTGCCCGTCCGATGACGGCCGATGCGCTGAATGGCTGGCTCAGCAACGAAGCCCTGCAGGGCGCAGCCTGACGCAGATCAGCAGGCGCCAGACAGCAAAAAAGCCATGCGATGCATGGCTTTTTCATTTGCTCACCGATCCTGCGACCGGTGCCGGCGTACTGCCGGTGAAGGGCCCTTACTCGGCAGCCTGCTCGGCAGTTTCACCGGGCCAGTCGCGGATATAGGCTTTCAGCATGCGGTTTTCGAAGCTCTGCGCTTCCAGCACGGCACGCGCCACGTCGTAGAAGGAGATCACGCCGAGGATGGTCTTGGCGTTCATCACGGGCAGATAGCGCGCGTGTTTTTCCAGCATGATACGGCGCACTTCATTGACTTCCGTATCGGGCGTGACGGTGATCGGGTGGTCATCCATATGCTTGCGCACGGTGCCGCCACCGACAGTGCCGCCATTGTCGTGCAGGGCACGCAGCACCTCGCGGAAGGTCAGCATGCCGGCCAGATCGCCAAACTCCATAACCACCAGCGAACCGATGTCTTTCTCCGCCATGATGCTGGCTGCTTCGGACAGTTGCTGGTCAGGGTTGATGGTGTAGAGAATACTGCCTTTAACCTGAAGAATTTCCGAGACTTTCATGGGGGCCGTCCTATCGACTGTGGGCTAAGTTAAGCGTTATGGTTATGAGCGCCGTATTGGGAATGTAGCCTATGCCCAGCAAAAAATCCAGCGCTCTCGATAATCAATTCCCAACATTGTTGCAGTGCTGTCGCCATAGCGGAATTCGCGGTAGCATGCCGTCCATACTAACAACTCACACGAGACATTATGAGCGGCCCTCACT
Source organism: Duganella fentianensis (assembly GCF_009857835.1). Lineage (GTDB taxonomy): Bacteria > Pseudomonadota > Gammaproteobacteria > Burkholderiales > Burkholderiaceae_D > Rugamonas > Rugamonas fentianensis. The sequence goes on from NZ_WWCL01000002.1 coordinate 1,161,904, forward strand.
ACCCCGGCTTTGACACGCTGGCCCTGCATGCCGGCGCAGCACCCGACCCCGCCACCGGCGCCCGCGCCACTCCGCTGTACTTCACATCTTCCTTCGCCTTCAAGGATGCCGACCATGCAGCCGCGCTGTTCAATATGGAACGGGCCGGCCATGTGTACAGCCGTATTTCCAACCCCACCAATGCGGTACTGGAAGAGCGCATCGCCGCGCTGGAAGGCGGCGTGGCCGGCATCGCCACGGCCAGCGGTCAGGCCGCCATGCATCTGGGGCTGGCCACCATCGCCGGCGCGGGCTCGCACATTGTCGCTTCGCGCGCCCTGTATGGCGGCTCGCACAACCTGCTGGCCTATACGCTGAAACGCTTCGGCATAGAAACCAGCTTCGTCGATCCGCGCGACCTCGACGCCTGGCGCGCCGCCATCCGCCCCAACACCCGCGTGCTGTTCGGCGAAACGCTGGGCAATCCCGGACTTGATGTACTCAACCTTCCCGCCATCGCGGAACTGGCCCACGAGCACCATCTGCCGCTAATGGTGGACGCCACGTTCACCACGCCGTATCTGCTCAGACCATTCGATCACGGCGCCGATCTGGTCTTCCATTCCGCCACCAAATTCCTCTGCGGCCACGGCACGGCCATCGGTGGCCTGCTGGTCGATGGTGGCAGCTTCGACTGGCATGCCGCCCATCAGGCCAGCGGCCGCTTCCCCGAACTGTGCGAACCGTACGAAGGCTTCCACGGCATGGTATTTGCCGAGGAGTCCACGGTGGCAGCGTTTTCCCTGCGTGCGCGGCGCGAAGGCTTGCGCGACTTCGGCGCGGCGATGAGCCCGCACAATGCTTTCGCCATCCTGCAGGGCATAGAAACGCTGGGCCTGCGCATGGACCGGCATGTGGCAAATACCCGCAAGGTAGCCGACTTCCTGCTGACGCACGACGCGGTGGAACAAGTGGTGTATCCCGAGCTGCCCCATCATCCCGACTACGCGCTGGCGCAGCGCCTGCTACCCAAGGGCTGCGGCGCCGTGCTGACCTTCGATCTCAAGGGCGGGCGGGCTGCAGGCAAGCGCTTCATCGATAGCCTGCAACTGTTCTCCCATCTGGCCAATGTGGGCGATGCCAAATCGCTGGCCATCCATCCCGCCTCGACCACGCATTTCCGCGTGCCGGCCGGGCAACTGGCGTCAGCCGGTATCAGCGAAGGCAGCATGCGCCTGTCGGTGGGGCTGGAAGACGCCGACGATCTGCTGGAAGATCTGGGCCGCGCTCTCAAACTGTCGCAGAAAGGAGGCTGAGATGCTGTTCGACGTACAAGGCCAGAGCGCCTACTGCTACACGGGCGGCAAGCTGCTCGATACCAGCCTGCCGGCCATCGTATTCATCCACGGGGCCCAGAACGATCACAGTGTATGGGCGCTGCAGAGCCGCTATTTTGCCCACCATGGCTATGCCGTGCTGGCAGTCGATCTGCCCGGCCATGGCCGCAGCAGCGGGCCGGCGCTGGCTTCCGTGCCCGCCATGGCGCAATGGCTGCTGGCCCTGCTCGATGCCGCAGGCATACAGCAGGCCGCCCTGTGCGGCCACAGCATGGGATCGCTGATCGCGCTGGAAGCCAGCCATCAGGCGCCGGCCCGGGTCAGCCGTCTGGCCCTGCTGGGCAGCACCTATCCGATGAAGGTTTCGCCAGCGCTGCTGGACATGGCACGCAAGGATGAAGCCAGCGCCATCGACATGGTCAACATCTACTCGCACGCCAGTCTGACGGGGCGGTCCGCCATACCCGGCATGTACACACCCGGGGTGGCGCAAAAGCTGATGCAGCGTCTATCACAAGGTAATCCTGCCCAGCTTTTCTACACGGACTTCACCGCCTGTAACGAATACGCCAACGGCGAGCAAGCTGCGGGCGCCGTGCAATGCCCGACCCTGTTTGTCTGCGGCACCCGCGACATGATGACGCCCATCAGGTCGGCCCGTCCGCTTGTAGCGCGCATTCCCCATGCGCAGACCACGATGATCGACAGTGGCCACTCGCTCATGAACGAACAACCTGCCGCCGTGCTGGACGCGCTGCGCGACTGGCTAGACCGAACGGTAGCGCCGACGCAGCAGGCCTAACATGGCCAGCCCGGCCGACCATAACCAGATACCTTCCGGCTCGGGGACGGAAGTTATCACCTGCGGATCCGCCAGCGCCTCAGACGCGCTCAGACCCTGCACATCATCGAGGTGGACAATGAAGGTATGGGTAGCATCGAGCGCGCCGCCAAAGCGCGCGTAAGCGCCCAGCCAGCTTTGCAGAAAATATGTTCGTCCCGCTTCCATGCTGAAGCTGACATTAAACTGATAAGGTGAACCGTCCACACTATGCACACTCGATTGCGCTTCGCTACGGTAATCGGCACGGTTCTGCGCGAACGCTTCAAAATTGCCCAGTCTGGCCTGACTGACATCGAAGTTAAAGCTATTACTTGCCAGAGAAAACACGGTGACCGCGCCCTCCACTTCGGCAGAGGCCGAGACGGAGGTGCTGGAAAATGGCACGACGCTGACGATATCGAAGTCCAGACTGCCACTCAGAGTGCGCGAAGCCGAACCGCTGCCATCCCAGCTATAGCTTTGCAACGCATAACTTTGCGCGGAAACGCGCGCGTACGAGGTGCCCGTGAACGCCCCCAGCTTGATGGTCAGATTCCCCAGGTCGGCCGCTACAATGGTCTGGGCACTGGAATGATGATCGCCGTCACGGGCCAGCGCCGAACTAGCCAGCGCCGTCGCACTGAGTCCGCCCAGGGTATTCTGCCATACCTGATGCTGCATAGTATCGCTGAAATCACTGCCAACTTCGCACATATCGGGCGTCGTACCGCCGGCCTGCTTCACGCTGGCGGAGCGACAATCACGTACAAATACCCCGGAATATGCCCCGTTCGATATGTCAGTAGCCTGAGCCAGGGCTCCGCTAGCACTCAAGACCAGCAATATCACTCCACGAGCTATCTGCATCATTCCTCCGCGCAAAAGAATATTAAGAAGACAAGTCCGTTCGAGTATATTCCTGATGGCCGTTAGAGGCTCAACTATTTGCCGAAGTGTTGTGCAAGCGACATCCCGAGCCCAGCCTCGACGGCCGTTTCCACTTCGCGCGCCAGCGCGGCGGCATCGCGCGCGGCCTGGATGTCGCGCTCGTCCTCGCTATCGCTGACCACGCCGGCATTGATGGACATGCCGGCAAATACGAACAGGCGGTAGACCTCGGCCAGCGTGAGCTTGTTGACGTTGGCCAGCAGCACCCAGTGGTCGCCGCCATCCGTCACCCGCTTGCCCCACTGTACACGGGCCGGCGCGTCGACCTTGACGCGGCCTACCCAGCCTTCACCCACCATTTTCTCCAGCAGGTTGTCGACTTCATCGAAGCCGAGGCGCGTACGCGCGCGGATCGCGCCGGCACTGACCAGCGCCGTGTCACCGCACACGGAAGCGACGAACAGCACGCGCAGGATGGCCATGGCATCGACAAACTCGCCGCCCGGCTGGGCTTCGTGCCACCAGCGCTCGTATTTCACCACAGGCAGCGCGGCCACCAGCAGCGCTCCGAACAGGGTAATCATCCACGATACATAGACCCACAGCAGGAACAGCGGCATGGCCGCCAGCGCGCCGTAGATCTTGGAGTAAGCCGGAAACTGGGTAATGAAGATGGCAAAGCCGCGCTTGGCCACCTCGAACGCCACACCGGCCACCAGTCCGCCCCAGGCGGCGTCCTGCCAGTCCACGTCGCGATTCGGCACGGCCACGTACAGCAGCGTGAAGGTGACGGTGGTCAGCGCCAGCGACAGCAAGGCATAGATCAGCGCACCGATCACGGGGATGTCGCCGATCAGGTCACTGGTGGCCATGAACACATGGGACGACAGCGTCAGCGACACGCCGATCAGCAAAGGCCCCAGCGTAATCAGCGCCCAGTACACCAGTATGCGCTTGGCCCAGCGCCGCTCGGCACGCACGCGCCAGATGCGGTTGAACACCCGTTCGATCTGGCCCATCATGGCTACCGAAGTCAGAATCAGCGCCACCGCACCCACGGCCGACAGGCGCGTGGCCTTGGAGGCGAACATGGTCAGGTAGTTGAGGATGGTGCTCGATATCGTCTTCGGCATCACGCTCTGGACGAAATACGCTTCCAGCGAGGCGCGGAAGGTATTGAACATCGGGAAAGTAGTGAAGATCGCCAGCGCGATGGTCAGCAGCGGCACCAGCGCAAACACGGTGGTGAACGTCAGGCTGCCGGCCACCTGCGGCACGCTTTCTTCGCGCAGGCGGCGACGCGCGAACATCACCAGATCGCGTACTTCCGCCCACGACAGCGAGCGCACCGTCTCTATGCCGGATTGGCAACTACGCGACAAATACTGGAAAACCGGACGTATTATTTTTTCTGACATGTATAAAAACCAAAATCCACGGGGAACACGCGTTCCTATCTGCTAAAGCGCCCTATAATACCGCCGATGAACCAAGCTAATCTGATTATTCTCGTATTGTTTTACTCACGCCACGGTGCAACCCGCAAACTGGCCGAACTGATCGCGCAGGGAATCGAAAGTGTGCCGGGCTGCGATGCCCGCCTGCGCACGGTTCCTGCCGTTTCCACCGTGGCCGAAGCCACCGAGGCCGACGTACCGGCCGAGGGCGCGCCCTATGTAGAACAGGAAGACCTGCAGGAATGCGCCGGCATCGCCGTCGGCTCGCCTACCCGCTTCGGCAATATGGCCGCGGCCATGAAGTATTTCTGGGATGGCACGGCCACCCAGTGGCTGTCCGGCGCGCTGGCCGGCAAACCGGCCTGCGTGTTCACTTCCACGGGCAGCCTGCACGGCGGACAGGAATCCACCCTGCTGTCGATGATGATCCCGCTGTTCCATCACGGTCTGATGGTACTGGGCCTGCCCTATACGAATCCGGAACTGATGACCACTGCCAGCGGCGGTACGCCGTACGGTGCCAGCCACTGGGCCGGTCTCGATGGCAAGAAGTCCTTTACCGACGACGAAAAGAAACTGGCGATAGCGCTGGGGCGGCGGCTGGCAGAAACCGCCGTCAAGCTGCGCGCGCCGCAATAAGGAAGCCGATCATGGAAAGCCGACTGCAGAAATTCTTCCATCTGGGTGCCATCGGCAGCCTGATCACGCTGATCATCTGGTGTCTGGCGTGGGAGTTAGCACTGGCGCCCCTCAAACCGGGCGGCTCCTGGCTGGCCCTGAAGGCGGCACCGCTGCTGCTGCCACTGGTCGGCGTATGGAAGCGTGACGTGTACACGTTGCAGTGGACTTCGATGATGATCCTGCTGTATTTCACCGAGGGCGTGGTGCGCGGCTGGAGCGATCGCGGCCTGCTCTCCGCATGGCTGGGCTGGGGCGAAGCCATCATCGTGGTGATCTACTTCGTCTGCGCCATCATGTATGTGCGCCCTTACAAAAAGGCGGCCAAGAAGATGGCCAGGGAACTGCTGGACAAGGTCAAGGAAAACACCGTTCCATGAGCGCTTTTCTGCAGCAGTGCCGTCACCTGCTAGGTTCGGACCATGTGCTGGAAACGGCGCAGGATATGGCGCCCTACCTGAACGACTGGCGTGGCCGGCATACGGGCAGTGCACTGGCAGTGCTGCGACCGGCCAGCGTGGAACAGGTAGCAGCACTGGTGCGGGCCTGCGCAGAACATGCGGTACCCATCGTGCCACAGGGTGGCAACACGGGGCTGGTACTGGGCAGCGTGCCCGATAGTTCGGGACGGGCTGTGGTGCTGTCGCTGGGGCGGCTCAAGCGCATCCGCAAGATCGATGTCGCCAACCGCACCATGACCGTGGATGCGGGCTGCATACTGGCAGAGATACAGCAGGCCGCTGCGGCCGAAGGCTGTTTGTTTCCCCTTTCGCTAGCGTCGGAAGGCAGTTGCACCATAGGCGGCAACCTGTCCAGCAATGCAGGCGGCACGGCCGTTCTACGCTATGGCAACACACGCGAACTGTGTCTGGGGCTGGAAGTGGTGACGCCACAGGGCGACATCTGGGATGGCCTGCGCGGTCTGCGCAAAGATAACACGGGCTACGATCTGCGCGATCTCTACATCGGCGCGGAAGGCACGCTGGGCATCATCACGGGCGCCGTACTCAAGCTATATCCGCAGCCGCAGGCCAGCATCACGGCGCTGGCGGCCATGGACTCGCCCGAACAGGCACTCAAGCTGCTCAAGCTGATGCAGGACTATTGCGGCGCCAGCCTGACCGGCTTCGAGCTGATGTCGCGCATCTGCCTGGCGCTGGTCGCGCAGCAGTTCCCTGCCTTGCCGCAACCGTTCGCCGCTGGCCATGGCCAGTATGTGCTGCTGGAACTGTCCAGCAACGAATCGGAACAGCATGCAGTGGCCCTGCTGGAACGGGCCATCGGCGCCGCACTCGATGGTGCCATCATCAGCGATGCCGTGGTGGCTACTTCCGTGGCACAGTCGCAGTCGCTGTGGCAGCTGCGCGAACACATACCGCTGGCGCAAGCCAAGGCTGGCAAGAACATCAAGCACGATATTTCCCTGCCCGTTTCGCGCATCCCGGAATTTATCGCTACTACGGCGCCCCTGCTGGAGCAGGCTTTCCCCGCCTGCCAGCTGGTCTGCTTCGGCCATCTGGGTGACGGTAATCTGCACTTCAATGTGGCGCCGCCCGAAGGCGTGGGCCATGACGCGTTTCTGGCCAATCAGGCTGCCGTCAACCGTCTGGTGCACGATAGCGTGCAGCGTTTCGGTGGCTCCATCTCGGCCGAACATGGCATAGGCGCACTCAAAAGAGACGATCTGGCCCACTACAAATCGCCGGTGGAACTGGCCCTGATGCGCTCCATCAAAGCAGCCCTGGACCCACAGGGCATTATGAATCCCGGAAAAATTCTGTGAACGGGATCATCATGTATCTGCCCCATCTAGTGGCTTTGCTAGGCTGCCTGTCGGCCTGTGCGGCCTACGCTCAAACGGAATCACCAGCCGTGCACCGCTGCGCACAGGATGGCAAAATCAGCTACACCGACCAGCCCTGCCCGCAAGGGGCGCAAACTACCACGCTGGCCGTTCCGCCAGCACCGCCTGCGGACCCGGCCAGCGCCGCAGATCTGGCACGGCAGGCAGCACTGGCCGAACAGCTACGCCAGCAGCGTGAAAAGCGCGCAGCACGGGAAGAGCGCGAAGACCAGCGCGCCAGCCATGCCGCCCGCCAGTACAGGGAAAAGTGCGCGCGCCTGCAAAGAGCCCAGCGCTGGGCAGCGGAGTATGCCAGCCATGCCCCGGTAGCGCAGCGCGAGGCGGCCCAGCTCAAGGCTAAGCGTGCCGCGCAGGCGCTGGCACAGGAGTGTTCCCGTTAATGTCTGCGCACGCCACGCCACATACGACCAGAGCGGAGGCGGACAGCGGCATGCGCTGGCGCCTGTCGTTTGCCCTGCTGCTGGGCGAGTGGCGCGCCCACCCGCTGCGCGCACTGGTGGCCGTAGCGGCCATCGCGGTCGGCATCGCGCTCGGCTTCGCCATTCACCTGATGAATGCGGCGGCCTTTAACGAGTTCTCGTCCGCCATCAAAGGCCTGTCCGGCGTCGCCGACATACAGGTGCGGGCTACCGAACCCCTGTTCGACGAAGCCATTTATCCGCACATCGCCCAGCACGAGGGTGTGGCGATCGCTTCACCGATACTGGAAATCGAAGCCTCCGTTCCCGGCCACCACAGCGCGCTGAAAATCATCGCCAACGATGCGCTGCGGGCCGGCTTTCTCACGCCCGACCTGATCGGCATAGCGGCCGATGGCGGCATGACAGAAGCGCTGGCCGACGATGCGATTTTTCTATCTCCGGCCGCCGAAATGTGGCTGAAGTCGACCGTGGGCCAGCCACTGACTCTGCAACTCGGCGTGGACCAGCTCTCCCTGCGGGTCGCGGGCAGCCTGCCACAAGCACGGGCCGGCCAGCGCATCGGCGTGATGGATATCGGTGCAGCGCAGTGGCGCTTCAACCGGCTGGGCAAGCTATCGCGCATAGACCTGAAGCTACGCTCGGGTGTCGATAGCGCTGCCTTCAAGGCGCAACTACAGCAGGAACTGGAACACAGCCAGCCGGGCCGCTTCCGCGTCAGCCAGCCTAACGACGCCGACCAGAACAGCCGCAACGAAGGCATGAGCCGCGCCTATCGGGTCAACCTGACGGTGCTGGCACTGGTGGCCCTGTTCACTGGCGCGTTTCTGGTGTTTTCCACCCAGGCGCTGGCCGTCATCCGGCGGCGCAGCCAGTTTGCCCTGCTGCGCGTACTGGGTATGGAGCGGCGCCATCTGATCGCCCAGATACTGCTGGAAGGGTTAAGCCTCGGTGTAATCGGTGCTGCCTGCGGCGTGGCCGGCGGCTACGGTCTGGCTGCCGCTGCCCTGCATTTCATGGGCGGCGACCTCGGGGCCGGACTCTTCTCGGGCGTACAGCCTCAGATACACTTTGCCCCGCTGGCCGCCACCATCTACTTCGCGCTCGGTGTCGCCGTTGCGATCCTGGGCTGTGCGGCCCCTGCTTTCGATGCGGCCCGCGCCAAGCCTGCCGTTGCCCTCAAGGCGGGAACGGAAGAAGCGGCTCTGGCCCAGCTATCGCGGCCTTGGCCGGCACTAGCCTGCATCGCGCTGGCGGCCGCTCTGTCGCAGGCGCCGCCCGTGTTCGAGCTGCCACTGTTCGGCTACTTGTCGATTGCCCTGCTACTGATAGGCACCATCGCCCTGATGCCCCGATTGGCCGCCCTGACTTTCCGCTACGCCCATCAGCGCTGGGAACGCTCCATAGCCGGCCGCGCAGGCGCACCGGCCATCCTCACGCTGACGCTGGCAAGACTGGCCAACGCATCCAGCCAGGCCGGTATCGCACTGGGCGGCGTGCTATCGAGCTTCAGTCTGATGGTCGCCATGGCCATCATGGTAGCCAGCTTCCGTGTATCGCTCGATGACTGGCTACGCCATGTACTGCCGGCAGACCTGTACATCAGCAGCACCAGCGCCGGCAATACGGCCGGCTTGCGGCCGCCGGAACAGGCGGCCCTGACGGCCCTGCCCGGCGTGGAAACCGTGGACTTCCTGCGTGTGACCGCCGTCTCGCTAGATCCGGCCCGCCCAGCCGTGGCGCTGATGGCGCGCCATGTGGATGCGGCACAGCCGGAGCGCTCGCTGGCCATCATCGGCAGCACCGTCGTTCCGGCTGCGGATGCACCGCCGCCCGTGTGGATCTCCGAAGCCATGGTGGACTTGTATGGCATGCAGCTGGGCCAGCGCATCGAACTGCCGCTGAATGGCCAGCGCCACCCCTTCACTGTGGGCGGCATCTGGCGCGACTATGCCCACCCTACCGGCACGATCCAGATGCGTTTATCCGACTACCGCAAGCTGACCGGCGATCAGGACGCCAGCAATGCCGCCATCTGGCTGCACGCGGGCGCCAGAACTGCCGACACGGAAGCGGCGCTGAAGCGCCTGCCGTTTGCGGCCGCCCTCGACGTCAGCCTGCCTTCGGACATCCGCGCCATGAGCATGACCGTCTTCGATCGCAGCTTTGCCATCACCTATCTGCTGGAAGCCATTGCCATCGTCATCGGCCTGTTCGGCGTGGCAGCCACCTTCTCCGCCCAGACGCTGGCACGCGCGCGTGAATTCGGCATGCTGCGCCATGTGGGCCTGACCCGGCGCCAGATACTGGCCATACTCGCCATCGAAGGCGGATCGCTGACGGCGCTGGGCATACTGACCGGTTTCGTGCTGGGCTGGTTCATCAGCCTGATACTGGTGTTCGTCGTCAATCCGCAATCGTTCCACTGGACCATGCAGCTGCACCTGCCATGGCCGCTGATAGCCAGCGTCGCCGGCCTGCTGCTGACTGCCGCCGCGCTGACTGCCCTGTTCGCAGGCCGGCAAGCCCTGTCCGGCGGGCCGATACGCGCCGTAAGAGAGGACTGGTGATGGCCAGCTTGCTTAACCTACTGGCGGCCCGACTGACACGCACGCTCGCATACTGCGCGCTGCTGATCGGTGCCAGCCTCTGCACCACGGCGACGGCAGCCGCACCGGAATTCCTGCCCGTGCTGCCCCTCACCGCAGGCAGGGCCCTGAGCTTCCCCGCCGATACCGGCGCTCACCCCGACTACAAGACGGAATGGTGGTACGCCACCGGCTGGCTCAAGACGCCAGATGGCAAGCCGCTAGGCTTTCAGGTGACTTTCTTCCGCAGCGCCACCAGCCACGATCGCGCCAACCCTAGCCAGTTCGCGCCCAAACAGATCATCATCGGCCATGCCGCGATTGCCGATCCCGCGCGCGGCCAGCTCCTGCACGACCAGCGCAACGGCCGCGAAGGTTTCGGGCTGTCCTACGTCAAAGCGGGCAATACGGATATCAAACTGGATGACTGGAGCATGCAGCGCCAGTCCGACGGCAGTTACCGCGTGCTGCTCAACGCCGCCAGCTTCCAGCTCGATCTGACGCTGGCGCCCACCCAGCCACGCCTGCTGCAGGGCGAGGCGGGCTACTCGCGCAAGGGCAAGGAGCCGCTGGCGGCCAGCTACTACTACAGCGAGCCGCAATTGCGCACCACCGGCTACCTCACCCGCGCCGGCCAGCGCGTGGCCGTCAGCGGCGCCAGCTGGCTAGACCACGAGTGGTCCAGTCAGGTGCTCAGTGCCGATGCAGCGGGCTGGGACTGGATAGGCGCCAATCTGGCCGATGGCGGGGCCCTGATGGCTTTCCAGATTCGCAACAAGGCCGGTGCTAAACTATGGTCGCACGCGACATGGCGCGACGCATCCGGTAAGATCACACAGTTTTTGCCTGAGCAGGTCAGTTTTGCGCCCCTGCGGCACTGGCGTTCGCCCCGGACGGGAGCGAGCTATCCGGTCGCGACGCGCCTCACCACCGGCAGCAGCGTGTGGCAGATTACGCCACTGATGGACGATCAGGAACTGGATTCGCGCCGCTCGACGGGCGCAGTCTACTGGGAGGGTGCCGTGACGCTGGAACGCGACGGCAAACCGGCCGGACATGCCTATCTGGAGATGACGGGCTATACACAGGCGATAAAATTCTGACAAGATCAGGAATAGACCGGTGTCACAAATAAGCGACACTGGCCGAGCAATTACTGGCAACAAATGCAGGCAACACCAAATCGTAACAATATCGAGACCGTAGCAACGTCTACACCGTAACACTATCAAGAACTAGCAAACGATGACCACTAGCACCACCGCAGCCAGCACCGCCCCCGCCGCCGCACCCTCCACCGCCCGCGAAGCCAGGAAAGGCAGCCTCGCCACCCTGCGTGGTCTGGCCCCGTTTCTGGCCCCCTACAAGCGCCAGTTCGCCATGGCCGGGGTCGCGCTGGTCGTTGCCGCCGGTTCCACGCTGGCCATACCCGCCGCCTTCAAGCAGATGATCGATCTGGGTTTCGGCGGCGCCGGTGCCAAGAGCATCCAGCACGTCGATCTGGTGTTCCTCGCGCTGTTCGGCCTTGCCACCCTGCTGGCGCTGGCCACGGCAGCGCGTTTCTACACGGTTTCGTGGCTGGGCGAACGCGTCACGGCCGATATCCGCAGCGCCGTCTACCAGCATGTGGTGACGCAAAGTCCCGAATTCTTCGAAACCACCCAGACTGGCGAAGTCCTGTCGCGTATCACCACCGACACCACGCTGATACAGGCCGTGGTAGGCACCAGCATCTCGATGGCGCTGCGTAATGTGCTGCTGTTCATCGGCGGTCTGATCATGCTGTTCGTCACCAGCGTCAAACTGTCGGCCATCATCATCGGCCTGCTGGTACTGACCGTGCTGCCTATCGTGATCTTTGGCCGGCGCGTGCGCAAACTGTCGCGCGATTCGCAGGACCGCATCGCCGACGCTTCCGCCATGGCCGGTGAAATCCTGAATGCCATGCCCACCGTGCAAGCCTTCACCCACGAAAAAATCGAATCGGGCCGCTTCGGCGCATCGGTAGAAAGCGCGTTCGGTACAGCCATGCGCCGCATCCGCGCACGTGCTTTCCTGACCATGCTGGCCATCGTGCTGGTATTCGGCACCATCGTGTTCGTGCTGTGGCTGGGCGCACACGCCGTGCTGGCCGGTAGCATGACGGGCGGTGATCTGGGCCAGTTCATTCTGTACGCTTCCATCGTGGCCGGTGCCATCGGCGCGCTGTCCGAAGTGATGGGCGAAGCCCAGCGTGCCGCCGGCGCTACCGAGCGCCTGCTGGAACTGATATCCGTGAAGTCCAAGATCGAATCGCCGGCCCAGCCGCTGGCACTGCCGCCGCGTGCCGCTTCCGGCGCTGCCCTGAGCCTGCAGGATGTCGGCTTCAGCTATCCCTCGCGCCCCGATACGGCGGCGCTGCAGCATCTGACGCTCGATATCAAGCCGGGGGAAACGGTAGCTGTAGTCGGCCCTTCCGGCGCCGGCAAGACCACCCTGTTCCAGCTGTTCCTGCGTTTCTACGATCCGCAGTCGGGCAGCATCAAGCTCGATGGCGTCGACATCACCCGTCTCGATCTGCACACACTGCGCGGCGCCATCGGTATCGTGCCGCAGGATACGGTGATCTTCTCGGCCGACGCGATGGAAAATATCCGTTACGGCCGTGCCGATGCCACTGATGAAGAAGTAATCGCCGTGGCCAAGCTGGCCGCAGCGCACGAATTCATCGAACGTCTGCCACAGGGCTACCAGTCCTTCCTCGGCGAGCGCGGTGTGCGCCTGTCCGGTGGCCAGCGTCAGCGCATCGCCATCGCCCGGGCTCTGCTCAAGAACCCGCCGTTGCTGCTGCTGGACGAAGCCACCAGCGCGCTGGACGCCGAATCCGAACGTCTGGTGCAATCAGCGCTGGAAGCGGCCATGGTAGGCCGGACCACCGTCATCATCGCGCACCGTCTGGCCACGGTGCAGCGGGCCGACCGCATCATCGTGATGGAAGACGGCCGCATCGTCGAAACGGGCACCCACAAATCGCTGGTAGAACTGGGCGGCATCTACGCCAATCTGGCAGCGCTGCAGTTCCACCACGTACACGCTGGCCACTGACCGGCCGGCAGCCACCAGACCAAAGGGGATAGCCGTGACCGATGCCGAACTGCGTGCCAGCTGCACCACTCACCTGCCCGGTCACCGCCAGCCTACGCCGGCACAACTGTTTGCCGCCATGGCCGAGTGGAGCGCCGCCAACGGCGTGGCCCATGATGTGTATGGCAGCGGCACGCTGATACAGGAACTGGAACAGAAACTGGCGACCCTGCTGGGTTTCGAAGCAGCCCTGTTCTGCATTACCGGCACCATGACGCAGGCCACTGCACTGCGCATCGCCTGCGAGGAACGGGGCAGCCCGCTGGTGGCCCTGCATCCCACCTCCCACATCCTGCGCCATGAGCGTAGCAACCATAGCCTGTTTGACCACTTCAAGGCGCTACAGGTAGGTGACCCGCACCGTCCGTGGAGCGTGGGCGAACTGCAGGCCATACCGGACCGGCTGGGCGCCGCCACACTGGAATTGCCGATGCGCGAAATCGGCGGCCAGTGCCAGAGCTGGGAAGAGCTGCAAGCCATCAAGGACCACTGCCACGCACACAATATCCACCTGCATCTGGATGGTGCGCGCCTGTGGGAATGTGCGAGTGCCTATGGCCGCAGCGCTGCAGAAATCGCGCAGGGCTTCGATTCCGTGTATGTATCGCTGTACAAGGGCATAGGCGGCATGGGTGGCGCAGTCCTGCTGGGCAAGGCCGGCTTCGTCGCCAAGGCGCAGGAATGGTTCCGCCGTCAGGGTGGCAACGTCTATCAGCGCACGCCTTATGTGGTTGCTGCTGCCATGCAGTTCGATCGGCGGCTGGCTGCCATGCCGGACTATTACGCCCGCACCGTATGGCTGTACGAGACCTTGCGCGACTTCCCGCTGCTGGTGCCGAATCCCGCCTGGCCGCAGGCCAGCATGCTGCATCTGCACCTGCCCGTCAGCCGCGAGCAGGCTACCGAGATCCGCAACCGCATCGCCAGCGAGCATGGCATCTGGCTGTTCAATGCGGCCAACCATGCACCGCTACCTGAGCACAGCTACGTCGAACTGTATATCGGCGATAATCTGCTGGCACTGCCGGACCAGCGCGTGCGCGATATCCTCGCGTTATGGTCCGCCGAGCTGACGCTGGCCACCGCCCGCGCAGAATAATCGGCCGCTCCGGCGCAGTGCTGTTACACTGCCCGCCTTTCTGATTGAACGACACCACCATGACCTTCCAAGCCCTAGGCCTGATCGAACCCTTGCAGCGCACACTGGAATCACTGGGCTACCGCCAGCCCACGCCCGTGCAGAAACAGGCCATACCGGCCGTGCTGGCTGGGCGCGACCTGATGGCAGCAGCGCAGACCGGCACCGGCAAGACGGCCGCCTTCGCCCTGCCCCAGTTGCAGAAACTGCTGCTGGAAGGCGTGACGGCGCCCAAAGCCGTGCGCACGCTGGTACTGGTGCCTACGCGCGAACTGGCCGAACAGGTGTACCAGAGCTTCCGCAGCTATGGCGGCAATCTGCCGCTCAAGTGCGCCGTGGCCTATGGTGGCGTGCCCATCGAAGGCCAGATCAGCAAGCTGCGCAAGGGGCTGGACGTGCTGGTGGCCACACCGGGCCGTTTGCTGGACCTGCACGATCAGGCAGCCATCAGCTTCGAGCTGCTGACCACACTGGTGCTGGATGAAGCCGACCGCATGCTCGATCTGGGTTTCGAACGTGATCTCGACATCCTGCTGGCCGCCATGCCCAAGCAGCGCCAGACGCTGCTGTTCTCGGCCACTTTCTCCGACGCGATCCGCCAGCTGGCCAGCGGCATGCTGCGCGACCCGGTGACGATACAGGTCAGCGCCAGTAACACCACCACCAAGACGGTGCGCCAGTGGCTGATCCCGACGGACAAGCGCAGCAAGCCGGAACTGCTGCTGCACCTGCTGAAGAAACACCGCTGGGGACAGGTGCTGATCTTCGTGAAGACGCGCAAAGGCGTGGAAGCGCTGATCAAAACCCTGCAGGAGCATGGCTACACGGCCGATGCCATCCATGGCGACAAGACCCAGCCCATGCGCCTGCGCGCACTCGACCGCTTCAAGCAGCGCGAAGTCCAGCTGCTGGTAGCCACCGATGTGGCGGCACGCGGCCTCGATATCGAAGCGCTGCCGCAGGTGGTGAATTTTGATCTGCCCACCGTGGCGGAAGACTACGTGCACCGTATCGGCCGTACTGGCCGCGCGGGCATGGAAGGCGAAGCCGTTTCGCTGGTCTGTGCCGATGAAGTGGAGCTGCTCAAAGATATCGAGGGCCTGATCGGTCAGGTGCTGCATCGAGTTGAGGAAGCCGGTTTCGAAGCCGACCACCGCGTGCCGGAAACGGGGTCTAAAGGCGCGGCCCTCGCCGCAGCCAAAAAGGCCGCTGCCGAAGCGCCACGCAAGAAACGACCGTTCACGGGGCCACCGGGCGGACGCGCAGCGGCCAAGCAGGCGCAAGCTGGCGCCACCGCGGCGGCTAAACCCGGCAGCGCCGGTAAAGCCGGCGCCGGTGTGGGCGCGAAAGGCGTAGCTGGCGCGAAGACCGGCGCAGCTGCCGTTGCCAAATCCGCTGCTAGATCCACCGCAGGCCGTGCCGCCAGTGCCGGCACCATCATCGTCACGGGTGGCCGCGGCGCCAAGTCGCTGGCGCGTTCTGCCGGCAAGGCACAGGCGCAAGGCAATCCGCGCCGCGCCAAAGGTGGCGCTCGCTGACCAGCAGCGCGCTACCAGCGCTGCTAAAATAGCAGGTTTTCCGGCTCGGGCAAGCCGCGTGTTTTTTTGGAGCATTGTATGCAGCAATATCAGGAACTGATCCAGACCGTGATCGACACGGGGAGCTGGCAAGACAACCGCACCGGCATCCGTACCCTGAGCGTACCGGGCGCCATGATGCGCTTCGACCTGCAGCAGGGCTTCCCCGCCGTGACCACCAAAAAGCTGGCCTTCAAGTCCGTAGTGGGCGAACTGTGCGCCTTCATGCGCGCTTCGCGCAGTGCGGCGGATTTCCGCGCGCTGGGCTGCAAAGTATGGGATCAGAATGCCAATGAAAACCGGCAGTGGCTGGCCAATCCCTACCGTCTGGGCGAGGACGATCTCGGCCCCGTCTACGGCGTGCAGTGGCGCCAGTGGCCCGGCTTCAAGCTGATAGCTCTGGACCAGCCAGCGCAGATCGCCGACGCCCAGAACAAGGGCTTCCGCCTGATTTCCCAGTTCGATGATGGCGGCGTGACCAAAGTGCTGCTGCATAAATCCATCGACCAGTTGCGCGAATGCCTGGACACCATCGTCAACAATCCGTCCAGCCGCCGCATCCTGTTCCACGGCTGGAATCCGGCCGTGCTGGACTCTGTTGCGCTGCCGGCCTGCCACCTGCTGTACCAGTTCATCCCGAATCCCACCACGCGCGAACTGAATATGTGTTTGTACGTGCGCAGCAATGACCTCGGCCTAGGCACGCCCTTCAATCTGGCCGAAGGCGCAGCGCTGATGCATCTGGTCGGCCGTCTGACGGGCTACACGCCGCGCTGGTTCAGCTACTTCATTGGCGACGCCCACATTTACGAAAACCACATGGAAATGGTGACGGAACAGCTCACCCGTACGCCTTACCCTGCGCCGCAACTGCGCATCAGCGACCGCGTGCCCGACTTCGCCGTCACCGGCAAGTACCAGCCCGAGTGGCTGGAACTGGTGGAACCCGGCGACTTCACACTGGAAGGCTACCAGCACCACGCGCCGATCACGGCGCCGATGGCGGTATGACGCGACTGGACTTCATTCCCGGCACGCTATGCGATGCCAGAATGTGGTCCCGCGTACTGCCACAACTGGATGGGCAGTACGACTGTCACCATATACCGCTATACGAGGCCAGCACACGCCAGCAGATGCATGCGCTGATCGCCCGGCACAGCGCAGCGTGCGCCCATCTGGTCGGCTTTTCACTAGGCGCCTATCTGGCCATGGAGTATGCGCTACAGAATCCGGAGCGCGTACAGTCGCTGGTACTGATCGCCAATTCCGCGCGCGGCCTGAGTGCCGGTGAAATCCAGACCCGCCAGCGCATCATCCCCATGCTGGAGCGTACGCCCTACATGGGCATCAGCCGCATCCGCCTGCGCGAGATTCTGCATCCCGATCATCTCGATGATGCCGATACGGTGGCCATCATCCAGCAGATGGCGCTCGATCTGGGCAAGGATGTGCTGCTGGCCCAGTTCACCGCTTCGATGGAACGGCCCGACCTGATGGAGCGGCTGGCCGAAATCCGCTGCCCTGTGCTGCTGATAGGCGCCATGCAGGATCAGCTGGTCAACCCTGCCGATCTGATCGAAATGCAGAGAAATCTCCCTGCCGCGCAGCTGTCGCTGCATGAAGGTTCGGGCCACATGCTGCCGCTGGAACTGGCACACGCCGTCAGCCACGATCTGCATCAATTTCACATGGGACTGGCCGCAACAACCATGTCCGCAGCCTGAAATTTCGACGATAATATCGCCTCACCTTTGCACTGCACACCATGAGCAAATTAACCATCATCGTCGCCACCGACGCCCAGCGCGGCATCGGCATCAACAACACCCTGCCGTGGAAGCTGCCGGAAGATCTGGCGCACTTCAAGCGCACCACCAGCGGCCACCCCATCATCATGGGCCGCAAGACCTTCGATTCCATCGGCCGCCCTCTGCCCAACCGCCGCAACATCGTCATCACGCGCAATAGCGCGTGGCGGCATGAAGGCGTGGAGGTGGTGACTTCGGTGGAACAGGCTATCGCCCTGCTGGACGGTGCGGAAGGCTTTGTGATCGGCGGTGCAGAAATCTATCGCCAGACCCTGCCACTAGCCAGCCGCTTGATTATCACGGAAATCGCCGCCACCTTCGATTGCGACGCTTTCTTCCCCGAACCGGACGCCAATGTGTGGCAAGAGACGGAACGGGAAAATCACGTTTCCGAAAACACGAAACTGTCATACGCTTTTGTTACACTGCGCCGCAAGGCAGACATTACCAACTCAAATTAATCTAAAGGCAACACGATATGTCCGGTCACGGTTTTCACGTTCACGGCCCGCACGACCACGCGGTAGAACACGCTGCCCACGGCAGCGATGACTTTTCTAACAACATTGCCGTCATGACGGCGATACTGGCCACGGTGGGCGCGCTGTTCGGCTACCTCGGCGGCGCCACCCAGAACGATGCAGCCCTGTTCAAGAACAATGCGGCCATCGACAAGACCCAGGCGGCCAATAGCTGGAACTACTATCAGGCCAAGTCGAGCAAGCAGAATCTGGCCGAACTGGCCATGACCCTGCCCGGCGTCGACCCGAAAAAATACGAAGCCGAAGTAGCGCGCTACAAGCACGAGAAGGAAGACATCAAGAAGGAAGCGGAAAAGTGGGAAGAGTCGTCGAAAGAGTGGAACCACAAGTCGGATGAATCCATGCACCAGCACCACCAGTGGGCGCTGGCCACGACGGCCGAGCAGATCGCCATTTCGCTGGCTGCGATCACCCTGCTGACCCGCAAGAAGTGGATGATGGGTCTGGCCTACGGCGTGGCGGGCGTGGGCATTGCGCTGGGCGCCTTCGCATGGCTGCATGTGGACCCGATCGGCCAGCTGCTGGCCAAGCTCGGTGGCGCTGCTGCAGGCCACTAAGTCTGATCAGAACGCTGGACGGTGGCTGCTGGCCACCGGTTTTAGAGCAGTCCCGCTATTTTTTGCGGATTTACGTGATGTTTTTTCCCGCAGCGGCCCCATTTCTGCGAGAATCCCGTTCTTCTTTTTTTGCGCGACCGCCCACCCGCTGTCGCACCCTAGTCCGCCCCTCAACTTTTGCGTCAGGGGCGGCTTGCTTTTTTGGAGACATGTATGAAATTTCGTTTCCCCATCGTCATCATTGACGAGGATTTCCGTTCCGAGAACACGTCCGGCCTAGGCATACGCGCCCTCGCCGATGCGATGGAAAAAGAAGGCATGGAAGTGGTGGGCGTTACCAGCTATGGCGATCTGTCCCAGTTCGCCCAGCAGCAGTCGCGCGCCTCGGCCTTCGTGCTGTCCATCGACGATGAAGAATTCGGGTCCGGCTCGGCCGAAGAGACCGATCACGCACTGAAATCGCTGCGCGCCTTCGTCGAAGAGATCCGCTACAAGAACGCCGACATCCCTATCTACCTGTACGGTGAAACCCGCACCTCGCGCCACATCCCTAACGATATCCTGCGCGAACTGCATGGCTTTATCCACATGTTCGAAGATACGCCGGAATTCGTCGCGCGCCACATCATCCGTGAAGCCAAGTCCTATCTGGACGGTCTGGCACCACCGTTCTTCAGCGCGCTGGTGGACTACGCCAACGACGGTTCCTACTCGTGGCACTGCCCCGGCCACTCGGGCGGCGTGGCGTTCCTGAAATCGCCTATCGGCCAGATGTTCCATCAGTTCTTTGGCGAGAACATGCTGCGCGCCGACGTCTGCAACGCCGTGGAAGAACTGGGCCAGCTGCTCGACCACACGGGTCCGGTCGCCAAGTCCGAACGCAATGCGGCGCGCATCTTCAACGCCGACCACTGCTATTTCGTCACCAACGGTACCTCCACCTCGAACAAGATGGTATGGCACTCGACGGTAGCGCCGGGCGACATCGTCGTGGTAGACCGTAACTGCCACAAATCCATCCTGCACTCGATCATTATGTGCGGCGCGATTCCTGTGTTCCTGATGCCTACCCGTAACCATCTGGGCATCATCGGTCCTATCCCGCTGGAAGAGTTCTCGATGGAGAGCATCCAGCGCAAGATCGAAGCCAATCCGTTCGCCCGCGAAGCGCTGAACAAGAAGCCGCGCATCCTGACCATCACCCAGTCCACCTACGACGGCGTGCTGTACAACGTGGAAACCCTGCGCGAACTGCTGGACGGCAAGATCGACACCCTGCACTTCGACGAAGCCTGGCTGCCGCACGCCACCTTCCACGATTTCTACAAAGACATGCACGCCATCGGCAAAGACCGTCCGCGCGCCAAGGAATCGATGATCTTCTCGACCCAGTCCACCCACAAACTGCTGGCCGGCCTGTCGCAGGCTTCGCAGGTGCTGGTGCGCGAGTCGGAATCCGTCAAACTCGATCGTGACGCCTTCAACGAAGCCTATCTGATGCACACCTCCACCTCGCCGCAATATTCGATTATTGCTTCGTGCGACGTGGCAGCGGCCATGATGGAAGCGCCGGGCGGCACTTCGCTGGTGGAAGAATCCATCCTCGAAGCGCTGGACTTCCGCCGCGCCATGAAGAAGATCGATCAGGAATGGGGCAAGGACTGGTGGTTCAAGGTCTGGGGTCCGGACGAATTCTCGGAAGACGGCATCGGCTCGCGCGAAGACTGGATCATCCGCGCCGAGGACGACTGGCACGGTTTCGGCAAGCTGGCACCGGGCTTCAATATGCTGGACCCGATCAAGGCCACCATCGTCAATCCTGGCCTGTCGCTGGACGGCCAGTTCGACGAAACGGGCATCCCTGCGTCCATCGTCACCAAGTATCTGGCCGAGCACGGCGTGATCATCGAGAAGTGCGGCCTGTACTCGTTCTTCATCATGTTCACCATCGGTATTACCAAAGGCCGCTGGAACACCCTGCTGACCGCTCTGCAGCAGTTCAAGGACGATTACGACAAGAACCAGCCGATGTGGCGCATCCTGCCGGAATTCGCGGCGGCCAATCCGACCTACGAAAAAATGGGCCTGCGCGACCTGTGCCAGCAGATCCACGATTTCTACAAGGCCTACGATGTGGCCCGTCTGACCACCGAGATGTATCTGTCGGACATGATTCCGGCCATGAAGCCTTCGGAAGCCTTCGCCAAGATGGCGCACCG
Organism: Duganella fentianensis; assembly: GCF_009857835.1. Lineage (GTDB taxonomy): Bacteria > Pseudomonadota > Gammaproteobacteria > Burkholderiales > Burkholderiaceae_D > Rugamonas > Rugamonas fentianensis. Next base: position 1,182,904 of record NZ_WWCL01000002.1, read on the forward strand.
CGAAATCGAACGCGTGGCCATCGACGAACTGGAAGGCCGTATCACGTCCATCCTGCTGACGCCTTACCCGCCGGGCATTCCGCTGCTGATTCCAGGCGAGCGTTTCAACAAGACCATCGTCGACTACCTGCGCTTTGCACGTGACTTCAACGAGCGCTTCCCCGGCTTCGAGACGGACGTGCACGGTCTGGTCAAGCGCGAAGTGGACGGCAAACGCGGCTACTTCGTCGACTGCGTCAAACAGTAGTCACACGTCTAGGCCATGCCGCCCCGCGCAAGCCGGGCGGCATGCTTATTTTTGCGGGCCGAAAACTGGCCGTTACAGTTTGAAATAATTTCACCCCCAACCTTTACATCCCCCCGAATAGACAGCCGAGCGCCCCTCCTCTAGCCTAGTGTTTTGTCCACCACAAGAGGAGTTACGCCATGAGCACACCCGAAGGTTTCAAATTCGTCATCACCAATGGCGCAGTCACCGGCATGTCACGCGTTGACGGCACGCACACTGCCACCATGCGCCTGCCGACCGACGCCACCTTTACCATCGCCAGCGGCAGCATCACCGAAACCCGCACCGCCACCAAAGCCACCGAAACCATACAGTTCGTGCAGGATGCCAGCGACAGCAGCCTGTACCATGTGGCGTCCGATCTGACTGTCTTCAACACTACGGCCAGCAACAATGGTGGCGCCTACACCTTCACCATCGCCAACGGTGCTGTGACGGGGGTACAGCACGTGCATGGCAGCAGCACGCACGCCGAACCTATGGCACCAACCAGCAAATATGCGCTGACTGCTGACGGCAAGATCGTCGAAACCAGCGTGCATGACAACGTGGTCGAGACCATTACTTATGTGGCCGGCAGCACGGCTGGCCAGTATGTGATTGCATCGGATGCGAAAACGTTTGTGCAGGCCGGCAGCGCCACCACCCTGCTCGATGTGGAAGGCTGCGACCGCGCCAAATTCACCATCGATGCCAGCGGCGCGGTAACGCAGGTGCAGCAGGTGCGCTTCGATGGCAGCACCAGCACGCTGACGGTAGGCAGCAACACCACCTACAAGCAGCTGGAAGCAGGCTATGTGCTGGAAGTGCAGACGCGCGGTAGCCACACCAGCTACGAGCTCTACCACGATGGCAATGGCGATGGCGTCTACACGGAAGTGGCCCATGGCAGCGGCAGCACGGTTGATCTGGTCGGCCTCAAGGCACAGCTGAACGCCACCATCGACGGCTTGCTGTAAGGTCGCAGCGTTCCCAACGGGGCAGGCCGCCGGCATCCGCCGGCCGCCTGCCCCGCTCTATTTACCCCGCCACTGCCAGCGTCAGCGTCGCCACATAGCCATCGGTGGGATTGCCCGTCACCGTGGCCATCTGCAGGGAATAGCCATCGCTGAAGATGTTGTCGGTCGCGTAGCTGATCTGGGCCAGATTGCGCACGCTGGTGCTGTAGCCCGTCGTTGCATAGACCTCGTTCAGGGTCGCCATCGGGAAGGTGAATTGCGACGTCTTCAGACGATTGGCCGCACTGGTGCTCTTGGCTAGCGAGGGATAGACCTCGAAATGTACGTGCGGCATGCGGCCCGAATAACAACCGGGGAAGATAGTCTGGAAAGTCAGGCTGCCATTGCTATCGGCCGCCTGTACGCCGCGCAGATAGTTCTGCGAGGTCACACCGCTCGAATACAGCGAATAGTTGCCGTCGCGATCGCAGTGCCACAGATAGACGGCGCAGTCGGCCAGCGCGGCGCAACTGCCGTTGGCATTGACCACCTGTAGCCTGATCGTCAGCGGTACGCCTGCTGCCGTCCCCGTCATGCCATTGAAGCTGCTGCGGATGTCGCTACGCACGACACCCAGCTGGGTCAGTACATTTACCACGCCGCTGCTATTGCTGTTGGTGCCATCGCCGGGATAAGGGCCACCCGTCTCTTCCGGTATCACGCTGCAGGCGCCGTTGGTCGGCGTGGTGCTGGTGCCCGGCGTGGTCGTGCTGGTGCCGGTGGGTGAAATAGCGCTGGTGGTCGTCGTACTACTGCCACCACCGCAGCCCGTCAGCGGTAGCGCGGTGGCGCCGGCCAGCAGCCAGCGCAAGGTCTGGCGCCGGTCGCTGCCTAGCTGCAGCATGGTGCCTAGGTCTTCGGCCAGACTATGGCCATGGGCATTGTCGTTATGCTTCATGGGCATCCTGTTCAAACCGTTGTATTGACGAGATTACCGCTGCTGCCGCGGTTCTCCACTTTGCTCGCCAGCGCCTGCAGGAAGGCGGTCAGCTTGCTGCTGGTATCCGAGCTGCTGGTGCTGCTGGTGCTGTCGGTACCGTCGCTGCTATCGCTGCTGACGCTGGTGGTGCTGGCGCTGACGCCCAGCTTGTCGAGCAGATTGGCGAAGCTGCTTTCGAGCTCGCTCACCGCATCGCTGCTGTCACTGCGCGCGCTGCTGTCGCTCGAGCCGGAGCTTAGTTTGGTAAGCAGGCTTTGCAGGTCCGATTCCATGCGGCCGGGACCACCAGCGCCGGGACCACCGCCCTGGCCTTCGCCACCATAGGGCGGTGCTTCGCCACTACCGCTGCTGCCGCTGCTCTGCGCATGCAGCGCCCCCATCAGACTTTGCAGGAAGCTGCCCAGTGCATCGGACACGCTGTCGCTACTGCTGCTGGTGGTGCTATCACTGCTGGTACTGCTGGTACTGCTGGTGCCGCTAGTGCTACTGCTGCTACCGGAAAAACTCGAATCGTCGATGCCGATAGACTTCAGGGCATCGGCAATAGCGGAAGCAAAGCCGCCCCCTTCTGGCGGCTTCGGCGGCGGTGCGCCACGGCTGGCTTCGGTGCTGCTGCTGGCACTGCTGCCTACACGGCTGAGGAAACTTAACTGGCTGGTGCTGCTACTCAGGGCACTGATGGACATGGTTCACTCCTAATGTTGGGACAGCGATTCAAGGACGCGATTGAGGTGGCATTGCGCGTTCGGCCAGCTTCTTACGCTGTTCTGCGCTGAGGACCGCCAGCAATTTCTGTTCGGTACGCACCTGCTGCAAGGCGAGATTGCTCATGGCCGTCGCGGCCTCCCTGGCCAGTGCCACTGCTTTGGCATCGTCGTACTGCTCGGCACGGCCCAGCGCACGCAGCGCTTCGCTGGCCTTGGCAGCAAGCTTGCCCTGCTCGCGCAGATAGGGTGCTTGCGCATGCAGAATCGCGAACACCTTGTCCTGCTGTGCTTCCGTCAAATCTATGCCATGCAGGAAGGGGGGGCGGTGGCCCGGGCCCATTTCGCCCATAGGCGGATGGCCATGTTCAGGCCCCATGCCGCCTTGCGGTCCCGGACCTTCGGCATGGCAGTCACCGCCATGCGGCGCCCCGCCCTGACGCGCTTCGCCGCCTTCGGCACGGGCCGGTGCCGGCTTCGCACCGGGGCCACCTTGCAGCATAGGCGGATGGCCGGGTGCGCCATCCACGTCCAGTTCCGTGGCGCTGGCCAGACCATGGCCGGGCAGTAGCGGCAAGGCCAGCAGTCCCGCCAGCAGGAGTTGAGTTGCGCTGGCATTCTTCATTTTCATCGTTGCAATCCTCGTCTGGTAGTAAGAATTGCCATTGTCGGCGCGCTGTTTGTTAAGCAACGTTAGCCATAGGTAAATCGGTGTAAAGCCAATCAATTGATTTGTGGAAACACTTTGTAAAAGCGGGTAAAAGCCCGCCGCTACGCCCACGCGTACTGCTATCATCGGTCTATTCACACATCATGTTGGGTTGCAATGAAGAGCAAGGTTCTGCTGATCGACGACGACGTCGAACTGGTAAGCATGTTTCAGGAATATCTGGAACAGGAAGGCTTCGAAGTGAAAACGGTGCACGATGGCGAAGCGGGAACGGCCGAGGCAGGCACCGGCAGCTATGCCATTGCCGTGCTCGACGTGATGATGCCGCGTATGAACGGGCTGGAGACGCTGCGCCGCATCCGCACCCACAGCCAGTTGCCCATCCTGATGCTGACGGCGCGCGGCGACGATACCGACCGCATCGTGGGGCTGGAGCTGGGCGCCGACGATTATGTGACCAAGCCCTGCACCCCGCGCGAGCTGACAGCACGCATACGCGCGATACTGCGCCGCGCCCAGAGCGCCCCGCTCGACAACGGCATGCCGGCCACCCTGACCGTAGGCCAGCTGACCATGTGGCCGGAACAGCGCCGCGCTGCCTGGGCTGGCAACAAGCTGGAACTGACCAGCACCGAATTCAATCTGCTGGAAGTGCTGGCACGCAATGCCGGCAAGCCGGTCAGCAAGAACACCTTATCGGAACAGGGACTGGGCCGCCCGCTGGCCCGCTTCGACCGCAATATCGACGTGCATCTGAGCAGCCTGCGCCACAAACTGGGCACCATCGCCGATGGCCGTTCCTGTCTGCAGACGGTGTACCGGCTCGGCTATCAGCTGATCAAGGAATAAGCCTGTGGGCCGCCTGTTCTGGAAATTCTTTGTCTGCATCTTGCTGGCCCAGCTGACAGCCACCATAGGCATCGGCGGCGCAGTCTGGCTGCGCAGCCGTGCCCAATCGGAAAACCAGCTGCGCAGTGTCGACACCAGCCCGCCAGCCGAAATGGCCATCAATGCAGCCGCCAGCACGCTGGAATTCGGCGGTAGTGCCGCCCTGCACCGCATGCTGGAAGCGGGCGGGCGTTATCAGGTGTATGCCATCGATGAACAGAACCACGAGCTGCTGGGACGCGAATTCAACGCTGCCACCGTCAGCGAAGCCCGTGCCATGCTCAAGCGGGATGAGCGCCAGCGCGGCCTGCGCCAGCAGCGCGGTGTCGATGGCAAACTCTACCTGCTGTATCTGCCGGCCCATGGCTTCAATCTGGACCGCCCTCTCCTCAAAAGCCTGACCGAGCCCAAACTGCTCGAGCTGCCGGGCCAGCGCCACGGGCCGGATCCGCGCAGCATGGGTGGTGCACCACGCGAAATGGACGCAGCAGGTGCCGCGCAGCCTGACCATTCGCGCCCGCCGCCACCACGCGAAGGCTTCGACGGCCGGGGCGGCATGCACCGCGGGCCCATGACACCATGGATACCGCTAGCCGCTGCCACACTGGCCAGCCTGCTGTTCTCGGTCATCCTTGCGTGGTATTTCTCGCGCCCTATCCGCGCGCTGCGTCAGGCCTTCGATGCGGCCGCCGAGGGCGATCTGGCACCGCGTTTCGGCCGCGGCACGGGTAGCGCCGAACTCAACGATCTGGGGCGCGACTTCGACCGCATGACGGAGCGTTTGCGCACCCTGATCGATGGCCAGACCCGTCTGCTGCATGATGTGTCGCATGAGCTGCGCTCGCCGCTGGCGCGGCTGCAGGCCGCCATCGGACTGGCCCACCAGCAGCCGGAAAAGATGGCCGCGTCGATGCAGCGCATCGAACTGGAAAGCGTACGCATGGATAAACTGGTGGGCGAGCTGCTGACCCTGTCGCGGCTAGAAGCCGGCGCCATCCGCACCAGTCAGGAAGAAGTCGGCATGGCCGAACTGCTGGAACAGATTACCGACGATGCGGCGTTCGAGGCGCGCAGCCTGCAGCGCGAAGTGCAGCTGCAGGGCGAGACCGACGTGGTGGTGACGGGCCAGGCCGAACTGCTGGCGCGCGCGATCGAAAACGTGGTGCGCAATGCCATCAAGCACAGCCCCGAACATGGTCTGGTCGAGCTGCAGGCCGAAACCACGCAGGGCGGACGCTGGCTGACCTTGCGCGTACTGGACCGCGGCCCCGGGGTGGCAGAACAGGACCTCGATACCATCTTCCAGCCCTTCTTCCGCTCCAGTAACGCTGGGGTGGAAGGTCATGGGCTGGGGCTGGCGATTGCCCGCCATGTGGTGGAAGCCCATGGCGGCAAAATAAAAGCCACCAACCGCGAAGGGGGTGGCTTATGTGTGGAACTGCGTTTGCCGCTCAAGCGCTGAGGGACCGGGGCTGAATCAGCCCCTGCCCTGCGCGCCTAATCAGGCCGAGGTATCGATCATACTACCGACCGTGTCATAGCGCTTGTCGCTGCTGCTGGCAGCCGTGCTGCTGCTCGATGAAGTCTGCTGCGAGCTGCTCTGCTGTGACGCCTGCTGGGCAGCTTTCTGCGCTGCTGCGGCCTGCAGCGCGGCGATCTGGGCCTGTATGGCCTGCACCTGCGCTTCGATCAGCTGGGCTTTCTGCTTGCCGGATTCGGACGTGTCCTTGTTGGCCTCGACCAGATCTTTCTGCAAGCTCTGCAGTTGCTTCTGCAGCGCAGCGATCGCGCTGCTGCTATCCGAACTGCTGCTGGCGGCACTTGCCGATGTACTGGAACCTACTGCGCTAACCATCTTTACCTCCCTAAAACGTTACCATTAATGTAGTTAACGGTCACGTCTGTGCAGGACATAGCCTGCACAGTGTAAAGATGGGTAAAGCCTGTCCTTAAGCCTTGGGCAGCGTCACGCCGTGCTGGCCCTGATACTTGCCGTTGCGGTCTTTGTAGGACACTTCGCAGATCTCGTCGCTCTCGAAGAACAGCACCTGGGCACAGCCTTCGCCGGCATAGATCTTGGCAGGCAGCGGGGTGGTATTCGAAAACTCCAGCGTGACATAGCCTTCCCACTCGGGTTCGAACGGTGTCACGTTGACGATGATGCCGCAGCGGGCATAGGTCGATTTGCCCAGGCAGACGGTCAGCACGCCGCGCGGAATACGGAAGTACTCCATGGTGCGGGCCAGGGCGAACGAGTTCGGCGGAATGATGCAGACATCGCTTTTCACGTCCACGAAAGAATTCGAATCGAAGTTCTTCGGGTCGACGATGGTGCTGTTGATGTTGGTGAAGACCTTGAATTCATCGGCGCAGCGGATATCGTAGCCATACGACGAAGTGCCGTAGGAAATCACCTTGCGGCCCTCTTCCTGACGTACCTGATCGGGGAAGAAAGGCTCGATCATCCCGTGCTGCTCCGCCATCCGGCGTATCCATTTATCGCTTTTAATCGTCATCGCAAGGCTATCCTTAAGTTCAAGGGCGGCGCAGGCGCGCCGGATGCCCGAGATTTTACGCGAAAGACCTGCGCTGAGGCAGCTTTTTCCCGCTTTCTTTCCCCGCCTCGGCCAGCAGATTGACGATCATGGCACGGGTTTCCTGCGCCGCCAGCTCGGGCGACTCCATAGGGAACAAATGGCCACCCGGTATGATGCGGAAATGCGGCCCCACCAGCGCCTGCGTGTGGGTGTGGCCGGACTGACTGGTTTCCCACGAATCGGTGCCGCCGATAAAGCCTATCGGCGTGGGGAAAGGCCGCTTCACCAGACGCGACAGATGGTGCGGCAGGCTGGCATAGATGCTGGTTTCGACTTCGCGCGTAAAACGCAGCTGCACGCCTTCGGGATGGGGTTTGAGGCCGCTGCTGATGTAGTCGTGCAACACGCCGGGCGCCCACGCAGCGAAGATATCCTTGCCGGCAAAATGCTGGTAGGCCGCCTCGGCATCCGGCCACACATTGCGGCGGCGGATAGAGTTCTTGGCCGGGGGCACACGGAAGGCATTGCCGCTCAGCTTGATCAGGCGCCAGAACAGCGCCCGCCAGCCAGCCACCACAGGGGCATCTAGCATGACCACGCAGCGCACCAGATCGGGCCGCGCACGCGCTACCATCAGGCTCAGCATGCCGCCCAGCGAATGCCCCACCAGTATCACCGGTTCGCTGTAACGGGCGCTCAGCTCGCTGATATATTCTTCCACCAGTTTGGGCCAGCCGTCGCTGACGGGGTAGTGGGTGCTGTGGCCATGCATATCCAGCGCCTGGATGTCGAAATCCTGTTCCAGCGCAGCAAAGAACTGGCGGTACACGCCCGCCGGATAGCTATTGGCATGCGCAAAATGCAGCTTGGGCTTACTCACAAGCGGTCTCCCTATCGTTGTTTTTCAACCGTTGTGTTCCAACGTTGTTTTACAACTATTGTACCGGCACTCAGGCGACCGTTCGTGGAGAGGAGACTCTAATCAGAGGCCCCGGCGTCCTTTAATTCAGGCAATACAAGGCGCACACTGGCGCTCAGGTGCGGCGGCGTGCGACGGCTGCGAGCAGGACCAGGCCACCCAGCAGCATGGCATAGGTCGCCGGTTCCGGCACGACCTGTACGCTCAAGTTATCGATCGCCGACTGTCCCGAAAAGTTATCATCCGACATGACCACACTGGTCAGATCCGTCCAGCCGTTAAAACTGACCAGCACCGGCAAACCCGAGTAGGAATACACGGTCTTGGAAAAGACCAGCTGATTGCCCCGGTAACCTTCGAACAGGGTGCCGCCGTCCTGCCAGACTTTAGTCAGATACAGGGAAGCCAGACTAAATTTTGCAGCGTTGGAAAACGTCGCCGGCCCGCCATGGCCATTGAATGCGCTATTGGGCGAGCTGATCACCGTACCGCCGTAACCGGGGTCAAAACTAGTCTGTTCGCCTTTGATCACGTAATAGTTATCCCAGCTAAATCCGGAATAGCCATTGTCGATCACCGAACCGTTGCTATCAGTTTTCAGATCATCAAAGTTTATCGTGGTCGCAAACGTTGCTGCTGCGGGAACAGTGAGCGCAACCCAAACCAATGCATGACGAAGCAGTTTCATCAGAATTTCTCCAGTTCTAATCTGTGTACCCATCATAACGTAAAATATTAAAATAATGATACTTGATGACAAAAAAAGTAATCATTCATACCACTACCGGTCGCCAACCGTCTACTCAGGAAGTGTGCCAGTAGCGCGCATGGCGGCGGCGATAGCTACTCGTGTGTATGTGCTGACCGTCGAAATACACAGTAACAGCGCCGGCATCATCTGTCCTAAAGCAGCCGATACCACGTGCCAGGTAGCGTGCAAAGATTTCCGGCTTGGGGTGGTGGTAGCGGTTGCGATAGCCCACCTGAAAGATGGCCAGCTCGGGCTGGACCATCTGCAGGAATTGCTCGGTCGAAGAAGTGCCGCTGCCATGATGTGGCACCAGCAACACCTGTGCCTGCAAACGTACGCCGTATTGCTGCACCAGCGCCCGTTCCTGGGCTGCCTCGATATCCCCGGTCAGCAAGATGGCGCTAGCACCCACCGAAATCTTCAGCACGCAGCTGCGCGCATTGGGGCGTGCATCCGCCCTGCCAGCTGCAGCCGCAGGCGGGTGCAGGATTTCGAACAGCACGCCATCCCAGCGCCAGTTTTGACCTGCCGCACAGGAAAAGTCAGGCCGCAGCATCCGGCGCAGCACGTGCTGTTCAGGCAGCGACGAGCGCAACTCAGCCACCTCCAGCCCGCGCACGATGGCAGCTGCGCCGCCGATATGGTCGTAATCCCCATGGCTGAGCACCAGACTATCGAGACGGCCTATGGCGCGCGCCTGCAGATAAGGCAGAATGATCCGCTCACCCGCATTACTGCTACCGGAAAACACGCCGCCTGTATCGTAGAGCAGGCGATGCTGTGCCGTTTCGATCAGCACCGCCATGCCCTGCCCTACATCGAAGGCAATCAGCTGCAAATGGCCGGGACGGGGCGAGGCCGGCTGGGCCGCGAGCAAAGGTATCCAGCTTGCCAGGCCCAGCCAGCGCATCGGCCAGCCGCGCGGCGCCAGCAGCCAGGCCGTTCCCAGCACGCCCCAGGCAACCAACCACGACGGCGCCACCGGCGCATGCCAGACTGCCACCGGCAGGGCTGCAGCCCCGTCCAGGCCACGGCTGAGCGCCGCGACGACGGTGTGCGCCACCAGCAGCAAGGCACTGCACACAGGTTGCGGACAAACACTGCCCAGCAGGGCGAGTGGCGTCACCACCAGGCTGATCAACGGGATCGCCAGCGCATTGGCGAGTGGACTCAAAAGTGACACCTGGGCAAACAGCAGTACGCTCAGTGGCAGCAATCCCAGCGTGATCACATACTGGCTGTGCATCGCCGCACCGATTACTGGGCGCAGGCGTGCGACAAGCTTGCTCCAGCCCGCCACGCCCGCCGTGGTGTCGTCGCACCGCTGCCCAACAGTGCCGCTACCGCCATACAGCAGCAGTGCAACGGCGCCGAAAGACAGCCAGAAACCCGGCCACAACACGGCCCATGGATCGAGCACCACTACCACCAGCAGGGCGCAGGCCAGAATATGGCTGGCGCTGGCCAGCCGGCCGCACCAGCGCGCCAGTGCCACGACCAGCAACATATACAATGTGCGCTGAGCCGGCACGCCCCAGCCGGCCAACAGCACATAGCACAGAGCCGCCAGTGCTCCCGCTAGCGCCCCCACCTTCTGCGCAGGGCAGCACAACGGCAGCTGTGCTGTCGTGTAGCAGGAACGGCGCCACAGAAGCTGGGCCAGCGTGGCACACAGGCCTGCCACCATGGTGATATGCAAGCCCGAGATGGAAATCAGGTGACTGATGCCGCTACGTGCATAAGTCTGCCAGTCCGACCGGGTGGTGGTGTACATTAAAGTTCTGCCCTCGGACATATAGTTCTGCCCTGGCTCTTTTAGAACACATAGTTCTGCCCTAAGAACTACGTTCCCACCTGCACTCAACCCAAAAACCGATACGCCTGGGACGTTAAGTGTTTGATTTTTCAAGCATCGACACCACCACGACAATTGTGTCTTTACGAGCGGAGGAAGCGAAGCACCTTCGCCCCGTTGAATAGCAAAGCTTTAAGAAGATAGGTCGAAAGCCCGAAAGGGATACAAAAAGGCCTGCCTTGAACACATAGTTCTGCCCTGGGGGTGGGCCTCGACATTAAAGTCCTGCCCTGGAGACATTGGCAGCAAAAATAAGCCAATTCATCGATTTTGGAAGCTCAGCCTTCCCTAAACCGAAGCGTATCAGGACGGGCGTCCCATCACTTAAACAGCGATAAGGTCCAGTCCGTCAATTCCAAGCGCCACGGCAAGGGCTTCTATTTGGTCGATGGATGAGTTTGCCTGACCTCTCTCCAGGGTGTTCACGAAATTCACCGACAAACCCGCACGCTCAGAAAGGCGCTCTTGGCTGAAGCGACCAGCTCTTGCTTGACTGACTCGCTCTGCAATGGTCTGTGAATAAGGCGGCAACGGCCCCGCCGAAAAAACCGAGTGCGCGACCAAGACATCCATTGTCTCAAAAGTCACGTTGTGCACAGCGCGCTCTAGCTGCCCCAACCGGGCCCGGTGAATCCCCATTTGAGCCGCCATTTCTTGAATAGTTAGACCTTGAGCCTGACGCGCTGACCGAATGTAGGCAGAAAATTCGATTCTCAGGTTTTGTGGCAACGGTCTCATGTCCCGTTGAGGGTGCCGCAACCTTAATGCATTTTCCAGACGATATAAAGCTCCACGTTTTGCGACTCCATTGTTTACATTTCATAGACTAATAATTACAATCCATTTCCAAGGCGAAACGCCTTGCATCTGGCGCATGAACGACACCGAACATTGTTGATTGAGGATTTTGCACCTCAGGGCCCCGCTTTGCCCGTTCATTACGTTACGAGTACTTATTTCGACTGGGACATTTGGCTATGTTTATTGCAGATTTCTTATTTTCATTTCCAGAAGTATTGCTACAGCAGTCGGTACGTCTTGAAGTTGAAGCACTCGCCGTGGGCAATGCCGGTCGCATGCGCGTGACCTACCGCGTCGGTGACAAGGACAACAGCCTATCGCCCGTGTGCGTAGCGTGGCTGGAGGGCTACAAGCCGTGGAGTGAGAGTCCCGAAGCCTTGTTATTACGCGCCATGCACGTGCTCCAGGTCGAACAAGCTTCAAAGATGCCCTGCGCGCTGCTCAAAGGGTCCGTCCAGCAAATCAAATTGTCCGTCGCGGGCTTCGACGCCCGAGGAGAAACGGGGGTCGAGCTTGTATCCCTCGACCTTATCCGACGGGACCAGTGGAACCGATTTGTGCTGAGGCAGTACACCCCCACCCTTTCCGCCACGCGCTTCGATTTGGATTTCTTTAATGGGAACGCCCTTGCCGCAGCATTTAAAGCAGTTCGTGCAATTCAACCTGTCAACATCGACATGCGGACCATGCCCGCCACCCAGCCTGTCGATGTAGTTATTGACACATCAGGCATTCGCTACGTACTTCGCGAGCAAATTCCATCATATGCCCTAGAAGCCTTTGACGCATTTAGCCGCCGCTTCCGTCTGGCGTCGTGCGGCTCAATTAAAAGCAAAGCGCTTGTCCATGCCCGCGACTGGGAACAATTCGTCGCTGCCTGACCGCCGAGCCAGCTCTCCAATTTTCCTAACAACAGAAAGGTCTTTTTTGTGCGTATCACTACTGCTGTCGTAATCGCTACTGCCGCGCTGGCTCTCTCGGCTTGCTCTACCACCAGGGGACCTGGCGAAGATGGCTACAGGCTGCCTGGCGCTGGCCCCGCATCGAATGAAGAGTTTGAAAAAATGAAGGGGCATCTCGAGCAAAACGCTCGTTCGTCAACTGCCAAGGCCACTGCTGAAAAAGCAGTGGCAAGCGATGTAAAGCCGGGAGTCATCACTATCGGCCACGTCGGAAGCCTGCGTGAAGTAGACCCAGCTGCTATGTCTGACTTCTACAAGAAATCATATTTAGCAAGTGCGGAAAAATGGCACCTGGGAGCCGCACCCGCAATGTCCGAATCGGAGTTCACGAGTTCCATCGCGGGCTACACCGGCATCACTACCTGGAATATTCCCGGATTTATTGCGCGGCGTACGACCGCTGTTGTGCTGAAAACGGATGTGCCACTCATCGACTTCCCCGGAAAGTTTTCCGCAAGCTTCTGGGGCACGACCGGCGACCTCGTTGCTGCCCGCTCGAATCCTGACGGTTTGTTTTTCGTCACCAGTGTGCTTTGCAAGGAGAGCGCCACTGATTACAAAGCGTGCTCGGAGCAGTTCACTCGCGGGAACTTCGATGCGAACACTGGTGTAGAGCTCGAAAACGACCTGTCGCAGAAAGTCGATGGCAATCGCATCGATGTAACGACCTTCAAGGCCGTTCCGAAAATCTAAGCACACAGGAACACTCACATGAAAAAAGCAATTCTCAGCATCGCTATCGCGTCGGCGGCATTGACGGCATGCACAACGGAGCAAGTCGGACAATTCGCTCGCGCAATGCAGACCAACGCACCTGCGACACCACAGGTAACGCCAAAACCAAGTGTCCCGGCAGCCCCGCCTGTTTCGTTGGCATCTGCGGGTACGCTCAACCAGTGCCGCACTGAGCTGTCACCATCGCGTGACGCATTGCTCGTCACCGCTGGCCACAACAATTCGAATCAGTATTACACATGCGCTGTCGGCAGCCCCATGACGCTCCGCCGTGCCTCGCCCAGCTTCAATGCCCATCTTATTGCGCTCGTCTGTGACCTATCTAAGCCTGTCGTCAACACGCCCGTCGATGATGGCGATAACACCATCGTCAACTGCACGTACCCAGGCCCTGGCCGTCTGCCGAGTGTCGTTGATGGCGTGCCGGTGAAAGCAATCTGACGCAGGAGACTACGTATGCTGAGCTTGCGCACAAACTCTGCTGCGATGTCTGCTATTAGCGCTGCTGACCGCGCCGGTCGTGCAGCTGCTTTGGCGCAGGCTCGGCTTTCCACCGGCTATCGCGTCAATTCGGCGATGGATGACGCGGCAGGCCTTCAAATCGCCACGCGGCTTAAGGCCCAATCCAGTGGTATAGCAGTCGCGATGCGAAACACGCAGAACGGCATTTCGATGATGCAGACGGTCGAGGGGACTGTTCAGAATATCATCTCGCTGTACAGTAGAATGCATGACCTCGCGATTCAAGCCGCCGATGGTTCCTCAACCCAGGAAGATAAAGCGGCGTTACAAAGCGAGTTCGCCGCGCAGTACGATGAGGTCTGGAACCAGCTGGGACTTCAATGGGCTGGAGAGGACTTGTTCATTACAAGGGCTCCTCAGTACAACGCGAAGCTTTGGTCTCCGTTCAACCTTCAGATTGGTGAATCGTCGAGCGATACGATGACGGTGGACTTGCGCCCTGTCGTGGGGCAAACCCCTCTGGGTCTTAAATGGGGAACCACCGAACTCCAGACCGTCTTAACGCAAAACGCGAGTCAAACTATCGACGACACCGCGCAAGCTATAGACATTTGGAGCGCTGTGGGGAGCGCGTTAGGTGCCATCTCGAATCGTCTTGAGCACGTGTACGCCAACCTTGCCAACGAATCCGCGAATACCCAGAACGCGACGGGGCGAATTTTGGACACTGACTACGCCAGTGAAACTGCTAGCGCGACCTCCGCGCAGATGCTTGAGCAAGCGTCTACTGCAATGCTGAAGCAGTCGAACAGTACAGCCAGCTTAACGCTTCCGCTAGTTAGCCCCTAACCCAAAGGAGTGACCATGCAGACTGATTCGCTGCGTCGCAATGAAATTCCAGCCGATTTCCCACGCGAAGAAGTGCTGGGTTCTATTGGCGGTACACAGCCCAAACTCCTACTGAAAAAAAGTGCCGACGGTACTTACGGACCACTCAGGGTCAGTGAAGAAGAGTTGCAGGCACGGTTTGAAGCGGCAGATGACATTGTTGGCCAGCTCCGGGCCTACTTCCTTCGTAAGCAAGTTGAAAATCCCGACTGGACGGCTGAGCAGAACCTGGAACGCATTCGCCAGGGCCTGGCCAGCAAAGCTGAGAGTGGACATTGGCCCTTCACGCCAGCGGAGCAAGCATGGATTATGAACCGGCTGCGTAACCTCTGTAACTTATAGCGGAAAAGTGAGTCGATGATTTTATTTCTCGATTTTGATGGCGTTCTCCATCCGGACATTACGTACGGTGATAGCGCGCTGCTTTGCAAGCTACCTGTTCTCGAAGACGTGCTCCGCCGCAGACCGGCCGTGCAGGTTGTGGTCAGTTCAACCTGGCGCGAAAAGCGCTCGTTACTCGAGCTCCAGTCGCTCTTCAGTGCAGACATCGCGCCGCGCATTATCGATTTGACGCCCGCATGGCGCGAAGTGCAAAGCGATGAAGACTTCGGGGCTTACGTGCGACAAGCTGAAATTGAGTCTTGGCTCCGGACTACAGGCCGCGTATGGGAGTCGTGGGTTGCGATTGACGACCAGCCTCATCTGTTCCGTCCGTTCTGCAAAAACCTGCTCGCCATTAATCCGGCTACAGGACTGACGGAAGCCGATGCCAAGGTTCTGGAGTTGCGACTTGGAGCCCCATAAGCCCTGGAGAAATGAAATGCTCAACTCCTTAAACCATCAACAGCCAGTGGTATTTCTCGACATAGACGATGTGCTGTGCGTGCATCGAACTTTCAACACCCGTGAAGTGTCGGCGGCACTAGCGGGCGACTCTACCGTCGAGGCAAACCAGGTGTGGCAGCAGATTTTTCACTCTACAGCTGTCGAAAGCCTGCGCCAGCTGCACCAAGAATTCGAACCAGCCTACGTGATTAGTTCAAGCTGGACGCAGGATTTGACCCAGGCGCAGCTTTGCGAGGTGTTCCGACATACAGGGCTCAGCTTTTTGGCGGACGCATTGCACGAACATTGGTGTACGCCGCGTGACGATGACAGCTACCGCCTGGTCGAAATTGACGCGTGGCTCGATACCCATGCGCTGCTGTCGCCAGTACCGTTTTTGGTCATCGACGATTTGGTGAGCGGCCAGTCTTTGCGCGACTCGCATCTTGAGGAAAATACGGTTCTCTGCGAAGCCGGGGCAGGATTTTTGTTAGTCCAACTGCGCCATGCTCGGGAGGTACTGAAGAAGCAGCTTGCCATCTCATAGTGGATATTGATACATGAAGCGACTCATCGATTCCCTCTACGATTACGCTCTCGGCTATGCGCTCTTGTGCTGGATTTTCCAGCGCCCCGTACTTGTTTGGCCGCGCCGCTTTTCCTGGCTCCTTGATGCGTTTATTGCAGACAGCGATGAGCTCGAGGTGTACCTAACATCCTTGAACATCAGGTACGACCGTCGTCGTATCGGCCGAGACGACGATGGGACATTGCCCACAACGCCTGGCAGATTTTCTGACATCGCGGAATTCGACCGCGCTAGTGACTTACGCTCAAGATAGCCTATAGGAAGGCAAGCTATGCCGCCAACTATGGCTGCCCTACGTTTACGCTGGTCGTATTTATGAACCTGCGGTCTCGGGCTCCCCAAGAACAAGCAAAAAACTTTTTGTGATGTTGGTTTCCCTTCCAACGGACTGAACTATTGACGTCTAGTTTCTCAGTCAAATATTCCAATTTGTAAATTCCTCAACTCCACGGTCTAAACAAATTTAATATCATTTTGCAAGTAAACAAATTTTTCCGTTTTGGTAACGACACTTGTAGAATAGCACGGTAGATATGTCAGCCCGCCTATAGCGCGTTCAAAGATGAGCCCCCCAACGTACTTAAAACTTCTTACAAATACGGGCAAAGTTGTCCAAACCGATGAAGGGCAGTCTGTCCCAATCTGGGAGCTTACGGTTCCTCCTAGTGACGACCCGTGTCTCAAAGAGTGGGCCGCGCAGTTTCGGCAAAACTACTGCCTTGATTCCGATATAGATGCTTTAAGAGATGGCACAGGGCTTAGTCGTTCCCAGTACCTTTTAGACTTTGCCTTTCCAGATGAGAAGGTCAAGCCTGGCCCCTCTATTCGCGCAGGCGATTTCGCGGAACTACTCATCTCCGACTACGTCGAGTACGTACTTGGTTATTGGGTTCCTCGTGGTAAGTACAGCGAAAAAGAAAGCCGAAACGAGTCAGCAAAAGGAGTGGATATTCTTGGGTTTAAAGTTTTAAATCCAGGCGAAGCAGACAAAAATGATGAGTTATTAACTTTTGAGGTAAAAGCTCAGCTATCGGAAACTGCATATAACTCAAAGCTTCAAGAAGCAATTGACCATTCCCATAAGGACTATTTGCGCACAGCCATTTCATTAAATGCCGCGAAACGTCGATTCATCAAAGGTAACGACGACGAGAAAATTGATTTAATTGCTCGCTTTCAAAACAAGGATGACCGGCCGTTTATATATAAATCCGGAGCAGCAGCAATGCTTTCAACCACTGCGTTCGACGAGAAAAAATTAAAGTCTTCAACTGTGGCAAATCACATAAACCGAAAAGACCTTCAGTTGATTGTCATTAAAGGCTCGGGCCTGATGGCCTTGGCTAACGCTATTTACAAGCGAGCTGCTGATGAAGCCTGAGTATCGAAGCCAAAATGTTTTGAAGATAACGCGCTCAAAGGGGAAGATGTATGAGTTTGGGATTGACGAATCTCACCATATCGCAATCCCCGATGGAGTCGAACCGGCTTCGTTATTTTTGCTGACTGTGGGCATCCTTGGCGACTACGCAGCCGAGATAGCAAATTCCCCTGACGCCGAGATTTCTCCAGGCGAGGAGCTTCAGTTCTCCGCAAAATTCTTTGACGCCTATCTCGCGTCTAGGTTTGATGACGCTCCTTCACAGGATGTTCTTTTACTTGCCTCCGCTGCCTACTATCTTGCGGAGCGCCCCGGCAGCAGTTTTGTTCTTGCAAAAAGACTTGTGAGTACTGCGGAAGATGATAGCGTTGAAAATTTTCTGCGCTGGTTGTTGAATGCGAAGTGGACGGAGCCCTTAACAGGCGTCGGTGCATTTTCTGAGAAGATTAACGCCCTTGCTTCGGAGATTTCGAATCATTTTATTTTTGGACTTCCAGACGCTCGTACTTTGCACAAGTCGTTCTCATCGCTTCGGAAAACCGTCTACCAATGGGGAACACCAAGAAATCTACTGTTCACTGACCTGGTCGTGGCTGTCGCGGCAATGCGCGTAGAGGCCTCTTCCTGGGAATTGCTTCCTCGTTACACGGGCTTACCCGCGCCGCTATGGGCCACGGCATTGCAACATCCGCACTTTCCAAAAGAGCTTTGGCCGTCTCAGGTTTTGCTAGGCATAAACGGCATCTATAACGGTGTCTCAGGCTTGGTACAAATGCCGACCAGCGCAGGCAAAACCCGCTCTCTGGAAATCATTTTGCGGAGTGCCTTTCTGTCTGGTCGTGCAAAGCTGGCGGTTGTTGTCGTCCCCTTTCGAGCTTTATGCCATGAAGTAGGCGGCTCGTTGCGCGAATCATTTGCATCTGATGACGTGAAAGTCGATGAACTTAGCGATGCCCTGCAAATGGACTTCATGGCGGAGATAGCTGAAATATTTGGGGGTACGGCACCTTCCACAAAATACATCCTGGTTCTCACGCCGGAAAAATTGCTATACGTGCTGAGGCAGCAGCCTGCTCTTTCCCAGCAAATTGGCTTGGTGGCCTACGACGAGGGCCACCAGTTTGACTCTGGCTCTCGCGGCATCGTGTATGAACTACTGCTGACTGAACTTAAAGCTATCCTTCCAAGCAATGTGCAAACCATTCTCATCTCTGCCGTGATTAAAAATGCTGCTCCTGTGGCAAATTGGCTGATTGGGGATGGTGCTGTGGTGGTGGATGGCACTACGCTTTTCCCAACGGCCAGGTCTATAGCATTCGCGTCCTGGTTAGAAAGTGCAGGCCAGCTCCGCTTCTTTGATGAAAGGCCAGTACGCCGAGACAAGTATGACTATTTTGTGCCGAGGGTCATTGAGCAGCAGGTCTTGCTTAAAAAACCGAGAGAAAAAGAGCGGAAATTTCCTGAAAAGGGGAAAGACGCAGCTAAGGATGTCTCCTTGTACTTGGGAATCTCACTAGTCCCGCAGGGTGCTGTAGCAGTTTTTTGCGGAAAAAAAGATACTGCGGAAGGCATGGCCAAACGAATAGTTGAGGTTTACTCGCGACAGTACCAGAAGGCCGCCCCAAATACCTTTTCTGACCAAAATGAAATTTTGGCCATGACATCATTGCTTGGCAAGCATTTTGGCGAAACGTCTTACCTGTTTAAGGCCGCAGAATTGGGCTGCTTCGTTCATCATGGCAATACGCCACATGGAGTTCGTTTAGCAGTTGAATATGGCATGCAGAAGAGCTTGCTGAAATTCGTGATTTGCACCTCCACCCTTGCTCAAGGAGTCAACTTGCCGATTAGATACTTAATTGTCTCAAGTATTTATCAGGCGGGAGAACAAATTAAAACTCGAGATTTTCTCAATCTTATCGGTCGCGCAGGCCGCGCAGGGATGCATACCGAGGGCTTGGTAATTTTTGCGGATTCGTCGGTCATTGATGATACGACATCCAAAAAATGGCAATTTGATATGTCAGCCAATCTTCTAGCTCCGGAGAAGTCTGAGGACACATCAAGCTCTTTACTGAGCATAATCGCCCCGATTCCCGATGAGACTAAGAAGCTTATCCTTCCGATGTCGTTCTCTGATTTGGCGCAGTTACTTGTTGCTACGGATGAGCAAATTAGTCATTGGGCCCATCAAAAGGTACGTGAGGTTCGAGGATTTACGGCGGAGTGGTTAATTAAACAGATTAAGAGAAAACGTCAACTTCAGAAAGCTCTCGAAAGTTATTTGATGTCAAATCGCGGGTTTGACACTCAGGATGAGTTTCAGAGCCACGCTGCATCCTTGGCAGAATCCACATTGGCCTTCTCAATAGCGACGGACGAACAGAAGGAGCAGTTACAAATATTGTTCCGAACTGTAGCAATTTACGTTGATGGGGTAGCACCACGACAGGACAAGCAGCACATCTATGCAAAGACCTTGCTAGGCGTGGCTGACGCGCGCACTGTTGAAGAATGGGTTGAACTGAATAGGGAGTCTTTGCTTGGCATCCAGACTAACGACGAATGGCTGAAGGCTATCTGGCCTCTCTTCCAGGCAATCTTGGACAGTATGTTTTTCCATTCTGTTCTTCCTCCTGATGTTCCCTATTTACTCGCAAAGTTATGGATTAATTCTTCACCATATTCCGCAATTCTAGAGAATGCCAAGCTAATGGGAGGTACTCGTCCATGGGGTGAGGGAACGAGAAAGCTGACCGAACAAGATGTTATGGAGTTTTTAGAAAAGCAGTTATGCTTTGAGTGCTCCTTGATTGTATCCGCTGTTTCACAATTTCTTTTTGGAAGTAATCTAGCAAGCGAAGAAGCCACTGTTTTGCAGTTTTTCCAAAAGTCACTTAAGTATGGCCTTAAAGACCGCCTGTCGATATCTGTTTTCGATGCAGGATTAGCAGATAGGGTAATTGCAATTGATGTAGCCGAAGCATTACGTGGGTCTGGTTACAGCGAACAATATGCGTCAACCGCTTTTAAAACGCATCGCCCCGTCATTGCTGCATCCATTGCGCAGTATCCTGCCTATTTTAAAAGTATCCTGGAAAATATCAGGTAGGAATCAGTGTTGCCATAGCCCCTTCGCCCCTGCTATGCTAAATTATCTTGGTCATTCCTTGGAGAACATATGTCATCGTATCTCGAAATACAAGCTCAAATTGCTGAACTTCAGAAGAAAGCCGACGCCGCCCGCCATGAAGAGCTGGCCAATGCAAAAGCACAAATTGCTGGCATCATGAAAGAGTTTGGGCTCACTCTTGCTGACCTTGGCTCCTTAGGAAAGTCGAAGCCTCAAAAGGTTCGGCAACCTGTTCCAGTTCAGTTCCGTAATCCAGAAACTGGAGAACAATGGACGGGCCGAGGGCGTGCGCCGAAGTGGTTAGAAGGTAGGGATAAAGAACAATTCCGCATCAAAGACTGACTTTGTATTCTTCCGGCGGAAGGTTGCACTTCGCGGTCTTCCGTTGTCACGCTAATTCTACCGACCGTAGCCCCGCCCCTGCTGTCCTGTTATCAACCGTCTCTGCTCCGTCGTTCTCCAGAATTGTGCATCCAAACGTAATATCCACGCAAAAGCTCATGCTCGGTAGCCGAGCATTGACCTATCTCGCGTCGCCTGCCAGGCTTTAAGGATAGGCTAGAACTCATACTCTATTGGCCCCGGAGGCAACAATGAGCACTGAGCACCCGACGCTGGGCACCGTGACACGCGAGGCCCGTCATGACGTTCCAACCGCAGAGCTGGTCAACCAGGGCATAGCCATGGTTGAGTCTGGAGGAAAACGGAAGGCTGCTGCGTTTCTGCACAAAAACGGCGTTGGCTTTCCTGTCATCGTGCGAGTCTTAAACGACAGGGATATAGGCTCTCGACGCGCTCCATCAAAAAAAGCT
Organism: Duganella fentianensis; assembly: GCF_009857835.1. Classification (GTDB taxonomy): domain Bacteria; phylum Pseudomonadota; class Gammaproteobacteria; order Burkholderiales; family Burkholderiaceae_D; genus Rugamonas; species Rugamonas fentianensis. Next base: position 1,204,043 of record NZ_WWCL01000002.1, read on the forward strand.
TAACAGCGGACGTCAGCTAATGAGTCACCGTTTAGTAGGGCATTTTCGTAAAGAGTTCAGGAAACAAAATTGAGATAGCTTCGTCATACTGCGAATCATGTTCATACTGAGGTTCCCTGGAGCGTAACGCATCTTGGCTCTTGCGCATCCTTTCCGCCCATTTACCCGACTTGTCCTCTGCTCGGATTTGCTCAGTGCGGCCATAGACCTTTAGGGCAAGACGAAAGATTCGTAAATATTGAGGATGTCCACCTGCTATGCGGTGTGCGACCTCAACCACACGATTGAATCTCCAGCCGATTACCTTCCCATGCTTCGCGGTGTAGAGTGCACTGACCAGAATGTGATACGGGTCCTTAGGGTAATTAGGAAGACGAATTCCAGAGGCACGGACACCACGATAGAACTCCTGCCAAATCTCAGAAATCGGGCGCTCATAGTCATCGTGGGCAATCCAAGCCGCCTCAAAATTCTCTCGTGCGACTTGCAATAGCGCCGATTCTTGTTGGGCTAACTGGGCTAAGGCAGTAGCAAAGTCAAAATAGAATACCTGCTGCCTTTTTAGGTCAAAGGTAAGGTCTTCAAATGAGACGCTCTGCCTCTTCAGAGGCCCCACAGTCGTTGCGGAGAGCGGCTCAGCCCAAGCACATTCGAAATGCAGCGACTTGGTAGAAATCGATAGCTGCGCTATGTCCTCGTTCATAAGGAAAGCGTTTTGGTTATTGTTATAGAAGACGTCGTCCTGAGTTAATTTTCTTCCACTGTCGTTGAACTCTGCAAAAACCCAAAAGAGCAGCCCATTTTCCCCCGTGTAGAACTGCCGCCTTTCCGCAATTACGTCTAAAAAGGTGGTCGATAACTGGATTTCAAAAGCAACTCGCACGGACGTCCCATCATCGGCCGTGTACAGCGATTGAACATCTGGCTTTCGCCAAGTGCCACTTAGCCCCTTCCATGTGCTCTCAACTTCGACCTCGCTGAAATGTGCATCAGCCAGCAAGGAGCGCCGCACCAGCTCTTTCATTCGCAAATGCAGGCGGCTTTCTTTGGCACCGTTGTACTTCCGGGCTGTGATTTCCTCTTGCGTGAGTTCGCCACGGGTAATGGCTGAACACCTACCGTCCTCAACGGTATGCTTAAAGAAGAATCTCCTAGTGTCCTTTCGAGATAATAGACTAACTGGAACACCGCATTCGGCACAAGCAAAGAGGGGCTTGTCTACCAGCTGTGCAGCCTTAATGTCCATCCGTAACTGAACTGCTTTGGCGTAATCAGTCCCTACAATCTCGGCCAAGCTATGATAAGTGCCGTGTTCAAGGTCGAGTACCTCAGGTATCTCAGGGTCGGGCACATAAAACGGCGGCAGCGGCTGGTTTATCGTGGAGTTCACAGTAAGTGTTTTAATTTTCGGTGCGCCAGCTCTTTCCAACAGGCGCACATGGTTCAGCTGAACAGCTTTTGGATGGCGCGAAGAATGCGCGAGACGAGACCTCCTTGCGGCACACTGCTATAACTTGTGCGAGGGCGAATGGCCTCATTAGGCTGCGGATAATTCATAGGTGGCCTCTTTTGAGACGACGGCGCAGATACAGCTACTTGCTGCCTTGGCTGCGACGAAGGCTGCATCGTGACTGGCTTTGCGCTTCCGCCCGCTTGCTGCTGCATGCGCGCTAATGCCTGCTGGTTGGGGGTTAAAGGCTTTTGCTGAACAGGGCGTGCTCCACCTTGTGAGCCTTGTGAACGAACAGACGGAGTCTCCCCTGGTCTCGATGCGCTCCCAATTAATCGTTGTAACGCGTCCGCGTTCGATGGTTGCTCAGTACGCGGTTGGGCTGCTATTGGGTTTAACCGATATTGTGCCTCGTCTGCTGTGATGAGCACTAGCTGGCTCAACGATGTAGCAGTTATCGTGATGCTTTCATACCGGGACTTTTTTTGGCCACGATACACTGGCTCTACCAAACCACGAATGGCGACCCAACGACCAATCCACTCTGAGCTCGGCTTTCGATTTCCCGTAGATAGCGCCTCACTCCACAACGCGATTTTTACGCTTCGTGTTCGCCAGTCGCCGAAGTTCACGAAGATGTAAGGCTTCCCGTGTTTGGTAAACGCATTTCGCACCTCAACCACTCGACCGACAAGCTCAACCATGTCGCCGATGTGCTGTTCAAACAGGTCATATCTTGCGCCGTCAAGAACTGGGTACTGGCTTATATATCCCTGCCGCAGCTGTATCGAGCCAGCGCGCTGCTTCAAGACATCAAACGCAGGAATACTCTTCGCAGCCAAGAAATCAGGCAAGCGTGGGACCTGCTCGAATCGGCCCGCGCAGATTGCGATGAAATTTTTTACGTCTCTAGCAAGGCTGGGGATTTTCCCAATCTCTGCAAGAATTTTGGATGCAGTGGGCGCAGAAAAATCATTAGCCCTAAACACAATGACTCCCGCCCCACTTTGCGACGAGAACCAAAGATTGGGCTGGGCGACGAGCGCCCGAAGTGCAAGATTGATTGATATCAGGGAGAACCTGTCGAGCGTCGAGTCGTAATGCTTTGCTGCACGTCCAGGATGCTGATAATCACGATGTCCTAATTCGGAACCACCAAGAGAGGCCAACGCAGGCACGAACATCCCGTCGTAATCGATTAGCTGAAGCTTCTTGCCCTGGTCCGCAACCATGAGATTCCCTTCCTGGATATCTCCATGCGCAAGATTGTTCAGGGCTAAGTAGGCTTCCATCTCACTCAGCGAATTTACCAAGTTGCCTAAAGCAGCCGGGTTGTTATAGTTGTCTTCAACGAACTCCCCGAGCGTGACACCAGAGGCCCAAGTCATCTTTACAAGAGGATGCAGAGCTCCATTCGCTCTCAGCCCCTTCGCTTGATATTCGAACTGAACGAAATAGGAGGAGCGTAAGCCAGACAGGCACTGAGATATAGCTGCATATCTTTTTTCGAGATTGGGGGCATCCCGGTGGAAGCAACGAACGGCGTACTTCGTCCCACTAGCCTCTAGCGCATAGGTTAACGCGAAGCCACCCGAAACAACTATCGGTGTACCTAAACCGGATGCACGAACGCGCCCCGCAGCTAGTGCCGGGTCAGTGAATACAACCTGAGGACTCTGTACAAGCTCCTGATACTGTTCAATGCTAGGGTACGTCATTTGTTTCTAGTCGTTTTCGACGACCAATCTAAGGATTGTAGAGTCGTCCAGTTTTATGCGACGCTCTGCCCGAAGGTTTAAAACGAGCTCGGCAAATTCAGCCTCTGTGGTGACTGCTTGTATCGAATCGAAAGAACTGACATCAGCACTGGCTTCGCGAAGCAACCACTGCCCTACAGCATCTGTTGCCAAATAGATGATGTCCCCCGGCTCGACATGCCATGTTTTGCTCGTGTGCTGTTTAAAAAAATCTGAATCGGCCAAGAAAGCATTTTCGAGCCTGAGGGTCGAAAGCAACTGCGGGCGTTCCTCAAACTCTTCGGGCGAAGTGAAGGGGTAGCTGAAAACAACTGCGCCCTGCCGATAATGAACAGCAAGGCAATCTCCGATAGATAGGACCTCAACCTCATTACCATTTTCAGCAAGTTCTAGGGTGAGCAAGGTCGCAAAGCTTCCCCTTTCGAACGCTAACTGTTTGGACCAAGAGAGCGCATCAAAATCGATTCCGTTTTCATAGGCTGCCACCGCGTCCATCACCCAGTCCTTCAGGAGCCAGCCCTCAGTAGTACACGGGTCGTCAGCATAGCGCTGAACCAAGAGCTGCGCCCATCGCTTCGAGTCGTACGACTCCGACGCACCATCAGACAGCGCGATATGCGTGGTCCGCTCATCAACGGACCACGCGTCCTCGTTCAAGTCCGGGGCCCCCAAGTCCTTCGGAATCGAGGCGTGATAATCAAGACGAAGTTTCACAGGACCTAGCGCAGCTGCGAGGCCCTTGTACCGATGTCGAAGAAGTCCACAATTTCTCCAGCTTCCGCGTTGAACACATAGCCGCGAGCTTCAGTAGAAATAGCATTCCCTTTATCCTGGACGGCCTTTACTAAGTGAGCAGGCAGAGCGCTAGACATGCGGAACAGCAGCTTCGCATACTGGTCTGGCAGTACACCTTCGCCAGCTGGGAACGAAATGGGATTACCTGGTTGAGCGCTGACATGCAGATTCAACAGCAAGACATTGCCGTCATTGGTAGCAAACTGACGAAGCGTCTCGGCCAGCTGCTCAGGGTCTCCATCGGTCGATTCCCCGTCAGTCACGTGGAGGACAGTAGGTGGATAACTGTCGGGGTGACTGTCACACCAAGCCGCGAGTTCAATGCCGGCGCGTTGAATGGCTTCGCACATAGGCGTGCCACCGTTAGCACGAGGCTCAAACCAAACAGGGAACTTGATGGATTGCTCAATGATGCCTCCAGCGCCGTCGTCAACCTTACGCTTTCGGTCTTCTACCCGCAGCGGATTAGCCTCAATGGCGGAAATTGGATTCAGAATCTGGTGACTCAAAGCACCGTGAAGGCTGTTCTGTGCGCCGCCGTCCCCGTAACCAATCACGCCGATATCGAAGTAATCACGAACCCCATCAGCTTTGGTACAGCGCGTTACCAAGTTCATGAAAGTCCTGTTGAGCACGTCAGCGACGAACTGAGCTTTGGTCTTCTCCATGCCTGCCATGCGGTCCCCCATCGAGCCGGACTGGTCAACTAGGAACAAGAATGCAGTGGGAGCAGTACGTTGAATTGGAGCTTGATAAGGCATTTTGGACTCGCTTCGTGACTATTGGATACACAATTTTAAGCGAGCCGGTCAAAAAAAATCCATACGGAAATTCAAAATTTGACAATTCTATTCAAATGTTAATTTTGGAGAGATTTTTCACCACTTATTCCTGTATGGGCCTGTGAATTGTCACTCGCCTACTCCTCACGCTCAGAGGTATCCCAGCGCTGGAGAATGGCGGTTGCCCCAGGGCGCAGCTACGATGCCTTGCTGTACGGCTAACAGCAGTAAGTAAAGCTTACAAATACCATATCACACTTGCTGGCGCGCAATCTTTTCAAGAAAAAAATTTCGGGGTACCTTAAGATACCAATGCTATGCGCCGGAAGGCGCATAGCATACTCCTAAAGAGTCATATTCAAGTTAGGATTCTAGGATAGGCATCAAAAAGCTGATGAATTTTTTTTCTACAAAATAAACGCTGCCCGCGTATTTTGAAGCGGATTTTTTTAGATTTTCTTGCCAATCCAACCAACCGTTCAATTTTACGAATGGAAGAATATTATTTACCAAAATTGGATAAATCTGCTCGTCGTTAAATAGCTCAGTCAAAAAAGTGTTCCCCGAAGCAATAATCGAATCATTATTTGTATATCTTTGACAACCGAGATAAATCCAAAGGAAAATTATATTTCCCGCCAACGAATACAGCATATCCTTAGAATCAATTACAAAGTTATCATTGTCCTCTGGGTTATTCGGGAATTTCGAACGAAGCGTACCAAGATAAAAATACAAAACATTGTTATCTATTGACGCAATTCTTTTCTTTACCTCCTCCGAAGTGGCCGCCACTTCATATAAAAATGGAAGAGTAAAAGCTACCTGCTCAACTGGAAGCTGCGTCCGGTCTTTAACGCGAGCTATAAAATTTTCTACAACCCTCAAGGGCACTTCTAGAGAATTGTGAACTAGCGCTCGATAAGCGGAAATAAACGGCCTCACCGGCCAATTACGATACTTCTCGTCAGCCAGATAATTCCATATATCAAGTTGTCGTGGAGCAGGCTTGAGTCCAGTACAGCTCATTCCCCCTTGTTCAATTTCATCGCAGATACGAACCCATTCCTCAACAGGGCCAGGAATAGAAAGGCCATCAAGAAATACTTCACCTATGTAAGCCTCAACTTGCTTACTATTTCGCAAAACGTTCACATTGAAGACGATTTCTTTGGGACCGCCAACATGGCCGTTGAACCACAGGGAATTATTCTGCGAGTAAGCATCCCTTGTTTTTTTCAATAGCCCAAGAAATGCTTCTCTATGGTTTTCTCTTTTTAAATCATTTACCAAAGTCAAAATTACATTCACAACGCCTGCCTCTTGCAATGAAAGCAAAGTGACGGAATTGAGTGAATTGTATATATCCTGAACCATCTGTTCTCTTTGCTCTCCGTATTTTCGTCCAGAAGTAAACCCTTCCTCAGAAATTAAACCGCTACAAATCAAATTGTTAATATTAAGAAGCAGTTTCGCGGGGTCCGAATGACTTTGCGAAAGACCCTTCGATAAGTTGGATGCGAGAACATCAAGGAAGCCAATTTTTCTTCCAAATTCTCTCAGCTTTTCAAATCCTTTCCTGTCGTTCATTGCTTGGTCAATCAAGGGAACATATAGCTTTTGTATCGCCTTTTCTCTTTCCACATTGTAAATTAACACTGCAAGGTCACTGGATATTTCCTCACCAAGAATTCCCGGATATTTTTCAATTCCTAAGTTGCTAGTCATCAGCTCCATTCCCATACTTTGGAGGTCATATTTTCTCCTCAATATTGAGAATAGAGCATGTGATTCTAAACATAAAGTCGGCCATTGCAACGCCGTAGAAACCATATTATTAATAATACTTATAATTATTCTTGGAGTTACCTCAACTTGACTTGACAACTCTTGAGATATAAGAATAAATATATTATGAACAGTCTCCGGGGAAACCTCATCCCCAAAGGCTAAAATTAAATTATCACGTAAATAACTCTTAAAATCAGATATTGTAGGATAGGGAACCGCAAAACTAACCTGAATGACCTTATCCAAAAAGCCGGTTGGTATATGAGGCGCGGCCCCTTCCATAGCGCCATCCTGATTCAACGTGATACCAGAAGAGGCACAAGGGATGACAACCCAAAACCTTTTAAACCATTCAAATCCAGAAAATTCAGAATTGTCCACAAACGAACGCAAAACTGCCCATACTTCTTCAACTTCGCCAGCAGGAAGTCTGTCGAAATTATCCAAAACAATAACAATTTTAAAGTTTTCATAAGCTAAAGCAGAGCTGAGGAAATCTTTAAATTGCTTCTGAAATTCAATCGTAGTTGGTTCGTGGTCTTCAACCGTCGTGGTGACCTCTCGGAGGTATGTTTTTTGTTGAAATACAGTCCAAATCTTGTCTAATTCGCGCTCTCTCTCAGACGGCAATGAACCGCAGGTATTCCAATACACGCGTACATAATTAAGAAATATGGAAACGAACGGTAAGAAAAGAATACCGGCTCCGGCATATAATTTCCCGTTCTGCATTTCCGCTGACTGATTAGGCACCAATCCAGAGGAAACCAAAGCAAGTCCAACAGGAATCAGTAATCCAATAAAAATTAACCAACGCCCAAATCTATCTATTTTTGGAAAATTAAATTTCTCAACAACTTTTGACTTCTTTGAATATCTTTCCTTAATCTCAATTAACTCATCAGTTGCTAAGTTGTTTTTAAGCTTATCAAGCTTCTCTTCTAATTTGTTTTCCTGTTTTTTATAGGAATCAACCTCGTCAGCGCTTTTCCCCTTCCTCACTCGCCGCCGTAATTTATCTAAATGCTCCGTTAACAGCTCTGACGTATTCAAAACCGAATCGAAAAGCCCATTTACGAATGCACGCCTGAGTGGTTCCCCTTGATGAGTCCACGCATCGAACTTATAAATAAATGTGACGGAGCTCTCCTCTGAAATTTTCTTTTCGAGAATCTTGATAATAGACGACTTTCCGCTCCCCCAAGCGCCATCCAGCCCAATGGACTTCCCCCCCTCCGAAGTCGTCATCAAAGACCAAATGGCATTTGCTATTGGTTCGTGCGAATTAAAACTGTCTCTGTCAGTTGGGATATCTTCAATAATTTTAGCGACCATATAGATTTTTTTGCGAAGTAGTTCACCAGTTAATTGAAATTGAATCTTTAGTTGTAAAATATTACAATAAGAACAGCTCCATGGTGCATATTTTTAGATGTCAACACCCGAAAAACATGAAGCAGGACGTCTCTCGGAAGGAGCGCTTCCGTATCAAGCGACGAAACGGTCGAAGACCGGAAGACAAAAAAGGTCGACCTCCAGTCAGGGTAAAATCTCTATACACTATGAAACCTTAACAACGGATTGAAGAACCAAGATGGCTGGCAACAATACCTTCGCCACACCTGAATCGAGCGATGACTTTGAGGCTATGTGTCATCAGCTGTACAGCTTGGTCTGGAATGACCCTGGCTGCATGCGGGTCGGACGGTCTGGGCAAAGTCAGTTTGGCGTAGACATCCTAGCTTTTGATGGAACCCGCAACGTAGGTATCCAGTGCAAACACTACACCAAGACAAAGTTCACAATAGCGACCGTCCAGGGGGATGTGCAAAAAGCGGATGATGCAAACCTTCAAATCGGCCATCTTTTATTCGCAACTACCACGGCAAGCGAAGCTGAAATTGTTCGCCAGGTTCATGAGTTAAGTACGTCCAGGAGAGCGAGCGGAAAATTCACTGTCTCAGTTGCATTTTGGGGCGACATCTGCGGCCACATCCGTGTGCACCCCACGGTAGGTAAAAGCTTTATTCCGAACTATCCTGGCGGCACAATTCTGAAAATCAGCGAGGAAAGCAGCGAGATACTTTCGTTGGTCCGGGACGTTAGCTTAAAGCTTAACAACCTTCCCGGGGCAAGCGGTACTGAGGTTGACAGAAGCGGTTCCGGTTTTTCGGACAGTAGGATAAGTGGATGCCTTGCTTCACAATAGCGGCCGCAAGGCCGGATTTTAGGAGCAAAGGCATGACGAAAAGAACAAGACGGAACCACTCAGCGGCGTT
>NZ_WWCL01000030.1 GCF_009857835.1 Duganella fentianensis
TGATCTCTAAAAGATCAAATCTAAAGGTCTACCTTTACATTTGAACTTTTGGTGGAGGATGACGGGATCGAACCGACGACCCCCTGCTTGCAAAGCAGGTGCTCTCCCAGCTGAGCTAATCCCCCATGGGTATTGCGTGAAACTGGTAGGGCTGGTTGGACTCGAACCAACGACCCCCGCGTTATCAACACGGTGCTCTAACCAGCTGAGCTACAGCCCCAAATGCTGTTCTTTATTATTTACAGTCGATAAGTGTGAACGCTTGATG
>NZ_WWCL01000031.1 GCF_009857835.1 Duganella fentianensis
TGACATTGACCCATATGAGGGCGTGGCGGCATGCCGCTCGGAGGTCGACCTGTGCCGCTTACATCTCACCCTGGGGCTACCGCTCAAACTGGTGTGGGACTCTGTGCTCCCCGATGCGTTGCAGGCCGCCGGCGGCAACCATTTCCGGTATTGCCGGAAATGCCTGTGCCGTGGCTATCACAGTGTGGTGCATCAGGTCGGCACCAACAAATGCTGCCCGGTGCATGGCGACCCGCTGGAAATCGCCTGTCGCACTTGC
>NZ_WWCL01000032.1 GCF_009857835.1 Duganella fentianensis
TGATACTAATTGCCCGTACGGCTTGTCCCTATAACCTTAGCAGGATATAGGTAAGAAGACCGTTAAACGTTGTTGAGACAACTTCATTACCCACATTACTTACTATTCCAGATTCTGAGCAACGTTCGTGTGAACGCGGCTCGTACAAGTCAAAGCTTGATGACCATAGCAAGTTGGTCCCACCCCTTCCCATCCCGAACAGGACCGTGAAACAACTCTGCGCCGATGATAGTGCTGCAACCAGTGTGAAAGTAGGTT
>NZ_WWCL01000033.1 GCF_009857835.1 Duganella fentianensis
TCTGGACCGTGTCTCAGTTCCAGTGTGGCTGGTCGTCCTCTCAGACCAGCTACTGATCGATGCCTTGGTGAGCCTTTACCTCACCAACTAGCTAATCAGATATCGGCCGCTCCAGGAGCACAAGGCCCGAAGGTCCCCTGCTTTCATCCTTAGATCGTATGCGGTATTAGCGTAACTTTCGCTACGTTATCCCCCACTCTTGGGTACGTTCCGATATATTACTCACCCGTTCGCCACTCGCCACCAGAGCAAGCTCCG
>NZ_WWCL01000034.1 GCF_009857835.1 Duganella fentianensis
TAAAACAGTCAGGATGTTGGCTTAGAAGCAGCCATCATTTAAAGAAAGCGTAATAGCTCACTGATCGAGTCGTCCTGCGCGGAAGATGTAACGGGGCTAAGCCAGTCACCGAAGCTGCGGATATCCGCAAGGATATGGTAGGAGAGCGTTCTGTAAGCCTGCGAAGGTGGCTTGTAAAGGCTGCTGGAGGTATCAGAAGTGCGAATGCTGACATGAGTAGCGATAATGGGGGTGAAAAGCCCCCACGCCGTAAGC
>NZ_WWCL01000035.1 GCF_009857835.1 Duganella fentianensis
CACGGAGCTTGCTCTGGTGGCGAGTGGCGAACGGGTGAGTAATATATCGGAACGTACCCAAGAGTGGGGGATAACGTAGCGAAAGTTACGCTAATACCGCATACGATCTAAGGATGAAAGCAGGGGATCGCAAGACCTTGTGCTCCTGGAGCGGCCGATATCTGATTAGCTAGTTGGTGAGGTAAAGGCTCACCAAGGCATCGATCAGTAGCTGGTCTGAGAGGACGACCAGCCACACTGGAACTGAGACACGGT
>NZ_WWCL01000036.1 GCF_009857835.1 Duganella fentianensis
GCTTACGGCGTGGGGGCTTTTCACCCCCATTATCGCTACTCATGTCAGCATTCGCACTTCTGATACCTCCAGCAGCCTTTACAAGCCACCTTCGCAGGCTTACAGAACGCTCTCCTACCATATCCTTACGGATATCCGCAGCTTCGGTGACTGGCTTAGCCCCGTTACATCTTCCGCGCAGGACGACTCGATCAGTGAGCTATTACGCTTTCTTTAAATGATGGCTGCTTCTAAGCCAACATCCTGACTGTTTTA
>NZ_WWCL01000037.1 GCF_009857835.1 Duganella fentianensis
ATCAAGCGTTCACACTTATCGACTGTCAATAAGAGAAGAACAGCATTTGGGGCTGTAGCTCAGCTGGTTAGAGCACCGTGTTGATAACGCGGGGGTCGTTGGTTCGAGTCCAACCAGCCCTACCAGTAATACCCAATGGGGGATTAGCTCAGCTGGGAGAGCACCTGCTTTGCAAGCAGGGGGTCGTCGGTTCGATCCCGTCATCCTCCACCAAAAGTTCAAATGTAAAGGTAGACCTTTAGATTTGATCTTTTA
>NZ_WWCL01000038.1 GCF_009857835.1 Duganella fentianensis
CCATGGAGGCCAAGAGCTTGCCCATCATGCTGTTCGACGAGCGCGCGCTGACGCCGTCTTTCGGCTACGTGTTCGACCCGAAATGGCTCGATCCGTTTGAATCGATCGTGTCCATCCTGTGGAAGCTAGCCAGGATGAACCGGCTATCCGGTCAGGCGATCACCACGCAGTTGGCCAAGTCTGACATTGACCCATATGAGGGCGTGGCGGCATGCCGCTCGGAGGTCGACCTGTGCCGCTTACATCTCACCCTGG
>NZ_WWCL01000039.1 GCF_009857835.1 Duganella fentianensis
CTTGCTCTGGTGGCGAGTGGCGAACGGGTGAGTAATATATCGGAACGTACCCAAGAGTGGGGGATAACGTAGCGAAAGTTACGCTAATACCGCATACGATCTAAGGATGAAAGCAGGGGACCGCAAGGCCTTGTGCTCCTGGAGCGGCCGATATCTGATTAGCTAGTTGGTGAGGTAAAGGCTCACCAAGGCATCGATCAGTAGCTGGTCTGAGAGGACGACCAGCCACACTGGAACTGAGACACGGTCCAGA
>NZ_WWCL01000003.1 GCF_009857835.1 Duganella fentianensis
GGGTCGCTCACTCAAAATACTGACAGTTCGCTTCTTTTACGAAGCGTCCTATTTCATTTATTTCTTGTGAACATTTGATATTTTTTAAGTATCACGAAGACTAGCTTCGTGTGCACTTTCATCAAACGTCCACACTTATCGACTGTGAATTTTTAAAGAACTTGTCTTTGGTACTGCTTGCTGAGAAGCGTTGTGTTCATCAGCGAAGAGGCAAGATTATGAGGCGTTTCCAACATTCCGTCAAGTCTTTCCTTTTCTCACTCAACTCAGCGACTGGCGCCGTGTTTTGCGAGGGGGCGAACTATAGCAAGGGAACCCTTGCCTGACAAGAGTAAAATACCGCCTTTGTCCGTTCACTTTGCCGCACCATGACTATCCTGCTCACCACTCTGAATGCTCGCTATACCCACGCATCGCTGGGATTGCGCTATCTGCTCGCCAATATGGGCGAGCTACGGGAGCAGACCAGGTTACAGGAATTCGTGATTGGCGCTAAAACGACCGAGATTGTCGAACGCATACTGGCGCACGCACCCCGCATCGTCGGCTTCGGCATCTATATATGGAACGTGGAAGAGACTACCCGCGTGGTCGCCATGCTCAAGCGGGTGGCGCCGGACGTGGTGGTAGTGCTGGGCGGGCCGGAAGTCTCGCACGAGTCGAACGAGCAGGAGATCGTCAAGCTGGCGGACTATGTCATTACCGGCTGGGGCGACGTTACCTTCCCCAAGCTGTGCGGCGAGATTCTGCACGGCCCCAAGCCGCTGATGAAAATCCATGCGGGCGTACAGCCTCCCATGGATCAGATCAAGCTGCCCTACTCTCTCTATAGCGATAGCGACATCAAGAACCGCACTATTTATGTAGAGGCTTCACGTGGCTGCCCGTTCAAATGCGAGTTCTGTCTATCCGCGCTGGACAAGACGGCATGGCCTTTCCCGCTCGATGATTTTCTCGCCGAGATGGAGTCGCTCTACGCGCGCGGCGCAAGGCTGTTCAAATTCGTCGACCGCACCTTCAATCTGAACATCAAGACCAGCCTGAAGATCATGCAGTTCTTCCTCGATAAGCTGGAAGCGCATCCGGACGATCCTGTGTACGCCCACTTCGAGCTGGTACCCGATCACCTGCCCGACGCACTAAAAGAGGGCATCAGCAAATTCCCGGCGGGCGCACTGCAATTCGAGATCGGCATCCAGAGCTTCAATCCTGCCGTACAGACGCTGGTCAGCCGCAAGCAGGATAACCACAAAGCCGCCGATAACATCCGCTGGCTGACGCAGCACTCCCACGCGCACATGCACGTCGACCTGATTGCCGGCCTGCCCGGCGAAACTGTGGACAGCTTTGCCGAAGGTTTTAACAAGCTGTGGGCGCTGAATCCCCACGAAATCCAGTTCGGCATCCTGAAACGCCTGCGCGGCACCCCCATCATCCGCCACACGCAGGAATACGGGCTGACCTTCGAACCGTATGCGCCCTACACCATTCTGGCCAACCGCGATATCGACTTCGCCACCATGCAGCGGCTGGTGCGCTTTGCCCGCTACTGGGATCTGGTGGCCAACTCGGGCCGCTTCGGTAATACCCTGCCGGTGCTGCTGGGCGACGATGCTTTCGGCCAGTTCATGGCCTTCTCCGACTGGCTGTATGCGAGTACCGACGCCACCCACCGGATTGCACTTGACCGTCTGGCCGCCATGGTATCGCGCTGGCTGCAGACGCGCGGCATGGATAAAACCGAGGCCGATGCCCTGCTGGCCAGCGACTACGCGGGTCGTAACGAATCCGGCTCGCGCCTCAAAGGGGGCGCCGCCGGGGGCGAAACCGCGGCACCATCACGGCAGGCGCGCCATCTGGCCGCCTAGGTACTGTCCTGCAACGCCGAGCATGGATAGGTGGCGGCCAAGGCGAAAGTCCCTTAAACTGACATTATGCCCATTGCTAAAGAGCCTATCCTGACACTCTCACAAGCGACTGCCGCCGACCCCACGGTCACGGCGGGCGGTACGTGGCAAGTGCACGCTCTGGCGCAGGGCAAGGCCATGGCCACCATCAAGCAGCAGCTACTCGCACTCAAAGACAAAAGCCCGCAGTGGGATCTGCGCGCCATCGAGAGCATGGACCACATCGGCGCCCAGCTGTTCTGGAACGCCTGGGGCAAGGCCCGCCCCGCCCAGTTGCAGCTGGCTCCCGCACAGGAAGAGTTCTTCACCCGGCTGGAAGCCACCGGCAAGCTGGAACTACCCGCCACCCGTCCGCAACGACTGACATGGATCATGAAGCTGGGCTTCATGATGATGGAGTTCGTCACCCACCTGATCAGCTTCATGCGGCTGGTGGGACAGGTGGTCATCGATGGCGCACGCTTTGCCCGTGCCCCGATGCGGGGACCGTGGAAGGAAATTTCGGCGAATATCTTCCATGCCGGCTTTCAGGCGCTGGGCATTACCGCGCTGGTAGGCTTCCTGATCGGCGTGGTGCTGTCCTACCTGTCCGCCCAGCAGCTGCGCGCCTTTGGCGGCGATATCTATCTGGTCAACCTGCTCGGCATGAGCGTGATCCGCGAACTGGGCCCGCTGCTGGCTGCGATTCTGGTGGCGGGCCGCTCCGGCTCCTCGATTACCGCGCAGCTGGGGGTCATGCGGGTGACGGAAGAACTGGATGCCATGCTGGTGATGGGCATTTCGCACGGCTTCCGGCTGGTGCTGCCGAAAGTGCTGGCACTGGCGGTTTCCATGCCCTTGCTGGTGATCTGGACCGATACCATGGCCCTCATAGGCGGCATGGTGTCGGCACGGGTGGAACTGAATCTGTCGCCCGAATACTTCATCACCAAGCTGCCCGATGCCGTGCCGCTGGCGAACTACATGATAGGTCTGGGCAAAGGCGCTGTATTCGGCATGCTGATCGCGCTGGTGTCCTGCCACTTCGGCCTGCGCATCAAACCGAATACGGAAAGTCTGGGACGCGGCACCACCACTTCGGTGGTGACAGCGATTACCGTGGTGATACTGGCCGATGCCGTATTCGCCATCGTGTTTAGCGGCGTGGGGTTCTTCTGATGGCAAATCCGGCACTGGTCCCCGAACGCAGTTGCGGCGGTAGCCGTGGCGATGGCGAGCTGACGCTGGACGGCAGCGTGCCTATCGTGGAAATCACCGGGCTGTGGACCAAGTACGGCCGCACCGTGGTGCATCAGGATCTGAATCTGGAAATCCGGCAGGGCGAAATCCTCTCCATCGTGGGCGGCTCCGGTACAGGCAAGACTACCCTGCTGCGCCAGATGCTGGGACTGGAAACGCCAGCGCGCGGCTGCGTGCGGGTATTCGGTGAAGACATCAGCGAAATCGACGCCACCCAGTTGCAGCAGTTGCGCAACCACTGGGGCATGCTGTTCCAGCAGGGCGCACTGTACTCGGCCCTGACGGTACTGGAAAACATCGCCCAGCCCATGCGCGAGCTGCATGCCCTGCCCGAAGACCTGATCGTCGATGCCGTGCTGCTGAAGATGAATATGGTGGGGCTGGGTCCCGAGCACGCCAACAAGATGCCGTCCGACCTGTCCGGCGGCATGGTCAAGCGGGTAGCGCTGGCGCGTGCACTGGCGCTGGAACCCAAGCTGCTATTCCTCGACGAACCCACCGCCGGTCTGGACCCCGACCTGTCGGAAGCCTTTGTCAGCCTGATCAAATCGCTGCACCGCGAACTCGGCCTCACCGTCGTAATGGTGACGCACGATCTCGATACCCTGTTCGCCCTCTCCACCCGCATTGCCGTGCTGGCGGAAAAACATGTGATTGCCCTCGGCACTCTCGAAGAAGTGCTGCAGGTCGATCACCCCTTCGTTCATGAATTCTTCCTCGGAGATCGCGGCCGCCGCGCACTGGAAGCACTGAACGAGAAAAACCCTCAGGAGCAATGATGGAAAACCGATCCCATGCCCTCACTACCGGCTTCTTCACGATTACGCTGCTGATTGCAGCCATCCTGTTCGGCCTCTGGTTCAACCGCGACCGCGTCGAGCGCGCGCCCTACGTACTGGCCACCACCCGCCCGATACCGGGCCTGAATCCGCAAGCCCCGGTGCGCTACCGCGGTCTGCAGGTGGGCAAGGTCGCCAGCATCAGCTTCGATCCGAATGTCACGGGCCAGATACTCGTCACGCTCAACATCAACAAGGATGCACCGATTACCAGCACCACCTTCGCCACGCTAGGCTATCAGGGCGTGACGGGCATCGCTTTCATCCAGCTCGATGACGACAGCGTGGGCTCGCCGCGGCTGGCCACCAATGCCGATACGCCAGCCCGCGTGCCGCTGCGCCCCGGCCTGTTCGATGTGCTGGAAAAACGCGGCAAGGCCATCCTTGATCAGACCGAAATCGCCACCCAGCGCCTGAACAATCTGCTCAGCGAACAGAATCAGCGCGCCATCCTCAACACCTTCAGCGAAATCAGCGCCACCGCGCAAGCCTATCGCGCCCTGCCGGAACAGCTGCAGCCGACGCTGGAACGCCTGCCACAGCTGGCGGATCAGACCCAGCAAACACTGAAAAGCTTCCACCGGCTGGCTGGCGATGCCGACCAGATGGTGCAGCAACTGCAGGCACCGAATGGCCCCATCGCCCGTCTGACCGATAGCACCGAGCGCATCGCCGGTTCGGTAGAAGCGGTGGCCGGCGGGCTGGAACTCGATACGCTACCGCAGGTAAACTCGCTGTCCGACGACACGCGCGCTTCCATGCGCGCCCTGCGCAAGACCATGAACAAGATTAACGACCGCCCGCAAAGCCTGATCTTCGGCGCGCCCGGCACCCCGCCCGGCCCCGGTGAAGCCGGCTTCTCTGCCAGTGCCAAATGAGGAAGACCGCGATGACCGTCCAGCTCCGCCACCTGTTTGCCCTTGCCACCTGCGCCCTGCTGCTGGGCGGCTGTGCCAGCAATCCGCCGGCCACGGCGCGCTATGACTTCGGTCCGCTGCCGGCACCCAGCACCAGCAGCCAGATCGGCACCCTGATCGTGGCCGACATTACCGGCCCGACGGCGCTCGATACGGAACACATGCAGTACCGCCTGCTGTATGCCGATGCACGTCAGGCCCGCCCGTATGCCTACAACCAGTGGGCCGCGACGCCGTTCCAGCTGCTGGGCCAGCGCCTGCGTGCCAATTTCGCCCAGGCGGGCGTGAAAGTGCTGTCCACCACCGACGCCATCACCAGCCCTACCGTGCTGCGCATGGAAGTCAACGAATTCACCCAGAGCTTCGACACGGCCAAGAGCAGCCAGGGCATCCTCAATGTGCGCGCTTCGCTGTTCCGCAATCACCGCCTGCTCGACCAGCGTACCTTCCAGCGCAGCGTGGCCGCGCCTACGCCGGATGCCGCCGGCGGCGCCCAGGCACTGGCCGAAGCCAGTGACGCGCTGGCCGCCGATCTGCTGGCCTGGCTGGCCAGCGTGCCGCAACCGTAAGGCCAGGGGTCGCCGCGTGGAACAGCACAGCACCGTCAGCAAGACCTCGCCGTTCACCCGCGGCGCGCTCCTGGTCTACGTGCTGCTGATCGTCTACGCCAGCTGGTTCCCGTTCACGGGCTGGCACAATCAGGGCCTGTCGCCGCTGATCTTCCTCGAACACACGGACATGCCGCGCTACTGGACCAAGTTCGATGCCATCATCAACGTGGTTGGCTACATGCCGCTCGGTACCCTGATCGTGTATGCGCTCTATCCACGCCTGCAAGGCTGGCTAGCCCTGCTGCTGGCCAGCGCCAGCGGGCTGCTGCTGTCCGGCCTGATGGAAGGCGTGCAGACCTATCTGCCCAGCCGGGTCTCTTCGAATCTGGATTTCTATACCAATAGCGTGGGCTGTATGCTGGGCGCCATAGTCGGCGTGCTGACGGTGCGCCGCCTGCTCGACCAGAGCGAGCTGCAGCGGCTGCGCAAGAGCTGGTTCGCGCCCCATGCCAGCCACGGGCTGGTGCTGCTGGCCTTGTGGCCACTGGCGCAGATCTATCCGCAAAGCTTTCTGTTCGGGCTGGGCCAGCTGCTGCCCATCCTGTCGGAATGGCTGTCGCAACTGCTCGATACGGACATCGATCTGGCCCAGTATCTGCGCCCCGACAGCGTGCTGACGGTGGAACAGTACTGGCTGTCGGAAACCATCATCACGGCCTGCGGCATGGTAGGCGCCGCGCTCACGCTGCTATGCCTGCTGCGCAAACCGGCCCCGCGCGGCCTGCTCGTAGGCGGCCTGATCGCCAGCGCCGTGATCGTCAAGGCGCTGGCGACGGCGCTGCTGTTCTCGCCCGAAAACGCGTTTGTCTGGGTCACGCCCGGCGCCGAAGGCGGCTTTCTGATCGGCACCATCATGCTGGCTGGCCTGACCTTTGCCCCCCATCTGGCACAGCGCCGCCTGGCCCTGACCACCCTGCTATTGAGTCTGGTGATCATCAACACCACGCCGTCCAACCCGTATTTCGTCGTCACCCTGCAATCCTGGGTGCAGGGCAAATTCCTCAACTTTAATGGTGCGGCCCAGTTCCTCACCCTGCTGTGGCCGCTGGCCGCGCTGTGGTTCCTGTGGCTACCCGTGCACCGTCGGGCGGCCCCTGAGGTATCATAGCGCCACCTTAGTTTTCCGGATCCGATACCGCCATGAGCGACACTCCGTACTTCAAACACCATGTGTTCTTCTGCATGAACCAGCGCGACGATGGCCGCGCCAGTTGCGGCGAACACGGCGCGGCGGCTGCCCAGAAGCACGCCAAACAGCGCTGCAAGGAACTCAACCTGAACGGTGCCGGCAAGGTGCGCATCAATCAGGCCGGTTGCCTGGACCGCTGCGAACAGGGCCCGGTGCTGGTGGTCTACCCCGAAGGCACCTGGTACACCTATGTCGATAACAGCGATATCGATGAAATCATCGACAGCCATCTGGTACAAGGCAAGGTTGTCGAGCGTCTCAAACTGTAAACACCCATGATCAAGATCGAAAAATTTACCCTGACCGGCGGCGCCGGCCAGATGGAAGGCATACTGGACTTCCCGAAAGACACGCCGCGCGGCATCGCGCTGGTGGCCCACCCGCACCCGCTGTATGGCGGCACCATGGACAATAAAGTGGCCGTCACGCTGGCGCGCACCTTCGTCAATCTGGGCTATGTGGCGGCACGCATCAACTTCCGCGGCGTCGGCGCTTCCGAAGGCGTGCACGACCACGGCAAAGGCGAGATGGAAGATATGGCCATCCTGCATAAATGGATGACCGAACGCTATCCGGGCCTGCCCGTCGCCCTGTCCGGCTTCTCCTTCGGCACTTTCGTGCAATCGCATCTGGCCCACCAGCTGGCGGCGCAAGGCACGCCGGCCGAGCGGCTGGTACTGGTGGGCAGCGCAGCGGGCAAATGGGAAATGGCCAGCGTGCCGGCCGACACCATCCTGATCCACGGCGAGAACGACGACACCATTCCCCTGATCGATGTGCTGGACTGGCTGCGCCCGCAGGACATCCCCGTGATCGTAATTCCCGGTGCCGACCACTTCTTCCACCGCAAGCTGCAGCACATCAAGAGCTGGGTCACGCAACTGTGGCACCGCCCGAATCTGCCAGACGCAGCTGAAACGGACGCCGCAAGCGCCGATTGAAGCTCTATAATTCCTGCTCCCGTCTGACCGGCGCACTACCCGCTGCGGGTAGGCGCCTTTAACCGTATAAGCTGACCGACATCCATGAAGAAAATTATTGCGGCACTCGCCACCAGTGTCCTGATGCTGACCAACGCCGTTGCGCAAACCCTGCCGCCACCGACCATCGCCGCCCGTTCGTGGCTGCTGCTGGACGCCACCAGCGGCCAGATCATCGCTTCGCAAGACCCCAACGCCCGCATCGAACCGGCCTCGCTGACCAAGATCATGACGGCCTACGTCACCTTCGGCGCCCTGCGCGACAAGAAGATAGACCTCAAGCAGATGGTCAACGTTTCGACCAAGGCATGGAAAGTGGATTCTTCCAGCTCGAAGATGTTCATCGATCCGGCCACCCCGGTCAGCATCAACGACCTGCTGTACGGCCTGATGGTGCAGTCCGGTAATGATGCGGCTGTCGCACTGGCCGAAGCCGTCGCCGGCGATGAAAGCGCTTTCGTGGTGCTGATGAACAAGGAAGCCCAGCGCATGGGCCTGACCAACACCCACTTCGCCAATCCGCACGGCCTGCCTAGCCCGGAAAACTATTCCACCGCGCAGGATCTGTCGGTGCTGGCCAAGCGCGTGATTCAGGACTTCCCCGAGTTCTACAAGATCGACTCGGTAAAGAGCTTCACCTACAACAAGATCACCCAGCCTAACCGCAACCGCCTGCTGTGGCTGGACCCTACCGTGGACGGCATGAAGACGGGCCACACGGAAGCGGCCGGCTACTGCATGATCGCTTCGGCCCACCGTCCCAACGGCGCCAACGAACGCCGCCTGATCTCGGTCGTGCTGGGCACTTCGTCCGACCAGTCGCGTACCCAGGAAAGCCAGAAGCTGCTGAACTGGGGCTTCCAGAACTTCGATACGGTCAAGCTGTACTCCAAGGGTCAGGCCATTGCGACGCCGGAAATCTGGAAGGGTTCGCATAGCAGCGTGAAGATAGGCTTCACCAATGACGTGCTGGTGACGGTACCGAAAGGCGTGGCCGCCAAAATGAAACCGCTGCTGGAACGCAAGGACCCGCTGGTGGCCCCGCTGGCCGAAAACAGCCGCGTCGGCACGCTGAAGATGATGGTAGACGGCAAGCCGCTGCTGGAACTGCCTGTGGTGGCACTGGAAACCGTGGATCAGGCTTCCATCTTCGGCCGCGCCTGGGATTCGCTGCGTCTGTGGATGAAGTAGTACCTGCCTGACCTAGTTGGCCGCAGCTGTGGAATGCAGCGCTTCCTGTGCCCACAGGAAGGCGGCCGGACCGGCCTGCGTGAGCCGGTCCACATCCAGCCCCATGCGGCCGGCCAGTTCCAGCGCGCGCTCCACCTTGTCGCGCTCGAACAGCAGCGCCAGCATCAGATACGGTCCGTAAGGTCCGCGATTCTCCAGCAGCACCTCGCGCACTTCGGGCGACAGCTGCATACTCCCCACCAGCTGGGCCATAGGCACGCCGAGCAGCACATCGAATAGCGACAGCATCCCCACCAGGAATAATTCATCGCGCTGGGCTGCCGGCAGATGGCTGCAGGTTTCCAGGAAACGGGCGCGCGTCAGCGCCACTTCCAGCAGCGATTCATCGCGCTCCTGATGGCTGCCAGCACCGAGGCGGAACATCGACACCGTCAGTGCGCGGTAGAGCTGATTACGCCCCAGCACCAGAAAGGCCTGCTGCAGACTGGTCACCTGCGTGCCCAGCCCGTTGGCCGGAGCATTAGCCCATTGCAGCAGCTGGTAAGTCATGCCGGGATCGCGCTTGACCACATCGAGCAGGGCCGGCAGTTGCGCTTCCGTGCGCAGCAGGTTGAGCAGCTCGATCGAGGTCATGCGGCTCTGGTCGACTTTGGCGCTGCTATCGGCCTCGTCGCGCGTGGTCAGGAAAGGCCCCATGAAATAGTCGCAGCCCCACGACAGGCACATGCGCTGCTCGTTCCACGATTCCAGTCCGTCCACACACAGTTTGAGGGCCGGATAACGCTGGCGCAGCTGCTTGATCAGTGCCTGGAAGGCCGGCAGGCTATGGTCATTCAGGTACAGCAGCACCATGTCGCACAGCGCCAGCAAAGGCGCTTCTTCCGGCGCCAGCGAGACCCCGCGCAAGGCCAGCTGGGCGCCCGAGTCGCGCAGCGCCGCCATGCGCCCAGCCAGCTGCTCGACCGGCAGCTCGCTATGGCGCCGGTCCAGCAGGAACAGGGTGTGCGGCGCCAGCAAGGGCAAGTGGCGGCCAAAGGTCACGGCATCGAGCGAGAGGGGGATCAGGGCTAGCCGCTGGGCCGCGAACTCCGGTACCCGGGCTTCCTGCAGTGCTGCCATCATGGCGTTTTCCGCCAGCGGTGTGCCGTGCTGGCGCGCTACGGCATGGAAGCGATAGCCGCACAGACGATGGCGCTGGTCGATGATCTCGGCCCGCACCACCACAGGGATGGCATCCAGCGGCCGCGGTGGCACTGGCACTGCCGGCGCAACCGGCGCGGCAGGCTGCGGCGCCGCACCCAGCCAGCGCTTGAACAACGACATTATCCCCACTACGCGCACTCCCTCCTCAACCATCGCCTAACACCCGATCATACAGGCAAACCGCTACTGCCCGGCCGTCAGCCGCACTTTCTGATGCGCGATGTAATAAAGTTACAGCCACTCGGTATAATGGCCGTCTGACAATTTCTAACCAGGTCTGCCATGTCCTCTGCCCAGCCACATTCACTGTCCTGCCCCGCCAGCCTGACCCGCCGCGATGGCCTGACGCTGTCCCGCATCGTCGCCGGCATGTGGCGCATGCAGGAATGGCAGCTCACCCCGCAGCAGCGCCTGCGCCTGATCGAACAGTGCCTGGAACTGGGCGTGAGCAGCTTCGACCACGCCGACATCTACGGTGATTATGGTGTGGAAGCGCTGTTTGGCGAAGCGCTGGCCTTGCAGCCGGGCCTGCGCCAGCGCATGCAGCTGGTCAGCAAATGCGGCATCAGGCTGGTGAATGCGGCCCGCCCGGCCCACACCATCCAGCATTACGACACCAGCGCCAGCCACATAAACGCATCAGTCGAGCAATCGCTGCGCAATCTGGGCACCGACCATCTTGATCTATTACTGATCCACCGTCCTGATCCGCTGATGGATTTCGACGTCATCGCCGACACCTTCCAAGCGCTGCGCCAGGCGGGCAAGGTGCGCCACTTCGGCGTCTCCAACTTCAGCCGCCACCAGTTCGAGTGCCTGAACCGGCGCATCGCGCTGAGCACCAATCAGGTGGAATTTTCCCCCCTGCACGTCGACCCGATGTTCGACTCAACCTTCGACGGTCTGCAGGATCTGGGCGTGGCACCGATGATCTGGTCGCCGCTGGCTGGCGGCCGTCTGTTCAGCAACAATGATGCAGCGGGCCAGCGCGTGCGCGCCGCCATCGAACAGGTGGCAGCCGAACTGCAGCAGCCATTCGCCAGCGTGGTGTTTGCCTGGATTTTGCAGCTGCCGTCACGCCCCATTCCGCTGACGGGCACGGGCCGCATCAGCGCCATCGCAGAAGCCGTGCAGGCCACCCAATTCAGCCTGAGCCGCAGCCAGTGGTTCACCATCCTGCGCGCGGCCCGGGGCCACGAAGTCGCCTGATCAGTCGTGGAAAGTCTGGGGCGGCGCGATGCCGCGCCAGCCCTGCTGCCACGCCAGATTCAGCGCCAGCGTGAGGACGATGTAGACGGCGAAGAACAGGGCGAAGTACAGCGCCTGCAACCACGCCAGCAAGCCCAGATTCAGCACCAGTAGCACCAGCGCCAGCGGACTCTTTTTCTGCTTGGAGCTAGGGAAGCGTACGGTGGACACCATCAGGCTGCCCACGGCAAACAGCAGCGCCACGATCAGGCCGCCATGCAGCGGCGTCACCGGCGGCTGCGGCCAGGCCACCACCACCGCCGCCACACAGGCCGCACCGGCCGTGATCGGCATGCCGACGAAATAGCGCGGATCGGTGCGCCCCACATTGACATTGAAGCGGGCCAGCCGCAGGGCGCCGCAGGCGACAAAGAAGAAGCTGGCGATGCCGCCCAGCCGCAGCAGCGTGGGCTGCTCCGCCCCCAGTTGCACAAAGCCGTAGCAGTACAGCAGCAGGCCGGGCGCGCAGCCAAAGTTCATCACGTCGGCGATCGAATCGAGCTGCATGCCGAATTCGGACGTGGTGTTGGTCGCGCGCGCCACCAGACCGTCGAGCGCATCGAACACACCGGCCAGCACCAGCAATATGGCTGCCAGACGGTAGTCCTGCGCCGCGCCTATGCGGGCATTGTCGACGGAAATCACGATGCTGCCGAAGCCGCAGGCGATCGACATCAGCGTCACCATGCTGGGCAGGGCAAATTTGGCGCGCTGTACACGCGCGTGGTGGTGTGGTTTCAAAGCAGTCTATCCAGTAAAAACCGGGCATCGCCCGGGCAAGCGCCATTCTACCCTGAGCCGGGGCACACACCAGTCCGCTATCAACTTGAAATCTGGCATAAAATGGCAATCAACCCACCGCGCCCGCGCAAGCACTTACCCTGCCATGACCACACCCGACACCGACATCCTCGATACCGGCACCGGCCTGCAGCAGCTGATGGGCGACCGTGTACTCTACCAGCAGATCCTGCGGCGTTTCCGCCAGCGCTATCAGGATGCCCCCGCCGAAGCCCGCGCCGCCCATGCGGCCGGTGATACGGTCGTGGCGACGCGCATCGCCCACACGCTCAAGGGGGCTGCCGGCATGATAGGCGCCCGCCAGGTCGCCCGTCTGGCCCATGCGCTGGAAAGCGCCGGCAACGACAGCCTGCTGGGCGCGCTGGAAGCGGCGCTGCAAGCCTTGCTGGTGCAGATAGAAGCGGTGCTGCAGCAGGACGTTCAGCCCGCTCCGCCCGCGCCTTATGCGGCCAGCCATATGCCGACCTCGATGGCGCTGGTACAGCATCTGGCCAGCCTGCTCGATATCGGTGACGGCGCCGCCGTCGATGTGGTGGAACAGTCCGCCGATGCACTCAGCCACACGCTCGGTGCGGCCTGCTATCAGGCGCTGCGGGAACAGGTGCTGCAGTTCGAGTACGAAGCCGCGCTGGCGCTGCTGCCAGCCGATGCGTTACTGCCCTAGCGGGTATATTCCTTTTCCTCGTCGAAGGCGTCGGCGCACTCCTTGTCGCAGAAGCGGCGCACATTATCCAGCGGTTTGTCGCAGTACCAGCACGCCCCTTTGGGCGGCAGCGACTGACGCGGGCGCAACGGCGCAGGCGACGTGGCCGCAGCAGGCGGCACGCCGGTGTTGTCATCCTGTACGCTCTCTTGTATCGGATCCACGATCGCCTCCTTTCCAGGGCCGTGCTCAGGTCAACGTTGCAAGATTACTTCAGCGGAATAACACGTGCATGAGAATTCTCAAGCGAGCCATGATAGCAGGTTCATACCTGCCGTCTGTGACAGCGCCGTTGCAGAATCGGGCATTTGCGCAGATGAAACAGCCCCGTCCGAATGAAGAAATATTTTTTTATCAAAAAACCAGAATCGATAGTGCGGCGCCTACACCACGCTTGCATACGTTAAGTTGTGACCCACGATAATCTTCAATACAATCATCAGCGCCTGCTTCCCCTCCGCGCGCCCGATGACCGACCGCCCTGCCCAGCCTTCCACTCCGCCTAGTGTACGCCGCGTACTGACGCTGCTGGTGGCTGCCTGCATCGTGCCCATCGTGCTGGTGCTGGCTGTGTTAATGATCAATTTCTACCGCAAGGAAGAAGCCCGGCTGATCGACAATACGCTCAGTCATGCACGCCATATCAGCACCGCAGCCGACCGCGAAGTACGCAGCACCCAGCTGGCCCTGCAGGTACTGGCCGGCTCCCACCTGCTGCAAGATCGCGACCTGCGCGCCTTTCATGCGCGCATCGGCGCCGTGGTTGATAAATTGCATGTTGATAGCATTTTGCTCATCGATCTGGACGGACGCATCCTGCTGTCCTCCCTGCGCCCTTACGGCAGCCCGCTGGCCCAGCTCAGCGACACGCCACTGCTGCAGCAGACGCGCAACAGCGGCCAGCCCGGCGTGTCCGGCATCTTCACGGGGCCGCTGACGCGCCAGCCCATCATCACCATCGCCGTGCCCGTCATCGAGCATGGCAAAGTAGTCATGAGTCTGAATGCCACGGTGACCCCGGCCACCCTGCAGCCGCTGCTGTTCGAGCAGAAAACGCCCGATAGCTGGCGCGCCGGCATCGTCGACCAGCAATACCGCATCATCACCCGCAGCCACGACATGGCCAAGCTGGCCGGCCAGCAATTGCCGGCCGAACTGCGCCAGCCCCTGTCGCGCGTGAACGAATCCATGTTCGAGTCCTACACGCTGGAAGGCCGCCGCTCGCTGTTCGTGTACCAGCGCTCGGAGCAGACTGGCTGGACCTCGATACTCTGTATTCCCCACGACGAACTGACGGCGCCGCTGCGGCGCAGCCTGTTCTGGCTGATTACGCTGAGCGTGATCACGCTGGCACTGGGCATTAGCTGTGCACTCTGGCTGGCGCGCCGCGTCACCCGCTCCATCCATGCCCTGATCGCACCCGCGCTGGCCGTGGGGCAGGCCGTGCCGCTGCCGCTGCCACGGCTGTATTTCCGCGAAGCGCGCGAACTGGCGCAGGCCCTGCAGATCGCCGCGCGCGACCTGCAACGGGCCCGCGCCGAAAGTTCCGAAAGCGAGCAGCGGCTGGCGCTGGCCGCACGCGCGGCCCATCTGGGTATCTGGACCCGCGACCTGCGCCAGCAGCACATCTGGGTGTCGCAAGCCTGGCGCGAACTGTTCGGCTTTAGTGACAGCGCGCCGCTCACGCTGGAGGATCTGCTGGCACGCGTGCATCCGGCCGACCGCCAGCACGTCCAGCGCACACTGGACAGCACGCTGTTCGGCGCCACCCGCTATGACATGGAATTCCGCATCGAGTTACCCAGCGGCTGCCAGCGCTGGATCAGTTCGCACGGCAGCGTGGAATTCGACCGCCACCAGCGCCCCACGCTGGTACGCGGCGTCTCGCTCGACATCACCAGCCGCAAGCAGGCCGAACTCGATCTGCAGCAGAAGCAGAAGGAAGTAACCCATCTGGCGCGGGTAGCCATGCTGGGCGAGCTGTCCGGCGCGCTGGCCCACGAACTGAACCAGCCGCTCACGGCCATCCTCAGCAATGCCCAGGCAGCCCAGCGCTTCCTTAGCCAGCCGGCACCGGATCTGCCGGAAGTGCAGGAAATTCTCAACGACATCGTCACGGAAGACCAGCGGGCCGGCGCCATCATCGCGCGTCTGCGCGCCCTGTTCGGCAAACACGATGCGCAGCGCCAGCGCATCAGCGCGCAAAGCCTGATCGATAGCGTGCTGCACCTGATCAGCAACGACCTGATCCACCAGCGCCTGACCCTGCGCACCGCACTGTGCGCCGAAACGCTGACCCTGGAAGCCGATCCCGTCCAGCTGCAGCAGGTGCTGCTCAATCTGCTGATGAATGCCTGCGATGCCCAGAGCCAGCAGCTGGAGCACAGCAATGTCATCGAGCTGCGTAGCACCCATGTGGGCCACACGCTACAACTGAGCATCAGCGACAGCGGCGGCGGCATTCCCCCTGCCGCGCTGGACCAGATCTTCACGCCGTTCTACACCACCAAGGCGCGCGGCATGGGGCTGGGGCTGTCGATCTGCCGCAGCATCGTGGATGCCCATGGCGGCCGGCTGTGGGCGGAAAACAATGGCCACGGCGGCGCCACCTTCCACCTGCGCCTGCCGCTGGCCGAGGTCAGCCAGCCATGAACACGGGTCTGCAGATCTATCTGGTAGATGACCAGCCGGCCATCCTCAAGGCGCTGAGCCGGCTGCTCAACTCGGCCGGCTATGCCGTGCAGGGCTTTGCCAGCGCCAGCGCATTTCTGAGCAGCGTAGATGCCCAGGCCGAAGGCTGTTTGATCCTCGATCTGGCCATGCCGGAAATGAGCGGGCTGGCACTGCAGCAAGCCCTGAGCGAGCGGGCCAGCCTGCTGCCGGTGATCTTCCTCACCGGCCATGGCGATATCGAATCGGGCGTGCGCGCCATGAAGCTCGGTGCCGCCGATTTCCTCACCAAGCCGGTCGATGCCGAGCGCCTGCTGTCCGCCGTGGCCCATGCCTGCGCCAGCAACCGCCGTGCGCGCGACGCTGATCAGGAACTGGGCCTCATCCGCCAGCGCCTGGCCACGCTGACGCCGCGCGAAACGGAAGTGCTGGACCTGATCATCGAAGGCTTGCTGAACAAGCAGGTGGCCGCCACCCTGGGTGCGGCCGAAAAAACCATCAAGGTGCACCGCGCCCGCGTAATGGCCAAGATGGAAGTGCGCTCGCTGGCCGCGCTGGTGCGCATGGTGGACCGGGTACGCCATCACTAGCCCGCCACAGGCATAAGCCCAAAGTCCCATAGGCAGCCCGGCAGCACGGCGCTAATGTGGCCTCATGGAAACGAAATCACCCTGGATAGCCGTCGTGGATGACGATGCCGCCATCTGCCGCGCGCTGGTGCGGCTGTTGCGCTCGGCCGGCCTCAGTGCGCGGGCATTTCCCGGCGGTGCAGCCTTCCTGCAAGCCATCAGCGAGCAGCATCCCTGCTGCGTGATCCTCGACGTGCACATGCCGGAGCTGACCGGGCTCGACGTGCAGGC
The DNA here is from genome assembly GCF_009857835.1 of Duganella fentianensis. Lineage (GTDB taxonomy): Bacteria > Pseudomonadota > Gammaproteobacteria > Burkholderiales > Burkholderiaceae_D > Rugamonas > Rugamonas fentianensis. The sequence continues at coordinate 16,359 of NZ_WWCL01000003.1, forward strand.
CCGGCTGGCCACGCTGGCGCCGGAAATGGGCGTGATACTGATCAGCGGCCACCCCAAACCGCAGGAGCAGTTCCGTGCCCTGCATCAATTACCGCTGGCCTATCTGCAAAAGCCCGTCAATGACCAGTTGCTGCTGGACGCCATCGCCCAGGTCTATCCCCAAGGTTTGTTGTCATGATCGCCGCTGCCCTACTCCACCGCGCCCGCATCCTGCTGGTAGATGATCAGGAACTTAGCAATCACGTGCTGAGCCAGTTGCTCGCCAGCGCAGGCTATACCGATGTGACCGCCACCTGCGACGCTGCCGGCGTGGCCGAACTGCACCGCCGCCATGCCTACGACCTGATCGTGCTGGACCTGCACATGCCGGTCATGGATGGCTTCCAGGTACTGGAAGCGCTGTACCAGATCGAAGCGGGCCAGTACCTGCCCGTGCTGGTGCTGTCGGCCCAGCACGACAGCAAGCTGGCCGCCCTGGAAGCCGGTGCCAAGGATTTCCTTGCCAAGCCCTATGATCCGGGCGAACTGCTGAGCCGTGTGCGCAACCTGCTGGAAGTGCGCCTGCTGTACAACGACACGCGCGCCTATGGCCTGCGCATGGCCAGCTACGATAGTCTGACGGGCCTGCCCAACCGCCAGCTATTCTCGCAATCGCTGGCCACCCAGCTGGCGGCCGCCCAGCCTCACCCCAGCGCGCTGCTGCTGATCGATCTCGATGGTTTCACCACCCTTAACGATACCCAGGGCTATCCGGCCGGCGATGGCGTGCTGCGCCTGCTGGCCCAGCGCCTGAACCGGCTGGCGCCGCCCAGTGCCAGTCTGGCACGCTTCGGCAATGACGAATTCGCCCTGCTGCTGCCCGCGCTGGAGCACAGCAGCGACAGTGCCCGCACCGTGGCCCTGATCCAGGCTGCCCTGCACGAACCCTTCCCCCTGCCGGACGGCCGCCGCGCCCTCAGCGTCAGCATGGGCGTCGCGCTCTATCCGGACGATGCCGTCGATGCCGCCACCCTGATCCGCTACGCCAACATCGCTCTGCATCAGGCCAAGCAGGGCGGCAGCAATCAGTGCAGCTATTTCACCTATGCCATGAACGAACAAGCCCAACACCGCTACCAGCTGGAGCAAGCCTTGCGCCAGGCCTGCGCCAGCGACGAATTCGAGCTGTACTACCAGCCCAAAGTCCATCTGCGCACGGGGCGCATGGTGGGCACGGAAGCGCTGCTGCGCTGGAACCGCCCCGGCCACGGCGTGGTCTCGCCGGCCGAATTCATCCCCCTGCTGGAGCAGACCGGCATGATCCGCGAAGTAGGCGCCTGGGTGATCGAGCAGGCTTGCCGCCAGATCGCCCGCTGGGCCCAGGATGAAGCCGGCCCCCTGCCGGTGGCCGTGAATGTGGCCAGCCCGCAGTTCAGCGACAGCACACTGGTCGACACGGTGGCAGCAGCGCTGCAGCGCCACCAGATCGATCCGGCCCTGCTTTCGCTGGAAGTGACGGAAACGGCACTGATGGAAGATCTGGCACGCACGGCCGCCACCCTGTCCACACTGTGGTCGATGGGCGTGCGCATCGCCATCGACGATTTCGGCACCGGCTATTCCAGTCTGGCCTATCTGCGCCGCTTCCCCGTCGATACGCTGAAAATCGATATCGCCTTCATCCGCGAACTGCCCAACAATGCCGACGATGCCGCCGTGGTGCGCGCCATCATCGCCATGGCGCACAGTCTGAAACTCAAGGTGGTGGCGGAAGGGGTGGAATCGGCCGATCAGCTGGCCTATCTGGGCGAACATGGCTGCGATCTGATCCAGGGCTATTACTTCAGCCGGCCGATACCGGCCGACATGATGACCCAGCTGATGCGTCAGGATGCGCGGCTGGCCTATCTCCCTGCCGGAGCTGGCGAGCGCTTATAATCGGTGCACCATCCATGCTCAGCCAGGAAGACCCGCATGACCGACAGCACCATCGCGACACCGGCCGCCGCCAGCGGCCACGCCCATTTGTCTACCCGCATCCTGGCGCTGGCCAGCATGGGGCTGATGGTGCTCGATCACGAGCTGCGTGTCGTCGTATGGAACCAGTGGCTGGCCAGCCACGCCGGCCTGTCGGCCAGCCGGGTGCTGGGCCGGCCGCTGTTTGAAGTCTTCCCGGAACTGGCCGGCCAGCGGCTGGAACAGCTGGTACAGAGCGCCATGCAGAGCAAGCTGCCGCAACGGCTGTCGCCGGCCAGCCAGCGCGCCCCCTTCCCCCTGTATGCCAGCGGCACCTGGGGCGGCGAGCGCATCGAACAGGCGGTGGCCGTCACGCCTTTCACGGAAGGCAAGCAGCACTACTGCCTGATCGAAGTGGCCGATATCAGCATCACGGTGGACAAGGAAAAGCAGTTGCGCGGACAGGCCGAAGCCTTGCGCGCGCAATCCTATGTGGACGGGCTGACGGGCATCGCCAACCGGCGCCACTTCGACGTGGCGCTGGACCGCGAACTGCGCCGCGCCCAGCGCAACAGCGGCCAGCTCTCGCTGCTGCTGATGGATATCGATTCCTTCAAAGCCTATAACGACCACTTCGGCCACCAGCAGGGCGATGCCTGCCTGACGGCCGTGGCGGAGGCCTTTGCCGGCATGCTGCAGCGCCCGGCCGATCTGGCCGCCCGTTACGGTGGCGAAGAATTTGCCGCCGTGCTGCCCGATACCAGTGCCGAGCAGGCGGCCCAGCACGCGGAAGCCATCCGTGCCCGCGTGGCCAGCCTGCAGCTGCCGCATGCACCGGCCGCCACCCGCCCCTACGTCACCCTCAGCATAGGCGTGGCCAGCTTTCACCGCGAGCATCTGAGCGATGCGGCCAGCCTGCTGGCAGCCGCCGACAGCTGTCTGTATCAGGCCAAACGCAATGGCCGCGACCGCGTGGAACTGCACAGTCTGACACCGGCAGCATAAAATTGCGCACGGCCGGGCCGGACGCTGCTACCATGTCGAAATGCCAACTCTGCACACCCCCGCGTGAACGCCCGTTCTGCCAGTCCCGAGCGCGACTACTGGTTCTGCCAGCTTACAGGCTGGGGCGTACTGGGTCTGTTCAGCATCCTGTCCTCTTCGCTGGGCGACTGGCAAAGCACCGTGCGCATGAGCGCGGCCAAACTGATCTGCATCGTAGCCGGGCTGGGCCTGTCCCATCTGTGGCGCCGCCACCTGCAGCGGCAGGGCTGGCTGGAACGCCGCCAGCGCCTGCCGCTGGCCTCGCTGATGGCCGGCGTGGCCGTGCTGACGCTGGTGCAGACGGCGCTGCTGCTGTGCACCGACCTGGTCTTCAATCACGGCGCCATCTTTCAGGATAGCCGCGCCGATATCGCCTTCAATCTGTTCATCTTGCTGCTGCTGTGGTTCGTACTGTTTTCCATCTGGACCTTGTGCTATGCGGTGGCGCTGGCACGCCGGCGCGCCAGCCGCTTCGAACTGGAAAAGCTGCAGCTGGGCGTCAGCGTCAAGGACGCGGAATTGCGTGCCCTGCAAGCCCAGATCAATCCCCATTTTTTCTTCAATTGCCTCAACAGCATACGGGCGCTGGCCTATCAGGATGCCGACGCCTGCGCGCGTGCCATCAACGCTCTGGCCAGCATGATGCGCCACAATCTGCAAACCCACCATACGGCGCTGGTGCCGCTGGCCGAGGAACTGCAGGCGGTCCAGGCGTATCTGGCCATGGAGCAGTTGCGCTTTGACGAAAGGCTGGTCTTCAGCGTGCAGATCGAAGACGGCGTGGGCAGCACGCGCCTGCCGCCACTGGTCTTGCAGACGCTGGTGGAAAACGCCATCCGTTATGGCGTCGAACGCAGCAGCGGCCCCTGCCAGATCACGCTGCAGGCACAGCGCCGTGCCGGGACCGTGGAAATCTGCGTTGCCAATCAGGGCCAGCTGGCCGAGCACAGCCCGTCAACCCGGCTGGGGCTGGCCAATGCGCGCCAGCGGCTGGCACTGCAATGCGGCCCCGGTGCCAGCTGCACGCTGACGGCGGCTGACGGCTGGGTCTATGCCACCATCGTTCTGCCGGAGCAAGCAGCATGCTGAGAGTCGTACTGATCGATGATGAAAGGCTGGCGCGCGACGAAATGCGGCGTCTGCTGGGGCGCAGCCGGATCGCCTGCCACATCGTGGCGGAAGCGGCCAGTGTCGCGCAGGGTGTGCAAGCCATCGCCAGCCATGCGCCCGATCTGGTCCTGCTCGATATTCAGCTACCCGATGGCAGCGGCTTCGATCTGCTGGCCGCACTCGAGCGCGTGCCCGCCGTGATCTTCACCAGCGCCTACGACCACTATGCCCTGCGTGCCTTTGCCGTCAATGCGCTCGATTATCTGCTCAAGCCCATCGAACCGGAGCGGCTAGAACAGGCGCTACAAAAAGCCGCACCGGCAACGCCGGCGGCCGGCATCACCGCCAGTCAGGACAAAGTCTTTCTACAGGATGGAGAGCGCTGCTGGTTCGTCGCGCTGGAGCAGATCATGCTGTTCGAATCGGAAGGCAATTACACGCGGGTGTATTTCGACCAGCAGCGGCCATTGATGCTGCGCTCCCTGAGCCAGCTCGAGGCCCGCCTCGATCCGGCCCAGTTCATCCGCACCAGCCGCAGCCAGATCGTCAACCTGCGCTGCGTGGCACAGATCACGGCAGCGCCGTCCGGCGGCCTCACGCTGGTACTGCACAACCAGATGCGGGTGCAGATGTCGCGCCGCCGCAGCAGCGCGTTCAAGCAAGGCCACCGGCTCTAGGACGGCACGGACTGGCTTATGGGCTGGCTTATGGGCTGGCTTAAGGACCAAACTGGCGGCTGTTGTCGGCCAGATTACGGTCTATCAGCAATTGCTCGGGATCGAGCACCACCCGCGCCGGCCGGTCGCGCGCACCGTCAAGCAGCAGCGTGACACTGGAGACACCGGCCGGCAGATGCTGCCAGCCACGGTATAGCGACTGCCCCGCCGCACCGTACACGGCCAGTTCCAGCGGCTCGTCATAGGCTTGCGCCACTTCGCGTCCGGCGCCATCGGCCACCAGCTTATCGAGCCGCAGCTTGAGCGTCACTTCCCAGCGCCCGTCGGGGCGCTGGCGCGTGCTGGCGGCCAGCACGCGGTTATCGTACAGCACGATGCGCTCGAACAGATCGGTCAGCAATGGCTGCTGGGCCGCTGGCGTCTGCGCCCGCAACTGCGCCAGCAGGTCGGCACTGGTGACATATGGTGCCGGCTGATAGCGGTGTGCCGTCAGCAGACTGCGCAAAGCCTGATTGACGGCGGCCTCGCCCAGTGCGGCGCGCAGCCGGTAAAACGCCAGACTGCCTTTGCGGTACTGCAGATAGACTTGCTCATCGACCTGGGCCAGCGGTAGCTCGCCGATACGATCGGCGCTGCGGCCGCGCAGATACTCGTCCAGATCCCAGCGCAGCAGGCGCTGCACGGCAGCCTTGCCATATTGCTGCTCGGTCGTCATCAGGGCGGCATATTCGGCCAGCGATTCCGTGATCAGCGGCCCGCCCTGCATGTGCGCGGCGATGACCTGCTCGCCCCACCAGTGGTGCGCCACTTCATGCGCCGTCACATAGAACACATGATCGACTTTGGCCGGATCGCGTACATCATTGATGAAGCCCAGCGATTCCGAGAACGGAATCGTCATGGGGAAGCTGCGTGCATAGCTCTGATACAGCGGGGTTTCCAGAATACGCAGTTCGTCATAGGGATACGGCCCGAAGTGACGGCTGTTATAGTCCAGCGCCGCGCGCGCACCGGCCAGCATGCGGTCCACATTGTAGGCATGCCGGGGGTGGTAATACACCCGTATCGGTATGCCCTGCCAGTCGGCGGAACGGACCTGCCAGCGCGCCGACTGGAACGACAGGAAGGGCAGCGTAGGACGCGACAGCTGGTAATGGAAGTAGTTACGCCCCTGCTGCTGCCACTGGCGCTTCAAGCTGCCCGGTGCCATGGCAGTCTGGTCGCCCGCTGTGGACACGATGGCGTCGAATGCGACCAGATCAGCCTGTATGCCGAGCGGCTTCAGATAATTCTCCTGCACGGCCGCGAGCTCGCTGCGGGCCGGATTGCGGTGCGGCTCGCCCAGCCCGCGCGCACGCCGCGCATTGCGGTCGTCGAGTTCGCGCGCAGTCTGATAGCCCAGCTGGGGGAAGAACTCGTCGAACGTGAACAGCGTGCCATTGTCATTGATGGGCACAGGCCGGCCGCTGTTGCTGAAGCCGGGATGCTCGATGCTGAGCCTGAAGTCCAGAGCCAGCTGGGCGCCCGGCGCCAGCGGCTGGGCCAGACGCAGCAGCAAGACCCCGTGGCGTTGATCGTCGCGCAGCACCGTATGGGGTGGCAGGTTGAGGAACTCGGTGCGCACGCGCGACACCGTACCGCCTTCGGCCCCGCTGCTGCGTTGTAGCTGCAAGCTGTCCAGCGCCGTGCTGCCCTTGTTCTGCAACAGGTAATGGCCGCGGATCTCGGCCCGCTGCTGCTGCGGGTACAAGTCCACCTGGGCTTGCACGCTGACTAGCCGCGGCTGGGAAACCGCCAGCGTGCTGCGCCAGGTCTTTTCATAATCGGCGCGCAAGTCCAGCCGCTGGGCCGGAGTCAGATAAAGATTGAGCACACTGGTGTTGTAATAGATCCAGCCGCCGCAAGCCGCCCAGGCTCCCAGACTGAGCAGCAGCGCCGCGCCGCGACCACCGCGCAAAGCGCCGGCCGGTGCCAGCGCCAGCCGCCAGCGCTGATGCCAGCGCGGCATCTGGCCACGCGGCCAGAACGCCTGGGCCAGCATCAGCAGGGCACCCGCAAACAGCGTCCAGTACAGGGCAAACCAGGCCCAGCCTTTGAGGTAATGGCCATAGCCATTCATGTCCGAATACAGCAGCGTGGGCAAGGCGGCATAGCTGTACAGATGGTTGTCCATACCCAGCCCCTGCAGCAGGCGCTCGGACAGCAGCAGCACCACACCCAGCGCATAGCCCAGATATTTATGCCCGGCCAGCACCTGCAAGGCCAGCAGGGCCAGCGCCATCAGGCCATACCAGCTCGCAGCCAGCAAGCTGCCCTGCAAGTACAGGCCCGGCTGGTAGTCCACCCCGCCCTGCACCAGCTGGATCAGCATGGCGACGGGCACGCCGGCCGCCGTGAACAGCACCACCAGCGCCAGCAGGGCGCCGCACCTGGCCAGCATAGGCACCCAGTCTGCCACCGGCATGGCATCGGTCAGACCATCGATACGGGCCTGCCTATCCTTGTACACCAGCTCGCCGCTATAGAACAGCAGCACCAGCCCCAGCACAAAATTCAGGCCTCCATCGAGTTCCTGCAGCATCAAGCGCGTCAGCGGATAGGGCGTGCTGTCTAGGCGCGTGCCGCCCACCAGATAGTTGACCAGGAAGTTGACTAGTCCCAGCAGCAGCATGATCAGGAAAGGCAGGCTGCGCACCATGGCGCGCACATCGAAGGCCAGCATGTTCCAGCATTGCAGCCACGGCGTGGCCGCTGCCAGCCGCGGCGCCCGGCGCAGCCAGGGTGCAGGAGCAGGCGAGGCGGGGACCGGCGCAGCGGCGGGCTGGCGGCGCAGCCGGCTGGCCAGACGGCCGCTCCAGCGCTGCCGCGCAGTGCCGGCGCGTAGCGGCTGGAAGCGCCAGACGGTGAGCGCCAGCATGGCCAGCGCTGCCAGCGTCCACAGCACGCGGTTGGCCAGCAAGGCGCCCGTCAGCTGCGGCAGGCGCTGATTGATTTCCGTGCTGGTGTAGTAGCGCGTCGCCTGCGCCAGCGCGCGCAGGGCAAACGGGTCCAGCAAGGCGCTCAGCAGCAGGCCATCCTGGCGCTGGGCCAGCAGGCCGGCCGCCGACCACAGGACCATAAAGGCCAGCACACCCACATACACCATCAGCAGCGAACGGGTCAGGGTGGCGAGCAGCATCAGCAAGGCGGTCACGAACAGCAGATTGGGCAGCAGCAGCACGCCCAGACTCCACGCATACGGCCACAGCGTCAGCGGCCCCAGCCGCTCCGGATCAGCGCCGCCCAGCGCACTGGCAGCCAGCATGCTCAGGGTCACCAGCACGAACACCAGCAGGCAGCACAGCCAGCCGGCCAGAAAGCGCCCCAGCAGATAGGCGCTCTTGCGCATAGGGGTGGTGTACAGCAGGTCGGCCATGCCGCTCTCCGTATCACGCAGCACGCTGCCGGCGATCAGCATGGTGACGAGGAACAGCGCCAGCACGCTGAGGATGGCCAGCTGGTTGGCGATGATGACGGGGGCATTCAGATAGGCATTGCCGGCCGAACCGCCTATGCGGATGGCATCGCTGCTGGCAGAGAACCAGCCCAGCAGCATCAGGGCCAGCGTCACCATCCACAGCAAAGGCTGGCGCAACTGGTAGCGCACATCGAAACGGAAAAATTCACTCCACATGACGCTCTCCTCAGGCAGCGCTGCGCAGCGTCAGGAAGTACATATCTTCCAGACTGGGCGCACTGGGGACAAAGCCATCGCCGGGCGCTTCGGCCGCATGTACGCGGATCAGCGGCTGGCCGCCCTGCAAGCGGGTGGACAGCACCGTATAGCGCTGCTGGTAAGCGTCCAGCATAGTGGCGCTGACGCTGCGCTGCCAGATCGATGCCTGCAAGGTGGCGATGGCATCCTGCGGGGCGCCGCTGGCCACCACCCGGCCGGCCGCGATGATGGCCATGCGCGCACACAGATCGGTAACGTCGGCCACGATATGGGTGGACAGTATCACCACCACCTGCTCGCCTATGCGCGCCAGCAGATTGAGGAAGCGGTTGCGTTCATCGGGATCCAGCCCCGCCGTCGGTTCGTCGACGATCACCAGCCGCGGCGCGCCCAGCAGCGCCTGCGCTATGCCGAAGCGCTGCCGCATGCCGCCCGAATACGTGTGCACGGCACGCCGCCGCGCCTCCCACAGATTGGTCTGCTGCAACAGGGCTTCCACCATCTCGCGCCGCTCGCCACGGGCCGTAATCCCTTTCAGCACGGCGAAGTGGTTCAGCAGTTCCAGTGCCGATACCTTGGGATAGACGCCGAAGTCCTGCGGCAGATAACCCAGCTGGCGGCGCAACACCTGCGGCTGTGCCAGCACATCGATGCCATCCAGATGGATGCTGCCGCTATCGGGGCGCTGCAGGGTGGCGATGGTACGCATCAGCGACGATTTGCCGGCGCCATTCGGCCCTAGCAGGCCAAATAGTCCGGTAGGTATCTCCAGCGATATATCGCGGGTGGCGTGTACGCCATTGGCATAGGTTTTATGCAGGTTGCGCAGGGACAGCATCGGCTTCTTCCTCGGGATATGGACAAGTCGCGAGGGTAGCGCCGCAGGGCTGCGCGTAGGCGCGTCAGCGGACGAACGGCAGACAGCCGTGATGAACGGCGCTGGCGCCGGACGAACGGCGCCAGCGGGTAGCCTTATTTACCGATGCAGAAGCGGCTGAAGATCACGCCCAGCAGATCGTCGGACGAGAATTCGCCCGTAATGCTGGACAGCTGGGCCTGGGCCAGCCGCAGTTCTTCCGCGAACAGGTCGAGCGACTGGTCGTTCTGGGCCGCGTGTTCACCGGCGCGCGCCAGATGGGCACCGGCATTTTTCAGCGCGATCAGATGACGTTCGCGCGCCAGATACAGCGATTCGCCCGTCTGCTGCCAGCCGGCGATGCGCAGCAGTTCCGCGCGCAGCAGGTCGATACCAAGATTTTCATGGGCCGACAGATAGACGTGCACGGCATCGGCCATCTCATCAACGGAAGGCTTGTGGCCAGACAGGTCGATCTTGTTCCACACGCGCAGCACGGGCACCTCGGGCGGGAAAGCCGCCATGATGTTTTCATCGGCCCGGGTCGGGCCCTGATCGGCATCGAGCAGATGCAGGATCACATCGGCCTTGCCCACTTCGGCCCAGGTGCGTTCGATGCCGATGCGTTCCACCACGTCGATGCTGTCATCCACCGTGCGGATACCGGCCGTATCGATGATGTTGAGGGGGATGCCTTCGATCTGTATGGTTTCCGTGACCTTGTCGCGGGTAGTCCCGGCGATCGGCGTGACAATCGCCACATCATTGCCGGCCAGTGCATTGAGCAGCGAAGACTTGCCCACGTTGGGCTGGCCCACCAGCACCACGTTCAGGCCCTCGCGCAGCAGCGCGCCTTGCGCGGCCTGACGGAACACTTGATCGAGCGACTCCACGATGGCCTTGAGCTGGCCGCGCGCATCGGATTTTTCCAGAAAATCGATTTCTTCTTCGGGGAAGTCCAGCGTGGCTTCCACCAGCATGCGCAAGCCCGTCACGCCATCCACCAGCGCATTCACGGTCTTCGAGAAGGCACCGGACAGCGACTGCGAAGCCGACTTGGCCGCCGCTTCCGTCGACGCATCGATCAGATCGGCCACCGCTTCGGCCTGGGCCAGATCGAGCTTGTCGTTGAGGTAGGCGCGGCGGGTGAATTCGCCCGGCTCGGCCAGCCGCAAGCCCAGCTCGGCGCCCGCTTCCAGCACCCGTGCCAGCAGCAGCTGCAGCACGATGGGGCCACCGTGGCCCTGCAGTTCCAGCACATCCTCGCCCGTGTAGGAATGCGGTCCGGGGAAGAAGATGGCGATGCCCTGATCGATGATGCTGCCATCGGCCTGACGGAAGGGCAGATAGCTGGCGTGGCGCGGCTGCAGTTGGGTAGTGCCGAACAGCGCTGTCACCAGCCCTTGCAGGTTTTTGCCGGAAGCGCGCACCACACCGATGCCGCCGCGTCCGGGGGCGGTGGCAATCGCGGCGATAGGGGAAGTATCGATATTCATGATGGGATTGTAACCAAGTAAAAAAAAGCCCGCGATCAACACGGGCTTTTGTGCAACAAACTTCGGTGCGGTTTAGCTGTTAGCCGCTTCCGGTGCAGCGAATTTCTTCGTGATCACGTACTGCTGAGCGATCGACAGGATGTTGTTGACCACCCAGTACAGTACCAGACCGGACGGGAAGAAGAAGAACATCACCGAGAAGGCCAGCGGCATGAACAGCATCATCTTGGCCTGCATCGGATCAGCCGGCGCAGGGTTCAGCTTGGTGGTGATGTACATGGTGATCGCGTACAGCACTGGCAGCACATAGAACGGATCCGGTGCAGCCAGGTTGGTGATCCAGCCCAGCCATGCGGCGCCACGGATTTCCACCGAAGCCTGCAGCACCCAGTACAGCGCGATGAACACCGGCATCTGCACGAGGATAGGCAGACAGCCGCCCAGCGGGTTGATCTTCTCGGCCTTGTACAGTTCCATGGTGGCCTGATTCATCTTGGCCGGATCGCCTTTGTGGCGCTCGCGGATGGCCTGCATCTTAGGCGTCAGCACTTTCATCTTGGCCATGCTGCGGTAGCCGGCAGCCGACAGCGGGAAGAAGGCCAGCTTGATCAGGATGGTGAAGGCGATAATGGTCCAGCCCCAGTTGCCCAGTGCTTTGTGCAGCTGGTCCATGACCCAGAAGATAGGCTTGGCGATAATGGTCAGCCAGCCATAGTCTTTCACCAGTTCCAGACCCGGGGTAACTTGCTCCAGCAGTTTTTCAACTTGCGGGCCCGAGTACAGACGCGCGTCGTTGCTGATGGTGGCGCCCGGCGCCAGCGTACCCAGCGGCTGGGTCACGCCGATGGCGTACTGGTTGGTCGTCACTTTGCGGGTGAAGATGGTGCGTGCCAGCTTGTCCTGCGGTACGAAAGCCGAGACGAAGAAGTGCTGGGAAATCGCGAACCAGCCATTGTCGGCCTTGGTCGGGTGATCCTGCACCACGTCCTTGCCCGTCTTGGCCGCTTCAGCCGCAGCTTTTTCCAGCGATTCGAACTTCAGCTTGTGGTATTTGTCCGCTTCCGTGTACAGGGTAGGACCGGTGTAGCTACTGTTGAAATACGAGTCGCCAGCCGGTTTGTTACCGTCGTGTACCAGTTGCAGATACAGTTCAGGCTTGATTGCCGCCGTGCCCACGTTGGTAATGTCATGACGCACATCGATCACGTAGTCGCCGCGCTTGAAGGTGAAGGTTTTGGTCAGCTTGACGCCGCCGGCTTCCGCTTCCAGCACCAGCTGGATCTGGTTAGCGTCATTCAGCATGCGCGGACCAGGCTTGGCCACGAAGCCGGTCTGATGCGTCGGCAGGCCGGGCGCGCCGATCAGGCCGGTTTCAGCCAGATAGGTCTTGCCGGTCGCACCGTCCACATCGAACAGCACCTGATTTTTGCTTTCATCGATACCGTCTTTGAACTTCAGCAGTTCCAGACGGCGGATGGTACCGCCCAGGGTATCCACGTCAACGCGGAACAGGTCGGTAGTAATGGTCACGCGTTCGCTCTTGAACGGTTCGGCTGGCGCAGCCGCGCCGGCCGTTGCAGCGGCAGCGCTAGCGGCCGGTGCAGTGGCAGCCGCCGAGGCCGGCAATTCGGCTTTCTTCGCTTCCGGCGCCTTGGCCGTTTGCGGCGGTGGCGGTGCAAACATCGATGGATGGCCGTTCGATACTTGCCAATTGTTCCACAGAACAATCATCGACACGGCAAACACGATCCACAGGATGGTACGTTTATTGATATCCATTACGGTATTTATCAGGAGTGGTTGCAACCGCAAGCGGTCGTTGAAGAATTCGATTTTTTACTCTCGGCCGGCGGCACCGGATCGTGGCCACCGGGATTCCACGGATGGCAACGGCAGATGCGCCTGGCGGCTAGCCAGCTACCCCGCGCAGCGCCATGCTCTTGCAGCGCTTCCAGTGCGTAGTTCGAGCAGCTCGGATAGAAGCGGCACGCAGGCGGCAGCAGCGGGCTGATCGCCAGCTGGTAGCCGCGCACCAGAAAACGTAGCAATTTTTTCATGATGCGGCAGATGGAGGCGGTGGCGCCGAAGACAAGGCCGGCTTGGGCGCACGCGCCGCTGCCGTTCTGGCCTGAGCGAACAGACGTGACAATTCCACCCGCAGCGCCGCTTTTAACGTCGCCGAGGTGGCTGGACCGTCCTTGCTGTTGACCGGTCTGGATAAACGCACCAGACAATCGATCGCCGGCAGGCCAGTCTGACGGAACAGTTCGCGCGTGACCCGTTTGATGGTGTTACGCGTTACTGCGCGCGGCGCAAACCGTTTGGCCACCACCACCCCGAGGCGCGCATGGGGCAGCGCACTGGGACGGGTGTAGAGCACAAAGTGGGCGCTTTTTTGCGTAGGGCGCAAACGAAAAACGGATGAAAATTCATCCGTTTTAACGATGCGCCGAACGCGCGCGAAGTCGTGTGAACCTTCGCCTGTCGAGCCGTTTTGCAAACAGCTGTCCATGCGATCAGCGAACAAGCGGTGGCTTATACAGCCAGACGCTTGCGGCCTTTTGCGCGACGTGCGTTGAGCACATCACGGCCACCACGGGTAGCCATACGAGCGCGGAAGCCGTGGGTACGCTTGCGGCGCACGACGGAAGGTTGGTAAGTACGTTTCATGTTGGTCTCGCTTAAAGCAGAAAAAAATGCAAAATCGGGTTGTGGCCCCGTCAGTTTTTGGTGCCAATGACACTTCGCGCACCTATGCCACCGATACCGGCACAAGCTGGGTCCATCTCATCGCCCGCTAAATCCACGCTTACTCCATATTGACGTCACAGTGAATAAACACGGAATACGGGCGGGGAACCCTGAATTATCAGCATTTTGCCCCCCCTTGTCAACAACTGATGACGCCGGAGACCAGCCGGCGATGCGAAAAATAAGCGTCGCGCCTGTGGATAACTTCGCCCGGCGAGAGTAGAATAGCGCGTTACGTGTGACGAACCCCGGGTTCGATCCCACCCTGATCAGTAGTACCGAAGTCGTTAAGAATAGATATAAGATTCATGGAAAATTTCTGGCAGACGTGCTCCGCCCAGCTGGAGCTGGAGCTGACGCCGCAACAATTCAGCGCGTGGATTAAGCCGCTCATCCCCCTCGATTACGAGGCGGGCAAGCTGCGCATGGCCGCCCCTAACCGCTTCAAACTGGACTGGGTGAAGACCCAGTTTGCCAGCCGCATCACGGCGCTGGCCTGCCAGTACTGGGACGCCCCGACGGAAGTGCAGTTCGTGCTCGATCCGCGCCTGTCCGCGCCGAAAAAGGCCAGCACTGTTGCGCCGGTTCCTGATATCAATGGCGGTGCGCCTAGCGGCAACGCGCGCATGGCCGACCCCGTGCCATCGGTGCCGGAACTGCCCGCTTCGGCCGCACCGCGCCGCGAGCAGAGCCGCATCAATACCGACCTCACTTTCGACAGCTTCGTCACGGGTAAGGCCAACCAGCTGGCCCGCGCAGCGGCAATCCAGGTAGCGAATAATCCCGGTGTGTCCTACAACCCGCTGTTCTTCTACGGCGGCGTGGGCCTCGGTAAGACCCACCTGATCCACGCGATCGGCAATCAGGTGATGGCCGACCAGCCCGGCGCCAAGATCCGCTACATCCACGCCGAGCAGTATGTGCGTGACGTGGTGACGGCTTACCAGCGCAAGGGTTTCGACGACTTCAAGCATTACTACCACTCGCTGGACATGCTGCTGATCGACGATATTCAATTCTTCGGCGGCAAGAGCCGTACGCAGGAAGAATTCTTCTATGCGTTCGAAGCGCTGATCGCCGCCAAGAAGCAGATCATCATCACTTCGGATACCTATCCGAAGGAAATCACGGGCATGGACGACCGCCTGATCTCGCGTTTCGACTCGGGTCTGACGGTGGCCATCGAACCGCCGGAACTGGAAATGCGCGTGGCGATTCTGCTCAAGAAAGCCAAGCAGGAAGGCGTCACCTTCTCGGACGACGTGGCCTTCTTCGTGGCCAAGCACCTGCGCTCCAACGTGCGTGAGCTGGAAGGCGCGCTGCGCAAGATTCTGGCCTACTCGCGCTTCCACGGCAAAGACATCACCATCGACATCGTCAAGGAAGCGCTGAAAGATCTGCTGTCGGTGCAGAACCGCCAGATTTCGGTGGAAAACATCCAGAAAACCGTGGCCGACTTCTTCAACATCAAAGTGGCCGATATGTATTCCAAGCGCCGGCCGGCGAATATCGCCCGTCCGCGCCAGATCGCCATGTATCTGGCCAAGGAGTTGACGCAGAAGAGTCTGCCGGAAATCGGTGAACTGTTCGGTGGCCGTGACCATACCACCGTGCTGCACGCCGTGCGCAAGATCGCGCTGGACCGCACCAAAAATCCGGAATGCAACCACGAGCTGCACGTGCTCGAGCAAACCCTCAAAGGCTGATGCCGGAGGCTGGCAAGAGCCGTGCTTTGCCTTTATGATTTAGGCAATCTGCCCACAAGGCAAAGTTGTTAAAAATTTACGATTCAATCTTTAAACCTGAGGATAAGCTATGCAATTGGTCAAAACCACCCGAGATACTCTTCTCCGGCCACTGCAGATCGTGAGCGGTATTGTCGAGCGTCGGCACACTATGCCGATTCTGGCCAATATCCTCATCAGCAAAGAGGGCGAGAGCGTCTCCTTCCTGTCCACTGACACCGAAGTACAGATCACCACCCACGCCGACATCGGTTCCGGCGCGGAAGTGACGGGCACCACCGTGGCCGCCCGCAAGCTGCTCGACATTCTGCGCGCACTGCCGGAATCGGGCGACGTCACCATGACGCTGCTGAACAAGCGCCTGACCGTACAGTCGGGCAAATCGCGCTTCGCCCTGCAAACGCTGGCCGCGGAAGAATTCCCTACCGTGCAGCAAGCCGACAGCTACAGCGCCAGCGTGACCCTGCCGCAAAAAACCCTGAAGCACCTGTTCAACATGGTGCACTTCTCCATGGCCCAGCAGGACATCCGCTACTACCTGAACGGCCTGCTGCTGGTGCTCGATGGTAACAACGTGATCGCCGTGGCGACCGACGGCCACCGTCTGGCTTTCTGCCAGGTGGAAACGGAGCAGACCTTTGCCCGTCAGGAAGTCATCATCCCGCGCAAGACCATCATCGAACTGCAGCGCCTGCTGGAAGAAAACGACGAGACCGTGCAACTGGACATCGCCGCCAATCAGGTCAAGCTGCGCTTCGCCGACATCGAACTGATTTCGAAACTGGTGGAAGGCAAGTTCCCTGACTACACCCGCGTGATTCCCAAAGGCTATCAGAACGAATTCACTATCGGCCGCGATGAGCTGCTGCGTTCGCTGCAACGTGCCGCCATCATGACCAGCGATAAATTCAAAGGCGTGCGCTGCATCATCACCCCGGGCAGCATGAAAATCAGCTCGACCAATGCCGATCAGGAAGAGGCCGTGGAAGAACTGGAAATCGATTACGGCGGCGACAGCGTCGATATCGGTTTCAACGTCAGCTATCTGCTCGACGTACTGAACAATCTGAAATGCGATCAGGTCAATGTGGCACTGGGCGATTCCAATTCGTCCGCGCTGATTTCCATCCCCGACAATGCCGACTTTAAATATGTCGTCATGCCGATGCGGATCTGATCCAGCTCTAGTGATTAGCATAGTTCGTTGTACCGCGTTTTTTACTGTCCAGATATAAAAGAAAGCAGCACATGTCCGCCATTCCAGCAGAACAAGCAGCAAGCGCTCCGGCCAAGACCGAAGAATACGGCGCCGCGTCTATCCAGATCCTCGAGGGTCTGGAAGCGGTGCGCAAACGTCCCGGTATGTACATCGGTGACACCTCGGACGGCACCGGTTTGCACCATCTGGTGTTCGAAGTGCTGGATAACTCGATTGACGAAGCGCTGGCTGGCCATTGCACGGAAATCGTCGTCACCATCCATGCGGACAATTCGATTTCGATTACCGACAATGGCCGCGGTGTACCGACCGGCCTGAAGATGGACGACAAGCACGATCCTAAGCGCTCCGCTGCCGAGATCGTGATGACCGAGCTGCACGCAGGCGGTAAATTCGACCAGAACGCCTATAAAGTCTCGGGCGGTCTGCACGGCGTGGGTGTGTCGTGCGTGAACGCACTGTCGAAAACCCTGAAGCTGACCATCCGCCGCGACGGCAAAGTGCACTTCATGGAGTTCGCCCGTGGCGTGCCCGTGAACCGCGAAATGAGCATGCAGGATGGCGTGGCTGTCTCCCCTATCAAAGTCATCGGCGAGACCGACAAGCGCGGTACCGACGTGCACTTCTGGGCTGACGAAACCATCTTCGGCGTGGTCGAATTCCATTACGAAATTCTGGCCAAGCGTATCCGCGAACTGTCCTTCCTGAACAATGGCGTCAACATCAAGCTGACCGACCAGCGCACCGGCAAGGAAGAAGTGTTTGCTTTCGAAGGCGGCACGCGCGGCTTCGTCGAATACATCAACAAGGCCAAGACGGTGCTGCACCCGACCGTGTTCCAGGCTACCGGCGAGCGTCTGTCCGATCAGGGCACGAATATCTCGGTGGACGTGTCCATGCAGTGGAACGATGCCTACAATGAACAGGTACTGTGCTTCACCAATAACATTCCCCAGCGTGACGGTGGTACCCACCTGACCGGTCTGCGCGCGGCCATGACCCGCGTGATCAACAAATACATCGAAGAGCAGGAACTGGCCAAGAAAGCCAAGGTCGAGATCTCGGGCGACGACATGCGCGAAGGCCTGACCTGCGTGCTGTCCGTAAAAGTACCGGAGCCTAAGTTCTCGTCGCAGACCAAGGACAAGCTGGTATCGTCGGAAGTGCGTGGCCCGGTCGAAGAGATCGTGGCAAAAACGCTGGCCGACTACCTGCAGGAAAAACCCAACGACGCCAAGATCATCTGCGGCAAAATCGTCGAAGCAGCGCGCGCCCGTGAAGCCGCCCGCAAGGCACGCGACCTGACCCGCCGTAAAGGCGTAATGGATGGTCTGGGCCTGTCGGCCAAGCTGGCCGACTGTCAGGAAAAAGATCCGGCCCTGTGCGAACTGTACATCGTCGAGGGTGACTCCGCAGGCGGCTCGGCCAAACAGGGCCGCGACCGTAAGTTCCAGGCGATTCTGCCGCTGCGCGGTAAGGTGCTGAACGTGGAGAAGGCGCGCTTCGAGAAGATGCTGTCGTCGGAACAGATCACCACCCTGATCGCCACGCTGGGCACCTCGATCGGACCGGACGAATTCAACGTCGAAAAACTGCGCTACCACCGCATCATCATCATGACCGATGCGGACGTCGACGGCGCCCACATCCGTACCCTGCTGCTGACCCTGTTCTACCGCCAGATGCCGGAACTGGTCGAGCGTGGCCACGTCTACATCGCCCAGCCGCCGCTGTACAAAGTCAAAGCCGGCCGCGACGAGCGCTATCTGAAGGACGACGCCGAAGAAGCCACCTACATGATGAATGTAGCGCTCAACACGGCCGCCCTGACCCCGCGCGAAGGCGCCGATCCTATCGTCGGCGAAGCGCTGGCCGAACTGGTACGCCAGTTCAATCTGGCCAACGTCATCATGACCCGTCTGACCCGCGTGATCGACCGCGCTGCGCTGACCGCCATCATGACGGGCGTCACGCTGAACCTCGATACGGCCGAACTGGCGGAAGCTTCGGCCAGCGCGCTGAACGCCAACATCAACGACAGCAACGTCAAAGTTTCGGTACGCTCGGACGAGCTGACCGGCAAGCACCTGCTGTGGATCGAGCGTATGCATCACGGTAACGTCAAAGTCAGCGCGATCGATCCTGACTTCGTACGCGGTGCCGATTACGCCGTACTGGCAGCTGCTTCGGCCACCTTCACGGGCCTGATCGGCGAAGGCGCCTACGTGCGTCGCGGCGAAGGCGAGCGCACCAAGGAATCCAGCGTGACCGACTTCCACCACGCCATGGAATGGCTGCGTGACGAAGCCGAGCGCGTGGTATCGAAACAGCGCTACAAAGGTCTGGGCGAGATGAATCCGGATCAGCTGTGGGAAACCACCATGGACCCGCAAGTGCGTCGTCTGCTCAAGGTACAGATCGAAGACGCGATTGCTGCCGACCAAATCTTCACCACCCTGATGGGCGACGATGTGGAACCACGCCGTGCCTTCATCGAAAACAACGCTCTGCGCGCCGGTAATATCGACGTGTAAGCTTGTCGGGCAATACACAAAATGAAAAACTCGACCGCTTGGTAAAAATTCATTCACTCAGTTGATGAAAATTTCCGGAGGCGGAGCAAACTGAAGGGCCAGCAGGGGCTATCCTGTTGGTCCCTTTTTTATCTCAAAATACTCTCGTGGTGTAATATTCCAATTATGGACCAAAATACTCTCTCAGACGCTGAGTTCGCGCTGCTCGGACTGATAAGTGAAACCGGGTCAATTTCAGGCTATGGCCTGATGATGCTGGCCGCAACGCGAGGAATGTCGCATTGGGCGAACCTGAGCGCTTCAAATGTTTACAAGCACCTCAAGGCACTGCGAGGGACAGATTTGATCGACACGATCCACGATGTGGAAAAGCGCGGTCGCGGCCCGTCGGGATTGCTCTACTCAAGCAGCGCGCATGGGCACTTGGTACTGCGGAATCTGGTTGAACAGTCCATCGTGGACGCACGTGAGCAGTCGACCTCGTTCAAACTGGCTTTGGCGTTCAGCGGTTGTGTTCCCGCGAAACGTCTCGCGACTCTGTTTTCCAGCCGCGAAAGCAAACTGCGCAGTCGTCTGGCGGACATTGAGGCAGCAAAAATGGCGCAACCGAATACTGCTGAGTCACGATCTGCTTCACTCTTGTTCGAATACGTCATGCAAGGTGTGGCTCATGAGGTGCAGATGGCACGGAACTTTGCGCAGTTGATTACTGGAGAGTGCTCATGACATCGATGTTGATCCCAGACTTCCAACCTTACAAAGGTGCACACTGCGAAACAGTCGCGACTGGGTCGCTTCTCAAGGCCATCGGCATTGACCTGTCGGAGCCTATGCTCTTTGGGCTAGGTGAAGGACTAAGTTTTGTATTCCTCAATCTGGCCACACTACCTCTTCCCTTCATCGGCGGCCGCGTGCAGCCTTTCGATCTCACGACGGCGCTTTGTCAAAACCTCGGAGTCGTCTGCCACGCCACTGAAACTAGCTCTAGAACCAAGGCCTGGATCAACCTGGAAAAGACCATACACGGCAGGGTGCCGGTCGGCCTTCAGCTTGACGCCTACTACCTCGACTACTTTTCAAATCCCTTTCACTTCGCAGGGCACTTTGTCGCTGTCTATGGCATCGACTCTGATAGCGTCTGGGTCGTAGACACAACTCAACAGGGAACAACCCATCAGGTCGCGCGCCGGAGAATTGAAGAAGCTCGCTTCGCAAGGGGCCCCATGGCTGCACGAGCCAGGTCCTGGACCATCACCCGCTCTGACCAGATGATGGACTTGCCAGCTGCCATTCGTAAAGCGATACGTTCGAATGCGGCGGCGTACTTGACGCCTGCATTTAAGGGCGCTTCCCACCTCGGGATTCGCAAGCTCTCGACCTCTTTGCCGAAATGGCTGCAGATCAGTCGTGCCCCTGATCAGGACCTCGCACAGACCGCGCTGCTCATGGAGAAAGCAGGCACAGGAGGATCGTTATTTCGTAACTTCTATCGCGACTTTTTGATTGAATCGCTAGGCCACCTTGATCAAGGCAAGGAGCTGGTTGACAGGGCTGCGGAACAGTTCGGCGCTTCCGCGCACAACTGGGCAAAAGTAGCGGAACTCATACAAGTTGCTGGGGAGGAGAGGAAGGTGGAACCATTACGGGAAGCCTCTATCATTTGCAAAGAGATCGCAGAACTGGAAGTAGCGGCTATGCGCTTACTTGCGCACCTGTAAGCCCCTCCAGGCTTAATCCCGTCAGTCGCCAGTACAGCATGTTCCCCCCCTGATCACATTGCTTCCCGGACCCTTACTCCTAATCAAAAAGTTGCAATTCAATCCATTCAGACTATGGAGTGGTGATTTTTTAGATGATATTGTGCTAACACAATTATCCAATCATACATCTGCATCTTTGCTGATACACGGAGTAACCATGCCATCCTTCCTCAAGACCTCGCTCTCTCTCGGCCTGCTGGCCTTATCGCTCAACGCGCACGCCGGCAAAATCACCATCGATTTCGATGACTACGGCGCCTCAGTATATTCTGGATACATTATCGATACCCGCTATGCTGGCTTGGACTGGTCCAATTTTGGCGTCATCGAAGGTAACTCGATTCCCAACTCCGGCTATGTGTGGGGCACGGTTTCCGGCAAGTACGCTGCCTTTAATTCAAGAGGTGACGATGCAAGTTTCTCCAGCGGAAGCGACAAGAATTTCACGCTATACGATCTGCTGCTTACCGCAGCATGGCGTGATAGCACGGTGGAGTTCTACGGCTACGACAACGGCCAGCTCAAGAAAACCCTGTCAGTCAATACTTCTGCAACCACCCCGGTTCTCGTGCACTTCAATTGGAGCAATATCGATGCTGTACGCCTGCATGTGGTCAGCAAGAACTATGGTGCCCAGCAAGTGGTCGATAATATTAAGCTCGAGTTCACCGCGCCACTGCCAGTACCAGAGCCGGAAACCTACGCCATGCTGCTTGCTGGTCTGGGCCTGATCGGCTTTGCGCGCCGCCACAAGGCAAGTCTGCGCGCTTAACGCAGATCGGCACTGCAGTAGTAGACCGTTCCGATTATAGGAACAAGCCGCGCCAGCGCTGCTGTATTCGCTTCCACACCGTTCTTTTCAAGCTGCACCGCCTGCGCGACAGGCTGGCGCAGGCGAACGATGTGGTCAAAGTCTGGCCGGCTATCGATCAGCTTGATCAGAAAGCTGCCTACAGGAATATAGCGCGCTTGCTGCTGCACTTGTGCCTGATGCTGCAAGGGACGGAATAGCAGTACCTCATCCACGATTAACGCTGCATCGGGATAGCGCAGCTTTCCGTCCTGCTCAAAGTGCCCCTGATAGGCATGCGCCGTGAACTGACGCAGGGGCATCGCTGCATCCGGGCCCAGCCGCGACAGTTCGAACTGCTCCGGCTCCAGCGTCCACAAGCCTGTCCCCGCCTGAACTTCCGTACGCACGGCAACATCGAGTTCGGCATTCGCAAAATGCACGCGCAGGACCACCTGCGTATCGTGCGGCGCATGGAACATCGGCAGATGCGATGCGTACAGCCCATCCTTATCCCCGAACAGTGCCATGCCAT
Source organism: Duganella fentianensis (assembly GCF_009857835.1). Taxonomy (GTDB): domain Bacteria; phylum Pseudomonadota; class Gammaproteobacteria; order Burkholderiales; family Burkholderiaceae_D; genus Rugamonas; species Rugamonas fentianensis. The sequence goes on from NZ_WWCL01000003.1 coordinate 38,526, forward strand.
GCAGGCCGTAGCTGGCATCCGCCGCCCAGCCCAGCATAGGCATTAGCAGCGCCAGCAGGGCGAAGCAGCGCGTGCGCATCAGACCTCCACCAGCAGCTTGCCGCGATGCTCGCCCGTGAACAGGGCGTTGAGCGCCTGCGGCAATTGCTCGAAACCGTGCAGCACATGCTGCTCGAACACGATTTCGCCGCGCTGTACCCACGGCCCGACGATGGCCAGCATTTCATCCATGCGGTGCAGATAGTCGCGCGCGAGGATGCCCTGTATGGTGGCGCGCTGGTACAGCACATGGTGCAGGAAGCGCGGCCCCAGCGTGGGCGCGTCGAGATGGCCGTTGTACTGGCTGATCTGCCCGCAGATCACGATGCGCGCGCGCCGCTTGATTTCGCCAACCACGGCATCGGTGACCATGCCGCCCACATTGTCGAAGTACACATCGACGCCACCGGTCAGCTGGCGGATCTGTGCCGCCAGCGCGGCGTGATCGTGATAGGCGCGGTAATCGAGCACCCAGTCTGCGCCCAGTTGTTCCTGCAGCCAGCGGCATTTCTCCGCGCCACCGGCTATCGCCAGCACGCGCGCGCCATGCTTCTTGGCGAACTGCACCACCAGCGAACCCACGGCACCGGCCGCGCCGGACACCACCACCACTTCACCGGCACGCGGCTTGCCTGCCTCGGTCAGACCGAACCACGCCGTGCGCCCCGGCATGCCGAGCACACCGAGCGCCGTGCTGACGGGCGCCAGTTGCGGATCGATCCGGTTCACAGCGGAAGCATGCAGCACGGCATGGGTCTGCCAGCCGCTGTAGGTGCGCACCCAGTCGCCGGGCTGGAAACCCGCCGCGTTCGAGGCCAGCACCTGCGCCACCACGCCGGCCTGCTGCACGATGCCGACCGGATGCGGGTGCGGATCATAGGTAGGCTTGCCCGACTGACCGATACGCATGTAAGGATCGACGCTGATGTAGCGCGCTGCGATCAGCAATTCGTCGCGCCCCAGCGCGGTATCGAGCGGCTGTTCCTCATAGCGGTAGTGTTCGGGGCCGACCAGATCCACCGGCGCCTGCTGGTAGATCCACTGGCGATTCAGAATAGTCATGCCTGCTTGCCTGTTGATGAAAAAGTAGGCATATTAGCGAGCGCAATACATGAACGTAAAGCAAATGATTTTCAACTTTAATGTCCCAATTGGAAAATGAACCTGTCTGACCTGCGCGTTTTTCTGGCCGTGGCCCGCCACAGTTCCCTACTGGCCGCAGCGGAACAGCTGCACCTGACGCCGTCCGCCGTGTCCAAGGCGCTGCGCCGTCTGGAACAAAGCCTGTCGAGCGAACTGTTTGACCGCAGCACACGCCAGCTGGTGCTCAATTCGGCGGGCAAGCTATTGCGCGAGCGTGGCCAGCATCTGATCGCGCTGGCCGCGCAGACCGCAGCGGACTTGCAGGGGGCCCGCGCCAGTGTCGAACTGAACATCGGTGGACCGGCCATCCTGCTGTGGCGCGAAGGTCCCCGCCTTGCCCAGCAGTTGCGCACCAGTGGCAATGGCACGGTGCGCCTGCAAGCCCTGTACGAAGAAGCAGCCTTGCGCGCACTGGCACGCGGCGACCTGCATGTCGCCATCGTTACGGGCGCGGTGATCGACGGTGCCGGCGCCAGCTGGTCGGCCGACTGGGATCGACAGGCACTGGGCAGCACCGCCCTGCAACTGGTGGCCGGCACCAGCCATCCTCTGCTGGCGCAGCACCAGCCTGATGCCGACGGCACGATACAGCTTCCGGTAGCGCAGGTGCTGGCGCATGCGTTTGCCTGCCCCACCCGCTCGCTGTTCTGCGGACAGGATCGGGGCCAGCGCTCCGATGGCTGGCGCGATGATGTGCTACCGCGCCAGATCGCGTATCTGGCCGACGATCTGCAGTTGCTGCTGGGTTTTGTGCGGCGTGGCGAAGCGCTGGCCTACCTGCCCGAAGCGGCGCTCACCGAACCGGGTCTGGTGCGCATACGCACGCTCGATTGCCCCTTCGTCTGCAATGAATCCGTCTGGCTGGTGTGGAATCGCACAACGGCGCCAGCGTGGCTCAGCCAGCTGATCGCCCTGACTGATGACGCGGGCCCGAGCACTGCTTGACAGGGCCCGTCATTCGGCGGAGACTAGTTATTAGTCACATGACCAATAACCAGTTCCATGGCCCGACCCTCGCAAAATATCGACCAGACTCTGCTCGCCAGCGGGCGTGAGCTTTACCCGCAACACGGCTTTGCAGGCCTGTCCGTGCGCCAGATCTGTGAACATGCGGGCGCCAATGTCGGCATGTTTCACTACCACTTCCAGAGCAAGAACAACTACGTCGGCGTATTGCTGCAAGGGCTGTATGACGAAGTGTTTGAGCAGCTGGCAGCGCAGGCTGCCCAGCAGGGTTCTGCGCTGGAACGGTTGCGTGCCGCACTCTGCCTGCTGGGCCGGCTGATACGCCAGCATGGCAACTGGATCAGCCGGGTCTGGACCGATGCGGGGCTGGGCGAGGAGGTGGCACGTCTATTCCTGCAACACAATGCACCACGCCACGTGGGCTTGTTGATGGCCCTGCTGGAAGAAGCCACTGAGGCCGGTGAACTGCCACCCGCTGCGCCTATGCAGCGCTTCGGTTTTCTAATGGGCTCCGTACTCACGCCCATGATCTTGCTGCCTGCCGCAATGCAATTCCAGCTTCTGCCCGTCCAGCTAGCGGCCAGCGTCGAAGCCGATGTGTTCAGCGATGCCGCGATTGCCGACCGCGTGAACCGCGCCCTCAATGCCCTGGCGCTACCCGCGACACCACTCGCTGCCAGCCACCACCCTTCAACATGAGACAGCCCATGAAATCACTGCCTGCCACCTCCCTGCATCCCGCGTTGGCCGCGCTGCTGCTGACCGGACTCTGCACGGGCCTGCTCACGGGCTGCACGCAGCAGGCCCCCGCCTACTGGTCAGGCTATGCCGAAGGCGAGTATGTGTATGTGTCCTCCCCGCTGGCCGGACGGGTAGAGGCCGTGGCCGTGCTGGCAGGTCAGACCGTGGCCAAGGATGCGCCACTTTTCAGCATCGACGCCGAAAGCGAGCAGATCGCGCAACAGGAAGCGGCCGCGCGGCTGAATAGCGCGCAGGCACAGGCCAGCAATCTCGATACCGGCAAGCGGCGCGATGAACTGGCCGTCACGCAGGCCCAGCTGGCACAGGCACGGGCGGCCGAAGCACTGGCCAGCCATGATCTGCAGCGCCAGCAACAGTTGGCCGCGCAAGGCTTTGTTTCGAAGGCGCGCGCCGAAGATGCGGCCACGACGCTGTCCCAGAGCCGCGCCCGCGTGGCAGAACTTGCCGCAGCCGTGCAGGCGGCCCAGTTGCCCGGCCGGCAGGATGAAAGAACCGCGCAACGTGCAGCAGCACAGGCGGCACAGGAAGTTCTCAAGCAAAGCCAGTGGCGCACGCGCCAGAAGCAGCAGAGTGCCATGCAGGCAGCGCTGGTGGCCGAGGTGTACTACCGCGTGGGCGAGTATGTGCAGCCCGGACAGCCCGTGCTGTCGCTGCTCCCGCCGGCCAATATCAAGGCGCGCTTCTTCGTGCCCGAGCAGGACGTGGGCACTTTGCGCGCCGGTCAGGCCGTCACGATTTCCTGCGATGGCTGCGGCACGCCCATTCCTGCCCAGATCAGCCGCATCGCCACCCAGCCCGAGTTCACGCCGCCAGTGATTTATTCCAACGGCCAGCGCAGCAAGCTGGTCTTCATGGTGGAAGCGCGCCCGCAGCTCAAGGATGCAACCCGTCTTAAACCGGGACAGCCACTGGATGTGCGTCTGGCGGCAACGGCTAGCGTTCAGGGCAACTAGCATGCAGACGTCCACTTCCCTCGCCATCGATGTGCATGGGCTGACCAAACGCTATGGCGGCCGCAACGTGGTCGACGCTATTTCGCTGCAGGTGGAAACGGGGCGCATCGTCGGTTTTCTCGGCCCCAACGGCAGCGGCAAAACCACCACCATCCGCATGATCTGCGGCCTGCTCACACCGGATGCGGGACAAGGTAGCTGCCTCGGTCTCGACATCATGGCCGACGCCATCGCCATCAAGCGCGAAGTGGGCTATATGACGCAGAAATTCGGTCTGTATGAAGATCTCTCCATCCGCGAAAATCTCGACTTTGTCGCGCGCCTGTTCGAACTGCCGCAACGCCAGCAGACGGTAGACGAAGCACTGCAACGCCTCGGCCTGACGGCCCGACAGGAACAACTGGCCGGTTCGCTCTCGGGTGGCTGGAAACAGCGGCTGGCACTGGCCGCCTGCCTGATCCACCAGCCGCGCCTGCTACTGCTGGATGAACCCACGGCCGGCGTCGACCCCAAGGCACGGCGCGATTTCTGGGACCAGATTCATCAACTGGCGCAGCAAGGCATTACGGTACTGGTCTCCACCCACTACATGGATGAAGCGGAGCGCTGCGACAGTCTGGTGTATATCGCTTACGGCAAAATTCTGGCGCAGGGCACGGCGGCCGCCATCGTCGCCGATGCTGGTGCACGCAATCTGGAAGATGCCTTCGTCAAGCTGGTGGGTCAGGCAGAGGATAACTTCGCATGAATCGCCACCGCCACACTCGCTTTAGCTGGGCCCGCATGATTGCGGTGTTCATCAAAGAGTTCCAGCAGATGATGCGCGACCGTCTCACCTTTGCCATGGCGGTGGGCGTGCCCATCCTTCAGCTGGTGCTGTTCGGCTACGCCATCAACACGGACCCCAAGGGGCTGCCAACGGCCATCGTCAGTACCGACAGCGGCCCCATGGGGCGCAGCGTACTGGCGGCCATCCAGAACACGGGTTACTTCCGCGTCGAGTGCGTACTGACCAGCGAGCGCGAAGCAGAAACCCTGATAGAACAAGGCGCGATTCAATTCGTCATCATTATTCCGAGCGACTTTACGCGCCGTCTGGTACGCGGCGAGAAGCCCGCCTTGCTGGTCTCGGCCGATGCGACAGATCCTAGCGCGTCCGGCAACGCCGTTGCCGCACTGGTAGCGCTGGGCCAGCAAGCGCTGAGCCATGATCTGACCGGCCCGCTGCGCAGCCTGAACAGCACCGCGCCCGCCTTCGAAATCCGCATACACCGGCGCTACAATCCGGAAGGGCTATCGCGCTACAACATTGTGCCCGGCCTAGTCGGCACCATACTGACCATGACGATGGTGATGCTGACTTCGCTCGCGATGACGCGCGAGCGCGAGCGGGGCACCATGGAAAACCTGCTGGCCACACCGGTACGTCCCAGCGAAGTCATGGTGGGCAAGATACTGCCGTATGTGGTGATGGGCTACGTCCAGCTCGCCGTGATACTGGGTGCGGCATTCATCCTGTTCGCGGTGCCGATGGAAGGCAGCCCGGCCCTGCTGCTGGCGATGATAGGCGTATTCATTGTCGCCAATCTGGGCGTCGGTTTCACCTTCTCGACCATCGCCAGAAACCAGCTGCAGGCCATGCAGATGACGTTCTTCTTCTTCCTGCCGTCGATGCTGCTATCGGGCTTTATGTTCCCCTTCCGCGGCATGCCCGTGTGGGCCCAATATATCGGCGAAGTGCTGCCGCTGACCCACTTCCTGCGCATCGTGCGCGGCATCCTGCTCAAAGGGAATACCTTCAGCCAGCTCTGGCCCGAGCTCTGGCCCATGTGCCTGTTCCTCATCGCCGCCAGCACGGTGGCCATGCTGCGCTATCGCCGCACGCTGGACTGACGCGGCCATACCGTATCTGGCGCCGCAGGCGGTTTCTCCCCCGCCTGCGCACTCGGTCTATAATGCTCCGGTCGCCACCCCACACCACGCTCATGCAACGTCGCCTCCCGTCACTGCTGCTGGCTCTGTTCGCTGCCCTGTCTTTGCAGGCCGTGCAGGCTGCGCCCGGCGAGCTGGTGATGCTGGCGCCGCTAGACCAGACCATGCCCGTGGTGCGCTTCCAGAACGGCGTGCTGGCAGGCGGCATCGTCAAGGATCTGGGCGATGCACTGGCGCAGCGGCTGGGCCGGCGCGCCGTCTACCTCAGCGTGGATGTGTACGGCGTTACCCCAGCGCTCACCAGCGGCAAAGCCGATGCCATGTGCTATGTCTCACCGAGCTGGATCGATGGCGATTACGACTGGAGCGTGCCGATGCTGCCGGACGCTGAAATGGTGGTGGCACAAGCCAATGCGCCGCATCTGAATTCGCTCAAGGATTTGCGCGACCAACCCACCGGCACCGTTGCCGGCTACCGCTATCCGCGCATCGAGCAAGTGCTGGGCCGGCGCTTCGCCCGGGTCGATGCGCCGAATATGCAGGCCAATCTGCAGAATATGCTGACGGCGAAGACGGCCTACACCATGGCCAGCGAAAACATCCTCAACTACATGCAGCGCATGCACCCGCAGCTCAAGCTGCGCGCCGAGCTGGTATTTTTTTCCTACAAAGCCCAGTGCGCCTTCTCGCGCAAAGCCTCGCTGCCGTTTGCCGAAGCCAGCCGCGCCATCGATGGACTGCTGCACGATGGCGTCGTAGACCAGATCCTCGCACGTTACCGCTAACATCGTAGCCACCGCCTGCGCCGCCCCTGACACCCCTGGCGTCAGCGCCACCATAAATGGCTACCCCCTCCGCCACCAGCGCCTAAAAAGCGCTCCTGAAGGCTTACAGCACGAACCTGAGGCAAAATTTAGACGTGCCGAAAAAAGAGTTTGTCTTTTGACTTGGATCAAAGTTTTTTGTGCTTCGCATCAATACACTTCTATCCGTTACTTAACGACGACAGAAGAGGAAGTAAAATGAACAAGTCTTTAGCAGCAGCAGTGTTGGCAACCCTGAGCCTGGCAGCATCGACCGCCGCAGTGGCACAAGAAACCCCATGGCTGGTGCGCGTTCGCGCAGTGCATATCGACCCAGCTGACAAGTCGGATCCAGTTGGCGGCGCCGGTGCATCGGACCGTCTGACCGTCAGCAGCAAAACCATCCCGGAATTCGACGTATCGTATTTCTTCACGCCGAACCTGGCTGCTGAACTGATCCTGACCTACCCACAGAAACACGACGTGTTCCTGGACGGCGGCAAAATCGGTACCTTCAAGCACCTGCCACCAACCCTGCTGGCTCAGTACCACTTCGTACTGGATGCTCCGATCAAGCCATACATCGGCGCTGGTGTGAACTACACCACCATGTCGAAAGTTGACCTGCTGGCTGGTAAAGCCGGTCTGGAACACGACAGCTTCGGCTTCGCTCTGCAAGCTGGTGTGGACTACGCCATCGATAAGAAATGGTCGCTGAACATCGACGTGAAAAAAGTACAGATCCGTAGCGATGTGTTCATCGGCGGCGCCAAAGCTAGCGCTGTTAAAGTAGACCCACTGCTGGTTGGCGTAGGCGTAGGCTACCGCTTCTAAGCAAGTCTGCTGGCAATGATCTGTCCTCCAGCGGGGACAGATTGCTGCACCGCGAACTGATCTGATGCCCGTGCTTGCACGGGCATTGTTGTTTTATAGAGCACTGCTGCAAGATCGCTATAATGTTGCTACATTAAGCGTAACCTGAACGGAAACCCGCCCCATGCGCAAGTTGCTGATTATTCTGACTTCCCTGCTGCTCACTGCCTGCGTCGACGATAGCGCCTCCTACCATGTGGATGGCGAGAATGGCGGCCATGTGCTGACCCTGCATCGCGTGCAGAAGCATTTCTGGAGCAAGGACAGTGATGTGGAAATCATCATCCAGCATCTGCCCGATTGCCTGCGCCGCATCCCGCTGACGGCTATGCCGGCCGACGATGTGGAAGTAGAACTGCTGTCCGGCGGCGACAACGTCTGGACTCTGCGCGCCGGCGAAGAAGTATGGCAGGTAGAATCGCAGACCTGCAGCCAGTATCCCGATGTCAAAGGCGATGGCGGCGAACTGATAGGCGTGTTCCGCGTCGACGAGAAAAAACTGGTGTTCGAAGCAGCCGTGCTGGAAACCGTGCCCGACACGGCGCCCGCCCACAAATAATCGTGACGGCTGCCGGCCGCGTCAGGCTGGCAGTGCCAGTTGTGGCCAGCGCGCCAGTTTCTGCAACTGGCCGGCATTGCGCTGATGCCGCGCATCCTCGCCGGCCATCGCTACATCCTCCAGCAATGCCTGCCGCGCCTGCTCGATGCGGGCCGTCTCCGTGGCCGCCAGTTCCAGCAGATTACTCAGATAGGTCACACCCCACTGGATGCGGGTGGCCGGACCGACCGCCGTTTCGTAAGCATGCTGGTACCAGTCCAGCACCGCGGCCGTATCGCCGCGCCGTTTGGCGATGCCCGCCAGACTGAGCATGAAGTAGAACGGCGTATGCGATTCAGGCAGATGGGATTGCAGCAAATGCTCGGCATCCGTGCCCAGCCCCGCTTCATTGAGCAGGCTCACGGCCGTGTTGACCAGCGTGTGCAGCTGGTAGGCATCGCTGGCCGCATCGAGCGCTGCCGCCACCTGCCGGTGCGCCAGCTCGTGCAGGGCGGCGCTCGGTGCCAGCAGACGGGCCATGCGCAATTGCAGACGGGCCGCTGCCAGTTTATCGGGCGCCGCCAGCCAGAAATCGTCGGCCCACAGGGCCGCACGATCACGCAGGGCTGCCGCCACGGTTTCGCGCCGGGCGCACAGCTTGACCAGTTCGATGCCGTAGTTATTCAGCAAATCCATATTCGCGCGGGCCACAGCCTCGTCCGCGCAGACGGCCAGCAGCAGGGCTGCACCGGCTTCCGGCGCACTGGCCTGCGCCAGCAGCGCGTGCAGCTGCAGCCTAGGCAGCGCAGTGAGCGCCGTGGCCGCAGCGGTGCCAGCGTTCAGCAGCGCCAGCAGCGTGGGCGCCAGCGCCCGTTCGCCGAGCAAAGCACCTTCATCCGTATCCCAGGAATAATCGGCCAGCAAATTCCACTCGGCTGCGCTGAGTGCACGGCTGGCAGTCAGTGCCGCCTGCAGCGCCGTGGCCGCACTGGAACCGGCGGCGTGCACGGCCAGCGCCTGCGCCAGCGCGGCGGCGAATCGTTCGCCATCGAACTCGCAGGGCAGGCGGGTGATTTCCCGGCCATCGGGCGCAAACAGCACCAGCGTAGGATAGCTGCGCAAGCGCAGCTGCCCGGCCAGTTGCTGCGCCCCGGCGCTGTCGCCATCGAGCTGGTAGCACAGCAGCTGGCGGCTGAGCGCCTGCACTGCGCTGTGCGCAAAGATTTCCGATTTCACCCGGTTGCACGGCGGGCACCACTGTGCACCCCAGTACAGAAACAAAGGCTGCTGTTGTGCTGCCGCCTGAGCCAGCGCTGCCGCCGGCGTGCCTTGCCACCATGTGATTGCCGTCATCGATCTACCTTTGCTGCTGTCAGTCTGTGTGTTGGGCCCGCAGGTTGCTGGCCCCCCGTTAGTCTTCGCGCGCCAGTGCCAGGAATTCCGTGCGCATGGCCAGATTCGGCTGCAGCTCGCCCAGCATGGCCGAGGTCACGGTTTCTTCGCCCGGCGTGCGGATGCCGCGGCTCTCCATGCACAGGTGGCGGCAGCGCACGACCACGCCGACGGCTTTTGGTTCCAGCACTTCCATCAGGGCATTGGCGATCTGCATGGTCATGCGTTCCTGCACCTGCAGACGCTTGGCGAAACAGTCCACCAGACGGGTCAGCTTGGACAGGCCGACGATCTTGCCGTTCGGGACATAGCCCACCGTGGCCTTGCCGAAGAACGGCGCCAGATGGTGCTCGCAATGGCTGTACACGGGGATGTTGCGTACCACGATCAGTTCGTTGTACTGCTCGGCGCCATCTTCGAACGCCTTCAGCAATTCCACCGGGTCCTGCGCATAGCCGGAAGTCCAGTGCTGCCAGGCCTTGCTCACGCGGGCTGGCGTTTCCAGCAGGCCCGGACGGCTAGGGTCTTCGCCGAAGCTGGCGATCAGACGACGCCAGTCGTCTTCATTGAATGTGTTTTGCGACATCTTTGTACTACCTTACCTTAACTAAGCTGAACTAAGCTGAACGAATGGGCGACAGTATACCGGTTTCAGGCCGGCCGCACCGGCTAGCGCTGTGGCCGGTTGGCCTGCAGCAGTTCGGCCGCGATCGAGGTGGCGGTGGGCAGTTCCGGCCACGCATCGTCCGGCCCGAACCAGCGCGCATCAGTGATTTCGCTGGCATCGATGCGGATCTCGCCACTCAGATAGTCGGCCGTGTAGGCAATCATCAGCGAATGAGGGAAGGGCCAGGACTGGCTGCCGAAATAGCGCAGATTGTGTACGCGCAAGCCCACCTCTTCGTAGACTTCGCGGTGCACGGCGTCCTCTATCGATTCGCCCGCTTCGAGAAAACCGGCCAGCGCCGTGTAGCGGGGCGCGCCGGGGCGTGCATGCTGGGCCAGCAGCACGGCATCGCCCTTGCGCACCAGCACCATCATGGCCGGCGAAATACGCGGATAGGCACGCATATCGCAGGCCGGACATGCATAGCAACGCTCGCCTTCCAGACGCTGCATGGGGGTCGCGCACACCCCGCAGTACTGGTGGGTGCGGGCCCATTCGGCCAGTTGCACGGCGCGTGCGGCCAGCGCGGCCAGCCCGTCATCGATCACGCCGAACAGGCTGCGCAGGCCGGCAAAGCCGTAACCGGGCACGGCTGCCTCGGGCTCGTCCACCCAGCCCATCTGGTAATAGCAGCCCTGCCATAGGCCCAGCGGATGCAGGCGCTCGGCCGGAACTTTCAGTTTTTCAATCACTTCTGCCTCTGGCAAAGCATGATCATTGTTGCGCAATAGCAACTGACCTCGACAAACTAGCAAGGTTGCAGGAATAGCATGCTCGGGTGGCCGGATCAGGGGCTGAAATGTGTCTGGCGTCTGCAGCATCAGAGGGACCTCGGATTAAGGGCAAAAACAGGATCTTACAGTCTTTCCTTCCTGCCCACTTTTCATCCCGGCACTGGCGCCAGAATACGCCGCTAAGTGCTTGTTTTCAGACCAAGATTTGAACGGTTTTTCCCATCTTACTCTAGCCTTGAGCAGGCACGGCAGTACTATATATTGGCGCAAGGAGAAATTAAACATGCCATCACTCGTACCCGGTTTAACCACCGACCAAGTCGCCAACCTGCCCACCGCACAGATCGCCGCCCTCACCGTGGCCGATATGGCATTGTTCAACACTTTGCAGATGACTGCATGGCGTACCGAGCAACTGGGCTACCTCGGCACCAACCAGGTACGGGCACTGTCCACCAAGAATCTGCAAGCGCTGAGCACGGATCAACTGGCCTACGGCCTGAGCACGCGCCAGATCGCTGCGCTCAGTAATACCCAGTTGCAGAACCTGACCACCAGCCAGCTGGTCAACGGCCTGACCACCGCGCATTTCTCCTCGCTCGGTTCGGCCCAGCTGGCAGCGCTGGGCAACAGCCAGCTCAGCCTGCTCGGCACCGATGACTTCGCCGCGCTGCAGACGCGCCAGCTGGCCGGTTTCGCCACCAGCCAGTTGCGCGCCCTGTCCACCAGCCAGATCGCCGCCCTCGGTAGCGACCAGAGCGCTGCCCTGCAAACCCGCCAGATCGCCGCCCTGACCAGCAGCCAGCTGGCCGCGCTGGACACGGAAGACGTGGCCGCACTGGGCACGGCCCAGCTCAGCGCCATCAGCGCCAATGTACTGACGGCGCTCTCCACCGACCAGCTCGGCATGCTCCGTACCGCCCAGAGCAGCAGCCTGACCACGGCCCAGATCGCCGCCCTGGGCACCGACCAGCTGGCCGCCTTCGGCACCAGCGGTTTCGCCACCTTGCGCACGGCCCAGATTGCGGCCCTCAGCACGCGTCAGCTCAGCAACCTCAGCACCGACCAGATCGTGGCACTGACCACGGCACAGGCCGCGGCCCTCACCACGCTGCAACTGAGCCTGCTGTCCAGCAGCCAGCTGGCCGCACTGGAAACCCAGGATTTCGCCGCTCTCAAGAGCCAGCAACTGAACGCCCTCGGCAGCGCTGCCACGGCCACCCTGTCCACCGACCAGATCGCGGCCCTGACCACGGCCCAGATCGTGGCCCTGCGCAGCGCCCAGCTGTACGCTTTGAGCACGGACCAGATCGTGGCCCTCACCACCTTGCAGATGAGCGTACTGCTGAGCGCCCAGCTGGCCGCACTGGGCAGCGACCAGATGGCCGCGCTGGAAACGCGCGACCTGGCCGCCCTGAAAACCAGCCAGATCAGCGCTTTCAGCAGCGCCCAGCTGAACGCGCTGGCGAGCAGCCAGATCAGCATACTCAGCACAGCACAAGCCGCCGCCCTGGCCACTGCCCAGCTGGCCGGCCTCAGCACCAGCCTGATCACGGCCCTCAGCACGCAGGATCTGGCCGCCCTGCGCACGCTGCAGGTCGCCGCCCTGAGCAGCAATGGCATTGCCGCCCTGGGCACCGAGCAGATCAGCGCCTTCACCTCGCAGCAGTTCGCCGCCTTGCGTACGGCCCAGCTGGTGGCGCTGGGCAGCGACCAGATCAGCGTACTGTCCACGGCCCAGGTCAACGCCATGGGCACCCAGCAGGTGGCGGGCCTGTCCACCCTGCAGCTGAGCACTCTGGGCACGGGCAATATCGCTGCCCTGCGCACCCTGCAGATCGGCGCACTCAACAGCCAGCACATCGCCGCCCTGGGCAGCGACCAGATCGCCTCCCTGAAAACCGCCCAGGCCTGGGCCCTCAGCTCGCAGCAGCTGGCGGTCCTGTCTAGCGACCAGCTCAACACTCTGAGCAGCCAGGCCCTGGCTGCCCTGCGCACCCAGCAGCTGATAGGCCTGAGCACCAGCAATCTGCTCAACCTGGCGTCCGACCAGCTGCGCGCCCTCAGCACGGCACAAATGGCGGCGCTGAGCACCAGCCAGCTGCGTGCCCTGTCGACCGACCAGATCGGCCTGCTGGGCACGGCACAAGCCATCGCCCTCACCACCTTGCAGATGGCTAACCTGAGCAGCACGCAAGTGGCGGCCCTGTCCACGCTCGACCTGTCCAGCCTGAAAACCATCCAGCTGACGGCGCTCAACACCCAGCAATGGAGTGCTCTGGGCACCGACCAGATTGCGGCACTGGGCACCCAGCAGGCCGCAGCCCTGGGCACGGCGCAGATGGCCGTGTTCAGCACCGACCAGATCATCGCCCTCAGCACGGCCAATCTGGCCGCCCTGCGTTCGCAGCAAGCCGCCGCCCTGAGCACCAATGCCGTCGCGGCCCTGCAAACCAGCCAGTTTGCCGCGCTCAACAGCGTACAGCTGGGCAATTTCACCACCGCCCAGGCCAGCGCTTTCACCACCGACCAGATCATCGCCCTCAGCACGGCACAGGCCGGCATGCTCAGCACGCGCGATCTGGCAGCACTCTCGACCGACCAGATCAACGCGCTGGAAACGCGCGATTTCGCGGCCCTCAAAACGGCCCAGATCATCGCTCTCAGCACCCAGCAGATCGCCGCCCTGTCCACCGATCTGATCATCGCGCTCAGCACGGCACAGGCCAGCGCCCTGACGTCTGGCCAGCTCAACGCACTGTCCAGCGACCAGCTGAACGTGATGGAAACCCAGGATCTGGTCGCCCTGCAGACCAGCCAGATGCTGGGTCTGGGCACCAAGGCCGTGGCCACGCTGACGCTGGGCCAGGTCGCTGCGCTGAAAACCGCCCAGATCGTCCAGCTCAGCTCCAGCCAGATACAGGTTCTGAATTCGGCCCAGCTGGGCGCCTTCAATACCCAGCAGGTTTCCGTGCTGACCAGCAACCAGATGATGGCCTTGCTGACCGACCAGCTCGCCGTGCTCGGCACCGGCAACTGGGCAGCGCTGAAAACCAGCCAGCTCAATGTGCTCAATTCCAGCCAGATCGCGGCCATCACCACCGCCCAGATCAGCGCGCTGACGACGCTGCAAACCAGCGGCCTCGGCACGGCACAACTGGGCTGGCTGTCGACTGATCAGGTGCAAGCACTGGGCAGCAACGATCTGCAAGCCCTGAAAACCCAGCAGCTGGCCATCTTCGCTTCCGACGCCATTGCCGCACTGGGCACGGCCCAGCTGCAGAGCCTGAAAACGGCCCAGATCGCCGCACTGGCCACGCGCCAGATCGTCGCGCTGGGCAGCGACCAGATCGTCGCCCTCAGCACGGCCCAGGCCAGCAGTCTGGCCACGCAGCAGCTGGCCGTACTGCTCAGCGACCAGCTGGCAGCACTGGAAACCGATGATCTGGCAGCCCTGAAAACCCAGCAGCTGATCGCCCTGACCACGGACCAGATCAGCCTGCTGAGCAGCGCCCAGATCATCGCCCTCAGCACAGCCCAGGCCGCCAGCCTCACGACGCGCCAGCTGCTGGCCCTGGGGACGCAGCAGATCGCCGTGATGGAAACGCGCGATCTGGCCGCCCTCAAAACGGCCCAGATCGCCAAGCTGGCCAGCGACCAGCTGAATGCCCTGAGCAGCCAGCAACTGCAAGCCCTGAGCACGCTCCAGACCAGCGCCCTCGATACCGCCCAGCTGCAGAGTCTGGCCACGGCCCAGCTGGCCAGCCTGAGCAGCGCCCAGGTCAGCAACCTGACCAGCGCCCAGATCGCCACCCTGAGCAGCGATCAGCTGCAGGCCCTCGGCACGCGCATGCTGGCGGTACTGAAACCCGCCCAGTTGGTGGCCATACGCACCGCCCAGATTGCCGCCCTGAACAGCGAACAGATCATCGCCCTGAGCACACTGCAAGTGTCCAATCTGGCCACCCAGCAAGTGGCCGCCCTGGGCAGCGACCAGATCAACGCCATGGAAACCCAGGATCTGGCGGCCCTCAAAGTGACCCAGCTGGCCGTGCTCGGCAGCGACATCATTGCCAGCCTGAGCACCACCCAGGCTGCTGCCCTGACCAGCAACCAGGTGGCCAGCCTGAGCACGCGCCAGTTCGCGGCACTGGGCACGGCCCAGCTGCAAGTCTTCGCCAGCGCCGACATCGCCGCCCTGCGCACAGCCCTGATCGCCGCCCTCAGCAGCGACCAGCTGGCCGCCCTCAGCACCGGGCAGCTGCGCGCCATCAGCATCAGCCAGCTGGCGGCACTGGGCAGCGCCCAGTTCCAGGCCCTGACCAGCCAGCAGATCGTGGCGCTCAGCACCCTGCAAGCGAGCAACCTGACCACGATCCAGATCCGCGCCATGGGCTCGGACCAGATCGCCGCGCTGGAAACGGCCGATCTGGCCAGTTTCAAAACCCAGCAGCTGGCCGCGTTCAGCACCGACCAGTTCATTCTGCTCACCAGCGACCAGATCGCCGGCCTCAGCGTCACACAGGCGAGCGGTCTGAGCAGCCAGCACTTGCAGGCACTGACCACGCGCCAGCTGGGTGCACTGGAAACGCAAGATCTGGCCGCCCTGCGCACGGCCCAGCTGCAATACCTGAGCACCGACCAGCTCGATGCCCTCGGCACCGACCTGCTGCGCGCCATGACGCCAGCCCAGCTGGCCTCGCTCAGCACGGCCCAGCTGCAAGGCTTGCTGACGGCCCAGATCAGCACCCTGACCACGCTGCAGATCGGCGGCCTGGTTACGGCGCAGATCGCCAGCCTGTCGTCCGACCAGCTCGCCGTTCTCAATTCCGATGAAATCGGCGCCCTGAAAATCACCCAGATCGCCGCCCTGCGCAGCGCCCAGGTGGCCCTGCTCAGCACCGATCAGATCGCCACTCTGAACAGCGCGCAGGTGGCCGCCATGAGCACGGCCCAGCTGGCAGCCTTCTCGTCCGACCAGATCAGCGCGCTGGCCACGGCCGATTTCGCCCTGCTCAGTGCCGCCCAGCTGACCGCGCTCGGCATGCTCAGCCATCTGACCACGGACCAGCTGCGCGCCCTTACGCCAGCCCAGATCGGCGGCCTGTCCACCGACCAGATCGTGGCCCTCAGTACCGACCAGATCATCGCCCTCAGCACACGCCAGATGGGCGGCCTGAGCACGCAAGCCATTGCCGTCCTGAGCAGCGACCAGCTGCGCGCCATGGAAACGGAAGATCTGGCCGCCCTCAAAACGGCCCAGTTCTATGCACTGGGTACGGCCCAGATCCAGCAGCTGAGCACCGACCAGATTCCCCACCTGAGCACGCTGCAGATCGCTAGCCTGAGCAGCGCCCAGCTGGGCGCCCTCACCAGCGACCAGATCCGCGTGTTCAGCAGCGATGAACTGGCCGCCCTGAAAGCCAGCCAGATTCCCCTGCTGGGCAGCGACCAGCTTGCCGCCCTCAGCGACGAGCAGGTGCAGAGCCTGAGCACGGCCCAGCTCAACGCATTAGGCACGGCGCAGATGCTGGCCCTGGGCAGCGACCAGATCATTGCCCTGACCACGCGCCAGTTCCAGCAACTGCGCACCGCCCAGATCGCTGCGCTCAGCAGCCTGCAAGTGAGCGTGCTGGAAACCGACGATCTGGCAGCCCTCAAAACGGCCCAGATCGCCGCCCTCGGCACCCAGCAGCTGCAAGCCCTCGATGCCGACCGTATCGCGGCACTGGGCACGGCCCAGGTACAGGCACTGGGCAGCGACCAGCTGCTAGCCTTCACTACCAGCCAGATGCAGGCATTTAGCACCAATGAGCTGAACGCCTTGCGTACGGCCCAGATCGGCGTGCTGAGCAGCGACCAGCTCAACAGCCTGCAGCTGGACCAGTGGCAGAGCCTGGGCAGCGCCCAGCTGGTCGCCCTCAGCAGCAGCCAGCTGCGTGCCCTCAGCAGCGACCAGATCATTGCGCTCAGCAGCCGTCAGGCCAGCCAGCTCAGCACCCTGCAAGTGTCGCTGCTGTCCACCGACCAGCTGGCAGTGCTGGAAACGGAAGACCTGGCCGCCCTGCAAAGCCTGCAGGTTGCCGCACTCGGCACGGCCCAGCTGCAAAGCCTGAGCAGCGATCAGCTGGCCTCGCTGGCCACCCAGCAGGTGGCCGCTCTCACCAGCAACCAGTTGCGCGCCTTCAGCACCGATCAGTGGCAAGCTTTCAGCACCGCCGATCTGCAAGCGCTGGGCACGCTGCAAATGCAGGCGCTGCGCAGCGACCAGCTCAACGCGCTGACGCTGGACCAATGGCAAAACCTCACGACAGCCCAGCTCGACGCCCTCACTTCGGCCCAGGCTGCCGCACTGGCGACCAGCCAGATCGCTGCGCTGACCACGCTGCAAATGGATAATCTGGCCACGCGCCAGCTCAATGCCTTCAGCAGCAGCCAGATCGTGGCCATCAGCACCGATGCCTTCGCCACGCTCAACAGCACCCAGATCGCCGCCCTGAATGCCAGCCAGTTCGGTGCCCTCAGCACCGACCAGATGGTAGCGTTCAGCACCCTGCAGATCACGGGCCTGGGCACGGCGCAAGTGGCAGCGCTCAGCAGCGACCAGCTCGACGCCCTCGAAACTCTGGACTTCGCCACCCTGAAGTCGCAGCAGATCGCCGCCATCACCACGGCCAATATTGCCGCCCTGAGCACCACGCTGGTACAGACGCTGGGTACGGCCCAGATTCCCGGCCTATCCAGCGACCAGATCAGCGCATTCGGCACGGCGCACATTGCCGCCCTCGGCACCGCCCAGGTAGGTGCGCTGAGCACCCTGCAAGTGAGCGCACTGGGCACCGCCCAGCTGGCCGCGCTCAGCACGGCCGACTTCGTGGCCCTGCGCAGCAACCAGCTGGCAGCGCTCAGCTCGCAGCAGTTTGCCGCCCTGACCAGCGACCAGCTCAATGCCCTCTCCACCGGCGCCATCACGGGCCTGACCACGCAAATGCTGGGCGCTTTGACCAGCCAGCAAGTGGCCATGCTGAGCACGGCGCAGATTGCTGCTCTGAGCTCGCTCCAGCTGCCGGCGCTGAGCACGCTCCAGCTGCTGGCACTCAATACCGACCAGTTCGCCGTACTCGCTACGGCCAGCATCAGCCGCCTGCAATCGGCCCAGTTCAGCACGCTCGGCACCAGCCAGATCGTGGCCCTGAGCACGGCCCAGATGCGCGCCCTGAACAGCATGCAGCTGGCCGCACTGGACAGCGATCAGGTCGCGGCACTGGAAACCATAGACCTGTCCGTGCTCACCACGGCCCAGCTGGCAACGCTGGGCAGCGACCAGCTGCAAGCCTTGCAGACTGACCAGTTCGCCTCGCTTTCGACCCAGCAGCTCAGCACGCTGAGCACCAGCCAGATCGCCAGCGGCCTGAACACCGACCAGATCGCGGCCCTCACCACTGCGCAGGCCGCCACTCTGGCCACGCGCCAGCTGGCCGCGCTCGATACCGACCAGATCACCGCACTGGAAACGGCCGACGTGGCAGTGCTCAGTTCACGCCAGGCCCAGGCGCTGAACAGCGATCAGCTCGGCGTGCTGGGCAGCGACCAGCTCAACGCGCTGGGCACGGCCGCGCTGGCCGCCCTCAGCACCAGCCAGATCAGCCTCGGCCTGAGCACGGCCCAGCTGGCCGCGCTGGACACCAGCCACATCAGCGCACTCGGCACGGCCCAGATCGCCTACGGTCTGAACAGCGATGCCATCGCGGCCCTCACCACCGGCCAGTTTGCCGCCCTGCGCACGGCCCAGACCATGGTGCTGGGCAGCGCGCAGATTCAAGCCCTGCGCAGCGACCAGATCCTGACCCTGAGCACCCAGCAGACGGCGGCCCTGAGCACCCAGCAAGTGGCTGCCCTGCTCAGCGACCAGCTGGCCATACTGTCCAGCGCCGATCTGGTGGTCCTGAGCACGCGCCAGATCGCTGCCATCACCTCGGCCCAGTTCGGCGCTCTCGGCAGCGACCAGCTCAATGCGCTGGGCACCAGCCAGTTCGCCGCCTTTGCCACCCGCGTGCTGGCCGACGGCCTGCAGACGGAGCAGATCGCTGCCCTCGATACCGACCATATCAGCGCGCTCAGCACGGCCCAGCTGACACTGGGCGTGAGCATCGCCAACCTGCAAAGCCTGAGCAGCGACCAGATCCGCGCCCTGCGCACGGCCCAGCTGGCGGCCCTCAGCACCGATCAGGTCAGCAACTTCAGCACCCGCCAGATCGCCGCGCTCGGCAGCGATCAGGTCAGCGGCTTCAGCACCAGCCAGATGCCGGCACTGAGCGCCGAGCAGCTGGCCGCGTTCAGCACGGCACAAGTCGCGGCGCTCGACACCCAGGATGTGGCGGCACTGAGCGCCAGCCAGTTCACCGGCCTGAGCACGGCGCAAACGCTGGCCCTGACCACCGGCCAGATCCGCGGCCTGAAAACCAGCCAGATTGCCGCACTCGATCTGCCGCAGCTGGCCGCCCTCAGCACCGACCAGCTCGGCGCCCTCAGCGCCAGCCAGTCCGTCGCGCTCAGCGTGACGGCCGTGATGGCATTCTCCAGCGCCCAGCTCAACGCCCTGAGCACGGCCAGCTTCGCTGCACTGGGCACGCTGCAGATTGCCAATCTGGATACCACCCAGCTGAGCAATCTGAACACGGATCAGGTGCAGGCCCTGACCAGCGCCCAGCTCGGCGCCATCACCAGCGACCAGCTGCTGTACATCGGCACGGGCCAGATCCAGGCCCTGCGCACCACCCAGATCGGCTACCTCGGCACCACCCAGCTGGCCAATCTGTCGAATCCGCAGGTGCAGGCCCTGACCACGGCGCAGATCGCCAGCCTGAAACTGAGCCAGATTCCGGCCTTCACCATCGACCAGTTCGTGGCCTTCGGCAGCGACCAGCTGCAAGCCATGGGCACCCAGCAGATACAGGCATTGACGGCCAGCCAGCTGGGCGTGATGAGCAGCAGCCAGACCAGCGCCTTCACGGTGACCCAGCTGGCCGCCTTCAAGAACGCCCAGATCGCGGCCCTGACGCAGGACCAGTTCGACGGCTTCGATGCCAGCCAGCTCAATGCCTGGAGCACCACCCAGTTTGGCGTACTCAGCACGCTGCAGATCAGCTATCTGAGCACCACCCAGATCGCCGGCCTCAGCACCACCCTGATCGGTGGCCTGAAAACCAGCCAGCTGGCCGCCTTCAGCACCAGCCAGATGGCCGCCCTGACAGGGCCACAGGTGGCAGCACTGAAAGCCACCCAGGTGACCATACTCAGCACCGACCAGATCGCCGCGTTCACCATCAGCCAGGTACCATCGCTGACCAATGCCGCACTGGCCGCCTTCAGCCTGAGCCAGGCCAATGCCTTCAGCAGCACCCAGACCAGCGCCATGACGGTCAGCCAGACCATGTCGTTCAATATCTCGTCCAGCAACTACGCGACCCCGCTGGTACTGGACCTCGACGGCAACGGCGTGCAGACGCTGGGGCTGGACGCCGGCGTGCAGTTCGACCTGCGCGCCCAGGGCCAGCGCAGTGCCACCGGCTGGGCCGAACGCCATGATGGCCTGCTGGCACTGGACCGCAATGGCGATGGTCTGATCAACGATGGCAGCGAGCTGTTCGGCAACGCCAGCACGCTGGCCGATGGCAGCCGCGCAGCCGACGGCTATGCCGCGCTGGCCCGCTACGACAGCAATGGCGATGGCCAGATCGATGGCCATGACCAGATCTACGGCGCGCTGCGCGTCTGGGTCGATAGCAATAGCGACGGGATCAGCCAGAGCGACGAGCTGCACAGCCTGCAGCAACTGGGCATAGCCGCCATCAGCACGCAGGCACAGGCTGTCCGCAGCGAGCAGAACGGCAACGTGATCGGTCTCAGTGCCAGCTATACGGGCACCGATGGCAGCAGCCACGCCACGGCCGACGTCTGGTTCCGCACGGCCAGCCCGCTGGCCCAGCAAGTGGGCGCACTGGGCCAGGCCCTGAGCGACTACGCGCAACAGGCCGGCAGCACGCCAGTGCGGCCAGCCAGCCCGCTGGATCAGCCTGCAGCGCAGGCTGCAGCCCAGCCCGCAGCAGGCGCACTGGCCAGCACGCTCAGCAACGCCATGCAGGACTACCAGCGCAGCCAGCCCCTGTCGGCCAGCACCAGCCTGCAGGGCAGCCAGCACGAAGATGTGCTGCGTAGCAACAACAGCAACTGGTTCGGCGTACCCGCACGCTAACACCGGCTGGCTGCCGCCCCCGTCGCGGGGCGGGCAGCCAGTGCTGCTGCGGCCTCGGGCAGCTGCTCATCTAAAGAGCAGAGCGGTTTTTCCACGCTTGCTCAAAGGCCAAAAGTTGCCCATCACCATGCCACAAGGCGGTATCATAGACCCACTCCATTCTGGCTTATGCTCACCGCTATGAACGCTCCTGTCTCCGCCGCTCCGGCTCCTACCGATACCAGCCCGCTGGGCACTGTTATGGCTCTGGCAGTACAGGGCGCGCTGACCATCAGCGACCTGTTCGGCGCCGCCGCCGTGCTCACCGATAGCGGCCAGGTACCGGCCGCCATCGCCCTGTACCGCGCCTGGATCGCCCACACGCCGTCGCCGCTGACCTATGCAGCGCGCTTCAATCTGGCGGTGGTGCTGTCCAACCATGGCAACGATGTGGACGCAGAATCGGAACTGCGCCAGGCCATCGCCCAGAATCCCGACTTCGTCGAAGGCCGCCTGAATCTGGGCACCCTGCTCGAACGCATCAACCGTCCCGACGATGCGCTGGCCATGTGGAACAGCATCCTGAGCGAGGTCAAGCCGGACATCAAGACCAATCCCGCCCTGTATGTGCAGACCCTGAACAATCTGGGCCGTTTGCTGGAAATCCGCAAGCGCTATCCGGAAGCGGAAGCCATGCTGGCACAAAGCCTGCGCGTCGATGCGCAGCAGAGCAATGTGATGACGCACTGGGTACACTTGCGCCAGAAGCAGTGCAAATGGCCCGTCTACAGCGGGCTGGAACATATTTCGCAAGCCACCATGATGGATGGCACTTCGGCGCTGGCCATGCTGAGCGCCTCGGCCGATCCGGCCCAGCAGCTGGCGGCCGCACGCCGCTTCGTGCACGAGAAAGTCAATGCCGCCGTGGCGCCGCTGACCGGTGCGTATGGCTATGGCCACAGCCGCCTGCGCATCGGCTATCTGTCGTCGGATTTCTGCTCGCACGCCGTCTCCATCCTCACCGCCGAACTGTACGAACTGCACGACCGCAGCAAGTTCGAAGTGTATGCCTTCAGCTGGAGCCGCGAAGACGGTTCGCCCATCCGCGCCCGCGTGGTGAAAGCCATGGACCACTACATCCGCATCGACGGCATGAGTGACGAACAGGCTGCGCGCACCATCCGCGCCCACGAAATCGATCTGCTGGTAGACCTGCACGGCCTGACGCTGGGTGCCCGCCCGAATATTCTGGCCTACCGCCCGGCCCCCGTGCAGTTGACCTATCTGGGCTTCCCCGGCAGCACCGGCCTGCCCGGCGTGGATTACGTGATCGCCGACGAATTCCTGATCACGCCGGAAATGAGCGCGCACTTCACGGAAAAACCGCTCTACCTGCCGGACACCTTCCAGATCAATGACCGCCAGCGCCTGATCGGCAACAAGCCGACCCGCGCCAGCGTCAACCTGCCGGAAGACGCTTTCGTGTTCTGCTCGTTCAACAACAATTTCAAGTTCACGCCGGAGCTGTTCAGCGTCTGGATGAACATCCTGCGCCGCGTGCCGGACAGCGTGCTGTGGCTGGTGGCCGACTATCCCGAAGTGCGCGAAAACCTGTGGCACTACGCCGAGCAGGCCGGCATCGCGCGCGCCCGCATCATCTTCGCCAGCCGCGCCGTACCGGCCGAATATCTGGCGCGCTACCAGCTGGCCGACCTGTTCCTCGATACCTTCCCGTTCAACGCCGGCACCACCGCCAGCGATGCGCTGTGGGCCGGTCTGCCGCTGCTGACCTGCGCCGGCCAGACCTTCTCTTCGCGCATGGCCGGCAGCCTGCTGCGCGCGGTCGATCTGCCGCAGCTGATCACCTTTAACTTCGCCGACTACGAAGAACGCGCCGTGCAGCTGGCGGGCGACCGCGCCGGCATCGCGGCCATGAAACACCAGCTGATGACCAACCGCCTGACCTGCGCCCTGTTCGACAGCCCGCGCTTCGTGCGCAATCTGGAAGCCGCGCTGCAGCAGGTCGCCAAACCGGCCGCCCCGCGGCTGGCCGCGCCGGTGGTGAAAGTGGCGCCTAGCGCAGCGCAACCGGTGGAGACGGTGCCTATCGTCACGGTATCGTACAACTCGCCCGACCTGATCGAGGCGCTGCTGCGCACCCTGCGCAACCATTACCAGAACCGCGTCTACGTGATCGACGGCTCGAATCCCGATGTGGCGGAAAAAATCCGCGCCATCACGGCCAGCCATAGCAATGTGGAATTCATCCCGTTCGGCTACAACATCCACCACGGTCCCGGCCTGTCGTGGGCCATCAACAACCTCGATCTGCACGGTCAGGTGCTGTTCCTCGACTCGGACGTGGAAATCATCAACGCCGGCTTCCTCGAATCGATGCAGAGCTATCTCAAGCCGGGCATGTTCGGCGTGGGCGGCATACAGCTGGTCAACGAGCAGGGTTACGACCGCCCGGACGATGGCCCGGTGCGCTATCTGCATCCGGCCTGCATGCTGACCAATATCGAAGTGGTGCGCCAGTGGCCGCTGCCGATCAAGCACGGCGCGCCGCTGATCCAGACCATGCTGGCCCTGCACCGCGCCGGCGAGGCTGCCGCCCATCTGATCGGCAATATCGACTGGGTCAAGAACGATTTCAGCAAGAACCCGCAGCGCATCTTCATCAAGCACGACTGGCAGGGCACGGTGATCCGCACGGGCGGCTACCACTACGACCTGCCGAGCGCCAGCCAGAGCATCAATACCGACCTGCTGGCCTTCGTACCGCCGAATGCGCAGAAACTGGTGGAACTGGGCTGCCACGATGGTACGTTTGCCAAGACCTACCGCCAGCGCAACCCGATCTGCAACTACACGGGTATCGAAAAAGCGCTGGCACCGGCGCGCGCGGCCCGTCCGCACTGCGATTTCGTGTTCGATCAGGATATCGAACTGGCCACGCCACAACTGTGGTCGCACGTGGCCGGCGCCGATTGCTGGATACTGGGCGAAGCGCTGGAACAGCTGCGCGATCCGTGGAGCGTGCTGGCCAAGATCCGCGCCAATATGGCACCCGGCGGCAGCCTGGTGATCGCGGTGCGCAACAGCCAGCACTGGAGCTTGCAGGCACGCCTGAATGCGGGCGATGTGCGCTACGAAAAAACCGGCCAGCTGCCCCGTTCGCAGCTGCACTGGTTCTCGCGCGGCTCGACGCTGGCGCTGCTGCAGGAAACCGGCTTCCAGGTCAGCGGCGGCAGCGCACGCATACCGGACGAGCCGGCACGCGACAAATATCTGCCGGCGATCCGCATGATGGCCGAAGCCAGCGGCATCGATCCGACGGCGGCGGTGGAAGACGCGCTGCCGCTGATGTACATCATTACCGCCGTCGCGGTCTAGGCTGCAGGAGCGCCCATGCAAGAACAAGCTGCTTTTGTCCACCCGCTGGCCGACTGCCAGAGCACGCAGATCGGCGCCGGTAGCCGGGTGTGGCAGTTCACGGTGGTGCTGGCACGCGCCCAGATCGGCCGCAACTGCAATATCAACAGCCACTGCTTCATCGAGAACGATGTGGTGGTGGGCGATAACGTCACCGTCAAATGCGGCGTGTATCTGTGGGATGGTCTGCGGGTGGAAGACGATGTCTTCATCGGCCCCAACGTCACCTTCACCAACGACAAGCAGCCCCGTTCCAAAGTCTATCCCGAGCAGTTCCTGTCCACCACCATCCGGGCCGGTGCCTCGATCGGTGCCGGCGCCGTAATCCTGCCCGGCCTGACCATAGGCCGGCGCGCCATGATAGGTGCCGGTGCCGTAGTCACCCGCGACGTACCCGATGACGCCGTGGTGTATGGCGATGCGGCCCGCGTGCGCCTGAGCGGCGCCGCTAATTGAAACCTGAGCAGTCCCAGAACTCCCGACTACCATGAGCCATCCTAAAGTCAGCATCGTCATCCCGTCCTACAAGGCGATCCACTTCGAAGCCTGTCTGCGTTCGGCCATAGGCCAGACCTATCTGAACACGGAAATTCTGGTCAGCGACAACTGCCCGACGGACGATATCCGCGACATCTGCGCGCGCTTCCCCGGCGTGATCTACCAGCGCAATTCCGTGATCCGCGAAGACAATGTGCTGTCCTCGCTGTACTCGGGCAAAGGGGTGTACATCAAACCCCTGTTCGACGACGACATCCTGCACCCGTTCTGCGTCGAACGCATGGTGGCCGCGCTGCAGATGGACGAACGCCACCAGCTGGCCTTCTCCGCCACCCAGGTGATCAACTCGGATAACGAACGCACGGAAACGCGCCGGCCATATGAAGCCAGCGGCAACATCGCTGCGCGCGATATGCACCGCTCGATGGCGCTGGGCATGCGCAACTTCGTCGGCGAATTCACCAGCATCATGTTCCGCCGCGAGACGCTGTGGAAGATCGCGCCGAACCAGCTGTTCCGCATCGGCAGCCACGATTTCACCAAGGGTCTGGCCGATCTGGCCGCCTACATCAATCTGGCACGCGGCGGCAATGCCTTCTACATCGACGAAGAACTCAGCTACTTCCGCCACGACCAGCGCCTGCAGTCGAACTCGAATCCGAATGCCAACCCCAATTTCGGCAACTGCTTCTCCGACTACATCGATCTGCTGGTGGTGTCGCACGAAGAAGGCATCATCAGCCGCGCAGAACTGCTGTCCATGGACCAGCAGGTGGCCGTGATCACCGTCCAGCTGGGCAATGTGTTCCCGCAGATGGCCCGTTCGCGCCAGCGCTACCTCGATTACATCGCCGCCCTGCCGGCCGGTGCTGCCTGAGGATAGCCAGCCATGAGCCAGATGGAGCAATGCCGTTTGATCGAACTGCCACCGCACCACGATGTGCGCGGCAACCTGTCCGTAGTCGAAGGGGGCATCCACATCCCGTTCGATATCAGGCGGGTGTATTACCTGTATGACGTGCCCGGTGGCTCGGCCCGCGCCGGCCACGGCCACATCGAACTGCAGCAGCTGTTCATTGCCATGTCGGGCAGCTTCGACGTGATCGTCGATGACGGCTACGAGCGCAAGAAATTCCAGCTCAACCGTTCCTATTACGGCCTGTACGTGCCGCGCATGATGTGGCGCGAAGTGGAGAACTTCTCTTCCGGCGCCGTGTGCGTGGTACTGGCCTCGACCCTGTACGATAAACAGGACTATTTCCACGACTACGACGAGTTCAAGGCCGCCGCCCACCGTCACCAGTCCGCCACCTGAAAGCCGTTGTCATGAGCATACCTTTCCTCGATCTGAAAGCCGTCAATCAGGCCCACGCGGCCGAACTGGAAGCCGCCTTCAAACGCGTGCTCGATTCCGGCTGGTACATCCTCGGCAACGAGACCGCGCAATTCGAAGCAGCCTTCGCCAGCTACTGCGGCGCCGGCCAGACCATAGGCGTGGCCAACGGTCTGGATGCCATCTTCCTCGCCCTGAAAGCGGCCGGCATAGGCCCCGGCGATGAAGTCATCGTCCCGTCGAATACGTTCATCGCCACCTGGCTGGCAGTCAGCCACTGCGGCGCCACGCCGGTGCCGGTGGAACCGGTGGAAGCCACCTACAACCTCGATCCGGCCCGCATTGCTGCTGCCATCACGCCGCGCACCAAGGCCATTGTGCCGGTGCACCTGTATGGCCAGCCGGCCGATATGGACCCCATCATGGCGCTGGCCGCCCAGCACAAACTGCTGGTAGTGGAAGACGCCGCGCAGGCGCATGGTGCGCGCTACCACGGCCGCCGTACGGGCCAGCTGGGCCACGCTGCCGCCTTCAGCTTCTATCCCGGTAAAAACCTCGGCGCCCTCGGCGACGGCGGTGCCGTCACCACCAGCGACGCCGCACTGGCCGAACGCATACGCACCTTCCGCAACTACGGTTCCAAGGTCAAGTACTACAACGATGTGCCGGGCTATAACTCGCGCCTCGACGAACTGCAATCGGCCCTGCTGGCCGTCAAGCTGCCGCAGCTCGATGGCGACAATGCCCAGCGCCGTGCCATCGCCGCCGTGTACCACCGCGAACTGGCCGGCATCCCCGGCCTGACGCTGCCGCAAGTGCCGGACTGGGCCGAGCCGGTCTGGCACCTGTACGTGGTGCGCCATGCCCAGCGCGATATGCTGGCCAAGGCGCTGGCGGAACGGGGCATAGGCACCATCGTGCACTATCCGGTCGCGCCGCACCTGCAGCCCGCCTATGCGGAACTCGGTTACAAGCAGGGCGATTTCCCGCTGGCCGAAGCCATCCACCGCGAAGTGCTGAGCCTGCCGATCGGCCCTACCATGACGCTGGAACAAGCCAGCGCAGTGGCCACCGCGATCCGCCAGATCCTGAGCGCCTGAGTAGCCAGCCCTGCCATGAAAAAATTCATCATCTTTTCCGCCGCCTACAATGAAAAGTCGGGCGGCGCCATCGTCACGCACCGGCTGTGCCACCTGCTCAATGAAGCGGGGCGGGAAGCCTATCTGATGCCGCTGTTCTACAGCCACGAAGCCACCATCCTGAATATCGGCGAAGTGGCGGCGCGCATCCAGATGGAAACCCAGAACCTGCTGCGCGCCAGCTTCCCCACCAACCCGCATTTCAATACGCCCGTGTACCGCGACAATCTGCACGCACTGCGCGGCAATAACGATTACATCGTGATCTATCCGGAAATCATTTCCGGCAATCCCCTGGGCGCCAGGAATGTGGTGCGCTGGTTCCTGCACGATCCCGGCTATCACACGGGCCATGTGGCCTACTCGCCGGGCGAACTGTATTTCCGCCATTCGGCCGCCACCAAGGAATTCCACATGACGGGTTCGCGCATGTCGCCGCACCTGCTGCATCTCGGTTACTTCCCGTTCGAGCTGTATAACATGGAGCATGTGGCCAGCGAGCGGCATGGTACGGCGTATATGTTCCGCGATGGCCGCGAGCGCCCCATCGTGCACGATCTGACCGATTCCATCCGCCTGACGCGCGACCTGTCGCATGCGCAGGTGGCAGAAATCTTCAAGCGCATCAAAACCTTTATCTGCTACGACTCGCGCACCCTGTATTCGGAACTGGCCGTGCTGTGCGGCTGCGAATCGGTGGTGATACCGGAAGACGGTGTGACGGAAGAACAGTGGCGGCCGGAAGTGGAGACCCGCAGCGGCATCGCCTACGGTTTCGACAAGCTGCCCAAGGCGCGCGCCACGGCGCACCTGCTGCTGCCCTTCATGCAGGCCAAACAGGAAGAATCACGGCTGTCGATGGAAGGCATGCTGCGCGAGACGGACGCCTTCTTCCCCGACTGATCTAGAAATGGCTGAGGTCGAGCACCACGCCGGCCGAAGCCAGCAAAGCCTGTCGTGCCAAACGGGTCTGCATATTCGGCGCCGCATGGCGACGGTAGAGCAGTAACATCACAGGCAGCACATTCTCGTTACGCGAATTACCGCGCCGCATATTTTCCGGCGCCGTCGCTTCGCTCTTGTGGATCACCACGGTATCCGTGGCCACATGCACCAGACTGCGCCCCGCCATGGCGGCCAGCAGGAAATCCCAGTCTTCGTAGATGATCAGTTCAGTGTCGTTGTGCAGGCCGGCCAGCACATCGCGCCGGTAAGCCACGCAGCTATTCGGTATGCGGTTGCGCACATACACGCTATCGAAGGTCACATCGGCGATCGACAGCGACTGGCAGTGCAGCGGCCGGGGCGGCGAGACCGTGCGGTCTTCCTGCTGCACCTGGAAATCGCAGAACAGCAGTTCCGGTCTGTCCTGCTGCAAACGCTGCTTGAGCGCGGCCAGATGGTCGGGGCGGAAAGTATCGTCATCATCGAGGAAGATGAGGTAGTCGCCATCGGCCACGGCCATGCCCATGTCGCGGCTCACTGCCGGGCCGGGCTGGCCACTGCGGATCATGAACACAAAGCGGCCATCCAGCGCCGCCAGTTCCGGATAGGGCGGCAGGTAGGACGCCGAATCCGATACCACCACCACGCGGAAGTCCTGACAGGTCTGGGCTATCAGCGATTGCAGCGTGCGTTTCAGCAGCAGCGGCCGGTCATGGGTGGCGATGATGATGGTAAATAGCACGTCGGGTACTCCGTGGTCAGGGTTCGCGCATCGATTCGTCCAGCGCCTTGGTCAGCGGCCACAGCAGGTAAGACATCACCGTGCGCTCACCCACCAGTATTTCGGCCGTCAGCGTCATGCCGGGCAGCAGGCGCGAGCCGGGCGTCATCTTGCGTAACGCGGATTTGCCGTAAGGGATGCGCGCCAGATAATAGGCATCGAGTCCCTGTCCGGCGGCCGCCTGATCGCGCTTGAAGGAATCCGAGCTGATGGTGCGTACCGTGCCATCGAGCATGCCATGCTCCTGGAAGTTGTAGGCATCGACCTTCAGCTGCACCTTGTCGCCCGGCTTGATATAGCCGATGTCGAGCGAATCGATCTGCACTTCCGCTTCCATTTCCGCGCCCAGCGGCACCAGCGTGAACAGCGGTTCGGCTTCGCGGATGATGGAGCCGACCGACAGCTTGGCGATTTCCAGCACGATGCCATCGGCCGGCGCCACGATCTGCACCATGCGGCGGCGCTTGTCGGCCTTGGTCAGCTGCTCGTTGATGCCGTCGCGGTCGCGGCTGGCGTTGAGCAGGTCTTCCATGGCTTTCTGGCGCCAGCTCTTGTCGAAGGCGGCCAGCTCGGACTGGGCCGCTGCCAGTTCGCGCTGCATTTCCAGCGAACGGTTTTTCTGCAGCATCATGTCGCGCTCGACTTCGAGACGGCGGTCACGCGCTTCCAGCAAATGCATCTTGGCGCCGAACTGTTCCGACACCAGCTGTTCCTGCATGGCTTCCACTTCGCGCAGCGATTTTACCCGCTGTGCCAGAATCTGCTGGTCGCGCTGATTGGTTTCCAGGCTGGCCTGCAGACGCGCAATGTTCTGCTCCATCTTGCTTTTCTGCGCAGCGAAATTGGCCTTGCGCTCGTTAGCCAGCTGGGCCTGCAGCAGGCTGTCGGCACTGCTGTCCGCACCGGTACCGGGTCCGGCCTTGCCGGCCAGTTCGGCGCGCAGGCTGTCGGCCTGGGTGTCCAGACTCTGCAAGCGGCTGCGCAGCTGCGCTTCGTCGGCCTGAGTAAAAGTCGGGTCCAGCATGGCCAGCACTTCGCCCTTGCGCACCACCTGTCCTACACGCACATCGATGCGCTGGATGATGGAAGTATCGAGCGGCTGCACCACGATATTCGGCAGCGGGTTGACCAGCTTGCCTTTGGCCGTGACCACTTTCGGCACATGGGACAGACAGGCCCACAGGATGAAGCAGCCGAACGCGGCCAGCAGCACATGCAGCGTCAGGCGCACGGAACGGGGCAGCGGTCCCCGTTCGATGGCGTCGGCATCGGGCAGGAATTCGATCTCGGTTTCGTCCTTGTGACGGCGCGAGCCTTTTACAGGTGACTGGTTTGCTGGTTCCATAGGTGCTGGTAAGTTTCGCTACGTGTAAGCAGTTCGGCATGGCGGCCACTGTCCATCAGGCGGCCCTGATGCATGACCATGATCTTGTCGGCATTCACCAGCGTCGACAGACGGTGGGAAATCATGATCACGGTACGGCCCACCGCAATCCGGCTCAGGTTATGGATGAAGATGGCTTCGCTCTCGGGGTCGAGCGCGCTGGCTGCTTCGTCGAGAATCAGGATGCGCGGCTTGGCCACCAGCGTACGGGCGATCGACAGGCGCTGCTTCTGGCCACCGGACAGATTGGAAGCATTCTCTTCCAGCAGGGTGTCGTAACCCATGGGCATGCGTTCGATGAATTCGCTGGCGCCGGCCGCTTCGGCCGCAGCCACCAGTTCTTCGAAGCTGGCGTCGGGCTTGGCCGCAGACAGATTCTCGCGCACCGTGCCGCGGAACAGGAAGTTCTCCTGCAACACCACGCCGATCTGGCGGCGCAGGTGCGACAGCTCGATTTCACGCGCATCGATGCCATCGAAGCGGACTATGCCTTCCTGCACGTTGTACAGGCCCTGTATCAGTTTGGTCAGGGTGGTTTTGCCGGAGCCGGAACGGCCGACGATGCCCACCACCGTGCCCTTATCGATGCTGAAGCTGGCTTTGTTGAGCGCCATGGCCTGTGCGCCCGGATAGCGGAAAGTCACGTCGTCGAAACGGATATCGCCCTGCAGCACGGGACGCAGGCCGTTGGCACCGGCGCGGCCTTCCGGCGCACGGTTCATCACTTCGCCCAGCATGCGCACCGACAGCGCCGTTTCCTGATACTCGTTGACCAGCCCGACGATGGAAATCAGGGGGCCCGTAACACGGCCGGACAGCATCTGGAAAGCGATCAGCGCACCGACCGACAGGGTCTGGTCGAACACGTCCTGCGCACCGAGCACGATCAGGGTAACAGGCATCAGCTTGCCGAGGAAATCGGTGACGGCATTCCCGGCGATGGAAATGCGGCCGACGCGGAAGTGCATATTGATGGCTTCAGCCGAGCGCTGGTCCCAGATGCGGCGCTGGCCCGGTTCGATTGCCAGCGCTTTCACCGTGCGCATGCCGTGGATGGTTTCCACCAGCATGGCCTGACGCTGGCCTTCGGCCGCGTACAGGGCATTCAGGCGGCGCTGGAAGGTCGGCACCATGGCCATCACCACGCCGGCAATCAGCATCGCAAACGCCAGCACGATCAGGGCCAGTTTGAAGGAATAGGCAAACAGGATGGGGATGAACACCAGCAGCGAAATCAGGTCGAGCGCGGTGAAGAACAGCCGGCCCGTGAGGAAGCTGCGGATCTTTTCCAGCTGCTGCATGTGGCGTGTCACCACGCCGGCACTGGTGGTTTCGAAGAAGTCGATCGGCAGCGACAGCAGGTGGCTGAAGGTGCGCCGGGTCAGCCGCATATCGATCTTGTTACTGGCGGCCAGCGTCAGGGTCTGGCGCAGGAAGCCGAAAGCGGCATCGAACAGCAGCGCCATCACGATGCCCACTGCCAGCACGGACAGGGTGGTAATGCTCTGGTGCGTCAGCACCTTGTCGATCACCAGCTGGAAGAAGATGGGCGAGGCCATGGCCAGAAACTGCATGGCCACGGCGGCGATGAAAATGTCGCGGAACGCCGAGCGCTGCTGGAGTATCTCGGGGATGAACCAGCGCAGGCCGAAGGGCTGGTTAGGGTCGCTCAGCTTGTGGTGGCGCTTGATGAACAGCACGACACCATCCCACTGGGCGCTGAAATCGGAGCGGCTGGTCAGCACCACGGCCGCATTCGGGGCCACGGGATTGAGCACGGCCACCTGATCTTCCGCACCGTTTTCACCGGGCTTGGCGCCCACCACAATCACCATATGGCCATTGCGCAGCCGTGCCATCAGGGGGAAGACGCCGTTCTGCGCCATCAGGCGCGACCAGCTCAGACTATCCGTCTTGGCTTTCAGGCCGATGTCGGAAGCGATGCGCAGCAGCACGCCGTCGCCGGGCTCTTCGGCCCGCAACGCGTAGTCGTCGATCAGCCGTTCGGGGTTGATCTGCAAGCCATGGTGCTGGGCTATCGCCGTCAGGCACTGGATCGCGGTATGTGGATATTTATCGTGCATATTCTAGCGAGCGGGCCGCTGGTGCGTACCCATCCCTTGTTATGGTCCGAATTCGGTTAGCCGGCATCAAGCCGAGACGCAAGCTGGCTCAGGGATTCTAACCCAGCCCGCCCTCGGCAGGCGCGTTAAATCATGCTTTGCAGCACTGGAACAGAGGCAGAAAGGCCGCCCTATTCCGGCCTTGCCTATGAGCACAAGTCCGGTTTCATGCGGCCTGGCGGGCCGGCAGCACCAGCTGCACCAGCTGTACCGGACGGCAGACAAAAAAAAACGGCAAGACCGCAGTCTTGCCGTTCTATCTTAGTCCGGCTGAAGCCGGACTAGTCGCTGGTCTTACTTGGCAACCAATATGCCGTGGCTGGCCGTGCTTTGCAGCGCTTTCAGACGCAGCGTTTCGTCGCTGGTGCTGACTGCCGTGCTGGCCGTCAGCTGGGCTGCCGAGTAGTCCTTCAGGGCACCGGCCAGTGCTGCCGCACCGGACGCCACACCCGAACCCGGCACTTCCAGCTTGGCCGTGCTGCCTGCCGCCGTGGCCGCATTGTCGAAGCTCGACAGTGCCTGGCTCAGGTTGCTGACTGCTGCACTCAGGCTGGCACCCGGAGCGACCGCACTCATCTGGAACCACACGTCGGCTGCCGCATGGCTGCTGCCGTCGCTGGTTTCGAAGGTCGAGGTCAGACCGACGATGTTGCCGTTGTTGTAGGACACCTCCTGCTTGGCGTTCAGGTTCAGCTTGGTGATGCCCAGCTGATCCAGCGATTTCAGCTCGCCCGCCTGGCTGACACCGTCGGCGTTGCCATCCACCCAGACTTTAAGCTGGGCAAAGGCGCTGTCCTTGGCATCCACCACACCGTCCTGGTTGCTATCGAGCGCGGCCAGTGCTTCGTAGCCGGTCTGGGCTTTCTGACCGTTGGCCAGCGTGGTGGCCGAGCCGAACAGCTCGCTACCATCGTTGATCACACCGTCACCGTTGCGGTCCAGCGCCAGCAGGCCGTCGTTACCGCCTACCCAGCCCGTAGCAGCCTTGTTACCGGTGGCCAGCAGGTCGAACTGTACGCCGGCGGCCAGATTCAGCGTGCTCACGCCGTTGCCGTCCAGATCCAGCACGATAGGCGTACCCAGCGGCGAAGCCAGGGCAGCGATCTGTGCCGTAGTCAGGCCCGGTACCTGGGCGCTGTTGATGGCGCACACCTGGGCGCTGGTCAGCGCATGGATCTGATCGGTGCTCAGCTTGCTGATCTGGTCGGTGCTCAGGCCCGCCATGGCGCCGGTACGCAGTGCCACCAGATCCTGGGTTTCCAGCGCCACCAGCTGATCGGTGGTCAGTACTTTGACCTGGGCGCTGGTCAGCGCTGCCACCTGGCCGCTCGACAGGCTGACGATCTGGTTGGTCGTCAGGGCCGATACCTGGGTGGTTTTCAGCGAAGCGATGGCCGCCGTTTTCAGTACTGCTACCTGATCCGTACCCAGTGCAGCCAGCGCATCGGTCGACAGGGCGGCGACCTGGCCCGAGGTCAGCGCAGCTGCCTGGATGGTGGTAATCGCGGCGGCCTGATGGGTGCTCAGGGCATTGGCCAGGTTGGCCGTGCTCAGGGCAACGATCTGGCCGGTGCTCAGGTTGCTCAGCTGGTCGGTGGTGAGTGCCGTCAGCTGGGCCGATTTGAGCGCGGCGATGGTGCTGGTTTTCAGCGAGCTCAGATCTGCCGTTTCGATGGCTGCCACATTGTCGGTGGACAGTACGCCGAACTGGCCGGTGCTCAGCACATACAGCTGGCTGGACGACAGTGCCACCATCTGTGCCGTGGTCAGGCCATCGGCCAGATTGGCCGTGCTCAGTGCCGAAACCTGGGCAGTGGTCAGGGCGGTGATCTGGTCCGTGCTCAGCGCGTTCAGCTGGGCCGAGCGCAGACCATTCAGGGCCGTGGTTTTCAGCGCAGCCAGATCGGCCGTTTCCAGTGCCACCACCGAGTCCGTACCCAGCGCATTGAGCTGGGCGCTGGTCAGCGCGGCGGCCTGGGTGGTGCTCAGGGCAACGATCTGGTTGGTGGTCAGCGCCACGGCCTGCTTGGTGGCCAGTGCGGCGATCACCGAAGTTTTCAGCGCCACGATATCGTCCGTTACCAGCGCGGCCACATTGTCGGTGCTCAGGGCAGCGAACTGGGTCGAGCTCAGTACGGCCGCCTGGGCCGTCGTCAGGGCCACCGTCTGGTCGCTGGTCAGCGCACTCACGCTGGCCGTGCTCAGTGCAGCGGTCTGGCCAGTGGTCAGGTTGGACAGCTGGTTGGTGGTCAGTGCGGCCAGCTGCACGGTTTTCAGTGCGGCGATCACATTGGTTTTCAGCGCAGCCAGATCAGCCGTCTCGATCGCTGCCACATTGTCCGAGGACAGGGCCGAGAACTGCAGCGTGGTCAGTACGCCCAGCTGGCTGGAGCTCAGTGCCACGATCTGGTTAGTGGTCAGCGCGTTGGCGATGTTGGCCGTGCTCAGCGCTGCGACCTGACCCGTTTTCAGTGCGGTGATCTGGTCGGTGGTCAGGGCCGTGGCTTCGGCCGAGGTCAGTGCACCGATGGCTGCCGTTTTCAGGGCGCCAATATCATCCGTTTCGATGGCCACGATGGAATCACTGCCCAGCGCCACCACTTGCGCGCTGCTCAGCGCGGCGATCTGGTTGCTGCTCAGTGCCACAACCTGTTTGGTGGTCAGCGCCACCGCCTGCTTGGTGGACAGACCGGCGATGGTGGCCGTCTTCATCACGGCGATATCATCGGTTTCCAGTGCCACGATGTTGTCGGTGCTCAGCGCCACAGCCTGGCTGGAAGTCAGCACGGCAGCCTGATCGGTCGACAGGGCCACCACCTGGTCGCTGGTCAGCGACGCCATATTGGCGGTGGTGATCGCCAGCACCTGGCCAGTGGTCAGGTTGGACAGCTGGTTGGTGGTCAGTGCAGCCAGCTGGGCCGATTTCAGCGAAGCGATGATGGCCGTGCGCAGACCGACGATGTCGGCCGTTTCGATGGCAGCGATGGAATCGGTCGCCAGCGCAGCGAACTGCAGCGTGCTGAAAGCACCGAACTGGTTCGAGCTCATGGCCACGATCTGGTTGGTAGTCAGGGCATTGGCGATATTGGCCGTGCTCAGTGCCGCCACCTGGCTGGTTTTCAGCGCGGTGATCTGCTCGGTGGTCAGGGCCGTAGCTTCGGCCGAGGTCAGTGCACCGATGGCCGCCGTTTTCAGCGCACCGATGTCGTCCGTCTCGATGGCGACGATGGAGTCGCTACCCAGCGCCACCACTTGCGCGCTATTCAGCGCAGCCACCTGGTTGCTGCTCAGGGCCACTACCTGCTTGGTGGTCAGGGCCACCGCCTGTTTGGTGGACAGGCCGGCAATGGTCGCCGTTTTCAGGACAGCGATATCGTCCGTTTCCAGTGCCACGATGTTGTCGGTGCTCAGTGCCACCACCTGGCTGGAAGTCAGCACAGCGGCCTGGTCGGTCGACAGCGCCACCACCTGATCGCTGGTCAGCGAAGCCATATTGGCGGTGCTGATTGCCAGCACCTGGCCGGTGGTCAGGTTGGACAGCTGGTTGGTCGTCAGTGCGGCCAGCTGGGCCGATTTCAGCGAAGCGATGATGGCCGTACGCAGACCCACCACATCGGCCGTTTCGATGGCAGCGATGGAATCGGTGGCCAGCGCGGCGAACTGCTGGGTGCTGAAGGCACCGAACTGGTTCGAGCTCATCGCCACGATCTGGTTGGTAGTCAGCGCATTGGCAATGTTCGCCGTGCTCAGCGCGGCAACCTGATTGGTTTTCAGCGCAGTGATCTGGTCGGTGGTCAGAGCCGTGGCTTCGGCCGAAGTCAGCGCGCTGATGGCGGCCGTTTTCAGCGAACCGATGTCGTCCGTCTCGATGGCGACGATGGAATCGCTGCCCAGGGCCACCACTTGTGCGCTGCTC
This sequence comes from Duganella fentianensis, assembly GCF_009857835.1. GTDB lineage: Bacteria > Pseudomonadota > Gammaproteobacteria > Burkholderiales > Burkholderiaceae_D > Rugamonas > Rugamonas fentianensis. Next base: position 75,116 of record NZ_WWCL01000003.1, read on the forward strand.
AGGGCGCCGATCTGGGCGCTGCTCAGTGCCACCACCTGTTTGGTGGTCAGGGCGGCCGCCTGCTTGGTCGACAGACCGGCAATGGTGGCGGTTTTCAGGACAGCGATATCGTCCGTTTCCAGCGCCACGATGTTGTCCGTGCTGAGGGCAACGGCCTGGCTGGAAGTCAGTACAGCGGCCTGATCGGTCGACAGGGCGACCACCTGGTCGCTGGTCAGCGAAGCCATATTGGCCGTAGTGATCGCCAGAATCTGGCCGGTGGTCAGATTCGACAGCTGGTTGGTGGTCAGGGCAGCCAGCTGGGCCGATTTCAGCGAAGCGATGATGGCCGTGCGCAGACCGACGATATCGGCCGTTTCGATGGCGGCGATGGAGTCGGTCGCCAGTGCAGCGAACTGCAGCGTGCTGAAGGCGCCGAACTGGTTCGAGCTCATCGCCACGATCTGGTTGGTGGTCAGGGCATTGGCGATATTCGCCGTGCTCAGCGCTGCAACCTGATTGGTTTTCAGCGCGGTGATCTGGTCGGTGGTCAGGGCCGTGGCTTCGGCCGAGGTCAGCGCTGCAACCGCACTGGTTTTCAGGGCACCGATGTCGTCGGTTTCGATGGCCACGACGGAATCGCTGCCCAGTGCTACCACTTGTGCGCTGCTCAGGGCGCCGATCTGGGCGCTGCTCAGGGCGACGACCTGTTTGGTGGTCAGGGCGGCCGCCTGTTTGGTCGACATACCGGCGATGGTGGCGGTTTTCAGGACGGCGATATCGTCCGTTTCCAGCGCCACCACATTATCCGTGCTCAGGGCGACGAACTGGCCGGAAGTCAGCACGGCAGCCTGGTCGGTGGTCAGGGCCACGACCTGATCGCTGGTCAGCGCGGCCAGATTCACGGTGGTCAGTGCCAGCACCTGGCCGGTGGTCAGGTTGGACAGCTGGTTGGTGGTCAGGGCAGCCAGCTGGGCGGTTTTCAGCGAAGCGATGATGGCCGTGCGCAGACCGACGATATCGGCCGTCTCGATGGCGGCGATGGAGTCGGTGGCCAGTGCTGCAAACTGTGCGGTGCTCATGGCGCCGAACTGGTTCGAGCTCATCGCCACGATCTGGTTGGTGGTGAGCGCATTGGCGATGTTCGCCGTGCTCAGCGCTGCGATCTGGCTGGTTTTCAGCGCAGTGATCTGGTCGGTGGTCAGGGCCGTGGCTTCGGCCGAGGTCAGGGCCGTAATTGCGCTGGTTTTGAGCGAGCCGATGTCGTCCGTTTCGATAGCAACAATGTTGTCGCTACCCATGGCCACCACTTGTGCGCTGCTCAGCGCGCCGATCTGGGCGCTGCTCAGGGCGACGACCTGCTTGGTGGTCAGTGCCAGCGTCTGTTTGGTGGAGAGGCCGGCGATGGTGGCCGTTTTCAGCACGGCGATATCGTCCGTTTCCATCGCTACGATGTTGTCCGTGGTCAGGGCAACGGCCTGGTTAGACGTCAGTACGGCAACCTGATCGGTCGACAGGGCCACCACCTGGTCGCTGGTCAGCGCGGCCATATTGGCCGTCGTGATCGCCAGTACCTGGCCAGTGGTCAGGTTAGACAGCTGGTTGGTGGTCAGCGCGGCCAGCTGGGCGGTTTTCAGCGAAGCGATGATAGCCGTGCGCAGACCGACGATATCGGCCGTTTCGATGGCAGCGATGGAATCGGTGGACAGCGCTGCGAACTGGGCAGTGCTGAAGGCGCCGAACTGGTTCGAGCTCATCGCCACGATCTGATTCGTGGTGAGCGCTTGCGAAATATTTGCCGTGGTCAATGCACCGATCTGGCCGGTTTTCAGGGCGCCGATCTGGTTGGTCGTCAGGGCGGCGACTTCGGCCGAGGTCATGGCCGTGAAGGCAGCCGTTTTCAGGGCGCCGATATCATCGGTTTCAATTGCGATGATCGAGTCGCTACCCATGGCGACTACTTGCGCGCTGCTCAGTGCAGCCACCTGGTTGCTGCCCAGTGCCACCACCTGGTTGGTGGTCAGTGCCACCGCCTGCTTGGTCGACAGGCCGGCAATGGTCGACGTCTTGAGCGCAGCGATATCGTCGGTTTCCATGGCCGCCAGATTGTCGGTGCTCAGCGCGACGATCTGGGCCGAGGTCAGGGTTGCCGCCTGGCTGGTGCTCAGTGCCACGACCTGATCGCTGGTCAGCGCACCCATATTGGTGGTGGTGATGGCCAGAATCTGGTTATTGGTCAGGTTGGAAACCTGGTTGGTGGTCAGCGCGGCCAGCTGGGCCGTTTTGAGCGCCGCGATAATGCTGGTGCGCAGGCTGGACAGGTCTTCCGTTTCGATGGCTGCCACATTGTCCGTACCCAGTGCCGCGAACTGCACGGTGCTGAAGGCGCCGAACTGGTTGGAGCTCAGTGCGACGACCTGATTGGTCGTGAGCGCCTGGGAAATATTTGCCGTGCTCAGTGCGGCAACCTGACCGGTTTTCAGTGCACTGATCTGTTGCGTCGTCATGGCATTGATTTCAGCCGACGTCATGGCGTTAATGGCGGCCGTTTTCAGGGCGCCGATGTCATCGGTCTCGATGGCGATGACGGAATCACTGCCCAGCGCTACCACTTGTGCGCTGCTCAGCGCAGCAATCTGGTTGCTGCTCAGTGCCACCACCTGGTTGGTGGTCAGCGCGGCAGCCTGCTTGGTCGACAGACCGGCGATGGTCGAAGTCTTGAGGGCCGCGATATCGTCGGTTTCCATCACGGCGAGATTGTCCGTGCTGATTGCCACAGCCTGGCTGGAGCTCAGGACGGCGGCCTGTGCGGTCGACATGGCCACCACCTGGTCGCTGGTCATTGCGCCCATGCTGGCAGTGCTCAGCGCGGCTATCTGGGCCGTGGTCAGATTGGAGAATTGATTGGTAGTCAGTGCGGCCAGCTGCACAGTTTTCAGCGAGGCGATGATGCCCGTCTTCAGCGCAGCCAGATCCACCGTCTCGATGGCGGCCACGGTATCGCTGCCGAGGGCGGCAAACTGGGTCGAGCTCAGCGTTGCCAGCTGGGTCGAGCTCATGGCCACGACCTGATCCGTCGACAGGCCCGAGGCGAGCGAACGCGTGCTCAGCGCTGCAACCTGTGCCGTGGTCAGATTGCTGACCTGATCCGTGGTCAGCGCTGCCATCTGCTGGGTATTCAGGGCATTGATCACGCCCGTCTTGATCGCAGCCAGATCCGCCGTTTCCAGTGCGGCCACGCCATCGGTCGACATCGCCACGATCTGGCGGCTGGACAAGGCGGCAGCCTGACCGTTGGTCAGCGCCACGATCTGGTTGGTGGTCAGTGCACCCATCTGCAGCGTGGTCAGGCCCGCTACCGTCGACGTTTTGAGTGCGGCGAAATCATCGGTTTCCAGCGCTACCAGGCTATCCGTGCTCATGGCCGCCACCTGGGCCGAGCTCAGAATGGCAATTTGCGCAGTGGAGAAGGCAACCACCTGGTTGGTGGTCAGGCCCAGGCCCAGTTCGCGCGTGGTCAGTACGGCCATGTGCGAGGTAGTGAGCGCGCCTATCTGGTCGGTCGTAAACGCACCAAACTGCGCTGAACTCAGCGCTGCCACATCGGCGGTAGCTAACAGCGAAATCGCGTCCGTCGACAGTGCGGCGATTTGGTCCGTGGACATGCTGGTTACGATAGACATTGCCATTCTCCTTGGGATCCTGCCGTAACGGTACGGACGGGAAAGGGAGCCGAGGAATTTTGGGCGTCGGCTCCCGAATTATTTAGTAATTTCTAGTGTCACTGCTTGTTACTGCTGGTCGCCACCGCACTTTAAAGACGGCGCGGCTCTCCCGGTTTAGTTCTTAACGTCAATTCCGCAAGCAACTTTAGTACTCCACTGCAAATCCCGGCGACGGCTCCTGCCTCTTCCACGGCTCAGGTGGAATCAGCATCAGCAGAAATGGGAAAAGCTAACTGCCGGTCACTGCATACACAGTGACCGGCAGTTACCGCTTATTTGTGCGGCGCTGCCAGGAAGCCTTGTGCAGACTGCAAGGCTTTCAGGCGCAGACTGTCATCGCTGGCCGTCATTGCAACACTACCCTGACCGGCTGCGACGAAGTGCTGCATGGCGTCCGCCAGCTGGGCTGCGCTGGCAGCCAGTGCACCGCCCGGCAGATCGAGCTGGCCCGTCGCCGCAGCGGCTGGTGCTGCGGCAAAGCTGGACAGCGCCTGGGTCAGACCACTGACGCTGCTGCTCAGGCTGGTAGCCGGCGCCGTCGCGAACCATACATCAGCTGCCGTATGGGTCGCACCGTCGCTGGTTTCGTAGCTCGAGGTCAGGCCCACTACGTTGCCGTTGTTGAGAGAAACGTTGCGGCTGACATCGAGGTTCAGCTTGGTGATGCCCAGCTGATCCAGCGATTGCAGTTCATTGGCCTGGCTGACGCCATCGGCATTGCCATCGACCCAGACTTTCAGGCTGGCGAAGCTGGCGTCCTTGGCATCGACCGTACCATCCTGGTTGCTATCGAGCTCAGCCAGCGCATCGTAGCCGGTGGTGGCTTTCTGGCCATTCGCCAGCGTGGTGCCGGAACCGAACAGCTCGCTACCGTCGTTGATCACGCCATCGCCATTGCGATCCATCACCAGCAGACCGTCGCCGCCACCGATCCAGCCCGTGCTGACTTTGTTGCCGTCCGCAGCCAGATCGAACTGCACGCCCTGCTTGATGCTCAGGGTCTGGATGCCGTTGCCATTCAGATCCAGCGTGATCGGGGTCAGGCTGGCCCAGGCGCGAATCTGGTCAGTGCTCATGGCCTGTACCTGATCGGTGCGCAGTGCAGTCAGCTGGGCTTCCGTCATCGCATGTACCTGGTTGGTGCTCAGGGCCGTGATGTCATTGGTGGTCAGGGCACGCAACTGGTTGGTGCTCAGACCGGCAATCACGCTGGTCGACAGCGCTGCCACGTCACCCGTGGTCAGGGCAGCCACAGCCGCGGTGCTGATGCCGATGAACTGGCGGCTGCTCAGCGCGGCAACCTGCGCGGTGGTGATGCCGGCAGCCTGCTGCGTGCTCAGGCCGGTCAGCTGGGCGCTGGTCAGGGCAGCAAAGCCGGCCGTCGATACGGCGGCCAGATCAGCCGTTTCCAGCGCTGCCAGACTGCGGGTGCTGAGTGCAGCCAACTGTACCGTTGCCAGCGAAGCCGCTTGCGCCGTAGTCAGAGCAACCAGCTGGTTGGTCGACAGCACGTTGATATTGCCACCCAGTGCGGCGACCTGTGCAGTCGACAGATTTTCCACCTGGGCAGTGCTCAGGCCCGTCAGCTGCACAGTACGCAGAGCAGCCACATCGTTGGTGCTCAGGCCACCCAGATCGGCCGTTTCGATGGCGCCCACCGCGTTGCTGCTCAGAGCAGCGATCTGTGCGGTGCTCATGCTGCTGATCTGGTTCGAGGTCAGGGCAACCACCTGGTTGGTGCTCAGGCTGGCGATGGCGTTGGTGCTCAGGGCTACCAGCGATGCGGTCGCCAGCGAGTTCACCTGACCAGTACCCAGTGCCGACACCTGTGCCGTGCTCAGGGCAGCGATGGCAGCGGTAGCGATGGCATTCAGATCCACCGTTTCCAGTGCCGCGACGGCCTGGCTAGTGAACGCAGTAATTTGCGCCGAACCCAGTACTGCCGCCTGATTGCTGCTCAGAGCCACCACCTGATTGGTGCTCAGCGATTTCACCTGATTGGTGGTCAGCGTAGCCACCGCACCGGTGCTCATGGCGGCGAAGTCGGCCGTTTCCATGGCAGCGATGGCGCCCGTGCTCAGGGCGACGACTTGTGCCGTACGCAGCGACGAGGCTTGTGCCGTCGTCAGCGCCACCACCTGGTTGGTGCTCAGCGAAGCGAAGGCGGCGGTGCTCAGCGCGGAGACCTGGCTAGTATCCAGGTTGGCGACTTGTGCCGTGGTCAGACCGACCACCTGTGCGGTGCGCAGGGCAGCCACATCATTGGTGCTCAGGCCACCCAGATCGGCCGTTTCGATGGCGCCCACAGCGTTGCTGCTCAGGGCAGCGATCTGTGCGGTGCTCATGCTGCTGAGCTGGTTCGAGGTCAGGGCCACAGCCTGATTGGTGCTCAGGCTGGCGATGGCGTTGGTGCTCAGAGCGGCCAGCGATGCCGTGGCCAGCGAGTTGACCTGACCGGTGCCCAGTGCAGCGACTTGAGCGGTGCTCAGGGCAGCGATACCGGCCGTGGCGATCGCGTTCAGATCGACAGTTTCCAGTGCGGCGATCGCATTGGTGTTCAGGGCCGACACTTGCGCGGTAGTCAGGGCAGCAGCTTCGCCGGTGCTCAGTGCCACCACCTGGTTGGTGGTCAGCGATTTCACCTGATTGGTGGTCAGCGCAGCGACAGCACCGGTGCTCAGGGCGGCGAAGTCGGCCGTTTCCATCGCAGCAATCGCGCCCGTGCTCAGGGCCACCACTTGTGCCGTACGCAGCGAGGAGGCTTGTGCCGTGGTCAGCGCCACCACCTGGTTGGTGCTCAGCGAAGCGAAGGCAGCAGTGCTCAGCGCGGTGATCTGGTTGGTGTCCAGATTCGCGACTTGTGCCGTGGTCAGACCAACCACCTGTGCGGTGCGCAGGGCAGCGACATCATTGGTGCTCAGGCCACCCAGATCAGCCGTTTCGATGGCGCCGACAGCGTTGCTGCTCAGGGCAGCGATCTGTGCGGTGCTCATGCTGCTGAGCTGGTTCGAGGTCAGGGCCACAGCCTGGTTGGTGCTCAGGCTGGCGACAGCGTTGGTGCTCAGGGCGGCCAGCGATGCCGTGGCCAGCGAGTTCACCTGACCGGTACCCAGTGCAGCGACCTGACCGGTGCTCAGGGCAGCGATACCGGCCGTGGCGATGGCGTTCAGATCGACGGTTTCCAGCGCGGCAATGGCGTTGGTGCTCAGAGCCGACACTTGCGCGGTAGTCAGGGCAGCAGCTTCACCACTGCTCAGTGCCACCACCTGATTGGTGCTCAGCGATTTCACCTGATTGGTGGTCAGCGCAGCGACAGCGGCGGTGCTCAGGGCGGCGAAGTCCGCCGTTTCCATCGCATTGATAGCGCCGGTGCTCAGGGCCACCACTTGTGCCGTACGCAGCGACGAGGCCTGTGCCGTGGTCAGCGCCACCACCTGATTGGTGGTCAGCGAAGCGAAGGCAGCAGTGCTCAGCGCGGTGATCTGGTTGGTATCCAGATTGGCGACTTGTGCGGTGGTCAGGCCGACGACTTGTGCGGTGCGCAGGGCTGCGACGTCGTTGGTGCTCAGGCCACCCAGATCAGCCGTTTCGATGGCGCCGACAGCGTTGCTGCTCAGGGCAGCGATCTGTGCGGTACTCATGCTGCTGAGCTGGTTCGAGGTCAGAGCCACAGCCTGGTTGGTGCTCAGGCTGGCGATGGCGTTGGTGCTCAGAGCGGCCAGCGAGGCAGTCGCCAGCGAAGTCACCTGACCGGTACCCAGTGCAGCGACCTGGCCGGTGCTCAGGGCAGCGATGCCGGCCGTGGCGATGGCGTTCAGATCGACGGTTTCCAGTGCGGCAATGGCGTTGGTGCTCAGGGCCGATATTTGCGCCGTGGTCAGGGCAGCAGCTTCGCCGGTGCTCAGTGCCACCACCTGGTTGGTGCTCAGCGATTTCACCTGATTGGTGGTCAGCGCAGCGACAGCGGCCGTGCTCAGGGCGGCGAAGTCCGCCGTCTCCATCGCATTGATAGCGCCCGTGCTCAGGGCCACCACTTGTGCCGTACGCAGCGAGGACGCTTGTGCCGTGGTCAGTGCCACCACCTGATTGGTGCTCAGCGAAGCGAAGGCAGCGGTGCTCAGCGCGTTGATCTGGTTGGTGTCGAGGTTGGCCACTTGTGCCGTGGTCAGACCGACCACCTGTGCGGTACGCAGGGCTGCGACATCATTGGTGCTCAGGCCACCCAGATCGGCCGTTTCGATGGCGCCGACAGCGTTGCTGCTCAGGGCAGCAATCTGTGCGGTACTCATGCTGCTGAGCTGGTTCGAGGTCAGGGCCACAGCCTGGTTGGTGCTCAGGCTGGCGATGGCGTTGGTGCTCAGGGCGGCCAGCGAAGCCGTCGCGAGCGAGTTCACCTGACCGGTGCCCAGTGCAGCGACCTGACCGGTGCTCAGGGCAGCGATGCCGGCTGTGGCGATCGCGTTCAGATCGACGGTTTCCAGCGCAGCAATCGCGTTGGTGCTCAGAGACGACACTTGCGCCGTGGTCAGGGCAGCGGCTTCGCCACTGCTCAGTGCCACCACCTGGTTAGTCGTCAGCGATTTCACCTGATTGGTGGTCAGCGAGGCAACAGCACCCGTGCTCAGGGCGGCGAAGTCGGCCGTTTCCATGGCAGCGATGGCGCCCGTGCTCAGGGCGACGACTTGTGCCGTACGCAGCGACGAGGCTTGTGCCGTGGTCAGTGCCACGACCTGATTGGTGCTCAGCGAAGCGAAGGCGGCGGTGCTCAGCGCGGTGATCTGGTTGGTATCCAGATTCGCTACTTGTGCCGTGGTCAGACCGACCACCTGTGCGGTGCGCAGGGCTGCGATGTCATTGGTGCTCAGGCCACCCAGATCAGCCGTTTCGATGGCGCCGACAGCGTTGCTGCTCAGGGCAGCGATCTGTGCAGTGCTCATGCTGCTGAGCTGGTTCGAGGTCAGGGCCACAGCCTGATTGGTGCTCAGGCTGGCGATGGCGTTGGTGCTCAGAGCGGCCAGCGATGCCGTCGCCAGCGAGTTGACCTGGCCGGTACCCAGTGCAGCGACCTGACCGGTGCTCAGGGCAGCGATGCCGGCCGTGGCGATCGCGTTCAGATCGACGGTTTCCAATGCGGCAATCGCGTTGGTGCTCAGAGACGACACTTGCGCCGTGGTCAGAGCAGCAGCTTCGCCACTGCTCAGTGCCACTACCTGGTTGGTGGTCAGCGATTTCACCTGATTGGTGGTCAGCGCAGCAACAGCACCCGTGCTCAGGGCAGCGAAGTCGGCCGTTTCCATGGCAGCAATCGCGCCCGTGCTCAGGGCGACGACTTGCGCCGTGCGCAGCGACGAGGCTTGTGCCGTGGTCAGTGCCACCACCTGGTTGGTACTCAGCGAGGCGAAGGCGGCGGTGCTCAGCGCCGAAACCTGATTGGTATCCAGATTGGCGACTTGTGCCGTGGTCAGACCGACCACCTGGGCGGTGCGCAGAGCAGCGACATCATTGGTGCTCAGGCCACCCAGATCAGCCGTTTCGATGGCGCCCACAGCGTTGCTGCTCAAAGCAGCGATCTGTGCAGTGCTCATGCTGCTGAGCTGGTTCGAGGTCAGGGCGACCACTTGATTGGTGCTCAGGCTGGCAACAGCGTTGGTGCTCAGAGCGGCCAGCGAGGCCGTGGCCAGCGAATTCACCTGACCGGTACCCAGTGCAGCGACCTGACCGGTGCTCAGGGCAGCGATACCGGCCGTGGCGATGGCGTTCAGATCGACGGTTTCCAGCGCGGCAATGGCGTTGGTGCTCAGAGCCGACACTTGCGCCGTGGTCAGGGCAGCAGCTTCACCACTGCTCAGTGCCACCACCTGATTGGTGCTCAGCGATTTCACCTGATTAGTGGTCAGCGCAGCGACAGCGGCGGTGCTCAGGGCGGCGAAGTCCGCCGTCTCCATCGCATTGATAGCGCCCGTGCTCAGGGCCACCACTTGTGCCGTACGCAGCGACGAGGCCTGTGCCGTGGTCAGCGCCACCACCTGGTTGGTGCTCAGCGAAGCGAAGGCAGCGGTGCTCAGCGCGTTGATCTGGTTGGTGTCGAGGTTGGCCACTTGTGCCGTGGTCAGGCCGACGACTTGTGCGGTGCGCAGGGCTGCGACGTCGTTGGTGCTCAAGCCACCCAGATCGGCCGTTTCGATGGCGCCGACAGCGTTGCTGCTCAGGGCAGCGATCTGTGCGGTACTCATGCTGCTGAGCTGGTTCGAGGTCAGGGCGACCACTTGATTGGTGCTCAGGCTAGCGACAGCGTTGGTGCTCAGAGCGGCCAGCGAGGCAGTCGCCAGCGAATTCACCTGACCGGTACCCAGTGCAGCGACCTGGCCGGTGCTCAGGGCAGCGATGCCAGCCGTGGCGATGGCGTTCAGATCGACGGTTTCCAGTGCGGCAATCGCGTTGGTGCTCAGGGCCGACACTTGCGCGGTAGTCAGAGCAGCAGCTTCGCCGGTGCTCAGTGCCACCACCTGATTGGTGGTCAGCGATTTCACCTGATTGGTGGTCAGCGAAGCAACGGCGCCCGTGCTCAGAGCGGCGAAGTCGGCCGTTTCCATGGCAGCGATGGCGCCCGTGCTCAGGGCCACCACTTGTGCTGTACGCAGCGAGGAGGCTTGTGCCGTGGTCAGGGCCACGACCTGATTGGTGCTCAGCGAAGCAAAGGCGGCAGTGCTCAGCGCGTTGATCTGGTTGGTGTCGAGGTTGGCCACTTGTGCCGTGGTCAGGCCGACGACTTGTGCGGTGCGCAGGGCTGCGACGTCATTGGTGCTCAGGCCACCCAGATCGGCCGTTTCGATGGCGCCCACAGCGTTGCTGCTCAAAGCAGCGATCTGTGCAGTGCTCATGCTGCTGAGCTGGTTCGAGGTCAGGGCCACCACTTGATTGGTGCTCAGGCTAGCGACAGCGTTGGTGCTCAGGGCGGCCAGCGAGGCAGTCGCCAGCGAATTCACCTGACCGGTACCCAGTGCAGCGACCTGACCGGTGCTCAGGGCAGCGATGCCGGCCGTGGCGATGGCGTTCAGATCGACGGTTTCCAGTGCGGCAATCGCGTTGGTGCTCAGGGCCGACACTTGCGCGGTAGTCAGAGCAGCAGCTTCGCCGGTGCTCAGTGCCACCACCTGATTGGTGGTCAGCGATTTCACCTGATTGGTGGTCAGCGAGGCAACGGCGCCCGTGCTCAGAGCGGCGAAGTCGGCCGTTTCCATGGCAGCGATGGCGCCCGTGCTCAGGGCAACCACTTGTGCCGTACGCAGCGAGGAAGCTTGTGCCGTGGTCAGGGCCACCACCTGATTAGTGCTCAGCGAAGCAAAGGCGGCAGTGCTCAGCGCGTTGATCTGGTTGGTGTCGAGGTTGGCCACTTGTGCCGTGGTCAGACCGACGACTTGTGCGGTGCGCAGGGCCGCCACATCGTTGGTGCTCAGGCCACCCAGATCGGCCGTTTCGATGGCGCCCACAGCGTTGCTGCTCAGGGCAGCGATCTGTGCGGTACTCATGCTGCTGAGCTGGTTCGAGGTCAGGGCCACCACTTGATTGGTGCTCAGGCTGGCCACACCATTGGTGCTCAGGGCGGCCAGCGAGGCAGTCGCCAGCGAATTCACCTGACCGGTACCCAGTGCAGCGACCTGGCCGGTGCTCAGGGCAGCGATGCCAGCCGTGGCGATGGCGTTCAGATCGACGGTTTCCAGCGCAGCAATGCCATTGGTGCTCAGGGCTGCAACCTGTGCCGTGGTCAGCGCGGCGGCCTGCGTGCTGGTCAGCGCGACGACCTGATTGGTGCTCAGCGATTTCACCTGATTGGTGGTCAGCGCCGCAATCGCTGCGGTGCTCATGGCTGCCAGATCCACCGTTTCGATTGCGACCAGTGCATTGGTGCCCAGCGATGCCACTTGCGCCGTACCCAGCGAAGAAGCTTGCGCCGTGGTCAGCGCGACAATCTGGTTGGTGCTCAGCGAGCTGAAAGCGGCGGTGCCCAGCGCACCGACTTGCGTGGTCGACAGATTGGCAACCTGGTTCGTGCTCAGCCCCGTCAGTTGCGCAGTGCGCAGTGCTGCAACGTCCTGCGTGCTCAGGCCACCCAGATCGGCGGTTTCGATGGCGCCCACAGCGTTGCTGCTCAGCGCGGCAATCTGTGCCGTACCCATGCTGCTGATCTGGTTCGAAGTCAGGGCCACGACCTGATTGGTGCTCAGGCTAGCCACGGTACTCGTGCTCAAGGCTGCCAGCGAGCCGGTGGCCAGCGAATTGACCTGGCCGGTGCCCAGTGCGGCCACTTGCGCAGTGCTCAATACCGCGATACCGGCAGTGGCGATGGTATTCATGTCCACCGTTTCCAGCGCTGCAATCGCATTGGTGCTCAGGGCCGCAACCTGGGCCGTGGTCAGCGCCGCAGTTTCGCTGCTGCTCAGTGCCACCACCTGATTGGTGGTCAGGGCCTTGATCTGATTAGTCGTCGCGCCCACCAGTGCACTGGTTTGCAGGGCGGCGATATCAGCCGTGGACAGACTGGAAAAATTCAGCGTAGTCAGTGCGCCCAGCTGGCGCGACGACAGCACCGAGGCTTGTGCCGTCGTGAGCGCCGCTGCCTGGGTCGAACTCAGCCCATAGGCCAACTGAGCCGTACTCATCACGGAGATCGAACCGGTCGAGAATGCCCGAATCTGATCGGTACTCAGAGCGATCAGGTCTGCGGTGGCAATGGTTGCAATCTGGCTGGTGTCCAACGTTGCAATTTGCGCCGTACTGAAAGCGATAAATGGGCTAGGCATTCTATTTCTCCTGAAGGGTACTACTGCATTCTGCTCACTGAGCAATTCGGGTTACAGGAACGGCCTCTTACCCGAATCCTGAAATTTTTTTGTTTTCAATCACTTACCACTTGTTCGCCGGTGGCGGGATACCCCTTCGTGAGGCCACTCCTGCACCAGACAGCCAACTTTTACTACTTGCCACAAAGAAATCCAACTGTTTTACAGGGCAAAATCACCTGTCGTCTTCCGTATAACGGCGCCGTTTTGAATTTCATTAAGTAAACTTTTGCCCCTAAGCGAAATTTCTTTGCCGTGAGGAATCCTTAGATTGATGGAAAGAAATATTACTTTCCAAGAGTCAATTGTACTCCTGTTGCTATCTTGCGCGAAAACATTTTCGCTATCGGAAATCGCTCTAAGGTATTGAAAAATAATGAGTATTCTTTACAAAATGTCTGCATTTCCTTCGCCGCAACAATTCCTATTCCTTTCCGCAGGCAAAATTCTCCCCTCCCGGCAATACGGGTAAATTTTCAATAAGGCAACAAAACTCGCCCCGACTGTATTCTGCCCACAGCAGATGACGTCTGAATGACGGAACTGAGGGAGGTTTATCCCTCTGATTATCAATTTGATAATTCGCAAGCAGGCAATTGCCGCGCTTTTCCTCACCTGTTCTGCTCATAGGAAACCCGGCTGACGAGTTATAGTAAGTAGACGTCGCATGCTGTCTGTGAAAGTTCCACCGGCCGTAGAGGCGATGACGTAAAATTCCCGCTCCGGCCAGCGCCGAGCGCCCACCGATCTCTCAGGTACATATGGAAAGCATGAAAAAAGCGGATCCGATCTATGTCACCCAGCCGGCCCTGCCGCCGCTGGCGGAATTCCTGCCCTATCTGGAACAGATCTGGAATAACAAGGTCCTCACCAATGGCGGTCCGTTCCACCAGCAACTGGAGCAGGAACTGTGCAAATACCTGGGCGTGGAACATCTGGCGCTGTTTTCGAACGGCACGCTGGCTCTGCTGACCGCTTTGCAAGCCCTGCGCATCACGGGCGAAGTCATCACCACGCCGTATTCGTTTGTTGCCACGAGCCACTCGATGTTGTGGAATGGCATCAAGCCTGTGTTTGCCGACATCGATCCGCACACCTTCAATCTTGACCCGGCGCGCATCGAAGCAGCCATCACCCCGCAGACCACGGCCATCATGCCGGTGCACTGCTATGGCCGCCCCTGCGATGTCGAAGCGATCCAGAAGATTGCCGACAACTACAATCTGAAGGTCATTTACGACGCCGCCCATGCTTTCGGCGTGCGCACCGAGCAAGGCAGCATCCTCAACGCGGGCGACCTGTCCGTGCTGAGCTTCCATGCCACCAAAGTCTTCAATACCTTCGAAGGCGGTGCCATCATCTGCAAGGATGCCACCACCAAGACCCGTATCGACCGCCTGAAAAACTTCGGCTTCGTCAACGAGACCACCGTGGTCGCGCCCGGCATCAACGGCAAAATGAGCGAAATCAATGCAGCCTTCGGCTTGTTGCAATTACAACACGTCGATCAGATGATAGAGCGCCGCCGCGCCATCGACCGCGCCTACCGCGAAGGCCTGGCCGGCATCCGGGGCATCAGCGTACCCGGCTATCTGGGCGAGGCGGCCGCCAACTATTCCTATTTCCCCGTGCTGATCGAAGCCGACTACGGCCTGAGCCGCGACGGCCTGTACGACAAGCTCAAGGAACACGAGATCTACGCGCGCCGCTATTTCTATCCGCTCATTACCGATTTCCCCATGTACCGCGGCCTGCCGTCGGCCACGGCGGAGAATCTGCCGGTGGCGACGGAAGCGGCAGCCAAGGTGCTGTGTTTGCCGATCTACCCCAACCTGACGGAAGCCGATGTGCAGCGCGTGATCGCCATCTGCGCCGAATACGGCCGGAGCTAAACCAGCATGAATAAGTACAAGGAAGTTGCCGTATGAAGCTGTTCGTCTACTGTGCCGGCGGCTTTGGCAAGGAAATCTACGATACGGCCAAGCGTGCCAATCAGGCCAGGCCGCAATGGGATGCCATCTATTTCATCGATGACACCATGGAGTCGGGCAGCACCTACTATGGCACCACGGTGTACACGCTGGATGGCGTGCTGGCCGGCTTCGACCTGAACGAAATCGAAGTGGTGATCGCCAATGGCGAGCCGCTGTACCGCAAGAAAATCTACGAAAAAATCCACGCCCACGGCATCCGTCTGGGCCGGGTGATCGACCCCAGCGCGGTGATTTCCGATACGGCTACACTGGCACCGGGCGTGGTGGTCACGCCTTTCTGTCTGGTGGCCAGCGATGCCGTCGTCGGCCTGAACGTGGCGCTGAATGCACGCGCCATCATCGGCCACGACATCCGCCTTGGCGCCCATGGCGTCGCTTCGTCCATGGCCAATGTGGGCGGTGCCTGCGTGGTGGGCGACGGCTTTTACATCGGCATGGGCGCGCTGATCAAGGAAAAGCTCACCATAGGCAGCGAAGTCATCATCGGCATGGGTTCGGTGGTGCACAACGATATTCCCGACGCCATGATCGCGCTGGGCAATCCGGCCCGTCCCATGCGGCCAAATGTCGATAAAATAGTGTTCAAAAAGAACTAAACTAAAGCAGCAAACAACCATTCACAGCAAGGATAGAGAGCGATGAGCAATATCGAGAAATACACCCAGGTTTTCATGGACACCTTCTCCGTGAGCAAAGACCAGCTGAACGACCAGTTCGTCTACCAGTGCATTCCCGCCTGGGATTCGGTCGGTCACATGGGCCTGATCTCGGCACTGGAAGATGCGTTCGACATCATGATGGAAACCGATGACATCATCGATTTCGGCTCCTTCACCACGGGTATGAAAACCCTGGGCAAGTACAACATCGAGTTCTAAACCGGCGCCATGCCGGCCCAGCAGATGGCCTCCATGAATTTCTATGATGAGCTCGAGCGCTACAGTGACCGTACGGCACTGATCACCGAGCAGCACGGTCACACCAGCTACGGACAGCTGGCGCAGACTGCCGATGCGCTCGGCGCTGCGCTGCCGCCGCACAGTCTGGTGCTCTGCCTGTGCGACAACAATCTGGAATCCGTGGCCGGCTATCTGGGCCTGCTACGGCGGCGCTGCGTCCCGCTGCTGGTTAATAGCAGCATCCACCCGCAGCTGCTGGACAATCTGCTGCAGACTTACCAGCCTGCCTATGTGTATCTGCCGCAGGCACAGGCGGCCAGCGTGGCCGGCCGCAGCGTGCACCAGTGCGGCGACTACAGCCTGCTGGCCACCGCCTACGCCGATGCGGCTACCGCGCCAGCGCTGGCGCCGCCACTGGCCCAGCTGCTGACCACCTCGGGCAGTACGGGCAGCCCCATGCTGGTACGCCAGTCACACGGCAATATCCAGAGCAATGCGGCAGCCATCGCCGACTATCTGGCCATCAGCAGCGACGACCGTCCCATCACCACCCTGCCGCTCAGCTATAGCTACGGCCTGTCCATCCTCAACAGCCATCTGCTGCAGGGCTGCGCCATCATCCTCACTACGCGCAGCCTGATGGACAAGGAATTCTGGGCCCTGCTCAAGCGCGAACAGGCTACCACTTTCGGCGGCGTACCGTATGTGTACGAAATGCTCAAGCGCCTGCGGCTGGGCCGCATGGACCTGCCCAGCCTGAAGACGCTGACGCAGGCCGGTGGCCGGCTAGGGCCGGAACTGTCGGCCGAATTCGCTGCCCTGTGCGCGGACAAAGGCTGGCGTTTCATCGTCATGTACGGCCAGACGGAAGCTACCGCGCGCATGGCCTATCTGCCGTGGGAATACGCCCAGAGCAAGGCCGGCAGCATAGGCATCGCCATACCGGGCGGCAGCTTTACGCTCGAAGACGAACACGGCGCCACCATCACCGCCGCCGAGACCGTGGGCGAACTGGTGTATCGCGGCCCCAACGTCACACTCGGCTATGCCAGTTGCGCCGCCGATCTGGCGCGCGGCGACGATAACCACGGCGTGCTGCACACGGGCGATATGGCCAAGCGCGATACGGACGGCTTCTACACCATCGTCGGGCGCATGAAGCGCTTCCTGAAACTGTTCGGCAACCGCGTCAATCTGGAAGAAGTGGAGCAGCTGCTGCACGCCGCCGGCCACGAGGGTGTCTGCCACGGCGTGGATGACCATCTGCGCTTCTACAGCACCAGCACCGATGCGGCCGAACATGCGGCCATCAAAGCGTTTCTGGTCGAGCGCACAGGCCTGCACGGCTCGGCTTTCGAAGTACGCCAGATCGACGCCATCCCGCGCAATGCCGCGGGCAAAATTCTGTACGCGGCGCTGCCATGAGCAGCGCGCCCCTCAGTCAACGGGAAAGGCAGGACTTGCGTGTTCGCGCTTAACGACATCCTCGATACACCACCGTTCTCGCTAGATCGCGCGCACAAGGCAGCGCTCTACCGCGACGCACTGGGCCAGCTGACGGCGCAGCACTATGCGGCCTGCGAGCCGTATCGCCGCCTGCTCGACGTGCTGCACTACGACGTGCAGCAGCCGCACGCAGTGGAAGACATACCGTTCCTGCCGGTGCGTCTATTCAAGGAATACGATCTGCTCAGCGTGCCGCGCGAAGCGGTGGTGAAAACCATGACCTCGTCGGGCACCAGCGGCCAGCGCGTCTCCAAAATCTTCCTCGACCGCGACACCTCGACCAACCAGACCAAGGTGCTGACCAAGATCGTGGCCGACTTCATCGGCAAGAAGCGTCTGCCCATGCTGGTGATCGACTCGCGCGCCGTGATCAAGGACCGCAATCTGTTCTCCGCACGGGGCGCCGGCATCCTCGGCTTTTCCATGTTCGGTCAGGACGTGACCTATGCGCTGGACGAGCAGATGCAGCTCGATCTGCCCACTGTGCAGGCGTTTCTGGAGAAGCATCAGGGCAGCCCCATCCTGCTGTTCGGCTTCACCTTCATGATCTGGCAGCATTTCTACAGCGCGCTGCAGTCCAGCGGCGTGCGCCTGCCGCTCGAGCAGGGCATCATGATCCACGGTGGCGGCTGGAAGAAACTGATCGATAGCGCGGTCGATAGCACCACCTTCAAGCAGCGCCTGCAGGAAGTGTGCGGCATCACCCGCGTCTACAACTATTACGGCATGGTGGAGCAGACCGGTTCCATCTTCATGGAATGCGAAGCGGGCCACCTGCACGCTTCGATCTTCTCCGACATCATCATCCGCGACCACCGCGATTTCAGCCCGCTGCCGCATGGCCAGCCGGGGCTAGTGCAACTGCTGTCGCTGCTGCCATCCAGCTACCCCGGCCATTCGCTGCTGTCGGAAGATCTGGGCCAGATCATCGGCGAGGACGATTGTGCCTGCGGCCGGAAAGGGAAATATTTCATGCTACACGGCCGCATCAAGAGCGCCGAAGTCAGGGGGTGCAGCGATGCCTATGCTGCCGGCGCCTGACGCCCATCTGCAATATCTGCTGGCACCGGCCGATGGCCAGCTGTGCACGCGCCCGCTAACGCCCTACCACACGGCGGCACTGGAGTTCCTGCAGCAGGTTTCCAGCCTGCTGATGACGGATGCGGAAGCCAAAACCTTCCCCGATGTGATCGCGTTTGCCTACTGGTGCCGCAAAGCCCATCTGGCGCGGCTGCAGCAGGACTATCAGGAAAGCCATGCACGGCTGGGGCTGGGTATGGTGTACCACATCGCGCCCGCCAATGTGCCCGTCAACTTCGCCTTCTCGCTGGTGTTCGCCATGCTGGCCGGTAATGCCAGCGTGGTACGCGCACCGAGCAAACCGTTTGCGCAGGTGCAGATCATCTGCCGCGCGCTGCGCACGGTAGCCAGCCGGCCTGAACATGCGGACATCGCCGCCATGCTGGCAGTAGTGCAGTACGCCCAGAACGATGCCATCACGGCAGCGTTTTCCGCCCTGTGTCAGGCCCGCATCATCTGGGGCGGCAATGCCGCCATCAGCGCCATCCGCCAGCTGCCGATCCCGCCGCGCAGCGTGGAAGTGGCGTTTGCCGACCGCTATTCCTTCTGCGCCATCGATGCGGCCAGCATTCTGGCCGCCAGCGAGGCGCGCCTGCAGGCGCTTGGTGCCGGCTTCTACAACGATGTGTTCCTGATGGACCAGAATGCCTGCTCCTCGCCCCATCTGGTGGTGTGGCTGGGCCAGCCCGAGGCCCGTGCAGCGGCCAAGCAGCGCTTCTGGCAGGCCGTGTATGCGAGCACGGCGGCCCAGCTGGAATTGCAGCAGGTGCACGCGGTCGACAAGTACACGCTGCTGTGCCAGAACGCCATCGAACTCGATAACATCAGCGGTTTCGAGCATGAGGGCAATGCCGTCTACCGGGTCGCGCTGTCCAGCCTGCCGGACAGCATGGACCAGCTGCGCGGCAAATACGGCATGGTGTACGAATACGAGACGGACGACCTGCATCAGGTGGCCCATATCGTCAACAACAAATACCAGACGCTGACCCATTTCGGCCTGAGCCGCGAGCAGGCCACCGGCTTCGTGCTGGATAACCGGCTGGCCGGCATAGACCGCATCGTGCCTATCGGTACGGCGCTCGATATCGGCATCATCTGGGATGGCTACGACATGGTGCGCACGCTGTCGCGCATCGTCGATTTCAAATCATAAAAACCGTAAGGAAACGGCATGACTACCGAACAAGAAGGCTTTAGCCTGAACTGCGTCCAGCTGCAAGACTACCAACCCAACCGCTATCCCTTCCTGATGATAGACCACGTCGACTGGGTGGTGCCGGGCAAGAGCGCCAAAGGCTACAAAAACCTGACCCTGAACGAATGGTATTTCCCCCAGCACTTCCCCGGTGCGCCTAACATGCCCGGTGCCCTGCAGCTGGAAGCGCTGGCGCAGATGCTGACGGTGGCCATTACCACCCTGCCCGGCATGAAAGGCAAAGTCACCCATGCCTTGCAGCATCTGGTACGTTTCCGCAAAGAAGTGCTGCCCGGTGATAAATTCGTCATCGAAACGGAAGTGCTGTCGTGGAAGCGCGGCATCTGCAAAGGCCGCGGCGTGGCCTATACCAATGGCGAAGTGGCGTGCGAAGCGGACATGCTGATCACCATCCCCGACATCCTCGAGCAATACCTGCCGAAAAAACCGCAAGCCTGAGCACTGAGCTGGCTAGCCGGAGGGCAGATAATGGTTGCCCGCCAGCTTGAAAAGCCGGAAAATCCTGCGCTGTAGAGGAGAGCGCCAACTGCCATGGAAAGTGTAGACGTATTAATCATCGGTGCCGGTGCTGCGGGCGCCGCCGTGGCATGGAGTCTGAGCGAAAGCGGCCTGCGCATCGTCTGTCTGGAGCAGGGCGGCCATATGGACCCGGCCAGCTATCCTAGCACGGGACGCAACTGGGAAGCGCTGCGCCATGGCCGCTACAGCCCGCTGCCGAATGTGCGCAAACTGGCCAGCGACTATCCCGTCAACGATCAGGATTCGCCCATCGCGATTGCCAACTTCAACGCCGTGGGCGGCAGCACCATCCTGTATTCGGGCCATTTCCCCCGCTTCCACCCATCCGATTTCAAAGTCCGCTCGCTCGACGGCGTGGCCGACGACTGGCCGATCGACTACCAGCAGCTGGAACCGTTCTTCGCCCTCAACGACAAGATGATGGGCGTGTCCGGTCTGGGCGGCGATCCGGCTTATCCCCCCATCGACAATCTGCTGCCGCCCGTGCCCATGGGGCGCATGGGCGAACAGATGGCGCACGGCTTCAACCAGCTGGGCTGGCACTGGTGGCCGGCCTATGCGGCCATCGTTACCCGCCCGTTCAAAGGGCGCGGCCAGTGCATCAATCTGGGGCCCTGCAATAGCGGCTGCGCGCAGGGCGCCAAATCCAGCGTGGATGTCAGCTACTGGCCCACGGCCGTACGCAACGGGGTGGAACTGCGCACCCACTGCCGCGTGCGCGAAATCAGCGTCGATGGCAGCGGCCGCGCCAGCGGCGCCATCTATTACGACGCCAGCGGGGCCGCATGCTTCCAGCCAGCCCGTCTCGTGATCGTCGCCTGCAACGGCGTCGGCACCCCGCGCCTGCTGCTCAATTCGCGCTCGAGCGCCTTCCCCGACGGGCTGGCCAACAGTTCCGGCATGGTGGGCAAAAACCTCATGCTGCACCCGCTCGGCTATGTGGAAGGCCAGTTCGAAGCGCCGCTGGACAGCCATCTGGGGCCGCAGGGCTGCAGCATTTTCAGCCAGCAGTTCTACGAAACCGATCCGGCCAACGACTTCGTGCGCGGCTACACCATGCAGATCCTGCGCGGTGCCGGCCCCGTCGACACGGCGCTGGCCGGGGTGACGCGGCGCGATATTCCATGGGGCGAAGGCCACCATGCCGCCTTCGACGCCCGCTTCGGCCACAGCATAGGTATGGGCATCATCGTGGAAGACTTGCCGGAACTGCACAACACGGTCACGCTGGACTCCGAACTCAAGGATAGCCACGGCATACCGGCACCAAAAATCAGCTACACCCTGAGCGAGAACAGCAAAAAAATGCTGGCGCACGGGCTGGAACGGGGCAAGCAAGTGATGACGGCGGCCGGTTCCGTCAAGAATCTGGCCTTCGGCCCCGTGCGCAACACGGGCTGGCACCTGATGGGCACGGCCCGCATGGGCAGCGATCCGGCCAGTTCCGTGGTCAACCACTGGGGCCAGTGCCACGATGTGGCCAATCTGTTCATCGTCGATAGCAGCGTGTTTGTTACCTCGGGCGGAGTCAACCCGGCTTCCACGCTGCAAGCCGTGGCCCTGTATATCGCTGATCAGATCAAGAAAAACCTGCCTACCCTTGGATTACAGAACCCATGATAGCGCGCGATAATAGCGATGCAGACTCGGCAGCCAATGCCGCTTACAGTACCGCCCAGCTGGCCGTGCTCGACCTGCTGCTAGCCTCGGCGATACCGGCCAGTGGCCGCAAGCCGGCCGGCAATGCCGTGGGCTTTGCTGCGTTTGCCGTGCAAGCCGGCATGCAGACATGGCTGGCGGAAGGGCTGGACAGTGTCGATGCGCTGGCCGTGCAACAGCATGGCATGGCGCTGGCCGCACTGGCACCGGCCCCGCAGCAGGAGCTGATCACGGCGGCACGGCGCAAGCAGTTCCGCTTCTTCGGCGAACTGAGCGGCCTGCTGATGCAATGCTATTACCAGCACGATGCTGTGCTGGAGGCGATCGGGCAGGAAGCCCGCCCGCCCTTCCCGCAAGGGTATGTCGTGCACGATGGCGACCTGTCCCTGCTGGAAGCCGTATATGAACGGGGACCGATTTACCGCAGTACCGACTAGACGCCGCGCTTAACCGCGATGGCGCAGGAAACCAGCACCATGCTATTACAAGACCAGACCGCTATCATCACCGGCTGCAACCGCGGCATCGGCAAGGAAGTGCTGACACTGCTGGCCGAAAACGGCGCCGACATCTTTGCCTGCGTACGGCAGGAAACCGCCGAATTTACCGCCTTCATGGCCGAACTGAGCGCCCGTACGGGCCGCAGCATCACCCCTGTCTACTTCGATCTGGCCGATGCGGAAGCCGTCAAGGCGGGGGCGCGCAGCATCATCGGCAGCAAGCGCAAAGTCGATATTCTGGTCAACAACGCGGGCGTAGCCAGCGGTGCATTTTTCCAGATGACCTCGATCAGCGACATGAAGAACGTTTTCGAGATCAACTTCTTTAACCAGTTGCTGTTCACCCAGAGCATCGCCCGTTACATGATGCGCGCCAAGAGCGGCGCCATCGTGAATATCGCGTCCACGGCCGGGCTGATCGGCGACGCCGGCATGACCAGCTACGGTTCCAGCAAGGCCGCGCTGATGTTCGCCACCAAAACTCTGGCGACCGAACTGGGCGAGCACAATATCCGCGTCAATGCGGTGGCGCCCAGCATCACCCGTACGGCCATGTTCGACCAGATGGAAGAACAGGCACGCAACAAGCTGATCGCTTCCTGTGCACTGAAACGAGCGGCCGAGCCACGCGAAGTTGCCAACGCCGTCCTGTTCCTCGCTTCGCCTATGGCCTCCTATGTTTCGGGGCAGGTGCTGCGGGTGGACGGCGGACATATTTAATTGAGGAGCAGGGCCATGAACGAACAACATCTGCGCGCTATCGCCAAACAGATGCGCCGCAAAATTCTCGACATCAGTCACACCTGCAATATGAGCGCCCACCTGGGCGGCGGGCTGTCGATGGTCGACCTGACCGCCACCCTGTATGGCGACGTGATGAACTACGATAGGAGCAACCCGAGCTGGGAAGGGCGCGACCGCTTCGTGCTCAGCAAAGGCCACGGCGTGCTGGGCTACTTCAGCGCACTGGTAGTCAACGGCGTGATTTCGGAAGAAGTGTTCAACACCTTCCAGACCAACGAGAGCGATCTGATTGCCCACCCCGTGATGAATCTGGCGCTCGGCATCGAATCGTCCAACGGCAGTCTGGGCCAGGGTCTGTCGCTGGCCGTGGGCATGGCGCTGGCCGCCAAGAAACGGGGCCAGAAACACCACATCTACGTGCTGCTGGGCGACGGCGAATGCAACGAAGGCTCGGTATGGGAAGCGGCCATGTCGGCCGCCCAGTTCAAGCTCGACAACCTGACCGCCATCGTCGATTACAACCGCCTGCAAAGCGATGGTGCCGGTGCCGACATCATCGACTACATCCATTTCGAAGAAAAATGGCGCAGCTTCGGCTGGAATGTCTGCTCGCTGGACGGCCACGATATTCCTGCCATCCATCACGCTTTCACCGAATGCACGGTGGCTGACAAGCCGAAAGTGCTGGTGGCCCATACCATCAAGGGCAAGGGCGTAAAATTCATGGAAAACAATAACGACTGGCACCACAACCGCCTGACCAAGCCGTTCTATGAACAGGCCCTGCTTGAACTGGAAGGAAATTAAATGTTGGAAATCACCTCAAGCAATGCGCGCAACTGGTCGCGTCTGGGTTCGCGCGGCGTGTTCGGTCAGGCCATCCTGGCGCTGGCGGAAAACCGTCCCGACCTGATGGTGCTGTCGGCCGATCTGGGCAACTCGTCCGGTCTGGGCCGCTTCAAGCAGAGCTATCCCGACCAGTTCGTCAATGTCGGCATCGCCGAGCAGAACATGATAGGTGTGGCGGCCGGTCTGGCCAAGGAGAACTACACCGTGTTCGCCACCTCGTTCGCGCCCTTCATCGCCATGCGCGCCAGCGAGCAGATCCGCATGAACATGGGCTATATGGGCTTTAACGTCAAAGCCGTGGCGATCGGCAGCGGCGTCTCCATGGCCTATCTGGGCAACTCGCACTACGGCATCGAAGATGCGGCCATCATGCGGGCGATTCCCAACATCACCGTGGTGTCGCCGGCCGACTGCGCCGAGATCGTCAAATGCGTGTACGCCGCCGCCGATTTCGACGGCCCCATGTACATCCGTCTGACGGGTGGCCCCAACAACCCCATGGTCTACACGGAAGAATACGAGTTCGTCATCGGCAAGGCCATCACCCTGCGCGAAGGTAGCGACATCACCATCATCGCCAACGGCACCATGGTGTACCAGTCACTGGAAGCGGCCAAGCTGCTGGAAGCCCAGGGCATTTCCGCCACGGTGGTGAATATGCACACCATTAAGCCGCTCGATACCAGCGTGATCGATAAAGCCGTGGCCTCGTCCAAGCTGATCGTGACGGTGGAAGAACACAGCGTCATCGGTGGTCTGGGCAGCGCCGTGGCCGAGTACAAGAGCGGCCTGCGCAACGCCCCGCCGCAGTTGACGCTGGGCCTGCCAGATCACTTCGGCAAGACCGCCGAATACCCCTACCTGCTGGATGCCTACGGTCTGGTTGCCGGCAAGATCGCCCAGTCTATCGCCGCCAAATACGCCGAGTAGTCCGGCACGGCCACTGCGCAGCCGGCTGGCATAGCCCGGGCTCAGGGCCGAAAATAGGCCGGCATGGCCAGATCATCGAGCAAGCCCGGTGCGGCCGCCGTCCAGCCCAGCAGCGCGCTGGTCTGGGCACTGCTGGTCGGCATATGCATGCCGGCAAAGCCGGCAAACCAGCCGAAATGCTCGGGACCGCGTTCGGCCACGGGCAGACCCAGACCCTGCCCGATGGCAGCGGCGATCTGGCGGAACGGTATGCCCACTTCATCGATGGCATGGTAGACCGGCTGCTGCACGCCGCTTTCCAGCGCCAGCCGGTACAGCAGCGCCGCATCCTCGCGGTGCACGGCGGGCCAGCAGTTCTGCCCCTCGCCCAGATAGGCCGAGACACCGGTCTGGCGCGCCAGATTAATCAGTATCCGCATAAAACCCTGATCGCCGATCCCGTGCACGCTGGGCGCCAGCCGCACCGTGGCCGCGCGCAGGCCTTGCTGGGCCAGCTGGCGGGCTGCCGCTTCGGAGCGGCGCGGGTAGCTGGGCAGATCAGCCGGGATATCAGCCTCGGTGGCGGGCCGGCCCTGCGCCAGCATGGCCACGCCCGACGTCACCAGCAGCATTTTGTCGCTGCCGGCCAGCCCGGCGCCCAGCGCGGCTATGGCGCGCTGGTCCTGCGCACAGCTTTCCGCAAAGCGGGTGAAATCGTGGTTGAACGCCGTGTGGATGACGGCATCGGCCTGCGCCGCCTGCTGCTGCAACAGGGCCAGATCGTCGAGCGTGCCGATCACGCTGCCAGCACCGATGGCGGCCAGCGCAGCGGCGCCGCTGCTGCTGCGTACCAGCCCCGTCACCTGATGTCCGCCGTGCAGCAGTTCGCGCACCACGGCCGAACCTACCCAGCCGCTCGCACCTGTTACCAGTACCTGCATGATGTTTCCCTTCAAGAGCTTGAAGGGTGTACTATCGCTGGCATCCTTATGCTGGTAAATAAGGAATCTTATACAGGTATAATCATTAACAGGCTCAGCATGTCTACCGAACAGCTCACGCTAGGAACCTATCTCAAAGACCGGCGCCAGCGGCTGGACGCCGTTGCGCTCGGCTATGGCTGCAGCCGGCGCCGTACGGCCGGATTGCGGCGTGAAGAAGTGGCCCAGCGCGCCCACATCAGCGCGACCTGGTACACCTGGCTGGAACAGGGCCGGGGCGGAGCGCCGTCGCGCGCCGTGCTGGAACGGCTGGCGGCAGCCCTGCTGCTGACCGAAGTGGAACGCGAACATCTGTTCCTGCTGGCTTTCGGCCATACGCCGGAAATCCGCTACCAGCCGCAGGATGGCATTACTCCGCGCCTGCAGAAAGTGCTCGATGCACTGGCATCCAGCCCGGCCCTGATCCGCAACGCAAGGTGGGATGTGCTGGCGTGGAACCATGCTGCCAGCGCCGTGTTTGTCGACTATGCCACGCTGGAACCGGCGCAGCGCAATATGCTGCGGCTGTTCTTCCTGAATCCTGCCGTGCGTGCAGCGCAGCCGGACTGGGGCGCCGTGGCGCGCTATGTGGTGCCGGTCTTCCGCGCCGACATAGCCCGCGCCGGTGCCACCGAAACCACCCGCGCACTGGTGGAAGAACTGTGTCGCGAGAGCAGCGAGTTTGCCGCCATCTGGAACTCCAACGACGTGCTGGAATTCGGCCAGGGGCAGAAACAGCTCAACCACGCACTGGCCGGCACGCTGGCGCTCGAATACTCGACCTTCGCCGTCGATGGCCGCTCCGACCTCTCGCTGCTGGTCTATACCCCAGCCGACGCGCGCAGCCACGAACGCATACAGACGCTCATCCGCGCCAAGGCATAGTGCCGTATTCAATAGCAGCGCGGCCGGCCAGCACCTCAACCACTCCAACACCAACTAAAGGCAAACTCGCTATGGGTAAAAGCAGACTGGAAGCATTCAGCGATGGCGTGATTGCCATCATCATTACCATCATGGTGCTGGAACTGAAGGTACCGCATGGCACGAATCTGGCCGCGCTGGAGCCGCTCTGGCCCGTATTCTTCAGCTACGTGCTGAGCTTCATCTACGTGGGCATCTACTGGAACAATCACCACCATCTGATCCACACGGTCAGCCACGTTACCGGCGGTGCGCTGTGGGGCAATCTGCATCTGCTGTTCTGGCTGTCACTACTACCGTTTGTCACCGGCTGGGTGGGCGAGAACCATTTCGCCGCACTACCACTGGCCTGCTACGGGCTGGTACTGTTTATGTGCAGCGTGGCCTATTTCATCCTCGCCAGCTGCCTCGCCAGCCACAACGCCGAACTCAAGCAGGCGCTGGGCAAAGACCGCAAAGGCAAGCTCTCTACCCTGCTGTACGCAGTTGGTGTGGCCCTGTCGTTTGTCCAGCCATGGGCCGGTTTTGCCATTTACGTGGGCGTGGCCATGCTGTGGTTTATCCCTGACCGGCGCTTCGAACGCCATTAGGCAGCCGAGCGGACGGGTAGTCAGTTTCAAATTGCAATTAGAAAAATATTTTCAACTTGCTATCATCATCCCGGCCTCCGTACAATGTAACTTTTAGACAAGTTCGGAGCGGAGCATGAAGGGGATATATCGGACGGGGCTGGTGTTGACTAGCATAGTGCTCAGTGCCTGCGGTGGTGGTAGCAGCCCGCAGACGCCGCCGCTTCCTCCGGTTCCGCCTATTCCGCCATCGCCTAGCGTCGCCGTCACTTCCGGCAATATCAACCGCGTACAAGCCATGAATACCAGTTTGCGCATCGAGGTGACGGCGCAAGCGGCCAATTTCTCCCCTAGCGGCACGCTGTATGCCAGCGCCAGCGATGGCGACAGCCTGATGCAGGCCCCCGTCACGGTGAGCAGCAACAGCAACGGCAGTTACACCTTTGCGCTCGATACCCAGGCCAGCAAAGAGAGCGGCCACTATAGCGGCAAGCTGACCATCAAGCTATGCAGCGACGCCGCCTGTAACACGGCGCAGGCTGTGCCATCGATCAGCGTGCCCTACGATATCACCGTCCACAGCCCCAACAGCGCGTGGCCGGGCGACCAGTTGACGCCACTCGCGCCATGGAACGGCGTGCCGGACTGGGCCACCTTCCAGGGCAATAACGCCCACACCGGCTATGTGCCCGTCGAGATCAAGGCCGACCAGATGCAGCTGCGCTGGAAGCGCGGCGCCGTCAACAATAGCACTAGCGGCTACAATGCCAGCATCTCGCCGCTGGTGACCGCAAATGGCCGTTTCTATGCGAGCGGCGACAAGAAGCTCACGGCCTATCAGGAGAACGATGGCAAGGCGCTGTGGTCCTATGACACTAGCGGCCTGAGCAACCCCGGCGCCAACCCGCCCGCGGTCGACAACGGTGTGGTGTATTTCGCCGCCGGCCAGCAGAACACTACCTACATGATCGCGCTCGATGCCGTCGATGGCAGTGCCCGCATGAAGTCCGCCATGAGTTCGCAGTGGGAACGCTATCTGTCGCCTATCGTGCAGGACGGCGCCATCTACACCAACTCCGGCAGTTATGGCGGCATGTACGCCTTTGCCAGCACTGGCGAGCGGCTGTTCTTCCAGGGCCTGTCGCAGACGTCGATGTGGTCGCCCGCAACCGATGGTCGCAGCATCTTTGCCTACACGGGCGATGCGCTGACTATCGTGCAGCCCAAAACCGGCACAGTGCTATCCACTATTCGCGACAGCAGCTTCACCAACTACGTGTATCAGCTTGGCGGCGCGGCCGTGGTGGGCGCCAACGGCGGCGTGTACGCGGCAGCCTATGCCAACGGCTATCTGAATGACGGCAGCATCGGCAACCAGCTGATACGCTTCGATACGGCCAAAGGCTTCCTCGACTGGCGCGTGCCCGGCGTCTACCGCGTCACCCCGGCCTATGCCGACGGCGTGCTGTATGCACCGAACTTCAACCCCTACCGCCTGGAAGCGCGATCGGAAGCCGATGGCAAGCTGCTGTGGTCGTGGGTGCCACCGCTGGGTGGTGAAGTCAGCTTCCACGCATCGCCCGTGGTGACCAAGAACCTGCTGTTCATCAGCACCAACGTCAACACCTACGCGCTGGATCTGAAAACCCGTAAAGTGGTGTGGAGTTATCCGGCACCCGGCTATCTGGCCATCAGCGCCAGCGGCCTGCTGTACATCCAGAGCCCGGATGCACTGGTCGCCGTCAACCTCAAATAGCAGGGTGCTGCCGGACGGCGGCAGCGGCCGCGCAGCCGGCATCGATCTGCTGCGTGCGCTGGCCATCGTCAGCGTGATGCTGTATCACCTGAGCAGCCACGGTGTGGCCCTGCCACCCATGGTGGAACTGGGCTGGATGGGGGTTGATCTGTTTTTCGTCCTGAGCGGCTACCTGATAGGCTGGCAGCTGCTAGGCTGCTACGCGGAAAGCGGCACGCCGCGCTGGCGCCGCTTCTTTCTGGGCCGGGCACTGCGCATCCTGCCTGCCTACTATGCTGTGCTGGTGCTCTATGTCGTTCTGGGAGATCAGCGCGAAGGAGGCACGCTACAGCCGCTGTGGAAATTCCTCAGCTTTACCGTCAACCTCTGCCCCCGCTGGGAACAGGGGCTGGCCTATTCCCATGCATGGTCGCTGTGTGTGGAAGAGCACTTCTATCTGCTGTTCCCGGCGCTGGTATGGCTGCTGGCACGGCGCCCCAGCGCCCGCAAAATCAGCCTGCTGCTGGCGGGCCTGTTCGGTGGCGCGCTGCTACTGCGCGGCTACCTGTGGCAGACGCAGGTAGCGGCCTCTATGGATGCCGGCGATGTGGGGCAGGCCATGCAGCACTTCGTCCCCCTGATCTACAATCCGACCTACGCACGACTGGATGGCCTGCTGCTCGGTGTCGTGCTGGCCATGCTCAGGGCCTTCCGGCCACACTGGTGGCAAGGCCTGCAAGCGCATAACAAGGCACTGCTGTTATGTGCTGCTGCCATCTTCTATCTGTGCTCACAGATACCGCTAATGAGTCTGGCCGGTGCCACCCTGCTATTTCCGCTGCTAGCGCTGGGCTGCGGCGCGCTACTGCTCAGCGTTACCAGTCCCGCCAGCTATCTGGCCCGCCAGCGCCTGCCCGGCGCGCAGACACTGGCCCTGCTGGCCTACAGTCTGTACCTGACACACCGGCAGATCTATCACTGGCTTGATACCTTGCTGCCACAGCTGGCCGAGCAGAGCACCGTCGTTGCAGCCGCAGGCTATGTCGCCGCTGCGCTGCTCGGCGCCGTCTTGCTCTACTGGCTGGTCGAACGCCCGGCGCTGGAACTGCGACGCCGTTTGCTGGCAGCGCCGCAGCTTGACCACTACTTAGCCATGCCTCAGGCCAGTTCCTCGGCCGGACCGAAGAACTCGTAACGGGCCTGCGCATCAGGCACGCCCAGTTCGGCCAGCTGCTGCTTGATGGCCTTCATGAAAGGCTTGGGACCAAGGAAGTAGGCATCCACATCGCGCGTCTCCGGCAGCCACTGCGACAGCTGCTGTGCCGTCAGGTAGCCGGTAGCATGGGCACCGTCCGCCGCTGCCGTTTCGTAGCAATAGAAGCGCTGTAGCTGCGGATGCTGTGCCGCCAGCGCATCGACCTGTGCACGGAAGGCATGCACACCTGCGTGGCGCGCCGCGTGGATGAAATGCACGGGCCGTTTGCTGCGTAGCGCCGTGGTCAGCATGGCCAGCGTGGGCGTGATGCCTACGCCACCGCTAATCAGCACCAGCGGCTTGTCGCTCTGCGTCAGCACAAAGTCGCCTGCTGGCGGGAATACCTGCAGGCTGGCGCCTACTTCCAGCTGGTCATGCAGATAGTTGGACACCACACCGCCCGCCTCGCGCTTGACGCTGATGCGGTAATCGCTGCCATTGGCTTCGGCCGACAGCGAATACTGGCGGCGCAGCGGGCTGCCTGCCACCGCCACTTCGATGCCGATGTACTGGCCCGGCAGATGCCGCACTACCTTGCCGCCATCGGCCGGCACCAGCACGAAGGAAGTGATTTCTTCGCTTTCCACCGTCTTCTGCGCCACCTTGAACTGGCGTGCACCGCGCCAGCCGCCTTCTGCGGCCGCGTTCTGCTGGTAGATCTGCTCTTCCGCGCCGATCAGGATATCGGCCAGCTGGCCATACGCTGCGCCCCATGCGGCCAGCACGTCATCGGTCGCCACTTCCGCGCCCAGCACTTCGCGGATCGCCTTCAGCAGCGAAGCGCCCACGATGGGATAGTGCTCGGGCAGGATCTGCAGCGACACGTGTTTATTGATGATGGTCGATACCAGCGGGCCCAGTTGCTCCAGCCGCTCGATGTTTTTCGCATACATCAGCACGGCGCTGGCCAGCGCGCGCTGCTGCTTGCCTTCCGCCTGATTGGACAGATTGAACAGCGGCTGCACCTGCGGGTAATCGCGGAACATGGTCTGGTAAAAATGCCGCGTCAGGGCTTCGCCGCCCTGTTCCAGAATCGGCACGGTGGCGCTAATGATGGCTTTGTGTTCTTTGCTCAGCATGGGAATGACAGACTTTCTGAAGTGATGAGATAAAGCAGTATATCAGATGCTTCTTTTATCTGCTGACGCTGCCAAAGTCCGGCTGCCCCGTCAGCTAATGCTGCCGGGGCAGCCGTTCAGGCCCTGGCGTTACAGGCCCTGCGCCTTGAGCGCAGCGATTTCGAAATCGCCATCGTCCACCAGCCGCTCCCAGCCCGCGAACTTGCCCACGCCTAGCGAGCGCGCCATCGACAGCAGCAGGCTTTGCCCCGCCACCGGACGTTCCGGCATCAGCTGATAAACGGGATCGGCAAAGGCGGCGGCCGGCGTAGTGATCTTCCAGCCCATGCTCTCGAACTGGGCGATGGCATCATCCAGCCAGAGCGCATTGATCAGGTTATGGTGCAGCAGGATCACTTGCGGAATATCGCGCCCCTGCAACTGCTGCGCCAATGCCCGATAAGCCAGCGCGCGCTGGCGCAGGTGCGCAAGATAGGCCTGCTTAAGCGCCGTCAGGTCGGCCTTGGGATTGGCGTGCAAAACCTCGATCAGTTTTTCGTCGAGGCGCCAGTCGCTGGTATCCAGACTGACATAGGCATTGCGATAAGCTTGTGCCTGCAGGAAGGCGCGCATGCCGTCGCGCTTTTCCGGCGTATTGCCTTCGCGCAGATAGGTGTAGCGGAACCACTTCTGGTAACCGGGTAGCGTGGCGATGATGCGGTCGCAATCGAGCACTTCCTGCTGGTACTGGGCCAGACTGAGTTGGCTGCTGTGCAGGTCAGGGTGGGTCATGGTGTGATTGCCCACCGCATGGCCTGCCGCGCCCCAGGCCTGTGCCAGCGCATAGCCCTCGGGCCGGTCGGCACCATTGCCGGCGGTGACGAACAGGGCCGCCTTGACCTGATGCTTGGCCAGCGCCGCCAGCAGCGCATCGTTGCGTTGCTGTGGACTGAGCAAGGGCGTCTGCTCCAGTCTGGGGCCATCGTCGAAAGTGAAAGCCACCGATTGCGCCTGTGCCGTAGCGGCCAGCGTGCAGCAGCTAGCCACAGCGAGTGCCATACGCGTCAGCGTTTTGAACATGAATGTATGCATAGAAATTTGGGCGCTATATTTTCAAGAGAAATTCGAGGGATCAAAGCGGGGCCTGACGATCAATCTGGTCGCGAAACTTGGACTGGAATTGCTGAACGGCGGATAGGATGACATCAAAGGCTGGCGGAGATTCGCTGAACATTTCCGCCTGCATTGCGACATAGTCCTGCTCCCACGCTTTGTACTGATCGGTCGTCGGCATGATTTCCAGAGAATCAGGTTTTAGCGTTGTGTAATCAACCCAGCTTTGCTCGAAAAACACCTGCCGATGTGCGGACACCTGGCTGAACAAAGTCAGATCGGCAGTAGCGGCGGCGGCCACGCCCTTCTGAATCAGGCAATAGACATCATAGTAGTGCCGTGCCATACGCGCCCCCCGCACTTTTTCCGGAGGACGAAATCGCTCTTCATGCAAGAGCATGGCCTTTTCCCAAAAGGTACGTTCGGCGGCAAGCGCCTTTACCTCTACCGAAGGGATCGAAAGCTGGTCGATTATCTCTCCGACAACCGGAGTAATTGCACGCGTCGAAGCGGGCCAGGGGTCAGCACGTGCACCGAACTCGATTTTCACTCGGGGCCGAAGATATCGACTTACGCTATTTTCAAAAACAGTAGGATATTCGAACAGGATGGTTTGTTGATCAGGGTCTTCGGCATCAAGCGACAGCTTCCACGCCTGCGTTCCAAGCTCTCCCTTAATCCGTTCCGCGAGGCTGGGGAATACAGTATTGCGGACATATTCACCTGCGGCTTTGCGTAATGCCTTTAGCAGCTTGCCCTGTTGGCTGGATGTCTTGGCCTGCTCCGGCGCTTTGTCACCAACGTAGCCCAGCAGCTCGCGCCCAATGGTGAGGTCTATGTCTTCCGAAAACCGCTCGATCAGCCTCCACGCCTTCGATAACGATGTGCCGCCTTTGAACGTCAGGTGGCCTGCTAGTTCAGGCATGTTAAACAGGTGTCGCAGTGTGTAGTACACCCAATAGTCTTTTTCGACACTGGATGCCAGCCATCCTTTTAGGGCACCAGCTTGCTCAAAGGCTGTGCGACGCTGTTCATCATCCAGAAGCCAGAAATGAGTCATTCTATCCTCGCTGCACTGCTCAGCTCTTGCATGATCTTTCCTATCCACGCGGGCGCCAGATGCGCATCCTGACGCAAAATGTTCTTGTCAGTATCACTCAAGGTTTGATGGAGTTTTGCAATCGCTTTTACATCCATCTGCGCTTGTTTCATGTGCCGCAATGCCTGAATCAATAGACCGCTGATACGGCCTGCTGTGGCCATGTTTTTCGGTGTGGTGTGCTTCAACATTACCGTTTGCCTACCCACCGTGACTGTTCTCGATGGCCCGTCGGTCAGGAATGTCAATTTCAAAGGGACTTGCTCGCTTAAGCCAAGTAAATTAGCTGCGTAGGCCCCCGAAGGCTGTATGCGCAACTGCAATTTCTCAGCAACAGCTTGGGCGATACTGGTAGTGTCTGGGAGCAGCCTGCCGAAAGTCGCATGTTCCCGCGGTTTATCGTAGAAACCGCGACGCAGCCGCCTTAGTGCTCCGCTTCGGGCAAGACGTGATAAAGCCTGATCTACCGCCGCCCGGCTGCCTAGCTGCAGAAAATCAGCCGGAGTGAACACCTTTCCGGGGTCTGATTTCTCTATCAGTTGACGTATCGACGCGTCAACACCTCCCTTGCGAGGAATAGAGTGAGGCTTCTTGACGGTGCTGGCTGATAGTGACATGTCAGAAATAGTAGCATATTTTTCTGACATATTCCGTCAGAAAAAACCATCATAATTTCTGACAAATTAATCCGTTAAAAACTAAAAAGCCCCGCAACCTCAAAGAGTTACGGGGCTTCTTCTTAAAATTTGTTCTGCAGCGCTATTTTTAGAACGGAATGTCGTCATCCATGTCCGAGAAGTTCGGCGCTGGGCGCGGGGCCGGACGTGGCGCAGCCGGTGCCGGTGGCGCCATCTGCGGACGTGGTGCCGGTGCCTGACGCTGTGGCGGCGCCTCGTAGCCACCGTCGTCCATGCTGTCGCCACCGCCCATGCCCTGACGGCCGCCCAGCATCTGCATCTGTTCGGCGATGATGTCGGTCGCGTAGCGTTCAACACCGTCCTTGTCCGTGTATTTACGGGTTTGCAGACGGCCTTCCACGTACACCGAGGAACCTTTTTTCAGGTACTGGCCAACGATCTCGGCCAGACGGCCGAAGAAGGAAATACGGTGCCATTCCGTCAACTCTTTCTGTTCACCCGTGTTGCGGTCTTTCGAACGATACGAGGTTGCCACTGCGATGTTCGCAATCGCATCGCCGCTAGGCATGTAGCGAATTTCCGGATCGCGACCGAGATTGCCGACGATGATCACTTTGTTGACAGATGCCATGTATAAAACTCCTGAAGTTCGACCGCCCTGACTTTTGGGCAAATTTTAGCTAAACGACGATTATAGAACACCGCTGCGGCCAGCGGCGGATATATCGCACCGCCCCGTATCCGCCTCGCCAGGCGCGGGAGGAATTGAAACAACGCAAGGAAATACTGGTATTATATACAGTATAAGTATCCCCTTTGTCGATCTGGCGCAAGGTCGGCGCAGATAATCAAACCCAGCTATAGTATCGGGTTGACCCCGAAAGGCAGAACATGGAACAAATCCGTATCCGCGGCGCACGCACGCATAATCTCAAAAACATCAATCTCGATTTGCCGCGCAACCAGCTGATCGTGATTACCGGCCTGTCCGGTTCCGGCAAATCCTCGCTGGCGTTCGATACGCTGTATGCGGAAGGCCAGCGCCGCTATGTCGAGTCGCTCTCGGCCTATGCGCGCCAGTTCCTGCAGCTGATGGAGAAGCCCGATGTCGATCTGATCGAGGGCCTGTCGCCCGCCATCTCCATCGAGCAGAAAGCCACTTCGCACAATCCCCGTTCTACCGTCGGCACGGTCACCGAAATTCACGACTATCTGCGTCTGCTGTATGCGCGCGTGGGCACGCCTTACTGCGTCAACCACCCCGATCAGGCGCTGGCTGCGCAAACCGTGTCGCAGATGGTCGATGCCGTGCTGGCTATGCCGGAAGGCACCAAGCTGATGATCCTCGCACCCGTGGTGGCCAACCGCAAGGGTGAGCACAGCGATCTGTTCGAGCAGATGCAGGCGCAGGGCTTTGTGCGCTTCCGCGTACAGAGCGGCACCCACGCTGCCAAAATCTACGAAGTGGACGAACTGCCCAAGCTGAAGAAGACCGAGAAGCACACCATCGATGTGGTGATCGACCGCGTCAAGGTCAACAGCGAGATCAAGCAGCGTCTGGCCGAGAGCTTCGAAACGGCGCTGCGTCTGGCCGATGGCCGCGCCGTCGCGCTGGAAATGGATCATGGTACGGAGCACGTCTTCTCCAACAAATTCGCCTGCAATACCTGTGGTTACTCGCTGCAGGAGCTGGAGCCGCGCCTGTTCTCCTTCAATAACCCGATGGGCGCCTGCCCTGAGTGCGATGGCCTCGGTCATATCGAGTTCTTCGATCCGAAACGTATCGTCGCCTTCCCCAACCTGTCGCTGGCCTCGGGCGCCGTCAAGGGCTGGGATAGACGCAACCAGTTCTACTTCCAGATGCTGTCGAATCTGGCCGCGTTCTACGAGTTCGATCTCGATCTGCCATTCGAGCAGTTACCGAAGACGGCGCAGGAAGTGATCCTGCACGGCTCGGGCAAGACCATGATCCCGTTCACCTACGTGAACGAGCGTGGCCGCACCGTGATCAAGGAACATGCCTTCGAAGGCGTGGTGACCAATCTGGCACGGCGTTACCGCGAAACGGACTCGATGGCCGTCAAAGAGGAACTGGCCAAGTTCATCAACGAGAAACAGTGCCCGTCCTGCCACGGTGCCCGTCTGCGGCAGGAAGCGCGCTACGTCAAGGTCGGCAGCGGCAAGCAGGAGAAAGCCATCTACGAGATCGCCCAGAAACCGCTGCGCGATACGCTGTCCTTCTTCCAGCAGCTCAAACTGAAAGGCGCGAAAAAGGAAATCGCCGATCGCGTGGTGAAGGAAATCATCTCGCGCCTGCAGTTCCTCAACAACGTCGGCCTCGATTATCTGTCGCTGGACCGCAGCGCCGATACGCTGTCCGGCGGCGAAGCCCAGCGTATCCGTCTGGCCTCGCAGATCGGCTCCGGCCTGACGGGCGTGATGTATGTGCTCGATGAACCTTCCATCGGCCTGCACCAGCGCGACAACGACCGCCTGATCGACACCCTCAAGCATCTGCGCGATATCGGCAACAGCGTGCTGGTGGTGGAGCACGACGAAGACGCCATCCGCACCGCCGACTTCATCGTCGACATGGGCAAGGGCGCCGGTGTGCATGGCGGCGATGTGATCGCGCAAGGCACACTGAAAGAAATCCTCAAGAACAAACAGTCGCTGACGGCACAGTACCTGAACGGCACGCTGAAGATCGCCGTGCCGGCCAAGCGCCATCAGGCCGATCCTGACCGTCAGCTGATCATCACTGGCGCAACCGGCAACAACCTGAAGAAAGTCGATCTGAAGCTGCCGGTCGGCCTGATGACCTGCGTGACGGGCGTTTCCGGTTCCGGCAAATCGACGCTGATCAACGATACGCTGTATCCGGCGCTGTCGCGCCACCTGTATGGCTCGCAGACGGAGCCGGCGCCGCACGACAGCATCAGCGGCCTCGAACACTTCGATAAAGTCATTGCCGTCGATCAGGCGCCTATCGGCCGTACGCCGCGCTCCAATCCGGCCACCTACACGGGCCTGTTCACGCCTATCCGCGAACTGTTCGCCACCGTGCCGACGGCCAAGGAACGCGGCTACAGCGCGGGCCGTTTCTCGTTCAACGTCAAGGGCGGCCGCTGCGAAGCCTGTCAGGGCGATGGCGTGATCAAGGTCGAGATGCACTTCCTGCCGGACGTGTACGTGCCCTGCGACGTCTGCCACGGCAAGCGCTATAACCGCGAAACGCTGGAAGTGCACTACAAGGGCAAGAACATCACCGAGATTCTGGACATGACGGTGGAAGACGCACACGAGTTCTTCAAACCCGTGCCGCTGATCGCGCGCAAGCTGCACACCCTGCTCGATGTGGGCCTCGGTTATATCAAGCTGGGACAGAGCGCGACCACGCTGTCCGGTGGCGAAGCGCAGCGCGTCAAGCTGTCGCTGGAACTGTCCAAGCGCGATACGGGCCGGACGCTGTACATCCTCGACGAGCCGACTACCGGCCTGCACTTCCACGATATCGACCTGCTGCTGAAGGTGATCCACCGCCTGCGCGATCAGGGCAATACGCTGGTCATCATCGAGCACAATCTGGACGTGATCAAGACGGCCGACTGGATCGTCGATCTGGGGCCGGAAGGTGGTGCCGGCGGTGGCCAGATCATCGCCAGCGGTTCGCCGGAGCAGGTGGCTGCCAATCCGGCCAGCGTGACGGGCAAGTATCTGGTGCCGCTGCTGAAATAAGCGCGTACATCCAATAAAAACGCCCGCCCTGCAGACTGCAGTGCGGGCGTTTTCTATTCCGCTGTCAGCTTATTGCATGCTGACGCGGTTCTGCTTGGCCTTCTCGGTGCTGACCCAGCCTTTGATATGGGTTTCCAGCACATCCATCGGCAGCGCACCGGCGCCCAGCACCTGATCGTGGAACTGGCGGATATCGAAGTCCTTGCCCAGTTCCTTGCGGGCGTAGTCGCGCAGTTCGAGGATCTTCAGCTGGCCGATCTTGTAGCCCAGCGCCTGACCGGGCCAGACGATGTAGCGGTCCGTCTCGCTCTGCACTTCCACTTCCTCGATGCCGGAGTGGTCATGGAAGAAGTCCACCACCTGCTGGCGGTTCCACTTCTTGTAGTGCAGGCCCGTATCGACCACCAGACGGATGGCGCGCAGCATTTCATCCTGCAGGTGGCCGTAGTAGCTGTACGGGTTGCTGAAGAAGCCCAGCTCTTCGCCCAGACGTTCCGAGTACAGCGCCCAGCCTTCTGCATAGGCCGTGTAGTTGCCCTGCTGGCGGAAGTTAGGCAGGCCGTCGATTTCCTGCGCAATGGTCAGCTGCATGTGGTGGCCCGGCACGCCTTCGTGCAACGCCGTGGTTTCGATACTGATGGTGGAGCGCTTCTCGAAGTCACCCGTATTCACCATCACGCGGCCAGCACGTTTGCCATCCGGCGAACCGGCCATGTAGGCAGCGCCGGAAGCGCCCTTCTCGCGGAACTCTTCGACCGGACGAATTTCCACTTTACCTTTAGGCAGAATGCCGAACTGCTGCGGCAGCTGGGTGTACATCTGGTCGGTATATTTCTGGTACAGGTCGATGATTTCCTGACGCGATTTCGGATGCAGCTCGGGATTCTCTTCCACTGCCTTGTTGAAGGTCTTCAGATCCTTGTAGCCCAGCTTTTGTGCCGTGGCCAGCATCTGCCCTTCGATACGCGCCACTTCGGCCAGCCCCAGCTGGTGAATCTGTTCCGGCGTCATGGTGGTGGTGGTCGAGGAGTTGGCCTTGAAGGTATAGCGCGCAGCGCCATCGGGCAGCGACCACATGCCCACTTCCGTGCGGCCGTGCGGCAGGTAGCGGGTCTTGGTGTACTGCGCCAGTTTCTTGTAGGACGGCGTTACGTCTTTCTGGATTGCGCCCAGAATCGCCTTGCTCAGACGGGCTTTGTCAGCCTCGGAGAACTCTTTCGGGAAATTCTTGATAGGCTGGGCGAACGGCGAATCGGCCGGCTTCATGGCCGCTACGTCTTCGCACTGCTTGACGATTTTCGGAATCAGGAATTTCGGCGGCATCAGCTTGTCCTGCACGCCTTTTTCCATCTGCACGCGGGTCTGCTCGAACAGCTTGGGCAGGGCATGCAGGCGGGTGATGTAGTCTTCGTAGTCTTTCACCGTTTCGAACGGCAGCGCGGAAACGATCTGCGGCAGATCGATGTGGATGCCGGAGTTCTGCGCCAGCGGCATCTCCCAGTCCTTGAAGCGGGCACCGGTCACACTCTCGCGCAGCTGACGCAGCATCAGTTCGCGGTTCAGCTGTTCCTGCAGGGGGAAGCCGGTGGTGTCGATAGCTTCGAAGCGCTTGAGGAAGTCGGCCGATTGCTTCAGGTCCGCCTCGATGCCGGCCTGCGAGAAGTCCGACCATTTATCGTTGTAGCGCTTATCACCCAGCAGCGAGGCCCACTCCGGGCTATTCTTCATCGAATATTCCCACTGCTCCTTGATCAGCTGATTGAGCGCGTCGCGGCGTGCGCCCAGATCCGGCGCTTCGGCGTGGGCCACGCCCAGCATCAGAGAAAACAGCAGAGCACTGGCAACGCCGATGCGGGTAGTTACATTCGTCATAGTGGAACCTATCGGTAAAGTGGTGAGCCTCTACTGTATGCGAGCCGGCTGGCGCACGCTGCGAATATGTGACGAAATGTAAATTTCGCGGTATGAGCTGCAGATTCCCTGCCCCGCAATAAAAAACGGGGCCAGCGGCCCCGTTCTGCGGATTAGCGTGCCAGACGCTTTTCCAGTTCGGCTTTCACATCGCGCAGTTCCTGCGGCAGATGGTAGGCCAGTTTGGTGAACAGCTCTTCGTGCAGCACCAGTTCTTCGCGCCATGCATCCTTGTCGATCGAGGTGATGGTTTCGAATTCCTCAGGCGAGAACGGAATGCCATCCCACTTCAGATCGCCGAAGCGCGGGGTGGTGCCGAAGATGTTTTCGATACCGCCAGCCGTGCCTTCGATACGCTCCAGCATCCACTTCAGCACGCGCATATTGTCGCCGAAGCCAGGCCAGACGAAGTGGCCCTGCTCGTCGGTGCGGAACCAGTTGACGCAGAAGATTTTCGGCAGGGTCGCTGCGTTGATCTTGCCCAGTTTCTCGCCCATGTTCAGCCAGTGCTGGAAGTAGTCGCTCATGTTGTAGCCCATGAACGGCAGCATGGCGAACGGATCACGGCGTACCACGCCCATCTGGCCGGCGGCAGCAGCGGTGGTTTCCGAACCCATGGTGGCAGCCATGTAGACGCCTTCGATCCAGTTACGGGCTTCGGTCACCAGCGGTACGGTGGTGGAACGGCGGCCGCCGAAGATGAAGGCCGAAATCGGCACGCCAGCCGGATCATCCCATGCCGGGTCGATCACAGGGTTCTGGGTAGCGGCCACGGTGAAGCGCGCATTCGGGTGCGCTGCTTTGGTGCCCGAAGCTGGCGTCCAGTCCTTGCCCTGCCAGTCGATCAGGTGGGCTGGTGCTTCCTTGGTCAGGCCTTCCCACCAGATGTCGCCTTCGTCGGTCAGCGCCACGTTGGTGAAGATGGTGTCCGAACCCAGCGAAGCCATGCAGTTCGAGTTGGTGCGGGTGTTGGTGCCCGGTGCCACGCCGAAGTAGCCGGCTTCCGGATTGATCGCATACAGGCGGCCATCGGCACCCGGTTTGATCCAGGCGATATCGTCGCCGATGGTGGTGATTTTCCAGCCCTTGAAGGTCGCTGGCGGGATCAGCATGGCGAAGTTGGTTTTGCCGCAGGCCGAAGGGAAGGCCGCTGCCACATAGTGTTTTTTGCCTTCTGGCGATTCCACGCCCAGAATCAGCATGTGTTCTGCCAGCCAGCCCATGCCGCCGTTCTGGGCTTCCTGATGGCCCATGTTGGAAGCGATACGCAGCGCGAAGCACTTTTTGCCCAGCAGCGCATTGCCGCCGTAGCCGGAACCGTAGGACCAGATTTCACGGGTATCAGGGAAGTGCACGATGTATTTGGTGGCGTTGCAAGGCCATGCCACATCTTTCTGGCCAGCGGCCAGCGGTGCGCCCACGGTGTGCACGCATGGCACGAACTCGCCATCGGTGCCCAGCACGTCGTACACGGCTTTGCCCATGCGGGTCATGATGCGCATGTTGACGGCCACGTAAGGCGAATCGGACAGTTCCACGCCGATGTGGGCGATCGGCGAACCCAGCGGGCCCATCGAGAACGGTACCACGTACAGGGTACGGCCAGCCATGCAGCCGTCGAACAGCGGGTTCAGGGTAGCGCGCATTTCGGCAGGCGCCATCCAGTTATTGGTCGGGCCGGCTTCTTCCTTGGTTTTCGAGCAGATGAAGGTACGATCTTCCACGCGCGCCACGTCGCTAGGGTCGGAGCAGGCCAGGTAGGAGTTAGGACGCAGTTCCTGATTCAGCTTTTTCATGGTGCCGGCGGCGACCATTTCGCCGCACAGGCGGTCGTACTCTTCCTGCGTACCGTCGCACCAGTAGATGCGGGCCGGCTTGGTCAGGGCGGCGATTTCGGCTACCCAGTTGATCAGTTTCTGCTGCTTGACGTAAGTCGGGACGTTCAATGCTGCAACGCCACCCATGACGGGTTGATTCATAAGACCTCCAATGACAATGTAAGAATTCTGTGTCCCTGCGCGGCAGGATCGTCGTCAGCTTGTGGCTTGCGCTCGGAAGCCCATACGGTATGGGTCGGCGGGTACGGCGGTCTTGTCGGAAAGCACCCGTACGCACGGGTGGGCAGCCCTGTATGATGGGGGGCCGTTTTATTTTTGTCCGGCGATTGTACACCTGACTATCCCCATTTCCGACAAAAATGTAGGAGAATTGGTTGACTAATGTAGTAGGCTATTCAGCTTTCTGCACAGACCGTTATTTCCCTACGCAATATCTATTAAATTCGTGCATCTACCATGAAAATCGCAATTCTTGATGATTACCAGAACGCAACTCCTAGCCTCGCCTGCTACGCTCTGTTGCGCGATCACGAGGTAAAAGTGTTCAACAACACGACGCGCGGACTGGGCCAGCTGGCCATCCGGCTGGCGCCCTACGATGCGCTGGTGCTGATCCGCGAACGCACGGCGCTCAACCGCGCGCTGCTGGCCAAGTTGCCGAATCTCAAAATCATTTCCCAGACAGGCAGGCTGGCCGGCCATGTGGATGTAGCCGCCGCAACCGAACTCGGCATCGCCATTGCCGAAGGCGTAGGCTCGCCCACGGCACCGGCCGAACTGACCTGGACGCTGATCATGGCGGCAGCACGCAAGATCGTGTCGTATGCCACCAACCTGAAGGACGGGCTGTGGCAGACGGCCTCCGTCAACCCCCAGCTCAACGGGCTGGGCATGGTGCTCAAAGGCCGCACGCTGGGCATCTGGGGCTATGGCAAGATCGGCCAGCTGGTGGCCGGCTATGGCCGGGCGTTCGGCATGCAGGTGCTGGTGTGGGGTAGCGCAAGCAGCCGCGCCAAGGCCGTCGCCGACGGCTATCAGGCAGCCGCCTCGCGCGCGGCACTGTTCGAACAGGCCGATGTGCTGAGCATGCACCTGCGTTTGCATCCGGACACGCGCGGCATCGTCACGGCCGAGGATCTGGCGCGCATGAAGCCGGAAGCCCTGTTCGTCAACACCAGCCGCGCCGAACTGGTACAGCCCGATGCGCTGGAGCAGGCGCTGGGGCGGGGCCGGCCCGGCTATGCAGCGCTGGATGTCTACACTGCCGAACCGCTAGGCACGGATAGCCCGCTGCTGCGCATCCCCACCGTACTGGCCACGCCCCATCTGGGCTATGTGGAGCGCGACAGCTACGAGCTGTACTTCCGCCACGCGTTCCAGAACATCGTCGATTTTGCCGCCGGCCAGTGTGCGGCCATCCATAACCCCGACTACAGCGCGCAGGCGCGGCCGCTAAGCTAAGCTAAACGGCCGCGGCATCGCGCTCGCTGCGCCCGTGCACGGTGCTGCTGCGGGCCGGCGCATGACGCACCGGCTTATTCGGCAGCCGGCGCCTGCTCGGCGTCCGGCTCCTCATCGGGGTCGGACTGCGTGCCGGCAGTGGGCAGCAGCGGCGTGGCCAGCGGCCCCAGCTCGAGCCGCGGAGCAGGCAGTGCATGCACCTTGCTCCACAAACCCTGCCAGCCCGGCGGCCATGGCAAAGCCGGCCCTGCATACGCCGGCAGCGAGGCGCGCACGGGCACCACGGGCAGCGGCGGCATTTCCGTCAGCAAACCATGGGCAGGGCGGGCCATATCCAGACTGTACATATAGCCGGGCAGCAGGGCGTCGCAGATGGCGGCAAACCACGCCGTATGGTCTTCGTCGCGGCCCAGTGCCTGCGCCAGCCCGTGCGGGTCGAAACGGGCCAGCGCTTCGATCAGTTCTTCGGTACTGGCGCCCGGCTTGTCGCCCCAGCCCATGACGGGGTTGACGTTGTAATCGGCGCCCGAACCATACCAGCCTTCGCGCCACGAGCGCTGCATCCAGTCGCGCCGTCCCGTGAACAAATGCCAGCGCCAGTGCAGGCCGGACGCTTTCGGCCACACATACAGATACAGCCGCTGGTAGCCGGCGCTATGCAGGGCACGCACCATGGCCATCAGGCGCGCCTGCGGCATGCGGTCGGGCGGAGCGCGGCGGAACAGGATGGGCACGCCGTCCGCCGTCTGCACTTCGTCGGTGGACAGGTTCAGGTCCAGCGTGCGCGACTCGCTGCCGAAACGGGCGGCGATCCAGCCCGTCAGCAGATTGACGGCCGTGATCACGCCATAGCCGCGATGGCGGTGGAAAATCACAGTACCGGGAGCGAGTATGGTCATGGGCGGCGCGCAGACAAAGAAACCAGTGTAGACATAGTCGGGGCACATTTCCAGTGTGCTGGCGAGGCTACGGCGCCCTGACGGTTTAGGTTATGATGCACATCATTTTACCGACTCCGAGCACTCACCATGACTTTGCGCATCCTCGCCACCGGCGGCACTTTCGATAAACACTATGACGAAATCAACGGCAAGCTGAGCTTCGGCGAGAGCCATCTGCCGGCCCTGCTGGCACGCTGCCGCCTGACCGTGGAAGTGGCACTGGAACAGCTGCCGCTGATGGATTCGCTGGACATGGTGGACGCCGACCGCGCCCGCATCCTGGCCAGCTGCACGGCCGCAGCGGAAAACGCCATCGTCATCATCCATGGCACCGACACCATGCCGCAGACGGCTGCCGTACTGGGCCCGGCCCAGCTGGGCAAAACCATCGTGCTGACAGGCGCCATGATTCCTTACGAGATCGCCAATTCGGATGCCATGTTCAATCTGGGCTTCGCCAGCGCCGTGGCGCAGACGCTGCCAGCGGGCGTGTACGTGGCCATGAACGGCAAAATCTTCGCCTGGGATAACGTGCAGAAGAACAAAGCTGCCGGCGTATTCCAGCCGCTGTAAATCCGGCGCGATCTAAGCCGCGCCTGCCCTAGCGGCGCGGTACTGCCAGCAATGCCGGGCTAGCCAGTTGCGGCCATGCCTGCTGCGCCGGACCGGCAGCACTGGCCATGGCCATACTGCCCGCAGCCAGCCCGCCAGCCGCAGCAAACTGCTGCAAGGCCTCTGCCATCCGGCTAGCCTGCAGATGCAGCGATGCCTCCGGCCCTGCGGCCTGCGCTGCGCCGGAGCGATTTGCGGCAAGCGCCGCGCCATCCGGCGTTGCCGCTACCAGCCCGTCATTACCTTGCCGCAGCCAGACATCAGCCAGCACGTGGCTGCTGCCATCTGTGCCCGTGTAACTGCTGCTGGCGGCGATCAGATTGCCCTGATCCAGCGTGGC
This sequence comes from Duganella fentianensis, assembly GCF_009857835.1. Taxonomy (GTDB): domain Bacteria; phylum Pseudomonadota; class Gammaproteobacteria; order Burkholderiales; family Burkholderiaceae_D; genus Rugamonas; species Rugamonas fentianensis. The sequence goes on from NZ_WWCL01000003.1 coordinate 119,750, forward strand.
GCTAATCTGCGCTGCCAGCGACAGGCTGCGGATCTGCAATTGCCCCAGCGTGTACAGTTCACCCGCCTCGCTGCGGCCATCGCTGTTTTTATCCACCCACACGCGCAAGTCGGCGAAGGCACTATCCTGCGCATCGATCTGGCCATCGTGGTTGCTATCGAGCGCACCCAGCGCCGCATAACCGTCGGCCGCGCGGCTGCCGCCGGCCTGCGGCGTGGCCATGCCGAACAGCTCACTGCCATCGCCGATCACGCCATCGTGGTTGCGGTCCAGCGCCAGCAAGCCATCGCCCGCAGCGATCCAGCCCGTGGCCTGACGCTGGCCGCTGGCCGCCAGATCGAACTGCACGCCGGCACTCGCGGCCAGCGTCTGCACGCCGTGGCCATCCAGATCCAGCGCCAGCGGCGTGATGAAAGTCAGCGCGGCAATCTGGGCCGGGCTGAAGGCGGCCTTCTGCGCCGCACTCAGTTCGTTGTACTGGGTGACGGACAGCGCCCGCATCTGCCCCGTGGTGAGCGCTGCCAGCTGGTCGGTCTGCAAGCCTGCCAGCTGGGTGGTGGACAGCACGGTAATCTGGCGCGTAGTCAGGCCGCCGATATCGCGCGTTTCGATGGCGCCCATATCGCGTGCACTGAGCGCCGCAATCATGCCGGTACTGAGCGCGCGCAACTGGCCGGACGACAGCGCCACCACCTGCTCGGTAGTGAACTGGCTGCCACCGCTGCCATTCGGCTGCATCACGCTGATCTGCGCCAGCGTGATGGCCGCCACCTGCGCCGTATTCAGCGCCAGCAGCTGGTCACTGCGCAGGGCACGGAAAGTTTCGCTACGTAGCTGGGCGATATCGGCCGCATCGATGCCCCGTATCATATCGGTCTGGATCTGCCCCATGGCGGCCGAACCCAGCACCGCAAACTGGCTGCCCGTTAGCGCCCGCAACTGCTCGCTGCTCATGGCCGAGAGCAGGCTGCCATCACGGCCCGATGCATTCAGCATGAGCGGGTTGATGGCCGCCACGGCGGCCGTACGCAAGGCGGCCACCTGGGTACTGGACAGGGCAGTGAGCTGGGTGCTGTTCATGCCTGCCACCTGCTGGCCGCTCAGCGCCGCCACCTGCGCCGCATTCAGGGCTGCCAGCTGGGCCGTTTTCAGCACCGCGATGGCCGCCGTTTTCAATGCTGCCAGATCGGCCGTTTCCAGCGCCGCCAGCTGGGCCGTCTGCAGCGACTGCACCTGCCCGCTACCGAGTGCGGCCGCCTGCGCCGTAGTCAGCGCCACCAGCTGCGCCGTCGTCAGGCCCTGCATGGCTGCCGTGCGCAGCACGGCTACCTGATCGGTCGACAGCAGGCCGAAACTCTGCCCGCCACTTCCGAGCGGATCAGCCCCCAGCTGTGCCAGCTGGGCCGAACTCAGGCCTGCCAGCGCGCCCGAACTGAGGGCGACCATCGCGGCGGTATTGAGTGCTGCGATATCGCTGGCCGGCAGGAAGGCCATCTGCGCCGACGTCAGTGCCCCTACTTGCCGCGCCGTCAGCGCAGCGATCTGGCTGGTGGCCAGCGCCGCCAGCTGGCCGCTGCGCAGCGTCGCCATCTGGTTGCTACCCAGTCCGGCCAGCTGGGCCGTGCTCAGGCTGGCCAGCACGCTGCCCGTCAGGCCCGCCAGTGCCGCCGTATTCAGCGCGGCAATACTGTTGCTGCCCAGCGCCGCCAGCACATCCGTACCGAGCGCAGCCAGCTGCTGGCTGCGCAGCACTGCCAGCTGTGCCGTGCGCAAGGCCACCAGCTGGTTGCTGCGCAATACGCTGACCTGATCGGTAGACCAGCCGGCCAGCGCCGTCGTTTTGAGTGCCGCCACGTCGGCATCGCTGAGCGCAATCAGCGCTTCCGTGGCGATGCGCGCCAGCTGCTGCGAATTCAGGGCTGCGGCCTGCGCCGTGCTCAGTGCCGCCACCTGATAGTTGGCCAGCACCGCCATCTGGGCCGTATTCAGAATACTCACTTGCGCGGTGCTGAGCGCTGCCATATGGGCGCCATCGAGCGCGCCGATCTGGTCTGTCGTCAGGCCGATCACGGCGGCCGTGCGCAATGCCGCCAGATCAGCCGTTTCCATCGCCCCGATCAGGGATGGGTCCAGCATCATCAGCTGGCGGCTGCTGAACGCCGTCACCTGCGCCGTGCTCAGCGCATTCAGCTGGGCGATGGACAGGCCCGGCAGCGCCGCCGTTCCCAGTGCAGCCAGCTGCGCCGTGCGTAGTGTCGCCAGCTGGCCTGCGGCCAGATCGCCGCCCAGTGCGGCCAGTTGTTCCGCGCTCAGCGCTGCCATCGCCAGCGGCGTCAGTCCCGCCAGGCTGGCACTGCCCAAGGCCGCAATTGCCGCAGGGCTCAGCCCCACCATCTGGCGTGTGCCCAGCGCCCCCAGTTGCTGCGAACTGAAGCTGGCCACCTGTTGCGGCAGCAAAGCGCCGAACTGGTCGCTATTGAGGACCGCTAGCTGGCGCGTATTCAGAGCAGCCAGCTGGCTCAGGGTCAGTGCAGCCAGTGCGGCCGGCGCGAACGCCAGCAGCGCCGCCGTGCTCAGTGCCGCCAGCTGCGCCGTTGCCAGCCCGGCCTGCGCCTCGTCCGACAGGGCGCCGAGCTGGGTACTGCTGAGGGCCGCCATCTGCTGGGTGCCCAGCACGGCCAGCTGCTGCGCGCTCAGGGCGCGCATCTGCGCTTCGTTCAGGCCGCGCAGCGCCTGCGTGCGGATGGCAGCGAGGTCGGCCAGTTCCAGCGCGGCGATATCGGCCGTGCTGAACACGGCCAGCTGCGCGCTGCCCAGCGCGCCCGCCTGCGCCGTAGTCAGAGCCACCACCTGTTGCGCGCCCAGCCCGGCCAGCGCCGCCGTACTCAGCGATGCGATCTGCTGGGTACTCAGCAAGTCCATGCGGCTGGCGCCGTTGGGGTCGGTCGCCAGCACTGCCAGCTGGTCCGAACTGAGTGCCGCAATCGCCGTGGTTTTCAAGCCCACCAGCGCCGCCACATTCAGCGCCGCCAGATGCGCCACCGTGAGTGCCGTGATCTGGCGCGAACCGAAGCCGCCCAGCTGGGCCGAACCCAGTTGCGCCAGCTGGCTATCGTCCAGACTATTCAGCTGCTCATTGCTCAGGGTGGCCAGCTGCCGTGTGCTCAGCGCCGCTATCTGCGCGCCGCTCAGCTGCGCCAGCATGGCGGTCGGCAGGGCCGCCACCACGGCGCTGGACAGGGCCCCCACATCGGCCGTTTCCAGTCCGGCCAGCGCGCTCGCGCTGAGGGCGAGGAACTGGTCACTCGTCAGCGCCGCCACCTGCCCGCTGCCCAGCGCTGCCACCTGAGCATTATTCAGTGCAGCCATTTGCGCGCTGCTCAGGCCGCTCATGCCGCGCGTGGTCAGGGCGGCCAGATCCGCCGTTTCCATGGCTGCGATATCGTCCACGCTGAGCACGGCCAGCTGGCTGCTGCCGAGCATGGCCGCCTGCGCCGTACTCAGGGCAATCGTCTGTTCTACCGTCAGCCCCGTCAGCGCCGCCGTCGACAGCACGGCAAACTGGCCGGTGCTGAGCACGCCAATCTGGTTGCCGGTGGGGTCGCTGCCCAGCGCCGCCAGCTGGTCCGAACTCAGTGCTGCCAGCGCCGAAGTACCGAGTGCGCGCAAGCCCAGCGCATTGATGGCGCCCACATCTGCCGGCGTCAGACCGACCACATTGCGCGAACTCAGGCCCAGCAGCTGGGTCGCGCCCAGACCGGCCACCTGTTCGCTGCGCAGGGCAGCCAGCTGGTCGCTACTGAGCACGGCAAACTGGCGCGAGCTGAAACTCGACAGCTGGGCGGCCGGCATGGCGCGCAAGGCATCCGTCGTCAAGGCCGCGATATAGGCCGTGCCGAACGCCGCCATATTCGCCGTGGTAAAGGCCGCAATCACATCGGCCGGCAAGGCCTGCAATTGCGCCGTGCTCAGCGACAAATACTGGGCCATGGTCAGGGCGGCCAGCTGGGCAGGCGTGAACGCGGCCAGCTGGCCCGTACTCAGACCCACCACCGCCGCTGTCCGCAGCGCCGAAATATCCAGCGGATCGATGGCCGCAATGGCCTGCGTGCTCAGCGCCCGCAGCTGGCTGCTACCGAGCGCCGAAGTCTGGGTGGCCGTCAGCGCGCTGGCTTCGTCCGGCGTCAGGCCGGCCAGCGTGGCACTGCGCAGCACGGCAATCTGGGCGGTGCTCAGCTGCTGAATGGCGTTGCTGCCGCTATACGCGCCCAGCACTGCCAGCTGGGCCGAACTGAGCGCCGCCAGCGCCGCCGTGCGCAGCGCCGACAGCGTGCCCGAAGCCAGCGCCGCCACTTCGGCCAGCGACAGGCCCGCCAGCTGCTGCGAGCTGAGGCTGCCGATCTGCACGGCATTCAGGCTGCCGAACTGGTCGCTGCTCAGGGCGTTGAGCTGGGCCGTATTCAGCGCAGCCATCTGGCGCGTGCCAAAGCCGGCCAGCTGGCTCAGCGACAGAGCCGCCATGCTGGCCGTATTCAGCTGGGCCAGACTGGCCGTATTCAGGGCCGGCCAGGCACTGCTGGACAGGCCGGCCAGTGCATCGGTGGCCAGCGCATTGAGCTGGGCACTACTGAGGATGCCGAGCTGGGCGGAACCCAGCGCCGCCAGCTGGGCGCTACCCAGCGCGTGCGCCTGCTGGGTGCTCAGCGCGGCCAGCACATTGCTGCGCAGGGCGGCCAGATCGGCCCCGCTCAGGGCCTGCAGCTGATCGGAATTGAGCACCGCCAGTTGTGCCGTGCCCAGCGCCGCGGCCTGTAGCGTGGACAGCGCCGCCATCTGATCGCTGCTCAGGCCGGCCAAGGTGGCGGGCCGCAGGGCGGCGATCTGCGCCGTGCCGAGCTGGCCGAACTGGCTATTGCCTATCGCAGCCAGCTGCGCCGAACTCAGCGCCATCAGTGCAGCCGTGCCCAGTGCCTGCAAGGCAGCATTGCCCAGCACGGCAAATTCATCGGTGCTCAGGCCGCTCAGCTGGCGGCTGCCCAGCACACCGAACTGGCTGGCGCCCCAGCCCTGCAGCTGTGCCGTACCGAGTGCCGCCATCTGGGCACTGCTCAAGCCGCCCAGCGCCGCGCTGTTCAGGGCAGCCAGCTGGGCACTGCCCAGCAGCGCCAGCACGGCCGGTACCAGCTGGGCCACGGAAGCGCTATTCACGGCGGCCAGATCGGCCAGCGGTACGGCGGCCAGCGTGTCGCTGGTCAGTGCATTGAGCTGGCGGCTGCTCAGGGCAACGAAGGCCGCCGTGCTGAAAGCGCGGATCTGGCTGGTGGTGAGCGCCGCCATCTGGTCGGTATTCAGTCCGGCCACGGCATTCGAGCGCAATACCGCCAGATCCTGATTCTCCATGGCGGCCAGCTGCTCCAGCGTCAGCACATTCAGCTGGGCGCTGCCCAGCGCTGCCGCCTGCGCCGTCGTCAGGGCGACCAGCTGGGCCGTGCTGAGTGCCGTCAGCTGGGCCGAGCTGAGCGCGGCTATGCCCTGCGTGCTGAGGGCGGCGATGCCGCGCGTACCGATGGCCAGCAAATCGTCGCTGGGCAAAGCCAGCAGCTGGCGCGTACCCAGTGCGGCCAGCTGGGCATTGCTGAGCAGCGCCAGCTGGTCGGTCGACAGCGTCAGCAGCTGGGCCGTGCCCAGTGCCGCCACGCTGGCCGTACCCAGCGCCGTCACGCCATTGCTACGCAAGGCCAGCCAGGCCTCGGTCGCCAGGCCGGCAATCTGGGCAGTGCTCAACGCGGCGATCTGGTTGCTGCTCAGGGCTGCCATGAAACCGGTCTGGGCCACGCCCACGGCATTGAGCACGTTCGCCGCCAGTGCCGCCAGATCCTGCGTGCTCAGGGCCGGCACCATGGCCGTATTCAAGGCCAGCAACTGGCTGCTGCGCAGGGCGCTGAACTGGGCCGTGGTCAGGGCTGCCAGCTGAGCGCTGCTGAGCGCGGCAATCTGGCGCGTATCGAGTGCACTGAGGCTGGCCGTACGCAATACCGCCAGATCGACGGCTTCCAGCCCGCCCAGCTGGCTGGAGCTGAGCGCGTTGAGCTGCTGGCTGCCCAGCTGGGCCGCTTGCAGTGTAGTCAGTGCCGTGATCTGCGCACTGGTCAGTTCGCCTATCTGGGTAGTGCTCAGTGCTGCGATGTCCTGCGTGCTCAGGGCGCCTATGCCGCGGCTGCCTATGGCCGCCAGTGCGCCGCTGGCCAGCACGGCCAGCTGGCGGGTAGCCAGCGCCTGTAGTTGCGCAGTGCTGAGCAGTGCGGCCTGGTCGGTAGAAAGCACGGCGATATTCTGCGTGCCGAGTGCTGCAAACTGGGCCGTGTTCAAGCGCGTGAGAGCGGCCGAACCGAGCGCCGTGTAGGCATCGCTGCCCAGCGCCGCCACTTGCGCCGTACTCAGCGCGGCGATCTGCTGGCTGCCCAGCGCTGCCATGAAGCTGCTCTGGCTGGCACCGACGGCGTTCAGGGTAGCACCGCTGAGCGCGGCAATATCCTGGGTCGGCAGCAGCGCCAGATAAGCCGTATTCAAAGCCAGCAATTGCGCGCTGCGTAAATTGGCGAACTGCGTCGTGGTAAGAGCTTGCAGCTGGTGGCTGGCTAAAGCACCGATTTGCTGGCTGTTCAGCGCACTCAGGCTGGCCGTGCGCAGCACGGCCAGATCGGCCGTTTCCAGCCCCGCCAGCTGGTTGGTGGAAAGCGCGGCCAGCTGGCTGCTGCCCAGCTGTGCAGCCTGCAGAGTGGACAGGGCGGCCACCTGCGCACTGCCTAATTCCGCCACTTGCGCCGTACTCAGCGCGCCGATATCGGCCGTGTTCAGCGCCGTCATGCCGCGTGTGCCGATGGCGGCCAGCGCACCAGCCGTCAGGGCTGTCAGCTGGCGCGTCGTCAGGGCGGCCAGCTGCCCCGTGGCCAGCAGGGCTAGCTGCGCAGTGGACAGGCTGGCGATGCTGGCAGTACCGAGCGCGGCCAGATCCGCCGTTTCAAATGCGGCAATGGCTTGCGTGGCCAGCGTGCTGAAGGCAGCGCTGCCCAGTGCGGCACTCTGGGCCGTGGTCAGGGCCACGATCTGGCGGCTGCTCAGGGCGGCGAGAAAATCGCTGTTGGCCGCACCCACGGCATCCAGCCGGGCGGGCGCGATCGCGGCGATATCCTGGGTGCTAATCGCCGCCACGTTGAGCGGGTCGAGGTAGCTCAGTTGCAGCGTACTCAGCGCTGCCATCTGGTTGCTGCGCAGAGCCTGCGTCTGCAGCGTGCTGAGCGCGCGAATGTCTTCCGTTGTCCACGCCGCTACCTGCGCCGTCGTCAGGCCGACGATCTGCAAGGTAGTGAGGGAGGGGACGGACGAGGGCATGCTACTTCCTAATCTGGCAAGGTCTCTAAATATAGCAGAAAATATCCTAGTTTCCTTACGGAAACTGCGATATTTTCGTCGAAATCCAGCGTAAAAATGCCGCAAAATCAATGATTTTGCGGCATTCTTGTCAAACTATTCAAGCCGGCCTGAACTGCCCGGCGGGGCGGTACGGACTCAGGCTTTGGCTTCGCCGCCCAGTGCTTCCACCACGTCGGCCATCAGCTTGGCCAGTTCACCCGTCATCAGCATGAAGTCGCCATCGAAGCGCTCTTCATCGTTCTTGGTGCTCGATTCTTTTTCGCTGATCACGTCCAGCGCTTTCACCGCCTTGATGGCCAGCGACTCGGTCAGCACGAAGGAAATCTTGCTGTCCCAGGTCATGGCCAGACGCGTGCACTGCTTGCCTGCCGCGATGTGGCGGCGGATTTCTTCCGGCTCCAGCGTATGGCGTACATAACGCACAGCAGCCTTGCTCTCGCCGGTAGCGCGCAGTTCGGTATCCATGTCGACCGTGAAGCCGGCCGGCGCATCGTCAGCCTGCAGCCATTCCGTCATCACGCCCACAGGCGAGCGCTGCACTCGTAAACTCTCTAACGGCAATTTATCGACAGCCTTGAGCAGCAGCTTGATCACTTCGTCGGCTTTGGCCGGGCTGGCCGCATCGACCACCAGCCAGCCGTTGACGGGATCGATCCAGGTCCAGACATTGCTGCGGATGGAGAAGGCACGCGGCAGCAGCTCGTCGGCCACGCGTTCCTTGAGTTCCTTCATGGCTTTCTTGCCCGGAGCGAAGCCCTGGGCTTCTTCCAGCTCGGCCGCACGGGCCTTGGCCACCTGATTGATCACGGTGTTCGGCAGCAGTTTCTTTTCCGTGCCCAGCAGAATCAGCATCTGCTTGTTGACTACGTGGACCAGACCGCCATTCGGACGGGGACGGTCCCAGCCCTGGCGCAGCAGTTCGTTACTGCTGGCAGGCGTGAAGGAATGGGGCGCCAGCGCCTCTTCCAGTTGTTCCGGAGTAAAGGCCCAAGGGGCCGGCAGACGATAGATCTGTAGATTCTTGAACCACATGTGTTGAGCCTTGTTTCAGTAATGCTGGGGGAGCGCCATTTTACACGGTGACAGCAGCAACGCAGCTATCTAGGCGAACAATTCGCCCTGGGTGGGAACGCGCAACAACGTCGCTGCGCCGGGCGGCTCCAGCGTGCTGGCGCGCACTCCCAGCAGGCGCAGCCGGCGCTGTAGCGGCACCCGTTTCAGACATTCGCGTGCCGCATGCAGAATGGCAGCGCCATCCACCACGGGCTGGGGCAGGGTCAGGTTGCGGCTGACGATCTGGAAATCGTCGTAGCGCAGTTTGACGCTGATGGTGCGGCTGACATAGCCCTTGCGTTTCAGATCTTCCGCCAGCCGCTCGCACAGGCTGGTCAGCACACCGGACAGCACGGCGCGGTCCTGGCGGGCATGCAGATCGCGCTCGAACGTGGTTTCGCGGCTGATCGACTTGCTTTCCGTGCGCGTGGCCACGGCGCGCTGGTCGATGCCGCGTGCGGCCGCCGCCAGCCAGGCCGCGTAATGGCCGCCGAAATGGTCCTGCAGCAGGCCGGCATCGGCCGCCGCCAGCTGGCCTATGGTGTCTATGCCCAGCGCGGCCAGCTTGTCGGTGGCCTTGGGGCCTATGCCATTGATCTTGCGCACGCCCAGCGGCCAGATGCGGGCCGGTATATCCGCATAGTCCAGTATGGTCAGGCCATTGGGCTTTTCCAGATCCGAGCAGATTTTCGACAGCAGCTTGTTGGGCGTCACCCCGATCGAACAGGTCAGCCCCGTGGCTGCATGCACGGCCTGCTTGATGCGCAGCGCCAGTTCGCGCGTTTCGCCGGCCACATGCGTGAGGTCGATATAGATTTCGTCGATGCCGCGGTCTTCGTAATCGGGCGCGATGCTGGCCACGGCGGCCTTGAACTGGCGCGAAATCTGCCGGTAAGCATCGAAGTTCACCGGCAGCAGAATGGCATCGGGCGCCAGCTTGGCCGCTTTCATCATGCCCATGGCCGAGCCCACGCCCAGTGCGCGTGCTTCATAGGTAGCCGTGGTGATCACGCCGCGCCCCACATAATCGCGCAGCCGGGCAAAGCGGTAGCTGCCATCGGGCTGGCGCACCGGGTGGGCATCGCGCCCGCCGCCTATCACCACGGGCAAGCCGCGCAGCTCGGGATAGCGCAGCAGCTCGACGGAGGCGTAGAACGCATCCATATCGAGGTGGGCTATGCGGCGCGGAGCTTCGGACATGGCGAAACAGGATTACTGTGAATTCATACAGTATCGTACGAAATTTGTTGCTCTGCAAGCCTCTCTGACTTGACTAAGCCACCTTACGCTATCAGTCTAGTCGAACAAAACGTGCGGATTTACCGGATAGGCAGCACCGAGATGTGAAAATGGCTGCAAACAGAGCCTGTCCAGGCTGGTCGCAATTGGCCTCGCCCTTCGATCCTTAATTTAATGGAAGAGACATCATGAAAACACTATTAGCCTGGTTTAGCTCACTTATGTTCGCTTGCACCATGCACGGCAATGCCCTTGCCGCCGAAGGCGGAACTCCGGAAGAAGCCGTCGCGATGGTCAAGAAGGCAGTTGCATTTACCAAGGCCAATGGCAAGGACAAAGCGCTGGCCGCCTTCAATGACCCCAAGGGGGCATTCGTCGACCGCAACCTATACATTTTCGTCTACGATCTGAAAGGTACTAATCTGGCTATCGGCAATGGCAATGCCGAAAAAATGAATGGCAAGAACCTGATCGAGATGAAAGATGTCGATGGTGTCTATCTGATCAAACAGATAATTGAGATCGCCAATACCAAGGGCAGCGGCTGGATCGACTACCGCTGGCCTAATCCCGGCAATAATCTGATCGAGCATAAGACTAGCTATATCGAGAAGTTGGGCGATATGGTAATCGGCTGCGGCACCTATAAAACCAAATAACCAAGCGCTGGGCAGACGGGACGAAGCAGACAGGCGGTCGCCAGAACTGGCTGCTCATCATGCTCACCAACTATTTTCAAAATATTTTGGAAAAACCCTTGCGGATTGCAGGAAGCCCCCTGTAGAATACGGCCTCGTTCAGCAGTTGTAGCAAAGTAGTAGCGACAAGCTGATATGTTTTCTGGGTGCTTAGCTCAGTTGGTAGAGCGGCGCCCTTACAAGGCGTAGGTCGGGAGTTCGACCCTCTCAGCACCCACCAGTAAAACATAGACGAACGAATTTGGAGCGGTAGTTCAGTTGGTTAGAATACCGGCCTGTCACGCCGGGGGTCGCGGGTTCGAGTCCCGTCCGCTCCGCCAAATTCCGAAAAAAGCCTTTTCAGTCAGAACGCGATCAAGATCGCGCTCTGTACAAGAAAAGGCTTTTTTCATTTCCGCGCCGATTCTTTCCCTTTCCGCGACTAGCCGCGCTGCGCCAGTTCTGCCGCTATCAGCCTATACAACCATAAAGCCTCGTCCTGCTCCAGCCGCTGGTTGAAATCGCCCGTGGCCATGCCGGTCACCCGTTTGATTTCCCGCCCCATGTGCGACTGGTCGGCAAAGCCGGCATCCTGCGCCAGCAGCGCCAAGCCCTGTTCCTGCGCACCGCGCCGCGCCAGTTGCTGCAGCAGTGCCTGTTCGGTACGGACAAAGCGCTGCAGTTCGCGCTGGCTCTGCCCCGTCCACGTACGCACGCGGCGCTGCCACTGGCGCAGGCTGCGGCCCGAAGCGGAATGGCTGGCACGGGTGGCCAGACTGCGTATCCAGTCGCCCAGCAAAGGCGCAGGGCTGGGCTGCGGTGCCTGCGTCCATAACTGGCCGAACTGCTGCTCGACTACCGCATATGCATGCTGCGGCTGCCGCAGCACGGTAGCGCAGGCCTGCAATACGGCCGCCGGTGCCACCTGTTCCAGTGGCACCGTCTGGTCCAGCCAGCACCCTACCGGCTGGCCCAGCAGACGGGCCATCGCTTCCGGATAGAACGACACCATCAGCGCATGCACAGGGCCGGGCGACCAGCTGGCCGTGGGCTGGCGCTGCGGCCCCGAGAACAGCAGCGGTGGCAAAGCGGGCCCCAGATTGTCGCCGGCCGAAGCCTGCAAGGGATCCAGCATCAGATGCAGCTGGCCCTCGAAGATCCAGGAAATCGTCACCAGCGGCGTGGCCGGATAGAAGTTCAGCCGCTGCTGCGGCTCCAGCCGGCAGTTGCGCGTATCGCGTTCGACGCTGGCCATGATGCAGGCACCGAGCGCATGGCTGGGCAGGTGAAACTGGGCGGTTGGGCGGGGCATGGATGTCGTTTCGGTTCTAGCTGTGCAGACAGGGAAGCATGACACTACACCAAGTCTGATCACAGGAGAAATTATGAGCCGCACCATCGTTCAAGGCCGTCTGTCGCACCGCCTGCGCAGCCTTTACACTTCGGCCCGCATCGCCGCCCAGGTGAGCCTGCGCCATCTGCTGGGCCGCCGCACGCTGCCGGCCTGGCCGCTGCTATTCGAATACGGCACGCTGTTCTGGCGCGCCCAGTTTAATCATGCCCTCCGCCTGCAGCACGACATGGACGCCTGCCGCGCCTATTTCGACAGCCTGTATAGCGTGTTCGACGACTATGCCGATGTCACCGTACGGCCCAGCGCCGCCGACGAACCGCGCGGCCACTGGTATCTGCCGCACACCCTGCACAGCGATGTCACCGTGCTGCATTTCCACGGCGGCGGCTATGCCTTCCATGCCGCCGTATCGCGCCACTTTGCCCGCATGCTGGCCCACTATCTGGGCGCCCCCGTGTTCGCGCCCGACTACCGGCTCACGCCCGAACATGCCCATCCGGCCCAGCTGGATGATGGTCTGGCGGCCTACCGCCATCTGCTGGTGCGCGGCATCGCCCCGCAGCGCATCGTACTGTGCGGCGATTCGGCCGGCGGCCATCTGGCGCTGATGACGCTGGCGCAGCTTGCTGCCGCCGGCCTGCCGCAGCCGCTGCTGACCATGGGTATCAGTCCGTGGACCGACATCGGCCGGCGCGGTGCCAGCCAGTTCGGCAACGATGCCTATGACATGGTGCAGGGCTATATGACGCTGCTGTTCGCCGCATGGCTCAAGGGCGGGCAGGCACTCGACGATGCAGCGCTCTCGCCCATGGGGCAGGACTATCGCGGCTGCAGCCCGATCTATCTGCAGGCGGGCGGACGTGAAATTCTGCTGGATATGATCCGCAATTTCGCCCACAGCGTGGCGGCGCAGGGCGGGACCGTGCGGCTCGATGTCTGGCCTGACATGAATCATGAATTCCATAGCTATGGCCAGCACCTGCCGGCCAGCCGCGACGCCCTGCAGCGCCTGCGCGAAGCGATTGCGTGGGCCCGTGGCGAGGCCAGCCTGCCGCCCGCCCATGCCTGCACCGAATGCGATACGTGGAGCAATCCGGCGCAGTGAAGATGGAGAGGGCAGTGGGAAAAAGTATCGCCGGGACAACGCCAATACAGGCATACACAGCAGTTTGCGCTATCATCCTCTTATCCATCTTTCAATATTTTTCCTCGCCCGGAGTTCCCTTGTTATTCGGCTTCCTGAAATCGCCCGAACTGTCACCGCGCCTGCAGCGGCTCAAGGCGTCGTCACTGTTTTCCACGCTCACCCCGCTCGAGCTGAAAATCGTCGACGACTTGCTGCACGAGCGCCGCTATCTGGCCGATGAAATCATTTTCGATGAAGGCGAAGAAGGGCAGGCGCTGTATCTGATCATGTCCGGCCGCGTGATCATCAGCCGGCTGCGCCCGCAGGGACGCGAGGTGGTGGCCGAGATGGGACCGGGCGCCTTCTTCGGCGATCTGGCCCTGCTCGACAACTCGCCGCGCAATGCCCAGACCCGTGCGCTCGACAACTGCGAGCTGGCCGTGTTCTTCCGCGCCGACTTCATGGGCCTGATGGAAACCGATGCCGTAATCGGCTACAAGATCTCGCTGGCGCTGGCGCGCCACATCGGCACCCGCTTGCGCGAGTGGATGAGCGGCAAACCGCAGAACGAAGCCATATGAGCCGCCTGCCTGCCAAGCAGCACGCCGGCCCCATCGTCTGGAGCGGCATCATCGCGGCCACCTGCGTGCTGCTGTTCCTGCTGCAGCAGATGCTGTTCCTGGCCATCCCCTTCCTGCTGGCCATCGTGCTCTACTACATCCTGCAACCACCGATGCAGCGCCTGATCCGGCTAGGCATCAGCCACAATGCCGCCACCCTGATCGTGGGCAGCATGTTCCTGCTGGTGCTGATGCTGGCCGCCATGGTGGCCATCTACTGGGAATCGGGACCGTCGGAATCCTGGCAGGCCATGCTGGGCAAATACCTGAGCGGCGGGCTGGATTTCATCCGCCACACCATGGCGACACTGGAACGCCAGTTCCCCATCCTCAAGCAAATGAAACTGGCGCGTACCGTGAACGCGCGCATGAGCAGCTTTACCAGCACCTTTATCCAGCAGCACCTGACCGACATCCTGGTATCGGTGGCGGGCTGGCTGCCGTCCTTGCTGCTGGCGCCCTTCCTCGCCTTCTTCTTCCTGCGCGATGGTTCGCGCTTCAAGAAATTTCTGGCGCGTGCAGTGCCGAATGCCTTCTTCGAACGGGCGCTGTATCTGCTGCATGAAGTGGACCAGACGGCGCACCGCTATTTCCAGGGCCTCATCAAGCTGACCGTGCTCGATACCATCGTGCTGGCGGTGGGGCTGTGGGCCATAGGCGTGTCCTCGCCGCTGGTGCTGGGCCTGATCGCGGCCATGCTGGCCTGGGTGCCGTATGTGGGCTCCATCGTCGGCTGCATGCTGGTGGTGATGGTGGCGTCGACCGATGCACCGACGGATCCGGCCATGGCCTACATGGCCATCGGCGTGTTCATCGCCGTGCGCCTGCTCGATGATTTCGTCTTCATGCCGCTGACGCTGGGACGCAGCCTGCACATCCACCCGCTGATCACAGTGCTGATGATCTTCATCGGCGGTTCGGTGGCCGGCGTGGCCGGCCTGATGCTGGTGCTGCCCCTGCTGGGCGTGGTGATGGTGGTGGGCGAAACGCTGGGCCGCCTGATCACCGACCCGCGCCTGCGCGCACGCCACCGCAACGCCATCCACCTGCGCACACGGCAGGCCAGCGCCGATCTGGTCAGCTAGACAAAAGGGGCGCACATGGCGCCCCTCTTACTTGCTACTGCCTGCTAGCCTCAGGCGGCGACCGCCTGTGCTGCCGGTGCGGCGGTGCTGTCGTCGTCGGCACGGATCAGGTGATCGAAGGCCGACAGGGCGGCTTTGGCACCTTCGCCGGTGGCGATGATGATCTGCTTGTACGGCACGGTGGTCACGTCGCCGGCAGCAAACACGCCCGGTACCGAAGTCTGGCCGCGGCTATCGATTTCGATTTCACCGTGACGCGACAGGGCGACCGTGCCTTTCAGCCATTCCGTATTCGGCACCAGACCGATCTGCACAAACACGCCTTCCAGTTCGATCTTCCTGGCTTCGCCCGACACCCGGTCGTTGTAGCTGAGGCCATTGACGATCTTGCCGTCACCATGGATTTCCGTGGTCTGGGCCGAAACGATTACCGTCACATTCGGCAGGCTGCGCAGCTTGCGCTGCAGCACCGCGTCAGCGCGCAGTTCGGCGCCGAACTCGATCAGCGTCACGTGCTGGACCAGACCGGCCAGATCGATGGCCGCTTCCACGCCCGAGTTACCGCCGCCGATCACGGCCACACGCTTGCCCTTGAACAGCGGGCCATCGCAGTGCGGGCAGTAGGCCACACCATGGTTACGGTATTCCTTCTCGCCCGGCACATTGATTTCGCGCCAGCGCGCACCCGTCGCCAGAATCACCGACTTGGCTTTCAGCGTGGCACCGCTGGCCGTCTGCACTTCGATCACTTTACCGGGCAGCAGCTTGGCAGCACGCTGGGTGTTCATGATGTCGACCGAATATTCCTTGACGTGCTGCTCCAGCGCCACGGCAAACTTGGGACCTTCCGTCTCTTTCACGGAAATGAAGTTTTCGATCGCCAGCGTATCGAGCACCTGACCGCCGAAGCGTTCTGCCACCACACCGGTGCGTATGCCTTTGCGGGCGGCGTAGATGGCCGCGGCGGCACCGGCAGGACCACCGCCGACGATCAGCACATCGAACACCTCTTTCTGGTTCATTTCTGCAGCCTGGCGGGCACCGGCATTGGTGTCCAGCTTGGCCAGAATTTCTTCCACGCTGCTGCGGCCCTGACCGAAGTGCTCGCCGTTCAGGAACATCATGGGCACGGCCATGATCTGGCGGGCTTCCACTTCCTGCGGGAATACGCCGCCATCGATGGTCGTTACTTTGATGCGTGGATTGATCACCGCCATCGCGTTGAGGGCCTGTACCACTTCCGGGCAGTTGTGGCAGCTCAGCGAGATGAAGGTTTCGAATTCGTAATCGCCGTCGAGGTTGCGGATCTGCTCGATCACGGCGTCGTCAAATTTGATGGTATGGCCGCCGACCTGCAGCAGGGCCAGTACCAGCGAGGTGAATTCATGACCCATGGGCACGCCAGCGAAACGTACGCCGATATCGCTGCCAGCACGGTTGATGCTGAACGAAGGCAGGCGCACGCCGGGATCGGCACGCTTGACCAGCGTAATCTTGTCGCTCAGCGAGACGATGTCCTGCAGCAGTGCTTCCATCTCTTGCGCCTTGGCGCTGCTATCGAGCGCGGCGACCAGTTCGATCGGTTGCACGACTTTTTCGAGGTAGGCTTTCAACTGGGTTTTGAGCGATGCATCCAACATGATTCTGTTCCTTACAAATATTTAGGCGTATGCCGGGCCGGACGCCCGGACCGGCATCGCGGTATTACTGTAATGGTGCTGCTGTCTTCAAGACTTAGATCTTGCCGACCAGGTCCAGCGATGGGGTCAGCGTGGCAGCGCCTTCGGTCCATTTAGCTGGGCAAACTTCGCCTGGGTGGGAAGCCACGTACAGGGCAGCTTTAACTTTGCGCAGCAGTTCGGAAGCGTCGCGGCCGATGCCGTTGTCGTGCACTTCCATCACTTTGATCTGGCCTTCCGGATTGATCACGAAGGTACCGCGCAGTGCCAGGCCTTCTTCTTCGATCATCACTTCGAAGTTGCGCGACAGGGTGCCGGTCGGGTCGCCGATCAGCGGGTAGTTGACTTTCTTGATGGCGTCCGAGGTGTCGTGCCAGGCTTTGTGAGCAAAGTGGGTGTCGGTCGATACGCCGTACACGTCCACGCCCAGCTTGGCGAATTCAGGCTGGTGATCAGCCAGATCTTCCAGTTCGGTTGGGCAGACGAAGGTGAAGTCGGCTGGGTAGAACATCAGAACCGACCATTTGCCTTTCAGGGATTCATCGCTAACGTCGATGAATTTGCCGTTGACGTAGGCGGTAGCTTTGAATGGTTTGATTTGGGTGTTAATCAGAGACATGGTGGTTTCCTCTTGGGTTGTGAATCATTGAGACGCCAGTGTAAGGGTTTTCCGGCCATTAGGAAAATTGATTGTTCCAATACAATCAATTTGTTTTAGCTATCGACCCGTGATGACGGATAGTTATTATCACTGTTTCAAGCGACCAGCGCATGACGCCAGCGGCTGCCGCGCTGGGACTCAGACCTGCTGGGCACGCAACATGGCATCGAATTCCTGCGCCGGGATGGGGCGCGAGAACAGATAGCCCTGGCCATAGTCGCAGCCCGCTTCGGCCAGCAGGGCGCGCTGCTGCTCGGTCTCCACCCCTTCCGCAATGACCCGCAGGCCCAGCTTGTGGGCCATCACGATGATGGCGTCCGACAGCGCCATATCGCTCGAATCGGGCGCCAGATTGCGCGTGAAGGAACGGTCGATTTTCAGATAGTCGATGTCGAACTTCTTCAGATAGGACAGCGAGGAATAGCCGGTGCCGAAATCGTCCAGCGCCACCTGTATGCCGGCATCGCGCAGTTGCAGCAGCTTGTTGCTGACCGTGGTATTGGCGTCGAGCAGCATGCCTTCCGTGATTTCCACCACCAGCGCCTGGCCGGACAGGGTCAGGTCCTGCATCTGGCGCTGCCATTCCAGATAGCTGCCATCGTCGCGCTGGAATTCCAGCGGCGACTGGTTGACGCTGATCTGGAAGTCCGGGTGGTGCTCGCTGCGCCAGCGCTGCACCCAGCGCGCCGATTCGCTGAACACCCACATGCCGATATCGAAAATCAGCCCGCTCGATTCGGCCAGTGGGATAAAGTCCATCGGGCTGACCAGCCCGCGCGTAGGATGGCGCCAGCGGATCAGTGCTTCGGCCTTGTGGATGCGGCCTGTCTTCAGGTGCACGATGGGCTGGAAGTACAGCTCCAGCTGGCCCCCTTTGACGGCATTGCGCAAATCATTGGTCAGGCGCATGCGGGTCAGCGCTTCCACCTGCAGCGCCGGCGTGAAGTAGCTGTAGCGGTTGCGCCCTGCGCCCTTGGCTGCATACATGGCCTGATCGGCATGCTTGAGCAGATCGTCGATATCGTCGGCATCGTCGGGATACAGGGTGATGCCGATACTGGCCGAAACGAAGGCTTGCTCCTGCCCCAGCGCGAAAGGCTGACGCATGCGGTCGATAATGTTCTGGGCGATCGCTTCCACCCGCTCGGTGCTGTCGAGTTCCGACAGAATCACGGTAAATTCGTCGCCGCCCAGCCGTGCCACGGTATCGGATCTGCGCACACTGTCGCTGATGCGGCGCGCCGCATCGATCAGCAGCACATCGCCCTGATGGTGGCCCAGCGTATCGTTGACTTCCTTGAAGTGGTCGAGGTCAATGAACAGGATGGCGATGCGGCTGCGGCTGCGCTGGCTCTTGAGCAGGTCCAGCGCCAGCCGGTCGAGGAACATGCGGCGATTGGGCAGCTGGGTCAGCGGATCGAAATTGGCCTGATGCCAGACCAGCTGTTCCGTCTGCTTCTTGTCCGTCACATCCTCGATCATGCACAGGTGCAGGGCATGGCTGTCCGGCGGGGTTTCGATGGCCGTCACGGAGACGGCGATCCAGACCAATTCGCCATCGGAGCGGAACATGCGGTTGCTCACTTTGAAATTGCTGATTTCACGGGCCATCAGGCGCGCCATCTGGGCCTTGACCTGGGCCACATCGTCCGGATGGCCGGAATCGAGCCAGCGCATATTGCTCAGCACTTCATGCGAACGGCCGAGAATTTCCTGATAGCGCGGATTGATGTCGCGATATTCATAGGTGACGGAATCGATCAGCGCGATACCCAGTGGCGAGGCTTCGAACATGGTGCGGAAGCGCTGCTCGCCGGCGCGGATTTCCGCATTGGTACGGCGCCGTTCGCGCGTCAGCATGCTGTAGTGGATCAATGCCCCCAGCAGCAGCAGCACGGCCACAGCGGCCAGCGCACGGTACAGCCAGCGCAAACGGCTGGCACTGCTGTCTACGTTGTAGAGGAAACCATCGAGGCTGACCTGTTTGGGCACCATGCCCAGACCCGCATAAACGTCGGCGATATGGCGCCAGCGCTCGGGATTCATATAGCCGATTTCCACCAGCACGGGCTGCACCAGCGGCACCATCTGGTGCGCCTCGAACAGCAGATGCTGGCGGTCGCCGCCGCGCGCATAGTATTTGAGGATCAGTTCCACCGTCTCTTCCGGGTGGCTCATGGCCCATTGCCAGCCGCGCATGCTGGCTTCGCGGAAGGCGCGTACGCGGGCCGGATGGTCGGCGATTTCCTTTTCGCTGGTGAACAGGTTGTCGCCGTAGAAATCGATGCCGACCGAACGGGGACTGTAGATTTCGTAGGGGAAGCCGCGCCGCTCGAACAGATCAGGCTCATTGGTGGTGTAAATCGCCATGGCCTGCACTTTGCCGTTGATCAGGTCATTGACGTTGTAGCTGTGCTCGACGCGCTGGAAACTGTTGGCCGGTATGCCTTCCTTGACCAGATAGGCCAGCAGCTCATCGGAGTTGCCCAGCTCGTCCGTCAGCGTGCCTATCATGGCGCGCTTGCCGATGATGCGGCGCAGGTCCGGCTCGCTGCTGGTCTGGCGCATGGCCAGCGCATACGGCGAATGCTGGAAGATCACCCCCAGCACCACCACCGGCTTGCCGGCCACACGGGCCAGCAGCAGGCTGCTGGCGCCTGTGCCGTACTGGGCCTTGCCCGCTTCCACATTGCGTTCCGGCTCATTGCCATCCGTGCCTTCGAGGATGCGCACATCCAGCCCCGCTTCGCGGTAATAGCCCTGCTCCACGGCCGCGTAATAGCCGGCAAACTGGAACTGGTGGTGGTGTTTGAGCTGCAGCGTCACCTGTTCCAGCGCCTGTGCCGGAACCAGCCCGCCTGCGCCCAGCAGCAACGCCAGCAGCACCGGCCGCAGCAGACGGGCGGCCAGGCTTGCAAAAAAGGCAGGTGTAGCTGGGTGCACGGGATATCCTAACGGCAGCAATGGAAACCAGATTGTAGCCGGTTCAGCCTGCCCACATGCCATTCGGCAAGCTGACCTTAAAAAAAGCAACGGACGGTCCAGCTTGCGCTGGCCGTCCGTGCGGGCTCGTTGTATGGCGACCGCCTAAGGGCTACTTAGGGGATGCTCACCGGCACTGGTGCTTGCGTATTATCACCTTTACCGAGTTGACCTTCGACATTCCGGCCCCAGCCCCACAGGGTGTTATCGGAACGCAGGCCGAAGGTATGGGCATTACCGGCCGTGACGGAAATCCAGTTGCTGGCCGTACCGATCTGGGCCGGTGCGGAAATGTCCGGACCACCGTTGCCCAGCTGGCTTTCGGTATTGCTGCCCCAGCCCCACAGCTGGCCTTCACGCGTCACTGCCATGCTGTGCGCGGCACCGGCCGAGACCATGGCCCAGTTGGTCGCCGTGGAAATCTGTACCGGCGCATTCACGCTGGCCGAACCATTGTTGCCGACCTGACCGCTCAGGTTGTAGCCCCAGCCATACATGGAACCATCAGCCCGCACAGCCAGCGAGTGGCTGCCGCCAGCCGAGACCGAAGCCCAGGTCGAGGAACCGATCTTGGCCGGCGCATTCACATCGACCTGGCCGCCATTGCCCACCTGGCCATTGGCGTTGCCGCCCCAGCCGTACAGGTTCAGCGTATCTTTGGTGATGGCCAGGGTATGGGTGTCGCCGGCGCTGACGGCCAGCCAGCCGCCCGTGGTCGGCGAAGTAATCTTGGTAGGCACCAGACGGTCGATGGTGGTGCCGTCGCCCAGCTGGCCATTGAAGTTACGGCCCCATGCGTACATCACGCCGGTCGTCTTGATGGCGAACGCATGGCCCTTGCCGGCCGCCACATAGGCCCAGTCGGTATCCTTGCCGATCTTGGTCGGAATCGCGTGGTCTACTGTCGTGCCGTCGCCGAGGCGGCCGTTCTGGTTGAAGCCCCACGACCAGATGGTGCCGTCGCTGCGCAGCGCCACTACGAACTGTTCGCCCACGGCGATCTGCTTCCACAGCAGGCTGCCACCACTCACCTGGACCGGCACATTGCGGTCTATGGTGGTGCTGTCGCCCAGCTGGCCACGGATGTTGGAACCCCAGGCGTACAGGCTGCCGTCCGCCTTGCGCGCCAGCGTCTGGTAGCCGCCGGCCACCACATTCGCCCATGGCGCGATCACACTCAGGGTGATGCTGCCCGTGATGCCGTCCTGGGTCGCCGTGAAAGTGTCGGAACCCACGGCCTTGGCCGTCACACTGCCGCTGGAGAAGATGCTGGCCACGGCGCCCGTGCCCTTGAAGGCCCAGACCAGACCGGTGGCCGTGTTCAGCACCTTGGTGCTGTTATCGGAATAGGTACCGGTCGCCGTCAGCTGCATGGTGGTGCCGACCGGCATGGTGCTGCTCGGTGCCGTCACGGCGATCGATTTCAGCACGGCCGGTGCCGGCGTGGAGGAACCACCGCCACCGCCGCCGCAGGCTGCCAGCACGCCCAGCAGCGGCAGCAGCAGATAGGTTTTACAGAATTTTTTCATGATCTTCCAGTTCGTACAAGGAGTGAGGCCACGCGCATAGATGGCCAGCTTGCGAACTAGTTTAGCGGCAAACCGGCCCGCCGCATCGCCCGAGCAGGACGGAAAACAGGGGCTAACTCGCGCCTTAGAACGCCGGCCCGCAGCGGGGCCGGCTTAATCCGTGTTCAATCTTGCCATCAAGGCAAAAATAAGTGCCGTGAGAACTTATTTGCGGCCACGGGGGGCGGCCGGTTTCTTGACCTTGATGGTGTCCAGTATCGAGGCACGCGGCTTGGTTTCCAGCGATTTGCGGGCCGTCAGCGAACCTGTCAGCGCATTCGCCCGGGCACCGCGCGCCTGTGGCTGGGCCGCAGCCACCACGCCGGATTTAGCGGCCCGGCCAGCCCGGCCAGCCGGCGCGGCAGCAGGCGCAGCAGGGGCCGCCCCATAGCCGCCTGCTTTGCCGCCACCTTTGCCTTTGGCCGGCGCGGCGCCGCTGTAGGCATTGCCGGTCGCTTCGCCGGCCGACCATGCAGGAATCAGGTGGCGCTCGCCGTTGCCGATCAGATCGGCACGGCCCATGGCCACCAGCGCTTCGCGCAGGATAGGCCAGTTCTCCGGGTCCTGATAGCGCAGGAAAGCCTTGTGGGTACGGCGAATCTTGCCGCTGCGGGCGGTTTCCACCACTTCCGAATCGGCCGTGACCTTGTGCAGCGGGTTGCGGCGCGAGTGGTACATGGTGGTCGCCATGGCCATGGGGGTGGGCATGAAGGTCTGCACCTGATCGAGCTTGAAGTTATTCTTCTTCAGCCACAGCGCCAGATTCAGCATGTCCAGATCGGTCGTGCCCGGGTGGGCCGCGATGAAATACGGGATCAGGTACTGCTTCTTGCCCGCTTCCAGCGAGAAGCGGTCGAACATTTCCTTGAACTCGTCGTAAGCACCGATGCCGGGCTTCATCATCTTGTTCAGGGTGTTTTCTTCCGTGTGCTCGGGGGCGATTTTCAGCAGGCCGCCCACGTGGTGGGTCACCAGTTCTTTCACGTATTCGGGCGAACGCACGGCCAGATCGTAGCGCAGGCCCGAAGAAATCAATATCTTCTTCACGCCCGGAATCGCGCGCGCCTTGCGGTACAGCGCAATCAGCTTGCTGTGGTCGGTGCCCAGATTGACGCAGATGGACGGGAACACGCAGGACAGGCGGCGGCAGGTTTTCTCGATCTCCGGTTCCTTGCAGGACAGCCGGTACATATTCGCCGTCGGGCCGCCCAGATCGGAAATCGTGCCCGTGAAGCCCTTGGTCTTGTCGCGGATGTGCTCGATCTCGCGCAGGATGGACGGCTCGGAACGGCTCTGGATGATGCGGCCTTCGTGCTCGGTAATCGAGCAGAAAGTGCAGCCACCGAAGCAGCCGCGCATGATGTTGACGGAGAAGCGGATCATTTCCCACGCAGGAATGCGTGCCTTGCCGTAGGAAGGGTGTGGTGCACGGGCATAGTTCATGTCGTACACGCCATCCATCTCATCCATGCGCAGCGGCAGTGGCGGCGGGTTCAGCCACACATCGCGTTCGCCGTGCGCCTGCACCAGCGCGCGCGCATTGCCGGGATTTGATTCGAGGTGGAACACGCGCGAAGCGTGCGCATACATCACCGGATCGGTGCTCACCGTTTCGAACGAAGGCAGACGCACCACCGTGCGCTGGTGTTTTTCGCGCTCCATGGCCTGCCGCTCGGCGCGGCTCATGATGCGGATGGGCTTTTCCACCACCGCAGGAGCGACCGGCGCAGCCGCGGCCGCAGCACCTTCCGTCCCCGCTGCAGACGCTTCGGCGCCACCATTGCTGGCGCACGAAGGCGTGTTCGGCTGCACCATCAGATAAGGGTCGGGATGGGCGTCCACCTTGCCCGGCGTGTCGACGCGGGTGCTGTTATGCACGCCCCATTCAGGCGTCGGCAGCCAGCCGCTAGGCACCAGGAAAGCCGTACCGCGCAGGTCGCGGATGGTCTTGATTTCTTCGCCCGCATGCATGCGGTGGGTCAGGTCCACCAGCGCCCGTTCGGCATTGCCGAAGATCAGCAGGTCAGCCTTGGAATCGACCAGCACGGAGCGGCGCACCTTGTCCGACCAGTAGTCGTAATGGGCGATACGGCGCAGCGAAGCTTCGATAGAACCGATCACCACGGGTATGCCGGGATAGGCCTCGCGCGCACGCTGGGCATAGGCCGTGACGGCGCGGTCCGGACGCTTATTCGGCTCGGCATCGGCCGTGTAGGCATCTTCCGAGCGGATTTTGCGGTCGGCCGTGTAGCGGTTGACCATGGAGTCCATATTGCCCGCCGTGATGCCGTAATACAGGCGCGGCTTGCCCAGCACGCGGAAAGCTTCTGCAGAAGTCCAGTCCGGCTGGCTGATGATGCCGACGCGGAAGCCTTGCGCTTCCAGCAGACGGCCGACCAGCGCCATGCCGAAGCTGGGGTGGTCGATGTAGGCGTCGCCGGTGACCAGTATCACGTCGCACTCGTCCCAGCCGAGCGCGTCCATCTCGGCGCGTGACATCGGCAGGAAAGGCGCAGCAGCAGCGCGGGCAGACCGCTTGGGGACGGTCGCAAATAAATTGGCAGGGGAGTTCATATCGGACGGCATTGTACCGGAAATGCGCCGCCCCCGCTTGCCGTGCAAACGGAAAACCTTTTAGTATTCAAACACTTGGGCATATCAGGCAAGCTGGACAATCCGGCAATGATGTCAGAATGACCTTGCATGCGGGCCGCCGTTTGCTATAAAGGAGGCATCACCTCGCGCGGGAGAATGCCATGCAACGCCGCCTCTACTTTACCCTGCCCGATGCGGGCAGCGCCCGTGCCGTGCTGGACGAACTGCTGCTGGCACGGATCAGCATACGCCACATCCACTTTCTGGCCCGTCAGGCCATGGCGGCAGAACTACCCACACTGGGTCTGCTGGCCCGTACCGACATCGTGCACGGCGCCCAGCTGGGCGCGGCGATAGGCGCCGTGATCGGTCTGGCCTGCGCCATAGGACTGGCCTTTTATCCCATCGCGGGCTGGACTGCAGGCACCTTCACCATTTTGCTGCTGATGCTGGGCGGCGCCCTGCTGGGCAGCTGGGCCAGCGCCATGAATGCGGCGGCCGTACCGAATACCCGGCTGCGCCGCTTTGCCGCCGCACTGGCACAGGGCCGGGTCCTGCTCATCCTCGATCTGCCGGCTGCCCGGGTCGACGACATCGAAGCCATGCTGGCCCAACGTCACCCTGCTGCCAGCTTTGGCGGCATGGAGCCGCCTGCGCTGGCTTTTCCCTGACGCTCGGGGTTCAGATGCCCATGCTGGAGAGGATATTGCCCAGTTCACGCAGGGCCGGTTCCAGATGAGGGTGTTTGACGGCAAACTTGGCACCCAGTTCCTGCGCCCGCTCGGCCAGACCATAGGTGCTGCTTTCTTCTGCAGCATCGGCTGAGGCGGCAGCATTACCGGCCAGCAGCTGTTTGATATCGCCATCGAGCTGGGCCAGCAGAGTACGCGATTCCTCGTCCAGCGGGCCGCTCTGGGCCAGATGGCTGTGCAGGGAATTCAGTGTGGCCTTGAGTTTGCTATCCATGTTGCTATCCTAATCGTTGAAGTGGGTGGCGCAATACAGCGCTTCGACGCGCTCGCGCGCCCACGGGGTTTTGCGCAGGAATTTCAGGCTGGATTTGATGCTGGGGTCGCTGCTAAAACAGTTGATCGCGATGCGCTGGGCCAGTTGCTCCCAGCCGTAATACGCGTGCAGACGGACCAGTATCGCTTCCAGTGTCATGCCTTGCAGTTGTTTGCTCATACTTTATCTTACCCATAAAAAAAGGCCGCTGTGCCGATTTTCACATAAATCGGCACAGCGACCCGTGGCAGCAGCGCTGGGCGGCTTATTTTTCCGTCAGGCCGCGGCGCTCGAGCAGCGGTTCGACGGTGGCATCACGGCCACGGAACTTGCGGTACATCTGCATGGCATCCATGGTGCCGCCGCGCGACAGCAGCATCTTGCGGAACCAGTCGCCGTTCTTGCGCAGCATGCCGCCTTGCTCGTTGAACCAGTTGACGGTATCGGCATCGAGCTTCTCCGACCACAGGTAGCCGTAATAGCCGGCCGTGTAGCCACCGGCGAAGGTGTGCGAGAAGTAGGTGGTGCGGTAGCGCGGTGGCACGGGGGCGTAATCGATGCCGGCCGACTTCAGCGCGTCCGCTTCAAACCCGAGTACATCACTCGGGATCTGCGCCACACCGAGCTGGTGCCATTTTTGATCCAGTATCGATGCCGCCAGATATTCCGTGGTGCGGAAACCTTCGTTGAATTTCTTCGAAGCGATCACCTTGTCCAGCAATTCCTTGGGCATGGCGGCGCCCGTCTGGTAATGGGTGGCGTAGTTGGCCAGCACTTCCGGCCAGACCGACCACATCTCGTTGACCTGCGACGGGAACTCGACGAAATCGCGCGGCACGCGGGTGCCGGAGAAGCGCGGATAGGTCACGTCGGAGAACATGCCGTGCAGCGCATGGCCGAACTCGTGGAACAGGGTGCGCAGTTCGTCGTAGGTCAGCAGGGTGGCTTCGCCATCCTTGGGCTTAGGGATGTTGAGGTGGTTGGCCACTACGGGATGGGTGCCCATCAGCTTGGACTGCGACACATAGGCGTTCATCCATGCACCGCCGCGCTTGTTGCTGCGGGCGTAGAAGTCGGCCAGGAAGATGGCCAGCTGCTTGCCATTCGCATCGTACACGTCGAATACGCGCACATCGGGATGGTAGACGGGCAGATCCTTGCGTTCCTTGAACGTCAGGCCGTACACCTTGTTGGCAGCGAAGAACACGCCCTTGGTCAGCACATTGTTCAGTTCGAAGTAGGGGCGCAGCTGGTTCTGGTCGAAGTTGAAGCGCTCGGCGCGCACCTTGTCGCTGTAGAACGACCAGTCCTGCGCGGCCAGCTGGAAACCGCCCTGTTCACGGTCTATCACCTGCTGGATTTCGGCGCCTTCTTTTTTGGCATTGGCCACGGCAGGGCGGGCGAATTCGGCCAGCATGCGGTTGACGGCCTGGGCATCATGCGCAGTCTGGTCTTCCAGTGCGTAATCAGCGTAAGTGGCATAACCGAGCAGGGCGGCTTTCTCGGCGCGCAGCCGCACCAGCTTCAGCACCACCTCGCGGTTATCGAACTGGCCGCCGTGGCTGCCGCGTTCCAGCGAAGCGGCCATCAGGCGTTCGCGCACGGCGCGATTGGTCAGCACGGCCAGATTGGCCTGCCCCGTGGTGTTCACCACCGGGATCACAAATTTGCCATCCAGACCGCGCGCCTTGGCTGCTGCGGCGGCCGCATCGATGGCGGCGTCGGACATGCCGGCCAGCTCGGCACGGGACTCCACCACCAGTGCCGAGGCATTGGCTTCTTCCTGCACGTTCTGGGCAAACGCCGTCTGCAGATTGGCCAGCTGGCCATTCATGCTCTTCAGCTTTTCCTTGTCCGCTGCCGACAGGCGCGCACCGGCCCGCACGAAGTCGGTATGGTAGCGCTGCAGCAGGTATTTGGCTTCCGCGTCGAGGTGCAGCTTGTCGCGCTTGTCGTATAGCGACTTGATGCGCGCATACAGCTTCTCGTTGAGGCGGATGGCATCGCTGTGCGCAGCCAGCTTGGGCGACAGCTCGCGCTCGAGCGCCTTGAAGCTGTCGTTGGTGTTGGCGCCGGACAGATTGCCGAACACCGAGCTCACGCGCGACAGCAGCTGGCCCGATTTTTCCAGCGCCACGATGGTGTTGTCGAAAGTGGCAGGCTGGGGATTGTTGGCGATGGCTTCGATCTCGGCAGCGTTGATGCGCATGCCTTCGGCAAACGCCGGTGCATAGTCTTCGTTCTTGATCTGGTCGAACATCGGGTAGCCGAAAGGCAGCGTGCTGGCCTTGGCGAAGGGATTACTGGCGGCCAGCATAGCAGCCGGTTCGGCCGCCTGCGCAGCGCTGCACACGACGGCGACAGCAGCAGCGATCATCAGATGACGGTTCATGGTTTTCCTGTTGTAAGTTGTATGGTTAAGCTGTGACCGGCGCTGGCTTATTTCAGGCCGCGGCGTTCCAGAAGCGGCTCGATGACGGCATCGCGGCCACGGAAGTTACGGAACAGATTCATTGCATCGTCCGTACCGCCGCGCGACAGCAGCTTGTTGCGGTACCAGTCGCCGCTAGCACGCTTGAGGCCGCCGTTCTGCTTGAACCAGACTTCCGTATCGGCCGTCAGCTTTTCCGACCACAGGTAGGCGTAATAGCCCGCCGCATAACCACCCGAGAAGCTATGCGAGAAATAGGTGGTGCGGTAGCGCGGCGGCACAGGCGCGAAGTCCACGCCCAGATCTTTCAGCGCATCCGCTTCGAAGGCCAGTACATCGGTCGGAATCTGGGCCGGGGTCAGCTGGTGCCAGCGCTGGTCCAGCAGCGAGGAAGCCAGATATTCGGTAGCAGTAAAGCCGCGATTGAATTTGCGCGACTCGATGACCTTGTCCAGCAGCTCTTTCGGCATAGGCTCGCCCGTCTTGTAGTGCTTGGCGTAGTTGGCTAGCACTTCAGGCCACACGGCCCACATTTCATTGGCTTGCGACGGGTATTCCACGAAGTCGCTAGGCACGCTGGTGCCCGAGAAGCGCGGATAGGTCACGTTGGAGAACATGCCGTGCAGGGCGTGGCCGAATTCGTGGAAGGCGGTCGACACTTCGTCGTAGGTCAGCAGGGTCGGTTCGCCAGCCGGCGGCTTGGGAATGTTGAGGTGATTGGCCACCACCGGATGACGACCGAGCAGCTTCGATTGCGAGCTGTATTCGTTCATCCATGCGCCGCCCTGCTTGTTGCCGCGCGCGTACATGTCGGCGATGAAGATGGCCAGCTGTTTGCCGTTGGCGTCGAAGACATCGAATACGCGCACGTCCGGGTTGTACACGGGCAGGTCTTTGCGCTCCTTGAAGGAGATGCCGTACAGCTTGTTGGCAGCGAAGAACACGCCCTTGGTCAGCACATTATCCAGTTCGAAGTATGGCTTGATCTGCTTCTCGTCGAAGGCATAGCGCTGGGCGCGCACCTTGTCGGCGTAATAGGCCCAGTCGGCGGCGCCGAGCTGGAAGCTGCCGCCCTCGGCGACCACCATGGCTTGCAGATCGGCCGCTTCCTTGCGTGCATTGTTCACGGCCGGTTTGGCCAGATCGCCGAGCAGCTGGTTGACCGATTTGGTGTCGTGCGCAGTCTGGTCATCGAGTGCATAGGCAGCGAAGTTGGCATAGCCGAGCAGGGTGGCTTTTTCGGCGCGGGCCTTGGCAATCTTCAGCACCGTCTCGCGGCTATCGAATTCACCGCCATGGCTGCCGCGTGCCAGCGACAGTGCCATCAGCTTTTCACGCACTGCGCGGTTGCTCAGTTCGGCCAGTGCCGGCTGGCCGCTGGTGTTGACGATGGCGACCAGGAATTTGCCATCCTGACCCTTGGCCTTGGCGGCCGCAGCAGCGGCGTCGATGGCGGCCTCGCTCATGCCGGCCAGCTCTGCGCGGCTATCCACGATCAGCGCCGATGCATTGGCTTCCTTCAGCACGTTCTGGGTGAAGGCGGTCTGCAGGGTGGCGATGCTGGCGTTGAGGTTTTTCAGCTTTTCCTTGTCGGCGTCCGACAGCTGGGCGCCAGCGCGCACGAAGTCCTTGTGATAACGCTCCAGCAGGTGGCGCGCTTCGGCGTCCAGCTTGAGCTTGGCGCGCTGCTGGTACAGGCTGTGCACACGGGCGAACAGCTTGGGGTTGAGGTAGATCGCGTCGCCATGGGCGGCCAGCCTGGCCGACATTTCGCTGTCCACCGCATCCATCTTGTCGTTGGTATTGGCGCCCTGCAGGTTGTAGAACACGGTCTGGGTGCGGCTCAGCAGCTCGCCCGATTTTTCCATCGCCACGATGGTGTTCTCGAAGGTGGCCGGTTTCGGGTTGCCGGCAATTGCGGCGATTTCTTCCAGCTGGATGCGCATGCCCTCGTTAAACGCCGGTACGAAATGCTCGTCCTTGATCTGGTCAAACACGGGATAGTTGAACGGCAGCTTGCTGGCCGTGGCCAGCGGATTGCCGGCCAGGGTGGCCGCTTCAGTCTGTGCCGCTAGCACAGTCTGGGAAAACGCCAGACCGAGAGCGGCCGCGACGATGAGCATTTGAGGACGGGACATGGGGAACTCTTTCATTAAACGCCGGTGGAAGATGCTGACGCGCGCAGGCGGAAAGCCGGCAGCCGCAGCAGTTGCAAAGGCGATCATAGCAGCGGCTCAGGTCGGCCGTCACGGGCAAAAAATGCTGCACTGCACTTCCTCGGAAACCTTCGTGCTTTTCCGAACAATGCTTGGCCTGAGACCACATTTTTCAGTGGTTTGCGGTACCACAGTGCAACATTGCAAAAGAAAGGCTGGCGCGCAGCGAGCTTACGACTCTCTCGCTGCGCGCCAGCCTGTTGGCTAGCTTATTGCCCGAGGCTGCGCTTTACTGGGGAATTTCCGGCTCCACCAGCTGGGCCAGCAGGGCCAGCGATTCCTGCCAGCCCAGATAGCAGGCTTCAGGCGGGATCACTTCCGGCACGCCCTGCTGCACCACGGCCATCTCCGTGCCGCAGAACACGCTGCGCAGGGCGATGGTGGTCTGCATCTGGCCGGGCAGATTGGGATCGTCGAAGCTGGCCGTGTAGATCAGTTTTTCGTTCGGCACCAGTTCCAGATACTCGCCGCCGAAGGCGTGCGTATTGCCACTGGCAAAATGGGTAAAGGACATGCGGTAGCTGCCGCCCACACGCGCATCGAGGCCATGCACCTTGCCGCTAAAGCCATGCGGCGGCAGCCACTTGGCCAGTGCGTCGGCATCCAGAAACGCCCGGTAGATACGCTCGGCCGGGGCGCGCATTACGCGGTGCAGCTTGATAGTATGGGTCATGGTTCTGCTCCAGTAGGATACGGTGGAAGGCCATCAGGCTGCCCCGCGCCACCTGACCGGCGCAGCAGCTTTACGCTACACTGCCAGCCTGATGAAAGCTACAGGACTACATGATGGAAAACGAAGCTGAACTGCTGGCGACTCTGGCGCAGCAGGAAAACGCACTGCAATTTACCACTTTCAGCAGCGATACGGCGCTCGCGCTGGGTCTGAAAGTGATAGAACTGGCCCGGCAGCGGCAGAAAAGTGTCACGGTGCAGATCAGCGTGAACGGCAAGCAGGTATTCCAGCATGCCATGCAGGGCTGCACGGCCGATCAGGCCGACTGGATACGGCGCAAGAGCAATGTGGTGCTGCGCTTTGGCCGCAGCTCGTATGCGGTGGGCTGCGACTATCGCCAGCGCGGTGTGGCCTTCGACCAGCAGAAGCATCTGCCGGCGGAAGAGTACGCGGCCTTCGGTGGTGCCTTCCCCATCCTGTTGCGCGGCACGGGCATGATAGGCACGGCCGCCGTTTCCGGCCTGCGTCAGGCCGAGGACCATGCGCTGCTGGTGGAGGCGCTGGAAGCCGTGCTGCGCTAATACGGCAGGCAGCCGCCGGCTCGCTGGCGCGCGCCCAGCTGGTGCGCGGCTTGTGTCTGGCGTACGGCCTAGTAGTGCGGGGGCGGTTCGTGCGCCAGCGGGGCGGCGCCCGCATTGCGCGCCTGATCGCGCACATGCTGCACCAGCAGATTGCATAGCTGCTCGAGCTTGTCGATCTGCTGCTGCTGTTCGTAGACGCGCTGGTTCAGCGCTTCCACCAGATGTTCCTGATGGGCCAGTTTGATTTCTAGGTCGATAAATCGGTCTTCAGTGTTGCTCACGGCATGCTCCCGGCTGGAAAGCATGCATTCTACCGGCTCCGCCGCTTCAGGACTTGGCAATCGCCAGCCGCTTGCCGGCGCCGGCTGGGCCACGCCGCTGTAACAGGGTAGGCGCGCTGGCCACGGCAGCTGTCGCCACCGCGTCCGGCACACTGCTGGCGCCTGCCGAAGCGGGCAGCTGGAAGCTGCTGACGGCCTTGAGCAGTTCATGCGCCTGCTCGCGCATGCTTTGCGCCGCCGCGGCCGCCTGTTCCACCAGTGCCGCGTTACGCTGGGTCAGGTCGTCCATTTCCGTGATGGCGCTGTTGACCTCCTCGATGCCCTGAGTCTGGCGGCGGCTGGCCACGCTGATGTCGTTCATGATTTCCGTCACATGGCGTACCGAGGTCACGATATTGCCCATGGTCTGGCCCGCCGTATCGGCCAGCTTGCTGCCGGTTTCCACCTTGGCCACCGAGTCGTCGATCAAGTCCTTGATTTCGCGCGCAGCCTGCGCCGAGCGCTGCGCCAGCCCGCGCACTTCCGTCGCCACCACGGCAAAGCCGCGGCCCTGCTCGCCGGCACGGGCCGCTTCTACCGCCGCATTCAGCGCCAAAATATTGGTCTGGAAAGCGATCGAATCGATCAGCGAAATGATGTCGACCACGCGTGCCGAGCTTTCCTTGATGGAGGCCATGGTGCCCACCATCTGCTCCATCACCTGCCCGCCCTGCACGGCCACATCGGAAGCGGACACCACCAGCTGGTTGGCCTGCTGGGCGTGATCGGCATTCTCGCGCACGGTGTCGGTCAGCTCGTGCATGGAGGCCGCCGTTTCTTCCAGCGAGCTGGCCTGCGATTCCGTGCGGGCCGACAGGTCGGCATTTCCTTGCGCGATTTCGCTGGCTTCCTGGGTGATCGTATGGCCGGCCGTGCGGATATCCGTCAGCAGATGGGTCCAGTTATCGATCACCGTGCTCAGGGCACGCGACAGCGCGCCCATTTCATCGTCGCGCCGCATCTCCACCGGCGTGGCCAGATCGCCGGCCGCCAGCCGCTCGGCAGCGGCACAGGCATCGGCGATAGGATGCAGCACGGCGCGGGTGATGGCGCCGGTCAGCGCCAGCAGCACCAGCGAGCCTACACCCATCACAATCAGAATTATCCATACGGCGCGGCTATCGGCCGTCTTGGCGTCCTGCAGCGACAAGTCAGCCTGTTTGTTCAGATTGCCCACCACTTTTTCCAGCACGGCGCGCATCTTCTGGTACTGGCTGTCGGCGCTCTGCATGGCGGCCACACCCGTGTTGGCATCCATCGATGCCAGATCGAGCGCCTGTGCGACACCGGCGCGGTAGGCTGCCAGCATGGGCAGGGCTAGCGCTGCCTCGTTGGCACCCGTCATATCCTTGAGCCGGCCAAGCTCGCTGGCGACCTTATCGAGCTCGCCCGAAGTCTGTTTGCCGAAGCTGGCCAGCTCTGCTTCCGTGAGACTGCCGGCAATGGCGATTTTTGCGTAACTTGCAGAATGAATTTGACCTAGCACATTACTTTGCTGGCTGGCCGTTCGTAGCGCCACGAAGGTACTATCTTTCAAGTCCTGTATCCGGCCTTCGTTATCCTGCATAGAAGAGTAAGACACGGTACCGAGGAACATCAGGCAGGCTAATGCCGCTGCTGGCACGACCAGCAATTTATGTGCGATCTTCAAGGTCTATCCATCCAAAAACGATGCGCGCCGCAGCGCGGCGCGCAGGCACCAAGAATCAAAGATAAATGCCGCCGCAAACTACCGTATCGTTGAGCTTCTCGCAGTACATCTGCTTGGGCTCGATCTTCTTGTTTTCCGGATTGGTGAACTTATAGTCCTGCCAGAACGTGCCCTTGGATTTACCCAGTTCGACCCGCTCTTTCACAAAGGCTTTGCCGTCGATATCCTTCAGATCGATCAGATTCTTGCCTACCATTTTGGCATTGCTGCCATGCGCCAGCACCGTGCCGTCGAGCCGGTACACGACGATGTACAGATCATGCAGGATGAACTGCGGCGCCTTGGCAGTGAAGTCGCCATAGGCCTTGGCGTCTCCTTCTTTCTTGATATGCGCCACGGCTTTTTTGACCATGGCTTCGGCATCGGCACGGGTGGCACCACCTTCGGCAGCGTGGAGAGACGGCACCAGCGCGCAAGCAGCCACAGCCAATGCCAGACGGAGGGAAGTAGTCTTTAGCATGATTTCTCTTTTTGTAATGGAATCAGGATGAAAGTTGACGTGCATTAACATTTGCACGACGACTTCATACTAGTCCTGTTCTTCCACCCGTGCACAGAGGGCACCGTGAATTGTGTCGGCGCGGCGCGTTTTTACAACATCCGCGCAACACTTAAATCAGCATTATTGGTGTAACCGACATGATTGCTTCAGGCCTTGGGGGTGGCCAGCAATTCCTTCATTCTTGCCAGCCGCTCTTTGGGGGTCAGCACTTCGGATTCGGTCGGCACGGCCGTGCCCACATCGAGTGCCATTTCCTTGATGAAGCGGGAAGGATCGCAGTGCACCAGCTCGCCGGCGCGCTTGCGTTTCTTGCACCAGCTGATGTGCAGCGTGCGCTGGGCCCGGGTAATGCCCACGTACATCAGGCGGCGTTCTTCCTGCACCCGCGCGGCGATCTGCTCGGCCGGCGCGTCGGCATCGCCCTTGTGCGGCAGGATGCCTTCTTCCACCCCCACCAAAAATACATGGGGATATTCCAGCCCTTTCGACGCATGCAGGGTGGACATGCGCACCGCATCGGGGTCTTCGTCCTGCCCTTCCAGCATGGACATCAGCGCCACCATCTGGGTCAGTTCCAGCACATTCTTTTCGTCGCCATCGCGGTCCTTGCCACCGCGGCCACGTTCCTTGAGCCAGTTGGTGAATTCCAGCACGTTCTGCCATTTGCTCTGGGCCGCGCGCTCGTCGAACATATCGTACAGATAGG
The DNA here is from genome assembly GCF_009857835.1 of Duganella fentianensis. GTDB lineage: Bacteria > Pseudomonadota > Gammaproteobacteria > Burkholderiales > Burkholderiaceae_D > Rugamonas > Rugamonas fentianensis. The sequence goes on from NZ_WWCL01000003.1 coordinate 153,968, forward strand.
ATTCGTAATTGATGGCTTCCAGCAGATCATCCAGCACCTGCGCCGCATTGTCGCCACTGCCGCCGGGGCCGGGCCGGCTGGCGCGCGCTTCCAGATCGTTGATGAAGTTGCAGAACTCGCGCAGCGGACGCAGCTGCTTTTCCGCCAGCAGCGCTTCGATGCCGCCCTTGAACACGGCTTCAAACAGCGAGCACTGCCACTGGCCCGAGAAAGTGCCCAGCGTTTCCAGCGTGGACTGGCCCACCCCGCGCCGTGGCGTAGTGACGGCGCGGATGAAGGCCGGATCATCGTCGGTATTGGCCAGCAGGCGCAGATAGCTGATGATGTCCTTGATTTCCGCCTTGTCGAAGAAGCTCTGGCCGCCCGAGATGGTGTAGGGAATGCGCTCCTTGCGCAGGCATTGCTCGATCACGCGGGCCTGATGGTTGCCGCGGTACAGAATGGCGTAGTCGGACCACTTGTTCTTGCGCTCGAAATGGTCGGCCGAAATCATGATGGCCACCTGCTCGGCTTCCTGATCGTCATTGGCCATGCCCAGCACCTTGATCGGTTCGCCCAGCCCGTGCTCGGACCACAGCGATTTCTCGAACAGCTTGGGGTTGTTGCCGATCACGGCATTGGCCGCCTGCAGGATGCGCGTGGTGGAGCGGTAGTTCTGCTCCAGCTTGATCACGGCCAGATCGGGGAAATCCGTCTGCAGGGTTTTCAGGTTTTCCACCGAAGCACCGCGCCATGCGTAGATGGCCTGATCGTCATCGCCCACGGCAGTGAACATGGGTTTCTTGCCCAGCCCCGTCACCATCAGCTTGACCAGCTCGTACTGGCAGGTATTGGTGTCCTGATACTCGTCCATCAGCAGGTAGCGCAGGCGGCGCTGCCATTTGTCGCGGATAGGTTCGTTGTTGCGGAACAGTTCTACCGGCAGGCGGATCAGATCATCGAAATCCACCGCCTGATAGGCCGACAGCGTGGCCACATAGCTGGCGTAGATACGGGCCGACTGGGCCTGGTCTTCATCCCTGGCCTGCTGCAGCGCCAGCACGGGATCGATCAGACCGTTCTTCCACAGCGAGATATCGGTCTGGATGCGGCGCACGATCTGCTTGTCCGTGGTGATGGCCAGATCCTGGATCAGCGAGCCGCAGTCATCGCTATCGATGATGGAAAAGCGGTCTTTCAGGCCCACCCCGTTGGCTTCCTGCCGCAGGATCTTCACGCCCAGCGAGTGGAAGGTGGATACGGTCAGCTGCTTGGCCTGACGCGGCTGCTTGAGCAGCTTGGCGATACGCTCCTGCATTTCCAGCGCCGCCTTGTTGGTAAAGGTCAGCGCGGCAATGGTACGGGGGTCGTAGCCACGGTCTTCGATCAGGTGGGCGATTTTCTGCGTGATCACGCGGGTCTTGCCCGAGCCGGCGCCGGCCAGCACCAGACAGGGGCCGTCCAGATAGGTCACGGCCTCGCTTTGCGGAACATTCAGGCCGAACATGGGGGCTTTGGACATCGGATCAGGCTCTTGCGGGGAAAATCAGAATCGCATTGTAGCAGCCCGCAGGAACGGTCCGGACAAGCTAGGGATACTTGCGTTACCATGCAGGATCGAGGTGCTTGCGCCTGACCTGAAACACAAAGATCATGAAATTCGAACATCTGATAGAAATTAACGACCCGCTCAATCCCCTGCTCGATCCCCTGAGCGTGGAACAACTGTGGCGCGGTCTGGTGCTGCGGGCTGAATCGCCGCAGCTATTCATGCCCCATCTCGATGAATGCCTGATCGACGAGCGCAGCGTGGAAGGCTTGCGCCGCCGTTTGCGCTACGGCGAGCTGGTGGTGGAAGACCGGGTCGAGTTCGAGCCCATGCGGCAAGTACGCTATCTGATCGCGGCGCAGGGTGAAATCAGCGCTTCCAGCCTGATCATGAGCATCGAAAGCCCGACCGAAGGTTCGCTGTTCGTGCGCTTCCAGTATGACGATGGCCACGATGCCGCCACCGATGCGGCCAACAGCATGTATGACGATTACCGCCGCTCGGCCTACCATGCGGCCGATCTCGATACCATCCGCGTGCTGCGCGATATGGCCGAGCAGGGCCGGCTGGATTCGCTGCTAAACTGATCAGGCGGCCGCGCGCCCGCCCCACACCTGTTCCATACGCAGCGGTGGCGCCTGCAGGGCTGCCGCCTGGGCCGTGGTGAGCGCATCGCGGATGCCGTGCACGCCGGCGCGGGTGTCACGCGGTTCGCTGCGCGCCAGCGGCCCGCTGCGCGGGCACAGTATGGTTTCCACCTGCGGCGTGGTCGATTGCACGCCGCGCCTTGCCACCACCGCCACTTCACCGTTCAGCAGACGCACATAGGTGCCTACCGGGTAGATGCCCAGCGCGCGGATCAGCATGGGCGCCAGATTGCCATCCACGGTGACATTGGCATCGAGCAGCAGATCGCGCAGGGCCAGATTCGGTGCCATGGTCTTGCGGTAGGCGCGCTCGCTGACGCGCGCGCAATAGCGGTCGGCCAGCGCCAGCAGCCTTGCCAGCGGCGGGATCTGGGCGCCCGATTTACGCAGCGGATAACCGCTGCCATCTTCATTCTCGTGGTGGTGCAGCACGCATTCCAGCCAGCGGGCATCGTCGATGCCGGCCGCGCGCAGCAATTGCACGCCGCGCTCGCAATGATTGAGCACCATGGCGCGGTCGCTGCTGCACAGCTCCTCGCTGCATTCCTGCAGGCGCTGGTGCTGGGCCAGCATGCCCACATTCATGGTCAGGGCGGCCAGCGTCAGGCTGCGCACATCCTGTGCCGCCAGCTGGCGCGCCTGTCCCAGCAGATGGACGATGATGGCGCTGTTCAGGCTGTGACGTATGCTGTAGGACAGGCCTTGCTGGTTATGCAGGATAGCTGCCACGGCCACATCGGTATCCACCGCCACCGCCTTGGCCACCAGACCGGCGACCATCTCCAGCCGTGCCACCACATCGTGCGGCGCCGCGCCGTGTTCGATCAGCGGCAGCAGCGCTGCAAGCTGCTGGCCGGCGGCATTGAGTTTGCGTACGGCCGACGCCGGCACGCTGCTCTGGCCGCTGTAATCTTCGTGATCGGCCGCCGTCACTTTACGTATATTCATTGCTGTTAATAGAAAGCCACCGAGTTCGCAGCATACGACGTTTTTTAGTGACAATGTGTGAGAATGTTGTATTTTTGCACTGCATTTTCACCGACGCATTACCGGCTGAGGGGCAGGCCTGTGGCGTCGCAGTGCAACAGGCCGATACTGAATTCATGTACGCAGAGGGCAACTAGTATTAGTATCACTTATTGTTTTGGATATTTATAAGTGCAGCTTATGGGAACTCTCGATTACCGTGCACTGGCTGTACTCGATGCGGTCGTCAGTCAGGGCAGCTTCGAAAAAGCTGCCCTGGCGCTGGGCATCAGTCAGTCGGCCGTGTCGCAACGCATCAAGGCGCTCGAAGATGCCGCTGGCCGCCTGCTGATCATCCGTGGCCAGCCAGCCGTACCCACAGGGCTGGGCATGCGGCTGGTATCGCACCACCGCAGTGTGCGCCTGATGGAAGCAGCGCTCGACATTGATCTGGGCCACAGCACCAGCATGCCGGAAATTGCCCTCGCGGTGGATGGCGCCAGCCTGGGCACATGGTTTCCCCTCTGCCTGCAGCCGCTACTGTCGCCGCCGCGCTGCCAGCTGAAGATCCATAGCGCACCACGCGAACAGGCCCTGCAACTGATACAGGAAGGCAGCGTATTCGGCGCCATCCTGCCCGCCAGCCACGGCGCGCTGCCGGCCAGCGGTGCCGACATCACGCCACTGGGCAAGCTGCGCTATGTCTGCGTGGCCACGCCGGCATTTGCCGCCCACTGGTTCGGTGACGGCTACTCCATCGAAGCGGCGCGGCTGGCGCCTGCCATCGTCAGCGACGCCGAGCTGATGGCCGGCTATCTGCACCAGACGCTTGGCCTGCAGGGCGCTTACCCGCACCACAGCATGCCGCCCTCGGCGGCCAGCACGGAATGCCTGTACGGCAGCCTGGGCTACGGCCTGATGCCGCTGCTGCAAGTGTCCGCAGCGCTGGCGGCGGAGCGGCTGGTGGAACTGACGCCGGGCCAGCCCGTCGATGTGGCATTGGAATGGCACGCCTGGAATCTGGATACGCCGTTCACTCGTGCCCTCAGCGAGCAGATCATCAGTACCGCCAGACGCTACCTGCTGCAGTAAAACCGGCTCAGATATCCACCGGATCGACTTCGAGCGACCACTTGACGCGGGTTTTCACCGTGCGCAGCAGGTGTAGCCACTCCTTGAGGAAGGCTTGCAGCAGCGGGCGCGAGGCCGCTTCCAGCAGCAGCTGGGCACGATCGACATTGTGCACCCGCGTCATGCTCATGGGGATGGGGTCGTGCAGCGTGACGTCGGGGTGGGCCAGCAGATCGCGCGCCTGCGTCAGGAATTCGACAGCCGTGGCCAGCTCCGGCGCCTCCGCGCGCAGCAGCGCCTGATACAGGAAGGGCGGCAAGGCAGCCTGCTGGCGTTCTTCCAGCAGAGCCGTGGCGAAATTATCGTAGTCATGCCGCACCACCGAGCCATATAGCGGATGCTGGGGATAACGGGTCTGGATCAGCACTTCGCTGACGCTGCCGCCCGCGCTCTGGCCCGCCCGTCCGGCCCGTCCGGCCACCTGCATCAGCTGGGCAAACAGGCGTTCGCTGGCGCGATAGTCCTGCGAGAACAGCGCCGTGTCGGGGTTGAGGATGCCGACCAGCGTGAGGTTTTTGAAATCATGGCCTTTGGCCACCATCTGGGTACCGATCAGGATATCCACTTCGCCTCTGTGCACACTATCGAACGCCGCCTGCGCGCTGCCCTTGCGCCGGGTCGAATCGGCATCGATGCGCAGAATGCGCGCGTCAGGGAACAGTTGCTGCAAGCCTTCTTCTACCCGCTGGGTGCCGCGTCCCAGCGGCTGCAGGTCGACATTGCCGCAATCGGGGCAGTGGCGGGGAATGCGCATCTCGAGGCTGCAATGGTGGCAGCGCAGCCGGTGCTCGGGACGGTGCAGCACCATGTAGGCCGTGCAGCGGTGGCAGTTGCTGATCCAGCCGCAGGCTTCGCAGCAGATCACGGGTGCGTAGCCGCGCCGGTTGAGGAACAGCAGCGACTGTTCGCCGCGCTCCATGCGCAGGCGCAGCGCCGCCACCAGCGCCGAGGTCAGGCCATCCTGCGGCTTGTCGCGCTCCATATCGAGCAGGCTGATGCGGGGTAGCACGGCATTCTGCACAGCGCGCTCGCGCAGCGTCAGCAAACGGTAGCGACCCGACTGGGCATGCTGCCAGCTTTCCAGCGAAGGCGTGGCGGAACCGAGCACGATGGGAATATCGAGCTGGCGCGCGCGCCACACGGCCAGATCGCGTGCCGAATAACGCAAGCCTTCCTGCTGCTTGTAGGACGGGTCATGCTCTTCGTCGATGACGATCAGCTTGAGTGCCGGCAGCGACGCGAGGATGGCCAGCCGGGTACCCAGCACGATGCGGGCGCGGCCCTGATGGGCAGCCAGCCAGTGCAGCATACGTTCGCCTTCGGACAGGCTGCTGTGCAGGGTGGCCAGCATCACGCCGGGGAAGCGCGCGCGGATATTGCCTTCCAGCTGGGGCGTCAGATTAATTTCCGGCACCAGTATCAGAATCTGGCCGTCCGGCTCGCGTGCCAGCACTTGGGCGCAGGCTTGCAGATAGACTTCCGTCTTGCCGCTGCCCGTGACCCCGTGCAGCAAGGTCGGCAAATAACCCTGTGCGCCGCCTATGGCGTCGGCCGCCTGCTGCTGGGCCGGATTCAGCGCCGGCACATTGAGCGGCGTGCCGTCATGCGCGGTATCGAGCTTGGCGAGTTTCTTCAGAGCACGATCAAGTGCCACGGTGGTGGGCAGACGGGTATTCTTGGGCAGGCCGGGCAGCGCCACTTCACCGAGCGGGCGCTGATAATAGTCGGCCGCAAAGCCAGCCAGCGCCAGCCACTGGGGCGACAGGGGGCTGAGCTGGCTGCGCACAGCCAGCGCATCCTTGAGCTTGTCTTCAGGCACATCGCTACTGTCTGCCACGCCCACGATCAGGCCCGCCACTTCGCGCCGGCCAAACGGCACGAGGGCCAGTTGTCCGACCTGTGGCCGTTCTGCCGCTGCGCAGGGCCAGCGGTAATCGAACACGGCATGCAGCGGCGTATCGAGCACGATCTGCAAGATGCAATGGTTTAAAAGACCAGACATAGCTCCCGTTACAGTAGCGTCGCCGCGGTTCGGGAGCCTCGCCAGACCCACACCACTTCAACTATTTGATGTATCCACAGTTTTTGTGGATAACTTTGTGGACAAAGGAATCTTAATCCCCAGAAACGTGCACAGACAAGCTTGATGCCCCGTAAACTGGCTAAAAATTCACAATTATTCCTATTTAAAATCAAGCACTTACAAAATGCTTCCTAGGAGAGAAAAAATCATCGCTGTGACCTCCCTGCTGTGCATAAGTGCAGTATTTAGAAAAAATTTTTTGCCGAAATCAAGCACTTTTTGCACAGGGTGAGGCAATACTGCACAGCAGCATAAGGCCGCGTTGCCGGCGAATTCTACACATGCCTCAACGACAAGGTTTGTGCTCTCACAACTTCCTCAAAGTCATCGTATCACTGCCTAAAAATCGTGCAATGCAACATGAACTTCAGGAAAAACCACAACATTATGGCTAAGTCACGGTTTACTAAGTACTTTTATTTTTTATCCACAGTTTTTGTGGATAACTTTGTGGACAATGAACAAATAAACCAGTTGAATTTCCGTTTCCGGGTTTACGACTTGCCAAAAGTTAATTATCGGCAAATAAATTTATCCATTTAAAATCAGTCACTTAGCAACCTGGCCGCTGTGGAAAGTTATACAGTGCTGGATATTTCCACAGCAGAAAAAAATGTGTATAAGTCGCTACAGATTTCTTCTATACACCAATGAAAAAGGGCACGTTTCCTCACGAAACGTGCCCTCTGTTAGCAAACTACCTTAGGCGCGCTGGGCTTTGCTGTAGCTGTGGACAGTTTCCACCATGGCCGCCACATTTTCCGGCGCGGTGAACTGGGAAATGCCGTGGCCCAGATTGAATACGTGGCCGTGGCCGGCCGACGGCTTGCCGTAGGCATCCAGCACCTTGCGCACTTCGGCCTGCACCTGCTCCGGGCTGGCCAGCAGGATGGCCGGGTCCAGATTACCCTGCAGAGCCACCTTGTCGCCCACCTGCTGGCGTGCCTTGGTCAGATTGACGGTCCAGTCCAGACCGACGGCATCGGCGCCGATGTCGGCGATCTGCTCGATCCACAGGCCGCCGCCCTTGGTGAACACGATGGCCGGAATCTTCACGCCGTCTTTTTCGCGCTTCAGCTGCGACACCACCTGCTGCATGTACTGCAGCGAGAATTCCTGATAGGCGCCATCGGCCAGCGCACCGCCCCACGAATCGAAGATCATCACGGCCTGTGCACCCGCGTCGATCTGGGCATTCAGGTAATCGGCCACCGACTTGGCGTTGATGCGCAGGATGTGGTGCATCAGTTCCGGACGGTTGTACAGCATCTTCTTGATGGTGTGGAACTCGCGCGAACCCTGACCTTCTACCATATAGCAAGCCAGCGTCCACGGGCTGCCGGAGAAGCCGATCAGCGGCACGCGGCCATTGAGTTCCGTACGGATCTGGGTCACGGCCTTGAACACGTAGTCGAGCGAGCCTTCGGCCGGTTCGCGCAGGGCCATCACATCGGCTTCGGTTTTCAGCGGACGCTGGAACTTCGGTCCTTCGCCTTCGACGAAGTACAGGCCCAGACCCATGGCATCCGGCACCGTCAGAATATCGGAGAACAGGATGGCAGCATCGAGCGGATAGCGGTCGATAGGCTGCAGCGTCACTTCCGTGGCGTAGTCGGAATTGGTGGCCAGGCCCATGAAGGAGCCGGCTTTCTGGCGCGTGGCGCGGTATTCAGGCAGGTAGCGCCCCGCCTGACGCATCAGCCACACAGGCGTGTAATCGGTCGGCTGGCGCAACAACGCGCGCAAGAAGTTGTCATTCTGGAGCGGGGCAAATTGTGGCATGGGTAGCAATCGAAAGCGGTGAAACGGCTATTATGACATCCCGCGCGGGCTTTTTTGCTGGATGATCGTCGCGCGATTCACTATCATGCCTAGCACTGTGCAATTCCCCCTCCCGGAGCCCCCATGAGCAACACTATCCTCCCCGTCGCGCCTGTCATACCATTCGGCGCATGGCCATCGACCATCAGCGCCGCACAGGTGGCGGCAGGGGCGACGCCGCTCTCGGGACTGATGCTGGGCGGGGCGGATGGCTGCGATATTTTCTGGCTGGCGGGACGGGCAGCGCAGGCGGGGCGCAGCGCCCTGCTGCGCTACCACGGCGTGCACGAGGAAGAAGTCACGCCCATGCCCTACAACGTGCGCAGCCGCGTGCACGAATATGGCGGCGGCGCCTATGCCGTCGATGGCGACGCCGTCTATTTCTCCCATTTCGCCGATAACCGCCTATACCGACTTGATCTGACAGCAGATGTGCCGGAACCGCAAGTGATTACGGCCGCCGGCAGCCAGCGCTTTGCCGATCTGGCAATAGACCGTCAGCGCGCCCGCCTGATCGCTGTGCGCGAACTGCATGGCGACGACCACGGCCAGCCACAGAACACTCTCTGCGCCATCAACCCCGACGGCAGCGAACAGGTGCTGGTGCAGGGTGCCGACTTCTATTCTTCGCCCCGCGTGGCGCCTGACGGCAGCGCGCTGGCCTGGCTAAGCTGGGATCACCCCGACATGCCATGGCAGGGCACCACCCTGTGGCTGGCCGCCATAGCTGCAGACGGCACGCTGGGTGAGCCGCGCCGGATTGCGGGCAGCCGCGAAGAATCGGTCTGCCAGCCCGAGTGGTCGCCGGACGGCCTGCTGCACTTCGTCTCCGACCGCAGCGGCTGGTGGAATCTGTACCGCCTGTGCCGCGATGGCCAGCGCACCGAGGGCCTGTGCCCGATGGAGGCCGAATTCGCCACCCCGCACTGGACCTTCGGTAACAGCATGTATGGCTTCCGCTCGGCCAGCGAAATCATCTGCACCTATATAGCCCAGGGCGTCAGCCATCTGGCGCGCCTGCTGCCTGCCAGTGGCAAGCTGGAAGCCATCGCCAACCCGTATGCGGAAATCCGCGAGCTGCGCGTGGCACCGGGCTATATCGCCATGCTGGCCGGCAGCCCCACCATCCCGCTGGAACTGGCGCGCATCGACTTCACCGAGGAAGGGGTGGAAATTCTGGCGCAGTCCATCGGCGATTTGCCAGAAGAGGCCTGCCTGTCCATCCCCACCAGCATCAGCTACCCGAGCGCTAACGGGCGCACGGCGCATGCCTTCTTCTACCCGCCATGCAATCCGGCCGTGCAGGCGCCGGCAGGCAGCAAGCCGCCCGTGATCGTCATCGGCCACGGCGGCCCCACCGGCATGACGGTGAATACCCTGAAGCTGGCCACCCAGTACTGGACCAGCCGAGGCTTCGGCGTGCTCGATGTGAACTATGGCGGCAGCACGGGCTTTGGCCGCGCCTACCGCGACCTGCTCAAAGGCCAGTGGGGCATCATCGATGTGGAAGACTGCGTGGCCGGTGCCCAGGCGCTGGTAGCACGCGGACTGGCCGACGAACAGCGCCTGATCATCCGTGGCAGCAGCGCGGGCGGGCTGACCACGCTGTGCGCGCTGACCTTCCACGACACCTTCAAGCTGGGCGCCAGCTACTACGGCGTGTCCGATCTGGCCGGCCTCGATGCGGATTCGCACAAATTCGAATCGCACTACAACGAATACCTGATCGCACCACAGCCCGCCGCTGCGGAACTGTACAAGGCGCGCTCGCCCATCCATCACACGGATAAGCTGTCCTGCCCGATGATTTTCTTCCAGGGGCAGGATGACAAGGTAGTGCCACCCAAGCAGTCGGAAATGATGGTGCAGGCGCTCAAGGCGCGCGGCGTACCGGTGGCCTATGTAGCGCTGGAAGGCGAAGGCCACGGCTTCCGCAAAGCCGATACCATCATCCGCACGCTGGAAGCGGAACTGTACTTCTACCAGCGCATGTTCGGCCTGCACGATGCCACGGCCAGCGCGCCCGTGCAGATCGATAACCTGCCGGACTAAGCCTGCATGAGTGACTCCATGCTGCTGGATGAATTTTCTGCACTGGCACCGCACGAGCAGATGATACTGGCGCAACTGGCGCTGATAGGCGAACCGGTAGGCCGCACTGCCTTGCTCGACCAGCTGGATTCGGCGCGGGTACTCGATGCGGCGCGCCGTCCGCTCACCGTGGCCAGTCTGGATCAGGCCATGCAAAGGCTGGAGCGGCTGGCCTTCATCAGCGTAGTGGTGGGACGCGGCTTTGTCTGCAACCCGAAGCTGCGCTGGCCCGCGCTGCGCGCCGCCATAACCCAGCACATGCTGGATGATCTGTGCCGCGCCTACGAAACGCTGGCACCGCTGCGCCAGACCTGGAACAGCATGGAGCCGCGCAGCTACCGCGCCGGCATCGCCCGCCTGCGCATGGGCTATCTGCGCGGCCACACACCGCAGCAGATCCAGCCCCTGCTGACCTTTTGTCTGGGCAGCTACGAAGCGGCGCAGCTACACCCCATACTGGAAATCTTCGGCCGCCCGTTCGAAGCGGAGATGCTGGCACAAGTCCACCCGCTGCTGCGCGACGATGTGCTGGTGGTGCTGCTGCAGGCCGCCCAGTATGCGATCGCTACCGCACCCACTATCCGGCTGTACTGCCAGCAGCACCAGCAAAATCAGCAGGCCGCAGGTGACGACATCAGCGCCGAACTACGCATGGCGCTGGCCGAAGACGCCATCCTGTGCAGCCGCTGCGACGAAGCCGAGCGCTATCTGGCCGGTACGGAAGGCTGGGAGAGCCAGTATCTGGCGGCCAGCGTACGGCTGCTGCGCGGCGACACCAGCGCGGCACTAAGCGGCTACGAAGCGGCACTGAAAATCCTGCGGCGCGAAACGGGCAAACGCACGCGTTTGTTCAGCGGCATAGGCAGCTATCTGTACATGCTGGCCCTGCTGCGCAGCGACGACGCCAAGCACCGCAAGGCTGCGGGCGCCTATCTGGAACTGGCCGTACGCGCAGGGCATAACCACGACAGCGCGATACACCAGCAGATCGATCTGCTGCGCCAGATCCGCGCTGGCACGCTAGCGGCAGAAGCGGCCGCCACGCTGGCATGGGGCAACCAGCTACAGACGCAGGTGTTCCAGTGCCTGCTGTATTTCTGGCTCTCGCTACCGCAACTGGCCGAACGGCGCGCCGAAATGGAAGATGCACTGGCCGCAGCGGAAGCGGCAGGCTATCTGCTGCTGGCCGGTCAGCTCGCCAGCCTGCTTGGTGCACTGGGCGACCGCACCCGTCAACAGCAGGCGCAGGCGCTGCGTGCGCAATTGGGGCTGTGTGATCTCTCTATCTGGTTCGAGCGGCAGGAAGCATGGCAGCGCCAGCTCACTGCGCTGATCAATCTGCAGCAACCGGCTAGCGCGGACAGCGGCAGTGGCGCGGCAAGGCTGGCATGGCTGCTGCGCTATGACAACCGCTACGGCCTGCATGAAATCAGCGCCGTCGAACAGAAGCGCGATGCGCGCGGTGCATGGAGCAAGGGCCGCGCCGTCAGCCTGAAACGGCTGCGCTTCGAGTCCGAACAGTTCGAGTACCTGACGCCGCAGGACATGCGCGCAGCGGAAGCCATCTCGGTCGCCCACCGCAACTACCACGCCAGCGGCCTCAGTTACGAAGTCGATCCGCAGCGCGCCGCACCGCTGCTGGTGGGCCACCCGCTGCTGTTCTGGGCCGACGCGCCGGACACGCGGGTAGAACTGCTGGCCGGAGCACCGGAACTGCTGATCACCAAGCAGGCTGGCAGCCTGGAGCTGCGGCTGCAGCCGCCGATACCCGACGATAGCGCGCTGGTCATCATCAGCCGCGAAACGCCTAACCGCCTGTGCGTGATCAGCATCCTCGACGAACATCGCCGCATCGCGGCCATCGTCGGCACCGGGCTGGTGGTGCCGGCACGCGCCGAGGCGCAGGTGCTGGAAGCCATCAGCGCCATGTCCAGCATGGTCACGGTGCAGTCGGAAATCGGTGGCGCCGCACCCGACATGCTGCAAGTGCCAGCCGACACCCGCTTGCACCTGCACCTGCTGCCCTACCAGCACGGCCTCAAGCTGCAGATACTGGTGCGGCCTCTGGCCAATGGCGCCTACTACGCGCCCGGTGCCGGTGCCGCCAATGTGATCGCGGAAATCGATGGCAAACCGGCCCGCGCCACGCGTGCACTGGCCGATGAAAAGGAAGCCGAGCGCCAGCTGATCGAACGCTGCCCCGTGCTGGGTGAAGCCGAGCAGGATCACGATGAATGGCTGCTTGGTCAGCCGGCCCTGTGTCTGCAACTGCTGGCTGAACTGCAGGAACTACCGGCCGACACACTGGTACTGGCATGGCCGGACGGCCAGCCATTCGCGTTGACGGCGCAAGCCAGCACGCGCCAGCTACGCCTCGCCATCAAGAGCAACAAGGACTGGTTTGCTGCCAGCGGTGAACTGCAGGTGGCGGAAGATCAGGTGATCGATCTGAAAACCCTGCTGGAACTGATGCGCAATAGCCAGAGCCGCTTTGTCGAACTGTCGGCAGGCCGCTATCTGGCGCTGACCGATGCGCTGCACCGCCGCCTGCAGCAAGTGGCGGCCTACGGCGAACTGCAGGGCGATGGCGTACGCCTGCACCCGCTGGCCGCCTTCTCGCTGGAAGAACTGGCCAGCGAAGTGGGCACGCTGAAGTCGGACAAGCGCTGGAAGCAGCATCTGGAACAGATGGCGGCACAGGCCGCGTTCCAGCCGCAACTGCCGTCCACCCTGCAGGCAGAACTGCGCGACTACCAGCTGGAAGGCTACAACTGGCTGGCGCGGCTGGCCCACTGGGGCGTGGGCGCCTGTCTGGCCGACGATATGGGCTTGGGCAAAACGCTGCAGGCACTGGCGCTGATCCTGTCACGCGCGCCGCAGGGGCCGACATTAGTAGTCGCGCCAACCAGCGTCTGCCTGAACTGGATCAGCGAAGCAGCCCGCTTTGCGCCCACGCTCAAGGTCCACCAGTTCGGCATTGGTGACCGTGCCGCCATGCTGGGCCAGTTACAGCCCTACGATGTGGTGGTCACCAGCTACGGCCTGCTGCAACTGGAAGCGGCCCGCTTCACTGGCGTGCAGTGGCACACCATCGTGCTCGATGAAGCGCAGGCCATCAAGAACGGCGCCACCAAGCGCTCGCAAGCCGTGATGGCATTGAAAGGCGATTTCCGCATGGTGGCCACCGGCACGCCGCTGGAAAACCATCTGGGCGAGTTGTGGAATCTGTTCCGCTTCATCAATCCCGGCCTGCTCGGCAATCTGGACCAGTTTAATCTGCGCTTTGCCGGACCGATCGAACGCCAGCAGGACCACCGCGCCGAAGTGGGCGCGCGCAAACGTCTGCGCCGTCTGATCCAGCCGTTCATGCTGCGCCGGACCAAGGCGCAGGTACTCAGCGAACTGCCGGCCCGCACGGAGATCACGCTGGAAGTCGATCTGTCACCGGAAGAAGCCACGCTATACGAATCGCTGCGCCGTGCTGCGCTGGAAAAGCTGGAACAGGTAGAAGGACCGGCCGAGAAGAAATCCATGCAGATACTGGCCGAAATCATGAAGCTGCGGCGCGCCTGCTGCAACCCGCAACTGGTGGCACCGGAACTGGGGCTGGCCAGCAGCAAGCTGGCCGCCTTCTCGCGTCTGCTGCTGGGCTTACTGGAAAACCGCCACAAGGTGCTGGTGTTCAGCCAGTTTGTCGACCATCTGGCCCTGATCCGCGCCCATCTGGACCAGCAGAACATCGCCTACCAGTATCTGGATGGAGCCACGCCCATGGCCGAGCGCAAGAAGCGCGTCGATCTGTTCCAGTCGGGTCAGGGCGAAGTTTTCCTGATCAGCTTAAAGGCGGGTGGCGTGGGCATCAACCTGACGGCGGCCGACTACGTGATCCACATGGACCCGTGGTGGAATCCGGCCGTGGAAGATCAGGCCTCGGACCGTGCCCACCGCATGGGCCAGCAGCGCCCTGTCACCATTTACCGGCTGGTGGCGCGCCATACCATCGAGGAAGGCATCGTCGAACTGCACCAGCATAAGCGCGATCTGGCCGATAGCCTGCTGGAAGGCGCCGATGTGTCGGGCCGCATGTCCGCCAGCGAAATGCTGGCCATGCTGCAGGAAGGCTTGCGCCGCTAATCTACCCGCAGCAATCAAGTAGCGCTGCCGTTACAAACGGAAGCGCGCAAACAGGCGATTTAATGATAATCTCCACCGCTTCGGTCCGGTACCCACCCGGGCCTATTTAGACAAGGCTGTTCACGATGATTAAAACCAAGATTGCGCTAGCTGTATTGATGACGACGCTCGCCGTCGCACCGGCCAGCGCCAGCAAGCACCACAAGGATACGGAAGAAACCAGCAGCAGTGGCAAGCACCACAAGAGCTCCGGTAAAAGCAGCCATAGCAGCAAAGGCAGCGAAAAAAGCAGCACCAAAAGTAGCAGCAAGAGCGGCAGCAAAAGTAGCAAATCCAGGAGCAGCAAGGACGGCGGCAGCAAAAGTAGCAAGAGCAGCAAACACGGCAAGGATAAACACGCCAGCACCGGCAAGGCGCTGGTAGCAGGTGCCGCCGTTGCCACGCCGGCGACGCTGAAACTGGTGGCGCCGGAAAGCTACCGTGACCGCAACTTCAACAGCCTGAGCAACCAGTTCCTTAACGCGCTCTGGCGTCTGGATTCGGAAAGCGCCGTGTATGCGGGCAAGTACGATACGGCCGCAACGCTGGCCATCCCCGACAAGGCCGGGCAGGCGCGCGCGCTGGCCTTCATCGATGAATGGAAGATGAAGTTCGCCGCCGTCGAAGCCAGCAAGCTGGCGCTCAAGCAGCGCACGGATCTGGCCCTGCTGATGAACAAGCTCGAGAGCGACCGCTTCCGCCTCACCACCCTCAAGGAATGGGAATGGAATCCGGCCAGCTACAACGTGGCCGGCCCTATCGACCTGATCCTCAACACGGAATATGCAGCCCAGCCGCAGCGCCTGCGCACCCTGCTCAAGCGTATCGCCAGCATTCCAGCCTATTACGAAGCGGCGCGTGCCAACATCGTCAACCCCACACGCGAGCATACGCGTCTGGCCATCGCACAGGCGCCCGGCATCCAGACCCTGCTGACGGAAGTGGACAAGGCGGCCCAGGCCTCCATCCTCACGCCGGTGGAAAAGCAGCTGTACACCCAGCGCATCAATGCGGCGCTGACGGCCATCGATGGCTATGTGGCTTTCCTGACCGAGCTGGATAAGCAGTCTGATAACGCGGGTCGCCGCAGCTTCCGTCTGGGTAAGGAACTGTACGAACAGAAGTTTGCCTTCGATATCCAGTCGGCCAGCACCGCCGAGGAAACTTACCAGAAGGCGCTGGCAGCACGGGAAGAGCTGCTGTCGAATATGAGCCGGATTACGGATGAACTGTGGGAACGCTATCTGGGCGCGACACCGCGTCCGGCTGACCGCTATGGCCGCATCGGCATGATGATAGACAAGCTGTCCGAGCGCCATGTCGCGCGCGAAGACTTTGTGAAGGAAATCCGCCGTCAGGTGCCGCTGCTGCAGGACTGGGTGATTAGCCATGATCTGCTGACGCTCGACCCGAGCAAGCCGCTGGAAGTGCGCGCCACGCCCGCCTATGCGGCCGGTGTAGCCGGTGCCAGCATCGATGCGCCTGGCCCGTATCGCCCGCAGGACAAGACCTATTACAACGTCACTCCGCTGGACGGCGCCACGGCAGAACAGGCCGAAAGCAGCCTGCGCGAGTACAACTACTGGATACTGCAGATCCTGAATATCCACGAAGCCATCCCCGGCCATTACGCCCAGCTGGTATATGCCAACCGTTCGCCATCCATCGTCAAATCCATCTTCGGCAATGGCGCCATGGTGGAAGGCTGGGCGGTGTACGGCGAGCGCATGATGCTGGAATCGGGCTATGGCGACAATTCGCCGGAAATGTGGCTGATGTATTCGAAGTGGAACCTGCGCAGCGTGACCAACACCATCCTCGATTACAGCGTGCACGTGCTGGGCATGACGGAACAGCAGGCGCTGGACCTGCTGACCCGTCAGGCTTTCCAGACCCGTAGCGAAGCGGTGGAAAAATGGCATCGCGTGCAGGTCTCGTCGGTGCAGCTGACCAGCTACTTCAGCGGCTACAGCGAAATCATGGAACTGCGCGAGCAGCGCAAGCAGGCGCTCGGCAGCAAGTTCAACCTGAAAGACTTCCACGAGCAGTTCCTCAGCTACGGCAGCGCGCCCGTACGCGTCATCAAAGGGCTGATGAACCAGTAAGCCTGCGGCTGGGTGCGGCACGCTTGCGTGCCGGCAAACACTACCGCCCCTGATTCGATACGATGGGGAACTGGCAGCCGGTATGGCCAGTTCTGCTAGCATGCGATCAGGGAGCGGTGATGAATATGCCCATCCATTTCAATACGCTGGAATATGCGCGCAAGCTGGGTGACGCCGGCGTGCCGCCCGATCAGGCCGAGGCGCAAGCTCAGGCGCTAGCCGAGGTGCTGCACGACGCCACTGTCACGCCCGCCGACCTGCTCCTGCTCAAAACCGATCTGCTGGCGCGCATCGACATCTTGCGCAATGAAATGCTGGCCCAGTTTGGTGCGCTACGCACCGAAATGCAGACACAGATTGCAGCCTTACGTGCTGAAATGCAAGCGGAGATCGCCGCGTTACGCGCTGAAATGCAGGCGGAGATCGCCGCGTTACGTGCTGAAATGCGTGCGGAGATCGCAACTTTACGCGCCGAAATGCGGGCGGAGATCGCGACTTTGCGTGGCGAAATGCTGGCGATGCTAGGCGCGCTGCATAAAGACCTGCAAGGTCAGATCAATGGTCTGCGTGGCGAAGTAGATGGCCTGCGCAATGAGGTGGCCGACCTGCGTAGTCAGATAGATAACCTGCGTAACGAGGTAAATGCGATACGCAGAGAAATGGAGGCCCTGCGCAACGAAATGCATGAACAACTGCATGCGCTGCGGCAGGAAATCAATGGCCAACTGGAAGTGCTTAGCGCACGGACCGAACGCCTCGAACAGCATTCCAAGGTACTTTTCTGGCTGGTCGGCAGCTCGCTGCTGATCAACGCCGTCACCTTGTGCGGCGTTGCGACTCTGCTAGCGAGAACTTAGGCTTTCTCTTCCGGCGCCGTCGACATGCGCACGAACAACGGCGCAACCAGTATGCCCAGTTCGAACAGCAGACACATCGGAATGGCCAGCGAGAACATACTCACCGCATCCGGCGGCGTCACCACGGCGGCAACCGCGAAGGCGCCGACGATGGCATATGGACGGATCTCTTTCAGCTTGGCCACGCTGACCAGTCCCATACGCACCAGGATCACCACCACCACCGGCACTTCGAAGGTCGCGCCAAACGCCAGACACATGGACATGACGAAATCGAGATAGTTTTCGATATCGGGCGTAACGGCAATCGACTGCGGCGAGAACTCGGCAATGAATTTGAATACGCGGCCAAACACGAAGAAGTAGCAGAACGCCACCCCCGCCATGAACAGCGCCGAAGACGAAATCACCAGTGGTGCCACCAGCCGCTTTTCATGCGCATACAAACCCGGCGCGACAAACGCCCAGATCTGGTACAGCACCCACGGCAGGGCCATTACCAAGGCCAGCACCAGCGTCACCTTCATCGGCACCAGAAACGGCGAGGTCACCCCCGTGGCGATCATCTTCGAGCCCACCGGCAGCGAAGCGATCATGGGCGCGGCCAGAATGTCGTAAATGCGGGCCGGACCTGGCCAGATCAGCAGACCGACGCACATCACCACCACACCGATGGTGGCACGCACCAGACGGTCGCGCAGTTCGATCAGGTGAGAGATAAAGGTCTCTTCGCCCGGCTTGGAAGTAGTCATTTAGTAAAACGATGTAGGGGTGTGATTGCGGGGACGGAAGCGTGCCACCCGCGCCGCGCCGGACACCACATGCTGGCGCCCGCCGTGCATCTGCTTGTACCAGCCCGGCACTGCGGCATTGCGCACCAGCTTCTTGCGACGGAACTCGCGCGCCTTGCGCTTCAGGTCCTCGTCGGTGGCGCTGATGATGCGCGTCTCGGCGACCGAGTCCGGCCACATATTCTGTACTTCGGCCACGCTTTCCGCCAGCGAGGCTTCCACGTCCTGCTTGATATTCTGTGCTGCCGTCTGCACTTCTTTCTGCATATTGCGCAGCTCTTCCATCTCGATTTCGCGCGAGACTTCCGATTTGACTTCGCTCAGATAGCGCTGGGCACGGCCATACAGCGTACCCGCCATACGCGCCACCTTGGGCAGCTTTTCCGGTCCGATGACGACCAGCGCCACCACACCGATTACCGCGAGTTTGGTCAGACCAAGATCGATCATAAATATCCGGCATCAGAGCAGGCCATGAGCCAGCCTCCGGCACACCGGAAGCCAGCCCGCAGGCCGGTGCTTACTGCTTGCTCTTTTCCTTGGCTTCGACGTCGATGGTGCTCTTGTCGGCCACCTGCGCCGGAGCGGCAGAGGGTGCAGCGGCTGGAGCAGCCGACTTGTCTTCCTCGCCCTTGATACCGTCCTTGAAGCCTTTCACGGCTTTACCCAGATCGGAACCCACATTACCGAGCTTCTTGGTGCCGAAGATCAGAATTACGACCACCAGCAGAATTGCCCAGTGCAACCAGCTACCTGTACCCATTTCTATTCCCCTTGCAGGACGCGCACGCCCTAAAAAACCGTTGATTCAAAAAACGCCTGCGACAGTATAAGCGAAGCGCCAATGTCATGCATTTGTAATGTTTTCATACAAGCAACTATGAACAAAGACGCGCTTCCGGCCCGCTCTGCGCCTAGCGCTGGCCGCGCCACGGATGCGGCCCGCCGATGATGTGCATGTGCAGATGGTACACCTCCTGCCCGCCATCAGGACCACTGTTAATCAGCGTCTTGTAGCCGGCGCTAGGCGTGCCGTCTGCTGCGTGCTGCACGCCGCAACCGAACTCCGCCGCCAGTTTCGGCGCCAGTGCCAGCATGCGGCCCAGCAGTGGCGCATCCTCCGCCGTACAGGCCGAGAGGGTAGCGTAATGCTTCTTCGGAATCACCAGCAGATGCACCGGGGCAGCCGGGTTGATGTCTTTGAAGGCCTGCAACTCATCATCTTCATAGACTATGGTAGCAGGAATCTTTTTTTCAGCGATTTTGCAAAACAGGCAGTTATCCACAACAGCTCCGGTTAGACAGGTTTATTCCTTGCGTGCCGCTTTTTCCGCCAGACCGGACACGCCTTCGCGCCGCGCCAGTTCATCCAGCACCTGCTGCGGCTTGAGGTCGAACTGGGCCAGCAGTACCAGCGTGTGGAACCACAGATCAGCTACCTCGTACAGCACTTTACCGCTATCGGCGCCAGCGCGCACATCTTTGGCGGCCATTACCGTTTCGGTGGCTTCTTCACCGATTTTTTTGAGGATGGCGTCGTCGCCCTTGGCCAGCAGTTTGGCCGTGTAGGAAGTAGCGGGGTCGCCGCCCTGCGCCGGCTTGCGCGATTCGATAATCTCGGCCAGACGGTCTAGTATGGTGCTCATGGGGTGGTCTTTTTCGGTTTGGCGGCCTGCTCGGCCGCATAGATTTCTGCCGGATCTTTCAGCACCGGCTCGGCCGTCTGCCAGTCGCCTTCCAGCGCATCGCCTTCGAACTTCTGGTAGAAGCACGAGTGGCGGCCCGTATGGCAGGCGATGCCGCCGGCCTGCTCGATTTTCAGCAGCACCACGTCTTCATCGCAGTCGAGGCGGATTTCCAGCACTTTCTGCACGTGGCCGGACTCTTCGCCCTTGTGCCACAGCTTCTTGCGCGAACGGCTCCAGTACACGGCTTCGCCCAGTTCCACCGTGCGTGCCAGTGCTTCGCGATTCATCCAGGCGAACATCAGCACATCGTTGCTGCCCGCTTCCTGGGCGATCACGGGCACCAGACCATGCTCGTCCCAGTGGATTTTTTTCAGCCATTTAGCCTTGGCGAGGCTGCTAGCAGTAGGCGTAGACATCGTGTTTCCTTTAATTCCCTATGCCAGACGCATAGGGATACCCTGCTGCGCCATGAACTGTTTGGCTTCCTGCACCGTGTGCTGGCCATAGTGGAAGATACTGGCAGCCAGCACGGCATCGGCCTTGCCCAGCTTGATGCCGTCGGCCAGATCCTGCAGGCCGCCCACGCCGCCCGAAGCGATCACGGGAATGCTGATGGCATCCGATACACCGCGCGTCAGGCCCAGATCGAAGCCGGACTTGGTACCGTCGCGGTCCATACTGGTCAGCAGGATTTCGCCCGCGCCCAGCTGTTCCATTTTCTTGGCCCATTCGATGGCATCGAGGCCGGTCGCCTTGCGGCCGCCGTGGGTAAACACTTCCCACTTGCCCGGTGCCACCTGCTTGGCGTCGATCGCCACCACGATGCACTGCGAACCGTGCTTGTGCGCGGCGTCGTACACCAGCTGCGGATTGGCCACGGCAGACGAATTCATGCTGACCTTGTCCGCGCCGGCGTTGAGCAGACGGCGCACATCGGCCACTTCGCGCACCCCGCCACCCACGGTGAGGGGAATGAACACTTGCGAAGCCACGGCTTCGATGATGTGCAGGATCAGGCCACGGTTATCGCTGGTGGCGGTAATGTCGAGGAAGGTCAGTTCGTCGGCGCCCTGTTCGTCGTAACGGCGGGCGATTTCCACCGGATCGCCGGCATCGCGCAGCTCGGTGAAATTGACGCCTTTGACGACGCGGCCATCGGTCACGTCGAGGCAGGGAATGATGCGTTTAGCGAGCATAGGTTTATTCGGCTTCGTCGTCGACCAGATCGCCGCTCAGTTCATCGGCACGCACCTGGGCCGTGGCCAGATCGATGGTGCCTTCGTAAATCGAACGGCCGCAGATCACGCCTTCGATACCTTCGTCCTGCACCGCGCACAGGGCTTCCACGTCGGCGATGTTATGCAGACCACCGGAAGCGATCACCGGAATCTTCACCGCCTGGGCCAGCTTGACGGTCGCTTCGATGTTCACGCCGCCCATCATGCCGTCACGGCCGATGTCGGTGTAGATGATAGATTCCACGCCATAGGCTTCGAACTTCTTGGCCAGATCGATGACTTCGTGACCGGACATTTTGCTCCAGCCATCGGTTGCTACCTTGCCGTCCTTGGCATCGAGGCCGACGATGATATGGCCGGGGAAGGCGCCGCAGGCGTCATGCAGGAAGCCCGGTTCTTTCACGGCCGCCGTACCGATGATGACGTAGCTGATGCCGGCATCGAGGTAGCGTTCGATGGTGTCCAGATCACGGATACCGCCGCCCAGCTGCACAGGGATTTCGTCGAGATCGTTCTCTTCGGCGTATTCCTGCACCACTTTGAGGATGGACTTGATGGCCGCTTCGTTCTTCGGCTTGCCGGCAAAGGCGCCGTTCAGATCGACCAGATGCAAACGGCGTGCACCCTGCTTGAGCCAGTGCAGCGCCATGGCAGCAGGTTCTTCGGAGAATACGGTAGCAAGTTCCATATCGCCCTGTTTCAGGCGTACGCAGTGACCGTCTTTCAGGTCGATGGCAGGAATGAGCAGCATGATGATTTGATCAGTAAAGTGAACTGTAAATTGGTGAACGTTAAAGTTTGCACTGGGCCGGAATCAGGGATTCCAGTGGACGAAATTCTTGTACAGCTGCAGACCCGCGGCTGCACTCTTCTCGGGGTGGAACTGGGTCGCAAAAATATTATCACGTGCCACGGCGCAGCTGAACGGCGCACCGTACACGGTCACGCCCACGGTGTGTTCGGCCACACTGGGACGGGCAAAATAGCTATGCACGAAATAGAAATAGCTATTGTCGGGAATCTCCTGCCACATCGGGTGGGCGGCGCTCTGCTGCACCTGATTCCAGCCCATCTGCGGCACTTTGAAGCGCGAACCGTCTTCCTGCAGCATGCCATCGAGCTGGAAGCGTACCACCTCGCCGGGCAGCAGGCCCAGACCGGCAGCATGGCCTTCTTCGCTACGCTCGAACAGCATCTGCTCGCCGATGCATACGCCCATCAGCGGCTTGCTGCGCGAGGCTGCCAGCAAGGCATCCTGCACACCGGATTCGCGCAGGCTGCGCATACAGTCCGGCATGGCGCCCTGGCCGGGCAGGACGATACGGTCGGCACTTTCAATGTCGGCCACCTCGCCCGAAATCACCACATCGGCTTCCGGCGCTACTGCGCGCAAAGCCTGGGCGACCGAGCGCAGATTGCCCATGCCGTAATCCACTACTACGATTTTATTCATGTTGATTGAGCTGTTACAGGCTGCCCTTGGTCGATGGGATGGTGCCGGCAGCACGCGGATCGAGTTCCGATGCCATGCGCAGTGCGCGGCCGAAGGCCTTGAACACGGTTTCGCACTGGTGGTGCGCATTGGTGCCACGCAGATTATCGATGTGCAGGGTCACGCCGGCGTGATTGACGAAGCCGCGGAAGAATTCCAGCGTCAGATCGACATCAAAGGTGCCGATCATCGCGCGGGTGAACGGAATATGGTATTCGATGCCGGGACGGCCCGAGTAATCGAGCACCACGCGCGACAGCGCTTCATCCAGCGGCACATAGGAATGGCCGTAGCGGACGATGCCCTTGCGGTCGCCGATGGCCTTGGCTACTGCCATGCCCAGCGTGATGCCGACGTCTTCCACCGTGTGGTGATTATCGATATGGATATCGCCGGTAGCTTCCACTTCCAGATCGATCAGGCCGTGGCGGGCGATCTGGTCCAGCATATGATCGAGGAAGGGTACGCCGGTATTCAGTTTCTGCTTGCCGGTACCATCAAGATTGAGCGAAACGCGGACTTGCGTCTCGTTGGTGTTGCGGATAATTTCTGCGGTGCGGTTCATGAAAGGCTCGCGATAGCGATGTCGATAACTTCAGGCCGACAGCGATGCAGCAAAGGCATCGAGGAAGGCACGATTTTCTTCCGGCGTACTGACCGTGATACGCAAACAATTGGTCAGCACACCGTGCATTTTACTCACATTTTTAATTAATACCTTGCGAGACAGCAGTTTCGCGTAGGCATCATCGGAATTTGGCACCCGAATCAAGATAAAATTCGCCGCCGACGGGAAAACCTCCACGCCGGGCAGAGCGGCCATAGCGGCTGCCAGATCGGCGCGTGCGGCGCGCAAAGCACTGGCCTGCTGGTTCAGCACCTCCACATGCTCGAGCGCGAATTCGGCCGCAATCTGGGTCAATACGTTGATGTTGTAAGGAGGCCGCACTTTGTCCAGTTCAGCCAGCAGTTGCGGTGCCGCCGACATATAGCCGAGGCGGATACCGGCCAGTCCCAGCTTGGAAACCGTGCGCATCACCACCAGATTCGCGAATTCCGGCAGGCGGCCCATAAAGGTGTCGCTGGCGAACGGCTCGTAGGCTTCATCGACGATGGCCAGACCGAAACCATCGAGCGCCCGGATGATGGTCACTATGTCATCCGCGCCGAACAGGTTGCCGGTCGGGTTATTCGGGTAGGACAGGAACACCAGCGCAGGGCGGTGCTCGGCGATGGCCGCCAGCATGGCGGGCAGGTCCAGCGTCAGGTCGGCCCTGAGCGGCACGCCCACATAATCCATGCCGGCAAACTGGGCCGAGCGCTGGTACATCACGAACGATGGCGTCGGCGCCACCACTACGGCACGCCGGTCCTGCCGGGCGCAGGCCATGCACAGTATCGAGATCAGTTCATCCGAGCCATTACCCAGCATAACGTCGTAGCCGGCCGGTACGCCCAGCGTCGCGCGCACGCGCTGCTTGAGGGTGGCATACGACGCCACAGGGTAGCGATTCAGGCTGGCTTCGGCCAGCCGCGCGCCCAGTTGCTGGCGCAGTGCATGAGGGAGCTCGTAAGGGTTCTCCATCGCATCCAGTTTGATAAAGCCACCGGCATCGGCAACGTGGTAGCTCTGGATGGAGCGCACGTCGGAGCGGATAGTGGTGTTGATCAGGGTGTCGATGGGGGACATCTTGCAAGGGCTCCTTAGCTATGAGTTGGCAGAACTTCGTTTAACGACAGGTTTGCGCGTACGGGGCGCAGATTTTTTCTTGGCAGCGGCGGCCTGCACGGCCACCGGCTCGGGCAGCGCGGTAGAGGTAGTGCTAGCGGCCAGTTCGGCATCGGCTAGCTGCTGTTCGCGTGCCAGCCGGGCGGCGATGATGGCGCAGTAATCGGGATTGAGTTCAAAGCCGACGAAGTGGCGGCCGCAGCGCTTGGCGGCGATCGCCGTGGTGCCGCTGCCCATGAACAGATCGAGTACCACGCCTTCGGGCGGGCAGGAGGCCTTCACCATGCGCTCGATGATTTCCAGCGGCTTCTGGGTTGGATGGTCGGCCCGCTCGGGATGCTCACGGTGCAGGCGCGACACGCTCCACAGGTCTTTCGGGTTGTAGCCCACTTCCAGCCATTTGGCGCCCACGAAGATGGAGCGCGAACGGGCTTTCTTGGTCTCGGCATCGTAGGGAATACGCACGGCATCGAGATCAAAGTAGTAATCCTTGCGCCGCACGAAAAAGCCGATCGTGTCGTGCACCGACGAGAAGCTGCGCACGCTGCCGCCCATGGACGGCACGCGTCTATCCCAGATGATTTCGTTCATCATGGTCATGCGCTGTTTCAGCAGCACGAAGATCTCGGGCGAGAAACGCCACGTGAGGAAGATGTACAGGCTGCCGTTAGGCTTGAGCTTGGGCAGGGCCGCATCGATCCACTGCTCGGTCCAGCGAAGATAGTCTTCCACCGTCTGGCTGTCGGAATCGTTGCCGTAGTCCTTGCCCAGATTGTAGGGCGGGTCGGTCAGAATCAGATCGATAGCACCATCGGGGATGCGCGCCAGCCCTGCTAGCGCATCCTCGCAAAATACCTGATCGATCCAGCCGGCTGCCGTCATGGTGGGGCAGCTTATTTCAGACGCAGTTCGGCGCTGCGGGCGTGCGCCTGCAGGCCTTCGCCGTAGGCCAGTTCGGCCGCTACCTTGCCCAGCGCCTGCGCACCCACTTCGCTGACGTGGATCAGCGAGGAACGCTTCTGGAAGTCGTACACACCGAGTGGCGACGAGAAGCGCGCCGTGCGCGAAGTCGGCAGCACGTGATTCGGGCCGCAGCAGTAGTCGCCCAGCGACTCGGACGAATAACGGCCGAGGAACATGGCGCCCGCGTGGCGGATCTGGTCGGCCCAGCGCTGCGGATCTTCGGCCGAGATTTCGAGGTGTTCTGCCGCGATAGCATTGGCGATGGCGCAGGCTTCGGCCATGTCGGCAACCTTGATCAGCGCACCGCGATCGGTCAGCGAAGTGCGGATCACATCGGCACGTGGCATGGCCGGCAGCAGCTTGTTGATGCTCGCTTCCACCTTGGCGATGTAGTCGGCGTCAGGGCACAGCAGGATGGACTGCGCCAGTTCGTCGTGCTCGGCCTGCGAGAACAGGTCCATCGCTACCCAGTCCGGATCGGTGGTGCCGTCGCAGATGATCAGAATTTCGGAAGGACCGGCAATCATATCGATGCCGACGATGCCGAACACGCGGCGCTTGGCAGCGGCCACATAGGCATTGCCGGGGCCAACGATTTTATCGACCGGGGTAATGGTCTCCGTGCCGTAGGCCAGTGCACCGACAGCCTGTGCGCCGCCGATGGTAATCACGCGAGTGACGCCGGCAATCGCCGCAGCGGCCAGCACCATCTGGTTCTTCACGCCATCCGGCGTCGGCACCACCATGATGATTTCCTGCACACCGGCCACGTGGGCCGGAATCGCATTCATCAGCACCGAGGAAGGATAGGCAGCTTTACCGCCCGGCACGTAGATGCCCACGCGGTCCAGCGGCGTGATCACCTGACCCAGCACCGTGCCATCGGCTTCGGTGTAACGGAAGCCTTGCAGTTCCTGCTTCTGGCGTTCGTGGAAGGCGCGGATGCGCTGCGCTGCCGTTTCCAGTGCGCTGCGCTGGGCAGCAGGAATGGCAGCGAGTGCCGCCTGCAGTTCGGCCGTGCCGATGTCGAAGGCAGCCATACTGGCTGCGCCGCCGTCAGGGATGCGGTCAAAACGGTTGGTGTATTCCAGCACGGCGGCATCGCCGCGCGCTTTCACATCGGCGAGGATGCCGGCGACGGCACGCTCGATGGCTTCATCAGTACTCGCTTCAAATGCCAGCAGGGCATCCAGCGACTTTTTGAAATCAACTTGGCTTGAATCTAGCTTGCTAATCTGAATCGACATGATGGGTTCGCTTTATTTTTTAGAGGCGCGCTCGAAAGCTTCGATGATCGGTTGCAGACGCTCGCGCTTGAGCTTGAGGGCCGCCTGATTCACAATCAGACGCGAGGAAATGTCCATGATGGCTTCCACTTCCTTGAGGTCATTGGCACGCAGCGTATTGCCGGTGCTGACCACGTCGACGATGGCGTCCGACAGGCCGACCAGCGGCGCCAGTTCCATCGAGCCGTACAGCTTGATCAGATCGACGTGCACACCCTTCTTGGCGAAGTGCTCGCGCGCCGTCTGCACGAACTTGGTGGCCACGCGCAGGCGCGCGCCCTGACGCACTGCTGTCTCGTAGTCAAAACCGTTGCGCACGGCCACCGACATGCGGCAGGCGGCGATATTCAGATCGATAGGCTGGTACAGGCCCTCACCACCATGCTCGAGCAGCACGTCCTTGCCGGCCACGCCGAAATCGGCCGCGCCATGCTGCACATAGGTCGGCACATCGGTAGCGCGCACGATGATCACGCGCACGTCGGGATCATTGGTGGACAGAATCAGCTTGCGCGAAGTCTCCGGGTTCTCGGTCACGGTGATGCCTGCTGCTTCCAGCAAGGGCAGGGTGTCCTCGAAAATACGTCCCTTCGACAGCGCCAGTATCAGCTGCGAGTTGGCCTGAAATCCGCTCATGGTTCTTCCTAAATAGGTTCTTATTTGATGCGCTTGATATCCGCGCCTACTGCCGACAGCTTGACTTCCATCTGGTCGTAGCCACGGTCGAGGTGATAGATGCGGTCGATCAGCGTTTCGCCACGCGCGGCCAGCGCTGCAATCACCAGCGAAGCGGAAGCACGCAGGTCGGTCGCCATCACGGGCGCGCCCACCAGCTGCTCCACGCCCTTGATGAAGGCCGTATTGCCGTCGGTCTCGATGGCCGCGCCCAGGCGGTTCATCTCCTGCACGTGCATGAAGCGGTTTTCGAAAATGGTTTCCGTCACGCGGCTGGCGCCGTCGGCGATGGTATTTACCGCCATGAACTGCGCCTGCATATCGGTCGGGAAGCCCGGATATTCGGTGGTGCGGAAAGTGACAGGGTGCGGGCGCTGATCCATCTGCGCACGGATCCAGTTATCGCCGATAGTCAGTTGCAGGCCGATTTCGCGCAGCTTGTCCAGCGCTGCATCCATGATGTCGACGCGGGTATTGCGGATGGTGATGTCGCCACCCGTGGCCGCCACGGCGCACAGGAAGGTGGCCGCTTCGATACGGTCGGAAATCACGGCATGCTTGGCGCCATGCAGTTCGCTTACGCCCTGAATGGTCAGGCGGTTGCTGCCTATGCCTTCGATCTTCGCGCCCATCGCCACTAGCAGGTTGGCGAGGTCGGTCACTTCCGGCTCGCAGGCCGCGTTTTCCAGAATGGTTTCGCCTTCGGCCAGCGTGGCAGCCATCAGCAGGTTTTCCGTACCCGTCACGGTAATCATGTCGGTGACGATGCGCGCGCCTTTCAGCTTGGCGCACTTGGCGTAGATGTAGCCGCCTTCGATGGTGATCTCGGCACCCATGGCCTGCAGGCCCTTGATGTGCTGATCGACCGGACGCGAACCGATGGCGCAGCCGCCCGGCAGCGAGACCTTGGCCGAACCGAAACGGGCCAGCAGCGGGCCCAGTACCAGGATCGAGGCACGCATGGTTTTCACCAGCTCGTACGGTGCTTCCAGCTTGTCGATGGCGCTGCCGTTCAGCGTCACGCGGTCGCCATCCTGCTGCACTTTCAGGCCCGTCTGGCCCAGCAGCTTGAGGATGGTGGCCACGTCGTGCAGATGCGGCACGTTGCTCAGTTCTACGTCACCGGAAGTCAGCAGCCCGGCGCACAGGATAGGCAGGGCAGCGTTCTTGGCGCCGGAAATGGTGATCTCGCCTTGCAGGCGGTTACCGCCTTGAATGAGCAGCTTGTCCATACTTATCCTTGGTATTCTTCAGGGGTCAGGGTTTTCATCGACAGTGCGTGGATTTCTTCACGCATGCGGTCGCCCAGCGCGGCATATACCAGCTGGTGACGCTGCACCATGCGCTTGCCCGCGAAAGCCGGCGAAACGATGATGGCCTGGAAGTGCTGGCCGTCGCCTTCCACTTCCAGATGGGTGCATTCGAGACCGGCGCTCAGGTAGCTATGGATCAGTTCCGGGGTAGTAGTCATGATGGTGTCCTTGTATATGAGGTGCTTATCGCATATGGGCGCGCTTAGTGACGCACTTAGTGGCGCAGTCGGTAGCCGCTTTGCAGCAAACGGATCGCCAGCAAAGCCAGCGCCACGAGGAAGGCCGCGACGATACTCACGCTAATCAGCGGATTCACGTCGGACTGGCCGAAGAAACCGTAACGGAAGCCGTCTATCATGTAGAAGAACGGATTCAGGTGCGACACCGTGAGCCAGAACGGTGGCAGCGAATGGATGGAATAGAACACGCCGGAGAGGAAAGTCAGCGGCATGATCAGGAAGTTCTGGAAGGCGGCCAGCTGGTCGAATTTCTCCGCCCAGATACCGGCGATCAGGCCCATGGTGCCGAGAATGGCAGCACCGAGCAGGGCAAACACGATGATCCACAGCGGCGCCGTGAACGACAGGTGGGCGAACCACGCCGTCACGATGAACACGCCGGCACCGACCACGATGCCGCGCACCATGGCCGCGATCACATAGGCCGAGAAGATTTCCCAGTGCGACAGAGGCGTCAGCAGCACGAACACCAGATTGCCCGTGATCTTGGACTGGATCAGCGACGACGAGGCATTGGCAAACGCGTTCTGCAGCACGCTCATCATCACCAGCCCCGGAATCAGGAAGGCGGTGTAACTGACGTCGCTGTACACCGTCACGCGGCCTTCCAGCACATGGCCGAAGATCAGCAGGTACAGCATGGCCGTCAGGATAGGCGCGGCGATGGTCTGGGTGGCCACCTTCCAGAAACGCAGGGTCTCCTTGTACACCAGGGTGCGGAACCCGATCGACATCAAACTCATACGCTCCCCTTGTCCATAATCTGCAGGAAGATGTCTTCCAGATCGGCCTGCTGCAGCTGCATTTCATCGATATGCACACCGGTCTCGCGCAGGCGCGCAAGGATAGGTTCGACTTCCGCATAATCGTTGATACGCAGGCTGTACTTGCGGCCCTCGTCGGTCAGGTCAGGATGGCTGACCAGATGGCGCAGATCGGCCGGCAGTTCGCCTTCGCGCAGATTGAGCACCAGCTGCGAACCGGAGATGCGGCGGATCAGTGCTGCCATGCTATCGAGCGCCACCACCTTGCCCAGTTTGAGCATGGCCACGCGCTTGCACATGGCTTGCGCCTCTTCCAGATAGTGGGTGGTCAGCACCACCGTGTGGCCTTCGCGGTTCAGCCGCGTGATGAACTGCCACAGGGTCTGGCGCAGTTCCACGTCGACACCGGCGGTCGGCTCGTCGAGCACGATCACGGGCGGCTTGTGCACCAGCGCCTGCGCCACCAGCACGCGGCGCTTCATGCCGCCGGACAGGGCGCGCATATTGGTATCGGCCTTGTTGGTCAGATCGAGGTTGTGCATTACCTCGTCGATCCACGCATCGTTATTGGGCAGGCCGAAATAGCCGGACTGCAGGCGCAGCGTTTCGCGCACCGTGAAGAAGGGATCGAACACCAGTTCCTGCGGCACCACGCCCAGCTTCTTGCGCGCGGCACGGAAGTCGCCCGTCACATCGTGGCCGTGGATGGTGACCTTGCCCGCATCGGGGCGGATCAGACCGGCAATAATGGAAATCAGTGTGGTTTTACCGGCACCGTTAGGGCCTAACAGACCGAAAAATTCGCCCTCTTCTATCGTCAGGGACACGCCACCTAGTGCCTGGAGCGACTTGTAGCGCTTCTCGACATTCGTTATTTGGATCGCTGTCATGCTTGGTTTATTCGTAAGGTGCGGCGGCTTTAATCCGGCGCGAGCTGCCCGAGGGCGGGGACTACTGGGAAAGCCACGGCACTCCGGCTGCGGCAACCTTCAATTATAGGGGAAATTGACGGGAACCGAGCCAGAGCGCTAGTTTCTGGCCCAATTCGATGAGGCGGGGGTCAATGATGGTGATGCGCTGCTTCGGGGTCGGCGCCCACTTTCAGCTTGGCGGTGTCGGGCTGGCCCGTCACGGCGTGGAACTCTTCATGCTGGGGATTGGCGGGCGCAGCTTCGCCCGGCTCCAGCTGGACCGAGGTAGGGAACAGCAGCGAGCACACGCCATACAGCTTGGTCAGACTTTGCAGGGCTGGCGGCAGGTTTTTCAGCTCCAGCTTCAGGCCCGCATCCTGTGCCGCCTTTTCCCATGCCAGCAGCACGGAAACGGCTGCCGAATCCACCGTCAGCACGTAGCGCAGATCGAACACCGTCTGGCCGGCCTTGAGGGCGGCCAGACCGCGCTCCAGCACCGCCGTGGCGTTCTGCACGTTCAGAGTGGTGAGCGATTTGAAATCGTCGATAGCTTCGGCAACAGCAGTGGACATGGCAGACAGTCTTATTTAGCGACAGGTTTCAGTGGTTTATTGGCCAGCTTCTTGTTCTTCTCGGTCAGCGCCTTGATCAGGCCATCCATGCCGCCCTTGTTGATTTCCGAAGCAAACGTGCCCTTGTAGGTTTCCACCAGCCAGGCGCCCAGCACGTTGATATCGTAGATTTTCCAGCCGGTAGGCGATTTGGCCACACGGTAGTTCAGCGGAATCGGCTCGCCGCGCGCGACATTCACTTGCGAACGCACTTCCACTTCGGTGTCGGTCGGATCGGCACGCAGCGGCTTGAACTCGATGGTTTCATCCTTGATCTGCGAAAGGGCGCCGGAATAGGTGAAGATCAGCAGGGTGCGGAACTGGTCCGACAGGGCCTTCTGCTGTTCTGGCGAAGCATCGCGCCAGAAGCGGCCCGCTGCCAGTGCCGTCATGCGCTGGAAGTCCACGTACGGCAGGATCTTGTTTTCTACCAGATCCATGACCTTTTTCTGGTCGCCAGCCTGGATCGCCTTGTCGGTCTTGGCGATTTCGATCACTTCCTGGCTGATACGTTTCACCAGTGCATCCGGTGCTTCGTTAGCCGGTACGGCCGCCTGCGCCATGGTCGCCGCGAAAGTCAGACCCGCTGCAGCGATAAGTTGTTTAATAAAAGTCATGTTTTTTACCTATGAAGTGTTCTTCGGGTTCACGGGCTGACAGAAGTTGCAGCCAGAGCACCAGAGTTTACCTCTTTTGGCGTAAGCGCGTCGGACGCCGGGACAGTTTTTTCCACAGTAGCAACAGGTTCGCTGGCCGGTACTGCCTCGTAAGCCGAGTCATCATCCTTGCGTTTGCGCTTGGGCGCGCTGTCGTCGTCCGGGTGGATCAGGCTTTCACGACGCTGCAGGAAGCTGTCGCGAATAAACTCGTAGCGGTCCAGCGCTGCATCTTCGAGCAGAGTGGAAGCATCGAGCAGACCGGCGCGCTGGTCGATGGCGCGCAAGGCCGTGCCGCTGTTGCGGATATACACAGGTTCCTTGTAGCCCCAGATATCGCCTTTCACGTCGATAGGCAGTACCACTGCGTCGCGCACGGTGGAAGGGCCCAGCAGCGGCAGCATCAGGTAGGGACCGGATGGCACGCCCCAGGTACCCAGCGTCTGGCCGAAATCTTCCTTGTGCTTGGGCAGGCCCGCTTCGGAAGCAATGTCGAACAGGCCCACAATACCCAGCGTGGAGTTGAGCGCAAAGCGGGTCACATCGGACATGCCGGCTTCGCCATGGCCTTGCAGCAGGTTGTTGATACCAGTCCAGGCGTCGGCCAGATTGCCGAAGAAATTGTTCACGCCCGTCTGCACGAACGATGGCAACACCGTGTGATAGGCGGTAGCGGCCGGTTTCAGCGCATAGGTATCGACCGTGTCATTGAAAGTGAACATGGCACGGTTGAAGTTCTCGTACGGGTCGCGCGGGTTGGGACCGGCACAGCCGGCCAGCAGCAAGGTCAGGCCCAGCGCTACGGCGGCACGGGCTGGTTTGGCAGTGGTCAGGCTCATTTACTGTCCTTTCCTTCAGCGGCTTTGCTGTAAATAAACTGGTTGATCAGGTCTTCCAGTACGGCGGCCGACTGGGTACGGGCGATCTTGTCGCCAGCCACCAGATTGTTCATGTCGCCACCTGCTTCGATGCCCACATACTGCTCGCCCAGCAGGCCCGAGGTCAGGATCTTGGCCGAGCTATCTTTCGGGAACTTGTAAGTTTCTTCCATATTCAGCGTGACCAGCGCCTGATAGCTCTTGTCGTCGAAACGGATCTCGCCCACGCGGCCCACCACCACACCGGCAGCCTTGATCGGCGCTTGCGGACGCAGGCTGCCGATGTTGTCGAACTTGGCCGTGACCGGATAGACCTTGGCGAAAGACATGGATCCCATGTTGCCGGCTTTCAGTGCCAGGAACATCAGAGCGGCCACGCCGACGACGATGAACAGACCGACCCAGACATCCAGAGATTTACGTTGCATAGTGATTCCTTCGTTACATTATCTTGTTTGCTTGCGGCTTATTTGCTGAACATCAGCGCCGTCATCATGAAATCCAGCCACCAGATCATCAGCGACGAGATCACTACCGTACGGGTGGTGGCACGGGCCACATCTTCCGGCGTAGGCTGGGCCTCGTAGCCCTGATACAGGGCGATAAAGGTGATGGCGATGCCGAACACCACGCTCTTGGCGAAACCGTTGTAGATATCTTTCCAGATATCCACACCATCCTGCATCTGCGACCAGAACGCGCCGTTATCCACGCCGATCAGCTGCACGCCGACCAGATAGCCGCCGAACACGCCCACGGCGCTGAACACGGAAGCCAGCAGCGGCACGGAAATCACGCCGGCCCAGAAACGGGGGGCCAGCACGCGCTGGATAGGGTTCACTGCCATCATTTCCATGGCCGACAGCTGTTCGCCCGCCTTCATCAGGCCGATTTCGGCCGTCAGCGAAGTACCGGCCCGGCCGGCAAACAGCAGCGCCGTAATCACGGGGCCCAGCTCGCGGCTCAGGCCCAGTGCCACCAGCAGGCCCAGCGACTGTTCCGCGCCGTATTTATTCAGCGTGTAATAACCCTGCAGCCCCAGCACCATGCCCACAAACAGGCCGGACAGGGTAATGATCAGCATCGAATAATTGCCGATGAAGTGTAGCTGCTCGACGATCAGGCTAGGCCGCTTGAGCAGGCCCGGCGACACTTTCAGCACGTTGAGGAAGGTACGGGTGCCGTAGCCTATGCTCTCGATGAAGTCGCGCAGGGTCGC
Source organism: Duganella fentianensis (assembly GCF_009857835.1). Lineage (GTDB taxonomy): Bacteria > Pseudomonadota > Gammaproteobacteria > Burkholderiales > Burkholderiaceae_D > Rugamonas > Rugamonas fentianensis. Next base: position 187,823 of record NZ_WWCL01000003.1, read on the forward strand.
GCCCAGCTTGGATAAACCGTTGTGTATTCTCATGCCTGTGCTCCCAGACCCAGATCATCAGCCAGCGATTTACCCGGGTAGTGGAAGGGCACCGGACCATCCGCTTCGGCATTGACGAACTGCTTCACGTACGGATCGGTCGACACCATCATTTCGTGCGGCGTACCGTGGGCGACGATCTTGCCTTGGGATAAGAAATAAACATAATCAGCAATGGCGAAGCACTCTTTCACATCGTGCGACACCAGCACCGTGGTGGAACCGAGCGCCGTATTCAGGTTGCGGATCAGATTGGCGGTCACGCCCATCGAGATCGGGTCCAGACCGGCAAACGGCTCGTCATACATAATCAGTTCCGGATCGAGCGCGATGGAACGGGCCAGCGCCACCCGGCGCGCCATCCCACCGGAAATCTCGCCCGGCTTGAGTTTGGCCGCATTGCGCAGCCCTACCGCGTGCAGCTTCATCAGCACCAGATTGCGGATCAGTTCTTCCGGCAGATCGGTATGCTCGCGCAGGGGGAAGGCCACGTTTTCGAACACGGTCAGGTCGGTAAACAGGGCGCCATGCTGGAACAGCATGCCCATTTTGCGACGCAACAGATACAGACCGGCAGTATTTAACTTATGCACGATCTCACCGTGCACTTTGACATGGCCGCGCTGGGGCCGGAGCTGGCCGCCGATCAGGCGCAATACAGTGGTCTTGCCGCTACCGGAGCCGCCCATGACGGCGACCACTTTTCCACGCGGGAAGTCCATCTGCAGGCCCGAAAGGATTGCGCGCTTCCCGTATGCAAAGTGTAAATCACGGATTTCGACAAGATTGGACACGTCAGAACTCATTGTTTTTAATGCCGTATTGTAGTTCAGAAAGGAGTAAGTCTGCTGACGCACCCCTGAACAGGCTGGCGAGGCCCACCAAATGGCAGATAATACAACACTAATGAATCTCAAGTCAGCAATTTACATGTGACATCAAATGTTACATTGCTGCACTGCACTAGGGCGCTGCGTCACCAGCCCATTGCTGACGTATCAGCGCGCAGAATATTGTTGGAAAAACCACGGTCAGATAAAAAAACCGGTGGCTACGGGGATCACCCGTGCACCACCGGTGGGAGCGAAGCGGTAAAGTTTTGCTAATTAGCGCGGCAGTACCGAACTACCCATCAGGAACTCGTCAACCGCACGGGCGCACTGACGACCCTCGCGGATCGCCCACACCACCAGCGACTGGCCGCGGCGTACGTCGCCGGCGGCAAATACTTTAGGCACATTGGTCTGGTAGCAGCCATTGCCGTCGGTGCTGGCTTTGGCATTACCACGTGCATCTTTATCAACACCGAAAGCTTCCAGCACGTTCGCTACCGGGGACACAAAGCCCATGGCCAGCAGTACCAGATCAGCTTTCATTTCGAATTCGGAACCTTCGACTTCCGTCATCTTGCCGTCTTTCCACTCGACGCGGCAGGCGATCAGTTTCTCGACCTTGCCGCCCTTGCCTTCCAGGCGCTTGGTGGCCACCGCCCAGTCACGCGAGCAGCCTTCGTCATGCGACGAGGAAGTACGCAGCTTGGTTGGCCAGTAAGGCCATACCAGCGGCTTGTTTTCCTGTTCAGGCGGCATAGGCATCAGTTCGAACTGGGTCACGGACGCAGCGCCATGACGGTTGGAGGTACCCACGCAGTCGGAACCCGTGTCGCCGCCGCCGATCACCACCACGTGCTTGCCGGTGGCTTTGATCTGGTCTTTGACCTTGTCGCCCGCATTGATCTTGTTCTGCTGCGGCAGGAAGTCCATGGCGAAGTGCACGCCTTTCAGTTCGCGGCCCGGTACCGGCAGGTCACGCGGCTGCTCGGCACCACCGGCCAGCACCACGGCGTCGAAGTCCTTTTCCAGATCTTCCGGGAAGATGGTTTCCTTGGCCCAGTTGTTGACATTGGCAGGGAAGTCTTTACCCACCAGCACGCTGGTGCGGAATACCACGCCTTCGGCCTGCATCTGCTCGACGCGGCGGTCGATATGCGATTTTTCCAGCTTGAAGTCAGGGATGCCGTAACGCAGCAGACCACCGACGCGGTCGCTCTTTTCGAACACGGTTACAGCGTGACCGGCACGTGCCAGCTGCTGGGCAGCGGCCAGACCGGCAGGACCGGAGCCGACCACAGCCACTTTCTTGCCCGTTTTGACTTCTGCCACCTGCGGCGTCACCCAGCCGTGTTCCCAGCCTTCGTCGATGATCTTGTGCTCGATCGATTTGATGCCCACCGGTGCTTCGTGAATACCCAGCGTACAGGCCGCTTCGCACGGTGCAGGGCAGATACGGCCCGTGAACTCGGGGAAGTTATTAGTCGAGTGCAGGGTTTCCAGCGCTTCGCGGTAGTTACCGCGATACACCAGATCATTCCAGTCAGGGATGATGTTGTTGACGGGGCAGCCGTTGTTGCAGAACGGGATGCCGCAATCCATGCAGCGTGCGCCCTGAATGGTGGCCTGTTCCTTGGTCAGCGGAATGACAAATTCAGCATAGTTTTTCAGGCGCGTAGCAGGTGGCAGATAGCCTTCGTCCTGACGCTGGAATTCCATAAAGCCGGTGATTTTACCCACGATAGTTCCTTAAATATGTTCTGTCTGCAGTCTGTGCCGAGCTTAATTAAGCAGCAATCGGTTGCGCGGCGGCCAGTTCGACCATTTCTGCCAGCGCCCGTTTGTATTCGTTAGGGAAGACCTTGACGAACTTGCTGCGGCCTTCGGCCCAGTTATCCAGCAACAGGCGGGCACGCGTGCTGCCGGTATGCTTGAAGTGACGCTCGATCAGACGCTTGAGGATCACTTCATCCGCTTCACGACCCGTATCCTTGTGCTGGATGTGGAAGGTGGCGGCATGTGCATCCTGCTCCTTGGCCGACAGTACCGGCTCCAGCGACACCATGGAGGTGTTGCAACGGCTGGCGAAATCACCGTCCGGATCGTACACATAGGCCACGCCACCGGACATACCGGCTGCGAAGTTACGGCCCGTGCTGCCCAGTACCACGACGGTACCGCCCGTCATGTATTCGCAACCGTGGTCGCCCGTACCTTCGACGATGGCGGTAGCACCCGAGTTACGCACGGCGAAACGCTCGCCGGCCACGCCGTTGAAGAAGGCTTCACCAGCAATCGCGCCGTACAGCACGGTGTTACCGATGATGATGTTGTTGACGGCCCAGCCACGGAACTCCGTGTTCGGACGCACGATGATGCGGCCACCGGACAGACCTTTACCCACGTAGTCGTTACCCTCGCCCACCAGATCGATGGTGATGCCGTGTGCCAGGAAGGCGCAGGCCGACTGGCCAGCCGTACCTTGCAGCTGGATGTGGATGGTGTCATCCGGCAGACCGGCGTGACCGTAGCGCTTGGCCACTTCGCCCGACAGCATGGTGCCCACGGTGCGGTTCAGGTTCTTCACTGGCGAGATAAACGATACGCGCTCGCCTTTTTCCAGCGCTGCCTTGGCCTGCGCGATCAGCTTGTGATCGAGCGCCTTGTCCAGACCGTGATCCTGTTCCATCGTGTGATAGATCGAATCGCCGTTCGGCACTTGCGGTGCGTAGAAGATGGCGCTGAAGTCCAGACCTTGCGCTTTCCAGTGCGAGATGGCTTTCGATTTGTCCAGCAGGTCGACGCGGCCGATCAGTTCGTCGTAGGTACGGATACCCAGTTGCGCCATCAGCTGACGGGCCTCTTCGGCCACGAAGAAGAAGTAGTTGACCACGTACTCAGGCTTGCCGGAGAACTTGGCGCGCAGGACCGGATCCTGGGTCGCAACGCCGACCGGGCAGGTATTCAGGTGGCACTTGCGCATCATGATGCAGCCTTCCACCACCAGCGGTGCGGTGGCGAAGCCGATTTCGTCGGCGCCCAGCATGGCGGCGATGACCACGTCGCGACCCGTGCGCATCTGGCCGTCGGCCTGTACGCGGATACGGCTACGCAGACCGTTCAGCACCAGCGTCTGCTGGGTTTCAGCCAGACCCAGTTCCCATGGCGTACCAGCGTGTTTCACCGACGACAGCGGCGAAGCACCGGTACCGCCATCATGGCCGGCCACCACCACGTGATCGGCCTTGGCCTTGGTGACACCGGCAGCCACAGTACCGATACCCACTTCCGATACCAGCTTGACGGAGATCGAAGCGCGCGGATTGGCGTTCTTCAGATCGTGGATCAGCTGGGCCAGATCTTCGATCGAATAGATGTCGTGGTGCGGTGGCGGCGAGATCAGACCCACGCCCGGCACGGAGAAGCGCAGCGTCGCGATGTATTCCGACACTTTGTGGCCCGGCAGCTGGCCGCCTTCACCGGGCTTGGCGCCCTGTGCCATTTTGATCTGGATCTGGTCAGCGGAGTTCAGGTAGGCCGCGGTCACACCGAAGCGGCCCGATGCCACCTGCTTGATGCGCGAACGCAGCGAATCGCCTTCCTGCAGCGGAATGTCGACCACCATCTGCTCTTTGCCCATGACGCTAGCCATGGTTTCGCCCTGCTTGATCTTGATGCCTTTCAGATCCATGGTGTAGCGCGATGGATCTTCGCCGCCTTCACCCGTGTTCGATTTGCCGCCAATACGGTTCATGGCCACGGCCAGCGTCGCGTGGGCTTCGGTCGAGATGGAACCCATAGACATGGCGCCGGTCGCGAAACGCTTGACGATTTCCTTGGCCGGTTCCACTTCGTCCAGCGGGATCGCCTTGGTCGGATCGATCTTGAACTCGAACAGGCCGCGCAGCGTCAGGTGGCGCTTGCTCTGATCGTTGATGATCTGGGCGTATTCCTTGTAGCTGTTGTAGTTGTTACTACGGGTCGAGTGCTGCAGCTTGGCGATGGCATCCGGCGTCCACAGGTGGTCTTCACCGCGTACACGGAAGGCATATTCGCCGCCGGCGTCCAGCTTATCGGCCAGCACAGGGTCGTTGCCAAAGGCCAGATGGTGCAGACGCAGCGCTTCTTCTGCCACTTCGAACACACCGATACCTTCGACATTCGAGGCCGTGCCACGGAAGTATTTGTCGACCAGCGATTTGTTCAGACCAACGGCTTCGAAAATCTGTGCGCCGCAGTAGGACATATAGGTGGAGATGCCCATCTTCGACATCACCTTCATCAGGCCTTTGCCGATGGCTTTGGTGTAGTTGTAGACAGCTTGTTCGGCGCTCACGTCGCCCGGCAGGCCCGGTGCCATTTCGGCCAGGGTTTCCATCGCCAGATACGGGTGGATGGCTTCGGCGCCATAGCCGGCCAGCAGTGCGAAGTGGTGCGTCTCGCGGGCCGAACCGGTCTCCACTACCAGACCGGTGGAAGCACGCAGGCCTTTGCTGACCAGATGCTGGTGGATGGTGGAGGTGGCCAGCAGGGCTGGAATCGCCACGCGATCGGCACCGATGGAGCGGTCCGTCACGATCAGGATGTTGTGGCCCGATTTGACGGCATCCACCGCTTCTGCGCACAGCGAAGCGAGGCAGGCTTCCACGCCTTCTTTGCCCCAGGCCAGCGGGTAGCAGATATTCAGTTCATACGATTTGAACTTGCCGCCCGTGTGCTGGCTGATGCCGCGCAGACGTGCCATATCGTCGAAGCCCAGCACTGGCTGCGCTACTTCGAGACGCATAGGCGGGTTGACGTTGTTGGTATCGAGCAGATTCGGTTTCGGGCCGATGAAGGACACCAGCGACATCACCATGGCTTCGCGGATCGGATCGATCGGCGGGTTGGTCACCTGCGCGAACAGCTGCTTGAAGTAGTTGTACAGCGGTTTCAGCTTGTTGGACATGACGGCCAGCGGCGAGTCATTACCCATCGAGCCGGTGGCTTCTTCGGCATTGGTCGCCATCGGCGCCAGCACGAATTTCAGGTCTTCCTGGGTGTAGCCGAAGGCTTGCTGACGGTCCAGCACGGAAGCCACAGCTTTTTCGCCCGGCGCAGCGCTGTACTTGACGCGGTTCACCGCCAGCTGGCTTTCGCTCAGCTTGATTTCATTGAGTTTGATCCGGACGGCGTTAATCCATGCCTTGTAGGGCTTGGCGTTGGCGTAGGTGTCTTTGAGTTCCTTGTCGTCGATGATGCGGCCGGCTTCCAGATCGATCAGGAACATTTTGCCCGGCTGCAGACGCCATTTCTGGATGATTTTCGATTCAGGAATCGGCAGCACGCCCGATTCCGAAGCCATCACTACCAGATCGTCGTCGGTGACGATGTAGCGGGCAGGGCGCAGACCATTCCGGTCCAGCGTACCGCCGATGTAGCGGCCATCGGTGAAGGCCATGGCGGCAGGGCCGTCCCATGGTTCCATCATGGCAGCGTGGTATTCGTAGAAGGCGCGACGGTTGTCATCCATGGTGCCGTGGTTTTCCCACGCTTCCGGAATCATCATCATCATCGCCTGGGCGATCGGATAGCCTGCCATCAGCAGCAGTTCCAGCGCGTTATCGAAGCAGGCGGTGTCGGACTGGCCTTCGTAAATCAGCGGGAACAGCTTGGACAGATCGTCACCCAGCACGGCCGATTTCATCACGCCTTCACGGGCGCGCATCCAGTTGAAGTTACCTTTTACCGTGTTGATCTCGCCGTTGTGGGCCAGCAGACGGTATGGGTGAGCCAGCGGCCACTCAGGGAAGGTGTTGGTGGAGAAGCGCTGGTGCACCAGTGCCAGAGCGGAGATGCAGCGGGCATCCTGCAGGTCTTTGTAGTACACGCCTACCTGATCGGCCAGCAGCAGACCTTTGTAGACGATGGTACGGGCCGACAGCGAGGCCACGAAGAATTCTTTACCGTGGATCAGTTTCAGTGCCTGAATCGCGTGGCCCGAGGATTTACGGATCACATACAGCTTGCGTTCGAGTGCATCGGTCACCATGATGTCGGCGCCACGGCCGATGAAGATCTGGCGGATCACCGGTTCTTTGGCACGCACGGTCGGCGACATCGGCATTTCGCTGTCGACCGGCACATTACGCCAGCCCAGCACAACTTGACCTTCAGCACGCACGGCGCGTTCGATTTCCTGTTCGCAGGCGATACGCGAAGCGTTTTCTTTCGGCAGGAATACCATGCCCACGCCATATTCGCCCGGTGGCGGCAGTTCCACGCCCTGCTTGGCCATTTCGTCGCGGTAGTACTGGTCCGGAATCTGGATCAGGATACCGGCGCCGTCGCCCATCAGCGCGTCCGCGCCTACCGCACCCCGGTGATCGAGGTTCTTCAGGATCAGCAGACCCTGTTCCACAATGGAGTGGCTCTTATTGCCCTTGATATGGGCGACGAAACCGACGCCACAGGCGTCATGTTCATTGGACGGATCGTACAGACCTTGGGCTTTCATGAGTTCTCCACTGCAATTTGACTAACGAAAAACTAGAGTAGTGCAATGCAGCAGAAAACTCAACTAGAACAATTAGGGTCGGAGTCGAATTAATTTTTCAAAAGATTCCGAAAAAATTAATTAGGGACAGAGTGAAGCCGGAGAATAAAAAACCACGGAATTATGAGTTCCGTGGTGGTTTACCCGGCGCCGGGAGCACCTGCTTCTGGATTATTCGGGATTTTCCGCCTTCGGGCTAAGCTTGAATGGTCGCCCCCGTTTCGCCGGCAGCACCTGTCGCTTGACGCGCTGCTGCAGGGTCCGCTGGAACTGTTCCGAGCCCAGCGGCCAGCCTTTCAGCAGTGCTTTGGAGATATGCGCCACCTCTTCCGCGCTCAGGGCCGGTTCGGACAGGGCCAGATAAGCGGCTTCGCGCTCGAACGGCGTATTACCCAGCTGCCAGAAGCGGGCATGGTCGATAATCAGGCCGTCGGCGCGCAAACCCGCGTGGTGGCCGAAGCTGGACCACGGATAATCCTGTGCCCGCGCCACCATGCCGTTGCGCACGGGGTTGAACTCGATATAGCGGCAGGTGGCCATGAAATACTGCTCGGCATCGATCAGCGAAGTCTTGTAGCGCCCATTCCACAGCGTGCCGCTGCGGCCATATTTCTGGTTGAAGTAGGGCACGTAATAGCGGCCTATCCACTGCATCATCTGGCCCAGCCCCAGTTCATCGGCCGGCGTGGCCAGCAGATGCAGGTGGTTGGGCATCAGTACATAGGCGTGGATGGCCACCTTGTAGTTTTTCGCCGCCGTGCGCAGCCAGCCCAGAAAAGTCTGGTAATCCTCGGTATCGCGGAAGATCAGCTGGTCGTTATTGCCGGTCTGAATCACATGGTGAGGCTGGCCGGGCACAATCAGGCGCGGTAATCGGGCCATGGAAGTCTGCTCCAGAGTGGGTATGGGAGGGATTCTACACCACTCTGTCCCCGATTAATTTTCAAATTCGGAAAATCGGCCCGACTCTGTCCCTATTTTTCGGGAGAGCACAGCGATACGGGTATAAGGGCTCAGGAAAGATTGAAGCTGGCGGACAGGCTATAGCCTTCGCCATAGGCGCTGCGCAGGGGCAGGTCCTGCCCCAGCCCCGTACGCGCTTTCTTGCGCAGGCGGTAGACCAGCATATCGACGCGCCGTCCGGCATCGGGATCATCGCCGCCTATGCCGGCCACGATCACCTGACGGGGCACGGGACGGGTATTGATGGTCAGCAAATGCAGGAAATTGCACTCTTTTTCCGTCAGCGTGATGATGGTGCCTTCCAGCTCCAGCTGGCGGGCACTGACGCGCAGTGTCCATTTGCTGAGTACGGGTGCGGTTTCCTGCGGCCCCACCCGGCGGTTGAGCGCCTCGATATGGGCGGCCAGCTCGGGGAATTTGATGGGTTTGGTCAGATAATGGTCGGCGCCCAGACGCAGACCCAGGATACGGTTGTCGAAGGCTACCCGTCCCGTCAGCACCAGCAGGCCGATCTGCGGGTACAGCTGGCGCATGCGCGGAATCACGTTGAAGCCGTCTTCGTCGGGCAGGCCCAGATCAAGCACCACCACGCCCACATTGCCATGGCTGAGGGCGGACCACATTTCGCTGGCGCTATTGGTAATGCGCACATCATGCTTGAGCTCAACCAGGAACTCTGCCATTTCCTCGGCATAGTCCAGATTGTCTTCTACGATGAGTATCTGCGTCATTAATGCGCCATGAATTCTAAATCCGGACCACGTGTCCAGCCCCGCCCTGCCAAGATGGCTTGCGTTTAGGAATTATCACTGCTACAACCTTACTAAGCAAGAACTTTCCCTGTCTGGCTAGCAATTGGCAACCAGATCCGGAACTCCATGCCGCCACCCGGAACATGGCGTGCCGTCAGGCGACCGCCATGCACCTCGAGCACTGCGCTGGCCATGTACAGGCCCAGCCCGGAACCGCCTATCTGGCTAGCGTTGTTTCCGCGATACGCTTTTTCGAAGATCCGGCCCAGTTCGTCCTCGGCCACACCGGTGCCATAGTCGCGCACCAGCATTTCCAGCCCGCCGCCTGCAGCCATCTGGCCACTCACCTCGATGGTGCTGGCGGCCGGCGTGTATTTAATCGCATTATCCAGCAAAACATCAAGGCATAAGCGCATACCGGCGGGATCGCAGCGCATCTGCGCCGGCAGATTGCCCAGCGCCAGCGTTATACTGCTGCGCCGGCTGGCAGCCTGCTGTACGGCCATTTGCAGCAGACTGGCCGGCGCTACCTGATCCGGCTGGCGCACGCGGCCGATTTCCGCCATGCGCTGGGGTGTCAGGTGTTCGTCCAGCAAGGCCAGCAGGCGGTCTGCCGCCGTCTGGATCTTGCGGTAGCGCTTGCGCGTACTCTCGTCGTGGGCAGTGCCCGTCATTTCCAGCAACTGGGCAGCACCATCGATCACGGCCAGCGGGGTACGGAATTCGTGCGACAGCATGGAAGTGAACTGTTTCTGCTGCTGGGCCAGCTCGCGCGCCAGCGTCAGGTCGCGCACGATGCCGTGGATGCGGCGCACCGAGCCATCCGTTTCGGGCATCAGCGTGGTGGTGATTTCCACGGAAACGGCATGGCCGTCGGCATGGGCCAGCTCCAGTTCGCGCCGCACCTGCCAGCGCGTGGCGTCTCCGGCCGAGTAGCGCGCCAGCCGTGCCGGCAATTGCGCCAGCAGGGGGGCGGCCAGCGCCTGCGCAGCGGCCAGCGTGTAGCCGAACTGCCGCTCGCAGGCTGGGCTCAGCCATGTCAGCCCTGCCGCGTCAGCCGTGAAGCTGGCTTCCTCGCTGTAGGCCAGCCATTCGCGGCAGCGCTGCATCTCTGCCTGCGCTGCCGCAAGGACGGCCTCCAGTTCGGCGACGCGGGTCATTATTCCACCAGCGGAGCAAAGATCTGCTGCAGGTCTTCCTGCGTCAGCGCCATCTTCTGCGATTCGCCCTCAGCCAGTATCGACTGGGCCAGATCGGATTTCTTCTGCTGCAGTACCTGTATCTTCTCTTCCAGCGTACCTTTGGCAATCAGCTTATACACAAACACCGGCTTGTCCTGACCGATACGCCAGGCGCGGTCGGTGGCCTGATTTTCCGCCGCCGGATTCCACCACGGATCGTAGTGGATCACGGTATCGGCCGCCGTCAGGTTCAGACCCACGCCGCCCGCTTTCAGGCTGATCAGGAAGATCGGCACGGCGCCCTGCTGGAACGCTGCCACCTGGGCGCTGCGGTCCTTGGTATCGCCGGTCAGCAGCGCATACGGAATATCGCGCTCGTCGAGTTCTTCCTGTATCAGTTCCAGCATGCTGGTGAACTGCGAGAACACCAGGATTTTGCGTTTTTCTTCCAGCAAATCCTCGACCATCTGCATCAGATCGACCAGCTTGGCCGATGGTGCGGCGGCTTTCTTGCCGGTCAGCGATTTCACTAGACGGGGATCGCAGCACACCTGCCGCAGCTTGAGCAGCGCTTCCAGAATCACAATCTGGCTGCGCGCCACGCCCTTGCGGTCGATTTCCTCGCGCACTTTCTGATCCATGGCCAGGCGCACGGTTTCGTACAGGTCGCGCTGGGCGCCCGTCAGTTCCACCTTGCGTACCATTTCCGTTTTCGGCGGCAGTTCCTTGGCCACGTGGTCCTTGGTCCGGCGCAGCAGGAAAGGCTTGATGCGGCGGTTCAGCAGAGCACGCCGCAGCGGGTCGTCCTGCCGTTCGATCGGATGACGGAATACGGTGTTGAAACCTTTTTCGTCGCCCAGCAGGCCCGGCAGCAGGAAGTGGAATTGCGACCAAAGCTCGCCCAGATGGTTTTCCAGCGGCGTGCCGGACAGGCACAGGCGGTGACGGGCTTTCAGCAGGCCGGCACTCTGGGCCGCCTTGCTGCGGGTGTTCTTGATGTAGTGCGACTCGTCGAGGATGACCAGATGGAAATCGTGCTCGCGCAGTTTTTCCTCGTCACGGGGCAGCAGGGCATAGGTGGTCAGTACTAGATCGGCCTCGGCGATCTGGTCGAACTGGCCCATGCGCTCCTTGCCTTGCAGCAGCAGCACGCGCAGGCCCGGCGCAAAGCGCGCCGCTTCTTCCTGCCAGTTGCCCATCAGGCTAGTCGGCGCAATCACCAGTGCCGGCGCCGTCAGGCGGCCCGCTTCTTTTTCCACCAGAATATGGGCCAGCGTCTGTACCGTCTTGCCCAGACCCATGTCGTCGGCCAGTATGCCGCCGAAGCCGTATTCGCGCAGGAACTGCATCCACGACAGACCGTCGGTCTGGTAGTCACGCAGGGTGGCTTGCAGGCCGGCCGGTGTGGCGATGCGCTTGATGGAGCCGAACTGGTTCAGGCGGGCGCCCATTTCGCGCAACTCTTCGCCACCGGTCCAGGCCATTTCGACCGAACGGGCCAGCTCGTCGAGACGGGCTGCATCGAGACTGGTCATGCGCAGGGTCGGCTTGATCTTGTCGCTGAAATACAGCTCGCCCAGCGTATTCAGGATAGGCCGCACGCGCGCCCATGGCAGCGCCACCCGGCGGCCGTCGGCCAGCACGGCCAGCATCTGGTCAGCTTCACCATGCTGGGCAATGACTTTCGGCGCAAAATCGTTGGGTGCGTTGCGGATCAGCTGGACCAGCAGGGGCAGCAGGGAGATGCGTTCCTGCTCGACGTTGATACCGAGTTCGAGTTCGAACCAGGCATGGCCGCCTTCGCTGGTATCCTGCTCCACCTCGGCAAACCACTCGCCCACTTCCGTCAGGTCATAGCGGTATTTGGTGGTCTTTTCTATCTTCCAGCCGGCCGCACGCAGGTCGGCGATGCCGTCACGGCCAAAACGTATCCACTCCGCTTGCGTCGGCAGCAACAATCCGCCTTTGACGCTGCTCAGCGGCAAGGTCGTCGGTGCGGCAAACGCGCGTTCCTGTAGCAGCGCCAGCGCGGCCGTTTCCGCCGCTTCATTACGCTGGATAATTTCCGTGACTTCGCCCTTCTGGCGCACCACGCGCTGGGACGGATCGAACGACACCCGCTCACCATCGTAGTCAAATGACAGCACGGCAAAATCATGCCAGCGCTGGATGGAACCATCGGCCAGCATGGCGGCATCGAGCGTCAGCACGGGACGCGGCAGCACATCGTCGCGCAGGCGCTGCGGCAAAGGCTGCGGCAGCGGCATCAGCTGCTGCAGACCATGGGCCAGCAGCAGTTGCGACACGCGCAGCTTGTCGTTACTGGTCAGCAAAGGTGCTTGCGCTACCAGCGCCTGCAGATCGGCCAGCGGTATCTGGGCGCCGCCCTGATTGAGCTGCAGCACGCCACAGGACAGATTATCGATATACCATGGCGGATCGGTCGGCAGCATGTAGTCGACCTGATCGGCACCGCTGTGGCGCGCATTCAGCGGCGCCTGCACCTGCCAGCCCAGCCGCAGCCCCTTGCCTTCTTCGCGCCAGGCCAGATGGGCCTCGCGCATCACCCCGCCTTTGAGGGGATAGACCAGACCATTGCCCACATCGGCCCACGAATTTGCCCACAGCAATTTATCCTGCTCGGCCAGCATGCTCAGCAGGGCCGCACCGATCTTGCCGCGCGGCTCGGTGGCCGAACCCGTCTGCGAGCTGGCGCCACTGCGCATAGCCACAAAGAAACGGATCAGGTCTTCATCACCGGCCGACAAAAAGCTGGGCGGGGCCGACAGCAACGAGAAAATTTCGCTGACAGGGCTAGCGGCGGCTACATCGCCATTCGGCTTCAGACGCGCCTTGTACAGGCATAGCGCCACATGGCGGCCGCCACTGGTGGGCGCCATTACATAGATCAGCTTGTGTGCGGAAAGTTTAGGGTCCGCATCAGGCGGCGGAACATTCAGCTTGGCCTTGGGATGCGCTGCGGCATCCACCCGCTGCAGCCAGGTGGCGACAGCGTACGACAATTGATTCGCAGGCGGCGCAGGGCGCGCAGGTGCAGCGGGAGCAGCAGGGGCGTCGTCGCGGGTTAAATCCATGGGTCGCATTGTTGGTCAAAGATGGTTCAAAAACAGCAACAGGCGATATTATCCGCCATACACGCTTTTATGTTTGCGGATTCTTCATATTTCCGCGTTTTTCGTGTGCCCATGCACCCTGCACGCAACGGGTTCACAGACGCCACGGGCTGTCAAGACTGGCAGATTCGCGCCGATTGCGTATCATTCCGAGCTTGATTGCTGAGGAATACCGTCCATGCTGCCTACCATCGAACAACGTCTTGCCACTGAACTCAACTGCAAAGCCCCCCAGGTTGCCGCCGCCGTCACCCTGCTCGACGAAGGCGCTACCGTGCCGTTTATTGCCCGCTACCGTAAGGAAGTGACGGGCGGGCTGGACGATACCCAGCTGCGTCTGCTGGAAGAACGGCTGCGCTATCTGCGCGAGCTGGAAGAGCGCCGCGCCGCCATCATTGCCTCGATTACCGAGCAGAACAAGATGACGCCGGAGCTGCTCGATGCCGTCCTGCACGCCGAAGACAAGACCCGGCTGGAAGACCTTTACCTGCCTTACAAGCCGAAACGCCGCACCAAAGCCCAGATCGCCATCGAGGCAGGACTGGCACCGCTGGCCGAAAGCCTGCTGGGCAATCCCGCACTGGATCCGGAAACGGAAGCGGGCAAATATTTGCGCGCCCCGTTCGAATCGGCCGATGGCAACAACCCCGGCGTGGCCGACAACAAGGCTGCGCTCGACGGCGCCCGCCAGATCCTGATGGAACGCTTTGCCGAAGACGCCACCCTGCTGCAATCCTTGCGCGAATACGTGCAGGAACACGGCATTGTTGAATCCAAAGTCGTGGAAGGCAAACAGGAAGAAGGCGAAAAATTCGCCGACTACTTCGATTACACGGAAAACCTCAGCAGCATACCGTCCCACCGTGCGCTGGCTTTGCTGCGCGGCCGCCGCGAAGGCATGCTGGACGTCACCCTGCGACTCGATTCCGAACCGGAAAAACCGAAATGGGATGCCCCGCATAACCCGTGCGAAAGCCGCATCGCAGCCCGTTTCGGCATCAGGCAGGCGGGCCGTCCGGCCGACAAATGGCTGTGCGACACGGCGCGCTGGACCTGGCGCGTGAAGAGCTTCATGCATCTGGAAACGGAACTGATGGGCGCGCTGCGCGAAGCGGCCGAACTGTCGGCCATCAATGTGTTCGCCACCAACTTGAAAGCCCTGCTGCTGGCCGCACCAGCTGGCCAGCGTGCCACCATGGGACTGGACCCGGGCCTGCGTACGGGCGTCAAAGTGGCTGTGGTCGATGCCACCGGCAAGGTGGTGGATACCGCCGTGATCTACCCGCACCAGCCCAAGAACGACTGGCATGGCGCGCTGCACACGCTGGGCCAGCTGGCCACCAAGCACAAAGTCTCCTTGATTTCCATCGGTAACGGCACCGCTTCGCGCGAGACGGACAAGCTGGCGCAGGAACTGATCAAGCTGTATCCGGAACCGAAAATGAACAAGATCGTCGTGTCCGAAGCGGGCGCCTCGGTGTACTCGGCTTCGGAATTCGCCTCGCGCGAACTGCCGGACATGGACGTGTCGCTGCGCGGCTCCGTGTCGATTGCGCGCCGCCTGCAGGACCCGCTGGCCGAACTGGTAAAAATCGATCCGAAATCGATCGGCGTGGGCCAGTACCAGCATGATGTATCGCAAACCCAGCTGGCACGCAGCCTCGATGCCGTAGTGGAAGACTGCGTGAATGCCGTCGGCGTCGACGTCAACACGGCTTCCGTGCCGCTGCTGACGCGCGTGTCCGGCCTGTCCGCTTCGGTGGCGCAAGCCATCGTCAACTACCGTGATAGCAAGGGCGCCTTCCCCAACCGCGCCGCGCTGAAAGCCGTACCGCGGCTGGGCGACAAGACTTTCGAACAGGCGGCCGGCTTCCTGCGCGTGATGGGCGGCGAGAACCCGCTCGACGCTTCGGCCGTGCACCCGGAATCCTACCCGCTGGTGGAAAAAATCCTGCGCGACATAAACAAGGACATCAAGGCCGTGATCGGCGAGACCAGCCTGATCAAAACCCTGCAGCCGGCCAAATATGCCGACGAACAGTTCGGTGTGCCCACCATCAGCGATATTCTGAAAGAGCTGGAAAAACCGGGACGTGACCCGCGCCCCGAATTCACCACGGCCACGTTCAAGGATGGCGTGGAAGAAATCAGCGACCTGCGGCCCGACATGATCCTCGAAGGCGTGGTCACCAACGTAGCGGCCTTTGGCGCGTTTGTCGATATCGGCGTGCATCAGGATGGCCTGGTGCACATCTCGGCCCTGTCGAATACCTACGTCAAAGACCCGCATACCGTAGTCAAGGCAGGACAGGTAGTGAAAGTGAAAGTGCTGGAAGTTGATGCCAAGCGCAAGCGTATTGCCCTGACCATGCGTTTGAGCGACAGCGCGCCCGTGGCCGGCAGCAATCCGCAGCAGCGTGCCGACCGCAACGACCGCCGCAGCATGGGCCAGCACAGCAAGCAGAGCGCCAAGGCCGAACCGCTGGGTGGCAGCATGGCAGCAGCCTTCGCCAAACTGCGCTCCTGACCCAAAATACGGTCTTGGGAATTTTCTTATAAAATATCGAGATTCAATACATCTTTACACTGAGGTAGCCATGAGCGACGACGTACAAACCTGGATCAAAGACACTGTGACCAACACCAAAGTGGTGCTGTTCATGAAGGGCACTGCCCAGTTCCCGCAATGCGGCTTTTCCGGCCGTGCCATCCAGATCCTGAAAGCTTGCGGCATTGAAAACATTGCCACCGTCAACGTGCTGGACGATCCGGAAGTGCGTCAGGGCATCAAGGACTATTCGAACTGGCCGACCATTCCTCAGCTGTACATCAACGGCGAATTCATCGGTGGCTCGGACATCATGAATGAAATGTTCGAATCGGGCGAGCTGAAAGCCCTGCTGAATGCCTGATCGTCCGCGGCGGATCGTCGTCGCCATCACCGGCGCCACGGGCGCCGTGTATGGCTTGCGTCTGCTGCAGTTTTTACGCGATGCCCCCGGCATCGAAAGCCACCTGATTCTGTCCGACGCAGCCATCCTGACTTTGCATCAGGAAACCGGCCTGCAGAAGCGCGAGGTGGAAGCGCTGGCCCATGTGGTGCACAAGGTGCGCGACGTGGGCGCCAGCGTCGCCAGCGGCTCCTTCCAGTCCGATGGCATGATCATCGCCCCCTGCTCGATGAAAACCCTGGCCTCCGTGGCCCATGGCTTATCCGATAACCTGATTGCCCGTGCGGCCGATGTGGTGCTCAAGGAGCGTCGCCGACTGGTACTGATGGTGCGCGAAACGCCGTTCAATCTGGCGCACCTGCGCAATATGACGGCCGTCACGGAAATGGGCGGGATTATCTTCCCGCCGCTGCCCAGCTTCTACCACCAGCCCGCCAGTATTGCTGAAATGGTGGACCACACAGTGGCCCGCGTGCTCGACCTGTTCCAGATCGAACACGGCCTCGCACCGCGCTGGCAAGGCATGCAGGCCGGCAGCACCGGCACTGACGCCAGCTAGGCGGCTAGCGCTGGTCGTAAGACTGGCCGCTGAGCCGTTTCAGCTCGCGTGCCTCTTCCACCATACGTCGATGAGCGATGCGCTTGCGCATCACTTCCGCATGCTGGGCCGCCGTCATGGGCGGAGCGGTCATCAGATCCTTCAACTGCGCAACATTGCTATAATTGCTATTCATCGGATGGCTCAAAACCGTAACTCCCGGAATAAGGTGGATGCGAAGTTGTTGCGTGCAGTTGCTGAATAGGCAGCTCGGACTGCACACCTCACTGTACCTCAAAACCATGTCGAAACCATGACATTGCGCAGAAGTTCACAAAATAAAAAAGGCGCCCATACGGGCGCCGGTTCCGAACAAAAACTGGTCGACCAGTGAAACTAGTTTCACCAGAGAACAAACCATCCAATAGTCACAAACGGTTAATTTATCTCCGTACTACTACGGATTTTTGCTACTTTTGGTAGTTAACCCGTACCAGCATGCGGATAAATTCACGTGCAATCTGGCGATGATGTTCATCCAGACGTTGTAAATCCGCGATTAATTTGACGTCTGCCGACTCGAAACGGGACAGACCGTTAGCGCTATCTCCCTGCGGAGTATCGCTTTCGGCGCCGCCAAAACGCAGCCAGTCGGCCGGCACGCCCAGCCACTGGGCGATCATGCGCAACTTTTCCTGCGTCGGTATGGCTTCACCAACCAGCCATTTACGGGCGGCGTGGACGGTGATGGGGCGGCCATCGAAACGGATATTGAATTCCCGAGCGAGCCGGGTCGGGCTGTCGGGGGAGTAATGGGCATTTTTCAGCGCCTGCTGGAGGCGCTGGCTAAAGCTTTCGCGTTCATTTGAGGAATTCATATCGGCACTATTTCATGTTGCGGCATGAAAGTCAGTCTCTGGCACTATCGGCCAATTTGTGACATCCTGCGAATTTAAGCGACACACTTGGCCGATCTAATACCACTTCAACACCAAATCCTCCAACTGAAGAAAATTCGGTTTATGTTTTCCCACAGAAACATCGGCTCTTGGTCTATTTTAGTTTAAAACCAGAAATTATTCGCTAAGAATTTTCATCTGCTAGTGACTACGCCACACTAGGCATCCACGCGCTGGAATAGCACGCTACCGTCCGCTGCAACGGAGCGCCGCAGCACCCCGTCGTACCACAAGGCATGCAGGTGGGCTAAGGCTTCCCCTAAAGCGAAGCTCAGCTGGTGAGCATCCAGCGCACGGCGGAACATCAGTGGCACGATGCTGGCTGCCGACTGCGCGCTCTGGCAGGCCTGCAGTACCTCGGCCAGCCGGTCGCGATGGTGTTCGCGCAGCTGAATAATGCGCTGATGCAACCCTTGGAATGGCTTTCCATGAGAGGGCAAGACCAATACATCATTTGGCCATTTGGCAAATTTATCCAAAGATTCAAGATAGCGCGTGAGCGGATTGGCTTCCGGTTCGATGGCAAACACGGAAACATTGGTGGAAATGCGCGGCAGCACCATATCGCCGGCAATCAATAATTTATCTTTTTCACAATATAGGGCCACATGCTCGGGCGAGTGGCCATAGCCGCATACCACCTGCCAGACCCGCTCGCCGACCGTCAGTAACTGGCCGTCCTGCAAACGGGTGTAACTGGCCGGAACGGACGGTACCAGCGAGGGATAGTAGTTCTTGCGTGCGCTCATCTGCTCGAGCAGCACGGGATCGCGCAGACCATGGCGCTGAAAATGCGCCACGGCAGCCGCATTATCAACTCCGGGCAAAGCTGCCGACATCATGCGGGCAAACGCATATTCGCCGGCACTGGTCCACAGCGCTACCTGCCAGCGCTGGCACAGCCAGTCGGCCAGCCCGATATGGTCGGGATGGCAATGGGTGGCCAGCACACGCCGCACGGGCAAGCCTTGCAGTTCATGGGCAAAAATCTGCTCCCACGCATCCTTGCTGGCCTGGATGGCGACACCGCTATCGACGATGGTCCAGCCCTCGCCATCGCGCAGCAGCCACAGGTTGATATGGTCGAGCGCAAACGGCAGCGGCATGCGCAGCCAGCCCACACCCGGCGCCAGCCAGTGCACGGCGCCGCTGGCCGGCAAAGTGTCACCCTGCGGATAGGTCAGTGCGGCGGCAAGGGCATCGCGTTCGGCAGTAGTGCTCAATTTTTCTCCTAGACTCGCAGTTCAGGCTACAATGGGATTGACGTTGACGTAAACGGAAACAACCGTCAAGACCTCGACGGATAGTTCAGACTCTAGCGCACAGGACCAATGCCTACCTACACCATTACCGAACTGGCCCGCGAATTCGATATTACCGCGCGCGCCATCCGCTTCTACGAAGATCAGGGCTTGCTGAGCCCCTCGCGCGAAGGCGCTGGCGGGCGCAACCGCGTCTACACGCCGCGCGACCGCACCCGTTTGAAACTGACGCTGCGCGGCAAACGTCTCGGCCTGTCGCTCTCGGAAATCAAGAGTCTGGTGGACATGTACGAAACCCCGAAAGATACGGCCGCCCAGATGCACCGCTTCCTCGGCGTGCTGGCCCAGCACCGCGAAACGCTGGAACAGCAGCGCGAAGACATCGAAATGTCGCTGGCCGAAATCACCGCCCACGAAGACGAATGCCAACGTCTGCTGGCCGCGGTCGGCACGCAGGCCGCCAAACCCGAGTGACCTGCACAGAAAACAGGCAAGTTACGTTTACGTAAACGTCACATCAGCGTATCATGTGCCGTTCCAATACACCAGAAGAATGAGGATGACATGCTCCATCTGCCCGGCCTGACCTTTGACCACGGCGAAGATATCGCCGCCCTGCGCGAAGCAGTGCAGCAGTTTGCTGCCGCCGAAATCGCGCCTCGTGCTGCCGAAATCGACCGCAGCGACCAGTTCCCCATGGACCTGTGGCGCAAGATGGGCGATCTGGGCGTACTCGGCATTACTGTCGGCGAAGAATACGGCGGCGCCAACATGGGCTATCTGGCCCACATCATCGCCATGGAAGAAATTTCCCGCGCTTCCGCCTCGGTGGGCCTGTCGTATGGCGCCCACTCGAATCTGTGCGTGAACCAGATCAAGCGCAACGGTAACGAAGCGCAGAAACAGAAATACCTGCCGAAACTGATTTCGGGCGAATACATCGGCGCCCTGGCCATGTCCGAACCGAATGCCGGTTCCGACGTCGTGTCGATGAAGTTGCGTGCCGACCTGAAGGGCGATCACTATGTGCTGAACGGCTCGAAAATGTGGATCACCAATGGCCCCGACGCCGATGTGCTGGTGGTCTACGCCAAGACCGATCTGGCGGCCGGCCCGCGCGGCATGACGGCTTTCCTGATCGAAAAAGGCTATAAAGGCTTCTCGATCGCCCAGAAACTGGACAAGCTGGGCATGCGCGGTTCGCACACGGGCGAACTGGTGTTCGAAGATTGTGTCGTACCACTGGAAAACGTACTGGGCGAAGTGGGCAAGGGCGTCAACGTGCTGATGTCCGGCCTCGATTTCGAGCGTACCGTGCTGTCCGGCGGCCCGCTCGGTATCATGCAGGCCTGCATGGATAGTGTGGTGCCATACATCCACGATCGTCAGCAATTTGGTCAGCCTATCGGCGAATTCCAGCTGATGCAGGGTAAGATTGCAGATATGTACTCGACCATGATGGCGTGCAAAGCTTATGTGTACGCTGTCGGTCAGGCTTGCGACCGGGCCAAAACCCCGGAAGCAGTCCGCCAACTGCGTAAAGATGCAGCGGGAGCCATTTTGTATAGCGCAGAGAAAGCAACCTGGATGGCCGGCGAGGCGATCCAGACGCTGGGCGGCAACGGCTACATCAACGAGTATCCGGTCGGCCGCCTGTGGCGCGACGCCAAATTGTATGAAATCGGCGCCGGCACCAGCGAAATCCGCCGCATGCTGATTGGTCGCGAACTGTTCGCAGAAACCAAGTAAGCAGGATATGTGCGTGAGCTGGGACGGCACACTAGAACACGCACATAAAGGTTCACTATGACCCAGGCTGCATTTCCCAAGCTGCTGCGCTCGCAGATCGCTTTCGATATTGCCCGCACTATCCGCGACGGTTTCGACAAGCACTACCGCCTGTTCCGCCAGACCAGCCAGCAGGCCAAGCTGCATTTCGAGCAGGGTGCGTGGGGCGAGGCGCAGACCGCAGCGCGCGAGCGCATCGGCTTCTACGACAAGCGCGTGCAGGAATGCGTGCAGATGCTGGAAGACGAATACGAGCAGACCGAACTGACGGATGAAGTGTGGCGCGAGCTGAAGCTGCACTTCATCGGTATGCTGTCCGACCACAAGCAGCCGGAGCTGGCCGAGAGTTTCTTCAACTCGGTCTGCTGCAACATCCTGCACCGCAGCTACTTCCACAACGAATTCATTTTCGTCCGACCCGTCGTCTCGACCGAATACATCGAGACGGAAGAAATTGCGCCTACCTACCGTGTGTACTATCCCGCCACGGACGGGCTGCACTACACGCTCAAGCGCATCGTCACCAACTTCCAGCTCAATGCCGAATTCGCCGATCTGAATCGCGATATCGACCTGGTGGAAGCGCGCCTGAAATCCATCTTTGGCAACGCCAGGCTGGAGCCGAATCACCAGATCCAGGTGCTATCGAGCCTGTTCTTCCGTAACAAGGGCGCCTATATCGTCGGCAAAGGCATTAACGGCAACCGCGAGTTCCCGTTTGTGGTGCCCATCCTGCACAACCGCCAGGGCCAGCTGGTGCTCGATACGGTGCTGTTCGATCACGAACAGATCACCATCCTGTTCTCGTTCACGCGCGCCTACTTCCTCGTCGATATGGAAGTGCCATCGGCCTATGTGCAGTTCCTGCGCTCGCTGCTGCCGCGCAAACCGCGCAGCGAGATCTACACCATTCTTGGTCTGCAGAAGCAGGGCAAGACGCTGTTCTACCGCGACTACCTGCAGCACCTCAAGCATTCGTCCGACCAGTTCGAGATTGCGCCCGGTATCCGCGGTCTGGTGATGCTGGTATTTGCACTGCCGTCCTTCCCGTATGTGTTCAAGGTGATCAAGGATTTCTTCCCGCCGCCTAAGGAAACTTCGCGCGCGCTGATCAAGGAAAAATACCTGCTGGTGAAACACCACGACCGCGTGGGCCGCATGGCCGACACGCTGGAATACTCCAACGTGGCCTTCCCGCGTCACCGCTTCACGGACGATCTGGTGGACGAGCTCAAACATTTCGCCCCTTCGCTGGTCGAAGAAGATGGCGAGCAGCTCATCATCAAGCACCTGTACATCGAACGCCGCATGGTGCCGCTGAATATCTGGCTCAGCAACGCCGAGAAGGAACACGACGAAGTCCAGCTCGAACACGGCATCGTCGAATACGGCAACGCCATCAAGGAACTGGTGGCCGCCAACATCTTCCCCGGCGATATGCTGTACAAGAACTTCGGCGTTACCCGTCACCAGCGCGTGGTGTTCTACGATTACGATGAAATCGAGTACATCACCGACTGCCAGTTCCGCGCGATTCCGCAGGCCCGCACGGAAGAAGAAGAAATGGCTTCCGAGCCGTGGTACCCGATCGGCAAGTCCGACGTGTTCCCCGAACAGTTTGGCGCTTTCCTGCTCGGTAATCCGCGCATCCGCCACTACTTCATGAAACACCATGCCGACCTGCTCACGCCCGAATGGTGGCAGGCCCGCAAGCAGCGCATACAGCAGGGCATCGTCGAAGACGTGTTCCCGTATCCGCAGTACATCCGTTTTTGCAATCAGCACACCTCAGCCCCGGCGGTGACCCCACCGCCATTTATGGAGACTCTAGAAAATGAATGATCCTATCGTTATCGTCGGCGCCGCCCGTACCCCTATGGGCGCCTTCCAGGGCGATTTCAGCAGCAAGAGCGCACACGATCTGGGTGCCGTCGCCATTCAGGCAGCCGTAGAACGTTCCGGCATCGACGGCAAACTGGTCGAGCACGTGTATTTCGGTAACTGCCTGATGGCCGGTCAGGGTCAGGCACCGGCCCGTCAGGCCCTGCTGAAAGCAGGTCTGCCGATGTCCACCGGCGCTGTCACCCTGTCGAAAATGTGCGGCTCGGCCATGCAAGCCACCATCTTCGCGCACGACCAGCTGGTCGCTGGCAGCGCCGACGTGGTGATCGCCGGCGGCATGGAATCCATGACCAACGCACCGTATCTGGTGCCTAAGGCGCGCGGCGGCTACCGCATCGGCCACGGTATGCTGTTCGACCACATGATGTACGACGGTCTGGAAGACGCCTACTCGCGTAATGAAAAGACCGGCGAAGGCCGCTCCATGGGTACTTTCGCCGAAGAGTGCTCGGCCAAGTACGAATTCACCCGCGAAGCGCAGGACAACTTCGCCATCGAATCCGTCAAGCGCGCACAGATCGCCACCAAGGAAGGCTATTTCAACTGGGAGATCGCACCAGTGACCGTCAGCAGCCGCGCTGGCGATGTGGTAATCGACAAGGATGAAGGCCCGCTCAAAGCCAAGATCGACAAGATTCCCACCCTGCGCGCCGCCTTCAAAAAAGACGGCACCATCACCGCTGCTTCGTCCTCGTCCATCAACGACGGCGCTGCCGCACTGGTGCTGATGCGCGCTTCGACCGCCAGACAGCTGGGCGCTACGGTGCTGGCCACCATCCATGGCCACGCTACCTTCGCGCAGGAACCGAACTGGTTCACCACCGCACCGATCGGCGCGATGGAAAAGCTGTACAAAAAAACCGGCTGGACCAGCAAGGACGTCGACCTGTTCGAGATTAACGAAGCCTTTGCTGCCGTGCCTATGGCCGCCATGCGCGACCTCGACATCCCGCACGAGAAAGTCAACATCCACGGCGGCGCCTGCGCTCTGGGCCACCCTATCGGCGCTTCCGGTGCCCGTATCATCGTCACCCTGATCGGCGCACTGAAACGCACCGGCGGCAAGAAGGGTGTGGCAGCACTGTGCATCGGCGGCGGCGAAGCCACGGCCATCGCCATCGAACTGGCCTAAGGCATGGCGACTGCACTCATCATCGGTGCCTCGCGCGGCATCGGTCAGGAACTGGTACGCCAGTATCTGGCCGATGGCTGGCGCGTGATCGCCACGGCCCGCAAGCCGGAAGATACCAACGCCCTGCACGCCATGGGGGCGGAAGTGCACACGCTGGACGTCAACAACGTGGAAGCAGTAGCAGGGCTGGGCTGGAAGCTCGATGGCGAGGAGCTCGACGTCGCTTTCCTCAACGCGGGCGTGTACGGCCCGCGCCACGACGGCTTCCCCATGCAGACGGATTTCGACGCCGTGATGCACACCAATGTGCTGGCCGCCATGCGGCTGCTGCCCATCCTCGCGCCGCTAGTCTGCGCGGTAAAGGGCAAGCTGGCCGTGCTGTCCTCGCGCATGGGTTCCCTGAGCGAGCGTAACAACCCTGGCGGTTCGCTATACCGCGCCAGCAAGGCAGCACTGAACTCCGTGCTGATCGACACGGCGCACACTTTCGGCCCGCAGGGCGCCACTTGCGTGGCCTTCCATCCGGGCTGGGTACGCACGGATATGGGCGGCGCCGAAGCCGACCTGTCGGTGCAACAGAGCGCGGCAGGCATGCGCGCAACGCTGGCGGCGCTACCCGCGACCACCAGTGCGCTCTACCTTAACTACGATGGCAAAACCATAGGCTGGTAAGGACACCGAGCAGTCCGAAATCATTTATACAATAACGACGAGACACCATGATACTGAGCGAAGAACATCAAATGATCCGTGACGCCCTGCGCAGCTTTGCGCAGGAACGTCTGGCCCCCAACGCCGCCCGCTGGGATAAGGAGCACCACTTCCCCAAAGAAGAACTGAAGGAGCTGGCAGCACTGGGCGCTTTCGGTGTGGCCGTGCCGGAAGCACTGGGCGGTGCGGGGATGGATTATGTGTCGCTGGCTCTGGTGCTGGAAGAGATAGCTGCCGGCGACGGCGGCACCTCGACCATTATCTCCGTCAATAACTGCCCTGTGTGCAGCATCGCCATGATGTACGCTAACGAGCAGCAGAAGCAGCAGTGGCTGCGGCCACTGGCGCAGGGCGACATGCTGGGCGCTTTCTGTCTGACCGAACCGCATACGGGTAGTGATGCTGCCGCGCTGCGCACCACTGCTACGCGCGATGGTAATGACTATGTTCTGAACGGTACCAAGCAGTTCATCACCAGCGGCAAATATGCCGACGTAGCCATCGTCATGGCCGTCACGGATAAAGCGGCCGGCAAGAAGGGCATCAGCGCGTTCTGGGTGCCGACCAATACGCCCGGCTACATCGTCGCAGGACTGGAACAGAAAATGGGCCAGCACTCGTCCGATACGGCGCAGATTCTGTTCGAGAACTGCCGCATTCCGGCCGAGAATCTGATTGGTGAAGAAGGTCAGGGCTACAAGATCGCCCTGTCCGGTCTGGAAGGCGGCCGTATCGGCATCGCTTCGCAAGCGGTGGGCATGGCGCGCGCGGCCTATGAAGCAGCGCTCAGCTATGCGCGCGAGCGCGAAAGCTTCGGCAAGCCTATCTTCGAACATCAGGCCGTGCAGTTCCGCCTGTCCGATATGGCCACCCAGATCGAAGCAGCACGCCAGCTGATCCAGCATGCCGCCTCGATGAAGGATGCGGGTCTGCCCTGCCTGAAAGAAGCGGCCATGGCCAAGCTGTTCGCTTCCGAGATGGCCGAGAAGGTCTGCTCGGATGCGATCCAGATCCATGGCGGCTATGGCTATGTGTCCGACTTCCCCGTCGAACGCATCTACCGCGATGTACGCGTGTGCCAGATCTATGAGGGCACCAGCGATATCCAGAAACTACTGATCGCGCGCGCCCTGTAAGCGCGCCGTTCTAGAGCTGAGCGATCTGGCGGTTGATGGCCTTGACCGCCCGCTCGTTGCGTTCGCTGTAGCGGTCGGTCAGAAAATCGGTGCGGCCGCGCATCAGCAGCGTCATCTTGAACAGTTCTTCCATCACATCGACTACGCGCTCGTAGTAGGCCGAGCGGCGCATACGGCCTGCATCGTCGAACTCCTTGTAGGCCATCGGCACCGAAGACTGGTTAGGGATGGTGAACATGCGCATCCAGCGTCCCAGCAGGCGCATGGTGTTGACCACATTGAACGACTGCGAACCACCGCATACCTGCATCACGGCCAGCGTGCGTCCCTGCGTGGGACGCAGCGCGCCCTGTTCCAGCGGTATCCAGTCGATCTGATTCTTCATCACGGCCGTAATCGCACCATGCCGTTCCGGGCTGCACCACACCTGACCTTCCGACCATTGTGACAGCGCACGCAGCTCCTGCACCTTGGGATGGCTTTCGTCCACGCTGCCCACCATAGGCAGTTCGGTCGGATCAAAGATTTTTACTTCGCCGCCGAAATGCTGCAGGATGCGCGCCGCTTCTTCCGTCAGAAAACGGCTGAACGAGCGCTCGCGCAGCGAACCATACAACAGCAGGAAGCGCGGTGGATGGTCATAATTCCCCACCGGTTCGAGTTGCATCAGCGTCGGTATCGGCAGCAGATCGTGATTGATGTTCGGTAGTTCCATAGCGTCCTCTCAGGATAGGCGTAGCGCCAGCGCGGCAAGCGTCACCAGCAGCACGGGCACGGTCAGACAGATCCCCACGCGGAAGTAATAGCCCCACGAAATCTGCACACCCTTATTCGCCAGCACGTGCAGCCACAGCAAGGTGGCCAGACTGCCGATAGGCGTAATCTTCGGCCCCTGATCGCTGCCGATCACATTTGCGTACACCATCGCTTCGCGCACCGCACCTTGCGCCGTGGTGGCGTCGATCGACAGTGCGCCGATCAGCACCGTCGGCAGATTATTCATGATCGATGACAGCAGCGCCGTCAGCACGCCCGTGCCCATGGCTGCGCCCCAGACGCCATACGCAGCACAGGCATTCAGCGCCTGCGTCAGATAGGCCGTCAGACCGGCATTGCGCAGACCGTACACCACCATGTACATACCCAGCGAGAAGATCACGATATGCCATGGCGCGTGGCGCAGCACTTCGCGCGTAGAAATGCGGTGTCCGCGTCCGGCTACCACCAGCAACAGCAGCGCGCCCACGGACGACGTCAGGCTGATCGGCACACCCAGGTCTTCCAGCCAGAAGAAGCCGACCAGCAGCAGCACCGAAACCCACCAGCCGGTCACAAAGGTGGCGCGGTCATGGATGGCTGTAGCGGGATCTTTAATCTGCTGCACATCGTAGGTGCTGGGCAGATCACGTCCGAAGTACCACAGCAGCACAGCCAGCGTAGCGGCGATGGCGACAAAGTTCACCGGCACCATCACGGCGGCATAGCGCGCAAAACTCACGTTGAAATAATCGGCCGAAACGATATTCACCAGATTCGATACCACCAGCGGCAGGCTGGCTGTATCGGCGATGAAGCCGGCGGCCATCACGAAAGCCAGCGTGGCCTTGCCGGAGAATTTCAGCTCGCGCAGCATGGCAATCACGATGGGCGTGAGGATCAGCGCTGCGCCGTCATTGGCGAACAGCGCCGACACGGCCGCGCCCAGCAGCACAAACAAGACAAACAGGCGCTTGACGCTACCACCGCCCCAGCGTGCCACATGCAGTGCCGACCATTCGAAGAAGCCGGCTTTGTCCATCAGCAGGCTGCTGATAATGATGGCGACAAAGGTTGCCGTGGCGTTCCAGATGATGTGCCACACCACAGGGATATCGCTGACCTGTATCACGCCTGCCAGCAGTGCCGCGATGGCCCCGGCAACGGCGCTCCAGCCGATATTCAGCCCGCGCGGCTGCCAGATCACCAGCGTGATCGTGACCAGAAAAATCAGACTTGCTGCCAGCATTATTGCGCCTCCAGCTGGCCGATACGGTCCAGCGCCTGCTTGAACGCCGCGCGGTCAGTCGCTAGCTGATCCAGCGGCAGCGCCAGAAACGCTTCGATGCGGCCGCGCAGCAGCCGATAGGCGCGCTCGAACGCGGCATCGATCTCGGCCTGCGTGCCCACCACATGGCTAGGGTCATCCACGCCCCAGTGGGCGCGCAGCACCGAGCCCAGATAGGCCGGGCAGGTTTCGCCGGCAGCGCTGCCACACACGGTAATCACGATATCGGGCGTGAACGGCAGGTCGTTCCACGATTTGCTGTAATAGCCATCCGTCGCAATGCCTTTGCTGGCCAGCAGCGCCAGTGCCTGCGCATTAAGCACGCCGGTGGGCTGGCTACCGGCGCTGATCGCGTGCCAGCCGGCCGGTGCCAGATGGTTGAAAGTGGCTTCGCTAATCAGCGAGCGGCACGAGTTACCCGTGCAGAGAAACAGTACGTTCAAGGTTGGCAGTTGGAAGAAGTGGGGCTGCAGGGCTGGCCGCCGCAGCAGTTTTCAGTGAGGAAGCCGATCAGGCCATTCATGGCACCGATATCGGCGGTGTAAATCAGAAAGCGGCCCTGCTGGCGGGCAGCGATCAGGCCAGCATGGCTGAGTTCTTTCAGGTGGAAGGAGAGCGACGAGGGCGCCAGCGCCAGCTGTTCGCCGATCTTGCTGGCCGCCAGCCCGTCCGGCCCCGTCTGCACCAGCAGGCGAAAAACGGCCAGCCGGTGTTCCTGCGCCAGCGAAGCGAGCGCCGACAATGCTTGTTTGGTATCCATGACGCCATGATAGCGTTTACATTTCGATATTTCAAATATTATCGAAATGAAGATAAAAACCATTCCGGAATAAAAAAAGCCCGCATCGCTGCGGGCTCGTTCCAATGTATTACCTATGCTTTAATCGTGCCGGATCCAGTGCTATCTGCAAAGTGAACCGGTTGCATGGACGCCCAGGACTATCTGCCAGGTGCCTCCAGCGTGTAAATCGACCAACGTATCCGGAATTACAAGCCCGCGCTCTCTATTTGCTGCGATGCGCTCTTACACCAAGCGAACCGCGGCGCTAGCCTCGGGCGTGGGACTGTCTGCATTGCAAACCTCAACCACAGACAAACTATACCACAATATTTGTGCGCCGCACAAATTATTTTTTGGAAAAAATCTCGCTTACTCTTTTAATTCCAAGACTTTCGCACTTATTCAAGCTCAAAAAGCCGACACCCTGAACAGATCAATATCGACAGGATCACCCGCAATGCACACCTGACGGACATCACCGAAAAATTTTCCCTTAAGGCCGACAAAATGAGCACACCGGAGTTACTAGTTCCCGATATTGATCATCGCATCCTCATCATCAGGGAGCAAAGAGTCATCCTCGATGCTGATCTTGCGAAGCTTTATGGCGTGCCAACCAAACGCCTTAACGAACAGGTCAAACGCAATCGGGCTCGTTTTCCGATGGACTTTATGTGGCAGCTTAGCCATACCGAGAAGCAGGAGGTGGTCGCAAATTGCGACCACCTCGCGCACTTGAAATTCTCAAAAGTACTGCCCTATGCTTTTACGGAACATGGCGCGATGCAGGCCGCAAATGTTCTGGCATCCACACAAGCCATCGCGGTTGGAATTTACATAGTCCGTGCCTTTGTCCGCTTGCGTGAAATCATCACTTCACACAAGGAACTGGCTGCACGCCTGAACGAACTGGAAAACTACGCCGATCTACTCACACTTAGGCAAGAGACATTCGAGCGCCATACCCGCGATGAACTAAAAGCGATCATCACAACTTTGCGCGCCCTGATGACGACCAAGGAAACCACGAAGCGACCGATAGGCTTCATCATCACAAACAAGCAGCCGACCAAGCCTACAGATCCTCGCTAGGCCTAATGCGACGCAATATCCAGATAACGCCAGTTGGTCAGTTCCACCGGGTGGCGGCGGTAGTGCAGCAGCCATGGCTGCTGCAGGTCGGCCGAGACGGGATGGGTCAGCAGCACCCACGGCGTATAGGCATGCAGGATGTCGGCCAGATCGCGGTACAGTGCCGTACGGCGCGGCGTATCGCCAAGCTGGCGGCTTTCTTCGTAGCGCTGGTTGTAGGCGGGCAGGTCGAAGCGGGCGTAGTTGGCGCGGCCACGGTTGGCGCCATACAGCAGCTGGTAGAAGTTATCGCCATCGGGGAAATCGGCCACCCAGTTAGTCTCGAACATCATCACGGACCCGAGCCGCGAAGCCTTGATGATTTCCGTTTTCTTGTCGCTCTTGAACACCACGCGCAAACCGATCGCGTTCAGATTCTTGCGCCATAACTCGTCACGCAGCCGTCCCACTGTCGATGCTTCGCTATGCATCACTAGCGTCAGCGGCTTGCCGTCCGGCTGGTTGCGGAAACCGTCCGCGCCCTTGCGGTAGCCATAACGTTCCAGCAGCGCCTGCGCCAGCGCCGGATCGTAGGGAACAGGGCTGCGGTAGGCCGGATCATAGCCGCGCACATTCGGCGGCAGCGGCGTCTGCGCCGCCACGGCCAGCCCCTTCTTCAGCAACGCCACATCTTCCGCGCTGTTGTAGGACATGGCGATGGCACGCCGCAGCGCCAGCTTGTCCTTGCTGTAGCCGCCGATCAGTGGGTCTTCCATGTTCATCCACATGTAGTAGGTCTGCAGCACGGGGAAGGGCGACAGCACGATGCCGCGCGCCGCCAGCGCCGGCTGCAGCGTGGGCTGGGCGTCGGCCGTCAGCACCATATCCTTCATCGATTCGGGCAGCTGCTCGAGGAAATCGAATTCACCATTCAGGAAGCCCAGCACGCGCGACTGGTATTCCTCGACGATGCGTAGTTCGATACGGTCCAGCAGCGGCACGCGCCGGCCCTGATAGCTGACAGGACGGAACTGGCGGTTGGCCAGCAGCGTAATGCGGTCGCTATGCTTCCACTGCCCCATCACGAACGGCCCCGTGCCGACCGGATGATTGCCCGCCTGCGCGCCATAGGCCTGCATCACTTCGCGCGCCACCACCGCCGTGGCAGGCGTGGCCAGATAGAACAGGAAATTCGGGTCTGGCGCCGTCAGGCGGATGCGCAAAGTGTAGCGGTCCAGCGCCTGCAGACCGGCGATCTCGCGCTCGTAGCTGAACTGCTGCTTGAGCGCTGCATCGCCAGCCAGTTTGCCATCGAGCAGAAACAGCCACGGCGACTTCAGCACGGGATCGTACAGCCGCTTCAGGCTGTACACATAATCCTGCGCCGTCACCTGCCGCCGCTGCCCCTTGAAGGCAGGATCAGGTGTGAAATACACATCCTGACGCAGATGGAAGGTATAGGTCAGCCCCTGATCCGTCACTTCCGGCATGGCCGTCAGCGTATTCGGTTGCAGTTGCACGGGGCGCGCCAGATAGTCGTAACGCAGCAGCGGGTCGAACAGGTTTTCCAGCAGACTCAGACTGGCAATATCGGACGCCACGGCCGGGTCCAGCCCCGTCTCGCCCGTGCTGAGAAACGCATGCAGTACTTTCTCCGGCACTTTTTCCTGTGTCTGCGCCTGTGCGGGCGCACCTAGCATGCCTATCAGAGCCAGTCCGGCCACCACCACTCGTTTCCACATACCCGCTTTCCCACATCCGCGAACTAAAGCGGCAGCTTATAACTTTTTTGACCAGCATATCCACTCCCAGCCGCTATACTTGGCCTGTCTTTCCCACTTTTTTGCCGATATGTCGCTCAATTACATCTGGTCCGGCTTTTTCCTGATCGGCTTCATAGCCGCCGTGGCGCAGTTCCTGCTGTCCGGCGACACGGAAATCTTCAAGCGCATCATTGACGGCACCTTCGATTCGGCCCGTACCGGCGTGATGGACATCGCCCTGCCGCTGGCCGGCGTGATGACGCTATGGCTGGGCATTATGAACATCGGCGAAAAGGCCGGCGCCATCGATCTGCTGGCGCGTCTGATTGCGCCTTTCTTCTCGCGCATCTTCCCCGGCGTACCATCGCAGCATCCGGCCACCGGCCACATGGTGATGAATTTCTCGGCCAATCTGCTAGGCCTCGACAATGCCGCCACACCGTTCGGCCTGAAGGCCATGGAAAGCCTGCAAACGCTCAACCCCAACAAGGACGAACCGACCGATGCGCAGATCATGTTTCTGGTGCTGCATACCTCGGGCCTGACGTTGATTCCGCTGGCCATCATGGCGCAGCGCTCCATTCTCGGCGCGGCCGATCCGTCCGACATCTTCATCCCCTGCATGATCGCCACCTACGTGGCCACCGTCACGGGCATCATCGCGGTGTCTATCCGCCAGCGCATCAACCTGTTCAACACGGTGGTGATGGGCTGGCTGGGCGGCATGACGGCCGCCATTGCGGGCGTGGTGTGGTACTTCACCCACTACCTGAGCAAGCAGGAAATCGAACTGGTGTCCAAAGTCTTCAGCAATCTGGTGCTGCTGCTGGTGATCGTCGGCTTCATCGTCGGCGCCTTGCGGCGCAAGGTGAATGTGTACGAGGCGTTCATCGAAGGGGCCAAAGGCGGCATCCAGACTTCCATCACCGTGATTCCCTATCTGGTGGGGATGCTGGTGGCGATCAGCGTGATCCGCAATGCCGGTGTGCTCAACTTCGTCATCGACGGCTTTGGCTGGATCTTCGCCCAGCTAGGCGTCAACGCCGATTTCGTGCCGGCCCTGCCGACCGCGCTGATGAAGCCCCTGAGCGGCAGCGCCGCCAAGGCCATGATGATAGACACCATGCGCCAGTATGGCGTGGACTCCTTCGTCGGCCGGCTGGCCTGCGTATTCAACGGCTCGGCCGATACCACCTTCTACATCGTCGCGCTGTATTTCGGTTCGGTGGGCATACGCAAGACCCGCTACGCCATTTCCTGCGGCCTGATCGCCGATCTGGCCGGCGTGATCGCGGCGATTTTCGTCGCCTATGTGTTCTTCCACTGATTAGCGCAAGAGAGCCTGCACCATGCTGCTACGCCGTACCATCCTCGCTGCCCTGTTCACTGCCACTGCCGTATTGGCGCGCGGCGCGATGGCAGCCGACCTGCCCGACGCTATCAGCACCTTGCTGAGCACTGCCAATATTCCGCAGCAGGCGGCAGGCATCGTCGTCATGCGCGGCAACCAGACGCTGATTGACCATAACAGTAGCCAGAGCATGCAGCCCGCTTCCACCATGAAGCTGATTACCACGCTGGCTGCGCTGGAACAGCTGGGACCAGCCTTCCGCGCCCGCACCGAGCTGCGCACCACGGCAGATATCGATCATGGCGTACTCAAAGGCGATCTGATCGTGCGCGGTGGTGCCGATGTCGATCTCAATGAAGACGTGCTGCTGCATCTGCTGCAGGCCTTGCGCAATCAGGGCATACGCAAGATCAAGGGCGACGTGATACTGGACCGCCAGCTATTCCAGCCGGCCCGCCCCGATCTGGGCCAGCCGCCGTTCGACGAATTCCCGTGGGCCTACTACAACGTGATCCCCGATGCGCTACTCACCCACAGCAATCTGCTGCAGGTGGAACTGCGCGCCAGCGCCAGCGAACTGTCGGTGGTGATGCTGCCGGAGCTGGAGCAGGTCAGCGTCAAGGCCGATCTGCAACTGGTCGATGCCCCCTGCGCCAGCTGGGAAAAAGACTGGCGCACGCCGGAAGTACGCCGCCGTGGCGACCAGCTGACGGTGATTCTGCATGGCCGCTACCCGCGCAACTGCAACCGCTCCACCAGCCTCGATGTGCTCGACCACCACGATTTTCTGGCCCGTCTGCTGCGCGCCCAGTGGCGCAAGCTGGGCGGCAGCCTGAGTGGCGAAGTACGCGAAGCCGAAGCGGCAGGACTGGCACCGGACAGCCGTTTGCTGGCCGAACACCAGTCACGCTCGCTGCCGGAAATGCTGCGCGATGTGAACAAGCACTCCGATAATACCCTCGCCCGCACCGTCTACCTGATGCTGGGCAGCCTGCAGGCCGATGCAGCGCTGGGCAGCAAGCCGCTAGCGGCCGACGACAGCGTAGCCAGCACCCAGATGCGGGCCGATCTGGCCATCCGTAGCTGGCTGCAATCGCAGCGCATCAGCGCCGACGGGCTGGTACTGGAAAACGGTTCCGGCCTGTCACGGCTCGAGCGGGCCACGCCAGCGCAGATGGCGGCCGTGCTGCAGGCCGGCCTACGCAGCCCATGGATGCCGGAGTTCCTTGCTGCGCTGCCCATCGCCGGCACCGATGGCACCATGCGCAAACGCCTCAAGGATAGCCCGGCCACGCGCCGCGCCCGTATCAAGACGGGCACGCTGAACGGCATTACCGCGATTGCCGGCTATGTCTACGATGCGGCCAACCAGCCCTGCGTGGTAGTGGCCTTCCTCAATGACGAGCATGTGGCCGGTGGCGTCGGGCGCAATGTCCTCGATGGCCTGATCGAATGGGTGGCGCGCTCGGCGCCCTGATGATTGTGCTCTGACGATGCCGCGCAGCCGCTAGAGCACGCGCGTGTAGGTGCGTCGCACATGCTGGCGGTCGCCGCAATCGAAATGCCACCACTCGCTGTTGATGCCGTAAAAACCGGCCAGCAACATGGCATTGCGCAGCAGGTGGCGGTTGTTGCACTGGGTGCGCGTCAGCTCGCCACGCTCCAGCATCACCGTCTCCAGCGCTGGCTGCGAGCGCTCGGACAGATCATCGAAAGCCGTGCCCATATCCAGCTCTAGTCCTGCCTTATCGACGATGGTTAGGTCCAGCGCCATGCCGAAGGAATGGATGGAGCCGCGCACCGGTTCGGCGATATAGCCCAGCAAATCCGTACCCTGCAAGGTCTGCCACAGCTGCTCCTGCACCCGCTGCGGGCGCAGCGCATCGAGTATCAGCAGGCGGTAGCCGGGGCGCTGGCGCGCCAGCCATGCCACCGCCTGTTCCAGCGCGGCAGCCGCATCCCTGTGCAGCCAGGCGCAATCGAGCGGGTTATACAGGTCGCGGCCCACAAAATTATCCGGCGTGGCATAGCGCAGATCGACCGCAATGCCTTCGATGCTATTGAGGTGGCGGAAAGCCGCATGGCCATCGATGGCTTCGCAAGGCAGAGTGCTTGCGCTGGTGATGGTCATGGCGCGGCTCCCTATCGGCTGGACGTGCTGCGTGGCAGGGCTGCGCTGGCTGGCACGGGTGCCGGTGCTGGCGTGGGTGCAGCGGGCGCGGGCAGTTCCGGCACAGGGCTGGTCAGCACATCGAGCAGTGCGGCCGTTTCCGCGTCCGGCGTGCCGTCATACAGCGACTGGCGGTACTTGGACTGGAACACCACCAGTACATTGCGCGTGGCCTGATCCAGTTCGCCCGTCTGCGGCGTGGCATAGCCAACCTGCGCCAGTTTGCGCTGGAACCACGCCACATCGGGCAGCTGCTCCGTGAAGAGGGGCAGACGCGCGCCCACGCGGCTAGCTTCTGGCCACGCCAGCAATCCCGCATCGGCCAGCTGCTTCCACGGGAACATGGGCCCCGGGTCCTGCTTGCGCTGGGGCGCAATATCGTTGTGCCCGAGGATGTTCTCCGGCTTGATGTTGTAGCGTGCCACCAGCTGCTTTAGTAGCAGGATCAGCTGGTCGATCTGGGCCTGCTTGAACGGTGCGTACACGCGCCCCTGCGCCGTTTCGGTAAAACCGGGATTGACGATTTCGATGCCTATCGAGGCGGAATTGAGCTGGTTGTAGATTTTCCAGCTACTCAGGCCAGCGTGGTTGGACTGCCGCGACTCGTCCACCAGCGCATAGAAGAATGGCTGATCCGTGTCGGTCAGAAGATAGTGGGCGCTTACATCCTGCTGCGTAAGGATCTTGATGGAACGGGGCAGATCGGCCACCGTGTAGTGCAGGATGATGTACTTGATCCGCTCGCTCTGGCCGCGCGCCGTCAGGCTTTTATCGATGCGCGGGCCGGCCGGCGCCACCGTGGCGCAACCGGACAGCAGGGAGACGGCGGCCGTCAGCGCCACCAGCGGAAGTAACTTGCTCATATTTGCTCTCGTACGATCAATTCTGGCAGTGTAGTGCAATGCGGGCTGCTGCGTGGTGGGCCTGTGTGGCTTTTTGTCGCAGCACCTGCGTGGCCGGCAGCGCCGCGCGCATGCTGGCCGCAATCAGCGGGTGCAGGGTGGACGCCCGCCCGCTCAGCACCATGGGGCGCTCGCCATAGCGGCGCACCAGCGCCAGTCCGATACGCGCCAGCTCCTCGCCCGCGCGCCGCAGGATGGCCTGCGCAACGGGATCGCTGTCGGCACTGGCAGCAACGGCCAGCGCCAGCTCACCGAGCGCACCGCGCTCCTGACCATATACGAACTGGCGCGACAGCGCCCAGTCGCTACCGCCTATGCGTTCGAACATGGCCTGCGCCAGCGCCGACTGCTGCCAGCTCTCGGGCGCTTCATCTTCCAGCCGCCAGATGTGGCGCAGCGCTTCGCGTGCGATCCAGTAGCCGCCGCCACCATCGTCGAGCAGCACGCCACGCCCGCCGGCACGATGCAGCGCTCCTTGCGGGTCTATCCATGCTGCGATGGAGCCGGTACCGGCATACACCAGATAGCCCTCGCCCAAAGCAAAACTATCGAGATAGGCGATTTCGATATCGCTGCGCAGCTGCACCGCCGCCAGCGGTAGTTGCAGTGCATCGGCCAGCCATTGCGCCGGTTGCGCTGCTGCGCCATCGAAGCCGGTCAGCCCTGCACACACGCCTTGCGGGCGGCTATGCGCTGGCGCATGGTCCAGCACCTGTGCTGCCAGCTGCTGCAGCATAGCCTGTACGGCATTGCGGCCCGCCTCGTTCTGCATCTGGTTGACGGAAAGCCCGGCCACCGCGCCTTCGGCGACGATCTGCCCATCCGCTGCGGCCAGTGCCCAGCGGGTCTGCGTGCCGCCCGCATCGATGCCTAATCCGTAAGCACGCATGGTCGGGTGCCTTAGCGCAGAACGGTGACCCGCTCGCTCTCGTTGCCCAGCCGGTCCACCGCGCTGACCACCACCGCCTGCGCCGCACCAGCCGCTGCATCATCAGCCAGCAGCACTAGTGCGCGCGTGGCCGGTGCCACGCTGAAGCGCCACTCGCTGCCGTAGCGCGACCAGATGGCGTATTGCGCCACCGGCTTGCCACCGCTAGCCGACAGCTTCAGCGCCAGCCCGTTGGCTTCACGCCGCGTGCCCACCGTCGGTGCAGGCGGCAGGGTATTCCCCAGCCACGGCGTGGCCGGTGTCAGCGCAGGACTCTGGTAGCTCTGGGCTTTCAGCTGTTCGCTGATGCCTTTGCGGTTCTCCATCAGCGCAGCGATGCTGAAATGCACATGACCGCCCACGCTGGCGCGGCTGCGCGTGACGGCGATCTGCTTGAGGATCTCTTCCGGCGCAAAGGCCTTGCTGCTGCGGTCTATGCGGCTGGTGTACAGACCGGGCCAGATGTGGCGCGCGCGGGTATTCTGCGCCACCCAGTAATCGAGCAGCACATCGAAGGCCTGCGGCGCCTGCGACACGGGCCAGTACAGCTGCGGCGCCAGATAATCGAGCCAGCCATTGGCCAGCCACAGTTCCGCGTCGGCATACAGCTTGTCGTACTGGCTGAAACCGGCGATACCGGGCGGGCGGCGTTCAGGCTTGCCGATACCGAAAGGGCTGATGCCGAATCGTACCCAGCTCTTTTCCTTGTGGATGCCCTGATACAGCGCCTCGATCAGGCGGTTCACATTCTGGCGCCGCCAGCCTGCGCGATCGAGCGTGCCGCCGTCGAGCAGATAGCGCTGCCACGAAGGCTGGTCGGGGAATTCCAGTTCCTGCTTCGCCCCCACGCCCGCATCGAGCGCCACGCCTTCCGGCCCCGCCGTGTTGGCACTGGCATCGACCGGATAAGGGTAGAAGTAATCGTCGATATGCACGCCATCCACATCGTAGCGACGCACCACATCGAGCACCACATCCAGCGTACGCTGGGCTGCTGCCGCTTCGCCCGGGTCCATCCACAGATAGCGGCCATACGATTTCACCACGGCCGGATCGGTATTGGCGATATGGTTGGCAGCCAGCGGCGACTTGGCCGTGGCGTGGCGCGCCCGATAGGGGTTGAACCATGCATGCAGTTCCATGCCGCGGGCATGGGCCTGTTCGATCCAGAACTGCAGCGGGTCCCACGGCGTGGCCGGTGCACGGCCCTGCTGGCCCGTGAGGAATTCCGACCATGGCTCCAGCGGCGAAGGGTAGATCGCATCGGCGCTAGGGCGCACCTGCAGCACGATGGCATTCAGGCCCACGGCCTGCGCGCGGTCGAGTATTGCCAGCGCTTCGGCCTGCTGCCTGGCCATGCCCAGATTATTCCGGCTCGGCCAGTCGATATTGGCGACGGTGGAAACCCATGCGGCACGGAATTCGCGCGGCGCGGGCGGCGGCTGGCTGGCATCGACGGCAACGGGCGCAACGGACTGCTGGCCAGCGCCAGCGGACACGGCAGGAGACTGCGGCTGCGGCTGGGCTCCACTGGCACCGGCCGGACCGGCAGACGGCGCCACCGGCGTGCTGGAACAGCCCTCCAGCAACAGTGAAATTGCCCCTGCGGCAGCAGCCGATAAAGTCAGCCGCTTTTTTGCATTAAAAACCAAAACCGTTCCCCGTATCGAATAAGCCCCCGTATTGTAGCGGAAGCGCGGCGGCCAGTTTTACAGCGCGCGCCGCACCAGCAGCGTCATACCGAAGGCAGGCAAAGTGGCAATACAGGCCCACAGGAAGAACAGCTGATAGCCGAGCTGCTGCTGCAGCCAGCCACCATGCCCGGCAACATCATGCCCAGCGCCATAAAGCCCGTGCACAGCGCATAGTGGGCGGTTTTATGCTCGCCATCGGCCACCGTCACCATGTACAGCATGAAGGCGGCAAAGCCGAAACCGTAGCCGAACTGCTCCACCGCCAGCCCGGCCGCGATCAGCAGCGTATCGCTGGGCTGGGCCACGGCCAGATAGACGAAGACCAGATCGGGAATATGCATAATGCAGACCATGGGCCACAGGCTGCGCTTCAGACCGAAGCGGGCAATCACCAGCCCGCCAGCGATGCCGCCCAGCACCAGCGCGGCCACGCCCACCGTGCCGTAGACGATGCCCACGGTGGCCGTGCTCAGACCCAGCCCGCCCTGTGCCCGGCTATCGAGCAGGAAGGGGGCGGCCATTTTCAGCAGCTGCGCTTCGCCTAGCCGGTACAGCAGCAGAAAGCCCAGCGTCACGCCTATGCCGGGCTTGCGGAAAAAGCTGCGGAAGGTTTCGACGAAACCGGCCCATACATTGGCGCGGGCCATGTAAGGCTGATCAGTCGCCGGACGTGGCAGCACCCACTGGTGATAGGCACCCAGCAGCAGGAGTAGCAGCGCCAGCAGGCCGAACACCACGGCCCAGGCTTGCGCCGCATCGCCGTGGCGCTCGATCAGCACACCGGCCAGATACACCAGCCCGCCCTGACCGGCGATCATGCCCAGCT
Organism: Duganella fentianensis; assembly: GCF_009857835.1. Classification (GTDB taxonomy): domain Bacteria; phylum Pseudomonadota; class Gammaproteobacteria; order Burkholderiales; family Burkholderiaceae_D; genus Rugamonas; species Rugamonas fentianensis. The sequence continues at coordinate 227,166 of NZ_WWCL01000003.1, forward strand.
TGTAGAAGGCACTGCGCACGCCGACGAACGCGGCCTGCTGCGAGCGCTCGGGCAAGCCCAGCATGTAGTAGCCGTCCGAAGCAATGTCGTGCGTGGCCGAACTGAAAGCCAGCAGCCACAGCAAAGCCAGACTGATGCGGAAGAAATCAGGCAGATGCAGGCTCAACGCCACGCTGGCCAGTGCCACGGCGGACAGCCACTGCAGCCCGACTATCCAGCGCCGCTTGGTGCCGAACAATTCCACCAGCGGCGACCACAGCGGCTTGATCACCCACGGCAGATACAGCCATGCCGTGTAGAACGCCAGTTCCGCATTCGGCACATCGAGATTCTTGTACATCACCGTGGCCAGCATCATCACCGCCACATAGGGCACGGCCTGGCTGAACGAGATGGTGGGCACCCAGGCCCAGGCCGGAGTATTACGTAGTGCGACGCTCAATCGTCCATTCCTTTGCCTTCGAGTATGCGGGGGATACAGCGCTCTACCCGTGCTACCCGGGTGGCCGACTGCTTGGCCTGGCCGAAGTGTAGCAGGTAGCCGCGCTGGCGCCCCGGCGTGAGCGCCTCGAAAGCAGCTTGCAGCTCGGGTTGTTCCGCCAGACGGCTGGCGAATTCTTCCGGCATATCAAATTGCGCGGTGGACTTGCGTTGCACGGACAGGCCGGCTTTTTCCGCCGCCATGGCGGCGCGCACATAGCGCACAATCGCCGCGCTCTGCTGCTGTATCTGCGCCACGCTGGTGAAGCGGATCTGGCGGGCCGATTGCACGTTTTCCGTCTGCTGTACCAGCAGGCCGTCGGCATCGTCAAGCAGTGCGCCCTTGAACAGCAGCAGCGCGCAGTATTCCTTAAAGCCGTGCATCAGCACGATGTTGGCACCGTCCTGCATATAGCAGGGCCAGCCCCATTTGAAACCTTCTTCGAGGCCACACTCGTCCAGCAGGCTGCGCAACTGGGCAAACTCCTGCTGCCATGGCTGGGCTTTGGCAAAAAACGCGGCGATACGGTCTGACATGGCAAACTCCTGCGCGATAAGATCGCGCCTATTGTGCCACTATCCCCGCCAGCTGGCGCGCCGCGCTGTGTTTGTCGTCCGATAGCGGGATGTGCTAAATTGCATATCCAATTGTTAACACCGGAGACCCCATGCGCCGTCTCGTTCTGACACTGACTCTTGCAGCACTGGCCGCCGGACATGCCATTGCCTCGCCGAGCAACCCCGTGAATGGGGTGGAATACCATACGCTGGTCCAGCCGCAGCCTACCCAGAAGGTGGACGGCAAGGTTGAAGTCATCGAGTTCTTCATGTACCACTGCCCGGCCTGCTATGCGGTGGATGCGCCGCTAACGGCATGGGCCAAACAGCATGAGGGCAAGGTCAACTTCCGCCGCATCCACCTCTCCGGTGGCGATATGCGCGATTTCGAAGCGCACCTGTATGCGACGCTGGAAGCCTTGCAGCTGCAGGATGCGCTGTATGGCAAAGTGCTGCAGGCGTGGCATCAGGAACACCGCCGCCTGCGCAGCGATGAAGAAAACCTCAACTGGGCGCTGCGCAATGGTATCGACAAGGAGAAGTTCCTTTCCGCCTATAACTCCTTCGGCGTGAGCATGCGCCTCAAGTCGCTGGCGCGCATGGCGGAACAATATGGCGTGAACAGCACACCGACCATCGTTGTCAACGGCAAGTACGTGACCGAGCCTAGCATGGTGGCGCAAGCCAATCCCAACCTGCAGCGTGATGAAGCACTGGCCGCGACCATGCAGGTGCTCGATGTTCTTGTTGCGCGCTCGAATCAATAAGAGACTATGCTTGATACGCGCCGGGTGTGCGACTGCTCATGGATGATTGCTTATTCACTACAATCTAACCCTGTAAAGCTATGGAAATTAACTTCGCCATCCTCGCGGTACTCGCCATCGCGTTCGCATTCATCCTGTCGCACCGGCTTCAAGAGATGAACAAGCGCTGCCGCAAACTTGAGCAGCAGCTGGATGTACTGCTGCAGCACTTCGGCTTGACGGCACCGGCTTTCCCGCTGCCTAGCCCAGAGGTGGCGGCACTTATTACTCAGCGGGACAGACGCATCGATGCGCTCCGGCTGTATCGCCAGCAAACCGGTCTGGGCCTCAAGGAAGCCGTCGAAGCAATCGACCATTTTGAAAAAAATCCGCCCCAGACCATCACTAACAACCCGGCAACATCAAGCGACGCAGCAGAATCTGCTGAGCGACGCTAGCTGTCCCGTAGTTATTTCCCTGCTGGTGCCCGCTGTCGGCCGGCAGTGGGAATATTACGCAACACAACATTGCGATTAATGTAATTTTCCGCAAGAATGTGCGCTCTTCCCCGACTCTGAAAGAGCAGCATGTCCGAACTAGCCAGCGGCAGCCAGCCGCAACTGAGCAAGCACCGCATCGAAGCGCTGGTCGATGGCATCTTTGCCGTCGCCATGACATTGCTGGTGATCGAACTGCGCATTCCCGAACAGGCCCACCATGCCGGTGAAGCAGCCTTGCGCGGCGCGCTGCTGCAGCTGCTGCCCATGATGATTTCGTGGGTGATCAGCTTCTTTGTGCTGGCCAACTTCTGGATCGCCAACCACCGCCTGTACAGCTTTGTGCGCCATGTCGATCAGCCCTTGCTGTGGCTGACCATGCTGGGCCTGTCCGGCGCTTCGCTGCTGCCGTTTGCCTCGTCCGTCAACAACCAGTTTGCCTCGCTGACGGGACAGCTGGTGTACTCGGGTGTGATGGTGCTGCTGGGCGTGGCCACGCTGCTGCAGGCGCGCTACATCTACCGCCACCCCGAACTGTGCAGCCACCAGCTTACCTCGGCCAGCTATGCGGCCGTGCTGGCGCGCGGGCTGGGCCTGCTGCTGATCGCCGTCTCGGCCATACCGCTCAGCTATGTGGCGCCCGGCATGGCCAATCTGGTATTCCTGCTGATGCTGGGCCTGCGCCCATTCGGCGCCTGGATAGAGCGCCGCACACAGCGTACGCATCACGCCGGCGCTTAGACCTCGCTCCACTGGCGCAGCAGGTTGTGGTAGTGGCCGGTAATGTTGACCAGTTCCGTGCAGTCGCCGAGACGGGCGCGCAGACTCTGGATATTCTGGTCCAGCTCTAGCAGCATGCAGCGGCGCATATCGTCGCGCACCATGCTCTGGGTCCAGAAGAAGGAACAGATGCGGGCACCGCGCGTGACGGGCGCCACGCGGTGGATGCTGGTGGACGGGTAGACGATCAGATCACCGGCCGGCAGTTTGACTTCATGCTCGCCATAGGCATCCACCACCGTCAGTTCGCCGCCATCGTATTCATCGGGATCGCTGAGGAACAGGGTAGTGGAGACATCGGTACGCAGCCACTGGCCGCTGGCGGCCACGCGGCGCATGGCACCATCCACATGGTCGCCATAATGCTCGCCACCGGCATAGCAATTGAACAGGGGCGGGCAGGTACGCAGCGGCAGCGCCGCGGCAAAGAACAGCGGACTATTGGCCAGCGCTGCCAGCACTTCCGCGCCCAGTTCCTGCGCCAGCGGCGAGCCTTCCGCCAGCTGGCGGTTCTGCTTCACCTGCGCCCCCTGCGCGCCCACGGTGGTGCGCCCGTCCACCCAGCTGGAGGCATCCAGCCTGCGCCGCATGGAAGCCACCTGCTCCCGGCTCAGTACACCGGGGATATGCAACATCATGATTTTGCTCCGCAAAGAAAAAGGCGTTGCGCCCTTAGCGCAACGCCGGACTGCAATTAAAAGTGGAAGTTGGCCGTCAGGCTGGCCGAGCGCGGCGTGCCCGGAGTGTAGCGGTAGCCCGACTTGTTAATCGCCATCACATACTGCTTGTCGGCCAGGTTGTAGACGTTCAGGCGCAGATCGATGTTCTTGCTGAGCGGGTAGGAGGCCATGGCATCGTATACCCAGTAGGCATCGGCATAGGCCGGCGTCCCCACGGCGCCATCGGTACCGCGCAGCAGCTTGTCGACGAAGCGGGCGCCGCCACCAATCTGCAGGCCTAGCGGTAAAGTGTAGGAGGTCCATACCGTGAAGGCTTGCTTGGGCGTGTAGCTCAGGCGGTTCTCGCCGCTATTGGTGACCACCTTGCCGGACACCACTTCCGAAGCCATGCGGGTATAGCCTGCGCTGATCAGCCAGTTGCGCATCAGCTCGCCCGTCGCACCCAGCTCTATGCCCTGCACGCGCTTCTTGCCGCTCTGGTAGTACAGCGCGCTATTGGTAGGATCGACTTCGATCTCGTTGCGTACCTGGGTGCGGTAGGCGGCAGCCGACAGCGACAGCTTCTGCTTGAGCAGGTCCCACTTGGTGCCCACTTCATAGGTGGTGGTGACCTGCGGATCGTAGTTAGGATTCGTGGCGCTGCTGGCAGCACTGCTCAGCGTGAAGGTATTGCCGCCGGGCGGAGCTTTCGAGGTGGCCGCCAGCGCATACACGCTGCTGTTATCGGTCGGCTTGTACAGGGCCGACAGTTTGCCGTTGAGCAGAGTGTCGCTGCTGTTGAGCGAGGTCGCCAGCAGGGTGCCGACCGGGATGGTCTGCGGCGTGGCCGTGCCCTGTACCGCTACACCGTTGTAGGTCGTGGTGTAGTGGTCCAGCCGCAAGCCGCCATTGAAGATCCAGCGCTCGCCCAGCTTGGCCGTATCGAACAGGTAGACGGCCTGGGTGTTGGTCGTACCATCGCCACGGGCGCCGTTGCGCACCATATTCACCTGCGCCTTGCTGATCGGCGTGTCCGGATTCGGGTGGTAGATGCTGGTCGGCGGCAGGCCCACCACGGAACCGTTCACGGACACGGCACCGTTGACATTGGTGTAGTTGGTCTGCTTCTCGTTGGTCAGCTCCAGCCCTGCCACCAGCGCATGCTTGAACAGGCCATCTTCCAGATTGAAGCTGAGCGTGCTCTGGTTGGTGAGGATTTCGTTGAGCTGGTCCTTATAGGTCAGGTTGGTGCGCGCCATGACCCAGGTGGACGGATCGGAACCGGCCACGTTGGCAGTCAGATTGGCGCCCGAGGACATGAAGGACGTCAGCAGATAATCCTGCTTGGTGCGGCCATAGCGGGTGGTGTTCTGCAAGCGCGCACCGCCGGCAAAATCGTGCTCGATGCGGGCGGTCAGCATGTCGGCGCGCACCTTGTCGAAGTCCAGCACGGAACCGTAGAAGTTGGACGGATCAACCGGCTTGGCACCGGCCATGAAGGCAAAGCTCTGGGCCGGCTTGGTGGCGGTGGCGGCTATCGGCGCTGGCGGCGTCCAGCCCGGCAGACCTATGGTCAGCACGCCGCCATCGGGAATATTGTCCTGCTGTACGTGCAGATAGTTGAGGTAGACGCGGGTAGGGCCATTCAGGCCGAAGGCCAGCGACGGCGCCACACCCCAGCGCTTGTTGCGCACCACGTCGCGCGCCGGATTGCCGCTATCCTGATCGAGCAGATTCAGGCGGAAGGCCGTGCCCGTGTCGCTATTGAGCACACGGTTCAGATCAGCCGTGGCGCGGCGCTGCTGGCCACTGCCCAGCGTCAGCGCGGCGCTGCTGGCGTTTTCCAGCAGCGCCTGTTTGCTGACCAGATTGACCGAACCGGTCGGCGTGCTGCGCCCGCTATCGGTACCGGCCGGGCCTTTCAGCACGTCGATCTGTTCGATGTTGAAGGTGTCGCGCGAGATCGAGCCGACATCGCGCACGCCATCGACAAAGATGCTGCCCGAAGCGTCGAAGCCGCGCATATAGATGGCATCGCCCGTAGTGGTACTGCCGTTTTCACCGAGGAAAAAGGCGCCTACGCCGGGCGTATTGCGCAGCGCTTCCGTCAGCGTCACCGCGCCTTGCTGCTCCACCAGTTCGCGCTTGATGACGGTAACCGTCTGCGCCGTATCGACCAGCTTTTCCGTGTACTTGGGCGAACTGGCGCGCTCGGCCTTGAAATCGTTGATGGCATCGGCCACGACTTTGACTTCTTCCAGCGTTTTCTGGGCTGGCGGCGTGGTTTCACCGGCCTGCACCGCCATACTGGCCGGCAGCAGCAGCGCAGCCAGCGTGCAGTTGAGGTTAAACCGCTGATCCAAACGCGCAGGCGCGTGCTTACGACTCTTAATCATGTGCATCCTTCATCCGTGGGAGTGGGTGGCTGGCTGCGCTGCAAGAGTTGCAATCGTGCTAAAGGCGTCTGGCTGCCGGTGAATTTCTAGGGGTAACAGGATTGTAACAAGGAAGGATACAAATGTAAATGCGAATTATTCTCAATTCGATTGAGACTGTGCATCCAGCCACTCGCGGGCCTGGGCCAGGGTTTGCGCCAGCTCCTGCCGCACAGCCTGGAAGTAGGGCGCCAGATCGGCCGCTTCGCGGCTGACGGCATCGCTGTTGATGGCCTGCTCCGCATCCAGCGTGGCTTGCACCAGCCGCTTGGCACCCAGCACGCCCACCGCCCCGCGCAGGCCGTGGAAGGCATGGGCAGCATCGCGCAGCCGCCCTTCCTGCAGGGCCACACCAGCCACTTCGACGGGGGCCATGCCGCTATCGATGGCGCCGCGCACCATGCGCTCCATCATGGCGCGTCCGGCCGCATCCTTGCCCATCACCCGCATCAGGCTATCCATATTGAACACACCATCGTCCGCCGCAGCTGCCGGTAGCGCCGGCACTGCGCTGGCGGCAGGCCGGGCCTGCAGCGGCAAATGCCGCTGCAGCACGGCCAGCATTTCGTCCACTTCGATAGGTTTGGGGATGAAATCGCTGATGCCGGCTTCCTCGCCACGATGGCGCTCGTTGCCCAGCACGCCAGCCGTCATGGCGATGATGGGCAGCTTGAGCCCCAGTTGCTGGCGCAGGATGCGGGTGGCCGTATAGCCGTCCATCACCGGCATCTGCATATCCATCAGCACCATATCGTAGGTCGCGGCATCAGCCCGCATGCGCTCGACAGCCTGACGGCCGTCGCCCACCACGTCCAGCGTGGCACCGGCATGTTCGAGGATGCCGCGTGCCACCATCTGGTTGAGCAGATTGTCTTCCACCAGCAGGAAGTGCACGCCGGCCAGACTGCCGGCAATGCTGGCCTCGGTGCTAATGCGCTGGCCATGTTCGCCATAGGCGGCCAGCGCATGCTGGACGGCATCGTACAGATTGGTCGGCGTGACGGGCTTCACCAGCACCACCGCATTTTCATCACTCTCGGCCTGGGCCCGGGCCGCAGGATGGGCCAGCAGTACCAGCGGCAGCGCGCCCGCACCGGCTTGCGCCCGCAAGGCCTGCACCGTGCTGCGCCCGTCGTCCCCTTGCAGATGCCAGTCCACCAGCAGCAGATCATAGTGCTGGCCAACGCCCAGCCGGCGGTCATAGCACTGGCGGGCCGCCGCATCCGTGGCAGCCTCGTCCACTTGCCAGCCATAGCCGCGCAGCAGTTCCAGCACGATGGCGCGGCTGCTGTCATGCTCGACCGCCACCAGCACCGACAACGGGCCGGGCACGGGATGGCGGCGCTCTTCGGCCGCACTGCTGGCCACACCGAACGCCAGACTGAACCAGAAGCGCGAACCCTGACCCGGCACGCTGGCCACGGCAATTTCGCCCCCCATCAGTTCGATCAGCCGCTTGCTGATGGCCAGCCCCAGCCCCGTGCCACCGAAGCGCCGCGTGATGCTCTGGTCGCCCTGGGTGAAGGCATTGAACAGCTGGGTCAGCTGGGCTTCCGTCATGCCCATGCCGGAATCGCGTACTTCGAAACGCAGCAGGATCTGGCGCGCATCGGCTGCAATCAGCTCGATATTCACCGCCACCTCGCCCTGTTCCGTGAACTTGATGGCATTGCCGACCAGATTCACCAGTATCTGCTGCAGACGCAGGGCATCGCCATGCAGCTGGCGCGGGATCGCAGGGTCGACGCGGATGGCCAGCTCCAGCGCCTTGGCACCGCTGTTGAGCGTCATCAGCGTGGCCAGCGCATTCACCACTTCGTCGAGCGCAAAGTCCACCGGCGACAGCTCCATATGGCGCGCTTCGATCTTGGAAAAATCCAGCACATCATTGAGGATGCCCAGCAGCGACTGGCCCGACTCGCGCACCATGTTCAGATACTTGCGCTGCTGCGGCGTCAGCGGAGTATTGCCGAGCAGGTAGACCATGCCAAGCACGGCATTCATGGGGGTACGGATTTCATGGCTCATATTGGCCACGAAATCACTCTTGGCACGGTTGGCCGCCTCGGCCCGGTCGCGCTCGCGCTCGAGTTCCACGGCACGCGCTTCCACATCCTGCTGCAGCCGGTGGCGCTCGGTGATGTCGGCGATCATGGCCAGCATCTTCACGCCCTGATCCGTGCGCACGGCACTCAGATTGATCTCCAGCGGGAACTCGCTGCCATCGCGGCGCAAGCCGTACAGCACCTGTTCGCCGCCTATCCTGCCCGGCACGGCGCTGACGCCCTGGCTGAAGAAGCGCTGCTGCATGCCGTCAAACAGCTCGTGCTGGCGTGGCGGCACCAGCATCGTCAGGGGGCGGCCCAGAATTTCCGAACGGGCGTAGACGAAACAGCGCTCGGCCTCGCGGTTCATGGTTTCGATCCGGCCGCTGCCGTCGACTACCAGAATCGCATTGGGCGCATATTCCACCAGATTCTGCAGGCGCGCATCGGCCGCCAGCCGCTCCTGCATCAGCGCATTGAAAGCGCTGGTGAGCTGGCCCACTTCATCGTCCGCGGCCACCGGTAGCGGGGTGTAGCCGGCCGGGGCGGCGCGCAGGGCAACGATGGCATCGCGCAAGCGCACCAGCGGCGCCAGCAGATGCATGGTCAGCCAGCCTATCAGCAATGCCGCCAGCAGGGCCGCCAGCCCGCTCCACCACAGCAGACGTTCCACCGCGCCATGGAAAGGCTCGAAGGCTTCCTCTGCCGGCAATGAAGCGGCCAGCACCCAGTCCACCGAGCGTAAAGCCTTGTAGCTGTTGAGGGTACGCTGGCCACTACTATTGATGCCGTCCAGCGTGCCTTCGAAGCCCTGTTCAAGCGCGCGGGCGGTGGCGGGATTGGCATTGGGCTGACGCGGCTGCAGCAGCCGCCGGGAGTCCGGATGCAGTACATAGCGCGGATTGGCTTCACGCGTCAGGGCAAAGTAATAACCGGTACGGCCCACTTTGGCATTGCGCAGATGCCCTAGCAGATTGTCCTTGTACAGGCGCAGCACGCCGATCAGCACGCACACCACCTCGCCCCGGGCATTCAGCACGGGCGCCACCATCTGCACGATGGGCTGGCCCTGGGCGCGGCCGATGATGGGCTCGGAAATGACCGGCATGCGGGTGCGCAGCACGGTCTTGAAATAGGCACGGTCGGAAGCATTGATGCCGACCCGGCCGGCCTGCTCGGGCAGATCGGCAATGATGCGGCCTTCGGGATTGAGGATCAGGATATCGTCGAACAGGGCCAGCACGGCGCGATCGCGGTAGTAGGCACGCAAGCGCTCGGGCGAACCGGCCAGTTCGGGCGGTTGCTGCTTGGCCGACTGGGCAATGATATCGCGCAGCATCAGCAGCTTGTCGTCCAGCTCTTCGGCAGTACGGTTGATCAGCGCCGTCTGCTGGGCAAACAGCACTTTGCTGAAATCGCCCTGCAGCCGCTGCGTCTGCAGCGCCGTGACCAGTGCCACCATCAGGATCGATGTCAGGCTGGTAGCCAGCGCAACTTTTGCCTTGATGCCTAATGAGGTCATGTGTTCCCTGTGAGCGTAGAACCTGCAGAAAACTGAGAAGGACCTCGTGGGAGGTTGGTAAATTTTGCTATTAAAGCTAGTTTTTGGCAATACCATACAGCGGCCCGCGCTCTGAGCAGCGCAGCACGAATCCGTCGCCACACGGTAGTGTGCTGAATCTGCCACAGTAGTTTTACCATGCGGCACTGCAGCACAAGGGCTTTTGCAGCAAAATACTTACTGGAATACCCGATATAGTAACTACGGCATAGCCCAAAAGGACTACAAATGGTCTAAACTGGCGGGATGATACGAGAATTTGACTCGCTGGTTAGTACCGGCACCCCACTCGAAGTGCTCAAAGCCAAGTGCGCGACGTGCAGCATGCACCAGCTGTGCTTGCCTATGGGCCTCGACAATGACGATATGGATCGTCTGGATCAGATTATCGGTCGGCGTCGCAAAGTCACGCGCGGCAGTACCCTGTTCCGCATCGGCGATCCGTTCCAGAACCTGTACGCGATTCGTCTGGGCCACTTCAAGGCCTACCAGGTCAACCGCGACGGCGTCGAACAGATTACCGGTTTCCAGATGGCCGGCGAGCTGCTGGGCATGGATGCCATCAGCACCGATCTGCACCACTGCACCGCCGTGGCGCTGGAAGATAGCGAAGTGTGCGAAGTGCCGTTCGGCAGCCTGCAGCAACTGCTGGCCGATATGCCGGCCCTGTTGCGCCACTTCCACCGCATGATGAGCCAGGAAATCACCCGTGAACAGAGCGTCATGCTGCTGCTCGGAAATATGCAGGCCACTCAGCGCTTTGCCGCCTTCCTGGTCAACCTGTCATCCCGTTACGAAGCCCGTGGCTATTCGCCGCACACCTTCCAGCTGCGCATGTCGCGTGAAGAAATCGGCAACTATCTGGGCCTGACCATCGAGAGCATCAGCCGCCTGCTGTCCAAGTTCAAGAAAGAAGGCCTGCTGCGCGTGAGCAACCGTGAAATCGAATTGCTCGATCCGGTACGCCTGAAAGCCATTACGGCCGGTACCCATTCCTGCAATTAAACACCTGGCAAGACGTTTCGCTGCAGAATAAAAAAGCGCCCCGCAGGGCGCTTTTTTTTATCGGCATGAATTCAATCGTCGACCGGCTTGGCCAGATCGGCCTGCAGCGATACGGCGCGCTGCTTAGGCCAGCTCCAGCTGCCTGCCAGCCGCCAGTCGCGCTGTTCGCCTTCCACCAGCACCACCCAGCGGCTCTGTTCCAGCATGGGCAGATTCAGTTCGAAAGCGCCCTTGGCATCGGGCTGTACCACCAGATTGATGTCTTTTTCCGGCAGCGTGGCATGGGCCAGATGGACGAACAGCTTTTCCGGCTGGGTCTGGGCCGTGGTACGGGTCAGCTGGCCCACCAGTACGCCGCGTGCGGCATCATACGACAGCTGGGCCGACAGCCCCAGTTCGGCCGCACGGTGGTCGCGCCGCAGGTCCTGATTGATGGCCTTACCTTTTTTGTAGTAATCGCCCACCACCAGCGCATCCTGCTGGCTATACGCCAGATAGCCGAAATAACTGCCCACCACTACCGCGACGGCAGGGCCCAGCATGAGCAACCATGGCCAGCGGTGTTTATACCAGGGCGCCACCGGCGCCTGCTCCAGCATTGAGACTGTCATACCAACTCCTTAGCGCGGGACGATGAACACCGCGTGTTCTTTCACATGCAGCGACGGTTCGTCGATAGCCGTCAGCTCCACATCGATCTTGTTGGAACCGGGCTTGCCGACACCGTGCGCCACGCGCAGACGGATAGGGTAGGCCTTGGTTTCGGTGGCAGCCACGACGACCTGGTCCGCCGTTACCTGGGTCAGCGTATCCAGCCCGCCGACGCGGATCTTGTAGGTATGGCCGCGTTCCGAGGTATTCATGATCTGCAGACGGTAGACATTTTCGATCATGCCATCTTCCACTTCGCGCCCCATCGAACCACGGTCGCGGATCACGTCCATCTTCAGCGGCGTACGCAGGTACAGCGAAGCGGCCGCAGCACAGACGATCAGCCCCAGTATTGCCGTATAGATGCGCACGCGCGGACGGAAGGTGCGTTCGCGGATCTGGGCCGGAGTGTACTTGTTCACCAGACCATGCTCGGTGGTGTAACGCACCAGACCGCGCGGCTGGCCTATCTTGTCCATTACACTGTTGCAGGCATCCACACAGGATGCGCAACCGATACATTCATATTGCAGGCCATTGCGGATGTCGATGCCGGTAGGGCAGACCTGCACGCACAGCGAGCAATCGATGCAGGAACCGTTGCCGGTCTGCTGTTTCGATTTGGAGATAGGAGCACGCGGTTCGCCACGCTCCTTATCATAGGAAATGATCAGGGTGTCCTTGTCGAACATCGAGCTCTGGAAGCGGGCGTAAGGGCACATGTATTTGCACACCTGCTCGCGCATCCAGCCCGCATTGCCGTAGGTGGCAAAGGCATAGAACACCACCCAGAACCATTCCCATGGGCCAAAGCTCAGCGTGAACGCTTCGCTGCCCAGTACTTTAATCGGGGTAAAGTAGCCAACAAAGGTATAGCCCGTCCACAGCGCCAGTAAGGCCCAGGTCAGATGCTTGCCGGTTTTCTTGGCGAATTTCTTGAACGAAGGCGGTTGCTTGTCGAGCGCCATGCGGGCGCTGCGGTTGCCTTCGAATTTGCGCTCTATCCACAGGAAGATTTCGGTGTACACCGTCTGTGGACAGGCGAAGCCGCACCACACCCGCCCTGCTACTGCTGTTGCCAGGAATAGCAGGTAGGCGCTGATGATTAACAGTGCGGCCAGATAAATGAAGTCCTGCGGCCACAAGACGATACCGAAGATGTAGAACTTACGCGCCCCCAGGTCGAACAGCACGGCCTGGCGGTCATTCCACTGCAGCCACGGGGTGCAGTAGAACACCAGCTGCGTCAGCCAGACAAACAGCCAGCGCAGACTGACGTATTTACCCTTGATCTCGCGAGGATAGATTTCCTCGCGAGCCGCGTACATCTTGATTACTTGTGGTGCAGGTTCATTCATTGTGCTGCCGGGGCGACTTCTTGAGCCGGAGCGGCCGGTTGATTAACGTCGTTAGAAAGGCTCCACACATAGGCTGCCAGTACATGCACTTTAGCATCGCCAAGGAATTCGGCAAACGCAGGCATGGTGGTATTACGGCCTTTGCGGATGGTCTCCATGATGGTATCAGCACTGCCGCCAAACAGCCAGATTTTATCCGTCAGATTTGGTGCACCGATGGCCAGGTTACCCTTGCCGTCTGCGCCGTGGCAAGCCATACAGGCGGCGAACTTCTCTTTGCCGAACGAGGCTTTGATCGGATCAGCAGTCGAACCGGACAGGCTCAGCACGTAGTGTGCGACATTTTCCACATCTTTGTCGGAACCCACTGCAGCACCCATCGGTGGCATCACGCCATTACGGCCGTGCAGGATGGTTTCCTTGATGGTTTCCGGCGCACCGCCGAACAGCCAGTCTTTATCGGTCAGGTTAGGGAAGCCTTTGTTACCGCGGGCATCCGAACCGTGGCACTGGGCGCAGTAGGTCAGGAACAGACGCTCACCGATCGCATGGGCTTTCGGATCCGCTGCCACGGCCTTCAGGTCCTGTTTCTGGAACTGGGCGAACAGTGGGCCGAACTCAGCGTCGGCAGCCTGAACTTCAGCCTGGTACTGGCCGGAAGATTTCCAGCCCAGTTTGCCAGCGAAGCTACCCAGACCTGGGTACAGCACCAGATACACGACACCGAACACGATGGTGATGTAGAACATCCACATCCACCAGCGCGGCATAGGCGTGTTCAGTTCCGACAGGTCTTCGTCCCAGACGTGGCCGGTGGTTTCACCGGACTTGCCAGTCACTTTCGATTGCGAGTACAGCAGTACGGCGCAGCCGACGATGCCCAGGATGGTCAGTACAACAATGTACAGGTCCCAGAAGCTATTAGTAAAATCAGCCATGTTGCGCCTCCAAATCTTCGTCGTCGAACGGCATGTGTGCCGCTTGAGCGAAATCAGCTTCTTTATTGTGGATCAGTGCCCACCACAGGATTCCGGCAAACGTGACGAAAGAAATCACCGTCATCACGCTGCTGGCACGGTCCAACAGGGAATCGATTGCCATGTTAGTTCCTCGACTTAATTAACGTGCCCAGGCCTTGCAGATAGGCGATCAGAGCATCTTCTTCGGTTTTGTCTTTCAGCTCTTCCGGACCGGCAGCGATTTCAGCGTCGGTGTACGGATGGCCCAGACGTTGCAGTGCGCGCATTTTCGGAATCACGCCCTGTGGGTCCAGTGCCGTTTTGGCCAGCCATGGGTAGTTAGGCATGTTCGACTCTGGCACCACGTCACGTGGGTTGTTCAGGTGGGTACGGTGCCATTCATCGCTGTAACGGCCGCCTACACGGGCCAGATCAGGACCGGTACGCTTGGAACCCCACTGGAACGGACGGTCGTAGACGAACTCGCCAGCTACCGAATAGTGACCATAACGCTCGGTCTCGGCACGGAACGGACGCACCATCTGCGAGTGGCAGTTGTAGCAGCCTTCGCGTACATAGATGTCGCGGCCGGTCAGACGCAGAGCCGAGTAAGGCTTCAGGCCAGCTACCGGTTCGGTAGTCGACTTCTGGAAGAACAGCGGCAAGATTTCTACGGCGCCGCCAACGCTGATTACCAACACTACCAGCGCGATCAGCAGCCAGGGATTTCTTTCAATCCAGTCATGTGAAAATTTCATAGGTGCTCCGATATCAAGCGTGGCCGCTGGTCAGCGCAGGAATACGCGCTACGGCGGTCTCGCGGTTACGCAAGGTCATCCAGGTGTTGTAGCCCATCACGCACATGCCGGTCAGGTACAGCAGGCCGCCGCTGAAACGCACGACGTAGTACGGGAAGGTGGCTTTGACACTTTCGACGAAGGTATAGGTCAGGGTGCCGTCTGGATTGACTGCGCGCCACATCAGACCTTGCATCACACCGGCAATCCACATTGCAGCGATGTACAGAACGATACCGATGGTAGCTACCCAGAAGTGCAGGTCGATCAGCTTGGTGCTATACATTTTCTGCTGGCCAGCCATACGTGGCAGGATGTAGTAGATCGAACCCATGGTGATGAAACCAACCCAGCCCAGTGCGCCACCGTGAACGTGAGCAATGCTCCAGTCGGTGTAGTGCGACAGCGCGTTGACGGTCTTGATCGACATCATCGGGCCTTCGAAGGTGGCGATACCGTAGAACGACAGCGACACGATCATGAATTTCAGGATAGGATCGGTACGCAGTTTGTGCCATGCGCCCGACAGAGTCATGATACCGTTGATCATACCGCCCCACGATGGTGCCAGCAGGATCAGCGAGAACACCATACCGAGCGACTGGGTCCAGTCTGGCAGTGCGGTGTAGTGCAGGTGGTGAGGACCGGCCCACATGTAGGTGAAGATCAGCGCCCAGAAGTGCACGATCGACAGACGATACGAGTACACAGGACGTTCAGCTTGCTTAGGAATGAAGTAGTACACCATACCCAGGTAGCCAGCGGTCAGGATGAAGCCCACCGCATTGTGGCCGTACCACCACTGGATCATCGCGTCCTGTACACCGGCGTAAGCGGAGTAGGACTTGAACAGGGTTGCAGGCATGGAAGCACCGTTGACCACGTGCAGAATCGTCACTGCCAGAATGAAGGAAGCGAAGAACCAGTTAGCCACGTAGATGTGCTTAACTTTACGGGTAATGATGGTGCCGAAGAACACGACCGCGTAGGCAATCCACACGACAGCGATCAGCAGGGTGATAGGCCATTCCAGCTCGGCGTACTCCTTACCGCGGGTCAGACCCAGTGGCAGAGTGACAACGGCGCTCAGAATGACGGCTTGCCAGCCCCAGAAGGTGAAGGCAGCCAGCTTGTCCGAGAACAGACGTACCTGGCAGGTACGCTGTACCACGTAGTACGAAGTTGCGAACAGGCCGCAAATACCAAACGCGAAAATCACCGCGTTGGTGTGCAATGGCCGCAGACGGCCATAAGTTAACCATGGAATGTCCAGGTTCAACGCCGGCCATGCCAATTGGGCGGCGATAATAACGCCGACCAGCATGCCGATGATCCCCCAGACCACGGTGGCGACTGCGAATTGCTTCACAATCTTGTAGTTGTAGTTCTGTGCAAGGTCCACTTGATGTTCTCCCAAGAACGCTTTGATGATGTGGGTCAAAGGTTACTTAGGTGAGACTTAAAAAACCTTGATACAGATCAAAATATCTCTCATGAATCATTGTGTAGAGGAATTTCGTCCCCATCATGGCTGGCCGCCGGGCGTGGCCGGGACCGTTGCTGGGGGCAGCGCCCACCAGCAAAGACTAGCATTGCACTAGTCAGTTTTCGCTGAATCTTCCAGCGGCGGCTTGTCATCATCCTGCAAGATGCGCAGGCCGGGACCGACCAGATCTTCGAACTGGCCGTTGTCCGAGGCGCGGAAGAAGATCCACAGCGCCACAAATACCAGCAGTACGCTCAGCGGTATGAGCAGAAACAAGGCTTCCATCACGCTCCCTTTCTGAGTCGCAAGGCATTCGCTACCACCACGGCCGAGCTGAGCGCCATGCCCACACCGGATAGCCACGGGTTGAGCCAGCCCAGCGCGGCTGCAGGGATGGCCACGCCATTGTACAGGCTAGCCCACCACAGGTTCTGGCGGATCACGCCCATGGTGCGGCCGGCCACAACAGCACTATCGACCACGGAATCGATGCGGCCGCTGAGCAGCACGGCATCGGCATGGGCTTGCGCCAGCGCCGCGCCGGCGCCCATGGCGAAGGAGACGTCGGCGGCACTGAGCACGGCGGCATCATTGATGCCGTCGCCCACCATGGCCACCACGGCTCCCCCCTGCTGCAATTTTTTCACAAATGCCAGTTTCTCATCAGGCAGATAGCCGCCTATGGTGGTGCTGATGCCCAGCTGGTCGCCTACTTTGCGCGCCAGCGCATCATGGTCGCCACTGAGCAGCACCACGGTCTTGCCGGCTTTGCGGAAGTAATCGATGGTGCTGGCCGCTTCAGCGCGGATACCGTCATGCAGGGCAAAGCAGGCCAGCCACTGGTCCTGCACACCCAGATACACGGGGGTAGCGCCATCGGCCACCACATGCTCGGGCAGGGGGCCGCTCAGTTCCGCCACAAAGCTGGCATTGCCGAGCCGGTACAGGCGGTTGTGCAGCACGCCTTCCACGCCCCGTCCCGCCACTTCCTGCACGGCCGCCGGGTGCCAGTCGGCCCGCGTACCGCTAGCCGGCCCATCCGAACCAGCATCGCTGGCCGCCTGCACGATGGCGCGTGCCAGCGGGTGGGCGCTGGCCGCATCGAGCGCGGCCGCTACCTGCAGGCAGAACTCTTGCTCCATCAGGCCCAGCGTGGTGGTCTGCTGCAGCACGGGACGGCCATAGGTCAGGGTGCCGGTCTTGTCGAAGACGATGTGGCTGGCGCGGTGCAGGGTTTCCAGCGTCTGCGCGCCCGTGACCAGCACACCCTGACGCAGCAGGCGGTCGGTACCGGCCGCCAGTGCCGTCGGCGTGGCCAGCGACAGCGCGCACGGGCAGGACACCACCAGCACGGCGATGGCGATCGGCCAGGCACGGGTGGCACTATAGCCATCCAGCCAGAACCAGAAACCGAAAGTGGCCACGGCAAACAGCAGCAGCGCCAGCACGAACCATGCGGCCACATCATCGGCCCACTGGGCGATGCGCGGCTTGTCGCGGCCGGCCCGGTCGATCAGCTTGACCAGATTCGACAGCGTGCTGTCCTGCACCCGCTGGGTCACGCGGGCGATGATCATATTGCTGGCGTTGATGGCGCCGCCGGGCAGCTGGTCGCCCACCTGTTTGGCGATGGGCGCACTCTCGCCGCTCAGCAGCGACAGATCGAGCGCCGTACGGCCTTGCAGAATCACGCAATCGGCCGCCACGGCTTCGCCCGGCTTGATCATGATGACCTGATCGACTTCCAGCGCGGCCGCCTTGACCAGCGTGCCCTGCTGGCTGGCCGGATAATCGGCCAGCACTGTCGCCGAGGCCGGCAAACCGTGCTGCAGCCGCTCCAGCGCCGCACCGGCCTTGCGCCGTGCGCGCAATTCCAGATAGCGGCTGCACAGCAGCAGGAAGATGAACATGGTGACGGAGTCGTAATACACTTCGCCGCCGCCCTGGAAGGTGGCCAGCACGCTGGCGCCGAAGGCTGCCGCGATGCCCAGCGCCACCGGCACATCCATGCCCAGTGCACGCGCACGCAGGCTGGACCAGGCGCCACGCCAGAACGGCAGGGCGGAATAGAAAATCGCCGGCGCCGTCAGCAGCAGGCTGGCCCAGCGAAACAACTGCTCCATATTGGCATCGAGCGTGCCGTCTTCCGCCATATAGGCCGGTGCTACATACATCATCACCTGCATCATGGACAGGCCGGCCACGAACAGCTGGCGTCCCAGCGTGCGCTGGGCCTGCTGCTGCTGCTCGCTGTGACGCGCCGCGTCATACGGATAGGCGGCATAGCCTATGGTGTGCAGGGCCGCCAGAATATCGCCGGGACGGCAATCGTCCGAACGCCAGCGCACATACAGGCGCTCGGTGGCCACATTGAGCTGGGCGCTGGCCACGCCGGGCAGCTGGTTGAGGCGCTGCTCGATCAGCCAGACGCAGGCGGCGCAACGGATGCCATCGACGGCCAGCGTGGTCTCGCGTTCGCCGGGGTTCTCGCTGCAGACGAAGCGCGGGTCGGCATTGTCGTACAGCTGCAGCTCCGGCGGCAGCACCTGCGCGCCTTCCGCCGTGGCGGCATATTCGGAACGCTGCAGATAATACGATTCCTGTCCCAGATCCATGATGGTCTGGGCCACGGCCGTGCAGCCGGGGCAGCACATGGCCTGATCGGCACCGGCGATATGCACCTTCCATTCGGCTTTGGCATTGCTCGGGATAGGCAGGCCGCAGTGATAGCAGCCGGCCGGCTGCGCCGCGGCGGCAGATGTGGTCGCCGGGCTGGACGCGCCCAGTACGGGCGGCGGCGTCAGTGTTGAGGTGTCAGACATAAGGTGGTCATCCAGTCAGGCGTAAAGCCGCCCACGGCGCGGTACAGGCCCAGCAGGCCGAAAGCCAGCACCAGCAGGCCGCAGGCCAGCCGCACGGGCGGGCGCTGCAAAGCGCGCTGCAAGCGCGCCCCCACCAGCCCCAGCCCCGTCAGCATGGGCAGCGTCCCCAGCCCGAACGCCAGCATCACGGCCGCGCCATTGCTGGCCGAACCGCTCAGCATGGCCGTCAGCAGCACGCTGTACACCATACCACAAGGCAGCCAGCCCCACAGGGCGCCCAGTATAAAGGCCTGATGGGGGCGGGTGGCCGGCATCAGCGCTTTCATTGCAGGAGCTATCACCGGCTGGGCCGCTTGCCACAGTACGCGGCCGCCCTGTTCCAGCAGCGCCAGCCCCTGCCACGCGTTCATCAGGTACAGGCCCAGGGCCACCAGCATCAGATTGGCCAGCCAGTAGAAGCCCAGCTGCACACCGGCCAGCGCGCTCAGGCTTTGCGCCCCGCTGGCCAGACCGCCCGCGAGGGCGCCCGCCACCATATAGCTGCTGATGCGGCCAGCGTTATACGCCAGTACGCGGGTGAGGGGACGGGCCGGCTGGGCCACGGCGATGGGGATCACGGCGCGGGCCGCGCTGGTCGAGTTAGCAGGGCTGGCGGCCGAGGCCGACAGGGCGCCGACGATGCCGCCGCACATGCCTATGCAATGCACGCTGCCGGCCAGTCCGACTACCAGTACTGGCAGCAGCTGCAATGCGTTCATGACAGGCTCAGATGGTCTTGGAGTAGCGCAGCGGCTGCGCTTCGCCCAGACGCGGCTGGCTCAGGTAGCGGTCGAACACCATGCAGATGTTACGGATCAGCAGACGGCCTTTCGGCGTAACAGTGATCCAGTCCGGTTCCACGATCAGTAGACCATCTTCCTCGAAGGCTTTGAGCTTCTGCAGTTCGGTAGCGAAGTACTCGGTAAAGCGGATCGGGAAGGATTGCTCGATCGAAGCGATGGACAGCTCGAAGTTGCACATCAGCTTCTGGATCAGGATGCGGCGCAGCAGGTCGTCGTTTTCCAGCTTGATGCCGCGCACTACCGGCAGCCGGCCTTCATCGAGTTTTTCGTAATAGCCTTCCAGCGTCTTTTCATTCTGGCTGTAGGTAGCGCCGACGGCGCTGATGGCCGACACGCCGCACGAAATCAGCTCCGATTCGGCACGCGTGGAATAGCCCTGGAAGTTGCGCTGCAGCCGGCCCTGACGCTGGGCTACCGCCAGTTCGTCGTCCGGTTTGGCAAAGTGGTCCATGCCGATGTAGACATAGCCGGCCGCGCACAGGCGGCGGATGCACAGCGCCAGCAGGTCGAGCTTGACGGCCGGGGTCGGCAGGTCTTCTTCGTGGATGCGGCGCTGCGGCTTGAACAGGTGCGGCAGGTGGGCGTAGTTATACAGGGCGATGCGGTCCGGGTTGGCAGCGATCACCTTGTCCAGCGTCTGCTCCATGCTGGTCATGGTCTGCTTGGGCAGGCCGTAGATCAGGTCGATACTGATGGAACGGAAGCCGGCGTCACGGGCGGCATCGATCACGGCGCGGGTTTCCGCTTCCGGCTGGATGCGGTTGACGGCTTTCTGCACGTCCGGATCAAAATCCTGCACGCCCAGACTGATGCGGTTGAAACCCTGTTTGCGCAGCGAATGCACGCGTTCCACGCTCACCGTGCGGGGATCGATTTCGATCGAATATTCGCCCAGCTGGTCCGGGGCGAATTCGAAGCTGGCATGCAGGTGGGCCATCAGGTCGCCCATCTGGCGGTCGCTCAGATAGGTTGGTGTGCCACCGCCGAAGTGCAGCTGTTCGAGCTTGCCCATGCCGGCAAACAAACGGCCCTGCATATCGATTTCCTGCTTCAGGTAATCGAGGTAGGTGGCAGCCTTGCTATGGTCTTTGGTAACGATCTTGTTGCAGCCGCAGTAGTAGCACACGGTATCGCAGAACGGAATATGGATGTACAGCGACAAAGGGCGCGTACTACGGCGCATGCGCAAGCCGGCCACGGCTTCGAGGAACTGGCCATAGCCAAATTCGCTCTGAAAACGATCCGCCGTCGGATAGGAGGTATAGCGCGGGCCCGACTGGCTCAGCTTACCGATAATGGCGGCATCAAATTCTACGGCTGGAAAAGCAGAGCCGGTGCTACTTGCGTGGTTATACATAATCAGGCTGCTATGCGCTTCATAGGCTGGGGTTTATGAACGGCCAGTGCCGCGCGCGATGGGCGCGCAGTGCCGAATTTGAACAGACTCACCGCCTGGGTCAGGTTGCCCGCTTCGATAGCCAGACTGGCAGTAGCGGCAGCAGCCTGTTCGACCAGCGCGGCGTTCTGCTGGGTGACAGTATCCATGTGGGCGATGGCAGCATTCACCTGATCGACGCCTATGCTTTGCTCCTGCGAAGCGACGGTGATTTCCTGCATGATCGAAGTGACCTGCTGCACCGAAGCCACCACTTCCTTCATGGTGGCGCCAGCACGTCCCACCTGCTCCATGCCGGCGCTGACTTTGCCCACCGACACGTTGATCAGATTCTTGATGTCTTTGGCTGCCGTCGCGCTGCGCTGGGCCAGATTGCGCACCTCACCGGCCACCACGGCAAAGCCGCGGCCCTGTTCGCCGGCACGGGCGGCTTCCACCGCGGCATTCAGTGCCAGGATATTGGTCTGGAAGGCGATGCCTTCGATCAGGCCGATGATGTCGACAATTTTGTGCGACGAAGTATTGATTTCATCCATGGTTGCGATCACGTCGGCGACGATTTCACCGCCATGCACGGCCACATTGGAGGCGTTCAGCGCCAGCTGGTTGGCCTGGGCCGAATTGTCGGCATTCTGCTTCACGGTCGAGGAGAACTGTTCCACGCTGGAGGCGGTTTCTTCCAGACTGGCGGCCTGGGCTTCGGTACGGCCCGACAGGTCGGCATTGCCCGCGGCAATCTGGCGCGTGGCCACGGCCATGGTTTCCACGTTGGTGCGCACATCACGGATGGTGGCGATCAGGTTGCTGTTCATCTGCTGCAAGGCACGCAGCAGCTGGCCCACTTCATCGGTGGCTTCCGTTTCGAAGCTGCCCGACAGGTCGCCGGCGGCAATCGCACGGGCGCCCAGCACGGCGCGGCCCAAGGGCTGCAGCACCGAAACGCGCAGGGTGTACCAGAGGAAGACGTTAATCAGCAGGCCGATGACGGTGGCCACAAAGATGATGTAGTTATGGCCACTGCCGCCGCCGAACAGCGCCGCAGCGCCGACACCGGCCAGCAGCACGTTGACCAGGCTGGTGGCCGCCCAGATGCGCAGCGCCAGCGAGGAGTGGATCAGGCGACGGGTCAGGCGCGCCAGCGGCGAACCGCTGCGGCCGTGGATCAGCTGGCCGTTCTTGATGCGGATATTATGTTTGCCGCCCGAACGGATCGCGCGATAGGCTTCTTCGGCGCGGTTGATCTGGCTACGTTCGGCCTTGGTGCGCACCGACATATAGCCGATGGTCTTGCCCGCTTCGCGGATAGGCGTGACGTTGGCTTTGACCCAGTAGAAATCGCCGCTCTTGGCGCGGTTCTTGACAATACCCGTCCATGGCGTGCCGGACTGGATGGAGCGCCACATATCGGCAAAAGCTTCCACCGGCATGTCCGGATGGCGCACAATATTCTGCGGAGCGCCCATCAACTCGGCTTCGCTGTAACCGCTCACCTGGCTGAAATACGGATTCACATAGACGATGTTACCGTTCAAATCGGTTTTCGATACGATCGCCTGATCTTCCTGTACTTCTATTTCGCGGTTGGTTACCGGTTGATTATTGCGCATATTGTCTCTCCAGATGGATATATTGCTCTGCCGCAATTATAGTCCTGTCAGTTTACGGATATTGCCCAGAATTTTGATTGATTTAGATCAAAGTTCCCCAGATTGCCTGTGTTAAGCCCCAACAATAATCGGGTATGCCACGTCCGTCAGTAGCTTGTTTCTTGACATAGACAAATAAGGGGAGTAAAACCGCCGCCCCTGGCCGGGGCATGGCTTCAGTATAGTGACACTGCTGAACGCCGCGACAGCGAATTTATACCGCTAAATGTAACTGAGAGTACGTGACGGCAATCAATTTACGTTGCTTTTACGCAACTTACCAACCAGCGTCATCAGCCCCAGTGCCAGCGCGCCAGCCAGCAAGCCCGCCACTGCATCGAGGCTGGCCGGTATCAGCGGCGCCAGCCAGGAAGCCGGCACCGGCCAGGCCGCTGCCTGCGCTGCCGTGTGTTCTATCACTTGATGTAACGGCGCTATACCGTGGCTCAGTATGCCGCCACCCACCATGAACATGGCCACCGTGCCTAGCACCGACAGCAGCTTCATCAGCCTGGGCGCTGCGGCCAGCAGCATGCGCCCCAGCGCCTGCCAGACGGCGCTGGCGCGCCGGCTCAGGTACAGCCCCGCATCATCGAGCTTGACGATGGCCGCCACAATGCCGTACACGCCCACCGTCATGGCCAGCGCAATGCCCACCACCACCGTCACCTGCTGGGCAAACGGCGCTGTGGCCACCGTGCCCAGTGCAATCACGATGATTTCCGCCGACAGGATGAAATCGGTACGGATGGCGCCGCGGATCTTGTCGCGCTCGAGCGCCACCAGATCCGTCTCCGGCTCGGCCAGCACGGCGGCCAGCGTACCGGCCGGTGCTTCATGGGCAGGATGCTGCAGCGAGTGCACAATTTTTTCGCAGCCCTCGAAGCATAGATACAAGCCGCCCAGCATCAGCAGCGGGCCGATCGCCCACGGCGCCAGCGCACTGATGCCCAGCGCGGCCGGCACCAGAATCGCCTTGTTCTTGAGCGAGCCCACGGCCACGGCCCACACCACCGGCAATTCGCGCTCGGCCTGCACGCCCGCCACCTGCTGCGCGTTCAGGGCCAGATCGTCGCCCAGCACCCCGGCGGTTTTCTTGGCCGCCACTTTGCTCATCAGCGCAACGTCGTCGAGGATGCTGGCGATATCGTCGATCAGCGCCAGCAGACTGCTTCCGGCCATAGAGGCTCCTTGTTATCCCGTTAATAAATTGAGGTCAAGCATGCAAGCTTGCCCAAGTCACCACATATTAACCGAAGCGCGCGCCCGCGCAGCCCGCTAAAATAGGACTATTCTGCGCGGCCGCCGGCTGCACCTGACGCTACGGACATGACATGAGTTTCACTACCTGGTTCACCTTCTTCGTTGCCGCATGGATTATCGCCATCTCGCCCGGCTCGGGCGCCGTGCTGTCGATGTCGCACGGCCTGTCGTATGGGCTGAAACGCGCCAGCGTCACCATCATGGGCCTGCAGGCGGGCCTGCTGCTGGTGCTGTTCATCGCCGGTGCCGGCGTCGGCTCGCTGCTGCTGGCCTCGGAAGTAGCGTTCAATGTGGTCAAAACCGTGGGCGCGCTCTATCTGATCTATCTGGGCCTGAGCCAGTGGCGCGCCAAAGTCAGCATCAGTGGCGAGGCCGCCCATGCGGAAGTGCGCGTGCCTTCGGTAAAACAGCGCCTGCTGACGGGCTTTCTGACCAATGCCACCAACCCCAAGGGCATCATCTTCATGGTGGCCGTGCTGCCGCAGTTCATTACGCGCGAAGCGCCCCTGCTGCCGCAGCTGCTGATTCTGGCCGTGACCATGTGCTGCATCGACCTGATCGTGATGCATAGCTATGCATTTCTGGCCTCGTCCATGCAGCGCTTCTTCCGCGACGCCCATGCCGTGAAAAAGCAGAACCGCGTGTTCGGCGGCATGCTGATGGCGGTCGGCACGGCGCTGTTCTTCGTCAAACGGGGTGGCGCCAGCGCCTGAGGCCAGTGCCAATTTGTAAGGCCTTGTAATCGCAGTAGGCGGATTTCGTGACGCAGCGTTTAATCCCGATATCCCCCAGGAGCGCTGCCATGACCCCTCGCATCATCACTACTTTGCTGCTGGCCGCACTGGCCGGCCCCGTCCTCGCCCAGAACGATCTGCCCGCCATGGTGGGCCGCATCGCTGCCGTACAGGGCCTGGTGACGCTGACGGGCGACGATGAAGCCGTGCCGGCCGGGCTGAACTGGCCGGTGGCGGCAGGCAACCATATCCACACGGCCAGCGGCGCGCGCAGCGACATCCGCGCCGGTTCCACCGCTGTGCGGGTGGATGGCGATTCCGATGTGGAAGTGCTGGACCTCGACGACGACATCCTGCGCCTGCGCCTGAATTACGGCAGCGTCAGCATCCGGCTGCGCAATCCCGAGCTGATCCGCAATTTCGAACTGATTACGCCGCAGGCCCGTATCACCCTGCTGGAACCGGGCCTGCTGCGGGTCGATGCCGAGCGGCTGGCCGATACCAGCCAGATCCGCCTGCTGGCCGGCAGCGCCCGCGTTACTGGCGCCGGCGCCACGCTGACGCTGGCCAGCGGCCGCGCCGCTGAAATCAATAGTAACGATGTGCGCACCCTGCTGGCGCAGACGGACGGCTTCGACCGCTGGGCCGAGGAGCGCGAACGGGCCGGCGAGGGCAGCGTCAGCACGCGTTTCGTCTCGAGCGGCATGACCGGCTACGAAGAGCTGGACCGCAACGGTAGCTGGAGCGAAAGCGTGGAATACGGCCCCCTGTGGACCCCGCGCAATGTCAGTACTGACTGGGCGCCCTACCGTGACGGCCGCTGGATCTGGCTCACTGCATGGGGCTGGACCTGGATCGATAACGCACCGTGGGGCTATGCGCCGTCCCACTATGGCCGCTGGGTCATGGTGAACCGGCGCTGGTGCTGGGCGCCGGGCCGTCCGCACGGCCGCCCCGTGTGGGCGCCGGCACTGGTAGGCTGGGTGGATGGCCACGGCCCCGGCCCCAAACACCGGCCCGGCATAGGCTGGTATCCGCTGACGCCGCGCGACCATTATGTGCCCGGCTACCGCGTGTCGGCCGAGCGCGAACAGCGCCTGAGCTGGAACCACAACGGCCGCCCGCTGGCGCCCCTGCCCGTGCACAACGGCCAGCCTCCGCGCCGGGACGGCCTGAGCGTACTGCCGCGCGAGCAATTCGAACGCCACCAGCCCCACGCCGTGCCACCGCGCGCCGCAACGACGCTGCCCGCCAGCCTGCCCGGCAACAGCCTTGCACCGGCCAGCGGCGCCAACCCGGCGACCACCCCAGCGGCGCTAGGCCAGCCCCCCCGCGCCCCCGACTATGGCCGCACGCGCTGGCCGGAACGGGGGCAGGACGGCCGTAGCGAACGGCCCGACTACCGCGACGATGGCCGCAACCGCAACCTCAGCCATCCGGCCGCCACGCCAGTACCTGCGGCCAGCGTCAGCCAGCCACCGGGCCCGGCACGCCCGCCGGCCAGCCCGCCAGCCGCCGCACAACCGCCCGCACAAGCCGTACCGCCTGGCAGCCAGCCGGCACCATCCCAGCCATGGAATAGTGCCGGCGAACGGGGCGGGCGCTACGACCGCGGCAGCATGGACCTCAACGAGCGCAACGATAGAGCCGACAGCTTCCAGCGCAATGAACGCATCAACCGCGTCGACAGCTATCACCGTGATAACCGGCCGCAGGACGATGGACGCCGGCCTGCGCGCCAGCCGGACGAACGGCGCGATGCCCCGGTCTCGCTGCAAGTCCAGCCCGGCCCGGCCAGCAGCGCCCAGCCAGCGCCCATGCAGCCGCCGGTGCGCAGCGCGCCGGCGCCGCTGCCTGCACCAGCTCCGGCTGCGGCACCTGCCCGTCCGGTATTTAGCCCGCCGCCCGCACCGGCACCGGCGGCCGCTCCCAGGGATAGCGGCCAGCACCAGCGCGAAGAACGGCGCAAGGAAGAAGGGCGCGAGCGGGGCGAGAAGCGAAATCAGATCCAGCCATGACGCTGGCGCCGAATTGGCTACAATAGAGGCTGGCGGCGCCGCGTTGGTGTTGCCAGTTTTTTATTGATTGGAATACCTATGCAAGCGATCCCGCCGTCAGAGTCCCTCATCGAATACCCGAGCGACTTCCCGATCAAGGTGATGGGGCCGACTCATATCGATTTCGCCGCCACCATCGTGCAAGTGGTACAGAAGCACGATGCAGATTTCCACGAAGGCAAGATGGAAGTCCGTCCATCGGCCAAAGGCAATTACACGGGGCTGACCGTGGTGGTGCGCGCCACCAGCCGCGAGCAGCTCGACGCGCTGTACACGGAGCTGTCCGGCCACCCTATGGTGAAAATCGTCATGTAATTCTGCGGCGGACGCGGGCTAGTCACTGGCCTGCGCCGCCGACAGACGCTGAGACAGCGTCACTTCTTCCTGCAACCAGTCACGGAACGCCTGCACCTGTGGCCGCTGCTCGGCAACGGCAGGCAGCAACATCAGATATCCTTTGCTTCCATCGTGGTAGTGGGGACTCACTACCAGATCTCCCATTTCAACCATCAACGGCTCCACCAGCCAGCCGGAATAGGCGCCGTCCGCGCGCCGTATCGCCACATCGACCCCGTCGGCCAGCCATTGCTCGCCTGTCTGCAGCACCACATTGATGGCCGGATGGCGCTCGATAAAGCCGCCCAGCCGCGGCGCCAGCCAGCGCGCCGCAAACGCGGGCACGGCGGCAATGGTCAGGCGCTGGTGTACGGCGCTGCGGCGTAGCGCCGCGCTGGCCGCCGCCATATCGGCAAAGGCCTTGGCCAGCTGGCGCGCGTACTGCGCCCCCGCAGCAGTAATCCGCACCTGCTTGCCATGGCGCTCGAACAGCGCCAGTCCCAGTTCCCGTTCCAGCGCCCGCACCTGATGGCTGATGGCGCCATGAGTCAGATGCAATTCATCCGCCGCGCGCGAGAAATTCTCGTGCCGGGCCGCCGCCTCGAAGGCGCGCAGTGCGGAAAAATTGGGCAAGCGGGAGTCGCTCATCAGGCTGGCATGCTGTGGATAACTTTGTGAATAAAATTAACAAAAGACGTCAAAATATACTTGTATACTTAGGTAAACAGCAAGTTAACGCTTGTGAATAATTTTCACTTTTCGCGCAAGTTGTAGCTTTTTTGTGCAATGGGCCGGCAGCGCCCGCAAAGCCAGACGGGCTGCGCCCTGCGGGGCGTTTTATGGCCCCGTGATTTATAATGGCGGGATGACGTCTCCAACTTCCACCGAGCCGGCACTGATACGCCACCTCGGCCTAGCCGATTACGACAGCACTTTTGCCGCCATGCGCAGCTTCACGGATGCCCGCACCCCGGACACCCGCGACGAGCTGTGGATCGTCGAACATCCGCCCGTCTTTACGCTGGGGCTGGGCGCCGACCGTGGCCACCTGCTGGCCGGCGCCAGCGCCATCCCCGTGGTGCAGACCGACCGCGGCGGCGAAGTCACCTACCATGGCCCCGGTCAGGTGGTGATCTATATGCTGATGGACCTGCGCCGCAACAAACCGGGCGGCAAGCTATACGCGCGCCAGTTTGTCTACCGCATCGAGCAAGCCATCATCAATGTGCTGGCGGCGTATAATCTCAACGGTATGCGCGTTGAAGGCGCGCCCGGCATCTACATGGCCGATGGCGCGAAACAAGGCGCCAAAATTGCCGCACTGGGCCTGAAAGTGCGTGGCAACGGCTGTACCTACCATGGCCTGTCGCTGAATGTGGCGATGGACCTGGCTCCGTTTTCCTGGATCAACCCCTGCGGCTATGCCGGACTGGAAACGGTCGATATGCGCAGCGTCGGCGTAACGGCGCAACTGGCCGATGTACAGCAGCAACTGGCCGAAGAATTAATCCGCGTTCTGGCCCAGCCGACGCAACCCGCAGCAACCGAATAACTTCACTTTGCCCGCGAGGGCACGCAGCTTATGACCTCTGAGACCGATACCAACGTTGCCCCCGCTTATAACCCGAGCGAAAAGCAAAAAGGCGCAAGCAAAACTTCGCGCATTCCCATCAAGATCGTGCCGGTCGAGCAGGTCGAGCGTCTGAAAAAGCCTGACTGGATCCGCGTCAAAGCGGCCTCCACCTCGACGCGCTTCTACGAAATCAAGGACGTGCTGCGCGAGAACAAACTGGTGACCGTATGCGAAGAAGCCAGCTGCCCCAACATCGGCGAATGCTTCGGCAAGGGCACGGCCACCTTCATGATCATGGGCGACAAGTGCACGCGCCGCTGCCCGTTCTGCGACGTCGGCCACGGCCGTCCTGATCCGCTGGACCAGAACGAGCCTATCAACCTGTCCAAGACGATTGCCGATCTGCGCCTGAACTACGTGGTGATCACCTCGGTCGACCGCGACGACCTGCGCGACGGCGGTGCCGGCCACTTCGTCTCCTGCATCAGCGAAACGCGCAAACTGTCGCCGAAAACCCAGATCGAAGTACTGGTACCGGACTTCCGCGGTCGTCTCGACAAGGCTCTGACCATCTTCGCCGACGGCCTGCCGGACGTGATGAACCACAATCTGGAAACCGTGCCGCGTCTGTACAAGGAAGCTCGTCCCGGCTCCGACTATATGCACTCGCTGCAGCTGCTGAAGGAGTTCAAAGAGCGCTATCCGGACGTGAAAACCAAATCGGGCCTGATGGTCGGTCTGGGTGAGACGGACGATGAAATCCTGCAGGTGATGCGCGACATGCGCGAGCACAACATCGACATGCTGACCATCGGCCAGTATCTGGCACCATCCAACAGCCACCTGCCGGTACGCCGCTACGTGCATCCGGACGTGTTCAAGATGTTCGAAGCAGAAGCCTACAAGATGGGCTTCAAGCACGCCGCCGTGGGCGCCATGGTGCGCAGCTCCTACCACGCCGACGTGCAGGCGCATGATGTGCTGGCCGCTAGCGAGTAAGCAGTAAAAGTAATAAAAACCACTGCGCCGTAGAACTGCTGGTGCAAAGGGCAGGTACAGAGCCGGAATTCCGGATTAGTATCTGCCCTTTATTATTTCTTGACAGAGAAATAATATTATCGAATAATTAATATCGCGATTGCGAAGACATCAACCCCGAACAGGGGCGTCAGCATAAATTCAATATTGGGGCAATTGGGAAAGTCACAACAGATTCGGTAGGCTTTCTCTGCTAAATCCGAAATCTGATCTAATTGGACACCTTTCATTAAGCTTCTCTAAAAATTTATTTCCCAAAAAATTACGATATTATTTTAGTGTTTAATCAATAACTGCTGTTTTTTTATTTTTGAATTTTTGCATGATCTGCTTTATTAGTGGTAATGGTGATTTCCCTCTACATATTTAATAAAAATCTATTTCGACCAAATGGGGCGCTGATTTTCTGGAACATTTGATTGAACAAAGGAATCAATCATCAATAGAGTAGATGTATCGTATATGGATTGGGTTCCGGAAAAATGCCTACCTCCGCAATCAATTGCTATCTGCTCACCTTGCATCCAATACCAATAGTCTCTTATGAATGGCTCACACGATATATATCGCAGCTTTTCATCTCTATAAATCGCAATTTTGGCAGAACCCGGTGCAACATCACCGTCAGCGATCCACGAATTTTGCACGAGCCAAGCCGCTGTGCGCTTATTTGGCGCTAGCGTTGCTTCGGTAGCATGGCCATTATTAGTTACTTTCCTATCCAACCCATCCGAAAATATGATATGAACATTTTTTGATCTATCAATATAAACTCTTCTAATATTTCCGTGGTCAGCAAAACAATTTAATGAAAATACCATAAGCATGACAGGCATAAGCTTTTTCATTTTTTTTTACCTATATATTTTACTTGACGCCGAGTGCCATTGACTCCACCGTGCATCCAAGCTTTTACAACATCGTCTCCCGCCCCAAGAAAATTATCAAGATGATATGTGCGAATTGCACTGCCAGTATCATCTGCGAAACGCCTACCTAAGCCACTGATGTCCACTTCAGCGCGGGGTGGTATTACTGTTATATCAACCGCAATTGAATGATTTTCCGTAACTGATCCATACTTCCCTTCAGCACTATCGACATAATGAAATGACGTGCTAGCTTGAGATGCAACACGATCAGGAGCTCCCCTTGAATTCCGATGCCATCCCCCCACTAACTGGAGCAACGCGATATAACGTCCATCAGCAGATTTTCCCGTCCCTTGCATCGGAACTCCTTTTGCACCAAACAGAAAATCTTCTTTATATTTTCCTTCCAGACCATTGCCTGAAACTTTAGGTCCGGAAAAATCTTTCTCATCACAAATGTTATAGCCAGTAATTAAAAATGGCTCTTCGTACCATGCATCTTTTAGACTAATTTTAAATGTTTTTGATGTTACACCAGGATTATCCACGTCCAGTTCAATGTCACCAGAATGACGCGTTTCAAGAACAAAATTTAATTCTCCATTTCCATTAGTTTTTTCACGAATAATTATATTATCAACTTTCCTATTAGATCTAATTTTTAGGGAGCAATTTGCTACTTTTCCTCCATCAGAAATCCTCGTCAGGCAAGCCTTTAGCTTTAGATGATATAATATTCTTCCGTTCTCCACTCGAGCACTAGAAGGTATTACTGGTAAAGTATCTGAAAATTTATTTTTTTCAATCTCAATATGACAAATTATGTCGCCAATAGATATTTTTACTTCTGAATCCTGTGCTGAGTTGGTGTAAGCTGTTGCGATAATTATATCGGCCATATTACTCCTTATCAGACAGTAATTTTAATGAAATCTCTATTGGTGAAGACGTGTAAACTCGCTCGGTAAGTCCTTCCGCATTGCTAATTCCGTCCCATTGAGTTCCGTCAGAAGCTGAAATTCGATATCGCTGATTGACAATGGGAGTCTTCCCATCATTCGCAACTAAACGAAATTGTTCATCAAAAGACTCCAAGGGTGTCACGGTTACTAGCCGGGGATCGGGTGTTGGCACACTTGCGCAGTTTGGCCCCTGCAAGGCGTGCTCGGCCGCATGGATCACCATATTCCCGTTAGTGCCCTGTTCGATCCCCTGCGCGCTAAACCTCGCATAACTACCGCCACCATTGATCACCACTTCTTCCTTAGCACTGATGGTAATACGGTTAGCCATCTGTGTGATGTTGAGCTTAGCCAGTACGTTGACGCTATTCGACAACGCTCTCAGGTCAATATCACCCGCCGCTGCAACCAACCGCATACCAGCCTTGTGCACAAATAGACGAAACGTCTGCCGGACACTTGCAAACAAACTACCGCCATTGGCGATAGACAAGTCTTGTCCGGTCGTCAACGCAGTATGCTGGTCACTGGCAAGATGGGTGCTGCCTCGAGTCGTGGTTTCGATGCCCGCCGGACTAGCCAACACCAACTGTGGCATGGCAAGTTGAGGGAAGTCGGACTTAGCACTTGTGCCGCCTTGAATACTGTCATTCTGCGATCTGATCGCGGCAACGCTACTGGACTGCCCCGCACCATCCTGCGCGCCAGATTGCTGCGCCAACTTGGCCAGCGCGTCGTGCTGCTTGTGTGCAGAGTTAAGCCTCTGCAGCGTCTCACCCATATCCTTAATATGCGATGCGCCATTAGGCCGTGCTTCGGTGGTAATCAGCATGCCGCGATTGGCACGTGCCACCCCCCACGCATTAGTGGCTAGCTCCCACCCTTCACCACGGGCTTCCATGCGCCCCTCCGAAGATTCGATACGGGTGATACTACCCAGCGAAAGCTGGCTGTGCTGATGATCACTTCTAAGCTGAACCTGCATCGCTCCCTTAGTATCATCAAGTATCAGATGATTGCTACCACCATTGCCGCCGCTGGACAGTTCGCGGCTGCGTAGTCCCGCCAAAGCTCCTTGTGCAGGCAAGTTCCAGGGAGGCATATTGGTGCTGTTATAAACGACGCCAACAACAATAGGGTGGTCGATATTTCCATCCAAGAACTGAACCACCACCTCCTGTCCGACACGCGGCAAACACATCTGGCCAAAGTATGGTCCGGCCATCGGCATCATCACGCGTATCCAAGGCGAACTTGCCTGATCAAACGCTCCCAAACGATCCCAGTGGAATTGCAATTTAATTCTGCCCAACGCATCGGTATAGATGTCTTCGCCGGGTGGGCCGACAACGATAGCTGTCTGCACACCGGGAGGCGCGCAAGGGACACTATTGTAGTGACGCCCAGGCCGCCAGCGTATGTCGCGACGTATGCAAACAAAACTATTGCTGTATTCCGACTTGCCATCTGGGCCAGCGGGATAATTGTTGCTCGCACTATGCTCGACCGACACAATCAGGTAGTCGCGCTCGCCGATACCAAGTTTGAAATCCCCGTCAGGCTCTGGTGCCCTCGAGTGGGCGCTGAAATGGTCGGCAAGCTTAAAAATACGCCCAGGCTGGGCCGCGCGATCATTGCCACTGGCTTCGAAATATTGGGTACCTTGATCAGCCTCCTCCATGCGGCGCTGGGCCAATGTATCGCCATCATCCAAATTCGGGTAGCCATAGGCGCCGGTATTTTCGTAAAGCTCATACGCCTCCACCTCACCCTGCTGGTTGAGGGAATAGCCACTGACCCATTGTGCTCGGGGGCTTTTGTAATTGAAACTGGCCAGCGTGACTTTGCCAGAACCGAGCTGTCGAATAGCTTGCCATGTGCGGATACCGTCTGCCTCGTCCGAACCAGCGTCGGCACGAAAACAAATCTGATCTGGCGCCCCCCTTAACTGGCTTGCATCTATCGGTTCAGCCTGCGTGGAGTTATCGCTCAGAATCAGGGTATGCCCATCGAACCTATGTTCATAGCAATAGTAAAGTCCCGCAGCTTCCCAACGTCGGTGCAGGTGGTTGTAATCGGTCTCGTTATGCTGGTTGGCACAAGTGAGCTTCCTGTCGTCGTAGTCCAGACTCATGTGCGTGCGCCAATCCCGCTGATGGTAATGTGCGAACGTGACTTCGGTGAGCTCGATAACACTGCGATGGTGGAAGGATAGATTGTCTTTACGCAGTTTGGCGAACGCGAGCCATGGCTGCAGGATCATCTGATAAAAGGCGAAGCCGCCGTCGGTACGCACAAAGCGAAATGTACCAATATAGCCATTCATGTAACGCATCGAACCATCTTCGCGCACCAGCGAGATGGTCACCATGCGACCCATCATTCTTTTAAGCGGGATATGGGCATCGTCAGAGAGCACCTCGACATCGATCACGAAATCGCGTGATAACTCTTCCTGCATCTTTACCTTGTTGATCAGCAATACCCCATTGGCTGGGCCATCGCCTTGTGGAAAATCCATCCTTAGAAGGCGATTGTTTTGGGAGCCAGCACCAAATACTGACAGCCCCACCAGACCCGCCTGTACGATATCTTGCAACATGCAGCCTCCCAATGACTTGTTACTAGCGGCACGGGTTTGACGGAACGGCGTTAATGTCTGTTGAAATTTTACGATCTAGTTGATGCCGTATAGTTTGCTGCCGATGTCGCACTTAGGCGATCAAAGCAAATATCTTAAGATCAGATGTTGCACTATAAATGTGCCAGCGCCAGCAACGTTGATGTCTATCAAGCGATCACATCACCAGAATCGGGTAGCCAATAATCGATAAATGATCGGCTTACATTTCCGCTTCGCCCCAGCAGAAATGCATCCCATCCCAAGCGCGGGCCCACATGGCCCCTGCTGTTTAAGGCCAGAGCTTGCACACAGGAAGGATGCAAAAGCAAACGTAACTGGAATTTTAAGTTAGGTAAGTAGAAAAGCTGCAAGAGGCCTCCAAGCGCGACGGCAGCCGCGCGGCCCGGAAGAAATTGTTCGAACTCCGACAATCCAAGCGGACCGATATGCAGCCGCGCACAAAGGTCTTGGCGGATTAATCTTCCACCTAACGCAGTGCCATAACCCAGCCTGCTTACCTTACTGCCCAGCTTACTGCGTTGGTGATGCGGAATCGTATCCCAAGCTTCGACAAACTGTTCCAACTCGATCGGTACACCAAAATGCTGCGTCAGCATGCGCGATATAGTGCTGGACGATATCGGACGAGTGCGTATTAGCGCCGTGTAATATGCAGCAACATGATCCGCTGGGCGCGGTACGGCCTTAGCCACACCTGAATGCAAGCCGGACAACGACAACAGCAATGGCAGTTGCCCATCTAGACCTTGGACGTCTAATGTATGCTCAAGACGATATTTTCCGCATGCATGAAAGAACAGTGCCGTCAGTCGCTGCGATAGTAGATCGATGAATGCATGTGGTACGGCATCGCCGCCCCAACGTCTTGCTGCGGCGATGCTTTCTGTTTTATGCAAAGGTAACGTGCCATTCACGCCGAGCAGGCCAAAAAATGTAGGCGTCAACGTCAGGTGCGTACCATTCCGACTTTGCAGCATGCCCAATAACTCGGCATCAGCTTTTGCCGCCATCCGTAGAACAGGAATGGCGGCCAGCTCGCTCGCAGGAAATTTTAGCGAGAGACTATTTTGAAAACGCAGTATCTCAGCGAATGCTAATTCATGCGATATGCCATGGCGTCTCATCCAGCGCAACAGAATGCGCAATGCCTGCACGAACTGGAAGCGTTGCGGCTCATTGATCAGGCTTTGGATTAAGCCAAAGTTTGATAGCCGCTTCGTGGCTTGCATCGGATAAGTTCCTTTCCTGTTTGCTGGGACAGAATGACCAGCTCGATAAAACTGTTCACCTGTGCATACAGCCCTAGAAACTGGTCGATCACTTGCACAAACAGGAGCAGACCGGTGCCTATAAATGCATCGTCCTCCAGCGTAATACGGACCTCGGTACCGTGCACCAGTGACGCGCCATATTGCGTACGCATCCAGTTCACCGTCTCCACGCTTTCAAGACCGTAAATGCCGGCGATCTGACGACGCGACATCGGTGATTGTGGCAAGTCATGCAGCGCCAGCATTTCACGCAAGATCGACAAGCCATCCTTGCCCAGCCCCTGCTGATTGACGGTGAGATGTGAAATGAGCCGCCAGTGATTACCATCCCCAGCAGAAAATTTATAGGTACGGCTAGGCTTGCGTAAAAGACGAACGATATAGCTGGTCGCATCACGTAGCGGCGTTAGTTCCGCATCCCGCCCATGCTCAGGCAGCAGGCTAGGTAAGTCTCGATTGGTGCAACTTAAAGCAATCGACAGACTGGTCTTTTCCACCACCGTCGGATTAAAATCCGCATCCACTAGAGTGAGACGCTTTTCGTGGCCGGGACTAATCGCCGCCAGTGTCGCATCATGGCGTAGCACCCAAAAACGTCCATGGTCGCTTACGCTCTCGCCATGCCGTAACGAATAAAACGGCCGGAGTTCGGCTACCTGCTCGCCGCGATCCCGCCGGCTAACCATGTGAACGGTATCAATGGAATACACCTCGAAGGCTTCGGGACGGGTTGCATCGGCTAACAAGCCATAATCGGCCGTATGGTGCGTCACCCCGATCGGATGTCCAGCCCGCTGGAAGAGATTCACGACAGGGCTGCAGCCCGGTTGCAGATTCTCCGCAGATAAGGTGTCCAGCATCCGGGCCTGATGTGAGTCTGCCACTATTCCAGTCAATACTAGATGCAAGGTGAAGCGCAGGCCTTGAGCTGGCAGATACCTTTTAAGAGAGGCCAGATCGATATCAAAAAAATTGAACTTTTCCGGAAACACAAAGTATTCACTCAATATGCGGTAGGCCACCTGTGAACGCGCGTCGACGGGCATCAATGCTTCATCGTCGGCAAATCCCACTGGCGCCAGCGGTATTGAAGGCAGCGCGATCCAGCGTCCGGCGTCGACTTCGATGTACGCACTCCCCACACGCAGGAATAGGGCATCGCGCAGACTGGCACTAAGCGACTGATCCGCATCAATGTACACCCGCAGCAACGTCAGTTCTGCCGGCAACTTGCCATCAATCACCATACTGAGCGACGCGCTGGAAGCAGGCGGTAAGCTCATTCCGGCTGGGGGTTGAACCAGTGCATTAAATTGCACTTCCTTCAGGCTGATAGGGCTGAGCTTAATCTCGTAAGCGGTCTTGAAGCGGCAACGCACGCCTTGAACTGCACTAGAGTCCATCTCGGTACCACGCGGAATGGTCAGCACGGTGGATGCACCTGCCGCACCATGCACGGGATAGCTGGCACGAATAATTGAGCAGGAGGGAAACGGCCTTAAATAATGGGGAAACAACATCTGCAACAAAGCTTCTGTAAATTCCGGATAGCTGTCATCAAGCTTTTTGGCAATGCGCGCAGAGAGCAGGGCCACCGACTGGATGAGCTGCTCGACATGGGGATCAGGACAATTATCACCGCCCAGCTGCAGGCCTCCACAGATACCCGGATAGCGCTCACCCATTTCTCGGCCAAGCTGGCGCAACTGCAC
This sequence comes from Duganella fentianensis, assembly GCF_009857835.1. GTDB lineage: Bacteria > Pseudomonadota > Gammaproteobacteria > Burkholderiales > Burkholderiaceae_D > Rugamonas > Rugamonas fentianensis. The sequence continues at coordinate 264,351 of NZ_WWCL01000003.1, forward strand.
CAGCTCACGTTCAAAATATGGCAGCAAATCCTCCATCAGCACTCCTCCGCCGCCTTTAAGAAATGGGGCGCATAGACTAAACATTATCTGTCTGTCGCCCGTTGGCATTTTGACCTTGCACAATGTAAAGAAGATTCCACGCGACCTAACTCGCAGGCGGTCGGCCTGCTCAAAAAGATTGTGCTATCCCATGCGGCAACGCATACTCATTAACTTGCCTCATTAGGAGCCGCACCTATGCCAATCGCACGCCTCGTCATTTTGACCTTGCTGGCCCTGGCCGCCTTTGCCGGCAATTCGCTGTTATGCCGTGCTGCATTGGCCCATACCCGTATCGATGCCGCCAGTTTCAGCACCCTGCGCCTGCTCTCTGGCGCGTTGATGCTGTGGCTGCTAGTCAGGCTACGCAATGGCCAGCAAGCAGGCCAAGGTAACTGGCTTTCGGCACTGGCGCTGTTTGCCTACGCAATTGGCTTCTCATTTTCCTACCGCCAGTTGCCAGCGGCAGCGGGGGCACTAATACTGTTCGGCGCGGTGCAAACCACCATGATCGGTTATGCTTTCTGGCGTGGTGAACAGTTTCGGCTAGCTCAACTGGCTGGCTTATTCTTAGCAGGCGGCGGCTTAATCAGCTTGCTGCTGCCGGGGCTATCAGCGCCGCCCCTGTATGGCGCTGTGCTAATGCTCGGTGCTGGCATCGCCTGGGGCGTATATTCGTTACGTGGAAAAAGTGGCGGAGATCCACTCAGGGTAAGCGCTGGCAATTTTATGCGTACCGTCCCCATGGCATTAGCATTGAGCCTGACGCTCATCAATGATGCCCAATTCGACCCGGCCGGTTATACCTATGCAGTGCTGTCGGGTGCTCTGGCGTCAGGCGTTGGCTATGCGATCTGGTACACCGCCTTGCCGTTCTTAAAGTCCAGCACGGCAGCAACGGTGCAACTGAGCGTTCCGGTAATTGCTGCTATGGGCGGCATACTATTTTTAGATGAAGTACTGACCCTACGTCTGATTGCCGCTTCGCTTGCCATTCTTGGCGGCATCGCCATTGTCCTCCTGACTGCGCGGCGTTAGGCCAAAGCCCACCCATCACCGACCCCGCACATCCGCGAGTAGTCAATTCAGCGGCTAGAACTCTGCCTGATTGATGCTTGTGGTAACGCAATGCTCTGTAACCTGAGGCGGTAATAATCAATCTTCCTGAGTGATCTGATTTACATTAGCAATTTTGCTTAGCACTCTGCAGTTGAGAGGGTATTTCTAACGGAATTCAGGCATGGTAGAACGAAATTTTGCGCCGAGTTTGTGGGACCGTTTAATGGCTACAACAAATAGCGCGCGTACTGATGGCAGAATCTCTCTCGATACCTACAAGGCCGCCATCACCCGCGATCTCGAGGATCTGCTCAATACCAGAACCGCTCTGCCTGATGAATATTTCGCAGAGTTTCCGGCTAGCCGCAGATCAATCATCAACTATGGCCTTGCTGATTTTGCCGCCTTGTGTTTGACCAGCGACGTAGATCAGAAAGTGATCTGCAACAACTTGAAAGAAGCCATCAAACGCTTTGAACCTCGCCTAAGTAATGTCAAGACTGCACTTCGCGTGGAGCGCGGTACAACAAATCTGCTCGACTTTGTGATTGCAGGAACGCTGAAGGCATATGGCAATGATCCACTTGAGCTCAATGCTGTCTTCCAGCCTTCGACACTGCGCTACTTCATTACCCCGAAATCCGGCTCGCTTAAAGGTCAACCAAATTGGTAAGCACCATTTGTCCAAATGAGCGTATGCGACACAGTATTCCACGCGGATACAAACATTCCTAGTACCAGCCACCTCGCGGAGACTAGCATGCCTGCATCACTTAAAATTTTGTGGACCGAAGGCCTCACGCTCGACGCTCAACACCTGCAACAGCAGGACCGCTATCACGAATCGCGCTTGCAGCACATCGCTGCCACTATCGAGCCGCACCACTGGGGCGTGCAGCACGCGCGCTGGGCGCTACCCGACATCACCAGTAACACCCTCTACGCGCAGGCACTTAGCCTTATCTTCAAAGACGGCGAAATCTATCAGGCGCCGCTGGCAGATGCGCTACCGCTAGCCGTCGATCTAAGCAAGCTACCTGCCGACGCCCACAGCATTACCTTCTACGCTGCGCTGCCCGTCACACGCGCTCATGGTGGCAATCTCGCCACCGAGGGCAGTGCGCGCAACGAAGCGCGCTACACACTAGACAGCCGCGAAACACCCGACCTATTTTCTGACAGCCTGCCGGCCCATATCGGCTATCTGCGCAAGGCCGTGCGCCTGCTATCCGATTTCGATGTACGCGAAGGCTACGACTGCCTGCCCGTGATCCGTCTGCAACGCCGTGCTGATGGCAGCTTCGATCTCGATCCACACTTCATGCCGCCGTGCGTCACCATCGCCGCCGACGCTGCCATGCAGGATTTGCTGCGCAGCGTGCTGGCTAGACTGAGCGCCAAGTGCGAATCGCTGCAACGCCTGCAGCGCCAGCCGCGTGGTAACGTGGTCGAACTGCACTCGAGTGACGTGGCAACATTCTGGATGCTGCAAACCATCATGTCTGCCAGCGCCACGCTGATGCATCTGTCACGCAGCGGCCACTGCCACCCCGAGCGCCTGTTCGAACGCCTGATGGCCTTGGCGGGCGGCCTGATGGCGTTCTCGCGCAAATACACCATCACCGATCTGCCCAGCTACAACCACGAGGAACCAGCCAGCGGCTTCCACACGCTCAACGACATCATTCGCGATCTGCTCGACACTGTGGTGTCGTCGAAGTACATCAGCATTCCGCTCTCTATCAGCGATCAGGGCATGCGCTACCACCATGCCACGCTGGACCCTACGCTGATCGAGCGCAAGGCCGCGCTCTACATTGCCGTCAACGCCAGCATGCCCGCCTTGAATCTGGTGGCCGAAGTACCGCGTCAGCTCAAGATCGCTTCGCCGCACGACATCGATGCACTGGTACGCAGCGCCTTGCCCGGCGTGCCGCTCTCGCACATGCCGCAGGTGCCGATGGAAGTGCCGGTACGCCCCGAGACGTATTACTTCTCGCTCGAGCATAGAGGTGATCTGTATGACGCCATACTCAAGGCACAGGCCATCGCCATCTATGCGCCAGCCACGCTGACCGACCTGCGTCTGGAATTATTCGCCATCTCGCCCTGATGGCTATGCAATAGAACTAGCGCAGTGCGCGGCGCATATCGCCACCGGCCTGTTCAAGCAGGCTTTGCGCCTGCTCCACATCGACGCCCTTACGCAGCGCCACGATGGCTAGCTTTACCTGATAGTGGCTGCGCTCCAGCATGGCCCGCGCACTAGGCTCGTCGGCGCCCGCCACGCGCATGGTCAGGCGCAGCGCCCGCTCTAGCAGTTTGGCATTGGTGGCATGCAGGTCCACCATCAGATTGCCGTACACCTTATGCAGGCGCACCATCAAAGCACTCGACAGCGTATTCAGTACGATCTTCTGCGCCGTACCCGCTTTCAGCCGCGTGCTTCCGGCAATCACCTCCGGCCCCGTATCGAGACAGATGCCGACATCGGCATCGCGCAGCAGCGGTGTATCGGGGTTATTCGCGATACCGATGGTCAGCGCGCCTACCGTACGCGCGGCTCTGAGCGCGCCCAGCACATAAGGCGTGGTGCCGGATGCCGCAATCAGCAGCACCACATCGTTATACACGGGATAAATCAGGCGCAGGTCGGAAGCGCCTTTGCTGTCATTGTCTTCCGCCCCTTCGACCGCATCGAACATGGCGCCCAGTCCGCCGGCCAGCAGGGGCACAGCCCTTTCATGGGGCCACGAGAAAGTAGGGAACAGTTCAACGCTATCGAGTATGCCGAGCCGGCCGGAAGTGCCTGCGCCCACATAGATCAGGCGTCCGCCGGCGGCGATGCGCGGTGCCATGGCATTCACGGCTGCACTGATAGCCGGCGCCGCTGCCTGCACGGCCCGCACGGCCAGCGCATGATCGTCCACCAAAGCCGCCACCAGCTGGTCCACGCCGTACAGATCGAGTTCGGCGTGTTCGGCGCTGTTGGTTTCGGTCTTGAGCATGGTGGCGTTCTGCCGGGCCTCAGGTGGCGCGGCGCATCTCCGCAACGAAGTCATAGTGGTCACTATGACAGTAGGAATGGGTCAGCTCCATCGCCTCGCCCGATTCCAGATAGGCGATACGGGTAATGTAGAGCACCGCCTGGCCTTCCGGCACGCCCAGCTGGCGCGCCAGATCGGCCGAAGCATTCATGGCACGGATGTGTTGTAAAGCGCGCACGGGCGCCTGACCTATGCTTTCCAGATACTGGTAGAGCGAAGCGCCGACGGCGTTCGGATCATTGAGCACCGTCTGTGGCAGCACCGACACTTCATAGGCCATCACCACATCATCGGCCAGACGCAGACGCTCGAGCCGCGCCACCTTGGAATATGGCGACAGGCCCAGACTAAGCTGCTCTTCCGGCGTCGGCGTGACCACGGCACGCTTGAGCCAGCGCGAGCCCGGCACGTGGCCGCGCTGCTGCAACTGCTCGGAAAAACTGGTCAGATTGGACAGCGGCTGCTCGATGCGCGGGGCAATATAGTTGCCCGAACCGCGACGGCGCACCACCAGCCCCTGATCAACCAGCTGGTCGATGGCCTTGCGTGCCGTCACGCGCGATACGTTCAGCAACTCCGACAGGGTGCGCTCGGACGGCAGCGCCTGATCCACCTGATAGCGGCCATTGTGCACATCTTCGCTCAACTTGCGCGCAATCTGCATATACAGGGGCGAGCTATCGTTGGCGTCGGCTTTGAATTCGAAACTGGTCTGGCTCATGCAAAAATTCTCCTCACGCCTCTAGTGTAATAGCGTTACAGAAAAGGTGTGACCCTGTCTCCATGAATTTAGCAATTTTTATTCAACTACCAGTTCAGCCAGCAAGGCGCGGGGCCGCCATTTGACGGATAATGCTGGCTTGTTACACCAGCCCGACCTTGCTGCCATGTCCAAAAAGACCTCCGCCGCCTCTGCCTGCCCCTGTGGCGGCTCTACGCTGGCCACCTGCTGCGGCCCGTATCTGAGCGGCGCCGCCATCCCGCCCACGGCCGAAACCCTGATGCGCTCGCGCTATACGGCCTATGTGCAGGGCAACGAGCCGTATCTGTTGTCAACCTGGCATGCCAGCACGCGACCAACCGAGCCCATCATCAATAGCGAAGAAAAATTGCAGTGGCTGGGACTTGAGGTAAAATCTGCTTTACGTTTACGTCAACGTAAAGCAGAGGACGATGAAAACCGCGATACGGTCGAATTTGTGGCCCGCTTGCGTGTGAATGGGCGCGGCCAGCGGCTGCACGAAATCAGCAACTTCGTGCGCGAGCCGGCTGAAGGCGAACTGCGCTGGTTTTACGTTGACGGTAGTTTTCCAGAATAAATCAGACGACGCGTCGGAGACCACGCGCATAAAGGAAAAGCAATGCCGCAGATCGAAAGCAAACTCAATCCCCGCAGTGAGGACTTCAAGGCCAACGCCGCCGCCATGCAGGCCGTGGTGGACGATTTGCGTGCCAAAGTGGCGCGCATCGCCGAAGGCGGTGGTGCCGCAGCCTGTGCCAAGCATGTGGCACGCGGCAAGCTGCTGCCGCGCGACCGCGTGCAGATGCTGCTCGATCCCGGCACGCCCTTCCTCGAACTGTCGCAGATGGCCGCCTACGGCATGTATGACGACGCCGCACCGGCAGCGGGCATCATCACCGGCATAGGCCGCGTGGCGGGGCAGGAATGCGTGATCGTCTGTAACGACGCCACCGTCAAAGGCGGCACCTACTACCCGATGACGGTGAAAAAGCACCTGCGCGCACAGGAAATCGCCGATCAGAACAACCTGCCGTGCATCTATCTGGTCGATTCGGGCGGTGCCAATCTGCCCAATCAGGATGATGTGTTCCCCGACCGCGACCACTTCGGCCGGATTTTCTACAATCAGGCCAATCTGTCGGCCAAGGGCATACCGCAGATCGCCGTGGTGATGGGTTCCTGCACGGCCGGTGGCGCTTACGTGCCGGCCATGAGCGACGAGTCCATCATCGTCAAGGAGCAGGGCACGATTTTCCTCGGCGGCCCGCCGCTGGTGAAAGCCGCTACCGGCGAAGTGGTGACGGCAGAAGATCTGGGCGGCGGCGATGTGCATACCCGTCTGTCCGGCGTGGCCGACCATCTGGCGCAGAATGATCTGCATGCGCTGTCGCTGGCGCGCACCATCGTCTCGAATCTGAACCGCAGTAAGCCGCAGCAGGGCGCTTTGCGTGCGGCCGAAGAGCCAAAATACCCGACCGAAGAACTGTATGGCGTGATTCCTGTCGATACGCGCAAGCCTTTCGATGTGCGCGAAGTAATCGCCCGCATCGTCGATGGCAGCGAGTTCGATGAATTCAAGGCGCGCTACGGCACCACGCTGATCTGCGGCTTTGCCCACATCTTCGGCATGAAGGTCGGCATCATCGCCAACAACGGCATTCTGTTCTCGGAATCCGCGCTGAAAGGCACCCACTTCATCGAACTATGCGCCCAGCGCAAAATCCCGCTGGTGTTCCTGCAAAATATCACCGGCTTCATGGTGGGCCGCAAGTACGAAAACGAAGGTATCGCCCGCAATGGCGCCAAGATGGTGACGGCTGTGGCCACTGCCGCTGTGCCGAAATTCACCGTGATTATCGGCGGCAGCTTCGGCGCCGGTAACTACGGCATGTGCGGCCGCGCCTTCTCGCCACGCTTCATGTGGATGTGGCCGAATGCGCGCATCTCCGTCATGGGCGGCGATCAGGCCGCGTCCGTGCTGGCCACCGTCAAACGCGACGGCATCGAGAGCAAAGGCGGTAGCTGGAGCGCGGAAGAAGAAGCCGCCTTCAAGCAGCCTATCAAGGAACAGTACGAACATCAGGGCCACCCTTACTACGCTACGGCGCGCCTGTGGGATGATGGTGTGATCGATCCGGCCGACACCCGCATGGTGCTGGGTCTGGGCTTATCCGCAGCACTGAATGCGGAAATCCCCGATACCAAATTCGGCGTATTCCGGATGTAATAGAGGGCTGACCATGACTTACACCACCCTCAATATCAGCCGCGCAGGCCACATTGCCACCGTTACGCTGGACCGTCCCGACGTGCGCAACGCGTTCAACGAACTGACCATCGCAGAGATTACCCGCGCTTTCCGCGAACTGGGTGAGCAGAGCGATCTGCGCGCCATCGTGCTGGCGGCCAATGGCCCCGCCTTCTGCGCCGGTGCAGACCTGAACTGGATGAAGAAAATGGCGGGCTATACGCACGCCGAAAATCAGGCCGATGCACTGCAGCTGGCCGAAATGCTGCGCACTATCTACCTGTGCCCGCACCCGGTAGTGGCGCGTGTGCAGGGCGACTGCTATGCCGGCGGCATGGGCCTGGTAGCGGCCTGCGATATCGTCATCGCCGCCGAACCGGTGCAGTTCTGCCTGAGCGAAGTGCGACTGGGTCTGATCCCTGCCACCATCGCGCCGTATGTGATCAAAGCCATGGGCGAACAGGCGGCACGCCGCTACTTCCTCACGGCCGAGCGTTTCGATGCAGCGCAGGCGCTGCGCCTCGGCTTCGCCCACGAAGTGGTAGCCGTGGAAGCACTGGACGACAAAGTAGCCGAGATCGTCAAAGCGCTAGTGAATAACAGCCCGCACGCCGTGCAGCAAGCCAAAGTGCTGGTGCGCGAAGTGAGCGGGCAAACCGTCAACGATGCACTGCTGGCCGATACGGCCCAGCGCATTGCCCATATCCGCGCTTCGGAACAGGGCCGCGAAGGCGTGGCCTCCTTCCTCGAGAAGCGCAAACCCGCGTGGCTGTTGTAACGCGGTAGAACAGAGTCTGGAGTCGTTTTGGAATTGAATCAACAGAGTGACTGGGTGGCCCGCAGCCTGCGCAGCGTATGGCACCCTTGCACGCAAATGCAGCACCACGAAACCGTTCCCCTGATCCCGGTAAGCCGGGGGCAGGGCGTCTGGCTGTATGACCATCAGGGTAAGCGCTACCTTGATGCCATCAGTTCGTGGTGGGTCAATCTGTTTGGTCATGCCAACCCGCGCATCAACGCGGCGCTCAAGCAGCAGCTCGATACACTGGAACACGCCATGCTGGCCGGCTTTACCCACGAACCGGTGATTGAGCTGTCGGAAAAACTGTCGGCGCTGACTGGCCATGTGCTCGGCCACAGCTTCTACGCCAGCGATGGTGCATCGGCCGTGGAAATCGCCCTGAAAATGAGCTTCCATTCGTGGCGCAACCGCGGCCATAGCGCCAAGCAGGAATTCGTCTGCCTCAAAGGCAGCTACCACGGCGAGACCATAGGCGCGCTAGCCGTCACCGATGTGGCGCTGTTCAAGGATGCCTACGGCCCGCTGCTGCGCGCCTCGCAAACGGTGATGTCACCCGATGCTCGTCAGGCCACAGAAGGCGAAACGGCTGCCGATGTGGCGCGCCGCGCGGCTGCCGACGTGGAGCGCCTGTTCATGGAAAAGAGCGATCGCATCGCCGCCATCATCATCGAGCCGCTGGTGCAGTGCGCGACCGGCATGGCCATGCACGATCCGCTGTATCTGCAACTGGTGCGCGAACTGTGCGACCGCTATTCCGTGCACCTGATCCTCGACGAAATCGCCGTTGGCTGCGGCCGCACCGGCACTTTCTTCGCCTGCCAGCAGGCAGGCATCTGGCCCGACTTCCTGTGCCTGTCAAAAGGCATCAGCGGCGGCTATCTGCCGCTCTCGCTGGTACTCACGCGCGACGAAATCTATCAGGCGTTCTACAGCAGCGATGTGACGCGCGGCTTCCTGCATTCGCACTCGTACACGGGCAATCCGCTGGCCTGCCGCGCAGCGCTGGCCACGCTGCAGATTTTCGAAGAAGACGATGTGCTGCGCACCAACTGCATCAAGGCGGAGCGCCTGACCGCGGCCTTGCAGCCACTGGCCCAGCATGACAAAGTGCGTAACTTCCGCCAGCGCGGCATGATCTGGGCCTTCGATGCCATCGATGCAGCACCGGATTTCTCGCGCCGCTTCTTTGCCACCGCCGTCGAGCACGAACTGCTGATGCGCCCTATCGGCGCCAGCGTCTACATGATGCCGCCGTATGTACTGAGCGACGAAGAAATCGACACGCTGGCCAACAATACGCTGACCGTGTTCAATCAGGTCATGGCGGGGTAGGCATGCAACTACTCCAGCAACTTAGCCAGCAACTGCAGACGCTGGATCAGCATAATCTGATCCGCCAGCGCCGCACGGTGGACTCGCCCTGCGGCCCGCGCGTGCAGGTGGACGGGCGCGAACTGCTGGCATTCTGCAGCAACGACTATCTGAGTCTGGCCAACCATCCGGCCATCAAGCAGGCCTTGCAGGAAGGCGTAGAACTGTATGGCGCCGGTAGCGGCGCTTCGCATCTGATCAGCGGCCATGGCCGCGCCCATGTGCAGCTGGAAGAACGGCTGGCCGCCTTCGTCGGCGACCATCTGGAAGCGCCACGCGCGCTGACTTTCTGCACCGGCTACATGGCCAATCTGGCCATCATCACGGGGCTGACGGTCGCCGATCCCGACGCTGCCATCTTCTCCGAGTCGCTCAACCACGCTTCGCTGATCGACGGTGCACGGCTGTCGCGCAAACGGGTGCAAGTCTATCCGCACGCCGATCTGGCCGCGCTCAGGCAACTGCTGGCTGATTCCAACGCCGCCACCAAAGTGGTGGTGACGGACAGCGTATTCAGCATGGATGGCGATCTGGCTCCGCTGCCGCAATTGCTGGCACTGTGCGAGCAGTACGGCGCATGGCTGGTGGTGGATGACGCGCATGGCTTCGGCACGCTCGGTGCGCGCGGCCACGGTGCGCTCGAACACTTCGATCTGCGCTCGCCGTATCTGGTCTACATGGGCACGCTGGGCAAAGCTGCCGGCGTCTCGGGCGCTTTTGTCGCTGCCCACGAAACCGTGATCGAAACGCTGATCCAGAAAGCCCGTCCCTACATCTTCACTACGGCCACGCCGCCAGCACTGGCGCACGCTCTGCTGACCAGCCTCGCTCTGCTGGAGGGTGATGAAGGCGTGGCACGCCGCGCCCACCTGCAAAGCCTGATCGCCCAGCTGGATAGCGGCCTGCAACTGCAGCGCTGGCAGCGTATGCCATCCAGCACCGCCATCCAGCCCATCGTGATCGGCGATAATGCTGAAACCATGCAGGCTGGCGCCGCTCTGTACCAGCAGGGGCTGTGGCTGGGCACGATCCGCCCGCCCACCGTGCCAGCCGGTACGGCGCGTCTGCGCGCGACGCTGTGTGCAGGCCATACCAGCGCCGATGTAGAACAACTGATAGTCGCGCTCAACGCGCTCGAAAGGACTTGAGATGAGTCTCGATGATCCGCTAATCGCCCAACCGCAAACCCAGACCCAGCCCGCTGCTGCTAGTCTACCGCCCCGCTTTAGCTGCTTCGTCACGGGCACGGATACGGAAATCGGCAAGACCCTGATTTCCTCGGCCATGCTGCATGCGCTGGTGGAGCGCGGCGTGCGCGCCTGCGGCATGAAGCCGATTGCCGCTGGTGCGGAACTGCGCGACGGCGTATGGCATAACGACGATTGCGACCAGCTGGCCGCCGCCGGCAATGTGCACCTACCGCAGTCCATCACCACGCCCTTCCTGCTGGAGGAACCGGCTGCGCCGCACATCGCCGCCGCGCTGGAAGGCAAGACCATCACCGCCGTGCCTATCCTGGCCGCATTCGTGGAAATCAATGCCGCCTCAGACGCCACCGTGGTGGAAGGCGTGGGTGGCTTCCGCGTGCCGCTGAATGACGATTTCGATACAGCCGATCTGGCCGCGCAACTGGAGCTCCCAGTCGTACTGGTGGTCGGTCTGCGCCTAGGCTGCATCAGCCACGCGCTGCTGACGGTGGAAGCCATCGCCGCGCGCGGGCTCAAGCTGGTTGGCTGGGTCGCCAATGAAACCGTGGCCGACATGGCTTTTGCCGATGAAAACGTAGCAGCTCTGCAGCAGCGCATCGAAGCTCCGCTGCTGGGCCGCGTGCCCCGTCTGGCCGAACCGACTGCGCAGGCAGCAGCGGCCCATCTCGATTTTACGCAGCTGCCCAACTGGCCAGCTCACACCAAACTCTGAAACTAGAAGGAAACACGATGTCCCAGAACACCCTGCAAGAACCTAAGACCGTCGAGCTGCACCGTCCTGCTGCCGCCATCAAGCTGCCGGAAGCAGCCACCTGGCCACTGGACGAAGTGATGGCCCTGTTCGATCTGCCGTTCACCGAGCTGATGGCGCGCGCTCAGGATACCCATCGTGCCAACTTCCCCGATGGCGATGTGGAACTGGCTACCCTGCTGTCGATCAAGACGGGCGGCTGCGAAGAAGATTGCGGCTACTGCCCGCAGGCGGCGCGCTACGACACGGGCGTGGAAGCGAAAAAAATCCTCGACATCGACACCGTGCTGGAAGCAGCCCGTCAGGCCAAGGACAACGGTGCCACCCGTTTCTGCATGGGCGCCGCATGGCGTAGCCCGAAAGACCGCGACATGGACAAGGTCGAAGAAATGGTGCGCGAAGTGAAAGCGCTGGGCATGGAAACCTGCGCCACGCTGGGCATGCTGGAAGAACAGCAGGCCCAGCGCCTGAAAGACGCCGGCCTCGATTACTACAACCACAATCTGGACACGGCGCCCGAGTTCTACGACAACGTCATCTCCACCCGCGAATATCAGGACCGTCTGGACACGCTGGGCCGCATCCGCGAAGTCGGTCTGAAAGTCTGCTGTGGCGGCATCGTCGGCATGGGTGAAACCCGCTTGCAGCGCGCTGGTCTGATCGCCCAGCTGGCCAACCTGAATCCATATCCGGAATCAGTACCGGTCAACCATCTGGTACAGGTCGAAGGCACGCCGCTGCACGGCCTCGATCCGCTCGATCCCTTCGAATTCGTGCGCACCATCGCCGTAGCCCGTATCACCATGCCGAAAGCGCGCGTGCGTCTGTCCGCAGGCCGCCGCCAGATGGGCGAAGCGGTGCAGGCCATGTGCTTCCTCGCTGGCGCCAACTCGATCTTCTACGGCGACAAGCTGCTGACCACCGACAATCCGGAAGCCGACGACGACCGCAAGCTGCTGGCCAAACTGGGCCTGAAAACCCGCGGCACGGTACTGGAATCGGCACCGAAGGAAAAGTGCGGCTGCTAAGCAGCGCTAGCCGCTATCCGCACCGACGTCTATCGCACCACAATAAAAAAACTTCCAGCCATAAGCTGCAAAGAGAGAGACCATGTTCACAAAAATACTGATCGCAAACCGGGGTGAAATCGCCTGCCGTGTGGCCGCTACTGCGCGCCGCATGGGCATCAAGACTGTCGCCGTGTATTCCGAAGCGGATGCCAATGCCAAGCACGTCGCCGTGTGCGACGAAGCTGTGCTGATCGGCCCTGCCGCTGCCAAGGAAAGCTATCTGCGCGCCGACAAGATCATCGAAGTGGCCAGGGCCACCGGTGCCCAGGCCATCCACCCCGGCTATGGTTTCCTCTCCGAGAACGCGGAATTCGCCGACGCCTGCGCGGAAGCGGGGCTGGTGTTCATTGGCCCGCCGGCTTCGGCTATGCGCGCCATGGGTTCCAAATCGGCCGCCAAGTCGCTGATGGAAAAAGCCAATGTGCCGCTGGTGCCCGGCTACCACGGCGACCAGCAGGATGCCGAGTTCCTGCACACGCAGGCTGACCGCATCGGCTATCCCGTGCTGCTGAAAGCTTCCGCTGGCGGCGGCGGCAAAGGCATGCGCGTAATCGAAAGCTCGGAGCAGTTCAAGGACGCGCTGGCCTCGTGCAAGCGCGAAGCGATCAGTTCCTTCGGCGACGACAAGGTGCTGGCTGAGAAATATCTGCAGCGCCCGCGCCATATCGAAATTCAGGTGTTTGCCGACACGCTCGGTAACTGCATCTACCTGTTCGAGCGCGATTGCTCGGTACAGCGCCGCCACCAGAAAGTACTAGAAGAAGCGCCAGCGCCGAACATGACGGCCGAACGCCGCGCCGCCATGGGCGAAGCCGCCGTGGCAGCCGCCAAGGCAGTGGGCTATGTGGGCGCTGGTACGGTGGAATTCATCGCCAATCAAGATGGTTCGTTCTACTTCATGGAAATGAACACCCGCCTGCAGGTGGAGCATCCGGTAACGGAAATGATCACCGGCACCGATCTGGTGGAATGGCAGTTGCGCGTGGCCGCTGGCGAAGCGCTGCCGAAGAAACAGGACGAGCTAACCATCCACGGTCACGCTATCGAAGCCCGTATCTATGCCGAGAATCCCGAGAAGGGCTTCCTGCCGTCGATCGGCACGCTGCGCCACATGCAGACCCCAGCCGCCGTCAGCTTCGAGCTCGGTGGCACGGCGTTCGAGCCGGCTGCTGTGCGGGTCGATTCCGGTGTGCGTAGCGGCGATGCGATTTCGCCGTTCTACGATCCGATGATCGCCAAGCTGATCGTCTGGGGTGCCGACCGCAAACAGGCGCTGGCCCGTATGGCGCAGGCGCTGGCGCAGTACCAGATCGTCGGTCTGGCTACCAATATCGCCTTCCTCAAACGTCTGGTGGAAGGGCAGGCTTTCTCCACCGCCGATCTGGATACGGGGCTGATCGAGCGTCACCACGCCAGCCTGTTCCCTGCTGCGGCAGCAGCACCAGCCAGTGTGCTGGCACTGGCCGCCGTGGCGCTGATCGAAGCGGAGAAGGAAGTCTCGGCTGCCCAGTCGGGCGCCAATGCCGCCGATCCGTGGGGTCAGGCGCTGGGCTGGCGCATGAATCAGGCTTATCTGCGCAAGCTGTCGTTCAGCGACGAATTCAGCGCAGAGCAGCCCTACTGCGTGGGCGTGCGCTACCGCGCGCACGACTGGCTGTTTGGTGTGGGCGAGGCCGAGCCGCAAGTTCTGAGCCTGATGTCGCAGCAGGGCTGCGATTTCAGCATCAAACTCGGTGATCTGGCCGTGCATGGCAGCGTGCGGCGCGATGGCGAGTTGCTGCATGTGTTCTGCAACGGCGCCCACTATCCGCTCCACTATCATGATCCGATGGCTCACGCGGGCGAAAGCGAAGCAGAAGGCGGCCGCCTGACGGCGCCTATGCCGGGCAAGGTGGTGGCCGTAATGGCCAGCGCCGGCCAGAGTGTGAAGAAGGGCGATGCGCTGGTGATCATGGAAGCGATGAAGATGGAACACACCATCGCTGCGCCGCACGACGGCGTGGTGGAAGAAGTGCTGTACGGTGTGGGCGATCAGGTAGCCGACGGCGCACCGCTGCTGGCATTCAAAACGGCTTAAGGAGTAGGTATGCGGATTCTTTTGCATCGCGCGGACGGCAACACGGGGCCATGGATAGAAGACTTTGCCCGCCATCTGCCGGAAGCACGGGTGGAAGTGTGGAGCGAGGAACATAGTCAGGGACCGTACGACTACGCCGTAGTGTGGTCGCCACCGCAGGCCATGCTGGCGCAACTGGCACAGGTCAAGGCGATTTTCCTTACCGGCGCCGGTGTCGATGCGCTGATGCGCTACAACGACGAGATCCCTGCCCACATACCCGTGATCCGGCTGGAAGACGCGGGTATGGCTGCGCAGATGGCCGAATACGTAAGCTACGCTGTGCTGCGCTACTTCCGCCGTCTGGATGAATACGAAGCGCAGTCGCGCGCCGGTGTCTGGCAGCCGCTGGCGCAGCATGAGCGTGCCGATTTCAGCGTCGGTGTGCTGGGCATGGGCGTACTTGGTAGCCGCGTGCTGGAAGCGCTGAAAACCTTCGGCTTCCCCCTGCGCGGCTGGAGCCGCGGCCCGAAACAGATGGATGGTGTGGAATGCTTCCACGGCATGGATGGTCTGGACGCCTTCCTGCGCGGTAGCCGCGTGCTGGTCTGCATGCTGCCGCTAACACCGGAAACCAGCAACCTGCTGGACCGCAGCAATATGAGCAAGCTGCCCGCTGGCGCCTACCTGATCAACGTGGCACGCGGTGCTCACGTGGCCGAACCGGATCTGCTCACGCTGATCAAGTCCGGCCATATCAGCGCTGCCACGCTGGATGTGTTCCGCAACGAACCGCTGCCGCAGCAGCATCCGTTCTGGCAGGAGCCACGCATTACCATCACGCCGCATATTTCCGCGCTGACGCTGCGAGGCGAAAGCATTGCGCAGATGGCGGACAAGATACGCGCACTCGGTGCCGGCCAGAGCGTGGCCGGTGTGGTCGACCGTAGCAAGGGGTACTGATATGAACTCGAATAGCAACCTGCCCAAGCAGGTCAAAATCGTCGAAGTAGGGCCGCGCGATGGCCTGCAGAACGAGAAGGAAAACGTACCGGCCGACGTCAAGATCGAGCTGGTCAACCGCCTCACCAGCGCCGGTTTCCGCAATATCGAAGCGGCGTCCTTCGTGTCGCCCAAGTGGGTGCCGCAGATGGCCACCAGCGCCGAAGTCATGGCCGCTATCGAACGCCGCCCCGGCGTGATCTATTCCGCGCTGACGCCGAACATGCAGGGCTTCGAAGCAGCACTGGCCGCCAAGGCTGACGAAGTGGTGATTTTCGGTTCCGCTTCGGAAGCGTTCTCGCAAAAAAATATCAACTGCTCGATCGCCGAATCCATCGCCCGTTTCGAAAGCGTGGCCAAGGCCGCCAAGGATAACGGTCTGCGCCTACGCGGTAGTATCAGCTGCGCTTTCGGCTGCCCGTATCAGGGCGAAGTGCCGCTGTCCGCAGTGGCCGATGTGGTGGGGCGCATGCGCGATCTGGGCTGCGACGAAATCGACATTGCCGACACCATCGGTGTGGCTACGCCGCGCAAGACGCAGGCGGTGATGGAAGCAGCGATCCGCGCCTTCCGTATCGATGGCCTGTCCGGCCACTTCCACGATACCTACGGTCAGGCGCTGGCCAACATCTACGCCAGTCTGGAAGTGGGCATTGCGATTTTCCACTCGTCCGTCACGGGTCTGGGCGGCTGCCCGTACGCCAAGGGCGCCACCGGCAACGTGGCCACGGAGGACGTGCTGTACATGATGCAGGGGCTGGGTATTGAAACGGGTATCGATCTGGACATCGTGGTCGATGCGGGCCAGTACATTGCCCAGTTCCTCGGCCGTAAAGGCAATAGCCGAGCGGGCAACGCGATTGCCGCCAAACGCATCAGCTAGAAAGATCGCGCGGCCTGCGGGCCGCGCAGTCACTGCACAGATAAAAAAAAAGACTCAGGAGCCGAAACTCTTGAGTCTTTTTTCTTGAATCTTGGTCGGAGTACAAGGATTCGAACCTTGGACCCCCTGGTCCCAAACCAGGTGCGCTACCGGGCTGCGCCACACTCCGAAGAAGCAAGATAATACAAGCTACCGCGCTCCTCGTCAAGTGTCTCTATGAAAATCTGTATTGCTGGCATAGCCGCGCGAACCGGCTATGCAGCACCAGCCCTGCCTGATCAGGCTTCGTCCTTGAGTTGCAAGGCGCGTTCGTACAGCGCATTTTTTTTGCGCCCCGTAATCTGGGCGGCCAGATTGGCCGCCTGCTTGACGGGACATTCGGCCAGCAGAATCTTCAGGATGCGCTCGGCCTCGGCATCGTTTTCCTCGTCCGCCGCAGGCGCGCCTTCCAGCAGCACGACGAACTCGCCTTTTTCGCGATGTCCGTCCGCCTTCAGCCACGCGACGGCCTCGGACAGCGGACAGCGGTGGATTTCTTCGAACATCTTGGTCAGCTCGCGCGCAAACACCACCTGCCGTTCCGGCTCGAACACGGCGGCCAGCGCACTGGCGCAATCAAGGATGCGGTGCGGCGCTTCATAGAACACCATGGTGGCCGTGACGGAACGCAGCGTGGTGAGGAAGTTCTCGCGCTGCTTGGCTTTGGCGGGCAGAAAGCCGACAAAATAGAACTGGTCATTCACCAGACCACTGGCCGACAGCGCCGTGACCGCCGCCGAAGCGCCGGGCAGGGGCAGCACGCGCAGACCGGCAGCACGCACGGCATCGACGATGCGCGCACCGGGATCGGACACGGCCGGCGTGCCGGCGTCGGACACCAGCGCGATGCGTTCACCGGCCTGCAGACGGGCGATCAGCGTCTCGGCCACTTCGCGCTCGTTGTGCTGGTGCGCCGCGATCAAGGGCTGGTGCAGGCCGAAGCGCGTCATCAGCTGGGCCGTGTTGCGAGTGTCTTCGCAGGCCACAGCATTGACCAGACTCAAAACGTGTAGCGCGCGCAGACTAATATCGGTCACATTGCCGATCGGCGTCGCCACCACGTACAGGGTTGCGCTAGGATAGGTCTGGTGTGCCATTTCGCCCATCACGGGCAGGTTGGCAATGGAGCTGGTGGCTTGAGCAGTCATGGAGGTCGGATGAAAAGAATGAAGTGGTGGCAGTTCAGCATCGTCGCGGCGCTACTGAGCGCCTGCAGCACGCCGTTCTGCAACGCGCCCGGTGGATTGTGCGCGCCCAGCCAGGCAAATACAAGTGCTGTGCCGGCGCCGGTGGTGGCTAGCCCTGCGCCAGCGGCCATCCCGGCGCCGCCGGCTGCAGCCGAAGCGGAGCCGGAAGCACAGGCTGCCGAAGTCTTCGCCGTCCAGTTGCCGCCACCGGCGCCCAGCACTGGCACTGGCACTGGCACCAATCCATCCTACATTTCGGCTCCGCCAGCCGGCAACGATGCGGCACCGCGCGCGTGGGCCGACGCTGCTACCAGTGCCGACAACAGCGGCACCTCCACTGCCAGCACGAAGTCAGGCCCGCTCTTGCGCATCGCCCTGCTGCTGCCCCTGCAGACGGAAGCACTGGCGCAGGCCGCCGCCGCCGTGCGCGATGGCGTACAGGCAGCATGGGACCGCGAACCCGACAACATCACCCTCACCGCCATCGCCACCAGCGACGTGCCGCAGGACGTGTTGTACAGCTATGCCCACGCCGTGCAGCAATACGACGTGGTGATCGGCCCGCTGTCGCGCGCGGCGGTGGGCACGCTGGCCGAAAGCGTGCTGGTGACCAAACCCACCATCGCCCTCAATTATCCGGAAGGGCATAGCAGAGCCAGCCAGCTGCCACCGCTGATGCTGGCCATGGGCCTGTCGCTGGAAGACGAGGCACGCCAGCTGGCGCGCCGCGCCCTGCAGGACGGTGTGAAGGCCAGCGCCAGCATAGTCAGCACCACCACGGCATGGCAGCGCCGCGTGGCCAGCGCGTTTGCCGACCAGTGGCAGGATGACGGCAAGGTGGCCAATATCGAGGAGCTGGGTACGCCCGAGGGCGAGCTGGGCGAGACCGAAATCCTGCAATGGTATGCCCGCCTGCGGACCGAACGTCCGGGCCTGCTGTTCTCCGCCATGGGCGCCGAACAGACCCGCCACGTACTGGCCGTGCTGGCCGATGCCGATGCAGCGCAAGCCGATCCCGTGCTGCCACGGCTACGCCTGTATGGCACTTCGGCGCTGAATAATGGCACCGCACTGCCCGCCCTGAACGGACTGCGCCTGCTCGATCTGCCATGGTCGCTGCAGCCCGACCATGCGGCCGTGATGAGTTATCCCCATCCGGCCAGCGCCATCGGGCCTGATCTGGAGCGGCTGTATGCGCTGGGCATCGACGCCTACCGCGTGGCGCGCGCCATCGGCCGCCAGCCGGACGGGGTGATCCGTCTGGACGGCGTGACGGGTCAGCTCAGGGTGGACTTCGGCCATGGTCCGGCGCGCTTCGAGCGGCATGAAGCCGCGGCCGAATTCCGCAACGGCCAGCCGCAGGTGCTGATTCCTTAGGCAGCGTATGGCCAGCACCCTGCAACAGCGGCTGGGCCAGCAAGGCGAGGACAGGGCGCTGGCCTACTTGCAGCAGCAGGGGCTGCGTCTGCTCGAGCGCAATTTCCGCTGCAAGCTGGGCGAGCTCGATCTGATCATGCAGCACGGCGCGGCGCTGGTATTTGTCGAAGTACGCCAGCGCGCCAGTGCCCGCTACGGCGGGGCGGCCGCCAGCGTCACCCCGGCCAAGCAGCGCCGGCTGCTGCGCGCGGCCCAGTACTTTCTGCTACGCTATGCCGAACCGCCGCCATGCCGCTTCGATCTGCTCGCTATCGACGGGGAAAACTTGTCTTGGATGCAAAACGTGCTCGAAATGTAAGCATTTTTTTCAGCACTTGTCCGGCGTTCTGAACGCCTGCACTATAATCAGCACACTATGAATAATCAACGCATCCTCTCGCACTTCCACGAAAGTGCCGAAATTAAAATCCAGTCTGCCACTGTGCTGGCGCCCCATATCGCTCAGGCCATCGAGCTGATGTTTTCGGCGTTGTCGAATGGCAATAAGATTCTCGTCTGCGGCAATGGCGGCTCTGCGGCCGATGCCCAGCACTTCGCTGCCGAACTGGTAGGCCGCTTCGAACGCGAGCGCTTCCCCCTGCCGGCACTGGCGCTGACCACCGATACCTCCATCCTGACGGCGGTGGCCAACGATTACAGCTACCGCGAAATCTTCTCGAAGCAGGTACAGGCTTTCGGTCAGGCTGGCGACATCCTGCTGGCACTGTCCACCTCGGGCAATTCGGCCAACGTGATGGCCGCCATCGAAGCGGCGCTGGAACGCGAAATGCGCGTGGTGGCGCTGACCGGCAAAGGCGGCGGCGCCATCGGCAAAATGCTGACCGATGCCGACGTGCACATCTGCGTACCGGCCGACCGTACGGCACGCATCCAGGAAGTGCATCTGGTAACCATACACTGCATTTGCGACGGCATCGACGTCGCCCTATTCGGAGGAGATGTGAATGAGTAAGTCGTCCGCCATCTGGCAAACCCTACGCCGGCCGCTGGCCATGAGCCTGCTGTGCGCCGGTCTGGTCAGCTCGCTGTCGGGTTGCGTCGCGCTGGTCGCGGGCGGTGCCATCTCCGGCACGCTGGCCGCCACCGACCGCCGCACTTTCGGTGCCCAGACGGAAGACCGCGCCATCGAAGTCAAAGGCGGCATCAAGCTCAGTAACGTGATCGGCTCGGCCGGCCACATCAACATCAACTCCTTCAACCGCCGCGCCCTGCTGACGGGTGAAGTGCGCGATGACGCCACCCGTGCCCAGGCCGAGCGCGAAGTGGCCGGCATCGAAGGCGTGATTTCGGTGATCAACGAACTGGAAGTGGCCGGCAGCTCGAGCTTCTCCTCGCGCTCGAACGACACCATGATTACCACCAAGGTCAAAGCCAGCCTGATCGACCGCAAGGATATTTCGGCCAACGCCTTCCAGGTGGTGACCGAGCGCGGCAACGTGTATCTGCAAGGCCGTGTGACCCAGCGCGAAGGCCAGATCGCTGCCGATATCGCCCGTGGCGTGAGCGGCGTGGCCAAAGTAGTGAAAGTCTTCGAGTACATCACCGAAGAAGAATGGAAATCGTTCCAGCCTCGTCCAGCTAGCAACTCCTGATCATGTCCACCTCTCTAGCTTCCAAGGGCTGGTTCAAGCCCGTACTGGCCGCCGTCGTACTGGCGCTGGCCGGTGCCGGCACCTACGTCAGCCTGAACAAACGTCCTGCCGCACCGCAGGTGGCTTTTGTCAGCATCAAGGGCGAGAAGATCGCACCCGAGAGCCTGAAGGGCAAGGTGGTGATGGTCAATTTCTGGGCCACTTCCTGCACCACCTGCGTGGCTGAAATGCCGAAGATGGTCGAGACCTATAACAAGTTCAAGGATCAGGGTCTGGAGTTCGTGGCCGTGGCCATGAGCTACGATCCGCCTAACTACGTGCTGAACTACGCGGAAACGCGCGCACTGCCGTTCAAGGTGGCGCTCGATGCGGATGGCTCGGCCGCCCGCGCCTACGGCAACGTGGCCATGACCCCGACCACCTTCGTGATCGGCAAAGATGGCACCATCCTCAAGCGCTATCTGGGTGAACCGGATTTCGCTGCCCTGCACAAGCTGCTGGAAGAATCTCTGCACGGCTAAGCCCTGTGCAGAGCAGCACGGCCAGCGCTACGCTGGCCGTTTTTTTTGCGCTGGCGCCGACCTCAGAAACCGACTTGCGCCGACAGATAGGCGCCGCGCTGCCGCTTGGGATTGAAGGTGGTGATGTCCCCCAGCACGGCATAGGCCGCCGTCAGCGACAGGTTTTTGCCGGGGAACCAGGCCACAAACACATCGTAATACGCTTTTTCATGATCGATGCCGAGGTTATGCGGCTTGCGGCGGTATTCCGCGCCGATGGCCAGCTTGCGGTCGGGCAGATAAGCCACAGAAAACTCCGGCATCAGCCGCATGCGGTTGCCCTGATCGCCCCCGAAGCCCAGCAGCCCCATCTGGTTGGCGCGGGTAGCGCGCAGGGTGGCATTCAATAGCAGGCTGTGCTCCAGCATCAGCCTGGTCGCAGCCAGATAGTAGTCGTAGCCATGATCGTCGCGGGCGCCCAGCTGCGGCAGCTTGCTTACGCCGAGCGCAGCTAGCCCGTCCAGACGCTGATGGCGCTTGTACAGGATGCCGGCCGCCAGCTGCGGCATGGCGCTATCCTGATCATAGACCACATCACCAGCCAGCTTCACTTTGACACCGACTATCTGCTGGCGGATATCGAGCTTATCCAGCGGGGCCAGACTGCCTTTGAATTGCTGATCGGCCAGCGAAATTTCCAGCCGGTCGGCAATGCCCACGGCCACGCCGTAGCTGGCCAGCTGGTAATCCTGCGTGCTCAGGTAGGTGTAATGGGCATTGGCGCCCCAGCTATCGCGCGTGCCATAGCCGCTGATCAGCGCCCACGGCACAATGCCGCCGCCACCGGCGCCTTCCACCTGTATCACGCCGCCCGTGGCCAGCAGCTTGCCCATGTCGGGCGTAGCCGAAGCAGCGCGCGCGGTGACGATGTCGCGCTGCATGGGCGCCAGCTTGGCCACCAGACGAAACGCTGCACCTTGCGCCACACCTTGCTGCTGCAGGGCGATCAGCAAATCTTCGGCCAGCGCGTTGAACATGGCATCGCTGATTTTCAGATCCTGATGCACGCTGCTCATATCGCGTACCGTGCCCGCCCCGTCCATGGTTCTGTCGCGATATTTGCCCGTGTAGCGGCAGGGGCCGCCGCTGAGTTCGCAGAATTGTTCCTGCAGGCGCAGGTTCAGCTGGTCGAGATCGAAATCCGCGAAGTTGTCCTTGATGCGGCCATCTGCCAGTACCAGCGGCAAAAAGGTGTCGACCACCTGCCGGATCCCCTGCTGGCCACCGAGCGCACGGTACAGGCTATCGTCTGCGGCGGCAGGCTGGGCCAGAGCCAGCGTAGTCGTCAGCGCGCTAGCCAGCAGCAGGCTCAGCCCGCTACAACGGGACAGTGATCGCATAGCTGGCCTCTGGCTTATTTTGGATACAGTATCATCTGCGTGCAGCGGAACAGCGCCATGGTTTTGCCTGTCGCCTGATTCACCACGGTGGCATCCCACACCTGCGTGGTGCGGCCCAGATGTACCACTTTGGCCGTCGCCACCACCACACCATCACGCGCCGTACCCAGATGGTTGGACTTGAGTTCTATGGTGGTGAAATTCTCTGCCCCGGCCGGCAAATGCGCCACGCAGGCATAGCCGCAGACGGTATCGGCCAGCGTGACCACACTGCCCGCATGCAGAAAACCATTGGGCGCCAGATGCTGCTGGGCTACCTGGAACTGGCCCACCACTACACCTTCGCTCACGCCGGTAATGGTTATGCCCAGATGACCGGGCAGCGTAGCCTGTCCCAGTTGATTGAAAAACTCAGGGGAAAATTTATTGATATCCATCCGCTGCTTTCAGAGTGACTAGGCAGAGCCCGATAGACACGATGATAGCAAGATGTAGCACGACCCGCGCAGCGCGAGAAAATTTGCCCCGGCCCTACGCCCTAGAGTGGCGAAGCCATGTAGCCTAGTCCGTCTGCCTTGACGATGGTGGTCGCCGTGGTCAGCATTATGTTCAGCTGCACCCACGGAAAAATACTATCGAGCGCGACGGGCTGACAGGACTCCGTATCCGCCACATCGCACAGGCGCACGCGCACAAACTGCACACACTGCGTACTGTAGGGATCGGCCATGCAGGCCACGCGATTGGCCGCCGGCGATGCAGGCAGCAAAGCCATGGGCAGCAGGCTGAGCGCGCCGTCTGCCGCTCGGGAAATACTCAGGTAATCGATGCGTACATGGGCATCGCTGATCGGCGCAGCAAATCCCAGAACACCGGGGCTGCTACGGAACACGGCATTCTGGCGGATTTGCTGGAGCGCGGCGGCGTCGTTGAAATCCGTTTTTGCGGCCGCCGCAGCGGCGCGCCGGCTCACTTCCTGCACCGTGTTGAATGCATACAGGCCCTGAGCGACCGCCAGCAAACCAAACAGCAGCAGCAGGAATACGCCCAGCACCAGCGCAAATTCCACTGCCAGTGTGCCGTGCTGGTACTGCTGGCTCTGTGACCGGTACCGCATTTACTGCCCCACGTACAACATCGTTACATATGCCTGCAGCAGCAACGGTTCTTCGCCCAGAAATGCCGCGCTAAACGGGGCAAACAACTCATCCGCCACCCGCATCTGCACCATGACCCTGACCTTGTCCGGCAAAGCCAGACCAGTACAGCTAAACGGCAGACAATCAACTACCACCGCTATCACCGCCGGCCCGGGATGCAAGCCTGCTGTCTCCTGCTGGGCTATATTCTGTGCCAATAATAGGGCTGGCACTTGCGCATAGCCCGTCACCTGCATACGCATTTCTCGCCGCGACACGGTGGACAGATAGCGTGCGGCATCATGGGCTGCCTTGTGTGCAGCACTGTAATACGTAAAATAGCGGCCAAAGTACACCATCCCCGCCAGAAACAGCAGCATCAGAGGCAGGATCAAGACCATTTCCAGCGTCGCGATACCACGCTGAGCAGGTGCGGGACGACGCCAGCTCATTGCAGTATCTCCAGCATGCCGCCCAGCGTCTGTTCGGCGGCTATGCCGGCAAATTCGGCATACAAATGGCTGCTATCGGCCGGTACCGTCATGAAGAATTTCCCTACCGCCAGCACGGTTGCGGCGCTAATCCCCGTTGCAGGTATAGGACAGCGCAGCAAAGCCACATTCAGTATGCGCCGGCCGCGCAGACCAGTGGAGCTGGCTGAAGGCGGGGCAAAAAAATTGCCGCTGGTGGCCTGATAGGGCGTTGCCGTCGTACCGGAAGGGTAGGCCGCCGTCTTCAGGCCGGGCGCGCCGCCGCCACTATTCACCGGATACAGCAACGCCCAGTTCGCCTGACTTGCCGTAAACGGGGTATAGCCGCTGGCCGGCTCCGCTTCGCCCGGCACATAGGCGCTGAACGGCACGGCCCGGGCATAGCTCCACAGCGGGCCATATTTATCCGGCCCCGTATTCGCTGGCAGCGTGGCGGGATCAGCATACGTCCACAGTGCTTCGCTGCTGCCCGACGGAGTAGCGGGATAGCTCACCGCTGCCTGCGCGCTGAGGGCCGGGACGCTGACGTTCATCCATGACGCCGCAGTGTTGAAGAATGTGCTGACGCTATAGGCTTTGATGTTCGCGTCGGGCGGGGCGGTCGTGGCATTGCAGGGCGCCGTATATTGCCCGAAACGCGAATTGAGCTGGGCATATAGCGCAGCCAGGGGAAACGGCCCCTGCACGGTCAGCGTGCCGCCTGTTACGCGGGCCATGGCCAGCGTACCGCTGCAGACGAAGGGTTTGATGGTATCGAGTGCAAAGTCGTCCGGCATACCATTGCTGCCGGGCGCGGCGATAGGATCGATCAGATAGTGCACTCCGGCGCCGTCCGTATCGGCCGGATCGAGCTTCATCAGATCATAGCTGATGCCTCGGCGGAAGCCATATTGCACCAGCTCCGTGCCCCGTGCTGCCGCGCTCTGGGGCGACATGGCGCATATGCCCATGGGCAGTACATTGATGGAGGCCGGACCGGCGACGCTAGGTGCTCCCACCGGCACCAGTGCCAGTGTGGCCGAAAGCGCGCGCAGAAAAACGGTAGGAAACTCGGTCAGGGCCGTATCAAGCTGGAATGGATCGACTTTTACGTAAGCCAGGCCCTGAGGGGCACTGGCGGCCGCGGACGCATCCAGCCATGGCCCATGGGCGGTGGCGGCAAAGCTGAGGGCCGCCGCATTCCAGCTGGCCTGAGTGCGGCCATACTGGTAACGCACCCCGTCGCTACTGCTCAACCTTTCACTGGCCGCCGCCAGTGCCGCACTGACGCCGCTGCTACTGCCATTGAGCTGCCGCGCCGCCGCCAGCGCCAGCGCTTCCGTCAGGCTCTGGACCTCGGCACGCCGGTTGAACAGCTGCCCCGCCTCCAGCGCCAGTCCCGCTATTCCCACCAGTACCATCAGCACGGCGACGAACAGCACGACCACCGCGCCACGCTGATAAGCGTGCAGGCCAGGGCCTGCTCCGGGTCCGATTATGCGCATATCCCGCTCCCCTTGCCGGTACCGGTCGCCGCTACCGAAGTTGCTATCAGGAGAGATTTTAGGCAGGCAAGACTTTGCGTTCTTGCGTATGCGCAATGGCTAGCGTATCAGCCGCCCCGTCGAAGGGCGGCTGCACCCCACATCCGCAACGGGCTTATTCCACCGTGACGGATTTGGCCAGATTACGTGGCTTGTCCACGTCCGTGCCACGCGCCAGCGCGGCATGGTAGGCCAGCAACTGCAGCGATACCACGTGCAGGATAGGCGACAGCAGGCCATAGTGTTCCGGCAGACGGATCACATGCAGGCCCTCACCCGAAGTGATACGCGAATCCACGTCGGCAAACACATACAGCTGGCCGCCACGGGCACGCACTTCCTGCATATTCGATTTGAGCTTCTCGATCAGGGTGTCGTTAGGCGCAATGGTCACCACCGGCATTTCTTCCGTAACCAGTGCCAGCGGGCCGTGCTTCAGTTCACCAGCCGGATAGGCTTCTGCGTGGATGTAGGAAATCTCTTTCAGCTTGAGCGCACCTTCCAGCGCGATCGGGTAGTGCATGCCGCGGCCGAGGAACAGGGCATTCTCTTTACGGGCGAAATCTTCTGCCCATGCCATGATCTGCGGCTCCAGCGCCAGCACCGAGGAAATGGCGACAGGCAGGTGGCGCATGGCTTTCAGGTGGGCAGCCTCGTCGGCATCGCTGAGCAGGCCATTGACTTGCGCCAGCGACAGCGTCAGCAGGAACAGCGCAGCCAGCTGGGTGGTAAACGCCTTGGTAGAAGCCACGCCCACTTCGACACCGGCGCGGGTAATGTAAGCCAGTTTGCATTCACGCACCATGGCGCTGGTGGCCACGTTGCAGATGGTCAGAGTATGTTCCATGCCCAGACTGCGGGCATGTTTCAGCGCGGCCAGGGTATCAGCCGTTTCGCCACTTTGCGAAATCGTCACCACCAGCGTATTCGGGTGCGGCACGCTGTCGCGGTAACGGTATTCGCTGGCGATTTCCACATTGACGGGTATCTTGGCAACCGATTCTATCCAGTACTTGGCCGTCAGACCGGAGTAATAGCTGGTGCCGCAAGCGAGGATCAGCACGCGGTCTATCTGTTTGAAGACATTGTAGGCACCGTCGCCAAACAGCTCGGGCATGATGCCCGTTACGCCCTCCAGCGTATCGCCGATCACGCGCGGCTGCTCGAAGATTTCTTTCTGCATGTAGTGGCGGTAGGGGCCCAGCTCGGCCGCGCCCGTATGGGCATGCACGGTTTTCACTTCGCGCTCGACCGGTTTGCCGGCGCTATCGACGACCCAGATGCGGCCCAGCTGCAGGTCGACCACATCGCCTTCTTCCAGATAGATGATCTGGTCGGTGGTGCCGGCCAGCGCCATGGCATCCGATGCGACAAAATTCTCGCCTTGGCCCAGACCGACGATCAGCGGCGAACCCTGACGGGCAGCCACTACGCGGTGCGGTTCTTCGCGGGCAAACACGGCAATGGCGTAAGCGCCATGCAGACGCTTGACGGCTTGCTGCACGGTATCGAACAGGTCGCCGTTGTACATGTGGTCGACCAGGTGGGCAATCACTTCCGTATCGGTCTGGCTCTGGAATACATAGCCCAGTGCGACCAGTTCCGCGCGCAGTTCATCGTGGTTTTCGATAATGCCGTTGTGGACCAGTGCAATGCGGGCCTGTTCCGTGCTTGGCGAGAAGTGCGGGTGCGCATTGTGCGAGGCTGGCGCACCATGAGTCGCCCAGCGGGTGTGGGCGATGCCGGTGAAGCCGTGCATGCCGGCTTCGTCGATCTGCTTTTCCAGATCGGCCACGCGCGAGGTGCTGCGCGAACGCTGCAGCTGGCCATCCAGATGCAGGGCCACGCCGCAAGAGTCATAGCCGCGGTATTCCAGGCGCTTCAGGCCTTCGATCAGGATAGGGGTGATGTTACGTTGCGCAACTGCGCCGACGATGCCGCACATAGAAAACCTCGACTAGGAAAAGGAATCGTCATGCTAGTTCAGCCGTTATGAAATATGCTTTCTATTTCATGTATATTGTGGAATATTATTTCACCAAGCAATACACGTGAAATATTCTTTCATTTTGATGGAAAAAATTTATGGATGAGATAGATCGTCGCATATTGAACGCGCTTCAGATTGACGCGTCGCAAACCAACGCCGAGCTGGCGCAAGCCGTCCACGTTTCTGCCCCGACCTGTTTGCGGCGCGTGAAGCAATTGACGGAAAGCGGCTTGATCCAGCGACAGGTGGCCATCATCGCGCCGGAGAAGGTGGGGCCCAGCCTGACAGCCATCGTCGAAATTTCGCTGGATAATCAGGCCGCTGAACGCATGAGCGAATTCGAAGCCCATGTTGCCGATGAAAGCGCAGTCCTGCAGTGCTACCGCGTGGCCCCGGGGCCGGATTTCGTGCTGATCGTGCAAGTCAGCGATATGCCGGCCTACCATGCGCTAGCGCATCGCCTGTTCACTGCCCACCGCAATGTACGCAATGTCAAAGCGTATTTTTCTACGCTGCGCAGCAAATTCGAGACCCGCATTCTGCTCTGACAGTTTATCCCCCGCCTATCCCATGCTTATACCCGTGCTTACGCACAGGTTTATACACAGGCAACGATAGGCGGGGAGAGTTTTCCCATCTTTCCCACCGCTTATCCGCATGCTATACAGAGGCTTATACCCAGCCTTATCCACAGGAAAAACTTATCCTGTTTAACTCACAGTGTTTTCAACAGCCTTATCCACAAAAGCTGGAAAAGCGCCTGAATCCGTGTTGCGGAAACCCTTACAGTTTCCAAGCGCTTTACTTGTCCACACTTTATCCCGTGCTTATCCGTCAGCTAATCACCTGATATACGCAGGCTTCTCCACACGCTTATCCACAATGCGTGATCCGCCCGCCCCAAAAAAAAAGGCCGGGACTGATCCCGGCCTGGCTAGACGCACATGAGTGCCTATTTCGGCTTCTTCACTGGACGGCTCCAGTTCTCTATCGTCACCTGGCGTGGACGGGAAATGGTCAGCTTGCCTGCCGGCGCATCCTTGCTCAAGGTGGTGCCGGCCCCCAGCGTAGCGCCTTTACCCACCGTTACGGGCGCGATCAGCTGGCTGTCGCTGCCGATGAACGCATCGTCCTCGATCACGGTACGGAACTTATTGGCGCCATCGTAATTGCAGGTAATCGTGCCGGCGCCGATATTCACCCGCGAGCCCACGGTGGCATCACCGATATAGGCCAGATGGTTGGCCTTGCTATGTGCGGCCACCTGGCCATTTTTGATTTCGACGAAGTTACCCACGTGGACGTCTTCCGCCAGCACCGTGCCGGGACGCAGACGCGCATACGGGCCGATGATGGAAACCGGGCCCACCACGGCTTCTTCGATATGACAGAAAGGCTTGATCTGGGCTCCCGCTTCGATGCGGGCATTGACCAGCACGCTGTGCGCGCCCACCTGCACGCCGTCAGCCAGTTCCACCGTGCCTTCGAATACGCAACCGACATCGATCACCACGTCACGACCACAGACCAGCTCGCCACGAACGTCGATCCGGGCCGGATCCATCAGCGTCACGCCCTGTTCCAGCAAGCGCAGGGCGATATTGCCCTGATGAATGCGCTCGAGCTCGGCCAGTTGCACCTTGCTGTTCACGCCGGCCACTTCCCACTGGGCCGACGGCTGGGCCGCCACCACGGGTACGCCATCGGCCACCGCCATGGCGACGATATCGGTCAGGTAGTACTCGCCCTGCGCATTGTTATTCTTCAGTGCGCCCAGCCATTGCTTGAGGCGGAGCGTCGGCACCACCATGATGCCGCTGTTGATTTCCTTGATGGCACGTTCGGCTTCGGTCGCATCTTTCTGCTCGACGATGCGTTTGATTTCGCCGTTTTCGCGCACGATACGGCCCAGACCAAACGGATCGTCCTGCACCACCGTCAGTATCCCCAGCTTGTCGTGGCCAGCCACATCGATCAGGCGCTGCAGCGAAGCTGCCGTGGTCAGCGGCACGTCGCCATACAGGATCAGGGTAGGGGCTTGATCATCGAGCTCGGGCAGGGCTTGCATCACTGCATGGCCTGTACCCAGCTGCGGCTCCTGCAGCGCCGTCGCGACTTTTTCCGGCTGCCTGGCCAGCATTTCCAGTACGGCTGCGCCACCGTGACCGTAAATCACGCATAATCGGCTGGCCGCGAGGGTGCGCGCCGTATCGAGTACATGCGACAACAGCGGCTTGCCTGCCAGCGGATGCAAAACTTTCGGCAAAGCGGACTGCATGCGCTTGCCCATGCCTGCTGCAAGTATCACTACGTTCATAGGTGCCAGTTCAAGAAGAGTTAATCAATACGAAAGTTTAACATGGCCTTTCCTGCTTCCCGAGCACTCTGGCGTTACGCCTGTGGATTACTGCTGCTGCTGGCGCTGGGCGCCTGCAGCTCGCTGCGGCTGGCCTACAACCACGGCGATACCCTGATCTACTGGTGGCTGGATGGCTACGTCGATCTGGACCGCGAACAGAAAAGCTGGGTCAAAAAGGATATCGATCAGCTATTCCAGTGGCACCGCAGTACCCAGTTGCAGGATTACGCGCTGCTACTGCAAAGCAGCCAGCAGCAGCACCTGAATAATCCCACCGATACGGCGCGGCTGCGCGCCAGCTGGGGCGAAGTGCGCCAGCGCAGCCGCGTGCTGATGCTGCATGTGGTGCCGCAGCTGGCCGACCTGCTGCGCTCGCTGCGGCCGGAACAGATCACGGCGCTGGAGAAAAAATTCGCCGCCAACAATACCGAATACCGGCAGAAGTACATGAAGGGCGACACCGAAACCCAGCAGAAAGTGCGCTACCAGCAGGCGCTGGACCAGTTCGAGCTGTGGTTTGGCGACTTCAGCCGGGCCCAGGAAGCACAAATCCGCCGCTACTCCGATCAGCGTCCGCTGATCAATGCTCTGATACTGGAAGACCGCATACGGCGCCAGCAGGAAATCGTGGCGCTGGCCCGTAAAGTCCAGAAAGAAAAGCCCGACCGCGACACCACCATGGAATGGCTGCGCCAGCAGATCAATACCACCTTCCAGCACATGGAGAGCGGCGCCCGCGCGCCCGAATTCGACGATTACGAAGAAGCCACGGCGCAAATGGTATTCAACGTGATCCAGCTCGCCACACCGGCGCAGAAAACCCATGCCAGCCACAAGATCCAGGGCTGGATACACGACCTGCGGCTGCTGGCGCAGGAAGGCCAGAGCGGCAGTCCCTGAGGCCCCGTATGTTATAGTCGCGCCTGACAAACAATCACCTGCGTATCACCAGCGCAAGCACCTGCATCATGCCTAGAAAGCCCGCCAGCAAGCCCGCCAAACCAGCCAAAGTCCCCGTCCATGGCCCGCAGCATAGCCATCAGGTACGCATCATCGGCGGTAGCTGGAAACGCACGCCCCTGCCCGTACTCAGTGCTTCCGGCCTGCGTCCGACCCCGGACCGCGTGCGCGAAACCGTGTTCAACTGGATCAACCACCAGCGCGATGCCAATTGGAGCAACGCACAGGTACTCGATCTGTTTGCCGGCAGCGGGGCGCTGGGCTTCGAAGCGGCCAGCCGCGGCGCCCAGAGCGTCACCATGGTCGATACCGTCGTCCCGGTGATACAGCAGCTGGAAGCCATCAAGCAGAAACTCAAGGCCGAGAATGTCCAGATCATGCGGGGCGATGCACTGGCTGTGGCCCAGTCGGCCGCCAGCCGCGGCCAGCGCTATGATCTGATTTTCCTAGATCCGCCTTACCAGCAGAGCTTCATCGAACGCGCTCTGCCGCTGTGCAGCAAACTGCTGGAACAGGATGGACTGGTGTATGCTGAATCGGGCATAGCGCTGGAATTTGCCGACGACGCCACACCGGAATGGATGGCCGGCTGGGAAGTTATCCGCGCCGATAAAGCGGGCATGGTGCATTTCCATTTACTAAAACGCAAGGTTTAAGGACGGCGCCCGCCATAAACCGGCCGCCGAACTGCCCCAAATGTAGGCAGACGGCATTTTTCAGGCATAATGGCGCGTTCTAAATTGGTGCACTGCAAGGAGCCGACATGGTCGTAGCTGTTTATCCGGGAACTTTTGATCCGCTGACCCGTGGTCACGAGGATCTGGTGCGTCGCGCATCGGGTCTGTTCGACACGCTGGTGGTCGGGGTGGCCGATAGCCAGAGCAAAAAGCCCTTCTTTACGCTGGAAGAACGCCTGACCATCGCCAACGAAGTGCTGGGCCATTATCCGAATGTGAAAGTGCAGGGCTTTTCCGGCCTGCTGAAAGATTTCGTGCGCGAACATGATGCGCGCGTGATCGTACGGGGCCTGCGCGCCGTGTCCGACTTCGAATACGAGTTCCAGATGGCGGGCATGAACCGCTACCTGCTGCCCGATGTCGAAACCATGTTCCTGACCCCGTCGGACCAGTATCAATTTATCTCCGGCACCATCGTGCGCGAAATTGCCGTGCTCGGTGGCGACGTCTCCAAATTTGTTTTCCCTTCGGTCGACCGCTGGCTGCAAAAGAAAATTGCCGCCACCCGTGACCAGTAAGCAGCGAGTACTAGCATGGCCTTAATGATTACCGACGACTGTATCAATTGCGACGTTTGCGAGCCCGAGTGCCCGAACGATGCGATTTTCATGGGCGCCGAGATTTACCAGATCCACCCTGATAAATGCACCGAATGCGTGGGTCACTTCGACGAGCCCCAGTGCCAGCAAGTGTGTCCCGTCAGCTGCATCCCCTTCAACCCTGCCATGCGGGAAAGCAAAGAAGAACTGCAAGCCAAGTTCGAACGCCTGCAGGCCGCCAAGGCCTGACAGGCCAGACCACCGTGCCGCAGCGGCCAAACAGGGCCGCGCGCACTTTTCCCTGCGTGATGCCACTCTAGCGGTGGTATATTCCGATCGAGTCCTGCCCGTCCTGTGCGCCGGCCCCTACCTTTCGGAGACCCTTTATGAAACGCAGAAATATCCTGAAAAGCCTCATTGCCGCCACCATGCTGGCCGGCAGCTTCTGCCTGCCCGCGCTGGCCGCGGTCGAGGTGGCGGGCGTCAAGTTTGACGACAGCATCAAAGTCGCAGGCAGCGAACTCAAACTCAATGGCGCCGGCGTGCGCACCAAAGTCATCTTCAAAGTCTATGCGGCCGGTCTCTACCTGACGGAAAAGAAAAGCAGCGTCGCCGACGTGCTGGCCACCAGCGGCCCGCGCCGCGTTGCCATCACCATGCTGCGCGAAGTCAGCTCGGAAGATTTCGGCAAAGCGTTCATGGACGGTCTGAACAACAACACCGACAAGAACGAGCGCACCCGCATCCTGCCGCAGACCATGAAGTTCGGCGAAGTATTTGCCCAGATTCCGGGCCTGAAAAAAGGCGACCAGCTGACGCTGGACTGGACTCCGGGCGAGGGCACCCAGTGCTACCTGAACGGGAAGAAAATCGGTGAACTGATGCCCGACGTGGCATTCTACAACGCCGTCCTGCGCATCTGGCTGGGTGAACATCCGGTCGATAGCGACCTGAAGCCAGCACTGTTAGGCGGAAAGTAAGTACCTACTTAGGGGCTCGCACCCTAACTTGTTTTGGCTGGCCAGAACGGACGCTCTGGCCGGTGAGATAGAACGATACCGCTTACACGCGCGAAGCGATCGCGCGCAGTTCAGCTACGTGGCTGGGTTCACCTTCGATGGAATTCAGCATACGCTTGAGCAGCATGGCGTCGCGCATCTGGCGGCGCTGCAGCTGTTCTTCCTTGCTCAGTTTCGGGCGCACCAGCAACATGGCGGCACGGCCCAGCCCCATCAGCAGAGGTTTGAACAGCAGCAGCAGGGCGCACACGGCACCGCTGGCCAGCGCCAGCTCGCCCGCGCTCACCAGCGAGATATTTTGTACAGCGGAAATCAGGGTAGACATGTGGTTACAAGGCATTTAGAATCAGACGGTACTATAGTGCAGTGCAACATAAGTATCCAATTTACTTCCCCGATAACAATTATTCATTTGGTGAATGGAATGCCGTATCATTGATAAAAAATGATATTTCTTCACCATTTCACGACCTGAGCCACGACTGAGCTGCCATGAGCTTCCTGACGCTAGACTTGAACCTGTTACGCGTCTTTGACGCCGTGATGACCGAGCAAAACCTGACCCGCGCGGCCGGCCATCTGGCCATGACGCAACCTGCCGTCTCCAACGCCATCAAGCGCCTGCGTGAAAGTCTGGGCGACGAATTACTGATCCGCACCGCCTATGGCGTGAAGCCCACGCCGCGCGCCGAATCGCTGTGGCCATCCGTGCGCAGCGCGCTGGCCAGTCTGGAAGCGGCAGTGGCACCGGAAACCTTCGATGTTTCGGCTGCCCACGCCACCTTCCGTATGGCCATGGCCGATGCCACCGCGGCTTTCTGGCTGCCGGCCCTGATGCGCTCGATCGAAAATGAAGCGCCGGGCGTGAATGTGCGCATGGTGCCGCTGACCACGCGTG
Organism: Duganella fentianensis; assembly: GCF_009857835.1. GTDB lineage: Bacteria > Pseudomonadota > Gammaproteobacteria > Burkholderiales > Burkholderiaceae_D > Rugamonas > Rugamonas fentianensis. The sequence goes on from NZ_WWCL01000003.1 coordinate 298,439, forward strand.
AACCGCGCCCCATGCTGTTGCGCGGCGACATCGATCTGGCAGTGGGTTTCTTCCCCGGCGTGGCCGCCCAGCTGTCGTATGAAACGGGTTCGCCTATCCGCCACGAACGGCTGTATTCAGGCCATTATGTGTGCGTGATGCGGCGTGACCACCCGCTGTCGAAAGTCGATCTGACGCTGGACAACTATTGCGCCGCCAACCATTTGCTGGTGAGCTTCTCCGGCCGCGCCCACGGTCTGGTGGATGAAGCGCTGGCGCAGATCCAGCGCGAACGCCGCATTCTGCTGACGGTGAACCAGTTCTTCACGGCCGGACGGGTGGTGGCCAATTCCGACCTGATTACCGTGCTGCCGCGCCACCTGATTGCCTCGACGGGCATGACGGATGCGCTGATTTCCAAGGAATTGCCGTTCCAGCTGCCGGCCGTCCACCTCGACATGCTGTGGCACGAGCGCGATGCCCGCAGTCCGGCCCACAAATGGCTGCGCCGTCATCTGGAAGGCATGAACAGCGTGGCCCAGCGTACGGCGCCCGGTTCGGCGCCGCGTAGCGATACTTATTAAGCGCCGGCCGCCACAGCGTGCTAGCTGTGGCTGGAACGGTAGCCCACGCGGAAACCGCCCCAGTGGCGGCCATTCACATAGATAGGCACGGACAGGTCGTGCATCACTTCACCCGTATCGCGCTTGTAGGTCTGTAGCAAAAAGGGCTGGGTGCTGCTGCCGCAACGCTTGCCGGTACGGTCGCTGAAGATACGCTTGGTACGGTTATTCACCATATCGATCTCGTAATTGCCCGTCAGCGGCTGCGAGAATTTGCGGTTATGAGTGGGGAAATACCCGTTGTTATCCACCGCCCCCGCATACGCCAGCTGCGGCATGGCTTCCAGCACGGCCTCCTGCAGAGGTGGCAGTACCCGGTCGGTAAAGTCGTCGAAACGGGTTTTATGCTTGGGCGGATTGGTATTCGGTATCGGCGTGTAGTGGCGGTCGAACAGGGCTTCCTGCGTGATCTGGCCACTGGAGATAGCCGATTCGAACAGGCGCCCCACATCGCGCGCAGCCTGCTGGGCAGCTAGCCGGATCGGATCATGCGAGCTTTCGATGGCCGAGCTGCTGAGCGCGCGGGTAATCACTTCGGCCCGTTCGGCCAGAGCCTGCGCCGAGCCGGCCGCACGGGGCAGCTGCTGCTCGGTCGAGTGCAGGCTGTCGCGGATGCTGCTAACGCCTTGTGCAATGATTTCACTGGTATCCACATGCTCGCGCGCAGCATGGGCAATCTGGCCTATCTGCTGCTCCGAGACACCGGACGACTGTTCTATATTGCCCAGCAATCCATGCACTGTTTCCACATTGCCGGCCGCCACGTTCACGCTCTGGGCCAGCGTAGTCATGCCGCCGGCAGCCTGCTCGGCCTGCTGGTTAATTTCGCGCACCATGGCGCTGATTTCATCCGTGGCTTCCTTGGTCCGGAAAGCCAGCTGGCGTACTTCGTTAGCAACCACGGCAAATCCCCGGCCCTGTTCACCGGCGCGCGCCGCTTCGATCGCGGCATTCAGCGCCAGCAGATTGGTACGGGCGGAGATTTCGCTGATGGCTTCAGTAAAACTGTAGATTTTACGGGCATTGGTCTGCAGGCTGGCCATCATGGCCGCCGCGGTCTGGGCTTCCGAGCGTGCCGCCTTGATGCGCTGCAGCCCCAGATCAGCTTCATTGCGGCCAGCCACCGTCTCGCCTTTGACTTGCGCCGCAATGCGGGCTGCTTGTTCGGCATTGGCGGCAATCAGGCTGGACGCTTCGAGATTTTCCGTAGCGCGGTCGGCGATATCGGCGCTGGTGCCAACATCGAGCGCCACTTTGGCTTTGACGGAATCGACAAAGAAGGAGGTTTCCGCTGCGCCTATCATGATGGCGTCGATTTCATCGCCCACCACGCGGGCAAAGCTGCGCACCCCGTCCTCGCTACGGCGGCGCGTTTCCTGCCAGTAAATCAGCAGTGCAGCAGCTAGTGCAGCAGGGAAGCTCAACCCTGCTGTGGCCAGCAGGGATAGCTGGCTATCTGCAAGCCAGCCCGCAACAAGAGCAATCACCACTCCGAGCAGCGTTGCCGCGCCCAGACCAAGTCCCCTGAACAGCCAAGGCTGCTGTAAAAGCTTCATCTATCTCCCCCGTTACGGTGTGCAGCGGGAGAACGGAGTAAATTTCGTTCTCTGCTGCTATTTTATGGGCAACTTGGTGGTATTCTTCACCTCTTCCATAACGGCGTAAGTGTGGGTTTCACGTACGCCTTTCTGGAGCAGGGTTTTACCAAGGAATTCACGGTACGCTGCCATGTCCTTGACGCGGGCTTTAACCAAGTAATCGAAACCGCCAGCAACCATGTGGCATTCTAATACTTCTGGTATCAGCTGAACGCTATGTTTGAAGGCATCGAAGACTTCGGGCGTAGTGCGATCGAGCACTACCTCTATGAAAACGAGCAAGGAAACGTCCAGTAACTGGGGATTGAGCTGGGCCGTGTAACCCATGATGTAGCCGGATTCGTGCAGTTTGCGCACACGTTCCAGGCAGGCTGCTGGTGACAAGTTCACCCGCGCAGCCAGTTCTACGTTGCTGATGCGGCCATCGCTCTGCAATTCCATCAAGATTTTTTTACTGATCTTGTCTAGCATTTCCGGGGACTCCAAAATTAATATTATTTGGTTAAATTGTCTCACTAAAAACAATCTATTGCTAGCCCCTTGTATTACCAGAATTAATCCAGAAGAAATCGCTTTACAATCGAATCATCAGCAGTTCACTTCGAAACACGCTCGCCAGCACCCGCCGGTCGAGCGTTTTTTCTAATGTACGGCGCCAAAATTTCTTACTGAAAGTTATTCCATGTCCGCTGCCATCAGCCCCCGTTTTACCCCGTTCTCCGCGCTACAGGACGAGATCCTGCGCGATCCGATTCCCCTGCGTGCCGCTGTAACCGCCGCCTACCGGCGCGATGAAGTCAGCGCCGTGCAATGGCTGCTGGAACAGATAAGCAACAATGACGATGCCACCCTGAAACAGTCGCAGCAACTGGCCCATAAACTGGTCAGCTCGGTGCGCGCCCAGCGCACCCGCGCCTCCGGTGTGGACGCCCTGATGCACGAGTTTTCTCTGTCTTCCGAGGAAGGTGTGGCACTGATGTGTCTGGCCGAAGCACTGTTGCGTATTCCCGACAATGCCACGGCCGATCGGTTGATCGCCGACAAGATCAGCAAAGGTGACTGGCGCAAGCATCTGGGCGAATCGCCCTCGCTGTTCGTAAATGCCGCCACCTGGGGTCTGCTGATCACGGGCAAACTGGTCAGCACCAGCAGTGAAAATGGTCTGGGCTCGGCCCTGACCAAGCTGATTTCCAAGGGCGGCGAACCGCTGATCCGCAAAGGTGTAGATCTGGCCATGCGCATGCTGGGCAACCAGTTCGTGACGGGCCAGACCATCGATGAAGCCATCAAGAACGGCCAGACCAATGAAGCACGCGGCTACCGCTATTCCTACGACATGCTGGGTGAAGCGGCGCTGACGGAAGCGGACGCGAAAAATTATTACGCTTCCTACGAAACTGCTATCCACGCCATCGGCAAAGCCTCGAATGGGCGCGGCATCAAGAACGGCCCCGGCATTTCCGTCAAACTGTCGGCGCTGCATCCCCGTTACAGCCGGGCCCAGCGCCAGCGCGTCATGGAAGAACTGCTGCCACGCGTGCGCGCGCTGGTGCTGCTGGCCAAACAGTACAACATCGGTCTGAACATCGATGCGGAAGAAGCCGACCGTCTGGAACTCTCGCTCGACCTGATGGAAGCGCTGGCGCATGATCCGGCACTGGCCGGTTTCGAAGGCATAGGCTTCGTGGTGCAGGCTTACCAGAAACGCTGCCCGTTCGTGATCGATTACCTGATCGATCTGGCCAAACGCAGCGGCCGCAAATTCATGGTGCGTCTGGTCAAAGGCGCTTACTGGGATGCGGAAATCAAACGTGCCCAGGTCGATGGCATGAGCGGCTATCCCGTCTACACGCGCAAGGTCTACACCGACGTGTCGTATCTGGTATGCGCACAAAAACTGCTGGGCGCGACCAGCGTGATCTATCCGCAGTTCGCCACCCATAATGCGCAGACCCTGTCGACCATCTACACCTGGGCCAAGCGCGACGGCGTGACCGACTACGAATTCCAGTGCCTGCACGGCATGGGAGAATCGCTGTACGACCAGGTGGTGGGCAAGGACAATCTGGATAAAGCCTGCCGCATCTATGCGCCGGTCGGCACCCATGAAACGCTGCTGGCCTATCTGGTACGCCGCCTGCTGGAAAATGGCGCCAACTCGTCCTTCGTCAACCAGATCGTCGATGAAGCAATTCCCGTCGAATCGCTGATCAAGGATCCTGTTGCGCTGGCACGCGAGCAGGGTGGCCAGCCACACCGCGGCATTCCGCTGCCACTCGATATGTTTGGCGCAGAACGTAAAAACTCGTCCGGCTTCGATCTGGCCAATGAGAATGTGCTGCGCCGTGTTGCCGCCGAACTGGCCGAACCACGCAGCTGGTACGCCACGCCGCTGCTGGCCGGCGGTGTCAGCGCCGGCCAGCCGGTACAGAACGTGACCAACCCGGCCCAGCGCAGCGATGTAGTGGGTCAGCTGGTAGAAGCCAGCGCTGCCGATGTGGAAACGGCGCTGGCCAGCGCCAGCCAGTTCGCCATGGACTGGCAGGTTACGGAACCGGCCATCCGCGCTGCTGCACTGGAACGCGCCGCCGAACTATTCGAAACCAATGCCATGGAGCTGATGACACTGGCCATCCGCGAAGCAGGCAAATCGCTGCCGAACGCCATTGCCGAACTGCGCGAAGCAGTCGACTTCCTGCGCTACTACGCCAGCGAAGTGCGCGGCGGCACGAATACGCTGGCGCTCGGCCCCGTCACCTGTATCAGCCCGTGGAACTTCCCGCTGGCGATTTTCACCGGTCAGGTTGCCGCCTCGCTGGCTGCCGGCAATGTGGTACTGGCCAAACCGGCCGAACAGACCCCGCTGATTGCCCACCGTGCCGTAGAACTGCTGCACGAAGCCGGCGTTCCGCGCGCCGCACTGCAATTCCTGCCCGGCCGCGGTGAAGTGGTCGGTGCCGCCCTGACGGCCGATAGCCGCATCAAAGGCGTAATCTTCACCGGCTCAACCGAAGTGGCCCAGCTGATCAACCGCACGCTGGCCAAGCGTGCCATCAGCGAAAACATCGACATTCCGCTAATCGCTGAAACAGGTGGCCAGAACGCCATGATCGTGGATTCCTCGGCCCTGCCCGAGCAGGTGGTGCAGGATGCAATTTCGTCCGCTTTCGATAGCGCCGGCCAGCGCTGCTCGGCACTGCGTGTACTGTTCCTGCAGGAAGATATCGCCGACAAGACCATCAAAATGCTGAAAGGCGCTATGCAGGAGCTGAAGGTGGGCAGCCCCGATCGTCTGGTAACCGACATTGGCCCGGTAATCGATGCGGAAGCCCAGCAGAATCTGCTTTCCCACATCAACAAGCTGAAAGCCACGGCACTCAACTACTTCTCGCTTGATCTGCCTGCCCACGTCACGTCGGCCGGTACCTTCGTGCCGCCTACGGTGCTGGAAATCCGCTCGCTGGAAGAACTCACGCAGGAAGTGTTCGGTCCCGTACTGCACGTAATCCGCTACAAGCGCGCCGATCTGCCCAAGCTGGTCGACCAGATCAACGGCAGCGGCTTCGGCCTGACGCTGGGCGTGCATTCGCGCATCGATGAAACCATCGACTACATTACCAGCCGCGCGCATGTGGGCAATATCTACGTGAACCGTAATATTGTAGGCGCCGTCGTCGGTGTTCAGCCCTTCGGTGGCGAAGGCAAATCGGGCACGGGCCCGAAAGCCGGCGGCCCGCTCTACCTGAAACGTCTGCAACGCGATGCCGTTTCCAGCCATGCCAGCGCCGTCAGTGATTCGCCTGCGCTTGATACGCTCAAAGCCTGGGCCAGCACCCATGGCCACGACCATCTGGCCCAACTGGCGGAAGCCTATGGCCGCCAGACGCAACTGGGCCAGCTGACGCTGTTGCCGGGGCCTACGGGTGAGCGCAACACGCTGGCACTGGTGGCCCGTGGTGCGATCGCCTGTGCCGCTAGCAGCCAGCCTGTGCTGCTCAACCAGCTGGCCGCCACGCTGGCAACCGGCAATATCGCGCTGATGAGCACGGAAACGGCGCAAGCTCTGCCGAATGATCTGCCTGCGGCTATCAAAGACCGGATACAGGTGATTGCCCAGCTCGATCACTTCGATGCCGAGTTCCAGATCGCCCTGGTGGAATCGGCCCTGACGGCCAGCCTGCGCAGCCGCCTGGCTGCCCGTGAGGGCGCGCTGGTAGGCGTGATCGACACCAATGCCAACGATGCCATCCCGCTGTGGCGTCTGCTGGCCGAGCGTGCCCTGTGCGTCAACACCACTGCGGCGGGCGGCAATGCCAGCCTGATGACGCTGGACGCATAAGCCTAGCGCTGTATATACCGATTACCTGTTGCTGTCTTAAGGCCGGAAGAAATTCCGGCCTTTTTTTTAAGCTTTCGCTTTGCAGAAGTTTTCGATGATGTCGTAGGCGTAGCGCGAAGCGACGGTTTTTACAAAACGCATGAAATCGACGGCTGCATCATCATTGGCGTTATCGGATATGGTGCGGATCACGGCAAACGGGATACCCAGCTCGAAACATACCTGGGCCACAGCGGCGCCTTCCATTTCCACTGCCAGAATATCGGGTATAGCCTCTTTCAAGGCGACGATCTGCTGACGTTTGCCGATAAATTGATCACCACTGGCAATCAGGCCGCGATGCACCCGTCCGGTTTTCTCCGCTGCAGCGGCTAATCGCTCCGTCAGGGCGCGGTCGCTGGCAAACCGGGTCAGTCCGGTCAGAGGGATTTCAAAACGGGGAAACAATGGGCTGGCATCGAAGTCATGCTGGATCAGATCTTCCGCCACGACGATATCGCCCACATGGACGTTTTTATCCCCGCTACCGGCCACCCCGGTAAAGATGATGTGGGTAACTTCGAACTTTTCCACAAGGATGGCAGCTGTCATGGCCGCAGCAACCTTGCCTATACGCGATAAAACGCACACAGCGTCGATTTCCCACAGTTTTCCGGCTGTGTACTCGCGCATGCCGTGAAAACGCTTGTAGGAGCTCTCCATGGCTTCTATCAAGCCATGCTGTTCTTCCGCCAACGCACTGATGATGCCTAAACGCATACTTTTTTCCCTGAGGTCTGTGGATGAATCACGATTTTTCCACAGACGAGTGCTTAAAACGGTGCATTTTAAGGCGTTTCTTATGCGTCAGTGGCTATTCAGATAGCAAGCAGGGCTCCAGATTTCACGCATAGTTCGCGTTTTCGCGGTTTAGTAGTTTACAAAAGTTTTATATAAAAATAGTAGTAGTAGTAAACGTATAAGTAGCTGTGGATAAGTCTTGTATACGTTTACAAATCATTTGTTTACGCGAAAGATAAGGATCTGCATAAGCGCTGTACCATTTCAGGAGCAATTCTGTATAAAATGCGGCCGTTTGGAAAACTTTGTCCTTACTCACAACTCGTCCTGTGGATATTCAGCGAGTTATTCACAGACGCCTAGCCGTCTTTTAGCTTTTCTTCCAGTTCAGCGCCTGAAATGGGGCGGGAAAACAGATATCCCTGACCCAGATCGCAACCTGCCTGCTGCAACATCGCCAGTTGTTCCGGTGTTTCTATGCCTTCCGCGATGACTTTGATATCGAGCTTGTGCGCCATCACGATAATGGCTTCCCACAATGCATGGCCGGACCGCTCAGGGCTAATATCCGTGATCAGTGTCCGGTCCAGTTTGATGTAATCGACGTTGAAACGTTTAAGGAAGGCTACCGAGCAATAGCCAGTACCAAAATCATCGAGAGAAATCTGCATATGGGCTTGCTGGAATGCGACCAGCCGCTGGGCTACCTGATAGGTGCTATCGAGCAGCAGGTTTTCCGTCACTTCGATGATGATGTTTTCCGCTGGAACCTCCAGTTCACGCAAGAGCTCCAGCCAGCTCTGGTAGTTGCTGCCGTTTTCACGGAATTGCCAGGCTGATTTATTGACGCCGATCTGGAAATTTTCATGGCCTGACTGGCGCAGGCGCTGCAGCTCGCGGGCCGTCTGCTGGAAAACCCAGTCGCCGATTTCGACGATCATGCCGCTACTTTCGGCAATGCTGATGAATTCTGCCGGATTGAGCAGGCCCCGTTCCGGATGTTCCCAACGCACCAGCGCTTCCGCTTTGCAGATTTTTCCCGTTTGCAGATCGACGATAGGCTGGAACAATAGGCGCAGTTCGTTGCGTGCCACTGTTGCGCGCAATTCACTGATCAGTTCCATCCTGACCTGCGTAGCTTCCTGCATATAGGGCGCGAAATAGTGGAAGCGGTTACGGCCTTCCTGTTTGGCGATATACATTGCCTGATCGGCATTTTTGATTAAAGTTTCAGCATCCTTGCCATCTTCGGGATAAAGCGTGATGCCTATGCTGCTGGAAACATGGGCCGTCTGTTCATCCAGTTCAAACGGCGTGCTCATCTGGCGCAGAATTTCCTGGGCAATCCGCGCTACATCGCTGGCGTTGCGCAACTCGCTGAGGATAATGGTGAATTCATCGCCGCCCAGCCGGGAAACGATATCGGTGCCACGTACACAGGCAGTCAGACGCTGTGCGACTTTTTTGAGCAGCAGATCGCCCTGATCGTGGCCCAGCGTGTCATTGACCTGTTTGAAATGGTCCACATCGAGGAATACCAGCGCCATCGGTAATTTCGAGCGCTCGGTTTTCTTCATTTCCTGGCGCAAATGCTCATGAAACATACGCCGGTTCGACAGGCTAGTCAGCGCATCGAAATTGGCCTGGCGCCAGATCAGTTCTTCCGACGCCTTTTTCTTGGTGATATCTCTCAACAACGCCACATGCCGGATGGGATTACCCACTTCATCAAACACAGTGTTGACCCGCATGGAAACAAGGAAAGTATCGCCATCCTTATGCTGTTGCCAGATTTCGCCTTCCCATTCGCCATGCTCGAGTATGGATTCATACATGCGATCGAACACGCTCTGTTCTTGCTGGCCAGCAGCCAGTTCATAGCCGCGATGGTCGATCAGGTCTTTTTCCAGATAACCGTACAACAGAGAAAAGGCCGGATTTACTGTCAGAATCTTGCCTTCCACATCCGTCACCATCATGGCTTCGCTGCTGTTCTGAAATAGCAGGGCAGCCAGGCGCATGGATTCTTCGTTGGCACGAAGTTTTTTCTCCATTTCGCTGCTGGCAACATACAGTGCGCGGTAGCGCTGTTCGCGTTCTTCCTGCCGGCGGTAGGTACGCAGAGAAAAATGTCCGGCGCCTATCATCAGCAGCAAAAGAACCGTCAATCCGGCACCGGCGATCAGATAGTTCTGTTGCAGTATGCGGTTAGCTTCCGCGTCATTACTTCCCACTACGATAATCAGCGGCATATCGTCCAGTGCCCGATAACTATAGACCCGCTGCAAGCCATCAATGGTACTGACATCGCGATAGGTTCCCGTACTGCTGCGCTGCAAAGATTCGAACAATCGGCTAGGCGACAGGTTGCGTCCGAAGGACGAGATGAAATTGGGTACGCGTACGATGATTTTGCCTTGGCCGTGGATCAGGGCGATCACGATGTCCGTATCAAAACGCGAATTTTCAAACACCGTCACAAAGCGTTCGATATTCACGGGAGCGACTATCACACCCAGAAACTCTCCTTTGTCGTTTTCCACTCGCCGGCTAAGGAACAGCATGGGGATTTTCTTGACTGGCGTCAGTATCGGTTCACCAATGTAAAGGCGACCGCGCATATTGCTATCAAGATGGACTTTGAAAAAGTCCTTGTCCTGGTATTGCATGTGCGCCAGTTTGCTGCCATCGGATGAAGCGATGCTGTTGCCGTGGTTATCCAGAAAAATAATGGTGTAGTCACCTCTGAAATTGGCGTTATGGGAAGACAGTAATTCCGACATGGTGGCGCTCGAACGACTTTGCTGGCGCGTCAGTACCTTGATGGCACTGGAAAAACTGAGCAAAGAGAGGTCGACCGACTGGATGGAATACAGCACATGGGCTTCCATCGCTTTGGCGTAGTGTTCGGTCTGGCTGCGAACGGCGTGTTCGCGTTCATTGTAGCTGGTGCGGAATTGGGAAATGACGACGGCGATAGCCAGTATTGCCATCAAAAAAAGGCCAGTCAGCAAGCGTCGCCGGAATTTCAAATAGCCGGACGACCGTTGATTGTTGCGCAATTCAGGCAAGTCATCTCCGGCAAAGGCTTTGTTGCTTTACGAAATGAGGCTAACGCTATTTATACCGAATTCCTATTTCGTAGTCATGGAATTTTTTCGCTTTTGGGTAGTGTCGCCTGCGGCTTTTGCGGTTATGGTTTACTTTAAAGATGTATACATAAAAAATAGTAGTAGTTGTTAACGTAGACACTATTCTGTGGATAAGTCTTCATTTCGGATTAAAATCAGCTGTTTACGAGCTGCATAAGCAGGCGAGCAAGCCGTGTATGAGCAGAGAACTGTTTTGGGATAAGAAAAAGCCTATTCCCAATAGTTTTGTTTACTCACATTCGGTGCCTGTGGATATCCAAACACTTATCCACAGAAGATTTCGCCTAAAAAGTGAGAAATCTGATGAAGCTCGCAACAGTTTTTCCCCATCCCATAGTGCAAGGCCCTACTGCGGGCGGCTGTAATACGCCTGCTCAGGTGGCCGCTGTGTCGAATGCGGGGGCATTGGGCAGTCTGGCCTGTTCATTACTGAGTCCCGACGCTATCCGTATTCAGACAGAACAGATCCGTGCACTGACGGATAGGCCGTTCTGTCTGAATTTTTTTGTGCTGGAAACACCGCAACCTGATCCAGCGCAGGTGGCGCAGGGTATTGAATATTTACGGCCGGTCTGGTCGGCGCTGGGCTGGACGGAACTGCCTGCGCCGGCCAAATGGTGTGAAGATTTCGCTGCCCAGTTCGAAACTCTGCTGGCTTTGCGGCCTGCTGTCGCCAGCTTTACTTTCGGGATTTTGAGCGAAGAACAGATCAGAAGGCTGCATGATGCCGGCATATTGGTAGTAGGTACTATTACCCATGTGGCTGAGGCTCTGGCCTGGCAGGAACGCGGCGCCGATGCGGTGATCGCTTCCGGCATCGAAGCGGGCGGCCATCGCGGCACTTTCATCGGCCGGCAAGAGGATGCCCGGCAGGGCATAGACCAGTTGTTGCCTGAGGTGGTAGCTGCACTCAACATTCCTGTGATTGCTGCCGGCGGCTTTATGACGGGCGCCGACATTAAGCGGGCCTTGCGGGCCGGCGCCCAGGCGGTGCAGATGGGTACGGCGTTTCTGGCCTGTAGCGAATCGGCCATACCGGCGATTTACAAGCAGCGCCTGCTTGATGCAGGTGATCATCCTACCCGTTTGACCCGCAGTTTTTCCGGCCGCTATGCGCGCGGTCTGGACAACCGATTCATGCAGGTGATGGCGCCGCATGAACAGCAGGTGCCGCCTTACCCTATCCAGAATGCGCTGACGGGCGCGATCCGTGCCGAGGCGGCCCGACGGGGCGAGACGGAATGGATGTCGCTCTGGTGCGGCACTGGGGTAGCCCGCATCCGTAGCCTGCCCGCTGCACAATTAATCAGCGCTTTACTGGCGGAGATCGCTGCCGCCTGACGGGAATACAAAAAATACGATGCTGGAAGGAGACGCTTTGGATTCTGCAGGTACGTACGATTACATCATCATCGGTGCCGGTTCTGCCGGCTGTGTGCTGGCCAACCGGCTGAGCGCTGACAGTAGCAAGCGCGTGCTGTTGCTGGAAGCGGGTGGCAAGGACGATTATCTGTGGATTCATATTCCCGTCGGTTATCTGCACTGTATCGACAATCCTCGCACAGACTGGCGCTACCGTACGGAAGCTGATGCCGGCCTGAACGGACGCAGCTTGCTGTATCCGCGCGGTAAAGTACTGGGCGGCTGCTCTTCCATCAACGGCATGATCTACATGCGTGGCCAGCGCGAAGATTATGAGCGTTGGGCCGAGCTGGCCGATGACGCTAGCTGGCGCTGGTCGTCCGTGCTGGAACTGTTCAAGAAGAGCGAGGATTACCACGGTGGCGCGTCCGAACTGCACGGTGCCGGTGGCTTGTGGCGAGTGGAAAAACAACGTTTGTCGTGGCAGGTGCTCGATGCTTTCCGTGACGCGGCGGAGCAGACGGGCATTGCCAAGGTTGATGATTTCAATCGCGGCGACAATGCCGGTTGCGGCTATTTCGAGGTTAATCAGCGACGCGGCATACGCTGGAATACTGCCAAGGCTTTCCTCAAACCGGCCATGCAGCGGCCGAATCTGACCATCATGACCGGGTGTCACGTGGAACGGCTGCAGATAGAAAATGAGGCGAGGGGAGCGGTGTGCCGCGGTGTGATCTTTACCTCGAGTGGCAGCCGCTACAGTGCTCAGGCGGCGCAGGAAACCGTGCTGGCGGCCGGCGCCATCGGTTCGCCGCAGATACTCCAGTGTTCCGGCATCGGTGCGGCGGCCATGCTGCGTCAGCTGGAGATCAAGCCGCAGCTCGATTTACCGGGGGTCGGCGAAAATCTGCAGGACCATCTGCAGCTGCGCATGATATTCAAACTCGGTGGCAAGGCCCGCACGCTCAACACCATGGCGGCGACAGCGTGGGGCAAGTTCCGCATCGGCCTCGAATATGCGCTGTTCCAGAGCGGGCCGATGTCGATGGCGCCTTCCCAGCTAGGCGCGTTTGCCCGTTCCGATCTCGGCCAGGCTACGCCGAATCTGCAATACCACGTGCAGCCCTTGTCGCTGGAAAAGTTCGGCGATCCGCTGCACGCTTTCCCTGCCTTTACGGCCAGCGTGTGCAATCTGCGCCCGACGGCCCGCGGCCATGTGCGTATCGCCAGCGCCGATAGCTATGCCGCACCGAAAATCGCGCCCATGTATCTGAGCACGCCGGAAGACCGCAAAGTGGCGGCCGATGCACTGGCACTGACGCGCCGCATCGTGGCCGCACCCGCCATGCAGCAGTACACGCCGGAAGAATACAAACCCGGGGTGGCATACCAGACGGAACAGGAGCTAGCCCACGCCGCCGGTAACATCGGCACGACCATTTTCCATCCGGTGGGCACCTGCAAAATGGGACGGCGCGATGACCCGATGGCGGTAGTCGATAGCAGCTTGCGTGTAATCGGGGTACAGAATTTGCGGGTGGCCGATGCCTCCATCATGCCCTTTATTACCTCGGGCAATACCAATTCTCCTACCGTGATGATTGCCGAGAAAGCAGCAGAGTTGATCATTTCGGGACGGAAATGAATCGTTGCGTACGCTAGGGTTAGATCAAAAGTTAACCGTAGTTATACTGTATTGTTAGCCAATTTGTTACTGTGTATGATCGAAAAAAATAAGTAGTTTGAGAAAAAATTACTAGGAGACAGGATGTCTGGCTTTATTCTGGAGACCAAGCATCTGACCAAGGAATTCAAAGGATTCACTGCGGTCAATGATGTAAACCTGAAAGTACAGCGCGGCCACATCCACGCGCTGATCGGCCCCAACGGGGCCGGTAAAACCACGTGCTTCAATCTGCTGACTAAGTTTCTGGTACCCACTTCGGGCCAGATACTTTTCAACGGCAAGGACATCACGGCCGCCAAACCGGCCCAGATCGCCCGCATGGGCGTGATCCGTTCTTTCCAGATTTCAGCCGTTTTCCCCCACCTGACGGTGTTGCAGAATGTCCGCATCGGCCTGCAGCGCCAGCTCGGCAACAGTTTCAATTTCTGGCAGAGCGAACGTTCCCTGAATGCGCTCAACGACCGTGCCATGCAGTTGCTGGCCGATGTAGATCTGAGCGAGTTCGCCGACACCATTACGGTGGATATGCCCTACGGCCGCAAGCGTGCACTCGAAATTGCCACCACCCTGGCGATGGAACCGGAACTGATGCTGCTCGATGAACCGACCCAGGGCATGGGCCACGAAGATGTGCACCGCGTGACGGAGCTGATCAAGAAGGTGTCGGCCGGGCGCACCATTTTGATGGTGGAACACAATATGAAAGTGGTGTCCGGTATCTGCGACAAAATTTCAGTGTTGCAGCGGGGCGCCATGCTGGCCGAAGGCAGTTACGCGGAAGTCTCAAGCAATGCGCAGGTGATGGAAGCCTATATGGGCACGGAAGCCACAGTGCTGGAAGGAGCGCACTGATGACGGCCGCACTGGAAATTTCCAAGCTTCATACCTGGTATGGCGAATCGCATATTCTGCACGATGTGAATCTGGTGGTGCAGCCCGGTGAAGTGGTTACGCTGCTGGGCCGCAATGGCGCCGGCCGTACCACCACGCTGCGCGCCATCATGGGTCTGACGGGGGCCCGCACGGGTTCCATCAAGATCAACGGTGTAGAGGCGCTGGGCCTGCCTACCCACAAGATCGCCCATCTGGGCGTGGGCTACTGCCCCGAGGAACGGGGCATCTTTTCCTCGCTGTCGACGGAAGAAAACCTGCTGCTACCGCCGCAACTGGCGACGGGCGAAAAAGGCATGTCGGTGGACGAGATCTACGCCATGTTTCCCAATCTGGCCGAGCGCAAACATAGCCAGGGCACCCGGCTGTCCGGTGGCGAACAGCAGATGCTGGCGGTGGCGCGCATCCTGCGTACGGGCGCACGCTTGCTGCTGCTCGACGAGATTTCGGAAGGGCTGGCACCCGTCATCGTACAAGGGCTGGCGCGCATGATTACCACCCTCAAAGCCAAGGGCTACACCATCGTCATGGTGGAACAGAATTTCCGGTTTGCCGCACCGCTGGCGGACCGGTTCTACGTGATGGAACACGGTCAGATAGTCGAGACTTTTGTTGCATCGGAATTGAGCGCGAAGATGCCGGTACTGACCGAGCTACTGGGCGTCTAGGTCAATTTAGCAAATTAAGTAAGTGAAGCAGGTTCTGGTCTGTGTAAAACAATAAGCAAGCACACCTTTTTTAGAGACGGAGACACCATGAAACTCAAAGCCATCACCCTTGCAGCGACTGCTGCCTGCACTTTCGGCCTGTCCTTTGCCGCGCAGGCCCAGGTATCGGGCGACACCATCAAGATCGGTCTGATTACCGACATGTCCGGTCTGTATGCCGATATCGACGGTGCCGGTGGCGCCGAAGCCATCAAGATGGCGATAGCCGATGCAGGTGTCGTCATTGCCGGTAAAAAAGTCGAGTTCATTTCCGCCGACCACCAGAACAAGGCTGATATTGCCGCCTCCAAAGCACGCGAATGGTTCGACCAGCAGGGCGTGGACATGCTGGTTGGTGGCACCAACTCGGGCGCCAATCTGGCCATGGCCAAAGTGGCCGCCGAGAAGAAAAAAGTCTTCATTTCCATCGGTGCCGGTTCGGCCCGTCTGACCAATGAGGAATGCACGCCTTACACCATCCACTACGCCTACGACACCATCGCGCTGGCACGCGGTACGGGCGGTGCGATTGTGAAGCAGGGCGGCAAGAACTGGTATTTCCTGACGGCTGACTATGCCTTCGGTGCGTCGCTGGAAAAAGATACTTCGGAGGTGGTCAAGTCCTCGGGCGGTAAAGTGCTGGGCGCCGTCAAGCACCCGCTGTCGGCTTCCGACTTCTCGTCCTTCCTGCTGCAGGCCCAGTCCTCGGGCGCGCAGATACTGGGGCTGGCCAATGCCGGTGGCGATGCCATCAACTCCATCAAGGCCGCCAACGAATTCGGCATCACCAAGAAAATGAAGCTGGCCGGTCTGCTGATCTTCATCAACGATATCCACTCGCTGGGCCTGAACATGACCCAGGGCATGTATCTGACTGACGGCTGGTACTGGGATGCGAATGCCGAAACCCGCGCCTGGTCGAAACGCTATTTCGAGAAGATGAAGAAAGAGCCTTCGATGCTGCAGGCTGCCGACTACTCGGCCGCCAGCAACTACCTGAAAGCCGTGAAAGCTGTCGGCACGGATGATACGGAAAAAGTCATGGCCTACCTGAAAGCCAACAAGATCAACGACATGTTCGCCAAGAACGGCGTGATCCGTCCGGACGGCCGCATGGTGCACGATATGTATCTGATGGAAGTGAAGAAGCAGTCGGAATCGAAGTACCCATGGGACTACTACAAAGTGGTGGCCACCATACCGGGTGATCAGGCTTACGCCACCAAGGCGGAAACCAAATGCTCACTGTGGAAATAAGCTGAGTTGTGCACAGGCCGGAGCGTCTCCGGCCGTTTCCCTGCTTCACGCCTGCCCGTCCGGGCGGGCGATCTTTATATTGTGATCTCATGGAAATCTTCGGCGTTCCTTTGCCTGCGATGCTGAGCCAGTTACTACTGGGGCTCGTCAATGGCTCGTTCTACGCAATGCTGTCGCTCGGTCTGGCCGTGATTTTCGGCCTGCTGAACGTGATTAACTTTTCCCACGGCGCGCTGTACATGATGGGCGCGTTTCTGGCGTGGATGGGCATGGCGTATTTCGGCCTCAATTACTGGGTGATGCTGGTGCTGGCACCGCTGATCGTGGGCGTGTTCGGCGTCGTCATCGAAAAGACCATGCTGCGCTGGCTGTACAAGCTTGACCACCTGTATGGCCTGCTGCTGACCTTCGGCATTACCTTGCTGCTGGAAGGCGTATTCCGCTCGTTCTACGGCGTTTCGGGCCAGCGTTTCGAAGTGCCGGAAGCACTGGCGGGAGCGACCGACCTCGGCTTCATGATGCTGCCGAATTACCGCGCCTGGGTGGTGCTGGCGTCGCTGGCCGTCTGTCTCGGTACCTGGTTTGTGATCGAAAAAACCAAGCTGGGCGCCTATCTGCGCGCCGGTACGGAAAACCCCAAGCTGGTGGAAGCGTTCGGCATCAATGTGCCGCTGATGGTCACCCTGACCTATGGCTTTGGCGTGGCACTGGCCGGTTTCGCCGGCGTGCTGGCCGCGCCCGTGATCCAGGTGCAGCCGTTGATGGGGCAGAACCTGATTATCGTGGTGTTCGCCGTGGTGGTGATCGGCGGCATGGGCTCGATTATCGGCTCCATCCTGACGGGGCTGGGGCTGGGCGTGATCGAAGGCCTGACCAAAGTGTTCTATCCCGAGTTTTCTTCGACCGTGGTATTTCTGGTGATGGTGATCGTGCTGCTGATCCGTCCTGCCGGCCTGTTCGGTAAAGAAAAATAAGAGGCCGACTATGCATAAGAAAATTGCTTATACCCTCGCACTACTGGTGGCGCTGCTGGCGCCGTTTATCGGCTATCCCGTGTTTCTGGCCAAGCTGCTGTGCTTCTCGCTGTTTGCCTGCGCCTTCAATCTGCTGATCGGCTATACGGGCTTGCTGTCGTTTGGTCACGCGGCCTTCTTCGGCGCCGCCGGCTATGTGGCGGGCAATGCCATGAAAGTCTGGGGCTGGCCCGTCGAGCTGGGCTTGCTGGCCGGTGTCGCCGCTGGCGCGCTGATCGGTCTGGTGATGGGCGCGCTGGCAATCCGCCGGCAGGGCATCTACTTCTCCATGATCACGCTGGCGCTGGCGCAGATGGTGTACTTCGGTGCACTGCGCGCCGGTGAGTTCACGGGCGGCGAAGATGGGCTGCAGGGCGTACCACGTGGCAAGCTGTTCGGCTCTATCGATCTGGGCAACGATGTGGCGCTGTACTTCTTCGTGCTGGCCGTGTGCATACTCGCGTTTATGCTGATCGTGCGCACCATCCATTCGCCGTTCGGGCAGGTGCTGAAAGCCATCAAGGAAAACGAGCCGCGTGCCATTTCGCTGGGCTATGACGTGGACCGCTACAAGCTGCTGGCGTTTGTGCTGTCCGCTGCGCTGGCCGGGCTGGCCGGTGCGTCGAATATGCTGGTGCAGGGTTTTGAAACGCTGACCGATGTGCACTGGAGTATGTCGGGTCTGGTGATTCTGATGACGCTGGTAGGGGGCATGGGCACGCTGGCCGGTCCTGTGCTAGGCGCCATCATCATCATCGCGCTGGAAAACAAGCTGGGCGATCTGGGCATCGCGCTGGCCAGCCGCAGCGGCATCGAATGGTTTAACACGCTCGGTGAAGCGGTCAGCATGGTGACGGGCCTGATCTTCATTGCCTGCGTGCTGCTGTTCCGCCGCGGCATAGTGGGCGAAATCATCGCCCGCCTGCCGAATGGCAATAACAAGAAAGCTGCATAGGAAAGCTGCATAAGGCTTCAGGCTTGATGCAGCACAGGCGCCGGACGAACAGTCCGGCGCTTTTTTTTCGTCCGGCGTACATTGGCATTCCACCTTTTTTCTGCCGGGGTAGATATGTCGATCAGGATACTGGGGCTGGCGCTGGCCGGCTGTGCGCTGGCTGGCTGCGGTTCATATCATCTTCATGATGACGAGCCTGAAACGCTGAATCTGGCGCCCGCTTTTCTCGGCACGATCACCACCACCAGCTACGATGGCCTGAGCGACGATTTGCTGACCGCCGGGCTGGGCGCCAGTGGGCTGGCAGGGCCTACCCCTGCCTATGCCGATCCGGCGCGTCCTACGGCCTCTGAGCTGCGTCGTAACGCCATCTATGCCAATTACCGTGCCGTGCTCGATATCGCCGCCAATAGCGGCTATGGCACGCTGTACGGCCCGAATGTGGATGCGGCCGGGATAGCAGGCAGCGGCCAGGGGCTGGTGGCCGGAACGGAGTATCTGGCCTACGCCGATGACGGCAGTGGCCAGCAGAACGTCACGCTGATGGTGCAAGTGCCTGCCAGTTTCGATCCGGCCCAGCCCTGCATCGTGACGGCTACCTCCAGCGGTTCGCGTGGCGTGTATGGTGCCATCGGCAGCGCAGGCGAGTGGGGGCTGAAGAATCGCTGTGCCGTGGCATACAGCGACAAGGGCAGCGGCACGGGGCTGTACACCTTCGATGACGATAGCGTGAACCTGCAGAACGGGGTGCGGGCGACACGCCTGTCGGCAGGCAAGGCCGCCAGTTTTGCACCGGCGCTCGATGATGCGGGGCGTGCTGCCTACGCTGCGGCTTTCCCTGCGCGCATAGCGTTCAAGCATGCTCACTCGCAGCAGAATCCGGAAAAGGACTGGGGCAGGATGACGCTGCAGGCAGTGGAATTTGCTTTCTATGTGCTCAACGAAAAGTACGGCATGCTGGCGCGCGATGGCCAGCACCACCTGCAGCGCTTTTCTCCGAACAACACCATCACGATAGCCTCCAGCATATCCAATGGCGGCGGAGCAGCCTTGCGGGCGGCCGAACAGGATAGCAAGGGCTTGATCAGCGGCGTGGCGGTCAGCGAGCCGCAAGTGCAGCCAGCTAGCAGCGGCACTTACACGGTGCGGCAGGGCACTGCTGCCGTGAGCGGTTATGGCAAGGCGCTGTTTGATTATTCCACTTATGCGGCGCTGTATCAGCCCTGCATAGCCGCCTTGCCGGCGGCGCCCGGACGGTGTACGGCGCTGGTAGCGAAAGGCTTGCTGGCCGGTGCCGATCTGGCGGCGCAGCAGGCCGATGCCAGAGCACGTCTGAAAGCCTATGGCTGGCTAGCTGATTCCGATCCCCTGCAATCGGCCCACGCGGGCACCAATGTGCTGGTGGCTGTCACTTACGCTTATGCTTATGGCAAGTTTTCCGTGACGGACAAGCTGTGCGGATTTTCCTTCGCGGCGACCGATGCCAGCGGGATTCCGGCCGCCCTGACAGCCGCCCAGCGCGCCAGCAGTTTCGCCAGCCAGAACGGCATCGTCGGCAATGTGGTCTACGAGGATGCTGTAGGCGGTGCCCGGGCCTATCAGTTCGGTGTTTCGGCCAGCAGCAATCTGGCCGACCAGTCGCTTGATGGTTTTCTGTGTCTGCGCGCACTGGCGACGGGGGTAGACCCTGTCAGCGGTGCGGCGCTCAGCCCTGCACTGGCCGCACAGAGCGCACGGGTCAAGGCCGGCATGGCCGAGGTGCAGGCGAGCGGCAACCTGCATGGCAAGCCGGCCATCATCGTGCATGGGCGCAGCGATACGCTGATCCCCGTGAACTTTGCTTCGCGCGCCTATCTGGGGTTGAACGCGTCGGTGGAAGGGGCGAGCAGCCAGCTACGCTATGTCGAAGTACTCAATGCCAACCACTTCGATTCCTTTAGCAATGCGCTGCCTGCCAATATCGTGCCGCTGCACGTGTATCTGTTCCGTGCGCTCGATGCCATGCTGGCTCATCTGCGTAATCCGGCGCGGGCACTGCCGCCTTCGCAGGTAGTGCGCACGCTGGTACGTAGCGATAACACGACGCCCGTTACGTTGCTGAATGTACCGGCGCTGGCCACGGCGCCGCCGCTGATGGACGCCATCATCGTCAGCGGCAATACCGTGACGGTGCCGGATTGAGCTAGCGTGCAGTTGCCGGCAGGCCTGGGTGCAGGCTCACAGTGCTGCGGCGTAGATGGCACGCGCATCGGCATGTCCGACATGGCGCAGATTATTTCCCAGCAGCCTGGTCTGCAGCATGGCGTCGTCGGCCAGTTTGTCCAGATCCTGTTCCGTTATGCCTACCTGCTGTAGCCGCCGTTCGATGCCGGCAGAAGCCGCTAGTTGCTCCATTGCAACCACCAGCGCTTCAGCCAGCGCTTCCGTACTGCCGCTGGCCTGTGGCACCACCACCTCGGCCAGTTCGGCATATAGCGGCATGGCGACCGGCATATTGAAGCGCAGCACATGGGGTAGCACGAGTGAATTGGACAGGCCGTGCGGCACATGGAAGTTGCCGCCTATGGGATAGGCTAGCGCATGGACAGCGGCCACCGGTGCATTCGAGAAGGCCTGCCCCGCCAGCATGGCACCCAGCAGCATGGCCTGACGGGCCACCAGATCTCGCCCGTGTTCGCAGACATGCAGCAGATTGGCTGACAGCAGGCTAAGCGCCTGTTTCGCCAGCATGTCCGACAGCGGATTTTTTTTATGGCGTGTGGTGTAGGCCTCGATGGCGTGCACCATGGCATCGATGCCTGTCGCCGCCGTCACGGCGGGTGGCAGGCCCAGCGTCAGCTCGGCATCGAGCAATGCAAGATCGGCATAGAGTTGCGGCGCGACGATGCCCATTTTTGTGGTAGCACCCGTCGTTACGATGGCGATGTTGGTGACTTCCGAACCCGTGCCGGCCGTGGTGGGAATCTGCACCAGCGGTAGCCGGTGGCCGGCCACATTGCCTATGCCGTAGATGGCACTGAGTGCCTGATCGCTATTGGCCAGCACGGCGATCAGCTTGGCCACATCCATGGAACTGCCGCCGCCTATGCCGATGATGATATCGCTGCCAGCCACCCGCGCCACTTCCAGCGCATCGAGGATGGTCTGCTCCGGCGGGTCGGCGATCACTTCCGAATAGATCTCGCAGGCCAGACCTGCTGCCTTGACGCTGGCCACGGGCGCTTGTACCAGACCGGTACGGAGAAAGCCGGCATCCGTGATGAACAGGGCACGGCGGGCGTGTGGGAAGTGCTGGCGTAGATGGGCACCTAGGTTGGCTGCAGCACCCGGTTCGGCAACGATGTGGGCGACGGTGCTGAAGGCAAACGGGGGGAATTCGGGCATGGGATTTCCTCGTTTAGCTGAGTTTTGGCAGACCGTTCTAGCTTACTCCATGTATGCGTGATCGGCATGAACGCGGTGAAATTTCTTCCGTACAATGTAGCCTTCGCCCAGACGGGGTAGTGCAGGATAGCTGAAGGTTCTTATGGTTGATTATCTGTTGTTGGGCGTGGCGGCATTCAGTGCCGGTCTGGTGGATGCAGTGGTGGGTGGCGGCGGGCTAATACAGTTGCCCACCATGTTTTCGGTGTTCCCCAATATGGCGCCGGCCACGCTGATCGGGACCAACAAGCTGGCCAGTATTTTCGGTACCAGCGTCGCGGCGGTCAGCTATGCACGGCGGGTAGCGATCGCGTGGTCGGTGGCGGCACCGGCCGCGATCGCAGCGCTGGTGTTTGCCTTCCTCGGCGCCTACACGGTGACGCAGGTGTCGGCCGAGTTCATGCGCCTGCTGCTGCCCATCGTGCTGGTTGCCGTCGCGGCCTATACCTTCGCCCGCAAGGATTTCGGTTCGGTCCATGCACCCGTGCACAGCGGGACGAAGGAACAGACGCTGGCGCTGCTGGTCGGTTCCGGCATCGGCTTTTACGATGGCTTCTTCGGTCCCGGTACTGGCAGCTTTCTGGTGTTCCTGTTCGTACGCATCTTCGGCTTCGATTTCCTTGGCGCGTCGGCCGTGGCCAAGGTGGTCAATGTGGCCTGCAACTTTGCCGCCCTGATCTGGTTCGGTTACAGCGGCCATCTGATCTGGCAGTTAGGTCTGATGATGGCGGTCTGCCAGATAGCCGGTGCCTTCATCGGTTCGCGGCTGGCAATGAAACATGGCAGTGGTTTTGTCCGGCAACTGTTCCTGATCGTAGTGTGCTTGCTGATCCTGAAAACGGGCTACGATGCCTGGCTGAGGTGGTAGCGGGAACACCTGACTGTTCCACGTGAAACAATATAGGTATCAAAGTGAGGGCACAGGACCACCATCCTGTGCCCTTTTTCATTGTTTCACGTGGAACAAACGCAGAAAAATTTGTGCTTAAAAAAGTCGCAGCTGCAAAAAGACTCTATAATCTGACCTTGATCCCCACGCTTTAAAGCATTCCAACATGTTATTTCCTACTCAATTCGACGTCATCGTGGTCGGCGGTGGTCACGCCGGTACCGAGGCTGCGCTCGCTTCTGCCCGCATGGGACAGAAGACTTTGCTGCTCACGCACAATATCGAGACGCTGGGCCAGATGTCGTGCAACCCGTCCATCGGCGGTATCGGCAAGGGCCATCTGGTCAAAGAAGTCGACGCCATGGGCGGTGCTATGGCCATCGCAACCGATGAATCGGGCATCCAGTTCCGTATTCTGAACTCTTCCAAAGGCCCTGCCGTTCGCGCTACCCGCGCGCAGGCCGACCGTATTCTGTACAAACAGGCCATCCGTTCGCGGCTGGAAAACCAGCCTAATCTGTGGCTGTTCCAGCAGGCTGTGGACGACCTGATGGTGGAGGGCGACCGCGTAGTCGGCGCCGTCACCCAGATCGGTCTGAAATTCCTCGCGCCGGCCGTAGTGCTGACGGCTGGTACGTTCCTCGACGGGAAGATTCACGTGGGCCTGCAGAACTATTCCGCAGGCCGTGCCGGCGACCCGCCAGCCATCTCGCTGTCGGCCCGTCTGAAGGAACTCAAGCTGCCCCAAGGTCGTCTGAAAACGGGTACGCCGCCGCGTATCGATGGCCGCAGCATCGACTTCGCTGCCATGACGGAACAGCCCGGTGATCTCGATCCCGTGCCAGTGTTCTCCGTGATGGGCAACGCCGCTATGCACCCGCAGCAAATGCCTTGCTGGGTGACGCATACCAACACCCGCACGCACGACATCATCCGTGCCGGTCTCGATCGCAGCCCCATGTACACGGGCGTGATCGAAGGCGTGGGTCCGCGTTACTGCCCGTCCATCGAAGACAAAATCCACCGCTTCTCGGCCAAGGAATCGCACCAGATATTCCTGGAACCGGAAGGCCTGACCACCAACGAGTTCTACCCGAACGGCATCTCTACCAGCCTGCCATTCGACGTGCAGATCGAACTGGTGCGCTCGATGAAGGGCATGGAAAACGCCCACATACTGCGTCCCGGCTATGCCATCGAATACGATTATTTCGACCCGCGCGGCCTCAAAGCGTCGCTAGAAACCAAGGCCATCAACGGTCTGTATTTCGCTGGCCAGATCAACGGCACCACGGGTTACGAAGAAGCGGCAGCGCAGGGTATGCTGGCCGGCATCAATGCCGCGCTGCAGACGCAAGGCCGCGAAGCGTGGACGCCAGCCCGTTCTGAAGCCTATCTGGGCGTGCTGGTCGACGATCTGGTGACGCAGGGTGTGCAGGAACCGTACCGCATGTTCACCAGCCGGGCCGAGTACCGCCTGAGTCTGCGCGAAGACAATGCCGACATGCGCCTGACGGAAATCGGCCGCCAACTCGGTTGTGTGGGCGATGTGCAGTGGCAGGCTTTCGAGGAAAAACGCGAAGCCGTGGCGCGCGAACTCGAGCGTCTGCGCTCCACGTGGGTCAACCCGCGCATCCTCGCAGCGGCCGAATCGGAACGTGTGATTGGTCAAGCCATCGAGCGTGAATACTCGCTGGCCGACCTGCTGCGCCGCCCCGGTGTGGACTACGATAAGCTGATGAGCCTGTCCGGTGTGGATGGCCGCGAACTGGCCGGCCCCGGTGTGACGGATGAAGCCGTGCGCGAACAGGTGGAAATCCAGCTCAAATATTCGGGCTATATCGACCGTCAGTTGCGCGAAGTAGAGCGCCACGAGCACTACGAAAACCTCAAGCTGCCGGAAGGTTTCAGCTATCTGGACATCACTGCGCTGTCGGTGGAAGTACGCCAGAAACTGCATGCCCAGCGCCCTGAAACGCTGGGTCAGGCATCGCGTATTTCCGGCGTAACGCCGGCCGCGATCTCGCTGTTGCTGGTGCATTTGAAGAAGACGGGCTATGGCGGTTTCATCGCCGAAGCCGATGCAAAGAAGGATGAGGCTGTTCAATGAAGGTGTTTGACCGCGCTGCAATAGCGGACGTTTTACAGCAGGGCATTACCGCGCTGGAGCTGAATCTGGACGAGGCACAGGTAGCCAAACTGCTCGATTATCTGGCCCTGCTGAACAAGTGGAATTCGGTGTACAACCTGACGTCGGTGCGTGATCCCATGCAGATGGTAACGCTGCACGTGCTCGATTCGCTGGCCGCCGTGCCGGCGTTTGCCGGCGCGCAGAATGTGCTCGATGTGGGTGCCGGTGGCGGTCTGCCCGGCATGGTGCTGGCCATCAGCCGGCCCGATATGAAGGTAGCGATGATCGACACGGTGCACAAGAAGACGGCTTTCCTGAATCAGGTGAAAGCCGAGCTGGAACTGAGCAATGTCACGGTGTACACCAAGCAGGTGCAGCAGCTGGAAGTGAAGACCAAGTTCGATGTGATTACTTCGCGTGCCTTTGCCGACCTGTCGGACTTCGTCAACTGGTCGGGCCATCTGCTGCAGGAGGGCGGCCAGTTCATCGCCCTGAAAGGCACGGCACCGGAGGACGAGCGCGAGCGACTGCCAGCGCCATGGAAAGTGCAGAAACTACAGCCTCTGGCGGTACCGGGGCTGGACGCAGAGCGCCATCTGGTATTCATACAGGCTGAAGCGGAATAAACAATCTATACGGTATAAACGGTTTATATAGTTTATTAAGTATAAATAATATAAATCGTTTATACCGTTTTAATAGTATAAATAATTAGTGGCGATTTTTTAAAACACCACGAGAGTAACAAGAAGAAATACATGGCGAAAATTTTTTGCGTAGCGAATCAAAAGGGCGGCGTCGGCAAGACCACCACCACGGTGAATCTGGCCGCCGGCCTGGCCAAGCTGAACCAGCGCGTGCTGCTGGTGGATCTGGACCCGCAAGGCAATGCAACGATGGGCGCCGGCATTAACAAGGCCGGCCTGTCGGCATCCACTTATGAAGTCATGCTGGGCACCTCCGATGTCGCTACGGCGCGTCAGCGTTCCGAGCCGGGCCACTTCGATGTGCTGCCTTCGAACCGCGAACTGGCTGGTGCCGAAGTCGAGATGGTGGAACTGGATAACCGCGAGCGCCGCCTCAAGGATGCACTGGCCGTGGTCGACAAGGAATACGACTTCGTGCTGATCGACTGCCCGCCGGCGCTGTCCATGCTGACCCTGAACGGCCTGTGCGCAGCACACGGTGTGATCATACCCATGCAGTGCGAATACTATGCACTGGAAGGGCTGTCCGATCTGGTCAACACCATCAAGAAAGTGCACGCCAATCTCAACCCCGACCTGAAGATCATCGGTCTGCTGCGCGTGATGTTCGATCCGCGCATGACGCTGTCGCAGCAAGTCTCGGCCCAGCTCGAGCAGCACTTCGGTGACAAGGTTTTCAAAACCATCATCCCGCGTAATGTACGTCTGGCTGAAGCGCCGTCCTACGGCGTGCCGGGCGTGACTTTCGACCCGAGCTCGAAAGGTGCGCAGGCCTATATCGCTTTCGGCGCCGAGATGGTCAAACGCATCAAGAAAATGTAAGGCAATCTCATGGCAACCAAAAAAATGAAAGGCCTCGGTCGCGGCCTGGACGCCCTGTTGGGCGGAAATGGCGATCTGAACACGGCGGATGCGAATACCCCGTCCACCTTGCCCGTCGCGCAGATGCAGGCTGGTAAATATCAACCTCGTACCCGCATGGACGAGGGTGGTTTGCAGGAACTGGCTGCGTCCATCAAGACGCAGGGCATCATGCAGCCGATCCTGGTACGTCCCGTTGGCACGGACAAGAAGAGCGGCAATACCAAATATGAAATCATCGCCGGCGAGCGCCGTTTCCGCGCCGCCCAGTTAGCAGGTCTGGAAGAACTGCCGGTGCTGGTACGTGATGTGGACGATCAGGCCGCCGCCGCTATGGCGCTGATCGAAAACATGCAGCGCGAAGATCTCAATCCGCTGGAAGAGGCGCAAGGTATCCACCGTCTGATTACGGACTTCGCCTTCACCCATGAACAGGCTGCCAACGCGGTGGGCCGTTCTCGCAGTGCAGTATCGAATCTGCTGCGTCTGATGAATCTGGCGTCGGCCGTGCAGACCATGCTGATGGCCGGCGATATCGATATGGGCCATGCGCGTGCACTGCTGGCCGTCGATGGCGCTACCCAGATCACGCTGGCCAATCTGGTCATCGCCAAGCGACTGTCGGTACGCGAAACGGAAAAACTGGTTAACAAGACGCTGGAAGAGCAGAAGGCCGCACCGGCCGAGGCACGCCAGAAAGAAAAGTCGGGCGACATCGTCCGTCTCGAAGAAGAACTGTCCGATACGCTGGCCACGCCGGTGGTATTCAAGATGGGTAGCAAAGGCCGTGGTCAGATGATCATCGACTTTGCCGACCTCGACATCCTGGAAGGCGTGCTGGCCCGCTTGCGTGCCTGATTTTTCCTGCGGACCACTTTATTGTCATTTTGAACATAAATTGGTCTGCAAGCTATCTGGTTCCAACTTGGTGCAAAGCGGTCCGAAATGGTTTTAAAAGCGTCGCTTTCGTGCACCAAATGCTCTGCTGCGGTGCAGCAAAGTTTGACGCACTACATTAAAGACACATATAATCCCGTGTCTTTGTGGTTTATCGGCGGCTTGGGAGCTAGTCAAATTGAGAGATGTGACGAGTGATTCCAGACCGATATTCAAGGTTGTGGCCCTGCAGTTGGTGATCGTCACCGCATTTGCCTTATTGGCATGGATCTGGGCCGGACCCAACAAAGCATGGTCGGCCGCGTATGGCGGAGCAGTCGCAGTCATCGGTAGTCTGATGTACGCGATTTTCGTCACGCGCGGATCAAACGATCCCAAAGTAGTGTTCCGGTCGCATGTACGGGCCGAAGTAATGAAAATTTTTACAACAGTAGTGCTGTTCATCGTCGCGCTAGTGTTGTTTCAGTCGGCCGCATGGTTATGGCTGATCTTAGGTTTCGCGGTGGCAACCTTGGCATACTGGTTCTCACTGCTCGCAGTTTAATCACCAAAATCTAATACTATTATGACCACAGAAAATGCTGTTGAGGGAGCGCACCACGCGCCGACTTCCATCGAATACATCCAGCACCACCTGAGCCACCTCAAGTCTGCTGACGGTACTTTCAACCTGGACACGTTCTGGGTTTCGGCCATTCTGGGCTTTATTTTCCTCGGTGTGTTCTACCTGGCAGCGCGTCGCGCCACCGCCGGCGTACCGGGCAAGCTGCAGAACTTCGTAGAAGCCGTGATGGATCTGGTCAATGAAGTGGTCAATTCCGCATTCCACGCCAAGAGCGCCGTGATCGCCCCGCTGGCCATCACCATCTTCTGCTGGGTCTGGCTGATGAACGCCATGGACTTCCTGCCAGTCGACCTGCTGCCTCAGCTGCTGAGCAATTTCGGCGTCCACAAGCTGCGCGTTGTGCCTACCGCCGACGTCAACCACACCTTCGGCATGTCGTTCGGCGTCATGCTGTGCATTATTGGTTTCTCGATCAAAGCCAAAGGTCTCGGCGGCTGGGGTAAAGAGCTGTTCACCGCACCATTCCACGCACATGGCTTCATGGCTGTGGTTCTGGCACCGGTCAACTTCATCTTCCAGATGATCGAGTTGCTGGCTAAGCCACTGTCGCTGTCGCTGCGGTTATTCGGCAATATGTACGCCGGCGAACTGCTGTTCATCCTGATCGCTCTGTTGCCATGGTGGGCGCAGTGGCTGCTCGGTGGTCCATGGGTTATCTTCCACATCCTGGTGGTGACCCTGCAAGCGTTTGTGTTTATGGCGCTGACTGTGGTGTATCTGAGCCTCGCGGTTGAGAAACATTAAGTTTAAAAATCTGTTTTCACTTTCTTAGTATCTGTAGTCTTTTTTAAAATCTTAGGAGAAATAAATGCAAGCTCTGATCGCACAAGTACAAGGCATGACCGTTCTGGCCGCAGCTATCATCATCGGCCTGGCCGCTATCGGTACCGCTCTCGGTTTCGCAATTCTGGGCGGCAAATTCCTGGAAGCTTCGGCACGTCAGCCTGAACTGATGCCACAACTGCAAACCAAACTGTTCGTTATCGCTGGTCTGCTGGACGCGATCTCGATGATCGGCGTTGGTGTTGCTCTGCTGTACACCTTCAGCAACCCATTCCTGGCCGCTATCATCGCCGCTGCTGGTAAGTAATTCGCTCCCTTCTAGGAGAAACTTTTAGTTAGGAGCAAAGGTATGGACATCAATATGTCTCTTCTCGGGCAGATGATCACCTTCGCGGTGCTGGTCTGGGTCTCGATGAAGTTCGTATTTCCTTCGCTGAATG
Organism: Duganella fentianensis; assembly: GCF_009857835.1. Taxonomy (GTDB): domain Bacteria; phylum Pseudomonadota; class Gammaproteobacteria; order Burkholderiales; family Burkholderiaceae_D; genus Rugamonas; species Rugamonas fentianensis. Next base: position 327,538 of record NZ_WWCL01000003.1, read on the forward strand.
CAGCGTTGGATGAGCGTGCCAAGCGTATCGCTGATGGTCTGGCTGCGGCCGACCAAGGCCAGGCTGCGATGGTCATGGCTGAAAAACGTGCCGGCGAAGCGCTGGCCGGTGCGCGCGAAGAAGCTTCGCAACGCGTTGCAGACGCTGAAAAGCGTGCGCAACTGGTCGCAGAAGAAATCAAAGCTAATGCACAAGCCGAAGCAGACCGCATCATTGCGCAAGCTAAAGCCGACGCCGATCAGCAACTGGCCAAGGCGCGTGAAGCGCTGCGCGCTCAGGTGGCTGACCTGGCTGTGAAGGGCGCCGAGCAAATCCTCAAGCGCGAAGTCAATGCATCGGCTCACGCTGATCTGTTGTCGCGCCTGTCTGTCGAGCTGTAATCATGGCAGAAAACGCAACCGTCGCCCGTCCCTACGCGGAAGCTCTGTTCCGCGTAGCCCAAGCAGGTAAGGAATCGTTCACCCTCGCGGCGTGGTCCGAACTGGTCGCCGAACTGGCCCAGATCGGTGCCCACCCCGAGGTACAAGCATTCGCCCGCAATCCGAAAGCTTCGGCTAGCGATGTGAGCGCCGCCATTACGGCACTGGTGAAATCGCCATTGAATCAGGAAGCCAAAAACTTCCTGAGCATGCTGGTCGAAAACGGCCGCGTCAGTCTGCTGCCGGAAATCGGCAGCCAGTTCCAGGCGCTGAAAAACGCCGTGGAAGGTGCAGCTGATGCGGAAATCACTAGCGCATTCGATCTGAGCTCGGCTCAGGTGACCGAACTGGTCGCCACGCTGGAAAAGAAATTCAGCCGCAAGCTGAACCCGGTAGTTACCGTGGATCCGGCCCTGATCGGTGGTGTGCGTGTGGTCGTCGGCGATGAAGTGCTGGACACTTCGGTACGCGCCAAGCTGCAGCAAATGCGTGTTGCGCTGGTGGCGTAAGCGTCGCTTAGAACAGATTCTTCATCTCGCGTAAGCTGAGAGAAACACTTTTAGGAGTTAGTATGCAACTCAACCCATCTGAAATCAGCGAGCTGATCAAGAGCCGTATTCAAGGCCTTGATGGTGGCGCTGAAGTACGTAACCAAGGCACGGTGATTTCCGTTGCTGACGGTATCGTCCGCATTCACGGTCTGTCCGAAGTAATGCAGGGCGAAATGCTGGAATTCCCAGGTAACACCTTCGGTCTGGCAATGAATCTGGAGCGTGACTCCGTCGGCGCCGTGATTCTGGGTGCTTACGAGCACATCTCCGAAGGCGACACGGTGAAATGCACCGGCCGTATTCTGGAAGTGCCAGTTGGTCCTGAACTGCGTGGCCGTGTGGTCAACGCTCTGGGCCAGCCTATCGACGGCAAAGGCGCTGTCGATGCCAAACTGACCTCGCCGATCGAAAAAATCGCTCCGGGCGTTATCGCCCGTGAATCCGTGTCGCAGCCTATGCAGACCGGCCTGAAATCGATCGATGCGATGGTACCTATCGGTCGTGGCCAGCGTGAGCTGATCATTGGTGACCGTCAGACCGGTAAATCCGCCGTAGCCGTTGATGCCATCATCAACCAAAAAGGTCAGGGCATGACCTGTATCTACGTCGCGATCGGTCAGAAAGCTTCGACCATCAAGAACATCGTGCGTTCGCTGGAACAGCACGGCGCGCTGGAGTACACCATTGTGGTGGCTGCTTCGGCTGCTGAATCGGCTGCTATGCAGTACATCTCGGCCTACTCGGGCTGCACCATGGGCGAATACTTCCGCGACCGTGGCGAAGATGCACTGATCGTCTACGATGACCTGTCGAAACAAGCTGTGGCTTACCGTCAGATCTCCCTGCTGCTGCGTCGTCCACCAGGCCGCGAAGCTTACCCAGGTGACGTGTTCTACCTGCACTCGCGTCTGCTGGAGCGTGCTGCTCGCGTGAACGCTGACTACGTCGAAGCCTTCACCGGCGGCGCAGTCAAAGGTAAAACCGGTTCGCTGACCGCACTGCCTATCATCGAAACCCAGGCGGGTGACGTGTCGGCCTTCGTGCCTACCAACGTGATTTCGATTACCGACGGTCAGATCTTCCTGGAAACCTCGCTGTTCAACGCTGGTATCCGTCCTGCAATTAACGCCGGTATTTCCGTATCGCGTGTGGGTGGTGCAGCGCAGACCAAGGTTATCAAAAACCTGTCCGGCGGTATCCGTACCGACCTGGCACAGTACCGTGAACTGGCTGCGTTCGCGCAGTTCGCTTCCGATCTGGACGAATCGACCCGCAAACAGCTGGACCGTGGTGCGCGCGTGACCGAACTGCTGAAGCAGGCTCAGTACTCGCCACTGTCGATCTCGCTGATGGCTGCTTCGCTGTTCGCTGTCAACAAGGGTTACCTCGATGACGTAGCAGTGAAACAAGTGCTGTCCTTCGAAGCTGGCCTGCACAGCTACCTGAAGACCAAACAAGCTGCGCTGCTGGCGAAGATTGAAGAAACCAAGCAACTGGACAAAGACGGCGAAGCTGCGCTGTCGGCTGCCATTGCTGACTTCAAAAAATCCGGCGCATTTTAAGCGGCAAGGCGATCCTGCGGGATCGCCCTCAGCGCAGAAGGAGTAAGGACTCATGGCAGTAGGCAAAGAGATACGAGGCAAGATCAAGAGCGTAGAAAATACGAAGAAGATCACCAAGGCGATGGAAATGGTCGCCGCATCGAAAATGCGCAAAGCGCAGGATCGTATGCGCGCCGCCCGTCCCTACAGTGAGAAGATTCGGAATATCGCCGCTAATCTGGCCACCGCAAATCCGGAATTCACCCACCCGTTCCTGGCTGAAGAGCAGAAGGAATCGGCCAAGGCTGTTGGCTTCATCGTTGTGACGACCGATAAAGGTCTGTGCGGCGGTATGAACACCAACGTGCTGCGTATGGTGACGGCGAAGACCCGTGAGCTGGAAACGGCTGGCAACAAGATTGCTGCGGTAGCTATCGGTAACAAAGGTTTGGGTTTTTTGAATCGCGTAGGCGTTCCTGTCGTTGCGCAAGTAACGCAGATCGGCGATACCCCGCATCTGGACAAACTGATCGGACCTGTCAAGGTCATGTTGGAAAAGTTCGAGAACGGCGAAATCGACGCAGTCTATCTGTGCTACACCAAGTTCATTAACACGATGAAACAAGAGCCGGTTGTGGAGCAATTGCTGCCACTGCCAGCGGCCAAGAAACAGGCAGATGCAGGTAATCACAACTGGGATTACATCTACGAGCCTGATGCGGCCAGCGTGATCAATGAACTGCTGGAGCGCTATGTAGAAGCGCTGGTGTACCAGTCGGTTGCGGAAAATCTGGCGTCGGAACAATCGGCGCGGATGGTGGCGATGAAGGCGGCAAGTGATAACGCCGGTAATGTGATCGGCGAACTGAAGCTGATCTACAACAAGACTCGTCAAGCTGCGATTACCAAAGAACTCTCTGAAATCGTCGCCGGTGCGGCAGCGGTTTAAACAAAACATTCAATATAGAAGGAACGAACATGGCTGATGGCAAAATCGTTCAGTGTATCGGCGCTGTGGTGGACGTTGAGTTTCCACGCGACGCGATGCCCAAGGTATTCGATGCCTTGAAAATGGCAGGCTCCGACCTGACCCTGGAAGTACAACAACAGCTGGGCGACGGCGTGGTCCGTACCATTGCTCTGGGTTCGTCGGACGGTCTGCGTCGCGGCATGCAGATCCAGAACACCGGCAAACCAATCATGGTTCCAGTAGGTAAAGCTACCCTGGGCCGTATTATGGACGTGCTGGGTAACCCGATCGACGAGTGCGGTCCAGTTGCTCACGACCAGATCGCTTCGATCCACCGTACCCCGCCTGCATACGACGAACTGTCGCCATCGCAGGATCTGCTGGAAACCGGTATCAAAGTTATTGACCTGGTTTGCCCATTCGCTAAAGGCGGTAAAGTGGGTCTGTTCGGCGGTGCAGGTGTAGGTAAGACCGTGAACATGATGGAACTGATCAACAACATCGCTAAAGCGCACTCGGGTCTGTCCGTGTTCGCCGGTGTGGGTGAGCGTACCCGTGAAGGTAACGACTTCTACCACGAGATGGCCGACGCTAAAGTAGTTGACCTGGAAAACCCAGCCAACTCGAAAGTAGCGATGGTGTACGGTCAGATGAATGAACCACCTGGTAACCGTCTGCGCGTTGCGCTGACCGGTCTGACCATCGCGGAATCGTTCCGTGACGAAGGTAAAGACGTTCTGTTCTTCGTGGACAACATCTACCGCTTCACCCTGGCCGGTACCGAAGTATCCGCACTGCTGGGCCGTATGCCTTCCGCAGTGGGTTACCAGCCTACCCTGGCCGAAGAAATGGGCCGTCTGCAAGAGCGTATTACCTCGACCAAAACCGGTTCGATTACCTCGATCCAGGCCGTGTACGTTCCAGCGGATGACTTGACCGACCCATCGCCAGCGACCACCTTCGGTCACTTGGATTCGACCGTGGTTCTGTCGCGTGACATCGCCTCGCTGGGTATCTACCCTGCCGTGGACCCACTGGATTCGACCTCGCGTCAGCTGGATCCGCTGGTGGTTGGTCAGGAACACTACGACACCGCCCGTGCTGTTCAGGGTACCCTGCAGCGCTACAAAGAACTGCGCGACATTATCGCGATTCTGGGTATGGACGAACTGGCACCGGAAGACAAACTGCTGGTAGCGCGTGCACGTAAGATGCAGCGTTTCCTGTCGCAGCCATTCCACGTTGCTGAAGTGTTTACCGGTTCGCCAGGTAAATACGTTTCGCTGAAAGATACGATCAAAGGCTTCAAGATGATCGCATCGGGCGAACTCGATCACCTGCCAGAACAAGCGTTCTACATGGTTGGCACGATCGATGAAGCCATCGAAAAAGCCAAGAAACTCAACTAATCATTGAGCTATTGCTGAGCGGTTCCGTACGCGGAACCGCATCACAACCGACAGGATAGACATGGCAAACACTATACACGTGGACGTGGTTTCCGCCGAGGAGTTGATCTACTCGGGCGAAGCCGAATTCGTCGCGTTGCCGGGCGAACAGGGCGAGCTGGGGATTTATCCCAAGCACACGCCGCTGATCACCCGCATCCGTCCGGGCGCAGTGCGCATCCAGATCCCAGGCCAGGCTGAAGAAGAGTTCGTCTTCGTCGCCGGCGGTCTGCTGGAAGTGCAACCGAACGCCGTGACGGTGCTGGCGGATACCGCGATTCGCGGCAAGGATCTGGACGAAGCCAAAGCGGCAGCGGCCAAGAAACGTGCCGAAGAATCGCTGGCAAACAACACTGCCGGCATCGACTACGCGAAAGCGCAGGCGGAACTGGCAGCAGCGATCGGCCAACTGGCCGCCATCGCCAAACTGCGCGCCAAGCACTAAGCAACGCAAGCAGCACAGCAAAAAGGCAGCCTCGGCTGCCTTTTTTTTCGTCCCGCCGCAGCGCTTGCGGCACCGGCCAGTGCGCCAGATCAATCCGTCGCCACCTCGCGCCCCTCCGCAGCAGGCCGGTTTCTAGATGAATGCCTCCACTCTGGACGGCTAGTACGGCCTTGTTTTAATGCTATCTTAGATGCTGATATTGCTGACATTGAGCGGAGAACGAGCATGGCATGGCTGCACGAATTTCATCATCGATCGAGGTTTGGCCAGTTGCTGGTCAAACGGGGGCTGATTACGCAGGAACAGCTGGACCGGGCCATCGCCCATCAGGAAGAGACCGGGCGCCGCCTCGGTGAAATCTTTACCGAGTGGGATGTGATTACCCACCAGCATCTCGACGAGCTGCTGCATAGCCAGCACAACATGCGCGCTGCTGCCGCCATGGCTGTCGCTTTACTGTCGCCGCTGACGGCCTTGGCTGCACCCGTCGCGCCGCAAACGCCGGCCAGTGCGCCTGCTGCAGCCTTGCAGCAACTGAGCGAAAGCGAAATGCGCGGCAGTTCCGCGCAGGGCCTGAGCGCCGATCTGGTGGCGCAGATCAGCCAGCCGGCCAGCGTGAACGGCGTCGCCGTCATAGGCGATATGGCCAAGCTGGTCAATCCCGTGCTGGGTTTTCTGGAAGCGGAGAGCAGCGTACGTAATGTCGTCTACGATGCGCGCAATGCCAGCGCCGCCATTCAGGCCGATGGCTCGCTGACTTTGCAGATGCCCACTTCCATCGGTGCGCTCAGCTTCAACAATGTCCACGTACGCGGCAATAGCGGCGGCAGCTTCGGCAGCGTGGAAGTGCGCGGCATAGATCTGAGCAGCACGGTGGTGTCGCTGGGCGTGCGCCACTAGGCCGTATTCGGGCTAGTGACCGGACGGCTGGGCGCGTCGTTCGATGATGCTGATCTGGCGGCTGGCTGGTGCCAGCGCCTGTTCGATCACGGCTAGCGCCAGCTCCGGTTGCGCCGTGCCGCACATGAAAATATCGGCGGCGGCGTAGCCATTTTCCGGCCAGGTATGGATGGTGATGTGGGACTCGGCCAGCAGCACCACACCCGTGACGCCCAGCCCCGTACCGAAGCCGTGGAAATGGCTGAACAGCACATGGGCACCGGCTGCCAGCGCGGCCTGGCGCAGCAGGCTTTCCAGCGTAGCGCAATCGCTCAGGCGCTGGGGTGCTATGCCGCTCAGGTCAGCCAGCAGATGCAGGCCGGCCGGCTGATGGATGGCCGCAGGGGCCAGTTCGGGCAAAGCGACGCGCTTCATTTGTGGCCGCCTCCGCCGGAACCGCCGCCATAGCTGCCGCCCCCGCCGCCTGTGTGCGAACTCCAGGTGCTACCGCGATAGCCATGGCCGGCACTGCTGCCACTGCCAAAACTGATCCAGCTGCTGGCCGATGTCACGAACGCCACCACGATGGCATACAGCAGATATTTGCTCATGACGACTCCCCGTTATCGAGGAACCAGGCAGGTAGGTAGATTGCCGCCGCGCCTATCAGGCTGAGGAACCAGGTGGAAGAAAAATTGATCAGCAAGGGGATCGCATTAAAAGCCAGCATCACCCAGATGACGCGCTGGGCCAGCCTGCGGTGATAGCGCGCATCGCGCCCGCTGCCCGCCGCTGTCGCTGTTCCGCGGCGAGGTGCGCCTTTGAACTGGCTGCCAAACCAGGCCGCCAGCTGGTCGGTCGCAACCGGGGCTGAGCGTGACCACGTCATTTCCTGCGCGGTGGTTTCGCTGGCCAGTCTGAGCTGGCCGGCGCTGTATTCCGATACCTGGGTACGGTCGCCGACGGCCACGCGCCAGTTGAAGGCGCCGGCGGCAAAAGTGACCACCGAGCCGTAGTCATACAGCTTGCTGTACTGGGTGCGCTCCACCACCACGCCCGGTGCACCGGGCTGGTAGCTGAGTGGCCATTCGGACAGCACATTGGCGCCGGACCAGCCTTCATCCGTTTCGACCAGCCACGAGAAACCGGCGCGCGTGCCGTACAGCAGATACTCGTTCCACTGCGTGCCTTCATCGTCGGCGCGGCGCATCATGCCGATGATGGTGAAATCCTGATTGTTGATGCGTGCCGTGGCACCCAGTTCTATGCTCATCGGTACGCTGGCCAGCCGCTCGCCGGCCGCCAGCACGGCCGCTTTGGGGCTGGCCGCATCGATCTGGCTGTGGCAGGACTGGCACACCAGCGTGGTGGTCACGCCGGGCAGGTATTTGATCTGCGTGCCGCAGGCAGGGCAGTCGAGCGCACTGAGTTTGCCCCGATAACGTCCCGCTGCGCGCTGGATCGCCTCGTCGTCGCGCAGTAGCTGGCATTGCAGGCTGTCGAGCGTGACGGCCAGCCCCGTGTAGATTACGGGCTGCGGACCATCCGAGTAATCGAGCGTGATGAATTCGCTGCCGCGGCGGAAGTCGGCCACGCGTGCCTGATAGCCATCGCCTACCTTGAACGGCAGCTCGCCCTGACCACCCACGCAGTCGGCCACGCGGATTTCGGCCGCCGTGTAGGGCGCGCCATTCAGATCGTAGGTATAGCCCGGATGTAGTGCGTCAAACGGTGGCAGCGCCGCCGTGCCGCGGTACTCGGCGGTGATGGTGTACAGGCCGGAGGAATCGCCCAGCCAGGAGGTGGTGCCGTCATCGAACAGCAGATACCACTCGTTCCACAACCCCGCGTCGTAGCGTAGCTGCAGCCGGCCCACTACCGTGAACGGGCGCTGGCCCAGCACGCCGCTGGTGCCGATCTGGATAGGCGAGTAGTCCTCCAGTACGGACGACATCTTGCCGAGATCGCGCACGGCATCGGCATCTTTCAGTACGCTGGTGCTGCAGTATTCGCAGACAGCCATGACCGAAGCATGCGAGCGGAAATGGACTTCCGCACCGCAGCTAGGACAGGAAACGGTTTGCATGTAGTTGCTGGCGCCCCGCTTAACCTATGAGTTTTTTCAGCAGTTCGGCTTTGCTGCTGTCGTAGTCGGTCGCCGAAATCAGGCCTTTGTCGAGCAGGCCTTTGAGTTTTTCCAGCCGCGCTTCGATGCTGTCTTCGGCCGCTGCAGTGGCCGGCGCTGCTGCTGCCGGCGCGATGGCACCACCCAGCGCCTGACCCATCACCTGACCGAGCGAGACGCCGGCACCGAGGCCCATGCCGAGGCCAGCCACGCCACCTTCGTTCTGGGCGGCCAGCGGAATCGCGTTGGCGGTCTGGTAGCGGGTATAACCGGTCATCTTGTCGGCGCTCATGCCGCCTTTCATACCGGCCGAAATCCGTTCGTCCAGTGCCGATTGCAGTTCTTCCGGCAGGCTCACGCTGGCCACGTTGAATTCATCGAGGCCGATGCCGTAGCGCGCGAAGGCCGTGCCCAGATCACCCTTGATCTGCTGCGCCATCAGCATCTGGTTGGCGGCCATGTCGAGGAAGGGCACTTGCGAGCTGCCCAGCGAACCGGCCATGCTGGCCATCAGGATGCCGCGCAGCTGTTCTTCCACCTCGTCGCGCGTGTACAGCTCGCGCGTACCGCTGATCTCCTTGAAGAACAGGCGCGGGTCCGTCACGCGGTAGGAATACATGCCGAAGGCGCGCACGCGCACCATGTCGAAATCCTTGTCGCGGATGGTGATCGGTTGCGGCGTGCCCCATTTGCGCGCCGTCTGCACGCGCGTGCTGAAGAAGTACACATCCGATTTGAACGGCGATTCGAACAGCTTGTCCCAGTTCATCAGGTTGGTCAGCAGGGGCAGGGTCTGGGTGCTCAGCTTGTGGGTGCCGGGGCCGAACACGTCGGCGATCTGGCCTTCGTTGACGAAGACGGCCATCTGCGATTCGCGCACGATCAGCACGCCGCCATTCTGGATTTCCTGATCCTGCATGGGGAAGCGCCACGCCAGTACGCCGTCGGCACTTTCGTTCCACTGAATTACGTCGATAAACTGCTTCTTGATAAAGCTACCGATGCCCATAATGGTCCTCGCGTTGTTAGGAAATGCAGGCGCCGTTGATGACGCCGATGGAAATGGAAATGGCGCCCAGCAGGCCGCCAAAAGCTGCGTTGTTGCCCTCGATCTGGTCTTTGGCCATGTTCAGCAGCCGCGTGGTGACGGCATAGGCCAGCATCTGGACCACCATGGCACCGGCGGCCCACATGACGAATTCGCGGTAGTCGGCCGTGTGCACGAGGGCCGAACCGATGGTGATGGAAAAGCCGATCAGCGCGCCGCCCAGTGACAGGGCTGCCGCCAGATTGCCCTGCCGGATCAGCAGTACTTCGTCAAACGGAGTCCAGGAAGTGTAGGCTTTGAAGAACACCGCCAGTAGCACGGCGGCCAGTAACAGGTGGATCAGATAATTTAGGATGGCGGGCACGGCACACCTTCAGTTAAAGTGGTTGACTTGATAATAGTGCAAAATCGACGAATGAACAAAAAGATTCTGATCCTGTCCGTTTTTGTGGTGGCTTCCTGTGGTCTGGCCTATGAACTGATCGCCGGCGCGCTGTCGAGCTACCTGCTGGGTGATTCTATCCTGCAGTTCTCCACCATCATCGGTTGCTATCTGTTTGCTATGGGTGTAGGTGCCCACCTGTCCAAATATGTGCGCGATGAAGATGTGCTGGCCCGCTTCGTCGATATCGAACTGGCGGTGGGACTGGTCGGTGGCCTGTCGGCCGCACTGCTGTTTCTGACCTTCTCGTGGATGGCCGCGCCGTTCCGCACGCTGCTGTATGTGATGGTGTTTCTGGTCGGCGCTTTCGTCGGCATGGAAGTGCCGCTGGTGATGCGTGCGCTGAATGCGCGCCAGACGGCGTTCAATGAACTGGTCAGCCGTGTGCTGACTTTCGATTATCTGGGTGCGCTGGCCGTATCGCTGCTGTTCCCGCTGGTGCTGGCGCCGTATCTGGGGCTGGTGCGTACGGGTTTCTTGTTCGGCATGCTCAATGTCGGCGTGGCCCTGTGGACAATTACCGTGTTCCGCACAGAGCTGCAGAATGTGGCAGGGCGTATGCTGCGCGCGGCCAGTGTGCTGTGCGTGCTGGTGTTCGGTTTTGCCTTTGCCGACAAGCTGACCTACTGGGGCGAGCATGGCCTGTTCGGCGATGAAATCGTATATGCCACCACCACGCCCTACCAGCGGCTGGTGATCACCCACTGGAAGGATGATCTGCGCCTGTACATCAACGGCAATCTGCAGTTTTCCTCGCGCGATGAATACCGCTATCACGAAGCGCTGGTGCATCCGGTACTGCAGCCGCTGCCATGGGCCAAACGGGTGCTGGTGCTGGGTGGCGGCGACGGCCTCGCGTTGCGCGAAATCCTGCGTTATCCACAGATCGAGCACGTGACGCTGGTCGATCTCGATCCGGCCATGACGGGCGCTTTCAGCAAGCGCGAAGAACTGGTCAAGCTCAATCACGGCTCGTTCAGCGACCAGCGCGTGCGGGTGATTAATGCCGATGCGGCGATCTGGCTGGAACAGCACGATGATATGTTTGATGCCGTGATCGTCGATTTCCCCGATCCGTCCAGCTTCGCACTGGGCAAGCTGTATTCCGTGCCGTTCTACGGCATGGTGAAAAAGCATCTGGCAGCCAACGGCCTGATGGTGGTGCAATCGACTTCGCCGTTCTTTGCGCCGCATGCCTACTGGACCATCGACGCCACGCTGCGCGAAGTGGGGCTGAAAACCTATCCCTACCACGCCTATGTGCCCTCGTTCGGCGAATGGGGCTTCATCCTCGCCACGCCGCAGGCCGACTACAGGGCGCCCACCAGCTACCGCCTGCCGATGCGCTATCTGAATGCCGACACGACGCGCGAAATGTTCAGCTTCCCGCCCGATATGCAGCGCCTGCCGATGGCGCCGAATCGCCTGAACACCCAGTCTCTCGTGCATGAATTCGAGCAGGACTGGCGCAGGGTGATACGCTGATGCTGCGTCGTTCGTTTCTGCTGTGGGCTGGCGCTTCCGGTGCGCTGGCCGCAGGCAGCGTGGCCGGTTTTCTGCGCTGGCGCGAAGTCACGCCTACCGTGCACTATCCGGGACGTGACGAAGGCCACTATCTGCGCGACCGCCGCGCCGTGCCGCCGCCATCCGAAGTGATAGAGACGGGCGTAGCCATCCTCGGCTCCGGCGTGGCCGGCCTGACGGCGGCGTGGAAGCTCAACAAGCTCGGTGTGCGCGACATGCTGATGATCGATGGCCCGCAACCGTATGGCAATGCGGCCGGCGGCGCGTTCGGCGAATATGCCTATCCTACCGGCGCCCACTATCTGCCGCTGCCTTCACCGGAGTCCGTGCATGTGCGCGATATACTGGCCGATCTGGGCATCATCCAGAAGGATGCGTATGCCGAGCAGCCCACTTACGACGAGCGCTACATCCTGCATGCGCCGGAAGAACGCTTGCTCAAAGACGGCCACTGGCAGGAAGGCTTTATTCCTACCGAAGGCGTGCCGCAATGGGAACGTGAGCAGCACGCGCGCTTTTTCGCCGAGGTGGCACGGCTGCGCCAGACCCGTGGCAATGATGGCCGGCGCGTGTTCGTATTTCCCACCGTGCTGTCGTCAGAAGACCCGCAGTGGCAGGCGCTCGATCAGATCACCCTGAAAGACTGGCTGACCCAGAACGGCTACACGGCACCCACGCTGCACTGGTATCTCAACTACTGCTGCCGTGATGATTACGGCACCCGCTACGATCAGGTGTCGGCATGGGCTGGGCTGCACTACTACTGCAGCCGCTGGGGGCAGGCCGCCAATGCAGGCAATGGTGCGTGGCTGACGTGGCCGGGCGGTCTGCAGCCGCTGGCCAGCGGACTGGAACGGGCATCCGGCATACAGCGCCGCGGCGGCACCGTGGTATCGCTGAAGGAAACGGCTAAGGGCATCGAAGCGCTGTGCTTTACGCTCAAGGATGGCCAGCCGCACAGCTATCTGGTGCGGGCGCGCAAAGCCATCTGCGCCATGCCGCTGTATGTCGCGGCGCGCGTGGTGGAGAACATCGCCGCCTACGGTTTCGATCCGGCCAAACATAGCCCTGCGTATGCGCCGTGGCTGGTGGCGAACTTTCTGCTCAAGCGCTTCCCGCACGAACTGCCGGACCAGCCGCTGTGCTGGGATAACGTGGTGTACAGCGAACCGGGCCTCGGTTATGTGGTGTCCACCCATCAGGATATCCGCGTACGGCCACCGGAAAAAACCGTGTTCAGCGCCTATGTGGCGCTGTCCGACCGCGACCCTGTCAGCGCGCGCAAATGGCTGCTGGCAGCCAGGCCCGATGAACTGCTGGCGCTGGCCAGCGCCGATCTGCATACGGCCTACGGCAGCGAGTTCGTATCCTGTGTGGAGCGCGTCGATATCACTCTGCGTGGCCATGCGATGGCAGCGCCGTTGCCGCATTTCCGCAGCAATGCCGGTGTGCGTGCGCTGCGCGAGCACGAGGGCCGCATCCTGTTCGCCCATGCCGATCTGTCGGGCTTTTCCGTGTTCGAGGAGGCGGCATGGTGGGGCTGCCGTGCGGCACAGCTCGCTGCCAGTGGTATGCTAGCTGCATGACCCATAATGCCCGCCAGCGCTTTCGCGCCTCGTCCCGCCTGAAACTGCGTGAAGCTGACGCAGGCAGGGCGGTATTTTCCAGCCGCACGGCCAATCCCGGGCTGACCAAGGCCAAAGCCAAGGCGCTCGACATCAAGCGCACGGGCGAGCTGATAGACCGCATTTCGGCCTTGCAGGACAAGCTCTACGCCCAGCACAACAAGAAAGTGCTGCTGGTGTTGCAGGGCATGGATACGGCCGGCAAGGATGGCACGGTGCGCGCCATGTTCAGCCGCGTCAATCCTATGGGCGTGCGCGCGGTGGCCTTCAAGTCGCCCACCGATAACGAGCTGGCGCACGATTATTTGTGGCGCGTGCACCAGCAGGTGCCGGTGAAAGGCGAGATCGCCATTTTCAACCGCAGCCATTACGAAGACGTGCTGATTACCCGCGTGCAGGGCATGATAGAGATGGAAGAATGCCAGCGCCGCTATGCCCAGATCCGCGATTTCGAACGCATGCTGTCCGAGACGGGGACGGTGATCGTCAAGGTCTTCCTGCATATCTCGAAAGAGGAACAGCGCCAGCGCCTGCAGGAGCGGCTCGATGATCCGGACAAGCAGTGGAAATTCAATCCGGCCGATATCGAGCAGCGTAAAAAATGGGCAGCCTATCAGCGCGCTTACGAAGACGCGATCCGCGAAACCAATCTGCCCCATGCGCCATGGTATGTGGTGCCGGCTAACTCCAAGACCCATCGCAATCTGGTGATCGCCAGCCTGCTGCTGGAAACGCTGGAGCATATGGATCTGCATTATCCGCCGCCCCATCCGGACCTGTCTTCCTTCACGGTGGAGTAAAACAGCGCGCCGCAGTCTGTGGCATAGTAGTTCTTTGACAGGAGAGGCTATGCTGCAACTCAACGATACCAGCCTGCTGCGCCAGCAGGCCTATGTGAACGGCGCATGGTGTGATGCCGACAATGGCGCCACGCTGGCCGTGCACAATCCCGCCACGGGCGCACAACTGGGCAGCGTACCGCTGATGGGCGCAGCCGAAACCCGCAGCGCGATCGCTGCCGCCCAAGCTGCATGGCCGGCATGGCGCAAGAAAACTGCCAAGGAGCGCGCAGCCATCCTGCGTCGCTGGAACGATCTGATACTGGCCAATGCCGAAGATCTGGCGCAGCTGATGACGGCCGAGCAGGGCAAGCCGCTGGCCGAAGCACGCGGCGAAGTGGCGTATGGCGCCTCGTTTATCGAATGGTTTGCCGAGGAAGCCAAACGCATCGCAGGCGAAACACTGGCATCGCCATGGCCGGACCGGCGCCTGCTGGTGACCAAGGAGCCGATAGGCGTGTGCGCGGCCATCACGCCGTGGAATTTCCCCATCGCGATGATTACCCGCAAAGTGGGGCCGGCGCTGGCCGCTGGCTGCACTATGGTGCTGAAACCGGCCGAAGCCACGCCGTTCTGCGCGCTGGCGCTGGCCGAACTGGCCGAGCGGGCCGGTGTGCCGGCCGGCGTGTTCAGCGTGGTGACGGGCGACCCGGTGGCCATAGGCGGCGAGCTCAGTGCCAGCCCTATTGTGCGCAAGCTGACCTTTACCGGCTCCACTGCCGTAGGCCGCTTGCTGATGGCGCAGAGCGCGCCCACCATCAAGAAGCTGTCGCTGGAACTGGGCGGCAATGCGCCCTTCATCGTATTCGACGATGCCGATCTCGATGCAGCCGTAGAAGGCGCGCTGGCTTCCAAATACCGCAACGCGGGCCAGACCTGCGTGTGCGCCAACCGCATCTATGTGCAGGATGGCGTGTACCAGCAGTTTGCCGACAAGCTGGTAGCGGCCGTCGGCAAGCTCAAAGTGGGCAATGGCGTGGAAGACGGCGTCACGCAAGGGCCGCTGATCAACGAGAAAGCCGTGCAGAAAGTGGAACAGCATGTGGCCGATGCCACGGCCAAAGGCGGCCGCGTGCTACTGGGTGGCCAGCGCCACGCGCTCGGTCACGGCTTCTTCGAGCCGACCGTGATTGCCGATGTGGATAACTCCATGCTGGTAGCAACGGAAGAAACCTTTGGCCCGCTGGCGCCGCTGTTCCGCTTCCGGACGGACGAGGAAGCGCTGGCGCTGGCCAACGCCACCGAGTTCGGGCTGGCCAGCTATTTCTATTCGCGCGATATCGGTCGCATCTGGCGTGTGGCGGAAGGGCTGGAGAGCGGCATGGTGGGCGTCAACACGGGGCTGATCTCGAACGAGATAGCGCCCTTCGGCGGCGTCAAGCAGTCAGGGCTGGGACGCGAGGGCTCGCATTACGGCCTCGATGATTACCTCGTCATCAAATACATCTGTCTGGGCGGCATCTAGACGGACTCACGCTGGCGGCTGGCTGCACCCCTGTCAGCCGGTCCACCATACGTTTGACGGCCGCCATCTGGTGGCCGGATTTGAGCGCGTAGCGTGCATCGTCGTAGGCAAACCAGTCCCAGCACGCTTGCGGATTGGGGGCGATGGCGGACGCTTGCGGGTAGAGGATCATCAGGCGGTTGCTGTCGGCCCAGGCGTTGTAGCCGGCATGGTCGATGAAGGTGGTGCCTATGCTGTCGATATCCTGCAGGCAGCCATGAAAAGCGACGTGCAGACGGCAGCCCGCGCCGGCACTGTCTTCGCAGCTTTTCGGCAGGTACAGGTAGCCTACGGTGGCCATGCCATGCAGCGTGGGGAAGGGCAGGAACTCGCTTTGTACAAAAGCCATCACGCGGCCGGCGGGTGGGCCGCTGTTGCGCGGCAGTAGGGGACCGTAGATCCATTGCAGCAACTGGCCGGCCGCGTCATAGGTGCAGTTGTTGATGTAGGGGCTGCCTAAATGGGCGCAGGGGTTGCCGTACTGGTCGGTGGGCAGCGCATGTTCGGCCGGCAGCATGCGGCGGTAGACGATCTGGCTGGCGGCCATGTAGTGGCGGTAGTAGTTGTACAGGTCGGTCATCACAGGTTGCGGCACGATGCTGTCCACGCTGCCCGACAGCATCCACACCTTGTGGCTGGCCAGCTCTTCGGGTGGATCGATGGCGCCATCGGCGGCAAACCAGTCGGTCAGCACGATCAGGTCGGCAATGCGGGTGCCGCCCGGATGCACGCGGCAGGCGAACACGTCGCTGGTGCAGCTGCAGCGGGTGGTGGCCGTGTAGACGCTGCCCTGTGCACAGAAATATGGTCCGCCAGCAATGATGCCCGCGCCGCGCACGGTGGCGGAGAACGCCACCTGGAACTGCACGGCCATGTAGCCGCCCGATGATAGCCCCGATACGCTGACCTGTCCCGCCGCCATGGGCGGCAGTAGCTCCACCTGTGCCAGTGCACTTGCAGCGGTCAGTAGCCCTAGCAGTAGCCCTAGCAGGGCAGCTAGCCAGCTTCGCCATGTGGCACACCATTCCATAGTCGTTCCCCTCGTGCTTCTGCTACCCAGTGTGTAGTTTGGCACCAGGGGAGGTTTAATGTGCCTCAATCGTGCGCAGGTGGCCGGCCGTAAACAAGGGTAAGCAAAGCGAAGTGTTTACTTTTGGAATAGAATTATTTTTTTTCATATTTTGGCGAGCCATCATGTCCAAGACCTTTGCCCAGTTGTGCCTGGTTTCTTCTCTGACCATGCTGCTCAGTACTTCGGCATGGGCGCAGACGCCGGCGGCCAGCCGTACCGCCACAGCGGCAGCGCCTGCTGCCAGCGTGCCCGCTGCCAGCTGCCCGGCGATACTGAAGCAGACTTTCAAGCGCCTGCAGGATGACTCGCCTCAGGATCTGTGCCAGTACGCGGGCAAGGTGGTGCTGGTGGTGAATACGGCCAGCTATTGCGGTTTCACCGGCCAGTACGAAGGGCTGGAAGCCATGTATGCGAAATACAGCGCCAAGGGTCTGGTGGTGCTGGGCTTCCCGTCCAACGACTTCGGCCAGCAGGAACCGGGCAGCAGCAAGGAAATCGCCGACTTCTGCTTCAACACCTATGGCGTGAAGTTCCCCATGTTTGCCAAGTCCATCGTCTCGGGCAAGGAACCGAATTCGCTGTACGTCAATCTGATCAAGGCGACGGGCAAGGCGCCAGCGTGGAACTTCCACAAATACCTGATCGACCGTAAGGGCAATGTGGTGGATAGCTATGGCAGCAAAGTCGCCCCGACCGATAAACAACTGGTCAGCGCCGTAGAAAAAGCGCTGGCCATGTAAGCCGGCCGGCCTGGCCGGTGCAAGGCTAGGCGCCGCTGACCAGCGTAAATCCTTCATCGAGCCAGCCGGTAATCCCGCCTGGCATCACTTTCACAGGCCGGCCCAGTTGCGCCAGCCGTATGGCGGCGCGCGCTGCGCCATTGCAGTGGGGGCCGGCGCAATACACCACGAACAGGGTGTCCTGCGGGTAGGCCGCCAGCTTGGAGGCGATGATCTTGCCATGGGCCAGATCGAGCGCACCAGCCACATGGCCGGCCTGATATTTTTCCGTACCGCGTACATCGAGCAGCACGAAGTCGTGCGGGCCATTGCTGAGGGCATCGTGCACATCCCAGCAGTCCGTTTCATAGCGGAACTGGTCTTCGAAATAGCTGAGGGCGGCGTTGCTGCTGGCGGCGGGTATGGCGCTGACGCGCGAAGCTGGGGACATGCGATCTCCTGGTGGGGTGGTTGATGCTGCCATTGTGGCGCCGGCCAGCGCGGCAAAGTAGTGGCGTATCAGACTATCTGCGTTAAGATTACGCCATGAAAAAACATCTGGTGGTGGCTCTCGCCTATGACCGTCTGTGCACCTTCGAATTCGGCTGCACGGTGGAACTGTTTGCACTGGAACGCCCCGAACTGGAGGTGGACTGGTACGACTTTGCCGTCTGCGCCATCGAAGCAGGGCCGATCCGTGCTGCGGGCGGCATCATGGTGCAGGCGCCCTACCAGCCGGAGCTGCTGGCGCAGGCCGATACCATCGTGATTCCGGGCTGGCGCGATGCCGACGAAGTGCCGCCAGCGGCTTTGCTGGAACAGTTGCGGGCTGCCCATCAGCGCGGCGCGCGTCTGTGCTCTATCTGTTCCGGCGTATTCGTGCTGGCAGCGGCGGGGCTGCTCGATGGTCTGCCTGCCACCACCCACTGGCGCTATGCGGCCAGGCTGGCGCAGCGCTATCCGCAGATACAGGTGCAGCCTGATGATCTGTATGTGGATAACGGCCAGCTGATTACGGCGGCAGGCTCGGCCGCAGGGCTGGACATGCTGCTGCATCTGGTGCGGCGCGACTATGGCGCCAAAGTGGGCAATCAGGTGGCGCAGCGGCTGGTGGTGGCGCCGCAACGGGAAGGCGGGCAGGCGCAGTTTCTGCCGCGTCCCATGGCGCATGGCGAAGCAGGGCGGCTGTCGCGTCTGATGGACTGGCTGCGCAGCCATCCGGCCCTGCCGCATACGGTGGCCAGCATGGCCGAGCAGGCGGCCATGAGCCCGCGCACGCTGCAGCGCCAGTTCCAGCAGGCTACCGGCATGGGGCCGCTGGAATGGCTGATCCGCGAGCGCGTGGCGCTGGTCAAGGAAATGCTGGAAGTGCCCGGTGTGCCGCTGGCGCAGATCGCCGAACGTACCGGCTTTGCTTCGGAAGAATCGCTACGCCACCATTTCCGCCGTCTGGCCGCTACCTCGCCCGGCGCCTACCGCAAGCGCTTTGCGGCGGCCTAGCGCAGCCAGTTTCGTGGCGCGGCGCTCTTGTCTGGCCGTATCGTGCGGCGCTTGTGGTTGCGCGCCAAACTGGCTACTCTGGAACTCTAGACGGGGAAGGAGAACAGCATGGCTTATGTCGATGGGTTTGTGATTCCGCTGCCCAAGGAAAACCTTGAGGCTTATCTCGATATGTCGCGCCAGTGTGGCGCCATCTGGAAAGAATACGGCGCGCTGGAGTTCCGTGAATGTGTGGGCGACGATATCCCGCCCGGTAAGGTGACGTCATTCCCGCTCAGCGTAGATTTGCGCGATGGCGAAGCGGTGGTGTTTTCGTGGATAGTCTATGCCTCGCGGGCCGAGCGCGATGCCATCAACGATAAGGCCATGAACGATCCCCGCATGGCGCATTTTATGGACCCGACAAATCTGCCCTTCGATGGCAAGCGCATGATCTACGGCGGTTTCGAAATGATGATCGATCTGTAAGGCCGCAAGGTAGGCTGCGCCGCGCGAACGCAGCACAGCGAGGCTAGCTGGCCAGCACGGCAGGCATCACGCCGCGCAAGGCGTTGCAGACCATGATGGCTTCGGCCTGTTGCAGCATGGCGCGCGTGATCACAGCCTGTTCGATCTGCCATTGCGGATCGTCCAGCAGCACGGCGCGCATGACGCCCGGCAGCAGGCCGGACGAGAGCGGCGGCGTGAGCCAGCGGCCATCGATTTTTACCAGCACATTGCTGCGCCCACCTTCCGTCAGCTCGCCCCGTTCGTTGAAGAACAGCGTATCGAAGCCGCCGGCCGCTTCGGCGGCACGCCATGCCGCGTCGTAGCGTGTGCGGATGCTGGTTTTGTGGCGCAGGAATAGCTCGCTGGCGCTGGTGGCATTTGCCGCCAGCAGCAGCTTGACGGGCGTCGCCAGCGGCGTGATGGCAGCCTGCTGGACGGAGAAATCGCCACTGGCAGACAGTGCCAGCCGCAGGCGGTAGGTCTGCTGTGCGGCCATGCTGGCACAGGCCTGCGCGATGGCCGCCGCCGCTGCTGCCTCATCCCATGGATAGCCGAAGTACTGCGCCGAAGCAGCCAGCCGCGCCAGATGGCGTGCCTGATGCGCGGCCCCAGCATGGCTGGCCTGCAGCGTTTCGAAAATCTCGAACTGGCTTTGCAGCCCTGTCAGGAAGCGGGCTTTGAGCTGGCATTCCGCATATTCCTCGGCTGCGTCGCTGTCGAACACGATGCCCGCGCCCACGCCCATTTCGCCGTGACGTACACCGAGCGCGGCATCCGGCGCCTGCAAAGCCAGCGTGCGGATGGGAACGGACATGCAGAAATCCCCTACCTTGCCATCGCTGCGCGGATCGAACCAGCCGATGGCGCCCGTGTAGATGCCGCGCGGGTCCGGTTCCAGCTCGCGGATGATTTCCATGGTGCGGCGCTTGGGCGCGCCCGTGATGGAACCGCAAGGGTAGAGCGCTGTAAAGATGTCAGCCAGCGT
This sequence comes from Duganella fentianensis, assembly GCF_009857835.1. GTDB lineage: Bacteria > Pseudomonadota > Gammaproteobacteria > Burkholderiales > Burkholderiaceae_D > Rugamonas > Rugamonas fentianensis. The sequence goes on from NZ_WWCL01000003.1 coordinate 347,663, forward strand.
GGCATCGTCGCGCAGTTGCGCGGTGATGGTGGAGGTCATCTGCAGCACGCTGCTGTAGCGCTGCACATCGAACAGCGCTGGCACCTGCACGCTGCCGGTGGTGGCGATGCGCGCTACGTCATTGCGCAGCAGATCGACGATCATCAGATTTTCCGCGCGGTTCTTGCTGTCGGCGGCCAGTGCCTGTGCGCGGCGCTGGTTTTCGGCGTCGTCGGCACTGGCGGGGGCCGTGCCTTTCATGGGGCGTGCCGTCAGCACGCCATCCTGATGGCGCACGAACAGCTCCGGCGACAGCGACAGGATGGCACGGCCATCGTCCAGTTGCAGCAGCGCCCCATACGGCACGGGCTGGCGTTCGCGCAGGCGCGCGTACAGCGCATAGATGCTGCCATAGGCGTCGAAGCGTAGCCGGTAGGTATAGTTGACCTGATAGGTGTCGCCTGCCGCGATGTAGTCGTGGATGCGCGCCAGCGCGGCGCTAAACGCCGGCTGGTCGATATTCGGGCGGATGTTGGCGATGCCGGCCAGCGTGGTCGCAGCGCTGGCGCTCTCCGGCGTGCTGCTACGGACGGCCAGCCATGCGCCGACCTGTGCGCTGTCCAGCAGGTCGCAGCGCGAGAACAGCAGTATCTGCGCCAGTTCTGCAGGTGGCGTGGCATCGATGCCGTCCAGTTGCAGTAGCTGCTCACCCAGTTCGTACTGGCAGACGGTGACGGCGTAAGCGCCTTGCGTGAGCGCCGTCTGCATCTGTTCCAGCAATTGCGGCCACTGGCCGATGTGCTGGCAGCGCAGCGTGGCCAGATGGCCGGTGTACAGGCGTGAGCGGTGCGGCGCACCAGCGGCGGCCGGTGCGTTGTGCGGGCTGGCGTCGTCCAGCAGCGCGAATACATCTACATCCATGGTTAAACTGAAGTCAGCAGCAAGGCAATTTGCAGCGGTGCGTCCTGTGTGGGGTTATTCTTGAAGCCGCTCTTGGCATAACGGTGCCAGCGTCCGATCACGAAGCTGACCAGCATGCTGGCGCGTGCCGGCACATCGGCCTCGCGCGTCTGGCCTTCGCTGGCGGCGATGCGCAGGGCCTGTTTCAGCGCCAGTTCCACGCGGTCGTAGAACTGGTTCATGCGCAGTTGCAGCCGTTCGTCCTCGTTGACCAGCGCCTCGCCCGTCAGCACGCGCGTCATGCCGGGGTTCTGTGCTGAAAAATTCAGCAGCATGCCCACCATATCACGCGCCTGCAGCAGGCCGTCGTTCTGTTGCTCGGTAATCCGGTTGATCAGGCCGAACACGGTCGATTCGATAAATTCGATCAGCCCCTCGAACATCTGCGCCTTGCTGGCGAAATGGCGGTACAGCGCCGCCTCGGAGAACTCTAGCTTGCGCGCCAGCGCAGCGGTGGTAATCCGGTCGCCCTTGGGCTGTTCCAGCATTTCGGCCAGTGCTTGCAATATCTGCATGCGGCGTTGGCCCGGCGGTGTGCTTGCCATGTGATCTCGCAGTGGTGGTGGTCGAATCGGTAAGGCTGCTAGCAGGGTGTTAGCGCAAATGGTGCAGGCGGGCCGGCAGCTGTCGGACAGATTTTACTTTGACATCGACGTAAGCGGGGCGAATTAAGCGTTTTTGCTGGTGCGCCATGCCGGCCGTATCCCCCAGTGTCAGGTACTGGGTGACCCATGCCGTGCGTATGCCTAGCTGGTGGGCCGTGCGCAGATTGGCCAGCGTATCTTCCACCAGCACGCAGCGGCCGGGGCGCAGCTGCTGGCGCCGCAGCAGGCTACGCAGCAGCAGGCGCGATGGCTTGGGGCGCATCTTGCCGTGCACCGTCATGGCTTCCACCGCCACGTGGTGGCTGAACTGGCGCTGCAGGCCCAGATGGCGCACCACCTTGGTGGAATAGCGGTGCGGCGCATTGGTCAGCAGGATTTTGCGGCCGGGCAGGCGGCGCAGCAGCTGGCGCAAGCCGGTTTCGGCGCGGATCATGCTGTGCAGCTGCTCCAGATTATGGGTCTCGTGCAGAAAATGGGCCGCATCCACGTTATGGTGCTTCACCAGTCCCAGCATCGTTACGCCGTAGCGGCGCCAGTAGCCGGTGCGTGCGGCTTCCACCTGCTCCGGTGTGGCGGGCGTGGTGCCGTCGCCCAGTACGCGGGCGATATAGTCGTTCATCCGCCCCATGATGGCGGGGAAGATGGCATGCGAGGCGTTGTGCAGGGTGTTATCGAGATCGAATAGCCACACCGTGTCTTTGCGGGTAATAATGCTCACTTCAATTGTTCACGTCGGATTTGCTGAAAAAGGGTGTCATGCTGCGTCAGATTATAGTGATGTTCTGCAGTTTGCTCGCGCTGCTGCTCTCGCCCGTTGCAGCCCATGCTGAAAATAGCGGCACCCGCCATGGCGCGCTGTTCAAGATCGAGCAGTCCGGCCGCTCGCTCTACCTGTTCGGCACCATCCACGTGGGTGCCGCCGATTTCTATCCGCTTGAGCCGCAACTGGCGCAGTTGCTGGAACAGGCGCCCGTGCTGGCACTGGAGATCGACCCGCTGGGCGATCAGCAGGCGCTGGCCAAAGTGGTACAGCGTTACGGCATGCAGGGCAGGGGAGGCAATGCGCCCGTGCTGTCGGCGTCGTGGCGCTTGCGGCTGGAGCGTCTGCTGCGCGAGTATCACATCGAGGCGAACAGTGTGGCGGCCATGAAGCCGTGGCTACTGGCCAGCGTGCTGACGATTTCCGAATTTTCCAATCAGGGCTACAGCACGGCGCTGGCGGTTGACGCCTATCTGTCCCAGCAGGCGCACAAGCGCGGGCAGAAAGTGCTGGAGCTGGAATCGGCCGAAAGCCAGATGGCGCTGTTCGACAGCATGGGCGGGGCGCAGCAGTTAATCTTTTTGCAGGAAGCCATTGCCGGTATCGAATCGCGCGAGCAGGCCAGCCAGGCGCGCGCCATCGGCGATGCATGGCGCCATGCCGATGCCGCGGCGCTCGAGGAACTCGCCAGCAAGGCCGAACAGGATGACAGCTATTCCGGGCGCTTCGTGCAGAAAGTGCTGCTGGAAGGGCGCAATCCGGCGCTGGCCGACGGCATGCAGCGGCTGATGCAGCAGGCCGATAATGCGGTAGCCGCAGTCGGTATCCTGCATCTGGTGGGGCAGTACAGCGTGCCGGAACTGCTGCGCAAGCGCGGCCTGAAGGTCGAACGGCTGTACTAGCGCAGGACGTGACAATGCCTGACAGGACAGTCGGATAAAAATTCTAGAGCGGGGGAGGGTGCAGCAGGATGGTGCCCTTGACGTGGATTGAACACGTGGCCTCTCCCTTACCAAGGGAGTGCTCTACCACTGAGCTACAAGGGCATTGAATGTGGCGGTACGCTAAAACTGAGGCTTAACAGCACCGCCAAATTTTTAGTGAGACCGGATCATAGTGCCAAAAGCCTGTTCGGTCAAGACTTCCAGCAATAAAGAGTGTTCAATCCGGCCATCGATGATGTGAACCGTGTTCACGCCGGACTTGGCTGCGTCCAGTGCCGATGAAATTTTAGGCAGCATGCCGCCCGAAATCGTCCCGTCGGCGAACATCTCGTCGATCTCGCGGGCCGACAGGTCGGTCACCAGATTGCCCTGCTTATCCTGCACGCCGGCGATGTTGGTCATCATGATCAGCTTTTCCGCTTTCAGGATTTCCGCGATCTTGCCCGCTACCACGTCGGCATTGATGTTGTAGGCCTGGCCATCCTGACCGAAACCGATAGGCGAGATGATAGGAATGAAGGCGTCGTCCTGCAGGGCTTTCACCACTGCCGGATTGATCGCCTCGATTTCGCCCACGAAGCCGATGTCGAGGAACTCGCCCGGATTCTCGCGGTCCGGCATGGCCATTTTGCGGGCGCGGATCAGACCACCGTCCTTACCCGTCAGACCCACGGCCTGACCGCCGTAGTGATTGATCAGCATCACGATGTCCTGCTGCACTTCACCGCCCAGCACCCACTCCACCACTTCCATGGTTTCTTCGTCGGTGATACGCATGCCCTGCACGAAGGTGCCCTGCTTGCCGATTTTTTTCAGCGCGTTGTCGATCTGCGGACCGCCGCCGTGCACCACCACCGGATTCATGCCCACCAGTTTGAGCAGGATGACATCGCGCGCGAAGCCGTGTTTCAGGCGCTCGTCCGTCATGGCATTGCCACCGTATTTGATCACGATGGTCTTGCCATGGAAATTGCGGATGTAGGGCAGGGCCTCAGCCAGAATCTGCGCCTTGATCTGCGGCGAAACCGCAGTCAGGTCATCATTCATGCCTAAGTTCAGGTTGGTCAGTTGGGTCATGGCGAGTCCGGAAAAAAATTTTGTGCAATTTTACAGCCTGTAGCGACCGTAGACCACGCATTATAGGGCTATCCGGTTGTATTTTCTTAGATCCTCCGCTACGCTGGCCGCCATATGAGCGCTCCCGACACTTTGCACCGCCAACTGGAACAGATGCGTCCCCAGCTTGTCCGATTTGCACAGTTGCAAATTAGGAATCAGGCGCTGGCCGAGGATGCCGTACAGGATGCCCTGATCGCCGTGCTGGAAAAGCCCGAGCGCTTTACCGGGGCATCCTCGCTGCGCACCTATGTGACGGGCATCCTCAAGTTCAAGATCATCGATTGTCTGCGCTCTTCCACGCGCGAACGCCAGTTCGATACGGACGAGGGGCAGGGTGATGATGAGCTGATCGATGCGCTGTTCACCGCCAACGGCCATACGGTCGCGCCGCCGCAATCGTGGGGCGACCCTGACTCGGCACTCGAGCAGAAGGATTTCTTCCGCACGCTCGAGCTGTGCCTGGAAAAACTGCCGGCCCAGACGGCCCGCGTGTTCATGATGCGCGAATGGCTGGAACTGGAAACGGAAGAAATCTGTAAGGAACTGGCGATTACGTCGTCTAATGCGTGGGTGCTGCTGTATCGAGCGCGCTTGCGCCTGCGCGAATGTCTGGACCTGAACTGGTTCGGCCAGCGCAGTCCTCAATGAATCGAGCCGAATATGACGAATCCTGATAAAACCGGATTGAAACCGACCTGCCGCGAAGCGCACCGGCTGGTATCGGAGGGCATGGATCGCGAACTGTCGTTTGTCGAGCGTACCCGCTTGCGCCTGCACCTGATGGTGTGCGATGGCTGCACCCGCTTCAACGGCCAGATGGCGCTGCTGCGCACAGCCATGCGCCGCTTCCCAGACGAGCACGGAAAATGAGCCTGTGCACGCGCTGCGGCGCCGAGTTCCATTGCGCCATGGCTGACGGCGCAGGGCGTGCCAGCGACGCTGCGCCCGTGCAGGACGGCAGTTCCGCTGTGGCGGAAGCGCCCTGCTGGTGTACTGCACTGCCCATGCTGCTGCCGGTGCCGCTAGCCGGTGCCGCCGGCTGCTGGTGCCCGGACTGCCTGCGTGCCGAAATCGCCGCCCAGCAGCGCGCGGCCACCGCCGGCAGCAGCACGACTGAACTCAAGCGTTAGCGTACGGTACGGAAGAAGCGCAGCATTTCGCGGCTGGCATTCGGCCCGCGCCCATCCGTATAACTGCCGTTGGCACTGCCGCCCGACCATGCATGGCCGGCGCCGTGCACCAGCCAGTGCTCGCCCAGCGGTTTGCCGTTGCTGCCCATGTGGGTTGTGCGGGTGTAGCGGTGGCCATTGGGCACACCGCCGCTGCGGATTTCAGCCTTGCCATGCTGGGGCAGCTGGCGCTGGGCCAGCAGCTGTTCGCCATTGCGGGGATTGACGGTGGTATCGCTGTCGCCATGGAACACGATGATGGGCTGGCTGGCCGGTGAGGACGCCACGGCCATGCTGCTGGCGCCCCGCTTCATGGCCGACAAGGCCGAGGGCAGATCCTGCGCCGAACCGTAGGGCAGGCCCGAATGCACGCCCACGGCGGCAAACAGTTCGGGATACAGCGTGCCGACGATGACGGCCATGGCGCCGCCCGCAGACAGACCCGCCACATACACCTGTTCCTCGATCACGGGATAGTCCGCCATCACCTGCTCCGTCATACCGGCGATGATGGACGGTTCGCCCTGACCGCGCTGCTGGTCGATGGCGTTGAACCAGTTCCAGCATTTGGCCTGATTGGCGGCCGGACTCTGTGCCGGATACAGCACGAAATACTGGTTTTCCTCGGCCAGCTGGTTCATCTGGGTGCCGGCGGCAAAATCGTCAGGGTCCTGCGTGCAGCCGTGCAGCATCACCAGCAGCGGCATGGGCTGGCCGTGGTAGCTGGCCGGCACATACAGCTTGTACTGGCGGCTGCCCGCATGGTTGCTGTAGCTGCCTTCGATGAAGCGGGCATCGCGCGGCACCCGCGCTACGGGGGCCGGCTGCAGCAGCGAACTCAGATCGATCACGGGCAGGCTGCTCTGGTGCTGGCGCAGCGTGTCCATGGCCTGCTCCACGGCCTGACGGGTACTGCGGTTGAACAGTTTCTGGGCGCTCGAGCGCAGCTGCGAAAACAGAGGTAGTTTCATGACGTCCCTTTAGCGTATGCGCGGGGCCAGCGCTGTTTTGAGGACTGCACTCGCATGCAGCGAGCCCAGTACGAAGATGGATTCAATGGTGGCCAGTGCCAGTTCGACAGAAACATCGCTGGCGATGCTGGCCAGACCCAGTACATGAATGTGCAGCCGCTCTCCGGCCGCCTGCAGGGCTTCCAGATCGGCCCTTGAGTAATGCTGCATACCGAGCACCAGACTTTTCCGTGCTACCGTCTGTTTCACCACGTCGGCATGCTGGCCCAGCTGGTTGCGGATGGCAGTGCGGATCAGATCGCTACGATTGGCATAAAACCCCTCCTGCACCAGCAGGTCGATCTGGCCCAGATCGATGGGGCCGAGGTTGATGGTGATCTTTTCCGCCTCGGCGGTGCGTTCCTTGAGTTCCTGTCTGGCCATGATCTCCATCCAATCACCATCTATATGGATGGTAGTATAGGACTGAAACGCTGCATAGCAAGCACTAACGCGCATGAGTGCGGCACTTAACTTACCGATATCGATGTGCGCCCATTTTGAGCACGCGTGCAAACAAGATCTGGTCTTAGCGGCACTCAGGCCCGATCTGGCTGGAATTAGAGCTGCGTTGCGGGTAGCGTGAGGGCCGACTGTCGGCCAATTTAGCACCGCCCCAGCAGTGAGAATGCGTGAATTTTCCAGTTGTGCAAGATGCTATTCTTTTGCACAAAAGGCTGGGTTCGGCCGACGGCAGACTAATGTGGTGCAAACGATATAGGAGCGTGTATGTCTACTCAGCAAGTAGTACGTCATTGGGTGCCGGCCGCATTTTGTGCGCTTATTGTGTATCTATATGTCGGCAATGGAGCGGCATCGCTCGACAATTGGAAGTATGTCGCCATTTGGCTCACGATGTGCTTCTTCTTTGTAGGTATGGTCACCTACTCAATGCAAAAACAAATCCGAGACTTGCAAGCTGAGATACAGCGGCTTCAAACTGCGCGCCGGGAATCGGCGCGTGATGAATGAAGCACTGCTTCTGTTGTCGGCCAGAAGCAGACCCTGGCGAGTCGGGGAGCATCGTGCTCAACGGTCCTTACTCTTCACAAATATTTACGGCCTTTCGCCTTCGTCTCCCGCCAAGGCCATGAGCGCGGCCTGCAACACCGGATCGTCACCGCTACGTACTCCCTTTACACTAGGTCGCGCTTCAATGTTCGGCACGACTCCCTTTCCCACAAAGGCGCGTCCGTCACGGTACATGTCGCGCTTGACGCAGATGCGCGCTGTGCCTCCGCCAGGGAGCGTGAAACTCAGTGGCTGCCCACTACTGCCGGCTGATGCCTCGCCAACGATCAGCCCACGTTTGAGCTGGTCAAACGCAACCAGGAAGTCCTCAGCAGCGGAGAAGCTTTGCGGTCCGGCCAAGACGACCACGGGCCCGGTGAAAATCTGCGCGCTGCGTGGGCGTTCGTCATCATTGCTATCGAGCCGCAGCCACTCCACGGCATTGCCATACTGTGCCCGAACAACGGGATCGTAAAGCCGTACATATGCGGCAGAACCATGGATGGGCTGATTAGTGAGGCGTCTCAAAACCGCAGTTCCGAATTCGGTTGAGCCGCCACCGTTGTTCCTCACGTCGATGACCAAAGCCTTGGCTTTCAAAATACTGGGCAGGGCTTGTTCAAATGCCTTGGGGCCAGCATCGCTTTCAAAATGGTCGAGCGATATGTACGCGACCTCGCCCTTGAGCATCTTGAATTCGAACTGAGGCGCTTTGCGCAGGTCCGAGTATCCACTTCGCCGCAAGCTCACATTACGCGGCTTGCCGTCAGCCCCGGCCAGTGTCAGTCTAATTGCCATAGAGGCGTCGCCCGCCAATAGCTGATAGTTGTACATCCGTACCAATTTATCCTGAACGGTTGAGCTGCTGGTAAAGGGAGCAATGCGTTCCTGTGCATACGTCCTCACAGGTATCCCATCGATTGCCAGGATCTCGTCGCCGACCTTAACGAGCTGGTCTAATGTTGGACTGCCGACTTGAGTCACCATAACCTTCTCCTCGACCAAGGCAGTACGGATCGGCGGGCGTGCAAAGAACTTGCTTAATTCGTCAGGTGGGTAAATATTCGTATGGCCGTCCTCGAGCAATGGGGCCAGCCGCATCATTACATCGTAATACTCACGCGTCGTGGTCGCCGCCATGACCTTGGGAATATATTCAAGGTAGACTTTATCCCAGTCCAGCTTGGGGACATGGTCGAAATGCGCAAAACTCTGGCGCGCCTCATTCCAGAACAAGGAAAGCCCAGCGACCCGCTCTGCGACGCTCAAGGTTTCGTTGTAGCTGGTAGTCAGGGCTGGCACATCGAAAATCCTCTTTCCTTGTTGTGCCCTGGCGTTGATTGCGATAAACCGTGGTTCGTCGCGCAAGCTCGCGTAGGCTGGGTCCTTGTCGAATTCGATCGGAATCCAGGCCGACAGCTGGCTTTGCTCCAGCGCATCCAACGCCTTATCCTTTAGGCCAAGGCGAAAGTAGACCTCGGCCAGCGGGATCAGATTGTTCAGACGCTCCGCACGCAGGAACGTGGAACCGTTCGCGAGGTCGCGCATTCCCGGCTGGTCCAGTTCCGCGATAAAACTTTCGAAGCGCGTCGCGGCAACGCGCAGCTGCTCTGGAGTTGACGCGTCATTAATGCTGTCTTGCACCGCATTGCGTTTACCCTGCATGTACACCCGCTGCATGTCGCCACGCTCGACTGGTGTACTCGGTGCAGCTATGGCAATTGAAGAGAACAGCGCCAGTGCGCAGATCGCGGCAGAGTTAGGTCGCATGCGTTTGCTCGTTTTATCAAAAGGCTAATTGTACAAGGGCATGCTTAAAATATTACGTTCTACGCAACTATTTTTCTTCAACCAGGCCTGTCTTTTTCTGCCCGCCGGCAGAGCTCGGTCATCCCGTGGAGCGAAGGGCTCCTATGGGGCGGAAGCCGACTGTCGGGCTGGGCTGCAAGCATGAATTCACAATCACGATAAAATACGCATCATGAGTGAATTTGCTAACATCCCCCCCGCTAGCAACGCCGTAGTCTCCGGTCTTGCTGCTCCCGTGCCTTCGCCCTGCGTCAGCCTGTGCAAGATGGATCAGGACCGCCAGTACTGCCTAGGCTGCATGCGCACCATCGAAGAGATCATCGCCTGGTCCAAGGCCGATGATGATTACAAACGCGCCGTCTGGGCCAAGTTGCCGGAACGTCGCGCCAGCCAGCCTGCGGACGCGGCATGAACGAGCTACCAGACAGCATCAAGGTGTTCCAGCGCGGCTGGCTTTCCTCGAATAATGTGCTGCTGGTGGGGCCGGACGACACGGCCCTGTTCGATACCGGCTATATCAGCCATGCCGAGCAGACGCTGGCGCTGGTGCGCCATGCGCTGGGCGAGCGCCCGCTGGACCGCATCCTGAATAGCCACCTGCATTCCGACCACTGCGGCGGCAATGCCATCCTGCAAGCCCATTACGCCAGTCACACGGCCATTCCTGTAGCCGAAGCGGACAAGGTGCGGCGCTGGGATGTGGAAGCGCTGAGCTTCAAGGCCACGGGCCAGCGCTGCGACCGTTTCAGTTTCGATAGCACGCTGTCTTGCGGCGAAGTGCTGCAACTGGGCGGCATGGAGTGGCAGGTGCTGGGCGCGCCTGGCCACGACCCCAGTTCCGTGATTTTCTACTGCCCGCAACATCGCTTGCTGCTGTCGGCCGATGCGCTGTGGGAAAACGGCTTCGGCGTGATCTTCCCCGAACTCGATGGCGAATCGGGCTTTGCCGAAGCGGCCGCCACGCTGGATCTGATCGCCAGCCTCGATGTGCGGCTGGTGGTGCCCGGCCATGGCCGGCCATTCACTGACGTGGCCGGTGCGCTGGCGCGCGCCCGCACCCGTCTCGACTACCTCTCGGCCGATCCGGTGCGCAATGCCCAGAACGCGCTCAAGGTGCTGCTCAAGTTCCTGCTGCTGGAACGCCAGCGCATCGCACTGAGCGATGTGCCCATCCTGTTGCTCTCCATGCCCGTCTTCGAAGCGGCCAACCGTAACCATCTGCGTCAGACGCCACAGGAATTAGGCGAGTGGGTGGTACATCAGCTATTACGTGCCGGTGCAGCTCGCCGCGAGGGTGAGTACTTACTTAATCACGAAATGTAGAGGTTCACCCCTAGTTTCTGCACGATCGTACTATTTTCTGCTCTATAATCGACCGCTGTTCCCCGATTAACTTTTGTGAGCGAGTTCGCCATGGCCCTGCCAGCAGCGTTGCAGAATCTTTCCCTTCCCGTCATAGCTTCCCCGATGTTCATCGCCAGTGGTCCGGCGCTGGTGGCGGCCCAGTGCAAGGCCGGCATCGTCGGTTCCTTCCCGGCACTGAACGCCCGTCCGGCCGAACTGCTGGATGTGTGGCTGACGGATCTGAAAAAAGAGCTGGCCGAGTATCAGGCCGCTCATCCCGATAAGCGCGTTGGCCCGATCGCCGTCAACCAGATTGTGCACCAGTCGAATGACCGCCTGGCCCATGACGTGGAAGTCTGCGTCAAGCATCAGGTGCCTATCATCATTTCCTCGCTGCGCGCGCCACCGAAAGAAATGCTGGACGCTATCCACAGCTACGGCGGCATCGTGATGCACGACGTGGTCTCTATCCGCCACGCGGAAAAAGCGCTGGAAGCGGGCGTCGATGGCCTGATTCTGGTGGCGGCCGGTGCGGGCGGCCATGCGGGCAATCTGTCGCCGTTCGCGCTGGTGGGCGAAGTGCGCAAATTCTTCAAGGGTCCGATCGCCCTGTCCGGCTCTATCGCCACCGGCGATGCGATTCTGGCAGCGCAGGCCATGGGCGCCGACTTTGCCTACATCGGCTCGCGCTGGCTGGCCACCAAGGAATCGAATGTCAGCGAAGACTACCGCAACGCCATCGTCGAATCGACGGCGGCCGACATCATCTATTCCAACCTGTTCACTGGCGTGCACGGTAACTACCTGAAGAAGTCCATCGTCGCAGCCGGCCTCGATCCGGATGCACTGCCGACTTCTGACAAGACGGCGATGAACTTCGGTTCGGGCAGCGCCAAGGCATGGCGCGATATCTGGGGCGCTGGTCAGGGTGTGGGTCTGATGGACGATGTGCCGACCACCGCAGAGATGGTAGCCCGTCTGAAGGCCGAGTACGACGCAGCGCGCGCCCGTCTGGCGCTGTAAGCTGGCGCGTCAAGCGCAAAAAAACTGCGCGGACCGGAGCCGGTCGGCGCAGTTTTGTATCGGGCGGGACTAGCCCGCCGCCGTTCAGGCTTCCGTCTGGATCGCCCACAGGCCGGGCAGGTTACGCCAGTAGCCATAGGCATCCATGCCGAAGCCCACCACGAAGCGGTTAGGGATGGTGATGCCGACGATGTCGGCCTTGACGGGTTTGGCCTTGCCGATGGCTTTATCGGCAAACACGGCGAGGATCACTTCCGCCGCGCCCATGTCCAGCAGGCGCTGTTTGACGTGGGCCAGCGTTTCGCCTTCGTCCAGAATATCGTCCAGCACGATCACGGTACGGCCAGCCACATTCGAGCGCGGCACCACTTTCCACACCACTTGCCCGCCTTGATCTTCGTCACCGTAGCGGCTGACGTGGATGTAATCGAATTCGAGCGGGAAGGTCAGCTGTGGCAGCAGGTTACCCGTGAAGACCACGGCGCCACCCATCACACCCAGCACCAGCGGGAAAGCCTCGGCGTCAGGCCGGTCGTAGCGCTGGTTCAGCGTGCTGGCCATGGCTTTGACGGCATTGTCCACCTGCTCTTTGGTGAACAGTTCTTCGGCGTTCTGCAGCAACGCGCGGGCGCGGTTGTGGTGAAAATCTTGCATGGTAGGTTCCGGCTTCTTTAAAACGGCTAATCGGGGCTCTATTATCCGCGATCTGCCCTAAGCCTGTATCGGCGTTGGATTTGCGCCACAGCGCGCCGCTACAGGCAGCGCGCGGTTTTTTAGCTGTAATCGCGGATATCGGCGATCACTTTGCCGTCGTTGGGCAGGCTGCCGATGGCAACGAACTCCACCTCGCCGCGTAACTTGGTCAGGTCACGGATGGTTTCGACGATGGCGGCGGCGCTGCCTGCGTTGGCCGGATCAGCCACTTCGCACTGCAAAGTCATCACATCCTGCGCCATCTGTCCCGATACCACCAGCCGCGCCTTGACGATTTCCGGGTGCCGGCGCGTGATCGCATGCACTTGCGAGGGATGGACGAACATGGCGCGCACCTTGGTGGTCTGGTCGGCCCGCCCCAGCCAGCCGCGGATGCGGGTGTTGGTGCGGCCGCAGGCCGTGGCCGGCGCATCGGGCATGACGGCCGACAGATCGCCCGTCGCAAAGCGGATCAGCGGATAGTCGGGATTGAACACGGTGACCACCACTTCGCCGATTTCGCCCGCTGCCACGGGGTCGCCGCTGCCGGGACGGACGATTTCCAGAATGATGTCTTCGTCGAGCACCATGCCGGCATCGCGCTCCGCGCCGCTGCGGGTTTCATAGGCGATGTTGCCGATATCGGCCGAGGCATACATCTGCAGCACGCGCGGCACGCCATGCGCCACAAACCACTGGCGCAGCGATTCCGGCAGCGCTTCCGCGCCCACCATGGCCTGCTTGATGCTGCTGATGTCGGCCCCCATTTCCTCGGCCTTTTCGATGATGATCTTGAGGAAGGAGGGCGTGCCCACATAGGTATCGGGCCGCAGGCTGCTGATGGCCTGCACCTGCATTTCCGTCTGGCCGCTGCCGGCCGGTATCACGGCGCTGCCGATTTTGGCAGCACCACCTTCCACCATGAAGGCGGCCGGGGTGAAGTGGTAGGCAAAGCAGTTCTGCAGCAGGCCGCCGGCGCGCACACCGGTTGCAAACAGCGGACGGGCAAAGCGCCACCAGTCGGCACCGCGCCCTTCCGGATCGAAGATGGGGCCGGGCGACATGAACACGCGCGATAGCTGGCCCACCGGCGTGGTATTCAGGCCGCCAAACGGGGCGCTCTGCTGCTGCAGGCCATGCAGCTCGGATTTGCGGGTAACGGGCAGGGTGGCAAGCGCCGCGCGGCTGCTAATCTCGGCCGGATTGACGTGCTCCAGTATGCGCGCCCAGCCGCTGGCGGCCTTGGCGCGCGCCACCAGTTGCGGCAGGCGCGCCAGCAGATCGCGCTCGCGCTGCTCCGGTGCGCGGGTTTCCAGTTGATCGAGCGTTTCGAGGTGATCGGCCATGCTAACTATCCTTTGAACTAAGCCAGCCAGCGTTTGCGGCGGCGGTAGAACTTCATGTCGCGGAAGCTCTTGCGGCCCGCGCCGGACACGCCCAGATAGAATTCCTTGACGTCTTCGTTGGCCGACAGCTCGGCCGCCGCGCCTTCCATTACCACCCGGCCGTTTTCGAGGATGTAGCCGAAATCGGCGTAGCGCAGGGCGATGCTGGTGTTCTGCTCGGCCAGCAGGAAGGACACGTTCTCCTTGCTGTTGAGGTCTTTGACGATGCCGAAGATCTCTTCCACGATTTGCGGCGCTATCCCCATCGACGGCTCATCGAGCAATATCATGGAAGGCTTGGCCATCAGTGCCCGCCCGATGGCGCACATCTGCTGCTCGCCGCCCGAGGTGTAGCCAGCCTGGCTGGTACGCCGCTCGCGCAGGCGCGGGAAGTAGTGGTACACCTTCTCCAGCGATTCCTTGAGTTCTGCGCGGGAAGCGTTGCGCGTGTAGGCACCCGTCAGCAGGTTTTCTTCTATGCTCAGGTGGCCGAAGCAGTGGCGCCCCTCCATCACTTGCGACAGGCCCCGTTTCACCAGTTCGTTCGGCGTGAGCTGGTCTATGCGTTCACCCTTGAACTGCACTTCGCCCTTGGTGACATCGCCGCGCTCGCCGCGCAGCAGGGTGGAGATGGTTTTCAGGGTGGTCGATTTGCCGGCGCCATTGGCGCCCAGCAGGGCCACGATCTTGCCCTGCGGGACCTGCAACGACACCCCTTTCAGTACCAGAATCACGTGGTCGTAGATCACTTCCACGTTATTCACGGACAGATAGGGCGCCGCTGCCGCCGCCGTAACGGCGGCGTTAGCAGTGTTGGCAGCGTGGTTCATCATTTGGCGCAGGCAGGCGTAATTTTCTTCTCGGCCGCATAGGCAGCCGAGCTTTCTTCCAGCAGCTTGCGGGTCAGCGCCTTGTCGCCGATGATCCAGTTCGGCGTGATGGCGTTCCATTTCTTGCCATCCCATTGCTGGACTTTCACGGCGCCCGAACCTTCGTGGTCGTCGCAGCTGGTTTTTACGACTGGCAGCATGCCCAGCGCGCCGATGGCTTTCTGGCGGGCTTCGTCCACGTTCAGGTGCTCCAGACCCCAGCGCATCTGCTCGCCCGTGACAGGTTTGCCCTTGCCGAATTTTTCCTGCGCCGTACGCATGGCTTCCACCCACAGGATGGCGGCGCTGACGCCGCGCATGTGATAGACGGAACCGATGCGGCTGCGGTCAGCCAGATTGCCTTTGCCGGCGTCGTACAGCTTCTTGTGGATGTCGTCCATCAGCGGGTAGTTGCCGGGGGTATTGAAGGTCATGGCGCTATAGCCTTTGGCCGCGTCGCCCGTTGGCACGGTATCTTCTTCCGAACCAGCCCACCATACGCCCAGCATTTTCTCGCGCGGGAAGCCGTTACGCTGCGCCGTCTTGATGGCGACGGCATTCATGGCGCCCCAGCCCCACAGGATCACGTGATCCGGGTTGGCCTGACGGATCTGCAGCCATTGCGATTGCTGTTCCGTGCCCGGTGGCGTGACAGGAATCTTGATCAGTTCAAAGCCGTACTGCTTGGACAGGGCGTCCAGCACCGGCATAGGTTCCTTGCCGAAGGCCGAGTCGTGGTACAGGTGGACGATCTTCTTGCCCTTGAGCTTATCCATGCCGCCGTTTTTGTCGCCCAGATATTTGATCATGGCGGCTGCCTGATTCCAGTAGCTGGTAATCAGCGGGAATACATACGGGAATACCTTGCCGTTGGCCGCATCGGAACGGCCGTAGCCGATAGTGGTCATGGGGATCTTGTCGGTGGCCAGACGATCGAGCACGCCATAGGCCACACCGGTGGACAGCGGTTCCACCATGGTGGCGCCGCCGTTCTTGGTTTTCAGGCGCTCGTAGCATTCCACCCCGCGCGACGGGTTGTATTCGGTTTCGCATTCTTCCCAGCTGATCTTCACGCCGTTCACGCCGCCCGACAGGTTGACCAGATTGAAGTAGTCGATGATGCCGCCGTAGAAGCCGGAGCCACCGGCGGCGTAGGGGCCGACGCGGTAGGAAGGCAGGGCCACATACTGGTCGTCTGCATAGGCGCTACCAGCTGCTGCCAGGGTCAGGCCGAGAACTACGGATGCAATGTGCTTCATGTTCGGTTTCATAGATGTCTCCTCTGGTTTGAAGTTATGCGCGATCAGTGCGGGAAAGGCCACAGTCGCAGTTTCTCTTTTGCGATTTGCCACAAGCGCGCCAAGCCATGCGGCTCGACGATCAGGAAAAAGATAATCAGGGCACCGAATACCATCAGCTCCAGATTGGAAGCCACGCTGGTGGGCAGGGCGAAGCTGTGCGCCACGATGTTGAGGAACACGGGCAGCAGCACGATGAAGGCAGCGCCGAGGAAGGAACCCAGCACCGAACCCACGCCGCCGATAATCACCATGAACAGGATGCGGAACGACAGGTCGAGGCTATAGGCTTCCGGCTCCACCGTGCCCAGATAGGCGTAGGCATACAGGGCGCCGGCCACGCCGCAGTAGAACGAGCTGACGGCAAAGGCCAGCAGCTTGGTGCGCATCAGGCGGAAGCCGATCACTTCCGCTGCCACGTCCATGTCGCGTACGGCCATCCACGAGCGGCCCACGTTGGAGCGGATCATGTTCTTGGCCAGTAGCGCCATTAGCGCCACTACGGCCAGCACCAGCAGGTATTTGCTGGCCGGCGTATCGAAGCTGTAGCCGAAGATGACGATTTTCTGCGCCGTGATCACGCCGGAACTGCTGTAGTTGGTCAGGTAGGGAATCTTGGTCAGGCACCACACCACGAAGAACTGCGTGGCCAGCGTGGAAGCGGCCAGATAGAAGCCGCGGATACGCAACGAAGGCAGGCCGAAGGCGATGCCCACCATGGCGGCGCTCAGGCCACCGAGCACAAAGGCCAGCAGAATGGGCAGGCCGGGTAGGCGGGCGATGAAGTTATACGAGGCGAACGCGCCGACCGCCATGAAGGCGGCCGTGCCCAGCGACAGCTGGCCGGCATAGCCGGTGAGGATGTTCAGGCCCAGCGCCGCCAGCGAAAAGATCAGGAAGGGGATCAGGATGGCAGACAGCGTATAGGCGGAAGCCAGCTGCGGCACCACCACGATGGCCACCACCAGCAGCGACAGCAGCGCAATGCGGTCCTGCAGGATGGGGAAGATCTGGCTGTCGGCCTGATAGCTGGTTTTGAATTGTCCTGCTTCACGGTAGAGCATGGTGATGTCCTTGTTCCGGTCAGATTCTGCGGATGATTTTTTCGCCGAACAGGCCTTCCGGCCGTACCAGCAGGAACAGCAGGGCCAGCACGTACGGGAACCAGCCCTCGATGCCGCCGCCCACCAGCGGGCCGATATACACCTCGGCCATTTTTTCCGTGGCGCCGATAATCAGGCCGCCGACGATGGCGCCCGGCATGGAGGTAAAGCCGCCAAGGATCAGCACGGGCAGGGCTTTGAGTGCCACAAAGGTGAGGGCGAACTGCACGCCGTTACGGGCGCCCCACAGCATGCCGGCCACCAGTGCCACCAGACCGGCCACGGCCCACAGTACAGCCCAGATGCGCTGCAGCGGAATGCCGACGGCCAGTGCGGCCTGATGGTCGTCTGCCACGGCGCGCAGGGCGCGGCCCACTTTGGTCTGGGAAAACAGCAGGGCCAGTGAAGTGACCAGCAGCGCGCACACGCCGGCCGCCATGATGTCGAACTGGGAGACGAGGATGTTGAACTTCTCCATCAGGTATTCGGACGGCACGTCTTCGATCGGCAGTTCCAGCTTGTGTACCTGCGCGCCCCACACCAGCTGGGCCAGACCTTCGATGAAGAAGGCCAGCCCGATGGTGGCCATGAACAGGGTGATTTCCGGCTGGTTGACCAGTGGACGCAGCACCATCCGTTCGATGGCGATGCCGAGGATGATCATCACGACGATGGTGAGCGGCACGGCCAGCCACAGCGAAAAGCCGAACTGGTCGACCATGCCCACGCAGGTGAGGGCGGCGAAGAACACCATGGCGCCCTGGGCGAAGTTGAACACGCCGGAAGCCTTGTAGATCAGCACGAAGCCTATCGCCACCAGCGCATACATCACGCCGGACAGCAGGCCGCCGATCAGCACTTCAAAGAAAAAATTCAGATTCATTCGGCCACCCCGAGGTAAGCATTGATCACATCCTGATTGGTGCGCACTTCGTCCGGTGTGCCGTCACCGATCTTCTTGCCGTAGTCGAGCACCACCACGCGGTCGGAGATATCCATCACCACGCCCATGTCATGTTCGATCAGCACGATGGTGGTGCCGAACTGGTCGTTCACATCGAGGATGAAGCGGCACATGTCCTGCTTCTCTTCGACGTTCATACCGGCCATGGGTTCGTCCAGCAGCAGAATTTCCGGTTCGGCCGCCAGTGCGCGGCCCAGTTCCACGCGTTTCTGCAGGCCGTAAGGCAGACGGCCGACGGGGGTTTTGCGGATGGCCTGAATTTCGAGGAAATCGATGATTTCTTCCGCCTTGACGCGGTGTTCGATTTCTTCGCGCCGTGCCGGGCCCCAGTACAGCGCCTGCATGAGGAAGTTCGACTTCATCTTGAGGTTACGGCCCGTCATGATGTTGTCGAGTACCGTCATGCCTTTGAACAGCGCGATATTCTGGAAGGTACGGGCGATGCCGGATTTGGCGGCCGCGTAGCAGTCCATATTCTTGCGGTGCTGGCCGCGGTAGATGATCTCGCCCTGCTGCGGGCGGTACACGCCGTTGATCACGTTCAGCATCGAGCTTTTACCGGCGCCGTTAGGGCCGATGATGGCGCGGATTTCGTGCTGCTTCACATTGAAGGAAATGTCGGTCAGCGCACGTACGCCGCCGAACGACAGCGAGATATTCTGCATATCGAGGATCACGGGGCCGATCTTGCGGCCGCCGCTGTCGTTTGCCAGTGCCGCCTCGAAGCGGTTGTCGGGTTCATTCATCAGCATGATGGCTTCCTTGGTCATGCGCGCTGGCGCTCAGGCTGCAGCCTGCACGGCCGGATAGGTTTTGCAGGCGTCGATCTTTAGATCGGCGGCCACCATGCCGGTGCGGCCGTCTTCGAATTTCACCTGCGTCTCGATGTATTGCGATGCCTTGCCTTCATACAGCGCGGCGATCAGCACGGCATATTTTTCGGCGATGAATTTGCGCCGTACTTTGCGCGTGCGGGTCAGTTCATCGTCGTCAGGATCGAGTTCCTTGTGCAGCACCAGATAGCGGTGTATCTGGGTGTCGCCCATCATAGGCTCGGCCGCCAGATCGGCATTGACCTGTTCGATACAGTCGCGGATCAGGCCATATACCTGCGGGTGCGCGGCCAGATCGGTGTAGCCGGAATAGGCGATGCTGCGCCGCTCGGCCCAGTTGCCCACGGCTTCCATGTCGATGTTGATGAAGGCGCAGACCTGATCGCGCTGGTCGCCAAAGGCCACTGCCTCTTTGATGAAGGGGAAGAACTTGAGCTTGTTCTCGATGTAGTTGGGCGCGAACATGGCGCCGCTGTTCATCTTGCCCACATCGGCTGCGCGGTCGATGATTTTCAGATGCCCTTCGCTGTCGAACAGACCGGCATCGCCCGTATGGAAGTAGCCGTTGGCGTCGATCGCTTCGGCCGTTGCGTCAGGGCGCTTGAAGTAGCAGTCCATCAGCGTGGGCGATTTGACCAGCACTTCGCCGTTGTCAGCCAGTTTCACTTCCACACCCGGCGCGGGCAGGCCCACGCTGTCGAACTTGATGTGGCCATCGGGCTGCAGGCAGATGTAGGCGCAGGTTTCGGTGGAGCCGTAGAACTGCTTGAGGTTGACGCCTATCGAGCGATAGAAGCGGAACAGGTCGGGGCCGATGGCAGCACCGGCCGTGTAGGCGACGCGTACGCGCGACAGTCCCAGCACGTTTTTCAGCGGGCCATACACGAGAACCTGACCTAGCGCATACGCCATGCGGTCGCCGAACGCCACCGGTTTGCCGTCGAGGATGTCGGCACCCACGTGGCGTGCTACCGCCATGAAGCGGTGGAATAGCTGGCGCTTGATGGCACCGGCGTCTTCCATCCGTATCATCACCGTGGTCAGCATGTTTTCGAATACGCGCGGCGGTGCAAAGTAGTAGGTGGGGCCGATTTCGCGCATATCCGTCATTACCGTGTCGCCCGATTCGGGACAGTTGACGGTAAAGCCGGCCGTCATGGCCTGCGCGAACGAGAACAGGCAGTCGCCCACCCATGCCATCGGCAGATAGGACAGGATGTCTTCCTGATCGGTGAGCTTTTCGAAGCCTACGCCGCCCGTGCCGGCCGCAATCAGGGCAGCGTGGGTCTGGCATACGCCTTTGGGTTTGCCGGTGGTGCCCGAGGTGTACAGGATGATGGCGTTGTCGCTGCCTTGGCCTTGCTGTACGGCGGCGTCGAAGGCGCCCGGATGCTGGCGGTCCCACTCGCGGCCCAGTGCCTGCAAGGCCGCAAAGGAAGTCAGCTCCGGCTGGCGGTAATGGCGCATGCCGCGTTCATCGTCGTAGGCGATGTGGGCGATGTGCGGATACACGCTTTTCAGTTCCAGCAGCTTGTCCACCTGCTCCTGATCTTCCACGATGGCGTAATGGATCTCGGCGTTTTCCAGCACATAGGCCATGTCGGCGGCTGGCGCGTCCTGATACAGCGGCACGGGCACGCCGCCCAGACATTGCGCGGCCAGCATGGACCAGTAGAGGCGGGGGCGGTTGTCGCCGATGATGGCCAGATTCATGCCGCGCTGGAAGCCGATGGCGGCCAGCCCGCAGGCGAGCGCGCGGACTTCGTCCTGCACCTGCGCCCAGTTCCAGCTTTGCCAGATGCCCAGATATTTCTCGCGAAAGGCGGGGCGGGTGGGCCGGGTTTGCGCATGGGTTTGCAGCCAGCGCGGGAAAGTCGTGTTCTGTGCTTGCACCAGTGTCTCCTGTTGCGATGTGCTTGTATGGCAAACGGGCAGGTCGGTCATGCCGCCTTTTTTTGTGCCTCAGCCTTTTTGTGTGATGATAGTAGCCTGATGACGGGCCAGAAGATGTCATTTCGACGACAATTGGCCGACTTTTCATGGTGCAAAGCAGCAATGACCGAACCGCGTATATCCATGCAGCAAGCCTTGCGCAGTGCCATCTGGGCGCAGCAGCTCACGCCCGAACAGATGGCGCGGGTGGAAGCGGATACCTTTGAAACCTTTGTGCCTAAAGGCGGCTACGTGTGCCGCAAGGGCGAGATGGTGGAGAACTGGCTGGGCATCATGGACGGCATGGTGAAGATGACCAACTTCTCGGCCAATGGCAAAAGCGTGACCTTTTCCGGTGTGCCGCCCGGCGGCTGGTTTGGCGAAGGATCGTTGTTAAAACGCGAAATTCTCAAATACGATGCCATCGCGTTGCGCGATAGCCGCATCTTGCGCATGCCCATAGACACTTTTCATTGGCTGCTGGAATCAAGTTTGCCGTTCACGCGCTTTTTGCTGATGCAGCTGAATGAGCGTCTGGGTCAATTTATCGGCATGGTGGAAAACGACCGCCTGCTCGATCCCGATACGCGGGTGGCGCGCTGCCTCGGTTCCATGTTCAATTCCCATCTGTTTCCGGGGCTGGATCCGGGGCCCGATAAGCTGATCCAGATCTCGCAGGAAGAGCTGGGCCTGCTGTCGGGCGCGTCGCGCCAGCGCGCCAATCAGGCGCTGCAACTGCTGGAAAAACAGGGCCTGCTGCGGCTCGATTACGGCGGCATCTGCATCCTCGATCTGGAAGGGCTGCGCCGCTATCAGGCCGACAGCAGCGCGGCGACACGCTAACGCAGCAGCGTTTTAGTCAGCATGCCCGGGCGCGCGTGGCGCGCGTGGCGTGCGCCGCCGCAGTCTGGCTGCCGCAGCGGCGGGCAATCGCGGTATGATTGCAGACAGCAAGGCCGCAGCTGCGGCGCACCGGATAACGAAACACCCATGCCTACAACTCATACCGCTACCATCGTCGAGCGCATCGCGCGCTTGCGCGAGGCCATGCATCAGCAGCAGATCGATGCGCTGATGGTTCCTTCTGCCGATCCCCACCTGTCCGAATATCTGCCCAGCCGCTGGCAGGGGCGCGAATGGCTGTCCGGTTTTACCGGCTCGGTCGGCACCCTGATCGTCACGCCGCAGTTTGCCGGCATCTGGACCGATGCTCGCTACTGGACTCAGGCCGAGCAGCAGCTGGCCGGTACCGGCATCAGCCTGATGAAGCTGACCTCGGGCGCCAGCGTGCAGTATGTGGACTGGCTGGCCGCCACCATGCAGCCCGGCCAGACGGTGGCGGTGGATGGCAATGTGCTGGGGCTGGCCATCGGTCGCCAGCTGGCACTGGCCCTGCAGGCCAAAGATGTGACGCTGCGTACCGAGCTCGATCTGCTGCAGCAGGTGTGGCAGGAGCGCCCCGCCATGCCGCTGGCGCCCGTGTTCGAACACCTGCCGCCGTATGCCACGCAAAGCCGTGCCGACAAACTGGCTCAGGTGCGCGCGGCCATGCAGCAGTTAGGCGCACGTTTGCACCTGATTTCGGCGCTCGACGATATCGCCTATCTGTTCAACCTGCGCGGCAGCGATATCTCGTACAACCCCGTATTCCTTGCCCATGCCCTGATCGAACAGGAGCAGGCCACGCTGTTTGTCACGGCCGGCAAAATCGACGCTGCCCTGAATGCTGCGCTGGCGGCCGATGGCGTCAGAGTGGTGGCCTACGACACGCTGGCCGCGCGGCTCGGCCAACTGCCGGCCGATAGCACGCTGCTGATCGATCCGCGCCGCATCAGCTACGGCACGCGCCAGTGGATACCGGTCCGCGTGCACGTGATCGATGCCATCAACCCCGCTATCTTCGCCAAATCGCGCAAGAGCGAAGCGGATCTGGTGCATGTGCGCGCTGCCATGGAACAGGATGGCGCCGCCCTGTGCGAATTCTTCTGCTGGCTGGAACAGACGCTGGCCGATAGCGCTCGTGCGCCGCTGACGGAACTCGATATCGACCGTGAAATTACGGCTGCGCGCGCGCGCCGTCCCGGTTTTATCAGCCCCAGTTTTTCTACCATTGCCGGCTTCCGCGCCAATGGCGCCAGCATGCATTACCGCGCCACGCCTGAGCACCATGCGGTGATCGAAGGCGATGGCCTGCTGCTGATCGATTCGGGCGGCCAGTATCTGGGCGGGACTACCGACATCACGCGGGTGGTGCCGGTGGGGGCGATTACGGCGCAGCAGCAGCGCGATTTCACGCTGGTGCTGAAAGGGATGATGGCACTGTCGGCCACGCGCTTCCCGCGTGGCTGCAAGTCGCCCATGCTCGATGCCATCGCCCGTGCACCGCTGTGGGCGGCCGGTCTGGACTTCGGCCATGGCACAGGCCACGGCGTGGGCTATTTCCTTAACGTGCACGAAGGGCCGCAGTCGATTTCGCCATCGGCCATGCCGGAACCGCATACGGCCATGGAAGCGGGCATGATTACTTCCATCGAACCGGGTCTGTACCGCACCGGCCAGTGGGGCATACGGATAGAGAATCTGGTGCACAACCGGCCTGCCGGCCAGACCGAGTTCGGCGACTTCCTCGAATTCGAGACGCTGACGCTATGCCCTATCGATACGCGCTGTGTGGAACTGGCGCTGCTGCGCGAGTACGAGCGTGCGTGGCTGAATAACTACCACGCTACCGTGCGTGCCCGTCTGGCGCCGCTGCTGTCCGGCCCTGCGCTGGCATGGCTGGAACAGCGCACGGAGGCCGTATGAGCGGCCGCGCCACCCGCGCCACGGCTGCCGTGGACCGTCTGAAAAAACGCAGCGGCAATAACCGCTATTCCATGTCGCGCACCGGCAGCGGCCACTACTTCCTCAGCGAGGGCGCGGGCGAACCGCCGCTGTGCGCGCCGCTGGAACTCGACGATTTCGTCGCCTTCGTGAACGGCATTGCCCCGGCTGCGCCCAAGCGGGTCAGCAAACTCGACGTCGCCTTCGAAAAACAATTAGTCAAAAAAGCGCCTTAAGCGCACGGAAAGGTGGTTCCCATGCCCTCCATCGATATACTGTTTGCCTACTGGTCGCACAAGGAGCTGGCCACCAATGCGGTGATTCTGATGAATCTGATCGGCGCCCTGCTACTGGGCCTGCTGGTCGGCTACGAGCGCTCCTACCATGGCCGCGCGGCCGGTATGCGTACCTATGGGCTGGTGTGCATGGCATCGGCCGCGCTGACCGTGATCGGCGGCTATCCGGCCGACTGGTTCGGCGGCCATGGCACGGCCACGCTGGCAGTGTCCGACCCTACCCGTATCGTGCAGGGCATCGTCACCGGCATCGGCTTCCTCGGTGCCGGCGTGATCATGCGCGAAGGCTTCAACATCAGCGGCCTGACCACGGCCGCATCGATCTGGGCCTCGTCCGTGATCGGTGTGATGGTGGGCATAGGCTTCTATCTGGGTGCCATGGGGCTGGCCATGCTGTGCGCCGGCGCCATGATCTTCCTGACCAAGGTGGAAGCCTGGCTGCCGTCGCGCCATGCGATTGCCATCACCATGCGCTTCAAGCAGGGCTTTATGCCGCAGGAGAAAGCCCTGCGTGCCATGGCGCTGCAGCGCGGCTATGAAATCGCTGGCGGTTCGCTGATGATCAGCGGCGAGAGCGGTACGCAGGAATGGCGCTTTGTGGCGATAGCCCTGAGCAAGCGTAGTGGCGCGCCGCTGGCCACGCTGTCGGCGGAACTGGCCGTATTCGAAGGCATCGATAGCTTCCAGCTGTCGCACGCCCGTAACTAGAGCCGTACCGTAGCGCAGCCATGACGACCTTTACTCTGATAGGTGCGGGCCATGTGGGCCGCGTGCTGGGCCGGCTGCTGGTAGCGCAGGCTGGCTGGCAGTTGCAGCAGGTGCTGACCCGCTCGGCCGCGTCGGCCGCACAGGCGGTGGAGTTTATCGGTAGCGGCAGCGCGATAGACACTTACGCAGCGCTGGCGCCAGCCCAGGTGTTCATACTGGCCGTGGGCGACGACCAGATCGTGCCAGCCAGTGAAGCGCTGGCGCAGGCCGTGCCGCTGGCCGGCAGCGTGGTATTCCATTGCAGCGGCGCGCTGGCCTCGGACCGCCTGCAGGCTGTGCGCGCGGCCGGTGGCGCCGTCGCCAGCGTCCACCCGATCCGCAGCTTTGCCGACCCGCAGGCCGTGGCGCAGGCCTTTGCCGGTACTTATTGCGGCATGGAAGGCGATGCCGCAGCGCTGGCTGTGCTCACGCCGGCGCTGCAAGCCATAGGCGCCCAGCCTGTGCCCATCGATGCGGCAGCCAAAACCGTGTATCACGCTGCTGCCGTGTTTGCCAGTAACTATCTGGTGACGGTGCTCGATGCAGCGCTGCGCGCCTATCAGGCGGCCGGCATACCGGAAGCAGTGGCGCGCCAGCTGGTGCAGCCGCTGGCCAGCGAATCGATGGCGAATGTGTTACGGCTCGGTGCGGCCACGGCCCTGAGCGGGCCTATCGCAAGGGGGGATATGGCAACTGTCGAGCGTCAACTCCAGGCGGTCAGCGCCTGGGATGGGCCCAGTGGTGATCTGTATCAGGCTTTGATCGCCCCTACCAGTGCGTTGGCGCAGCGTAAAAAAGCCGCTGCAGGGGGCGAGTGATGCCTACTTACCACTGCCAGCCTGATCTTCTTGCAAATCAGTACTGAGCGGGTATATTTGTGATTGAGACCTGTACTGTCCCGGACAAGTTTAGCTGACAACTTTGCAGTTTTATTGGTACGAATTCACAAATAAGTGGCCGGATTAGTCGACAAATCCAGTAATTAGCAATAAGCTTGTCTCTTGGAATGTTTTCTTACAGAATCAATATTTGAGCCGGCGCGCCGAGGATAGGGGTTAGATCATGTTATTTCTGAAAAGTACCACCGTGACAAAAGCGCCAGGAATTTATGACGTGGATATCGCTGCCAAACCACCGGGCAAGACCTTCGGCGTGTTTATGGCAACTGACCCCGACAATCCGCCGGCCGATGTGCTGGCAGCGCTGGCAGCCATGGGCTTCAAGAATACCTACAGCGGCGGCTACACCCACAAAGATCGTGGCAAGGTACTGGATCTGCATTTCCAGAAAGATGGCACCGACCTGTTCCAGGGCTGGAAAGCGGAAGAAATGGAAGCCAATATGGCGGCCATTACCGCGCTGTTCAGCGGCATCGGCATCACCATCACGCCACGCGTGATGAGCCTGGCAGAAGCCTACGCCTGAGTTACGCCAGCATCTCACATAGAATACGGCGAGCCGTTCTGGCTCGCCGTATTTTTTTCTGCTGGCGTGCACGCGCGCGGCCCGGGCTCTGAACGGCTATCATCACGCTCATGGACCTATTTGCCGACGATACCAGCTTGCGCCAGCTTCCCATTGCCGATGGTGAACTGTGGTTCACGCCGCGCCTGCCGCTGGCCATCACGCCCGAGCAGGCCATGCAGCGCCTGCGCGAGGAAACCGCGTGGCGCGCCGAGCACATACAGGTCTGGGGCAAGCTGCATCTGCAGCCGCGCCTGATGGCCTGGCATGGCGATGCCAGCTACCGCTATTCCGGCAGGACTTTCCATCCGCTGCCTTTCACCCCTTTGCAACGGCAACTGAAACAGGCCGTGGAGCAGGCCACGGGGCGTCAGTTCAACAGCGTGCTGCTGAACTACTACCGTAATGAACGCGACAGCATGGGCTTCCACGCCGACGATGAGCCGGAACTGGGGCCGCAACCGGCCATCGCTTCGCTCAGCTTCGGGGCGGCGCGCACCTTCATCCTGAAACACCGCCACAACGGCCAGACCGTCAAACTCGACCTCGGCGACGGTGCTTTGCTGCTGATGGCCGGCACTTTGCAGCAGCACTGGCAGCATGGCATCAACAAGCAGACCCGACCCTGCGGCGAGCGCATCAACCTGACTTTCAGGAATATTCTGCGCGCACCTTAAGCCTATTTTAAGTTTGGAATATCTCATCTAGTGCCAAGTTTTATTTGGCTTACATCGTGTAACACTTCTTACCGATTCGGCGAGCACAGCGCCTCCCTGCAGTGCTATTGTGGCTACATCGCACTTCGCAGAACTGCGATCCCAAGCAAGTCCCTCATCATTTTTGCTGAAAGATCACGATCATGAAAAAAATTCTGTTTGCCGTAGCCGCTAGCGCTGCTGTATTTGCCACTTCTTCCGCTTTTGCCGCACCTGACGACGCCGGCACCGGCTATATCGGTCTGGGCGTCGTGGGCAGCCACTACAAGTTCGATGTGCCGAACACCACTACCAGCAGCGACCGTAGCGGTGACAAAGCCACCGGCAAGATCTACGCCGGCTACAACATCGACAAGACCTGGGCGATCGAAGGCGGTTATACCGACTTTGGCAAGAAAGGTTATGACTACACGGTAGGCACGGGTGCTGGCCATATCCAGACCAATGCGTATTCCTACTATGTCGCTGGTAAAGGCAGCTTCCCTGTGAACGAACAGATCTCCCTGTTCGGTAAACTCGGTGTGGCACGCAACCACAATGCCGTCACCACCACGGGTATCGCATCGGTCAGCGGTGGCGATAACAAGAGCGCGCTGTACGGTTCCGTCGGTGCCGAATATGCCGTCAACAAAAACGTGAAAGTCTCGCTGGAGTGGGAAAACTACGGCAAGAGCAACATTGATGTAGGCCGCAAAAACAGCGCCATCACGGCCGGTCTGCGCTACAACTTCTAAGTTGTTGCAGTAGTAAATCCAGAGGAATGCCGTTCAGTTCAGGCTGAGCGGCATTTTTCATTCTCCTCGGTCGCTCTGCCGGCCCCAGTCATCCATCCCGCTACCACCCGGCGCTCATGCGCTGAACAGGGCCTGCAGCATCTGCTGTAGTTCCACGCGCTGATTTTTATGCAGCAGAGCGATCTGCTGTAGCAGTTGCTCGCCTTTTTCCTTCAGATGTACTTCTACGCAGCGTTTGTCGTCGCGGCCCGGTTGCCGCTCGAGCAGCCCGGCTTTTTCGCAGCGCGAAACCAGCGCGACCACGCCGTGATGATGTGATTGCAGGCGTTCAGCCAGTTCTGCAATGGTGGCCCATTCTCTGCCCGGAAAGCCCTTAATCTGCAACATGAGCAGGTATTGCAGATGGGTGATGCCATGGGCCTGAGTCAATTCCTCGCTAAAGCGCAGGAAACTGCGCAAGCGATAGCGGAAATCGGCCAGCCGTTCGTATTCGTGCTTGCTGAGGGGCGGCTGCGGAGCAGGTGAGGACATGGACGTAGGGCGAATTGGATGAGCCGACGATCATAGCTGATTGCCCCGGCCGGGCGTAATAATTTCTGCCCGCGGCCCGATGAGTAGTTACCTAAATATATATCACAAGATGATATAATTAATTTCTTTCTGCTTGTCACGCAAGCTTGCCGCCGCGGTTATTGACAGGGCTGCCAGCCGACCTTGCCCGATCATGATTATCCGACCCAGACCCCAAGGTATAGAGTACTTTCTGCTATTGCGCGGATCGATCTTGCCCAATATCTGGCGCAAGCTGGCCGTCACCATCGTCATGGCCATCGTGGTAACTCTTATGCATGGTTCGCTCTACCACGTCAAGATCAGGCTCACCACCATACCATTTACGCTGATGGGGCTGGCGCTGGCGATCTTTCTGGGCTTTCGTAATTCCGCGAGTTACGAGCGCTATTGGGAAGGCCGCAGGCTGTGGGGCAGCCTCGGTACGGCCAGCCGAAATCTGCTACGTCAGGTCTACGCTTTCCCGCAGGTTTCGAGCAGCGAGTGCCCGCAGGAGCGGGAGCAATTATCGCAGTTGCGCAAAAACATGGCCTACGCGGCGATTGCCTTTGCGCATGCACTGCGGCATCAATTACGTGAGGAACGCTGGGGTGAGGAAATCGCCCGCCTGCTGCCGGCCGAGCGCGTCCAGTACTGGCAGCGACTGCAACATCCGGCGGCCGCCATATTGCAGGCTATCGGCAGCGATATCGGACGCGCTCTCGCCAGAGGCTGGCTGGCTGCGCCACTGGCCCAGGAGATAGACCGTAGCCTGAGCCAGATGAGTGAAGCGCTGGGCGGCTGCGAGCGCATCAAGAACACGCCCATACCATTTTCGTATTCCGTTTTGCTGCACCGTACCGTGTATGTGTACTGCTATTTGCTGCCATTTGGGCTGGTCGACTCGATAGGCTTGCTGACGCCCGTGGTGGTGGGGGTGGTGGCATATACCTTTTTCGGACTCGATGCTATCGGCGACGAGATCGAAGAGCCTTTTGGTTTGACGCCCAATGATTTGCCGCTCACGGCTCTGAGCTATGGCATAGAAATTTCGGCGCGCGAAATGATGGGGGAAATGGATATCCCTGCCATGCCACCCCCGGTTGACTATTGCCTGCAGTAAAGGGCATTGACGCTTGTTTCGCGGCCCGGCAGACGGGCCTTGCCTTTCTGATTTTGTATCATATGATGATACAAGTGTCGCGGCAACGGATCAGGCAAGCCAAGCCAAGCCAAGCCTTGAGTAGCCGTCCGAATCTATCTGGGAGCATAACCATGAATCTGGTAAATCTGAGCAAGATGCCTTTTTCGTTTCATGCCGGCTGGGATGAAGTGGTGGTCGGCCATCATCCCGTCATCAAGACTTTTCTGCTGCTGGTGCTGCCTTGTTCGCTACTGCCGCCATTAGTCCTGCTGTACGGCAGTCATGAGCCGAGCTCAGTACTGCGGCTAAATTCGGCCGCGGTCTCCTGGCACGAGATTGCGCTGGTGTTTTTTGTGGCCGAACTGCTGACGGTTCCGCTGATGGGCTGGCTGATCAGGGCCTGCGCTGCGGAACGCAAGATCGCGGCTAGCTTCCGGGACACGTTCTTATTGGCGGCCATCATTGCCGTTCCCATGTGCTTGTCCAGTCTGGGTCTTTTGCTGCCAGACCTGGGGAGCATGCTGGGGCTGGGGGTGGCTGGCCTGATGGTGGCAGCCAGCCTGCTATATCACGGCATGTATGTAGTATTGAAACTGGCTGAGGAGTTTGAGGCGCAAGCACTGGCCTACCAGGTGTTTGGCGTTGGGGCGCTGGTCTGGGCCTTGCTGTCGGCCTATATACTGCTGCAGCTGCACGGATAGGCGGCCCTGCTACAAAGAGAAAGCGCAGCCCGGGGCTGCGCTTTTTTCTTTCCGGCTTGCGGGCTTAGGTCGTCAGCGGCTTGTAGCGGATACGCTTAGGCTTGGCGCCTTCTTCACCCAGACGTTTCTTCTTGTCGGCTTCGTATTCCTGATAGTTACCGTCGAAGAAGGTGACTTGCGAGTTGCCTTCGAACGCCAGAATGTGGGTGGCGATACGGTCAAGGAACCAGCGATCGTGCGAAATCACCAGCACGGAGCCGGCGAATTCCAGCAGCGCATCTTCCAGAGCACGCAGGGTTTCCACGTCCAGATCGTTGGACGGTTCGTCCAGCAGCAGGACGTTGCCGCCTTTGAGCAGGGTCTTGGCCAGATGCAGACGGCCACGCTCACCACCGGACAGATTGCCGACGATCTTCTGCTGGTCGGAACCCTTGAAGTTGAAGCGGCCCAGATAGGCGCGCGACGGCATGTCGAAGCGGCCCACGGTCAGCATGTCGGCGCCACCGGAAACGTCGTCGAACACGGTCTTGCTGTCGCTCAGTTTGTCGCGGCTCTGGTCCACCAGCGAGATGCGGGCGGTCTGGCCGATGGCCACTTCGCCGCTGTCCGGCGTATCCAGACCGGCAATCATCTTGAACAGCGTCGATTTACCGGCGCCGTTAGGGCCGATGATACCGACGATGGCGCCGGGCGGAATGGTGAACGAAACGTTTTCCATCAGCAGACGGTCGCCGAAGGCTTTCGATACGTTCTTGAACTCGATCACGTCGTTACCCAGACGTTCGGCCACAGGAATGAAGATCTCCTGGGTTTCGTTACGTTTCTGGTATTCGTATTCGCTTAGTTCGTTGAAGCGGGCCAGACGGGCTTTTGACTTGGCCTGACGGGCTTTAGGATTCTGGCGCGACCACTCCAGCTCTTTGGCCAGCGCTTTCTGGCGTGCCGATTCATTGGCTTCTTCCTGCTTCAGGCGGTTGGATTTCTGGTCCAGCCACGAGGAGTAGTTACCTTTCCATGGAATGCCATGGCCACGGTCCAGTTCGAGGATCCATTCGGCCGCATTGTCGAGGAAGTAGCGATCGTGGGTAATGCCGACCACGGTGCCGGGGAAGCGCAGCAGGAACTGCTCCAGCCATTCCACCGATTCCGCATCCAGGTGGTTGGTCGGTTCGTCGAGCAGCAGCATGTCCGGCTTGGACAGCAGCAGTTTGCACAGCGCCACGCGGCGCTTTTCACCGCCCGACAGCACGCCGATCTTGGCATCCCATGGTGGCAGACGCAGCGCGTCGGCGGCCATTTCCAGTTGCAGGTTCAGATTGCCGCCATCGGCGGTGGAGATGATGGCTTCCAGACGGGCCTGTTCGGTGGCCAGTGCGTCGAAATCGGCATCTTCTTCCGCATAGGCGGCGTACACGGCTTCCAGCTTGGCCTGTGCTTCGAACACTTCGCCCAGACCCGATTCCACTTCCTGACGCACGGTTTTCTCGGGATCCAGCTGGGGTTCCTGCGGCAGGTAGCCGATGTTCAGGCCCGGCATAGGCACGGCTTCGCCCTGAATATCGGTATCCAGGCCTGCCATAATTTTCAGCAAGGTCGACTTACCGGAGCCGTTCAGGCCCAGCAC
The DNA here is from genome assembly GCF_009857835.1 of Duganella fentianensis. Lineage (GTDB taxonomy): Bacteria > Pseudomonadota > Gammaproteobacteria > Burkholderiales > Burkholderiaceae_D > Rugamonas > Rugamonas fentianensis. The sequence continues at coordinate 379,271 of NZ_WWCL01000003.1, forward strand.
GCCGATTTTCGCGCCCGGGAAGAAGGACAGCGAGATGTCTTTCAGAATCTGGCGCTTGGGTGGGACGATTTTGCCCACGCGGTTCATGGTATAGACGTAATTTGCCATTCAAATCTCGATAAAGTGTGAGGGATGCAATGAAATCCGGGAGAGGACGACAGGATACGATAAATCCTGCCGCCCGCCCACTATTTAGCGCGTTTGCTCTGCCACAGGCCTTCCGCCACATACAGCAGCAAAGCGGCCCAGATGATGAGGAAGCCGATCAGGCGCGGCTGCGGGAACGCTTCGTGGAATACCCATACACCCAGCAGGGCCTGCATGCTGGGCGACAGATATTGCAGCAGGCCCAGCACGGCCATGGGGATGCGCCGTGCACCGGCAGCGAACAGCAGCAGGGGAATCGCCGTGATGGGGCCCGCTGCGGCCAGCAGCCAGCGCGTGCTGTCGGCCGGCGTGTTGAGGAAGGTGTTGCTGCCATGGCTGGTCAGCCACAGCACATAGATCAGCGCGGCCGGGAATAGCAGCATGGTTTCCAGCGACAGCCCTTCCAGTGCGGCCAGCGCCGCGGTTTTGCGCAGCAGGCCGTAGCCGCCGAAGGTGATGCCTAAAATTAAGGCAATCCACGGCAGCTGGCCGGCCTGCCAGGTCAGCCAGACCACACCTGCTGCTGCCACAGTGATGGCCAGCCACTGGCCACGGCGCAGCTGTTCTTTGAGTACCAGCTGGCCCAGCAGCACATTAATCAGGGGATTGATGAAGTAGCCCAGGCTGGCATCGATGATGTGGCCGTTGTTGACGGCCCAGATATAGACAAACCAGTTGGCCGACAGCAGGATGGCTGAGGCGACGAAACTGGCCAGCACGCGCGGCTGGCGCAGCACTTTCGGCAGCCAGCCCCATTGCTGGCGTACGGTCAGCACGATGGCGAGGAAGAGCAGCGACCACAGCATGCGGTGCGCCAGGATTTCCATGGGCGGCACTTCGCTTATCGCGTGGAAATACAGCGGGAACATGCCCCAGCAGAAGAAGGACAGTGTTGCGAATAAGATACCGGTGTTCATGACAGACGGGGGGCGCGGATGTGGCGGGTCGGCCATTATCGCTGAAATGCTGCATCGGCGCTGCCGGCCGGCCCGGAATCTGCGCATGGGCGCGCTAAAAACGCGCTAAAACTCGCTACTCGCAGGCCAGCGGCGTACACTGTCGATATCGAAATTTCGAACCATTCGTCATGCGAAAATCTCCTTGCCTTTTGCAAATAGTTGGCCTATTGTGCAATGCACCAAAACAACAACAGGTGCAATCTTGACCGAGCATCACAAGAAAAGTAGTCTCGCCGCGCTCACGCTGGCGGCCGTGGGCATCGTCTACGGCGACATCGGTACCAGCCCGCTGTACACCCTGAAGACCATTTTCGATCCCGAACATGGACTGGCGCTTAACGAAGCCAATCTGCTGGGCATCATCTCCCTGATTTTCTGGGGTCTGACTTTCATCGTTTCCCTCAAATATGTCACGCTGGTGCTGCGCGCTGATAACCGCGGCGAAGGCGGGATCATGGCGCTGATGGCGCTGGTGCTCAACTCCGTCAGCAAGGCGGCGCCGCGCTGGAATTACCCGCTGATGCTGCTGGGCGTATTCGGCGCCACCATGTTCTATGGCGATAGCGTGATTACTCCCGCGATTTCCGTGCTCAGTGCGATCGAAGGTCTGGAAGTGGCCGCGCCGGGGCTGGAGCAGTACATTGTGCCGCTGACCATCGTGGTGCTGGTATCGCTGTACGCGCTGCAGCATCAGGGTACGGCCGGTATCGGCCGCTGGTTCGGCCCCATCATGGTGGTCTGGTTTGCCGCGCTGGCGGTGATGGGCGTGGTGAATATCATTGCGGCCCCGCAGATTCTGGCTGCGCTGAATCCCTTCCATGCACTGCGCTTCATGTTTGAAAACCGCATGATCGCCTTCGTGGCGCTGGGCGCCGTAGTACTGGCGTTTACGGGGGCGGAAGCGCTATATGCCGACATGGGCCACTTCGGCAAGTCGCCGATCCGCGCGGCATGGTTTCTGATCGTGTTCCCGGCGCTGGCACTCAATTATCTGGGGCAGGGCGCTTTGCTGATCCTGAATCCGGCTGCGGTGGATAATCCCTTCTTCCAGCAGCTGGGCGCATGGAGCGTGTATCCGCTGGTGATACTGTCCACTGCGGCTACCGTGATCGCTTCGCAGGCGACGATTTCCGGCACCTTCTCCATGACCAAGCAGGCCATTGCGCTGGGTCTGCTGCCGCGCATGCGCATCATGCACACTTCGGCTAGTGAAATCGGCCAGATCTATATCCCAGCCGTGAACTGGCTGCAGCTGAGCGTGGTGCTGCTGGCCGTGGTGGGCTTCGGTTCGTCCGACAAGCTGGCCGGAGCCTATGGTATTGCCGTGACGGCCACCATGCTGGCCACCACTGTGCTGACTTTCTTCGTCACTCGTTATCGCTGGAATCTGCCGCTGACCCTGTGTCTGGCTGCCACCGGCTTCTTCCTGACCATGGACGTGCTGCTGTTCTCGGCCAGTACCCTGAAGCTGTTCCACGGTGGCTGGTTCCCGCTGCTGCTGGGCGCCGTGCTGTTCACCACCATGCTGACGTGGAAACGGGGTCGCGCGCTGGTGTTCCAGAATCTGCAGAAACACGCGATTCCGCTGGAAGATTTCCTGTCCTCGCTGTTCGTGGCACCGCCTACCCGCGTGTACGGCACCGCCATCTTCCTGCGCGGCGAGAGCGATGGTGTACCGCATGCGCTGCTGCATAATCTGTCGCACAACAAGGTACTGCACGAACGCGTGGTGTTCTTCACCGTACACGTGGTGGAAGAACCCTGGGTGCCGGCCGATGATCAGGTGAAGATCACGGAACTGGGCCACCAGTGCTACCAGCTGAATGTGCACTACGGCTTCAAGGACGAACCTGATATTCCGAAGGCGCTGGCCCAGTGCGAACGTCTGGGCATGACCTTCGACATGATGGAGACCTCCTTCTTCATCGCCCGCCAGACGGTGATTTCCACTCCGGGTTCGGGCATGGCCACGTGGCGCGAACACCTGTTCGTGGCGATGTCGCGCAATGCCCGTGGCGCGGCCGACTACTACCAGATTCCGACCAACCGGGTGATCGAACTGGGCACGCAGGTGGAAATTTAAGCCCGCTGGCGTGTTAAAAAGATGTAACTGAATGTAGTGGCCGGGGCGCAAGCCGCGCCGTCTGCTACACTTCTGCTCCGTAATGCCGCTGCGCCGTCAGCGGCGCACGGCTAATAACGAATACTCCTCGAAGGTGATCATGAAATCGACGTTTCAAATTGTGGCGGCAGCGGTATGCGCAGCAGCCCTGACCGCGTGTGGCGGTGCCGGTACGGACAAGACTCCGGTGGCAGCAGTTATTGTGCAGCCTGCCTACAAAGTAACGGAAACGCTGGTAGGCACGGGTACCGTGGCAGCCGCTGGCGATCTGGTCACCATCAATCTGGTGGGCTATCTGTATGACGCCACCAAAGCCGATTTCAAAGGCGCCAAAGTGGAAAGTTCGGTTGATACGGGCAAGCCGGCCGCACCGTTCACGCTGGGCGTGGGCACTGTGGTGACGGGCTGGGACCAGACCATCATCGGCATGAAGATAGGCGGCAAGCGCACGGCCATCCTGCCAGCCAATATGGCTTATGGCGTCAACTCGCGCACGGAAGTGAAAGCCAATGGCATCACCTATCCGGCCATTCCGGCCAACAGCCCGCTGGTGTATGACTTTGAACTGGTGGATGTGACCAAGGGCATTATCCCGGTCGTCGTGCCGCCCCCAACCACGCTCACCAGCGTGGATGTGGTGACAGGCACTGGCACGGCCGCCGCTTCAGGCAAAACCCTGAGCGTCTACTACACCCTGTACCTGTATGACGGCACCAAGCCTAATCTGCGTGGCAACAAGATTGAATCGAATGTGGGCGGTGCCACCTTCGACTTCGTGCTGGGCAACGGTAAAGTGATCCAGGGCTGGGAGCAGGGTCTGGTCGGCATGCTGGCAGGTGGTAGCCGTACCCTGACGATTCCGCCTAGCCTCGCTTATGGTTCCACCCAGCAGGGCAATATTCCGCCTAACTCCACGCTGATCTTCGATATCCAGCTGGTGTCGGTGAAGTAAGCCGTCGCGCGGACGATAAAAAAGGCAGCCTAGGCTGCCTTTTTTTTAGCGCACCATGTCGATGTGCAGGATGCCGTCTTCGTCATACGGCTCGGTGACTTTGCGGAAGCCGTAGCCGCCATAGAATTTTTCCAGATGGGCCTGGGCACCGATGCGGAAGCCATGGCCGGGGTGCAGTGCTTCGGCCAGCGGAATCGCTTTGGCCAGCAAGGTGTGGCCTATGCCGCTGCCACGGCCGGCCTGGGTAGTCAGCACGCGACCCAGCGACATTTCTGCGTATTTCACGCCGGGCGGAACGCAGCGCAGATAGGCTACCAGCGTACGTACGCCGGCGATCTCGCGCCAGGCCATCAAATGGTGGCAGAGCGGATCGCAGCCATCGATGTCGGGATAGAGGCAGGTCTGTTCGAGGATGAACACCTGCTGGCGCTGCAGCAGCACCTGATACCAGTCGAGGCGGGGAATATCGTCAAACGCCAGCCATTGCCATTCAATCATCGCAGCTTCCTGTAGAGGGGAAAGCCTGATTGTAGGGCAAAGGCTGGCGTGATTGAAGCGGCAGCAGCAGGGCGCTGCTGCGCTGTCACCATCCTGCTTAAACGATGGTCAGGGTCACGTCGATGTTGCCGCGGGTCGCGTTCGAGTAAGGGCAGACGATGTGGGCAGCGGCTACCAGTTTCTCGGCCACGTCGCGTTCTACACCCGGCAGCGAGATCTTCAGTTCCACTTCGATGCCGAAGCCCGTTTCGATGGCGCCGATGCCGACGGTGGCGTCGATAGCCACATCAGCCGGTACGGCGATCTTGTCGCGGCCGCCGACGAATTTCAGTGCGCCGATGAAGCAGGCCGAGTAGCCGGCTGCGAACAGCTGTTCCGGGTTGGTGCCCACGGCACCGGCACCGCCCAGTTCTTTCGGGGTGGTCAGTTTCACATCCAGTACGCCGTCCGAGGAGATAGCGCGGCCTTCGCGGCCACCGGTGGATTTGGCATTGGCGCGGTACAGAACTTGTTTGATCGACATGATGGCTTCCTTTTCAGATGAAAGTAAATTGCTTGCGATTGTATAGTGCGCTACTTGATTTTCAGTTCCGGACGTTTTCTCGCGTCCATGGACACAATATACATCGCGCAAAACTAAATAGCAAGCGATTTAATTAACTTTTTTGCAGATCAGATTTTTTGTATCGGGCCGGGGTAGCGGGCCAGCGTAGCGTCCGAAGTGATCAGAGTGAGCTGTTCGACAGTCGCCTGTGCGATCAGGATACGATCAAAAGGATCTTTGTGTATCGGAGGCAGGTGCTCTACTGCGATAGCGTGTGCTCCCGTAATCGCAAGTTCCTGATAATCATGATCCAGTAGTCCCTGTCTTAGCCGCTCTGGTTCAAGCTGAAAGTCGGGGCGTTCCAGACTGCGTTTGATGGCAATTTCCCATAGGCTGGCAGCGCTGTAAAACAGGCGATTGGCCTGATTAGTGATGAGTCTGCGGCTGGATTTGCTGAGCCGGTCGGGATTGCCGGCTATCCATAACAATAGGTGCGTATCCAGCAGCAACCTCATTTTTGCAGACCGAATAGGGTAGAGATGAGGGTGCCACCCATGTCATCAAAGTCATCGGGGACTGCGATCTGGCCTTGAAGAAATCCCAGCCGGCGCTTCCCTGTGTAGGCAGGTTCTATCAGATTGATGATCTTGGCCAGCGGTCTGCCCGCTTTGGTAATGATGACGGACTCGCCTTGGACAGCCAGTTCAACCAGCTCTGTGAGATGGACTTCTGCGTCATGAAGTTCGACGGTGAGCATGGACATTCCCCGTTCGTCGCGATCAATTCAGTCTAGCAGTTTAGCCCCAGATTGCCGGGGCCAGTCCGCGCCTGCCATCTAGTTGATTGATGGAGCGCAAATAAGGCAAGCTATAGCGCCGTCTCGTAGCCTTCCAGCACATTGACCACATTGGTGCCCAGTTCCTTGACGGCGTAGCCGCCTTCGAAAATGAAGGCAGTGGGCAGGTTCAGATAGGCCAGGCGCTCGCCTATGCGCAGGTAATCGGCACTCTGCAACGCGAAGCGCGACAGCGGATCGCCGGCAAAAGTATCGACACCCAGCGACACCACCAGCGCATCGGGCGCGAAGCTACCCAGACGGATGCAGGCGGTTTCCAGCGCGCTGAACCAGCTGGCTGCGCTGCTGCCGGCCGGCAGCGGCAGATTCAGATTGCATCCCTGGCCCGCCCCTACACCTTTTTCATCGGCATGGCCCAGATAGAAGGGGTATTCGTAGCGCGGATCAGCGTGGATGGAGATGAACAGCACATCGTTGCGGTGGTAGAAGATGCTCTGAGTGCCATTGCCGTGATGGTAGTCCAGATCGAGGATGGCGACGCGGCGCGCGCCATCGTCGAGCATGTGCTGGGCTGCCAGCGCGGCATTGTTGAGGAAGCAGTAGCCGCCGTAGAAATCGGCACCGGCGTGGTGGCCGGGCGGGCGGCTCAGTACGAAGGCACTGCGTTCGCCCAGGCGCAGCGCATGGGCCGCATTGACGGCGCAATCGGCGCCTGTCTTGGCCGCCGTCCAGGTGCCGGCCGTCAGCGGCGTGCCGCTATCCATGGAATACAGGCCCAGCTTGGCGCAGAAATTATCGGGTTCGATATCGCTGCGCAGCGAGCGTACGGGCCACACGGCCGGGAAGGCATCCTTGTCGGCATTGGCCGGATCGAGCGCCAGCCAGTCGGCCCAGGCGTGGCGCAGGAAGTGCAGATAGCGCGGCGTGTGGACGCGCTCGAGCGACATCAGCGGCACCCCCTGTGGTGTGACGATGCGCCCCAGCCCGCGCCGCCCCAGCTCGGCCAGCACGCTGTCGACCCGCTCCGGTTTCTCGAAGCAGGGTTTCAGCTCGCCACGGAAGAATTCGTGGCGGCCGCGGTGCTGGGCGTGCAGTTCGTTGTAGAAGGTGAGCAAAGAGGCCTCGCGCAGTCGATGCGGTGATCAAGCCCCTAGTTTAGTCGCATTCGCCGCTGGAGTGGCAGAGATTGCTGGCACGGTAGGCCGCCACATAGTCGTCGAAGGCGATGCGCGGCGCTGCTTCCATGGCGGCCTGTTCGTCCAGCGAGGCCGTGGCCAGCTGGTCGAAGTAAGCGTACTCGTCTGCGTTCGGTGCATGGCTGCGGAAATACTCGGCATGGCGCTGGCTCTGCGCCAGCCCGAAAGCGGCAAACGAATTGCCATGCTCGCGCAGCGCGGCCAGTACTTTGGCCGAAGGCGTGAGGGCAGGATCGGCCAGCTTGGCAGCCTGCTCGGCCAGCGCTGCGCTGTGCACGCTGTCGCCATGGCGGGCGTCGAGCAGGGCCGCTACGGGCGCCATCTGCGCCAGCAATTGCTGGCCCCATTCCTGCAGCGTGACTTCGGCATCGCCGCGGTCCAGCAGCAGGCCGGGACGGCGGCCTTCCTTGACGGTGCGGGCAAAGTTGGCCGTGTGGCGCAGGCCTTCTTCCGGCGTGATGGCGGCGCTGTGCTCGAGCGCGCAGAACAGCAGGAAGGTATCGAGGAAGCGGCCCGCCGTCAGGCTGATGCCTATCGGTTCAAAAGGATCGACATCCATGCAGCGCACTTCGATGTACTGCACGCCGCGCGAGCACAGTGCCTGGATGGGCCGCTCGCCCGTCTGGATCACGCGTTTCGGCCGGATGGTGGCGTAGTACTCGTTTTCGATCTGTAGCACATTGGTGCTCAGCTGTATCCACTCGCCATCGCGTTTGGTGCCCAGCGCTGCATACGGTGCATAGGGCTGGTTGACGGCCTTGGTCAGGGCTGCCACATAGCTGTCCAGACAGTTTTCGTGCGGGCTGAGGCCGGACTGGGCATCGTTCTGATAACCGAGATCGCTCATGCGCAAACTGGTGGCATAGGGCAGGTAGAGCGTGTCGTCCGACAGGGTTTCCAGCTGGTGCGGGCGGCCGCGCAGGAAGCCCGTCTGCAGTGCCGGCGAAGCACCGAACAGATACATCAGCAGCCAGCTATAGCGGCGGAAATTGCGGATGGTGGCCAGATAGGCGTCCGACTGGTAAGCCTTGGTGGTGAGCGGACGGGCCGCCGGTTCGCTGGCGGCCAGCAGACGCCACAGGCCTTCGTCCAGGGAGTAGTTGTAATGGATGCCGGCGATGCACTGCATGGCTTTGCCGTAGCGCAGCGCCAGGCCGCGCCGGTACACATGCTTGAGCATGCCCATATTCGAAGTGCCATACCAGGCGATGGCGATGTCCTGCTCGGCCGGCAGCGTGGCCGGCATGGACTGGCTCCACAGCAGTTCCTGGCCCAGCTTGCTGTAGGCATAGCGGTGTATGCCATCGAGCTTGGCGAGCGTGCTAGCGATGTCGGCTTCGGCCGGCGTGATGAATTCCAGCAGGGTCTCGGCGTAATCGGTGGTGATCTGCGGATGCGTCAGGGCCGAGCCCAGTGCCAGCGGATGGGGCGTGCTGGCCAGATGGCCGTGGTCGTCCACGCGCAGGGTTTCGCGTTCGATGCCGCGCAGGCCACCCAGCAGCGCGTGGTGCTCAGGCTGGGCCAGCAGGGCCAGACGGCGAGTCAAGGTTGGAGACACTCGGTTTTCCTTTCGTTTGTGCAGCAGGGTGACGGCTGCATCGCAAATCAGCGATGCGCAGCGAGATTAACCGAAAACGCGAAATCGTGTTGGCAAGCGCCCCATTTCAGGGCAGTGCGCGGGTCGTGCGCAATCCGCTGGCTAGTGTATCAAATGCGCGCGGCTCAGGCAGAAAGGGCGGGCATGGCCAGCCGGCCGCCGCTGACGCGGGCTATGCCGGCCAGATCCTGCCAGCTCTGCACCTCGAGATAGCCGTGCTGGGTCAGGCAGGCGCGTACGGCCTCGGCCTGGTCGTAGCCGTGTTCGAGCAGCAGCCAGCAACCGTCATGCAGGTGCTGGGCGGCACCGGCGATGATGGTGCGCAGTGCCGTCAGACCATCGGCAAAATCGGTCAGGGCGCCGCTCGGTTCGAAACGCAGGTCGCCCTCGCCCAGATGGCGGTCGCCACTGGCGATATACGGCGGGTTGGAGACGATCAGATCGTAGCGCGGCTGGTGCGCCAGGGCGGCAAACCAGTCGCTGCGCAGAAAATTGATGTGGCAATGGTTGTGCGCTGCATTGCGGCCAGCCACTTCCAGCGCCTCGGCGCTGACGTCCAGCGCTGTCACGGCCGCATCCTTGCGGCTATGGGCGATGGCCACGGCAATGGCGCCGCTGCCCGTGCCCATGTCCAGCACGCGGCCTTGCGGCGGCAGGCGTTCCAGCGCCAGTTCTACCAGCAGTTCGGTATCGGGACGGGGGATCAGGACGGCGCTGCTGACTTCGAACGGCAGGCCGAAGAATTCGCGCTGGCCGACGATGTAGGCCACCGGCTCGCCGCGCAGGCGGCGCTGCACCAGCGCACCATAGCGCGCCGCTTCCTCGGCGCTCAGCGTGCGCTCGGACTGGGTAATCAGGCTGACCCGGCTGACATCCAGCGCGTGGCACAGCAGTATGCGGTTGTCGAGCGGATCGAGCAGCGCCTGAACCTGTGCAGCGGCCAGGCTGAGGCCGGCGCGTATCTCGTCCGTACTGCGTATCATGCGTGACGGCGGCGCAGCAAGACCCAGCCCAGTGCCAGCGTGACGGCGGCAAAGCCGAGGAAGGACCACTGCGGGATGGACAGGCCGAGGAAAGGCGCGGTGGCGTCTTCGCACAGGCCGTCGGCACGGAACAGGAAAGGCAGATAGGTGGCAGCCGGCAGTTTATTCAGCACGGTTTCCATCGGATCGATGCCACAGGACAGGCCCGGATGGGCCAGCACGTACAGATGCTTGCCAGCCGTGCCCAGACCGCCGAGCGCGCCCAGCAGGCCCAGGCCCGTGTAGAACACCGGCTTGCGGTAGGCGCCCACCAGCGTGACGATGCCGATGGCAAGGAACAGATAGCGCTGGATCACGCACAGCGGGCAGGGCAGCATATCCAGTACGTGCTGCAGGATCAGCGCGACGGCCAGCATGGCGAAACTGAAGGCGGAAATAAGCAGCAACGGTGTACGCGATGGGTTCATAAATAAATCCGGTTGAGGGTTCAAATATAGTATGAATGATTCTCGCACAGAGTTGCCAATTCCGCCTTATTTCTTGCTTATGAAGGTAGACGGCAGGCAGGCTGGGTGATCAGTCGCCCAGGGCGGCCAGCTGTTCGGCCTGATGTTCGGCGGCCAGTGCATTGGTCAGTTCGGTCAGGTCGCCATCCATGATGAAATCAAGCTTGTACAGCGTCAGATTGATGCGGTGGTCCGTCATGCGGCCTTGCGGGTAGTTGTAGGTGCGGATACGTTCGCTGCGGTCGCCCGAACCGATCAGGCTCTTGCGGGTGGCCGCTTCCTTCGATTGCTGTTCGCGCAGCTGCACGTCTTTGATGCGTGCAGCCAACACTTTCAGCGCTTGCGCCTTGTTCTTGTGCTGCGAACGGTCATCCTGGCACTCCACCACGATGCCGGTCGGCAGGTGGGTAATCCGTACGGCCGAATCGGTTTTGTTGATGTGCTGGCCGCCGGCGCCGGAAGCGCGGAAGGTATCGATGCGCAGGTCGGCCGGATTGATGTTGACGTCTTCCACTTCGTCCGCTTCCGGCATCACCGCCACCGTGCAGGCTGAAGTGTGGATGCGGCCCTGGGTCTCGGTGGCCGGCACGCGCTGCACGCGGTGGCCGCCCGATTCGAACTTGAGCTTGGAATATACGCTGTTGCCCACCAGCCGCACGATGACTTCGCGGTAGCCGCCCAGATCGGACGGCGACTCGGACACCACCTCCACCTGCCAGCGGTTGCGTTCGGCAAAGCGGGTGTACATGCGCAGCAGGTCGCCGGCGAACAGGGCCGATTCGTCGCCGCCCGTGCCGGCGCGGATTTCGAGGAAGATGTTGCGCTCGTCATTCGCATCTTTGGGCAGCAGCATTTTCTGCAGCGCCAGTTCCAGCTCGGCCAGACGGGCTTTGGCCGCATCGATCTCGTCCTGGGCGAATTCCTTCATGTCGGGATCGGACAGCATCTCCTGCGCCGTGGCGATATCGCCCAGTGCCTGCTGGTAGTCGTGGTAGAGCGCCACCAGCGGGCCCAGTTCCGCGTGTTCGCGCGTCATCTTGCGATAGGCGTCCATATTGTTGGTGGCGCCTTCGGACATCAGCAATTCATCGAGCTCGGTCAGGCGGTTTGCCAGTTGATCGAGCTTGGCCAGCATGGAGGGTTTCATAGCGAATTCGTAAGTTGGGGTAGCAGTGTGAAGTAGCGGCGCCGCCGCAGCGGGCAGCCGTGCAATACAGCGATCGCGCAGGTGCGCTAACGGCGGCCGCGGAACAGCTGGGGCAGCAGGGCAGCCAGATGGGCGCGCTCTTCGCCTTGCGCGCGGTGCAGCGCCTGCTGCGGGCCGTGCATGAACTTGGCCGTGAGTCCTTTGGACAGGGCTTCCAGCACGGCGTCGATATCCTCGCCTTTGGCCAGCATGCGACGGGCGCGCTCGAGTTCCAGCTGGCGCAGGGCTTCGCCGTTTTCGTGCAGGCTCTGGATCACTGGCACGACCGCACGGTCATCAATCCAGTGCATGAACGATTGCACGCGGGTTTCGATGATGGCTTCGGCCTGTGCCACGGCGGCCTGACGGTTTTCCAGCCCCGTCTGCACCACCTTGCCCAGATCGTCCACCGTGTAGAGGAAGGCGTCGTTGAGACGGCCCACTTCCGGTTCGATATCGCGCGGCACGGCCAGATCGACCATGAAGATGGGCTTGTGGCGACGCGCCTTGATGGCACGTTCCACCATGCCCAGACCGATCAGGGGCAGCGAGGAAGCCGTGCAGGAAATCACGATGTCGTACAGGTGCAGCTTGTCCTGCAGCTCGGCCAGACGGATGGCCTGCCCGCCGTAGCGGTGGGCCAGCTGTTCACCGCGTTCCAGCGTACGGTTGGCCACCGTGATGCTGCGCGGATTTTGCGCGGCAAAGTGGGTGGCGCACAGTTCTATCATTTCGCCGGCGCCGATGAACAGCACATTCTGTTCCGAAATCTTGTCGAAGATGCGCTGCGACAGGCGTACGGCGGCAGCCGCCATGGACACGCTGTGGGCGCCGATTTCCGTGGTGCTGCGCACTTCCTTGGCGACCGAGAAGCTGCGCTGGAATAGCTGGTGCAGATAGGTGCCCAGACCACCGGCTTCGTCGGCCGTGCGGATGGCATCCTTGATTTGGCCCAGAATCTGGGTTTCGCCCAGCACCATGGAGTCCAGCCCCGAGGCCACGCGGAAGGTGTGGCGCACGGCATCGTGCTGGGGCAGCATGTACAGGTGGGGGCGCAGTTCGCCGTAATTAACTTTGTGGAAGTCGGCCAGGAACTGGGCACCGGCGTCGAGCGGATCGGGCGCATGGCTGGCCGCATACAGTTCGGTGCGGTTGCAGGTGGACAAAATCGCCGCTTCATCGCTGCCGCGCTGGTCCAGCCGCTCGAACCACGCACGGGCCGAACGCACGGCAGGACCAAGCTGGTCTGGTGCGAACGCCAGCCGTTCGCGCAGGGCGACAGGGGCGGTATGGTGGTTGAGGCCGACGGCAAGCAGCTGCATTGCAGATCCGAATGTTGATTTACCGGACATTATACCGTGTAGTGGCTAGGAGCTGATCATAGCGCCCCCGGCGGCACTAGCCGCCCAGTTTCTCCAGCCGGTAGCCATAGCTGTAGACGGGCACGAGACGGTAGCCATTTTCCGGTTTCAGGGCCAGTTTATTGCGCACGCGGGAAACGTGGGTGTCCATGGTGCGCGAAGGCACGGCGCTTTCCTTGACCCACACGGCTTCATGGATGTACGCGCGCGACAGGGGCCGGCCGATGTTGCGGAAAAATAACAGCGCGAGCGCGAATTCCTTTTGCGTCACGTCCAGCACGGTGCCTTCCATGAGCAGGCGGCCAGGCCGAGTTTCGAACAGATACTGGCCGAATTGCAGCTGTTCGGCGCCGTTCTGGGCCGGATAGGCGCGCCTGAGCAAAGCTTGCACGCGCGCCACCAGTTCGCCACGGCGCAGCGGTTTGATCATGTAATCGTCGGCGCCGGCATCGAGGCCGGCCACGATATCGTCTTCGCCCGAGCTGGTGGTGAGGAACATCACGGGGGCGGCATCGGGCAGTTTTTCGCGCGCCCGGCGCAGCACTTCGGCCGCGCCCAGATCCACCACCTGCCAGTCGAGTATCAGCATGTCGTAACTATCCTTGCGCAGATGCTGCAGGGTGTCTTTGGCATTCTGGTAGCCGTGGCAGGTGTGGCCGACCGAGCCCAGCACCTGACAGATCAGGTCGGACTGGCTGCGGTCATTGTCGAGTACGGCGATTCTCATCCGGCTGCCTGTTGCAATGAATTAAGTGTAAGTCACTCGGAATATAACAGGGATACGCAAAAAAGCTGGTCAAACTGGGTGAATTTTTTTCGTCAGGGAATTACTATTTTCTTGATAGAAAGTGATCGCCGTAGCGCGTGCGCGGCCACGATGAATACAAGGTACACTGGAAAAAGATGGTTTTCAATGAGAAAGTTGTAGATCAGAAACAGAATGATGCTGCAACGAGCGCTCTGGAGTCAGCATGACAACACAGCAACAGCAAACCTGGCCGCTCGCGCGTGCCACGCCGGATAAGGTGGCGCAGCTGCGCCAGCAATGCCGCCAGCTGGTGAAACGGCGTGCCCTGCTATCGGCCGGCGTGGCCGCCATCCCCGTGCCGGGACTGGACGTGGTTTCGGACCTGCACCTGTTCACCCGCCTGATCGACGATATCAATCAGGCGTTCGGCCTGACCCCGGCCCAGATCGAAGGCTTGCAGCCGGAATACCGCATGCTGGCCTATGAAGCGGCGGTGGGGGTGGGCGGCATGCTGGTGGGAAAACTGATTACGCGGGAACTGCTGGTGCCGCTGCTGCAGCGTAGCGGAGTGAAACTGGTGGCGCGACAGGCCGGCAAACTGGTGCCGCTGGCGGGGCAACTGGCGTCGGCGGGGATAGGCTTTGCCGTATTCCGCCACATCGGCAACCAGCATGTGGAAGCCTGTGCGGCGGTGGCGCAGCAACTGGTGACGGCCGGTGCCGGCCGTCCCTAGCGGGCGTAACGCGGACTTAAGCGTCCGGCAGCACCACGTTGACGTCCAGAACTTCCAGATTGCCCTGGCGGTCGAGCGAAATCTTGATGTCGTCCGCGTTCACCTTGGTGTACTTGGAAATCACGTCGATCAGCTCTTTATGCAGGGCCGGCAGGAAGTCCGGACCGGCGCGGCCATTGCGCTCGCGGGCGATGATGATCTGCAACCGCTCCTTGGCCGCCGTGGCGGTTTTCGGTTTTTGCGGGAACAGGAAGGAAAGCAGTGCCATGATTACTTGCTCCCGAAAATACGCTGAAGCAGGCCGGGCTTTTCATAGGTGGTGAAGCGCAACGGCAATTCCTGGCCGAGGAAGCGCGACACCACGTCTTCATAAGCTTCCGCTACATCAGTGCCTTTGAAATGGATGGCCGGATTACCCTGATTCGAAGCGTGCAGGACCGATTCCGATTCAGGAATGATGCCGATCAACGGTATGCGCAGTATTTCCTGCACATCTTCGTAGGACAGCATTTCGTCCGCTTCTACGCGTTTCGGCGAGTAGCGGGTAATCAGCAGGTGTTCCTTGACCGGTTCGCCGCCAGTCTGGGCGCGGCGCGATTTGGCCTGGATGATGCCCAGAATACGGTCCGAATCGCGTACCGACGATACTTCCGGATTGGTGACGATGATGGCTTCGTCGGCGAAGGTCAGCGCCATCAGCGCGCCGTGCTCGATACCGGCCGGCGAATCGCAGATGATGAACTCGAAGCCCATGGTGATCAGTTCGGCCAGTACGGCTTCCACGCCGTCTTCCGACAGTGCATCCTTGTCGCGCGTTTGCGACGCCGGCAGGATGAACAGGTTGTCGCAATGCTTGTCCTTGATCAGGGCCTGGGTCAGGGTTGCCTCTTTATTGATCACATTGATCAGGTCGTACACCACACGGCGCTCGCAGCCCATGATCAGGTCGAGGTTACGCAGACCGACGTCGAAGTCGATCACGGCAGTCTTGTGGCCGCGCATGGCCAGACCGGTGGAGAAGCTGGCGCTGGAAGTCGTTTTACCGACACCGCCCTTGCCGGACGTTACAACAATAATTCTCGCCACAAAAATTCCTTTTCAGAGAGTGGATACGCCAGCGCGTGCTTAGGCGCGGGTTGCTGAATTGACAGATAGTATATCGATTCGGTCGCCGTTGAGGCGAATTTGCGCAGGGGTGCGTGCATATTCAGCGGGGAAACCGTCTTCAAATGTGCGGTAAACGCCGGCAATGGAGACTAACTCCGGCGCCATGCCCATAGCAAAGATACGTGCGTCGGGGTTGCCCGAAGCGCCGGCCAGCGCGCGACCGTTCAAAGTGTTGTAGACGTGGATACTGCCGTCGGCAATGATTTCCGCGCCATTGTTGACCACCGCCGTAATCACCAGATCGCAGCCGCGCGCATAGATGCGCTGGCCAGCCCGTACCGGGGTGTCGATGATCATCACGCGGGCGCCGCCGGGGATGGCTTCGCTCGCGGCCGGCGCGGGCGCAGGTGCTGGCGCTGGCGCCGGTGCAGCTGCCGCTTTTTTAGGCGCTTCCGCTTCGCTGCGCTGGGGTGCGGCGGTTTCCAGGCTGAGGCCGTGGGCGGCAATCGCGCCGCCCATTTCCGGCGCAGCATTGCGCACGGCGACGGGGTTGAGGCGGTATTTCTTCAGCAGGGCGATCAGGCCGCCCCAGTCGATGTCTGCGCCGCCGGCCGGCAGCGCGCCGACGTCGATCACGGCCAGATCATCTTCGAAAAAGTCGGTGCTACCGCCGGTCATTTCGGCCATGGCGGCGTCGAGCGCCAGACGGTCGGAGGTGGCCAGGATGGCGGACACGGCGACGACAGTGGAAATCTTGATTTCTATGGGCTTTTGAAACTGGCTCTTGGACATGGGCGACACAGTGATGAGGTTAAGCCCGCGTGGGCTCCAGCATTCTACTGTGGAAAACGGCCGCTGGGGAGGGCAAGGCCAGCAAATGCGCGGCTTTCAGCGCGATCCGCCCGGATCGTGGCGATCCGGGCGGGCTGGGGCGCTAGCCGCGTAATGACGGCCGCGTTGCGCGGCCGTGCCGTGCGGCCGCCGCCTGAACAGGCCGGATTTGGCCGGATCAGGCCGGCGCCAGCTCGGCGCGCAGCTGGCGTGCCGCCGCCACCATATTGCGCAGTGCGCTTTCCGTCTCGGTCCAGCCGCGGGTTTTCAGGCCGCAATCGGGATTCACCCATAGGTTGGCCGGTGGCACCACGCTGGCCGCCCGCTGCAGCAGGCTCACCATTTCCGCCTGCGCCGGCACGCGCGGGCTGTGAATGTCGTACACCCCGGGGCCGATCTGGTTAGGGTAGGGGAAGCGGCGCAGCGCCTGTAGCAATTCTGCATCGGAACGGCTGGTTTCGATGGTGATCACATCGGCATCCATGGCAGCGATCTGGGGCAGGATTTCATTGAACTCCGCATAGCAGATATGGGTGTGGATCTGGGTCGCATCGGCCGCGGCGCTGGCGGCAATGCGGAAGGCGCGGGTGGCCCAGTCCAGATAGGCGTCCCAGCGGCTGCGCCGCAGCGGCAAGCCTTCGCGCACGGCCGGCTCGTCGATCTGGATGATGGCGATGCCGGCCTGCTGCAGGTCGGCCACTTCGTCGCGGATGGCCAGTGCCAGCTGCAGCGCGGTATCGCGGCGCGGCTGGTCCTCGCGCACGAACGACCATTGCAGGATGGTGACGGGGCCCGTCAGCATGCCTTTCACGGGCTTGTCGGTGAGGCTCTGGGTGTACACCGTCCAGTCCACCGTCATGGCTTGCGGGCGGCGCACATCGCCGAACAGAATGGGCGGTTTGACGCAGCGCGAACCGTAGGATTGCACCCAGCCATGGCTGCTGAACAGGAAGCCTTCCAGCTGTTCGCCGAAATATTCCACCATATCGTTGCGTTCCGCTTCGCCGTGCACCAGCACGTCCAGCCCCAGCGCTTCCTGCCGCTGCACGGCGTCGGCGATTTCGGCGCGCATGCGTTGCGCATAGGTTGCGCTGTCGAGTTCGCCGCGCTTGTAGGCAGCGCGGGCGGCGCGGATGGCCGGCGTTTGCGGGAAGGAGCCTATGGTGGTGGTGGGGAAGGCGGGCAGCTGCAGTCTGGCCTGCTGCTGCGGCTGGCGCAGGGCAAACGGCGACGGACGCTGGTCGGCGTCGGCCGGCAGGGCGGCCAGACGGGCGCGCAAGGCAGGCTGCTGCAGGCGCAGGCTGTGGGCGCGGCTGGCCAGTGCAGTGCGCGATGCTGCCAGCGCGGCCGGATCGGCCGCGCCTTGCAGAGCTTGCTTGAGCACGGCCAGTTCCGCCAGTTTTTCATGCGCAAAGGCCAGCCATGGCCGTACTTCCGGGTCCAGTTGCGGTTCGGCGGCCAGCGTGTAGGGCACGTGCAGCAGCGAGCAGGAGGTCGACAGCCACAGCTTGCCCTGGCGTTTGGCCAGCAGCGGCTGCAGCATGGCCAGCGCTGCATCGAGGTCGCAGCGCCAGATGTTGCGGCCATCGACAATGCCGACCGACAGCACTTTATGCACGGGCAGCCAGTCGGCTATGCTGGTCAGTTCGTGGGCCGCGCGCACGCCGTCCACATGCAGGCCGGCCACGGGCAGGCGGCAGGCCAGACTGAGGTTTTCTTCCAGCGGCGAGAAATAGGTGGCCAGCAGCAGCTGGGCGCCAGCCTGATTGAGCTGCCAGTAGGCTGTTTCGAAGGCGCTGCGCCAGGCCGGCGGCAGGTCCAGACCGAGGATGGGTTCGTCGATCTGCACCCAGCTCACGCCCTGCTGCTTGAGGCGGCTGAGCAGGGCGCCGTACACGGGCAGCAGGCGCTCCAGCAGTTCCAGCCGCTCGAATGGCTGGGTGCCACGGACTTTGCCCAGCCACAGGAAGCTGAGCGGCCCCAGCAGCACAGCCTTGACGGGATGGCCCAGTGCCTGCGCTTCTTCCACTTCCTCGAACAGGCGCCGGCTGGCCAGCGCAAAGCTGGTCTCGGCGCTGAATTCGGGCAGCAGATAGTGGTAGTTGGTGTCGAACCATTTGCTCATTTCCAGTGCCGCATCGGCAGCGGGGGCACCGTCCTGCGCTTCATGCTGGCACTGGCTGTGGCCACAGCCGCTGCTGTGGCCTGGCGCCGGAGCCGTGGCGGCGCCGCGCGCCATGCGGAAATAGCGGCTCAGTTCGGACTGCTGGGGGCTGAAGCCGTAGCGCGCCGGTTCGCAGCCGAGCAGCTGGATGTGGTTGGCCACCTGATCGTAGTAGGCGAAATCGCCCACGCTGACGAAATCGAGCCCGGCCAGACGCTGTTCTTCCCAGTGGCGCGCGCGCAGCTGGCGGCCCACGGCCTGCAGGGCCGCTTCGTCGATCTCGCCGCGCCAGTGGCGCTCGAGGGCAAATTTGAGTTCGCGTGCGGCGCCCATGCGCGGATAGCCGGGTACGTGGCTGAGGATGGTAGTGGTGGCAGTAGGATTGAAAGTAGTTTGCATAATGTTGTCATAAGCATTTCATATTGGTGCGCTAAAGTGTGCGGCATTCCGGTCTATAATAAAAACGAAAGATTTTGCGGCTTAACATGAATATTTCTAATAGACCATGCTAGAACTTCGACACTTACGCACCCTGAGTGCCCTGCGTTCGGCTGGCAGCCTGGTCCGTGCAGCACAGCTGCTCAACCTGACCCAGTCTGCTTTGTCACATCAGATCAAGTTGCTGGAAGATCGCTACGAGGGACCGTTGTTTGAGCGCAAATCGGTACCGATCAGCTTCACGGCCACGGGCGCCCGGCTGTTACAGCTGGCCGATCTGCTGCTGCCGGAAATCGAACTGGCCGAGCGCGATGTGGCCCGCCTGACCCAGGGCGATACGGGCCAGCTGCGCGTGGTACTGGAATGCCATACCTGTTTCGACTGGCTGATGCCGGTGATGGATGAATTCCGCCGCCGCTGGCCCGATGTGGAAATCGATCTGGTGTCGGGCTTCCACAGCGAACCGGCCGACCTGCTGCGCACGGGCGCGGCCGATCTGGTGATAGGCTCCAACTACGGCGCCGAATTTGCCACCTTCCCCCTGTTCCGCTTCGAAATTCTGGTGGTGATGGCGCAGAAGCACCGGCTGGCTGCCCAGCGCCGCCTGCAGGCGGCTGATTTCAAAGGCGAAACCCTGATCACCTATCCCGTGCCCGAACAGCGCATAGACCTGATCCGCGAAGTGCTGAAACCGGCCGGCATACAGGTGGAACGCCGCACGGCCGAACTGACGGTGGCCGTGCTGCAGCTGGTGGCCAGCCGGCGCGGCATCGCGGCGCTGCCTAACTGGGCCATCAAGAATTACGTCGATTACGACTACGTGATCGCCCGCCCCATCGGCGAAGCCGGCCTGTGGAGCGACCTGTTCGTGTCGGTTCCCCCCGCCCAGCAGCACAAGGCCTATGTGCGCGATTTCGTCCATGTGATACGCGAACAGTGCGCCAGCTCGCTGGACGGTATCAAATTATTATCGTGACAAAAAGTTAGCGATTATTCAAAATATTTCAGGAATGCTTGATGCGTCTCAAGGAATGCGTGTAATCCCGCGCTTACGATGAACGACGTGCTTATCTTGGCATGCTTGCTGCTAGAGAAGAGCTAGACAGATTCCGGTATTTCTCGCGGCGCCGCAGCATCGAAACCCTGCACGATGGTGACGCCGGGGCGTATGATAAAAGTTCATGTTTTTGGCTCTTGTTGTTTGCTCATGATGTTGCTCAACCTCGCTGGCTGCTGCCGGCACATTGGAGAATCAAATGAATGATGTAGTTATCGTGGCCGCTGGCCGTACTGGCGTAGGTAAATTCGGTGGCTCGCTGGCCAAGACTCCGGCTGCCGAACTCGGCGCACACGTCATCAAGGGCCTGCTGGCCAAAACCGGTCTGGACGGCAATCTGGTGAGCGAAGCCATACTGGGCCAGGTGCTGACGGCCGGCGTGGGCCAGAATCCGGCCCGTCAGGCCGTGATCAAGGCTGGCCTGCCGAACACGGTGCCGGCTTTCACCATCAACCATGTGTGCGGTAGCGGCCTGAAGGCCACCCATCTGGCTGCGCAGGCCATCAAGGCTGGTGATGCCGAGATCGTCATCGCCGGTGGTCAGGAAAACATGAGTGCTTCGCCGCACATCATGAACGGTTCGCGCGACGGCTTCCGCATGGGCGACTTCAAGATGACCGACAGCATGATTGTCGATGGTCTGTGGGACGTGTACAACCAGTACCACATGGGCACCACGGCCGAAAATGTGGCCAAGAAATACGATATTTCGCGCGCCGAGCAGGATGAATTCGCCCTGCAGTCGCAGCTGAAAGCGGAAGCCGCGCAGAAAGCCGGCAAATTCAAGGATGAAATCCTGCCGCTGGAAATCGTCCAGAAGAAGGGCAGCATCGTGTTCGATAGCGATGAATACATCAAACCGGGCTCCACCATCGAAGCCCTGTCCGGCCTGCGTCCGGCCTTCGCCAAGGATGGCAGCGTTACGGCTGGTAATGCGTCCGGCCTCAACGATGGCGCGGCCGCCGTGATCATGATGTCCGAAAGCAAAGCCAAAGAACTGGGCCTGCCGATCCTGGCCAAGGTCAAAGCCTATGCTTCGTCCGGTATCGACCCCGCCATCATGGGCATGGGCCCTGTCACGGCTGCCAAGCTGTGCCTGAAAAAAGCCGGCTGGACGCCGGACGATCTGGATCTGATGGAAATTAACGAAGCCTTCGCTGCCCAGGCTGTGGCCGTGAACAAGGAAATGGGCTGGGATACCAGCAAGATCAACGTGAACGGCGGCGCCATCGCCATCGGTCACCCGATTGGTGCGTCGGGCGCCCGTATTCTGGTCACGTTGATCCACGAAATGGTGCGTCGTGACGCCAAAAAAGGTCTGGCCTCGCTGTGCATAGGCGGCGGCATGGGCGTGGCGCTGGCGATCGAACGCGCGTAAGCCAGGGACGGTATCACCGGGTTGCGGCCCCTACGCCGCAGCCCGGATTTTCTGTGTTGATTTTTTGTGTCAATTTAAGAGGGGACGAGAAATGGCAAGAGTTGCATTAGTAACCGGTGGCATGGGTGGTCTGGGTGAAGCCGTATGTTTCAAACTGTCGGCACTAGGCTATACCGTCGTCACGACGTATTCCCCCGGCAATACCAAGGCAGAACAATGGCTGGCCACTACCCGTGACCAGGGCTACAACTTCCGCGCCTACCCGTGCGACGTGGCGGATTATGATTCCGCCCAGACCTGCATAGCCGCCATCGAGAAAGACATCGGCCCGATCGATGTACTGGTGAACAACGCCGGTATCACGCGCGACATGACTTTCAAGAAAATGGATAAACCGAACTGGGACGCCGTCATGGCCACCAATCTGGATTCCGTCTTCAACATGACCAAGCCCGTCTGCGACGGCATGGTCGAGCGTGGCTGGGGCCGCATCATCAACATCTCTTCCGTGAACGGCCAGAAAGGTGCTTTCGGCCAGACCAACTACTCGGCGGCCAAGGCCGGTATGCACGGTTTCACCAAGGCGCTGGCGCTGGAAGTGGCGCGCAAAGGCGTGACCGTCAACACCATTTCGCCGGGCTACATCGGCACCAAGATGGTGATGGAGATCCCGCAGGAAGTGCTCGACTCCAAGATCATTCCGCAAATTCCTATGGCCCGTCTGGGCAAGCCGGAAGAAGTGGCCGGTCTGGTGGCTTACCTGTCGTCGGATGAAGCGGCGTTCGTAACCGGCGCCAACATCGCCATCAACGGCGGCCAGCACATGTCCTAAGACGGACAGGCCGGGGGCGCAAGCCTCCTGCACAGCGGGCGCGAGGCGGCTTTTACGGCGGCATCGCGCCCGTAGTTTTTTCCGGCCGGTTTTTTTCGTACAATCTGCTATCGCCGCCATGAGGATAGCCATGTCTGAATTGAACTCGCCGCTGTTTCCACCTATCACGCCTAGCCGCCACGGCATGCTGGCGGTGGATGAACTGCACACGATTTACTGGGAAGAAGTGGGGAATCCTGCCGGCATACCCGTGATTTTCCTGCACGGCGGCCCCGGTGCCGGCCTGTCGCCCCAGCACCGGCGCTTTTTCGATCCGCAACAGTACCGCGTGATCCTGTTCGACCAGCGCGGCGCGGGCAAATCGCTGCCGCTGGGCGAATGCCGCCGCAACACCACCCAGTTGCTGATCGAAGATATCGAACGCCTGCGCGTGCAGGCCGGCATTGATCAGTGGCTGGTGTTCGGCGGCTCCTGGGGGTCGACGCTGGCGCTGGCCTACGGCGAAGCGCATCCGCAACGCTGCCTCGGCTTCGTGCTGCGCGGGATTTTCCTCTGCACCCAGCGCGAAGTGGACTGGTTCCTGCATGGCGCGCGCTGGTTCCATCCTGAAATCCATGAGGAATTCATTGCCCACATACCCGAAGCCGAGCGCGGCGATCTGCTGCAAGCCTATCTGGCCCGCATCATGGACCCCGATCCGGACGTGCACCTGCCTGCCGTACGGGCCTGGAGCCGCTTCGAAGGGCGCCGCGTGTTCCTGCTGCCGCAGCCGGACGAAGCGTCATCCGATGCGCTCGATCTGGGCGTGGGCCGGCTGGAAGCCCATTACATGGCCAATCTGGGCTTCTTCACGGAGGAACAGCTGCTGCGCCAGATCGACCGTATTGCCCATCTGCCGGCAGTGATCGTGCAGGGCCGCTACGATGTGATCTGCCCGCCCGTGACGGCATGGCAGCTGCATCAGGCCTGGCCCGGTTCGGTGCTGAAAATGGTGGCCGATGCCGGCCATGGCGCCATGGAGTACGGCATTTCGCAGGCGCTGGTGCAGGCAACCGAGCAGTTCAAACGGCAGCGCCGCTTCGACTGAAGCCCCGCCCGCCGTGCTGGCGGGCTGTTACACTAGCGTTACCTCACTACTCATTGTTTCCATGAATATACAAGTTGGCGACGTAGGCCATATCATCCAGCTAGCGATTGCGCCGGTTTTCCTGCTGACGGGGGTATGTACCAATCTGATGGTACTGACCAACCGGCTGGCGCGCATTATCGACCGCTCGCGTGTGCTGGAAGACCGCCTCGATGTGGGCTATAGCGACGTCTACCTGAACGAACTGGACGTGCTCTACCAGCGTTCGCACCTGATCAATTCTTCGATCACCCTGTCGACTGCCTGCGGGCTGCTGATCTGTCTGGTGATTGCCATGCTATTCCTGGGCGATATCACCAATATCGCACTCGACAAATATATTGCGGGCATGTTCGTGGTGGCCATGCTGGCGCTGATCGGTAGCTTCTGCTATCTGCTGCGCGAGATTTTCATCGCCTCGGCTTCCATGCGGTCGCACCGCCACGTGCGCCGCCCGCTCAAATAACCTCACCAGTAAGAGTTTTTATGCACGACTACCAACGTCCCCCCACCCTGTACCGCTACGGCATCCACGAAGATCTGGAGCTGGCGCTGACGCAGGGCCAGTTCATCCTTACACCGGCGGCCAGCTGCCTGACGCTGAGCTTCTCGCAAGTGTGGGAGCCCAGGCTGTTTGAACTGTTTGCTGCCGACAGCTGCCTGATCATCCATAACACGGAAGAATTCGGCGAGCGTGTACACCGCGCCGTGCAGCGCGCCCTGCCCAGCTGGGCGGGTATCGATGGTGCGGTGGAATATGGTGTGCGCGCGGCGCTGGGCGCAGCCTTCAGCAAGACGGCGGCCGAAGCGCCGGAGCAGGAATGGCAGTTTGCATGGCGCGCCATGCAGGCCAATCTGAGCCTCAATCCGGTGCTGATCAAGGTTGGCAGTCTGGAAAACTTCGCCGAGCTGCGCAAGCGCGATACCTATCTGGCCTGATTTTCAGGCCTGGCCCGCATATCAGCGGGCGTCGTCGCGCCGGTCCAGCCGGGCCAGCACGGCGCCCATCATGCGCTCGATATCGCCGCGTACCATCTTGGCCCCGAGGATGCCGGGCACATAGAAGTTCGGCATCAGGCGGCCGCTGTACACCACCTTGGTGCCGCCCGTTTCCGGCACGGGGATCAGCTCCCAGTGGGATTCGTAGTGCTTCATATCGCCCGAGACCAGCGCAATGTCGATAGACGACATGGGCTGTTCGGTGGCGCGCACGATCAGATGGATGGCCCGCGTCATGAACAGGAAGCGGGCCACGCCGAATTGTTCGATCACCACTTCATTGCCATTGCGCGACAGGACTTTGCACGACTCCATATCCGGCACGAAGTCGGCCATGCGTTCATAGTTGGTCAGGGTTTTCCACACGCGCGGCAGCGGCGCCGAGACGGTGCCGGTGGCATCGACTTCATACATTTTCTGGCCGTCGATTTCGATGCGGTTGACCGAGACTTCCAGCTTGGGCAGTTCCGGGCGCGCCGTCTGCGCCTGCACCAGCGGGGCCCAGCTCACGGAAAACAACAGAAACAGAAAGAATCGCGTCATCGTGTCAGCGTAAGGGAAAGGGGTGCAGAATACAAGTGCGCGAGCACACGCTCACGGCTATTCCACCTCTTGCGGGGGGACTTTAGAAGCCCGGATCTAGAGATTTGGGTTTTAATGCCGTGATCCCTAGGTCTGATATAACAACGACAATGACAAATTATCCTCATCTGCTGGCCCCCCTCGATCTCGGCTTCACCAAATTGCGCAACCGCGTGATGATGGGATCGATGCACACCGGTCTGGAAGACCGCTTCTACCACTACGGCAAACTGGCCGCGTTCTACCGCGAACGGGCGCGTGGTGGTGTGGGGCTGATCGTCACGGGCGGTATCTCGCCTAACCGGTCCGGCTGGCTGCTGCCGTTCGGCGGCACGCTCAATTTCAAGGGCGACGTGCTGAATCACCGCCGCGTCACCAGGGCCGTGCACGAGGAAGGCGGCAAGATCCTGATGCAGATTCTGCACGCAGGCCGTTATGGCTATCAGCCGCTGGTGGTATCGGCCTCGGAAAAAAAATCGCCGATCTCGCCGTTCAAGCCGCGCGCACTGACGGAAGCCGGTATCGAAACCACCATCCGTGATTACGCCCGCTGCGCCAAACTGGCGCGCGATGCCGGCTACGACGGCGTGGAAGTGATGGGCAGCGAAGGCTATCTGCTCAACCAGTTCCTGTGTGCGCGCACCAATCTGCGCACTGACCGCTGGGGTGGCAGCATCGAAAACCGCATGCGCCTGCCGGTGGAAATCGTCAAGCGCATACGCGCCGAAGTGGGCCCTGACTTCATTATCATGTACCGCCATTCGCTGCTCGATCTGGTCGAAGGCGGCAATACCTGGGAAGACGTGGTGACGGTAGCCAAAGCGCTGCAGCATGCCGGCGTGACGATACTCAATTCCGGCTACGGCTGGCACGAAGCGCGCGTACCGACCATCGTGACTTCGGTGCCGCGCGGCGCCTTTGCCGGTCTGGCCGGCCGCCTGCGGCGCGAAGTGACTATCCCCGTGGTGGCCTCGAACCGCATCAATATGCCGAACGAAGCGGAAGACATACTGCGCCGCGGCGATGCCGACATGATTTCCATGGCCCGTCCCTTCCTCGCCGATGCGGACTTCGTCAACAAGGCCGCGCAAGGCCGCGCCGACGAAATCAATACCTGCATCGGCTGTAATCAGGCCTGCCTCGATCACACTTTCTCCAACAAGCGTGCCAGCTGCCTGGTCAACCCGCGTGCCTGTCACGAAACGGAACTGGTGTATGCGCCGGCGCAGAAGAAGCGCCGCGTGGCCGTGGTGGGCGCCGGTCCTGCCGGCCTGTCGGCGGCCACGGTGGCGGCCGAATGCGGCCATGACGTGACGCTATTCGATGGCAATGAACAGATCGGTGGCCAGTTCCGCATCGCCATGCAGGTGCCGGGCAAGGAAGAGTTCCGCGAGACCATACGCTACTTCGAACGCAAGCTGGCAATCACCGGCGTCAAGCTGCGCCTCGGCGTGCGCGTCAGCCGCGAACAGCTGATACAGGATGGCTACGATGAAGTGGTGGTGGCCACCGGCATCAAGGTGCGTCGTCCGCCTATCGAGGGCATAGACCATCCGAAAGTGCTGTCGTATGTGGATGTGCTGCAGAACAAGGCGCCGGTGGGCAAGCGCGTGGCCATCATCGGCGCGGGCGGGATCGGTTTCGATATGGGCGAATACCTGCTGCATGACAGCCGTCATCCGCTGCCGCTGGCGCTTGATGTGTGGGCGCGCGAATGGGGCGTGGATTTGCAGGGCAACACGGCCGGTGGCCTGACTCCGGCCGAACAGCCGGAACCGGTGCGCCAGCTGTATCTGCTGCAGCGTAAGACGTCCAAGCCGGGTGCAGGGCTGGGCAAGACCTCTGGCTGGGTACACCGTGCCGTGCTGGCGCGTAATGGCGTGGTGATGCTGTCCGGCGTGCAGTACGACCGCATCGATGATCAGGGCCTGCATATCACCGTCGGCGGCGAACAGCGCTTGCTGTCGGTCGATAACGTGGTGGTGTGCGCCGGTCAGGACAGCCTGAACGAGCTGATGCCGGGCGAAGCGGAAATCAAAGGCCATCCGGGCTGGCCGCGCTTCCACAAGATCGGTGGCGCTGCGCTGGCAGCGGAACTCGATGCCAAGCGCGCCATCCGCGAAGGCGCCGAACTGGCCGCGCGCTTCTGAATGTAGCCGCCCGCTAGCATTGCTGCTGCGGGCCGGCTACTGGCTATCTGTCAGCGCAACGGCCGCAGCTGGTTCAGTGCGGCCGTTGCTGTTTCTGTGCGAACTGCGCCAGCACGTGGGCGCTCATGCCCTTGGCCAGTTCCTGCTCGCCCATAAAGATTTCGCCAGCCCGCTCGCTGCGCAGCAGCTCCGCTTCGCTGTCGCTATGGGTGCGCACCACGGTCTGGATGTGCGGGTTCAGCGTGCGCGCCGTTTCTATCATGGCGCGCACTTCGAAAGTGTCGGGCGTGGCGATCACCAGCATGGCGGCGCGCGCCACGTGGGCCTGTATCAGCACGGACGTTTCGCCGCCATTGCCGGCCACGGCGTGGATGCCGCGCTGGCGCAGTGCATCCACCAGTTCGCGGTTCTGCTCCGCCACCACCACGGCGATGCCTTGTGCTTCCAGCGCATCGGCGATGCGCCGCCCTACGCGGCCATAGCCCACCAGTACCACGTGGCCCGAGAGCTGCTCCTGCGGCACGGACATGGGCAGCATGGCCAGCGGGTCGGTGGTGCGTTCGAAGCGGGCCGCCAGCTTGCTGTTCAGGCCTAGCAGGCGCTCCAGCGGCGTCAGGGTATGGAACACCAGCGGGTTGAGCGCAATCGAGATGATGGCGCCGGCCAGGATCAGGCTCTGGCCTTCGGCCGGCATCAGTCCCAGCGACAGGCCCAGTGCCGCCAGAATGAAGGAGAACTCGCCGATCTGCGCCAGACTGGCCGAAATCAGCAGCGCGCTCTTGGCGGGATAGCGCAGTAGCAGCACCAGCAGGAAGGCCACAACGGATTTGCCGAACACGATGATGAACACCACGGCCAGCAGTTTCAAAGGCTGCTGGATGATGATGGCCGGTTCGAACAGCATGCCCACCGAGACGAAGAACAGCACGGCAAAGGCGTCGCGCAGGGGCAGCGATTCTTCCGCCGCGCGGTGGGCCAGTGCCGATTCGCGCAGCACCATGCCGGCAAAGAAGGCGCCCAGCGCGAACGATACGCCGAAGTAGTGGGTGGAGCCGTAGGCGATGCCCACGGCGGCGGCGATCACGCACAGCGTGAACAGCTCGCGCGAGCCGGTGCGCGCGACCTGCCAGAGTATCCACGGGAACAGCTTGCGGCCTACCACCAGCATCAGGGCGATGAAAGCTGCTACCTGACCCAGCGTGATGGCCAGCGTGGTCCACAGGCTGCCGCCTGCTTCATGCTGGGCTGCGGCGGGCAGGCTGCCGCCGAGCGGCACGGCCAGTGCCGGCAGCAGCACCAGTACCAGCACCGTCACCAGATCTTCCACCACCAGCCAGCCCACGGCGATGCGCCCGTTCAGGCTATCGAGGATGCTGCGTTCTTCCAGTGCGCGCAGCAGTACCACGGTGCTGGCCACGGATAGCGCCAGCCCGAACACCAGACCGCCGCCCACGCTCCAGCCCCAGTACAGGGCCAGCCCCATGCCGAGGGCCGTCGCGAAGCCTATCTGCAGAATGGCACCGGGCAGGGCGATCTTGCGTACGGCCCACAGGTCGTCCAGCGAGAAGTGCAGGCCGACCCCGAACATCATCAGCATCACGCCGATTTCGGCCAGCTGGCCTGCCAGCACCGTATCTGCCACGAAGCCCGGTGTGGCCGGACCGATGATGATGCCGGCGGCCAGATAGCCGACCAGTGCCGGCAGCTTGAGGCGGGTGGCGATATAGCCGAACAGCAGCCCGGTTCCCAGTGCTGCGGCGATGGTGGTGATCAGGCTGAGGTTGTGATGCATGCGGGCGCGGCTCCTGTGGCGAAAGGCGGGCTGAAAGCCGCAGCGTAGCACAAGCTGGAGCACTGCCGGGGCAGCACTGGCCGGATTGGCCTTCAGCGCGTCATGGCAGAAGGCGCAAGGGCCGGTTCTGGCCGGATCAGGCCAGTGCAGCCAGCGCGGCCGGTGCACGGCGCATGCTGACGCTGAAGCGGTTGAAAGCGTTCATCAGCGTGACGGCGACGGTGAGATCGGCCAGCGTCTGTTCGCCCAGCACCTCCACTGCGTGCTGGTACACCTCGTCCGGCACGCGGGTCTGCTCGACGCGGGTGACGCTCTCGGCCCAGGCCAGCGCAGCACGTTCCGCTGCGCTGAACAGGGGCGCCGCTTCATCCCACACGGGCAGCAGGGCGATCTTCTCCGAGCCCACTTCCAGCTTCAGCAGATCGCGCGTGTGCATGTCGATGCAGAAGGCGCAGTGATTGATTTGCGACACGCGCAGATAGACCAGTTCCAGCAGCTCGGCCGGCAGGGCGGCGGAAACGTAGTCCTTGATGGCCAGCAGATGCTGGTAGGGTTGTGGTGCCAGTTTGAAGACTTCCAGGCGTTTGCTCATGATGATTCCCTTCCTAGGGTGGTTGCGATGGAACCATTGTGCGGGCTGATGGCCTAGTGCAGTAGAGCCAAGAAGTGTGATTCAGTCTAGTCCATAAGTTTGAGTATGCGCTGGCCCAGTGCCCGTGCGCGGGCCGGCGTATCGATGTTGGTGAAGGCCAGCAGCAGCGCCGAGGCGCCGTGTGGCAGCATGCCGCGCTCGGACAGTGCATGTGCCGCCATGCCATGCGCGCGCATGCGTGCCGCCAGCGTGCGGTCGGTATGGCGGCCTTTCATGCGCAGCACCAGATGCATGCCGCCTGGCTGGGGATCGACCAGCATGTGCTTGCCCAGTACGGCGGTGAGTGCGTTGGCGGCCAGCTGGCGGCGCTCGCCGTACAGGCGGCGCATGCGCTGGATATGGCGGGCGAAATGGCCTTCGTTCATGAAGTCGGCCACGATCTGCTGCATCAGCGTGGCGCCGCCGGCCGCAAAGGTGCGGCTGATTTCGTCGAAGCGCGGCACCTGCGCCGGTGGCACCACCAGATAGGCCAGCCGTATGGCCGGGAACAGCACTTTGCTGAAGGTGCCCGAGTACAGCACGCGGCCATTGCGGTCCAGGCTCTGCAACGCCGGCAGGGGCCGGCCCTGATAGCGGTATTCGCCGTCGTAATCGTCTTCCACTACCCAGGCAGCGGCTTGCGCGGCCCAGTCCAGCAAGGCTAGCCGGCGTGGCAGCGACAGTGCAACGCACAGCGGGCTCTGATGGGCCGGCGTGACGATGGCGGCACGCGCGCGCGGCGCGCTGGCGATGCCATGCGCCACCATCAGGCCTTCGCCATCGACGGCCACGGGGACCGGCTGCAGGTGGGCCGCGCGCAGCAGTTCGGCCGTGGGCGGATAGCCGGGATCTTCTACCCAGACCTGATCGTCCGGCTGCAGCAGGGCGCGCGCCACCAGCTCCATGCTGTTGCGGTAGCCGCTGGTGACGAATACCTGCGACGGTGTGCAGTTGATCCCGCGCGACAGCTGCAGATAGGCCGCAATGGCAATGCGCAGTTCGGGCAGGCCGGCCCAGGGCGGGTAGATCATGGCGTCCGGTCCGGTGGCGCGCACGGCACGCGCGGCCAGCCGCGCCCATACCTTGCGCGGAAAGGCGTCCAGCGCCGGTATGCCCATCTGGAAGGGCAGGGTAGAGCTGGTGGCATGGCCCAGATTATCGTGCGCCGGCAGCGGATGCTGTGGCGGCGTCACGGCGGTGCGGCGGGCCAGTGCGCTGGTGACGACGGTGCCGGCCTGCCCACGGGCCTCGACATAGCCTTCCGCTACCAGCAGGGCATAGGCCGATTCCACCGTGCCCCGTGCCAGCCCCAGTTCCAGCGCCAGCGCACGGGCTGCAGGAATCCGGTCGCCCGCCTGCAGCAGGCCATCCGTGATGGCATTGCGCAGGCGCGTGTAGATCTGGCGGTAGAGCGGCTCGCTGGCGCTGGCATCGAGGTCGAGAAATTTCATGGTCTATTCCAAATGTTATTTCATGGCTCTGTGGATTATGCCATCGGCCGCCTACGATAAGGTTTTTGCAAGGAGTGGACATGAAGATCGTGGAAACCGAACAGGAGCTGCGTGCCTGCTATCCGGTCATGAAAGAGTTGCGGCCGCATCTGGCATCGGAGCAGGCGTTTGTGGAGCAGATGCTGCGCCAGCGCGAGCAGCATTACCGCATTCTCGCCAAGTGGGATGGCGCCGAGGTGGTGGCGCTGGCGGGCTACCGTCTGCAGGAGAACACGGTGTACGGCCGCTTCCTGTATGTGGATGATCTGGTGGCGGCACCGGCCCACCGCTGCCGCCGCTGGGGCGCGCTGTTGCTGTCGCAGCTGACGGTGCTGGCGCAGCAGGCCGGATGCACCCGGCTGCACCCGGCTGGTGCTGGATACGGGGCTGGGGAATGTGCTGGCGCAGCGCTTCTATTTCCGCGAAGGGCTGCTACCGGGCGCTATGCGCTTCGGTAAGGCGCTGGCCTGAGGCAGGAAAACGCTGGCCGGCATGGCGCCGGCCAGTATGCAGGACGCAGAATCAGAGGCGTTTGACCACCACGCAGCCGATAGAGTAACCGGCGCCGAAGGAGCAGATCACGCCCAGCTGGCCCGGCTGCATATCGTCCGAGTGCTTGTGGAAGGCGATCACGGAACCGGCCGACGAGGTGTTGGCGTAGGTGTCCAGAATCACCGGTGCTTCGCCCGGTTCGGCGTCGCGGCCCAGCACCATGCGGCTGATCAGCAGGTTCATGTTCAGGTTAGCCTGATGCAGCCAGTAGCGGCTTACCTGCGGCACTTCCAGACCGGCGCCGGCGATGGTGTCCTTGATCATTTCGGCCGCCATCGGGCAGACATCCTTGAACACTTTGCGGCCCTGCTGGCGGAACAGTTTGTCCGGCTGGCCCACGCCGGCTTCGTCGAAGCGGTTGAGGAAGCCGAAGTTGTTGCGGATGTTGTTGGAGAAGCTGGTTTTCAGCTTGCTCTCGACGATTTCCCAGCGCTGCGCGCTGGTGGCCGTGTCGGCCGCTTCGATCACGATGGCAGTGCAGGCATCGCCGAAGATGAAGTGGCTGTCGCGGTCGCGCCAGTTCAGGTGGCCGCTGGTGATTTCCGGATTGAGTACCAGCACGGCACGGGCCTGGCCGCTCTGCACGGCAGCAACGGCTTGCTGGATGCCGAAGGTGGCCGAGGAGCAGGCCACGTTCATGTCGAAGCCATAGCCTTCGATACCGAGTGCGCCTTGCACTTCCACCGCCATGGCCGGATAGGCGCGCTGCATATTCGAGCAGGCCACCAGCACCATGTCGATATCGGCTGCCGTGCGGTTGGCACGTTCCAGCGCCTGACGGGCCGCAGCTACGCAGATTTCTGCCTGCAGCGACAGTTCGTCGTCGCTGCGTTCGGCGATGCGCGAGACCATGCGTTGCGGATCGAGGATGCCGCTCTTTTCCATCACGTAGCGCGACTTGATGCCGGAAGCTTTTTCGATGAAGGCCACGCTGGACAGCTCCAGCGCCTTCACACTGCCGTCGGCAATGGCTGCGGCATGCTCGGCATTGAATTGCTCGGCGTACGTGTTGAAGCACTGCACCAGCTCTTCATTCGAGATGGACTGGGCTGGGGTGTAGAGACCGGTACCGCTGATGACGGCTTGTTTCATAGTTAAACTTTCAAATTAGGCAATGGCTTGCACCATTAATGACGCAAATTCTACACAATGACTGCACGATAGGCGAAATTAAAAGCGGCGCCCCGCAGGCGCCGCCATCTCTGCCGTACCGTCGGACGGCCTATTTGCTGCCGCCGCGGCCGGCTGCAGCGGCGCCTACCTGTACCACTCGGGTTTCCGGTCTGGCCATCTGCACGGGCAAGCCCTTCAGATGGTTGAGCGCCTGCTGCAGCTGGAAGTCGTCGCTGCTGCCGTATTCGAGCGGCTTGCGCTTTTTCTCCTGCGTTACCAGACGCAGCTGCTCTTCCGGTTCTTCGTGGCGGGCGCGCACACCTTCTTGATCGCGGTCATTGACCAGATGCTTGTCCAGATCCGCTTCGCGCGGACGCAGGGCGTTGAGGCCGTCGCCATCGGCGTACTCGTCTACCGCCAGATCGGGCGCGATGCCCTTGGCCTGGATGGAACGGCCGTTCGGCGTGTAGTAGCGCGCCGTGGTCAGCTTGACGGCCGTATCGGCCGTGAGCTGGCGTATGGTCTGCACGCTGCCCTTGCCGAAAGTCTGGCTGCCGATGATCTGGGCCCGTTTGTAATCCTGCAGCGCGCCGGCGACGATTTCGGAAGCCGAGGCGGAGCCGCTGTTGACCAGCACGGCCAGCGGAATCTGCTTGATGGCGGCGGGCAGCCTGGCCAGTGCATCGCTCTCGTTATGCACGGCATAGTATTCGGGGCGGCCGTAGAAAATCTGCTTGGAATCGGACAGCTGGCCATTGGTCGAGACGATGGCTGCGTCTTTGGGCAGGAAGGCCGCCGCCACGCCGATGGCGCCTTGCAGCACGCCGCCCGGATCGTTGCGCAGATCGAGCACCAGCCCTTTCAGATTGGGGTCCTGCTTGTACAGTTCGGTGATCTTGGCAGCCAGATCGTCCACTGTGGGGTCCTGGAACTGGGCGATGCGCAGCCAGGCGTAGCCGGGTTCGACGATTTTGCCCTTCACGCTTTTCTGCTGGATTTCTTCGCGCGTGAGCTGGAATACCAGCGGCTCCGGCTCGCCCTTGCGCAGCACCGTCAGGCTGACCTTGCTATGGGGTTCGCCGCGCATTTTCTTGATCGAGTCTTCCAGACTCATGCCTTTGACGGGGCTGTTGTCGAGCCGGCTGATCAGGTCGCCCGGCTTGATGCCGGCACGCCAGGCTGGCGAATCTTCGATGGGCGCGACGATTTTGATATAGCCATCTTCGTTCTCGCCGATCTCGATGCCGAGGCCGACAAACTTGCCCTGCGAGCCTTCGCGCAGCTCGGCGTAGGCGCGCTTGTCGAGGTAGGCGGAATGGGGATCGAGCGACGCCACCATGCCGGAAATGGCTTCCGTCAGCAGTTTCTTGTCATCGACTTTTTCCACGTAGTCGGATTTGATCAGACCGTACACATCGGCCAGCTGGCGCAATTCTTCCAGCGGCAGCGGCTGTTCCACCGGCTTTTGTGCCATGGCCGAGAATTGCAGCGACACGGCAATGCCGGCCACGACACCGAGGCCGATCAGGCCAGTATTCTTGAGTTTCTTGCCCATATTGCCACCTATCTAATGTTGCAGAGTGCCGCGGCCGCCCTTGAGTATTCGCGGCAACGTGCTGGATTCAGTATAAACCTGATTTCCGGAAAGCGTTTTAGCCGTCACGAAATGATTTATACCTTTACCCGGATTTACCACGGTGTGGCTTGACAAAAGCAGCGCACCAGCAGGGCCTGGGCAGATGGATGAGTTTGCAATTACCCGCAGCTTGTATAGATCGCGTAAAGGTCGGTAAGCAAATGTAAGAAGCCCTTCCGCCTGCGAAAACGCGGCCTACACTGAACTCGTATTTCTCTCTACCCTGAAGTGGTTTTTCGCCTGCGCCCCAAGCGCAGGCTTTTTTTTGCCCCGCTTGCGATTGCCGAGCACCGCGGGCTTTTTGATGGAGTGTTTATGCAAGCAAGAATGATGAGGGGCTGGCGCCGCAGTATGGCGGCGCTGGTGCTGGGCGCTGCGCTGGTGCCCGCCTGGGCTTTGCCCGCCATGGAGATGCGGGCCGAGGATTATCTGCCCATGGCTGCCGAGCTGAAAAAGTCGCTCAACCTGAACAGCAACCAGCTGATCCTGTGGCAGCAGACGGAGAACAAGACACGCAACCTGCTGCGCGAACGCCAGAGCCGCCGCGAGCAGATGCAGGCTGCCTTGCAGGATGGCCTGAAGGGCACGAATGTGGAACTGCGCGATCTGGCCCGGGCCGTGGAAAAAGAAGCGGCCTCGGCCGCGAACGAGGAAAAGCTGCTGCGCGAATGGTGGCTGACGGTCAATGACGCCCTGAGCGAAAGCCAGCGCCAGACGGTGGTGCAACTGGTGGCCGAGCAGCTGCAGCGTGTGCCCGAGCATGGCGGGGCCGGTGGTGCTGGCCCGCGCCGCGAAGAAGGCGGCGAAGGGCGCCATGGCGGCGGCCGGCGCGGCGGTGGCGGGGCCAGTATCAGCGGCCCCGGTGGCAGCAGCCTGAACCTGCCCATGCCCGGTGGTGGCAGCTGAAATGGCAGCAGAAACAACAGCCGGGCATGGCCGCTGCCAGCGGCTGTGTATCGTAAAGTAACATTCTGCGACTGTATGCGCTTGTCCTGAGGGCTGCCAGTAAAATAGCGGCCCTATGAGCAAACTGATTCCTTACGCCTGTATGGCACTGCTGGGCGCGTCCAATGCGATCGCGCAAAACGAACTGGGCGGCTCCGCCGGCAAGCCCTCGCTGGGCCCGGACGGCAAGCCCGTGCAGCAGGTGAATGTGACGGGCGGGCGCGCCAGCGATCTCGATGAGCGCCGCAACTCCGTTGCCGGCAAACAGATTTTTAGCCGCGAAGAGCTGGACCGCAATGGCGACAGCAATCTGGGCGATGTGCTCAAGCGCCTGCCCGGCGTGACCCTGGGTGGCCGTCCCGGCCGTGGTGGCGATGTGCGCATGCGCGGCATGGGCAATGGCTATACCCAGGTGCTGCTGAATGGCGAACGGCCGCCGGCCGGTTTTTCCATGGAATCGCTGTCGCCCGATCAGGTCGAGCGGGTGGAGATCATGCGCGGCCCGGTGGCTGAACATAGCGCGCAAGCGATTGCCGGCACCATCAACATCGTGCTGCGCGATGGCTACCAGCAGCGCGACAAGCAGCTCAAGCTGACCGACACGATAGAGCAGGGCCGCCATGCGCCGAACGTATCGCTGACGGCGCCCGGCAAGGTGGGCCAGCTGACCTATCTGCTGTCCGCTTCGCTGTTCGAAAATCTGCCGCACGATAACAGCCTGACCTATAACCGCGACACCCGCGCCGATGGCGTGGTGCTCAAGGACCAGAACGTGCTCGAGCAGAGCCGCCGTACGGCCTATGGCGTGCACTTCACGCCGCGCCTGTCGTATAAATTCGACGGTGGCGATACGCTCAACTTCCAGCCTTTCATCATGAGCTTCCGCAGCCATGGCGATGCGCGCAGCGATCTGGGCCAGAACACCGGGCTGGTGCCGCCGGCCCTGCAGCAGCCGCCCGAATATGTGGCGGCGCTGAGCAAGACCCATTACTCGGGCACCTACATGCGCGGCTTCGGCAACTGGATCCACAAGCTGGAAGGCGCGTCCAAACTCGACGTGAAATTCGGCTTCGGCCATGGCAGCAGCGATAACGATACCCAGCGCGCCCAGTACGACGGTGCGGGCAAGCTGCAGGACAGCTTTACCGATACCTCGTCCGTGCGCGAGCACAGTTTCAATAGCGGTGGCAAGTACACCACGCCGCTGGGCCGCAACCACGGTCTGGCCGCCGGCTGGGATGTGGAGCTGGGCCACCGCGTCGAAACCAAGGTATCGGTGGACCAGAACGGCGTGCCGCAGTTTGCCGAATCGGGCGATAACCTGACAGCCGATAGCCGCCGTCTGGCCCTGTACGCACAGGACGAATGGGATATCTCCTCGCAATGGTCGGGCTATGGCGGCCTGCGCTGGGAAGGCATACGCACTACCAGCAGCCGCGCTACGGGCGATATCAACAACAGCAGCAGCGTGTTCAGCCCCTTGCTGCATGCCGTGTACCGCATCCCCGGGCGCGAGAAAGACCAGCTGCGCGCCAGTCTGACCCGTAGCTACAAGGCGGCCAGTGTGCAGGACCTGATTGCGCTGCCATCGATCGCACGCCTGAATAGCGCCACCCGTCCCGACCGCACGGGCAACCCGAATCTGAAACCGGAACTGGCCACCGGCCTCGATCTGGCCTATGAACATTATGTGGGCCGCAGCGGCATCATCAGCGCAACGGGCTTTGTCCGTAACATCGATAATCTGATCCGCCGTGTCGTGCAGCAGGAACAGACCTCGACCGGGCTACGCTGGGTCTCCACGCCGCAGAACATCGGCCATGCCCGCACCAAGGGCATAGAACTGGAAGCCAAGTTCCAGCTGCAGGAATTGCTGCAGCAGGGCCCGGCCATCGATCTGCGCTCCAACTACAGCCGCTTCTGGTCCAGCGTGGACGACATTCCCGGCCCGAACAACCATCTGGATGCGCAACCCAGGCAGACCGCCAATCTGGGCATGGATTACCGCATGAAGGCGCTGCCGCTGACGCTGGGCGCGAATATGAACTGGACCGCGCCGACGCTGGTGCAGAGCAGCCTGACGCAGGAAATCGGTACCAGCCGCAAGCGTTCCTTCGATGTCTACGGCCTGTGGAAAATCGACAGTCTGCAGCAGCTGCGCATCTCGGCTAACAATCTGATGGCGGAAAGCGCCCTCGGGAGCAATATCGTTACGACCAACGGGCTGTCACAAGCGGCCTACACCAGCAACCAGACCTATGTGGCCTGGAGCGTTAAATATGAACTGAAGTTCTAACGGAGACCTCAATTGAAAACACGTTTTGTACTGAGCACGCTAGCCCTGAGCCTGATGGCTGCTTTTGCCAGCGCCCATGATGCGACGCCGATTTCCGGCATCGATACCCAGTTCATCGACCGCAGCGTACGCGCGCAGGATGACTTCTTCCAGTACCTGAACGGTACGTGGCTGAAGACCACCGAGATCCCTGAAGACAAATCCAGCTGGGGCACCTTTGCCAAGCTGCGTGATGATGTGCTGCCGCAGCTGCGCAGCATCATCGAAGCGGCCGACGCCGACAAGAAGCACAAGACCGGCAGCGATGCGCAGAAGATCGGCGACCTGTACGCCAGCTATATGGACGAAAAACAGCTGGATGCGCTGGGCGTGAAACCGCTGGCCGGCGAACTCAATCACATCCGCGGCATCAAGGACAAGAAAGCCTTCCCGCGCCTGATCGCCCACCTGAGCGAAATCGGCGTCGGCACGCCTTACGGCATCTATGTGAGCCAGGATGCGCGTGCCTCCACCATGTACGCCGTGGGTATTTCGCAGAGCGGCCTGGGTCTGCCGGATCGCGACTACTACTTGAAAAAAGATGACGCCGAAATGGCCAGCGTGCTGGCCAAGTATCAGGCCCACATTGCCCACATCCTCAAGCTGGCCGGCCATAGCGAGCCGGAAGCTAGCGCGAAAGCCATCGTGGCACTGGAAACGGCGCTGGCCGAAGTGCAGTGGACCAAGGTGGAAAACCGCGACCCCGTCAAACGCTACAACAAGATGGGCTTGCAGGAACTGGCCACGCTGTCGCCCGGCTATGACTGGCAGGGCGCACTGGCCGCAGCCGGCGTGGCCGGCAAGACCGATTACGTGATCGTCAACCAGCCGAGCTACCTCACGGCGCTGAACAGCGTAATGGAGAAAACCGAACTGGCCACGTGGAAGGCTTACTTCGAATGGGCCCTGCTGCGCCGTGCATCGCCGTATCTGTCGCATGATTTCGCCGATGCCCACTTCGCATTCTTCAGCACCGCGCTGACGGGCGTGGCCGTCAAGCCGCCGCGCTGGAAGTCGGCCGTCAGTCTGGTGGAGGGCAGCCTTGGTGAAGTGCTGGGCAAGCTGTACGTGGCGCAGCATTTCCCGCCTGAGCGCAAAGCCCGCATGGAAGTGCTGGTGCAGAATCTGCTGGCGTCCTACAAGACCAGCATCGATGCGCTGGACTGGATGAGCCCTGAAACCAAGACGGAAGCGCAGGCCAAGCTGGCCAAGTTCACGCCGAAAATTGGCTACCCGAACAAGTGGCGCGATTACAGCGCGCTGGCCATCAAGAAGAATGACCTGATCGGTAACGCCATGCGCGCGGCGACCTTCTCCTACCAGCGCATGGTGGAGAAACTGGGCAAGCCGGTCGACCGCGAAGAGTGGGGCATGACGCCGCAGACGGTGAACGCCTATTACAACCCGTCGAAAAACGAGATCGTGTTCCCGGCCGCCATTCTGCAGCCGCCGTTCTTCGATGCGCGCGCTGACGACGCCGTCAACTATGGCGCCATCGGTGCCGTGATCGGCCACGAAATCAGCCACGGCTTCGACGACAAGGGCAGCCAGTCCGATGGTGACGGCAATCTGCGCGACTGGTGGAGCAAGCAGGATCGCGCCAACTTCAAGCTGAAGACGGATGCGCTGGTCAAGCAGTACGACGCCTACAGCCCTGTCAAAGGCTATAACGTCAATGGTGCCCTGACGCTGGGCGAGAACATCGCCGATAACTCCGGTCTGGCTATCGCCTACAAGGCTTACAAGCTGTCGCTGGGGGGCAAACCGGCCCCCGTGATCGACGGCCTGACGGGCGACCAGCGCTTCTACATGGGCTTTGCCCAGGTGTGGCGCGCCAAGGTGCGCGACAAGCAGCAGATCGTGCTGATCAAGACGGATCCGCATTCGCCGGGCCAGTTCCGCGCCAATGGCACGCTGGTCAATCAGGCCGGCTTCTATGAAGCGTTCGGTGTGCAGCCCGGTGACAAGATGTATGTTGCGCCAGAACAGCGGGTAAATATCTGGTAATCGTTTCCACGCAATAAAAAAGGCCAAGGTATGACACATACCGTGGCCTTTTTGTTATTGTTCTGCCTTTGCTATCACGTCCATCACGGGAGCCCGCTTTGAAAACCTATCTGTTGAGTGCATTGATGCTGGGGCTGCTGGCCACGGCTGGTGTACAGGCCCAGCCCAAACTGGCTGGTGTGGATCGTGCCGGTGCCGATACCAGTGTGCGTGCGCAGGATGATTTCTTTAATCACGTGAATGGCCGCTGGCTGGCGCAGACGGAAATCCCAGCCGATAAGTCGAGCTGGGGCTCGTTCGAAAAGCTCGATGACGACACCAAGCCGCAGCTGCGCGCCCTGATCGAAGCGGCGGCCAATGACAGCAGCAAGCAGGCCGGCAGCGATGCCCAGCGCATCGGCGATTTCTACGCCAGCTATATGGATGAAGCGCGGCTGGAGCAACTGGGTCTGAGCCCCATCCAGCCCGAGCTGGACCGCGTGGCCGCCTTGCGTGACAAGGCTCAGCTGCCTGCCCTGTTCGCCCATTACCACCGGCTAGGTGTGACGGCGCCGTTCGGCTTCCTGATCCATCAGGACAACAAGGATTCCACCCGCTACGTGGCCGATCTCGCTCAGGATGGCCTGAGCCTGCCGGACCGCGACTACTATCTGAAAAAGTCGGACCGCACGATGGCCGACACGCTGGCCAAGTACCAGCAGCATGTGAGCCGCATGCTGGCGCTGGCCGGCAGCACCCAGCCCGATGCCGAGGCACGCGCCATCGTTGCGCTGGAAACGGCGCTGGCCAGGCTGCAGTGGGACAAAGTGGCGCTGCGCGATCCTGTCAAAGCCTATAACAAAGTGCCGCTGGCCCAGCTGAACAAGCTGGCGCCCGGTTTCGACTGGACCACCTGGCTGGCCGATACTGGCATAGGCGGCAAGGTCGATTACGTGATCGTGAGCCAGCCCAGTTTTATCAAAGGCGTGAACGGGCTGCTGCAAACCACGCCGCTGGCCACCTGGCAGGCGTATTTCCGCTGGCAGGTGATCCATGCCCATGCGGCCTATCTGTCGCAGCCGTTTGCGCGCGAGAACTTTGCCTTCTATGGCACGGTGCTCAGCGATGTGAAAGAACAGCAGCCGCGCTGGAAGCGCGCCGTCAACGCGACCGATGGCGCGCTCGGCGAAAGTCTGGGCAAGCTGTATGTGCAGCAGTACTTCCCGGCCGAGCGCAAGGCGCGCATGGAAGCGCTGGTGCAGAACCTGCTGGCCGCCTTCAGGCAAAGCATCACGACGCTGGACTGGATGGGGCCGGCCACCAAGCAGCAGGCGCAGGACAAGCTGTCCAAGTTCATGGTGAAGATAGGCTATCCCGACAAGTGGCGCGACTATTCGGCGCTGACGGTCAAGGCCGATGATCTGGTGGGCAATGTGCAGCGCTCGCACGCTTTCGAGTATGCCAAGGAAGTGAACAAGCTGGGCAAGCCTATCGATCGCGCCGAGTGGGGCATGACGCCGCAGACGGTGAACGCCTATTACAACCCGGAACTCAATGAAATCGTGTTCCCGGCCGTGATCCTGCAGCCGCCGTTCTTCAACGCGGATGCGGATGATGCCGTCAACTATGGTGCCATCGGTGCCGTGATCGGCCATGAAATCAGCCACGGCTTCGACGATCAGGGCGCCCAGTATGATGGCGACGGCAATCTGCGCGACTGGTGGACGGCGGCCGACCACAAGAACTTCGCGGCGCGCAGCAAGATGCTGGTCAAGCAGTACAACGCGTTTAGCCCGCTGCCCGGCTACCGCGTGAATGGCGAGCTGACGCTGGGCGAGAATATTGCCGACAATTCCGGCGCCGCCATCGCCTACAAAGCTTACCAGTTGTCACTGCAGGGCCAGCCCGCGCCCGTGATCGACGGCCTGACGGGCGACCAGCGTTTCTACATGGGCTTTGCCCAGGTATGGCGCAGCAAGACCCGCGACGCCCAGCAAATCGTCTATCTGAAGGCCGATCCGCACTCGCCGGACCGCTTCCGCGCCAATGGCACGCTGCGTAATCAAGCCGGTTTTTACAACGCTTTTGAAGTAAAACCGGGCGATAAAATGTATTTGGCGCCGAAAGAACGCGTCAATATGTGGTAAGCCTTTATCCGGGGTGGGCCGTGTGCTATAAATTAGTCCGGCCCATCATTGTGTATCGGCCTCTTTGTTTCCCTATCAAGAAGGATAAAACGTGAAACGTCATCTCGTAAGTGCCCTGACCCTGAGCCTGATCGCCGGTCTCGCAGGTGCTGCCGACAATACCAAAAGTGTTGCTCCGGCCAGTGCCAAAGTTGCTCCTAAAACCCTGGCTTCCGGTATCGCCGTCGAATACATCGACCCTGCCGTCCGTGTACAGGACGACCTGTTTGCCCACCTGAACGGCAAATGGCTGGCGACCACGGAAATCCCCGCCGACAAATCGAGCTGGGGCAGCTTCGCCAAACTGCGCGATGACATCCAGCCGCAACTGCGCGCGATTATTGAAAATGCCGCCGCCAACCCGTCGGCCGGTGCCGATGCCCAGCGCATCGGTGACCTGTACGCGAGCTTCATGGATGAAGCCCGTCTGGAGCAACTGGGTCTGAGCCCACTGAAAGGCGAGATGGACAAGATTGCCGCCTTCTCGGACAAGAGCCAGCTGCCAGCGCTGATCGCCCATCTGGGTGAAATCGGCGTGTCGGCCCCGTTCGGCTTCGGCATCCATCAGGACAACAAGGATTCCACCAAATACGTGGTCGATCTGGGTCAGGACGGTCTGGGCCTGCCGGACCGTGATTACTACCTGAAAGCCGACGACGCCAAACTGGCGGACGCTCTGGCCAAATACGAACAGCACATAGCCAAGATGCTTGCACTGGCCGGCGACGCCAACAGCGCTGCTACCGCCAAGCAGATCGTCGCGTTCGAAACCGAACTGGCCAAGCTGCAATGGACTAAGGTGGAACTGCGTGACCCGGTCAAAGCCTACAACAAGGTCGACATCGCCAAGCTGGCCGAAGTGGCACCCGGTTACGACTGGAACGCTTACCTGAGCGCTGCCGGCATCGCCGGCAAGGTCAATTATGTGATCGTTGGCCAGCCTAGCTACCTGAAGGGCATGACCGCGCTGCTGGCCGCAACCCCGGTCGACACGCTGAAATCCTACTTCCAGTGGCAGTTGCTGCGCGCTGGCGCGCCTTACCTGAGCAAAGCCTTCGTGGACGAGAACTTTGCCTTCTACGGCACGGTGCTGAGCGGCGTCACGGAAATGCGTCCACGCTGGAAGCGCGCCGTCTCGACCACCGAAGGCGCACTGGGTGAATCCGTGGGCAAGCTGTATGTCGAGAAATACTTCCCTGCCGAGCGTAAAGCCCGCATGGAAGTGCTGGTGAAAAACCTGCTGGCCGCCTACAAGACCAGCATCGACAAGCTGGACTGGATGAGCCCGACCACCAAGAAGCAGGCGCAAGCCAAGCTGGCCAAGTTCACCACCAAGATCGGCTACCCTAACCACTGGCGCGATTACTCCAAGCTGGTGATCGCCAAGGATGATCTGGTCGGTAACATGCTGCGTTCGCGCCAGTTCGAGTACAACAAGGAACTGAACAAGCTGGGCAAACCGATCGACCGTGACGAGTGGGGCATGACGCCACAGACCGTGAACGCCTACTACAATCCGGAAATGAACGAAATCGTGTTCCCTGCATCGATACTGCAGGCACCGTTCTTCAATGCGGATGCGGATGATGCCGTTAACTACGGCGCCATCGGCGGCGTCATCGGCCACGAAATCAGCCACGGCTTCGACGACCAGGGCGCCCAGTACGACGGCGACGGCAATCTGCGTGACTGGTGGACGGCTGCCGACCACAAGAACTTTGCCGCCAAGACCAAGATGCTGGTCGAGCAGTACAACCAGTTCAGCCCGCTGCCCGGCTATAACGTCAACGGCGAGCTGACCCTGGGCGAGAACATCGCCGACAACAGCGGCGTGGCGATTGCCTACAAAGCTTACAAGCTGTCGTTGAAAGGCAAGAAAGCTCCGGTCATCGACGGCCTGACGGGTGACCAGCGCTTCTACATGGGCTTTGCTCAGGTATGGCGTATGAAAATGCGTGAAGCCCAGCAGATCGTGCAGATCAAGACCGATCCGCATTCGCCGGGTAAATTCCGCGCCAATGGCACCATGCGCAACCAGCCGGGCTTCTACGACGCCTTCGACGTGAAGCCGGGCGACAAGATGTATCTGGCACCGAAAGACCGCGTGATCATGTGGTAAGCCGGTACTAGCCGAGTAAGAGGGCCGCAGCGATGCTGCCCTTTTTTATTGTGCGGTACACTAGCGGCTTGATCATCAAGGAAGTTGCTGAACCATGCGTCTGCGTTATGTCGTACCTGCTTTAACTGCTGTGCTGCTGTCCGGTTGCGGCGATAGTTTTACGCCCGTCGATCTGTACATGGCGAAGACGCCCGAATGCCGCGACTGGCAGGAAGGCTCGCGCTACAACCTGCCCCGTGGCGTGAGCATCTCCACCACCTCGCCGCAGGTGCAGGCCGATGGCAGCACCGAGTTCACCTTTGTGTATCTGGTGCCGCGCGGTGAACGCGCCATGTTCCTGAGCCGCGAATTTCTGGTGACGGCGCCGCATGGCCCCGTGCTGGCCAAGGCCGAGCTGGTCAGCTTTTACCAGCGCGCCACCAATTCGCGCGCCGAAATCGTCGATGTGATTCCGAAAGTGCCGGACATGCTGGTGGCCGGTGCGACGGGTGATGAAACCATCTGGCGCGTGCGTCTGCGCGTGAAGGAAAAACTGCCCGAGCGCTACGACGTGCAGCCGCCCGCGTTCGAGATCGCGCTGACCAAGTATCCGATGCGCACTTTTACCTACCGCTATTTCGTCGAGCGCAAGGCGCCGGGCCTGTGCAGCTAAGGCTGGGTGGGGACGAAAAAAAACCGGCCATCTGGCCGGTTTTTTTCTGCGCGGTGAAGGCGCTTATTTGGCTTCGGCAGCAGCTGGTGCTTCCGGTTCTTTGAACTTGGCGCCTGCAGCGTTGCCCATGTAGGCTACGGCGCGGGCGATTTCCACGTCGGCCAGTTCAGGATTGCCGCCTTTGGCTGGCATGGCGCGCAGACCTTCGTTAGCGTGTTTAACCAGCGTATCGAAACCTTGAGCAATACGGGCACCCCATGCGCCTGCGTCGCCGAATTTCGGTGCACCGGCTGCGCCGCTGCCATGGCAGGCTGCGCAAGTGGAGGTGTAGATGGCTTCGCCCGTTTGCAGCACTTTAGGACCGCTCACATCTTTCAGCGTAAAGCCGTTGTCGGCAACCGGTGCCAGACGGGCAGCGATTTCATCC
The DNA here is from genome assembly GCF_009857835.1 of Duganella fentianensis. Taxonomy (GTDB): domain Bacteria; phylum Pseudomonadota; class Gammaproteobacteria; order Burkholderiales; family Burkholderiaceae_D; genus Rugamonas; species Rugamonas fentianensis. The sequence goes on from NZ_WWCL01000003.1 coordinate 424,127, forward strand.
GGTTCCTGGCTGTTCGAACCACGGCCGGTCAGCTTGTCGGTGGTGACATACTGAACCAGCAGGACGATACCGATGATGACTACGGCGAAGAAGCCGATAACAGCAGCGACCAGCTGCTTAGGCGTTTTGATGGCGGATTCGTGTTCGTTATGTGCGTCGCTCATGATTTCCTTAACAGACTGATTTGAGAGTCGGATGGGGGTGAAAAGATCAACCAACAGCCGAGCAAAGGCTCTACTTGATCGGCGATTATAGACTCAAAAATGCCTGCTAGGAAACGAGTTAGCGCGCAAAACGACACTTTCCATGGACGCAGAACGAATAAAACGGTATCCTACGGCTCACTTCAGAAATCCCCTCCAGCGCGGCTGTAGCTCAGTGGATAGAGTATTGGCCTCCGAAGCCAAGGGTCGTGGGTTCGATCCCCGCCAGCCGCACCAGAAAATTCCCGTAATTTCAAATACTTAGCGTATCGCTAGCGAGCTTGTGCACGGCCATGCGAGGCTAGTTATATTTGCCTGCTCCCGCCTTGCTGACAGCCGATTCTGTCGCCGTAGCCGTGAGATACGATGCTGCTTCGCAGCATTCGATACCTCACAAATGAATTATTTGCCTTCCAGCCAGATTCCATCCCCGCCGTCAATTTGCGCCGCCAATATTTTGACTTGCGTCAAAAATCGCAGGAGAGGCCAGACCTGATATCCGGGCAGCCGGCCTCAGACTTTGTTCTCGCGGTTCAGGTAGAGCAGGCCTAGCGTCACGCAGACGAACACGACGGTAGCGCCCAGCATGGACCAGTGGATGCCGACCTTGCTGCCGATCAGGCCGACGAAAATCCCGCTGAACAGGCGCAGGCCGGAGGAGGACATGCCGAACAGACCCAGTACCTTGCCGCGTATCGCGTCCGGCGCTTTCATCTGCACGATAGTCTGGTTCATGCTGCTGAAGGAGAGTTCGCAGAAGCCTGCCGCAAACAGGCAGACCAGTGCCACCACATAGTTGTGCGTCATGGCGAAGCTGCCCAGCGACACGGCCCATGCGATGGCGAAGCCCATGGCCGCTGTCGGCGTGACGCGTGTGAAGCGGAAGCCGGCTTCCAGCGTAATGCCGGCAAACAGGGCACCGGCCGCATCGGCAGCCAGTAGCATGGAATAGGCCACGCCCGGCGAGATGCCGCCCAGCGCGCTGGCAAAGCCCGGCATCTGGGCCTGATAGCTGTTGCCGACAAAGAAGGAGGCGGCGCCGGACAGCAGGATCATCACGCCCAGCGTGGGGACTTTTTTCACGGCGACGATGGTCTGCCAGATATCGGCCAGACCGTTCACGCGGCGTGCGGCCGATTGTTCGAGGCGCTTACCCCGATGTGGCGCCGGTGCGTTCATCAGCCAGATCAGCAGCGGCAGATACAGGGCGGCATTCAGCAGTATGCCTTTGGAGGGCCCCAGCGTCGACATGATCAGGCTGCCTACGCCCGGTCCCACCAGCACGCCGAAATAGCGCGCCGTCGAATTCAGGCGCACAGCACTGGCCAGCTTGTCGACACCCACGATGTCGTACAGCAGCACCTGACTCGAGGTCATCCAGAACACACCGGCCAGCCCGTGCAGCGCCAGCAGGACCATGGCCGCCGGTATGGTCAGGCTATCGGTGATGAAGAAATAGCCCCAGCCCAGCGAAACCAGCGCAAACAGCGCACCGCCTATCTGTATCAGGCGGCGTGAATCGAAGCGGTCATTCAGCGCACCCACGCCCACCGAGAACAGCAGATAGGGCAGCCAGTGCGAGATCACGGCAAAGCCGCCCAGTGTGGGTGACTGGAATTTTTCGAAGGCCACCCAGTAGCTGATAACGTGCTCGACGTTATCGGCCATCATGGTCAATACAAAGGTGGCGACAAAGATGGGGAAACTGGGGATTTTTAAAGCTTCGAAGGCCTGATGTTTGGCTGCCGGCGTGCTGTTCTGGGACATAGGAATCGGGGCTATGAGTGGGGCGATCAGCAGCATGCTGCTGATCGCTGCTGCCGGTCTGCGTTATGCAGACCGTGGAACCGGATTATGACCCTAAATCAGAATGGCTGCTGAAGCCGGCTCAGTTTAGGCCAGCAGCTTGAGCAGCGCCACCGCAGCGTCTTCCGACGATGCCGGATTCTGCCCCGTGACCAGCAGGCCGTCCGTGACGACATAGGATTGCCAGTCGCCGATTTTCGAGTAGTCGGCACCATGCTGCTTGAGCATGTCTTCGACCAGGAAGGGCACGACATCGGTCAGGCCCACGGCGTCTTCTTCCGTGTTGGTGAAGCCGGTGACTTTCTTGCCGCGCACCAGCGGCGTGCCATCGGCCGCCTTAACATGGCGCAGCACGCCCGGGGCATGGCACACGGCGCCTACCGGTTTGCCGGCGGCCAGCATGACTTCGATCAGCTTGATGGATGCGCGGTCTTCGGCCAGATCCCACAACGGACCATGGCCGCCCGGATAGAACACGGCGTCGAAATCAGCCACCTGCATGTCGGCCAGCCTGGCGGTGCTGGCCAGCAGCGCCTGAGCCTGCGGGTCTTCTTTGAAGCGGCGGGTGGCTTCCGTCTGCGATTCTGGTGCATCGCTCTTCGGGTCCAGCGGTGGCTGGCCGCCCAGCGGCGAAGCCAGCGTGATGTGGGCGCCGGCCGCTTTCAGCGCGTAGTAGGGCGCGGCGAATTCTTCCAGCCAGAAGCCGGTTTTCTTGCCCGTGTTGCCCAGTTGGTCGTGCGAGGTGAGTACCATCAGAATGTTCATGTCGTTTCCTTTACAAGTAGTGCGGGTTGATAGGGCGGCCTGCCAATTACAGGGCTGCTTGCAGAATGCGGCGGCTACGCGCGAGGTCGATATCGCGGTGTTCGCCCAGTGCGGTCATGCCGTGCGCCTGTAGCTGGCGCAGCACGGCTTCCACGGCGTCCGGTCCCAGACCATAGGCCGATAGACGGGTAGGGATGCCTAGTCCTTCAAAGAAGTGACGGGTGCTGGCGATGGCGGCCGTGATGCGCTCGTCTTCGCTGCCGCTGCGGATATCCCATACCCGTGCGGCGTATTGCAGCAGCTTGGCGCGCTTGCTGTCGCGCTGTACGTCCAGCAGGGCGGGCAGCACCAGCGCCAGCGTGCGCGCGTGGTCGATGTCGTACAGGGCCGTCAGTTCGTGGCCTATCATGTGGGTGGCCCAGTCCTGCGGCACGCCGGCGCCGATCAGGCCGTTGAGGGCCAGTGTGGCGGTCCACATCAGATTGGCGCGAGTGGCGTAATCGTCCGGCGTAGCGACGGCTGGCGGGGCGATCTCGATCAGGGTCTGCAACAGACCTTCGGCAAAGCGGTCCTGTACATGGGCCTGTACGGGATAGGTCAGGTATTGCTCGATGGTGTGCACATAGGCGTCCACCAGTCCGTTGGCGATCTGCTTGGCGGGCAGGGTGAAAGTCTTGCTCGGGTCCAGCACGGAAAAGCGCGGATACAGCAGCGCATTGCGGAAGGGCAGCTTGGCCTGCGTGGCTTTGCGCGTGACCACGGCGCCGCTATTCATTTCCGAACCGGTGGCGGGCAGGGTGAGTACCGTGCCGATCGGCAGGGCTTGCCGGATATTGGCGCCGCCCTGTTCGGCAATCTCCCATGGTTCGCCGTCGTACAGCGCGGCGGCGGCGACGAATTTCGTGCCGTCGATGACGGAGCCGCCACCCACGGCCAGCAGAAAGTCGAGCTGTTCCGCCCGCACCAGCTGGACCGCGCGCATTAGCGTTTCGTAGCTGGGGTTGGGTTCTATGCCACCGAATTCCTGCACGCTGCGCTGACCCAGCGCCTGCCGAACTTCGGCCAGCGTGCCGGTTTTTTCGGCACTGGCGCCGCCGTACAGAATCAGCACGCGGGCCTGGGCCGGGATCAGCTGATCGAGCCGGCCTACGGTCTCGGCGCCGAACACGATGCGGGTGGGGTTGTGGAATTCGAAGTTTTTCATGTGAGCTTCCTCTTGTATTAGACCAGTCGTCTAGTGTGCGATTCAAAAAAACGCGAGTACCTGCGCACTCGCGTCGCGTGATTCTGTTGCCATGTTTCAGCTGGCCGCGGGCGACGGCGCTGGCACTGGCGGCAATTGCAGTAATTCCATGGTGCTGAGCCAGGCCGACTGCAGGGCGCTAGGTTCGCGCCGCAATTTGGTCAGCATGGCGGCGCCCAGCCACATCTGGTACAGCGTCTGCGCCATGCGGGCCGGATCGGCCACATGGGCCAGCGAACCATCGGCCATGCCCTGCTCAATGGTGCGGCTCAGGCGTTCGATGATGCGGCTGGTGCCGTCGCGCAGGGCCGTGCGCATGGGCTCGGACATATCGGCCACTTCGCTGCTGAGTTTCACCACCAGACAGCGGCAACCGTCGCTGTGTTCGCTGCTGTCGCTGAACCAGCTCGCCCAGTAATCCATCAGCCCCTGTGCTGCCGTTTTACTGCTCTGGCCCAGCAGGCTATCCATTTCGATGCGGTACTGCTGCACGTAATCGGCCAGCATGGCTTCGCCGAACAGCTCCTTGGATTTGAAGTAGTGGTAGAACGAGCCCTTGGGTACGTCGGCGGCCGTCAGGATTTCGTTCAGGCCTACCCCCGCGAACCCTTTGCGCGTGATGATGGCTTTGCCCTGATCGAGGATATGCTGGCGGACGTCGGTGTATTCGGCTTTCATGGACTGAACTATAGCACAATTAGACCAGTCGTCTAGAAATTTCTGATGCGCCTGCGCGCAGGAGGTCCGGCTAGCGCGAACGCGCCTCTTCGCGCCGCTGTATGACGTAGGCTTTCAGGTCGTCGAAGCTGATATCGCCGCGCTGGCGCGTGTCGATGTGTTCGAAATTATGCTGGACGAAGCGCAGACCGGCTCTGCTGGCCTCTTCTCGGCTCAGGCTGCCACTGCCGTCAGTATCGGCTTCATCGAAGCGTTTTTTCAGACGCTGCATGGCACGGTACTGCAGCAGTGCCTTATCGGGCGAGCCTTTGTAGGGCAGCACTTCCGTCAGGCTGACCGGATTGGTGGCCGGCGCAATGGGCTGGGCCAGTGCCAGGGTGGCGCTGCAGGCCAGCACGGTGGCGGCTGCGGCGTGGAAAAGCGCTTGCATGGTATCCCCTTTGAACGCCGCTTTTCAGAGCCCGGCGCGTGGCTGATGCCACTACTTTGCAGCGTTCAGAGGAATTAAGCAACGAAAGACGGTGCTGCGATGCGGCAGTGTTGCTCTGCCGCATCGAAATGCCGAAACCCTGTCATTTCGGCAGAATTGCTGTATTTGCAGGGTTGCCGGACCAATTTATCCATTTATCGGGCAACCCTGCAGGGCGATTACTTCGGAATCGAGCCTTCCACGCCTTGCACGTAGAAGTTCATCGTCAGCAGGTCTTTCAGCGGCACCACCACACCGGCAGCGTAGCGCACGGTGCCCGATTGATCCTTGATAGGACCAGTGAACGGGCTCAGGGTACCGGCCGTCAGGGCCGCTTTCTTCTCTTCGAAGATCTTGGCCGCATCGGCTGGTACGGCGGCGTTCAGGCCCGACATCTTGACCATGCCTTCCTTCATGCCGCCATGCACTTCGCTGGTTTTCCAGGTACCGGCCAGCACGGCCTTGGCCGCTTCGGTGTAGTACGGACCCCAGTTATTGGTGGCTGCCGTCAGGTGGGCCTTAGGCGCGAACTTGGACATGTCCGAGTCCCAGCCGAAGGCGTACACGCCTTTTTCCTGTGCCACCTGCAGCGTGGCTGGCGAGTCGGTGTTCTGCGCCATCATGTCGGCGCCCTGTGCTACCAGCGTTTCGGCAGCCTGGCGTTCTTTGGCCGGGTCGTACCACGAATTGACCCAGATCACCTTGGTTTTGATGGCCGGATTGACGCTTTGCGCGCCCAGCGTGAAGGCGTTGATGTTGCGGATCACTTCAGGCACAGGGAAGGAAGCGATGAAGCCCAGCGTCTTGGTCTTGCTCATTTTGCCGGCGATTACGCCGTTCAGGTAAGCACCTTCGTACAAGCGGGTTTCATAAGTGCCCATGTTTTTGCCCGACTTGAAGCCGGTGGCATGCAGGAACACCACGCCCGGTGCCGACTTGGCCACTTTCTCGGTCGGGTTCATATAGCCGAACGAGGTGGTGAAAATCAGCTTGTTGCCTTCGGCGACCAGCTTGCGGATCACGCGTTCCGCGTCCGCGCCTTCCGGCACGCTTTCGACGAAGGTGGTTTTGACTTTGGCGCCCAGTTCCTTTTCCATGGCCAGACGGCCCTGATCGTGGGCATAGGTCCAGCCAGCGTCGCCCACCGGGCCGACGTACACGAAGCCGATTTTTAGCGGTTCGGCGGCAAAGGCGGAAGCGGACAGGCCGATGGCGGCAGCGCAGGCGGTCAGGGCGAGCAGAGTGCGACGTTTCATTATTCGGTTTCCTTTAAAGTTAAGCAGTGTATCGGGCCAGATAATTCAGGCTGCCATTAGAAATGGTACTCGGCACGCACCATCGGGGTTTTGGCGGTTGCACCGGGGTTGTTGGTGTCCGGATTGCCAAACTTGTTTTTCCAGTACTGGTACTCGACGCCGACCTTGAAGGTGTTCTTCGGTGCGCTGACGGCGGCGCTCATGTCGTACATGATCTGCATGTCGATATTGGTTTCGCGCGCGGTGTCGCCACCGAATTCGTTCTTGCCCTTGGTGCCGATAAAGTTGGCATAGCCTTCGAACGACAGCGGCACGCCGACTACTTCGAACGGAATACCCCAGGCTGCCGTCAGCATGGCGTGGGTTTTGTAGGTGTAGCGCGGGGTCTGCACGTGGCTGAAGGTGTTGTACGGTGCATTGCTTTCGCGCAGAGCCAGCAGGCTGACATCGAGGAAGCCCGGTACGTCCAGCATCAGGGTAGGACCGGCTACCAGCATGCGTTTTTTCGAGTTGTAGCCTGCATCGGTTTTGGTGTTGTAGTCGAAACCGGCAGTAGCACCCACGCCGCGCACGGGGCCGAAGGCCAGATTGCTGCCGCTGATCTTGCCCAGATCGAGCGTGTGGCGGTACACGGCATAGGCTTCGTGCGCTCCATCCTTGGCACCGGCCGACGAAGGATCGGCTTCCGACGACAGCAGGAAGTCGATGCTGAAGAAGTTCTTGCCGTATTTGTAACCGGAGACGCTGCTCAGATTGAAGATATTCTTGCTGATGTCCTGATTGTTGAACGGTTCGGCGTACTTGGTGCCGTAGCGGTAGCTGAGGGAGGTATCACTCCAGTCAGCCGCCTGGGCGGCGCAGGTGCTGCAAACGAGAAGAGCGAGGGCGGTACGGCGAGCGAATTGCGACATCGTGTGACTCCATTCAAGGTCAATTAAAATTAAAACAATTTATACGGTATGGCTGATTACTTTTAATCTGTTCTAAAGCAAGTAGTACGCCAACTAGTGCAGGACTGTGCGGGCAGATCAATTGCAGATTGCATGCCAGTTGCCGCTAGCAGCCGGCCAGTGCATCGGCCAGGCGGATCTTTTTCTCCTGTGTTTCCAGCCGCAGGCGTGCTTCGATGGCCAGCAGGTGATGCTCGATCAACTCGGTGGCCTGCTGTACTTTGCCCTGTTCGATCAGGCTGGCCAGATCATCGTGCTCGTCGTTCTGGCACATGCTGGCGCCGGGTGGCTCGTAGAGCGCAATAATCAGCGAACAGCGCGACACCAGCTCCGCCATGTAGCGCTGTAGTACCTGATTGCCGGCCAGCTGGGCCAGCAGCAGATGGAACTCGCCGCCTAACCGTATCCACGCGGCGCGGTCGCCGCTGCGGCGCGCCTGATCTTCCGCGGCGAGCGCGCTGCGGATCTGGCGGATCGATGCAGTTGTGGCATTACGTATCACTAAGGGTATGATCTCGCGTTCGATGGCGCGGCGCGCGGCGAAAATGTCGCGCGCCTGCTCCGGCGTGGGCGACGCCACCACGGCGCCGCGGTTGGGGCGCAGCTCGATAATGTGCTCGTGCGCCAGTCGCAGCAGCGCCTTGCGCACCGTGGTGCGGCTGACCTGATACAGTTCGCAGAAATCGGCTTCACCCAGATGGGTGCCGGGCGGCAGGCGGTGGCTCATGACGGCATTGATCACGGCACGATAGATGCGCATGTCGACTGCCGTGGTGCCGCGTTTGGCGCGGTCTGCAGAACCAGTGGATGGCATTGTGGAATTCTCCGTGAGAGTGTGCTCACGCTGGATAAAGCAGGAACCATGCTAGGTGGATTGTGTACACGTTGGCGTGCTCGGGTAGCCGCTATTGTGTACGAAAGGGCCGGGTTTTGTCCTCATTTCGGGCGTGTTGCACGCTGATGGTGAGGTGAAGTGTCAGATTTGGTGCACACTGGCGGTGATTTAAGGGGGCGGCACTGTGCTAGCTGTGGCACATTACTTGCCTCTGAAAGGATATTCATTTTGTATACGAAAGAGGAAGCGCCGATGAGCGAGCCGCGCCTGCAATTGCTAGGCATTTCCAAGATTTACCCGTCGGTGGTGGCCAACGCCGGCGTCAACCTGAGCGTGATGCCGGGCGAGATACACGCCGTGCTGGGCGAAAACGGCGCCGGCAAGAGCACCTTGATGAAGATCATTTATGGCGTGACGCGGCCCGACGAAGGCCAGATCATGTGGGAAGGCCGGCAGGTGGACATCAGTTCGCCGCAGGCCGCGCGCAAGCTGGGCATAGGCATGGTGTTCCAGCATTTTGCTTTATTTGAAACGTTGACAGTGGCGGAGAATATCGCGCTGGCGCTGGATGACCATGTCACGCCGGCCGAACTGGCGCCGCGCATACGCGCCGTGGCCGAACAGTATGGCCTGCCGCTCGATCCGGCGCGGCTGGTGCACAGCATGTCGGTAGGTGAACGCCAGCGGGTGGAAATCGTGCGCTGCCTGCTGCAGTCGCCGCGCCTCCTGATCATGGATGAACCGACTTCCGTGCTCACGCCCGATGCGGTACTGAGCCTGTTTGATTCGCTGCGCCAGCTGGCCGCGCAAGGTGTGAGCATTTTGTACATCAGCCACAAGCTCGATGAAATCCAGTCGCTGTGCGACAAGGCCACCGTGCTGCGCGCCGGTCGCGTGTCCGGCACGGCCAACCCGAAACAGGAAAGCGCCAAATCGCTGGCGGAACTGATGATAGGCCGCGAGCTGCCCGTGTGCGTGCATGCGCCGCGCGAGCCGGGCGCCGAGCTGCTGACGCTCGAGTATCTGAACGTGCGCAGCGCCGATCCCTTCGGCACGCATCTGAAAGACATCAGCCTGAAGCTGCGCAGCGGCGAGATCGTCGGCATCGCGGGCATTTCCGGCAATGGCCAGCAGGAGCTACTCAAGGTGATCTCGGGCGAACGTTTGCTGGCCTACGATGAAGGCACCATCCGCTTCAGCGGTGAGGATGTGGGCGCGCTTGATGCGGCCCAGCGCCGCCAGGCGGGGCTGGGCTTCGTGCCGGAAGAGCGGCTCGGGCGCGGTGCCGCGCCCGATATGTCGCTGGCCGATAATGCCTTGCTGACCGGCTATCTGCCTGTCGCGCAGACGGGCATGGTGCGCCGTGGCGTGATCCAGCGCGGCGTGGTGCGCGACTTTGCGCGCAAGGTCATCGAGCGCTTCAAGGTGAAATGCGGCGACGAGCTGTCGGCCGCCACCAGTCTGTCCGGCGGCAATCTGCAGAAATTCATCGTCGGCCGCGAGATCGCGCTGGCGCCGAAAATGATGGTGTTTGCCCAGCCCACGTGGGGCGTGGATATCGGTGCGGCCATGCTGATCCGTCAGGCCATCATCGATATGCGCGATCAGGGCGTGGCCGTGCTGGTGCTGTCGGAAGAGCTGGACGAACTGTTCATGCTGAGCGATCGCATCGCCGTGCTGGCCGATGGCCGTTTATCGGAAGCCGTGCCGGCGGCGTCCACCAGTATCAACCAGATCGGCGTGTGGATGAGCGGCGATTTCAGTTCCCAGCAAGGAGTAGTCCACCATGTCCAGGCTTGAACGCCGCCCCGAACCTTCACGCCGCATGATGCTGGCGTCACCGCTGCTGGCCGCCGTGGCCATGCTGCTGAGCGGCTCCGTGCTGTTCTTCCTGATGGGGCAGGAACCGCTGTATGCCTTCTATGTGTACTTCATAAAACCGTGGACCACGCTGTATGGCGTGGGCGAGCTGCTGCTCAAGGCCACTCCGCTGATTTTGTGTGGCGTGGGGCTGGCGCTGGGCTTCCGCGCCAACGTAAACAACATCGGCGCCGATGGCCAGCTGACCGTGGGTGCGATTGCTGCCGGTGCCGTGGCGCTGTATTTCGATGAAGTGCAAGCCTGGTGGGTGCTGCCGCTGATGCTGCTGGCCGGTGCGCTGGGCGGCATGCTGTGGGCCGCCATTCCCGCGCTGCTGCGCACCCGCTTCAATACCAACGAGATTCTGGTCAGCCTGATGCTGGTGTATGTGTCCTACCACCTGCTCAGCTATCTGGTGCATGGCCCCATGCGCGATCCGGCCGGCTTCAACTTCCCCCAGTCGAAAATGTTCAGCGATTCGGCCACCTTGCCGCTGCTGGTGGAAGGCTTGCGCGTAAACGGAGCTTTCATCCTGTCGCTGCTGGCCGCGCTGGGAGCGTGGTTCTTCTGCAAACATAGCTTTGCCGGCTACCGCATGCAGGTCAGCGGCATGGCGCCGGCTGCCGCCCTGTATGCGGGCTTCAGCGAGCCGCGCAATGTCTGGCTGGCCTTCATGGTCAGCGGCGCCCTGTCCGGCATTGCCGGGGTGGGCGAAGTGGCCGGCCCGCTGGGGCAGATGCAGCCTTCCGTTTCGGCCGGCTACGGCTTTGCCGCCATCATCGTGGCCTACGTGGGGCGTTTGCATCCGCTCGGCGTGGTGCTGTCGGCGCTGCTGATGTCGCTGCTCTACATCGGTGGCGAGACGGCGCAGATCGAGCTGCAAGTGCCATCTGCCATTACCGGCATGTTCCAGGGCCTGCTGCTGTTCTATCTGCTGGCCGCCGACCTGTTTATTCACTACCGCTTCAAGCCGCGCATGCGCCGCCTGCCTGTTACCTCCGGAGAGCAAGCCTGATGACTACCGAATTATTAATCGCCTTCCTCGCCAGCACGGCCGGCGCGGCCACGCCGCTGGTGGTGGCTTCGATGGGCGAGCTGGTGACCGAGCGTTCCGGCGTGCTCAATCTGGGCATGGAGGGCATGATGCTGGTGGGCGCCGTGGTGGGTTTCGGCGTCACCCTGAGCACGGGCCAGATGAGCCTGGGCCTGCTGGCGGCCATGCTGGCCGGTATGGCGATGGCGCTGATCTTCGGTTTTCTGGTGCTGACGCTGCAGACCAATCAGGTGGCCACGGGGCTGGCGCTGACGCTGTTCGGCATCGGCCTGTCGGCCTATCTGGGGCGCGGGCTGGCGGGGCAGACGGTGACGCCCATGCCGCATCTGGAATTTCCCGTGCTGTCGCAACTGCCCTTTGTGGGACCGTTGCTGTTCCGTTTCGACGCCATGGTGTATTTCTCGCTGGCGCTGGTGCTGCTGGTGGCGTATATGCTGGCGCGTACCCGGCTGGGCCTGCTGATCCGCGCCGTCGGCGAGTCGCCCCAGGCTGCTCACGCCATTGGCTATCCCGTGATCGGCCTGCGCTACGGCACGGTGCTGTTCGGCGGTGCGCTGGCCGGTCTCGGTGGCGCCTATCTGTCGCTGGCACTGACACCCATGTGGGTGGAAGGCATGACGGCAGGACGGGGCTGGATCGCGCTGGCACAGGTGGTGTTTGCGACTTGGAAGCCGCGCGGCGTGGTGGTGGGTGCCTATCTGTTTGGCGGCGTAACGATGCTGCAGTTCCACGGCCAGGGCATGGGGCTGGCAATTCCGGCCGAGTTCCTGTCCATGCTGCCGTATCTGGCCACCATCGTGGTGCTGATGATTATCTGCCGCAATCCGCAGACGATTTTGCTCAACAAGCCTGTTTCTCTGGGGCAAAACTTTAAGCCGGACTGAGTTTGTTGCGGCAGAAGCACAGAAACATTGTTGTTTAGAATAACAACAATCGGTAAATTTTTTTGCTTAACCCGAACTGAGACAATTGGTGATTATTTTTTTAGCGTAGTTCCAGTAATCTGAAATCCAGGGTTCTTCTATTTTCTCCGGAAAGGGCGTGGATATGCGGGTCAACCATCCTGTAACTCAGCACGAATATGTGATGGAGGACGGCAAGACCATCGTCTCCAGCACTGACTTGCGAGGTAATATTAACTACGCTAATCAGTACTTCATCCAGGTCAGCGGCTACACGGAGCAGGAACTGATAGGGGCGCCGCAGAACATTCTGCGCCACCCCGATATGCCGCCGGAAGCGTTTGCCGATATGTGGCAGACCATACAGAGCGGCACGCCATGGACGGGCGTCGTCAAGAACCGTCGCAAGAATGGCGATTTCTACTGGGTGCTGGCGAATGTCACGCCGGTGATAGAAAGTGGCAAGCCGGTAGGCTATCTGTCCGTGCGCACCAAACCCGAGCGTGACCAGATCGTGGCGGCGGAAAAACTCTATCGTGAAATTCGCGAAGGCAATCCGCGTCGCCTGCGCATCGTGCATGGCCGGGCCTTGCGCAGTTTCTGGTGGACCCGTGCGCGCGAAGCGGTGCGCATGTCGCTCGATAAACAGCTGATCAGCGCTACGACCTTGCTGGCCGGCGCCATGCTGGTGCTGACGGGGCTGCTGTTCGGCGTCGATGGCAGCCGGCTGGCAGCCATGCAGGGCTGGCTGGGCTCGCTGGCTCTGATCGCCGCGCTGGGCATGCTGTGTCTGGGCCGCAGCCTGTACTTCAAGGTGGCCATGCCGCTCAAGCGCGCCACGCATGCAGCCCGCATGATGGCGGGCGGTGACCTGACATCCACCATCAAGGTGCAGGGCGAAGATGAAATGGCCCAGCTGCTGGCAGCGCTGCGCCAGACCAATGTGAATCTGCGCAGCATCATCGGCGATGTACGTGCCAACTTCGATCAGATTTCCATGGCGACCGATGAAATCGCCGACGGCAATATGGATCTGTCGGGCCGTACGGAATCGCAGGCGTCCAGCCTGCAGCAGACGGCGGCCAGCATGGAGCAGCTCACGTCCACTGTGCAGCAGAGTGCCAGCAATGTGGCCAGTGCCAACCAGCTGGCTGAACGGGCTGCCCAGGTGGCGGCGCAGGGCGGCGATATCGTGGCGCAGGTGGTGGCTACTATGGATGCCATCAACGCATCGTCTAGCAAGATTCTCGACATCATAGGCATGATAGACGGCATCGCCTTCCAGACTAATATTCTGGCGCTGAATGCGGCAGTGGAAGCGGCCCGTGCCGGCGAAGAAGGACGCGGCTTTGCCGTGGTGGCCAGCGAAGTGCGCGCGCTGGCGCAGCGCTCGGCAGGGGCAGCCAAGGAGATCAAGGAGTTGATCAATGCTTCAATGGAAAAAGTGCAGGCTGGTACACAGCTGACCAGTAATGCAGGCACCACCATGCATCAGGTGATAGAAGCGGTCAGCCGGGTGACGCAGGTGATGGACGAGATTTCCAATGCGACCCAGGAACAGAGCGATGGTATCGGGCAGGTCAACCTGGCCGTGATCCAGATCGATGACATCACCCAGCGCAATGCGGCACTGGTGGAGGAAGCGGCCGCCGCAGCGGGCAATCTGGCCATGCAGACGCGCTGCGTGTCGCAAGCCATCGCCGTGTTCAAACTCAATGAGGTGCGTGGTGCACGGACTTCGGTGGTAGTCGCCACCCAGACGGCGGCGGATGAACACCGGACCCGGAACGCGGCAGTGGAAAACCGCAAAGTGAAAATGCTGGCCTGACCGGCCAGCCTGTGAACGCGCTATCATGCGGTTCCAACGATAGAGCGGAGTGGCAGTATGAGCAGGTCGGTACAGGTAACCTTGTCGGGACAGAACTGGGTATTTGAAGCACGCGCGGGCGAGACCATACTGGAGGCAGCGGAATGGTCGGGGGTGATCCTGCCCAGTTCCTGCCGCACGGGTGCCTGCCGCACCTGCATGTGTCTGAGCACGCGCGGCAAGGTGCGCTACCACGTCGAGTGGCCCGGCCTGAGCAAGGAGGAAAAGCGCGACGGCTACATCCTGCCCTGCGTGGCCGAAGCGGAAACCGACCTCACGCTGGTGGTTCCCGCTGCCCAGCTTCAGCCGTAAGGCGTGTAGCTGAAGCCGTTGCCGATGACGCTGGCCAGCGCCGCCTGATTCTCCGCACTTTCGCCGAAATAAGCTAGCGTCTTGGCCTGGGTGCCGCCCCGATGGTCGAGATAGTCATTCCAGAACGTGATACCGCCTGCGTCGCCGGCGCGGTGCAGCACATTCTGGTACAGCTTGTCGACCAGCGCAGCATTGCTCAGGTTACTGCCATACATGGACTGGAACTCCGGGCTGCTGGTGAAGAAGCTGGCGATGGTGTCGAGCGACGTACCTTGGTCCATCTGGTGCATCCAGAAGCCCAGCCCGCCCTTATCGGGCGCACGGTTGAATGCGGCCTGATACAGACGGTAGAGCTGGCCGCCTGTGCCGGCGATATCGTAGGCCACGGCGTCGTCATCGAACATCAGCCGCTCCACATTGGTCAGCGTATCGGTGCCGCCGGCAAACGCTTTCGACTGGACTAGCAGGCTGTTGCCGTTCCGGCTGATCTGGTAGCTGTCGCGCGGGCCGGCCAGCACCACGGTATCGCTGCCGCTACCGCCATCGACCAGGTGAAAGTGATCGAGCAGGGTGATGACATCATTGCCGCTGCCGGCATTCACGGCCAGTGTTTCAGCGCCCCCTTTGAGGACGACGCGGTCGTTACCGCTGCCGGTAGCCAGTTGCAAAGTGTGGTCCAGGCGGCTGGCCAGCGTGACATTGAAGGTATCGTTGCCGCCGAAATTGGCAGCGTTGCTCAGCAGGCCTTCCTCGATATCGGTGTGGCTGTCGACGGCCATATTCAGCTGATCGAACTTGATCTGGCTGCCATCGCGATAGTTGATGAGTACGTTGTCGAGCTGGCCCGTGACTGCCGTGGTGCTGCGCTCATAGGCAATCGAGGTGCTATTGCCGCCTATGGTGAAGTTGCCGTTGATGGCGGCGCTGGCGATGGTTTTTTCCGTACTCAGCGTGATGGAATTGAGTGTGCCGCTGAAGTTATCCGACTGCAGCACCGTCACTGCACCGTGCAGCCCCAGCGTGGCATTGCCCGAAACCTTGTTGTATTGCGCTGCGCTTTCCGGCAGCAGGAACTTCAGTTCGGCATCGTTCAGGGTGGCAGAGGTGCCGTAGAACAGACCCGCGTCGTTGTTGTAATGGAAGTTGAGTTTGCCGTTAGCACTCAGACGGAAGGTGTTGGGCAGGTTGTGCACCAGCTGGGTCAGCGTGGCATCGCCTTCATTCGCTGTCGGGTTGGCCAGCGTGACACCGGTGAAACTGCTGCTGGCCCCGTCCAGATAATCGAGCTGGACTTCGGTTGCGCTATAGCCGCGGCCGAAATAGCGCGGATGCTGGGCGGTAAAGAAGTAGTTCGCGCCGAAAAATGGGTCGACCAGATCCGCCAGATTGAGCGATTCCGGGCTGCCCTGGGTATTGAATACGTTCTGGATAGTGCTGCTGCCCAGATTGATATTAACGGTTGCCACGCAAGTCTCCTGAATTTTTATCGGGAGCTCCATTATTATTTCTTTTGCATGCAATAAAAGTAATTATTTGTATCAGGATGCTTCCGGTCCCCCTTGGCGCAGGCGGCTCAGCAGGGCTGCGGCCGATTCCGTCATGGGCAGACCATGACGGCGCAGCAGCTGGATGTTGAGTACCATGTTTTCCAGCACCAGTTTGGCGGCTACAGCCAGCAGCGTTAGCTGACGGTCAGCCTCGCTGAAGCCTTCCATGGCATCGGCCATGTCGCACAGATGGCTGGCGATGAGTGCGCGCAATTCGTCTTCCTCGAATGGCAGATCGGCAAAATCGATAGGATCTTCGCGTTCCACCTCCACCATCAGCTGTTGCAATTCCTGCGGGGTAATCGACATGGTGCGCTCCCTTGAATGTGGCGTTTTCATTGTAGTGGAATCGGCATAGAATCCCCTATCGGTGATCGCAACAGGAATTACGACATTCATGGCGCAACTCATCTTTACCCAGCAGCTGGCGCGTTTTCTGCCGGTGCCGCAGGTGGCCAGCGACGCAGGCGACCTGCGCACGGCGCTGG
Organism: Duganella fentianensis; assembly: GCF_009857835.1. Lineage (GTDB taxonomy): Bacteria > Pseudomonadota > Gammaproteobacteria > Burkholderiales > Burkholderiaceae_D > Rugamonas > Rugamonas fentianensis. The sequence goes on from NZ_WWCL01000003.1 coordinate 440,362, forward strand.
AACAGGCCTTCACGGAGCAGCCGCGCCTGCGCAGCTATGTGCTGGACGAGCAAGGCCATTTGCGCGCCAATGTGGTGATCTTCATCGATGGCCAGCGCACGCGCGAGCGCCAGCGGCTCGACGATGCCCTGCAACCAGAATCTCAGGTGTATATTCTGCAAGCCCTATCAGGAGGCTGATATGTCCGATCGCGCCTATCTGGCGACCCGCAAAGGTTTATTCGAACTGCACCGCACGGCCGAAGCCTGGCATCTGGGCGAGCGCCACTTTCTCGGTGATCCCGTGTCCATGCTGCTGGCCGACCGGCGCGACGGTACGCTGTACGCGGCCTTGCATCTGGGCCATTTCGGCCCCAAGCTGCACCGGCGCAAGGCCGGTAGCGCGCAGTGGACGGAAGTGGCAGTACCGGCCTTTCCTGTCAAACCGGCCGAGTCGGAAGATCCCGTCGATTGGAAAGTCTTGCAGATCTGGTCGCTGGCAGCCGGCGGACCGGATCAGCCCGGCGTGCTGTGGGCCGGCACCTTGCCCGGTGGCCTGTTCCGTTCGGGCGACTATGGCGAGAGCTGGCAGCTGGTAGAAGCCTTGTGGCAAGTGCCGGAACGGGCCCAGTGGATGGGCGGCGGCTATGACGTGCCCGGCATACACAGCATCTGTGTCGATCCGCGCGACAGCAATGCCGTACTGGTCGGCATCTCCTGTGGCGGTGTCTGGCTGACCACCGATGGCGGCGCCAGCTGGCAGATGCGTGCCGAAGGCATGCGCGCTAGCTATATGCCACCCGAGCTGGCCGGCGTGCAGGCCGTGCAGGACCCGCACCGCATCGTGCGCTGTGCCGCCGAACCGGACAAGCTGTGGTGCCAGCACCATAACGGCATCTGGCGCTCGACCGACAATGGCGCGTACTGGCAGGAAGTGCATCCACAGCAGGTATCGAATTTCGGCTTCGTCACCGCCGTGCATCCGCAGGATGGCGAAACGGCATGGTTCGTGCCGGCCAGTACTGATAGCCAGCGCATCCCGCCGCAGGCTGCGCTGGCCGTGAGCTGTACCAGCGACGGCGGCCAGAGTTTCACCGCCTGGCGTGGCGGCCTGCCGCAGCAGCACTGCTACGATCTGGTGTACCGCCATGGCCTCGATGTGAGCGCCGATGGCCGCGTGCTGCTGATGGGCTCGACCACGGGCGGGGTCTGGCTATCCGAAGATGGCGGTGGCCAGTGGCAGACCATCGCCGCCCATCTGCCGCCCGTGTACGCGGTCAGTTTTGCCTAGCCGCGCGGCATGTAAATTTTTTCTCCGCACGATGCAATATGGCGCGGCCAGCCCCGTCTACACAGGGTAGCCACAGCTCTGTGGCCTAGCCACGGGGTTGCCGAATATGAATCATCCATCCGTTATTGCCGCAGACACTGCCAACAGTTTCGATAGCTGGGCGGCGGCCAGCCAGCCGCGCCGCCATCAGGGGCGCTACCGCAATCCCGTCGCCATGCACAAGATGGGGCTGAAAAAGACGCTGGGCCTGATGCTGCGCTTTCTGTTCGATAAGCCGCGCAACACGGTGCCGCGCCAGCCCATCCCCGTTCACGCGATCACGCAGCAGCAATTGCTGGCTGCTCCGGATCGCAGCCTGTTCCGCCTCGGCCACTCCACCATGCTGCTCAAGCTGGACGGCAGTTTCTGGCTGACCGACCCCGTGTTTTCCGAGCGCGCTTCGCCATTCCAGTGGATGGGGCCGCAGCGCTTCCATGCGCCGCCACTCGGCATAGACGAGCTGCCGCCCATCAAGGGCGTGATCCTGTCGCATGACCATTACGACCATCTGGACCATGCAGCCGTGCTGCAGCTGGCACCCAAGGTCGAGCATTTCATTACGCCGCTGGGCGTGGGCGAGCGTCTGATTGCCTGGGGCATCGACGCGGCCAAAGTACGCCAGCTGGACTGGTGGGAAGCCACCCATGTGGACGGCGTCAGGCTGGTGGCCACCCCGGCCCAGCACTTCTCTGGCCGCGGCCTGAATGACCGCAACCGCACGCTGTGGGCCTCGTTTGTCATCGAGCAGCGCGAACTGCGCATCTTCTTCAGCGGCGACAGCGGCTATTTTTCCGGCTTCAAGGAAATCGGCCAGAAATACGGCCCGTTCGATCTGACCATGGTGGAAACGGGCGCCTACGATCCCCAGTGGCCCGATGTGCACATGCAGCCGGCCGAATCGCTGCAGGCCCATCTGGATTTGCGCGGCAAGGTCATGCTGCCCATCCATAACGGCACCTTCGATCTGGCCCTGCACGCATGGCATGACCCGTTTGACCGCATTACGGAGCTGGCGGCCGAGCGCGCTGTGGCGCTGGCGACACCGCCCATAGGCCAGCGGCTTGATATCGCGCAGCCGGCGCGCGGGGAAGCATGGTGGGAAGCCGTCAAGCAGCAGGAAGGGCTAGGCTCCGGGGTACCGGTTGCCACGCTCGCCAGCGAGACGCGCGCCAGTCCCGTTTGAGGCAGGCGGGCCGACGCGGCGTGGCCGCCGCTCAGGCAGTGACGTTGATCAGTTTGCCGATGGTCTGACCCTGCGCATTGATCTGTGCTTTGGGCTGCGCGCTCAGTTCGGCCGGCAGTATCTGCTCGGCACGGCTAGGCTTTTCGATAGCCTGCGTCAGGTTGGGCGCGGCGGCAGGCCGTGCGGGCGTCGCATTGCTGGCCTGTACGCTCTGGCGTTTGGTGTCGTCGAGCGTCTGCTTGTCGTCGGCCAGCTGCTGGCGGCTCTGTTCGAGCCGGCTGGCATCCTGATTCACGCGCACCTGATCCTGCTGCACCTGCCTTTCGGCTTGTGCAATCGATGCTTGCAGCGCGTTGACGGAAGAGACGGAAGGCACGATTAACCTCTAGGCAATATTTCCAGGCGTATGGACGCAGAATCGCGTGCTATACGATCAATCCAAGAGTAGGACAGAATCCTGAAAAAGGCAAGAAGCGGGCTCAGCGCAGAGAGGCTAGCGGCAGGCTAGCCAGTACCCTTGCGGGTACTGGCAGAGGGGCCGATTACATATTGCGGCGGTACTGGCCACCCACTTCGAACAGCGCCGTGGTGATCTGGCCCAGCGAGCAGACGCGCACGGCATCCATCAGCTTGTCGAACACATTGGCGTTGTCGATGGCGGCCTGCTGCAGCGCTGCCAGTGCCTGCGGCGCAGCAGCGGCGTTACGGGCGTGGAAGTCCTCCAGACGGGTCAGCTGCGATTGCTTCTCGTCGTCGGTGGAACGGGCCAGCTCGATGGTCTGCGGCGCTTCGCTACCGGCTTTCGGATTGCGGAAGGTGTTGACGCCGATGATAGGCAGCGTGCCGTCATGCTTCTGGTGCTCGTACAGCATGGACTCTTCCTGAATCTTGCCGCGCTGGTAGCCGGTCTCCATCGCGCCCAGCACGCCGCCACGTTCGGCGATGCGCTCGAATTCCTGCAGTACGGCTTCTTCCACCAGATCGGTCAGCTCTTCCAGAATGAAGGAACCCTGATTCGGGTTCTCGTTCTTGGCCAGACCCCATTCGCGGTTGATGATCAGCTGGATCGCCAGCGCACGGCGTACCGATTCGTCGGTCGGCGTGGTGATGGCTTCATCGTAGGCGTTGGTGTGCAGCGAGTTGCAGTTGTCGTAGATGGCGATCAGTGCCTGCAGTGTGGTGCGGATATCGTTGAAGTCGATCTCCTGCGCGTGCAGCGAGCGGCCCGAAGTCTGGATGTGGTACTTGAGCTTCTGCGAACGGTCGTTGGCGCCGTATTTGTCGCGCATGGCCACGGCCCACAGGCGGCGTGCCACGCGGCCCAGCACCGTGTACTCGGGGTCCATGCCGTTGGAGAAGAAGAACGACAGATTCGGTGCGAAGTCGTCGATGTGCATGCCACGCGCCAGATAGGCTTCGACAAACGTGAAGCCGTTGGACAGCGTGAAGGCCAGCTGCGAAATCGGATTCGCGCCCGCTTCGGCGATGTGATAGCCCGAGATCGACACCGAGTAGAAATTGCGCACCTGATGGTGGACGAAGTATTCCTGTATGTCGCCCATGACTTTGAGCGAGAACTCGGTGGAGAAGATGCAGGTGTTCTGGCCCTGATCTTCCTTGAGGATGTCGGCCTGCACCGTGCCGCGCACATTCTGCAGCACCCATGCCTTAATCTTGGCCGCTTCGTCGGAACTCGGATCGCGCTGGTTCTCGGCCTTGAATTTTTCTACTTGCTGGTCGATGGCGGTGTTCATGAACATCGCCAGTATGGTTGGCGCCGGACCGTTGATGGTCATCGACACCGAGGTGCTCGGGCTGCACAGATTGAAGCCGTCGTATAGCACTTTCATGTCGTCCAGCGTGGCGATCGACACGCCCGAGTTACCTACCTTGCCGTAGATGTCGGGACGCAGGGCCGGATCGGCACCGTACAGGGTGACCGAGTCAAACGCGGTGGACAGGCGCTTGGCGTCCATGCCGGTGGAGACCAGTTTGAAGCGGCGGTTGGTACGGAAGGCATCGCCTTCGCCCGCAAACATACGGGTCGGGTCTTCGCCTTCGCGTTTGAAGGCAAACACGCCGGCCGTGAACGGGAACGAGCCCGGCACGTTCTCCGCCATCAGGAAGCGCAGGATTTCACCGTGATCTTCATAACGTGGCAGCGCCACTTTGCGGATCTTGTTGCCGGACAGGGTGTGGTGGATCAGACGGGTACGGATTTCCTTGTCGCGGATTTTCACCACGTAGTCGTCACCGGCATAGGCAGCCTGCAGATCGGGCCATTGCGCCAGCAATTTCTTGGCACCGGCATCCATGCTGCTGTCACGCTCGGCGATCAGCTCGTCGAAGTCGGCATTCTTGTGGGCGGCGGCCAGCATGCGCTTGGCTTCGCTCAGTTGCTGGCGCTCGCGTGCCAGCGCTACCTGCTTGCTGGTGTTGCGGTGGTAGCCGCGCACGGTGTCGGCGATTTCGGCCAGATAGCGCGCACGCGCTGGCGGCACGATGACGTTTTTGCCGCTCGAATAGCGTACATCGATAGCTGCCAGTTTGCCGGCCTTGGCCTGCAGGCCGAATTCGGCCAGCTTGGGCAGCAGGCCCTGATACAGTGCCGTTACGCCATCATCGTTGAAGCGCGATGCCTGCGTGCCGAATACGGGCATTTCATCCGGACGCTTGCTCCACAGTTCACGGTTGCGCTGGTACTGCTTGGCCACATCGCGCAGCGCATCCTGTGCGCCTTTGCGGTCGAACTTGTTGATGGCGATGAAGTCGGCGAAATCGAGCATGTCGATTTTTTCCAGCTGCGAGGCAGCGCCGAATTCCGGCGTCATCACGTATATCGACACATCGACGTGCTGCACGATGGCCGCATCGCCCTGACCGATGCCGGAGGTTTCCACGATCACCAGATCAAAGCCGGCCACTTTGCAGGCGGCGATCACGTCCGGCAGCGCCTGCGAAATTTCCGAGCCCGCTTCACGGGTAGCCAGCGAGCGCATGAACACGCGCGCCTGACCGCCCCACGGATTGATGGCGTTCATGCGGATACGGTCGCCCAGCAGGGCGCCGCCCGATTTGCGGCGCGACGGGTCGATCGAGATCACGGCGATATTCAGCGCGTCGCCCTGATCGAGGCGGATACGGCGTATCAGTTCATCCGTCAGCGAGGATTTACCGGCGCCGCCTGTGCCTGTAATACCCAGCGTCGGCACGGCCAGTCCTTCGGCAGCGGCCAGCAGTTCGGCGCGCAGGGCCGGTGCGGCCTTGTCGTTTTCCAGTGCCGTGATCAGCTGCGCCAGCGGACGGTGGCGGCTTTCGATGCTGCCCGCGCGCAGCGGTTCCAGCGTGGTCGGCGAGTAGTCGGACAGGTCGATGTCGCACTGCTGCACCATCCACTGGATCATGCCCACCAGACCCATACGCTGGCCATCTTCGGGGCTGAAGATTTTGCTCACGCCATAGGCATGCAGGTCGGCGATTTCATCGGGCACGATCACGCCGCCGCCGCCGCCGAACACTTTGATGTGGGCGCCGCCGCGCTGGCGCAGCAGATCGATCATGTATTTGAAGTATTCGACGTGGCCACCCTGATAGCTGGAGATGGCGATACCCTGCACGTCTTCGGCCAGCGCTGCGGTGACAACTTCGTCGACCGAACGGTTGTGACCGAGGTGTACCACTTCCACGCCGTTCGACTGCAGGATGCGGCGCATGATGTTGATGGAAGCGTCGTGGCCATCGAACAGCGAGGCCGCCGTGACGAAGCGGATTTTGTTATTCAGGCGTGGCTGGTCTGGTACGGCAGCCATATTCGGTGTGGAGAGGTCAGTCATGATGTCCCTTGAATGCTGGTGGCGATCTGCGTCGTTCGGCCATTATATGCCGTTTACGTTTCCCTTTACGTAAACGTCAATTGTGATGACCGGTAGGCACAAAGCACCGGGCCGGATGGCGAGATCCGGCCCTTGAGTGGTGTTTAGTGGGCTTTTCGGGGCTTTAGCGGCATTAGGCAGCGCGTTGCAGGCCCAGTTGGCTCAGTAAGCGGGCTTTTTCGCTACGGAAGGTGGCCACAGCCTGCTCTTTGACGTGGCCGAAACCGCGTACTTTTTCGGGCAGGCTGGCCAGTTCCACCGCTTGTGCGTGGTTTTCCGGCGACAGCGCGGCCAGCAGCTGCTGCACCAGTTCGCGGTATTCCACGATCAGCGCACGTTCCATCTTGCGTTCTGCCGTGTGGCCGAACAGGTCGAAGGCCCCGCCGCGCAAGCCTTTCAGCTTGGCCATCAGCTTCATGGCCTGCCACATCCACGAGCCGAATTCCGCCTTGACCAAGTGGCCTTTGGCATCCTTCTTGGCGAACAGCGGCGGCGCCAGATTGAACTTGAGCGAGAAATTGCCTTCGAACTGCTGCTGCAGCTGTTCGACAAAGCGGCCATCCGTGTACAGACGCGCCACTTCGTATTCATCCTTGTAGGCCATCAGCTTGAAGGCGTACTTGGCGACAGCGGTGGACAGCTTGTTGCCCAGACCCAGAGTGCTTTCGCGTGCGCGCACCTGTTCCACCAGTTGCTGGTAGCTGGCGGCGTAGGCGGCGTTCTGGTAGGCGGTGAGGAATTCCACGCGCTTGGCGATGATGGTGTCCAGACTTTGCGGCATCTGCATCAGCACTGGCTGGGCCGGTGCGGCCACACGCTGTACCTTGGCCAGATCGACGGCGGCACGGCGGCCCCACAGGAAGCTCTTCTTGTTGGAAGCGATGCCTACGCCATTGAGTTCAATCGCGCGCAGCAGCGAGGCTTCGGCCAGCGGGATGCGGCCTTTCTGCCATGCGTAACCGAGCATGAACAGGTTGGCGGCGATCGAATCGCCCATCAGCGCGGTGGCCAGTTTGGTGGCGTCGATGAAGTCCGCTGCGCCGGCACCGACCGATTCTTCGATCAGGGCGCGCACTTCTTCCACCGGATACTGCCAGTCCGGCTTCTGGGCAAAGGTGCCCGGTGGCTGCTGGTGCAGATTGACCACGGCCAGCGTGCGGCCCGGACGCATTTTCGAGACCGCATCGGCAGCGCCGGCGGTCAGCATGTCGCAGCCGAGGATCACGTCGGCTTCGCCGGTAGCGATACGCTGGGCGCGCAGGTGGGCCGGGCTGCGGGCGATTTTCACGTGCGAAGTCACCGAACCGTTTTTCTGCGACATACCCGTCATGTCCAGCACGGAAGCGCCTTTGCCTTCGAGGTGAGCGGCCATGCCCATCAGCGCACCGACTGTAATCACACCGGTGCCACCGATACCGTTGATCAGGATGTTGTACGGCTGGTCGCAGTTCGGCAGTGCCGGTTCCGGCAGTGCGCCAAAGCCGTCATCGCTATTGTCCTTGCTGACGCCGGCCCTGGATTTTTTCAGGCTGCCGCCTTCCACCGTGACGAAGCTCGGGCAGAAGCCTTTCACGCAGGAGTAGTCCTTGTTGCAGGACGACTGGTCGATGGTGCGCTTGCGGCCGAATTCCGTTTCCTTAGGCAGGATGGAAACGCAGTTGGACTGGATGCCGCAATCGCCGCAGCCTTCGCACACGGCTTCGTTGATGACCATGCGTTTGGCCGGGTCAGGGAATTCGCCTTTTTTGCGACGACGGCGTTTTTCGGCCGCGCAGGTCTGGTCGTAGATCAGCACCGAAGTGCCGCCGATTTCGCGCAGCTCGCGCTGTACCGCATCCATATCCTTGCGGTCGTGCAGGCTGACGATGCTCGGCAGGGCGCTGCGGTCGGTGTAGCGGCTCAGGTCTTCCGTCACCAGCGCAATGCGCTTCACGCCTTCGGCCGCCATCTGCTGGGCGATCATCGGTACCGAGGTGGTGCCATCGACCGGCTGGCCACCCGTCATGGCGACGGCGTCGTTGTACAGAATCTTGTAGGTGATGTTGACCTTGGCCGCCACGGCCGCGCGGATCGCCAGATAACCGGAGTGGAAGTAGGTGCCGTCACCGAGATTCTGGAACACGTGGGGAATCTTGGAGAACGCAGCCTGACCTATCCACGGCGCGCCTTCGCCGCCCATGTGGGTAGTCAGCTTGTTGAACTCGGGGTAGATCGAGGTGGCCATCACGTGGCAGCCGATACCGGCCAGCGCCAGACTGCCTTCCGGTACTTTGGTCGAAGTATTGTGCGGGCAGCCGGAGCAATAGAAAGCGGGACGGAATGGCGTGTTGATGGCCTTCTTCAGGACCGCATCCTTGGCATCGAGGAAGCTCAGACGGGCTTTGATGTGGTCGCAGGTGACGGGATCGCTGATCAGGCGCGAGACGCGGCTGGCAATCACGCGTGCCACTTGCGACACCGAGAAGTCAGCCTTGGAAGTGAGCAGCCATTCGCCGCGCGGTGCCACCCATTCGCCTTTTTCATCGAACTTGCCGATCACGCGCGGACGCACGTCGTCGCGCCAGTTGTACAGCTGTTCCTTGAGCTGGTATTCGACGATCTGGCGTTTTTCTTCCACCACCAGTATCTCGTCCAGACCTTGTGCGAACTCGCGCACGCTGTCCGGCTCCAGCGGCCACGGCATGGCCACTTTGAACAGGCGCAGGCCCAGTTCGGCCGCCAGTTTTTCATCGATGCCCAGTTCTTCCAGCGCTTCCAGCACGTCCAGATAGGATTTGCCGGAGGCGATGATGCCCAGTTTGGCGTTGGGGCTGGTGATGGTGGTGTGATTGAGTTTGTTCTCGCGCGCATAGGCCAGCGCCGCGTAGATTTTGTAGTCCTGCATCAGGGCTTCCTGATTGCGCGCCTGCTGACCGAGCGGAATGCTGGACAGGCGGGCGTTCAGGCCACCTTCGGGCATGACGAAGTCCTGCGGGATTTTCACTTCGACGCGGAACGGGTTGGCATCCACCGAAGCCGACGATTCCACCGTATCGGCCAGCGCCTTGAAGGCCACGGTACAGCCGGAGAAGCGCGACATGGCCCAGCCGTGTATGCCCAGATCCAGATATTCCTGCACATTGCACGGGTACAGCACAGGGATCATGGAGGCCGAGAACAGGTGGTCCGACTGGTGCGGCAGCGTAGACGAATAGGCGCCGTGGTCGTCACCGGCCACCAGCAGCACGCCGCCCTTGGCCGAAGTACCGGCATGGTTCATGTGCTTGAACACGTCGCCGCAGCGGTCTACACCGGGGCCTTTGCCGTACCACATGGCGAACACGCCGTCGTACTTGGCTTCGCCGATCAGATCGACCTGCTGCGAACCCCATACGGCGGTGGCGGCCAGATCCTCGTTCACGCCCGGTACGAATTGCACGTGGTGGGCTTCCAGATGGCCTTTGGCCTTCCACAGATTTTCATCGAGGCCACCGAGCGGCGAACCGCGGTAGCCGGAAATGAAGCCGGCCGTGTTCAGGCCGGCGGCCTGATCGCGCACACGCTGCATCATCGGCAGGCGCACCAGCGCCTGTATGCCGGACAGGAAGATATCGCCACTGGTGGCAGTATATTTGTCGTCGAGGCTGACCGTGCTGAGGCGGGAAGGCGTGGAAGGGCTAGGGGTGCTGGCGGCGCCGTCGTGCGACGTTGCTGGGCCGTTTGCCGTGGTATCGGGCATGGCGTGTCTCCGGTTTGGTATCAGAATCGCGCCTGTTCTGGGTGGTGCCGGGTAGGCACGCCGGGAACAGGCCATGAGCCGCATGGTTAGCGGCGCTGGGATCAGTTTAGGTCAGAACTGCAGACATGCAGCACGACGCGACTATCCACTCTGGCGCGGAGTATGGGCGCTAGTTGACGTATACGGAAATAGCGTTTGACGATGGTGGTATAAGTAAAACTTATGGCAGCATGCGCGCGCCCGGCCAGAGCTGCTCGGCACACAGTTGCTGGCTCACGTGCTGCACCAGTTTGCGGATGGCTTCCGCCGCATTGGTGAGAGGGATATTGCGCGAGGCGCACAGCACCACGGTGCGCGAAATGGTCGGCTGTTCGATCCGGCGCGAGCGCATGCTGCCTCGTTTCAGCTCGTCCAGCACGGGCGCGGCAGGCAGGATGGTGGCGCCCAGATGGGCCAGTATGGCGGACTTGAGGATGGCGATGGAATTGATCTCGATGACGTGCTGCAGGCTCAGGCCGGCCTGATGGGCCACGCTATCGATACGGGGGCGCACGCCCTGCAGGGGGCTGGGCAGGATCAGTGTGTGCTGTACCGCCTCGGCCAATGTTAGTGACTGCTCACTATCGCCATCCGCGCCGTCTTCCTGTGCCGGGCTGGCGCAGATAAAGCGCAGTTCTTCTTCCACCAGCGCCGTGCTGGCAAAGCCGCCCAGCTGGCCATCATCGAACAGCACGGCCAGATTGATGCGGCCGGACTTGAGCTGCTCGCTCAGATTGCCCGTGATTTCTTCCGTCAGCTGCAGGGTGATTTCAGGATACTGGGCCCGTGCCGCCGTCAGCAGGGGCAGGGCGAGGGCGCCGGAAATACTGTGCGGCAGGCCCAGTGTGACCACCCCGCTGGGACGCTCGCTGCACTGGGTAACGGCGGAGCGGGCATCGGCCACCTGCTTGAGAATGGCTTGTGCGTGCTCATAGAAAACCTTGCCGGCATCGGTGCTCAGCACGCCTTGCGCACTACGGTGCAGCAGCTGCACACCGAGTTCGTCTTCGAGCTGGCGCAATTGCTGGGTCAGCGCCGGTTGCGCAATATGCAAAACCACGGCTGCCTTGGACAAAGAGCCGTGATCAACAATTGCAACAAAGTAACGAAGCTGACGAAGTTCCATGATAATAGTGTCTCCCAGGGTACAAACAGATGATAGCATCTGGAAATTTAGTCCCGACAAGCAACTATTTGTTATACTCAAATCGTCCCGTCCGGCAGTCCAGACCCCACTCTCAGCAGGTCCCGCATGTTAAAGAAAGTCGATTCTTCTCAACTTAAAGTAGGCATGTACATCCATGACCTGAGTTGCGACTGGATGACCCATCCGTTTGTGCGTAACCGCTTTCTGCTGACTAGCGAAGAAGAAATCCGCAAGATCATCAACGCCGGTATTCATGACGTTGTCATCGACAACGATAAAGGGCTGGACGTACAGGACGCGCCCACGCTGGCCGAGGCGCAGGCTGCCACCGAGCGTGAAATTGTCGAAATTGCCACGAAATCTCCCATCGTCACCCGTGTGTCGCTAGGCGAAGAAATGCAGCGCGCCGTGCAGATCCGCCATCAGGCGTCGACGCTGGTGCGCACCGTGATGCAGGACGCGCGTCTGGGCAAGGCGGTGGAACTCGATCAGGTGTCGCCGGTGGTGGAGAATATCACTGAATCCATCCTGCGTAATCCGGGCGCACTGGTGGGCTTGCTGCGGATTAAGACCAAAGACGATTACACTTTTTTGCATTCTGTCAGCGTCTGTACCTTGCTGGTGGCGTTCTGCCGCTCGCGCAACTTCGAAGCGGAGCGTACCCATCAGGCCGGTCTGGGCGGTTTGCTGCATGATACGGGCAAGGCGCTGGTGCCGGACAAAATCCTCAACAAGCCGGGCCCGCTGACGGACGAAGAATTTGCCATCATCAAGCGTCATCCGAAAGATGGCTACGATATTCTGCTGAAGTCGCCGGAAATCGGTCCCATCCCGCTCGACATCACGCTGCATCACCACGAACGGCGCGATGGCAGCGGCTATCCGGAAAAACTGGGCGGCGATGGCATCAGCGAGCTGGCCCAGATGGCGGCGATTGTCGATGTGTACGATGCCATTACGGCGGATCGCTGCTATCACAAGGGCATGTCGGCAGCGGCTGCGCTGCGCAAGATTTACGAGTGGAGCAAATTCCACTTCAATCCCCAGTACGCCCAGGAATTCATGCGCTGCGTGGGGATCTACCCCGTCGGTACCATGGTCATGCTGGAATCGGGCCGTCTGGGCGTGGTGGTGGAGCCGCATGAAACCAATCTGCTGGCACCCAAGGTCAACGTGTTCTTCAATACCAAGCAGAACCTGTACATCAAACCGGAGACGGTGGACCTGTCGCGCGGGCTGGGCTTCGGCGGCGGCGACAAGATCGTCGGCCACGAATCGCCGAGCAAGTGGAATGTGGATCCGATGCGCTTCCTGAGTCTGAACTGAAGCGTCCTGCCGAATCAAAAACAGCCTCGTCCGAGGCTGTTTTTTTAGAAGAATTCCGCCGTATCGTTGGAAGCCACTGCCTGTAGCAAGCCTTCCTGCACCAGCTCGTCGTAATGGCAGGCCATGTTGCGGCCATGGCTTTTGGCGTAGTACAGCGCCTGATCGGCATGGCCGAGGATCATCACGGGCGCATCGAGCGCGCTGATGCTGACGAAGCCCACACTGACCGTAACCTTGCCCACCTGGGGGAAATCATGCGCGGCCACGCTCATGCGGAAGCGCTCGATGATTTTCTTGGCGTTTTCCAGCGTGGTGGAACGCAGCAGCACGACGAATTCTTCGCCGCCGAAACGGAACACGCGGTCCTGGCTGCGGAACGAGGAGGTCAGCAGGTTGGCGATCAGAATCAGCACTTCGTCGCCATACAGGTGGCCGAAGCGGTCGTTGACCAGCTTGAAGTGGTCGACGTCGACCACGGCCAGCCACTGCTTTTCCTGATCGCGCGGGCTGCGCCGTTCCGGTTCGCCGAGCACGGCGACGGAATGGCTGTCCGTGCTGGCCGCCAGCATCTTGGCCAGCTGGTCGTCGAAAGTCTTGCGGTTGAGCAGGCCCGTGAGCGAATCACGTTCGCTGTAATCGAGCAGATTCTGGAAATTGCGGTACACGCTGACGATGCCGCCGATCACGTGGATGGTATCGCTGGTGTAAGGCGTAGGGTTGATGATTTCCAGACAGGTATCGCATTTGTCGCCCATCCAGATCGGCAGCCACAGCGTATGGCCACCTACGTCGTTGACGATGTCGGCGCTGGACTCATGGTGGCTGATGCAGTGGGCCAGCGGGGCCAGACTGGTCAGCGGTTCGCCCGGCTGGTGCGGATCGTTATTCTCGACCATGTGCGCGACTTCGCCGGCGCGTATGCTGGCGCGGGGACGCACAAAGGTCTTGCCACGGATGGTGACCAGCGAGAGCACGCGGGTCTGGCTGGCATTGGCCAGCTCCTGCACCGCCGAGATCACCGAAATGTCGAGCATCGTGTGATCGCGGTGGCCAGTCATGTCCACCATGTGTTTCAGTAGGGAATCCATCGTCGTCTTTGGAGAGTAATCACACAACCTTGTGTTGAGCCAGGCTAGCTTCGCGCCTATCAAGTCCATATCTTTGATAGTCAGGCGCACAGTGAAGCAGCAACGGGGAGCCTTTCCAAAGAACAGCTAGGCAGGATAATAGCTTTTTGTAATCAAAGCAATTCATGTGTGCGAAAAAAAACATCTCTTCTAAACGAGTGCAACTTTTTTCCGACAACCGCTCTGCCCAGCAGCATAACCATGCTGATCAGGGCGCAGTTTGACATAAGCCAGCACCGTTCGGGGGCACTGATGAATATATTTCATCAGTCGCGGCAAAAGATTCCGTGCGGAAAACTTGCGTCACGTCAACTTGCTTTTCGGCAGCTTTTGTATAGTGAATCCAATGCTGCAGCACAGGGAAAAAACGGCACCGCCGGCCCGCTGCATCAGGGGTTTTCCTACACTACTCTCGGGAGCACATCATGCATGCACTGATCACCGCAGTAAAAGCTTTTGCCCACGATGATGACGGCATTACCGCCATCGAATACGGCCTGATTGCCGCCACCATGGTCGGCCTGGTCGCCACCGTGTTCGGGCTGCTGGGGCCGGCACTGACCAACGCCTTCACTGATATCGCCAGCAAGATTCACACCTAAGCCGCCGGCCGGGCGTAAAACACTCTCCGGCAGCAGCCGGGCCGGAGAGTCAGTCAGGGAGAATTGATCATGCTCACAGCCATAGAAATGATACTGGTCTGTCTGGTGGCGCAAGCTGCGTTGACGGATTTGACACTACGCAAAATTCCCAATGTGCTGATTCTGAGCGGCCTGCTGCTGGCGCTGATCCTGCACAGTCTGGCAGGACAGCATGGCGCAGTCGCCCAGCAGTGGCTGGCCGGTGCTGTCACCGGCCTTTTTGTTTTTCTACCGCTGTATCTGCTACGCGGCATGGCCGCTGGCGACGTGAAGCTGCTGGCCATGGTGGGCGCGTTTCTGGGGCCGCTGGCCGCGCTCAAGGTGGCCGCGCTGGCCACACTGTTTGGCGGCATGCTGGCGCTGGTGATGCTGCTGTGGACGGGGCGCTGGCGTCAGGCCTGGCGCAATGTGTGGACCCTGTGCGCGCCCGTGTGCTGGCGCTGTCTGGGCGTACCCATGCAGGCCGTGCCCTTGCCCGCTGTGACCAGCGTGGGCGGCATACCGTATGGCCTGGCCATCGCGCTGGCCACGGCCAGCACGGTGCTGCTGGCACAGCGCTAGTGTTGTAGCACCAGCACCGCGGGCAACACGGCTTTGCTCCGCGTCAATGTCTGCAAAGCAGGGCTCGCTAGACTGAGTTTCCTAATCACAAGGAGAGTGCACCATGACTGCGCTGGCTACGTCTGCTGCTACGGCAACCACATCGGAACCAGCGCTGGCGCTGGCCGAACTGTGGCCGGCGGTGCCGCGCTCCGTGCGCGAGGCGGGCTTGCCGGCCGCCCTGATTGCCGAGCTGATCGCCAAAGCGATACTGTTATCCGGCAAAACTCCGCTCTCCCAGCTGAGCACCCGTCTGCACCTGTCGCTCAATGTGCTGCGCGAAGTGCTGGACCTGCTGGTGGCCGAGCATGTGCTGGAAGTGGCATGGCGCGGCGATTCCGACCTCGACGTGCAGTACCAGCTGACGGCCAGCGGACGCCAGCGCGCCACTGCGTGGCTGGAACGCTGCGCCTACGTGGGACCGGCGCCTGTGCCGCTGGCAGCCTATGCGGCGCTGGTGGAGCGTCAGGCCGCGCAGATGCTGTCGCTCAGCGCGGAAGATCTGGCCAATGAACTGGGCGATGTATTTCTCGCCACGGCCCAGCAGCGCATGCTGGGTGCGGCACTGTATGCCGGCCGCACGGTGCTGCTGCACGGACCTTCGGGCAGCGGCAAGTCCACCCTGGCGCGCCGCCTCGGCAGCCTGCTGCAAGGTGTGGTGGCAGTGCCCCACGCGCTGCTGATCGGGAGCGATATCGTGCAGGTGTATGACGCTTTGCTGCACCGCGCGCCCCAGCCTTACCAGCTGCGCCAGCTGGGCGAACGGCGTAGTTGCGATCCGCGCTGGGTGCTGTGTCAGCGCCCCGTGCTCACGCTGGATGCAGAGCTCACCAGCGCGCAGCTGGAACTGCAGGCCGATACCCAGGCCGGCTGCTATCGCGCGCCGCCCCAGCTACAGGCCAATAATGGTTTGCTGATCGTCGATGATCTGGGCCGCCAGCATATGCCGGCCAGCGATTTGCTGAACCGCCTGACGCTGGCGCAGGAGCTGGGGCGCAGCAGCATGAGCGTGGGCGCTGCCAGTGCGGTGACGGTGAGCTGCCGCCTGCAGCTGGTGTTCGTCACCAGCATGCAGCCGGCCAGCCTGTTCGATGCTTCCGCGCTGCGCCGGCTCAGCTACAAGATCGGCATCGATGCGCTCGATGCTGCCAGCTACCGCACGCTGTTCCGCCACCGCTGCGTGAACAGCGGCGTGGTGTTCGACGATGCGGCACTGCGCTATCTGGTCGACCAGCTGCACGGCGGCAGCGGCTTGCCTCTGCTGGCCTGCTATCCGGCCGAAATCGTCGGCCGCATCCGCGACTTTGCCGGCTTTCTCGGCGAAGCGCCGCGCGTCACTGTGGCCACGCTCGATCAGGCGTGGATCAGTATGTTCGCTGACTATCCGTCCCTGCCGGCGACGGCGGGCGCAGCGCCGGATAGTCAGCGTGCCATATGAACAAGCGCCGCGCCCTGATCATGCTGGCGCTGGCCCTGCTATTCGGGCTGGCCGCAGTGCTGCTGGCGGCGCGCTGGCTGCTGCGGCCTGCGCCGGCTGCGGCCAACCATATCGTCGTGGCGGCCAGCGATATCAGCCTGGGCCAGCGCCTCACGCCGGAGCTGCTGAAGACGCTGGACTGGCCGGCAGAGAGCATGCCGCACGGCGCGGTGCACGATAGCGCCGCGCTGGTCGGACGGGTGCTGCGCACCAGCGTGCTGCGCGACGAACCGCTGAACGAAGCCAAGCTGGCGCCTGCCGGTACCACGGGCGGCCTGTCGGCGCTGATTGCGACGGGCAAGCGCGCCATCACGGTGCGGGTGAATGATGTGGTGGGGGTGGCTGGCTTTGCCCTGCCGGGCAACTTCGTCGATATTCTGGTGAATATGCAGGCCAGTGCCAGCGGCAGCGAGCATGCCATCTCGCGCATCGTGCTGGAACGCATACTGGTGCTGGCCGTGGCGCAGGAAGTGGGGCGTGATGAAACCCGTCCCAAGGTGGTGAATGCCGTGACGCTGGAAGTTACGCCGGCCCAGGCCGAGAGCATCGATCTGGCGCGCAGTGTGGGTAGCCTGTCGCTGGTGCTGCGCAATCAGGTCGATCCGCTACCCGGTGTCACCACGGGCGCAACCAGAAACACCTTGCTGCATATCGAAGCGCCTCCCGTGCAGGCCGATCCTGTGCCGCAGGCCCGGGCGGTAACAGCGTCAGCTCAGCCCCGGCGACACTGCATAGACGTGATCGCAGGCACGCAGCAGGTGCAGGAATGTCTGTGAGGCTGCCATGAAACTGCTGCCCTATCTTGCTGTGCTGGTGCTGGCTGTGGGGGCCGGAGCGGCGCATGCTGCCGGCAAGGCCGAGACGCGCCTACACTGCAATGGTCAGGTGGCGGCGCCTGTCAGTCTGAATCTGGCGCTGGGCAAGGCCAAACTGATGCAGATGCCGGAAACCGTCGAAGCGCGCAGTGTCGGCAATCCGGCCGTGCTGCATGCCAGGCTGGTGGCGCCGGATGCGCTGTATGTGGTGGGGCTGGAGATAGGCAGCAGCAATATGATGGTGCAAGGGAGCAGCGGCCTGTGTACGCTGATCGAAGTGGTGGTGGGGCTGGATGCGGGCGCCGTGCAGAACGCGCTGGCGACGCTGCTGCCCGAGCAGAAGGAGCTGCACGTGAGTGCAGCGGGCGATACGCTGGTCATCAGCGGCACGGTGGATGATGCACCCACGGTGGAGCGGGTGATGGAAGTGGCATCAGCCTTCGTGCGGCGCCAGCCACCGGCAGCGGACGGCAGCAAGGCCAGTGCCACCGCGGCGGCCAGCAGTAACAGCCCGAGCCCAGGCGGCAGCAGCGGCAGTAGCAGCAGCCGTGCAGTGGCGACGGCTGCGGCGCCCGCCGGTGCTGCCATCATCAACCTGCTGTCCGTGCGCGCGCCCCAGCAGGTGATGCTGGAAGTGAAAATCGCCGAAGTCTCCAAGTCCCTGCTGGACAAGCTGGAAGCAGGCAGCACGCTGAACTTTGGCGGCGGCAGCTGGAGTTCGGCCCTGTCGTCCAGTTTTCTCAGCGGAACCTTGCGCGGGCTGCTGCGCATAGGCGGCGCGGCAGGCAACCATGTGGCGCTGGCGGCAGAAAAGCAGGACGGTCTGGTACGCATACTGGCCGAACCTACGGTGATGGCACTGAGTGGGCAGGAAGGCAGCTTTCTGGCGGGCGGCAAGATCTTCATCCCCGTCGGGCAGGACAACAACAAGGTGACGCTGGAAGAAAAGGAGTTCGGCGTGGGGCTGCGCTTCACGCCTACCGTGCTGGCCGGCGGGCGCATCAATCTGCGGGTGGCGCCGGAAGTGTCGGAGCTGTCGCGCGAAGGCATAGGTATCTCCGCCAACGGCATCAGCGGCAATGCGCTGCTGCCACTGATTACGACGCGCCGTGCTGCCACCACGGTGGAGCTGTACGATGGCCAGAGCTTTGCCATCGGCGGCCTGATACGCGACAGCCAGAGCAGCGGCCTGCGCGGCATGCCGGTGCTGGGCGATCTGCCCGTGCTGGGCACGCTGTTCCGCAGCACCGACTTCCAGCAGGATCGCACCGAATTGCTGTTTGTCGTGACCCCGCATCTGGTCAAGCCCCTGCCTGCCAGTTACGCCCTGCCGACCGACGGACTGCAAGCGCCCGACCGAGTGCAGCTCAACCTGCAGGGGCGGCTGGAAGCTGCGCCGGCCACTGCACCCGCGCCGCTGCCGGCCCCCGTCAATCCACCGCGCTGAATGGATAACTGCCATGGCTGTCTTTTCTCTCCCCGTACCAGCACTGCTGCTGGCAACCCTGTGCTGTGGCTGCAGCACCCAGCTCTCGACCAGCACACCGGACTGGGACCAGCATTTCGGCAGCCGCGCACGGGCCACGCTGGCCCTGCAGGTGGCCTATCCCGCTGCCTCCAGCAGTGATACGGCTGCCGGCATGGACGGGCGCAAGGCCAGAGCTGCTTACGAGCGCTATCAGAAAGCCGGGGCTGATGCGGCCCCGGCGGCGTCCGGCCAGAGTGCCAACAACAAGTGAGGATAGGCGATGAAAGCACTGATGGTCAGCGCAGATAGTCTGCTCCATGCGGAAGTGGCGGCACAGGGTTCGGCGCGCATGCCGGGCCTGCAGCTGGTGGCCACGCGGCAGGGCTTGCGCGAAGCGGTAGAGCGGCCACTGGCAGAACTACCGGAACTGGCCATCGTCGATGCCAGTGCCGTCACTGCCAGTGAAGCGGAGCTGGTGGAGCGCCTGTGCAAGCTATATCCGGCCACCAGCGTGCTGCTGCTGACGCGCGAGCCGCCGCCCGAGCTGCTGATCCGCGCCATGCGTGCCGGCATCCGCGAAGTGCTGCAGCTGCCGCTGGTGCATAGCGCGTTTCATGAAGCGCTGGGACGCATCGAGCTGGCCGCGGGCTGTGGTCAGCTACGCAACGGCAAGGTGCTGGCCTTCATTTCCTGCAAGGGCGGCAGCGGGGCGACTTTTTTATCCACCAACTTCGCGTATGCGCTGGCCGCACTGGCAGATAAAAAAGTGCTGCTGATCGATCTGCATGGCCAGTTCGGCGATGCCACCCTGTATGTCTCGGACCAGAAGCCGGCCATGACGCTGTCCGATATCTGCGCCCAGATCAGCCGCATGGACGGGGCGTTTCTGGAATCCTGTCTGGTGCACGTGGCCTCCAACTTCGGTGTGCTGGCTGCGGCCGACGATCCCCAGCATACGGTAGACATGAAGCCCGAGCATATGGACACCATACTACGCGTGGCATGCCAGCATTACGACTACATCGTGCTCGATGTGGGCCGCCAGATCGATGCCATCTCGTTGCGCGCGCTCGATCAGGCCGACGCCATCCATCCCGTGCTGCAGCTGGCGCTGCCCGATATCCGCGATGGCCGCCGCCTGCTCGATATTTTCCGCTCGCTCGGCTATGCCGCCGAACGCATACGCCTGATCGTCAACCGCTACGAGAAGGGGGGCAAGCTGCGCCTGACCGATCTGGAACAGGCGCTGGGCGCCGACGTGATGCACACCGTGCCCAATGATTATCTGTCCGCCACCGATTCGGTCAACCAGGGCATACCGGTGCTGCAGCTCTCGCGCAGCAGTGCGGTGGCACGCAGTCTGGGCGAACTGGTAGAGCTGGTGACGGCGCGCCGCGCACCGGAAAGCAAAGGCCTGTTTGACCGCCTGTTCGGCCGCCACGAGGCGGAATAGGTATTGCAACCGTAGCGCTATCCTGAGGGAGGAAGTATGAGTTTGCGCGAACGCCTGAGCGTGACGGAGGAGGCGCGCCAGCCGGCGCCGGATGCACCGGCACTGGCCGCTGCCGCGTATCAGGAGCTGAAGAAGAGTATGCACCAGACCATACTCGACCGCATCGATCTGGAACGCCTGAAGCGCCTTACGGCGGAGCAGTTCAAGCACGAGCTGGCGCTGCTGGTCCAGCGCATCATCGAAGACGAGCGCATTGTGCTGAACCAGCATGAGCGGCATAGTCTGGTGCTCGATATCCAGCACGAGATGCTGGGCTTCGGCCCGCTCGAACCGCTGCTGGCCGATCCCGGCGTGTCCGATATTCTGGTCAACACCTGCAGCCGGGTGTATGTGGAACGTGGCGGCCGGCTGGAGCTGACCGATGTCACTTTCAACGATAACGCCCACCTCATGAAGATCATCGAAAAAATCGTCTCGCGCGTGGGCCGGCGGGTGGACGAATCCAGCCCCATGGTGGATGCGCGCCTGCCCGACGGCTCGCGCGTGAATGCCATCATTCCGCCGCTGGCCATCGATGGCCCTATCCTGTCGATCCGCCGCTTTGCCGTGCAGCCGCTGACGGTGCAGAATCTGCTCGATTACCGTAGCCTGACGCCGCCCATGATGGAAGTGCTGCAGGCACTGGGGCAGGCCAAGGTGAATATCCTGATCTCGGGCGGCACCGGCAGCGGCAAGACCACCATGCTCAATGTGCTGTCCGGCTTCATTCCGGCCGCCGAGCGCATCGTCACCATCGAGGATGCGGCTGAGCTGCAGATGCGCCAGCCCCATGTGGTGCGGCTGGAAACCCGGCCGCCGAATATCGAAGGCAAGGGCGAAGTGAATCAGCGCTCGCTGGTGCGCAATGCCTTGCGTATGCGGCCGGACCGCATCATCCTCGGCGAGGTGCGCGGACCGGAAGCACTCGACATGCTGCAGGCCATGAATACGGGGCATGAAGGCTCGCTGGCCACCATCCACTCGAATACACCGCGCGATGCGCTGGCGCGGCTGGAAAACATGGTGGGCATGACGGGCCTGAACCTGACGCCGCGCGCAACCCGCCAGCAGATCTGTTCTGCCGTGACGGTGGTGATGCAGGTCTCGCGCCTGACCGATGGCACGCGCAAGCTGGTCAGCCTGCAGGAGATCACGGGTATGGAAGGTGACGTGATCGCCATGCACGAAATCTTCCGCTACGAACAGCGCGGCGTGGCGGCCGACGGCAAGGTGCAGGGCCGCTTTTCCGCTACCGGTGTGCGGCCCCGGTTTGCCGACCGCCTGCGCATGTTCGGCGCCGCCGTGGCCGACAGCGTGTTCGATCCTGACCGCATTTTCGAGTAGCGTCATGAGTGCTCTGCTGGCCGGCTTTTTCATTCTGCTGTTTGCTGCGCTGATCCTGCTGCTGGAAGCATTGTGGATCTGGTGGTCTGCGGCGCATGGCAGCGCGGCGCGCCGCATCAGCAAGCGTCTGCGCCTGATGGCGGCGCAGGGCGAGCGCCACGGCGAACGCATCGACATCCTCAAGCAGCGCAGCTACAGCCGCCATGCGCTGCTGGAGCAACTGCTGCGGCGTTACCGCGCACCGGCCTTGCTGGACCGCTTGCTGCTACAGGCCGGTGTGCCATGGTCGGTGGCGCAGACGCTGGGCAGCATGCTGGTTCTGCTGCTGGCCGGTGCAGGTGCATCCTTGCTGCTGCAACTGCCCTGGCTGATGCGCGCCGGCCTGTTCTTGGGTCCACCATGTCTGCCGCTGCTGCTGATATGGCAGCGGCGTCAGGCCCGCCTGATCAAGCTGGAAGAGCAGTTGCCGGAAGCGGCGGATTTTTTTGCCCGCGCCCTGTGCGCCGGCCATTCGTTTGCCAATGTGATGCAGATGGTGGGCGAAGAAATGCCCGAGCCCATCGCGGGCGAATTCAAATTCGCCTACGTGGAAATCAACTATGGTGTGCCCATGAACGAAGCCCTGTACAATCTGGCCCTGCGGGTGCCGCTGACGGACTTGCGCTATCTGGTCATCGCCGTACTGATACAGCGCGAGTCGGGCGGCAATCTGGCCGAGGTGCTGGGCAGTATCAGCCGCTTGATCCGCGCGCGCCTGCGCCTGCTGGCGCAGGTCAGGGTGATGTCGGCCGAGGGGCGCATGTCGGCGTGGATACTGTGCCTGCTGCCGCTCGGGGTGCTGCTACTGATGATGGTCACCAATCCCGTCTACGTGCGCGTGCTGTGGACTGATCCCATAGGCATACGCCTGATCTGGTATGCGCTGGGCATGGCCGCTGTCGGCGTGCTGTGGATGCGCAAGCTGATCCGCATACGGGTCTAGGAGGCGTCATGGAGACTGGCCAGATCGTATTTCTGCTGATCGTGTTTCTGGTGGTGGCCGGCATCGCCTTGCTGGCCCTGCTGCTGTTTTCATCGGCGGCCCTGCGCGCACGGCTAGGTATGCTGGCAGCACAGGCACCGTCGCCACAGAACCAGCAGGCCTGGGTGGAGCGCGTGGCACAGGTGGCGCAGCCGCTGTCACGCCTGTCCCTGCCGGAAGATGGCTGGGAACGTTCGCCGCTGCGCACCCGCTTCATGAATGCGGGCTGGCGCGGCGCCTCTGCGCCTTCGCTGTATTTCGCCACCAAGACAGTGCTGGCACTGGTGCTGCCGGCCTTGCTGATGCTGGCTGCCGCAACGCTATGGCAGCTGCAGCTCTCGCGTGGCCTGTTTCCGCTGCTGCTGGCCGGTGCAGCGTTTGGCTACTATTTGCCGAATGTGGTGCTGGCACGGCGCGCGGCCCATCGCTGCCGCGACATCTTCGAGAATTTTCCCGATGCGCTGGATTTGCTGACCGTCTGTGTGGAAGCGGGTCTGAGTCTGGAACGGGCGCTGGCCAAGGTGGCGGGCGAAATCCATATCAAGAGCGCAGCGCTGGCGCAGGAACTGCAGCTGGTGCTGATGGAAATGCGGGCCGGCTTCAGCAAAGAGAAAGCCTTGCGCAATCTGGCCTTGCGTAGCGGGGTGGAAGATGTGGATACGCTGGTGGCCATGCTGATCCAGTCCGAACGCTTCGGCACCAGCATGGGTGAGTCGCTGCGTGTGCATTCGGAGAATCTGCGTGCCAAGCGCAGTGTGATCGCGGAGGAAGCTGCGGCCAAGATCGCGCTGAAGCTATTGTTCCCGCTGGTGTTCTGCATCTTCCCCACGCTGATGCTGGTGCTGATCGGTCCCGCGGGAATACAGGTGTATCACATGCTGCCTGCCATGCTGGGCAAATAAAAAAACCGTCCGCTAGGGGGTAACCAGGCGGACGGTGAAAAACACACCCATGTGTTTACTGCTGCGGACTACCGCATTCCTTACGATCAGCGGTCTACTGCCAGCTGATGCTGCCCATACCTTTGGTCGTGGCGCTACGCTGGGCCGGGTTGCCATACACGGTGGCCGAACCCAGTCCCGTTAATCTCATGGCCGCGCTATTTTTGGCGTACACGGAAGCGCTGCCCAGACCCGTCAGATTGACATCGACGGCGTCGGCGCGCAGTTTCTGCGCATCGAGTCCACCCACGCCGCCCAGACTCACATGCAGCTGCCGGGTCTGGCCGCTCATTTCGATATGCCCGGCGCCGTGCAGATCGAGCTCGACGTTGTCGCTGGTGCCTGCATTGACGTTCATGCTGCCGACGCCACCGAGCCGCACGTTGACGTTGCGGTACTGCGAGTTGACGTTGACGGCACCCGCACCTTCCAGTGCCAGTCGCAGGCTGTCGCCGCTAAAGCCTCTGACTTCGGCGGCACCCACGCCGCCGGAAGTGAGCTGACGCAGATTCGGCAGCGTTAGCTCGGCGCGCAGCTCGCGGTTGTTACCGAAACTGATGCTGCGCTGTTTTACTGTGCCGATGCGCAGCGTGTCACCGCTTTGCTCCACCGTCACTTTTTTCAGCGCGTCAGCCTCTCCGTATAGAGTCAGCGACGCGACTGGTCCTTGTTTGAGTTTCAGGTTGATCACGCCATCGAGATCAACGTTGACGGTACGTGCATCGACGCTGCGGTTCTCGCTGCTGACGTCGGCCGCTTGCGCTACTTGTGCGCCGCCGCCGATCAGAGTGGCCAGCATGGCGGCCTGCAGAATTTTTTTCATCGTATGCTCCGTCGTGGTGGTGATGGTAGGCGGCTTAGATGGCAGCTTTTTCTGCAGCGGTCAGACGTTTGGCCGTTACGTGTACGACTTGAACGGCGGCGGTGTCTGCTTTGGCAGCGACGACTTGTTCAGGTACGGCGGCAGTGGCGAACGAGGTAGCACCAGCGATCACGAGTGCGGCGAGGAAGATGGCTTCCATGTTTTTTGCGATGTTCATTTTCAGCTCCTTGGTGGTTGGTTGAACTACGTTTTGTCTTGCGATGAGTGAACTATAAACAAGCACCTGCGGCGCTTCCATCGGCATGTGACGAACTGCAAAAAACAGGGAGCAGAATGCGCAAAAACGGCGTGAAATGGGCAAGGCGGATGCTGGCAACGGGGCACGGAGGCCCTGCCAGCAGGGGGCTGCGGGCTAGTGTGGCTTAATGGGCGATGGCAGGTTTGCCATTGATGCCGGCGCAGGCGCGCGCGGCAGCCGGGCGCATAGGCCGGCCGCTGCTGCCGGGGACGAAAGCCGCAGCGGTATAGGTTTGTAGCGCCTGCGCTTCCATCGGGTTCAGATGGCGGTTCGGCAGCTCGAAGACTGTGCGTTGCTCGGGCCGTATCACGCTGCGCATATTGCGGGTGGATGGATGGTCGCGCAGGTGGCGATTGATTTCACCTTGGCAGTAAAGAATCTTCATGCCCAGGCTGAGCGCCTGCTGCAGATCTGCGCGCTGCGGCGCGACGTAAAAGAAAAGATCGTTGGGGTAGTGCAGCATCAGTTGCGGCTCGAGCAGGATGCCGTCTTCCAGACCGATCTGGCGAAACTCGCTGCTGACTTCGTAGACGGCGCGCGTGAGCAGGTCGAAACGATTCTGCGCCAGCAAGTCGAATAGCGTTTCGGTCTTGTCCCGTACCACCTTGAGGCCGGCGTCGGTCATGATATCGCTGTCGGGCCAGTCGCTACCGCTGCCGACGCTGAGCTGACTTAATTGCGGTAGCTTTTTGACTTTGGCGACCTTGGCCAGCCCCTGCTGGTTGGCCATGAACACACGGTAACCATTGCCGCCGAGATAGATCGGCACTGCCACCAGCGCTAGCTCGCGGCTGGCTTTGCCGCCGGCCGAGGTGGCAATGACGTCGCAGTAGGGCTGCATACGCTTGCTATAGCGCACGCGCGCATCATTCGTAATGTTGGCAGGGAAATCGCAGTGCTGGATGGTGTAGTGCTTGCCGGCGGCTGTCAGGGCTTTTTCCAGCAGTTCCTTGCGGTAAGTAATGACGGGATTATCCGTTTCATTGGCGCGCTCCATGCGCACCACCATGGGCGTCTCCTGTGCGCGGCACGGCGAGAGACCGAGTGCAAGCAGACTGGCGCCAAGCAAGCTCAGGGAGTAACGGTACAGCAAGCGGGGCGTGCGCATGGCAGTGAAAGGAGTAGGCAAGCTAGCAATTCCGAAGTGACTATTTCTTTTTGGAAACCTTTATTCTGCATCGAAAAAGCATAGTATGAAATAGCGAAACTGACACATTGCATTCTAGAACAATGCTGCGCGCAAGCCTATGACCGTTCAGCGCGCGTGGGCCGCGTCAGACGCGAGTTCAGGGCTGCTTCCAGCAGACCCAAGGCCACCCCCAGCACATGCGCCTGCCACATGACGCGTATGCCGGGCGGTAGCGAGTTGCTGCCCGTAGAAATTCCTAGTGCTTCACAGCCCGTTTTAAGCAGCAGGAGGGCGGTCAGCAGCACCAGCCAGTGGCGCGGCAGCTGGGCGCCACGCCAGAGCGCAATGAGTGTCATGGTCGCCATCATGACGACGAGGCCGGATAGCCCGCGATAGTGCGCCAGAGCCGGCACGCCGGACATCAGGGCGATAGCCATCAGCGGAGCAGAGCAGCTCAAGGACAGGCACAGGCGGCGTGTGCCTATCAGGGGTTCCAGTACACATCCGCACAGCAAGAGCATGGCGACATCGACCAAGGCATGCCATGCCGAATAGTGCACCAGATGCCCGCTCCACAGCCGCCACCACTGGCCGGACAGGATGGCTTGCCGGTCGTAAGCGAGCAAGTCGATCAACTGGGGCGGGGCATACACCAGTACCAGCGCGACCAGTGCCAGCAAGGCACTGGCGCTGGGCCACTTAGCGGGCGCGGCGGCGCTGGCCATAGTACAGGGCAGCCAGCGCGGCAGCCAGTGCCAGCAGGCTCCAGTCAGCGGCACCGCCACCGTGATAGCCTTCTTTGTTGCTCACCTGAATAGTGCTGTCGGATTTCAGCCGTTCGCGGAAACTGTCGAGTTCCGTTTGCAGATTGGGGATCAGCTGATCGACAGCCTGGTTGTAGCCATCGGTCTGGGCCGCGCGCGACTTCTCGCTGAAGCCGGCCATGGTGGCATTGCCGCCGACGCGGCTGGTGCCCGGTGCGCGGAACAGCAGCTTGCGGCTCTTCACATCGAACACGGAGGCATCGAGCATGGTCTGGATATCGTACTGATTACCGTTGATGACGTAGGCACCGATGATGGTCCAGTAAAGCAGCGACAGGCGGTTGCTATCGTTGAACTGCACCTGATCGTAGGACAGCAGCGTGATCACTTCCACATTGAACATGCGCGCCACCTGATCCAGATTATCGAAGCCGCCGCGCGCCTGCATATAGGCCGACGGGATGATTTCTATGCTGCCGATGTAAGCATGTTTGGAGAACGAAGCTTTGACCCGCTCGAGCAGCTTCATCTTCTGCTGTTCCGAAGGCCCGTTACCCCAGCCGCCACCCGGAACGAAGGCGATGCCTACCCGCACCGGCGGGCGCAGCTGGGTCACGCCAGGCACCATGGCAGTCGGCTGCTTGGCGTTGGGGTAGAGGTAATCGACCACGCTGCCGTTCTGCTGCACGCGATGGCCTGAGCCCCAGAAGGCGCAGCCCGATAAACTGGTGACCAGCAGCGCGATCAGCACGCCTTTGATGAAATGCATGTTTAAACTCCTGCTGAGGCTGTGATGAGGACTGAGGTGTCGCAGGTGCATGCCTGCGCTGGCCCGAGCGAGACTCGGCACCTATGCAAGTCCGAAAGCAAGCAAGCCTATCAGATCAGGCTGGCGCGAAATACGTGCATTCTCACGTGGCCGGAATTTCTTGAGGGGTAGCGTGTGCTGCTACCGGAGAGGCGACCGTGTGCGCCTTCCTGCGGGTTAGCGGCCAGTGCGCAGGCGTTCGGGAAGAGGGCTGGCGGAAAGCGCGTCCGGATTCTGCTGCAGCAGTATCTGCTGATGCAGGGTTGCCAGCATTTGCGCCTGCTCGCTAGCGGAAAGCGGATCGCGCCCTGTGCGCTCGGGTTCCAGCGTCGCCAGCAGATCGCGCGTGCTGTGCTTGCCCAGCGGCGTGGTGTGGTCGTCTTGCAGCTTGCCCAGCGAGTAGCGCAAAGTGCGGGTCGACTGGCTGGCCTGCATATCGAGCGTGGCTTTGGCCAGCACACCCTTGTTATAGGCGATCTCGGTAGCGCTGGAAGCGGCATCGTCTATCGTCACGTAGTTGTAGTTCTGCGAATTGGGCGATAGATCCAGAGCCAGTATGGCATCGGCCTTGATGGGTGCATGGTAGCGTGCCTTGAGATGCGAGCTCTGCTCTTGCGAGATGCTGCGATTGAGTTGCGAGCCGCCGCTGATGCTGGTCTTCTGCGCCAGCTCGTAGGCAAAGCTATCCTTCTCCGTGCTGCGGGCCGGGTTGGGGAACTCCTCGGTCTGTGCAAACGACGCATTGAAGTCGGCCAGCCCTGTCGTCAGCGCATGGTCCTGCTGGTTCAGGGCGATGGCTTGCTGTGCCACGGGGCGGCTGCCGTAATCGCTGTTGAGGGCGCTGAAGCCTTGTTTGAACATGCCGATGATGGCGCCACGGCCCTGACCGCGCGTGGCGGCCTGATCGACCTGCTGCAGATAATGCTCGAGCGCGCCCGCCTGCTGTTCCTTGCTGCCCCAGCTAGCCGGTTTGCTCAGGTCGACGGCAATATTGGCCACCCCCGCCGGGCCACTGAAACTCAGGCTGCGCCCTATGCTATCGGCGTGAAATTCCAGCCGCTGGGTATCCTTGGCATCGATCTTGATCTGGCCTTTCAGGTCCACAGCAGCCAGCACATTGCTATCGAACTGGGTGAGTCCGGCAAGGTCGATACGCGGCGGGTTCTCGGTCAGGCCATCGATGGATTTCTGGAACGCTTCGGATAACTTGCCCAGTGCTTTACGCTCCACTTCATTGAGCTTGCCACTGCTGTGCGCCTCGACGGCGATGCTGCCATCGCTGGCATCGAGTTTCAAGTCCACCTTGATGCCGCTGGTGGTAGTGATGCTCAGGCTGATCTGGTTGTCACCTAAGCCGTGCTGGGAGATTTTCGCTGGTGACACCTGCAAGGCATAAGTGTCGGACGCTGCGCCTGCCGGCAGCTGCTGTACGGACTGGGAAAAGTCGGCACCGTCGTAGGCAACCTGTTTGAGTAGCTCACTACCAAGGCCGCTCAGGCGGGTGGAGAGTTCGTCATTGCCCATATTGCGGGCCATCAGCGTGGCCGAGGTGCTGTGCGTGCGGTTCTCCCAGACCAGTGCTCTGGAGCTGGCTTCGCCTTGTTCGCCCAGACGCACCACCGTCGAGCTGGCCGCGCCGGAGACCGGAGCTGCGCCCGCAGTGGCAGTGCGGCTGGTGTTCGTCACAGCCGGCGCTGATGGGGCGGTGATGGGAGTGAGCGCAGTGATGGTAGACATGGGATAGTGGCCTGTACGTGGTTCCGGAGCGAAGTGCATTTTTACCAAGATGGCGGATTTGGCAAAAAGACGCTCGTGTTCTATTTACGTCAGGACGAGGGGATACTTTAGAAAAATACAATGCAACTTGTACTAGCTTAAATCGTGCGCTAGCGATTTCCCGGCCGGGAAAACAAAAAGCCCAGCCGGTGAGGGCTGGGCTTCTTTGACATGCTGGTGCCGACTGCCGGTTTCGAACTGGCCACCTGATGATTACAAATCAACTGCTCTACCAAATGAGCTAAGTCGGCGAAACTTGTACGGGGCGAATTATACGCTATTTAATACGCGTAAGGGTGGGGCGGCCGCCCTTTTTGGGCGGCGTGCCATCGTCGTCCGGCGTGCCGGAAGGCGCGCTTTCCGCGGCCGGCGCAGGGCTGGGCGCGGGGGCCAGCGACAGCGTCGGCGCGCTATCTTCCGGTTCTTCTTCCGGCTCGGCGTCGGCCATGCCCAGCATTGCTTCGAAGGCCATGCCCTGACCGTTTTCGCTGGCGTAGATGGCGATCACATTGTTGACCGGCACGAAGATTTCACGCGACACACCGCCGAAACGGGCGTGGAAGCGGATCGCATCATTGTCCATCTTCAGGCCCGAAGTGGCGCCGAAGCTGATGTTGAGCACGATTTCGCCGTTTTTCACGTATTCCATCGGCACCGTGGTAGCACGGTCGACCTTGACGGCCAGATACGGCGTGTAGCCGCTATCGGTGCACCATTCGTAAATGGCGCGCAGCATATAGGGCTTGGTAGAAATTTCAGACATGGGTTTCCAGACTGCGATAAAACCCGGCGCGCCGCCAGACTGAGCCAGCAAACGCGCCGATAGACTTCAAGAACAGCGGTACTGCGCTTAGCGGCGCATTACCTTTTCCGACGGGGTCAGCGCTTCGATATAGGCTGGGCGCGAGAAGATGCGCTCGGCGTACTTCATCAGCGGTGCCGCGGTTTTCGACAGTTCGATGCCGTAGTGGTCGAGGCGCCACAGCAGCGGGGCCACGGCCACGTCCAGCATGGAGAACTCGTCGCCCAGCATGTACTTGTTCTTCAGGAACAGCGGAGCCAGCGTGGTCAGGCGGTCGCGGATTTCAGCGCGGGCCTTGTCGTGGCTCTTGTCGTTGCCCTTGGCGCGCTCGCTTTCCAGCGTGTGCACGTGCACGAACAGTTCTTTTTCGAAGTTGAACAGCATCAGACGGGCACGCGCGCGCATCAGCGGGTCGGCCGGCATCAGTTGCGGGTGTGGGAAACGCTCGTCGATGTACTCGTTGATGATGTTCGATTCGTACAGGATCAGTTCACGTTCCACCAGAATCGGCACCTGACCATAAGGATTCATGGTCGAAATGTCTTCCGGCTTGTTGAACAGGTCAACGTCGCGCACTTCGAAGTCCATGCCTTTTTCAAACAGGACCAGACGGCAGCGTTGCGAAAATGGGCAGGTCGTACCCGAGTAGAGAACCATCATTTTTTATAGTTCCTTAGAAACAAAAAGGATGACGCCGCGAACGGCTCATCCTGAATCGATCGCCCGCCAGTGCGGGCATCGCAAAAACAAGCGCCGGCGAACCGGCGCTCTCGATTTGGTTTTACTTCACTTCTTTCCAGAAGGACGCGTTCAAACGCCATGCCAGGAAGGCGAACAAGGCCATGAACATGACCACTACCACGCCGAGTTTTTTACGGGTAGCAGCAGCCGGTTCGGCCATCCACTCCATGTAACCGACCAGATCGCCGACAGCATTGTCGTAATCGATCTTGCTCAGTTTCCCAGGAGTAATTTGTTCGAAGCCATCGAACTGGTGCGTCATTTTACCGGCTTCGTGCGGATCCGGCACTTCCTTCATTTTAACCTTTTGTTCACCTTGCAGCTCCCACAGCACATGCGGCATCGCTGCATTGTTCAGAACCAGGTTGTTCCAGCCGGTCGGGCGGGTGTCATCCTTGTAGAACGTGCGCAGGTAGGTGTACAGGTAGTCGGCGCCGCTGCCGGCGTTCGATGCCTTGGCACGGGCGATCACCGACAGATCCGGTGGTACCACGCCGAACCATGCTTTCGCATCTTTGGCCTGCATGGTGGTGGTCATCATTTCGCCCACTTTTTCACCGGTAAACAACAGGTTAGCCTTGATCTGGTCTTCCGTCAGACCGAGGTCCTTGAGGCGGTTGTAACGCATCGAGGACGCATTATGGCAGTTCAGGCAGTAATTGACGAACAGTTTCGCGCCATTCTGCAGGGCAGCCATGTTGTTGGAACGGTCCGGGGCCTTGTCGAGAGCGACGCCGCCTTCGTTGGCCAGTGCCAGTGCCGGCACCAGAGCCAGCATGGCGAGCAGTTTTTTAGGGAAATTCATGTAATGTCCTTTTTATACTTTAGCCAAGTCGATCAGTGCGCGTGGAATACCACGCGGTCCGGCACTTTCTTGAACGTGCCCATGGCGCTCCACCATGGCATGAACAGGAAGAAGCTAAAGTAGAGCAGCGTGCAGACTTGCGAAATAATCGTACGGCCTTCCGTCGGAGGCAGGGTACCGAGGTAGCCCAGCGTCAGGAAGCTCAGGAAGAACACGGCGTACACATATTTGTGCCAGCTTGGACGATAGCGGATCGATTTGACCGGCGATTTATCCAGCCATGGCAGGAAGGCCAGAATCACTACCGAACCGCCGAAGAACACTACGCCCCAGAATTTCGCATCGAGTACCTGTGGCAGCATGCCGACCACGGCCACCAGAGCGATCGCGGCGATGGCGGTCTTGGTGGTACGTGCCAGATTCGACTTCAGCCACACGAAGCTGACATAGCCAGCGACGAAGAACATCAGTACCCACATGAAGTCTGCGGTGGTAGCACGCAGCACCGAGTAGAACGCCGTGAAGTACCAGGTAGGCGCAATGTGCAGCGGGGTTTTCAGCGAATCGCCCGGCAGGAAGTTGTTGTATTCCAGGAAATAACCGCCCATTTCCGGCGCGAAGAATACGACGGCGCTGAAGATGGTCAGGAAGATCGATACGCCGAACAGATCGTGCACGGTGTAGTAAGGGTGGGAAGGAATCGAATCCACTGGATGGCCATCGGCGCCCAGGTTTTCTTTCACTTCGATACCGTCAGGGTTGCTCGAACCCACTTCGTGCAGTGCGATCAGGTGGGCTGCAACCAGACCCAGCAGAACCAGCGGAATCGCGATCACGTGGAAGGCGAAGAAGCGGTTCAGGGTAGCGTCGGACACCACATAGTCACCACGGATCCACAGCGACAGGTCAGGGCCGATCAGCGGAATTGCGCCGAACAGGTTGACGATCACCTGGGCGCCCCAGTACGACATCTGGCCCCATGGCAGCAGGTAGCCGAAGAATGCTTCGGCCATCAGGCACAGGAAGATGGCGAAACCGAACAGCCAGATCAGTTCACGTGGCTTGCGGTACGAACCGTACAGCAGACCGCGCGTCATATGCAGGTAGACGATGATGAAGAACGACGAAGCGCCGGTCGAGTGCATATAGCGCACCAGCCAGCCCCACGGTACTTCGCGCATGATGTATTCCACCGAAGCGAAGGCCAGCAGCGCGTCCGGTTTGTAGTGCATGGTCAGGAAAATACCGGTAACGATCTGCAGCACCAGTACCAGCATGGCCAGCGAACCGAAGATGTACCAGAAGTTGAAGTTCTTGGGAGCGTAGTATTTGCCCCACTGGTCGTTCCACAGTTTGCTCAGCGGGAAGCGGTCATCGACCCAGCCCAGGGCTTTTTGTGCAGCCGGCGCGTCGGCCGGGAATTTGGTCTCTTTGAAAGCCGCCATGATTTATGCCTCGCCTTTCTCGTCTTTACCGATCACCAGCTTGGTGTCGCTCAGGAACATGTGACGCGGAACCTGCAGATTGTCCGGTGCCGGTTTGTTCTTGAACACGCGGCCAGCCATGTCGAAGGTCGAGCCGTGGCATGGGCACAGGAAGCCGCCTTCCCAGTCGTCCGGCAGCGATGGCTGCGGGCCCGGGGTGAATTTCGACGAGGGCGAGCAGCCCAGGTGGGTGCAGATACCGACGGCCACCAGAATTTCCGGTTTGCGCGAGCGGTGTTCGTTGCGGGCATATTCCGGGGTGAATTCGTCCGGATTACGTTTCGATTCAGCGTCGGCCACTTTGCCGTCGGTGTTTTTCAGCGAAGCGATCATCTCAGGCGTACGCTTGATGATCCAGACCGGCTTACCGCGCCATTCTACGGTCTTCATTTCGCCCGGATTGAGGCTGCCAATATCCACTTCTACCGGTGCGCCGGCGGCCTTGGCGCGCTCGGACGGCTGGAACGTACTTACCAACGCGCCAGCGGTTGCCAGCCCCACTACACCACCCGCCGCGCCAGTAGCGACGAGCAATCCGCGTCGGCCGGAATCGACCTGCTTTTCGTTACTCATACAAA
The DNA here is from genome assembly GCF_009857835.1 of Duganella fentianensis. Taxonomy (GTDB): domain Bacteria; phylum Pseudomonadota; class Gammaproteobacteria; order Burkholderiales; family Burkholderiaceae_D; genus Rugamonas; species Rugamonas fentianensis. The sequence continues at coordinate 473,889 of NZ_WWCL01000003.1, forward strand.
CCCCAATCAGTCAAAGTGCGAACAAAATCCGAAACCGCATACGCCAAAATCGGAAGCGAAAACTCCCTATACGGAGCTTCTTGCAACCTTAAATTATAGGGTAAGCAGATTTCGAACTAAAGAAAAAATCCTCCTCGGGCCCCGCATGTTGCTGCAGAATGCGCCGTTGCACGCTTGAATTCTGCAGGGTGATGCCCTACTTGGGGGCGCACAAACGGTAGATATTGATGCAAGACAAATTTATAGCCTAAAACCGCACCAAAATGCGCATCTGATAGCGGTGTTTTGAATCTGATTGAAAAAATAGTATGATCCAAGCGCGGTTTTGTTCACAATTGACCACACAGCGGGGATAAAGACTATGGCAATGATGCAGGAATTTAAAGAATTCGCGATGAAGGGCAACGTGGTCGATCTGGCCGTCGGTGTGATCATCGGCGGAGCTTTCGGCAAGATCGTGGACTCGCTGGTTGCCGATATCATCATGCCACCTATCGGTAAGCTGTTTGGCGGTCTGGACTTTGCCAACTACTACATCGGCCTCAACGGCCAGGCCTCGAATCTGAGTCTGGTGGAAGCCAAGAAACTGGGCGCCGTATTCGCTTACGGTAACTTCGCCACCATCTTGCTCAACTTCATCATTCTGGCTTTCGTAATCTTCCAGATGGTGCGTCTGATGAACAAGGCGCGCAACCTCAGCCACAAGCAGGCCGAAGAGGCTGCCGAGGCAGCACCAGCGCCGGTGCCGGAAGACATCGCCCTGCTGCGCGAAATCCGCGACTCCCTGAAAAAATAACCAGCTGCCGTCCCTGTGACGGCAAGGCCTACGGCGATGCGACGACTCTGGTTATTGTTTGCCCAAACGGTGACCGTGTTACTGGCACTGTATATGGTGTACACCGCCGTAGGACCGGAGCGGCGCCAGCCCGCACGTCCGCAGCAGATGGGTGATGCCGAGCATCCGGCCGTGATGCTGGAAGCGCGGCCGGCCAAGGCGCCGGTTGCCGCCGCCGGTTCCTATCGCGCGGCCGCGGCACGCGCCATGCCGGCCGTGGTCAACATCCTCACCAGCAAGAAACCCAAGCGCGGCAAGCATCCGCTGCTGCGTGATCCGTTCTTCAAGAAATTCTTTGGCGACCGCGACCATGACGGCGAGGCCGATGAAGACGAGTCCAGTCTCGGTTCGGGCGTGATCGTTTCGGCCGAAGGCTATATCCTCACCAACAACCACGTGGTGGAAGCGGCTGACGAAATCGAAGTGGTGCTGGCCGATGGCCGCAAAGCTGCGGCCAAGGTGGTGGGCACGGACCCGGAAACCGATCTGGCCGTCATCAAGATCAGCCTGGAAAAACTGCCCGTGATGGTGCTGGGCCAGGTGGAACAGGTGCAGGTGGGCGATGTGGTGTTAGCAATCGGCAATCCGTTCGGCGTGGGCCAGACGGTGACCATGGGCATCATCTCCGCGCTGGGCCGCAACAACCTGCACATCAACCATTTCGAGAATTTCATACAGACGGACGCAGCCATCAATTTCGGTAACTCCGGTGGCGCGCTGATCGATACCAATGGCAATCTGCTCGGTATCAATTCCGCCATTTATTCGCAGACGGGCGGCTCGATAGGCATAGGCTTTGCCATTCCCGTTTCCACCGCCAAATCGGTGATGGAAGCCATCATCAAGAACGGGCAGGTGGTGCGCGGCTGGCTGGGCGTGGAGACGCAGGAAATTACGCCGGAACTGGCCAGCAGCTTCGGCCTCAAACGCCAGAGCGGCGCCATCATCGCCGGTGTGGTGAAGAACGGTCCGGCCGATCATGGCGGCGTGAAACCGGGCGATATCCTGCTGACCGTGAACGAGCAGGCGATTACCGATACCAACCAGATGCTGAACGTGATTGCCCAGCTGGTGCCGGGCGAAAAAGCCAGCCTCAAAGTGTTACGCAAGAATCAGGAAAGCACGCTTACCGTTCAGGTGGGCAAGCGTCCCAGCAGCAAGCGATAAGGAAGCCCATGCATTTACGCGATCTCAAACATTTTCTGTCCGAACTGACCGAGAACAATAACCGGCCATGGTTCATCATGAACAAGCCCCGTTACGACATCCTGCGCGCGGAATTCCTGCAGGTGGTGACGGAGATGATTGCCGAACTGGGCAAATTCGATCCGGCCGTGAAGTTCTGCGATCCCAAGAAAGCCATGTTCCGCATCAACCGCGACGTCCGTTTTGCCCACGACAAAAGCCCGTACAAGACGCGCTTCTCGGCGGCAGTAGCACCCAACGACATGCGCCGCCCCAGCAAGGCCGGTGGCCCGACCTACTACATGCAGATCGATGCCGCGGGCCGTCTGCTGTTCGGCGCCGGTGAATACATGCCGCCGCCACCGCGCCTGAAAGCGCTGCGCCAGCTGATGGTGGACGATGCGGCCGGTTTCACCAAAGTGTTGAAAAACAAGAAGTTGCGCGCGACTTTTGGCGATATCCAGAACGAAGGCAAGCTGCAGCGCCCGCCCAAGGGCTTCGATCCCGAGCACGAGCACATCGAGTACATCAAGCTCAAGAGCTTCTTTGTCTGGACTGAAATCGATTTGCCGCTGAACCAGCCGGAATTGCTGGTGCCCACGCTGGTCAGCGGGCTGAAAGATGCCTACCCGCTGGTGCAGTGGATGCGTACGGCGAAAGAGGAAGTCAGCGAGGAATAAGGGGCGGCGGGGCGCTCGCCCCGCCTGCGGCCAGCCGGCACGGCTGGCCTTGGCCAGAGTGGTGCCGGACTCGCGCCAGACTAGCGCTGTACGGCTTCGTCGCGCGGATCGCGCGCCAGCAGGCGCGCCACCATCACTTGCGGCTGGTCGCCATCGAACAGCACACCGGCTACGGCATTGGTAATCGGCATGTCTACGCCCAGCTTGGCTGCCAGTTCGCGCACGGCCTTGGCACAAGGCACGCCTTCGGCCACATGGCCCAGTTCCTGCACGATCTGCTCCAGCGCCTTGCCCTGCGCCAGCCCCAGACCCACGCGACGGTTGCGCGACAGATCACCCGTGCAGGTCAAAATCAGGTCGCCCATGCCGGTCAGGCCCATAAAGGTTTCCGTCTGTCCGCCCAGCGTGGTGCCCAGACGGGTGATTTCGGCCAGCCCGCGGGTAATCAGGGCGGCACGGGCATTCAGGCCCAGCCCCAGCCCGTCGGCCACGCCGGTAGCGATGGCCAGCACATTCTTGACGGCGCCACCGACTTCCACGCCAGCCAGATCGGTACTCGAATAGACGCGCAGATTGCCGCCGTGAACAGTGGCCACCACGCGTTCGCGCAAAGCGGCGTCGTTTGATGCAATGGTCAGGGCACAGGGCAGGCCGCGTGCCACTTCCTGCGCAAACGATGGACCGGACAGAGCGCCGCCGGCCACGTTGTTGCCGAGTACCTCGCGCACGATCTGGTGCGGCAGCAGGCCCGTCTCGTATTCGAAGCCTTTGCACAGCCACACCACATTCGGTATCGGGTAAGCCTTGAGTTGCGCCAGCAGGGGGCGCAGACCGGCCACGGGGCAGGCCGCAATCAGCAGGCTGTCAGGGCTGGCCACGTGGGCCAGTGCGGCAGCGAAGTCGCCGCTGACCTTGAGGCCGGCAGGGAAGGGCTGATCGGGCAGGTAATCCTGATTGACGCGCGTCTCGGCCATGGCGGCCATGGCGGCGCTGTTGCGGCCCCACAGCAGCACATCGTGACGCTGGGCCAGTGCCATGGCAACGGCCGTGCCCCAGGCGCCAGCGCCCAGCACGGTGACCTGACGGACGCCCGTCGTTTGTTTAGTTGAATCTTGCATACTACCTCGTTGGCCAGACGGCGCACACGCGCCGTGGCAACATTATATGCCCCAGACTTCGTTGCTCTTGACGTAACCGCTCAGGCCGTCGCGATGACGCACCTTGATCCAGCCATTGGCGGCCGGTTCCAGTACTTCGAGCAGTACGCCCTTGTCGGCGCTGAAGGCAGGGCTGGCATTATCTTCGGCCGTGGCGCGCACTTTGGCATTGGCCACGCGGACGATGACGTTGTGTTTGGCACTCAGGCCTTTGGCTTCGGTCCATGCCAGCTCGCCGCCCACATCGCGCACTTTCAGCCAGTCGCCATAGGCCAGCACCACTTCCAGCGGTGCGCCACGGGGCACGACGTACAGCTTGCCGCCTTTGGTGGAAGGGGCGTCATACAGGATCACAGGGGCGGCACCCACGGTTTTGAAGTCGAACGCATGGCTGCTGGTCGCGGCCAGCATCAGGGATAGACTGATCAGAAAGCGGGGAAGGGTCATGGAATGCCTAGCAACAGACGGGAGCGCAGGCGCTCGCTATCGGTATCGGGGGTGTTGCAGCTGCCGGACGGGCGTCCGGCAGCAGGAACCAGCCAGCTAAGTGCTTAGTGGGTGGTAGCGCCGTCAGCGCCTTCAGCTGGTGCAGCAGCAGCGGCTTCAGCCATTGCTTGCAGACGTTGCTGGTAGAACACTTCGAAGTTGATTTCCGCCAGATGTACTGGAGGGAAACCAGCGCGGGTGATCACGTCAGCGATGTTGGCACGCAGGTAAGGGTAAACGATGTTAGGGCAACCGATGCCCAGCAGCGGATCCAGCTGTTCGGCAGGAATGTTGCGTGCTTCGAAGATACCGGCTTGTTTGCCTTCTACCAGGAAAGCGACCTTGTCTTTGACTTTGGCGGTCACGGTGATGGTGACGGTCGATTCGAAGATGCCTTCGGCCAGTGGCGTAGCGCCTACGTCCAGAGCGACTTCGATGCTAGGAGCTTCTTGTTCCAGGAAGATCGCCGGGGAATTTGGTTGTTCCAGCGACAGGTCCTTCAGGTAGACGCGTTGGATTTGGAAAACTGGTTGTTGAGTTTCGTCAGACATGGAACGCTTTCGTTGTAGTGAAATCGAGCGGCTGGCGCCGCTCCGAGAATGTTTGCTTGGTTGTACTGCCATCCAAACGCGAGGGCAATTGTATCAAAATCATTATGATTTCAAAGCTTTTCAACCATGCCGACGTTGTATTTGGTGGCGCTTAGCCATTTAACAAGGGGGTGAGGCCACCGGCTTGATCAAGCGCATACAGATCATCGAAACCGCCCACGTGGGTGTCGCCGATGTAAATCTGTGGCACGGTACGGCGGCCGGTCTTTTCCATCATGGCCATGCGCTGTTCCGGATCCAGATCGACGCGGATCTTTTCCAGCGCAGTCACGCCCTTGGCTTCCAGCAGGCGCTCGGCACGTACGCAGTAAGGGCATACGGCAGTGGTGTACATGATTACACGGGCAGTCATGAGTATTCCTTCCTTTATTTCACCAGCGGCAGGTTGGCTTTTTGCCATGCGGCAACACCGCCATCCAGATTGACCACGTCGGTGAAGCCCGCTTTCAGCAATTTGCCAGCGGCCGCACCGGAGCGCGCACCGCTCTGGCAGACCAGAATCACGCATTTGCTCTTGGCTTTTTCCAGTTCGCCGATGCGGCTGTCCAGATCGGCCAGCGGAATATTCTTAGCGTTAGCCAAATGACCATTAGCAAATTCCGTTGCGTCGCGTACATCAACAATGGTGGCTTTGCCGCCATTTATCAAGACCGTGACCTCGTGCGCCGTGGCGCGTTTGCCGCGCTGGGTGAGCACAGGCCAGAGCAGAGCACCGCCCGAAAGAGCCACGATGCCGATGACGAAAATATTATCAATGAAGAATTTCACAGGGATCCAATGGTTTAACTTAATCCGCGCATTATAAAATAGAAGCTGGAAGAGTTCTTGCAGTACCGGTTTTCCGTCCCGTTCACACTTTTTGAAGATAGTTCACATGTATAAAATCGTATTCATGCGCCATGGCGAGTCCACCTGGAACCTCTCGAACCGTTTCACCGGCTGGACCGATGTTGATCTGACCGAGAAAGGCGTGAGCGAAGCCAAAGCCGCCGGTAAAGTACTCAAAGATGCCGGTTACAGCTTCGATCTGGCCTATACCTCGGTACTGAAACGTGCGATTCGCACCCTGTGGCTGGCCATGGACGAGATGGATATGATGTATCTGCCAGTGAAAAACGACTGGCGCCTGAACGAGCGTCACTATGGCGCCCTGCAGGGTCTGGACAAAGCTGAAACGGCGGCCAAATACGGCGACGATCAGGTGCTGGTATGGCGCCGCAGCTACGACACCCCGCCGCCAGCGCTGGAAGCAGGCGACGACCGCACCTCGTTCAACGACCCGCGCTACGCCGGCCTCTCCAAGGATCAGATTCCCCTCACCGAGTGCCTGAAAGACACCGTGGCCCGCGTGATGCCGGCCTGGGAAGAAGAAATCGCCCCGGCCATCCGCGCTGGCAAGAAAATCATCATTTCGGCCCACGGCAACAGCCTGCGCGCCCTGATCAAGATGCTGGATGGCATCAGCGATAACGATATCGTCGGCCTCAACATCCCTAACGGCCAGCCGCTGGTGTACGAACTGGACGAAAACCTGAAACCGATCCGTCACTACTATCTGGGCGACGCCGAAGCTATCGCTGCAGCGCAGGCTGCTGTGGCTAACCAGGGTAAGGCCAAGTAATTTGTCTCATACTGCTCCCCCACGCTGGCGCGCTGCCCTGCAGCGCGCCGCAGTGCCGTCCTTAGTCTCCGCGCTGCTGCTTGCCCTGCCGTTGCAGGGCGCGCAGGCTGTCACCTTCGGCAAGACCACGGAACGCAGCAAGCAGAAAGCGGCGGCCGAGGCCGAGCGTGCCGGTTTGCAGCAGAAGCTCAGCGCGCTCAAGAAGGACATCAGCAAGACGGAAAGCGCCAAAGACGACGCGGCCGATACACTGGCCGAATCGGAGCAGGCGATTTCCGACGCCAACCGTTCGCTGCGCGAGCTGGCGCAGGAGCAGGACGGCACCAATGTGCGGCTGCAGCAGCTGGCGGCCGAACATGAGCGGCTGGCACAGGTGGTGGGGCAGCAGAAGCAGCAGCTGGCCAGGCTGCTGCGCGAGCAGTATGTGGCCGGTAATGAAGACCGCATCAAGCTGCTGCTATCGGGCGATAACCCCAACCGCATCAACCGCGATCTGCAGATGATGGCCTATGTGTCGCAGGCCCAGGCACGCTTGCTGGAATCGCTGCGTGCCAACCTGAAAGCGGTGGAAACCAATCAGGCCGATGCCGAAAACGCCAAGGAAGAGCTGCAGGAAATCGCCGAAGAGCAGAAGCAGCAGAAGCAGAAGCTGGAACAGGAAAAAGGCCGGCGCGCCACGCTGCTGGCCAATCTGTCGAAAAAACTGGTGGCCCAGCGCAAGGAAGCGGGCAATCTGGAACGCGACGAACAGCGTCTGGGCGGGCTGGTAGATAAGCTCAACAAGCTGATCCAGGAACAGGCCATCGCGGCGGCCGCCGAGAAAAAACGTCAGGAACAGTTAGCAGCGGCACGGGCCGAAGCCAAGGCCAGGGCCGAAGCGGAAGCCCGCGCACAGGCCAAAGCGGCCGCTGCCGAGGCCGAGCGCCAGCGGCTGGCGCGGGCCAATGGCAGCAAGGCTGGCAGCGTCAAACCGGCGGACGAGCCGAAAGTGGTGGTGCAGAAGCCGGTGGAAGCACCGAAGCCATTGCCACGCGAGGAAGAAGCGGCCAAACCGGCCGATATCGCCCTGGCACCGGCCGCGCCGGCCGGTGCTTTCGCCAGCCTGAAAGGGCAGTTGCGCCCACCCGTGAGCGGCAAGCTGGCGGCCCGCTTCGGCAGCAAACGCGGTGATGGCCCCAGCTGGAAGGGCGTGTTCATCCGCGCCAGCGAAGGCACGGGGATACAGGCCATTGCGGCAGGGCGGGTGGTGTTCGCCGACTGGCTGCGCGGTTTCGGCAACCTGATCATCGTCGATCACGGTGGCCAGTACATGAGCATCTACGGGAATAACGAGACACTGCTCAAGCGCATAGGCGAAATCGTCAAACCCGGCGATCAGATCGCCACGGCCGGTAACAGCGGCGGGCAGGAAGAATCGGGACTATACTTCGAGCTACGCCATCAGGGCGCAGCATTCGATCCGGCTGGCTGGATCAAGTTTTAAGGTTTGCGGGAAAAATGGGCAACAAAGTCAAAAGCATGGTCCTGGTTGGACTGGGAATGGTGGCTGGTGTGGCCGTCTCCCTGCAGTATCCCGCGATAGCGCAGAAAGCCAGCGGCTCGCCGCTGCCGCTGGAAGAACTGCGCCAGTTATCCGATGTGTTCGGCCTGATCAAGAGCGATTATGTGGAACCCGTCGACGACAAGAAGCTGCTGACGGAAGCCATATCCGGCATGGTGGCCTCGCTCGATCCCCATTCCGTCTACCTCGATAAAAAGGCCTTTGCCGAAATGCGCGAAACCGTCGAGGGTAAATTCGTCGGCATCGGTATCGAAGTAGGCATGGAAGATGGCTATCTGAAGGTGGTCTCGCCGATTGAAGATTCCCCAGCCTTCAAGGCCGGTATCAAGGCCGGTGACGTGATCACCCGCATCGACAACACGCCCATCAAAGGTCTGTCGCTCGATGAAAGCGTGAAGAAAATGCGTGGCGAGCCGCGCACCAGGGTGGCGGTGACCATTAGCCGCAAGGATGAAGACAAGCCGCTGGTGCTGACCATCATGCGCGAAGAAATCCGCGTGCAGAGCGTCAAGGCCAAGATCATAGAACCCGGTTACGCCTGGCTGCGTATTTCGCAGTTCCAGGAGCCGACGGTGGAAGACATGGCCAGGAAGCTCAGCGCCCTGTACGCCCAGGACCCCCATCTGAAAGGGCTGGTGCTCGATCTGCGCAATGACCCGGGCGGTGTGGTGCCGGGTGCGATCGGCGTCTCCGCCGCCTTCCTGCCGAAAGATGCGGTGGTGGTTTCCACCAATGGCCAGCTGGCCGATTCCAAACAGACCTTCTATGCCCGCCCCGAGTACTACATCGTGCGCGGCAAAAACGATCCGCTGGCCAAGCTGCCCGCCGCGCTGAAAGATGTGCCTATGGTGGTGCTGGTAAATGTCGGCTCGGCCTCGGCGTCGGAAATCGTCGCCGGTGCCCTGCAGGATTACAAGCGCGCCATCATCATGGGTTCGCAGACCTTCGGCAAGGGCTCGGTGCAGACGCTGCGCCAGCTGACGGCAGATACGGCCGTCAAGCTGACTACGGCCCGCTATTACACCCCGCTCAACCGCTCCATCCAGGCGCGCGGCATTGTGCCCGATCTGCTGGTGGATGAAAGCGCCGAAGGCGACGCCATGAAAGGCTTGCATGTGCGCGAAGCGGATCTGGCGAAACATCTGAATAACGAAGCCGATAGCGCGGCCGCCCAGCAGCAAGGGCCGCAGCGCGACGAACTGGAAGAAGATCTGCGTGCCGCTGCGCTGGCGAAGAAATCCAGGCCGGTGGAATTCGGTTCCAAGGATGATTTCCAGCTGCAGCAGGCACTGCGCCACTTCAAAGGCCTGCCGGTGCAGCTGTCCAAGGCGGACGGAGCGGCCGTGGCCGCAACGGCGGCTTCGGCAGCTTCCGCCTCCGCTGCGGCCCCGGCCTCGGCTGCCGCCAAGGCCGCTTCCGCTGCCAGCGCCAAATCTGCACCAGCACCACGGCCATGAACGACCAGCAGCTGCTGCGCTACTCGCGCCATATTCTGCTCGACCAGATCGGCATCGAGGGCCAGCAGAAGCTGCTGGCCGCGCATGCGCTGGTGATCGGTGCGGGCGGCCTCGGTTCGCCCGCTGCCATGTATCTGGCTTCGGCCGGGGTGGGCCAGATCACGCTGGTCGATAACGACACGGTGGACCTGACCAATCTGCAGCGCCAGATCGCCCATACTACCGAGCGGGTAGGTCAGCCCAAGGCGGAATCGGCACGTCAGACGCTGGGCCAGATCAATCCTGAAATCAGCGTGACTGCACTGAACGAGCGTGCCGATGAAGCGCGCCTGCACGCGCTGGTGGCAGAAGCCGACGTGGTGCTGGACTGCACCGACAACTTCGCCACCCGCCATGCCGTCAACCGCGCCTGCGTGGCGCTGCGCAAGCCGCTGGTATCGGGCGCCGTGATCCGTTTCGATGGCCAGATCAGCGTGTTCGATCCGCGCAGCGGCACCCAGCCCTGCTATTCCTGCCTGTTCCCGCAGGATCAGAAATTCGAAGATGTAGCCTGTTCGACCATGGGCGTGTTTGCGCCTCTGGTGGGAGTGGTCGGTGCCATGCAGGCGGCCGAAGCTCTCAAGCTGTTGATGGACGTCGGGACCTCACTGGCCGGCCGCCTGCTGATGCTCGACGGGCTGTATATGGAGTGGACCAGTATCAGCGTGGCACGCAACGGCGATTGTCCCGTCTGCGCTAGCAGCGCTGCCAAGTAATCAACCAGATAAGGGGACTATCTTGCTGCTCAAACGACTCGCCATTATGCCGCTGGCGCTGGCTGCCGCATTCAGTGCACATGCCGCCAGCATCACCAAGTATCTGATCATCTCCGAAAACGCCAAGCAGATAGGCGCACAGGTTACCGAGCATCTTGATGATGGCAGCACCAAGGTACGCTTCGAGTTCAAGAACAATGGCCGCGGCCCGGATCTGACGGAACAGTTCCGCATGACGGCCGATGGCAGCATGAGCAGCTACAGCGTGCAGGGCAATTCCACCTTCGGCGCCGTGGTCAACGAGCGTTTCGAGCGCAAGGGTGATCAGGCCGAATGGAAGTCCACTTCCGAGCAGGGCCAGAAAACCGTCAAGGGTGCAGCCGGCTATCTGCCGCTGAATAGTTCCTTCGAAGTGGTGTCGGCCTATATCGGCGTGCTGGCCGCTGCGCCGGACCATAAAATGGCGCTGCTGCCTTCCGGTACGCTGAGCCAGAGCGTGCTCGATACGCTGGAAGTGAGCAGCGCGAGCGGGGCAAAACAGACCGTGCAACTGGTCGCGCAGACAGGCGTGGGCTTGTCGCCGGCGTTTTACTGGGCCACCACGGGCAGTAAACCGCGCCTGTTCGGCGTGATCATTCCCGGCTTCGCCAATATCCTCGAAGAGGGCTGGCAGGGTGCGGCGGCACAGATGGCGGCACGCCAGAAGCAGGCCGAGAACAAGATGCTGGAAGATCTGGCCACCAGACTGCAGCATCCGCTCAATGGCCTGACGGTGGTGCGCAATGCGCGCGTGTTCGATAGCGAAAAAGCCGTAGTCGGCGCGCTGTCCGATATCTATCTGCTGCGCGGCCGCATTACCTCGGTGCTGCCAGCCGGTTCGCCGGCGCAGGGCGTGGTCAACACCATCGATGCGGAAGGCCGCATTGTGCTGCCCGGCCTGTTCGACATGCACGGCCACGTGGACCGCTGGTCCGGCGCACTGAATATGTCCACCGGGGTGACCAGTGTGCGCGACATGGGCAATGACAACGCCCAGCTGCAGGCCATGCTGGATGAAACGGCGGCCGGCAAGCTGCTGGCGCCGCAAGTGGTGCCGGCCGGCTTCCTCGAAGGCGAGAGCCCGTTCAGCGCGAATAACGGCTTTGTCATCAAGGATCTGGCCGAAGCCAAAAAAGCCATAGACTGGTATGCCCAGCATGGCTACCCGCAGCTGAAAATTTATAACTCCTTCCCCAAAGCCATCCTGAAGGACACGGTGGCGTATGCGCACAGCCGTGGCATGCGCGTCTCCGGCCACATTCCGGCTGGCTTGCGCGCGCAGGAAGCGCTGGATGCCGGCTACGATGAAATCCAGCACATCAATCAGGTGCTGCTGAACTTCCTCGTCAAGCCGGATACGGAAACCCGTAACCTGAACCGCTTCGTGCTGCCGGCCGAGAAAGTGGCGGATATGGATTTCAACAGCAAACCGTACAAGGATTTCGTGGCGGGGCTGGTGAAGAAGCAGATTTCCATCGACCCTACCCTGACGGCCTTCGCTTTCCTGCAGCAGCGTGACGGCGACATGAACGAGCCGTATCGCGGCTTTGCGTCCAACATGCCGCCCGATGTGGCGCGCGGCTTCTCGGTGGGCGGCATGAAGATCGAAAACGACACGGTGTGGAAGCGCTATCAGAAGTCCTACGGCAAGATGATCGAATTCGTCGGCATCATGTACCGTGCCGGCGTGCCTATCGTGGCCGGCACGGACGATATTCCCGGCTTCACCCTGCATTCCGAACTGGCCCAGCTGGTAAAAGCCGGCCTGACCCCGGCCCAGGCGCTGCAGGTGGCCACCCGTAATGGTGCGCGCTACACCCGCACCAGCAATGATCGTGGCAGCATCACGCCGGGCAAGCTGGCCGATCTGGTGCTGGTCGATGGCGACCCGACCAAAGATATCGCCGATCTGCGCAAGGTGGCGGCGGTGATTACCCGCGGCTATCTGGTGTCGCCGCGCGAAATCGATGCGGAACTGGGTATCGCACCTTTCGTTGGCGCCACACCGAAACTGGTGAGTACGCCCGTGGCGGCAGCAGCCGGTGGCGGCAATGAGGGGGCCATGCAGCGCCTCGAAGCGACCACCCGCAAACACGACTAAGCGGTAAAACGGCGTAAAGAACGGGCAGCGCGGCTGCCCGTTTAAGTGGCAGCTAAGGCAGGCAACGCAAAAATTGCTGGTATTTAGTCAAGCTGTCATGAATCCCATTTATACTTTCGCACTCACTTTTTGCACTTGCCCGTATTCTGATTATGAAAAAATTCTCCTTCCCGCGTCGTGCTGCACGTGGTTTCACGCTGATCGAAATCATGGTGGTGGTGGTCATCATGGGCGTGCTGGCAGCACTGGTGGTGCCCAAGCTGCTGAGCCGTACGGGCGAATCCAAGATCGCGGCGGCCAAGGTCGATATCGCCACCGTGATGCAGGCGCTCAAACTGTACAAACTCGATAACCAGCGCTATCCCACCACCGAGCAGGGCCTGCAGGCACTGCTGACCAAGCCCACGGCCGGTCCTGCCGCCAATGGCTGGAAGGCGGGCGGCTATCTGGAGAAGATGCCGAAAGACCCGTGGGGTAATCCCTACCAGTTCCTCTCGCCCGGCATCCATGGCGAGGTAGATGTGTTTTCCTACGGCGCCGACGGCGCCCCCGGTGGTACTGGCGACGATGCCGACATCGGTTCGTGGGATAACTGAGCCGGCCGGGAAGCCTGATCATGCAGACCGCCCCGGCACGCGGTTTTACGCTCATCGAGCTGCTGGTGGTGATGGTCATTCTGGGCATCACGCTGGGGCTGGTGAGCCTGAACGCCTTGCCGGGCAAGGAGCAGGGCATGCGCGAGGACGCTCAGCGTATCGCTCTGCTGCTGCAGGTAGCGCGCGATGAAGCCATTGTGCGCAACCGCCAGATCGCTTTCGAAGCGGGCACCGAGGGCTACCGCTTCATGATCCGTAACGACACGCAGTGGGAACTACCGCAGCAGGATGACATGCTGCGCGAGCGCAGTTTCAAGCATACGCCGCTGACGCTGGTGCTCGATCCGCCGCCGAACGACGTCAACCCCGGCCTGCGCATCGTGTTCGGCCGCGAGCCGGTGGACAAGCCTTTTGTGCTGTCGCTGCGCAGCGGCGAGGCCAGCGTTGCCATCCACGCCGATGGTGTCGGCCATTTCACGGTGGACTAGCATGGACGTGACGCGACAGAACGGCTTTACCCTGCTGGAGGTGCTGGTGGCGCTGGTGATCGTCGGCACGGCGCTGGGCGCTTCGCTGCGCGCCGTGGGCAGCCTGACGGCCAATAGCGATGGCCTGCGCAGTTCCATGATGGCGACGTGGTCGGCGGAGAACCGCATGGTGCAGATGCGCCTGAGTAAGCAGTTCCCTGCCGTGGGCAAGCAGACCTACGACTGCCCGCAGGGCGATCTGAAACTGATGTGCGAAGAGGAAGTCATCGCCAGCCCGAATCCCCGCTTCCGCCGCGTGGAAGTGAGCGTCTACGATCAGGCCGCGCCGGAACGGCGCATCGTCAAACTGGTGCAACTGGTGCTGAATCAATGATGCCTACCCGTCTGCAGCGTCAGCCTGCCTGTGTAACGCCGCGTGCGCGCGGTTTTACGCTGATCGAACTGCTGGTGGCGATTTCGATACTGGCCATCGTCGCCGTGCTGGGCTGGCGCGGCCTCGATGGCATCATCCGCTCGCGCAGTGCGCTGACGCAGCAGATGGGCCAGACGCGCGGCATGCAGCTGGCTTTCGCCCAGATGCAGAGCGATGCCGCCAATCTGGCACCGGCCACGCTGTTGCAGGGACGGGCCTATCTGCAGGCGGAAAATCAGCGCCTGACACTGGTGCGGCTGGTACTCAATGATATGCAGCCGACCCGCTTGCAGGTGGTGTCCTACCGCCTGCGCAACGGCGAACTGCTGCGGCGCGAATCGGTCGCCACGCGCGATCTGCAGCAGCTCGACGCACTGTGGCAGGCGGCGCTGGGCAATGACGATCAGGAGCAGCAGGGCAGTGTGGCGCTGCAGGGTGATGTGCAGGGCCTGAGCGTGCGCTACTGGATAGGAACGGGCTGGGTGCCTGCCGCCGGCATTTCCACCGCTGGTAACCTGAAACCCGCCAATGAGCCGACCGGGATGGAAGTGGCGCTGACCCTGCAGGATGGCGGCCAGCCGCTGGTGAAATCGTTTCTGCTGGGGGCTTTATGATGCGCCGGCGTGAAAGCGGGGTGGCGGTGGTGACGGCGCTGCTGCTGACCACACTGGCGGTGACCATCGTCGCCAGCCTGTTCTGGCAGCAGCAGGTGCAGGTGCGCTCGATGGAGAACCAGCGGCTGCAATTGCAGACACGCTGGATCGTGCGCGGTGCGCTCGATCTGAGCCGGCTGGTGCTGTATCAGGACTTTATCGACTCTTCCGGCCAAACCCGGCTGAACGGCGTGTGGGCCACGCCGCTGGAAGAGACCCGGCTGGATGACTACATCGAACGGGAGCGCGCGCAGGCAGAAAATTTCAATGCCACGCTGTCCGGCCGCATGATGGATGCCCAGTCGCGCTACAATCTGGCTAATCTGGTGAAGGCCGGGCAGCGCGCGCCCGATCCGCAGCAGGTGGCGGCATTCCAGCGCCTGCTCAAGCATGTGCAGCTCGATCCCGCGCTGGCGCAGACGGTGGCGACGACGGTGGTGAATGCGCTGTCGCTGCCGACGCTGGCGCAGGAGGCGGCGGGTAATGCTGCCGGTGGTGCAGCAGCGAGCGCGCCGCTCATCCCGCCGAATCTGCCGGCAGGCGGTACGGCCAACCCGCAGCCGGCGGGCCAGCAGGCTAGCGGTCCGCAGCCGCTGGGCATGTTGCGGGTGGAGGATCTGCTGGCGATCAGCGGTTTCACGCCGGCGGCCATCGAGCGCTTGCGCGAGCTGGTGATCGTGCTGCCGGAACGGACCGATCTGAATGTGAACACGGCACCGGCAGAATTGCTGGCGGCAGCGGTGGACCGCCTGTCGCTGGCCGATGCTGCCACGCTGGTGAATGTGCGCCGCCGTACGCCGTTCCAGAACCGGCAGAATTTCGAGGATCAGATGCAGATGTTTCAGAACGGCGCTCTGAAGGCGAACATTCCCGTTGACGTAAAAAGTAATTATTTTCTGGCGCTGAGCAAGGTAAAACTTGATCGCGCCACGCTCGATACGGTGTCATTGCTCAAGCGCGCCGGCAATAATGGTGCGACCACAGTGCTGTGGATACGGGAAAACTAGAACAGGCAAGAACGAAAGCGAGACCCTTTGAGTACACTTTTTATCCGCTATCCGGCCAAGGCCAGCGTCGAAAACGGCGCCGCCCAGAGCTGCGCGTTTGCGCTGGTGGGCGATGCCGGCAATCTGATGCAGCAGGGCGCTGCGCCGCTGGGCAATCTGGCTGATCTGGTGGCGGCGGCGCGTCGCGTGGTGCTGCTGCTGGCAGCGGCCGATGTCACGCTGCTGCAAGTGACGGCGCCACCGCTGTCGCCGGCCCGCCTGAAAGCGGCCTTGCCCGGCCTGGTGGAAGAACAGGTGCTGGGCGATCCGGCCGAATGCGTGCTGGCTGCCGGCGCGGCCGATGCGCAGGGCCTGCGCACGGTGGCGGTGGCGCAGCGCGTCTGGCTGGAACGGCTGGCGCAGGCCTTGCTCGCACAGGGCGCGCACAGTATTGCGCTGCTGCCTGCGCAACTCTGCCTGCCGTATCAACCGGGTACGGTAACGGCGGCGCTGGGCGTCAGCGATGCCGGCTACGAGCTGGCCGTGCGCGCAGCGCAGTCGGCCGGTTTCGGCATGACTCTGCCGGCCCAGCCGCAGGCCGCATTACAGACTTTGCGCGCACTGGCCGGCAGCGATCCGGTCACGCTGTATCTGCCGGCCGGCCTGCTGCCTCAATTTGCCGCCCTGCAGGCGGGCAGCGACGCCGTGCATGGCATCAGCGTGCAGGAAGACCAGTGGGTGCACTGGATCGCTGCGGCCCGTGCCGGCGCGCTCGATCTGGCGCCTGCGCTGGGCACCACCGGCAACGCCGGCCGTCAGTGGCAGCGCTGGCGCTGGCCGCTGCGCCTAGGTGTGCTGGCGCTACTGGTGAATGTGATCGGGCTGAATGTGGAATGGCTAGGTTTGCGGCGCGATGCCGAGAGCGTGCGCCAGACCATGCTGCAGACGTTCAAGGCGAGCTATCCGAACGAACCGGCGATCTACCCGCTCGAGCAGATGCGCAAGAATATCGCACTGGCCAAGGCCGATGGTGGCGAAGCGGGTGCCGACGAATTTACCGCCCTCAGTGCGGCGCTGGGCGAGGCGCTGGCCGTGCTGCCCCGTAAAGACATTATTGCCACGCTGGAGTACCGCGAACGTGCGCTGTTCCTGAAAGTGAAACCGAATATGGTGGATGCGGCCGCACTGGGGCAATTGCGTGCCGCGCTGACGGCACGTCAGCTCGATCTGGTGGAAAGTTCTGCCGGTAGCTGGCAGATCCGGGTATTGCGTGGTGCCGCCGGAGGAAAATCATGAGCGCTATGACGCAACAGATGAATCAGCAGATCAGTGACTACCGGGCCCGCGCAGCGGCATTCTGGAGTGCGCGCACGGAACAGGAACGCACTTTCCTGCGCGTCGGTGGCCTGGTATTGGGGGCGGCCCTGTTCTATTCCGTGCTGGTGGGGCCGGCGCTGGAAGGGCGCGACAAGCTACGCAAGGCGCTGCCGGAACTGCGTCAGCAGGCGGCCGAGCTGCAGGCGCTGGCCGCGCAGGCGGCAGCACTGCGCAACCAGAACAGCATTGCGCCTTCGCCCATGTCGCGCGATACGCTGAACAGCAGCCTGACGACACGTGGCCTGAATCCCCAGTCGCTGGCGATCACGGGTGAATACGCCAAGGTGCAGCTGAATGGTGTGCCGTTTGCCGCGCTGGTGGTATGGCTCGATGCAGTGCGGGTGGAAAGCAAGATCCAGCTGCAGGATGCCAGCATCAGCGCGCAGGACGCGGCGGGCATGGTGAATGCCACGCTGACGCTGCGCCAGAGCAGTGCCGGTCGCTAGGCGGGAAAGCAGGACGATGAAGCGTAGCATGTTATGGTTGCTGACCGTGCTCCTGAGTGCGTTGCTGACGCTGGCCGTGTTTCTGCCGGCCAGCTGGCTGGGGACACTGGTGGAGCAGCAGAGCGGCGGCCGTTTGACGCTGGGAGATGCGCAGGGTACGCTGTGGCGCGGTTCCGCGTTTATCGGCGGTGCACCGGGCAAAAACAGTGCCGTGACGCCGCTGCTGCCGGGGCGTTTCAGCTGGTCGATTTCGCCGCTGGCCTTGCTGGGCATGGTGGAAGTTCAGCTGGCGAACAGTGTATCGCTGGCGCAGCCGCTCACCGTCAAAGGCAGCTGGACGCACTGGCAGCTCAGTCCATCGGCGCTGCTGCTGCCCGCTACCGGCCTGTCCGGACTGGGCGCGCCGCTGAATACCATTGCGCCTAGCGGCGTGATGCGGCTGTCGTGGAGCACGCTGGAACTGGCGCTGGCCGAACGCCAGCTGACAGTGCAGGGGCGTACCACGCTGGAGATGCGCGAGATGGCTTCGCGCCTGTCGTCCGTGCGGCCGCTTGGCAGTTACCAGCTGGCGCTGGACTGGCAGGGCCAGTCGGCGGCGCTGACGCTGGCTTCGACCAGCGGGCCTTTGCTGCTAAGCGGTAAAGGCAGTCTCGATCATGGCCGGCTGCAGTTTTCCGGTCAGGCCGAAGCAGCACGAGGAAGTGAAGAAGCACTGGCCAACCTGCTTAATCTGCTGGGCCAGCGCAAGCCGAATAGTGAGCGCAACATCATCGCTTTAGAGTTCCACTAAGTTCAGAAAAAGTTCAGACAATGAAAACACCGTCCCTGCAACGAACCCACCTTCCTGCGCTGCGTCGCCTGAGCGCCGGTGCGATGCTGTGCTGCGCACTCGGCACGCTGCCCACCGCCCTGATGCTGCTGCCATTGAGCGCACAGGCGGCGGAGGAAGCGGCTCTGAACTTTGTCGGCGCCGATATCGAATCCGTGATCAAGGCTGTGGGCCATTACACCAACATCACCTTCGTGATCGACCCGCGCGTGAAAGGCACGCTGACGCTGGTGTCGGAGAAGTCCATCAGCAAGGCGCAGGCCTTTAATCTGCTGACCTCCGCGTTGCGCCTGCAGGGCTTCGCCGTGGTCAGTGGTGACGGCTATGCCAAAGTGGTGCCGGAAGCCGATGCCAAGCTGCAGGCCGGTCCGACCCAGGTGGGGGCCGGCCAGGTTGCCGCCAAAGGCGATCAGGTAGTGAGCCAGATTTTCCAGCTCAATTACGAATCGGCCGCCAACGTGGCGACGGTGCTGCGCCCGCTGATTTCGATGAATAACACGATTAACGCCAACCCCGGCAACAATACCCTGGTGGTGACGGACTACGCCGACAATATCAAGCGGCTGGCCAAGATCGTGGCGGCGCTGGACGTGCCGGCTGTAGCCGATCTCGACGTGATTCCCGTGCGTTACGCCATCGCCAGCGATCTGGCCACCATGGTCAACAAGCTGCTGGAAGGCGGCGCCAGTGCCGGCGATGCAGGCAAGACCAGTGTGCTGGCCGACCCCCGTACCAATTCGCTGGTGCTGCGCGCGCCATCGGCTGCGCGTGCCAATCTGGCCAAGTCGCTGATCGCCAAGCTCGATCAGCCGACTGCAGAACTGGGCAATGTGCACGTGGTCTACCTGAAGAATGCAGAAGCGGCCAAGCTGGCGCAGACGCTGCGCTCGGTGATGTCGGGCGATACCTCGGCTGCTACGGCCACCGGGGTGCAGAGCGGCGGCCAGTCGGGCCAGAATCAGAGCAGCATGACTAGCCAGAACAGCGGCAGCAGCAGCTCGTCCGGCGGGCCTACCAATCCGCTGCTGAGCAATAGCTCGCAGCAGCAACAGGCTGGTGGCGGCAGCGCTGGTTACATCCAGGCCGATTCCACCACCAACACCCTGATCATCACGGCGCCGGAATCGGTGTATCGCAATCTGCGTGCCGTGATCGACCAGCTCGACGTGCGCCGCGCGCAGGTGTACATCGAATCGCTGATCGTCGAAGTATCGTCCGACAAGGCCTCCGAATTCGGCGTACAGTGGGTAGGCGCTACCGGCAACGAGAACAGCACCTACCGCGTGGGCGGCCTGCAGTCGTATTCGACGGGCGGCACCAACAACAATATCGCCACTATCGCCAGCACGCTGCGCGGCAAGACTTCGACCAGCAGCACCTCCAGCAGTTCCACGCTGCCCGGCAATGGCCTGTCGATCGGCGTGTTCAAGCAGGTGGCGGGCGGTCTCGGACTGGGCGCACTGGCGCACTCGCTGGAATCGGACGGCAATGCCAACATTCTGTCCACGCCGAACATGATCACGCTGGATAACGAGCTGGCATCGATACAGGTAGGCCAGAACGTGCCTATCCTGAGCGGCCAGTTCACCACCACCTCCGGCACCGCCAGCAACCCGTTCCAGACCATAGAGCGGCGCGAAGTGGGCCTGACACTGAAAGTGCGGCCGCAGATTTCCGAAGGCGGCACCATCAAGATGGCGATCTATCACGAGACTTCGAGCGTGGATAAATCGACGCTGACGGCGGCCTCCGGCATCACCCTGAACAAGCGCGTGATCGAAAATAATGTGATTGCCGACGATGGCCAGATCATCGTGCTGGGCGGCCTGATCGAAGATACCGAAGGCGATGGCACGGACAAGGTGCGCGGCCTCGGTGATATCCCTGTGCTGGGCAATCTGTTCAAGTACCAGAGCCGCACCCGCAAGAAGACCAACCTGATGGTGTTCCTGCGCCCTGTGGTGATCCGCAACAAGGAGCAGAGCACGTCGCTGGCCACCGACCGTTACGACTACATGCGGGCGGCGCAGGAAGCTGTCAAACCGGCCGACAGCATACTGGTCAAGGATCTGGGCCAGCCGCTGCTGCCGCAGCTGCAGGATGGTGTGCCTATCGGTAGCGGTGCAGTAGCACGCCCCGTACCGCCGGCACCAGTGCCGGCGCGCGCTCCGGGCGCAGGCGAAACCGGCAAGCAGCAGTAACATGAGCAACCTGTTACCTTACGCGTTTGCACGCGATTTCCTGCTGCTGGCCCAGCCTAGCGACACGGCCGAAGGCACGGTCGAAGTACGCGTATGCGGCGCCACGGCGCCGGCAGCCATTGCCGAAGTGTCGCGCCGTTTTGGCCGCATCCAGCTCACCAGTCTGGCGCGGGCCGATCTCGATGCCGCCATCGCCGCCGCCTACGCCAGCTCGGGCGGCAATGCCTCGGTGGTGGCGGAAGAATTCGATGCCGACCTTGATCTGACCCGTTTGCTGCAGGATGTGCCGGCCATCGAGGACCTGCTGGAATCGTCCGACGATGCGCCGGTGATCCGCATGATCAATGCGCTGCTGACGCAGGCGCTGCGCGATAGCGCCTCGGACATTCACATCGAACCGTTCGAGCAGACCTCGGTGGTGCGCTTCCGCATCGACGGCGCGCTGCGCGACATTGTGCGGCCGCGCAAGGCCATCCACGGTTCGCTGATTTCGCGTATCAAGATCATGGCGCAGCTCGACATCGCCGAAAAACGTCTGCCGCAGGATGGCCGCATCACCCTGCGCATAGGCGGCAAGCCGGTCGATGTACGGGTCTCTACTTTGCCGACCGGCCATGGCGAACGCGCCGTGCTGCGTCTGCTGGACAAGGAAGCGGGCCGGCTCGATCTGCAGCATCTGGGCATGGGCCGCGAGATGCTCGGTGATTTCGACGCGCTGATCAAGCAGCCGCACGGCATCGTGCTGGTGACGGGGCCTACCGGTTCCGGTAAAACCACCACGCTGTATGCAGCGCTGTCCATGCTGAACGCCACCAGCACCAACATCATGACGGTGGAAGACCCGATTGAGTACGACCTGAATGGCGTCGGCCAGACCCAGGTCAACCCGCGTATCGACATGACTTTTGCCAAGGCCCTGCGCGCGATTCTGCGCCAGGACCCGGACGTGATCATGATAGGCGAGATCCGCGATCTGGAAACGGCGCAGATAGCCGTGCAGGCTTCGCTGACGGGCCATCTGGTGCTGGCCACGCTGCACACCAACGATGCTGCCGCGGCCGTGACGCGCTTGCTGGACATGGGCATAGAACCGTTCCTGCTGTCGTCCTCGCTGCTGGGCGTACTGGCACAGCGGCTGGTGCGCAAACTGTGCGGCAGCTGCAAGCGCCACGAGCAGGGTGTGTGGCATGCAGTGGGTTGCGAGCACTGTGGCCACACGGGCTATCAGGGCCGGGTGGGGATATACGAACTGCTGCAGACCACGGAGCAGATCCGGGCCCAGATCCATAACCGCGCTTCGGAAGCGGAAGTGCGCGCCAGCGCGATTGCGGGCGGCATGCAGACCATGCGCGCCGATGGCGAACGCTGGCTGGAACAGGGCGTGACCACGCAGGCCGAACTGCTGCGTGTGACCAAGGACTAGACGAGCGACCATGCCAGCATTCCGTTATGAAGCCGTCGATGCCGGTGGCGCCAGCAAGAAAGGCGTACTCAATGCCGATAGTGCCCGTTCGGCCCGTGCCGAGCTGCGCGCGCAGGGACTGGTGCCGCTGGCGGTGGATGTCATCGCCGCGCAGGTCGATGCCAGCGGCGCCGCACGCAGCCACGGTCTGGGCGAGCGCCTGTCGGCCAATGAGCTGGCCCTGTTCACGCGCCAGCTGGCCAGCCTGCTGGAAGCCGGGCTGCCGCTCGAGCAAGCCTTTACGGCGCTGCTGGAACAGGCCGAACGCAATTATGTGCGCGACCTGATTGCCTCTATCCGTTCCGAAGTGATCGGCGGGGCAGCGCTGTCCGATACGCTGTCGCGCCACCCGCGCGACTTCGCCGAAATCTACCGTGCACTGGTGGCTTCGGGCGAACAGATAGGCCAGCTGTCGCGCGTGCTATCGCGGCTGGCCGACTACATCGAACGGCGCAATGCGCTGATCCAGAAAGTACGGCTGGCGTTCACCTATCCGGCCATCGTCACAGTGGTGGCGTTTGCCATCGTGATTTTCCTGCTCACCTATGTGGTACCGCAAATCGTTTCCGTGTTCGCCAACACCAAACAGAAGCTGCCGCTGCTGACCATCGTGATGCTGGCGATCTCCGATTTCGTCCGCCACTACGGCATCGTGGTGGCGATCGCACTGGTGGGTGCGTGGGTGGGCTGGCGCCGTGCGCTGCAAAATCCCGTGCTCAAGCGGCGCTGGCATACCTGGCTGCTGACGGCACCGCTGTACGGCAAGTTCGAACGCAGCCTAAATACGGCCCGTTTTGCCAGCACGCTGGCGATTACCACCGGTTCCGGCGTGCCGATCTTGCGCGCGCTGGAAACTAGCCGCGATACCCTGTCCAACGTGGCCATGCGCGAACTGGTGGAACAGGCCAGCGATGCCGTGCGCGAAGGCGTCAGTCTGGCGCGCGCTCTGTCGGCGCAGAAGCACTTCCCGCCCATGCTGATCCACATGATACGGGCCGGTGAAATCACCGGCGAGCTGCCCGCCATGCTGAACCGCGCTGCGGCGGCACAGGAATCCGATCTGGAACGCCGCACCCTGACCATCGCCGGCCTGCTGGAACCGGCCCTGATTCTGGCCATGGGCGTGGTGGTGCTGCTGATCGTGCTGGCAGTGCTGATGCCTATTATCGAAATTAACCAGCTGGTTCGCTAAACCGGAAGAAAACTCTAGACCATGAAGCGTTTGCCCTTAATTCTCACTGTTTTCGCCGTGGTGCTGCTGTCGGCATCGCTGGCCTACTGGGCGCTGCAGCTGTTCAAACCAGCCCAGCGTCCACTGGCTGCGGCACCGCAGGCGCTGGCCGTGCCGCTCAATCTGGATGCGGCCAAGGGCCTGTTCGGTGGTCAGGTCAGCGTGGCTGCCGCCAGCAACTACCAGCTCAGAGGCGTGGTGGCGGCGCAGGGCAGCGACAGTGCCGCCATCATTTCGGTGGATGGCCAGCCGGCGATGGCTTACGGGCAGGGCCGCGAAATCGCGCCCGGCGTCACCATCAAGGAAGTGCAGGCGAAATATGTGGTGCTGTCGGAAGGCGGCGCTTTGAAGCGCATCGAACTGGCCAGTGATGCTGCTGCCAGCACTACGCCGGCACCATCGCTGCTGCAGGCTATGCCTACGCCCCAGCCGGCCAGTCCCGCTACACCGGCAACCCCGGCGCAGCCAGCAAATCCCGCCAGTACTCCTGCTCCGATAGCCCCCGTCCCCGGCTTCGACCGACTGCAATAGGCCCACTATGCTGATCTCCCGTACTCTGGCCGCCGCTTTCTGCTGCGGCCTTTTGTTTTCCAGTCTGCTCAACCCTGCCATGGCGCAGGATAGCGTGCCGGCCGCCAGCTCGGTGGCGCCCGATGCGGCGCTCAAGCCGCGTCCGAAAGTGGCGCTGGTGCTGTCCGGTGGCGGTGCGCGCGGCTTCGCCCACATCGGCGTGCTGCGCGCTTTGCAGGAGCTGCGCGTGCCGGTCGATATCGTGGTCGGCACCAGTATGGGCAGCGTGGTGGGCGGCGCCTATGCGGCCGGCAGTTCGCTCGACCAGATGGAGCGGCTGGTGCGCCGCACCGACTGGAATGCCGTGGTGGCCGACCGGCCGCCGCGCGATGAACTGGTGTACCGCCGGCGGGAAGAAGATCTGCTGCTGCCTTCGCGTATCGAATTCGGTGCGCGCATGGATGGAGTTTCGCTGCCGCCGGCGGCCGCCGGCAATGAAGCACTGGAACTGGCGCTGACGCGGGTGCTGCCCCACGGCGCGCGCGACAAGCCGGTGAATCTGCTGCAGCTGCCGTTCCGCTCCGTGGCGTCCGATCTGGTCACGGGCGAACTGGTGGAGCTCAGCGATACTCCGCTGTTTCTGGCCATGCGCGCATCGCTGGCCGTGCCGGGCGTGTTTGCGCCGGTGCGGGTGAACCAGCGCCTGCTGGTCGATGGTGGTCTGGTACGCAACCTGCCGGTCGATGTGGCGCGCGAAATGGGGGCCGACATCATCATCGCCGTCAATGTGGGCACGCCGCTGGCACAGGAGAAGGAACTGATCAGCGCTGTCAGCGTGGCGCAGCAGATGCTGCAGATACTGACCGAGCAGAATGTACAGCGTTCGCTCAAGGAGCTGCGCCCCGGCGACGTATTGCTGCAGCCCGATCTGGGCGGTATCGGTTTCCTCGACTTTGCCCGCCATGACCGCGCCATGAAATCCGGCGAGGCAGCCGTGCGCGCCATGAGCGCACGTTTGCTGCAGCTGGCGCTGCCGGAAGCGCAGTATGCAGCGTATGAAGTCAAGCGTCTGTCGGCACCGGTAGGCATAGACCATCCGGTGATGCTGACCAAGGTGGAGGTGGCACCCAGTGGCCGCATCAATCCGCAGGAACTGCTGGTGCAGTCGGGCCTGAAAGTGGGCACCGAGGTCACCAGCGAACAGGCGCAGCAGGCTGCCAACCACCTGTTCGGACGGGGCGATCTGGCGCGGGTGGAAACGGAAATCCGCGATGACCGCGATGGCCGCACAGTGCTGATCAAGCCCACCGAGGCCGACTGGACGCATAGCCGCTTGCGTGTGGGGCTGGAACTGACCAGCGACTTTGCCGACAACAATGCCTTCGAACTCAAAGGCATGCACGTGCTTACCTCGCTGAACGACTGGGGCGGCGAGTTGCGCACCATTGCCCGGGTGGGCACGGAGCGCGCGCTGGGTACCCAGTTCTGGCAGCCGCTGGGCATAGGGTCACCATGGTATATCGCGCCCGAGCTCAGTTATAGCTCGACCGGTGGCGATGTATTCGATAACAGCGGTTTCCGTCAGGCCCGCTATGGCGTCAAGACCGGTCTGGCGCGGCTAGCGCTGGGGCGCGCGCTGGGACGCTGGGGTGATCTGCGCTATTCGGTGGGGCGCGTCAAGCAGGTGCTGCACCAGTCTATCCCGGAAGTCCATGAGGAAGTCAGCGAGGTGCGCACCGTGCAGGAGCTGGCATTCACGGTCGAT
This sequence comes from Duganella fentianensis, assembly GCF_009857835.1. Taxonomy (GTDB): domain Bacteria; phylum Pseudomonadota; class Gammaproteobacteria; order Burkholderiales; family Burkholderiaceae_D; genus Rugamonas; species Rugamonas fentianensis. The sequence goes on from NZ_WWCL01000003.1 coordinate 499,333, forward strand.
AGCCTCGATACGGTGGCCTTCCCCACGCGTGGCACCCTGTTTTCGCTGGGCTGGCAGCGCCTGATGCATTCCAGAGAGGAAGGTCCCGTGCTGGCGCGCCAGTCGGTGCAGGGTCTGCAGGCCTTCCATCTGGAGCGCTGGGCCGGCCACCTGTATGCCGAGTGGTCGCGCAGTCTGGGCAACGTCAATGCCAACACGCTGGGCGGCTTCCTGCGCCTGTCGGGATCGACACCGGGCTCGGTGGTGGGTAGCCGTACCGTGCTGGGACGGATGGTGATGGCGCGCAGCGTGGGGGCCATGCCGGCTGCGCTGGGCGGCGATGTGCGGCTGGGCTTCTCGCTGGAAGCGGGTGGCGCCTATAGCCCGGAAAGCCCGCTGCGCTGGGGCGCGCTGCATCAGGCGGCCAGCGCTTTCGTGGCGGTGGATACCCGTTTCGGCCCGCTGTATTTCGGTGCCGGCACCACCAAGGGCGGCAATAGCAGCGGCTATCTGTTCCTCGGCCCTATCTGGTAAGGGCAGGGTTGCGGCGCAGCGCCGTAAAGGCGGAGAATTCCCACGAGCGGAAGCCGATCAGCAGGGTGAAGCCGTCGCGCTCCTGCGCGGCCAGCCGGCGGTCGCTCTGGTGCAGCCGCGCCAGTTCGCCGGCCAGCTGCTGGATGCGGCCCACCAGTTCCTGTGCGCTGGGCAGCGACAGCCTTGCAGGCAGGCAGAGCAGGGTTTCGCCGGCACCGTTGAAGCTGCCGGCAAAATAATCGTCCACCACATGGGCGCGGAAGAATTGCTGCACCGGGCCGTCCGGCAGCCAGCGGAAGGCGTTGGAGACGCGCAGGCGGTAGCGGTTCAGGGGTTTCAGTTCGATCAGGCCTAGCCGGTCCAGTTCGGCCAGCAGCAGGATGCATTCGGGTTCGGTCAGGTTATAGGTTTCCAGCACCTGTTCCAGCGTCCAGTGGCCCAGACAGCAGATTGCCATCAGCAGCAGATGGGGCTGGGCCAGCAGCGATTTTTCCTGCGTCAGCGTGAGGGTATCGGCCTGCGGCGTGGCGTCGGCCGCGGCGCGCAGCACGTCTTCCATGGCCACCCCGGCCGCCTTGCAGATCTGGGCCAGCCGCGACAGCGGCATATCGGCCTGACCGAACATGCGCTTGACGCTGGATTCGCTCATGTCGATGCGCTCGGCCAGCATCTTGTAGGTGACATCGGCGGCGCGCAGATGGCTGCGCAGCACTTGCAGGATGATTTCCGGTGAGCTCATGACGACCCTTGTGAAAAGAACAAAAGGTATCGTATCACGCTACCGCTAGCGGCGGACAGTTCCGTGAGGAAGGACTTTGCCGGCGTGCTGGCGCGCAGGCCTTCAGGCGTCCGGATCGGGGTCGAGCTTCTGGGTCAGCTTGGCCAGCAGGCGCTTGGCCGCCTGGCGTTCGTTGGCATGCGGTTTGGCATGGGGGCCGGCACCGCCGGAACGGGCTTTGGCGGCCACCGCCACGGGATTGCGTGGCGGCTGCTGCGACGGTTCCACCCGTATGCGCATTTTCTGCCGTGTTGCCAGTGCCTTGTTGGCCATGTCTGCCCCCTTGCTTACAGCACGTAGCGCGACAGGTCTTCGTTGACGGCCAGCGCATCGAGGCGGGCATTCACATACGCCGCGTCGATAGTGATGGTGCTGCCGCTGGTTTCGCTGGCGCTGAAGGATAGTTCTTCCAGCAGTTTTTCCATCACCGTGTAGAGCCGGCGCGCGCCGATGTTTTCCGTGCGCTCGTTGACCGAGTGGGCGATTTCGGCCAGACGGGTAATGCCGTCGGGCGCGAATTCCACCTGAACTTCTTCCGTCGCCAGCAGGGCTGCGTACTGGCGCGTCAGGCAGGCATCGGTGCTGGTCAGGATGCGTTCGAAATCGGCGATCGAGAGCGACTCCAGTTCCACCCGGATGGGGAAGCGGCCCTGCAGTTCCGGGATCAGGTCGGACGGCTTGGCCAGATGGAAGGCGCCGGAGGCGATGAACAGGATGTGGTCGGTGCGTATCATGCCGTACTTGGTGTTGACGGTGGTGCCTTCCACCAGCGGCAGTAGGTCGCGCTGCACGCCGGCGCGCGACACGTCGGCGCCGCCCACTTCCGAACGCGAAGCGATCTTGTCGATCTCGTCGAGGAAGACGATGCCGTTCTGCTCGACGTTCTGGATAGCCTTCTGCTTCATTTCCTCTTCGTTGACCAGCTTGGCGGCTTCTTCATCCACCAGCACTTTCATGGCTTCGCGGATTTTCACCTTGCGGGCTTTTTTGCGCGCATTGCCCATGCCGGAGAACATGCTCTTGATCTGCTCCGTCATTTCTTCCATGCCTGGTGGCGCCATGATTTCCATCTGCGCGCCCGGTTCGGCCAGTTCGATTTCGATTTCTTTATCGTCGAGCTCGCCCTGACGCAAGCGCTTGCGGAAGGTCTGGCGCGTATTGTCGCCTTCTTTCGGCGCTTCGCTGGCCGCATTGAAGCCGAAGTCGCGTGCCGGCGGTAGCAGGATGTCGAGGATGCGGTCTTCCGCTGCATCTTCGGCGCGGGCGCGCACCTTGGCCATTTCCGCCGAACGGGTCTGTTTGACGCCGATATCGATCAGGTCGCGGATGATGGTATCCACATCGCGCCCCACGTAGCCGACTTCGGTGAACTTGGTGGCTTCGATCTTGATGAAGGGCGCGTCGGCCAGCTTGGCCAGGCGGCGCGCAATTTCCGTTTTACCCACGCCGGTCGGGCCTATCATGAGGATGTTCTTGGGCGTGATTTCGTGGCGCAGCGGTTCGGCCACCTGTTGCCGGCGCCAGCGGTTGCGCAGGGCGATGGCGACTGCCTTCTTGGCCTTGGCCTGACCGACCACATGCTTGTCGAGTTCGCCGACGATTTCTTGCGGAGTCATGTTCATGCTGGATCCAGTGTTTCGATGATGTGGTTCAGATTGGTGTAGATGCATAGTTCGCCGGCGATGGTCAGCGATTTTTTGACGATATCGGCGGGACTCAGTTCCGTGTTTTCCACCAGCGCCTTGGCGGCCGACTGGGCATAGGTGCCGCCCGAACCGATGGCGCCCACGCCGCCTTCCGGCTCCAGCACGTCGCCATTGCCAGTGATCACCAGCGTCGAGCTGGCGTCGGCTACCAGCAGCATGGCTTCCAGCCGGCGCAGCACGCGGTCGGTACGCCAGTCCTTGGCCAGTTCCACGGAGGCGCGCAGCAGATTGCCCTGATGCTTGTCCAGCTTGCCTTCAAAGCGGTCCAGCAGGGTGAAGGCATCGGCCGTGCCGCCAGCGAAGCCGACCAGCACCTTGCCGCCATAGACTTTGCGGACTTTGCGGGCGGTGCCCTTCATGACGATGTTGCCCAGCGTTACCTGACCATCACCGCCCAGCGCGACATCGTTGCCGCGTCGCACGCACAGGATGGTGGTGCCGTGAAATTGTTCCATAGTGACCTCTAAGAATAAGCGAACTGCCGTAGTGTTCAATATGGGGCAGCTAGCGCCGATTGCAAGCTTCAGTATTGCCGGGGCACGATGCGCGCCAGCGTGGCAAAGCCCAGCAGGCGCAGCAGGGCCGCCACCAGATGGTTGACGTTGCGGAACTCGATGCTGGTGCAGGACAGATTGCCCAGACAGCTTAGCAGTTGCTGGGCGCACAGGTAATCCAGCGTTTGCAGGCGGCTAGCATCGAAGATCAGGCGCGGGTGTTGCGCCGCGTAGACAATGATGCGGCTTTGCAACCCTGCCAGCGGGGCATGCATGGCGGCCGGCAGTTCGAAGCTATCGCTGCTTGCCGTAGAGACCGCTGTGCCCGCGCTGGCTACCGGCTTGGCCGGCAGGGGACGGAAGGCGGGCGGTGAAACTTCGAAAGTGACGCAGTAGTCGAGCGCGAGCTGGTCGAATTCCTCTTCCCGTCCCAGCCTTTGCAGCAGTTCCAGCAATAGCAGCCACGGGGTTTCCGTGTCGCCTGCCAGACTGCTGCGCAGCGCTGCCAGCAGTGCTTCGGCGCCGCTCAGGCGCAGTTCGGGCGGGCTGGCGCGCAGCGTGGCCAGCAGGCTGGCCTGTTCTTCGGCGCTGGCGATGTGCTGGCTGCCCAGCGTCAGGCGCGGCAAGGGCTGGGCCAGCGGCGCTGTGCCGGTCCAGCCTGGCGGCGAGGTTTCGTAGCGGCGCGCATAGTCGAGCGAGAGAGCGTCGAAGGCGTCGCGCTGGCCGTCCAGCTGATACAGGTCGAACAGCAGCCACCACAGATCAGGTTCAGCGCTGCTGTGCAGGTTGTTGCGCAATAGTTCGGCGGCCAGTTCAAGCTGGCCCTGGGCATACAGGATGGCGACCTCGTCGACCACGGCGGCTGTTTCCGGCGCTGCGGCCGCGTGTGGCAGGTCGTCCTCTGTGGCCGGCGCGGTCACTGGCGCAGGAGCCGGTGCAGAACCCGGTGCAGAAACCGGGGCAGACGCGGCCGCTGGCGGAAAGATGTCGGCTGCCATGGCCGCTTCGATTTCGTCGATCTTGCGCGCAGCTTCGCGTGCCAGTTCGCGCTGGCGTTGCTGCTGCTGTTCCGCCGTCAGGGGCGTAGCGCTGCCTTCGCCGGCGGCGGGCGGGTTAGGGTTCTTGCCGAAACGGGAAAACAGTCCCACAGTGATCCTCGTGACGCAGAGTAAAAAAAAGCACGCGGCTGCGTGCTTTTTTCGGGAAGCGCGGCCTTAATCGCCGTACAGCTTCTGTTTCAGTTCGCGGCGTTGCTGGGCTTCCAGCGACAGCGTGGCCGTCGGACGGGCGATCAGGCGTGGAATGCCGATCGGTTCGCCGGTTTCTTCGCACCAGCCGTAGTCGCCGCCATCAATGGCTACGATGGATTGCTGGACTTTTTTCAGCAGTTTGCGTTCGCGGTCGCGCGTACGCAATTCCAGCGCATGCTCTTCTTCGATGGTTGCGCGGTCGGCCGGATCCGGCACCAGCACGGTTTCGCGCAGGTGTTCGGTGGTTTCGCCAGCGTTCTTCAGCAGCTCTTTTTCCAGCGCTTGCAGCTTGGCTTTGAAAAAGGCCATTTGTGCCGGATTCATATAATCCTTTTCATCCATCTTCAGAATTTCTTCTTCAGTCAGGATGCGTTCGGCTTCGGCGGCGGGGGTCGATTTATTAGTTTTGGTCATAACTTCGCTTACCTTCGATACGACAGAGTTTACATTTAATCAGCCCGAATTTTGTGGCTTTTTAGCCATCCCCACAAAACCCCGATAGTTTATACCAGACATTGTTCTAAACCGCTAATAAAGATGTCTTTCGGCAGATTTTTCCCGATAAATACCATTTTGCTGCCACGAACGTCGTTTTCTCCCCATTTGGCACCGAGATCGCTGCCCATGATTTGATGCACGCCCTGGAATACCACCTTGCGGTCGGCTTCGCGCATCCACAGTACGCCTTTGTAGCGCAGCATGCGCGGACCGTAGGCGTTCACCAGCCCGCCGAGGAAATCGTCGAGCTTGGCAGGATCGAACGGACGGTTGCTTTTGAACACAAACGCAGCGATATCGTCGCTGTGGTGGGCATGGTGGTGATTATGCCCGTGCTCGTGGTGATCGCAATGTTCGTGTTCGTGGTGATGGTGGCCGCAGTGCTCGTCGTGCACATGGCCTTCTTCATGGGTCTGTTCGGTGCGCAGGAAGTCCGGATCGAGTTCCAGCTTGTCGTTGAGCATGAAGCCCTTCAGGTCCAGCACTTCCGACAGCGGAGCGCGGCCGAAGTCGCTGGTGCTGATGGCGGCACGGGGATTGATGCGTTTCAGGCGTTCCGTCAGGGCGGCCAGTTGCTCGGGCGTCACCAGATCAGTCTTGGACAGCAGCAGCTTGTCGGCAAAGCCGACCTGGCGCTGGGCTTCTTCATGCTGATCGAGTTGATCCATGGCATGACGGGCATCCACCACCGTGACCACGGCATCGAGCATGTAGTAAGTGCCTACTTCTTCGTCGACGAAGAAGGTCTGGGCTACCGGGCCGGGATTGGCCAGGCCGGTGGTTTCGATGACGACGCGGTCGAACTGCAGGGTACCGGCTTCGCGCTGCTGGGCCAGCTTGCTGAGGGCCACGATCAGATCGCCGCGCACGGTGCAGCAGATGCAGCCGTTATTCATTTCGATGATCTGTTCGCTGCTGTCCTGCACCAGAATTTCATTGTCGATATTTTCCTGACCAAACTCGTTTTCGATCACGGCGATGCGCATGCCATGCTGCTCCTGCAGGATGCGGTTGAGCAGGGTGGTTTTGCCGGCGCCAAGAAAGCCGGTGAGGATGGTGGTGGGTATCAGTGCCATGGTGCGTACCAGTCTGGTCTAGGGGGAAGCTAGATGGGGGTGAAGTGCGAAAATGCAAGCGCCTGATTATGCCGGAATTCTGCCGAAGCGAGCAAACCGCACGATTGAGCCAGCGCAGGGCGCTGCCAGTTGCGGCTACTTTGCTTTGGCGCGCGGGTGGGCCTGATCGTAGACGGCCGCCAGATGCTGGAAATCCAGTGCCGTGTAGACCTGAGTCGAGCTGATGCTGGTATGACCGAGCATTTCCTGCACGGCACGCAGATCGCCCGAGGATTGCAGCACATGGGAGGCGAACGAGTGGCGCAGCATGTGCGGGTGCACGTGCACCGGCAGGCCCTGCGCCAGCCCTTGTGCCTGCAGGCGCTGCTGCAGCACGCGCGGGCTGATGCGGCTGCCCCGTGTGCTGAGGAACAGGGCATGGCTGCCATCGCTGGGGGCAGGGCGCACGGCCAGCCAGGCGCGCAGCGCGTCCAGCGCGGCCTGCCCGACGGGCACCACGCGCTGCTTGTTGCCCTTGCCGGTGACGATGACTTCGCCGCTGTCGGGCAGTAGCCAGCCTTTTGCCGCCGGGCTGGCCTGCAGATCGAGCGCCGTCAGTTCGGATACCCGCAAGCCGCTCGAATACAGCAGCTCGAACATGGCGCGGTTGCAGAGCTGGGCCGGTTCGGGGCTGGTGCCGGCGTGCACTGCGGCGCCGCTGACCAGTGCCACAGCATCTTCCACGGACAGGGCGCGCGGCAGGGTTTTGGCCCGTTTTGGCGGGCGCACGTTGTGCACCGGATTGCTGGCGACCTGCTGCTGTTCGCCCAGCCAGTCGAAAAAGCCGCGCCAGCTCGACAGTTTGCGGGCGATGGAGCGGGGATCGAGTCCGCGTGCGTGCAGGCTGGCAGCGAGGCGGCGGATCTGTGTGTGCTGGATGGCGGGCCAGTCCTGCCCCGGGGTGAGGCTGGCCAGTTCGTGCAGGTCGCGCCCGTAGGCGCTGACGGTGTGGGGAGAAAGCTGGCGCTGCGAACGTAGCTGCGCCAGATAGCCGTCTATCCAGCCCAGCCGCGGGTCTGGATAGTCGCTCATGATGGTCAGATCAGGCCAGCAGCCAGGCCAGTGCCGTGCTGCTGGTTTCGCCGATGTGGACCAGGAAATCGGTCGCCATCAGCGAGGTGAAGCGGGCCGGGTCTTCCGAGCCGAGGATCAGCAGGCCGAAAGCGTCCTTGTTGCCGGGCTTGCGCAGGGGAATGATCACGGTCGAGGTGATGCCGGCCGGATCGTCCAGCCAGCGCACGGCTTCGAAGTCCTTGTTGGTGCCGCAATACGGTGCCTGCAGGCTGTTGGCGAAGATGCGGGCATCGTCGGATACGCCGCGCACAAACCATTCATCCTGATAGTCTGCTTCGGCACCCCAGATACGCAAAGTCACTTGCGGCACATCAAAAGCGCTCTTCAGACCGCTGGTGACAGCGTGTGGTATGGAACCCACATCTTCCGATTCCAGCAGGGTTTTAGTCCAGCGGTGGAATTTGTTGGCGATGGCTTCGTTTTCCGAGGCCAGGCGCATGAGATTGCCCATGCGCAATTCCAGCGTCTTGTATTTGTCGCGCATGACTTCCATCTGGCGCTCCTGCAGCGAGACTGCGCGGCCAGTTACCGGGCTGGACAGCTTGATTTCCGCCAGCAGGTCAGCGTGTTCTTCAAAAAACTTCGGATTGTCGCTCAGGTACTGGGCGACGAGGGTGGAATCCAGTGGGACAGTCATGGTGGTGCTTTATTTACTAGGTGAAAGATCGAGCTTCATTCTAAACGAAAAAAACGGACATGGTCACCCATGTCCGTGCTTCCTTCCGCCCGATACCGGCCCTGGCGGGCCGGTAAAGTTGCTTAGAAGTTGTGGTGGATACCCAGGCTGTAGAAGTTAGCCGTGGTAGTTGCCTTCTTGTTCGAGGCATCGACGTACAGATAGGTACGTGGCGACAGGTTGTAGTCGTAGCCGATCGAAACCTGTTTGGTTTTGGCGATGGCTGGGCTGTTCAGGGCATTGTCCGGGTCTTTCTGACCGTAGCCCAGACGTACCAGACCGGCGCCCACGGTGTAGTTAGCACCGACCAGCCAGGCTTTGGTCTTAGGATTGATGGTGACGTTTCCGGACTGGTCTTGCGACTGGTAGGAACCCATCAGTTTCAGCTCAGGCATAGGTTTGTAGAAGGCACCCAGCGACCAGATCTTGGTCTCGATGGCATTCTTTTCGTACGCACCGTACACGCCAACTGGACCATTGATGGCCGTTGCGCTCAGCGAGTAAGGGGTGGTGGTTGGTGCCGAGTTGGCCGGGAATTGCGGGTTGGCCGCCGTACCTTTGCCGATGATCACAGGGTTCTGGTTGGCTTCTTTCGCCTGCACCGTCACGTTAAGCTGGAAGATGCCGCCGATCACCGGGCTGTTATAGAACACCGAGTTGGAGAAACGGTTTTTCGAGTTACCGGTCGCGCTCATAGGATCGCTGGTGTAGCCGGCTACTTGCAGGTCGGTCTGGTAACCGGCCACGGCTGGCATGCCGCTCCATGGTTCGAACAGGGTGCTGGTTTCCTGGAAGGCGGTCAGACCGCGGCCCAGACGTACGGTACCGAAGTCGCCTTGCAGACCAACGCGGCTCTGGCCCTGGAACAGCGGACGGCTGTTGGCGCCCGAGGTGTTTTCGATGGTGCCGGTGTCTGGCTCGTAGCGGATTTCCAGCTGGAACAGAGCGCTCAGGCCGCTGCCCAGATCTTCTACGCCTTTGAAGCCCAGTTTGTTGTTATCGCGCTTGCCGACGGAGGTAGGGCCGCCAGTCAGTTTGGAAATACCTGCATCCACAGTGCCGTAGACGGTCACGGACGATTGGGCATACGCTGCGCCCGTAAATGCGCCCATGAGCGCCAGAGCCACTAAAGATTTTTTCATTTTAGCTATTCCTTTAAGAGTGAACATCAATACATCTGAAGCTGAAGGGCGTGGTTTGAGCCCCGCGGATGCTGAAACCTTAATCTGCTGCCGCCTTAAAATCGTCGAAATGGTCGATTAGGACGCTTAATTTTGGTCGAAAGCCCGTCTAAACGGAGTTCCTGTTGTATTAATGAAACGCGTCCCAGCCTACCGCCTTGCCCTGTTTAAGGTATCGATTCCTTTCACACAGGCATCTATTTGCCTCTAGCGTACCCCGTTCCGTCGCGTTGCGGCCTTGAGTGATATCAAAATGTTCAGCATATTGTTTGCTGTGTGGCGCCAATGGCACGCTACACTCTCCGTTACCAATGGTTGCCATAAACCTGAGTAGACAGGTAGGGAGCACCACCCGCTTCTATGAATCGGAGTAATAGAGAGACGATGGCGAATCGAGAAGAACTGGGGATCATACGTGGCGCGCGCGCAGGGGACGCAGCGTGCCAGTTGGCACTTGGCAAGCTTTATCTGTTTGGCGGGGCCAGCCTGCCGCGCAGCCTGCCCACGGCACTGCACTGGCTAGATCGTGCAGCCGCCCAGCAGCAGGACGAAGCCTGGATGTTGATAGGCAGTTACATTCCCTATGATCAGGCGCAGCACAAAATGCCGGAAGTGCTGGTCTGGTACGAGCGCGCCTATGAAGCCGGTATCGAGCAGGCCGGATTGGTGCTGGCCCAGCTGGTACTGAATGGCGGCGCGGCGCCGGCCGTGCAGGCTTTGCAGGGCAAAGCGCTGCAATTACTCGAAGTGTCGGCCCGTAGCGGCTGCGCCGAAGCCCAGTGGCTGCTGGCCCAGCAGCCGGTCGCGCAGGCCGTGGCGGATACAGCGGATCGCGACAGCGAGGGCAGTGGAGCGGAGGCCGTGACGCAGACTGCGGCAAGCGGTCAGCAGTGGCTGGCGCGGGCGGCGGATAGCGGCCTGGCAGCAGCCCAGTATGCCGTGCTGGAACAGGCCTGGAATAGTGATCCGGAGGCTTATCTGGAGCGGGCGCTGCCCTTATCGCGCCAGCTGCTGGCCGGCGCGCCCATCGATGCGGAAGCGGCGCGCAATGTGGACTGGGCTGTGCTGCCCGTGCAACTGACCATGCTGTCGCGCTGCGCCGAGCTGCTGGAAGCGCGCGCCGATGGGCGCGACGAAGTACAGGCCGAATTGCTGCAATACCGCGAACTGGCGGCCTATGGTGGCGACCGTCAGGCCCAGCTGGCGCTGGGGCTGTGGTTTGCCCGCATGGATGGCGAAGGGCGGCGCCAGACCCACGGCATCGCCGCCGCCAATTTCAAACGCGCCATCCGCTGGCTCACGCTGGCAGGCGAGCAGGGCCTGGCCGAAGCGTGGTTTGCCCTGTCGCGCATCTATCTGAAGCCGGAATTTTCCCAGCGCTGCGTGGCCGAAGCCCAGCGCTATCTGGAACGGGCGGCGGACATGGGCCATAGCGGCGCCCAGCTCGAGTGCGGCATGTATGCCTGGCGTAACCGCCGCACCGACGAGCAGAGCGATGTGCGCGCGGCCTACTGGCTGCAGAAGGCGGTAGCGCAAGGCTGCCGTGCGGCCGAAGCTGCGCTGGCGCGGGTGGCGGCAGCGCCCAAGCCGGCCCTGTGGGCAGAAGCCATACTCAACAGCCTGAGCCGCGAATCGCTGGAATGCCAGCCTTTGCTGACGGCACGGCTGGAACTGGCCTGTCTGTTCGGTCTGAGCCGGCCGGAAGCGCTGCTGCTCGATATCCCGGCGGCAGATCAGGGCCACTGTCTGGTGATCGATATCCGTGCCAGCTATGGCCGCAGCAAGCGCCGGCTGGTGCTGCTGCGCACGGCGCGCGAGCGGCAGGCGCTGGACCGGCTGGTGCGCCTGTTCGAGCCTTTCGATAACAGTGCTGACGGCGTCGAAGGCAATTACCGCCAGCGTCTGTACCGTCTGAAAACCTGGGCGCCGGTGGCGGCCCATGTGGATGACCTGCTGGCCGCTTGAATTTGGCGTTTAAATCTCGATCTCGCCTTCGAACACCGTCACGGCGGGGCCGGTGAGGAACACGGGCTGGCCCGGACCGGCCCAGCTGATCGACAGCTGGCCGCCGCGCGCATCGACCCGCACAGGACTATCGAGCAGGCCACGGCGGATACCGGCCACGGCCGCAGCGCAAGCGCCCGTACCGCAGGCCAGCGTTTCGCCCACGCCCCGTTCGAATACGCGCAAACGGATATGCTGGCGGTCGACGATCTGCATGAAGCCGGCGTTGACGCGGTTAGGGAAGCGCGCATGGCGCTCGATCAGCGGGCCGCTCAGTTCGACGGGGGCGGTATCCACATCGTCGACCACCTGTACGGCGTGCGGGTTGCCCATCGATACCACCGAGATCAGCACGTCTTCGCGCGCACCACCCAGCTCCAGCATCAGCGGCCACAGCAGGTCGTTGCCTTGCGGCTGGCCCTGCAGATTTTCTGCATCGAACGGTACGCGGGCCGGTTCCAGCACAGGGGCACCCATGTCCACAGTGATGCTGCCATCGTCTTCCAGACGCGGCGCGATGATGCCGGCCTTGGTCTGCACCGTGATGCTGCGCTGGCTGGTCAGGCCTTTTTCCGCGACGAATTTCACGAAGGCACGCGAACCATTGCCGCACTGTTCCACTTCGCCACCGTCGGCATTGAAAATCCGGTAGCGGAAATCGCAGCCCGCTTCGGTCGGCTTTTCCACCAGCAGTATCTGGTCGGCGCCGACGCCGAAGCGGCGGTCGCCCAGCAGCTTCCACTGTTCCGGCGTGAAGCGGATATCCTGATTAATGCCATCGATGACGACGAAGTCATTGCCGGCGCCATGCATTTTGGTGAATTTGAGTTTCATCGCAATAGTCTGTGCTTACGGTTTCGGTGCGCGCTGATACAGCGACGGTTCACCATTCGGACGGGTTTTGAAGCGCTTATGGGTCCAGAAATATTCTGCCGGCGCTTCGCGCACGCGGTCCTCGATAAAGGCATTCATGCGGCGGGTGGCGGCCACCATGTCGGTGCCAGGGTAATTGTCCCACACCGGATAGAATTTCACACGCCAGCCCTGGAAATCCGGCAGGAAGGTGGCGATCACGGGCAGCACCTGCGCACCGGTGGTGGCGGCAATCCGTGCCGTAGCCGTCAGGGTAGCGGCATCGACGCCGAAGAAGGGCACGAACTCGGCATCTTTTTCGCCAAAGTCCATATCGGGCAGCATGAAGTAGGGCAGCTTGTCGCGCAGCGCGCGCATGATGGGCTTGATGCCATCCTGACGGGTGAACAGTTTGACGGGTTTGAAGCGCGAGCGGCCCGCGCGCAGCACGCGGTCGAAGGCCAGATTCTTCTGCTGCACATACATCGAGGAGGCACTGGTCTCCATCGCGACGGCGGCACCGGCCACGTCGAGGCAGACGAAGTGCGGGCAAAGCAGGATGGTCGGCTGGGCCGTCATCTGTTCCACCGGCACGCTGCCCGGATCGAGCTGGATCAGACGGCGCAGACGGGCTTCCGAAGCCCACCACAGGATGCCGCGCTCCCACACGCTGCGCGAGTAGGCCTGAAAATGCTGGCGTGCCAGCACCACGCGTTCGGCTTCCGTCAGTTCCGGCATGCACAGGCGCAGATTGGTCAGGGTGATGTGACGGCGCGACGGCAGCAGGATGAACAGCAGGCTGCCGATCAGATTACCGAAGCGGCCCAGTACCGGCAGGGGCAGCCAGTGCAGCAGCCACATAAAACCGAGGAGCAGCTTCATGCCTGTGCTCCTTCTGCCGGAGCGCTGATACCGGCAGGCACCTTGTAGCGGTTGTAGCTCCAGAAGTATTGCGCCGGGCAGCGCGCGATCAGGCGTTCCATTGCGTGATTGATGGTCTGGGCCTGTTCGGCCGCACTGCCTTCCAGCGACCCTTCGAACGGTACGAAGCGGATCACATAACCGCGTCCGCCCGGCAGGCGCTCCGCATAGGTGACGATGATGGTGGCATCGCCCAGCTGGGCCAGCTTGGCCGGGAGCGTCATGGTGTAAGCCTGACGGCCGAAGAAGGTGGCCCACACGCCTTCGCCTTCCTGCGGTACCTGATCGGGCAGCAGGCCGATAGGTTTGCCTTTCTTCAGGGTCTTGGCCAGCATGCGCACGCCCGACATATTGGCGGGGGCCAGCAGCAGGTTGTCGCGCGCACGGGCGCCCTCGATCAGCGGCTTGAGCGCGGCTTTTTTGGGCGGGCGGTACATCACCATCAGTTCCGTGCGCAGGGCGATTTCCTGGGCGACGATTTCGAAGCAGCCCAGATGGGGTGTTAAAAACACAATACCGCGACCTGCATCAAGTTCGGTCTGCACCAGCGACCAGCCTTCATCGCTGGCATGGCGTGAAACCCGTTCGGGCCGGGCACACCAGATGAAGGGCAGTTCGACGATGGATTTGCCCGCTTCGGCGATGGCGGCGGACAGGTGCTGGCCATAGCCGGCCTGACGCAGATTGTCGCGCATGCGGCGCCGGTACGAGGCCGAGCTCAGGTACACCAGCCAGCCGAGCACGCTGCCCAGAGCATGCAAAATTGGCAAAGGTAAGATGGAAAGAGCGCGAAATATGGGAACTAACATGAGAAATTCATCTAGGTTACGGTGCTGCGGGCCGGTGTTGCTGTGCCAAAATTTTCAAAGAAGCGTAAAATACCACGTTAGCAGTAACCGCTGAGTTAACAGACAACTTGCGAAGCGGAATATAAATGTCGCTAAAGCGTCGCAAGCCGTATTGGTAAGCGACCGTTATTCTTCACCAATCTTCAGGAGCTTGCGATGTCTAATGATTATCTTTTCACTTCCGAATCCGTTTCGGAAGGCCACCCCGACAAAGTTGCCGACCAGATTTCCGATGCGATTCTGGACGCGATTCTGACCCAGGACCCGAAAGCCCGTGTTGCCGCAGAAACTCTGTGCAATACCGGTCTGGTGGTACTGGCCGGTGAAATCACCACCCACGCCAATGTTGATTATATTCAAGTTGCGCGCGAAACCATCAAACGTATCGGTTACGACAACACCGAATACGGTATCGACTACAAAGGCTGCGCCGTGCTGGTGGCCTACGACAAGCAGTCGCCCGACATCGCGCAAGGCGTGGATGAAGGCGCGGGCATTGATCTCGATCAAGGCGCTGGCGACCAGGGCCTGATGTTCGGCTACGCCTGCGATGAAACGGCCGAGCTGATGCCCGCCGCCATCCACTACTCGCACCGTCTGGTCGAACGCCAGTCGCAGCTGCGTAAAGATGGCCGTCTGCCATGGCTGCGTCCCGATGCCAAATCGCAGGTCACGCTGCGCTACGTCGATGGCCGTCCGGTAGCAGTGGATACCGTGGTGCTGTCGACCCAGCACGCGCCGGAAATGGAACACAAGCAGATCGAAGAAGCCGTGATCGAAGAGATCATCAAGCCGGTGCTGCCACGCGAATGGCTGACCAACACCCGCTTCCTGGTCAACCCGACCGGCCGTTTCGTCATCGGTGGCCCACAGGGCGACTGCGGTCTGACCGGCCGCAAGATCATCGTCGATACCTACGGCGGCGCCAGCCCGCACGGTGGCGGTGCGTTCTCCGGTAAAGACCCGTCGAAAGTCGACCGTTCGGCTGCCTACGCAGCCCGTTACGTGGCCAAAAACGTGGTGGCTGCCGGTCTGGCACGCCAGTGCCAGGTGCAGGTCAGCTACGCGATCGGCGTGGCCCGCCCGATCAACATCACCGTCTACACCGAAGGTACGGGCGTGATTCCGGACGAGAAAATCGCCGAACTGGTGATGGCCCACTTCGACCTGCGTCCGAAAGGCATCGTGCAGATGCTGGACCTGCTGCGTCCTATCTACGGCAAGACGGCTGCATACGGCCACTTCGGCCGCGAAGAGCCAGAGTTCACCTGGGAGCGCACCGACAAGGCTGCCATCCTGCGCGATGCCGCCGGCCTGAAATAATCCTGCCCAGCGCGGCCCCCGCCGCCTGTTTTAAAACGCCCCGCTCGCCCTGTGCCAGCGGGGCGTTTCATTTGGGGCGTGGCGGCGCGGGCGGAGGTGGTTTGAGGGGCAGATAGCGTCTGAGGATTTCATCTCTGGTCATTGGATCCACCTAACTTTGAGGCACTATTAAATTCCCGATCAACTTTGTCCTGAGCTCGGCGCCTGACGCCCCTAGTCAGCAATAGATCGGAATCCGCATTCTGCAATTCGGTGCGATATCTCTCTCGAAGTGCCAGCAAGCGTCGTTCAAACAGGGCGACGGGGAAGCGTGCGTTGATACGCATACGCACCATTAACGTCGCCGTATCGACAGTTAATGCCGTCAGCGTGGATACGGAAGCTGTATGTAATTTGACCCGTTCGACGACATTTAGTTGCTTTGAAATGATGGCCAGCAGGGCGCTGGAGGAAGTGAGTAATGGCCAAAGGAAGGCGAAAGCGTTGGCGTCCCAGAAGATGAGACCGGCCAGTGCCGAACCCGCCGACGTAACGGCAAGTGTCACGCGCGTAATGCTGTCCAGCCTGATCCATCTCGCTAGCAGAGTTTGTTCAATTTCAGCCGTGTAGCTGACCTGATATTTCAATTGATAGGTTTCTGTCCAGATGACGTCGCGCGGATCGCTTCCCATGGTTTTGCACGCCTCCATTGCTTGGAATTGCTGATTTTTGCTGCATTTGATGGTAAAATCCGCATTCCGAGGAGCGTTGCGACGCGTCAACAAGTGCTGAATCAGCCGCTTGATGCGCCAGGCTCGGAGTTCCAAACCGCGCTCACGTTACTTTTTTCTAAACATGAAAGGAGGGCGTGATGAACGCCGTACTCAAATCTTCCCAGGACTACCTCGTTGCCGACATCTCGCTGGCAGGCTGGGGCAATAAAGAAATCAAGATTGCAGAAACCGAAATGCCGGGCCTGATGGCGATCCGCGAGGAATACGCCGCCAGCCAGCCGCTGAAAGGCGCGCGCATCACCGGTTCGCTGCACATGACTATCCAGACCGCCGTGCTGATCCAGACGCTGGAAGCGCTGGGCGCCCAGGTGCGCTGGGCTTCCTGCAATATCTATTCGACCCAGGATCACGCTGCCGCCGCCATCGCTGCCAACGGCACGCCGGTGTTCGCCATCAAAGGCGAAACCCTGGACGAATACTGGGACTACACCCACCGCATCTTCGAATGGCCAGCCGACGCAGCCGGCAATGCTGTGTACTCCAACATGATTCTGGACGACGGCGGCGACGCCACCCTGCTGCTGCATCTGGGCGCCCGGGCCGAAACCGATATCTCGGTGCTGGCCAACCCCGGTTCGGAAGAAGAAATCTGCCTGTTCAACGCCATCAAGGCCCATCTGGCCCAAGATCCGCAGTGGTACTCCAAGCGTCTGCCGCACATTCTGGGCGTGACCGAAGAAACTACCACCGGCGTGCACCGCCTGTACCAGATGCACAAGGAAGGCAAGCTGCACTTCCCGGCAATCAACGTCAACGACTCCGTCACCAAATCGAAGTTCGACAACCTGTACGGCTGCCGCGAATCGCTGGTCGACGGCATCAAGCGCGCCACCGACGTGATGGTGGCCGGTAAGATCGCCGTGATCGCCGGTTACGGTGACGTGGGCAAAGGTTCGGCCCAGGCCATGCGCGCCCTGTCGGCGCAAGTCTGGGTCACCGAGATCGATCCGATCTGCGCACTGCAGGCGGCGATGGAAGGCTACCGCGTTGTGACCATGGACTACGCTGCCGAACACGGCGACATCTTCGTCACCTGCACCGGCAACTACCACATCCTGACCGAAGAGCACATGCTGAAGATGAAGGATCAGGCCATCGTCTGCAACATCGGCCACTTCGACAACGAGATCGACGTTGCTGCGCTGAAGAAGTACACCTGGGAAAACATCAAGCCGCAAGTCGATCACGTGATCTTCCCATCGGGCAAACGCATCATCCTGCTGGCCGAAGGCCGTCTGGTGAATCTCGGTTGCGGTACGGGCCACCCTTCGTACGTGATGTCGTCGTCGTTCGCCAACCAGACCATCGCCCAGATCGAGCTGTACGCTAACACCGATAAATATCCGGTCGGCGTGTACGTGCTGCCTAAGCATCTGGACGAAAAAGTGGCGCGTCTGCAGCTGAAGAAACTGAATGCCCAGCTGACCGTGCTGACCGCCGAACAGGCCGCCTACATCGGCGTGTCGCAGGAAGGTCCGTACAAGCCTGAGCACTACCGTTATTAATCCGTAATCCGGCTTAGGCCGGCGCTGTGCTGCCGTCCGCCAGCAATGGCGGGCGCTGCCACAGCGTTCCCACTTGCAGCGAGTCTCTATTATGCGTTTGGTCCTTACCTGGTTAATCAATGCAATTGCCTTGCTGGCGATTCCCTACCTGATGCATTCCGTCGAGGTCACAAGCCTCGGTGCAGCCCTCGTCGCGGCTTTGGTTCTGGGTCTGGTGAATACGCTGATCCGCCCCGTATTGCTGCTGCTGACCTTGCCCGTGACTGTGGTGTCGCTGGGCCTGTTCATCTTCATCATCAATGGCTTCATGTTCTGGCTGGTCGCCCAGTGGGTGGACGGCTTCCATGTCGACAGCTTCCTGTCGGCCATAGGCGGTGCATTGCTGTATAGCGTGATTTCCTGGGCTCTCACGACTCTTATTTTGAAGAACTCCGATGGCTAATCATAATTTCAGTATTGAATTCTTTCCGCCCAAGACGGCGGAAGGTGCGGAAAAGCTGCGCGTCACGCGCGCCAAGCTGTCCGAGCTGCATCCCAAGTATTTTTCGGTGACGTTTGGTGCCGGCGGCACCACCCAGCGCGGTACGCTCGATACCGTAGTGGAGATTCTGGCGGCCGGTGAAGAGGCTGCGCCCCACCTGTCCTGCGTCGGTGGCACGCGTGCATCGATCCGTCAGATTCTTAACGAGTACAAGTCGCACAATATCCGCCGTCTGGTGGCCCTGCGCGGCGACCTGCCCAGCGGTTACGGTGCGGCCGGTGAATTCCGTTACGCCAATGAACTGGTGGAATTCATCCGTGCCGAAACGGGCGACTGGTTCCACATCGAAGTGGCGGCCTATCCGGAAGTCCACCCGCAAGCCCGTTCGCCGCAGGATGATCTGCTGGCCTTCGAGCGCAAGGTGAAAGCCGGCGCCAATTCCGCCATCACCCAGTACTTCTATAATGCCGACGCCTACTTCCAGTTCGTCGAGCAGACCCAGAAGCTGGGGATCGATGTACCTGTCGTGGCCGGCATCATGCCGATCACCAACTACACCCAGCTGATGCGCTTCTCGGATATGTGCGGTGCCGAGATTCCGCGCTGGGTACGTCTGAAGCTGGCCAGCTTCGGCGACGATAGCGCGTCCATCAAGGCTTTCGGTCTGGACGTGGTAAGCGCGCTGTGCGAACGCCTGCTGGCAGGCGGCGCGCCGGGGCTGCACTTCTACAGCATGAATCAGGCAGCGGCCACCACGGCGCTGTGGCAGCGTCTGGTGAAGTAACTGCGCTAGCTAGCCGCTGGCCAGCGGCCGGCGACTGGCGCCGCTATTCAGTGATGATGTGGTCGAGTGCCACATCATGGCTGTCCGCAGCAAATTCGGCGCGCAGGCACTGGTAGGCTATGCCCAGTGTCTGTGGCCGCGGCGTAGCGGCCAGCGTGCGGTCGTAATAGCCGCCACCGTAGCCCATACGGTATCTCCCCTCATTAAAGCCCAGACAGGGCAGCAGCAAGGCGGCCGGATAGGCGGCCTGCAGGCGCAACTCCTGCGGCACCGCCACGCCCATCGCATCCTGCACCATCGCTTCGCCGATACGCCATTCCGTAAAGGCCAGCGGCGCATCTTTTTCCAGCACCACGGGAAGTAGCAGGCGCGCGCCGCGCGCGGCCAGTTCCGCATACGCCGCATGCAGATCAGGCTCATCCTTGAGTGGCCAGTACACCCCCAGCGAGGCTGGCTGCACCTGCTGCCACCATGCCAGCAGACGCTGGCCTATGGCCTGATCCCACTGCGCCTTGCTGGCCGCATCGATGGCACGGCGGCGCAGGCGTAGTTGCTTGCGTAATTGCGCCTTCTGCTCCGCCGGCAGGGCTGGTAGTTCCGTCGTGGCGCATGGTATTCTAGGGTCGCTGGTCATCGCTGTGGTTTTTCAGACTTTAGAGAGTTGTACATTGAGTTATGCATTGAAATGGATCGCCAGCGCAGCCCTGCTGGCGCTGACCCTGACGGCCCACGCCGACGACATCGGTGATGACGGCCGTCGCGCCGATGATGCCTTCCTGCTGCTGCGCGACGCGGTGCGGCAGGATGATGCGGCCAAGGCTGATTTTTATGCCAACCGTCTGGCCAGTTATTCCATTCCGTCCTACGTTGATTATTATCGGCTGAAACCGCGCCTGAAAGATGCCAGCAATGCGGAAATCCGCGATTTTCTCAAGCGCTACGAAGGCCAGGCCATCGTCGACCGTCTGCGTAACGACTGGCTGCTGGAACTGGGGCGCAAACGCGAGTGGGCTACTTTCGACGAACAGCTGCCGCTGTTCGTGCTCAACGACGACGTGCAGGTGAAATGCTATGCGCTGCAATCGCGCGCGCTCAAAGGTCACAAAGTCGCCAGCGATGCGCGCGAAGTGCTGACGGCGCCGAATGGCTATGGCGAGCCGTGCGCGGGCCTGATCGCCACGCTGTATGCGGCAGGCCAGTTCAATACCGACGACCTGTACGCACAGTTACGCCTGTCCGGCGAATACAATGCCACCGGGCAGGCGCGCCGCATCGTGGCTCTCCTGAACGGCAACGAGAAGCGCGCCGTGCAGGCCGTGGATCTGCCAGCCATTGCCCTGACCAAGGGCGTGGGCAGCGGCCGTACCGAACATGAAATTTTCATCGTCGCGCTGGGCCGCATGGCCAAGACCAGCGTCAAACTGGCGACCATCGCACTGCATCGTGCAGCGC
The DNA here is from genome assembly GCF_009857835.1 of Duganella fentianensis. Classification (GTDB taxonomy): domain Bacteria; phylum Pseudomonadota; class Gammaproteobacteria; order Burkholderiales; family Burkholderiaceae_D; genus Rugamonas; species Rugamonas fentianensis. Next base: position 519,561 of record NZ_WWCL01000003.1, read on the forward strand.
CCAAACTGAGCGCGCTGGAACAGCAGGAAGCCTGGGCCGCCATAGCGCTGCAATCGTCCTATACGCTGGCGCCGGAGACTGGCGACTACTGGCATAAATCGCAGGGCGCGGCCCTGTCCATCGACCAGCTGCAATGGAAAACCCGTATCGCCCTGCGTAACGGCGACTGGAAAACCGTACGCCAGACTATCCGCGCCATGCCGGCCTCGCTGCGCAGCGAGCCGGCATGGGTGTACTGGCTGGCACGCGCCCAGATGGCCGAGAATGGCAGCAGCCAGCCTGGCGGCGAAGCGGCCCAGCTGTTGCGCAGTATCGCCGAGCTGCCTAGCTTCTATGGCCAGCTGGCCGGTGAAGAACTGGGCAAGCTAGTGACTATTCCGCTGCCGGGCCTGCCCATCAGTCAGGCCGAGGTGGCGCCGTTTGCCAGCAATCCCAACTTCCAGCGTGCGCTCAAATTCTTCTCCATGCGGCTGCGCTTCGAAGGCACGCGCGAATGGAACTGGGGCCTGCGCGGCCTGAGCGAACGCGAACATCTGGCAGCTGCCGAATTCGCCCGCCAGAACAACATCCTCGACCGCATGGTCAACACTTCGGACCGCACCCGTCTGCAGGTGGATTACACCCAGCGCTTTCCCGCGCCGCATAACGACATCATGCACCCGACCACCCAGACGCTGGGACTGGACAAGGCCTGGGTGTATGGCCTGATCCGGCAGGAATCGCGCTTCATCATGGATGCGCAGTCGCACGTGGGCGCTTCCGGTCTGATGCAGGTGATGCCCTCGACGGGACGCTGGGTGGCCAAGAAAATCGGCCTGACCGATTTTGCGCAGGAAATGCTCAGCGATGTGCGCACCAATATTCTGCTCGGTGCCAACTACATGAATATGGTGCTGGGGAATATGGACGGCTCGCAGGTGCTGGCCACGGCTGCCTACAATGCAGGGCCAGGCCGTCTGCGCAGCTGGCGCAGCACGTTGAGCAAACCGATGGAGGGCGCCGTATTCATCGAATCGATTCCCTTCTTCGAAACCCGCGTATATGTGAAAAACGTGATGTCGAATACCGCCTATTACGCCGCCCTGTTCGAGGGCCGGCCACAGTCGCTCAAGCTGCGGCTGGGGAATGTCGCACCCAAAGGCTATAGCGAACAGGAACAGCAGGAAAGCAGCTTCGGCGCCCGCTGAAGCACCACTCATACGGAACCGCCATGCAGACTACCAAACTCGATCCTAGCCTGACCCAGACACTGGCCGCTGCACGTGCTCCCGGCCTGACGCTGGTTATCGGTAACAAGAACTACTCGTCGTGGTCGATGCGGCCATGGGTGGCCATGACGGCCTTCGGCATTCCGTTCCAGGAAGTACGCGTGCTGCTGGACCAGCCCGACACGGCCAACCGCATCTGCGAATACACGGCCAGTGGCCGTGTGCCCGTGCTGCTGGCCGGCGAGATGACCATCTGGGATAGTCTGGCCATCTGCGAATATCTGGCCGAGCAGTTCCCCGAGCTGCATCTGTGGCCGCAGGATGTGGCAGCGCGCGCCATGGCGCGCTCCATCTGCGCCGAAATGCACGCCGGTTTCAGCGATCTGCGCAACGCCATGTCCATGAACATCCGCGCCAGCTATCCGGGCAAGGGCCGCACCAATGGTTCGCAGGCCGATATCGGCCGCATCTGCGAAATCTGGGAAGAGTGCCTGTCGCGCTTCGGCCACCGCCAGTTCCTGTTCGGCGATTTCTCGCTGGCCGACGCTTTCTACGCGCCCGTGGTGATGCGCTTCCGCACCTATGGCGTGGCACTGGCACCGGCGCTGGAAGCCTATTGCCAGCGCGTGATCGCCCATCCGGCCGTGGCCCGCTGGGTCAGCGAAGCGCTGGCCGAAACCGAGCGCGCGTCCAAGCACGACGCCGACATGCCGGACTAAGCCCATGCAGATTTATGTTGTCGGTGGCGCCGTGCGCGATCGCCTGCTGGGGCTGGACGTGCAGGATCATGATCACGTGGTGGTAGGCGCCACACCGGAAGACATGCTGGCGCAAGGCTTCCGCCCTGTCGGCAAAGACTTTCCCGTGTTCCTGCATCCGAAAACGCAGGAAGAATATGCGCTGGCCCGTACCGAGCGCAAAACCGCGCCCGGCTACAAAGGCTTTGTATTTCACACTTCGCCCGAGGTGACGCTGGAACAAGACCTGATCCGGCGCGACCTCACCATCAATGCCATCGCCCGTGCCGAAGACGGTACGCTGACCGACCCTTACGGCGGCGTGCGCGATCTGGAACTGCGCCTGTTCCGTCATGTCTCGCCCGCATTCGAAGAAGACCCGGTGCGCATACTGCGGGTGGCGCGCTTTGCGGCCCGGTTCGCCGACTTCAGCATCGCACCGGAGACTCTGGCGCTGATGCAGCAGATGGTGGCCAAAGGCGAAGTCGATGCACTGGTGCCGGAGCGGGTGTGGCAGGAACTGTCGCGCGGGCTGATGGAAGCCCGGCCGTCGCGCATGCTGGAAGTGCTGCGCGCCTGTGGTGCACTGGCGCGCATCGTGCCTGAACTCGATGCGCTGTGGGGCGTGCCGCAGCCGGAAAAATGGCATCCTGAAATCGACACGGGTCGCCATGTACTGCAGGTGCTGGACTGTGCGGCCGAACTGGGCATGGAACTGCCCGTGCGGGTCGCCTGCCTGCTGCACGATCTGGGCAAGGGCGTCACGCCGGCAGCCAACTGGCCGGCCCACCATGGCCATGAAGATCTGGGCGTGCCGCTGGTGGAAGCTGTGTGCCAGCGTTTGCGTGTGCCGACCGAATGCCGCGATCTGGCCGTGATGACCACGCGCGAACATGGCAATGTGGGGCGGGCCCTGCAACTGCGTGCCAACACCATGGTGAAACTGCTGGAGCGCTGCGACGCGTTCCGCAAACCGGCCCGCTTTATCCAGATGCTGGCGGCGACCGAATGCGATTCGCGCGGCCGCATCGGTGCCCAGGCCAGCTACCGCGACACTCCCTTCCCGCAGCGTGCTCATCTGGAGCAGGCTTTGGCGGCTGCCCGTGCCGTGGATGCGGGGGCGATTGCGCGCAGCTGCAGCGAACAGCCGGCGCAGATTCCGCAGCGCGTGCATCAGGCGCGCGTACATGCGGTGGCGGCAGCGCTGCCATCGGCCGGCGTGGACGACGCGGCCACGTTCTGAAAGCAGGGTACAATGCCACCTATGCTGCATCGCACAAACCATTTGAACGCCTATGGAATCGCCTGATCTGTTTCAGAACCCGCTGCGCCGCTGGCGCGCTGGCAAGCGCCGGCCTACGGTGCTGGTCAAGCAGTTGCACGAGCGTGACCGCCGCCGTGTGGTCAGGCATTTCCTCGGACTGGAAGCCAGCGACCGCCTGCTGCGCTTTGGCAGCATGCTGCCGGACGAGCAGGTGGAAAACTATGCCAACGGCATCGATTTCGGGCGCGACATGGTATTCGGCGTGTATAACCGCATGTTCAAACTGGTGGCAGTAGGGCATCTGGCGTTTGCCCCGCGCGACGAAAGCCGCGGCGGCGTGACGGAAAAAGAGCGGGTGGCCGAATTCGGCGTGTCCGTCAGCCGTTCGGCGCGCGGCAAGGGCGTGGGTTCCAAGCTGTTCGAGCGGGCCGCCATCCACTGCCGCAACGACGATGTGGACACCTTGTACATGCACTGCCTGTCGTCGAATAAGACCATGATGCATATCGCCCGCAAGGCCGGCATGGAAATCCACCGCGATTACGGCGAAGCGGATGCCTATCTGAAACTGCCGCCGGCCAATCCGGCCAGCGTGCTGCAGGAAGCGCTGGACGAGCAGTTCGCCACCCTCGATTACACCCTCAAAGCCAACAAGCGCTTTGCCCTCAAGTGGCTGGACCGGCTGCTGGGGCGCAAACACTGACGACGGCGTGGCCGTATCAGCGCCGCCCGTGCTTTATACCAGCGGCAGTGCCGTGGTGTCCTTGATGCGCTGCAGGGCAAAGCTGGATTTGACGTCGAGCACGGCCGGATGGCGCAGCAGCGTGGCCATCATAAAGCGCGAGAAGTGGTCCATATCTTCCACATGGACGCGCAATAAATAATCCATTTCGCCCGTCATGGCGTAGCAGGCCACCACTTCTGGCCATTGTTCAACAGAAACTGCGAAGTCGGCGCGGGGCGAGGCGGGTGCATTCTGCGCACCCAGCGCACGGGCATTGCTGTGCGCACCTGCTTCGCTGTGCTTCTCCAGCCGCACGTTGACGTAGGCCAGCAGGCCCAGGCCTATCTTGTCGGGGTCGAGCAGGGCCACATACTGGCGGATCACGCCCGCTTCTTCCAGCCGCTTGATGCGGCGCAGGCAAGGCGAGGGCGACAGCGCCACCAGCTCGGCCACATCCTGATTCGACAGGCGCCCATCGGCCTGCAAGATCGCCAAAATTTTGCGGTCAGTTTTGTCTAGCGTAATTTTGGTCATAAAACTCTCTGAATTCGAAAAAACATGCAATATTATTGCGCATTAGTGCGAACTTGGGGAATTGTTTGCAATTTAATGCCGTCGGAAGGCCACTATACTGTGCGTCATTCAAACAAGGAGACTAGCATGCAATTTACCCCCTGGGATAACCCGATGGGCACGGATGGCTTCGAGTTCGTCGAGTACGCTGCCCCTGATCCTGTCGCGCTGGGCAAGCTGTTCGAGAGCATGGGCTTCACCGCCATCGCCCGCCACCGCCATAAAAACGTCACCTTGTACCGTCAGGGCGATATCAATTTCCTCATCAACGCCGAGCAGGATTCCTTCGCTCAGCGTTTCGCCCGCACCCACGGCCCGTCCGTGTGCGCCATCGCGCTGCGCGTCAAGGATGCGGCCGTGGCCTACCAGCGCGCGCTGGAGCAGGGCGCCTGGGGCTTCGATAACAAGACCGGCCCGATGGAACTGAATATCCCTGCCATCAAAGGCGTGGGCGATTCGCTGGTGTATCTGGTGGACCGCTGGCGCGGCAAGAACGGTGGCGCCGAAGGCGCGATCGGCGATATCAGCATCTACGATGTGGACTTCGTGGCCATCCCGGGCACCGTGGCCAATCCGGTCGGCCATGGCCTGACCTATATCGACCACCTGACCAACAATGTCTACCGTGGCCGCATGAAAGAATGGGCCGACTTCTACGAGAAGATGTTCAACTTCCGCGAAGTGCGCTACTTCGATATCGAAGGCAAGCTGACCGGCCTGAAGTCGAAAGCCATGACTTCGCCATGCGGCAAAATCCGCATTCCGATCAACGAATCGTCGGATGACAAATCCCAGATCGCCGAGTACCTCGACGAATACCACGGCGAAGGCATCCAGCACATCGCGCTCGGTACCGATGACATCTACAAGACCGTGCAGTCGCTGAAAAACGCGGGCATCATCTTCCAGGACACCATCGAGACCTACTACGATCTGGTCAACCGCCGCCTGCCCGAGCATGGCGAGAATCTGGATGAGCTGCGCCGCCTGCGCATCCTGATCGACGGCCGTAGCAGCGAGAACTCGCGTGAACTGCTGCTGCAGATCTTCAGCCAGAACGTAATCGGCCCGATCTTCTTCGAGATCATTCAGCGTAAAGGCGATGAAGGTTTCGGCGAAGGTAATTTCCGCGCGCTGTTCGAATCGATCGAGCTTGATCAGATCCGTCGTGGCGTGCTGAAAGATCCAGCAGCCGCATAAACAACACGGGTGAAAAGCCGCTAGTCCCGCACAGAACGGGGCAGCGGCCTGTGGTACCCTAAACTAAACCACATACATAACCGCCGGGAGAGCTTCACAAGAGTTCGCACGGCGCGCACGAACGGGCCGAACACGGCCCTGCAGTGCATGGTCAAAACAATAATGGAGACAATATGAACGCACCTCACAAGGGCTCGCAACTGGAGCCGGGCTCGCACTCGGACCACGAAATTTCCCTCGACGACAAGTGGACGCTGGAGCGCGGCCGTGCCTTTATGACGGGCACGCAGGCGCTGATCCGCCTGCCCATGATGCAGCGCGAACGCGACCTCAAAGCCGGCCTGAATACGGCCGGCTACATCACCGGCTACCGTGGTTCCCCTGTTACCAGTGTGGATATGACGGCCGTGAAAGCCAAAAAATATCTGGACGCGCACCACGTTAAATTCCACCCCGGGATGAACGAAGATCTGGCTGCTACCGCCGTGTGGGGCACGCAGCAGACCAATCTGTTTGAAGACGCCAAGTACGATGGCGTGTTCTCCATGTGGTACGGCAAAGGCCCCGGCGTGGACCGCTGCGGCGACGTATTCAAACATGCCAACAACGCCGGTTCGGCCAAACATGGCGGCGTGCTGGTGCTGGCCGGTGATGACCACGCGGCCAAGTCGTCTTCGACGGCGCACCAGTCCGACCACATCCTGAATGCCTGCGGCATCCCTGTGCTGTATCCGTCCTCGGTACAGGAATACATCGACTACGGCCTGCACGCCTGGGCCATGAGCCGCTACACGGGGCTGTGGGTATCGATGAAGTGCGTCACCGACATCATTGAATCGGGCGCCGTGATCGACTTCGATCCGGATCGGGTGCAGATCAAGATTCCGGAAGATTTCGAACTGCCCGAAGGCGGCCTGAATATCCGCTGGCCCGACACCGTACTCGATATGGAAGTACGGATGAACAGCTACAAGTGGTACGCCGCGCTGGCCTACTGCCGCGCGAATAAACTCAACAAGATCATCTGGGATAGCCCGAAGCCGAAGATCGGCATTATCACGGCCGGTAAATCCTATCTCGATACCCGTCAGGCGCTGGCCGATCTGGGTATAGACGAGCAGGCCGCTGCCGATATCGGTATCCGCCTGTACAAGATCGGCATGACCTGGCCGCTGGAAGCGGAAGGCGTGCAGGAATTCGCCGAAGGTCTGGACGAGATTCTGGTGGTGGAGGAGAAGCGCCAGATTCTGGAATACGCGCTGAAGGAAGAACTCTACAACCTGCCGGACGGTAAGCGTCCTCGCGTGGTGGGCAAGTTCGATGATACGGGCGAGTGGAGCAAGAACAGCAAGACCGGTCACGGCGACTGGCTGCTGCCGGCCACCTACGAACTCAATCCGGCCCAGATCGCGCGCGCCATCGCTTCGCGTATCGCCCACTACTGCGACGGCCATCCGGTGGCCGAGCGGGTGCGCGAACGGGTGGCCTTCCTCGAAGCGAAAGAGCTGGCACTGAAGTCGCTGCCACTGAAATCGAATCCGGAAACCGACCGCACGCCTTACTTCTGCTCCGGTTGCCCGCACAACTCCTCCACCAAAGTACCGGAAGGCTCGCGTGCGCTGGCCGGTATCGGCTGCCACTACATGGTGCTGTGGATGGATCGCGAAACTTCCACCTTTACCCACATGGGCGCAGAAGGTGTGACGTGGGTGGGGCAGGCGCCGTTCACCAACGAGAAGCATGTGTTCACCAACCTCGGTGACGGTACCTATTTCCACTCCGGCATACTGGCCATCCGCGCTGCGGTAGCGGCCAAGGTCAACATCACCTACAAGATCCTGTTCAACGACGCCGTCGCCATGACGGGCGGGCAGAACTTCGACGGCCCGCTCGATCCCGGCATGATTTCGCGCCAGATTGCCGCCGAAGGCGTGAGCCCGATCATCGTTGTCACCGACGAGCCGGAAAAATATCCGTCCGATTACAACTGGGCACCCGGTGTCACCGTGCGCCACCGTTCGGAACTGATGGACGTGCAGCGCGAACTGCGCGACCAGCCCGGTGTGTCGGCCATGATCTACGACCAGACCTGCGCCTCGGAGAAACGCCGCCGCCGCAAACGCAACGAATACCCTGATCCGGCCAAACGCGCCGTGATCAACGAAGCCGTGTGCGAAGGCTGCGGTGACTGCTCGGTGCAGTCGAACTGCCTGTCGGTGGAGCCGCTGGAAACGGAACTGGGGCGCAAGCGCCAGATCAACCAGTCCTCCTGCAACAAGGACTTCTCCTGCGTGACCGGCTTCTGCCCCAGCTTTGTGACGGTGGAAGGTGGCGCGCTGAAGAAACCGAAGAAGGCTGCAACGGGCGAAGCGCCGCAAGTGGCGCTGCCGGCACCGGTGCTGCCATCGACGGCCCAGCCTTACGGCATCCTGATCACCGGTATCGGTGGCACGGGTGTGGTGACGGTGGGGCAGATACTGGCCGTGGCCGCCCACGTAGAAGGCAAGGGCGCGATTGTGCTCGATATGAGCGGTCTGGCCCAGAAGGGCGGCCCGGTGATGTCGCACGTACGTCTGGCCGATAACCAGAGCGATCTGCATTCGACCCGCGTCGGTACCGGCAGTGCCGATCTGGTGATTGGTTGCGATCTGATCGTGACGGCTTCGCGCGATGCGCTATCGCGTATGGGCGAAGGCCGTACCCACGCCATGATCAACTCGACCGGCTCTTCTACCGCGGCGTTCGTCAAGAACCCCAACTGGCAGTTCCCTGACGAACCTTCGCGCAACGAGATCACCCGTGCCTGTGGCAGCAATCAGGTGGACTTCGTCGATGCTGGTCAGATCGCCACCGCGCTGATGGGCGACTCGATCGCTACCAATATGTTCATGCTGGGCTACGCCTTCCAGAAAGGCCATGTGCCACTGAGCGAAGCGTCGCTGCTGAAAGCCATCGAACTGAACGGCGTGTCGGTCGGCTTCAACAAGGCGGCCTTCAACTGGGGGCGTACGGCGGCGCAGGATCTGGCGGCCGTCACCCGCATGACCACGCCGGCCAAGGTGATCGAGTTCAAACGTATCCAGACGCTGGACGACATCATCAGCAAGCGGGTGGAGTTGCTGACAGCCTATCAGGACGCGGATTATGCTAAACAGTATAAATCGTTTGTCGATCAGGTACGTGCCGAAGAAGCCAGGCTGGGCAAGACTACCCGCCTGACTGAAGCGGTAGCACGCTACTACTACAAGCTGCTGGCCTACAAGGACGAGTATGAAGTGGCGCGTCTGTACAGCGATGGCGCGTTCCAGCAGAAGATCGCCGGCATGTTCGATGGCGATATCAAGCTGAAGTTCCATCTGGCGCCGCCGATGTTTGCCAAGCATGATGCGCAAGGCCATCTGGTGAAGAAGGAATACGGTCCGTGGCTGATGAAGGCGTTTGCCGTGATGGCGCGCTTCAAAGGCCTGCGTGGTACGGCGCTGGATATCTTCGGCTACACGGCGGAACGCCGCATGGAGCGCCAGCTGATCGTGGATTACCGCCAGACGGTGGCAGGCCTGCTGCCCAAGCTGACGGCCGGGAATCTGGCGCAAGCCGTGGCGATCGCCAGCATTCCGGAAGATATACGCGGCTATGGCCACGTCAAGGAGCGTCACTTCGCTGCCGCCAAGCGCAAGGAGGCCGCACTGCTGGCTGATTTCGCCAAAGCGGATAAGCAAGCGGCACCGCACGCCGCCTAATCGGTCATCGATCAACGGGGCCAGTTCCGGCAAGCTGCCGCAACTGGCCCCGTCTTTTTTTTGCATAACTAAGCGCGGAATCATTCGTTCTGTTTCGGGAGCCCTCTTGTTAAGGTGGCGGCCTTTCAACCCCGGAACTTTTCAATGAAAACACAATTCGAATTGAAACCGCTCGCGGCTGGCGCTATCGCCCTGCTGTGCAGCGTCGCCGGCCAGGTAGAGGCGCAGGAGGCGGCCAACCCGCCGTCCGTGCTGGTCACTGGCTCGCGTATCCCGCGCGCCAGTCTGGAAGGCCCTTCGCCGGTGACGGTGCTGACTGGCGACGAGATCAGCAAACAGGGCTACCGCAATGTGTTCGATGCGCTCAGCAACCAGACCCAGAACAGCGGCTTCACCCAGGGCGCCGATTACGGCAATACCTTTACGCCTTCGGCCAATGCCATCAGCTTGCGTGGGCTGGGTCCCAACCACACACTGGTGCTGCTCAACGGGCGGCGCATGGCGGACTTCCCGATCGCCTACGAGGGCACGGTCAATTTCACCAATCTGGCGAATATTCCGTCCAGCGTGGTGGACCGGGTAGAAATTCTCAGTGGCGGCGCCTCGGCCGTATATGGGTCGGATGCGATCGCGGGGGTGGTCAACATCATCCTGAAAAAACAGGCCAGCGGTCTGGATGTGAATCTGAAGGCAGGTACTAGTTCGCGTGGCGGTGGTGGCGACCGCCGCTTGCAGCTGACCGGTGGCGAGAGCTTCGGCCAGCTGAATACCCTGTTCAGTGCCGAATTCCTCGAACGCGATCCCTTGTGGAGCCGCGATCGTGACTTCATGAGCGCCAAGACGGGCGTTGCGCCGACCTCGGTGCTGGGCCGCAAAAATGTCAGCAGCGGCAAATACATCGATCCGGCCGACACCTGCAGCAGCCTGTCCGATCTGTTTGGCGGCAGTACGCTGCGCTACACGGCCAAAGCCGGCAGCTATTGCGCCAGCCCGAAAGTGGGCCCGACCTACTGGACTACCCAGACCGGTAACAGCAGCCAGAATCTGTTCGGCAGCGCCAATTATGACCTGTCTGCGGATACCACCCTGTTTGCCGAAGCGCTGCTGGGCTTTAACCGCAGCCGCAATAACACCCGCGGTCCTTCGTGGACTTCCGCATCTACTGCCGATAGCTATTTCTGGAATCGCAATACCGCCCGCTACGAAGCGTGGAGCCGCTATATCTCGCCTGAGGAAATCGGCGGTGCCGAGCGCTATAACCGGCGCTGGGATGATCAGGCCAGCTCGCTGTCGTTCGGCGCCAGAGGGCAGATACCCGGTACCGGCTGGCAGTACGAAGCGGCCTACAGCGCTTCGCTGTACAAGAGCAGCAGTTACACCCCGCGTGCGCTGGCGAATATCGACAGCTTCTTCCTCGGCCCCAAACTGGGCGTGGATGACAGCGGCGTGGCGATCTATGCGCCCGATCCGGCCCGGCTGGCGCGCCGCCTGACGCCCGGAGAATTCGACAGCATCACCGGCACAGCGGTCAGCGATGACCAGTCGTGGACCAATACCGCCAGCCTGAGTGCCAGCGGGGTGCTGGCTCAGTTGCCGGCCGGTCCGCTGAAGCTGGCCACGGTGGCCGAAGTGGGCAAGCAGGGCTTTTCGAATACGCCGGATGCACGCATCAATCAGGGCTATTTCAACACCGTCTCGACGGCCGACGTAACGGCCGGTACGCGTCAGCGCTATGCACTGGGTGTTGAAGCCGGTGTGCCCCTGCTGAACAAGCTCGATGCCACGCTGGCCGGCCGCTATGACCGTTACAGTTTCGCCGGACGTCAGGACGGCAAGCTGACCTATAACACCGGTCTGGAATGGCGTCCAGCCAGCCAGTTGCTGGTGCGCGCCAATCACGCCACCAGCTTCCGCGCACCGGATATGAACTATATCTACAAGGCGCGCGGCACCGGCTACTACTCCTCGACCACCGATTACTACCGCTGCGCCAAGGCTGGCCAGCCGCTGGCCAGCTGCGAGTTTGCCAACCAGTCGCCCGGCGCAGACTATGTGCAAACAGGTAGCAAGGACCTGCGCTCCGAGCAGGGCCGCTCGTCCGGGCTGGGGCTGGTGTGGTCGCCGAGTGTGAACTTCGATGCCTCGTTCGATTACTGGAAGATCCGGATCGATGATCTGGTCACCAATCTGAGTGCCGACCAGCTGCTGCGCGATGAGGCCAGATGCCGCGTAGCCGGTGACCTTAGTTCGCCGACCTGCGCCGACGCAATCGGGCGCATCGTGCGCAATCCGCTGACGGCGCTGAACCGTCCCGGTGAAATCAGGCAGATACTGGTCAACCCGATCAACGCGGCATCGAACAGCGTCAGCGGCATCGACCTGAGTGGCAAATACGTATTGCGTACCTCCGCTTACGGCGTGTGGACTGCCAAGGCTAATTATTCCAGGACGCTCAGCAAGAAATCGCGCCAGTTCGCCGGCGATGCGCTGAACGATGATCTGGAAGACCTGAGCAATGCCGACTGGCGCGACAAGCTCAATGCCAGCCTGACGTGGAATCGCGGCGACTGGTCGAATACGCTGTTCCTGCAGCGCTACGGCAAGGTGCCGAATAGCGCGGGCGAGGCGTATCTGACGCCCACCACGCTGGTTAATGCCAGCGCGGTGCTGAGACTGAATGCCCGCACCACGCTGTCGCTTGCCCTGAATAATGTGCTGAATCAGGTGAAACGTGATAGCAGTGGCGGCTGGCCTTACTACCCGGTGGGGAATTACAGTCCGGTGGGGCGGCAGGGCTGGGTCGAGCTGAATTACCATTTCGGCTCTTGAGAAATTTGTAAGTAATCATAAACATCGGCAGGAATGACGCAGAGTTTGTCTATAATTCCTGTCGATGAAATCGACCACTTCCCTGCTATCCTGCGCTGCCATGGCCGTTATGCTGACGGCCTGCGGCGGCTCCTCCACGCCCGCCGTCGTGGTTCCTGACCCTGTGCCACCGCCTGATCCTGTACCCGTGGTATATGCCGATGCGGCTCCTGGCAGCTCGCTCGATCTATGGAACCGCTGTGAAGTCATGCATCCCGGCGGTGTACAGAATCAGCCTGGCACACAGGCTGATGAAAAAGGCTTTATCCGCGCCATCACCCAGGAGACTTATCTGTGGAATAGCGAAGTACCGGCCATCAAGGCCACTGATTATCCTACGGTGGTGGCCTATTTCAACGCACTGAAAACTCCCAAGCTGCTTGCGAACGGCCGTCCCAAAGACCGCTTCCATTACAGCTATCCGCGCGAAGTGTGGGAAGCCTTGTCGAGCGGTGTGGAGCTTTCCTATGGCATCAGCTGGAATGCCGGTGCCAATCAGGTACCGCGCCAGTGGCGCATTGCCATGGTGGATGCTGGGTCGCCAGCCGAGCGTGCCGGCCTGCGGCGTGGCGATCAGCTAATTATGATCGACAACGAAGATTTCATTTATCGCGGCGATAGCGACGCTGTCGCACGGTTTAATGCGGCACTCGCGCCGACCAAGGCCGACCAGCCACACAGGTTTACCTGGTGGCGCGATGGCCGCGCTTTCGACACCGCGCTGACGGTGGGTTCGGTAAATGCCTTGTCGGTGCAGGCAGTACAGCTGCTCGATACTCCGTCCGGCAAGACGGGCTATCTGAACTTCACCAGCCACAATGCGCCTGCCGAACGCCAGCTATACGAAGCGATGATGGGTTTCAGTAACGCCGGTGTGAAAGAGCTGGTGCTCGATATGCGCTATAACGGCGGCGGGCAAATCAGCATTGCCAGCCAGCTGGCCTATATGATCGCCGGACCTGCGGCGAGCAGCGGCAAGGTGTTCATGCGCTATGCAACCAATGGCCGCCTGAATCCGGGCCGTCCTACCAGTTTCCTCGACTTTGGAATCGGTTTCGCCAGCACCCAGCCGCTGCCATTCGGCACCAAGTTGCCGCATCTGGATTTGAAGCGCGTCACTTTGCTGACGGGGCCAGGCACCTGCTCTGCCAGCGAGGCGCTGATTAACGGCCTGCGCGGGATCGATATCGAAGTACGGCTGGTGGGCGGTCAAACCTGCGGCAAGCCTTATGCATTCGTACCCATGACCAATTGCGGCACCACCTATTTCATGGTGCAGTACCAGGGCACCAATAACAAAGGCTGGGGCGATTTCGACGAGGGCTTTGCGCCTGATTGCCGGGTGGATGATGACATGGGCCACGCGCTGGGAGATCCGGCCGAAAGCCTGCTGGCAACGGCCTTGCGCCTGAATGCAGGCGCTTCCTGCGCGGCCGTCGCAGCACGTCAGGGTGGTCGCAGTGCGGCAGCACCGCTGGCGGCTGGCAGCACGCCAGACCGTACTTCAGGCGACAGCGATGCAGCGACCGTGCAGGTGCGCTCGCCGCTGAAGGAAATCAGCATATTGCCCGAGCGGCGCTGAGGTCACGGCGCAGCGTAGCAAAGCCGACTATAATTTTTGATCTGACCGGTGCCATCGAGTGCGCCGGCACCTAACCGGAGCCATGCCGATGCGACGTTCTGACCTGTTACTGCCTCTCTCCTTTGTTCTTGCTGTAGCACCTGCCGTTGCTGCCAGTACCACGGCCAATTCCGCGGCCGGGGCCAGCGCTCTCAGCACCATCTCCGAGCGTTCCGGTTTCCAGAATACGGGCCGTTATGATGAGGTGATCGCGCTGTGCGCGCGCTTCCAGAAAGCCTATCCGCAAGCGGTGCGCTGTTTCGAATTCGGCCGCACGCCGGAAGGCCGCCCTATGCTGGCCATGGCCGTTTCGCGTACAGGCGCGCTGACGCCGCAACAGGCCAGGCAACGCGGCCTGCCTGTGATGCTGGTGCAGGGCGGTATCCACGCTGGTGAAATCGATGGCAAGGATGCCGGCTTCCTCGCCCTGCGCGAAGCGCTGGAGAACAAGGCGGCGGCCGGCGCGCTGGATAAGCAGGTGCTGCTGTTCGTACCGGTGTTTAATGTCGATGGCCACGAGCGCTTCGGCAAGTGGAACCGTCCCAACCAGCGCGGTCCGGTGGAAATGGGCTGGCGCACCACGGCGCAGAACTACAACCTGAACCGCGATTACGTCAAAGCCGATGCAGCGGAAATGCAGGCCATGCTGGCGCTGGTGAACGCGTGGGACCCGCTGGCCTATGTCGATCTGCACGTCACCGATGGCGCCAAGTTCCAGCCTGATGTATCGATACAGGTGGAGCCTGTGCATGGCGGTGACGAAGAACTCAAGCGCGCCGGTCTGGCCTTGCAGGCTGCCGTGATGGCCGATCTGAAGCAGCAGGGTTCCGATCCCAAGCCGTATTACATCGCTTTCGATAAGGAAGACGACCCCATGTCCGGCTTCGTCGATTCGATGGCGACGCCGCGGTTTTCGACCGGCTATTTCCCTATGCGTAACCGCTTCGCCATGCTGGTGGAAACCCATTCGTGGAAGGACTATCCGACCCGCGTGCGCATCACCCGCAACACCATTGTGTCGCTGCTGTCGCAAGTGGCCCTGCATGGCAAGGAGTGGCAGAAGCTGGTGCAGCAGGCCGACCAGCGCGCAACGACGCTGGGCGGCGCCGAGTTCCCGCTCAGCTACCGCACTACCTTTAACAGCAGGACCATCGAGTTCCCCGGATACGAATATACCCGCGGCTATTCCGATGTTTCGGGCGGCACCATGACGGTGTACGACGAAAGCAAGCCGCAAGTCTGGCGCGTGCCGCTGCGCGATGAAGTGGTGCCGGATCTGCGCGTGGCAGCGCCCAGGGGTGGTTATCTGGTGCCGCTGGCCGAAGCGGCCCGCGTGGCTGCACGCCTGAAGCTGCATGGCATACAGTACAAGGTGCTGGGGGCCGACCAGATGGCGGCCGAGGTGGAAAGCTTCCGCGCCAGTAAAGCCACGTTTGCCAAGCAGTCGTTCGAAGGCCACCAGGGACTGACGGTGGAAGGCGACTGGGCGCGCGAGCGCCGCAGCCTGATGAAAGGCTCGCTGTTCGTGCCGATCGCCCAGCCCAAGGCCCGTCTGGTGATGACCATGCTGGAGCCGCGCGGCGCCGATTCGCTGCTGGCATGGGGCGAGTTCAATAACGCCTTCGAGCGCAAAGAATATATGGAGGAGTATGTGGCCGAGCAGGTGGCGCGCGAACAGCTGGAAGCCGATCCTGCCCTGCGCGAAGAGTTCCAGAAGAAGCGTGATAGCGATGCGGAGTTCAATAAAAGTCCGGCCAAGCGGCTGGAGTTCTTCGCCCGCCGCCACGCTTCATGGGACGAGCGCTTCAATCTGTATCCGGTGCTGCGTACCGCGCAGTCCTACTAAGCGCGGCTAGCCGCTGCCTGCTACAGCGCCGGGGTACCGCCGCTTAGTTTGGCAGTGGCTTCTTCCATCTTCTGTTTGAGTATCTGGGTGACCTTCTGCATGATGGCCGCCTGTTCCTGCGGCGATTTGGTGGCCAGATCCTCGCGCGTCAGCCCCATGCTTTTCAGGATCATGTCGACCATGCGTTCGGTCGACGATTTGCTCATGTACTCGTCCAGCTCCTGTGCTGCGCTAGGCTTGGTGGCCTTTTCCAGCGCGGCCTGAAAACCGCCGTCGCTGCTTTTGCGGCTGGCGGAAAAATTCGCCTGCATTGATGCCTTCAAGGCATCGCTCTGTATTTTGACGTTCATGTGTATTCCTTCTCCCTGAGTAGTGGTGGTGGCGCAGGCTGCTGCGCCACCACGCTGATGCCGGGGGAGCAGGAAGCGCTTACAGGTTGCGCTGCAGGGGAATGATGCCCGGTACGGTGCTCGGCGTCGAGCACGGATCTTCGTCGAACGCGATATCGCCCAGCGGATTGGCCACGCCATCGATCTGCAGATCGGTGAAGCTGAACAGATCGCGGTCCATCAGGTGCGAAGGCACCACGGTCGACAGCGAGGAGTAGATGTTCTCTACCCGGCCCGGATGCTTCTTCTCCCATTCGCGCAGCATACCCTTGATATGCTTGCGCTGCAGGTTTTCCTGCGAGCCGCACAGATTGCACGGGATGATGGGGAAGTTCTTCACTTCCGCGTAGCGTTCGGTGTCCTCTTCCTTCACGTAGGCCATGGGGCGGATCACCATATGCTTGCCATCGTCGGACACCAGCTTGGCCGGCATGCCTTTCAGCTTCCCGCCGAAGAACATATTCAGGAAGAAGGTTTCGAGGATGTCGTCGCGGTGGTGGCCCAGCGCGATCTTGTTGCAGCCCAGTTCATCGGCCACGCGGTACAGGATGCCGCGGCGCAGACGCGAGCACAGCGAGCAGGTGGTTTTGCCTTCCGGGATCAGGCGCTTGACGATGCTGTAGGTATCCTGATTTTCGATGTGGAAGGGGATGCCCAGACTGGTCAGATAGGTCGGCAGCACGTCTTCCGGGAAGCCCGGCTGCTTCTGGTCCAGATTCACGGCCACTACGTCGAAGTGGATGGGTGCACGCTCGCGCAGCGTGAGCAGTATGTCGAGCAGGGCGTAGCTGTCCTTGCCGCCCGACAGGCAGACCATCACTTTATCGCCGTCTTCTATCATGTTGAAGTCGCCGATGGCCTGACCGACCAGACGGCACAGGCGTTTGTGCAGCTTGTTATTCTCCAGCGCGATCTTTTCCGCGGCCTTGGTGCTGACGTTGCTGTCCGGCGTGATGCTGGCGACGCTCATACGCCCTCCTTGATGTTGAAGACTTCCACACCCACGCCTTCGCAGTCGGGATATACATCCGGCTTCATGGTGGAAACGCGGGCGGCGCGCACATGCGGGTGCGCCAGCATGGCCTGGACGATGTCGTCGCACAGGCTTTCCTGCAGCTGGATATGGCCGCGTGCCATCAGCTTGGCGATGGTGTCGCGCATGAAGTCGTAGTCCACCACTTCTTCCAGCTGGTCGTGGGTCGGGGTGGAGACGGCCAGCGGGATGTACAGGTCCACATTGATCAGCAGCCGCTGCTCGCCCTTTTTCTCGAATTCGTACACGCCGATATTGATCAGCACTTCATAGTTGCGCAGGAACAGGCGACGGCAGTCGCTCAGTTGCGGGTGGTACAGGGCGGACAGCATGGGGTATACCTTCTTTCGTTTAAATTATCGGGTCAGCGCGGGCGCTTACTGCGCCAGAAACATCACATCGCGCGGCAGTGGCATCAGGTGCTGGCCACCGTCGACCAGCAGGGTTGTGCCGGTCAGGGCACGGGCCGAAGCAGCGTAGACCACGCTGTCGGCAATATCTTCCGGCGTGCTGGAACGGCCCAGCGGGGTCTGCTGGTGGGCGCTGGCAAAACCGGCTTCGGTCTGGTCGCCCGATAGCATGGTGATGCCGGGTGCCACGCCTACCACCCGCACTTTGGGCGCCAGTTGCTGGGCCAGCATGGTGGTGGCCGTGTGCAGCGCTGCCTTGGACAGGGTGTAGGACAGGAAATCCGGATTGAGATTGTACAGTTTCTGATCCAGCAGGTTGATCACCACCGCCTGCTGGCCGGCGTCAGTGACACCGTGCAGGGCCTGCGCCAGCAGGATGGGGGCGGCCAGATTGGCGTGCATATGGGCGTCCAGCATGCGGATCGAGAAATCGGCTGCGCTGTCATATTCAAACAGGGAAGCGTTGTTGACCACGCAGCGCAGGCTGCCCAGTGCCGTCACGCAGGCCGGCACCAGCGTGCGCACAGCCGCTTCGTCGGCCAGATCGGCCTGCAGCGCCACGGCACGCCGGCCCAGCGCAGTGATTTCATCGACCAGCTGGTGCGCTTCGCCGGCCGAGCTGCGGTAGTGCACGGCAATATCCCAGCCGGCGCGGGCCAGCGCCAGAGCGATCACGCGGCCGATGCGGCGGCCCGCGCCCGTCACGAGGGCGACGGGGGCGGGCGCTGGCGCTACTGCGCCGAATGCGCCGGTCGTAGCCGCTGGCGCGCTGTGTTGTGGCTGATTCATAGCTGTCGTGATGCTTAAAATGGCGGCGCGGCCTGCCGATTCGTTACAATGCCGCCTATGTCCTTACCTGTCCCTACCAGTGACGCGCTGGCCGCGTCCCACGCCCTGCAGCAGCAGATCGCCGCCGAGATTGCGGCCCACGATGGTGCTATTTCCTTCGCCCGCTATATGGAGCTGGCGCTGTACGCCCCCGGTCTGGGGTATTACAGCGGCGGCTCGGCCAAGCTGGGCAAAGATGGCGATTTTACAACTGCGCCCGAGCTCACGC
This sequence comes from Duganella fentianensis, assembly GCF_009857835.1. GTDB lineage: Bacteria > Pseudomonadota > Gammaproteobacteria > Burkholderiales > Burkholderiaceae_D > Rugamonas > Rugamonas fentianensis. Next base: position 538,231 of record NZ_WWCL01000003.1, read on the forward strand.
CCCTGTTCGGTGCGGCGCTAGCCCATGCGGCAGCCGCTATTATCGCCCAAACTGCGCCGCAGATCCTCGAATTTGGCGCCGGCACGGGCCAGCTGGCCTACGATGTGCTGAGCGAGATGGCCGTGCTGGGTATTAGCATCGAGCGCTATGTGATCGTCGAACTGTCCGGCGAGCTGCGCGGCCGCCAGCAGGACAAGCTGCGCGCTTTCCCGCAGGTGGAGTGGCTCGATGCCCTGCCCGAGTCTTTCGAAGGGGTGGTGCTGGGTAACGAAGTACTCGATGCCATGCCGGTAGAACTGGTGATCCGCCATCCGGAAGGCTGGCAGGAGCTCAAGGTCACGGTCAAGGATGGCCGCTTCGACTATCTGCCGGTGCCGGCCAGTGCGGCCGTGCTGGCCCAGATCGCCCGCCAGATCCCCGAACATGACAGCCTGCCGGTGGGTTATGTGACGGAAGTGCACAGCGTGGCCTGCGCCTTCATGACCACCCTGAGCCAGATGCTGACGGCCGGACGGGGCGGCGCGGCCCTGCTGTTCGATTACGGCTTCCCCGGCCACGAATACTATTTCTTCCAGCGCGCCACGGGCACGCTGATGTGCCACTACCGCCACCATGCCCATCCGGACCCGTTCTATTATCCGGGCCTGCAGGATATTACGGCCCACGTGGATTTCACTGCCATGGCACTGGCCGCGCAGGATGCCGGCGCAGAAGTACTAGGCTATCTGAATCAAGCGGGCTTCCTGCTTGCGGCCGGCGCCAGCGAATTGCTGTTGCGTACAGACCCGGCCGACAGCCTGCGCTATCTGCCGCAGGCAAGGGCGCTGCAGAAGCTGCTGTCGCCGGCCGAAATGGGAGAATTGTTCAAAGTACTGCTGATTGGTCATGCCGTGAGCCTGCCGGAAACGCTGCTGGCGCAGGACCGCAGTCACCGCCTGTAGACAGAAAAGCACAGTGGCCAGAATTGCAAGGCCTTTCCATGCCAGATCATTGCGTTGCACCACGCTAGATCGGCTATCATGAAGGACGCGCGCTAGCCGGACAATAATTGGAACGATGGCAAAGATACACACTCACTATGACAATCTGAAGGTGTCCCGTATGGCACCGCAGGAGGTCATACGTGCTGCCTACAAGGCACTCAGTCAGAAATACCACCCTGATAAGAATCCGGGTGATGAGAAGGCTGCGCGCATCATGGCCATATTGAACGGGGCGTATAACACCCTGTCCGATCCGCAGCGGCGCAAGGAGCATGACGAGTGGATTGCCGCCGAAGAGTGGGAAATCGAGTGGCTGGAAAGCACCCGCAACGAAGACCAGCGCGGCGGTGACAAGCCGCGCCACGATGCGCCCGAGCGGGCCTGGAGCCCGGAGCCGGTGGATGACTCGCCGCGCCCGTTCCGCCGCAGCGTCTGGCGCTGGTGGGGCGGCATGGCCGCCTGTCTGGTACTGGGCTGGGTGGCCGGTGTGACCATGGTCAACGAGCCGCATCTGCTGTCGAGCGCACTGGCGGCGGCCTGGGGGAACAAGGCCGATAATCCGGAACGGACGGCGCGGGCGGCTGCCCGTGCTGCACCGCGCGATCCCAAGGCGGACATGCGCGATGCCTGGGCTGTAGCCCAGCCGTATTATCCGGAAGCGAATAGCAGCAAGGCGGCGCCCATCAAGGTGCAGGCGCTGTCGCAGGTGCAGCTGCCGAATGCCGCACCCGAATGCGAAGTCGAGCCGCAGTCACTGGTGGCGCCGAATGGCGAACCGTGGCCGGAACAGTCGGGCTATATGACGGGCTTCCCGGTCGCCAACAAGGGCGACGATATGCAGCTGCTGCTGGATAACGGCGCCAATGCGTCGGCCGTGTTCATCAAGATTTACGATACCGAGCGGCACTCGAATGTGCGCTATGCCTATGTGCAGGCGCATGACAAGCTGGTGGTGGATAAGCTGGCCAACGGCAAATACGAAGTGCGCTACCAGAATCTCGATCAGGGCGTTAACCGCAGCGGCTGTGCCGCAAATAGCCGTACGGCGGCGGCCACACCGGCGGCACTGACGCCACCGGTCAGCAACTAGTCCGGCTGCCGCAGGCAGGGCGCACTGGCGCCGGACTGTTGGGGCATTACGCTTCGACGTCGGACAAGCCCATTTCCTCGCTCGCCATCAGACGGTCGATATCGACCAGTATCAGCATACGCTCGTCGATGGTGCCCAGACCTATCATGTACTCATGGCTGAAGGCATTGCCCATGTCGGGCGCCGGTTTCAGCTGCTCCGGCATCAGCGTGGTCACGTCGGATACGGAGTCGACCACCATGCCGACCACGCGGCCGCCGATGTTGAGGATGATGACCACGGTGAACTGGTCATACACGGGTTCGCCCAGATTGAACTTGATGCGCATGTCCACCACCGGGATGATGATGCCGCGCAGATTGATCACGCCTTTGATGAAGGCTGGTGCGTTGGCGATACGCGTCACTGTTTCATAGCCACGGATTTCCTGCACTTTGAGGATATCGATGCCATATTCTTCCGCGCCCAGCGTGAAGGCGAGGAATTCGCGGCCCGTGATATCGCTTGCTGTCTCTTGCATGATGGGGTTCCTTGAACGGTTGTGGGCCGGCGGCAATGCGCGCACGCTGCTGTCACGGCTATCCATAACGGCAGCGTAACAGAGTCGGCCCGCCCTTGCAAAAAGGTTGTCATAGGGGGGGAATCTGTTTATGCTAGAACGACAACGCACCTCTGGAGATGTGTATGACCGATTCCAACGCAGACGACAACTGGCTGATTCAGGAGGATGAGGACGAAGCGCCCGCCGCCGGACAGGAATCGCCAGAACAGCGGCTGTGGCGAGTGCTGATCGTCGACGACGATGTCGATGTCCATGCCGTCACCCGGCTGGCGCTGCGCAATGTCTCTTTCAAAGGACGCGAGCTGGAGCTGTTCTCGGCCTATAGCGGCAAGGAAGCCTACGAATTCCTGCGCACCACGCCCGATATCGCGCTGGTGTTGCTGGACGTGGTGATGGAAACCGATGACGCCGGCCTGCTGCTGGCGCGCCGCATCCGCGAAGAACTGCATAACGGCATCGTGCGGGTGGTGCTGCGCACGGGCCAGCCCGGCCAGGCGCCCGAGCAGCGCGTGATCATCGAATACGATATCAACGACTACAAGGCCAAGACCGAGCTGACCACGCAGAAGCTGTTCACCACCGTGATCTCGGCCTTGCGCGCCTACGAAAGCCTGAATATGCTCGAGCGCAGCCGCATCGGGCTGGGCAAGATACTGGCTGGCGCGACCAATCTCTACCAGATCCATTCGCTGCGCGAATTTGCTTCCGGCGTGCTGAATCAGGTCAGTGCGATTCTTGATGTGGGTGCGGATGGTGTGCTGTGCCTGATGCAGGGCGATACCGGCATGACCACCGTGGTGGCCGCTACCGGCAACTACACCCCGCTCAGCGAGCACGAGCTGATGCCGCACGAGCACCCGCTGTGGCCTACCATCGCCAAGGCTTTTGCGGAGAAGAAGAGCCAGTTCGATCACCCGGCCAATGTGCTGTTCATCCATACCCAGGAAAACCGCGAAGTGGCGATCTCCGTCACGCCGCCCTGGCCGCTGGCGCAGATCCAGCGCGACCTGCTGGAAGTGTTCTGCCAGCGCATTGCGGCAGCCTTCGACAATCTCTATATGTTCGGCCAGCTGCGCAAGGCGCAGGAAGCCACGGTGGTGGCACTGGCCGATCTGGCCGAATTCCGCGATAGCGGCACGGGCGGCCATGTGCGGCGCGTGCAGAATCTGTCGTCGGCGCTGGCCCAGCGCATGGCCGAGCGCGGCGTGTATGCCGACCAGCTGACCCCGCAGCTGCTGGACATGATAGGCCTGGCCAGCATACTGCATGATGTGGGCAAGGTAGCCACGCCCGATCACATCCTGCTCAAGCCGGGCCTGCATACGCCGGACGAACGCAGCCAGATGCAGACCCATGCGGCTGTCGGCAAGTCGATACTGGAGCGGGCCGCGAATATGGTCGATGGCGTCAGCTATCTGACCTATGGCGCCGAGATTGCAGGCGGCCACCACGAGCACTTCGACGGCAATGGCTATCCGAATCAGCTCAAGGGGCAGGACATACCGATATCGGCCCGTATCGTGGCCGTGGTCGATGTGTTCGATTCGCTGCTGCACGAGCGTCCGTACAAGGAGCCCTGGCCGCATACCGAGGTGATGAGCTACATCACCGAACGCGCCGGCAAGCAGTTCGATCCGGAAGTGGTGGCCGCGCTGCTGGACCTGATCGAGCGCGACCCGAATATCGGCCATACGCCGGATTAGACGTGGCCTGATCGCCAGCGAGCCGCTGCCCGTGCAGCGGCTTTTTTTATCGGCTTTGCCTGCTCAGGCGGCGTCGCTGTAGCTGTGCTGCAGCAGGGCTTCGAACTGGGCCAGCGGCACGGCCTGCGACCACAGATAGCCCTGGCCTTCGTCGCACTGTTTGGCGCGCAGGAAGTCGCGCTGGGCTGCCGTTTCCACCCCTTCGCCCACCACGGCCAGACCCAGTGCATGGGCCAGACCGATGGTGGCCGCCACGATCACGGCATCGTCCGGATCGGTTTCGATATCCTTGACGAAGCTGCGGTCGATCTTGATGCGGTCGATCTCGAACAGCTTCAGATAGCTGAGCGAGGAATAGCCGGTGCCGAAATCGTCGATGGCCACGCGGATGCCGCGCGAACGCAGTTCCACCAGCAGGGCGCGGCTGCGTTCCGGATCCTGCATGGCGGCCGATTCGGTAATCTCCAGTTCCAGCCGGGTAGGGTCGATGCCGCTGCTGGCCAGCAGGCTGTCGAGATAGGGCAGCAGGGCCGGGCTGTGGCACTGGCGCGCCGACAGGTTGACGGCCAGCCGCAAGTGCGCCAGTTCGCCACCGCGCCAGCCGGCCAGCAGGGCAAAGGCGCGCTGCAGGACCCACTCGCCCAGACTGACGATCAGGGTCGATTCTTCCGCGATCGGGATGAAGCGGTCCGGCCGTACCAGCCCCAGTTCCGGATGGTGCCAGCGCAGCAGCGCTTCGGCGCCGATGATGCGCTGGCTGACCAGATCCACCTGCGGTTGCAGATACAGTTCGAATTCATTCTGCTCGAGCGCCAGCCACAGGCGGTTTTCCAGCATCAGACGTTCGTGCGTGGCGCGGTTCATCTCGGCCGAGAAGAACTGGAAGTTGCCGCGGCCGCGGCCCTTGGCCGCGTACATGGCGGTGTCGGCATGGCGCAGCAGGGTGCTGGCATCGTTACCGTCATCGGGGAACATGGCCACCCCTACGCTGGCGCCGCTGTGTACGGAGACGCCATGCAGGTGGTAGGGCGCGTTGAGCGCTTCGACGATGCGCACGGCGATGGTGGAGGTGGCGGCCGGGGTCACATCACCGGCCGTGACGACGATGAATTCGTCGCCGCCCAGACGGGCGATGGTATCGACATCGCGCAGCAGCTCCTTCAGGCGCTGGGCCACGGCTACCAGCAGCAGGTCGCCGACCTGGTGGCCGTGGGTGTCATTGATTTTCTTGAAGTGGTCGAGATCGATGAACAGCAGGGCGCAGCGGCCGTTGCTGCGGCGCGTCTGCGCCAGCAGCTGGTCCAGCCGCAGATTCAGCGACAGCCGGTTGGACAGGCCGGTCAGCGTGTCGTGATGGGCCAGATGGTGGATGCGTTCCTGCGCCATCTGCTGTTCCGTCAGATCGTGCAGGATGGTGACGAACAGGTGCTCGTCCGGCAGTTCCACTTCGCTGACCGACATCGCCAGCGGGAACTCGCTGCCGTCGCTGCGCCAGCCGGTCAGTTCGTATTCATGGGTGACGCCGCAGGCTATCATGCGCAGCAAGCCCGGCGCATCGAGCCCGGCTGCTTCGCCCACGCCTATGGGGATCAGCTGGCACAGGGGCAGTGCCGTCATATGGCTGGCGTTGTAGCCGAACAGCCGGCCCGCTGCGGCATTGGCCGACATCAGCACGCCTTCGCTATCGATGGTGAGGATGGCGTCGGCCGCCTTGTTGAGGATAGCCTGCAGGCGCGCTTCGCGTTCGCGCAGGCGCGCCGTGCTGTCTGCCACCTGGGCCTGGATGCGGGCCCGTTCGCCGCTGATCAGCAGCATCAGTGTGCCCAGCAGGCCGGACAGCAGCAGGCCGCAGGTCAGCACGGTCCAGCTTTGCCAGCCGCGCTGCTGCAACAGATAGGCCGGGGTAGGCGCCAGTGTGAGCTGGTAGATGCGGCCACCGAAATGCAGCTGGCGCTGGAAGTCGCCGTCATGGGCGGAGCGCAGCAGGGTGTCGTGGATGACATGGCTGGGGCCGTCGTCATCGCCGTCTTCGAAGCGCAGCAGGAAGTGGGGGAATTCCGAGCGCTTCAGCGTCTGCTCCAGCAGCGTCTGATACTGCATGGCGATCAGCAGGGCGCCGATAGGCTCATGATGCTGCGTGTTGGGGTAGGCCGTCTGCAGCAGCAGCATGCCCGGCACATTGCTGCCCTGTATGGTGGCCAGCGGCGCCGTGGCGGTGGGCTGGCCCGAAGCCAGTGCCCGTTCCATGGCGGCCCGGCGCAGCGGCTCGGTGAGCAGATCGTAACCCAGCAGGACGCGCCGTTCTTTCGGTTCGATATAGGTCGAGACCACATAGTGCTCGGCCCGTTCGGCGCGCACCAGCTGGCCTTGCGCGCCGCGCTGGCGCACTTCGAAATCCGGCGCAATGTGGCTTCGGCCCCACGCTTCGAAAGCGGCCCGTTCGCCATCCTTGATCGGTGTCAGCCAGGCCATCGACAGCAGCTCGGGGCGCTGGTCCAGATAGCCATGCGCGAGCGAAGCGAAATGTTCGTTGTTGAGGCTGCGCTGGGGATCGTTGAGCGCCTTGCCTATGGCATAGATGAAGCGCTCGTGTTCGCTGAACTGTTCCTGCAGCAGGTCGCCCGTCTGCTGTGCTTTCAGGCGGAAAGTCTGCAGCTGCTGGATGTTCTCCCAGCGGTCAGCCTGCAGATAGATGGCGATGAAGGCCGCAGTGGACAGCAGCAGGGGCAGGCCCACCAGCAGGCGCCGGCGCGACCATAGCGCGCGCGGGCGGCCGATCACGATCCAGCTCAGTGGTGCGGCCAGCAGGACGCCGATGGTGTCGCCCATCCACCAGGCCAGCCAGTCGGCCAGCACGGTCTGGGGCTGGACCACGCCCACCAGTGCCTTGCCGCAGACGGACACGGTGCTGCTGATCAGGGTAACGCTGCCGGCCAGCAGGATGAAGCGCACCACGTCGCGGCCGGAAGCGATGGCAGGATCGATGTAGCGGCGGAACAGCTGGCTACCGGCCCAGGCCTGCAGCAGAGCGCCCAGTGCGGCGGCGCTGGCGCCGTGCAAGGCGCTGGCACTGATGCCTTCGGGCGAGAGGGCGGGATAGACCAGATTGATGCTGAGCGAACCTAGCCAGACGGCCGGCAGCAGCCGCATGCCGCCCACCACGACGGCCGCCAGCGCGATACCGGCCGGCAGGAAGATAGGGGCGGCATAGCCCGGGGGCAGGGCTAGTAGCAAGCCCAGCCGGCCAACAATGAAGTAACAGGTCCACAGGACCAGATTGGCCAAAATCGTGCTGTACCAATGACGGGGACGCGGCTTCAACTGCAGGGCTCCGGGGCTCGGGTAGATGAAAGATTGTATAGTAAATTGTTCATCGCAAAAACAACACTTGCACATTTGCATAAGCCTCGTTTACAATTTCGCCCCGAAGCAGACAGTTGATCACAACAGTGCGGCGTAAATAAAAAAACGAACGCAAAACAGGGTTGACAAGTCAAAGTAGTTGCTTCATACTCTGCGGCTCATTGCGGAGGGGTGGCCGAGTGGTTAAAGGCGACAGACTGTAAATCTGTTCTTTCGAGTACGCTGGTTCGAATCCAGCCCCCTCCACCAAGTTTTTGCAAAAAAACTGAGTGATGCAGTAAAAGAAGCTGAATTGAAATCCTCGCGGGTGTAGCTCAATGGTAGAGCAGAAGCCTTCCAAGCTTACGACGAGGGTTCGATTCCCTTCACCCGCTCCAGTTGGTTTGCAGTCTGATGCTCCGGCATCGCAGCAGTATCCCATAAGCCCTTGTAGCTCAGTGGTAGAGCACTCCCTTGGTAAGGGAGAGGCCACGTGTTCAATCCACGTCAAGGGCACCAGAATTCGCAGTATCCCGCAGGTCCGGTCGTTGCACTTGCAGCGGCCAAGGCGCCGAAGGCTGGCGTCACAGAAACTACCCAGTATTATCAAGACAGTCGGGCGTCAGCCCAGGTAATCACACCAAATCGTTAGGAGTCTAAAATGGCAAAAGAGAAATTCGAGCGGACCAAGCCGCACGTTAACGTCGGCACCATCGGCCACGTTGACCACGGCAAGACCACCCTGACCGCTGCAATCGCTACTGTTCTGTCGAAAAAATTCGGCGGCGAAGCTAAAGCATACGACCAGATCGATGCTGCTCCAGAAGAGAAAGCACGTGGTATTACCATTAACACCGCTCACGTCGAGTACGAAACCGCTGGCCGTCACTACGCTCACGTTGACTGCCCAGGCCACGCCGACTACATCAAAAACATGATTACCGGTGCTGCCCAGATGGACGGCGCAATCCTGGTTTGCTCCGCAGCTGACGGCCCAATGCCACAGACCCGCGAGCACATCCTGCTGGCCCGTCAGGTTGGCGTTCCATACATCATCGTGTTCCTGAACAAGTGCGATCTGGTTGACGACGCAGAACTGCTGGAACTGGTTGAAATGGAAGTGCGCGAGCTGCTGTCGAAGTACGACTTCCCAGGCGACGACCTGCCTATCGTTAAAGGTTCGGCACGTATGGCTCTGGACGGCGACACCGGTCCGCTGGGCGAACAGGCTATCATGCAACTGGCCGAAGCACTGGACAGCTACATCCCTACGCCAGAGCGCGCAGTGGACGGCGCCTTCCTGATGCCAGTAGAAGACGTGTTCTCGATCTCGGGTCGCGGTACCGTAGTGACCGGTCGTGTTGAGCGCGGTATCATCAAAGTCGGCGAAGAGATCGAAATCGTCGGTATCAAAGACACCGTGAAAACCACCTGCACCGGCGTGGAAATGTTCCGCAAACTGCTGGATCAAGGTCAGGCAGGCGACAACGTTGGTCTGCTGCTGCGCGGCACCAAGCGTGAAGACGTGGAACGTGGTCAAGTTCTGGCAAAACCAGGCTCGATCAAGCCACACAACCACTTCACCGGCGAGATCTACGTTCTGTCGAAAGATGAAGGCGGCCGTCACACCCCGTTCTTCAACAACTATCGTCCACAGTTCTACTTCCGTACCACCGACGTAACCGGTTCGATCGAGCTGCCAGCCGATAAAGAAATGGTTATGCCAGGCGACAACGTGTCGATCACCGTTAAGCTGATCAACCCGATCGCGATGGAAGAAGGTCTGCGCTTCGCAATCCGCGAAGGTGGCCGTACCGTTGGCGCCGGCGTGGTTGCCAAGATCATCGGCTAAGGATAGGCCGACTACCACCGGACGCGATCCGGTGGTATAATCGATATCCTTTAAAGTTTTACGTAGGGACGTAGCTCAATTGGCAGAGCGTCGGTCTCCAAAACCGAAGGTTGGGGGTTCGATGCCCTCCGTCCCTGCCACCGAATTCTGGTGCAGGGCACCGAAAGTAAAATTACATGTCAAATCAATCCGTGCAGACTGTTAGCACGTCGAATGACAAGATCAAGGTTGCACTGGCGATAGTCGCTGCAATCGCAGGTGTAGTCGGGTTTTACTACCTGGCAGACAAACCAGCTCTGGCACGCGCAGGTGTGCTTGTAGCTGGTTTGGCTATTGCGGCTGTGATCTTGTGGACCTCGACGACTGGCCGTGAATTCCTGAATTTCGCTAAAGAATCCGTTCGCGAAACGAAAAAAGTTGTGTGGCCTAGCCGTCGCGAAGCGACCCAGATCACCGGCATCGTGTTCGTGTTCGTGCTGGTCATGGCGTTGTTCCTGTGGGGCACGGATAAGACTCTCGAATTCCTGTTGTACGACGTCATTCTGGGTATACGAAAATAATGAGCGAAAATGTGCAAGATGAAGCAATGGGCGTCTCCGGCAACGGCGACGCTTCGGCGCAAGAAGCTGGCGCAGCGCGAATCAGCACGCCAGTAAGCAATAAGCGCTGGTATGTTGTACATGCGTATTCCGGCATGGAAAAAAGCGTCCAGCGTGCGCTGGCTGAGCGTGTAGAACGCGCCGGCATGCAGGACCAGTTTGGCCAGATTCTGGTGCCGACCGAAGAAGTGGTCGAAGTCCGCAACGGCCAAAAGTATGTCACCGAACGCCGTTTCTACCCTGGCTATGTGCTGGTAGAGATGGAAATGACTGACGAAACCTGGCACCTGGTGAAAAATACCAGCAAAGTGACCGGCTTCATCGGCGGTAAATCGAACAAGCCGACGCCGATTCCGGCGCGCGAAATCGACAAGATCATGCAGCAGGTGCAGGATGGCGTCGAGAAACCACGGCCGAAAGTGCTGTTCCAGGTGGGCGAAGATGTCCGCATCAAGGACGGCCCGTTCACCGACTTCAACGGCGCCGTCGAGGAAGTCAACTACGAGAAATCGAAAGTGCGTGTCTCGGTTACCATTTTCGGTCGCGCCACTCCAGTCGAACTGGAATTCGGTCAGGTAGAAAAAGTATAAGCAGCACCGTTCGCCAGAACGGGCGACGGTGTAAAAACCTGACAAATCTGGCAAAAGAGGAGCCCCGCCCTGCTGAATGCGCATGGTGGGGCGCTACTACTCATTCCAAAGCATAGGAGCCATCATGGCAAAGAAAATCATTGGTTTTATCAAGCTGCAAGTGCCAGCTGGTAAAGCAAACCCATCCCCACCGATTGGTCCAGCACTGGGTCAGCGCGGTCTGAACATCATGGAATTCTGCAAAGCTTTCAATGCGCAGACCCAAGGTATGGAACCAGGCATGCCGATTCCTGTCGTGATCACCGCGTTCGCTGACAAGTCCTTCACCTTCGTGATGAAGACCCCACCAGCAACCTTCCTGATCAAGAAGCACTCGGGCGTTACCAAAGGTTCGGCCAAGCCACATACCGACAAAGTCGGTAAGCTGACCCGCGCTCAAGCGGAAGAAATCGCTAAATTGAAAACCCCAGATCTGACCGCTGCTGACATGGATGCTGCTGTACGCACCATCGCTGGCTCGGCTCGTTCGATGGGCATCACGGTGGAAGGTCTGTAATCATGGCAAAACTGTCCAAACGCGCTCAAGCTATCAAAGCCAAAGTTGATGGCACCAAATCGTACTCGTTCGACAACGGCGTTGCTCTGATCAAAGAACTGGCTACCGCCAAGTTCAACGAATCGATCGACGTGTCGGTGCAACTGGGTGTTGATCCTAAGAAATCGGACCAGGTAGTGCGTGGTTCCGTCGTGCTGCCAGCTGGCACCGGCAAAACCGTTCGCGTTGCTGTGTTCGCTTCGGGCGACAAAGCCGAGCAAGCTAAAGCTGCTGGCGCTGACGTTGTTGGTATGGAAGATCTGGCCGAGCGCGTCAAAGCCGGCGACATGCCTTTCGATATCGTTATCGCTTCGCCAGACACCATGCGTATCGTTGGTACCCTGGGTCAGATCCTGGGCCCACGCGGTCTGATGCCTAACCCGAAAGTTGGCACCGTGACCCCTGACGTGGCAACCGCTGTGAAGAACGCCAAAGCTGGTCAGGTACAGTACCGTACCGACAAAGCCGGTATCATCCACGCGACCATCGGCCGTAAATCGTTCAGCGATGCAGACCTGAAGAGCAATCTGCTGGCTCTGATCGACGCACTGAACAAAGCTAAACCAGCATCGAGCAAAGGTGTATACCTGCGCAAGGTATCGCTGTCGTCCACCATGGGCGCAGGCGTACGTCTGGACCAGGCTAGCCTGGTAGCCTAAGTAACAAGTTTAAGTCCTCTTGACGCCGTCGTGCGGCAGGGGGCAGTTCTTTGGGCTGGTGCTGCTTCCGGGCAGCATCAGGCAATCAAAGACCGCTGGGCTGGATGCATCAGGTAGGTATCCGGTTAATTGAGTTTCACCCAGCGCAGATGGTGTACCCGATCAAGTTTCGTAGTCCATAGGACTCCTAAACCTCGGACGCCGTTGTTCGAACCGATGGCAGGATTTCCCGCCATCATTTAAGGAGGTTGACCGTGGGTCTCAATCTGAATGACAAAAAGGCCGTCGTCGCCGAAGTTTCCGCAAAAGTAGCAACTGCGCAAACTATCGTCGTGGCCGAATATCGTGGCATCCAGGTTGCTCACTTGACGCAACTTCGTGCTAAAGCGCGCGCACAAGGCGTGTACCTGCGAGTGTTGAAAAACACCCTCGCTCGTCGCTCCGTCGAAGGCACGCAATTCGCTCCTCTGGCCGACAGCATGACCGGTCCGCTGATCTACTCGATCTCGGATGACGCCGTTGCAGCAGCTAAAGTCGTCGCCGACTTTGCTAAAACCAACGACAAACTGGTTATCACGGCTGGTAACTACGCAGGCAAACAGCTGGATAAAGCTGCTGTTGTCGCGCTGGCGAGCATTCCTTCCCGTGAAGTTCTCATTTCGCAGCTGTTGGGCGTTATGCTGGCTCCGGTGTCGGGCTTTGCACGTGGTCTGGCTGCTCTGGCAGCGAAAAAATCCGAAGGCGCTCCTGCTGTTGCAGCAGAAGAAGCCCCAGCAGCGTAATTCATTACGCGCTGGCAGCCTCAGTGTGAGTGCTGCCGGGTTTTTTTCTCAAGTAGCTATCTGATGTATTAACGAATCAAAAAATTATTGGAGTTTCAAATGGCAATTAGCAAAGACGACATCCTGAACGCAGTGAGCGAAATGTCCGTAATGGACCTGAACGAACTGGTTAAAGCTTTCGAAGAAAAATTCGGCGTTTCGGCCGCAGCTATGGCAGCTCCTGCTGCTGGTGGCGCAGCTGGCGGCGCTGCTGCTGCTGAAGAGCAAACCGAGTTCAACCTGGTTCTGAGCGAAGTTGGCGCAAACAAAGTTGGCGTAATTAAAGCAGTTCGCGAAATCACCGGTCTGGGCCTGAAAGAAGCTAAAGATCTGGTTGACGGCGCACCGAAGACCGTTAAAGAAGCTCTGTCGAAAGCTGACGCTGAAGCCGCTAAGAAAAAGCTGGAAGAAGCTGGCGCCAAGGCCGATCTGAAGTAATCAAGTTGTACGGCGGCCGGCAGGGCGCCGGAGTATCATACTCCGGTAAACTGACTGGCCCCACCGAGCCAAAGTTGCGGATATCCTTCCGAAAGGGGGAATATCCGGCTTTGGCTCCTTTGTCGTCCTCGTCGTATTTGTAGCGTCGGTTTCGCGCTACAGTGGTACGCAGTTTATTGAAATCAGCTGGAAATGGTAGAAGTTTCAGGTTTCGTCTGTGTGACATGCAGCCGAACACCTTGTTGAACTAGGGCTATCGGCACTGGTGACACAGGCAAAACCTGAATTTTTTATCCTTTCTGTCACTCACGGAGTGTCCATGCACTACTCATTTACTGAGAAGAAACGCATTCGCAAATCATTCGCGAAGCGCGCCAACGTTCACCACGTTCCGTTCCTGCTGGCTACCCAGCTCGAGTCCTACCATAGTTTCTTGCAAGAAGACGTAGCACCGTCGACCCGCAAGAACGACGGCCTGCAGTCGGCCTTTACCTCGATTTTCCCTATCGTTTCGCACAATGGCTTTGCGCGTCTCGAATTCCTGTCGTACGTTCTGGGCGATCCTGCCTTTGACGTCAAGGAATGCCAACTGCGTGGTCTGACGTTCGCGTCGCCGCTGCGCGCCAAGGTACGTCTGGTGATCCTGGACAAGGAATCGCCGACCAAGCCAGTCGTCAAAGAAATGAAGGAACAGGAAGTCTACATGGGCGAACTGCCCCTGATGACTAGCACCGGTTCGTTCGTGATCAATGGTACTGAGCGCGTCATCGTTTCGCAGCTGCATCGCTCGCCTGGTGTGTTCTTCGAACACGACCGCGGCAAGACCCACTCCTCCGGCAAACTGCTGTTCTCGGCCCGTATCATTCCTTACCGTGGTTCGTGGCTGGACTTCGAGTTCGATCCGAAAGACATTCTGTTCTTCCGCGTCGACCGTCGTCGCAAGATGCCTGTAACGATACTGCTGAAAGCAATCGGCATGTCGCACGAGCAGATTCTGGCCAACTTCTTCGTGTTCGATAATTTCAACCTGCGTTCCGAAGGCGCAGAGATGGAATTCGTCGCCGAGCGCCTGCGTGGCGAAGTCGCCCGTTTCGACATCGTCAACAAAGAAGGCAAAACGCTGGTCCTCAAAGACAAGCGTATCAACGCCAAGCACGTGCGCGACATCGAATCGAACGGCATCAAGTTCATCTCGGTACCAGAAGACTACCTGCTGGGCCGTGTACTGGCGAAAAACATCGTGGATCCGGAAACCGGTGAAGTGGTGGCCAGCGCCAATGACGAGCTGACCGAAGACGTACTGGCCCGCCTGCGCGAAGCCAACATCACTGAAATCCAGACGCTGTACACCAACGATCTGGATCAGGGCGCCTACATCTCGCAAACCCTGCGTATCGACGACACCGCTGACCAGATGGCAGCGCGCGTAGCGATCTACCGCATGATGCGTCCTGGCGAACCGCCAACGGAAGATTCCGTCGAAGCCCTGTTCAACGGCCTGTTCTACAGCGCCGACCGTTACGACCTGTCCGCCGTGGGCCGCATGAAGTTCAACCGCCGTATCGGCCGTGATGAACTGACGGGCGCCATGACGCTGTCGAACGAAGACGTGCTGGCCGTGATCAAGATCCTCGTCGAGCTGCGCAATGGCCGCGGCGAAGTGGACGATATCGATCACCTGGGTAACCGTCGTGTACGTTGCGTGGGCGAACTGGCCGAGAACCAGTTCCGCGCCGGTCTGGTACGCGTTGAGCGCGCCGTGAAAGAGCGTCTGGGTCAGGCTGAAGCCGACAACCTGATGCCGCACGACCTGATCAACTCGAAACCGATCTCGGCTGCCATCCGCGAATTCTTCGGCTCCTCGCAGCTGTCGCAGTTCATGGACCAGACCAACCCGCTGTCGGAAATCACCCACAAGCGCCGTGTTTCCGCTCTGGGCCCTGGCGGTCTGACGCGCGAACGCGCCGGCTTCGAGGTACGCGACGTGCACCCGACCCACTACGGCCGTGTGTGCCCGATCGAAACGCCTGAAGGTCCGAACATCGGTCTGATCAACTCGCTGGCACTGTATGCCCGCCTGAACGAATACGGCTTCCTGGAAACCCCGTACCGTAAAGTGATCGACTCCAAGATTACCGACCAGATCGATTATCTGTCGGCGATCGAAGAGGGCCGCTACATCATCGCGCAGGCGAATGCCTCGATCAACGATGACGGCATCCTGTGCGACGAGCTGGTCTCGGCACGTGAAGCCGGCGAAACCATTCTGGTATCGCCAGAGCGCATCCAGTACATGGACGTGGCTCCTGGCCAGATCGTTTCCGTGGCAGCTTCGCTGATTCCGTTCCTCGAACACGATGACGCGAACCGTGCACTGATGGGCGCCAACATGCAACGTCAGGCTGTACCTTGCTTGCGTCCTGAAAAGGCGCTGGTCGGTACCGGTATCGAACGTACTGTGGCAGTCGACTCGGGTACCACCGTACAAGCCGTCCGTGGCGGTATCGTGGACTACATCGATGCAGGCCGTGTGGTGATCCGTGTTAACGACGACGAAGCGCAAGCTGGCGAAGTCGGTGTGGACATCTACAACCTGATCAAGTACACCCGTTCCAACCAGAACACCAACATCAACCAGCGTCCTATCGTCAAGCGTGGTGACCGTGTGGCCCGTGGCGACGTGATCGCCGACGGCGCATCGACCGACCTGGGCGAACTGGCACTGGGCCAGAACATGACCGTGGCCTTCATGCCATGGAATGGTCTGAACTTCGAAGATTCGATCCTGATCTCGGAAAACGTGGTCAAAGACGACCGCTACACTTCGATCCACATCGAAGAGCTGTCCGTCGTAGCCCGTGACACCAAGCTGGGCGCGGAAGAAATCACCCGCGACATCTCGAATCTGGCGGAAAACCAGCTGGCTCGTCTGGACGAGTCGGGTATCGTCTACATCGGTGCAGAAGTACAGGCTGGCGACACGCTGGTCGGTAAAGTCACGCCGAAAGGTGAAACCCAGCTGACGCCGGAAGAAAAACTGCTGCGCGCCATCTTCGGTGAAAAAGCTTCGGACGTGAAAGACACCTCGCTGCGCGTGCCTTCGGGCATGGTCGGTACCGTGATCGACGTGCAAGTGTTCACCCGCGAAGGCATCGTGCGCGACAAACGCGCCCAGCAGATCATCGACGATGAACTGAAACGCTTCCGTCTGGACCTGAACGACCAGATGCGTATTGTGGAAGGCGATGCCTTCCAGCGTCTGGAAAAAATGCTGATCGGTCAAGTGGTCAACGGCGGTCCGAAGAAGCTGGCCAAAGGCGCCAAGATCACCAAGGAATACCTGGACGATCTGGACAAATATCACTGGTTCGACATCCGTCCGGCCGATGATACCGCTGCTACCGCACTCGAAGCGATCAAGGAATCGATCAACGAGAAGCGTCACCAGTTCGATCTGGCCTTCGAAGAGAAGCGCAAGAAACTCACCCAGGGCGATGAACTGCAACCTGGCGTGCAGAAGATGGTGAAAGTGTATCTGGCTGTGAAACGTCGTCTGCAGTCGGGCGACAAGATGGCAGGTCGTCACGGTAACAAGGGTGTGGTTTCCCGTATCGTGCCAGTGGAAGACATGCCATACATGGCTGACGGTACGCCAGCCGACGTGGTACTGAACCCGCTGGGTGTGCCTTCGCGTATGAACGTGGGTCAGATTCTCGAGACCCACCTGGGCTGGGCTGCTAAAGGTCTGGGTATCCGTATCGGCGAGATGCTGCAACAGCAGATCAAAGTCGAAGAGATGCGCAAGTTCCTGTCCACCGTCTACAACGAGAATGGCCGTCCGGAAGATCTGGACCAGTTCGACGACGAAGAGATCATGAAGCTGGCCAACAACCTGAAAAAAGGTGTGCCGTTCGCGACGCCGGTGTTCGACGGTGCGCATGAGTCGGAAATCCGCCGCATGCTGGACCTGGCTTACCCTGATGAGATCGCAACCAAGCTGGGCATGACCCCGTCGAAGAATCAGGTCACCATGTATGACGGCCGTACCGGTGAAGCGTTCGAGCGTAAAGTTACCGTTGGTGTGATGCACATGCTGAAACTGCACCACCTGGTCGATGACAAGATGCACGCCCGTTCGACCGGTCCATACTCGCTGGTAACGCAGCAGCCACTGGGCGGTAAAGCCCAGTTCGGTGGCCAGCGCTTCGGTGAGATGGAGGTGTGGGCACTGGAAGCTTACGGTGCCTCGTACGTGCTGCAAGAAATGCTGACCGTGAAGTCCGATGACGTGAACGGCCGTACCAAAGTGTACGAAAACCTGGTCAAAGGTGACCACGTGATCGACGCTGGTATGCCGGAATCGTTCAACGTGCTGGTGAAAGAGATCCGTTCCCTGGGTATCGATATCGACCTGGAACGCAACTAAGGCGCAAGCCCTGTTCACAAGTGCGTGTCCCGCCGGCCTGTCGCCGGCGGGACAGTTTAAAGAATTCATCACTACCTGGAGTGATACATGAAAGCCCTGCTCGATCTATTCAAGCAAGTACAGACGAACGAGACCTTTGACGCGATCAAAATCGGTCTCGCTTCGCCTGAAAAAATCCGTTCGTGGTCCTACGGCGAAGTTAAAAAGCCGGAAACCATCAACTACCGTACCTTCAAGCCTGAGCGCGACGGCCTGTTCTGCGCCAAAATCTTTGGCCCGATCAAGGATTACGAGTGCCTGTGCGGTAAATACAAGCGTCTGAAACACCGCGGTGTGATCTGCGAAAAATGCGGCGTTGAAGTCACGCTGGCCAAAGTGCGTCGTGAGCGCATGGGCCACATCGAACTGGCTTCGCCTACCGCCCACATCTGGTTCCTGAAGTCGCTGCCATCGCGCCTCGGTATGGTGCTGGACATGACCCTGCGCGATATCGAACGCGTACTGTACTTCGAAGCATATGTTGTGACCGATCCAGGCATGACCCCGCTGAAGAAGTGCCAGATCATGTCGGAAGACGATTACGCCGCCAAGTACGAAGAGTACGGCGACGACTTCACCGCCTTCATGGGCGCGGAAGGTATCCGTGAACTGCTGCGCTCGATCGACATCCACCGCGATGCCGAAACCCTGCGCGTGGAACTGAAGGAATCGAAGTCCGAAGCCAAGATCAAGAAATACGCCAAGCGTCTGAAAGTGCTGGAAGCATTCCAGCGTTCGGGCATCAAGCCTGAGTGGATGATCATGGAAGTGCTGCCGGTGCTGCCACCGGAACTGCGCCCACTGGTACCACTGGATGGCGGCCGTTTCGCGACCTCGGATCTGAACGATCTGTATCGCCGCGTGATCAACCGTAACAACCGTCTGAAACGTCTGATGGAGCTGCGCGCTCCAGAGATCATCACGCGTAACGAAAAGCGTATGCTGCAAGAAGCAGTGGACTCGCTGCTGGATAACGGCCGTCGTGGTAAAGCCATGACCGGCGCCAACAAGCGTCCGCTGAAATCGCTGGCTGAAATGATCAAAGGTAAGGGCGGCCGCTTCCGTCAGAACTTGCTGGGTAAGCGCGTCGACTACTCGGGCCGTTCCGTGATCGTGGTGGGTCCACAGCTGAAACTGCACCAGTGCGGTCTGCCTAAGCTGATGGCGCTCGAGCTGTTCAAACCATTTATCTTCAACAAACTGGAACTGATGGGTCTGGCTACGACCATCAAGGCTGCCAAGAAACTGGTAGAGATTCAAGAGCCAGTGGTGTGGGATATTCTGGAAGACGTGATCCGCGAACATCCGATCATGCTGAACCGTGCACCTACGCTGCACCGTCTCGGTATTCAGGCCTTCGAGCCTGTGCTGATCGAAGGTAAAGCGATCCAGCTGCACCCGCTGGTCTGCGCCGCATTCAATGCGGACTTCGACGGTGACCAGATGGCAGTTCACGTACCGCTGTCGATCGAAGCACAGATGGAAGCCCGCACCCTGATGCTGGCTTCGAACAACATTCTGTTCCCGTCGAACGGCGAACCATCGATCGTTCCTTCGCAGGATATCGTGCTGGGTCTGTACTACGCGACCCGCGAAGCGATCAATGCGAAAAACGAAGGTATGCTGTTCCCTGACGTGTCGGAAGTCATCCGTGCCTACGACAACAAGCAGGTCGAACTGACCACCCGTATTACCGTACGTATCGTGGAAAACCCGAAAGATCCGGCTACCGGCGAATTCGTGCGTACCGTGACCCGTTACGAAACCACGGTGGGTCGCGCCATCCTGTCGGAAATTCTGCCTAAGGGCCTGCCGTTCAGCGTACTGAACCGCGCTCTGAAGAAGAAAGAAATTTCGAAACTGATCAACACGTCCTTCCGTAAGTGCGGCCTGCGCGCGACGGTGGTATTTGCTGATCAGCTGATGCAGTCGGGCTTCCGTCTGGCAACCCGCGCCGGTATTTCGATCTGCGTGGACGACATGCTGGTACCGCCACAAAAAGTCACCCTGATTTCGACCGCCGAGTCGGAAGTCAAACAGATCGAGCAGCAGTACGCTTCGGGTCTGGTGACCGCTGGCGAACGTTACAACAAGGTAGTGGACATCTGGGGCAAGACCTCCGACGAAGTCGGCAAGGCCATGATGGACCAGCTGAAGGTAGAAGACGTCATCAAGCGCGACGGCACCAAGTCGACGCAGGAATCGTTCAACGCGATTTACATGATGGCCGACTCGGGCGCCCGTGGTTCGGCAGCCCAGATCCGTCAGCTGGCCGGTATGCGTGGTCTGATGGCGAAACCGGACGGTTCGATTATCGAAACCCCGATTACCGCGAACTTCCGCGAAGGTCTGAACGTTCTGCAGTACTTCATTTCGACCCACGGTGCACGTAAAGGTCTGGCCGATACGGCGCTGAAAACCGCGAACTCCGGTTACCTGACCCGTCGTCTGGTCGACGTGACCCAGGATCTGGTGGTGATCGAGGACGATTGCGGCACCTCCAACGGTACCGTGATGAAGGCACTGGTTGAAGGCGGTGAAGTCATCGAAGCGCTGCGCGACCGTATTCTGGGCCGCGTGGCTGGTACCGACGTGATCAACCCTGAAACCCAGGCTACCCTGTACGAAGCCGGCACGCTGCTGGACGAAGACATGGTGGAAGAGATCGAACGTCTGGGCATCGACGAAGTCAAAGTCCGTACCCCGCTGACTTGCGACACCCGCTACGGCCTGTGCGCCAAGTGCTACGGTCGCGATCTGGGCCGCGGTCTGCTGGTCAACGCTGGCGAAGCCGTCGGTGTGGTGGCAGCGCAGTCGATCGGTGAACCTGGTACCCAGCTGACCATGCGTACCTTCCACATCGGTGGTGCGGCATCGCGTGCAGCAGTGGCCTCGTCGGTGGAAGCCAAGTCGAACGGTACTATCCGCTTCACTTCGACCATGCGTTACGTCACCAACGGCAAAGGCGCCCAGATCGTCATTTCGCGTTCGGGCGAAGTGCTGATCACGGACGACCATGGCCGTGAACGTGAACGTCACAAAGTACCATACGGCGCGACCCTGATCGTCAAAGACGGCATGGTCATCAAAGCCGGTACCGCGCTGGCAACCTGGGATCCGCTGACCCGTCCTATCATTACCGAATACGCCGGTACCGTGCGTTTCGAGAATGTGGAAGAAGGCGTCACCGTAGCCCGTCAGGTGGACGAAGTAACCGGTCTGTCGACGCTGGTGGTAATCGATGCCAAACGTCGCGGTTCGCTGACCAAGACCATGCGTCCGCAGGTAAAACTGCTGAACGACGATGGCCACGAAGTGAAGATCGCCGGTACCGAACACGCAGTATCGATCGGCTTCCAGGTGGGCGCGCTGATCATGGTGAAAGACGGTCAGCAAGTATCGGTGGGTGAAGTGCTGGCACGTATCCCGACCGAATCGCAGAAAACCCGAGACATTACCGGTGGTCTGCCACGCGTAGCCGAACTGTTCGAAGCACGTTCGCCGAAAGATGCGGGCATGCTGGCGGAAGTGACCGGTACTGTGGCCTTCGGTAAAGAAACCAAAGGTAAGCAGCGTCTGGAAATCACCGACATGGACGGCAACAAGCACGAGTTCCTGATTACCAAGGACAAGCAAGTGCTGGTGCACGACGGCCAGGTGGTGAACAAGGGCGAGATGATCGTGGACGGCCCGGCTGATCCGCAAGACATCCTGCGTCTGCTGGGTATCGAAGCGCTGGCCCGCTACATCGTGGACGAAGTGCAGGACGTGTACCGTCTGCAGGGCGTGAAGATTAACGACAAGCACATCGAAGTGATCGTACGTCAGATGCTGCGTCGTGTTCAGATCGTTAATGCTGGCGACACCGACTACATCGTCGGCGAGCAGGTTGAGCGTTCCGAACTGCTGGAAGAGAATGATCGCGTCACCAAAGATGGCAAGCTGCCAGCAACCTACGAAAACGTACTGCTGGGTATTACCAAAGCATCGCTGTCGACCGACTCCTTCATCTCGGCCGCATCGTTCCAGGAAACCACCCGCGTGCTGACCGAAGCTGCCATCATGGGCAAACGCGACGGTCTGCGTGGTCTGAAAGAGAACGTCATCGTGGGTCGTCTGATCCCTGGCGGTACCGGTCTGGCCTTCCACCGCGCTCGCAAAGAGAAAGAGCAGTGGGAAGTCGAAGAGCGTCAAGCTCTGCTGGCAGCCGAGAAAGCAGCCATGGCGAGCAGCGAAGCTGACGTCAGCGAAGTCGTTAGCCCGCAAGACGGCGAAGCGTAATCCTCGCGACCTCATGAAAACGGCACCCTCGGGTGCCGTTTTTTTATGCGCGCTACCAATTCATCGTAGCGCTGGATGTAAAAACGGGCGCTGTGTGGCGCCCGTTATGTTTGCTGCTTAGTTGCTTAGTTGCTTTACTGCTGGCTGGCGATCCAGCGGTCGACCTTGGCTTCGAGCAGGGCCAGTGGCAGCGTGCCATCGCCCAGCACTACGGCGTGGAAGGCCGGCAGGCTGAACTTGCTACCCAGTGCTTTGGCGGCGCGCTCGCGCAGCGCGACAATCTTCAGCGAGCCGATCTTGTAGCCCAGTGCCTGTGCCGGCCAGGCCATATAGCGCTCCGTCTCCGTCTTGGCCGTGACGTCATAGCCCAGCGTGTCGTGCATATAGGCGATGCTCTGCTCGCGCGTCCAACCTTTGGCGTGCATGCCCGTATCGACCACCAGACGGGTGGCGCGCAGCAGTTCGTCGTTGAGGTGGCCGAAGTACTGGGCCGGATCTTCGAACAGGCCCATTTCCTTGCCCAGCGTTTCGGCATACAGGGCCCAGCCTTCCGTGAAGGCATTGTTGCCGCCGAATTTGCGGAACTTCGGCAGATTCAACTCCTGATTCAGCGCGATGTGGAAGTGGTGGCCCGGTTTGCCTTCGTGCAGGAACAGCGTGGTCATGCCCG
Organism: Duganella fentianensis; assembly: GCF_009857835.1. Taxonomy (GTDB): domain Bacteria; phylum Pseudomonadota; class Gammaproteobacteria; order Burkholderiales; family Burkholderiaceae_D; genus Rugamonas; species Rugamonas fentianensis. The sequence continues at coordinate 560,881 of NZ_WWCL01000003.1, forward strand.
TGCTGCCGTATTTGGTCGGGTCGTTCACCACCGACCAGAACACGCCCGGACGTGACCCGTCGCCTGCCGGCGGGGTGTAGTGGTCGGATGCCGTGGCGCGGCTCAGTTCCGGCTCCAGACGCAGATCGAGCGGGGCTTTCGGCAGCAGCGTGAACATCTGCGGCAGCTTGGCATCGAGCACGTCTTTGAGCTTGTGGTACACGGCCTGTACTTCATCTTCCGTTTTGAACGGATAGAACTTCGGCTGGGCTGCGACCCACACCGGCAAGCCCGCCGCAGGACCGTCATAGCCCAGTTGCGGGCCGAGGATGGCGAACTGCGCCTGTATGCGTGCCACTTCCTTCAGGCCGATTGCATGGATTTCTTCCGGCTTCAGCGTGGTGGTCGTGGCGTTGGCGATGCGCGCCTGATACCACGCTGCACCATTCGGCAAGGCGCTCAGACCCGTGCTGGTGCGGCAGGCTGGCAGATAGTCTTGCTCGACAAACGTGGCCAGACGTTTCAGGGCGGGCAGGATGCGCTCGCCCACGGCTTTGCGGTAGGCGGCCGTCAGGCGCTGCTGGTCGGCCGCGCTGAAGCTGGCAGGCATCTTTTTGATCGGGGTGTAGAAGATATTGCTTTCAGCCGAGTCGCTCAGCAGTTGCTGGAACTGGGGCAGGGCCGACACCATCAGCGCCTGCGGCTGGGTGACGCCGCTGCGCATGCCCACGCGCATATTGGCGATGGCCTGATCTATCCATGCGGGCAGCTGGCTGATACGGTGCAGATAGGCTTCGTATTGCTTGACGGTGGTGAGTGGCTGCGAGCCTTCGCCGCCCGCGTAGTTGGCCAGCGTAACCGGCACGCTATCCATCTGGGTGATGGGCAGCAAATGCTCGGGGTAGGGTTCCATGGCCAGCAGGCCTTGCAGCTCATAGGCGAGGATGTCGTAGCTGACGCGGTCGGTATGGTTCAGGCGCTCGCGCGGAATCTGCTGCAGGCGCTGGCTGAACTGGCGGTACAGTTTGAACTGGCGCGCACGCTGGGCCGGCGCAATGCTCAGGCCCAGCTGGTCGTCGAAACGGCTGTCGCCATTCTCGGTGGCGTTGAGCGGCTCGTAGCGGGCGTTGGCATCGTAATACTGGTCGGCCAGCTTGAGCAGGGCGCGCTGGGTGGCGCCGTCACTGGCGGCCGGTACGGCAGCATCCGCTGCAGCAGCAGCGGCAGGCTGGGTGGCAGCGTAGCTCGGCGAGGCAGTTAAGGCTAAGGGCGCGGATAGCGCCAGTGCAACAGCGGCAGCCAGTACAGCGCGGGTAGGGCGGAATGGGCTCATAGGTCTCCTGTTTGTGGGGCGTTAAGCGGAACGCCGGTTAGGATAAGCCATCCGCGCCGGTGGCGCGAGGGTTTGTTGCTAGCCTGCCCAGTCGGCCACGCTAAGCCCGTCTGCCGCCTAGGCCACGGCTTCCGCCAGCCGCCGCTCATATAGCGCGGCGATCAGGTCGGACTGCGCCACCATGCCGGCGAAACGCTGCTCGTGATCGATCACGGGGATGTGGTGCAGGCCGGAGTCGGCCATCAGTGGCACCAGATCGGCGATGGGCGTATCGATGTGCACGGTAGTCGCCTGCTTGCACATGATCTGGCCCACTACTTCCGCTTTTTCCGTATGGGTGATGCCGCTCTTGCGCAGGAACTTTTTGAGCTGGTGGTTCAGGCCGTGGATGTCGTTAAGGCCGCCGTATTCAAGGAAGTCGGCCAGCGTGATAATGCCGATCACGCGGTCGGCACGGTTCAGCACGGGCAGGGCGGCCAGCCGGTGTTCGCGCATCACGCGCCAGGCATCTTCCAGACAGGAACCGAATTCCGCACTGACGATATCGCGCGACATGATATCGCCGCAAGTCAGCATGCCGAAGCGGCGCTGGTAGGCGCGCTGCTCGGTTTGCATGAACAGGGCGTGCAGATCATCGCGGCTGATATCGAGCACCTGATTGTATTGCTTCAGCACGGCGTCCAGATCGTCCGGCTTGAAGCCCAGCCGCACGGTCGGCACCTCATCCCTGGTGGCGTGCAGATTGGCGATATGGGCCTGCTGGGTGTGCGGATAGCGCCGCCCCGTCAGGTTGTTGTAGAGGATGGCCAGCAGCACCATCATGGCCGAATTGGCCAGCACGGTAAGCATGGCGAACTGGTAGCCGGCCGTCTGCACGGCAGGACCGCCGATCACCGTGATCAGCGCCACCGCGCCGCCGGGCGGGTGCAGGCAGCGCAGGGCAAACATGGCGCCCAGAGCCAGCGCGGCCGCCAGTGCGCCCAGCAGGGCGGGGTTGAGGCTGTTGCCCAGCCAGTGCACGCAGGCCACGCCCACTAGTGCGCTGACCACATTGCCGCCGATCACCGCCCATGGCTGGGCCAGCGGGCTGGCCGGCAGGGCAAACAGCAGCACGGCGGTGGCGCCCATGGGGGCGATCAGGCTGATGTGCAGCTGGCTGGCAGCCAGCAGCTGCTGACAGAGCAGGGCGCCGATGAACAGCCCCAGCAGTATGCCTGCCGCGCTGCGCAGCTGTTCACTCAGATTGGTGGTGGCAGGGCCCGGTAGCCAGCGTTGCAGCAGTGCGCGCATGTTGAATCCAGTATTTGAAATGGAGCAAATCTTACTCCAAGCTCAGGCTGCTGTGTGCGGGGCGGTTGTTGCCGCTCCTAGCCGTGCGCCACCAGTTCCAGCGGCAGGGCGGTGGTGAACTTAATCTGCTCCATCGAGAAAGCCGAGGAGACCCCGCTCAGCTGGGCCACCTTGATGAGTTTCTTGTAAAAACGGTCATAGCCTTCGATATCGCTGGTCACCACCTTGAGCAGGTAATCGATATCGCCGCTCATGCGGTGGAACTCCTGCACTTCCGGCAGCGCGATCACGGCGGCGGCGAAGCGCGCCAGCCATTTATCGTCGTGCTGGCTGGTGCGTACGCTGACGAACACGGTGACGGGCAGGCCCACTTTGCGCCGGTTGACGATGGCCACGCGGTTCTCCAGATAGCCTTCTTCTTCCAGCCGGCGTATGCGTTTCCAGCACGGCGTGGCGGACAGGCCTATGCGTTCGCTGAGCTGGGCCACCGACAGCGTGCCGTCCACCTGCAGGGCGGAGAGGATAGCGTAATCATAGCGGTCAAGTGGATTCATGCTGAATTTTCCTGAAAAATAGGATGAATGTCCTATATGTTAGCTGTAGCCGGAGTATTTTAGTACATCTATTTTCGCGCTTCTGACTAAACTATATGCATTGATTAGCCTGCTTTCCTGTGCCCCCATGACGACCGAAATCTACCTCGACGGCAATGCCACCTCTCCCGTGCTGCCGGCCGCCATCGCCGCCGCCACCTGTGCCATGGGCCAGCGCTATGGCAACCCTAGCAGCAGCCATGCCGCCGGCCTGAGTGCCAAAGCGCTGCTCGATCAGGCCCGCCAGTGCGCGCGCCGCCTGCTGGGCGTGGGCGAAGGCCGGCTGATGTTCAATAGCGGTGCCACCGAAGGCATACAGACGGCCGTCCTGTCGGCACTGGTGGCCCTGCGCGAACGGCGCGAGCAGGGCGAGGCCATCGGCAGCCTGCTCGTATATGGCGCCACCGAACACAAGGCCGTGCCGGAAAGTCTGGCGCACTGGAACCGTCTGCTGGGCCTGAATCTGACGCTGCACAAGCTGCCTGTGAACCCGCAAGGTATGCACGATCTGGGCGCACTGCGCGCCTGCGCCGGGGAAGCGGCACTGGTGTGCACCATGGCGGCGAATAATGAAACAGGTGTGATCAGCGATATCGCCGGTATCCAGCGCGTGCTGGAACAGACCGGCTGCAAAGCTTACTGGATGGTCGATTGCGTACAGGCGCTGGGCAAGCTGGCACTGAATCTGGCCGCGACCCGTATCGACTACGCACCTTTCTCCGGCCACAAGCTGTATGCGCCCAAGGGCATAGGCATGTTGTACGTGCGCGCCGGTGCACCATTCACGCCGCTGATCGTGGGCGGCGGGCAGGAAAGCGCGCAGCGCTCCGGTACGGAGAACATGGCCGGTATCGCCGCGCTGGGTACCGTGCTGGCCGCGCTGGAACGGGGCGACACCTTCCGCACCCATGCCGAACTGGAAGGCTACCGCGCCCGTCTGGCCGATGCGTTGCGCGAGGCCTTGCCCGGCATCGTCTTCAACAACCCGTTTGAAAACTCGCTGCCCACCACGCTGAACTTCTCCGTGCCGGGGCTGGCCAGCCGCGAACTGATGGACGTGTTCGACGCAGCCCAAGTGCGCGTCAGCTCGGGCAGTGCCTGCTCCGCGGCCAAGGCGGCACCGAGCTATGTGCTGGATGCCATGCAGCTGCCGCTGTGGCGCAGCGCCGGTGCCATCCGCATGTCGTTCGGCCCGCTGACGGATGCTGCCATGATAGACGACGCCTGCCGCCGCATTGCCCGCTGTGGCGCGGCACTGCGGGCCGGCTGTTTGATTCCGTCCGAGCGCCACGGCACGGCCCATGACGGCCTGCTGCAGATGGGCGTAGAAGGTGCCTGCAGCTGGCTGGTGCTCGATGCCGCCAGCCGCAGCTGCGTGCTGATCGACCCGCTGCCCGAACATACGGCCCGCATCGAAGCTTTTGTACGCTGCCAGAACTACCGCGTGCAGGCGATACTGAACACGGCAGCAGGGCAGGAGAACGGTGCCCTGATCGAAGCACTGGGCCGCCATGCGGTGAGCCGCGTGCCGGCCGATGCCTATGGCTGGCCGGCCTTGCCGGATAGCGTGACGCTGGCTGGCGGCCAGTCCGTTCCGGCCTTGAAGCTGGGTGAGCGCACGCTGGCCTGCGTGGTGGAGGGCGCGCAGCGCCACTATCTGCTGGGACAGACGGTGCAAGGCCAGCTGGCCGCAGCGGCCGTGCGCTTTGCGTTCAGCCGCACGCCATGCGTACCGGCGCTGCAAGGGCTGACGGGAGCGGCCACGCTGCTATGTCCTAGCCGCGATGAACAGAACCAGTTCTGCGCAGGGGCTACCGCCGCTGCTGCCGTCTGCTGCGACAGCCTGCAGCTTGACCATGCGGGCCTGAACCAGCTGCTGGGCGCCCATCCCGATGCCTTGCTGATCGACGTGCGCGAAGATTACGAATACGCGGCCAGCGCCACCGTGCTGGCGGTGGCAGGCAAGGTACAGAGCGTTCCTTTGAGCCGCCTGACGGAACATGCGGCCGACTGGCTGGCAGCGGCCGATAGCACGCTGATATTCATCTGCCGCAGCGGCAATCGCAGCCTGAAAGCTGCCCAGTGTATGCGCCGTCTGGGCCACCAGCACAGCTACAGCCTGACGGGCGGGCTGGCACTGGCGGCGCTGGCACAAGCAGCCTGAAGCTTGCAGGATTACAGTTTTCTCTTCGTTTGAGGGCCGCGCAAGCGGCCCTTTTTTTTGCTCCCATGCCAGCGTATATGTACGCTTGCGCACGGTCGTGCCCGCGCCCGCCGAGTAAGCTGCCTATGCATATTTTTCTGCAAAAGCCTTGCGAAGGCGGGAGTGCCTATGTTTGTCCCTCTGTTTTTGCCACTGATTGCTGCCCGCACGGTGTCCCGCGAAGACGAGACTGCCGATCTTCCCTTGCGCGCAGAATTGTTCAGCGCCGTGCAGATGGCTGTGCATGGCAAGACGCTGGCCAGCCACCATCGCCTCAGCACGCAGGGCGGCGCCGACCGTTTGCTGGTGCGGCTGGCGCAGAACGCCAGCGTGATCGATGCCACCTGCGGCGAACTGACGGCCGCCGTCAAGCAGGGGCGCCAGATCACGCCCGCTTCCGAATGGCTGCTCGATAATTTCTACCTGATCGAAGAGCAGATCCGTATCGCCCGCCGCCACCTGCCGCGCAACTACAGCCGCCAGCTGCCCCGCCTCGACGGCGATGCCCTGCCGGCCTGCCCGCGCGTCTACCGCATCGCGCTGGAAATCATCGCCCATGGCGATGGCCGGGTTGATCCCGAATCGCTGTGCCGCTTCGTGGCGGCGTATCAGGAAGTGGCCAGCCTGCAGCTGGGCGAGCTGTGGGCCATCCCCATCATGCTGCGGCTGGCACTGATCGAAAACCTGCGCCGCGTGGCCGTGCGGGTGGCCGATAACCGGCGCCAGCGCGATCTGGCCAACCACTGGGCCGACCAGATGACACAGGTGGCCGAGAGCAATCCCAGCAGCCTGATATTGCTGGTGGCCGACATGGCCCGTTCCAATCCGCCCATTACCAGCGCCTTCGTGGCCGAACTGGCGCGCCGCCTGCAGGGCCAGAGTCCGGCCCTGACGCTGGCGCTGTCGTGGATTACCCACCGGCTGGCCGAAGCCGGGCAGACCATAGAGCAGCAGATTCAGGCGGAAATCCAGCAGCAGGCAGCGGAACAGGTATCGATCGCCAACAGTATCGGCAGCCTGCGCTTCCTCGGCACCATGGACTGGCAGGAGTTTGTCGAAACCATGAGCGTGGTGGAGCAGACCCTGCGTCAGGACCCGGCCGGCGTGTATGCGCAGATGGCCTTCGCCACGCGCGACCTGTACCGCCATGCGATCGAAAAGATCGCCCGCCGCAGCGCCTACACGGAAGGCGAAGTGGCGCAGCACGCGCTGCAGCTGGCGCAAGCCCGTGGCAGTGAAGAGCGCTATGGCCATGTCGGCTACTACCTGATAGGCGCGGGCGTGGCCCAGCTGGAACGCCAGTGCCGCATGCGCCGTCCGTGGCTGGAAGTACTGCAGCAGACGGCGCGCAGCGCACCGCTGACCACCTATCTGGGCGCCATCGCCGCGCTGGCGCTGGTGGCCACGGCATGGCTGGTGCGGCAGGCGGCCTCGCATGGCGTGTTACTACCGTGGCTGCTGCTGACCGCCGTGCTGGCCCTGCTGGCCAGCGGCCAGCTGGCGCTGGCGCTGGTCAACTGGCTGGCCACGCTACTGACCCAGCCCCACCCCTTGCCGCGCATGGCACTGCCGCAGGGCGTGCCGGCCGATGCGCGCACGCTGGTGGTGGTGCCGGCGCTGCTGTACAGCAGCGAGAATGTGGCGCAGCTGTGCGAGCAGCTGGAAGTGCACTTCCTCGCCAACCGCGACCGTCATCTGCAATTCTGTCTGCTGACGGATCTGACGGATGCCGACAGCGCCATCCTGTCTGCCGATGCCGCCCTGATCGAACAGGCGCAGCACAGCATCGCCCTGCTCAACCGGCAATACGGGGCGCGCATGGAAGACGAGCTGCCGCTACCGTTCCTGCTGCTGCACCGGCCGCGCCTGTGGAATGCGCAGGAAGGCGTCTGGATGGGCTATGAGCGCAAGCGCGGCAAGCTGCAGGACCTGAACCGCCTGCTGTGCGGGGCTGGCGCGGCGGCATTCAGCGTGGTGGAGGGCGATATCAGCCGGCTGGCCGAAGTGCGTTATGTGATCACGCTCGATAGCGATACCCGCTTGCCGCGCGAAGCAGCGCAGCAGATGATCGCCACCATGCTGCACCCGCTGAATCAGCCACGGGTGGATCAGCGCCTGCAGCGCGTGGTGGAAGGCTACGGCATCCTGCAGCCGCGCATCGCCGTCAGCGTGCCGGGCGAGCAGGCCTCGCTGTACGAAAAGCTGTGCGGCGGCGAGCCCGGTATCGACCCCTACACGCGCACCGTGTCGGACGTGTATCAGGATGTGTTCTACGAAGGCTCGTTCATCGGCAAAGGCATCTACGATGTGGGCGTATTCCGTCAGGTGCTGGACGGCCGCCTGCCGGAAAACCGCATCCTCAGTCACGACCTGCTGGAAGGCTGCTATCTGCGCGCCGGCCTGCTCAGCGATGTGCAGCTGTACGAAGCCTATCCTTCCCGCTATAGCGACGATGTGCAGCGGCGCCAGCGCTGGATACGGGGCGACTGGCAGATCGCCGCATGGCTGGGCCACCGCGTGCCGCTGCCGGAACGCCAGCGCGAGCGTAATCCCCTGTCGCTGCTATCGCGCTGGAAGCTGTTCGACAATCTGCGCCGCAGCGTGACGGCGCCGGCCCTGCTGGGCCTATTGCTGCTGGCATGGCTGGTGCTGCCACGGCCGTGGCTGTGGACTGCGGCCGTGCTGGCCGTGCTGTTTGTGACGCCCCTGCTCGGTGGCCTGTACGATCTGGCACGGCGCCCGCGCGATACGCTGTGGCGCCAGCATGTGCGGGCCAGCCTGCGGCGCAGCAGCCTGCAGTTTGCCCATGCCTTGCTGATGCTGGTGTTCCTGCCCTATGAAGCGTGGTTCAGTCTGGACGCGATCGCGCGCAGCTACTGGCGCCTGCTGGTTTCGCATCAGCGCCTGCTTGAATGGCGTGCTTCCACGCTGGCGGCGCAGGCCAGCGGCAATAGCTGGCGCAGCATGTGGCCCGCGTCCGCACTGGGCGGACTGGCGCTGCTGGCTATCCTGCTGTGGCAGCCGGCCAGCCTGTGGCCGGCCTTGCTGTTCGTGCCGCTCTGGCTGCTGGCACCGGCGCTGGCCAACCGCATCAGCCAGCCCATCGCCCGCAAGAGCGTCACGCTGTCGGCCGAGCAGCTGCTATTCCTGGGCACACTGGCGCGCCGCACCTGGGCCTATTTCGAGCGCTTCGTGGGGCCGGAAGATAACTGGCTGCCGCCCGATAATATGCAGGAGCATCCCGTGCAGGTGGTGGCCCATCGCACTTCGCCCACCAATATCGGCATGGCCCTGCTGGCCAACCTCAGTGCCAGCGATTTCGGCTATCTGACCGTGGGGCAGCTGATCGAACGTACCGCCAACACGCTCAACACGCTGGAGCGCATGGAGCGCTATCAGGGCCATTTCTACAACTGGTACGACACCCGCAGCCTGCAGCCGCTGCTGCCCATGTATGTGTCGACCGTGGATAGCGGCAATCTGGCCGGCCATCTGCTGACGCTGCAGGCGGGGCTTAGCGGACTGGCGGCACAGCCCGTGCTGGGCGCGCGGCAGGTGGAAGGGCTGGTGACCACGGCTACGCTGCTGCAGCAGGCATGGCGCGAGCAGTACGGGTCTATGGCGGGCGAACTGGGTATCGTGCTGCAGGAAGCACCTGACGGCACGGATGGCGCGCAGCTGCGCCACTGGCTATTACGCCTGCAGCAGTTGCTGGGCGGGCTGGACCCGCAGGCGGCGCTGCATGGCGAAACCCTGCTGTGGCATACGGCCCTGCTGCAGCAATGCCGCGCGGCGCTGGCGGAACTGGCGCTGCTGATGCCGTGGCTGGTGCTGCCGCCCGAAGCTCTGCCCGATAGCGCGCTGCTGCGCATCCCCAGCTTGCGCGAACTGGCCGCGCTGCACGACAGCGTGAACGGTGTGCAGCAAAGCGCGCTGGCCCCGGCCGAACGCGAACGCCAGCTGCAACTGGCGCTGCTATGCGCAGAAGCCGCGCAGGCCGCGCAGCAGCGCATCCATGCGCTGGAAGGGCTGTCGCAGCGCTGCGCCGCTTTCGCGCGGATGGAATACGGCTTCCTGTACAACAGCACCACCCATCTGCTGGCGATAGGCTACAACGTCAGCGAACGCCGGCTCGATAGCAGCTATTACGACCTGCTGGCTTCGGAAGTGCGGCTGGCCAGCTTCGTCGCCATTGCCCAGGGCCAGCTGCCGCAGGAGCACTGGTTTGCACTGGGCCGCCAGCTATGCATCGTGGCCGGCCAGCCCGTGCTGCTGTCGTGGAGCGGCTCGATGTTCGAATACCTGATGCCGCTGCTGGTCATGCCCAGCTATCCCGATACGCTGCTGGACCAGACTTACCGCGCCGTGATCGCCGCCCAGATCGAGTATGGCCGGCGCCGCAACGTCCCGTGGGGGATTTCGGAATCGGGCTACAACATGGTTGATGCCAGCCTGAATTACCAGTACCGCGCCTTCGGCGTGCCGGGGCTGGGCCTCAAGCGGGGGCTGGGCGATGATCTGGTGGTGGCGCCGTATGCCAGCATGCTGGGGCTGATGGTGCAGCCGGAGGCAGCGTGCAGCAATCTGCAGAAAATGGCTGCGCTGGGTTATCTGGGCCGCTACGGTTTCTACGAAGCGGTGGATTTCACGGCAGCGCGCCTGCCGCGCGGGCAGACGGCGGCCGTGATCCGTTCCTTCATGGTGCACCATCAGGGCATGGGCCTGCTTGCGCTGGCCTACCTGCTGCACCAGCGCCCCATGCAGCGCCGTTTCGAATCCGACCCGCTGCTGCAATCGACCCTGCTGGTACTGCAGGAACGCAGCCCGCAGCTGGGCGCGTTCTATTCCAACACCACCGAGCAGGCAGCGCTACGCAGCAATGTCGTCGAGCAGAGTATGCCGATGCGCATACTGGGCCAGCCCAGTACGGCCGTGCCGGAAACCCAGCTGCTGTCGAACGGGCGCTATCACGTGATGGTGACCAATGCAGGCGGCAGCTATAGCCGCTGGAAGGATATGGCGGTGACGCGCTGGCGCGAAGACAGCACGCGCGACCACTGGGGCAATTTCTGCTATGTGCGCGACCTCGATGATGGGCGCTACTGGTCCACCACCTATCAGCCCACGCTGGTAGAACCGCGTCGCTACGAAGTGATCTTCTCGGAAGGGCGGGCCGAGTTCCGCCGCAGCGACCGCGGTATCGATCTGTACACGGAAATCGTGGTGTCACCGGAAGACGATATCGAACTGCGCCGCAGCCGTATCACCAACCAGTCGGAGCAGGTGCGCACGCTGGAAATCACCAGCTATGCGGAAGTGGCGCTGGCACCGGCCGCCGCCGATGCTGCCCATCCGGCTTTCAGCAAGCTGTTCGTGCAGAGCGAAATCCTGCATGGCGAGAATGCCATCCTGTGCACGCGCCGCCCGCGCGGCCCGCACGATGCGACACCGTGGCTGCTGCACGCCATGATGGTGCATGATGGCGTGGTCAGCGCCGTCTCCTTCGAGACGGACCGTTCGCGCTTCCTCGGCCGTGGCCGCAGCGCGCTCGATCCGGCCGCCATGGCGGAAGGCAGTACGCTGGGCGGCGCCGAAGGCTCGGTGCTCGATCCCGTGGTGGCGATACGCCAGACCATTACCCTGCAGCCCGACCAGACCGTGATCGTCGATATCGTCACCGGCATGTGCGAACAGCGCGAAGCGGCGCTGCACCTGATCGACAAGTATCAGGACCGCCATCTGGCCGACCGCGTGTTCGAACTGGCGTGGACCCATAGCCAGGTGGTGCTGCGCCAGCTCAATGCCAGCGAAGCCGATGCGCAGCTGTATGCGCGGCTGGCCAATGCCGTGATCTATCCCCATGCTTCGCTGCGCGCCGATGCGGCCATCCTGATGCGCAACCAGCGCGGCCAGTCCGGCCTGTGGGCATATGCGATTTCGGGCGATCTGCCCATCGTGCTGCTGCAGATCCGCGACCCGGCAAATATCGAACTGGCGCGCCAGATGGTGCAGGCGCATGCATACTGGCGTCTGAAAGGGCTGGTGGTGGATCTGGTGATCTGGTACGAGGACCAGAGCGGCTACCGTCAGCTGCTGCACGACCAGATCATGGGCCTGATCGCTTCCGGCATCGATGCGCAGGCCATAGACCGGCCCGGCGGCATCTTCGTGCGGCTGGTGGACCAGATCGCCAACGAAGACCGCATCCTGCTGCAGTCGGTGGCGCGCGCCATCCTGAGCGATCAGCGCGGCACGCTGGCCGAGCAGATCAAACGCTCCATGCCAGCACCGCTGCGCATGCCGCTGCTGCAGCCGGAAGGCAGTACGGCCTATGCCGAGGCGCTGCCGGCCTCTGAAGAAACCGCGCTGCCGCAAGGCCTGCTGCTGGCCAACGGCATGGGCGGCTTCAGCGCCGACGGCCGCGAATACGTGATCGTTTCCGGCGCTGGCGAGCGCACCCCGGCGCCATGGTCGAATGTGCTGGCCAATCCGCAGTTCGGCAGCGTGATCTCGGAAAGCGGGCAGGCCTATAGCTGGCACGAAAATGCCCACGAGTTCCGCCTCACGCCGTGGCATAACGATCCTGTCAGCGACAGTAGCGGCGAAGCCTTCTACATCCGCGACGAGCAGACCGGCCAGTTCTGGTCGCCCACGCCGCTGCCGGCACCGGCAGCAGGGCGCTACGTGACGCGCCACGGCTTCGGCTACAGCAGCTTTGAACACAGCACGGCCGGTATCGCCAGCACGCTGACCACTTTCGTGGCCATCGATGCGCCTATCCGCTACACGCTGCTGAAAGTGAAAAACCTCTCGGCCGGCAGCCGCCGGCTGTCGCTGGCCGCCTATGTGGAATGGGTGCTCGGCGATATGCGTGCCAAGTCCGGCATGCATCTGCTGACGGAAGTGGATGGCCCCAGTGGCGCGCTGTTCGCGCGCAATCCCTACAACACCGAGTTCACGGGGCGGGTAGCCTTCTTCAACTGCGATGCGGCGCTGCGCAGCCACACGGCCGACCGTAGCGAATTCATAGGCCGCAACGGCACGCTGGCGGCACCGGCCGCGCTGCGCCGCTTGCGCCTGTCCGGCCGGACGGGCGCCGGTCTCGATGCCTGCGCTGCCCTGATGGTGCCGATCGAACTGCTGCCGGGGCAGGAGCGCGAAGTGGTGTTCGTGCTCGGCGTGGCGGGGCGGCGCAATGCCGATGCCAGCACGCTGGTGCAGAAGCACCGCAGTGCCGAAGCGGCATACGAAGCGCTGGCCGCCGTACAGGCCTACTGGCAGGCCACGCTGGGCGCCGTGCATATCCGCACGCCGGAGCCGGAGCTCGATGTGCTGGTCAATGGCTGGCTGATGTACCAGACCATCGCCTGCCGCATGTGGGCGCGCAGCGGCTATTACCAGTCCGGTGGTGCCTTCGGCTTCCGCGACCAGCTGCAGGATGCCATGGCCACCATCCACACCCGTCCTGCACTGCTGCGCGAACAGCTGCTGCTGTGCGCTGCCCACCAGTTCCTCGAAGGCGATGTGCAGCACTGGTGGCATCCGCCGTCCGACCGCGGTGTGCGCACCCACTGTTCGGACGACTACCTGTGGCTACCGCTGGCGGCAGCGCGCTATGTGCAGGCCACGGGTGATCTGGCCGTGCTGGATGAGCTGCAGCCCTATCTGGAAGGGCGCGCTGTCAAGCCGGAAGAAGACTCCTATTACGATTTGCCACTGCGCTCGGCGCAGCAGGGCACGCTGTACGAGCACTGTCAGCGCGCCATCCGCAATGGCTGGCGGCTGGGCGCGCACGACCTGCCCCTGATCGGCTCCTGCGACTGGAACGACGGCATGGACAAGGTGGGCGAGCAGGGCCGCGGCGAGAGTATCTGGCTGGCCTTCTTCCAGTGCGAAGTGCTGCAGCGTTTTGCCGAAGTGGCCGAGCAGCGGCAGGATGCCATCTTTGCCGCCGAGTGCCGCACCCATGCGCGTGCGCTGGCTGCCGCCGTCGAGCAGCATGGCTGGGATGGCGAGTGGTACCGGCGCGCCTATTTCGACGATGGCACGCCGCTGGGCTCTCACCTCAACGAGGAATGCCAGATCGATTCGATTTCGCAGAGCTGGGGCGTGCTGTCCGGTGCGGCCGATGGCGCGCGGGTGCGCACCGCCATGACGCAGGTGAACCAGCGGCTGGTGCGGCGCGAAGATGGCATCATCCAGCTGCTGCAGCCGCCATTCGACAAGGCCGGTCCCAATCCCGGCTATATCCGCGGCTATGTGCCGGGCGTGCGTGAAAATGGCGGCCAGTATACCCATGCCGCCATCTGGACGGCCATGGCTTTTGCCCGGCTGGGCGAAACGGCGCTGGCGTGGGAGCTGGCGCGCATGATCAATCCGTTGCGGCATACGGCCACGCCCGAGGCCATGCAGCGCTACCGGGTCGAACCGTATGTGATTACGGCGGACGTGTATGCGGTGCCACCTCACGTGGGACGCGGCGGCTGGAGCTGGTACACGGGATCATCCGGCTGGATGTACCGCCTGCTGGTGGAGTCGCTGCTGGGAGTGCGGCGCACGGGCCAACTGCTGGAACTGTCGCCGCGCATGCCGCCCGCATGGGAGCATTTCGAACTGAGCTACTGCTATGGCGCGGCGCGCTATGTGATCCGCGTGCAGCGCAGCCAGTCTGACGACTGGCTGCTGGTGCTGGATGGGGAAAGGCTGGCGGGGCTGCAGATCACGCTGGAGGACCAGCCGGTCACGCATACGGTGGACCTGTACGTTCCAGCCTTGCCGTCCTTGCCACCCTTGCCCGTATCAGGCGCCTAGGGTGGCGCCTGCGCCCATCAGCGTAGCCACGCCGAGCAGGGCGAATACCAGTGCCGCAATGCCGTGCACCAGTTTCAGCGAAACGCGGTGGGCGATTTTATCGCCCAGGTACACGGCTGGCACATTGGCCAGCATCATGCCGAAGGTGGTGCCGCACACTACCGCCACCAGACTGTGATAGCGCGCAGCCAGTGCTACCGTCGCCACCTGCGTCTTGTCGCCCATCTCGGCGACGAAGAAGGCGATCAGGGTGGTGAGGAACACGCCGTACTTCGCCAGCGGCATATCTTCTTCATCGATCTTGTCCGGAATTAGCGTCCATACCGCCATGGCGATGAAGGACACGCCCAGCACCCAGCGCAGGATATCGGGCCCCAGCAGGCTGGTAATCCAGCTGCCTATGGCGGCCGCGAACGCGTGGTTGGCGATCGTGGCCACAAAAATCGCCGCCACGATGGGCAGCGGGCGGCGGAATTTGGCGGCCAGACAGAAGGCCAGCAACTGGGTCTTGTCACCGATTTCGGCCAGTGCGACGATGCCGGTGGAAATGAGGAAAGCTTCCATGATGTTCCTGCTTGTAGAGTGGGGCGCATCTTAACATGGGGCTGTGCTATTCTGCTGCGCGCTCCGGTCACTTAGGATGAACCCCATGCAACTCAAGAAAACCCACAAAACCCTTGCGGCGCTGCTGCTGGCCGCCGCTTCCATGTTCCGTCTGGCCCATGCCGATCCGCTCAGTTATGCGCGCTACGATCAGGTGCGCACCAGCGATCTGCATCTGGACCTGAAAGCCGATTTTGCCCGCCACACCCTGTCCGGTTACGCCGAGCTGACCCTGAACTGGCTCGATAAATCGGCCAGTTCGCTGGTGCTCGATACCAGCGAACTGAATATCGCCCGCGTGCAGCTGCTGCATCCGTCCGGCCGCTGGCAGGCCGCCTCCTATATGCTGGATAAGCCCGATGCGGAAAAAGGCCGCGCGCTGCGCATCGCCGTGCCGTTCCAGCCGCAGAAAGTGCGCATCTATTACCGCACGGCGCCTTCGGCCACGGCACTGCAATGGATGTCGCCGCAGCAGACCATGTCCGGCAAGCGCCCCTTCATGTTCAGCCAGTCCGAATCGATCAATGCCCGTTCGTGGGTGCCGCTGCAGGATACGCCGGCCGTGCGCTTTACCTACAGCGCCCGCATCGCTGCGCCGGAAGGCCTGCGCGTGGTGATGAGCGCGGCCAACGACCAGCAGTCGCATGGCGTGGGCGGCTGGAAGTTCAGTATGGCGCAGCCTATCCCTTCCTACCTGCTGGCGATCGCCATCGGCGAAATCGAAGTGCGCAATCTGGGCCCCCGTTCGGCTGTGTATGCAGAACCGGCCCGTATCGACGCGGCGGCCTATGAACTGGCCGATACGGAAAAGATGATCAGCGCAGCCGAAGAGCTGTATGGCCCGTATCGCTGGGAGCGTTACGACATGCTGGTGCTGCCGCCATCCTTCCCCATAGGCGGCATGGAGAACCCGCGCCTGACTTTTGTCACCCCCACCATGATCGCAGGCGACCGTAGTCTGGTCGACCTGATCGCCCATGAACTGGCCCACTCGTGGTCCGGCAATCTGGTGACCAACGCGACGTGGAAGCACTTCTGGCTGAACGAAGGCTTTACCAATTACGTCACCACGCGCGTAGTGGAAAAGTTGTACGGCGAAGAAGTGGCGCAGATGAATCTGCAGGTGGAGCAGGAAGAAGCCATGGCCTCGCTGGCCGCGATCCCGCCCGCCAAACAGGCGCTGGTGACGCGCGATGCCGATACGGCTGCGGCCACCTACACGGATACGGAACTGGTCTATCCCAAAGGTGCATGGCTGCTGCGCACGCTGGAACAGCGCGCCGGACGCAGCGTGTTCGATGCCTTCCTGCGCGGCTGGTTTGACCAGCATGCCTTCCAGTCGGTGCGCACGGAGGACTTTGTCAGCTACCTCAAGACCCATCTGCTGGCGTCCCATCCTGAAGTGATGAGCGCAGCGGAGCTGGACGAGTGGCTGTATGGCGCCGGCATACCGGCCAGTGCACGGCATGAGGCCTCGCCACGGCTGGCCGCGCTCGATACCCAGCGCAGCGCATGGCTGCAGGGCACACTGGCCACCGCCGACCTGCCGGCACAGGGCTGGATTGCGCTCGAATGGATGCACTTCCTGAACGATATCGATGGCAAGGCCACGGCCAGCCAGCTGCAGGAACTGGACCAGCGCTTCGGGCTGGCGAAGAGCGGCAACAATGAAATCGCCTACCGTTTCTACCTGTCGTCGATCAAGGCCGGCTACAACGTGCGCGCACCGCTGCAGGCCTTCCTGCTCAGCGTAGGACGGCAGAAGTTCGTGGTGCCGCTGTACACGGCGCTGCTGAACAATCCGGCCGAACGCGCATGGGCCAAAACCCTGTACGCGCAGGCGCGCCAGCACTATCATCCTGTGACGCAAAGCTCGGTCGATAAACAATTCAAGAAACCATGATGCTGAAATTTACTCCTACTCTGGGCGCCACGCTGGTGCTGCTGGCACTGAGCACGAACGCGCTGGCTACCTCGCCGGTGGCGGTCGCACCTCCTCCTTTGCAGCAGGCTGCGCCGGCACCGGTGCCGGCCTTCGACCTCGAGGCGGATGTGCAGCGCGTGCTGAAGACTTTCGATGTGCCGGGCATGGCGGTGGCCATCGTCAAGGATGGCAAGGTGGTGGCAGCCAATGGCTATGGCGTGCGCAAGCTGGGAGTAGCCACGCCCGTGGACGGCCACACGCTGTTTGAAATCGCCTCCAACTCGAAAGCCTTTACGGCCGCCGCGCTGGCGCAGCTGGTCGATGATGGCAAGCTGGCATGGGATGATCCGGTGACCAGGCATCTGCCGGATTTCCAGATGTACGATTCCTATGTGACGGGCGTGATGACGGTGCGCGATCTGCTGACTCACCGCAGCGGTCTGGGACTGGGTGCGGGCGATCTGCTGTGGTGGCCCACCACCAGTTTCAGCACGGATGAAATCATCGCCCGCCTGCGTTACGTGAAGCCGGCCACCAGCTTCCGCAACAACTACGCCTACGACAATCTGCTTTACATTGTGGCCGGAAAAATCATCGCGCAAAAGGCGGGCAAGCCGTGGGGCGCGGTCGTGCGCGAGCGCATCCTCACCCCGCTGGCCATGCAGGAAACCACCACCAGCGTGGATGCCATGCGCGCGGGCAGCAACTACTCTGCGCCACATAGCAAGATCAACGACAAGATCAGCGTGGTCAAACCCATGCAGGTGGAGAATGCCATCGGCGCAGTCGGCATCAATACCAGTGCCAGTGATATCGCCCGCTGGATGAATATGCTGCTCAACGAGGGCAAGCTGGAAGACGGCAGCCAGATCATCAGCAGCAAACAGATCGGCGAACTGTGGACCGAGCAGACGCCTATGCGCATCCGCACGCCCAAGCCGCCGCTGGCCGCCACCAAGCCTAACTTTGCCGGCTATGGACTGGGCTTCAGCCTGCGCGATTACCGGGGCCGCAAGATCGCCATGCATGGCGGCGCGCTGCAGGGCTTTTATTCGACCGTGCTGATGGTGCCGGAAGAAAAACTCGGCATCGCCATACTGACCAATGCGGAAAACAGCCCGGCCATGGCGGCGCTGTACTGGCGCATACTGGACCAGTATCTGAACGTACCGGCCAGCGACTGGATTACCCTGTATGCGGAACAGGAAGCGGCGGCCCACAAGGAGGAGCTGGAACGTCAGGGCAAGGAGAGCGCTGCACGCGCGGCCAAGTCCACCCCATCGCTGCCGCTGGCAGCCTACGAGGGCGAGTACGAGGATGCGTGGTATGGCAAGGTCAGTATCCGGCGCGAAGGCCGCAAGCAGGTCATGCGCTTTAGCCGCACGCCCGATCTGGAGGGCGAACTGGAACACTTCCAGCACGACACCTTCATCGTGCGCTGGAAAGAGCGCAACTTCAATGCCGATGCCTACGTCAGCTTTGCGCTCAATCCGGATGCCAGCATCGAACGCATGAAGATGGCGCCCGTCTCGACGGAGACGGATTTCAGCTTCGATTTCCGCGATCTGAGTTTTACGCCCGTGGCAGCGCCCAAGGCCAGGTAAATCAGAGCTGGGCTTCGACGCGGTTGCGGCCCTGGCTCTTGGCGCGGTACAGGGCCAGATCGGCCGAGTGGAACAGGTCATCCAGCGCGGCGTGGGGGCCATGGGCCACGGCCACGCCGAAGCTGGCAGTCACGCGCAGGATATAGCCGTCGCTGAGCGTGAGCGGCTCCTGCTCGATCGCCACGCGCAGCCGTTCGGCCAGTGCACGGGCTGCTTCGAGTCCGCAGAAGCTAGGCATGACGACAAATTCCTCGCCGCCGTAGCGTGCCAGGATCTCGCCATCGCGCAGGGTGGAGCGCACCACTTCGGCGATGCGGATCAGCACCTGATCACCGGCATCGTGGCCGTAGCAATCGTTGACGGATTTGAAATGGTCGATGTCGAACAGGATCACGGCCAGCGATTCATCTTTTTCGCGCGCACCGCGCAGGCGCAGATTGCCGGCCGTTGCAAAGGCGCGCCGGTTCAGGATGCCGGTCAGGTAATCGGTGTCGGCGCGGATTTTGAGTTCCTCGATCAGGCGCGCCCGCTCCTGTTCCAGCCGCTGGCGTTCCATGCTGTTTTCGCGCAGGGTGGCCAGCGCACGCAGCATGTCACCAATTTCATCGCGGCGCCGGCTGATGCGCGAGGGCGGGGTGTAGTCGCCGTTGCCGAGGCGGACCACGGCACGGGTAGCGCGCAGCAGAGGCGCGACCACGCGCACCCGCACGATTACCAGCAGGGTCACCAGTACCAGCAGAATGGCGGCACCGTTCAGCATGGCCCAGCTTAGTTCGTGGCGCGCCCGTGCAAACTCGGCCTGCGCCTGATGCTCGGCTTCCTGCAGCAGGGCATCGCGCACTGCCAGTATCGGCGTCATGGTGGGCACATAGCGCTGGGCAAACTGCGCCGTGTCCATGCTGTAGTGGCGCGCCATGCTGTCGCGTGGGCCATTGCTGCTGGCCTGTTCCACTTCGCTGATGATGCGCTGGCCTGCTTCGAAATAGTCGCTATCCATGCGCGCCACGGCCGCCTGGATGTGCACTGCCTGATCGGCGTCGTTATTCGCCATCTTGATCAGCTGGCGTAGCTGTTCCAGCCGGCCGCGCAGGAATTGCAGGCGTTGCTGCTGTGCGCTGCCGAGGGCCTGGGCAGTAGCCAGCGGCGCGGTCAGGGTGGACCCCAGCCGGCCAGCGTATTCGCGCAGTTCCACTGCCAGCCGCGCTTTCACCAGTACCCGTGTAATGCGCGGATAGGCTTGTTCGGAAGCGCGCGTGGCCTCGGTGACGGCGTCGAGGGCCAGCGGCACCAGCGCATACATGCGTTCGACCGCTGCATCAAGCTGGGCCGGCGTGCGGCTGGAAGGAGGCTGGGCCGCCAGCTGGTCGACATTGCGGCGCGCTTCGCGCAAGGCCAGTTCCAGCCCGGCCAGCTGGTGGGCTGGCACGGTGTTGCCGTGGCTGAGTTGCTGCTGCAGCTGGCGCAGGACGGCATTGGTATCGTTGCGGGCAGTACGCAGGCGCTCCTGCTTGGCGGGGGCCGCAGGATGACCATCGCCCATGACGGCATTGCTGGGGCCACGTTCGACCGAGAGCTTCTCCGCCACCCGCATGGAGGCGCTCACCAGCTGCAGCGCCTGCAAGCCCTGCTCGGCAGCCTGATACTGGCGCCATTCAGCCCACAGCGAACGGCCCTGTACGCCACACACGAGCAGCGCCAGGATGGCGCTGATCAGGGTGAATAGTCGGGTGAGTCGCATTGTGGCTTTTCTGAATATTTTTTTGCTAGTTAGCAATATGCCACAAACTGCCCGTTTCGGGTGTAAAACTGCCCGTCAGGGCGCCTGCGGGCGCGCCTGCAGCCACGGCGAGCAGGCCAGTAGAGGCCAAATTAGACGCAATTAGCCTGTTATAGGCTAGCAATAGGAACATGCATAGGTCCCGGGCCAGCAACAAAGCTGAGCCAAAGCGGGCGGCGAAGCGCGGCTAATGGTAGGATGTCGGCCTCACGTTGTCCGGCGCAGCCGTAGACGATGTAAAGCTTGTCAGTTTATTAAATGAAGGATGAAGAAGATGTCTATGCAACGAGTTATGCTGCGCTCCAAGCTGCACCGCGTGACGGTGACCCAGGCCGATCTGCACTACGAAGGTTCCTGCGGTATCGATCAGGATCTGCTGGAAGCGGCCGATATCTGGGTGAACGAGAAGATCGAACTCTACAACGTCAACAATGGTGAACGTTTCTCCACCTATGCGATTCCGGGCCTGCGCGGCACGGGCGAAATTTCGCTCAATGGTGCGGCCGCACGTCGTGCCCAGCTGGGCGACCTGCTGATCATCTGCACCTATGCGCCGATGACGGAAGAGCAGGCCAAGGATTACAAACCGAAGGTCGTGTTCGTCGATGACAAGAACAAGATCAAGGGCATGAAAGCCTAAGCGCAGCATATCTGTCGCTCAATAGCCACGAATAGCCACGGGGCAGGCCACGATTTCTTGTGAAATCGTCGCCTGCCCCGTGCGTTTTCTGCCTGCGGGTGGTGTGCCGGGCGGCTTATTTGTCGATGCTGTCGCTGCGCAGCAGCTGTGACATGTATTGCGGCGTAATGCCGAGGAAGGACGCCACGACTTTCTGCGAAATGCGCTGTTCCAGCCCCGGATACTCGCGCCGGAAGGCCGCCAGCCGGCCCTGTGCCGGCGAAGCGTTGATGCACATACGGCGGGCCTGTTCCATGATGCTGCACTCGGAGACTTTCAGGTAGTAGTCGCGCAGCATGCTATTGGTTTCGCGCATGGCCGTGTAGGCAGCCCAGTCCAGCTTGAAACCATGCACTGCCGTTTCGGCCACTACGAAATGCTGGGCCGGCAGACCATCGCGCGCGCGCAGCAGATCGTCATGCGAAGCAGCCGGTTCGCCATCGGTGACGAAGTGCAGGGTGACTTCGGCGCCTGCTTCCGTAATGAAGCCGGTACGCGCCACGCCGCTGTGCAGCCAGTACAGATTCTGGGCGATGGTGCCTATGCGCTGCAGGAATTCGCCTTTGCGGAAACTGACGGGCGAGGCCAGCGGCGCCAGCAAAGCCGTAACCTCATCATACATAGCGGGTGTAACTTTATAACGCTGGGACGTGATGTCACGGTATTTCGCGCGGTGGTCGATGAATGCCTGGCTCATTTTGATGTCGTTTTATTCCGGCGCGCAAAGCGGCCTATCATGGGAGCCGAAAGTGTAAACCTTTTTTACGGTCTGTAGCGCAATTTCCATTGTATTTCGGAATTAAAATTAGAGAGATACTTCAGATTTAAACTAGTTGAACGCCAGCAAAACACCGTATTTTCATAGGTAAAACACCCCTAAATGAAGTTAAATCGGGCTGGCTTGTCAAAAATGGTTGCAAACTTGCAACAAGCTATTTTCCCCGCGGCGAGCGCTGTACTCCGACTACATAATATTGCATTTCAGTCATGGTTTGCACGCTGTTGTTTAACTGCCAGTCGCCATTGTTTTGCCAGTGACTTTGTGGCGCGGAAATAGTTTCTGGGATACATTCGTGCAACAGGTATCGCAAAAAAACACGCTGTAACAAGAAGCTGTAGCCAACCTCGGGGACGCGAGTAATGAGCACGAATACGGGTTTCGATAGCAGAGTTGTGGTCCCGCTGGGACTGGCCGGCGCCGGCGCCGTCGGGACCATCGTGGCGGGCTGGTCCCGCTGGGGCTGGTACACCGTATTGTGGGGCGCCATACTGATGGCGCTAGCCGTGTGGAGCGTGCTGCGCCAGCAGGCGGGTGCCGGTGGTGCCTCTGCCAGTCTCGAGCAGTATTTGCAATCGCGCGAGCAGTTCGGTGATGCCGTGCTGCCGGTCTGGTGCCGGCACATCGAAAATTCCCGCAGCCAGATGGAGGAAGCCGTGTCCGATCTGGCCACGCGCTTCTCCAACATCGTCGACCGGCTCGATACGGCGGTACACGTTTCCAGCCACGACAGTGCGCGCGACGGCCAGGGCATGACGGAGATTTTCAGCCGCAGCGAAACCCAGCTGGGTTCCGTGGTGGGCTCGATGAAATCAGCCTTCGAATCGAAACAGGCCATGCTGTCGCAGATCAAAGATCTGGAACGCTTCACGCGCGAACTGCGCGACATGGCCGAAGGCGTGGCCAGCATCGCGGCCCAGACCAATCTGCTGGCGCTGAATGCCGCCATCGAAGCGGCGCGCGCCGGTCCGGCCGGGCGCGGTTTCGCCGTGGTGGCGCAGGAAGTGCGCCACCTGTCCAGCCGCTCGGCCGAGACGGGCAAGAACATCGCCAATCGCGTGGGCCTGATCAGCAGCGCCATACTCGCCGCCAGTGAAGCGGCCGACCGCACGGCAGCACAGGAAAACAGTTCCATGCAATCGGCCGAAGCCATGATAGAGAGCGTGCTGCACGATTTTCGCAGCATGACCGATGCGCTGGTGGCTTCGTCCGAACAGCTCAAGCAGGAAAGCGTGGGCATACAGGGCGAAGTGGGCGAGGCGCTGGTGCAGCTGCAGTTCCAGGACCGCGTCAGCCAGGTGCTGGCCCACGTACAGGAAAATATCGCCCGCCTGCCGGCCCTGCTGCGCGAGCATAGCGACCGTTACCACTCGGCGCAGATACTGGAGCCCATGGATGCCCAGCCGCTGCTGCGCGAACTACAGAAAACCTATGCCATGGCGGAAGAACACGCCGTGCATGGCGGCTCCAGCCGCGCCGCCCCGGCCGCTGCTGCCGCCGATGAAATCACCTTCTTCTGATTCGTAACCGGAGTAGAAAGACTATGGCAAAGACAATTATGGTGGTGGACGATTCCGCCTCGCTGCGGCAGGTGGTAGGCATCGCCCTCAAAGGCGCAGGCTATGACGTGATCGAAGGACGCGATGGCGCCGATGCGCTGTCCAAGTGCACGGGCCAGAAAATCCATCTGGTGGTGTGCGATGTGAATATGCCGAATATGGACGGAATTACGTTTGTGCGCGAGTTCAAGGCGCTGCCCAGCTACCGCTTCACGCCGGTGATCATGCTGACCACGGAATCGCAGGAGAGCAAGAAGGAAGAGGGTAAAGCAGCGGGTGCCAAGGCCTGGGTGGTGAAGCCCTTCAAGCCGGAAGTGCTGCTGGGTGCCGTGGCCAAACTGGTTCTGCCCTGAGGCGGGGTGGCTGCCATGTCCGCGACACCCAGCGCGCAGGATGACGTAGGCCATCTGGCCCTAGAGGGAGAGCTGACCATCTACCACGCGGCCGAAGTCAAGCAGCAGGTGCTGGCGGCGCTGCGCGCCAGCCCCGTGCTGGAGCTCAATCTGGCCGGCGTGACGGAACTCGATACGGCCGGCCTGCAGGTGCTGATGCTGGCCAAGCAGACCGCGCAGGCCGAGCAGCGCGAACTGCGGCTGGTGCAGCATAGCCAGCCCGTGGTGGAAGTGCTGCAGCTGCTCGATCTGGGCGCCTTCTTTGGTGACGCCTTACTGATACACGCTTGAAGCATTACGACTGATCCCACGTTCCATCCGTACCGAGGGCATGCCATGAATCTGGATGAAGCACTACAGACGTTTATCACCGAGAGCCGCGAGCTGCTGGAGGAAATGGAGAACGCGCTGCTCAACGTCGATCTGGCCGGCGATCAGAGCGAAGCGATCAATGCGATTTTCCGTGCCGCCCATACCATCAAGGGTTCGGCCGGCCTGTTCAGCCTCGATCACATCGTCGCCTTCACCCATGTGGTGGAAAGCCTGCTCGATGGCGTGCGCGATGGCACGGTGGCGCTCAATGACGAGATGATCGTGCTGCTGCTGTCCTGCTGTGACTACTTGTCCGAGCTGACCGATGCGCTGGCAGCGGGCCGGCTCGATGCCGATCCCGATATGGCGCCGCAGGGCGAAATGCTGCTGGCCCAGCTGCGCCGCCACATGGATGGCGAGACGGCGGAAGGCGCGGGCGAAGCGGCGCTGGTGCTGCCGGCCGAGCCGGGCGTGGAGCGCATCGATCAGGAGCCCGGCCACAGCGACTACTGGCATATCTCGCTGCGCTTCGGGCGCGAAGTGCTACAGAACGGTATGGACCCGATAGCCTTTCTGCGCTATCTGACCAAGCTGGGACGTATCGTCGGCATAGCCACCGTGCCCGATGCCATGCCGCCGGCCGATGACATGGATGCCGAACAGTGCTACCTCGGTTTTGAAATCGCCTTCGACAGCAATGCCGATCGTGAAGCCATCGCCGGCGTGTTCGAGTTCGTGCAGGACGATGCCGAGATCCGCATCATCCCGCCGCATAGCAAGGTATCGCACTACGTCGATCTGATCCGCGCCCTGCCCGAGCAGGGCGCGCGGCTAGGCGAAATACTGGTGCGCTGTGGCAGCGTGACGGCGCAGGAACTGGCCGGCGCCCTGCAGCAGCAATCGGAACGCAGCGAAGCAGAGGCGCCCCAGCAACTGGGCAGCATACTGGTCGATGGCGGCAACGTGCCGCCCGTGGTGGTGGAAGCGGCGCTGGCCAAGCAGCGCCAGGTGAGCGAGCAGAAGGCACAGGAAAGCCGTTCGATCCGCGTCGATTCCGACAAGCTCGATAGGCTGATCGATCTGGTGGGCGAGCTGATTATTGCCGGTGCCCGCACCAGCATGGTGGGCCAGCATCTGCACAACAGCGAACTGCAGGAATGCACGTCGGCCTTATCGGGGCTGGTGGAAGAAGTACGCGACGCTGCGCTGGAACTGCGCATGGTGAAAATAGGCGCCACCTTCAACCGCTTCCAGCGTGTGGTGCATGATGTGGCGCGCGAACTGGGCAAGGATATCGGCCTGATCGTCGATGGCGAAGACACCGAACTCGATAAGACGGTGGTGGAAAAAATCGGTGACCCGCTGCTGCATCTGGTGCGCAATGCCATGGACCACGGCATCGAAGCGGCCGGCCAGCGGCTGGCCAATGGCAAGCCGGCCAAGGGCATGATCAAGCTGAATGCCTTCCATGAATCGGGCAGCATCGTGATCCAGGTCAGCGACGATGGCGGTGGCCTGCGCAAGGACAGGATACTGGCCAAGGCCATAGAGCGGGGCCTGATCGATCCCGAGCGCAAGCTGTCCGACAGCGAAATCTACAACCTGATTTTCGAAGCGGGTTTCTCGACGGCGGAAAAGATCACCAACCTGTCTGGCCGCGGCGTGGGCATGGATGTGGTCAAGCGCAATATCCAGGCCCTGCGTGGCAGTGTCGACATCAGCAGCGAAGAAGGCAAGGGCACCACCGTGACCGTGCGCCTGCCGCTCACGCTGGCCATCATCGACGGCTTCCTGGTACAGGTGGGCAGCTCGGTGTTCGTGATCCCGCTCGACATGATAGAAGAGTGCATCGAATACGCTACCGAGCCGGGGCAGGATTACTGCAATCTGCGCGGGCAGGTGCTGCCCTTCGTGCGGCTGCGCGAGCTGTTCCGGCTAGGCGGTGCAGCGACGCGGCGCGAAAGCATCGTAGTGCTCAAGCTGGGCAACCAGCGCGCCGGTCTGGTGGTCGATACCCTGCTGGGCGAATTCCAGACCGTGATCAAGCCACTCAGCCCGCTGTTCAGCGAAGTGCGCTGCATTAGCGGCTCGACCATACTGGGGAGCGGCGAAGTGGCGCTGATCCTCGATGTGGCAGCGCTGATGCAGTCCGTCAGCGGCAAGGGCACGGCGATACTGGCCGCCTGAAGCCGGAAAGGAAACCATGAATACCGATGTGATTCCAGCTATGCCCGATCCCGCCCCGCAGGCGGTCACCTACGGCAGCAGTGCCATCGTGGCGCTGCAGTCCGGCGCGGCCCTGCCTAGCCAGTTCCTGACCTTTATGCTGGGCGACGAGCAGTACGCCATCGGCATCCTGCACATCAAGGAGATTATCGAGTACGGCAGCCTGGCTACGGTGCCCATGATGCCGCCCTGCGTGCGCGGCGTGATCAATCTGCGCGGCGCCGTGGTGCCCGTGCTGGACCTGTCGGCCCGTTTTGGCCGCGCACCCAGTGTGATCGGCAAGCGCAGCTGCATCGTCATCGTCGAAGTGGCAGGCGGCGAGGACGAAGACAAACAGGTGCTGGGCATGCTGGTCGATGCCGTCAACGCCGTGGTGGAAATCGCCGCCGGCGACATCGAAGCGGCACCCAGCTTCGGCACCCGCATCCGGCCTGACTTCATCGCCGGCATTGGCAAGTACAACGGCAGGTTCGTGATCCTGCTCGACATCCCGCACGTGCTGTCGAGCGAAGAAATCATCGAGCTTACGCGTGGCAGCGTGGCCACGCATCTGTCCTGAGGAGCGGCACACATGGCGGTGGTGGCCCTGACCGATAAGGAGTTCACGCAGTTCCAGCGCTTCATCTACGATGCGGCGGGGATCTCCATGGCCAATGGCAAACAGGCACTGGTCAGCGGCCGGCTGGCCAAGCGGCTGGCGCACCACCAGCTGAAAAGCTATGGCGATTATCTGCGCATGCTGGAGAACCGCGATCATAGCCGCGAGCTGCAGATTGCCGTCGATCTGCTGACCACCAACGAGACCTATTTTTTCCGCGAACCCAAGCACTTTGCCCTGCTGCGCGAACTGGCCGAACAGGCGCGCGTGGCACGGCGCGGCATGCGGGTCTGGAGTGCCGCCAGCTCCACCGGCGAGGAACCGTACAGCATCGCCATGGTACTGGCCGATGTGCTGGGCGATGGCGCATGGGAAGTGCTGGGTACCGACATCAGCACACGGGTACTGGAGCGGGCCCGGCTCGGCCACTATGCGATGGAGCGGGCCAGCGGCATCCCTGTCGATCTGCTGCGGCGTTTCTGCCTGAAAGGGCAGGGCAAGGAAGCCGGCACCATGCTGGTGGCAAAAGCCTTGCGCCAGCGCGTGCAGTTCATGCATCTGAACCTGAACCAGCACCTGCCCAAACTCGGTAGCTTCGATGTGATCTTCCTGCGCAATGTGATGATCTATTTTAATCTGGAGACCAAGCGGCAACTGGTGGCACGTCTGCTTATGCACCTGCGCCCGGGCGGCTACCTGCTGATCGGCCATTCGGAAACCCTGAACGATATCAACGACACGCTGCAGGCGGTGGCCCCGTCCATCTATCGCAAGCCATGAATACCATGTCCGCTACCAAAGTGATCGATATTTTTCTGATGCCCGGCGATGTGTTCGTCGGCGACGAACAGTATCGGGTGCGCACTTTGCTGGGCTCCTGCGTGTCCGTCACGCTGTGGCACCCGCTGCTGCGCATCGGTGCCATGTCGCACTTCCAGCTGCCCGGCCATGGCCGTCGCCGTGCCCACAGCCAGCCCGGCATCTATGGCGCAGACGCGATGGAACTGATGTGCGACGGGCTGGCCCAGCATGGCGTGCCGCTGATCCAGTGCCAGGGCAAGATCTTCGGTGGCGGCGCCATGTTCCCGGGGAATAGCAAGGCGCCCGATATCGGCGCCCAGAACGGCGATTTTGCGCGCGACTGCCTGCGCGAGCACGGCATACCGCTGGTGTCGGAAAGCCTGTTCGGCCTAGGCCACCGGCAGCTGATATTCACCATCCGTACGGGCGAGGTGCTGAGCCGGCAGGTGGCGCCGGAGCTGGCGCTGGTGGGGGGCAAGCAGACCAGAAAAGGACGGCTATGAACGGAATCAATGTGATGATCGTGGATGATTCGGCGGTGATGCGGCAGGTGCTGAGCGGCCTGCTGAACGACGCGCCCGGCATCCATGTCAGCTATGCGGTGGCCAATCCGCTGCTGGCCATCGACCGCATGAAAGTGCAGTGGCCCGATGTGATCGTACTCGATGTGGAAATGCCCAAGATGGACGGCATTACCTTCCTGCGCAAGATCATGGCCGAGCGGCCGACGCCGGTGGTGATCTGTTCCACCCTGACGGAAAAAGGCGCGCAGACGTCGGTGGAAGCGCTCAGCGCCGGTGCGGTGGCCATCATCACCAAGCCTCGGCTGGACCTCAAGCAGTTTTTGCATGACAGCGCCGATGAACTGATTTCGGCCGTGCGGGCAGCGGCCGGTGCGCGCGTGGGCAAGCTGATTAACCGTCCGGCACCGCCGCCCGTCACGGCCAAGCTGAATGCCGATGCGGTGCTGCCGCCGCTCGATAGCCGCCCCATGACCACCACCACCGAGCGGGTCGTCGCCATCGGCACATCGACGGGCGGCACGCAGGCGCTGGAAGAAGTGCTGACGGCTTTGCCGCGGGTGGCGCCCGGCATCGTGGTGGTGCAGCACATGCCGGAGAAATTCACGGCAGCGTTTGCGGCGCGGCTCGATAGCGTGTGTCAGGTGCGGGTCAAGGAGGCGGCGAATAACGACCGGGTGCTGCAGGGGCAGGTGCTGATCGCGCCGGGTGGCAAGCATATGCTGTTGCGCCGCACGGGGGCGCAGTATTTTGTCGAAGTGGTGGACGGGCCGCTGGTGAACCGCCACCGGCCTTCGGTGGATGTGCTGTTCCGATCGGCGGCACGCGCGGCCGGGGCCAATGCACTGGGGGTGATCATGACGGGCATGGGCGATGACGGCGCGGCCGGTCTGCTGGAAATGCTCAAGGCCGGTGCGCACACGGTGGCGCAGGATGAGGCGAGCTGTGTGGTGTACGGCATGCCCAAGGAAGCCGTCAAGCGCGGGGCGGTGGAGAAGTCGATGCCGCTCAACCTGATCTATCGTGAAATTTTGCAGCAACTATCGTATTGATGGGATTCTTGATGAACCAGACCACCAGCACCACTGCACTGGAAGACCCGCCGCCGGCACGGGCGTGGGTAGGCCAGCGTGTGCTGGTGGTGGAAGACAGCACGGTGCAGCGCGGCTATCTGGCCGGGCTGTTGCGCCAGCTCGAATTCGGCGAGATTCTGGAGGCGGGTGATGGTAACGAAGCCTTGCAGATGCTGGAGCGCTTTGGCGAGTTCGGCACCTTTCTGGTGCTGACCGATCTGGAAATGCCGGGCATGGACGGCATCGAACTGACCTGCCAGCTGCGCGAGCGCTGTCTGGCCCGCCATCTGATTGTGGTCAGTGCACGCGATCCCCGGCTACTGGAAATTATCGAAAGTATGAGCTTCGAGGAAGGCCATATCGACCTGCTGGGCACTCTGCTGAAACCCGTGCAGCTCGATGCGCTGGGCATGCTGCTGGCCCGCGCCGGCAATAAGGCCGAGCCCCGTCCGGCCTGTGCCCAGCCGGACCGGCCCTGCATCGATGTGCTGAAGCAGGCCATCGCGCAGAAGCAGTTCGTGCCCTATTTCCAGCCCAAGATCGCCATCGCCAATGGCCATCTGCGCGGCCTGGAAGCACTGGCGCGCTGGCAGCATCCCGAGCGTGGCGTGCTGGCGCCGCTGCACTTCATCGAGGCGCTGGAAGGCACGCCGCTGATGGCCGACTTTACGCTGCTGATCGTGGAGCAGGTGCTGGAACGGCTGACGGAATGGAAGCATGCAGGCTTGCCGCCGCTGACGGTGGCGATCAATCTGTCGGCCGACAATCTGGCCGAGCGCAGCTTTATCGACCGCATGACGGAGCTGGTGGAGGCGTCCGGCGTACCCACCTCGTCGCTGGTGTGGGAGGTGACGGAGACGGCGGTGATGCGCCAGCTGTCGCAGGCGCTGACGAATATGGGGCGCTTGCGCCTGATGGGCTACGGGCTGGCGATGGACGATTTCGGCATCGGCTATTCGTCCATGCAGCAGTTTGCCCGCTGCCCGTTCACGGAACTGAAAATCGACCGCGCCTTCGTCAATGGCGCAGCGCAGTGGCCCAACCGGCTGGGTGTGCTGAAGGGTGCGCTGGATCTGGCGCGCAGCCTGAACGTGGCCACCGTGGCCGAAGGAGTGGAGTTATTGGAAGACTGGCAGTTGTTGGGCAAGCTGGGATGCGATATGGCGCAGGGTTATCTGCTGGCCAGACCGATGCCGGCGCAGGATCTGGTGGGATGGATCAAGCATGACCGGCGCCGTTTGAAAGCGCTGGCGGAACAGAGGTAGAAAAAAATCAATCGGTTTCAACTCAGAGGGGAATCACTATGTTTTCGACTTTAACGGTTCGGACGAAATTGATCGCGCTGCTGACGATCGCCGTGCTGGCACTGGTGGTGGTGGTGCTACTTGCATTTAATGGCCTGAAGCAGGATGCCCTGATGCTCGATGAAATAGGCAAGAACCGCATGCCGTCAGTGAGAGCACTGCAGGTGATCAATGAGGGCAAGACCGCCATTCGTTCCTCCAGCCGTGCCATGGACTCCACTGCGCTGTATCCGGAAGAAGTCGCCAGTCTCACGCATGAGATCAAGCGCAAGCAGGAGATCTATGCTGAAATTGACAAGGCATGGAAGGTCTATGATCCTTTGCCGCAGGAGCCGGAAGAAGCCAAGATCTGGACCGTGTTCGTCAAGCAGTGGGAAGCCTGGAAAGCTCGCGATACCATCGTCAATGAGCTGGCAGCACAGATCGTGCGTAGCGAACCGGCCAAACGCAAGGAGTTGTTCGAACAGCTGCACAAGACGCTGGCCGAGAACCGCCCGTTCTTCCATGCCGCCACGGAAAGTCTGGACAAGCTGGTGGCGCTCAACGTCGGGTATGGCGAAGATGCGGTGAAAAATGCCGAACAGGCATCGGAGCGGGCCCGTAACCTGATGTACATCGCCAGCGGCGTTTCGCTGGCCTTGCTGGTGGTCGTAGGCCTGCTGATCCTGAACGGCATCATGAAGCAGCTCGGTGGCGACCCATCGTATGCGGCCGACATCGTGCGTCAGGTGGCCGATGGTGACCTGAGTGCCGATGTGGAGCTGAAAAACGGTGACACCACCAGCCTGCTGGCGGCGATGAAGGGCATGATAGAGAAGCTGTCGCACGTGGTGAATGAAGTCAACAACGGCGCCGAAGCGCTGGCCAGCGCTTCCGAGGAAGTCAGCGCCACCGCCCAGTCGCTGTCGCAGGCGGCCAGCGAACAGGCGGCCGGCACGGAAGAAACCAGTGCCTCGGTCGAGCAGATGACGGCATCGATTTCGCAGAACACCGAGAATGCCCGCGTTACCGATGGTATCGCCAGCAAGGCGGCAGTGGAAGCGGCCGAAGGCGGCGAGGCCGTGAAATCCACCGTGGCGGCGATGCAGCAGATCGCCAAGAAAATCAGCATCATCGACGATATCGCCTACCAGACCAATCTGCTGGCACTGAATGCCGCCATCGAGGCTGCCCGTGCGGGTGAACATGGCAAGGGCTTTGCCGTGGTGGCGGCGGAAGTACGCAAGCTGGCAGAACGCAGCCAGGTGGCGGCGCAGGAAATCGAACAGGTGGCATCGAGCAGCGTGGAACTGGCCGAGAAGGCGGGCCGTCTGCTCGATGAAATGGTGCCGAATATCCGCCGCACTTCGAATCTGGTGCAGGAAATCACGGCCGCTTCGGAAGAGCAATCGGCCGGTGTGGGCCAGATTAATTCGGCCGTGACGCAACTGAGCCAGACCACCCAGCAGAACGCCTCCAGCTCAGAGGAGCTGGCCGCAACGGCCGAGGAAATGAGCTCGCAGGCCGAGCAGCTGCAGCAGACCATGTCCTTCTTCAAGCTGGCCGGTGGCACGCGCAGCGTACGGCCAGCCGTGGTGCACCGGCCCGGCAAACCGTCGGCCCGTAACGGCGGCATGGGCAGCAGCCGGCGTATGGCGGAAATGAGCGAGCCTGACGAGTCGCACTTCGTCAAGTTCTGAGCGGGGCCGCCATGAGCAGCCTGACGCTAGCGCCGGCGCAGCCCGTAGTGGCGGCCGGCTCGGCCCAGTACCTGAGCTTCATGCTGGGGCAGGACATGTTCGCCATCGGCATACTGGCGGTGCGCGAGATACTCGAGTATCTGGGCGTGACGCCGGTGCCGCAGATGCCGCCCTGTATTAGCGGCGTGATCAATCTGCGCGGCACCGCCGTGCCGGTGCTGGATCTGGCGCGCCGGCTCGAACGCCCGCCGGGCGCCATCAGCAAACGCACCTGCATCATCGTGGTGGAGGTGGGCAGCGAAGCGGGGCCGTTTGTCATCGGCATCCTGGTCGATGCGGTGAATGCCGTGCTCGATATCAGCGCAGCCGATATCGAAGCGCCGCCCACTTTCGGTGCGCAGGTACGCGCTGAAATGCTGCAGGGTATAGGCAAAGTGCAGGGACGGTTCGTGCTGCTGCTGAATGTGCAGAACGTGGTCTCTGGCAGCGAACTTGCCGCCATGATGAACAGCGGGGTAAGGCCGCAGGAAGCAGCCGGCTGAAGAGGGATTGCTGACAGGCGGGCCGGCGGCATAAGCCGCCAGCGCCGCCCGTTTGCTGCTTTAAGGTTTGACGAACTTCAGGGTCATGCGGTCGCTCTCGCCTATGGCCTGATACTTGGCGCGGTCCTCATCCTTGTTGGTATAGGTCGGTGGCAGCGCCCACACACCGCCTTTGTGGTCGGCCATATCTTTCGGATTGGCGTTGACTTCCGACTTGGCGGCCAGCCTGAAGCCGGCCGCTTCGGCCAGACTGATCACATACTTCTCGTGCATATAGCCGCTGCTGGCGCTGGCGTCCTGCATTTTGCTGTCGGGCAGTCGGTGCTCGACGACGCCGAACACACCGCCTTTTTTCAGGCTGGTGTAGACGCTGCCGAACAGCGCTTTCAGATTATCCGGGCCGGTCGGCATCCAGTTGTGGATGTTACGGAAGGTCAGCACCATGTCCACGCTGCCGGCCGGTGCAAACGCATAGGCGCCGCGCGACGGGACGAACACGCCCAGTGCGACCTTGTTGTACACCTCGGGTCTGGTGTTCAGGCGGGCCAGAAAACGCTCGGCCGATTTGCGCTCGGCTTCGCCGGGCGCCGCCAGATCAGGGCCGGCCGCGATCAGCTTGCCCCGTTCGCGCAGATACGGTGCCAGTATCTCCGTGTACCAGCCGCCGCCGGGGGCCAGTTCCACCACCGTCATGCCGGGCTGGATGCCGAAGAAGTTCAGCGTTTCGTAGGGATGGCGGTAGACGTCGCGTGCGACGTTTTCCGGCGTGCGCGATGGGGCGGCAATGGCTGCCTTGAGTGCCGCATCTTCTGCAGCGGTGGCGCCAGCGGCAGCGCAGACTAGCAGCGTGCCTGCCAGTGCCGACAGGATGGAACGTTTCATACGAAATCTCCTCGGGTTGCAGTATCGGGTAACACGCCGCAGCGCGTCCAGCGCGATGATCGGCCAAGCTTGTCGTAAGGTCAAGCAAATACCACGAGGGTGATCGGGGTATTCCGGCGGACACAGTGCGGACACTGGGCGGACAGTTTGCGGACACCGCTGCGGCCGAAATGGCCGGTTTCAGGCGCTGGCAGCGACAGATTGCGTGCTGCAATCGATGGCATATATTTTGCCTGTACCGTAGCTTAATCTGGCGCTAAGATTGCATTACCGGCCATTTTAGCGGTGGATATGTCAGGTGCAGTAGAACGTAGAAAACGGCGGAGCAAAACTCTAGCCGTGGCCAGCAGGCCAGTCTTCCCAACCTAGTTGTGACACTCTGGAGATACGATGGAACGACGTGCATTCCTCAATATAAGTAGTCTGGCGCTGGGCACCATGCTGTTGCCCGCCTTCGGCCGCGCGATTGCGGCAGAAGATCTGCTCAAGCCAGTCGCCCTGCAATTCAAGAAGATGCTGGCCGATACCGCGATGACGGCGGCAACCCAGGCCGGCGCCTCCTACTGCGACGTGCGGGTAGGGCGCTATCTGAACCAGTTCATCACCACCCGTGACCTGAACGTGGAAAACGTGGTCAACACGGAATCGGCCGGTGTCGGCATCCGCGTGATCGCCGGTGGCGCCTACGGCTTTGCTGCGACCAACGACATGAGTGCCGACGGCGTGGCCGCTGCCGCCCGTCAGGCCGTGGCGATCGCCAAGGCCAATGCCAAACTGCAGACCGAGCCGCTGATACTGGCGCCTGTCAAAGGCGTGGGCGAAGTGACATGGGCCACGCCTATCGTCAAGGACTGGCGTACCGTACCTATCAAGGAAAAGGCCGAGCTGCTGATCGCGGCCAACAAGGCCGGCATGGAAGGTGGCGCCAACTTCATGCAGTCGCTGCTGTTCCAGGTGAACCAGCAGAAGTACTTCGCTTCCACCGATGGTTCCTACATCGATCAGGATATGCATCGCCTGTGGATGCCCGTCTTCGCTACCGCCGTCGACCAGAAGACCAACAAGTTCCGCTCGCGCCAGGGCCTGTCGGCACCGGTCGGCATGGGCTATGAATACCTCGACGCGCGTCCCGAACACAAGATCAAGGCGGCCGGCGGCGTGACCACGCTGTACACCAAGTCCTACGATCTGATCGAAGATGCGCGTGCGGCCGGCAAGCAGGCCAAGGCCAAGCTGACGGCCAAATCCGTCGAGCCGGGCAAATACGATCTGGTGCTGTCGCCGGAACACCTGTGGCTGACCATCCACGAATCCGTCGGCCACCCGACCGAACTCGATCGCGTGCTCGGCTACGAAGCCAACTACGCCGGTACCAGCTTCGCCACACTCGATAAATGGCAGACCAAGACGTTCAAATATGGTTCGGAGCACGTCAACATCGTGGCCGACAAGACCACCCCGGGCTCGCTCGGCAATGTGGGCTACGACGATGAAGGCGTCAAATGCAAGCGCTGGGACATCATCAAGGACGGCATTCTGGTCAACTATCAGGCCACGCGCGATCAGGCCCACATCATCGGCGAGAAAGAGTCGCACGGCTGCTCGTACGCCGATAACTGGAGCAGCGTGCAGTTCCAGCGTATGCCTAACGTCTCGCTGGCAGCCGGCAAGAAGAAGCTGACGCCGGACGAAATGATCAAGGACGTCAAGAAGGGCATTTACATCGTCGGCGACGGCTCTTTCTCGATCGACCAGCAGCGCTACAACTTCCAGTTTGGCGGCCAGCTGTTCTACGAAATCAAGGACGGCAAGATCGGTCAGATGCTGGAAGACGTGGCCTATCAATCGAATACCCAGGAGTTCTGGAATGCCTGCGTGGGCATCTGCGACGAGCGCGACTGGCGCATGGGCGGTTCCTTCTTCGATGGTAAGGGACAGCCGTCGCAGGTTTCGGTGGTGTCGCATGGCGCAAGTACCACGCGCTTCAACGGCATCAACGTCATTAACACCGCACGCAAAATCGGCTAAGCCCTGGAGATCACGAGATGAAGAATTTGAGTCAAGACGAAGCAAAACAGATTTGCGACAAGGTGCTGTCCTACTCCACGGCTGACCAGTGCGAAGTGAACATCAACGGTAGCCGCAAGGGCAATATCCGTTATGCGCGCAATGCCGTATCCACGGCCGGTCTGATCGAAGATACCCAGCTGGTGGTATCGGTCGCCTTCGGCAAAAAGCAGGGCACGGCGACGATTAACGAGTTCGATGACAAGTCGCTGGAAAAAGCCGTGCGCCGCGCGGAAGATCTGGCCAGGCTGGCTCCGGAGAATCCGGAATTCATGCCGACCCCGGACAAGCAGGTATTCCGTGCCAGCGATACCTACTTCCAGAAGACCGCCGACATCGATCCGGAGTTCCGTGCGCAGGTGGCAGCCTACAGCATCGAGAACAGCAAGAAGAACAAGCTGGTAGCAGCCGGTTTCTTCAGCGATAACGCCACCTTCAATGCCGTGGCCAACTCGAAAGGCGTGTTCGGCTTCCAGCGCGATACCGGGCTGGATTTCACCGTGACCGTGCGTACCGAAGATGGCCGTGGTTCGGGCTGGGCCAAGCGCAGCGTGGGCGACGTCAACAAGTTCGATGCGCGCGAAGCATCGAATGTGGCGATCGAAAAAGCTCTGCGCTCGGTAGATGCCAAGGCACTGGAGCCGGGCCGCTACACGGTGATTCTGGAGCCGGCTGCGACCTCGGACCTGCTGGGCTTTATGTTCTCCGGATTCGATGCGCGCCAGGCCGACGAAGGCCGCAGCTTCCTGTCCAAGAAAGGCGGCGGCAACCGTCTGGGCGAGAAGCTGTTCGACGAGCAGGTGAATGTCTGGTCCGATCCGTGGGATAAGGACGTGGCCGTGCTGCCGTGGGATGGCGGCAGCCTGCTGGCGCGCGAACGTCAGGACATCATCAAGGGCGGTAAAGTGGCCAATCTGGGCTACTCGACCTACTGGGCCAAGAAGCAGGGCAAGCGCGCGGTGGGCACGCCCGGCAACATCATCATGGCCGGTACCAGCAAATCGACCGAAGAGCTGATCGCCAATACCAAGAAGGGTGTACTGGTCACCCGTACCTGGTATATCCGTATGGTCGATCCGCAATCGGTGCTGCTGACCGGTCTGACCCGCGATGGTACGTT
Source organism: Duganella fentianensis (assembly GCF_009857835.1). Taxonomy (GTDB): domain Bacteria; phylum Pseudomonadota; class Gammaproteobacteria; order Burkholderiales; family Burkholderiaceae_D; genus Rugamonas; species Rugamonas fentianensis. The sequence continues at coordinate 597,531 of NZ_WWCL01000003.1, forward strand.
CTACATCGAGAACGGCAAGATCAAGCACCCGATCAAGAACTTCCGCTTCAACGAAAGCCCGGTCACGATGCTGAACAACATCGAAGAGCTGGGCCGGCCGGAAATCCTGTCGGGTGACGAGTCGCAGTTCCAGCTGTTGATTCCGGCCATGAAGGTACGTGACTTCAACTTCACCTCGCTGTCGGATGCCGTTTAAGGTCAGGTAGTTACCGGGGCCGGAAGCTATTCCGGCCCTGTTTTCATTTCAGGGAGTTATTGTGGAACGACGTTCATTTCTCAAGATAGGCGCTGCCGCTGGCGGTAGCCTGCTGATTCCGGTGTTTGGCCATGCCATCGCCGCGGAAGAGCTGCTCAACCCCATGGCGGTGCAGTACAAGAAAGCGCTGGCCGATGCGGCCATGAACGCCGCCACGCAGGCCGGTGCCAGTTATTGCGACGTACGCATAGGCCGCTACCTGAACCAGTTCCTGACCACGCGCGATCTGAACGTGGAAAACATCGTCAACACGGAATCATCCGGTGTCGGCGTGCGCGTCATCGCCAACGGAGCCTACGGCTTCTGCTCGACCAATGTGATGACGCCCGACTCGGTGGTGGCCGCAGCACGTCAGGCGGTGGCGATTGCCCGCGCCAATGCCAGGCTGCAGAGCGAGCCTGTGGTGCTGGCACCTGTCAAAGGCGTAGGCGAAGTGGCCTGGGCCACGCCATTCAAGAAGGACTGGCGTACGGTGCCCATCAAGGAAAAAGCCGAGATGCTGATCGCGGCCAACAAGGCCGGTCTGGAAGCGGGAGCCAGCTTCATGGCGGCCAATCTGTTCCAGGTAAATCAGCAGAAGTATTTTGCTTCCACCGATGGCTCCTACATCGATCAGGACATCCATCGTCTGTGGTCGCCATTGACGGCAACGGCCGTCGATAAGACCACCAACCGTTTCCGTACCCGTGACGGCCTGTCTTCGCCGGCCAGCATGGGCTATGAATTCTTCGATGCCAAGCCGGCCAACAAGGTTGCCGCTGCCGGTGGTGTTACCACGCTGTACAAGGGCGCTTACGATCTGATCGAGGATGCCCGTGCGGCGGGCCGTCAGGCGCGCGAAAAACTGAGCGCCAAATCCGTCGAGCCGGGCAAATACGATCTGGTGCTGTCGCCGGAACACCTGTTCCTGACCATCCATGAGTCGGTCGGCCACGCCACCGAGCTCGATCGCGTGCTGGGCTACGAAGCTAACTACGCTGGCACCAGCTTCGCTACGCTCGATAAATGGCGTGCCAAGAATTTCAAGTACGGCTCCGACATCGTCAACTTCGTCGCTGACAAAACCACCCCCGGCTCGCTGGGTTGCGTGGGTTACGACGACGAAGGTGTGGCGTCCAAGCGCTGGGACCTTATCCGCAATGGCATCCTGGTCAACTATCAGGCCACGCGCGACCAGGCCGCCATCATCGGCGAGAAGGAATCGCATGGCTGTTCGTACGCCGATAGCTGGAGCAGCGTGCAGTTCCAGCGCATGCCTAACGTGTCGCTGGAAGCGGGCAAGCAGAAGCTGACGCCGGACGAAATGGTCAAGGACGTCAAGAAGGGTATCTACATCCTTGGCCGCGGTTCGTATTCGATAGACCAGCAGCGCTACAACTTCCAGTTTGGCGGCCAGCTGTATTTCGAAATCAAGAACGGCAAGATCACCAACCCTATCGAAGACGTGGCCTATCAGTCGAACACGCAGGAATTCTGGAATGCCTGCTCTGCCCTGTGCGACGAACGCGACTGGCGTATGGGCGGCTCCTTCTTCGACGGCAAGGGCCAGCCTAGTCAGGTCAGCGCCGTATCGCATGGTTCACCTACCACACGTTTCAATGGTATCAACGTCATTAACACTGCCCGCAAAATAGGATAAGCCATGAAGATCCTCACTCAGGAAGAAACCAAGCGTATCTGCGACAAGGTGATCGGTTTTTCACACGCTGACGAATGCCGTGTGCAGATGAATGGCAGCCGTCAGGGCAATGTCCGCTATGCGCGCAACAGCGTATCGACGGCCGGGCTGGTGGAAAATACCCAGCTCACCGTCAGCGTCGCTTTTGGCAAGCGTCAGGGCACGGCGTCGATCAACGAGTTCGATGACAAGTCGCTGGAAAAGGCGGTGCGCCGTGCCGAGGATGTAGCGCGGCTGGCACCGGAAAATCCCGAGTTCCTGCCTGCCATCAGTCAGCAGGATTACAAGGCTAGCGCCACCTTCAGCGACGCTACCGCAGCCATTGATCCCGAATACCGCGCCGAAGTGGCTGCGACCAGCATCAACGCCTGCCGCAAGCAGGGCCTGGTGGCGGCAGGATTTTTTGTCGATACCACGGGCTTTGCCACTATCGCCAATTCGAATGGCGTGTTTGGCCATCAGAGCTACAGCGATCTGGATTTCACCGTCACCACCCGCACCGAAGATGGACGCGGTTCGGGCTGGGCTACCCGTTCGGCCACCGATGCGCGCCGGTTTGATGCGCGTGAAGCATCGGAAATCGCAATAGAAAAAGCCTTGCGCTCGGTGGAAGCCAAGGCGCTGGAGCCGGGCCGCTACACGGTGATACTGGAACCGGCTGCCACCTCGGAAATCATAGGTCGCATGTTCGGCGCCTTCGATGCACGTCAGGCCGATGAAGGACGCAGCTTCCTGTCGAAGAAGGGCGGCGGCAACCGTCTCGGTGAAAAGCTGTTCGATGAACAGGTGAATGTCTGGGCCGATCCGTGGAACACGGAAGTGCCGGTGCTGCCATGGGACAATGCAACCATGCTGGCGCGCCACCGTACGGACGTCATCAAGGGCGGCCAGATTGCCTCGCTCGACTACACCCGCTTCTGGGCTGCCAAACAGGGGCAGCAGGCGTTTGGCCGTCATGGCAATATGATCATGGCCGGTGGCGGCAAGTCCACGGAAGAGCTGATCGCCAATACCAAGAAGGGCGTACTGGTGACGCGCACCTGGTATATCCGCATGGTCGATCCGCAATCGCTGCTGCTGACAGGCCTGACCCGCGACGGCACCTTCTACATCGAGAATGGCAAGATCAAGCACCCGATCAAGAACTTCCGCTTCAACGAGAGCCCCGTATCGATGCTGAACAATATCGAGGAGCTGGGCAAGCCGGTGGTGATAGGCGGTGACGAAGTGCGCTTCCAGATGCTGATTCCGCCGATGAAGGTGCGCGACTTTAATTTCACCTCGCTGTCGGACGCCGTCTGAGGCAGCACGGGAAGTAGTGTGGCCAGTTACGATTTCTATTTCACCCGCCTGACTTACGAGTCGGGCGACTGGGATGTGGACATCCGCATGCCGAGCAATGTGCTCAACTCGCTGGTCGAATACACGACCCTGCGGGTGGATCCCGTTGAGCGCATCGTTGCGCTGTCCGACCCGAAGATGCTGGAAGCGCCGTTCTGCTATTTCGCCGGCCACAAGCTGGTGCAGTTCACGCCGGCCGAACGGCGCAATCTGGAGCGCTATATCCGTGGTGGCGGCTTCCTGTTCGTGGATGACTGCAACCACGATATCGATGGCCTGTTCGCCAAATCGTTCGAGGCCGAGATCGCCCGTATCTTCGGGGCGAAAGCCCTGCACAAGATACCCAACAACCATCCCGTGTATTCGAGCTTTTTCCACTTCGACGGGCCGCCGAATACCAGCGTGGAGCTGAACGGCTGGGGTGACGATCTGGTGCACGACTATCTGAAGGCAGTGGAATTCGGTGGCCGCGTGCGGCTTTTGTACAGTAACAAGGACTACGGTTGCGAGTGGGATTACGACTTCCGCAACAAACGCTGGCTGGCGATCGATAACACCCGCTTTGCCGTCAACATCATTCAATACGCGTTGGGAGCTTGATTTTGTCTACATTGATGCAGGCCGAAGGTGCCGTCGCCTGGAGCGAAAATGAAATCGGAGCGCTGTGTGCCAAGGTCACGGGGCTCAAGGCCAGCATGGCGCGCGTGATCATCGGTCAGGAAAACGTGATCGATGCGCTCATCATCTGTCTGCTGGCTGGCGGCCACGCTCTGGTGGAAGGCGTGCCGGGGCTGGGCAAAACGCTGCTGGTGAAATCGCTGTCGCAGGCGACCGATATGGACTTCCATCGCGTGCAGTTCACGCCTGATCTGATGCCGTCCGATATCGTCGGCACCGAGATACTGGAAGAAGACCATGCAACGGGCAAGCGCGAGTTCCGCTTCCAGCAGGGCCCGGTGTTCACCCAGGTGCTGCTGGCCGACGAGATCAATCGCGCTCCGCCCAAGACCCAGTCGGCACTGCTGGAAGCCATGCAGGAGCGCAGCGTCACGTTTGCAGGCCGCACCCACCGTCTGCCCAAACCCTTCTTCGTGCTGGCGACCCAGAACCCCATCGAGCAGGCCGGTACTTATCCGCTGCCGGAAGCACAGCTGGATCGCTTCCTGCTGCGCATCGATGTGGGCTATCCGACCGAGGCGGAAGAAATCGCCATGGTGTCGGCCACCACTCATACCGGCCTGCGCGATGCTGAGCCGGTGATGGATGTAGCGACCCTGCTGCGCTTGCAGCAGCTGGTGCGCGATATCGAGATCGGTGACCATCTGCTGGCCTATGCTACCCGGCTGATCCGCGCTACCCGTCCTGCACTGAGTACCGTGCCGGCCGTGCAGAAGCATGTGGGCTGGGGTGCTGGCCCCCGTGCCGGACAGGCGCTGGTACTGGCTGCCAAGGCACGCGCGCTGATGCACCAGCGGCTGGCCGTTACGCGTGAAGACATCGCCGAGATGCTGCTGCCGGTGCTGGCCCACCGCGTGCTGCGCAACTTCGAAGCGGAAGCGGACGGCATCGCCATCGCCGAGATTCTGCAAGCCCTGCGCGAACATATCCGCCCCGATTAAGGCCACACGCTGACGATGATGCCCACCACCGCCACGATGGCGCAGACCCGTGATCTGGATCTGGTGATCCGGCACGTGCTGGCAGGACTCGGCCATGGCATCCATGCAGGCCGCGAGCGCGGCGCTGGCGTGGAGTTCTCCGAATACCGTGCCTATGCGCCCGGTGATGAATGGCGCCGCGTGGACTGGAAGCTGCTGGCCCGTGCCGACCGCTACTTCATCCGCGAAGCGGAGCGTGACAGCCACGTCGCAGTCTGGCTATGGCTGGATGCGACTGCGTCCATGGCGGAACCCAGCCGCGAGATCAACGGCATCGACAAGCTGTGGTTTGCCCGTACCGTGCTGGCCTGCGTGGCGGCGATAGCCCAGCGTCAGGGCGATGCTTTCGGTCTGGTGGTGTGCAGCGGCGACAAGGTGGACTTCACGCCGGCGGCGCGCGGTCCGCGCCAGCTGCAGCGCGTGCTGGCACAGCTGAACAAGGCGCAGCCGCTGGGTAGGCTGCCCGCCGGCGAGGTGCTGAAAGCCCATCTGCATTTTGCCCGCAGCCCTGCGGTGATGTTCGTTGCCAGCGATTTTCTGGACTGGCCTTCGCCGCTCAGCGAGGCGTTGCAGCGGCTGCGCCGCATGCACCACGATGTACGGCTGCTGACGCTGCGCACGCAGGCGGAAGTGGATGCCAGTTTCCGCGCTGGTGCTGCCTACCGTGATCCCGAACGTAGTGGCGGCCTGCATCGCCTGAGCGGTGCCGACCGTGCCAGCTACCGCGAACAGAGCCGCGCCCATTTCGATGCGGTGGCACAGGCCTGCCGTCAGAGTGACATCGTGCATAGCGTCGCGTGTATCGAACAGCCGGTGGTGGAAGTGCTGCGCGGCTGGCTGCGTGCGGCAGGCGCAAGAAGGGCCGCTAGCCGATGATCTTCAGTTCCTATCCCTACTGGTGGCTGGCTTTGCCGCTGCTGTTGCTACCGTGGTGGTGGCACCGCCAGAAGCGCCAGCGCCTGACGGCAGAACCGCTGGCGACCGCGCGCTTCCTACCCGCTGCCGAGCCCCGGCAATTGCGCATCTGGCAGTGGCGTGACCGTTTGCTGCTACTGGTACGCTGCCTGATATTGATAGCGCTGCTGGCATGGCTGGCTGCCACCATCGTGCCGTGGCGTGGTGATACCGTACTGCTGGATAATGGTGCGGACCCTGTATGGGCACAGCAGCAGATTGCTGCCGCCGGCATGGGCCACGCACAGCAACTGGCGCTGCCTGCCCAGCCTTTGCGCTGGCTGGCCGAGCATGAGCGGGAGTGGCGTGCCACGGCACGTCTGCTGATAGTCAGCCGCCATCAGCAACTGGCCATGCCCGCACGGCCGCCGCAGTTTGCCCATGCTGTGACGGTACGCACCATGGCTAGCGCAAATAATAGCGATCGACAGCCGGTGCAGCCTGTGCTGCCAGTGCAGGAAGTGGTGCTGGCAACCACACCGGAACGCATGGCGCTGTGGCGTGCCATGTTTGCCGCGTTTGCCAGTGTCGATGCGGATCAGGGCAGGGGCCAGGGCGGGCAGACCATACGCTTTGCCGATGCGCCGGGCCCTGCAACGAGTCTGATTATCTGGGACCGGCCGGATGCGGCACCAGCCCGGTGGGCGGCGCCACACTGGTGGCTGGGAAGCGCACGCGCGAGCAGCGAAAAAGCTGAAGGGCAGAGCGTGAGCTTGCATGGCCTGCATCTGCGATATACCGATACAGTGCAAGGCCGGCGCTGGACTTCGGAAGCTTTTCCGCCGCGCGATGCCGAAGTGGCCCACGCTCTATACGAGAGCTGGCAGCAGCTACAGCCTGCGGCGGCAGTGCCGTACGGACTGACTTCGCAGCAGTGGAACGCTACGGCCGTGCCTAGTGCCAGAGCCGCCGAAGCGGAACCAGCGCGCTGGCTGGCTTATTTGCTGCTGGCGCTATTTATGATCGAACGGGTACTGAGCCATGCGCGACGAAACTGAGTTGCTGCGCCTGCGCCTGCACCGCGCCATCTTCCTGCGCCGTTTGCCAGTATGGGGGGCGCTGCTGGTGCCGCTGCTGCTCGCCCTCTGGCTGCTACCTGCTGCGCGACTGTTTGTACTGGCAGGCTTGCTGCTGGCAGCGCTGTGGGTTGTGTTTGATGCGCAGCGCTGGCGCCAGCGCGTCCACGCGGAGTGGACCTCGTGGCTGAACGCAGCTGTTCCGGCGCTGGAGGACAGTGCGGATCTGCTGGCGATGGATGCCATTTCCGCCATCGGCCGTTTGCAGCAGCAGCGCTTGCTGGCGCGCCTGCATGCCGTGCTGGGTGTAGCGGATTATGCCGCCATTGCCCGTAGCCGCGTGCGCTGGCCAGTGCTGCCGCTACTGGCACTGGTGCTGTGGCTAATGATCGGCGGCGTAGTGCAGAGCCGCCAGTCCTCTGCCAGCATGCCATCGCTAGCGCAGCGCAGCGCCCGTGTGGCCGGCGGTGGCGAAGCCTATCTGCGCGTGGTGCCGCCTGCCTACACAGGCAGCAAACCGTTCGAAACAGTTGCGCGTGATGTGCAGATACCGCAGTACTCCGAGGTGTACTGGTGCCTCAAGGACGCAGGCAGCGTGCTGCCTGTGGTGGAGCTGGGTGACGGCAGCGTGCTGCAGCTGGGCGCCGAGTGTATTCGCCGGCGTGTCGATGAATCGCTGTTCTGGCGTTTGCGCCAGCCGGGCGCTACGCGTTACACCATACGCGTGATTCCCGATCAGGCGCCCGAGGTGACAATTGCGGAACCCACGGAACTGATACATGTGCTGGCCCGCGATGCGCGCAGCGTGCAGATCGCCGTCAGCGCGAAAGATGATTACGCGATCAGCCGCGCCAGCCTGCATATGACGCTGGCGCGTGGCAGCGGCGAGAATATCCGCTTCAGCGACCGCGAAGTGCCGCTGCCGCAGTCGGCCAACCCGAAAGAGCGCAGCTGGAAGAAGCAATGGAATCTGGGCGAACTGGGTATGGAGCCCGGCGACGAGCTGTATTTCTTTGTGCGGGCCAGCGACAATGCGCCCGACCATCCGCACACTACCCAGTCGCCGACTTACACGCTGCGCTTGCCCGCACCTGAAGCGGAGAGTCTGGAGGCGACCGCGCTGCCTAGTCTGGCCAAGCCGGAAACGCTGCGTAGCCAGCGTCAGATCATCATCGATACGGAGCAGCTGCTGGCTGATATGCAGGCCCAGACTTCCATGCCACCTGCCACGGTGCGCAGCCGTAGCGAGGCGATCGCTAGCGATCAGGCCAAGCTGCGGCTGCGCTATGGCCAGTTCCTCGGTGAGGAATCCAGCCTGTTCGGCGACGAGCACGAGAGCGAGCATGGCCACGAAGGTGGTACACCGGCAGCCGGCTTTGGCCGGGACAGTTCCATGCTCAAGGAGTTTGGCCACGCCCACGATCAGGAAGACAATGCCACCATATTCGATCCCAAGACCAAAGCAATCCTGAAGCGGGCATTGGCTGCCATGTGGGATGCGGAGAAGTCGCTGCGCGCGATCACGCCGAAGACGGCGCTAGTGCCGGAATACAAGGCGCTGGAAGCGATCAAGGAATTGCAGGCGGCCGAGCGGGTCTATCTGCACCGCACGGCATTCGTGCCGCCGGCGCTGAAAGAAGAGAAGCGCATGAGCGGCGATATAGTCGGTGTGCTTGGCTACAAGCGTGCGCAGGGTGCGGCCAGTGTGAGCGTGCCAGCCGAAGTGCGCGAGCTGGTACAGGCGCTGGCGCAGGATGGCGCCTTGCCTGCGCTATGGAGCAAGGCCGCACGTGAAGCGATTAGCCAGCGCATCACCGATCCGGAACAGAAGCTGGCGGCGCAGCGCGCCGTACAGGATGTACAGGATGGCTGCATGCCATGCCGTGGTGAACTGCGCGCGTGGCTGCGCGGCACGCTGAGCGAGGCGCCCGTGCTGCTGCAGTCGCGCAGCGTGAGCGATACCGCCTTCCGTCGCGCGTGGAATGGCAAGGAGCCCGTGCAATGAGTGGAGCCATGATGACTGCCGTCTTTTCGTCTATCCCGCCGGGCCAGTGGCTGGTGTCGCTGGCCGTTGTGCTGGCTGGTGTGGTGAGTGCTGCGCTGTATCTGCGCAAACATCAGCAGATCAACGCAGCGCTGGTGCTGCTGGCGGCACTGGCGCTGGCGCTGACATTGGCCGGATTGCGCCTGCCTGCCGGTGCGGCAGCGCCTATCGTGATCCAGAGCGATGCGCCAGCGGCCGTCACGGCTGCGCAACTACAGCGTCTGGCATCTGCCAGCGCCGTGGAGTTGCGTGGCGATGGCTTGCGCGATGCCGAGTGGCGCGATGTGCCAGCACGTCCGCTGCAATGGGCGCCCAAGGCGGCCGAGCTGCTCTGGCTGGATTTTCCGCGCACGCTGGCGTTGGGCCGGCAGTTCACGCTGAAGGTAAGGCGTGGCGAAGCGCAGGCCGGCTGGCGGCTGCAGCTGCTGGCGGAAAACCGTCAGGTGCTGGCCGATTCCGGTCCGGCCGCGAAGGCTAGTACGACTCAGAGTGTGCAGTGGCTGCCACCGGTGGCGGAAGCCATGGTGCTGCAGGCACGCATACTGGATGCGGCTGGCAAAGTGCAGGCGCAGGGACCGTTGCCGCTGCAGGTCAGGGTGGCGACACCCTTGCAGGTGCGCGGGCTGTTCGATGCACCGTCATTCGATGCGCGCAGCCTGAATCAGTTGCTGGTCGATGGTGGAGCACTGGTGGACTGGAATGTCACACTGGGCAAAGCCATCGCCCGTCAGGAAGCGGCACGCGAAGCTTTGACTGCGCCCAACCTGCTGTTTGCTGACGCGGCCTATATCGAACATCTGGCACCCGCCGCACGTAGTGCCTTGCTGGCGCAGGTGAGACAGGGCGTGCCGCTGGTGGTGCTGGGCGGGAATGCGGCCGACGCGGCATTGTGGCAGCGCGAATTTGGCCTGCATCTGCAAGCCCAGTCGGCCACCACGGAGCAGGAAGACATGCGCCAGTTTGCGCTGGCTGGCACGCAGCTGTCGCTGGCGCCTGCACCCTGGAATCCGGCCGGGCAGAGTGCCGGCTGGAGCGTGCTGGCACAGGATGACAGGAAGCAGCCGTGGTTGTGGCAGCGCGAACTGCAGCGCGGCCGCGTGATCTGGCTGGGGCTGACGGAATGGCACCGCTACGCCATCAGTGCGCCGCAGGCGCTGGCGGCGTGGTGGCAGGTGGCGCTGGATACGATAGCCTTGCCGAGCAAGGGCAAGCTGGCATGGCAGCTGGATGACCCTTTACCGCTGGCGGGCCTGCGCAGCGAACTGTGTGTGCAGGGCGCGCCAGCGGGCGCCATGCTGCAAGTGGAGGGTTTGCAGCAGCCCTTGCAGCGCCGCCGTGACAAGGCCGATGCGGCGTGCGCCGCAGTCTGGCCAGCGCAGACAGGCTGGTTGACCATGACGCTGGGCGGTACGCAGGAAGCGGAACGCCTGTATGTGTATGGCTCGAATGATTGGCCTGCGTGGCAGCGTGCATTGCGGCGCGATGCCACGGCACGCTATGCGGCGCGCCACACTCCGCAGGGAATGGCTCAGGGGCAGGCCATGGCCGCAGCGTCGCCAGCGACATCGGCGCAGCTAGCTGCGCCGGCTACGACTGCACTGCTGCCGCTAGCACCAGCTGGCCTGCTGTTCATCGCTTGCATGCTGGCGCTGTGGTGGCGCGAGCAGTTCAGTCCTGTTGCCACTGCTGCACGTAGGCCGGAGAAGGTATAAGGCAGCTCTCGTCCACTACCGGTGCCAGCGGTTTCAGCGCCAGCGGTAGTACACCGGCCCATGCGGGCTGCTGCATGTCTTCCTCGTCGTCGTCCGGGCCGCCGCTGCGGATCTTGCAGGCTGCTTCTTCGAGGCTGATGCGCAGGATGGTGGTGGCTGCATATTCCTTGTCCGAACCGGCGCGGATTTCTGCCTGACGCCCCGGTGCCAGATGCTCCATGAAATTTTCCAGCGCATGGTGGCGCTGTGCTTCATCGCTGACCACTTCGAAGCGGCCGTAGATCATGGCCGAGCGGTAGTTCATCGAGTGGTTGAAGGCGGAACGCGCCAGCACCAGCCCGTCGAGATGGGTAATCGTCACGCAGCATTCACTGTCCGTCAGGCGCTTGAGCATACGGCTGCCATTCGAGCCGTGGATGTACAGGTGGCTGTCTTCGCGCCAGCATGCCGTGGGAATGCAGTGTGCGCCCCTGTCATCGGCAAAAGCGACGTGGCACAGATAGGCTGCATCGACGATGGCGTGCAATGTAGCTGTGTCATAGGCGGCGTTGGTGGGGATGCGGCGGATGCGCGTGCGTTCGCTCGGTGCTGCGGCAGTTTCTGGTGTGGTCATAATCTCCATCCGGTTGAATTGAAGTGCCAATATAATGGAGTGATGGTTCCTTAAAAAGATCCAGAACTGTGTTATTTTTTGGAGCCACGATGGACTACTCCCTGCTTTTCAACGCCTACATCGGACAGCACGCGCAGCACGGCTGGTCGCGCCAGCGCCTGCTGCATGAATGCCTGCGCAGCGCGATCCGGCAGGGCACGCTGACCGCGGGAACGCTGCTCGCTCCGTCGCGCGCGCTGGCCGAGGAATTGCAGGTGGCACGCAATACTGTGCTGTATGCCTACGAGCAGCTGGCTAGTGAGGGCTATGTGCACAGCGACCGGCGCGGCACGGTGGTGGCCACGGTGCCGCTGCAGGCAGCCAGTGCGCAGGTGGTGCCGCCTGCCGCGCAGGCCGGGCTGGCGCAGCGGGTGCGCAATCTGCGTACGCCGCCTACGGCCGTGCATCTGGCGGGAGCTTTTGTGCCCGGTGTGCCGGCCCTCGATCATTTTCCGCTGGCGCTGTGGCGGCGCTTGCTGGAACGCGCCTGGCGCAGCCTGACGCCGGACCAGCTTAACTATGGCGATGCGGCCGGCGAGTGGCCGCTGCGGGTGGCGGTGGCCGAGTATCTGCGCGCGGCGCGCGGGGTGGTATGCGATGCGGCGCAGGTGTTCATCACCGATGGTACGCAGAGTAGCCTCGATATGTGTCTGCGTGCGCTGGCCGATGTGGGCGATACGATCTGGATAGAGCATCCCGGTTATGCCGGTGCGCTCGCTGCGGCCCGTGGCGCCAGCCTGAATGTGAGTGGCATCGAAGTGGACGAAGAGGGCATAGCACCGCAGCCGGATGACTGGCTGCTACGTCCGCCGCGGCTGATCTACACCACCCCGTCGCATCAGTACCCTTTGGGCAGCGTGCTGAGTCTGAGCCGCCGTATTGCGCTGATCGAAGCGGCGCGCCGTGCCGGTGCGCTGATTATCGAAGACGATTACGACAGCGAATTCCGTCACGATGGGGCACCGCTGTCGGCCATGCAGGGGCTGGCCGATGATGCACCCGTGGTGTATCTGGGCACCTTCAGCAAGACCATGTTTCCGGCGCTACGCATCGGCTTCGTGGTGGTACCGGCGGCGCTGGCACCGGCCTTTGCGCAGATGCGTGCGCAATCGTCGGCGCGAGGGCGGGTGGGGGAGCAGCTGGCGCTGGCGGAGTTCCTGCAAAGCGGGCAGTTTGCGCGCCATGTGCGGCGCATGCGGCGGCTGTACCGTCAGCGGCGCGATGCACTGGTGGCGGCGCTGGAACGCCGTCTGGGCCAGCATGTGACGCTGCATGGCGTGTCGGCCGGCATGCATCTGGTGCTGTGTTTCAGGGATCAGAGCTGGAGCGATGTGGCGATCAGCCAGCGCCTGCTGGAGCAGGGCATGGTGGCAGAACCATTGAGCGCCAAGGCGACGCAGGGAAGTCTGGCCCTGCAGGGACTGGTGCTCGGCTATGCACAGGTGCCAGCCGAGCAGATGGAAGCACTGGTGAAGCAACTGGCAGCAGCGCTGCCAGCTGTTCACGTAGCGACGGCGACTGCTTAGAAGGCCGTGTCAGCACGCACGTACATAGTGCGGCCGTTCACGCCGATCGGGCAGGTTTCCCAGCACTTGGTGAAGCCCAGTTTCGGGAATACACCACCGTTGGTCCAGTCGGACGGAGTCTGGTTGAACAGATTGTTCACGCCCACGCTGAAGAAGGTACGCTTGGTGTAGGCATAACGCACCGAAGCGTCGACCAGCCAGCGCGCATCCCATTTCTGCAGCGGGCTGAAGTTTTCAGCCTGTACTTCGCCGTAGTAGTTGGCGCGCGTGTTCAGGTTCCACTGGCCGGCCGTGTAGTCAGCCGCGACCACATGGTGCTTGCGTGGCTGGCCGTGTTCGATCAGGGTCACTTGCGACTGGTCGAACAGCTGGGCACCGGTCAGCACCGACGACGTGGAATGGCGCTTGGTGACTTCCGTTTTGTTGAAGCCCAGCTGGCCCGACAGCACCAGCGTGGAGGCGGCAAACTTGGACGTGTGTTCGGCCACGATGTCCAGACCACGGGTACGGGTATCGACCGCGTTGGTGAAGAACTGTGCCTGGCCTACGCCCAGCGGTTTGAGGATGTTGGCAATCGGGCCGCCGTTGGCTTCCGGTGCGATTTCGCTCGAGAACACGATGCGGTCCTTGATCTTGATCTCGTACAGGTCAGCCGTCAGCGACATATTGCTGGCCGGACGCAGCACCATGCCGATGCTGCCGTTGGTCGAGGTTTCTTCTTTCAGCGGAGCGATGCCGAAAGCCTTGGTGACAGCGCTGCCCTGACGTGCGGTCAGGGTTTCCGTCAGCACGCCGTTATTCAGGTTGGTCGAGACGGAGCTGTAGAACTCCTGCTGCACGCTCGGTGCACGGAAACCGGTGGACAGGCTGCCGCGCAGACCGAACTGCTTGGTCGGGTCGAAGCGGGCACTCAGCTTGCCGGTAACGGTGCTGCCGAAGTCCGAGTATCTTTCGTAGCGCACAGCGCCGCCCAGCGTCAGTTCGTTGACAGGCTTGTGTTCAGCGTCGAGGAACAGGGCGATGTTGTGGCGGCCCGAATCGACTGCCGTCGCCGGCGTGTAGCCCGGGAAGCCCTGGATGCCGGAAGCTGCGGTAGCGCCGCTAGGAGTCTTGATCACGATGGCCGGATTGTTGGTGCGGCCATACTGGTAGGACACCGGATCACCGGCGACGATCTGGTAGTTATCGGCGCGGTATTCGAAGCCGGTGGCCAGGAAGATGCTGGCGCCGCCCAGTTGCACCGGACCTTTGATGTCGGCGTTGAAGGTGGTCTGGTTGAATTTCAGCGTGCCCGTATCGGCTTCGCGTGGCGATTCGCCGTAGATGCTGCCATCGGCTTTTTTCTCGTACCAGTAGCTGACGTTCAGACTGTCCGACTCATGGAATGCCAGTTCGCTGGCGCCGTAGTTGATGCTGATGTCGGCCTTCCAGTCGTTGGCCAGATCGCGGCGGTAGCCGAAGGCAAACGAAGCATCCTTGATGGTGGTGTGGATGGCTGGCAGGTAGCCGTTAGGCGATACCGATGCCACCGTACGGTCGTCGCCGGCCGAACGGAAGAAACCGAAGGAATCGCTCTTGCGTTTGGAGACGCCGCCGAAGGCGTAGAAATCGCTGGCCTTGTCGATCGGCAGCGAGCCGTTCCACCACAGGTAGCCGTCCTTGGTGTTGCTGTCGCCGATGTGCTGGGTCACGCGTGGCGGGCTGACGCGCAGCGAATCGACGCCGGCGCGGTTGGTTTCGCCGCGTTTGCGCGCTTCTGCCGTCAGGTTGAGGAAGCCGCCATCTTGACCTAGCGCAAAGCCGGTATTCGCGCTGGCCGAGTACAGATCGCCATCGCCTTCCGAGGTGGTGCCGACGCTGCCGCTGACCTGGGTTTCATTGACCTGCGACTTCAGCACGATGTTGATCACGCCGGCGATCGCATCGGAGCCGTACTGGGCGGCCGCGCCGTCGCGCAGCACTTCGATGTGGTGGATGGCGCCCAGCGGAATGGCGTTGATGTCGGTACCGGCCGAACCGCGACCGATGGTCTGCTGCACATTGAGCAGGGCTTGCTGGTGACGGCGCTTGCCGTTCACCAGTACCAGCACCTGATCAGGGCCCAGCGAACGCAGAGTAGCCGGACGGATCGAATCGGTACCGTCGCTGATGAAGGTGCTGGAGAAGTTGAAGGATGGGTCCAGCGTCTGCAGCAGCTTGCCCAGCTCCAGCGGGCCGGCCGTCTGCATATCTTTCAGGCCGATCAGGCCCACCGGGGCGGCCGTATCGAGGGCCGTCTTGGCCACCGAGCGCGAGCCCAGTACCACGACGGTTTGTTCGGCCGGGGCATCATTGCCTTCGGCGCTGGCGTAGCCGGTCGACAGGGCCAGAACGGCGGCCGCCAGCAGCGTGCGTTGGAATTGCGGTGCTCTTTTCATCGTTATCTCTTTCTAGTTGGGACCTGCGGACGCGTAACTGGCGCAGGGCGGAGAAAAATACTAACGGTTGTTTTTGCACTGCCGCAATTGTGGATGCCCCAATTTGTTGCAGATTCTGCACATCTGGCAATTTTTCGTGATTTAAATTGGTGCGTGCCGTATTATGTTCGATGCATGCTCCATTTTCTGCGGAAAAATGGTGCAAATCCACCACAGATCGGCCTGTGCTGCACCGTCAAGGTGCCTGCTTAAATGTTGACCTAGTGTTGATCTAGCATCCAGCCTTTGAGCCCGTTCACCCACGATTTGGCGGGCAGGTTATAGGCTTTCTTGATGGCGCCGGCCCGTTCGTACAGCACGCTGAAATCGAGTACCGGCGCGCGCTTGAACGCAATCACGATGATGTTGGCGTCATGTACTTCCGGCAGCCAGACGACGGCATCGAACACCTGTTCCATGGCCTGCAGATTCTTGTCGTAGTTGGAGAAGTCGCCGAACACATTGGTGGTCATCATGCCATCTGCGCTCAGGCAGTCGTAGCAGGCCTGATAGAACTCCGGGCTATCGAGCACGGGGCCGCGCGCTTCTTCGTCGTACAGGTCGACCTGCAGGACATCCACCTTGCCATGGTTGGCGGTATCGAGCACGAAGTCCATGGCATTCATTTCCCTGACCTGCAGGCGCTCGTCATTGGGCGGCAGCGCGAACTGGGCTGCGCACATGGCGATCACGTTAGGGTTGAGTTCGATGGCGGTGACACGGGTATCGGGCAGGCGGCGGTAGCAGAATTTGGTCAGGGCGGCGCTGCCCAGACCCAGTTGCACCACCTGGCGCGGCTGCGGATTGAACAGCAGCCACATCATCATCATCTGGACGTATTCCAGTTCGATCTGGTCGGGCTTGGCGATGCGCATGGCACCTTGCACCCATGAGGTGCCCAGATGCAGGCTGCGTACGCCCTGAAATTCGGTGATGGTGGCTGGCGGATGGCCGGGAGCGTCGAAGCGGGTTTGGGCGGAGAGTTTCATGCCGGCAGTGTAGCAGCCGGCATGGCGCGGGATGAAAAAAAGACGCCGTAGCGTCTTTTGGCGGGATTAGCCTTTGCGGCGTCGTGCCACTACACCAAGCAGTGCCATACCGCCCAGCATCATGCCATAGGTGGCAGGCTCTGGAACGGCAGTGACATAGACGGTGCCACTGTAGCTAAAGATGCCTGGATCAGTGCCTTTGATCGTCAGCGTAAACGGGCTGTTCACTGGCAGGTCGATGTAGCTGGCTGACGAGTAGACGCCGTTGGAGTAGGTCAGATCGTAACTATTTAGCTTGACTGAGCTCAGCGTGAGCTGTTTGCCGTCCATTTGAAGGCTCTTGAACGAGCCGGTGCTGAGCCCGGAACTGGCGGAAAAAGTAAAGGTGAAAGTGTCGGTAAATTCGTCGCCGTCAATGTGACTGGCGCCGAAACTACCTGTGAAGTAGACTGGGCCGCCAATCATGCCAACGTTTTGCGATACATCCGTTGCTGACACTTGACCGCAAGCGGCTGCTAACAGGCCAGCTGCTAGTAAGGAAGTTATTTTCATGTGATCCCCGCGTAATGAGATAGTTGAAGAACTAAAATCCGTGACTGCTTAGTGACCTTACGCCGGAGCGAATTTCATGTCAATTCGCTATTTTTTTATGGAAATAACAAAACTAATAGTGATTAACTAAGTGCGTGGGGAGACGATTAAATATTTCGTTTAAATAATTTCCGCTTTGCAAATTGTCATAATTTATTTCGAACTAGCGCAAATGGGCTAGTTGTATGTACTAGACACTGGCAAAAATAAAGTCACGCTCAGGCCGCCGCCAGCGCGGTTGGCGAGCAGGATGCGTCCGCCGTGGGCTTCGGCGATCTCGCGCGCCAGCGCCAGACCCAGGCCGGTACCGCTGCGTTTGGTCGAATAGAATGGCACCAGTGCATTGGCCAGCACCGTTTCGCTCATGCCGGGGCCACGGTCGTGCACATCGATGCGCACGGCACCGGGCAGCGGCCGCACTTCCAGCGTGACGGCGTCGGCCGGCGAGCCAGACTCATGAGCGTTCTTGATCAGGTTGAGCAAAGCTTGCTGCAACTGGGCGGTATCGAAGCTGGCCGGCTCGGCCGGCGGCGTCCCTAGCAGCTGGAATTCCGCCAGCTCGCCTAGCTGGGCCAGAAACTCTTCCCAGTGGTGTGGCGTCGCGCGCGGTGCCGGCAGCTTGGCAAAGCGCGCATAGCCAAGAATGAAATTTTCCAGATGGCGCGTACGTTCCTCGATGGTGGCGAGGATTTGCGGCAGCCGCCCGGTCTGGCCGCGCCGCACCAGCTCGGCGCCCGAATGGGCCAGTGAAGTCAGCGGAGCCAGCGAGTTATTCAGTTCGTGGCTGATAACGCGGATGACCTTCTTCCAGGTCTGCACTTCCTGCCGGCGCAATTCCATGGTCAGCTGGCGCAGCAGCAGCAGTTCGTGCTGGCGCCCGTTCAGGTGGAAGCGCCGGCGCGCCAGATGGAATACCTCTTCGTTCTCGGCATCTGCCGCAGGATCGGCGCCACTGCTGGTGAATAGTCCGTCACCACCACGATCGAGTGCTTCGCGCAGTGCCGGCGTGGCTTGCGCGAGTATGGTGTCGAGCTTGTGGCCTTCCAGCTTGTGGCCCTGATACAGCAGCTGGCGCGCCGCGATATTGGCGTACACGATGGTGCCGCTATCGTTATGCAGCAGCATGGCGACGGGGGTGTTCTGCACCATGGTGTCGAGCAGCAGTTCGCGCTGCACCAGATCGAGCCGCTGCTGGCGCAGCACATCGCCCAGCGCATTGTGGGCCGCAACCAGATCGCTCAGTTCATCGTTCTGCGGCCAGTGCAGGCTGAAGGAAAAGTCGCCATCACGGTAGCTGGTGACAGTGCCACTCAGAGCGCGGAATAGCGACAGCATGGTTTCCAGCTGGGCGCGGATGGTGATGATGCCTATCGGGAGTACGCACAGCAGGCAGATGGCCAGTACCAGCAAGGGCTGGTCCGGCAGATAGTACAGCAGGGCCAGTGCGATCAGCATGCCCAGCGTGAGCAGGGTGGCGATCATGGCTGTCCAGCGCGTCAGCAGCGAGAGCCGCATGGGCGGACGGCGCAGAGCAGGGCGCGGCATCAGGGACGGGCGATACCCAGCCGCTCCATGCGGCGGTACAGCGCCTGACGTGACAGCCCCAGATCGGCCGCCGCCTGCGCCACTACGCCACCGGCGCGGCTCAGGGCCAGACCGATGGCATCGCGGTCCGGTTCGCGCACGGCGTCTTCGTTACCGGCCGCGGGCAAGCCCAGATCGGCCACTTTGATGGCATCGCCGCTGGCCAGCAGGGCGGCACGGGCCATTACGTTCTTCAGCTCGCGCACATTGCCGGGCCAGCTGTGCGCCAGCAGCGCCGCCTGCGCGGACGGATGCAGCGGACGTGCCGGGGTACCGAGGAAGTGGCGCGCCAGCGGCAGGATGTCGGCCGGACGGGCGGCCAGCGGCGGCAGCCTGAGTTCGATCACGTTGAGGCGATAGAACAGGTCTTCGCGGAAGCTGCCGGCCCGTATCATGGCGGGCAGGTCGGCATTGGTGGCGCTGATCACCCGTACTTTCACCTGCCGTTCGCGGTTGGAGCCTAGCCGTTCGAAACGTCCCGTCTCCAGCACCCGCAGCAGCTTCATCTGGCCAGCCAGCGGCAGATTGCCGATTTCATCGAGGAACAGAGTGCCGCCATCGGCCGCTTCGAACTTGCCTTCGCGGGCGCGCGAAGCACCCGTGTAAGCGCCGGCCTCGGCGCCGAACAGTTCCGCTTCGATCAGTTCGGACGGCAGGGCGCCGCAGTTGAGCACCACGAAGGGGCCGTTGCGGACGCTGGAATTGGCCTGAATGATGGCGGCGATGCCTTCCTTGCCCGTGCCATTCGGGCCGTTGATCAGTACCGGCACATCGGCCCGCGCCACCTGGCAGGCCAGATGGATCACCCGTTCCGTCGCCGGGTCCTGCCACACCATGCCGCGCAGATCGTATTCGCTTTCCAGCGCGTGGCGCTGGCGCTGCTCGCTTTGCAGGCGCTGCTGCAGGGCGCGTCTGGTGCGGCCCAGATCGATCAGGTTGTTGACGGTGGCAATCAGGCGGGGGTCATCCCAGGGCTTGGCCAGATAGTCGGCCGCACCGGCTTTGACCAGTTCTACCGCCGCATCGAGATGGGTCCATGCCGTCAGCAGGATCACCGGCAGATCGGGATAGCGTGCGCGGATGGCGCGGAACAGCGCCGTGCCTTCCTCGCCCGAGGTGGTGTCGGCACTGAAGTTCATATCCTGTATCACCAGATCGACCGGGTGACGTGCCAGCAGGGCCAGCCCTTCTTCCGGCGTGGCAGCGCGCAGCGCTTCGATCTCGTGCAGCGAGAACAGCACTTCCAGTGCGATGGCGACGGCAGCGTTGTCGTCTATGATTAAAACGTTAGGCATGTTGCAAGCATATCATTGTCGTGCTGCGTGCGGGGCACGCCCGCAGCACAGGGTTCTGCTACTGTGTCAGGTACTGCGGGTGGCGGTGGCCGGCGAAATGCTGGCAGCGCGCCAGGCCGGCCCGTACACGGCAGCCACGCCCAGCGCCCACAGCAGCGCAGCACCGGCCAGCAGATAGCCGGCGGGCAGGCGCGGCATTTCCAGCTGGCTGACCAGCAACTGGTTCAGCGCCAGGGCCAGCAGCACCCCGGCCACCACGCCGGCGCTGGTAATCAGCAGATTCTCCGTGATGAAGTAGCGCAGGATATCGCTGCGGCGTGCACCGAGCGCACGCCGCACGCCGATCTGCTTGCGGCGCTGGGTGACCCACAGGCTGGCCATGCCGACGATGCCGCTGGCCGTAATCAGTAGCAGCAGCACGCTGACGGTGACCAGCATCCATGCCAGCGCCTGATCGGCGCGATAACGGTCGCGCCGTAGTTCGCTGACGGCCTGCAGGCGGGTGATGACAGGCAGAACGGAAGATTTGCGCAGCGCCGCTTCGCTTTCCTGCATGACCCGTTCGCGCTGGCCCGGTTCCGTGCGCACCGTGTAGGTGGATGCATCATCGCCGGTCAGGCGGACGGGAAGCAGCATCGAGAATTCAGCGCCTTCGGTATTGGCGGCACCTGGTGTCTGCAAGCGCGCCACCACGCCTACTACGCGTAATTCCGAAGTGTTGGGGCCGACCCCGTAGTAAATCGTGTTGCCCAGATAGTTGCTGGCGTTGGGCCACAGTTTCTGTCCCAGCGAGCGGGTGATGATCACACTGTGGGGAAAGTCCTTACTGGTGTTGGTGTCGACTTCGGGCACTTCGCTGGGCTGGAAATCGCGTCCTTCGACCAGTTGCAGTCCCCAGGTGTAGATCAGCGAATCGGGCGAATAGTAGGTCGTGACCGCAGCACTCGAGGTGACCTGTTTGCGGTCCAGCGACACGCTGGTGTAGTTGCCCGAGCGCGACAGCGGCATCTGGGTGGTGTAGGCCACCGACTGCACGCCGGCCACGGCGCGCAGTGCTGCCGTCTCACGACGCTGTTCGTCGAGCTGGGCCTGATGGCTGCGCGGCTCGAGGTGGCGCACTTTGATCGAGAAGACATCGGCTTCGCTGGCGAGGCCGCTGGGGCGGCTGGCTACGGCCTGACGCACTTGCACGATGTGCAGGGCGTTGGCGAGGATGGCCAGACTGAGCGCAACCTGTATGGCCACCAGCAGCGGACCGGTCTTGTTGCGTAGCAGGGCAGACAGTATGGGGTGCAAGTTCATGATGCAGGGTTCCTTAAAGCGGAGGTATCACGGCGCTGTGTGCATTACTGGGACTTCAGTTGCAGAGCGGGCGTGGTCTGGCAGGCGCGCCAGGTCGGCAGCAGACCGGCCAGCACGGCCGACAGTACGGACAGGGCAAAGGTCAGTAGCAGCATCAGCCAGTCCATATGCGCCACCACCGTCAGTGCTTTCGACTGCATGGCGATCAGTGCCAGCGCGCCGAACGCCAGCAGCAGGCCGAGCAGGCCGCCGGCCATTCCGATCACGGTGGTCTCGATCAGGAATTGCTGGAAGATTTCGCGCCGCGAGGCGCCCAGCGCACGGCGTATGCCCACTTCGGCCGCGCGCACGGAGAACTTGGCCAGCAGCAGGCCAACGGTATTGACCAGACACAGAATCAGGAAGCCGAACGCCAGCCAGGCCGACAGCTTGCTATCGTTGCCGACCACTTTCATGTAATCGAGCCATTCGCGCACGTCATACAGCTTGTTGGGTGCCTGCCGCTGCAGGCGTCCCAGCTTGCGCTGTTCGGTGGCATAGCTGTTCAGATAGTCCTGCAGCGCGCCCCGTTCACGAGCACTGCGCAGCTCGAACCAGAACTGTATCCACGTGCATTCCGAATCGAGGTAGGCCTGATAGCCGGGGGCGATATCGCTGCTGCAGCTGGAATTGCCGTTGCGCTGCATTTCATGGCGCACGCTGGTGGCGAACGGCACATACAGCTCGTCTTCGTCGCTGAAGGCGCCATCGGGCGTGCCGATGATGCGGTGGAAACGTGGGACCACATTCCACTTATCGAGCACACCCACGACCTGATACTGCTGGCTGTTGATGCGCAGGCGCTGGCCGACCGGATCGCTATCGCCATACAGCTTCTCGGCCAGCTGGCGGCTCAGCACCACCACGTCGGCCGCTGCCTTGTCTTCGGCCGGACTCCAGCCGGCACCGTAGCGGAACGGCACGTCGAACATATTGAAGAAATCACTGGTGGGAGCCAGGCCACGTGCATTGAACAGGGGCAGTTCCTTGCGTGCCGGCTCCACCGCCACGCTGATGCCATACAGCGCCGTACTGCGTTCGGCCACCTTGTTGGCCAGCAGGTTGCTGGCGTCGCGGTAGCTGAGCTGGCGGTCGTTGGGTTCCTCCCCGGCCGTGTAGCCGGCCAGCGGCCCGTTGTCGATCACCGGCACCAGCAGACGGTCGCTCTTGTGCGGTATCGGGTCGCCCGACATCACGTGCAGGATGGTCAGGGTGGCGATGCTGGCGGCCACGCCCACGGCCAGCGTCAGCACCATCAGCGCGGTCAGGGCCGGATTGCGGCGCAGGCTGCGCAGGCCGAGCATGAAGTAGTACTGGAACATGCGGGGCTCCTTATGCCGTATGGGTGTGTGGCTGGACCAGGGTGGGTGCCTTGCGCACCAGATCGGCCACCTGGCCGTCGATGATGTGCACGTTGCGCTGCGAGCGCACCGCCAGCTCCGGATCGTGCGTCACCATCAGGATGGTGGTGCCCTGCGCATTGATCTCCTCCAGCAGCTCCATCACGCCGCGCGCCATCTGGGTATCCAGATTGCCGGTCGGTTCGTCGGCCAGCAGCAGCTTGGGCGAGCCGGCCAGGGCGCGGGCGATCGCCACGCGCTGCTGCTGGCCGCCCGACAGTTCGGCCGGATAGTGCTTCATGCGCGAACCCAGGCCCACCTTGGCCAGTGCATCCTCGATGCGCTCCTTGCGTTCGGCCGCGTTGAAGCCACGGTAGCGCAGCGGTACGTCGACGTTATCGAACAGCGACAGATCGGGGATCAGGTTAAAACCCTGGAAGATGAAACCCAGCTTCTCGTTGCGCAGGCGCGAGCGGGCATTGTCGTCCATGCCTTTGACGTTGATGCCGTCGAGGATGTATTCGCCGTCGGTGAATTCTTCCAGCAGACCGGCGATGTTGAGGAAGCTGGTCTTGCCGGAGCCGGAAGGGCCGGTCACGGTGACGAACTCGCCCTGCTGGACGTTGATCTCGAAGCCGCGCAGGGCATGGGTTTCGATCATGTGGGTGCGGTAGACTTTGCTCAGGTTTTTCATGCGCAGCATGGCGGGCCTCGTGAGGTTATGGATTGATCGAGACGCGCGCGGCGTTCTCGAAGGTTTCGGTACCGGCAATGACGACTTTGTCGCCCGCTTGCAGGCCGCTGAGAATTTCGACGTTGCTGATGCTGGTGGCGCCCAGCTTGACGGGGGTGCGGATGGCGACGCCGTCGCGTACTACATAGGCATAGCGGCCGCCTTCCGATTCAACGAAAGGACCGCGCGCCAGCATCAGCGTGTTGGCCCGTTCGTCGATCAGCAGGCGGGCGCTGACGCGCTGGTTCTGGCGCAGGCCGGCCGGCTGTTCCTTCTCGAAGCGCACCCGTGCCAGCACCTGATTCTTGACGACTTCAGGCGACAGCGCCGATAGCTTGCCGGTGGCACGGCCGGCGCCGAAATCCACTTCGGCATGCATGCCCAGGCCCAGATCGGCGACATAGGTTTCCGGCACTTCCAGTTCGACTTCGAGGCGCGACAGGTCGACCAGTGTCATCAGCGGCGCATGGACCGGTACCACGCTGCGGTTGGCCACTGACAGCGTGCCGATGAAGCCATCGACGGGCGCGCGCACGGTCAGCTCGTCGACGCGGCGCTGGGCATTGGCCAGTGACAGACGCTGGCGGTCCAGCTCATTGCGTTTGGTCTGCAGCGCCAGTGCCACGTTATCGCTTTCCAGTTCGGCCGCCTGTGCCGCGTGGCGGGCGCGGATTTCGGCCGAGTTCAGCGCATCCTTGGCTTTCTGGTATTCGATCTTGGCGATGATGCCTTCGTTGGACACGGCGTTGTAGCGCTCCAGTGTGCGCTGGGCCGACAGCCGTTCGATTTCCGCCGTATCGGCATCGCGCCGCGCCAGCAGCTTCTGCTGGCGTGCCAGAATCTGCTGGCGTGCCACTTCCGCTTCCAGTTGCAGATAGCTCGATTGTTCGCGCTTGAGCGCATCGCTGAGGTCGGGCGATTCCAGCAGGGCCAGCACGTCGCCCTTTTTCACCGTATCGCCGGCCGCCACCTTGAGCGTGACGGTGGCCGGTGCGGCCGCATACAGGGTGGGACTGACGGCGGCAACGATGCGGCCATTGACGGCGGCATCGCGCACCAGCGTGCCGCGCCCCACTTCGGCGATGCGCAGGCGCGCCATGCTGACGGAGTGGCTGCTACCGCGCCAGCTATGCAGCACGGCATAGGCGGCGCCCAGTAGCAGCACGGCGCCGGCAGCGATGAGCAGCAAACGGCGGCGGCGCTGGCCGGCCGGTGCGGTGAGTACGGTGTCCTGTTGTGAAGTATCGCGGATCATGGCAGCGTCTGAGTAAGAGTTGCAACTCTCCATGCAGAAACCGTGCCAAGTGCTAAGTGGCTGATTTTTATGAAAATTACTGCCGTCGTCCGTTGTCCGCGCACGTCCGGTCTGTCCGCCCGCGCGCATGTCGTCTGTGCGGCAGGGAAATATTTTTTCTGGCGTACTTGATATCTTGGCAAGTGCCGCAAATTGTCGGGCTAGCCATAGTCCAGGAAAACCGCATGCGTCTGCTCGAAAAACTGTCCCGTCTCTTATTGCCAGCGTCGCAGGCTGCTATCGATTATCCGTTTGCCGCCAGCGACGTGGCGCAGTACCGGCATAGTGCCCACCCCGAAGACAGTGTGCTGGATGAGCAAACGTGGAATGATCTGCTGCTGGCCAAATACAGCGGCTTGCTGACGCGCGGCACCAGCATCTTCGGTCAGCAGGAATTGCACCGGCGCCTGCATAGCGGGAACGGCGCGACAATGGACAGCATGGCGCGGGTACGTGCTCTGCTGGATGACCCGGCACAGGAGTCGCTGCTGCTGCAGGCCTGCACAGGGCTGCGTCAGGCTGATTGCGAAGTCAGTGCCACGCTTTGGCAGAACGCGATGCGGGATGCGCCGCGCTGGAGCCGTTTGCTGCCGGGTCTGCCGCTGGGGCTGCTCGCCACGGTGGTGCTGGCGCTGGCGAGCGCATGGCCTGCCGTCTGGCTGCTGGTGCTGGGCTTCTGGCTGGCGCTGCTGGCTGTGCAGATGCGCTACCACGAGCCCATGCAAAGCTGGACCCGCCAGCGCGCAGCACTGCAGCAGCTGTTGCGCAGTCATACCCTGCTGGGCGGGCTGGATCAGCCGCTGGCCCGCGACTGGCAGACTGATGCCGCCGAAGCTGCCCGGCTCAACCGCCTGCTGGCCCCATCGCCGCTGGCCAGCCTGCCCGGGGTGGCCGAGTATCAGGACTGGCTATGGCTGGCGAATGTGCGCCACTATTTTGCCAGCCGTGCAGTGGTGAAAGCGCATCTGCCGTGGCTGCGTGACTGTTTTGCGCGCATGGCCGCGCTGGAAGCGGATCTGGCGCTGGTGTGCCATTTGCGCCGGCAGCCACGCTATTGCTGGGCAGAGCAGGGCGACGGGGTAGCGCTGGTGCAGGTGGCCCATCCCCTGCTGGAGCAGCCGCAAACGCTGGATGTGCAGCTGGCGCACAAGGGCGCTTTCATTTCGGGCCAGAATGGCATCGGCAAGAGCACCTTGCTGCGGACGGTGGGGCTGAATCTGCTGACGGCGCGTGCCTTCGGCTTCTGTTATGCGGCGCAGGCCAGTGTGGTGCGGCTGCCGGTCTACGCCAGCATGCAGAGCGAGGATGCGCTGGATCAGGGGGAAAGCCTGTATCTGGCCGAACTGCGCCGCGCGCGCGAATTGCTGGCGCGGGCCGAGCAGGGCCGTGCCGTATTCATCATCGACGAGATTTTCCGCGGCACCAACCATCTGGAGTCGATTTCGGCCGCAGCGGCGGTGCTGCAGCGTCTGGCCGCGCAGGCGCTGGTGATCGTCTCCTCGCACAATCTGGTGCTGGCGCCCTTGCTACAGCGTGAGCTGGAGCCGTGGTGCGTGCGGCGCCATCAGCAGCAGCTGCGGCTGATGCCGGGCGTGCTGGCGGAGACCAATGGCATTGCCCTGCTGGATGCGCAGGGCTTTGATGGCGCGATAGCGCGGCGCGCGCGCCAGGTGTACGACTGGCTCAGCGCCTATATGGCGCATCCCGGCGAGCAGGAATTACTTCTCCTGCTTTAGCGGCCTGCCCTTGTCGATGACTTCGCGGCAATCGCCACGGAAGCTGGCGTTGTCGTAATTGCTCCAGCCGTAGCTGTCGACGTAGCGCTTGTGCGCCTTCAGTTGCGGACTGAGGAAGCTCCATTCCAGCTTCTCGTCGGGATAGGCAATGTCGGCCAGATCGAGCAGGGTGTGGAACACGTTTTCCGTGGCCAGCTTGTTCTTGCGGTGGGCGATCAGTTGCGCCACCTTGTCCGGATAGTCGCTGCGGTACTGGTCGGAATACCAAAGCATGGCCGGCACATGGAATTCGTACTGGGTGTTGTGGCCATGGAAGGCCAGATTGCAGCGGTCATCGTACAGCGTCTGGCCATGGTCGGCCACGTACAGCATGGCACTGCGGCGCGGACCGCCTTTGAGCTGGCCTATCACCTGCGACAGGAACCAGTCGGTGTAGAGGATGGAGTTGTCGTAGCTGTTGTTCAGCCGGGTCTTGATCTTCAGATCCGTGTAGACGGGATTATCCACCCCATACAGCGAGGGTTGCCAGCGGTCGTACTGCTGCGGATAGCGCTGACTGTAGTTCCAGTGATTGCCCAGCGTGTGCAGCACGATGAGTTTTTTCGGCGACGGATCGGCCATGGCGTGCTGCAGCGGTTCCAGCAGCACCTGATCGTAGTTCGAATGCTTGGTGTAGCCGCCCAGATTCATGAACTGCACCACGTCGGCCTCTTTGGCGAACACCGAGACGGGGGTGTCGAATTTGCCGAAAGCGATCTGGTTGGATAACCACCAGGTCTTGAAGCCGGCTTCGCGGTAGGCCGTGATGAAGGATTTTTCCGAGAAGCCTTCGCGCAGGCTTTGCGTGGCCGGCTTACGGGAAATCATGATAGGCACGGACAGGCGGGTGGCGGAGACGGAAGTGATCACATCGGCCAGCGTAACGAGGTTGGGCTCTTTGCCCAGCAGCGGGGTGGTGTCGCGCTGATAGCCGTTGATGCCCCAGCGGTCGTAGCGCGAGGATTCGCCTATCACCATGATGACGACCTCCGGCGTGTTATCGCTCTGGCGCTGGCGGGCGCCGAAACGGAAGTTGCGGCTGCGCTGGCCCAGATCGGCCAGATAGCTGCGTTCCTTGTAGAAGTCCACGCCGCGCACGCTCAGGCCGAACGGCCACGAGGCCGCCAGATGGGACAGATTGAAGGGCGAGCCTAGCCACCAGGGCAGGGCGGCAAGGTGCAATCGGGTATGGTGGGCGCCGGCGACGGCGCTGCCGGCGGCTTCTTCGTCCTCGTCCTCGTCTTCCTCATCCTCCGCGTCGCTGGCGCTGTCGGCGCTGACGGAGGCCGAAGCCGAAGCCGAACCGGAGGCGGCGGCAGAAGCGCTGGCAGCCAGCGGCCGATAGGCGCCGGCCGGGGGGGCACTACGCGGCACGGGCTTGCCTTTGACGCCGAATTCCCAGCCGTACCACTGCCAGCCCGCCAGCAGGGCCAGCAAGGCCAGTGCGATCCAGCGGCTCAGGCCGCGCCAAGCCAGTTGCTGGCAGCGCTGTGCTGCCAGCTGCACGGCCAGCCACCAGCCCAGCACGGCCAGCATCAGGCCGCCCATCAGCCAGACTTTATTGCCCAGAAACTCCATCGCTTCCTTAGGGCTGGTTTCGGCGATGATGCCCAGATGGTGGGTGGAGATGCCCTGGCCATAATATTTGAATAGATACACTTCCGTCGGCAGGGCCAGAAAGGCGGGCAGCAGCAGCCAGTGGAACCATGCAGGACGTTGCAATATTGCCCAGACGGCAAGCCAGAGCAGGCCGGCCACGGCCATGGTCTGGGGCAGTTCGGTGGCGCTGCCGCCTAGTACCAGTGGTAGCAGGGGTACCAGCGTCAGCAGGGCGTAGCTGAACAGGACGAACAGGGGAGCAGGGCGCAGCAGGGAGCGTGGGGCGGAAAGCAGTATCATGGCCGGTATTATCCGGTGTTTGGCCACCTTCTTGCTAGTCTGGCCACGGCCTGCCAGCCCGCATTCTGCCGCGAAATTGATTGACTGCGCCACCGGTCAGGTCTATACTCGCGAGTTCTCAATTTAGTCTGCGCATCGTATACGCTATTTTTGGCTGCTCTTCGTGAGTGGCTTTTGGCGCCTGCGCTGTGGCAGTAAATCGGGACGAAGTTTTAGTCGCCGGACTCCGGTCCGGGTTATTAACTGTTGTAATTTTGTTGGGTTTAAACGATGCCAACCATCAATCAACTGATTCGCAATCCACGCGTCGCTCTGACCGTGAAAAGCAAATCGCCGGCGCTGGAAAACAGCCCGCAAAAACGTGGTGTTTGCACCCGTGTGTACACCACCACTCCTAAGAAGCCTAACTCGGCTTTGCGTAAAGTCGCTAAAGTGCGTCTGACCAACGGTTTCGAAGTCATTTCGTACATCGGCGGTGAAGGCCACAACCTGCAAGAGCACAGCGTTGTTCTGCTGCGCGGCGGTCGTGTAAAAGACTTGCCAGGTGTGCGTTACCACATGGTTCGCGGTGCACTGGATACCCAGGGCGTTAAAGACCGTAAACAAGCTCGCTCGAAATACGGTACCAAGCGCGCTAAACAAGCGAAGAAGTAATCGCTCAGTAGTAGACAGTTTTCGCTTAGTGGCAGCTCACTTAGTGAATGTAATCGACCGCATTTGGTCGAGTAAGTGGATGGCTATGATGGTCCTCCGCGAGAGTGCGAATCCCATATCTGCGCACCTCAACTGAAGATTGAAAGGAATTGATATGCCACGTCGTCGTGAAGTACCCAAGCGCGAAATTCTGCCGGATCCAAAATTCGGCAACACGGATGTCGCGAAATTCGTGAACGTTCTGATGCTGTCCGGTAAAAAATCGGTCGCAGAAAACATCATCTACGGTGCCTTCGAGCACATCGCAGCAAAAACCGGTAAAGATCCACTGGAAGTGTTCGCTACCGCGCTGAACAACGCCAAGCCACTGGTTGAAGTTAAATCCCGTCGCGTTGGTGGTGCTAACTACCAAGTGCCGGTCGAAGTGCGCCCAGTACGTCGTATGGCTCTGTCCATGCGCTGGCTGCGTGAAGCCGCTAACAAGCGTAGCGAAAAATCCATGCCACAACGCCTCGGCGGTGAGCTGATGGAAGCGGCTGAAGGCCGCGGCGGTGCGATGAAAAAGCGTGATGAAGTGCACCGTATGGCAGAAGCGAACAAGGCGTTCTCGCACTTCCGCTTCTAATCAAATCGGCCAGTTTTTTCGGAAACTGGCTGTTATCTGTTGTTCGAGGCCGGGCACACTTTGTAATTTGAAGTGGCTCGGTTTTGTCCATTCAAAGATTTAGGAATAATTATGGCCCGCAAGACCCCCATCGAGCGCTACCGCAACATCGGTATCTCCGCTCACATCGATGCAGGTAAGACCACCACCACCGAGCGCGTTCTGTTCTACACGGGCGTGAACCACAAGATCGGTGAAGTTCACGATGGCGCCGCCACCATGGACTGGATGGAGCAGGAGCAAGAGCGCGGCATTACCATTACCTCGGCAGCGACCACCTGCTTCTGGAAAGGTATGGCTAACAACTTCCCTGAGCACCACATCAACATCATCGACACCCCAGGCCACGTGGACTTCACCATCGAGGTGGAACGTTCGATGCGTGTTCTGGACGGCGCATGCATGGTTTACTGCGCAGTTGGTGGCGTACAGCCTCAGTCGGAAACCGTATGGCGTCAGGCTAACAAGTACAAAGTGCCACGTCTGGCCTTCGTAAACAAGATGGACCGTACCGGTGCCAACTTCTTCAAAGTTTACGATCAGATGCGCGCTCGTCTGAAAGCTAACCCGGTTCTGATCCAGATCCCTATCGGCGCTGAAGAAAACTTCAAAGGCGTGATCGACCTGGTCAAGATGAAAGCCATCATCTGGGACGACGCTACCCAGGGTATGAAGTTCGACTACGTCGATATCCCTGCCGAGCTGGCTGATTCGGCCGCTGAGTGGCGCGAGAAGATGGTAGAAGCTGCTGCTGAAGCCAACGAAGACCTGATGAACAAGTACCTGGAAGAGGGCGACCTGTCCGAAGCCGAAATCAAGAAAGCACTGCGTGAGCGTACCATCGCTTCCGAAATCGTGCCGATGATGTGCGGTACCGCGTTCAAGAACAAGGGCGTACAGGCTATGCTGGACGCCGTGATCGAATACCTGCCATCGCCAGTGGACATCGCTGCCGTGACCGGTACCGACGAGCACGAAGAGCCAGCCAGCCGTAAAGCTTCCGATGACGAGAAATTCTCGGCACTGGCCTTCAAGATCATGACCGACCCGTTCGTGGGCCAGCTGGCCTTCTTCCGCGTGTACTCGGGCGTGATCAACGCTGGCGATACCGTGTTCAACTCGGTGAAAAACCGTAAAGAACGTCTGGGCCGTATTCTGCAGATGCACGCTAACCAGCGTGAAGAGATCAAAGAAGTGCGCGCCGGCGACATCGCTGCTGCAGTGGGTCTGAAAGACGTGACCACCGGTGAAACCCTGTGCGATCCAGCATCGATCATCACCCTGGAAAAAATGGTCTTCCCAGAGCCAGTGATTCAACAGGCTGTGGAACCAAAAACCAAGGCTGACCAGGAAAAAATGGGTCTGGCACTGAACCGTCTGGCTCAGGAAGATCCTTCGTTCCGCGTCAAGACCGATGAAGAATCGGGCCAGACCATTATCGGTGGTATGGGCGAGCTGCACCTGGAAATTATCGTTGACCGTATGAAGCGCGAATTCGGCGTGGAAGCGACCGTCGGTAAGCCACAGGTTGCATACCGCGAAACCATCCGTAAGACTTGCGAAGAGTCCGAAGGTAAGTTCGTTAAGCAGTCCGGTGGTCGTGGTCAGTACGGTCACGTGGTTCTGAAGATCGAACCGCAAGAACCAGGTAAGGGCTTCGAGTTCGTGGACGCCATCAAAGGCGGTACCGTTCCACGTGAATACATCCCTGCAGTTGAGAAGGGTGTACGTGGCACGCTGAACACCGGTGTTCTGGCTGGCTACCCAGTGGTTGACGTTAAAGTAACGCTGTTCTTCGGTTCGTACCACGATGTGGACTCGAACGAAAACGCGTTCCAGATGGCTGCTTCGATGGCCTTCAAAGACGGCTGCCGCAAAGCTAACCCAGTTATTCTGGAGCCGATGATGGCGGTGGAAGTGGAAACGCCAGAAGACTACGCCGGTACCGTGATGGGCGACCTGTCGTCCCGTCGTGGTATGGTGCAAGGTATGGACGAGATCCCAGGCGGCGGTGGCAAGATCATCAAAGCTGAAGTGCCTCTGTCGGAAATGTTCGGTTACTCGACCACCCTGCGTTCCGCAACGCAAGGCCGTGCAACCTACACGATGGAATTCAAGCACTACTCGGAAGCGCCTAAGCACGTTATCGACGCTATCGTTACCGCGAAAGCCAAGTAATTTTTTATATTTTTTGCGGGCGGGATGATCCCCGCCTGCAACTTTAAAACTTTGATCTAAGGAAGATTGAAATGGCAAAAGAGAAATTCGAACGGACCAAGCCGCACGTCAACGTCGGCACCATCGGTCACGTTGACCACGGCAAAACCACCCTGACCGCAGCGATCGCTACCGTTCTGTCGAAGAAATTCGGCGGCGAAGCTAAAGCTTACGACCAGATCGATGCTGCTCCAGAAGAAAAAGCACGTGGTATTACCATTAACACCGCTCACGTTGAGTACGAAACCTCGGGTCGTCACTACGCTCACGTTGACTGCCCAGGCCACGCCGACTACATCAAAAACATGATTACCGGTGCTGCTCAGATGGACGGCGCAATCCTGGTTTGCTCCGCAGCTGACGGTCCTATGCCACAGACCCGCGAGCACATCCTGCTGGCCCGTCAGGTTGGCGTTCCATACATCATCGTGTTCCTGAACAAGTGCGATCTGGTTGACGACGCAGAACTGCTGGAACTGGTTGAAATGGAAGTGCGCGAGCTGCTGTCGAAGTACGACTTCCCAGGCGACGACCTGCCTATCGTTAAAGGTTCGGCACGTATGGCTCTGGACGGCGACACCGGTCCGCTGGGCGAACAGGCTATCATGCAACTGGCCGAAGCACTGGACAGCTACATCCCTACGCCAGAGCGCGCAGTGGACGGCGCCTTCCTGATGCCAGTAGAAGACGTGTTCTCGATCTCGGGTCGCGGTACCGTGGTGACCGGTCGTGTTGAGCGCGGTATCATCAAAGTCGGCGAAGAGATCGAAATCGTCGGTATCAAAGACACCGTGAAAACCACCTGCACCGGCGTGGAAATGTTCCGCAAACTGCTGGACCAGGGTCAGGCAGGCGACAACGTTGGTCTGCTGCTGCGCGGCACCAAGCGTGAAGACGTGGAACGTGGTCAAGTTCTGGCAAAACCAGGCTCGATCAAGCCACACAACCACTTCACCGGCGAGATCTACGTTCTGTCGAAAGATGAAGGCGGCCGTCACACCCCGTTCTTCAACAACTATCGTCCACAGTTCTACTTCCGTACCACCGACGTAACCGGTTCGATCGAGCTGCCAGCCGATAAAGAAATGGTTATGCCAGGCGACAACGTGTCGATCACCGTTAAGCTGATCAACCCGATCGCGATGGAAGAAGGTCTGCGCTTCGCTATCCGCGAAGGCGGCCGTACCGTTGGCGCAGGCGTGGTTGCAAAAATCATCGGCTAATTTTTAGGCGCTGATAACTCAGGGTCGACAAGGTGTGCTACCATGTCGACCCTTTGTGCTGTATCCCGTTCTTTTTAAATTGCTGGCGCTACAAAGTTGCCAGTTCGCTCTTTTAGGAAAACATCATGTCCGCACCAAACCAGAAAATCCGTATCCGTCTGAAAGCTTTCGATTACAAACTGATCGACCAGTCGGCTCTGGAAATCGTTGATACCGCCAAGCGCACCGGCGCTGTGGTCAAAGGCCCAGTTCCTCTGCCAACCCGCATCCAGCGTTACGACGTTCTGCGTTCGCCACACGTCAACAAGACCTCGCGCGACCAGTTCGAAATCCGTACCCACCAGCGTCTGATGGACATCGTTGATCCAACCGACAAAACCGTGGACGCACTGATGAAGCTGGACCTGCCAGCTGGCGTTGACGTCGAAATCAAACTGCAATAATTCTCCTCCATGACGGCCCACGGGCTGTCATGTGCCGGATCACAGGGCCGCAAGTGCATGCACTTGCGGCCCTGTTGTTTTGGGGCCTGTGCTGCGCCTGGCCCGCGAGTACTTTAGTAGTAAAACATTACGAATTTAATTCTAAAAAACAACGAATGTTTAGTTAATTGAAGGTTTTTTCGCCTCTGGCGAGTTTTTTCCTTTCCTTTGACAGCCTGTTGTGAGAAATTCCTAGGCCGCATAAAAATCAACGGCGTTGTGATCCAGCGTCATCCTTATGCGCGTAGTTTGTAATTACCACTCAGGAATAGTTTTGAAAAACATAAATTTGAAGAAAAATGCTTTATCGATTGCCCTGGCAGTCGCTTTCACCCCTGCTGTGCATGCGCAGGAAACCGCCGAGCCCAAGATTCAGCGGGTAGAAATCACCGGCTCCAGCATCAAACGTACCGACAGTGAAACGGCTGCCTCTGTGCAAGTGCTGTCGCGTAAAGACATCGAGCGTACCGGCGAGCACACCGTGCTGGGCCTGCTGAACTCGACGGCTGCCATCAGCACCAGCCTCAACTCGGCCAGCAGCAGCTCGAGTGGCTTCGCAACCGGTTCCTCGGGTGTGTCGATGCGCGGTCTGGGCAAGGTCTCGACCCTGGTTCTGGTTAATGGCCGCCGCATCGCTCCTTACGGCCTGGCCGACGGTGCACAAGAAAACTTCACCAATCTGGACGCTATCGCTACCGACGCGATCGAGCGCATCGAGATTCTGAAAGATGGCGCTTCGGCTATCTACGGTTCCGACGCGATTGCCGGCGTGATCAACATCATCCTGCGTAAAGACTACCAGGGCGGTAAAGTCCAGGTTAACTACGAAGCCACCGACGGCTTCGCTGACCGTCGTAACCGCAGCGTCTCGGCCATCTACGGCTTCGGCGATGTGGAAGAGAACGGCTTCAACACCTATCTGACCTTCGAAGGCTACAAGCGCGATGGTTACACCCAGGGTGAGCTGGCCAGCCGCTATCCGGCATGGCAGCGCCAGACCCCGGGACGTTCGACCTGGGACGCCAAGAGCACCTACTCGCCGACCGGTAACTACTTCCTGAGCTCGACCAACATTGTTGCTGCGCCAGGCTGCCCGGCGAGCGCGATCGACCCATCGGACAAGCTGTGCAAATTCGATGTGCTGCAGTATTCGGGGCTGACCACCGATAACAAGCGCTACGCTGCTGCCAGCAACACCCGCTTCAAGATAGGCCGCGATATCGACGCCTCGTTCGAAATCACCACCGCCGGCGCGACCAACGACTACATCGTTGCACCTCTGGGCGTTAGCAACAATTACGCCACCACCCAATCCTTCGTCTGGTACAACGCGCTGGCTGGCAAAATGGTAGGTCCATTCACCTACCCGAAACTGCCAGTGGGTAACAACGGCAATCCCTACAATTTCCCTGTCGAATACCGCGCCCGTCTGATGGACACCGGCGACGGCTTTAACTTCAACCGTACCGAATCCGACCAGAGCCGCTTTATGCTGGCCCTGAACGGCACGCTCGGCAATTTCGACTGGAAATCGGCGGTGGGTCACATGACCTCGAGCGCCACCAAGTCCACCCGCGCACCTAGCGCCAAAGGCTATACCGATGCCATTCTGAACAACACCTACAAGTTTGGTCAGAAGAACGACGTGGCACTGCTGAACTCGATGTTCCCGGTCCGTACCACGGAAGGTGAAGCGAAGATCGAATTCATCGACGCTACGATCACCGGTGAAGTCATGCAACTGCCGGCCGGTCCTCTGAGCATTGCAGTAGGCACCGACATCCGTCGTAGTTCTTACGAAATGAAGAGCTCGGACAACGTGCTGGGCGGCGAACTGGTAGGCGTATTCGGTCTGCAAGTGAAAGACCGTCAGAGCCAGTACGCAGTATTCACCGAAGCCACCATTCCTGTGGTGAAGCGTGTGGAGCTGAGCGCCGCCTTGCGTGCCGACAAAACCAGTGGCGTTGAAGCTCACCTGTCGCCGAAACTCGGCGCCAAAGTGCAGGCGCTGGACTCGCTGCTGCTGCGCGCTACGGCGGCCGGTGGCTTCCGTGCGCCTAACATCGTTGAAACTGGTAACGGTTTGGGCCGTAGCGCAGTGAGCAATAACGTGGTCGATCAGCGTCGTTGCCCTATCGCTTCGGAACTGAATAACATCATTCAGAAGTCCGGTGCAACGGCGGCTGAAAAGGCGCTGGCCAACACCTACCGCAACAACGATTGCCTGGCCTCGCTGCCTAGCTTCACCACCTCGAACCCGGATCTGAAACCGGAAACCTCGCGTTCCTACACGCTGGGCCTGGTGCTCGAGCCGGTCAAGAACTGGACGCTGGCACTGGACTACTACAGCATCGAGCGTAAGGATGAAATCTCTCCGCGTTCCGTAGCGGACGTTCTGAAAAACGAAGCAGCGCTGCCTGCCGGCCAGCTGATTCGCATGGACAACTCGGCGACCGACAACGAGTTCCTGGCACTGGTACGCAAGTACGCTCCGGGTACTGCCACCAACTTCCAGGGTATCGGCAAGCTGGGCATGCTGTACAACCCGTATGTCAATTCGGGCAAAACCCGCGCTTCGGGCTTCGACTTCGACGCTTCGGGCAAGTTCAAGATCGCCAACGTGGGTGATGTTGCCCTGAAACTGGACGGTACCTATGCACTGAAGTACCAGTCCTTCCTGGTGGCCGACAATGCCTACGGTATGAACGGTGCCGGTAGCTACGATGGTGGTCCGCGTCTGCGCATGAAACTGCGCGGCTCGCTGAGCAGCGGCAAAGTGGATCAGGGCGTGACCGTGAACTACCGCGGTGCCTGGAGCCCGAACAGCGACGATGCGCCGACCTATTGCGAGACCAGCAAAGTTGCCGCCGATCAGATGGCAGCCTGCGGCAAAGTTCGCGCCTACGCCACGGTGGATTACAACCTGACTTACACCCTGAGCAAGAACGTGAAGCTGAGTGCCTATATCAACAATCTGTTGAACCAGGATACGCCAGTCAACTACCGTGAAGGCATCACTGCTGCCAACATGTTGTTCCGTACCTTGGGCCTGAGCGCTGCTTACACCTTCTAAGCATCGCCTGCCATCCCGGCCCGCCAGGGCCGGGTCAGCTGCACCACACCCCGGCCACCCTGTGTGGCCGGGGTGTTTTTTTTGCCCGATCTGGTACGCCAGCCCGCATCGGCGCTGGTTTTGCCCCACTTTGCCGCCATTTTGCCTGCGCCGCGCGAAAACCTGACATACCTCGTATTAAGTTGTTGCGTCAAGGGTCTTTTCGCGCTAAACTAGCCGGCTTCGGTATGGATATGTCTTTTTTATTGGTCCGTACTTATTTTAGTAGTTAAACAAAGCCCCGCCCAATCGTAGGTGGGAATGGAGAAAAAATGAGCCTAGGCCTCCTCGGTCGCAAGGTTGGTATGATGCGCATCTTCACCGATGACGGGGATTCGATCCCAGTCACCGTGTTGGACGTATCGAACAACCGTGTTGCGCAAATCAAAACGCCTGAAACGGATGGTTACTCCGCTGTTCAGGTTGCATTCGGTCAACGTCGCGCTTCCCGCGTGACCAAAGCCGTCGCTGGTCACCACGCCAAAGCTGGCGTTGAAGCCGGTACCACGCTGAAAGAATTCCGCATTGACGTTACCAAAGCTGCTGAACTGAAAGCTGGCGACACCGTTGCCGTTTCGCTGTTCGAAGTTGGTCAGAAAGTTGACGTGCAAGGCGTATCGATCGGTAAGGGTTACGCTGGTACCATCAAGCGTCACAACTTTGCTTCGGGTCGTCAGACCCACGGTAACTCCCGTTCGCACAACGTACCAGGTTCCATCGGTATGGCGCAGGATCCAGGTCGCGTATTCCCTGGTAAGCGCATGACCGGTCACCTCGGTGACGTAACCTGCACCGTGCAGAACCTCGAAATCGCCCGTATCGATGCCGACCGTCAGCTGCTGCTGGTCAAAGGCGCGATCCCAGGCGCGAAAAACGGCCAGGTTGTTGTGTCGCCTGCTGTCAAAGTTAAAGCAAAGAAGGGAGCTTAATCGATGGAACTCAAGCTCTTGAACGCACAAGGTCAAGCCGCCTCTAACGTTGCTGCCGCCGACACCGTCTTCGGCCGTGACTACAACGAAGCCCTGATCCACCAGATCGTCGTTGCTTACCAAGCCAATGCCCGCAGCGGTAACCGCAAGCAAAAAGACCGTGAAGAAGTTCACCACACGACCAAGAAGCCATGGCGCCAAAAAGGTACCGGCCGTGCTCGTGCTGGTATGTCCTCGTCGCCACTGTGGCGCGGCGGTGGTCGCATCTTCCCGAACTCGCCTGACGAGAACTTCACCCACAAAGTGAACAAGAAGATGTACCGCGCTGGTATCTGCTCGATCCTGTCGCAACTGGCTCGTGAAGAGCGTCTGGTTGTGGTAGAAGATTTCGCTATCGAAGCTCCTAAGACCAAGCTGCTGTCGCAAAAGCTGACCGGCATGGGCTTTGACTCGGTGCTGATCATTACCGATACCGCCAACGAAAACCTGGAACTGGCTTCGCGCAATCTGCCGAACGTTCTGGTCGTTGAACCACGTCACGCAGATCCAATGTCCCTGGTGTTCTACAAGAAGATCCTGGTCACCAAAGCTGCACTGGCTAAGATTGAGGAGATGCTGGCATGAGCGCATTGAAATTTAGCGAAGAGCGCCTGATGAAGGTGCTGGTAGCTCCGGTCATTTCCGAGAAGGCCACCATGGTCGCGGAAAAGAACGAGCAGATCGTGTTCCGTGTTAGCACCGACGCGACCAAGCCAGAAATCAAAGCCGCTGTTGAACTGCTGTTCAAAGTGGAAGTGGAATCGGTGCAAACCGTAAACCGCGAAGGTAAGCAGAAGCGTTCCGGTGCTCACATCGGCCGCCGCAACCATACCAAGCGCGCTTTCGTGTGCCTGAAACCTGGCCAGGAAATCAATTTCTCCGAGGAGGCTAAATAATGGCACTCGTTAAGATGAAGCCAACCTCCCCAGGCCGTCGCGGCATGGTGAAAGTTGTTAACGCCGACCTGTACAAAGGCCGTCCGTTCGCAGCGCTGGTTGAGAAAAAATCGAAAACTGCTGGCCGTAACAACAACGGTCACATCACCACCCGTCATATCGGTGGTGGCCACAAGCAGCACTATCGTCTGGTTGACTTCAAGCGTCAAAAAGATGGTATTCCTGCAAAAGTGGAACGTATCGAATACGATCCTAACCGTACCGCGCACATCGCTCTGCTGTGCTACGCCGACGGTGAGCGTCAGTACATCATCGCTACCAAAGGCATGGCCGTGGGCGACACCGTGATGAACGGTTCGGAAGCTCCGATCAAAGCCGGTAACTGCCTGCCGATCCGCAACATCCCAGTTGGTACTGTGATGAACTGCGTTGAAATGCTGCCAGGTAAGGGTGCTCAGATGGCCCGTACCGCTGGTGCTGGCGTGGTGCTGATGGCCCGTGAAGGTACCTACGCTCAGGTGCGTCTGCGCTCCGGCGAAGTACGTCGCGTGCACATCGAGTGCCGTGCAACCGTGGGTGAAGTCGGCAATGCCGAACACAGCCTGCGTAAGATCGGTAAAGCTGGTGCGATGCGCTGGCGCGGTGTTCGTCCTACCGTTCGCGGTGTGGTCATGAACCCGATCGACCACCCGCACGGTGGTGGTGAAGGCCGTACTGCAGCTGGTCGTCACCCAGTGTCGCCATGGGGCCAGCAGACCAAGGGTAAGAAGACTCGCAGCAACAAGCGTACTTCTTCGATGATCGTCTCGCGCCGCGGCAAGAAATAAGGATAAATCATGACTCGTTCATTGAAAAAAGGGCCGTTCTGTGACGCCCACCTGGTGAAAAAAGTCGAAGCCGCTCAAGCGTCCAAAGACAAAAAGCCAATCAAAACCTGGTCCCGTCGCTCGACCATCATGCCTGACTTCATCGGCCTGACGATCGCTGTTCACAACGGCAAGCTGCACGTGCCTGTGTATGTTTCCGAGAACATGGTTGGTCACAAGCTCGGTGAATTCGCGCTGACCCGCACGTTCAAGGGCCATGCCGCTGACAAGAAGGCGAAGAAATAATGGAAACCAAAGCTATCCTCAAAGGTGTGCGCCTGTCCGACCAAAAAGGTCGTCTGGTTGCTGACCTGATCCGTGGCAAGAAGGTTGACGCTGCACTCAACATTCTGCAATTCAGCCCAAAAAAGGGCGCGACCATCATCAAGAAAGTGCTCGAGTCGGCAATCGCTAACGCTGAGCACAATGACGGCGCGGACATCGACGAACTGTTCGTGAAAACGATCTACGTCGAAAAGGGCCCGATCCTGAAGCGCTTCACTGCACGCGCTAAAGGCCGGGGTGATCGTATCTCGAAACAATCCTGTCACATTTACGTGACTGTCGGCAACTAAGGAGTCACGATGGGACAGAAGATACATCCAACCGGTTTCCGTCTGGCCGTAACCCGTAACTGGGCTTCGCGCTGGTACGCTGGCAATGGCAACTTTGCTGCCATGCTGAATGAAGACCTGAAAGCTCGCGCTTTCCTGAAAACCAAGCTGAAGAACGCTTCGGTCGGCCGCATCGTGATCGAGCGTCCAGCCAAGAACGCGCGCTTCACCATCTACAGCTCGCGTCCGGGCGTGGTCATTGGTAAAAAAGGCGAAGACATCGAAGTACTGAAGTCGGCCCTGACCAAGATCATGGGCGTGCCTGTGCATGTGAACATCGAAGAAATCCGCAAGCCAGAAATCGATTCGCAGCTGATCGCTGACTCGATCGCTCAGCAGCTGGAAAAGCGCATCATGTTCCGCCGCGCGATGAAACGTGCTATGCAAAACGCCATGCGTCTGGGTGCCCTGGGCATCAAGATCATGTCGTCGGGCCGTCTGAACGGTATCGAAATCGCTCGTAAAGAGTGGTATCGCGAAGGTCGTGTGCCTCTGCACACCCTGCGCGCCGATATCGACTACGGTACCAGCGAAGCTTCGACCACCTACGGCATCATCGGTGTGAAGGTTTGGGTTTACAAAGGCGATCGTTCGGCTAACGGCGACGCACCAGTGATCGATACCCCACCAGACGAGAAGAAGCCACGTGGCCCACGTCGCGACGACGGTAAACCAGCTGGCCGTCGTCCAGCCGGTGCCGGCCGTGTGCGTAGCGCCGCCAAGCCGGCCGAGAAAGCAGGAGAATAATCATGCTGCAACCAGCACGCAGAAAGTATCGTAAAGAGCAGAAAGGCCGTAACACCGGCATTTCGCACACCGCCGGCACTTCGGTGTCGTTCGGCGAATTCGGTCTGAAAGCCGTGGCCCGTGGTCGTATCACGGCCCGTCAAATCGAGGCTGCACGTCGCGCCATGACCCGTCACATCAAACGTGGCGGCCGTATCTGGATTCGCGTGTTCCCGGACAAACCGATTTCGAACAAACCTGCCGAAGTCCGTATGGGTAACGGTAAAGGTAATCCGGAATACTACGTCGCCGAAATCCGTCCAGGCAAAGTCCTGTACGAAATGGATGGCGTCGCAGAAGAACTGGCGCGCGAAGCATTCCGCCTGGCCGCTGCCAAACTGCCACTGGCAACCACTTTCGTGGTTCGTCAAGTTGGTCAATAACAGGAGTGAAATATGAAAGCATCTGAACTCCGCGGCAAAGACCAGGACGCTCTGCAAAAAGAGCTGAATGACCTGTTGAAGGCCCAGTTTGGCCTGCGTATGCAAATCGCTACGCAACAACTGAGCAACACTTCGCAGCTCAAGAAGGTACGTCGCGATATCGCACGTGTAAAAACGGTAATGAACACGAAGGAAGCCAAATGACTGATCAAGTAAAGCTGAAGCGTACTCTGATCGGTAAGGTGGTGTCCGATAAAATGGACAAAACCGTTACCGTTCTGATCGAACGCCACGTCAAACATCCTTTGTACGGTAAGATCATCGTCCGCTCGAACAAGTATCACGCGCACGACGAGACCAACCAGGTGAAAGCCGGTGACACGGTGGAAATCACGGAAGGTCGTCCGATCTCCAAAACGAAGGCATGGACCGTAACGCGTGTGGTGCAAGCCGCACAAATCGTTTAATTGACGATCTCGCCTCCGACCTTAGGGCCGGGGGCGGTTTTTCAATTAGTTCTTGCAAGCCCGCAAATTGTATG
Organism: Duganella fentianensis; assembly: GCF_009857835.1. Classification (GTDB taxonomy): domain Bacteria; phylum Pseudomonadota; class Gammaproteobacteria; order Burkholderiales; family Burkholderiaceae_D; genus Rugamonas; species Rugamonas fentianensis. The sequence goes on from NZ_WWCL01000003.1 coordinate 639,071, forward strand.
TAATACTTGCGGGCTTCGTTCATGTAACGCCGCAAAGTGTCTGGCCACAGACGCAGAACCGCGCGGTCAGTAGCAGTACGAAGGTCAAGCACCCAAACAGTGGGCTCTGCATGAGCACTCTGGCGGGACCAAGACTGACCGCAGGTCCGCATTGTGTGGATTCTTCGGCTTAAGTTGGGAAAGAGAATACTATGATTCAAACTGAAAGCCGGCTCGAAGTGGCCGACAACACCGGTGCAAAAGAAGTTCTGTGCATCAAGGTGTTGGGCGGCTCCAAGCGCCGTTATGCAAGCATTGGCGATGTGATCAAAGTAACCGTTAAGGTTGCTGCGCCACGTGGCCGTGTTAAAAAAGGTGAAATTTATAACGCCGTGGTTGTGCGTACCGCTAAAGGTGTGCGCCGCCAAGATGGTTCCCTGGTGAAGTTCGACGGCAATGCCGCCGTTCTGCTGAACGCCAAACTGGAACCAATCGGTACCCGTATTTTTGGACCAGTCACGCGCGAACTGCGTACTGAAAAGTTCATGAAGATCGTGTCCCTGGCACCTGAAGTCCTGTAAGGAGTCGTAATGGATAAGATTCGTAAAAACGACGAAGTCATCGTTCTGGCCGGGAAAGACAAGGGCAAGCGTGGCGTCGTTCAGCGTCGTGTAGATGCTGAGCACGTCGTGGTTGAAGGCGTCAACGTTGCTAAAAAAGCGACCAAGCCTAACCCAATGACTGGCGTACAAGGTGGTATCGTCGATAAGACTATGCCGATTCACGTGTCCAACGTTGCACTGTTCAATGCAGCGACTGGCAAGGCAGACCGTGTTGGTTTCAAAGAAGTGGATGGCAAAAAAGTCCGCGTCTTCAAATCGTCCGGCGAAGTAGTGAAGGCTTAAGAAATCATGGCACGTCTCCAAGAGTTCTATAAAGAAAAAGTCGTTGCTGACCTGACCGCTAAATTCGGTTACAAGTCGGTAATGGAAGTTCCACGTCTGACCAAGATCACCCTGAACATGGGTGTGGGTGAGGCTGTTGCGGACAAGAAGGTCCTCGAGCACGCTGTCGGCGACCTGACCAAGATCGCTGGTCAAAAACCAGTGACCACCAAATCGCGTAAAGCAATCGCGGGTTTCAAAATCCGTGAAGGCTACCCGATCGGTACCATGGTTACCCTGCGCGGCGCTCGTATGTACGAGTTCCTGGATCGCTTCATCACCGTGGCCCTGCCACGCGTGCGCGATTTCCGCGGTGTGAATGGCCGTGCGTTCGATGGTCGTGGTAACTACAACATCGGCGTGAAAGAGCAGATCATCTTCCCGGAAATCGAGTACGACAAGATCGATGCGCTGCGTGGTCTGAACATTTCGATCACCACCACCGCCAAGACCGACGACGAAGCGAAAGCTCTGCTCGCCGCCTTTAAATTCCCGTTCAGGAACTAAGTAGATCATGGCAAAACTCGCACTGATTAACCGTGAGCAGAAGCGTATTGACCTGGCAAACAAGTTTGCTGCCAAGCGCGCTGCACTGAAGGCCATCATTGATGACCAGTCGAAGTCGGAAGAAGAACGTTACGAAGCGCGCCTGAAACTGCAAGCGCTGCCACGTAACTCGGCACCGACCCGCCAGCGTAACCGCTGCGCCGTCACCGGTCGTCCACGCGGCACCTTCCGTAAATTCGGTCTGGGCCGTATCAAGCTCCGTGAATTCGCCATGCGTGGTGAAATTCCGGGTATGACTAAAGCAAGCTGGTAATAGGAGAATAAGCAATGAGTATGAGCGATCCTATCGCCGATATGCTGACCCGCATTCGCAACGCCCAAGGCGTGCAAAAAGCGACCGTGGCTATGCCATCGTCGAAAGTTAAAGTTGCGATTGCCAACGTCCTGAAGGACGAGGGTTACATTGAAGATTTCGCAGTTGCCGAAGCTGGTGGCAAAGCGGAACTGAAAATCGGTTTGAAGTATTATGTTGGCCGTCCCGTCATTGAGCGCCTGGAGCGCGTGTCCCGTCCGGGCCTGCGTATCTACAAAGGCAAAGACGAGATCCCTACTGTGATGAATGGCTTGGGTGTGGCGATCGTGTCGACTCCGCAAGGCGTCATGACTGACCGCAAAGCACGCGCTACCGGTGTCGGCGGCGAAGTTATTTGCTACGTCGCATAAGGAGTTACACATGTCTCGAGTAGCTAAAATGCCTATCGCTGTGCCAGCTGGCGCTGAAGTCGCCATCTCCGCACAAGCGATCACCGTAAAAGGCCCGCTGGGCGTGCTGACCCAGTCCCTGAACGGTCTGGTAGCAGTAGAAAACAATGCAGGTACCCTGAGCTTTACGCCAGCCAATGACTCCCGCGAAGCCAATGCCATGTCCGGCACGCTGCGCGCTCTGGTCAACAACATGGTCAACGGCGTAACCAAGGGTTTCGAGAAGAAGCTGAACCTGATCGGCGTGGGCTACAAAGCTCAAGCACAAGGCGACAAGCTGAACCTGTCGCTGGGCTTCTCCCACCCTATCGTGCACGTCATGCCTGCTGGCGTGAGCTGCGCGACGGCCACTCCGACCGAGATCGTCATCAAAGGCATCGACCGTCAAAAAGTGGGCCAAGTGGCTGCTGAAGTTCGTGCTTACCGCGCTCCTGAGCCATACAAAGGCAAGGGCGTCCGTTATTCGGACGAAGTGGTTAAGATCAAAGAAACCAAGAAGAAGTAAACTAGGGGCTGACGATGGACAAGAAAGAATCACGTCTGCGCCGCGGACGCCAAACCCGAATCAAGATCGCGCAATTGAAAGTGAACCGCCTGTCGGTACACCGCACCAATCAGCACATTTACGCGAACCTGACCTCGCCAGATGCCAAAGTTCTGGTATCGGCCTCCACGGCAGAAGTCGAAGTGCGCAACGAACTGGCTGGCAAGTCGGGCAAAGGCGGCAATGCTGCTGCTGCCGCTCTGGTTGGCAAGCGCGTCGCAGAGAAAGCACTGAAAGCAGGGATTACCGAAGTAGCGTTCGATCGCTCCGGTTTCCGTTACCACGGCCGTGTGAAGGCGCTGGCAGAAGCCGCGCGCGAAGCCGGTCTGAAGTTCTAAGGAACGATCATGGCAAAAATGCAAGCAAAAATGGCAAGCGACAAGCCGGATGATGGCATGCGCGAAAAAATGATCGCGATCAACCGCGTGACCAAAGTGGTCAAGGGTGGTCGTATCATGGGTTTCGCCGCGCTGACCGTAGTTGGTGACGGCGATGGCCGCATCGGCATGGGCAAAGGCAAGTCGAAGGAAGTTCCAGTCGGTGTGCAGAAGGCAATGGAAGAAGCCCGTCGCAACCTGATCAAGGTTTCCCTCAAAAACGGTACCCTGCAACACACCGTGACCGGTCGTCACGGCGCATCGAAAGTGATGATGTCGCCTGCGAAACCTGGTACCGGCGTGATCGCTGGCGGCGCTATGCGCGCAATCTTCGAAGTAATGGGCGTGACCGACGTGGTGGCAAAATCCACCGGTTCGAGCAACCCTTACAACCTGGTGCGTGCAACGCTGGACGGTCTGGCAAAAATGAGTACTCCTGCTGAGATTGCTGCTAAACGCGGCAAGTCGGTAGAAGACATCCTGGGCTAAGGTGAACGCGATGACACAAAAAACCATCAAAGTACAATTGGTCAAGGGCTTGATCGGCACGCGTGAAGATCACCGTGCTACCGTTCGCGGTCTGGGTCTGCGTCGTGTAAACTCGGTTTCCGAGCTGCAAGACACCCCATCCGTGCGCGGCATGATCAACAAAGTCTCGTACCTCGTTAAAGTTGTTGCGTAAGCCCCCGGGCTTACACACGGAGAAATCATGGAACTGAATACCATTCAACCAGCCGAAGGCGCGAAGCACGCTAAGCGTCGCGTAGGCCGCGGTATCGGCTCCGGCCTGGGTAAAACCGCAGGTCGTGGTCACAAGGGTCAAAAATCGCGTTCGGGCGGCTTCCACAAAGTCGGCTTCGAAGGCGGTCAGATGCCTCTGCAGCGCCGTCTGCCTAAGCGCGGTTTCAAGTCGCTCAACGCTACCTTCAAAGCTGAAGTGCGTCTGTCCGACCTGAACAACCTGGCTGTTGGCGATGTCGACATCCTGGTACTGAAACAAGCTGGCGTACTGAGCGTGCTGGCACGCGATGTGCGCGTCATTCTGTCCGGCGAGATCACCAAAGCGGTGAACCTCAAAGGCCTGAAAGTGACCGCTGGCGCGAAAGCCGCCATCGAAGCAGCCGGCGGCTCGGTAGCCTGAGTTGACCGCTAACAGCTTGATCGGAGCGAAAATTGGCGACTAACCCACAATTAGCTAAAAGTGCAGCAGCTGGTTTCCCTTGGGGCCGGCTCTGGTTCTTGCTTGGCGCATTGGTGGTGTATCGTATCGGTGCTCATATCCCCGTTCCGGGGATTGATCCGGTGCAATTGGCCGCGCTGTTCAAGTCGCAAGAGGGTGGCATCCTGGGCATGTTGAACATGTTCAGCGGTGGCGCTCTCGCGCGCTTCACAGTCTTTGCGTTGGGTATCACGCCTTACATCTCGGCATCGATCATCATGCAACTGGTGTCGATCGTTTCGCCACAGATGGAAGCGCTCAAAAAAGAAGGCGAAGCAGGCCGTCGCAAGATCACCCAGTACACCCGGTATTTCACGGTGGTGCTGGCGACGTTCCAAGCGTTGGGCATTGCAGTCGCACTGGAGTCGCAGGCAGGTCTGGTGCTGGATCCAGGCTATGCATTCCGCTTCGTTACGGTCGTGACGCTGTTGACCGGAACCATGTTCGTGATGTGGTTGGGCGAGCAGATTACTGAGCGCGGTCTCGGTAACGGCATCTCCATCATCATCTTTGCAGGTATCGCGGCTGGTCTGCCGGGTGCACTGGGAGGCCTGGCCTCGTCGGTGTCCAACGGTTCGATCGGTGCCTTCTCTGCAATCGTCATCATGATCCTGGTTGTCGCGGTAACGTTCTTCGTAGTCTTTGTCGAACGTGGCCAACGCAAGATTCTGGTGAATTATGCGAAACGTCAAGTGGGCAACAAGATTTACGGTGGTCAAACCTCGCACCTGCCATTGAAGTTGAATATGGCCGGCGTGATTCCACCTATCTTCGCTTCGTCGATTATCTTGTTCCCGGCAACGATCGTGGGCTGGTTTACCGCTGGCGCCGATACGGCGAATCCCGCGGTCCGGTTCCTGAAAGATTTGGCTGCATCGATGGGGCCAGGCGAGCCCATCCACGCACTGTTGTACGCCATTGCGATCGTGTTTTTCTGTTTCTTCTATACAGCGCTGGTATTTAACAGCAAGGAAACAGCGGATAACTTGAAGAAGAGCGGGGCCTTTGTGCCAGGGATCCGTCCCGGTGAGCAGACTGCCCGTTACATCGACAAGATCCTGACACGTTTGACACTGGCTGGCGCCATCTACATTACCCTGGTGTGTTTGTTGCCGGAATTCATGCAAGCCGAGTGGAAAGTACCGTTCTATTTTGGTGGTACTTCTCTGTTGATTATTGTAGTTGTGACCATGGATTTCATGGCCCAGGTACAAAACTATGTAATGTCGCAGCAATATGAATCGCTGCTGCGCAAAGCAAACTTCAAAGGCGGAATTCCGACGCGATAAGCGCGGTAAACATACCGAATGGCAAAAGACGACGTCATACAGATGCAGGGCGAGATTCTTGAGAATCTGCCAAATGCAACATTTCGAGTAAAGCTGGAAAACGGACACGTGGTGCTCGGGCATATTTCGGGTAAAATGCGGATGAACTATATCCGCATTCTTCCTGGCGACAAGGTGACGGTAGAGCTGACACCTTACGATCTGAGCCGCGCACGTATCGTGTTCCGGACCAAGTAATTTTAGATAATCGAACCAACAAGAGAGTGCAAAATGAAAGTTAACGCCTCAGTCAAGCGGATCTGCCGCAACTGCAAGATCATCAAGCGCAAGGGCGTTGTTCGCGTAATCTGCGTCGAACCACGTCACAAGCAGCGTCAAGGTTAATAACCGTTATTTATCGAGGAATAACGAATGGCACGTATTGCAGGGGTTAATATCCCAAATCATCAGCACACCGTTATCGGCCTGACGGCCATCTACGGTGTAGGCCGTCCACGCGCAAAATTCATCTGCGCCGCTACGGGTATTGCGACCGATAAAAAGGTCAAAGATCTGGACGACAGCGAACTGGAAAAACTGCGCGATGAAGTAGCTAAATTCATCGTCGAAGGCGATCTGCGTCGCGAACTGTCCATGAACATCAAGCGTTTGATGGATCTGGGTTGCTACCGCGGCCTGCGTCACCGTAAGGGCCTGCCGGTCCGCGGTCAACGCACCCGCACCAATGCACGTACCCGTAAGGGCCCGCGCAAAGCCGCTCAATCGCTCAAGAAATAATCTAGGGAAATCACATGGCTAAGCAACAAAGCAGCGCCGCAGCAGCGCGCGTACGCAAGAAGGTCAAGAAGAACGTTGCCGAAGGTATCGCTCACGTTCACGCTTCCTTCAACAACACCATCATCACCATCACCGACCGTCAGGGCAATGCTCTGTCGTGGGCGACCTCCGGTGGTGCTGGCTTCAAGGGTTCGCGTAAATCGACCCCGTTCGCAGCGCAGGTTGCGGCTGAAGCAGCTGGTAAAGTCGCAATCGAATGCGGCGTGAAGAACCTGGAAGTACGTATCAAGGGCCCTGGTCCTGGTCGTGAATCCGCAGTGCGCGCACTGAACAACCTGGGCATCAAGATCACCGAGATCCAGGACGTGACCCCAGTACCGCACAACGGCTGCCGTCCTCCAAAACGTCGTCGTATCTAATGGCCTGCCCGCCTCGGCGGGTATGCTGTTAAAAAAAGCTGGAGCAGTAGGCCGGAAACGGCTATACTCTCCGGCTGTTCTCGTCTTGCGGGCGCAGAAATGTGCATCGCAGGATTATTTAGCCACCGTCTGGCCCACCCTGAGGATCAGACTAGCGCCTAACCGTCGCAAGATGGCTGGGGCGTTATTATTTATAAAAAGGAAGCATCGTGGCACGTTATATCGGTCCTAAAGCTAAACTCTCCCGTCGTGAAGGTACTGACCTGTTCCTGAAGAGCGCACGTCGCTCGCTGGACAGCAAGTGCAAACTGGACGTCAAACCAGGCCAGCACGGCGTTAAATCGGGTGCCCGTACCTCGGACTACGGCAACCAACTGCGCGAAAAGCAAAAAGTTAAACGTATGTACGGCGTGCTGGAACGTCAGTTCCGTCGCTACTTCGCTGAAGCTGACCGCCGCAAAGGCAACACCGGTGAAACCCTGCTGAAACTGCTGGAAACCCGTCTGGACAACGTTGCTTACCGCATGGGCTTCGGCTCGACCCGCGCTGAAGCACGTCAGCTGGTTTCGCACAAAGCCTTCACCGTGAACGGCCAGGTTGTGAACATCGCTTCGTACGTTGTGAAAATCGGCGACGTGATCGCTGTACGCGAAAAATCGAAAAAGCAAAACCGTATCATCGAAGCGCTGTCGCTGGCTGAACAAGTCGGTATGCCTTCGTGGGTGTCGGTCGATGCCAAGAAAATGGAAGGTACTTTCAAGTCCCTGCCAGAGCGTAACGAAATCGCTAACGACGTCAACGAATCGCTGATCGTCGAGCTGTACTCGCGTTAATCTGTAGTTCGCTGCAAAAAAACCCGCCCACTCCGTCGAGTGGGCGTTTTCACTAATGCCATCAGCCTTATCGGCTTAACGCGCCGAGGGTATTGAAAAGGACATTTACATGCAAAACAGTCTGTTGAAGCCACGTATTATCGACGTTGAGGCACTCGGTGCCGGTCACGCTAAAGTTGTGATGGAGCCGTTCGAACGTGGTTATGGCCACACCCTGGGCAATGCGCTGCGTCGCGTACTGCTGTCGTCGATGGTAGGCTACGCGCCAACCGAAGTGACGATCGCTGGCGTAGTTCATGAATACTCGTCGCTGGACGGCGTACAGGAAGACGTGGTTGACCTGCTGCTGAACCTGAAGGGCGTGGTCTTCAAAGTCCACAACCGTGACTCCGTCACCCTGACCCTGAAGAAAGAAGGCGAAGGCGCCGTGCTGGCATCGGATATCGATCTGCCACACGATGTAGAGCTGATCAATCCTGAGCACGTGATTGCCCACCTGACCGCTGGCGGCAAGCTGGACATGCAGATCAAAGTGGAAAAGGGCCGTGGCTATGTGCCAGGTAACGTCCGCCGTCTGTCCGAAGACACCAACAAAACCATCGGCCGTATCATTCTGGATGCCTCGTTCTCGCCTGTGCGTCGCGTTTCCTACGCCGTGGAATCGGCCCGTGTGGAACAGCGTACCGACCTGGACAAGCTGATCATCAACATTGAAACCAATGGTGTGATCTCGCCGGAAGAAGCGATCCGTCAATCGGCCCGCGTACTGGTAGACCAACTGAACGTGTTCGCTGCACTGGAAGGCACCGAAGCGGCTGCCGAAGCGCCATCGCGCGCACCGCTGGTCGATCCTATCCTGCTGCGTCCAGTGGACGATCTGGAACTGACCGTACGTTCGGCCAACTGCCTGAAAGCAGAAAACATCTACTACATCGGCGATCTGATCCAGCGTTCGGAAAACGAACTGCTGAAGACGCCAAACCTGGGTCGCAAGTCGCTCAACGAAATCAAGGAAGTCCTTGCTTCGCGCGGCCTGACCCTGGGCATGAAGCTGGAAAACTGGCCACCTGCTGGTCTGGAGAAGTAATTGCTGTACCCGTCCGGCACATGGTGTGCCGGACGTCATCCCTAGAACCGGTCCGCGCCTTTTAGCGATATCAGGCGATCGAAGAACTCGGATTTAAACACTGAAAGGAAGTACCATGCGTCACCGTCACGGCCTCCGTAAGCTGAACCGTACCTCGTCCCACCGTCTGGCAATGCTGCGCAACATGACCGTTTCCCTGCTGCGTCATGAAGCCATCAAAACCACGCTGCCTAAAGCTAAAGAACTGCGCCGCGTAGTTGAGCCTATCCTGACCCTGGGCAAGACCGACACTCTGGCTAACAAGCGTCTGGCATTCTCGCGTCTGCGCGATCGTGAAATCGTTCTGAAGCTGTTCGCAGAACTGGGCCCACGTTACGCTAACCGCAACGGCGGTTACCTGCGCATCCTGAAAATGGGTTTCCGTGTTGGCGACAACGCTCCAATGGCTTACGTTGAGCTGCTGGACCGTCCAGAAGCAACCGACATCGAAGCCGCTCCAACCGCTGAAGAGTAATCTTCGCGTTAGGGCGCATTAAAAAAGCCGGGCTAGCCCGGCTTTTTTTCGTCCGGCGCGGGCCGGAGCGGATGGCTTTAACGCAGGCGGCGTGCACCGGCGGCCTTGAACTCGGAGCCGTCGTGCCATTGCGGCGTGGTGCCGTTGGCGATCTCCAGCCCCACCTGGAACAGCAGGCCGATATCCTGCACGCCACCGCTGAAGTCCCAGTCCGTGCGTACGATGTCGCTGGTCTGGTGGTAGTCGTGCGCCACATAATGGTTCACCACTTCGGCCGCGTAGTTGTCGGGACGGTCGAGGTAGCCGCTGCGGGCTTTGGTGTACAGCACGGGTACGCCGGCGCGGGCAAATTCCAGTTGGTCGGCGCGGTAGAAGCTGCCCAGTTCGGGGCGGCTATCGTTTTCCATCTTGCGGCCCTGTGCTGCTGCATACTTGGCCAGCAGTTCGTCTATGCTGGAATGGCCGGACGTGACGTTTTCGATCTGCGCCGTCTTGCCCCAAGCATTAATGCCGTCAATATTGATGTTGGCTACGGTCTGGCGTAGCGGCACCAGTGGATGGGTTGCATAGTATTTGGCGCCTAGCAGGCCCCGTTCTTCTGCCGTGGTGGCGAGGAACAGGATGGAGCGTTTGGGCGCCTGTGCGGCAGGCAGGGCCTTGTAAGCCTTGGCCAGAGCCAGCAGGGCGGCCGTGCCGGAAGCGTTGTCGAGCGCGCCATGGTAGATCTGCTCGGTTCGGCTGCCCGGCAGGCGGGTATCGATGCCGAGGTGGTCCCAGTGGGCGCTGTAGATCACGTATTCATGCTTGAGCTTGGGATCGCTGCCCTCGATCAATGCCACCACATTGTTCGACTTCAGGCTGCGCGTCTGGTTGTCGATCTGGAAGTCGGCCCGGGCTTTCAGCACTACGGGCTGGAAGTCTTTCTTCAGCGCCTGCTGCTTGAGCTGGTCGAAGTCATAGCCGGCGGCGGACAGCAGTTCCCTGGCACGGTCCAGCTGTATCCAGCCGGGCACGGTCGGTGCGTCCGGATCGGCGCCCTTGCGCTGCAGGCTGAAATGCTCGCCCACACCACCGCTGCGCACCACATCCCACGGATAGGCGGCCGGTTTGGTTTCATGGATGATGATGGCAGCGGCCGCGCCCAGCTTGGCGGCGATTTCGTATTTGTAAGTCCAGCGCCCGTAATACGTCATGGCCTTGCCCTTGAACATGGCGGGATCGAGCTGTTCGGGGTTGTTCGGGTCGGGGATGGCAGGATCGTTAATCAGCATCAGCAGGGTCTTGCCCTTGACGTCCAGCCCCTTGTAATCATCCCAGTCGTATTCGGGCGCCTGCACGCCGTAGCCGACGAAGACGATGTCCGAACCCCTGATCTGGGCATGGTCTCCCGGCGTAGTGGAGTGGGCTACGTAATCGTCGGGGAACTTCAGGCTGACCTGTTTGCCATTTACCTTGTAGCTGAACTGCGGCACGGGCTTCTGGCCGCGCATGGGCACGCCCTGCACCCAGCTGCCGTCCGGATTGCCGGAACGCAGACCCAGCTGGCGGAACTGCTGTTTCAGGTAGTCCACCGTGCGCGCCTCGCCTATGGAGCCGGGCGCCCGCCCTTCGAATTCGTCCGAGGCCAGTACCTTGATGTGCTGCAGCAGTTCGTCGGCCTTGATGCTGGCCAGTGCCGCATCGGGGCTCTGGGCCTGTGCACCGGCGCAGACCAGCAGGGTAGAGCACAGCAGGGGGCGTAGGGTCGCCATGGTTCACTCCGTCGGAAAAAATTCCAGTGTCGCACAGAACTTCTCCGCGACGTAGCTTTAAGGGGCCTATCAGCCGGTCTGAGCGCAGTCGGTGTACTATGCGGGAGAGCCGTTTTATCGAAAGAAGTCCATGTTGCGTTTTGTCCGTCTCTGCCTTGCGCTGTTTGCGCTGATCGCTGTTCTGGGCCCTGTGCCGGCCCGTGCCGATGACGGTTTCCTCGAGCCCGATGCAGCCTTCAAATTCTCGGCGCGCATGGTGGACGGCCACACGGTGGCGGTGACTTTCCAGATCGCCGATGGCTACTATATGTATCGCGAGCGCTTCAAGTTCAGCGCCGTGGGCGCGAAAGTGGGCGCACTGGCGATTCCGGCTGGCACCGTGCACTACGATGAAACTTTCCAGAAGAATGTAGAGACTTACCGCAAATCCGTCACCATGACGATGCCGGTCGATGCTGCTGGCAGCTTCACGCTGCAGGGCACGGGGCAGGGCTGCTCGGACAAAGGCCTATGCTACGCACCGCAAGACTACAAGATCACGCTGGTCGGTAGCGGCTCGGTGCCGCTGCCTGCAGCAGCGGCGAATGCTGCCGCGCCGGCAGCCAACTCTGCCGCCGCAGCAGGCACGAACAGCCCGGCCGCTAGCGTCGTCACTGTGGCGGGCAAGACCGTCGCCGGCGGTGCAGTGGCTGGCGCAGCAGCAGGTACGCCTGTGGCCGCTGGCGGCGCAACGGCAGATGCCGCTGCCGTCAATACCGCAGCTACCGGCCTGGAAGGCAAACCGGCGCCCGTGACGCCCGGCGTCACCATCCGCGCCATCCCCGAACCTGTGACCACTTTGCTGCCACCGGAAACCTCGGCAGTGCCTGCCGCTGCGGCGGGCAACGAGGCCGGCAAACTGGAAGCTGCGCTCAAGTCCGGCAAGCTGCTGGTAATCCTGCCCCTGTTTGCCTTGCTGGGGCTGGGGCTGTCCTTCACGCCCTGCGTGCTGCCTATGGTGCCCATCCTGTCGTCCATCATCGTCGGCGAAGGCTCGAATACCACCCGTGGCCGTGGCCTGCTGCTGTCGGCCACCTATTCGCTGGGCATGGCCATCGTCTACACGGCGCTCGGCGTGGCTGCCGGTCTGGCCGGGGAAGGGCTGGCTGCGGCTTTGCAGAACCCGTGGGTGCTGGGCAGCTTCGGCGTGCTGATGGCCATTCTGTCGCTGTCCATGTTCGGCGTGTATGACCTGCAGGTGCCGGCTGCGCTGCAATCGAAACTGAGCGATGTTTCCAACCGCCAGTCGTCCGGCAAGCTGGCCGGCGTGTTCGTCATGGGCGCCATTTCTGCGCTGATCGTCGGCCCCTGCGTGGCCGCGCCGCTGGCCGCTGCGCTGGTCTACATCAGCCAGAGCCGCGATGTGCTGATAGGCGGTAGCGCCCTGTTCGCCATGGCCGTAGGCATGAGTGTGCCGCTGATGCTGGTCGGTGTTTCGGCCGGTGCCTTGCTGCCACGCGCAGGCGTTTGGATGGATGGCGTGAAGCGCTTCTTCGGCGTGCTGATGCTGGCCATGGGCTGGTGGCTGGTGGCGCCCGTGCTGCCGGCGGCCGTGCAGATGCTGGGCTGGGCCGCGCTGTTCGTGGGCTACGGCATGTATCTGCTGCTCAATCGCGGCCACTGGTTTGCCAAGTCGGCTGCGCTGGTGTTTGTTGTAATGGGGCTGGTGCAGCTGGTGGGCGTGGTCAGCGGCGGACGTGATCCGCTGGCACCGCTGGCCCATCTGGGCGGCCAGCAGCACAAGCCGCTGGTGTTCCAGCGCATCAAGACAGTACAGCAGCTGGATGCCGTGCTGGCCAATACCGGCGGCAAAACCGTGATGCTGGATTTCTATGCCGACTGGTGCGTGTCGTGCAAGGAAATGGAAAAGCTGACCTTTGTGGCGCCCTCCGTGCAGGCAGCGCTGGCCAATACCGTGCTGCTGCAGGTGGATGTGACGGCCAATGATGCCGATGACAAGGCCATGCTGAAACGCTTCGGCCTGTTTGGCCCGCCGGGCATCATTCTGTTCGACCGCAGCGGTAAGGAGATCGCTGGCGCCCGCGTAATCGGTTTTCAGGATGCCGCCAGGTTCACCACCTCGCTGGAGCGTCTGCGCTAAAAGAGTCTAGAACGGTCTAAAGCGGTCTAGAACGGTCTAGATCAGTCTAGAACCGGTCTAAAACAGTCTAAAAAGTCTAAAAAGTTTAAAGCGCTCAAGCAGGCTAGACACTGCGGTACGCGCCAGTGTCCAGCCGCTAGCCGCTTATTTGGCCGTGTCAGCGTGATGCTCGCCCGCAGCACCACGGGTGCGGCGCTGCATGGGGTGGCCGCCGTGGGCGCCGCCCATGGTGTGGTCATCGAATACGGCTTTCTGTTCGGTGCTGAGCTGGCCGTAGAAGGTGTTCAGGGCTGCCAGATGGGCTTCCATCTTGGCCTGGCGCTGTTTGTGATGCTCTATCATCTTGCTCATGCGTTCAGGCGCCGTCATCTTGGCGGCCGCGCCGCGCTCCGGCCACGCTTGATCACCGGCCGCTGGTTTGATGGCAGCCTGATAGGTGGCCCAGGCCGATTCCTGCTGCGCCGTCAGCTTCAGCAGGTCGTGCAGGCGGGCCTGACGCTTGGCAAACATGTCGCCCATCTTGGCCTGCATCTGGGCGCGGTCCGGCATGCCGTGGTGGCCCGCTGCCGGAGCTTTGTCCTGTGCCTGAGCGGCGGCCATGCCCAGTACCGTGAAACCGATCAGGAGAGTAGTGCGTAAGGCTTTCATGGTAGTTCCTTTATGAGTGAATTAATCTGTCGCGCCGCCTCGTTGTGGGCATCGCGCTGGACACCATCTTGGCAGTGCAAGGTTGCCGCCAAGTTTCCCTAGCGGCGCTTTTTGTATCCAGATGTTTCGTTGGCCCCGTCATATACAAGACGATACAATTGGCGATTGCCCACAGCTAGGTGAACTGGGGATAATGGGCGCATGGAACCCACATCTACTATCTTGATCGTCGACGACGATCGCGACATCCGCTCCCTGCTGGCCGATTATCTGGAATCGAACGGCTACCGCGCGCTCGCCGCCGCCGACGGTCTGGCCATGTGGAAGCTGCTGGAAGACGCCCGCCCCGATCTGGTGGTGCTGGACCTCAACCTGCCCGGCGACGATGGCCTGACCCTGTGCCGCAAGCTGCGCGCCCAGTCTACCCTGCCGGTGATCATGCTGACCGCCCGTAACGAACCGCTAGACCGCATACTCGGACTGGAAATGGGCGCCGACGATTATCTGCCCAAACCGTTCGAGCCGCGCGAACTGCTGGCCCGTATCCGTAGCGTGCTGCGCCGCAGTAACGCCATGCCTAGCGGTGGCGCTGCCGACAAAGCCCATCTGCTGCGCTTCTCCGGCTGGACGCTGGACCTGACGGCACGCCATCTGCTCAATCCGGACGGCATCGTCATCATGCTGTCGGGCGCGGAATTCCGCCTGCTCAAAGTCTTCCTCGAGCACCCCAACCGCGTGCTCAACCGCGATCAGTTGCTCAACCTGACGCAGGGCCGCGATGCCGATCCTTTCGACCGTTCTATCGATATCCAGATCAGCCGTCTGCGCCAGAAGCTGGGCGAAGACGCACGCCTGCCGCAGATCATCAAGACCGTGCGTAATGGCGGCTATGTGCTGGCCGGGCAGGTCACTATGGAGCCGCACGCGTGAGAGCTTTTCTCGGATCCATGACGGGGCGGGTATTTCTCGTTCTGCTGCTCGGTATCGTTGCCTCGGCGGCGCTGACCCAGTGGCTGGCCGTGGGCGAACGTACCCGTGCCATCGAACGCTACCGCGACTTCCATGCGCTGGAACGGGCCGAGCAGCTGATCACCACGGCCGACGTGCTGCCCGCTGCTTCGCGCCCCACCTATCTGCGTGTAGCCGGCCGTGGCACTGTCAAGCTCGAGCGCACTGATCTGGCCATGGCCAAAGCGCTGCCGCCTAGTGACTTTTCCGCGCTGCTGCAGCAACGTGTCGGGCCCACCATTTCGCTGGGGCCGCTGGCCGAACGTCCGCTGGAGTGCGATGAACCCCGTAAAGGCCGCGACTTCTTCGCGCCGACCCAGTGGAAGGGCACGTGCGAAACCATGACGGTGCAGCTGACGGATGGCGAAATCATGAAGCTGTCCGTGCTGCCCCCGCGCTCGCCGCCGCCGGCCCAGCACAGCGAGTGGCTGGCCATGCTGCCTTTCCTGCTCAGCATTGCCGGTCTGGCCTATCTGGTCACGCGCATGACGGTGCGTCCGCTGCGCACGCTGGCACAGGCCGCCAAAGACCTCGGCAACGACATCAACCACCCGCCCGTGGTGCTGAGCGGCGCCGCCGAAATTCGTCAGGCCAGTGCGGCCTTCAACGCCATGCAGGCGCGCATCCGCCAGCACATCCAGCAGCGCACGGAAATGCTGGCCGCGATTACCCACGATCTGCAGACGCCGCTCACGCGCATGCGTTTGCGGCTGGAAAAAGTCCATGACGAAGAATTGCAGCAGCGCCTGATCGATGACCTGTCCGCCATGCAGCAGATGGTGAAAGAAGGGCTGGATCTGGCGCGCAGCATGGACTCGACGGAAACCATGCAGGCGCTCGATCTCGATGCTCTGCTCGACAGCGTGTGCAGCGATGCCACCGATGTGGGCCAGTCGGTGGAATTGCGCGGCCGTGCCGCCATGGCGCTGATGGGGCGTCCGCTGGCGATCCGGCGCTGCCTGATGAATCTGATCGACAATGCCGTCAAATACGGCCACTACGCCCATGTGTCGGTGGAGCGACTGGTCGGCGCGGCACGCATCCGCATCCGCGACGGCGGCCCCGGCATCGATCAGGACCAGATGGCCCGCGTGTTCGAACCGTTCTACCGGGTGGAAAGCTCGCGCTCGCGCGCTTCCGGCGGTACGGGGCTGGGCCTGACCATCGCCCGCAATATCGCCGAGCAGCATGGCGGCAGCGTGGTGCTGGCCAATCATGCCGAAGGCGGCCTGGAAGTGACGTTAGTGGTACCTGAATACTACGCTGGCCGTTGATCTCGACGGTCAGTCAACAATACTGTGCGACAATGATTCGCACTGCCGAATCCCTATCTACCAATGAAAAAATCTTCCCTTGCCATTCTGATCGCTGCAGTCGCCGGAGCCGGTGCTGTCGGCTGGAACATGACCCATCACAGCGCCGAAACCGCCAAACCGGCAGGCCCCGGCCAGCAAGGGCCAACCACGGTCGCGATCACGGCAGCCAAGCGGCAGGATGTGCCCGTGGTGTTGCAGGCGAATGGCACGGTGACGCCGATTAGCACGGTGGACCTGCATGCCCAGATCACCAGCACGATCTCGCGCGTGCATATCAAGGAAGGCCAGTTCGTCAAAGCAGGCGAGCTGATGTTCACGCTGGATGACCGCAGCGCGCGCGCCAATGTGGACAAGGCGCAGGCACAGGTGGTGCGCGATCAGGCCGCGCTGGCCGATGTGGAGCGCCAGTACAAACGGGCGCAGGAACTGTTTGCCCAGAAGTTCGTCGCCCAGAGCGCTGTCGATACGCTCAAGAGCCAGGTCGATTCGGCCCGTGCGCTGCTCAACGCCGACATGGCAGCGGCCCGTTCCACCAGCGTGGACGCCAGCTACAACAGCATCCGTGCACCGATGGCAGGGCGGGTAGGCGCGATCAATGTGTATCCGGGCAGTCTGGTACAGGTGGCCACGTCGCTGACCACAATCACCCAGCTCGACCCCATCACGGTAGCCTTCACGCTGCCGGAATCGGCACTGGCGACCTTGCTGCAGGCGCAGCGCGATGGCAGCGTGGCCGTCAAGGCCACCACCGGCGACGGTACGCAGGAAGTCAGCGGTGCACTGAGCTTCATCGATAACACGGTCGATCCCGTGGCCGGGGTGATCCGCGTGAAAGCCCAGTTTGCCAACAAGGAAACCCGTTTGTGGCCGGGCCAGTACGTCAGCACGCGGCTGGTCGCGCAGGTGCTCAAAGATGCCATGGTGATTCCGCAGAACGCCATCATCAGCAACACGCGCGGCACTTTTGTCTACGCGGTCGATGACGAGCAGAAGGCCAAGGTGGTGAACATCAAACGCCTGTATGCGTTTGGCGAAAGTGCCGCCGTCAGCGGTCTGGATGGCAGCGAGAAAATCATTGTCGATGGTAAGCAGAACCTGCGCCCGGGCGGCAAGGTACGCATTGCCGCAGCCGGTAGCAGCAACGGTGCTGCCGCCAGTGCGGGCGCAGCGGCCAGTGGCGCTGGCAGCACGCCGGCCAACGACAAGCAGAAGGGCTAAGCAATGAATCTGTCCGAGTTGTGTATCCGCCGGCCAGTGATGGTGGTACTGCTGTCGCTGACCCTGATACTGGCTGGTGTACTGGCCTATTTCTACATCCCTGTGGCCGCGCTGCCCAGCTATAACACGCCCGTGATCAACGTTTCGGCCGACCTGCCCGGCGCTTCGCCCGAGACCATGGCATCGTCGGTGGCGCTGCCGCTGGAGAAGCAGTTCTCCACCATCGCCGGTCTGTCGGTGATTACTTCGACTAACACGCTGGGTAACTCCTCGCTGACGCTGGAGTTCGACCCCAGCATCAACGTCAACGAAGCGGCCATCGATGTGCAGGCCGCGCTGCTGCGCGCCCAGCGCCAGTTGCCGATCGAGATGACGGATCTGCCGTCCTACCGCAAGGTCAATCCGGCCGATGCCCCCGTGCTGTTCATGACCATGAATTCGCCTTCGCTGACGCTGTCGGAACTTAATGACTATGCGGAGAACCTGATCGCGCCTAGCCTGTCCACCTTGCCCGGCGTGGCACAGGTGACGGTGAATGGCCAGAAGCGTTTTGCCGTGCGTATCCGCGCCAAGTCCGAGCTGATGAACGCGCGTAACATGACGCTCGACGAATTGCAGCAGGCGATCAAATCGGCCAATGCGAATACCCCGCTCGGTATCCTTGACGGTCCTAGCCAGACCCTGACCATACAGGGCAATGCCCAGCTGATGAAGGCGGCCGAGTTCGCCGAACTGATCATCGCCCAGCGCAACGGCCAGCCCGTGCGCCTGAAAGATGTGGCGACGGTGGAAGACAGCTTCCAGTCCGTCAAGACGGCTGGTAGCTACAACGGCGAGCGTTCCATCGTGCTGCTGGTGATGCGCCAGCCTGACGCCAACACCGTACAGGTGGTCGATGGCGTACGCCGTCTGCTGCCGCGCTTCAAGAATCAGGTGCCGGCTTCCATCAACATCAATCTGGTCAACGACCGTTCCGTGTCGATCCGTGAAGCCATCCATGATGTGAACCTGACGCTGGCATTGACCATCTTCCTCGTGGTGATGGTGATCTTCCTGTTCCTGCGCCGTGCGGCGGCCACCTTCATTCCGGCCATCACCATGCCGATTTCGCTGCTGGGCGCGCTGGCGCTGCTGTATGCGTTTGGCTATAGCCTCGACAACGTTTCCTTGCTCGGCATTACGCTGGCCGTGGGGCTGGTGGTGGACGATGCCATCGTGGTGCTGGAAAACATCGTGCGCCACATCGAGCTGGGCAAGAAGCCTTTGCAGGCGGCGCTGGTCGGCTCGAAGGAAATGGGCTTCACGATTATTTCGATTTCCGTTTCGCTGGTGGCAGTGTTCATCCCCATCTTCTTCATGCCCGGCGTGATCGGTCTGATGTTCCACGAATTTGCCGTGGTGGTGGGCCTGTCCGTACTGGTGTCGGCGGCTGTGTCGCTGATGCTGGTGCCTATGCTGGCCAGCCGTTTGCTGCCGGCCGATGCGGTCGATCCCGAGCACGACAAGGGCGGCTTTATCGGCCGCTGGTTCGAGGCCGGCTTCACGGCCCTGCGCAACAGCTATGTGCGTACGCTGGATGTGGCGCTACACCACCGCTACATCGTGCTGCTGGCGGCACTGGGCACATTTGCCCTGACGGCGGCACTGTACATCACGATACCGAAAGGCTTCTTCCCCGAGGAAGATCTGGGCCAGATCCGCGTCAACACGGAAGCAGCGGAAGACATTTCTTCCTCGGCCTTGCAGGAGCTGCAGGAACGCGTCGCTGCCGTGATCCAGAAGGATCCCAACGTGCAGGACGTGACCTCGTTTGTCGGTGGCGGTAACAGCGGCCGTATGTTCCTCGTGCTCAAGCCGCGCAGCGAGCGCAAGAGCATGCCGGAAGTGCTCGATAGCCTGCGCAAGGCCACCAAGGCTGTGCCCGGCATCGCCGTCTACCTGAGCCCTGTGCAGAATCTGCAGCTCGGTGGCCGCCAGTCCAAGAGCCGCTACCAGTACACGCTGCAATCGGTCAGCCCCGGCGCCTTGAACGAGTGGGCGCAGAAATACCTCGACCAGTTGCGCGCCGATCCCGATTTCCGCGACGTCACCAGCGATTCGCAGAACCGCGGCCTGCAGGCCACGCTGAAGATAGACCGCGACAAGGCCAACAACCTCGGCGTGGCCATCGGCGATATCCGTACGGCGCTGTATCTGGCCTTCGGCGAGCGTCAGGTATCGACCATCTATACCCCCGCGGCCAGCTACAACGTGATCCTTGAGGCGGCCACTTCCGACCGTCAGTTCGATGATGCACTGACCCGCATCTCGGTGCGCAACAAGACGGGCGCGCTGGTGCAGCTGTCCAGCTTTGCCACGGTGGAGCGCACGGTGGGGCCGACGGCCGTCAACCATCAGGGCCAGCTGCAGGCCATCACGCTGTCCTTCAATCTGGCGCCTGATGTACCGCTGGGTAAAGCCACCGCCAAGATCGACAAGATGGGGCTGGACATGCATCTGCCGCCATCCATCATCACCAACTACGGCGGCGATGCGGCCGTGTTCCAGAGTTCGCAGGGCAGCCAGCTGATCCTGATCATCGCGGCACTGGGCGTGATCTACGTGCTGCTGGGCGTGCTGTACGAAAGCTATATCCACCCGTTGACTATTCTGGCCGGTCTGCCTTCGGCGGCCGTGGGTGCGCTGCTGACGCTGCGCCTGTTCAATCTGGATCTGACCATGATCGCCATCATCGGTATCCTGATGCTGATCGGTATCGTCAAGAAGAACGCCATCATGATGATCGACTTTGCCCTGCACGTGCAGCGTAACGAAGGCCGCGCGCCGGCTGATGCGATCCGCGAAGCCTGTATCCTGCGCTTCCGCCCGATCATGATGACCACCATGGCCGCACTGATGGGCGCCTTGCCGATCGCGCTGGGTCTGGGTGCCGGCGCCGAACTGCGCCAGCCGCTGGGTCTGGCCGTGGTAGGCGGGCTGATCTTCTCGCAAGTGATTACGCTCTACATCACTCCCGTGATCTACCTGTTCCTCGACAAATACAGTGGCACTGGCCCCATGAGCGACGAGGAGCTGGCCGGTACCCCCGCGCCTGCGCCCCATCCGGTCGAACTGAAAGCCGTCGGCACGGCCAAGCATTGAGCGGTGACAACTAGCCGGGCGGCTGTTTCTTTATCATAGGCAAGGTGACTATGAGAAAGGACGGTCGCCCATGCAGCGCTACAGTGTCGCCATCATCGGCATGGGGCCACGCGGCCTGAGTGTGCTGGAACGGCTGGCAGCGCTGTGCGGCCATACGGGGCTGGCGCTCGACATCAGCGTGATAGAGCCGGGCCCGTGCGGCGCCGGCGTGCACGATCCCGACCAGTCACGCCATCTGCTGATCAATACGCTGGCCAGTCAGGTCACGCTGTTTCCGCTGCACGGCAGTGTGCGCTACTCCGCTATCTGCCCAACCCCCAGCCTGACGGAATGGGCGCGCCAGCAGGGCTATCGCCGCTGCGATGACGGTGCCTATGCCACGCACTGTGATAGCGGCCATGCTGCTGGCAGCAGCATCAGCGATGGCGATTATCTGCCGCGCGGTTTGCTGGGCGCCTATCTGTGCTGGGCATATGCCCAGCTGATTGCGGCCTTGCCCGCCTGCGTTACACTGCAGCAGCACAGCGCCAGTGCCTGCGATCTGACCCTGCAGGCTGATGGCCAGTGGGCCATCATGCTGGACAGTGGCACCGTGGTGCGCAGCAGCTTCGTGTTTATCACCACGGGACATGACCGCCAGCAGCCCGACCCCGAGCAGGATGAGCTGGAAGGCTTTGTGCGTCAGCAGGGCGCACGCAATCCCCAGCTGGCGCTGGTGCGCGAACTGTATCCTTCTACCCAGTTGCAGCAGATAGCTGCCGGCACGCAGGTAGCCATACAGGGGCTGGGCTTGTGCGCCCACGATGTGCTGGCCGAGCTGACGCTGGGGCGGGGCGGGCGCTATCTGCCGCATGGTGCCAGCCAAGGGGCGGGCTTGCGCTACCTGCCGTCCGGCGACGAACCACGTTTGACGCTGTGCTCGCGCCTGTGTCTGCCAGCAGCGGCGCGCGGCCTGAACCAGAAAGGGCTGGCTGGCCGCCACGCGGCCCAGTATTTCACCCCGCAGGCACTGGCCGCCCTGCGTGCCCGCGCCCAGTTGCGCGACGGCAGCCCGCAGCTCGATTTCGAGCGAGATGTGCTGCCGCTACTGCAGCGCGAAATGGCCTGGGTGTACCGCAGCACGTTGGCCGGTCATGCGCTCGATCCGCAACGTTTCGTGCTGACGGCCGGCGATGCGGCCCAGATCATGCGCTGGCTGTTCCCGCTGCAGCAGCGCCGCTTCGCCACGCTGGGGCAGTTCCGCCACTATGTGCACGACTGGCTGCTGCGTGATCTGGCGGCAGCCCAGCAGGGCAATCTGGGCAATGCCTGCAAGGCCGCGCTGGACGTGCTGCGCGACTGTCGCGCCACCCTGCAGGCGGCGCTGGAATTCGGCGGCCTGACGCCGGTCTCGCACCGCCAGTTCCTGCAGCGCTACCATCCGGCCATCAACCGCATGGCCTACGGCCCGCCGCTGCGGCGCAACCAGCAACTGCTGGCGCTGATGGAGGCGGGGGTAGTGCAGTGGCTGGCCGGCCCCGGCTGCCATATCGAAACGGATGCTGCCAGCGCCCGTTTCCAGCTGTGCACGCCGCTGGCCAGCGGCTGGGTCAGGCAGGGCGTGGATGTGCTGGTGGTGGCGCGGCTGGCGGGGTTTTTTCCCTTCCAGACAACATCCTTACTCATCCGTAATATGCTGGTACGAGGGCTGGCGCGGCCCTACCGGAATGGCGATTTCCACCCGGGCGGGCTGGACATCGATGGTGCCAGCCAGTTGCTAGACCGGCAAGGGCAGGCCTGCCCGCGTCTGTGGGCGCTGGGCTTCCCCGTCGAGGGCGCGCACTACTACACCCATGCTCTACCGAGGCCGGGGCTAGTTTCACGCGTGGTGCAGGATGCCGAGCGCTGCGTGCTGGCAATGGCTCAGCAATTGCTGCCGCAGCACCAGAATGGGGCAGTTTGTAACGCCGGCTGATACATACGGTAACATCCTTCAAGGCCGGGAACTTGTAAGCTAGCAGCGCTAGCATGGCGGGCATCGTCTGCTCGTGCACTGGTTCCCAAAACAGCGCGACTCTGGCACTATGGCCGCACTTTTGTCGTCGCTCCCCTTCAAGGTTTGTTATTTTGCATCACGATCCTCACATCCACACTGCGCGTTCTGAGTATTGCGAAGCATGCGGACAACGCCTGCCGGCCTCGGTCGGCTACGGTACGTGGGAGAACGAAAACAAGCCCAACCGCATCGGTATCGGCATCTCCATTGCCCTGCACTTGCTGGGCGTGCTGTACTACTTCCTCGCGCCTGCGCCTGAACGCAAGCATGCGGCGCCGCCCAAGGGCGGGGTGATGGTCTACATCGCACCGACCAAGGACAAGAGCCCGAAGCAGCCGCAGCCGAAGAAAATCGAAGTGGCCAAGGCAGCCAAAACGCCGCCGCCACCGAAACAGATTACCCAGCGCGATACGCCGGCCGCCAGCAAGCCCAAGCTGGAAACCTATGTGCCGCCCGTGCAGGCCACCATGACGCCGCCGCCGGAACAGGATATGTCGGAAATGATCGCCAAGCGCCGAGCCGCGCGCGAAGCCAATAACCCGCAACCGGCGCCACCGGCACCGGCGGAATCGGAAAACGAACGCGCGCTGCGTATCGCCAAAGCCAATATCGCTGGCGCGCAAGGCCGTTCGGCCGGTGGCGACCGCGATGATACGGGCGGTATCTTCTCGGTCGAGAAGAGCTACCACAGCGCGGAAGTGAAGTTCCGTGGCTGGAATACCAACTTCAAGCGCAACTGGCTGCAGCAGGTTCACGTCGAGCAGGGCGCCGAGCAGGACATCGAAACGGCCGTGGTCAAGGAAATGATCAAGGTGATCCGCAAGGAGAAGCAGGGCGATTTCCCGTGGGAGTCGCGCCGTCTGGGCAAGGTGATCACGCTGAGTGCGCGCAAGGAAGACGAGAAGGAACTGATCGCCTTCCTGCTCAAGGAAATGTTCCCCGAATATACGCGCGGCTCGGGGCGCTAAAGCGCAGGGCTCTATGACAACGGCCGGCCAGTCTGCATGACTGGCCGGCCGTTGGTTTTTTTGTGCACGCACACTGCGCCGGCAGTGCGCTACGGCTTAGCCTTGTGCTTTGAGCAGACGGGCGATGTCGAGCGCGAAGTAGGTCAGCACGCCGTTGGCGCCTGCGCGCTTGAAGGCCAGCATGGATTCCATCATCACCTTGTCGTGATCGAGCCAGCCGTTCAGGGCTGCGGCCTTGAGCATGGCGTATTCACCGCTGACCTGATAGGCAAAGGTCGGCACCTTGAATTCATCTTTCACGCGGCGTACCACGTCCAGATACGGCATGCCGGGTTTGACCATCACCATATCGGCGCCTTCGGCCAGATCGAGGCCCACTTCGCGCAGCGCTTCGTCGCTGTTGGCCGGGTCCATCTGGTAGGTGTTCTTGTCGCTCTTGCCCAGATTTTTGGCCGAACCCACGGCATCGCGGAACGGGCCGTAGAAGGCCGAAGCGTATTTGGCCGAGTAAGCCATGATGCGGGTGTGGATGTAGCCATGGGCTTCCAGCGCAGCGCGCACGGCGCCGATACGGCCATCCATCATGTCCGACGGTGCCACCACATCGACGCCTGCTGCGGCATGGCACAGTGCCTGACGCACCAGCATGTCGGTGGTGACGTCGTTGATCACATAGCCGTTTTCATCGATCAGGCCATCCTGACCGTGGCTGGTGTAAGGGTCGAGCGCGATATCGGTCAGGATGCCCAGTTCAGGATGGGCCTGCTTCAAGGCACGCACGGCGCGCGGCATCAGACCGTCCGGATTGGTGGCTTCCACACCGTCCGGGGTTTTCTTGCTGCTCTCGATGACGGGGAACAGGGCCAGCACGGGAATACCCAGCGCGACGCACTCGGCCGCCACTTCCAGCAGCAGGTCTATCGATACCCGCTCCACGCCCGGCATCGAAGCGACCGGCTCGCGCTGCTGCGTGCCTTCGAGAATAAACACGGGATAGATCAGGTCCGAGGCCGTCACATTGTTTTCACGCATCAGCGCGCGCGAGAACGGGTCACGGCGCATACGGCGCATACGGACATTGGGAAACTGGGCAGAAACGTGTGGATGAGTCATTGCGCTACTTCCTTGCTGGATTAAGGGGCAAACTTAATAGTGGGCTAACTTAAACTTCGGGGACAGGCGGGGCAGCGTCAGCAGGCGTGTCGTCTGCGCCGCTGCCGGGCATTGCATCTGGGTCGGTCTCGTCGCTTAGGCCGGCCAGTTCGAGGATCTTGTCATTGGCTTCGTCTATGCCTACCCGTTTCAGGGCCGAGAACAGCTGCACGGTGAACGGGAATCCTTCGCCGTCTTCATCCACATAGCTTTCCAGTTTGGCCTTGGCCTGACGCAGCACATTGACCATTTCATTCCGGTTGAGTTTATCAACCTTGGTCAAAATGCAATGGATAGGCTTGCCTGTCGGGGCGAACCATTCGAGCATCTGTACATCAAGTTCCGTGAACGGGCGGCGCGAATCCATGATCAGGATCAAGGCGGCCAATTGTTCACGGCGCTGCACATAGTCACCGAGCAGTCGTTGCCAGTGTAATTTTGCCGAGCCGGAAACCTCGGCATAACCGTAGCCGGGCAGGTCGACCAGCAGGCACTCGATCTCGTCCACGATGGTGGGGTCTTTACGGTGCTGTGCCACATGGGCGCCACCGATGGAGAAGTAGTTAATATGCTGGGTGCGGCCCGGTGTCTTGGATGCGAAGGCCAGACCTTTCTGGTTGCACAGGATGTTAATGGCGGTCGATTTACCGGCGTTGGAGCGACCCGCAAAGGCGATTTCCGGCACTTTGGTGTCGGGTAATTCGCGCAATTGGTTGACGGTCGTGAAGAAGCGGGCTTGCCAGAGTTTGGACATGGGAATGGGGGAAATGCAACAAAAGGGAGCAAATATGCTGGAAAGCTATTGTACAATGAGTAGTTACGAAGCGGCGCTAACCCAGCCTGTGGCCTTGGTGTTAGTCTAGCTTGCGACCAAACTTTTTTGAGGGTGCCTGAATGAATCGTGCGTTTTCACCGTTTGTAAAATCCCTGCTGGTGGCCGTGCTGGCTGTGAGCGCAACTGCCCACGCTGAAGACAAAAAACCAGCGCACGCAGAACCTGCGGCACTGAAGGGCGATGCTGCCAAGGGTAGCACCCTGTTCGGTAGCGGCGACGCTGCCCGCGGTCTGCCAGCCTGCGTATCGTGCCACGGTGAAGGCGGCAACTCGACCATCACGGTCAATCCTAAACTGGCAGGCCAGAGCGCCGGCTACCTGAACAAGCAGCTGGTGAACTTCACCACCCCTGAGCGTAACCAGCCGGTGATGACCACCTACGCCAAAATGCTGACCGATCAGGAAAAGCTGGACATCGCCACCTATCTGGCAGCCCAGGCTTCCAAGCCTAACGCCGCCAAGAACAAGGACACGGTAGAAATCGGCAAGAAGATCTATCGCGGCGGTATCGCCGAGAAGAACGTGCCAGCCTGCGCCAGCTGCCACGGCGCCACCGGTGCCGGCATCCCTGTGCAATACCCGCGTCTGGCTGGACAGCATCAGGACTACACGGTAGCTCAGCTGGGTCTGTTCAAAGCTGATGGCCGTAAAAACAGCCCGCAGATGACCACCATTGCCAAGCGCATGACGGAAGACGAAATGAAAGCCGTGGCTGACTACGTCGCCGGCTTGAAGTAATCACCACCTCGGCCCCGCTCTCGGGCGGGACCGCATGGCCATAAAAAAAGGGCGGCAGCGTAAGCGGGCTGCCCTTTTTGTTGTTATGCTGCCGTCAGCACATTTTTCGAGAAACCTTTCCTAGCATGAGCAGCAGCCCCAGCACTTCCGGTATTGCCGTAAAAACCCGTCGTCCCCTGATCGGCGAATTGATCGAGCTCATTTCTTCGATGCGCTTTGCGATCGCTTTGCTGGCCATGATTGCCATTGCGGCCGTGGTCGGCACGGTGATGAAGCAGAACGAGGCGACCAATAACTACATCAACCAGTTCGGTCCGTTCTGGTTCGAAGTGTTCCGCAAGCTGGGCCTATATGCCGTGTATTCGGCCTGGTGGTTCTTGCTGCTGATGGGCATGCTGGTGACGTCCACCACGCTGTGCATCATACGCAATACGCCCAAGATGCTGCGCGATATGCGCAGCTGGCGCGAGAATGTGCGCGCTAGCTCGCTGCTGAACTTCCACCACAAGATGCAATGGCGTGCGCCGCTGGCACGCACGGCGCTGGCCCAGCAGAGCGCGGCGCGGCTGGCCGATGCCGGTTATGCCGTGAAAACCGTGGAGCGCGATGGCGGCACGCTGGTCGCTGCCAAACGGGGCGCCGGTAACAAGTTCGGCTACATCTTCGCCCACTCGGCCATCGTCGTCATCTGTATCGGCGGCCTGCTCGATTCGGACATGCCTATCCGCGCGCAGGAATGGTTCGCCGGCAAAGTGCCCTTCAATGGCTCGGGCCTGATCGCCAACGTGCCGGCGCAGAGCCGCCTGAGCACCTCCAATCCTAGTTTCCGTGGCAATACGCTGGTGCCGGAAGGCGCCACCAGCGACAGCGCGATTCTGAACCGTCCCGATGGCGTGCTGATACAGGATCTGCCGATCACCATTTCGCTGAAAAAATTCACCGTCGATTTCTACACCACGGGCATGCCCAAGCTGTTCGCTTCCGAAGTGGAAGTGCGCGACAACGTCAGTGGCGAAAAGGTCAATGCTGTCATCGAAGTCAACAAGCCGCTGATCTTCAAAGGGCTGGCCATCTACCAGTCCAGCTTCGACGATGGTGGTAGTAAACTGAAACTGACAGGCTTTCCCATGGCCGGAGGCAGCAGCACCACCTTTGCCCTGAATGGCGAAGTGGGCACTTCCACTCCGCTGGGCGATGCCTACACGGTGGAGTGGACCGGTTTCCGCGCCTTCAACGTGGAAAACATGGGCAATACGCAAGACCCGCGCGCCGTGGCCAAGGGAGAAAGTCTGGAGCAGCAACTGAGCGCCACACTGGACAAGCACACGGGTTCGGCAGCGCGCAATGCCAACAACAAGGACATGAAGAACGTCGGCCCCAGCTTTACCTACAAGCTGCGCGACAAGAACGGTCAGGCACGCGAGTACCAGAACTATATGCAGCCCATCCAGATCGATGGCGCCACCATGTATCTGGCCGGCATGCGTAACAGCCCGTCCGATCCCTTCACCTATCTGCGCATACCGGCCGACGACGAGCACGGCCTGAAGGACTGGATGCGTCTGCGCGCTGCGCTGAATTCCCCGGCCCTGCG
Organism: Duganella fentianensis; assembly: GCF_009857835.1. GTDB lineage: Bacteria > Pseudomonadota > Gammaproteobacteria > Burkholderiales > Burkholderiaceae_D > Rugamonas > Rugamonas fentianensis. The sequence continues at coordinate 666,865 of NZ_WWCL01000003.1, forward strand.
CATGGAAGCGGCCCAGCGCTATGCGCGCCGTGCGGCGCCCCAATCGGCCAACGCCCAGCAGATCCAGCAGCAGCTGCAGGCTTCGGCCGACAAGAGCCTGTCCATCTTCGCCGGTGACGGCAAAGTGGGCGGCTTTGTGGCCATCTCGCGCTTCCTCGAGAAGATTCCGGCAGCCGAGCAGGAAAAAGCCGCCGATGTGTTCATGAAGATCCTCAACGGCACCCTGTGGGAACTGTGGCAGGTGGCGCGCGCTCAGGATGGTCTGGCCCCCGCCACGCCGGACCAGAACCATGCGCGCTTCCTGCAACTGGCCACCAACGCCCTGTCGGACGGCTATTTCTACGGCGCGCCTATCTATCTGCAACTTGATGACTTCACTCAGGTGCAAGCCTCGGTCTTCCAGGTAACCCGCTCGCCCGGCAAAAATGTCGTCTATCTGGGCTGTTTGTTCCTCGTGATCGGTGTATTCTCCATGTTCTACATCCGCGAGCGTCGCCTGTGGATATGGATTACCGACCATGCCGATGGCGCCGAAGCCCTGATGGCCATGAGTACCCAGCGCAAAACACTGGACTTTGAACGCGAATTTGAGAACCTGAAAGAAAAACTGCCGCAATCGGCGTGAGCTTTTTAGCCACGTTGACCGGCAGGGACGGAGAAAGAAGATGGAACTGACCCAATCGAGCCAGACCTACACACAAGCGCCCGGCTATTTCAAACGCCTGACGCTGCTGGACTGGGTATTCGGCCTGGCACTGGTGGCCGCCTCGCTGTTCGGCCTGAACCGCTACGGCCAGTATATGGACATCTACGAGCAGGGCATCCTGCTGGCTGCGGCACCCACGTTTGCGGCGCTGGGCTGGCACTGGAAACCGGCGCGCTGGCTGATGCCGCTGGTGGCGCTGCTGTCGCTGGGCGCCATCGCCATGTACGGCGGCGTGCTCGACAACGGTACCAAGAAATTCTGGCTGCGCATGATGCTGTCGAGCCAGTCGGCGATTCTGTGGATGAGCATGATGTTCATCCTGTCCACGCTGTTCTACTGGGTGGGCATGCTGGGCCGTTCGACCGTCGCTTTCAGCATCGGTAACAAGCTGTGCTGGGCTGCCGTCATACTGGGCCTGACGGGCATGATGGTGCGCTGGTACGAGTCCTACCTGATCGGCACGGACGTGGGCCACATCCCCGTCTCCAATCTGTACGAAGTGTTCGTGCTGTTCGCCCTGATCACGGCCATGTTCTACCTGTACTTCGAACAGCGTTACGCCACCAGCCAGATGGGCGCCTTCGTCACGCTCGTCATCACGGCGGCCATTGCCTTCCTGTTCTGGTACACCAACACCCGCGACGCGGCCGAAATCCAGCCGCTGCTGCCGGCCCTGCAAAGCTGGTGGATGAAAATCCACGTACCGGCCAACTTCATCGGCTATGGCAACTTCTCGCTGGCTGCCATGGTGGCTGCTGCCTATCTGCTAAAAACTTCCGGCTATCTGGTCGACCGTCTGCCGTCGGCCGAAGTGCTGGATGACGTGATGTACAAAGCCATTTCGGCCGGTTTCGCCTTCTTCACCATCGCCACCATTCTCGGTGCGCTGTGGGCGGCGGAAGCCTGGGGCGGCTACTGGTCGTGGGACCCGAAAGAAACCTGGGCGCTGATCGTGTGGCTCAACTACGCAGCGTGGCTGCATATGCGTTTGATGACGGGCCTGCGTGGCCGTCCGGCTGCATGGTGGGCACTGGTGGGCCTGCTGGTGACGACCTTTGCTTTCCTTGGCGTCAACATGTTCCTGTCCGGTCTGCACTCCTACGGCAAGCTTTAATAGGGGCCTAATAACGGCTGGCGAAGAATGGTGTAAGGTTGCGTTTTGCCGCGCGACTAAGGTTGAAGACTGACAGTGAGCGCAGTCTTAGTTCTTAGTAAATACCTTGGATACCACAGGAGCCAGCATGTTGATCAAACGTAGTCCGAACGGCATCGAACTGCCGTTTTCCTCGGAAATCACCCCGCGCGCCGTCTACGAAGGTCGGCGCGACTTCATCCGTCAGCTGGCCGTCGGTGCCATCGGCAGCGCTGCCCTGATGGAAATGGCCCAGCGCGAAGCTTTTGCGCAAGGCGTGCGCCCCAAACTGGCGGGCAAGCTCAATCCCTCGTATTCGGCGCTGGACAAGCCCACGCCCTACAAGGACGCGACGAGCTACAACAACTTCTACGAATTCGGCACCGACAAGAGCGAGCCGGCCATGTATGCGGGCACGCTGAAAACTCATCCGTGGACGGTCAGCATCGAGGGCGAAGTGAAAAAGCCCGTGACGCTCGATCTGGACAGCCTGCTGAAACTGGCGCCGCTGGAAGAGCGCGTGTACCGTTTGCGCTGCGTGGAAGGCTGGTCGATGGTGATCCCGTGGGTGGGCTATTCCTTCTCCGAGCTCATGAAAAAGGTCGAGCCGACCAGCAACGCCAAATACGTGGAATTCATTTCGCTGGCCGACAAAAAGCAGATGCCCGGCGTAGGCAGCCGCGTGCTGGACTGGCCTTACACGGAAGGCCTGCGCATCGACGAAGCGGCGCATCCGCTGGCGCTGCTGACCTTGGGCATGTATGGCGAAGTGCTGCCCAACCAGAACGGAGCGCCCGTGCGCATGGTGCTGCCGTGGAAATACGGCTTCAAATCGGCCAAGTCCATCGTCAAGATCCGCTTCGTGCGCGAACAGCCGCGCACCTCGTGGAATCTATCGGCACCCAACGAGTACGGCTTTTATTCGAATGTGAATCCCGAGGTGGATCACCCGCGCTGGTCGCAGGCCTCCGAGCGCCGCATCGGTGAAGACGGCTTCCTCGCGCGCAAACGCAAGACCCTGATGTTCAACGGCTATGCCGACGTGGCACCGCTGTACGCAGGCATGGACCTGAAGAAGTTCTACTAAACCATGGCTCTGCAACTGACTGCGCGCCAGCTCGGCTGGCTAAAGGGTGTACTGTTTGTGCTGGCGCTGCTTCCCCTTGCGCGCATGGTGGTGCTGACCGTTACGGGGCAACTGGTGGAACCGCTGGAATTCATCACGCGCGGTACGGGTGACTGGACGCTCTACCTGCTCACCATCACGCTGGCGATTACGCCGGTGCGCCGCCTGACGGGCTGGAACTGGCTGATCAAGCTGCGCCGCATGGCGGGGCTGTATGTGTTCTTCTACGGCCTGCTGCACTTCCTCACCTTCCTGTGGTTCGATCATTTCTTCGACGTGCAGGAAATGTGGAAAGATGTGCTCAAGCGGCCGTTTATCACGGTGGGCTTTATCGCCTTCGTGCTGCTGATACCACTGGCTGTGACGAGCACCAACGGCATGATGCGCCGGCTGGGCGGCAAGGCATGGCAGCGGCTGCACCAGCTGATCTATGTGATTGCGCCGCTGGCCGTGCTGCACTTCTGGTGGATGAAGGCGGGCAAGCACCTGCTGGGCCAGCCCATCCTGTTCGGTGTGATACTGGGCGGTCTGCTGCTGTTCCGTCTTAAAGGCAAGCTGGGCAAAGCGCCCAGACTTGCCTGAAACAGCAGACCGCTGGCCGGCTTAGGCCAGACGCGATTCCAGCGCGTACAGGTCGGCCGGATTTTCGCGCTTGCGCACTTCGCAGCTGGCGCTGCCGTCAACGATGACTTCGGCAGCGCGGCCACGCGTGTTGTAGTTGGAGGACATAGTCATGCCGTAGGCGCCGGCGCAGTGCATCACCAGCAGATCGCCGGCCTGTACGGCCAGTGCACGGTCACGTGCCAGCCAGTCGCCCGATTCGCAGATCGGGCCCACCACGTCGTAGGTCTGGGCCTCGCTCTGGCCCTGCACCACGGGCTGCATATCCATCCACGCCTGATACAGGGTAGGGCGCGACATATCGTTCATGGCCGCATCGACGATGCAGAAGTTCTTTTCTTCGCCGTGCTTGAGGTATTCCACGCGGGTCAGCAGCACGCCTGTGTCGCCCACGATGGAGCGGCCCGGTTCGAAAATGACCTTGATCGGTACACCGGCGTGGCGCTCTGCGCGCCATGCGTCGATACGGGCAAACAGACGGCCCAGATAGTCGCCTACTGGCACAGGGTCGGCTTCGCCCGCTTCGCCGTACTGGATGCCGATGCCGCCACCGATGTCGAGGTGGCGCAGAACGATGCCTTCGCTGCCGAGCTGGTCGATCAGCTCGATCAGGCGGTCCAGCGCTTCCAGCAGCGGCGCGTCGTCCAGCAACTGCGAGCCGATGTGGCAATCGATGCCGGTCACTTCCAGATGCGGCAGCTTGGCAGCCGTACGATAGGTTGCCAGCGCATCGTCGAAGGCTACGCCGAACTTGTTGGCCTTCAGGCCGGTGGCGATGTAAGGGTGGGTCTTGGCATCCACGTTAGGGTTGACGCGCAGCGAGATGCGCGCAGTCTTGCCCATGGCACCCGCTACTTCGTTCAGACGGTGCAGTTCGGGGATGGATTCCACGTTGAAGCACAGGATGTCGTGGGTCAGCGCCAGTTGCATCTCGGCCACGCTCTTGCCTACGCCCGAGAAAATCACTTTGCGCGGGTCGCCACCGGCAGCCAGCACGCGCAGCAGTTCGCCGCCCGAAACGATGTCGAAGCCGGCACCCTGACGGGCCAGCAGGTCGAGGATGGCCAGATTCGAGTTGGCCTTCATGGCATAGCACACCAGCGCATCGCGGCCGGCGCAGGCATCGGCGTAGGAAGCGAAATTGGCCAGCAGGGCTGCCTTGGAATAGACGTAGGTCGGGGTGCCGAACTGCTCGGCCACGGTGGCCAGCGACACGCCTTCAGCGTGCAGCACGCCATTCACGTAGGAAAAATGCGAAGAGAATTGCGACATAAGCTTTACTGTTGAGGGGCGGTAGGGGGAGTCGGTGCCGCTGCCGCATCACCGCTCTTGGCTGGCTTGGCGGGCGGAATCTTGGGCAGATACAGCGGGCCGGGTTGGCCGCACGCGCTCAGCAAGACGGTCAGGCACAGGGTAGCCATGCCAATAACAAAACGGAAACTGGACTTCACGATAGAATCACGCTTGAAGGTTAGATTAATTGCTTAAACATGGAGTGTAGCATGGGCGAATCAGAATTCCTGGCGCAGGCCGACGCCACCTTGAGCCGGATTGCACTGGCCCTCGATGAATTGAACGACGAAGGCATGATAGACGTCGAGTGCAGCCGCAGTGGCAACGTGCTGGAAATCGAGTTTATCGACAATGGTTCCAAGATCATCGTCAACAGTCAGGCCGCCATGCAGGAGATGTGGGTCGCTTCCCGTTCCGGCGGCTACCACTACCGTATGCGCGACGGCAAATGGCACAACACGCGTGACGACAGCGAACTCTTCAGCGCGCTGTCCGAAATGGTCAGCGCGCAGGGTGGTGCGCCTGTGTGTCTGGAAGGCTGCTCAGAATAATTCGTTCTTCACCGCGTCCCTGGCCTTTTCATCGGCCGGGGTCACGCGGCTGCCCCCATCGATATTCGGCACGCCCGTGCCGGGCGGGTTCTCCGCATAGTAGTACTCGTCGCCGATCAGCATCACGCCTTCCGGCACCGCACGTTCCTCGATAGGGATATTCTTCAGCGCCTTCTGCATATAGCTGATCCAGATCGGCAGGGCCAGACCACCCCCCGTTTCGCGGTTACCCAGATTTTTAGGCTGGTCGTAACCTATCCACGCCACCCCTACCAGATGCGGCTGATAGCCGGCAAACCACGCGTCGATGGAATCATTGGTGGTGCCCGTCTTGCCCGACAGGTCAGGGCGCTTCAGCACCAGCGCCTTGGTGGCCGTACCGAAGCGCACCACGTCTTTCAGCATGCTGTCCATCAGGAAGGCATTACGCTCGTCGATTACGCGGTTGGCTTCGTCGCCAGCCTTGTCGGGACGGGCTTGCGACAGCACTTTGCCGTTGGCATCCGTCACGCGCGAAATCAGGTAAGGGTTGACCTTGTAGCCACCGTTGGCAAACACCGCGTAGGCGCCGGCCATCTGCAGCGGCGTCACGTTGCCGGCACCCAGAGCCAGCGTCAGATAGGGCGGGTTCTTGTCGGCGTCGAAGCCGAAGCGGGTGCTGTACTCCTGCCCGTATTTGGCGCCTATGCGGTGCAGGATGCGGATAGAGATCATGTTCTTGGACTTGGTTAAGCCTTTACGCATGGTCATCGGCCCTTCATACTTGCCGTCGTAGTTCTTCGGCTCCCAAGCCTGTCCGCCTGTCTGGCCGGCATCGAAGGAAATCGGCGCATCGTTGATGATGGTAGCGGGCGATAGGCCGCGCTCCAGCGAAGCGGAGTAGATGAAGGGTTTGAACGAAGAACCGGGCTGGCGCCATGCCTGCGTGACGTGATTGAATTTGCTGCGGTTGTAATCGAAGCCGCCCACCATGGCCTTGATGGCGCCATCGTGGGTGTCGGCCGCGACGAAGGCCGATTCGATTTCCGGCATCTGGGTGACCAGCCAGTCTTTCCCTTCCTGCATCACGCGGATCACGGCACCACGGCGGATGCGCTTGTTCGGTGCGGCCTTGTCGGACAGCCACGAGCGGCCCATTTCCAGTCCCGGCCCCGTGATCTTGATTTCTTCGCCGGTAGCAGTGACGGCCGTGATCTGCTGCGGCGTGGCCGCCAGCACCATGGCCGCGATGATGTCGTCGCTATCAGGATGGTCGGCCAGTTCCGTTTCGATGGCGTCGTCCGCCTCTTCCTTGTTCTGCGGGATGTCGATATAGGCTTCCGGACCGCGGTAGGCGTGGCGCTTCTCGTAGTCCATCACGCCTTTGCGCAGCGCCAGATAGGCGGCATCCTGATCGGCCTTGGTAATGGTGGTGAACACGTTCAGGCCGCGCGTATAGGTGTCTTCCTTGAACTGTTCGTACACCAGCTGGCGTGCCATCTCGGCCACGTATTCGGCATGCACGCCGAATTCGCTGCTATCGGTCTTGACCTTGAGCTGCTCGGCCTTGGCAGCTTCGAACTGCTTGTCGGTGATGTAGCCCAGTTCGTGCATGCGCTGCAGGATGTACTGCTGGCGCGTGCGCGCCCGCTTCGGGTTGACCACAGGGTTGTAGGCCGATGGCGCTTTCGGCAGGCCGGCCAGCATGGCCGCTTCCGCCACCGTCAGCTCCTTGAGCGATTTGCCGAAATAGATCTGGGCGGCCGAGGAGAAGCCGTAGGCGCGCTGGCCCAGATAGATCTGGTTCATATACACCTCAAGAATCTGGTCCTTGCTCAGATTCTTTTCGATCTTCCATGCCAGCAGCATCTCGTACAGCTTGCGCTTGAGCGTCTGTTCGCTGGACAGGAAGAAGTTACGCGCCACCTGCTGGGTAATGGTGGATGCCCCCTGTTTGGCGCCGCCTGTGGCGTTGTGCACGGCCGCACGCAGGATGCCGGTGTAATCCACGCCGCCGTGTTCATAGAAACGGTCGTCTTCGATGGCCAGCACGGCCTTCTTCATCACATCGGGAATCTCGCGGATGTGCACGAGGTTGCGGCGCTCTTCGCCGAACTCGCCGATCAGCACATTATCGGCCGAGAATATCCGCAGCGGCATCTTGGGCCGGTAGTCGGTCAGCGTATCGAGTTCGGGCAGATTGGGGTAGGCCATGGCCAGCCCGAATACCACCAGCAAAATTCCGCCCAGACCCAGTCCGGCCACGGCAAAAGCGGCCTGCATCAGGAAACGTGTTGCAGGTTTACCCTGTTTTACCGAATTTGTTGCGTCCGGAGGCGAAGAATTTGAAGATGTACTCATGCAATGCATTCTCTTGGTGGCGTGTGCGGGCCATTATAAGCGAGCGCCAATGCTGGCGGCACTTCGCGCCTGATAGTGGAAAATATTTCCAGTGAGCAATAAAACAACTGAATTGTTTTTGCTTCTACAGCGACGCACAAAAATGTGGCATAAGGGGTACAAATATGCAATTGTGCGCAGAAGAAATACCTTTACACTTAAATTGACAGGAATTAATGTACGGTCTTACCTTCCCCATCTAAATACTGGTTTTCAAACGAGTTCCTTTATGCAAACACAACAAATGTTGGGTCGGCGGCAGCCTCGTGCGAATAACGGGGAGGTGGCCTCATGATCGATTTCAAGAGCCTGCTGGGTCAGGGTAACCCGCCGCTGGCCGGGGTGGATATCAGTACCTCCAGCATCCGCATGGTGGAACTGGGGCAGGCCGGCAAGGACGGCTACCGGCTCGAGCGCTATGCCAGCGAAGCGCTGCCGCGTGGCGCTGTGGTCGATGGCAATATCGAGAATCTGGAACAGGTGGTCGATGCGCTGCGCCGGCTGTGGAAGAAGAGCGGCACGCGCGCCCGTCTGGTGGCGCTGGGCATGCCCTCGGCTGCCGTGATCACCAAGAAGATCGTACTGCCTGCCGGGCTGGAAGAAGACCAGCTGGAAGTGCAGGTGGAATCCGAAGCCAGCCAGTACATTCCGTTTGCGCTCGATGAAGTGAGTCTGGATTTCGATGTGATCGGTCCTGCGGCCAGCGGTCCGGAAGATATCGAAGTCATGCTGGCGGCGGCGCGGCGCGAGAAAGTCGAAGACCGGGTGGCCATCGCCGAAGCGTCGGGCCTGAAACCTACCGTGATGGATATCGAATCGTATGCCGCGCGTGCTGCGCTGGACCGCATCACGGCCCAGCTGCCCGAAGGTGGCGCAGGCCAGATCGTGGCGCTGTTCCAGATCGGCGCGCAGGTGACGCAGATTTCCGTGCTGCTCGACGGCGTGACCGTGTACGAACGCGAACAGCCTTTCGGCGGCCAGCTGCTGACGCAGGAGATCGTGCGCAACTACGGCCTGTCCTTCGATGAAGCCGAGGCACGCAAGCGCTCGGGCGATCTGCCGGACGGCTATCACGTCGATGTGCTGATGCCCTTCCTCGAAAGCGCCGCCATGGAAGTGACGCGCGCCATCCAGTTCTTCTACACCTCGACGCCGTACACGCGCATCGACCAGCTGTATCTGGCCGGCGGCTGCGCCGTGTTGCCCGGCCTGCTGGAACTGGTCACTAGCCGCACCCGCATAGCCTGCAATGTAATCTCGCCCTTCCAGGGCATGCAGCTGGGCTCCGCCGTGCGCGAATCGCAGCTGCGCAGCGAGGCGCCAGCCTATCTGGTGGCCTGCGGGCTGGCCTTGCGGAGGTTCGGCTGATGATACGCATAAACCTGCTGCCGCACCGCGAAGAAAAACGCAAACAGAAGAAGTCCGCCTTCTTCGCCTTGCTGACGCTGGGCGGCATCCTCGGCGTGGGGGTAGTGCTGCTGGTGGGCGGCTATAACGCGCGCAGCATCTCGGTCCAGAATGCGCGCAATCAGGTCATCAAGGAAGCCATATCGGGTCTGGATAAACAGATCGCCGAGATCGCCACGCTCAAGCAGGAAATCGAAGCGCTGAAGGCGCGCCAGCAGGCCGTAGAAGACCTGCAGGGCGACCGCAACCAGCCGGTGTATCTGCTCGACGAACTGGTGCGCCAGACGCCGGCCGGCGTGTATCTGAAGAGTTTCAAGCAGGATGGCCAGAAAGTCGCCGTGATCGGTTATGCGCAATCGCAGGAGCGCGTGTCGGAACTGCTGCGCAATCTGGCCGGCGTATCGCCGTGGCTGGAACGGCCCGATCTGATCGAAGTGAAATCGACCGGACTGGGTCAGGGCAAGACCACGCGCAAGGTGGTGGAATTTAATCTGCAGGTGTACATCAAGCGGCCGCGCGAGCAGGATGCGCCGGCTGGCGGCAAAGCCAAAGCCGCTAATTCCGCCACTAACGCCAATAGCGCCAAGGCAGGGGAGCGCTGAACGCCATGGCCAATCTGAATATCAATCTCAACGATGTGGGCGCGCAGCTGGCTAGCCAGTTCCGCAATCTGAGCGGACGTCATCCGGGTCTGTGGCCGCTAGCGCCCCGGCTGCTGTGCAGCGTGGGGGTGATGGCGGCCGTGGTCGGCCTCGGCTACTTCTTCTACTGGAGCGGCCAGTTCGAACAGCAGGATGCCGGTGCCGCGCGGGAGCTGAAGCTGCGCGAGGAATACCGTCTAAAGACAGCGCAGGCGGTGAATCTGGAAGCACTGCGAGCACAGAAGGTACAGGTGGACCAGTATGTGGACCGGCTGCAGAAACAGCTGCCCAGCAAGGCCGAAATGGCCGCGCTGCTGACCGACATCAATCAGGCCGGTTCCGGCCGTGGCCTGCAGTTCGAGCTGTTCAAGCCGGCGCAGGTAGTCGTGCGCGACTACTATGCCGAGCTGCCTATCGATATCCGCGTCAGCGGCAGCTACCACGATATCGGCGCCTTCGCGGGCGACATGGCCAACCTGCCGCGCATCGTCACGCTCAACAACATGAGCCTGAGCACGGGCAAGGATGGTGCGCTGACGCTGGAAGCGGTGGCCAAGACCTTCCGCTATCTGGACCCGGAAGAAGTGCAGGCCCAGCGCAAGACGGCTGCTGACAAGAAAAAGAAGGCAGCGAAAAAACCATGAACAGGCTGATCACACGCGCTCTGGTACATCCTCTGGCCCTGCTGGCGCTGGGTGCGCTGCTGGCCGGCTGCAGCAATAGCGACGAGCAGGAAGTGCGGGCATGGATGAAGCAGGTCGATGCGCAGGCGCGCGTGGCCGTGCCGCCGCTGGCCGAGCCCAAGAATTTTATTCCGTTTGCCTATGCGCAGAGCGGCACTATCGATCCCTTCAACCCTAACAAGCTGCTGGACGAACTGGCACGCAGCAGCGCACGCGAAGGCAAGGGACTCAAGCCCGATATGGAGCGGCGCAAGGAGTTTCTGGAAGGCTTCCCGCTCGATACCATGAAAATGGTGGGCACCATACAGCAGCGCGGGGTGTACCACGCGATACTGCAAATCGACCGTTCGGTACATCACGTAACGGTGGGCCAGCACATAGGCCAGAATTTCGGACTGGTTACCGGCATCAATGACAGCACGGTAGTGATCAAGGAAATAGTGCAGGATGCGGCGGGCGACTGGGTCGAGCGCATTTCTAAGCTGGAACTGCAGGAAAGTAAGGAGACGAGCAAATGATGGCGCATACCAAGTCAGGGTCCGGTCTGGCCCGTGCCGGCTGGGCGGCCATATTCTCCAGTGCCTGGCTGCTGCTGGCGGCAGCACCGCTGCATGCACAGACCTCTGCGGCCGATACTGCAGCGGCGCCGGCTGCCAATGCCATCGAATCGGTCAGGGCCCACCGTCAGGGCGCGAACGTCATCGTCAATATCGCACTGAGACAGGCACCGGACAAGCTGCCTATCGGCTTTTCCATCACCAATCCGCCACGCATCGCGCTGGACTTCGGCGCCACTTCCAACGCCACCGGCGGCAGCACGCAGGAAATCGGTGTCGGTGATGTACGCAGTGTGAACGTGGTGCAGGCGGGCGAGCGCTCGCGTCTCGTCTTCAATCTGAAGCGCAGCCTGAACTACGCTACTGCCATCGATGGCAAGTCCGTCATCCTGACCATAGACGGCAGCGGCGGCGTGAGCGCGCCGGTGGATGCGGCCGGTCTGCCGGTTGCAGCGGCCAAGCCGGCAGCGGTCACGCGCCCCATGCTGCGCGATATCGATTTCCGCCGTGGCAGCAATGGCGAAGGCCGCGTGATCGTCGACCTGCCCAACAATCAGGTGGCGGCCGATGTGCGCCAGACCCCGACTGGCGTCGTGGTGGACTTCCTCAAGACGGGCGTGCCGGAAAATCTGCGCCGCCGTCTGGACGTGGGCGACTTCGGTACGCCGGTGGCACAGGTGACCACGCTGGCGCAGGGCGAGAATACCCGCCTGACCATAGAAGCGCGCGGTTTGTGGGAACAGACGGTGTACCAGAGCGATACCCAGCTGGTGATCGATGTGAAACCGATCAAGGAAGATCCGAACAAGCTCACGCAGGGCACCCAGGGCTATCGCGGCGAGAAGCTGTCGTTCAATTTCCAGAACGTGGAAGTGCGCGCGGCGCTGCAGGCGATCGCCGATATCTCCGGCCTGAACATCATCACCAGCGATAGCGTGGCCGGCAATCTGACCCTGCGCCTGAAGGAAGTGCCATGGGATCAGGCGCTCGACGTGGTGCTGCAGGCCAAAGGGCTGGATATGCGCAAGAACGGCTCCGTGCTGTGGATCGCGCCCAAGGAAGAACTGCTGACCAAGGAAAAACTGGAACTGGAGCAGCGTGCCCAGATCGCCGATCTGGAACCGCTGAAATCGGAAATCTTCCAGCTCAATTACCAGAAGGCCGATGCCTTCAAGACCGTGTTCGGTCTGGATGGCGGTGCCGATAGTAAGAACCGCGTGCTGTCCAAGCGCGGCAGCGCCATCATCGAGCCGCGCACCAACCAGCTGTTCGTCACCGATATTCCGTCCAAGCTGGAAGACATCCGCAAGCTGATCGCCAAGACTGACGTGGCTTCCAAGCAGGTGCTGATCGAAGCGCGCATCGTCGAGGCGAGCGACACCTTCACGCGCAATCTGGGCGCCAAACTGGGCTTCGCTGATCTGCGCACTTTGCGTGGCGGCGATACCGGCTACCAGATCGGCAACAGCAATACCCGCGTCGCCATCGGCGGCAATATGACGGGCATAGGCGAGGTGACGGGGCAGGCCAAGGTGACCGACGCCAGCTACACCAACACCCAGTTCGTCAATCTGCCCGCAGCGGCCATCAATGGCTCTGCTGCCGGCACGCTGGCGGTCAGCCTGTTCTCGTCGGCGGCCAACCGCTTCCTCAATCTGGAGCTGTCGGCACTGGAAGCCGATGGTACCGGCAAGATCATTTCCAGCCCCCGTGTGATCACGGCCGACAAGGCGATCGCGCTGATCGAGCAGGGTATCGAACTGCCGTATCAGGTGGCCACCAGCAGCGGCGCCACGTCGATCCAGTTCCGCAAGGCCAATCTGCGGCTGGAAGTGACGCCGCAGATTACGCCGGACGGCAATGTGGTGATCGATGTGGACGTGAACAAGGATAGCGTGGGACAGGAAACCCGTGCCGGTTTCGCCATCGATACCAAACACGTGAAAACGCAGGTGATGGTGGATAACGGCGGCACCGTGGTGCTGGGCGGGATCTATCAGCAGACCGAGCGCAATACCACCAATAAAGTGCCCTTGCTGGGTGACGTGCCGCTGCTGGGGAATCTGTTCCGCAGCAATGGCCGCACCAACGACAAGACTGAACTGCTGGTCTTTATCACGCCCAAGATCGTGGCGGACAAAGTGATCTCGCGCTGATCCGGCGCTGGCCGGAACGAGCAGAATTCATCCTCAACCAAATGGGAATTGCATCATGAATAAAATCCGCGAATGGCTGGCGCTGCTGGTCTGCGCCACTCTGTTGTCGGCATGCGGTGGCGGCGGTGGTTCACCCGGTACGAACAGCAATGGCGTGACGCCGTCCAAGGCCGCCAGCGTGCTGCTGCAGGCCAGTGCCACTACGCTGGCCTCGTCCGGCCTTGATGGTACGGAAGTGACGCTGACGGTGATCGTCAAGGATGCCGGCGGCAATGCGCTGCCGAATGAAACGGTGAGCTTCAATGCCAGCTCCGGCACCATCAGCAATACCAACCGCGTGACCAATAGCTCCGGTCAGGTCACGGAAAAACTCAGCACCAAGGGCGATAGCAGCCTGCGCAAGATCACCATCACGGCCAGCGCCGGTTCGGCCAAGTCGGCCGAGATTACGGTGGAAGTTATCAATGCGATTCCTACCCTGAGCCTGACGACGGATTCGGGCACACTGGCATCGGCTGGCACGGCTGGCAATGAAGTCAATGTGGTGGCGCTGGTGCGCGATGCCAATAACACCGTGATGTCGGGTGTGACGGTCAATCTGAGCGCCGATTCCGGCAGCCTGTCGCTGACCAACCGCGTCACCAATGCACAGGGTCTGGTGACGGAAAAACTGGGCACCGGCGGCGACTCCACTTCGCGCGCCATCCGCATCACGGCCAGTGTGCCGGGCGCCGTGCCGGTCAGCACCATCGTCAACGTGGCCGGCAACCGCCTGACCCTGAATGCACAGCCCACCATCAATGTGGGAGCGACGGCCGACATTACCCTGAAACTGGTGGATTCGGCCGGCAATGCCCTGAGCGGCAAAACCGTGCAGTTTGCCTCCAATGCCAACAGCCTGACCGTGAAGGGCGGCGGCGCTGCCGTGACCAATTCGGCCGGCCAGCTGGTGCTCAGCTATGCCGCCAGCGGCGGTACGGCGGATGTGATTACCGTGAAAGCCGGTGGCGAATCGGCTTCCGCCAGCATCGTCATCAATGCGTCCAGCTTCTCCATCAAGGTGCTCGATGCGGTCGGCAATGTGCAGACCACGGCGCCTATCGGCGGCTGCCAGCAGATCGCCGTAACGGGTGGCCCTGCAGGTGCTGTCACCATCAGCAGCTCGCGCGGCACGGTGTATAGCGATGCGGCCTGCAGCAGCCCGCTGAGCGGTCCGGTGGCCCTGTCCGGCGGTGCCGCCAGCGCCTATCTGAATGCCAGCGGCCCCGGCGTCGCCACGCTGACGGCGACGGTGATCGGCCAGACCACCCAGACCACGCTGGAATTCGTTGCGCCGCTGACCAATATCGCCACCATCACCGTGCAGGCCGATCCGGCCGTGATCGGTGCCAATGTAGCGGGCAGCACGGCCCAGCAGGCCAGCCTGCGCGCCGTGGTGCGCGATGGCACGGTGCAGAACAATGTGGTGAAGAATGCCAGCGTGGCCTTCTCCATCCTGACCGATCCTAGCGGCGGTTCGCTGACCCAGCCTGCACTGGTGCAGACGGGCGCAGACGGCTCGGCCACGGTCAGCTTCGTGGCCGGTAGCAATCCTTCGCCGCTGAATGGCGTGCAGATCCAGGCACGCATCATCGGTGGTTCCGGCGCCAGCGCCGTGGCCAGCCTGACGGTGGCGCAGAAGTCGCTGTTCATCAGTGCCGGTACCGGTAATCTGGTGCAGACCCCGGGCAGCGCTTCCTACCAGCTCGACTATCTGGTGCTGGTGACGGATGCCGCCGGCAATGCCGTGCCGGGCGTGAAGCTGACCGCTTCCGTGCTGCCGACCACCTACTACAAGGGCATGCTGGGCTACGCTTTGCCGCAGGGGCCATGGACGCCGGTGCAGCACGTGGGCTGCGCCAATGAAGACATCAACCGCAACGGCATACTCGATGCGGGCGAAGACCTGAACGGCAATGGCCTGCTCGATCCGGGCATTCCTGTCACGGTCAGCACCAATGTGACGACCGATGCCAAAGGGCAGGCGATCGTCTCGCTGGTCTACCCGCGCGACCGTGCCAACTGGCTCGATGTGAACCTGACGGTACGCGGACAGGTGAACGGGAGTGAATCGAATTACACGGGTCTGGTACACTTACCGGGTTTGGCAGCAGATTTTGCGCTGCAGACGATCACACCGCCGGGGCTGACTAGCCCTTACGGGACATCAACTTCGTGTAGTAACCCGAATTAACTCGGACTGTTCATGCCTAATGTGTTTCTAGTCGGCCTGATGGGGGCAGGAAAAACCACCATCGGCCGCATCCTGGCGCGTAAGCTGGGGCTGCGTTTTATCGATTCCGACCATGAGATCGAAGCCCGTACGGGAGCCACCATCCCGTGGATTTTCGAAATCGAAGGGGAAGCCAGCTTTCGCCGCCGCGAGGCCGAAGTCATACGGGAACTCACGGGCCAGCAGGATCTGGTGCTGGCCACTGGCGGTGGCGCCATCCTCAACCCTGAAAGCCGCGCCTATCTGAAGGAACGGGGCACGGTGATCTACCTGCGTGCCAGCGTCAACAGCATCCTGCAGCGCACCGCACACGACAAGAACCGTCCGCTGCTGCAAACGGCCGATCCGCGCAAGAAGCTCGAAGAGCTGATGGCCGTGCGCGATCCGCTGTACACGGAAGTCGCCGACATCGTCATCGATACGGGACGTCCTAACGTACAATCCATGGTATCCAACATCCTGAACCAGCTGGAAACGCGCGCCTGCGAGGCCGCGCCCAACTGTGTGACTCAAGCCCAGCCTTCCATGAACGAAGAATCCACCATCCTGTTAAATGTCGATCTGGGCGAGCGCAGCTACCCGATCTCTATCGGTCCTGCGCTGCTGCAGGACCAGTCCCTGCTGGCGCGCCATGTGCACGGCAACAAGGTCGCCATCGTCACCAACACCACTATCGCGCCGCTGTATCTGGAGCGGGTGGAAGCGGGCCTGCGCGCTGCCGGCAAGCAGATCATCAGCATCGTGCTGCCGGATGGCGAAGAGTTCAAGAACTGGGAAAGTCTGATGAAGATTTTCGACGCACTGCTGGCCAACAAGGCCGACCGCAAGACCACGCTGGTGGCGCTGGGCGGCGGCGTGATCGGTGATCTGTGCGGCTATGCGGCTGCCAGTTATATGCGCGGCGTGGATTTCATCCAGGTGCCGACTACGCTGCTGTCGCAGGTGGATTCTTCGGTGGGCGGCAAGACCGGCATCAACCACCCGCTGGGCAAGAACATGATAGGCGCGTTCTACCAGCCGCGTGCCGTGCTGGCCGATACCACCACGCTGGAGACTCTGCCGGAGCGCGAACTGGCAGCCGGTCTGGCGGAAGTGATCAAATACGGCGCCGTGATCGATCTGCCTTTCTTCGAGTGGATAGAAGCGAACATCGCCAAGCTGGTGGCGCGCGACAAGGGCGCACTGGCTTACGCGATTGCCCGTTCCTGCGAAATCAAGGCGGACGTGGTACGTCAGGACGAACGCGAAGGTGGCCTGCGCGCCATCCTGAATTTCGGCCATACCTTCGGCCACGCCATCGAGGCAGGCATGGGCTATGGCCAGTGGCTGCACGGTGAAGCGGTCGGCTGTGGCATGGTGATGGCGGCCGATCTGTCGCAGCGCATGGGCTTTGTCGATGCGGCCACGGTGGAGCGCGTGCGCGCGCTGGTGGCTGCTGCCGGCCTGCCCGTCAAAGCGCCCGATCTGGGCACAGCGCGCTGGCTCGAGCTGATGGAAGTGGACAAAAAGAACGAGGGTGGCGCCATCAAGTTCATTCTGATGAAACCGCTGGGCGCGCCCTGCATCACCAACGCGCCACAGGAACTGCTGCTGGCCACGCTGGCCGCGAGTATTTAACCAGACTATAGCCATGCTACCCGACGACTTCCTCGCCCCTTATGCTGCCCATGCATCGGGCGGCGTCGGGCGCCGCTATGCCGAAACACCGCATGCTTCGCGCAGCGAATTCCAGCGCGACCGCGACCGCATCATTCACTCGTCGGCTTTCCGCCGGCTCGAGTACAAAACGCAGGTATTCCTCAATCACGAGGGCGATCTGTTCCGCACCCGCTTGACCCACAGTCTGGAAGTGGCGCAGATCGGCCGTTCGCTGGCGCGCAATCTGCGCCTGAACGAAGATCTGGTGGAAGCCATTTCGCTGGCCCACGATCTCGGTCATACGCCGTTCGGCCATGTGGGGCAGGATGTGCTCAACGAATGCATGCAGGAGCATGGCGGCTTCGAGCACAATCTGCAGAGCCTGCGCGTGGTGGACGAGCTGGAAGAACATTACGGCGCCTACGATGGCCTGAACCTGATGTTCGAAACCCGCGAGGGCATACTCAAGCACTGTTCGCTCAACAATGCCCGTCTGCTGGGCCCTGTCGCGCAGCGCTTTATTGACCGCACCCAGCCTTCGCTGGAAGCCCAGCTGACCAATCTGGCTGATGAAATCGCCTACAACAGCCACGATATCGACGATGGTCTGCGTTCCGGCCTGATCACCATCGCCCAGCTGGAGCAGGTGGATTTCTTTGCGTGCCTGTGGCGCGATGTGCAGCAGCATTTCCCCGGCCTGTCGGGCCGCCGTGCCATCTACGAAACCTTGCGCCGGCTGATTACAGCGCTGGCCGACGATCTGATCGTCACATCCAGCCGTTTGCTGGCCGATGCCGCACCGAAGAGCATAGACGAGGTGCGCGCGGCGCCGCCGCTGATCCGCTTCTCCGACCCTATGCGCAAGGATGCGACGGAACTCAAGCGCTTCCTGCGCGAGAATCTGTATCGCCACTACAAGGTGAACCGCATGCGCGTCAAAGCCAGCCGCATCGTGCGCGAACTGTATGGCGCTTTCATGGCCGACCCCGTGCTGCTGCCGCCCGACTATCAGGACAAGTCAGGCGACGTCAGCAAGCAGGCGCGCAAGATCGCCGACTACATCGCCGGCATGACGGACCGCTACGCCATCCGCGAACACCGCCGCCTGTTCTCGCTCGAAGAACTGTAATTTGAGATTACTCAATCGTGCTACCTTGCTTGTCCCTGGAGCCAAGGGGAAGATGCGGCATGGACGAGCAAATCTTAAAACTGGAGAAGCGCCTCACTTCGGTTGAAAACGAAGTGGAGTCCTTGCGGCTGGAGCGGCAGGAAATGCGCCGCTATTTCGCGAGCAAGGAAGACATTCTGCGTATGGAAAGCCGGATTGCGCTGATGTTCGAGCAGTCCGCCAGTAAAACTGAGGTGCGGGCACTGGAACGCCATCTAGGCGAAGAATTTTCCACGCTGAACCAGCGCTCGGCGGAATTCGAGAAGCGCGTTACCAATGACCTCGGTGAAATACGCTTGCAAATGGCGCATCTCGAATTACGCATATTGCGCTGGCTAATCGGTACGGTGCTGACTATCACCGGCATCGTCGTGGCGGTGGTTAAGTTCTGGGTCTGATCCGCCGCCACATCCTGTTTGCGCTAGTTGCTGCCAGCTAGTTCCAGCAGCAGTTTCTTGATGGGGGCGGGCAGGGCGGCTTCGCCCAGTTGTGCCAGCGGTAGCCAGACGTAGGCTGCCTGCGCGGCCATCATGTGCCGTTGTGCCAGTGTGATGCGGTACGGTGCGATGTGCAGCTTGTAGTGTGTGAACATGTGAGTGACGGTGTTCAGGCGTTCATAGCTTTCCATCTTGCAAAACGGTGCGACTGCGCGCAGCAATTCGTCGTCCGCCACCGCGTTCGCATCCTTGCTCTCGTCGCTATCGTCGTCCGGCGCGGCCACATGGCCGGCCAGTTCCGGTAGCGACAGCAGGCCGCCCCAGATGCCGCTCGGTGGCCGCTGCTCCAGCAGCACGGCGCCGCCATCGATTATCAGCAGCATGATGGCGTGCTTTTCGGGACTGGCTTTCTTCGGCTTGCGCACCGGCAGTTCTGCCGTGCGGCCCGTGTTGTAGGCCACGCAGCGCGGCTGCATGGGGCAGCGCGCGCAATCAGGTTTGCTGCGCGTGCACAGCGTCGCGCCCATATCCATCAGGCCCTGCGTGTAGGCCTCTATGCCCTGTTCGGGCAGCAGCGCCTCGGCACGGCGCCACATCATTTCTTCCGTCTTGCGTTCGCCCGGATAGGTGTCTACGCCATACACGCGGGCCAGCACGCGCTTGACGTTGCCGTCCATGATGGCGGCACGGCGGCCGCTGGAGAACGCTGCAATCGCCGCTGCCGTGGAGCGGCCTATGCCGGGCAGATCGGCCAGCAGCAGCGGGTCGGACGGGAATACGCCGCCGTACTCGGCCACCACGCGCTGGGCACATTTGTGCAGGTTACGTGCACGGGTGTAGTAACCGAGCCCGCTCCACTGCGCCATCACATCTTCCACCGGCGCGGCAGCGAGGCTGGCCAGATCGGGGAAGCGCGTCAGGAAGCGCTGGTAGTAGCCTATCACGGCCGATACCTGGGTCTGCTGCAGCATGATTTCGGACAGCCAGACCAGATAGGCGTCACGCGTGTTCTGCCATGGCAGCGTGTGCCGTCCATGCTGCTTCTGCCATGCCATCAGGGTGGCGGAAAAATCGGGATCGTGAAAATCGTCTCGTGCAAATTCGACTGCTAACTTCATAGGTTTCCTGAAATACTGGGGGCTGGTGCGGCGAGCGCTGACCGGCGTTCTAGGCGGCGGCGTCCAGCGCCGACCATTCTGCATTGATGGCGAGGCTGACCTGTCCGGCCAGCTCCAGCAAGGTGATCTTCTGCGCTGCCAGTTCCTGCTGGCTGGCTTCGAAGGCTTCGATCTTCTGTTCCAGACTGTCTGTTGCATCGTGGATGCGCTGGATCGACGCCTGCCGGTGCTTGAGCTGTTCCTTGTGCTGGCGGATCTGCGCTTCCAGCGGCGCCATGATCACTTTCAGCCAGGCTTCCGCATCCTGATTGGCGGACTTGAAGCAGGCCCGCACGCGCGAAGCGATGGTATCAAAAAATTTCTCCATCAGTACTACGCGGCTGGTGGTAATCAGCGTGGCCGTGCCGAACTGCTTGTTGTAGATGGCTTCGATGGTGGCGATTTCGGAGCGATAGGGCTGCAGCGTGAAGGCCATGGGCATGGCCAGCGACAGCCCGTGCTCGCTGGCGAAGCGGCGGTACATCACGGCCATCATGTCGCTGATTTCGGCCGTCTTGCGTTCGGCTGCATCGAGGTTGGCGTTGACGCGGGCGAAGTACTGGCGCATGGCTTCGCGCACACCCGTGAAAAAGCGGCTGTGCTGCATATCGCTGCGCACCTGCTCGATATCGTCGCGCACGATGTCCATGCCCATGCAGGTGTATAGCTCGGTAGACAGACGGGTGAAGACAGAGCGGGTGGCCTGCAGCGTGTACAGGCTGGCATCGAACTCCTTCTTCTCCACGTCGATGCGGCGGATCATGTGGCTGATCATGTTGTGGTTCTTGCCGCGCAGGCTAGTCAGTTCCACCAGCTGCTCGACGATGCCGCGGCTGCGTGCCTGCAGCAGCCCCAGTTGCGCGCTGCTGAGCGCCTGCAGTTCGTCCTGCAGTTGCTGGCGTACGATATCCTTTTTGGCCGTGATCAGCTGCTCGAACAGGGCCTGTTCCAGCGCCGGCAAACGGCTGCGTGCGAGCAGCTCGGCGTCGCCCGTGATGCGTGCCACCAGCCCCTTCTGGGCCGAGACGGGGAACACCTGACGGGTTTCCAGCCCCAGCGTGTGAGCAGCCTGTTCCTGCTGGCGGGCGATGTCGGCATCGATGTCGGCCGTGTTACGCAGTTCGTCCCACAGGCCGTCGATTTTGTTGAGCACCACGATACGGCCCGCACCCGCACCTATGTGCTGGCGCCAGACGTCGATATCGCTGCGCGTAACGCCGGCATCGGCAGCCAGGATGAACAGCACGGCGTGCGCATTCGGTATCAGATTGAGCGTCAGCTCGGGCTCGGTGCCGATGGCGTTCAGGCCCGGCGTATCGAGGATCACCAGCCCCTGCTTGAGCAGCGGGTGAGGGAAGTTGATGATGGCGTGGCGCCAGCGCGAAATCTCCACCATGCCGGCTTCGTCTATGGTCGCGGCGAGCGTGGGGTCTTCGTCGTCGTACAGGCCGTAGCGGCGCGCTTCTTCCACGGGCACGCGGCGCGTCAGGCCCACCTGCTTGAAGATTTCGTGCATGCCCGCGCCATCGTCGAGCGCTAGCGGCAGCACGGTCCAAGCCTCGGGCTGCTCACGGTAGTCGCTGGTGGACAGATGTTCGGCGCGGGTTTCGATGGGTAGCAGCCGCAGCGACGGCGCATAGGCAGCGTCGTACATCAGCTCGGTTGGGCACATGGTGGTGCGGCCCGCCGCCGAGGGTAGCAGGCGCTGGCCATAATCGGCAAAGAATATGGCGTTGATCAGCTCCGATTTTCCGCGCGAGAATTCGGCCACAAACGCGACCGACAGCTTGTCGTCAACTAGCCGCGCCAGCGTGCGGGCGATACGCTGCTCGGTGGCGCCATCGCTGAGGCCAGTGGCACGCATCCAGCTCTGATAGCCGGTCAGCGCGGTCAGTACGCTCTGGCGCCAAGCGCTGTAATGTTCGAAATCCCTGACCATGGAGTCTGCCCTTATTTTTGGCAATGCACGCAGTAAAACGTGGAACGCTGGCCCTGCTTGATTTGCCGGATAGTGGTGCCGCACACTTTGCACGGCACACCAGCACGATCATAGACGAAATAGGTCTGCTGGAAGTAGCCCGATTGGCCATTTACGGCAATAAAGTCACGCAAGGTGCTACCGCCCTGCACGATGGCTTCGGCCAGCACGTCGCGTACCGTCTGCGCCAGCGTTTCGTAGCGCGCCAGGCTGATGCGGCCTGCCGGGGTTTTCGGATTGATGCGGGCACGGAACAGGCTTTCCGAGGCGTAGATATTGCCCACGCCGACTACGATATCGCCTGCCAGCAAAGCTTGCTTAACGGCGGTGCTGCGGCCGCGCGTGCGGTCGTACAGCAGCTTGCCCGTAAAGCCCGCTTCCAGCGGCTCCACGCCCAGTTCGCGCAGCAGTACGTGGTGTTCCAGCGCGCCGTCGGCAGCGTCATGCCAGAGCACGGCGCCGAAGCGGCGCGGGTCTTTCATGCGCAGGGCTTGCAGGCCTGCGTCGCTGTGCACCACCAGATCGATGTGGTCATGCTTTTCCGGCGCTATGCCGGCCGGCATGATGCGCAGATGGCCGGACATGCCCAGATGGATGATCAGCGTGCCATGGTCGAAATGTACCAGCAGGTATTTGCCGCGCCGCCCAGTGGCGCGCACGGTGCGTCCCGCCAGTAGCTGATTGAGTTCGGGCGGGAAGGGCCAGCGCAGGCCATCGCGGCGCATCACCACGGAATGCACGGTACGGCCTTCGAGGTGGGGCGCAACGCCGCGCCGGGTGACTTCAACTTCTGGTAATTCTGGCATCTGTTTCGCTTCTGGTCGGCTATGGTTGAGCGGGAAGGGCGTGCTGCGCCGGCGGTTCCTGTGCCTCCGGCCGGCCGCGAAATGGCTGCGGCGGGAGTGGAAAGCGGGCTGATCGGAATATTTGGTTACACTAGTCAAACACGCCAGCCCGGTGCAGGGCGTAAAATCTGTCCGTAACTATACCGATCGCCAGGATTTACCCTTGAAAAACGCTTTTGCCATTGTAACCTTGTCGGCCCTGCTGTCGGCATGTGCCACCGCCCCGCAACTGGCTTCCCCCGTCTCCACTGCTGCCGCCGATGCGACCAAGGCGGCCAGTACGCCCGACAGCGCTGCTGCCAGGGAGGGCCAGCCCGCTCCTGCCGCTGAAACGCTGACGGCAAGTACTGACGCGCCCGCAGTGCCAGAGGTGGTATTGCCGAAAGTGGAGCTGACCAGCGAGCTGGTCTACCGCATCACCAAGGCCGAGCTGGAATTCAAGCAGGGTAACTGGCAGGGGCCGTATATCACCATGCTGGCACTGGCCCAGCAGACCCGCGACCCGCGGCTGGCGCAGCGGGCCACGGAAATGGCCATGACCGCTAAGCAGGGGCCGGAAGCGCTGTCGGCGATCCGCCTGTGGCGCGCGCTGGCGCCCGAGTCGGACGAGGCGATCCAGCTGCAGCTGGGCTTTTTGGTCAACAACCCCGATTTGCGCGAGGCGGAGCAGGTGTTTGCCTTGCGCCTCAAGCAGCTACCGGCGAAATCCCGTCCGCTGGCCATGTTCCAGATGCAGCAACTGCTGCTGCATCTGAAGGACAAGGCGGCCACTTTTGCGCTGCAGGAGCGCGTGCTGGCACCGTATGACGACATGCTGGAAAGCCATCTGATCATGGCCCAGAGTGCGTTCGCGCTCAACGATGCACCGCGCGCCTATGCGGAAGCGGAGCGGGCGCTGGCCATCAAGGCCGATTCCGAGCTGGCCGTGCTGACCAAGGCGCAAGTGTCGGGCAGTCTGGACAAGGCACTGGCCGTGCTGTCCGATTTCCTCGTCAAACACCCTCATGCCCACGAGGTGCGGGCCGCCTATGCCCGCATACTGATAGATGCCAAGCAGGTGGATGCGGCGCGCGAGCAGTTCCTCACCCTGCTCAAAGATCAGCCCGACAATCTGGCCACGCTGTATTCGCTGGGCGCCATGGCCATGCAGAGCAATGATCTGGTCAGCGCCGAGAAATACCTGTCGCGCTACGTGGACGTGCTGGCGCAGCAGCCCAACGACGAGCGTGATCCGGCCAAGGTGCTGATCATCCTGTCGCAGATCGCCGAACACCGTGGCGATCTGGCGGCCGCCTACAACTGGCTGGAGCAGATAGACGGCAGCGGCGATGACAAGGAATATCTGGCGGCGCGCCTGAAGATGGCGCAGCTGACGGCCAGACAGGGCAAGATAGACGAAGCGCGCGCCCAGCTGGCCGAACTCAAACCTAGCGACCAGAATGATCTGGCCCAGGTCTTCCTGGTCGATGCCCAGCTGCTGCGCGATGCCGGCGATGTGCTGACGGCTTTCGTGGTGCTGGAAAATGCCAACAAGCGCTTCCCCGGCAATCCCGACCTGCTGTACGAGTTTGCCCTGCTGGCTGAAAAGCTGGGCCAGATGGAACTGATGGAAAAAACGCTGCGTCAGGTCATGATCGCCGCGCCCGATAACCAGCAAGCCTACAACGCACTGGGCTACTCGCTGGCCGAGCGCAACGAGCGCCTGCCGGAAGCGTATAGCCTGATCGACAAGGCGCTGAAAATGGCGCCCGGCGATCCCTACATCATGGACAGCATGGGCTGGGTGCAATTCCGCATGGGTAATCTCGATGAAGCGGAATCCATGCTGCGCCGTGCCTATGCCGCGCGCAACGATGCGGAAATTGCCGTGCACCTCGGCGAAGTGCTGTTCGTTAAAGGCGATCAGGCCGGTGCCAGAAAGCTCTGGCAGGAAGCCCAGCGCAAAGACCCGCAGAATGATGTGCTGAAAAGCACGCTGGCCCGCCTCAAGCAAAGCCTCTGATAGCCGCACTCACATGACAGCACTCACGATGACTGATTACCGACCTGCGCGCCGCCGTGCGCTGCTGACTGCTTTGGGCCTAAGTGCCAGCTTGCTGCTGGGCGGCTGTGCCAGCACGGGTGGCGCAGCGCTGTCGGCCACTACGGTGGCGCCTTACCGCCAGACGCTGGCCCTGCAAGGGTCTATAGGCATCAACTACCTGCGTGACGGCAAGCGCGAATCGCTGACGGGCACTTTCCAGTGGCAGCAGACGCCTGCCGCAACCGACGTGACGCTGGTATCGCCGACGGGCCAGACCGTGGCTGTGCTGCATGTCACGCCAGCACAGGCCAGCCTGCAGCAGAGCGGCCAGCCGCTGCGTACGGCCGCCGATCTGGATAGCCTGACCACCCAGACGCTGGGCTGGAGCCTGCCCGTAGCGGGCCTGCGCGACTGGCTGCAGGGCTATGCCACCGATGCGCAGGGCCAGCGCTTCAGCGCTTCGCCTGCCCGCAACACGGTGGTCACGCGCGATGGCTGGAAAGTCGAATATATGACCTGGCAGGACGAGCAAGCGACCGTGCCGCAACCGAAACGTATCGAGTTGACCCGCCTGGGTGCAGGCGAAGTGGAAGAGCTGGCGATCCGCATTGCCATCCGTCCCAGCGTAGAAGAATAAAATACCGACATGACAAGTTTGAAACATTGCCCCGCCCCCGCGAAACTCAATCTCTTCCTGCACGTAAATGGCCGCCGTCCCGATGGCTACCATCTGCTGCAGACCGTGTTCCAGATGGTGGACCATGGCGATAGTCTGGACTTCACGCTGCGCGACGATGAGCAAATCGTGCGCGTGACGGAACTGGCCGGCGTGCCGCAGGAGTGCGACCTGATTATCCGCGCCGCCCGGTTGCTGCAGGCGGAAGTGCAGCGCCGCACGGGCCACCTGCCGCGCGGAGTGGATATCGCGATCAATAAGGTGCTGCCCATGGGCGGCGGGCTGGGTGGCGGCTCGTCCGATGCGGCCACCACGCTGATGGTGCTCAACCATCTGTGGCAAGCCGGCCTGAGCCGCGATGAACTGATGGCCATGGGCTTGCCGCTGGGCGCCGACATCCCGTTCTTCATCTTTGGCCAGACCGCGTTTGCCGAAGGCGTGGGCGAGGCGCTGCAGCCGGTGCAGGCGGCTGATTGCTGGTATGTGGTGATCGAACCGGGGGTAGAAGTCCCTACAGCAGCAATTTTTTCTTCAGAACATTTGACAAGGGATACTCCGCCGGTCATAATATCGGACTTTTCCAGCTACCTCGAAAATCGAAACGGTTTAAAGGAATTTGGAAAGAACGACTTACAGCAGGTAGCAACGCAGTTATATCCGCCGGTAGCAGAAGCGGTAGCGTGGCTAGCAGCGTACGGTGATGCCAGGATGACTGGCTCTGGTGCATGTGTGTTCTGTGCGCTGGCCTCCGAAGCTGAAGCAGAGTCGGTGCTGAAACAGGTGCCGGCGAAGTGGCAAGCATGGAAAGCCAAGGCGCTCCATCATCACCCACTGGATGCGATGTTGTGAGGCGTAAAAAAGATTTGGCTTAGCGTTAAAATGGCTGTATAATATCGGCCTGTAACGACAAGCAGTCAGTTGCGTAGGGGAATCGCCAAGCTGGTTAAGGCACCGGATTTTGATTCCGGCATACCAAGGTTCGAATCCTTGTTCCCCTGCCATTCGTTTGTATCTGGAACCGTCGAGGCTGAAGCAGTCTCCGGCCGGATAAGGCAAAAATGTCTCGCCTGGAGCGGGACATTCTACTTAGTACACATAGCGTCGGCAGCACTGCCGGCGGCTGTTCAAAAAATTCTTCGACTTTTCTCTGGGACTCCCAATGGCTTTCGAAAACCTGATGGTTTTTACCGGCAACGCTAATCCTGCATTGGCAGAAGGGGTCGTCAAAAATCTCGGCATCCCTCTCGGCAAGGCAAACGTTTCGAAATTCTCGGACGGCGAAGTGATGGTAGAGATTAACGAAAACGTCCGCGGTAAAGACGTCTTCGTTCTGCAATCGACCTGCGCCCCTACTAACGACAGCCTGATGGAACTGATCCTGATGGTCGATGCACTGAAACGTGCATCCGCTGGTCGTATCACTGCTGCAATTCCTTACTTCGGCTATGCCCGTCAAGACCGTCGCCCGCGTTCGGCACGTGTGGCGATCTCGGCAAAAGTCGTGGCCAATATGCTGGAAGAAGCCGGCGTCGAGCGCGTCCTGATCATGGATCTGCACGCTGACCAGATTCAGGGCTTCTTCGATATCCCGGTAGACAACATCTACGCATCGCCAGTTCTGCTGGGCGACCTGCAGAAGAAAAATTACCAGGATCTGCTGGTGGTATCGCCGGACGTCGGCGGCGTAGTGCGCGCACGTGCACTGGCCAAGCGTCTGGGTTGCGATCTGGCCATCATCGACAAGCGCCGTCCTAAAGCCAACGTTTCCGAAGTGATGAACATCATCGGTGAAGTGGAAGGCCGTAACTGCGTGATCATGGATGACATGGTCGATACCGCCGGTACGCTGGTGAAAGCGGCAGAAGTGCTGAAAGAGCGCGGCGCCAAGAAAGTCATCGCGTATTGCACCCACCCTGTGCTGTCCGGTCCTGCGATCGAACGTATCACCACCTCCTCGCTGGACGAGCTGGTTGTGACCGACACGATTCCGCTGTCCGAAGCTGCCAAGGCCTGCGACAAGATCCGTCAACTGACCTGCGCACCATTGCTGGCAGAGACCTTCAAACGTATCGTCAAGGGTGATTCCGTGATCTCCCTGTTCATCGACTAAGTTCGACGATACGTGATGCCGCAGCCTGTGCTGCGGTGTTGCTAAAAGATTTACGCGGCGCACCGGCTTTTGCCGTTGCGCCGTTGTTGTTCCGGTTGCATGGGTCGCAAGACCCATATTCTGAAGCACCCTGGTCGCGGGGGCTTCCTAACACGGGGCGCGAGCCCTGTTATTTTTGGAGTATCACATGAAAGTAGTAGCATTCAAACGCGAATTGCAAGGTTCCGGAGCGAGCCGCCGCCTGCGCAATTCGGGCCAGACCCCAGGTATCGTTTACGGCGGTACCGAGCCAGCAATCACCATCTCGCTGGACCACAACGCCCTGTACCACGCTCTGAAAAAAGAAGCGTTCCACTCGTCGATCCTGGATCTGGAAATCGACGGCGTTTCCCAGCAAGTTCTGCTGCGCGACTTCCAAGTCCACGCATTCAAACAACTGGTTCTGCACGCTGACTTCCAGCGCGTAGACCAGAACAAAAAAATGCACACCAAAGTGGCTCTGCACTTCGTGAACGCTGAAGTTTCGCCAGCTGTTAAGCTGCACGGCGCAACCATCAGCCACGTTGCTAACGAAATCGACGTATCGTGCCTGCCAAAAGACCTGCCAGAGTTCATCACCGTTGACCTGGCAAACATCGACGTTGGCCACTCGCTGCACGTAGGCGATCTGGTTCTGCCAGCTGGCGTTACCGCTGTTACCCACGGCGCTAACCTGACCATCGCTACCGCTTCGGTACCTGCTGGTCACGTATCGGCTGAAGCCGCTGCTGCTGAAGAGAAGAAGTAATCACTGATGCCGCCCGCGGGCGGTAGCTAGTGCAGCCCCCGCTGGTCTGATCGCACTCTGGTGCGCCTGCCAGCGGGGGTTTTTTTATGCCCGATCCTATTTTTGCCGCGCAAAATTTTATGCCTATCCGTCTCATCGTTGGTCTCGGCAACCCCGGCGCCGAATACGAACAAACCCGCCACAATGCCGGCTTCTGGCTGGTCGATAATCTGGCCAACAGCCTGCCCGGCACCCGATTGCAGCGCGAAACGCGCTACAACGCGCTGATGGCGCGCACCAGCGTGGCCGGTCAGGAAGTGTATCTGCTGGAACCGCAGACCTATATGAACCGTTCCGGCCAGTCGGTCGGTGCGCTGTGCCGCTTCTTCAAGATCACGCCCGATCAGGTGCTGGTGGTGCACGACGAACTCGATCTGATGCCGGGCATCGCGCGGCTCAAAAAAGGCGGCTCGACCGGTGGCCACAACGGCCTGAAAGACATCACGGCGGCACTCGGCACGCAGGATTACTGGCGGCTGCGCCTAGGCATCGGCCATCCGCGTACGCTGGGCCTGCAGCAGCCGGTGGCGGATTTCGTGCTGCACCGTCCGCGTCGCGACGAGCAGGATCTGATCGAACAGGCCATCGATAAGTCGCTGCTGGTGATGAACCAGATCGTCGAAGGCAAATTCGAAGCCGCTACCATGAAGCTGCATACGGCCTGAGTTGACGGTGGTATGCTGGTATTTTGATCACGCCAGCAAGGAAACCACCGATGAAATATCTGCCGCTCGCTGCTCTGCTGTTGACCGTCGGCGCGCACAGCGCCCCTGCACTCGATGCCGCTGCCGTGGCCACGCAGGTGAATGCCATGTATCCCAAGCTCGATGCCATCTATAAGGATCTGCATGCGCATCCGGAGATCGCTTTTCAGGAGCAGCGCACGGCCGCCAAGCTGGCAGCAGAAATGCGCAGCCTCGGTTTCGAAGTAACGGAAAAAGTCGGCAAGACGGGCGTGGTGGCCATCCTGCGCAACGGCGCCGGCCCCACGGTGCTGGTGCGTACCGAAATGGACGGCCTGCCGATGGAAGAAAAATCCGGCTTCCCGTTTTCCAGCAAAGCCCATGCGCTGCTCGAGGGTAAAGACACCATGGTGGCGCATAGCTGCGGCCATGATGTGCACATGACGGCGTGGCTGGGGGCAGCGCGCACGCTGGTGGCGATGAAATCGCAGTGGAAGGGCACGCTGATGTTCATCGGCCAGCCTGCAGAAGAAATCGTCAGCGGCGCCAAGGCCATGCTCGATGATGGCCTGTTCCGCCGCTTCGGCAAACCCGATTACGCGTTTGCCCTGCATAGCTGGCCGCATGCCTACGGCACCATCGGCTATAACAGCGGCCCTGTCTCGTCCAATTCGGACGCTATCGAAATCACTTTCAAAGGCCGCGGCGGCCATGGCTCGGCACCGGACAAGGCGCTCGATCCCGTTACCATTGCGGCCCGTTTCGTGGTCGATGTGCAGACCGTGGTGAGCCGAGAAAAAGATCCCAGGGAATTCGGTGTAGTCACCATAGGCGCCATCAACGGCGGCACGGTGGGCAACATCATCCCGGACTCCGTGCGCGTGCGCGGCACCATCCGTTCCTACAGCCCGGAAGTGCGGGCCAAACTGCTGGCCGGTGTGCGCCGCATTGCCAACGCATCGGCCGCCATGGCCGATGCGCCGGCGCCGGAGGTGGAGCTGATTGCCGGTGGTGCTGCCATCGACAACAGCGCGGCACTGGTGGCGCGCACCGCGCCCGTGTTCGAACAGGCTTTCGGTGCGGCCAATGTGGTGCGCCGTCCGGCCATGACGGCCAGCGAAGACTTCTCCGAGTTCGTCAATCAGGGCGTGCCCGGTATGTTCTTCTTCACCGGCGTGTACGATCCGGCGGCCGTGGCGGAAGCCGAAAAGCCGGGCGGCAAGCCGCTGGCCTTCAACCACTCGCCTTACTACGCGCCGGTACCGGAACCATCGATCAAGACCGCTGCACAGGCGATGGTGCTGGCGGTCATGAACGTGATGCAGTGAGATGCAGACTAGCCGCCGCAAGCGGCGGCTGGTTCATCAGCGCGTCGCTGCGATCCAGCGGTTGACGCGCGCTTCCAGTATCGGTAGCGGCAGGGTGCCGTCGCCGATCACCACCGCGTGGAACTGCGGGAAGCTGAACTTGTCGCCCAGCGCGTCCTGCGCACGCTTGCACAGTTCCTGTATCTTCAGTGCGCCGATCTTGTAGCTGAGCGCCTGCGCCGGCCAGACCATATAGCGTTCGATCTGGTTTTTGGCGCGCGCTTCCGGCCAGCCCAGTGTGTCCACCAGATAGGCGATGGCCTGCTCGCGGCTCCAGCCTTTGGCGTGCATGCCGGTATCTACGACCAGACGCGCGGCGCGCAGCATTTCCGCATTCAGGTGGCCGAAGTAGGCCACCGGATCTTCATACAGGCCCATTTCGCGGCCCAGCGTTTCCGAATACAGGGCCCAGCCTTCCGTGTAGGCTGCGCTGTTCTGGTTCTCTGTGCTGAACTTGCGGAAGTCGGGCAGATCGAGCTCCTTCAGCAGGGCCGCATGCAGGTGGTGGCCAGGCACGCCTTCGTGCAGGAACAGACTGACCATGTCGACCCGGCTGTACTGCTTGGCGTCGTTCACCACGGGCCAGAACACGCCCGGGTGCGAACCGTCGCCGGCAGGCGGGGTGTAGTGGTCAGACGCGGTGGCGCGCGTGAGTTCCGGTTCCAGATGCAGTTCCAGCTGGGCTTTCGGAATCAGGCTGAAATAGGCCGGCAGTTTGGCCTGCACCTGCGCGTAGATGCTGCGGTAGGTGTCGAGCACCTGTTCATCGCTGCTGAAGATGCGGTACTGGTCCTGCCGGGCCACCCATTGCGGCAGCAGCTTGGGTTCACCCGTGTAGCCCAGCTTGGGCGCTACTTCGGCCATCTGCTGCTGGATGCGCGCGACTTCTTTCAGGCCCAGTGCATGGATGGTTTCCGCCTGCAGGGGCAGGTTGGTGCTGTCCTTGATGCGGGCCGCGTACCATGCCGCGCCATTGGGCAGAGCGCTCCAGCCCGTGCTGGCGCGGCTGGCCGGCAGATAGTCCGTTTCGAGGAACTGCACGAGGCGGTCGAGGGCCGGTGCAATGCCTTTTTCCACGGCGCTGCGGTAGGCGGCAGCCAGCTGCTTCTGATCGGCGGCGCTGAAGCCGGCAGGGAAGTGCCTGGCGGGGCTGTAGTAGATGCTCGCTTCGGTGCTGCTGGCGCGCAGGGCGCGCATTTGCGGCAGCAGTGCCTGCGTGATGGCGGCCGGCTGCACGATGCCGCTGCGCATGCCGGCACGCATATTCGCAATCGCCTGATCTATCCACGCCGGCAGCTGGTTCAGGCGGCTCAGATAGGCGCGCTGCTGTGCCACCGTGTTAAGCGGTTGCGAGCCGTTACCGTCGGCATAGTTGGCCAGCGTGCTAGGAACATTTTCGAAGTGGTTCAGCGGCAGCAGGTGCTCGGGGAAGGATTCGAGCTGCATGGCGTTATTCAGCTCGTAGGTGAGCAGCTCGAAGGTTAGCTGGTCCTGCGGGTTGAGCTGATTGCGCTTGAGCGCCATCAGCTGCTTCTGCATGGCGCGGTACAGATTGAATTGCTGGGCGCGTACTTTGGGGGATATCGCTAGCCCCAGCTGGTCGTCATAGCGGCTATCGCCGTTGGCGGTAGCGAACAGCAGCGGGTCGAAACGGCAGCGCGCGCGATGGAACTCGGCGGCGATGCGGGCCAGCTGCTGCTGGGCGTTGCCGGCTTTGGCGCTGTCGCTGTGCTTGGCGCGCGCTGCGGCATTGGCTGGTAGTGTGGTCCAGGTGCTCAGCAGGGCGGTGGCGAGTACGGTGGCGGTGAGGGCGGAACGGGGACGGCGGACGATCGGCATACGGTTTCCTCGGCAAAGTGGCTAGCCGGGAAAGTCTAGCAGTTCAGCGGCGGATGCAACAGGGGCGGACCCCGTTGCCGGTGGTCCGCCCCTGCAGAGTGCTACGCGGGTAGCGTTAGATTATGCCTGTTTGGCTTTGCGGCGACGTGCAGCGAAGCCGGTGATGCCCAGACCGGCCAGCAGCATGGCATAGGTTTCTGGCTCAGGTACAGCTTGTGCCAGACCGTCCATGGCGTAGATCTCGGCTGTGGTCTTGTTGTAGGTTGGATTGTTCAGAATGTTCTGATTCAGATTCCAGCCCATGGCGTCAAACGCAGCCAGATCGTTCTGGCTCACAGAACCACCGGCGCAAGCGGCAATGGTTGGGTCCATCACACCGATCTGACGGGTGCTCAGGTAGCAGCTGCCGCCCAGATCCAGTACGGCTTTGTTGTCAGCCCAGTGCGAAGCTTGCTGACCGTCGCCGTTGTAGCGGCCGGTCGAGAAGAAGGCAGCTTCCTGCGCAACGTCTGGCAGGTTGAAGACGCTGGCACCGCCGTCAATCGAGAAGAAGGCAGTCTTGTTGGCGCCCCATTGCAGGTAGCGGCCACCGCCGTCGACGCCCGAACCATAGCGGAACAGATCCAGCGTGCTGCCGATCGCCCAGTCATCGATGTTTTTGGTGCCAAATGCGCCGCTGCTGAATTGAGCAGCGTAAGGGCCCTTGCCGCCAACCAGATCGAAGGTGTCGACGCCACTGACGAAGCCCAGAGCGTGGCCCAGTTCGTGTACTGCAACGGCGGTGAAGTCGTATTTGCCGCTTGCAATGCCATCGGTAGGGTTGAAGTCGAAGGCAAAGTTGGAGCTGAAAGTAATGCTGGCGTCAGTTTTGCGGGCGGCGTACGAATCTTGGTAGCTGGCGCCCATACCCATAGCTTTCAGTACCGCAGTGTTCACGTCCAGGTATTGGTTAATGCCATTGCTGCCATTCGAAATGCGGCTGGTAACGGACGGGTCGACACCGATCTTGTTGGCAGCATCAGCGTACGCATTGACGCGCATGGCCAGGTCGGTGCCATTCGCCAGCGTTGGCAGGTGGGCTACAGCAATCTGGTCCAATGCGCTGGTGCCGGTAGTTTTCAGACCTTGGTAAACGTCAGCAACCGATACGCCATTCGTGTTGCTGCCAGTGCTGCCCAGAATGCCGGCGCCCAGCGAAGCGAACTTAATGTCGATGCGAATGGTGGCATCGTTCGACAGCGTCTTGTTCCAGTAGTTGGCTGCTTTCTGGAAAGCAAACAGTGCCTCAGCGCCGTGCGGGGCGGTGGCGAAGCTGTTGGTGCTATCGATCAGAACGATATTGGCAGCAGACGCAGGAACAGCCATCGCAGCGGCAACGGCGGCAGCGGCGACACTCTTAACCAGGGTTTTCTTCATTTCACATCTCTCCATGTAAGCGGTATTTGTTTTTACTGGGCTCTAATGACCCTATATTGGTGGGGGATCGGTCACCTGCCGGCATCGCTGAGGACGCCTGAAAAGCGTAACATAAGCTCAATTTCCATTGTTTTAAGATTACTCAATTAGCATAAATAAATTTTTAATAAACAACACTTTGTATTTCTGCAATGCAAAAAAAGCAATTGAAAGGTCTATTTGTGACAATCTCAGCCGGTGCTGCGGTGTCGGGCTGTCGTGGCAGCTTCGGGCGGGCTGCAGGATTTTGGAGAAGGGCAGTGCGGAGAGGTACAATAGAGCTCTTTTTTTGGCAAAACGCACCCGAACTTCAGCGATCGCATGGCTGATAGGCTGCTTTTGTCCTCATTGCGTAGTGATGGTGGTGGTTTATCGCAAGCCTGTATGGTGCCGGCCCAGCGCCGCAAGCATCCGCCTAACTCGTTGAACTTTAAGGATTATTCATGAGTCTCAAATGCGGCATCGTCGGCCTGCCTAACGTCGGCAAGTCCACCCTTTTCAATGCGCTGACCAAGGCTGGCATTCCGGCCGAGAACTACCCGTTCTGCACCATCGAACCTAACGTGGGCGTGGTGGAAGTGCCGGACCCGCGTATGGCCGCACTGGCCGAGATCGTCAAGCCTGAGCGCATGGTGAATGCCATCGTGGAATTCGTCGACATCGCCGGTCTGGTGGCCGGTGCATCGCAAGGCGAAGGTCTGGGTAACCAGTTCCTGTCGCACATCCGCGAAACGGACGCCATCGTCAACGTGGTGCGCTGCTTCGAAGACGACAATGTGATCCACGTGGCCGGCAAGGTCAGCCCGCTGGACGATATCGAAGTGATCCAGACCGAACTGGCGCTGGCCGACCTCGGCACGGTGGAAAAAGCCCTGCACCGCGAGAACAAGAAAGCCCGCTCCGGCGACAAGGATGCCGCCAAGCTGGTAGCTCTGCTGGAACGCCTGATGCCGCAGCTGAACGACGCCAAGCCAGTGCGTGCACTGGGTCTGGATGCCGATGAGATGCTGCTGATCAAGCCGCTGTGCCTGATCACCGCCAAGCCTGCCATGTATGTGGCCAATGTATCGGAAAGCGGCTTCACCAATAACCCGCTGCTGGATCAGCTGAGCACCTACGCTGCCACCCAGAACGCGCCTATCGTAGCCATCTGCGCTTCCATCGAAGCTGAAATCGCTGATCTGGATGACGCAGACAAGTCGGCTTTCCTGGCGGATCTGGGTATGGAAGAGCCGGGCCTGGACCGTCTGATCCGCGCTGCCTACAAGCTGCTGGGTCTGCAGACCTATTTCACCGCTGGCGTGAAAGAAGTGCGCGCCTGGACCATCCATATCGGTGATACCGCGCCGCAAGCTGCCGGCGTGATCCACACCGACTTCGAACGCGGTTTCATCCGTGCCCAGACCATCGCCTACGACGACTTTATCCAGTACAAGGGTGAATCGGCGGCCAAGGAAGCGGGCAAGATGCGCGCCGAGGGCAAGGAATATGTGGTGAAAGATGGTGACGTACTGAACTTCCTGTTCAACGTCTGAGTCAGATTCTGGCTTTAGCACCACGTAAAACCCCGGCATGCCGGGGTTTTTTATTGTCTGAAATTCAGCCCGCTGCAGCTTTACGTATGCCCGGCCACAAGCTGGTGCAATGGTCTCGGGTACTGGCCCTGTCGGTGGTGATTTATGTGCTGCCGGCGATGGAGCGTGGTAGTATTGTCAGCATGACAAAGGTACGCATCCGGGGCTGCTTAGCTTGTATCGCGCTGTGTTTGCCATGGCGGCTGGCGCTGGCTGTCCAGACCATTCCTTTGTATGTCTACTATCCGGGGCCGACCTTCGCAGTCGGCATGCCCGGCAACCTCAGTGAAAAAATGGCCGACTGGCTGACCCAGCGTTCGGCCGGGC
Source organism: Duganella fentianensis (assembly GCF_009857835.1). Lineage (GTDB taxonomy): Bacteria > Pseudomonadota > Gammaproteobacteria > Burkholderiales > Burkholderiaceae_D > Rugamonas > Rugamonas fentianensis. The sequence continues at coordinate 702,492 of NZ_WWCL01000003.1, forward strand.
GTTACCAGTTCATCGCTACCCAGCTACCTCGCCGCCGTCTGCAGATGATGCTCGGCCAGCCCCAGTGGCAGGGTGTGGTGGCCTGGGCCAATCCGCGCTGGTTCGGCGCCGAGGGCGCGCGCCAGAGCTGGAGCCGCTACTACATGGTCGATGCGAATATGGTGGCCTCGCTGCGTAGTGCGCCGTTCGAATATCAGGGCGATGCCTCGCTGCATGGACAGCGCATCGGCACGGTGGAAGGTTTTTCCTACAAGGACTTCGACGCTTTGCTGCAGACGGGACTAGTGAGCAAGGACGAAGCCGATAGTGAAGCGCGCAATCTGCTCAAGCTGCAGCAGCGCCGCGTACCGCTGGCATTTCTGCAGGCCAGTTCCATGCCCAGCATGCGCCAGCTATATCCCGATCTCGATAGCTGGCTCTATCTGTCGGCCCGTCCCCGTACGGTGTTCGAGCGGGCTTTCTTCATGGCGCCCAACCAGCCGCAGTTGCTGGACTTCCTCAACCAGCAGAGTGCGGCCCTGCTCAACGACCGCCAGTGGCAGCAGGAGTTTGATACCTGCAAGCACATCGTGCCGCGCCAGTCCGGCGCCAGCGAGGCCCAGCGCAAGCTGTGCCGTTAAGCGCTGGGCCAGCTTTGTTGGGTATAATCGACGGATAGGCGGAGCCCTGCTCCGGTCAAGCGCCAGTCCGCAGGGACTGTCCCCGTCATCTGCTACACCCATCACTAGAAAAAAACTTCATGGCTTCTTCCAACGAAAACGTCAGCATGGCGCTGTTTTGCGACTTCGAAAACGTCGCGCTCGGTGTGCGTGACGCCAACTACGATAAATTCGATATCAAGCCCGTGCTGGAACGCCTGCTGCTCAAGGGCAGCATCGTGGTCAAGAAAGCTTATTGCGACTGGGACCGCTACAAGGGTTTCAAGGCGCCCATGCACGAAGCCAATTTCGAGCTGATCGAAATTCCTCACGTGCGCCTGTCCGGCAAGAACTCGGCCGACATCCGTATGGTGGTCGATGCGCTGGACCTGTGCTACACCAAGTCGCACGTGGATACTTTCGTCATCATCTCGGGCGACTCGGACTTCTCGCCGCTGGTGTCCAAGCTGCGCGAAAACGCCAAGAAAGTGATCGGCGTGGGCGTCAAGCAATCGACTTCCGACCTGCTGGTGGCGAACTGCGACGAGTTCATTTTCTACGATGATCTGGTGCGCGAAAGCCGCCGCGCCAAGCGCGACGCCAGCGAGAACCGTCAGGCCGTCAAACGTACGCCGGAAGAGGAACGCGCCCGCCGCGAAGAAATGGACAAGCGCCGCAATCAGGCGGTGGAAATCGCCATCGATACGTTTGAAGCGCTGGTGCTGGAACGCGGTGATAGCGGCAAGATCTGGGCATCCGTACTGAAGGAAGCCATCAAGCGCCGTAAGCCGGACTTTAGCGAGTCCTACTATGGCTTCCGCACCTTCGGCAATCTGATCGAGGAATGCAAGGCGCGTGGCCTGCTCGAATTCGGCCGTGATGAAAAATCCGGTGCCTATGTCTACCGTGGTAGCGGCGTGCCTATGCCTGCGGCGGTAGTTGGCGAGGCCATTGCCAATGATGGCGTGCAGCCGGCTGAAGGCGAGGGCGCCAAGCCGGAATCGCGCCGCAGCCGCAACCGTGGCCGCACGGCGGCCGAGCGCTTTGCCATTCGCCAGGCTGAACGCCAGGCCCGCGCGGGACAGGCCGCGCCGGGCGCAGAATCGGCCGGCGCGGACGATGGCGCTGCTATGGCTGCCGTGAGCCAGCCGGAAGCGGTACAGGTCGCCGAGGTCGCAATGGTGCCAGCCGCTGCGCCGGTGGCGGAATCGCTGCAGGAGTCTGCAGCCGAGGCTGGGGGCGCGACGGCTGCAACGCAGGCCGCTGCACCGGCGAAGAAGAAAAATGGTACCAAGCCGCCAGCGCGCAAGGTGAAAGCTGCCAACAAGCAGAAGACCGGGCAGCAGGGCGAGGCTAAGCCTGAGGCGGCGGCGGAGTCGCGCAGCGATGCGCCCGCCGTAGCGAAATCCGAGGCGCCGGCTGCAGCGAAGGCGGAAGCCGCGCTAGCGGCCAAGCCGGAAGCCCCTGTTGTTGCGAAACCGGAAGTGCCAGCAGCGGCGAAGGCGGAAGGCGCAGGCGCTGCATCGAAACCAGCGCCGCAGCAGCGCGATGGCGCCGCCAAGAAAAGTCCTCGCCACAAAGCCAAGCCGGCAGCCAAGGCGGCCGCTCCCGCAGCGCCGGTAGCCCAGACTGCAGCACCTGCCGCAGCAAAAGCCTCGCCAGCCGCGGCACCGGCAGCGTCGGCAGGTGAGGGCGCCGAAGGGAAAGCAGCACCAGCCAAGCCGGCACGCAAACCGGCGCCACGCAAGCCGCGTCCACCCAAAGCTGCCGCCAGCGCGGAGTAAGGAGCATCATGGCCACCCTGTCGTCCTTGATCCTGTATCCGGTGAAGTCCTGTGGTGGCCTGTCCTTGCAGCAGGCAACGCTGACGGTGCAAGGCCTGCAGCACGCGGGCATAGGCGACCGCGAATGGGCTGTAGTCGACCCTTCCGGCGTCTGCCTGACCCAGCGCGAATATCCGCGCATGGCGCTGATCCGGCCGCAGCTGGCGGGCGACCAGCTGGTGCTCAGCGCGCCGGACATGCCAGCCTTGCAGCTGGCGCTGGCCCGCAGCGCGGGTGACGCTACGCTGACGGTGCAAGTGTGGGAAGATCAAGTGCTGGCGAGTGACAGCGGCCAGCAGGCGGCCGACTGGTTCAGTGCCGTGCTGGGCGTGTCGTGCCGGCTGGCCCGGTTCCATCCGCAGGCCGAGCGTGCCGTCAGCCAGACCTGGAGCGGCGGCATCGCAGCCACCACCCTGTTCTCCGACGGTTATCCCCTGCTGCTGATCAGCCAGGCCTCGCTGGACGAACTCAATCAGCGCCTGCTGCGTGCCGGCCGCGCAGCCTTGCCGATGAACCGCTTCCGCCCCAACGTGGTGGTGGACGGCATCGAAGCCTTCGACGAAGACTATACGGAAACCTTTGCGCTAGGCGAGGCCGTGCTCAAGCCCGTCAAACCATGTCCGCGTTGCCCTATGCCCTCGGTCGATCAGGATAGTGGCGTGGTGGGGCCTGATCCGCTCGATATCATGCAGAGTTTCCGCGCCAAGCCGGAGCTCGAAGGCGCGCTGTGTTTCGGCATGAATTGCCTAGTGCTGGCCGGTGCAGGGCAGGTGCTCCGTGTCGGTCAGGAGGTCGAGGCTACGCTGGCGTTCTAGGTCAGCCGCTGTGCGGAATGCCAGAAATGGTCAGGCGCGCGTCCTGCGTGTCTGGCGCTCAGACTTGCCGCTGAAGGTGCCGCCGAATTTACAAGTGGCAAAACTTGGCGTAATGTGGCATTTGGCAAGAAATCAGGTGAGTAAGGGCATTTATGACGCAAACGGCATCCAGCAAGTTACGGCCTAACAGTACCCCTGCCGCGGCAGCGGAGGAACTGGTGGCCGAGAACCAGGCGCTGCGCGCGCGTATGACCTATCTGCTCGAGCAGGCGGAGCGCAACCATTCCATCATGACGCGTCATCAGGCGTTTGATCTGGAAATTGTCGGCGCTGCTAATTTTCCTGAACTGATAGGCATTATCTTCCGCGTCTTACCGGTTATATCGGAACTCGATAGCGTAACTTTAACGCTGCTTGATGAAGATGCCGATATCCGTGAAGTGATGCTCAAGCTCGACGTGGTGTTCGAGGATTTCCCCGGCCTGATCTTCGTCGAGGAGGTCGAAGCCATGGGGCTGGAACTGGCGCCGCGCAACGCGCAGGCCGCCGCGCCGCGTCCCCAGCTGGGCATGTATGATGCGCGCCGTCATGCTACGGCCTTTCCGCACCCGCCCGCCGGTTTGCAAAGTGTTGCGCTGGTACCACTGTTGCGGAACAAGCGGATTATCGGCTCGCTCAATCTGGGCAGCTGCGATCCCACCCGTTTCACCCCTAGTCTGGGCACGGATTTCATCGAACACATGGCCTCCATCATCGCCATCTGTCTGGAAAACGTGATCAGTAACGAGATGCTCAAGTACATCGGCCTGACGGATTCCCTGACCGGCGTGTACAACCGCCGCTATATCGACCGCCGCCTGCTGGAAGAGATAGCCCGCGCGCGTCGCCAGCAGTATCCGATTTCCTTCATGTACATCGATATCGACCACTTCAAGCGCGTCAACGATACGGTGGGCCATGGCGGCGGCGACGATGTGCTGCGCGAAGTATCGCGCCGCATCAAGAACGAGCTGCGTAGTTCCGATGCGCTGGCCCGTTTCGGCGGCGAAGAATTCGTGGTGCTGCTGATCGATGCCGATCTCGATAGCGCCGCTTTCGTGGCCGAACGTATCCGCGCCAGCGTGGCCGGCAGCATGATCGTGCTGTCGCAGGAGTTGCAACTATCGGTGACGGTATCGATAGGCGTGGCCTGTCTGGCGCCGGGCGAAGCGGAAGGCGATCCGGCCGTGGTGGCGCGTACCTGGGTGGCGCAGGCCGATGCGCGCCTGTATGTGGCCAAGGAAAATGGCCGCAACCGCGTCATCAGCCGCGATGCCGATAGCGCTGCCGAGCTGCGCAACGTCGGCTAGCGCAGCAGCTTCTGTTCTGCCTTGTGCACGGCGCTGGCCGTGCCGCGCAGAATCACCACATCGCCGGCTTCCAGTTCCAGTTCGGGCGCGACTTCCAGTTGCGCCTTGCCACGCCTTACGCTGCTGACGGCAGCGCCGCTGTGTTCGACGGCGATGCTGCCCAGTGCCTGCCCCACGCTGCTGGCGCTGCTGGGCAGGGTGACCGAGTGCAGCCGCTCCAGATCCGCTTCATCAGCGCTATCGCTGGCGCCATGGAAATAGCCGCGCAGCGAAGCGTAGCGTGCATCGCGCGCCATCTGCACGCGGTGCACCACGCGCCGCAGCGGCACGCCCAGCATGACCAGCGCGTGCGAGGCCAGCATCAGGCTGCCTTCCATCAGTTCCGGTACCACTTCGGCTGCACCGGCCTGCTTCAGCCGGTCCAGATCCGTATCGTCGTGCGAGCGCACGATGACGGGCAGGGTAGGCGCCAGTTCATGCACCAGATGCAGCACCTTGAGCGCGGATGGCGTGCTGGCATAGGTAATCACCACGGCGCTGGCGCGGTAGATGCCGGCGGCCACCAGACTTTCGCGCCGCGCCGCATCGCCGTAGGACACGTGGCGGCCGGCAGTCTGCGCCTCTTGCACACGCTCGGGGTCGAGGTCGAGCGCATGGTAGTCGATGTTTTCTTCCGCCAGCAGGGTGGCCAGACTCTGGCCGCTACGGCCGAAACCGCACACGATGACGTGCTTGTTGGTCGACATGGTGCGGCTGGCGATCTTGGTCAGGGCCAGCGACTGCATCATCCATTCGTTGTTGGAGAACTTCAGCACGATCTGGTCGGATTTGGCGATGATGAAGGGCGCCAGCAGCATGGACAGCACCATCGACGCCAGCACCACCTGAATGATGAATGGGTCGATCAGCTTGCTGCCACCGGCCAGATTCAGCAGCACGAAGCCGAATTCGCCTGCCTGTGCCAGTCCCAGACCGATGCGCATGGATATGCCATCGGAAGAGCCGAACAGCTTGGCCAGCCCGGCGATCAGGGCGAACTTGAGCAGTACCGGGCCGCACAGCAGCACCAGTACCAGCCACCAGTGCTGCAGCACCATGTGTACGTTGAGCAGCATGCCGATGGTGATGAAGAACAGTCCCAGCAGCACATCGCGGAACGGTTTGATGTCCTCTTCCACCTGATGCTTGTATTCCGTTTCCGAGATCAGCATGCCGGCCACGAAAGCGCCCAGAGCCAGCGACAGGCCGGCCTTCTCGGTGATCCAGGCAGCGCCCAGCGTAATCAGCAGCAGGTTCAGCATGAACAGTTCCTGCGAGCGGCGCTTGACCACGATGGTGAACCAGGTGCGCACGATCTTCTGCCCGACAAACAGCAGCAGGGCCAGTACGATCACGGCTTTCAGGCTGGCCCAGGCCAGCGTTTCCGCCAGCGCGTCGGGGCGCTGGCCCAGCGAAGGAATCAGGATCAGCAGCGGCACCACGGCCAGATCCTGGAACAGCAGGATGCCGATGATGCGGCGCCCGTGTTCGCTTTCCAGTTCCAGCCGTTCGGTCAGCATTTTCGACACGATGGCGGTGGACGACATGGCCAGCGCACCACCGAGTGCAAACGAGGTCTGCCAGCCTAAATGGATTTCGGGCGGTAGCTGGGTGCCGATGGTCCAGCCGAACAGCATGGTGGCGATGATGGTCAGGCCCACCTGCGCCATGCCCAGACCGAACACGATGCTGCGCATGGACATCAGTTTGGGCAGGGAAAACTCCAGCCCGATGGAGAACATCAGGAACACCACGCCGAATTCGGCCAGTGCGTGGGTGATTTCGCTTTCTTCCGCCAGCCCCAGCGCGTGGGGGCCGATCAGGATGCCCACAGCCAGATAGCCGAGCATGGGCGGTAGCTGTAGCATACGGAAGGCGACTACGCCGAGGACTGCGCTTCCAAGCAATAACAGGGTGATTTCCAGCGGCGTAAACGTCATGTCAACTCATTTCTACTCGATGTGATACCGGCCAGGCTGGCTTGCAACGCTCAATGTTTTCACCTTATGTTTAATCTGGCAAGTTTTTTGCTTTCCTAATTCGGCTATACTTGGGTGTGAGTGTAACCCATGAAAAAACAATGCTGAAAGCTTTTGACGCAAATCAGGCCGCGCATGCACTGCGCCTTGCCCAAGCCACCCTGCAGAACGAGGCCGATGCCATCGCTGCTTTGAATGACCGTCTGGCTGCCGACGATAGCGTCGTGCAGGCCATCGCCCTGTTGTTGAATTGCAAAGGGCGGGTGGTGGTCTCGGGGATAGGCAAATCCGGCCACATCGGCCGCAAGATCGCCGCCACGCTGGCCTCCACCGGCACGCCGGCGCTGTTCGTGCATCCGGCCGAAGCTGCGCACGGCGACCTCGGCATGGTGACGGCCGGCGACGTGCTGATCGCCATTTCCTATTCCGGCGAAAGCTCGGAACTGATGACCATCCTGCCCGTCGTCAAGCGCATGGGTACCAAGATTATCGCCATGACGGGCAAACCGGGCTCCAGTCTGGCCGAGATCGCCGACGTGCACCTGAACGTGGCCGTGGCCAAGGAAGCCTGCCCGATGAATCTGGCGCCGACCACCTCCACTACCGTCACGCTGGCGCTGGGCGACGCGATTGCCGTGGCCCTGCTGGATCTGCGCGGCTTCAAGGAAGAAGACTTTGCCCGCTCCCACCCCGGTGGCGCGCTGGGCCGCCGCCTGCTGACCCATGTGCGCGACGTGATGCGCAGTGGCGACGCCGTGCCGAAAGTGCAGGCCCATGTGAAACTGACCGATGCGCTGCTGGAAATTACCCAGAAGGGCATGGGCATGACGGCCATCGTCGATGGCGACAACCGTCCGGTCGGCGTATTCACCGACGGCGACCTGCGCCGCATGATAGAAAAAGTGCAGGACTTCAGCAAAGTGGTGATCGGTGACGTGATGCACGCCAACCCGCGCACCATTGCGCCGGAAAAAATGGCCGTCGATGCCGTGGCCGTGATGGAAGAATTCCGCATCAACCAGATGCTGGTGACGGACGCCGACGGCAAGCTAGTGGGCGCCCTGCATATCCACGACCTGACCCGCGCCAAGGTGATCTGATGAATGCTAGCGTACTGGAACGGGCCGCCCGCATCAAACTGATGATCTTCGATGTTGATGGCGTGCTGACCGATGGCAGCCTGCATTACGGCGCCGATGGCGAAGCCCTGAAAACCTTCAATGTGCAGGATGGGCTGGGCATCAAGCTGCTGCAGGAAGCCGGCGTGCAGACGGCCATCATCAGCGCGCGTACGTCGCCGCAGGTGATACGCCGCGCGGCCGATCTGGGCATTGGCCACCTGCATCAGGGCGGCCATGACAAGCTCACGCCTTTCCATGCGCTGCTGGAAAAGACGGGGCTGACGGCCGAGCAGGTAGGCTTCATCGGCGACGATGTGGTGGATCTGCCGATACTGAGCCGCGTGGGGCTGGCCGTGGCCGTGCCGAATGGCCGCGCCGAAGTACTGAGCCGCGCGCACCATGTGACGACGGCCTATGGCGGCCGCGGTGCCGTGCGCGAAATATGCGAGCTGCTGATGCAGGCCCAGGGCAGTTACGAGCGCGTGATGGCGCAGTTTCAGGTGTAATGGAGCATAAGCATGCATAAACGGACCGCTCACCGCTGGCAACTGACGCTGATCATGCTGGTCGGCGTGTTTGTGGCCGTCGGCAGCTTCTGGCTGGTGCAGGTGGTGAATCAGGCGGGCCAGGAAGAGCAGGGCGACCCTTACCGCAACGAGCCTGATTACATCATCGACCGGTTCAGTCTGGTGCGTATGAGTCAGGCCGGCAAGCCGGCCTACATCATCTCCGGCGACAAGCTGACCCACCGCCCCGTGGATGATGCCTCGGATATCGAAAAGCCGTATGTGCACAGCCTGTCCGGCGAGCAGCCGCCCATGCAGATGCGTGCGCAGAGCGCATTGATCGATCAGGGCAATACGCGCGTCCAGCTTTCCGGTAAGGTGGACGTACTGCGTCCCGCTACCGCACAGGCTCCTGTGCTGCACCTGACGACACCGACGTTGACCGTGTATCCGGACGAAGAAAGAATGGAAACTGCCGCTGCCGTGGCGTTGCAACTGGGACAGTCCAGTGCAACCGGCTTGGGCATGAAAGCCAATAATGCCACCCGCGAAGTGCAGCTGGGTGGTCGTGGGCAACTGCTGTTGCCGCCACGTGCAGCGCACTAGGTCTTCCCTGTGTGCTAACGAAAGGATAGGAATGATGAAGAAACTGATGCTGGCAGTGGCCTTGTGCTGCCTCGGGCTGGGTGTGGCGCAGGCGGAGAAAGCCGATGCCTCCAAGCCGACCAAGATCGATTACGACGACCTGCAGATCGATGACGTGAAGCAGATCAAAACCCTGCTGGGCAATGTTGTGCTGACGCGCGGCACGCTGCTGATGAAGTCGCCCAAGGCGGTCGTCAGCACTGACCCCGAAGGCTACAATCTGGTGGTGCTGACCAGCACTCCGGGCACGCCTGCCACCTTCCGCCAGAAGCGCGACGGTGCCGGTGACCAGTGGGTGGAAGGGGAAGCCGAACGTATCGAATACAGCGAGAAAACCGATCTGGTGAAACTGTTCTCGAAAGCCAAAATCCGCCGTCTGGAAGCGGGCCGCCTCAGCGATGAAGTCGATGGCGAATTCATTTCCTACGACAGCCGCAAAGAACAGTTTGCCGTGAAAAACAGCGTGACGGGCGAGAGCAAGCCCGGTGCTGGTCGCGGCACCATGGTGATCCAGCCGGTGCAGCGCGGACCGGCTGCCACCACGGCAGCGGCACCGGCCGCCTCCGTTCCACCTGTACCGGGAAAATAAGCATGACGACTTCCTGCGGTAGCACCCTGATCGTCAAGGGTTTGCAAAAGACTTATGGCAAGCGCCAGGTGGTCCACGACGTGTCGCTGCAGGTGGCCTGCGGCGAAGTGGTGGGGCTGCTGGGGCCTAACGGCGCCGGCAAGACCACCTCGTTCTACATGATCGTGGGACTGGTGCCTTCGGATGCGGGCACCATCGATATCAGCGGCACCGATATCTCCAGCCTGCCCATCCACCGGCGCGCAGCGCTAGGCCTGTCCTACCTGCCGCAGGAAGCCTCCGTATTCCGCAAACTCACGGTGGAGGAGAACATCCGCGCCGTGCTGGAAATTCAGAAAGTAGACGGCAAGTCTTTATCCAAGGCTGCCATCGATGAACGGCTCAATACCCTGCTGGCCGATTTGCAAATCGAAAAGCTGCGCGAAAACCCCGCCCTGTCGCTCTCGGGCGGCGAACGGCGCCGGGTGGAAATCGCGCGGGCACTGGCGACCAATCCCCGCTTCGTGCTGCTGGACGAACCATTCGCCGGGGTCGACCCGATAGCCGTCATCGAGATTCAGCGCATTGTGCGCTTCCTCAAGGAACGTGGCATCGGCGTCCTCATTACCGATCACAATGTGCGCGAAACGCTGGGCATCTGCGACCGCGCATATATCATCAACCAGGGCACGGTACTGGCGTCTGGCCGTCCGGACGACATCATTGCAAATGAGTCGGTACGCCGCGTGTATCTGGGTGAACACTTCCGAATGTAAGCCTCATAAGCCTCATGAAACAGTCTTTGCAACTGCGCACTTCGCAACATCTGGCGCTGACACCCCAGCTACAGCAGTCGATCCGGCTGCTGCAGTTGTCCACGCTGGAATTGCATCAGGAACTGGAACAGCTACTCACTGATAATCCGCTGCTGGAACGGCTGGACGATCCGCTCGACCGTTCGCTGCGTTTGCTGTCCGATGGCGCCATCAGCCAGCCGGCCAGCTCGAATGAAGCGGGCGCCGATGTTCCGCCCGGCCAGAGCGAAGCGGCACCGGCCGAAGCGGATAGCTATGACGGCCCCGCCGCCGATACGGAAAGCACCAGCAGCGAGGCCGATGTGGACTGGAGCGATGCCGGCCGCAGCAAGGCGCCTGACGATGAAGACGCGCGGCCCCAGCTGGAAGCCAGCCACTGCACGCTGCGCGACCATCTGCTCGAGCAGATGCGCGTGCTGGTGCTCGAGCAGCGCGACCGTGCACTGGTCGAACTGATCATCGATGCGCTGGACGAGAATGGCTATCTGGAAGAGGCGCTGGAAGAAATCCATGCGCGCATCCCCGAAGAACTCGAAGTCGAACTCGATGAATTGCAGACGGCCTTAACTTTGCTGCAAAGTTTCGACCCTATCGGCGTGGGTGCGCGTACGGCCTCCGAGTGTCTGGCGCTGCAAATCAAGCGTTTACCGGCGATTCCGTTGGTTACACGCCGCATGGCATTGGCAATTGTTGAAAATCATTTGAACTGGTTTGCCCAGCGTGATTTCAACAAATTAAAGAAAGCCCTGCTGTGCGACGAGGAGGATTTGCGCGAAGCACAAACCGTGATCCGCCAGTGCAATCCGCACCCGGGTGCAGCGTTTGCGGCCGACACCTCGGACTATGTGGTGCCCGATGTGATCGTGAAAAAATCGCGCAACGGCTGGCAAGTCAGCCTGAATAACGATGTGATGCCGCGATTGCGCGTCAATGCCATGTACGCCAATCTGCTCAAGCAGGGCAAGGGCGAGAGCGCCATGGGCGCGCAGCTGCAGGAAGCCAAGTGGCTGATCAAGAATATGCGGCAGCGTTTCGAGACAATTTTGCGCGTTGCACAAGCGATAGTAGAACGACAAAAGAACTTTTTCTCGCATGGCGCGGTCGCCATGAGACCCCTTGTGCTGCGCGAAATAGCTGATACACTAGGTCTACACGAGAGCACTATTTCTCGCGTAACAACTCAAAAATATATGCTGACCCCGCACGGCATGTTTGAGCTGAAATATTTTTTTGGTAGCCATGTCGCCACCGAAGCGGGAGGGGAAGCAAGTTCGACGGCGATACGCGCACTCATCGTGCAATTGACAGGAGCAGAAGACCCGAAAAACCCTTTATCTGACAGTAAGATTGCGGACATGCTAGGCGAACAGGGCATGGTCATTGCGCGACGAACTGTTGCCAAATACCGGGAAGCTTTGAAAATCCCGCCAGTCAGTCTCCGCAAGTCTTTGTAGTTATCTGGTTCCTGTGCGCCCGGCAGCAATGGGCAGCGCACTAACCGCCAGTAACATCATCTTTAGGAGTGTGTATGAATCTCACCATCAGTGGACATCATCTGGAAGTGACTGCAGCGATCCGTGAATATGTGCAGAACAAGCTGGAGCGCGTCACCCGCCACTTTGATCAAGTGATTGATATTGCTGTCATCCTGACTGTAGATAACCTTAAAGAGAAAGAGAAGCGCCAGAAGGCCGAGATCAATCTGCGCATGTCGGGCAAAACCGTGTATGTGGAAAGCCTGTCGCAAGATCTGTACGCCGCCATCGACACCCTGATCGACAAGCTTGATCGGCAGGTGATGAAATACAAGGACAAAGTGCAGAACCACGGCCACGATGCGATCAAGCATCTGCCAGATAGTTACGAGTCTGCCGCCGCGCTATAAGCCGGTCACTGCAAGATCCGATCAAGGGCGCCATCAGCGCCCTTTTTTGCGTCTGGAGGGTAGTCTTTTCGCCTCGGCGGCGCAGTAGAATAGCGTTTTCACTTACCGCGAGACTCCATGAGCGCACATGTTCACACCAGCGTCAGCAACGGTACCGGCCTGATTTTGCTGGACCGCCCCAAGGCCCTCAATTCCCTTTCGCTGGAGATGGTGCGCGACATCACGGCAGCGCTGCTGGCATGGCGCGACAGCGCCGAGGTGGATGCCGTGGTGATCCGCAGCAGCAGTGAAAAAGCCCTGTGCGCGGGCGGTGACATCCGCTTCTTCTACGATGTGGGGCGTGATACGCCGCAGGCTGGCAGCGCACTGCTGGAAGACTTCTTCACGGAAGAATATGCGCTAAATCATTTAATCCATTTCTACCCCAAGCCCTATATCGCGCTGATGGATGGCGTGGTGATGGGCGGCGGCATGGGCGTGGCGCAGGGCGGGCCCGAGTGCCGCATCCGCATCGTGACCGAGCGTACCAAGATGGCCATGCCGGAAGTGAATATCGGTCTGTTCCCCGATGTGGGCGGCAGCTATTTCCTGTCGCACGCGCCGGGCCAGCTGGGTAACTACCTCGGCGTCACGGGCGTGACCATCAACGCGGCTGATGCGCTGTATGCAGGGCTGGCCGACTACTTCGTGCCGAGTGCCGAACTGCCAGCCTTGCTGGCGCTGCTGGAGACCACGGCGGGCCTGCAGCTGCGTGCTGCCATTGCAGACTTTACCGCGCCGTTCCGGCGCAGCGCCGGCGAGAGCCAGCTGGCGCAGCAGCGTGCTGCCATCGACCGCCATTTCGCCGCCGGCTCGGTGGCTGCCATCACGGCCTCGCTGCAGCAGGACGACAGCGCCTTTGCCCAGAAGACCTTGCAGGTCATGGCGACGCGTTCGCCGCTGATGATGTGCGTGACGCACGAACTGATCAAGCGCGGCGCTGCATTAGATGTGGCCGATTGCCTGCGCATGGAACGCGCGCTGGTGCGGCGTAATTTCGAACATGGCGAAGTGATCGAAGGCGTGCGTGCTCTCGTAATCGACAAGGACAACGCGCCGCAATGGCGTCCCGCCACGCTGGCCGAAGTGAGCGAGGAACAGGTGCTGCAGATGTTTGCACCCGTCTGGCCGGCCTACGCCCATCCCCTGCGCCAGCTTGCGTAAGCGGATGCTATGATGGGACGCAATACCTGACGTCTGGCGCGAGGGCATCGTTCAACGATGTCCCTATCTGGAGCTAATGATGGCTTCGAGTCCCTTTGATACGCTGAAAGTGGTTGAGCGACTGGAAGGCGCTGGCGTGCCGGCTGCACAGGCGCGAGCGCACGTGGCGGTGCTATCTGATGTGCTGACTCAGACGCTTACAGCCGAGAGCGAAAATATGGCAGAACTTTATCTGCCCAGGCAGGAATCTTCCGCGGAATTTAGTCTGGTCAGGATCGCACTGGAAAAGCTCGATGCAAAAGTCGAGAAGCTGGATGCGAAGGTGGACGCTCGGCTGGCCGAGCTTAGAAGCGAGTTGATCCGCTGGGTGGTTACCGTCGCGGTGTCGCTGGGCATATTGCAAACGGCTCTGATCTCGGGCCTGCTGCTGAAGTTGCTACACTAGGGCAGAAACGTCAGGCTTGTTCGCGGTGGCGCAGGACGACTTTTTCGCTGGCCTGGAAATAGGCCGCCAGTTGTTCGGCCATGTAGACGGAGCGGTGCTGGCCGCCCGTGCAGCCTACTGCTACCGTCAGATAGCTACGGTTGTCCGTCTTGAACGAGGGCAGCCATTTCTCGATGAAGTCGCGGATATCCTTGAACAGTTCCAGCGCGCTGGGCTGGGCGTTCAGAAAATCGATTACAGGCTGGTCGCGTCCGTTCAGGGGGCGCAGCGTCAGGTCGTAATAGGGATTCGGCAGCGCCCGCACGTCGAACACGAAATCCGCATCGAGCGGCACGCCCAGCTTGAAGGCGAACGATTCGAAGAACAGGATGAGCGGCGCACGTTCGATAGCGACCAGATCCTTGACCCATGCGCGCAGCTTATTGGCACTCAGTTCCGAAGTGTCGACCACATGGCCCAGCTTTTCGATCGGAGCCAGCCGCTCGCGCTCTTCCTGTATGCATTCGATCAGGGTGCGGCGCGAAGCGGGATTCTGGCCCGGACGCAGTTCATGCGATAAGGGATGGCTGCGCCGCGTTTCCGAGAAGCGCGCTACCAGCGAATGGGTGTTCGCAGTCAGGAACATCACTTTGACATCATGTCCTTGCTCACGCAGCCGCTTGACGTCCTCCGGCAGGCTGGCCAGCGAGGCAGAGCTGCGTGCATCGACAGCGACGGCCAGTGCTTCCATGCCTTCCTGTACCAGAGTATCGACCAGGCTGGCCAGCAAGGCTGGCGGCAGGTTGTCGACGCAATAGAAGCCAGTATCCTCAAGCACGTTGAGGGCGACAGATTTGCCGGAGCCGGAAATGCCGGTTAAGAGTACGATGCGCATAGGACAGGATGATACCGCAGCCAGACGGTTTAGTCTCCGCTCATGGCCTGACGCTGGCGTTCCATGAATTCCTGCAGCGTGTCGATGCCGCGCAGCTGCAAGATGGTGTTGCGCACGGCGGCTTCCAGCAGCACCGCAATATTGCGGCCGGCCGCCACCGGGATCACGACCTTGCGCACTGGCAGGCCCAGCACGTCCTCGGTAGGGAACTGGAATGGCAGGCGCTCCACTTCTTCATCGGCCGCGCCACGGCGTACCAGATGCACGATCAGTTTCAGGCGCATCTTGCGCCGCACGGCCGTTTCGCCAAAGATGGCTTTAATGTCCAGCAGCCCCAGCCCGCGCACTTCGAGCAGGTTCTGCAGCAGCGGCGGGCAGCGCCCTTCGATCATATTCGGGGCGATGCGCGAGAACTCGACGGCATCGTCGGCCACCAGCCCGTGCGAACGCGAAATCAGCTCCAGCCCCAGCTCGCTTTTGCCGAGACCGGAATCGCCCGTGATCAGCACGCCCACACCGAGCACGTCCATGAACACGCCGTGCATGATGATGCGCTGGGCCAGCTTCTTCGACAGGTAGACGCGCAGGAAGTCGATCACCTGTGCCGCCGGCAGCGGCGTCGAGAACAGCGGGATATTTTTTTCGTCGCAGATGGCGAGGATGTCGGGCGGGGTTTCCAGCCCTTGCGCAATGATCAGCGCCGGTGGTCCGCCTGCAATCAGCTCGCCGATCACGTGGGCGCGCGTGAGCGATTTGAGGCGCTGGTAGTAATTGATTTCCTGATGGCCGAAAACCTGGATACGGCCCGGGTGGATGGTGTTCAGGTGGCCCACCTGGTCGGCGGCCGAAGCGACGTCGCCGGAGATCAGCCGTTCGCCGCCGGGGAAGCCGGCAAACCAGCCTAGCTGCAAACTTTCGCGATTGTCGTCGTACAGTCTTTGTATCGTCAGCGGAGTTTGCAGCATGGGGCGTCTTCGTGATGGGTTGAACTAGCTGGTAGTGTAACCCATAGTCAGGCGCCCCTGACGATATCGTCTGATGACTTAACCGGCTGCCTGCAGGGTAGGCACCCAGCTGATGATGCGCTGGTACACCGAGGCCGGATCCGGGTCCGTGCTCAGGGCCACGCGGAATGCGTCGTCGGAGAACATTTCGGCGATCTCGGACAGGATCTCCAGATGCTGCTGGGTGACGTGGTCAGGGATCAGCAGGAAAAACAACAGATTGACCGGCTTGCCATCGGGCGACTCGAACGGAATCGGCTCGGCCAGACGCACAAACGCCGCCAGCGGCGACTTCAGGCTCTTCATGCCTTTCACGCGGCCGTGAGGAACCGCCACGCCATGCCCCAGCCCCGTGGAACCGAGACGTTCGCGCGCGAACAGATTGTCCGAGACGGTGGAGCGGGCGATGCCGCAATTGTTTTCGAAGATCAGGCCGGCTTGCTCGAAAGCGCGCTTCTTGCTCGACACTTCCAGATCGAGCTGCACGTTTTCCAGTGAGAGTATTTTGCTTAGGTTATTCATATTGCGACATAGAATGTTGCGGCGCACAAATGCGGCCTGCGAGCGCATTATAGGCTTTTTTCTGTCCGGCACCGGAAAACCCCGAGGCGGGGTCCGGCACTATGCTGCCTATGTGCTTATGATACGCCTGAATTAACTGTGCCGATCAGAAATGTATCGTGCCTTCGGCATACATGCTACGGCCTGTACTTACTGGCATTACTGGCGTGCGCCGCGCAGATTGGCCGGCTTCTGGGCGCTGCTGAAGTTGCTACGCCACGGATTGATATCGAGTCCGCCACGGCGCGTGTAGCGTGCGTACACGGCCAGCTGTTGCGGGTGGCACTGGCGCAGGATGTCGATGAAGATGCGCTCCACACACTGCTCGTGGAACTCGTTGTGTTCGCGGAAGCCTATCAGGTAGCGCAGCAGGCTTTCCTGATCGATCTGCGGGCCCGCATAGTGGATCTGCACGCTGGCCCAGTCCGGCTGGCCCGTGACCAGACAGTTGGATTTCAGCAGGTGCGATACCAGTTTTTCTTCCACCGGTTCTTCGTCCAGCGCCGCCTTCAGCAGCGATGGATCGGGGCTGTAGTGATCTACTTCGATGTCCAGACGGTCGAGCAGCAGGCCATCGAGTTCGCCCATGGTGATCATGCCGAACTCTTCCGGCTGGGTCAGCGAGATGTGCACGTTGGCGCCTACCGCTTGGGACAGATCCTGCTGCAGCAAGGTCTTCAGCGCCACCACGCTATCGAGGCGGGTCTGGTTAAAGGAGTTCAGGTAGAGCTTGAAGGACTTGGATTCGACGATGTTGGGCGAATCGGCCGGCACGGTAATGCGGGCGATGGCCACCTGCGGTTTGCCGCGCTGGTTGAGCCACGAAATTTCGTAGGCGTTCCAGATATCCACGCCGAAAAACGGCAGGGTGCCCGTCAGGCCCAGTTCATCGCGCTTGCCCTGCCGTGGAATCGGGAACAGCAATTCCGGTGCGTAATCGGTGCGGTAGGCAGAGTTTTTTCCCAGCGGGGACAGGTCGGCGGTGTTGGTCATGACGGTGCTCGTGTTGGTGAAGGACGGCATAGTAGCGCAAACTGTGCCGTCCCGCCCGGCGCTTAGCCGAGGAAGAGTTTGTACACGGGGTTGGCGCTCTCATCCCAGTAGCGGTAGCCCAGCGTGGTGAGGAACTGGGCAAACTGATCCATTTCCTCGGGCGGCACCTGCAGGCCGATCAGAATCCGGCCCACGTCGCCACCCTGGCTGCGGTAATGACACAGCGAGATATTCCAGTTCGGCGCCATCGAATTGAGGAAGCGCATCAGCGCGCCCGGACGCTCGGGGAACTCGAAACGGTACAGCAGTTCGTCCTGCGCCAGCGCGCTCTTGCCACCGACCAGATGGCGGATGTGGGCTTTGGCCAGTTCGTCGTGGGTCAGGTCCAGCGTGCGGAAATCCTGTTCCTCGAAGTTGCGCGCCAGCTTGCCCGATTCGCTGCGGTCGGCAATCTGTACGCCGACGAACACGTGGGCTTCGTCCTTGTCGCTGATACGGTAGTTGAACTCGGTCACATTGCGCGGGCCTACCAAGGCGCAGAAGCGCTTGAAGCTACCGCGCTGCTCGGGCAGGGTGACGGCAAACACGGCTTCGCGCGATTCGCCCAGTTCGGCACGTTCGGCCACAAAACGCAGGCGGTCGAAATTCATGTTGGCGCCGCAGGCGATGGTGATCAGGGTCTGGTTCTCGACCGGTTCCTTGCTCAGCGCAGCGCGCTCGATATAGGCCTTGGCGCCAGCTACGGCCAGCGCACCGGCCGGCTCGAGGATGCTGCGGGTATCGGTGAACACATCCTTGATGGCGGCGCAGATGGCGTCCGTATCGACCAGGATGATGTCGTCCACATACTGCTGGGTCAGACGGAAGGTTTCCTCGCCCACCAGACGCACGGCCGTGCCGTCCGAGAACAGGCCCACGTCGGACAGGGTGACGCGCTCGCCAGCCTTGATGCTGCGCGCCATGGCGTCGGAATCGAGCGTCTGTACGCCGATGATCTTGATGTCGGGACGGATCGCCTTGACATAGGCAGCCACGCCCGAGATCAGGCCGCCAC
Source organism: Duganella fentianensis (assembly GCF_009857835.1). Lineage (GTDB taxonomy): Bacteria > Pseudomonadota > Gammaproteobacteria > Burkholderiales > Burkholderiaceae_D > Rugamonas > Rugamonas fentianensis. The sequence continues at coordinate 720,809 of NZ_WWCL01000003.1, forward strand.
CACCGATGGCAACGAAAATCGCATGGATAGGGCCGGAATGCTGGCGCAGGATTTCCATACCGATAGTGCCCTGACCGGCGATCACGTCCGGATCGTCGAACGGATGGACGAAGGTCAGTTTCTGTTCCTGTTCCAGCAGTAAAGCGTGGTTGTAGGCGTCCGTGTAGGATTCGCCATGCAGCACCACTTCTACGGACGGGCCGCCGCGCGACTTGACGGCATCGATCTTGACCTGAGGCGTGGTGGTGGGCATGACGATCAGGGCGCGGCAGCCCAGCTTGGCGGCGGACAGGGCCACGCCTTGTGCATGGTTGCCGGCCGAAGCGCAGATCACGCCGCGCTTGCGCTGGGCGTCGCTCAGGTGAGCCATTTTGTTGTAGGCGCCACGAATCTTGAAGCTGAACACGCTCTGCATGTCCTCGCGCTTGTAGTAAATTCGGTTGCCGCAGCGCTGCGACAGGGCAGGTGCGTGCTCGAGCGGGGTTTCAGTGGCGACGTCGTAGACGCGGGCGGTCAGGATTTTCTTCAGATAATCGATGGTCATGGTCTGCAAACATAATGATTCCGGGCCAGAATATTCTGGTGCGTACGGTACTTCAAGCTATGCTAACTAACCGGCGGGTGACCGGGGTGGAGCAGGGCGCTGGCGGAGCGCGGGTGGGCGCAAGCCGGACGGTGCATTCATGCGGATGCAATTTATTATAATGGACACCCCCCTACATCAGAAGAAAGCGATGATCGAATCCGCAATTGCATGGCTGCTCAGTGTGCTGGCCGCGCCGCAGGTAGGGCTGACTTCCGTGTTTCTGGTGAGCCTGATCTCGGCCACGCTGGTGCCGCTAGGCTCCGAACCGGCCGTGTTTGCCGTGATCAAAGCCAATCCCCAGCTGTTCTGGCCTGCCATCGCCGTGGCCACGGTGGGCAATACGCTGGGCGGCGCGATCGATTACTGGATGGGCTATCAGGCCAAGCAATCGTTCGCGCGCGAGCGCCAGAGCCGCTGGTTCCACTGGCTGGAGCGCTATGGCGCCAAGACCATGCTGCTGTCCTGGCTGCCCGGCATAGGCGACCCCCTGTGCACGCTGGGTGGCTGGCTGCACCTGCCGTTCTGGCCCAGCATTGCCTATATGGCGCTAGGCAAACTGCTGCGCTACCTGACCATGACCACGCTATTGTTGTATGTGCCGGACGGGTTCTGGCATGGCATCGCCCATCTGCTGGGCTAATTTGGTGCAATTAAACATATTGTCAACAAGCTGAGTTTATGAATTAAATTCAGTTTTCCGCCAAGTTTCGGCATTTATTGCCAACGAAACCTGCGATTTTCAAATTATTTGCGGATTAATGGCGCGCCGATTAGCCCTAGCGCATTGAAGGCTGTTCCGGCGTGGTGCGCCGCAATACGCTAGAATGACCCTCCCGGCTAATGTCACTAGTCGTCTCCAGTCGAATCGCAATATGAACGCCCCTGCACAAATTCAAGCTTTGCTGGCGGAAACGCCTCACGGTCCGGAGGCCACGCGCCTGCGCGAGATTCCTTATAACTACACGTCGTTTTCCGATCGCGAGATCGTGATCCGGCTGCTGGGCGAGGAGTCGTGGAGCTTGCTGGATGCTTTGCGCGGTGCCCGTCAGACGGGCCGTTCGGCCCGTATGCTGTACGAAGTGCTGGGCGATATCTGGGCCGTACGGCGCAATCCCTATCTGCAGGACGACTTGCTGGACAACCCCAAGCGCCGTCAGGAATTGATAGAAGCACTGCACCACCGTCTGGCCGAAGTGGACAAGCGCCGTCACAGCGTCGATGAAAATGGTGTGGCCGACGATGCCGAATCGCGTCAGCGCAGCGAGAACGTGGCCCAGCTGCTGCGTGCTGCAGGCAAGGCCGTGGCCGATTTCGGCGAAGAATTCAAGCAGACCTACGATCTGCGCAAGCGCACCTACAAAGTGCTGGGCCGCTACACGGACAAGCACAACATCTGCTTCGACGGCATGAAGCGGATTTCCCACGTGACCGATGCCACCGACTGGCGCGTGGAATACCCGTTCGTGGTGCTGACCCCGGACAGCGAAGAAGAAATGGCCGGTCTGGTCAAAGGCTGTATCGAACTGGGACTGACCATCATCCCGCGCGGCGGCGGCACCGGTTACACGGGCGGCGCGATTCCGCTCACGCCGATGTCGGCCGTGATCAACACGGAAAAGCTGCTCAACATGGGCGCCGTGGAAATGAAGGTGCTGCCCGGCCTGAGCCGCGAGTACGCCACCATCTACACGGGCGCCGGCGTGATCACCAACAAGGTATCGGAAGCGGCCGAGAAGGCCGGTTTCGTGTTCGCCGTCGATCCGACTTCGGCGCACGCCTCCTGCATAGGCGGCAATATCGCCATGAATGCGGGCGGTAAGAAGGCCGTGCTGTGGGGCACGGCGCTCGACAATCTGGCCTCGTGGCGCATGGTCGATCCGAATGGCGACTGGCTGGAAGTCACGCGCCTCGATCACAATCTGTCCAAGATCCACGATACGCCGCTGGCCCGCTTTAAACTGGAGTGGACTCATCCGAGCACCCGCGGCGAAGCCAAAGGCGAACCGTTCAAGACGGAAGTACTGGAAATCGAAGGCCGCAAATTCCGCAAGGAAGGTCTGGGCAAGGACGTTACCGACAAATTCCTCGCCGGTCTGCCCGGCATCCAGAAAGAAGGCTGCGATGGTCTGATTACCTCGGCACGCTGGATACTGCACAAGATGCCCAAGCATACGCGCACGGTCTGCCTCGAATTCTTCGGTCAGGCGCGCGATGCGATTCCATCGATCGTGGAAATCAAGGATTATCTGGACAGCCTGCCAGCCAAGGGCGAGCAGTTCGCTACCCTGCGTCTGGCCGGTCTGGAACACCTGGACGAACGCTATCTGCGCGCGGTTGGCTATGCCACCAAATCCAAGCGCGGCGTGCTGCCGAAAATGGCGCTGTTCGGCGACATCGTCGGTGACGACGAAAACGCCGTTGCACTGGCCGCGTCGGAAGTGATCCGTCTGGCCAATACCCGCGTGGGTGAAGGCTTTGTGGCTGTCAGCCCGGAAGCACGCAAGAAATTCTGGCTTGATCGTGCCCGCACGGCGGCCATTGCCAAGCACACCAACGCGTTCAAGATTAACGAAGACGTGGTGATTCCGCTCAACCGCATGGGTGAGTACACCGACGGTATCGAACGCATCAACATCGAACTGTCGATCCGCAACAAGCTGCAACTGGCCGAAGAACTGCAGCAGTTCTTCGCTGCCGGTAATCTGCCTATCGGCAAGAGCGACGACGCCGACGACGGCGTGGGCGACGAAGAAATGCTGGGCGACCGCGTGCAGCAAGCTACCGCGCTGCTGGCGCAGGTGCAGGCACGCTGGGCCTATCTGCTGGCCGAACTCGATCAGCCGCTGGAAACGGCCGTGCCGCAACTGGAAGCGCTGGGTCTCGAACGTCTGGTGCCGACGCTGCTCGAACGTCTGGCGGCGCAGCCGCAGGCGCGCCTGTTCGATGTGGTGCAGGACCGCACCGTGCGCATTTCGTGGAAACAGGAAATCCGCGCCAGCCTGCGCCAGATCTTCAACGGCGCCGCCTACAAGCTGATTCTCGACGAAGCCAGCGCCGTCCACAAGCGCGTGCTGCGTGGCCGCGTGTTCGTGGCGCTGCACATGCACGCCGGTGACGGCAATGTGCACACCAACTTGCCGGTCAACTCGGACCACTATGAAATGCTGCAACTGGCGCATCAGGCCGTGGCACGCATCATGACGCTGGCCCGCTCGCTCAACGGCGTGATCTCGGGCGAGCACGGCATCGGCATCACCAAGCTGGAGTTCCTGACCGAAGAAGAAATCGGTCCGTTCCGCGACTACAAGCAGAAGGTCGATCCGGAAGGCCGCTTCAACAAGGGCAAGCTGCTCAATCTGAGCGGCATGGAAGCGGACCTGCGCAACGCCTACACGCCATCGTTCGGTCTGATGGGTCACGAATCGCTGATCATGCAGCAAAGCGATATCGGCAACATCGCCAACAGCGTCAAGGACTGCCTGCGCTGCGGCAAGTGCAAACCTGTGTGCTCGACCCACGTACCGCGCGCCAATCTGCTGTACTCGCCACGCGACAAGATTCTCGCGACCTCGTCGCTGATCGAAGCTTTCCTGTACGAAGAGCAGACCCGTCGCGGCATCTCCATCAAGCACTGGGAAGAATTCGAAGACGTGGCAGATCACTGCACCGTCTGCCACAAGTGCGTCACCCCATGCCCGGTGAATATCGACTTCGGCGATGTATCCATGAATATGCGCAATCTGCTGCGCAAGATGGACAAGAAGAGTTTCAATCCCGGTAAATCGGCGGCGATGTTCTTCCTCAATGCCACCGATCCGGCCACCATCAACGCCACCCGTGCGGCCATGGTGGGCATAGGCTACAAGGCCCAGCGCCTCGGTAATGATCTGCTCAAGAAGTTCGCCCGCACCCAGACCAAGGCACCGCCACCAACCGTGGGCAAGCCGAAAGTGCGCGAGCAGGTGATCCACTTCATCAACAAGAAAATGCCGGGCGGCCTGCCGAAGAAGACCGCGCGTGCGCTGCTCGATATCGAAGACGACAAGGTCATCCCGATTATCCGTAACCCGCAGAAAACCAATGCGGACACGGAAGCCGTGTTCTACTTCCCCGGCTGCGGTTCCGAGCGGCTGTTCTCGCAAGTAGGTCTGGCCACCCAGGCCATGCTGTGGGAAGTAGGCGTGCAGACCGTGCTGCCACCGGGCTACCTGTGCTGCGGCTATCCGCAACGGGGCGCAGGCGAGTACGACAAGGCCGAGAAGATGATGACGGATAACCGCGTGCTGTTCCACCGCATGGCGAATACGCTCAACTATCTGGACATCAAGACTGTGCTGGTCTCGTGCGGTACCTGCTACGACCAGCTGGCTACCTACGAGTTCGACAAGATCTTCCCCGGCTGCCGCATCATGGATATCCACGAATATCTGATGGAAAAGCAGGTCAAGCTGGAAGGCGTGACGGGTACGCGCTATATGTACCACGAGCCTTGCCACACGCCGATGAAGATGCAGGAAGCCACCAAGACGGTGAACGCGCTGATCCAGACGCATGACAATGTGAAGATCGAGAAGAACGACCGCTGCTGCGGCGATTCCGGTACGCTGATGATTGCCCGTCCCGACATCTCCACGCAGGTACGCTTCCGCAAGGAGCAGGAAGTGGTGAGCGGCGCCAACAAGTTGCGCGCCGACGGTTTCGATGGCGACGTGAAAATCCTGACCAGCTGCCCGGCCTGTCTGGGCGGCGTGTCGCGCTACAGCGAAGATGCGGGCACCACGGCCGACTACATCGTGGTGGAAATCGCCAAGCACCTGCTGGGCGAGAACTGGCTGCCGGAATACGTGCAGCGCGCCAATGCGGGCGGCATCGAGCGGGTGCTGGTGTAATGGCCTGCGATCTATGTAATCTGCTGGAAGCGCCGGCCGAAGGCGTGATCATCTGGGGCGACGAGCTGCTGGTGGTGATCAATGTCGACGAGCCGGAATATCCGGGTTACACCCGCGTGGTGTGGCGCGAACATGTGCGCGAAATGACGGACCTGACGGCGGCCCAGCGGCAGCATGTGATGGCCGTAGTCTGGGCGGTGGAAGACGCCCAGCGCGCCGTGATGGCGCCGCACAAGATCAATCTGGCCAGCTTTGGTAACATGACGCCCCATGTGCACTGGCACGTGATCCCGCGCTATACCGACGATGCCCATTTCCCTCAGCCGACCTGGGCGCCGGTACAGCGTGCTGCCGATCCGGCCGTGCTGGCGGCCCGCCGCGCGCTGCTGCCAGCGCTGCACGAGGCCATGATAGAACGTCTGCAGGGGATAGCATGAGCAAACAGCCAACGGGCCTGACGGTCCACAACCAGTCGCGCCGTCTCGAAGTCGAATTCGACGACGGGGCGAATTTTTCCATTCCTTTCGAACTGCTGCGCGTGTATTCGCCCTCGGCCGAGGTCAAAGGCCACGGTCCGGGGCAGGAGACTCTGCAGGTAGGCAAGCGTGAAGTGGGCATCGCCGGTATCGAACCGGTGGGCAATTACGCGATCCAGCCCACGTTCAGCGATGGCCACAATACCGGCCTGTACACGTGGGACTACCTGTATCGCCTAGGTCAAGAGCAGGATAGCCTGTGGGCCGACTACATGGGCCGTCTGCACGCAGCCGGTTTTGCCGGCGATAGCGGCCGCGAAACGGGTACCGTACTGCCCGGCACGGGCGCCAAAGCCTCGCACGGCTGCGGGCACAAGCACTAGGCACCCATCCGGCCCCGCCACGGCGGCAGTGAGGCGCACGCTAGTGCTGCCGCCCAGGGGCTAGCGCCGGGTTCCGTCTTGTATAATGCCGCCAAACTAACAGGCCTGCCTACCATGACCAATACCACTCACTTCGGTTACAAAACTGTCGCAGAAGACGAAAAAGTCCGCGAAGTTGCCAAGGTTTTCCATTCTGTCGCCGCCAAATACGACATCATGAACGACGTCATGTCGGCTGGCCTGCATCGTCTGTGGAAGACGTTCACGATAGCCCACGCAGGCGTGCGTCCCGGCTTCAAATGCCTCGATATCGCTGGCGGCACGGGCGATCTGGCCAAAGTGTTCGCCAAACAGGCGGGCCCGAGCGGCGAAGTCTGGCTGACCGACATTAACGAATCCATGCTGCGCGTGGGGCGTGATCGCCTCTTGAATCGCGGCCTGCTGACCCCCACTTTGCTGTGTGATGCAGAAAAACTGCCATTCCCGGACAATTATTTCGACCGCGTCAGCGTGGCCTTCGGCCTGCGTAATATGACGCACAAGGATGTGGCGCTGAAGGAAATGCGCCGCGTGCTGAAGCCGGGTGGCAAGCTGCTGGTGCTGGAATTCTCGAAAGTGGCCGAGCCGCTGCAGAAACCGTACGATATCTATTCGTTCAAGGTGCTGCCGTGGATGGGCCAGAAGATCGCCGGTGATGCCGAGAGCTACCGCTATCTGGCGGAATCGATCCGCATGCACCCGGATCAGGAAACCCTGAAATCCATGATGGAAGAAGCAGGGCTGGAGCGGGTCCAGTATTACAACCTGACGGCAGGTGTGGCCGCTTTGCACACTGGTATCAAACTGTAACTTGAGGAAGTCCATGAAACTGAAGCAACTCCTGATCGGCGCCGTACTGGCCGTTTCTGCCATGTCGCTGCTGGCCGAGGCCACGGCGCGTCCTATGGGCGGTGGCCGCTCCATCGGTCGTCAGTCGCAGAACGTCAGCCGCATGCCACCAGCCGCTGCACCTCAGCAAGCGCCACGTCAGGCCGCTCCGGCGCCTGCGCCAGCACCTGCACCGGCCATGCCGCCTAAACCGGCCAGCCCATGGAAAGGCATCCTCGGCGGTGCGCTGCTGGGCCTCGGTATCGGCGCGCTGTTCTCGCATTTCGGCTTCGGTAGCGCCATGAGCGGCATCCTCGGCAGCATCATCATGCTGGCCCTGCTGGCTGGCGTCGTAGTATTGCTGTTCCGCCTGTTCAGCCGTAAATCGGCACCGGCCATGGCACCGGCCGGTTATAGCGGCAACAATGGTTACGGCAGCAGCAACGGTTATGCCCAGCCGGCATCGGCTGGCGGCACGCCGGAAATCGGTTCGCGTCTGGCTGATGCGCCTGCACCAGTGGCCGCGCCGGTAGCGCACACCCCATGGGGCGTGCCAGCGGACTTCGACGCTGCGACCTTCCTGCGCGTGGCCAAAGGTAATTTCATCCGCCTGCAAGCGGCATGGGACAAGGGCGATGTGGCCGATATCCGCGAATTCACCACGCCAGAAGTGTTTGCCGAGCTGAAGCTGCAGATCACCGAGCGCGGCGCGCAGAAGGATTACACCGATGTGGTCAGCATCGAAGCGGAGCTGCTGGGTATCGAAACCAGCAACGACGAGTACCTGTCCAGCGTCAAGTTCACCGGCATGATCAAACCGGCGCCGGATGCGCTGGCCGAGCCGTTCAACGAAGTGTGGAATCTGGTCAAACCGGTATCGGGCAACGGTGGCTGGCTGCTGGCCGGTATCCAGCAGCTGCAGCAGCACGCATAATCGCCGTACTCAGCGGCAAACTGGTAAGATCAAGACCGCCCGTAATCCGGGCGGTTTTTTATTGGTAGTTTTTGTTTACACGGTATCCGTATGATTGCACCGACTCTGGGTTTGTTATTACACCGGCTCACTGCGGCAGCGCCCGCCTGCGCCGCCATCAACCATTTGCTGGCACAGGAGCCATGGGCCCGCACGGCCCTGCAGCGCCATGGGGGCAAGGTGGCGGCCATCGATAGTGGCGCCGTAGTGCTGCGCCTGCAGGTCACGCCGGACGGCTATCTGCAGCCGGCGCCAGAGGGCGAGGAAGCACGCGTGACCATCAGCCTGAAGCTGGCCGACGTGCCGCTGATGCTGCAGAACCGCGAGCGGGCGTTTTCCTATGTGCAGATTGCCGGCGATGCGGAATTTGCCAACACGATTTCCTCGCTGAGCAATTCGCTGCGCTGGGAAGCCGAGCACGATCTGGAAAAGGTAGTGGGGCCCGTAGCCGCCGTGCGCATGGTGCAGGGCGCCAAGGCGGCGCTGGAAACCGTCAAGACGGGGCAGCGCAAGCTGGCCGAGAACGTGGCCGAATTCCTGCTTGATGAAAAACCGGTGCTGGTCCGTCCCCATGTGGTGGAAGACTTTTCCGCCGACGTGGTGCGCTTGCGCGATGACGTAGAACGGGCGGCCAAACGGCTGGCCAAACTGGAACAGAAACTGGGATCGCGCTGATGCTGAAATTTTTACGCCTACTGAAAATCCTGCGCGTTGCGGTTCAGTATGGTCTGGATGAAATCGCGATTGCCGAGCTGAAAAAGCCGCGCATCGCCAAGATTATCGATACGGTGTTTTTCTGGCGCGACCTGTCGGCGCCGCGCGGCGTGCGCCTGCGCATGGCGCTGGAAGAACTGGGCCCTATCTTCGTCAAATTCGGTCAGGTGCTGTCAACCCGGCGCGACCTGATCCCCGGCGATCTGGTGGAAGAGCTGTCGCGCCTGCAGGATCGCGTGCCGCCGTTCGATACGGAGCTGGCCATCGCCCAGATCCGCAAATCGCTGGGTGCCCATCCGGACGAGCTGTTTGCCACCTTTGAACGCACGCCCGTAGCGTCCGCTTCGATCGCACAGGTGCACTTCGCCACGCTCAAAGATGGCAAGCAGGTGGCCGTCAAAGTGCTGCGTCCCGGCATGAAGAAAACCATTGATGAAGACGTGGCGCTGATGCAGACCGCGGCCGAGATGGTGGAACGGTTGTGGGCGGACAGCAAACGCCTGAAGCCTAAAGAGGTGGTGGCCGAGTTCGACAAATATCTGCACGACGAGCTGGACCTGATGCGCGAAGCGGCCAATGCCAGCCAGTTGCGCCGCAACTTCGCCAATTCGGAACTGCTGCTGGTGCCGGAAATGTTCTGGGATTACTGCTCGAGCAGCGTGATCGTGATGGAACGCATGCACGGCATCCCCGTGTCGCAGATCGACCGCCTGATCGAAGCCGGCGTGGACCTGAAGAAGCTCTCCAGCGATGGCGTGGAAATCTTCTTCACGCAGGTATTCCGCGATGGCTTCTTCCACGCCGATATGCACCCCGGGAATATTCTGGTGTCGGTCGATCCGGCCAGCTTCGGCCGTTACATTGCACTGGACTTCGGCATCGTCGGCACGCTCAACGACTTCGACAAGGATTACCTGTCGCAGAACTTCCTCGCCTTCTTCCGCCGCGACTACAAGCGCGTGGCCGAAGCCCATATCGAATCGGGCTGGGCACCGAAAGATACCCGCGTGGACGAACTGGAATCGGCCGTGCGCGCCTGCTGCGAACCGATTTTCGACCGTCCGCTGAAAGACATCTCCTTCGGCCAGATTCTGCTGCGCCTGTTCCAGACTTCGCGCCGCTTCAATGTGGAAGTGCAGCCGCAGCTGGTGCTGCTGCAGAAAACCCTGCTGAATATCGAAGGGCTGGGGCGTCAGCTCGATCCCGACCTCGATCTGTGGAAGACTGCCAAACCGTATCTGGAAAACTGGATGGCCGAGCAGGTGGGCCTGAAAGGCATGTGGCAGCGCATGAAGGCGGAAGCGCCGCACTACGCCCACGTGATTCCGCAACTACCGCGCATGCTGCACAAGGCGCTGGCCCAGCAGGCCGAACCGGCACCCGACAATAGCGAACTGCTCAAAGTGCTGATCGGTGAACAGCAGCGCACCAACCGCCTGCTGTCGCTGGTGATCTATTTCGCACTGGCCTTTGGCGGTGGCGTGGTGGCCGTGCAACTGTATCTGCGCTGGCACCATCTGGGCTGACGCTGCGACCATGGCGGACTTTCTGCAACGCGACCCACGCTCGCCGGCCTTTTGGGACGAGCGCTTTGAACGCGAATTCACCCCGTGGGACCGCGGCGCAGCGCCGCAAGCCTTGCGCGATTTCGTCGCCGCCCAGACTCCGCGGCGCTGCCTGATCCCCGGTTGCGGCGCTGCCCACGAACTAGTGCTGCTGGCCGATGCGGGCTGGGATGTGACGGCCATCGATTTTGCGCCAGCCGCCGTGCAGAAGGGCAAAGCCGTGGCCGGCCGCCATGCCGAGCGCGTGGTGGAGGCCGATTTCTTTGCATGGCAGCCGCAGGGCGAGCCGCTGCAACTGATCTACGAGCGGGCGTTCTTATGCGCCTTGCCGCCCGCCATGCGGCCACAAGTGGCAGCGCGCTGGGCGGCTTTGCTGCCGGCCGGTGGCCTGTTGGCTGGCTATTTCTTCTTTGATAATATTCCTAAGGGGCCGCCATTCGGCATCGCCCGTAGCGAGCTGGAGGAATTGCTGAATGGTAATTTCGACTGCATCGAAGATCAGCCTGTGAGCGATTCGATTGCCGTTTTCGAGGGCAAAGAGCGCTGGATGATCTGGCAACGCCGGGCCTGAGCGCAGGAAACCGGCAAGTGCCTGCTAAAAAGCTTTATAATTCAGGGTTTTGATGATTTTTGCGGAGTAATAGATGCCCATCTACGCTTACCGCTGCGAGGCTTGTGGTTTTGCCAAGGATGTCTTGCAGAAGATTTCCGACCCGCAGCTGACAGTGTGCCTGTCTTGCGGCAAAGAGACGTTTAAGAAACAAGTAACGGCTGCCGGTTTCCAGTTGAAGGGAACGGGCTGGTATCAGACCGACTTCCGTGGCGGTACGCCACCGGCCACCGGTATGTCCACCGGCCCGATGGAAGGTCAGAAGCCAGCCGCCAAGCCGGAAGCTGCCGAGTCCGCTACTGCTACGCCTGCGGCTCCAGCCCCGGCTGCCAGCAGCAGCGAAAGCGCCTGAACGACCGCGTAGTCCGATCCACACTCCGACGAGATTAACCGATGCGTAAGTACTTCATTACCGGCCTGCTGATTCTGGTGCCTCTGGCAATTACTGCCTGGGTGCTTAATCTGGTGATCAGCACCATGGACCAGTCGCTGCTGTTTGTACCGGCGCGCTGGCAGCCACGCACCCTGATCGGCTTCGATATTCCCGGTCTGGGCACGGTGCTGACGGTACTGATCGTGTTCCTCACGGGCCTGCTGACCAATAATCTGGTCGGTAACTACGTGGTGCGTGTATGGGAAAAACTGCTGACCCGCATCCCAGTGGTGAGCTCGCTGTATTCGAGCGTCAAGCAGGTATCCGATACGCTGTTCTCGTCGTCGGGCAATGCCTTCCGCAAGGCCGTGCTGATTCCGTATCCGCATCCGCAATCGTGGACCATCGCCTTCCTGACCGGCACGCCGGGTGGCGATGTGAAGAACCATCTGGTGGGCGATTATGTGAGCGTCTATATTCCAACCACGCCGAATCCCACTTCGGGCTTTTTCCTGATGATGGCGCGTAAGGATGTGGTGGAACTCGATATGTCGGTCGATGCGGCACTGAAGTACATCGTCTCGATGGGTGTGGTAGCGCCGGAAGAAGCGCCCAAGACCCTCGATGCAGTCAGCAAATAAGCAAGCATAAGCAAAAGAAGCAGTACCAGAAAAATAAGCAAATACTAGATTAACTGAGTAACCTAACCTGAACCGAGAAATAAACATGTCCTCAATGCGTACTCACTACTGCGGCCTCACTACCGAAGCGCTGCTTGGCCAAACTGTCAGCCTGTGCGGCTGGGTACACCGTCGCCGTGACCACGGTGGCGTGATCTTCATCGACCTGCGCGACCGCGAAGGTCTGGTGCAGGTGGTGTGCAATCCGGAACAGGCCGAAGTATTCAAGGCTGCCGAAGCTGTCCGTAGCGAGTTCTGCCTGCGCGTCACCGGCGTGGTCAAAGACCGTCTGGCCGGCACCGTCAACAACAACCTGAAATCGGGCAAGATCGAAGTGATCTGCTCGCAACTGGAAGTGCTGAACGCCTCTGTGCCAGTACCGTTCCAGCTGGACGACGACAACCTGTCGGAAACCACCCGTCTGACCCACCGCGTGCTGGACCTGCGTCGTCCACAGATGCAGAACAACCTGCGCCTGCGCTACAAAGTGTCGATGGAAGTGCGTAAGTATCTGGACGAACTGGGCTTCATCGACATCGAAACCCCGATGCTGACCAAGTCGACGCCAGAAGGCGCACGCGACTATCTGGTGCCATCGCGCGTCAACGCGGGTAACTTCTTCGCGCTGCCACAGTCGCCACAGCTGTTCAAACAGCTGCTGATGGTGGCTAACTTCGACCGTTACTACCAGATCACCAAGTGCTTCCGCGACGAAGACCTGCGCGCTGACCGTCAGCCAGAATTCACCCAGATCGACTGCGAAACCTCGTTCCTGACCGAACAGGAAATCCGCGATCTGTTCGAAGACATGATCCGTAAAGTGTTCAAGAACACCATGGACGTCGAGCTGCCTAACCCGTTCCCGGTGATGGACTTCGCCGAAGCCATGGGCAGCTACGGTTCGGACAAGCCGGACATGCGCGTAAAACTGAAGTTCACCGACCTGACCGACGTGATGAAAGACGTCGACTTCAAAGTGTTCTCGGGTGCTGCCAACATGCCTAACGGCCGTGTGGTCGGTCTGCGCGTACCGAAGGGCGGCGACATGCCACGTTCGGAAATCGACGCCTACACCCAGTTCGTCGCCATCTACGGCGCCAAGGGTCTGGCCTACATCAAGGTCAACGAGAAAGCCAAAGGCCGTGACGGTCTGCAATCGCCTATCGTAAAAAACCTGCACGACGCCGCTCTGGCCAAAGTGCTGGAACTGACCGGTGCAGAAGACGGCGACCTGATCTTCTTCGGTGCTGACAAGGCCAAGGTTGTGAACGACGCCATCGGCGCGCTGCGCGTGAAGATCGGTCACTCGGACTTCGGCAAGAAAGCCGGCCTGTTCGACGACGTCTGGTCGCCACTGTGGGTGATCGACTTCCCGATGTTCGAATACGACGAAGAGTCGGATCGCTGGACCGCGACCCACCACCCGTTCACGGCACCGAAAGACGGCCACGAAGACATGCTGGAAACCAATCCGGGCGCCTGCATTGCCAAGGCCTACGACATGGTACTGAACGGCTGGGAGCTGGGCGGCGGTTCTATCCGTATCCACCGCGAAGAAGTACAGTCGAAAGTGTTCCGTGCACTGAAGATCGATGCCGAAGAAGCTCGCCTGAAGTTCGGCTTCCTGCTGGACGCTCTGCAGTACGGCGCGCCTCCGCACGGTGGTCTGGCCTTCGGTCTGGACCGTATCGTCACGCTGATGACCAAATCCGATTCCATCCGTGACGTGATCGCCTTCCCGAAAACCCAGCGTGCCCAGTGTCTGCTGACCCAGGCGCCGTCGGAAGTGGACGAGAAGCAGCTGCGCGAACTGCACATCCGTCTGCGCGCCACCGAGCCAAAAGTCGCTGGCTAAGTCTGTCGTATCAGGAAAAGGCGCTGCGGCGCCTTTTCTTTTATGTTTGCTATGAAGCCTTACAAGATCCCCGAATCGGTGCTGGTGGTGATCCACACGGCCGACCTGCAAGTGCTGCTGATAGAACGGGCCGACAAGCCCGGTTTCTGGCAGTCCGTGACCGGTTCGCTCGATGCCGTGGGCGAGCCGCTGCTGGCCGCTGCCACCCGCGAGCTGTTCGAAGAAACGGGCATCGTTGCCGATGGCCAGCAGATCGTGCTGCGCGACTGGCAGCTCTCCAACATCTACACCATTTATCCCGTCTGGCGCCACCGCTATGCGCCCGGTGTGACGGAAAACACCGAGCACGTTTTCAGCGTGCAGGTGCCGCGCGAGACCGAGGTCAAGCTGTCGCCGCGCGAGCATGTGAACTATCTCTGGCTGCCCTATCTGGAAGCGGCCGACCGCTGCTTCTCCGCCTCCAACGCCGAGGCCATCCTCCAGCTGCGCGGCCAGGTCGGCCACACGGACACCTGAGCCAGGGTTTTGATATGGCCCCGGCCCGGTAGCAGTCCTTAGATCAAGAGCGGAATAGCACCGCTTCGCGTTTGCACCACTGGATGCACATCAATAGCAGCACTATGGCGACCACCGAGGTGGAGAGGAAGACGCTGATCAGATCGGTCAGCACGATGGTGCCCTTGATGACCTCTTTAATCGCCAGTGCGGTATTGGTGATCGGCACCAACGACCAGCCATCACTCAGTTTCATCCCCGGTAGCATGGCTGCCATGATGGGCAAGAATACGATGAGCGTCATCTGCTGCGCATAGCTGGCCGCTTCCTTGTGGCTACGGGCAAAGAAGGATATCGACAGCAGCAACGCTGCCACCATGGCATAGGCCGGCAGGATCAGCAAACCCAGCATGAGCAGTTCCGGCACCTGGATATACTGGGTGAGCGACTGCAATTCGCTGCTTTGCTGTCCCAGCATGTACATCGCGCAGAAGCCCATCGAGGCAATGCCGATGGCGCCGGAAATCACGGCTGCGCACAGTACCACGAGAAACTTGGCGATAACCAGCGTCGAGCGGGAAATCGGTAGCAGCAGCAGGGACTCCAGCGTACCGCGCTCTTTTTCGCCGGCGCCCATATCGATGGCGACTGCGATCGATGACATGAGTCCCATGATGAACAGCAGATATGGAATCAATGCGCCTATCTGTTCGCCATGTTCCTGCCGTGCACTGGCAGTGCTGGCAACGCTCAGCTTAAAGGGCGAGTTCAATGTGGCGGCCAGATCCGGCGTAACGCCGGCGATGGCGAGGCGTTCAACGCGCAGCCTGTTCGTGTACGCTGCAGCGAGCAGGGGTTTGATCCGCTTGCCGACACCGTCGAACACCGTCGCGGTGTTATAGGCCAGCGATATCTCCGGTTGCTGGCCAGCCAGAATGGCACGTTCGCCGTTTGCAGCAAAGATCAGGGCGAAGTCGATCTGTTCAGCTTGAATTGCGGCGATGGCGGCCTGTTGCGAGCCTAGCGGGACGGCGCGCAGCCTGGGCGTGGCCGCCAGTACGGCTTGCAATATCGGTGCCCCATCGTCTGCCACCAGCGCGTAGCGTAGTTCGCGCGTACCTTCCTGCTGGGCTTTGTCGGAGGCTAATTTTGCGTAGCCGGAAAACAGCGCAGGAACAATTATGGCGGGCATGAGCAGCATGAAAGCCAGCGTACGTTTATCGCGCAGGATTTCCAGTAGTTCTTTTAAAAATACGTTCCACATTGCAGGCGGCCTTTAAACAGAAGTATCGGTTGCAGTAACGGTGTGCAGATAAGCGCCATGCAGTGACGAGGTGCCGGTATGACTGAGCAGCTGAGGCAGCGCGCCCTGGAATGCACTGACGCCGTTATTGATGATGCAGATCTCGTCGCACAATTCTTCTACCTCATGCATATGGTGGGTAGAAAAGATGATGGCAGCACCGCTGCGTTTATATTCGCGGACAAAATCATTCACCAGCTTGGCGCCCAGTATGTCCAGCCCGGTGGTAGGCTCATCGAGAATCAGGATTTCCGGCGTATGCACTACCGTGCGCGCAATGGCAGCCCGTTGCTTATTACCGAAAGAGAGTTTATCCACCAGCTGGTCGGCATATTGCTGCAAGCCGAGCTGTTCGATGAGCTCGGACGATCTGGCGCGCAGCGCAGCACCGCGCAGGCCGTAGGCGCGGCCAAAGTATTCGATATTCTCGCGTACGGAAAGCCGCAGATACAGGCCCGTGTGGCCCGACAAAAAACCGATCTGGCGGCGCGCTGCCATGTGTTCCCGCATCAGGCTAAGACCTTTTACGCGCACCTCGCCGTCGGTCGCAGTGATGGCGCCGGACAGGATGCGTAGGGTAGTGGTCTTGCCCGCGCCGTTGGGGCCGATCAGCCCCAGTACCTGGCCCTGCCGACAAGTAAAGGAGACTGATTTGAGCGCCTGTACAGGCTGGCCTTTTGCCGTTCCAGGGTAGGTCTTTTTAAGTCCGACTGCTTCGATCATGTACGCCTTTCTTGATTCGCTGGTTTATTGGGTGTGGCCGCTTCTGGCTCATGTATTGGCAGGGCACCACAGTCTTTTTCATTGAGTTCAGCTGTGATTGTTAAAAGGATAATATACCTGATTCGTGATCGTGCTGGTCATATGGACTCTCACCATCAACGCAGATGCCGGCAAGGCGCGCTGGCCTCGAAGCGGCGTCAGTGGCGTACGCTCCCGTCAGTACGGCGGGAGCTGTGCACTCCCATTCACCCGCGCAATATGTGCGGCGACATACGCCGCAGCTCCGGACTCAGGGTTAGAATAGTCTTATGAGAATCCGCGTTGCTACTTACAATATCCACAAGGGTGTATCGGCCATACGCAGTGAACCGCGCGTGCTGGCACTCAAGCAGGCCATCGGGCTGTTCGATGCCGATGTCGTTTTTTTGCAAGAGGTGCAGGGCCAGCATGATCGCAAGGCGGCCAAATACGGCGCCGAACATCTGGGCCGCAAGCATTGGCCTGCTGCGGCGCAGCACGAGTATTTTGCCGGCGAATCGCGCCATGCCCATGCGGCCTATGGCATGAATGCCGTGTACGACCATGGCCACCATGGCAATGCCCTGCTCAGCGCCTTCCCGATTGCCAACAGCATCAACCACGATGTGTCCGACCACGCTTATGAACAGCGCGGCATCCTGCACTGTGTGCTGGACACGGCGCGCGGCCCCGTGCACTGCTATGTGGTGCACTTCGGTCTGTTCGAAGCAGGACGGCGGCGCCAGACCCAGGCGCTGATCGCGGCCGTGCGCGAGTCGGCCCCCGACGGCGAACCCGTGATCATTGCCGGCGACTTCAACGACTGGCGCAACAGCCTCAGTGCCGAACTGCGCAACGCGCTCGGCGTGCGCGAAGCGTTCGATGAAATCGGCAGCAATTCCGCGCTCGATGAGCTGGTGCGTACGCTGCGCCGCAAGCAGGGCGTGCATCCGGCCCGCACCTTTCCTGCGGCGCTGCCGTTTTTCCGCCTCGACCGCATCTATGTGCGCGGTTTTCAGGTGGAGACAGCACAAGTGCTGCACGGCAGCCTGTGGGCCAAGCTGTCCGACCATGCGCCCATCGTCGCCAATCTGACGCTGACCTGAACCTATGCCCACCGTCAACTTCGTTGCGGACAATGATGTGCTGCTGCTGCACACGGGCGCCGAGTTTTTCCCTGCGCTGCTGGCTGCCATCGATAGCGCGCAGTACGAAATCTATTTCGAGACCTATATCTTTGCCGACGATGCCACCGGGCGGGCCGTGCTGGCCGCACTGGCGGCCGCATCGCGCCGTGGCGTGCAGGTACGCATGATTACCGACTGGTGGGGCACGGGCCGCGGTCGCATCGCCCAGATGCATGCCCAGCTGATGGAAGCCGGGGTCGAGCACCGTATTTTCAATCCGTGGTTCAAGCGCGGCGTGACGCGCACCCACCGCAAGCTGTGCGTGGTGGACCAGTCGCAAGCGTTCGTAGGCGGCATCAATGTGGTCGATGATATGCGCGGCGACCATGGTGGCGCGCTCAGTCTGGCTGCGCCGCGCTGGGATTTTGCCGTGCAGGTCATCGGCCCGCTGGTGGGCACCATCCATATGGAGATGCAGAGCCAGTGGCTGCGGCTGGGCAAAATGGGCCTGATCAAGCGCTTCGAGCTGTACCGCGACTTGCGCAAAGTGCAGAAGCAGGCTGTACAGAACATGGTGCAGGCCGGTTTCGTCGTGCGTGACAATCTGCGCAACCGCCGCACCATCCAGCGCGCCTATCTGCAGGCGCTGGGGCAGGCGCGCCGTAACGTGCTGCTGGCCAATCCGTATTTCGCGCCGGGTGCCAAGTTCCGCCGCGCGCTGGCCGCCGCCGCCGAGCGCGGCGTGCAGGTGACGCTGCTGATAGGCGTGGGCGAGTTCTGGCTGCAGGATGCCGTCGCCCATTCCTTCTACCCCAAGCTGCTGGCCGCCGGGGTGACGGTGGTGGAATACCGCAAGACCCAGCTGCACGCCAAAGTGGCCGTGATCGACGATGACTGGGCCACGGTAGGCTCCAGCAATGTGGACGGGCTTAGCCTGTTCCTGAATCAGGAAGCCAATGTGGTGATCAAGGATGCCGCGTTTGCCAGCAGCCTGCGCCAGCACATCGAGGCGGCTGTGGGCGAGGGCGTGGTGATCCACACCAGCGATTTCGAGCATGTGGGGCGCTGGCGCCGGCTAGGCTACGAACTGGCCTATTTTGCATACAAGATGATTATGCGCATAGTCGCAGTAGGGAAATACGCGTGAACGAGAATGGCAGTGTAAGACTGGATAAATGGCTGTGGGCGGCCCGCTTCTTCAAAACCCGCTCGCTGGCCACCGATGCCGTCGATAGCGGCAAAGTCAAACTGGGCGGCGACAAGGTGAAACCGGCCCGTGCCGTGCGCATCGGCGATGTGCTGGACATCGATAACGGTTCCGACCGCTGGGAAGTCGATGTGATGAATCTGTCCGAAGTGCGCGGCCCCGCCACGGTGGCGCGCAACCTCTACGAAGAAACTGATGCCAGCGTGGCGCGCCGGGCCGAAGTGGCCGAACACCGCCGCCTGTACCGCGAGCCCGGCGCCGATATCAAGGGCCGTCCCACCAAGCGCGACCGCCGCCAGTTGGGCAAGCTATAGCACGTTCGTGCTGATTTTGCTGCGTCGCATCAATAGAACCACACCTCTAACGGTACTGTTTGACATTTACCCCTTGGTAGATAATAGTACGAGCGTTCGCAATTCTTTCACACGGAGTAAATTTAACTAGCGCAGAATGCTCTCTTCTCTCTAGATTAATTTTTACCTTGGGACGTAATCTTATTAATACCTCAACTAAATTTATGCGCAAAGGTGAGCTGACACGGGCCGCAATTCTGGACGTGGCACTGGATCTGGCCAGCCGCGATGGTCTCGAAGGTCTGACCATCGGGTTGCTCGCGGATAAGATGAACATGAGCAAGTCCGGAGTGTTTGCCCACTTCGGTTCGCGTGAAGATTTGCAGTTGGAAGTGCTGAAGCTGTATCACCACCGCTTCGAACAGGAAGTGTTCTTCCCCAGTGTGAAAGAGCCACGCGGTATCCAGCGTCTGCAGTCGATGTTCGCCCGCTGGGTGAAACGGGTCAGCGTGGAAGTGGCTTCCGGTTGTATCTATATCAGTGGCGCCGTCGAATATGACGACCGTCCGGGCCCTATCCGCGAAGAGCTGATGGCCATGGTCGGTGCCTGGCAGGGCGCCTTGCTGCGCTGCGTGAAGCAGGCGGTCGAATGCGGTGATCTGAAAGCCGATACCGATCCGCAGCAGCTGGTATATGAAATGTATGGCCTGATTCTGGCCCTGCACCACGATGCGCGTTTCCTGCGCATTCCGGGCAGTCTGGCACGGGCCGGCATCGGTTTTGAACGCCTGTTAGGTACGTATCGCAATCCGCAATCACCGGCAGCGGTGGTCGCACAGCACTAAACGCAGCATCTCATCCGCTCACCATTTAAACATTTCGTAGTCACTACAAAAGTCATCAGGAGAAAATCATGGGTCAATACGTCGCACCAATCCGGGATATGCAATTCGTTCTGCACGAGTTCCTGAACGTCGGTGAAGAACTGAAAGCATTGCCGGACTACGCTGAAGTTGATGCCGACATCATCAACCAGGTGCTGGAAGAAGGCGGCAAATTCACCTCGGAAGTGCTGTTCCCGCTGAACCACTCGGGCGACCGCGAAGGCTGCAAGCACGACGCCGCAACCAAGACCGTGACCACCCCGAAAGGCTTCAAGGAAGCCTACCAGCAGTACGTGGAAGGTGGCTGGGCTGCACTGGCCTGCGATCCTGAATACGGCGGCCAGGGCCTGCCAGTAGTGCTGAACAACTCGTTCTACGAAATGCTGAACTCGGCCAACCAGGCCTGGACCATGTACCCTGGTCTGTCGCACGGCGCCTACGAGTGCCTGAAAGAACACGGCACCGACGAACAGAAAAAAATCTACCTGCCTAAGCTGGTTTCGGGCGAATGGACCGGCACCATGTGCCTGACCGAGCCACACTGCGGTACCGATCTGGGCATGCTGCGCACCAAGGCGATTCCACAGGCTGACGGTTCGTGGGACATCACCGGCGCCAAGATCTTCATCTCGGCTGGCGAACACGACATGTCGGAAAACATCCTGCACCTGGTGCTGGCCCGCGTACCGGACGCACCGGAAGGCTCGAAAGGCATCTCGCTGTTCCTGGTACCTAAGTACCTGCCGAAAGCCGATGGTTCTATCGGCGAGCGCAACCCGATCACCTGCGGTGCGATCGAAGAAAAAATGGGCATCCACGGTAACTCGACCTGCCAGATGAATCTGGACGGCGCCAAAGGCTGGATCATCGGCCAGCCGAACAAAGGCCTGAACGCCATGTTCGTGTTCATGAACGCTGCCCGTCTGGGCGTGGGCATGCAGTCGCTGGGTCTGACCGAAGTGGCTTATCAGAACGCGCTGGTGTACGCCAAAGACCGTATCCAGATGCGTTCGCTGTCGGGCGTTAAAGCACCTGATAAAGCGGCTGACCCTATCATCGTGCACCCTGACGTACGCCGCATGCTGCTGACCGGTAAAGCCTACGCTGAAGGCGCGCGTGCTTTCACTTCCTACGTGGCACTGCAGATCGACCGCGAACTGCACCACCCGGACGAAGAAGTGCGTAAAGAAGCCGCTGACGAAGTAGCCCTGCTGACCCCTATCGTCAAGGCCTTCATCACCGACAATGCGTGGATCGCTACCTCGGAAGCCATGCAGGTGTACGGCGGCCACGGCTACATCTCGGAGTGGGGCATGGAGCAGTACGTACGTGACGCCCGTATCAACCTGATTTACGAAGGTACCAACACCATCCAGTCGCTGGACCTGCTGGGTCGTAAGATCCTCGGCGACAACGGTGCCAAGCTGCGTAAATTCGGCGAGAAAATCAAAGCCTTCGTAGAAGACAACGGTACCGATGAAGCCATGAGCGAATTCGTGACCCCGCTGGGCGACCTGGGCGACAAGGTCACCAAGCTGACCATGGAAATCGGCATGAAAGCCTTCCAGAACCCGGACGAAGTCGGCGCTGCCTGCGTGCCTTACCTGCGCGTAGTCGGTCACATGGTGTACAGCTACTTCTTCGCTCAAATGGCGAAGATCGCGCTGGCCAAGGAAGACAGCGGCGACAACTTCTACAAAGCCAAACTGGCGACCGCACGCTTCTACTTCGCCCGTCTGCAACCAGAAACTGCAACCTTGATCCGTCAGGCTCGTTCGGGTTCGGCCAACCTGATGGCCCTCGACGCTGACCTGTTCTAAGCAACTTAAGGATACGACATGACCAATTTCATCGTTAAAAAAGTAGCCGTGCTGGGCGCCGGCGTTATGGGCGCGCAGATCGCCGCTCATTGCGTCAACGCCAAAGTGCCTGTGGTGCTGTTCGACCTGCCAGCCAAGGAAGGTCCGAAAAACGGCATCGTGCTGCGCGCTATCGAGAACCTGAAAAAGCTCTCGCCTGCACCGCTGGGTAACAAGGAACACGCTGCCCTGATCGAAGTCGCCAACTATGAAGACGATCTGGCCAAGCTGGCCGAGTGCGATCTGATCATCGAAGCGATCGCCGAGCGTCTGGACTGGAAACACGACCTGTACGCCAAAGTGGCACCGCACATTGCGCCGAACGCGATCTTCGCTTCGAACACTTCGGGCCTGTCGATCACCAAGCTGTCGGAAGGCTTCGATGCGGATCTGAAATCGCGCTACTGCGGCGTGCACTTCTTCAACCCACCGCGCTATATGCACCTGGTCGAAATCATCCCGACCGAGTTCACCAAGCCGGAAATCAGCGACCAGCTGGAAGGCTTCCTGACCACCACGCTGGGCAAAGGCGTGGTACGTGCCAAGGACACCCCTAACTTCATCGCTAATCGCGTAGGCGTGTTCGGCATTCTGGCCATCGTGCACGAAGCCGAGAAATTCGGTCTGTCGGTCGACGTGGTCGACGATCTGACCGGCGCCAAGCTGGGTCGCGCCAAGTCGGGTACCTTCCGTACCGCCGACGTGGTCGGTCTGGACACCATGGGCCATGTAATCAAAACCATGCAGGACTACCTGCCGAACGATCCGTTCGCCGCCGTCTACAAAACCCCGGCCGTGCTGGCAGGTCTGGTAGAAAAAGGCGCGCTGGGTCAGAAGACCGGCGCCGGCTTCTACAAAAAAGTAGGCAAAGAGATCCAGCGTCTGGACTTCGCTACCGGTGAATACGTGACCGGCGGCGGCAAGGCTGCCGACATCGTTGCCCGCATCCTGAAAGAAAAGGATCCGGTCAAGAAGATGAAAGCACTGCGCGAATCGACCAATCCACAAGGCCAGTTCCTGTGGGCGATCTTCCGTGACGCTTTCCACTACATCGCTATCCACCTCGACAGCATCGCCGACAACGCGCGCGAAATCGACTTCGCCATGCGCTGGGGCTTCGGCTGGAACGTGGGCCCGTTCGAAACCTGGCAAGCCGCTGGCTGGACCCAGGTTGCCAACTGGGTCAAAGAAGACATCGACGCAGGCCACGCACTGTGCAACGCACCGCTGCCAGCCTGGGTATTCGAAGGCCCTGTAGCTGAAAAAGGCGGCGTCCACACCCCTGAAGGTTCGTGGTCGGCCGTATCGAAATCGTTCGTGCCACGTTCCAACCTGGCCGTGTACGAGCGTCAGCAGTTCCGCGCTCCGGTATTCGGTTCGGGCGCTATCGACGGCCGCACTGCCGGCACCACCGTGTTTGAGGACGACTCGGTACGCCTGTGGCACAGCGGCGACGAGGTGCTGGTCATCTCGCTGAAGACCAAGATGCACGTGATCGGTCAGGGCGTGATCGAGGGCTTCAAGATGGCTCTGGCGGAAGCAGCCAAGAACTACAAAGGTCTGGTGATCTGGAGTGCCGACGCTGCCGAAGGCGGTGCCTTCTCGGCCGGTGCTGACCTGCAATCGGCGCTGCCAGCGTTCATGCAGGGTGGTGCCAAGGCGGTTGATCCTATCATCCGCGAACTGCAAGACACCTTCATGGCCATGAAGTACTCCAACGTTCCAGTGGTGGCCGCAGTAGCCGGTCTGGCACTGGGCGGCGGCTGCGAAATGGCGCTGCACGCATCGAAACGCGTAGCATCGATCGAGTCCTACATCGGTCTGGTGGAAGTGGGCGTAGGCCTGATTCCTGCCGGCGGCGGTCTGAAAGAAGCAGCAGCACGCGCTTACAAAGAAGCCAAGGGCACCGACATCCTGCAATTCCTGAAAACCGGCTTCACCAACGCGGCTACCGCCAACGTGTCGAAATCGGCTCTGGAAGCACAGGCTATGGGCTACCTGAAAGAAGACGACGTGATCGTGTTCAACCCTTACGAACTGCTGCACGTAGCGAAAGTAGAAGCTCGCGCCATGTTCGACAAGGGCTACCGTCCACCACTGAAGGCACCGATTCAAGTGACCGGCCGTTACGGCTACGGCACCATCAAGGCCCAGCTGGTGAACATGCGCGACGGCGGCTTCATCTCCGCACACGACTTCAAACTGGGCGAAATGATTGCCGAGATCGTGTCCGGTGGCGATATCGATCAGGGTTCCTTCGTGAGCGAACAGTGGATACTGGATATGGAGCGTAAAGCTTTCCTGGAACTGCTGAACCATCCGAAGACCCAGGAACGCATCATGGGCATGATGCAGACCGGTAAACCGGTCCGCAACTAAGCAGTGCGTAACTAAGCAACGCTTCTAAGTGTATGTCTGTCCTGAGCCTGATTTTTAAAGTATTACTGCGAGTGAGACCGAGCATGGTGTATGACCGTATCAAGCAACAGATGATGGATACCCTGCCGCTGGTGCGCACGCTGGGCATCAGGATAGACGAAATCGGCAACGGCACCGCGCAGGTGTCGATGCCGGACGACCAGAAGCTGCACAACCACTTGGGCACGCCGCACGCCGGCGCGCTGTTCACGCTGGCCGAAACGGCCTCCGGAGCAGCCATGGCGGGCGGTTTTGCGGAGCTGATTCCTACTCTGCGCCCTGTGGCCAAGGAATCGCGCATCCAGTATCAGAAGGTCGCCAAAGGCGCCACCCGTGCGGTGGGCCGGGTGCCCGGCGATCTGGCCGCGCTGAAGGCCGAGTTGAAAGCGCAAGGCAAGGTAGCGTTTCCCGTGGAAGTCGATATTTTCGACGCCGCCGGCACGCTGGCCGCACAGGTTCAAGTGGAATGGTATTTATCCGAGAAGCGTAGCTAACATCGCAACCGACTTCGATCAAAAATTTTTGAAAGAATAAAATGAGCAAACAAATTCAAGACGCCTACATCGTCGCCGCGACCCGTACCCCGATCGGCAAAGCGCCACGCGGTATGTTCAACAAGACCCGCCCAGACGATCTGCTGGTGCGCGTAATGCAATCGGCACTGGCACAGGCTCCTGGCCTGGACCCGGCCCTGATCACCGACGCCATCATCGGCTGCTCCTTCCCTGAAGCAGAGCAGGGCTTCAACATCGCCCGTCAATCGGTGCTGCTGGCTGGTCTGCCACGCACCATCGGCGGCGTGACCGTCAACCGTTACTGCGCTTCCGGTATCACCGCGCTGGCCATGGCCGCTGACCGTATCCGCGTTGGCGAAGCTGATGCGATGATCGCTGGCGGCGTGGAATCCATGTCCATGGTACCGATGATGGGTCACCACCCATCGATGAACCTGAACATGTTCACCGACGAAAACGTGGGCATGGCCTACGGCATGGGCCTGACCGCTGAAAAAGTGGCGACCCAGTGGAAAGTTTCGCGTGAAGCGCAGGATGCCTTCTCGGTCGAATCGCACCGCCGTGCTATCGCTGCCCAGCAGGCTGGCTTCTTCAAGGATGAAACCACGCCAGTGGAAATCATCACCCGTACGCCGGATCTGGCCAGCGGCGAAATCAAGATCAAGACCCGCACCGTGGATACCGACGAAGGTGCCCGTGCTGATTCGACCATCGAATCGCTGGGCAAGCTGAAGCCAGTGTTCGCTGCCAAAGGTTCCGTCACTGCCGGTAACAGCTCGCAGATGTCGGACGGCGCAGGCGCGCTGCTGGTGGTTTCGGAGAAGTTCCTGCGCGAGCACAACCTGACCCCGCTGGCCAAGTTCTCCTCGTTCGCTGTCAAAGGCGTACCACCGGAAATCATGGGTATCGGTCCTAAGTTCGCGATTCCAGAAGCTTGCAAAGCGGCCGGCATCACCCAGGATCAGCTGGACTGGATCGAACTGAACGAAGCGTTTGCTGCACAGGCGCTGGCCGTGATCGGCGATCTGGGTCTGGACCCGGCCAAGGTCAACCCGATGGGCGGCGCGATTGCGCTGGGCCACCCGCTGGGCGCTACCGGTGCGATCCGTGCTGCCACCGTGGTGCACGCTCTGCGTCGCAACAACCTGAAATACGGCATGGTCACCATGTGCGTAGGCGCCGGTATGGGTGCCGCTGGTATCATCGAGCGCGTATAAACTAACGCGTACGGCGGCTGCATAGACCGCATAGGCGCTTGAGCGCAACCGTCCAAAGGGCGCTGGGAATTTTCCGGCGCCCTTTCACTATTTTGGAGACAGCATGGATATTTTGAGCAGCATTAGCAACGGCGTTTTGACGCTGGAATTCAACCGCCCCGAGCGCAAGAATGCGATCACTTCGGCGATGTACCAGAGCATGGCCGACGCCATCAACGCTGCCGAGCAGGACAC
Source organism: Duganella fentianensis (assembly GCF_009857835.1). Taxonomy (GTDB): domain Bacteria; phylum Pseudomonadota; class Gammaproteobacteria; order Burkholderiales; family Burkholderiaceae_D; genus Rugamonas; species Rugamonas fentianensis. The sequence continues at coordinate 747,073 of NZ_WWCL01000003.1, forward strand.
CAGCGTGCGTGCGCTGCTGATCTGCGGCCAGCCGGAAATTTTCACGGCCGGTAACGATCTGGAAGACTTCATGAAGTCGGCCCGTCCCGACGATGGCGCCGGTATTGAAGCGCGCTCGGTCTACCAGTTCATGATGGCACTGGCCAACTGCAGCAAGCCGGTAGTGGCTGCGGTCGCGGGGGCTGCCGTCGGCATCGGCACCACGCTGCTGCTGCATTGCGATCTGGTCTACGCAGCCGACAACGCCAAGTTCTCCGTACCGTTCGTGCAACTGGGTCTGTGCCCTGAGTACGGTTCCAGCCTGCTGCTGACGCAACTGGCCGGTTATCCGCGCGCAGCAGAAAAGCTGATGCTGGGCGAAGCTTTCCTTGCACAGGAAGCGCTGGAGATGGGCCTGATTTCAAAAATTCTGCCGGCCGCCGAACTGCGCGCCTTTGCCGAAGCGCAGGCCGCCAAGCTGGTAGCACTGCCGGCCAGTTCGCTGCGCGTCACCAAGCAGCTGATGAAAGCCGCCCGTAAAGGCCCGGTAGCCGATGCGATTGCAGCAGAAAACGTCCACTTCGGCGCCATGCTGGTGGCACCGGAAGCGCGCGAAGCCTTCATGGCCTTCTTCCAGAAACGCAAGCCGGACTTCAGCCAGTTCGCCTGATGCGGGCAGGGCGGCTACTCAGAATTCGCCGTAACGGTTGCGGATTTCGGCCAGCACGCCCTGTTTTTCTAGCCGCGCAATGGCGGCATTGATCTGTTCCAGCTCTTCTGGCGTAGTGGTGTTCTTGTTGAGCATCAGGTGCACGGGGGCGCGCATCACCGTCACGGGCAGGGCGCTGATAGCTAGCCCCAGTTCGCGCGCTTCATAGCGTAGCGCCGCACTGTCGCCGAGGATGACGTCGGCGCGTCCCGCCTCCAGCATGCGTACGCCTTGCTGGAAATTCAGAAAAGTACTCAGATGGCCGGCGGACAGCAATTGCGGCTGTAGTCTGGCATAGGCCGTGCCATACCAGCCCACCTTGGGTGCCAGCAGCGATACCTGCATGGCCAGCAGCCCCTCGAGCGTGCGCAGCTGCTGAAAACGGGGTAGTTGTTCGCTACGGACAAACAGATTCACGGATTCGCTTCGGTAGGGAATGCTGAAGCGGGCGATTTTGCGCCGTTCCGCCGTGTCGGAGGCGGCCAGCAGCACATCCAGACTGCCCTGCTCGAACTGGCGCTGGCGCCGTGCCGTGGGCAGCTCCGGCATCAGCTGCAAGGTGCAGCCCGCTTCGCGCAAGATGGCCTGGGTCAGCTCCAGATCCAGCCCCGTGGGTGCACTATTGGGCTTGCTATAGACATAGGGAGGCCATTGCTCGAGAGCTATTTTTAGCTGGCAGGGTGCAGCTTGCGCCGGCAGGGCGGTCGCATACAGCAGGGCCACAGTGGTGCCGACGGTACGGGCTTGCATGAGGAACCAATCTTTGAACTTTGATTACAATTTGCCAGAAGTGAGGAGAATGTCAAGCCTTCATCGTTTCCTGAAAGCAAGCTAGTCAGCACTGGCGGCGCAGCTTACCATAGCGCTGGCAGGAAATTTGTGATGACCATATTCAATTGCGGGGACATGCTTTGGTATCTACTCTGGAACTGGCGGCAAATGTCGTGATGACGGTGTCTATCGTGCTGGCGGGCCGGAACAATGTGCACTCGTGGTGGCTGGGCGTGATGGGCTGCAGCATGTTTGCCCTGTTGTTTTATGGCGTCAACCTGTATGCCGATGTGGCGTTGCAGCTGTTCTTTATCATCACCTGCCTGCTGGGCTGGTGGCGCTGGCGCCGCGGCGATAGCGGCCAGCAATTGCCGATCCGGCGCGTGCGCGTGCCTGTGTTGCTGTGGATGAGTGCGATTGCGCTGGCGGCAACGGCCGGCTATGGCCTGCTGCTGCAGGCTTATACCAATGCCTATGCGCCTTTCATCGACTCCGCCGTGCTGGCCTTTAGCATCGTGGCGCAATTGCTGCTGATGGGGCGGCGCATCGAAACCTGGCCGTTCTGGCTGCTGGTGAACAGTATTTCCGTGCCCCTGTACTTGAGCCGCGGCCTGCAGCTGACGGCTTTGCTGTATGCGGCGTACTGGCTCAATGCGCTGGCTTCGTGGTGGTTCTGGCGTCGCCAGATGCAGGCGCAACTACAACTTGCATAGATTCATCGACTTTGAATTTTTCTCGTTTTATGATGGTGTTACTACGTAGAAAAAAACTAAAGGAGATGTCATGCAGTGGTTTTCCGACTTGAAAATAGGCCGCAAGCTGATCGTGGCTTTTGTCGCCGTGATCGCACTGGCCACCTTGCTGGGCCTGTTTGCCATCCGCCAGCTCAATGTGGTGAATCAGGCCTCGACCGATATCGCCGATAACTGGCTGCCCTCGATCCGCACGCTGGGCCAGATCGAAGTGTCGCTGGCGCGCTACCGGATATCCGAAACCACCCACATCGTCATGCATGATCCGGCCGAGTTCGCCAATGTGGAGAAATCCATGGCCACCCGGCTGGAGACTCTGCGCAAGCAGCAGAGCGCCTATGAGGCGCTGATTTCGGAAGCCGAAGAAAGGCGCGTGTATGGCGAATTCCGCAAGACGCTGGACGACTACATGGCCGCCAGTCGCAAGCTGGTGGCCTTGTCGCGCGAGGACAAGAATGAGGAAGCGGCTGCGCTGCTGCGCGGCGATTCGAACAAGCTGTTCCGCACAGCATTCGAGCAGCTCGATGCGCTGGTGAAAATCAATGATGAAGGCAGCTCGGCATCCGACAAGGCGGCCGATGCGACCTATAGCAGCTCGCGCAACACCATTATTGCCGTGCTGGTGGTACTGGTGGTGATCAGCATGGGTCTGGCCGTGTATGTGGCGCGCATTGTTGCCACACCGCTGGAAGAAGCGGTGGGCATTGCCGGCCGCGTGGCCGAGGGCGACCTCAGCAACGTGATTGTGGCCAGCACGCGCGATGAAACAGGGCAGCTGATGGACTCGCTGCGCGCCATGAACGACAGCCTGCTGAAAGTGGTGGGCGAAGTGCGCCATGGCACGGATGCGATCGCTACGGCCTCGGCCGAAATCGCCAGCGGCAATCTGGACCTGTCGCGCCGCACGGAAGGACAGGCCAGCTCGCTGGAAGAAACTGCCTCGGCCATGGAAGAACTGACCTCGACCGTGCAGCAGAATGCCGACAATGCCCGTCAGGCCAACCAGCTGGCCCAGTCCGCTTCCGGCATCGCCACCGATGGCGGCAAAGTGGTCGATGAAGTGATCGCCACCATGGATTCCATCAGTGCTTCCTCGCGCAAAATCGTCGACATCATCAGCGTGATCGACGGCATTGCCTTCCAGACCAATATTCTGGCCCTGAACGCGGCAGTAGAAGCGGCCCGTGCCGGCGAGCAAGGCCGTGGCTTCGCCGTGGTCGCTACCGAGGTGCGCAATCTGGCCCAGCGCAGCGCGGCGGCGGCCAAAGAGATCAAGGAACTGATCGACGATTCCGTGGTGCAGGTGGAAAGCGGTACGGCGCTGGTGCAGAAGGCCGGCGCCACCATGGCGGAAGTGGTGTCCAGCGTGCGCCGCGTAAGCGATGTAGTGGCCGAGATTTCCGCTGCCAGCAGCGAGCAGAGCACGGGCATTGCCGAAGTCAACCGGGCCATCACCCAGATGGATGAAGTGACCCAGCAGAATGCGGCGCTGGTCGAACAGGCTGCAGCAGCGGCCGGTTCCATGCAGGAGCAGGCCGCCAATCTGGCCGAAGTGGTCAGCAAGTTCCGTCTGCGCTAAGGGGAGGGAGCGGGCCGCCGGCCCGGGCCTATTTGTGGCTGCCGGTTTCGGCCGGCAGCGCTACTGCCGCAGCGGGCGCACTGCCTGGTTGCTGGCGGTAGGCGCTAGGGGTGAGGCCGGTGCTTTCGCGGAAGGCGGTGGCAAAGTTGCCGGCATTGTTAAAGCCCACCATCAGGGCGATATCCTGCACTTCGATATCGGTTTCGCGCAGCAGATTCATGCCGCATTCGATGCGGGCCGCGCGGATGTAGGCGAACACCGTCATGCCGGTATGGGCGCGGAAGAGCTGCGACAGCTTTTCGCGGTAGGTGCCCACTTTGCTGGCGATTTCCGTCAGGCTGGGCGGCGCCGCCAGATTATTCGAGATCAGCCGCTTGGTGGCGTTGACGATCACCACTTCCGGATCCGTCACGGCCACGATGGTATCGGCTAGGGTGCTGTCGGCACGGGGCACCAGCTGCTGGCGGGCGCGCATGGCCAGATTCAGGTGTACCTGTATGCGTGCTGCCAGTTCGCCCGGCGAGAACGGCTTGCCGACGAAATCCACCCCGCCCAGCGACAGGCCGAGAATGCGCTCTTCCGAGTTGTCATTGCCGCTCAGGAAAATGATGGGGATGTCCTGCGTGGCCGGATTGGCTTTCAGCAGCCGGCAGGCGGCATAGCCATCCATGCCCGGCATGCGCACATCGAGCAGGATCAGGTCCGGCTGCTGGGCCAGTGCCAGCTGATAACCCTGCATGCCATTGAAGGCCACAGAAACAGAATACGGCAGTTCGCTCAGCAGGTCGACCAGCATGCGCTGTTCGAACGCTGAGTCGTCCACGACCAGTATCTTGCTCGATGGGGTAGGGCGGGCGGTTGGCATGGCCTTTGCTGGGTAATGGTTATGCAAGCTTTGTCACTACAAGTTGCATAGTAGCGCTTACGGGAGAAAATGTTGAATAGTTTCTGTTTTCATTTGCACGATATGCACCGTATGCTACCACTAGCTTGCAAGGTTGTTGTAAATACCCCCTCATCCACACTATTTTTCATACTTTTCTCCGCTAGCAAAACTGCTCTCGCTTACGGCAAAAGCAGGCATTTTCCGGATCGTTAATAATGAATTCGCCTGGCAACAATGACCAGCCAGCCATATTGCATCAGCGATAACGAACTAGCAGACCAAGGAGTAAAGCATGAAACACACTGATTTTGGCAGCATGGCCTGTCCGATAGCCCGCAGTCTGGGCAAAGTGGGGGAATGGTGGAGCATCCTGATCCTGCGCGATGCGTTTTATGGCCTGACCCGTTTCGACGAATTTGAAAAAAGTCTCAAGATTGCCCCGAATATGCTGACGCGCCGCCTGTCCGGGCTGGTGGAAGGGGGGTTGATGGAGCGCCGCCAGTACAGCACCCGGCCACCACGCTTCGAATACATCCTGACCGAGAAGGGGCGCGCATTCAAACCTGTACTGCTGGCCTTCATCGCCTGGGGTAATGACCATCTGGCACCGGAGGGCGCCAGCCTGCTGGTGGTGAGCCGCGAAACCGGCAAGCCGGCCGATCAGGTGCTGGTCGATGCCAACAGCGGTCTGGCCATCAATGATGAAGACTATATGTTTGCACCGGGACCGGCCGCCACCGAAGGCATGCGCAACCGCCTGATGGAAATTAGCAAAATGGCCTGAGCCACACACAGACACTTGTAGGGAAGTGATGCGGCGCGACCCGGAAGGGAAGCGCCGCTTTTTTTTGCTCATCAGAAATGTTTCAGCGTCGTTAGTTGCAGGGAATTTGTGGAATAATGTGTAGCGCGCAAACCCGCGCAGCGGCGATGGCTCCCGACCGGGGAGTCCACAGTAAAGGAAAGCATAGAGTGTATCTGTTTGTGCGTGACGAGGAACTGGCGCAGTGGCAGGCCGCGCTGGCCGATGCGCAAGGCGCCCAGCGCTGGCCATTGCTGGAACTGCTGGCCTGGCATCTGCGCCAGCGCGATCCGCCGCAGGCGCGCCGTCTGTGTGCCGAACTGGCTCCGTTCCTGCCTTTGCTGCCGGCAGCGCAGGCAGCACTGACGCGCAGCCGCGTGCTGCTGATCGATGCCGAGGCGGAAGGTTTGCACGGACGGCTGAATGCGGCCCAGCTGCTGTGCCTACAGGCGCAGCAGCAACTGGAACTGGCCAGCGCAGGCTTGCCGCGTGAAGCGGCGCTGGCGTGCGCCGACCTCGAATGGCTGCAGGCTGGCATTGCCATCGACCGCGGCGACAGCCGTGCGGCAGATCAGGCGCTGGCCCGTGCTGCCGAGGCGGCCCGTAGCGCGGGCGACGCCGTGCGGATCGACGTGATCGATGCCGCCTCGGGCATCTTCGACACTTTTATAGACTGGCAGGCGGCGCAGCAGCGCTGGGGCCAGCGTTTCAGCACCGACCTGACGGGCGTGGCGCCCACCGCGGCGGGCTGGATCAGCGATTTTTTCGGAACCTGTGCCTTCCAGCGCAGCGAATACGGGCGCGCCATCGGCCATCTGATGCTGAGCTTCGAGACGGCGCTGGCCACTGGCCAGATCCGCCGTGCCATCGTGATCGCAACCAATATCGGTAATGCCTTCACCAGTCTGAATGCACACGAGGCTGCGCTGGACTGGATGCAGCGCGGGCTGGATCTGGCGCGGCCAACCGGCTGGCCACTGAGCATAGGCATGGGCCTGATGCAGACCGCAGAAACCTTGCGCCAGCTGGGGCAGCGCGAAGCCGCGCAGACCCTGCTGCGCGAAGCGCTGCACACCCTGCAGGCCTTGTCCGGTTCGCGCGCGTTTGCCGTGGCGCTGGAATATCAGGGCGATCTGGCGCTGGATCTGGGCCACCATCAGGCCGCACTGGACAGCTTTACCCAGCTGGCGGCGCGCGGCGATGCGCTGCGCCAGTCCGATTTCCGCAGTAGTGCGCGGCGCGGTCAGGCGCACGCGCTGTCCCATCTGGGGCGTGCCGATGAAGCGCTGGCCGCAGCGCAGGCGGCGCTGCAACTGGCGCGCGAACATGTGGATGCTTCCGCCCAGATTGCGGCGCTGAATGTGCTGGCCGAAATCCATGCCCAGCATGCGCTGCCGGCACCGGCCAATATGCAGGCCGCCAGTCCGGTGCTGCACTATCTGCTGCTGGCGCTGGAAGTGGCCGGCACCATCGATGGCTATACGGTTTCCGGTGCGCTGCTCGATGCCATCGCGCGCGAGTACGCAGCAACGGGCAATTACGAAAGGGCTTATGCGATTTCGCTGCAGGCCGGCGCGGCGCGTGACCAGATCCACAGCCAGCAGGCCACCAACCGTGCCATCGCCATGCAGGTGCAGTACCAGACTGAGCGCGCGCAGACGGAAGGCGAGCATCACCGCCAGCTGGCTGCTGCAGAAGCCCAGCGCGCCGAAGTGCTGCAGCAGACCAGTGCCACGCTGACCCACCTGAGCGCCATCGGTCAGGAGATCACGGCCCATCTGGACGCCGCTGCCGTATTCCGTGCGCTGGACCGGCATGTGCATGGCCTGCTCGACGCTACCCATTTCTCCATCTTCCTGCTCGAACCCGATGGCGAATGGCTGACCTGCGCCTTCGGTACGGAAGACGGCAATCAGCTGCCGGCCGTACGCGTGGCCCTGTCCGACCCGCTGGCCAATTCGGCCCGCTGCGTGCGCGAGCGGCGCGAAATACTGGTGGAGCTGGGCGAGGCCGATCTGACGCCTAACCTGATACCGGGCACCTTGCCGACGCTCAGCCTGCTGTTCGCCCCGCTGCATGTGGGCGACCGCGTGCTGGGGGTGATGACGGTGCAGTCGCTGCAGGCCGGCGCCTACGGAGAACGCGAACGGCTGATTTTCCGCACCCTGTGTGCCTATGGTGCGATTGCGCTCGATAATGCGCGCGCCTACCGTCAGGTGGCCGCCACGCTGAAGGCACTGAGCGCGACTCAGGAACAGCTGCTGGAAAAGAATCTGGAACTGGAAAGGGCCTACAAGGCACTGGAAGAAGTCAGCCTGACCGACCAGCTGACGGGACTGCGCAACCGCCGCTTCTTCCTGCAGAATGTGGATGCCGATGTGGCGCTCAGCCTGCGCGCGCACGACGCCGGCCAGCACCGCGAGCTGACCATCTGCGACCAGACAGCAGCCAAGGATCTGGTGTTCTTCATGGTCGATCTGGATCACTTCAAGGAAGTCAACGACCGCTATGGCCATGCGGCCGGCGATTCCATACTGGTGCAGATGCGCGAGCGTCTGCGCGAAGTATTCCGCGAGTCCGACTATGTGATCCGCTGGGGCGGCGAAGAGTTTCTGGTGCTGGCGCGCGCCACTCACCGCGAGGAAGCCCATGTGGTGGCCGAACGCATGCGCCGGGCCGTGGCCGAGCGCGAATTCATCCTGCCCGATGGTGCCACGCTGGCGAAAACCTGTTCGATCGGTTTTGCCTGCTTCCCCTTCTTGCCCGAGCAGCCACGCTTGCTGTCTTGGTCGCAGGTGGTGGAGCTGGCCGATCAGGGCCTGTACATAGCCAAGCGTTCCGGCCGCAATGCGTGGGCGGCGTTGTATAGCACCGCGGCCACGCAGAGCGCCGGAGTGTTCCCGCGCCTGATGCAGCAACTGGAACAGGCAGTAACGGCGGGCGAAGTGCGGCTGGTGACGAATCTGGCCGGTCCGCCTAATCTGGGCGGCGAACGGCGCCGCACCGGCCTGTCGAGTGATCTGGAAATCTAGCCGGCCTGCGGGCCGCAACTCAAGCTGTCTACTGCACCATGACTGAAAATCTTACCCGCTGCCGCTGGGCCAATCCGGCCAATCCCCTGTATCTGGCCTATCACGACGAGGAGTGGGGCGTACCCTGCCACGACGAGCTGCGCCTGTTCGAGATGCTGAATCTGGAAGGCGCGCAGGCGGGGCTGAGCTGGGAAACCATATTGAACAAGCGCGCCAGCTACCGCGCGGCCTTCGACCAGTGGGATGCCGAAAAAATCGCCGCCTACGATGCCGACAAGGTGGCGCAACTGCTGGCCAATCCCGGCATCGTGCGCAACCGCCTGAAGGTGGCGGCGGCCATCACCAATGCGCAGGCCTATCTGCGCCTGCGCGCCAGCGGCACCACGCTCGATGCCTGGCTGTGGGCCTATGTCGGCGGCCAGCCGTTGGCGCCGGAGGCTGGCCCCCGGCCCGCCAGGACGGCGCTGTCGGACCGGATCTCCAAAGACCTGTCCAAGCTCGGTTTCAAGTTCGTCGGCTCCACCATCGTGTATGCCTACATGCAGGGCATAGGCATGGTGAACGACCATGACCCGGCCTGTTTCTGCCGCCAGCAGCGATGAGCAACGTGACGACGGCCAGCCCTCGGGTCATCCTTGATACAGCGTTTGAAGACGGCAGCCGCTTCATGGCCGCGTGGCGCGGGCAGGCGCCGCAGGCCATGCTGTTCTATCTGGCGCTGACGCCGCAGCTGGCGCCGGCCGAGAGTATCGGCGACGCCCAGCTGCGCGCGCTGTGGCCTTTGAATCTGCCGGGCTTTCACCGCATCGTGCTCGATGACGGTAGGGTGACGCTGGATCTGCTGGTCGGCGCGGCCGAGGATGTGCTGCCGGAGATCGAAGCGCGGGTAGACCAGATTTATCTGCGCGCCGGGCTGGCCCCCATGCTGACGCGCCAACTGGCACGGCTGGCGCAACCGGAAGCCGAGCTGCTGGCCGAGGCACCCGATGAAGCCATGAAGCTGGCGCTGCGCAAGCAGGGCTTTGTCGAGCAGCCGGTGCCGGCCGAGAAGGTGTCCAGCCAGAGCGGCATGGCTGGTGCAGTCTATCGGGCGCTGTACCAGAGCCGCAAGCCGCGCCGGCCCGCGCCGCCCCTGCCTGCCGTGCGGCAGGCCATCGTGATCGGCGCCGGTATAGCCGGGGCTTCGGCCAGCCACCGTCTGTGCGCAGCGGGCTGGCAGGTCACGCTGATCGAACGCCATGGCGCGCCGGGACAGGAAGCGTCGGGCAATGTGGCCGGCATCTTCATGCCGCTGCTGTCCAAGGACGACAATATTCCCACCCGCCTGACGCGCGCCGCCTTCCTGTTTGGCCTGCGCGAGTGGCAGCGCCTGGGCGGCGTAGGCCAGGTGTTCGAAGGGGCCAGCTGCGGCGTGCTGCAACTGGCGCGCGATGCCGGCCACGCGCAGGTTCAGCAGGATGTGGTGGCAACATGGAACTACCCGCAGCAATACGTGCGCTGGCTCGATGCGCCCGCTGCCTCCGCTCTGCTGGGCGGGCCTACGCCGCATGGCGGCTGGCTGTTCGGGCAGGGCGGCTGGGCGCGGCCTGCATCGCTGTGTGCGGCCTTGCTGGCCGCCTGCGGCAGCCGTCTGCAGCAGCGCTTTCACCACGAAGCGCTGCGGCTTGAGCGCCATGGCGAAAACTGGCAGGTGTTCGATGCCAGTGGTGCCATGCTGGCCGAAGCGCCTGTGGTCATCCTTGCCAACGGAGCCGGTGCGGTGGATATTGCGCAGGCGGCGCAGTTGCCGCTGGCCCGTCTGCGCGGGCAGGTCACCCATCTGCCACAGGAACTGGGGCCGCGCCTGGCGCTGGCGGTCTGCCGCGAAGCTTACGTTACGCCGCCCAATCAGGGCGTGATCTGCGCCGGTGCGACCTATAGCAGCGATGATGACAGGGCGCTGCGCGCCAGCTGCCAGCAGGAGAATCTGGCCCGTCTGGCCGAAATTATTCCGGGTGAGGCAGTAGCAGCGCTGGCGGCCACTGCACCGCTGGCAGGACGGGTAGGCTTCCGCTGCGCGGCGCCGGACCGGCTGCCGCTGGTGGGGCCGCTGCCCGATTACAGTAGCGGCGGGCGGCTCGAAAGGCTGCGCGACATGCCTGTGCATGCGGGCTTGTATAGCCTGCTCGGCTATGCTTCGCGCGGCATCATCTGGTCCACGCTGATGGCGGAGCTGCTGGTGTCGCAGCTGGAACAGCGCCCCATGCCGCTGGAGGCCACGCTGGTCGATGCGCTGGTGCCGGGGCGCTTCCTGCTCAAGCAGCGGCGCCGCGCCGTGCCGGCGGAAGACGAGTAGGCGCCGGATTCCTGCCGCAAGCAGCGTTGCGCCAGCGCATATGCCGTGCTGGTGGCGGCATACGCTAGCAGCTATAATCAGAACGCTGGCTGCAGCCAGCGCTCTTTTCCTTGTACCGCGCCGTCCATGGAGGCACTGACGATGGATGAACACGAAGCGCCGCAGTATCAGGGTTCGCCGGAACTGTATATGTTTCTGGCTTCCACTGCGCACGATATGAAAAACTCCATCAGCGTCCTGAGTGGCACGCTGGAGAACCTGCTGGCGGGCGCCATGGCCGATGCTGGCAGCACGCGCGAGCAATCCCATCCCGATTACGCCCAGCTAGGGCAGATGCTGTACCAGACCAAGCGCCTCAACGACAACCTGATGCAGCTGCTGGCCCTGTACAAGGACGTGGGCAAGCCCGGTTATCCTTTCGAGCCGGTGGCCAACAGCATGGCGGAACTGGTGCAGCAGGTGGCCAGCCAGGCGCGCATCCTGCTGCAGTCGCGCGGCATCACGCTGGAACTCGATTATCCCGAGCACGCCCTGTGGACGCTGGATGAAGACCTGATCATCGGTGTGCTGGTACACGCCATTAACAACGCCATACGCTATACGCGCGACCGGCTGCGGCTGGCCATACGCATCGATGGCGACTACCTCGAAATCCGGGTGGAAGATAACGGCACGGGCTTCCCTGCCGTGATGCTGGAGGCGGGTGCCAGCGCCATGAACAATCAGCGCAGCGCCGTCAATTTCCTCAATAACAGCAGTGGTCTGGGGCTGTACTTTTCCAGCGAGGTGGCGAAGATGCACAGGCATCGGCAGCGCCACGGCAGCATCGCGCTGGAAAATGGCGGCACACTGGGCGGCGGCTGCTTCGTACTGCGACTGCCATGACGCCCCATCAGCTGGTTGCCACCAATGACGTAGACTGGGCAGAGAAGCGCTATCTGCTGGTGGATGATTTCGTCGGTATCCGCCAGCTGCTGCGCGAGTCGCTGCGCAACCTCGGCGCCAAACACATCGACCAGGCAGCCAGCGGCGGCGAAGCCATGGTCCTGCTGGGCAAGCACCGCTACGACGTGGTGCTGTGCGATTACAACCTCGGCGATGGCAAGAATGGCCAGCAGGTGCTGGAAGAAGCCCGTCTGCGCAATCTGCTGATGCCGAGCAGCGTGTGGCTGATGGTGTCGGCCGAAAAAAGCGTGGAATCGGTGATGGGGGCGGCCGAGCACCAGCCCGATGCCTACATCATCAAGCCGATTACGGAAGGCGTGCTGCTGACCCGATTGAACCGGGTATGGAACAAGAAGCAGATTTTCAAGGAAATCGATCACGCCTATGCGGACAAGGATTTCCTGCGCGCGGCCAAGCTGTGCGACGAGCAGATCGCCAGCAACCCGCTGCACGAAATCGAACTGCTGCGCATGAAGGCCACGCTGCTGCTGAAGAGCGGCGAGCCGGAGAAGGCCCGCCGCGTCTACGAAAAAGTGCTGGAAGAACGCGACTACAACTGGGCGCGCTGCGGGCTGGCCAAGATCATGATGAACAATGGCGAGGTAGCGGCTTCGCAGGCGATGTTCCAGTCGGTGATCACGGCCAACCGCTTCTACATCGATGCCTATGACCAGCTGGCGTCCTCCCATCTGCTGCAGGGGAATATCGAAGAAGCCTTCGGCGTGCTGGAAAAGGCCACCAAGATGTCGCCCAACTCCGTGCTGCGCCAGGTCACCTACGGTCATAGTGCGCTCAAGCTGGGGAATATTCCGGTAGCTGAAAAAGCCTTCCGCAAATGCATAGACATCGGCGAATACTCGGTGCGCAAAACGCCGGAAGCCTTCTTCGGGCTGGCCCGCGTGTGCGGCCAGAAGAACGATATCAAGGAAGCCCAGCGCCTGCTCAATGCCGCCATCCACCAGTTCGGCGGTGATCAGGTGATCCTGCGCGCCAAGATCACCGAAGGGCTGGTGTACCACGAGAGTGGCGACTACCGGCGTGCCCGCAAATCGGGCGAAGAGCTGGAGACCATGCTGGCCGATGAGACCAGGCAGCGCCCCGGCACGGACATCTGCATGGAACTGGCCACCCTGCTGTTTGCCGTGGGCGTGAAGGAGGCCGGCACTTCGCTGCTGTGTTTTGTCGCGCGCAACAACCACGACAACCTGCCCCTGCTCGATCAGGTGCAGGCCATCTTCGACAAGGCACGCATGGGCGAAGAGGGCGCCGAGTATATCAAGGCGGCGCGCAAGGAAGCCACCGATATGATGAATACCGGCGTACTGCTGTGGAAGACGGGCAAGCTGGACGAAGCGGTGGAATGGATGCGGGTGGCGCGCAAAGCCCTGCCCAACAATTTGCGCATACTGTTCAATGCAGCGCAGATTCTGATCTCGTATATGCAGCAGAATGGTCACGATGCGGCACTGGCCGATGAGGCGGTGACGGTGCTGATGCATGTCGATGCGCTGGCGCCGGGGCAGCAGCGCTTCGCCCAGCTCATGGAGCAACTGACCCAGCTGGCGCCCATGCAGGGCGTGGTGGCTGCGGCAGCGGCCAGTGAATTCGAGGCGGAGAACGGCCCCCTGCCGGAGTGACGATAGCGCGCAACAGCGGTGCTGGTGCGCTTGTCCGCAGCAGGTCAAATGATTACACTGAAATGCGGTGCACCCCGTCTGCGGCTTAATCTGCTGTCAATATTGAGGGCATATAAAGGGCATTAACTATGCGCGATATCGCTAAGGAAGTTTATTCGAAAATGAAAGTGGGCAGCGTGGCGTGGATACGCCCCGTCGCTGCCAAGGGCGATACGCTGGAGACTTTCCAGACTGCCCACGCCGGCGCGCAGGCACTGGAACAGGAAGGCCTGATCGATATCGAAAAAGTGCAGCGTCAGGCCGATGGCCTGATCGACGCGATCCGCATACAGCGGCTGGCCTGAATCTGCATCAGGCCAGACTCTCCCTTTAAACTTTACTGCTGGCCGCTTTCGGCTTGGCGGCTGCGCGTCTGGTGGCCGGTTTCTTCGCGGCGCCGCTGGCGGCAGGTTTGGTTTTGGCTTTGGCCGGTGCTGCAGCTTTGGCAGCCGGTTTGGTGGCGGCAGCTGGCACGGTGCTGGCCACGGCCTGTTTGAACTGCTCCTGCAGCATATTCCACCACGCGGCCGGATTGGCCATCGGTGCGGCGCCAGCATCGGCGCCCGCTGCAGGCTTGCTGGTGCTAGCGCCGGCCGCAGTGCTGGCCTCGGGCGCCGCCTTGGCCGCTTCCGCAGCTTTGGCCGGTTCCTGCGCGGCTGGCTTGTCCTTGTCGGCATTGCGCGCATGGTGGAAGAAGGCCGACACATAAGGGTTGGCATCGAAGATGGACTTGTCGCTGCTGGCCGGCTGCTGGGCCGCCGAAGCCAGACTGGCGCCGACGGATTTCAGCGTAGCGATGGTGCCGCGCTGGACTTCCAGCGCCTGTATGCTCCCGCGCAGCATATTCATGTTCACGCTGAGCCATGCTTCCACGGCTTTCAGGTCACTGATTTTCTTGTCCAGTTCTTCCACGGACAGCGTGGGTGCCGTGAGGCCGGGCACGCTCATGCTGCCCCACAGGTTTTTAACGAAATCGAGCGTATCGTGCATGACATTGGCGCCGGGGATGTTCGGCATTTGCGGATGGGTCATCGAATTCTCCAGTGGGTTCAGCGTTTAGCGTAGCAGATTACGGCTGGGCCTTCAAAAGGTTTTGACAACATTTCTACAGGGGCGCGCAGGCGCGCCGAACCAGTTAAACTAGCGCCATGAGCTTTGTCACCTTCCTACGTCAACGTCGCCGCCTGCTGCTGTTCTGCGTGGCCACGCTGGTGCTGCATGGTGTGGCGATAGACTGGGCCGGCAACCATCTTGCTGGCGTAGCGCCACGCCCGTCGCCGCTGCCGCCTTCGCTGATGACGGCGCAATTGCAACTGAGCCTGCCCAAGCATGTCGATACGCCGGAACCGGCGCAGCCGCAGGCTTTGCCGGCCCGCCAGCTGCCCGTGCGGCCACCGCCTTCAATCAGTCAGACCAGCCCAAACCCCGCTATCGCACCGCTGGCGCCTGCCCCCGCCGACGCGACTTCCGCCGCCGTGCAAGGCGTGCTGGCCGATGCGGCCAGCCTGGCCACGCCGGTGGAGGCGGAGCAGGCCGGCGCCAGCGCAGCGCAGACGGGGATGCCCGCGCCTATGCCGGCGCAGGCCGATGGTGCCACCCCGCTGACTGCACAAGTGCCGGAGCTGCTGTCGATGCGGCGCTACAAAGTCAATTTACCGCCTTCGGCCGATTTTGATATGGATGTGGCAAGGGTGGATGCCGATGGCACGCGCTGGAACGGTTCGGCCAATATGCGCTGGCATACCGATGGCAGCCAGTATCAGGCCTCGGTCGAAGCGGGCCTGAACCTGCTGGTGACGCGCTTGAACCTGCTGGTGATGCGCAGCGCTGGCAGCATCGACGATTACGGCATCGCACCTGCCACCAGCACGCAGAAACGCGCGCGGCGTGCAGAAACGGCTACCCATTTCAACCGCGATGCGGCCACCATTACATTTTCCGCTTCCGAACGCAGCTTCCCCCTGCTGGTGGGGGCGCAGGACATGACCACCGTGCCCTTCCAGCTGGGCGGCATAGGCCGCGCGGATGCCAACCAGTTCGCCACCGATATCGATATGCAGGTGGGCGAGGACCGCACGGCGAATATCTTCCGCTTCCGGCTGGTGGGCGAGGAAGAGCTGGAGACGGGGCTGGGCAAGATCAAGACCTGGCATCTGACCCGTCCCCCGCGTCCCGGCAGCTATACTTCCAGACTGGATATCTGGCTGGCGCCCTCGCTGAACTGGCTGCCGGTCCAGCTGCGCAACACCGAAGCGAGTGGGGCTCTGACCACTCAGACGGTTTCCCGCATCACGACTAACGTAACCGGAAAATAATATGCACCCATCGTTCCACCGTCGTCTGCTCATGCTGTGCGCCACCGCGCTGCTGGCCGCTGCGCCGCTGGCCCGCGCGGCCGAGGGCGAGCATCCCAGCGTCAAGCGGCCGTTCAACCTGCCGCCGTCGGCAGACCTGAGCTACAGCATCAAGGCCAAGCAGCGCGGCATTTCCCTGAACGGGACTGCCTCCGTGCAGTGGCGTGCGGCCGATGGCAGCTATTTCGTCGCCACGGAAAGTCGCGTCAGCCTGCTGGGCAAGATACTGGAGAACCGCAGCGAGGGCAGTGTCGACGACTACGGACTGGCACCGGTGCAGTTCTATGAAAAGCGCTTCCGCAAAGACCCTAGCCACACCAGCTTCAAGCGCGATGTCAAAACCATCACATTCAGCGAAAGCGACGACAGCTACCCGATCAAGGGCGGCGAGCAGGATCGCACCAGTATCCAGTGGCAGCTGGCGGCGCAGGCGCGCGCCACCCCGGACAAGTTCAAGGCGGGCAGCGAATGGGCATTTTTCGTCGCCGGCCGGCGCGATGCCGAGGTGTGGCGCTTCAAGGTGATGAAAAATGAGGCAGTCCAGATCGGCACGGGCGAGGTGAATGCCGTCCATCTGGTGAAGGCACCGCCGCCCGACGCGCAGGGCCAGCAGGTAGACCTGTGGCTGGCGCCGTCTATGGACTGGTATCCGGTGCGGGTACGCTTCAATGACGACGATGGCGACTTCGTCGACCAGACACTGGAAAAGGTCGTGCACAAGTAAGCTCCTGCTATACTGACGCCCCCGCAATCGGGACGGGTCTGCCCATGGAGTTTTCGCCTGCGGCGCTGTTCCGGTGTGAGTTGCGTACCAATTGATAAACAATGATAGAACCTATAACAAGCGAGACCACGCCTGACGGGGCGCTGGATCAGCAGCAGGATGGCCTGCAAGCCCACTTCAAACCGAATGTGTCGGTGGACGAGATCGAACAGGTCTACCACCTGAAACGCGCGCAGCCGTTGCTGCAGGTGTTCACGGCCCTGTTCCACGGCGGGTTTGATGGCGTGCTGGTACGACTGCTGGTGCTGCGCGAGCTGGCCTCGGATACCAGCTCGTCTACCTTCTCGCGTGCCGACATCAATACCCGGCTGGCCTATCTGCTGCCGGAAAGTCTAGAAACGGTGCTGATGCGCCTGCGTAGCAACCAGTTGCTGGCGTGGGATGCGCAGCAGGCCGTGTACCGCGTTACGCCTATGGCGCGCAATGTGCTGTCGGCCATCGACGGTCTGCTAGCGCTGGGTAACGACGAAGACGAAGCCGATATGGGTTTCTTGCTGTCGCAGGTGGCTGGTGCGCAGGTGATGGGCGGCGTGACAGTCGAACAGCTGCAGCATCTGCTCGGTCGTCTGGTCGATCTGACGGAAGAATTCTCCGACGCGATTGCCTCCGGCTCGGAATTCCGCCTGCGCGCTTCGCAGGCCAAATGGCATATGGCGTGCGACTGGGTGGAAAAGGGCTCGGAAATCCTGCGCGCCATTACCTCCGATGAAAACGCCGATGCCGCCACCCACCGTGCGGCGCAGGCCATCGGCCGCGCCCAGTCGGCGCTGCTGAATATGCAGGGTATGTTCTCGCGTGCGCTGAACCAGATCGAACGCCAGCGCGTGCATCTGGGCCAGTCCGGCCTGTCCACTACGGACATCAAGCGCTGGCTGCTGCTGCACGAAGATCTGGCCTCGCTGGCGATCGATGCGATCGATCAGCCGGTGGTGCCGCTGTTTATTACGCCGGCCGAAATGATCGACGTGGCGGAAACCGAACTGCTGGCCGACCGCGTCACCAGCGCTGTCAGCGGCGGCCTGCCGGCCGGTACCGATGCCCCGACCACGATTAGCGATGCGCCGCAGATGCAGCGCGAACTCGATGACTGGCTGGAGCGCCTGTCCGATTTCGCCGCCTTCGGCAAACAGGCCACGCAGAATCTGCCGCCGGCAGTCGATGCGTCGGAAGCCGCGCCGCAAGCGATGCCGGTACACGAAACCCTGCTGCCGGCTACCTTTGCCGTGGCCTCCTACCGCGCTTCGCTGCTGCCACTGCTGGGTGATGCCGACGAAGCACGCCTGCAGGGCGCTACTGCCGAACTGGCTCGCTTGCCAGTGAAATTTGCACCGACCGATGAAATGGTCGAGTTGCCCGATTTGCATGTGGCAGCAATGTCCATGGCCTCCCTCTCACTTATTCTGAATCCGGAAGGCGACAAGTCCGATGAATGACGATTCCCAAATTCTGATCGCCCGCCTGCTCACGCACCAGAGCCTGCGCCGCGATGACAAACTGGTCAAACGCGTGCTGTCGGATGAACAGTTCCGCGCCGAAGTCGATGCGCGTCTGCTGGCCACGGGCCTGAAACTGCTGGATAACGTGTACGCCGATCATGTGACGCTGGCGCTGCACCGTGCTATCGAACCGAAGATTTTCGGTGCGCGCGATATCTGGCAGAACAATAATTTCGGCCTGTCGCGCGACGGCGTGGCCCTGCTGGTAGTGCTGTGGGCGCAGATCATCTTGCCCAAGCGCGAACGGCAGGAAAGCCATACCCATGCGGACGACGACCAGAACGATATGTTCGGGGTGGAGAAGCCGCTGCCACGGGCAGAGGATACTTCCATCGGCATCGCCTACAAGGCGCTGCTGGCCGACTTCGGCGACAAGCTGGGCAAGAAAACCCGTCTCGATATGAATCTGGGCATACTGGCCAAGCTGGGCTTCATCGAGCGACGCGGCGACGTGATCGTGGAAGGTCCGCTGCTGGACCTGATGATGGACACCGACCTGCTGAAAGAGCGCATCATCAATGGCGCGCTGGCCGATGTGTTCAAGCGTTCGCCCGCGCAGATGATCCCTGTGCCGCGTCAGGCCGCAACGCCGGAGCCGGAAGCCGAGCCGTATGTCGAGCCGCATGTTGAACATGCCCCCGAAGCTGCCGACAGCGATAGCGCTGCCGATACCGAACTTCCCGACGAGAGCTAAGCCATGTTTCACATTAAATCGTTAGAGCTGGTCCACTGGGATTACTGGCAACGTATCAAGAATATTCCGCTGGACGCGAAGATCATCACCATCGCGGGCCAGAACGGTTCCGGCAAAACCACGCTGCTCGATGCGCTGCGCACCCTGTTCGGGCTCGATTGCTCGATGGGCCGTACCTACAAGCACTATGCCCGCCATAGCGGCCAGCAGACGGCATGGCTGCGCGCCGTGGTGGATAACCGCGCCGTGGGCAGGCAGCTGTCCAACCGTCCGTTCCGTAGCTCCGGTTTCTTCAGCGATGATGAAGTGACGCTGTTCTGCCAGATCCAGAAAAACGGTGGCGACTGGAAGCGTCAGTACCTGATGCGTCCGGGGAATGTGCAGATCGAAGACATCGGCGAAGTCGGCAACGACTGGCTCGGTGTGGAGAACTACCGCAAGCGTCTGGCCAGTGCCGGCCTGTCGCCCGCCATGGCCAAAGTGCTGGCGCTCGAGCAGGGCGAAACGGACAAGCTGTGCGAATACGCCCCGCGCCAGCTGCTCGATCTGGTGTTCCAGGTATTCGGCGACAAGGAAGTGCTGGACGCCTACGACGAAGCCAAGCGCCACCAGCGCGATACGGAAACGGAACTGAAACGCTTCGAGGCCGAGCTGGAATCGTCCAAGACCAATCTGGAAGGGTTGCGCCTGCGCGTGGCCAATTACCACCAGTGGGAGTCGCTCAACAAGGAACGCCGCAATCTGCAGGAAGAAGTGCTGCCGACGCTGGAGTACCACGAAGCGCGCGAGAAGCACGGCACCATCAGCCGCCAGTTGCGCGATGCGCGCAAGCCGCTGCTGCAGGCGGACCAGCAGCTGTCGGACAAGCGCAATGCGCTGGCCGCACAGGCCAAGGCGCTGAGTGACGCACAGCAGACGGAAACCGTGCTGGAACAGGAATCGACCGCGCTGCAAAGCCGCTTGACCCTGATTAACGGCAAACTCAAGCCGCTCGATTCGCTGCTGGAACAGAAGGCCCGCTTGCAGAAGCTGGCCGCCGATGCCGGTGCCGATCTGGCCGAAGTGGCGCAGCAGTTACAGGAAAAAGAAATCGAACTGGCGCGCCAGCGTATGGCACGCGATGCTATCGCCAGCAAGATCGCCGGCGAACAGGCCACCATTTCTGCGTTGCAGGGCAAGACTGCCATGCCGGAGCCGGAAGTGCAGCGCGCCATGCGCCGCGCCCTCAACGATGCAGGCATAGGCCACGCCATGCTGTCCGACATCGTCGAGGTGACGGATGCACGCTGGCAGGGTGCCATCGAAGGTGTGCTGGGCGGTTATGCGTCCGTGGTGCTGCTGGATAAAGCTTCCGATGCGTCGGCAGCCTACCGTCTGGCGGAGAAGGAGCGCTATCGCCACTTCATCGTGCCCGATCTGGTGCACGCGCCTAGCGTCAAGGATGACAGCCTGATGTCGGTGGTGAAGTTCTCAGCCAAAGTGCCGGCATGGCTGGTAGAACAGCTGACCCGTATTACCCGGGTTGATTCGGTCGATGCCGGCGCCAAGCTGGGCAGCCATGAAGAATGGATTACGCCGGACGCCTACCACCGCGAGCGTCGCGGTGGCCGTTCGCTGTTCGTGGAAGCTTCGCGTTACCGCTTCGGTTCCGCTGGCCGCACCCAGCGTATGGAAGCGATCCAGAAAGGCCTGCCAGCACTGGAAGCGCAGGAAGATGCGCTGACGCTGGTGGTCTCCAAGCTGGCCTCCGAAATCAGCGCGCTCAAGACCCGTCTGGCCGGTGTCGATGCGGCCAAGGAGCTGGCCGCACGGCAGGAAGAATTCGACGAAGCGGCGCGCAACGCCGTGCCGCTGCGTGCCGAGCGCACGGAAGTGGGGGCACGTCTGGGCGAGCTGCAGACGCTGATCAAGAATGCCGTGGTGACGCGTACCCGCGCCGATACTACGTGGCAGAACGCCCGCTTCGCGCTGTCGGAAGCGGAAGCCGGCATGCGTCTGAATAACCGCCGCCAGCTGGAACAGCGTAGCGAGCATGCGCGTGCGCTGCTGGCACTGCGCAAGAGCTGGCGCCACCTGCCGAAAGGCTGGAAGCGTTCGGCCCGTCGTCTGGCGCTGGCCGACGAGCATCAGAACACCCATCAGGTTCACCTGCGTATCCACAGTCTGGAAACCAGTCTGGCGCGCAGCGACTGGGAACTCGATGCTACCGTGATCGACCAGTACCAGCGCCTCAACGACCAGCTGCATGGCCGTCAGGCCGAGACGGAAGAGCGCCGCTACCAGAACAACCGCGCCATCGAAGCCACCGGCAATGCCCGTGGCGCCTACATGGAGCGGCTGCGCTACACCATCAAGACCTACGCCAAGAACATCAAGGAACTGGGCGAGCTGGCCGGCATCGAAGTGCATGCCGATCCGGTACGTCTGGAAAACGACGATATGCTGCTGGCGCAGGCTGGCCTGCATGTGCGCTTCAAGTTCGACGGCAAGGGCATCATCGGCATGAACGACGGCGAAGCGTCGGGCGGCCAGCAGGTGATGAAATCGCTGGTGCTGCTGATTGGTCTGCTGAAATCGGAAGATGGTTCGGGCGGCTTCGTGTTCATTGACGAACCGTTTGCCCACCTGGATATCCGCAACATCCAGCTAGTGGGCGAGTTCCTCAAGAACACCGACGCCCAGTATCTGATGACGACGCCGCTGACCCACAACACCGACGTGTACGATCCTTCCGAACTGACGCTGATCACCAGCAAAAAGAAGAAGGATACGGAATGGGCCCAGCCTATCTTCGTGCTGCAGCGCCGGACCGCCGAGGCAACTCAGGCCGCCTGATAGCAGGGTCTCGCCCAAAACAAACGCCCGGAGCAGTGATGCATCCGGGCGTTGTGTTTTGGGCCTCTAGGCCAGCGGGCTTACTTGATGTCGAAGATGTCGATAGGGCGGGGCACCGGCTTGGTGCTGCGGCGCCAGCGGATCAGCTGGGCCGAGAAATACAGATAGAAGCCGCCCAGCAGGCCAAACAGCACGGCAGTAACAGGCTGGCCGAGGAAGTCCGGATCGAGCGGCAGCTGGTTGTGCATGTGCAGATAGGCTTCGAACAGGCGGTAAATCAGGCGGCTGATGAACAGCATCAGCACCAGCAGGCTAAGGCGCCGGTTGGGCGTGTAGAAGAAGCCTTCCTTGGTATTTTCCAGCCGCGTGCTCTGCACGTTGCGGCGCCCCAGCAGCGCACCGATGGCAGCACCGGCCAGCAGGGCGCCCAGCGCTTCCCATTTGCCCAGCAGGGTGGCGGCGATCACGCCCAGACTGCCGGCACTGATCACGGCCGTGCTGTAGTGGCGCCACAGTTCCGAGCGGGTGCGCCCCAGCAGCGTCTTCAGACGGGAATAGATGCGCCACACGGCCAGAGGCACGAGCAGCAGCAGGGTGAGGGTGGTCATTTCGATATTCATTGCAACAGCGTCTTGAGTCAGTCGAGAAGCGCGATTGTACGCCAGTCCGGCCGCTTACTGCCTTGACAATCAATTCCGCCGTCAGCAAACTGGGCTTTAAGCTCTGCCGTTGCAGCCGCGCCGCCCCGCCATATTATCTTGGCGATAAGGAACACCATGAATCAAGCTTTACCCAAGCTGCCGCTGACGGCAGACCTGCTGGCCCCCGCACCGCATATGGCAGCTGCTGCCGACGGCTATGGCCTGCCGCCGCTGGCGCTGCAGCAGATCGTCGATGCACCGCGTGCGCCCTCCATGAGTCTGAGCCCGCAGCGTGACCTGCTGGCCGTGGTGCAGACCCCGGCCTTGCCCGGCATAGCCGAAGTGGCGCAGCCGGAGCTCAAGCTGGCCGGTCTGCGCATCAATCCCCGCATCTACGCGCAGTCGCGCTTTTCGTTCGGCACCGATCTGTCGCTGCTGGAAGTGGCAACGCAGAAGCCGCGCCGCATACGCGGCCTGCCGCGCAATCTGCGTCTGGCCGACATGAGCTGGTCGCCGGACCAGCGCTATCTGGCGTTTTCCCATGTGGCCTTCAAGGGCGACAAGGGCGCAGTGGAACTGTGGCTGCTCGATATTGCGGCCAACAAGGCGGCGCGCCTGTCGGCCCAGCCGCTATCGGCCGTGCTGACGCGCGGTTTCAGCTGGCTGCCCGATAGCAGCGGCCTGCTGGTGCACTGGCGACCTGCCGGCAGTGGCAAGGCGCCCGTGTCGGATGGCATACCGCGCGGCCCCGTCATGCAGGATAGCGATGCTGCTGCCGGTGTGCGCCAGCTGCGTACCTATCAGGACTTGCTGAAGAACGAGCACGATGCACAGCTGTTTGAGCACTACATCACCGTGCAGCTAGTGCGGCTGGATCTGCATGGCAAAGCCCAGCCCATCGCCGCGCCGGCCGCCTATGCGCGCACGGCGATTTCGCCCGATGGCCAGCACATACTGAGCCAGTGCGTGACGCGGCCGTATTCCTATCTGGTACCGGCGTCGAATTTCGGCGAGCGCATCGAAGTGCTCAATCTGGCTGGCGCCGTGCTGCATACGGTGGCCGATCTGCCGCTGGAAGAAGGCCTGCCGCCGGGGAATGACGCTGTTTCGGCCGGTGTGCGCAATGTGGGCTGGCGTGCCGATGCGGCAGCCACGCTGGTCTGGGTGGAAGCGCAGGATGGCGGCGATCCGGCCCGCGCCGTGGCTGATGGTGTGCGTGATTTGGTGTATCAGCATGCGGCGCCGTTCACGGCGGCGCCACAGGTGCTGGCGCGCTTGCAGATGCGCTATGCCGGAGTGGCATGGGGCCGTGGCGATGTGGCGCTGGTCAATGAGCGCTGGCACAAGACGCGTGATTTCCGCCAGTGGCGCCTGCAGCCCGATCATCCGGCCGTGGCAGCGCAGCTGGTGTATGCCGGTTCGTATGAAGACCGCTACAACAGCCCCGGTGCGCCCGTGCTGCGCGCCGATGCCCAGGGTTTTGCGCGCCTGCTGATAGGGGAGGACAACAGCATCCTGCTCGATGGTGCCGGTGCCACGCCGGAAGGCGACCGGCCTTTCCTCGACCGGCTGTATCTCGATACGCTGCACAAGGAGCGGCTGTTCCAGAGCGCCGCGCCCTACTTCGAGAACGTGGCGGCCGTGCTGAATCAGGATGGCACGCTGATTCTCACTTCGCGCGAAACCCCGACCGAGCGGCCCAATTACTATCTGCGCGACCTGCGCAAGCCGGATGGCCAGCAGCTGCTGGCACTGACGCACTATCCCCATCCGACCCCGCAGCTACGCGCAGTGCAAAAAGAGCAGATCCGCTACCAGCGTGCCGATGGAGTAGAACTGACGGCCACGCTGATGCTGCCGCCGGACTATGACGCACAGCGTGACGGTCCGCTGCCGCTGCTGATGTGGGCCTATCCGCAGGAATTCAAATCCACCGGCGCAGCCAGCCAGACCACCGGTTCGCCTTACCGCTTCAATGCCGTCAGCTACTGGGGGCCGGCCGCGTTTCTGGCCATGGGCTATGCGGTACTGGATAACCCGTCCTTCCCCATCGTGGGTAGCGGCGAGGAGGAACCCAACGACAGCTATCTGCCGCAACTGGTGGCCGATGCCGAGGCGGCAGTGGAAGAAGTAGTGCGCCGCGGCGTGGCCGAACGCCATCGCATCGCCATCGGCGGCCATTCGTATGGCGCTTTCATGACGGCCAATCTGCTGGCGCACACGCGGCTGTTCCGGGCCGGCATAGCCCGCAGCGGCGCTTACAACCGCACGTTGACGCCGTTCGGCTTCCAGTCCGAAGAGCGGCCCTACTGGAAGGCGCCGGAGGTGTATCAGGCCATGTCGCCATTTAACTACGCTGACCGCATCAAGGATGCGCTGCTGCTGATACACGGCGCCGAGGATGCCAATTCCGGCACCTTCCCCGTGCAGAGCGAACGCATGTTCCAGGCTATCAAAGGACTCGGTGGCACGGCACGGCTGGTGATGCTGCCGAATGAGGCCCATGCGTATCGGGCGCGTGAATCGATACTGCACATGCTGTACGAAACCAATCTGTGGCTGGAAAAATACGTCAGACACGCGCAGCCCTGAAACGCAGCAGGCGTACAATGAAGGCTACCCTGATGCAAGGAGAGTGTTCATGCTGACGTCTGCCGTAATGCCATCGCCGCTACCCTATTTGCCCGCGCTGCACCTGCACCGGGCGCCTGATCCTGTGCCGGCCGACGATCCCGCGCCGCCTGCCGTGCCCCATCCGGTGCCGCAGGATGACCCTGTGCCCGACCACCATCCCAGCTAGACGGGCCAGCCAGCCTGTCTAGTCGAAGGCCCAGTTGTACAGCACATCCAGCGCATTGTTGGTGCCGGTCTGGAATTGCAGGGTGATGCGCGGGTTCAGTTTGTATTTGAGCTTGACCAGGCTGGTGGCCGTGCCCGCACCCTGCTCGAAACTCAGATAGGCCCGTGCCGACAGCCGCTTGCCCACCGTGACCACGGTCGATTGCAGCCCTGTGGCCGATCCTGCGGCCGTACCGGCCGCCTGCTTGACGCCCAGTTCATCCACCCCTAGCGCATTGGCCAGCCGGCCCTGACCGCCGCCGAACAGGGCACCGGCCGCAGTGCTGAGCAGGGCCATATCGTTACCGCCCGTGCTGTCGATGCCGTGGCCCAGTACCAGCCATGCCAGCTTGTCGCTATCCGATACGTTGGGAGTGGAGACCAGCTTGGCAACGGGGGCCAGCGCCGTGCCGCGGACTTCCACGCCTGCTTCCACATTGGTTTCGCTCAGGGCTTCGCCTTCGGGGCCATGGCGCACGGCCAGAATGTTCAGGCCCGGATTATCGTAAGCGCCGCTGAAGTTGATTACGCCACGTTCGATGCTGAGCTGCTTGCCATAGGCGGCGTAAGTGCCGCTGACGACGCGGATGCTGCCCTGCACGCGCGGTGCGCGCCGTTCGCTGACGCGGATGCGCAGGGTGCCGGCCAGTTGCGCATTCAGGCCTTTGCCTTTCAGACTGAAGGCGTCGCCGAGGTCGGCCTCCAGATCGATATTTAGCGGCATGCCTTGCGGCGCTTTGCCTACAGCCGCACCACGGCCCAGGATGATCACGTCATCGCTCAGGGTGGGGGTGTTTTCGTTGGCCAGTTCGATGCTGGCCCGTTCGGCGCGGTATTTGCCTGTGAGCTGGAACTGCTTGGCGTCGCGCGTCAGGCTGCTGCTGCCGCTGACCACCAGTATGCGGTCGGGTCGGGCCAGCACTTCCAGTTTATCGGCCACCAGCTTGAGGTTCATGCTGGCCTGATTGTCGGCGTAGCGCATCCAGCCTTCGGCGCTGGCGCGGCCTTCCGTGCCGTCAAAGCTGAGGTTCTGCAAGGTCAGCTGGTCACCGCTGATGCGCGCCTGTAGCTGGCCGTTGCGTAGCTTGATGCCTTGTTCGGGTAGCGTCAGCGTCAGTTTTTCGCCATTCAGGTCACCGTTCAGCTGGGGCGCGGCAAAGCTGCCGCTACCGGCCACATTCAGTTTGAGCACGCCGTCCACTTCCATGCCGGGCTGTCCTGCGAGTGGTGCCAGCCACGCGATCGAGCCCATATTCGCGCTGCCGCTCAGGGTAAAGGGGCTGTGCTGGCTTAGATGGCCATCCACCAGCCGCGTGCTGGCGTCGAAGCGGGCCTGTCCGGCGCGGCTGCCATCGAGATTGAGCTGCAGGCGCAGATTGCCATCGGTGAGGTCGGCGCGCGCGTCGAGCATGCGCAGGCCCAGTGCCTGCGGCAGATCGGCGCCGGTAATGGTGAGGTCGCCCGATTCGCGGTACACCCGCAGCATGCCGTCCAGTGCCGGCGCCGCGCCATTGCTGGCTGCCTGCAGATTGAGCGACCATTCGGCACCGATATTCAGGGTGCTGCGCACAAAGTCGTGCCATGCCGGCGAGAGCTGGGCCAGATAGTTGACGGGTACGCCCTGCGCCTGCCCTTTGCTGCGCCAGCTGGCACCGTTTTTCTCTAGCTGGTCGAGCCGGATACTGCCATCAGGGAGTTGCAGGCTGGCGCTGCCCACGCTGATCTGCTGCGGATGCAGCAGGCCGGCCACGCCGCTATCACGTTCGGCTGTCACCTTGAGGGCCGCGGGGGCGGCCAGCGTGAAGCCGAAGCGGCCACGGTTCTGCAGCGTGTTGAGGGTGCCGCTCCAGCTATCGTTGGCCCAGCTACCGGCCAGCTTGACGCTGGCATCGAAGTCGCCGTTGCTGGCACTGAGCTGCAGGGTGTGGGCGCTGCGGCTACCGCTAGTCTGCAGGCGCAGGCGGTTCAGGCTGAGGGTGGGAGAGCCGTAGCGGCTGATGTCGATATCGGCCACCATAGGCACATCGCTGGTGCTCTCCGTGCTGCCCAGCGTAGCGCTGCCACGGATGCTGGCGATCTGGCGTGCGCCGGGCAGGTGCAGATTGCTGCCATCGAGCGTGAAGCTGAGGGCCGGTTTGGCGCTGGTGCCGGCCAGTACTCCGGCCGCCTGCAGCGCGCCGCCGAACTGGGGGCCTAGCGGGGCCAGTTGTGGCGCGGCCAGCTTCCATTCCAGTTTGTTGCCCGCTTTGCCAAAGCTGCCTTTGGCGCTGAGCGCCATGCTGGCCAGATGCAGATCGATATCGGCGTTGCTGATGCGCTGGCGGTCGGCCTGCAAGGTCGCGCGGCCACTCAGGGGCGCGCTGCCCAGCGTCGAGGGTTGCAGGGTCAGGCTGAGGGCGGCGCGCCAGTCCTGTGCCAGTCTGGCGTCGGCGCGGAAGTCGGCCTGTATGCTGCCGCTCTGGGCGCTGCCGAAGGCGGCCGGATCGAGCTTCTGCACCGTACCCTGCACGTTCAGTTCGGGACGCTTGCTGGCACCCGCCAGCGTGAGTTCGCCGCTGGCGTGTACTCGGCTATCAGGATTTGCGTGCTTGCTGGCGCTAAGCATCAGGCCTCGGGCATCGAGTTCGAAGCTGCTGCGCGGTGCGGCCATGCTGCCGCTGATGCTGCCGCTGACGCTGGCCGCGCCGCCGATATCGCTACTGAAGGCGTTCAGCTGCGGTGCTTCCACCAGCCAGCGTAACTGCTCGCCCGCTGCGCCGAAGCTGCCCTTGATGCTGGCGCTGTTCTGCGCCAGTTGCAGGCGCAGATCAACGTCGCTCAGGTGGCGGGCGTCGGCGCGCAGTTTGCCGCTGGCCGTCAGCGGGTGTCCGGCCAGCTTGCTGGCCTGCAGATCCAGCGTCGCACTGGCCTGCCATGCAGGCGCCAGTTTGCCGTCGACGCTGATGCTGCCATTCAGATCGGCCGCCGGCAGTTGCGGGCCCAGGGCGGCCGGATCGAAATGCTGGCTGCGCAGGGTCAGGGCGAAATCGCGCTGGCCCTGCAGGCTGGCCTGCCCGCTGACGGCAAGGCTGCCTTGCCTGGCCTGCAGGCGCGCCTGTTGCAGGTGCAGCTTGCTGGCATTGAGCAGGGCTTGCAGTTCCAGTTGCAGGTCTTTCTGTGTCAGTCTGGCCGTCAGCGTTTGCTGCTTTGCTTTGCCTTGCAGGCTGATGTTGCCAGCGAGGCTGGTGGCGTGCAGACTGCTGTGCAACTGGCGCAGATTGAGCTTATCCGTGTGCAGCGTGAACTGGGCGCTTTCCAGTGTGGCGGCGCCGTCCTTGTGTTGCAGCTTGCCGCCACCTGTGAAGCGGCCTGCAGCACCGAGGTCGATCACCACGTCGTCCAGGCTGGCGGTATTGATGCGGTCTTTCAGGCTGCCGTTCAGGCGCGCTGCCAGTGCTTGCAGGGGCAATGCCTGCTGGTCGATGGCGCCCACTTTGCCACGGTTGTACAGCGACAGGCGGCCGCTTAGCTGCTGCTGTGTGCTGAGACTGGCCTGCAGGTCCAGATCGAGCAGGGCTTGCGGCAGGCCGGCCTGCAGGGCAGCCGGATCGATGTGGCGGGCCTGCAGATTCAGGCTGCGCAAGGGGAAGGTGTCAAACGGGGCAAGGACGGCGCTGGCGCTGGCAGTGGCCCCAGCAGCGGCACTTGTACCGGCAGCGGCACCCGTAACAGCGGTGCGCGCGTTACCCGCCGCACCGGCAGTGCTGTTGTTCTGCAGGCTGGCCTGTGCCTGCAGCTTGAGCGCGGCCAGCGTACCGCTGGCGTCGAGACGCACGCTGGCACCGCTGGCGTGGGCCAGTGTGGCCCGCCCCTGCAAGGTAAAGGGCGCGCTGGCATCGAGTTTCAATTCCGCGCCGATGTCGCCATAGGCTGTGCTGGCGCTGGCCTGATGCAGTTGCCAGCGCTGCGGGCCTGCGTCGAGTTGCAGGTGTAGCTTGCGGATCACGTCCCGGCTGCCGGGATTGGTGCCTATCAGCGTCAGTAGTTCGATGCGGGCATCGGCCAGATGCAGTTCAAACGGTAGCGCCAGCGATGCAGGCAGGGTAGGCGGCGGGGATTCCTTCAGACTCTGCACGGTCAGTGCGGCCACGCGCAGTTCGCTGACGGACAGACCAGCCGAAAAATACTGCAGCGGCGACCAGTTGATATCGATCTGGTCTGCCGTGATGACGCTGTCTTCGCTGCGGTACACCAGATGGCCGATGTGCATGCGGTGGTACAGCGAGCCGGAGACATCGCTGACCGTAATCTGGCCGCCGCTGGCGTTGGCGATGCGCTGCACCAGCTGCTGCAGCGTGGTTTCGCGGCCCAGCAGCCAGAAGGCGGCTGCCAGCATGGCCAGTACCAGCAGGCAGCCGATCAGCAGACGGCGCGGCCAGCGACGCTTGCTGGCCGCAGGCTGCTCGGTGTCAGGAGTGGTGGGAGGCGTTGCGCTCATCAGAAATAATCAGAAAGTGAAGCCCAGCGAGAAGTGCAAGCGGTATTTGTGCACGGCGTGGCCATACGCCATATCGACGTTGATCGGGCCGACGGGGCTCTTCCAGCGCGCGCCTACGCCGTAGCCGGATTTCGGCCGCAGTGTGCTGAAAGTGTCGCTGGCATTGCCGGCATCGTAGAACAGCGCCGCGCCCCAGTTAGGGCGGAACCAGTGCTGGTATTCGGCGCTGGCGGTGGTCAGGTAACGCCCCCCCGTGATGGCATCGCCCACTCTTACACCCAGTTCCTGAAAAGCGTAGCCGCGTACCGACTGGTCGCCACCGGCGCGGAACAGATACACGGCCGGCACGCCATTCTTGCTGCGCGAAGCCAGCGCACCGGCTTCGGCGCGCAGGATCAGATTATCGCTGCTGCCCAGCGGCGCATACATCACGGCGCGCGCATAGCCGCGCACAAATGCTTCATCCGTCAGCAGCGGCAGCAGGGCGCCGCCCAGTTGCGCATTGAGGGCGTAGCCTTTGGTCGGGAACAGCAGGTTATCCAGCTTGCGCCAGGTGACGCCATAGGTGAGCGGCAGGCTTTTGCTGGTGCTGGAAGGGATGCCATCGAGCGTCTTGGTTTCCGTCAGCAGCTCGACCGACAGATTACGTTCCAGCAGCGGCGTGCCCCAGCTGCGCTTGGCGGCCACGCTGGCCACGCTGGTGACTTCACCGGAAATGTCGCTGCGCTCGAAGGCGGCGCCTATGCTGTCGTTATAGCCTTGCGGCGTAGTGGGGAAGTACAGCGTGCTATGGGCCGACTGCTTTTTGGTTTCCAGCGTCATCGCACTTTTCATGCGCAGGCCGAACACGGACAGGTCGTCATAAGTGAGCGAAGCACGGTTACCCGTGTTGGTACTGAAACCCAGACCGGCGCTGACATTGCGCTGCTTGTTCTCGACCACGCGCACCAGCAGGGGCAGGGGCGCCATGCTGCGATCACGGCTGGCCGGCGCTTCCGCTGCCGCCAGCTGCTCGTTCAGCATGGCGCTGCTATCGGCGCTGACTTCCACGCTGCTGAAGTAGCCACTATCCTGCAAGCGGGTCTGATAGGCCTGCAGCGCCGCTTCGTTGTAGTAGTCGCCGGGCTGGATCTGGTTCAGATTCGCCACCACCGAGAGCGGATAGCGTTTCAGCCCTTCCACCCGCAGTTCGCCGAAGCGCAGTTCCGGCCCGCTGTCGAGCACCACGTGCAGCAGCGCGACATGCTGGTCGGGATCGACGGTGGCGCTGCTTTCGGCGATCTGGGCGCGCGGATAGCGGCTCTGTACCACCTGCCGCAGCAGGCCGCGTTTGGCCTGTTCCCAGTCGTTCTGGCGGAAGATGGCGCCCTGTTTGAGGGCCCAGCTGGCCTTGAGTGCGACCGGATCGAACTGCAGGGCCGGCGCCAGTCCCGGCGCGTAGGCGAAGCCTTGCAGTTCCAGCTCGACTTCGCCCACCCGCACCGGCTCGCCCGGGCTGACGCGAATCTGCACGGTGGGGCGTTCACCGTCGCGCTCCAGCGTCGCGCTGACTTCGGGCGAGTAATAGCCTTCCGTGGCCACCAGCGTACGGATCTGCTCGGGCGCTACCCGTACCAGCCGCTGCAGCTGCTCCAGATCCATGCGCGGACTCTCGCGGAAGCGCTGCAGATCGAGATTCTGTTCCAGCAGCGTATCGAGCGGGGCCGGCGCGCTGATGCGCAGCGCATAGTCGAGCTGAGCCTGCGCGGGCAGGGCCATGGCAGCCAGCAGACTTGCCGCAGCGCACCGGCGGGCGCGGGCCCGCACCATATTTGCCACTACTTTTGCCACAACTTGTGCCAAAATTCGTGATCCTGCTGATAATTTTGCGGGCAATGCCGGTAGCATGAGATTCCATTGGGGGTAAAGCATGTTGCCATGTTACCGGATTGCCCCAGTTGATGGCGTACTAATAACGTTGCAAACCCTTGCAAGTACTTGAAAGAACACTGTAATGCTGCCTACCGATTCCGCCCTGGTCCTGTTTAGCGGGGGCCAGGATTCCACCACCTGTCTGGCCTGGGCGCTGAAACATTATGCGCGTGTGGAGACCATAGGCTTCGATTATGGCCAGCGCCATGCTATCGAGCTGACCGTGCGTCCGGCCGTGCGCGAGCAGCTGCGTGCCTTTTCGCCCGAGTGGGCGGCGCGGCTGGGCGAAGACCACATGATTGATCTGTCGCTGCTGAAGAACATCGCGCAGACGGCCATGACGCACGATATCGCCATCGAAACCCAGGCCAATGGCCTGCCGAATACCTTTGTGCCGGGCCGTAACCTGCTGTTCATGACGGTGGCGGCCACGGTGGCATACCGGCGCGGCCTGACAGTGCTGGTGGGCGGCATGTGCGAGACGGATTTCTCCGGCTATCCGGACTGCCGCGACGACACCATGAAAGCGCTGCAAGTTGCGCTCAATCTGGGCATGGATAGCCGCTACAAGCTGGAAACCCCGCTGATGTGGCGCGACAAGGCCCAGACCTGGGAACTGGCGCAGGAACTGGGCGGCGCCGCGCTGGTCGATCTGATCCGCTCGGGCACTCACACCTGCTATCTGGGCGAACGTGGCGAGCTACATGACTGGGGCTACGGCTGCGGCAAGTGCCCGGCCTGCGAGCTGCGCGCGCGCGGCTACCAGCAGTTTGCCGGTGGCGGGGTGTAGATGAACGCGCGGCCAGGCCAGCGTTTGCAGAGCGTGCAATCACCGCACATTCTGTCCTCGCTGGTGCTGGCCATCTGCCTGGCTGCCACCGCCGTGCTATGGCTGGGCGCGCGCGCCGATGCCGAACGCGATGCGCGCAGCGAATTCGAGATGCAGGTGCGCGTACTGCATAACAATCTCGATCAGCGCATGCGCATCTACGCACAGGTGCTGTACGGCGTGCAGGGTCTGTTCACCAGTTCGGAGCGGGTAAGCCGCGACGAATTCCACACCTATCTGGCCGGCCAGCACCTGCAGCAGCATTTCCCCGGCATACAGGGCATAGGCTATATGGCGCTGCTGGCGCCGCAGCAGCTGGATGCTCATACGGAGCAGGTGCGCCGGAGCGGCGTGGCCGGCTACCGCGTGCATCCGGCCGGCCTGCGCGACTGGTATGCCGCCATCACCTATCTGGAACCGGCCACGGTGGCCAATGCCCGCGCCATCGGTTTCGATTCGGCTTCCGAACCGCTGCGTCGCGCTGCGCTGGAACAGGCGCGCGATAGCGGCTTGCCGGCCCTGACAGCGCGCATCCGGCTGGTGCAGGAACTGGAGCAGGAAGCGCCCGTGCAGGCCGGCTTCCTGATGGTGCTGCCGCTGTACCGGCATGGCGCGCCTGTCGCCACGGTGGAACAGCGCCGCGCCGCCCTGACGGGTTGGGTGTATGCGCCGTTCCGCATGGATGACCTGATGGCAGGGCTGGGCGGCCCCCGCGCCAGCGGCTTCGATGTGGAAATCTATGACGGCAGCAGCCTCAGTTCCGCCAACCTCATGTACGACAGCCAGCCCGATGACCTGCAGCGCAGCCGCGTCAGCCAGCAGCAGTTTCCGGTCGCTGGCCGCAGCTGGACGTTGCAGATCAGCGCTGCCGGCAGCAATGCCAGCGGCGAGCGCAAGGCCACCCTGCTGGGCCTGGCCGGTATGCTGTTTAGCGCCCTGCTGGCCGGACTGACGTTCCAGCTGGCGCACAGCCGCGTGCGTGCCCGTGCCGCCCAGAGCTATGCCGAGATGCTGGCGGGCGACCTGCGCGAACGCGAACAGGCGCTGCTGGCGCTGGCCAGCGAAGAGCAGCGCAGCCAGGCCACCATCCGCAGCATACTCGATGCCACCATGGACGGCATCCTGGTGGAAGACCCGCAGGGCGAAGTGCTGAATGTGAACCGGCGTTTGCGCGAGATGTGGCATCTGCCCGAGCATCTGGACTGGCTGACCGACGGGGCGGCGCTACGGGTCCACATGGCCCAGCAGCTACGCCCGCCCGTACAGGCGCCGCTGCTGGTGCCGTCGCCGGACTACAGGGCAGGCTGGCCGGCCGAGGGCGAGCTCAGTGTGCTGCATCTGCGCGATGGCCGCGTGATCGAACAGCATACACGCCAGCTACAGCTGGGCAGCATGGCGGCCCGCCTGCATTCCTTCCACGATATTACCGAGCGCACCCGCGCCATGCAGCGTGAGCAGACGCGCCGTCAGGTGCTGGAATTGCTGGCCACCGGCGCACCATTGCAGACCATACTCGAAGGCGTGGTGCGCGGCGTGGAGGCGGGCAACGAGGATATGCTGTGCAGCGTGCTGCTGCGCGAAGGCGATAGCGATCATCTGCTGGTGGGCGCGGCGCCCAGCCTGCCCGTGTTCTTCAACGCGGCCGTACATGGTCAGGCGCTGAGCGATATGCCCGGCCCCTGCAGTCAGGCGGTGCAGCAGCGGCGGCGCATCATCGTGGCCGACATCGCCAACACGCCGGAGCTGGGCGATTACCGCGTGCAGGCCATGCAGGCCGGGCTGGGCTCGTGCTGGGCCGATCCGATTTTCGGCGCCAGCGGCAATGTGCTGGGCGCTTTCGCCATCTACCACCGCAGTCCGCGCCTGCCCGGCATGGCCCATATCACGCTGATCGAACAGGCCGCACAGCTGGCCGGCATCGCCATCGAACAGGCCCGTGCAGCGCAGGCGCTGCGTGCCGGCGAAGCCCGCTTCCGCAGCCTGTACGACCATGCGCCCGTGGCCCTGTGGGAGCAGGACTGGTCGGGCGTGCGCCAGGCGCTGAACGAGCTCGAGCTGACCGGCATCGACGATCTGGCCGGCTATCTGCAGGCCCATCCCGCGCAGCTCGACTATCTGGCGGCCCAGGTGCGCATCGTCGATGTCAATGCGGCCGGGCTGGCGCAGGTGGGGGCCAGAGCCGACCGGCAGGATCTGGCGCAGCTGACGCTGGAGCAGAACTTCGATGCGGCCGCCAGACCGAATTTTGCGCTGGCGCTGGCCGCGCTGGTCAAGGGGCAGCACATCTTCAGCTGCGAAGGCAGTTTCCGCCGCCTCGACGGGGTGGCGCGCCGCAATGAGCTGACCCTGCTGGTGATGCCCGGCCATGGCCACAGCCTGGATTTCCTGATCGTCTCCACGCTCGATACCACGGAGCGGCGCCGCATGCACGACGAGCTGCATCTGCTGGCCACTACCGATGCGCTGACGGGCTTGCCGAACCGGCGCGAGTTCATGCGCCGGCTGGAAGAAGAACACAGCCGCCTGCAGCGTGCACCGGAACCGCCGGCCAGCGTGCTGCTGCTCGATGTCGACCATTTCAAGCGCATCAATGACGAATATGGCCACCCTGCCGGCGACCGCGTGCTGCAGCAGCTGGCCGAACGCATGAACGCGGGACGGCGCAAGATCGATATGCTGGGCCGCATAGGCGGCGAGGAATTTGCCATGCTGTTGCCGGCCACGGCCCTGCCGGCGGCAGAACTGATGGCCGAGCGGCTGCGTGCGCGTGTGGCCGATACGCCCATGCAGCTGGCCGATGGCGTGGAAATCACGGTGACGGTGAGTATCGGACTGGCCCGGCTGGCGGCCGCTGAAGCGCAGGGAGCACAGGCATTGAGCCGCGCCGATCAGGCCTTGTATGCGGCGAAACGGGCCGGGCGTAACCGGGTGCTGCTGGCGCAGGATGAAGGCCGTCTGGCCTGAAGGCGGATCGGCCGGGAGTGTTAGTCCCGGCCGCTTCCGGTTGAAACGGGTAGGGCTGGCAGCAGCGGTGCCGGTGCTGCGCAGCCGTGTGATCAGACTGCCTGATTCAGGGCCAGATGCTGGCGGCGTTGCTGGCGTTTGCGGGCGTAGTAGTAGATGCCGACGACGATCAGCAGGGGCAGCAGCAGTGGCGATACGGCCATGATGCAGATGAAGGCCAGCAATGCCATGCCACCCACCATCAGCACGCCCAGACCGGCGAACAGCACGCCGAGGAAGATCGCCACACCGACACACACCACCGCGGCGATGGCCATGCCGCCACTGGCGAACAGCACGCCCAGCACAGCGCCGACCGGACCGTCGATCTCGTCGCCATCGATGTTGACGTTGATGCCGTCACCAAACATTACCTGCCACGCAGAAATGGCCAGGAAAGTGAGCAGCGTTGCGATGAACAGATATTTGGCAGAGCGTTTCATGGTGGACCCCGATTCTGGTTAAGTTCTTATGTGCCGTCTGGCATGGTTGAACTGTACGCGCGGGGCCTCTGCGCAGCCAGCGGTGTGCGACAAAGCGCCGATTTGACGGGATGGAATGCATGCAGGCCGCGCCGAATGGTCAGGCCTTGCATAGTGCCAGTGCTGGCCTATACTGAAAGTTCGAGTTCTGTCAGGAGGGTCGTATCATGGTTGCTGTAGAGCGAGTGCGGGCGGTCTGGCGCCGGATGCGCCTGTCCGGTGGCGGGCCCAAAAATCCCCCCTCGGCCCCCCCTGCCATTCCGCCCATCATCATCAACCCCTACACTTACCAGACGCCGCAGCCAGCCATCGATCCGCGCAGCACGCCCTTGCGCCCCCCGGCCCAGCCGCCGGCACGGCCGTGTATCGCCCTGTAGGGCAAAAAAATCGGGGCTGGCAGAGCCTTCCCTTGCAGGAAGACCTTGCCAGCCCCTAAGCGTTCTAGACGCTGTTACTTTGTTCTGCTAATTGCTTAGTAGAAGCGCTCCTCGTTCGACTGGCGACGGCGGCGGCTGGCGAAGCCCACCAGGCCCAGACCCGTCAGCAGCATGGCATAGGTTTCTGGTTCCGGTACGGCTGCGATGTAGGAGTGGTTATCCGTCTCGAAGGCATTGGTATTCGAGGAGAACTTCACGCTCGAAATCGTGGTGCCGCTATCGGTCACAAAATTCATGTAGAAGCCATGGCTCTGATTGCCATCAGCCATCAGCGAGGCGGCGTGCGCCATGTCGCTGCCGTTAATTTGCAGGATGGCAGTGTTGCCGCTGTACAGAGTAACCACGTTGTAGCTGTCTGGCGAACCCATGAAATAGCCGAAGTAGCGTACGCCGTTGCCGCCAAAGGTCACGCTCGACGAAGTCACCTGACCGTGGCTGGTACCGACCGAGAAGTAGCGGGTGATGTCACCTGGTGGCGGCGCCGATTCGCCGGGATAGCCGCCAGCCGGGATGATGGCATTGAGGGTATCGTAGGTGGCGAAGCCGGTAGGCAGCAGGCCATTGTCGAAATCAATGGTGGTGACGCCGGAAACTGTCGAAGTGTTGCCGCTAGTGGCCGTGTAGGTGACGCCAGCTTGTGCGCTCAGCGCAGCACCGGTAAGGGCCAGAGCCAGCAGGGTTTTGGTCAGAGACATGATCGGTTCCTTATCTATAGGCTAGCTAATTTGGGGCTAGCAGCACTTGTATTAACAACAGGAAACTGGTGATTCTGGATTGATAATAATAATATTCACTAGGCAATGTCTAGTGATTTTTTTGTAGTAAAGCAGCCATAAACCGGGGTGGCGATGCTGAAGGCTGGCTTAAGTGTCTGATTTAATATGATTTTCGTACTGCCAACACTAGGCAAAAAATTTCTCTTTAATATTTTATTTTGGAAAGTTTTGTTGCGTTTATGGCCTCTATATTGCCATAATTTTCACAAAAGTCTGATCTTGCTCAGTACGCAGGCGGCATTGTTGATCAGGCGCGCAGGGCGTATCATTTCGCTCCCTTACCTATCCGACAGGAGCGCGCCATGGAGCCAGCACAGCAAACCGACCACGACAGCCCCGTGCAGGAGGCCAGACTGTGGCAGGGCAATGGCTGGACTGCCCGCGTGATCAAGAACGAGGACGATGATGGCTGGGCCGTAGCCATGATCAAGGATGGCGAACCGGAACCGGCACTGGTGGGGCCGTGGACCATGGGACGCGACAAGAAAAATCCCAAGCCGCTTGATTTGCCGGCCTTCCATACGCTGGTGAAAACCGCTAACGAGGTGCTGCGTCGCCACGAGCAGCAGCTGCACGCGCAGTTGCACAAGCAGGTGCTGGTCAATGATGAAGCGGGGCCGATCAAGGTGCTGCTCGATATCGTGCCTGATGAAGACGATCCGTATGCCCTGCTGAGCGCCTACGACAGCGATGGCGAACAGCTGGCACAGGTGCGCGTTGCGCCCGATTTCAAACTCAACGTCAGCAGCGCTGCACACTGGATTGCGGGCGGCTACCGTCGTCCCTGAACCACGCCTTGTGTGCCGGCCGGCGCAGACAATAGCGCCCTGAGGCCAGAACGGCGCCAGCCTATGGCCGTGCGCGTGGGGAACTGCTAGTATTTTCCTGTTCATATTACGATTCAGGAAACTCGATGGAAAGTCGTCTCGCCCGCCTCGAAGCCGTACAGGCCATGTTGCTGGAAATCGGCCAGAAGGCCAGTAGCTGTACCGATATCAGCGAATTCCTGCAATCCGTGCATGCGGGGCTGGGGCGCATCATGTATGCGGCCAACTTCTTTGTCGCGCTTAGCGACGCCGATGGCCCCGTCAATCAGGTGCGCTTTGTCTACTTCGTCGATGAAGTCGACGAACCGCCCGGCCGTGACGAACTGTTCGAACTGGAAGAGGGCGAATCGCCCACCGCTGCCGTAATCATCAATGACCGCAGCATGATCATGACGGCGGCCGAACATCAGGCACGGCGGCAGGACAATGCCGGCTTCGGCATAGGCACCATTGCCGAACACTGGATGGGTTGCCCGCTGCATGATCTCAACCATCAGGTGCTGGGCGCCATGGTGATGCAGAGTTACGACAAGGAACACACTTACAGCACCGAAGATCAGGCCCTGTTCGCCCAGATCGCCAACCACGTGTCGAGCGCGCTGCAGGGCTTGCGCAGCATGGACAGACTGGAACGCGCCGTGCAGGAACGCACCGCGCTGCTGGCGCACGAAGTGGCCGAGCGGCGCCGCGCCGAGAACATCCAGCGCGCGCTGTACCAGCTGGCCAATCTGTCGGCCACCGCTACGGGCGGCAGCCGTTTGAACATGCAGCTGCACCAGATCATCAGCGAGCTGGTACCGGCGCAGAACTTCCTGATGGCGCTATACCACCCTGATACGCAGGAAATCAGCATTCCCTATTTTGTCGACGAGAAGGACGAGCAGGCGCCCGTCAAACGCTTCGATTTCGGGCTGGGTATGTCGTCCTACATCCTGCAGCGCAAGCAGGCGCAGATGCTGGACCGGGCCGCGCTGGAAGCGCTGATCGCCAGCGGCGAACTGAAACAGCCGCTGGGCAGCATAGAGATCGCCAGCTGGATGGGCGCACCCATGCTGCTGGGCGATACGGCTTACGGCGTGATCATCGTGCAGAGCTATGACGACCGGGTGCTGTACACCCAGGCCGATCTGGACATCCTCGCCTTCATGGCCAGCCATGTGGCCGTGGCCATCGCCCGCATGCGCGCCGACCGCGAAATCCGCCGCGCCAAGGAAGCGCTGGAAGAACAGAACGCCGCGCTGGAATCGGCAATGGACTCGCTCAAGGAAGCGCAGGGCGAACTGGTAAGGCAGGAAAAGCTGGCGTCGCTGGGCCGGCTGGTGGCTGGCGTGGCACACGAAATCAATACCCCGCTGGGCATCTGCGTGACGGCCACCAGCCATCTGGTGGAAGAGCTGCGCCTGACGCGCGAAGAGCTGGCCAACGGCACGCTGGACGAGGAGGGCCTGCAGCAGTTCTTTGGCATCATCGACCAGTCGCTGCGTATCATGACCACCAATACCCAGCGCGCGGCAGCGCTGGTGCGCAGCTTCAAGCAGGTGGCAGTGGACCAGTCGGCCGACGATATCCGCAGCTTCAATCTGCGCCGCTATCTGGACGAAGTGCTGCTGTCGCTGCAGCCCAAACTCAAAGGCAAGCCGGTCACGCTGGAAGTGGAATGCCCCGAGCAGATCAATATGGCCAGCTTCCCCGGCGCGCTATCGCAGGTGGTGACGAATATGGTGGTCAATTCGCTGGTGCACGGTTTCGAGCAGGGCGAGCCCGGCGTCATCCGCATCAGCGTGGCGCTCGATGGCGATCTGGTCGAACTCAATTACAGCGACGATGGCATAGGCATGGACAGCGCGGCACTGGCCCAGCTGTTCGATCCCTTCTACACCACCAAGCGCGGCACGGGCGGCAGCGGGCTTGGTGCCCACATCCTGTACAACCTTGTTACGGGTGCGCTGGGCGGCAGCGTCAAGGTGCTCAGTTCGCCGGGACTGGGGCTGCACTACAAGCTGCGCTTCCCCAAGATCCAGCGCAAGGTGGCCGCCTGAGCGGGCCGGTGCTGCTGCGCAGCGCCTAGTCAGGGAAGCGCTGGTTGATGGCCAGCGCTTTATCGATGTTCTGCACCAGCAGGTCGACGTAATACGGATCCAGATGCTGGCCAGCCACGGAACGCAGGTGTTCGACCACCTGTTCCAGCGGCCAGGCTTCCTTGTAGCAGCGCTTGTGCATCAGCGCGTCGAACACATCGGCCACGGCGACGATGCGCGCATACAGGTGGATGGCGTCGCCCTTGAGGCCTTGCGGATAGCCGCTGCCATCGTATTTTTCGTGGTGCTGGTGGGCGATCACGGCGGCCGCCTTGAGGATGGGGCGCTGCGAACCGTTCAGGATGGACAGCCCCACCGTCGGGTGCTGCTTCATGATTTCCCATTCTTCCGCATTCAGCTTGCCCGGCTTGAGCAGCACGGCATCGGGCGTGGCGATCTTGCCGATATCGTGCATGGGCGCGGCATGCTGCAGCACGGCGGTTTCTTCCTCGCTCATGCCGCTGGCGCTGGCCAGCAGGTGGCACACTTCGGCCATGCGGCGCACGTGGTTGCCTGCTTCGTTGGAGCGCGATTCCACCACATCGC
Organism: Duganella fentianensis; assembly: GCF_009857835.1. GTDB lineage: Bacteria > Pseudomonadota > Gammaproteobacteria > Burkholderiales > Burkholderiaceae_D > Rugamonas > Rugamonas fentianensis. Next base: position 787,547 of record NZ_WWCL01000003.1, read on the forward strand.
CCAGACGCAGGATCAGCTCGGCCTGGGTATCGGTGATTTCCTGGGTCAGCAGGATGTTGTCGAAAGCGATGGCCACGCCGGAGCAGAACACTTCCAGCAGCTTGATATCGAGCTCGCAGATTTCTTCCACCCCTTTCAGGATCAGCAGCGAATGCTTGCCGCTGTTATTCGGGAAGTAACCGATATAGGTATCGCCTTCGAGGTGGGTGATCTTGTTGACCTTGGAATTATCGAGCCGCGTCAGTAGTTCCGGGCTCAGTAGCGGGCCATCGATGTCGCCGATCTGGGCCAGTATCTCGTAATTGTTTTCGCCGCTGATGGCAGTGGCAGCGCGCAGGCGCAGCAGCATGCTCTGTTCCAGCCGCAGCAGGGCCACTACCTGCTGCAGCAGGCCGTTGGCGAAATCCTGCAGATTGCGCTGCTGGAAAATATGGGCGGAGGCGGCGATCACCCGTTCCAGCCCTTCGCGGTAATGCATCTGCTGCTGGCGCGCTTCTTCCACTTTCATGATGTCGCGGTAGGCGCGCAGCGCGGCGAAGGTGGTGGTGAACAGCTTGGTGCGATCGAGCTCGGTCTTTTCCTTGTAATCGTTGATATCGTAATTCACGATTACGCGCTCTTCCGGTGCCTGGCCCGGCTGGCCGGTGCGCAGCACGATGCGGGTGAACTGGTTGTCCAGATCCTGACGCATCCAGCGCGCCACTTCCAGCCCCGCATCTTCGCTCTCCATCACCACATCGAGAAACACCAGCGCGATATCGCTTTCGCGCGCCAGCACTTGCTTGGCTTCTGCGCCGCTGTAGGCGTGGACAAAACTCAGTGCACGTCCGTCCAGACGGAAGCGGCTCAGGGTCAGCTTGGTGATATCGTGGATGTCGGGTTCATCGTCGACCAGCAGAACTTTCCATGGCGCTAGTTTAGGCGATGACGTGGACAGAAAAGACATATGAGCGAGTTCCGCAAAAGGGCACGAGGTTGGGGTTATCCGATTGTAGACCGGGCTTATGGCCATTGACAACAAGCAACAATCCATGATTTTAGGGAGTGTTGCAAAGGCTGCAGCGGCCTGCTCAGAGCAGCTGCAACAATACTTCGTTTTTGGCAATATTGCCATCGCATTTACACAACATCGCGCCGTCGCCATAAAAAAAGCCCGCAAGGAGCATACGCTCGTTGCGGGCGGGGGACAGCTGGGGGAAATCAGCTCAGGGTAGGCAGGCCGGTCAGGTAGCCCACGGCGGCGCCGAAGCGGTCGCGGTAGTTGGCGCGGATCAGCGGATCCAGCGTGGCCTGCACTTTGCCGTGCAGGGCCGCTTCCCAGTCGCCCGGGTGCTGGAAGTTGCTCATCACGTAGGCGAAGCCGTTGATATCGTCGACGGCGTGCAGGCCGGTCGATTCGGCACCGGCCGGGGTGGACAGGATGCGCGTCAGGGTCTTGGTGTCGACGTTGTACGCCCACAGGAAGTTATTCACGTGCAGGCCGCTGTCTTCGCCGATGAACAGGGTGCGCAGCTTTTCCGAGAACTTGATGTTGTCCGGATTGGCGATCTTGTCGGCGTTGGCCAGGTTGCCCAGCGCGTCCGGCGTGGCCAGATCTTCGCCCACCAGTGCCGGCACGGCAGCCATGTCGACCGGTACCCATTCGCTGTTGATGCTGGCGCCCGTGTCGTCGCTCTGGCCGCCCTTCAGGTTCAGCGCGTAGACGATGCCGGCATTCGGGCCTTTGACGGCGATGCCGCCCGAACCATTGGTCATGGCAGCCTGGATGTAGCTCATGGCAGAGTAGGCGATCTTGTCTTTGGCGTTGACGGTGGTGCCTTCCATCTTGGTGAAGCCCATGCTGCCACCTTTGAACGCAGCGTAGCGGTGGGTTTCCAGGAAGGCGGCCGCCTTCTCTTTGCCGGCGACGAATTTCACCCAGTTGGTTTTGCCGCTGAACGGGATCTTGGTGTAGCTGGTATCGGCCGGATCGGTGGTCTTCACGCTGACAATGTCGGCAGCTTTCAGGCTGTCGGCCAGGGCCTTGATTTCGGCGCTGGTGGCGCTGCCCAGTTTGATCCACGAGAGTTTGGCCGAGCCGCCGTTGTCAGCCGTCAGCTGGGTCCATTTGGCCACGTACAGGGTGCCGCTGGACAGGTCCTGCGCCTTGTCGGCCACGAACATGAACAGACCGCCGTTGGTGGCGTCGTCGCCCATCAGGGCGGTGCGCTCGTCCGGCATGACCTGAATCAGCTCGTGCGAAATACGGCCCATGCAGTAGTGCTTCTTGATGCTGCCCGTGCCGTCCGGATTGACGGTGATTTCCGGCAGGTGGCCGTAGTGGTAAGGGTTGGCCTTGCTGGCATCGCCGTACAGATTGGTGCTGAAGTTGGCGAACTGGGTGTTCTTCTCGATCACGCTGGCATCCGGCTCGTACTCTTCGCTCGACAGGTGGGTATTCCATGGCGAACGCGAAGCGCCGCAGGTAATCCACAGGCCGTTGACGCTGCTGGTATCGACGTTATGGTACTTCACCAGCGACAGTGCGCCCGTGGTCGGGCTCTGGTCCAGCGTCAGCACGGCGATAGGCGAAGGCAGCATGCCGTACATGGAATCGCCCTTGACGTTGCGGGTGGCATATTCGAACTGCACCACGGCGAAAACGGTATTACCTTTTACGCCGGTGACAGTAGGATTGGCCAGTTTCAGCAGCGAGGAGCCGTCCGGGCAGTCCGAGAAGAACTGGCGCTGGCCGGCATCGCTGCGGTCCAGGATGGGCTGGTTCTTGATGTCGTAGTAGCCGCCGGCCAGGGTAGTGCCGCCGCTACCGTTAGGCACCATGGCGCCCGTGATGAAGAAGGTCTGGTAGCCCAGTGCGTAGGACAGGGTCTTGCCGTTCGAGTAGACCGCGTTGAGCGAGGAAGCCACGGTGGTGGTAGCCATCTTGGCCGGATCGGCCAGCGTCGGTGCTGCCATGCCGCTGAAGCTCAGCGACATCAGCGTAGGCGCTGCAGCGGCCGTATCGCCGCCACCGCAGGCGGACAGCAGGGCGGCAGTCGCGCTACCGCCGGCGAGCGGCAGCAAAGGTGCGCCGGAAAGGAATTTGAGAAGGTTGCGACGGGTCAGATCGAGCGAGTCGGTCATGGGAAATCCTGTTGTGGTTAATGCCAGTCTGGTGGCCGCGACTGGCGCGGGAGGTGGCGAGGGGCTGGCTCAGCCTCGACGGGCGCAATCTTAGTCATTTGTTATGACAGCAGCATGACAAGCACGGACAGGGATTTGGTAACAAACTTATTCAGGCGGCGCGGGCGTGCATAAAAGCGGCTATATTGCAGCTATATCGTTTGCAGCGTTTTGGGCTGCATGATCTGTGAAGGAGTCTCTCATGCGAGCAATCACACGTAGCCTGCTGGCAGTTGCGCTGCTGGCCTGCGGCGCCGCCTCGGCGCAGGTGAGCGTCAGCTATGTCAAGCCGGAAGATTTTGCCGATGTGCCGCGCAGCGCCGTCGACCGCGAGCGCGTGCTGAAGGATTTCAGCAGCTATTTCGACACCTGGTCGGCCAGACTGCCGGCCGGGCAGACGCTGAAAATCGAAGTACTCGATATCGATCTGGCCGGGCGTATGTGGCCGCGCCGGAATGGCGGCGAAGATATCCGCGTGCTCAATGATGGTGCCGACTGGCCGCGCATGCGATTGCGCTACACGCTGGAGCAGAATGGCCAGAGCGTGCGCAGCGGCGATGAGCAGTTATCGAATATGAGCTATATGCAGCGCATCAACCGCTACTCGGAGAGCGATACGCTGCGCTACGAGAAGCAGATGCTGGACGAGTGGTTCGATAAAACCATCGTACGAAAAACCGCGGCGCGCTGAACCGCCTGCCGCGCTCTGGGCGGCGGCTTACTCGAGCCGGTTCACATTGGGGAATTTGGCGAGGAATTCAGGCGCCATGGGCGTGACCTTGCCCGTCTTGTAGTTGAAGAAGACGAAGCCGTACTTGGCCATGGCCACCAGCGTGTGGTCGGCCGGACGGGTGACGCGGAAGATGATGTCGCCGCCGTAGGCATTGAAGTCCATCACGCCCACTTCGAAGGTCAGCACGTCGCGCGCATGGGCTTCTGCGCGGTACATGGTGGACAGATCGGTGACGATGATGCCCAGCCCCGTGCCATCGACTTCCTCCACGCCATACTCGTACAGGAAGCGCGCACGCGCTTCCGACAGCATGGAAATCATGGAGTCATTGCCGAGATGGTTGCCGGCGTTGATGTCGGTCACGCGGACCGTGAGCTGGGTGGAAAAACAGAACTGGTTTTCGGGGAAATGCAGTTGCAGACGGGCCATGCTTACCTCACGTAGTAAGGCTTCATTCTAGCGCACGGCCCGCGCCCGGTCACAGCTGTTCGGCCAGGAACTGTAGTGTATGTCCTCTAGCCAGCGCAGCGCTGCGCTGATGGTAGGAACTGCGGTGGTTGCAATTAAAACCATGCTCCGCGTCCGGATACACATGGATTTCCACCTGCTCGTTATCGTCGAACTGCTCGGCGATGCTTTGCACGGCGCTGAGCGGAATGTGGCTGTCGAGCGCACCGAAGTGCATCAGTACGGGCAGCCTGATTTCGCTGGCGCGAGCTAGCCCGTGCTGGATGCCGCCGCCGTAGTAGCACACCGCCGCATCGACCACGCCATTGGCGGCCGTATGGTAGGACAGCTTGCCGCCGAAGCAGAATCCCAGCGAGGCGATGCGGCCCACCCCCGCCATGGCGCGCAGCACCTTGGCGGTTGCCGCCACATCGGCCTGCGCCAGCGCGAAGTCGGTCGCGTTCATCAGCTCCACTGCACGCTGCCAGTCGGGGCCTTCGTAACCGAGTTCGATGCGCTCGCCCTGACGCCAGAAGATATCCGGCACCAGCACCACATAACCATCGGCCGCATACTGGTCGGCCACATTGCGGATATGCTGGTTGACGCCGAAGATTTCCTGCAGCAGCACGATGCCGGGGCCGCTGCCGCCACGCGGCAGCGACAGGTAGGCGCCAAAGCTGCCGTTGGCGCCAGCGATGTTGATCCATTTGCTGTTGGTTTCCATTGTCGCTCCTTTAGCGTTTGACTTTGCCGAATGCATCGCCGGCTTTCCAGCTCTGCATTTCCGGTGCATTGCCGACGGCGTAGCCCAGATTCAGGGTGAACTGGGCTTGCTGCACCATGCCCGACAGATCCCAGCTCGGGTGGTATTCGTCGGTGATCTGGTGGTAGTCCTTTTTGAACGAGACCATTTTGGCGCTCGAATGTTCCTGATCGTGTTCGAACTCGAAGTGACCGTCGCCCGAGAACACGGCCGAACCGACGTTAAAGGCCGGTACGCCGGCCTTGGCGAAGTTGAAGTGGTCGGCACGGAAGTAGGCGCCGGACAGGTCGGGGATGGTGGGGGCCAGTTTCAGGCCCATTTTGCGCGCCACCTTGCTGGCTGCGTCATACAGGCTGCTGCGTTCGGCGCCTGCCACACCCATGTCGACCGTGCGGCCGACGAAGTTCATGCTGTCCAGATTCAGGTCGGCCGTAGTCTGGCTGAGCGGCCAGGCCGGATTGCGCACATAGGCCGCGCTACCCAGCAGGCCCTGTTCTTCTGCGGCAGGCCAGAGGAAGACCTGGGTGCGCTTGGCGGGACGCTTGACGGCTTCGGCCGCCATGGCCAGCAGGGCCGCCGAACCCGAGGCGTTATCGATGGCGCCGTTCCAGATGTGGTCATGGCCATCTTCCTTGCTCACGCCTTCGTCCATGCCCAGATGGTCCCAGTGGGCCGAATACACCACGGCCTGCTGCTTGAGCTTGGGATCGGTGCCGGGAATGATGCCGGCCACGTTGAACTGCTCGATCTGGCGGATCGCGCTATGAATTTCTGCGTGCACGCTGAGCTTCAGGTCGACCGGATGGAAGTCGCGCCGTTCGGCCTGCGCGCGCAGCGCATCGAGATCGAAGCCGCCGGCGGCAAACAGGCTGCGCGCCACGTCTTCCTGCAGCCAGCCTTCGATAGGGTTGCCGGAACCGGCCAGATGGAAGCGCTCGTGGCTGAAGCCATTGGCAGGTACACTCCATGGGTAGGAAGCGGACGGGGTGGTGTGGATCAGCAGGGCACCGGCCGCGCCCTGACGTACGGCTTCTTCGAATTTGTACAGCCAGCGGCCGTAATAGGTGTAGGCTTTGCCGGCGAAGCGGTTGGGCTCTTCGGCAGTCGGCTGCGGGTCATTGACCATCATGACCAGAATTTTGCCTTTCATGTCGAGGCCTTTGTAGTCGTCCCATTTTTCTTCTGGGGCGATGGCGCCATAGCCGACGAAGACCAGCGGGGCATCGATGCTGATATCGGCTTTGCCGCCGGCCGTGCCGAATACGATTTCGCTGCCGTTCTGTGGCGTGATCTGCTTGCCGTCGGCATTCTGGAAGCGTACCAGGCTATTGGCCAGCAAACGGGTGCCTTCGATTTTGACGGGCATGCGATAGCCGCCGCTGGCCAGCGGCTTGAGACCAATCACGGCAGCCTGGGTTTCCAGATAACGCACGGCCAGATCGCCGCCGCGCTGGCCAGTGCCGCGCCCTTCCAGCAGATCATCGGCGAGGAAGGACAGGTGGGCACGCAGCGGACCTTCGGTCACGGTCGGTGCAGCGGGGGCCTGGGCGTGGACGTGGAAGGAAGCCAGCGCGAGGCTGGTAGCGATGGCGAGGGCCGGAACGCGCATGTTTACTCCATGAAGTGTAATTCGGTGCAGAGGGCTTTATCTTACTTTACTTGTGGTAGCAACTGCACGCCGTGCTGTTGTAAATAATATCGGTCTAAATCAGGAGGGGATCTATGCAAGTCATCATCATTACCGGTAGCTCGGATGGCATCGGGGCAGAAATGGCGCGCCAGCTGGCACGTCGCCATGGCAATCAAGTTGCGCTGGTGCTGGCTGCGCGCAAGGCCGAACTGCTGGAGCAGGTGGCGGCCGATTGCGCAGCCAGCGGTGCCCGGACACTGGTGGTGCCCACCGACGTTTCGGTGCAGGCCCAGTGCACGGCACTGATCGCGGCCTGTGTGGCACGCTTTGGCCGCATCGATGGCTTGATCAACAACGCCGGCCGCTCGGCCCATGCGCTGTTCGAGGAGGTCGAGAATCTGGCTTGGTACGAAGAACTGATGCGGATAAATCTGTGGGGCAGCGTGTGGTGTACCCATGCGGCGCTGCCCTATCTGAAGCAGACCCGGGGCCGCATCGTTGCGGTCTCTTCGCTGGCCGGTCTGGTGGGCGTGCCGGGCCGCACGGCCTATGGCGCCACCAAGTTCGCCATGGGCGGCTTCTTCGAGGCGCTACGACCGGAGCTGCGTGGCGCCGGGGTGAGCGTGACCATCGCCTATCCCGGCGTGGTGGCAACGCAGATTCGCCACCGCGGTTTTAATGCGGCGGGCGGTGAACTCGGTAGCAGCAGCCTGAAAGAGGATAAGGCCATGTCGGTGCAGCAGTGTGCCCGGCTGATTATCGATGGCATGCAGGCGCGCCAGCGCGAAGTGGTGATGTCGGCCAAGGGCAAGCTGGGACGCTGGCTGAAACTGGTCGCACCCGGACTGGTGGAGCGCATGGCGCTGGCTGCCGTGAAAAAGGAAGTGCAGCCTCATTGAAGCAGGGCGCCGAAGTCCGGGCGCCGCTAAGCGCTATTTGTAAGCGAGTGTAAGAGTCGGTAAGAGCTTGTAATTGCCGTCAACTGCAGGGGGAGGGAGGCCGTTTTTTGCTCATGCGACACGGGATTGTCCCGATGCCGAAACCTAGAAAAGGAAATACATCATGACCAAAATCACCGCTTCCCTGATCGCCGGCCTGTTCGCTACCGCAGCATTCGCACAGACGCCTGCTGCCACCACGACCACCGCACCGGTGGCCAAACCAGCCGCAGTGAAAGCTGAAGCGAAAACCGAAGCGAAGGCCGAGACCAAGCTAGAAGCCAAAGCCGAAGCCAAAACCGCTGAAGTGAAAGGCGAAGCCAAGGCAGCCGAGGTGAAAGCGGCGCACAAGCCAGCCGATGCCAAAGCTAAAACCCACGAGGTGAAAGCTGAAGCCAAGACTGTAGAAGCCAAAGGCGCCGAAGTTAAAGCAGTCGACACCCATGTCGCCGCCAAGACCGAAGTGAAACCCGCTCCAGTCAAAGCTGAACACCAGGCTAAAGAATCCAAGGTCGCAGCACCAGTTGTTGTTGCAAAACACGAAGTTAAACCAGCAGCCGTTAGCAAGTAATCAGGCAGTAACTGAATCAGATTTAATCATATAAACCGTATATACCGCTAAGAGGAATTATCATGAAAAAAGTTATCGCTACCCTGATCGCCACCCTGTTCGCTGGTGCCGCTTTCGCTCAGACTCCTGCTCCTGCCGCTTCGGCCAGCGCCAAGGCATCGGTTCCTGCGGCTACCGCTGCAGCAGCTTCGGCCCCGGCTGCATCGACGCCTGCCGAACCAGCCAAGAAAGCGAGCAAGCATCACAAGAAAGCAGCTGCGGCATCGGCCAGCGCATCGGCTTCGGCTCCTGCGGCTTCGGCACCGGCCGCTAGCAAGTAATCAGGCAGTCTTTGCATCAGATTTAACTATATAAACCGTCTATACCGCTAAGAGGAATTATCATGAAAAAAGTTATCGCTACCCTGATCGCCACCCTGTTCGCTGGTGCCGCTTTCGCTCAGACCCCTGCTCCAGCTGCTGCGGCGAGCGCCAAGGCATCGGCTCCTGCCGCCACCGCTGCAGCAGCTTCGGCACCAGCCGCTTCGACGCCTGCCGAACCAGCCAAGAAAGCGAGCAAGCATCACAAGAAGGCAGCTGCAGCATCGGCTAGCGCTTCGGCCTCGGCTCCTGCCGCAGCCGCTCCAGCTGCCAGCAAATAAGCAGGCCGCCGGCAGCATAGCCGGCAGTAAGATCAAGCAGTACAGCGTCACCCTGATCGCCAGTCCGAACTGGCGGTACTAAGCTGACCTTCAGCTTGCAGCACCCAGCAGCATCATGCAGCATCATGCAGGACGTGCCACCCCGGACCAGCAAGGCCTGGGCGGTGCAGGAAACGGGAAGCACAGGCCACGGCCTGTGCTTTTTTTATGTCCGTGTGAATTGGCTGGAAATACTGTGATTTCGGCCATGTTTTCGCGATTTTTAGGCAAAATCGGGCTTAAACCTGCCAGACAGAGTAAACTACGCACAAATTTCTTTCGCAATTAGGCGATTCGAACATACTTGTGAGTGACGCCATGTCTGTATCCCCCCAATCTTCCATTCCCCCCGTAACCCTGTTCTCCGATCTGGACCTCAGTGCACCTTTGATCAAGGCGCTGAAGGAAGTCGGTTACGAATCCCCGTCGCCTATCCAGGCGGCCACCATCCCGCTGCTGCTGCAGAACCTCGACGTACTGGGCCAGGCCCAGACCGGCACTGGTAAAACGGCCGCGTTTGCACTGCCGGTCCTGTCGCGCATCGATATCCGCCAGACCACGCCGCAGGCGCTGGTGCTGGCACCGACGCGCGAACTGGCAATCCAGGTCGCCGAAGCATTCCAGACCTATGCCGCGCATATCCCCGGCTTCCACGTGCTGCCTATCTACGGCGGCCAGAGCTACGGCCCGCAGCTGTCGGCCCTGCGCCGTGGCGTGCACGTCGTGGTCGGTACGCCGGGCCGCGTGATCGATCACCTCGATAAAGGTTCGCTCGATCTGTCCAAGCTGAAAACGCTGGTGCTGGACGAAGCCGACGAAATGCTGCGCATGGGCTTTATCGATGATGTCGAGCGCATCCTGCAGGAGACGCCAGAGTCGCGCCAGACGGCGCTGTTCTCGGCCACCATGCCTTCGGCCATACGCCGCATCGCCAACACCTATCTGCGCAGCCCGAAAGAAATCACGGTCGCTGCCAAGACGGGCACCAATGAAAACATCCGCCAGCGCTACTGGCTGGTGAGCGGCATGCATAAGCTCGACGCGCTGACCCGCATTCTGGAAGCAGAAGACTTCGACGGCATGATCATCTTCTCGCGTACCAAGCTGGGTACGGAAGAACTGGCGCAGAAACTGCAGGCGCGCGGCTTCTCGGCAGCGGCCATCAATGGCGACATCCAGCAGGTGCAGCGCGAGCGCACCATCCAGCAGCTCAAGGATGGCAAGATCGATATTCTGGTGGCCACCGATGTTGCCGCCCGCGGTCTCGATGTGGAGCGCATCAGCCACGTGGTCAACTACGATGTGCCGCACGATCCGGAAAGCTATACCCACCGTATCGGCCGTACCGGCCGTGCCGGCCGTAGCGGCGAAGCGATCCTGTTCATCACGCCGCGCGAAAAAGGTCTGCTCAAGTCGATCGAACGCGCCACCCGCCAGCCTATCGGCATGCTGGAACTGCCGACCATACAGGCGGTGAACGATGTGCGTATCGCCAAGTTCAAATCGCAGATCAGCGAAACGCTGGCGCAGGGCGAACTGGAACAGTTCCAGTCGCTGATCGAAGACTTCGAGCGCGAGCAGAATATTCCTGCCATCGAAATCGCGGCAGCGCTGGCCAAGATGGCACGCGGCGATGTGCCACTGCTGCTGGATAAGAAGCAGCAGATTCCGGCCGCCAGCTGGGACGAGCGTCCGGGCCGTCAGGTCGGCTTCGAGCGCACCGAGCGCGGTGAACGTGCCGAACGCTTCCCGAAAAAAGAACGCGTGATGCGCGCACCGGACCCGGGCATGCAAACCTTCCGCATCGAAGTGGGCTACCAGCACGGCGTCAAGCCGGGCAATATCGTCGGCGCGATTGCCAACGAGGGCGGCATCGACTCCAAGCACATCGGCCGTATCGAAATCTACGACGATTACACCGTGCTCGATATGCCGGACAACCTCGATAGCGAGGTGCTGGCCCATCTGGCCGGCATCAAGGTAGCGGGCCAGCAGTTGCGCATCAGCCGTGATGGTGAAGAGCAGCGTGCACCGGCCGCCAAGCCGGTCAGCAAGCCGGCCAAAGCGGCTGCACCGGTCAGCCCGGCCGCATCGCCGCTGGCCAAGGCGGCACGGGTGGAAGCGGGCGAACTGGCCGACGCCGCACCGAAGAAGAAAAAGGAAAAGCCGGGCAAGGTCGCGATTCCCATGAGCGCTTTCCGCATCGAAGTGGGTAGCAACCATGCGGCCACGCCAGCCAACATCGTCGGCGCCATCGCCAACGAAGCGGGGCTGGAAGCCAAGCATATCGGCCGTATCGAAATCTTCGATACCTACAGCATGCTGGAGCTGCCGGACGGTATGCCGCCCGATCTGTTCAAGCATCTGGGCAAAGTCTGGGTGGGCGGCGCACAGCTGAAAATCAGCCATGCCGACCGCATGCCGCCAGAGTCGGGCAAATCCACGCCGCCGAAAAAGCCGGCTGCTGGTGCCAAGCCTAAGAAAAAGTACTGATCGCTTTTTCCTCCTCTCCAGCAGGGCCGCAAGGCCCTGTTGTCGTTTCTGCCCGTGCACGGACTCAGTGCGCCCGTCTGCTGCATTGCACCAATATCAAGCTTTTCTTTCTTCAATATGGCCCCGCTGCGGGCCGTATGCCCGTGCGGCCATCTGGCGCGCTTATTGCATAGGCAGGAGGAGAGCGCTAAGGAACGCAGACGGGAGCGGGGTATGGCCAGAAGAAATCGCCGGGGTGTCGATGTTGCTACGCAATGAGCTGCTGCATTACACGCAGCCGGTGGTGCGCACGCTGCGCATACTGTGGATAGATCCCAGGCAGCGCCACGCCTATCTGTACGATGTGGCGGCGCAGGGCAGCGAGGTGGAGCGCTGGACGCTGGCGCGCATCCAGGCCGATCTGGCGGCAGGGCGTGCCAGCAAAGCCGGCAGTGATCCCTATCTGACGCTATTGGGGCAGCAGCAGCCCGCCGCCGCGCATCTGGCCCTGCGCGACAAGGCATGGCAGATTATTGCGCCGCTGGTGGCGCAGGAGCCGGCCATTTACGAGGCCCAGCTACGTGGCGCACTGGTGGCGCAGGCGACGCTTCAGCATGGCGTTTCGCATCCCACGGTGTACCGCTATCTGCGCCGCTACTGGCAGCGTGGCCAGACGCCGAACGCGCTGCTGCCCGACTATGCCAATTCCGGCGGACGGGGCAAACTGCGTCAGGCGACGGCCGGCGTCAAGCGCGGGCGCCCGCGCAAGGATAGCTCGGCCGATAGCGCCGGCGTGAATGTGGATGAGGATATTCGCCGCGTGATCCGCGTAGCAGTAGCCCGCTACGCTGCGGCGCATGGACGTTTCTCGCGTCAGGGCGCCTACCGGCAGATGCTGGCGGACTTTTTCTGCACCCGCCAGATCGATGGCGAGACCGGCCGTATCGTCGCCGTGCAGGCGGCGCCCCATGACAGCCTGCCCAGCTTCGGCCAGTTCAATTACTGGCTCGATTACGACGATGACCGGCCGGCACAGGTACAGCGCCGCACCACCGGCGGGGCAGCGGCTATGGCAGCCATGGCACAGGCGTGCTGCAGCCCTGCGCCAGGCAAAGCCGAGGATGGCAGGGCAGACCTATCCGCACCATTGCCCGCCAGCGTCGCGGCGGCCGGGCGCCCCGGTGCCGCCTTCTGTCTGAGCGTGCTGCAGGCGGAGCTGCAGCTGGTGTCGCGTGCGGATGCGCTACAGACCATAGGCCGGCCTTGGCTGTATCTGGTAACGGATGCCTACAGCCAGCTGATTACCGGCTACTACGTGGGCTTTGGCGGACTAAGCCGGGCCCATGCCCTGCTGGCACTGGCCCAGTGCGGTGCCGACAAGGTGCGCTACTGCGCCGCGCACGGGCGGGAAATCGCTGCAACCGACTGGCCCGCGCAGCACCTGCCGGCCAGCCTGAAGCTGGCGCCGGAACTGGGTACGGGCGGGGTGTTCACGCCTTTGCTGAACAACTTCAATCTGCCAGTCTGTGTTGCGCTCGAAAGTCCGCCAGCATGGCAGCCCGTGCTGGAGCGGCGTTTCCGCCTGCTGCCCGCGGCAGCGCAGCCCGCCGCCGGGCGGCTGGACGCGGTGCTGGACCTCGATGAATTCCAGCGCCTGCTGCTCGATGCCATCCTGTACTACAACACCCGCACCATACTGGATGGCGCTACGCCAGTGCAGCGCTGGCAGCAGGGCATGGCCAGTTACGGCAATGCCCTGAGAACCTATCCCGAGCACCTGCTGCGTTGCAGCCTGCTGCCCGTCGCCGAGGCGCTGGTCAGTAGTGCGGGCATACAGCTGTTTAATCAGCTATACACCTGTATGCGCGCTTTCGACGAAGGCTGGTTCGAGCGTGCGCGCACGCGCGGGCCATGGATGGTGCGGGTGGCTTACGATCCGGCCGATATGGAAACCATCTATCTGCTCGATGCCGCCGCACCGATGCAGTACCACGCCTGCCATATGCTCGATAGCAGTGCGACGCAGCCGCTGACGCAGGTGGAATATGCACTGCTGCCGCGCACTACAGAGCGCACCAACTCGGCCTTGCTACGTGCTACTACGCACAACTACGCCAGCTATGTGAACTAGGCTGGTGCGTCTGCTATTTTTCGCATCGTATTCCATTCCCCTTTGTATTTTTCTGGACGCTGGCGCATCGCTGTGGTGCGCTGCGCGTGATTTTTCTATTGCACCTTGGTCGATAGAAAATGGTGCTTGAAAATAAAGTCGTTTTCTCCCGCCTTTCGTGGCGCTTACATGCCCCGCGAAAGTAAACCATATGAATAAAGGGCTGCTTTCAATACGAAGCAAGTTTATTTGTTTATCCATGTGTGGCACACCGATTGCTAGATGGTAGTCATCGCGGCATCACTTGCGCATCAGTCTTTTGGCAAATCGGTGAGGAAGCAGATGGAAAGCAAAGTAGTTAAACAGTTTAAATCGTTTAGTTCATTTACCCGCAGGGACTTTCTGTATCGCGCCGCAGCGGTGGGCGGTACTGGGCTGCTGCTGAATACCATGAATGCATGGGGCATGGGCATAGGCTCGACGGCATCGGCGCCGCCGGCCCTGAGCGGCAGTGGCAAAGGCAAGAAGGTGCTGATACTGGGTGCCGGTCTGGCCGGCATGACGGCCGCCTACGAACTGGGCAAGCTGGGCTACCATTGCCAGATACTGGAAGCGCGCAGCTTTGCCGGTGGCCGCTGCCAGACAGCCCGCAAAGGCTTCAGTCTGACGGAGCTGGGTGGCGAGAAGCAGACCTGCGAGTTCGATCAGGGCCACTACATCAATCACGGACCATGGCGCATTCCGCTGCACCATCAGTCCACGCTGCATTACACGCGGCTGTTCGAAGTGCCGCTGGAAGTGATGGTCAACGATAACGACCATGCCTTTGTCTACTCGGAGCATGCCGGTCCGTTTGCAGGCAAGCGCATGCGCGTGGCCGAAATCAAGGCCGATATGCGCGGCCATGTTTCCGAACTGCTGGCCAAGTCTGTCAAGAACCGTCAGCTCGACGAGCAACTGACCGAAGACGACAAGCGCCTGCTGCTTGACTATCTGGCGCATGAAGGCCAGCTGGCTGGCGCGGATCTGCAGTACAAGGGCCGTAGCGGCCGTGGTTATGCCGTCAATCCCGGCGCTGGTGTGGCGCCCGGCGCCGGTACGCCGTCCGATCCGCTCGGCTTCAAGGACCTGCTGGCCTCCAAGCTGGGCCATGTCTACAGCGCCGTGCAGGACTTCCCCATGCAGAACACCATGTTCCAGCCTGTAGGCGGGATGGACGCCATCGCCAAAGCGTTCGAGAAACGCGTAGGCAAGAATATCCGCTACCGCTCGGAAGTGCAGACTATCCGTCAGAACGACAAGGGCGTGACCGTGACCTACAAGGACACGGGCAGCGGCAAACTGGCCAGCATCAGCGCGGACTACTGCCTGTGTGCGATTCCCCTTTCCGTGCTGCGCCAGATCGACACTGATTTTTCGGACAAATTCAAAAAGGCCATCGCCACGGTGTCCTATGCGCCGGTCGGCAAAATCGGCCTGCAGATGAAGCGCCGCTTCTGGGAAGAAGACGAGCAGCTGTATGGCGGCCATATCCTGACCGACCTGAAAGGCATCAACACCATCTCGCTGCCATCAACCGGCTGGCAGGGGAAAAAGGGCGTGCTGCTCGGTTACTACCAGTACCAGACGAGCGCCATCGAAATCAGTGCCCTGTCGCCGCAGGAGCGTGCCGCGTTTGCGCTGGCAGCAGGCCAGAAGATCTTCCCGCAGTACAGCGAGAACTTCGAGACGGCGTTCTCCGTTGCCTGGCACCGCGTGCAGTACAACCTCGGTGGCTGGGCCGAATGGACCGAGAAGACCCGCGCCGCTGCCTATCCCACGCTGGTGGAGGGCGAGGGCCGCGTGCTGCTGGCCGGCGAACACCTGAGCTATCTGACGGGCTGGCAGGCCGGCGCGATCGAATCGGCCTGGCAGCAGATCGCCAAAATCCATGCGAGGGCCAGCGTATGAAACAGCGACTGATCAGATGCGCCCTGCTGGCGCTTGCTGCCATCGGCGTCGCAGCGGCGGCACCGGCCAGCGCGGATGGCATGGATGGCAAGGCGCTGTTTCTGAAGAACTGCGCGGCCTGTCACCAGCCTACTGGCAAAGGCATACCGGGCGCTTTCCCTGCGCTGGCGGGCAACAAATTCGTGCAGGGGAAAAGCACCGAGGTCGCCACTGTGCTGCTGAAAGGGCGGGGCGGCATGCCCGACTTCAGCGAGAGCCTGAGCGATCAGGATATTTCCACCATTCTCAGTTTTGTCCGCAGCAGCTGGGGCAATCAGGCAGCACCGCTGAGCGAGGCCGAAGTCATGGCCCTGCGCGATGTGCTGCAGGTAGAACCATATAGCAACGGCCAGATGTCCAACAAACATTGAAAGAGCAAACAACATGAAAACTCCAGCAACTCTGCAACGCGTACTGGCAGGCCTGATGGTACCCGCCGCACTGGCACTGTGCTGCCAGAGTGCGGTCGCCGCACCCAAGGCGGCGGAAATCGTGCGTCACAAGATCCCCGGTTCGGACTTCCCCATCGCACTGGCAGTCACGGTGCCGCCGACGGCAACGCTGCACTTCGTCAGTGGTCAGGTACCGGCCATAGTCGATAGCAGCGCCGCGCCGGATTCGATCGCGGCCTTCGGCGATACCCGCACCCAGTCGGAAACGGTGCTGAAAAAGATCAAGGAAATCCTGCAGGGCATGAAGCTCGATATGCCGGACGTGATCAAGATGACGGTGTATCTGGTCGGTGATCCTGCCAAGGGCGGCAAGGCCGACACCAGGGGCTTCATGGAAGCCTACACCCAGCATTTCGGCGGTAGCCAGACCAGCCTGCCCGCGCGCGCCGTGGTGCAGGTGGCGGCACTGAGCAATCCGGGCTGGCTGGTAGAAATCGAAGTGCTGGCCGCGAAAAAATAATTCATCACCGCTTTACCCTACTTTACTAATCAACGAGGAATCACCATGCACAAGGTTCAATTGAAGACCGGCGTCGCCGCCGTGATGTCCACTCTGCTGATGGGCTCTGCCTATGCTGCCGCACCTGCGGTGGATGCCGTTGCCGGTGCGGCGGCCGCGCCGGCCGATGTCGCCGGCGAGGCTGTCAGCGCCGTGATCGTGACGGGTACCCGCGCCAGCGGCATGAAAGTGGAGAACAGCGCTTCGCCGATACAGGTGCTCGACGCCAGTGCACTGCAGCGCACCGGCCAGCCGGACCTGATCCAGGCGCTGGCGCAGAATCTGCCCTCGTTCACGGCGCAGGCGTTTGGCGGCGATACTGCCAACCTGACGCTGTCGGCCCGCCTGCGTGGCCTGAGCCCCAACGATACGCTGGTGCTGATCAACGGTAAGCGCCGCCACGGTACGGCCAATCTGGCCGTACTCGGTGGCCCTTACCAGGGTGGTGCTGCGGCAGACCTGAACTACATTCCGGTTGCCGCCATCGACCACATCGAAGTGCTGCAGGACGGCGCCGCCGCCCAGTACGGTTCCGACGCGATTGCCGGCGTGATCAACATCATCCTCAAATCCAACAACCATGGCGGCACGGCCACGGCCACGGGCGGCGGCTATGTCGATGGTGGCGGCCGCACCGGCGACGGCGCTTTCAACGTCGGCATGGAACCGTTCCAGGATGCCTATCTGAGTATCACGGGCGAATCCAAGTACCACGGTTATAGTGACCGTGGCGGCCTTGATCCGCGCGTGGTCAATCCGGCCAATATGGCGGCCTATCCCGGCATGTTCCAGCAACCGGGCTACCCGCACGTCAACCATATCTCCGGTGATGCGCAATACCACCTGAACGTACTGGCCGCGAACTTTGGCTACGATTTCGCGCCGGGCAGCCAGCTATATGCCATCGCCACCTATGGCCACAAGGAAGCGCGCGCTTACGAGAACTACCGCCTGCCTAGCCGTCTGCCGCTGATCTATCCTACCGGCTTCTCGCCCAAGGAGACTCTGAAGCAGGATGACTTTGCCCTGACGGCCGGCATCAAAGGCACGCTGGCCGGCTGGAATATGGACCTGAGCAGCACCTACGGCAAGGACACCAGCAAGATCGGGGTAGCCGATTCGGGTAACGTTTCGCTGTTCAAGGATACCGGTTCCACGCCGACCAACTTCCGTGCCGGCGCCTTCATTGCCAGCCAGCTGACCACCACGCTGGAAGCGAGCAATGAGTTTGCCATCGGCTGGGCCAAGCCGCTGACGGTAGCCACCGGTCTGGAACACCGCATCGACAAGTATGAAATCGAAGCCGGTGATGCTGCTTCGCGCTACAAGGAAGGTTCGCAGTCCTATCCGGGCTTCTCGCTGACCGATGCCGGCTCGCACCGCCGTACCAATCAGGCAGCGTATATCGATTTCGCCGGGAATCCGGTGGCCGATCTGACGCTGGATCTGGCTGCACGCTACGAGCATTTCAGCGATTTCGGCAACGCCAAAGTGGGCAAGTTCACTACCCGCTACGACTTCACGCCGGCCTTCGCCCTGCGCGGCACCTTCAGCAACGGCTTCCGTGCGCCGACGCTGGCCGAGGAATACTACTCGGCCACCAACGTCAGCCCGACCAGTGCCTTCGTGCAGCTGGCGCCGAATTCGGCCGGCGCCAAGCTGGTGGGTGTGGATGGCCTCAAGCCTGAGCACTCGACCAACTTCAGCCTCGGCATGGTGCTGAACCCGACCAGCAATCTGGCTATCACGCTCGATGCCTACCAGATCACCATCCGTGACCGTATCGTCGGTTCCGGTGCGCTGTACGGTTCCGGTGGCGCACTGAACTCGCCTGCCGTGGTCGCTGCTATCAAGGCCAATGGCAACGTACTCGATAGCACTGTCAGCCAGACCGGCATCAACATCTTCTCGAACGCCGTCAACACCCGCAGCCGCGGGCTGGAGTTCGTCGCCACGCTGGCCGAGAGCTATGGCACGGCGGGCAAGGTGGACTGGTCGCTGGCCGCCAACTACAACAAGGTGGAAGTGGTGAAGATCAATCAGGCGCCTAAACAGCTGCTGCCACAGACGCTGCTGGATCAGACGGCGATCTCCGATCTGGAAACAGCTTCGCCGAAACTGCGCCTGAATCTGGGCGCGCTGTGGAAGATCGGTAACTGGACGGTCAACCTGCGCGAAGCTATCTATGGTCCGTCGTCCAACTACGGCAGCGAAGATGGTTCGGTGTATCACAAGAACGAAATCTCGACCACGGCGATTACCGATCTGGAAGTGGGCTACAAGATCAACAAGGACTGGTCGCTGGCAGTTGGTGCCAACAATCTGTTCAACAAGTATCCGGACGGGATCAATCCGCTGCTGCTGGCGGACCAGCGTGCCGCCGGCGACAATGCGGCGGTGACGGTGCTGCCTTCGTTCTCGCCGTTCGGCATCAACGGCGGCTACTACTACGTGCGGGCTAACTACAAGTTCTAAGCCTGTCCGCAATCAGCGTGCCTGACGGCCGCCAGCGCAAGCTGGTGGCCGTTTTTCTTTGGGTGTAGCATGGCGCCTTCTGTGGGAGACTCTAGCGATGCTGAAAAAAATGCGTAAAACCCTGCTGGCTGCTGCCGTTGCCGGCAATGTGGGAGCGGCCGCCGTCATTGGCAGTGATGCCCGCGTGACCGTGCCTATGAGCTTGCAGGATTATCTGGCATTGCACGGCCCTGCGCCCGGTGCACACGTGGCCTATGGCGCGGCGCCATCGCAGTATGGCGAGCTGTTTGTGCCGGCCGGTGGCGGCCCGTTCCCGCTGGCCGTGATCATCCATGGCGGCTGCTGGACCAAGGAGTTCGGCGGGATCAGCCAGATGCGCAATATGGCGGGGGCGCTGACGCAGCAGGGCATCGCCGTGTGGAATGTCGAGTACCGCCGCTTTGACGAAGCGGGCGGCGGCTATCCCGGCATGTATCAGGATGTGGCGAGCGCCATGGATAGGCTGCGCCAGCTGGCGCCCCAGCATCAGCTGGATTTGCAGCGCATCGTGCTGGTGGGGCATTCGGCCGGTGGCCATCTGGCCCAGTGGGCCGCCGCGCGTGCGCGCCTGCCGCACAGTAGCGCGCTGTATGTGGCGCAGCCGCTGGCTGTGCCGGTGGTGATCAGTCTGGGCGGACTGGCCGATCTGCGCAATGAGGAACGCCTGATCAAGACCAGCTGCGACCGCGACATGGTGCAGCTGACCGGCACGCCGAGCGCCGGCCGCCCCGACGTGTTCAGCGACACCTCGCCGGCAGAAATGCTGCCGGCCGGTGTGCGCACAGTGCTGATTCATGGTGAACTCGATGTGATTGCGCCGACCCGCGTAGGGCAGGACTATGCACGCCGCGCGCAGGCGGCCGGCGATGCGGCGGAAGTGATCGTGCTGCCCGGTGCCAGCCACTACGACGAAGTGGCAGCCAGTTCGCGCGCATGGCTGATCGTGGGCGGCCAGATCCGCCGTGCGCTGGGGCTGGCGCCGCTGCCCTGAGCTGAGCTGAGCTGAGCTGAGCTGAGCGGAGCCTAGTAGCGGTCGTACTTGCGGGCGTCGCCCTGCACCTGCGCGGCCGGATACTTCTGCGCATTCAGGGCGATCTTTTCCAGCGCGGCGGCATGCAGGTCTACCCCTGTCTGGTCGGCCAGTTGCACCAGATAGAGCAGCACATCGGCCAGTTCATGGCGGATGCCGGTGCGGGCCTGTTCGTCGAGTTCGTGCGCGGCGCCCGTTACCAGCCACTGGAAGTGCTCCATCAGTTCGGCCGCTTCGACGGAGAGGGCCATGGCCAGGTTCTTGGGCGTGTGGAAGGCTTGCCACTGGCGTTCGCTGGCAAACTGGCGGGTCAGGTCGCGCAGGGCGAGCAGGCTATCCTGGGGCGGGCTGGAGCTGGTCATGATGTCGTGTTCAAGGTGTGAGCGGACGCCGCAAGGCGAGGCCAGATGATAGCACCGGCGCTGCCCCGCCTGCGCCGCTGATGGCGTTTTTGCACCATTCACTCCCCGTTTTCTACCGTTCGTCGCTTTTGCCCCCCGTTCCGGCGCCTGCTTTCCTATAGTGGCGACACTATTCAATAAGGGGGAACATCTATCATGCGTAAAGCTATTTCTCTGGCCGTACTGGCTGCCTGTGCATCGCTGGCCGGTTGCGCCATCGTGGTGATACCGGACGATGGCGGCGGCACCCGTGTCACCAGTGTGTTCGGCAGCTCGGGCGTGCAGGGTAATGGCCAGACGGTGATCGAACAGCGTCCTGCGGTCGATGCCGACAGCATCGATATCAACGGCCCGCTGCAGGTGGAAGTCAAAGTGGGCAGTGCCGCCGGCCTGCAGGTGGAAGGTGACAGCAATCTGCTGCCCATGGTGCGTACCGATGCCAGCGGCGGGCTGCTGCGCGTCTGGGTCGATGGCAAGGTGAATAGCAGCAATGCGCTGCGCGTGACCTACACCACGCCCGCCCTGCGCCAGATCCAGAGCAATGGTTCCGGACGTCTGACCGTCACGGGCCTGAATGGCGGCGCCCTGACCCTGAGCCAGAACGGCTCGCGTCAGGTGCAGCTGGCTGGTCACGTGAGCCGCCTGGAAGCCCGTCTGAATGGTTCCGGCAGCGTGACGGCAGCGGGCCTGCAGAGCGGCAGCACTACGGCCAGCCTGCATGGTTCGGGCAAGCTCGATCTGGGCCGCGTCGATGGCGACCGGCTGGAACTCGATGTGCGCGGTTCCGGCGGCGTGAACGCCAGCGGCATGGTGCGCAATATGAATGTGCGTGTGTATGGTTCGGGCAGCGCCAGTCTGGCCGGTCTGCAGAGCCAGAGCGCAGAACTGGTGACCTATGGATCGGGCAGCATCACGGCGGCCGTCAGCCAGTCGCTGGTGGCTTCGTCCAACGGTTCCGGCTATGTAACGGTGTACGGCAATCCTTTGCAGCGCAATATCAGCGGCCGCAATGTCACGCTGATGCAGTAAGTCTGACGCCTGCCGCGCCGCGCTGTGCCAGTTGCTGGCGGAAGGCGCGGTAGTCGGCAGCGCAGCGGCGCGGTGCTTCCAGCATGGGCAGGTGGCCGATATCGGCCATCATGATGCTATGGTGTTCTGCATACAGCGCGGCCAGTGCGGCGGCACCGGCCGGATGCAGGATGCGGTCGCGCTCACCCCAGACGATCAGGGCCGGCGTGCCGAGGGTGCGGTACTGCTGTTCCAGCAGGGGCGAAGCCGCCACCTGCTGCATGATCTTTTCGTGTAGGCCAAAGTCGGCCGCTGCGCGGCGTGCCAGTGCCGTACGCACGGCATACGGCAGGAAGAAATGGCGGTGGCGCGAATACGCCAGCATCTGGCTGAAATCTGCTTCCTCACGCACCAGCAGGGGCAGGGCACCGCTATCGCGGTAGCCGCGCAGCGCCTGCGAATCCTGCGCTGCCGCCGTGCCGGCTGCGTCGAGCAGCCACAGGCTGGCCACCCGTTCAGGGTAGCGCGCGGCAAACTGCGCGACGATGAAACCGCCCATGGAATTCCCGCCCAGATGCACCGGCCCCGGCCCGGCATGGCGCTCGAGGAAGGTGCGCAGATGCTCGACCTGATCGGCTATGCTGTAATGCCCTAGCGGGTCACGTCCCGCTTCGCCGAAGCCGGGCAAATCGGGCAGCAGCACGCGGTAGTGCGGTGTCAGATAGGGCGCGATGCGGGTGAAATTATCCTTGTCGGCGCCAAAGCCATGCACCAGTACCAGCACCTCGCCGGCACCACCCTGCAGAAAAGGCATGGCCTCGTCCGCGCCATGGCGGCGCAGACCGCAACGGGCGCGCTCCAGCGCCATGGCAGCACGGGCCATGGGCAGCGGCGCGATCCGCTCGGCGGCCAGCAGCAGGAGCAGCAGAAGCGCCGGTACGGACAGCAGGACAGCAAGCGACAGGGACGTCATACTCATTCAATCAGCCTCGGGATGGGCGCCGCGCGGGCGCGGGCAGGACAGACAGCATGGCAGCATTATGCCAGCTCGCCATTCTGCAGTTTCTGGATCAGGGCAGGCAGCGGCATGGGTTTGGCGTACAGATAGCCCTGCATGCAGGCGCAGGCATTGGAGATCAGGAATTCGGCCTGGGCCAGCGTTTCCACCCCTTCCGCTACCACGCGCAGGCCGAGGTGGCTGGCCATGGCCAGTATCGACTGCACCAGTGCGGCGCTGCTGGCGTCATCCGGCGTATCGATGATGAAGCTGCGGTCGATTTTCAGTTCGTACAGCGGCATTTTCTTCAGGTAGGCCAGACTCGAATAGCCGGTGCCGAAATCGTCGATGGAGAAGCGCAGTCCCATGGCCGACAGCTGGTGCATGCGGGCGATGGTTTCTTCCATCTTGTCGATCAGCAGGCCTTCCGTCACTTCCAGTACCAGCAGGTGGGCCGGTGCGCCCGTCTCGGCCAGTGTGCGCGCTACCAGATCGACGAAATTGGCCTGACGGAACTGGGTCGGGCTGACGTTGACGGACAGCGGCAGCGTATGTCCGGCTTCCTGCAGGCGCAGCACGGCATAGCAGGCCTGACGTAGTGCCCAGGTGCCCAGTGCCACGATCAGGCCCGACTCTTCCGCCACGGGGATGAAGATGTGCGGCGGTACCATGTCGCCGTTTTCTACCGGCCAGCGCATCAGCAGCTCGCCACCGATGGCGCGGCCGTTGCGGTCCACCTGCGCCTGCACATACATCTGCAGCACGCCGCTATTCAGGGCCACGCCCAGTTCGTGCTCGATATTCAGGCGGCGTTCCACGTCGGCCTGCATGGCCGCTTCGAAGAAGGCCACACCGTTGCGGCCCGAGGCTTTGGCGCGGTACATGGCCGTATCGGCTTCGCGCAGCAGGTCGTGCGCCGTCTTGCCCGTGCGCGGCAGCATGGTCACACCTATGCTGGCGGTGGAGTTGTAGATATGGCCTTCGACTTCCAGCTCTTCGCTCAGGGCCAGCCGCACTTTTTCCGCCACCGTCAGGGCGGCGTGGGTGGCCACCGGCAGGTCGTGCGCCAGATGGCCCAGCAGCACGACGAATTCGTCGCCGCCGATGCGGGCCACGGTATC
Organism: Duganella fentianensis; assembly: GCF_009857835.1. Classification (GTDB taxonomy): domain Bacteria; phylum Pseudomonadota; class Gammaproteobacteria; order Burkholderiales; family Burkholderiaceae_D; genus Rugamonas; species Rugamonas fentianensis. The sequence goes on from NZ_WWCL01000003.1 coordinate 811,066, forward strand.
GGCCTTGCGCATCAGCTGGCTCAGGCGCTCGGCAGCATTGCGCAGCACCGTGTCGCCTATGGTGTGGCCGCGTGCATCGTTGATGGTCTTGAAGCGATCCAGGTCGATGAACATCACGGCGCTGTAGGTGCCGCCGCGGCGCGACGAGGCCAGCAGCTTTTCCAGATTGTCCATCAGCATGCGGCGGTTGGGCAGCCCGGTCAGCACATCGTAGTAGGCCAGCTGGTGAATGTCGTCCTGCGACTTTTTACGCTCGGTGATATCGCGTTCCACTGCCACCCAGTGGGTGTTCACGCCTGCTTCGTCGGTGAAGGGCACCAGATCCGTCTCGACCCAGTAGGCTTCGCCCGTCTTGGTGTAGTTCAGCAGTTCGGCCCGCACCGGCTCGTTGTGCGCCATGGCTTCGCTGATCTTGGCCAGCACGGCTTCTTCCGTTTCCGGTCCGCGCAGCAAACGCAGGCTGCGGCCCATGACTTCATGGCGGCGGTAGCCGTTGCGCCGCTCGAAAGCTTCGTTGACGAAGATGATGTGCTGGGTGGCTTCGGCCGCATCGCCCGGCTTGTCCACTTCGGCAATCAGGATCATGTCGTTCAGGCGCGATACGGCGACAGCCGTCAGGCGCAGTTCGGCGTTCAGCACGGACAGTTCGTTCTGGCGTTCCTGCAGCTGCTCGAAGGATTTTCCCAGATGGCGCAGCAGCACGGCACAGGACAGCGTCAGCACGGCCGTCATGAACATGAAGTTGATGGAGATGATGGCGGCCTTGAGGAAGGCGTGATTGGGAATGCCTTCGATCTGCAGCTTGGAGTTGGCATCGAAGCCCAGCACCATCACCACCAGCCCGGCCAGAGCCAGCGTGCCCAGTGCAGGGCGCAAGCCCAGCAGCAGTGCCGCCAGCACGGGGATGGCCATCAGATAGATCTGGCTGACAGGGCCGACCTTGAGCAGCAGGGCGATGCCGACGATGAAGGCGATGGCGAGGAAATTCAGCACCCTGACCGTGTAGGCCAGGCTATGCCAGCGCCAGATCAGGGTGAGCCAGACGATGGCCCCCACATCGGTGACCACGATGGACCACATGCCTTCGCTGACCGCCAGCAGTACACTGGGGATAGCGGTAATCGCTCCCAGTACCAGTACCACCAGGAGCAAGCGGGAAAATACCTGCGCACGCCAGTGCGCAATATCGTTCGGTACAGCCACCTATGCAGCCTCCGGATTTTGTTACGAGCCTATTGAAAGATAGTACCCGCAAACTCCGGAGCTGTCAGTAAAGCATTAATCCTTGGCGGAAACGCTTCCTATGCCGGAGACGGACTTGTTGACGCTTTTCGGATGGCCGTAGTAGCCCAGATCGCCCATGCCTTTGGCGATCACGTTGAGGGTATCGCTGGCGTAGACGTTGACGGCACCTATGCCTTCGAAATTCACGTCGACGCGTTTGGCCTGCAGGGCTTTGGTATCGAGCTCGCCCACGCCCTTGGCGTTGATGCGCAGATAGTCGATCTTGCCTTTGGCTACCAGATGGCCGGCGCCCTGAAAGCCGATGTCGAGGCGCTCGCCCTGGATGTTGTTGAGTATGGTTTCACCGGCACCCTGTACTTTCAGGCGGCTCAGTGCCGGCAAGGACACTTTGACGAGGGGGTTGCCTTTGACGCTGTTGAATTCACGCTCGCTGGTGGTAATCCGCAGCTCTTTTTCCACCACTTCCGTGCGCAGGCTGGCGATGAATTTTTCGTCGCCGCTGATCTGCAGGGACTGGCTGCTGCCTACTTCCACCGTCAGGGAAAATCCGCCCTGGGTGCTGATGGCGATAAACGGCGGCAGGCTGCGGCTTTCCTGGGCTGCCTCAACATTCAGACTCAGCAGCGCAACTGCTACGGCGATGAAATGACGCATACTCCCTCCTGATGAAATTACAAATTGTACAATGTTGTTCAGGATTCAGGTGTTGCGCCGCCACGACGCTCAGCACATTGCCGGCGCAGCGCGAGTGTCCAAAGCAAGGGCAGCCCGGACCCCCGTGACTTTGATCGAACGCACAAAATCACAGGCGCTGGGGCTGCCCTGGCAGCTGAAGCGTGGGCGGGTGCTTATTTATTGCTCAGGCACTCTTTCATGAAGGCTTTACGCTCGTCGCCTTTCTTGCCGGTGGCGTCGGCGTTACATTTTTTCATTTTGTCCTGCTGCGTCATTTTCGGTGCTTCGGCGGCAGGTTTGGCGCTCAGGCATTCTTTCATGAAGGCTTTGCGCTCGTCGCCCTTTTTGCCGGCAGCGTCGGCATTACAGGTTTTCATCTTGTTCTGCTGGGCAGTCGGCTCGGCTGCATACACGGCGCCGCTCAGGGACAGGATCAGGCTGGCAACGAACAGTTTTTTCATCATCTCTTCCTCGGTATCGTATCGTGGTGGACGGGTCGCGGCTGCAACCACGGCTTTACTATAACGGACTAGCGCTGCGACCAACAACCACCTTTTAACGTGCGGCCTGATCGGGCCGGCCGCAGTAGCGTTCCACATACAGCTGGTGGGCTGGCAGTTGCTGCACGGTACGGTCGACAGAAGCCTTGATGCTGCCGAGGAAGTGCGACAGTTCTTCGTCGCCCATCAGGTCGGCCGTCTGGTGGTGCGCGGCCGGCATGATGCCCTGGCCCAGCATGACCTGTATCCACGAATTCTCGGCAAACAGTTCGTTGGGGATGCGGAACACCCGTCCCGTAGCACGGAACAGTTCGATGCGGTGGCGCAGTCCGGCCGGAATCTCCATCGCGCGCGCATCCTGCCAGAACTGCGAGTCCTGACGCTGGTTGACGTGGTAGTGCAGGATGATGAAATCGCGGATATGTTCGATCTCGCTATTGCACTGGGCGTTGTACTCGGCCACGTCGTAAGGACTGATGCCGTCGGCCGGGAAGGTCTGCATCAGGCGGATCACGGCGCGCTGGATCAGGTGGATGCTGGTCGATTCTATCGGTTCGAGGAAGCCGCTGGACAGGCCGATAGCCACCACATTGCCGACCCAGGTATTGCGCCGCTGACAGGGCTGGAACGGAATCACGCGCGGCGTGGTCAGCACTTCGCCCGCTACATTGCCCAGCAGCTGGCGCATGGCGGCATCGTCATCCAGATAGCGGCTCGAATATACGAGGCCATTGCCGACCCGGTGCTGCAGCGGGATGCGCCACTGCCAGCCCGCCTGATGGGCCATGGAGCGGGTTAGCGGAATGGCCGGGCCGACGGAGGCCGTCTGCACGGCGATGGCGCGGTCGCAGAACAGCCATTGCGACCAGTCCTGCATGGGTTCCTGCATGGCCTCGCCGATCAGCAGGCCACGGAAGCCGGTGCAGTCGATGAACAGATCGCCTTCGATTTCCTGGCCCGATTCCAGCACGATGGAGCGGATATCGCCATTGTCTTCATGCCGCGTATAGCGCACGATCTTGCCCTCGATGCGCTGCACGCCGCGCGGTTCGCACAGGCGGCGCAGATAGCGCGCATAGCGGCCTGCATCGAGGTGGTAGGCGTAGTTCATACCCTGATTGGGCAGATGGGCAAAGCGGTTTTCCTGCGAGGCCTTGAGTTCCAGGCAGTAGTCGCCGTAGTCGCTGGCCAGACCCCGCTGCACGCCCTTGCGCCAGAAGTGCTGGAAGCCGGCCGTCCAGTGGTCGGTGCCCGTCATGCCGAAGGAGTGGATGTAATCCTCGCCCACATTGCGCCAGCCTTCGAAGCCTATGCCCAGCTTGAACGTGGCCTGGGTTTCGGCCATGAATTCCTGCTCGTTGATTTCCAGCAGATTGTGGAAGTTGAGCAGGGTAGGGATGGTGGCTTCGCCCACGCCGACCGTGCCGATATCGTCCGATTCGACCAGCTTGATATCGAGCCGCTTGCCCAGCACTTTGGCCAGACCGGCAGCGGCCATCCAGCCGGAAGTGCCGCCGCCGCAGATCACCACGCGGCGTACGGGACGGCGCGTGCCTGGGGGCGATGCAGAAGTAGATGCTTGCACGATGGGTATCCTTAACGGTTCATTTTTTTAAGAATCTGGGCACGCAGCATGCGCGCGCCTTCGTCGTCCAGTGGTGCCAGCACGTGACGGGCCTGTTCGGGTATGTGGGCCGCGGTCTGCTGGTCCGCTTCGAAAATATAGTGGCGGAAGATCTCCTGCCAGGCCTTGCGCTGTTCCGGCGGCAGGTCGCGCAGTGTGAGGAAGGCCATCATCAGCGCATTGGTGGGCGTATCCATGTAGTCGGGCGACTGGCGCCACCAGTAATTGACCAGCACATTCAGGGTGGCCAGCCCTTCCACGTGGTGCCACCACATGCTGGGGATGAAGATGGCGTCGCCCGCTTCCATTTCCGCCACCTGCGCGTGTTCGAGTGCGGTGGCGAATTTCGGGAAGCGCTCGAAATCGGGCTGGTGGAAATCCACCAGCGAGATGGCCTGTCCGGCCGGAGTGAAATCGAGCGGGCCGATGTACAGGTTCTGTAGCTGATCGGGCGGGAATAGGGTAAAGCGGCGCCGGCCTGCCGCCACCACGGCGATATTGTCCGGCACGTCGTAGTGGGCGGCGATGCGGGTGCGGTTGCCTATCCAGATGCTGACCAGCGGATCGCGCGCACCCAGCGCCAGATCATTGTGTTCGCGGAAGCCGGGCAGACAGGTGTCCACCGTGGTGGAACCCACGTACACGGTGGGCGCCGGGGCCATATCGCGTTTGGCGGCGATTTCGTCCAGCACGTTATTCAGCTTGGCGTGCACGGGATAGAAATTGAAGCCGTTGGCATCGTCGTTGTAGAAGAAGCGGCCGTTGGCTTCCGGTGGCCCCAGCATGGCGCCTACCGTGGCGCCGCGGTAGAAGCTGCGCAGATAGGCGTCGGCTTCACTTTCCGAACTGCGCGCGGCCTGCACCATGGGCCAGCTGCTGGCCAGCCCGCGCAGCAGCAGCGGTTCGGTCGACGTCAGCAGGGCGTCATTCAGATCGCTGACGCCCAGCCCGTGGATTTCACGCATGGGTTTAGCCATGGCGGTAGTTCATGCGGTCGATCAGGCTGCGCAGATTGGACAGCGAAGCGAGCACCATGTAGATGGACTTCAGGTGGCCGCCTGCGTGCAGCGTGGCCAGTGCGGCTGCATCGAGTGCGGCCAGCCTGTCTTCGTTGATGGTGTAGAAGCCCACCAGCCGGTTCTGCGTACCGTTATCGAGTTCCACGTCGAGCACGAAGCTCTCCAGCAGTTCGTACTGCAACAGGGCGGCCAGGAAGTCCGGGGTCTGCTGCAGGCCCTGATGGATGGCGGCCAGCAGGGAATTGGTCTGTTCGAGGAAGGGCGTGGAGCCGCCGTGCGGCTTGAACACGGCTTCGCCTTCGGTGCGGCTCAGGCGCGGGCTATCGAGATCGATATTGATCATCAGTTCATCGCCATTCACGCCGATCAGGAAAGGCTGGCGCTCCACCATCATGGGCAGATACATGGCTTGCCACTGGTCGCCTTCGAGGAACAGGTTTTCGCCTTCGCTAAAGCCGAACAGGGCGACCGGTTCGAAGCCCAGACCATCCGTGGTCTTGCGGAACACGATGGGGTAGCAGGCCTGCACGTCGCGGAATTCGGCCGGGAAGGTCACGGCCAGCATCTGGTTGTCGCCGTATTCGGCGCCGCGCTGCGTGATGACGTGCAGGTCCTTGTGATCGATGTTGTTCAGTAAAGCGTGGTTGGCCATGGTGGTCTCGTGTCTCGTGGTGGTCGTTGTTCTGATGATTCTTTGTGCGGTTTCAGATGTTCTGCAAGCCGTGCTGGCGGATATGTTCGAGCAGGCTGCGCATGTCCGGCAGGGCGCCCAGCATGCGCCGCGTCAGGCTGGCCGCTTCGCGGAAATAGCCGTCGGCCATGGCCGCTTCCTGAGCCGGCGCCGGGCGGAACTGGCTGCGGTAGCCCATGCCGTACAGGATGTACTGGTAGCTGGCCGTGGGGAATACTTCCTCGATGCGGGGAAAATCGTTGCGGCTGGGCGCGCGGTGCTGCCATAGGGTCAGCAGGTCCTGCAGGCGCTGCGGCACGGTGCTCTGCTGGTCGCGCCAGTAGGGCGTGTCGCGCCGCTGGCTCAGCACATAATGCAGCTTGAGGAAGTCGATCACGCGCTCCCAGCGATAGCTGAAAGTTTCGTTGTAGCGCGCTGCGACGATATCCATGGCGGCGCGGCTGGCCGGCAGTTCGTCGGCCACCATGGCGGCGCCCATTTCCACCAGTGCCAGTGCAGACGCTTCCAGCGGTTCGATAAAGCCGGACGACAGGCCGATGGCCACGCAGTTGCGCTGCCAGAAGCGTGCGCGGTAGCCCGGCTGGTATTTGATCTGGCGTACCGCGCCCGCGTCAGCGGGGCCGCCAGTGGTGCGGATGTAGTGGCGTAGCGCGGCTTCCGCCTGGTCGTCGCTGAGGTAGGCGCTGGCATACACGTGGCCCACGCCGCGCCGCGTAGGCAGGCCGATATCCCAGATCCAGCCGGCGCTCTGCGCGGTGGAGCTGGTCTGCGCTGCGACCGGCGCATCGGCGCTGGCATACGGTATCTGTATGGCCAGTGCCGTGTCGTTGAACAGCACATGCTGCTGCGAGATCAGCGGCACCTGATAGTGCTTGCCGAGTAGCAGCGACTGCATGCCCGTGCAGTCGATGAACAGATCACCTTCCAGTATGCCGTTGCGCTGCGTCTGCAGGCTGGCGATATCGCCATCAGGCGCGCTGTTAATTGCCAGTACGTGGTCGGCCAGATAGCGCACGCCCAGCTTGCGCGTGCAGTGCTCGCGCAGGAACAGGCCGAACTTGCCGGCGTCGAGGTGGTAGCCGTAGTTGGCCACGGCGGCAAACTCCGGCGTGACGGCCTGCTTGGGCGCGCGGCCCTGCACGCACAGGTGCGGCTGGTAGCTGACCAGATCGGCGAACGGAATGTCGGGATGCTGTTGCTGCCAGTTGCGTGGCAGGTCCACTTCGCCCCAGCCCTGCGGCATGACGAAGGGATGGAAATACACGTCGTCGGCACTGCCGTCGACCCAGCCATTGAAACGCGAGCCCTGTTTGAAGGAAGCGTCGCACTGGCGGAAGAATTCGGTTTCACTGACACCGATGCGGCGCAGCGTGTCGCGCATGCTGGGCCAGGTGCCTTCGCCCACGCCGATGGCGGGGACGTCCGGCGATTCGATCAGGGTGATCTCGACCGGCGTTCCTTGCTGCGCCGCCGCGATCAGGCCGGCCGTCAGCCAGCCGGCGGAACCGCCGCCCACAATCACGATACGTCGGATCATGTTGTTCGCCTTGTGTGGATGTGATGGGCTGAAAGTCTAACCGAAAAGGGCCGCTGATACGTAGTGACTCAGCGACCCTGTTCAGTGCTGCGCTACCGGCTTAGAACTTGTAGCGGACGCCGACCATATAGCGTGCACCCTGCTGCGTCACGCCTTCCAGCTGTTGCTGGGTGCGGCTGTGGGTGCGGGTGATGCTATTGGTCAGGTTGATGCCTTCGAACTGGAAGCTGAGCTTCTCGCTGAGGGCATAGCCTACGCTCAGGTCGACCTGGCCATATGGCTCGACGTATTGCGGGTTAGGCCCGGAACCGTCGAAGGTCGAGGACAGGAATTCGCCGCGCCAGTTGTAAGCCAGACGTACGTTGAATTTCTTGTCTTCGTAGATACCCACCACGTTGGCCGAATTCGACAGACCCACCAGTGCGAACTGCTCGCCGATCGAAGCGTTGTTGTACTTCAGGCCCGAGTGTACATAGGTGTAGTTGGTCGAAATACCGAAGCCGCTGTTGCCGAACATATGCTGCAGATTCACTTCCAGACCATTCAGGCTGGCCGCCTTCTGGTTGGCGAAGGAAGTGATCTGGAAGTTCGCCACCGGATCGCCAGGCTGGCCCGTGATCACGCCGGTTGCATTACCCGTAATGGCATCATCGGCACCGCGTACCACGCCAGGCTGGCCAGCGAAGTTGCGGAAGATGTAGTTACGCACGCAGGTGGTATCGGTCATGACGCAACCGTTAGCCAGCGCGGCATTCCAGTACTTGCCGCCCACCGGCGTATGCAGGTTGAACGGGGTGGCGTTGACCATGGACTGGCCCGCATAGTTTTCCAGATTCTTGCGGAAGTAACCGAGCGAGAAGAAGTTCTGCTGGCCGTAGTACCACTCGTAGGACAGGTCCAGATTTTTCGACTTGACCGGTTTCAGTGCCGGGTTACCCGCGCTGCCGGTACCGCCGTAGGCGCGTGCCAGCGAGTTCAGGGTGGTGCCGCCCTGGATCTGGTCCCAGCGCGGACGGCCTATGGTTTCGCCCATGCTGAAGCGCAGCTTCTGGTCGCGCGTCAGTTCGATGTCGGAGTCGAAGCTAGGCAGCAGATTGTGGTATTTACCGGTCAGGGTAGTGAAAGTCGGCTCGCCGAAAGTGATCGGGAATTCATTCTGCGAGACCCAGGTAATCGCGGTCGCTGCCGGTACCAGTGCGGTCGAGACCACGTCGGTGGTTTCATAGCGCAGGCCGATGGCGGTGCGGATAGGGAACTTGGTATCCCAGTCGGTATTGAACTGGACGTAGCCGGAGTTGGACTTCTCTTCGGTGCGGGAGTCGTTGTCGAAGGTGGTCTTCGGCAGATACAGTGCTGGCAGGCCGGAAGCGGTGGCAGCCAGCTGGCGTACCTGGGCGAAGTTGAAGGTGTAGAACTGGTTGAACAGGTTAGGGTTGCCGCTACCATCGATCTTGTCGAAGTACTGGCGTACCGATTCCTGATGCCACACGCTGCTAGGATAGTCGGATGGCTTGGTGGCGCCGCCCCAGGTATCGCGCTGCTGGTTGGAGAAGGCGGAACGGTTGGACACCTTGGTGGCATTGGCGCCGAATTTCAGCTCGGACGCTTCCAGCACTTTCCACTGGCCTTTGACCTGGGTCTGGTCGACGATGCCTTTCATGAGCTGGTTGGTGAAGACCGAACCGGTGACCTGCTGGCCGTACTTGGTGAAGTCGGCACCCTCGATGCTCAGCACAGGGAAATCGTGGCTGAAGTCCACCGTGGTATTGCCGCGGCTGAAGCTGGCCGAACCCAGCGTGTTGCTCGAGCCGAACGGGCTATCGGCGCCCGACTGTGCCGTCGAGTGATGGGTATCGAGTTCCAGACGCAGGGTGTTGGTCGGTTTCCATACGGCGTTGAAGCCCAGCGATTTGTTCTGGGTCCTGGTGGCAAAGTCGGCCGCACCCATGGCGATATCGCTGTTGGATACGAACTCCTTGTACATCAGCGGGCTGGAGACAGGACCTTTGGTCCACGAGCTGGCCGATTCGCCGAAGTTGAACCAGGCCGACACGTCGTTACGCTTGGTCTGTATCTTGTTTTCCGAATAGGTGTAGTCCAGTGTGGTGACCAGGGTATCGACCGGTTTGAACTGCAGAGTCAGCTGGGCGTTGGTGCGCTGGCGCTGCACGCCGTTGAAGTTGTAGTTCAGATTCTGCGGCACCGAGTACAGATCGGTAGCGCCCGGACGGTTGGTGATGTTTTCCGCACCTTTGGCGCCCGGCTGTGGAATGGTGCCCCAGTTGTTTTCGTCGCCACGGAAGGGGCCGCGCCAGCCGCTCGATACCGCCGCCGTGTTGTAGCCCAGATTGCGTTCCTGATAGCTGCCCGTCAGTGCCACACCGAACTTGCCGTCGGCCGTGGTATTGGAGTAGATGCCCGAGATTTCAGGGGTGGTGGAGCGCTTGGCTTTGATGTCGCCCGGCAGATTGCCGTTGGTGCTGTCGTACACACCTTTGGCGCCTATGCTGGCATGCAGGCCGGGACGCTCGAACGGACGGGCCGTCATCACATTGACGGTAGCACCGATACCGCCCGTCGGCGAATCGGCACGGCCGGTTTTATACACTTGCAGCTGGGCGATGGCTTCCGAGGCCAGATTGGCGAAGTCGTAGGCACGGCCGTTCAGATCGCCCAGATTCGAGGTCGGCATCTGGCGGCCGTTCAGCAGCACCAGATTGAAGTCGGGGCCCACGCCGCGCACGGTGATCTTGGAACCTTCGCCGATCGAGCGGTCGATCGAAACGCCGGAGATACGCTGCAGCGATTCGGCCAGATTGGTGTCGGGGAATTTGCCGATGTCTTCGGCCACGATGCCGTCGACGATACCGTCCGAATTACGCTTCAGGTTCATCGACGATTGCAGACTCTGGCGCAAGCCCGTGACGACCACGCTCTGCGGTTCGTCAGCGGCTCGCGTGGCTTCCTGCGCGACAGCCGGTATGGCGCCCGCGCAAGCGCTGGCCACCGCCAGCGTCATTAACTTCAGTCGTGCCTTTGGATAATGCATGTTATCTCCTGTGTTTTTATGAACAGCTCGCTTCCCACTTCCCCCAACGGCACTGGAAACCTTTCCATTCTCTGCCGTCGAATAGTATGATTGACGTACCTTTTTGTCAATCGCCGCCCCGACAACTAGCCCGTACCGCCTGGTCTAGCGGGGTTTTTGCTCCGGTTGTGTTGTAAAAAAATCGCTTAGGGCTGGTACACCCGCACGTACTCCACTTCCATCTGCTGCGGCAGGGCAGAGTCATCGACCTTGCCCCCTAAGTCGCCGCCGATGGCCAGATTCAGCAGCAGATATTGCGGGTTGCTGAATGGCCATTTCCGGTAGTCCCCGTCACCGGGGTTAATCAGTTGTATGTAATTGCGGTTGTCCACGCCGATCACCACGCGCTCGGCATTCCACGTCAGCTGGTAGTTGTGGAAAGCGCTGCAGGCATCGGCCACCGTGGTAGAGGTGGTGTTGGGCGTGCCGGCCGGCCAGTTCTGTGCCGCCGTGTAGATGCTGCCCAGAATCTGGCCGGGGTTTTTGCCCACGTGTTCCATGATGTCGATCTCGCCATCGTCGGGCCAGCGGCCTTTGCTGCCCAGCATCCAGATGGCGGGCCAGCTGCCCACGCCGCAGGGCAGTTTGGCGCGGACTTCGATGTAGCCGTAGGTCCAGCTGGCCAGACCGCGGGTGATCAGACGCGCCGAGCTGTATTGCTGGCCACCGTAGTCGGCCATGTTGCTCAGGGCTTCCTTGCGGGCCGTGATGAGCAGCTTGCCGTTTTCGACGCGGCTGTTTTCCAGCCGGCCGGCCGCGTAGTACTGCAGCTCGTGGTTGAACCAGCCGTTGCGGTTGAACCCGGTGTCGTAAGCCCATTTGCTGGTATCGGGCGGGCCGTCCTTGTCGAACTCGTCGGCCCAGACCAGCTTCCAGCCGTCGGGCTTGCCGCCAGCCGGCAAGGCGGTGGAGGGCGGCACGGCAGGACCGGCCGCCGGCACAGCGCTGGCCACGCCGGCAGCGTTACCGCCACCGCCGCAGGCACACAGCGCTACCACAGCTGTCATCGTTGCTAGCCGTCTCATGTCTCCACTTTCTGATATTGTTTTCTCGTTTTGGAAAGGTTTCCAATCGATGTGGCAAATATAGCACCGAAAGAATTTCAAAGTCAATTTGCAACGCCGCAAAGGGAGGCCTGTTAGCCGTTGACAGGCCAAATTAAGGCGTGCAACATGTGGGAACGTTTCCAAAATGAGACACTTCGTTGCTACACTGAGCTGAAACACATAGCGATTCTGCGATGCGAAAACTTCTACTTTCCGTGCTGTGCAGCCTGCTGGCTGGCGGCGCCCAGGCCCAGGCACAGGCGCTGCCCGCCAGTACGGCATGGCCCCATGGCGCCCGCGTGGCCGTCAGTCTGGGCTATGACGACACGCTGGCTTCCCAGCTCGATGTGGCGCTGCCGGCGCTGCAGCGGCATGGGCTGCAAGCCAGTTTCTATCTGCAGCTGTCGAGTCCCTTGCTGCAGAGCCGGCTGGCGGAGTGGCGGCGGGTGGCGCAGCTGGGCCATGAGCTGGGCAACCACAGCCTGTTCCACCAGTGCGCCGGCAGCCTGCCCGGCCATGCATGGGTGGAGCCGGCGCGCGATCTGGACAGCACCATGGCGGCGCAGATGGCCGATCAGGTCCTGCTGGGCAATGCCATGCTGTATGCCATCGATGGTGAGAGCGAGCGTACTTACACCGTGCCCTGCGGCGACCATCAGGCGCGCGACGGCGATTATCTGGCACGCATCGCGCCGGCCTTCGTCGGCATCAAGCAGGGCGGCGGCAGCGGCGTGACGGCGCGCGCGGCGCTGCAGCGTCACGCGGTTGCCGTGTATGCCCCCGTGGGCCTGAGCGGCAGCGAACTGATCGCGCTGGTGCGTGCGGCGGCCGCGCAGGGCGACATGGTCAACCTGACCTTCCACGGCGTGGGTGGCGACTACCTGAGCACCTCGGCCGCCGCGCACGAAGAACTGCTGGCCTATCTGGCCAGCCACCGCGAGGTCTACTGGACCGACACTTTCCGCAACATCATGCGCTATGTGCGCGCGCAGGAGCTTGCCGATGGCCACCATTAAGGATGTGGCCAGGCTGGCCGGCGTGGGGCTGGGCACGGCGTCGCGCGTGGTCAGCGGCAAAGGTTCGGTTTCGCCTGCCACGCTGGCGCGCGTGCGTGCCGCCATCGAGGAACTGGGCTTCCGGCCCTCGCATGCGGCGCGCACGCTACTGTCCGGCTCCAGCCAGATGATAGGCGTGTACATCCCTGTGCTGAGCGGTACCTTCTACACGCCGATTTTGCAGATCATCGATAACGAGTTGCGTGCGGCCGGCCTGCACATGGTGGTGGCCTTCGGCGCCGGTCTGGGCGATGCGCGCCAGCAGGCTGTAGAAGGCATCGGCTTTCTGGTCGAGCGCGGCTGCGACGGGCTGATTCTGATGACCAATCTGCTGCAGGAAGAAGACGTGGCAGCGCTGGAAACCATGCACAAGCGCATGGTGGTGCTCAACCACAGTTTCGCCAGCATTGCCGCGCAGTGCTTCACGGTCGATCATGCACAGGGCGGTGCACTGGCGGCGCGCACTCTGCTCGATCTGGGCCACCGCGAGATCGCCATCGTGGCCGGTCCGTCGCGCCTGCCGGACAATGTGCAGCGCGTGCAGGCGTTCTGTGCCACGCTGGCCGCAGCAGGCATAGACCCGGCCAGCCTGTGGCAGACCGAGCGCGATTTTTCACCGGCCGGCGGCTGGTCGGCGGCGCGCGAACTGATGGCTTCCGGCCGCCCGTGTACGGCACTGTTCTGTGCCAATGATGAAATGGCGGTGGGCGCGCTATCGTATTTTCAGGAAGCCGGCATCCGCGTGCCGCAGCAGCTATCGGTGCTCGGTTACGACGATACGCCGAGCGCCGAATTCTCCGCGCCGCGCCTGAGCACGGTGCACATGCCATGGCGCGAAATGACGCAGAACGGCCTGAATGCGCTGCTCAATAGTTGCTACGATCTGCAGCGTCCCGTCACGCGCGATTACCCCGTCAGCATGACTTTGCGCGCCTCGCTGGCAGCCCGTTAAACGCTGTTGCAGCAGGCTAGATATACCGCCTGCATACCAGTGCTTTTGAACATTATTTTACTGCTAAAACAGCGGGAAATTTTGTAGGGGAAACTACGTATACTAGTTGTATATTTGCCGCATGTTCAACAGATTCCGGACAGCGTGTGCGAGAAACGATAGACGACCCGAAACCATGTCTATACATTCACCTCTAGCCACTACCAAAGATGGCAGTTTCCGCAAACGCATATAACCACAAATCCGGAAGAGTCTAGACATGAAAAAAAATTTCCCATTCGCAGCGCTGCTGCTATCAGCGAGTCCTTATGTGCTTGCACAAGCTACGGCGGTAGCCCAGACTGCCGCAGTGCAACCGGCGGCTGATGCCACGCCGGACGATATTCAGAAGGTGGTAATTGTCTCGACCGGTAGCCGTGGCGCCCAGCGCACCATGGTCGATACCCCGGTGCCTATCGACATCATCGGCTCGCGTGAACTGAGCAAGACGGGGCAGGCCACGCTGGATAAATCGCTGCAGTTCCGCGTGCCTTCGTTCAACACGGTGCAGACGCCTGTCAACGATGCCACCTCGCTGCTCGACCCTTACGAAATCCGTAACATGGGTCCTAGCCGCGTGCTGATTCTGATTAACGGCAAGCGCAAGAATTCCAGCTCGCTGATCTACACCCAGACCTCGCCGGGCCGTGGTGAAAGCGGCGCCGACATTTCCGCCATTCCTCCGGATGCGATTAAACGTATTGAAGTGCTGCGTGACGGCGCATCGGCCCAGTATGGTTCCGATGCGATCGCGGGCGTGGTCAACATCATTCTGAAAGATAGTGCGGAAGGCGGTTCCGTTACGGCCCGTACCGGCATCACCCACGAGAGCGACGGCAAGATGGGCGGCCTGAGCCTGAACCAGGGCTTGCCTCTGGGCGGCGATCGCGGCTTCCTCAACTACACGCTCGACGTTTCGAAAATCAATCTGTCCAACCGTCCCGGCGTGGTCAACGCCAAGGGTGAAGCAGGTGACTTCGGCGCCGACCTGAACACTCAGGTACTGCCTTTCCTGGCAGCCCATCCGGACGCCGGCAACATCAACGGTTCGCCTGCCACGCGCGCAGCCAAGGCCGAAGTCAACACCAGCTATGACCTGAGCGACACCACCAAGCTTTACGGTAACGCTGCCTACGTCAACAAGCGCATCAACTCCTTCGCCAACTACCGTACGCCTTACTGGCGTCCGACCGACTATGGCCTGCTGCATGCCAGCGGCACGCCGTACGTGGGCTATGTGCCGACCTTCATCGGTACGCTGGACGACTACAACGCCACGGGCGGCACCAAGTTCCTGCTGGGCGACTGGAATGCCGACGTGAGCCTGACCTATGGCGGCAACAAGCAGAACTATCAGGTCACCAACTCGGTCAACCGCGGCATGCAGGAAGACTATCTGGCGCACAAGATCAGCACGCCTTCGCCGACCAGCTTCGATGCCGGCGGCGTGAAGTTCAGCCACTGGGTATTGAATGGCGACGTGTCGCAGCAGATGAGCAAGGAGGTCAGCGTGTACGCCGGTACCGAACTGCGTCACGAAAACTACGAAACCATCGCCGGCGATGTCGGTTCGACCTATGGCAGTGGTGCGGATTCGTATGCCGGTAACTCGGTGCAGAACTCCTTCCCATCGTCGCGTTCGAACTACGGTGCTTATGCCGGCGCAACCTGGGATGTGACGCCAGCCTTCCTGGTCGATGCCACCGGCCGCTACGAAAAGTACACCGACTTCGGCAGCGCCTTCGTGTGGAAGACGTCGACGCGCTACAAAGTCAGCGACCAGCTGACCCTGCGTGCATCCGCGTCGACCGGCTTCCGCGCACCGTCGCTGGCTCAGATCTACACCCAGAAAGCCCAGTACTCCTTCGTCGCTGGCGGCGGCATCCAGGTGTCGGGTCTGGTCAACAACGTTTCCTCGGCTGCCGCGGCGCTGCAAGTGCCCAAGCTGAAAGCGGAAAAATCGGACAATATCACGCTGGGTCTGGGCTTCAAGCCCGATAGCAACACCAGCATCACGCTCGACTACTACAACATCAAGGTCAAAGACCGCATCGTGCTGAGCACGGAAATCACCCCGACCGGCGTGGCGACCAATCCGCTCGACGTGCAGCTGGGCAAAGCCGGCATCGTGTCCGCCAGTTTCTTCGTGAATGCCCTGACCAGCCGTACCGAAGGTATCGACTACGTGGCTTCGCGTAAGAACATTCCTTTCGCTGACGGTAAGCTGACCCTGAACCTGTCCGGTAACTATTCGCTGAAAAACGAACGTGAAGGCGAGGTCAACAACCCAGCGCTGATTGCCGCGGCAGGCCAGTCGGTACTGAATGCCACCACGGAAGCGCTGATGTTCACTTCGCGTCCGAAGTTCAAGACCATCCTCGGTGCAGACTGGGACTACAAGCAGTTCAACTTCTCGCTGAACAACACGGTGTTCGGTCCTACCCATTTCCGCAATGCCGGTATGGATAACAACCTGGAAGTGGCGTTCAAGACCAAGACTGTGACGGACTTTGCCGTGAACTATGCGCTGACCCAGAACACCACGCTGTCGTTCAACGTCAACAATATGTTCAACGTCACGCCGAGCTGGCACTTCAACGCCCGCAATGCGCAAGGTCAGGCGCTGCTCGACAGCAAAGCCATCGATCCGGCCTATGGCCTGACGCCGGTGGAAGTGCAGCGCAATCTGGTGACCTTCAACGGCCGCTACTCGATGGTGACCTATGATGGCTCGCAGTTCAGCCAGCTGGGCCGCACCTTCGCAGCGTCGCTGAACTACCGCTTCTAAGCGTTCGCTATAATGAGGGCCGCCGGCTGCTAACAGCCGGCGGCTTTTTTTATGGAGTGTCGCCATGGTTTCCCTACAAGATCAATTGCTGAAGGCCGGACTGGTCAACAAGACCAAGGTCAAACTGGCCAATCAGGACAAGAGCAAGCAGCAGAAAGAACAGCGCCGCAGCGGCGTGCAGAGCGTGGATGAAGCCAAGCTGGCTGCGCAGGAAGCCCAGCGGCAGCAGGCCGAACGGGCCCGCGCCCTGAATGCCGAGCGCGATGCGGCGGCCCAGCAGAAAGCCATCCACGCCCAGATCGTGCAGATGGTGCAGCAGAACCGCCAGCCGGCCGGCAAGGGCGATATCGCCTATAACTACACGTTCCAGAACAAGATAGAACGGCTGTATGTGTCGCCCGAGGTGCAGGGCCATCTGGTCGCGGGCCGGCTGGTGATCGTGGTGCTGAACGGTGCTACCGAGCTGGTGCCGCGGGTGATCGCCGACAAGATCGCCGAGCGCGATGCGGCGCTGGTGGTGCGCGTCAAACAGAGCAGCAACGTGGTCGACGAGGATGATCCGTATGCGGCCTACCAGATTCCCGATGATCTGATGTGGTAAGGCCGGCTGGGCCGGTGCTTGAGGCGGTCTGCTTAATCGAAATATAATGGGGGCCATTTCCCCACTGGTCCCCTTATGACGTCCTTGCCGATGCGCCGTATCGCGGTGCTGATCCCTTGCTATAACGAAGCAGCCACCATCGCCGCGACGGTGCAGGCCTTCCGTGCCAGCCTGCCGCAGGCGCAGGTCTATGTGTTCGATAATAATTCGCAGGACGATACGGCTGGCATAGCCCGTGCCGCCGGCGCGCTGGTGCGCCATGTATCGGAACAGGGCAAGGGCAGTGTGGTGCGGCGCATGTTTGCCGATGTCGAAGCCGATGCCTATGTGATGGTCGATGGCGACCATACCTACGATGCGCAGGTGGCGCCGCAGCTGGTGCAGCGGCTGTTCGATGACGGACTCGATATGCTGGTGGGTAGCCGCGTCAGCGAGGAGCAGGCGGCCTACCGTTTCGGCCACCGCTTCGGCAATGCGCTGCTGACGGGCGTGGTAACCGCGCTGTTCGGGCGCAGCTTCACCGACATCCTGTCCGGCTACCGGGTGTTCTCGCGCCGCTACGTGAAGTCGTTTGCTGCTCATTCCACCGGATTCGAAATCGAAACGGAACTGACCGTGCACGCGCTGGAACTGCGCATGCCGGTGGCCGAAGTGGCGACCCGCTATGGCGCCCGGCCGGAAGGCTCGTTCAGCAAACTGAATACCTATCGCGATGGCTGGCGCATTCTCGGCACCATCGCCCGCCTGTTCAAATCGGAAAAGCCGCTGGCCTTCTATACGCTGGCAGCCGGCGCCTGCGCGCTGCTGTCGCTGGTGCTGGCGTGGCCGCTGGTGCTGACCTATCTGCAGACAGGGCTGGTGCCGCGCCTGCCCACGGCTGTGCTGTGCTCCGCCCTCATGCTGTTCGGGGTGATGCTGGCCGTGTGCGGCATCGTGCTCGATGCCGTGACCAAGGCGCGCATCGAGCAGAAGCGCTTTGCCTATCTGGCCGTTGCGCTGGCGCCGCCCCATGCGTAGCAACCTGCAGCAGCTATTGCGCTTTGCCTTCAACGGCGTGCTGGGCTGCGCGGCCGATGTGGCCGTGCTGTATCTGGCCATGCTGGCCGGGACCAGTTTCTATTCGGGCCGGGTGCTGTCTTTTCTGTCCGCCGTGTGGCTGACCTGGCGGCTGAACCGGCGCTACACCTTTGCCGCCAGCGGCAGCAGCGCATGGCAGGAGTGGTGGCGCTACCTGACCGTGATGCTGGGGGGCGGCGCCGTCAACTACGGCGTTTCCAGCCTGCTGGTACATAGCCTGCCGGCGCATTTCTGGCTGCCGGCGCTGGCCGTGGCCGTGGGCTCGCTGGCCGGCATGTCGGTGAACTTCATCGCCGCACGGTATTTCGTGTTTACCCAGAAACCACAGGAGTAGTCCGTGCTGACTCTGTTCCAGCGGCTGGAGGCGTGGTTTGTACGCCGCAGCGCCATTTTGTCCCATCCCCGTGCGCCATACTATGCGGCGCTAATCGTGCCGCTGCTGCTGGGCCTGCAATCGCTGCTGCTGGGGCAGGATGATGGCTGGGATATGCGCAACTACCATCTGTACAACCCGTATGCGCTGCTGAACGGCCGGCTGGCCATCGACTTCTCGCCGGCCGGTTTCCAGAGCTATTTCAATCCGCTGCTCGATCTGCCGTATTACCTGCTGACGCGCTATGCGCCGGCGCCGCTGGCCGGTTTTGTCTTCGGCTGGCTGCACGGGCTGAACTTCATTCCGCTCTCGATGATGGCGCGCCAGTTGCTGCCGGGGCGGCAGCGGGTGGCTTTGCTGCTGGCGCTGGCGGGCTGTCTGGGCGCAGGCTTCCTGTCCGAGCTGGGTAACAGCATGGGCGACAATCTGACGGCGCTGCCGCTGCTGTGGGCACTGGCGCTGCTGCTGCGCCATGGTGCGGCAGCCAGCGTGCGCATACTGCTGCTGGCGGGCCTGCTGATGGGGGCGGCAGCGGGTCTGAAGCTCACCAATATCAACTATGCGGTGGCGCTGTGTCTGGCATTGCTGGTGTGGCCGCAAGCGTTCTGGCGCCGTATCGGCCAGGCATGGTGGTTCGGCGTCGGCGTGCTGGCCGGGCTGGCCGCCAGCACAGGCTACTGGTGGGCCACCATGTGGCGCTTGTATGGCAATCCGCTGTTCCCCCAGTTTAACGACATCTTCCGCAGTCCGCTGGCGGCGCCGCTGGGTGTGCTCGATACCGGCCATTTGCCGCACACGCTGGCCGAGGCACTGTTCTGGCCTTTCATCTTTACGCGCGATATCGCCCGTATCGCCGAAGTGCCGCTGCGCCAGCTGATCTGGCCGCTGCTCATGCTGCTGATGCTGGCGTATGCCGTACGCCTGCTGTGGTGCCGCTACCGCAGCAGCAGCGTGGCGGCGCCGCAGGCTGCCACCGGCATGGCCGCGCTGCCGGTCGCGCTGACGCCGGCTGCGCGCGTACTGCTGGTGTTCGTGCTGCTGGCCTACCTGATCTGGCTGAAGCTGTTCAGCATTTACCGTTATCTGGTGCCGCTGGAGCTGCTGGCGCCCTTGCTGGTCTGGCTGCTGTGTCACGCTCTGATGCCGGCGGCACGGGCCGGGCGCTGGGCTGGCTGGGCGCTGGCGGTCTGCGTGCTGTACACGCTGCCGTTTGTCACCTGGGGGCATGGTGGCTGGACGGCACAGGCCTTCCGTGCCGAAGCGCCGCAACTGGCGCAGCCGCAGGCCAGCGTGGTCTACATGGTGCGCACGCCGATGGCATGGCTGACCCGTTTCTTCCAGCCGGAAGTCGCCTTCATGGCCATAGGCAGCGGCTTCCCCGAATCGCCGGCCTATCTGCAGCGCCTGCAGGAACAGGCTGCAGCGCGCACGGGCCAGCATTATGTGATGCTGCCGGCCGCTGTGAACATCCGTCAGAGCGGTGCTGAACGCAAGCTGGCGCTGGCCCGTGGGCTGGGCCTGACGGCCAGCGCGGCCGGCTGTGCGCGGCTCGATGGCTGGCTGCACAAAGTACGCTTTCAGGTAGAAGTACGGATGCTGGCAGCGGCGGATGCCGCTGCTTCGGGGCAGGCTTGCACGCTGCTGCTGCAGCCCCAGTATCGCGTTGATCTGGCGGCCGAAGATGCGGCGCTGCAGGCCGAAGTGCAGGGGCATCTGGCCCATTACGGGCTGGCCCTGCAGCCGGACGGCTGCCGCAATTATCCGGCCTATGTGGGCACGGAAGCCCATCCTTACCGCCTGTGCCCGGTGCAGCGGCTGCCGTGAGCGCAATGTCGGGTGTGCTGGAACTGGCCTGGGCGGCGATGCTGTTTTTTTTGGCACGGTGGTGTGAAAGCGCGTTATAGTCTGGCTCGCACGAAATGTTTCACCGGCAGTTTTCCTTGCTTCCCTATACCGTTATGGAGGTGTGAGATGTCGCTTGTCCGTCCTTGCCTAGCCCTGCTTTCCACGCTGCTGCTGGCCTTGCCCGCTGCGGCCCAGCAACCGAGTTATGGTGCGCCGATCACACTGGAACTGGCCAAGAAGACTGCTGCCGGTGCCGTGGCCGAGGCACGCAAACTGAAGCTGAATGTGGCGGTTGCCGTGGTCGATACCCATGGCACGCCGGTGTATCTGGAAGTGCTCGATGACACCATGACGGCCAGCCCCAACTTCGCCTTTCAGAAAGCCCGCACGGCAGCCATGATGCGTCGTCCCAGCAAGGCGCTGGAGGATGGTGTTGCCGCCGGCCGCAATGCGCTGCTGAGCCTGCCCGATCTGCTGATGATAGAAGGCGGCGAACCGATACTGCTCAACGGTAAGCTGGTCGGTGCCATCGGCGTTTCCGGCGGCGCCAGCGCGCAGGACGGGCAGATCGCCCGCGCCGGCGTAGAAGCCAGCCGCTAGGGCGCGGCCACCGTACCTAATGCACTATCTGGTGGCCGCCTGCAGGCGGTGCTGCGCGATCGTATCTGCCTGATCCAGTATGGCAGGGATTAGAACTTGAACCGGGTCGCTACGCTGAGGGCGTTGGTGTCGGAATACAGGCGGGCATATTCAATCGAAACAGCGCTCGAACGGGTGAGCTGATAGCTCAGACCCAGACCGAAACTGGCGCTGCTTTTGGAACTGGAGTCCGAGATACTGCCCAGGCTGACCTTGACCTTGCCACTGGTGGCGCCCAGCATGCCATAGACGGACAAGGCTTCATCGATAGGCTGGCTCCATTTGGCATAGACGCCCGCCAGCCGGTCGAATTTCACATGGAAGTCTGCGCCCATGATGTTCAGGGTGTCGCTGCCGACGCCACCGGCCACACGGGCTTCGAGGGCGAAGTGCTGGTTGAAGTCGTAGCCGAACACGGCGCCGAGCGTGGATGGCGAAACATCATTGCCGCTGGTAATTACGTCTTTGACGCTCACGCGCGCAAAGCTGGCGCCAAGGTAAGCGCCGCTGCTTGCGGGACTGCTGGTCTGTGCACAGGCCATTCCTGCCGCCGTGATCAGGAGGGTGGTGGCCACTATTTTATTCAACATATTTCTGCTTTCTGTGTGGGTGGGTCTGATGCTGTCAATGCGAGCGCATACTACATGAGTGAATAAATTGCGAATCTATACAATTGTCACTAGCGCTAAAAATAGGGCGTTAAAAGTCAGTTATGCGGGCCGGCATAAATTAAAAAACGGCAGGCAGTGCTGATGACAGCTATGTGAGTTGATCTATATCAGCACACCCGGATGCTTTGCGAGCAGGGCCGAAGGAGAAGCATCGGGCGCTTTTCCAGCTTTGTAACGGCATGAAATAATTTTCATCAGGATAGATTTCGCAGTTATATAATCTTCAACCTTAACTTTCTTTCAGGGGCTATCAAGAGTGAAGCTAATAACTGCCATCATGCTCAGCGCCGGCATACTGTCGCCCGCGTTCGCCACGACTACGGCTGCACCGGCTACCGCTGCTGCTGCCAAAGCCGCACCCGTTAAAGTCACTTCGGTGGAAGGCATTACCGAATACCGTCTGGCCAATGGCCTGCGCGTGCTGCTGTTCCCTGACGCCAGCAAACCTACCCTGACCACCAACATCGTCTACATGGTCGGTTCGCGTCACGAGAATTACGGCGAGACTGGCATGGCACACTTGCTCGAGCACCTGCTGTTCAAGCCCACCGCCAACTTCGGTATCAAGAAAGGCACCAAGACCCCGGTAGAAGTGCTGAACCAGATCGGCGGCCGCTTCAACGGCACCACCTGGTACGACCGCACCAACTACTTCGCTACCTTCCCGGCCAACGACGACAACCTGAAGCAGATGCTGGCGCTGGAAGCGGACCGCATGATCAATTCGCCGATCAGTCAGGACGACCTGTGGAATAACAAGACCCAGAAGGGCGAGATGACGGTAGTGCGCAACGAGTTCGAAAGCGGCGAGAGCGATCCGTTCCGCGTCACGCTGGAGCGCACCATGGCCGTGGCGTTCGACTGGCACAATTATGGCAAGTCCACCATCGGCGCCCGCTCGGATATCGAAGGCGTGAGCGTGGACCGCCTGCGCGCTTTCTACCAGCGCTACTACCAGCCTGACAACGCGATTCTGATGGTGGCTGGCCGCTTCGATGAAAGCAAGGTGCTGGCACAGATTAACGAATTGTTCGGCAAGATCCCTAAACCCGTCCGCGTGCTGGCACCGACCTACACCAGCGAACCGACCCAGGATGGCGAACGCTCGGTCAATATCCGCCGCAGCGGCGGCACCCAGCTGCTGGCCACCGGCTACCACGTGGCGCCGGCCAGCCACACCGATGCAGCCGCACTGCAGGTACTGGGGAAAATTCTGACCGATGCGCCTAGCGGCCGCCTGCACAAGGCGCTGGTCGATAACAAGCTGGCCTCCAATGTGATCGATCTGGACTTCAACCAGATGGAACCGGGTTACCGCCTGTTCGGCGCAGTGGTGCCGAAGGAAGTGCCGCTGGCCGCAGTGGAAGAAGTCATGCTGAAGACGCTGGAAGACATCAAGGCTAGTCCGATTACGGACGCCGAAGTGGCGCGCGCCAAGGTGGCCATCGCCAAGGACATCGACCAGACCGTCAATGACACGGCGCGCTTTACCATCGCTCTGACTTCGGCGCAGGCAGCCGGTGACTGGCGTCTGTTCCACCAGCGTCGCGATCAGGTTGAAGCTGTCGATGCTGCTGCCGTGCAGGCCGCTGCGGTGAAGTATCTGAAGGCCTCTAACCGCACGCTGGCGCGCTTCATCCCGACCGACAGCGCCGACCGCACCGAAGTGCCGAAGACGCCGGACGTAGCGGCACTGGTCAAGGACTACAAGGGCCGCGCCGTGATCGCGCAGGGCGAAGTGTTCGACCCTAGCCCGGACAATATCGAGCAGCGTGTGCAGCGTTCCGCGCTGGCCAATGGCATGAAGCTGGCGCTGCTGTCCAAGAGCACCAAGGGCAATACCGTCAGCGCCACCGTGCATCTGCGCATGGGCACTGCCGATAGCCTGCAAGGCAAAGCGGCCATCGGTGAGATGACGGCGGCGCTGCTGATTGACGGCACCGCCCGTCTGTCGCGGCAGGAAGTCAAGGATAGCTTCGACAAGCTCAAAGCCAATGTGCATATTTCTGGCGGTGCAGAGGGCATCACGGCCAGCGTCACCACCACGCGCGAGAATCTGGCGGCAGCGCTGGATCTGCTGGCCGAATCGCTGATGCACCCGGCTCTGAGCGAGAAGGACTTCTCCGAGCGCCAGCGCGAATCGATTTCGGAAACCGAGCAGCAGATGACGGAACCGCAGCCATTGGCCAGCGTGGCCATGCGCCGCCTGACCAACCCCTTCCCGCAGGGCCATGTGCGCTATGTGAAGACGCTGCCGGAACAGCTGGCCGATGAAAAAGCCGTGACGCTGGAGCAGGTCAAAGCCTTCCACAAGGCTTACTACGGCGCCGCCTCCGGCAGCCTGTCGGTAGTGGGTGACTTCGATGTAGCAGCGGTGCAGGCACAGGTGGCCAAACTGTTCGGCAACTGGAAAGCCGAGCAGGCCTATGTGCGCATTCCTGCCGAGATGAAGCCGGTCGCTGGACAGAAGGTTGCGCTGGAAACGCCGGACAAGGCCAACTCGGTGCTGCTGGCGATACAGCCGGTGCCGCTGAAGGATGATGCCGCCGTGTATCCGGCTCTGCTGATGGGTAACTACATGCTTGGTGGCGGCGCGCTGCGCAGCCGTCTGGCCGACCGTATCCGCCAGAAGGAAGGTCTGTCCTACGGTATCGGTTCGCAGTTGTCGGTGCCGTCGCGTGATCCGGCCGGTCTGTGGCTGGCCTTCGCCATCAGTGCACCGCAGAATACCGTCAAGGTGGAAGCGGCGCTGCGCGAAGAAATCGACAAGGTACTCAAGGAAGGCTTCACCGAGGCCGAACTGGCCGACGCCAAGAAGGCATGGCTGCAATCGCAGCAGGTCGGTCGTACCAGCGATAACGGTCTGGCTAGCCGCCTGTCGAATTATCTGAGCTTCGGCCGTACCATGGCGTTCGAGAAGGATCTGGAAGCCAAGGTCGGTGCGCTGACGCTGGCACAGGTCAACGAAGCGCTGCGTGCCAACCTGAAGCCGGAAGCCATTTCGGTGGTCAAGGCGGGCGACTTCGCCAAAGCTGCCGCTGCGGCACCGGCCACCAAGCCTTAAACCGGATCAGCCGCAGCGCATGCCCTAGCGTATGCGCTCGCGGTTGAGGGTGTAGCGTGTCACGCGTTCTTCCAGTACGTTGACGCCTATGCCCGGCCCCATGGGCATGGCGATATAGCCATCGTCGGCCAGCACTACCGGCTGGTCGACGATGTCTTCCTTGAAGTAGCTGGCCGTTTCGGCCGTATCACCCGCCAGTGTAAATCCCGTTGCCGCCTGCAGCTGGATATTGAAGGCGCGGCCTATGCCTGTTTCATCCATCCCGCCTGACCACACGCCAACACCGGCCTGTTCGCACAGCGCTGCAATGCGCAGCGATTCGATCATGCCGCCCACCCGTCCCTGTTTGATATTGATGATGCGTGCCGCATCGAGTGCCAGCGCCGAGCGTGCATCGTCGAGGTCATGGATGGATTCGTCCAGACACAGTGGCGTGCGCAGTTGCTGCTGCAGGGCGGCGTGCTGCACGATGTCGCTGTAGGACAGCGGCTGTTCTATCATGGTCAGGTTGAAGGCATCGAGCTGGCGCAGGATGGGGGCGTGTTCCAGCCCGTAGTCGCCATTCGCGTCGGCCATCAGCGAGATATCGGGATAGGCAGCGCGCACGGCCGCCACCCACTCCACATCCTTGCCCTGCATGATCTTCAGCTTGACGCGGTGGTAGGGGCGGCGCAGCGCGTCGCTCACGGCTTCCAGCAATGCCTCGATGGATGGCTGTATGCCCAGCGCCACGCCGGACTGGATAGGGCGCGGGCTCAGTCCCAGTAACTGGTGCAACGGCACGCCCTGCTGGCGTGCGATCAGATCGAGCAGGGCGTTTTCCAGCATGGCCTTGGCCATGCCGTGGCCACGCACAGGGCTCCAGCTAGCCAGCAATTCAGCCAGCGTCTGGCCCGGCGTGAGCAGCGGCAGCAGGAAATCCTTGAAGATATGCCGCACCGTCTGGGTAGTTTCGCTGGCGTAGAACGGATCGGGATCGGCCACGCATTCGCCCCAGCCCACCACACCGTTCGATTCCAGCCGCAGCAGCAGCGCTTCCTTGGCTGCCCAGGTGTGGACGCTGGTGGAGAACGGCCGCAGGTAAGGGATGCGTACCGTGATCAGGTCGATCCGGTCCAGCGCCGGCACGCGCGCCTGCGCGGCGGGAGAAACGGGAACGGGGCAGTGCAGATAATGTGGATTCATAGTCGTCCGGATTCAGTTATAGCCATAGAGTACGGCAAATGCCACCATGCCCATAGACATGAGCAGGATCAGCAGCTGGAAGCGCCAGATGATGCCGAACCAGCGCGTCCATGGCACGCCGGCCACGCCCAGCGTGGCCATCAGGATGGCGCCAGTCGGCACGCTCATATTCGCCATGGCATTGCCCAGCTGGTAGGCCAGTACGGCCGTCTGGCGCGTGACACCCACCAGATCGGACAGACCGGCCATCAGCGGCATATTGATGGCCGCCTGGGCGCTGCCGGAATGGATCACGAACGTAAACGCCGTCTGCACGGCCAGCATGCCCTGTGCCGCCAGTATCGGCGGCCATGTCTCCAGCATGGTGCCCATGCTGTGCAGGAAGGTGTTGAGCACGGAAGGCGCGTGCGGATTGGAGCCGCCCAGCAGATACTCGATGCCCTTGGCCATGGAGATCACCAGCACGGCCGGCATCAGCTGCTGGGCGCCGTTGATGAAGGCTTCGGCCGCGCCATCGGCCGTCAGGCGTTTGGCGAAGATGGCGATCAGCGCCGTGTAGCAGCACAGCGTCACGAACTGGGTGGCGATTTCCGGTATGAAGTAGCCAGCCGCCACCACGCCCCAGACGATCCAGATGATGGTGGCGACGATGCCGGCCAGGATAAAGCGGTCGGCTGCGGTCATGCTGGCGCTGGCCAGCGCGGCAGGCTGGCCGGAGTCGGCGGCGTTGCCGGTACTGGCGCAAGCAGCGGCACCGGCAGTGCTGTCAGCTGCTGCACCGGCGTCGTCTGGCAGCGGTTGCGGTTTGCGGTGGCGCTCGGCGTACCACAGCGTGAAGGCGATGCCGGTGCTGACGAAGATCACGAACATCACGATGCGCAGCGGTGCGCCCGACAGCAGCGGCACGTTGGCGATGCCCTGTGCCAGCGCTACCCCGAATGGATTCATCCACGAGGTGCCGAAGCCGATCTGGCTGGCCACATAGGTCATCATCACGCCCACTTCGGGCGGATAGCCCATGCGCCGGATCAGCGGCAGCAGCAGGGCCAGAAAGGCGATGGTTTCTTCGCCCATGCCGAACACGGCGCCGCCAGCCGCGAAGGCGGCAAACAGGCTGCCCAGCAGCAGGCGCGGGTGGTCGCCCGTGATGGCGATCAGGCGCAGCAGGCCGCGATCGACGGCACCGCTGGCATTGATCACACCGAAGGCACCGCCCACCAGCAGGATGAAGGCGATCACGCCAATGGCCGAGCCGGTGCGGCTGCCCGAGGTCATGCCCTCGAACGGCGCGTTGAACAGGCCGACCTCTTTGCCGCTGGCGAACCACGCGATATGGATGTTGTGCTCGGCCACGCGATAGGAATCGAGCGAGATGGCCACGCCTTTTTCGAAATAGCCGGCCGGTACCCACGGCACCAGCAGGGCCACGAACAGGGCGATGAACAGCAGAATGATCAGGGTGTTGGGAACTTTGAAGCGGCTGGTGGTGCTGCTCATGGCAAGGGTCTCGGCGGAAGTCTAGACAGAATAAGGAGGCGCCCTGCCTGCCATGCGTACAGCTGCATGACAGGACAGGGCGCCGGAGGGGGGCTTAGAACTTGTACTGCAGGTTAGCGAAGAACGAGCGGCCGCGTGGATCGCCGTAGGTCGGGTCCCAGGTCACTTCGAAGTAGCGCGACTGGTTGGTGAACGGTGGCGCCGTATCGAACATATTGATCACGCCAGCGCGCAGCTTGAGGTTCTTGCTGAACGCATAGCTGCCGGTCAGATCCCACAGCGAATAGGCTTTCACGTCACGGTCATTCCAGCCCGGATCGGCCAGACCGGGAATATTCTGGTCGCGGTAGCTGGAGAAGAAGGTGTTACCCAGCGTCATACTGATCGGACCCTGAGTCCAGTCAATATTCAGCTTGTGACGCCAGCGCTGCACGGCCTTATCGTCGCGGAACACGCCCAGACCATCGGTCATCGGCGAGTTAGGATCGGACTGGAATTTGTACTCGGTGATCAGAGTGCCATTCAGGCTGGCGCTGAAGCGGCCCATGGAGGTGGCGTCGCCGTGCCAGTTCAGGCCGATGTCCAGACCGGAGGTGTTGAGCTTACCGCGGTTCTCTTTCTTGAACTGCAGGTAGGACACGGCACCGTCGCTATCTCGCACCACGATTTTCGGATCGTTGTAGTAGACCGGATTGTCGAACACGGTCTGCTCGCCGATTTCCGAAATGATGTCGGTCTTGCGGATGATCCAGTAATCCAGACTGGCGTTCCAGTTCTTGTTAGGCTCCAGTACCAGACCGGCCGAGAACTGCTTGGACTTTTCCGGTTTCAGATTCGGGTTGCCGTAGCGGTCCAGATCGAACTGGGCGATTTCGCCGGAGACCGGATCTTTCACGAAGCTGGCGGTAGTACCCGAGCGCACCGGCAGGAACAGTTCCGCAATCGATGGGGCACGGAAGCCCGTACCGTACGAAGCGCGGCCCAGCACTTCCTTGCTAGGACGGTAGCTCACGGCCACTTTAGGATTGGTGGTCTTGAGTTCCGGTGCGGTCAGCTTGGTGAGCGGATCGTAGACGGCTTTGTAG
Source organism: Duganella fentianensis (assembly GCF_009857835.1). GTDB lineage: Bacteria > Pseudomonadota > Gammaproteobacteria > Burkholderiales > Burkholderiaceae_D > Rugamonas > Rugamonas fentianensis. Next base: position 839,362 of record NZ_WWCL01000003.1, read on the forward strand.
CGGTCGTGACGGATGGCGAACTGGCCTTCCCACTCCTTGCTGAACGGCGCATTGATCTCGGTGTAGAAGCCGGCGATATCGCGCGAGTTGGACGAATCGGCCAGCAGTTCGTCGGAGCTGGAACGGTCGCCCTGCACGTCGTTGGTACGCAGTGCATCGGTCGAGGTGAAGGAAGTTTTTTCACGACGCAGCTCGCCGCCGATGGCGATCATGGCATCGCCGCCGCCCAGTGCCATCAGCGAGTGGGTCAGCTTGCCGTCGACGCTGTCGCTGGTGCCTTTGGAAATACGGGCAGCGCCGGTGATCTTGATCGAGTCCATAAACTTGCGGCCCGCATCGTCGGTGGCTGGCACAAACGGGTTGTACTTGCCGCTGGCAATACCGGCCAGCAGTTTGCTGCGCGATACCCAGCCATCGATATCCAGGTCGGTGGCCTTGTTTTCGCTGTGGTTGTAGGCCGTATCGTATTCCCAGCCTGCCACTTTGCCGGTGGCGCCGATGACGAAGCGGGAAGCCTTGCTGGTTACTTCAGACGTACGGCGGCCTGCATCGGTCAGACGGAAGCGGAAGTTGATCGGCGTGGTGATGCCGGTCTGGGCCTGCAGCGCGGCTGGCAGGTAGATGCCGGTGCTGGTGCCGTTGATGCTGCCCGAAGTGGCTGGCGATGCGGCGTACTGGGTTTTGGCTTCGCTGACCAGCGCTTCGGCAAACAGCAGATGGTCTTCGGCCAGCTGGAAGGTGGCGCGGCCGATGAAGCTCTGTTTCTTCGACTCCGGATAAACTTCCGAATCGCCCATGTAGTTGAACGAGCAGCCTTCCGTGCCGCCGGGGCCCAGCGGACGCACTACGTTAGGGCTGCCATCGACGCAGGAGGATTTGCCGAAGTTGACGCGGCGGCCGGGCGAAGGTACCCACGTGCCGCCGGGGCCGGAGCCTTTCAGGTAGCTGGATTTGTTCAGCAGGGCCAGCTGGGCTGCCGTCAGGTCGACGTTGGCCGGGAAGGTGGTGCTGGACAGCTGTGGCGACAGGCGGTCCGGCAGGCTGTATTCCTGCATGAATTTGCGCTGCGAGCTGGCCAGACGGCCGGTCTGCTGCAGGTCCAGTGCGCCGAAGATGTTGAAGCGGTCGGTGCTCAGGTCACCATAGCCGCCGGACAGCGAAGCCGATTGCTTGCCGCCGCCGCCTTCGCCCGTGCGCAGCGCGTACACGCTGACATCGCCGCCCTGATAGTCTTTGCGGGTGATGAAGTTGATCACACCGCCCATGGCGTCGGTACCGTAGATGGCCGATGCACCATCTTTGAGCACTTCCACGCGCTGGATGGCGCCGGCCGGGATGTTATTCAGATCGACGCCGGAGTTGTCGCCGGGGCTGGCGAAGTTGGCCATGCGGCGACCGTTCAGCAGTACCAGCGTGCTGGAAACACCGAGGCCGCGCAGGTTGGCGCCATTGAAGCCGCGCTGGCCACCCATCACGTCGGAGACGCTGGCGCCATCGGTCAGGCCACCCACGTTGGAGGAGATTTTCTGCAGCAGTTCGGCCGCCGTCGTCACGCCGGACTTGTCGATGTCTTCGCGCTTGATGATTTCCACCGGCAGCGCGGCCTCGCCTTCGATGCGCTTGATGCTGGAGCCGGTGATCTCGACGCGCTGCATGGTTTGCGCTTGCGCGTGCAGGCTCATGATGCCCAGCGCGATCAGTACGGCGTGGGTACAGCGGGAGCGGCGGAATGCAGACGCCTCGTGCTTGCTAGGTGTTTTCATGCGATCAGTCCTCTGAAATGGGTATTTATACGCAAGCAGGTGCTTGCGCCGCCCGGGTTGGTGTACTTATGGAACAGTTTCAGTGTATGCAGCCCAGCCCGGCTTGCGCGCATCGGACCCTGCACGGGTCGCTCTGTGTAAAAGCCGTGTCGCATTGTTGCAATGTGATCAGTAATCATCTGTTGCGGACTTCCGACAGTGCGACATGCAATTGCCAATGTGCGCAAATGGCGGCCTGATGCGGGCAATCCGCGCGGGATCGGTGGCAACATAGGCGCCAATTCCATTGTTGTGAAAGGCTGCCGCTGTGAAATCCGTGTCGCTACTGCTGCTGTGTGCAGCCCAACTGACGGTGCAATTGCTGGCCGGTTCCGCACAGGCCGAGGAGTCGGCACAGGCGCTGGCCTTCCAGCCCGTGGCCGGTACCGTGATCCCCATGGGCGGTGCCGTACGCGATAACAATGAAGCCGTGCGCCAGCGGCTGGTGCAGCTGGCCGGCGGTACGGCGGCGCGCTTTGTGGTGATCCCCACGTCCTCGTCGCTGCCTGAAAGTTCCGGAACCAATGCCGTAGAGCAACTGCGCCGCCGTGGTGCGCAGGCGGAGCTGCTGAAGATTTCCCCGATGTGGAAAGGCGAGACACTGGAATCGGCCCGCCGCGCTGCGGCCGATCCCGAAAATGTCGAGAAGATCCGCAACGCGACGGCGGTGTTCTTTACCGGCGGCGCACAGGAGCGTACGGCCGATGTGCTCAATCCGGGCGGCGTGGCTTCGCCCGTGCTGCAGGCGGTGCGCGAGCTGCAGGCACGTGGCGGCGTAATCGCCGGTAGCAGCGCCGGTGCTGCCATCATGAGCAGCGTGATGTTCCGCGATGCGCTCAACCCTGTGCAGGTGATGAAGGGCGTGATGCGCGATGGTAAAGAGATCGAACGGGGGCTGGGCTTTGTCGGCGACCAGCTGTTCATCGACCAGCACTTCCTCAAGCGCGGGCGGGTAGGGCGCATGCTGGCGCTGATGCTGGCCAAAGGCTACAAGGTGGGGCTGGGCGTGGATGAAGACACGGCCGCCATCATCCACGGCAGCGAGATCGAAATCGTCGGTTCTAGCGGGGCGCTGCTGGTGGATCTGCGTCAGGCCAGGCGCGAGCCGGGGCCGGTGCACGTGAAGAATGTGCGGATTTCCTACCTCGACAACGGCGACCGTTACGATCTGGCCAAGCTGCAGGGCAAGGTGCACGCGGCCAAGCAGGCGCATGGCGAGATCAAGTTCCGTCAGCCGGGCTTTGTGTCGGATCTGGAGAATATCCGCCCCGCCTATACCGATATGCTGGGCGAAAATACCATATTGCGCGCGCTGACCCAGCTGGTGGATGGCCCGCGCGACCATATCCGCGGCATCGCCTTCGATCTGGAGCAGCTGCCCGATGCACCGGTGGCCGATCCTGCACCGGAGCTGGGTTTCGAGTTCATCCTGCGGCGCGACGAGCACACGCACGGCTGGGATAGTGCAGGACTGGACGATAATGAGTACTCTATCTTCGATGCGCGGCTCGATGTGCGGCCTATCCGCATCAAGGTTCCCTTCTATCAGGCGTGGAAATGAAATCAGCATTCAGTCTGGCGGCGCTGCTGCTATGTGCTCAGGCGGTAGCGCAGGTGACGGCGCCGGCTGCTGGCCAGCAGGCCCGCGCCGTGCTGGCCAGCGGCGCCGCAGCAGCCCAGTCGCCGACCTTGCACGCCGCGCTGGACGCCGGTGCGGCCAGGGTGCTGCCGGACGTGGTGAACTGGCGGCGCGAGCTGCACGCCCATCCCGAGCTGGCCTTCCACGAGCGCCGCACGGCGGATCTGGTGGCCGGCGAGCTGCAGCGCATGGGCTACAAGGTCACGCGCGGGCTGGCTGAAACGGCCGTCATCGGCCTGCTGGAAACGGGCCGTCCCGGCCCCGTGGTGGCCTTGCGCGCCGATATGGATGGCCTGCCCGTCACGGAAGAAACTGGCCTGCCATACGCCTCGCGCGACAAGGTGCAGTCCGGCGGCAAGGAAGTGGGCGTGATGCACGCCTGTGGCCACGATATGCACATGGCCATGCTGCTTGGCGCGGCACGGGTGCTGGCCGATATGCGCGGTCAATTATCCGGTTCGATCAAGCTGGTATTCCAGCCGGCCGAGGAAGGCGTGGCGAACGAGCCGAATGGCGCCGAAAGGCTGGTCAAGGCGGGTGTGCTGGAAAATCCCAAGGTGTCGGCCATCTTCGGTCTGCACGTGGGCATTACACCGCAACCGACCGGCACCATCTCGACCCGTGCCCGCGGGCTGATGGCCAGCAGCGATACCTTTGAAATTTCCGTGCAGGGCCGCCAGACCCATGGCGCGCTGCCGTGGAATGGTGTCGATCCCGTAGTGGTCGCGGCGCAGATCGTGCTGGGCCTGCAGACCATCGTCAGCCGCCAGACCAATCTGACAGTGGCGCCTGCCGTCATCACGGTGGGGACGCTGCATGGCGGCCAGCGTGCCAACATCGTGCCCGGCGAAGTGAAAATGAGCGGCACTATCCGCAGCTTCGATCCGGCGGTGCGCGAGCAGCTGCTGGTGCAGATCAAGCGCACGGCCGAACACTTGGCAGCATCGGCCGGTGCCACGGCGCAGGTGAGTTTCGATGCCGGCTATCCCGTCACATGGAATGATCCGGCACTGACGGCGCAAATGCTGCCTAGCCTGCAGCGCGTGGCCGGTGCGCAGCTGCTCAGCGATGTAGCACCGAGCACCACCTCGGAAGACTTTTCGTATTATGGCCAGCAGGTCCCTGCTATGCTGTTCTTCCTCGGCGTGAATCCGGCTGGTAGCGACCCTGCACAATGGGCGGCCAACCATTCGCCCCGTTTCAACCCGGACGAAGCAGCTTTGCTGACGGGCGTACGCGCGCTCGCCAGCCTGGCTGCCGACTATCTGATTACACACCCGACTGCACACTGAAAACTCCCATGGAACAGATCACAATTGCGCTGCCATCCCCCGCTGCCGGTACCACCCGTAGCCTGAGCTATCTGCGTTTTGGCCAGCAGGGTCAGGGCCCCAAGGCCTATATACAGGCTTCGCTGCATGCAGATGAATTGCCCGGCATGCTGGTGGCCCACCACCTGCGCACGGCATTGACCCAGCTCGAGCAGCAGGGACAGATGCTGGGCGAAGTGGTGCTGGTACCGGCCGCTAATCCCGTCGGGCTGGCGCAGACGCTGCTAGGCACCAGTCAGGGCCGCTTCGATCTGCGCACGGGACAGAATTTCAACCGCATGTTCCACAATCTGTCGCAGGACGTGTGGCAGCGCGTACAAGGCCAGCTGGGGCAGGACGGGCAGGCCAACCAGCAACTGATCCGTGCGGCCATCCGTGCCAGTCTGGCCGATGGCCAGCGCGATCTGGCGGCGGCCGATGAACTGTCGGCCCAGCGGCTGGCGCTGATGCGGCTGGCCGCCGATGCCGACGTGGTGCTGGATCTGCATTGCGATTGCGAATCGCTGCTGCACCTGTACGCTGGCACCCCTTTGTGGGATAGGGTGGCGCCGCTGGCGGGCCTGATCGGCGCCCACGTGGCCTTGCTGGAGACGGAATCGGGCGATGACCCCTTCGATGAAGCCTGCTCGCGCATCTGGTGGGATATCGCTGCGCTGGCCGGTGAGCAGTTCCCGATACCGCTGGCCTGCGTGGCCGTAACCATCGAACTGCGCGGCTTCATCGACGTCGATCACGCCACGGCGGCCAAGGATGCCGCCGCCATCCTTGATTACCTGCGCCTGCAGGGCGTCGTCGCGGGCGAGCTGTCGCAGCCCGTCCCTGCGGCCTGCGAGCCGACCCCGCTGGCCGGCTGCATGCCGGTGGCAGCACCGGCCGCCGGGCTGGTGGTGTATCTGCGCGAACTGGGTAGCACCGTGCGTGCGGGTGAACCGATTATCGATCTGATCGATCCCGTCAGCGGCAGCGTGCAGCAGTTGCTGGCGCCCGTGGACGGCTATTACTTCGCCCGCGAAAACCGCCGTTACGTCGGTCCGGGTACGCGCCTGAGCAAGGTAGCGGGCAAGGTCGCACTGCGCAGCGGTCCGCTGTTGTCGGCTTAACGGGGCAGGGCGGTTTTAGGATAAACAGTATGGGTACACCCTGTTCGATCGCACTGATATTGCTACCCGGCTTTTCGCTATACACGCTGGGCGCGGTGCGCTCCGTGTTCGCGCTGGCCAATGAAGTCGAGGGCGAGCCTTTGTACCGGCTGCGCCAGTACAGCGCGGAAGGCGAATCGGCCAGCACGCAATGCGGCCTGACGCTGGCCGCCGAGCCGCTGGAGCAGCTGCACGCCGAGCAGGGCGGGCTGCTGTTGCTGATTGCCGACGAACGCTCCGACGAACGGCTGGGCGTGGCGTCCAGCCACCGTCTGGCCCAGCTGCTGCAGCGCTTCGGGCAGGATAGCGGCTGGACCGTCGGCGCCAGTGGCACGGGCGCGCAGCTGCTGGCCCAGCACGGGCTGCTGGATGGCTACCGTGCAGCCATCGACTGGCAGATACAGGCCGAAGCCGCCAAGCGCTATCCGGATAACGTATTCACCACGGGGCTGTTCGAAATCGACCGTAACCGCATCAGCGCCGGTGCTGGCGCTGCCGTGACGGATATGCTGCTGCACTGGCTGGGCAAACGTCATGGCAGTATCTTTGCGGCCGAAGTGGCAGTGGCGCTGGGGCTGGAGCGCATGCGCGGCGGCGACGAACGCCAGCCCGTGCCGGCCTCTTCGCAGCCGGCCGTCGGTTCGGCGCGGCTCAAAGATGCGCTGGAACTGATGGCGGCCAATCTGGCCGAGCCGCTGCCGGCGGAAGACATTGCCCAGCTGGTAGGCGTATCGCGCCGTCAGCTCGAGCGCCTGTTCCGCCAGCATCTGGACACTTTACCGTCGCGCTACTACCTCGAGCTACGGCTCAAGCATGCGCGCCGCCAGCTCAAACAGACTACCCTGTCCATCCTGCAGGTGGGGCTGGTGTGTGGCTTCACCTCGGGTTCCCATTTTTCCACCACCTACCGCAATTATTTTGGTTACACTCCGCGGGAGGAGCGCGCCCGGCATACCATGCCGCTGGTCGAGACTGACAATGCCGGAGAGGACATCGAATGAATCACATGGATTACCTGCTACGTCCGGCCACCCTTGATGACCTTGACGTCATCGAAGAATTTTCCCGTGCCGCGACCTTCAGCATCCGCACCCTGAAGCCGGACCGTGCACGGCTGGCGGCGCGCATAGAGCGCTCGCTCAAGGCCTTTGCCGGCGCGGAGCCGCCGAATGGCGACGAGCTGTATCACTTCGTGCTGGAAGATTTGCAGGCGGGGCGTGTGGTGGGCACCAGCGGCATCGTGGCCAGCGCCGCCTCGAACGGTCGCTTCTACTGCTACCGCAACGAGTTCCTCGTGCACGGCAGCGAGGAACTGGGTATCACCAACCGCGAGCATACGCTGCGGCTGTGCGAAGACCTGTCCGGCCATACGCTGCTCAGTTCTTTCTACATCGAGCCTGACTACAGCGATACGCTGGCACCGCAGCTGCTATCGCGCGGCCGTCTGCTCTTTATCCGTAACTATCCGCACCTGTTTGCCGAGCGCATAGGCGCGGAAAATCCCGGCCTGTGCGATGACGAGGGCAATAGCCCGGTGTGGGATGCGCTCGGTCACCGCTTCTTCAAGATGCCTTTCCCCGAGGCCGAGCAGCGCACGGGCGGGCGCTCCAAGAGCTATATCGCCGAGCTGATGCCGCGCAATCCCGTGTATGTCTCGCTGCTGGCCAAAGACGCCCAGTGGGCCATGGGCCAGCTGCATCCCGATGGCGAACTGCCGTTCGGCATACTGGTGGCGGAAGGCTTCGATGTGGATTCCTACGTCGACATCTTCGATGGCGGGCCGATCGCAGAGGCGCGCGTGGCCATGCTGCGCAGCGTAGTGTCGGCGCAGGATGTGGCGCTGCGCAGTGCCGCCGGTGCGACTGGTGAGGCCTGTATGGTGGCCAATCTGGAACGTGCCGGCTTCCGCGCCACGCTGGCGCACGGCGAGTTCCTCGACGATAATCTGCAACTCGCGGATAGCGCTATCGCGCGGCTGGGCCTGAAGGACGGCGCCTCTGCCTGTGCCGTACGGCTGGACTAGGCGCTTGCTTGATCTCTGGCAATGCAGGAGTGCGTGGCTGACCTAGCATGAGACTTTCGTCATGCTTAGGGGAGCACTATGCCTTATGTCGCCAGCGGAGACTTCACAAGCCAGACCGCCGTATTCGGTAACGGCCAGTGCGTTGCTCTAGTGCGAGCGCTTACTGGGGCTCCCGCATCTTCAGTCTGGCGTGAAGGCGCATCGATTGCCGATCTTCTGGAATGCAACGGCCGTATTCCCATCGGCACTGCGATAGCCACCTTTTTTGATGGCAGGTATCCCAATTGGAATCACGGGAATCATGCCGCGATATTTCTTGGATGGACCGCCAATGGCATGGAGGTGTTCCATCAATGGCGCGGGAAAGCGCCGCATAAACGGATATTGTATTTTGGTAGCAGGCAGCCACAAACTTTCCTGCGTGCCGAGCATTATTCGATCGTCAAATGATACGTTCAATTATTGTTGTATTGGGATGGCTGGCTATGCCTGTGGCGCTAGCCAGTCAAACGGTATGTCCCCAAGTAGCGCCTGCCTCGTGGGGGATAGGGGCCAAGCCTCTTGAGTCGGTGCGGGTAATATCCTACCCGCAGGGCGTTACGCTGGGGGAAGATCGTGAGTACTATGCCACTCCGCCGATGGCGGAATGGAGCAAAGCTGGATACCTTTATCAGTCCTGGTATGTGAATCGCGATACCGACAAATTTCATTATGAAGTTGATTGTGTGTATGCAGATACGGGTCGGTACCTAATTCTAGATATTGGCAGTGCGCACTACTGTCGTGCACGTTGGTTAAAAAGTCGCGATCAAGGCGTGGTCGGCCTGACTTTGAGATTTATTTGTAATAGATAGAACAGAAGGAAAACTACCAAATTAGCCTTTCAGGTAGAGGTGATTCGTCTTTTGTATCAATCGGGGAGTTGGCTTGCGCCGCTTTATGTATTACCCGATATTGCCGAGTAAGTCATGTATAGCGGGCAGAGTGTTTGCCAGACGGAAACCTGAGGTGCACTAGTTTCAGTCTGGAGTTTATGATGCGAGTCATTAGGAATTTGATCGGTGTCCTTCTGGGTATGGTCACTCTTTGTCATGCAGCAACGGACCCCGAGTGCCTAAAGCACCTGGGCGGCGCATTCGGTGACGTTGAGTGTTTCAATGGCTTGTCGATTGAGCTCAAGAAAGAAAATCAGGTCCTGGTAAAAGAGATTTCTGCGTCTATTCCTTCTGGTAATAAGAATAGAAATCTCGTGAAAGACTATTTACGGCATCAGGAGAAGGGGCGGGATTTTTGTGAACTTAGTCGTCAGTCGTTAACGAATTGGAAGCGTGAGGTGAAAGCGAAGAATCCTCGTTACTATGATTATGATGTCGCTTACTATGAGTGTCTTTACCTTCTTGTGGAACAAGAAAATAGATTCCTGAAGAATTTATCGAAGAATGTAGACCAAAGATGATGATTTGTAGCGACTGAGTCCAGTTCGCACAGATCGCTGATTGATTTTCGGCGCTGTCCTTATTTGGATAGTAGGGAGCACAGGGTGGGAATGAAAGAGTATTCACTGTGAGAATACAGCTTTGGATCGCAACAACAAAAACGCCACCCTAAGGTGGCGTTTTTGCTTAATTCTTGGTGGCCCGGGGCGGAATTGAACCACCGACACAAGGATTTTCAAAACAAGGCTCTGCCGCACGCGCCAACTCGTTACTTAGGTCATCAGCAAGATAGCGAGTCTGACGCTGATCACGTAATGCGTCATGGAAGTGTTAGATTGCACCGTATTCTGACCCGGAATTTGCATCGAATTCTGACCCACTCTTCGATTAATTTTTCGGGGTTATGCTGGGATCAGTTTGGTCCTTCGCTCCTTTCCTGTCGTTTGAGTTGAACTGTTCTTAAATCGATAGCTGTCGTTGCCCGTTTCGATGATATGGCAATGATGGGTGAGTGTGCGTTTGCTAGCTAAGTTGATCCTGTCAGTTTGACCCGCCCGCCATACTCGCGCGAACGCAGCGACGCGGTCGTAAGAGCCTTCAAAACCCAGTTCCTTTAGTCTTCATGAAGCTGCTTCAAAGTGCGCCGCTGCTTGCGTGCCTTGGCCGCTTCGGTCTTCAGTAGTCCCGATAGTTGGAAAGCGTACTTGTCGATTGCGCTGGGTGTGCGCCTGTCCGCGTAGGAAGGCTCTATGGTTTCCGATCGCAGATAGCGCCGGACAGTGTTTCTTGAGATGCCAAGACGTCTGGCGATTTCTCTTAAGGGGACCTGGTCGCGAATGTGCCAGCGTCGAATAATGCCTAGTAATGCCACGTCGATCACTCCAATTCCCCGCTCATTGATGAGAGCAGGATTGTGTCTTAAACGCGGGTCAGTTTCGTGTGCAAATTATGCGGCAAAGTGGGTCAGTTTTGGATGCAAATCAACAGTCCAGCGTTTGACTTCCTCTTCCATAACCATGCTCATGTGATGTCCTTTCCGTATTATCACCTGTGCAGGAATTCACTGGGTCATTACATACCTATGAAGCACTTATTCCTATCACCCCGCAAAGATTGCGGTATTGCAGCCAAAGCAAAGACGTCGATCTGCGTGGATTGCCTTTGTTTGTTAATTCGTGTGGCTCCGATCTGAATTGAAACAACGACTTGAGGATCTTTTATTCTCTCTTGTTGCGTTCCCAATCCGTTTTTCTCGGTCATGTTAAACAAGCTAGGAGCAAGAGCCGCAACGGCCACCAAAAACTAATGATGAATTAGATATCGATAATTTGATCAGCTGAACGATGCTTTAATTGCTGCATTACCTCGTTAGCCTGCTTGAGCGGCGATTCGTCGATCATCTTTACAATGAGTGCAAGAGCGGCATCGATCTGTTGATTATTTTGACTGGACATTCCTGCGTCGAGCAATTGAAAACATCGGTCGAAATTTTCCCTTCTCTCGGCAAATGTCATAACAAAATAGTCTCGCAGCAGTTGGGCCTTTTCTCGGATATTCGAGATTTCAATCTCTGCATTTGCACGGATATGCACGCGCTTCGTGATCTCAGTTTCTCTATGTTGTAAATAACGCTCACGCGCCTTTACGACTTCCAAAAATGCATGAACAAAATTTGTTGCATCTTGTTTCGATGCTTTTTTTGCAATGTTGTGCAGTGAATTTGGGAAAGCCATGGCGGTCCTTTTATTATCGGTCGTCAATAGTGGTTACGATAAAAAATCAGTCGGTAAGTCCTTATTTTGAACACTCCGGCTTTGTTGCGGATTTCCCGAATGTTATGGATGTTGGCTTAATATGGTAAAACAGTTGATTGGCTATATTTTGATATTTTCCTTGATTGCAATTGAACTGGTTATTTGTGACCCATTCTTCTCCTTCTGTTTCTGCCATACCATCAGCCCATTTTTGGGAGGCTTGTATCGATGCATTATTTACTAGAAGAATGCCTGCTGTGACTTCAATGAAGTCAAGATGGCGAGCAGCGGTCCAAGAGACAAAAATGGATGGATCGTAAGAATTTCCGCAATCTTTTATGCAATCTGCTGAAAAATCTGGAAGGCTCGATAATAAATCTGTAATTTTGCTTATCGTCAGGTCAGACAAGAGAATTTTTCTTGTGTCGTCAGGGAAGAAACCGTTGGCCTTTGCCTTGCAAGTGGGGCTCATTATTACACTGAGGCCTTCAATACGTTGTTGCTCACCTTGCCCTAAGATGACTTTGATCTCACATCCATCGATTTCATAAGTTCTGGCCAAGTTGCCATCTTCAATATATTTTGCGGGGCCTGCCAATTTCTCGAAGTATGGGATGGTCATGCCGAGTGTCTTTAATTGCACTACGGAGTCGATCAAAGCAGGCTTTTCTTCAATTACTATCTTATTGTCAACTGGGGCCGCTGGTGCTGCGGAAGACACAGGTTCCAAGATCTGTTGCCTGCCCGGTAAAATTTTAATGTACCAGTACCCAGCCAGTGCGCCCAAGACTACAATGATTGCCATAGATATTGCCGCTACCCGGCCGACTCTGCCCCGACTATTGTTGTCTGAGTGTTCATCCTCAGTCGCGGATGTGGGTAGTGTATCTTGGGGTGCCTCGCACTCAGGACAGATACGGAACAGGGGATTGATGGGCTTTTTGCAGTTAACACACGATTTCAAACTTTCTTCAATACTTTCTACTGCAACTGCGCCTACAATTCTGCAGGCAAACCCCTGCATTGCCGCGCCAGTATCATCCAGCAAAGGTTCGCTAACTACGGCCTTGACGGACTTGCCCAATGCAACCAGCGTGGCGAGTCTCTGCTCTCGTTGTTGATTGAGTTTGGATTGATAATGCTTGCCAAGGATTTTTGCAACCCATCTACGCCAACCTTTGCTTTTCTTTAAATGTCTTTCATAATCAAGTCTGGCGGCAAAAAAGCGCCGCGTTAGCTCCTCAAGGACAAAGCGGGTATCGCTGATGTTTGCCTGAATCGCATCTAAGAGTAGTGACGGGGTTTGGAGTTCTGCAATTGCGACTGATATTTCCGCCTTGTACTCTTCAGCTTTTGTTAGCGCGTCTTCAGCTTTGCTCGCTAGAGTATAACCCGCAATGGCAAGAGCCGGCCCTGCAACTAGCCCTCCCAGTACCCATGTTCCCCCGGCTATCCCTAAACCACCTGTTGCGAGGCTTCCTCCTCCTAGCCAAGCCAGAGTTGCGTTTGTCGCCGCAGCACCGGATAAACTGGAGATCGCGGTACCGGTCGAGGCGCTTGCCAGCAGCCCAACTGCACCGTAGGCGCCGAAAGCACCTGCGCTACCTGCGGCCAAGCCATGTGCCGTGCCAGTACTGATATCCAAGCCGGAAATCTCGGTCAGGGCTCTATCGAAGATGTCGATCTCTTTTACTTCGATAAAGGTTATCTCCTCACTAATGCCATTGACGGAGGAACGGGCATTTTTCAGTTGCTGTACGACATAGCCAAGCGTGTCCGTGAAGATTTTCTTCTTCAATTCGCCCAGACTCTCGAGTTCGTAATTAACTGAATCCCGCTTCTGGTTAAGTTCCTCGATGCTTCTTCTATATCGGCGCTGAGAGTTTTCCCCGATTTCACGAGCCTCTTCGAATATCTTCTTTGCGTTCAGACCTTTTTTGAGCCCTAATGCACCAGCAGCAAGAGAAGCCGCTCCTGCGGCTAAGGGGATTAGTGGAAGAACCATAAATATGACTCCGATTTAGATCAGACAGACATTGTGGCTGCTGCATTTGCGAAATTGGTTCGTGGTGACAAATGCCGATACCTAATGCGATTCAATTTTAGCTGCATTATGTTGCAATTTGGAATTTATTTTGATTCTATGGCCAAACAGAAAAATCTGCTGGAGCGCTTGGTCGATTAGCGCAAGAAATGCAAACACATGTGGCCAAGAGGGGAATTTACGCGGCGAGCCACTGACACGTTAAAAAGATCGGACTCGGAAAACATATACGCCGGAAACGACGACGCCCACATATAGAAGTGGGCGTCGTGTATAAATATCTTGGTGGCCCGGGGCGGAATCGAACCACCGACACAAGGATTTTCAATCCTCTGCTCTACCAACTGAGCTACCAGGCCAAGGAGCAAGATTATAGCAGACCAACCCCGGGGTTTGGCAAGAGGCAAGTTGCCTATTTTATTGACAGCAATATTTTCGAGGTATAAATTTGTCCTTTTCGCCATATCTTGATGGGACTGCAATGAAAAAGACTCTCTGCGCGCTGGTAGCGTGCGCTGCCGCAGGCTGGGCTCACGGGGCGGCGCTGACGCCAGTACAGGCGCAGATGCGCGAAATCTACCAGGAGCTGGTGGAAACCAACACCACCAACTCCAGTGGTTCTTGCACCGTGGCGGCGCAGAAGATGGCCAAACGGCTCAAACAGGGGGGGTACAAGGATAGCGACATGCAGATCATCGTGCCGCCCGGCGGCCCGACCAAGGGCAATCTGGTGGTACGCCTGAAAGGCGATGGTAGCCGCAAGCCTTTGCTGCTGCTGGCCCACATCGACGTGGTGGAAGCCAACCGTGCCGACTGGGTGCGTGACCCGTTCAAGCTGATCGAGGAAGACGGCGTGTTCTACGCCCGTGGCGCTTCCGACGACAAGGCCATGGCGGCTTCCTTTGTGGCGAATATGCTGCGCTACAAGAAAGAGAAGCTGGCGCCCAAGCGCGACGTCATCATGGCGCTGACCTGCGACGAAGAGATGGTGCCGACCGAATTCGATGGCGCCGAATACCTGTTCAAGCATCACCGCAAGCTGATCGATGCCGAGATCGCCCTCAACGAAGGTGGCGGCGGCCTGCTAGATAAGAACGAGAAGCCGGTGCGCCACGGCATACAGGCGGGCGAGAAAATCTACCAGTCCTTCCAGTTCGAAGTGACCAATCCGGGCGGCCACAGCTCGGTGCCGCGGCGCGACAACGCCATCTACCGGCTGTCGGAAGGCCTGAGCCGTCTCGGCAAGTTCGACTTTCCGTTCCGTCTGTCGGATGTGACGCGCGCCTTCTATGAGCGCATGTCCACCATCGAGCAGGGACAGGTGGCCGCCGATATGAAGGCGATCCTGCAGGACCCGCCGGATATGGCCGCGCTGGAGCGCCTGTACGCGGTCAGCCCGGCACACAACGCCACTGTGCGTACCACCTGTATCGCCACCAAAGTGGAAGCCGGCCATGCCGACAACGCCCAGCCGCAGCGCGCCCGTGCCAACGTGAATTGCCGCATCCTGCCGCAGGAGACGGTGGCCGAAGTGGAAGCCACGCTGAAGCGCGTGGTAGCCGACGAGCAGATCCGCATTACCCGCATAGGCGACGGCCAGGGCGCGCCGATCCCGCCGCTGACCCCGGAGCTGATGACGGCGATCGAGGAAACCAGCAACCAGATGTGGCCCGGCGTGCCGGTGATCCCCACCATGTCCACCGGCGGTACGGATGGCCGCTTCCTGAATGCGGGCGGGATCTGGACCTATGGCGTGAGCGGCATGTTTGCCGGTCCTGAAGGCAGCGGTGCGCACGGGTTGAATGAGCACATCCGCGTGAAGTCGCTGTATGACGGGCAGGAGTTCCTGTACCGCCTGGCCAAGCGGCTGGCGACACAATAAAAAAAACGGCTCGGTATTTACCGAGCCGTTTTTTCTGGTGCCAGTGCCTTATTCGGAGACCAGAATCCGCCAGCGCCATGGCTTGAGCTGGGCCGGACCTTCATCACCGGCCAGCTTGTACTTCTGCACATTGCCAGTCAGGTTGACGATCACGCGCACGCTGTTCTTGCCCTGTTCGCGCTTGAAGGCAAACAGCTGCTCGTTACCCACGTCGAGCATCTGCAGCGGTCCGCCGGCGGCGCCATTCCACAGTGCCGGATTGGCTTTCTTGAGCTGGTTCAGGCCCGTGTAGAAGCCTTCCAGTTCATAGGTCTTCCATTCGATAGGATCCTTCTCGAAGAATTCCAGGCGTTTTTCCAGACGCGATTCCTGACCGTTGTAGATCATCGGTATGCCGGGCAGGGTGTAGCTCAGCACCGCCATGGCGCCATAGGCGGGGCCATACAGATCCTTGTCCGTGCCCTGCCACGAGTTGACGTCGTGGTTGGCGGTGAATTCCAGACGGTAGGCGTCGCGGCCGTAGGTCTTGGGCGGCTTGGCGAGGAAGTTGCGCAGATCGGCAGCATTGGCTTCGCCCTTGCCTATCTTGATCATCATGTTACTGAGTGGCCAATCGTAGGTCGCGTCGAAGGCATGCTCGTGCAGGTCGGGCTGATCCCACTCGGCCAGCAGGAACATGGGTTTGATCTTGTTGAGTTCCGTGCGCAGCTGATTCCAGAATGGCGTCGGAATCAGGCCGGCGGCATCGCAGCGGTAGCCGTCGATGTCGGCCGCGCGCACCCAGTAGGCCATGGCATCCGTCATGGCTTTCCACAGCGCCTTGTTGCTGAAATCGAGGCCGATTACATCGGTCCACTCTTCCATTTCGCCCGCTTCGTTCTTGAAGGTGACAGAGTAGATTTCACCCTTGTCGTTCTTCTTGAACCAGTCCGGATGTTCGCTGGCCCATTTGTTGTCCCACGACGTGTGGTTGCCCACCCAGTCCAGCATCACGCGCATGCCCAGTGCGTGTGCCTGCTTCACCAGCTTGCGCAGATCGTCCAGCGTGCCGTAGTCGGGATTCACGCTCAGGTAATCGCGCACAGCATAGTGGCTACCCAGACTGCCTTTGCGGTTCTTCTCGCCCAGCGGGTGGATAGGCATCAGCCAGACTGCCTCCACGCCCATGGCTTTCAGGCGCGGCAGCTGCGCCGTGACGGCATTCAGCGTACCTTCCTTGCTGAACTGGCGCACGTTCACCTGATAGATGTTGGCGCTGCGCGTCCATGCCGGATGCTTGACGGTGCTGGTTTCGGCATGGCTGATGGCCGGCACGGGGCCAAGTAGCAGGGCCGCCAGCGGCAGCAGGGTAGCAAGCTTTTTCATGGGTCTCCTTAGTTTTTCAGCGTGCGTTCGAACAGCTGGTAGATGCGGCGATATTCATCGTACCAGCTTTCGGGATGGACGAAGCCGTGCCGTTCCAGCGGATACGAGGCCAGCTCCCAGTGATCTTTTTTCAGTTCGATGAAGCGCTGCGCCATGCGCACCGAGTCCTGATAGAACACGTTATCGTCGATCATGCCGTGGGCGATCAGCAGATGGCCCTGCAGCTTGTCGGCATACTCGATAGGCGAGGAAACCTTGTAGGCCTGCGGATCGAGTTCCGGCGTATTCAGGATGTTGGCCGTGTATTCGTGATTGTAGGTGGTCCAGTCGGTGACAGGGCGCAGCGCCGCGCCAGCCTTGAACTGTTCCGGTGCACGCAGCAGCGCCATGAAGGTCATGAAGCCGCCATAGCTGCCGCCGTAGATGCCGACCTTGCTGGCATCGCCCTGATGCTGGGCCACCAGCCAGTTCAGACCATCGATGTAGTCTTCCAGCTCCGGATGACCCATCTGGCGGTAGATGGCGGTGCGCCAGTTGCGGCCGTAGCCGAGCGAGGCGCGGTAGTCCATGTCCAGCACGATGTAGCCTTTTTCCACCAGCAGGTTGTGGAACATCTGCTCGCGGAAGTAGACGGGATAGCGCTGGCTGGCGTTCTGCAGATAGCCGGCGCCGTGCACGAACATCACGATAGGATATTTTTTGCCAGCTTCCAGCGTGGCCGGGCGGTACAGCTTGGCCCAGACGGGATCGGCACCATGGGTGGACGGCACGGCCACGATCTGCGGCGCGATCCATTCACGTGCCTTGTAGTCCGGCGTGCGCACATCGTTGAGGGTAGTGACGGCACCGCCGCTGCTGGATACGCTGGCCAGACGGGTCGGGATGTAGGCGCTGGAATGGCGCAGCAGCAGCTTGCGCCCATCGGGCGACAGGCTGTAGCTTTCCACGCCGCCCAGTGCCGTCAGTTCGCGCAGGCTGCCATCGCGTACCGTGCTGGCGCAGACTTCGTAAGTGCCCGGCAGTTTGGGGTTGCACAGGAAGTAGGCGATGCTGCCATCGGCATTCCATTCGATATTGCTGGCTTCCCATTTGCCGCTGGTGAGGGCGCGGGTTTTGCCGTCGGCGCTACGCAGGTAGATGTGGGCATAGCCGCTTTCTTCCGACTGATACCACAGCGTGCTGTGATCAGGCAGCCAGCCGAAATCGTTGTAGCGGTTGTTGACCCAGGCGCTGTCGCTCAGGCGGTGCAGCGGCTCCAGTCTGGCCCTGGCCAGATCGACGCTGGCGATCCAGCGGTCCTTGTTGTCGATGGCCTGCGCCATCACGGCTACGCGGGCGCCGTTGGCGCTCCACTGGATGGCCTGCTCGCCGGCCTCGAAGCGCACTTTGCGGTTGCCTTTGAGGGCGTCCAGATGCTGGGCGCTGCGTAGCTCGGCCAGCGGATCGGTGGCGATGCCGGGCAGGTCGGCCAGCGACAGCTCGGTGACTTTGCGCGTGGCCAGTTCCACCAGTTTGAGCTGCTGTTCCAGCGGGCCGGCTTCGCTGACGCGCTTGCGCTCGTCGTCGCTTTCTTCGTAGCCCGATTCGGTGACGTATTTCGGCATCTTGCCGACGCGGCGCTTGTCGCCATCCTTGGCGCTGGTGATCACCAGCAGGTAGCGGCCGTCCGGCGACAGGGCGCTGGCGTCGATCACCACTTTTTCGCCCAGATACACAGGCAGCGGAGCACGCGTGGCATCGGCGCTGCGCTCGGCATTGCGCTGCTCGCGCAGGGCGTCGCGTTCTTCTTTCAGACGGCTCAGGGTGGAACTGAGGCGCAGTTGCAGATCGCGGCGGAAATCAGCCTCGGGGGCCGCGTCGGGATCTTTGGCCGCGCGCAGCAGGACCAGTGGTGCAATCAGGCGCTCGCTGCGGCTCCAGCTGAACCAGTCCTGTCCTACGCGGAACTGCACATGGTTGCCATCGGCCGCATATTGCGCTGCAGCAGCCGGTGTGCTGCCCCGCACGATCTGGGTCAGGGCGCCCGTTTTCAGGTCGCGTTCGAACAAATCTCCGTTGCGCAGCACAATGGCGCGCGTGTGCTCGCGGTTGTAGATCGGGTTAGCGCTATCAAGCCCGGCCAGCTGGCTGGCGGCGATGGTTTTGGCATTGCCCGCTGCATCCAGCGTCAGGGTGTCACGCACGGGCGAGCCGCTGCGTTTCTGTTTGAAGTAGATCTGGCGGCTATCCCAGCCCCACCATGCAGCTTCGACAGGGTTGCCTATCCAGTCCGGATGGGCCATGGCCTGTTCCAGCGTGATGGGGGTAGGGGCGGCGCCCGCATGCGGGGCCAAGGTGGCGCTTATTGTGGCGGCTAGGAAAGGTAGAACAAAACGCATCGTTAGCTTTGCTGTGAGGTTGGTCCAGGGAGCGTGCCGGATCACGGCACGGTCTGGATTCTAGCCCAAGCGCGTTAGCGAAGCTATATTGTCGTTACGACTACGAAAAAGCTGTGATAAACAGCCTTGCGTTACGGCTATTACGATATAAACCGTTTACATCAATTCTGGCGATGCCTGACTCAGGCGGGTGAGTAGAATCCTGTGTAGGCAGCTACCGGCGGTCGCGCGGCCGGCGTGTCGTCCTGGCCTGCGGCATGGTCTTCCTGCTCCAGAAACTGGCTGCCGATTTCGAACCATTCTTCGCTGGAAATAACTTTCTGTGCCAGTGGCAAGAGTTCCTGTTCTTCCTTGTCGAGCCGGGTCAGCAGATTCTGGCAGTACAGATCGATGGTGCGGCACAAGAACTTGCCATGGCTGGCGCTGCGGCGCATGGCGCGGCGCAGGCATTTATTGACAGCATTGAGCATGGCGCGGCCTATGCGGCTCAGGGTTTCCAGATCTTTCACCAGTGCAGCGCTGTTGGCGTCGGCCGCTTTGATGGCGGGCAGCAAGCAGGCTTCGACCTTGCGCTGGTGGCGCGTTTCGGCAAAGGTAATCAGTTCCTGCAGCTGGCTCTGGATATGCACAGGATCGATTTCCTGCGGGCGGCGGGCTATGCTTTGCACGTAGTTCAGCATGCGCGCGATAAAGTGGCGTTCTTTTTTTTGTTCTATCGATAGTGTCAGCAAGACATAGGTGGCAGTGAGCATGGCGTTTCCCGTATTTCGTCAGACTTCGGTAGCACGGTTGGTGTCGCGCCCGAGGTGGAGACCAATACCTTAGCGGCGGACCGGACTCATACAACGTCGATTTACAATTGCTCACAAGTAGTCGTGAGGCAATACGACAGCTTTACGATCTTTACCGGCGGGCTAGCTCTGCTGCGCTGTTCTTGCCGGCGAGAATTAGGCGCAATGATTTGCTCTGAGTCGTAGATTATGCACCCGTGTTCGCTGGCCGTGGCAGTTTTGCCAGCATTGATACAAAATATTTTCGCTGTCTGTGCCTGCCGGAAATCACGCTAAAATAGCTCCCTGCAAGTTAATACCGGAGCCTGCTTGTCCCGCGTTGCCCCATCTGTTCGCTACCTGTGTGGCGCCTTGTCCGCCCTGTGGCTGCTGGGCGGGCTGGCGCACGCCGCTTGCAGCCGGCCTATCGTGGTGCCCGTGGCGCCCACCGGCTTCAGCGTGATCGTCAAGGATAACCAGGTGAGCGGTGCTTTCCCGGAGGCGCTGCGCGAGCTGGGGCGGCAGTATGGCTGCCAGTTCATCTTCCCCGTAGTGCCACGCGCGCGCAGCACCTATATGTTCCTGAATTCGGGCGAATCGGATCTGCTGCTGCCGGCCTCGCGCAGCGAAGAGCGTGACCGTCAGGCCGAATTTGTTCCCATGATGAAACTGAAGATGGCGCTGATCAGCAGGCGGCACAGCCCCGTGCGCAGCAGCAGCGTGGCCGAGCTGCTGGCCCACCCCGAGTGGCGTGGCGCTGTGGTGCGCAGCTATGTGTTTGGTAACGAATACAACAGCCTGATCGAGCGACTTGATGCACAGCATAGAATTTCCTACGTCGCCGCACCGCTGATGGTGGCCCGGATGATGAAAGTAGGGCGGGTAGACTTTACCGTGGTGGCGCCGACGATTTTTTTCAGTTCGCTTTCCGAGGATGCCGCGCTGGCGAGCTTTGCGGGCGAAGTGCAGGTGGCGACGCTGGACGGCTTGCCGCCTGCCGAGAGCGGCATCTATCTGTCGCAGAAGTCGCTCAGTGCTGCCGACCGTGACATCCTGCGCCAGTTATTGCGCCAGGCGGCCAAAGGGACGGTGTGGAAGTGGTTCCAGCACTATTACCCGCCCGAGATCGCTGCATATGCCATGCGGCCGCACTAGCCGCCATCCTGTCCTGGCGGTATCCAAGTATCGCTAAGTAACAAATGCAGCGGCGCTTTGATTGCTGCACCGCACTCTTGGTATCATGCGAGCCAGCCGGCCACGAGCCGGCCTTTTCTTACAATGTCGGAGATCACCGAATGAAACTACCTTTGTTGCTACTGGGCACCGCTTTGGCCGCCTCCAGTGCTACCGCCGCGCCGCGCGGCTTCACCGTGGAAGATCTGGTGCGCATGGAGCGCGTGGGCAGCCCGGTGCTGTCGCCAGATGCCGGCCGCGTGCTGTACACCGTGCGCGCCACCAATATGGACAAGAACCGCGGTAACACCCAGCTGTGGCTGCTTGACCTGCGTGCGCCCAAGGCAGCACCGGTACGCCTGACCCAGGCTGAAGCCAGCAGCACGGATCCGGAATGGTCGCCGGCCGGTGATGCCATCTACTTCCTGTCGGCCCGTTCGGGTTCGCAGCAGGTCTGGCGTCTGCCGCTGGCCGGTGGCGAAGCCGTACGCGTGACGGATCTGCCACTCGATGTAGAGAACTTCCGCCTGTCGCCACAGGGTGATCGTCTGGCACTGAGCCTGGCCGTGTTCCGTGATTGCGCCGATCTGGCCTGCACCAAATCACGCCTCGACGCACAGGGCAAGAACAAGGCTAGCGGCAAAGTGTATGACCGCCTGTTTGCACGCCACTGGGATACCTGGGCCGATGGCCGCAACAATGTGCTGTATGCGGCGCCTATCGATGCCAGCGGCAAGGTCACGGCCCAGCCGGTCAGCCTGTCGGGCACGCTCGATGGCGATGTGCCGTCCAAGCCTTTCGGCGACCACGATGATTACCACTTCAGCCCGGACGGCAAGACGGTGGTGTTCTCGGCCCGCATCGCCGGCAAGACGGAAGCCTGGTCGACCAATTTCGATATCTACACGGTACCGGCCACGGGCGGCGCGCCCGTCAATCTGACGGCAGAAAATCCGGCCTGGGACAGCAAGGCGATCTATTCGCCCGACGGCCGCACGCTGGCCTATCTGGCCATGGACAAGCCGACCTTTGAAGCGGACCGCTTCCATCTGGTGCTGATCGATGTAGCGACCGGCAAGAAGCGCACGGTCGCCGATAGCTGGGACCGTTCCATCGCCGACTACCGCTGGAGCCCGGACAGCAAGACCGTGCTGGCCACGGCCGACGACGTCGGCCAGCACCGTTTGTTCGCTATCGACGCGGCCAGCGGCAAGGTCACGGCCCTGAGCGGCAATGGCTATGTGAGCGGCTTCGACGTGGTGCGCGACACCATCGTGATGGCGCAGGCCAGCCTGACTTCGGGTGCGCAGCTGTACAAGTTCAAACTGGGCGGCACGGCCGACAAGGCCCAGCAGCTGACCCAGCTGAATGCGCAGGCGCTGGCCGATGTGAAGTTCGGCGAGTACGAGCAGTTCTCCTTCAAGGGCGCCAATGGCGACACCGTGTATGGCCACGTGATGAAGCCATGGAATGCCCAGCCGGGCGTGAAATATCCGGTGGCCTTCCTGGTACACGGCGGCCCGCAGGGCAGCTTTGGCAACTCGTGGAGCTATCGCTGGAATCCGCAGGTGTATGCCGGTGCCGGCTATGCCACCGTGTTCATCGACTTCCACGGTTCGACCGGCTATGGCCAGAAGTTCACCGATTCGATCAGCGGCGACTGGGGCGGCAAGCCGCTGGAAGACCTGCAGAAAGGTCTGGCCGCTGCGGTGGAAAAATTCCCGTGGCTGGACCGCGAGCGTAGCTGCGCACTGGGCGCTTCCTACGGCGGCTTCATGATGAACTGGATCGCCGGTAACTGGTCCGACGGCTTCAAGTGCATCGTCAACCACGATGGCGTGTTCGATACGCGCGGCATGGCATATTCGACGGAAGAAATCTGGTTCACCGAATGGGAAAACGGCGGTCCTTACTACGAGGTGCCGGAACTGCACGAGAAGTTCAATCCTGCGCTGACCGTGAAAAACTGGAAGACCCCTATGCTGGTGGTGCAGGGCGATCTGGACTTCCGCATTCCGACCGCACAGGGCCTGGGTACGTTCACGGCGCTGCAGCGCCGTGGCATTCCGAGCAAGCTGCTGATGTTCCCGGATGAGAACCACTGGGTGCTCAAGCCGGCCAACTCGGTGCTGTGGCATCACACGGTGATCGACTGGCTGGACACCTATCTGAAGAAATAAGCTCGCGAGATAAATCCATCCGATGATCCCATTACAACGCCCGCCCTTGCGGGCGTTGTCCCTTGCAAGGAAAAACATGAATAAGACTTTCATCGCTGCCGGCATTGCGCTGATGCTGGGCCAGCTGCACGGCAGCGCCATCGCTGCACCGGCTGCCCGCGCCGAAAATGCCTATCTGTCGCAGCAGGATGCGGCGGCCCGTTCGGCCCGCGTCGCCAATGTCGATTACACGCTGGACTTCACACTGACGGGTGGCGAGCGCTTTAGCGGCAGCACCACGCTGCAGTTCGATCTCAACGATGCCAGCGCGCCGCTGACCATCGATCTCGATAAAGCCACGGTGCATAGCGTGAGCGTCAACGGCAAGGTCGTGCCTACCCAGTACAACCAGTGGTTCGTTACCATTGCTGCCGCTGATCTGGTGGCGGGCCGCAACAGCGTCACCATCAGCTACGAGCGCCTGCACAGCACCAATGGCGAAGGCCTGCACCGCATGGTCGACCCGGTCGATCAGCGCGTCTACACCTACACCCACTTCGAGCCGGCGGCTGCACACCAGATGTTCCCGTCGTTCGACCAGCCCGACCTGAAAGGCACTTACGCGATTACCGTTACCGTGCCGGCCGACTGGGTGGTGTCGTCCACCAAGCGCGAAAGCGGCATCGAAGATCTGGGTAACACGCGGCGCTGGACCTTCCCGCGCACCAAGCGCCTGAGCAGCTACAACTTCTCCATGCACGCGGGGCCGTACAAGGTATGGGAAGACGGCAGCGCCAGATATCCTATGCGGCTGTTCGCGCGCCAGTCGGTGGCCAAGCAGGTAGCGCCGCAGGACTGGTTCAAGTACACCCGTCAGGGCCTGGCCTTCTTCGACGAGTATTTCGGCCTGCCTTACCAGTTCGAGAAATACGACCAGCTGCTGGTGCCGGACTTCCTCTACGGCGCGATGGAAAACGCCGCAGCCGTAACGTTTGCCGAAGGCGGCTTCCTGCACCAGAGCGAAATGACGGCGGCCCAGCGCCAGAGTCTGGCCGGCGTGATCATGCACGAAATGGCGCACCAGTGGTTCGGCGATCTGGTCACCATGAAGTGGTGGAACGGCCTGTGGCTGAACGAAAGCTTCGCTTCCTTCATGGGCACGCTGGCCACGGCCGAAGCAACCGAGTTCACCAACGCCTGGCAGGGCTTCTACTCGGGCGGCAAGCAGGCCGCCTATGTGCAGGACCAGCGCGTGACGACCCACGCGATCGAAACCCCGGTCCCTTCGACGGCGAATGCCTTCGATAACATCGATGCGATCACCTATTCCAAGGGCGCATCCACGCTCAAGCAGCTGCGCCATCTGCTCGGTGAGGAAATCTTCCGTCAGGGCGTGCACAACTATCTGGTCAAATACTCTTACCAGAACGCCAAGCTGGATGACTTTATCGGCAGTCTGGGCGAGGCGGCCAAACGTGACCTGAGCGGCTGGACCAGGCAGTGGCTGTATGAACCGGGCGTAAATACCATCGCGGCCGATTTCAGTTGCGCCGGCGGCAAGATCAAGCAGTTCACGCTGCGCCAGAGCGCGGCCAGTGCGGCCATGCCGACGCTGCGCGAGCAGCGCGTGCAGATTGCCCTGTTCAAGCTGACGCCGCAAGGTCTGGCACTGAGCAAAAATCTGGCCGTGACTTATCAGGGCGCGGCAACCAAGGTGGCGGCGCTGCAGGGCGCTGCCTGTCCTGATCTGGTCTATCCCAACTATCAGGACTGGGGCTATGCCCAGGTGCAGCTCGATGCCCGCTCGTTTGCAACGGCGCAGGCCAATCTGAGCAAGGTGGCCGACCCTATGCTGCGCTCCATGCTGTGGCAAAGCCTGTGGGACAGCGTGCGCGCTGCCCAGCTGCCGCTCGATGACTTCCTCAAGACGGTGCTGGCGAATGCCCCTGCCGAGAAGGATTACACGCTGCTCGGCGATGTGACGGGCAAGCTGCGCATGGCCAAAGCCTATCTGGACGAGATGGGGCCGGAAGTGGCGGCCTACCGCAACAAGGTGCTGCCGCAGCTGGAACAGATGGCCTATAAAGCCAGCGTGGCGGCGCAGGGCGATAACAACTTCCAGCGCCGCTGGTTCGGTACCTTCCTCGGTCTGGCCAGTACGCCGGCCGCGCTGGCGCAACTGGCTGATATCCTGAGCGGCAAGCAGGTGATGCCGGGCCTGAACGTGGGGCAGGATTTGCGCTGGGAGATCGTGACGCGGCTGAACCGCTACGCCTATCCCGGTGCAGCAGCTCTGCTGGCGGCCGAGCAGACGCGTGACCCGTCCGATGCGGGCCAGCTGGCTGCCGTGGCAGCAACGGCGGTGCAGCCTGATGCGGCCGTGAAGACTGAATGGCTGGGCAAGATCCATGATCTGCAGACCAAGCTGCCGTTCTCGAAAGTGCGCA
Organism: Duganella fentianensis; assembly: GCF_009857835.1. Lineage (GTDB taxonomy): Bacteria > Pseudomonadota > Gammaproteobacteria > Burkholderiales > Burkholderiaceae_D > Rugamonas > Rugamonas fentianensis. The sequence goes on from NZ_WWCL01000003.1 coordinate 864,704, forward strand.
AGGCGATGGAAAATCTGTATCCGGCCGAGCAGCGCGCACTGGCCGAGCAGACTGCAACCCAGCGTTTGGCCACGCTGGCACAGGTGGACCAGAGCGCCGGTCCCGTGTTCATGCGTACCTATGCCAACGCCTTGCTGCCAACGGCGTGCACGCCGGCCAGCGTAGCGCGCTTGCAAACGGTGCTGGATCAGACCAGGACGCTGTCAGCCGGCACCATGCGCTCGCTGCTGGTCGCCCATCAGGAAGACCAGCGCTGCGTGGCCATCAAGCAGAAGCTGATCAAGTAAACCTGGCCTGTATCGCTATGACAGAAGCCAGCCGCAAGGCTGGCTTTTTTTTGCCGGTAGGCGGCGGACGGCTCAGACGCTGGCCGCGTCGTGCTGGGCGATCCAGCGCTGCAGCTCGCGGCCGAACACGCGCGTGCGCGCCGTATCGACCTGACGCTTTTTATAGGCATCGTGGCTGGCCGGCCCCGTCAGGCTGCGCTGGTAGCTATCGGCATCCATGAGCTGGATTTCGTATTCGAAGAAGAAGCCCACGTCATAGTCCTGCTCAGGCGCGGCATCGAGCTGCTGCACGTGGATCATCTTGCGCACGGTGACTTGCACGCTGTTGTAGCCAGTGCCGGAATGGGGATTGTCGCAGCGGGTGAGTGGCTGCGCCTGCTCGGCCAGTTCGGCGTCCATCTGGCGCAGCAGTTCGCTGGGATAGCCCTCGCTGGCCGCAATGCGGCTGCGGTATTTATTGAAGATGATTTTGGCAGCATCGAGATCGAGCAGAGTGTTGCGCGTGCGGCCAGCATCGACATTGGTCACGGACAGCAGGTGTGAACGCTGCAGTGCGCGCAGCGCCAGCAGGCATTCGAAGCGGGTGGCGAACACCAGGCGTACGCCCAGATGGTCGAAGATATCGGCCGCCAGATAGGCCGCCTTCTGCAACAGCTTGAGCAGTATGCTGTTGCGGCCCTTGTTGTTCTTGCGGTCGTAATGCAGCAGCGGCAGGCAGATTTCGCCATCGGTCAGGAAGTAATGCTCGCCATCGCTGCGGATGACTTCATCGAGCGAACCGAATACCTGGCTGCGGATGGCGTGGAAGTGGCGCAGCTTGAGATTGTTATCGATGTAAAAAATCCCGTGCATCACCTTCAGCACGGCGCAGGCCCACATGCGGCGCAGGTCAACCTGCTGGCCGCGCAGAGAGGCATACACCAGCAGCTGTAGCGGGTCCTCGGGCGTACGCACTTCGGCTGGTATCAGCGCGGCCTGCTGTGGCGTGAGGAAGTTCTGGCAGATGAATTCCACGGCTTCGGCGTGGGCCTGCAGGATGAGGCGCGGCGCCGCCGGCTGGTCCAGATCGAAACCATATTCGCGCACGAACTGGCGCGCATCGTGGAGATTGCGCAACGCCAGCGCACCGAGATCGATGGCGGAAACCCCGTTGGCGATGGCGTTCAGATAGCTCCAGTTGAGTGAGAACTTGCCCTTGCTTTGAAGAGTGGGGATCAGGGTCGGCATAGCGGCGATGGCGTGCGGCGGTAAACCAGTATCGCAGCCCCCACAGGCAGCGTCAATGCTGCACCGCGGTAGTGCAAAACCACGGCAGGGCTTGCGCTGGTTGCTGCGCTATGGATTTCGTGTCAGTATTGCCGCGCGGGTAAACACGCATTTAAAACGCATAATACGGAGACCGACTTGAAAAACACCATGTTCATCTGCTCACTGCTAGCTGCTGCCACTGCGCATGCCGGCAATGGGCCGGAGTTCGATGCCAAGCACTTGTCGCAGGACGTGAAGGTGCTGGCGTCGGATGAATTCGAAGGACGCGGGCCGAACACGGCCGGCGAAAACAAGACTGTGGCTTTTCTGATCGAGCAGTTCAAGGCGGCAGGTCTGCAGCCGGCCGGCGATCTGCTCAAGGGCCAGAAAAATGTGCGCAGCTGGACGCAGGATGTGCCGCTGGGCCGTTTCGAAATCAAAGGCCCCGTCAAGCTGCAGCTGCATGATGCCAAAGGCAATCAGGAGCTGAAACAGGGCGAAGACATGGCTGTGCGCGCGGCCATGAACGGCAGTAAAAAAGTCGATTTCCGCAATGCGCCGCTGGTGTTCGTCGGCTATGGCGTGAATGCGCCCGAGCGCAAATGGGATGACTTCAAAGGCTTCGATCTGCGCGGCAAACTGGCCGTGGTGCTGATCAATGATCCCGACTTTGAAACTGGCGTGGGCGACTTCGGCGGCAAGGCCATGACCTACTACGGCCGCTGGACTTACAAGTATGAAGAGATGGCACGGCGCGGCGCGCTGGGCACCATCATCGTGCATGAAACGGCACCGGCATCGTATGGCTGGGCCACGGTGAAAAACTCGAACACCAACGTGATGTACGACATCGTGCGCAAGCAGCCGGCCATGGCGCATGCATCGATGGAAGCGTGGATACAGCGTGATCTGGCAGTCGATCTGTTCAAGCGCGGCGGGCAGGATTTCGAAGCGCTCAAAAAACTGGCACAGACGCGCAACTTCAAACCTGTGCAACTGCAGGGCGTGACGCTGACGGCCAGCTATGCCGTCGATGCCCAGACCATCGTTTCGAAAAATGTGGCCGGCCGCGTGGTGGGCAGCACCCATCCCGAGCAGACTGTGATGTATAGCGCGCACTGGGATCATCTTGGTGTCGGTCTGCCGGACGCCAAAGGCGACAAGATCTACAACGGCGCAGTGGACAATGCCACCGGCATCGCCGCGCTGCTGGAACTGGCGCGTGCCTATGGCAAGGCGCCGGCACCACAGCGTAGCGTGCTGTTCCTCGCTGTGACGGCGGAAGAAAAAGGCTTGCTCGGTTCCGAGTACTACGCGGCCTATCCGCTGTATCCGCTGGCGGAAACGGTGGGAGCCATCAATATGGATGCCCTGAGCCCGTATGGTCCGGCACGCAACTTCACCATCTCCGGCAGCGCCAAGCTCGATCTGCTCGACCAGCTGATCGCCAAAGCCAAGCAGTACGACATGGTGTATGCACCTGATCCGAAACCGGAAGCGGGCCACTTCTTCCGCTCCGACCACTTCCCGCTGGCCAAGCGCGGCGTGCCGGCGATTTCCTTCGGCTCCGGCGACGACTGGATCGAGGGCGGTCTGGCCGCTGGCCACAAGTCGGAAGAGGACTATGTGGTGAACAACTACCACCAGCCTTCGGACGAGTGGAAAGCCGAGTGGCCGTTCACCGGCATGGCGCGCGATCTGGGCCTGCTGTATGGTCTGGGCCGCGATCTGGCCGAATCGAAGGACTGGCCGAACTGGGCGCAGGATGCCGAGTTCCGCATCATCCGCGATGCCAGTGCCAGCAAGCGCCGCTAGACTGGGCCTGCCCTAAACCAAAAGACCACCAGAAACTGGTGGTCTTTTTTTCGGCCCGTAGCAGCTAGTTTGCAGGCTGGCCGATGTGGGCGGCAAGGAAGGCTTCGATCCGGCGCCACAGGTCTATGCGTGGCCGCTGGGTTTTCCAGTCTTCTACCGTGGTGGTGTAATCGAGCCACTGCACGGGCGCCTGCTGCGCCTGCAGCGCTTCGTACAGCTTGCGGCCCTGCTGGTAGTCGAGGCGTTCGCTATCCTTGTCGTAGGCCAGCAGCACGGGTTGTTTCACCTGCTGCAGTTGCTGCAAGCTGGCGCTGTCGGGATCGTTGCGGGGCGCGATCAGAGCCGACCAGCTGATGCCGCATTTGAACACTTGCGGCTGTTGCAGCAGGCTTTTCAGCGCAGCATGGCCACCGCTGCCGCCACCGGCGATGCAGACTCTGGCCGGATCGGTATAACCCTGTTTGGCGGCCCATTGCACGGCATCGGCCAGATCGGTGATGGCGTCGGGCGTCTGGCCTGCGGCCGGGCTCTGCGCATGCTGCGCGCCGAAGCCGCTACTGCCGCGCGGGCTGACTTGCAGCACAGCGTAACCGCGCGAGGCCAGGAACTGCACTTCGGCATTCCATTCCCATAAGCCATTGCGCTCGGACATATTGCGGTTGTTCAGCAGCACGGTGGCAAACGGCTGCTTACCTGCGTGCTTGGGCAGGGTCACGAACACGGGAATCATGCGGCCATCGCGCGCAGCAAAGCGCTCCATATTCATGCTGGACATGCGTTGCGCTGGCAGCTCGGGCATGGCACTGCCCAGCAGCTGCACGGCGCGGGTCTGGCTGTTGTAGAGCAGATAGGCGTGGCTCTGGATGTCCGAATGGGTGTTGATCAGGACGTATGGGGTCGTGCTCTGGCGTCCGCGTGAAATCAGGTTGACCAGACCGGGAAACTGTTCATCGATCTGCTGCTGCATAGCCTTCATGGCGGGATCGAACCAGACTGTAGTAACGGCATCCGTGTTGAAGCGGTAGCCCAGCATATTGCGTGCACCGACGATGAAGTGGCCATCTGTATCGAAGCCGGGCGCGATGATCATGGCGGGCTGTTGCAATGTTCTGTGCTGCATGTCGTAACGATAGACGGCGGCTTCGTCGCGCTGGTTGCGGGCACGCACATACAGTTGACCTTCTGCATACAGCAGCGGCTTGTAGCCATCGTTGTTGTTGAAGTCGCGGGTATCGAATTCCTTCCAGCTATCCTCTTCGCGTAAATAGCTGCGCATCTGCTCGTTGCGCCGTGCCACCACCACGCGTGGCTGTCCGTCGGCATCGAGCAGCGTGTGATAGGTTTCGCTGGGCGCGCGGATAGTGCTGATGCGCCCAGTGCGGGTACTCAGGCGCACCAATTCCGAATGGTCCAGATACTGCGAGATCACATACATCTCGTCCTTGGGCCAGTTGGGAAAGCCGTTGAAGCTGGTCGGGCCGAAAAAATCGTATTTGATCTGGTAGCCATCGGCAAAACTACGCGGCCTGTCGATGGTCGGGCGCAGCATGATACGGTTGCTGCCGTCGCGGTCTATGGCGTACAAGCCGGTCTGGCCGACTTCGCCGCCATGGTCGATATTGACCGTGGTAAAGCCTATACGCTCGTCGCTGAGCCAGAAGAACTGCTCGATGTCGGCATTGTTGAAGTTGGCCACGGCGCGCGACTTCTGGCTTTCCGTATCCAGCACCACCAGCATCATGCGGCCATGAGGGGATAGCCGGCGGATCGCGATAGAACGGCCATCGGGGGAAATGGCGGCGCCGCTGGTTTCGGGGCGCTGGAAAAACTGCTCGACGGGTATCTGGCTGGTGGCCTCGCTGACAGCTTGCCCTTGAGCGTTGCAGGTGGCGAGGACCAAGACGGACAGACTAGCAGCAAGCAAGCGCATGATGATTTTTAGATAACTGAATAAACGGCAACTTTAGCGGGAAATTACCGTTGCAGCAATGCATGCGCTGAAAAAAATGCCCGCGCCGCACACGCCTGCAAGGATTGCTTGCGGCGTGCGGGGCGCGGGCGTCGCCACCGCGGCTTACAGGTAGCGCGACAGCAGGGCGCGGTCGTAGGCGGCGCCCAGTTCGATGCGCACGATGTGGCCGCTGCCAGCCGCCACGCTGATCTCGTTGCCGTCGTCCGACAGCATGCGGTTCAGGGTGATGTCGTGGTTGCCGCTCGGGTGCATGACTTCGATCTTGTCGCCCACGCTGAAGCGGTTTTTTACGTCCACCCGCGCCCAGCCGTTTTCGACGCCGATCACATCGCCCACGTACTGGCTGCGGTCGGCCTCGGATGCGCCGCGCATATAGTTCTGGTGCGCCTGCGTGTGGTGGCGCTGGTAGAAGCCATCTGTGTAGCCACGGTTGGCCAGACCTTGCAGCTGGCCCAGCAGGCTGATGTCGAACGGACGGCCAGCCACCGCATCGTCGATCGCGCGGCGGTACACCTGTGCCGTACGGGCGGCGTAGAACAGCGACTTGGTACGGCCTTCCACTTTCAGCGAATTGACACCTATCTTGACCAGACGCTCGATGTGCTCGACGGCGCGCAAGTCTTTCGAGTTCATGATGTAGGTGCCGTGCTCGTCTTCGATGATGGGCATCAGCTGGCCCGGACGCTGGGCTTCTTCGATCAGGTAAGGACGGTCGGCCAGCGGGTGGCGCGCTTCCTGATGCAGGGTCGAGAACGGACGGGCGTCGGCTTCTTCGATGGCGCGCTGGAAGTTGAACGGAATGACTTCCATGCGGCCCAGATCGCCGGTAGCGTCTTCGGCCGCGTTCTTCACCTGATAGTCCCAGCGGCAGGAATTGGTGCAAGTGCCCTGATTCGGATCGCGGTGGTTGAAGTAGCCGGACAGCAGGCAGCGGCCCGAATAGGCGATGCACAGCGCGCCGTGGACGAACACTTCGAGTTCCATTTCCGGGCACTGCTGGCGGATTTCCTCGATCTCGTCGAGCGACAGTTCGCGCGACAGGATCACGCGGGTCAGGCCCATGCGGTGCCAGAACTTGACGTCGGCCCAGTTGACGGCATTGGCCTGCACGGACAGGTGCACGGGCACGTCGGGCCACTTGTCGCGCACCATCATGATCAGGCCGGGGTCGGCCATGATCAGCGCATCCGGCTTCATGTTGATCACCGGCTCCATATCGCGCAGATAGGTTTTCAGCTTGGCGTTGTGGGCAAAGATGTTGCTGGCGACGAAGAACTGCTTGCCGCGCGCGTGGGCGCCATCGATGCCTTCCTGCAGGGCATCCAGAGTCGAAAAGTCATTATTGCGCACGCGCAAGCTGTAGCGAGGCTGGCCCGCATACACGGCATCGGCGCCGTAATCGAAGGCGGCGTGCATTTTGGCCAGCGAACCGGCGGGCAGGAGGAGTTCGGGAGAGCTAAGCATGATAAAAAGAAGCGCGCAAAAGTGGCGGATCTTAGTGCCTTGCGTCCAGCTAGTCCTTGATCTGGATCAAAAAAGCCTACCTTGGGGTCAAGTCGGGCAAAGTGTCAGTGTCAGGTCGGGCAAACGGGCCTCGACTATAGGCTTTCGGTCGAGGCTGCACCGATGCCCGACCTGACCCCGCGGGTTTAGCTGCGGGCGGGGATGGTCAGGCCTTGGGCTACGGCCGGACGGGCGACGAAGGCCGCCAGCACGCGCTGTACTTCGGGGAAGCGGCTGATCTGCACCAGCTCGCCGGCGCCGTAGAATTCGATCAGGTTGCGGATCCACGGAAAGATGGCGATATCGGCGATGGTGTACTGCTCGCCCATGATCCATTGGCGGCCCTGCAGGCGCTGCTCCAGCACGCCTAGCAGACGGCTGGCTTCGGCCACGTAGCGGTCGCGCGGGCGCTTGTCTTCGTATTCCTTGCCGGCGAATTTGTGGAAGAAGCCTACCTGACCGAACATAGGGCCCACGCCGCCCATCTGGAACATCAGCCATTGCAGGGTTTCATAGCGCAGCGCCAGATCGTCGGGCAGCAGCTTGCCGGCCTTGGCGGCCAGATAGATCAGGATGGCGCCCGATTCCCACAGACCCAGCGGTTCACCGTTAGGACCGCTAGGATCGATGATGGCGGGAATCTTGTTGTTCGGGTTGAGCGAGAGGAATTCCGGCGACAGCTGGTCATTGCTATCGAAGCTGACCAGATGGGCTTCGTAAGGCAGGCCCAGCTCTTCCAGTGCGATGGAAATCTTGACGCCGTTGGGCGTGGGCAGCGAGTACAGCTGTATGCGCTCGGGGAATTGCGCTGGCCATTTTTTGGTGATGGGGAAGTCAGCAAGAGTTGTCATGTCGGGTCCGTAGAAAACTGTTGAGCGGGAATTATCCACGGATTTGCCGAATGCTGCTGGCGGTGCCCGCAAAGGCGGGCACCGCAGGGTATAGCCTTAGCGCCGAGGGCGCGCGCTTACAGCGCTTTGCTGCACAGGCGGAAGTCCGGATCGTCCGGATATGGGCGGATCTGGAAGCCCAGACTGGCCATCAGTTTTAGCATGCCAGTGTTCTTCACCAGCACCAGACCGTCGATCTCCGTCAGGCCCTTGTCGCGCGCCACGTCCATGATGGCCAGCATCAGGCGCGTACCCAGACCCTGGCCGCTGTAGCGGTCATCCACCAGCAGCGAGAATTCGCAGGTGCTGTGGTCGGGATTGGCGATGTAGCGCGATACGCCGATGATGTGCGATGTTTCGACAAACTCGCCATCTTCACCCGGTGTGCGGGTGACCTGCACGGCCACCAGTGCCATTTCGCGGTCGTAGTCGATCAGCGTGTACTTGGCCAGCATAGGCACGGACAGTTCGCGCAGCGAGGAAGCGAAGCGGTAGTAGCGCGATTTCTCCGACAGGCCACGTACCAGATCCTGCAGCATGGAAGCATCGTCCGGCTGTACCGGACGCAGGGTGTACTGGCCGCCGCCGCGCATCGGCCATTCCTGCGTGTAGTTGGACGGGTAAGGCAGGATGGCCAGATGGTCGTAATCGGCCGCCGAAGGTGGTGCGGCATCGACCACGATGCGGGCATCCACCGCCAGTGCGCCGTTTTCATCGACGATCAGCGGGTTGATGTCCATCTCGCGCAGCTGCGGCAGCTCGCACACCATTTCCGACACGCGCAGCAGCATCTGCTCGATGGCTTCGCGCTGGGCCGGCGGCGCACCGCGCCACTCGCCCAGTGTTTCGGCCGTACGTACGCGGTCGATCAGGCGCTGGGCCAGGAACAGGTTGAGCGGCGGCAGTTCGACGGCTCGGTCGTTGATCAGTTCTATCATGGTGCCGCCCGCGCCGAAGCTGATGGCCGGGCCGAACAGGTGGTCCGTCACCACGCCGATATACAGTTCGCGGCCATGGCGCTTGCCGGCCATCTTCTGGATGGTGACGCCGTTGATGCGGGCATCCGGTTGCAGGCGGCGGACGGTGGCCATCATGTCGCTGAAGGCGTCGCGTACGGCGGCCGCATTCTGGACATTCAGCACCACGCCCTGCACATCGGATTTGTGCGGGATATCGGGCGAATCGATTTTCAGCGCCACAGGGTAGCCTAGCTGGCTGGAAATCAGCATGGCTTCGCTGGCCGTGCGCGCGAGGATGGTCTGGGTAATCGGAATATGGAAGGCCGCCAGCAGGGCTTTCGATTCCATCTCCGTCAGCACTTTGCGGCGTTCCGCCAGCACGCCTTCGATCAGCAGGCGGGCACCGTCGAGGTCAGGCTTGGCCAGTTGCGACAGCGGCGGCGGGGTCTGGTGCAGCAGCTGCTGGTTCTGGTAGAACGAGGCGATATTGCTGAAACCATCGACGGCCGCTTCCGGTGTGCGGAAGGTGGCCACACCGGCCGTGTTGATGATCTGGCGTGCTTCGGCTACCTGTTCGTCACCCATCCAGCAGGTCAGCAGCGGTTTGCCCAAGCCTGCATTCATGGCGCTGACAGCGCGCGCCACACCGGCCGGATCGCCGCCCAGTTTGGGCGAATAGATCACCAGCACGCCATCGACTGCGCTATCGCGTGCGCAGGCCTGTATCGCTGCGCAGAAGGCGTCGGCATCGGCATCTTCCGACAGGTCGAGCAGATTTGACAGGGTGGCATTGGCAGGCAGGATGGGCATCAGCGTGCGTGCCGCTTCGTCCGACAGACGCGCCAGTTTCAGGTCGAGTTCTTCGATCCAGTCGGCTGCCAGTACGCCGGGGCCGCCGCCATTGGTCACGATGGCCAGACGCGGGCCCACTGGCCGGTAGCGTGAAGCCAGACATTTGGCGGCCGCAAACAGCTGCACAAACGACTTCACGCGCACGGCACCAGTGCGGCGCAGGGCGGAATCGAAAATATCGTCGGAGGCGACGATGGAGCCAGAGTGGGTCAGGGCGGCGGCCGATGCGGCGGAAGCGTTACCGGCCTTGAGCACGACTACCGGCTTGGTATTGGCCGCGCCACGCAGGGCCGACAGGAAGCGCCGTGCATTGGTCACGCCTTCCATGTAGATGACGATACTCTGGGTGGCCGGATCGGTGGCGAGGAAGTCCAGCGTCTGGGCCAGATCGACGGCCGTATTCGCGCCCAGCGACACCACGGTGGAGAAGCCCACGGCATTCTTGTTACCCCAGTCCAGAATCGCGGAAGTTAGCGCGCCCGATTGGGAAATCAGCGCCAGACTGCCGGGCTGGGCCAGCTGGCCGGCCACGCTGGCGTTGATGTTCAGGCGCGGACGCTGGTAGCCCAGGCAGTTAGGCCCCAGCAGATGGATGCCATGCTTGCGGGCGATGTTGTGCAGTTCGTGCGCCTGCGTGCTATCCACCCCGGCCGACAGGATCAGGGCAGCGCGGCACTGGATGCGGCCTGCCACTTCCAGCGCAAAGCACAGTTCTTCCGTGGGCAGGGCGATCACGGCCAGATCGGCGCGCGAATGGGCCAGATCGGCCAGCGTGCCCGTCATGCCTACATCGAGATAGGTTACCGGCCCCTTGAAGCCGCCCTGTTCCAGCTGCGCGCTGATTGAGCGGCCATAGCTGGTCTGGGTGTCCGGCTGGTCCGGCTTGCCGGCAAAAACAACGATGGACTGGGGCGAGAACAGGGGGGTGAGGTAGTGGGTTTCCATGAGCGTGATCGGCAGTGTGGGAGATCGGCAAGCGCCGGGTAAGCGCTGCCGACAATAGCATTGATCGGGTTCAGTCGTCCATTCCGAGCAAAACTTTCACGTGGGCGGCGGCGCTGCGCGCCAGCGAGGACATGACGTAACCGCCTTCCAGACAGGACACGATGCGGCCCTGGCAGTGGCGCTGTGCTACGGCGACGATCTGTTTGGTGATCCAGGCGTAGTCCGCTTCCACCAGCCCGAGGTTGCCCATGTCGTCATCGCGGTGGCCATCGAAGCCGGCCGAGATGAAAATCAGCTGGGGGCGGAATTGATCCAGCGCGGGTATCCACTTCTCCAGCACGGCCTGGCGCAGCGCATCGCTGCCCGAGCGCGCCGGTAGCGCCACGTTGACCATATTCGGCCCGCGCGGCACGTTGCCGCAGAACGGATACAGCTTGTCCTCGAAGATGGAGCACATCAGCACACGCTCGTCATCGTGCAGGATGTCTTCGCTGCCATTGCCGTGGTGGACGTCGAAATCCACCAGCGCCACCCGTTCCAGCCCGTGCACATTGAGGGCGTGGCGTATGCCGACTGCAACGTTGTTAAAAAAGCAGAAGCCGCCGGCGGCGCTGTATTCGGCGTGGTGGCCCGGTGGGCGCACATTGCAGAAAGCCGTGCCGGCACCCTTGGTCAGCACCATGTCGGTGGCCATTACGGCAGCACCGGCGGCGCGCAGGGCTGCCTGATAGGTGTAGGGGTTCATGCTGGTGTCAGGGTCGACCTGCACCGTGCCTTCCTTGGGCGACTGGGCCGCCAGTTCGTGGATGTACAGGCTGGCGTGGGCTTGCGCCAGCTGCTTTTCGGTCGCCAGCGGCGCATCCATCGGTTGCATGAAATCGAGCAGGCCCTTGATCAGCAGCATGTCGTTGACCGCGCCTATGCGCTCGGGGCATTCGGGGTGTTGATCGCCCATCGAGTGTTTCAGGCAATCCGGGTGGGAAATATAAACTGGCAGCATCGTCAAACGTGGGTAAGCGTTACAGGCACGTGCCACGCACGTGGTCGGTGGGTGAAACCTAACGAAGTCAATTCAGTGTAATGAGCAGGATCAAGTATTTCGTTGATCTATATCAAAGATACATGAGCGATATAACATCGCTGTGTACAGACGAAAAAAAACCGGGCTCTGCAAGAAACAGAGCCCGGTTTTCTAGTCCAGCACGATCAGCTTAGAACTGGTTCATCGTGTTGTCTTTACCTGCTGCTTTCAGGGCTGCTTCGCCGCTGAAGTAGTCTTTGTGATCGTCGCCGATATCGGAACCGGACATGTTCTGGTGTTTCACGCAAGCGATACCCTGACGGATTTCTTTGCGTTGTACGCCAGCGACATAACCGAGCATACCCTGGTCGCCGAAGTATTCTTTGGCCAGATTGTCGGTCGACAGCGCAGCCGTGTGGTAGGTCGGCAGCGTGATCAGGTGGTGGAAGATGCCGGCTTCGCGGGCTGCATCAGCCTGGAAGGTGCGGATTTTCTCGTCAGCTTCTTTGGCCAGTTCGCTATTGTCGTATTCCACGCTCATCAGCTGGGCACGTTCGTAGGACGATACGTCTTTGCCTTCGGCTTTCATGCGGTCGTAGGCTTGCTGACGGAAGTTCAGGGTCCAGTTGAACGATGGGCTGTTGTTGTACACCAGCTTGGCGTTAGGGATGACTTTACGGATTTCGCTCACCATGCCGCCGATCTGGGCGATATGTGGTTTTTCCGTTTCGATCCACAGCAGGTCGGCGCCGTTCTGCAGCGAGGTGATGCAGTCCAGTACGCAGCGCTCTTCGCCGGTGCCGGAACGGAACTGGAACAGGTTCGATGGCAGACGCTTAGGACGCAGCAGCTTGCCTTCGCGTTTGATGATCACGTCGCCGTTGCCCAGTGCATCAGCCGACACTTCTTCGCAATCGAGGAAGGAGTTGTACTGGTCGCCCAGGTCGCCTGGCTGTTTGGTCACAGCGATCTGCTTGGTCAGGCCGGCGCCCAGCGAGTCGGTACGGGCGACGATGATGCCGTCGTCCACGCCGAGTTCCAGGAAGGCGTAGCGGATGGCGCGGATCTTGGCCAGGAAGTCTTCGTGTGGCACGGTAACTTTACCGTCTTGGTGACCGCATTGTTTTTCGTCCGACACTTGGTTTTCGATCTGGATGCAGCAGGCACCCGCTTCGATGAACTGCTTGGCCAGCAGGTAGGTCGCTTCAGCGTTACCGAAACCGGCGTCGATGTCGGCGATGATAGGTACGACGTGGGTCACGTGGTTGTCGATTTTTTCCTGAATCGCAGCTTTGGCAGCGCCTTCGGCAGCGTCCAGTTGACGGAACAGGCCGCCCAGTTCACGTGCGTCAGCCTGACGCAGGAAGGTGTACAGCTCTTTGATCAGGGCCGATACGGCGGTTTTTTCGTGCATCGACTGGTCTGGCAGCGGGCCGAATTCCGAGCGCAGTGCGGCAACCATCCAGCCCGACAGGTAGAGGTAGCGGCGTTCGGTGCTGTTGAAGTGCTTCTTGATGGAAATCATCTTCTGCTGACCGATGAAACCGTGCCAGCAACCCAGCGACTGGGTGTATTTGGCTGGATCGGCATCATAGGCGGCCATGTCGGCGCGCATGATTTTGGCCGTGTATTTAGCGATGTCCAGACCGGTTTTGAAGCGGTTCTGGGCGCGCATACGGGCAGCCGATTCAGGGTTGATGGCGTTCCATGCACTACCTTCTTTTTGCTTCAGTGCAGCAACGGCTTGGATGTCGTCTTGGTATTGGGACATGATGATTTCCTTGGCAGTTAAACAGAATAATAAAGATTCAAAAACGGGTGCCGGGAGTGTGGGTAGTGCAGTTCACTGGGGCCGGCTGGTAAGTTAGTAATGCGTTGAAAACTCTCTATAAAAAGCGAAGTTCGATGGAATAATCATAGTCCTTTTTTCGCTGAGTAGCATGTCTTATATAAGACATATAACTTAATTTTATCTGTTAATTTTCAATGACTTAGTTAGTAATTTTTGCGATGTGGAATGACTTTTTATCGGATGGGATAAATTCTGTGGTTTTTTAGCGACCCGGATTCTGCAATGTGAGAATGCCTTTTCGCATTGTGGGAAATACTGCCTGAAACGGGTGTGACGGTGTTGTCGCTGCTTATGAATTACCAGGGTGCGGCGACGGGAAGCGCAGGTTGGCTGCCGTTTTTGCCATGCCATGTAGACGGCAGGAGGGGCGATTGCTGCGTGATAATGGTGCGATGCGAGGTAGGTCGGCTTCGATGATGCAGAAAAATGTCGCTGTAGTAACTTGCTAATGCAGGGCCAGTTGCGTGCTATAAATTCGGCGTTTCTGGAGACTGCGATCTTGCTGCGACTAATACGCGGGCCTAGTTTGAGCGCGTGCGTGCTGGCGCTGGCCGCCATGCCTGCGTGCGTCATGTCGGCCGATGTCTGCATTTTCGCCATGAACCCCAGCAGATCAGGTTTCGATAGCAGGCATATATTGGGTTTGCTAAACGCAGCGCTGCATGCGTCGAGCAGCCCGGCCTGCGCAGACGGCGTAGCTTCCGGCTAGCTAATCCTGAACTGTCGCCGCTAGCACTGCTGGACAGCAAGGCTTACCGGTTTGTGCCTGAGTAGCGCACGCGGCAAAGCTAGAACTGCGCTGACTCGGCCTTTTTCTTTGCTGCTCGCTCGGCTGCCTTATCGGTCTTGTATTTCTGTGACAGGTCATTGCGGATGTAGCGAAGCTGCATAGTGAAGCTCAGGTGAGGCGCGTCTAGTTCGATGATAGCGTCGGCCGGCTCGAAGCGTGCGAACTGATCTCCAACATAGGGCAGTTGCGTCGCTTTGACTTTGTACTTCGATTGCAAGTATTGATAGACAGATGCAAATCGCCCTTTGTCCATATCCATAATGACCCCGGCCAGCTTGCCCACGCTATCGAAGATATACACGACTTCTGTGAGTCCTTCGATCTGGTAAGCAGACCCGTCGGTCGCTAGCATCTTTCCGCCACTATATTTATTGATGCCGCGGTCGCTGAGGTCGGTGCTGCGGGACAGATTTTTGCTGAGCTGGTCGCTGGTGGTGACGCCGATCTCTACCCCGAGGACCTGCGTACCAGCATTCGCGGGCTGTAAGCATAGTATGCAGGGCAAGATCAGCAGGGGCAACGGCAGACGCATGATGAATTCTCGACGGATAGAGCAGCTAACATCAGGCTGTAGGTATGGTAAATTTTACAAAAATGGCGCCGACAGCTCTTTGTGTTTGCGCAAAGACTGGGCTGTTGTTCTATGAGGTGGATAATGAAATCTGATGGAAAGCGCAAGCCTGCATTGAGACCGACCCGAATGCTGGCTTTGCCGTTAATGCTATTGACGCTGTCGCCAATGCCTTTGCTGGCACAGGTGGAGCAGCCAGCCAGATGGCCGCTGGCCGAAGCTGCAATTCGCAGTACGGCGGGCGAGCCTAACTTGCAGGAACTGCGGGTGCAGGGACGCAAAGTGCTAGTTCATTTACCTGCTGGGTATGATGCGGCGCGGGCTTTACCGCTAGTATTAGCCATGCATGGTGGCGGTGGACATGCAGGACTCATGGCGGAAGATGGTCGCTATGGCTGGTTGCGGCAGGCCGACGAGAGCGGCTTCATCGTGGCGTTTCCCAATGGTGCCAGCCGGCTACCCGGCGGGCGGCTGGCTACGTGGAATGCGGGCGGATGTTGTGGCTATGCGCGCGATCAGAATGTGGATGATGTGGCATTCCTGCGTGCCGTGGTGGCGGAAATCAAGGGCCGCTACCGCGTCGATAGCGCACGGATCTTTGCGACCGGCATGAGCAATGGCGGCATGATGGCGCACCGGCTGGCCTGCGATGCAGCCGATCTGTTCCGCGCCGTTGCCTCGGTCGCCGGCACGGATGCCAGCGCGCATTGCCAGCCGGCCCGTCCCATCGCCGTGCTGCACATTCATGCCCGTGACGATGATCATGTACTGTACGCTGGCGGCGCCGGCCCGCAGGCTTTCCGCGACCGGCGCAGCGTAATGGAATTCGTCTCCGTACCGGACACGGTGGCGCGCTGGGTGCAGCGCGACCAGTGCCGTGGCCCGGCCCAGTCTGTGCTGCAAGTAGCCGGCGCTAGCTGCGTGGCTTATCGCGATTGCGCCGCTGGCGCCCGCGTCCAGCTATGCAGCACGGACACGGGCGGCCATAGCTGGCCCGGCCCCGCTGCACCCATCGATGCCACCCGCGAAATCTGGCGCTTCTTTAGTGGTAGCTGAAGCCAGCGCTAGTTGAGCTGGGCGGCAATCCAGCGATTCACGGCGCCATCGAGCACGTCCAGCGGCACCGAGCCGTGCGACAGCACTTCGTTGTGGAAGGCGCGCAGATCGAACTTCTTGCCTAGCTTGGTCTCGGCACGGGTGCGCAGTTCGCGCAGTTTCAGTTCGCCGATCTTGTAGCTTAGTGCCTGCCCCGGGATGGCGATGTAGCGCTCCACTTCCTGTACAGCTGTCACTTCATCCTGCGGTACGTTGTCCTTGAAGTAGGCAATCGCCTGCTCGCGCGTCCAGCCTTTGGAGTGGATGCCGGTATCGACCACCAGCCGCACGCCGCGCCAGATCTCGGCCGTCAGACGGCCCACCCATTGCCACGGATCGTCATACATGCCGATCTCCTGCCCCAGCATTTCGCTGTACAGGCCCCAGCCTTCGGAGAAGGCCGTGCTGGCGCCGAAGCGGCGGAAGTCCGGCAGACCGGCAGTTTCCTGCGCCAGACTGCGCTCGAAGTGGTGGCCCGGTATGGCTTCGTGCAGGAAGAAGGCGTTGGTGGTAAAGCGGGTGCGCGTTTCCGGCTTGTAGGCGTTGAAGTAGAACACGCCGGGTCGCTTGCCATCGACCGAGCCACGCTGATACGAAGCCGGTGCCGCACTGACTTCGCGGTAGCCTTCGACCGGGCGGATTTCGAACGGCGCTTTGGGCAGGTGGGCGAACAGCAGGTTCTGTTTGGCTTCGACTTTCGGGCGGATGGCTTCATACGCTGCCTGTATCTCTTCGCGCGTCTTGAAGCGTAGTTCCGGCGCCGTGTTCAGATGCTGGAAGAATTCCTTGAGCGTGCCTTTGAAACCCACCTTGTCCTTGGCCAGTTCGAACTGGGCGCGGATACGTGCCACTTCGCTCAGGCCGATATCGTGGATCTGGGCCGGTGTCAGTTCGGTGGTGGTGGAGCGGCGTGCGAGGAAGGCATACCATTCCTGCCCGCCGGGCAGGGCACCGATGCCCGCCGTGTCGCGCCCTGCTGGCAGATAGGTGTCGCGCATGAAGGCCAGCAGCTTGCGGTTGGCCGGTGCCAGCTGTTCGCGTACCAGCTTGCCGTAGGCGGCAGTCAGGCGTTCCTTGTCGGCGGCACTGAACGAGGACGGGAATTTCTTCACCGGCCCCATATAGGTGCTGGTTTCCAGATTATCGCTGCCGACATTTTCCAGTTGCGGCAGTACGCGCTGGATCAGCGCCCTGGGCATGACGATGCCTTGCGCTATGCCTTTGCGCATGTCGTCCATCAGGTGGTCCACGGCCGGTGCGTAAGCGGCGGCGCGCTGTAGCCAGTTGTCGTAGTCCTGCACGGTCTGGAAGGGCTGGGCCGAGCTGCCCGAACCCAGCTGCGCCATGCTCAGGTGCAGGCCGGCGAACTGGTCAACCGGCATCAGGTCGGTCGGGAAGCGCAGGCCGTCCAGTACCTGCTGCAGACGGTAGCGCAGCAAGTCGTAGCTGATGCGGTCTTCGGCCGGCAGCGCGGCTGGATCGTAGGTAGCCGTCAGGGCCAGATATTTTTCGGCCAGTGCACGGCTCTGGGCATTCGCTTCGGCTGCAGTCTGCGGGCCGAACAGGTGGTTGTAGCGCTGGTCGCCGTTGTAGGTGGCGGCGATCGGGTTTTCGCGCAAATAGTCTTCCCAGTACTGGGCGTAGAGCTGGTTCATCTTTTCCGGTGTGGCCGGGGTTTTGACCTGAGCGATGGCAGGGATGGCAGCACACAGCAGGGTGCACAGCAGCAGCGGGAGGGTAGGGCGCATGGTGTCCTCTAGAAATTTTAGCCACGCAAGAATAGCATGTGCCGTCGCCCGCGATGCGGTGCTGTTACGCTATGCGAGCCGGGGTGCTCGCCGGATTGCCGTCGGGAGGCCTGTCGAGGCCGCCCGACGGGCCGGGCTTAGTGGGCTGGCTGTGGCGCGAGGTATAGCGCGTGTTCGCTCGATAGCGTGGCTTTGGCCGCGCGTGCAGTGTCGTCGGCAAATAGCTCGACCTGTCCCGCTTCCAGCGCAGCCAGGGTCTGCTGAGCAACGTCATCAGGCTGGGTTTTGGGGGCGTCGAATAACCTGGTCATATCCGTATCGACAAAGTGGACGTGCAGCGCGAGTACGCTGGTGCTGGTCGCCTGCATGGTTTGCCGCAGGCTGTTGGTATAGCTCCAGGCGGCAGCCTTGGAAGCTGCATACGCGGTCAGGAAAGGTGCGGGTAACCACGTCACGCTCGATAGCACATTCACGATGGCCGATTTGGCAGCCTGTGTCAGCACTGGCGCAAACGCCTGCGTCACGCGGACCACACCGAAGTAATTGGTTTCGAACATTTCCCGCGATTGCGCTTCGACACCGGGATCCAGTGCGTCGGGCTTGACGGCGCCTATGCCGGCATTATTGATCAGGATAGTCACATCGCCTGCGGCCCGCACGGCTGCCTGTACCGAGGCCTCATCCGTCACGTCTATCTGTACGGGAATCAGGCCGGGTTCGCTGAAACCGGCCGTATTGCGCATCCCGGCATACACTTTGGCGGCACCGAGATCGCGTGCGCGGCGGGCCAGAGCCAGACCGATACCACGGTTGGCACCGGTGATGAAGACGTTAGCACCTTGAACTTTCATAAATCCTCCTGATGGCGGCACGCAGCCGTGCCAGATAGTTAATAAAATATAATCTGATAGTCATCATATTTAAGTCCAAGCCATATCTGATGATCATCATGTTTTGAATCATACCTCAAAAATGTCATGTATGATGGTGATCAGATTTAATGGAGGGAAGTGATGCGTTATCCACCGGAAGAAACCGCGGCCAAACACCAGCGCGTGCTGAGTCTGGCTGCTGCCATGATCAGAGAGCGGGGCATCGATGCCGTCAGTGTGAGCGAACTGATGAAGGGCGCTGGCCTGACGCACGGCTCGTTCTATTCCCACTTTGCCAGCAAGGACGATCTGGCCAGTGCCGCGCTACAGGAAGCCATGAACCAGAAGGCGGCGCTGCTGGCACAGGCGCTGGCCGATCCTGCCAGCGCCAGGCAGCACTTCGTCGAACAGTATCTGAGCGCCACCCATCGCGACGACCGTGGTGACGGCTGCCCCATGGCGGCGCTGGCGGTGGAAGTGGGGCGCAGGGGGAGGGATAGGTCGCTGCTCGGGGGCTATCTGAAAGGACTGCTCGACAAACTGGCCAGCGGCTTCCGCTGGGGGAAGCGCGGCAGCGAGCGCGATCAGGCCATACTGCTGATGTCGGCCATGCTAGGCGCGGTGATTCTGGCACGGGCGGTGGATGACGAGGCGCTGTCGGACGAAATCCTGGCTGCGACCCGGCGGCAACTGCTGGCGGAATAGTTATCGGATGCTGGCGCCGGGGAATAGGCGCCGTTGCTGCAACAGGCAGTCCGCACGCGAGCGAATTTTCGCCCAATTAGATATAAATAAGTTAATATTATTTATTAACTTAAATATCGTGGAGCCGGCGCAGGCGGACCGCGCGGCGGCATAGACGGTGATGTGCTAACCCCTTTCTACTTTTCTCTCATGAAAATCTCGATTCCTGCCTCACTCCTTGCCGCAGCCACCGTGGCATTTGCAATGACCGCCCATGCCGAAGAGCCCAAGAGCGGCCTGGATCTGGGCTCCATGCTGAAGAACAGCCTCAACAAGGCGCTGAACAAGAATGGTATCGGTGGCAAGGACGGCGACAAGGGCAATGCCGGTGCGCCCGCCAGTTATCAGAAGCTGACCGATACCAAACTCAAAGACATTCTGAAGGCCTATCCGGTCAAGGATAATATGAACCCGCCGGCCTTTCCCAAGCTGGCCATCCGCGTGACCGGATATTCCAAGTCGCTGGATCAGTGGGAAAACCGGACCAACACGCCGAGCGAGTGCGTGAACTACAACATCACGCTCTGGACCAGCGAGCGTCAGAGTGAAAAGTTCGACAATCTGCGCATGTGCGCCACCGATCTGGCGTACAACATCAGTTTCGTCAGTGTGCGTAGTCCTTGGCCGGCAAAGATGAATTACAACAAGAATTCCGGTCAGGTGCGCGATGATGGTCCCGTCGCACCGGCCAAGCCCTATCCGAATGATCCGGTGGCGCGCAGTTTCCTGGCCGGTGGCGGCGTGTATTACATCGGCTCCATGTTCGTCCAGATGGGCTACGACTGGGATTATCCGCATGACACCATGCGCGTGTGGGTGTCCGGGGTCTCCAATACCGGCGAGAGCGGCGTGGTGGCCGCCAGCAATGCGTCGGCAGCGGTGGTGACCAGCACGGCACAGCCTGCTGCGCTTGCAGGCTCGCAAGGGGCGGGCGGCGACTATCCGGCCGCAGGCGCTTATGATGCCTCGGACCGCAATTTTGAGCGGACCTTCACCGTGTCGCCGGACGGGAAGTTCGAGCTGGCGGTGCAGCAAAAAGGCAAGGCGGGCAATCTGCGTTCGGGCATGGGCGCAGGGCAGTTGAGTGACGGGCCCGGCGGCTGGCAGTACAGCAACGGAAACTGCAAGGTGACGGTCCGGCGCGGCAATGGCAGCGTGCAATTGCGCGTCGAGCGCTGTGCGAGTGAATGGGGCGATCTGCCCTACGATGGACGCTATCAGCTGAAGACCAGCTGATAGCAAGCGCGGGCTGCTGGCGTGTCGTCGGCAGCCAGATGCCCGGGAATACACAAACAAAAACGCCACCCGAAGGTGGCGTTTTTGTTGAATTCTTGGTGGCCCGGGGCGGAATCGAACCACCGACACAAGGATTTTCAATCCTCTGCTCTACCAACTGAGCTACCAGGCCAAGAGGCAAAATTATAGCAGACCTGCGCAGAAGTGCAAGTCCCCGTTTTCTGGCGATGTGACCCGCTATAATGATTGCATGAATATTCCAGCTTCCACCGCTGCGCTGCGCGTGATCGAGAGTGATATCTGTATCGTTGGCAATGGCGCAATTGCCAAGACGACTGCGCTGGGCCTCGCCCAGGCCGGTTTTAGCGTGACCTTGCTGGGGCCGCCTTCGCCGCCGTCAGCACCGGCCGGTTCCGATCCGGGCTGGGATGCCCGCGTGTACGCCCTCAATCACACCGCCTATCGTCTGCTAACTTCGCTTAAAGTGTGGGGTGCCCTCGACGCCAGCCGGGTCGCGCCAGTGGATGCCATGATCGTACACGGTGATGGCGCGCAGGCCGGTGGCCTCGGTTTCGATGCCTATGGCGCCCGTACCGATACGCTGGCGTGGATCATGGAAGACCGCAATATTGCCCAGGCACTCGATGCGGCACTCAAGTTCGCCCAGAACGTGCAGCAGGTGGAGGGCCGTGCCACGGCCTTGCTGCAGACCCAGGACAGTGCCACTGTGCAACTCGCGAATGGCAGTTGCATCAAGTCGCAGCTGGTGGTGGGGGCCGACGGCGCCCAGTCGTGGGTGCGTGGCCAGTGCGATATCGGTTTTGACTACCGCAGCTACAACCAGCGCGCCGTGGTCTCCAACTTTGCCTGCGAATTGCCGCACCATGGCGCCGCCTACCAGTGGTTCACTGGCGTGGACGGCATCGTGGCGCTGCTGCCGCTGCCCGGGAATCAGGTGTCGCTGGTGTGGTCGGCGCCCGACGCGCTGGCCGATACCCTGCGCAGCGAGTCGGCCGCACAGATCGCGGCACGGCTGGCCGTGTACGCGCAGGAAAAGCTAGGCGCGCTGACGCCGCTGCAGCCGGAACTGGTGCGCGATTTCCCGCTGCGCCTGATCCGCCCTCATTCCATGGTGGCGCAGCGCGTGGCGCTGGTGGGCGATGCCGCCCACGTAGTCCATCCGATGGCTGGTCACGGCATGAATCTGGGCTTTGCCGATGTGGCCCAGCTGGTGAAAACCCTGAGCGAGCGCGAGCCGCAGCGCAGCCTCGGTGACGAACGCGTGCTGGCCCGCTATGCCCGCGCACGCAAGGAAGATGTGCTGCTGATGCAGCTGACCACGGACGGTCTGGCGCGGCTGTTCGGGGCAAATATCGAGCCGCTGCGCGTGGCGCGCAATTTCGGATTAAACTTGCTGGATAAGTTGCCTGCAGTGAAGCGTCGCCTGATCTCCCACGCCTTGGGAAAATAGCCGCCGAATCACGTAAAAATGCGGGTCTGTGTGTCGTTACCGGAGAAGTTATGAGTATGAGTAAGCTGGGTTTGCTGTTGTTGTCGGCGCTGATGGCCGGTTGTGTGAGCGCTGAAACGCCGTCGACTGATGCGATCCGCAAACTGGTGGAGCCCCGTCTGGGCACCAATGTGAAGGTCGATTCGGTGAAGGAAACCCCTTACGCCGGCCTGTATGAAGTGCGCATCGGCACCGATATTCTGTACACCGACAAGACGGCCACCTATCTGTTCTCCGGCCACGTATTCAATCTGGTTACCAGCACCGACCTGACCAAGGAGCGGCTGGACGAAATCAACCGTATCAAATTCTCCGATCTGCCGCTGGACAAAGCCATCAAGACCGTCAAGGGCGATGGCAAGCGCGTGATCGCCGTGTTCGAAGATCCTAACTGCGGCTACTGCAAGCGCTTCCGCCAGACCACGCTGAAGGATACCGACAACGTCACCATCTACACCTTCATGTACAACATTCTGGCCGAGGATTCCTTCGTCAAATCGAAGAACATCTGGTGCTCGCTGGACCGCAGCCAGGCCTGGGATGACTGGATGATCCGTAACAAGCCGGCCGCACCGGCATCGGCCAACTGCGTTACGCCTAATGACGAAGTGCTGGAACTGGGCCGCAAGCTCGGTGTGAACGGCACGCCGGCAATCTTCTTCGCGGACGGCAGCCGTGTGCCGGGCGCGATCGATAGCAAAATGCTGGAAGAGAAGTTCGCCAAGATTAAGCAGTAAATCAGGCTGTGTAGTGGTAGTGATTTCCCGGGCCGCAGTTCTGTGGCCCGGAGCTAGTTGTCCTCGTTGTTCAACCCAAGTTTAGTTCTAGTGACGTGCAACCGCAGCACCGACAGGAGACTCGTATGATTACCTTGAACATCAATGGCAAAGACATGCAGGTGGACGCAGATCCATCGACGCCGATTTTATGGGCGCTGCGCGACAATCTGAACCTGACCGGCACCAAATTCGGCTGCGGCGCAGCGCTGTGTGGTGCCTGCACCGTGCATCTGGGTGGCCAGCCTATCCGCTCCTGCGTGACGCCGATTTCCGCTGCCGTGGGACAGAAGATCACCACCATCGAAGCGATGGAAAACGACAAAGTGGGCAAGGCCGTGCAGGCGGCGTGGGTCAAGCTCGATGTGCCGCAGTGCGGCTACTGCCAGAGCGGCCAGATCATGAGCGCCACGGCGCTGCTGCGCACCAATAAGGCACCGTCCGATGCGGACATCGACAATGCCATGAGCGGTAATATCTGCCGCTGTGGCACTTATCAGCGTATTCGTGCGGCCATCAAGGATGCCGCTAAATCCATCGCCTAAAGGAGACTGTCATGCGTATCGAATGGATGCAACAGGAAACGCAGGTGGACACTCCGAAACAAGCTCAGGCTGCAGGCGGCGTCTCGCGCCGTGGCTTCATGAAGGCTGGCGCCGTCGCTGGCGGCGGTCTGGTGCTGGGCTTCTTCCTGCCTAGCGGCGGCCGCTTCGCGCAGGCGCAGCAGGCCCAGGCCAAGGTGTATCAGCCCAATGCCTTTCTACATATCAGTCCCGATAACCATGTGACGGTACAGGTGAACCGGCTGGAATTCGGCCAGGGCGTGCAGACGTCGCTGCCCATGCTGATCGCCGAGGAACTCGATGCCGACTGGTCGAAAGTGAATGGCGCGCTGGCGCCGGCCGGCGACCAGTACAAAGACCCTGCGTTCGGCATCCAGATTACCGGCGGTTCGGGCAGTATCGCCCACTCGTACATCCAGTACCGCGAAATCGGCGCCAAGGCGCGCGCCATGCTGATCGCCGCAGCCGCCGAGCAGTGGAAGGTGCCGGCCGATCAGGTGCGCACTTCGCGCAGCATGCTGCTGGGACCAGCGGGGCAGAAAGCCAGTTACGGCAGCATGGCCGATGCCGCCATGGCGCAAGCCGTGCCGGCCAGCGTCAAGCTGAAAGACCCCGGGGATTTCCAGTTCATCGGCAAGCCCATGAAACGGCTCGATGCGGCCGTTAAATCCAGCGGCAAGCAGCAGTTCGGCATGGACTTCAAGGCGCCCAACAGCAAAGTGGCGGTGGTGGCCCGTCCGCCCGTGTTTGGTGCGCGCGTTGCCAAGTTCGATGCCAGCAAGGCCAAGGCTATCAAGGGCGTGATCGAAGTGCTGCCGGTGAATACCGACCGGGGTGGCAATGGCGTGGTCGTGATCGCCGATGGCTACTGGCCTGCCAAGATGGGGCGTGATGCACTGCTGATCGAATGGGATACCAGCGCCGTTGAAAAAGTCAGCAGCAGTGAGCAGATGGCCAGCTACAAGGCGCTGGCGCAGCAGGCTGGCAAGCCGGCGCGCAAGGCCGATACTTCGAAGCTGGCCGGTGCCGCGAAAAAAATCTCGGCCGTCTACGAATTCCCCTATCTGGCCCATACGCCGATGGAGCCGCTCAATTGCGTGGTTGATCTGCGCGCCGATGGCTGCACAGTGTGGGCCGGTTCGCAATTCCAGACCATCGATCAGGGCGCAATTGCGGCTACCGCCGGCCTCAAACCGGAGCAGGTGGTGCTGAATACCATGATGGCCGGCGGCGGCTTCGGGCGCCGTGCCGTGCCTAGCTCGGACTATCTGGTGGAAGCGGTCAACATCGCCAAAGTCTGGCGCGCTGCCGGCAAGACCGAACCGGTCAAAGTGATCTGGAGCCGTGAGGACGATATCAAGGGCGGCTACTACCGTCCTTCCCATGTGCACCGCGCCGATCTGGGGCTGGATGACAAGGGCAACATCGTCGCTTGGGACCATGTGATCGTCGGCCAGTCCATCATCAGCGGCACGCCGTTCGAGCCTATGATGGTCAAGGATGGCATCGATGCCACCATGGTGGAAGGCATGGGCGAGCCGTATGAAGTGCCGCTCAACCTGAGCGCCCACACCGTCAAGGCCAATGTGCCGGTGCTGTGGTGGCGTTCCGTCGGTTCCACCCACACGGCGTTTGTGATGGAAACTCTGATCGATGAAGCGGCCCATGCTGCCGGCATGGATCCGGTGGCTTATCGCAAAAAGCTGATCGGCGAGAAAGGCAAGCGCCATCTGGCTGCGCTCGATCTGGCGGTGGCCAAGTCCGGCTATGGCAAGAAGGCTTTGCCGAAAGGGCAGGCATGGGGCGTGGCCATGCATGAATCGTTCAACACGGCGATAGCCTATGTGGTGGTGGCCTCGGTGAAAAACGGTGTGCCCAAGCTGCACAAGGTCACGGCCGGTGTGCATTGCAACCAGCCTGTCAATCCGCTCACCATCGAAGCGCAGATACAGGGTGCCGCGCTGATGGGGCTGGGCATGACCTTGCCCGGTGCCGCCATTACGCTCAAGGATGGCGTGGTGGAGCAGCAGAACTTCAGCGACTACACGCTGGCGCGCATGACGGATATGCCGGTGATCGATGTGCACATCGTGCCTTCGCATGATGCGCCGACGGGCATGGGCGAACCGGGCCTGCCGCCACTGGCGCCGGCCTTTGCCAACGCCCTGTTCAAACTGACCGGCAAGCGTCTGCGTAAACTGCCGTTTGACCTCGCCAGTGCCTGAGACCTTGGAACTGGTCGGCGTCTTGCTGGCCGCCGGACGGGGACAACGCTTTGACCCGTCCGGAGTGCAGAACAAGCTGTTGCAGCCACTAGCCAGCGGCGACCCCGTCGTGGCGGCCAGTGCGCGCAACCTGCTGGCCGCCGTGCCGCGCGTACTGGCTGTGGTGCGGCGTGGCGACGCTGCGCTGGCAGATCTGCTAGCGCAGCTTGGTTGTGAAGTGCTAGTCTGTGATAATGCTGACGATGGCATGGCAGCTTCCCTGACGCTGGCGCTGCGCAGCAGCAGTACGGCAGCAGGCTGGCTGATCGCGCTCGGCGATATGCCCTATGTGCAGCCGCAGACCATGCGCGAACTGCTGGCCACCATAGGCCGCGGTGCGCGCATTGCGGCGCCTGTGTATCAGGGCCAGCGCGGAAATCCGGTGGCCTTCAGCGCTTATCATTTACCATTGCTGCTGGCGCTGCAGGGCGATCAGGGCGCAAGGGCCATACTAAAGAACCATGCGGTCAGTGAACTGGTGGTGGACGATGAAGGCGTGATCCGCGACATCGACACCCGCGCAGATTTGTAATCAAGGAATCCGATGAAAAAACCGAACAAGAATAAAGCAGCGATCGCCTACAGCATCATCGGCCATGATCTGGCCGCACACCTGTTCCGCGTGACGCTGACAGTGGCACAGCCGGCCGAAGGCGGGCAGATTTTTGCGTTGCCTGCGTGGATACCGGGCAGCTATATGATCCGCGAATTTTCGCGCAATATCGTGCGCATCCGCGCCGAAGCCAATGGCGAGGCAGTCGCGCTGACTAAGCTTGATAAGCATAGCTGGCAGGCTGCGCCGCTCAAGGATCGCGGTGCCAGCCTGACCGTCCATTACGAAGTCTATGCATGGGACCTGTCGGTACGCGCGGCCCATCTGGATCAGAACCACGCTTTCTACAACGGCACTAGCGTATTTCTGCGCGTGCTAGGGCAGGAAGACCAGCCGCATGTGGTGGATATCCAGCGTCCGGCCGATCCGGCAGCGCGTAACTGGCGCGTGGCTACATCTCTGCCCGAACTCAAGGCCAAGCGCTACGGCTACGGCACCTATGTGGCGGGCGACTACGATGAACTGATCGACCATCCGGTAGAGCAGGGCGAGTTTGCGCTGGCCACCTTCAAGGCGCATGGCATCCCGCACGATATCGTCATCACCGGCAAGGTGCCGCATCTGGACATGGCGCGCCTGAGCGCCGACCTGAAGAAAATCTGCGAAACCCAGATCGCCTTCTTCGAGCCGAAAACCCGTAAAGCGCCGATGAACCGCTATGTGTTCATGACCATGGCGGTGGGCGATGGCTATGGCGGGCTGGAACACCGCGCTTCGACGGCGCTGATCTGTGCCCGTGCCGATCTGCCCAGCACCAAGGCCGCCAGCAAGGACATCAGCGACGGCTACCTGCAGTATCTGGGCCTGTGCAGCCATGAGTACTTCCATACCTGGAACGTCAAGCGCATCAAGCCTGCCGTGTTCGCGCCCTACAACCTGCAGGTGGAGAATTACTCGCCGCTGCTGTGGTTATTCGAAGGCTTTACCAGCTATTACGATGATCTGATGCTGGTGCGCGCCGGTCTGATTAATGAGCAGACCTACTTCAAACTGGTGGCCAAGACCGTGGGCAGCGTGCTGCGCGGCAGCGGTCGCACCAAGCAGAGCGTGGCCGATTCCAGCTTTGACGCCTGGGGCAAGTACTACCGTCAGGACGAGAATGCACCGAACGCCATCGTCAGCTACTACACCAAGGGTTCGCTGGTGGCGCTGGCGCTGGACCTCAGCATCCGTGCCAAGACGGGCGGCAAGAAGTCGCTCGATGATGTGATGCGCGCCCTGTGGCAGCGCTATGGCGCCAGCTTCTATCAGGGTGCAGGCCGTGGCGTGACGCCCGCCGAAGCGGAAGCCCTGTTCGATGAAATCAGCGGTGGCCGCTTCAAGCCTTTCTTCGACAAATATGTGCGCGGCACGGAAGACCTGCCGCTGGCTAAGCTGCTGGCCCCGTTCGGCGTCAAGTACGCCGACGAGCGCAAGTCGGCCAAACCTAGTCTGGACGTCAACCTCGGCAAGGATGGCAACGACTGCAAGCTCAATAGCGTGCACGAAGGCGGCGCAGCCCACAGTGCCGGACTGTCGGCTGGTGACGTGCTGGTGGCGGTGGATGGCTTGCGGGTTACGGCAGCCAATCTGGATACGCTGCTTTCGCGCTATGGTGTGGGTTCGGAGATCGATGTGCATGCCTTCCGTCGCGACGAGTTGATGACGTTCAAGGCTACCCTGCAGGGCGACCGCGTGCCCGGCATCAGCCTGAACGTGGATGCCGCCGGCAAGAAAGCGGGTACGCCGCAGCGTCCTAGCCAGGCTGGGTAATTTTTATGCTGCTTGATCCCGCAACGCTCATCTTCATGTCGGTGCTGATGGCCATCGCCATGAGCATCGTACTGTTTTCGTCCTACTTCAGTTATCCGCCCGAGATCCGCGGCTTGAATTACTGGGCCTTTAGCCTGCTGATGCTGGTGGGCGGCGCCGGACTGTTCGCTTCGAGCCGGCTGGGCGTGCCTGATCTGGTGGTGCTGCTGACGGCGAATTCGGCGTTTGTCTGCGGTGTCGGGCTGACCTTGATCGGTACGCAGAAGTTCTATGGTCTGAAACCGTCGTGGTGGCTATTCTCGCTGCTGTGGCTACTCTGCCTGGCCGGCATCACCTACTGGCATGTGTGGGAGCCTAGTTTCAGCGCACGGGTGGCAGTGTTCTCGTATCTGGTTTCGGTGTATTACTTCTACCTTACCATCATCGTCTGGCGCCATGGTGAGCCGCATTTCTCGACCCGCTTCCTGTATGTGCTGCTGGGCATACAGTCGGTGGTGGTGTTCACGCGCGGTACGCTGGCCATGCTGTTCGGCTCCGAACTGGTGAACATCATGGCCAGCGGCCCTTTCCAGAGTCTGTATCTGGCGCTGGCCCAGTTCATGATCCTGCTGCTGGCCGTGAGCTTCAACACGGTGTCCACACGCCGCCTGCAAGGATTGCTGGAGCGTCGCTCCACGCTGGACCCGCTGACGCAGGTACTCAACCGGCGCGGCTTTGCCGATGTGTATGCCAAGGAACTGGGCCTGATGCGGCGCCAGTTCACGGTGATGACGGTGCTCAGCATCGATCTTGATTACTTCAAGAAGATCAACGACACCCACGGCCACATCATCGGCGACCGTGTGCTGGTGGAAGTGGCCGCGCTGATCGGCAAGGCGCTACGGGTGTCGGATCACATTGCCCGCTTCGGCGGCGAGGAATTTGTCGTGCTGCTGCCGGAGACGGGGCTGGATCGCGCGCTGCAGATTGCCGAGCGTATCCTCAAGGCTGTGCGGGCTTCCGGTGCCCATGGTCTGCCGCCTTACACGGTCAGCATCGGTGTGGCTTGCCAGAGTAGCCCAGATGAAAAGCTGGATGGTTTGCTGCTGCGGGCGGATCAGGCGCTCTACCGCGCCAAGAGCGGCGGCCGCGATCGTATCGAGATCGCGGCACCGCTAGTGACTTCGGCGGTGGCGCCCGTGATGCCGCTAGTTGCGCCGGTGATGACCCCAGCCAGTGCTGTGGCAAGTAACGGTTAACCGCTGGCTAACGGCGGGCTAACCGACGACTAACCGAGGGTTGTCTCAGGCTTGGTTGAACAGGCGCGCCAGTTCGGCACCCGGATCGGCGGCGCGCATAAAGGCTTCACCCACGAGGAAGCTGTGCACATTGGCGGCGCGCATGCGTTCCACATCGGCCGGCACCAATATGCCCGATTCGGTGATGACGATCTTCTCGGCCGGGATACGGTCAAGCAGACCCAGTGTGGTATCCAGCGTCACATCGAAAGTGCGCAGGTTGCGGTTATTGATGCCCACCAGCGCCGTTTTCAGGCGCAGGGCCGCATCGAGTTCGGCTGCATCGTGGGTTTCTACCAGCACGCCCATGCCCAGTTCGTGGGCGCAGGCTTCCATCTCGGCCATCAGGCCGTGATCGAGTGCCGAGACGATCAGCAGGATGGCGTCGGCACCCATGGCACGGGCTTCATAGATCTGGTACAGATCGATCATGAAATCCTTGCGCAGTACCGGCAACTGGCAGGCCGCGCGGGCCTGCTGCAGATAGGCGACCGAACCCTGGAAGAACTGTTCGTCGGTCAGCACCGACAGGCAGGCCGCGCCATGCTGGGCATAGCTGGCGGCGATGTCGGCAGGACGGAAATCGGCACGGATCACGCCTTTCGACGGCGAGGCCTTCTTGATTTCGCTAATGACGGCAGGCTTGCCGGCGGCGATTTTGCTACGCAGGCTGGCTTCGAAACCGCGCAGGCCGGCGCGCAGTTCGTTGTTGCTTTCTACCTCGGCGCGCAGGCTGGCATAGCTGCGCTGGTTTTTTGCAGCGGCCACTTCCTGTGCTTTGACGGCGAGGATTTTATTCAGTATGTCGGACATGATGGATACCTGAGTATGTATGTGTGGTGCGGGCGGGGCGCTTAGTTATGCTGGCCCAGCGTCTGCGTCACCTGCACGAACTGTTCGATTTTCTTGATCGCGGCGCCGGAAGTGATGGCTTCGCGGGCCCGCACCAGACCATCTTCGATCGAGCTGGCTACACCGGCGGCATACAGCGCGGTGGCAGAATTGAGCGCGACGATATCGAAGGCTGCCCCCGGTTCACCGCGCAGCGCTTCCATCATCTTGGCCTTGGATTCGGCGGCATCGGCCACTTTCAGATTGCGGCTGGCGATCATCTGCAGGCCGAAGTCTTCCGGATGGATTTCGTATTCGCGGATTTCGCCATTGACCAGTTCACCGACCAGCGTACCGGCACCGAGCGAAACTTCATCCATATTGTCGCGGCCATACACCACTAGCGCATGCTGGGCGCCAAGGCGCTGCAGTACGCGCACCTGAATCCCGACCAGGTCGGCGTGGAATACGCCCATCAGGATATTCGGTGCACCGGCAGGGTTGGTCAGCGGGCCGAGAATGTTGAAGATGGTGCGCACGCCCAGCTCGCGCCGTACTGGCGCTGCATGCTTCATGGCGGCGTGGTGGTTCGGTGCAAACATGAAGCCTATGCCCGTCTGGGCGATGGACTGGGCAATCTGTTCCGGCTTCAGATTGATGTTGGCGCCCAGCGATTCGATCACGTCGGCGCTGCCGGACGAGGAAGAAACGCTGCGGCCACCATGCTTGGCCACGCGCGCGCCCGCAGCAGCGGCGACGAACATGGAAGCGGTCGAGATGTTGAACGTGTGGGCGCCGTCGCCGCCGGTGCCGACGATGTCGAGCAGGCCGCGCGTGTCGGCCATCGGCACTTTGGTGGAGAACTCGCGCATGACCTGCGCGGCGGCGGTGATCTCGCCTATGGTTTCCTTTTTCACGCGCAGGCCCATGGTCAGGGCAGCGATCATGGTTGGCGACATTTCACCGGACATGATCTGGCGGAACAGATGCAGCATCTCGTCGTGGAAAATCTCGCGGTGTTCAATGCAGCGCAGCAGTGCTTCTTGATGGGTGATAGACATGGCAATCCTCGCAATAATTTGGCACAGATAGTCAGTTAACGTCGCCCTTGCGGACGCAGACAGGAGCGCGCACGCAGCGCGCCGCCAGCCTTAACGAACCAGGAAGTTTTTCAGCAGTGCGTGACCGTGTTCCGACAGGATGGACTCGGGGTGGAACTGCACGCCCTCGATGTCGTATTCCTTGTGGCGCACGCCCATGATTTCGCCGTCGTCGGTCCATGCCGTCACTTCGAGGCAGGCCGGCAGCGAGCTGCGTTCGATGGCCAGCGAGTGATAGCGGATCACTGTGAAAGGCGAGGGCAGATTCTTGAATACGCCCACGCCGGTATGCGCGATGAGAGAGGTTTTGCCATGCATGACCTGCTTGGCGCGGATAACTTTTCCGCCAAAGGCTTCGCCTATGGCCTGATGGCCGAGGCATACGCCCAGTATCGGTTTCTTGCCAGCGAAGTGCTTGAGCACTGCGATGGAGATGCCTGCCTGCGCCGGATCTTTCGGTCCCGGCGAGATGCAGATGTGGTCGGGATTGAGGGCTTCGATTTCCTCAATCGTGATTTCGTCGTTGCGGTAGACCCGCACGTCTTCGCCCAGTTCGCCGAAATACTGCACGATGTTGTAGGTGAAGGAGTCGTAGTTGTCGATCATCAGCAGCATCTTAGAACTCCCCATCCAGACCATCTTGCACTTGTTCGGCAGCGCGCAGCACGGCGCGCGCCTTGTTTTCAGTTTCCTGCCATTCCATTTCCGGTATCGAGTCGGCGACGATGCCGGCGGCGGCCTGCACATACAGCATGCCGTCCTTGATCACGCCGGTGCGGATGGCAATCGCCACATCCATTTCGCCGCCGAAGGACAGGTAACCGCAAGCGCCGCCGTAGATGCCGCGCTTGGAAATTTCCAGTTCGTCGATGACTTCCATGGCGCGTACCTTCGGTGCACCGGTCAGGGTGCCGGCCGGGAAGGTAGCGCGCAGCACGTCCAGATTGGACAGGCCGGATTTCAGCTTGCCTTCCACGTTGGAGACGATGTGCTGTACGTGCGAATACTTTTCGATCACCAGACGGTCGGTGACTTTCACCGTACCGATGTCGGAGATGCGGCCCAGATCATTGCGCGCCAGATCGATCAGCATCACGTGTTCGGCGATCTCTTTCGGGTCGGCCAGCAGTTCGGTGGCGAGTTCGGCGTCGCGTTCCGGCGTCGAACCGCGCGGGCGGGTACCGGCAATCGGGCGCAGCGTCACGCGCTTTTCGCCGTCCGGCAGAGTCTCGTTACGCACCAGAATTTCCGGCGATGCGCCAACAATCTGCATTTCGCCGAAATTGTAGAAGTACATATACGGCGACGGGTTCAGCGAGCGCAGCGCGCGGTACAGCGTGAGCGGCGAATCCACATACGGCTTGCGGATGCGCTGGCCGATCTGCACCTGCATCAGGTCACCGGCCATCACGTATTCGTGGGCCCGTGCCACGGCTTTCAGATAATCTTCCTTGGCAAACTCGCGGATCGCTTCGGTGCGTACGGAAGCGCTGGTCACTGGCGCATCGACGCCACGGCGCAGCATCATGCGCAGGTCTTTCAGGCGCTGACGGGCTTTGGAATAGGCTTCCGGCTGGGTCGGATCGGCATACACGATCAGATACAGTTTGCCGGACAGGTTGTCGATCACGGCCAGTTCTTCCGTCACCATCAGCTGGATGTCGGGCAGGCCCAGATCATCTTTCGGCTGGGTGTTGGCCAGCGTCTTTTCGATATGACGCACCGTGTCGTAGCCGAAGTAGCCGGCCAGACCGCCGCAGAAGCGCGGCATGCCGGGACGCAGGGCCACTTTGAAGCGCTGCTGGTAGCTCTCGATGAAGTCGAGCGGATTACCTTCGTGCGTTTCGATCACCGTGCCGTTCCTGACGATCTCGGTGCGGTGGCCGAAGGTGCGCAGCACCGTGGTAGCCGGCAGACCGATAAAGGAGTAGCGGCCGAAACGTTCGCCGCCCACCACCGACTCCAGCAGGAAGGTATTCTTGCCGGCGTTCTGGGTCTGGGCCAGTTTCAGGTACAGCGTGAGCGGAGTTTCGAGATCGGCAAAAGCTTCGGCGATCAGAGGGATGCGGTTGTAGCCGTCGGTGGCCAACGATTTGAATTCGAGTTCGGTCATGTCTGTTCTCCATGCCGCCTGTAGAGCGATGGATGTGGTACAGGCGGTGGTGGTTCAAAAAACCTGTCGCGCAGGAGCGCAACAGCAATCAGTTCGGCTCAGTTTTGCCAGGATTGCCAGCGTCGCCAAAGCCAGGCCTCAATCGCGCCGGTTTGGTTGACTTGGTGTTTTTTGAACAGAGACATTACGGTCAGCGTTGGTTCAGCTAAGGTTAATTTTGCGAACGAATCAAAGTCGCTGCGGATAGCAGCGTGTCTACTATACCATCGGAATCGATGGTGTGTATAGCCTCTCCGTGATTGTAGCCGTAAGGGACCGTCAGCACCGGGCAACCCGCTGCCCGTGCGGCTTGCGCGTCATTCGACGAGTCGCCGATCGCCACTACCTGCGCGGCCGGCAGGCCGAAATCGGCGCAGACCGTCTGCAATGGCAGGGGATCGGGTTTTTTGCGCGCCAGCGAATCGCCGCCGTACACCACCTCGAAATAGCTGTTCAGGCCTTTGGCGGCCAGCAGCGGGGTGGTGAAGCTGATCGGTTTATTGGTCACGCAGGCCAGCCGCAGGCCTTGTTGTTTTAGCGCACTCAGGCCTTCCAGCACTTCGGGATACAGGCTGCTGAATTGACCATTGATGCTTAAGTAGTGGCGCTGGTAGGCGTCCATCGCCTGGGCAAACCTGGCCTCCACCTCGTCCGGCGCCAGATCGAGCGCCAGTACGGCGCGGATCAGGTTTTCCGAACCTTTGCCCACCATCAGGGTGATCTGTTCCTGCGTGATAGGGGCGAGGCCCAGTTCTTCACGCATGCTGTTGATCGCGACGTGGAAGTCGGGAATCGTGTCCAGCATGGTGCCGTCGAGGTCGATGATTGCGGCGCGTACGCCTGCCAGCACACTCATGCTTACACCTTGGCCAGATTGGCGCGCATGGCGTCGATCACGGCCTTGTAGTCAGGCTGGCCGAAGATGGCCGAGCCGGCCACGAAGGTGTCGGCGCCCGCTGCAGCGGCGGCGGCGATGTTGTCGATCTTGATACCGCCATCGACTTCCAGCATGATGTCGCGGCCCGATTCGTCGATCTTGCGGCGGGCCAGCGCGATCTTCTTCAGCGCTTCGGGGATGAAGGACTGACCGCCGAAGCCCGGATTGACGGACATAATCAGGATCATGTCGATCTTGTCCATCACATGGTCCAGATAGTGCAGCGGCGTGCCCGGGTTGAACACCAGACCGGCTTTGCAGCCATGGTCGCGGATCAGTTGCAGGCTGCGGTCGACGTGTTCCGATGCTTCCGGATGGAAGGTGATGATGTTGGCGCCGGCCTTGGCGAAGTCGGGAATGATGCGGTCCACCGGCTTCACCATCAGGTGCACGTCGATAGGCACGTCCACGTGCGGGCGGATGGCCTGGCACACCATAGGGCCTATGGTCAGGTTAGGCACGTAATGGTTATCCATGACATCGAAGTGGATAATGTCGGCGCCAGCGCTGACGACGTTACGCACTTCCTCGCCCAGACGGGCGAAGTCGGCGGACAGAATGCTGGGAGCGATGCGGAAATTGGACATGGGATGGGCCTGCATTAAAAAAAGATGCGCTATTTTACGCTGCACAGCGCCTGTGCGCCTGTTTTCAGGCGCGTCGTCCTTGCATACGGGGACAATTTGGGGTGCAATGACAGTCTGGCGATATACAATCGCCAAGCTTGCTGAGAGTGCCAGTGCACTCGCCCCGATTTAAGGAATTTGAATGGCCACTTATGAAATGACGGTGACGGTCAGAACCCAGTATCTGCCGGAGCAGTCCGACCCTGAACGTACCAATTTCGTGTTCACCTACTCGATCACGATCAAGAATACGGGTACGGTGGCCGCCCAGCTGATCTCGCGCCACTGGGTCATCACGGATGCCAACAACCACAAGGAAGAGGTCAGCGGCCTCGGCGTGGTGGGCCATCAGCCGCTGCTGCAGCCGGGCGAACAGTTCGAATATACCAGCGGTACGGCGCTGCGCACCCAGCAGGGCTCCATGTTTGGCGAATACTTCTGCGTGGCGGAAAACGGCCACCGCTTCGAAGTGCCGATACCGGAATTCGTGCTGTCACTGCCGCGCACCCTGCACTGAACGGGCTTTAAGCGGGACGCTTCAAGGCTGCTCGTCCTGCTGCGCCTTGTCGTCATCGCGCGGTTTGGGTTTAGGTGCATACATGGTCCACCAGACGATGAACACCAGCAGGAAAAACGCCACGCATGCTTCTATCATCAATATCCACATAACAGTCCTTATGTTCTCCACACGTCGTAGTCTACCTGTTCCGCTCACTCTCGTCGCGCTGGCTTTAGCTGCCTGTACCTCGACCCCGCTGCCGCCCGATACCAGCCGCGCTCCGGTCACGCCGGCCCCGGTGCCCGTGCCTACGCCGGAGCCCACGCCGGTACCGGCCAAGCCGGCCGTGATGCAGCTGGTGCCAGCACCGTTCAGCGCCTTGCCGGGCTGGGACAAGGATGATCTGCGCGCAGCGTGGCCGGCCTTCCTGTCCTCGTGTTCCGTGCTGGCCAGGCAGGCTAACTGGAAGGAATCCTGCAGCATTGCCCGCAGTGTGAACAGCGGCGATGAGCAGGCGATCCGTACTTTCTTCGAAGCTTTCATGGAACCGAATCAGGTGATCGCGCCTGACGGCGCCAATGAAGGACTGGTGACGGGCTATTACGAACCGCTGCTGCGCGGTGCCCGCAAAAAAGGCGGCCCATACCAGACCCCGCTCTACAAGGTGCCGGACGATATGATCACCGTCGATCTGGCCAGCGTGTATCCCGAACTGAAGGGCATGCGGCTGCGCGGCAAGGTGGTGGGCAAGAAGCTGGTGCCGTATGCCACCCGTGCCGATATCGAGAAAGCCGACTTCGGCGGCAAGGAGCTGCTGTGGGTAGATGATCCGGTCGAATCATTCTTCCTGCAGGTGCAGGGGTCGGGCCGCGTGCAACTGACCGATAGCAAGGAGACGGTACGTGTGGCCTATGCCGATCAGAACGGCCATCCGTACAAATCCATCGGCAAGTATCTGGTGGAGAAGGGCGAGCTGACGCTGGAGCAGGCGTCGGCGCAGGGCATCAAGGCTTGGATCGCGGGCCATCCTACCCGTATGCAGGAACTGTTCAATGTGAATCCCAGCTATGTGTTCTTCAAAGAAGAGCGTCTGCCGGATCCGAAAATGGGCCCGAAAGGTGCGCTGGGCGTACCGCTGACGCCATCGCGTTCGGTGGCTATCGATGCCTCGCAGCTGCCGCTGGGTGCGCCCGTATTCCTCTCGACCACCATGCCGAATAGCGATATCCCGCTGCAGCGGCTGGTGATGGCGCAGGATACGGGTGGCGCTATCCGTGGCGCCATTCGCGTCGATTACTTCTTCGGCTTCGGCACCGAGGCGGCAGAGAATGCCGGCCGCATGAAGCAGCGCGGCAATGTGTGGGTGCTGCTGCCCAAGCAGGTGCAGTAGGCTCAGGGCTGGGCCGGTGCCAGATGTTCCGGCACATTGCGCAGGGCAGGTGCAAACACCATGGCCAGCGTCAGCGCAATGCCGCCTGCGGCCACGCAGGCCAGTCCCGCACGGATGCTCAGGTGCTCGCCCAGATAGCCGGCCAGTAGCGCGCCCGCCGGTGCGCTGGCTACGGTAAGGAAGCGCATGGTCGAGACCATGCGGCCCAGATAGGCATCCGGCGTAACCTTCTGGCGCAGCGTCATATACGGCATGAAGAACAGCATCACGCCGCAATCAAGCACCATGGAGACCAGACCATTGGCGACGGCGCTAGCCGTGGGGCTGCCAAACAGATTGGCCGGAATCGCCGGCATGGCTGCAAAGGCGCAGGCGGTCAGGCCTATACCTGTCAGCATGGCGCCGGTCGGGCCATAGCGGGCGTTGAGCGGCTTGACCAGTATGGAGCTGAGTAATACGCCTATGCCGCCTACCATCTGCGCCATGCCCATCAGGCCGGCCGTCATGCCCAGCTCGCGCGTGCCGAATAGCACGCTGAGTGCAGCAAAGCCGTAGAACAGCATGTGCCAGATGCCGGCGCCCCATGCCAGCGTGCGCAGCAGCGGTGTGCGCCAGATGAATAGCAGGCCATCGTGGATGTCGCGCAGCATGTGCTGTTTGCTGGGTTCCGGTTTGGGATCGTTGGCCTTCAGATTGCGCAGGATGAGGATGGAGCAGATGAAGCCCAGCGCATTGACGATGACGGCAAACGGTGCGGTCAGCCACTGGATCAGCACCCCGGCGATGCCGGGCGCCACCACCCGCGCCACCGAGTCGACCGCGGCGAATTTGGATTGAGCCTCGATCAGCCGGTCGCGGCCGATCAGGCTGGTCAGGAAAATCTGCTCCGCACCACCGCCCACCAGCGAACAGCAGCCGCTGATCAGTGCCACCCCATACATCCACTCTATGCTCAGGTGGCCTAGCCAGTAGATGAGCGGTACGCTGCCCAGAGTCAGGGCCTGCACCAGTTTGCTGGCTAACAGCACGGGCAATTTGCGATGACGATCAAGAAGCACGCCCGTGGGCAGGGCCAGCAGGGCAAACGGAATGGCGGAGGCGGCGCCCAGTATGCCCATCTGGGCCGGCGTGGCATGCAACAGGAGGGCGGAGCACAAGGGCAGGGCCAGCGCACTGATATAGCTGCCGAAATCATTGAGGATGGCGCTGATCCAGTAGCGCACGAAGTTCCCGTTGCGCAGCAGTGCGTCACGCTCCAGATATTGCTGAACTTTGAGGCGTAGGGCGGACAGAATGGCAGCTTCCTGTAATCTAGGCGGGACTAACTATGATACCAGCGCAACGGATAGGCGCTACAATCGCAGAGTAAATATCCCACCATCAAGGAGACAGCTATGCAGTATGAGGACCTGATCGTCGAAGTGCACGAGAAAGTAGCACTGATCCGTTTGAATCGTCCCAAGGCCCTGAATGCCCTGAACGACCGCATGATGAACGAGCTGGGCGACGCCTTGCAGAAATTCGATGCCGATCCCGCCATCGGCTGCATCGTGCTGACGGGGAGCGAGAAGGCTTTCGCTGCCGGTGCCGACATCGCCGCCATGGCTGACTATACCTATGTTGACACCTATCGCGACAATTACATCACCCGTAACTGGGAGCACATCCTGCGTATTCGTAAGCCGGTGGTCGGTGCTGTAGCTGGCTATGCGCTGGGCGGTGGCTGCGAGCTGGCCATGATGTGCGATTTTCTGATCGCGGCCGACTCGGCCAAATTTGGCCAGCCGGAAATCAAGGTTGGCGTGACGCCGGGCGCTGGCGGCACCCAGCGTCTGCCGCGCACCATCGGTAAAGCCAAGGCCATGGACCTGCTGCTGACGGCCCGTACTATCGATGCAGCAGAAGCCGAGCGTATCGGTCTGGTATCGCGCGTGGTGCCAGCGGATAAGCTGATCGAAGAAGTGCTGACGGCTGCCAAACAGATCGCCTCGATGCCGACCTCGGTTGCCATGATGATTAAGGACGCCGTGAACCGCGCCTTTGAAACCACGCTGACGGAAGGTGTGAACTACGAGCGCCGTCTGTTCCAGGCTGCTTTCGGCACACCTGCTCAAAAAGAAGGCATGCATGCTTTTCTCGAGAAGCGTGCACCGAATTTCGACGGTATGTAATTAGCCGGATGCCGATAGCCCCTCGCTATTCAATTCAAGTAATTGCATAGCGAGGGTTGACGACTCGAAGAAATCCCTGCATAATCTCGTTTCTCTGCTGCTGACAAACAAAACGATTTGTCGAAAAGCAGCAAGCAGTACCAAAGAGTTCTTTAAAAATTCACAGTCGATAAGTGTGGACGTTTGATGAAAGTGCACACGAAGCTAGTCTTCGTGATACTTAAAAAATATCAAATGTTCACAAGAAATAAATGAAATAGGACGCTTCGTAAAAGAAGCGAACTGTCAGTATTTTGAGTGAGCGACCCAGCAGCAATGCTGGTGCCAGAAATGGCAAAAAACAGAGATTAAACTGAAGAGTTTGATCCTGGCTCAGATTGAACGCTGGCGGCATGCCTTACACATGCAAGTCGAACGGCAGCACGGAGCTTGCTCTGGTGGCGAGTGGCGAACGGGTGAGTAATATATCGGAACGTACCCAAGAGTGGGGGATAACGTAGCGAAAGTTACGCTAATACCGCATACGATCTAAGGATGAAAGCAGGGGATCGCAAGGCCTTGTGCTCCTGGAGCGGCCGATATCTGATTAGCTAGTTGGTGAGGTAAAGGCTCACCAAGGCATCGATCAGTAGCTGGTCTGAGAGGACGACCAGCCACACTGGAACTGAGACACGGTCCAGACTCCTACGGGAGGCAGCAGTGGGGAATTTTGGACAATGGGGGCAACCCTGATCCAGCAATGCCGCGTGAGTGAAGAAGGCCTTCGGGTTGTAAAGCTCTTTTGTCAGGGAAGAAACGGTGAAGGCTAATATCCTTTGCTAATGACGGTACCTGAAGAATAAGCACCGGCTAACTACGTGCCAGCAGCCGCGGTAATACGTAGGGTGCAAGCGTTAATCGGAATTACTGGGCGTAAAGCGTGCGCAGGCGGTTTTGTAAGACTG
>NZ_WWCL01000040.1 GCF_009857835.1 Duganella fentianensis
TGATACTAATTGCCCGTACGGCTTGTCCCTATAACCTTAGCAGGATATAGGTAAGAAGACCGTTAAACGTTGTTGAGACAACTTCATTACCCACATTACTTACTATTCCAGATTCTGAGCAACGTTCATGAGAACGCGGCTCGTACAAGTCAAAGCTTGATGACCATAGCAAGTTGGTCCCACC
The DNA here is from genome assembly GCF_009857835.1 of Duganella fentianensis. Classification (GTDB taxonomy): domain Bacteria; phylum Pseudomonadota; class Gammaproteobacteria; order Burkholderiales; family Burkholderiaceae_D; genus Rugamonas; species Rugamonas fentianensis. The sequence goes on from NZ_WWCL01000040.1 coordinate 185, forward strand.
CCTTCCCATCCCGAACAGGACCGTGAAACAACTCTGCGCCGATGATA
>NZ_WWCL01000041.1 GCF_009857835.1 Duganella fentianensis
AGGATTCGTGACTGGGGTGAAGTCGTAACAAGGTAGCCGTATCGGAAGGTGCGGCTGGATCACCTCCTTTCTAGAGTCGCACTAGTCAGCAATGACGACTCATCAAGCGTTCACACTTATCGACTGTAAATAATAAAGAACAGCATTTGGGGCTGTAGCTCAGCTGGTTAGAGCACCGTGTTGATAACGCGGGGGTCGTTGGTTCGAGTCCAACCAGCCCTACCAGT
>NZ_WWCL01000042.1 GCF_009857835.1 Duganella fentianensis
GCGCTTACCACGGTAGGATTCGTGACTGGGGTGAAGTCGTAACAAGGTAGCCGTATCGGAAGGTGCGGCTGGATCACCTCCTTTCTAGAGTCGCACGACTCATCAAGCGTTCACACTTATCGACTGTCAATAAGAAAAGAACAGCATTTGGGGCTGTAGCTCAGCTGGTTAGAGCACCGTGTTGATAACGCGGGGGTCGTTGGTTCGAGTCCAACCAGCCC
>NZ_WWCL01000004.1 GCF_009857835.1 Duganella fentianensis
GTCAAAGCTTGATGACCATAGCAAGTTGGTCCCACCCCTTCCCATCCCGAACAGGACCGTGAAACAACTCTGCGCCGATGATAGTGCTGCAACCAGTGTGAAAGTAGGTTATCGTCAAGCTAGTTATACTAAAAAGCCCCATTTGTCTGAGTACCACAGCGTATTCTGCACAGATGGGGCTTTTTTCCGTCTGTAGTCAGGCTTTGTGCTTTAGAATAACTTGCATAGTGTAGGAGCAATTCCATGGCAGGTTATGTAGCACGCCTTCTTTTACTATTTAGCCTGTTCTGGACGTGTGCCTCGCTCGCATATGCTGCACCTCTGAGTCTGCGTTTCGAACATCTGGGCGTGGAGCAGGGCTTAACGCAGGAAACTGTCACTGCCATACTGCAGGATAAACAGGGCTATCTCTGGCTCGGTACACAGGCCGGTCTGAACCGCTACGACGGCTACCGCATTACTGCATTCAAAAATAATCCCAGCGATAACACCAGCCTGCAGGATAACTATATCCAGGCCGTCTATGAGGACACACAGGGCGCTATCTGGGTGGGCAGCCGCGGCGGACTGGATCGCTATGATCCTGCCACTCAGACTTTTACCCATTTGCTGGGCCGCGAACGCAGCGTTTCCGTGAATGCCATCATTAGCGATGGCAGGCAGGGACTATGGCTGGCGACGGCGAATGGTCTGCTGCATTTCGATATGGACAGCAGCAAGGTGCAGAGCTATCGTCATGTTGAACATGATGCCGCCAGCATTATCGATGACCGCGTGAATGTACTGGCCTTGGACCGGCAGGGGCACCTGTGGGTGGGCACCGATGCCGGTCTGGATTTGCTGCGGGCCGGTAGCAAGCAGTTCGAGCACATCAGCAGTGGTGACGGTAGGGCGCTGGCGACAGTGATACAGGCTCTGACGCTGGCAGCTGATGGTGTGCTGTGGGTGGGCAGCCGTGATGGTCTGCAGGCCTGGCGGCTGCAAGGTAGCCGCGCCGAGCGTATTGCTCTCGGCGCGCAGGACGATCTGCATGGCGAGCGGGTGGAAGCGCTGCTGTTTGATCGCGATGGCGTGCTGTGGGCAGGTACTTATACCAATGGGCTGAAGCGATACAACAAGCTTAGCGGCGGATTCTATACTTATCGCCATGTAGGGCAGGATCGTCATAGCCTGGGCGATAATCAGGTGAATTCCTTGTATCAGGACCGCACTGGCACGCTATGGATAGGCAACTGGTATAACGGACTGGATAGGGTGGATTTGCGCAGTGGCGGATTCGAACACTATTCCGAACAGTCGGGCGTACTGCCTGCTATCAGTAACAACAAGGTGCGAGCGATTGCGGGGGCGGGGCCAAATCAGGTCTGGATGGCGACGGCCAAGGGGCTGACGCTGGTGGATCAGGCTCATGGCACCAGCAAGACCTACCGGCACGACGAGCATGATCCGGCCAGCCTGCCCAGTGACGAAGTTCTGACGCTCGATACCGACGCGCGCGGACGGCTGTGGGTAGGGACGGTCAACGGTCTGGCCTGGCGTGATCCGAAAACCGGACGTTTCACCCGGGTGGAACTTGATACGCTACCCGACGCACGCATACTGCAGCGCGTACTGGCCGGAAGGGATGGCACTGTGTGGGTGGCTACGCGCGCCGGCCTGCACCGCATCGCTGCCGGCAATGGTGCGGTGACCAGCTGGCACCATCAGGCCAGCGATCCGGATGTACTCGATGGCCGCATCTATACGCTACTGGAAGACCGCAACGGCAAGCTGTGGATAGGCACGCAGAATGGCCTCGACTGTTTTGATCCGGTGACGGGCAGCTTCCGCAATTATCGCCACGTGGCCGGTGCCAGTGATAGCCTGATACATTCGCGCGTCCATTATCTGTACGAGGATGAACAGGCGCGCCTGTGGATAGGTACGGCGGCTGGCCTGTCGGTGGCGGAGCGCCGCGCTGACGGTACGCTGCATTTTCGTACGGTGCCCATGACGGCGGCGCGTGCTGCCGATCCGATAGGCGGAATTGCGGGCGATGAACAGGGCCGTTTATGGATCAGCACAACGGCCGGACTGACCATGCTCGATCCCGGCACTGGCGCGTTCCGCGAGTACACGGCGCGCGACGGACTGATTAACGGATCCTACTTTATCGGCTCGGTGTATAAAGGGCCGAACAATATGCTGTACTTCGGTGGCTTGAGCGGGGTGACGGCATTTAATCCCACTGACATCCATGGCAATCCCGATGCGCCGGTGGTGGTGGTGACTGACTTTCTGCTGTTTAACCGTTCCGTGCTCAGTGCCGGTACTGACCGGGCCAGGCTGATGCCCGGTGCGCTCGCGCATGGCAAATCGCTGACGCTAGACTACCTCGACACGGTATTCTCCATCGAATTCGCGGCTCTGCATTTTGCCGATCCGGGGCGTAACCAGTATGCCTACAAGCTGGAAGGCTTCGATCCTGAATGGCTGACGGTGGATGCGGCAAAACGCTATGTTACTTATACCAATCTCGACCCGGGGCGCTATGTATTCCGCGTCAAGGCGGCCAACAAGGATGGCGTCTGGAGCAAGGAGGCGACTACGCTGGAAGTGATCATCGCGCCGCCCTACTGGAAGACCTGGTGGTTCCGGCTAGGTCTGCTGGGTATTTTGCTGGGCGCCGTGTATCTGCTATTCCGCTTCCGCATGCGCATGCTGATCCAGCAGAAGCATGTGCTGGAAGAGACGGTAGGTAGCCGCACGCGCGAGCTGGTGCAGCAGAAGGAATCGGTCGAGCGGCAGAAGCGCGAAGTGGAGCACCAGAAGGAAAGCGTGGAGGTCGCGCACAGGAATATCTCGCTGCTGTCCGAAATTGGCCGCGCCATTACTGCCAACCTCGATAGCGAAGCCATCATGCAGATGCTGTACAAGCATGTGCATGCGCTGATGGATGCCAGTGTATTCGGTATCGGCATCTATCGCCCCGAGCAGGAGCTGATCGAATATCCGTTTGCGATGGAAAAAGGGAAGCGCTATGCACCTTATGTGCGCAGCATGCGTGAGCCTAACCAGCTGGCAGTATGGTGCATCCAGCATGGCAAGGAAGTGTTCATCAACGATCTGGAGCTTGAGTATGGCCTGTATATTGCCCACCTCGAGCATGTTACCAGCGCCGAGGATATGGGCACGCTGGAGGATGGCTCGCTGCCGACCGCGCCCCGTTCGCTGATCTATGTACCGATCAGCGTCAGCGGGCAGGTAAGGGGAACCATCACCGTGCATAGCTATCGTCCGCATGCCTATCAGCGCATCGATGTGGACATGCTGACTACCTTGGCTTCATACGTGGGCGTGGCGTTCGCCAATGCGGACTCCTACCGCAAGCTGCTGGATACCCAGCAGCAGCTGGTGGAACAGGAGAAGCTGGCAGCGCTGGGCGCGCTGGTGGCCGGGGTGGCACACGAGCTGAATACGCCGATCGGCAATAGCCTGGTGGTGGCCAGTACGCTGGAAGACAAGACGGAAGAAATCCACCAGCGGCAGCAGAGCAATACCCTGCGCCGTTCCGACCTGACCAGCTTTATCGATGCGGCGCGCGAAGCATCGACGCTGCTGATGCGCAGCCTGCAGGGCGCGGCGGAATTGGTGAACAGTTTCAAGCAGGTAGCGGTGGATCAGGCCAGTGCCAAGCGGCGCCCCTTCAATCTGCTACAGGCCAGTCAGGAAATCGTCACGACGATGCGCAACCAGATCCGCAAGGCCGGCCATTCCATCGTGCTGGAAATGCCGGAAGATATACAGATGGATAGCTTCCCCGGCCCGTATGGACAGGTGATTATCAACCTGATTAACAACACCCTGCTGCACGCTTTTGAAGGGCGCAGCGGCGGCGAAATCCGGCTGTGGGCCGTGCGGCTCGGAACGGAGCGGGTACGCATCGTGTTTCAGGATGATGGCAAGGGCATCGCGCCCGAGCACCAGCTGCGCATCTTCGATCCCTTCTTCACTACCAAGCTGGGGCAGGGCGGCAATGGTCTGGGCCTGAGCATCACCTACAACATCGTCACCTCGCTGCTCGATGGCAGCATACGGGTTGATAGCGCGCTCGATATCGGTACCCGCTTCACCATGGACCTGCCGCTCAAGGCTAGCAAGTCCGGCGAGTAGTCCCGGGCACGACGGGGCGCGCTGCGCACCCGCGCAGCGTCAGTTCAGTTTGAACGAGGACAGGTAGGTGTCGATCTGTTCGGCGGCCAGGTTCTGTGCCCGGCCCAGTATGATGACCTGATAGATGCGCTGGTCGCGCGCGACCAGCTTGCCGATCAGGCGCGCGGGCTGGCCCTGCTGGCTGCCGTCCGCTTCGAACTCCAGCATGGCTTGCAGGCCGGTGCTGCTGTCCTTGTTGCTGCGCAGGGTGGCGCCGATGTTCTTCAGCAGTGCCGACTGCATGGCCTGTAGCGCATGCATGGCGTCGGCACCGTCGGGCAGGCGCGCACTGCCTACGGCAAATACCACGCCATCGATTTCCACCGCCGTCATGGTCATCTCCAGCGGCAGCGTCGCCAGTGTGACACTGCGCGTCTGGCTGGCCGGCTTACCGGGGAACAGGATGCTGTAAGGCGCATCTTTGCTGCGGTAATCGCGCCAATCGTATTTTGGGCTGCATCCTGTCAGCGCAGCTACCAGCATTAGCGCCAGTGCGGAACGGTAGATCATCGCTTAACCTTTTTTCTTGGACTGATTCTGTTCGGCTTTCCACGCGTCGATGTGGGGTGCATGGCGCAGCACGCGCGAGGCCGGGTCGATGGTTACGCGCGCATGGGGCGGTAGTTGCAGCGTGCCCTGACCATTACTCATGGACAGGCGCTCGATACGGTCGTTGACGCGCACTTCGATGGGCATGGGGAAGCTGCCGCCATCCTTGAGCTTCCACGTCAGGGTCAGCTGGTCGCCATGGCGCTGCTCTACCAGTTCCGGCAGCGCTGCATGGTATAGATAGGCGTCGAAGAACCAGCCTAGATCCTGGCCGCTGATCTCGTTGCACAGCGCGATGAATTCTTTGGTGCTGCCATAACGCGGCACGAACTTGCCCGGCAGGGGCTGATCGGTGCCGTACACCATGCGGCGCGTAGCGGCAAAGAAGGCATCGTCGCCGATCAGGTTGCGCAGCGTGTGCAGGATTAGCGAGCCTTTGGTATAGATGTCATTGCCCGGGCCACCACGGCTATCGTTGTACACGTCTTCGATGCGCTGGGTCTTGCCGCTGACGATAGGCGCCTTGTTGAGCAGCGATTTGCGGTGGTTGAACAGTTCGGACTGGAACTCGCGTTCGCCGCGCAGCTGCTGTAGATACAGCGGCTGCATATAACTGCCGAAGCCTTCGTGTAGCCACATATCGTCCCAGTCGGCATTGGTCATCTGGTTGCCGAACCATTCGTGCGACAGTTCGTGATGCAGCAGCCAGTCATAGCCCAGCGGCGATTTGACGTAGCCATTGCCGTAGGCGTTGATGGTCTGGTGTTCCATGCCCAGATGGGGCGTCTCTACCACGCCCATTTTCTCGTCGCCGAATGGATAGGGGCCGATGGTGCTTTCGAAGAAGTCCAGCATGGGGGCAAATTCCGCAAACAGGCCCTTGGCCTTTTCCTCATGGCCCTTCAGATACCACATGCGCAGCGGAATACGATTGCCGTAGCGGCTGGCGTATTCGCCGGACAGCATTTCGTACGGACCGATATTCAGTGCCACGCCGTAGGTGCTGGGGTGTCTGGCGCGCCAGTGGTAGGTACGCCAGCCGTCCGCTTCATCCATGCCCATGGCCACACCATTGCCGGCTACGACCAGCGGCGCCGGTACGCTGATGTGCAGATCTATCCGTTCCGGTTTGCCCTGCGGATGATCGATGCAGGGCCAGAACAGATCGCAGCCTTCGCCTTCGACGGTGGTGCTGATCCATGGCTGGCCATCGGCCGTTTTACTCCACATGAAACCGCCGTCCCACGGGGCACGCTTGGCCACGTGCGGCACGCCATGGTAGCGCAGGCGCACGGTGGCGCGGGCACCGGCGGCCAGCGGCGCGGGCAGGGTCAGCGTCAGTCTGCCTTTGGGATTGCTGATGGCCGAAGGTGGCAGCGCTACGCCGTCGGCCAGTGCGGCGTCGATCGTCAGGTTGCGGTCCAGTTCCAGCACGATGCGGCTGAGCGCTGCGCTTGCCGTGAAGGTCAGCGTGGCATCGCCCTGTATGCTGCGGCTGGCGGGATCGACGCGCAGCGCCAGATCCGCATGCTCGAAACGCATGGCGAGCTGCTCGGCACTACGGGGGCTGCCGGAATTGGCGGTGAAGTCGGTCAGCGGGGCGGGCGCTGTGGCGCAGCCGGCCAGCAGGGCGCCGGCGGCCAGAATCAGGGGAAGACGGTTCATTGTGGAGTAGCAGGTTGATATGGGCTGCGCACAATATAGCAGCAAGGCCGGCGTAGGAGTGACGCTTAGGCAGCCCTTAGGCAGAATTTAGCATGGCAGATCGCGTTCGCGCAGCGCACGCTGGTACTGGATGGCTTCGCGGACATGGCTTTCCTGTATGCGCGCGCTGGCGGCCAGATCGGCGATGGTACGGGCGATGCGCAGGATGCGGTGGTAGGCGCGGCCGCTCCACTGGAAGCGCGCCATGCTGCGTTGTAGCACGGTGTGGCCGTAGCCATCGAGCTTGCAGTGCTGTTCCAGTTCGCATGGCGCGAGTGCCTGATTGCGCTTGCCCTGGCGCTGCTGCTGGCGGTCTGCTGCCTGCTGGACGCGGGCGGCGATGCTGCAGCTGGTTTCGCCGCCTGTGCTATCGGCCAGCGTCAGCGGATCGACCGCTGCCACTTCCAGCTGGATGTCGATGCGGTCCAGCAGGGGGCCGGAGATGCGGCGCTGATAGCGCGCTATCTGTTCGGCGCTGCAGTGGCAGCGCGCACTGCTATGGCCCGCATAGCCGCATGGGCAGGGGTTCATGGCAGCGATCAGCTGGAAGCGGGCTGGAAAGTCGGCCTGATGGGCGGCGCGCGAAATGGTGATATGGCCGGATTCGAGCGGCTCGCGCAGCACATCGAGTACGCGCTGTTCGAATTCGGGCAGCTCGTCGATAGTTATAGCTGGCGCAACCATAGATGAGTCTCCCAATTCAAATTAAATCAATAGCTTATAGCTCATCTAAGTGTTTCAAGGTTAGATGAGGATGCAAAGAGTGGCAGCCTCATCTAAGGATGGTCGTCGCAGCGGTGGACAAATAGTCAGCCAAGACTGTTGACTAATGTTAACGAAAATGCCAATATTGCAACCTATACGTATGCACGCAGTTTTACCTTAGCTATTGATTTGAACCAATGACGCCCGACGAATTCAAGAAAGCTTGTGATGACCACTTATTCTGGTGCTATGGCACAAGTGCGATTTTTCAGCGTCGAGAGCAAAAGTTAAAAAAACGCCGGGAATGGATTACATATTTAGGCATCATCGGCCCACTTGTAATCGGCAGTGTGGTCGGGGCCTTTGGCAAGGACTGGAAGGTTGGTGGAATTGAAGTGCTTCCGATACTTGTGCTTGTAGCCAGTTTAGTTGGTATAGCTCAGATTGTACTTTCCTGCTGGGCATTGGTCGCTCGTTGGGATGAGGCTTATGCTTCCGCCCAAGATTCCGTCAGAGCAAATACCACACTCTACAACCGCTTTAAGTCAGTGCGTGACTTTACCACTAGCAATTATCAAGATGCGTTGAAAGAACCTCGTGAAGAGAATGCTCGGCAGGAGGTCCTTGACCGTGCTCAGTCCATCACCCCGGCTGAAGAAAGATATGCTTATAACGCTTCGATGAAGTACCTAGGGCTGCCATGTCGCACATGTCAGATTGTGCCAACAGGGAAAAGTAGCAAATGCACTAGCTGTGGTAACTGGTAAATCTTTTAAAGGAATTAATAAATGTCCCCCAAAATTGCTCAATTCGTGAAGGCACTCGATACGCTCACACCTCAAGAGCGCTCTGAACTTTTTACGTTTATCAACAATCGAGAGAAGGCGACACCTAACGGTCGCATCATTCTTAATGAAGAACTGCGGAAAGCACAAACCATCAATTTTGCTCCCGGCCCCGGCGCTTGCCCAACGTGCGGCCGATGACCCCAAAAAGCACGCTCGCCGCTGGGCAAGGGGGGCAGCAATAAGACCCTGCTGCCCCCCTTACCCCTAGCTTAATTTGCTACGAACAGTGTAAAGGGTCCGCTTCGCCAGGTGCTCCCCCGTTCGGTGCTCGCCTTGCTCCGCTCCGCATGCGGCGTCCGCGCCTGCCCTTGACACCGTTCTTCGCTAAGAGGAGGGGAGAGCGGGTAGAGTAAAGCCCGTCAACCTGGCATTAAGACGGGATACAGCGCTTTTCAAGCTTGCTTGGTCGCCGACAAGGAGAACGAGTTCTCTAGCGCGTGTAATCGCTGTGTAAAGCCATTCTCTAGTAACAAGTACCGAAGTCTCTAAGAGAACCACTACGATTTCAGAAGAGCTACCTTGTGCCTTATGACAAGTAATGGCATAGGCGAGTTCGATATCGCCTTCTGCTTCTGCGGGCAGTTCCCTGGGGACCTTTTCACCATCCCACAACACTTCAATGTGGTCACCTTCAATCGACGTTACAACACCTAGCAGCCCGTTAAAGAGACCGTGCTGATACCTGTTCGCCGTCATAACGACAGGGTCATTCACAGCTACAGTAGCAAGTGGGCCGAGGCGGCGAGTGGCCGTGGTGGAGTCTCTCCGAACATTTGATTCCGTCTCATTGATATCCGCGACAGAGGCTTTTTTGGCGGCAATCACCATCAACTCTGCTTTATTTCTCCACCAGCGCTGGACCTTAGCTAAATCCACCGTAGGAACCAGATATACACCGCTGGTTTCGCCCTCCCAATCATCGAGCGCAGGGGTTTCGCCTGCCCGGATACCTTGTGAGAGAACGGGAATATTGCTTCCCTCCGCTTGGCGAAGAACTTTGGTCAGCTTTGCGACCCGGGACCCTTCATGCACCAAATCATGGAACACTTTTCCGATACCAACTGGCGGAAGTTGGCCTTCGTCACCGGCAATCAATATCCGAGCCCCGGCAGGAAGCAAACTAAGAAGCTTGTGCAGGCTCGGGGTATCCATCATTCCCGCTTCGTCAATGATGAGTAATGTGCGGTTGGTAAACTGAATGTTATCGGCATTGGCAATCGCACTGTCAGTTTTATCCGCAGCTTTTCTCTCCAAGAAACCAATCAGTCTTGCAATTGTGTAGGCTATCCTTGGCTTGCCAGGGGAAGACGCGCCGCGTGAAAGAGTTAATGCTGCTTTACCCGCAAGCGCCCCCATCACCACGTTCCCGCCAAGTGATTCCCATGCTGTCGCCAAGACCTTCATCACAGTCGTCTTTCCTACGCCAGCACCTCCCTGCAAAACACCAACGCCGAGACGCAAAAGCTTGGCCACAGCTACGCGTTGCTCTACCGTCAAAGTCAAACCAACTTCAGCTTCGGCAAGAAGTATCAAGCCTTCGAGGGCATCAGCCTCAAGCAGTGTTTCCTTTGCGCTGGTTTCTTCAATTGCCAAGAGCATTCTAGATACCTCGTCCTCAAGCCAAGCCGCGCCAGGAGCACGAAGTAATGTTCCTGTTGTTCTGAGCAGCCCCGCTTGTCTCGCGACGTTGAGGGCCAAGTCGGGAGGAACGGCCTTACCGGCTAGCATAGCCATAAAGCTATCCTCGGTAGCCGCTGTGTCGCCATTTGCAAGGACATCTCGCCAAACACTATTAACGGCACCTATTAGGCGATGTGGGTGGTTAATCAGGTCAATACCTGGGTCAGCATGTCTTAACAGGCGTTGTCCGATGCGGTCAGCGATTTTCCAATCCATCAAACTCGCAGCTAAATACGGATTACGCGCTAATCGTTCCATTGCATCAGGGCCGCCCAAGAACTGCCACAGCTTGTTTGCAGTCCTGAGTTCTCGGACTCCGAGTTTTTCCAAGAAAGTCAAAAATTCGACTTCCTGAGCTTTTGTACGTAGAGAAGCGGAATTGCTTGCCATCCCGGCGTAAACTTGCGCAGCAATCCTCATTGCCAAAGCTGGCTTATCTGGCTGAATTACCTGTGCCACGTCATTGATACGTAAGATATTTGTCAGTACTCCGGGAAGCTCTTGACCAAACGCGCCGATTAACCGGCCAGCACGCGTCGGCCCAATGTTGGGAAGTCTCGACAACCACGGGCCGAGCAGGGCCCCCTGGTGCACAGTTCGTTGAATTACTTTGCTATTGACTTGCGCGACATGTCTTCCAAATCTATCCCGATATGTAGACAGTTGTCCTTCAACCAAAAATGCATCATCGGGTAGAGGCTGGAGCTCTCGGCCATGGTATTTCACACGAATCGATGTGCCATCAGGGCGAAGACCAGAAAAAATGCAGCCGCCCTCCAGTTGCGAGATTACGCGTTCAACGACAACGATGTCTTTAAAATTCTCGCTCAAGGCTCGACCCTCAGCAGCACACCGTTGAAAACAGCGTCAAGCTGCGCACGCAAGCGTAGATTTTCCGCATTTAAAACTTCGATTGCATGGGACGCTTCCTGCAATTTTTGCAGCAATTCCGCTTGCACAGCTAAGGCCTCTGTAGCGGACTGCGAAGCCTCTCGAGCGTCTTGGGCCTGTCGCACCATTCGCTCTTTAATGGCGCTATCTCCGGCAGATTGCAGTAAGCGTGCGCCGATAGGTAGCAGGCCCTGACCCTCGGCTACAAGATTGACCAGTTGACTCAGCTCAACCCGCTCGTACAGGTACTTCTCCTGCGTCGTCTTCAAGTCAATCGCTTGGGCAACAGCACGTACATTAATCTTGCCATCGGGCGTAGATGGCAGAGTTGGCTGTCGCATACCTTCGGGCTGTTGAAGATACGCGGCCTCGCACTCATTGAGGTAGGTTTCAAGGCGCTCTTTTACTTGAGGGATGACGCTAGGTCTTGGCATGTTTAGGTTTTCTTTGGACGAAGTACGGCAATTTTTTCGGCACCAGATTTTTCGAGAAGAGCCCGCAGATTCGCGTTCTCTTCTCTCAGCAACTGAATGGTCTTCAGACTCTCGGCTAGGTCTGCCTGTGTCTGCTGAAGGTCAAGCTCGGTATCACGATACGACTGTTTGAGATTCTCAAACAGCTGCTTCCAATCAGCGATACGAGTGACCAATTTCTTTTTTGCTGCTCCGCGACCTATTGGCTCTGTTGCCTTTAAACGTTTCAACCAATTTCCAACCTCTATGCCAAGCTCTCGCTGTTTTTTACTGTAGAGTGTCGTTGGGTGAATGTCCGCTCTGCGGGCAACTTCCGCCCCTGAAACCGCGCCTTCATTATGCGGATAAACGCCTTCGTTCTCGGCTATTTCTGCCTCGATGGATTTCATCACCGCCCTGACGCGTGCTTGCACCTCATCAGAACGCTGACTACCTTGCGCAAGCGCCTTTTGTTGGATGAGCGCACGAGTGGCATCCGAACGTTTTGCTTTGGTTTTCATGTCATTGGTCATGCCGCGCTCTCCAGAATTCCGCTTAACCGGCGTACAGTCGGGTCCATGGACCATTTTTCGCGTATGTCGGCGAATCGGTTGAGATGACTTCGAATCTGTCCGGCCCAGAATTCCAGAACCAACTCTTCATTGTTCGCCTCTGCAATTAAGTACTCCCGAATGCAATCTCGAATTGCGCCGTCCACGTCCTCCCTCAAAAAAGGCTCTTCCAGTCTATGGTTGCAATGAGATTGGCATCTCGCAGGTTCTGGATGGCCTTTACTCTTATTGCAGGGGCCGGATTCCGTGCCCGGGAATTTAGTGCAAATGATTCCAGGCCGGACGTACTGCCACGCTTTGCCTTGCAAAGTCAGGATTTCGGCCAATTCGGCCACACTGGAGGCCCCCCAGTCTTCGCCTAACTGGTGGGTCCGTTGCTTGTGCGAGGTGATTGCGGTCTTAAGAACCTGTGCGGCAGGGCCGCCGTATCCGTTTACCGCATCTTCTTCCTCAACCATTTCGCCAATGGTCTTGGTCGCTCGTAAAATTCTTAACTCGCGGCTGACTTTTTCAATTTCTGCACGCAAGTCTTTGTCCGCCAAAATGTAATACAGCGTCATTTCGATAGACTTGTGCCCAAAGACATCCATCAGGACTTTAGGCGCTTGTGTGATAGCTAAAGCGACCAAACGTGCCACAGTTTTACGGAAGCGGTGAGACCGGAAGTTCTGTCCACCCGGCGCTGTGTCCATGCAAAGCGATTTTGCATAAGCAGTTAAAGCTTGGCCAAGCCCAATGAGGGGTTTTTTACGGTCGCTTTTTCCGACCCCGTACTGAGCCCACAAATGTTGAGGCTCTTCGCTTGGCAGAGCGCGGTTTCTGTCGGGCGTCATCGTTCCGATACGTTCCATACAGCGAACTAATCGAACTTGTTGTTCAATCGCTAGGGCTGCCATATCAGGGAGAACCCAATCACGAAATTCACCATCATGGCGCTCAACGAGTTTAAAAGTCCGACCACGGGCGTACGGCATCTCGTTGCGCTCATATCGAACACAGTTCCGCGTCAAGTCAATGGACTCCGACTTTCGACCTGCTGTTGACATATTGACGACAAATAAATGGGCCAGTTGAAGATTGCCCATTAAAGACATGAGCTCACCAAATGAACGAGGCGGCCAGTTCAAGTCTTGAACTTTGATGTCATCTGAATTCTCATCGCCAGCATCCGCCAACTTAGCGCGTCGTTTCGCCAAATTTCTATCGTGATGTGAGCGTTTTCCGTGCTGGGTAAGTCTGATTTTGAAGGGGGGCTCACGGAAAGCGACTCCGGAGGCATCGCGCCACACGTGGTTTTCCAACAGAGCATTGACGAGCGCCTTCCGACGTCCGCTCACCGCACTTTCGCTGAGATGTGGGTCTTCTGTGTTCTCCCAAATCTCAATAATTTGCCCGCCCAAATCTAGCAAATTCGGACCTAAGTGATTGATGAGCCACAGGCTCTTCACACCCATCTCGGAGACATAGTCATCAGGGAGTGGAAGATGGACATCAATTTTGCGTTCGGGAGGCTTTTTTACGGCATCTCCACGAACTCGGGTAATGACGTCCACTTTGCTGCCAAAAGAAGGGACATCGTCCCAGTAGCCATATTGAGAAAGCCGATGGATGCGCGCAACTTCCCCAAACGTGGAAGCCTTCGCCGCATTGGACATGCTTTCGAAGTCTGACTGCTCAAGAAGCGAAAGCAGCTTTTGTGATTTGCTATCTTCCTCCGTTAAGAGGAAATGCTCCGCCTTAAGGGCCTTCGCCACGCCAATGGCGAGGATATGTGGCATGTAACTGTAAGCGATGAGTTTAACGGTGGTCGGGTCGAGTGATTTAGCTCGCCCCTTTTTTCCTAGCGCGGCAGGCCCCATACGCAACAGAACAAGATATCGAGTTTCCACGAGCACGGCTAAGTCAACTAAACGGCTTAGTCGGCTATTGCCATCTTGAGGCAGCTGTGTCTGGAGCTCTGCGGGCAAGAAATTGGTGATGCGCTTTCGGATATCGATATTTAGTGTCGCTTCGCCACCCTGAGTTCTATTCCATTTCTGCGGAGTGAGCCAATACCCAAAAGTCTCACCATGTTGCAGAATTTCCTTCAGCGCTGAGACTTCAGCTGCCCCCATTTTATGAACGAGTTCAATCGGCGCGCACAAGAGTGCGCGATTTCGCGACGCCTCAATTTCATCATCTCTCGTGATTTCCAACGCATTGGCGAGGATGAGAGGGTTATTTGCACTAGCTGTAATTTGAGAATTCAATTATGCGCCCTCTAAGTTTATAACCCGATGCCTCCCATCGGAAATTGCCTTTCTCCACGCTTGCAACGCCGTATCCATCGCGATAGGGTCAAAACAGGCTAGGGCTTTGCGAGTGTTGTCTAGCTCCTCCCCGAAGGAGGACTCTAGGAATGCTGCTACCGAGATGGTACTTTGAATATGTTCCAACTCTGCCTGGCGCTTGCACAAGCCATCAAGGCTGTCGGGGAAAATAACTGCATTCTCTTCGCACAAAGTGCAGCGATGCACGTTGCACTGCGAGGCACCGGAAGCCCGGAAATTGGGCGCAATCCGAGAGGGAGGGTTGGCAGGGTCCTTGCACCCCACGCCGATTCTGCTTCGTCTTAAAGCACGGTAGTCCTCTAGCCGTTGACGGTCGCTGGCTGTGGGCTCTCCGTCACGAGACCAGCGCGCCAGAATAGTCGGGTCAACGCGGCCATGAAATTTAACTTCATGCCAGAGCGCATTGCTGAATGTGCGGTAAAGCCCTTGGCTACTCTCGTTCAGCAAAGTATTTTTTAGATAGCGCTGGGTTGTCGAAACACGCCGATGGCCGAGTGCTTTCATCACAAATAGAACCATACCGCCGCTGACTTGGTAGGCATAGGCAGCATAAGCATCTCGAAAATCGGATGCCGTGATAGCAGTTATCTGCCGGTCGGGGGCCTGCGTCTGGTTGATAACTTGGACTACTTGTTGCACGAAAGAGCCCTTATTCTCTCGGTCCAATCGTCGATGATAGGACGCAGCATCTAACGCTGCAATTCCAGTTTGAGCCGTCACGTAGAGCCACGGCGAACGAGCGACGTACTCTAATTTGACGAGCTCTTTTCTGGCGTTATCAAGCACCTCGGAATTGGCGTTTGATTTTTGAAGTAGCCTGAAGGCTTTTGCTTTCTCGGCCAAATTCCGCTTCACTTCGATGCGTAGGACCTCGGTCTGCTTCATCAAGCGTTTCAAAATCATTCCAGCTGAACCCTGGGAGCTCAAGAGTCCCTCAGTAAGCTGCTCTGATTTTCCTCGCGCTTTAAAGCCTCGCAGCAAATATCGGCGTGGGTCTTTGGGGTGCGTTTCGATAAACGGCTTGGTGACATCCAAATCCAGAAGGACTGAAGGGTTCCAGCCTGTGGTAGCCAAACAAAGATGAAAGGCTATACGAATGTCGTAGGCATCCGGGAATCTACCCCGTAGCATGTCCGGGATGCTGAGGCCACGGCCACTGAACTCCCATGGCGCAAGGTCACCCCTTAACTCATCTGAGTTGGGGAGCACTGGTTCCAATTCTGAATACAGCGAGCCAAACCTTTGATAGTTGGCGAGCAGTCTTTGCTCTTCAGTGTTAGCAGGAGCCGAGCCCGACATCAACTCGGTGGCGCGGTCCCACCGGAATAAGGCGGAAAACCACTCGTGCTTTATCTTTAGACGTATGGCCTTGGTCTGCCATTCTGGCGGAAGGTAGCGCTTTTGTTCCTCGCGCTCTGGCGCAAACCAGTGTAGTTGCGGCAGTCCTTCCGAGAGACGAGCGAGATTCACTACGCGGACGAAATTGCTAAACGCGAGCCGGTGCATGCCCTGGTCAACGGCATACTGTCGATGAACCTCAGTCAGGTCAGCTACAGTTTCGACAGGCTTCGTTTTTCCATCTAGGGCGTCAAAGATTCGCCACCATGTCCTAAATGAATGGTAGTACTTATCGACCGTTCTGCGGCTGGCGAACTCAACTAACTCCTTCAGTACAGGAGCAAGCTGCGCAATTAACTTGGGGCGGCCAGACATTGCCCCTGACCATGAGCCGCCAGGGTTTGCTCGCTTATCCTCCCCATCCCTGAAAATAGTCAGGCTGACTTTGACTGGATATTTTGTATGTTGCGTCCAGAAGTTAAGGTCATCGATAGGACTGCTTGAGGTCCAAGCGGCCGATGCTTCCACTGCAACTAAGGGAGGTGCCAGTTCCTTGAGATGGTCCTTCTTATAAGCCCGAATGCTCATTACTGATTCACCTCGATAGTAGGATGAACGGGCAGTTCATTTTCATCTCCACGGTCCAGGTCAATCGACAAATTGACTCCGAACATATTGCAAATCCATTCAAGGTAAATCATGGATGTTGAGGCGTTAGCGTGCCCTAACTGTGGTTGGATTTGCAGCCGAATAATGCTCATGGCTGTGGACTCTAATAAGGCCTGCGCAATCTCGGAACCAGTTTCAAACAGTTTTTTAATTTCTTCATGTCGGGTGACTTCTTTCCAAAGAATGGAGCAGGCCCAGTAGTCGCGCCCTAAATGAGGTGACCACCCGGCATAAGGCAACTCAACAGCCGTCCAGGCGTTATAAAGCGCTTTTCCGGTGATGCGCTCACCGGTATCCTCATCTAAAAATAGATGAACAGCGTCGTCGATGCGGCGGCGCTGTTCAGTTAAAGTTGGTGCGCTTTTTACCCATTTTTTCAGCGCAACGTTACGTGTCTTCTGCCTGTAGGCGTGGATTCGTTCTGCAAGTTCAAGTGGAATCCAGATTTGACGTTTAGGCCCAATCTTGTCGCCGTGGTCATAGCCGTAGTCAGGTCCTTTTGTGCCAAACTTAATTTCGAGACGGACTCGCTGGTTCGCCCGAGGAGCGCTAGGGTCATTCAAATGCCAAGCTGCCCGTTCTTCGGGTAGCGTATCGACGCGGAATCCCGCAGCTTCTGAGCGACGCAGTGCTGAAAGGAGTACTAGTTCACACATCAAACCTTTAGCATAGCCTGCAAGGTGGTAGACCTTTTCGAGCCATTCCTTGACTTCGGCATCTGAGGGTAATCGCAGAGCCCTTTTGTTTTTTCGAGCCTTGCCATCTCTCACCTCCACGGTGATGGCACGATGCCCAATGGAACTGGTCGCCGTTCCAGCGTAAATCGTCGCGGTATGGGTCGGGATGTGAAATGAGGGGCGATGCCCCTTGTCGGACATCCACATCAAGTAATCACAGGCCTGCTGAACGCGAGGATTCACTGTGCCATCCTTTAACGCTCGACCATCTCTCGACCAAGTTCCTTTTTCCATTTCCTTTTGGTAGCGGCCGTGAACGTGGTCTACGTACGTGCAAGTTTTGAGGTCGATGTTTCGCACCTCTGCCCATTCCAAAAAATTGGCAAGCCACTGCGCGTAATTCTTAATGGTTTGGTCTGAAGGGGCTAGGGCAGGAGCTTGACCTCGAGTGCTCGGATTCCAGTAGCCGAGTCCACGGTCAATTAGGTAGGCGCTTGCCAAGCGATGATAGCCAGGACGGCTATCGAAAATGCATGGCAGATTTGCAACTTTTGCAAACCCCGCCTTAGAGGTCACTTCCGGGTCACTGTAGTAAACCGTAAAGCTCATATAATGTTTTTGGTTGTGGCAATAATGTGAGATTGCCACATTGCTACGAGAATTACAACTAAAACTAATGAATTTGTTGTGCGTCTATAACGAGGAAGAGCACACCGTGATGGGCTAGCGAGATTTCGCCGGGGCGCGGCAGGCTGCCGCCACCGACCAGGGCCACGCCGGATGCCGTGTGGTGCGGAGCACGGAAGGGCCGCTGCTTCCACAGGTCGAGGCGGAACTGGCCGGTGAGCGACAGCACGGCTGCCGCTTCCAGCGCTTCGGTATCGCTCATGGCTGGCAGCAGGCCGGGAAAGCGCATGGCCAGCATGGTTTTGCCGGCGCCGGGCGGGCCAACTAATAATACGCTGTGATTTCCGGCGGCCGCCACTTCCAGCCCCCGTTTGACGGTTTGCTGGCCTTTGACATCGGCGAAGTCCGGATAGCGGCGCAACTGGCGCAGCGGCGGCGCGCGATGGCGCGCCAGTTGGAGATCACTGTCATGGGCGGTGAAATGGCGGCACACCTGCAGCAGCGAGCTGGCCGGATAGATGGCGGCATCGCTGACCAGCGCCGCTTCGTCGGCATTATCGATGGGCAGGATCAGCCCGCACAGGCCGCCGTAACGGCGGCTGGCCACGGCCATGGCCAGCGTGCCGCGGATGGGGCGCAAGGCGCCGGACAGTGACAGTTCGCCGGCAAATTCGTATCCGGCCAGCGCGCGTGCGGGGATCTGTTCCGAGGCAGCCAGTATGCCCAGCGCAATCGGCAGATCGAAGCGGCCGGACTCCTTGGGCAGGTCGGCCGGTGCCAGGTTGACGGTGATGCGCTGGGCGGGAAAGCTAAAGCCGCTATTGAGGATGGCGGCGCGCACGCGGTCGCGCGCTTCCTTGACTTCCGTATCGGCCAGACCAACGATGGCAAACGCGGGCAGGCCGTTGGCCAGATGGACTTCGACGCTGACTTCCTGCGCGTCCATCCCATTCAGGGCACGGCTTTGGAGGACGGCTAGGCTCATGGCTGGGCTGGGCGGTGTGAGGGCATGCCGCCAGCGTAGGCTGATAGAGCCTGGCGATGTTGCGCCAGCCCAAAAGGGCGGCGCGGGGAGGACTTGGTTACAGGCTTAGTTGCCGGCCTTGGCTTCCAGTTCGGCCAGACGGGCTTCCAGTGCTTCGAGTTTGGCGCGGGTCTTGGCCAGTACCTGGGCCTGGATCTCGAACTCTTCGCGGGTGACCAGATCGAGCTTGGCGAAGCCCTGGGTCATCATCGATTTGACATTCTTCTCGATGTCCTTGGCCGGCGAATTTTCGATCGCCTGGCTGACCTTGCTTTGTAAATCATTAAAAAAAGTATTCATATCCATCATGGTCCTCGGTGGGTTCTGCCTGTTGCGCACCATTGCGGTGCGAGTACGGCGTTAATCTGGTGCGAATGTTGCATTACGGACATGCGCAAAGCTGAAAATTCTCACGTTTTGCGCAGGCTTCCCAAGTTTGGCGCGTTGCCAGCCACATTTTGAGGCATCTCAAAAGCTGGCACGCAATCTGCTAAAGAAGGGATGAACGCTGTTCATCGCTTCGAACAAACAGGATTTTAAACCGCAACTGCAATCTAAGTTCAATTCAAGAGGAAAACTATTATGAAAAACCCGGGCAAGAACTTCACCCTGATCGCTGCGTTGACCTTAGCATTCGCCTCCATGAGCGCCTCGCTGGCGCATGCCGAGGAAGCGACACCCGCTGCCGAAGCCAAACCGGACAATGAAGTTACGTTTAATGCGGCCATTGTCAGCGACTACCGCTATCGCGGCGTATCGCAAACCCGTCTGAAACCTGCTGTGCAGGGCGGCGCGGACTATACCAATAATCCGACCGGCTTCTACGCCGGTACCTGGCTTTCCACCATCAAGTGGACCAAGGACGCAGGCGGTTCTGGCGATGTTGAATGGGATCTGTACGCTGGTAAGCGCGGCGAGATCGTCAAGGATGTAAGTTATGACGTCGGCGGCCTGTACTACTTCTACCCATCGAATGGTCTGCACCCTAGCGCGAATACCTTCGAACTGTATGGCCAGATCGGCTACGGTCCGTTCACGGTCAAATATTCGCAATCGACGACTAATCTGTTCGGCACTGCCAACAGTAAAAACAGTGGCTATCTGGATGGCAGCGCCAATTTCGAACTGAGCGAAGGCCTGCTGCTGAACCTGCACATCGGCCATCAGAATGTGAAAAACGTTGGCGCAGCCAGCTACACCGACTACAAAGTCGGCGTGACCAAAGATTTCGGTGTGGCTTCGGTGGCTCTGGCGGCGGTCTATGCCGATTCCGATTTCTACACCGCAATGGGTAAGAATCTGTCGAAAAAAGCGCTGGTTCTGACCGTCTCTAAAACCTTCTAAGCGAGGCCCGTATGAAACTGATTACCGCCATCATCAAGCCGTTTAAGCTCGACGAAGTCCGCGAGGCTTTGTCGGCCATTAACGTGCAAGGCATTACCGTGACCGAAGTAAAAGGCTTCGGTCGCCAGAAAGGTCACACCGAGCTGTATCGCGGTGCGGAATATGTGGTCGATTTCCTGCCCAAGACCAAAATCGAAGCTGCCGTCGACGACGCGGTGGTGGAGCAGGCCATCGAAGCGATCGAAGGTGCTGCCCGTACCGGTAAAATTGGCGACGGCAAGATCTTCGTGTACAACCTGGAACAAGTCATCCGTATCCGTACCGGCGAAACCGGTAACGACGCTCTTTAAGGGGAAGCTAGATGAAGAAATTAGTTACGTCCTGGCTGGCTGGCGCCGCCGTTCTTTGCGCGCTATCGGCGCCCGTGCTGGCCGAGGAGGCTAAACCGGCCGCTGCGGCTCCTGTAGCGGCAGCGGCCGCGCCGGCCGATGCTCCGGCGGCTGCCGCACCCGCAGTCGCTGCACCTGCCGCCGCTCCGGCAGCTGCGCCGGCTGCGGCCGCGCCGGCCGAAGCAGCTGCTGCACCGGCACCGGTACCGAACAAGGGCGACACGGCCTGGATGATGGTCTCCACCATCCTCGTCATCATGATGTCGATTCCCGGTCTGGCCCTGTTCTACGGCGGTCTGGTGCGTTCGAAAAACATGCTGTCGATACTGCTGCAGGTGTTCACCATCTTCGCGCTGATCATCGTGCTGTGGTGCGTCTACGGCTATTCGCTGGCCTTTACCGAAGGAAATGCCTTCATCGGTAAATTCGACCGCCTGTTCCTGAACGGTATCTTCGACCCTACCAAGGCAGCGTTCTCGACGGCCGCCACCTTCAGCAAAGGCGTGGTGATTCCTGAGTACGTGTACGTGGTATTCCAGGCTACCTTCGCCGCGATTACCTGCGGCCTGATCGTCGGTTCCTTCGCCGAGCGCGCCAAGTTCAGCGCCGTGCTGGCCTTCGTCGTGCTGTGGTTCACTTTCGCCTACCTGCCAGTGGCCCACATGGTCTGGTTCTGGACCGGCCCTGACGCCATCAAGGATGCCGCCACTGCCGCCACCGAAGGCGCCAAAGCTGGCTTCCTGTTCCAGAAAGGTGCGCTGGACTTCGCCGGCGGTACCGTGGTACACATCAACGCCGCCGTGGCCGGTCTGGTCGGTGCTTACTTGATGGGCAAACGCGTAGGCTACGGCCGTGAATCGATGGCACCGCACTCGCTGACCATGACCATGATAGGCGCTTCGCTGCTGTGGGTGGGCTGGTTCGGTTTCAATGCCGGTTCGGCACTGGAAGCAGGCGATGTGGCGGCTCTGGCCTTCGTCAATACCCTGCTGGCTACTGCTGCCGCTACCATGTCGTGGCTGTTCGGCGAGTGGATCATGAAAGGCAAACCATCCATGCTGGGTGCCGCTTCGGGTGCCGTCGCTGGTCTGGTAGCGATTACTCCGGCTTGCGGCTTCGTCGGTCCTATGGGATCGCTGATCATGGGTCTGCTGGCTGGCGTGGTCTGCCTGTGGGGTGTGAACGGTCTGAAACGTCTGCTGGGCGCGGATGACTCGCTGGACGTGTTCGGTGTGCACGGCGTGGGCGGTATCCTCGGCGCGCTGCTGACCGGTGTGTTCGCTGCTCCATCGCTGGGCGGTCAGGGCATCTTCGATTACGTCACCAACAAAATGTCGGCTGATCCTTACTCCATCATCGGTCAGGTGACCACCCAGGCGACGGCCGTGGGTACCACCATCCTGTGGTCGGGCATCGTTTCGCTGATCGCCTACAAACTGGTGGATATCGTGATCGGTCTGCGCGTACCGGAAGAAGAGGAACGCGAAGGTCTGGACATCACCAGCCATGGCGAGTCGGCCTACCACGCTTAAATAGCGTATCGTCAGTATCTCGTTGTGCCCGCCCGCGTGGCGGGTCTCCCCTAGGCGCCCCTCAGTTCATGATGGGGCGCCTTTTTTTATTTCCCGTCTTTAAATTAAGGTTTTTGCCCCGATATGGGCCATCTGCAAGGTAATATCGATGTTCCCGCATCCTCCTGCATCACTTAAGGACGTAAGTATGGTTCCCCATCTCGTTACGGCGCTCACCGGCCCGCTACTTGACCTCGAAGAAAAAATCCTGGCGGCCACGCCCGCCATTGAACGCTGGTTCCGTCTGGAGTGGCAGGAACATACGCCACCGTTTTATTGCTCTGTGGATATGCGTAATGCCGGCTACAAGCTGGCGCCGGTAGATACCAATCTATTCCCCGGCGGTTTCAACCATCTGGCCACGGAAATGCTGCCCCTGTCCGTGCAGGCGGCCATGGCGGCCATCGATAAATACTGCCCCGATGCACGCAATCTGCTGCTGATTCCTGAAATTAAGCAGCGTCACCCTTCTTATCTGCAAAATGTTGCGCGTCTGATGCAGATTTTCCGCCAGACGGGGCTGCATGTGCGGCTGGGCTCTTTGTCACCAGAAATTACCGAACCGACCCCGCTGGCGTTGCCTGATGGGAATATGCTGGTGATCGAACCGCTGGTGCGCTCGCCCAACGGACGCCGGCTCGGGCTGAAGGATTTCGATCCCTGCACGATCTTGCTCAACAACGATCTGTCCGACGGCATCCCCGAGATTTTGCAGAACATCCACGAGCAGAGCCTGCTGCCGCCGCTGCACGCGGGCTGGGCCCTGCGCCGCAAGAGCAACCACATGAACGCCTATGACGAGGTGGTGAAGAAGTTCGGCAAGCTGATTGGCGTCGATCCGTGGATGCTCAATCCCTTCCACGCCAAATGCGATGCCGTGAACTTCCGCACGGGCGAAGGCTACGACTGTCTGGCCGCCAATGTGGATGCGCTGCTGTCCAAGATCAAGAAGAAGTACAAGGAATACGGCATCAAGGACCAGAAGCCTTTCGTGATTGTAAAACCCGATGCGGGCACCTATGGCACCAGCGTGCTGACCATCAAGGACTCCAGTGAAATCAAGGACTTGAGCCAGGAACAGCGCGACCGCATGATCGTCGTCAAGGATGGCAAGGAAGTTACCGATTTCATCATTCAGGAAGGTGTGCCGACTTTCGAGAGCATCAAGGATGATGTGGCCGAACCCGTGGTCTACATGATAGACCGCTATGTGGTGGGCGGCTTCTATCGCGTGCACGCGGAAAAGGGCAAGGACCAGAATCTGAAAGCGCCGGGTTCGCACTATGTGCCGCTGGCGTTTGCCCAGCAGCATGCGGTGCCCGATCTGAAAGCCAAGCCCGGCACGGCAGCGCCTAACCGCTTCTATGTGTACGGCGTGGTGGCGCGGCTGGCGCTGCTGGCCGCTTCGCTGGAAATGGAACGCACCGACCCGAATCCGGAAGTGTATTAAGCGCACTGCCGAGCGCGCCGCCCCGCGCAGTGCGGGGCGATAAACCGACCACCCAAGAATGGAATTCCCATGAAGATTGCTTTCCTCGCCGACCCGCTGGCCAGCTTCAAGACCTACAAGGATTCGACCTACGCCATGATGGTGGAAGCGGCCCGGCGCGGCCATGCCGTGTATGCCTTCGAGCAGCGCGATATGGCGCTGGAAAACGGCCGCGTGACGGCGCGTGTCAGCGCCATCACGCTGACGGGCGACGCCAGCGACTGGTACCGCGCGGCGCCAGCCGAAGAATGCGATCTGGGCCAGTTCGACGCCATCATCCAGCGCAAGGACCCGCCGTTCGACATGGAATACGTGTACGGCACCTATCTGCTGGAACTGGCCGAGAAGCAGGGCGCGCGCGTGTTCAACAAACCGTCCGCCATCCGTGATCACAACGAAAAGCTGTCGATTGCCCAGTTCAGCGAATTCACTGCGCCCACGCTGGTGAGCAGCGACGAAACGCGCATCCGCGCCTTCCAGCAGCAGCATGGCGACATCATTCTCAAGCCGCTGGACGGTATGGGCGGCTCCGGCATCTTCCGCGTCACGGCCGACGGCATGAATCTGGGCTCCATCATCGAAACCCTGACCCAGCAGGGCAGCCGGACCATCATGGCGCAGCGCTATATCCCCGCCATCGTCAAAGGCGACAAGCGCATCCTCGTGATCGGCGGCAAACCGGTGCCGTTTGCACTGGCTCGCATCCCGCAGAATGGCGAAGTACGCGGTAATCTGGCAGCTGGTGGCGTTGGCGTAGCGCAACCTTTGAGCGAGCGGGATTATGAAATTGCCAATACGCTGGGGCCGAAACTGGCCGCACGGGGGCTGTTGCTGGTAGGATTAGACGTAATCGGCGAGAACCTGACCGAAGTCAATGTCACCAGCCCGACCTGCTTCCAGGAGATCACGGCGCAGACCGGCTTCCATGTGGCCGCCATGTTCGTGGATGCGGTGGAAGCGGCCGTGGCGCAGGAGCTGGCGACGGATACTGGCGACTGAATTTCGCAACCAGTTTTCGCAACCAATAATTAACAATTTTGCCGGATAGTATTAAAAAACTCCGGTACTGACTGGCGGTTTAAGAATATGGTTGGCATACTGCTTATGACACATGCGCCGCTGGGGCAGGCTTTTATGGCTGCCTGTGCGCACGTGTTCCGTAGCCCCACCGAGCAACTGGAAGCGATCGACGTGATTGCCGACCAGGATCTGGGCGAAGTGCAGGCGCTGGCCGCAGCCGCCATCAAGCGGCTCGATACGGGCAGCGGCGTGCTGGTGATGACGGACGTGAAAGGCGGCACCCCCGCCAATTGCTGCAACTGTCTGGCCGATGCCGGACGGGTGGAAGTGATCGCCGGCATCAGCCTGCCCATGCTGCTGCGCGCCATCACCTACCGGCGCGAAGCGCTCGATGTGGTGGTGGAAATGGCGCTGGCGGGCGCCCAGAGCGGGGCGGTGCGGGTGGATAACCGTATCCGCGTCGGCGCCGTCTAGGTGCCTGGGGGCCGGCCGGGGCAGGTTTTTCGTGGCCGTCGCAAGGCGCGCGCAGCGCTGGCGGTGGCTTTTGCAGTGCGCATTTCTGATTGAGATAAAAGAAAAATGATTCAGCAAGAACTCGAGATTATCAACAAGCTTGGTTTACATGCGCGTGCTTCCGCTAAATTCACCCAACTGGCAGCAAAATATCAGAGCGATGTCTGGCTCACCCGTAATGCGCGCCGGGTCAATGCCAAATCCATCATGGGCGTGATGATGCTGGCCGCCGGCAAAGGCGCCAAAGTGCTGCTGGAAGCCGATGGCGCCGACGAAGGCGATTGCATCACGGCGCTGACGGCGCTGGTCAACGATAAATTCGGCGAAGGCGAGTAATGCCGGGGGACCGCAGCCGCCTACGTAGCCCGAGCGGAGCGCCGGTCGCTTCGTTCACTCTGCACGGCATTCCCGTCTCGCGCGGGATCGCCATCGGGCGCGCCCACAAGCTGGCGCCTGCCGCACTCGATGTGCAGCACTATCTGGTGGCCGAGGAGCTGCTGGAAGCGGAAGTGCGGCGCCTGCAGGAAGCGCTGGCGCAGGTGCACGTGGAGCTGCAGACCCTGTGGAACGAATTGCCCAAGGATGCTCCGACCGAGCTGGGCGCCTTCATCGACGTGCATGCGCTGATCCTGTCCGATCCCATGATCTCGGAAGAGCCGCTGGACATCATCCGCACCCGCCACTACAACGCCGAATGGGCGCTGCTGACCCAGATCGATGAGCTGTCGGCCCAGTTCGACGAAATCGAAGACCCCTATCTGCGCGAGCGCAAGGCCGATATCCAGCAGGTGGCCGAGCGCGTGCTGAAAGTTTTGCTGGGCACGGCCCAGACCCTGCCCGCCAGCAGCGGCGAGGATGAGTTCCAGGCCCAGATGATCATCGTGGCGCACGATATCTCGCCGGCCGACATGCTGCAGTTCCGCGATCGCTCCTTCATCGGCTTCGTTACCGACGTGGGCGGGCAGAACTCGCACACGGCCATTGTGGCGCGTAGCCTCGATATTCCGGCCGCAGTGGGCATGGCGGGTGCCTCGACCCTGATCGAGCAGGATGACTGGCTGATCATCGACGGCGATGCCGGCGTGGTGATTGCCAACCCCAGTTCGCTGGTGCTGGAGCAGTACCGCGAGCGTCAGGCGGTGGCGGCGCGTGCGCGCAAAAAGCTCAACAAGCTGAAAAAGACTCCGGCCATCACCAAGGATGGTACCGAGATCACCCTGCTGGCGAATATCGAACTGCCGGACGATTGTGCGGCGGCGATGGAAGCGGGCGCCAACGGCGTGGGCCTGTTCCGTTCCGAATTCCTGTTCATGGGGCGCGATAGCCGGATCCCTTCCGAGGACGAGCAGTTCGAGCAGTACAAGCGCGCCGTGGTGGCCATGAAAGGCCGTCCCGTCACCATCCGCACGCTCGATATCGGCGCCGACAAGCCGCTCGACCAGAGCGAACAGACGGCGCTGAATCCCGCACTGGGCCTGCGCGCGATCCGCTACTGCCTGGCCGAACCGCAGATTTTCCTGACCCAGTTGCGCGCCATTCTGCGCGCCTCGGCCTTCGGCAAGGTGCGCATCCTGATCCCCATGCTGGCCCATGCTTTCGAGATCGACCAGTCGCTGGCCATGGTGGAGCAGGCCAAGGCGGCGCTGCGCGAACGGGGCGAGAAATTCGATGAAGATGTCGATGTGGGCGCCATGATAGAGATACCGGCAGCGGCGCTGGCCCTGCCCATGTTCGTCAAGCGCATGGACTTCCTGTCGATCGGTACCAATGACCTGATCCAGTACACGCTGGCCATCGACCGGGTTGATTATGAGGTCGCACACCTTTACAATCCCCTCCATCCGGCCGTGCTGCAGTTAATCTCGATGACGATCGCAGCAGGGCATAAGGCCGGAATCGACGTGGCGGTGTGCGGCGAAATGGCGGGCGATATCAAGCTTACCCGTCTGCTGC
This sequence comes from Duganella fentianensis, assembly GCF_009857835.1. Lineage (GTDB taxonomy): Bacteria > Pseudomonadota > Gammaproteobacteria > Burkholderiales > Burkholderiaceae_D > Rugamonas > Rugamonas fentianensis. The sequence continues at coordinate 26,537 of NZ_WWCL01000004.1, forward strand.
TCGGCATGGGGTTGCGCGAATTCTCGATGCACCCGGCACAGCTGCTGTCGGTCAAGCAGGAAATCCTGAACAGCGACCTTGCGCGCATCATGCCGCAAACCCGCAAGATCATGCGTTCGATGGAACCCAACGTAATTGCAGACGCGGTCGAACAATTGCAGTTGATGTAGCCGAGGGGCTACCCAGACGGCGGAACCCATCCTCGCGGTTCCGCCTTGTTAGATGGCCCGTGGGGCCGCCCCCTAGAAAACACTGAAACAATGTCATCCTTAGGATACGTATCTCCGCAAACCATGCATTTTGCGCAGCCGCTGCAGTTGCAGAGCGGTGCTTCGCTGCGCGACTACATGCTGATGTATGAGACCTACGGCACGCTGAATGCCGACAAATCGAACGCGGTGCTGGTATGCCATGCGCTCAACGCTTCGCACCATGTGGCCGGCGTGTATGAAGGTCAGCCGAAAAGTCAGGGCTGGTGGGACAATATGGTCGGTCCCGGCAAACCGCTCGATACCGATAAATTCTTCGTCATCGGGATTAACAATCTGGGCTCCTGCTTCGGCTCGACGGGCCCTATGCACACCAATCCCGCCACCGGCAAGCCGTATGGCGCGGCCTTCCCCGTGGTCACGGTGGAAGACTGGGTGGCGGCGCAGGCGCGTCTGGCCGATGTGCTGGGCATTACCCAGTTCGCCGCCGTGATGGGCGGCTCGCTGGGTGGCATGCAGGCGCTGGCCTGGTCCATCATGTATCCGGAGCGGTTGCGCCACTGCATCGTAATCGCGTCCACTGCCAAGCTGTCGGCACAGAATATCGCCTTCAACGATGTGGCGCGGCAGGCCATCCTGTCCGATCCAGACTACCATGGCGGCGATTTCTACGAGCACGGCGTGGTGCCCAAGAATGGTCTGCGCGTGGCGCGCATGGTGGGGCATATCACCTATCTGTCGGACGACGACATGGCGGAGAAATTCGGCCGCCGGCTGCGCGATGCCGGCACTGGCGCGGCGGCAGGCAGTTGCGCCGAGGGCGAAGGCGAATATAAATTCGGCTTCGGCGTGGACTTCGAGATCGAATCGTATCTGCGCTACCAGGGCGACAAGTTCAGCGAATACTTCGATGCCAACACCTATCTGCTGATTACCAAGGCGCTTGATTACTTCGATCCGGCGCGTGCCCATGGTGGTGATCTGGCCAAAACGCTGGCCGCGACGCGCGCCAAATTCTTCCTGGCTTCCTTCACTACGGACTGGCGTTTCTCGCCCGAGCGTAGTCAGGAAATCGTGCAGGCCCTGATCAGCAACCGCCGTCAGGTCACCTATGCGGAAATCGATGCGCCGCACGGCCACGATGCTTTCCTGCTCGACGACTCGCGTTACATGAATATGGTGCGGGCCTATTACGGTCAGGTGTGGGACGAGATCGGAGGTGCGCAGTGAATTTCAATGACTTGAGCAAGGCGCGGCCGGATCTGGCCTTTATCGCCCACTGGGTAGCGCCCGGCGCACATGTGCTGGACGTCGGTTGCGGCGATGGTGTGATGATGGAATATCTGCAGAGCGACAAGCAGTGCAGCGGCTACGGCATCGAGATCGCCGATGACAAGGTACTGGAGAGCACCCAGCGCGGCGTGCGCGTGATCCAGCAGGATATGGAGAAGGGGCTGGCGCTGTTCGGCGATAACAGCTTCGATACGGTGCTGTGCCTGTCGTCGCTGCAGATGATGAAGCAGGTGGAAGCACTGCTGCGCGACATCGTCCGTGTCGGCAAGGAAGCCATCGTGTCCTTCCCCAACTTCGCCTACTGGCCGCACCGCGTGGCGCTGCTCAAAGGCCGCATGCCGGTATCGGAATCGCTGCCTTATGAATGGTACGACACGCCCAACGTGCGCTGTGCGACGATTAACGATTTCCGCGATCTGGCCGAGGACTGCGGGCTGGAAGTGATGGAATGCGTGGCACTGGCCGAGGGCGAGCGGGTCAACTTCCTGCCCAATTTGCGCGGCGATCTGGCCGTGTTCCGCTTACGTAGAAAGGCATAGTACTGATGACCACAAGGGACGCCAATCCGGACGCCGCAGCGCAAGCTACACCGGAAGCCGCCGCGGCTGCACGCCACTGGCGTACCTATTTCAACAGCCGCACGGTGGCCATCCTGTTCTTCGGCTTCAGCTCCGGCCTGCCGCTGTACACGCTGATCTATCTGATGCAGGCCTGGCTGGCCAAGTCCGGCCTCGATGTAAAAGCACTGGGCCTGTTCGCGCTGGTGACTTTTCCCTATACCTTCAAGTTTCTGTGGGCGCCGTTCATGGACCGCTACGCCATCGGCCCGCTGGGCCGGCGCCGTGGCTGGATGGCGCTGACCCAGCTGGCGCTGTTCCTGGTGATCGGGGCGCTGGGCATGCTGGACCCGCAGCAGCAATTGCCGCTGATCGCGGGCGGGGTGTTTCTGATCGCCTTCCTGTCTGCCAGCCAGGACGTGGTGATCGATGCCTACCGGCGCGAAATTCTGGCCGAGAACGAGCAGGGGCTGGGGGCCGCCATCATCGTCAATGCCTACAAGGCGGCCAGCCTGATTCCCAGCGCACTGGGGCTGGTGCTGGCCGACAGCATGCCCTGGCAGGCCGTGTTCTGGATCGTTGCGGCCTTCATGCTGCCCGGTCTGGTCTGCACGCTGCTGGCGCACGAGCCGGCCGTGTATGGCGCACCACCGAAAAATCTGCAGGAAGCCGTGGTGCTGCCGTTCCGCGAATTCATCCAGCGCGATGGCTGGCGGCAGGCCATGCTGATCATCGCCTTCGTGCTGCTGTATAAAATCGGTGACAGCATGTCGACTGCACTGTCGACCAAGTTCTTCCTCGATATAGGCTTTACCACCAAGCAGATCGGTCTGGCTGCCAACGCCACGGGCTGGTGGGCCGCACTGGCCGGCGGTGCCGTGGGCGGCATCTGGATGATTAAACTGGGCATTAACCGCGCCCTGTGGGTGTTCGGCGTGCTGCAGGCGCTGGCCATTCTCGGCTTTGCCTGGCTGGCCAAAGTGGGGCCGGACATGTGGCTGCTCAGTGCCGCCTTCGGCTTCGAAGCGTTTGCCAGCCTGGGGCTGGGCGCGGCCGCGCTGGTGGCCTTCATGTCGCGTGCCACCGATCCGCGTTACACTGCCACCCAGTACGCATTATTTTCCAGTCTGGCTGCTGTGCCGCGCACGTTTATCAACTCCTCGGTGGGCTATATCGTGGCGCAGACGGGCTGGTTCTGGTTCTTTATTGTGTGCTTTATCATGGCGTTTCCTGCCATGATGATGCTGCCCAAAATCGCTCCATGGAACACTCGTGATGAAAAAGTCTAAAACCCTGATGGCCGCGCTGGCGCTGGCGCTGGCCAGCCTGTGCGCCAGCCTGCCCGTTGTGGCGCAGGACGATGGTATCCCCGTTACCCGCATGTCGCGCCTGCGCGGGCTGGGTGGCGATGCGCGCCAGTTCGATCAGCAGTCCAAGCTGCAGTATGACCAGATGCTGGCCCAGGCGCACCAGAAGGATGCCGTGGCCACTGACCGCAATCCGCAACTGATCCGTCTGCGCGCCATCGCCCAGCGTCTGATCCCGTTCACGACGCGCTGGAATCCCGATTCCGCCAACTGGAAGTGGGAAGTCAATCTGCTCAATTCGCCCACCGTGAATGCGTTCTGTATGCCCGGTGGCCGCATCGCTTTCTACAACGGCATTCTGGTCAAGCTGAATCTGACGGATGACGAAGTGGCGATGGTGATGGGACATGAAATTGCCCACGCCTTGCGCGAGCATGCGCGCGAACAGGCCGGCAAGAATGCGATTACTTCGGTCGGTGCGCGCATCTTCGGCGCTATCGGCTCGGCCTATTTCGGGGTAGATCCGCGCCTCGGCGATGCCGCTGCCGGCGCGGTGGCGCAAGGTGCGGCGCTGAGCTTCTCGCGCGATGATGAAAGCGAAGCGGATCTGGTCGGCCTCGATCTGGCCGCCCGCGCCGGTTTCGATCCGCGTGCCGGCATCGCCCTGTGGCAGAAGATGGGCGCTGTGAACAAGAGCCAGCCTTTGCCCTTCCTGTCCACTCACCCCAGCGGCAGCAAGCGTATCGAGGACATGGACAAGAATATGTATCTGGTGTTGCCCGTGTACGCCCGTGCGCGTGGCCTTGATCCGGACAACCTGCCGCCTTACCGTTCGCTGGCCCTGCCTAAATCCTGATGGCTGCAGCCCCACTGCCCATGCGCGACGGCGTCGCGCCCAGCTACCTATGGCTGCCGGAGGGGCAGTGGCCGGACCTGCTGAGTTTTCTGCTGGCGCGTTTTCCCGATGTGGCCGAAGCCAGCTGGCGTGACCGCATGGCGCGTGGCGAAGTGCGCGATGGCGAGGGCAGGGTGCTGGCACCGGATAGCGCATTCCGGCGTGGCATGCGCATCTTCTATTACCGCGAGCTGCCCGCAGAAACACCGATACCGTTCAAGGAAGAAGTGCTGTTCATGGACCAGCATCTGCTGGTGGTGGACAAGCCGCATTTCCTGCCCATGATACCGTCCGGCCGATTCCTGCATGAGACCTTGCTGGTACGGCTGAAGAAGCAGTTCAACGAGGAAGAACTGACGCCCATTCACCGGCTCGACCGCGAGACGGCCGGTGTGGTGATCTTCTCGCGCCGGCAGGATAGCCGCGGCGCCTATCAGTCGCTATTCCAGCAGCGCGTGATCGAGAAGGAATACGAAGCGCTGGCACCCCGTCTGCACGGGCGCGATTTTCCGTTCACTTACCGCAGCCGTATGGTGGAAGGCGATAAATTCTTCACCATGAAGGAAGTCGAGGGCGAGCCCAATTCGGAGACGCTGATCGATGTGATCGAGCAGCGTGCCGATTGCACGCTGTATCGGCTGCTGCCGCACACGGGCCGCCAGCATCAGCTGCGCGTGCATCTGGCGGCGCTGGGCATCCCGATTATCAACGATGCGTTCTATCCCGTTGCGCTGCCGTGCAAGCAGGATGATGTGTCGGCGCCCTTGAAACTGCTGGCGCGCCGCATCGCTTTCGATGATCCGCTGACGGGCGAGCGGCGCGAGTTTTTCAGCCGCCGTAACTTGTGAGGCGGCAGGACGGTGATGCCATCAGGCCGGACGATCAGGCGTAGGTAATGGTCAGCGGCGCGTGGTCGGAGAAGCGCTGCTCCTTGTAGATGGCTACCGTGGTGGCGGTAGCGGCGATGCCGGGCGTGGCCACCTGATAGTCGATACGCCAGCCCACGTTCTTGGCCCATGCCTGACCGCGGTTGCTCCACCAGGTGTACTGTTCTTCGCGCGGGTCCAGACCGCGGTGTACGTCGACGAAGCCTACTTCGTCGAAGATGCGCGTCATCCACGCACGCTCTTCCGGCAGGAAGCCGGAATTCTTCTTGTTGCCTTTCCAGTTCTTCAGGTCTATCTCTTTGTGGGCGATGTTCCAGTCACCGCAGATCACCACTTCGCGGCCCTCTGCGTGCAGCGTCTGCAGGTGCGGCAGGAACAGTTCCATGAAGCGGAATTTGGCTTCCTGTCGTTCCGGGCCCGAGGAGCCGGAAGGGCAGTAGACGGAGATCACCGTCAGATTACCGAAATCGCAACGCACATAGCGGCCTTCGGCATCGAATTCCGGTGCGCCGAAGCCTATCACCACGCGGTCCGGTGCCACTTTGCTGTACACGCCCGTGCCGGAATAGCCTTTTTTCTCGGCATAGTGGAAATGGCCGTGGTAGCCCTGTGGGTTGAGGAACTCTGGCTGCATATCAGGCGCTTGCGCCTTGAGTTCCTGCACGCAGACGAAATCGGCGTCCTGTTCGGCCATCCAGGTGAAAAAGCCCTTGGTAGCAGCGGAGCGGATGCCATTCAGGTTGGCAGAGATAATTTTCGGCATAGTCAGTTCAGTGCAGTGAGACGCAAAAAGTGCGTGATTTCTTCGGAATGCGATAGTGTAGCGTTAAAATACGGGCATCATCACAATTAGGCAGAAATGAGGCAGCATGAATAACTTACGTCAGGACTTTATCGCGTTCTCCGTCAAAACCGGCGTTCTGCGCTTCGGCGAATTCACCACCAAGGCCGGCCGCCAGTCGCCTTACTTCTTCAATGCGGGCCTGTTCCATGACGGCGCCACGCTGGCCCAGCTGGCCCAGTTCTATGCCCAGACCCTGCTCGATTCGGGCGTGGAATTCGATATGCTGTTTGGCCCGGCCTACAAAGGCATTACGCTGGCTTCCGCTACCGCCGTGGCGCTGGCTGGTAAAGGCCGCAATACTTCCTTCGCTTTCAACCGCAAGGAAGCCAAGGACCACGGCGAAGGCGGCACCATCGTGGGCGCCAAGCTGCAGGGTAAAGTCGTGATCATCGATGACGTGATTTCGGCCGGTACTTCGGTGCGCGAATCGGTCGACATGATCCGTGCCGCTGGCGCCGAACCATGCGCCGTACTGATCGCGCTGGACCGCATGGAACGCTCGGGCAAGGATGGCGAGCTGTCGCCAAATTCGGCCGTGCAGGAAGTGGCCAATACCTACAATATTCCGGTGATCTCGATCGGTAATCTGGATGACCTGTTCAGCTACCTGAATGGCGCTGGCGCTGATCCGCAACTGTTGCAGTACAAGGATGCTGTTGCGGCCTACCGTACCCGCTACGGCATCGCCTGAGCCGCGCCACATGATGCGTTATTCCGAAGACCGGCTAGCCAGTTTCCGTTGCGCGCAGGGCGAGCGCCGTATCCATATCTGGGAGCCAGAAGGTTCGGCTCCGCGCGCAGTCATCCTCGCCATCCACGGCGGCATGGCGCACGGCGGCGACTATGTCACGCCGGCGCTGTACTTCCGCCAGCACGGTATCGCGACCGTCGCCTATGATCTGTGCGGCCATCAGGATGCGCGCCGCGTGGATATTCCCGGTTTTCATGTCTTCCTCGACGATAGCGTACAGTTCCTGCAATGGGTGAAGCGCAGCTATCCCGATGTGCCTATCTACGTGATGGGCCATTCCATGGGCGCGCTGATCGCTACCCATCTGGGACTGGGTCACTTTGCCGGTGATGCCGCCATCAAGGGCTTTATTCTGTCGTCGCCGTACTACGTCAACGCCATCAAGGTGTCGCCGGTGCTGCTGGCGCTATCCGGTGTGCTGGGCGCGCTGGTGCCACGCATGAAGGTGCCGCTCGCGTCGCTGACCGATATGCTGACGCACGACAGCACCATCACGGCACGCCACCATGCCGATGAACGCGATGGCATCCGTGCGACGGAAATCACGGTGCGCTTTGGGAATGCGCTGACCCATGCCCAGCAAGGGCTGGCGGCACGTATGCCGGCATGGTCGCATCGCCTGTTTGTCGTGGTGGCCGGCGCTGACCAGCTGGCCGATGCCGATGCCGGCGAAGCCATGCTGAAGCTGGTGCCGCCAGCGCTGCTGACTTATCAGCGTCACGCGCAAAACTACCACGAGAATTTCAATGAGCTCAATCGCGAGCAGATCTTCGCCGACATCCTGCAGTGGATGGCGCTGCCTGCCTGATGCCCTACGCCGGGAAAAGCCGGCTCGCCCTCGGGCGGCCGACAGGCAGGGCGGGTATTCTCTTTTTTTAATTTTGTCTAGAATGGTCTAGAACAGTCTAGAACAGTCTAGAACGGTCTAGAAATGCGCGCAGCCTTCGATTTCTAGACTTTTCTAGACTACTCTGGAGCAAGTTCTAGACTTTTTCAGATAGTTTTTATACCTTGTTGCGGCTCACCTTCGAGCCGTGATCGGTATTGATCGGCCCGAATCCAGTATTCCGCAGCGGGCAGGCGTAGCCATACGAAGCGCCACGCATTACGTACGCCAGTGTGCCGATTGGCGAACTGCGATGGAGTCAGCATTGTCCCATCATCAGAGACAATTTGCTCGCCCGTCACGGTGGCAAATTCCACCTTATGCTGATAGCTGGTACGCAGGCGTGTACCATCTGGCAGAAAGACATTCTTCCACTGAAATCCTCGCTGGGTTTGCCCCTGCTTACGAATTGCATGGCGCTGCTTATCCAGAGTCAGCCAGTGCTGTACCAGTTCCTGAATAAATGCATCCGGCCTGATGTCAGGACGCGATTCCAGCAGATGCAATTCGAGATCGAGATAAATCTCATAGGGCAGATGGATAGCCTGCAGCGCTGTATAAGTCATGTCCTTGTGCCTCGGTAAAAGTCTAGAAGTTGGACAGACTCATCAAAAAATAGTTCGTTCTAGACTTTTTGGAGCAACTTCTAGACCGTTCTAGACTCAAATAGACCGTTCTAGACCGTTCTAGACTTTATTTATGTTTGGCACACCCGATACTGGGGCTGGCCTTGTGTTGCATGCGTATCAGGTGCTGATGGCGCTGGTGAACGTGAGGCGGTTGCCGAACGGGTCATGTACCGTCATATCGCGCGTACCCCATGGCGTATCGTGCAGGGCGGGACGGGCGTATTTGTACTGCCTGGCGCTCAGCTCTGCGTGCAGTTCTTCGATATTTTCAACCTGTATGCGCATGGCGGCACCGGGCGAACAATCGCCATGGTGTTCCGATAGATGCAGTGTGCAGCCATCACGCGTCACCTGCAAATAGATAGGCAGGCCGGGCTCGAAGCGGTGCTCCCAGTCCACCGCGAAACCGAGGAAGCCGACATAGAATTCGCGCGCTTTCGCCTCATCGAAAATGCGCAGTATCGGTGTAGTGCTATGGAGTTTCATCGTGTAAGTGGACCGAGTCGCCATTGATAAATTATATGTCCTGGATGAGGATGGTGAAGCGGGCGCCGCCCAGCGGCGAATCGCTGATGGTGATGCTGGCGCCATGCAGCTGCAAGGCTTTGGTGCAGATGGCCAGCCCCAGACCGAAACCGCTGCTGGCGTGGTCCTGCTCGCGGTCCAGCCGGTAGAAGGGTTCGAAGACGCGCTCGCGCGCGCCGGCAGGAATGCCCGGGCCGTCGTCATCGACATGAATAAAAATCTTTTCGCCTGCACGCATAGCGCTCAGCGAAAACTGGGTGTTAGCGTATTTGGCGGCATTCCCCAGCAGATTGTTGATAGCCCTCGTCAGCAGCCGTGCATGGCCCTGGATCTGCCCCAGTTGCGGCGCCAGATGCAGGCTGTAGCTGGCCTTGCCGGGCGGCGCGACGCAGGCTTCCAATAGCGGCGCTAAAGCAAGCGGCTGCGCCGGCAGCGCAGACGGATGATCGAGCTGGGTCAGCGTGAGCAGTTCGTTAACCAGCGTTTTCAGCTCTTCCACATCGCTGCCCATGGCGTTCAGCCGGCGCGGGATGGCAGGATGGTCAGCACCATGCTGCTCGCGCAGCAGTTCCAGACTGAATTCCAGCCGTGCGATGGGCGTACGCAGTTCATGTGACACAGAGCGCAGCAAGTCGCGGCGTGCCTCCAGCAGCTGGCTGATGCGGTCCGCCATCTGGTTGAAGCGTGCTGCCAGCGGCGCAATGCTGGACGGTTGGCGCGGTCCGGCGCGTGCGCTCAGATCACCCTGTCCGAAGGCGTCCGTCATACGCGATAGCGACAGCAGGCCGCGCCAGTGGCGCTGCGTCCACCAGCCTATCGGCAGCAGCAGGAATATGGCGATCAGCGCAAAGCGGATGGCTTCCATGCCCAGCGCCTGCGCGATATTGATGGGCAGATGGCTGGCGTGTATCAGATCTGCCTCGCTGCCGATGTAGCGGTTACCGTCGCGGTCCACGCGCCGGTAGAAACCTTTGCCGCCCACGTCGATGATGATGTCGCCGTCCAGCAGCTGCTGGCGCTGCCGGGCGGACAAGCGGGGCAGCAGTGCAGCAAGCGGCTCCAGTTCGAACGAGGCGGCCGAGACTTCTCGCACCTTGTTCAGACGTGGCAGCCATTCGTCGGCGCCGGCCTGATCGATGTACTGCTCGAGCAGAAAAATCTGGCCGGCTGCCTGACGCCGCGCCATTTCTTCCAGCGGGTCGCCGAACAGCAGGCTGAAGGTGATATAGATGGCGCCCGTGGCCAGCGTAATGGCCAGCAGCACCAGCGCCGCAAAGCGCCAGAACAGGCGGTTCATTCCCATGCGGAAGGGCTGAACAGATAGCCTTCGCCCCAGACGGTCTTGATGCGCTCTGCCGTGCCGTCATCGAACTTGCGGCGCAGGCGCGAGACGCAGTTATCGATGCTGCGATCGAGTCCGTCGAACTCGATGCCGCGCATGCGCACCAGGATGTCGTTACGCGACATCACCTTGCCCGCTGCCTTGGCGAGGATGGCGAACAGTTTGAATTCGGCGCTATTCATGGCCACTTCCTGACCGCGCCAGAAGACCGTGCGGTTCTCGCTCGAGATGCGTAACTGGCCGAACACCAGATCGGTGCCGCTTACCGCATGGCCGCGCCGCTGCAGTGCACGCAGGCGGGCCAGCAGCACGCGCGGCTGCACCGGCTTGTTGACGTAGTCGTCGGCGCCCTGTTCCAGTCCCGAGACTTCGTCGAAACTGTCTTCGCGCGCCGTCAGGATCAGGATGGGGATGGCACTGAGCTGGCGTAGTTCGCGGCAGATCACCAGCCCGTCGACGCCGGGCAAAGTCAGATCGAGGATGACGAGGTCGGGCTGGTTCTGGCGAAAACGTGCCAGCGCCTGATCACCGCGCGTGACCACATCGACCTGATAGTCGTATTCCTCCAGATATTCCTTGATCAGCGCGGCGAGCCGCGCATCGTCTTCCACCAGCATCAGACGCTGCATCGTACCTCCAGTTTGCGGCTATTGTAGTGGAGAGCGGACCGGTGGTGGCGTTTTTGACAATCACGTACACTTCGCTACACTTTTTATACAAATGCAGCCTACAAATTCAGGACAATTTCACGACAGTCCGGAGCGGATCTGGCGCGGCCATTTGCCTACCATGGCAGCTCCTACACCAAACCGGAAACTGAACATGAAAAAATTTGTATGCCTCGCTTTGCCTATGCTTGCCGCCAGCGCGCTGGCCCACGCAGAAGATTTCTATCTGGGCGCGAATCTGAGCAGCGCTACGCGCGGCAACATCCAGATCGTGGATGGCGCCACCAAGGTGGAACAGGGTCAGTCCAAAAAAGGGCTGCCTTACGGACTGTATGCCGGCTACGCACTGTCGAAAGACTGGGCAGTGGAAGCCGGCTATCGTGGCGAAGCAGGTGCTGCCACCTTTAACCTGCCGCAGAATTACCAGATGAAGATGCATACCAGTGCTGCTTATCTGGCGGCGCGCGGCAACTGGGCCTTGAATGAGGACTGGACGCTGTTTGGCAAAATAGGGATAGCGCGCGGTGAAGCGAAGGCCGAGATCAGCGGCAAGAATCCGCCGCCGGCAGAGAAATTCAGCCGCACCGGCGCCTACCTCAGTGTGGGGGCAGCCTATCAGGTCGCAAAAGGCGTGGCGCTGGATGTGCAGCTCGAGCATACGGATAAACTGAAACGCGATGGCCTGGTCGCCAATATGGATCGTATTGCGCTGGGCGTGAAGCTGGACTTTTAAGGAAATTATGAACAAGCTGTCCCTACTAAGTGTTTTGCTACTGGCCTGTGTTACGGCGCAGGCGACGGAGCCGATGATGCCCGACGGGAGCAAGGACATGTATGTGGGGATGGCGCTAGCGACGCGCACTGCGGCAGCCGGCGAGGAGCGCCGTGTGGAACCGCGCCCGCTGTTGCAGGTGCAGTGGAGTAATGGCGTGTTTTTGTCGGCCAGCGGTGTGGCGGGTCTGCACCTGTCTGATGCACCGGGGCTGGAATATGGTCCGCTGCTGGCGGCCAGTAATTCACGCCAGCCCACGGACAGCTGGCGTTTGCGTGGCTCGCGGCCGGTGGACGGTAAAGCCGATGGCGGCGTTTTCTTCAACTACTACCTGAGTGAGCAGACCCGCGTGCTATCGAGCGTGTTTTACGACACCAGTGCACACGGTCTGCGCGGCTATGCGGGCCTGCAGAAGGCCTTGGCCCTGCCGGACCCGCACCACAGCCTGGCCCTGACGGCAGGCGCATACTGGGCCACGGCACCCGTAATGCGCGAACTGTATTCGGTCAGCGCAGCGGCCGGCGGTGCGCGCGACTACCGGCCCGACGCAGGCCTGAGCGCCGTCAGCGTGGGGCTGGACTGGAACTGGGCCCTGAGCCGCCAGTGGCTGCTGCACAGCGGCGTCAGTGGCACCCGGCTGGGCAGGGCTGCGGCCGATAGCCCGGTAGTGGAACGGCGCAGTTTTATCAGCTGGTCTACCGGTCTGGCTTACCGGTTCTGAGCCCATGCGCCGCTACCTGATCTTTATTCTGCTGTGCTGGCCGCTGTGGGCTTCTGCGCAGAAAACGCAGGAAGCCCAGGAAGCGCAGGACTGGATCGCCTATCGTGATGCCTATCGCCAGATGATCTGGTTTGAAAAATACGGCAAGCCCAAGCAGTTCCTGCAGAATCACTTCCGTATCCGTGCGCGTGAAAAGGGCGCCAGCACGGATGGCCTGCGCCTTAGCCTCAACAGCAAGAACATCCATCAAAGCCTGACGCTCGATGTGCTGGGCCGGGCCGTATTCCCGTTCTCCAAAGCGGCGTATGACGACAATGCCGAACTCACCCTGAACCGCAACGCCAGCCAGTTCCGCAGCGGTGCCTGGGTGTCGATCGTGACCCGTGCCGATGGCGTGTATGCGGCGGCGGATCTGCGCACGGCCTGCGAGCAGATGCTGGCCTATCTGCAGTATGCCGGTGCTGCGGCAGGCAAGGCCTGCGTAGGCGTGCAGTTCAGCTATCCGCGCAGCGACGCGGCAGAAGTGGTATTCCAGACGGCGGGCGGGGCCAGTACGGCGCTGGTGGTGCGCGAAGGCCCGGCGTTTCCCGATGATGTGCAGAGCGGCTTTCGCGTGGTGGCTTACCGCTTTGCCGCCTATCCCGAAAACGGCCGCATCGTCAGCAGCAGCGTGCCGCTGGCGATTGCAGCCCTGCTGGAGTAGCGCAGCTGGCCGGACGAAAAAAAGGGACGCCGCAGCGTCCCTTTTTACTTGCCGCCGGCACGGCTGGCCGGCTTAGCCGGCCAGCTTGGCTTTCAGCAGTTCCGTCAGCTGGGCCGGATTGGCCTTGCCGCGCGAAGCTTTCATGGCCTGACCGATCAGCGCATTGATGGCCGCTTCCTTACCGGCGCGGTACTGCTCGACCGATTTGGCGTTGTTGGAAATCACCTCGTTGACGATGGCTTCCAGCGCGCCCGTATCGGAAATCTGTTTCAGGCCTTTCGATTCGATCAGCTCATCGACCAGATTGTCGTTGGCCGACTTGGCCGCCCACATATCGCCGAACAGTTCCTTGGCAGTCTTGTTGTTGATGGTGCCGTCAGCGATACGCTTGATCATCAGGGCCAGCTGGGCTGGCGACACTGGCGCGTCGGCGATGTCCACGCCTTCGCGGTTCAGGGTGGACGACACATCGCCCATCAGCCAGTTGGCAGCAGCCTTGGCGTTGTCCTTGCCGGCGCTTTCCACCACGGCGACGAAGTAGGTCGCCATGGCCTTGGAGGCGGTCAGGATCAGTGCATCGTATTCCGGCAGTGCGTATTCGCTGATGAAGCGCGCACGCATGGCGGCCGGCAGTTCCGGCATCGAGGCTTTAACCTGTGCTATCCACGCATCGGAGATGATCAGTGGTGGCAGATCAGGGTCAGGGAAGTAGCGGTAATCCTGCGCGTCTTCCTTGCTGCGCATTTCGCGGGTTTCCTTGCGGTCCGGATCGTACAGACGGGTAGCCTGCACCACCTTGCCGCCATCTTCGATCAGTTCGATCTGGCGGCGTACTTCCACGTGCACGGCTTCTTCGATGAAGCGGAACGAGTTCAGGTTCTTGATCTCGCAGCGGGTGCCGAATTCCTTCTGGCCTTTAGGGCGTACCGAAACGTTGACGTCGCAGCGGAACGAGCCTTCCTGCATATTGCCGTCGCAAACGCCCAGCCACATCACCAGCGAGTGCAGTGCCTTGGCGTAGGCCACAGCTTCGGCCGCGCTGCGGATTTCCGGTTCCGACACGATTTCCAGCAGCGGCGTACCGGCGCGATTCAGATCGATGCCGCTCATGCCGGCGTAGTCTTCGTGCAGCGATTTGCCAGCGTCTTCTTCGAGGTGGGCGCGCGTCAGGTTGACGGTCTTGGTGACGAATTCGCCATCCTTTTCGTAGCCGAAAGTCAGCGCGCCGCCGATCACCACAGGGTCTTCGAACTGGCTGATCTGATAGCCTTTGGGCAGATCGGGGTAGAAGTAGTTCTTACGGGCGAATACCGATTGCGGCGCCACCTTGGCGCCCACGGCCAGACCGAAGCGGATCGCGCGATCCACCGCCTGCTTGTTCATCACCGGCAGCACGCCGGGCAGAGCCAGATCCACCGGGCTAGCCTGGGTGTTGGCTTCGGCGCCGAACTTGATCGGCGAACCGCTGAAAATTTTAGATTCGGTCGTGAGCTGCACGTGGTTCTCAAGACCGATGACGACTTCCCATTCCATATTCTTCTCGCTGTATTGTGTGTCGCTGTAGTGTATGTCGCAGTATCAGCCGGATCAGATGCCGGCCGGCGCGCGCATGTGCCAGTCGGTCGCCAGCTGGTACTGGTGGGCGACGTTGAGCAGCCTGGCTTCGCCGAAGTGTTTGCCGATGATCTGCAGACCCACGGGACGGCTGGCGTTCTTCTCGCCCTGACCGAAACCGCAAGGGATGGACATGCCGGGCAGGCCGGCCAGGCTGGTCGACAGGGTGAAGATGTCGGCCAGATAGGCGGCCACCGGATCATCCGATTTATCGCCCAGATCCCAGGCCACGGTCGGTGCTACTGGTCCCATGATGACGTCGCACACGGCGTCCGGGCCATTCAGCACGGCTTCGAAATCCTGCGCGATCAGGCGGCGGATTTTCTGCGCCTTCAGGTAGTAGGCATCGTAGTAGCCGTGGCACAGCACATAGGTGCCGACCATGATGCGGCGCTTGACTTCGGCACCGAAACCTTCGGCGCGGGTCTTGCGGTACATATCGGCCAGATCCTTGTAGTCGGCTGCGCGGTGGCCGTAGCGCACACCGTCGAAACGCGACAGATTGGACGAGGCTTCGGCCGGTGCAATCATGTAGTAGGCCGGAATCGACAGCGCCGTATTCGGCAGCGAAATATCGACCAGCGTGGCGCCGAGTTTTTCGTACTGTGCCAGTGCAGCGCGCACGGCCTGCTCGACGTCGGCGGCCAGACCTTCGCCGAAGTATTCTTTCGGTACGCCGATGCGCAGGCCCGTCAGCGGCTGGCCCAGTTCACGGGTAAAGTCTTCATCCACGCCGCCCAGTTCCGGTGCCAGCGAGGTCGAATCGTGCTCGTCGAAGCCGGCCATGGCGTTCAGCAGCAGGGCGCAGTCTTCCGCCGTCTGGGCCATAGGGCCGCCCTGATCGAGCGAGGAAGCAAACGCGATCATGCCGAAGCGCGACACGCGGCCGTAGGTCGGCTTGATGCCGGTGATGCCGCAGAAAGCGGCCGGCTGGCGGATCGAACCACCGGTATCGGTGCCGGTGACGGCCGGTGCCAGACGGGCTGCCACGGCAGCGGCCGAGCCACCCGACGAACCGCCCGGAACGGCGCGCTTGTCCCACGGGTTTTTCACGGCGCCGAAGGCCGAGTTTTCATTGGCCGAGCCCATGGCGAATTCGTCGCAATTGAGCTTGCCCAGCGTGACCATGCCGGCCGCGCGGAATTTCTCTACCACGGTGGCGTCGAACGGGCTCACATAGTTGGCCAGCATTTTCGAGCCGGCCGTGGAGCGCCAGTCGCGCGTGACAAAAATATCCTTGTGGGCGATAGGCACGCCCGTCAGCGGGGTGGCTGTGCCATTGGCGATGCGGGCATCGGCTTCGGCGGCCTGGGCCAGCGTCAGCGCGCGGTCCACGTGCAGGAAGGCGTTCAGATCGCTCTGTTCGATACGGTCCAGGAACTGGGTCGCCAGTTCGGTAGCGGTGATGGCTTTGCTTTGCAGCAGAGCGGATAACTCTTTAACGGTTTTGGTATGCATGACGATTTCTATCTTTGATCGGTGTACGGAACGTAGCGTAGCGGGCAGCCGGCGTGGCCGCAGCGCTTTACTCGATCACTTTCGGTACCAGATACAGGCCATCCTGGGTCTTCGGCGCCACGGCCTGATAGTCGTCGCGGCGATTCGGCTCGCTGGCGATGTCTTCGCGCAGGCGCAGGGCGATGTTATTCATGTGCGCGGCCAGCGGGTGGCTGAGCGGAGCGACGCCTTCGGTGTCGACCGCCTGCATCTGCTCGGCCAGCGCGAAGATGCCATTCAGCTGTTCCAGCGCGGTGGCGGACTGCGCCTCGTTCATCTCAAGCTGGGCCAGTTTGGCAATGCGGGTTACGTCGGATAAGGTCAGAGACATGGCAAATGGCGCGGTCTAGCCGCGCAGGTTGTGTTATTTTAATGATAAAAACCCGGACTGATAGTCCGAAAGTGGATAAATTACGGACAAAAGCACGGAACAGCCGCCCAAACAGCGGCTTTCACCGATACACTTTAGGGTGGATATTCGGCAAATCGCAGTCAAATTATAAGGTAGAATGGCGGGTTGATGCGTTGTCGGCGCTGAATCATTGCTGCCGCCGCTACATGACAGGATTTCTTTCTAACGGATTACGCGCACATTAGGGGCGCCACAGGACACACATGTTTGGTTTTTTACGCAGGTATATTTCTTCCGATCTGGCCATTGACTTGGGCACGGCCAACACCTTGATTTACGTACGTGGCCAGGGCATCGTCCTGGATGAACCTTCGGTCGTCGCGATCCGTCAGGAAGGCGGCCCCAACGGCAAGAAGACGATACAGGCCGTTGGTAAAGAAGCAAAACAGATGCTGGGTAAAGTGCCCGGCAACATCGAGGCCATCCGCCCGATGAAAGACGGCGTGATCGCCGACTTCACCGTCACCGAACAGATGCTCAAGCAGTTCATCCGCATGGTGCACGACTCCAAATTCTTCCGCCCATCGCCACGCATCATCATCTGCGTGCCTTGCGGCTCGACCCAGGTGGAACGCCGTGCGATCCGCGAATCGGCACTCGGTGCCGGTGCCTCGCAGGTTTACCTGATCGAAGAACCGATGGCAGCGGCCATCGGCGCCGGCCTGCCGGTGTCGGATGCGACCGGTTCGATGGTGGTCGACATCGGTGGTGGTACCACCGAAGTGGGCATCATCTCGCTGGGCGGCATGGTCTACAAAGGCTCGGTGCGCGTGGGTGGTGACAAGTTCGACGAAGCCATCGTCAACTACATCCGCCGTAACTACGGCATGCTGATCGGCGAACAGACTGCAGAAGCGATCAAGAAAGCCATCGGTTCCGCCTTCCCTGGCTCCGAAGTCAAGGAAATGGAAGTCAAAGGCCGCAATCTGTCGGAAGGTATTCCCCGTTCGTTCACGATTTCGTCCAACGAAATTCTGGAAGCACTGACCGACCCGCTGAACAACATCGTCTCGGCCGTGAAGAATGCGCTGGAACAGACCCCGCCGGAACTGGGCGCGGACATTGCCGAAAAAGGCATGATGCTGACCGGCGGTGGTGCACTGCTGCGTGATCTGGATCGCTTGCTGATGGAAGAAACGGGCTTGCCGGTGCTGGTGGCGGAAGATCCGCTGACCTGCGTGGTACGCGGCTCCGGCATGGCGCTGGAGCGGATGGACCAACTGGGCTCGATCTTCTCCTACGAATGATCCGATAAGACGGGGCCGCACAGAGCGGCCCCGGTTTTTGGTGCTGAGTTGTTAGTCTCGTAGGCGCGCGAGCGCCGGATTACTGGAAGTCATGGAATACAGTCCTCCGCCACTTTTCAAGCAAGGTGCTCCGGCCCGGGTGAAGATGATGGTGTTTGCGTGCATTTCGATTGCACTGCTGCTGGCCGATTCACGTGTGCGCACCCTGCAAACCGTGCGCAAGGTCGCCGGCACCATTCTGTATCCCCTGCAGATGGCGGCCCTGATGCCGCGCGACGCCTTGTATGGCGTCGGCGATTATTTCTCGTCCCTGTCGGCACTGGAAAAACAGGTGCGCGAGCTGAAACGCCAGCAGATAGCCAGCGCCTTGCTGCTGCAGCAGGCGCAGCAGCGCGTGGCTGAAAACAACCAGCTGCGCCGCCTGATCGATGCGCGCGAACATCTGCCCATCAAATCCATGCTGGCAGAAATCCTGTACGACGCGCGCGACGTCAACAGCCGCAAAATCATCCTCGACCGCGGTAGCCAGCAAGGCCTGGTTCTGGGCCTGCCCGTGATCGACAATCAGGGCGTGGTGGGGCAGGTGACGCGGGTGTTCCCGTTTACTTCCGAAGTGACCCTGCTGACCGACAAGGAGCAGGCGATTCCCGTGCAGTTGCTGCGCAATGGCTTGCGCAGCGTGGCCTATGGCCGGGGCAAGGCCGGCACGCTGGAGCTGCGCTTTACGGCACCGAATGCCGATATCCAGGTAGGCGACATCGTCGTCACCTCCGGCCTGGACGGCGTGTATCCGGCCGGTCTGGCCGTGGCGCGCGTGTCGCAGGTAGAAAACAGCGCGGCCGGTTCCTTCGGCGGCGTGATCTGCCAGCCGCTAGGCGGCATCTCCAACAATGCCCAGCTGCTGGTGCTGCTGTCCGTGCCGGACATGCCACCCCGTCCGCCGGACGAGGAACTGCGCCAGCCGCGCAAGCACAATAACAAGATGGCGCCGATCAAAGACCCGGCCAAGGAAGCCGATGCCGCTGCTACGGCGGCCGCCACAGCTGCGGGCGCAGCCCCTGCGGCCACCGGTACGGCGCCTGCCGCCAACGGCAATGGCGCACCGGGCCTGATGCCGGTAATGCCGGCCACCCGTCCGGCGCCGGCACCTACCGGTGTAACGGAAACGGCCACGCCGGCCACCTCCACCGCCACCCTGACCGGCGCGCCGCCGGGTGCCCGCCCGGCAGCGGCCACGGCGCCTGCCGCCAGGCCGGCCGAAGGGCCTGAGCGCGCCAAAGCCAAGGAGATAGCGCGATGAACCGTCCTTACTACATCCTGCTGCCGGTGAGCCCCATGTTCATCGCCTTCAGCCTGTTCTGCGCATTTTTACTCAACCTGCTCCCGTGGGGTAACTTCATCGGCGTGCCGGACTTCGTCGCGCTGGTGCTGGTGTTCTGGGGCATACACCAGCCGCGCCGGGTCGGCATCGGTACGGCGTTCTGCCTCGGCCTGCTGATGGACGTGCATGATTCCACCCTGCTGGGCGAGAATGCGCTGGCCTACACGCTGTTGTCCTATTTCGCCATCATGCTGCACCGGCGCGTGCTGTGGTTCCCGCTGGTGACTCAGGCCATGCATGTGTTCCCGCTGCTGCTGATGGCCCAGTCCATCCAGCTGCTGGTGCGCTTCATCGTGTCCGGCAAATTCCCCGGCTGGTTCTATTTTGTCGAAAGCGCCGTATCGGTGGTGCTGTGGCCACTGGCGACCTGGATATTGCTGGCGCCTCAGCGGCGGGCAGTGGACCGCGACCACACCCGTCCGATCTGACCCCGCGCTGGCAGTATGACTGAGCTTAAGGATAATCAGCGTGAACTCTACCAGTTCCGCCTGCGCCTGACGGTGCTGGGCGGGCTGGTGTTCATCTGTTTCGGCCTGCTGCTGGCGCGCTTCATCTGGCTGCAGGTCTACAAGCACAGCGACTACGTGGCGCAGGCGGAAGAGAACCGCATCGCCATCGTGCCGATCGAACCTAACCGCGGCCTGATCCTCGACCGCAACGGCGTGGTGCTGGCGCGGAACTACTCCGCCTTCACGCTGGAGATCACGCCATCCAAGCTGAATGCCACGCTGGACGAAACCATCGATGAGCTGTCCAAGCTGATCACCATCGAAACCAAGGATCGCAAGCACTTCAAGAAGCTGCTGGAAGAATCGCGCGGCTTCGAGAGCGTGCCGCTGCGTAACCGCCTGACGGATGAAGAGGTGGCGCGCTTTTCGGCGCAGCGCTTCCGCTTTCCCGGGGTGGAAGTACAGGCGCGCCTGTTCCGCCAGTATCCGCTCGGTGATATCGCTTCCCACGTGATCGGCTTCATCGGCCGCATCAACCAGTCCGAGGCCAAGCTGATCGCGCAGATGGACGATGCGGCCAACTACAACGGCACCGACCATATCGGCAAGGAAGGGCTGGAAAAGAGCTACGAGAAGCAGCTGCACGGGATTACCGGCTACGAAGAAGTGGAAAAATCGGCCGGCGGCCGTGCCATCCGTACCCTGTCGCGCACGCCCGCCACGCCGGGCAGCAATCTGATTCTGTCGATCGACATCGAACTGCAGAAAGTGATCGAGGAAGCTTTCGGCGAATGGCGCGGTGCGCTGGTGGCGATCGAACCGGCCACGGGCGACATTCTGGCCTACGTCTCGCGCCCCGGCTACGACCCCAATCTGTTCGTCGATGGCATCGATAGCCAGAGCTGGAACGAGCTGAATAACTCGCTAGACCGGCCCATGGTCAACCGGCCCCTGTCCGGCGCCTATCCGCCCGGTTCCACCTTCAAGCCCTTCATGGCACTGGCCGCGCTCGAACTGCACAAGCGCACGCCGGGCCAGACCATCTACGATCCCGGTTCGTTCACGCTGGGCGGGCATAAATTCCGCGACGATAAGCCGGGCGGCCACGGCACGGTGGATATGTACAAGGCCATCGTGGAATCCTGCGATACCTATTTCTACATCCTCGGCAACGAGATGGGCATAGACGCCATCCACGATTTCATGAAGCCTTTCGGTTTCGGCCAGATTACCGGCATCGACCTCGAACACGAAAAGCAGGGCGTGCTGCCATCGAAGGAATGGAAGGCCAGCCGCTTCAAGAAGAATCCCGCAGCGCAGAAGTGGCAGGGCGGCGACACGATATCCATCGCCATCGGCAACGGCTATAACAACTACACGCCGCTGCAGCTGGCGCACGCGGTGGCCAATCTGGCCAACAACGGCGTGGTGATGAAGCCCCACCTGGTGAAGATCATCGAAGACAGCGCCACCCGCACGCGCAAGCTGACCGTGCCCAAGGAAAGCTACCGCATACCGCTCAAGCAGGAAAACATCGACATCATCAAGAACGCCATGGTGGGTGTGACCCTGAGCGGCACGGCGGCGCGCGCCTTTGCCGGCGCCGGCTATACCTCGGGCGGCAAGACGGGTACGGCGCAGCTGATCGCAATTAAGAAAAACGAGAAGTACAACGCCAGTCTGATCGCCGAACGGCTGCGCGACAATGCGCTCTATACGGCTTTCGCACCGGCCGATAATCCCCGCATCGCCATCGCCGTGGTGGTGGAGAACGGCGGCTTCGGTGCCGGCGTGGCAGCACCCATCGTGCGCAAGGCGCTCGACTACTACCTGCTGGGCAAACGCCCGCATGAAAAAGAAACCACTGTCGTACCGCGCGAGGACGCCGAACTGCGGTCCGTGCAGGACGTGCAGGCCGAGCAAGGCCTGAGCGACGAAAAACGTCCCGGCGCCGAAACTCCCGGCAACAAGGAATAAGGGAAACCATGCATATCAACGAAAGGCGCTCGCTGTGGCGCCGCCTGCGACCATATTTCACGGTATTCGATGTACCGCTGGCGCTGATCATTACGGCCCTGCTTTCGGTGGGACTGGTCACGCTGTACTCGGCCGGCATCGGCATACCCGGCAAGGTGGAAGACCAGCTGCGGAACATCTTCCTCGCCTTCATGGTGATGTGGGTGGTGGCGAACATTTCGCCGCAGATGATGATGCGCATCGCCGTTCCGGCCTATCTGGTGGCGGTGGCGTTGCTGGTAGGCGTGGCGCTGTTCGGCACCATCAAGCTCGGCGCGCGGCGCTGGCTGCACGTAGGGGTGGATATCCAGCCATCCGAATTCATGAAGATCGCCATGCCGCTGATGCTGGCGTGGTTCTTCCAGCAGCGTGCCGGCCAGCTGCAGTGGGTGCATTACGCGATTGCCGCCGTGCTGCTGGCGATCCCCGTGGGCCTGATCGTGAAACAGCCCGATCTCGGTACTGCGCTGCTGGTGGTAGCCAGCGGTTTCGCCGTGATCTTCCTGGCCGGTCTGGCGTGGAAGGCGCTGATCGCGCTGCTGGTGGCCGGTGCCGCCAGCCTGCCCGTGATCTGGTCGGTGCTGCATGATTACCAGCGCGAGCGCGTGATGACGCTGATCGATCCTACGTCCGACCCGCTGGGCAAGGGCTTCCACATCATCCAGTCCACCATCGCGGTAGGCTCGGGCGGCATCACCGGCAAGGGCTGGACCCACGGCACCCAGGCCCACCTCGAGTTCATCCCCGAGCGCACCACCGACTTCATTTTTGCCGTGTTCTCGGAAGAATTCGGCCTGACCGGCAATCTGGTGCTGATGGTGCTCTACCTGCTGCTGATAGGCCGCGGGCTGGTCATTGCCGGCAATGCGCCCACCTTCTTCACCCGTTTGCTGGCCGGTGCGGTCACCATGATTTACTTCACCTATGCCTTCGTCAACATGGGCATGGTGAGCGGCATCCTGCCGGTAGTGGGCGTGCCGCTGCCGTTCATGAGTTATGGCGGCACCGCGTTGCTGACGCTGGGACTGGGCGCCGGCATCCTGATGAGCATCCAGCGCCACCGCAAGCTGGTGCAGACTTGACGCGCGGCGGGAGCGCACAGCCATGATAGAGATGAAGGACACCGAGCGCGAGCTTGCGCAGTTCCGTGCACGTATCACGGTGCTGGTGGGACTGGTGCTGCTGTGTTTCGGCCTGCTGCTGCTGCGCTTCATCTGGCTGCAGGTGATCAAGCACGACGAATTTGCCACCAAGGCGGATGAAAACCGCATCGCGCTGGTGCCCATCGTGCCTAGCCGCGGCCTGATACTGGACCGTAACGGTGTGGTACTGGCACGGAATTATTCCGCCTTCACGCTGGAGATCACTCCGTCCAAACTGGCCGCACCGCTCGATGAAGTCATCGACCAGCTGTCCAAGCTGGTGCTGGTGGAGCTGAAAGACCGCAAGCGCTTCCGCAAGCTGCTGGAAGAATCCAAGAATTTCGAAAGCGTCCCGCTGCGCAACCGCCTGTCCGACGAAGAAGTGGCGCGCTTTACTGCGCAGCGCTTCCGCTTCCCCGGGGTGGAAGTGCAGGCGCGGCTGTTCCGCCAGTATCCGCTCGGCGAAACGGCATCCCACGTAATCGGCTATATCGGCCGCATTAACCGCGCCGAAGCCAGAGCGCTGGAAGAGGGCGACGACGGCGCCAACTATAACGGCTCCGATTACATCGGCAAGGAAGGGCTGGAAAAGAGCTACGAAAAGCAGCTGCATGGCGTTACCGGCTACGAGGAAGTGGAAGTTACTTCGCGTGGCCGCGCCATCCGCACGCTGTCGCGCAAGGCTGCCGTAGCGGGCAATAACCTGATCCTGTCGATCGACATCGAGCTGCAGAAAGTGGTGGAAGAAGCGTTTGGTGAACGGCGCGGTGCGCTGGTGGCGATCGAACCTTCGACCGGCGATATTCTGGCCTATGTGTCGCGGCCCGGCTATGACCCCAATCTGTTCGTCGATGGCATCGACACGGCCAGCTGGAATGAGCTGAATAATTCGCTGGACCGGCCTATGGTCAACCGTCCCCTGTCCGGCACCTATGCGCCCGGGTCCACCTTCAAGCCCTTCATGGCGCTGGCCGCGCTGGAGCTGGGCAAACGCACGCCAAGCCAGATCACGCCCGATCCCGGCTTCTACTACCTGGGCGGCCACAAGTTCAACGACGACCTGGTGGGTGGCCATGGCGGGGTGGATATGCGCAAGTCCATCATCGTATCGTGCAATACCTACTACTACGCGCTGGGACATGACATGGGCATAGACATGATCCATGATTTCATGAAACCGTTCGGCTTCGGCCAGCTGACCGGCATCGATCTGGAAAACGAAAAGACCGGCGTGCTGCCCTCGCAGGATTGGAAGCGCAAGCGCTTCAAGGGCGCGGCCGGCAAGTGGGTGGGAGGCGATACCATCTCGGTCAGCAATGGTTCTGGCTACAACGCTTACACACCGCTGCAGATTGCCCACGCTGTCGCCAATCTGTCCAACAATGGCGTGGTGATGAAGCCTCATCTGGTGAAAATTCTCGAAGATGGCGGCAGCCGCGCGCGCAAGCTGACGGTGCCCAGGGAGAGCTACCGGATCCCTCTGAAACAGGAGAATATCGATTTCATCAAGAACGCCATGGTGGGCGTGACCAGCGAAGCTGGCGGCACCGGCTTCCGTGCCTTCAGTGGCGCTGCCTACACGGTGGGCGGCAAGACCGGCACTGCGCAGGTGATCACGATTAAATCGGGCGACAAATACAATGCGGCCAAGCTGGCCGAACGTTTGCGCGATAATGCCCTGTTCACCGCCTTCGCACCGGCCGACAAGCCGCGCATTGCGCTGGCGCTGGTGGTGGAAAATGCCGGCAAAGGCGGGGTGGAGGCGGCACCGATTGCGCGCAAGGCCATCGATTACTATTTGCTGGGCAAGCGTCCGGCTGAAAAAGACAGCACCAGGGTTGCGCGCGAAGATGCCGTGGCCGTGGTGCCGGTGGAAGGCGAGCTGCTGGAACAGCAGGCCGCAGCGGCCGAACAGGAACGCCAGAACGCGCAGGCAGTTGCAACGGGTGTTGCACCGGCTGCCGCACCCGCAGCTGCACCTGCAGCCGTACCTGCGCCGGCAACGGCTAGAAAAAAACAGTAAGGAGACAGGCATGCGTTATTACCGGAGTCGTATCCTCACATGGCTAGCCGCACTGGCAATGCTGGCGCTGGCCGGATGTACTACGGCGCCGGTAGTCAGCGACACCGCGCGTACGCCGCGCCCGACGGCGCCAGCGGCGACCGTGCTGCGCGCACCGGCTGCCGGCAAGCCCGCTACCGGCCTGCCGGATCTGCCGCCTGCCAACTCCGGCCGCGGCGGCTATTATCAGGATGATGGCCCCGGCGATGCACCGCCGCCAGATCTGGAAAACGTGCCCGATGCCGAAGTGCGCAACGATCCGCTGCTGCCATTCTCCAACCGGCCCTACACGGTGTTCGGCAAAACCTATACGCCGATTACGGATAACCGGCCCTACACCCAGATCGGCGTGGGCAGCTGGTATGGCAAAAAATTCCACGGCCAGCGTACTTCGTCCGGCGAGCTATACGATATGTACAAGATGACGGCGGCCCACCCTGTCCTGCCGATTCCGTCCTACGCCCGCCTGACCAATATGGTGAGTGGTGCAGTGGTCATCGTGCGGATCAATGACCGTGGCCCGTTCCACGCCAACCGTGCCATCGACGTATCCTACACGGCAGCCTTGAAACTGGGCCTGCTCGGCAAAGGCAGCCATGAACTGCAGATCGAACGCATACTGCCGGACGAAGTGGACCGCATGCTGGCTACCCGCAGCGGCGTATCGGGCACGGTGGCGCCGCGTCTGGCCACGCAATCGGCGCGTAATAGCGCCGGTGCCGGCCTGCTGGGACGCGGCGATGCCGGTCCGCCGCTGCTGCTGACGGCCGCCACGGCGCTGGGCGAATCAGCCCCCGCCAGTGCCAGCGAAATCGAAGCGCTGATGCGCGATGACCGTGCGCCGGGCGAGGCCGAGGCGGCACCTGCCAGGGCGAATTTCTACCTGCAGCTGGGCGCTTACGCCCGCGCGGAAAATGCCGAAGCGGTACGCAGCAAACTCAATGGCAGTGGCCTGAGCGGGCTGGAAGTGGTGAAGAATGGCGCGGTGCACCGCCTGTACACGGGGCCGTTCGCCAGCCGTCAGGACGCATTGCAGGCCGCGCGCGGCCTGCCTGCTACGCTGAATCTGAAACCTATCGTCATCCAGCGCTAGGCCGAGGCCCGGGCATGAGGCCCGGCCCGCATGCGGCCGCTCGTGCGCGCCGGCGGCGCGGCACGCGGCTTATTTGCAGCTGTGGGCTTCGGTGCCGGGGAAGCTGCTACGCAGCTGTTCCAGGCGGATTTTCAGATCGGGATCGACATCGCGGAACTGGAACGACAGCAGTTTGCTGCCGCTCATGCGCGGCGCGATCTTGGCTGTGCGTACGCCCTGTTTCATCAGCGCGGCCAGCTGGTTCTGTGCCGCTGTTTCCGTCTTGAAGACGCCCAGCGAAATGGCCCAGCGCATAGGCGTGTTATCGCTCATGATGAAGTAGTTGTGCACGCCCAGCCCGCGCAATTCGGCAGCCTTTTTCTCTGCGCCTTCCTTGCTGCCCTGCGGCGGCATATACACCACATAGCTGGATATTTCGCTGCCGGGCAGGTTGTGGCGCGACTGGCGATCGCCCAGCTTGAGGGGCGCAAGCACGGTTTCAAAGCGGCGCGCATCGGCCAGCACAAAGCTGGAAATCTCCACACAGGCCAGAACTTCCGGCGCCGGTTTGGCAGCAGCACCAGCACTGGTGGTGCCGGTCGCAGCGGCACTGGCGCCATTCGCGCTGCTGGCGCTACTGGTGTTGCTGGCACTATTGGCTTTTTCTTCCGAGATGATGAGCAGCTTGTCGGCATTGAGCTGGTTGCTAAGCCGCTGCGGCTCGCGTTCGTTGCCGCTGAAGTGGCCCAGATAGCCTTTGCCATAGGCGTACAGCCCAGCATTTACTGCTAACAGCGACCAGAAAATAAATTTCAGCACGACGCTTTCCTTGAGTGTTACCGCCTAGGTGGCGCTGCCGCTGGCAGCGTGCAGGCCGATCAGGACGATGTTGTCTACCATGCGATACGGCACGGTGAGCATGGGCGCGATGAACTGGGCTGCGCCGCCCGACAGCAGGCATACGCTGGCCTGATGGCGCTGGAAGGCATGCTCGATGGCGCCGCTCTGCGCTGCCAGACAGCCGCTCAGAATCGCATCGTCCGTGTTGTCGGCAAATCCATCCGGCAGCTTACCGTCTTGCGCGATCTGCGGCAACTGCGCCGTGTTGCGCGCCAGCGAACTGGCCATCAGGCCCAGACCGGGCATGATCATCCCGCCGAGGAAACGGCCGTCGGCCGTGACGGCATCAATGGTGGTGGCCGTACCGCAGTTGGCCACGATGACATCGTGGCCGCGCGCCAGCACATGGCCGGCAATGGCGGCAGCAAAGCGGTCGCAGCCCAGCTGGGCGGGGTTGCGGTAGCCGTTCTGCAGGCCCGCCAGTTCGGCCACCGAGGCAAACCAGCTGATGGTCTGCTCGGGCAGCAGCATGGCGGGGAAGGTACGCTGCAGCACGTATTCCAGCTGCACGCGCAGCGCGTTGCCGGCCACGTTGGCGATGATGATGCGGTCGACACCGTGTTCGGCCACGGCATCGTGCAGATGCAGTTCCAGTTGCGGCAGGTCGGCATGGCTGACGGCACCATGGGCATACCATGCGCCCAGTGTGGCGCCGTTTTCCACCAGCGCCCATTTGACCCGCGTGTTACCTGCGTCTATCAGTAGAATCATATTAGTCCGGAAGGGTTGGATTGGGCGCTGCCGCGCCGGCTGATGCGGGGTTCAGGCGCAGCGAGACGTCGCCCGATAGCACTTCGACCCGGCCCGCCGGCGTATCGAGCAGCAGCCTGCCGATGGCGTCCACGCCGGCTGCGCGGCCCTGCTGCAGCACCTGATCATGGTCGAGGATGACGACTTCACGCCCGTGCCATGCATGCAGGGCGTTCCAGCGTTCGCTGAACGGAGCGAAGCCGGTGTCGTCGAATTCGGCCAGCACGGCGGCCAGCCGGCTAAGCAGGGCGGCCACCAGCTGCTGGCGCGGCATCTGCGCCAGCCACGGCGCTGCGGCCACGCTGCGGCCTATCTGTGCTTCCAGCTGGTCCGGCATCAGCAGATTCAGGCCCACGCCGATCACGGCCCAGATGGCGCCGTCCGTATCGCGTTTGGCAGTCTGGCTTTCCACCAGTATGCCGGCCAGCTTGGCGCCGTCGCGCAGCAGGTCGTTGGGCCATTTGATCTGGACTGGTACGCCCAGACTGCCCAGGGTTTCGGCCAGCGCCACGCCAACGGCCATGGGCAGGCCGGACATGCGGTGCAGCGGCCCCTTGAAGCGCCAGGCCAGCGAGAACATCAGCGCCGCACCCGGTGCGGACAGCCAGCTACGGCCGGCACGGCCCCGTCCTGCAGTCTGCTGGTGGGCGATCAGCAGGGTAGGGCCGGCCAGCGTGTCGATGCGGGCCAGCAGATCGGCATTGGTGGAGCCGGTCTGCCCGACGATTTCGATGGCGACGTGGCTGGCACTGCTGGCGCAGGCGGCGCTGATGGCTGTGGCGTCCTGCTGTCCGAGTGCGGCGGCCGTCGTTGTTAGCTGCGCTGCCGGTGGAGTATGTGGCTGCGTCATGCCTCACCTTTGCGCGGTTTGTGCGGTGCGTTGCCGAAGGCCAGATCGTACAGCCAGTTGGGCAGCAGGCGCAGCAGCTTGGCGACGATGCCCATCTGCCACGGGATCACCCGGTAGCTGCTGCCGCGCGCGATGGTCTGCACAGCCTTGCGGGCAAACTGCTGCACCGGCATCAGGAAGGGCATGGGGTAGGGATTAATCTGCGTCATCGGCGTATCGATGTAGCCGGGGCAGATGGTGACCACGCGGATGTCGTGCCGCTTGAGTTCCAGCCGCAACGATTCGCAGTAGCTGATCACGGCCGCTTTGGAAGCGCTATACGCTTCTGCACCGGGCAGGCCACGGATGCCGGCCACACTGCCGATACCGACCAGCCGTGCCGCTGTGCCCTGTGCTTTCATGGCCGGAATGAAGGGCGCGAAGGTGGCGGCCGTGGCCACCACATTGGTGGCAATCACGGCTTCGAATACGGGAATGTCTTCGGAAAATTCAGTCAGCGTGCCGACCGAGATGCCGGCATTCGCTACCACCACGTCGATGCCGCCTGCATGGGCCAGGAAGTCCTGCGCAGCCGCTGCAATGGCCGCATGGTCGCGCACATCGACCGCATAGGCGCGGTGCCGTTCGGGGTGGGGCAGGCTGGCGATCAGCTGGTCCAGCACAGCGCTGCGGCGCGCCAGCAGGCCCAAAGTAGCGCCCTGTGCGGCATATTCGGCAGCCAGTGCCGCGCCTATGCCGCTGGAAGCGCCGGTGATGAAAACCCGGTCAGGCGCGGCGCCCCGTATCGACATGCTTATTTCTTTTCCGCTTTGGCCTTGGCGACCAGGATATCCATCACCTGCAGCGCCTGTGCGTGCAGCTGGGCTTCCGAGCTAGCGCTCTTGCTGCCTTCGTTCGCCATGGTGGGGGAGGTGATGTACTTGCCGTCGATGGCGATCAGCGGCCACGAGTCCACCGTGTAGGCATCCATCATGGAGCCGGCACGGCGCACGCTGCCGGCCACGCCGAAGCCGCGATAGGTATCGATGAACTTCTGCTTGTCGATGCCCTGCTTGGCGATGAAGTCGAACACCATCTCGTCGCGGTTCATGCGGTTATGGTTGACGTGCATCTCCTGGAAGATCTTGCTGTGCATGGCGTCGTTCATCAGGCCCATGGCGATCAGGGTGAAGTACATTTTCTGCTGTGGCAGATCGTTGCCCTGACGGGAAATGTGCATGCGCTTGAAGACGATGTTGTCGCCCTGTTTTTTCGCCCATGCCGTCAGGTCTGGATCGAAAGCATGGCAATGCGGGCAGGCGTAATCGAAGAATTCCAGCACTTCGATTTTCTTACCCGCTTCGACTGGCTGCTGCTGCGCCAGTGTGCGGTATTCCACGCCGTTCTTCGGATCGGCCGGCGAGGCACTCGCCATGGCCACCACTCCCAGCATCAAAGCCCCTGCCAGCCATTTCATGAAACGCATAGAACTACTCCTGATACACGATAGGTTGAATTCCGACTGATGGATACGGTCTTATTTCTGGTTGCGCACCACGGCCACATCGATGCCATTTTCCGACAGCTTGCTGCGCACCTTGTTCATGGCTTCCACCTGATTGAAGGGGCCCATGCGTACGCGGTGCAGCACGCCGTTGTCGGTCGCACGGTCCGACACATTGGCTTCGAAGCCCAGCAGGGCCAGCTTGGCGCGCGCGCTCTCGGCATCGCTGACTTCGCGGAAGGCGCCGATCTGCAGATAGTAGATGTATTTTTCATCGCCGCTGTCGGCTGCCACTTTGGCCGCTGGCACGGGGGCGACATTGGTGGCAGCTGGCGTGGTAGCCGGCTTGCTCTTGTCGACCACAGGTGCCTGTGCGGGTGCCGGGGCAGCCGGTGTCACCGCGCCCTGGATCTTGTCGACGACTGACTGCAGCGGATCGGCAGCCGGTGCTTTCGGCGCGTCTTTGGAGAAGTCGCGCGCTGCTTCACGGGCCGCATCCTTGTTGCCATACATAGGCTTGTTCGGATCGGCCGTCTGTCCCGCCGTCGGTTCCGCCGTCTTGCTGCTGCGGCCCTTGTCGGTGAACGGGGTAGCACCCTTGTTGATAACGAGTGCCACCACCACGGCGATCGACAGGCCGATCACCAGCCCGATGACGATGCCGATAATGGTATTGCCGCGCTGACGCGAGAGGGCAGGAAGACGGGAGCGGAAAGTCATGGTGCGGGACATCCTCGGTAATTACATCTTGTTCGGTGCCGAAACACCGATCAGTGCCAGACCATTGCGCAGCACCTGACGGGTGGCCACCATCAGCGCGATACGGGCCGCTTTCAGCGCTTCGTCTTCCACCAGCACGCGCTCGGCGAAGTAGAAGCTGTGCAGATTGGCGGCCAGATCGCGCAGGTAGAAGGCGATCTGGTGCGGACCCAGTTCGGCCTGGGCACGCGCCAGCGTTTCCGGATAGGCGGCCAGAGTCGCCAGCAGGGCGGCTTCGGTCGGTGCCGTCAGCGGCGACAGGTCGACATTGGCCAGCTCCGCTTCGTTGCCGGTCCACTGTTCCAGCATGCGGCAGATACGGGCGTGGGCGTACTGCACGTAATAGACCGGATTTTCGTCCGAAGTTTTCAGCGCCACATCGACGTCGAACACGAACTCGGTATCGGCTTTACGCGAGATCAGGAAGAAGCGCACCGCATCGCGGCCTTTTTCGATATCGCCGCCACCCGACCATTCGATCAGGTCGCGCACGGTGACGTAGGAACCGGCACGTTTGGAAATCTTGACTTCCTCGCCGCCCTTCATCACGGTGACCATCTTGTGCAGCACGTAGTCAGGGAAGCCTTGCGGTATGCCCACGTTGACAGCCTGCAGGCCGGCGCGTACACGGGCGATGGTGCCGTGGTGGTCGGAGCCCTGCACGTTGATGGCCTGGGTAAAGCCGCGCTGGAATTTGACGATGTGGTAGGCCACGTCCGGCACGAAGTAGGTGTAGGTGCCATCCTTCTTGCGCATCACGCGGTTCTTGTCGTCGCCGTAGTCTTCGGTTTTCAGCCACAGCGCGCCTTCTTCTTCGTAGGTCTTGCCGGACTTGTTGAGCATGTCCACGGCGGCATCGACCTTGCCGTCCGAGTACAGCGAGGATTCGAGGTAGTAGTTATCGAACTTCACGCCGAAGGCCTGCAGGTCGATATCCTGCTCGTTACGCAGATAGGTGACGGCGAACTGGCGGATCGATTCGATATCTTCTACGTCACCACTGGCAGTCGCAGGTGCACCATCGGAAGCGGAGACGGTTTTTTTGAGTTTGAAATCTTCGGCGATATCGGCGATGTAGTCGCCGTTGTAGGCCGATTCCGGCCATGCCGCGTCGCCCGGTTTGTAGCCGCGCAGACGTGCCTGTACCGAATTGGCCAGCGTCTGGATCTGTACACCGGCGTCGTTGTAGTAGAACTCGCGGGTGACATCGTAGCCCTGCGACTGGAACAGCGAGGACAGCGCATCGCCCAGCGCGGCCTGACGGCCATGGCCTACGTGCAGCGGGCCGGTCGGGTTGGCCGAAACGAATTCGATGATGACTTTCTTACCGGCGCCGGCGCTGGCGCTGCCGAAAGCGGCGCCCTGTGCCAGCACGGCTTTGACCACGGCCTGCTTGGCTGCCGCGCTGACGCGCAGGTTGATGAAGCCGGGGCCGGCGATATCGGCCGATTCCACCAGACCCCGGGCAGCCGGATTGGCCAGCAGGGCATCCACCACCTTGGTGGCCAGCTCGCGCGGGTTCATTTTCAGCTGTTTGGCCAGCTGCATGGCGATATTGCAGGCGACGTCGCCGTGCGAAGGATCGCGCGGGCGTTCCAGTACGACATTGGCAACCACTTCGGTGCCGGCCAGCAGAGGGGCCAGAGCGGACTGGAACAGGGCGGAGATATCTTGTTTTTGTTGGGCGAGCATGGTCAATGGGGCGGTCTAGCCGCGCAATAGGTCGGGTTGGTCTATCCAGAAGCGAAAACGGCCGGTACGCTGGCACCGGCCAAACAGCGGTAATTATACTGGTTTGCTGTCGGCCGGTCATTGCAGCGGACGCGGCCTGGCGGCACGGCGTCGTGCCCTTCATGCCGTAACAGCATCGCCACGGCAGAGTCACTACTGTATACTGCGCGATTACTTGGCGTTTAGTGTGTGATAGCTGCCCCAGACCCGCAGCCACGCTGGCGCCACCCCACTCTGGAATTAGCATATGAACAAGCGTCCGACGCTCTCTCTGAAGACCTCCGCCAAGGCGCCAGCCAAGGCACCCGCCAAGGCCGTAGCCAAGGCGCCAGCCCGCGGGCCGGCCAGGGAGTCAGCCCGAGGACCTGCCCAAACGCTAGCCCAGGCACCAGCCCAGGCACCAGCCCGGGCCGCCGTACCGGTCCGGGCCCCGGCTCAGGAGCGCGCGCCGCGTCCAGCTCAGGAACGACCTGCTGCGCTGCGTGCCAGCCATGCGCGCGAGTTCAAACCGGCCTTGCAGACCAGCTTCCAGACCTCGTTGAAAGGGGATTCGCTGGCATACAGCCTGCTGGGCGCAGCACAGGCCGTGGCGCTGGTACGCACCGGCACCAATCTGCCGCAGGCGCTGGCCCAGCTGTGGGCCCGTAGCGAGACCAGCCCGCAGGCGCGCGGCGCCATGCAGGATATCGCCTATCGCTGTATGCGCCAGCTCGGCCAGAGCGAAGCCCTGATCGCCCAGCTGGCGCCGAAAGCGCCCGATCCGCTGGTGGCAGCCCTGCTGGCCTGCGCCCTGGCCCTGATGACGGCGCCCGATGCAGTGGCGCCTTACGAAGAATTCACCGTAGTCAACCAGACCGTGACGGCGGCCGAAGCCCATCCCGACACGGCGCGTGCCAAAGCCATGGTCAACGCCGTGCTGCGCCGCTTCCAGCGCGAACGCGCGGCCCTGCTGGAGACTGCGCTGCTGCAGCCGGTAGCGCAGTGGAATTACCCGCAATGGTGGATAGATGCGGCCCGCACGGCCTGGCCGCGCGACTGGCAGGCCATCCTCCAGGCCGGCAATGGCGCGCCGCCGCTGACGCTGCGCATCAATGCCCGTAAAACCAGCATGGAGCAGTATCTACAGCGCCTGCAGCAAGCCGGCATGGCGGCCAGTGCTATCGGCCCGTATGCCGTGCGGCTGGAAAAACCCGTGGGCGTGCACCTGATCCCCGGTTTTGCCGAGGGCGTGGTGTCGGTGCAGGATGCCGGCGCCCAGCTGGCCGCGCCCCTGCTCGATGTGCAGGACGGCATGCGCGTGCTCGACGCCTGCGCGGCGCCGGGCGGCAAAACCTGCCACATACTGGAACTGGCAGATGCCCAAGTGACCGCGCTCGATGCCGATCCCAAGCGGCTGGCGCGGGTGGGCGAGAACCTCGAACGGCTGCAGCTGCAAGCCACTTTGCGCACGGCCGATGCCCAGAGCGCAGCCTGGTGGGATGGCCAGCAGTTCGACCGCATTCTGGCCGACGTGCCGTGCACCGCCTCCGGCATCGTGCGGCGCCACCCCGATATCCGCTGGCTGCGGCGCAAGGGCGACACGCTCCAACTAGCAACACTTTCCGCCAAAATCCTCGACAACCTTTGGCAGATGCTGGCACCGGGTGGTAAATTGCTATTCGTGACCTGTTCGCTCTGGCCACAGGAATCCGAGGCGCAGGCCGCGGCATTCGCAGTACGGCATCAGGCTGTGCGGCTAGCTGCCCCCGGCCAGCTGCTGCCGGGTGGCGTAGCGGGACAGGATCAAGATGGCTTGTTCTACGCCCTGTTCCAGAAAAATGCGTAGTTTTAGCTCCCTTTGCCCGCACCAACCAAGTACCGGCCCTGACGTGACACGACGAGTTTTTCGCCTGCTGATCGCCCAACTCCTGCTGATACTGGCGTGCCTATTGCCGCAGGTGGCGCGCGCCGATGGCGTGGAAATCCGCCGTGCCAGCATCGAGGCGAGCGAAGAAGGCTATCGTCTGAATGCCCGCTATGGTTTCGAACTGAGCAGCGACATGGAAGACACGCTGCAACATGGCGTGTCGCTGTACTTCACCACGGAAGTGGAATTCACCCGTCCGCGCTGGTACTGGTTCGACGAAAAGGCGATTGTTGCGCGCCAGACCATTGTGCTCGGCTATAACGTGCTGACCCGCAAATACAGCGTCAACGTGAATGGCAGCCTGAAGCAGAATTATTCGTCCTCGCTGGAAGATGCGCTGCTGTCGATCCGCAATCCCAACCGCTGGGTGGTGGCGCCCCGTTCGGCCCTCAAAGTGGGCGAGAACTATAACGTCAAGCTGAGCATGGGACTGGACACCAACTACATCTCCAAGCCTCTTAAGGTCAGCGCGCTGAATAACAGCGAATGGCGTTTGACCTCGGACAAGAAAATCTTCCAGTACAAGGCGGAGTAAGTGAATACAGCATTACGGTATGCATCCGTCGTTGGCGGCGTGGTTGTCAGCATACTGCTATTCCTGCTGGCTTCCGCATCCGATAATTCCGGCTTTTTCGACCGCTACTATGGCTGGCTGCTGGGCCTGAACGCGGCCGTAGCCTGCGCCTTGCTGCTGCTGGTGGCGGTCTCGCTGTTCCGTCTGTACGTACGCTTTCGCACGGGGGCTTTCGGCTCGCGCCTGATGACGCGGCTGGTGCTGCTGTTCGCGGCCGTAGGCGTGCTGCCGGGGCTGGTCATCTTCTTCGTTTCCATCCAGTTCGTTTCGCATTCCATCGATTCCTGGTTCAACGTGCCGGTGGAAGAAGCCCTGCAGTCCGGCATCAACCTGGGGCGTGCGGGGCTGGATACCGCCCTCAACGAGCTGCAGGGCACGGCGCGCCGTACCGCCGACCAGTTGTCGGAACAGCCATTCGGCACGGAGCGGGCCACGCTGGCCTATCTGGTCAAGCAGCAGTACGGCATGCAGAACGCCATCATCGTCGATGCGGAAGGGGGGCTGATCATCAGCGCCCGCGCCAACCGGGGCGGCAACCTGAGCGCCGACCTGCCGACCAGCGAAATGATGGCCAAGGCCAAAAGCGACGGCCTGTATGGTGCGCCCGAAGGCGGCAACGAGCTGCGCAGCAATCTGATCAACGCGCCCGGTGCTTCGCGCGATGTGGTGCACCAGCTGCGTCTGCGCGTGGTGCTGCCCATCCCCGAGCGGCCGCAGCCGAACGGCGTGCATCTGGCACCGCGCTATCTGCAGCTGATCCAGCTGGCACCCGAGCAGCTGGCGGCCGACGGCGAAACCATACGCAGTGCCTATTCCGACTACAAGGAACGTTTCGTGGCGCGCGTGGGGCTGCGCAAGATGTACATCGTCACCCTGACGCTGACCCTGCTGCTGGCCGTGTTCGGCGCCATTGCCAGCGCCTTCCTGATCGCCAGCGATCTGGCCCAGCCCCTGCTGCTGCTGGCCGAAGGTACGCGCGCCGTGGCCGAAGGCGACCTGTCGCCGCGCCCCATCATGACCACCTCCGACGAACTCGGCACGCTGACCCAGTCGTTCAACATCATGACGCGCCAGCTGTTCGATGCCCGCACGGCGGTGGAACTGAACCGCACCGCGCTGCAGAACGCCAAGGCCCACCTGGAATCCGTGCTCGCCAATATGTCGGCCGGGGTGATGGTGCTCGATCCCGAATTCCATCTGGTTAGCTGCAATGACTCGGTGGAGCGCATCCTGCAGCAGTCCGGCTCGGCCATGCTGGGCCAGAAGCTGGACCAGATCGACGGCCTGCAGGAATTCGGCGGCGCCATCGTGGCCGCATTTGCTGCCCAGAGCGCCCAGTCGGCCTCGGACCGCACGCTGCAGCGCCTGCACTGGCAGCGCCAGATCGAAGTGCCGCGCCGCACGGCCAGCCTGGATGATAACGACCAGACCCTGCTGGCACGGGGCTCGCGTCTGCCCATCGAAGGAGGCGAGAGCGGCTATCTGGTAGTGTTCGACGATATTTCCGATGTGATTTCGGCGCAGCGCTCGATCGCCTGGGGCGAAGTGGCGCGCCGTCTTGCGCACGAGATCAAGAATCCGCTGACGCCTATCCAGCTGTCGGCCGAGCGCATGCAGATGAAGCTCGATGGCAAGCTGGCGCCGGCCGATAATGAACTGCTCAACAAGGGCACGGCCACCATCGTCAATCAGGTGGCGGCCATGAAGCGTATGGTGGATGATTTCCGCGATTACGCCAAAACCCCGCCCGCCCAGCTGGAACCGCTGGACCTGAATGCCCTGATCGAAGAGATATTGCACCTGTATCTGGCGGGCGAGGATGACGACATCATCTACCCGCAGCTGGCGCCGGGCCTGCCGCGGGTGATGGGCGATGCTACGCAACTACGTCAAGTGATCCACAACCTGCTGCAGAATTCTCAGGACGCCATGGCCGAACGCCCCGAGGGCGCGCCGCCGGCCCACATTGACGTGATCAGCGAAGCGATTCATTATCAGGGCGCGGATGGCAGCACCCGTACGGCCGTACGGCTGGCAATCAGCGATAATGGGCCCGGTTTTGCGCCGAAGATCCTGGCCCGGGCCTTCGAGCCCTATGTCACCTCCAAGGCCAAAGGCACGGGCCTGGGGCTGGCGATGGTGAAAAAGATCATCGAAGAACATGGTGGACGGATCGATATTCAGAACCATGTCGATAGAAGTGGTGCGTCGGTAGTGATTTTGCTGTTAAAGTTAGCGCCGACGACGCACAATACCTAAGTTAGTAGCGCAGTAAGTATCTAAGGTAGTACCTGAGTTGCACGGATTAGAAAAATCATTGCCGGCTACAAGCTGGCGAAATGAGGAAGGCAAGGGAAGATGGCAAATATTCTGGTAGTGGACGATGAAATGGGTATCCGCGAGTTGCTCTCGGAGATACTGAGCGACGAAGGACATGCAATTACACTGGCGGAGAACGCCCAGCAGGCGCGCGAAGCCCGTGCCGCCGGGGCACCGGATCTGGTGCTGCTCGATATCTGGATGCCGGATACGGACGGCGTCACGCTGCTCAAGGAATGGCAGCGCGATGGTCTGCTGACCATGCCGGTGATCATGATGTCGGGCCATGCCACCATCGATACGGCCGTGGAAGCGACGCGCATCGGCGCACTCAACTTCCTCGAGAAACCAATTGCTTTGCAGAAACTTCTGAAGGCTGTGCAGCAGGGCCTGACCCGTGCACAGGAAACCGTGCGCGCGCCAGCGCTGGCCACCCGCCCGGTAGTGGCCAGTCCGGTGGAAGAGAGCAGCGGTAGCGGCTTCGGCCAGGCCAGTCCGGCGGCGGCGATTGCCGTGCGCGGCGGTGCTACCATCGCCGGTGCCGACAACCACATGTTCAATCTGTCGTTCGATCTGCCGCTGCGCGAAGCCCGCGACGCTTTCGAGCGCATGTATTTCGAGCACCATCTGGGCCGCGAAGGGGGCAGCATGACCCGGGTGGCGGAAAAGACGGGGCTGGAACGTACCCACTTGTACCGCAAGCTCAAGCAGCTGGGCGTGGAGCCCGGCAAGCTGGCCAAGAAAGGCGTGTAAGCCGGTGTCCGGCGCTGCAGCACGCGCGCCGGTACCCACCTGGCTCGCTACCGGCGCGGGGCGCGAAACGGCCATCGCCGCCCGCCTCGCCGCTGCATCCCCCGCTGGCGCGGCAGTTTCCAGTGTCATTATTCTCGAAGGCATGCCCAGCGGGCTATCGCCGCTGGCCGATCTGGCCGATACCTCTCCTAGTGTGCAAGTGTTGCGTATTGCCCCCGGTTGCCTGCATTGCAGCGGCAATCTGGTTTTGCGGGTAACATTGAACCGTGTTCTGCGCCATCCGCCCGAACAGCTGTATATCGGGCTGGCCAGTGCCGAGCACCTCGAGCTGTTCCGTGACTTTTTACAGGCGGCCCCATATGCCGCCTTGCTGGACCTGCAAGCTGATCTGGCTGCCTGAACCCTGCTGCCGATCGGCCAGCCGCCGGAGCGCCGGCCGCCGGATCGCCGGATCGCCGGCCGCCGGACCGCCGGACCGCCGGACCGCCGGACTTGTAATTGGGCGTCTCCAGCCCCATTTCGGTGGGGAAGACGCAACCGACCAGTGTTACGTCCCTAGTGAAAGGAAGCAGCATGAACCTCATCTACAACAGCGAACAGTTCAGCGTCCTCGAGTTTGGCGTCGACCGCAGCCATGAAGCTTTGCGCTTCGGCGGCTATGAAATTGTCGACAAGGGGGGCAAGCGCGAAATTTTCATCAACGGCATACTGGCGCAGAATTTCCGCCGCGAGGTCAGCGAACTGATCGCGAGCGAACCGACGATGGCCGAGATCGACGAATTCCTCGGCAGCTATAACGAAGTCATGAGCTATCCCGCTACGTTGCACTGAAAGCCGCGGCATGGCCAGGCACCGGTGCCGGCGCGCTCTGCGCCCGCACCGGTTTTTTATTGCGTCCGTAAATTCGCTGTTTTGCCCGTACTGCCAGTGGGTATAATCGGGTGATGTGCCAATTACTCGCGATGAACTGCAATGTGCCGACCGACATTGTGTTCAGCTTTACCGGCTTTGCCATGCGTGGCGGCCAGACCGATACCCACCACGATGGCTGGGGCATCGCCTTTTTCGAAGGCGCCGGCGTGCGTCATTTCGTCGATCACCAGGCGGCCGTGAATTCGCCTATCGCCGAGCTGATCAAGCGTTATCCCATCAAGTCCAAAAATGTGATTGCCCACATCCGCAAGGCCACGCAAGGCCAGGTGGCGCTGGAGAACTGCCATCCCTTTGTGCGCGAACTGTGGGGTCAGTACTGGGTGTTTGCCCACAATGGCGACCTGAAAGCTTTTGCGCCCGTGCTGGACGGGCCTTACCGTCCCGTCGGCAGTACCGATAGCGAGCTGGCGTTCTGCTACATCATGCAGCAACTGCGCAACCGCTTTGGCACGGAGCGTCCGGCCCGGGCGGCACTGCGCGCGGCGCTGGCCGAGCTGACGCAGGAAATCGCGGCGTACGGCACCTTCAATATGCTGCTGTCCTCGGGCGCCGAGCTGTTTGCCCACTGTTCCACCCATCTGGTGTATCTGGTCCGTCAGTTTCCGTTTGACACGGCGCACTTGTCGGATGAAGATGTGCAGGTGGATTTCTCGCAGGTGACCACCCCCGATGACAGGGTGGCCATCATCGTGACGCAACCTCTGACGAGCAATGAACAATGGACGGCGTTTCAGCCCGGTGAGTTGAAAGTGTTCGTGGACGGCATGCCGGAAGCGCAACTGTGATGCAAATATTTCAAGACATGGTTGCGGTTTGATGTCAAAATAATAGCATGGCGCATTGTCGCCGCTTTTTGTACTGGCAAACGCAATGATCGAACTATCTCCCCGTGGCCCCGAAGCCGACCATCTACGCGTGCGCGAGTTCTATCTGGGACGGCAGCCTATACTGGACCGTAACCAGTCGCTGTTTGCCTACGAATTGTTATTCCGTAATGCGCCGGTCGGTCCGGCCCGCATCAGCAACGAGCTGACGGCTACGGCCGCCGTCATCGCCCACGCTTCCCAGCTGGGCATGGAGCGCACGGTGGGCGATGCGCTGGGCTTCGTCAATGTCGATGCCGACGTCCTCATGACGGATATTTTCTCCTTCCTGCCGCGCGAACGGCTGGTACTGGAAGTGAGCGAACAGACGCCTGTCACGCCGGCGCTGATCAGCCGCATGGCCGAACTGCATGCCCAGGGGTTCCGCTTTGCGCTTGACGACGTGCAGGGTACGGCCCCCGGCCTGCACCGTCTGCTGCCGCTGGTGGACTACGTCAAGCTCGATGTGCAGAAGGTGGATCTGTCCAGCCTGATGAAGCTGGCGCCGCGTTTCCGCGAAAGCCGCAAGACCCTGATCGCGGAGAAAGTGGAAAGCCGCGAAGAATTCAAGAACTGCCTGGATCTGGGCTTCGATTATTTCCAGGGCTATTACTTTGCCAAGCCCGTCATCATGAGCGGCAAGAAGCTGTCGCCGTCGCAGCTGGCCGTGATGGAGCTGATGACGCTGGTCACTTCCGAAGCCGACAATATGGAAGTCGAGCGCGCCATCAAGCGTGATGTGTCGCTGGCGCTGAATCTGCTGCGGCTGGTGAATACGCCGGCCGTGGGCTTGCGCCACCGCGTCGATTCGCTCAGTCAGGCCGTGATGATCCTGGGCCGGCGCCAGCTGCAGCGCTGGCTGCAGATCATGCTGTATGCCGAACCCAGCAAACGGGGCCATAGCATGACCCCGCTGCTAATGCTGGCCACTACCCGTGGCCGCTTGCTGGAACTGCTGGCCGGCAAGCTGCGGCCCGCCCATCGCCAGTCCTCGGAAATTGCTTTCACCGTCGGCATCATGTCGCTGATGGATACGCTGTTCGGCCTGCCCATGGCTGACATCCTGGCGCAGATACCCGTCAGCGCCGAAGTCACCCGCGCGCTACTGGAGCGCGAAGGCTTCTTCGGCGACCTGCTCAAACTGGCCGAATGCATAGAACGCATCGAAGACCTGGACCACCTGATTCTGCCCACGCTGCGCGAACTGGCCGTCTCGACGGACGATCTGCTGGAGCTGGAAATGGCCGCCTTCGAGTGGAGCGACAACGTGGTGCGCTACGCCCTCTGATGCGGCGCTGAACCCTTCAGGTTGCGTGCCCTGCGCCGGGCCAGTGCTTGTGCAGTTCCGGATCGGTGCGCATTTCCCACAGGGCCAGTACCACCACGGCTATGCCGACCAGCAGCGAATTCCACATCAGCTCGCGGTTGTCGGCAATTTTCATCAGCCACGGCGACAGTGCTACCCACAATCCCACTAGCAGGTTGAGCAACACTGCCCAGAAATAGGTTTTGTACAGGTCAAACGCGGCCAGGATCGCCATCACGGCGCCCGATATCATGGCAGTCCCCGCCTGTATCGACGGGATGGGATAGGAAAATACCCACGGTGACACAAAGAACCACAAGCCCAGCAGCAGGATCAGCTGATCCTGCCAGCGCTTGAGGGATGGATGGTTTTCCGGATGAGTTGCCATATACACCTCCTTGTTTGCGCCGCCGGTTGGCGACATTCCCGTTTAGGCTCCTTGTTGCGCAAAAAGTTCATATTTTTGTATTTCCTCTCGGCCATCTTGCCTAATAAGCATGCTGTCGCTATGCTGGCCGCTTATCGAAAATACAAGCGACGGGATGGCTTATGGCAGCGGTTCTACTCAGCGTCAATCAGCTCAGCAAATCCTACGGTGCCCGCAAGGCCGTGGATGGTGTGAGCTTTCAGGTACAGCAGGGCCAGACAGTGGGCCTGATCGGCCCCAACGGTGCCGGCAAGTCGACCACGGTCAGCATGATCTGCGGCCTGCTGCGCAGCGATAGCGGTAGCGTCCTGCTCAACGGCGCGCCCGTGACGCAGGGCGCCAGCGCGGCCAAACGGCTGATCGGCTATGTGCCGCAGGATCTGGCCCTGTACGACGATCTGTCCTCGCTGGAAA
Organism: Duganella fentianensis; assembly: GCF_009857835.1. Taxonomy (GTDB): domain Bacteria; phylum Pseudomonadota; class Gammaproteobacteria; order Burkholderiales; family Burkholderiaceae_D; genus Rugamonas; species Rugamonas fentianensis. Next base: position 68,386 of record NZ_WWCL01000004.1, read on the forward strand.
ACCTCAAGCTGTTCGGCGCCCTGTACGGCCTCAAGGGCGCGCAGCTGAAGCAGCGCTGCGAACAGGTACTGGCGCTGGTCAACCTGAGCGACCGTGCCGGCGATAATCCTTCGACTTTTTCGGGCGGCATGAAACGGCGCCTGAATATTGCGGCCGCCCTGCTGCATGAGCCACAGTTGCTGATCCTCGACGAACCCACCGTGGGGGTCGATCCGCAAAGCCGCAATGCCATCTTCGATACGCTGGAAGCCCTGCAGGCGCAAGGCTGCGCGCTGATCTATACCAGCCACTACATGGAAGAAGTGGAACGGCTGGCCGACCATCTGGTCATCATCGACCACGGCAAGGTGCTGGCCGATGAAACGCCGGCCGCCCTGTACCAGCGCTTGCCGGCACAGGCGGCGCTACAGGTGGAACTGGCCACTGCGGCCGGTGCCGAACTGGTGGCAGCGCTGTCCGCCCTGGACGGCGTGCGCAGCGTGCAGGCCAGCGGCCAGCAACTGAGCATCGCGCTGGCCGATGCGGCGCAGGCGGCCCCTGTGCTGGTCTGGCTGGCCGGGCAGGGCCTGACTTTGCTGCATTTCGCCACGGCGAAAACTTCGCTGGAAAACATCTTCCTCAACCTCACTGGCCGTTCGCTGCGCGACTGATCACCATGACTGCTCTGATAGCTTTGATCCGCAAGGACTTGCAACTGTATCTGCGCGATAAGCGCGCCCTGATGATGCATCTGCTGATGCCGGTGGTACTGGCCGCCTTCTTCGGCTCGCTGTTTGGCGGCGGGCCGGAAGCCAGTACCAGCAAGGTGGAAGTGGGGCTGGTAGTGCTCGACCAGTCGGAAGTGGGCAAGCAGATCGCGGCCGGCCTGCAGGCCGATAGCGCGCTCAAGGTCAGCCTGCTCGATGAAGCGGCGGCGCAGGCGCAGGTGCGCAAAGGCAAGCTGCCGGTGGCGGTGGTGATCCCGGCCGGCTTTGGCCAGAGTGCAGCCGATGCCCTGTTCAGCGGCATCGACAAGCCCAGCCTGACGGTGTATTACGACCCTTCGCAATCGACCATGCTGGCCATGGTGAAAGGTTTGCTGACCCAGCAGGTGATGCAGGCCAGCAGCGCCGCAGCGTTCAGCTTCAAGGATAGCAGCGTCACCAGCAAACAGCTGGCGCAGGTGGCCAGCAGCGATCTGGCGGCCGACGACAAGGCCCAGCTGAGCGACTTCCTCGGCAGCCTGAAAAAATATCAGGACCAGCGTGCCGCCACTGCGCAGAAGCAGCAGGCGGAAGGCAAGGCGGACGCGCAGGCCGACAAAAAACCGGCCGGCATGAGCGTGCCGTTCAGCACCAGGGATGAAGCGCTGAGCAGCGGCCCACGCTACAACGGCTATGCCCACTCGTTTGCCGGCATGGGTGTGCAGTTCATCCTGTTCATGGGCATCGATATGGGCATCAGCATCCTGCTGGCACGCCGCTCCGGCATCTGGAACCGCCTGATGGCGGCGCCCGTGACGCTGACCACCGTGCTGCTGGGACGTGGCCTGTCCGGCGCGCTGATAGCGCTGGGCCTGATGTGCGCACTGTTCGCCTGCGCCATGCTGATCTTCAAGGTCACTATCAGTACGCTGGCCGGTTTCCTGATCCTGGCCATCAGTTTCGCGCTGATGACGGCTGCCTTCGGCCTGCTGATTGCGGCCTTCGGCAAAACCCCGGAAGCGGCGCGCGGCATGGCCGTGTTCGCCACCATGATCATGGTGATGCTGGGCGGCGCCTGGGTGCCATCTTTCATCTTCCCCGAGTGGATGCAGCAGGTCACGCTGGCCATCCCGACCCGCTGGGCAGTGGATGGCTTCGATGCCGTCACCTGGCGCGGCCTGGGGCTGGATGCCGTGCTGCCGCCGGTGGCCGTGCTGCTGGGCTTTGCGCTGGTGTTTGCCGTGCTGGCAATCGGGAAGTTCCGCCGCGAAGCGCAGCAATAGAGCTGCCGTCTGGCCACCCGTAACAGGAGGGAAGTTGAGCTGTCGGGCTAAAGTTTCTCTGAATCAACCCGATACTTAATGAAACATTCTGTTACGTGAGTTAACGATGGCTTTACCCATCCGGACCCTGATCGCCCATTGTGTCAATCAGGTCATACGCCAGTACTACCCCAGACAATACAGCTCGCTGTGTCATGTCTATGCCATTGTCGGCTCCAACCTGATCAGCATCGTGCTCGACCGCGTGTACCGCCCCGTGGCGGGGCTGGCAGCGGTCGATTGCGGCGGCGGCCAGCTGATGACCATGCTCGACAACGCTGCCTTTGCCAATCCGGCCGGCGGGTCCTATCACTGCTGGATAGAATCGGCCGATGATCTGGTGAGCGAGCGCGAAGTGGTCGATCTGACTTTCCGCCATAACCACACCTACGCCGAGCAGAATGGCTTCCGCTGGCAGCGGGCCTTGCCGCCGGATTTCTTGTGGGGTCAGCAGAGCAGCATCGTGGTGCGCGCACCGCTGCATGCGATACCGCGCGCTTTCCCCGATGGCATGGTGTGGCTGCAGGAGACGGACGAGGGCTGGCAGTGGATGATGCGCCAGCTGCAGGAACACCAGAGCGCCTTCGTTACGCTGACGTCGGAAGCGCTCAAACTGTTTCAGGCCCATCTGGCGCCTGATTCTTCGCTGCTGGCCCACCCGCCGGCCACCCAGACGCCCGCTAGCTTGCTGATGGCGGCCGTCTAAGTGGCTGTTTAGGTGGCTGCTTGGGTGGCTGCTTAGGTGGCTGTTTAAGCGGCCGCCGCCCCGCCCTCAGGACAGGTTCGGGGCCAGCCAGCTTTCCAGCTGTGCCTTGTCGACCTGACGGCGCGCTGCCATATCGTCCAGCTGGTCCTGGCCGATTTTGCCGACCACGAAATACTTCGACTCGGGATGGGCGAAGTAGAAGCCGGATACGGCCGCGCCGGGGTGCATGGCGAACGATTCCGTCAGCGTGATGCCGAGCGATTCCGGCTGCATGGTCTTGAACATATCGCGCTTGACGGTGTGCTCGGGGCAGGCCGGATAGCCGGGCGCCGGACGGATGCCGCGGTACTGTTCGGCGATCAGGGCGTTGTTGTCCAGCGCTTCGTCGGCGGCATAGCCCCACAGGTCGGTACGCACGCGCTGGTGCAGATATTCGGCAAACGCTTCGGCCAGACGGTCGGCCAGCGATTTCAGCATGATGGACGAGTAATCGTCATGCGCTGCTTCGAAACGCTGCTCGTGCTTCTCTATGCCCAGACCGGCCGTGACGGCGAACATGCCAATGTAATCCTTCACGCCCGACTCCTTGCTGGCGATGAAGTCGGCCAGACACTGGTTAGGCCGCTGCACGCCATCCACCACCGGCTTGACGCCCTGCTGGCGCAGGCCGTAGTAGGTGAAGTCCACCGTGCTGCGGCTGTCGTCCGTATAGATTTCGATATCGTCATGGTTGACGCTATTGGCCGGCAGCAGGGCGATCACACCGTTGGCGGTGAGCCAGCGGCCATCGATCAGTTTCTTCAGCAGGGCCTGGCCTTCGGCATACACCTTGGTGGCCGCTTCGCCTACCACTTCATCCGTGAGGATGGCAGGGAAGGGGCCGGCCAGATCCCAGGTCTGGAAGAACGGACCCCAGTCGATGTACTGGGCGATGGTGGCCAGATCGACATTCTTGAATTCGCGCCGGCCGATGAACTTCGGCTTGACGGGCGCCTGCGCACCGTCGAACGACAGCACCATCTTGTTGGCGCGTGCCTGTTCCAGCGTCAGCATAGGCAGGGCTTTCTTGCCGGCGTGCTGGACGCGGATACGCTCGTAGTCTTCGGCGATGTCGTCGATGTACTGCTGGCGGCTTTCCGGCGTCAGCAGCGACTGTGCTACCGAGACGGAACGCGACGCATCCGGCACATACACCACCGGGCCTTCGTAGTTATGGGCGATCTTCACGGCCGTGTGAGCGCGGCTGGTGGTGGCGCCGCCGATCAGCAGCGGAATTTTCAGCATGCGGAAGTGTTCGTCGCGCTGCATTTCCTTGGCCACGTGGGCCATCTCTTCCAGCGACGGCGTGATCAGACCGGACAGGCCGATGATGTCGGCGTTCTCCAGTTTGGCACGGGCCAGAATTTCCGAGCACGGCACCATCACGCCCATGTTGACCACTTCGAAGTTATTACATTGCAGGACCACCGAGACGATGTTCTTGCCGATGTCGTGCACGTCGCCCTTGACGGTGGCGATGACGATCTTGCCCTTGGGTTTGGCGACGATGCCGGTGCGTTTTTCTTCCGCCAGTTTTTCTTCTTCGATGAACGGCACCAGATGGGCCACGGCCTGCTTCATCACACGGGCCGATTTGACCACCTGCGGCAGGAACATCTTGCCCTGACCGAACAGGTCGCCGACGATGTTCATACCATCCATCAGCGGGCCTTCGATCACGTGGATAGGCCGGCCATTGGCCGCCATCACCTGCTGGCGCATGGCTTCCGTGTCGTCGTTGATGTACTGGGTAATGCCGTGCACCAGCGCGTGCGCCAGACGTTTTTCTACCGGCAGATTACGCCATTCCAGATTCTGTGCATCCTGCTTGCCGGCGCCGGCTTTGAGCGTGCCGGCGAATTCGATCATGCGTTCGGTGGCGTCTTCGCGCCGGTTCAGCACCACGTCTTCCACCCGTTCGCGCAGTTCGGCCGGCAGTTCGTCGTATACGCCCACCATGCCGGCGTTGACAATGCCCATGGTCATACCGGCCTTGATGGCGTGGTACAGGAATACGGTGTGGATGGCTTCGCGCGCCGGATCATTGCCGCGGAACGAGAACGACACGTTGGACACGCCGCCCGAGACTTTGGCGTGCGGCAGATTCTCGCGTATCCAGCGGGTGGCGTTGATGAAGTCCACCGCGTAGTTGTTGTGCTCTTCGATGCCGGTGGCGATCGCGAAAATGTTCGGGTCGAAGATGATGTCTTCCGGCGGGAAGCCCACGGTTTCCGTCAGCAGCTTGTAGGCACGGGCGCAGATCTCGATCTTGCGTTCGAAAGTGTCAGCCTGGCCTTTTTCATCGAAGGCCATGACGATCACGGCGGCGCCGTAGCTCAGGCACAGCTTGGCCTGACGGATGAATTCTTCCTCGCCTTCCTTCATCGAAATCGAGTTGACTACCGATTTACCCTGCACGCATTTCAGGCCTGCTTCGATCACTGACCATTTGGACGAATCGATCATGATAGGCACGCGCGAGATGTCCGGTTCCGACGCGATCAGATTCAGGAAGCGCGTCATGGCGGCCTGCGAATCGAGCATCGCCTCGTCCATGTTGATGTCGATGATCTGGGCGCCGTTTTCCACCTGCTGGCGTGCCACGCTGAGCGCCTCGTCGTACTGCTCGTTGAGGATCATGCGGGCAAAGGCTTTCGAGCCCGTGACGTTGGTACGCTCGCCCACGTTGACGAACAGCGAGGACTCGTCGATGGTGAACGGCTCCAGTCCGGACAGGCGCTGGGCCACCGGCACCTGCGGCACCTGGCGCGGCGTCGTGGTTGCGAGGATCTCGCCGATGGCGCGGATGTGGTCCGGCGTGGTGCCGCAGCAGCCGCCGGCGATATTGATGAAGCCTGCTTCGGCAAATTCGCGCAGCAGGGCCGAAGTATCGGCCGGCAGTTCGTCGAAGCCGGTATCGCTCATGGGGTTGGGCAGGCCGGCGTTCGGGTAGATGCAGACGAAGGTGTCGGCGATCTGCGACAGTTCTTCCGCATACGGGCGCATCAGGGCGGCACCGAGCGCGCAGTTCAGGCCTATGGTCAGCGGCTTGGCGTGGCGTACCGAGTTCCAGAAAGCGGGCACGGTCTGGCCGGACAGGATGCGGCCCGAGGCATCGGTGACGGTGCCGGAGATCATCAGCGGCAGGCGCGGCTGCTCAGGGTGCTGCTCGTAGTACTGGTCGATGGCGAACAGCGCGGCCTTGCAGTTGAGCGTATCGAAGATGGTTTCCACCAGCAGCAGATCGACGCCACCCGCTACCAGACCTTCTACCTGCTGGTGGTAGGCCGCGACCAGCTGGTCGAAGGTGATGTTGCGCGCGGCCGGATCGTTGACGTCAGGCGAAATCGAAGCTGTCTTCGGGGTCGGGCCCAGTGCGCCGGCGACGAAGCGCGGTTTGTCGGCGCTGCTGTACTTGTCGCAGGCGGCGCGCGCCAGCTTGGCCGCTTGCACGTTCATTTCATAGGCCAGATGGCCCATGTGGTAGTCGTCCTGGGCGATGGTGGTGGCGCCGAAGGTATTGGTTTCGATGATGTCGGCACCGGCGGCCAGATAGCGCTCGTGGATTTCCTGTATCACCTGCGGCTGGGTCAGCGTCAGCAGTTCGTTATTGCCTTTGACGAACAGTTCGCGTGCGCCGGAATCGGCCGGGGCGGCGAAGTCGATAAACGCGCCCTGCGGGCCGCCACGGTAAGCCACTTCATCGAGCTTGTACTGCTGGATGATCGTGCCCATCGCACCGTCGAGGATCATGATGCGGCGCGCCAGAATTGCGCGCAGCTGGGCATCGGTCTTGGACATGACGGGGCGGGACACGTTGTTATTCATTTGTTACTTTCTGAGATCGTGGACGGGCAGGGTCCAGAAGTTGACGGCGGTCTAAGATTATACGGCATCGCAAAATTTGCTTCAGAAAATACCGGCATAACAGCAACAATATGCTTTGCCTTGGCTGGGTTTAACAGATATGTTTCCTTCCTTTGCAGCGACTGGTGGAGCTAGCCGATATACTTTGTGTAATTTCTTCCTCAGGGTCAAAGTATGTATCTCTTTAATAATGGTCGTGGTCTGGTTCTGTCGGTAGCAATTATGTGCTGTTCTTTTCAAGTCAGTGCCGATAGTCTGGCTTCGTCGGCTTCCAGTGCCAGCTCCGCGTCCAGCGGCAGCGTGTCCGATTCCCTCAGCAGTTCCAGCAATAGTTCGGGCGGCAACCAGCGCAAGGTGGCCGATGGCCATTACCGCATCATCGATATCGCCGCCACGCCCGGTCAGGCGGGTCGCACCCGTCTGACGCTGCAGGGCGAACAGGCGCAGCAGCAGGTGGTGCTGGATCTGCCGCAGCCTACCTTTGCTGCCCAGCAGCTGGGGCAGGGCGATAGCATGTATGCGCAGAACCGCGTGTACGGCATCGAGTTCGGCCGCGCCGATACGCACCAGCCCTTCTATCTGGTGCTGGCCGATGCGTGGTATGGCGAACTGGCTAGCCGCCCAGTGACGCTCTGATGTACTGGCGTGCAGCGGCGCTGCTGCTGGCGCTGGCAGTAGCGCCGCCCGCGCACAGCATGGCCCCAGCGCCGCAAGCCGCAGCGGCGGCAATGCCGGAACAGGCCGCTGTAGCAGGGCTGCCCCCTGCGGCCGCTGCCCGCACCGGCTCCGGCTCCGGTTCCAGCTCCAGCTCAGGCCCCAGCTCAGGCCCCAGCTCAGGCCCCAGCTCAGGCCCCAGCTCAGGCCCCAGCTTAGGCGCCGGCTCTGGTTCAGGTTCCGGCTCGGGCCGCTTTTGCGACCGCACGCTAGCCCTGACGGCGGCCCAGCAGGACCGCCTGCTGCGCTTTGCCGCCGTGTTGCGCGAAGAGCTGGCGCTCGAGGATGGCATCGTATTGCTCAGCCGCTCGGGGCTGGACCTGTCGCGCTTCGCGATCCGCTATTCCCATGCGGCGCTGGGCTGGCGCTCGGAGCAGGGCGTGTGGTCGGCACGCCAGCTGTATTACGCCTGCGATGAAGGCCGTCCGCGCATCTTCGATCAGGGACTGGCCGGCTTCGTGCTGGGCACGGACGATGCTGCGCTTGGTTATGTGTCGCTGGTGCGGCTGCCGGCCGAGGCCAGCGCCACGCTGCGCACGGCGCTGCTGGATGGCACGCGCGTGCAGCAATTGCTGGCCGCACGCTATAGCGCCAATGCCTATATCTACAGCCTGCGCTATCAGAACTGCAATCAGTGGGTGATGGAAATGCTGGCCGCAGGCTGGGGCGGGCTGGCTGAAGGCGAGGACTTGCGGGCGCGCGCGCAGGCATGGCTGGCGCAGGCGGCCTATGCGCCGCAGCCGGTAGAAGTGGGCTCGCGCTGGCTGATGCTGGCTTCCTGGTTCGTGCCACTTGTGCATCTGGATGATCATCCGGATGCGGCGCGCGATGCCATGCGTTTGCAGGTCAGCCTGCCGGCGACGGTAGAACAGTTTGTGCAGCAGCGTTTTCCGGGCAGTAGCCGGGTGGAGCTGTGCCACGATGAACACCAGATCGTGGTGCATCGTGGCTGGTCGCCCGTCGCCGCCGGTTGTGTGGCGGGACCGGACGACCGCGTGATACCGCTGGCCGACTAGGGCCGAATGCGGCGGGAGGGGCGCACCGGCAGCCTGGCCGGCATGCCCCTGCCATCAGGCGATTTCGGATACCAGATGTTCGCGCGAGCGGCGGACTTTTTTCAGATTGACCAGCCAGTCGCCGTCGTCGGCGCGGTAGCCCAGCGGCAGGATCACTACCGAGCGCAGGCCGCGCTCTTTCAGGCCCAGAATTTCGTCGACGGCAGCCGGGTCGAAACCTTCCATCGGCGTGGCATCGACCTGCTCTTCGGCAGCCGCTACCAGCGCGACGCCCAGCGCGATGTAGGCCTGACGGGCGGCGGCGTCGAAGTTGGCCTTGTCGCCACGGGCGGCAACGATGCCTTTCAGCTGTTTGCGATAGGCTTCCCAGCCTTCGTTGATGAAGCCGCGCTGCTCGTTGGTCAGATCGAACATCATGTCGATGCGCGCTTCGGTGATGTTATCCCATGCGGCAAAGACCAGCAGGTGGGAAGCTTCCGTCACCTGGGCCTGATTCCAGGCCACGGTCTGGATCTGGGCGCGTTTTTCCGGATTGGTCACGAGCAGTACTTCAAAGGGCTGCAGGCCGCTCGAAGTGGGGGCCAGACGGATGGCTTCGAGGATGCGCTCGACCTTGTCGGCGGCGACCTTTTTGGAAGCGTCGTATTTTTTGGTGGCGTAGCGCCAGTTCAGTTTGTCAATCAGCGTCATGGGTGGTGTTCCTGTGTATATGTTATCAGTCAGAGCAGAACCCGCTCATTAGCGGGCTCTAGCATAAGACGTTAACATAAATTCTCAGGACGCGCTGAGTGCTCCCCGGTTTTGCGCCGGGTCGTGGTTCAGCCCAGCTTCAGGCCTTCCAGCGGGAAGCCCTTGATGAACTCGGCGGCTGGCAAGCGTTTGCCGCCCGGCTTCTGCAGCGAAGTCAGGCGCAGCGTACCCGTGCCGCAGGCCACCACGATGCCGTGCTGGGCATCGGCCGCGAGGATCTGGCCCGGCTCGGCCTTGCTGCTGGCGGGCAGCGCTTCCGCACCCCACAGCTTGATGTGCACGCCATTGACGCTGGCATGGGCGCCGGGGAAGGGATTGAAGGCGCGGATCTTGCGGTCGAGTTCGGTGGCGGACAGGCTGAAGTCCAGCGCCGCTTCTTCCTTGCTGATCTTGGCGGCGTAGTTGACGCCCGCTTCCGGCTGCGGCACGGCTTCCAGCTGGCCATGCTGGAGCTGGCGCAAGGCTTGCACTATCAGCTGGCCGCCCATGGCTGCCAGCTTGTCATGCAGCGTGCCGGTGCTGTCCTGCGCCGTGATGGGCAGGCTTTCGACCAGCAGCATGGGGCCCGTATCGAGGCCTTCTTCCATCTGCATGATGGTGATGCCGGTTTCCTTGTCTCCCGCTTCGATGGCGCGGTGGATAGGTGCAGCGCCGCGCCAGCGCGGCAGCAGCGAACCGTGGATGTTCAGGCAGGGCTTGATGTCCAGCGTGCTGCACGGCAGGATCAGGCCATAGGCCGCTACCACCATCACATCGTAGGGCGTGGACAGCAGGCGCTGGTGCGCTGCTTTGGCCTGTTCGGCGCGCACCGGATCAGGGCTGTCCATGCGCAGCGACAGCGGCTGCAGCACTTCCATGCCGTGTGCCACGGCGTACTGCTTGACGGCAGACGGCTGCAGATGCATGCCGCGCCCGGCCGGGCGGTCGGGCTGGGTCAGCACCAGCGGAATTTCAAAACCGGCCTCGTGCAGAGCTTGCAGGGCCACGGCGGCAAATTCCGGCGTGCCGGCGAAAATCACTTTCATGCGGGATTCCTGATCGGTAGCGTAAGACGGGCAGCCGCTTAGAAGCGGCGGCCTTGCGCGCGCAGCTGGGCCGCACGTTCCATGCCGCGTTCTTCTTTCAGCAGCTTGGTCTTGATGCGGTTGCGCTTGAGTGGCGACAGGTATTCGACAAATACCTTACCTTTCAGGTGATCCATTTCGTGCTGGATGCAGACGGCCAGCAGCCCATCGGCTTCCAGTTCGAAGGCCTGGCCTTTGGCGTCCAGCGCGCGCACCTTGACACGGGCCGGGCGCTCCACGCCGTCGTAAATGCCGGGCACGGACAGACAGCCCTCGTCATACACTTCGCGTTCTTCGCTGGCCCAGAGGATTTCCGGATTGATGAATACTTGCAGTGCATCCTTGGTTTCGGTCGTGTCGATCACCACTACCTGTTCATGCACGTCCACCTGCGACGCAGCCAGACCCACGCCCGGTGCGTCGTACATGGTTTCGGCCATGTCGGCCACGAGTTTTTCCAGCCGCTCGTCGAACACGGTCACAGGCTGGGCCACCTTGTGCAGGCGGGGATCGGGATAACGCAGAATATTCAGGATAGCCATAAGGGGTACGGAACTCTCGATGTAATACGACGGCTGTCGTAGTTGATAACTATGTGGTTGCCTTGATAACGCGGGCTGCAGTGGCTGCACATCGCACTATGTTTATTGACCCGAAATGCAACACAGAGACACAGTGGTTTCGCTTGCTAGTTCAGGGTTTTGTGGGCAGAATTTGATTCAATTTGGCAACTTCAGCGACCTGCATGGTGTAACGGCAGGGTACTGTTTGCGGTGTGTGCCTGAGGCATGATCTGCATGGCTAGCGGGCACACTTACTGGATCCAACTATGAAAAATTTTAGCACAGTCGGCCCCCGCTTAGCACGGACACGCGCGTGGACAGGTCTGGCGGCCGCGCTGGCGCTGGGCAGCATCACCCTGCTGGCGGCCAGCGCTCACGCGGCGCCAGCTGCTTGCAGCTTCCGTGCCGATGCGCCGGACCAGCATAAAGTCGTCAAGGGCGATACCCTGTGGGATATCGCCGGCCGCTTCCTCGACCAGCCGTGGTGCTGGCCTACCGTGTGGGGCATGAACCGCGAGGAAATCGCCAACCCGCACTGGATCTATCCGGGCCAGATCATCTGGTTCGACCGTGCGGCCGGGCGCTTGCGGCTGGGCCAGCCGCTGGCCGTCAGCACGGACGATGGTAGCGGCGTGGTCAGCCAGCGTCTGCAGCCGCAGGCGCGCGTGCTGGGTGTGGGGCAGGATGCCATCAGCAGCATTCCCGCCCATGTGATCGAACCCTTCCTGACCCAGCCGCTGATTATCGAAAACGACGAATTGACGGGCGCACCGCGCATCGTCGCCACGCCGGATAACCATGTGTTCATTGGCAAGGACGACAAGGCCTATGTGCGCGGCACGCTGAACGGTGGCCCGACCTTCCAGGCTTTCCGTCCCGGCAAGCCGCTGAAAGATCCGCAGACGGGGCAGGTGATCGCCTACGAAGCCTTCTATCTGGGCACGCTGAGCCTGCAGGCGGAGGCGCCGCCCGGCAGCGATGTGCATACCTTCATCGTGCAGAACGCCAAGGAAGAAATGGGCAAGGGCGACCAGCTGCGGCCGCTGCCACCCATGCCCATGCAGAACTTCGTGCCCCATGCACCGGCCCAGCCCGTTGCTGCGCGGGTGCTGGCCATTTACGGCGGCGTTTCCCATGCCGGACAGAATCAGGTGGTCAGCATTAATCGCGGCCAGCTTGACGGACTCGATATCGGCGCCGTGCTGCAGCTTTACCATACAGGCAGGACTGTGAACGACGAGACGGCGCCGAAAAGCTGGCTGGGCTTGCGTACGCAGCAGGTCAAGTTGCCGGACGAGAAAGTGGGCAACCTGTTTATTTTCCGCGTGTTCAAGCATGTGTCGTATGGCCTGATCATGCAGGTGTCGGCGCCGGTGGAGGTGGGCGACTACGCCAAATCACCCGAGTGAGGTGTGCCGTGCCAGCCACGGATATCCAGTTTGAAGCTTTACAGCCGGTCAGTGCACAAGCGCTGGCCGGCTGTCTGCGTTTACAGCAGGTGGCCGGCGTGGGCCTGCTGACGGCGCACCGCCTGCTGCAGCGCTACGGCAGTTTTCAAGCGCTGTTCGAAACTGATTACGCTGCGTTGCTGGGCTGTCTGCGGCCGGCCCAGGCCAGCGCCGTGCTGGCACCGCCGGCACCCGCACTGGCCGCGCTGGTCGAGGCGACCTTACGCTGGCAGGAGCAGGGCGGCCACGCGCTGCTGGCGTACGGGGCGCCCGGCTATCCGCCGCTGCTGGCCCGCCTGCCCGCGCCGCCGCTGCTGTTATATGTGCAGGGCCGGCGCGAACTGCTGGCGTGCACGGCGCTGGCCATCGTCGGCTCACGCAATGCCAGTCAGCAGGGCAAGCTGACGGCCCAGCGCATGGCGCACGCGCTGTCCGACGCGGGCCTGACCATCGTTTCCGGGCTGGCGCAGGGCATCGACGGCGCCGCCCATGCCGGCGGGCTGGCGGGGCAGGGCAGCACGGTGGCATTCATCGGCACGGGGCCGGACCGCATCTATCCGGCCGCAAATGCAGCGCTGGCACGCCGTATTGCGGTCGAAGGCTGTGTGGTCAGCGAGTTCGCGCTGGGTACGCCGCCCTTGCGTGACAACTTCCCTTGCCGTAACCGCCTGATCAGCGGGCTGGCGGCCGGCGTGCTGGTGGTGGAAGCGGCGGCCAAGTCCGGCTCGCTGATCACGGCACGGCTGGCCGTGCATCAGGGCAAGGAGCTGTATGCCATGCCCGGCTCCATCCACGCCACGCTGGCCAAGGGGTGTCATCAGCTGATCCGGCGCGATGGCGCCAAGCTGGTCGAGAGTGCTGACGATATTCTGGTCGATCTGGGGTTGCTGGAAAGGGCCGGTGCCGGCTATACCCAGCCCGATGATGCTTTCGTCGATACGCTGCTGCAGGCGCTGGGCCAGCAGTGCGCCACGGCTGACGGGCTGTCCCAGCAGCTGAATCAGCCGGTGGCCGAGCTGCAGGGGCAGCTGCTGGCGCTGGAGCTGGCCGGGCTGGTCGAGCGCCTGCCGGGCGGGCAGTTCCAGCGCGTGTGGCAGTAGCTCCGGCGCGTGCGGGCAGGCAAGCAGGCGAGCAGGCGAGCAGGCAGACAGGCAACGCTGCCTTCGCGCTGCTGTGCAGGACAAAGCCGGGGCGAGACTTGTCGGCGCGCAGCCTTAGCTGATAGAGTAGAGCCATGTTCGATATCCTTGTCTACCTCTACGAAACCTACTACCGTCCGGACGCCTGCCCGGAGCCGGTGGCGCTGGCCAAGAAACTTTCGGCCATAGGCTTTGATGACGTGGAAATTTCCGAAGCACTGGTGTGGCTGGGCGACCTCACGGCCATGGCCGGGGTGGAACAGTCGCTGACGGCGGCCTCGACCGGCACCCGCTTCTACGTGGACGAGGAGCACGATGCGCTGGGCAGCCAGGCCATAGGCTTCATCCAGTTCCTCGAATCGGCCAAAGTACTGTCGCCGCTGCAGCGTGAAATCGTGATCGAACGGGCGTTGTCGCTGGGTGAGACGCCGATTGCGCTGGTCAAACTCAAGGTGATCGTGCTGATGTTGCTCTGGAGTCAAGGTAAAGAGCCAGATGCCCTGATGTTCGACGATCTGTTCGCTTCAGACGAAGATCAAGCCCCGCGCTTGCTGCACTAAACTTGCAGTTTTGAAAATGTTGCGCGCCACACCGGTACGCAAGCCGCTTGCAGTGCTGCCTGCAAGGCGCTTATTATTGGCGCTTTGACTAGTCACTTTGACAATTTTCGTCGTGTCGTTCTTGCCTTCAGGCGCGCAAACGTGCAGACTGCGCGGCGAGCCATGTATGATGCGCATGCTGCACCGACCCCAAAAGTGTTAAAAACGAGATACAGAATATGACAAAAACCCTCATCATCGCCGAGAAGCCATCTGTCGCGAACGACATCGCGAAGACGCTGGGCGGCTTTACCAAGCACGATGAGTACTTTGAATCCGACGAGTTCGTGCTGTCCTCCGCCGTCGGTCACCTGCTGGAAATTGCCGTTCCGGAAGAACATGATGTGAAGCGTGGCAAATGGAGTTTTGCCCACCTGCCCATGATTCCGCCGTATTTCGCGCTCAACCCTATCGCCAAGACGGAAGCACGGCTCAAGGTACTGAACAAGCTGATCAAGCGTAAAGATGTCACCACCCTCATCAACGCATGTGACGCGGGCCGCGAAGGGGAGCTGATTTTCCGCCTGATCGCGCAGAACGCCAAGGCCAAGCAGCCGGTCAAGCGGCTGTGGCTGCAGTCGATGACGCCGGGCGCCATCCGCGAAGGCTTTGCCCATCTGCGCAGCGATGAAGACATGATGCCGCTGGCCGATGCCGCACGCTGCCGCTCGGAAGCGGACTGGCTGATCGGCATTAACGGCACGCGAGCCATGACGGCGTTTAACTCGAAAGAGGGCGGTTTCTACCTGACCACGGTAGGCCGGGTGCAGACCCCGACGCTGTCCATCGTGGTCGAGCGGGAAGAGAAGATCAAGAAATTCGTGCCGCGCGACTTCTGGGAAGTGCGCGCCGAGTTCGTCTGCGCTGCCGGCGTGTACGAAGGCCGCTGGCTGGACACCAAATTCAAGAAGGACGAGAACGATCCGGAAAAACGCGCCGAGCGTCTGTGGAGCAAGACGGCCGCCGATACCATTGCGCTGGCCGTACGCGGCAAGCAGGGCAAGGTCACGGAAGAAGCCAAGCCGACCACCTCGATGGCGCCGGCCCTGTTCGATCTGACCAGCTTGCAGCGCGAAGCCAACTCGCGCTTCGGCTTCTCGGCCAAGAACACGCTGGGTCTGGCACAGGCCCTGTATGAAAAGCACAAAGTGCTGACCTACCCGCGTACTGATTCGCGCCATTTGCCGGAAGACTATATGCCGACGGTGAATCAGGCGCTGGAAGTGGTCAAGGAAAATCCTAACTACCACCAGTTCGCCAAGCAGATACTGGACAAGGGCTGGGTCAAGCCGAACAAGCGGATCTTCGATAACACCAAGATTTCCGATCACTTTGCGATCATCCCGACCACCATCGCGCCGAAGAATCTGTCCGAACCGGAACAGAAGCTGTACGACCTCGTGGTGCGCCGCTTCATGGCCGTGTTCTTCCCTGCGGCCGAGTTTCAGGTCACCACGCGCTACACGGAGGTGGCGGGCCATCAGTTCAAGACTGAAGGCAAGGTGATGACCAATCCGGGCTGGCTGGCCATCTACGGCAAGGAAGCCGATAGCAAGGACGGCGCTGCCGACGGCGAAGCCAAAGGCAATCTGGTGCCGGTCGCCAAAGGCGAATCGGTACTGACGGATCAGGTTCATGCCAACGGTCTGGTGACCAAACCGCCAGCACGCTACACGGAAGCGACGCTGCTGTCGGCCATGGAAGGCGCGGGCAAGCTGGTGGAAGACGACGAACTGCGCGACGCCATGGCCGGTAAAGGTCTGGGCACGCCAGCCACGCGTGCGGCCACCATCGAAGGCCTGCTGACGGAACGCTATCTGCTGCGCGAAGGGCGCGAGCTGATGCCAACCGCCAAAGCGTTCCAGCTGATGACCCTGCTGCGCGGTCTGGGAGTGAACGAACTGACGGCGCCGGAGCTGACGGGCGAGTGGGAATACAAGCTGTCGCAGATGGAGAAGGGCAAAATTTCGCGTGACGAATTCATGCGCGAAATCGCCCAGATGGCGCAAGTCATCGTCAAGCGTGCCAAGGAGTACGACAACGACACCATCCCCGGCGACTACCATACGCTGCACACGCCATGCCCGAATTGCGGCAGCGTGGTGAAGGAAAACTATCGCCGCTTCGCCTGCACCAAGTGCGATTTCTCGATGAGCAAAACGCCGGGCAGCCGCCAGTTCGAAATCGCGGAAGTGGAACAGCTGCTGAAAGACCGTACCATCGGTCCGCTGCAGGGCTTCCGCTCCAAGATGGGCCGTCCGTTTGCGGCCATCCTGCGCATCGTGCGCGACGAAGACATCAGCAACTTCAAGCTGGAGTTCGACTTCGGCCAGAACGATGATGCCGAGGATAGCGAGCCGGTCGACTTCACGGGCCAGACGCCGCTGGGTAGCTGCCCGAAATGCCAGGGCGGCGTGTATGAAATGGGGCTGGCCTATGTGTGCGAAAACACCATGGCCAAACCCAAGACTTGCGACTTCCGTAGTGGCCGCATCATTCTGCAGCAGGAAATCCTGCCCGAGCAGATGGCCAAGCTGCTCAACGATGGCAAGACGGATCTGCTGCCGGGCTTTGTCTCGCAGCGCACCCGCCGTCCGTTCAAGGCTTTCCTGACCCGTGGCAAAGACGGCAAGATCAGCTTCGAGTTCGAAGAGCGCAAAGCCAAGGCGCCGGCCAAAGGCAAGGCTGCTGCTGCGGCGGCCGATCAGGCGGTAGAGGGCACAGACGAGGGCGCAGCGGCACCGGCCAAAAAGCCGGCTGCCAAGAAAGCCGCGCCCGCCAAGACAGCTGCAGCGAAGAAGCCTGCTGCCAAGAAAGCGCCGGCCAAGAAAGCCACAAGCAAGAAAGCCGCTGCCGAGTAAGCCGGCGCGCTAGTGCTGGCAGACGGCAGGCACAAAAAAACGGAACCCGCGGGTTCCGTTTTTTTATGGGCACTGACCGGTGCTAGCCGCGTCAGAGCGGCAGCAGTTCGACGTTGATCATATTGTCGCGCGGCTTGCGGTCGATCAGCTTGTTGTCGGGATCGATGCCGGCCTTGGCCGGACGGCCGTTGACGATCACCGTGTACAGATTATCCTTGTGGGTAATCAGCTTGCGTTCGCGGTACAGGCTGTTGCCGTCCTTGTCGTCTATGCCCACTTCTATCCAGTCGCGCAGCAGCATGTCCATTTCGGCACCCTGTTCGCTGGCGCGCACCTTGGCCGCACTGACGCTGAAGGCCACTTCGTAGCGTCCGTCCGGCAGGCGGCGTGCGCTGGCCGAGATGGCATGGTTCTCGTACAGCACGATATGGTTGAACACATCGTCGATCAGGTAGGCATAGTCGGGCGGGGTGATCTTGCGCAGTGCTTCCACCAGCACCGTCACCGAAGGATAGGGGCCGGCGCGGTGGTGGTATTCGGCCAGCATCTCTTTCAGCGCCGCGTTGATGCGCGTCTCGCCTATGGCCTCCTGCAGCTGGTACATGGCCAGACTGCCTTTGCGGTACTGGATGTAGTTCTGGTTTTCATTATCGGCCAGCGGCAATTCCTTTTTGCGCTCGATGGCACGGCCCATCAGATACTGCTCGAGGTCGTAGCGCAGGAAGCGCCGCATGCGCTCGGGCCCGACGTTTTTCTTCATCACCATCAGGGCCGAATACTCGGCCAGCGTTTCGCTCAGCACGGTAGCGCCACGGGTGTTGCCGCCCACTAGCTGATGGCCCCACCACTGGTGCGCCACTTCGTGCGCGGTGACGTAGAACGGGTAGTCGACGTCTTTGGGGTTGCGGTCATTCACCTTGGCGATGAAGCCTAGCGCTTCCGAATAGGCGATGGTGGTGGGCAGCGATTGCGCATAGCTGGCGTAGCGGGGGAACTCGACGATGCGTACCAGCTTGTTCTGGTAGGGGCCGAAGTTGCGCGTGTAGTAGTCCAGCGCTTCCTTGATGCCCTTGTTCATGCGCTCAAGGTTGTAGCTGTGGCCGGGGTGGTAGTAGAGCTCGATGCTGACATCCTGCCACCAGTCGCGCTTGACCTGATAGCGCGCCGACTGGAAGGCGTACAGATTGAGGATGGGTTGCTCCATCCTGTAGTGGTAGTAGTGGCGCTGCTTGCTGCTCCATTGCTTGAGCAGCGTGCCCGGTGCGATGGCGATCTGGTCGGCGCTGGTGCTGACGGTGGCATCGAAGCTGATCCAGTCGGCATCATTGCTGACGTTGTTGTTGGCGAGGCCGGCGGCATCGTCGCGCGGCGGCAGCTGGTCGCGCGCCGGCAGGCCGTGTTTCTTGCGATCGCCTGCGTCCTGCAATTCCAGCGCGCTCTGGTAGCCGATGTGCGGCAGCACCTGATTGCTGAAGAAGGTGCCGTTGGCGATCACGGGGGTTTCCTCGCCCAGCCCCAGTATGCCTTGCGGCCGGTAGGCCAGATCGAAATCCATGGCCAGCTTGTCGCCCGGTGCCAGCGGCGTGACCAGTTTGTAGCTGTAGAAGCCCAGCACGGTGTCGCGCAGGCCGGGGCGGGTGGCCTGACTGAAGCGCACGGTATAGCTGGTGGCCTTGTGGTCCTGATACACGATCACGTCGGTGACGGGCTGGCTGCCCTTATTCTGCAGCAGGTAGCGGCCTTTGACGGTCAGTGCGCGCTGGGCCGGCTCGATCGCCACGTCCAGTTTGACGTCGGTGATGCGGGCCTGCGGCAGCGCCAGATACTGGCGGTACTGGCGTTCGTAGCTGGCACGGTCGGCATCCTTCTGGTAGGCCGATTCGTAGCGGTTGGCCACGTGGGTGTTGTAGTACAGCAGGCCGCCCGTGCCGCCGAATACCAGCAGGCCCAGTGCGAAGCCGGCCAGTACCGGCGGCGTCAGGCCGTGGCGCGCCAGTTGCAAACGCTGCGCCCAGCTATGCGGTGTGCCGCGCGACCAGAACAGCAGGGACAGCAGCACCAGCACGATTGCGGCGCCGCTCCAGTACAGCAGGAACCAGTTTTCGCGCGCCAGGTAGTGGCCGTAGCCATTCATGGCCGAGTAGATGAAGCTGGGCATATTGCCGAAGATGAGCATGGGATCATCGATGCCCAGCGAGCTGCTGGCAATGCTGATGATGTAGTACACGATCATGGCGAAGTAGGCCACGTAGCGCTGGTTGATCAGCACCTGCAGGGCGATGGCCAGCACGGCATGCAGGGCATAGCCGGGCAGCAGCACGAGGAACAGGTGGTGCGCATACAGGCCCGGTTCGAGCAGGAAATAGCCCTGCGCGATCTGGATGCTCATGCCGCATAACATCACCACCAGCATCAGCAGGGCCTGCAGGCCGATCAGGGCCAGCAGCTTGGAGAACAGGGGTAGCCAGTTGGGGATGGGGAGCGCATCGAACATCTGGCTGACGTGTGCCTCGCGCTCGCGCCAGACCAGCTCACCGGCATAGAACGTGGTGATGATGAACATGAACAGGGCGAAAGTCTCGCTGATCGCTTCCAGCACCAGATAGGTGACGGGGTAGGTGGCGGTGCCGTACAGCGAGCCCAGTTCCAGCGAGTTGGCATACATCATCAGCACGCCGGCCAGCACGATGACGAGGAAGTAGATGTTCTTGGTGCTTTCGCGCAAATTCATCCAGCTCATCTTGGCCAGCAGCAGGGTCAGGCTGCGGCTGGCGAAGTCGGGTGCCTGGCGGGTTTGCTCGGCCGTGCTGCTGAGCGGGCGGGCTTCTTCGCCTTCGCTGCGGGCGCGGCCCGTATCGAGGCTGGCGATGAAGTGGAAGCGCCAGTAGCCGGCCAGCAGGCCGACGATGGCGAAGGATGCCCACATCAGGCGGTTCACCAGATACACGCCTTCCGGCCAGAACATGCGGGTATTGCGTTCGATGATGGGCCAGTATTCCGTCACGCGGCCCACGGCCATAGTGCCGAACGGGTCGATCAGGGCGGCCAGGGTCTTGTAGTCGAGGTCGCGCGCCAGACCGGGCGCCACCAGATAGGCTACCAGCATCACCACGCTGGAAATATACACCGGCAGCATGCGCCGGCTCAGCGCGGCCAGCATGAAAAAGACGGCGCCGAAGATCAGGATATTCGGCAGCACGACCAGCAGATAGGGTATCAGATAGGCCAGCAGGCTGGGCTCGGCCAGCTTGTCGGGATCGATGCCGGGCAGATAGCGGCCCAGCCAGGCACCGAGCATGATGCTGGTGAAAATGATGGCCAGCGTCAGATAGGCGCCGAGGAAGCGGCCGAACATATACTGGGCTTTGCTGATGGGCGCACTGAAGAAGAAGTGCTGCATGTCGTATTCGAAATCCTGCTGCACCGAGCGGCCCATCATGGCGGCAATCACCACCACGCCGAACGAGCCCAGATAGCTGGCTGTCAGCATCAGCGAGCGGGGCGAATCGATCATCACGCCGCCGAAGCTGACATTGGCCTGTTTCAGCGCGCCGCCGGCCGCCGCCATCCACAGCAGGGCAAGGGCGAAGAACCCGGCGAAATACACCCAGGTGGAGAGCAGCTTGAGGCGCTGGCGCGCTTCAAAAGAGGCGATGGCGAACATGATCTATCCTCAGCTGCACTGGCTGTCGGCCTGATGGCGGCCGGAAATGGTGGCGAAATACACGTCTTCCAGATCGCCCAGAGTTTCTTCGAAGCCGTCGCCCGGATCGTTCTCGCTGTACACGTGGATCAGCGTGCGGCCCGACAGCAGGCGCGAGGAAATCACCGGGTGGCGCAGCTGGAAGGAAGGCAGGTCGCGCTTGTCGATGAAGCGGGCCCAGATCTTGTCGCTGACTTCATGGATCAGCTGCTGGGTGGGGCCGCACAGCAGCAGATGGCCTTTGTTGATGATGGCCATGTTGGCGCACAGGTCGGCCACATCGCTGACGATGTGGGTGGACAGGATCACCGTCTTGTCTTCGCCGATATCGGACAGCAGGTTGTGGAAGCGCACCCGTTCCTGCGGGTCGAGGCCGGCCGTCGGTTCATCGACGATGATCAGCTTGGGATCGCCGAGCAGGGCCTGGGCGATGCCGAAGCGCTGGCGCATGCCGCCCGAGAAGCCGCCCAGACGCTGGTGCCGCACTTCGAACAGATTGGTCTGCTGCAGCAGGCCGTCCACCACTTCGCGCCGGCGCGCACGGCCGGACAGGCCTTTCAGCTCGGCCAGATGGTCGAGCAGTTCGTAGGCCGTGACTTTCGGGTACAGGCCGAAGTCCTGCGGCAGATAGCCGAGCAGGCGGCGCACGGCATCTTTTTCATCAAGTACATCAATATCGTCGAGGAAGACGGAGCCGGAATCGCATTCCTGCAGGGTGGCGAGGGTGCGCATCAGCGTCGACTTGCCGGCGCCGTTGGGGCCGAGCAAGCCGAACATCCCGGTCGGGATGGTCAGCGAAATATTGTCCAGAGCCACAACGCCATTGGCATAGGTCTTGGACAGGTTGCTGATACGTAATTCCATACTAACTCCTGTGGCGGGCATGGCCCTATTTCTACGTAGCTATACACTTTACATAGATGGCATTGTATTGAACTTGTGCAGGACATGGGCGCGGATTGCGATAGTCGGCATAAAGATTGCGCCAAGATGCAAAAAAGCCCTACTGGACGGCAAGCGAATATGTGCACTGGGGAAATACCCACACTGTGCTGCAGTTTCGTACGGTTTCATATCCGCACAGCATCGATTATGGGAAAATGGGCAGATGAATCCGGAACTCCAAGAAAAGATACTGGCCGTTACCCGCTGTGGCGTGGACCGGCACGAAGCCACCGGCTTTTTCCGCGTGGCGCTGGGGCTGTATTACCTGTCCGGCCTGATGACCAAGGAAACCCTGGATTTCAAGCGGCTGGACCGTCAGTTCAACCGTTTCATCTACCACACCATAGGCAAGGGCCATAGCATCACCAGCATCCTGCAGTACATGAGCGGGGAGAAAGTGGTGCCTGTGCTGGAGTCCAAGCGCTTTCTGCGCGCATTCGGCGAATACTGCACGGAAGTGCCAGTGGAGAATATACCCTTCCTGCTGGGGCTGAATCTGAGTGTGGCAAAAGATATCTCCAAGATCGATGTGCGCGGCCCCGTGGCCGATTACATCGAACGCCAGCGCCAGTTGCGCGAGGCGGCCGAGCAGGCCGAACAGGCTGCTCAGGCGGCGCCTGATGTAGCGCCGGATGCAGGGGCTGAGCGCGGCTAAGAGTGAAAATCAGCGGCAGCGCCGTATAATATGCGCTCCCATATTCTCGAGTTTGC
Source organism: Duganella fentianensis (assembly GCF_009857835.1). GTDB lineage: Bacteria > Pseudomonadota > Gammaproteobacteria > Burkholderiales > Burkholderiaceae_D > Rugamonas > Rugamonas fentianensis. The sequence continues at coordinate 90,516 of NZ_WWCL01000004.1, forward strand.
CATGGCTTACAAGCACACCCCACTGGACCGTTTCATCTCTGGCGCCGACAAGGCTTTGCGTGTGATCACGGGTGTGGCCTCGGCTTCGCGCCCGACGCCGGCCCTGCACATTCCCGACGCGCAAATGAGCGACGCCGAGCGCCGCCATAGTGCCGGGCTGATGCGGGTCAACCATGTGGGCGAAGTGTGCGCGCAGGCGCTATACAACTCGCAGGGCCGCTTTGCCAAGACGGAGGAAATCCGCGCCCAGTTCGAGCAGGCCGGCCGCGAGGAAGAAGATCATCTGGCGTGGACGGCGCAGCGGCTGGAAGAGCTGGGCTCGCATATCAGCGTGCTCAACCCGCTGTTCTATGCCGGTGCCTATGCGCTGGGCACGGTGGCGGCCGTGATCGGCGACGGCGCCAGTCTGGGCTTTGTGGTGGAAACGGAACGTCAGGTGGAAGCCCATCTGGAGAGCCATCTGCAGAAACTGCCCGAGCAGGATGGCCGCTCGCGCGCGATCGTCGACCAGATGCGCATCGATGAAATCGAGCACGGCGCAGCCGCACAGGCGCTGGGCGCGATCAACACGCCAGCACCGGTGCAGGCAGTGATGGCGGTGATGGGCAAGGTGATGACCAGCACCGCTTATTACATCTAAGATTACATCCAGGCGCAGCCGCCTAAAACGGCATCCAGATCAAGCTTCGATAATCTCGAAGGAGTGGGTGATGTTGGCGGTTTTCGCCAGCATGATGGAAGCCGAGCAATATTTTTCGTGCGACAGTTTGACGGCGCGTTCCACTGCTTCCGGTTTCAGGTCTTTGCCCGTCACGGTGAAGTGGAAATGGATGCTGGTGAAGACTTTCGGTTCCGTTTCGGCGCGTTCGGCTTTCAGCGTGCACTCGCAGCCGCGGACATCGGCGCGGCCTTTTTTCAGGATCAGCACGACATCATAGGCCGAGCAGCCGCCCGTGCCGAGCAGCACCATTTCCATGGGGCGAGGGGCCAGATTGTGGCCGCCGCCTTCCGGTGCGCCATCCATGTTGACCAGATGGCCGGAACCCGTCTGTGCCAAAAAACTCATGCCCGTAGGGCCATTCCAGCTAACTTTGCATTCCATCGTGCTCTCCGCGTGTAAAGGTTGGCCGTATTGTAATGGACTGGCGCTAGGCTGGCAGGCGCACGCCCCGTAATCGGGGCGAAACTGCGGGCCAGCGCAGAAAAATGCCGGCCAGCGGGCCGGAAAAGCGCATCCAGCCTTGACTTGCGGTGGATTTGGCGTTTATACTTGTCGGCTTTCCATTCGCTCAGGAAAGTAAATAAGAAGGCCGAGTCCGCTGAAGCTGTGGCGGAACCACCATTTGAGCGTGTTTCAATTAATTAGGAAGTCAACATGAAAACTTTTTCCGCCAAGGGCCATGAAGTCCAGCGCGATTGGTTCGTGATTGACGCGACGGACAAAGTCCTCGGACGTGTTGCCAGCGAAGTGGCACTCCGACTGCGCGGCAAACACAAGCCAGAATTTACTCCTCACGTCGACACCGGTGACTACATCGTCATCGTTAACGCAGGCAAACTGCGCGTGACCGGCACCAAAGCAACCGAGAAGACCTACTACCGTCACTCGGGCTACCCAGGTGGCATCTACGAGACCAACTTCCTGAAAATGCAACAGCGTTTCCCAGGTCGTGCTCTGGAGAAGGCCGTTAAGGGCATGCTGCCAAAAGGCCCACTGGGCTACGCAATGATCAAGAAGCTGAAAGTGTACGCTGAGGGTACTCACCCACACGCTGCTCAGCAACCTAAAGCACTCGAAATCTAAGGAACTGACATGATCGGTAACTACAATTACGGCACCGGCCGTCGCAAGAGTGCAGTAGCTCGTGTGTTCATCAAAGTTGGCACTGGCCAAATCATCGTCAACGGCAAACCAGCTGCTGAATACTTCTCCCGTGAAACCGGCCTGATGGTAATCCGTCAACCGCTGGAACTGACCGGCAACGTTGAACGTTTCGACATCAAAGTCAACGTACACGGCGGCGGTGAGTCGGGTCAAGCAGGTGCAGTTCGTCACGGTATCACCCGCGCTCTGATCGACTACGATTCGGGCCTGAAAGGTGACCTGGCACGCGCTGGCTTCGTAACCCGCGATGCACGTGAAGTTGAACGTAAAAAAGTTGGTCTGCGCAAAGCACGTCGCGCAAAACAATTCTCGAAGCGTTAATCGCTTTTGGTCGACACGGTCTCTGCACCGTGTCTTCCCTGCGGCAGCCGCCACACCCTTGGGTCTGGCGGCTGTTGTGTTTTCTGGGCTTGTTAAAGCTTCAATTAGCTGTCATAATTGAAAGTTTCCACATTCGAAAATACGCATGAAACGCTTCTTGTCTGCTGTTCTGCTGGTCGCCGCCGTTGTGGCCGCGCCCGCCCAGGCCCAATCGTCGGCCTCTGCCGGGATCGACGGCTATACCCAATGGTCGCAAATTCCCTTCAATTCGACCGACCACAACAACTACCCGACCTTCAGTTTCACTTCGCTCCAGAGCGACACGACGGTGCGTTACTTCGCCAATCTGAACGCGGTGCCGGTAGAGTTGAAGGGCAGCAGCGCGGATTCCCTGAGCACTTACTTGCCGGTTGGTAATAGCAATGCGCTGGCAGTTTCGTCCAATGTAACGAACTCGGCCGAATCGTGGGCGGACCAGGGGCTGGTCTACAGCAGCGCCAGCACCAGGATCACTTTTATTGCCAGCAATGGTTACACCGAATTCTCCATGCCACTGTTTGCCAGTGTCATGACGATGAATGGCGGCTGGGGGCACGCCAATGTCTCGGTAACGGGTGCGGTGTTTGTGGGCAGCCAGTTCATTCCGCTGTCCTACAACCTGGAAACCAGCACGGGTAGCCTGCACGAGACCATGCGCGGCTCGTTTGGTACGGCGCCGGGTGCGACGGCCTACGGCTATCTGAATATCGTTTCGCAATCCTGGGCCAACGCCCCGACGCCGGTGCCGGAGCCTGCTACCTACGGCATGCTGCTGGCGGGTCTGGGCCTGCTGGGCCTGGTGCGCCGCGCACGTCGCTAAACTGATGTGAGGCGCGGCGCGTGGCGCCGCTACCTGATAAAATGGCGGGTCATGCGCGCATGACGCGCCATTTTTCTTTTGTAAGGGACAAACAACATGATCAAAGTGGGCATTGTTGGCGGCACCGGTTATACCGGCGTGGAATTGCTGCGACTGCTGGCCGTTCATCCTGATGTAGAGCTGACAGCGATTACGTCGCGCAAGGAAGACGGTTTGCCCGTGGCCGACATGTTCCCGTCGCTGCGCGGCCGCGTGCATCTGGCGTTTTCCTCGCCGGACAAGGCTGATCTGCGCCAGTGCGACGTGGTGTTCTTTGCTACCCCGCATGGCGTGGCCATGGCGCAGGCGCCGGAACTGCTGGCAGCCGGCGTGAAAGTGATCGATCTGGCGGCCGACTTCCGTATCAAGGACCGCGCCGTGTTCGAGCAGTGGTACAAGATCGAGCATACTTGCCCGGAACTGCTGGAAGAGGCGGCCTATGGCCTGGCTGAACTGAACCGCGACGCGATCAGCAAAGCCCGTCTGGTGGCCAATCCGGGCTGCTACCCGACCACCATGCAGCTGGGTTACTACCCGCTGCTCAAAGCCGGCGTGATCGATGCTGCCGGCCTGATTGCCGACTGCAAATCGGGCGTGTCCGGTGCTGGCCGCAAAGCGGAAATCGGCACCCTGTTCTCGGAATCCAGCGACAACTTCAAAGCCTACGGCGTGGCCGGTCACCGCCACACGCCGGAAACCGTGGCGCAGCTGCAGAAATTCACCAGCGCGCCGGTGGAACTGGTGTTCACCCCGCATCTGGTGCCTATGATACGCGGCATGCACTCGACCCTGTACGGCCGCCTGACGCGCGACATCAGCAATGAAGAGCTGCAAGCCCTGTTCGAAGAGCAGTACAAGGATTCGGCGTTTGTCGATGTGATGCCGTTCGGCTCGCATCCGGAAACCCGTTCCACCCGTGGCTCGAATATGCTGCGTCTGGCCCTGCACCGTCCGGGCAATGGCCGCACCGTGATCGTGCTGGTGGTGCAGGACAATCTGGTCAAGGGCGCTTCCGGTCAGGCCGTGCAGTGTATGAATCTGATGTTCGGTCTGGCAGAAAATACCGGCCTGACCCAGATCGCGCTGCTGCCATAAATCAAACGCAGGCTGGCTGCGGCGGGTAGATTAGGTTCTACCTGCCTGCTAGCGGAAAGCCTGCCATGATCGAGATCGACAGCCTGATCGGCGAACAGATGCGCGTAGTCGGGCATCTGATGTTCCGCGGCGGGCTGCGCATCGACGGCGTGGTGATCGGCAATGTGGTGGCTGAAGCAGGCCAGTACGGCTATCTGGTGATAGCCGCAAATGGCCGGGTGGAAGGCGAAGTGTGTTGCGAACACGTCATTCTCGACGGCGAAATAAAAGGTTGCGTGATTTGCGCTAATTTGCTTGAAATGCAGCCACATGCCCGCATCATCGGCGATGTCTGGTATAAGGTGCTGGAAATGCATGGTGGCGCTAGGGTGCTGGGGCATCTGCATCCACTGGAAAGCCGGGGCCGGACTGCGGCAATTATGCGCCCAAGAGCATGATTTTCGCCAAAGGTCTATAATGGATCAAATTGTTCTACCTAGGAGTCTGAAATGAACGCTGTCGCCGACGCACAAGATGTAATGCCTGCACCAATTATCTTCACCGATAGCGCGGCTGAAAAAGTCGCTCAACTGATCGAGGAAGAGGGCAATCCGGATTTGAAACTGCGCGTATTCGTACAGGGTGGCGGCTGTTCCGGCTTCCAGTACGGTTTCACCTTTGATGAAATCGTCAACGAAGACGACACCACCATGGTGAAAAACGGTGTCCAGCTGCTGATCGACTCGATGAGCTACCAGTATCTGGTTGGCGCCGAGATCGATTACAAGGACGATCTGGAAGGTGCGCAATTCGTTATCAAGAACCCAACTGCAAGCTCGACTTGCGGCTGCGGTTCCTCGTTCTCGGTCTAAGGACCGCGCGCCGGTTATCACCGGCAGCTACAGAACGGCGGGCAACTCCGGTTGCGCCGCCGTTTTTTATGCATGGAATTCAGAGTTAAGCATATCATTTCTCAATACTGTTCATGGATGCCTGTTTAGACGAGTTTGATTGGAATTATTGTGTGGATAATGATAGGCGATAGCTATCTAATTTATCAGCGGTGATTGAGTAGTTCGATACTCTGCCGTTTAAGTTTCAAGAGGCTCCAGTCTTGTGACTTTGAAAATTTATTAGTTGGCTTTGGCGCGTAGTTGTATTATCGTTACCATATTAGATTTAATTATTTACTAGGCCAAGTGGTGGATTTGGTTAAAACGCTATTGGGGGAATGAATGAGGCGACTTGTATTATTTACATTTTTTAGTGCTCTAGGAGCCGCGATACATTTTTTGTCATTCCAATTTACAGGACCTATCGCTTATAAATTGGCACCTCCGGAGCCCCCGCCAAGAGTGGTCAGTGATGAGGAAGCAATTAAAAAATTGCAAAGTGGAAGGTATGGATTTGTATATGCATCACCTTCTGAGCAGGATGTCGAAAATAAAAAATCAAATATACAGTCGGAAGAAAGTTATGATTTTTATGTTCTGCATGTCGAACCAATACGCAATAAAATTGAACTGATAATCAATGTTGTTTTTATAGCACTTTATCTTATTGTCAGCTATTTGTTTTTCGTTCACATCTATCGATGGATAAAAAATTCAGATATTGGATCGAGTCTGAGGTTTTTAGGACGTTTTGCAACACGCATAATCGCATTGATTGGTAGGCCATTTTCAGGTGTGATGGGGCTAGTTCAAGCTCGAAGTGTTGAGGCAGAGTTTTCAAGTATTAAGAATCTTTATGAAAATGGTCTAATAAATGAGAATGACTTCAATGAAAAGAAGCGAAAATTGCAAGCTAGAATTAAAAAAAATATTTGATATCTGGTTGGATTTAGATAACTAATCCTTCAAGCTCATCGGGTTTATTTATGTTTATTGCTAAATGATCTGTCCCACTCCACATCGGTCTTTTGATGTTCTTTTTTAATTCTATTGAAATTGGCTTTTCAATTCCTGAAATAGATAATTTTAGTATGGATAGAGGGCGCCGAGGATGCGCTCGCCGCGAGCGCCTGTGACGGCGGGCAGGTTGCCGGCCAGCCGTGCCGTGTAGCGCTGGCCCAGCCAGGCAAACGCCAGCGCCTCCACGTGGTTGGGCGCTACGCCCAGCGCCGCCGTCGATTGCACGCTGGTCTGCGGACCCAGTTCGGCCGCCAGCTGCTGCATCAGCAGGGCGTTGTAGGCACCGCCGCCGCAGACGTACACGGCGCTGGCTCTGGCGCCGTCAGCATCGCTGCGGATGGCTTGCGCCAGCGTGTGCGCTGTCAGTGCCGCCAGCGTGTGCTGGATGTCGGCCGGACTGGCGCTGGCCGCTGCAGGGCAGGCCGACAGTTGCTGCTCTAACCAGGCCATGTGGAACAGGTCGCGCCCCGTGCTCTTCGGTGCGGGCAGGGCGAAGTATGGCTCGCGCAGCAGGCTGGCCAGCAGTGCCGGCACTAGCTGGCCAGTGGCGCCCCAGGCGCCGTCCTGATCATATTCGCGGCCCAGATGGCGCTGTATCCAGCCATCGAGCAGGGCGTTGCCGGGGCCCGTGTCGAAGCCGCGCACGGCGCTGTCTGCGCCCGCACCCGCACCCGCACCCGCACCTGCGTTCTCACCGGACAGGATGCTGATGTTGGCAATGCCGCCGATATTGGCCACCACGCGGGTCTGCCCCGGATGGCTGAACAGGGCGTGGTGGAAGGCTGGCACCAGCGGCGCACCCTGACCACCAGCGGCGACGTCGCGGCTGCGGAAGTCGGCGATTACGTTGATGCCGCACAGTTCGGCCAGCAGGGCCGGGTTGTTGGTCTGGCGTGTAAAGCCCAGCTCGGGACGGTGGCGGATAGTCTGGCCGTGCACGGCGACGGCGCCGATCTCGTCGCGGCGATGCCCGCTCTGTTCCAGCAGCAGGGTCACGCAGTCGGCGTACACGCGGGCCAGTCCGTTGGCGGCCAGCGCTTCCCGTTCGATTTCATTGCTGCCAGCAGCCTGCAAGGCCATCAGCTCTGCGCGCAGCGCGGGCGGGAAAGCCAGGAAGGCGGCGCCCAGCGTGGCGATGCCATCCGCATCGATGCGGGCCAGTGCGGCGTCCACGCCATCCATGCTGGTGCCTGACATCAGGCCGATAAATAAACTCATGTGGCGTCTGCTTTCTGTTGCGAGTGTAGGGGATAGGCGCTGCCGGACCATGCGGCTTTGCATGAGTATAAAAAAAACAGGCCGCCGTGGCGACCTGTGTTTTGCTGTTGCTGCGAATTTGCCTGCGCGGCGGGCTGATTTGGCTGGCTTATTTGGCTGCCACGCGGGTGCCGCGCGAGCCGCCCGGCTGCAGCAGCGCGAAGCGGTGCGCCATGTCGGAGGCGTAGGTCTTGAAGCGGCTCATTTCGGCTGCCGTCAGCGGTGCCTGCTGCTGCACGTTCATGGTGTTCGGGTCGCGTGCATCGCCGCCGACGCGGAATTCGTAGTGCAGGTGGGCGCCGGTGGACCAGCCGGTGGTGCCGACATAACCGATCACGTCGCCCTGGCTGACTTTGCTGCCCTTCTTGATGCCATTGGCGAAGCGGCTCATGTGGGCGTAGGCCGTGGTGTAGTTGGCCCAGTGCTTGACGATGATGAAATTGCCGTAGCCGTTCTGGGTGCCGGCGAAATCGATCACGCCATCACCGGCGGCACGGATAGGGGTGCCCGTTGCGGCCGGGAAGTCTATGCCTTTGTGGGCTTTCCACTGGCCCGAAATCGGGTGCACGCGCATGGCGAAGCCGGAGGAAATCCGCGAGAACTCGACGGGCGATTTGAGGAATGCTTTCTTCAGCGATTTACCGTCGAAGCTGTAATAGCCGCCGCCCTGTTTGCTTTGCGGATCTTCGAACCAGACCGACTGGTAGGTAGTGCCCTTGTTGGTGAATTCGCCGGCCAGTACGCGGCCGGCGCGGACGAATTCGCCGTCCTGCCAGAAGGTTTCATAGACCACGTTGAAATGGTCGCCCTTTTTCAGGTCGCCACGGAAGTCTATGCTGGTGGAGAACATCTCGACGATCTGTTTGACGATGCTGTCGGGCAGCTTGGCGCCGTCTTCGCTGGAGTCGGTCGCTGCGTACAGGGTGGAACTGATGGTACGGGCATGCATTTCCACGCGGCGCTCCAGCTTGGCGGCTTCTTCCTGCGCCACGAAAGCACTGCCTTTGCGGGTGATGCGGATGTTCTTGACGGGGATGTCCTTGCCATCCACCACGACGGCGCGCAGCCATTGCAGGTTGCCGTCTTCGTCGGTCTGCGCCTGCACGCGTTTGCCAGCCTTGAGCTGCATCACGCCTTTGGCGACGCTGTCTTTCTTGATGAAGGTTTCGGCCGCTTCGTCATCCACGCCCAGACGGGTGAGCAGGGTGGCCAGCGTGTCGCCGGCGCGGATTTTTTCTTCGTGGACGAATTGTTCGGTAGCGGACTTCTGTTCGATGGCAGCGATCTGGGCGCCCAGATCAGGTGCGACGACGTCTTCCTGAACCGACTTCACGGGCAGATCCGATGCATCAGGCGCCAGTGGTGCAACGCCGGCAGCACCAAAAGCACATACTGCAAGAAACAATGCAGACGCGCTGACAATGCGCGCTTTGCGCGTCGAACCTAGCAGACTGAACAAGCGTGAGCTTGTGATTTTATGTATTTGGTTCATGCAATCAGTTAAAATTTGCCGCTTGAACTATTCGATAGGGTTTTATTTCTTCTTCTTGTGGTCTAAGTTCGTTTTCGTACGGCAATATTGATCGATCGAGGATTATATCAAATTCTATCCGCTACTCACCCATTTCTGAAAAATACCGCCCTAAAATTATGACTACTACTGCATCGACAGCGCCGTCCTCGAATGAGAACCTGCCCCTGACAGACCGTGTACTGGAGGCGCTCGCCATCACGAAACGGGGCGTTGACGAGTTGCTCATTGAAAGTGAGTTCGCCCAGAAGCTGGCTCGCTCGGAAAAATCCGGTGTGCCGCTGCGCATCAAGCTCGGACTTGATCCAACCGCTCCTGACCTGCATCTGGGCCATACGGTAGTGCTGAACAAGATGCGTCAATTGCAAGATCTGGGGCATCAGGTGATTTTCCTTATCGGCGACTTCACGTCCATGATCGGTGACCCTTCGGGCCGCAACATGACCCGTCCGCCGCTGACGCGCGAGCAGGTCGAGCAGAACGCCATGACTTATTTCAAGCAGGCGTCGCTGGTGCTGGATCCGGCTAAAACAGAAATCCGCTACAACTCCGAGTGGTGCGACCCGCTCGGCGCACGCGGCCTGATCAAGCTGGCCTCGCACTACACGGTGGCACGCATGATGGAGCGTGATGATTTTAGCAAGCGTTTCAAGAATGGGACTCCGATTGCCGTCCACGAGTTCCTGTATCCGCTGATGCAGGGCTACGATTCGGTGGCTTTGAAGGCCGACCTTGAGCTAGGTGGAACGGACCAGAAATTTAACTTGCTGGTTGGCCGCGAGCTGCAGAAGGACTATGGCCAGGAGCCGCAGTGCATCCTGACCATGCCGCTGCTGGAAGGTCTGGACGGCGTCGAGAAGATGTCCAAGTCCAAGAACAACTACATCGGCATTACCGAAGTGCCCAACACCATGTTCGCCAAGATCATGAGTATTTCCGACACCATGATGTGGAAATACTATGAACTGCTGTCGTTCCGCTCGCTGGCCGATCTGGCTGCGCTGAAGGCAGCGGTGGAAGGCGGCGCCAACCCGCGCGATGCCAAAGTGGCACTGGCGCAGGAAATCGTCGCGCGCTTCCACTCGCAGGATGCGGCCGAGCAGGCGCTGAACGATTTCGTCAACCGCTCCAAAGGCGGGATTCCTGACGATATCGCCGAAATCACCGTGCCGGGCGCGCCGTCCGGCATCCAGCAGCTGCTGAAGGCGGCCGGTCTGTGCGCCTCCGTTTCGGAAGCGGGCCGCATGATAGAGCAGGGCGGCGTGCGCATCGATGGCACCGTCATCAGCGACAAGACGCTGAAAGTCGAGGCCGGCACCATGGTGCTGCAGGTCGGCAAGCGCAAGTTCGCCCGCGTCACGCTGACGGCATGATAGGCCTGCTGCAAAGAGTCAGCAGCGCCAGTGTGGTGGTCGATGGCGCCACCATAGGTGCCATCGAAGCCGGTCTGATGGTGCTGGTGTGCGCCGAACGGCACGACAGCGAGCAGGAGGCCGATGCCTTGCTGAACAAGCTGCTGGGCTACCGCGTGTTTGCCGACGAGGCGGGCAAGATGAACCGCAGCGTGACGGATACGGGCGGCGCGCTGCTGCTGGTGCCGCAGTTCACGCTGGCAGCCGACACCAATTCGGGCACCCGCCCTTCGTTCACGCCCGCTGCGGCACCAGCCGATGGCAAGCGTTTGTTCGAGTATTTTCTGGCGCAGGCGCGGCAGCGCCATCCCAAGGTTGCGTGCGGCCAGTTCGGTGCCGACATGAAGGTGTCGCTGACCAATGACGGCCCTGTGACCTTCTGGCTGCAGACCCGTCCCAAAGCGGCGCCCGCGGCGTAAGTAGCACACATAAGAAACGCTGCCAGCACGCGTGCCGTCCGCGGTGACCTGTGCTGGCAGAGCATGCCCGTAGTCCCAGCCACGCCGTAGTGCGTGGCTTTTTTGTGAAGTCACATGAATAACAGCACCATACTTCTGATTCGTCATGGCGAAACGCCGTGGAACGCCGTACGCCGTCTGCAGGGCCATACCGATATTCCTCTCAACGAGGAGGGCGAACGGCAGGCGGCGGCGCTGGCGCGCGCGCTGCTGGAGCAGGGCGTGGATGTGCTGGTGGCCAGCGATCTGCAGCGCGCCATGCAGACGGCGCAGGCGCTGAGCGAGTTGCAACCAGGGCTGGCGCTGCAGACTGATGCGCGGTTGCGCGAGCGCTGCTACGGCGTGTTCGAAGGCATGCTGTATAGCGAGATCGCCGCGCAATATCCCGACGATTACGCCCGCTGGCAGGCGCGCGAAGTGGATGCCGTGATGCCGGACGGTGAGCGGCCGGCCGAGAGTTTCCGCCAGTTCTATCAGCGCTGTCTGGGCGGCATCGCCGACTGGGCCCGGCGCCATCCGGGCCAGACCATCGCCATCGTGGCCCACGGCGGCGTGCTGGAATGCGCCTACCGGGCGGCGCGCGGCATGAGCCTGGACAGCCCGCGTGATTTCCAGGTCAAGAACGCCAGTATCAACCGCTTCGTGTGGGACGGTGCGCAGTTGCAGCTGGAACACTGGGGCGATGTCGACCATCTGGCGCCGACGGCACTGGACGACATCATCTGAGTGCTGCCGGATCTGAGTGGAGCCGGCGCGCGCCGCTACGTGCCGCAACATGCCGCTACATGCCGCAACATTCAATTGCGCTGGTCTGGCGAGCGCAAGTATGAAAAATAGTGCTTATTATTTGAGCAGTCGATAGGTTAAAATAGAGGGTTCCTTCCCTCGCTACAGTTATTTCCAGTGCAAATCGGTCCTTATATCCTGCGCAACAACGTTTTCGTCGCTCCCATGGCGGGTGTGACGGATCGTCCGTTCCGTCAGCTGTGCAAACAGCTGGGCGCCGGCTATGCCGTATCGGAAATGGCAGCTTCGAATCCGCGCCTGTGGGCCACGGAAAAGAGCTCGCGCCGCACCGACCACACGGGCGAGATGGAGCCGAAAGCCGTGCAGATCGCCGGTGCCGATCCGCAGGATCTGGCCGATTGCGCCCGCTTCAACGTCGAGCGCGGCGCCCAGATCATCGATATCAACATGGGCTGCCCGGTGAAGAAAGTCTGCAATGCATGGTGCGGTTCGGCCCTGCTGCAGCACGAAGAACTGGTGCAGACCATCTTGAAAACCGTGGTGGCGGCCGTCGACGTGCCCGTCACGCTGAAATTCCGCACGGGCTGGGACCGTGCCAACAAGAATGCGCTGACCATCGCCAGGATGGCCGAAGACGCTGGTATCGCCATGCTGACGCTGCATGGTCGTACCCGCGCCGACGGTTACAAGGGCGAGGCCGAATATGACACCATTGCGGCAGTCAAGCGCTCGGTTTCTATCCCCGTGGTGGCCAATGGCGATATCACCACGCCGGAGAAAGCCCGCTACGTGCTCGATGTGACGGGCGCCGATGCGGTCATGGTGGGGCGCGCCGCGCAGGGCCGCCCGTGGATCTTCCGCGAGATCGACCACTATCTGCGCACGGGCAGTCATTTGCCGCCGCCGCTGGTGACCGAAGTGAGCCACCTGATGGACGAGCACCTGCGCGCCCACTATGCCTTCTACGGTGAATACCTGGGGGTGCGCACGGCACGCAAGCACATCGGCTGGTATGTGCGCGAACTGCCCGGCGGCGAACCGTTCCGACAGCGTATGAACCTGCTGGAATCGACCGAAGAACAGTTGCAGGCCGTGGCCCAGTTCTTCGAATCGCAGGCGCAGTACGGCGAGCGGTTACAATACTGCCCTTCGCCCCAGCCCGAAGCTGAGCGAGAGGCGGCCTGAACAGGCAGCCGGCACTATAAAAGACGTCAAAAAAGTCGGATAAGAACGGTGAACACCGCGGCCATAAGCCCCTTGTGATTCATCCGCTTTACAGTTAAATAAATACAGCGAACGAAACAAAATGAGCAAAGAAAGTATCCAGGAAGTAGTCCAGAAGAGCCTTGAAGAGTACTTCAACGATCTGGGCGAGCAGCAGGCCTCGAATATCTACGACATGGTAGTGCTGACGGTAGAAAAGCCGATCCTGGAAGTGGTGATGCACCGCGCCGATGGTAACCAGTCGCATGCTGCGCAGATGCTGGGCATTAACCGCAATACCCTGCGCAAGAAATTACAGGAACACGGTCTGCTGTAAACCGCGCTCTTTCCGGCATCAGTGGCTGGGGACGGCCGCTGTGGCCGGCCGCCAGAATATCGAACCGAAGTTCGCATCGAATACCGCTCGAATATTTAACCAACCACCAGTCCAGTTCACGCTGGACGCCACTAGCCCGAAAAGCCATGATTAAACAAGCTCTCATCTCCGTATCCGACAAAACCGGCGTGCTCGACTTCGCGCGCGCCCTGTCCGCCATGGGTGTCAACATCCTGTCGACCGGCGGCACGGCCAAACTGCTGGCCGACAACGGCGTAGCCGTGACCGAAGTAGCCGACTACACGGGCTTCCCGGAGATGCTCGATGGCCGCGTGAAAACCCTGCACCCTATGGTGCACGGCGGTATTTTGGCCCGTCGCGATTTCCCTGAGCACATGGCCAAACTGGCTGAGCACAACATTCCGACCATCGATATGGTGGTGGTCAATCTGTACCCGTTCCAGGCCACTGTGGCCAAGGATGACTGCACGCTGGAAGACGCCATCGAGAACATCGATATCGGCGGCCCGGCCATGCTGCGTTCGTCGGCGAAAAACCACAAGGATGTGGTGGTGATCTGCGACCCGACCGACTACAGCAAGGTGCTGGACGAAATCAAGGCCAACGACGGCGTGGTCAGCTACGACACCCGTTTCGGTCTGGCCACCAAGGTGTACTCGCACACGGCGCAATATGACGGTGCGATCGCCAACTACCTGACCAGTCTGGATGCGAGCCGCAGCCACGCAGCACGCGGCACCTATCCGCAATCGCTGAATGTGGCGTTCGAAAAAGTGCAGGACATGCGCTACGGCGAAAATCCGCACCAGTCGGCCGCGTTCTACCGCGACGTAACGGCGACTGCCGGTGCGCTGGCCAACTACCGCCAGCTGCAGGGCAAGGAACTGTCGTTCAACAACATCGCTGATGCTGATGCAGCGTGGGAATGCGTGAAGAGCATGGGCGGCTTCGATCAGAGCGCAGCCTGCGTGATCGTCAAGCACGCCAATCCATGCGGCGTGGCGCTCGGTGCCAACGCGGTGGAAGCTTACAAGCGTGCGCTGCAGACTGACCCGACTTCGGCCTTCGGCGGCATTATTGCCTTCAACGTGGAAGTGGACGGCGCAGCCGCTACCGAACTGGCCAAGCTGTTCGTCGAAGTGCTGATTGCGCCATCGTTCACGGCCGAAGCCAAACAGATCCTGTCGGCCAAGCAGAACGTGCGTCTGCTGGAAATCCCGCTGGGCACGGGCGTCAACGCCATGGACTTCAAGCGCGTGGGTGGCGGTCTGCTGGTGCAGTCGGCTGACGCGAAAAACGTGCTGATCTCCGACCTGAAAGTGGTGACCAAGCTGCAGCCTACCCAGCAGCAGCTGCAGGATCTGATGTTCGCATGGCGCGTGGCCAAGTACGTCAAATCCAACGCCATCGTGTTCTGCGCTAATAACATGACGCTGGGCGTGGGCGCCGGCCAGATGAGCCGTATCGATTCGGCCCGCATCGCTTCCATCAAGGCCCAGAACGCTGGTCTGAGCCTGGAGAATTCGGTGGTGGCGTCGGATGCCTTCTTCCCGTTCCGCGACGGTCTGGATGTGGTGGTGGATGCGGGCGCACGCTGCGTGATCCAGCCGGGCGGTTCGATGCGCGATCAGGAAGTGATCGATGCGGCCGACGAGCGCGGCGTGGTGATGCTGTACACGGGCACCCGTCACTTCCGTCATTAATCTTTCGGTACGATTAGCACTGCCAGCACTGGCAGTGCCCGGCTAATTTCTACAGTGTGGCGATCTGGTTCAGGTCGCCACACTGTTTTTATATACAGCATTCAAGTTTCGCGGTTACAATCGCGGAATGATAATTCTCGGCATAGACCCCGGCTTGCGCACTACCGGCTTTGGCGTGATCCAGCAGCGCGGTAGCAAGCTGCGCTACATCGCCTCCGGCACCATCAAGAGCGGCGAGGGCGATCTGCCGACCCGTTTGAAAGTCATCCTCGACGGTGTGGCCGAAGTGGCGCGCACCTATCAGCCCGACTACGCGGCTATCGAGCAGGTGTTTGTCAACGTTAATCCCCAATCCACGCTGCTGCTGGGGCAGGCACGCGGCGCGGCCATTTGCGCGCTGGTGTCGGCCGAGCTGACGGTGGCCGAATATTCGCCTACCCAGGTCAAGCAGGCCGTGGTGGGCACGGGCCGGGCCGTCAAGGCGCAGGTGCAGGACATGGTGGCGCGCCTGCTGGCGCTGCCCGGCTTGCCCGGCACCGACGCTGCCGATGCGCTCGGCGTGGCCATCTGCCATGCGCATAACCGCGAAACGCTGACGCTGATCCAGAGTCAGAGTCAGAGCCGGAGCCAGAGCCGGAGCCAGAGCCAGTCCCTCGGCTCGGCCGCTGGTTCAGCGGCCGCCAGGCTGGCCGGCACGGCGGCTGGCACAGCATCTCAAGGCCCGCTGGCCGGCTTGCGCATGCGGCGCGGCCGGCTGGTGGGCTGAACTACTTCTAAAGGCATCACATCATGATCGGTCGTCTCTCCGGTATTCTGCTCGAAAAAAATCCGCCCCAGCTACTGGTTGATTGCGGCGGCGTCGGCTATGAAGTCGATGTGTCCATGACCACCTTCTACAACCTGCCCGGGGTGGGCGAGAAAGTCGTGCTGTTCACCCATCAGGCTATCCGCGAAGATGCCCATCTGCTGTTCGGCTTCGGCAATGCCGAGGAACGCGCCGTGTTCCGCCAGCTGATCAAGATCACGGGTGTGGGCGCGCGCACGGCGCTGTCGATTTTGTCCGGCATGTCGATCGCCGATCTGGCGCAGGCGGTGACGCTGCAGGAATCGGGCCGGCTGGTGAAAGTGCCCGGCATAGGCAAGAAGACGGCCGAGCGCCTGCTGCTGGAACTGAAAGGCAAGCTGGGCGCCGATATCGGTGCGGGCGGCGCCCATGCTGTGCCGGATTCCCAGTCGGACATTCTCAACGCGCTGCTGGCGCTGGGCTACTCGGACAAGGAAGCCATGCTGGCACTGAAGACGGTGCCGGCCGGCGCTTCCGTGTCGGACGGCATCAAGCAGGCACTCAAGGCACTGTCCAAGGGCTGAGCTCTGCGCTGCACTAAGGTCTGAGCTAAAGTCTGAGCTAAGGGACGCAGCGCTGGGCGCGGCACTGCGCTAGGGCTGAAGCGTGGCGCGTAGCGCTTTAACTGCCTGCACCACTACCTCGGGCGCATCTTTTTGCAGATAGTGGCCCGACTCGGCCACCACCTGCAACTGGGGCGCGCCGCTCAGGCGCAGCCAGTCCTTGCGCAACTGGTCCAGCATGGTGCGGAAGGCAGGCGTGGCGCCCGTTTCGCTGATGCCGCTGACCAGCAGGCGTACGGGCATGCCCAGCGGCTGGCGCTGGTCGAGCTGGTCGAGACAGACAGCCTGATCGCGGAACTCGCGCCGGGTGGCACCGTTCAGGCTGATGGCGTTCATGCTGCGCACGACGGCGGCCAGCGCGGGCACCTGTTGCTGCATGCTGGCCCAGTGTTCGGGGTGGGTGGGATCAAGCAGGACCATGCCGGCCACTTCCTGCGGATATAGCCGCGCATAGACGTACTGGTACAGGCCGCCTATCGAGTGGCCCACCAGCAGATAGGGCGGGGCGATGTGCTGTTCTTGTAGCAGGGCGTGCAGTTCGCGTGCGATGGTGCAGGGATCGCGTGCACCTTCGACGCTGGCGGCACTGCCGTAGCCGGGGCGGTCGTAGGCGAACACGGGGCCGTGCTGCTGCAGGGCCGGCAGGACAGGGCGCCAGGCGCTCTGGCCGTCGCCGAGGCCGGCTTGCAGGACCACGGTGGGTGCGGCCTGCGCGGTGCTGGCGCAGAGTAGCAGGGCGGCCAACAAGGCGGCAAACAAAGCGGACAGACGGCGCGGCATAGGGCGGTATCCTTTCATGGCGAAGTGACGTGACGTGAAGTGGCGCGGCCCGCACAGTCTAAACCAGATGAAAAGGCCCGCGCGCAGGCCACCCTTGATAAAATCATTACCTGAACTTTAGACTGGCCCGGCATGACTATCCAAACCGACAATTTCACTGAACAGCGCATCATCGATGCGGCACCGGCCTCGCCCAACGAGGAGGCGATCGAGCGTGCGCTGCGGCCCAAGCTGCTCGATGAGTACGTCGGTCAGAGCAAGATCCGCGATCAGCTGGAAATCTTTATTTCGGCGGCGTGCAAGCGCAATGAAGCGCTCGATCATACGCTGCTGTTCGGGCCACCCGGTCTGGGCAAGACCACGCTGGCCAACATCATTGCACGCGAAATGGGCGTCAACCTGCGTCAGACTTCCGGCCCTGTGCTCGAACGTCCCGGCGATCTGGCGGCGTTGCTGACCAATCTGGAAGCCAACGATGTGCTGTTCATCGATGAGATTCACCGTCTGTCGCCCGTGGTCGAAGAAATCCTGTATCCGGCGCTGGAAGACTACCAGATCGACATCATGATAGGCGAGGGGCCGGCGGCCCGCTCCGTCAAGCTCGATCTGCAGCCGTTCACGCTGGTGGGCGCTACCACCCGTGCCGGCATGCTGACCAATCCGCTGCGCGACCGCTTCGGCATCGTGGCGCGGCTGGAGTTCTACAACACCCAGGAGCTGACGCTGATCGTCAAGCGCAGCGCCATGCTGCTCAAGGCGAATATCGACGAGGAGGGGGCGCATGAAATTGCCCGCCGCGCCCGTGGCACGCCGCGTATCGCCAACCGTCTGCTGCGCCGCGTGCGCGACTATGCGGAAGTCAAAGGCAATGGCGATATCACCAAGGCGATCGCCGATGCGGCGCTGGTGATGCTGGACGTGGATACGGTGGGTTTCGACGTGATGGACCGCAAGCTGCTCGAAGCCGTGCTGTATAAATTCGGTGGCGGGCCGGTGGGCATCGGCAATCTGGCTGCGGCCATAGGCGAAGCGGCCGACACCATCGAGGATGTGCTGGAACCGTATCTGATCCAGCAAGGCTATCTGCAGCGCACGCCGCGCGGCCGCGTGGCCACGGCGGCGGCCTATAAACACTTTGGCGTGAACCCGCCCCGTACCAGTCCCAACGGCGAGCTGTGGGAGCTGTGATGCAGATCTGGGTGGATGCCGACGCCTGCCCCGCCGTCATCAAGGAAATTCTGTACCGCGTGGCCGAGCGCGTGGCCGTGCCGCTCACGCTGGTGGCCAATCAGCTGCTGCGCGTGCCGCCGTCGCGCTACATACGTGCGGTGCAGGTGCCGGCCGGTGCCGACGTGGCCGACAGGGAAATCGTGCGTCTGCTGGCGCCCGGCGATCTGGTGGTGACGGGTGATATCCCGCTGGCAGCGGATGTGCTGAAGCAGGGCGGCTATGCGCTCAATCCGCGCGGCGAGTTTTACACCGAGCACAATATCGAACAGATGCTGACCATGCGGGCTTTTATGGATGAGCTGCGTGGCAGCGGCGTGGATACGGGCGGACCGGCCGCGTTCAGCCAGAGCGACCGGCAGAATTTTGCCAACAGTCTGGATCGCCACATCAGCAAAGTATTGCGCGAGCAGGCGCGCCAGCAGTCTGCCGGATCAGCCTGCGAGCAGACCGACAAGTAAGCCGGCAAGCTGGCCAACAAGCAGGCCGACAAGCAAGCGGACAAGCAAGCTGACAACTAAGGCGCTTATGGCGCCGGTGGCGCGCCGTCCTGCTCTGGCGCTGGCAGGCACATGGTGGGAACGTAGCGGCACAGATACAGCGTGACGCCGCAGCCTATGCAAAACAGCATGATCTGCAAGCCCGTTCGGTGTACCACATAGGCGGAATAGCCCAGCGATAACCACATCAGCAGCAGGATCCAGACTTTGGCGCGCAAGGGGATGCCGTAGCCCAGTTCATAGTTGCGCAGATAGCGCCCGAACATGGGGTTGGTGATGAGCCAGTTGTGCAGCCGCGTCGAGCCGCGCGCGAAGCAGGCCGAGGCCAGCAGCAGGAAGGGTGTGGTGGGCAGCAGGGGCAGGAAGATGCCCAGCACGCCCAGCACCACGGCGATGGCGCCGATCAGATTCAGCAGGATTTTCATGTCCTGCATGGTAACACTGGCCCGCTGGCGGGGCAGCGGGTCCATGGGCTAGTCCTGCTTATTCCTGACGCAGCCAGACTTGCGAACGGCCCAGCATCGGCACGCCGATGTAGCCGCGCACATTGAGTTTCTTGCCGTTGTCGCTCAGGTGCATTTTGCTCTTGTAGACTTTGCCGTTATCCGGATCAAGAATTTCGCCGCCCGTGTAGGCATCGCCATCTTTTTTCAGGCCGGACATGAATACCATGCCGATGATGGGCTGGTTCTTGCGTGCGTCTTCGCACTTTTCGCATTTCGGGTTCTGGTCTTCGGTCGGCGCACGGAACAGCTGCTCGATCTTACCTTGCAGAACGCCATTGTTTTCCGAGATGCGGATCAGGGCTTTAGGTTTGCCCGTCACGTCATCGATATTTTTCCACAGGCCTACTGGCGTGCTGTCATCGGCAAAAGCTGGGGCGATGCTGACGGCGGCGGCGAGGGCGTAAGCAATCCATTTCATTGTGCGTCTCCAGAGTGAATTTTAGTGTCCGGCGAGTGTAGCAAATAAAATGACCGATCGTGCTATTTTTGTGTAACTGTCGTGAAAATGCCAAAAACCGCTATCATTTGCGGCTGCAAACACTGAATGACGGAACACTTTCTACAGGAACAACATGAGCTCGCTCCCACTGCCGACTTACGCCGATGTGCAGGCCGCTGCCGCCCGCATCGATGGTTATGCCCACCGCACGCCCGTGCTGACTTCGCGTACGGCCAATGCCGAACTGGGCGCCGAAGTATTTTTCAAATGCGAAAACCTGCAGCGCATGGGCGCTTTCAAATTCCGTGGCGCCTACAATGCGCTGGCCCGTTTCGATGAGGCCCAGCGCCGCGCCGGGGTGGTGGCTTTTTCTTCCGGCAATCACGCGCAGGCAATCGCCCTGTCGGCCCGTCTGATGGGCATCCCGGCCACCATCGTCATGCCGCTCGATGCGCCGGCTGCCAAGGTCGCTGCCACCCGCGGCTACGGGGCGGAAGTGGTGTTGTATGACCGTTACAAGGAAGACCGCGAAGAAATCGGCCGCAATCTGGCTCAGCAGAAAGGCATGATGCTGATTCCGCCCTATGACCATGCCGACGTGATTGCGGGGCAGGGTACGGCGGCCAAGGAACTGTTGGAAGAAGTGGGCCCGCTCGACAGCCTGTTCGTCTGCCTCGGTGGTGGCGGCTTGCTCAGCGGTTCGGCTTTATCGACGCGCGCGCTGTCGCCGCACACCCGTCTGTACGGGGTGGAGCCGGAAGCGGGCAATGATGGCCAGCAGTCTTTCCGCAGTGGCAGCATCGTGCATATCGATACGCCGCAGACGATAGCCGATGGTGCCCAGACCCAGCATCTGGGCAATCTGACTTTCCCCATCATCCGGCGCGATGTGGACGATATTCTGACCGTCAGCGATGCGGAACTGCGCGCCGCCATGCGCTTCTTTGCCGAGCGCATGAAGATCGTGGTGGAGCCTACCGGCTGCCTCGGTTTTGCCGCAGCCCGTGCGATGAAGGAGCAATTGCAAGGCCAGCGCGTAGGCATCATCCTCAGCGGCGGCAATGTCGATATCGCCCGCTACGCGGCCCTGCTGGCCGAATAAAAAAGAGGGCGGGAAGGGCAAGCATTGCTTACCCTTCCCGCCCCCGTCGCGCTAGCCGCCTAGGCTGAGCTGCTTAGGCTGGCAGCTTGGCGAACTGTTCGCGGATCTTGGCCAGCGTGGCGCTGAAGTTGGCCACACGTTCCTTTTCCTGCGCCACCACTTCGGCTGGCGCACGCGCCACGAAGCTTTCGTTGGACAGCTTGCCGTTGGCCTTGTTGATCTCGCCTTCCAGACGGGTGATCTCCTTGCTCAGGCGCTCACGCTCGGCTTTCACGTCGATTTCCACTTTCAGCATCAGCTTGGTCGTGCCGACGATGGACACGGCTGCCGGCGATTCCGGCAGCACGTCCACGATCTGCACTTCGGCCAGCTTGCCCAGCGACTGGATGTACGGCGCGAACACGCTCATCGCCGCTTTGTCGTCGGCATTGCCCGGTTCCACGATCAGCGGTACGCGCAGCGATGGGGCCAGCTGCATTTCGCCACGCAGGTTACGGGTAGCGTCGGTCAGCGCCTTGAGCTGCTGCATCCACGCTTCGGCCGCTTCGTCGATCTTGGCCGTGTTGGCGATCGGGTAAGGCTGCAGCATGATGGTGTCGCCCGTTTTGCCGGCCAGCGGCGCAACGGCCTGCCACAGTGCTTCCGTGACGAACGGGATGATAGGGTGAGCCAGACGCAACACCACTTCCAGCACGCGCAGCAGTGTGTGGCGGGTAGCGCGCTGCTGGCCTTCCGTGCCGCTCTGTACCTGCACTTTGGCCACTTCCAGATACCAGTCGCAGTACTCGTCCCAGACGAATTTGTAGATGGTGGAAGCGATGTTGTCGAAGCGGTAGTCTTCGAAGCCTTTGGCCACATCGAGTTCGGCTTTCTGCAGCAGCGAGATGATCCACTTGTCAGCCATCGACAGGTCGGCTTCGTTGGCGCTGCAATCCTTGCCTTCCGTATTCATCAGCACGAAGCGGGTGGCGTTCCACATCTTGTTGCAGAAGTTGCGGTAGCCTTCGGCGCGGCCCAGATCGAAGTTGATGTTGCGGCCCAGCGAAGCGTAGGACGCCATGGTGAAGCGCACGGCATCCGTGCCGTAGGCAGCGATACCTTCAGGGAATTCCTTGCGCGTGGCCTTGGCGATCTTCTCGGCTGCTTTCGGGTTCATCAGGCCGGTGGTACGTTTTTCCACCAGCGCTTCCACGCCGATACCGTCGATCAGGTCGATAGGGTCCAGCGTGTTGCCCTTGGACTTGGACATTTTCTGGCCTTGCGAATCGCGTACCAGACCGTGCACGTACACCGTGTTGAACGGTACTTTACCGGTGAAGTGCGCCGTCATCATGACCATGCGCGCCACCCAGAAGAAGATGATGTCGAAGCCCGTCACCAGTACCGACGAAGGCAGGAAGGCCTTCAGGTCCGGCGTTTCATTCGGCCAGCCCAGCGTGGAGAACGGTACCAGCGCGGACGAGAACCAGGTGTCGAGCACGTCGTTGTCACGGTGCAGCGGACCGCTGCTGCCTTTGGCGGCAGCCTGTGCCTGTGCTTCTTCTTCCGTCTTGGCGACGAACACATTGCCGGCATCGTCATACCATGCCGGAATCTGGTGGCCCCACCACAGCTGACGCGAGATGCACCAGTCCTGGATGTTGTTAAGCCACTGGTTGTAGGTGGTGGTCCAGTTTTCCGGCACGAATTTGATTTCGCCCGACGAGACTTTTTCCAGCGCCACTTCGGCGATCGATTTGCCCGGATTGTAAGTGCCTTCCGGTGCCGGCTTGCTCATGGCGACAAACCACTGGTCGGTCAGCATAGGTTCGATCACCACGCCGGTACGGTCGCCACGCGGCACCATCAGCTTGTGCGGCTTGACCTGTTCCAGCAGGCCTTGTGCTTCCAGATCGGCGACGATTTTCTTACGCGCTTCGAAGCGGTCCAGACCGCGATACGCCGCTGGCGCGTCGTCGGTGATCTTGGCTTCCAGTGTCAGGATGGACGGCATGCCCAGATTGTGGCGCTGGCCTACGGCGTAGTCGTTGAAGTCGTGGGCTGGCGTGATCTTCACGCAGCCGGTGCCGAATTCCTTGTCCACATAGCTGTCGGCGATGATAGGAATTTCACGGTCGCACAGGGGCAGCTTGAGCATCTTGCCGACCAGCGGCTGGTAGCGCTCGTCGGTCGGATCGACTGCCACGGCCACGTCGCCCAGCATGGTTTCCGGACGGGTGGTCGCGACCGTCAGCGTGCCGCTGCCATCGGCCAGCGGGTACTTGATGTACCACATCGAGCCATCTTCTTCTTCCGATACCACTTCCAGATCGGACACGGCGGTGCCCAGTACGGGGTCCCAGTTGACCAGACGCTTGCCGCGGTAGATCAGGCCCTGTTCGTGCAGGCGCACAAACACTTCCGTCACCACTTTGGAACGGGCGTCATCCATGGTGAAATATTCGCGTTCCCAGTCCGGCGAGGCGCCCAGACGGCGCATCTGGCCCGTGATGGTGGAACCGGATTTCTCTTTCCACTCCCAGACTTTCTTGATGAAGGCGTCGCGGCCCAGATCATGGCGCGACACTTTCTGCGCGTCCAGCTGGCGTTCCACCACGATCTGGGTGGCGATGCCGGCGTGGTCGGTGCCCGGGATCCAGGCCGTGTTGTGGCCCAGCATACGGTGGTAGCGGGTCAGACCGTCCATGATGGTCTGGTTGAAAGCATGGCCCATGTGCAGGGTGCCGGTCACATTCGGCGGCGGCAGCTGGATGCTGAAAGAAGGTTTACCGGCGTCCAGCGAGGCGCGGTAGTAACCGCGTTGTTCCCACTCGCTGCGCCAGAACTGTTCAATGTCGGCAGGCTCGAAAGACTTGGCTAATTCCATGATTTGACAAATTAAATTGGCGAAAACAGCCATTATAGATGACTGTGCAGGCCAAACGGCAGGCGCGGCAGGCTTTTTGATTGACGTAGCCGGTTTTTTACCGACAAGATAGAAACATAACTGTACTTTGGAGTCTTGCATGTCTGATCAAATCCCTGCTTTTGAAACCCTGTCCGTCACTCTGGAAGACGCTGTCGCCATCGTGCGCCTGAACCGGCCGGACAAGCTGAATGCGATGAATCTTTCCATGTGGAATGATTTGCGCAGTGCCTTCCAGTTCCTCGACGGCCTGCCGGCTGCCCGCGCCATCGTGCTGGAAGGCGAGGGGCGCGGCTTCACGGCCGGCATCGATCTGCAGATGATGATGGGGCTGGGCAGCCAGATCCAGAACGATTGCGATGGCCGTATGCGCGAATCGCTGCGCCGTATCATTCTCGATCTGCAGGACTGCCTGACCAGTCTGGAGCGCTGCCGCAAGCCGGTGCTGGCTGCCGTGCATGGCGCTTGCGTGGGCGGCGGCATCGATCTGATCTGCTGCGCCGATATGCGCTACTGCTCGGCCGATGCATGGTTTAGCATCAAGGAAATCGATATCGGCATGACGGCTGATGTGGGTACGCTGCAACGCCTGCCCAAGCTGATCGGCGATGGCATGGCGCGCGAGCTGGCCTACACGGCGCGCAAGGTCGATGCGGCCGAAGCCAAGGATATCCGGCTGGTGAACCGCGTGTTCGAAACGCCGGAAGCGCTGCGCGAAGGTGTGCGCGCGATTGCTGCCGAGATCGCTACCAAGGCACCGCTGGCGGTGCGTGGCGTGAAGGAGATGATTACCTATGCGCGCGACCACAGCGTAGCGGACGGCCTCAACTACGTCGCCACGTGGAATGCCGCCATGCTGATGTCAGCTGACCTGCAGGCCGCCATGATGGCCGGCATGAGCAAGACCACGCCTAGCTTCAAGGATTAATTCCGCAAGGCAGCGCCATGTACCGGCTGGCGCGGGGTGCTGCCCTCTCCGCGCTTGCGTTATCTGAAACGCTCTATTTTTCTTCCTGCTTCCTCCTATTTTTCCTATTTTTGAACTCTGCGGGCAAACGCGGGTCTAAAAATAGGAAAGCAGGAGGAAATAGAAGAAAAAATAGGAGGGAATAGATAATGGACGGGATGGAAGCCTCGGTCAGTGTCCCGGTCGAGCGCCAGCAGTTGGAGCGCCTGATCGAGCAACTGGCGCGGCGCGGTGGCGCGCCGGATTTACAGCAAGCACTGTCCGCGGCCATAGAGATGTGGCTGGGCGAGCAAGTCAAATTGCAGATGGGCGGTGATCCTGCCTGCGTGCGCGGTTATCAATGGAAAACCGTGTTTCTGCCGGAAGGTACTTTGCTATGCACCTATAGCTATGGCGACGAACAGCACGCCCGCGTCATCGGTAGACAGATTATTTTCTGCGGCAGGGTGGTTTCGCCCAACCAGTTTGCACACTGGGCAGGCCGCAGCACGCGCAATGCGTGGAACGATCTCTACCTACGCCGCCCGCAGGACAAGTTCTATATTCTGGCCAGCCGATTGCGCGCGCAGGTCGCACAAGAGCTAGAACGTGCCACTGCTACCGTCACAGCATCCGCAGCGCCCGAGGACGTACCGGCGCGCACTGCGCTACCGTCGGCCCCCACTAATCTGCTGGCAGAAATTCTGCATGCCGTGGTTGCGGCACTGCAGACTAGCGAGCAGACCAAATCCGCAATTGCCTCGCTATTTCCCCAGCCAGTCCTTGCCCCGCCACGCGACTGCAGCAAAGGCGAAGGCTGGGATTTACCTGAACGACGCAAGTTCCGTTTCCGTCTGGAAGATGTTGCGTTTAGCTAGAGTCCCTGTGTCTAGGCGCGACGCGCGGCATTCACTGCGGCAATCGAATCAGCTATTGTCGCCGTGCTAAGACGCGGCGTATAATCGGCACGCTGCCGCAAGGTGGCAAACGCTAGGGGTCCTGTGCATCACTGTGATGCGCGGGTGAGAAATACCCTCCGAACCTGATCTGGATAATGCCAGCGAAGGGAAGCTAAGGACAGCGCCGTCACACCGCCTTTTACGATCCGGATAGCTCCGGCCACTCCCGTAATCTGGCACGATAGCCGTCCCACCTCCTTTGCTGGCTCCTGTAGCCAACCGAGGAGCCAAATGAACGCCAACGCCAAATTCCTGTCTGCCACCGCCACGGTGGATAGTGCAGCCATCCAGCCTTTACCCAATTCGCGCAAAGTCTATGTACAGGGCAGCCGTCCTGACATTCGCGTGCCCATGCGCGAAATTACGCAGGCCGATACGCCTGCCTCTTTCGGCTTCGAAGCCAATCCGCCCGTGTATGTCTACGACACTTCCGGCCCCTACACCGACCCCGATGCCGTGATCGATATCCGTTCCGGTCTGGCCGCCACGCCGCGCCTGCCGTGGATACTCGAGCGCGACGATACGGAAGAACTGGATGGCCCCACTTCCGATTACGGCAAGGCGCGGCTGGCTGATCCTGCACTGGCCGAACTGCGTTTCAACCTGCACCGCCAGCCGCGCCGCGCCCGCGCCGGCAAGAACGTCAGCCAGATGCACTACGCCCGTCAGGGCATCATTACGCCGGAAATGGAGTTCGTGGCCATCCGCGAAAACCTGCGCCGTAAGGAGTATCTGCAACAGCTCCAGCAATCCGGCCCTAATGGCCAGCGGCTGGCCGATCTGATGGGGCGCCAGCATCGTGGGCAGTCCTTCGGTGCCAGCATCCCGGCCGAGATCACGCCGGAATTCGTGCGTGAAGAAATCGCCCGTGGCCGTGCCATCATCCCCGCCAATATCAACCACCCCGAAGTGGAGCCGATGATTATCGGCCGTAACTTCCTCGTCAAGATCAACGCCAACATCGGCAACTCTGCCGTGACTTCCTCGATAGGCGAAGAAGTGGAGAAAATGACGTGGGCCATACGCTGGGGCGGCGACAACGTGATGGACCTGTCCACCGGCAAGCACATCCACGAAACCCGGGAGTGGATCATCCGTAACAGCCCCGTACCTATCGGCACCGTGCCTATCTATCAGGCGCTGGAAAAGGTCAACGGCAAGGCCGAAGACCTGACCTGGGAAATCTTCCGCGACACCCTGATCGAACAGGCCGAGCAGGGCGTCGACTACTTCACCATCCACGCCGGCGTGCTGCTGCGCTATGTGCCGATGACGGCCAAGCGCCTGACGGGCATCGTCTCGCGCGGTGGCTCCATCATGGCCAAATGGTGTCTGGCCCACCACAAGGAATCCTTCCTGTACGAGCATTTCGAAGAGATCTGCGAAATCATGAAAGCCTACGACGTGGCCTTCTCGCTCGGTGATGGCCTGCGTCCGGGCTCCATCTACGACGCCAATGACGAAGCCCAGCTGGGCGAACTGAAAACGCTGGGCGAACTGACCCAGATCGCCTGGAAGCACGATGTGCAGGTGATGATAGAAGGGCCGGGCCACGTGCCGATGCAGCTGATCAAGGAGAATATGGATCTGCAGCTGGAGCAGTGCCACGAAGCGCCGTTCTACACGCTGGGCCCATTGACCACCGATATCGCCCCGGGCTATGACCACATCACGTCCGGCATAGGCGCCGCGCAGATCGGCTGGTACGGTACGGCCATGCTGTGCTACGTCACGCCGAAAGAGCATCTGGGCCTGCCCGACAAGAACGACGTCAAGGACGGCATCATCACCTACAAGATCGCTGCCCACGCCGCCGATCTGGCCAAGGGCCACCCGGGTGCCCAGATCCGCGACAATGCGCTGTCCAAAGCGCGCTTCGAATTCCGCTGGGACGACCAGTTCAATCTGGGCCTAGATCCCGACAAGGCGCGCGAATTCCACGACGAGACCCTGCCCAAGGATTCGGCCAAGGTGGCGCACTTCTGCTCCATGTGCGGTCCGCATTTCTGCTCGATGAAGATCACGCAGGAAGTGCGCGACTTCGCTGCCGCGAATGGCGTGACGGATGGCGCCGCGCTGCAGCAGGGCATGCAGGTGAAGGCCGTCGAGTTTATGCGTGATGGCGCCCAGCTGTATCACAAGCTGTGAGGCCGGCATGATCGATATCGAACTGAATGGCGAACCATATTGCGTGCCGGCGCAGCACTCGCTGGCCGAACTGATCGAAGCGCTGGCGCTGACGGGACAGGCGCTGGCGCTGGCCGTCAACCGCAGTGTGGTGCCGCGCCAGCAGTGGCCGCAGCGCCAGCTGCAGGCGCAGGACAAGGTCGAGATTGTGCGCGCCATCGGTGGCGGCTAAATACCCATTTAACGGATCAAGGAATTCACATGAACAGCATTAACCGTAACGAAGGCGCGGCCGCCGCAACGGCCGCACAGGACCTGCTGACCATCGCCGGCAAGACCTATCAATCGCGCCTGCTGGTCGGCAGCGGCAAATACCGCGACCTGCAGCAGACGCGCGAAGCGACTGATGCAGCGGAAGCGGAAATCATCACCGTGGCCATCCGCCGCGTCAACATCGGACAGGACCCGAAAGCACCGAGTTTGCTCGACGTGCTGCCACCATCGCAGTACACCATCCTGCCGAATACGGCCGGTTGCTACAACGCCAAGGACGCCATCTACACGCTGCAGATGGCGCGCGAGCTGCTGAATGGCCACAAGCTGGTCAAGCTGGAAGTGCTGGGCGACGAAAAGACCCTGTTCCCGAATATGCCGGAAACCCTGATCGCCGCCGAAGCGCTGGTGAAAGACGGCTTTGATGTGATGGTGTATTGCAGCGACGATCCGATACAGGCGCGCATGCTGGAAGATATAGGCTGCGTTGCCGTGATGCCGCTGGCATCGCTGATCGGTTCCGGCATGGGCATCCTCAATCCGTGGAATCTGTCGCTGATCATCGAACAGGCCAAGGTGCCGGTGCTGGTCGATGCCGGTGTCGGCACGGCTTCCGACGCTGCCATCGCCATGGAACTGGGCTGCGACGGTGTGCTGATGAATACCGCCATCGCCGGTGCGCAGGATCCGGTGCGCATGGCGCGTGCGATGAAGCTGGGCGTACAGGCTGGCCGCGAGGCATATCTGGCGGGCCGCATCGCGCGCAAGTTTGCCGCGTCGCCATCGTCGCCCATGGCGGGCCGGCTGGCATGACAGCGCAGCCGCAGCCGAGGCCCCAGCTCCAGCCGCAGTCGCAGTCGCAGCAGCAGTCCCAGTCGCAGCCGCAGCCGCAGCAGGCGGCAGCAGTCGCCGCCCCGCACAGCACGGAGAGCGTGCCCGAACGTGCCTGCGTGCTGGTGTTTGCCGGACTCGATCCGTCCGGCGGCGCCGGCCTGAGTGCCGACCTGCAAGCCATAGCGGGGCAGGGCGCCCATGCGCTGACGGTGGTGACGGCACTGACGGTGCAGGACAACGACCGCGTGTGGGGCGTGCATCCTGTGGCTGCAGGCCTGATGCGGCAGCAGGCGCTGGCGCTGATCGACAAGTTTGCGATCCGTGCTGTCAAGATCGGCATCACCGGCAGCGCCGAGAACGCGCGCGCCATTGCCGAACTGATTGTCCAGCTGCGGCGCGATCAGCCACAGCTGCCGGTCGTGCTGGACCCCGTGCTGGCCAGCGGCCATGGCGATCTGCTGTCGCGCGATGATGCCGTGCAGGCGCTGGCGCCCTTGCTGCCACTGGCCACCGTGCTCACACCCAACGAACCGGAAGCGCAGGCGCTCACTGGTCTGGCTGCGCCAGCGGCACAGCTGCAGCGGCTGCGTGAACAGGGCTGCCAGCACGTGCTGCTGACGGGCGGGCACGGTATGGGCGAGACCGTGCGCAATCGGTGGTACGGCCCGGAAGCCATTCCGGCGGCCCGGCGCGAGTGGCACTGGCAGCGGCTGGCCGGCGCTTTCCATGGCAGCGGCTGTACTCTGGCCGCCGCCATAGCCGGCCAGCTGGCCATGGCGGTGCCGCTGGCGCTGGCGCTCGATGCTGCGCAAGCGTATTGCCACAGTGCGCTGGAGTTTTCCTATGCCATCGGCAGCGGCCAGCGCATTCCTGCACGCAGCACTTACTACTAGGAAGCTAGCCAAAAAGTCGCCTGTACCCATCGCCCGAACCGATAGCCCGAAGAGGTCGCCCGAAGAGATGGCCGATAAGGCTGTTCAGCGCGCAATTTTTACATCGAAACTTTTACACTGAAAGTCGAGTGCCCACCATGCAAGGACTGTATCTGGTCACCCCTAACTGGGATCATACTGAACGTCTGCTCACCGTCACCGAGCAGGCGCTGCAGGCAGCGCAGGGCTGCCAGCCCGGCATCGCCCTGCTGCAATACCGCCACAAGCACGCCAGCCCCGCGCTGCGGCTGGAACAGGCCACCGCCTTGCGCCGCCTGTGCCGCCTGTACGGCGTGCCCTTCATCGTCAACGATTTTGTCGAACTGGCCCAGCAGGTGGATGCGGATGGCGTGCATCTGGGCGCCAGCGATGCCGCGCTGGCCGCCGTGCGCGCCGAGCTGGGGGCCACTGCCATCATCGGTGCTTCCTGCTATGGCGACATGGCGCTGGCACTGGCCGCGCAGGCCGCCGGTGCCAGCTATGTCGCCTTCGGCGGCTTCTATCCCTCGCGTGTCAAACAGTATGCCGTCACCACGGCGCCGGCCATACTGGATCAAGCGCAGCAGCAGATCCGTCTGCCGCAAGTGGTGATAGGCGGCATGACGCCGGCACTGGCCGCGCCGCTGGTCGCACGCGGCGCCCACATGGTGGCCGCTATCAGCAGCGTGTATCTGGCAGCGGCCAGTGGTGCCGCAGCGGCCGACGATGCCGCGCCTGCTGCGGCTGAGCTGGCTGCTGGCGCGGCTGCCGTGCACGGTGCCGTGGACGGATTCCTGCAGCTGTTCAGGTCTGCGGCTGTTGTTTAAACGCTTAAGAAAGCGGCATAAAAACCTTGGGTGTGGCCTGAAGGCACACGAAAGCCTTACAGTAGGTGAAGTTTTCGGCCTTATAATAGGTCGTTAGTTTTAGCCCAAGGTTGTTGCACATGAATGGTTCCTCCAGCGCCAAACGTCTGATCCTGATCGTCGATGACGACCAGTTATTGCTTGATTTTCTAGGTGAAGTCCTCGGCCATGCCGGTTACGACGTCCTGAAAGCACTATCGGCGGAGCAGGCGTTACAGTTGATCAGCCAGCGCGAGCCCGATCTCGCGCTACTGGATATCCACATGCCCGGCATGACCGGGCTGGAACTGGCCAAGCAGCTGCACGCCAGTTCTTCCGTACCCTTCATGTTCCTGTCCGGCCGCGGCGATGCCGATGCCGGCAAGCAGGCTGCCGCCTACGGCGCCGTGGGTTTCCTCGTCAAACCCGTGGACGAAAAGCATTTGATGCCGGCGTTTGCGGCGGGTCTGGCCCGTGCCGACGAAATCCGCCAGCTGCGCCGTACCGAACTCAATCTGAATGCCGCACTGGCCTCCGGCCGCGAAACCAGTCTGGCCGTGGGCCTGCTGATGTGCAAATTCCAGACTGACCGCAACACGGCTTTCGAAGTGCTGCGCGACCATGCGCGTTCGAATCGCCGCAAAGTCAATGAAGTGGCCGATCAGTTGCTGAGCGCGGAAGAAACCTTGAATGCTTTGCACGCTGCTTTCAATCAGCGTCTGAAAAAGTAAACGTCGGCAGCATTTTTTTCGACGTTTACTTAATTTACAACTAATTTGTCCCGTCCTCTGTTGTAGACTGTTGGTTAGCAGAACGAAATACCTGCAAGCAACATTGTGCGACGGGCTAGTTTAGCCATTCCCAGCTAGTCTCCCCGAACGTGCCGTCACCGCCTCTGCCCTGCGGTGACACGTCCAGCGTCCGGCCCAACTCCGCCGACTTATGCATGGCCGCGTTTGCGCAGTGCTATGCAGTGCCACCCGTATTCTTTGCGGAGACACAGAGATGAGTCGATTCATGACCGATCAACAGGCGGCCGAAATTGAATGGTCGTTACTGGAACAGCCGGAACTCGGTATCGCTGCCGAAGTGCCGCGCGTGCTGCTGATCGATGCCGATGCCGATGCCGTGCTGGTGCTGACCGCCTTGCTGGTGCCGGAAAATCAGGTGTGCGTGGCGGGCACCCGTGCCGCCGCACTGAGCCTGCTGCAACAGGATAGTTTTGCGCTGGTGGTGCTCGATCCCGCCGTGCCGGACCCGGACGCGGACGCCGAGGCCGAAGCGGTGGCCGAAGCGGTGGCAGATGTGCCGCCGCCCGATCTGCTGGCGCTGGTGCGCCAGCATCACGGCGCCGCGCCGCTGCTGCTGTACTCGGCCCGCGCGCCGCACACCATCGCCGGCGCACGCGGCCTGTCCTATCTGGCCAAACCATGGAGCACGCCGCGCCAGTTATGGCATGCCATCAGCGAACTGCTGGGCAGCGGTGCCGTGCTGCGCAGCGCAGCCACGGCCGGCACGGAAAACTCTGCGCTGGTATGATGTCGTACCTGTGCGGCGCCTAGTCGCCGTGCGTACAGCAATCACCAGCCAGAGGACATTCCATGAAAACCAAAGCAGCCGTAGCATGGCAGGCGGGCAAGCCGCTAACGATAGAGGAAGTTGAACTGGGCGGCCCGCGCGAGGGCGAAGTTCTGGTCGAAATCAAAGCCACCGGCATCTGCCACACGGATTACTACACCCTGTCCGGCGCCGATCCGGAAGGTATCTTCCCCGCCATTCTGGGCCACGAAGGGGCCGGTGTGGTGGTCGATGTCGGCCCCGGCGTGAAGTCGCTGAAAAAAGATGACCACGTCATTCCTCTGTACACGCCGGAATGCCGCCAGTGCAAATTCTGCCTGTCGCAGAAGACCAATCTGTGCCAGTCCATCCGCTCCACCCAGGGGCGCGGCCTGATGCCGGATGCCACCAGCCGCTTCTCGCTCGATGGCAAGCCGATCTACCACTACATGGGCACCTCGACTTTCTCCAACTACATCGTGGTGCCGGAAATCGCGCTAGCCAAAATCCGCAGCGATGCCCCATTCGACAAGGTCTGCTACATCGGCTGCGGCGTGACCACGGGCGTGGGCGCCGTGCTGTTCACGGCCAAGGTAGAAGCGGGTGCGAATGTGGTGGTGTTCGGTCTGGGCGGCATAGGCCTGAACGTGATCCAGGCGGCGCGCATGGTCGGTGCCGACAAGATCATCGGGGTGGATATCAATCCGGCCCGTCAGGACATGGCGCGCAAGTTCGGCATGACCCATTTCATCAATCCGAACCAAGTGGAGAACGTGGTTGATGCCATCATCCAGCTGACCGACGGCGGTGCCGACTACAGCTTCGAGTGCATAGGCAATACCACCACCATGCGCCAGTCGCTCGAGTGCTGCCACAAGGGCTGGGGCCAGTCCATCATCATCGGCGTGGCCGCTGCCGGTCAGGAAATCTCCACCCGTCCGTTCCAGCTGGTGACGGGACGCGTGTGGAAAGGCTCCGCGTTTGGCGGCGCCCGCGGCCGTACCGATGTGCCGAAGATCGTCGACTGGTATATGGAAGGCAAGCTCAACATCGACGACCTGATCACCCACCGCCTGCCACTCGAGCGCATCAACGAAGGCTTCGACCTGATGAAGAGCGGCGAATCGATACGCTCCGTCGTACTCTACTAAGCCGCTGCGCGAGCGTGCCTGCTGGCGCGCCCTGTGTACGATGTAGATAAAAAGTTCTAGACATCGCAATCTAGATAATTTATTCTACATCTACATATCGGGAGCGCAGCATGTCTTTACTACGCCAACACAACTTCAAGCCGCAGGCAGGCCGCCATGCATAATCTGCTGGAGGCTCTGGTTACGGCGCTCGGCTGGGCGCTGCTCAACTTTATCTGGCAGGGCGTGCTGATAGGCTGCAGCGTGGCGCTGGCCATGCAGCTGCTGCGCCGTGCCCGCCCGCAGATCCGCTACGCCGTCGCCTGCGGCGCTATGCTGCTATGCCTGATATTGCCGCTGACCAGTGTGATCAGCAGCCTGCAGAACGGCGGCCTCAAGCGCGACCAGAGCAGCAGTGCCAGCGCACAGCTACTGGGCAGCCTGGCTTCCAACTTCTACGCCAGTATTAGCGGCCAGGCAGGCGACGCTGCAGCCAACACGAGCACCGGCACGAGCACTAACAAGAACGCTAATACGCGCAGCAGCGCTGATCCCAGTCCAGCGGTATGGGACACGCTGCAGCGTCTGGTCAGCGCGGTGCAGGACGATAGCGAACGCGTGCTGCGCCAGCAGCTGCCATGGATAGTCGGCCTGTGGCTGGCGGGCGGCGTGCTGATGTCGCTGCGCCTGATGCTGGGCCTGCAGTGGGTGGCAGCGCACACGCGCCGCAGCGCCTACACCATCAACCATTACTGGCAGCGCCGCATGGCCATGCTGGCCAGCCGCTGCGACATGCGGCGCGATGTCCGCCTCGGTGTAGCCGAAGGCATCGACAGCCCCATCACGGCAGGTTGCTGGCGGCCCATCATTCTGGTGCCGGCCAGCCTGATCAGCGGCATGCCGCCCGACCTGCTGGAAGCGCTGCTGGCACACGAACTGGCGCACATCCGCCGTCACGATTATCTGGTGAATCTGCTGCAAAGCGCGATCGAGATACTGCTGTTCTATCACCCTAGTGTTTGGGCCTTGTCACGCAGGATACGTATAGAGCGAGAACAAATCGCCGACGACCTTGCCGTGGACATGCTCGGCCAGCCGCAATAGCTGGCACAAGCTCTGGCGCAACTGGACCAGTTCCAGTTCGACAGTACCCAACTAGCCCACGCGGCTCACGGAGGAAATCTCATGTCTCGTATCCAGCGCCTGGTGCGCCCCCATTCTGAACCTGCCAGCCGCAAACTGGCCTTGCCCCTGCTCGGCCTGTTTGCTGCCGGTGTCATGCTGTATGCCCAGGCCACCGCCGAAACTGGCGCTGCCAGCACGCCTGCCGCGCTGGCCGCCGCGCCGCTCAGCGCGCCCGATGCCGTAGCGCCGCAAGATGCAGCGCCCGCCAAAGAAGCGGCACCCGCCAAGGACGCAGCAGCAGCCAAGGACGCAGCAATAGCCAAGGCCGCAGCCCCCGCCAAAGCCGCAGCAGCCGTCAGGGAAGCGTCGCCCGCAGCGCGCGCGCTGCCGCCATTGCCAGCACTAGCCGAATTGCCCGCACCACCTGCACCACCGGCGCCACCCGCACGGGCTGCACGTGCCGCTCCGCCTGCAGTCCCTGCGCCGCCAGCCAGCGTACCAGCCGTTTCAGCTTTGCCCGCAGCTCCCGCCTTGCCCGCAGTTGCGGCCATGCCGGCATTGCCGGCTCTGCCAGCCGCGCCAGCAGCACAGGCAGCACAGGCAGCTCAGGCAGAAGCAGGCGATAGCAAAGGTGCAGCCTATGTGATGTTCCACGAGCAGAAGCGCACGATGACGGGCCGCGTCAGCAGCCGTGACCGCGCCGAAAGCGACGCTGTCCGTGCCCGCGTGAAAGGCGATTTCATCTGGTTCCGCGATGGCAAGCAGGCCTATGTGATACAGGACGCCGCCACGCTGGCGCAGGCGCAAGCCGCATGGGCGCCAGTGGAAAGCCTGGGTGCCCGTATGGAAGAGCAGGGCAAGAAGATGGAGCAGCATGGGCTGGTGATGGACAATATCGGCAGGCAGATGGACGCCATAGGGCGCGAT
Organism: Duganella fentianensis; assembly: GCF_009857835.1. GTDB lineage: Bacteria > Pseudomonadota > Gammaproteobacteria > Burkholderiales > Burkholderiaceae_D > Rugamonas > Rugamonas fentianensis. The sequence continues at coordinate 125,776 of NZ_WWCL01000004.1, forward strand.
ATGGAGCGCCAGTTTGCTGGCCCATCGGCCGATCATCAGCGCAAGATCGATGCGCTGGCCCGTCAGCAGGAAGCCATAGGCCGCCGTATCGAACAGGCAGCGCGCAAGCTGGGCGATCAGCCCACGGCGGAGCAGTTGCAGCAGTTCCACCAGCGTCAGGCGGAACTGCAACGTGCCATGGAGCCGCTGCGCCAGCAGATCGAGCAACTGGCCCAGCAGCAGGCACGCCAGCACGTGCAGGCGCAGGAACAGGCCTTGCAGCAGTCCATGCAGAGCCTGCACGCGCGCATGGCCGAAGCCAGCAAACCGATGGCAGCGCTGGGCCAGCAGATGGGCGAACTGGGCCGCGAACAGGCCCGCGCCAGCCGAGCTGCCGAGCGCACTGTGCGCGAGCTGATCCGCGAGGCTAAAAAGAACGGTAAAGCGCAGCAGATCGCCACGCCCGATCCAGCCTGAGGTGCCAGTGCCGGTATAATCACGGCATGCAAAATCTTTTACACAACCTCAATGAAGAGCAGCTGGCAGCGGTCACGCTGCCACCGCAAAGTGCCCTGATTCTGGCGGGGGCCGGCTCCGGTAAAACCCGTGTGCTGACCACCCGCATCGCCTGGCTGATCCAGACCGGACAGGTATCGCCGTCCGGCATACTGGCCGTGACCTTTACCAACAAGGCCGCCAAGGAAATGCTCACGCGGCTGTCTGCCATGTTGCCGATCAATACGCGCGGCATGTGGATAGGCACTTTCCACGGCTTGTGTAACCGCTTGCTGCGCACCCATCACCGCGACGCCGCGCTGCCGCAGACCTTCCAGATACTCGATACGCAGGATCAGCTGTCAGCCATCAAGCGCCTGATCAAGGCGCATAACGTGGACGACGAAAAATTCCCGCCGAAAGAAGTCATGTACTTCATTAACGGCGCCAAGGATCAGGGTCTGCGCGCCGACAAGATCGAAGCCTATAACGCGGACGAGCGCAAGAAGGTCGAGCTGTACCAGCTGTACGACGAACAGTGCCAGCGCGAAGGCGTGGTGGATTTTGCCGAACTGCTGCTGCGCAGCTACGAGCTACTGAGCCGTAACCAGCCCCTGCGCGAGCACTACCAGCAGCGCTTCCGTCACATCCTGGTCGACGAGTTCCAGGATACCAATGACCTGCAGTACAAGTGGCTCAAGCTGCTGGCCGGTGTGCCGGGCCAGTACGGCAGCGCGCTGTTTGCCGTGGGCGATGACGACCAGAGCATCTACGCCTTCCGTGGCGCCAATGTGGGCAATATGAGCGCTTTCGAGCGCGAGTTCCAGGTGAAGAACCTGATCAAGCTGGAGCAGAACTACCGCTCGCACGGTCACATCCTCGATGCGGCCAACCAGCTCATCTCGAACAACAGCAAACGGCTGGGCAAGAATCTGCGTACCGATGCGGGGCAGGGCGAGCCGGTGCGCGTGTACGAAGCCAGCTCCGATCTGGCCGAAGCCCAGTGGATCGTGGAAGAGACCAAGAACCTGATCGCTGACGGTGCCGAGCGGCGCGAAATCGCCGTGCTATACCGCTCGAATGCGCAGTCGCGCGTGATCGAACATGCGCTGTTCTCGGCCGGTATCCCGTATCACGTCTACGGCGGCCTGCGCTACTTCCAGCGCGCCGAGGTCAAGCACGCCATCGCCTATCTGCAGCTGATGGACAACCCGCATAACGATTCGGCCTTCCTGCGCGTGGTGAACTTCCCCACCCGCGGCATCGGCCTGCGCAGCATCGAAGCGCTGCAGGCCGCGGCCGACCAGTACGGCATCTCGCTGTATGCGGCCGTACCCCACGTGGCGGGCAAAGCCGGCTCTTCGCTGGCCGGATTCGTGCGCCTGATCGAAGGCGCACGCTTCGAAACCCAGCAGATGGCCTTGCCGGAACTGGTGCGCGTGGTGCTTGAACACAGCGGCCTGCTGACCCACTACCAGACGGAAAAAGAAGGCGCCGACCGCATCGAAAATCTGGAGCAGATGGTCAGCGCTGCTACCCAGTTCGTTTCCGAAGAGGGCTACGGACAGGGCGCACCGGCCCATCTGGGACCGGCCGCGCAGGCGCAGGCCGGTGCCGCCGTGATCAATCAGGATGGCATTGAAATCCTCGACGCCGACGCGCCGCTGCCGGCCGTGATGTCGCCGCTGTCGGCCTTCCTGTCGCATGCTTCGCTGGAAGCGGGCGACAATCAGGCCACCGTGGGGCAGGATGCCGTGCAGATGATGACGGTGCACTCGGCCAAAGGGCTGGAGTTCAACAACGTCTTCATCACGGGGCTGGAAGAAGGGCTGTTCCCGCACGAGAGCAGCTCGCGCGAACACGACGGCGTGGAAGAAGAACGCCGCCTGATGTATGTGGCGATTACGCGTGCCCGTCAGCGCCTGTACATGTGCTTCGCCCAGACCCGCATGCTGCACGGCCAGACGCGCTACAACATGAAGTCGCGCTTCTTCGACGAACTGCCGGAAGAATCGCTGAAGTGGCTGTCGGCCAAAGTGCAGTCGCACTGGTTTGCGTCGCCCAAGTCGGCGTGGGACGCGGCGCCGGTGCTCGGTTCCGATAACGCCATCGCGCAGAAGATCGCGCACAAATCCGCCGGTAGTGGCTGGCGCATAGGCGAATCGGTCCAGCACGCCAAGTTCGGTGAAGGCGTGATCGTGAATATCGAAGGCAGCGGCCCCAGTGCGCGCGCCCAGATCAACTTCGGCAACGTCGGCATGAAGGTGCTCGACCTGAGCATCGCCAAGCTGGAACGGATCTAGCCGCTCGCTGCTTCAGGCGGCGCTGCTGGCACTGGCAGCGCGGCGGCCTGCCAGTTTGGCGCGTACATAGGCCAGCGCTGGCGCTTCCACGCAGTGCCAGCTGAAGACCGACAGCGGCAGCACGATGGCCAGCGTAGCCGCCAGCATGGCCCAGATGCCGACGGGCGGCAGCACGGCTTTCAGCATCAGCATCACGGGCCAGTGATAGATGTAGATGGCGTAGGAATAGTCGTGGCGCTGCAGATGGCGCCAGGGCAGCCAGCGCGAACCGAGCAGGCGCGAACTGCCCACCCACAGTGCCAGCGTCACCGCCACCAGATTTACCCCGAACACGGTCAGCGCCTGATGTTCAAGGTCCAGCCAGCGGGTCGAATTCAGCGCCAGCAGCGCGCAGGCGACGAGGAAAGGACGCACACCGATGCGCACCTGTTCGGCCAGCGTCTGCAGCAGCATCCCGCACAGGAACAGACTCCATAAACGCGCTTCCCAGATATAGCCTGCCAGTACGGTGGGGAACTGGAACGCGGCCAGTGCCAGCAGCAGCGACATCACCATCATCCAGCGCCGCATGGGCAGGATGGCGGCCGCACCGATCAGCGCCACCATCACATACATGCGGCCTTCCCAGTACACCGTCCACAGCGAACCATTGAGCGCGGCGCCACCCAGCACATCCGGTATGGCCAGTTCAGCCGGCGGAATGATGTAGACCAGCCAGTGCAGCATGGCGCCGTTGAAAATGTAGCGCCACGGTGCAGGATCGGCCAGCCCTGCCATGCCCCTGGGCGAGAACGAGATCACGGCAACGCAGGTGGTCAGCGCCAGACAGACCAGCAGGCCCGGTACCAGCCGCGCCACGCGCCGCACGGTGAAGCGCAGCAGATCGGGATCGCGCATCCAGCTTTGCGTAATGAACAGGCCACTCAGGACGAAGAACACATCCACCGCCAGCGCGCCGCTATCGGCCACCGGCAGCATCAAGGCACTGAGCGGGTCCGGCCCCGGCGCTACGGTATTGTGTTCGCCCGCATGGAACAGTACCACCAGCAGCGCCGCAATCAGGCGCACCAGATTGAAGCTGTTATCGTTGGAAGCGATGGCGCTGGCCAGCGTGCGGGTTGCTTGCATGGGCGGGGTCTCGGGCAGGCGATGTGGGCTAGGCGCGGTTCAGCGCAGCGGTACGGACGGCGTGGTGGCGGCCGGCGTGCCGAAATAATGGCGGTAGCAGGCATACAGCGTGCAGTGCAGCAGCACTACCAGCACCAGAAAAATCGCGAACACGGTGGTCAGCTTCAGTTGCGGTGAGCTCAGCAGCAGGACCGGCAGCGCCGTACCCACCTGGAACAGCATGAACAGCAGCAGCGCTGCACCGAAGAAGGCGCGGAAGTCGCGCGCCACGGTCATCACGCTGAAGAACAGCGCTTTGCCCAGCGTCATTTTCTGCCAGTAGATCAGCGGCGCCGTCAGACAGGTCAGCAGCCAGCCCAGCATGTAGATCAGCGAACCGAGAAACAGCGGGCCGCGCGACTGTTCCAGCATGGCCTCGTCCATAGGCACCTCGCCGGCGGCCATGCGGATCAGATTGCCATCGTCGAGCAGCGACAGGATGGCTAGCGCCACCATCATCAGCAGCAGGTAGACCAGCCCCATGCCCAGCAGCGGATGGCGGGCCGGCTGGCGGAAGCCATTGAACAGCACACGCGGCTGGGAACGCTGGCCCTGATCGACATCGGTGCAGGCCTGCAGCAGGGCCACCGTGAACATGGGCGCCAGCAAGGTTGGTGCAATCGAGCCGAGCAGGGGCACGAACAGCGTGAACATGGACAGGAACATGCAGCAGAAGAATAGCGCCATCAGGCCGCCCGGCTGCTTGCGGAACAGCTGCCAGCCCTGTTTCACCCAGCCGAAGCCGGCACGCATGGGCAGCCGGTTCATCCGCGCAACTCCGGTGCCGGCGTGGCGATGCGTTCGCGCAGGATGCGCTCGAAGTGGGTCGGATCGTGCGGCGTCAGCATCTCGGCTTCGCGTGGCTGGTAGTAGTCGTACAGGCGCGACAGCCAGAAGCGCAGTGCGGCGGCGCGCAGCATGGGTTGCCACGCGGTCTGCTCGGCGTCCGTGAATGGCCGCACCGCATGGTAGGCGTCCAGCATGGCACGCACGCGCGCCGTATCGAGCACGCCTGTCGCCAGATCGATACACCAGTCGTTGATGGTGACGGCCACATCGAACAGCCAGGTATCGCAGCCGGCGAAATAGAAATCGAAGAAGCCGGTCAGGCGCTCGCCCACAAACATTACATTGTTGCGGAACAGGTCGGCGTGGACGGGGCCGCGCTGCAGCTGGCGGTAAGTGTCGCAGCCGGCAAAAGCTTCCTGGAAATGCATTTCCGCGCGCAGCAGATGGGCATTCTCGGCCGACAGATAAGGCAGTACTTTCGGCGTGGTCAGGTTCCACCAGTCGAGGCCGCGCAGATTGGGCTGCTCCAGCGGGTAGTCCTGCGCTGCCAGATGCATGCGTGCCAGCATGGTGCCCACGGCCGCACAGTGCGCCGGTTGCGGAGCCATCTGCGAGCTGCCTTCCAGCTTGGAGACGATGGCGGCCGGCTTGCCATGCAGTGGCACGATCAGCTCGCCATCATGGGTGGCCACGGGGGCCGGTACCAGCACGCCCCGCTCGGCCAGATGGTGCATCAGCTCGAGATAGAACGGTAACTGCTCGAAGGAAAGGTTTTCGAAAATGGTGAGGACGTATTCGCCGCTTTCGGTGGTCAGGAAGAAATTACTGTTTTCGATGCCGGACGCGATGCCTTTCAAGGCAACTGCCTGTCCGAGAGGGAATTGTTTGATCCACTGGGTCAGATCGCCCAGCGTGACCGAGGTAAACACTGCCATGGGTATAAATCAGGTTCGGTGAGCGGTGCCGCCGGACGGCGGCAACCGCAGGCGCCCGCAGTTGCGGACGTGCGCGTGGCTAGTCTGGCAAACTACTTCGCGGCAGGTGGTGGCGTGGTCGTTTCGGCTGCGCCTTCATCCTCTGCCGTTTTTTTCTTCTTCTTGCCGAGATCAAATTCCATCACCGTCCACTGCGGGCCGCGGTTGGCGCCGCCCATCGCGTCGCCGGGCAAAGCTGTGCCGGCAGGGTGATTTGGCCGCACCGTGTAAGTGCTGGGGCCGCTCTTGACGGTGGCTTCCACGACTTTACCCGTGTTGTCGCGGCGCTCCGTGATCTTGGTTTCCGGACCCTGCTTGGAGGTCACGGTGATCGGGTCTTCCGTCACTTCCTCGAGCTTTTCCAGTTTTGGTGGCGCCTGGCTAGGAGTGGACTGGGCGAACGCCGAGTGGGCGCTCAGGGTCAGAAGCAGGGCAGGCCAGAGGGTGGAAGTGCGCAGCATGGTGGATCGCCTTAATCGGGTACTAGGGTATCGAGTGGGTAAAAACCGGGGGATAAAAATCCGTCAAAATTTTCTGTATGATCCATTGTAACAAACTGACACGCAAGACTGGCTTAAAAGCGCGGCTTGGCGCGGGATTTTCCCCTGAGGACAGTCTCTACTTGTTTTTTTGAAAAGTTGTCATATGGGTCAGTCGGCCCGTAAAACCTGCGATAATGCACGTTTATGGCGGCGCAAAGCCGCCTCATCCCAGATTTCACGCTATGCAAAATACCCTGCTGTTAGTTGACGGTTCCAGCTACCTCTATCGTGCCTATCACGGCCTGCCCGACCTGCGCAGCGCGGACGGCTACCCGACCGGCGCCATGCACGGCATGGTCAACATGCTGCGCCGCCTGCGCGCCGACTATCCTGCAGCCTATATCGCCTGCGTGTTCGACGCCAAAGGCAAGACCTTCCGCGACGATATGTACCCCGAATACAAGGCTACCCGTGCTTCCATGCCGGACGACCTGCGCCGGCAGATCGAGCCTATCCACGAAGTGGTCAAAGCCATGGGCTGGCCCATCCTGATGGTGGAAGGGGTGGAAGCGGACGACGTGATCGGCACCCTGTCGGTACAGGCCGCGCAGGCCGGCATGAATGTGGTGATCTCGACTGGCGACAAGGATCTGGCCCAGCTGGTCAATCCGCAAGTCATGCTGATCAACACCATGACCAATGAAAAAATGGATGAAGCGGGCGTGCTGGCCAAATTCGGCGTGCCGCCGAATCGCATCATCGATTACCTGACCCTGATCGGCGATACCGTCGACAACGTGCCGGGCGTGCACAAGTGCGGCCCGAAAACGGCGCTCAAGTGGCTGACTGCGTACGACAGTCTGGATGGCGTGATGGCGCATGCGGCCGAAGTGGGCGGCGCCGTAGGCGAGAACCTGCGTACGGCGCTGCCATGGCTGCCCAAGGGGCGTGAACTGATCACCGTGAAGCTGGACTGCGACCTGTCGGCGCACATGGACAGCATCGGCGCCTCGCTGGTGGCACAGCCGGAAGACAAGGACGGGCTGCTGGCCTTCTTCAGCAAATACGGTTTCAAGACCCTGCTGCGCGAATTGAGCAGCGGCGCAGCGGGTACTGGTGCCGGTGCCGGTGCCGGTGCAGCGGCGTACGGTGCAGGCGCAGGTTCAGGCACGGGCACGGGCACGGGCACGGGCGCTGCCGCTGCCGGTCGGCCCGCTGGCACCGCCGGTGCCGCCGGTGCACCCCCCATTGCCGCCGGTGGCGCCGTCTCGGCCAACCTCGACATGTTCGGTACAGCGCCGGAGATCAAGGCCGAATACGAAACCGTGCTGACGCAGGAACAGCTGGCGCGCTGGATCGCCCTGATCGACGCGGCCGCGCTGACGGCGGTGGACACGGAAACCACCTCGCTGGAACCGATGACGGCGCAGCTGGTCGGCATCTCGCTGTCGGTGGAAGCGGGCAAAGCCTGCTACATCCCGCTGGCACACGCCTATCCGGGCGTGCCGCAGCAGCTCGACCGTGCTGCCACGCTGGAGCAGCTGCGTCCATGGCTGGAAGACGCCGGCAAGGCCAAGGTAGGCCAGAACCTCAAATACGACGCGCACATCTTTGCCAATCAGGGCATCACCCTGCGCGGCATCGCGCACGACACGCTGCTCGAATCGTATGTATTCGAATCGCACCGCAGCCACGACATGGACAGTCTGGCGCTGCGCCACCTGAACTACACCACCATCCCGTTTGTGGACGTGTGCGGCAAGGGCGCTAGCCAGATCACCTTCGATCAGGTCGAGATCGAGCGCGCCACAGCCTATGCGGCAGAAGATGCCGACATTACCCTGCGCCTGCATCAGGCCATGATCGGTGAAGTGGAGCCGCATGACAAACTCAATTTCATCTACCGCCAGATCGAACTGCCGACTGCCGTGGTGCTGCAGAAAATAGAACGTAACGGCGTGCAGATCGATGCCGCCCTGCTGCAGCAGCAATCGGCCGAACTGGGCGCGCGCATCGTCGAGCTGGAAGCCAGGGCGCACGAACTGGCCGAGCAGCCTTTCAATCTGGGTTCGCCCAAGCAGATCGGCGAAATCTTCTTCGAGAAGCTGAAACTGCCGGTGGTGAAAAAGACCCCGAGCGGTGCGCCGTCAACCGACGAAGAAGTGCTGCAGAAGCTGGCGGAAGACTATCCGCTGCCGAAAGTGCTGCTGGAATACCGCAGCCTGTCCAAGCTCAAATCGACCTATACCGACAAGCTGCCCAAGGGGATCAACCCGGCCACAGGCCGTGTGCACACCAACTATGCGCAGGCCGTGGCAGTCACGGGCCGGCTGGCTTCGAATGATCCGAATCTGCAGAACATCCCCGTGCGCACCAAGGAAGGTCGCCGCATCCGCGAAGCCTTCGTCGCGCCGGCCGGCAGCCATATCGTCTCGGCCGACTATTCGCAGATCGAACTGCGCATCATGGCGCACATTTCGGAAGATGAAGCCATGCTGCGCGCCTTTGCCGACGGGGTGGACATTCACCGCGCTACGGCAGGCGAAATCTTCGGCGTGGCACCGCAGGACGTGGACAGCGAACAGCGCCGCTACGCCAAGGTGATCAACTTCGGTCTGATCTACGGCATGAGCGCCTTCGGTCTGGCCGCCAATCTGGGCATAGAACGGGGCGCCGCGCAAAACTACATCGAGCGCTATTTCGCCCGCTTCGCCGGCGTCAAACAGTATATGGACGACACCCGCCAGCAGGCCAAGGCACGCGGCTATGTGGAAACCGTGTTCGGGCGCCGCCTGTGGCTGCCCGAGATTAATTCGCCCAACGGCCCGCGCCGTCAGGCCGCCGAACGCGCAGCGATCAACGCGCCGATGCAGGGTACCGCGGCCGATCTGATCAAGCTGGCCATGGTGGCCGTGCAGGACTGGCTCGAAGCACAGCAGCTGCAAACCCGCATGATCATGCAGGTGCACGATGAACTGGTGCTGGAAGTGCCGGACGCCGAACTGTCGCTGGTCAAGGACATGCTGCCCAAGCTGATGGCCGGCGTGGCCGAGCTGAAAGTACCGCTGATCGCCGAAGTCGGCGTCGGCAACAACTGGGAAGAAGCACACTAATTACATACCAAGCGCGCGCCGGGCGCCCGCAGCGGCGCAGCCGGCGCCCATCAATCTGGGAGAGCAATGCATGGATGATCTTCAACAGGACGCCGCAAGCCTGCTGGCAAAAACCAGTCTGTCGGACGGCATAGCAAGGCGCGATTTCATCAAGGTGGCACTGGGCACGGGTTTCGCTGCGGCGGCCATGCCGGTGGTGGCGCAGAACGTCATCAGCACCGATACCAGGGGGCTGGTCGCCGGCACCATCGAGCTCGACGTGGCAGGCCAGCGCGTGCCCGTGTATCGCGCCCAGCCGGAAGGCAAGGCTAACCTGCCCGTGGTGCTGGTCGTGTCGGAAATCTTCGGCGTGCACGAACACATCGCCGACGTGGCGCGCCGCTTCGCCAAACTCGGTTATATGGCGCTGGCGCCCGACCTGTTCGTGCGGCAGGGCGATCCGCAGAAGGTGGCCTCGATCGCCGAACTGCAGCGCGACATCATCGCGCGCACGCCGGACGAGCAGGTGATGGCCGATCTCGACGCCACTGTGGCCTGGGCGGCCGCGCATGGCGGTAATACGGACAAGCTGGGGATTACCGGCTTCTGCTGGGGTGGTCGCATCACCTGGCTGTATGCAGCCCATAATCCCAAAATCAAAGCAGGTGTAGCGTGGTATGGCCGTCTGGTGGGAACCAGCAGTGCCATGACTCCCAGGCAAGCTATCGATATCGCTGGATCTCTGAAAACTCCCGTGCTGGGCCTGTACGGCCTGAAAGATGCGGGCATCCCGCAGGACAGTATCGCCGCCATGCAGAAGGAACTGGCCAAGGGCAGTAGTGGCTCGCAGTTCGTGATCTATCCCGATTCGGGCCACGCCTTCCATGCCGACTACCGCCCCAGCTATGTGGCGGCCGATGCACGCGATGGCTGGCAGCGCCTGCAGAACTGGTTCCAGCAGTATGGCGTGGCGCCCTGAACGTCCCGCCAGGCAGTCGTGCAAGTGCGGAGCGTCGCGGCGGCTGTTAGCGGTTCCGGCGCTGTTTTAGGCAGAAAACCGGGCTGGGCGTTAAAATAATGCCCCCGCTGTCCAGTTTGGCAGCGGTAGTCCCGTAAGAAGAGGCGATAAGATCGATCCCGTACTGATTTCCATCCTGTTAGCCACCACTGTGGCCGGCGTCGTCAGCATTTCTGCTGCCGCGCTGTTTTCGTTCGCGCTGCTATCGAAAATGGTGGAACGGATGGTCAGCCTGTCGGTCGGCATCATGCTCTCGACTTCGCTGCTGCATGCGCTGCCGGAAGCGTTCGAATCGCAGGCCAGCGCGCGCAGCCTGTTCGCCACCCTGCTGGCTGGCCTGCTGGCCTTCTTCCTGCTGGAGAAGCTGGCCATCCTGCGCCACTCGCACCATCACGAAGGTGACGGCCACCATCACCACCACGGCCACGACAAGCATGAAGCGGGTAAAGCAGGCTGGATGATTCTGGTCGGCGACGGCATGCACAATTTCACAGACGGCATCCTGATCGCGGCCGCGTTCCTGGCCAATCCGGAGCTGGGGCTGGTGACGGGCCTTGCCATCGTGGCGCATGAAATTCCGCAGGAAATCGGCGACTTCATCGTGCTGCTCAATGCCGGCTTCTCGCGCACCCGCGCCTACGTCTACAACCTGCTGTGCAGCCTGCTGTCCATCGCCGGCGGCCTGCTCGGCTACTACACGCTGGATCGCGCCAGCGGCCTGATTCCCTATGTGCTGGTGTTTGCCTCATCGGGCTTCATCTACATTGCCGTCAGCGATCTGATGCCACAGATGCAGCGCCGCGCCACCCTGCGCGAAAGCGTGCCGCAAGTGCTGCTGATCGCGGCCGGCGTGTCTATCGTACTGTGGCTGACCCACAGCCACCACTAGCCGGTCCGGACGGACTGCTGCGCCGCTGGCTGGCAGGGCGTTCGCTGGCGCGCGGTCTGCCGCCGCCGCAGCCTGATGGCGGCGCCTATCGGGTCGATACCTTTTCCGCCATCGAACAGCAGCGCTGGGTGTATGCCGGACTGACGCCTGAACTGACCGCACTGGCACAGTCTATCCATGCTCCTGCCTACCTGATCAAAGCCTGCGTCACGCCGCAGCAGCTGCTGGCGGTGCTGCCGGACGGCTGGCAGGTGGAAGCACCCGCCTATTTCATGCTGGGGCCAGCGCATGCTGCCCCTGCCGTGGTGGCGTGTCCGGCACCATATCAGGTGCAGACGATCACCAGCGGTGCGGTGACGCAGGTCAGAGTATTAACTGGCGCGGGCGAGCTGGCTGCCAGCGGCTATGCGGCAGAAACTGCCGACGCTTACGTCTACGACCGTATCCGCACCGAAGCGGCACATCAGCGGCGCGGGTTGGGGCGAGTGGTCATGGCCAGTCTGGGGCGGGTACGGCGCGTCAGCACGGTACCGCAATTACTGGTGGCGACGGAACAGGGCAGGGCGCTGTATCAGGCACTGGGCTGGTCCGTGCTGTCGGTGTACGCCACGGCGGCGCGGCCCGCCTAGCTGGCCGGCATCCGCCGCCTGGCAGTCTAGTTGCCGGTGGCGACAGGGCGGGCCGGATCGGCGCACCATTCGCTCCACGAGCCGGGGTAGAGCACGGCGCCCGGCATGCCGGCCACTTCCAGAGCCAGCAGATTGTGGCAGGCCGTTACACCAGAACCGCACTGCATGATGGCTTGTGCGGCCGTGGCAAACAGCGGCGCGAACTCGCTGCGCAGCTGGGCCGCATCCTTGAACGTGCCGTCGGCCGTCAGGTTGTCCTTGAAGCAGCGGTTGCGCGCATGGGGAATGTGGCCGCCAACGGGATCGATGGTTTCGTTCTCGCCCCGATAGCGGTCCGCTGCGCGCGCATCGACCACGATGCGGTCCTGCGTGGACAGGTTGAACAGCACGTCTTCCACCGTCACCGTCTGCACCAGCGCCGCACGTTCGCTCAGCGTTCCCGCGCTGGCCGGTGCTGGCTCCGCCGTTTCCAGCGGCTGGCCCTGGGCCTGCCACGCGGGCAGACCGCCATCGAGCACGGCCACACTGTCGTGGCCCATCCAGCGCAGCAACCACCACAGGCGGGCCGCAAACATGCCGCCGTGGGCGTCGTACGCCACCACCTGGGAGCCGTCGCTGATGCCCCAGCTACGCAAGGTGGCCAGCAGGGTAGCCCGCTCGGGCAGCGGGTGGCGGCCACGGAACACGCCGTCCGCGCCTGTCTTGGCGCCCGACAGATCGGTATCGATATGGGCAAAACGGGCACCCGGGATATGCCCGCCGGCGTAGGCAGCGCGGCCGGCAGCAGGGTTCATCAGGTCATGGCGGCAATCGAGCACGACCCACTGGCTATCGTGGGCATTGCGCGCCAGTTCGGCGGCGCTGATCAGGGTAGTGTGCATAACAGGGCTCCTCGTTGAGTGACTGGCACCAGTGTCCAGCCCTGATCCTGGCCTGCGGCCCCGGACCGGGCCGCAGGCCAGAACTCAGACTTCGCTGGCAATCGGATCGGTACTGGCGATAGCCTTACCGCGCTCCGTGTTACGGGTATTGTAGAACGTTGCGGCCACGCCCGACAGCAGGATCACGCTGATGCCTGCCCAGCTATGCCAGCTGAAGGCATCATCGAACACCAGCACGCCCCACACGCTGGAGAACACAATGCCGGTGTACTGCAGATTGGCCACCACCAGCGTCTGGCCCAGCCGGTAGGCACGCGTCATGGCGATCTGCGCGCTGGTGGCACAGATGCCTATGCCCAGCAGCAGCAAGCCGCCGTGCCAGCTGGTGATGGGGTGCCAGACGGCCGCGCCATCGGGCGCCAGCGCATAGTTACCGGCAATGCCGGCCACCAGATTCATGGCGGAGAAATACAGCACCACGCGGTTTTCCGGCTCGCCGGCCAGCCCCAGTTTGCGCACCTGCATATACGCCATGGCGGACAGCACGCTGGAGCCCAGCGCGATCAGCGCCGTGCCCAGCTGGTTGGCGTGGAAAGCCGGTTGCAGCAGCAGGGTGACGCCGCCGAAGCTGGCAGCAATGGCGGCCAGCAGCGGCCATTTGACCTGATTCCTGGCATGCCACCAGCCCATGATGAACAGCCACAGGGCGATCCAGATGGGCGCCATGTAGTTGAGCGTGACGGCGGTGGCCAGCGGCAGGTTGGCGATGGCATAGAACCACATCCATAGCGACACCACGCCGACCACGCCGCGCCACAGGTGGGCGCCCGGCATGGTAGTGCGGAAGCTGCCGCCCTGCAGGCGGATGATGAGGGAAAGGACCACGACACCGACGATGCCGCGGTACATCACGATTTCGGACGTGGAGAACTGCTGCGACGCCAGCTTCACGCACACGCCCATGGCGGCGAACATGAAACTGGCAAACAGCATCCACAGAGATTGCATCGTGAGGTGCCTACCGAGTTACTTCGGCATTTCGATACTGGCGCGGTACCATTCGTGGAAGTGCTGCATGCCGTCTTCCATCGGCGACTGGTAAGGGCCGGCATCCGTCATGCCGCGCTTCATCAGCGCCTTGCGGCCCGCGTCCATGCGCTGGCCGATTTCATCGTCCTCGATGCAGGTTTCCATATAGGCGGCCCGCTCGGCTTCGACGAACTCGCGCTCGAACAGCACGATCTCTTCCGGATAGTAGAACTCCACCACGTTCTTGGTGCGCTGCGGACCGTCCGGCCACAGGGTGGAGACGATCAGCACGTGCGGATACCACTCCACCATGATGTTGGGGTAGAGCGTCAGCCAGATGGCGCCATATGGCGGCGCTTCGCCGCCACGGAACTTGAGCACCTGCTCCTGCCAGCGCTTATAGATTTCCGAGCCGGACTTCTGCAGGCCTTTGTGCACGCCCACCGTCTGCACGCTGTAGTCGGCACCGAATTCCCAGCGCAGATCGTCGCAGCTGACAAAGCTGCCCAGACCCGGGTGGAACGGTTCGACGTGGTAATCCTCCAGATAGACTTCGATGAAAGTCTTCCAGTTGTAATCGCAGTGGTGCAATTCCACGTGGTCCAGCATATAGCCGGTGAAATCCAGATCCTTGGTGACGGACAGCTGCGACAGCTTTTCCATCACGTTGTAGCCATTCTGCTCGAACAGCAGACCATTCCAGCTTTGCAGCTTGGTCTGTGGCAGGTGCAGGCAAGGCGTGGCCGGGAAGTGCGGCGCACCGATCAGCTCACCCTTGAGGTCATAGGTCCAGCGGTGCAGCGGGCAGACGATGTTGTCCGCATTGCCACGGCCATTGACCATTACCGCCTGCCGGTGACGGCATACGTTGGACAGTAATTCCAGACCATCGGCGTTGCGCACCAGTACGCGGCCCTCGTTTTCGGATTCGAGCGTGGCAAAGTCGCCCACGTTCGGCACCATCAGCTCGTGGCCGATATAGCGCGGACCGTTCTGGAAAAGTTGCTGCATTTCACGCTGCAGTAGCGCTTCGTCAAAATAGACGTCAACCGGTAGTTGCGCGTTCGAACGCGCCAGCTTAGCGTGGGTACCCAGATCGGACATCCCAACCCCCCTTAATATGTACTTCAAACCAAGAAGAGACAGAATCCGTAAAGACCTGAATTCAAGTTTGTTGAAAATGGTATTTCGGACAGAACCGGCGATTATACCGTGTTTCCGCCCCCTGAGGCGCGCCAGCCAGTGTTTTAGGGCCTGTCAGGCCTCGCTAGGGACGATAAACGGCAGGTTTGCGCTGCCTGCATGCCTAATTGCGATAAAATCCACTGTTTCCACTGCCGCGCGGGCCGCTAGAGTACCACCGGATCAGGTGGTTTGTTCTAAAATAACGGGCTACACTGCGCGGGCATGTGTATTGCCATACAACTTGAGTAACTATGTCTAAGAAATCAACTGCCGCTGGCGCAGGCCCGGATCCGGTCCCGGCCTCGTTCGAAGACGCCATGGCCGAACTGGCGCAACTGGTAGCCCAGATGGAAGGCGGCCAGCTGCCGCTGGAAGGCTCGGTGGCCGCCTACGCACGCGGCTCGACGCTGGTGCAGTTCTGCGCTGCGCAGCTGGAAAAAGTGGAAGCTCAGGTCAAAATTCTGGAAGGCGACATGCTCAAACCATTCGCACCGGGCGGGGAGGCGGAACAATGACGGCCGCTTTCGACGACTGGATGAAAACCGTACAAGCCGGATCGGAACTTGATCTAGCCGGCTTTTTACCTGCCGCCACGGTGGTGCCGACCAAGCTGCACGAAGCCATGCGCTATGCGCTGCTCGGTGGCGGCAAGCGCGTGCGCCCGCTGCTGGTGTACGCGGCCGGCGCCCTGTTCGATGCGGAAGCGCAGGCCCTGAGCCGCGCCGCGGCCGCAGTGGAAATGATCCATGCCTACTCGCTGGTGCATGACGACATGCCCTGCATGGACGACGATGAACTGCGCCGTGGCAAACCGACCGTGCACGTGGCCTATGACGACGCCACCGCGCTGCTGGTGGGCGATGCACTGCAATCGCAGGCCTTCATGGTGCTGGCCGAAGCAACCACGCTGCCGCCGGCACGCCAGATGGCCATGCTGCGCGTGCTGGCCCATGCTTCCGGCTCGGCCGGCATGTGCGGCGGTCAGGCCATCGACCTCGATAGCGTGGGCCTGAGCCTGACCCTGGCCCAGCTGGAACAGATGCACCAGCTGAAAACCGGCGCGCTGCTGCGCGCTTCGGTGGTACTGGGTGCGCTGGCCGGCAAGGAACTGGATGCAGCCGAACTGCAGGCGCTGAACGACTATGCGCGTGCCATCGGTCTGGCCTTCCAGGTGGTAGATGATGTGCTCGACGCGACGGCCGATTCGGCCACGCTGGGCAAAACGGCTGGCAAGGATGCCGCCGACAACAAGCCGACCTATGTCTCGATACTGGGTCTGGAACCGTCACGGGCACTGGCGGAAAAATTGCGGCTCGATGCGCATGCAGCGCTCGCGCCGTTCGGAGATAAAGCTTTGCGGTTACGCGAACTCGCGGATCTGATCGTGCAGCGGAAGGCATAAATGGACTTGCTAGCAACTATAAATTCGCCGGCGGATGTGCGCAAACTGGCGCGCACCCAGCTGACGCCACTGGCGCACGAACTGCGCGCCTACCTGCTCGATTCGGTCTCGAAAACGGGCGGCCACCTGTCGTCCAATCTGGGCACAGTGGAACTGACGGTGGCACTGCATTACGTGTTTAACACGCCCTACGACCGTATCGTGTGGGACGTGGGCCACCAGACCTATTCGCACAAAATCCTCACGGGACGGCGCGAGCGCATGCACACGCTGCGCCAGCTGGGCGGCATTTCCGGCTTCCCCAAGCGCGACGAAAGCGAATACGACACCTTCGGCACGGCCCACTCGTCGACCTCGATTTCGGCCGCACTGGGCATGGCGCAGGCAGCCAAGATCAAGGGCGAAAACCGCCACGCCATCGCCGTGATCGGTGACGGCTCGATGACGGCCGGTATGGCCTTCGAAGCGCTGAATAACGCTGGCGTACAGGAAGACCTGAACCTGCTGGTGATTTTGAACGACAACGATATGTCGATCTCGCCGCCCGTGGGCGCGCTGAACCGCTATCTGGCCCGCCTGATGTCGGGGCAGTTCTACGCGGCCGCCAAGAACGTAGGCAAGTCAGTATTGCCAGCCCCTGTGCTGGAACTGGCCAAGCGGCTGGAAGAACATGCCAAAGGCATGGTGGTACCAGCCACCATGTTCGAAGAATTCGGCTTTAACTACATCGGCCCTATCGACGGCCATGATCTGGAATCGCTGATTCCTACGCTGCAGAATATCCGCCACCTGAAAGGCCCGCAGTTCCTGCACGTGGTGACCAAAAAAGGTCAGGGCTACAAGCTGGCCGAAGCGGAGCCGATTCTGTACCACGGCACGGGCAAGTTCAATCCGGCCGAAGGCATCAAGCCGCCCACCGCGCCTAGCAAACTGACCTACACGGAAGTATTCGGCAACTGGCTGTGCGACATGGCCGCCGCTGACAAGAAGCTGGTCGGCATCACGCCGGCCATGCGCGAAGGCTCGGGCATGGTGCGCTTCGATCAGGAATATCCGGACCGCTATTTCGACGTCGGCATCGCCGAGCAGCACGCGGTAACCTTTGGCGCCGGTCTGGCCTGCGAAGGCCTGAAGCCGGTCGTAGCGATCTACTCCACCTTCCTGCAGCGCGGCTACGACCAGCTGATCCACGACGTGGCTCTGCAGAATCTGGATGTGACCTTTGCGCTGGACCGCGCCGGTCTGGTGGGCGCCGACGGTGCCACCCACGCCGGCAACTACGATCTGGCCTATCTGCGCTGTATCCCTAACATGGTGGTGATGGCGCCATCGGACGAAAACGAATGCCGCCAGATGCTGACCACGGGCTACCACTATGCTGGGCCGGCAGCGATCCGCTATCCGCGCGGTGCCGGCATCGGTGCAGCGGTAGAAAAAGAACTGACGTCACTGGAAATCGGCAAAGGCGAAATCAAGCGCCGTGGCCAGAAGATCGCGATTCTGGCTTTCGGCTCCATGGTGGCGCCAGCGCTGGCTGCGGGCGAAGCACTCGATGCCACGGTCGCGAATATGCGCTTCGTCAAGCCGCTGGATGTGGAACTGGTACGCCAGCTGGCGGCCGAACACGACTATCTGGTAACGGTGGAAGAGGGCTGCATCATGGGTGGTGCCGGTGCGGCCGTGGCCGAAGCGCTGGCTGCCGAAGGCATCGTCAAGCCGCTGCAGATGCTGGGCCTGCCGGACCAGTTCATCGACCACGGCGATCCGGCCAAGCTGCTGGCCAGCGTGGGCCTCGATGGCGCCGGTATCACGGCCTCCATCCGCCAGCGCAGTGCTGCCGTCGAACCACGTCTGGTGGTCAATAACGGCTAAGGTGGAGTTGCTGCACGCTGCTCAGCGTGCAGCGATCAGTACAGCAGCACAATCAACAGGGCAGGAGAACGCGAGTTCTTCCTGCCCTGGTTATTTTCAGGCCTTGCGGCGCCGTTCGTGCTGCCACAGCACATCGCTGCCGCCCGCGTGGCGGTTCAGCACGCGAGCCAGTACGAACAGCAGGTCGGACAGGCGGTTGACGTACTGGCGCGGGTGTTCATGGATGGTTTCGGCCTTGCCCAGCGTGACGATGGCGCGTTCGGCGCGGCGGCATACGGTGCGGCAGACGTGGGCCTGCGAGGCGGCACGCGAACCGGCCGGCAGGATGAATTCCGTC
Source organism: Duganella fentianensis (assembly GCF_009857835.1). Taxonomy (GTDB): domain Bacteria; phylum Pseudomonadota; class Gammaproteobacteria; order Burkholderiales; family Burkholderiaceae_D; genus Rugamonas; species Rugamonas fentianensis. The sequence continues at coordinate 144,299 of NZ_WWCL01000004.1, forward strand.
AGTGCGGGCAGGGTGGCGTTGTACTTGGCCAGATGTGCGTCCAGCCGCAGCACATGGTCTTCGGTAATCATCTGGTAGCCGGGGATGCACAGCTCGCCACCGAGATCAAACAGATCATGCTGGATGGTGATCAGCTCTTCGCGCAGCTCGGCCGGCATGTCTTCGCACAGCAGCAGGCCCAGATGGGAATTGAGTTCATCGACTTCGCCTATGGCCTGTATGCGCACGCTGTCCTTGTCGGTGCGGCTGCCGTCGCCCAGACCGGTGGTGCCGCCGTCGCCCGTGCGGGTGGCGATTTTAGAAAGTCGGTTACCCATGTCATTTCCTTGTGTGAGAGGTTAGCGCCCGAAGAATACAACAGTTTGCCCTTGTATTTCACTGGCAGGCCGGATGGACTCCACATTTGTGCTTACAATTCTGTTCTGATCCCGTGCTTTCAGGTGCCCGCTCCATGAACACAGCCACCCCAGTCACCACAGTTACAGCGGCCGCAGCCTCGCCCGCTGCGCTTTCCGCCCGCCGCGTCCAGCTGGCCGCCGCCTTGCTACAGGTGCTGCCGCCCGGTGCCATCCTGTCCGATCCTGAAGATACCCGTCCCTACGAATGCGACGGTCTGGCCGCTTACCGCCAGATGCCGCTGATCGTGGTGCTGCCCGATAGCGAGGCGCAGATCGTGGCCGTGCTCAAGCTGTGCCACGAGCTGCAGGTGCCCATCGTACCGCGTGGCGCCGGCACGGGCCTGTCCGGTGGCGCCATGCCGATCGCGGACGGGGTAGTACTGTCCACGGCGCGCCTCAACCGCATCCTGCGCATGGATGCCTATTCGCGTACGGCCGTAGTGCAGCCCGGCGTGCGCAATCTGGCAATTTCCGATGCAGCGGCCCAGCATGGGCTGTACTACGCGCCCGATCCTTCCTCGCAGATCGCCTGCACCATAGGCGGCAACGTAGCGGAAAACTCGGGCGGGGTGCACTGCCTGAAATACGGCCTGACCGTGCACAACGTGCTGCGCGTACGCATGGTGACGATAGAAGGCGAGGTGGTGGAACTGGGCAGCGAAGCGCTCGATGCGGCAGGGCTGGATCTGCTGTCCGTATTCATAGGCTCGGAAGGCATGCTCGGTATTGTTACCGAAGTGACGGTGAAGCTGGTGCCCAAGCCGGCCTGCGCACGCGTCATCATGGCCTCGTTCAACGAGGTGGTAGCCGGCTGCAATGCGGTCGCCGCGCTGATCGCGGCAGGCATCATTCCGGCCGGTCTGGAAATGATGGATCAGACTTCCTCGCGCATGGTGGAACCCTTCGTCCACGCCGGTTACGACACCGAGGCGGCCGCCATCCTGCTGTGCGAAGCCGATGGCACGGCCGAGGAAGTGGAAGAAGAAATCGCGCGCATGTCGGCCGTGCTGCAGCAGGCAGGTGCCAGTGCGATCGCCGTGTCGCAGTCGGAAGCGGAACGGATGAAGTTCTGGTCCGGCCGCAAGAACGCCTTCCCTGCGGCGGGGCGCATATCGCCCGATTACTACTGCATGGATGGCACCATCCCGCGCAAGCGACTGGGGCAGGTACTGGAGGGCATCGCGCAGATGGAAGCAAAGTATGGCCTGCGCTGCGCCAATGTGTTCCATGCGGGCGATGGCAATCTGCACCCGCTCATCCTGTTCAACGCGAATATCCCTGACGAATTCGAACGGGCCGAAGCGTTTGGTGCCGAGATACTGGCGCTGTGCGTGGAAGTGGGCGGCACCATCACGGGCGAGCACGGGGTGGGCATAGAGAAGATCAATTCCATGTGCGCGCAGTTCGCGCCGGCCGAGCTGGAAGCCTTCTTCGGCGTCAAGCGCGCCTTCGATCCGGCGCGGCTGCTCAATCCTGACAAGGCGATACCGACGCTGAACCGCTGTGCGGAATTCGGCAAGATGCGCGTCAGCGGCGGCAAGCTGCCGTTTGCCTATCTGCCCCGATTCTGAGAAGGCGTAAACAAAATGACGACTGCAAACATGGCTGCCGCAATGGCCTCGGCTACGGCCACGGACACCGGGGCGAGTGGCGCCACGCCGGCGCGCGACTATGCCGCCATCGCTGCCGAATTCGCCGAACGCATACGCTTGGCCAGCGCCACCGCTACCCCGCTTTGCCTGCGCGGCAGCGGTAGCAAGGACTGGTATGGCCAGCTGCCGCAAGGCGAAGTGCTCGATACCCGCGCTTATGCGGGCGTGGTGTCCTACGAACCGACGGAACTGGTGATTACTGTACGTTGCGGTACGCCGCTGGCCGAGATCGAAGCGCTGCTGGCCGAACACCAGCAGATGCTGGCGTTCGAGCCGCCCCGCTTCGGCGCAGGTTCGACCATAGGCGGGGTAGTGGCGAGTGCGCTGTCCGGCCCGCGCCGTGCCAGTGCGGGTGCCGTGCGTGATTTCGTGCTGGGTGCTGTGCTGATGGACGGGCAGGGCACCATGCTGCGCTTCGGCGGACAGGTGATGAAAAACGTGGCCGGTTACGATGTGTCGCGCCTGCTGGCCGGCTCGCTCGGTACGCTGGGCCTGATTCTCGAAGTTTCGCTCAAGGTGCTGCCGCTGCCTCTGTGCGAAACCAGCTTGCGTTTCGAACTGAGCGAGATCGACGCGCTGCGCCGCCTGAATGAATGGGCTGGCCAGCCTTTGCCGATTTCGGCCAGTTGCTGGTATCAGGGCGTGCTGGCAGTGCGCCTGTCCGGTGCGCAGGCCGCCGTGGCGGCAGCGCAGCAGCGCATGGGCGGCGTGCCGCTCGAACACGCCGACGCTTTCTGGACCGCATTGCGTGACCAGACCCACCCGCACTTCAGCGCTGGCTGTTTGTGGCGGCTGTCGCTGCCCTCTGCGGCCAGCGCCGTGATCCTCGGCGGTGAACAGCTGATCGAATGGGGCGGGGCACAGCGCTGGCTGAAAACGGCGGCATGCGATGAAGCGCAGGAGGAAGCGATACGCCGCACGGTGGCCGCTGCCGGCGGCCATGCCACGCTGTACCGTAGCGAGCATAAGCCAGTCAGCGTATTCCATCCGCTCAGCGCGCCGCTGATGCGCATCCATGAACGGCTGAAAGCATCGTTTGATCCGGCCGGTATCTTCAACCCCGGCCGCATGTACTGAGAGCGCCATGCAGACTAATCTCGCTGACTTCATCCGCAACACCCGCGAAGGCGAAGAGGCCGATGCCATCCTGCGCGCCTGCGTGCACTGCGGCTTCTGCACGGCCACCTGTCCGACCTATCAGCTACTCGGTGATGAACTCGATGGCCCGCGTGGCCGCATCTACCTGATCAAGCAGGTGCTGGAAGGCGCGCCGGTCACGGCCAAGACCCAGCAGCATCTGGACCGCTGCCTGACTTGCCGCAATTGCGAAACCACCTGCCCGTCCGGCGTGAAGTACAGCCGTCTGGTCGATATCGGCCGCAAGGTGGTGGAGCAGCGCGTGCAGCGGCCTTTCATGGAGCGCATGCAGCGCTTGCTGGTACGCGAAGGCGTGTCGCGCAAGGCCGTGTTTGGTGCAGCGCTGGCGGCAGGCCGGCTGGTCAAGCCGCTGCTGTCGCCGGCCATGCAGGACAAGCTGCCGGTGCGGCAGCCTGCCGGAGTCTGGCCCGCGCGCAGCCATGCGCGCAAGATGCTGGTGCTGGATGGCTGCGCCCAGCCGGCCATGGCACCGAATATCAACGCTGCCACGGCGCGCGTGCTCGATGCGCTGGGCGTGCAGCTGCTGGTGGCGCCCCGTGCCGGCTGTTGCGGTGCTTTGCGCCATCACCTCAACGAGCATGAGGCAGCGCTCGATGATATGCGGCGCAACGTCGATGCATGGTGGCCCATGCTGCAGGATGGCACGGTAGAAGCCATCGTGATGACGGCGTCCGGCTGCGGTGCCACCGTCAAGGATTACGGCCATCTGCTGGCGCACGATGCAGCCTATGCCGCCAGGGCGCAGCAGGTCGCCGCTGCCACGCGCGACCTGAGCGAGGTGCTGGCGGAATTCGAAGCGGAACTGGCGCTGCGTACGCGTCTGAACGAACGGGTGGCCTACCACCCGCCATGCACGCTGCAGCACGGCCAGCAGATACGCGGCAAGGTGGAAGCGATACTGCGTGCGGTCGGGGTGGATGTGGTGCTGTGTGCCGATAGCCATCTGTGCTGCGGCTCGGCCGGCAGTTATTCGCTGCTGCAGCCGGAACTCTCGCGCCAGCTACGTGACCGCAAGCTGGCCAGTCTGGCCGATACGGGCGCCAGCACCATCGTTTCGGCCAATGTGGGCTGTAGCGCCCACCTGCAGACTGGCACACAGACGCCCGTCATGCACTGGATAGAATTGCTGGACCGGGCGCTGAACTAGCTTTGCTGGAAGGCTGGAATCTGGCTCGTGCCCAGTGCATGTTCGTGGTGCAGATTGACGATGGGCGGTAGTTGCGCAGCGGCCTGCCATACATCGGCGCTGCCGAAGTTGTCCACCCATGGCTGCACTTCGCTGGGCGGCATGGGGCGCGCAATGCCGTAGCCCTGTACCAGATCGCAGCCGAGGCGCATCAGCATGGCGCCGTGTTCTATCGTCTCCACGCCTTCGGCGATCACGCCCAGTCCGAAGGAACGGGCCAGCCCGATCACGGCGCTGACCAGATGCAGGTCGTCGCGGTCCACCAGCATATTGCGCACAAAGCTCTGGTCTATCTTCAGCACATCGGCTGGCAGCCGTTTGAGGTAGGACATGGACGAATAGCCGGTGCCGAAATCATCGAGTGCAAAGCTGATACCCAGCGCCTGACAGTCCAGCATGATGTTGCGTACATGGGCCATATCGCTGAGGGCAGACGACTCCAGTATCTCCAGTTCCAGCATATGGGCCGGCACGTCGGGGTATTCGGCCAGTATGGTTTTCAGCTTGGGCACGAAGTCGGGACGCTGGAAGTGGCGCGCCGCGATGTTCACGCTGACCACCCACTCGGCGTCGTAGCTGCGCCACTGCTGCAGCTGGCGCAGCGCTTCGCGCAGCACCCATTCGCCAATATCGACGATCACATCGCTATGCTCGACGATGGGCAGGAATTCCATCGGTCCGACGATGCCGCGCTCCGGATGGGCCCAGCGCACCAGCGCTTCCATGCCGATGATGCGGCCTTTGCGCATATCGAGCTTGGGCTGGTAGTACAGCCGCAGTTCGCCGGCGCGCACGGCGGCGCGTACTTCGGTGCGGCGGTTGTGGTGGGTACGTACCTGCTCGTCCAGATCGGCATCGAAGAAGTGGGCGCGGTTGCGGCCCGTGATCTTGGCCTGATACAGCGCCTGGTCGGCCTGGCGCAGCAGGCTGTCGGCACTGACTTCGCTGCCGCCATAGATGGTCACGCCGGCACTGGCCGACATGCTGACCTGCTGGCCGTTGCACAGATAGGGGCGCGACAGTTCGGCCAGCAGGCGCTCCAGTGCCTTTTCGGTGGCCAGCCTATCATCGAGCCGGGGCAGCAGCATGACGAATTCGTCGCCGCCCAGACGGGCCACATAATGGCGCGGGCCGGCAAAGTCATGCAGCCGGCTGGCTGCCTGTTTCAGCACTTCGTCGCCAATGTGCTGGCCCAGCGTATCGTTGACCTGCTGGAAGCGGTCCAGATCGAACAAGCAGACGGCCAGCGGATAGTGTTCTTCGCGGGCGTGGAATACTTCCTGCTCGAAGCGGGTAGTCAGGGCCGTGCGGTTGGGCAGGCCGGTCAGCACGTCATGGCTGCTCTGCCACGAAATCTGCTGCATCAGCTGGCGCCGTTCCGTCACATCGCGGAACACCAGTATGGCACCCTGTATTTCGTCCGCGCCCGAGCGGATGGCATTGGCCGTGTATTCCACCGTGTAGAGCTGGCCATTGCGGTTGCGCATGCTCTGGTTGCCCACCTTGATGACGGAGCTGCCAGCGTAGATGGCGGCCATGGATTTGAGCAGGGAATGCTGGCCGAAGTTATTCGCCAGCACAAACACCTGATGCAGCTCCATGCCGCGTGCGTGTTCCTGCTGCCAGCCCGTGAGCTGCTGCGCCATTACGTTGATGCTGGCGATGCGGCCCGACAGATCGGTGGTAATCACCGCATCGCCGATCGAGGCCAGCGTGACTTCGATGCGTTCCTTTTCCGTCTGCAGCGTGGCCTGTACCTGCAGGGTCTGGGTTAGCTGGGCACTGAGCTGGCTCTGGCTTTGCTGCAGCTTGTGCACCAATGACTGCATGCGCTGGGCCATGTTGTTAAAGCTGATGGCCAGGGTGCGGGCTTCCAGCGTGCCGGAGACGGGCAGGCGCACACCGTAGTCGCCATCCTGAAAACGTGCCGTGCCATCGGTTACGCGGCGCAGCATGCGGGTGTTGGCGTAGATGAGCAGGCCAAGCAGGGTGTAGATGATGATGATGTTTCCGGTCGTGATGATGGCCTGCTGGCGCAGCGTGCGCCACACCTGCGTCAGCGGCAGGGTAGGGACAAAGCTCAGTACCAGCCTGGCATTGCCCAGATCGAGCGTGCGCTGCTGCGGGGTGATGCCGCCCAGACGGGCAAACCAGGCCGGATATTCGGCCTGCGTGGGCTGGCTGCGCAGCGCTTCCAGATGGCCGCCCGGATAATCGAGGTGGGCGGCGGCCAGATCGGCCTCCAGCAGCATGGCGCTGGCCAGCGTGTTATCGAGGGCGGTGCGGTCGCGTACTTTTAGCGACGGCTGCAGCGCCTTGTGCATATAGGTGACCAGATCGCTCGCATCGCGCTGGTAGCGCTGGTTGGCATACTCGGTCTCGTTGCCGTACAACATAGAGTAGCGCACGCTGAGCGCAATCACGATGATGATGAAGACGGGGATGAACATGCGCGCGTACATTCCCGTGCGCATCCAGCGCGACTGTATTTTTTCGAACAGCGTCATGGGCGCCGGTTTTCCTCGTGTGGTGGCATGGCGGCTTATTCTGCGAGCAGGGTTTCGATATCGGCGATCAGCTGTTCCGGTGTGGTGCTGGGCGCATAGCGCTTGTAGACACGGCCATCCTTACGCACGAGGAATTTGGTGAAGTTCCATTTGATGGTCTGCGTGCCGAGGATGCCGGGGGCATCCTTCTTGAGCCGCTGGAACAGCGGGTGGGCCTGATCGCCGTTGACGTCGATCTTGGCAAACAGGGGAAAGCTGACGCCGTAATTTTTTTCGCAGAAGGCGCCGATCTCGTCGGCCTGTCCCGGCTCCTGCTGGCCGAACTGGTTGCAGGGGAAACCGAGCACCGTCACGCCGCGCTCCTTGAATTGCTGGTAGACCGCTTCCAGCCCTTTGTACTGGGGCGTAAAGCCGCACTGGCTGGCGGTGTTGACGATCAGCAGAACCTGACCGCGGTATTGCTCCAGACTGGCCGGGGTGCCGGCCAGCGTATCGGCACTGTAGTCGAAAATAGTATTCATCAGATGATGCCCAGATGTTCGGTACCTGCGCTCAGGTCACGGTTACGTGCGGTTTTACTTTCCAGTTTGATGGCGAGGCGCAGATCGTTGACGGAATCGGCATTGCGCAGCGCATCTTCGTAGCTGATCAGTTCCGCTTCGTGCAGATCGAATAGCGACTGGTCGAAAGTCTGCATGCCCAGCTCGCGCGATTTTTTCATCAGCTCCTTGATGTCGTGGATCTGGCCTTTGAAGATCAGGTCCGAAATCAGCGGAGAATTGAGCAGGATTTCGATGGCTACTACGCGGCCCGCGCCTTCCTTGCGCGGAATCAGGCGCTGCGACACCATGCCTTTCAGGTTCAGTGACAGGTCCATCAGCAGCTGCTGGCGGCGTTCTTCGGGGAAGAAGTTGATGATGCGGTCCAGCGCCTGATTGGCACTGTTGGCGTGCAGCGTGGCCAGACACAGGTGGCCCGTTTCGGCAAAGGCGATGGCGTGGTCCATGGTTTCGCGGTCGCGGATTTCGCCGATCTGGATCACGTCCGGCGCCTGCCGCAGCGAATTTTTCAGCGCCACTTCCCAGTCTTCCGTATCGACGCCCACCTCGCGCTGGGTGACGATGCAGTTGCGGTGCGGGTGCACGTATTCGACCGGATCTTCGATGGTGATGATGTGGCCGTAGCTGTTTTCATTGCGGTGGCCCACCATGGCCGCCAGCGTGGTCGATTTGCCGGAACCGGTGGCGCCCACCATGATGACCAGACCGCGCTTGGCCATCACGATATCTTTCAGCACAGGCGGCAGGCCCAGGCTTTCCAGCTGCGGGATTTCCGTGTTAATCGTACGCAGCACCATGGCCACGGAACCCATCTGCACCAGAGCGGAAACGCGGAAGCGCCCCAGATCGCCGGGGCTGATGGCGAAGTTGGCTTCCTTGGTCAGCTCGAACGTCGCGGCCTGCTTGTCGTTCATGATGGAGCGGGCCAGATCAGTGGTGTGGGCGGCCGTCAGCGCCTGCGCCGAGACGGGCGTGAGCTTGCCGTCGATCTTGATGGCAGGCGGGAAGCCGGCCGTGATGAACAGGTCCGAACCCTTTTTGCTGGTCATCAGGCGCAACAGGTCGAACATGAATTTGGAGGCCTGATCGCGTTCCATGGTGCGTCCTGTCCTTGAGTATGGGATTAACCGGGGAAGTTATCGGGCGACTTGGCTGCGCTACGTGCCGCCGCTGCGCTGATCACATTACGCCGCACCAGATCGCTGAGGTTCTGGTCCAGCGTCTGCATGCCCACATTGCTGCCGGTCTGGATGGCCGAATACATCTGCGCTACCTTGGCTTCGCGGATCAGGTTACGGATGGCCGGCGTGGCCACCATGATCTCGTGTGCGGCCACGCGGCCACTGCCATCCTTGGTTTTCAGCAGGGTCTGGGAAATCACTGCCTGCAGCGATTCCGACAGCATGGCACGGACCATTTCTTTTTCGTCGGCCGGGAACACGTCGACGATACGGTCGATAGTCTTGGCGGCCGATGAGGTGTGCAGGGTGCCGAATACGAGGTGGCCCGTCTCGGCAGCCGACAGGGCCAGACGGATGGTTTCCAGATCGCGCATCTCGCCGATCAGAATGGCATCGGGGTCTTCGCGCAGCGCCGAGCGTAGCGCGTTATTGAACGACAGCGTGTGCGGTCCCACTTCGCGCTGATTGATCAGGCATTTTTTCGATTCGTGCACGAATTCGATAGGGTCTTCGATGGTCAGAATATGGCCATACTCGTTTTCGTTGAGATGGTTGACCATGGCGGCCAGCGTGGTGGATTTACCGGAACCGGTCGGTCCCGTTACCAGCACCAGACCGCGCGGCTTGAGCGAGAAGTCGGCGAAGATCTTGGGCGCGTTGAGTTCTTCCAGCGTCAGGATCTTGGACGGGATGGTACGCAGCACGGCAGAAGCGCCGCGCTCCTGATTGTAGGCATTCACCCGGAAACGGGCCAGACCGGGAATCGAGAAGGAGAAATCGCACTCCAGCATTTCCTCGTAAGCCTTGCGCTGGGCATCGTTCATGATGTCATAGATCATGCTGTGCACGTCTTTGTGCTCGAGCGGCGGCAGATTGATGCGGCGCACGTCGCCGTGCACCCGTATCATGGGCGGCAAACCGGCGGAAAGGTGCAGGTCCGAGGCCTTGTTCTTGACGGAGAATGCGAGTAGCTCGGTGATGTCCATTTATAATTCCTGTGCCTGACATGGTGGAGCGTCTTCATGACGCTTGCCGGTTTACAACCTTTATCTACTGATTATGTCTCTGATTCCCCAGAACTTGCAAGCGATCGCCACCACAATTGTTGCCGCAGCACAAGAATCCGGTCGACCTGCCGAATCCGTGCAACTACTGGCCGTGTCCAAGACCTTTGGTGCCGATGCCGTGCTGGAAGCGGTGGCAGCCGGGCAGCGCGCGTTTGGCGAGAATTATCTGCAGGAAGGGGTGGACAAGATCAAGGCTGTGCAGGATGCCGGCGCGCCCAAACTGGAATGGCATTTCATCGGCCCCATCCAGAGCAACAAGACGCGGCCTATCGCCGAGCATTTCGACTGGGTGCACACGGTGGAGCGCGAAAAAATCGCCCAGCGCCTGTCCGAGCAGCGCCCGGCCGGGCTGGCACCGCTGCAGATCTGTTTGCAGGTAAATATCAGCGGGGAGGCCAGCAAAAGCGGCGTGACCCCGCAAGAACTTTCAGCGCTGGCCCACAAGGTTGCCGCGCTACCCAATCTGACCTTGCGTGGCCTGATGGCGATCCCTGAGCCGGTCGAGGACTATGCCCAGCAGCGTGCGGCGTTTGCCGCGCTGCGGGCGCTGTACCAGCAGTTGCGCGCCGAAGGACTGGCGCTCGATACCCTGTCGATGGGCATGTCGGCCGATCTGCGCGCCGCCATCGTGGAGGGTGCCACCATCGTGCGGGTAGGCAGCGCCATTTTCGGATCACGAAATTATCACAAGGCCTGAGTATGTCGAATATGACAAGTATGAAAATAGCATTTATCGGCGGCGGCAATATGGCTTCCGCCCTGATCGCGGGGCTGGCCAACAAGCTGACGGCCGGTGCGCATATCCATGTGGCCGACCCGAGCGCAGAAGCGCTGGCGCGGCTGCAGCAGCAGTTCGGTGTGACGACGGCGGAGCAGGCCGATGCCGTCGCTGCTGCCGCCGACGTCATAGTGCTGGCGGTGAAGCCGCAAGCCATGCGCGCCGTCGCGGCCCAGTTGCTGCCTTTGCTGCAGGCTGTGCCTGGCCGTCAGCCGCTGATCGTATCGATTGCGGCCGGCATCCGTGGCGCCGATCTGTCGCGCTGGCTGGGGGGCTATGGCGCCATCGTGCGCTGCATGCCGAACACGCCCGCGCTGATCGGCATGGGCATCACTGGCATGGTGGCTACGGCCGGTGTGAGCGCTGCGCAGAAGCAGGCGGCCGACCATATTCTGCGTGCCGTCGGCCCTACCGTGTGGCTCGACGATGAAGCCCAGATCGATGCGGTGACGGCGGTTTCCGGCAGTGGCCCGGCCTATGTGTTCTACTTCATCGAAGCCATGCAGCAGGCGGCGCAGGAAATGGGTCTGAGTGCCGAACAGGGCAAGCAGCTGGCCATGGCCACCTTTACGGGCGCAGCGCAACTGGCGCAACAGTCGGACGAGCCGGTAACGCTGCTGCGCGAACGCGTCACGTCCAAAGGCGGCACCACCTATGCCGCGCTGACCAGCATGGAAGCGTCCGGCGTGAAGCCGGCGATTATTCAGGCGATGAAGGCGGCCGCAGCACGCGGCAAGGAAATGGGCGACGAACTGGGCGCCGCCAGCTAGGAAAAATCCCGTGTGCCGCCGCGCGGCAGCGCAGCCGGGCGGCGCGGCACACGGCCTTAGGCTCAGGGCCGGTCGCAGCCCTGTTTCATGGCAGCGATCCACTCCTTGATCAGCGCCACGCCTTCGCGGTGCACCGAGCCGCGCCCCAGTTCCGGCATCATCACGCCCGTCTCGGCGCTGTTCAGGCGATACACCATGATCGAATCATCCGGTTTGCCCGGATAGATGCCGAACGTATGCCCGCCCGTACCGGCGCCTGCTGCCACAGGTGGCTTGCACAGTCCCAGATGCAGATTGGCCGGCGCGCCCATATTCAGATGCAGTGCCGTGGTATTCGCTGCGCCCTTGTCGTTATGGCAGTGGGCGCAGTTGATGTCGAGGTAGGCGCGCGCACGCGCATCGAGCGGCTGGCCGCTGTCGCGCCAGTTGGCGTTGCGCGGCACAGTCTTGGCGGGATCTTGCGGCAAGCCTGTCAGGTAGCCCATCCTGGCCAGATAGCTGAGCTGGTTACTGCTCACACCATCGTAGCTATAGTCGCGGTTCATATGGCGCGCTTTCGGGCCTATGGGCTGGAACTGGCGCGATTTGATGTCGGCCACGTGGCAGGCCGCGCACTGGTTCACATTCGGCACCACATAGGTCAGCGGCTTGCGGGTCTGATCTTCGTGCAGCACTTCGACGGGGATCTGCTCGCCCGTGCGCGCCAGCACGGCATCAGTCTGATCGGCATTCCACACATAGGGCAGGGCAATCCAGCCATCGGCGCGGCGTACCAGCAAGCGGGTTTCCACCAGCCGCACATTGGCCAGGTCTAAGCGGTCGCCGCCATTGCGGCTGCTATCGTAAGTGGCCAGTACGGCTTTGCCGCCGCCCGCTTCTTTCGGATAGTAGAAGGTCTTGCTGATGATGGTGCCGACCGGGAAGTTGAACGTGTTCTCGGCGTCATAGGTCGCGCTCACGCCTTTCGGCATCCAGATGGTGCGCAGCTTCTGGGCGTAGTCGGTGAACAGCGGAGTGTTCAGATCGTAAGGCACTACGCCAGCGTTCAGATTCAGCCGGCCGCTATTGACGGCCATCAGGTGCCAGTCACTGAGCTTGGCCGGATTGCCCTCGGTGATGAAGCTCACTTCAGGCTGGCTGCGCGTGCAGCCGCTCAACACCAGCGCAGCAGCAGCAGCGGCCATGCCCAACAGCGCCGTGGCAACGGCGCCCTGTTTCCACCGCCACCGCATCACGATTGTGCCGCCAGCTGGGTAATCGAGACGGCCGGCAGTTTGGCCAGTTCGCAGCGGAACGGTGCACTATCCTTGCTCGGGTTTTTGTATTTGTTGGGGCCATCGGCGTTGAGCACTTCCGCATCGTTCTGTATGCAGATGCGCTGCTCGGCCGGTAGCTGGCCTTTGACCAGCAGCTTGGTATCCACATAGCCATCCCACAGCACATCTGGCATATGGCCGCTCAGGCCATACATGGCGATCTTCAGGGCCTTCAGGTCCAGCCCGTCAGGCGAATCGCCGCCGCCTTTGAAGCGGTTGCCGTAGACGTAGATGGCTTTCGGATACGGGTCGTAATTGCTGGCCACGCCCTTTTCCGTGAAGTAGCCGGTCGAGTGGTAGCTGGAAATGATCACGTTGGCCGTCTGGTTGTCCGTCACGTCGTTATCGAAAATCTCCACTTTGGAATTGGAGTTGATGACGATGCCGGAACCGGCCGGCACGCTGGCCACAGCCGTACCGCGGGCCGCGAAGTTGCCCAGATTATTCTTGTCCACCTTGTTCTTGAACACGCGCGTGCTATGGCCGGGCTGCGACAGGTTGGGCATGTTGAACACCAGGATGCCACCCGTGTTATTGGTGGCCACGTTGTCGTACACGTCAGCATTTACGGTGTTTTCGATTTCGATGCCGGCCACATTTTGCTCGGCGCGCGAACGGCGTACCACTACGCCGTTCGACTGGCCCACATAGATGCCGGCGTCCGATGCGGCGATGGCCACGCAGTCTTCGATCAGCACATTGCGCGTCTTGACGGGGTAGATGCCGTACGCGCCGTTGGTGACTTTGGAGCCGCCCGTCCACTGCACTTTGACTTTGCGGATGGTGATGTTGTCGCCGTCATTGATTTTCAGGCCATCGCCTTTGGAGTCTTCGATGGTCAGGCCTTCGATGGTGAAGTTGCTGGCGTACACCAGCATGCCTTCGGGACCGGCTACCTGATCCTTGAACGAGAGTATGGTCTTGTCCATGCCTGCGCCCCGTATGGTGACGCCGTTGGCGCGCAAGGTCAGGCCGCTGGTCAGGTGGTAACTGCCGGCCGGAATGTCGATCACGCTGCCGGGCTTGGCATCGAGCAGCTGTTCCTGCAATTTCTTCTGGAACGCCGCATCGGCGCTGACCTTGTCGGCGCTCGGTGGCGCTTCGGATTTGCTGCAAGCGACCAGCGCTGCACTGACGGCGCCACAGATGGCGAGTGCGCGTAAAGCCTTAACCATATCATCCCCTCGTTGTTGGTTTTGTTTGATATTTAAAGCAATGCCAGCCGAGTATAGAGCATGTCTAAGGGTCAACGTTGTATCATTTCACATCACGCTGTGGCGTGGCTACGACAGAATGAAACTAGTGTAAGACCGGGAGGGGAGACATGACGAGCCGACGGATATTCATGCTGGGCAGTTGCGCTGCGGCGCTGGCGGCCCTGGCCACGCGTCGCGCGCTGGCCGAGGATCGCCAGCCTCTGCAGGAGGACGAGCCGCAGGCGCGCGAGTTCAGCTATGTGAACAATGCGAGCAAAGTCGATCCGAAAAAATTCCCCGATTTCAAACCGGGAGACCGCTGCAGCAAATGCCAGATCTATGAAGACGGCCCGGACGAGATGGGTGGTTGCCCGCTGTTCCCCAAGCGTCTGGTAGCGGCGGCGGGCTGGTGCACGTCCTTCGGCTAAGGAATACAGGCGGGCTCTGCCCCCATCCCCGACCTGATCCCGTGCTTTATTTGCGGGCGATCAGCAGGCCGACGATGACGCCCAGTGCAGCACCGAGGCTGACCGACTTCCACGGATTTTCGTGCACATAGGCACCGGCCGAGTGTGCGGCGCTGCGGCCGCGCTCCTGCAGGCTGTGCTGCAACTGCTGCAAGTCCTTGCGTGCCGTGCTCAGAGTTTCGTGAAACTGGGTCTGGGCGGCCGTGGGCGCCTTGCTGGGTTCTTTGTCCTTGTCGTCCTGCAGCCAGCCTTCGGCGGCGCCTATGGCGGTTTTCAGTTCGCTCATCAGGCGATCGCGTGCATCGCTGCTGGCGGCTTTGCTTTCGGCTATGTCTTTACCATTCTGCTGGGTATGTTCCATGCTGTCCTCACTGTAGATGGGCCTGTACCGGGCCGCGAGTTACGAATGTAGCCTGAGCACGCGGGTGCCGGCGCGCGTTTGCCTGTGTGCAAAGAGTCGTGCCAGCGCTGCTGCAGGCTGCCAGCACGGCGGGGTGTGCGGCTAGCGCAGCGCGTAGTCGAGCAGTACGCCGGCAAACACGGCAGCGCCTAGCCAGTTGTTGTGACGGAAGGCGTAGAAGCAGGCGTCGCGCTCGCGCGTGCGGATCAGCGTGTAGTGGTAGGCGGCGATACCGGCCGCCACTACGATGCCGCCCAGATAGAACAGGCCCATGTTCAGCATGCTGCCGCACACTAGCAGCAGGCCCAGATGGGCCGCGTAGCACAGCATGATGGCGGCTACGTCGTACTGGCCGAAGGTGATGGCGGAAGTCTTGATGCCTATCTTCAGATCGTCGTCGCGGTCCACCATGGCATAGGCCGTGTCATAGGCCACGGCCCAGAACACATTGCCCAGCAATAGCAGCCAGGCCACGGGCGGCACACTGTTCTGGATGGCGGCAAACGCCATCGGCATGCCGAAGCCGAAGGCGATGCCCAGATAGGCTTGCGGGATGGCGAAGAAGCGTTTGAAGTAGGGGTAGCTGGCAGCGATGATCACGGCGGCCACGGACAGCTGCTTGGTCAGGGTATTCAGCGGCAGGATCAGGCAGAACGACAGGATGGCCAGCAGGCCGGCGACGGCCAGCGCTTCCTTGCCGCTGATGCGGCCACTGGTGATGGGCCGTTCGGCCGTGCGCTTGACGTATTTGTCGAAATCCTGATCGGCGTAGTCGTTGATGGCGCAGCCGGCCGAGCGCATCAGCAGGGTACCGAGCGAAAAGATCAGCACCAGTACGGGATCGGGGTGGCCGTTCGAAGCCATCCACAGTGCGCACAGGGTAGGCCAGAGCAGCAGCAGTGTGCCTATGGGTTTATCGAGTCGGACCAGACGGTAATAGAGTGCCAGCTTGTTCATCGTGTGCGCTACAGGATGGGAAAGTAGCGATTATCGCAAATCCTGAGCGCTTGCGCTGCCTCAGTCGCTGCCGCTGACAGGGGTAATGCCGGGCAGGTTGCAGCCGGCGACTACTTCGCAGATGGCGTCGATGGCGGCTTTGCGGGTAAAGCTCTTGCGCCAGACGATGACCACGCGACGCGAAGGTACGGGCTGGTCGAACGGGCGGAACTGCAGCATGCCGTCCCTGCTTTCCATGTCAGGCACGGAGGCGCGCGGCAGCACGGTCAGGCCTATGCCGCTGGCCACCATATGGCGTATGGTTTCCAGCGAAGAGCCTTCAAACGTGCGCTGCATGCCATTGCCCGGCGTGGCATAGCGCGCCATCTCCGGGCAGACTTCCAGTACCTGGTCGCGGAAGCAGTGGCCATTCCCCAGCAGCAGCATGTTTTCCGTCTTCAGATCGTCGGCAGGGATGGTGCGGCGTTTGCACCATGCGTGCTGGGCCGGCATGGCCACCACGAAGGGTTCGTCATACAGGGCTTGCACGGCCATGCCGTGTTCGGGCAGGGGCAGCGCCATGATGGCGGCGTCCAGCTCGCCCTGACGCAGCATTTCCAGCAGGCGTACCGTGAAGTTCTCCTGCAGGATCAGCGGCATCTGCGGCACTTTGTCTATCATGCCTTTGACCAGCGGCGGCAGCAGGTAGGGGCCTATGGTGTAGATCACACCCAGACGTAGCGGGCCGGCCAGCGGATCTTTATTCTGTTTGGCCAGCTCTTTGATGGCGGCGGTCTGTTCCAGCACGCGTTCGGCCTGGGCCACGATCTGCGCGCCCAGCGGGGTGACGGAAATTTCCGCGCCGCCCCGTTCGAACAGTACTACGCCCAGTTCATCTTCGAGTTTCTTGATGGCGACCGATAACGTCGGCTGCGCAACGTAACACGCTTCGGCGGCGTGGCCGAAGTGCTTGGCTCGGGCAACTGCTACGATGTATTTCAGTTCGGTCAGAGTCATGCAGGTATTTGAACACAGCCTATGTTGGTATGCAATAAATCTCGACCGATTGTCGCGCCGCCACCGATATAATGTGGGTTGCTCTGAAGCATCGAAAGGCTGATATGACTACCCCGTTTGGTCCGGAAGAGGCGCAAGCCTATCTGCACAAGCTGCTCAAGGTGATGCATCACATGGGCGCTTCCGATCTGTTTATTGCGGCTGATTTTCCGCCCAGCGTGAAAGCGCAGGGGGCGATGAAGCCGCTGAGCCAGCAGAAGCTGACGGGCCATGTGACCCGTGCGCTGGCGCTGTCCATCATGAACGAGAAGCAGCAGCGCGAGTTCGAAACCGAGCTCGAATGTAACTTCGCCATCTCGCTGCCCGAGGTGTGCCGCTTCCGCGTCAACGTCTTCGTGCAGCAGCAGAGCGTGGGCATGGTGATCCGTACCATCGCTTCGGAAATCCCCAACTTCGACAAGCTGGCCCTGCCGGAAGTGCTCAAGGATGTCATCATGAGCAAGCGCGGGCTGGTACTGGTGGTGGGTGGCACGGGCTCGGGCAAGTCCACCACGCTGGCCGCCATGATCGATTACCGCAATGCCCACTCGGCCGGCCACATCATCACGGTGGAAGACCCGGTCGAATACGTGCACAAGAACAAAGGCTGTCTGATTACGCACCGCGAAGTGGGCGTCGATACGCTGTCGTGGCATAACGCGCTGAAGAACACTTTGCGCCAGGCGCCCGATGTGATCCTGATCGGCGAAATCCGCGATACGGAAACCATGGAGCATGCCATCGCGTTTGCCGAGACGGGCCACCTGTGTCTGGGTACCCTGCATGCCAACAATGCCAACCAGACCATGGACCGCATCATCAACTTCTTCCCGGAAGAGCGGCGCAACCAGTTGCTGATGGATCTGTCGTCGAATCTGCGCGCCATCGTGTCGCAGCGCCTGATCCGCACGGAAGACGGTACGGGCCGCAAAGCAGCCATCGAAATCCTGCTCAACACGCCGACCATAGCCGAGATGATCTTCAAAGGTAACTTCCACGGCATCAAGGAGATCATGCACAAGTCGCGCGAACTCGGTATGTGCACGTTCGACCAGGCGCTGTACGAACTTTATAATAACGGTTACATCGCTTACGAAGAAGCGCTGCGCAATGCCGACTCGGTGAACGGTTTACGCCTGCAGATCAAGCTGCACGGCGGCCGCAAGGAGCCGGCAGAAGGCGCCGCGACGCCGGCCGATACGCTCAGCATGCAGCTCGATGACGAGGCGGCAGAAGGCGATCAGCAAGCAGATAGCAAGTAAGTAGCAAACAAGTAGCAAACAAGTAGCAAGTAAGGCAGCACCCGATTCAGTATCACTATAGGAAGTAACCCATGCCACAATTCGAAGAAAAAATCTGCAGCCGCGACCAGCTGGCAGCGCGTGTGGCAGCGCTGCCCAAGCCCGTGGTCATGACCAACGGTGTGTTTGACATACTGCATCGCGGCCATGTCACCTATCTGGCCCAGGCCCGCGCTCTGGGCGCTTCGCTGGTGGTGGCGGCCAATACCGATGCCTCCGTCAAGCGCCTGGGCAAGGGCGATGACCGCCCGCTCAACAACTGCGCCGACCGCATGGCCGTACTGGCTGCGCTGGAATCGGTCGATCTGGTGGTGGAGTTTGATGAAGATACGGCCTTGCAGGCCGTGCTGACGGCGCGTCCGGAAATCTATGCCAAAGGCGGCGATTACCAGATGGACGAAATTCCCGAAGGGCTGGCTGTGCTGGCCTATGGCGGTGAAGCCGTGGCGATCGAATTCGAACACGACCGCTCCACCACCAAATTACTCACCAAAGTGCGCTCGCACAAGCTGCAAGGCTGACACCCTTGCGGTATCAGGCGCCGCCGGCATAGCCGTTCTGGCGCCACGCTTCAAACACCACCACGGCCACCGTGTTCGACAGATTCATGCTGCGGTTATCGGGCCGCATGGGCAGGCGGATGCGCTGGGCCGGAGCGAAACTTTCGCGCAGGGCCGGATCGAGGCCGCGCGTTTCCGAACCGAATACAAAGACATCGCCGGGCTGGAAGTTCGCTTGCGCAAACGGCGAGGAGCCGTGCGTGGTCATGGCGAACATGCGTTCCGGCGCCGGCTGCACGGCGGCCAGAAACGCCTCCCAGTCCGGATGCACTTTCATGCGCGCGTACTCGTGGTAATCGAGCCCCGCGCGCTTGAGTTTCGAGTCTTCCAGCGGAAAGCCCAGCGGTTCTATCAGATGCAACTGCGCGCCCGTGTTGGCGCACAGGCGGATCACATTGCCCGTATTCGGTGGAATTTCCGGTTGAACTAAAACGACATGAAACACGTGCTTCTCCTTAATGCAATTCAATGGGGCGGTGTGCGGGCGAACACCAGATTACTGATACGGCTGGCGCCATAGCGCTGCAGCGTGGCCGCAATTTCCTGCAAGGTACTGCCGCTGGTCATCACATCATCGACGATGCCGATGTGCCGGCCGCGCACCTGCACCGCAGTGCTGACAGCAAACGCAGCGGCCAGATTGTGCTGGCGCGCGCTGGCCGTGACCAGGCTTTGCGGCGCCGTATCGCGCACCCGCAGCAGCAAGCGTGGCGCCAGTGCGATGCCGAGCTGGCGCGCCAGCGGACGGGCGATTTCCAGCGCCTGATTGTAGCCCCGTTCTGCCAGCCGGCGCGGCCCCAGCGGCACGGGGCAGAGCAGTTCGGGCAGGCGGTAGTCCGGCTGGCGCAGCACGGCATCGCGCAACTGCTGCGCCATCAGCCCTGCGTAGGCCAGCCGCTGGTCAAATTTCAGCTGCAGCACCAGCTGGTCTAGCGGCAGCGCATAGCTGCATGCCACCACGGTCTGCGCATAGGCTGGCCGTTGCTGCTGACACTGGCCGCATAGCTGCGGCAGCACCGCTTCTGTCGTGGCCAGCCCGGCAGGCTGGGCCGGCACTGCGTCTGCTACGTGCAGCGCGCTGGCGTCCAGCGTGGCCGGTGGCAGTTGCGGCAGCGGATTGGCACAGCAGGCGCAGCGCAAGCCGTTGGCGGCGGCGCTGAAAAACTGCGCGCAGCAAGCGGGGCAGAGCAGAGCCCCCGCCTCGGCGTCGCCGCACAGGGCGCAGGCAGGCGGCAGCAGGGTATCGAGCAGGCGCTGCGCAGTGCGGCGCCCAAAGTTAGCCAGATTGCGCGGCAGGCGCGCGGATGCAGGCGGTGCAGCGGCAGACATAGCAGCCTCCGGACGCGAGAGTCTCCAACCATGTACACTGCCGACATTATCGCATTACATCGCCCTCATCACCATGCAAGCCCCTGCCCAACCTCCCAAACTTAGTGCTCCTATTGATCTGCAGCGTGTACGCAGCCTGTTCCAGCGCCCGCAGCGCGTGGCCGCAGCGGATTTCCTGCGCCGTGAAATTGCGTCGCGCATGTTCGACCGGCTGGAACTGGTCAAAATTGCCCCCCAGCGCCTGATCGATGCCGGCTGCGGCATGGGCGCCGATCTGCCCCAGTTGCAGAAAACTTATCCCGCGGCCCAGATACTGGGCGTGGACGCGGCCCTGCCGATGTTGCAGGCGGCGCAGAAGCCGGGCAGCCGTGGTTCTTCGCTGAACCAGCTGCTGAGCAAGCTGCTGCCGGCCAAGGCTGGGGTGGACCTGCTATGCGCCGATTTTGCCGAGCTGCCGCTGGGCCATCTGAGTGTCGATCTGCTGTGGTCGAATCTGGCGCTGCACTGGCACCCCCAGCCGGACCGCGTGTTTGCCGAATGGCGCCGCGTGCTGCGGGTGAACGGCTTGCTGATGTTTTCCTGCTTTGGTCCGGACAGCCTGCGCGAGCTGCGCGCTGCCTTTGGCGAGGCGGATCTGGCCGAACATACCTTGCCCTTCGTCGACATGCACGATTTCGGCGACCAGCTGGTGGAAGCCGGCTTTGCCACGCCCGTGCTCGATATGGAAACCATCACTGTCACTTACGACACGGCGCAAGCCCTGCTGGCCGATGTACGTGCGCTCGGTGGCAACCCGCTGGCCACCGTGCCGCGTGGCCTGATGGGCCGCCAGCGCTGGCAGCGCATGCTGGCTGCGCTGGAGCGCGGACGCCGTGCAGATGGCAAGTTAGCGCTCACTTTTGAGGTCATTTATGGACACGCCTTCCGTCCCCAGGCGCGCATGACGTCAAGTGGTGAGGCCATAATCCGCTTTGATTTACCACGAAAAGGGCCAAAATAGGGTTTTTCTATCGGAAGTGTGGTAAGCCTAGCAAGTCGAAATCTTGATATAGATTATTTCTTGAGCGTGGTAGTCTACTTATATATAATCGGCCAACAAATTTTGCCTTCGGACCAAGCTGCCAGCCATAAAAAGGCAGCCTGAACCGGAGGCGGATAGCAGCGAGCACGAACGAGCAGTGGAATTAAGCAGAATCGGGCTTTTTTATTGTCCTTAGGCAGCATCGAGGACGCTAGCTAGGCCCTAAGGCCCCGCCGGGCGCTTGTCGGAGCAGTGTTACCGACGAGTCTGGCATGGGGCCTGAGGTTGTTTAAGGAGCGACGCCGGTTCAGTTCACCGAAATCCGGAGTCGTTAAAAAATATACTAATTTTTAATTTCTTGGGTGGTTGGGGACAACATGAAACATGCGAAACGACTTCCATCGTTGATGCTCGGACTGTCAGTGATGGCAGCCAATATCCCAGCGTGGGCGGCTGAAGCGGCAGGCAGTTATACGTCGGCTACGGGCGGTACCGGCGGACCTGTCGCCGGCGAACTGAATTTGCAACCGCCGGCAACCCAGATTGCATCGGAAATCTACAGTCTGCACACGTGGATGATGATGGTCTGTCTGGTCATCTTCGTCGGCGTGTTCGGCGTGATGTTCTACTCTATCTTCAAACACCGTAAGTCGCTTGGTCACAAACCGGCGACCTTCCATGAATCCACCGCCGTCGAGATCGCCTGGACCGTGGTGCCTTTCCTGATCGTGATCGGAATGGCACTGCCAGCCACGCGCACCGTGGTAGGCATGAAAGACACCTCGAATGCCGACATCACCATCAAGGTCACCGGCATGCAGTGGAAATGGGGCTATGACTACCTGAAAGGCGAGGGCGAAGGCATTTCCTTCCTGTCCAACCTGTCCACCCCGCGTTCGCAAGTGGGCGCACCCGGCTTCGAGCCGACCGAAAAACGTGGCGACAACTACCTGATGGAAGTCGATCAGGAAGTGGTTGTGCCGGTCAACAAGAAAATCCGTCTGGTCACTACGGCCAACGACGTGATCCACTCCTGGTCGATTCCCGCCTTCGGCGTGAAACAGGATGCGATTCCCGGTTTCGTGCGCGATACCTGGTTCAAATCGGAACACACGGGCACCTTCCGCGGTTACTGCTCGGAACTGTGTGGCAAGGAACACGCTTTCATGCCTATCGTGGTGCGCGTGGTCAGCGATGCTGATTACAGCGCCTGGGTCGCTGCCAAGAAAAAAGAAATGGCCGCACTGGCCGATGATCCGAGCAAGACCTGGACTATCGACGAACTGAAAACCAAGGGCGAAAAAGTATATGCCGCCAATTGCGTAGCCTGCCACCAGGCCAACGGCAAGGGCATGCCCGGCACCTTCGCACCACTGGACGGCTCGCCTGTTGTAACGGGCCCGAAAGCGGAACAGATTAACGTGCTGTTGCACGGTAAGAAGAGCGGTAAATATGGCACGGAGATGCCAGCGTGGAAGCAACTGTCGGATACGGATATTGCTGCGGTGATCACCTACACCCGCAATAGCTGGTCGAACAAGGCCGCCGAAAACATCGTCCAACCAGCCGAAGTTGTGGCTGCACGTAAGTAATCAGGAGCGTTACAAATGAGCACTAGCACTTTAGATCACGCGCACGATCACCATGGCGACCACGCGCACGACCATCCACATGGCCTGTCGCGCTGGCTGTTTGCCACCAACCACAAGGACATCGGTACGCTGTACCTGTGGTTCTCGCTGATTATGCTGATGTCGGGCGGCGTACTGGCCCTGATGATCCGCACCGAGCTGTTCAAGCCGGGCCTGCAGTTCTTCCAGCCCGAGTTCTTCAACCAGCTGACCACCATGCACGGTCTGGTGATGGTGTTTGGCGCCATCATGCCAGCCTTCGTAGGCTTCGCTAACTGGATGATCCCGCTGCAGATAGGCGCATCCGATATGGCGTTTGCCCGTATGAACAACTTCTCGTTCTGGCTGCTGCCACCGGCAGCGCTGCTGCTGGCCGGTTCCTTCTTCGTGCCGGGCGGTGCCACGGCGGCCGGCTGGACCCTGTACGCGCCGCTGTCTAGCCAGATGGGCATAGGCATGGACATGGGTATTTTCGCCATGCACCTGATGGGCGCCTCCTCCATCATGGGTTCGATCAACATCATCGTCACCATCCTCAACATGCGCGCGCCCGGCATGACGCTGATGAAGATGCCGATGTTCTGCTGGACCTGGCTGATCACTGCCTACCTGCTGATCGCCGTGATGCCTGTGCTGGCCGGCGCTATCACCATGACCCTGACCGACCGTCACTTCGGTACCTCCTTCTTCAACGCCGCTGGCGGTGGTGATCCGGTGATGTATCAGCACATCTTCTGGTTCTTCGGTCACCCTGAGGTGTACATCATGATTCTGCCGGCCTTCGGCATCGTTTCGCAGATCCTGCCAGCGTTCGCCCGCAAGCAGCTGTTCGGTTACGCTTCCATGGTGTACGCCACCGCGTCGATCGCGATTCTGTCCTTCATCGTGTGGGCCCACCACATGTTCACCACCGGTATGCCCGTGACGTCGCAGCTGTTCTTCATGTACGCCACCATGCTGATCGCCGTACCGACTGGCGTGAAAGTGTTTAACTGGGTCGCTACCATGTGGAAGGGTTCGATGACTTTTGAGACCCCGATGCTGTTCACCGTGGGCTTCATCTTCGTGTTCACCATCGGCGGCTTCACCGGCCTGATACTGGCAGTAACCCCGATCGACATCCAGCTGCAGGACACCTACTATGTGGTGGCGCACTTCCACTACGTGCTGGTGGCCGGCTCGCTGTTTGCCCTGTTCGCCGGCTTCTACTACTGGTCGCCGAAATGGACTGGCCATATGTACAACGAAGGCATGGGCAAGTTCCACTTCTGGGCTTCGCTGATCACCTTCAACATCACCTTCTTCCCTATGCACTTCCTGGGTCTGGCCGGTATGCCACGCCGCTATGCCGACTACTCGGCCCAGTTCACCGACTTCAACTCGATCGCTACCATCGGTGCTTTCGGTTTCGGCCTGTCGCAAGCCTTCTTCCTGTTCTTCGTCGTGCTGCCGACCATCCGTGGCGGCAAAAAAGCCGAAGCCAAGCCATGGGAAGGCGCGGAAGGTCTGGAGTGGACCGTGCCTTCGCCAGCACCGTTCCATACTTTCGAAACCCCGCCACAGGTGAAGTAATCGTGAGCCAGCCTAGCAAAAAGACGAACAACGCTCGTACCGGCTGGCTGCTGGCCGGTCTGGCACTGTTCTTCTTCGTGTCGGTATTCGTTAAACGCATGTGGCTGAGCTAACGTGAGCGACGAACCAGCCAGCCGTGGTCTGAACCGCACTTTACTGGGCAAGCTGATCGTCGTCGCGATTCTGATGTTCGGCTTTGCCTACGCGCTCAATCCGTTCTACCGCCAGATCTGCGAAGCACTGGGCATCAATGTGCTGACACAGAAAGACGGCACGGTGAGCGCGCCGGTAAATACGCAGATCGATACCACGCGTCAGGTGGTGGTGGAGTTCGACGGCAATGCGCAAGGCCCGTGGCGTTTCCGCCCCGTGACGCACAGCATGACCGTGCATCCGGGCGAACTGGTAACGGCCATGTATGAAGTGGTCAATACGCTCAACCGTCCCGTGAGTGCGCAAGCCATACCGAGCTACGCACCACAGAACGCCATGCCGCATTTTAAGAAGGTCGAGTGTTTCTGCTTCAAGCAGCAGACCTTGCAGGCCAACGAAGCAAAGCAGATGCCGGTGGTGTTTTTCATCGATCCGGCCCTGCCCAGGGATGTGAAAACGATTACCCTGTCCTACACTTTCTTTGAAGTGGGTGGACTGGAAAAAACAGCAGCACGCTAAGGCTTAAGGGGTGGCATGGAATCGAACAAGCAGGCCTCGTTCCTGTATTCGCTGAAAGCGGTGATCTGGTCGTTCTTCGGCCTGCGCCGCAAAAGCGATTTCGACAGCGACGAAGCGAAACTCAATCCGCTGCACATCATCATTGCAGCGCTGATCGCCGTGGCCTGCTTTATCGGCACCCTGATCACCATCGTCAAATATGTAGTTTTAAAATAAAACGAAGCACACTCGAAAAAGTGAGGAGATGAAGATGAGTTCACATAACGCTGCGGCACCGTACTATTTTGTGCCAGGTCCATCCAAGTGGCCGCTGATGGCCGGTATGTCCCTGCTGACCACCATGATAGGCGCGTCGGCATGGGTCAATGATGTGTCGTGGGGTCCGGCCGTGAATTACATCGGTCTGGCAGCCACGCTGGCCGTGCTGTTCTGCTGGTTCGGCGATGCGATCCGCGAATCGGAAGGCGGCCAGTACAGCCAGCGTATCGATCATTCCTACCGCTGGTCCATGGGCTGGTTCATTTTCTCCGAAGTGATGTTCTTCGGTGCCTTCTTCGGTGCGCTGTTCTATGCCCGTTCCATCTCCATGCCATGGCTGGGCGATCTCGATCACAAAGCCATCTGGCCTGATTTCGTGCCGCACTGGGGTAACACGGGGCCGGCCGGTACGGTGCAGGAATTCAAGACCATGGGGCCATATCCTATCCCGACCATCAACACGGCGCTGCTGCTGACCTCGGGCCTGACGCTGACTATTTCGCACCACGCTCTGCGTGCGGGCGAGCGCGGTAAAACCGCCTTCTGGCTGTTCGCTACCGTGCTGCTGGGTGCCGTGTTCATGGGCTTCCAGGCATATGAGTACCACCATGCCTACACCGAACTGAATCTGAAGCTGACTTCGGGCATCTACGGTTCCACCTTCTTCATGCTGACCGGCTTCCACGGCTTCCACGTGACCATGGGCGCGATCATGCTGTCGGTGGTGCTGCTGCGTGTACTGAAAGGCCACTTCACGCCGGAAAACCACTTCGCGTTCGAAGGTGCTGCATGGTACTGGCACTTCGTGGACGTGGTCTGGCTCGGTCTGTACGTTGTGGTGTACTGGCTGTAAGCCGAAAGTGTGCTGACCGCAGCGCCTGCGCTGCGGTCGCTGTAGCGACGAAAAAAAGCCGCATGCGGGGAAGCCCGGATGCGGCTGTTTTTTTAGCGCCAGGGGCGCGCTACATGCGGATGCCGGTGGGGTGGATGTAACCGAGTTTGTTGGCCAGCAGCAGGGCGGCAAACAGCGCTATGGACAGTCCGACGCGCACAGCGAGCGCGCGCACGGTATTATTCGTCTTGCCCTTGTCACGCATGAGGAAGAAAAATGCCGAGGCGAGGCTGCCGATGATCAGGATGAAGGCGATGGCGACAACGATTTTCATGTGGGCGGCAGTCGTTAAATGTCTGGAAAGGGAGAACTCATTGTAATGCGTATTCGCTTCCGCTTTAAGCTAATTCCGTTTATCGCGACGGTGCTGGTGGTCACGCTGGGCATACAGCTGGGCAACTGGCAGCAGCGCCGCGCGGCGCAGAAGCTGGTGATGCAGAGCCAGCTGGAGCAGGGCCAGCATGCGGCGCCGCTGCGGCTGGATGGCGCAGCGCTGGCAGCCGAAGCGGTGGAATTCCGCCGCGTGCAACTGGAGGGTGAATTTGTCCGTAACTGGCCGCTGTATCTGGATAACCGGCCGTATCAGGGCCGTGCCGGCTTCTATGTGCTGATGCCGTTCCGCCTGACGGGCAGCGGCATGCACGTGCTGGTGATGCGTGGCTGGGTGCCGCGCGACGCCCGGCAGCGCGACCGTCTGCCGGCGCTGCTCACTCCGGCCGGTCCCGTGACGCTGAGCGGGCTGGCCAGAGTCGGCACCGGTCATGTGATGGAGCTGGGTAGTGCCGCGCCGCTGACGCCAGGTGCCATCGTCTCGAATGTCGATCCGCTGCAGCTGGCCAAGGATAGCGGCCTGACCATGCAGCCTTTCGTGGTCGAGCAGCACGTAGCGGCCCAGCCGGCGGGCGATGATGCCAGTCTGGTGCGCGACTGGCCGGCGCCGGCGCTGGGGGTGGAAAAAAATCAGGGCTATGCACTGCAGTGGTATGCGCTGTCGGCAATGGCCGTTGTCTTCTTTGTTGTGAATGGATTTAGACGTGGAAAAAAAGCAGATTAACCGTTTGAAGCTGCTGGCCGTGCTGGCCGTATGTGCTGCACCTTTGCTGGCTTCCTACTTTACCTATTACGTGATCAAGCCGCAGGGCGGTGCCACCAATTCCGGCAGCCTGATCGATCCGCGCCAGCATCCGATACCGGCCATGGCCAGCACCACGCTGGATGGCCAGCCGCAGACGCTGGAACAGTACAAGGGCAAGTGGATCATGCTGAAAGTAGGACCATCCGATTGCCAGCAAGCCTGTCAGGACCAGCTGTTCGCCATGCGCCAGCTGCGCACCATGCAGGGCAAGGAAATGGAACGCATCGAACGGGTCTGGCTGATTACCGACCAGCAGCCGCTAGCTACCATGCTGCTGCGGGTGAACGATGGCACGCGCATGCTGCGCGCACCGGCCGACGTGGTGGCGCGCTGGCTGCCCACCGAAGCGCAGGGTGATCAGGCGGCCGATCATGTCTACCTGATCGACCCGCTGGGCAATCTGATGATGCGCTTCCCCAAAGGCGCCGTATCGAGCGATATCGAGCAGGTGAAACGCGTACATAAAGATATCGCCAAACTGCTCAAGGCTTCCGCCATAGGTTAAATAGGCTCATCATGCATCTGACTCTGGCCCAGATGGCCGTAACGGCCCTGCTGGTGGCGCTGCTGCCACTGACACTGGTGTGGACTTCGTCCGACGTCAGCAAATACCGCAAGCTGGTGTGGGTGACGGTATTCCTCACCTTCGACCTGATCGTGTTCGGCGCGTTTACCCGCCTGACCGATTCCGGCCTCGGTTGCCCGGACTGGCCCGGCTGCTATGGCGCGGCCAATCCCTTCCTCGCTCATGAGGAAATCGTCGCGGCCGAAGCGCTGATGCCGACCGGCCCCGTCACCGTCTTCAAGGCATGGATAGAAATGATTCACCGCTATCTGGCCATGGCCATCGGCGTGCTGATCGTGGCAATGCTGGCGCAGGCGTGGTATCAATGGCGCCGCCGGGCCGCCACGCCGGCCGGACGCCGGGCCGATTATGCGCCGCTGATCCCTACGCTGCTGTTCTTTGCCGTCTGCCTGCAGGGCGCGTTCGGCGCGTGGACTGTCACGCTCAAGCTGCAGCCCGTAATCGTCAGCACCCATCTGCTGCTGGGTATGGGGCTGCTGGCCTTGCTGGTGTGGTATGGCTGCCGTCAGGACCAGCTGATTACGCCGGCGCGCACGCTGACAGCCTCGCCGCCGGCCATGCGTCGCATCCGCTGGCTGGCCGGCCTGTCGGCGGCGCTGCTGCTGGTGCAGCTGGCGCTGGGCGGCTGGACCAGTACCAATTATGCCACGCTGGCCTGTACCGAATTCCCTCTGTGCGGTGGCGAGCTGGTGCCGCCCATGGACTTCGAACACGGTTTCACCCTGTGGCGCGCGCTGGGCAAAACGGCGGCCGGCCACTACCTGCCGTTTTCTGCGCTGACGGCGATCCACTGGGTACATCGCAATTTTGGCCTGCTGCTGGCCATCGTGGCAGGCTACACGGCCTGGCGCGCGTGGCAGCATACGGCGCTGCAGCGCACGGCGCGCTGGCTGGCCCTGACGCTGCTGCTGCAACTGGCCACGGGCATCGCCACTATTTATCTCAACTTCCCGCTGGCCATCGCCGTGCTGCACAACGCCGGTGCGGCGCTGCTGGTGCTGTGGCTGACCATGTTAAACTATCAGGCAAAATGCCAGTTTGAGCTGGCCCTTGCTACTAATGCCACTGCGGCCGCGCATGCGCAACATGGCCGCAAAGATAACACCCCCTCATGACCACACAGACTGTCTCTTCCAAGCTTCCTAGCCGTGCCGCCCAGTACTGGGCGCTGACCAAGCCGCGCGTGACCCAGCTCGCGGTGTTCTGCGCCGTGATCGGCATGTTTCTGGCGACCGATGGCATGCCCGACTGGCGCTTGCTGATCGCCGCCACGGCCGGCATCTGGCTGCTGTCCGGCGCGGCGTTTGCCGTCAACTGTCTGGCTGAGCGCGAAATCGATGCGCGCATGGCGCGTACCGCGCGCCGCCCTATGGCGCTGGGTGAAATCACTGTGATGCAGACGGTGGTGTTCGCCGCCGTGATCGGTGGCGCCGGCATGTGGATACTTTACACGCTGGTCAATCCGCTCACCATGTGGCTGACCTTTGTTACCTTCGTCGGCTACGCCATCATCTACACCATGATCCTCAAGCCGGCCACGCCGCAGAACATCGTTATTGGCGGCCTGTCCGGTGCCATGCCGCCCGCACTGGGCTGGGCTGCCGTGGCCAACGATGTGCCCATGCAGGCCTGGCTGCTGGTGCTGATCATCTTCGTCTGGACCCCACCGCACTTCTGGGCGCTGGCCATGTACCGCCGCGATGACTATGCGCGTTCCGGCCTGCCCATGCTGCCCGTCACGCACGGCATGCAGTTCACCCGCTTCCACGTCTGGCTGTATTCGATCGCGCTGGCGGCCACCACGCTGATGCCGTATGCAGTGCGCATGTCCGGCCTGATCTATCTGGTCAGCGCCATCGTGCTGAATGCCGTATTCCTGCACCATGCCTGGAAAATCTACCGTCATTACACCGACCTGATTGCACGCAAGGCGTTCACCTGGTCCATTATTTACCTGTCGCTGCTGTTCGCCGCTCTGCTGGTGGACCACTACTTCAAAATATGAAAAAACTGTTTGCTGTGGGTTCTACCGCCCTTGCCCTGGCCCTGACTGTGCTGACTGGCTGCGGTGAAAACAAATCGTCCGCGCCTAAGGTAGCATTCCAGAACACCGACCTGACGGGGCTGGCCTACGCCAAGGACTTCGCCCTGACCGACCACACGGGCAAGCCGCGCACGCTGGGCGACTTCAAAGGCAAGGTGGTGGTGATGTTCTTCGGCTATACCCAGTGCCCCGACGTCTGCCCCACCACGCTGACGGAAATGGCGCAGGTGATGCAGGAGCTGGGGCCGCAGGCCGATCAGGTGCAGGTGCTGTTCGTCACCGTCGATCCCGAGCGTGATACCCAGCCGCTGCTGGCGCAATATGTGCCGACCTTCGACAAGCGCTTCATCGGTCTGTACGGCACGGCCGAGCAGACTGCCGCCGTGGCCAAGGAATTCAAGGTGTTCTACGCCAAAGTGCCGGGCAAGAATCCGGGCAGCTATTCCATGGACCACACGGCCGCCAGCTATGTGTTCGACCGTCAGGGCAAGATCCGCCTGATGGTGCGCAATGGCCAGGGCCCGGCGTCGGTGGTGCATGACGTGAAGCTGTTGCTGGCCCAGTCCTGATCCATGCACGACCGCTATCAGCCCTACACCCGTCTGGCCGCTATCGTCCTGCTGCTGGTGGGCTGTGTGGCGGTGCTGCGGCCGTTTCTGGCAGCGATACTGTTTGCTGCGGCGATCACCATCGCCAGCTGGCCCGTCTATCTGTATGTGCTGGCGCGCTGCCGCCAGCGCCGTTCATTGGCCGCCGCCATCATGAGCGTGGCGCTGACGCTGCTGATCATCGCGCCGCTGACGGCCGTGACGTGGAATGTGGCCGACAACATCAGCGTGTTCTACGACCATATAAAAGCCAGTCTGGATGGCGGCACGCTGGCGCCACCGGCGTGGCTGAAAGACATCCCGCTGCTGGGCGAAGCGGCCGATAACTATCTGCGCAAGCTGCTGGGCAGCCGTGAAGAATTACTCAATCTGGCCAAGAATCTGCTGGAACCGGCGCGCCGTCTGCTGCTCGGTGCCAGCGTGGTGCTGGGCAGCGGTGTGGCCCAGGTCAGTCTGGCCGTGTTTGTCAGCTTCTTCCTGTACCGTGATGGCGCGGCTCTGCACGAAACGTTGCAGCTGGCCATGCAGCGCCTGATCGGTCCGCAGGGCCAGCTGGTAACGGAGACAGTCAGCCGCACCGTGCGCGGCGTGGTGTATGGTTTGCTGGGTACGGCGCTGGCGCAGGCTGGCGTGGCCGCGATCGGCTTCCTGATCGCCGGCGTGCCGGCCGTGGCGCTGCTGTCGGCCGCCACCTTCCTGCTGTCGCTGGTGCCGGTGGGGCCGCCGCTGGTATGGGGTGGTGCTGCCATCTATCTGTTCGATGCGGGCCAGACCGGCTGGGGCATCTTCATGCTGGTGTGGGGCTTCTTCCTGATCAGCAGTGTCGATAACGTGGTCAAGCCCATGCTGATCAGCCGTGGCAGCAGCCTGCCATTCATCCTCGTGCTGCTGGGCGTGACGGGCGGCGTGCTGGCCTTCGGCTTTGTCGGCCTGTTTATCGGCCCGGCACTGCTGGCCGTGGCACTGGGCCTGCTGAATAACTGGAGCGCGCCGGCGTCGCAATAGACGCCGTTTGGGACTTCAAGCGCGCCGCCTGGTTTGCAAGGACTGGCGCAGTAACTGGCCAGGCTTTAATCGTGTTCGGCGTGATCGTCGGTGTCGTCGCGCGGGATGACTTTCACCAGCAGGATGCGCGGGCCGTTCATCTTGCGCGCCACGATATCGAATTCCTTGAAGCTGATGCGCTGGCCCTGTTTGGGGATATCGCCCAGCTTGAGCATCAGCAGGCCGCCCACCGATTCCACGTCTTCGATACCCAGTTCCTCGTTTTCGATATCGATGCCGAGTGCCCGTTCCAGCGAGACGATGGGCAGGCTGGCCTTGCCGACCAGGGTGCCGTCGGGCTGCTTGAGCCAGTCGTTTTCATTCAGGCGGAATTCGTCGTGGATTTCCCCCACCATGGCGCCAAGCAGATTATCCAGCGTGACGAAGCCCAGCGGGCGCTTGCCTTTTTCGCCTATCAGGGCGAAGTGGGGCGCGCCGTCACGGAAGCGGCGGAACTGTTCCAGCGCAGGCGTGCGGGCAGCTATGGTTTCGACCGGACGCAGGAAGGGCACGAGGTCGGTCACCGGCTTGCCGGACTGCTGGGCAAAGAACAGATCCTTCAGGTGGATCACGCCCAGCACCGTCTCGCCATCCTCATCGTAATAGGGATAGCGGCTGAAGCGGTTGCGCAGCATGGTGTCCAGATTTTCCTGCAAGGTGCGGCTGGCATGCAGGGCGATCACTTCGTTAATCGGCCGCATCAGGTCGGACACCGACATATCGCTCAGGTCCAGCGTGTGCGCCAGTATCTTGCGTTCTTCCTGATTGAAGTTTTCGCCGGGCTGGCTGGTGCGCAGTATCAGTTTCAGTTCGTCGATCGAGTAGTGGCTGTCATGGCCACCCTTGCCGGACAGGCCGGCCAGACCCAGTACCATGGCGGCGCTGGCATTGAGCACCCAGATAAACGGATACATGGCCCAGTAGAAGCCGTACAGGGGCAGGGCGCTCCACAGGCTGACGGCTTCCGGCAGGCGGATCGCCAGCGATTTGGGTGCCAGTTCGCCCACCACGATGTGCAGGAAGGAGATCACGCCGAAGGCGAACACGAAGGCGATGCCGTGTACCAGCTCCGGCGAGCTGATGCCGATGAACGACAGCAGCGGCTCCAGCAGGCCGGCGAAAGCCGGTTCGCCGACCCAGCCCAGACCCAGCGAAGCGAGCGTGATGCCCAGCTGGCAGGCGGACAGATAGGCATCCAGTTCGCCGTGTACGGTGGCGAGTATGCGGCCACGCAGGCCCTGGGTTTTGGCGATGGCGCGCACACGGGTTTTGCGCAGGGTGACGATGCCGAATTCGGCGGCCACGAAGAATCCGTTGAGAGCAACCAGGATCAGGGCCAGCACGACAAGCAGTAGGTTTTGCATAGAGAGACGGTAACCGTCAGCAGTGTAAAAACACGTATCTTAGCCGACTGTTGCCGTTCCCGCTAAAAAGGGCGGACTGCAACAATGTGTGTAAATTGGCGCAAGTGCTTGCGGTATAGTGGGGCGATTATAAAAATGCTATCAACTACCGTACATGGAAACCGCCGATTACCAGAGCATAGGGCAGATCATTTATGGCTACGCCCGGGCGCGTAACGAGTTTGCCATGCTGCTGTCATCGCTATGCGAGATTGCACTGCATGCGCCGCTCACGCTCGATGCCGAACTGGCACTGATCGATACGGCGCGCCTGCGCGTACGCGCGGCCGGTCTGGGACGGCAGGTGGTGACGGACTTCGACGCTCTGCTGGACTGCTTCCGCGCGCTGCAGCAGATCGACGCGCTGCTGCGTCCCGTGCCGCCCGGCGGCGAGGGCAGTGCCATGCTGCCTTATCAGCGTCAGTTGCAGACTGCGCGCAAGCTGCTGGAAACCTGCCGCCACGGCCTCACGCCGCTGCTATAAACCCCCTAGCTAGACACTGACGCTGAACGGACCGTCATGCACGGTGTTGAGGATGGCCTCGATGGCGGGGTGGGTGATCTTGCGCGCGTTGGAGATGGCATAGAACTGTTCGCGCAGTTCCGGCGCATGGCCCACCAGTACCACTCCGAACTGGGCCTTGATATCGGCTTCCAGCGCCGCTGGCGCAAAGAACAGCCCCATGCCGTTACGGCCGAAGGTGTTGAGCATGGCGTTGTCCTCGAACTCGCCGGCGATTTCCGGCCTGACTCCGTGCTCGATAAACCAGGCATCGATGCGCCCGCGCAGGGCGTTGTTACGGGTCGGTAGCAGCAGCGGTGCACCATGCAGGCTGGCCGGGAAATTGCGCCGGTAGCGCCGCGCCAGATGCTGTGTGCCATAGAGCTGCATATCGCTTTCGCCCAGCAGATGGCTGAAGACTTTCAGGCTGCCGCCGGCACGCACGGTGCGGTCGGTCAGCACCACGTCGAGCTTGCCGAGTGCCAGATCGGCCAGCAGCGATTCGAATTCATCTTCCATGCACACCAGCCTTACCTGCTGGTCCAGCTGCTGGGTGGCCTGCAGCAGACGGTAGGCCACCAGCTTGGGCAGCGAATCGGAAATGCCCACTGTCAGGCGCATGGTACCGGCGTCGGACGCTTCCAGCGCATCCTGCAACTGGTCGCCCAGCAGAAAAATCTGCTCGCAATAATTGAGCGCCAGCTTGCCTGCTTCGGTCGGCACCAGCCGGCGCCCCTGCGGCTCCAGCAACTGCTTGCCTATGCTCTGTTCCAGCAGGGCCAGCTGCATGCTGATGGTCTGCACGGCCAGCCCCAGCCGCTCGGCAGCGCGCGTGACGCCGCCTTCTTTGGCCACCATGTAGAAGAAATACAGGTGGCGGAAATTCAGTCCCGAAGTTTTCATATCTTCTGTTTTTTCGAAGTAATGCTTCAATTATCTTCTATTTTTTAAATTGCTGTTTTTCTCTACACTGCCTCCCATCGTTAAAACAATATGTGAGTAAAACATGAAGCACTTCAAAGTGTCTTTTCTCGTTACTGCGCTCTGTCTGGCAGCAGCGGGCTGGTGGGGATTCGAATTAAGCGGCTGGGGCGGTGCCCTGTCGGCGGTCGGTATTGCGGCGATTCTGGCAGCGATGGAAGTGTCGCTGTCGTTCGATAACGCGGTGGTGAATGCGTCCGTACTCAAAACCTGGGACGACTACTGGCAGAAGCTGTTCCTCGGCGTGGGCATCATCATCGCCGTGTTCGGTATGCGCTTGCTGTTCCCGCTGGTGATCGTGGCGGTGGCGGCAGATATCGGTATCACGGATGTGTGGCATCTGGCGCTGAATGATCCGAAAACCTATTCCATGCACCTGACTAATCACCACGCGGAAGTGGCAGCCTTCGGCGGCATGTTCCTGCTGCTGGTGTTCCTCAACTTCCTGTTCGACCACGAGAAGGAAGTGCACTGGCTGGGCCACGTCGAGCAGAAGCTGGGTGCGCTGGGCAAGGTGTCGTCGATTGCGGTGATGATCGCCATGGGCGTGCTGCTGGGCTCCATGAGTCTGGTGGCGGAAGCACAGAAGCTGGTGGTGCTGATCTCGGGTCTGTGGGGCATTCTGATCTACGTCGGCGTGGATGCGATCAGCAACCTGCTGGAGAAGGAAGAAGAGGGCAGCAATGTCGGCGAGATGGTCAAGAAGGGTGGTATCGGTGGCTTCCTGTATCTGGAAGTGCTGGATGCTTCGTTCAGCTTCGACGGTGTGATCGGCGCGTTTGCGATTACCACCGACGTGGTGATCATCATGCTGGGCCTGGCCATCGGCGCGATGTTTGTGCGTTCGCTGACGGTGTATCTGGTGAAGAAGGGCACGCTCGACGAATTCGTCTTCCTCGAACACGGCGCCCACTATGCCATCGGTATCCTCGCCGCGATCATGCTGGCCAGTATGAAGTACCACATACCGGAACTGTTCACGGGTCTGATCGGCGTGGCCTTTATTGCTGCCTCGCTGTGGTCCTCGGTACGCCACCGTCGCCAGCAGGAAGCTGCGGCGCTCACGGCTTGAACCGGTGCATGTAAAGAATACGTAAAGAATACGGCGCGCCGTTAAAAACGGACACGGCACGCCGCCGGTAGTAAAAATTAGTCCGCTGTTTCTTTTAGGAGTAACACATCATGGCAATCAGTCTGCAAAAAGGTGGCAACGTCAATCTGAGCAAGGAAGCTCCCGGCCTGAGCAAGGTCGTCATCGGTCTGGGCTGGGACGTGCGCAGCACCGACGGCAAGGACTTTGACCTCGACGGTTCGGCCTTCCTGCTCAAAGTCGATGGCAAGGTGCGCGCCGATAACGACTTCATCTTCTACAACAATCTGAAATCGGCCGACCAGTCGGTGGCGCACTCGGGCGACAACCGCACCGGCGCCGGTGACGGCGACGACGAAACCGTCACCATCGACCTGAGCCGTGTACCGGCCGATGTGGAGCGCATCGCCATCTGCGCCACCATTCACGAAGGCGATGAGCGCCGCCAGAACTTCGGCATGGTGCAGCGTGCTTTCATCCGCTGCGTGAATGCGGCCAATAGCGGCGAGATCGCCCGCTTCGACCTGTCGGAAGACGGTTCGACCGAATCGGCCATGATCTTCGGTGAGGTCTACCGCTATGGCGGCGACTGGAAATTCAAGGCCGTCGGTCAGGGTTACAAGGGCGGTCTGGGCCCACTGGCTGCTTCGTTCGGCGTACGCGTTTAAGCGGAAGGGGACTTTATCATGCCTGTATTTTCGATTACCGGTGACATCGATCCCTTCCTGCATGTGTCGCTGGCGCATGGCGAAAAGATCTATTGCGAATCCGACGCGATGGTGATGATGGAAGCGGGCCTCGATCTGAAAGGCAAGATAACCGGCGGCCTCGGTGCGGCACTGATGCGCCGCTTTGCCAACGGCGAGTCCTTCTTCCAGCAGCATATCGAAGCAGTGCGTGGCGGCGGCGACTGTCTGCTGGCGCCACGCCTGCCCGGTGCCATGCAGGTGCTCGATGTGGGCGCGCGCCAGTATCTGCTGAGCGACGGTGCCTTCGTGGCCGCCAGCGACAAGGTGGAACTGAAGGTGCGCACCCAGAGTCTGGGCAATGCACTGTTTGCCCAGAGCGGCGGCTTCTTCATCACCGAGACGGCTGGTGTGGGGCAGGTGGCAGTGTCGGGCTTCGGCGCGATCTCGCAGCTGGAAGTCACGCCGGGCAACGACATGATCATCGATAACGCCCACGTGGTGGCCTGGGATAGCTCGCTGCGCTACGAGATCTCGGTCACTACCGGCAGCAGTGGCGGCTTCCTCGGCAATCTGGTGAATAGCCAGACCAGCGGCGAAGGCATGGTGCTGCGCTTCTCGGGGCAGGGCAAGATTCTGATCTGTTCGCGCAATCGTGCCGCCTTCCAGTTGTGGGCGCAGCGCGGCGCACAGCAATAAACGTATTCAAGGAGTCAGCAATGACGGTTAATTTAAGCAAGGGCCAGAAGATTTCGCTGGCCAAGGAAAGCGGTGGCGCGGCACTCGGCCGGGTTACCATGGGGCTGGGCTGGGATGCCATCAAGAGCAAGGGTTTCTTCGGCTTTGGCGCCAAGACGGAAGCGGTCGATCTGGATGCTTCCTGCGTGATGTTCGATGAAGGCGGCCGTCCGGTCGATGTGATCTGGTTCCGCCAGCTGCGCAGCCGCGATGGCAGCGTGCAGCATACGGGCGATAACCGCACCGGTGCCGGCGATGGTGATGATGAGCAGATCAATGTCGATCTGAATGCCGTGCCAGCCTCTGTCAAGAGTCTGGTGTTCACGGTCAACAGCTTTACAGGCCAGAGTTTCGCGCAGGTGGAAAATGCCTACTGCCGCCTGCTCGACGCCAGCCAGCACAAGGAAGTGGCACGTTTCAACCTGTCCGTGCAGGGACCACACTCGGCGCAGATCATGGCCAAGCTGTATCGCCATAACGGTGAATGGAAAATGCATGCGATCGGTGAAAACGGCAAAGGCCGCACTTTTGATGAATTGCTGCCGCAGATAGCCGCCCATCTGTAATCCGGTTTTGTAGTCGCCCTTGGCAGCGGGGAAGTCTTCCCGCTGCCTTTTTTGTGTGCACATCGGCCACTCGTGCAGGCAAGTCAAAAATAGCGTTTAGATAATTTTTTTCATCCAAATTTGCTGATTATCTGTGGATAATTTGCCGCAATTGGCAATTTCTGCACATTTTGTAGAGAGTTTCTTCACGGAATAATCCTGGCGCGCTGGCTACAGCTATAATCAAACTATGGAAAAGCTCAAGGATTATGCGGAAGTCGTGAGTCGCGCCGAGCGCGGTGAACTGGTATTCCCTACCAGCGTCAATGCCGCCCTGCGCCTGCAGCTGGCGCTGGCCGATCCTGACTGCGAAATGGAAGACGTGATCCGCAAGGTGCTGGCCGAGCCGCAGCTGGCGGCACGTACGGTGGCGCTGGCAAATGCGGCGGCCTTCAATCGCAGTAACAGCCCCGTGACCAGTGTGCGGGTAGCGGTGCAGCGGCTGGGTTTCCGCCATCTGTATTCCATGGCCGCTTCCATGGTGGTGCGCCAGTTCGGCAACCGCATCAACGATCCCGAGTTGCGCGCCAAGGCCGACCAGCTATGGCAGCACACGGCCCATGTGGCAGCGCTGTCCTACATCATCGGCCGCAAGCTGACCCATACCGACCCCGACACGGCACTGTTTGCCGCCATCGTGCACGAGGCGGGTGGTTTCTATCTGCTGTCCTGCGCCGACGAACTGCCCGGCCTGCTCGAACATCCCGAGCAGTGGCAGGGTGCAGCACAGGAAATCATCACGCGCGAAATGATGAAGAAGATGGCAATACCGGAGCCCGTGAGCCAGGCCATCGTGGCCCTGCGTGGCGCCAGCCTGATGCCGCCGCCGATAGGCTTGCGCGATACGCTGCTGGTAGCGCGCGCGCTGGCGCCCGTGCCATCGCCACTGGCCACCGAGCCGCCCCACGCCAGTCTGGCCGATTTCATCGATGGCAATGTGGCACTGGCCCAGATACTGGAAGAATCGGCCGACGATGCCGCTTCCATGAGCGCTGCCCTGCTGGCCTGATTTTGCCGGCATCCTGCCTGCCTCTTTCTCTGGCCTGGCTTAGCGTGTATGCTAACGGTCATCATACAACCCATCATCGCCATGAATCAGACTTTTGCCCAGCCTAGCAGCCTGCCTACCGCGCCCGTGAAGAAGCATCGCAACCTCGCTCAGGGCGTGGTGGCGGCCATCACCAGCAGCATACAGGCGGGTACGCTCAAGCCCGGCGAAAAGCTGCCGACCGAATCCGTCATCATGGAAATGCATGGCGTCAGCCGCACCGTGGTGCGTGAAGCGATATCCCATCTGCAGGCAGCCGGGCTGGTGCAGACCCGCCACGGCATCGGCACGTTTGTGCTGGAGCCACCGGCCGCCAGTCTGCGCATTTCTTCCGAAACGATACGTACCATTGCCGATGTGCTGGCGATACTCGAGTTGCGTATCAGTCTGGAGACGGAAGCGGCCTGGCTGGCCGCCACCCGCCGTAGCGAGGCGCAGGTCGCGGAAATGGGCGCGGTGCTCAAGCGCATACAGGAATCGCAGAGCCGGCCCGGCTCGGTGGAGTCCGATGTGGCTTTCCATCTGCTGATTGCGCAAGCTACCGGCAACCGCTATTTCGTCGATATCCTCAGCGATCTGGGGCATACCATCATCCCTCGCGCCCGCGTCGATTCGGCCCAGCTGGCGCAGGACGACCCGAATGTGTATCTGGAACGCCTGAACCGCGAACACGAAGACATCTACAACGCCATCGCCCGCAAAGATGCTGAAGCGGCCCGTGCCGCCATGCGCACCCATCTGAGCAATAGCCGTGAACGCCTGCGCCGTGCGCAGGAGGGCATGGCACCCAAGGACGCCTGAAAACCACGAATTTTTGACGCAGCGGGAGATTTTGCTAAATCGCTTGCCTGCGTTTCGATATAGTTGTACGATGTCATACAACAAGGCGCAAATAGAGGGCGCCCACATCCACCCTAAACACTGGAGACTGTATGCAACCGAA
Organism: Duganella fentianensis; assembly: GCF_009857835.1. Classification (GTDB taxonomy): domain Bacteria; phylum Pseudomonadota; class Gammaproteobacteria; order Burkholderiales; family Burkholderiaceae_D; genus Rugamonas; species Rugamonas fentianensis. The sequence goes on from NZ_WWCL01000004.1 coordinate 183,576, forward strand.
TGACCTTAAAAAAATTCTCTCTTCCGGACTGCTGTCGTTTCCGGTGACCGACTTCGACGCGGAAGGCAATTTCCGCAAGTCGACCTACATTGAACGTCTCGAGTGGCTGGCGCCGTATGGCGCCAGCGCGCTGTTCGCCGCTGGCGGCACGGGCGAGTTCTTCTCGCTGGAGCCGGCCGAGTACACCGATATCATCAAGACTGCGGTGGATACCTGCGCCGGTAAAGTGCCGATACTGGCCGGCGTGGGCGGCCCGACCCGCGTCGCTGCAGCCTATGCCCGCGAAGCCGAGCGCGTAGGTGCCGACGGTCTGCTGCTGCTGCCGCACTATCTGACGGAAGCCAGCCAGGATGGCCTGATAGCACACGTCGAGCAGGTCTGCAAAGCTACCCGTCTCGGTGTGGTGGTGTACAACCGCGCCAACTGCCGTCTGACGCCGGACTCGCTGGCCAAACTGGCCGACCGCTGCCCGAACCTGATCGGCTTCAAGGATGGCGTGGGCGATATCGAACTGATGGTGTCGATCTGGCGCCGCATGGGCGACCGCTTCAGCTACCTCGGCGGCCTGCCGACGGCCGAAGTCTATGCTGCCGCCTACAAGGCACTGGGCACGCCGGTGTACTCGTCGGCCGTGTTCAACTTCATGCCGAAGCTGGCGATGGACTTCTACCATGCCGTGGCATCGGACAATCACGCCGAGCAGAATCGCATGCTGGACGAGTTCTTCCTGCCGTATCTGGAAATCCGCAACCGCAAAGCCGGTTACGCCGTCAGCATCGTCAAGGCAGGCGCCCGTCTGGTCGGCCATGATGCCGGCCCGGTGCGCGCACCGCTGACCGACCTGACGGCAGAAGAATGCGATATGCTCGATAAACTGATCCGCAAGCAAGGCGCGCAATAAACCTGCGCCGGTTTCAATGTCTTAGCGCACCGCTGCGGCAACTGGCCGCGCGGTGCGGTTTAACTTCGGGTGAAAAATGAGTAAACCATTTAAACGGATACTGCTGACCGGCGCGGCCGGTGGTCTGGGCAAGATACTGCGCGAACGCATCAAGCCCTGGGCCGATGTGGTGCGCCTGTCCGATATCGGCGAGATGGCGCCTGCAGGTGAGGGCGAGGAAGTGGTGCGCTGCGATCTGGCCGACAAGGCGGCCGTGATCAAGCTGCTGGAAGGCGTGGATGTGGTGCTGCACTTCGGCGGCATCTCGACCGAAAACACGTTCGAGAACATCATGGCGGCGAATATCGCCGGTACCTACAATCTGTACGAAGCGGCGCACAAGAACGGCATCAAGCGCATCGTGTTTGCCAGTTCGAACCACACCATAGGCTTCTACAAGACCACCGACTACATCGACGCCGATAGCCCGATGCGTCCGGACAGCCTGTATGGCGTCAGCAAATGCTTCGGCGAATCGCTGTCGCGCTACTACTACGACAGCGTGGGCATCGAAACGGTCTGCCTGCGTATCGGTTCGTCCTTCCCCGAGCCTGTCAATCCGCGCATGCTGGTGACATGGTTCAGCTACGACGATCTGGTGGAGTCGCTGCGCTGCTCGCTGTTCGCACCGCGCGTGGGGCACACCATCCTGTTCGGCGCATCCAACAATCCGGCCAGCTGGTGGGATAACAGCAAGGCCGAACATCTGGGCTTCCGGCCGAAAGACAGCTCGCTGCAGTTTGCCGACAAGTTCCCGCCGACGGGTAACTATCCGGCGGCCGACGATCGTGCCACGCTCTATCAGGGCGGCGGTTTCGTCGTGCCCGGTCCGCAATATCAGCAGCCCTGATCGCCCCAGTTTGCGATAGCGGAGTATACTTGCCGGCGTCAGTTTCGCCTTTGCGGAAACTGGCGCTGGCGTTTTAGTTTGCGGCCTGCGGCCCTTTGGCCGTAGGTACGCAACACAGGCGAGCACATTATGCTGAACACTGCGCAGGTGTTGCAGCAATCAGCACAATTCATGATGAAGCAGGGTGTGGTCTGACTACACCCGGGAACAAATTTACGGAGGCTTTATGCAAATTGCAGGCGAAATGATCATCGGCCGTAGCGCGTTTTTCGGCAAGGAAGGCACGATGAAAGCGGTGGACCCATCGCGTAATACGGAAATCGAACCAGCATTCGGTCTGGCTGGTGCGGCAGATCTGCAACGCGCTTGCGAACTGGCCGAGCAGGCTTTCGATGTGTACCGTGCCACCGGTCTGGAAGCGCGCGCCAAATTCCTCGAAACTATCGCTGACCGCATCATGGATCTGGGTCCGGCGCTGATCGAACGCGCCATGCAGGAATCCGGTCTGCCGCAAGTACGTCTGGAAGGCGAGCGTGGCCGCACCTGCAACCAGCTGCGTCTGTTCGCCAAAGTCGTGCGCGATGGCCGCTGGCAGTCGGCCACGCTGGATTCGGCGCTGCCGGAACGTACGCCGCCACGTCCTGATCTGCGTCTGCGCAAAATCGGTCTGGGTCCTGTCGCCGTATTCGGCGCCAGCAATTTCCCGCTGGCCTTCTCGGTGGCCGGTGGCGACACCGCCTCGGCACTGGCGGCCGGTTGCCCCGTTGTGGTCAAAGCTCACTCGGCCCACCTCGGCACCTCCGAGCTGGTAGGTAAAGCCGTGGCACGCGCAGCAGAAGAATGCGGCATGCCGGAAGGCGTGTTCTCGCTGCTGATCGGCGCGGGCCAGACCATCGGTCAGGAACTGGTGGCCCATCCTGCCATCAAGGCAGTCGGTTTCACCGGTTCGCGCGCCGGCGGTATCGCGCTGATGCGCACCGCGGCAGCACGTAAAGAGCCGATTCCTGTGTATGCTGAGATGAGCTCCATCAATCCCGTGTTCCTGCTGCCGGGTGCACTCGACAATCCTAAACTGCCACAGGCATTTGCCGATTCGCTGACCATGGGCTCGGGCCAGTTCTGCACCAACCCCGGCATGCTGGTTGGCCTGAAGAGCGACAAGCTGGATGCTTTCGTTGCAGCCGTCGGCGGCACCATAGGCGCCAAGCCGGCCACCACCATGCTGACCCCGGGCATCCACAAAGCCTATGTGACGGGCGTTGCAAACCTGGCCGGCATCGCCGGCGTAAGCCAGAAGGCGGCAGGTCAGGGCAGCGATGCGCCGTGCACGGCACAGGCATTCCTGTATCAGGTGCCTGCCAGCGAATTCCTCAGCAACCCTGCACTGGAAGGCGAAATTTTCGGACCGACCTCGCTGCTGGTAGTGTGTGACGATGAAGCGCAGATGCTGGCCGTGGCCGAGCACGTGGAAGGCCAGCTGACTTCGGCCGTCCACGCCACCGCGGACGACCGCGCACTGGCAGCCAAGCTGCTGCCTACGCTGGAACGCAAAGTGGGTCGCATCCTGTTCAACGGCTTTGGTACCGGTGTGGAAGTGGCGCATGCCATGGTCCACGGCGGTCCGTTCCCTTCGACTTCGGACACCCGCACCACTTCGGTGGGCGCTTCCGCCATCGACCGCTTCCTGCGTCCGGTCTGCTATCAGGACGTGCCATCCTATCTGCTGCCGGAATCACTGGCCGACGCCAACCCGCAGAACATTCCGCGCGTGGTGAACGGTGAACTGGTCTGGAACAGCTGAAATGGAAAGGCTGAACGACGTTAGCTGCAAGGTGGGCGAAAGCCCTACCTGGCATGCCGGCGAAGGCGCGTGGTACTGGGTCGATATTCCGCAGCAGCGCGTATGGCGGCTCGATGCCGCCACGGGCGCCACCCGCTACTGGGTGGCGGACGAGATGGTGGCCTGTGTGGCGCCCCGTTCCGACGGCGGCCTGATTGCCGGTATGGAGACGGGCATCTTTGCGCTGGAACTCGATGCCTGTACCGCACTGGCGCAGCGCAAGCTGGCCGCACCGGCCAGTGGTCTGGGCGAGGGGATGCGCTTCAATGACGGTCGCTGCGACCGGCAGGGGCGCTTCTGGAGCGGCACCATGTTCATGGACATGGCGGCGGCGCGCGCTGTCGGCCAGTTATACCGTTATGACACGGCGCGCGGCCTGTCCGCACCGTTCGTATCGGAACTGCTGACCCAGAACGGGCTGGCCTTCTCGCCGGATGGCCGTACCATGTATCTGTCGGACTCGCATCCGGCGCGGCGCATGGTGTGGGCCTTCGACTACGACACCACCGATGGTGTACCGAGTAATCGCCGCGTATTTTCCGACATGACGGCGATGGCCGGCCGCCCTGATGGTGCAGCGATTGATACCGATGGCTGCTACTGGGTGTGCGGTAACGATGATGGTTGCGTGCTGCGCTTCACGCCGGACGGCAAGCTGGATAGACGGCTGGAAGTACCGATGCTCAAACCAGCCATGTGCGCGTTTGGCGGCAAGAACCTCGATACGCTGATGGTCACTTCCATCATCTCCGGCAAGCCTGAAGATGCCGAGTGGGGTGGCGCAGTCGTGCTGCTGCAGCCCGGCGCACAGGGCGTAGCGGAAACGTTGTTCGCTGCCTAAGTCTGGCGCAGGGCGGATATTCAGGCGTATAGCCTCAGGTGTATCAGTGTAAGCAGTGAGTCACAGTGAATTGTGCTCACTGTTTTTTCATTTGCAGGCGGAACTGCGTCGTCCACTGGCCTTTCAGCAGCATTTCGCTGTGGGCTTCGTAGCCATCGGCTGATGAGGGCGTCCAGCGCACGCGATAGCGCAGGGCCTTGCCTGCTGCCACATAGTCCGTCTCGGGGAATTCCAGTCCATCTTTGGTGGCGAGCATGGTACCGCGACTATATCCGCCGCCATTCTCCACATACAGGAAAGCCACCTGCGCGCTGGCACTGTCGAAGTAGTACAGCGTTTCGCCCACATAGTCCGGCCGGCCTGCCGCCCTCACCGTATGCACATCGCGCAGCACGTGACCTTCGTACTGCCACTGGAAGCAGTGTTCGTCCGTGGTCTTACCATCAGCGAAAGTGCCTTTCCAGCAGTGGCCAGCCAGAAAAGCCATAGGCTGCAAGGGCGCGGCCGGTGCAGCCTGCGCGCCCGTCGCTGCCAGCAGTAGTATCGGTAAGAGTTTGCGCATGGCCCAGCTCCCTGTAGAGACAGGGCTAGTATAGGCCAGCTTCAGGATGACGGTGTGGCTTATTCGTCAGGGGTGACAAATCCGATGGGGCGCTTATTCACCGGCATTGGAGGCGCCATCAACTCTCGCAGCGTTTGTAAGATCTTCCCGAAATGCTCCTGATTGTCACGCCGATCAGTTTCGGACTGTAGTGCCATCAGTTCGGCCTTCTTTTCAAGCTCATTCAGCCGTAGTACCAATTCGCGGTTCGAGACTAACAGCTCGCGCAGTTGCACGAATGCTCGTACCACATACACTGAAACCTGCGTGGCTCTGGGCGAATTGAGGATAGTGGCTGCCATGATGGCGCCATGCTCGGTGAAGGCGAATGGTAGGTAGCGCCGGCCGCCCCGTTCCTTGACAGACTGGTTTGAGGTCGCATTTTGCGACCTCAAAATGGTGTTTTCTTCGGCTGTAAGCCGGAACATGAAATCAGCCGGGAAGCGTTCCAGATTGCGTTTGACCTGTTCATTGAAGCGTTTAGTGGTTACGCCGTACAGGTACGCCAGATCAGCATCAAGCAAAACCTTCTGCCCGCGTATTAGCAGAATGCGGGTTTCTATCCCCGCTTGAAAATGAAGGCCTTCAGGCGTTCCTACTTCCATGGCTGCGTGCTCCGGAAATTCAAACTTGGATCAGGCCACGAGTATCCGCTTGAACTGTGCACTACTGGCTCTCCGGGCATTTACTTCCGGAGCAAACATCGCTCCGGAAGTTGGTGAGGTTTCATCAGGCGGAGAGCGTGGTGCTGTGGACCTTGCCGGCTATGGTAACGTTGTTCAGCTTGAGATCCTTGACGTTGAACAGGAACCACGGCTGCGCAGTATTCACCGGCGTGCCGAAATCACAGTCACTGATGCTGACGTTGGTTACGGGTGGCACTGGTGGCACTGGCAGCGGGCCGTTGTAGTCGGAGGCGACAGGGCCCAGTACCACGATGGCCTGATAGCAGGAGGCTGACTTGCCGTCACGCGTACGCACATTGCCAGCCTTGACGTTGGAGATGTGGACGTTATCGACAATGGGCGGGCGGGTACGCACGTTGTCGCTGATGGGGGTGTAGTCGCAGTCGAAAGTGACGATGGCACCGGCTGCCGTGGCCACCGTCTTGGACTGTATCGGTGAGCCGGGCAGGGATGCGTAGAACGAAGGGCTGGTCTGTACGCCGTTAGGAATCGTCACATCGCGGACGAAGAAGTTGCGCAGATAGCCGCCTCGGTTCAGATTGGTCTTCAGGCGGATCGCCGTGTTGAGCGGATTGGTGGCCCAGTTGATGTTCTGGAAGGTCAGCTTCTGTGCATACACATTCTGGATACCGCCCGCCATTTCGCTGCCCAGCGTGACTGCACCATGACCGCTCTGCATGATGCAGTTCTGGATTACGATGTTCTGCGACGGGCCATACTGGGTGTCCAGATCCTTGCCGGCCTTGATGGCGATGCAGTCGTCACCCGTATCGAAGGTGCAGCCTTCGATCAGCACATGGTCGCAGGCTTCCGGGTCGAAGCCGTCGCTATTCGGGCCCAGACTTTCGCAGTGCACATTGCGGATCACGATGTTGCGGCAATGGACAGGGTGATGCTGCCAGAACGGCGTATGGGTCACGTGGTAGCCTTGCAGCAGCACGTTGGTGCAGCCTATCAGTTGTATCATCGGCGGGCGCAGATAATGGCCGATGCCGAATACGCGCCGTGCTATCGGCACACCGGCTTCGGACAGCGCAGGCAGATACTGCGCATCGGCGCGCCAGCGCTGGCCTTCGCCCTGTATCAGCAGGCGCTCGGCTTCCGTCAGTTGCGGCGCTACCTCGGCCAGCGATATGGCGTTGAGCGGATTCTCGGTATTCTCGGACATTTTGCCTTTGCTGAAATTCGGCGTGGAGCCCTGCGCTACCGCGTTCAGGGTTTTCAGCTTGCCTTTCCAGGTCCACCAGCAGTCGCCCTGTTCGTTGAATGGTACGCCGCCCTGACCGTTGAAGGTGCTGCTCCAGTCTTCGCCTGTCAGTGCGATATTGTGCTGGCCGTGGGCGTAGATCATGGACGAGTAGTTCAGGCAATCGTTGCTCTGCCAGCGCGAGATGGATAGCTTGCCGTGCTTGCCGCAATCGATATCGCCGTAGCGCGCATAGTCCTGCGGCTGGTTGCTGAAGTAGATCTGCGCGCCGGATGCCAGATGCACGTGCACATTCGAACGCAGTACGATAGGGCCGGCGCAGTACCAGAGTCCTTTGGGGATTACCACGCGGCCGCCGCCAGCATCATGGCAGGCCTGTATCGCGTCGCGGAAGGCAGGGTAGCAGTCCGGTGCATCCTTGGCCGGTGTGGCTATGGTGTCCTGCTCCTCGAACGAAATCCATGCGCGCACCTTCTCCATAGTGCATGGCCTGGCGCCGTAGGTCGTGACGAGGAAGTCCTGCTTGCGGAACTGCAGCGGTTTCGATACGTGGTCGATGATGGCTTGCGCCTGCAGCCATGGATCGGGCGCCGTGCTGGCGCTGGCCGGCAGTGCAGCGCCCATGCCTGCGGCAGGCAGGGCTTTCAGCAGATTGCGGCGGTGGGTGTTGATGCTCATGTCGTGCGTCCTATTCATCCGAATTATTGAATTCACCGAGGAAGATCATGGCCGGCGCGGGGCGTGCCGTGTAGCCTAGGTCCCGCACAGGATCAATGCCGGCCTGCTGCATATAGTTCCAGTGATCGTCCGAGTTGTACTGGGCTGGCCGGTAGGACAAGGCCCCTTTCTTGTTCCAGTCCGACCATGGCGTGAGCCGGTTGATATGTGTGCCGAAACGCGAATTAAGCACCACCATTTTGCCGACGGCTTCCAGCGAGGTGCGGGCCACCGTGCCTTTCGGCGTCTGATAGCCATTGCTACTGCCATAGCTGCAGGTATAGCCATCCACGGCCACGGGTGCGTAAGGGCTGCAACGGGCACTGTGGAACCACTGGCGTAGCAGGGAGAATTTTCCGGCGCGGGCGTTGGCCGAATTGTCATGCGTGAAGTGGCACTGGTCGAACACGAAGCCGTAGCGGGTGTTGAGGTGGGTGTCTGGTGCGGCGACGTATGAGGTGCCACGGTCGCCCAGTGTGCGGATTTCGCTCTGGTAGAAATAGGCCGTGCTGTCACCGAAGATGAAGTCCACATCGCCTTCTATGTAGGACTTGTTGAAGAAGCTGCGGCTGGTGCTGCCGATCTGCGGTGATTTTAGGTATAGCGTGTCCTGAAAGCCGAGCAGGCGGACATTTTCGAACTGCGCCTTGTCTGCTCCGTCGACCTGCAGCGCTAGCGCCTGATGATGCACGTTGTTGACGTTGGGGAGTTCCTCGGCGCGGGCATTGCCGATATCCTTGTTGTAGGCGTTTTCGAAGGTCAGATTACGCGCCTGAAAACCATTATTCTGTACCCACACCGTTGCAGTGGCCATGGTGCCGATCTGGCTGCGGTCTTTGACGGTGGCATACATGGCCTGTACTTCCGGCGCCGCATCGCTAAATTGCGCGCCATGGCGGGCACTGTACTCGGCGCCAGAATTCGAGGCGTCCAGCTTGGCGGTGATGCGGGTGGCGCTAGCATCCTTGCCTTCACCGTACATGGTCAATGGTGCGGTGACTGCTGGTACATAGACTAGTTCATGGTAGATGCCCGGTCTGATCAGCAGGTAGAGCCGGCGGGCAGGATCGCGCTTGCTGTCGCTGATGGCGCGGTTGACGGCCTGCTGCACGGTGCGGAACAGCTTGACGCCATCGGCCGCTGCGTTCTGGTCGACGATGTAGTCCGGCGTGAAGCTGGCACCGCGTGCCAGCGGGTCATTCAGCGGGTCCCATGGATCGACGCGCTCCTTGCCTGCCATGCCGACGAATTTCAACACTTCGCTGTAGTTGTAAAGCTTGGCCTGTTCCAGACTTAACTGGGGACGGCTGGCGCGCGCCACCATTTCGGGGTAGGGCAGCAGGCGCTGTTCGCAATTGCTGCTGCCGGAATTTTCTGCGCTATCCACAGTGCCGCTGACGTTGGCAAATTCGATGGAGCTGGCGCTGCCCTGCGCCACTGAGACCTGATCGAGCTTCACTTGCAGTGGATGGGCTGCATCATAACCGGCTATGACTACGCGGCCGGGCGTCAGGCTATGCACGGATTCCAGTGCAATGTCGCGGTACAGCGGTATCAGCTTGCCGCTAGCGCGTGGATTGTAGCGGGTGCTGATATCGATCGGCGTCTTGACGTTGCGCTGGCAGACGTCGCGGTAGCGCACCTGTTCGACTATGCCGCCACGCGAAATATCGCTCTTGATGCGCAGACCGGAAGTGGTGCCATCGAGCGCCAGGTCTTCCACCAGCACACGGCGCACGCCGCCATTGGTTTCGCTGCCGATGGACATGCCGTGGCCGCTGTAGAAGTGGTTGTGCAGCACCGAGATATTTTCCGACGGACCGCTGCTGTTAGCCTTGATGGCGATGTTGTCGTCGCCCGTGCGGATATAGCTGTGTGCAATGGTGATATTGCGCGACGAGACAGGATCGATGCCGTCCGTGTTGCGCGCTGTTGCTGGCGTATCGATGCGCACACCCCATGCGGTAAAACCGTCTACGCCGTTGAGCGTAACGTGGAAGTTGGGTGAATTGCGCAAGGCGATACGGTGCAGCGTGAAATTGCGTGAACCAGTTACTTCGATCAGGCGCGGCACGTTCTGGTGCCCGTCCTCTTTCTGGGCGCGGCGCGCCAGCTGCCACCACGATTCGCTCAGGCCCTCCACCACACGGCCGCCCTGACCGTCGATGATGCCTTCGCCGTAGATGCCGCTACCTTCGGTATTCTGGGCGCTGATGAAGGGCTTGCAGCCTTTGCTGGCATCAGTGATCTTGCCGCAGGTGCCTGCGCCACGGTCGTACAGTTTGGGATTGCGGCTGGCGTATAGCGTGACACCCTGATCGATCAGCAGGCTGACGCCGCTGCGCAGGGTGAGCGGGCCGGCGACGAACTCGTTCTGGCCGGCAGCGGCACTCAGGCGCACTGCCTGGCCGGCCGCACAATGGTTGATGGCCTGCTGGATGCGCGCAGTATCGTCGCTCACAGAAGTGGCGGTTGAAGTGGAAGCTGGCGTGGACACGGCTGCCGTCGCCATCAGCGTGCTGCAGGTGGGCGGCGCAAGCGGTTCCTGCACTTTGCGGCTATCCTGCGCCTGTGCCGGTAGCGTGATGGCGCAGAGCAGGCTGGCCGTCAGGGCCAGATCCGGCAAGCCGCGCTTCATTGCTCGCTCTCCGGTTTGAAGTAGCCGGCCGTTTCCGGCAGGGCGCGCTTCATTTCATCCATCACCATACGCGAGAAATAGGCTGCGCCTTTGCTGCCAACGTGGGTGCGGTCAAAAGCGGACTTCGCCGCGCCAGCCACTTCCACTTTGGTGCTGCCGTTGGCAGCGTCATTGAAATTGTCCGGCCGTGGCACCACTGCCAGCGTATCCGCTTCATCCTGCCCCAAGGCCTGCACGGCGGCATAGCTCTCTGCATTCAGATCGAGCAGGGCGACCTGTTGTTCGGCGGCCGTCGCGCGTATCACTTCGGCCCAGGGTTGCAGATTATTCTCGAGCACCTTGTCCTTGAAGGTGCGGCGCGTCAGTGGCGTGAGCAGCACAGGGATGCCGCCCAGTGCGCGTACTTCGCGCACATAGCGCGCCATGTTGACGGGGAATTCGGTTTTCAGGTCGGTCGAGCGACCGGGCTTGCCCGGCTGGTCGTTGTGGCCGAACTGTATCAGTACGTAGGTGCTGCGATAGGCGGCGCTACCGCGCAGCAGGCCTTCTACTTCATCCCAGCGCCCCTCGGCGCGGAAGCTGCCCGAACTGCGGCCACCCTTGGCCAGATTCAGACAGGTGTGGGCGCGGTTGACGCGGGCACAGAAGGCATCGCCATAACCGCTGCTATTCGCCATGGTGGAGTCGCCCACCAGCAGTATGCGGATAGGCTTGGCGGGGGCATCGGCAGCATGGCTGCTGGCTGTGCAGAGCATCAGCGTGCTCGCCAGCGCTCCCGTTAGTGTGCGTACCAGCGCGCGAGCCAGCGGAGCAGTGCAGCGGAATCGGAACATGTTCATGGATGGTTCAGCATATAAAAAAAGCGCCGGCCAAAGAGCAGGCCGGCGCTTCAACTCAGGCGGAGAGAGTTTGATTGATCACCTTGCCGGCGATCCTGACGTTTTTCAGCTTCAGATCTTTAACGTTGTACAGATACAGCGGCTGGTCGGCCTTGACCGGCGTGCCCAGATCACAGTCGCTGATCTCGATATCGGACACGGGCAGAATGGCAGGCTTGCCCGGTCCGTTGTAGTCCGACGCCACCGGCCCCAGTACCACCACGGCCTGATAGCACGAGTAATTGCCAGCCTTGGTCGGTGCATTCGCGCAGGTCACGTTGGAGATGCGCACATGGCTGACGCTAGGCGGACGGATACGCACGTTATCGTTGATCGGATCATAGCCGCAGTCGATGGTGATGATGCCGCCAGCCGAAGTGGCCACCGTCTTGGTCGGGATCAGCGAACCGGGCAGGGTCGAATAGAACGCCGGTGTGGTACGGATGCCGTTAGGGATGTGCACATTGCGTACATGCATATTGCGCAGGTAGCCGCCGCGGCTCATATTCGTTTTGAGCCGGATCGCGATATTCAGCGGATCGGTCTTCCAGTGCGCGTTTTCGAACACCAGATCCTGCGCATAGATATTTTCGATCCCGCCCGACATGATGCTGCCCAGTGTGAGTGCACCGTGGCCGCTCTGCATACGGCAGTTCTGGATCACGATATCCCTGGCTGGTCCGAACTGGATGTCCGGCCCTTTGCCCGAGTCGATCGCGATGCAGTCGTCGCCAGTATTGAAGTGGCAGTCTTCGATCAACACATTGGTGCACGATTCCGGATCGAAGCCGTCGCTGTTCGGCCCCATGCTGTTGGCATACACCTTCTTCACATGCATGTTGTGGCAGTTGACGGGATTGTGCTGCCAGAACGGCGTGTTGGTGGTCTGGTAGCCTTCGAACAGCACATTGGTGCAGCTGATGAACTGCACCATATGCGGGCGCAGATAGTGGCCGATGCCGAAGATGCGCTTCTCCACCGGCACGCGGGCTTCCGCCAGCGAACGCAGGTAGTAGGAATCGGTACGCCATTTGTCGTTCGGTCCCTGGATGAACAGGGCCTCTTCCTCGCTCAGATGCGGCGCTACTTCGCGCAGCGAGACAGGATTGACAGGATTGATGTGCACTTCCGTCTTGCCCTTGGTGTGCTTGACGTAGTTGCCCGTACCGGCCGCAATGTCGCCGGCCCAGTTGGGTTTCTCGCGGCCTTTCCACGACCACCAGCAATCCGTGTCGCCATCGAAGGTGACGCCAGCCTGGCCATCGAGGATGCTGGTCCAGTCCTCGCCCGTGAGGGCGATGTTGTTCTGGCCGTGGGCATACACCATGGACGAGTAGTTGAGCAGGTCGTTGCCTTCCCAGCGCGTGATGGAGAGCTTGCCGTGCTTGCCGCAGTCGTAGGCGCCGTAGCGCGCATAGTCGAGCGGGTTGTTGCTGAAATAGACGTGTGCACCGGCCTTCAGATGCACATGCACATTCGACAGCAGCACGATAGGGCCGGCGCAGTACCAGTTCCCGCCGGGGATGACGACGCGGCCACCGCCCGCCTTGTGGCAGGCAGCGATGGCAGCGGCGATGGCAGGGTAGCAGTCGTGCGAGCCGGCCACTGGCGTCTGCAGCGTGTCCGACTCGGTGAAGGAAGTCCATGCCGTGACGGCACGCACTTCGCACGGAGCGGCGCCGTAGGCCGTGATGAGGAAGTCTTCATCACGGAACTTGACGGGATGGCGTACCCGCTTGACGATCGCTGCGGCAGCCTGCCACGGATCGTCGGCCCGGGCCGCCGCCATCGCTGCTGGCCCGAAGGCGCCGGAGACTCCAGCCGCCGACAGGGTCTGCAGGAAGCGGCGACGGCCCGGGCCTGCCACTGTTGCTGATACTTGCTGTTCCAGTTTAGACATCAAGACTCCGTTAGAACGAGTAGGTGGCACGTACGTTGTAGGCGCGGCCGATAGGGCTGGCGGCGCTGCTCAGATAACCGAAGCTATACAGGCTGCTGTTGGTGACTGGCGGATTCACGTTGAACAGATTGGTAATACCGGCCGTGACCGAAATGTTCTTGAAGCCGTTGTAGGTGGTGGTCATATTCCACACCTTGTAGGAATTGATGTTGCGCCAGTACTGCTGCGCCACCAGATTCTGGTCGGTGTACTTGGAGTTGTAGTTCTGGGTCAGCTGGCTGCTCCAGTTTCCGGCGGCCCAGTTCAGCTTCAGCGTATGCTTCCAGCGGAAGGTGATGATAGGGAAGCTGGACGTGGTGCCATTGCTGGCCAGACCGAACTGACCGATGTTGGAAACGTAAGGACTGCCTTTATCCAGCTGGTTGTCGAACTGGGTCAGGTAGGTACCGTCCAGCGACACCTTGAAAGTACCGTAGGAAGTCTTCGGGAACATATAGGCGGCCGATACGTCGATACCGGCAGCTTTCTGACCACCCAGATTCATGGTGGTGTTCTTGATGTAGTTGATGGTGCCGTCGGCATTGCGCACGAAGTAGGAGGCGTATTTAGCCGGATCGAGGAAGTAGACCTGTTCTGGCAGATTGGCCAGCATGTCGGTCATCTTGATGTTCCAGTAGTCCAGCGAGATCGACGAGCTCGAAGTCGGTTCGAACACAGTACCCAGCGTGAAGCCTTTGGATTTTTCCGGCACCAGTTCCGAGTTGGAGCCGGTCTGTTTAGGCAGGGTGGTGTTGCAGACGGTGGAAGCCACATAGCCCGGCAGTGCTTTACCGGTGCCGGCTACACCCGGCGTACCGCCAGGGCAGAGTACCGGATCGTCCCATTTGGCGGCGGTCAGGCCGGTGGCGCCGGGCAGACGGTAGCCGTAGCGGTCGAACAGGGTCGGTGCGCGGAAGCCGGTGTTGGCCGAGCCGCGGAACATCAGCTGTTTCGAGGGCTCGTAGCGGAAGCTGATTTTCGGATTGATGGTGTTACCGAAGTCGCTGAAATGGTCGTCACGTACGGCGGCATTCAGTTCCAGCGTTTTGGTCAGCGGCATATTCAGTTCGGCGAACAGCGCCGCGACGTTGCGCTGGCCTTCGCCGTGCGAAGGCGAGCTGTTGGCGTACGTGACTTCGCCCGACAACGGCAGCTTGGTATCTTCCGTGGTGTCGCGGTGCAGGTCGGCACCCAGTGCCAGTGCCATGGCGCCGCCTTCCAGATCCATCAGCGTGCGGCTGGCGGTCAGGTCGATGCCGGTGAAGGTGGATTTGGAAGTACGGTTCTTCTGGCCATCGACCTTGATCGATTCCAGATAGGCTTTGCCGTCGGCATCCTGCAGGCCGAAGGGATTGAGCTGGCCACCTTTCAGACCATCGAGCAGACCCTGGCCTTTGACGTAGCCCGAGTAGTAGTAGTTGTCGCGGTTGGAGATACCGACCACCAGACCGGCCTTGTAATCCCATGCGCCGAGCTTGCCTTCATCGCTGATGGCAAAGCGCTGATTCAGCTGCACGTCCTTGGTGGTGGCCAGACCCAGATCGGCTACGGCCCACGTCACCGTCAGCGGTGCGTTGTTCAGGCCCGCGACGGCTGGCACGCCGCCCGCTTTGCCCGGATACCATTTGCTGGTCGAAGGCAGCGTTGCGGCCACACCGTTCACGGCCAGCGCATTGGTCGGGTTCTTGGTGCCGAGGATGAATTCTTCGCCGCGCGAGTAGTCGACGGTGATGACGTGGTCTTCGCTCAGCTTCTTGGCGGCGCGTGCATAGAAGGTCACCTGCTGGTTGGCATACAGGGCCGTGCCGTACTCGTTGGCGTTGAGGATACAGGTGCCCTTCTGGCCACTGATCGAATAAGGTGCCAGACAGCCAGTGGTACCGTAAGGGTTCTGCGCGGTCTTGTTGCTAGCCGTGGTGAAGTTGGCTGGCGTGGCATTGCCGCCCGTGCCCAGCGTAGGCGCGCGGCCTATGCTGGTCAGCAGTTCGTTCGAACTCAGGTCGGCGCGATCGGACGAGGCCAGACGGGTGCGCTGGTGCGCATCGATAGTGCCGTAGAAGCTCCAGCCATCGCGTTCCAGATTGCCTTTACCCCAGGTGATGCTGGCGCGCTGCTCGTCGCCGCCGCCATTGCGTTCTGGCTGTACTGCCTGACCCGTCAGCGACAGACCTTCGACCGAAGTCTTGGTGATGAAGTTGACCACGCCGCCGATGGCGTCCGAGCCGTAGATGGAGGAAGCACCGTCACGCAGTATCTCCACGCGGGCGATGGCGCTCATCGGGATGACGTCCAGATTGGCGTAGCCGTCAGCGATGGCTTCATTGGCCAGACGGCGGCCGTTCAGCAGCACCAGCGTGCGGTTCACGCCCAGACCACGCAGATTGATGTTGGTGCCGGAGCCGGCGTTCGATGGTGCCAGCGAGGCCGATTGCGGCAGTGCCATCATCACATCGGCCAGCGTGGTCATGCCCTGCTTGATGAAGTCTTCAGCCTTGACGGTGCTGACTGGCAGCGAAGCTTCCGTGGCCAGGCGCTTGATGCTGGAACCGGTTACTTCCACGCGGGTGATGGCGGCTTCGCCGCTCTGTTGTGCGGCGGCCTGGTTGGCCAGAGTCAGTACGGCCACCGTGATGGCTGACAGCAGCAGGCGAGGTTGTGCAGAGCATGGCTGTGCGGTCTGTTTCATGCGAGTCTCCTAGATTTTTTTGAATAAAGTTATACGCGCGCTGAAAAGCGCTAGCGTGTGTGGAGCACCTCGCGTACTCCGTGCCGTTGAGACGAGGGTCGCTGCGTGGAACGCGCGCCGAGGTCGCAAGCCGGTCGATAACTTGATTGCTTTTTTATGCGCGGGCCAGCATCTAGGCTGGCCCTGCGGTATTTCCTGCTACTGCTTATTTGCTACTTATCTACTACTGCTGCTTGATCGCCCGGCTTTTAGCCGCGCGAGAAGGTACGGGTCACACGCTCGAGGTGGGAGCGCATGGCTTTACGTGCTGCGGCCGGATCATGGGCGGCAATAGCCTCCAGTATCCGGCGGTGATCTTTCAGGGTTTCCTGACGCAGTTCTTCGGTCTGGAAATGTTCTTTCAGCTTGTGCCACAGGCGGCCGCGCTGGTCCCACAGATAGTTGAGCGAACCTACCAGCGCGCTATTGCCGGTGGCGCGGGCGATCGACAGGTGGAAGTTGCGGTCGGCCTGCTCGTTGCTGGCGTAGTTGTCGTGGTTTTTTTCCATCTCTTCGACGGCGTGCAGGATGGCATCGATGGCACTATCGGTGGCTACGCGTGCAGCGATCGCGGCGATTTCCGATTCGATCAGACGGCGTGCCGACAGCACCTCGAACGGGCCGGGGCCGGCTTCGGCCAGATCGGCCGCACTCGGTTGCGCCGCCTCGCAGACGTACACACCGGAACCGCCGCGCACTTCGATTACGCCGCTCAGTTCCAGTGCAATCAGTGCTTCGCGCAGCGAAGCGCGGCTGACATTGAGTTTGGTGGACAGGTCGCGTTCCGATGGCAGGCGTTCGCCACCGGCGATGTGTTCGTCGCGGATCAGATCCTGGATGCGGTTGGCGACCACGCGGTACAAACGCGGTTCGTGGGCGGAGCTATCGGCAACGGAAGACGGTTTTTTCTGCATGGTCTCGTTATTCTCTTGGTAAGCATCTCAGTGCTTTGTGGTTAGGACAATTCTAAGGTGGTCAGACCAAAGAAGCAATGTGGACTAGCCAAAATAATTTTTAGCTGTCATACTCGAATCGTGTTGTAGCGCTGGATTATCGTGGTTTTCAGAAGTAAATCTTTGAAAAATAAGCGATTTTACACTGTGGCTCAGAGACCACAAAGCGCTAGCGGGGCGGTCCGGCCAAAGTGGCCTGACCACTTTTCGCAACACCTGAGACAGAAAAAAACAACGATATTCGAGACGCCGAACACAGCAAAGGACGCCAGATGAGCACACCCGCCAGCGCCGCTACACCGCGCTACATCCTCATGCATGAAAACGATAACGTTGCGATCGTCGTCAACGATGGTGGTCTGCCTGCCGGTGCCGTGTTCGAGAGCGGCCTGACGCTGCGCGAAGCTATCCCGCAAGGACATAAGGTGGCGCTGCGCGCGCTGGCCAAGGGCGAGCCGGTGCGGCGCTACAACGTGATCATCGGGTATGCGGCCTGCGATCTGCCGGCCGGTAGCTGGGTGGCGGAAGCGCAGGTGGAAATGCCGGATGCGCGCGAACTGGTCAACCTGCCCATATCGACCAATCTGGCGCCGGCTGCGGCACCGCTGGAAGGCTATACCTTCGAGGGCTATCGCAATCCCGATGGCAGCGTAGGTACGCGCAACATTCTGGCGATTACCACCACGGTGCAGTGCGTGTCCGGCGTGGTGGACTTTGCCGTGCAGCGCATCAAGAACGAACTGCTGCCCAGGTATCCCAACGTGGATGATGTGGTGGGACTCGAGCATACCTATGGCTGCGGCGTGGCGATCGATGCGCCCGGCGCCATGGTGCCTATCCAGACGCTGCGCAATATCACCCTCAATCCCAACTTCGGTGGTCAGGCCATGGTGGTCAGCCTCGGTTGCGAGAAGCTGCAGCCGGCGCGCCTGTTCCCTAAAGGCGCCATCCCTATCCAGAACGGCGGCGGTGCCGATCCCGCGCTGGTGTGTCTGCAGGATGCCCAGCATGTGGGCTTCATGTCGATGATAGCATCCATCATGCGGCAGGCCGAAACCAATCTGGCCGTGCTCAATGCGCGCCGGCGCGAGACTGTGCCAGCCTCCGAACTGGTGGTGGGCGTGCAGTGCGGTGGCAGCGACGCCTTCTCCGGCGTAACGGCCAACCCTGCCGTGGGCTTCGCCACCGATCTGCTGGTGCGCGCCGGTGCCAGCGTGATGTTTTCGGAAGTGACGGAAGTGCGCGATGGCATAGACCAGCTGACGGCGCGCGCCGCGACGCCGGAAGTGGCGCAGGCCATGATCCGCGAAATGGAATGGTATGACCAGTATCTGAAGCGGGGCGGAGTAGACCGCAGCGCCAACACTACGCCGGGCAACAAGAAGGGCGGCCTGTCCAACATCGTGGAAAAAGCCATGGGCTCTATCGTCAAGTCGGGCAGCAGCCCGATTTCGGGCGTGCTGTCGCCGGGCGAAAAGCTGCGCCAGAAAGGCCTGATCTACGCCGCCACACCGGCCAGTGATTTCATTTGCGGTACGCTGCAGCTGGCGGCCGGCATGAATCTGCACGTGTTCACCACGGGCCGCGGCACGCCTTACGGTCTGGCCGAAGTGCCGGTGATTAAAGTGGCCACGCGTAACGAGCTGGCCGCACGCTGGCATGATCTGATGGACATTAACGCGGGCCGTATCGCCAGCGGTGAAGCCAGCATTGCCGACGTGGGCTGGGAACTGTTCCACCTGCTGCTCGAGGTGGCCAGCGGCCGCCAGACCTGGGCCGAGAAGTGGAAACTGCATAACTCCCTGGTACTGTTTAATCCGGCCCCCGTGACTTGACTCCCCTTGCACAGGCTAGACTGGAACGCCGCTGCGCCTGAGCACAGCGGCGTTTTTTTTGCACTTAGCCCAGTAGCAGGGCGCTTACGACGGCGGCGTTATACAGCGCATGCACCAGCATGGGGGCCAGCAAAGTCTGGCTGCGCTGGTAGGCCCATGCCGTGCACAGGCCCAGCACGAACACGGGCAGCATGGACAGGGGCGGATGCACCACGGCGAAGATGGCCGCGCTGACCAGTGCCGATAACAATGGCGTCAGGGTGCGGCGCAAACCACCGAAGATCAGGCCACGGAAAATGAATTCCTCGCACAGTGGTGCGGCCAGTACCGTCAGCCCTAGCAGCCAGTATTGCAGCGTAGGGCTGCCATCGACTTTCAGATGCAGCATGGGCGCGTAGTCGCTATGGCGGATTACGCTCTGGGCCAGCAGGCCGGCAGCGATGGCCAGCGCAGCGGCAGGTAGCACGGCTTGGAGCGTGGTGACTAGTTGAGTGCCGCGCAATATGGCCGGTACGCCGGCCGTCCGGGCACGCCAGTAGTACAGCCGCATCAGCACATAGACGAGGATGCCGGCGCTGATGAATCCCAGCGTGGTGGCACGCATATCGACTGTGCCCGGGTCGTCGGCGATGATGAGCACGGCCACGCCTTGCAGGATGAAGAAGGCGGTAGCGCCTATCAGGCCATCGGCCAGCGCCACCCGTGCCGGCGGGGCGGCAGCCGGATCGAGCAGATAGGGCATGGCGTCGCGCGCCTTCTGCCATAGCGCCAGCGCCATCGAGGTAATCAGTACCGTGACGATCAGCTTCTGCCACCAGAAGCTGGCCGTGATGGACCAGATGTAGAAGCTGGCCAGCAGCATGTAGAGATAGACAAAGGTAGGCTTTACCTTGTGGCGGGTATCCACCGCATGGGGATTGCAGGCAAACACGCCCAGCGCCACGGCCAGTATGGAGTAGATGGGGATGCCCACCAGCGCAGTCAGCAGTGGTATCAGCATGGACCATGTGTATGCCGTGCTGTAGTAGGCGCCGATGGCAAACACGGCCAGCGGATACAGCAGGCCCAGCACGGCCCACAGGCGGGCCTTCTGCTTGAGGATATCGTTGAGCGATTGCGGCATGGTGTACAGCAGCCACAATACCTGCCCTTCATTGTTGAGGGTCTGGAAGGCCGACAGCATCAGCACATAGGCGCCTATGCTGAAGGCGATAGCGGCCGTGGCGGCATGGTGCTGGCCCAGTTCGGCCAGACTATCGAGCTTGCCGTTGAAGATCAGCTGGCTGAACACGATCACCAGCGGCAGCACCAGTGTCTGCACGAGGAAGTTGCGGTCACGGCTGAGCAGGCGCAGTTCGCGCCGCTGTATGGGCGAGAGCAGCCGCTCCAGCCAGCCTGCCTGCTGGCTGCCGCTGTGCGGCGCTGCCTGTGCCATAGAGCGGACCGGCGTTTGCGCCGCACCGCCCACGGCGATGCGGCGTGCACTTTCGCGCGCACCGGAGCGCACCACGCCGTGGCGCAGCTGGTAGGACAGCAGGATCACACCGCCCCACAGCAGGACTATGCTTTGCAGGGCGAACAGGCAGAGGCTGGTGATCAGGGCGCTGCTGCCGGGCGCCTGCATGGCCTGCAGCAGCAGGCCGGGCGGCGTCCACATCAGCCACGCCGGACTGGCGCGCGCCCAGTCCATGATGAAGCTGCTCGCTTCCGGCATGCTGGTGGCGATGACCAGATACATCAGCGGTAAGCCCAGCAGGGAGATCAGCGCCTGCAGGTTGCGCAGCTGCGAAGCGGGCAAGGCCATGCGCAAGCCCGTGTCGGCCAGCGTCTGCACGATGGCCGATAGCGGCAGCAGGG
Source organism: Duganella fentianensis (assembly GCF_009857835.1). Classification (GTDB taxonomy): domain Bacteria; phylum Pseudomonadota; class Gammaproteobacteria; order Burkholderiales; family Burkholderiaceae_D; genus Rugamonas; species Rugamonas fentianensis. Next base: position 204,083 of record NZ_WWCL01000004.1, read on the forward strand.
CGATAGCAGCCAGCAGGGCCAGTGGCGCACTGGCCCAGCCTTTGCCGCCATACCAGGCGATCATGCCGTAGGCGGCGCCGAGCAGGAAGATGCCGATCAGGTTGGCAGCGCTGCGTTCGACCACGCGGCCCCACAGCAAGCTGGAGCGGCTGGCCGGCAGGGTGACCAGCCATTCCAGATCCCAGTCCGGCTGGGCCAGCTCCTTGCTACCCAGCGACAGCAGTACGCTGACCAGGAATAGTGCGCCCAGTTCCAGCGCGAGCGCGTGCTGCAGGGGCGGGGCGAAGCTGGCGGCTTTTTCCAGTTCGGCCGCAGCGATGCGGTTGCGCGCCGCGCCGCCGAGATCGGGCGAGCTGTGATGGCAGGCGCTGCTGCTGACCATATGGCACTGCAGATTGAGCACGATGTTGCTGGAGATGCTGAGCAGCGAGATGGCCATGGTCACGGCCACTAGCCCGCCCAGTATCCAGCTGGTGCTGCGCTTGCCGCCATTGCCATCGCGCGCGGCCTTGCGGCCGAAGCCGCGCAGCAGTGCATGCAGCAACAGGTTGCGCTGGCGCAGGCAGCGCATTCTGGTCATCAGCCAGATGGTCTGCAGCGCGGACAGGCGCGGCATCATGCGGCGTGGGCGCTGTCAGCGTCGGTGATCTTCAGGAATACTTCTTCCAGCGAGCCGCTGGCGGAAGCCTGGGCACGCACTTCGTCGAGTGTGCCAGTGGCCACCAGCTGGCCGTGGTGGATGATGCCGACGCGATCGCACAGCTTTTCCGCCATGTCCAGCAAATGGGTGGAAACGAAGATGGTCACGCCCCGTGCTGCGGCGGCCAGCAAGCGTTCCTGCACATCGCGCGAGGCGCGCGGATCAAGGCCGTTGATGGGTTCATCGAGTATCAGTACGGCCGGATCGTGGATCAGGGCGCAGGCCAGTCCCAGCCGTTTTTTCATGCCCAGCGAGTAGTTGACGGCATAGTCTTCAGCCGCTTCCTGCAGGCCGAATTCTTCAAGCAGACGGGCGCTGCGTGCGCGCGCTTCGGCGCGGCCATAACCGTGCATTTCGGCGACGAACTGGAGGATTTCGCGCCCGCGCAGATAGTCGTAAAACACCGGCGTATCGGGCAGATAGCCGACCCGCCGTTTGACTTCGGTGGCATCGGCATGGCAATCGAGCTGGTCTATCAGTACCCGTCCGCTGCTGGGCACCAGTATGCCCATCATCATGCGGATGGTGGTGGTCTTGCCGGCCCCGTTGGGACCGAGGAAACCGAACACTTCGCCGCGGCGTACTTGCAGCGAGAGGGGATGGACGGCGTGGAACTCGCCGTAGTTTTTGGCCAGTGCTTCGAATGCAATCATGCTGCCTCGCGCGCCGTACGCTGTTGGCGTATCCGGCAATGTTAAAAAGATGCTACGCATCATAGCATTGCCAGATGACGGCGGCGAGTGCCGGATTGCAGCCTTAATGGCTGGCGTACAAGCTCATGCCGAAGCGTTCCGTACGGGGTAGCCAGTTGCCCCGGATGTCAGCCGAAGCCAGCACCCGTTCGGCCCGGCCTATCAGCAGCGCACGCGGCACCATGCCGATGTAGCGCGAGTCGGCGCTGTTGTCGCGGTTATCGCCCAGCATCAGATACTGGCCGGCCGGCACCACCAGCGCCGCCATGTCGCGCTGGGCCCGCACTTGCGGCAGGAACTGGATGGTGTGCGGACGGCTGCCATCGATTTTCTCTGCCACCTGCAAGGCCTGCAGTGCACCGAGACCTTGAATATGTTCGGCGGCCTGTACCACGCCATCGTAGTCGGCCGCCTGACCGTTGATGATCAGCTGTTCGTTACGCATTTCCACCCGGTCGCCGGGCAGGGCAATCACGCGTTTGATCAATCGGGTGCCATCGGCTGGCGACGAGAACGTGACGATGTCGCCGCGCTGCGGTTCGCCGGTGTGACCCAGCACGATGTCGGTCAGCGGCAGCTTGACGTTGTAGGCCAGGCGGTTGACGAAGACCACATCGCCTTCCAGCAGATTGGGGTGCATGGAGGCGGACGGAATGGGATTCCAGTCGGCTACGGCGGTGCGGAATATCCCGAACAGCATCAGAAACAGTACAAAGCCTTTGTTGGCGCGCATCCAGTTTTTCATGACAACTCCCGAGTGGTGGAGTTGTCAGTGTGTTAGCTTTATCTTAAACGCGGCTTAGTGTGGGCTTTTCTGCACCATGGCGCTGCCGATGCCATGGCGCTTGCCTTCGCTGACGGCCGTCACCGTGCCATCGGGATTGAACACCAGCGCATTGGCCGCGCCGATTTCTTCCGGCTGGCCCCAGCGCTGGCCCAGCTTCTCCAGTGCCTGCGCTTGCGCCGTGCCGGTAAAGCCCGGCTCTACATCGGTGCTCATGCCGTTACGTTCGGACAGGCGCGGCGCATTCAGCGCATCGGCCATGCTCATGCCCAGATCGAGGTAGTTGACCATGGTTTGCAGCACGGTGGTGATGATGGTGGCGCCGCCGGGGCTGCCGATGGTGAAGGCCGGTTTGCCGTTGCGGAAAGCGATGGTGGGCGACATGCTGGAACGGGGACGTTTGCCTGCTTCCGGCACATTCGGTGCGGGACCGGAAAAATCGAAGTCCGTCATTTCGTTATTCAGCAGGAAGCCGTAGCCGGGCACCACGATGCCGCTGCCGCCCCACGACTCGATGGTGTAGGTGTAGGAAACGATGTTGCCTTCCTTGTCGGACACGGTCAGGTGGGTGGTGTGGGCGCCCTCGGCCAGCAGCTTGTTGCTGCGCGGGCGCAGCGGCACGCTGACATCGTTCTGGAACGGATACGGATCGCCGGCATCGGCATGGGGGCTGGCTTGCTGCGGGTTGATCAGCTCGCGGCGGCGTGCCGCGTATTCCTTGCTCAGCAGGCCGGCCACGGGCGCATCGACGTATTCGGGATCGGCCAGATAGGCATTGCGGTCGGCGAAGGCCAGCCGGCTCGCTTCCAGATACAGGTGCTCGGCCTGAGCCCGCGGCAGGGCTTTCAGGTCATAGCCTTCCAGAATATTCAGCGCTTCGGCGATGGCGATGCCGCCGCTGCTGGGCAGGGCCATGCCGTACACATCGTAACCGCGGTAGGTGCTATGGATGGGCTGGCGGATGCGCACTTCGTAATTGGCCAGATCGGCCATGCTCATATTACCGGCACGTACCTGCACACCGGGCGCCACGGGCGGCTGGTTGACGGCGGCCACCACGGCGCGGCCCAGCTTGCCTTCATAAAAAGTCCTGATGCCGCCGCTGGCCAGTTCGCGGTAAGCCTTGGCCAGATCGGGATTACGCAGCAGGGTGCCGGCCGGCAGGGCTTTGCCATCCTTCATGTAGAGCGCGGCCGTGGCAGGGAAGAGCTTGAACTTGTTGAGGTTCTCGTCGATCAGGTGGCTGAAGTTGGCATTCACGGTAAAGCCCTTGCTGGCCACACCGATAGCCGGTGCCAGCACCTGCGCAAACGACATGCTGCCATAGCGCTGCAGCGCTTCATGCCAGCCCCGTACCGTGCCCGGCACACCGACCGCCATGCCGCTGGCGATGGCCGTGTCGTAATCGAGTTCCTTGCCATCGGGCCGGAACACGGTAGGGCTGAAGCTGGCCGGTGCCGTTTCGCGGTGGTCGATGGTGATCACACGCTTATCCTTGGCCAGATAGATCACCATCAGGCCGCCCCCGCCTATGCCGCAGCTGAACGGGTCGGTCACGCCCAGCGTGGCCGCGGCCGCCACGGCAGCATCGATGGCATTGCCGCCCTTGTTGAGGATGGTTATCGCCGCTTGCGACGCCGGCTCGCTGATGGTGGCCACGGCGCCGCCCGTACCGGTTGCGACCGGGCTTTTGGCCCATGCCGCACCGGGTGCGCTAAAGCTGATGGTCAGGGTGGTGAGGAAAGTGGTGGAAACGACGAAGGACAGGGTGGACTGGCGGAGCTGGGTCATGGGCGCTTACTCGGGTTAGGATGAAGGTGCGTTGCTCACCCTTAAGCTTACCCGATAATTCGGCGTGATTTCATCTTTTGCCGGGGCCGCCTGCGGCTCCAGTCCCGTCAGCGTGATGGTCCAGCCCTGCTCCGTGATGCTGGGGCGGGCATTCGGCATATTGTCGGACAGCACAAACTGGCTGGTGCTGCCGTCCGTCCCCGTCAGTACAAAGCTGTAGCTGATATAGCCGGCCCAGACGCACACCATGCCTTTGCGGCAGCGGCTATCGTTGACGCGTTCCAGTTTCAGCTGGACGACCGGAGCGCCCTCGCTGGCGGCGTTGGGGCTGGCCATGCTGCCCAGCGCGATGCTGGCACCCTGGGTGAGCACCACCTCGCGGGTAATAGGCAGGGGCGGGGGCGTGCCAGCGGCACGCCCGAGCTGGCCGCTACAGGCGTACAACAGGGCCATGCAGGCCGTCAGCAGGGGCAGGATGACGAGCTGCCGGAGTATGCTGGATTTCATGGGAATACCTCAAAACCTCGAACGCAAGCCATCATGCGGCGCGACACATGATCAGCTTAACAAAAACACCATAGACGGGGCGCACGCTACGCCTGAGCGTAGCGTGCCACCAAAAAAAACAGCCGCGCGGGGGAACCGGCGGCTGTTCGGTGGTGCGGAACTGGCTTACACGTAATCGGCCAGTGCACCTTTCATTTTCTTCAGCGCCGCTACTTCGATCTGGCGGATCCGCTCGGCGGACACGCCGAACTCGTCGGCCAGCGCATGCAGGGTGGCGCCACTGCCATCATCGTTGGCCAGCCAGCGTGCTTCGACGATGCGGCGCGAGCGGGGATCGAGCTTGGCCAGTGCCTGTTCCAGCCCTTCGGAATGCAAACGGGTGACCTGTTCCGCTTCCAGCACGCGGGTCGGTTCGCTGGCTTCCGAGGACAGGTAGGCGATAGGCGCGAACTTGTCGTCTTCGTCGTCGCTCGGCGATTCCAGCGCGATATCGCGGCCGCTCAGACGGGTTTCCATCTCGATCACTTCTTCGCGCTTCACATCCAGCGTCTGTGCCAGCTGGTCGATCTGGGCCGGGCTCATGGCATCGAGCCCCGTTTTGTGGCTGCGCAGATTGAAGAACAGCTTGCGCTGGGCCTTGGTGGTGGCCACTTTGACCAGACGCCAGTTCTTCAGGATGTACTCATGCATCTCGGCTTTAATCCAGTGCATGGCATATGACACCAGACGCACGCCCTGATCGGGGTCGAAGCGTTTGACGGCCTTCATCAGACCGATATTGCCTTCCTGAATCAGGTCAGCGTGCGGCAGGCCGTAGCCCAGATAGCCGCGGGCGATGGACACCACCAGACGCAGGTGCGACAGCACCAGCTCCTGTGCGGCGGCCAGATCATTGTGTTCTTTCAGACGCTTGGCGAGCGAGGTTTCCTCGTCATGGCTCAGCATCGGCAGACGGTTGACGGCCGAAATGTAGGCATCGATATTGCCTAGATTACCAGTGAATCCCAGTCCCAAGGCGCGATTGGTGACCGGTACCAGAGCAGTCGGTGCGGACATCGTAGTCATATTCATTCCTTAGTGGTGAGTGCGTCTTAGCTATGTATTCGTATTGCTTGGTTGCTGTAGAGAACTCATTTTGCCCTACAGTCGATATATATTAGCACTCTCTGCCGTTGAGTGCCAATCACTGCCAATTTATCGCATTGATAGCAAAAAAGCTATAGTAAAAATCAATGGCAGCCTCTGGTGCAGGGAAGAGAATGCGCGCCGGATCTTAGGCCGGACTTAATACGGGACAGGGTAGGAGCGGAAGGGGAGAGCGTCCGTGCGGGGCCGCACGGACGCGAGCGCAAGCAGCGCCTAGTTCATGCGCGACAGGTGGCGCTGTACGGACAGCATGGCACCCAGCAGGCCCAGGCCGGCCGACAGGGCCAGCAGGCCCGCCATGGCCAGCGGCGGCAGCGGGGTCAGCTGGAATTCCGAAGCATACAGGCGGGCAAATTCGGCGATGGCCTGATTCAGCGGGTGCAGCGCCAGTGCCACGGCGCCCAGCGCCACAGCGCCGGCGCACAGGCCGAGCAGGGCGCCCGTGTAGAAGAAGGGGCGGTGGATGAAATTATCGGTAGCGCCGATCAGCTTGCAGACGAGGATTTCTTCGCGCTGGGTCAGCACCTGCAGGCGTATGGTATTGAAGATCACGGCCACGACGACCGTGCCCAGCGTGGCGGCCAGGATCAGCAGGGCCAGCCGCAGCACATTGATCAGCGCTGCCAGCCGTTTGACCCAGGCCGAATCGACCTGCACGGATTCGACCCCGGGCAGGCTGCGGAGCTGTTCGGCCAGCTGGTCCACATCGCCGCCGGCCTGCGCGTTGCGGAAGGCATCGATCTTGATGACATAGCTATCGGGCAGGGGGTTCTCGCCCAGCGTGGTCAGCACATCGGCCAGACCGTTCTTGTCGCGCAGCTGGTCGAGCGCCTTTTCGCGCGGAGTGAAGATGATCTTGGCCTGCTTGTCCTTGACGGCCTGACGCAGCGAGGAGGCCAGTGCCTGAGCCTGTTCGCGCGGGGTATCCTGACGCAGGAACACGCTCACTTCGGGATCGACCGATAGCTGTTCCGACATGGGGCGTACATTATCGAGCAGGGTGACGCCGGCAAACGGCAGGGCCAGCGCGATCGCGACGACGAGGATGTTGAACAGGAAACCACCGGGCGAACGGCGCAGGTGGACCAGCGCCGCACCCAGCGCATAACGGTGTTGGCGTAACCAGTTGGTCATGCTGCGCCCTCCAGTTGGCCGTGGTTGAGGTGGATGACGCGGGCGGCGGCATCGAGCATCTGCTCGTCGTGGCTGGAAATAATGCAGGTCACGCCGACGGAATTGAAGGCTTTCAGCGCATCAAGCACGCGGTTGGCGCTGGCGCGGTCCAGATTGGCCGTGGGTTCGTCGGCCAGTATCAGCTGGGGACGGTTGACGATGGCGCGCGCGATCGAGACGCGCTGCTGCTCGCCGCCCGACAGCGACAGGGGCTGGGCATCGGCCCGTTCGTCCAGTCCGACTTTTTCCAGCGCGGCGCGGGCGCGGGTTTCTGCTTCCTTGTGCGAGGCGCCGGCCACCAGCAGGGGCAGCATCACATTGGCCAGAATGCTGCGGTCCGTCAGCAGGCGCTGCTGCTGGAAGATCAGGCCCAGATTGCGCCGCAGCGAAGGAATCGCGGCCGGGCGGATGCGTGAAATATCGGTGCCGTTGATCAGCACCTGACCGCTGCTGGGGCGTTCGATGGCGGCGATCATTTTCAGCAGGGTGGACTTGCCGGCGCCGGATGGGCCGGCCAGAAACACCAGCTCGCCCTTGGCCACCGTGAAAGACACGTCGTGCAGGGCGTAAGTATCAGTGGAATATTGTTTGGAAACGTTGCGGAATTCGATCATGGAACGGTTATCCGGTCATTCACCCAGTAAAGCATCGACAAATTCGGCCGCCACGAAGGGCTGCAGATCCTCTATCTTCTCGCCTATGCCGATGAAGTAGACCGGCACAGGACGTACGCGCGCGATCGCCGCCAGCACGCCGCCTTTGGCCGTGCCGTCCAGCTTGGTAATGATCAGCCCCGTCAGATGCAGCGCATCGTCGAAAGCTTTCACTTGCGCTAGCGCATTCTGCCCCGTATTCCCGTCGATCACCAGCAGGGTCTCATGGGGCGCACCTTCCATGCCCTTGCCCAGCACGCGCTGGACTTTCTTCAGTTCTTCCATCAGGTGCAGCTGGGTCGGCAGGCGGCCCGCCGTATCGACCATTACCACATCGTGGCCACGGGCTTTGCCGGACTGCACCGCGTCGAAGGCCACGGCCGCCGGATCGCCGGAAGCTTGCGAAATCACGGTGATGTTGTTGCGCTGGCCCCAGACCATCAGCTGCTCGCGTGCGGCGGCGCGGAAGGTGTCGCCGGCAGCCAGCAGCACCGACTGGTTGTGGGTCTGCATGTGCTTGGCCAGCTTGCCGATGGTGGTGGTCTTGCCGGCGCCGTTGACGCCGGCAATCATCATCACCATGGGCTGGTGGCGTCCCAGTTCGAACGGGCGCTGCAGCGGTAGCAGCAGTTCCACCAGCAGCTGTTTCAGCGCCGCTTTCACGGCGGCCGCATCGAGCAGCTTGTCCTGCTTGACCTTCTGCTTGAGTGCGTCGAGCAGATAGGTGGTCGCTTCCACGCCGGCATCGGACATCAGCAGGGCCGCTTCCAGCTCGTCGTACAGGTCGTCATCGATCTTGGCGCCGACAAACAGGATGGACAGATTGGACGAAGTTTTGGACAGGCCCGCTTTCAGGCGCGCCATCCACGACTGGCGTGGTGCAGGCTCTTCCACCAGCAGCGGTGCGGCTGCGGCCGGGGCGGGAACGGATGGGGCTGGTACAGCAGTAGCTGCAGCAGCGGGAGTAATCGCCTCGGGCGGCGTGACGGGTTTTTTCTTGAAGAAACTAAACATGGGCAGGTGGTTACGGGCGCTTCAAGCGGAGGCTGGCTGGGCCAGCCACTAGGAAACGCCTATTCTACCAGAGCCCCGTAGCGATTCCGCCCGGCGTTTGGGCTAGCGCGGGTGGCGCTGGCGCCAGTCGGCAATGGCGCTCTGCAGTTCATTGAGTGCAAACACGCGCACATAGGGCGGGCGGCGGCGTTTCAGGGCGACATTGCTGCCACCGGCCCACAGCTCGGCATGGCCGCCCAGGCGGGTGTGCAGCTCGGCCAGACCGTCGAGCGCCTGACGGGCGTTCATGGCAACCGAGAATGACAGGGCAATGATGTCGACACGCTGGGCCTGTGCGGCTTCGACGATGTCGATCAGCGGGGTCTGTACGCCCAGCGAGATGCAGTGGGCGCTTTCAGCCACGCACATGGCTTCCGCCATCAGCAGGCCCAGCCCGTGGCGTTCCTGCGGCAGCGTGGTCAGCATGATGCGCGGCGCGCCATGGCTGTTGCCGTTGGCCTGAGGCATGGCAAAGATGGCGCTGCGCATCACTACCGTCAGCGATTCCGTGTACAGATGTTCTTCGAAGGTGGCGAGGATGCCGCTGGCCCAGGCTTCGCCTACCAGCGCGGTGAGCGGGGCAACCAGATCGATCACAAAGCTTTTCAGCCCCATCATCAGCAGCGCCTGCGACAGCTTGCGCCGCAGTGCTTCCATCTGGTGGCTCTTGCACAGATCTATATAACCCTGCAGTTCGGGTGGCGCCACACTGGTGGCTTTGACGCTGGTAGCCTGTCCCGTCAGGGCGCGCAGTTCGTCGGCACTGTGCTGGATGATTTTGCTGGGGCGGTAGCCGAGATCGATCAGCCGCTTCACCAGACGCAGCTTCTGCACCTGATCCTGCGGGTAGATACGTTCGCCATTCGGATCGCGCAGTGGCTGAGGGAAGGCGTAACGGCGTTCCCATACACGCAAAGTCTCCTTGGCAACGCCGGTGTCGCGTTCCACGTCACTAATCGTGCTCAGTGCAAGTGGTGTATTTTCTTTATTAGTCATCAGGCTACAGCGGCCACTTTTTTCGATGGCCGCAAGGGTTGGCACAGGGTCCGGGTGCACAACGCGCAGAGTCACGCCGGATAACGCGACCTGCATTCTACATTCGATTTATGAACGCAAGTATGGCACGCGGCTCACCGCTTGTCTGTTCGCACATACAGAAAACAGCTTGTCCACGACATGCTTGAGACAGTCCTGATGAATCATCTGATTCTGCCAGTTGCGGAAATTTTGTCATAGACAAAATATTTTTCTCAGGAAAGTTTACCTACAGACTGATAACTGTTGTTTTTAGTTCTTACTTTCTTAATGAAACTTACTTATATCTACACATTTTGCTGATTTGCGCAATATTTACGAGTGCTTATGTTGCGCGGATGTGACAAGTAGCAATTACTTACAAATTGCTGATGCGACGCAGCAGTTGGTGGTCCGGGCTGAATTTCATTCAGTGATATAACGGTTTTTCATGAATATAGTTGGTATTGCACCATATTTCTCCGTTGAAATCGCCGAATTTTCTGCGGAGTTGTAAGCTAATTACCAATTAGTTGAGGTCGTTGCCAGCAGACTCCGGTATAAAATGTCATGGTTAATAGCAAATGTAGCTATTTTCACTTGGTCCGACAACGAGGTCCGAACCGCGAGGGGAGGACAGTTTGCAAGGAAGAAATCGGGCGGAGAAACCGGGCTAGTTGGCTCTATGGGCAGGAAATATTGCGATGCGGTAAAATGCTGGCGTTTTGAAATTCTGCCAAGAGTAACAAACGGCAATTTTGCCCTTGTGACTCTTGATAGACAAGCAAAGCATCAGTATAGTGCCGCCTCCGGCGCGCAAGCGCGCTGCGATAAAGCCAGCGGCGACCGTATCGGCCGCATTTAAGTGAACGCGTCACGTACCCCGCGACGCAAAGTGGCAGCTGGGGAGTTTGCCCTCACAAATACACGGCGCCTCATGTGGCGTCGATAAGCACCGAACATGCCGTAATACTAGCTTTACCTATTTACAGCAACACAACTGAAGGAAACACGTTATGAAAAAATCCCTTATCGCCTTGGCCGTTCTGAGCGCAACCAGCGCTGCAGCCTTCGCCCAATCGAACGTCACCATCTACGGTATCGTTGATGCCGGTCTGGTGAGCGAGCGCGGCGGCGTAGCCAACACCACCAAAGTTTCCAGCGGCGTAGGCGCAGCCTCCCGTCTGGGCTTCAAAGGTACGGAAGATCTGGGCGGTGGTCTGAGCGCTGTCTTCGTGCTGGAATCGGGCATCAAAGCTGACACCGGCGAATCCGACGTTGCTGGTTCGATCGCTAACCGTCAATCCTACGTTGGTCTGAAATCGACCACCGCTGGTACCCTGACCCTGGGTCGTCAGTACACCCCTTACTACGAGTCCGTACGTGACGTAGCTGATCCATTCGCAATGGGCTACGCTGGTACCGCTAAAAACCTGTTCGGCGTGGCTGGCAACAACACCCGTAACAGCAACGCCATCGTTTACCAGACCCCAGTGGTTGAAGGTTTCGTCGGCGAAGTGTCGTACAGCGTTGGCGAGCAAGCTGGCGATGCATCGGCTCAGCGTCAAATCGGCGGCTACGTTGGCTACGCTAACGGTCCTCTGAACGTGCGCGTTGCTTACAACGCCCGTAACAACGACCTGCCAGCATCGAAACTGAGCACCGACGTTGGTCACAACACCCTGATCGCTGCTAACTACGACTTCGCCGTGGTAAAAGCTTACGCTGCCTTCAGCAAAGACAAGGGCACCAACAGCTCGGCTCTGGGTAACACCAGCAACCCATTCGGCTACACCGTTGCTCCAGTGGCCTCGAAAGACAGCACCGTTGCTCTGATCGGTCTGACCGCACCAGTCGGCCCAGCAGGCACCGTGATGGCTTCGTACACCCGTAAGAACGACAAAGAAGTAGCGAACCACGACGCTGACCAGTGGGCAGTGGGTTACTCCTACGCTCTGTCGAAACGCACCAGCACCTACGTTTCGTACGCTAAGATCCACAACAAAAACGGCGCTAGCTACACCGTTGGTAACAACGCTGAAGCCGGTACCGGTGACAAAGCCTTCAACGTGGGCGTACGTCACTCGTTCTAATCTGATCTGATCAGGTAGAATCATCAACGGCTGCCTCGTGCAGCCGTTGTTCATTTCTGCGCCCGATTTCGGATCACCTTCATTTTTGTCGAAAGTCCACACCATGCTGCTGTCGCGCCGCGCCCTCATCGCCAGTTCTCTGCTACTGGCGTCGTTTGCCGTACTGGCGGCGCCCAAGCTGGCGCGCAAACCGGCCGCGCAGATATTGCCGCGCTACGGCATGCTGGTGTTTTCCGATCTGTGCATCAGTCCCGAGAACGGCGAATTCGGCGGCCAGCGCATCACCCTGCAGCGCTTCGCCGAAGTCGATACGGTGCTGTACGAATACACGGCCGGTGGCCTGAGCTGGCCTGTGGTGGCCAGTGAAGTGGTGATCGATCCGCGCGGCCGCCAGTTCTATTTCACGGTGCAGCCGCCTGACGAGGAAGAGCGCACCATACGCGGCACGCTCAGTGATGACGGCAAGGCGCTGGTGCTCGATGGTAGTTACTGCAATGACCCCAAAGTGCCCATGAAGCTGGCGCGGGTGACGGATTTCGGCCGTGCGGCGGGCACTTGCCGCGTCTGTCCGGCGCCGAAAAATCCGCCGCCGGCCGAAACGGAACCGGCGCCGCCGCAGCCATCAGTGCAACCGCAGCCCTTGCAGAAAATCGAGGCTGGCCGCACGACCGCCAGCCTCTAGACAGGCTTATTTGGCGGCCCTGGCTTTCAGGGCGTTGCTGCGGATGGTCTCCAGCGTGGCGCCCGGCGTGATCAGGTTGCCGTCGTAGCGCAGTTCGATCACTGCCGGCAGGTTCTGGCTGCGCGCGAAGGCCAGCGAACGTTCCAGCGCGGGCGCAAACGCTGCCGTTGTTTCCACCACTTCACCATGGCCGCCATAGGCCGCAGCCAGTGCGGCAAAGTCGGGATTGTGCAGCTGGGTGCCCGAGACGCGGCCCGGATAGTGCAGCTCCTGATGCATGCGGATGGTGCCGAACATACCGTTGTTGAACACGATGATGACCACGCCGGCGCGGTATTGCACGGCCGTGGCCAGTTCCTGGCCGTTCATCATGTACTCGCCGTCGCCGGCAAACGTAATCACGGTGCGATCTGGATCAATTATTTTGGCGGCCACACCGGCCGGTACGCTATAGCCCATGGCGCCGCTAGTCGGTGCCAGCTGGGTGCGCATGCCGCCATAGCGGTGGAAGCGGTGCGCCCAGGTGGCGTAGTTGCCGGCACCGTTGGTGATGATGGTATCGGCCGGGGTGAGCTGGTCCAGCTGCTGCACCAGCTGCCATAGATCAAGTGGCGCTTTACCATCCTGGAAGATGGGCGGCTGCTGCTGCCATGCTGCCAGATCGGCTTTGGCGGCGGCCACGCTGTCGCGCCATGCGCTGCTGTCGACGGGCGCCATGGCAGCCAGCATGCTGGCCATCTGCGGCATGCCGCTATTGATCATCAACTGGGCCTGATACACGCTGCCCAGTTCTTCTGCGTCGGCGTGCACATGCACCAGCTGCTGGCGCGGTACGGGTGCTTCGATCAGGCTGTAGCCGCCCGTGGTCATTTCACCGAGACGGGGACCGATGGCGATCAGCACATCGGCTTCGCGCACACGCGCCGCCAGTTTCGGGTTGATGCCGATGCCGACATCGCCCACATAATTAGGATGGGCGTTGTCGAGCAGGTCCTGGAAGCGGAAGGCGCAGGCCACCGGCAGCTGGTTGGCTTCGGCGAAGCGCTGCAGATCGGCGCAGGCGGCTGCATTCCAGCCGCCGCCGCCGAGCAGTACCAGCGGTTTCTTGGCGCCGGCCAGCAGGCCGCGCAACTGTTCGATCTGGCTGGCCGCAGGCGCGGCTTGCACCGGCTGGTAGCAGCGCGTGTCGACCACGCTGGCCATGGAGGTCAGCATGTCTTCCGGCAGGGCCAGCACCACCGGGCCGGGCCGGCCGCTGGTGGCGATCTGGAACGCGCGGGCGATGTATTCGGGCACGCGGTCGGCACGGTCGATCTGGGCTACCCATTTGGCCATCTGGCCATACATGCGGCGGTAGTCGATTTCCTGGAAGGCTTCGCGGTCGACGAAGTCATTGCCTACCTGGCCGATGAACAGAATCATCGGGCTGGAATCCTGAAACGCCGTGTGCACGCCTATCGAGGCATTGGTGGCGCCGGGGCCGCGCGTGACGAAACAGATGCCGGGCTTGCCCGTCATCTTGCCGTAGGCGTCGGCCATGAAGGCGGCGCCGCCTTCCTGCCGGTTGATAATGAAGCGGATGCCGGAGTCGTGCAGGGCATCGAGTACGTCCAGATAGCTTTCGCCGGGTACGCCGAAAGCCATGTCTACGCCGTGGATCTTCAGGGCATCGACCAGAATCTGGCCGCCGGTACGGGATGGTAGGGTCATTTCTTGCCTTATTGATCTTGTGAGGTGAAGGGTCTGGTGCGCCAGACGGGTGTCAGGATGTCAGCCATTCTACGGTGCAGCCCGAGGCGCGGCTTTTCTAATGGCGACACCAAATTTCAGATTTCTGGCACGCGCAGGGCGTGGCTGGTGTGGGCTGGCGGGCAACTGGTACAATAGCGCCCGAAGCAAGCCAGACAGCCGCTGGTCAGCGCGTAATGCCTGACGGGAGGAAGGTCCGGACTCCATAGAGCGGGGTGACGGTTAACGGCCGTCCGTTGAAAGCCTGCTGTGCCGTACCGGTACTTGTACTGGTGCGGTGCAGGGGTATAAGGCGAGGAATAGGGCCACAGAGACGAGCGTATTAAGTTACGGTGAAACGCGGTAACCTCCACCTGGTGCAATTCCAAATAGGCACGCGATGATGTGGCTCGCGGAGCGTGCGGGTAGGAAGCTTGAGCGCCGGAGTAATCCGGCGCCTAGAGGAATGGCTGTCATAGCGCAGGTTCGCCTGTGCCGTAACAAAATCCGGCCTATCGGCTTGCTTCAACTAATTTACAGTGCGCGGCTGGAGCGCCGACGGCGTGCAGCACGACGCCTACGGGGACGATGCCGATGAAACACTACATACTGGCCCTCGATCAGGGCACGACCAGCTCGCGCGCGATTCTGTTCGATCGCGCCGGGCAGATCTGCGCCAGCGCCGCGCAGGAATTTCCCCAGCATTTCCCTCAGTCCGGCTGGGTGGAACACGACCCCAACGAAATCTGGAATAGCCAGCTGACGGTAGCGCGCAAAGTGCTGCACGAGCATGGCGTGAGCGGCGCGCAGATCGCTGCCATCGGCATCGCCAACCAGCGCGAGACTACGCTGGTGTGGGACCGCAAGAGCGGCGAACCGATCGCCCCTGCCATCGTCTGGCAGGACCGCCGTACGGCTGACCTGTGCCAGCAACTGCGCGCTGAAGGCAAAGCCAAGCTGATCGCCGATGCGTCGGGGCTGGAACTGGATGCCTATTTTTCCGCCACCAAGCTGAAATGGCTGCTCGACCACGTGCCCGGCGCACGCGAGCGGGCCAGACGCGGTGCACTGGCCTTCGGCACGATCGATAGCTGGCTCACTTATAAGCTGACCGGCCAGCACGTGACGGACGTCAGCAATGCCTCGCGCACCATGCTGTTCAACATACACCTGATGCGCTGGGACAGCGATCTGCTGCACCTGTTCGATATTCCCGAGGAATTGCTGCCGCAAGTGGTGTCGTCCAGCGAGGAAGTGGGGACCACCCATGCCGCCCTGTTTGGCGCCGAGATTCCCGTGGCCGGCATCGCCGGCGACCAGCAGGCCGCCACCTTCGGTCAGGCCTGTATGACCCCCGGCATGGTGAAAAACACTTATGGCACGGGCTGTTTCATGCTGATGCATCTGGGCCGTCATCCGGTGGCTTCGCACAACCGTCTGCTGACCACGGTAGGCTGGCGCGTCGATGGTGCCACCGACTATCTGCTGGAGGGCAGTGTATTCATGGGCGGCGCTACCGTGCAGTGGCTGCGCGACGGGCTGGGCATCATCAGCCAGTCGTCCGAAGTAGAAGCGCTGGCGGCCAGCGTGCCCGATAGTGGCGGTGTGTATATGGTGCCGGCCTTCGTCGGCCTCGGTGCGCCGCACTGGGACCCGTATGCGCGCGGCACGCTGGTGGGCCTGAGCCGCGGCAGCAACCGTGGCCACATCGCGCGCGCCGCGCTGGAAGCGATTGCCTACCAGAGTGCCGAACTGATGGCCGCGATGCAGAAAGATGTGGCGGCCGCGCACCGGCAGATACCGCTGACGGAGGTGCGGGCCGATGGCGGCGCCGCCTGCAACAATATGCTGATGCAGTTCCAGGCCGACCTGCTCGGCGTGCCCGTGATCCGGCCCACCGTAACGGAAACCACGGCGCTCGGTGCCGCCTATCTGGCCGGACTGGCCGTGGGCTACTGGGAGACGCAGGAGGAAATCCGCGCCCAGTGGCGCTGCGAACGGCGCTTCGAGCCGGCCATGCCGGAACAGCGCCGGCTGGAACTGATGGGTCAGTGGCAGCGCGCCGTCGAACGTTCGCGCGGCTGGGAACTGCCCGCCGATTAAGCCGCCATCTCAACTTTCGAGAGCCTAGCGTATGCCGACTCCTAGCCCCTTCGATGTAGCACAGCCTCTGGTAATCGTGGCCGCGAGCGGCACGGGCGGCGATATGTATCCGTTTATCGCGCTGGGCCGGGCCTTGCAGCAGCGCGGCCATCAGGTGCTGATGCTGGCGCCGGCCTTCCACGCCGCGCTGGTGACCGAAGCGGGCCTGCCTTGCCAGAGTTTTTCCACTCCGGCCGCCTTCCAGAGCATGCTGGACGATCCGGCCCTGTGGGACGAGCGGCGCGGCTGGGGCGTGATCTGGAACGGGCTGGTGCCGTATCTGGATGCCATGCGCGAGCTGCTGCGCCAGCTGCCGGCGCAGCAGGAATGCGTGGTGCTCAGCCACCCCATACTGGTGCCGATGGCGGCCATCGCCCGTACCGTGCGGCCCGATCTGCGCATTGTCAGCGCCTATCTGGCGCCGTCCAATCTGTGCAGCAGCCATGACATGCTGTGCGCCGGTTCGCTGCCCGTGCCGCGCTGGGTGCCGCTGGGCTGGCGCCAGGCGCTGTGGCGCATGATCCACCAGCACATGATAGATCCCGTCATGCTGCCCGGCCTGAATGCACGCCGCAGCCAGTACGGCATGGTGCCCGTGCCGCACTTCTTCGAGCATATGTTCAATGCGCCCGACGCTTCGCTAGGCCTGTTCCCCGAATGGTATGCCGCGCCCCAGCCGGACTGGCCGCAGCCCTTCAGCTCTGCCAGTTTCGTACTGGCCGATGCCGCTCCTGCGGCGGCGCTGGCGCCGGAACTGGCACAGTTTCTGGCCGCCGGCGATGCGCCTGTACTATTCACCGCGGGCACGGGCCACCAGCACGCGGCCGAGTATTTCGCCGCGGCTTTGCAGGCCTTGCAGCGGCTGGGCCGGCGCGGCCTGCTGGTGACGCCGCACCGGGCCCAGTTACCGGCCCGGTTGCCGGCCAACGTGATGTGGGTGGCGCAAGCGCCGTTCAGCGCGCTGCTGCCACAGGTGGCGGCCATCGTCCACCATGGCGGCATCGGTACGCTGGCCGAGGCGCTGCGCAGCGCCACGCCGCAGCTGATCGTGCCGTTTGCCTACGACCAGTTCGATAACGGCCTGCGCGCGCGCCAGCTGGGCGTGGCGCAGGTGCTGCTGGCCAAGCGCCTGTCGGCGCGGGGACTGCAGCAGCGCCTGCAAGCTCTGCTGGAAAGTCCGGCAGTGGCCGAAGCTTGCCGCCGCCATGCCCGTGCCCTGAAGTCGGCAGGCGGCATGGCCGTGATTCTGGCGCAGGTGGAAGGCGCGCTGTTTGCCCGCTAGCGCTGGCCGGGCCAGGGGCTGTGTCCTCTGCCTGTTATAATGGCGCCACTGTCACCACTGCCGCACTTGCTGCGATCTTCCTGCTAATCCCCGCCTAAAGTCTCCATCACCCAGCCTCAGTGTTGCCGATTTGGCACCGCGATGTTGTCGCGCTGCAACTATGTGCAATTAATTCAGCATAGCAAATTCGCCAGAAACCCATGTGCATACGTGAAGTAGCACTTTCACTGTCCGGCATAAGTACTTAATTTGGCTGATTATTTTATTTCTATCCGGCTTCAACGAATTGCGCTAAGTCCTTAATTTCATTACTAAAATCGGTGTTTCGATTGCCTGAAACCGCTTGACCACGGATCAGCCATCCTCTAAAGTGGGCACATGTGTGGAAAAGTGTCATTTTGTGGGAAATTTCACCCGACTTAGCGGCGGGGGAGATGGAACCAAAAACAGCACTGACCACGCGCCGCTAACCCAAGTGAGGTATTCCGTGTTTCAAGGTGCGTCTGCAATCAATCTCGATGCGAAAGGCAGGATGGCTATCCCTGCCAAGTATCGTGACGCGCTTGCGATCCAGTGCGAAGGCCGCCTCACGCTCACCCGTCACCCCGATGGCTGCGTCATGTTATTCCCCCGTCCCGTGTGGGAACAGCACCGTCAGCAGATTGCCGCCTGGCCTATGCAGGCCCGCGCATGGCAGCGCATCTTCCTCGGTTATGCCACCGACGTCGAACTCGACACGGCCGGCCGCATTCTGGTTTCGCCGGAACTGCGCGCGGCTGTCGGCATCGACCGCGAAGTGATGATGATGGGTATGGGTTCTCATTTCGAAATCTGGGATGCCGCCAAGATGGCCGAGAAAGAGCAGCAGGCTCTGGAAGCTGGCACCCCGGATGTACTGGCTAATTTCTCTTTCTAAGGCACTGGGATGACGATGACATCGGTGCCTGAATTTCAGCATCGTACGGTGCTGCTTAACGAAGCGGTCGACGCACTCGAACTGGCTGGCGCTCGCGCCGACGGCGTGTATGTGGACGGCACCTTTGGCCGTGGCGGCCACTCGCGCCTGATCCTGTCGCGCCTCGCTGCCAACGGCCGTCTGATCGCTTTCGACAAGGATTTGCAGGCTATCGCCACGGCGGAGCAGGTGCAGGACAGCCGCTTCAGTATCGTGCACGACAGCTTCGCCACCATGCATGACGCGCTGGCCGAACGTGGCGTCAGCGCCGTGGATGGCATTTTGCTCGATCTCGGCATCTCCTCGCCTCAGGTGGACGATGCTTCACGCGGTTTCAGTTTCCGCAATGATGGTCCGCTCGACATGCGCATGGATACCACGCGTGGCCTGTCGGCGGCCGAGTGGCTTGCCACAGAATCCGAACAGACACTGGAAAAGGTGATCAGAGAATATGGGGAAGAACGGTTTGCTTTTCAGATTGCAAAGGCGATTGTTGCTCGCCGGGCAGTCGAGCCAATTTCAAGCACACGACAGCTTGCCGGCATCGTGGCAGGCGCGGTCAAGACTCGGGAAAAGGGCAAGGATCCGGCCACCCGTACTTTTCAAGCTATCCGGATTTTCATCAATAAAGAGCTTGAAGACCTCGAGACCGGGCTGAATCAGGCCTGGGCCAGTCTGGCACCGGGCGGCATCATGGCCATCATCAGCTTCCACTCGCTGGAAGACCGCATGGTCAAGCGTTTCCTCGCCGCCAAGGCGAATGTCGAGCAGCCCGACCGCCGTCTGCCTATCCGCGCTATCGATCTGCCGCAGCCCGAACTCAAGCTGCTGGCCAAGATCAAGCCATCCGACGCCGAAGTGGACGAGAACCCGCGCGCCCGCTCCGCCGTGATGCGCGTAGCACGCCGTCTGCCGGTGGCAGCGAAGGGGGCGGCATGAGCGGCAAGATCAACCTGTTCCTGACGGCGCTGCTGGTGGCCTGCGCGCTGTCGCTGGTGAACGCCCAGTATCAGGCGCGCCACCTGTTCATCGAACTGGAACGCACCCAGTCGCAGGCCCGTCAGCTCGATATCGAATGGGCCCAGCTGCAGCTCGATCAGTCGACGCTGGGCAAGCATGCGCGTATCGAAGAAATCGCCCGCCGCGAAATGAATATGACGCCGCTGACGGCCGCCCGCACGCAGTACCTGACGCCGGAAGGATCGAAATGAGCCGCGGCAGCAGTCTGAACTCGTCCCGCGTGGCCGCCTCTAAAGGCGTGCCATTCTCCAAGAGCCCCGTACTGGCAGTGCGTCTGCCCGTATGGCGTTCGCGCGTGGTGCTGTTCGTACTGTTTGCCGCTTTCGCCGCACTGGCCGGCCGTGCTCTCTGGCTGCAAGGCCTGTCCACCCAGTTCCTGCAGAAGCAGGGCGAAATCCGCTATGCCCGTACCATCGATCTGCCGGCCACGCGCGGCAAGATCACCGACCGTGACGGTCAGGTGCTGGCGTCCTCGCTGCCCGTGAAAGCTATCTGGGCGATTCCCGATGATCTGCAGAATGCGCCCAAGGCCAAGCTGAAAGAACTGGCCCGTCTGCTGGAAATCAGCGATGCCGAACTGCAGAAGAAACTCGATTCGGACCGCAGCTTCGTCTACCTGAAACGTCAGGTGGAGCCGGAAGTGGCCGAGCAGATCGCCAAGCTGGGTCTGGAAGGCATACAGACCCGTAAAGAATACAAGCGCTACTACCCGCAGGGCGAAGTGACTACCCACGTGGTGGGTTTCACCAATGTGGAAGACATCGGCCAGGAATCGATGGAACTGGCGCAGCAGAAGAATCTGGTGGGCCAGCCGGGCAGCCGCCGCGTCATCAAGGACCGTCTGGGCCGCATCGTGGAAGATATCCAGTCGGTGCGCGAACCGCATGACGGCAAGGACCTGACCCTGTCGATCGACAGCAAGATCCAGTACATCGCCTTCACGCAGGTGAAAGACGCGGTGGAGAAATTCCACGCCAAGGCCGGTGCCGCCGTGGTGCTCGACGTGCACACGGGCGAAGTGCTGGCGCTGGCTAACTGGCCGACCTACAACCCGAACGACCGCTCCAAGCTGACCGGCGAACAGCTGCGTAACCGCGTGATGACGGACACCTTCGAGCCCGGCTCGTCGCTGAAACCGTTCACCGTGGGTCTGGCGCTGGATGAAAAACGCATCACCCCGCACACCATGTTCGATACCGGTAACGGCTCGATGGTGATTGCCGACCACGTGATCCACGATACCCACCCGCACTTCGTGATCGATGTGCAGACGATTATCCAGAAGTCTTCGAATATCGGCACGTCCAAGATCGCACTGGGCATGCCGTCGCAGGATATGTGGGAAATGTTCACCAAGGTCGGTTTCGGCCAGCAGCCCAAGTGGGGCTTCCCCGGTGCCGTGGCTGGCCGAGTGCGTCCATATAAATCGTGGCGTCCGGTGGAACAGGCGAATATGAGTTTCGGTCAGGGTATCTCGGTCTCGCTGATCCAGCTGGCCCGTGCCTACATGATCTTCGCGCGTGACGGCGACATCATTCCGCTGTCGTTCCAGAAGGTGCACGAAGCGCCGCACGGCACGCAGGTAATCAGTGCCAAGACGGCCGCACAGATGCGCGAGATGCTGGAAATGGTAACCCAGCCTGGCGGCTCTGCCGTCAAGGCGCAGGTGCCCGGCTACCGCGTCGGCGGCAAAACCGGTACCGCCCAGAAGGTGGTCAACGGCCGCTACTCGCAATCCAAATACATCGGTAACTTCGTCGGCATGGCGCCGATGACGAATCCGCGTTTCATCATCGCCGTGATGATCGACGAACCGGGTGGTCCGGTGCACGTCGGCGGCGACGTGGCAGGCCCCGTGTTTTCGGAGCTGGCCGCCAACGCTCTGCGTGCCAAGAACATCACGCCGGATTCGACCCTCACCCATATCATCATTCCTGATAAAGCAGCACAGGAGAAAATGTGACGACTTATAACTTCGCCCCCATGGCAGACGTACAGGCCATCGCCGCGACCATCCGCAAGCTGGCGCCCGGTGCGCAGCTGGCGTCGGATTCGCGCCGCATCAAGCTGGGCGACGTCTTCTTTGCTTTTGCAGCAGCCAGCGGTGACGCCGCTGATGGCCGCAACTTCATCGAAGGCGCTATCGAACAGGGTGCCGCCCTGATCGTGCTCGACCCCGCAGGCTTCAGCTGGAACGCCAGCTGGAAAATCCCGTATATCACGGTAGAACAGCTGAAACAGCAGGCCGGCGCCATCGTGCACGCCTATTACGAGCAGCCCGATGCGGCCATGTTCACGGTCGGCGTGACCGGCACCAACGGCAAGACTTCCAGCGCTGTGTGGCTCGGTCAGGCGCTTTCGCGCGCTGGCGAGCTGACTGCCGTCGTCGGCACGCTCGGCGTGGGCATGTTCCGCGCCCGTGGCGAAGTGGAATTCGAAGCCACCGGCTACACCACGCCGGACGCCGTGCTGCTGGGCCGCACGCTGGCACAGCTGCGCGAGCAGGGCGCCGGTGCGCTGGCCATCGAAGTCTCCTCGCACGCGCTGGAGCAGGGCCGTGTGGCCGGTATGCACTTCGATGTGGCCCTGTTCACCAACCTGACGCGCGATCACCTCGATTACCACGGCACCATGGAAGCCTACGAGGCTGCCAAGGCCCGCCTGTTCGACTGGCCCGGCCTGAAAACTGCCGTGATCAATCTGGACGATGCGGCCGGTGTGCGCCTGATGCACAGCCTGAAAGCCAAGGCTGCGCTGGCCGGTGCCATGCCGCTGATCGGCTACACCCTGCAGGATGCTGCCGGCCAGCCCGATATCGACGGCGTGCTGATGCTGCGCGCCAGCCAGCTGCGCTCCGGTCGTAGCGGCGGTACCGAATTCCATCTGGAATGCCCACTGGGCGCTGCCATGATCAAAACCCAGCTGGTGGGCCACTTCAACATTAGCAATGCCCTCGGTGTGATGGGGGCGCTGCTGGCCAAAGGTCTGGGCCTGCGCGCTGCCATTGAATCGGTTGAAGCACTGCAGCCGGCACCGGGCCGCATGCAGCAGGTCGGTGGTCAGGATGCGCCGCTGATCGTGATCGATTACGCCCATACGCCTGATGCACTGGAAAAGACCCTGCTGGCGCTGCGCAGCGTCGCCAGCGACCGCGCCGGCCAGCTGTGGTGCGTGTTCGGCTGCGGCGGCGACCGCGACCCGGGCAAGCGTCCGCAGATGGGCAAGATTGCCCAGATTGCCGACCATGTGCTGGTCACCAGCGACAATCCGCGCAGCGAAGATCCGCAGTCCATCATCGCCCAGATCGTGGCCGGTATGGACCTGGCGAATCCGGCATCGAGCGTGCAGCAGCAGGCTGACCGCGCGGCCGCCATCCTGTCCGCCATCAAGCATGCGGCCAAGACGGATGTGATACTGCTGGCGGGCAAAGGCCACGAGCCGTATCAGGAAATCAAGGGTAAGAAACTGCCATTCTCCGACGCTGACCACGCCCAGCTGGCGCTGTCGGCACGTTTAACCATGATGAGGCCGAATTAATGCGCGCTGTACTCGCACAAATTCTGCCTGCACTGACGGGCGCGCAGCTGGTGAATAGCACTGGCGGCGAAGTTGCGTTCAACGGTGTCTCGACCGACAGCCGCAGTGTGGCTGCCGGTTCGCTGTTTGTCGCGCTGCGCGGCGAAGTATTCGATGCGCACCAGTTCCTGGCACAAGTGGCCGAGAAAGGCGCGGCGGCCGTGGTGGTAGAAGAGCTGCCGGAAGGCTGGACGCTGCCAGCGCTGGTGGTGCCGGATACGCTGGTAGCACTGGGCCAGATCGCCAACTACTGGCGCAGCCAGTTCGCCATGCCTGTCATCGCGGTCACGGGCAGCAATGGCAAGACCACGGTCAAGGAAATGATCGCCTCGATACTGGCGGCAGCCCACGGCGAAGAAGGCCGTCTGGCCACGCGCGGCAATCTGAATAACGAGATCGGCGTACCGCTCACACTGTTCCGCATGGAAGCCAGGCAGCAGTCCGCCGTGGTGGAACTGGGCATGAACCATCCGGGTGAAATCGCCCGTCTGAGCGCGATTGCAGCACCGACCATCGCCATGGTCAACAACGCCCAGCGCGAACATCAGGAATTCATGCACACGGTCGAAGCGGTGGCGCATGAAAATGGCGCCGTGCTGGCCAGCCTGCCGCCTGA
The DNA here is from genome assembly GCF_009857835.1 of Duganella fentianensis. Taxonomy (GTDB): domain Bacteria; phylum Pseudomonadota; class Gammaproteobacteria; order Burkholderiales; family Burkholderiaceae_D; genus Rugamonas; species Rugamonas fentianensis. The sequence goes on from NZ_WWCL01000004.1 coordinate 227,690, forward strand.
CGGCGTGGCGGTGTTCCCGTTCGGCGACCAGTATTCGCCTATCTGGCAGCAGCTGGCCGGTAGCCGCCGCGTGCTGCGCTTCGGTCTGGATGTGGGCGCCGAAGTGCGCTGCAGCTTCCGCGCTAATGATTTCGGCAGCGAGATGTTCATCACCGTGCAGGAAGGCGAGGGCGAAGCGCAGCAGTTCTTCGTCAACCTGCAGGCGGCCGGCGTGCACAACGTACTCAATGCGCTGGCTGCCGTGGCCTGCACCTATGGGGCAGGCATTGCGCTGGAACAGATCAAGCTGGGTCTCGATACTTTCGCGCCGGTCAGCGGCCGTCTGCAGCGCAAGACCGCCAGCAATGGCGCGCTGGTGATCGACGATACCTATAACGCCAATCCGGATTCCGTGCGCGCTGCCATCGAAGTGCTGGCCAAGGCTGCCGCACCGCGCGTGCTGGTGCTCGGTGATATGGGTGAAGTGGGCAGCCTCGGTCGCGAGTTCCACGAAGAGATTAGCGCTTATGCGCAAATGAAAGGCATCGAACAGGTGCTGGTAACGGGCGAACTGGCCCGCCACATGCATGGCGGGGTAGTGCGTCATTTCGATCAGTTCGGCGATCTGATTGCGGCAGTCGATGCCGCCGTCACGCCACAGGCAACCGTATTAATCAAGGGCTCCCGTTTCATGAAAATGGAGCGGGTCGTGCAGCATTTGATTGGATCGCAACAAGCTAACAAGGAAACACACTAATCATGCTGCTCTGGCTCGCGCAATACTTCCAGCAGGACCTCGGGCCACTCCGGGTCTTCAACTTCATTACCTTCCGCGCCGTGTTCGCCACTGCGACGGCGCTGCTGATCGGCCTGTGCGCCGGTCCGGCCGTGATCCGCAAGCTGACCGCCATGAAGTACGGCCAGGCCGTGCGTACCGATGGCCCGCAGACCCACCTGAAAAAACACGGCACCCCGACCATGGGTGGCGTGCTGGTGCTGATCGCTATCGGTGTATCCACGCTGCTGTGGTGCGACCTGTCCAACCGTCTGATCTGGCCGGTGCTGGTGGTGACGCTGGGCTTCGGCGCGGTGGGCTGGGTAGATGACTACCGCAAGGTGGTGCGTCAGGACCCTGAGGGCATGCGCTCAGCCGAAAAATACTTCTGGCAGTCGCTGGTCGGCATCGCCGCCGCACTGTATCTGGCCTTCTCCGTGTCGGCCCCGAATGCCTCGAAAGTTTTCGAACTGTTCTACGCCTGGGTGCAGTCGGGCTTCTCGATGGATCTGCCGCCCAAGGCTGACCTGATCGTGCCGTTCTTCAAATCGATCAGCTATCCGCTCGGCGTATGGGGCTTTATCGCGCTGACCTACTGCGTGATCGTCGGCACCAGCAATGCGGTGAACTTCACCGACGGTCTGGATGGTCTGGCCATCATGCCGACCATCATGGTGGGTGCGGCACTGGGCCTGTTCGCCTACCTGACCGGTAGCGCCACGTATTCGAAATACCTGTTGATCCCGCACATTCCGGGCGCAGGCGAGCTGATTATCTTCTGCGGTGCGCTGGCTGGCGCCGGTCTGGCCTTCCTGTGGTTTAACACCCACCCTGCGCAAGTGTTCATGGGCGACGTGGGTGCGCTGGCACTGGGCGGCGCGCTGGGTACCATCGCCGTGATCGTGCGTCAGGAAATCGTCCTGTTCATTATGGGCGGCATCTTCGTGGCCGAAACCGTGTCCGTGATTATTCAGGTGGGCTGGTTCAAATACACCAAGAAGCGTTTCGGCGTAGGCCGTCGCGTGTTCCTGATGGCACCGCTGCACCACCACTTCGAACAAAAGGGCTGGAAAGAGACCCAGGTTGTCGTGCGCTTCTGGATTATCACGATGATGCTGGTACTGATAGGTTTGTCGACTCTGAAACTGCGCTAATGATCTACGACGGCAAAAACGCACTGGTACTCGGACTCGGAGAGTCCGGTCTGGCTATGGCACTGTGGCTGGCCCGCAGTGGCGCACGCGTGCGCGTGGCCGATACGCGCGAGTCGCCCGAGCGTTTGCCGGCGCTGCGCCTGTCCGTGCCGGATGCGGAATTTGTCGCCGGCCCGTTCACGGCCGATCTGCTGCAGGGCGTGGACTTCGTTACCGTCAGCCCCGGCCTGGCACCTAACCGCGAACTGGCGCAGATCGCGCCGGCCGCTGCCGCTGCGAATATCCCTGTGTGGGGCGAGATCGAACTGTTCGCGCAGGCGCTGGAAGCGCTGAAGGAACAGCAAGGCTATGCGCCGAAAGTCATCGCCATTACTGGCACCAATGGCAAAACCACGGTCACCACGCTGGTGGGCCAGCTGTGCGAACGCGCCGGCAAGACCGTGCGTGTAGCCGGCAACATCAGCCCTGCCGCGCTGGACGTGCTGCGTCAGGTCAGCGACAGCGGCACGCTGCCGGAAGTCTGGGTGCTGGAACTTTCCAGCTTCCAGCTGCAGACTACCTTTACGCTGGAAGCCGATGCAGCCACCGTGCTGAACGTCACGCAAGACCATCTGGACTGGCACGGCGACATGGCTTCCTATGCCGCTGCCAAACACCGCATCTTCGCAGCCGACACCGTGCGCGTGCTGAACCGTGACGATGCCACCGTGATGCGTATGGCCAGCGCCACCGGCCAGAACGTCACCTTCGGTACGGACGCTCCCGTGCTGCGCGATGATCTGGGCCTGAACACGGAACGCGGCGTACTGTGGCTGGCCACGGCCGTGCCGGTGGAAGAAGAGGGCGAACCGAAGAAACGCCGCAAGAACGATCCGCCGCCACCGCCCGTGGAATGCATGGTGAAGAATTTGATGCCGGCCGATGCGCTGCAGATTCGCGGCGTACACAATGCGGCCAATGCGCTGGCTGCGCTGGCCCTGTGCCGCGCCATCGATCTGCCGCTGGCACCGTTGCTGCATGGCCTGCGCGAATATCGCGGCCAGCCGCACCGTGTGGAACTGGTGTCCTCCATCCACGACGTCGAATACTACGACGACAGCAAAGGCACCAATGTGGGCGCCACCGTGGCTGCACTGATCGGTCTGGGCAAAGCCTTCGCCGGTGCCGAGCAGCGCCTGGTCGTCATCATGGGTGGCGACGGCAAAGGGCAGGATTTCGCGCCGCTGGCCGATCCTGTCAGCCGCTATGTCCGCGCCGTGCTGCTGATCGGCCGCGACGCACCGCAGCTGCGCGCTGCCCTGCAGGATAGCGGCGTAGTGCTGGAAGACTGCGGCACGGATCTGCCGGCCGCCGTCAAACGCGCCGCCGCACTGGCCCACAGTGGCGATGCCGTGCTGCTGTCGCCTGCCTGCGCCAGCATGGACATGTTCAAGAACTACGCGCATCGCGCTCAGGTGTTCATAGCCACCGTGCGCGATATCGCCCTCGACGCCGGACAGGAGCTCTAATGGCCTTCCAGATGCCGTTCCGCTTTGCTGAGAAATCGACGCCGTCGATGGACAGCCGCGCACGGCTGTCGAAAATGATGGAGTACGATCAGCCGCTGGTGTGGGTCACGCTGCTGCTGATGCTGCTCGGTATGGTGATGGTGTATTCGGCTTCCATCTCGCTGCCCGATTCGCCCAAGTTCGCCAACTATGTGCGCTGGCAGAATACCTACTTCCTGCAGCGTCAGGCCATGTTCGTGGCCGTATCGCTGGTGGCTGCGCTGTTCGTATTCCGCATCCGCATCGCCGATCTGCAGAAGGCTGCGCCGTATCTGTTCATCGGCACGCTGGTGCTGCTGGTGGCGGTGCTGATTCCCGGCCTCGGCGTGGTGGTGAACGGTGGCCGCCGCTGGCTGTCGCTGAAAGTGTTCAATGTGCAGCCGTCCGAGCTGATGAAAGTGGTGATCGTGCTGTACGCGGCCGACTACACGGTGCGCAAGCAGGAATACATGCACAAGCTGACCAAGGGCTTCCTGCCCATGGCTGCTGCGGTGGCTTTCGTCGGTGGCCTGCTGCTGCTGGAGCCCGACCTTGGCGCCTTCGGCGTGATCGTCTGCATCGCCATGGGCATCCTGTTCCTGGGCGGGATCAATGTGATCTGGTTCGGCGGCATCGGTGCGCTGCTGGCGCTGATCTTTGCGTCCATCATCGCGCTGTCCAAATTCCGCCGCGAGCGCTATTTCGCCTACCTCAATCCGTGGGAAGAAGACAATGCCCTCAACAAGGCTTACCAGCTGACCCACTCGCTGATTGCCTTCGGCCGCGGCGAAATCTTCGGCGTAGGGCTGGGCGGCAGCGTGGAAAAACTGCACTACCTGCCGGAAGCCCATACCGACTTCCTGCTGGCCGTGATCGGCGAGGAGCTGGGACTGGTGGGCGTGCTGGTGGTGATCGCCATGTTCTACTGGCTGATCAAGCGCGCCTTCGATATCGGCCGTCAGGCCATCGCCATCGACCAGACTTTTGCCGGCCTGACGGCCAAGGGCATAGGCATCTGGATTGGTGTGCAGACCTTTATTAACATGGGTGTGAACCTTGGTCTTCTGCCGACCAAGGGGCTGACCCTGCCGCTGATGAGCTATGGCGGTACGGGTGTTGTAATTAATTGCGTCGGACTCGCGATCCTGCTCCGGATCGATTACGAGAACCGGGTCCTGATGCGAGGTGGCAGATTATGAAACGATTGATGATTATGGCGGCCGGTACGGGCGGTCATATTTTCCCCGGTCTGGCGATTGCGCACACCATGCGCGCGCGCGGCTGGGAAGTCAGCTGGCTCGGTACGCAGGCTGGCATGGAGCAGGAACTGGTGCCCAAGCAGGGCGTGGCCATGGATAGCATTAACTTCACCGGCATGCGCGGCAAAGGCTGGCAGCATACGCTGGGCGGCGCCTTCAAGATGGTGCAGGCCTTCGCCGATTGCTTCCGCTTTATCGGCCGGCGCAAGCCGGATGTGGTGCTGGGCATGGGCGGCTATGTGACGGTGCCGGGCGGCCTGATGGCACGCCTGCGCGGTGTGCCGCTGGTGCTGGTGAATGCCGATGCGGCCCTGCTGCTGTCGAACAAAACGCTGGTGCCGTTTGCCCAGCGCGTGTGCTTCGGCTTCCCTGCCAACTTCGGCAATGCTGCCAGCAAGGCTGTGGTGAGCGGCAATCCGGTGCGCAAGGAAATTCTGGAAATGGCGCTGCCGGTGCAGCGCTTCGCTGGCCGCACAGGGCCGCTGCGCATCCTCGTGGTGGGCGGCAGTCTGGGTGCCAGGGCGCTCAACGACAGCCTGCCGGCAGCGCTGGCGCTGATCCCTGAAGCTCAGCGTCCGCTGGTCACTCACCAGTCGGGCAAGAAGAATATCGATGCGCTGCGCGCCGCCTATGCGCAGGCTGGCGTGAGCGCGAATGTGGTGGATTTCATCGACGATATGGCGGGCGCCTACAGCGTGGCCGATCTGGTAATCTGCCGCGCCGGTGCCATCACCGTGTCGGAACTGACGGCGGCCGGCGTGGCCAGCGTGCTGGTGCCGCTGGTGGCATCGACCACCAGCCATCAGCGCGACAACGCGCAGTGGATGGCGGCACAGAAGGCGGCTATCCATCTGCCGCAGACAGAATTGAGCGCCCGCAGCATGGCTGCGCTGCTGGAATCCCTGACCCGTGGCGCCTGCCTCGAAATGGCAACGGCCGCACTGGGCGCAGGTAAACGCGATGCGAATGACGCGATCGCTCAGGTATTGGAACAACTGACATGAAGCATAAAGTACAGAATATACACTTCGTCGGCATCGGCGGCAGCGGCATGAGCGGCATCGCCGAAGTGCTGCTGACGCTGGGCTATACGGTATCGGGCTCCGATCTGGGCAGCAACGCTGTGACCCAGCGGCTGGCTGATATGGGCGCCACCGTGCATCAGGGCCATGCGGCCGAGAACATCGGCGCGGCCGATGCCGTCGTGACGTCGACCGCCGTACAGCAGGACAATCCGGAAGTCGTGGCTGCGCGCAGCCGCAAGATTCCTATCGTGCCACGCGCCGTCATGCTAGGCGAACTGATGCGCCTCAAGCGCGGCATCGCCATCGCCGGCACCCACGGCAAAACCACCACCACCAGTCTGGTGGCTTCCGTACTGGCACAGGGCGGGCTCGATCCTACCTTCGTCATCGGTGGCCGTCTGACGGCGGCTGGCGCCAACGCCAAACTGGGCACGGGCGACTATCTGGTGGCAGAAGCCGACGAATCGGATGCCTCGTTCCTGAATCTGTCGCCGATGATAGAAGTGATCACCAATATCGACGCCGATCACATGGAAACCTACGAGCACGATTTCGAAAAGCTCAAGCAGGCTTTCGTGCAGTTCACCCACCGTCTGCCGTTCTACGGCCGCGCCATGCTGTGTATCGATGATCCGCACGTACGCGCCATCATCCCGTACGTGACCAAGCCGGTCACCACCTACGGCTTCCATGAGGAAGCCGAAGTGCGTGCCGTGAATGCCCGCGCCGTGGGCGTGGAAATGCACTTCACCGTGATCCAGGAAGGCTACCCTGATCTGGATGTGGTGCTGAATCAGCCCGGCCTGCACAATGTGCAGAATGCCTGCTCGGCTGTGGCAATCGCCCGCGAGATCGGTATCGAAGACCAGCATACGCAAGCCGGTCTGGCCGGTTTTGCCGGTGTAGGCCGCCGCTTCACCCGCTATGGCGACGTCGCCATTCCCGCTGGTGGCAGCTTTGCGCTGGTGGACGATTTCGGCCACCATCCAGTGGAAACCGAAGTCACGCTGGCGGCTGCCCGCGCGGCTTTCCCCGGTCGCCGTCTGGTGCTGGCTTTCCAGCCACACCGCTACACCCGTACGCGCGACCTGTTCGAAGATTTCGTCAAAGTGCTGGGCCATGCCGATGTGCTGGTGCTGGCCGAAGTGTATGCCGCCGGCGAAGCCCCGATTGTGGCTGCCGATGGCCGCTCGCTGGCGCATGCGCTGCGGGCACGCGGTAAAACCGAACCGATTTTTGTTGAGGCGATCGGCGATATGCCGGAAACCATTATGGGCGTGGTGCGCGACGGTGACGTCGTACTCACCATGGGCGCAGGCTCGATCAGCGGCGTCCCAGCCAAACTGACTAACTATCCTAAGGTCTGAACGTGAATCAAGCAATTGCAACCGAGGCTAAAGCATACGGCAAAGTGGGCGTGCTGTTCGGCGGCCGTTCCGCCGAACGCGAAGTGTCCATCATGTCCGGCACCGGTGTGGCCAAAGCGCTGCAGAGCAAAGGTATCGACGCTCACCTGTTCGATACGGGCGAGCGCTCGCTGGCCGAACTGGCCGCCGAAAAATTCGACCGCGTGTTCATCGCGCTGCACGGCCGCTACGGCGAAGACGGCAGCCTGCAGGGCGCGCTGGAACTGCTGGGCATTCCTTACACGGGCAGCGGCGTGATGGCCAGCGCCGTGGGCATGGACAAGATCACTACCAAGATCGTCTGGCTGGCGGCCGGTCTGCCGACCCCGCGCTATGCGGTGCTGAACGCGCAGTCCGATCTGGCTGCAGTGTGCGCCGATCTGGGTCTGCCGCTGATCGTCAAACCGCCGCATGAAGGTTCGACCATCGGCATCACCAAAGTGAATGAAGCGGGCGCACTGAAGGCGGCCTACGATGTGGCGGCAGCGCTGGACGATGCCGTGCTGGCGGAAGAATTCATCACGGGGCGCGAGTTCACCGTGGCCGTGCTGGGCGCCGGTGCTGCTGCGCGTGCACTGCCGGTGGTGGAAATCGTTGCACCGCAAGGCAATTACGATTACCAGAACAAGTACTTCAGCGACGACACCCAGTACTTCTGCCCGGCGCAACTGCCGGCCGAACTGACGGCCGAGATGCAGCGTATCGCGGTGGAAGCCTACCGCGCACTTGGTTGCGAAGGCTGGGGACGGGTGGACGTGCTGCTGCGCGAGCGTGACCAGAAGCCTTATCTGCTGGAGGTGAATACTTCTCCCGGCATGACGGGTCACTCGCTGGTGCCGATGGCGGCACGCGCGCTGGGTATCAGCTATGAAGATCTGTGTGTCGAGATTCTGGCTAGCGCACGTTTGAAGATGAAGGGTTAAGTAGCAGGATGTGGCAAGACGTAAAGGCATTGAATGCAACTTCGAGCACGCTGTTCGTGCTGACGCTGTTGGCGTGCATTGCCTCCGGAGTGTGGTGGGTGTCGCAGCGGCCGATGTTCAATCTGCGCACCATCCGGGTTGAAACGATGGGCGAGGACGAGTTAAGGCATGTGAATAACCTGACCTTGCGGAACAACGTGCTGGGCAAGATCAAGGGGAATTTTTTCACCACCGATCTCGATGCAGTGCGTCAGGCTTTCGAGTCGGTGCCGTGGGTACGCCGTGCCACCATCCGGCGCGAATGGCCTAACCAGCTGATCGTGGCGCTGGAAGAGCATGAAGCGCTGGGCACGTGGGGCGAAGATGGGCGGCTGCTGTCGGTGAAGGGCGATATCTTCACCGCCAATCTGGCCGAAGCGGAAGAGGATCATGTGCTGCCGGAGTTTGAAGGACCGGAAGGCAGCGAGAAGGAAGTACTGTCGCGTTATAGCGAGTTGCGCAAATGGTTCGCGCCGCTCAAGCTGGTACCGGAAGCGCTGTCGTTATCGAGCCGGTATGCGTGGACCGTGCGGCTGAATAACGGCATGAGCGTAGCGCTGGGACGGGAACAGAGCAGCACCACACTGAAGGAAAGGGTAGACCGGCTGACGGGCATTTATCCGCAACTGGTAACGCATCTGCAGAACATCGAGACTATCGATATGCGTTATCAGAACGGACTGGCGCTCAGTGCCAAAGGCCTCAAGATACCGGCCGAAGGCGCGAAACCCAAGCCGGTGACGGTAGTACGCTAGGCAGTACGGAACACGCAGCACAGAACAAACGTTGTTAAGACTAACCACAAAACATAGCAGCATCAGCGGGTAAGAGAGTAGGTTAAAAGACATGACTAAAGACGCGAAAAACCTGATCGTCGGCCTCGATATCGGCACCTCGAAAGTGGTGGCCGTGGTGGCCGAAGTAATGGCCGACGGGCGCCACGAAGTGATCGGGCTGGGTCAGCACGAATCGCGGGGTCTGAAAAAAGGCGTGGTGGTCAACATCGAGGCAACGGTGGAATCGATCCAGCGCGCGCTGGAAGAGGCCGAGCTGATGGCCGACTGCAAGATCCGCAACGTGTATGCCGGTATCGCGGGCAGCCATATCCGCAGCTTCAATTCCAGCGGCATGGTGGCCATCAAGGACAAGGAAGTGACGGCGACCGACGTGGCACGCGTGATCGAAACCGCCAAAGCCGTCAACATCTCGACCGACCAGCAGCTGCTGCATACAGTGCCGCAGGAATTCATCGTCGACAATCAGGAAGATGTGCGCGAGCCTATCGGCATGAGCGGCATCCGTCTGGAAGTCAAAGTGCACATCGTCACCGGCGCCGTGTCGGCTGTGCAGAACATCGTCAAGTGCGTGCGCCGCTGCGGTCTGGAAGTGTCCGACCTGATCCTGCAGCCTATGGCTTCGGCCGATGCCGTGCTGACGGCCGATGAAAAAGAACTGGGCGTGGTGCTGATCGATATCGGCGGCGGTACCACCGACGTGGCGGTGTTCTCCGATGGCGCGATCCGTCACACGGCCGTGCTGCCGATTGCCGGTGACCAGATCACCAGCGATATCGCCATGGCGCTGCGTACGCCGACGGCAGAAGCAGAGGAAATCAAGATTCGCTACGGCGTGGGCAAACAGGTGCTGGCCGATCCGGGCGAGACGCTGGAAGTGCCGGGTCTGGGCGACCGTTCGCCACGCACCCTGTCGCGTCAGGCGCTGGCTGCCGTGATCGAGCCGCGCGTGGAAGAGCTGTTCGCCATGGTGCACACGCTGGTGCGCGAATCGGGTTACGAAGGCGTGCTGTCCTCGGGCATCGTGCTGACGGGCGGCAGCTCCATCATGCCGGGCATGGTGGAAATGGCCGAAGACATTTTCCTCAAACCGGCACGTCTGGGCACGCCCGACTACCGTGGCCAGCTGGCCGATGTGGTGCGCAGCCCGCGCTACGCGACCGTGCTGGGCCTGTTGATGGAAGCGAAAAAGCAGTATCTGCGCGGGCATATCGTCACGCGTCAGGATGGTTCGGTTAAAGCAGTCTGGCAGCGCATGAAGGAATGGTTCCTGGGTAATTTCTGACGTATTTTTTTGCAGTATTTGCAGTACAAAACACACACAACCTTTTTTATATAAAAACCGCAGTTTTCAATCTCCAGTTCTCCTACTAATATGAGGCCTGGCGCTTGAAAACCGCATTCTGATAGGAGCACATCATGGAGTTTGATATGGTCGATAACGCAGCTTTGGGCACCGTCATCAAGGTCGTCGGAGTCGGCGGCGCAGGTGGCAATGCAGTTCAACACATGATTAACAAAGGTATGTCCGGCGTGGAGTTCATCGCCGCCAATACCGACGCCCAGGCGCTGTCGACTTCCAAGGCGAACAACATCATCCAGATCGGCGAGACCGGTCTGGGTGCTGGCATGAAGCCTGACGTCGGCCGTCAGCTGGCGGAAGAATCGCGTCAGCGCATCGAAGATTCGCTGCGTGGCGCACACATGGTCTTCATCGCTGCCGGTATGGGCGGCGGTACCGGTACCGGCGCTGCGCCTATCGTGGCCGAAGTGGCCAAATCGCTGGGCGCGCTGACCGTAGCGGTGGTCTCCAAGCCGTTCTCGCACGAAGGCCAGAAGTGCATGGACATCGCTGACGAAGGTCTGGAACAGCTGTCGGCCAATGTCGACTCGCTGATCGTGATCCTGAACGAGAAGCTGGAAGAGATCTACGAAGACGAATCGCTGATCGAATGGCTGCAGCACGCCGACGACGTGCTGAACAACGCTGTCGCCGGTATCGCCGAGATCATCAACGTGCCTGGCCACATCAACGTCGACTTCAACGACGTGAAGACCATCATGGGCGAGCAGGGCAAAGCCATGATGGGCACCGCGACCGCTTCCGGTATCGACCGTGCACGCATCGCTGCCGAACAGGCTGTGGCTTCGCCACTGCTGGACGGTGTCGATCTGTCGGGTGCCCGTGGCGTGCTGGTCAACGTGACCGCCAGCCGTGGCCTGAAAGGTAAGGAAATCAAGGAAGTCATGGCGGCCGTACGCGCCTTCGCTGCACCGGATGCTTCGATTGCACAGGGTATCGCTTACGACGACAGCATGGGTGACGACATCCGCGTGACTGTGGTTGCTACCGGTCTGGGCAAAGCCAAGAAACATGTACAGCTGGTGCCACAGCAGATGCTGCGTACCGGTACCCACAACGCTCCTATGGTGCCATCGGCCGCCATGGGCGGTGCCGCCGCTACTACCGTTTCGATGGGTGTGGGCAGCAGCATCGACGGCGGTGCCAATGCGGCCATGCGCGGCATGAAAGCACCAGCCGTATGGCGTCGTGATTCGGCCGCCGAGCAAGTGGCTGCACTGGAGAAGAATGGTATGGAGCAGTACGACATTCCAGCCTTCCTGCGCAAGCAAGCTGACTAAAATTTATCCGCGTCCGGCAAGAACCGCAGGCTTCAGGCATACTGCGCGTTCTATGCCGGTTTAGGCCGCGCTAGAGCGCGGCTTTTTTGTTTACATTCATTGCGGAGATTATTATGACCATCAAGATCGGTGACACCCTGCCCGAAGGCACCCTGTCCGAATTCATCGAGACGGAAACCGAAGGTTGCTCGCTGGGCCCGAATACTTTCCAGGTGAAAGATCTGGTGAAAGGCAAGAAGATCGCTATCTTCGGCCTGCCAGGCGCTTATACCCCGACCTGCTCGGCCCAGCACGTGCCGGGCTATGTGCAGCACGCCGATGCGCTGAAAGCCAAGGGCGTGGACGAAATCTGGTGCATTTCCGTCAACGACGCCTTCGTCATGGGCGCCTGGGGCCGCGACCAGAAAGCCACCGGCATCGTCCGTATGATGGCTGACGGTAACGCCGCCTATTCGAAAGCACTGGGCCTGGACGCTGACTTCAGCAAGTTCGGCATGGGCACCCGTTCGCAGCGCTACTCGATGCTGGTGGTCGATGGCGTGGTTACCCAGCTCAACGTGGAGCAGGGCGGCAAGTTCGAAGTGTCGAACGCCGAAACCATGCTGGCACAGGCCTGATCGGCTAACACAGCAAGAAAATGGCGCTGCGGCGCCATTTTTTTTGTCGGATATCTTTCGAGCCGGATGCGGGCAATTGCGCCGCAGCTCGCGCAGTGTCAGCAAATCTCGATGATGCGATTGAGTGTCAGACAGGCGCGTCGATAGGCCTCGGCGGGTACTTGTCCTAGCGGATGTGGCGTGGCCCGGCGGCGTCGCCAATCAAAGGACTTGGGCTGGGCGGCAAGCACATAACTTATCAGTCCATTTTCCCAGATGACTTTAATGGCAAAGGGATTGAGTTCGTTAAAGGTTGCCGTCGTCATGGGCAGCCCTATGACCAGACTGGTTGCATTGCAAAAATTTCGGGGCGTCAGCACAAGCAAGGGATGGAGATCTTTCATTTCCGCACCGACGTGCGGATTAAAATCTATCCAGATGATGTCGCGCCGATCAGGTACCCATGCAGGCGGGCGTTTCATTTTATGATTTCGCTTCCAATGCTGGAGCTGGGGTGAAACTCTCCACCGAATTTGTCCGGATCAAACAAAGCCAGCATCTGCTCTAGTGTCCCGACACTGCTAACAGGCGCTGCGGTGTTAGCTTGTAGGCTAGGAATCGTAACGGTGAGTGACTGCCCTGCAGTCAGCTGATGTATCAGGGCGAGCTCGCGGGGAAGGCATAGTGCGAGATGTTTGCCGATCTGCCGTAACTCCAGCGTTACTTGGGTCTCCATCGTTGCCTCCTGCGTATGGCTGAGCAGCTTGCTATAATCATCAGTCTTGAATCGAAGTTCTTTTATACCCGATTCCGGCTCCCGACGTCGCCACGCTTGACGTCTTCTTCGTTCAAACGAACACCCTGCAAGGAGCTTGCTCTGTCTTCTGCTACCCGTTCCGATAATCTGCGCAGCATCTACGCCATGCTGGTGTCGGTGGCCATGTTCTCGATGATGGACACGGCCATGAAAGTGCTGTCGGCCCACTATCCGGCCACACAGGTGACGGCCATGCGCGCACTCAGTTCGCTGCCGCTGCTGTGCGGCTATATGCTGGCGCGCGGCGCGTTTCGCGGTATTACCCGGATACGCTGGCCGGTCCACGTGCTGCGCAGCGTGCTGGGGGTGATCATGCTGACCTCGTTCGCCTACGGTCTGAAGGAACTCTCGCTGGCGCAGGCTTACACCCTGTTCTTCATCGCGCCTACCCTGATTACTGCCTTGTCGGTGTGGGTGCTGAAAGAGCGCGTGGGACTGGGCCAGTGGGTGGCCATCGTGGTGGGCCTGCTGGGCGTGCTGGTGGTGCTGCGCCCCGAAGGCAGCGGCTTTATTTCGCTGGGCGGGCTGGCCGTGCTGGGCGCAGCCACCTGCTATGCGCTGTCGGCCATCGTCAGCCGCGTGCTGGCGCGCACCGACAGCAATGAAGCCATGATGTTCTGGTATCTGCTGATGATGGCGGCCGGCGGGCTGGCCATGTCGCTGTCGCACTGGGTGGCGCTGCGCGCCGAAGACGGCTGGGTGCTGCTGGCACTGGCGCTGAGCGGCTTCTTCGGCCAGCTGGCGATTACCCGTGCATTCAGTTCGGGGCAGGCCTCGGTGGTGGCGCCGTTCGAGTATTCAGCGCTGGCCTGGGGGGTGGCGATAGACTGGCTGCTGTGGCAGGTGCTGCCGGACGGCTATACGCTGCTGGGCGCCACCATCATCATTGCCAGCGGCATCTATCTGGTGCGGCGCGAAAGCGTGCACGCGGAAGCCGAACATCCGTAAGCAGCCCGGCCGAGAGCTGCGCTACAGTGGGCGTAGCGACCTTGACCATTGGAAACACCGTTGACAGCGGGGATCAGCCAACTTCGCTATAATTTACGGATGTTAAAACAACGCACTATCAAAGAAATGGTCCGCACTACCGGTGTGGGCCTGCATTCCGGCACCAAGGTCGAACTGACCCTGCGGCCGGCCGCGCCGGATACCGGCATCGTGTTCCGCCGTGTCGATCTGACGCCGGTAGTGGAATTCCCTGCCAGTGCCATGGCCGTGGGCGATACCCGCATGGCATCCGTGCTGATCAAGGATGGTGCGCGCGTTTCGACCGTGGAACACCTGATGTCGGCCTGCGCCGGCATGGGCCTCGACAACCTCTACATCGACGTGAGCGCGGAAGAAATTCCCATCATGGACGGTTCGGCATCGTCGTTCGTGTATTTATTGCAACAGGCAGGCGTGCAGGAGCAGGAAGCGGCCAAAAAGTTCATCCGTGTGCTGAAGCCGGTAGAAATCCGCGAAGGCATGGGCGACAGGGAAAAATGGGCCCGTCTGACGCCGTACAACGGCTTCAAGCTGGACTTTTTCATCGAATTCAACCATCCGGCCGTGGATGGCACCCAGCAGCGCGCGGAAGTGGATTTCGGCGATGTGTCCTACGTACACGATGTGGCGCGCGCGCGCACGTTCGGCTTCATGCAGGACGTGGAAATGCTGCGCGGCATAGGTCTGGCCCGCGGCGGTTCGCTGGAAAACGCTATCGTGATGGACGAATACCGCATCCTCAATGCGGATGGCCTGCGCTATGACGATGAATTCGTGCGCCACAAAATCCTCGACGCCATCGGCGACCTGTATCTGGTGGGTCACCCGCTGCTGGCCAGCTATGAAGCCCATAAATCGGGCCATGCGCTCAACAACCAGCTGCTGCTGGAGCTGCTCAAGCATCCTGACGCCTACGAGATCGTTTCGTTCGGTTCGGAACAGGCCGCACCACCGTCGTATCTGCGCCAGATGGCGCGCGAGTGGGCGCTTACCTGATCGCCAGCGGGCAGGGCGCTTAGGCAGTGCCTGCGCCTGCGCCAGATCAGGTCAGGCTGGTTTCAAGGGGCGCGCCGGCGCGCCACCATGGCTTTCAGCGCTGCGATCAGCGGCGCATTCTGGCTGCTCGGTTCCAGCGTGTCGCCCAGCTGGTCGAACGCTTGCACCGCCGCTTCCGACAGCGACAGCGCGCGCATAGGCTCCTTGATTTCGGCCGCTTTCACCATCTGCACGCGTAATTTGACCTGATCGACCTGCCAGCCGCGCCGTGCCAGCGTGTCCTGCAGCTTGGGGATCTGCTGCTTGAGCTTGGCCGCGAGCGCCGCATTGGGCAGGGCCAGCGTCAGCACATTCTGCTCGTAGGCGAGGATTTCGCAGTACTTGAACATGGCCGGCAAAGCCGCGGCGCAGTCTTTCTGCAGCGATGCCATGCGTTCGATGGCCGGTAGCAGGCTGGCCATGCGGTCGTCGCGGCGTAGGAAATCCGTCGCCTCCACGGCGGTGCGGCGTTTGATGGTCAGGTTGGAAGAGTTGAAGCGCATGGGCCGCAACATATCACAGCGGCAAAAAAACGTCACGGCAAAGGAATTCGGCCCGAAATCGGCCGGTTTTATGACTTTGTTCATGCTTGAGCTATTGTTAATCAGGCCAATAACCCAATGTAGGCGCGGTCGCATGATAAAATCATGGTCTTTTGCCATAGTCGAATAGCGAGCGCTAGGGCACGCACTCCCTTCCGGGCTTTTTTAACGGCGTTTTTTCAAGAATTCAAGCATGTCATTACTGACCCAGATTTTCGGTAGCCGCAACCAGCGGCTGCTCAAGCAATACCAAAAAACGGTACGCGAGATCAATGCGCTCGAGCCGGCCATGGAAAAACTGTCCGACGCCGAGCTGCAAGCGAAAACCCCGGCTTTCAAGGAACGTATCGCCCAGGGCGCCAGCCTCGATGCCCTGCTGCCAGAGGCATTTGCCGTCTGCCGCGAAGCCAGCAAGCGCGTGTTCAAGATGCGCCACTTCGATGTGCAGCTGATCGGCGGGATGGTCTTGCATTATGGCAAGATTGCCGAAATGGGCACGGGCGAAGGTAAAACCCTGACCGCGACCCTGCCAGCCTATCTGAATGCGCTGTCCGGCAAGGGCGTGCACATCGTGACCGTCAATGACTATCTGGCCCAGCGTGACGCCGACACCATGGCCAAGCTGTATGGCTGGCTGGGTCTGACGACGGGTATCAACCTGTCGCAGATGGAGCACAGCGCCAAGCAGGCTGCTTACGCTTCCGACATCACCTACGGTACCAACAACGAATTCGGCTTCGACTACCTGCGCGACAACATGGTGTTCGAAGCGCGCGACCGCGTCCAGCGCGCGCTGAACTTCGGCATCGTCGATGAAGTGGACTCGATCCTGATCGACGAAGCCCGTACCCCGCTGATCATTTCCGGTCAGGCCGAGAACCATACCGACCTGTACTACAAGATCAATGAAGTGCCACGTCTGCTGACCCTGCAGATCGGCGAAGAAACCCCGGACGGCAAGGGCAAGGTAGAAGTCCCGGGCGATTACACCAAGGATGAAAAAGCCCATCAGGTGCTGCTGACCGAAGCCGGTCACGAAAAAGCCGAAGCCATCCTGACCCGTATGGGCCTGCTGCCGGAAGGCGCGTCGCTGTACGATTCGGCCAATATCTCGCTGGTGCACCACCTGTACGCGGCGCTGCGCGCCCATGCGCTGTACTTCAAGGATCAGCACTATGTGGTGCAGAACAATGAAGTGGTGATCGTCGATGAATTCACCGGCCGTCTGATGACGGGCCGCCGCTGGTCCGACGGTCTGCATCAGGCCGTGGAAGCCAAGGAAGGCGTGAAGATCCAGAACGAGAACCAGACGCTGGCCTCGATCACCTTCCAGAACTATTTCCGTATGTACGCCAAGCTGGCCGGCATGACCGGTACCGCCGATACGGAAGCTTACGAATTCCAGGAAATCTACGGTCTGGAAACCGTGGTGATTCCGCCTAACCGTCCATCGCAGCGTAAAGACCGTCACGATCAGGTGTACAAGACTTCGGCCGAGAAGTACAACGCCATGATGCTGGAAATCCGCGAATGCTACGACCGCGGCCAGCCGGTGCTGGTGGGTACCACCTCGATCGAAAACTCGGAGCTGCTGTCCGGCATCCTGACCAAGGGCGGCCTGCCGCATAACGTGCTGAATGCTAAGCAGCACGCCCGCGAAGCGGAAATCATAGCCCAGGCCGGTAGCCCGAAAGCCATTACCATCGCCACCAATATGGCCGGCCGTGGTACTGACATCGTACTCGGTGGTAACGTCGAGAAGCAGATCCAGTTCATCGAAGCCAATCCGGCTCTGAGCGATGCCGACAAGGCAGCCCAGGCTAAAGCACTGCGCGATGGCTGGCAGGCGCTGCACGAGCAAGTGGTGGCCGCGGGCGGCCTGCACATCGTCGGTACCGAACGCCATGAATCGCGCCGCGTCGACAACCAGCTGCGTGGCCGTGCTGCCCGTCAGGGTGACCCCGGCATGTCGCGCTTCTTCCTGTCGCTGGACGACCAGCTGCTGCGCATCTTCGCGGGCGACCGCGTGCGCGCTATCATGGACCGTCTGAAGATGCCGGAAGGCGAACCGATCGAAGCAGGCATCGTGTCGCGCTCGATCGAATCGGCCCAGCGCAAGGTGGAAGCGCGCAACTTCGATATCCGTAAGCAGCTGCTGGAATACGACGACGTGGCCAACGACCAGCGTAAAGTCATCTACCAGCAACGTAACGAGCTGCTGGAAGCGGCCGATATTTCCGAGCTGATCGATTCGCTGCGCCATGGCGCCTTCACGGATCTGGTGCGCGAATATGTGCCAGAAGAATCGGTGGAAGAACAGTGGAATCTGGCCGGTCTGGAAAAAGCCCTGGCCGCCGAATGGCAGATCGAACTGCCGCTGCGCGGCCTGCTGGAAACCGAAACCAATCTGAACGACGAAGACATACTGGAACGCGTGCTGGCCGCAGCCGATGCGCTGTACCAGTCGAAAGTGGATATCGTCGGCAAGGAATCGTTCGCCGGTTTCGAGCGCAACGTCATGCTGCAAAGCGTGGACAGCCACTGGCGCGAACACCTGGCCGCACTCGACCATCTGCGTCAGGGTATTCACCTGCGCGGCTATGCGCAGAAGAATCCCAAGCAGGAATACAAGCGCGAAGCCTTCGAACTGTTCGGCCAGATGCTGGACATGATCAAGCAGGAAGTGGTCAAGCTGATCATGACGGTACGCATCCAGTCGCGCGAAGAGATCGATGCGGCCGAAGCCGCTATGCAGCAGTCGCACGTGGAAAACGTCAGCTACCAGCACGCCGATTTCAACCCGAACGCGGCACCGGAAGAACTGCTGGCACCCGCACCGGCCATCGCCGGTCTGCCGGCGGAACTGGCTGGCCTGACGGGCGAACAGCTGATGGAACTGGGCCTGAAAGTCGGCCGTAACGATCCATGCCCTTGCGGCAGCGGCAAGAAATACAAGGCTTGCCACGGCAAGCTGGCCTAAGTGCCAGGTGCTGGCGCGCTGCGCCAGCCCGGGCCTGAAGCTCCCCCGACCCGGTACTGTCTGTCAGTACCGGGTTTTTTTTCGTCTTGCGGGCAGGCCGGCGCGGCAGGGCAGTGATTTGCCTTGGAGAATGAATTAAACTAGTCACACCCTATGCCCTCGTCTGCTCCCATGTCCAGCCTGCCGTCCCTCGCCACGCGCGTCAGCGCCAATTCCATCGTAACGATTACCTGTGTGCTGGCGCTGCTGTACTTCGGCCGCGATGTGCTGCAGCCGGTCGCGCTGGCCGTGATCCTCAGCCTGCTGCTGGCACCCATGCTGCAGGTGCTGGGCCGCTTTGGCCTGCGCCGGCTGCCGGCCATGCTGGTGACGCTGGTGCTGGCCGGTGTGTGCGTGGTGGGCACGGCCATGGTGCTGGCCACCCAGCTGCTGCGCGTGTCGGAAGATTTGCCGCAGTATCGCGCCGCCATCCAGACCAAGATCGAGCAGGTGCGCACGGCCGTCGAGCGCCCGTTCATCCACATGCAGGACAGCTTCGGCCATATCAGCCCGCTGGCGCCCGAGGCGCAGGAGGCAGCACCGGCGGCAGCGCAGAATCTGGCGACGGGGCCGCGCACCGATCTGCTCAGCGACCTGACCAGTAAGGTCTGGGGGCCGCTGGGCGAAACGGGGCTGGTGCTGGTGCTGCTGATTTTCGTCGTGCTCGAGCACGAGTCGCTGCAGGACCGTTTGATCCGGCTGGCCGGCCAGCGCGAGATCGGCCGCACGGCCCGCGCACTGGCCGATGCGGCGCAAGGCGTGGCGCGCTTCTTCTTTTCCCAGTTCGTGGTGAATGCCGCTTTCGGCATCGCCATCGGCCTGTCGCTGTGGGCCATGGGCCTGCCCCATGCCGTGCTGTGGGGCACGCTGAGTGCCGTACTGCGCTTCGTGCCTTATCTGGGCGCGCTGGTGGCCGGTGCCCTGATTGCCGGTTTTGCCGCAGCCGTCGATCCGGGCTGGCAGCTGGCGCTGTCCTGTCTGGTACTGTTCGGCGTGCTGGAACTGACGGTGGCCAATGTGGTGGAGCCGAATGTGTATGGCCATAGCACAGGCTTGTCGCCGCTGGCCGTGATGGTGTCGGCGCTGTTCTGGGGCACGCTGTGGGGGCCGGTGGGCTTGCTGATGTCGACCCCGCTGACGGTGTGTCTGGTGGTGGCGGGGCGCCACGTGGCCGCGCTCGAGTGGCTGGCGATCTTACTGGGACAGGCGCCCGATGTGACGGGGGCGCAGCGCTTCTACCAGCGCGCCCTGAATGGCGACACGGGCGCTATCCTGCGCGATGCGCGGCCTTTCCTGCGCCGTAACAGTCTGGCGCGCTACTGCGATCAGGTGCTGCTGCCGGGATTGGCGCTGGCCGGTGCTGAAATCCGCGCCGAACTGATCGACGCGACCCAGCGTGAACACCTGCGCCACACCGTGGCCGAAGTGGCGGAAGCGCTGGCACCGAGCGGTGTGACGCGCGCCAAGCGCTGTCAGGTGTCGCTGCTCGATGCCAATGTGGGCGCGCATCTGCGCCACCTGCGCGAAGCGCGGCTGGGCCGCTGGCAGGGTTCGCTCGATGTGCCGCAGCGTTCCATCATCCTGTGCGTGAGCCAGGCTGCCGAGCGCGACGAACTGGTCAGCGAACTGCTGGCACGCGCGCTGCGCGAAGCCAGCCATGATGCCCGTTCCGTGGTGGTGCCTATCGCGCCCGAGGAGCAGGATCCCGATAAGGCCGATCTGGTGTCGACGCTGTTCATCCCTTATCCGACCCGCGAAACGCTGGAACCGTGGATGACCGTGGTGGACGAACTGCGCGCCAATCTGCCGCAAGCACTGCTGGCCACTATCCGGCCCACGCTGGAAGAGGATGTGCCGGCGCTCGGCAGCGTCCAGCCCCATGTGGACATGGTGCTGCGCTCGTTCGAAGAAGCGCTGGCCTTTGTGGCGCCGCGCGCACCGGGCCGCAACTAGCTTTAGTGGCCGTTGCTGCTGTTGCGCTGGGGCGCGCAGCGCGGCAGGATGAGGCGCACGCTGGTGCCCGCGCCTGGCGTGGAATCGATGCTGATGCGGCCACCGAGTACGCCCGTCACCACGTTGTAGACGATGTTCATGCCGAGCCCCGTGCCACCCTGTCCCATCTTGGTGGTGAAGAAGGGATCGAATACGCGGCGCAGCACCTCTTCCGGCATGCCGGCACCGTCGTCGGCAAATAGCAGGCCTATGCTGCTGTCATCGATCACTTCGGCGCGGATGGTGATGTGGCCGCCCTTGCGCTGTTCGAAGGCGTGGTTGAGCGCATTGTTGATCAGGTTGTTGAGCACTTGATACAGCGCGCCCGGATAGGAATCCAGCATCAGCCCCTCGTTGATCTGCAGCCGGACTTCACACTCGGCACGGCGCAGGCGTGGCATATAGGTGGCCACCGTGTCATGCACGGCCGAGAGCAGATCGAATTCGCGCCGCTGGTCATTGGTCTGGTCGACGGCGATCTGCTTGAACGAAGAGATCAGCTCGGCCGCCTTGTGCAGCGAGCCGGAGATCAGTTCGCTGGCCATGCGCACTTCTTCCAGATGGGTCACCAGTTCCGAGCGGCGCAGGGCGCCGGCCGCCACTTTGCGGTCGAATTCGATCACGCGGTCGCGCAGCGAGGTCGAGGCCAGCAGGCTGTTGCCGATAGGGGTGTTGAGTTCATGGGCGATGCCGGCCACCAGCGAACCGAGCGAAGCCATTTTTTCTGCTGACAGCAGCTCGCTCTGAGTCATGCGCAGGGTTTCCAGCGTGGCCTGCAATTCCGTATTGGCCCGTTCCAGTGCGGCCGAACGTTCCTTGACGCGCTGCTCCAGCGAGAAGTTGAGGTCTTTCAGTTCGCGCTTGGCGTTGAGTTCTTCGGTCAGATCGAGCAAGGCCCAGATGATGGCCTCTTGTCCGTCCAGCGTCAGCGAGGACGACCAGATGGCCACGCTGCCCACGCTGCCATCGGCCAGCACTACGCCGGCAATATCGCCATGTACGGCGCCATCGTTCTGGTACATATTCCAGATACGCTTGCGCTCCACCGCACTGGCCCAGAAGCGCACTTCCTCCGAGCGCTTGCCTATCAGCTCGGCCACGGGGTGGCCGAAGGTTTCCGTCACGGCGCGGTTGGCTGCGATCATGCGGCCCGCGCGGTCCGATACGGTCAGCGGCAGGGGCGCCATGTCGAACAGGGTTTTGAAGCGCTGTTCCGATTCCAGCAGGCGCTGCTGCGACAGCTCGAGCTGCTTGATGCGTTCGCGTAGCGCCGCACTCAGCGTGTTGAGCGTGCGGGTGAATACGGTGATTTCATCATTGCCCTGTTCCGGCAAGGTGTTGCTGTAATCGCCCAGCACCATGCGGGTGGACTGGCGGCGCAGCACATTGAGGCGGCGCGCGATGCCCTGGGTGACGAGGTAGAACAGCAGCATGCCCAGCATCAGGCCGGCCATGGAAATGACGCCGCCCTGCCACATCACTTCATCGCGCGCCTGTTGCAGGTCGCTGGTAGTGATGCCGAAATTGATCGAGCCGATGTGGTTATCGACCAGCAGCAGCGGGGCACGTGCATGCAGCAGGCTCTCTCCCAGCTCGGTGCGTACGCCTTTGAAGGCAGAGCCCCCGCCCAGACGCAGGGTTTCCGGCAGCCGCGCCGGCGGCTGGCCCACGGACAGGATGGGCTGCTGGTGTTCGTCGAGGATGACCAGATAGCGCAGATAGCTATCGGCCGGATCGGCCAGCATTTCGGCCAGATGGCCGCGCAGTTGCGGCAGGCGGCCGCCGGTGGCGTAGGGACTGAGGGCGAGATTGAGGGCTACCGCATATTCTTGCGCGACCCGTTCGGCATTGGCGCTGACGGCGTGGTTCATCAGCCGCAGGCTGTTCCAGATCAGCAGGCCGACCACCAGGGTGGGGATCAGGGCACTCAGCAGCAGGAATTTCGCACGTAGTGTGAGACTCAAATCAGGCACTCCTCGGGCTAACCGGGAGTGCCGTCCCGCGCAGATGTGCGGCTGCGCGGGCGAAACTACCGGATGTTAAGGCAAGGTCAGAATGACTTTCACCGTATCATCTACTGCCGATTTATCAATATAACCGATTGCTTTCGGATCGGCAGCAACTGCTTTCTTTACCTCGGCACTATTGGCATATTCCTTAGGCGGCGTGGCTTTACCGGTGAACACCAGTTTCGACCACAGCGCTTTGACCTGGGCCGGATCCTTGTCGGCGATCTTCTGGTAGAACTCGGCACGGATGTGCGAGCTCTCCGGCTGGTCGACCGGGGTGAACAGGTTGGATTTACCGAGGAAGAACTGGGAGGCCTGTTCCGAGAACATACGGGTGGCTGGGTTCTTCTGGCTAACGATCACAACGATTTCTGCCGACGCAGGCAGGGCTGCCATGGCCAGTGCCGACAGCAGCAGGGAGGACATCAGTTTATGCATGGTGGGCTCCGGATTAGAAGACGAAGTCGAGCGCAGCGCCGACCACGGTAACGGTGTTGGTGTAGCCTGCAGCCGGGGCGAAGATCAGGGTGCCGGCCTTGGTCTTAGGCTTGACGCGGTCGATCTGCACTTTCAGGGCCATCGATTTGGCGAAGTCCCAGCGCACGCCGATCAGGTCGTTCTTCTGTTCAGCCGCAGCCATCAGGCCGCCCACGGTCGCAGCCAGTGCGCCGGTTTTCGGGAAGGTGGCAGGCGGGGTGACGGAGTGGCCGGCATCGCGCACGGCAGCGTGAGCGAAGTAAGGCAGCACTTTGCCGACGCGGTAGCCGGCCATCAGGTACCACGAGGTGGTGTCCGGAATGTAGACCGGCTCTTTGGCCACGCGCATGGCGACTTCGGCCTGGGCCACGACATTGTTCCAGTCCATGGTACCGCCCAGCGAAGTGAAGGCGATTTTCTTGCCCTGGATCAGACTCAGGTCGCTACCGAGCTGGGCGAAGCCGACCTTGGCCAGGGTGCTGGTCAGGGTATTGACGGGACCCAGATCGTTGCTGGTCATTTTCACGCGGGCATGGGCCAGACGGACGCTGAACGGACCGTATTCGCCGGCCACGCTCAGGCCGACGGACGGTGCGCGATAGGTCGCGACGGTGCCGGCAGCGGGAATGAACAGCTTGCCGCGGCTGACGCCGGCGTAGCCCGAGGTGGTGAAGTTGACATCACCGAAAGCGTGCTGGTAGGTCACGTCGGCGCCATCGACCGCTTCGATCGGTGCCTGGGCGTACATTTCAACTGGCGGACGCATCATGGTGTTGGCATAGCCGACATTCTGGTATTCCGAAATCAGGAAGGCGGGCAGCACAACGCGGCCCACGCGCACATTGGTTTCATCGTTGACGCGGGCTTTCAGGAAGGCCCAGGTCAGGTCGGTGGTGAAGGTCGGGCTGGTGTTCTTGCGGGTCAGAATCTGCGCAGTGCCGGACAGCCAGTCATTGATCTTGTAGGTGGCTTGCAGACCCAGGTTGGTATCCAGACCGATTTTGGCCTGATCGGCCACGCCTTCGGCCTGGTTGTAGCGGGTGAACTGCGCTTGATCGGTATTCGATTTGGCGACGCCCAGAGTACCGAAGCCGCTCAGGCTCAGGTTGCCGTCGTCGAGGGTGCCTGCCTGGGCTTGCATGGCGGCGAACAGGGCTGCGGCTAACAGAGTTTTGTTCATGAGTAGGGTTCCTTGAAATTGTTGTCGTTTGTGTGCAGCTTGGACGATTTTGTCGTCACAATCGTCTCTTGAGATGCGGGGGTACGGCATTCCATTCACTATTTAAGCGCTTTTAAGTGCAATAGGGAAATTTCTTTCGATAAATGTGTACGATCGTGCTAAAAATTTGTCGTTTTTCTGCGAATGATGCCTATTTTTAAAGTCAATTCAATAACTTGTCAGACGTCTTTTGCGTGTTTTATGAAATGCGTCGCCAGGATCGCGCGCCTGCGCCATTTATCCTTACAGGGATTACAATAGCGGCTTCCCTTTTACCCCTACGAGAACACTGAAATGGCCGTTAATTCCCCTCTGCCCGTCGCCGCCGACCTGAAACCCGTCAACGGTATCGAAATCGGCTATGCCGAAGCCGGGATTAAAAAACCGAACCGCAAAGACGTACTGGTGATGAAGCTGGCACCAACGGCCACGGTGGCCGGGGTGTTCACGCTCAACCGTTTCTGCGCAGCCCCGGTGCAGATTTCCAAAGCCCATCTGGCGGCCGCGCAAACCAGCGGCCAGCCCATCGTGGCGCTGCTGGTCAACACGGGCAATGCCAATGCCGGTACGGGTGAACTGGGCCTGGCGCTGGCCAACCAGACCTGTGCCGCGCTGGCGCAGCAGCTCGGTTGCGCCCCGGCCCAGATCCTGCCGTTTTCGACCGGCGTGATTCTGGAACCGCTGCCGGCCGAGAAAGTGATCGCCGGTCTGCCACAGGCGGTGGCCGGCCTGAAGGCCGATAACTGGTACAACGCGGCCGAAGCCATCATGACCACCGATACCCAGCCGAAAGCCGGTTCGCGCAGCGTGACCATCGGCGGCCACAGCGTGACGCTGAGCGGCATCAGCAAGGGCGCCGGCATGATCAAACCGAATATGGCCACCATGCTGGGCTATCTGGCCTTCGACGCCAAAGTGGCGCAGCCGGTGCTGGACGTGCTGGTGAAACAGGTGGCCGACCAGTCGTTCAACTGCATCACCATCGATGGCGATACCTCGACCAACGATTCCTTCATGCTGATCGCCACCGGCGCCGGCACGCTGGAAGTCAGCTCGGTCGATAGCCCCGAATATGCCGAATTGGCGGCCGCCGTGACGGAACTGGCCGTGTTCCTCGCGCAAGCCATCGTGCGCGACGGCGAAGGCGCGACCAAGTTCATCACCGTGACGGTGGAAGAGGGCAACAGCATGGAAGAGTGCCGCAAGATCGCTTACTCGATCGCCCACTCGCCGCTGGTGAAAACCGCCTTCTTCGCTTCCGATCCGAATCTGGGCCGGATTCTGGCTGCGATCGGCTACGCCGGTGTGGATGATCTCGATGTCAGCAAGCTCAATCTCTACCTCGATGATGTGTGGGTGGCCAAGAACGGCGGCCGCAATCCCGACTACAAGGAAGAAGATGGCCAGCGCGTGATGCAGCAGAGCGAAATCACCGTGCGCGTGAAACTGGCCCGCGGCGCGGCCCAGGCTACCGTGTACACCTGCGACCTGTCGCACGACTACGTCAGCATCAACGCCGACTACCGTTCCTGATATGACGACGCCACTCGAGCAGTTCCTGACCCGCGCCGAAGCCTTGCTGGCGCGGGTGGAAGCCGTACTGCCGGCTGCGCCGCGCGAGCCGGACTGGCGGCTGGCCCATGCTTTCCGCTGGCGCAAGCGCAGCGGCGGCGGGGCCGGCTATCTGCAGGCCGTCAGCCATCTGGCCCCGATCGCACTCGATGATCTGCAGCACATCGGGCCGCAGAAAGAGCAGATCGAGCAGAACACGCGCCAGTTCGTGCAGGGCAAACCGGCCAACAATGTGCTGCTGACGGGCGCACGCGGCACCGGCAAGTCCTCGCTGATCAAAGCCTGTTTGAACCAGTTCGGTGCGCAGGGTCTGCGCCTGATCGAAGTGGACAAGGCCGATCTGGCCGATCTGCCCGATATCGTCGATCTGGTGGCGGGCCGGCCCGAGCGCTTTGTGATCTTCTGCGACGACCTGTCGTTCGAGGAAGGCGAAAGCGGCTACAAGGCGCTGAAGGTGGCGCTGGATGGTAGCATCGCGGCCCAGTCGGACAATGTTTTGATCTATGCCACCTCGAACCGGCGTCACCTGATGCCGGAGCGTATGTCGGATAACAGCAGCTACCGCCATGACGAAGATGGCGACCTGCATCCCGGCGAGACGGTGGAAGAGAAGATTTCCCTGTCCGAGCGTTTCGGCCTGTGGCTGAGCTTCTATCCCTTCAAGCAGGATGATTATCTGGCCATCGTGGCGCACTGGCTGGCTACGCTGGGCTGCACGCCCGCACAGATCGAAGCGGCGCGCGCCGATGCCTTGCGCTGGGCGCTACAGCGCGGCTCGCGCTCGGGCCGCGTAGCGTGGCAGTTCGCCAAGGATTACGCAGGGAAGCACGCATGAGCGGTATCGTCGATGTGGCCGTGGGCGTGCTGATCAAGCCGAATGGCGATGTGCTGCTGGGCCAGCGTCCGCAAGGCAAGCCGTATGCCGGTTACTGGGAATTCCCCGGCGGTAAAGTCGATCCCGGCGAAACCATCTTCGCGGCGCTGCAGCGCGAATTCATGGAAGAACTGGGCCTGACCATCCACAGTGCCGAGGAATGGTGCGGGGTGGAATATGTCTATCCGCATGCCCATGTGCGGCTGCATTTCTACCTCAGCCGCGACTGGCAGGGCGAGCCCCAGAGTCTGGAAGGACAGGCGTTTGCATGGCAGGGCACGGTAGGTGTGGAGCCGCTGCTGCCAGCTACCATACCGCTGCTGGGCTGGCTGGACGAACTGCGTTATCCGGCCTGAGGCCTGAGTGTGATCTCTACTTACTCTTGGTCCAGCGGGTCTTTGGGCGGGGCCGCAGGAATCGCGTACTTTTCCTCGGCCCAGGCGCCCAGATCGATTTTCTTGCAGCGCTCCGAGCAGAACGGGCGATAGCGGTTGGCGGGCGTCCATTCAACTTTGGCGCCGCAGGTAGGGCAATCAACTACGGTGGTCATGACTTGCTTCAGAAGTTACACAGGGTGAGTTCGAACGGCACATCGTCTTCCAGCGGCTTGGGTTTCAAGTCGCCATCCTGCGATGTGAAGCGCACCCACAGCATGTATTTATTGGCCGATACCTCGGGGATGGCGCCCATTTCCTCGTCCAGCGTGAGGCGCAGCATCTGGTAGACCTTGCCTTGCAACATTTGCTGGTAGCTGCCGGAGACGGCGATCATTTTCACGGCGCTGCCCGAATCGCGCAGCAGGCGCAGCACCAGGCCCAGTGCGTCGAACAGGGGCGCAAGCGGGGCAAACCAGTTCATGATGTCGTGGTAGCGCTGGTCGGCCGGACGTTTTTGCCATGCGTAGTAGGACGGCAGATCGAATTCGCAGGCGCCGCCCGGAATGATGGTGCGGCCGCGTATGCTCATCAGCCATTCATTGTCGCGCACGTTCTGGCCCGTCTTGCCCTGGGCGTTGACGAGCGCCGTGCTGACGCCATCGAGTTCTTCCAGTATCGCGTCCAGCATGTCGGCCTGCACATTCGGGTTCATGCGGTAGCCCAGCAGGGTCTGGCGCTGGCGCTCGAGTTCCTGCAGCAGATCCGATTTCAGATCGGCGCGGCCGGCCACTTCCAGCATGTCGAAGATCGTCGCCAGCGCCACGTGATGCTGCATGGGATGGTCTTGTTGCACAAAAAATTTAAATTTCTCGTACAGGTCCTCTAATCGCAACAACGTGCGGATGCGCTCGTTGAATGGATATTCGTAGACGATCAAAATAACATCCCTTTAGGTGGACTTGCGTGAATCCTATGATTTTGAAGCAAGCGAAGCAAAATTACAAACATTGTGCAGCGTTTGTGGCGCTTCTTTTCGAAATCGCCAGATATAACTCGTGTAGCCGGGCAATTTGCGGGGCCAGAGCAGCGACCTCGCCACCGTTGTCGATCACATCATCGGCCGCCTCCAGCCTTTGCTGGCGGCTGGCCTGATTGGCCATGATGGCTAAAACTTGCTCTTTTGTTAAATTGTTGCGAGCCATCACGCGGGCCAGTTGCACCTCTTCGGGACAGTCCACCGTGACGATGCGGCTCACGCGCTGGCGCCAGGTGCCCGATTCCACCAGTAGCGGCACGGCAAAGATGACATAGCTGCCATTAGCTGCCTCGCCTGCGGCCAGCGCGGCATCGCGTATGCGCGGGTGCAAGATGGCTTCCAGCCGCGCTTTGGCGCCGGCATCGCTGAACACCAGCTGGCGCATGCGGGCGCGGTCCATGGCGCCGCCGGCATCGGCGAATTCGGCGCCGAATTCGGCCACGATGGCCGGCATGGCACTGCCGCCCGGTGCCGTCAGGCTGTGGGCGATCTGGTCGGTATCGACCACGCTGGCGCCCAGAGCGGCGAACTGGTCGGCCACGGTGGATTTACCGCTGCCGATGCCGCCTGTGAGGCCGATGGCAAAATTCAAACGGGACATGGGCGCTTCCTAGCCGAACAGCTGGCGCATCAGGGCCGACAGCTCGTGGCCATGCATCATGGCCAGCAGGCCGGCCGCGGCCAGATAGGGCCCGAACGGTATGGGCTGGTTGCGGCCATGGCGGCGGAACACGATCAGGCAGATGCCAACCACGGCGCCGACCAGCGAGGACAGCAGGATAATCACGGGCAGCATGGTCCAGCCCATCCACGCGCCTAGCGCCGCCAGCAGCTTGAAGTCACCATAACCCATGCCTTCCTTGCCTGTCGCCAGCTTGAACAGCCAGTAGATGGCCCACAGCGCCAGATAGCCGGCAGCGGCGCCGATCACGGCTTCGTGCAGGGGCACGAATAGCTGGTTAAGGTTGAGCAGCAACCCCAGCCACAGCAGCGGCAGGGTGATGTCGTCGGGCAGCAGCTGGGTATCCAGATCGATGAAGGTGAGGGCGATCAGGGCATACAGGAACACCAGACAGGACAGGCCCGTCCAGCCGCTGCCTAAGCGCCAGATCACGCCGGCCGAGAGCAGGCCCGTCAGCAGTTCGATCAGCGGATAGCGCGCCGAGATAGGCGTCTTGCACTGGCTGCAGCGGCCGCGCAGGAACAGGTAGCTGAGCACGGGGATATTTTCCAGCGCCGTGATCTGGTGGCCGCACTGGGGGCAGGCCGAGCGTGGCAGCATCAGGTTGTAGCGCTCCGTGTGGGGTAGGGGCTGGCCGCTTTCCGAAGCCACATAGTTATCGGATTCGCGCTGCATCATTTTCGGCAGGCGGTGGATCACCACATTGAGGAAGCTGCCGAACAGCAGCCCGAACAGACCGGCCACGAGGCTGATGGACAGCATGCCGGCAGGCGCAAACAAGAGGGACGATTCAGTCATGTATCAGGGCTGGAAATAGTTTGTTGAGTAGGAGATGCGAATTATAGTTAAGCCCGCCGGAAACACTGCGCCGTGCGTTACACCACCGAGCCCAGTTTGAAGATGGGCAGGTACATGGCCACGACCAGACCGCCGATCAGCACGCCGAGGATGACCATGATGGCCGGTTCCATCAGACTGGACAGGGCAGCCACGGCTTCGTCCACTTCATCTTCGTAGAAGTCGGCCACCTTGCCCAGCATGGCATCGAGCGAGCCCGATTCCTCGCCTATGGCCACCATCTGCGTCACCATATTCGGGAATACTTCGGCATTCTGCATGGCCACGGTCAGGCTGGTACCGGTGCTGACTTCGCTCTGGATCTTGCGGGTGGCATCGGAATACACGGCATTGCCGGACGCGCCGCCCACCGAATCGAGCGATTCCACCAGCGGCACGCCGGCAGCGAACATGGTGGCCAGCGTGCGGGTCCAGCGCGCGATGGTGGCTTTGCGTATCACTGCGCCGAATACGGGCAGGCGCAGCAGCAGCCGGTCCATGAAGCGCTGCATCTGCAGCGAACGCTGCCACGCGCGGAAGAAGAAGTAGATGGCGGCAAAGGTGCCGCCGAAGATCACATACCACCACGCCACCACGAATTCCGACATGGCCATCACGAACAGCGTAGGCGCGGGCAGGTTGGCGCCGAAGCTCTTGAACACTTCCTTGAAGGCCGGCACCACCCAGATCATGATCACGGCGGTGACGATGAAGGCCACGGCCAGAATCGAAATCGGATACATCAGCGCCGATTTGATCTTGGCCTTCATGGCCACGGTCTTTTCCTTGTAGATGGCCAGCCGTGTCAGCAGGTCTTCCAGTATGCCGGCCTGTTCGCCCGCCCCCACCAGGTTGCAGAACAGCGGGTCGAAATACAGGGGGAATTTACGGAAAGCCTGATTCAGGCTGGTGCCTGTTTCGATATCGGCGCGCAAATCCATCACCAGCTTGGAGACGGACGGATTGGCATGGCCTTTGCCGACGATGTCGAACGATTGCAGCAGCGGCACGCCGGCCTTCATCATGGTGGCCAGCTGGCGCGTGAACAGGGTGATGTCCTTGTCGGTGATTTTCTTGCCGCTGCGGTAGGCCTTCTTCTTGACCTTGGTGACCATGATGCCCTGACGGCGCAGCGTCACATTGACCACGGCTTCGCCGCCGGCGCGCATTTCGCCGCGCACGGCCTTGCCGCTCTTGTCGCGGCCTTCCCACGCGAAGATTGCTTCCTTGACCTGATGGCCAGCGTTGCTCGATGTCGCCATGACGGGGATCCTATTCGTTGGTGCAGCCGAGCACTTCTTCAAGACTGGTCAGCCCGCTCTTCACTTTGAGCAGACCGGACTGACGCAGCGATTTCACGCCTTCCTGTTCCGACTGGGCGGCGATCTGCATGGCATTGCCATGGGCCAGAATCAGCGCCTCGATGGCGGGCGTGATCGGCATGATCTGGTAGATGCCCACCCGGCCTTTGTAGCCGCCGCCGTTGCAGCGCTCGCAGCCGACCGGGCCGTAAGGCTTCCAGGTGCCGTCCAGATCGTCGTCGCGGAAGCCGGCCTTGCGCAGCAGATCGGGCGAAATATCGACCGGTTGCTTGCAGCTGCATAGCCGGCGCGCCAGCCGCTGGGCCGTAATCAGGATCACCGAGGAAGCGATGTTGAATGGCGCCACGCCCATATTCATCAAGCGGGTCAGGGTGGACGGCGCATCGTTGGTGTGCAGGGTGGAGAACACCATATGGCCCGTCTGCGCCGCCTTGACGGCGATATCGGCCGTTTCCAGATCGCGGATCTCGCCCACCATGATGATGTCGGGATCCTGACGCAGGAAGGATTTCAGCGCAACGGGGAAAGTCAGCCCGGCTTTTTCGTTGACGTTAACCTGATTCACGCCCGGCAGATTGATCTCGGCCGGGTCTTCTGCCGTCGAGATATTGATGCCCGGCTTGTTGATCACGTTCAGGCAGGTGTACAGCGACACCGTCTTGCCCGAGCCGGTAGGGCCCGTCACCAGCACCATGCCGTAAGGGCGCTGGATAGCGTCGAGCAGCAATTCCTTCTGGTCCGGGTCGTAGCCCAGCGCATCGATGCCCATCTGCGCCTGGGTGGCATCGAGAATCCGCATCACGGTCTTTTCGCCGAACAGGGTGGGCAGGGTGGAGACGCGCAAATCGATGGTCTTGGTGGGCGAGACGATCAGGCGCATGCGGCCATCCTGCGGCACGCGCTTTTCCGAGATATCGAGCTTGGCCAGCACCTTGATGCGCGAAACCAGCTTTTCCTTGATGGAGATGGGCGGCTGGGCATGTTCGATCAGCACGCCGTCTACGCGGAAGCGCACCCGGTAGAACTTCTCGAAAGGCTCGAAGTGCAAGTCGGATGCGCCCATGTGCACGGCATCCATCAGCATCTTGTTGAGGAAGCGCACCACGGGCGCATCTTCCACATCGTTGGCGTTGGGATCGGTAGCCGCATTGGCCGAGATGACTTCCTCTTCCTCGGCGAATTCGATGTCGGCATCTTCGCCGGCCAGATCGCTCAGCGCCTGCTCGTTGTCCTTGTTCAGGCGTGCCAGCAGCTGCAGCAGGGCATCGTGGGCAACGATGACGGGTTCTACCGTGGTCTCGGTCTGGAATTTGATCTGGTCCAGCGCCTGCGTATTGGTCGGGTCGGAAATCGCTACCGACATGCGGTTGCCCCGCTTGGCCAGCGCAATCACGCGCTGGGCCTGCATCAGCCGGCTATCGATAATCTTGGCGGGCAGCGCTTCGATATTCAGCGCATGCACATCCATGAGGGGATAGGCAAAGGTTTCGGAACAGAACTGGGCCAGACTGCTGGCATCGATCGCCTGGCTGGCCAGCAGCACGTCGATGAAGGCCTGCTTTTCTGTCATGGCCTTTTTTTGCAGCAGCTCGGCCTGCACGGCAGAGAGCCGTCCGGCCTGCATCAGGGCCCTTGCCAGCCCCGGCATGGGGGCGCCGGGCGCGGTAGTGGGAAGAACTGCTGCCATAGTCAATCAGTCGGAAAGCTTAGCCCGTACAGGCGGCCAAGAGGGGTGGCTGTATCCTGAAATGATGCTCTCAGGAACTATATTTGTAAAGCCGTAAGGCGGCGTTTTTCGCCGCAGATGACCGATTTTACTCTGCAACGTTGCGTTTGGCGCAAGTCTGAGTGCTTCAGTGTGCCCGTTTTTGTGGCAGGCGTATCAGCTTGACCACTTTGATGGCCTGATCGTGGGCCTGGACCACTTCGACGATGCAGGGCTCCAGTTTCAGGCTGATGGGGGCGTCGGGGATTTCCTGCAGCACTTCCAGCAGCAAGCCGTTCAGGGTCTTGGGTCCGTCCAGCGGGAAGTTCAGGCCCAGCCGCTTGTTGATATCGCGTAGCGCGGTGGCACCTTCCAGCAGGCATACACCCTGTTCCGACCAGCCGAAGCTGTCGGCCCGTGCCGCGCCGGGCATGGAGGTGGTGAACTCGCCTATCATTTCCTCGATGATATCGTCGAGCGTAACCAGACCCTGCACCTCGCCGTATTCGTCGACGATGATGCCCAGACGTTCGCGGTTTTCCTGGAAATACTGGAGCTGGGTGAACACGCCCGTATCCTGCGGGATGAAATACGGTGCGCTAAGCAGCTTGCGGAAGTCGTCCACTGTCAGCTCGTCGTCCTGATTGAGCAGGGCCACGGCCTTGCGCACGTGCAGAATGCCGACGATGCGGTTGATTTCGCCTTCGTACACGGGCAGCTTGTTGTGGTAGCAGGTGGTCAGCTCACGCTTGATTTCTTCCACGCTCAGTTCCAGATTCAGCGCTTCGATCTGGGCGCGCGGCGTCATTACATCTTCGACCGAGATGGTCTCCAGATCGAACAGATTGAGCAGGATGCTTTTGTGCTTCTGCGGCATGAAGTTGCCGCCCTCGAGCACGATGGAGCGCAGTTCTTCCGGCGACAGGCGGGCCTCGTGGGCATGGGCGCCGGCCTTGATGCGGAAGAGCTTGAGCACCAGATTGACGAACAGGTTGACGAACCAGATCACCGGTTTGGCCAGCCCCATCAGCGGCTTCAGCAGCATGCTGGTAGGCAGGGCGATGCGCTCGGGGTAGGTAGCACCTATCACTTTCGGGCTGATTTCCGCGAACACGATCAGCAGGAAGGCCACCACGCCGGTGGAAATGGTGATGACGTTGTCGTCATGGCCGAAGGTTTCGATGGCGATGGCCGTGACCAGCGCCGTGGCCATGGCATTGATCAGGGTGTTGGCGATCAGCACCAGCGACAGCAGCTTATCGGTGCGGTCCAGCAGCCATAGCGTGGTGATGGCACGGCGGCTGCCCCGTTTGGCCATGTGGCGCAAGCGGTAGCGGTTGGCCGCCATCAGGGCGGTTTCGGCCATGGCGAAGAAGGCCGAACAAAGTATCAGGAGTGCGAGGGCAAGACATTCTGCCCAAAACGGCACGGTATCCAAGGGTCACCGTCAAGAAAACTGCATGGGAAACTGGTCAGCCGGAGTCGCGCTGGCACAGGCGGCATGGCCAGCAAAATCCGGCCACAGAACTTTTGATTCTAAGGCAAGCTGCCCTTCCATGCAACTTTCGCCCTTGGACTGAGCTGGCGCACCAGTTTGCAGCACACTGCTGCTGGCCTGCAGTGTCAAGCCTTCTGCAGCAACAGGGCCAGCGCCTGGATCGGTGCGCCGTTTTCCTCGCGGGCCGTGAGTGCTTCGCAGGCCAGCACTTGCAGACCGCTGGCGCTGGCCAGGCGCTGCAGATAGGCGTGGCTGTGGGCGTAGCGATTGGACGCTTGCAGCGTGTAGTCGCCGCTGCTGGCCGCTTCGACCGAGAAGCAGAACTGGCCGCCACTGCGCAAGGCGCGGGCGATGGCATGGAATACGGCGCTCAGGTCGCCGATGTAGACGAATACGTCGGCGGCAACGGCAAGGTCCCATGCGTCGGACTGATCGGCCAGATAGGCCAGCAGATCGGCACAGTGCAGTTCATCGTAGAGCTGGCGCTGGGCGGCTTTTTCCAGCATCTGCGGCGACAGGTCGACGCCGCACAGCTTGCGCGCCAGCGGGCGCAGGGCCGGCGCGCATAAACCGGTGCCGCAGCCGAGATCGAGAATGTCGCGCGGCGCTGGCGTGGACGGCGGGTGCTGCTGCAGCAGGCGGGCCAGATGGGCCGGCGTCTGGTAGTCGAGCACCTTGAGCAGATGCTCGTCAAAATGGTTGGCATACTGGTCGAACAGATTGCGCACGTATTCGGCCGGCAGGCTGGCCGGTGCCTCGCCTGCGCCGACGGAAGCCAGCGCATAGGCCACGGTTTCGGCCTGTTCGCCACATTCCAGCGCCGTGCGGTAGGCCTGTGCCGCCTCATCGTGGCGCTGCATGGCGCGCAGGGTGTTGCCACGTGCCGTATGCCATTGGGGATGACGCGGTTGCAGCGCCAGTGCCCGTTCATAGCTGTCCAGCGCTGGCGCCAGCTCGCCCAGCCGGTGCAGGGCGGCACCCTGTGCCGCATAGGCTTCGGCCCAGTCCGGGCGCAGGTGCAGGGCGCGGTCAAAGCTCTCCACTGCTTCCGGCAGCCAGCGCAGACAGTGCAGGGCATGGCCGCGTGCCAGCCAGGCGTCGGCATGGCGGTCGTTCAGATCGAGCGCAGCTTCGGCGGCCCCCAGTGCATCGAGATAGCGGCCCATTTCCTGCAGCACGACGGCGCGGTTGCTGTGCGCTTCTGCATAGCGGGGCTGATAGCGCAGGGCTTGCTGGTAACTGTCCAGCGCAGCTTCCTGCTGGCCGAGGCGGTGCAGGGCGTTGCCGCGGTTGCTCCATGCCATGGCGTAATCGGGCTGCAGGGCCAGTGCCCTGTCGTAGCTGGCCAGCGCTTCGGCCGCGCGGCCCTGATCCATCAGCGCCACACCCAGATTGCAATGGGCTTTGGCCTGCTGGCTGTCGAGCTGGAGGGCTTGCGTGATCAGGTCGATAGCCTGCGCGGCATCGCCCTGCTGGCGGGCGATCACGCCCAGCAGGTGCAGGGCGTCGAACTGTTGCGGCTGCAAAGCCAGCACCTGCCGGTAAAAAGCTTGCGCGGCGCCCAGCTGGCCCTGCTGGTGGTGGGCCAGTGCTTGCTGGAGCAATGAGGCGATCAGCGCCGTATCGTTTGAGGTCATGGACGCCTATGTTAGCGCCTGCGCAGCGTTTCAGCTACCGCGATAGGTGGAATAGGCCCACGGCGACACGACCAGCGGCACATGGTAGTTCTGTTCGGGACTGGCAATACCGAAGGCCAGCGTGACTTCGTCGATAAAACGGGGCTCGGGCAGTTCCACGCCCCGTGCCGCGAAATAGGCGCCGGCCGCAAACACCAGTTCGTATTTGCCGGCCTGCATGCGCTCGCCTTCCAGTAGCGGCGCATCGCAGCGGCCATCGGCATTGGTGACGGCCTGCGCGCGCAGTTCGCGCCCCTGCGGCGTGACGGCATACAGGCTGACCTGCACACCGGCGCCCGGCTTGCCGATGCTGATATCGAGAACGTGGGTACTGAGTTTGCCCATGGCTTGTCCTATATTGGTAGGTGATGAGTGTCTATTATGTAAATCATATACTGGACGGCCGCTAGCCATATATGATTGCAGATATATAACTCATAGACTGGCCGCCCCTGCGACATGAATACTTACGACCACTATCCGCGTGACCTGATAGGCTACGGCCCGAAACCACCCCATGCAAAATGGCCCAATGGCGCCCGCGTGGCGCTGCAGTTCGTGCTCAACTACGAAGAGGGCGGCGAGAATAATGTGCTGCACGGCGATGCCGGCTCCGAAACCTTCCTGTCCGAGATTATCGGCGCGGCTTCGTTCAGCAACCGTCACATGAGCATGGAGTCCCTCTATGAGTATGGCTCGCGCGCCGGTCTGTGGCGTCTGTTGCGCATGTTCGAGGAGCGCAAGCTGCCGCTGACCATCTTCGGCGTAGCCATGGCGCTCAAGCGTCACCCCGAGGCCGTCGCGGCGTTCCGCGAACTGGGCCACGAGATTGCCTGTCATGGTCTGCGCTGGATCAGCTACCAGAATATGGACGAAGCCACCGAGCGCGCCCACATGAAAGAAGCGGTGGAGATCATGCGCGAGCTGACCGGCAGCGCACCGCTGGGCTGGTACACGGGGCGCGATTCGCCGCAGACGCGCAAGCTGGTGGTCGAGCATGGCGGCTTCCGCTACGACGCCGACAATTACGGCGACGATCTGCCGTTCTGGCAGCAGGTGGCTTACACCGACGCTAACGGTCTGGCCGCCGTGGCGCCGCAGCTGATCGTGCCGTATACGCTAGATACCAACGATATGCGCTTCGCGGCAGCGCAGGGCTTCAACTCGGGCACGCAGTTCTTCGATTATCTGAAAGACGCCTTCGACGTGCTGTACCAGGAAGGCGATCCGGCCGGCCTGAACCAGCCCAAGATGCTGTCCATAGGCTTGCACTGCCGTCTGGTGGGCCGGCCTGCACGTGCTGCCGCACTGGCGCGCTTCCTCGATTATGTGCAGCAGCATGACCATGTCTGGGTCACGCGCCGTATCGATATTGCCGAACACTGGCATACCACGCATCCTTATTCCGTGTGAGGCCCTGATGTCCGACACCATCCGTTATTTCTACCGTGGCGAAGTCCGCGAAGTTTCAGGCCTCAAGCCTACCCGCACGGTGCTGCAGCATCTGCGTGAAGACCTGCACTGCACCGGCACCAAGGAAGGCTGTGCCGAGGGCGATTGCGGCGCTTGCACGGTCGTGGTGGGCAGCCTGAATGCAGCCGGTGAACTGGAAATGAAGGCCGTGAATTCCTGCATACAGTTTGCCCCTACGCTCGATGGCAAAGCCCTGTTCACGGTGGAAGACCTGCAGCAGCCAGATGGCGCGCTGCATCCGGTGCAGCAGGCGCTGGTGGAATGTCACGGATCGCAATGCGGCTTCTGCACGCCCGGTTTCGTCATGTCCCTGTGGGGCATGTATCTGGACAAGGAGGGCCAGCCGGCCCAGCGCCACGAGATCGACGACTGCCTGTCCGGTAATCTGTGCCGCTGCACGGGTTACCGGCCCATCATCGATGCGGCCCGGCGCATGACGGAACTACCGAAAGTGGGATTCGACCGTGCCGCATTGACGGCGCAGCTGCAGGCCATGCAGCGCGACGGCGGCAGCCATTACAGCGCGCAGGGCCAGACTTTCCATGCGCCGCGCACGCTGGACGAACTGGTGGCGCTGCGGGCAGCCCATCCGGCTGCCACGCTGCTGGCCGGTTGCACCGATATCGGTCTATGGGTGACCAAGCAGATGCGCGAACTGGGCGACATCATCTATCTTGGCCACGTAACGGCGCTGCAAAGCGTGCACGAGGCGGACGGCATGCTGCACATCGGTGCCGGTGTCAAACTCAATGATGCCTACGCAGCGCTGTGCCGCCACTATCCAGCCCAGCTGGGCGAACTGTGGCAGCGCTTTGCTTCGCTGCCCATCCGTAATGCGGGTACGCTGGGCGGCAATGTGGCTAACGGCTCGCCTATCGGCGACTCGATGCCGTGGATGATAGCGCTGGGTAGCGAAGTGCTGCTGCGTGGTCCGCAAGGGGAGCGCGTGCTGGCGCTGGAAGCCTTCTATCTCGACTATCAGAAGAAGGATATGCACGCCGACGAATTCGTTGCGGCCGTACGCGTACCGCTGCCACGGCCAGATGTGCAGTTCCGTACCTACAAGCTGGCCAAGCGCTTCGATCAGGATATCTCGGCCGTCTGCGCCGCCTTTGCCTTCCGCTTCGATGGCGATGTGATCAGGGATGCGCGTATCGCCTTTGGCGGCATGGCTGCCACGCCGCGCCGTGCCGCGCAGGCGGAAGCCGCGCTACTGGGCCTGCGCTGGAATGAAGCGAATCTGCAGGTGGCGATGGATAAACTGGCGCAGGATTTCCAGCCGCTGTCCGATATGCGCGCTTCCAGTAGTTACCGCATGCAGACGGCGCAGAATCTGCTGCGCCGCTACTGGTTCGAGACGCGCGGCTATGCACCGCTAGCCGCACAGGACGTCAACCCGTTTGCCTGCGGCGGCTGCAAGGAGAAGCCATGAATCAGAACGTAGCCCCCAAGCTGCTGGCAGCGCAGGACTGGAA
This sequence comes from Duganella fentianensis, assembly GCF_009857835.1. Classification (GTDB taxonomy): domain Bacteria; phylum Pseudomonadota; class Gammaproteobacteria; order Burkholderiales; family Burkholderiaceae_D; genus Rugamonas; species Rugamonas fentianensis. The sequence goes on from NZ_WWCL01000004.1 coordinate 266,433, forward strand.
AGCAGTCGGCATAGGCAGCAAGCATGAATCGGCCACCCTGCATGTGCTGGGGCAGGCCACCTACACGGACGATATCCCCGAACTGCATGGTACGCTGCATGCGGCGCTGGGCCTGTCGTCCAAGGCACACGCCCGTATCACGGCCATGGATCTGGCACCCGTGCTGGCGGCAAGCGGCGTGGTGGCGGTCTACACGGCCAGCGATATTACGGGTACCAATGACTGCGGCCCCATCATCCATGACGACCCTATCCTGAGCACCGGCGAAGTGTTGTACGTCGGCCAGCCGATATTCATCGTGGTAGCCGATAGCCATGACAACGCGCGCCGCGCGGCCCGACTGGCCCGCATCGACTACGAGGAACTGCCGGCCATCTTCACGCCGCAGCAAGCCAAGGCGGCGCAGCAGTACGTGCTACCGCCCATGCAGTTACAGCGTGGTGATTTCAAGGCCGCATTCGACAGCGCGCCCAACGTGGTGCGCGGCCAGCTGTTCGTCGGTGGGCAGGAGCAGTTCTATCTGGAAGGTCAGATCGCTTACGCCACGCCGAAGGAAGATCAGGCCATGCTGGTGCAGTGCTCGACCCAGCACCCGAGTGAAATGCAGCACGTGGTAGCCCATGCGCTGGGCATCCATGCGCACAAGGTACAGGTGGAATGCCGCCGCATGGGCGGCGGCTTCGGCGGCAAGGAATCCCAGTCTGCGCTGTGGGCTGCCTCTGCGGCCATTGCAGCGTCCAGGCTGCGCCGTCCCGTCAAGCTGCGCGCCGATCGCGACGACGATATGCTGGTGACGGGCAAGCGCCACTGCTTCTATTACGAGTACGAAGTGGGCTTTGATGCGGAAGGCCGCATACTGGCAGCCCGCGTGGACATGACGCTGCGTGCCGGCTTCTCGGCCGATCTGTCCGGCCCCGTTGCAACGCGCGCTGTCTGCCACTTCGACAATGCCTACTATCTGTCGGATGTGGACATACGCGCGGCCTGCGGCAAGACCAATACCCAGTCGAATACGGCCTTCCGTGGTTTCGGTGGCCCGCAAGGGGCGATAGCCATCGAATACGTGATCGACGAGATTGCCCGTCAGCTGGGGCGCGATGCGCTCGATATCCGCCGCCTGAATTTCTACGGCAAGACCGAGCGCAATGTCACGCCTTACGGTCAGGAGATCGTCGATAACGTGATCGACGCGCTGACGGCAGAACTGGAACAGAGCAGCGAATACCGCGCGCGCCGCAGCGCCATCGAGGCATACAACCGCACCAGCCCCGTGCTGAAAAAAGGGCTGGCGCTGACGCCGCTGAAATTCGGCATTGCCTTCAATGTTACCCACCTCAATCAGGCCGGCGCGCTGGTGCACGTGTATGTGGATGGTTCCGTGCTGGTCAATCACGGCGGTACGGAAATGGGGCAGGGCATCAACACCAAGGTGATGCAGGTGGTAGCGCATGAACTGGGGCTGGATCTCGAGCATGTGCGCATTACTGCGACCGATACCAGCAAGGTGGCCAATACCTCGGCCACGGCCGCCTCGACAGGCGCAGACCTGAACGGCAAGGCCGCGCAGGATGCAGCACGCCAGATCCGCGAACGGCTGACTGCCTTCGCCATCAAGCTGTATGGCGACGAGGATGGCCTGCCCGTGCAGTTCTTCGATAATGCCGTGCTGGTGAACGGCCACCGCCTAGCGTTTGCGGAACTGGTGCAGAAGGCCTATCTGGCGCGGGTGCAGCTATGGTCGGACGGTTTCTATGCCACGCCGGGCCTGCACTGGGATGCCAAGACCATGAGCGGCCATCCGTTCTCCTACTATGCCTATGGTGCTGCGGTGTCGGAAGTGGTGGTGGATACCCTGACCGGTGAATGGAAGCTGCTGCGCGCCGATGCGCTGTACGACGCCGGCAATTCGCTCAATCCCGCCATCGACAAAGGGCAGGTGGAAGGCGCGTTCATACAGGGTATGGGCTGGCTGACCACGGAGCAGTTATGGTGGAATGCGGCGGGCAAGCTGATGACCCACGCGCCTTCGACCTACAAGATACCGGGCATTTCCGACTGCCCGCAGGATTTCCGGGTGGAGCTGTTCCAGAACCGGAACGTCGAAGACAGCATCCACCGTTCCAAAGCGGTGGGAGAGCCGCCGCTGCTGCTGCCGTTCTCCGTGTTCTTCGCCATCCGCGATGCGATTTCCAGCGTAGGCGGCCATCGCGTGCAGCCGCCGCTGAATGCGCCCGCCACCAGCGAAGAAATCCTGCGTGCTATCTCTGCAGTGCAAATGGCTGCCTGAGGACTGCAATGAATCCATGGCTGAACGCTGCACTTGCCGGACCGGCAGTTCTGGTCACGGTCGCCATCGCCGAGGGCTCGGTCCCGCGCGAGGCCGGTGCACATATGCTGGTGACGGCTGATGCGCAGGCCGATACCATAGGCGGCGGCCATCTGGAACTGTGTGCGCTGGAAGTGGCGCGCGGCATGCTGCGCGATGCGGCAGCGCCAGGATCTGCAGCTGTGCCGCAACTGCAGCGCTATGCACTGGGCCCCACGCTGGGCCAGTGCTGCGGCGGTGTGGTGTATCTGGCTTTCGAGCTGGTGGATGCCGGACTGATACAGACGCTGGCCCTGCTCAAGCAGGATCAGCGCAGCGACTACTGGCGCCTCAGCGCACTCGATGGTGCAGCCGCCAGCATGCTGCTGGATGCCGATGGCCATTTGCTGAACGGGGCAGGCGATGTGCGCACCCTGTTGCCTGCCTTTGATTACGCGCGCAACACGCAAGTGCTGCGCGATGATGGGGGACGCCGCTGGCTGGCCGATGCCGTGCTGACGCCGCGCGCCCATCTTTTACTGTTCGGCGCCGGCCATGTGGGCGCTGCCATCGTGCGCCTGCTGGGCGAACTGCCGTGTACCGTCAGCTGGATAGACGAGCGCGAAGACATGTTCCCGGCCGAGCTGCCCGCCAACGTGCGCATCGAAGCGACCGATGTGCCGGAAGCGCTGGTTGCCGGCGCCCCTGCCGGTGCCAGTTTTCTGGTGCTGACCCACAGCCATGCGCTGGACCAGCGTTTGAGCGAAGCCATCGTGGCGCGCGCCGATGTGGGCTGGTTTGGTCTGATCGGCTCGCAGACCAAGCGCGTACAGTTCGAGCGGCGCATGGCGGCGCGTGGCCTGCCCGCAGAGCGCATCGCCGCCATGGTCTGCCCCATCGGCCTGCCCGGCATCCGCAGCAAGCTGCCCGCCGTGATTGCCACTTCCGTCTGCGCCCAGTTGCTGATGGTGTGGGAAGCACAGTACGCGGCACTGGCCCACTCGCGCTAGAATTCATTACTAATCAGGACTCCGTTATGCCCCCAAATCTGCAAGCCTACCGAGGCAGCTTGCTGCACTTTCTCGCCGATCCGGCCTTCAGCAGCGACGCCCATGTCTACCATGCGGACGGCCTGCTGATCGTGGCCGACGGTAAGGTGCAGGCTGCTGGCGACTACGCCAGCCTGCATGCCACGCTGCCCATCGGCACGCCCGTGCACGACTATCGCGGCAAGCTGCTGATGCCCGGTTTTATCGACACCCACGTGCATTATCCGCAGACCGATATGATTGCCTCGCCCGCCGATGGCCTGTTGCCATGGCTGGAAACCTACACTTTCCCGACTGAGCGCCAGTTCGAAGATCCGGCCCACGCAGGACAGGTGGCCGAGTTCTTCCTCGACGAACTGCTACGCTGCGGCACCACCACCGCCATGGTGTACTGCACCGTACACCCGCAGTCGGTCGATGCCTTCTTCAGCGCCAGCGAGCAGCGTGGCCTGCGCATGGTGGCAGGCAAGGTGCTGATGGACCGTAACTGTCCCGAGTTTTTGCGCGATACGGCCGAAGGCGGCGCACGTGATACAGAGGCGCTGATCCAGCGCTGGCACAAGCGCGGCCGCGCCCTGTATGCGATTACGCCGCGCTTTGCGCCCACTTCGACCGACGCCCAGCTGCATCTGGCGGGCGAGCTGGCACGTGCCTATCCCGATACCTTTATCCAGACCCACGTATCGGAAAACAAGGCCGAATGCGCATGGGTGCACGAGCTATTCCCGCAGGCGCGCAGCTATATCGACGTGTACGACAGCGTCGGCCTGCTGCGCCCCCGTTCCATGTACGGCCATTGCATCTGGCTCGATGAAACCGACCGCGCCCGCATGGCGGCCAGCGGTGCGGCAGCAGCCATCTGCCCCACTTCCAACCTGTTCCTCGGCAGTGGCCTGTTCGATTTTGCCGCGGCCGACCGGGCCGGCATGGCGCTATCGCTGGCCAGCGATGTGGGCGGCGGCAGCTCGTTCTCGATGTTGCAAACGATGAATGAAGCCTATAAAGTAGCGCGACTGAAGGGCAGTTATCTGCCAGCCTTGCGCATGTTCTATCTGGCCACGCTGGGCGCCGCGCGCAGCATGCAGCTGGAAGGCGTGATCGGCAATTTTGCTGCCGGTGCCGAAGCCGATTTCATCGTGCTCGATCCGGCTGCCACGCCATTGCTGGCGCGCCGCAACCGTGCATGGCAGGAAAGCGGTGCCAGTCTGGAAGAGCTGCTGTTTGCGCTGGCACTGCTGGGCGATGACCGCGCCGTAGCCGCCACCTATGCAGCGGGCCAGCCGGTGTATCAGCGGGCAGCGCGCTAGCCCCGCTGGTTTGCGCAGGGCAGGGCATCGCGTTAGCGCACTTCAGACAGATTTCGCTAGTCATCCATTCAACACGGGAAAACTCATGCAAAAAAATATCGTCAGCCTGAAGACCGCCGCACTGGCCGTGCAGGCCGCAGTAACCCTGCTGTGCGCCGTGCCGCAAGCGCAGGCCGCAGCGCCGAGCAACGAGGAAGTCACCAGGCGTCACTTCGCCGCGCTGCTGTCCGGCGGTGAACCCAAGCTGGCCGAGCTGACGATGTTCATGACCATGCTGCCCAAGGGCGGCGACTTGCACCACCACTATTCGGGCGCTATCTACGCCGAGCAGTATCTGGAATGGGTGGACAAGCAGGGCTATTGCGTCAACAAGCAGAATTACATGATCAACACCGTGGCAGCGGAAGTGGCGGCCGAACGTGCCAAGCCGCTGGCCGAGCGCAACTGTCTGTCCGGTGTCGACGTCATGCAGAACAACACGGTGCTGGCGCAGCTGCTGCAGCGCTGGTCCGACAAGGACTTCTACAATCACAGCGCGATCCAGTCGCCGCCGGACCGCCAGTTCTTCGATACCTTTGCCTATTTCGGCCCCGTCTCGTCGACCAATACGGCCGATGGCCTGCAGCGCCTCAAGCAGCGCGCCGTGCAGGAAAACCTGCGCTACATCGAAACCATCTTCGAGATCGCGCCGCTGGCGCAGGACGCCACGTTCGATCAGCTGGCCCAGGCGGGCGCAGTGACGGAAGCGGATATGGCCGCGCTGGCAGCGCGGCTGGAGGACAACCAGCCCTTCCAGCAGTGGATCAACGGCTACAGGGCCAATCTGGATGCCAGCAGCGCCGGTATCGACGATGCCAGTTTCACCATGCGCTACCAGCCATTCGCGCTGCGCTTCCTGTCGCCATCGCAGGTCTTTTCGCAGATCGTCTCGAGCTTCAAGCTGGCCCGTTCGCATCCGAAAATCGTCGGCGCCAACATCGTCGGGCAGGAGAGCACCTATGTCTCCATGCGCGACTACAAGCTGCACATGCGTATGTACCAGTTCCTCAAAGCCCGCTATCCCGATGTGAAACTGGCGTTGCATGCAGGCGAACTGGCGCTGGGCATGGTGCAGCCGGAAGAGCTGAGCTTCCACATCCGCGATGCCCTCGATATCGCTGGCGCCAGCCGTATCGGCCACGGCATGGACATCGCCCATGAAACGGATGCGCTGGCTGTCATGAAAAAAATGCATGACAAGGACATCGCCGTCGAAGTCAATCTGAGCAGCAACCAGTTCATTCTGGGCGTGCAGGGCGAGGCCCATCCCGTGACGCTGTACCGCAAATACGGCGTGCCCTTCGTGCTGGCCACGGACGACGCCGGCGTGTCGCGCAATAATCTGTCGGGCGAGTATGTGTTATACGCAGCCCGCTACAAGCCGGATTACGCGGAAATCAAGAAACTTTCGCTCGACAGCATCCGCTACAGCTTCCTGAAAGACGCGGATAAGCAGCAATTGCTGAAAGATATGCGGGTCAAATTCAGCCAGTTCGAAGCCGCCATCGCGGCAGCAGCGCAGATCAAGCCGCGCTGAGTCAAATGACCGTCGCGGCAAGAAATGTTGCGTTGCCGCGACGCGTACTCTAAAATCGCGCACTTATTTTCCGCTCGACCAGCCTCGGGCGGAGTTACACGTTCTCGGCAGTTGCCGTCAGGAATGTGGTGGTGGTGCGACAGAATTCCGCACTTTGCACCAACATGGTGCAAAGTGTGTGTGAATTCCTTTCAAGGATGGGCTGGTCAACTATAATTTGCCTCTTAATGAGGCTGTGCCGCCCAGCGATGAAAAGGCCGGTACTTTCCGCCTTTATTTATATCGCTTTCATATAAATCCCTAAAGTAAATCGTATTTGTCACACATTTTTGGCTCATGCATAGTTGCCAGAGATGCCTCATTCGGGCGCAGTGTTGTCTGTTTCGAGGATGGTAGAAGCAAGCGTAAAACGTGACAGTTTATCAACGGTAGTGCTGTCATGTTGATGAAATATTTACTGGTTACAATTTTGTGATGTCATGGGCACCTTGTGCCATGCAGGAGCCGCGGTCACAAGCCGTTCTGGTTCGATAGCATCGTAGAACACAATAATTTTTTTCACATAACTGGGAGTTCCCTCAATGCAATCCTCTGTTAAACACAATCCTAAGCTGCGCCTGAGCCTCGTTGCTCTGGCCTGCCAAGTAATGTGCCTGAGCGCTTCGGCAGCTTACGCACAGACTGACGCAGCTCCAGCAAAACCTGCTGAAGTGATCATCACCGGCAAGAAGCTCGGCATGGGCCTGATGGTGACCGAGGATGCACCGAAAGCGCGCAGCACGATTACTGCTGAAGAACTGGAAAAACAGCGTCCAACCGGCAATGCGTATGAAGCTCTGGAAATGCTGCCAGCAGTGAACAGCTTCAATCAGGATGCAACTGGCCTGTTCGGCGGCGGCCTGACCCTGCGTGGCTTCAACTCCGACCAGATCGGCGCCACCATCAATGGCGTGCCAGTGAATGACTCGGGTAACTTCGCTATCTACCCACAGGAATACGTGGACCAGGAAAACACCTGCTCCGAGTTCGTGACCCAGGGTTCGACCGATGCCGACTCGCCACAAGTGGGCGCTACCGGCGGTAACTTCGGTATCACCACCTGCAACCCGGAAGACAAACAGCGCGTCCGCCTGATGCAGACTGTCGGTCAGCTGAGCATGCGGAAAACCTTCGCTCGTTACGATACCGGCCTGCTGTCGGACAATCGTACCAAAGCCTTTATCTCGTTCTCGCACGCTGAAGCCGACAAATGGAAAGGTAAAGGCGGCGCCAAGCGCGACCACATCGACGCTGGCCTGAACTACGACTGGGATCGCTTCAACTACGTACACGCAACCGTGCTGTACAACGAAGCGCTGAACAACAACATCAATAGCCAGAGTCTGGCCGAAATCAACAAGTACGGTTACTACTACGATTTGGCTGATACCTTCAAGGGTCACCTGACCCCGGTAAAGGGTACTGCGCAAACTGAAACCCTGCAGTCGCCCGGTTATTACAAACTGGGTATGAATCCCTTCAAGAACGCGATCGCTTCGGCTACTGCCAAGTTCCGTCTGACCGAGAACCTGGATCTGAAAGTACTGCCATACCTGTGGTACGGCTTTGGTAACGGTGGTACGGGACAACGTGCTCAGGCCGAAAAAGGCTTCTACAATTCGACCACCGGCTTGCGTGATGGCGCTGTCGATCTGAACGGCGACGGCGATACGCTCGATACCGTACTGGTGTCGAACGCCAGTGTAACCAAAACCTACCGTCCAGGCGTGACTTCGTCGCTGCTGTGGACCGTGGATAACCATGAAATTCTGGGTGGCTTCTGGTACGAACGTGCCCGTCACGAGCAAACCGGCCCGATGCTGGCTGTGAGCAATGACGGCGAACGCGCTGACGACTACCTGCAGATCGGCAAGATCCTGCGTCCTGACGGCAAGGCCGCTCAGAGCCGTGATCAGCTGACCATTTCGACTGCTTATCAGTTCTTCCTGCAAGACACTATGAGCTTCATGGAAGATAAGCTGAAAATTAACGTGGGCGTGCGTAACCCGCAAGTCAAACGTGACTTCACCAACTTCGGCGACGAGAACAATAGCTTCAAGCCATACGCTCTGACCAAGAAGTACAACGACGTGCTGCCACAACTGGGTGCCCGTTACCGTCTGACCAATGATGACCAGTTCTTCGCTTCGATGGCGAAAAACGTCAAAGCACCACCTAACTTTGCTTTCGCAAATGCCGGTAACATCAAAGTGGTGAACAATGTGGCGACCTTCGTGGGTGAAGTGAAAGAAGAATCGTCGTGGAATACCGATATTGGCTATCGTCACCAGGACAACAAGTTCATCGCCACCGTGACCGCTTTCTGGGTGGACTTCAAAGATCGTCAGGCAACCGCTTTCGATCCTGTCACCCAGGTCAGCACCTACAACAACGTAGGCCGCGTGAAGAACAATGGTCTGGAATTCGAACTGGGCAACATGCCGATCAACGGCTGGTCGTTCTACGCTTCGCTGGGCTTCAACAACAGCAAGATCCAGGACAATATGCAGCTGGGTAGCAATGTATTCCTGCCTACCGCTGGCAAGGAAATGATCAATACCCCACGTCGCAAAGCTGGCCTGTCGGTTGAGTATCAGGATGGCGCCTTCTGGGCCCGTCTGAAAGCCCGTGCGACCGGTGTTCAGCAATCGTCGATGATGAATGATGAGCAGACCCCAGGCTACACCACCTTCGGTATCGATGGCGGCTACACCTTCGCTAACTTCGGCATGTTCAAGCGTCCTAAGCTGACCTTCAACCTGAGCAACATCACCGACAAGCAGTACCGCAATGCATCGTCGACTACGGTGAAGAACACCGTGGCTCTGCCGGGCGTTACCAGCGTGGATACCCAGAAGTACTACCTGGGCGCGCCACGCTTCGCATCGGTCACTCTGTCGATCGATCTGTAAGCAACGCCTGCTTAAAGTCGTACTACAAAAAAACGGACCTTCGGGTCCGTTTTTTTATCCGGCTGCCGTTAATGGCATGAGGCCTGCAGTAGGGCTGATCTGGCCGCCGCCGCGTTTGTATCACATATGTTTCTCCGTCCCCCGTTGTACCTTGCTTACGGTAAGCTAGCAGTCTTATGAAAAAAACGTCTTCCGCCCTGATCGGGACCGCGCTGATCGCCATGTTGGCTGGCTGTGCGCTGCCCTGGCGCCAACCGACCATTGCTGCTAAAGAAGTGGAGCTGCAGCTGGTAACGATTAACGATTTCCACGGCAATATCGAGGCCAGTAAATATGTCATCGACAGTGCTTACGGGATGGGGCCGCGCACCGTCACGGCCGGCGGCATCGATACCCTGGGCGCGGCCCTGCAGGCATGGCGCAAGGAAGATCCGGAGCTGCTGCTGGTGGGCGCCGGCGACCTGATAGGCGGCAGCCCGGCGATATCGTCGATGTGGGCCGATGAGCCGACTATCGGTGCCATGAATCTGCTGGGCTTGAAAGTCAGCTCGGTGGGTAATCACGAATTCGATGCTGGCCGGATCGAACTGCTGCGCCAGCAGAAGGGCGGCTGCGCTTCGCCACGGCCGGAAAAGGCCTGCCAGTTCAGCGCCACCTATGAAGGCGCCAGGTTCCAGTATCTGGCCGCCAATGTAATCGATATGGTGACGCGCAAGCCGCTGCTGCCGGCCTATAAGATCGAGCAGGCGCGCGGCGTCAAAGTGGCGTTCATCGGCACGGTGCTGCGCGATGCGCCGGAAAAGCTGCTGGCCTCGGGTATCGCCGGGCTGGAATTCATCGACGAAGCAGAAGCCATCAACCGCCAGCTGCCGGAACTGCGCAAGCAGGGCGTGGGCGTGTTCGTGGTGCTGATTCATCAGGGTGGCCGCACCACCGACAAATTCGACCAGCAGGACTGCAGCCACCTGACGGGGCCTGTGGTCGATGTGGTCAAAAAACTTGATCCGGCCATCCGGCTGGTGGTCACGGGCCACTCGCACCGCGGCTATCTGTGCAAGGTGGATGACCGGCTGGTGACGCAATCGGACATGGGCGGCCATGTACTGTCGCGCATTACCATGAAAGTCGATCTGGCCAGCCAGAGCGTGCGCGAGCTGCGCGCCAGCCAGGAAGTGATGACGGCAGGGCGCTGGCCTAGCGATCCGAAGATGGATGCCTATCTGGCGCAGGTGCGCCAGCGCAGCGCCAGTGCGCTGGCCCGTTCTGTGGCGAGGCTGGCCGTGCCCAGCGTGCTGCGCGAAAAACATGATGACGGCGAATCGGCGCTCGGCGATCTGGTGGCCGATGCGATACTCGCGGCCGGCCGTCCTTACGGCGGGCAGATCGCCTTCATGAACAATGGCGCCATGCGGCAGGATCTGGAAACCACCAGCGGCAACCGCGTCACAGCGGGACAGGCGCTGTATGTGCTGCCGTTCGGGAACACCGTGGTGGCGATGAATCTGCGCGGCAGCCAGATCCGCGAGCTGCTGGAGCAGCAGTGGCTGGGCGGGCGTGACATCACCCGTGGCCTGATGCAGGTGTCGGAAGGTTTCAGCTATAGCTGGAACCCGCGCGCCGCCATCGGCAGCAAGATCGTGCCCGATAGCGTGATGCTGCATGGCGTGCCGATCGAGAACGACACCACCTACCGCATCATCGTAACGAATTTTCTGGCCGAAGGCGGGGAAGGCTTTTCCGTATTCCCGCTGGGCCGCAACCGTGCCGAAACAGGCATACGCGATATCGATGCACTGACTGATTATCTGGTCAAGCGGGAACAGGCCGGTAAGCCGGCCGGCCGCAGCGAACCGCTGGGCCGCATCAAGCGCCTGCAATAATTTCTAGGAGTGACCTTATGCGTCGTGTTTTACCCGCCGTTGTACTACCGGCACTGCTGGCACTGGCCAGCCCCGCCCATGCCGAATTCACCATCCCCGGTTTCGAGCTGGTGCAGACTGCCCCCGTCGAGACCACGCTGACGAATAGCGATCTGCGCGATCCGGCCACGGTCTGGAGCGAGCTGTTCGACCACGCCAAACAGGAAATCCTGATCGGCCAGTTCTATGCCGTCAACAAGCCCGGCAGCGTGTTCAGCAAAGTGGTGGAGCGGCTGGCCGCAGCGGGCCAGCGCGGCGTCAAGATCCGCTTCCTGCTGGACCAGAAAGGCGTCGGCCTGTCCGAGCAAAGCACCATAGACCAGCTGAAAGCCATACCGAATCTGGAACTGCGCGTAATCGACTTCAACAAGCTGACCGGCAACGGCATCATCCACGCCAAGTATCTGGTAGTCGATGGTGCAGTGGCCTATGTGGGCAGCCAGAATTTCGACTGGCGCTCGTTCGAGCATATCCACGAAACGGGCTTGCGCATCAGCGAACCCAAGCTGGTGGCGCAGGTGCAGGCCATCTTCAATCAGGACTGGCGTGCGCAGGCGCTGACGGCGCAGGGCATGGTGGTGCCAGCGCTGAACGTGGCGCGCCAGCCGCTCAATCTGCAGCGCGACGCCATGCTGGTGGCCAGCCCGCAGGCCTACAATCCGGCCGGGGTGGACGATAGCGAAGCAGCGCTGCCGGCCTTGCTGGCACAGGCCAAGACTGAAGTGCGGGTGCAGCTGCTCGATTACGCGCCGCTCAGCTATGGCCCCAAAGGTACGCGGCCATACTACGCCGTGATCGATAATGCCGTGCGCGCGGCGGCCAACCGCGGTGTGAAGATCAAGCTGCTGGTATCGAACTGGAATCTGGAAGCACTGCCGCAGGTGTACCTGAAAAGCCTGGCGATTCTGCCTAACGTGGAAATCCGCGTGGCCACACTGCCTGCGGCCAGCAGCGGCTTCATCCCGTTTGCCCGCGTAATCCACAGCAAGACCATGGTGATCGATAATCAGATCGCCTGGGTAGGCACGAGCAACTGGAGTGGCGGCTATTTCGACCTGTCGCGCAATCTGGAAGTGGTGCTGCGCAACGAGAAAATGGCGCAGCGCCTGGCCGCCCTGCAGGAGCAGATCTGGAGCTCCGCGTATAGCCAGCCACTCGACATCAACCGTCAATATCCGAAACCGGCCAAAGGTAGTCCGAATGAATAAATTAGTTGTGAGCGCCGCGCTGTGCGGCGTGTTTGCCAGTTTTAACGCCCACGCATGGGGCAATGATGGCCACCGTGCCGTCGGCGCGATTGCCGACCAGCTGCTGCAGGGCAGTGCGGCCGAACAGCGCGTCAAAGCGCTGCTGCTGCCCGGTGAGTCGCTGGAGAAGATCGCCACCTGGGCGGACTGCGTCAAGGGCAGCTATTGCGGCCCGCAGACCGAGGAGATGCAGAGCTATGTGGCGGCCAATCCCAAACATAGCGAATACCACTACACGGATCTGCCGTTCCAGTACGCTCATTATCACGACCACGATATAGGCAGTGCCGATAACGATATCGTGCAGACGCTCAAGCAGTGCATACAGGTCCTGCAAGGCAAAGATGATGCGGCCAGCAATCCGCACCGCTTCACACCACGTCAGGCCCTGCTGATCCTGACCCATCTGGCCGGCGACATTACCCAGCCACTGCATGTGGGCGCAGCCTATGTCGATCAGCGCGGTACCTTTGTGGTGCCGCAGACGGCGGCACAGGTCGATGCCGTCAACCTGTTCGATGCCCGTGGCGGCAACAATCTGCTGCTGGACGATGTGAAGCTGAGCGCACTCAGTGCCCAGCTGATCGAAGCCGGTCCCGCCGACGACAAGCCGGCTGTGGCCAGCGGCCAGCCAGCGCGCGCGCCGCAGACCACACGGCCATTCCACTCCTACTGGGATACCACGGTGGTCAATTATGTTTTCCGCCGCACGGGCGTGCGTACACCGCAGCAGTTTGCCCAGAAGGTGATTGCAGCGCAGCCGCAGGTCGCCAGCCAGAGTGGCGATCCGGTGCAGTGGCCGTACGCATGGGCCGATCAGTCGCTGGCCGTGTCCAGGCAGGCGCATGATGGTGTGACGGCCGGCGCGCTGACGCGCCAGACCAGCAAGAGCGGCGAGAGCTATGCCGTGTGGGCGCTGACGGTGCCGGATAATTATCCTGTGCCGAGTTCCACTCTGGCCAAAGCCCAGCTGATACAGGGCGGCTACCAGCTGGCGGCCGTGCTCAAAGCGATCTGGCCCTGAGCACAGTGGGCAGCGTCACTGGCCGGTGAGCGGATTGATCCACCATTCGCTACGGGCCAGCGGCGTTTGCGGTGACAGATCGGGATTCGGCAGTTTGATCAGACGGCGCTTGAACAGCGCCGTTTTCTTTATCAGCCGGCCTTTGTGCTGCTGGAACAGGGTCTCCAGGCTGCCATCTTTGAGCATGATTTCCATGCCGGCGGCGATGCGGCGCGCCAGTCTTTTTCCTTCGGCGTCGCGCCGTACGAAGAAGTAGCGCGGCAGCGGATAGTGCAGCAGCAGGGTTGATTCGATGGTGAGTGCCGGATGGCTGGCGCGGCGTTCGTCGAATTCGCGCAGCGCTTCATCGGCCGAGCGCGAATAGAAATCGAAGCGCTGGGCTTCCAGCATGCCGAACAGACCTTCGTAATTGCTGCCTTCCACCACTTCCACCCCGGCCGCCTCGAAGATGTTCACATCGGCCCAGCCTTTGCCCAGCCCTGCGCGCAGGTGGCGCAAGTCGTCCAGCGTGCGTACTCGGGCGAAGCGGGCCTGATCGTCGGCACGGATCAGTAGCAGGCGGTAGCCCAGCAGGCCGCGATCCACCGGCAGACGGATGGGGAGGAAACGCTGCTCGAGTTCGGGCGAGGTGGCACGCACGAAGACATTGATGCGCCCCTGTGGCGCCCCGGCTTCCTGTAGCACCCGCTGGGGCGACATGGCTACGTCGGACTGATGCAGGCGGTAGGAGCCATAGGCGGGCCGGGTCTTTTCCATGGCCGTACGCAGCACGGCCCAGTCGTAGTCGTAGCGGCTATCGACCCCTTCGCTGGTGAGCGGATAAGTGAGCTGGGTCAGGGCCAGACAGTAGTTGGCCGACATGGCCAGTAGCATCGCCACAACGCCTCTGATTCCCAGTGTACGCAACATACAGCACCAGCACTCCCTGAATTGAATACTCTCTAGTGTGCCATGGCGGCGCTCAGCGTGTATATCAATTTGAAAGCGTGCAACGTTGAAGCAACGGATAGGCAGGATTGTTGTCGCTAGCGTTGACTTCAAAACTCCCGCCTGCGTATCCTAGAGATGTTTATGTAAGTCAATATTTTCTCTTCCGGGGGTGGTGCCGTATGAAGTTACTCGTCCGTTTAGCTTTGCTCAGTTCCAGTGCTCTGCTGCTGCCAGCCGCCGTGCAGGCCCAGACCAGCGCCGAGGCCAGTCCGCCAGTTGCGGCAGCCGTGCCGCTCACTGCCAACCTCACACTGACCTCGCAATACATTTCGCGCGGCTTCCGCCAGACCTGGGGCAAGCCGGCGCTGCAGGGCGGTTTCGATTATGCCGATCCTAGCGGCTTCTCGGCCGGCACCTGGCTGTCCACGGTGAGTAACCGCTATATCGAAGACGGCACGCTGGAATGGGATATCTACGGCAATTACAACGGCAGCGTGGGCGAGCTGGGCTACAGCGCCGGCCTGTATGTGTACAAATATCCGGGCGCCGAGTACCGTGCCAGCCACACCACCTATGACTACACCGAACTGGCGCTGGGCCTGAGCTATCAGTTGGCCTACCTCAAATACAACTACACGGTGAGCAAGGAGTTCTTCGGCATCACCAATGCGCGCGGCACGGGCTATCTCGATCTGGGCGCCAACCCCGATCTGGGCGGCGGCTATACGCTGAACCTGCACTACGGCCAGGGCAGGGTGGCCAACAACAGCATGTGGAGCTGGCGTGATTACAAAGTGGGCGTAACGCGCCAGCTGGCACCCGGCTGGGCGCTGTCCGGTGCCTACACGCGTGCTCACGGCAAGACCAATGCTTATGATGCCTACACGCTGGGGATTCCTAATTCGGCCGGCAAGATCGATGTTTCCAATCCCGCCGCTGGCACGCTGGTGCTGGCGCTGACCCGTACTTTCTGACTTTCAGGTGACGCATGAGCATGGAATTTTCTAGTTCGGCTGGCCCTTCGGGGCGTTCGCTGTTTTCCCTTTCACTCAACGGCAAAATCTGCGCGGCAGCGACGGCGCTGGTGGTACTGAGTCTGGCCGTTACGGCTACCGTGATCGGTGTGCGCAGCAGTAGCAGTGCCGAAGCGGCGGCCATGAATCTGGCGCGGACCTCGGCGCGCGAAGTGGCCGGCGCGCTGCAGAGCCGCATCGTCAGCAATCTGTCGGCCGTGATCAATCTGTCCGGTGCCATGCGCCAGACCCGTGGCGCCAATCAGGCACTGGGACGCGACCAGATCAACGAGATGGTGAAAGCCACGCTGCTCGGTTCCGAGGATCTGATAGGTGCGGCCGTCACATGGGAACCGAATGCGCTCGATGGCAAGGATGCCGAGTTTGCCGGCAAGCTGCCGCTGTACGATGCCACGGGCCGCTACATGCCTTACTGGACCCGCGCCAGTGGCGGCGGCACCCATGTGGAGCCTATCGTGTTCGATAGTGCGCCCGGTGCCAACGACTGGTACGACATACCGAAGAAGAGCGGCAAGGTATTTTTCACCGAACCGTATAACTATCCCGTCGATGGCAAGCCGACCCTGATGGCGTCGCTGGTGGCGCCCATCGTCATCGAAGGTAAATTCCAGGGTGTGGCCAGTGCCGACTTCATGCTGACCCGCCTGACGGCCATCCTGAAAGAACTGAAGGTGATCGACGGCGCGCAACTGAGCCTGATTTCGAACGGCGGCCTGTATGCCAGCCATGGCGATGCGGCGCGGCTGGGCAAGAAGGCAGAAGATATTCCGGCCGAAGCACTCGAGCATGTGCGCAAGGGCCAGACCTACGAGTATGAGGATGCTGCCGGCATGGTGCACTTGCTGCAGCCGCTGACTATCCACGCGGATTCGGCACCATGGTCGGTGCAGCTGGTCTTCCCCAAGAGCGTAGCACTGGCACCGGCGCGCGAGCTGCTGTGGTACACGCTGGGGGTTTCCCTGCTGTGCGCGATTGCTACCGCACTGGTGCTGATTACCGTGGTGTTCCGCCTGACGGCGCCCTTGCGCGCGCTGGGTGAGCGCATGACAGCCTTGTCCAGCGGCGATGCCGATCTGGCCGTCAAGCTGGAAGTCCATGGCAACGATGAACTGGCCGTGATCGGCAATGGTTTCAACCAGTTCGTCGGCAAGATCCATGATGTGCTGGTGCAGGTCAGCGCCAGTGCCGAAAATGTGGCACGCGGCAGTTCCGAAATCTCGCAGGGCAATACCGATCTGTCGGCACGCACCGAGCATCAGGCCAGTGCGCTGGAGCAGACGGCTGCCTCGATCGACGAGCTGACGGGTACCGTGAAAGAGAACGCGGAAAACGCCCGTCAGGCCAATCAGCTGGCAGAAGCGGCTTCCGAAGTGGCGCAGCGCAGCGGCTCGGTGGTAGCACAGGTGGTTTCCACCATGGCGTCGATTAATGCTTCGTCCAACAAGATCGTCGACATCATCAGCGTGATCGACGGCATCGCTTTCCAGACCAATATTCTGGCGCTGAATGCGGCGGTGGAAGCGGCGCGGGCGGGCGAGCAAGGACGCGGCTTTGCCGTGGTGGCTACCGAGGTGCGCAATCTGGCACAGCGTAGCGCCGCAGCGGCCAAGGAGATCAAGGAGCTGATCGACGATTCGGTGGACAAGGTCGCTGCCGGCAGCCGGCTGGTGGACGAAGCCGGCAGCACCATGGACGAGGTGGTGAGCAGCGTGCGGCGCGTGACGCAAATCATGAGCGAGATCACTGTCGCGACGGTCGAACAGAGCGACGGTATCGCACAAGTCAATCAGGCCATCGTGCAAATGGATGGCGTGACGCAGCAGAATGCGGCACTGGTGGAGCAGGCTGCCGCCGCAGCGGAGAGCTTGCAGGAACAGGCTCACCATCTGGAGCAGGCCGTCAGCGTATTCCGGCTGCAGCGCTCCAGCAGCGCTGCAAGCCAGACCACGCACCGGCCGGCCTTGCCTCGTGCAGGGCAAGCACCGGCTGCACGCCAGCTGACGGCGCGGGTGCCAGCCGCTGGCAGTGCAGCCAGGCCGGCTGCTGGCTCCTCAGCCGGTAGTGCGGCCGGTAGTGCGACCAATAATGCGTCCAGTAGCGCAGCCAGTGCTGCAGGCAGCAGCGCAAGCAGCAAAGCGGGCAAATCGTCCGCCAGGCCAGCCGCTTCGGCCGACAGCGAATGGGAAGAGTTCTAGCCCGTTCGTGACAGGCAGGCTGTTGCCAGCTCTGGCACAATGATGGTAACGGCGTGGCGCTGTCACGCCGTTTTTCATTTCTGCGCTAGGTTTCTGCCATGTATCCGAATCTTTCATTTCCGCGCGGGCGCGCTGCCGTCCGGTCCAGCGTCGGGCTGGTTATCGGGCGCGGCATCCGGCTTGCCGTCGCTATTGCTGTCAGTTGCGCTGTTAGCGCTAGTGCGCTGGCAGCGCCGGTAGTGGGCAACCCGCAAGCCGGTCAGACCGTGTTCAAGCTGTGCGCGTCCTGCCATCAGGTGGGACCGCGTGCGCGTGCCGGATTCGGCCCGCAGCTGACCGGCATCATAGGCCGCAAAGCGGGCAGCACCAGCGACTATCACTATTCGGACGCCATGCAGAAGTCGGGCATTGTCTGGAGCGAGGCCCAGCTAGCGGCCTTCATCCGTGCGCCGGACCACGTGGTACCGGGCACGCGCATGCGTTTCTGGGGTATTAGCGACGAGCAGAAGATCGCCGATCTGCTGGCCTATCTGAAAGCCAGTGCGCAGTAAGCAGCGCTAGGTCCGAGGCGGGGGAGGGAAGCTGGCGGGGGAAGCCAGGCCGGCCTCCCCGCAGGATGCGTTAAGCGCCTGGTCTTAGCGCGATTTGACGAAGGGCGTGCCCAGTGCCTTAGGCGCCACCGATTTGGCCATCAGACCAGCCAGCACGATCACCGTGACGACGTAAGGAATCATCTGGATCAGCGAGCCGGGGATGCGGCCGATGACAGGCAGCTCCACGCCTTCGATCTGGATCTGTACGGCGCCGAAGAACCCGAACATCAGACAGCCGAGGAAGGTGTGTAGCGGACGCCAGTTACCGAACACCATGGCCGTCAGTGCCAGATAGCCGGCACCGGCCGACATATCGCGCAGGAAGAAGCCGCTCTGCACCACCGACAGGTAGGCACCCGAGAACGAGCACAGTACACCGGCGATCAGCATGGCCATGTAGCGCTGGCGCTCGACGTTGATACCGGCAGCATCGGCTGCGTGCGGGTTCTCGCCGCAGGCGCGCAGGCGCAGACCGAAGCGGCTGTGATACACCACCCAGTGCACCAGCGGTACCAGCGCAAACGCCAGATAGACCAGCACGGAATGGCCGCCGATCAGGTGGGCATACAGCCAGCCGATGAAGGGAATGTTTTCCACCGCAGCAGTGCCGGGCAGTACCACGTCGAACAAGCGGGCCTGACCCAGATCGGGCGTACGGCCGCCTTGCTGGAACAGGTACTGGGCCACTACAAAGGTCAGGCCGCTCATGGCGATGTTGATCGCGATACCGGCCACCAGCTGGTTGCCCTTCTGGGTAATCGCTACATAGCCTTGCAGGGTGGCCAGCAGCAGCGATACCAGCATGCCGGCAGCCACGCCATACCACGGGTTCTGGGTCAGGAAGGCCACCGCAGCGCTGACAAAAGCGCTGGCCAGTATCTTGCCTTCGAGGCCGATATCGATCACGCCCGAACGTTCGGCAAACAGGCCGGCCATGCCGGCAAAAATCAGCACCGGCGCATTGCGCACGGTGGAGACGAGGATACTGCCGATATGGAGATCATCAAAAGTCATATCGTTCTCACTTCTTCAGTTTCAGCATTTTGGCGATGGCCGGACCGTACAGGTTTTCCATGGCACCGCAGAACAGAATGATCAGGCCCTGCACCAGTATCACCATCTCGGGCGGGATGTTCTGCTTTTCCAGCGACAGGTCGAAGCCCCCCTGTGTCAGCGCGCCAAACAGCACGGCCGAAAGGAAGATGCCGACCGGATGCTGACGGCCCATCAGCGCAATCGCGATGCCGATAAAGCCTGCACCGCCAACGAAGTTGAGCGACAGATAGTGGGTCGAACCCATGATGGAGTTGACCGAACCGAGGCCGGCCAGCGCGCCTGAAATCAGCATGACGATGATGATCATTTTGCTGATGCGGATGCCGGCGTAGTGGGCCGCATGCGGATTCAGGCCAGTGGCGCGCAGCTTGAAGCCCCAGGCCGAACGGCTGACCACCACGCCATACACCACCAGTGCGAAGATGGCGAGGAAGAAGCTGATGTTGAGCGGGGTTTCGCCCAGCACGGGGAACCACTGGTTCAGGCGCGGCATTTCCGCAGCGGCTTCAAAGGCGCGGCTGGCGGGATTCTGCTCGCCGACCGGTATCATGTACTTCACGATCAGGAAGTTCATCAGCTGGGAAGCGATGAAGTTGAACATGATGGTGGTGACCACCACGTGGCTGCCGCGCTTGGCCTGCAGATAGCCGGGCAGGAAGGACCACAGTGCGCCGAACAGGGCGGCACCGAGTACACCGAGCGGTATCAGCATCCAGCCCGGCAGCGTGCTGTCGAAGGCCAGCATGGCCCAGGCCAGACCGAGGCCGCCGATATACATCTGGCCTTCGGCACCGATGTTGAACAGGCCGGCCTGCATGGCGATCGACACGGCCAGACCCGTGAAGATGAAGGTGGAAGCGTAGAACAGCGTGTAGCTCAGGCCTTCCGGATTGATCACGGCGCTGTTGATCAGGATCTGCAGCGATTCGACCGGGCTTTCGCCCAGCATATGGATCACCAGTGCCGTCACCAGCAGTGCCGACAGCAGATTCAGTAAGGGCATGACGAAGGCAGTGGCCCAGCGTGGCAAGTCTTTATTCATGATTTGTGCTCGCCCCCCATCAGCAGACCGATGCGGGTGGTATCGAATTCTTCAATTTTCAGTTCGCCCGTGATGCGGCCGCCGCACATGACGAGGATGCGGTCCGCCAGTGCACGCACTTCTTCCAGCTCCACCGACACCAGCAGGATGGCCACGCCTTCATCGCGCAGCTTGAGCAGCTGGGTGTGGATGCTTTCGATGGTGCCGATGTCGACCCCGCGGGTAGGCTGGCCGACCAGCATCAGCCTGGGCTGGGCCAGCACTTCGCGCGCAATCACCACCTTCTGCTGGTTACCGCCCGAGAGCAGGCCGATACGCAGGTCGTGGTTATTCGGGCGCACGTCGAAGTTTTTCATCAGCTCGGCGCAGCGGCTGGCGATGGCCTTGAAGTTGAGCAGGCCCCAGCGGTTCTTGAGCTGGTCCTGATAGCCGAAGATGGTGTTGTGCATGACCGAGAAGGCCTTGATTACGCCGTCGCGCAGGCGGTCTTCCGGTACGTGGGCGATGCCCAGGTCGCGGAAGGTGCGTGGCAGGCCGTCGGCATTGCTGCGGCCAGCGTAGGGCAGGGCCTGACCGAGGAAATCCAGCTGGCCCGAAGTGGGCAGGCGCATGCCGGACAGGATTTCCATCAGTTCGCTCTGGCCATTGCCGGATACGCCGGCGATGGCAACGATCTCGCCGGCGCGCAGCGTAAAGCCGATATCGGCCAGCAGTTTCACGCCCTGATCGTCCAGCAGTTGCAGGTTCTGCACCTGCAGCACGGGCGCACCGGGCTGGTACGGTTTGCGCGGCAGATTGTTCTCGATCGGACGACCGACCATCATATTGGCCAGATCCTCTTTGGTGGTGCCGGCCGTCGGCACGGCGCCGATCACGCGGCCGCCGCGCATCACGGTGACGGTGTCGGTAATGTCGAGGATTTCCTGCAGCTTGTGGGTGATCAGGATGATGGTCTTACCCTGCTCCTTGAACAGGCGCAGAATTTCGAACAGCGAAGCGGTTTCCTGCGCCGTCAGCACGGCCGTCGGTTCATCCAGAATCAGGATGTTGGCGCTGCGGTAGATCTGCTTGAGAATTTCTACCCGCTGCTGCGCGCCCACGGACAGATCGTGGATGGTGGCCAGCGGATCAACGTCGAGCCGGTAGCGCTGGCAGATCTCGCGCAGTTCCTGTTCCACACGGGCGCGGTGCTTATTCAGCTGGAAGCCGCCTTCCGTGCCCAGCATGACGTTGTCGAGCACCGTCATGTTCTCGACCAGCATGAAGTGCTGGTGCACCATGCCGATGCCCAGACTGATGGCCTCCTGGCTGTTGTGGATGCGGCGCACTTGCCCGTCGAGCAGGATGTCGCCACTGTCGGCACGGTAGTAGCCGTACAGGATGCTCATCAGGGTCGATTTGCCGGCGCCGTTCTCGCCTACCAGACCATGGATGGAACCCTTGGCGATGGTGAAGCTGACGTCCGTGTTCGCTTTGACCGCTCCGAAGTGCTTGGAGATGCCGCGAAATTCTACTGCTGGCTGCATAGGATGGTTTTCGGGGGTTATAAAAGAGCAGAGCTCAAACAAAAAGCTAAAACGCTAAACGGTAAAACGCGCCGAACGGAGAACTTCTCCGGCGGCGCGCTTCATGTCAGACGAGGTTTATACCGGGCAGGATGCGCCCGAACGGATATCGATCACTTTGACTTTGCCGTCGATGATGTCCTTGCGTGCGCCCAGCACGCGCTTTTCGATTTCCGGCGTAATCAGCTTGCGGTTGTTTTCGTCCAGCGCCCAGTCCACGCCGCCTTCTTTCAGGCCTTTGGCGTTGACGCCGGCTTTCCACGTGCCGTTCTTCATCTGCATGAAGGCGTCATACACGGCGACGTCCACGTGCTTGACCATGGAGGTCAGCATGGTGCCCGGATACAGGCCATTCTGGTTGGAGTCCACGCCGATTGCCAGCTTGCCTTTTTCCTTGGCCGTCTGCAGGGTGCCCAGACCGGAACCGCCGGCCACGGCAAACACCACGTCCACACCGCGGTCAAACTGCGAGCGGGCCAGTTCGCCGCCTTTGCCCGGATCGTTCCAGGCCTGGGCGCTGGTGCCCACCATGTTCGAGGTCACATCGACCTTGGCGTTGACGGCTTTGGCGCCCTGCGCATAGCCGCAGGCGAAAGTGCGGATCAGCGGAATATCGACGCCGCCGACAAAGCCGATCTTCTTGGATTTGGACGCCATGGCTGCTGCCACGCCGACCAGATACGAACCTTCTTCTTCCTTGAAGGTGATGGATTCCACATTGGCGCCTTGCGCCACGCCGTCGATCAGTACGAAGCGGACTTTAGGGAATTCCTTGGCGACCTTCTGCACGGCTGCCTGCTGGGCAAAACCGATGGAAGCGATCAGGTCGAGGTTTTTGCGGGCCAGACCACGCAGCACCTGTTCGGCCTGGGTATCGCTGGAGGCTTGTACCTCGATGAATTTGATATTGGTTTCCTTCGTAAAGCGCGAAGCGCCTTCGAATGCGGACTGGTTGAACGATTTATCGAACTTGCCGCCGGCGTCATACACGATGCCCAGCTTAGGATCTGCTGCGGACGCGCTGGCAGCAACGAACAGTGCGGCCACGGTCAAACCGAGTTGTGAAAGTTTCATGAATGGGCTCCTGGAAGATCGATATTGTATATTTTTATTTGACGAAACATGTAATTTGGTGCCGGTTTATCGCAGCAAATGGCCGATTTTTCGTCGTTTGCCCCGTAACAGTGCCGTTCTTGCGCTTATCGTCGGCTGACTTCATTGCACGTCCGACAATTTTTCTGCGCCACCGTTTGCACCATCTTCAGTTCTTTCTTGCCTGCAATTGCCTGCGCGTCGCTACCTTTGTCGCATCGCAGCAACAATCAGCGCCGAATTATAATTTTTTAAAACGTTGCTTTTTTGTCCGTTTGGACAAAATCCATGCCATTCGGCTAATTTTTCCGCGCGCTTCAAACTGCATCCCGGCACTATGGAAACGATCTACTTGCTCTGCTAACTGCCTGATTTTATGGCCATCCATAACTATGCATGAGGGGCGATATGTACGACAAATTCGTTTTTTCTTCGTTATTTATATTTTTTTGATATGAATCTGTTTGGGGGGGAAAGTAGATTTATGACATTTTTTTCCGTGCTAGAGTGGCTGGCAACTCGCATATCTATGCCAGTACACACACTTGAAGGAGTCAAACCGATGAACAAAAAAAATAGTGTTTTCGCCGCCCGTACGCTGATCGCGCTGGCTGTGGCGAGTGCTTTCCCGCTGCACGGCGCTTACGCTGCCGAAGGCACGGACGCGGCCGACCAGGCTGCAAGCAGTAGCGCAGACTCGTCCACCAAGGGCCAGCTGGAAACCGTGATCGTGACGGCCCAGCGCCGTGCGGAAAACATCAAAGACGTGCCGATGTCGATCGCCACCCTGAAAGGCGACAAACTCGACGTGCTGACTTCGGGTGCTGCCGATATCCGCTTCCTGGCCGGCCGTTCGCCATCGGTCAACGTGGAATCCGACTACGGCCGTACCTTCCCGCGTTTCTATATCCGCGGTCTGGGTAATACCGACTTCGACCTGAATGCTTCGCAGCCGGTCGGTCTGGTGATGGACGACATCGTGCAGGAAAACGCCATGCTGAAAGGCTTCCCGGTGTTCGACGTCGATCAGGTGGAAGTACTGCGCGGCCCGCAGGGCACGCTGTTCGGCCGTAACTCGCCAGCCGGTGTAATCAAGTTCGATTCGGCCAAGCCAGTGTTCAAGCAGGAAGGCTATCTGACCCTGGGCATCGGTAACTACTCGGCCAAAACGGCTGAAGGCGCGTTCAATATTCCGGTCAGCGATACCGTAGCACTGCGCTTTTCGGGCACCACCCAGCATCGCGACAACCGTGTACATAATACCAACCCGAATCCGAACACCGGCACCAAAGATTTCGAAGGCTATGGCGACAACGCCTTCCGTCTGCAGGCACTGGTACAGCCGAGCAAGGACTTCAGTGCCCTGTTCAACTACCACGAGCGTGCCTACCACGGCAGCGCCACCCTGTTCCGCGCCAATATCATCAAGAAGGGCACCAATGATCTGGTCGACGGTTTCGATTATGGTTCCTACCCTAGCGATGGCGTCAACTACCAGCGCCTGAGCACCAAAGGCGGCAACATCCGTCTGAAATACAATCTGGACGACATTACTCTGCACTCGATCACCGGCTACGAAACGCTGAAGTTCAACAGCCGTGCCGACGTCGATGGCGGCTTCGGTGCGTCCTACGCGCCACCGTATGGCCCGGGTTTCATTCCGTTTGCGGTCGAAACGGCCGACCTGCTGCCTAACCACAAACAGTTCTCGCAAGAGCTGCGCGCCGAGTCCAACTACAAAGGCCCGCTGCAATGGATCGGTGGTCTGTTCTTCTTTAACGAGAACATCCAGATCGATTCGATCAGCTTCAATACTTTTGCGCCGGGTAATCCGCAGAACCCGCAGTACGCCCAGCAGTTCCAGGACGCTAAATCGTGGGCCGCTTTCGGCTCGCTGAACTACACGGTGAGCGACCAGTTCAAACTGCGCGGCGGCGTGCGTTATACCAGCGACAAAAAAGAGTTCAAGGCGATGCGCGTAGAGCCACCGAAGATCGCTGGCCCGTTCAATATCGACAATACCTCGCATAATCTGAGCTGGGATCTGAGCGGTACCTATGAGCTGGATAAGAGTACCAATCTGTTCGGTCGTGTCGCTACCGGTTATCGTGCTCCTTCCATGCAGGGACGTCTGAATGGCCTGGGCGACAAGCCATCGTTCGCCGGTGCCGAGAAAGCCCTGTCGTTTGAAGCCGGTATCAAGCAGGATCTGTTTGAAAAACGCGCCCGTCTGAGCGCATCGGTATTCCAGTACACGGTGAAAGACAAGCAGCTGACGGCAGGTAGCGGCGGTATCAATATGAACCAGCTGATCAACGCTGACAAAGTCACCGGCCAGGGTGTGGAAGTGGACTTCCAGGCCAATCTGGGCAGCGGCTTCAGCGCCACGCTGGGCGGCAGCTACAACGATACCGAAATCAAGGATAAGAACCTGTTCGTCCAGTACTGCGGTAATCTGGGCAACACGGCGCCTAATCCTTATGGCTGCACCCCGACCAATGCAGCAGGTCCGTTCGCCGGCACTTCCAAGATCGATGGCAACCCGCTGCCACGCGCTCCGAAGACCCAGCTGAACTTCACTCTGAAGTACAGCACCGAAATCGGCAATGGCGAGCTGTATGCCTACACCGACTGGACCTACCGCAGCAGCTACAACTTCTTCCTGTACGAAGCGCCTGAATATAAGGCCAAGACGCTGGTGGAAGGTGGCGCACGCGTAGGCTACAAATGGAGCAAGTATGAAGTGGCAGCTTTCGCCCGCAATATCACCGACAAACGCGTGATCATCGGCGCGATCGACTTCGACAACCTGACCGGTATGCTGAACGAACCACGCACCGTGGGCGCGACCTTCAAGGTCAACTTCTAAACGCAGCACGTTGTTGCACTGCGGCTTTAAACCGGCCGCAATCTGGCTTATGCTAGTGATCCCCGTCCACCGCAAGGTGGCGGGGATTTTTTCTATTCGGGGAGTGTTCGTGCAACAAACTGTCGTCAATCTCTGGCCACTGATAGGCGTGGCCGTCATTATTCTGGGCTTTGCCTTGCGCGCCCATCCGGTACTGGTGGTGATCGCCGCCTGCGCGGTCACGGGGCTGGCCGCAGCCATGCCGGTGCACCAGTTGCTGGAATCGCTGGGTAAGGCCTTCGTCAAGACGCGCAACCTGCCGCTGATATTGCTGCTGCCGCTGGCCGCCATCGGCCTGCTGGAGCGCTACGGACTGAAAGAGCATGCACAGGCGTCGATCGCGCGCATCCGCTCCGCCACCACGGGCCGTCTGCTGATCGTGTATCTGGCGATCCGCGAGCTGAGCGCGGCCTTCGGCCTGACCAGCCTCGGTGGCCATCCGAATATGGTGCGCCCGCTGGTGGCGCCGATGGCGCAGGGCGCGGCCGAAGTGCGCTATCCGGCGCTGACGGACGAACTGCGGCACCGCATCCGCGCCATGGCGGCAGCCACCGATAATGTCGGCCTGTTCTTCGGCGAAGACGTGTTCGTCGCCTTCGGCGCCATTGTCCTGATGCAGACCATCCTGCGCGGCGAAGGGCTGGAAGTCGATCCGCTGCACATCGCCATGTGGGGCATACCGACTGCAGTGACAGCCTTCCTGATTCACTCGTGGCGGCTGCACCGGCTCGATGCGGAAATCGCCCGGGCCATGCAGCGCGGGGAGGGCCAGCCATGATCGTCAAACTGGACTGGTTCATAGTCATCGTCGGCCTGCTGCTGTTGTCGGCCGCCGTGATGGCGCTGCTCGACCGCGACAATCCCAAGCGTTACAGCAGTGCTCTGTTCTGGGGACTGTACGCAGTCATCTATCTGGCTGGCGAGCAGATACCACCAGCCGTGACGGGCCTGATGATGGTGCTGATGGCACTGCTGGCCGGTTTCGGCGGTGTGGCGCTGGGGCGCCACAGCGAGCGCACGGCGCAGCAACGCAAGGATAGTGCGCAGCGACTGGGTCACCGCCTGCTGATACCGGCGCTGCTGATACCCGTCACCACCATGATAGGCTCCACGCTGCTGAAAGATGTGCAGATAGGCGGCGCGCTGCTGCTCGATCCGAAAAACCTCACGCTGGTCAGCCTGGGCTGCGGTTCGCTGCTGGCGGTAGCCACAGCCTGCTGGCTGACCCGCGCCACGCCGCTGCAGGCACTGCGCGAATCGCGCCGCCTGATGGACCATCTGGGCTGGGCGCTGGTGCTGCCCCACATGCTGGCTGTA
This sequence comes from Duganella fentianensis, assembly GCF_009857835.1. GTDB lineage: Bacteria > Pseudomonadota > Gammaproteobacteria > Burkholderiales > Burkholderiaceae_D > Rugamonas > Rugamonas fentianensis. The sequence continues at coordinate 293,543 of NZ_WWCL01000004.1, forward strand.
CTCGGGTTGCTGTTCACGGAAGTCGGCATGGGCAAGGCGGTTGCCCACATAGTGACCTCCTACATCAACCTCGATATCCGGCTGGTGGCCGTGGCTGTGTACTGCATAGGTATGGCGCTGTTCACCATCATCATGGGGAACGGCTTTGCGGCCTTCCCTGTGATCGCGGGCGGCGTCGGCATTCCTGTGCTGGTGGGCGTGTATCACGCCAATCCGGCCGTGATGGCGGCCATAGGTATGTTCAGTGCCTACTGTGGCACGCTGATGACGCCGATGGCGGCCAACTTCAACATCGTGCCGGCTGCGTTGCTGGAGCTGCCCGACAAGAATGCCGTAATCCGTGCCCAGATAGGTACGGCGCTGCCTCTACTGCTTGCAAATATTGCACTTCTTTATTTTTTAATGAATCTCTGAACGTGGCCAGATTAGAGTAGAGTAGCGCAGCATTGGGCGAGTGCTGCGCAGGTCAGTGCCGCCCCGCATATCGCGGAGTTGAGCAAGATGGAAAAAATAATATTGTTGACGGGCTTCGAGCCGTTCAATCAGGAGAAGATCAATCCCTCGTGGGAAGCCGTGCGGGCTTTGCAGGGCTGGCGTGAAGGCGACTTCGTCGTGCATGCGCGCCAGCTGCCTTGCGTGTTCGGTAGTTCGGCGCGCATGCTGCATCAAGCCATCGAGGAGCTACAGCCCAGTGTGGTGATCGGCGTGGGGCAGGCTGGTGGTCGTGTCGATATGTCGGTGGAGCGCATCGCCATCAACATCGACGATGCACCGATAGCCGATAACAAGAAGCGCCAGATTGTGGACCAGCCCGTCGTCAACGATGGTCCGGCCGCCTACTTCGCTACCCTGCCTATCAAGGCCATCGTGCATGCGATCCGCGAAGCGGGGCTGCCTTCATCCGTGTCGCATACTGCGGGCACCTATGTGTGTAACCACGTGTTCTATAGCCTGATGCATCAGGCGCACGAGTGGGGCACCACCATGCGCGCCGGTTTTATTCACATTCCCTATCTGCCGCAGCAGGCGGCGGCTCATCCCGGTGCTGCCAGCATGAAGCTGGACGATATGATAGAAGGCTTGCGCATTGCCGTGCGCACCACGCTGGCCTACGACGTCGACATGCGCGAAGCGGGCGGCGTGACTCACTAATCCGGCACGCGGTGCCCGCCTTGCGAGCGCGGCGCGCTGCAATCAGGCAGCCGGTGGATTGAGGATGTTGAGGAAAGCCCGCACCACGGGCGCATCGTCCAGTGTGGTGTAGGTGATATACAGATTGGCCGAAGGTGGATTGGTGCGGATAGGTACGAACACCACACCGGGCCAGCCTATGCGGCTGGTGGTCTCCGGCATCAGCGCCACGCCCAGTCCTGCACCCACCATGGCCAGCAGGGTCTGCGGCTCGGAGGCTTCCTGAAAAATCGTCGGCTGGAAACCGGCCTTGACGCAGCACTGGATCAGGTAGCGCGGGAAGGAGGACTTGTCGAGCGCCAGCGTCAGCATGGGTTCTTCGGCGATGTCACTGAGTTCGATCGCCTCTTCCTTGGCCAGCGGGTGGTGCTCGTTGATGGCCACGCACACATCTTCGCGGAAGCACAGTTCCTGACGCAGATTGTCGCGCTTCAGGTCTTCTTCATCGAGGCGCGGCTCGCGCCAGAAGCCCACGTCTACCTGTTTGGCACGCAGCGCTTCGTACTGCAGGGTGGGGCCCAGTTCGTGGATGGTCCACGTCACGCGCGGATACTTGGTCTGGAATTCTTCCAGCAGGCTGGGTATCGGTCCCCACATGGCGGAACCGACGATGCCCACGCGCAGGCGGCCCACTTCGCCCCGGTCGATCTGACGTATGGTATCGACCGTCATGCGCATCTTGGCCAGCAGGTCGGTGGCTTCCTGCATCAGCGCCTTGCCTGCAACCGTCAGTTCGAAGGTGCGGGTGGTGCGGGCAAACAGCTTGACTCCCAGTTCGCTCTCCAGCTTCATGATCTGCTGGCTCAGAGGCGGTTGCGAAATGTGCAGCCGTTCGGCGGCGCGGCTGAAGCTTTTTTCTTCTGCCACGGCGAGGAAATACTTGAGTTGTTTCAGATCGATCGACATAGGGAGCGAGCCTGCTTCAGTTCTGGTGCGCGTGCATGGCCAGTGCCAGTGCGGCGCCGCAGCGCGCATTGTTCTTGACCAGTGCGATGTTGGTGGCGAGGCTGCGGCCATCGGTCAGCTGCTTGATGCGGCTGAGCAGGAAAGGTGTGACCTGTTTGCCCGTAATGCCTTGCGCGTCGGCTTCCTGCAAAGCCTGTTCCGTGATGGCGTCGATCTCCGCTTTTGGCATCGCTTCGGCCGCCGGTACCGGGTTGCTGACCACCACGCCGCCCTTCAGGCCCAGCTGCCATTTGGTGTGGATGAAGGCTGCCTGTTCGGCTGGCGTATCGAGCTGGAAGTCGGCATTGAAGCCGCTCTCGCGCGTGAAGAAGGCAGGGAAGCCGCGCTGGCCCACGCTCACCACCGGCACGCCGTAGGTTTCCAGATATTCCAGCGTGAGGCCGATATCGAGGATGGATTTGACACCCGCGCAGACCACGGCGACCGAAGTGTGGGCCAGTTCCTGCAGGTCGGCCGAGATGTCGAAGCTGGTTTCGGCGCCGCGGTGTACGCCGCCTATGCCGCCCGTGACGAACACGCTGATGCCGGCCAGTTCGGCGCAGATCATGGTGGCGGCGACGGTGGTGGCGCCCAGCTTGCGCTGTGCCAGCACGAAGGGCAGGTCGCGCCGGCTGACTTTCATGGCGTCCGGCGAAGTACCCAGCAGTTCCAGTTGCTGGTCATTGAGGCCGATGCAGATCTTGCCATCGATGATGGCGATGGTGGCCGGTACTGCACCGGCAGCGCGGATGATCTGTTCCACTTCGCGCGCCATCTGCACGTTCTGCGGGTAGGGCATGCCGTGCGAGATGATGGTCGATTCCAGTGCCACGATGGCTTTGCCGGCGGCGCGGGCGGCGGCTACTTCCGGCGAATAGAGCAGAAACTGCTGCATGAGTGTTCCTTACGGTTTGAGACTGCGGTTTAAGACTGATTTGGGAAGAGGGGCGGATGGTAGTCCGCCGACAGATCGAAGTCGTGGATTTCGTCCAGCACGTCCGCGGCCAGCATGGGCGATACCGTGTCCTGCGTCTCCAGCGTCATGGCGGCCACTTTCAGGCCGCGGCGGCAGGCCAGCGTCAGATCCTGGCTGCCCTGATACAGCGACCAGCACACGGCCGCCGAAAAGGCATCGCCGGCGCCGGTAACATCCACCACTTCCACCTGATGGGCCGGCAGCCAGACCAGCTCCGTGCCGCGCGTGTGGTACACGCCATGGCTGCCGCAGGTGACGATCAGGTCTTGCGCACCTTCGGCCTGCACGCTCTGGCAGGCGGCGCGCACGTCGGCTTCCGTGGGCAGGGCGCGGCCCACACGGGTTTCCAGTTCGCCGCGGTTGAGAATCAGCAGGCGCAGACCGCGCAGATCGGCCGGCAGGTGGCTCATCTTGGGCTGCGAGACGGCGATGACGATCAGCGGAACATTGTCGGCGCGCGCACTTTCCAGCAGCAGGGCCACGCTGGCGTGCGGCAGGTTGAGGTCCACCACCGTCATGGCGGCGGAAGCGCGCAGCGGCTGGCGGCTGGTGAGGAATTCCGGGGTGATGCGGTCGTACAGGGCCATATCGGCCAGCGCCAGTACCAGTTCACCGCGTTCGTCGAGGATCGCGGTGTAAGTGCCGCTGGCCGTGTCGGACAGCTTCAGACTGCCGCGCGTATCGATACCGGCGCGCTCGGCCTGATCCTGCAGGGTGCGGCCGGCGGCATCATCGCCAAAGGCGGTGAGCAGGGCGGCCGGCAGGTTGAGGCGGGCCAGATTTTCCGAAATATTGCGTGCCACGCCGCCATGCACTTCTTCCGCCGTGGCCGGATTCGAGGTGCCATGCTGCAGTGGCGCGATGCTGCGCAGCTTGCGGTCCAGATTGGCAGCGCCTATACATAGTACAGGGCGCTTGTCGGGCAGCACATAGGCGCGCCCCAGCAGGCGGCGTTCGCGGATCAGGCTGGCGATATGGCCAGCCACGGCGGAACGCGACAGGCGCAATTCCACCGCCAGATCCTGCTGCGAAATGAAGGGATTGGCGCGGATCAGCTGATATAACTGGTCTTTTTTAGAGGCGTCGGACATGGCGATGCAGTGTAGGGCCGGAAATGCAGCGGCGGATTCCGGCTGATTAAACAATTGTTTGCTAGTTTAAACATTTGTTCATATAGCGTCAATCCCGCTTGCTGGCGTCAATACTGATCCACATAATACTCCTGATTTATATGTAATTCGTATAAATGTGTAAGAAAAATGGTATTTGCCATACATATGGCCGATGATGCATAGTGTCGGCTTCAGTCCCATGCTGTGCCCCGCGCGGGCTTCCCTAAAATTAGAGGATCTTCATGTCGAACAATTCCCCATTCCAGGCTGCTGACATTATTCGTGCCCGTATTAGTGCTGGTCTTCCTGCCGGTTTCAAACCACGTGTTGCCCTGATTCTGGGCTCCGGTCTGGGTGTGTTGGCCGAACAGATGAGCAATCCTGTCACCATCAGCTACGACGAACTGCCGGGCTTCCCGATCAGCACCGTGCACGGCCATGCCGGTGAACTGGTGATCGGCACGCTGGCGGGCGTCGATGTGGTGTGCATGAAGGGCCGCGGCCACGTCTACGAAGGCTATGGTCTGGGCGTGATGACCAGCGCCGTGCGCACCATCAAGCTGCTGGGCTGCGAAATGCTGTTCGTGACCAATGCGGCCGGTTCGCTGCGCACCGAAGTGGACGCCGGTTCGCTGGTGGCGCTGACCGACCATATCAACTTCCTGCCGGGCACCCCGATGATGGGCCCGAACGACGAGCGTTTCGGTCCGCGCTTCTTCAGCATGGCCAATGCCTACGATGCCGACCTGCGCGCACTGCTGCACGCTTCGGCCAAAGAGAAGAGCGTGACGCTGCACGAGGGCGTGTACATCGCCTACGCCGGTCCTAACTTCGAAACTCCGGCCGAAATCCGCGCCTTCAAGACGCTGGGCGCCGATGTCGTCGGTATGTCGGTAGTGCCGGAAGTGGTGTCGGCCCGTCACTGCGGCCTGAAGGTAGTGGGCGTTTCGGCGATTACCAATCTGGCCGAAGGCCTGTCGCCGTTCCCGCTGTCGCATGAACAGACGCTGAAATATGCTGCCGTGGCAGCGACCTCGCTGATCGACGTGATTCTGGCTTTCCTGAGCAACGTCGCCAAAACGCAGCAGGCGTAACAACCCCGAGGGGCGGCTAGTCCGCCCCTTTGCATTTGAGGAGCTGGAAAACATGAAACGCGCATTTATTCTGCTGCTGGATTCCTTCGGTCTGGGCGCTACGCCAGACGCAGCGAAATACAACGACGCGGGTGCCAACACCTTCGGTCATATCGCCGAGCGCATCGCCGCTGGCGGCCAGCCGCTGGCCCTGCCCACACTGGAAAAACTCGGGCTGGCAGCAGCAGCGCAACTGGCCAGCGGCCAGTGGGCGGCAGGCTTTGACCAGCGCGAAGGCTTTACGGCGGCCTATGGCGCGTCGCGCGAACGCTCGACCGGTAAGGATACCCAGTCCGGTCACTGGGAAATCGCCGGCGTGCCGGTGGAATTCGACTGGGGCTATTTCCCCAAAACGGTACCATCCTTCCCGGCTGCGCTGACGGAAAAGCTGCAGGAACTGGGCAAGGTGCCGGGCTTCCTCGGCGACTGCCACGCTTCGGGCACGGAAATCATCAACAAGCATGGTGATGAACACGTCGCTTCCGGCAAACCGATTATCTACACCTCGGCCGACTCGGTGCTGCAGATCGCGGCGCACGAAGAATCGTTCGGTCTGGAGCGCCTCTACGAACTGTGCGAGATCGCCTTCAAACTGGTCGAACCGTATAACATCGGCCGTGTGATTGCCCGTCCATTCCTGGGCGCCAACGGCAACTACACCCGCACCACCAACCGTCACGACTACGCAGTTGCGCCACCGGCGCCGACGCTGCTCGATCACGTCAAGAACGATGGTGGCGAAGTCATCGCGCTGGGCAAGATCAGCGACATCTTCGCAGCGCAGGGCGTTTCGCGCGTGGTGAAGGGCAAGGACAATATGGCGCTGTTCGACGCGCTGCTGAAAGTACAGCAGGAAGCCGGCGACAAGTCGCTGACCTTTGTGAACTTCGTCGATTTCGATCAGGCTTTCGGTCACCGCCGCGACGTGAACGGCTACGCGCAGGCGCTGCGCGAAATGGATGCGCGTCTGCCGGAATTCATGGCTGGTCTGAAGGAGGGCGATCTGGTCGTACTGACCGCCGACCATGGCTGCGACCCGACCTGGCCCGGTTCCGACCACACCCGCGAGCACATTCCGATGATCTTCTTCGGCCCGCAGGTGAAGCCGCAGGCACTGCCGATTTCCGAAACCTTCTCCGACATCGGCCAGACTCTGGCCCACCACCTCGGCGTCAAACCACTTTCCAACGGAAGCAATCTGTTATGACCATCATCTCCGACTTCAAGCGCAACGAAGCGGTCCCCCTCGATCTGGGCTGGATCAATCACATCCACATCAACAAGAGTGCAGCCGACCGTCGCGCTGCCAGTCTGGCCAATCGCCGCACGGTGAAGAAGGAATATCAGGCAGCATGGCTGATCAAGGCCATCGGCCTGATCGACCTGACCACGCTGTCCGGCGACGATACGCCGGGCCGTGTGGAGCGCCTGTGCATGAAGGCCATGCGCCCGCTGCGCAGCGATCTGGTGGAAGCCATGGGCCTGCAGGACTACCCGCTGACCACTGGCGCCGTATGCGTGTATCACGAGATGATCAAACCGGCCGTGCAGGTGCTGCAAGGCCGTCTGCCGATTGCTGCCGTTTCGACCGGTTTCCCGGCTGGCCTCACCAGCATGGAAACCAAGGTGCGCGAGATCGAACTGTCGGTCGCTGCTGGCGCTACCGAGATCGACATCGTCATCACCCGCCAGCACGTGCTGACGGGGAACTGGCAGGCGCTGTACGACGAAATGCTGGCCTACCGCAAAGCCTGCGGCGAAGCCCACGTGAAAGCCATTCTGGCGACCGGTGAACTGGTGACGCTGGAAAACGTCGCGAAAGCGTCGTGGGTGTGCATGATGGCTGGTGCCGATTTCATCAAGACTTCGACCGGCAAGGAACCTGTCAACGCCACCATTCCTGTATCGCTGACTATGGTGCGTGCGATCCGCGACTACCACGAGCAGACCGGCTTCAAGATCGGCTACAAGCCAGCCGGTGGCGTGAGCACGGCCAAGGCTGCGCTGCAATACCTGACGCTGATGAAAGAAGAACTGGGTAATGAGTGGCTGCAGCCGCACCTGTTCCGTATTGGTGCTTCCAGCCTGCTGACCGACATCGAACGTCAGCTCGAGCACTATGTGACCGGCAATTACTCGGCCGCCCATCGTCACGCGCTGCCATAAGCATTCAGCGCGCACCTTAGCCTACAGAATATCGGACACGTCATGCCATCAATTAAAGAGATCCTCAACACCATGGAATACGGCCCTGCACCCGAAAGCACGAAAGAAGCGCAAGCATGGCTGGACCAGCATGGCCGTAGCTTCGGCCTGTTCATCAATAACCAATGGAGCGAAGCAGGTGAGCTGTTCGCCTCCATCAATCCGGCCGACGCCAGCAAGCTGGCCGACCTGACGCAGGCCACCGCCAGCGACGTCGATCGCGCCGTGGCGGCAGCACGCGCTGCGCAGCCGGGCTGGCAGGCACTGGGCGGTCATGGCCGCGCCAAGATCATGTACGCACTGGCCCGTCTGATGCAGAAGCACGCGCGCCTGTTCGCCGTGCTGGAAACGCTGGACAACGGCAAGACCATCCGCGAAACCCGCGATGTCGATCTGCCGCTGGTGGCGCGTCACTTCTACCACCACGCCGGCTGGGCCCAGCTGCAGGCGGAAGAATTTGCCGACTACCGCGCCGTGGGCGTGGTGGGCCAGATCGTGCCGTGGAACTTCCCGCTGCTGATGCTGGCATGGAAAATCGCGCCTGCCATGGCAGCCGGTAATACCATCGTTTTCAAACCAGCCGAATTCACTTCGCTGACTGCCATGCTGTTCGCCGAGATCTGCGTACAGGCTGGCGTACCGGCCGGTGTGGTCAACATCGTTACGGGCGACGGCCGCGTAGGTGAAGCCATCGTCACCCATCCGGGCATCGACAAGCTGGCCTTTACCGGCTCGACCGAAGTCGGTCGCCTGATCCGTCAGGCCAGCGCCGGTAGCGGCAAGAAGCTGTCACTGGAACTGGGCGGCAAGTCGCCATTCATCGTGTTCGACGATGCCGATCTGGATGCTGCGGTCGAAGGTCTGGTCGATTCGATCTGGTTCAATCAGGGGCAGGTATGCTGCGCCGGTTCGCGCCTGCTGGTGCAGGAATCCGTGCAGGATAAATTCCTTGCCAAGCTGCGCGCCCGCATGGACAAGCTGACCCTCGGTTCGCCGCTGGACAAGTCGATGGATATCGGTGCACTGGTCGATCCTATCCAGCAGCAGCGTATTGCCGGTCTGGTAGAGTCGGCGCGCGCCGAAGGCTGCACCGTGTACCAGCCAGCGTGCGAAATCCCTGCCAATGGCGCATGGTATCCGCCTACCCTGATTACCGGCGCATCCACGTCCGCTGCGGTAGCGCAGGCAGAAATCTTCGGCCCGGTGCTGGTGGCGATGAGCTTCCGCACCCCGCCGGAAGCTGTGCAACTGGCCAACAACACTGTGTATGGTCTGGCTGCCTGCGTGTGGACCGAGAACATCTCGCTGGCGCTGGACATGGCACCGCAGATCAAGGCTGGCGTGGTGTGGATTAACACTGCCAACCAGTTCGACGCCGCTTGCGGCTTCGGTGGCTACCGCGAATCGGGCTATGGCCGCGAAGGTGGCCGCGAAGGCATGTACGAATACATGACGGCACTGGCCGAAGATGCCCGTCCTGCCGCACCGGTACAGCCGGAGCAAGGCAAGGCCAAAGCCAAGGCCACGCTGGCGACCGGCGGCGGTTTCGCTATCGACCGTACGGCCAAGCTGTACATCGGCGGCAAACAGGCCCGCCCTGACGGCGCCTACAGCCGCGCCATCAACGGCGTGGATGGCAGTTTCATCGCCGAAGTGGGCGAAGGCAACCGCAAGGACATCCGCAACGCTGTCGAAGCCGCGCACAAAGCTGGCGGCTGGAGCAAGGCCACGGCCCACAATCGCGCGCAAGTGCTGTACTACATCGCCGAAAATCTGGCGGCACGTGCCGACGAATTCGCTGCCCGCATCGCCGCCATGACGGGCGACCGCAATGCCGAAAAAGAAGTGCAGGCATCCATCGAGCGTCTGTTCTACTACGCTGCATGGGCCGACAAATACGACGGTCTGGCACACCAGCCGCCTATGCACGGCATTACCGTGGCACTCAATGAACCGATCGGCGTGATCGGCATCGTCTGCCCGAACGAAGCACCGCTGCTGGGCTTCATCTCGCTGGTAGCACCAGCCATCGCCGTGGGCAACCGCGTGGTGGTAGTGCCGTCGGAAGCCCATCCGCTGTCGGCCACCGATCTGTATCAGGTGTTCGATACTTCCGATCTGCCGGGTGGTGTGGTCAACATCATCACCGGCAGCGCGGACGAGCTGGCGCGCACGCTGGCGACTCACAGCGATATCGATGCCGTGTGGCGCCACGATGGTTCGGCCGCCGGTTGCGCCGAAGTGGAGCGCCTGTCGGCTGGTTCGCTCAAGCGTACCTGGGTAGGTGGCGCCAAAGGCCGCGACTGGTACAGCACGGCGCAAGCCGGTGGCCGTGCCGTGCTGGCCCACGCCACGCAAGTAAAAAATATCTGGATTCCTTACGGCGTTTAAGCCGCCAAGGACTGCCAGCGCCGCATAAAAGCGGCAAAGTAGGGCGGGTCTGCGGACCCGCCTTTGTGCTTTCAATACCTTATACCAGTGGAGTGTTCCATGTTTTTACCTCAAGAGATCATACGCAAGAAGCGTGACGGCGGTGTACTGAGTGCCGCAGAGATCCAGTTCTTTGTAGGCGGGATTACCTCCAACCGCGTGACCGAAGGCCAGATCGCCGCACTGGCGATGGCCGTATTCTTCAACGATATGACGATGGACGAACGCGTGGCCTTCACGCTGGCCATGCGTGATTCGGGCGAAGTGCTGGACTGGCGCTCGCTCGATCTGAACGGCCCCGTCGTCGACAAGCATTCGACCGGCGGCGTGGGCGACGTTGTGTCGCTGCTGCTGGGCCCTATGGTGGCAGCTTGCGGCGGCTATGTGCCGATGATTTCCGGTCGCGGTCTGGGCCACACCGGTGGCACGCTGGATAAATTCGATTCCATCCCCGGCTATACGACGGTGCCGGACAATGCGCTGTTCCGCAAAGTGGTGAAAGAAGTGGGCGTGGCCATCATCGGCCAGACCTCGTCGCTGGCACCTTCGGACAAGATCTTCTACGGCGTGCGCGATGTGACGGCAACGGTGGAATCGGTGGCCATGATTACCGGCTCCATCCTGTCGAAAAAACTTTCGGCCGGTCTGGATGCACTGGCGATGGACGTGAAAGTGGGCAGCGGCGCCTTCATGCCGACCTACGAAAAATCGGTGGAACTGGCCGACAGCATCGTCAAAGTGGGTAATGGTGCCGGCATGATGACCTCGGCCATCCTGACCGATATGAACGAATCGCTGGCACCGTATGCGGGCAACGCCATCGAAGTGCGCGGCGCGCTCGACTACCTGAGCGGCCGTTCGCGTCCGGCCCGTCTGCATGAAGTCACCATGGCGCTGTGCGCCGAAATGCTGGTGCTCGGTAAGCTGGCCGCCAACGAAACGGAGGCCCGTGCCAAGCTGCAGGCCTGCCTCGATAACGGCAGCGCAGCGGAGCGCTTTGCCCGCATGGTGGTGGCACTCGGTGGCCCGGCCGATCTGATGGAAAATCCCGATCGCCATCTGGAACGCGCGCCTATCGTGGTGCCGGCACCTGCCCTGAGCGCAGGCTATGCCAGCAGCACGGATTGCCGTGGTCTGGGTCTGGCCGTGGTCAGCCTTGGTGGTGGCCGTCGCCGTGCCGCCGATCCGATCGACTTCGCGGTGGGTCTGACCGATCTGGTCGGCCTGGGCGACAAGGTGGAAGCGGGCCAGCCGCTGGCCATGGTGCATGCGCGCACACAGGAAGCGGCCGACCAGGCCGTGCGTGAAGTACAGGCGGCCTACCAGATCAGTGCCCTGGCACCGGCTGCCAATCCGGTAATTTATCGTACCATTCGCCCTTAAACGGAAAGACGCTAGATGAATAAACAGGAACTGATTGCTGCTGCTGCCGTGGCGCGGCTCAAGGCGTATGCGCCATATTCCAATTTCAAGGTGGGGGCAGCGCTGCTGACCCGCGATGGCAAGTTATTCCATGGCTGTAATGTGGAGAACGCTTCCTATGGTCTGTGCAATTGCGCCGAGCGTACTGCCTTCTTCAGCGCCATCGCTGAAGGCTACCAGCCCGGTGATTTCGCCCAGCTGGCAGTGATCGGCGAAACGGAAGGCCCGATTGCACCATGCGGCGCCTGCCGTCAGGTGATACTGGAACTGGGCGGTAACGAGCTGCCCGTGCTGCTGACCAATCTGAAAGGCGATGTGTTCGAAACCACGGCGGCGGCGCAATTGCCCAACGCTTTTGGTGGCGCCGATCTGAAGAAGTGATGACGCAGTAAAACGTAGAAGAAATCCGGCATGGCCTACAAGAAAACCATCGATGTGCAAGCTGCCGTGGCGATTGCTGCGGCAGAAGCCATCAGCGCCAAGACTCAGGGTACCTTCGGAGTCGGCGGCCTGATGCTGGACCAGCACGGCAACGTGCTGCAGTCCGTGCACAGCAATGTGATCAAGCAGGGCCTGATTTTCGATCCGACCGCCCATGCCGAACGCCAGCTGATCGACTGGTACTACGCAGAAAAAGCCCGTGGTGCGGTGCTGCCGGCACCGTGCGACGTCACCATCGTGACTTCGCTCGATCCCTGCTGTATGTGTACCGGGGCGATACTGGCGGCCGGTTTCAATGTGCTGGTGGCGGCGCCCGACCTCAGCGCCGGCATCAACTACGACGGCGCGGCCAGCTTCGTTGCACTGCCGGCAGCGTTGCGGACGCAGGCAGCCGCCAGTTTCAGCTATCCGGCGGTGCTGGGCGCTTCGTCCTACCGGCGCAGTGCATCCGGTGCCGCCCCCAAGTCCTTCTTCATCGGTAAGACGATAGCGGAACCGACCCAGGCGCTGTGCTCGCTGGTGTTCGAAGCCACCTCGGAAGCCGTGCTGGCACTGTTCCAGAATGATCTGCCGCGCGAGCAGCTGCGCGATCCTGCCACGCTGCCAGCCGACCATGCCATCGTGCAGGGCCTCAAGCAGCTGTATCCCGATGCGCTCACGCACCGCTGCATGCCGCAGCAGCCCGACGCGGGGCTGGCGCCCTTCCTCCGGCAGGCCATGCAGCGCGACCGCGAACATGGCGGCGCTGGCGATGCGGTGGCGCTGCTGGACGGCTTCGGCAATCTGCTGCTGTGTATGAGCGGGCGTCTGAGCCAGTCCGGTATCCGCAGCGCCTTCATGGAAACCACCCGCGCCTACGCCCAGTTACGCTACAAGCTGATGGCCGGTGCTACGCCGGAACGCCAGCAGGAAGTGCAGCAGTATCTGGGCCACCCGAAAGAAGGCACGTTTGTGTTTGCGCTGGGACCGGATGACAGCGCCCTGAGTTTCATGAATCTGGGCGCTTATGGTTCTACCATGGAAGGGCCGCTACCCATCTACAATCCGGCCCAGTTCCAGTACGTACTGCCGCGCCTGTCGGACGCGGCACTGGAACAGCTGTGCGCAGCCATGCCGCCGCTGTACCGCGACGTGATCCGGATACGCCCTGTGGCCGTGGCCGATCAGCTGCTGGCCAGCGAACTGAGTGCCTGCGCCGGATCGTAAGTTCCTATACTCCAGATGTGGCCCTCGGGGTCACGGCAGGTAAAGCCCCGGCCGCCGTAATCTTCATCCTGAATATCCAGCACTATCTGGCCACCCATTTCACGTACGCGGTCGTACACGGTGTCGGCATCATTGACTACCAGATAGGTACTCTGGGTGACGAACTGGCCGATGTCCTGCGGCTGTTTGAGCAGGCGGCCATATTCCGTATCGACCACCGAAGCGAGCATGATCATGCTGCTGCCAAAGCCTAGCTGGGCGTGGGCGATGCTGCCGTCTTCGTTCGGTACGACCAGCGTGGCCGTGAAGCCGAAGGTAGTACATAGCCAGTCGATGGCGGCAGGTGCGTCGCGGTAGCGCATGCAGGGCACGACATTGCATAGCGTGGTCTTGGGTATGCTGTCCATATTACTCTCCAGTAGGTGGTTAGAATGGATATACTCGACGTAGCGCAAGCAGTATAGCCCGATGCGGGGGCAGGGCTGATTACATTTGCTGGAACAAATGAGTGTTGCCGCGGCTTACTTCCAGCGCTTCGTCTGCACCTTTCACTTTCACCATCTGGCGTCCGCGCAGATCGCGCCCCACCGAATCGATGGCGTCCACCCGTACCAGTGTGGAGCGGTGGATGCGCCAGAATTCATCGGGGTCGAGTTCCTCGGCCAGCTCTTTCAGCGGTTTGCGGATCAGCACTTCGCCCTGCGGTGTGCGTACCCGCGTGTATTTTTCATCGGCCTGGAAATACAGGATTTCGCGGGTGCTGATCATGCGCAGGTTCTGCCCCACCTGTGCCTGTATCCAGCGCAGGTATTCGCGTTTCGGCTGCGCCGTGTGCTGGGCCAGCAGGGCACCGAGCTGGCGCGTGATGTCCTGCGGCTGGCTGCCGACCCGTTCCTGCAGGCGTGCGCAGGTGGTTTTGAGGCGCTCGCCGCCGACGGGCTTGAGCAGGTAATCGAGCGCACCCTGTTCGAACGCTTCGATGGCGTACTGGTCGTAGGCCGTGACGAATACCAGATGGCAGCGGTTGAACAGCAGGCGCGCCGCTTCGATGCCGGACATGCCGGGCATGCGGATATCGAGGAAGACGATGTCCGGCTCGTGTTGCGTGGCCAGTTCCACTGCTTCCACGCCGTTCGCCGCTTCCGCCACGATATCCAGCGCGGGCCAGCTTTCCTGCAGGCGGGCGCGCAACTGGGCGCGCATGGGCGCTTCGTCGTCGGCGATCAGGGCGGTCACGCGCTGGCTGCTGGCGGACTGGTTCATTTGGCTGCTCCGGCAAAGATGTCGGGCGCATAGGGCAGGCGTACGCTGGCACGGGTGCCGCCTGTGAGCGGTGCTTCCAGCACCAGCTGGGCGCGGTTGCCGTACAGGATGCGCAGGCGTTCGCGCACATTGGCCAGACCTATACCGTCGGCTGCATGCAGATTGAAGCCTACGCCATCGTCGAGCACGTCCACCTGCAGCACGCCCTGATCGACGCTGGCGCGGATATCGATGCGGCCACCGGCGATCTTCGGTTCCAGCCCGTGCTTGATGGCGTTCTCGATCAGAATCTGCAGCGTCATGACGGGGAAGGTGGCGCTCAGCATTTCCTGCGGCACGTCGATCGAGACAGCCAGACGGGCACCCATGCGGGCCTGCATGATGGCCAGATAGGCGCGCGACATTTCGATCTGGCGGCCCAGCGTGCCGGCACCGGCAGCGCGCATCTGCGGCAGGGTGGCGCGCAGATAGTCGATCAGGTTCTGGTGGATGCGCGCGGCCTGGGGCGGATCCGTTTCGATCAGCTGGCCGATCAGGGCCAGAGTGTTGAACAGGAAGTGCGGCTCCACCTGTGCCTGCAGGGCGGCCATGCGCGCTTCCACCACGCGCCGCTCCATGCTTTCCTCGTCGGCCTGATGGTGGGCATGCAGAGCTTCCAGTTCGGCCTTGCGTTTGCCGCCGGCCAGCACTTTCAGGCCTAGCGACAGCATGATGAAAGCGACAGCCTGTTTCGACAGGCCGAACGGCGTCAGGCCCAGTAGCAGCAACAGCACCCACACGATGATCAGCTTGCGCCACTCGACCTGGGCCAGCCAGTCGAAGAAGCGCCACCAGATCGCCACGGCGGTTTCGCCGATTTCGCGGATCAGGTCGAGCAGACCTTTGGCGTTGGCGTAGCTGCTCTGTGCCAGACGCGACTTGGCCATTAGTTGATGTCCTTGAAGTGCGGATCACGGCGGCCGTGAATGAAGCTGGCACCGACCATGACCTTGAACACCATGAACACCACGAACAGCACCAGCGCCAGCGGCAGGACAGCGACGATCAGCGACAGCAGCAGGGCAGCAGCCAGGATGGCCTGGGGTGACATGCGGCGCAGCAGACGGCCGCCGAAGCGGGCCACGCGCACGAAAGCTTGCAGCACTTCTTCGAGGAAATTGTAGACAGATTGAGCGGTGATCTTTTTCATGATGCGACTCCTGTTTTGTTTGCGATGGAGTTACTTTAGCAAAGCGGTTTTGCGTCGGGGAGCGCGATACGATCAACGGTTGTTTCTGAGGGATAAGTACGGTAAAAGCGCCGACGAATGGTAAACCGGGCTGGCCCGCTCAGTCTGCAGGGCGCTCGCGCGCGCTGCGCCAGTCGCGCGCCAGCAGGCCGAGGATCAGGCTGTCAGAGATTTCGCCAGCGACGAACCAGCGCTCGCGCAGATGGCCTTCCAGCCGGAAATGCAGGCTCTGCAGCAGACGCACGGAAGCGGCATTGTCGGGATGGATATCGGCTTCGATGCGATGCAGAGCCAGCGGGCCGAAGCCGTAGTCGAACACGGCGGCCAGTGCTTCCTGCATATAGCGCTGGCCCCAGTAGGGACGGGCCAGCATATAGCCCACGTCGCAGCGCGCATTCTGGCGGTCGAAATGATACAGCGTGACCACGCCCACCACGGCATGGTCCTGATTGACGAGGGCCCAGCGCAGGCTGCTGCCGTCGGCATAGCCCTGCAGTGTCTGGGCAACGTAGTCGCTGGCTTGCGTCATGGCCTGCCAGGGCGGACAGCTCCAGTAGCGCACAGCGTCGGCATCGGCAAACAGCTGGAACATGGCGCCGGTATCTTCGGCGCCGATAAAGCGCAGGGTCAGGCGTGGCGTGTGTAACTGGACGGGCAGGAAAGCAGGCATGGTGCAAGCGGGCTGTGGGCAGACATGCCAGCTTAGCCCAGTTTATATGTTGCTGACTAGTCATGGTAGATTTGTAACAGGCGGTGTACAAATGGCAATTATGCTTATAAAATAGCAATTTCGGCTGGCGCACGGGGCGCACGGCCTCTTTGAATGGAGAATTTCATGCTGAAGCCTACCCGTTTTGCCATGGCCATCGCCGCCCTGATTTCCAGCAGCGCTTATGCTGCGCCGCTGACTGCACAGCAGATGCTGCAACAATTTAATGTGGTGGTAACGGGCGACGTGAATTCGACGTCGCACGTCGATGGCCGCAGCTATGTGGGCGGCAATGTGGTGGGCGGCGACTATGTGCAGCATCCCAACGATACGCCGGCCTCGGCTTATGCCGGTCTGACCGTAGGCGGCAAGCTCAGCGGTGGTGCTCACGTGAATGGCCTGGGCATGGTGGTGGGCGGCGACGTGCAGGGCATCACGGTGAATTCGGGTGAAAGCTATATTGGCGGCAACGTCAGCTCGTCTAGCTTGAGCGGCAATGCCTGGGCGGTGGGCAGCGCCGACAACGTCAACTTCGGTAACCTGATCCATGCTGCCAGCTATAACAATATGAATCTGAATGGCAAAGTGCTGGGCGCGCCAACGGCCACCATGAACAGCACGCTGGCCGCGTCCACCTCGACCAATTTTGGCAATGTGATGACGGGCCTGTCCAGCCAGCTGTCGGCGCTGCACGGTAGCAATACTGCCCAGGTGGACTTCAGCAATGGCGACCACACGGTGACCTTCCGCGGTACGGCCGCCAATGGTGTGCTGGTGTTCGATCTGACCACGCTCGATAGCCGCATCTTCTCGTCCACGACGTCCGAGTTCGCGTTCGATCTGCACGGCGCCTCGACGGTGATTTTCAATACCAATGACAAGAATCTCAGCGTCTCGGCCAACTTCCTGGGCGGTTCGGCACAGGCGCTGGGTAGCAAGCTGATCTGGAATTTTGCCGGTGCCGAGAGTGTCACAGTCGGTGCCACCTTTGGCGGCCAGCTGCTGGTAGCCGATGGCACGTTCAACAATCTGAGCAAAGCCAATGTGGAAGGCGGCGTATTTGCCAAGGCACTCAACCAGGCGGCCGAAATTCACCTGCAGAGCTTTGACGGTACGATCCCGACGACCCCGGTACCGGAGCCGGAAACCTATGCCATGCTGCTGGCCGGGCTGGGGCTGGTAGGTGCGCTGGCGCGTCGCCGCAAGCAATAAGAGCAAAAGTACAAAATTCTGAAAATATGCACATTTTAATTTCCGAGTGGAAAATAATTCCACACGGAAATTTTATGTGCTATCCTCGAAGTAAGTTAAATTTCTTTGAGGGAATTTCAGATGAAAGTAGTGTTCAATTCCGCGCTGGCACTTGCCTGCATGACCGTGGCAGCTGCTGGTAGCGCTCAAGCCGGCGTGGTTGATCTGAACCTGCATGGCGCCAATGTTTTTGCGCTGACGGATTTCAAAGCTCCCAGTGCAGACGTGGAAGGTGCAATACTGGCGGGGCGCGATGTCCAGTTAAGCAACTATTCTGTCAACGACAAGAATGTTGATGCTTACGGCGGTTATTCCCTCATCGCTGGCCGCAATTTGAATTTCAGTAGCGGCTCGATTAAGAACGGCAATACCTATGTAGGCGGCACGGCCAATGTGACCCAGTCGGTCGACGTGTATGGCAAAAAAATCCAGACCGGCGCAGCCAACGCACCGGCGAATCTGACGGCCCTCGCGACCCAGCTGAAATCGACTTCGAACTCGCTGTCCACGCTAGCCACCACGGGCAGCGCTACAGTGCAGTGGGGCGGTCTGAACATCACTGGCAGCAAGAGCAAGGTTGAAGTGATCGATATCGATGCCAAAACCCTGTCCAGCGTGACGTACTTTAACTTCAGCGACCTCAGCAGCGGTTCTACCCTGATCTTTAACATCACCGGCACTTCGGGCGCGTTTTATGGCGGCTATCAGGGCTTCGAGAAGTACAATGTGCTGTTCAACTTCTATCAGGCTAAAGACCTGGGCATACATACGGGCCTGACGGCCAACGTGCTGGCGCCACTGGCCACCGTCAACGGCGGTAGTGGTGTCATCAATGGCAATGTGGTGGTGGATAACTGGCTGTCCTCGGTACAGATCAACGCCAATCATTACTTCAAACCTACGACAGTGACCGGCTTTATGACACCCGTGCCGGAACCGGAAACCTATGCCATGCTGCTGGCCGGTCTGGGCGTGGTCGGCTTTATGGCGCGCCGGCGTCAGCGCGCTGCGGCACGCTGATCGCGGCCAGCACCATGTTGACGATGGCTTGCTCGCCATCGTCAAAATCCTTTTTGGTCAGCTGTTTGCGGTTCAGTACCAGTGCCATCTGCGCCGAGAAATCGGCGTAGGACTGGGTCATGGCCCAGATGGCAAACAGCAGATGGGTGGCGTTAATCGGCGCCACCTTGCCCGCCGCGATCCACTTCTCGAATACTTCAATATCCTTGCGCAGCAGCGGAATCACGCGGCGCTGGATCTGGGTGCCATATAACTGCGCGCCGCTGATCACTTCCATTGCATACACGCGTGACGCCCACGGCTGTTCGCGCGAGAACTTCAGCTTGGCCTGTATATAGGTGCGCAGCACTTCGGCCGGTTCCTGATCTTCCGCGGCCAGATGCTCCATCCGCTCCAGCCACTCGTCCAGCACTTCATCGAGCACGCGCTGGTAGAGCGCCTGCTTGGTGGGGAAGTAGTACATCAGATTCTGTTTCGACAGCCCGGCTTTTTCTGCCACGGCAGCAATCGAAGTGCCTTCATAGCCGCATTCGGCAAATACCCTGACTGCGACTGCGGCGATGTCCGCTTCCAGCTTGTCGCGATTGAGTACGCGCCGTTTGATTTTCGGCGCTGCTTCCGTAGTGGGCTTTATGGTCGACATAGTTGTTTCAGGAAGGTCAGCAGTTGAGGGTGGTCGGCATAGGCGACGTTGAAGCGGAACCAGATGGTTTCCGGTGTGCGCAGCAGGAAGAAATCGCACGGCGATAGCAGGATGCCGGATTTGAGCGCCAGATCGGCGATCAGTTTGCCGTTCCATTCCGCGTCCGGTGCGGTAGGCCAGCCGGCGCTGACGAACATGCCGCCGCGCGGCCGCGCGATCGGCGTCACGCCCACGCTGGCCAGACCGTCGATGGTGCGTTCGCGCCCTGCGTCGAGCTGGCCGATCAGCTTATCCACCATGCGCTTGTAGGGCCGCGCCGTGATGGCGTGGTACACGGCGCGCTCGTTGATTTCGGAAGTGGTCAGGCCGGCCAGCATTTTCACGCGCAGCAGTTCCGGCAGCAGCGACGCGGAAGCGCAGATAGAACCGACCCGCAGCACCGGCGACAGGGTCTTGGAAAAACTGCCGACGCGGATCACGCGGCGCAAGCCATCCATGGCCGCCAGCGAAGCTTCGCCGCGCGGTGCCAGTTCGCGGTAGATATCGTCTTCCACCAGCCAGAAGTCGAACTGTTCGGCCATGCCCAGCAGGCGGTGCGCCTGTGCCACGCTGAGCGAGGTGCCGAGCGGATTCTGTAGCACGGTGTTCACGAACATCAGCTTGGGCTGGGTGAGGGCCGCCTGTTTCGCCAGCGCTTCCATATCCAGCCCCTGTTCGCCACGGGGGATGCCGACGGCGATGCAGCCATGGTGGCGGATCAGCGACAGCAGGTTGCTGTAGCCGGGATCTTCCACCAGCACAGTGTCGCCCGGCTTGGTCAGGGTACGCAGGATCAGATCGAAAGCGTGGGTGGCGCCATGGGTCAGCAGTATCTGGTCGGCTTCGATAGGGAACAGTTCATCGCCGAGCGTGGTGGCCAGATGCTGGCGCAGCGAAGGGAAACCGAGCGGATGACCATAGCCGCGCAGGCGGTTGGCGGGAATGCGCATGGCGTGGCGCACCGCATCGAGGATGGTGTCTTCGCCATACCAGTCCGGCGGCAGCCAGCCTGCGCCCACGGGGAGTGCTTCCGATACGCCTGAATACAGATCGGGCGTGAGCGCATCGATGGCATTCGGAATGGCGTGGATGGTGGAGGGTAGCAGGGTGGCCGGCAGGTCCTGTCTGGCCACGAAATAGCCGGAACCGCGGCGCGATGACAACAGCCCCAGTGTCACGAGGCGGTCATAGGATTCCACAACTGTAAAGGTACTGATGCCATTACACTTGGCAAATTGCCGGACTGAAGGCATTTTCGTACCGACGCGCAACTCGCGCGCCGCCACCATCGCACTAATCGCCGCCACGATCTGATCAACCAGGCCCCCTTTGCGCTGGCGCTCTATGGGCACGACGGGCCAGGCGGAAGCACGGGCGGCGCCCGATGCGTTTTCCTGCTGCCCATTCCCAGCTTCCATGCCTGACTCCCTGTGCCGTGCACCCTGACGTAAAACGTAACTGTAATGTTTTTGCTACCTGTACGGTTGGACAGTTTTGATATTTGTGTATCTGTGCCATCATTGTTGCGCTGTCTATTATTGCATCATCATTTTGCCAACTGGTAAATTTTTTTACGGTTTGTCAAAAAGCCCCGTTTCGAACGCGAGCCGTACAACAGGAGATGAGCATGAACGAGTCCAGACCAGCATCGATGGCATCCTTCTGGATGCCATTTACCAATAACCGCGACTTCAAGGCCCACCCGCGGCTGCTGGTGTCGGCGCAAGGCATGTACTACAAGGACGTGGATGGCAACAGCATCCTCGATGGTACGGCCGGTCTGTGGTGCGTACCTTGCGGTCACGCCCAGCCCAAGATCGTCGCCGCCGTGCGCGAAATGGTGGGGCAGCTGGACTTTGCGCCGACCTTCCAGATGGGCCATCCGGCCGCCTTCGATCTGGCCGAACAGCTGATGGAATACACCAACCACCGTTTCGGTCAGGTGTTCTACACCAACTCCGGTTCCGAGTCCGTCGATACGGCGCTGAAGATTGCGCTGGCCTATCACAAGGCCCGTGGTGAAGCCAGCCGCACCCGTCTGATCGGGCGCGAGCGCGGCTATCACGGCGTGGGGTTTGGCGGCATTTCGGTAGGCGGCATCGCCGGCAACCGCAAGCCGTATGGCGTGATGCTGCCCGGCGTCGATCACCTGCCGCATACGCACAATCTGGAGAAGAATGCCTACACGCGCGGCGAACCGGAATACGGCACCGAGCTGGCCGATGAACTGGAACGCATCGTCGCGCTGCATGATGCTTCCACCATCGCTGCCGTGATCGTCGAGCCGGTAGCCGGTTCCACCGGCGTGCTGATTCCGCCTAAAGGCTATCTGAAACGCCTGCGCGAACTGTGCACCAAGCACGGCATCCTGCTGATCTTCGACGAGGTGATTACCGGCTTTGGCCGCCTCACCACGCCATTCGCCTCCGACTACTTCGATGTGGAACCGGACATGATGACCACTGCCAAAGGCCTGACCAATGGCGTGATCCCCATGGGTGCCGTGTTCACCAAAAAGCATATCTACGACGCCTTCATGGAAGCACCGGCCGGCATCGAACTATTCCATGGCTACACCTACTCGGGCCATCCGGTGGCCTGCGCCGCTTCGCTGGCGACGCTGGAAGTGTTCAAGGAACAGAAGATCCTCGAGAACGCTGCCGGTCTGGCCGAATACTGGGCCGACGCCGTGCACTCGCTCAAGGGACTGCCGCATGTGATCGACATCCGCACCATAGGCCTGATTGCCGGCATCGAGCTGGCACCTATTCCCGGCAAGCCCGGTGCGCGCGCTTTCGCCGCCTTCAAGCAGGCCTTTGCGGACGGCATCCTGATTCGTACTACCGGCGACATCATCGCTCTGTCGCCACCTCTGATACTGGAGAAAAAACATATCGATGAACTGTTTGGAAAACTCACGACGGTCCTCAAAAATCTGGCGTAGTCGCTAAGCCAGTCACACAAGGAGAACAGCATGCTGGTAGGTGTCCCAAAAGAGATCAAAAACCAGGAGTCCCGCGTCGGCCTTACCCCGGCCAGCGTGAAGGAACTCGTATTGCGTGGTCATCAGGTTCTGGTGCAGAAGAATGCCGGCGCGGCCATCGGCCTAGCCGATGCCATGTATGAAGGCGCCGGTGCCAGCATCGTCGAGACGGCGGGCGAGATTTTTGCCCGCGCCGAGATGATCGTCAAAGTGAAGGAACCGCAGCCGGAAGAATGCGCCATGCTGCGCAGGGGGCAGATACTGTACACCTATCTGCACCTTGCGCCGGACCCCGAGCAGACCCGCGCGCTGGTGGAATCGGGCGCCGTCTGCATCGCCTACGAGACCATCACGGGACCTAACGGCGGCCTGCCTTTGCTGGCGCCCATGAGCGAAGTGGCGGGGCGCATGTCGATACAGGCTGGCGCTGCCCATCTGGAGAAATCCAAAGGCGGCATGGGCATGTTGCTGGGCGGCGTGCCCGGTGTGGCAGCAGGCCATGTGGTGATTATCGGCGCCGGTGTGGTCGGTACCAATGCCTTGCAGATGGCGGTAGGCATAGGCGCACGCGTGACCATCCTCGATAAAAACGTAGACCGGCTGCGCCAGCTCGATCTGGTGTTTGGCAACCGTATCAGCACGCTGTACTCGAATGCCCACACCATCGAACAGGCCGTGCTCGATGCGGATCTGGTGATAGGCGGCGTGCTGGTGCCCGGCGCGGCAGCCCCCAAGCTGGTGACCAGGGAAATGATCGCCCGCATGAAGTCCGGTGCGGTGGTGGTGGACGTTGCGATCGATCAGGGCGGCTGCTTTGAAACCTCGCATGCTACGACCCACGAGCAGCCGACCTTTGTAGTAGATGGTGTGGTGCATTACTGCGTGGCGAATATGCCGGGCGCAGTGGCGCGCACCTCTACCTTTGCACTGAATAACGCCACCATTTCACACGCGGTGGCACTGGCGGATAAGGGCTGGCAGAAAGCACTCAAAGCCAACCCGCATCTGAAGAATGGTTTGAATGTCTGTCTGGGTCATGTCACCTACGAAGCGGTGGCGCATGGTCTGGGCTATACCTATGTTGACGCGGACAGCCTGCTGGGCTGAACGCATAAAGAGAAATTAGCGAGAGAAACCTATGAGCACTCTGGATACGATTACCCATTACATCAACGGCGTGGCAGTCGATACGCAAAGCGGCCGCTATGCGGACGTGTTCAACCCCGCGCTGGGGCAACCGGTAGCCAGAGTGGCTCTGGGTACGACGGATGAAGTGGATGCTGCCGTGCGTGCAGCGGAAGCTGCCTTCCCTGCATGGTCGTCCACGCCGCCGCTGACACGGGCGCGCGTGCTGTTCAAATACCTGCAACTGTGCCAGCAGCACACCGACGAATTTGCCGCCATGCTGACGCGCGAACATGGCAAGACCTTTGCCGATGCGCAGGGCGAAGTGGCACGCGGTATCGAGATGGTGGAATTCGCCGTCGGCATACCGCAGATGCTGAAAGGTGAATTTACCGACCAGATTTCGCGCGGCATCGACGCATGGTCGATGCGACAGGCGCTGGGCGTGGTGGCCGGCATCACGCCGTTCAACTTCCCCGTGATGGTGCCGATGTGGATGTTCCCCGTTGCCATCGCTTGCGGTAACACCTTTGTGCTCAAGCCTTCCGAGCGCGATCCTTCGCCTTCGCTGCTGCATGCCAGGCTGCTCAAGGAAGCCGGTCTGCCTGACGGCGTATTCAATGTGATACAGGGTGATAAGGTCACGGTCGATGCGCTGCTCGACCATCCGGTGGT
Organism: Duganella fentianensis; assembly: GCF_009857835.1. Lineage (GTDB taxonomy): Bacteria > Pseudomonadota > Gammaproteobacteria > Burkholderiales > Burkholderiaceae_D > Rugamonas > Rugamonas fentianensis. The sequence continues at coordinate 317,540 of NZ_WWCL01000004.1, forward strand.
GCAGGCTGTGAGCTTTGTCGGCTCGACCCCGATTGCCGAATACATCTATGCACGCGGCAGCGCCAGCGGCAAACGCGTGCAGGCACTGGGCGGCGCCAAGAATCACATGGTGGTGATGCCCGACGCGGATATGGAGATGACGGTCGATGCGCTGATGGGTGCGGCCTATGGTTCGGCTGGCGAGCGCTGCATGGCCATCTCGGTGGTCGTGGCGGTAGGCGATGCTGGCGACAAGATTGTCGATGCACTGGCAAAGCGCACTGCTGCACTGAAAGTGCGCGATGGTATGGCGGCCGATGCCGAAATGGGGCCGGTGGTATCGAGCGCCGCCAAGCAGCGTATCGAGCGCCTGATCAGCGAAGGCGTGGAGCAGGGCGCCAAGCTGGTGGTGGATGGCCGCAACTATGTGGTGCCCGGACGTGAGAACGGCTTCTTCGTGGGCGGCACGCTGTTCGATCATGTCACGCCTGACATGACGATCTACAAAGAAGAGATTTTCGGCCCCGTGCTGTGCATGCTGCGCGCACCGGATGTGGGTACCGCAGTAGCGCTGATTAACCGCAACGAGTACGGCAACGGTGTGGCGATCTACACGCGCGATGGCGGCGTGGCACGCGAATTCGTGCGCCAGATTCAGGTAGGCATGGTGGGCGTGAATGTACCGCTGCCTGTGCCGATGGCATTCAATAGTTTTGGTGGCTGGAAGCGTAGCCTGTTTGGCGATCATCACGCTTACGGCCCTGAAGGTGTGCGCTTCTATACAAGGCATAAAGCTGTGATGCAGCGCTGGCCAAATACGGCTAGCGCTGGCGCAGAATTTGCATTCCCACAGATGAAATAAATCTCACGGAAACCATGATGATCGAATCTCTCAAATACATACCGCATCCCAAGGAAGCCAATGAATCATTGGCTAAACACTTCACCGATCTGGCGCCCGCACTCAACGAACGACAGGCGGCGATAGAAAGTGCTCGCTGTCTGTATTGCTACGATGCGCCTTGCACACGCATCTGTCCTTCGGAGATCGATGTCGCCGCCTTCATCCGCAACATCCATGACGGTAACGTGAATGGTGCTGCGGCCGGCATCCTGCAGCAGAACATACTCGGCGGCAGTTGCGCGCGCGTCTGCCCGACCGAAATCCTGTGCGAGGATAGCTGCGTGCGTAACCATGATGCGGAAGGTCAGCCCGTCAAGATCGGCCTGCTGCAGCGCTACGCTATCGATCACATGTCGTTTGCCGAACATCCGTTCAAACGTGCTGCCAGCACGGGCAAGAAAATCGCCGTGGTGGGCGCCGGTCCGGCAGGGCTGTCGTGCGCACACCGCCTGGCCATGCTGGGCAATGATGTGGTGGTATTCGAAGCCAGGGAAAAATCCGGTGGCCTCAATGAGTACGGCATTGCCAAGTACAAGCTGACCGATAACTTCGCGCAGAAGGAAGTGGAATTCCTGCTGCAGATAGGCGGCATCGAAATCCGTCATGGCCAGATCCTGGGCGGCAATCTGCAATTGAAGGACCTGCATGCGCAGTATGACGCCGTGTTCCTCGGCCTCGGTCTGGGCACCAGCAAGCAGCTGGGCCTGACGGGTGAAGATGCGCCGGGCTTGCTGGCCGCAGTGGAATATATCGCAGCGCTGCGCCAGACGGATGATCTGACCAGCCTGCCCGTACCTTCCTGCGCCATCGTCATTGGTGCTGGCAACACGGCCATCGATATGGCGGTGCAGATCCAGCGCCTCGGTGCGGAAGAAGTCACGCTGGTGTATCGCCGTGGCTTCGAAGCGATGAGCGCGACGGAACACGAGCAGCACATCGCCAAAGAAAATCAGGTACGCATGCGCACGTGGGCCCAGCCGCAACAGGTGCTGCTGGACGATGCCGGCCGTGTGCGCGGTATGCGCTTCGAACGAACTGCCATGAACAACGGCCGTCTGGCTGGCACGGGTGAGACTTTCGAGATTGCGGCAGACGCCATCTTCAAAGCCATCGGTCAGAGTATGGACGAAACGAGCATCAGTGATCCACTGGCGAAGACGCTGAAACGCGACGGTGACAAAATCCACGTCGACGATCAGTTCCGCACAGTGCTGCCACGTATCTACGCTGGCGGCGACTGTGTGGCGCCCGGGCAGGATCTGACCGTGCAGGCGGTACAGCACGGCAAACTGGCGGCCATCGCCATCCACCAAGATATCAACGCACTGAAAGCGGAGGCCCAATAATGGCTGACCTGAGCATAGAATTCTGCGGGATCAAATCCATCAACCCGTTCTGGCTGGCGTCGGCGCCGCCAACGGACAAAGCCTACAACGTGGTACGCGCCTTCGAAGCTGGCTGGGGTGGCGTGGTGTGGAAGACGCTGGGCGAAGACCCGGCGGCTGTTAACGTCTCTTCGCGTTATTCTGCGCACTACGGCAAGAACCGCGAGGTGATAGGCTTTAACAATATCGAACTGATTACCGACCGTCCGCTGGAAGTGAATCTGCAGGAAATCACCCAGGTGAAGAAGGACTGGCCGGATCGCGTCATCATCGTCTCGCTGATGCTGCCGTGCGAAGAAAAACTCTGGGCCGATATTCTGCCGAAAGTGGAAGCGACCGGCGCTGACGGTATCGAACTGAATTTCGGCTGCCCGCACGGTATGCCGGAGCGGGGCATGGGCGCAGCAGTAGGGCAGGTGCCCGAGTACGTGGAGATGGTGACGCGCTGGTGCAAGACGCACAGCAAACTGCCCGTAATCGTCAAGCTTACGCCGAATATCACCGACATCCGTGCACCGGCCCGCGCTGCCAAGGCTGGTGGTGCCGATGCCGTCTCGCTGATCAATACCATCAACTCCATCACCCATCTCGATCTGGATCAGATGGTGGCTTTCCCTGTTGTGGGCGGGGCCAGCACGCACGGCGGCTACTGCGGTTCCGCCGTCAAACCGATCGCGCTGAACATGGTGGCGGAAATCGCGCGCGATCCGGCCACTCGTGGCATCCCTATCTCGGGTATTGGCGGCATCGGCAACTGGCGCGATGCGGCCGAATTCATGGCGCTCGGCGCAGGCTGCGTGCAGGTCTGTACGGCCGCCATGCTGCATGGCTTCCGCATCGTCGAACAGATGAAGGATGGCCTGTCGCGCTGGATGGACGAGAAGGGCTACAGCAGCATCAGTGATTTCGTCGGCAAGGCCGTGCCGAACACCACGGACTGGAAATACCTGAACATGAACTATCAGGTCATCGCCCAGATCAATCAGGATGACTGCATCAAGTGCGGCCGCTGCTATGTGGCTTGCGAGGATACTTCGCACCAGTCGATCAACCAGCTGATCGATGCTGCCGGTGTGCGTACCTACGAAGTCAATAAGGAAGAATGCGTAGGCTGCAATCTGTGCGAGATCACTTGTCCGGTGCAAGGCTGCATCACCATGGTGCCGCAGAACACAGGCAAGCCTTATATGAACTGGACGCAGGATCCGCGTAACCCGCGCGCGGAAGCGGTAAAAGCGGCTGAAACAGCATAGGGGCAAAGACTTCAGGAGGCAGTGAGTTAGGTACGAAACTTGCAGCGTTGGCGTATAGTTCAATTTTCTGGAGAATGCCCCGTGAGCGAAATACAAACTGGTAGTACGCAACTATGGAATGAAGATCTGGCGCCTACGTCAGCAGCGCAACGTACCTGGCGCTGGTATCACTTTTCAGCCCTGTGGGTGGGGATGGTCATGTGTATCCCCGCCTATACGCTGTCGGCCAGTCTGATCGAGAGCGGCATGTCCGGCTATCAGGCTGTGCTCACAGTATTTCTGGCTAACGCTATCGTGCTGCTGCCGATGCTGCTGATCGGCCATGCTGGTACCAAATACGGTATTCCGTATGCGGTGCTGGCGCGCGCTTCGTTCGGCACGGGCGGTGCCAAGCTGCCGGCGCTGATGCGCGCCATCGTGGCCTGCGGCTGGTATGGCATCCAGACCTGGTTCGGCGGCCAGATGATCTACACGCTGCTCGGTGTGATGCTGGGCGGCGAGTTCGGTGGTGCGGCGATTGCGGGTCTCGGCATCAACGGCGGGCAGCTGTTGTGCTTCCTCGTGTTCTGGGCCATCCAGTTCTGGTACATCGTGCACGGCATGGATGCGATCCGTAAACTGGAAACCTACACAGCGCCGCTGAAGATACTGATCTGCTTTGTGCTGCTGGGCTGGGTGTATAACAAGGCGGGCGGCTTCGGCGATCTGCTGTCGGCACCGTCGCAATTCGTTGCTGGCGGCAAGAAGGCCGGCCAGTTCTGGTCCGTGTTCTGGCCTTCGCTGACGGCCATGGTGGGCTTCTGGGCTACGCTGGCGCTCAACATTCCTGACTTTACCCGCTTCGCCAAAACGCAGCGCGATCAGGTGATAGGCCAGTCGGTCGGTCTGCCTGTACCTATGGGCTTGCTGGCCATGATGGCCGTGATCGTGACCTCGGCCACCGTGGTCCTGTACGGCAAAGCCATCTGGGATCCGGTCGATCTGTCCAGCCGCATGACGGGTGTGGCCGTGCTGGTGGCGTTGCTGATACTGCTGATCGATACGGTATCGGTGAATCTGGCGGCAAATCTGGTCGGCCCGGCCTACGATTTTTCCTCGCTGGCGCCTAAGCAGATTTCGTACAAGATCGGCGGCTACATCACGGCCGGCATTGCGATCCTGATGATGCCGTGGAAGATACTGGAATCGACGCAAGGCTATATCTTTACGTGGCTGATCGGCTATTCGGCTTTGCTGGGCCCTATCGCGGGCATCCTGATTATCGATTACTACATGGTGCGCAAGACGGAACTCGATGTGCCGGAACTGTACCGCGAAGACGGCCAGTATTCGTATGGCAGCGGCTGGAATATGACGGCACTGGTGGCTTTCGTGATCGGCGTGCTGCCGAATATTCCGGGCTTCCTGAATGCGGCTTTCCCTGCTGCCTTCCCCGACGTTGCACCGATTTTTAAAACGCTCTACACCTACGCATGGTTTGTCGGTATCGCCATTTCGGCCGTGGTGTATGGCGTCATGATGAAGGGTAAGGCGCTGCCTGCAGCACAGGCGGCCCGCCCGTAAAATAACGGAGACCTCGATGACTATTCTGATACGCGGTGGTACGGTCGTGAATGCCGACCGGGTGTTCCGCGCCGATGTGCTGTGCGATGGCGACAAGATTATCGCCGTGGCTGAAAATCTGGCGGCGCCGGCCGGTGCCACCGTCATCGACGCTGGCGGACAGTACGTGATGCCGGGCGGGATAGACACTCACACTCACATGAATCTGCCCTTTATGGGCACGGTGACGCAGGACGATTTCTATACGGGTACGGCAGCCGGTCTGGCTGGCGGTACTACCACCATTATGGATTTCGTGATTCCGGCGCCGCAGCAGAATCTCATCGAGGCTTATCACCAGTGGCGCGGCTGGGCACAGAAGGCCGCTGCCGACTACACCTTCCACGTTGCCATTACGTGGTGGGACGACAGTGTGCACCGTGATATGGGTACGCTGGTGCGCGAGCATGGGGTGAACAGCTTCAAGCACTTCATGGCCTACAAGAACGCCATCATGGCCGACGATGAAACGCTGGTGAAGAGTTTCCGCCGTTCGCTGGAACTGGGGGCGATACCCACCGTGCACGCGGAGAATGGTGAGCTGGTCTACCAGCTGCAGCAGGATCTGCTCAAGCAGGGATTGACGGGACCCAGTTCGCACCCGCTGTCGCGGCCACCGGCTGTCGAAGCGGAAGCAGCCAACCGTGCCATTGCGATTGCCAATGTGCTCAACACACCCGTCTACATCGTACACGTGTCGTGCGCCGAGTCGCTGGAAGCCATTACGCGCGCTCGTGCCCATGGCCAGCGCGTGTATGGCGAGGCGCTGGCGGGGCATCTGGTGATCGACGATAGTGTGTACCAGAGCCCTGATCTGGAATTCGCGGCCGGCCACGTCATGAGTCCACCGTTCCGTAGCAAGCAGCATCAGACGGCGCTGTGGCAAGGCCTGCAGGGCGGTAATCTGCACACCACGGCGACCGACCACTGCACCTTCTGCGCCGCGCAGAAGGCCGCAGGCAAGGATGACTTTACCAAGATACCGAACGGCTGCGGCGGGGTGGAAGACCGCATGTCGGTGGTGTGGGACGCCGGTGTAAATGCCGGCCTGCTGACGCCATCCGAATTTGTGAAGGTGACTTCGACCAATGCTGCGCAGATTTTCAATATGTATCCGCGCAAGGGCGTGATTGCCGCCGGTGCTGATGCCGATGTGGTGGTGTGGGATCCGGAAGGCAGCCGTACCATCTCGGCCCGGACCCAGCACGCCAGGGGCGGCTTCAATGTATTCGAAGGCCGCACGGTGCGCGGCATTCCCAGCGCCACGGTGGCGGCAGGCAAGGTGGTGTTCCAGAACGGTACGCTGATGGCGGTGGAGGGCGCAGGCCGTCATATCGACCGTCCTGCGTTTAAAGCGGCTTCGGCACGCTGATGGTGAAGGAGTAGAGCGATGAGTGATATGCGGATTAATGGCCAGCGTCTGTGGGACTCGCTGATGGAACTGGCGCAGATAGGCGCCACTGCCAAAGGCGGTGTGAAACGTCTGGCGCTGACGGATCTGGACAAGCAGGGGCGCGACCTCGTGGTGCGCTGGGGCCGCGAGGCAGGCATGTCGGTTACGGTCGACCAGATCGGCAATGTCTTCATGCGCCGCGAAGGCACTAATAATGCGCTGCCGCCTGTGATGACGGGCAGCCATATCGACACCCAGCCGACCGGTGGCAAATTCGATGGCAACTACGGCGTGCTGGCCGGACTCGAAGTGGTGCGTACGCTGAATGATCTGAACATCCGTACGGAAGCGCCTATCGAAGTCGCGTTCTGGACCAATGAAGAAGGTTCGCGCTTTGTGCCGGTGATGATGGGTTCCGGCGTCTTCTGCGGTGCCTTCACGCTGGAGACGGCGTATGCCGCGCGCGATACGGAAGGCAAGAGCGTAGGCGAGGAACTGGCGCGCATAGGCTACAAGGGCGAGCAGGTGCCGGGCGACCATCCTATCGGCGCCTACTTCGAAACCCATATCGAGCAGGGGCCAGTGCTGGAAGATGCCGACAAAGTGATAGGCGTAGTGCCTGCCGTGATGGGCCTGTCGTGGTATGACTGCGTGGTGAAAGGCATGGAAGCGCATGCGGGACCGACGCCCATGGGCTTGCGCAAGGATGCGCTACAGGTGGCGACGCGCATCATGCAGCAGGTGGTGGCGATAGCCGACCGCTATCCGCCGTATGGCCGTGGCACGGTGGGCATGGTGCAGGTGTTCCCCAACAGTCGCAATGTGATTCCGGGCGAGGTGAAGTTCAGCATCGACCTGCGCAATGTGAACGACGAGCTGCTCAACACCATGCACGAGGAAATGCTGGCGTATATCGAGCAGACCCGCAAGGATACGGGGCTGGAGATTTCCATCGAGCGGGTGTCCTACTATCCGCCTTGCCCCTTCCATCCCGACTGCGTGGATGCGGTGCGCAAGGCCACGGCTAAACTGGGCTACTCCACCATGGATGTGGTGTCCGGCGCTGGCCATGATGCGATCTACACGGCGCGACTGGCACCATCGGGCATGATCTTCGTGCCGTGCAAGGACGGCATCAGCCATAACGAGATCGAGGATGCCAAGGCCGAGCATCTGGAAGCGGGCTGCAACGTGCTGCTGCACGCCATGCTGGAACGGGCGCGCGCGGCGTAAATGGCGAGCCGCTGCCCCCGCAGTGATGCGGGTTCAGCGGCGCGGGGTATTACTGATAATTGCGCAGGAAGTCCAGCAGTACCTGCGCCGCCAGTTCGGCATCATCTGCCGTCATGGTTTCCAGCGGGTTGTGGCTGATGCCGCCATTGCCGCAGCGGGTGAACAGCATGGCCACATCGGTGATGGCCGCCATGGCCATGGCATCATGGCCCGCACCGGACAGCAGATCGAAACGCGGCAAGCCCGCGCGTTCCACCGCAGCGCCCAGTTGCTGCATCAGGCGCGGTGCGCAAGGCACGGCTGCCACATCGACGATAGATTCCAGCGTGAATTCGATCTGGCGCTCGGCACAGATGCGCGCTATTCCTTGCTTGATATCGTTGACCGCTGCCATCCGCACGGCGTCATCGGCCGCGCGGATATCCAGCGACAGACGGCAGACACCGGGCACCACATTGACCGAGCCGTTCGGTACTTGTAACTGTCCCACTGTACCCACCAGTGCCAGTGCCTGCGTGCAGCGCTGCTCCACCAGTAGCACGATTTCGGCGGCCGCTGCGGCAGCATCTTTGCGCATATTCATAGGCGTGGTGCCAGCATGGCTGGCCAGCCCCGTCAGCTCGACCAGATAGCGCGAGCTACCGGCTATCGCGCTGACCACGCCCAGCGGCAGGTCATGCTCCAGCAGCACAGGGCCTTGTTCGATATGCACTTCCACAAACGCTAGCAGCTTGGCCGGATCGCGTGCGATGGCAGCGATGGCATGCACGTCGTGGCCAGCCGCGAGGATAGCATCGCGCATGGTTACACCATCGGCATCGGTCTGGTCCAGTAGGGCCGGATCGAAGCGGCCCGTGATGGCATTACTGCCGAGGAAGGTACTGCGGAAGCGTACGCCTTCTTCTTCCGCGAAGCCCACTACTTCAAGGTGGTAGGGCAGGCGTTCGCCGCGCTGGTGCAGATGCTGTACCACGGCGATAGGCAGCAGGATGCCTAGCCGGCCATCGTACTTGCCGCCGTTGCGCACGGTGTCGTAGTGCGAGCCCGTCATCAGTGTTGGCGCATTGGCGTCAGCGGCGTGGTACACGCCTACTACATTGCCGACCGCATCGATGTACGCTTCCATGCCGGCCTGCTGCATCCATGCCAGCAGCTGCGCCGCCGTTTGCTGGTGCGCCGGCGTCAGGTAGGCGCAGGTGAGGTCGAAGTCCTGGTCGCCGCTGTTGTCGGCGTCGCTGATTGCGCCTATCTGTTCGCTCCACTGCATGATCTGCGGGCCAAAGGCCAGCGACACGCCTAGCAGGTCGTTGATGCGTAACTCGGCGATGCGTTTAATCTGGCGCAGGCACTCGGCGATTTCGTCGGCGCGCTGATTTTTCAGGCGGCGGCTAAAGGTCGATATGATCGCCCGCCGCGTCAGGCCCTGTCCGTCCGGCCCTTTGACGGCGAGGATGAAGGGGAAGCCGAAGCGGGCGTTGTAGTCGGCATTGAGCTGGTGCAGGGTAGCGAATTCTTCGGCGCTGCACAGGTGCAGGCCGGATTTGGCCTGTTCATGGGTCGATTCAGCCGTCAGCTGGCCGCTGATGGCCGCCTTGCCCGCCAGTTCGGGGTGGGCGCGGATCAGGCCTAGCTGTTCGTCCAGCGTGGCGCTGCTGACGACGGCCAGCAAGGCCTGTTTGAGTGCCGTGACGCTGGCGAACGGGCGCGCAGCGGCAGCCCGCTCCGGTATCCATGGCGAGTGTTCGTAGATACCGCGCAGGCGGTCGATAAAGCTGGCGGCATCGCAGCTATTCAGTTCGGAGAGTGTGGTCATAGCCTAGTGTAGCCTTTCCATGCTGCGCTGGTATATGTCTACCTGCCTAGCGTTTATAAGCGGGTGCTTACTTCGGCGGCGTCTATTTCACCAATGCCTTGGCCGCTGCCGATACCTGCTCGCGCAGCCACTTGTGTTCTGGCGCCTGATGCACGCGTTCATGCCACAGCTGGTAGAAGCGCATGGCAGGGAATTTGACGGGCACCGTAAAGCTTTTGAGCGGCATGCTGCGTTCGTAGAAGCGTACGAACTGGCGGCCTGTGGTCAGTACCAGATCGGTCTGGGTCAGCATGTAGGGGATCAGGCCGAAATAGGCCGATTCCACCGCGACGTTACGCTGCAGGCCCTGGGTTTCGAGAAAGGCGTCGATGACGCCCTGATAGCCGGGCAGCATCTGGGTTGGCGCCACATGGGGCAGTGCCAGATATTCGTTGAGCGTCATGGCATCGCTGGCCGTGCGTAGCGCATACGGGCAGTCCGCGCGCATGACGCAGATGATGGGGTCCTCGAACAGCTTGGACATGTGCAGGTGGGCCGGCGGTTCTTCCCAGTTGGCGATGACCAGATCCATGTCGCCATCGGACAGCAGGCGTACATAGTCCACGCCGGGACCCAGACTATGGATTTTCACCCGGCTGTTGGGCGAGCCCCGGCGCAGCAGGGCCACCAGATTGGGCAGGAACTGGCTATCCAGATAGTCTGGTGCGGCGATGTGGAAGGTGCGCGCTTCGTCCTGTGGCTGGAAGGGCTGCTTTTTCAGGAACAGGTTTTCCGTTTCGTCGAGGATGCGCTTGGCCGGTGCCAGCAGGCTTTCGCCGTGCTGGGTGGGCACCATGCCGCGTGCGCCGCGCACCAGCAAAGGGTCGCCCGTCAGCTCGCGCAGCTTGCGCAGCGAAGCCGAGATGGAAGGCTGCGGCTGATTGAGTTTGAGAGCGACGCGTGAAACGTTTTTCTCCACCAGCAGCAGGTAAAGTATGCGGATCAGGTGTAGATCCAGATGTTGCGGCAGGGCGGCCATGGGCGTGATTCTTGGACTGAGAACAGATAGTTATACGAAAATGAATATGTTTAATATACTCTAATGTTCATGTGGTCGTCAGCAAATCCGTTTATCTTCTGTAAATTAGCCACAGTGCCGTTTAAAGAAAACCGAAAGCATTCATGGAACTCATCGACTATCTGATCCCGTATGGCCTCGAGTGGCTGAACCTGATCGTGCGCTGGCTGCACGTCATCACCGGCATTGCATGGATAGGCGCGTCGTTCTATTTCGTCTGGCTGGATAATTCCATCCGTCCGCCTGCACCGGGTTCCGAGCTGGCCAGGAAGGGTGTGTCCGGTGAGCTGTGGGCCGTGCATGGTGGTGGCTTCTACAATCCGCAAAAATATCTAGTGGCACCGGCCGAACTGCCCAAGGAACTGCACTGGTTCAAATGGGAGGCTTATACCACCTGGCTGTCCGGTATTGCGCTGCTGACCATCGCCTACTACTTCAATGCGCAGGCCATGCTGGTGGATAAATCCGTGGCGGACCTGAGCAGCCTGCAGGCCATCGGCATAGGTGTGGGTACGCTGGTGCTGGGCTGGACGGTGTACGACCTGCTGTGCCGTTCGCCGCTGGGCAAGCATGATCTGTGGTTCGGCATTGTGATCTTTATCCTGATCGTGGCAGCTGCGTATGGCCTGACCCATGTGCTGAGCGGCCGCGCCGCCTACATCCACGTGGGTGCGCTGATCGGCACCATCATGGTGGGCAATGTGCTGATGCTGATTATTCCCGGTCAGCGCAAGATGGTGGAAGCCATGTCCGCTGGCCGTTTGCCCGATCCTGTGCACGGCCAGAAGGCCAAGCAGCGCAGCGTGCACAATAACTACTTCACGTTGCCCGTGCTGTTCATCATGATCAGCAACCACTACGCCATGACTTACCGCCACGAGCAGGCCTGGCTGGTGCTGGCCTTCATCATGGCAGCCGGTGTCAGCATCCGTCACTTCTTCAATCTGCGCCACAAAGGGCGCGTGGAATGGCGCTATCCGTTGCTCGGTATTGCGCTGTTGCTGGCGGTGGCGGTGGCGATCGCACCGGCCCGTCCGAAAGCCGTGGCGGTAGCGGATCCGGCGGCGCAGACGAACAAGGTAGCGGCCATCGTGGCGCAGCGCTGCGTGTCCTGCCACTCGGCCCATCCGACCCAGCCCGGCTTTGCCACGGCACCCGCCGGGGTAGCGCTGGACCAGCCGGAACAGATACGTCAGAACGCAGAAAAAATCTACAAGCAGGCGGTGCAGCTGAAAGCCATGCCGCTGGCTAATCTGACCAATATGACCGAGGCTGAACGGGCGCAGATTGCGCTGTGGTTCGAGTCCGGTGCCAAGTGAGAACCTGAATATGAGTAACGCGATGAACAACGCGAAACAGCAACTGGCGCAATGGATCGATGCGCATTTCGATGAAGAAGTGGGCGTGCTGCAGCAGTTGCTGCGCGTGCCGACCGATACGCCGCCCGGTAACAATGCGCCGCATGCCGAGATGGTGGCGCAACTGGTCAGCGCCTATGGCTGGAACGCCGAGCAGCATGCTGTGCCTGCCCAGCAGGTGCAGGATTACGGCATGCAGAGCATCACCAACCTGATCGTGCGCCGCCCATACAACGAAGATGGCCCCACGCTGGCGCTGAACGCGCACGGCGATGTGGTGCCGCCCGGTGATAACTGGACCTATCCGCCGTATGGTGGCGTGGTGGAGAATGGCTATATCTATGGCCGCGCTGCTGCCGTGTCTAAATGCGATTTCGCTACCTATATTTTTGCCGCGCGCGCGCTGGAAGCACTGGGCATGCCGCTCAAAGGCAAGCTGGAACTGCACTTCACCTACGATGAAGAATTCGGTGGCCTGCTGGGGCCGGGCTGGCTGCTGGAACAGCAGCTGACCAAGCCTGATTACGTGATCGCTGCGGGCTTCAGCTACAACATCGTCACGGCGCATAACGCCTGTCTGCAACTGGAAATCACCGTGCACGGCAAGTCCGGCCATGGCGCCATGCCGGAAACGGGGCATGACGCGCTGCAGGCGGCCACGCGCATTTTGAATGCGATCTATGACCAGTTGCCCGAGCTGAAGAAGATTAAATCCAAAGTGCCCGGTATCGATAGCCCGACCATGCTGGTGGGCCGCATCGATGGCGGCACCAACACCAATGTGGTGCCTGGCAAAGTCGTGCTGAAGATGGACCGCCGCATGATTCCCGAAGAAGATCCGGTGCAGGTCGAGGCACAGGTGCGTGCCCTGATCGAACAGGCCGTGCAGGGGCTGCCCGGTATCCACATCGAGATCAAGCGCCTGCTGCTGTCGCATGCGCTGCGCGAACTGCCCGGCACGGCCACGCTGGTGAGCAGCCTGCAGCAGAATGCACTGGCGGTGATGGGCGAACAGATTCCGGCGCAGGGCACGCCGCTGTACGCGGATGCGCGCCTGTATGGCGAACACGGGATTCCTGCCGTGCTGTATGGCGCCGGTCCGCGCACGGTGCCGGAATCGAATGCCAAGAAGGCCGATGAACGTTTGCTGCTGGAGGACTTGCGCAAGGCCACCAAGGTGGTGGCGTTCACGCTGCTGGATATGCTGGCACCCTCACTTTAATTCGTAATAGGTCCGGCGCAGCTGCGCCGGTACGCCGCGCGCCTGCATCCGTCGGGCCGTTTCGGCCAGCGGCAGTGCCAGCTCGCCATGGTCTTTGTGGAGATAGATATACAGCGGCAGGTCTTCTATCGAAGCGCTGGCGTAGCCCTTTTTGAGCAAGCGGTGCGCATCGCTGGTGAGGCCGCCCACATCGAATACGCAGGCCTCGCTGCGCTGGGCTAGCACCACTTGCAGGCAGGCGTCTTCGCTTTGCACATCATGCAGCTGCAGCGACGGCACCAGCTGCTCCAGCCTTTGCTGGTAGAGGAAGATGCCGCGCTTGTAGCTGACAGTGCGGGCAAAGTAGGTCAGCGATTGCCAGCTGCTGATGGTGAATGGGGTACGTGTGAAAATGCGGGTCTGGACCACATTGAACGGTTCCTCCACCCTAACATAGTCCGGATGTTTGAGGCCATAGCCTTTGACCCGACCAACTTCGCCATCTAGCTTGCCGATCGCGAGCAATGCTTCGGAGCGGCGCCCCGGCAGGCTGCGCAGCTCGCAGCTTAGCTTGTTTTCAGCGCACAGCTGCTGCAGATAGTCGCGGGCGTAGTGGAACGAGGCCGAATGGGCATCGTGGGTAGTGCCGAAGACCAGTTCCGTCTGCGCATGGGCCAGTGCCGACGTTCCCAGCAGGGTAGTCGCAATCAGCACAGCGGAAAAACGCAGCATGGGCACCTCGTCGATCGGAATTAGCACGACAGTTTCACCGTAAAAGTAAAACTATTCATTTGATGAATTATAGGCTGGGCGGTAAGCTGATGGCTGTTTAGATCTGAAGCCGGAAGCGAAATGGGACAAATTCATCTGGTGCGCCACGGGCAGGCCTCGTTCGGCAGCGCTAATTACGACCAGTTGTCGACGCTGGGTTACGAACAATCGCGCCTGCTGGGCCAGTGGTACGCCAGCCGCAAACAGACTTTTCAGCGCGTGATCGTCGGCGGCATGGAGCGCCACCAGCAGACGGCTGATGCCTGTCTGGCCGAACTGCCCAAGACCCTGCTGCCTAAAGGGGAATGGCAGCATGATCCCGGCTTCGCCGAATTCGACCACCATCAGGTGATGCTGCGTCATTGCCCCGAGTTTGGCGATCTGGCCATGTTCAAGCAGATGCTGGCCCGCCACGAGCAGCCGCAGCGTGCGCTCGAGCACATGTTCCGTGCTGCCGTGCAGCGCTGGATGAGCGGCTGGCATGACGACGATTACAGCGAAACCTGGCCGGCTTTCCGCCGCCGTACCATAGCCGCGCTGGAGCGGCTCGATGGCGAGCATAGCAAACAGAGCACCATCGTTTTCACTTCCGGCGGTGTCATCGCCACGCTGATGCAGCATCTGCTAGGGCTGCAGGATTATCAGGTGATGGAGATGATGTGGACGCTGGTGAACGGCTCCGTCACCAAGCTGCTGCAGCGGCCCGGTGAATTCAGCGTCAGCTATCTGAATAACTATGCCCACCTCGAGTGGCTGGGGCCACCGGGCACCGTCACTTACCGCTGAGGGATAGCTACATCTACGGCGTCAGAGCACGCGCGTTGCGGCTGGCCGTCGGCCCGGATGCAGTGCAGCGCAACCAGATCGCCAGACAGGAACTGGCGCGCTACCAGCCCGGCCTGCACAGTTAAAACGCCCGTGCTGGCTGTATGTGCATACAGTATAATGCCGGCATGACGCAAGCATCTGCACAAGGTTTCATACTGACCCGCCACTGGCGCGATACGGCACAGGGGACGGAGATCGAGTTCTGGCTGGCTACCGACGCCGGCCCGCAGAAAGTTCGCCTGACGGCGCAGACGTCGGTGGCCTTTGCCGAGGCCGGGCAGCGCGCGGCCATTGAAGCGCTGCTGACGCAACAGCAGGGCATAGAGCTGCGCGAACTGGCGCTCAAATCGTTCCGCAATCAGCCCGTGATCGGTCTTTACGCCAGCCGCTACAAGCAGCTGACCGCGTTCGAGCGCACGCTGGGCGAACATGGCATTGCCTTGTACGAGGCCGATATCCGCCCGCCCGAACGCTATCTGATGGAGCGCTTCATCACGGCCGGGGTGCAGATCGAAGGCGGTGAGTGGCAGGGCCATGTGGTACACAACTGCAAACTCAAGCCCGCCCCCGACTACCGGCCTACGCTGAAACTGGTGTCGCTGGATATCGAGACCAGTGCGTTCGAAGACCTGTATTCGGTGGCGCTGGAAGGCTGCGGCCAGCGTCAGGTGTATATGCTGGGCGCTGCGCCGGCGGTAGCACCGGACGCCGCTGCAGCGCCGGACTTCGCGCTGGAATACTGCGCCACGCCGCGCCAGTTACTGGAAAAGCTCAATGCCTGGTTCGCCCTGCACGATCCCGATGTGCTGATAGGCTGGAACGTGGTGCAGTTCGACTTGCGCGTGTTGCAGAAGAACGCCGACAAGCACAAGGTGCCGCTAACGCTGGGGCGCGAGCGCAAGACCATCGAATGGCGCGAGCATCCGGCCAAGCCCGGCTATATGTTTGCCCCCGTGGCCGGGCGGGTGGTGCTGGACGGGATAGACGCGCTGAAAGCAGCATCGTGGAGCTTCCCTTCCTTCAGCCTCGAACATGTGTCGCAGGCCTTGCTGGGTGAGGGCAAGGACATCGGCGACGTGTACGACAAGATGGCCGAAATCGAGCGCCGCTTCCAGCACGATAAACCGGCGCTGGCCTATTACAACCTGAAGGACTGCGAACTGGTCACGCGCATTTTCGCCAAGGCCAATCTGCTCGCCTTCATGATAGAGCGGGCCACGGTGACCGGGCTGCAGGCCGACCATCTGGGCGGTTCGATTGCCGCGTTCTCCCACCACTACCTGCCGCGCATGCATCGTGAAGGCTATGTGGCGCCGAATGTCGGGGATGTGGCGGGCGGCGCCTCGCCGGGCGGCTTCGTGATGGATTCCAAGCCGGGGCTGTACGATTCGGTGGTGGTGCTCGACTATAAAAGCCTGTACCCGTCCATCATCCGCACTTTTCTGGTCGATCCCGTCGGCCTGATCGAAGGCGAGCACGCGAGCGATCCGGCCAGCGTGGTGGCTGGGGTGAACGGCACAGTGTTTTCGCGCCAGCGCCACTGCCTGCCCGAGATTACTACCCAGATCTGGAAGCAGCGCGATGCCGCCAAGCGCGCGAAGAACGAGCCGCTATCGCAGGCGCTCAAGCTGCTGATGAATTCCTTCTGCGGTGTGCTGGGCGCTACCGAATGCCGTTTCTTCAATCCGCGCCTGATCTCTTCGGTCACGCTGCGCGGCCACCAGATGATGAAGCAGACCCGCGAGCTGGTCGAGGCGCAGGGCTATGAAGTGATTTATGGCGATACCGATTCGATCTTTATCTGGCTGAAAAAGGAGTACGCCAATGATGAGGCGCTGGCGATAGGCGAGGCGCTGGTCGGCCAGATCAACGCGTGGTGGAACGATATGCTGCAGCGTGAGCTGGGGCTGGAGAGCCATCTCGAAATCGAATTCGATACGCACTACCGCAAGTTCTTCATGCCCACCATCCGTGGCACGGAGACGGGCAGCAAGAAGCGCTACGCGGGGCTGACGCTGAACAGCCGTGGCGAAGATGAAGTGATCTACCGCGGGCTGGAAGTGGCGCGCAGCGACTGGACGCGGCTGGCGCAGCAGTTCCAGCAGGGGCTGTTCCTGCGCGTCTTCAAAGGCCAGCCTTACGAGCAGTACATCCGCGACTATGTGCGCAGCACACTGGCGGGCGAATACGATGAATTGCTGGTCTACCGCAAGCGCCTGCGCCACCGGCTCGATGAATACAAGGTGAATGTGCCGCCGCAGGTGCGGGCCGCGCGGCTGGCCGACCAGCACAACCAGAGTCTGAAACGGCCCTTGCGCTACCAGCACGGCGGCTGGATCAGCTACGTGATGACGACCAGCGGGCCGGAACCGCTGGAAGTGTTGCGCAGCCGGATCGACTACGAGCACTACCTGAGCAAACAGCTGCAGCCTATCGCTGATTCCATTCTGCTGCCGCTGCACGACAGTTTCGCCCGCCTGACCACGGCGCAGGCCAGCCTGTTCTAGGCCGCGCCGGGCAGTGCTGCTACGCTCAGGCTTTGCGTAGCAGCGGGCGGTCGTTGGCGGCCGTGTGATCGAGTTTGAAGACGGCCATGGCCTGCGCCACGCTGCGGCTTTGCTCGGCCAGCGTGCCGGTGGCCGCTGCCGCTTCTTCGACCAGCGCCGCATTGCGCTGGGTGATGTCGTCGATGTTGACCACAGCCTGATTGACTTCCTTGATGCCCTGTACCTGCTCGCGCGTGGAGGTGGTGATTTCATCCATCACCTGCGTGACCTTCTGTACCGAGTAGATCACATCGCTCATGGTGGAGCCGGCCGAATTGGTCAGCTGGGTGCCGGCGCTGACCTTTGCTATCGACTGGTCGATCAGGGCCTTGATTTCCTTGGCAGCGGTAGCGGAGCGCTGTGCCAGTGCCCGTACTTCGCTGGCCACCACGGCAAAGCCGCGGCCCTGTTCACCAGCACGTGCCGCTTCTACGGCGGCGTTGAGGGCGAGGATATTGGTCTGGAAGGCGATGCCGTCGATGATACCGATAATGTCCAGCACCTTGTTGGACGAGCTGCTGATTTCGTTCATGGTGGAGACGACCTGCGCCACGATATTGCCGCCTTGTTCCGCCACGGCCGAAGCGCGTGCTGCCAGTTCGTTGGCGCTGCTGATGCTGCCCGCGCTGTGCTGCAGGGTGGAATTGAGCTGCTCCATGCTGGCCGCAGTCTGCTGCAGGCTGGAGGCCTGTGATTCCGTGCGGTCCGACAGGTCCAGATTGCCGCTGGCGATTTCGCTGGTGGAGGCGGAGATTTTCTCGAAGCTCAGGCGGACGTCACCGATGATGCTATGCAGGTTGACATTGGTCTGGCGGATGGCGGCCATCAGCTGGCCCATTTCGTCGTTGCGGCGGATTTCGATTTTGCTGGCCAGATCGCCGCCCGCCATTTTGCGGGCGGAAACGGTGGCAAACTGCAGCGGACGCACCACGCTGACATACAGGGCGCGCCAGAAATTCAGCGCAAGCGCGGCGCCCAGCAGGGCGGCACCCGTCATCCACGGGCTGGCGTCGTTGGCAAAGAAGACGGCTGCAAACAGCAGCATGAGCGTCGTCAGAATGAGCGCATTGAGGCGGGTGGTGGTGTGTATGCCCAGTTTGCTGGCTTCCCTGAGCCGCGCATACCAGTGGGTCTCGACGGCCCGGCCATTGACGATGGCCAGACGGTGCGGATTGCCGGCTTTGAATTGCTGGTACAGCTGGTCGGCAGCGCGTACCTGCTCGCGGCTAGGCTTGGTCCGTACCGACATATAGCCGGTGGGCTGGCCCCGCTCGATGACCGGGGTGACGTTCGCCAGCACCCAGTAGTAATCGCCATTCTTGCAGCGGTTTTTCACCATGCCGGTCCACGGCATGCCGGACTGGATGCAGCGCCACATATCGGCGAACGCTTCGGCCGGCATATCGGGGTGGCGCAGGATGTTTTGCGGGGCGCCCAGCAGCTCGCTTTCTGTATAGCCGCTGACTTCGACAAAATAAGGATTGGCAAAAGTGATGTTGCCGCGCAAATCCGTGGTGGAAACGATGGTGCGGCCATCGGTGATCAGATGCTCATTCTGGGTGACAGGTAGATTGGTACGCAATGTATTCCCCCTGAAGCTTATCGTTGGTCTAGGCCGCGGTGGGAACTGTCCTGGGCAGTTCATCGTTGCGGGACGTAGTGCGATATGCACTCGGGGGTGAATTCTACATCAATAGTATCAATTTACGGATTATTTTTGACAAAAACGAATTAAATGCTAAATTTAATTAA
Organism: Duganella fentianensis; assembly: GCF_009857835.1. Classification (GTDB taxonomy): domain Bacteria; phylum Pseudomonadota; class Gammaproteobacteria; order Burkholderiales; family Burkholderiaceae_D; genus Rugamonas; species Rugamonas fentianensis. Next base: position 336,615 of record NZ_WWCL01000004.1, read on the forward strand.
TTTGATTAATTATTTTCTGGCGGGAAATAAGACATGGACTAGCCCTGTGCACCCTCGCGGTTGGCAAGCTCGGCCAGCGCCGCGTAGAGCTGGTCAGGCGCCACGGGTTTGTGCAGCAGCGGCACGCCCGAGGCGCGCGCTTCGCGCAGCCGTACCGGCGCTGTGTCTCCCGTAACCAGCAGGGCCGGCAGTTCGCGGCCGAGCTGGGAACGCAGAGCGGCGATGGCGTCGGCGCCCGTGCGTTGCGCACGCAGGCGGTAGTCGCTGATGATGATGTCGGGTAGCACTTCTGCGCTGAGTTCGAGCGCGCTGTCCAGATCTTCCGCCACCAGGCACAGGCAGCCCCATTGCGCCAGCAGATGCTGCATGGCGCTGCGGACGGCCTGATCGTCGTCGATCACCAGTACGCGCAAGCCCAGCGCGGGGCGTTCCTGCGGGCGGTTGCGGGTAAGGCGGTGCAGCGGCGCCTGCTGGGCCAGCGGAATGCGCAGGCGGAACACGCTGCCGCGCCCCGGCTGCGAAACCACGCTGAGCGGGTGGTCCAGCAGCTGTGCCAGGCCGCGTGCAATCGACAGGCCCAGCCCCAGACCTTTCTGGCGGTCGCGCTCAGGATTGCCCAACTGGTGAAACTCGAGGAAGATGTTTTCCTGCTGTTCGGCGGCGATGCCTATGCCGGTGTCCCACACTTCCAGCAAGGCGTGATCGCGCCGGCGCCGGCAGGCTACCAGTATGCCGCCGCGCTCCGTGTAGCGCACCGCATTCGAGACCAGATTGCGCAGTATCAGTTCCAGCAGCGCAGGGTCACTATGCAGCGCCACCGTGCTGTCGCGCGTGCGGTACAGCAGCCCTTTGGCATTGGCTTGCGGCGCCAGTTCGCTTTCGATTTTGGTGAGCAGGGTCTGCAGCTGGAATGCTTCCGGCTGGGGATCGACCACGCCGGCTTCGATACGGGAAAAGTCCAGCAGGGTGTGCAGCATTTCTGCCGAAGCCAGACCGGCAGCGCGGGCATTGCCGAGAATCTCGTGTTGCTGGGGCGTGAGGGATGAGCGTGCCAGCACTTCGAGAAACAGCGACTGGGCGTGTATGGGCTGGCGCAAGTCGTGGCTGGCAGCAGCCAGAAAGCGCGACTTGGCATGGTTGGCCTGTTCCGCCGCCACGCGTGCGGCGCTGGCGCGTGCGCTTTCCACTTTCAGCATTTCGATCAGGTCGACATTTTCAAAGCGCAGCTCGATCGCTGCGCGGGTGGCGCGCGTGCTGTTATAGCCCTGGGACAGCAGGCTGCCCAGGTAGGCCAGCGCTGCCACGCTAAGCGCCTGATAGGCCAGTTCGCCCATGGTCCACGCTTTTAGCGCCAGCATGCCCAGCTCGCCTATGCAGAACACCATGAAAACCGGCAGCACAGGTGATAGCAGCGACATGGAATTGCCGACTATGCCGGACAGGACGGCGATAACCAGCACGCTGGCAGGCGCGGCCTGCGGATCCAGCCCCACCCACGCCAGTGCCCCCCAGGCGATGCCATCGATGGCATTCAGCAGCAGCAGGCGGCGTACCAGTGCAGGCGCCTGTGCCGGCAGGATGGGCTGCGCCAGCAGGCGCTGGGCATCCCAGGTGGCAAAGGTCTTGGAGACGATGACGGTGATGGCCCAGCACAGCACGGTGAATTTGCCCTGGGCCGGCTCCAGCGTATAGGCCAGCGCCAGCGCCACCACGATGGCGGGCCAGAGCGAGCTATACATATTGCGCAGCAGGAGCGTGATCTGCTCCGCCTGCATCTGGGGCGCACTGGTGCTCATGCTAGCCGACCAGACCGCGGGTCCGTGCTGCAAACGCTGCTTCGGCCCGGCTGCTGACACCCAGTGCCGCCAGAATGGCCTGTACGTGGCCCCTGACGGTATTTTCCGACAGGTGCAGGCGCTGGCCTATCAGTTTGTTGGAGAGGCCCTGACAGAGCAGTGCCAGTACTTCGCATTGCCGCGCAGTGAGGCGCGAGGCGCTGTCGCCCTGCTCGGCAGGGGCTGCATTGCTGGCGGGGGCAGGACGCTGGCCGGCCAGCGCCGTCCTGACGGTTTCGAGAAATTGCGGCGCCGGCGCGGCTTTGGATAGGAAGCTGTGGGCGCCCCGTTCCATGGCCGAGCGTTCTGTGCTGACGCTGCTATCGGCCGATAGCACGACGACAGGACAGTCTGGCCACTGGCGCGCCAGCAGCGTCATGCCGTCCAGCCCGTTCAGGCCGGGTAGCTGGATGTCGAGCAGTATCAGTTGTGGCGCCACGCTGCGGCGGCCGCCGGCTAGCGCTTCGTCGAGGCTGGCTGCCTCGCGGATTTCGGCATCGCTAAGTGCGTTGGTCAGCATCAGGCGCAGGCCGGCGCGGAATAGGGCATGGTCGTCTATAAGCAGGATGGAGCAATTCATGTGTTTTATTTGTTTAGTCCGCCCCGCCGGCGCCCCGGTCGGGGACATCAAAACGGTCTGAATGGACTATTTATTTCCCAATCATATCAAAATATCATGAGCACCTGACAGATAAACAAGTAATACGTCCAAAAGGAAACGAATATGAAGAAGATTGCTCTAGCGCTGCTATTCAGTATGTCCGCTATCTTTAGCGCCCATGCCGACGTGGTTCATCCTACCGTGGAAATCGCACTGGTGAAGTCGGTCGGTACGACGGACCAGTGGAGTGCTGGTTTCGGTAATACCATTAACAAGGGCTCCGATGCCTGGTTCACGGACACCTATATTTTTACCCCAGAAATGGCTGGCAACTTCAAAGTTAATGGCGGTGTGTTCAATATCTACTCGAGCATGGCCCAGTCGATTGTGTTCGACTCCGTGACGGTGAATGGCGTCAAACTGAAACTGAAAAGCACTTACGACGTAGATCTGGGTCAAGGCACCTATTCGGCCGTGCTGGGTAACACCTGGCTGAGCGGTCCACTAAAAATGGTGGTACACGGGTTTGCCGGTGGTGAAGCGCCATCCTTCTCGGCTTCGTATGTTGGTACTCTGAATGTACGCGGCATTGCCGCGGTACCGGAACCAGAAACCTACGCCATGATGGTGGCCGGTCTGGGTCTGGTAGGCCTGATGGCTCGCCGTCGTAAGCAAAGTGTTTGATTCCCGGCATTAGACTCGCCTGGATTTAGCTGGCCTCCGTGCCAGCGTTCGGCCGGCTGCACATGGTACACATGGGCAGCCGGTGTTTTTTTTTGTGCGTCGCCCTGTGCGGAGCGCTGTCCCTGTTGCTGCATGATTCGGTCAAAAACCTGGCCGGGTGAGCATCAGCGCAAGCTCCCCGAAGTATGTGGGCCTGGTATCGTTTATCTTGCCAATTATTCAGATTGATATAAAATATGGAGCGATAATCGCGACTAGGGGATAAACGTGGACACTGATTTGCCAGTCGGCCGGCCATCGAAAGACTTGGCTATCGAGCTCGCCTATGCCAAGTACATGGCAGCATTGGCAACCCACCATCCTAAACCCGGCTCTCTGGCGGCCGCTGATTCGCGTGCTTATATCGTTGTACCGGCTGACTCTCCCCGGGAAAGCTGCGAAGTAGTTACAGACCAGCCCCACCCGCAATCAGTGTCTGGCTAACACTGTTCCCCGAACTCTATCGTTGGATCCATATGAGGCACTAGCCTTATAGGCCTATTGCACCACAGGGGTAGGTGCGGCTATTTCGTCGCGGCGACGTAATACGTGACAATCCTGCATCGACCTAGTTGAACTATTTATGCGGGCCATGGTACTGTCTTGCATTTTAGAACTAACAGTTTCTGCGCAGTTGCGTCAGTACCATGTGATATGAACAAGCCTACATCGTCGTCAAATTTGAATCTGTATCTGGTGTTGGGGACGATAGCCCTGCATGGAACTATGATGGTGGCGAACGAATTGTTTTTCCGGAAGGCGGAATTTCTACAGGGGATAGGCTGGATTTACCTGCCGGCCGGCACACGGTTGTTGTGTACGCTGTTGTTTGGCCAGGCCGGTGCTATCGGGCTGCTGGTATCGGGCTGGTTTGCTTGCTACTGGTATTACTTTCCCGGTGATGCCGTACGGGCCACTACGGGGACCATCGCCGGGGCCATGGGGCCCTATCTGGTCTATCTGATCGCCCAGCGCGAATATGGTCTGCAGGCGTCCTTGCAGAATCTGACGCCGAAGCGGCTGTTGATCTGTGCCGTTGCATGTGCGATAGCAAGTCCTGTATTGCATCATATTTGGTTTGCCGTACATGGCGACGACAATCTGTTGCCCGGGTTCTTAGTGATGTTCGTTGGCGACCTGGTGGGGGCACTGATTGTGTTGTACACAGCGAAAGGGATACTCGCGATACTGCCCAAGCCGGGGCGATTAAAGTAGTCGTCTGGCGATGTGCTAAAATTTGTAGCATCTTACCGTGTCAGTTAGCCGCCCATTCGCCATAGTTCCATACGACGCCATGATGCCACCCAAACGACCTGCCGACATTTACATGCGCTTTCTTCAACTCGCCGAAGCATTGCGTGGCTTGCCGTCGCTGCCCCCGCTTGACCCGCTGGAAGAGCGGATTCTGGCGATTGTCGCCAAGGCTAGTCAGGAAGAAGAGCGCTTGTCGGTGCGCGACATGATGGGGAAAAAAGAGCTTGGCGCACCTGCGACTGTGCATAGCCGCCTGACCTCGATGCGGGAAAAGGGCTGGCTGATCTTGACGGATACCGAGGACGCGCGCCGCAAGCAGGTAGAACTGACTCAGGATGCCTTGAAGTATTTCGATAAACTGTCGAAGTGCATGGTCAAAGCCACGCAGCAGTAAATTCATCTTCATCTGCCTCCCTTCCGACAGGGATGGAGAGGCTCCCCAATATCCCATTTCAATTCCGCTGGCTGTGCATCTATAGATGACAGCACAAGCTGCCAGTTCTGCTACCTCCCATTCCAACTCTCGTAAAAAATTTGCAATAACCGGAGATCTTGTCTTCGACGTATGTCCGGATATGAAAACGGCGCTGAAAATTGATCTAAAATATATACCAATATGAAATTTAGATCGATAATGCTGGGGCGAGATTTCTTGAATCTCTGATCTATAGCTTGCATTTTTCAGACGTCGTGGGAGGGGCTGAAACTTTACTGGGCGCGCTTCGGGCAGTCCTTCGCAAAACGATGCGCCGGGTGCGCCAATGGCAATCATTTCTGGCGACGCAGAGCCACTAATCAGCCCGCCACCATGCCTGTTGCTCACCATATGAATGCGATGGATGAAAAACGTCTATGTAAGTGCAGAACTTCTTGCGCGGCCATCAAAAAGGATAATCAATGAGCGAAATTCTTGTGACCCCTGCGTTACAAAATTCGATAATGTTTCATGCCATAAAACGAACTGCATTGCAGGAGTTCGGCCATGAGATCAGCACTCTGGTAGTCGGATCGTCGCACGGGGACTGTGGATTTAATCCGGAGTTCTTTCCTGGCTCATTTAATCTCTGCACCTCGTCGCAAGACTTGAAGTTTTCTAGTCTTCTGTATGAGAAAGCAGTGGAGCAGTGTCCTGGTATCAGGAATCTGATTCTCTTTTACTCGGTGTTTTCGCCGGGTAGCGTCTTGGAGAAAAGTCCGAGTGAAAACTATCATGCGCTTTCCTTGAACGAACTGTTTGATCTTGGACTTGACTTCGAAGACATGGATGAAACCTCGACCTGGCTAGGAGCAAATATAAAGGGACGGCTGGATGGTGTATCCAAACAAGCGGGCTACATGGGCTTCGTCGCCAACGAAGGAAAAGGGATTTATAGGTGAAGCCTTTGGGGCTCAGAAACGTGCCAATGACCACCTGCGATTCAGCCGCACCGATGGCGCACACCTGTATTTGATAAGAATGCTGTTGAAAGCCAAGGCGCTGAACCACAAAATGTTCATCGTTCTATCACCAGTGCGCTCTGACTACAAGGCCGCGGTTTTAGCCCGTAATCCACAGGTGTTCGAGCGCCTGTTTGATCTATTGAACCAATTTGAGCTCGGGTATCGCCCTACGGTGATTGATTTCTTTAATGACAATCAGATCGAAGATGCGCACTTTGCCGATTACGATCACTTACTTCCTACCGGCGATGGGGTCGCTTACATATCCAAACGGATCGAACAAATCGTTCGTGAAAGCTAGCTGGTTTGCTGCAAGTGTCGCGCTACAGTGATTTCCCCACCGAGTACCAGGGGATTTTTGGTCGGGGTGAGAGGATTCGAACCTCCGGCCTCTACGTCCCGAACGTAGCGCTCTACCGGGCTAAGCTACACCCCGACGGTGTGGGTTTATTACACCGGATTTTTCGCCAGATCTCAACACCCGGCCTAACAGAGCGTGGTGTTCTGCGCACTCATCGCATGTGCAGCGAGGATCGTCGGGCTGCGGTGCGGAATGAGCTGGGCGTCGGAACGGGGTAAATCAGCGATAATGCGGTTTTTGCAAACCGTATCTGGGCAGACCTATGAGTATCATGATCTATCACAATAATGCCTGCGGCACTTCGCGCAAGACGCTGGAAGCCATCCGTGCCAGCGGCGTGGAACCGCAGATTATCGACTATGTGAAACAGCCGCCTACGCGCGCCGAACTGGAGCAGATGATCGCCAGGGCAGGCATCACGGTGCGTCAGGCCATGCGCAACAAGGGCGAACTGTATGAGCAGCTGGGTCTGGCTGATACCAGCCTGAATGACTCGGCCCTGCTGGATGCCATGATGGCCCACCCCATCCTGATCGAGCGGCCATTCGTGGTCAGCACCAAAGGCGTGCGGCTGTGCCGCCCCAGCGAACTGGTACAGGAGATTCTGTAAAGGCCTTGCGGCACGGCGGTGCCGTACTGCAAGGCCGGTCTGTCTACAACTGGATTTTGATGACGGCACCAGCGCTGCTGATGTAGAGCAGGCCATTGGTGCCAACGGCGATGGCGCTCGGCGCGGCCAGCGATCCGGGCAGGTTGCCGAGGCGCACGCCCATACCACCAGCCTTGCCGGCCACTGTGCTGACGCGGCCATCGGGGCTGATCTGGCGCACCGTATGGTTGTCGGTGTCGGACACGTACAGATTGCCGGCGCTGTCGATGCTGATGCCGCTAGGCGAGTTAAAGCGGGCCGCGCTCCCCACGCCGTCCGCTGAGCCATGCTGGCCGGCGACGCCAGCCAGCGTGCTGACCACGCCTGCCGGTGTGATCTTGCGGATGGTGTGGTTGTCGCGGTCCGCCACATAAATGTTGCCCGCGGCATCCGCTGCCATCCCCTGAGGCTGATTGAAGCGCGCCAGGTTAGCACTACCATCGGCACTGCCGATATAGGCCTGATCGTCAGTCGGCGTCTGGAACGCCGTTGCAATGCCGGCGAGCGTACTGACCTGCAGATCCGGCGTGATCTTGCGGATTGCCGTGCGGGTGCTGACGTACATATTGCCGCGGGCGTCCATGCAGATGCCGTTCATGGTGTTGAAACTGGCGGCGAGGCCTATGCCGTCTTTGTCGGCACTGGTAAAAGGCGTGCCGGCGATGGTGCTGACATTGCCCGTTGGCGTAATCTTGCGCACGACAGTGTCGTCGGTGACGTACAGGTTGCCGCTGGCGTCGATCGCTATCCCGCGCAGGAATACAAAGCGGGCCTCGCTGCCTACGCCGTCGGCATGGGTCATGGCACCATCTTTGCCGGCCAGCGTGCTGACCTCTCCGGCCGGGGTAATCTTCTTGATCGATAAACCCTGCGTGACATACAGATTGCCGGCAGCATCGAGTATGGAACTGGCGTTCATCGCCGATAGCGTCACAGGGTTTTTGCCATCGCCGCTGCTGACTGCGGCGCTACCCGCGAGCGGGCTGATGCTGCCATCCGCTGCGATGCTCTGTATGGTTCCATTGCGGGTCGTTGCATACAGCGTGCCCTTGCTGTTGACGGTCAGGTGGGTGAACGCGGTGGGCCGTTCCGGCGTGCTGGCGATGAAAGTGGATTGCTCGCCTTTGGCGTTGATTTTCAGGATGCTATTGCTGTGGCCATCATTGATCAGATAGGTATTGCCGCTGTTATCGACCGTTACCGAGGGCAGGTAGGGCATGAGGCTGCTCAGGTCGGCAATGGTGGTCACTGTGCCCGCGGGGTCGATTCTGCGTACGGCCCAGTCGTCCACCACTGTCAGGTTGCCTGCGCTGTCCAGCGCCATGCCCAGCGGCTTGCTGAACAGCGTCTGATAGGCGGGGCCGTCCTGCAGTGCGCAGCTGATGCCCTTGATCCCGGTCGTGCATTTGCCGCCGATCTTGCCGGTAAACGTGCTGACCTCGCCATTGCTACCCAGTTTGCGGATGTTGCGCGAAAGCAGTTCGCTGAAATAGACATTGCCGGTGGCATCGCTGGCCAGCGCAAAAGGTGATTCCAGCAAGGCCGTGCTGCGATTGCCGTCCATATAGCCGAACTTGGTCGGACTGCCGGCCAGCGTGCTGACTGTGCCGCTCTGGGTCACGCGGCGTATGGTCGTGCCGTCGGTAACGTACAGATTACCGGCAGCATCGATGCTGATGTCGCTCAGGATGGCGAAGCGGGCTGTCTGACTATCGCCATCCGTGTTGACGAAGTCGCCCGGCTTGCCGGCGATGGTGCTGACCACGCCGGCCGGCGTGATTTGGCGCACGGTAGCGTTGCCGGCATCGGCTACGTAGAGATTGCCGGCCTGATCGACGGTAATGCCTTGCAGTACGCCGAAATGGGCGTCGCTACCGGTGCCGTCGAGGTTGCCCGGTCCACCGGTCTGGCCAGCCAGCAGATACAGTCCCCGTGCAGGGGGCGAAGCTGGCGTTACGCTGGCTTGCGGGCTGCTGCCGCCACCGCAGCCACCTAGTAGCGAGGAAATTGCCAGCGCAATGGCCAGCCCTTGCAGTCGGAGTTTCATGATCGGATGCGGCGCGCGTCGCCGTGAGAGTTTCAATTGCTAAATTATATACAATTAAAAGCAATATTCATGAAAATATCATGTTACCGGTCTGGCTGGCGCCCAAAGCAACAGGGCCAGTGCCGGCGTTGCCGGAACTGGCCCTGTGCTCAGGCTGCCGCGCGCTGCGGCGCCAGGTAGCCGGCGATCAGTGGTTGCGGTGCACCGAGAAGTGCGCCAGCTGTTGCAGCGATTCTTTGTAGATGCTGTCCGGCAGGTCGGCGATGGCGGCGGCGGCCCGTTCGGCAGCGGCCACGGCCTGCTGGCGCGTGTAGTCGAGTGCGCCGCTGCTGGTGATGGCGGCGAGGATGGTGTCGAAATGCTGTTCGTCACCCTGTTCGATGCAGCTGCGCACCAGTGCGCGCTGTTCCGCCGTGCCGTTTTCCATCAGGTAGATCAGCGGCAGGGTAGGCTTGCCTTCACGCAGGTCATCGCCCACGTTCTTGCCGATTTCGCTGGCATCGCCGGCGTAGTCGAGCACGTCGTCGATCAGCTGGAACGCGGTACCGAGCGAGCGGCCATATTCGCCGGCAGCGGCGATCTGGTCATCGTTGCAGCCCGAAATCAGGGCGCCCAGCTCGGCCGCGGCTTCGAACAGCTTGGCCGTTTTCGAGCGTATCACCTGCAGATAGCGTTCCTGGTTTACATCGGGATCGTGCATGTTCAGCAGCTGCAGCACTTCGCCTTCGGCGATCACGTTGGTGGCGTCGGACAGGATCTGCATCACGCGCATATTGTTCAGGCCGACCATCATCTGGAAGGAGCGCGAGTACAGGAAGTCGCCCACCAGCACGGAAGCGGCGTTGCCGAACAGGGCATTGGCGGTGGCGCGGCCGCGGCGCAGCGAGGATTCGTCGACCACGTCATCATGCAGCAGGGTGGCGGTGTGGATGAATTCGACCACGGCGGCCAGTTCGTGATGGGCCGTGCCCCTGTAGCCATAAGCATTGGCCACCAGCAGTACCAGCACGGGACGGATACGCTTGCCCCCGGCGCTGATGATGTATTCTGCAATCTGGTTGACGAGGCTGACCTCGGAATGCAGTTTCTGGCGGATCACCGTGTTGACGGCGTCCATATCGGCAGCAATCGTTTGGGCGATGGTATTTTGTGGGGCGGTTTGGGTAGCGGCAGACAAGACGAACCTGTGCAGTAGACTATGGGTGGTCGTGATTATACGACATGCCCCTGCGCAGAGGGGTATAGCCCAACATGACAGTCAGGATAGTTTGTTAAAAAAACAGCACAATCGGGCCGCTGTGCGCCCTAAGAAGCCAACAAGCATGTCAGACATACCACGCGCCGGAAGTTTTGTGAATAGTTTTTGACGCGAAAACCCATCCCATGTATAATCAGCGGTTCCCCGGTTTTCATGCTGTTGTTTTTGCAGAGGCCGGACGGAATTTTCTTAACATTTGATGAGGTTTCAAATCATGTACGCGGTCATAAAAACCGGTGGCAAACAGTATAAAGTTGTCGCTGGCGAAAAACTCAAAGTAGAACAGATACCTGCAGACATTGGTTCCGAACTCACTATCGACCAAGTCCTCGCCGTTGGCGAAGGCGAGAGCATCAAGTTCGGTGCTCCTCTGGTTGAAGGTGCGAAGGTACTGGTTACTGTTGTGGCACACGGTCGTCACGATAAAGTGAAGATTTTCAAGATGCGTCGTCGTAAGCACTACCAGAAGCATCAAGGCCATCGCCAAAATTACACCGAAATCCAAATCGTATCGATCAACGGCTAATCGCCGCTTGCCCGAGAATTAGTATCCAAGGAGTCTTAAATGGCACACAAAAAAGGCGGCGGCACTACGCGAAATGGTCGTGACTCAGAATCAAAACGTCTGGGCGTTAAAGTGTACGGCGGTCAATCGATCAACGCCGGCGGCATCATTATTCGTCAACGCGGCACCCCAGTGCGCGCTGGCGAAGGCGTAGGTACCGGCAAAGACCACACCCTGTTCGCTCTGGTGGACGGCAAGGTCAAGTTCGTGACCAAGGGCGTAGGCTCGAAGCAGTACGTTACCGTAGTAGCAGCGTAAATCACGCTAGCGGCCCGCTGCGATGACGCGCGGGCTGATTTGTAAGGCGCAAGCCTTCAATCGAAAGGCTCTGCCCCAGGTAGAGCCTTTTTAGTTTTATGGCGGCACATTATGAAGTTTATCGACGAAGCAAAAATTGAAGTGATCGGTGGTGACGGCGGCAATGGTTGCGCCTCGTTTTGCCGTGAGAAATTCCGCCCGTTCGGCGGTCCTGACGGCGGCGATGGCGGCAAAGGCGGCTCGATCTGGGCAGTAGCAGACCGTAACATCAATACGCTGGTCGATTTCCGCTTCTCCAAAGTGCACCGCGCCAAAGATGGCGAATCGGGCCGTGGTGCCGACTGCTACGGCAAAGGCGCGGACGACGTGTTCCTGCGTATGCCGGTAGGCACCCTGATCATTGACGAAGCCAGTGGCGAAATCATGGCCGACCTGACCACCCACGGACAGCAGGAACTGCTGGCCAAAGGCGGCGATGGCGGCTGGGGCAATATCCACTTCAAGACCTCGACCAACCGCGCCCCGCGTCAGAAGACCGAAGGCAAGGAAGGCGAACGCCGCGAACTGCGTCTGGAACTGAAGATTCTGGCTGATGTGGGCCTGCTCGGTATGCCGAATGCCGGCAAATCGACCTTCATCACCTCGGTGTCCAACGCCCGTCCGAAGATCGCCGACTATCCGTTCACCACGCTGCACCCTAACCTCGGTGTGGTGCGTGTGTCGCACGAGAAGAGCTTTGTGATCGCCGACATTCCCGGTCTGATCGAAGGCGCGGCCGAAGGTGCCGGTCTGGGTCACCAGTTCCTGCGCCACCTGCAGCGTACCGGCCTGCTGCTGCACATCGTCGATCTGGCACCGTTCGAAGCCAACGTCGATCCGGTCAAGGAAGCCAAGGCACTGGTCAACGAGCTGAAAAAATACGATGCCACGCTGGTGGACAAGCCACGCTGGCTGGTACTGAACAAACTGGACATCGTGCCAGAGGAAGAGCGTGCCAAGAAGGTCAAGGACTTCATCAAGAAGTTCGGCTGGAAAGGTCCCGTGTTCGAGATTTCCGCACTGGGCCACGAAGGTACCCAGGAGCTGGTCAATGCCATCTATCTGCATCTGGAAGAGAAGAAGCATGGCGAGCAGCGTGCTGAAGAAGTGCACATGACGGAAGAGGCGCGCGGCATCTCGTCGATCGATCCGGACGATCCGCGCTTCAAAATTATCGACTAAGTTTGCCACTTAGTGTTCACTAAGTCTCGACGTACCCTCTGCATCACCGGCATAATCAGTTATCAGCTGATTATGCCTTTCCACTCTGCGCCCGCGCTGCCATCGCAGCACGGGTGACTGCTAGCGGCAAAGCCGGGCAATCCGCCCCACACCATTACAGCGCTGTATGTTTTTGGCCTCGTGCCGAAGTTTTTCGTTCGCTTGTTTTGAGAGTTGCCGCATCATGAAATCCGTAATACAGAACGCCCAACGCATCATCATCAAAGTCGGTTCTTCGCTGGTCACCAACGACGGCCGTGGTCTGGACCATGACGCCATTGCCCGCTGGGCCGCCCAGATTGCCGGCCTGCGCGCGCTCGACAAGCAGGTGGTGCTGGTCAGCTCGGGCGCAATTGCCGAAGGCATGCTGCGGCTCGGCTTCGAACAGCGCCCGACGGATATCCATGAACTGCAGGCCTGTGCTGCCGTGGGCCAGATGGGGCTGGCGCAGATTTACGAAACCAGTTTCCGCGCGCACCAGCTGGGCACGGCGCAAGTGCTGCTGACCCATGCCGATCTGGCCGACCGCGAACGCTATCTGAATGCCCGGTCCACCCTGACTACCTTGCTGCGCCTGGGCGTGGTCCCCATCATCAACGAGAACGATACGGTGGTGACGGACGAAATCAAGTTTGGCGACAACGATACGCTGGGTGCACTGGTGGCCAACCTGATCGAAGCCGATGCGCTGATCATCCTGACCGACCAGCATGGCCTGTACAGCGCCGATCCGCGCAAGGACCCGAATGCGGTGCTGATCCAGCAGGGCGAGGCCGGCGATCCGGCACTGGAAGCCATGGCCGGCGGCGCCGGCAGCAGCATAGGCCGCGGCGGCATGCTGACCAAGATACTGGCGGCCAAGCGGGCCGCCAAATCGGGTGCCCATACCATCATTGCGTGGGGTCGCGACAGCGACGTGCTGGCGCGGCTGGCGCAGGGTGAGGCAATCGGCACCCAGCTGGTGGCACGGACGGGCCACCTGACGGCCCGTAAGCAGTGGATGGCCGACCATCTGCATACGGCAGGGCAGGTCGTGCTCGATGCGGGCGCCGTGCAGAAGCTGAGCAAGGAAGGCAAGTCGCTGCTACCTATCGGCGTGATTGAAGTGAAGGGCGAATTCGGCCGCGGCGCCGTGATTACCTGCGTCAGCGAGCAGGGCGTGGCACTGGCGCGCGGCATCTGCAATTACAGCAGCACCGAAACCCGCCGCATTATGCGCAAGCCTTCCAGCGAAATCGAAGCCCTGCTGGGCTTCGTGGAAGGGCAGGAGCTGATCCACCGCGACAACCTGGTACTGATCTGATCGATGCTGCCCGGGGGCACGCGGTGCCGGGCCAGTGTCAGAAGTACTGCACCGGACGGCTGGCAGGATCGGCGCGGGTGATGATCTCCGCCATATCGGCTTGCGGCGGATAGATCCAGACGGTGTTGATGTTCGCCTTCAGCTCAGCCGCTGCGGGGCCGGACATTTTCACCGTGCGCTGCCAGCCTTCCGTGTAGACCGCATCGTCTGATCCCAGCGACAGGCAGGTAACATAGACCGGCTGGTCATACGGTATGGCTGGCAGTCCCAATACATCCGCCATGGCGTTGTGACCGGCCGAGCGGCCCAGATTCATCGCGTGCTGGCAGGACATGAGGGCGTAATTACCCTGATCATCGGCCGCAGCATGGGCGACATCGCCCGTGGCGTAAATATCGCTGGTGCCGACGCGTAGCGCGGGCGTCACGTGTAATCGGCCGAAGCTGTCGCGCTCGCCGCTGATCTGCGTGGCCAGCGTGCTGGCGCGGGCGCCGGCAGTCCAGATGACGGTGTGGGCTTCGATGCGGCTGCCGTCGGCAGTGGTAATGCCTTGCGCATCGACCGTGGCGACGGCCTGCCCGAGCCGCAGGCTCACGCCCTTGTTGCGCAGCGACTGTTCGATGACCTCACGCGGGCCAGCGCCCAGATCGGGACCGATTTCCGTGGCCCGCTCCACGATGAGCACCTCTACCGCTGCATCCTCACCCAGTATGGCGCGCAGGCGGGCCGGCATTTCGGCCGCCGTTTCGATACCGGTAAAGCCGCCGCCGCACACCACCACCGTATTGCGTGCCCGGCTAGCCGGGCGCTGCGCCAGTGTTTGCAGGTGTGCTGCCAGCTGCTGCGCGTCGCCGAGCTGGTCGACGCTGTAGGCATACTCGTTCAGGCCCGGTAGCGCAGGGCGGAACAGCGTGCTGCCGCTGGCCAGTATCAGTTTGTCGTAGCTGAATAATTGTTCCTTGCCGTCGGCCGTGCGGTAGTGGACTGCATGGTCCTGCGCATGTATCTGCTGCACCGTGCCGGCGATGTAGTGCACACCTGCTGCTTCGAACAGCGCCACCAGCGATGGATTCATGCCCGACAGGTCGGCTTCGTACAGACGCGGGCGCACATGCAGCTCGGGCTGGGGCGAGATGACGGTGATTTCCACTGCGGCCTGCTGGCCTTCCAGATGGCGCAGACGCGCTGCCGCCAGCGCGCTCCACATGCCGGCGAAGCCTGTGCCTATGATCAGTATCTGTTTGCTCATGGTGTTATCCTTTCGTTGAAAACTACGACTATATTGGTCGTAGTTTGTAAACGCAAGCGTTTTAGTGGGTGCATGCTAAAATATGCGACTAATTTTGTCGGAGTTTTAACATGGCGCACATCAGTTCGGGAGTCGAGTACGGCCTGCATTGCCTGCTATTCCTGGTCAGTGAAGCTGGCACAGGGCGTGAGGCGAGCGTGCGCGATCTGGCCGAGTTACAGGGCGTGCCGGCCGATTTTCTGGCCAAGATTTTTACCAAGCTGGCCAAGGCAGGGCTGGTGGCGGCGACCGAAGGCGTGAAGGGCGGCTTTATGCTGGCGCGCCCCGCCAGCAAAATTAGTGTGCTCGATGTGGTGCGCGCCATTGACGGCGAGCGGGCGCTATTCGAATGCCGTGAAATCCGTGCGCGCTGTGCCGTGTTCGATGGTGCGCCGCCGGCCTGGGCAATCTCGGGCACCTGCGGCGTGCATGCGGTGATGCTGGATGCCCAGCAGCGTATGGAACAGGCGCTGGCGGAGCAAAGCCTGCAGGATCTGGTCGAGCGGGTGGGGCGCAAAAGCCCCGCCAGCTTCGAGACCAAAGTCGTCAACTGGCTGGGCGAGCGGGCCGGCAAGCGCACCGCCAAGGCCTAGGTTCAGAGTCTTCTATCCGTCGTTGTCACAGCCACTTGTGATAAATGACGAAGCCCGGCTTTTCCGCGACCTTGTCATAAAGCTGCATGGCAGTATGGTTGGTTTCGCGGGTTTGCCAGTACACGCGGGCGATACCGGCAGCGCGGGCCTGCTCATACACGGCATTGATCAGTGCCCGGCCCACGCCCAGACCTCTGGCTTCCTCAACCGTGTACAGGTCCTGCAGATAGCAGCTGGGCGCAAGCTGGGTGGTACTGCGGTGATAGAGAAAATGCACCATGCCGAGCAGTTTTCCCGAGCGCTCGGCAACCATGGCGTGCATAGGCTCATAGGCATCCAGGAAGCGCGCCCACGTCATGCGGGTAATTTCCGGCGCCAGCGCGGTTTCGCCGCTGCGGCCGTAGAAGGCGTTGTAGCCATCCCAGAGCGGCAGCCAGGCAGCAAGGTCGCTTTTCTGCACAGTGCGAATAATCAGCTGGTCGCTCATGGGTAGGCTTTGCGGCATTCAGGGCTTCAAGGCAGGCTAGAACGAAAACGTGCCGAAGCCGCGCAGCTGGATACCCCGATAGCGGCGGTGGTAGAGCACCATAGCGCCGGCGGCCAGCAGCACGATGCAGATCAGCGTCATGAACTCCTGCGGCGAGCGCACCACGGTGGCGATGGCGTTCGAACGCATGGTCGATGCTTCGAATTTCCTGCCCTGGAACTGGGCGCCGACTACCAGTTCCTGATTGTTGATGCTGTTGACCAGATACAGCCCGTGGCCGCCCGGATGTACCGTCATTTTTCCATCGCGGTAGACAAACGAGCGGCGTTCGTCGCCGATCAGAATGGTACCCACCACATGGCCGGCGCTGTTGATGGCCGTGGCGAAGCTGTCGCCGTAGCCTATCATGTCGCCCAGATCGACCATGTTTTCGCCGTCGTACATAAAGGCGTGCCAGCGTCCACTGGCGGTACTGGCAGCACCGACCACCACGCCGTCGTCGTTGATGGCGCTGGCCGAGCTGGCGCGGCCGCCCGGCAGCGTGCCCAGATTGATCATGCCGCTGCCGGGGCGGTAGAGGAAGGCGCGACGGTAGCCGTCGCTGAGCGCAGCCGTGCCGACGATCTCGCCATGATTATTGATGCCGCTGGCGTAGCTGATATTGCCGCCCAGCGTGCCCAGATCGGTCAGCACGCCATCGCTGTCGGCGACGTATGCGTGGAAGTAGTTGTCGCTGGTGTCGGCAAAGCCGACTACCTGACCGGCGGTGTTGATGGCAGCGCCATAGCTGCTGTTGCCGCCCAGCGTGCCGAGGTCGCGCATGCCGCGTTCTTTGCTGTAGATGAAGGCGCGCCACTGGCGCCGGCTGTTCTGTGCCGTGCCTACTACCATGCCGTTGGCATTGATGCCTTTGGTGTAGCTCTCGCCGCCGCCCAGCGTACCCAGCTCGATCACCTGCTGCCGGTCGTAGAGGATGGCGCGCTGTGTGCCTTCCTCGACGTTCTGGATGATGCCCGCCACCTGCCCGCGCGCGTTGATGTCGACCGCGATGCTGGCTTCTTCGTTTTTGACGGCGATGCCGACCGGGTTAAGTTTCTCTGCCGCCGCGATGCCGGTATAGCCAAACAAGACAGCAGCCAATAGCACTGAACTGGTGGTTCGCAGCATCACGCATCTCCTTGACAGGTATTAGATATGCAACAGAAGAGCGTTGAATATATAACATCTAAAATCGAAACACAGCGAATTTTTAGCTACTTGATCCAGTGTTTTAAATAGCGGGAATCTATTGCTGCTGCGTGCGTAATCGCGCTGCCTGCTGCGCTTCAGGCATGCGCCGGGGCGGGCGTTTTGCTGCGGTAATCGCACAGGTCCTGCTGCATGCAGTTCCAGCATTCGGGTTTGCGTGCCTTGCAGGTATAGCGGCCGTGCAGGATCAGCCAGTGGTGGGCATCGTGCAGGAATTCACGCGGGACGAATTTGAGCAGCTTCTGTTCGACGATGTCGACATTCTTGCCGGGAGCTAGCCCGGTGCGGTTGGCCACGCGGAAGATGTGGGTATCCACTGCCATGGTGGGTTCGCCGAAAGCCGTGTTGAGCACCACGTTGGCCGTCTTGCGGCCCACGCCGGGCAGGGCTTCCAGTGCTTCGCGCTGGCGCGGCACTTCGCCGCCATGCAGTTCCAGCAGCATGCGGCAGGTGGCGATCACATTCTTGGCCTTGGTCTTGTACAGGCCTATGGTCTGGATATAGCTCTTTAATTCTTCTTCGCCCAGCGCGAGCATGGCGGCCGGGGTATTCGCCACCGGATACAGCTTGCGCGTGGCCTTGTTGACGCCGACGTCGGTAGCCTGGGCCGACAGCAGCACGGCGATCAGCAGTTCGAACGGGGTGGTGTATTCCAGTTCCGTGACGGGTTTCGGGTTGGCGGCGCGGAAGCGCTCGAACATGGTCTGGCGGGTTTGCTTGTTCATGCGTGGTGGTGATTTCTGCTTGGCTGGCGGATGGTGGCTGATCGTGGCAGATAGTGGCGAATACTGGCGCTGTTAGGCTTTGCCTTCGGCTTCCTTGCGCAGGCGCGCTCTTTCCATGGCGGCGGCGATGATGGCGCGCTTGCGCTCTTTCTCGGCGGCGTCGGCATCGGTGGCCGGATCAAGCGCTTCCACCGCCTTCATTTTGGCCACGGCTTTGGCGGCCAGACGGGCATCGTTTTCATCTTTATCGCGTTGCAGGCGCAGGGCACGGAAATCGTGGCGTTCGCGCGCAGCGTCAGCCTGTGCGGCCGTCCACGCCTGCCAGCCAGTCTGCTCTGTGACGGGGTACATGACGATGCAGTCGACCGGGCAGGGTGCCACGCACAGATCGCAACCGGTGCACAGCTCGGGCACGATGGTGTGCATCAGTTTGGCCGCGCCGACGATGGCATCCACCGGGCAGGCCTGTATGCACAGCGTGCAGCCTATGCACAGGGCCGGATCGATATAGGCCACGGCACGCGGACGTTCCAGACCGTTGACGGGATTGAGCGGAATGACCGGATAGCCGGTCAGGGCCGACAGCCGCTGTATGCCTTCCGCGCCACCGGGCGGACACTGGTTGATCGCGGCGCTGCCGTCGGCGATGGCTTGCGCATACGGGCGGCAGCCCTGGTAGCCACATTTGGTGCACTGGGTTTGCGGCAGCAGGTCTTCGATACGGTCAGCGAGAGTGGGCTTGGTAGACACGGCAGAGTGACGTCTTAAATCGTAAAAGCGTCATTATCCGCCAAATCGGCCAGCGAGAGAAAAACGGGGCCGGATCCGCTGCCTGCGCAGCGTGATCCGGCCCCGTGTGGCGGCCTAGCGGCCGCTCAGGCCTGCCTTGCAGGCGCAGGCTTAACCGTGATTCTTGATGAACTCGGTGATTTTCGGGCACACCTGCTCGCGCCAGCGGCGGCCGGAGAAGATGCCGTAGTGGCCGGCCTGCGGTGCCACGAAGTCCTGCTGCATATTAGCCGGGATGTTGCAGCACAGGTCGTGCGCAGCCTGGGTCTGGCCGGCACCGGAAATGTCATCGAGCTCGCCTTCCACGGTGAACAGGGCGACGGTGGTGATGTCCTGCGGACGTACCGGTTTGCCGCCCACTTTCCACGTACCCTTGGGCAGCGCATGTTCCTGGAACACGGTGCGGATGGTGTCGAGGTAGTATTCGGCCGGCATGTCCAGCACGGCGTTGTACTCGTCGTAGAACTTGCGGTGGCTTTCTGCCGTTTCCTGATCGCCTTCGACCAGATGCATGTAGAACTCGCGGTGGCTCTGCGCATGGCGGCCCGGATTCATGGCGATAAAGCCGGCGTGCTGCAGGAAGCCCGGATAGACCTTGCGGCCAAAGCCCGGATAGTTAGGCGGCACCGAGTAGATCACGGTGTTTTCGAACCACGAGAATTTCTTCTCGACGGCCAGATTGTTCACGGCCGTGGGCGAACGGCGCGGATCGATAGGGCCGCCCATCATGGTCATGGTCTTCGGCAGCTTCGGATCCTTGTCGGTGGCCATCAGCGAAATGGCGGCCAGCACCGGCACGGTAGGCTGGCAGACGGAAATCACGTGCAGGTCCGGGCCCAGCAGGCGGATGAATTCCTGCACGTAGTAGATGTAGTCGTCCAGATGGAAGGCGCCGGCCGACATCGGTACCATGCGCGCATCGGTCCAGTCGGTGATGTAGACGTCGTGATCGAGCAGCAGACCGCGCACGGTATCGCGCAGCAGCGTGGAGTGGTGTCCCGACAACGGCGCCACCAGCAGCACGGTAGGCTGCTTGAGCGCCTTGATCTGCTTGTCGCTGAGCGCTTTCTTGAAGTGCAGCAGGCGGCAGAACGGCTTGTTAACGGTAACTTCTTCAACGATGCCTACCGTGCCATCCTGTAGTTCGACGTAGTTGATATCGAAAGCCGGCTTTTCGTAGTCTTTGCCGAGCCGGTACATGAGCTCGTAACCGGCGGCGATACGCTGCGAGAAAGGCGTGTGCGCCAGTGGCGACACGGGATTGGTGAACATTTTGGAGGACGCGTCGGCCCACTGCATCAGCGGGGTCAGGAACGAGCGTTGCATTTCGTGAAGATGGTAGAGCATAGTGTATCCCTGAGGCTAGCGTTTGGTGCGGTGCACCAATTCCGTACATCATAAACCAATTATAGGACAGTTTGCCGTAATCGATTGCATTCCCAGATGCTGCTGAGCAAGTCTACGTGTTTTCCACAATGGTTTTTGTGGCTCCAGTATTAGACTGATAAGGATGAAAAAAAAGCAGCGCGAACGCTGCTTTTCTGTAGGACTAGCGCGCTGCGCTTAGTCGAATACCGGAGTTTCCACGCCCAGCACCTTGTGCAGTTTCGGCGAGGTGGTGGTGTACTGCATGTGGATCTTCTTGTCCGGGAAGATATATGGTGCGGCGCCGAAGGCAGCCAGAGCTGCTTCGTGGAAGCCCGACAGAATCAGCTTCTTCTTGCCCGGATAGGTGTTGATGTCGCCCACCGCGAAGATGCCCGGCACATTGGTCTCAAACTTCTCGGTGTTCATCACTTTCAGCTGGCGACGCTCGATGTCCAGACCCCATTCGGCGATCGGACCCAGTTTCGGCGACAGGCCGAAGAATACCAGCAGCATGTCCAGCGGTACGCGGCGGGTTACGCCGTCAGCGCCCGTCACTTTCAGTTCGCTGAGTTTGCCGTCTTTGGCTTCGAAGCCGGTGGCCTGACCGATGATCAGCTGCATTTCGTATTCGTCGCACAGGGCTTTCATCTTGGCCACGGAAGCTGGCGCAGCGCGGAATTCTTCGCGACGGTGCAGCAGCACGACGGATTCGGCTTTGCCGACGAAGTTCAGGGCCCAGTCCAGCGCCGAATCGCCACCGCCGCAGATCACCAGATTCTTGCCTTCGAAGATGGCAGGATCTTTGACCTTGTAGTGCAGCTGGCTGCCTTCGAATTCTTCGATGCCGTCGACCTTGATGGTACGGGCCTGGAAGGAACCCACGCCGGCCGCGATGAAGATGGTTTTGGTGATGAAGCGGGTGCCGATGCTGGTCTCGACATCGAAACGGCCATCGGCGCGGCGCTCGACCTTGGTCACTTCCTGACCGAGGTGGAAGGTCGGATCGAACGGTTCGATCTGTTTCAGCAGATTGTCGGTCAGTTCCTGGCCGGTGCACGAAGGCACGGCAGGGATGTCGTAGATAGGCTTGTCCGGATACAGTTCCACGCACTGACCGCCCACCGCGCCCAGCGAATCGATCACGTGGGCTTTGATTTCCAGCAGGCCCAGTTCGAAGACCTGGAACAGGCCGACGGGGCCGGCGCCGATGATAACGGCATCGGCTTCGATGACGTCAGGGGTAGTGACAGTGCTATTCATACGTGGTTTCCTGTTATTTCAATAATGGTTGGGCAACACCGAGCTGCGCGGCCGCTGGCTACAGCTGTCGCGTGGGGCGCTGCCTGGTGCTACCTATCCAGACGAAAGTCTTAGCGGACCAGCAGGTGCAGTTTTTCTTTAACGTCTTTGAACTGCTCGGCTTCGTCCAGTGCCGGAATGGTTTTGGTGATCGAAGGCCAGCCGCGTGCCAGTTCGACGTTCAGCTTGATGAATTTCTGCTGGTCGGACGGCACATCTTCTTCTGCGAAGATCGCATTGACCGGGCACTCGGCCACGCAGACGGCGCAATCGATGCACTCATCCGGATCGATGGCGAGGAAATTCGGGCCCTGGCGGAAGCAATCTACCGGGCAAACATCGACGCAATCCGTGTAACGGCAAGCGATGCAAGATTCGGTAACAACGTGAGTCATAACAGTCCTATCAATGTAGTGGTGCAGCGGCGTCGGCGGCGTGGCATAGCCCGGCTAACCTCGGCAAAGCACTGTATTTTAAGGTAATTCGCTATTTCTCACAAATTGCGCTTATATACAATACAAATAAGCAAATTCGTTTCTGGCGCGCGACAGGGGCCGGATCCGGCCTCTGGCAGGGTCATTTTGGCGTGCGCTCAGGCACTGGCGGCGCAGCGGCGCAACTGGCATGATGGCAGCTTTTTCAAGCAGAAGGAGTGGGCGATGGCTGACATTAACATCGTGCAGGCGCATCAGCTGGCACCCGAGCAGGCGCGTGCCGCGGCACAGGAAGTGGTCGATAAACTGGCCGAACAGTTCGAACTGAGCTGCCGCTGGGAGGGCGATGAACTGCATTTCGACCGCACGGGCGTGAACGGCAAACTGACGCTGGCACCGAACGAAGCACGGGTGCAGATGACGCTGGGACTGTTCTACGGGGCGTTTGCCGGCGTGGTGGAAGCCAAGCTGAAAGACAAAATGGCGCGGGTGTTCGCGGGCTGAACGGGGCAGGTGGACAGGTTGCAGCACTGCCCGCAGGCGGGCGCTGCAACCGTAATGCAGACTTGATTTACTTCAGATCTTCGATCAGATCGATGTACTGCTGCTTGGCTTCGTCCTGCGAAGTGCCGGTCAGGGCAGCCCAGGCATCGAACTTGGCACGGCCGACCATGTCGGTAAAGCCGGGACGGTCGCCGCTGGCATCGCCGCTCGAAGCCTGCTTGAACAGGGCGTAGATTTTCAGCAGCGTCATATTGTCCGGACGCTCAGGCAGGTTTTTCGAATCGAGCTGGGCCTGGGCAAATTGTGCATCTAAACTCATGGTGTCTCCTCAAGGGGCTGAATGATGGCGCCATCATAACCCCAGCCACGCCGATTTCTGCTAGAGGGACTCCTCAAAAACAGAGCGGCGGCCGCTGTCAGGAACAGGGACCGCCGCTGCCGGTGCCCTGGCGGGCACTATGTTACGGACGACTTATTTTTTCTTGGTCGGATTAACAGCCGACTTCAGGGTCGCGCCAGCCGAGAACTTAGGCGTTTTCGACGCAGCGATCTTGATCGCTTCGCCGGTGGCTGGGTTGCGGCCTTTGCGGGCAGCGCGTTTTGCGACGGAGAAGGTGCCGAAGCCGGTGATGCCTACCGTGTCGCCTTTTTTCAGACGCTCGGTGATGATGGCGATCAGGGTGTTGACCGCGTTGTTGGCGGCAGCAGCGGACACGTCAGTGCGTTTCGCAAATTCTGCAATCAATTCGCCTTTTTTCATTACTACCTCCTTGGTTATTGGAGCGCGCAGATTAGCATAAATATTGTCAAATGTAATGGTTTCTCTTCGAAGTAAGCCATGCAGTAGCTAGCGCGCCACGCTGCGACGCAAAAAAACGCCCGCCGTTACAGGCCGCAGCAGGTGTACAAAAAGGTTTATGATGGCTGCACCATGGACCGAACCACGCGCTTTTCCGATCAGATACTGCAAGCCTATGCCGACGGCATACTTGATGCAGCGACCAGCCGCGCGCTGGAATTGGCCATTCAGCACGATAGCGCGCTGGCGCTGCGGGTTGCGCAGTTGCGGCGCAAGGCGATCGGTGCAGCCGGCGCCAAGGCGGCAGCCAAGGCGGGAGCCAAAGTAGTGCAGCTGGCCGGGGTGCGGGCGGAGCGGGCTGCGGCAGCGCGCAAGGCCGGCCAGCGCCGCTGGGGTGCGCTGGAATGGAGCGTGCTGGCGCTGGTGGTAGCAGTGGTGGCGGGCTTGATCGCGCTGGGGCTATACGGCAGCCGGCTAGGCTGGTCGCGCTGGTGGCCCGGTTCTGCTGCCACTACGGGCGCCGCGACGGCGCCACTGGTGTCTGCCAGTTCCGGCATTGCCGCCATCGCCGCGCACGACGGCAGCCTGCTGGCGCAAGGCAGCCTGCTGGTGGCACTGAACCAGCAGCCGGGCGGACGCACCACGCCGGACGGCGAAATCCGTCTGGGCCAGAGTTTTATGACACAGGATGGCAATTACTGCCGCAGTTTCAGTCTGCTGGGCATGCAGCAGGATCTGACAGGGCTGGCCTGTCGCGAGGAGGGCGTGTGGCAGGTGCCGCTGCTGGTGCAGAACCGGCGCCATGTGCCGGCGCTGGGCACCCATCGTAACGCCATGGGAGATATGCCGCCGCTGCTGCAGGAAGCCATACGGCAGCGCAGGGCTGGCGCCGCGCTCGATGCGCAGGCCGAGGAACTGGCGCTGCAGCGTCGCTGGCAGCACCAGTAAGGACGGGCGGCGGCTAGCCTGCCGCGCCCGCAGTCATCAAACAGCCAGCAGTTCGACGTCGAAGATCAGGGTGGCGTTCGGTGGAATCACGCCGCCCGCGCCGCGCGAGCCGTAGCCCAGATCGGAAGGGATGATCAGCTGGCGGGTGCCGCCCACTTTCATGCCCTGTACGCCTTCGTCCCAGCCACGGATCACCATGCCGGCACCCAGGGCGAATTCGAACGGGTCGTTGCGGTCTTTGCTGGAGTCGAATTTCGGACCTTTGCTGCCGTCGTCGTTCTGCAGCCAGCCGGTGTAGTGCACGGTGACGTTCTGGCCGGCTTTGGCTTCGGCGCCTTCGCCCACGGTCAGTTCGATGTATTGCAGGCCGGAGCCGGTGGTAATGGTGCTCATGTTATTCCTTCAGAAGTACGTTAAAGACAGGCCCGCATTGTAGCAGGGCGTGAGAGCGGGCGATTAATTGCGGCTTCCTTCTTGCTGCCTGCCCGTTTGCACGTAAAATAAGCGTTTTGCTCCTACAAGCGACTTATCCATGCTCCGCAGTTTTCGCCGTATCGCCCTTTCCTGTGTCTGCGCCCTGACTGCCGCCGGCAGTGTGCAGGCCAATGTCGTTGTCGTGCTCAATTCGCGCGACGCCACTGTGCAGTTGCTCGATCAGGACACGTATAAAGACCTCGCCACTTTCCCGGTCGGCAAAGAGCCGCACCACCTGATGTCCACGCCCGATAACAAATCGCTGATCGTGGCCAGCTCTGTCGGTAACGAGCTGATCTTCCTCGACCCGAAAAGCGGCCAGATCCAGCGTACCATCAAGGACATCCTCGATCCCTACCAGATCGGTTTTTCGCCGGACCAGAAATGGCTGGTCTCGAATTCGCTGCGGCTGGACCGCGTCGATCTGTACCGCTACGACGGCAGCAGCCTGACTCTGAGCAAGCGTTTGCCGCTGCCCAAACTGCCTAGCCACATGGCCTTCAATGCAGCCAGCGATATGGTGTTCATTACCCAGCAGGGCAGCGATGAAGTCAGTGCCATCGATCTGAAAACCCAGGCCATCAAATGGACTATGCCGGTCGGTAAGCTGCCGGCCGGGATCTCGATGACGCCGGACGACAAGTATCTGCTGGTCGGCATCATGAGCAGCGACTATGTGGAAGTGATCGACTGGCGCACCCAGAAGATCGTGAAACGCATCAAAACGGGGCAGGGCACCCACAATTTCCGCGCGGCCGGCGATGGCCGTCACATTTTCGTTTCCAATCGCGTGTCGAATTCGATTAATATCATTGACCAGAAGACGCTGGAAAATGTGGGCCAGATTAATGTGCCCGGTGGTCCGGACTGTATGGAGGTGACGGCAGATGGTAAAACCATGTGGGCAACGCTGCGCTGGATTAAAAAAGTGGCCGTAATCGATATCCCCAGCCGCAAAGTCATCAAAATGATTCCTGTGGGGCGCTCGCCGCACGGGGTGTTCTTCTTTAATTCCGCTCCCCGCATCTGATGGCACGCGCCGCCGCCCTGACACTGTGCATGCTGGCGCTGGCGCCGGCACTGTCCCAGGCTGAATCGGGCGTGGCGAAGCGCGCCGCCGTAGCACGTGCTGCCGGCATCGCAGCCGCCTATGGCTACCGTCCGGTCCTCGGCAGCGGCACCATCACGGCCAGCACGACCAGTGCGGGCGGCAGCAAGGCCGCTATGGCCCCCGCCGTAGCGGCAATCACCAGTAAGCCGGCCGCGCCCAGCGCCGCCACGGCCATGCTGGCCGTGGTGCCGGCAGCCGCAGCGGCCTCGGTGCCGGCCGCCAGCAGCGCTGCCAAAGCAGCCCAGGCTGCACCCCAGTGCAAGGGCAATATCTATCTGACTTTCGATACGGGCAGTCAGGCGCAGGCGGCGCTGATCGCCGAGACGCTGCAGAAGCACCATATCAAGGCCAGCTTCTTCCTCGCCAACGAGAAAACCGTCAACGGCGATTATTCGCTCGATCCGGCCTGGGCGCCGTACTGGAAGGCGCGGCTGGCCGAAGGCCATGTGATCGGTTCGCATACTTTCGATCACGATGTGCTGGTACGCGATGCGGCCGACGGCAAGCTGGAAACCAAGCCCGGTTTCGGCAGCAGCGCCGGCAAGGTGCGTACGCTGAGTCCCGACCAGTACTGCGAGCAGATACGTCGTGTCGACCAGCGCTTCGTCGAACTGACGGGCAGCCACCTCGATCCCGTCTGGCGTGCCCCGGCCGGCCGCACTTCGCCGCGCGCACTGGCCGCAGCGCGCAGCTGCGGCTATACCCATGTGGGCTGGTCGCCGGCCGGTTTTTCCGGCGACGAACTGCCCAGCGAGAAGTACTCCAACGCCTCGCTGCTGGCCAAATCGCTGCGCGAACTGCGCGCCGGCGATGTGGTGCTGATCCACATGGGCATCTGGTCGCGCAAGGATGCGTGGGCACCGGCCAACCTCGAACCACTGATCAAGGGACTGTCGCAGAAGGGCTATTGCTTTGCCACCCTGCGCGACCATCCAGACTACTCTTCTTCCTTTAAACATCCATGATGCAGGTATTTTCCGACTGGCTGGGCGTGGCCCAGGGCTGGTTGTTTGAAACAGTTATACAGCCGCTGGTGTTCCAGCTGGGCCTGGGCGAATTTGTCGAAGAATCGTTCGAAGGCACGGAATGGCTGCTGATAGGCGCGCTGGAACTGCTGCTGCTGTTCCTCGTGCTGCGTCCGCTCGAAGCGCTGCTGCCGGTGCACCGGATCAGCGACCCGCGCGCGCGCTGGAACGATTTCCTCTACACGGTGCTGCACCGTATCGGCCTGTTTTCGCTGCTGATCTTCTTTACCCTCGACCCGCTGATGGATGCGCTGGCCGCCCAGCTGCGCTTCGAAAGCCTGCATCCGCTCAATCTCGAGAGCCTGCTGCCCGGTATCAGCCCGCTGGCCAGCTTCCTCGTGTATCTGGTGGTGCTGGACTTTTTCGATTACTGGTACCACCGCGCCGAGCACCATTTCAACTGGTGGTGGGGGCTGCACGGCCTGCACCACAGCCAGCAGAACATGAATTTGTGGAGCGACAACCGCAACCATCTGCTGGACGATCTGCTGCGCGACATCTACATGGCGCTGATCGCCCTGTTCATCGGCGTGGAGCCGGCCCAGTATGTGGTGCTGGTATCTGTGTCGCGCATCCTGCAAAGCCTGCAGCATGCCAATGTACGCATCCATTTCGGCTGGCTGGGCGAGCGCCTGCTGGTGTCGCCACGCTACCACCGCCACCACCATGCCATCGGCCATGGCCACGAAAGCCATGGCGTGGGCACGCTGGGCGGCTGCAATTTTGCCGTGCTGCTGCCGGTGTGGGACATGGTATTCGGCACGGCCCGTTTCACCACAGAGTTTGCCGCCACCGGCATCCGCGACCAGCTGCCGCAGACCGATGCGCACGGCGCGGTCCTGCCCGGCCGTGATTACGGGCGCGGCTTCTGGGCGCAGCAGTGGCTGGGCCTGAAGCGTATGGTGGAATACGCCGGCAAGGATGTGGTCTGATGGGCGCCGTACTGCGCAGCTGGGGCCAGGCCTTCGGTACGCAGTGGCATCCGCGTCTGCTGGCCATGAGCGTGCTGCCTTTCCTGCTGGCGCTGGCCGTGTGGGCGGTGCTGCTGTATTTCGGCCTGCAGCCGCTAATCGATTATCTGCATGCGCTGTTCACCGAGTACGATGGTTTTGCCCGTAGCGGCAGCATCCTGACGGCGCTGGGACTGGCCACGCTGAAAACCGTGGTAGTGCCGCTGATCGCCATGCTGGCGCTACTGCCCCTGATGATACTGACGGCGCTAGTGTTCATCGGCGTGGTGGCCATGCCGCTGATCGGCCGCCACGTGGGACGGCGCCGCTATCCGGAACTGGAACAGCGCAAAGGCGGCAGCCTGCTGGGCAGCATAGGCACGGCGCTGGGCGCCATGCTGGTGTTCATGGGCTTGTGGCTGCTGACGCTGCCGCTGTATGCCTTCCCGCCGCTGGCCGTGATTACCCAGGCGCTGCTGTGGGGCTGGCTGACCATGCGCGTGATGGTGTACGACGCGCTGGCCGACTACGCCAGTGCCGAAGAGCGCCACCAGATACTGCAGCAGCACCGTGGCCGCTTGCTGCTGATAGGCGTGATTTCCGGCGCCGCCGGCGCCTTGCCCGGTGCACTGTGGCTGGGCGGGGTGATGGCCGTGGTGCTGTTCCCGTTTCTGGCGGCTGCTTCGATCTGGCTGTATGTCCTGATTTTTATCTTCACCGGCCTGTGGTTTGCGTATTATTGTCTGGAAGCGCTGGTGCAATTGCGTGCCGCTGCCACCAGCGAGAACGCCGGCTAGGCCAGCGCTTACAGGGAGAAGCATAGTTATGGCGATAGGTTTGATCATCATCGGCGACGAAATCCTGTCAGGCCGGCGGCACGACCAGCACTTTCCCAAAGTGCTGCAGATACTGGCTGCACGCGGCCTGCAACTGGGCTGGGCGGAAATCCTGCCGGACGATCCGGTGCGCATCACGGCTGCGCTGAAGCGAACCTTTGCCAGCAGCGACATCGTGTTCTGCTGCGGTGGCATAGGCGCGACGCCGGATGACCATACGCGTCAGGCTGCGGCCGATGCACTGGGCCTGCCGCTGGTGCTGCATGAAGAAGGCAAGCGCAATATCCAGCAGCGCATACTGCAGATGGGTTACGAGGCAGGGCAGGCGGCCGATCTGGAATCGGCAGAGAATCTGCACCGGCTGAAGATGGCGGAATTTGCCCAAGGGGCCGAGCTGATTCCCAACCCGTACAACAATATCGCCGGATTCTCGCTGCGACAGCACTATTTTGTGCCGGGCTTCCCCGTCATGGCCTGGCCCATGATCGAATGGGTGCTGGATCAGCACTACTCTCATCTGTACAACCGCGCGCCGCGCATCGAACAGTCGGTGCTGGTGTACGAGGCGGCCGAATCGGCGCTGACGCCGCTGATGCAGATGCTGGAAGCCGATTATCCGGGGGTGAAGATATTCAGCCTGCCCAGCGTGGGCGACGCGCAGACGCGGCGCCATATCGAGCTTGGCGTCAAAGGCGAACCGGTACAGACAGCGGCCGCCTTCCGTCAACTGTGCGCGGAACTGACGAAACTCCATGTAGAGTTCAGCAACATCTAGTGTTGCGGTGATAAGAAGTGGCCAGAAACGGCGTTCTTTCGGAGGAAAGAGCGCCGTTGTTTTTTTGCGAAAATTTCGTGCTTATATCAAAATATTGCCAAGTAGCGCCGGTGTGCGTCGCCCTGATGTGGTGCAATGGAAGTGCGCAACAGCGCCGAGGTGCTGCGCGTCTTTGAGTGTTTTACTGAGTTAGCTGACCGGTCTGAATCATATGTTAAGCAATCGTCGTATCCGCCGGCCTCGTTTAGTTGTCCGGGCAGCGCGCAAATCCCGCGCCAGCGCTGCTGTTATCGCCAAGCGGCGCGCCCGCTATCTGCGCGTGGTGCCATCCCTGAGCGAGGCCGATGTCGCAGCGGCCGCCGCGCTCACCGGCTCTGCTGCCGCCTCTGCTGCAGTGGCAGCGCCGCATGAATCTCCCGTCACGCTGGTGGCTTCTGCCCCCGCTACCGAACTGCCAGAACCGGTGCTGGAAGACGCTGAAGAAGAAGCTGCAGACAACGGCGCGGAAGGGGAAGCCCAGTCTGGCGATGGGCCGCCACCGCCGCGTCGCAGTGCACGCGGCAAATGGCTGCTGGCGCTGGGTGCCGCCGTTGCCGCCGTGTGTGCGCTGGGCGCATACGAGACGCGCAGCTCGATGCTGCAATCTCGCCTGTTCAGCGATGTGGTGGGCAAGCTTAGTTACAAGGTCGAAGCAGGGCCTAGCCCGTCCATTCGCTTCCCGCACGACAGCCCGTATGACGAGCGGCTCGGGTATGCCGGCCTGCCCGATTATCTGGGCAAGCTGAGTACCCGCGATTATCACGTCAGTGCACAGGCCCGTATCTCGCCCAAGATGGCGCAGCTGGCCGACATGGGCGTGTTCGCCACCTATCACGAGAAGACCCGCACCGGCCTGACCATTGCCGACTGCCGCGAGCAGACGTTGTTTGCGGCCAGCTATCCCGAGCGCGTCTACGGCAAGTTCGAACAGGCCCCGGCCGCGCTGGTGAGCAGCCTGCTGTTCATCGAAAACCGCGAGCTGCTCGATAGCCGCTACCCGACCCGCAATCCGGCCGTGGAATGGGACCGGCTGGGCAAGGCGGTGATTGAAAAAGGTGTGAGCACCGTGGCCGGCGGCCACCGCGCTGCCGGCGGCAGTACGCTGGCCACCCAGATCGAGAAATACCGCCATTCGCCGGAAGGCCGCACCAGTTCCATGAAGGACAAGCTGCAGCAGATGGTCTCGGCCAGTCTGCGTGCCTATCAGGATGGCCCCGATACCACCCAGGCACGGCGCCGCATCGTGATGGAATACCTGAACACGGTGCCGCTGTCGGCCAAGCCCGGTTATGGCGAAGTGAATGGCATAGGCGACGGCATGTGGGTCTGGTACGGCCGCGATTTCGCCGACCTGAATCGCCGCCTGAGCGGTGATCTGTCCCAGCCCGATGCCGAAACGGCGCTGGTCTACAAGGAAGCACTGAGCCTGATGATAGCGCAGCGCCGCCCCAGCTACTATCTGGCCGACGGTGCGGCGGATCTGGAAACGCTGACCGATTCCCACCTGCGCCTGCTGGCACAGGAAGGTGCGATTACGCCGGCCCTGCGCGACCGTGCGCTGGCCCAGCGTCTGCATCCGGCCACCGGAAATGGTCTGCAGTCGGCACCGGCCATGACCTTTGTCTCGCGCAAGGCCTCGAACGCGATCCGCAACCATCTGGCCAATCTGCTGGGCGATAACCGCATGTACAACCTGGACCGGCTCGACCTGAGCGTGGTCAGCACGCTCGATGCGCAGGCCCAGACGGCGGTGACGCAGGTGCTGCGCGATCTGCGCGATCCGGAAAAAGCCAAAGCTGCCGGGCTGACGGGCAAGGGCATGCTGGGCAATGGCGACCCGGCCAATGTGGTGTACAGCTTCACTCTGCTGGAGAAGGGGCCGCAATACAATCTGCTGCGCCTGCAGACGGATAATTTCGACCAGCCGCTGGACATCAATGAAGGCGCCAAGCTTGATCTGGGTTCGACTGCCAAGCTGCGCACGCTGGTGAGCTATCTCGACATCGTCGATCAGCTGCACCGTAAATATGCGGGCATGGATGGCGCCGCACTGGCCAAGGTGAAGATCGATCCGCAGGACCGTTTGTCGCTATGGGCACTGGACTATTTCAAGGCGCTGCCGCAGGACCCTGCCGCGCGCGCGCTGACGCCCATGCTGAATGCCGCCATGGAGCGCCAGTATTCGGGCAATCCGGGCGAAGGCTTCTTCACTGGCGGCGGGCTGCACCACTTCGGCAACTTCTCCAAGGAAGACAACAACAAGATCATGACGGTGACGGAAGCGCTGCGCCATTCCACCAATCTGGTCTTCGTACGGCTGATGCGCGATGTGGCCAAGTACTACATGTTCCAGACGCCCGGCTCCTCGGCCTCGCTACTGGCCGATGCCGATGATCCGCGCCGTGCCGGCTATCTGGCCCGCTTTGCGGACAAGGAAGGCAAGGAGTTCCTCGGCCGCTTCTACATGAAGTACAAGGGCAAGCCGACCGAAGAACTGGACAAGATCCTGCTGGCGAATATCCGCAGCACGCCGGTGCGGCTGGCGGTGATCTTCCGTACCATCTATCCGCAGGCGACGGTGGAGCAGTTTGCCGCCTTCCTGCATGCCAACCTGCCATCGCAGAACGAAGTGCCGGACGACCGCGTAGAGAAGCTGTACGAACAGTATGGCATCGACAAATGGTCGCTGGCCGACCGTGGTTATCTGGCCAGTGTCCATCCGCTGGAACTGTGGATGGCGGCGTATATGCGCCAGCATCCGGGCGCCACGCTGGCGCAGATGACGGCGGCCAGCGAACAGCAGCGGCAGGAAGTCTACCAGTGGCTGTTCAAGACGCATCACAAGCATGCGCAGGACAAGCGCATCGCCGGCCTGATCGAAATGGAAGGCTTCATGGAAATCCACAAGCAGTGGAAGAAAATGGGCTATCCGTTCGAATCGCTGGTGCCATCCTATGCCACCACGCTGGGCGCCTCGGCTGACCGCCCTGCGGCGCTGGCCGAGATGATGGGCATTATTGTGAACGGCGGCGTGCGCAAGGCGACCCAGCGTATCAGTTCGCTGCACTTCGCCAAAGGCACGCCTTACGAAACCGTGGTCACCAAGGGCAAGCCGACCGAAGACGAACGCGTGCTGTCGCCCGAAGTGGCGGCCGTGGTGGCGCAGGCCATCCGTGGCGTGGTATCGGATGGTACGGCCAAACGGGCACGCAAGGCCTTTGTGCTGGCTGACGGCACGGATATGCCGGTAGGCGGCAAGACCGGTACGGGCGACCAGCGCTTCGATGTCTATGGCGCCGGTGGCCGGCTGATCGAATCGCGCTATGTGAACCGCTCGGCCACCTTTGTGTTCAACATCGGCGAGCGTTTCTTCGGTAGTATGACAGCCTATGTGCACGGGCCGGAATCGAAGAACTACGATTTCACCAGTGCTTTGCCGGTGCAGCTGCTGGTGGTGCTAGCACCGACCCTGATGCCGCTGATCGATCCTGCTGCGGCAGGCAAGGCGCCGCTGCCGGCGGCTGTCAGCCTGAATAGGGCTGCTGGTGCTGGCGCTCCTGCCCCTGCTGCTGGCGCTGGCGTTGCACCGGCGGCTGCCGTGCTGCCGCTTGCCGCTACCACGGGCAAGGCGGCGCAGGCTTCGGTGCTGCGCGCCTGCGGTGGCTAGCCTGGCCGTATTTACTGTGTAATCTCTGATGAAAAAAATTCTGCGCTTTTCCCGTTTCTCTCTGCGTGACCTGCTGGTGGCAGCGGCACCGACCATCGTACTGATCGTGGGCGTGTGTCTGCTGGCCTACTGGCTGGTCGATCCGGCGCCGCCGCGCACGGTGCGGCTGGCAACAGGGCAGGACAACAGCGCCTACGCAGAATTCGGCAAGAAGTATGCAGCGGCGCTGGCGGCGCATGGCGTCAAGGTCACGCTGGTGCCCTCGGCCGGTTCGGGCGAGAACCTGCGCCTGCTGAAAGAAGGGCAGGCCGATATCGCTTTCATGCAGAGCGGTACCACCAACGAGGAAGTGGCCGAGCAGGAAGGTCTGAGTTCGCTGGGCAGCCTGTTCGTCGAGCCGTTATGGCTGTTCCTGCGCGAGCGCAAAGACCATCCTCCGATTACCCGTCTGAGCCAGCTGAAAGGCCTGAAGATCAACTTCGGGCCGGAAGGTGCGGGCGCGCCACGGCTGTTCCGCCAGGTGCTGGAGCTGAACGGCATCGAGAAGCAGCAGGTGCGGCGCTATTCGCTGGCCAATACGCCGGCCACGGTGGAGCTGCTGGCCGGCCGTATCGACGGGCTGGTGTTCACTTCGGCACCGGAAGCGCCGCTGATCCAGATGCTGCTGCAGACGCCCGGCATCAAGCTGTTCAATTTCCATCAGGCGGAAGCCTATGGCCGCAAGCTGCCCTTCCTGACCCATGTGATGCTGCCACGCGGGATCGTCGATCTGGGGCGCGATCTGCCGGCCAGTAATTTCGATCTGATCGCACCCACGGCCACGCTGGTGGCGCGCGAAAATCTGCATCCGGCACTGGTCGATCTGTTCGTGCAGGCGGCGGCCAGTATTCACGGTGGTTCCGGCTGGTTTGCCCAGCAGGGCCAGTTCCCTTCGGCGAAGTATTCGGAGATTCCCGTGCATCCGGAGGCGGCCAAATTCTACAAGAGCGGCCCGCCGCTGCTGCAGCGCTATATGACCTTCTGGCTGGCCAATTTCCTCGACCGCATGTGGGTAGTGGTGGTGGCGCTGGGCGCCTTGCTGCTGCCGTTGTCGAAAGTGGTACCGCCACTGTATGTGTGGCGCATCCGTTCGCGCGTGTATCGCTGGTATGGTCAGTTGCGCGCGGTTGAGCAGGCGGTGGAAGCGGCGACGCCGGAAGACCGGCTGCCAGTGTATGCGGCGCAGTTACAGCGCCTGAACGAGATCGAGGAACTGGTGAATCAGGTATCGATTCCGCTCTCGTTTGCCGATGGTTTGTACGGCTTGCGCAGCCATATACAGTTCGTGCGCAAGCGTATCGAATTCCTGCTGGGTGAGGCGGGCGGCGGCGCAGCGGCGGCTGAGGTAGCGCCGGCCGTCAGTGCAGCTTAAGCGCCTATCCAAGGCAGGCCATCCTTGCACCAGCCGTTGATGTTGCGACGGTGGCCTACTTCATCCTTGTCGCCTTCAAAGCCTTCCAGAATATCGTAGCAGTGCTGGTAGCCATGTTCGGTGGCTGATTTGGCGGCGGCGCGCGAGCGTACGCCGGAGCGGCACAGGAACAGCAGGATCTGATCCTTGCGGGCCACCGTGTTGAGCTGCTCGATGAAGTCGGGATTGGCCAGACCGCCCGGATACAGCATCCACTGCACATTGCTGTACTGCGCGTCGGGGATGGCGACCTTGCCCACCCAGTCGCGCTCGGCATGAGTGCGCACATCGACCAGCTTGATGGCCGGTTCGGCACTGACTAGATCAAATGCTTCCTGCGGCGTGACAGCCCCCGCGTACGGCCAGTCCTTGCTACGGCTACGGGCCAGGGCGAGGATCTCTTCAATTTTGCTCATGACGTGTTCCAGTAGTGGGTTTGCGTTTATTATAGGCTGCCTGCACCCGCTACACGCAAGGCTGCACCAAGGCTGTGCATTTTTGGTGGTTTTTCGGAAAATGCATGATTTTGGTGCGAAAAATCGAATTTGCACTTATTTGGTGCGGTGTTGATGTGCCTCAAATCAGGGCGTGGTTCCGTACTGGTGAATTTTTAAGGGAATTTACCTGCACGATGCCTGCGACTTGAACTATGCACCAAAATGTTTGGAGCTGGCACGAATACTGCTTACCAATGACGCACGAGCCCCACATTCCTTTAGGAGATACGCATGGCAATGACAGCCGCAGAAGTACTGAAAATGGTCCAGGAAAACGAAGTCAAATTCGTTGATTTCCGTTTCGCTGATACCCGTGGTAAAGAACAGCACGTGACCGTGCCAGTGTCGCACTTCGATATCGACAAATTCGAATCGGGCCACGCGTTTGACGGCTCCTCGATCGCCGGCTGGAAAGGTATTGAAGCATCGGATATGATCCTGATGCCAGATCCAGCAACCGCCCGCATCGACCCGTTCATGGAAGAAACCACCCTGTTCATGCAGTGCGACGTGATCGAACCTGCAGACGGCAAGGGCTATGACCGTGACCCACGCTCCATCGCCAAACGCGCTGAAGCCTATCTGAAATCGTCGGGCATGGGCGACACCGCCTACTTCGGCCCAGAGCCAGAATTCTTCATCTTCGACAGCGTACGCTGGAAGATCGATATGTCCGGCTGCTTCGTTAAAGTGGATTCGGACGAAGCATCGTGGAGCACCGACAAGGAAATCGAAGGCGGCAACAGCGGCCACCGTCCTACCGTCAAAGGCGGCTACTTCCCAGTGCCACCAGTCGACAGCTTCCAGGACATGCGTTCGGAAATGTGCCTGATCCTCGAATCGCTGGGCATCCCTGTTGAAGTACACCACCACGAAGTGGCTGGCGCTGGCCAGAACGAAATCGGCACCAAGTTCTCGACTCTGGTCGAGCGTGCTGACTGGACCCAGAACCTGAAATACGTGGTCTGGAACGTGGCCCACAGCTACGGCAAAACCGCTACCTTCATGCCGAAACCTATCGTTGGCGACAACGGTTCGGGCATGCACGTGCACCAGTCGATCTGGAAAGACGGCGTCAACCTGTTCGCTGGCGACGGCTATGCCGGTCTGTCGGACACCGCGCTGTACTACATCGGCGGTATCATCAAGCACGCTAAAGCACTGAACGCGATCACCAACCCAGGTACCAACTCGTACAAACGTCTGGTGCCAGGCTTCGAAGCACCAGTGAAACTGGCTTACTCGGCGAAAAACCGTTCGGCTTCGATCCGTATTCCACACGTGGCCAATCCTAAAGGCCGCCGTATCGAAACCCGCTTCCCAGACCCACTGGCCAACGTCTACCTGTGCTTCGCCGCACTGCTGATGGCTGGTCTGGACGGTATCGCCAACAAGATCCATCCGGGCGAAGCAGCATCGAAAGATCTGTACCACCTGCCACCAGAAGAAGACGCACTGATCCCAACCGTGTGCTCGTCGCTGGAAGAGGCTCTGGACAACCTGAACAAAGACCGCGAGTTCCTGACCCGTGGTGGCGTGTTCAGCGATTCCATGATCGATGCCTACATCGAACTGAAGATGCAGGACGTTCAGCGTATGCGTATGACCACGCACCCAGCTGAATTCGATATGTACTACTCGCTGTAATGGCGGAGCACCGGCTAGCCGGTGCCTGTCAGGTAGCACAGAACGCGGGGCGAGCAGCGCTTTCCCCGCGTTTTTATTTGGATGTTGTATAGTCGGGCTCCATGGTGAGACACGGAAGACTGATGATGAAACACGCGTTCTGTCGCACGCTGGCCAGCCTGCTGATACTGGCGGGCAGTGGCGCTGCGCACGGGCAGATATACAAATGTACTTCGCCCACGGGCAGTGTGGAATATACCGACGTGAATCGGGGCAAGCAGTGCAAGGCGATGGACTTGCCCGGCGTCGTCGTGGCAGCCCCGCCCAAGCATGGCGCACCTGCTGCGCCGGCGGGGCGACTCGGTGCGCCGCCAGCGCTGGTGCCCGGTGAATTCCCCCGTGTCGATGCAGCCCAGCAGCGCGCACGCGATAACGACCGGCGCGGCATACTGGAAGAAGAGCTGCGCGCCGAACAGCAGAAACTGGCCGAGCAGCGCAAGGCTTTCAATAACGGCGAGCCGGAACGCCAGGGCGATGAACGCAACTACGCCAAGTATCTGGAACGGGTGGCTGGCATGCGAGACAGCATCAGTCGCACGGAAAAAAATATCGACGCTTTAAAACGTGAGATCGCGAATATCCGATGAGCAGTTTAGCGAATAGTCTGAATCAGGTAATGGCAACCGGCGGCCAGCGTCCGGCCGCACTGGCGGGGCTGGAATTGCTGGCTTCGGCCGTGCTGCTGCTCGATGCCGATGGCCGCATCGTGTACGCCAATGCGGCAGCGGAAAACCTGCTGGAGAGTTCGCTCAAGGCGCTGTCGCGCCAGACGCTGAGCGCGCAATTTCTCAATCCGGCCGAACTCGATAACATCTGCGCCCAGGCGCGCGAACACCGCTACGCCGACATGCGGCAGGACCTGATGCTGGAACGGCCCGGGCGCGAAGCGCTGCATGTGCACAGCATCGTCACGGCGCTGGACGAGCCGGCCGGCCATCTGCTGATAGAACTGCGCGAGCATCTGCAGCATCTGAAGCTGGACCGCGAGGAGCGCATCCTCGACCAGAGCCAGGTCAACAAGGAGCTGATCCGCAATCTGGCGCACGAGATCAAGAATCCGCTGGGTGGCATACGCGGCGCCGCGCAGTTGCTGGAGATGGAGCTGCCGGCGTTGAATGCGGGCGAGCTGCGCGAATACACCCAGGTGATCATCAAGGAAGCGGACCGCCTGCAGACGCTGGTGGACCGCTTGCTGGCGCCACACCGCCGTCCGCACATCGTCGGCGATGTGAATATCCACGAAGTGCTGGAGCGGGTGCGCAGCCTGATGCTGGCCGAGTTCCCCAGCGGCCTGACCATACGGCGCGATTACGATGCATCGATCCCCGAATTCCGCGGCGATAAAGAGCAGCTGATCCAGACGGTGCTCAACATCGCGCACAACGCCGCGCAGGCACTGGCGGCACGCATCGAAGCCGGTGATGCAGAGATCATTTTCAAGACGCGGGTAGCGCGTCAGGTGACGCTGGCCAAAGTGCGCTACGGGCTGGCATTAGACTTGCATATCATTGATAACGGACCGGGCATCGCGCCGCAGATCCGCGACCGGATTTTCTACCCGCTGGTGTCGGGCAGGGAAGGCGGGAGCGGACTGGGGCTGACTCTGGCACAGACCTTCGTGCAGCAGCACATGGGTGTGATCGAGTGCGATAGCCGGCCTGGATGTACGGACTTCCGCATCCTGCTGCCATTGCCATAAGCGAGTGCGGGCGGAAGCGAAGACTGCGTCCTTGATAGAAGATCCAATGCGGGAACACACAACACACATGAAGCCAATCTGGATAGTAGACGACGACGAATCGATCCGCTGGGTACTGGAAAAAGCACTCGCACGGGAAAATCTGGCGACCAAGAGTTTTGCCAATGCCCGCGATGCGATCGCCGCGCTGGAATTTGAAACACCGCAGGTACTGGTGTCCGACATCCGCATGCCGGGCGACTCCGGGCTCGATCTGCTGCAGCGGGTCAAAGCCCGCTACCCCGGCCTGCCGGTGATTATCATCACGGCCTTCTCCGATCTGGATTCCGCCGTGGCGGCCTTCCAGGGCGGGGCCTTTGAATATCTGGCCAAACCCTTCGATATCGACAAGGCAGTAGAGCTGATCCGGCGTGCGCTGGACGAGAGCCTGCGCGAGACCAGCGTCGAATCGGGCCCGGCGGAAACCCCGGAAATACTGGGGCAGGCGCCGGCCATGCAGGAAGTTTTCCGTGCCATCGGCCGGCTGTCGCAATCGAATGTGACGGTGCTGATCACGGGCGAATCGGGTTCCGGCAAGGAGCTGGTGGCGCGCGCACTGCACAAGCACAGCCCCCGCGCGGCCCAGCCTTTCATCGCGCTCAACACGGCGGCGATTCCGAAAGACCTGCTGGAATCGGAACTGTTCGGCCACGAGCGCGGCGCCTTTACGGGCGCCCAGACTTCGCGGCGCGGCCGCTTCGAACAGGCCGAAGGCGGCACCCTGTTCCTCGACGAAATCGGCGACATGCCGTTCGATCTGCAGACCCGTTTGCTGCGCGTGCTGTCGGACGGCCACTTCTATCGCGTCGGCGGCCACCAGCCGCTGAAAGCCAATGTGCGCGTGATTACGGCGACGCACCAGAATCTGGAGCAGCGCGTGCGCGAAGGCCTGTTCCGCGAAGACTTGTACCATCGTCTGAACGTGATCCGGCTGCGTCTGCCCAGTTTGAGGGAGCGGCGTGAGGATATCCCCATACTGGTGCGCCACTTCCTGGTGCAGAGCGCCAAACAATTGGGCGTGGAAGCCAAGCGCATGAGCGACGCCACGCTGCAGTTCCTGTGCGGGCTGGACCTGCCCGGTAATGTGCGTCAGCTGGAAAACCTGTGCAACTGGATTACCGTGATGGCGCCGGGGCAGACGGTGGAGATCAAGGATCTGCCGCTGGAACTGACGCAGGAGCAGCAGGGCGGTAATGCTGCGCTGGCAGCTGCCAGCACGACCAGCAGCGAGCCTTACACCATGCCCGCTTCGCACGGCACCGTGCATGTGCTGGCCGGGAGCGACGCCGCGCAGGCCAGCGGTCCCGATGCGTGGCTGGCCCTGCTGGAAGCGCAGGCTGCCAGCATGCTGAGCGCCGGTCAGCAGGAAGTCATGGCGGTGCTGGGTCGCCAGTTCGAATCCTCGCTGATCCGTACGGCGCTCAAGCATACGCACGGCCGCAAGAACGATGCAGCGGTGCGGCTGGGCATAGGCCGCAATA
This sequence comes from Duganella fentianensis, assembly GCF_009857835.1. Taxonomy (GTDB): domain Bacteria; phylum Pseudomonadota; class Gammaproteobacteria; order Burkholderiales; family Burkholderiaceae_D; genus Rugamonas; species Rugamonas fentianensis. The sequence goes on from NZ_WWCL01000004.1 coordinate 376,380, forward strand.
CCATCACCCGTAAAATCGCGGAACTCGGCATCGACGGTGCCAAGGACGACTAGGCGCAGGCATTCCACTCCCGCTCAAGCGGTCGCGCCCGAGGCGGCCGCTTTCAGGTAAGCTCTTGGCTGCAAAGTCAGGAGCTTTTTTTTCGCGGCTGGCAGGCCGCATTTCAGGTAGTGGACAGGTAGCGTATGTTGATCAATTGTGTGGCGTATCAGGATGGCCAGAAGCTGGCCGACATTCCGGTGGAAGATATCAGCGAGTATGTGCGCCAGCCGGAAACCTTTGTCTGGGTGGCGCTGCGCGACGCCCAGCCGGAAGAACTGCAGGTGATGCAGGAAGAGTTTGGCCTGCACGAACTGGCCGTCGAGGATGCGCGGCGCGGTCACCAGCGTCCCAAGATCGAGGAATACGGCGACTCGCTGTTCGTGGTGGTGAAGACCATCGATTGCCGCGATGGTGAAGTGGTGGTGGGCGAAGTCGATATCTTCGTCGGGGATAACTACGTGCTGTCCTCGCGCGATAGCCACAGCCTGCAGAATTTCCTCGGTGTGCGGGCGCGTGCCGAACGCGAACCGCACATGCTGCGGCAAGGCCCGGCCTTCGTGCTGTATGCCTTGATGGATGCGGTAGTGGACCGTTATTTCCCCGTGCTGGATATGCTGGAATCGGAACTGGAGCAGATAGAAGAGCTGATCTTCTCCAAGGGCAAACAGCGCGACAACATCCAGCATCTGTATGCGCTCAAGCGCAAGGTGACGGAAGTGCGCCATGCCGTGGCGCCGCTGATGGAAGCTGTAGGGCGGCTGCATGGCGGGCGCGTGCCGTCCATCTGCCGCGACACGGGCGAGTACTTCCGCGATGTGCACGACCATCTGCACCGTATCAGCGCAGCGCTGGACAATATCCGCGACACCATCGCCACGGCGATACAGGTCAACCTGTCCATGGTGGCTATCGAGGAAAACGAAGTGAACAAACGGCTGGCCGCGTGGGCCGCGATTTTCGCTATCTGCACGGCGTTTGCCGGGGTGTGGGGCATGAACTTCAAGGTCATGCCCGAGCTGGAATGGCAGTACGGTTATCCGATGGCGCTGACCGTGATGGTGGGCGTGTGCCTGTATCTGTACCGGCGCTTCCGCCGCGCCGGCTGGCTGTAGCGCTGCGCGTGACGCCAGCAGGCGTCAGCGTAGCGCTGACCGAGTATATGGCGCTTACCTGACGGCGCCGGCCAGGATCGACTGGGCCACGGCCTCCGCCACCTTGATGCCGTCCACGCCGGCCGACAGAATCCCGCCTGCATAGCCGGCGCCTTCACCGGCCGGGAACAGGCCGCGCGTGTTCAGGCTTTGCAGCGTATCGTCGCGGCGCTTGATGCGCACCGGCGAGGAAGTCCGGGTTTCGAGCCCCGTCAGCACCGCATCCTGCTTGAAGTAGCCCTTGATCTGCTTGTCGAAAGCGGGGAAGGCTTCGCGCAGCGCCGTCACGGCAAACTCCGGCAGAATCTCGGCCAGATCGGTCAGGTGGACGCCCGGTTTGAAGGAGGGCACCACGGAGCCGAAAGCGGTGGATGGACGGCCTGCCACGAAGTCGCCCATCAGCTGGCCCGGCGCGTTGTAGTTGGCACCGCCCAGCTGGAAGGCTTTGGCTTCCAGTTCGCGCTGGAAGGCGATGCCGGCCAGCGGGTGACCAGGATAATCGACTTCCGGCGAAATGTTCACCACGATGGCGCTATTTGCATTGCGCTCATTGCGCGAATACTGGCTCATGCCGTTGGTGACCACGCGACCCGGTTCCGATGCGGCGGCGACTACCGTACCGCCCGGGCACATGCAGAAGCTGTAAACGGCGCGGCCATTGCTGGCATGGTGTACCAGCTTGTAGTCGGCTGCGCCCAGTATCGGGTGGCCGGCGTTGGGGCCGAAACGGCACTGGTCGATCAGCGATTGCGGGTGCTCGACGCGGAAGCCGATCGAGAACGGCTTGGCTTCGATATAGACGCCACGGTTGTAGAGCATTTCGAAAGTGTCGCGCGCGCTGTGGCCTACGGCCAGTACCAGATGGTTGGTGGCGATGCGCTGGCCGTTTTCCAGCACCACGCCGCGGATCTGGCCGCCGTCGGCCTGCTGTTCGATCTCCAGATCCACCACTTTGCTCTCGAAGTGGTATTCGCCGCCCATGGCTTCGATATTCGCGCGCATCTGTTCCACCATCTTGACCAGACGGAAAGTGCCGATGTGGGGTTTGCTGACGTAGATGATCTCTTCCGGTGCGCCCGCCTGCACGAACTCGGTCAGCACTTTGCGGCCATAGTGTTTCGGATCCTTGATCTGGCTATACAGCTTGCCATCCGAGAAGGTGCCGGCGCCGCCTTCGCCGAACTGCACGTTCGATTCCGGATTGAGTTTGCGCTTGCGCCAGAAGCCGAAGGTGTCGACCGTACGGTCACGTACCTGTTTGCCCCGTTCCAGAATGATGGGACGCAAGCCCATCTGGGCCAGTACCAGTGCCGCGAACAGGCCGCAAGGACCAGTGCCTATCACCACCGGGCGCGGCTGGCCCGCATGGGCGGCCGCCAGTTGCTCGGGCGTGGCGACAAACTGGTAGCGCGTATCGGGTGACGGCATCAGATGGGTGTCATGGTGCAGGCGCTGCAACACAGCGGCTTCATCGCGCACATCCACGTCAAGTGCGTAGATGAGCACGATGGCGGTCTTTTTGCGGGCGTCATAACTGCGTTTGTACACGCTGTAAGCGAGCAGATCGTCGCTGCTGATGGCCAGGCGCGCCAATATGGCGGCACGCAAGGCCTCGTCCGTGTGGTCCAGGGGGAGTTTTACTTCGTTCAATCTGAGCATGGTTTTTCCTCAAGCGGTGCGGCCGGGCCTACGCCGGCAGGCATCAACCCGCTATTTTACCTGCAACATCGGCATTGTTCCGCTGCGCTTAAAGTGAACGGAGGAAACAATGACAGGAAAACTATTTTTTGCAACCGAATAATTCATTTTTAAATTATTTGTTTGATAGTGTTGTTTCTTTGTCGAATATGGCTCGAGCTTTGTTGACAATAATCAGCCTGAAATGATCTCATTCGTCAGGTCAGAAAGATTCTGCAATGTACTCATAAGGTTGTTGCGGCAGGTTGTTTGACGCGTCCTATGACAAATAAAGTTACCCCGTGCCTGAATTTGAGCAGCAGGCAATGAATTTAAGTTCCCAATCGGAGAAATTCATCCATGTATAAGAAAAGTAAAATCGCAGTTGCCGTAGCCTTGGCGTTGAACGCCATGTCGGCGTTTGCACAAGCCGATACCCCAACGTCCCGCGTTGAAGTTACCGGCTCCCGTATCCGCACCGTGGATCTGGAAACTGCACAGCCGGTCTTGAAAATGACCTCTGAGCAAATTCAGAAAAGTGGTCTGATCACCGTTGGTGATATTCTGAATCAGCTGACTTCGGCAGGTCCTCCGGACTTTTCCAAGGGCGCTACGCTGACTTCGAATCGCGAACAAGGTGGCCAGTACATCAACTTCCGTAACCTGGGCGCAGAGCGTCTGCTGGTTCTGGTTGATGGTAAGCGCTGGACCCAGAGTGTGGCAGGTTACACCGACATGTCGACCGTTCCATCGTCGATGATCGATCGCATCGAAATTCTGAAGGACGGTGCATCCTCGATCTACGGCTCGGACGCTATCGCCGGCGTAGTCAACATCATTCTGAAGAAGAAACTGACCGGTGGCACTGCTACCGCGTACAAAGGCCAGAACCAAAAGGGTGATGGCAAAACCGAAGACTACGCTCTGTCGTATGGTGCTTACGGTGAGAATGGTTCGCTGATGTTCGGCGTAACCCACAACAAACAAGATACCGTCTGGGCGCGTGACCGCTTCATCACGTCGACCAGCTATGGTCCAGACCACCAGACCGACGGTCTGGGCGTTGGTCAGTTCGGCCGCATCCGTCAGGTTGCTTCGAACGGTTCCGCGACCGGTTTCAACTATTACCTGAACAGCAACGGTACCTGGCAGGCACCTGGCGTGGGCGCTGATGCGCGCAACCCAGCCAACTACCATACCTACACTGGTGACGCGAACGACAAGTTCAACTCGACCAACCAGATGATGTTCCAGTCGCCATCGGAACTGACTTCGATCTTCACCAAAGGTACTTACGATCTGCCAGCTGGCATGCACTTCACGTCGACCGCGATGTTTGCTGAGCGTACCGCCAGCACCCAGAACGCCGGCTACCCGCTGAACAGCCTGACCAAGTCCAACTTCCCTGTGTATGTCGACAAGGATAGTTACTACAATCCGTACGGTAACTCGGTTGCTGGTGCAGGCAAAGGCCAGGATCTGTTCTTCTACCGTCGTACTATTGAAGTACCGCGCGTAACGGAAAACAAAAACCAGACCGTGCACATCGATGCTGCAATCGACGGCGAATTCAGCGTTGCTGGCAAGACCTTCAACTGGGACGTAGGTTACAACCATAGCGCCGTGACCGGCGTTGTGAACGGCACCGGTAACATCAACCTGATCAACCTGAAAACGGCACTGGGCCCATCGTTCATGAACGCCAACGGCGTAGTTCAGTGCGGTACCTCGGCATCGCCGATCCCGTTGAACCTGTGCACCCCGTTCAACATTCTGGGTGGCCCGAACGCTTCGACGCCTGAGGCGCTGAAGTACATCATGTCGAACGGTCAAGGTACCTACGGCAGCACCATCAACAGCGCAACGGCCAACATCACTGGCGAAGTGCTGACCTTGCCTGCCGGCGCGCTGGCAATGGCAGGCGGTGTGGAACGTCGTGAAGTACGTGGTTACGATCGTCCGGGCCAGTTCGAGCAATCGGGCTACTCGACCGATCTGGGTGCAAATACCACCCAAGGTAGCTACACGGTGAAAGAAGCCTACCTGGAAGCGAACATTCCAGTTCTGAAAAACCAGCCGTTTGCTCAACTGCTGTCCTTCGACCTGGCTACCCGCCACTCCGACTACAGCAACTTTGGTACGACCAACAACAGCAAAGTTAGCTTCATGTGGAAACCGCATGCTGACCTGCTGACCCGTGGTACCTGGGCTGAAGGCTTCCGTGCTCCAGCACTGGGTGATACCTTCGGTGGTGGTTCGCAATCGTACGATACCTATCTGGACGTTTGCGACAGCCGTTACGGTGCAGCCGCCAGCAACCCTGTGGTTGCCGCTAACTGCGCGAAAGCTGGCGTACCTGCCAACTTCCGTCAGCTGAATGCAACCGGTACCGCAGTCACCGGCGGTGGCGCACAAACGCCATTCCCGTTCTCGACCGGCTTGGGTAATGCTTCGCTGCAGCCAGAAACCGCAAAAACCAAGACTGTGGGCTTCGTATACAACCCATACTATGTCCCTGGTCTGTCGGTAGGTGCTGACTGGTTCAAGATCAATGTCGAGAACCGTATCACCGGTATCACTGCTTCGTACACTCTGAACCAGTGCTACATCACCGGCGTGCAGGACTTCTGCAAAAACGTGACTCGTGGTTCGACCGGTCAGATCACCAATCTGGTGCGCGGCAACGCCAACCTGGGTTCGGTGAGCACCGAAGGTCTGGATCTGAGCCTGAACTACCGCTTGCCACGTAACCAGTACGGTCAGTTCGCTCTGCGTTCGGAATCGACCTACCTGAAATCGTACAAAACCAAGAGCACGGCAACTGCTGATCCAGTTGAGTACGCAGGTGAGTATGGCTATGCACGTTTCAAAACCAATGCGTCGCTGGACTGGTCGCTGGGTAACTGGAACGCGACTTACACCATGCGCTTCACCAGCCACCAGAAAGATCAGTGCTGGGATGCAGGCGAGAAGATCGAGTGCACCAACCCAGATGGCAATGCCAGCTTCGGTGCATACAATGTGCTGGGCGGCGTTACGCTGCATGACCTGAGCGTAGGCTACACCACTTCCTGGAAAGGTAAGGTTCTGGTCGGTGTCAACAACCTGTTCGAGAAAAAGCCACGTATCGTCTACGAAAGCAGCTCGTCGGGTACCAAAGTTGATCCAGATCAACCAGTGGATCGCTTCTTCTACGTACGTTACACCCAAGCCTTCTAATACGGTCCGGCCCGTAAGGGCCTGATCAGATGGCAGTACTTGCTGGCCGGAGTGATCCGGTCAGCAGCGTAGATGAAGAAAAACACCCCATAAGCCTTGGTGCTTATGGGGTGTTTTCATTTTGGGCGATGCTCGCCCTGAGTTTGGCGGGAATTACATACCACCCCAGGCAGCGCTGAGGATGGTCACGGCGGCCAGCCCGGCTGTTTCCGTGCGCAGTATGCGTGGTCCCATGGCCAGCGGCAGGGCGCCGTGGCGGATGGCCTGTTCTTCTTCCGCTTCGCTGAGGCCGCCTTCAGGGCCGATCACCAGCGTAACGGCTTGCGGGCTCTGGTGGCGCGCCCAGTCGGCCAGTGATTGCTCGGCGCGGGGAGACAGGATGATGCGGCGATGCATATCCTGCTGACTGATCCATTGTTTATATTCTTGCAGCTCGCCCAGCCTGGCCAGATGGTTGCGGCCGCACTGTTCCGAGGCCGAAGCGATGATGGCCTGCCAGTGCGCCATCTTTTTCTCGGCACGTTCGGCGGACAGGCGCACCACGCAGCGTTGTGCTGCCAGTGGCTGGATGGTGGTGACACCGAGTTCGATGGCTTTTTCGACGATCCAGTCCATTTTGCTCGCTTCCGGCAACGCCTGCGCCAGCGTAATGCCAAACGGGAGTTCGGTCGCGCGCAGGGTGTGTGTCTTGATGCTGATGCTGACGCGGCGTTTTTCCACCAGCTCCACTACAGCACTGTATTCGCCGCCTTCGCCGTTAAAGACTGTGATCAGGGTGCCGGGTGCCAGCCGCAGCACGCTGATGTGGTGGGCCACGGCGTCGGGTAACTGGATGAGCTGGCCGATAGCCAGTGGCTGGGGCAGGTAGAAGCGTGGCATGCAGAATTCCGTTTGTTTGGGGTTATGTGTGTATGCGCAATTTTAAAGCGTGGCCGCCTCGGTCTGGTAAAATAATGGGTTCAGCAAGTAGGTAGTACCGTAGCCGTATTCCTTGCCCCCAGTTTCCATACTTTCGTGATAGATCGACGATGACCTCTACGCTCCCAACCACTCAAATGGCTAACGCGATTCGCGCGCTGGCAATGGACGCCGTCCAGAAGGCCAATTCCGGCCACCCAGGTATGCCTATGGGCATGGCCGAAATCGCGGTAGCGCTGTGGAGTGGCCATTACAGCCACAACCCGGCCAACCCGAAATGGGTCAACCGCGACCGTTTCCTGCTGTCCAACGGCCACGGCTCCATGCTGCACTACGCGCTGCTGCACCTGAGCGGCTACGCCGTGAGCATGGATGACATCAAGGCTTTCCGCCAGATGCATTCGAAAACCCCGGGTCACCCGGAAGTGGACATCACCCCGGGCGTGGAAACCACCACCGGCCCGCTGGGTCAGGGTATTGCCAACGCGGTCGGTATGGCACTGGCCGAGTACCTGCTGGCGAGCGAATTCAACAAGCCTGGTTACGACGTGGTCGACCACTACACCTACGCATTCCTCGGCGATGGCTGCCTGATGGAAGGTATTTCGCACGAAGTGTGCGCGCTGGCCGGCACGCTGGGCCTGAAAAAACTGATCGCCCTGTACGACGACAACGGCATTTCCATCGACGGTAAAGTGGAAGGCTGGTTCACCGACGATACCCCGGCCCGTTTCGAAGCCTATGGCTGGAACGTGATCCGCGCCGTCGACGGCCACGATGTGGCAGCCGTATCGGCCGCCATCGCTGCCGCCAAGAAGGCCGACAAGCCGACCCTGATCTGCTGCAAGACCGTGATCGGCAAAGGTTCGCCGAATCTGCAAGGCGGCGACAAAGTGCACGGTGCGGCACTGGGCGACAAGGAAGTGGCTGCCGTACGCGAATACATAGGCTGGAGCGCTGCACCGTTCGAAATCCCTGCCGACGTGTACGGCGCATGGGATGCCAAAGCGGCCGGCGCTGCGCGCGAAGCGGCATGGACCGAACTGTTCAACAAGTACGCTGCCCAGTTCCCGGCTGAAGCTGCGGAACTGAGCCGCCGTATGGCCGGCGACCTGCCAGCCGGCTTCGACGCTGCACTGGCAGCCGGTATCGCTAGCTGCATCGAGAAGAAAGAAAACATCGCCACCCGTAAAGCCAGCCAGAACGCGATTCAGGCACTGGCCCCTGTGCTGCCGGAATTCCTCGGCGGTTCGGCCGACCTGACCGGTTCCAACCTGACCAACTGGAAAGAGTGCGTGGCCGTACGTTCCGGCCAGCCGGGCAACCACATCAACTACGGCGTGCGCGAATTCGGTATGTCGGCCATCATGAATGGCGTGGCCCTGCATGGCGGCTACATCCCGTTCGGCGCCACCTTCCTGACCTTCTCCGACTACAGCCGCAACGCGCTGCGTATGGCTGCGCTGATGAAACAGCGTTCGCTGTTCGTGTTCACCCACGACTCCATCGGTCTGGGCGAAGACGGCCCGACCCACCAGTCGGTCGAACACATTTCGTCGATGCGTCTGATTCCTCAGCTGGACAACTGGCGTCCATGCGACACCGTCGAGTCGATGGTGGCATGGGGCGAGGCGGTCAAGCGCAAGCATGGTCCGTCGACCCTGATCTTCTCGCGTCAGAACCTGCCATACCAGGAGCGCAGCAGCCAGCAAGTGGCCGACATCGCCCGTGGTGGCTATGTGCTGAGCGACGCGGCCGATGCCAAAGTGGTGCTGATCGCCACCGGCTCGGAAGTGGAACTGGCTGTTGCTGCCGCCGCAGCACTGGCCGCTGAAGGCATCGCTACCCGTGTAGTGTCGATGCCTTCGACCGATGTATTTGACCGTCAGGATGCCGCTTACAAGGCCGGCGTACTGGGTAAAGGCCTGCCACGCGTGGCGATCGAAGCCGGCGTGACCGATTTCTGGTACAAGTACGTCGGTCTGGAAGGCGCGGTAGTCGGCATCGATACCTTCGGTGAATCGGCTCCGGCAGGCGTGCTGTTCAAGCACTTCGGCTTCACGGTGGAAAACGTCGTGGCCAAAGCCAAATCTGTCATTGCATAAGTATTGCGTTAAGGTTCAACCTCTAGCAGTTGCATCACCTATTTTTCTACTCAGGAGCATAGTATGACGATTAAAGTTGCAATTAACGGCTACGGCCGCATCGGCCGCAATGTGCTGCGCGCTTTCTACGAAGGCGGCAAAAAACAGGACATCCAGATCGTGGCAATTAACGATCTGGGCGACGCCAAGTCGAATGCCCACCTGACCCGCTACGACACGGCCCACGGCAAGTTCCCTGGCACCGTGACCGTTGACGGCGACAACATGATTGTGAACGGCGACGTGATCCGCGTCTTCGCACAGCGTAACCCTGCTGAAATTCCATGGGGCGATCTGGGCGTGGACGTAGTGCTGGAATGCACCGGCTTCTTCACCACCAAGGAAAAAGCTTCGGCTCACCTGAAAGGCGGCGCCAAGAAAGTCATCATCTCGGCACCAGGCGGTAAAGACGTGGACGCGACCATCGTGTACGGCGTGAATCAGCACGTGCTGAAAGCTAGCGATACCGTAATCTCGAACGCTTCGTGCACCACCAACTGCCTGGCACCGCTGGTCAAGCCACTGAACGACGCAATCGGCGTGGAAACCGGTCTGATGACCACCGTACACGCTTACACCAACGATCAGGTGCTGTCCGACGTGATGCACGAAGACCTGCGTCGCGCCCGTTCGGCTACCCAGAGCATGATCCCGACCAAAACCGGCGCTGCAGCTGCCGTAGGTCTGGTACTGCCTGAACTGAACGGCAAGCTGGACGGCTTCGCCATCCGCGTTCCGACCATCAACGTATCGCTGGTCGACCTGTCCTTCATCGCCAAGCGCGACACCACCGTGGAAGAAGTTAACGCGCTGATGAAAGCCGCTGCCGAAGGCGCGCTGAAAGAAGTGCTGACCTACCAGACCGAACCACTGGTTTCGATCGACTTCAACCACAACCCGGCATCGTCGAACTTCGACGCGACCCTGACCAAAGTGTCGGGCCGTCTGGTCAAAGTATCGTCGTGGTACGACAACGAGTGGGGCTTCTCCAACCGTATGCTGGACACCACCGTGGCACTGATGAACGCCAAGTAATCCGCCAGCGCTGCGCCTCGCTCGCAGCATGGCTGACGCCAGGGCAGACCGCGAGGTCTGCCCTTTTTTTTGCCGGTGCTGTCTGGACGGCACTTCAGTCTATATCTTCGAGCAGGTCGACACTGCGGCGGTTTTTGGGCAGGCGTCGTTCCAGCACTGTAGTGGATTGGTAATCGACGTGTTCGATCAGGATGATGGCAGCTTTTAATGCCTGATTCATAGCCTGCGCTGCAGCGCTGAGCGCAGCCGTCGGGCCACAGGGCTGATTCTGTTCCTGCCCAGTTTGCAGCCTGCGCAGACGGGCAGCATTGATCCAGTTACCTTCCTGTGGCAGGTGTAGCCACAGATCGCGCCAGGTATTACGGCCTTCGCCAGCAATTGATAGCACCATGGCGCGCGGAGAGACAGCATGCCGGTCGTAGATAAGTTGATCGCCATGAACCCGCGCATAATAGTGGCGCCCCTTATGGCTCATGCGAAGTTCAGTACCGGAAGGTAGAAATAGTTGCTTCCATTGATAACCGCAGTGGGGCTGGTCGACTGCTGGCTGGCGTGCTTTCCACTCCGTGATAGCAGTGCCTATAGCATCGGCTAGGGGCAGCGGTGAGCCTGTGCGGCTGAGAAAGTGCCTAAGCTCGCGTAGGGCGTCCGCAGGCAAAATTCCGGAAAATGGATACTGTCTCGTTTCCATGTCTCGTCTTGTCTCTGTTAGACCAGCGCGGATCCGACGAGTTCAAACGAGACAGAATGAGACAAAACGAGACATCCAAAAGCGACAGGATGCCTTACGCATGTTTGTCGTGCGCCGCCACCTTGCGAAGCCGGCATCTAGAGCGTGACACGCAGGCCCAGATAGTAGCGCCGGCCGATGGCATCATAGGTCGAGCTATCGGTTTCCGTGCCGGGCTGGCTGCCGGGCAGGCCGGTGATGATGGGCGGCGCCTTGGTGTTGAAAATATTGTCCATGCCCAGATACAGCTGCACGGCTTTGCGCAGATCGTAGGTCAGCTGCACATCGTGGTAGGTACGCGAACCCACGCCCACCGTGCCGGGGGCGATGTTCAGGCTTTTCAGGAACTGGTCGTCGAGCGAGACGGGGCCGTTGTAGGTGGTGACCCAGTTGATGCCCAGCTGCTTCCATTTATAGGCCAGATTCAGGCCCGCGCGGTTGCGCGGCGCATTGACGTTGCTGGCCGTGACCTCGCCTACGTCGGAGTTCTCCGGCGCTTCCGGCGTAGCCTTCTGCCACAGCTGGCGCAACCAGGTCCAGCTCAGGCGCGCACTGAGGTCGCCCGGGCCCACCTTGTCAGCCCACGAGGCGCTGACATCCACCCCTTCCGTACCGAGCCCGCCGCTATTGGTGACGCTCAGATTGCTGTACTGGATGGAGCCGGAGCTGAGGTTGCCCACCGGCGCAGGACGGCGCACGATGAAGCTGCAGAACACCGGGTTGTTGTGGTTGTAGCACTGGTCGAGCGCATACTGGCGGTCGGTAGCGACGATGGCATCGGCAATCTTGATGAGGAAGTAGTCGGCCGTGAAGGTGAACTTGCGCAGCATGGGGATGCCGCGTGGCGTGACGACCAGCCCTACGGTGGTGGAGCGGCCTTTTTCTGCCTTCAGATCGGGATTGCCGCTGTTGTAGCCGCTAATGCCTTGCTTGTCGGCCTGATTCAGCGTGAACACGCCGCCGTGCGCGGCCATATTCGCTGCCACGCCCGGCGCGTTGCGGCAGTTCAGCCCCAGCGCGCTGGTGTTGCTGATATTGATGCCGTCACAGGGATCGACCAGACCATTGGGGAAGTCCTGGCTGGGTGCCGTGTACAGCTCGTTGATATTCGGTGCACGGGTGGACTGGGCGCGCGTGCCGCGCAGTTTGAAGTCGGGCGTAATCTGCCATTCCAGACCGGCATTCCAGCTATTCGCGCTGCCCACGGTGGAGTAGTCGCCATGGCGGAAAGTGCCGAGGAAGCTCAGCTCGCGCGTCCATGGTTTATCTTTGAGCAGGGGCACGCGCGTTTCGATAAAGGCTTCGCGCACGCTGAAGTTGCCATAGGTGGGCGGCAAGGCATTGCCGGCGTTCTGGCCTGTCTGGGTGAGAGGATCGGGCACGGCGCTGGAGTCTTCGTCGCGCCATTCCAGCCCGGCCGCGATGCCGATGGCGCCGGCCGGCAGACCGCGCACTTCGCCCGTCACGGTGGCGCCGGCCAGTTTCTGGGTGATGGCGGTTTGTAGCGAACCCGGTGCCGTGACATATTTGAGCGCGGCCGGGGTGATGCTGTTGTAGCCGAACAGGCTGATGGGCACGCAGCCTTCGGCCACGGCCGAGCTGTTGGCGCAGACCGGTGTGCCGTCCGGGCCCGGGATGGCTTCCAGTGCATTGCGCAAGCTGGCCACATTCACCTGTCCCGTCGAGTTCTGCGCTTCCTTGGTTTTGCCGTAGGCGAGGTAGGCATCGTAATTCCACTGGCCGAAGCTGCCCTTCATGCCGGTGGCCAGGCGGAAGGTGTCGCGCTCGACCACGGAATGGCGCGGGCCGAATTCGCTCAGGCGGCGGGTGAAGAAGTAATCGGGCACGCCATCGTCATCGGTATCGCTGATGCGGTCATACAGATACTGGGGGATCAGCGGATTGCGCACCAGTTTGCCGTTGATCATGGAGCCGGCCGGCACCTTTCCGGATGGCTTGTAGACCTGATCCGAGCCCAGCGGGAAGGGTTCGATATTGGTGGCCACTTTGGATGAGGCATAGGTGCCTTCGAAGAAAGCACTGTGCTGGTCATTAAAGGTCCAGTTGCCATTGGTGGCGAACAGATAGCGCTCGACCGGCACGGCGATCAGGCGGTAGGCCGAGCGGTTGTAGCCGGTGGCACCCGTGCCGGCAGCATCGTTGCCGTTCTGGTTCCACGGAATGATCTGGTTATTGGCGTTGTAGGTGAAATCGTCCGTGTCGCCGAAGAAATGCCCTTGCGGCGCGTAGCCGGAAAGATTGGGGCGGAGCGCCACAAAAGCCAGTTCAGGGTGGCCCTGGGTGATGGCGGAAGTCTGGTCGATGGCTGTGGCGGCACGGTCGCGGCTGTAGACGGCGCCCTGTTTGGAATAGCCGAAGTGGCCCATCAGATTGCTGGCGCCATCGCTGCTGGTAATGCCGAAAGTGAGCGCGAGTTTTTTCTTGAAGTCGTCATGCTGGTCGCTGCGTCCCGTCTGCGCATCGAGCAGCACGCCGTTGAAGTTCTTCTTGAGGATGATGTTGATTACGCCGGCCACGGCATCCGACCCATAGGTGGCGGAGGCTCCGCCCGTCAGCAACTCCACCCGCTCGATAAAATCGGTGGGGATGGTGTTGAGGTCGACGGCGCTATCGCCGGGTACGCCCGAAACAAAGCGGCGCCCGTTGACCAGCACCAGGGTGCGGCTGTCGCCCATATTGCGCAGATTGACGGTGGTGACGCCGCCGCCCGAAGTGAGGAAGTTGGAATTGCCGCGGCTCAGCGTCGGGGTGCCCATGGTGGGATTTTTCTGCAGCAAATCCTGCAGATTGGTGGCGCCGGAGGCAGCGATATCGGCCGAGCTGAGGATCTGCAAAGGCGAGGGCGAGGCAGCGGCCGGCGAAGCAATGCGCGAGCCGGTGATTACCACTTTCTGCATGCTCTCGCTGTCCGGCACGGTGGCCGCTTGGGGCGCCTGAGCGAGGGCGGGGGCGGAAGTGCTGGCGAGGCCGAGACTGCCCAGACAGAGCAGATACAGCGGACGATAGCGGAGGGTAGGCTGGTTCATACGCGGACTCCTGTAAGTGGCGAGGTAAGGGCTGTAGCGCTTGATCGCTAATAGACCGGACCGTAAGCCGTGGAGTTCCGTAAGAACTTGAATTTTTTGCAGCAGCGGCTGCTCAGTGTAGCGGCGACAAAAAACCGGGAGCTGGTCCCGGTTTTTTGTCAGGGCGGGCAGGGCTTATTTGTAGATGCCCGAACCGACCAGCACATCGTCGACTTTTTCGATATAGCCGGATTTGCTTTCGACCGATTTGGTGACCGGGTTAGGCCATTTGAAATCGACCCAGCCTTTGCCTTTGGATTTGGCCAGATCGACCATTTCCTTGATCATCAGTTTGCCTTCGTTATCCTTCATGCCGATCAGCGGCTTGCCGACCATCTTGGGATTGTTGCCATGCGCCACAGCCACACCATTCATGTCGTACACGTAGATGTACAGGTCACGGTCGTGGAAAGTGGTGTTGGCCGGATCGGAGAAGGCAGCAAAAGCTTTTTCCTTGCCTTCAGACTTGATCAAGGACACGGCTTTTTTTACCATGGCCACGGCTTCGTCGGGGCTAGCTTTGTCGCCAGCATAGCTGGATACGGATGTTGCTAGCAGGCTGATACCAAGTGCGGTGGCGCGTAATAATGCTTTCATGTGGTTGCTCCTCATTTTATGGTTGTGCAGAGGCGAGCGGCAGCGCTGCTGTCTCACGCCTGCAGTGCGAACCAGTGTAGACCAACTATCGTCATTGTGCTAAGGAGAAAGTTGGGCGCTAGCAACATTTCTACATAAATATTTCTTGCCACAAGGCGGTGACCTGTGCCGCATGGTGCGCTACCAGTGCCGGTTCCACCCGTGCCAGATCCTGACCCTGCAGGCGTAGCTGGTGTTGCAGTTTTCGTAACTGGCGGTAAGCATCGCCCACCTGGCTGGCTCTTTCGGCCGAGATCAGCCCCAGTTCACCGAACATGCGCAGCAGGGCGATATTGCCGGCGTTGGCGGTCAGCTGCGGATAGCGCGCCGCATGCTGCAGCACCATGAACTGGACGATGAATTCGATGTCTATCATGCCGCCCGGGTCCTGTTTCAGATCGAACAGGGCGCTGTGATTGGGCTTGGCATCCATCATGCGCTTGCGCATGGCGATGACTTCCTGCTTGAGCGGGCCGTCGGCCGGGCGTTCCTTGCGCAGCACGGCTTCGCGGATGGCATCGAAGCGCTGGCCTATGGCAGTATCGCCGGCGCAGAAGCGGGCCCGCGTCAGGGCCTGGTGTTCCCAGGCCCAGGCCGAACTGCTCTGGTATTTCTCGAAGGCCGAGACACTGGACACCAGCATGCCGCTGGCGCCGTCCGGGCGCAGCGCCGTATCGATATCGAACAGGATGCCGGCCGAAGTGTGGGTGGTCATCCAGGTAATGAAGCGCTGTGCCAGCTTGGCATACTGGGCCGGTGCTTCCTGATCGCTATCGTCGTACAGGAAAATCACATCGAGGTCGGATACATAACCGAGTTCCTTGCCGCCCAGCTTGCCGTAAGCGATCACCGCGAACTGCGGCACTTCGCGGTGGCGCGTGGCGATGGTCTGCCAGATCGCGTTGATGGCCGCGGCGACGATGGTGTCGGCCAGTGCCGACAGGTGGTCGGCCAGTTTTTCCACGGTCAGGTCGCCGGCCAGATCCTGCGCCAGCAGGTGGAACAGCTGGGCGTGATGGGTTTCGCGCAGGATGTCCATCTGGCGCTCGGTATCGCTCGGGTCGGCGGCCAGCTGGCGCTGCAGGTCGGCCGCCACCTCGGCGGCATCGAATTCGGTGGTGCGCAGGCGGCCGTCCAGCAGTTCGTCCAGCAGTATCGGGTGCTGGCTGAGGAATTTGGCGGCCCAGCCACTTGCATGCATCATGCCGATTACGCGCGCCAGCGTATGCGGGTATTCCGTCAGCAGCGACAGATAGGCCGAGCGGCGTGCGATGGTTTCGAGGAAATCCAGCAGCCGGCCCAGCGTGGCCTGCTGGCTTCCGCCGCTGGTCTCGCACGAGCACTGGATAATCAGCGGCAGGGCCAGATTGACCAGTCCCAGCAGGCGGTCGCGGCTGGCTTCCGGCAGCGATTGCAAACGCGGCGCCTGCCACGTGCCGATCAGGCGCTGGGCGGCGCCGGCCGCATCGTCGAAGCCCAGTGCGGCAAAGCGCGCCACCATGGCTACACGGTTATCGGGATCGGCGCAGGCGTCGGACACTTGCGGGTTGATCGCATGTTCGGCTTCGCCGCCACCGCTGCTGCTCGGGCTGTTGCTCTTGTCGGAGAACATTTCGTCGAACTGGCCGGCGACGAACTGGCGGTGCGCTTCCAGTTGCGCCAGCAGGGTGGCCGTGTCGTCCAGCCCCATCATCTGCGCTACCAGCAGGCGGTCCGCTTCATTGGCGGGCAGGGTGTGGGTCTGGGCATCGTCCAGATACTGCAGGCGGTGCTCGAGATTACGCAGGAAGGTATAGGAGGCCAGCAGCTGGTAGACGATGGCGTGGCTGAGCAGCCCTTTCTCCGCAATGATGCGCAGGGTGGTGCGGGTGGAGCGGTCGCGCAGGGCAGCATCGCGGCCGCCGCGTATCAGCTGGAATACCTGGGCCAGAAACTCGATTTCGCGGATGCCGCCGCGCCCCAGCTTGACGTTGTTGCTGCGGTCCGGATGCAGCCGCTCCTGGCGGTTCACTTCGGCGCGGATCTGGGCGTGCATATTGCGGATCGCATCGATTACGCCGAAGTCCAGATAGCGGCGGAACACGAAGGGCCGCACGATGGCTTCCAGTGCGGCGATATCTTCCGGCGTACCCGTCACGGCACGCGCCTTGACCCAGGCATAGCGCTCCCATTCGCGCCCCTGCACGATCAGATACTGCTCCACCATGTTCAGACTGCAGGCCAGCGGGCCGGAATTGCCGTTGGGGCGCAGCGCCATGTCGACCCGGAAGGTAAAGCCGTCTTCGGTAATTTCGGCCAGCGCGGCGATCAGGCGCTTGCCCAGACGGATAAAGAATTCATGGTTGGACAGGCTGCGCTGGCCCGCTGCGCTGGTGACGGTGTCGCCATCTTCGGGATAGACGAAAATCAGATCGATATCGGACGAAACATTGAGCTCGCCGCCACCCTGTTTGCCCATGCCGAGTACCATCAGCTGCTGGGCGCGGCCGGAATCGCGCCCGGTCGGCATGCCGTGTGCGGCCACCAGTTCGGCCATCAGCTCGTCCACATGGCGGGCAATGGCGAAATCGGCAAAGCGCGTCATGGCTGTCACCACTTCGTTCAGATTGGCCAGCCCGGCCAGATCGCGCCGGATCAGGCCATTCACCAGCAGGTTGCGCAGGCGGCGCATGGCGCGTGCCAGCGGCAGGGGCGGCGCGCCAGTGCTGGCGCCGGCGCTGGCTTCGCGCTGAAGATATTCGGCCAGATCGATCTGGTCCAGTGCGACTTCGGCGGCAGCGTCGGACTGGGCAGCCCGTTCGGGGGCGGCGGCCAGCCAGCGCTGGTAGAAACGGGAGACGGTGGGTTCGATCTTGCTTGCGCTCATGTAGGGTTCTATCCTGTGGACGGACTGCCGTTTAGCAGTGGTAACGACTTGTAAAACTACCCCGCGCCGGGGCAGTCGAACACTGCGCCGAGCCGGGCATAGGGTAGAATGGCCGCGCTGGCGCGACCATCCGCCTTCGAGTGTAGCGATTTATTGGACGCATGGCCTGAATTATTAGCTGAATTTTTAGCGGATTGATGCAAAAACAAGATGACCAGACAGTGAACGCGACCCAGCCCGGCCAGCCGTCCGGCGAGGGCTATATCGCTACGCGCTGGCACCGGCTGACGGCGTTCTACCGCTTCTGCAATCAGGCTAGCCACCATGTGCTGGGCTTCGCCGTGAAGCTGGCGCTGCTGCTGTATTTCGCCTTTGCCATCCTGTTCCTCACGCTGCGCTATGCGGTGCTGCCGAATATCGACCATTACAAGGGCGATATCGAGCGCCTGGCCAGCCGCGCCGTGGGCAATGCCGTGACCATAGACCGGGTGTACGCTTCGTGGCACGGGCTGCGCCCCAATCTGTTCCTGGGCGACGTGGTGCTGCACGATAGCGCCGGCCGTCCGGCCCTCAGCCTGCCCAGTGTTTCGGCCACGCTGTCGTGGTGGAGCGTGGTATCGGCCAGCGTGCGTTTCGAATCGCTGGAACTGGTGCGGCCCGATCTGAGTGTGTTGCGCGACGCGCAGGGCCGGCTGTATGTGGCCGGCATGCTGCTTGATCTGGACCAGCCTAGCGACGGCAAAGGCGCCGACTGGCTGCTGGCGCAGCGCGAAATCGTCATCCGCGAAGGACGCGTGCAGTGGCTGGACCAGCAGCGTCAGGCGCCGCTGCTGGCGCTGGACAGCGTGCATGTGGTGCTGCGCAACCAGTGGCTGCGTCACCAGCTGGCCGTGCGCGCCACGCCGCCCGCTGCGCTGGCCGCTCCGCTCGATGTGCGCGCCGATTTCAGCCACCCGGCGTTTGGTGCGCGGGTATCGAATCTGTCCATGTGGAAGGGCGAGCTGTATGCCGATATCCGCAACACCGATCTGCTGACGTGGAAGCCGTGGCTGGACTTCCCGTTCGAGCTGCATAGCGGCGGCGGCTCGCTGCGCGCCTGGCTGGGCGTCGACCAGTCGCGCCTGACGGGCTTCACAGCCGATCTGGGGCTGCAGAATGTATCGGCCGTGCTGGGCAAGGAACTGCCCGTGCTGGACTTGCGCCAGCTTAGTGGCCGCATCGCTGCCAAAGAGGAATTGCCGAATGTGCTGCCGCTGGTGGTCAAAGGGGGCAAGGGCGCGGGCAGCGTGCCGTTCGGCGCGCTCGGCCACTCGGTGGAACTGAGCCAGCTGACTCTGACCACCAGCGACGGCTTTGTGATGGCCCCCACCTCGCTGTCGGAACGCTATGTGGCGGCCAGCGGGCCGAAGGCGGAGCAGACCACGGTCAGCGCGGCCCAGCTGGATTTGCAGAGCATGGCCGGTCTGGCCGAGCGCCTGCCCCTGAGCGAACACCAGCGCCAGTTGCTGGCCGATTTCGCACCGCGCGGCCTGCTGAAGAATTTTTCCGCCGAATGGCGTGGCGCCTATCCGGCCCTGCAGTCCTACCGCATCAAGGGCGATCTGGTGGGACTGGGCCTGAAGCCGCAACCACCCCGGCCCGGCCAGGCCAGGACGGCACGTACGCCGGCGATAGCGGCCATGCCGGCCATCCCCGGCTTCGAGAATCTGAGTGGCGCGATCGACGCCACCGAACAGGGCGGCAGCTTCAGCCTGAGTTCGCAGCAGCTGGTGCTGCACATGCCCGATTATTTCAGCAGCCCGTCGATGCCGTTCGAGCACCTGAATCTGAAAGCGCGCTGGAGTTTCGAACGCGACGATATGCTGCTGTTCCAGATCGACAGCATGGACTTTCTGCAGCAGGGTATGAGCGGCACGCTGCAGGGCAGCCACCGCATGCCGCTGACCGGCAAGGGCCTGGGCACGGTGGACTTTAGCGGCACGCTGAATAATTTCCAGATCAATCGCATCGACAGCTATCTGCCCATCCAGACCCCGCATGATCTGCGCGCCTGGCTGACGGGCGCGCTGGAAGATGGTGTGGCCAGCGACGTGACCCTGCGTCTGCGCGGCGATCTGGCCCATTTCCCCTTCCATGGCGAGAATGGCGCCGAGCGTAATCGCGGCGAATTCCGCGTGGCCGGCAAGCTCACGGAAGGCAAACTCAATTACGCGCCGGGCCAGCATCTGCATGATGGCAAGGAGCTGGGCAAAGATGGCAAGCCGCTGCCATTGTGGCCGCAGGCCGAGCATATCAAGGGCAGCTTCGTGTTCGACCGCGCGCGCATGGAAATCCGCGGCGACACCGCCACCACGGGCGGGGTGGCGCTGAGCGCAGTGAAAGCCGTGGTGGCGAATCTGGATGCCCATAACGCACTGCTGGAAATCGATGGCAATGCGGCCGGCCCCATGCAGGAATTCCTCAAGTATGTGGCCAGCAGCCCTGTGCTGGAATGGATCTCCAACTTTACCGACGAGACCCAGGCCAGCGGCAATGCCAGACTGGCGCTCAAGCTGCAACTGCCCCTGTCGCATCTGATCGATGCCAAAGTGCAGGGCACGCTGCAGTTGCAGAACAATGAGATCACCCTGATGAACGACTTGCCGCCCGTGCAGGCAGCGCAGGGCAAGATCGAATTCAACGAGCATGGCGTCAACCTGAACCAGCTGTCCGGTAACTTCCTCGGCGGCCCGGTCAGCATCACGGGCGGCAGCCAGCGCGACAACGCCATCGTTGTCAAACTGGGCGGCACGCTGACGGCGGACGGCTTCCGCAAACAATATGCTTCGCCCGCCATGCAGCGGCTGGCCAGCCATTTTGCCGGCGCTACCCGCTACACGGGCACGGTGACGGCGCGCGACCATCAGGTCACGGTGGCCGTCGATTCCAGCCTGAACGGACTGACGGTGGACTTGCCCGCGCCGCTGCGCAAAGTGGCCAGCGAAACCATGCCGCTGCGCTTTGTGCTCAACAGCGCGCTGACGCCCGATAGCAGCGGCAGCCTGCACGACGATATCCGCATCAGTCTGGGCGGGAATATGGCGGCGCGCTACCAGCGCGCCAAGACCTCCAAGCAGCCGTGGAAGCTGGTGCGCGGCGGCATAGGTATCGCCACGCCGGCGCCGGAGCCGGAGAGCGGGCTGGCTTATCACGTCAATCTGCGCGCGCTGAATGTCGATGCCTGGCTGGACTTCGCCAGTTCCATAGGCGGCAAGGATGGCGGCGCCAGTACGGCCAGCGATAGCGCCGATCTGCTGCAGTACGTGATGCCCGATACCATCGCCGCACGCAGCAACGAGCTGATTATCGGCGACCGCAAACTGGAAAACGTGGTGCTCGGGGTAGGTCGGCAGAAAACCGTGTGGCAGGCGAATATCGATTCCACCCAGGCCAATGGCTACCTGACCTGGAGCGAGCCGTCTACGGGGCAGGGGCTGGGCAAGGTGACGGCGCGTCTGTCCTCGCTGGTGATTCCGGAATCGGCTTCCAAGGATGTGCAGGAACTGCTCGATAGCCAGGCCACCAGTACCACCATACCGGCGCTTGATATCGTGGTGGAGCGCTTCGAGCTGTTCAACAAGGCGCTGGGCCGGCTGGAACTGCAGGCCAACAATGCCCAGCTGGCGGCGCAGCGCGAATGGCGCGTCAGCAAGCTGCTGCTGTCCAATCCCGACGGCGAATTCAAAGGCAGCGGCAAATGGGTCAGCAAGGACGGCGTGCATGACTCGACGCTGAATTTCGATCTGGCCATCAGCAATGCGGGCAAGCTGCTGGACCGCTTCGGTTTTGCCGGCACGCTCAAGGGCGGTAAGGGTAATCTGTCCGGCGATATCGCGTGGAAGGGCTTGCCATATGCGCTGGACTGGCCCACGCTGGCGGGCCAGATCAAGCTGAATGTGGAAAAAGGCCAGTTCCTCAAACAGGACCCCGGTGCAGCCAAGCTGCTCGGTGTGCTCAGCCTGCAGGCCTTGCCGCGCCTGCTCAAGCTGGATTTCCACGATGTGTTCTCGGAAGGGCTGGCGTTCGACGGCATCACGGCCAGTGCCGGCATCAGCCACGGCATCGTGCGCACCGATAACCTGAAAATGCATGGCGTGGCCGCCACCGTGCTGATGGACGGTAGCGCCGATCTGGCCAACGAAACCACCAATCTGCATGTGGTGGTGATCCCCGAAGTCAATCTCGGCACGGCACCGCTGGTGTATGCGCTGGCCGTCAATCCTGTGATCGGGCTGGGCAGCTTCCTGGCCCAGCTGTTCCTCAGTGCGCCCGTGATGAAGGCGCTGACTTATCATATGCAGGTGACGGGCCCGTGGAAAGCGCCGGTGGTGACCAAGATCGAAACGGCCAAGACGGAAGTGCCGCCGCCGCCCAAGGGCGCGCCCTGATTTTTTTGCGAGTGTAGACATGAGCCATACCGTAGCTGCTATCCAGATGATTTCCTCGCCCAGTGTGGCGGACAATATCGCTACCGCGCGCCGTCTCGTGACGGAAGCGGCAGCGGGCGGCGCGCAGCTGGTGCTGCTGCCCGAGTACTGGGCCATCATGGGCCACAGCGATAGCGACAAGGTGGCCGTGGCCGAACCACTGGGGCAGGGGACTATACAGGATTTCATGGCCGGCCTTGCGCGCGAGCTGGGCATCTGGCTGATAGGCGGCACGCTGCCGCTGGCTTCGCACGATGCCGCCAAAGTCATCAACACCACGCTGGTGTACAACCCGCAGGGCGAGCAGGTCAGCCGCTACGACAAGATCCACCTGTTCGGTTTCAGCAAAGGCAGCGAAAGCTACGATGAATCGCGCACCATCGTGCCCGGCACGGCACCGGGCGTGTTCGAGGCGCCGTTCGGCAAGGTCGGCATGTCGGTCTGCTACGACCTGCGCTTCCCCGAACTGTACCGCGCCATGGGCCCGCTGGCCCTGATCGTGGTGCCGGCCGCCTTCACCTACACCACCGGTCAGGCCCACTGGGAAATCCTGCTGCGCGCGCGTGCCATCGAAAACCAGTGCTATGTGCTGGCCGCTGCACAGGGCGGCCTGCATCCTAACGGCCGCCGCACCTGGGGCCACAGTATGCTGATCGATCCCTGGGGCGTGGTGAAAGCCGTGCAGGCCGAAGGCGAGGGCGTGGTGCAGGGCCAGATTGACGCTGCCTATATGGACAGCGTGCGCAGCAGCCTGCCGGCGCTGAAACACCGCACCATGTGAAACGGGCGGCACTGGGCTACAATCGCAGCTATTCGCCGTAATATGCCGCACCGTGCCGCATCATGCCGCACCCCGCAGTACTCTGCCGTACCACCTAGATAGAAGCTACCATGAAGCCATTTGAACCGAATCTGTCCACCCTTGCCGTTGCGCGCGATATTCTGCTGACGCCGTTCGGGCTGGACGAAGCCAAGCTGCTCAAGACGCTGGGCTCGATGTTTACCCACAAGGTCGATTACGCCGACCTGTACTTCCAGTTCACCAAGAACGAAGGCTGGAGTCTGGAAGAGGGCATCGTCAAGACGGGCAGCTTCTCGATCGATCAGGGCGTGGGCGTGCGCGCCGTGTCGGGCGACCGCACGGCCTTTGCCTATTCCGACGATATTTCCGAAGCGGCCCTGCTGTCGGCGGCCAGCGCTACCCGCACCATCGCCCGTGCCGGTGCCGGCAAGGTGAAAGTGGCCAGCGCCATGACGCCGACCGGCGGCCGTGCGCTGTATTTGCCGAATGATCCGCTGGCTTCGCTCGATGCCACCGCCAAGGTCAAACTGCTGGAACGCCTCGAGCAGATGGCGCGCAGCAAAGACCCGCGCATCGTGCAGGTCATGGCCAGTCTGGCGGCCGAATACGATGTGGTGCTGGTGGTGCGCAGCGACGGCGTGCTGGCGGCCGATATCCGCCCGCTGGTGCGCGTTTCGCTGACCGTGATCGCGGAGCAGAACGGCCGGCGCGAAATGGGTTCTTCCGGTGGCGGCGGGCGTTACGACTATGGCTATTTCACCGATGCCCTGCTCGAGCAGTACGCTGCCGATGCGGTCAGTTCGGCGCTGGTCAATCTCGATGCGCGTCCGGCGCCGGCCGGCCCGATGACGGTGGTACTGGGACCGGGCTGGCCCGGCATCCTGCTGCACGAAGCCATCGGCCACGGCCTCGAGGGCGATTTCAACCGCAAGGGCTCGTCCACCTTCTCCGGCCGCATCGGCGAGCGGGTAGCGGCCAAGGGCGTCACCGTGGTGGATGACGGCACGCTGCCGGACCGTCGCGGTTCGCTCAACATCGACGACGAAGGCAATCCTACCCAGTGCACCACGCTGATCGAAGACGGCATCCTGAAAGGCTATATTCAGGACACCATGAATGCCCGTCTGATGAAGATGCCGGTGACGGGCAATGCACGGCGCGAATCGTTTGCCCACCTGCCCATGCCGCGCATGACCAACACCTATATGCTGGGCGGCGACAAGGACCCCGGTGAAATTCTGGCCTCGGTCAAGAACGGCCTGTATGCGGTCAACTTCGGCGGCGGCCAGGTCGACATCACCAACGGTAAATTCGTGTTCTCGGCCAGCGAAGCCTATATGATCGAAAACGGCAAGATCACCTATCCCGTAAAAGGTGCTACCCTGATCGGTAACGGTCCGGAAGTGCTGAACCGCGTGTCCATGATAGGCAACGATATGCGCCTCGATCCGGGCGTGGGCGTATGCGGCAAGGAAGGCCAGAGCGTGCCCGTGGGCGTGGGCCAGCCTACCTTGCGGCTGGATGGCGTGACGGTGGGCGGCACCGTGTAAAAGTTGCTTTGCGGCAGTGGAACCGATGAAAATTCTGTCGAAGGCCCCTGCCGTGTAGAAAAAAAGCGCTTGCCAAGTGTCGAGCTATGGGTTTATAGTCGTTGCAACTGATGTCCAGTGTGGCATCGAAACCGAAACGGAAGCTTGTACATGACCCGCTTTTTCTTTACCGGCTATTTTTACTTTAGCAATTCCAACCCAGAGGCGGTGGAGTAGCGGCCGGTGCACGTAGAAGCAAAAACGAGTTCCAGCAAATTCCGAAAAAACCGCCTCCGAGGCGGTTTTTTTTTACCCTGACATTTAGTAACCGGCTTTGAAATACCCTTTTAAATCTTTTTGAATATTCTGGAGAACAGCATGCCACGTACCGATGATTTACGAATCCGCGAAATGAAGGAATTGACGCCACCGTCCCACCTGATTCGCGAGTTTGCGTGCTCGGAAGCGGCGGAACACACGGCGGCCAGCGCCCGCGTTGCGCTGCACCGCATCCTGCACGGTCAGGACGACCGCCTGATGGTGGTGATCGGCCCATGCTCTATCCACGATCCTAAAGCGGCAATGGAATATGCACGCCGGCTGGCGCCGCTGCGTCAGGAACTGGGCGCCGATCTGGAAATCGTCATGCGCGTGTACTTCGAAAAACCCCGCACCACGGTGGGCTGGAAGGGCATGATCAATGACCCGTACATGGACAGCAGCTTCCGCATCAACGATGGCCTGCGCATGGCACGCGAACTGCTGCGCGACATCAACGAACTGGGCCTGCCGGCCGGTACCGAATATCTGGACGTGATCAGCCCGCAGTACATCGCTGACCTGATCAGCTGGGGTGCCATCGGTGCCCGTACCACGGAATCGCAGGTACACCGCGAACTGGCGTCCGGCCTGTCCTGCCCGGTGGGCTTCAAGAACGGTACGGACGGCAACGTCAAGATCGCCGTGGAAGCCATCAAGGCTGCCTCGCAGCCGCACCACTTCCTGTCCGTCACCAAGGGCGGCCACTCGGCCATCGTGTCGACCAACGGCAATGAGGATTGCCACATCATTCTGCGCGGTGGCAAAACCCCGAACTACGATGCGGCCAGTGTGGACGAAGCCTGCAAGGCCATCGCAGCGCAAGGTCTGGCAGCGCGCCTGATGATCGATGCTTCCCATGCCAACAGCTCGAAGAAGCCGGAAAACCAGATTCCCGTGTGTGCCGATATCGCCCGTCAGGTGGCCGGCGGCGACCAGCGCATCATCGGTGTGATGGTGGAATCGCATCTGGTGGCCGGCCGTCAGGATCTGGTGCCGGGCAAGGAGCTGGTGTACGGCCAGTCCGTTACCGATGGCTGCATAGACTGGGACAGTAGTGTGCAGGTGCTGCAGGATCTGGCTGCCGCCGTGCGCGCGCGCCGTCTGGCTACCATGGCTGCCGAAGCCGCCGCCAAATAAGCTGCCATATAAGCGGCCAAACAAGCCGCTAGCATCAGCAAATAATAAGGCCGCCACGCAGCTGACTGCGTGGCGGCCTTGTCCGTTTACTGCGCTTAGAACTTGTAGTTGGCGGTCAGATAGAAGCTGCGGCCCAGCGGGTCGGAGTAGCGACCATCGTAGCCCACCTGATTACCACCACCCGAGTTACGCACCGAGAAAGGCGGATCCTGATTCAGCAGGTTTTTGATACCGGCCGTCAGGGTCAGGTTCTTCACATAGTTGGCTTTCAGCTGATAGTCCAGCGTGGTGTAGGAGCGCACATCGCGTTCCATCGCCACCACCCCGCCGATGCTGCCGTCGGCACCCACTTCGCGTACGGCGGCATCATCTTCCGTCAGCGGCTTGTCGTGGTAGCCGCTGCGGTAGTTGACCGTCAGCGAGTTGCTCAGCTTGTCCGACGATTTGAGCGTGAAGACTACTTTGGAAATCACGCGGAATACCACATCGTCATACGAGTTGAAGCGGCCTATGCTTTTCTCTACGCCCACGCCCGGGGTTTCCTGTTCCGCTTTCAGCATATAGGTACCGGTCCAGTTGATGCTGGCGCGGCCTACCGGCGTATCGCTGCGGAAGGTGGTATCCCAGTCCAGACCCTGGAAGTGCGAGGAAGCCAGGTTCAGCGGTTTGCGGATGGCTACCAGCACATTGCTCTTCTGGATAGGGTCGGCGTACACGGTGATGTACTGGTTGGCCAGTACCGGGTTGGTGTACAGCTGGTCCTGCGAGAAGGTGCGGATCTGGTTCTTCAGTTTTACGTCCCACAGGTCCAGACCGAAGGACAGCATGCTGCTCGGCTCCAGACGGAAGCCCAGTGTGGCCTGCTTGGATTCTTCCGCTTTCAGGGCGCCGGCGCCAGTGGCCGGGTTACCCACGTCGAGCAGACCGTATTCCGACGAGCCGGGACGGCAGTACACGGCGCGCGGATCCGGTGCCTTCACAGGGCAAGGGAATGGGTTGGACGAACCGGCGTTTTTCAGCGGGTCGGCGATATTGTTCATGGTCGGCGCCTTGAAGCCCGTGCCATAGGAACCGCGCAGCAGCAGTTGCTGGGTCGGCGTGTAGCGGGCCGACAGCTTGTAGGTGGCTTTGGCCACATCTTCGCCCACCTTGCCGGACGGTGCCAGCTTGCCATTGGAGTCGTAGCTGTTGTTATGCTTGTTGACGGCCGCATAGCTGTCGTAGCGCACCGCCGTGGTGGCTTCGAAATTGCTGGCGATAGGCATCAGCAGTTCGGCGAAAGCACCCCAGTTATTGCGGGTAGCATCGAGTGCCTGAGCGCCCGTGCCGCCGCCGATTTCCACGTCAGTCCAGCCGGGGTTGCCGGGGCCGGGGCCTTGCGCGATCTTGGCTGGCGTATCGGTGTAGCTCTGCTTGGTGAAGTCCGCACCCATACCCAGTGAAGCGGGGCCGCCCGGCAGCGCGAACACTTCGCGCGAAGCGTGGGCACCGATCACGTCGATTTTCGACTTGGTCACGTCGAGCTGCTGGCGCAGCACGGCCGGGGCCAGAATCGCAGCCGCGCCATCAGTGGAGACGAAGGGATTGTAGGCGCCGGTGCGCACCAGTTCTTCGAACTTGTCGCCGCTCATATAGCCGGCCAGCGCTTCGTCGGTCTGCTTGTTCTGCGAGTGGGTGTAAGCCACGCCCACATCCCAGCCGGCGATATTGCTGTCGGCACCCAGCACGAAGTGGGCCGCGTCGGTACGGTATTCATCGGTACGGCCACCGGCATCGGCGCCGCGGTAGTTGAACAGCGCATCCGTCACATCGGCCGGATTGACCTTCAGGCCAGCCAGCAGCGGCACGATGGATTTGTTGTAGGCGCCGATGTAGTTCGGGTTGATGGTTTTGACGCCCGATACGGGATCGGTGCTGAACACCGTCAGTGGCTGGGCGGCCGGGGCATAGCGCGCGGTGTTGGTGAACTTGGACAGTACCAGTTCGCCGAACAGGGTGGTCTCGCTACCCAGTTTCATTTTGCCGGAAGCGAACACGCTATCGCGCTTGAGTTCAGGCAGCAGCTGCACGGTGGCCGGATAGTCGAAGCGGCAGGCGCCATTGCGCGAGAACGTGTTGGGCTGGGTGCAGGAACCCTTGTTGAGCAGGTCGGTGTTCAGCACCACGTCGTCATTGGCCGTCACCACTTCCACGTTGGCCGGGGTGGAGTTGATACTGGTCTGCCAGGTCACATACTTCTTGCCGTTGTGGGTGAACGGATGGGCGCCCGTTTTGGCAAAGTCGCGCTGCTTGGCGTTCAGCTCTTTCTGCTGGTCGTGGCTGTAAGCCAGCAGCACGTTGTAGCCATCATTTTCCAGATCGCCCCAGCCTTTGGTGATGGAGATGTTGCTGCTGCGGCCGCCGGACTTCTGCGGCGTGTCGAAAGTGCCTTCAATAGCCAGATCCTGATTGTTCTTTTTCAGGATGAAGTTGACCACACCGGCAATCGCATCCGAGCCGTACAGAGTGGAGGCGCCATCGGTCAGAATTTCTACGCGGTCGACGGCGGACAAGGGAATGCTGGCCAGATTGACGGCGCTGCCCGTGCCATATGGCGCCATGCGGCGGCCGTTCAGCAGGACCAGGGTGTACTGGGTGCCGATGGCGTGGATGGAGGCGGTCTGCACGCCGTTGCCGCCGCCATTGACGGAAGTCGAGGAGGTAATAAAGCCTTGCATGGACGGCAGCTGGGCCACCAGATCGGCAACGTTGTTGGCACCGCTTTGCTCGATATCGGCGCGCGTCAGCGTCTGCACGGGCAGCGAGCCTTCTTTGGCGATACGCTTAATCGATGAACCGGTAATTTCTACACGTGCAATGTGTTCCGGTTCGGCGCTGGTCTGCGCCCAGGCGGCGTGCATGCCCAGCGCCAGACCGCCAGCGCAGATCAGACGCACGGAGCGCGCCATTACAGTTTCAACCATCATTGTGAATCTCCCAGATTTAATTATGAAAGTCATGCCTTACGAGAAGAAATACGAGTTCTTCTCTTTTTCATCAGAGCATCTGCGACGGAGCACTGTCAATATGAAAACATTTCTGAAACAAATGGATGGTGTGGTACTGCGCTTAGACAAGCAGGGCGGCTTTACAGGCCAGAAAACGCACAAATTTGGCGCAGATCGCGCTTTTCTTTGTATAACATTGTTTTTTTAGTAAAAAGAATGCAATCTTTGGCGTCGCTGTGGTTTTTTTTACAGTAGGAATGGCGCTGCGCGCCTAAAGCTGCACAGACCGGCGTCACATCTACGCCACACTTGCTCCCGCCCGGGGATGCCGTGCAGGCATAAAAAAAGCCCGCCGGCATGTGCGGGCGGGCTAGGCAGGAACCTGAGCGAACTCAGGTTCAAGCAGGCATTAGAACTTGTAGCTACCAACCAGGTAG
This sequence comes from Duganella fentianensis, assembly GCF_009857835.1. Lineage (GTDB taxonomy): Bacteria > Pseudomonadota > Gammaproteobacteria > Burkholderiales > Burkholderiaceae_D > Rugamonas > Rugamonas fentianensis. The sequence continues at coordinate 405,563 of NZ_WWCL01000004.1, forward strand.
ATCTGACGACCCAGTGGATCGGCATAACGACCGTCGTAACCGGACTGGTTACCACCACCGGCGTTGCGGATGGTGAATGGCGGATCGATGTCGAACAGGTTCTTGACACCGGCAGTCAGCGTGAACTTCTTGCTGAAGGCCATTTTGGTCTGCCAGTCGATGGTGGTGTAGGACGATACGCGGCGTTTGAAGGCCACGGTGTCACCCTGGGTACCATCGGAGTTCAGCACGTTCACGACGCTGTCGTCTTCCGTGTACACCTGGTCGGTGTAGCCGGAGTGGTAGTTAGCCGTGATAGCGTGGGTGAACTTGTCGCTGGTTTTCAGCGAAGCGGTCAGCTTCGAAACCCAGCGGAAGGTAACATCCGAGTAGGAGTTGAAGCGGCCGATGTTTTTCTCCAGACCGGTGCCCGGGGTTTCCTGCTCGGCTTTGGACATGAAGGTACCAGTCCATTGCACGTTCAGCTTACCGAAGACGGTCGAAGTTTTATAGGTGTGATCCCAGTCGATACCTTGATAGTGCGAGCTGGCCAGATTGAACGGAGTCAGCGCAGCGGCCAGTACGTTCTGTTTCTGGATAGGGTCGTAGTAGCTGCGCAGCAGGCTGTCGTAGACCTTAGGATTGTTGAACACCACATCTTCCGACAGGGTCTGGATCTGGTTGGTCAGTTTCACATCCCACAGATCGAAGCCGATCGACAGGGCAGGAATAGGTTCCAGACGGAAGCCCAGAGTGAACTGTTTCGACTCTTCCGGCTTCAGTGCGCCAGCGCCGATGGCGGCATTACCACCAGTCAGCAGGTTGTATTCCGACGAACCCGGATTGCACAGTGGGAAGCGTGGGTCGCTGGTCGAAGTGATCGGGCAGGCGTGGAACTGCGACGAACCGCCGTTCACCAGTGGCTTGACGATGTTGGTCAGGGTTGGAGCCTTGAAGCCGGTGCCGTAGGAGCCGCGTACCAGCAGCGAGTCCAGCGGATTCCAGCGCAGCGCCAGTTTGTAGGTGGCTTTGCTGGCCGATTCACCCTGTTTGCCCGGAGCGATCAGGTTGCCGGCGGTGTCGAAGTTCTTGTCGTTGGTCACGGCGCTGAAATCGTCGTAACGGGTCGACATGGTCAGGTCCATGCGCTTGGCCAGTGGCAGCAGCAACTCGGCATAGGTACCCCAGTTGGTACGGTGAGCATCGATCGGCAGAGCACCGGCACCACCACCAACGATGGCGTCGGTGAAGTTAGGCTGCTGCACGTTCTGGCCCTGCGAGTAGGCATCCGGTGCTTCCGAGTATTTCTGCTTGGTGTAGTCAGCACCCACAGCCAGCTGGGCTACGCCGGCCGGCATGTTGAACAGCTCGGTCGAACCGCTAACCTGGAACATGTCGATTTTCGACTTGGTTTCGCTGAACTGGTTGTGCAGCACTGCTGGTGCCAGCACTTCTTTCGAGTTGCCCGGTGCCGTGAACGGATCGAACTTGCCGGAAGCAACCAGCGCGTCGAAGGCATTCAGGCTCATGTAGCCGCCTGCTGCCGTATCGGTCTGGGTGTTTTCCGAGTGGGTGTAGGCTGCGCGGTAGTCGATGCCTTTGAAGGAACCGTCGACGCCGAAGGCCAGGTGGCGTGCTTCGGTTTTGTATTCGTCAGCACGGCCGCCTGCATCTGCCAGACGCAGGTTCATGGTTACGCTGGTGACCGAGTTCGGGTCGATGCCCAGACGCGACAGGTATGGCAGGATGGATTTCTTGTACAGTGCGCTGCCGACCGGAATACCCAGCGGCTGGGCTGGTGGGGCGTACTGTGCGGTGTTGCTGAACGAGGAGGCCAGCGCTTCGGCGAAGAAGTTGGTGTCCTTGTTGATTTTCAGGTTCAGCGAGCCGAAGCCGGAATTACGTTTCAGGCCAGGTACGTCTTCCACCGTAGCGGCGTAGTCGAACAGGCAGCGGTTACCTACGTTGAACAGGTTAGGGCCGTTGCACTTGCCACTGGCGAGGAAGTCAGGACCGAACGATTTGCTAGAGGCAACGCCAGAAGCATTTTTATATTTAACCGTGGCATTGCCAGGAATCGAGTTCGAGCTCAGCTGGTACAGATTGTAATGCTTGCCGTTGTCCCAGAAAGGAATCACGCCGCTCTTGGAGAAGTCGCGTTCGCTGGCATACATGGCCTTGTTTTCGTCGTGCGAAGCGGACAGCAGAATGTTGTAGCCGTCAGTTTCCAGATCGCCCCAGCCTTTGGAGATGGCGATGTTGTTGCTCGAACCAGAGCTGCTTTTCTGCGGGGTGTTGTAGGTGCCTTCAATGATGGCGTCGGTCTGGTTTTTCTTCAGGATGAAGTTGACCACGCCGGCAATCGCGTCCGAACCGTACAGGGTGTTAGCACCGTCGGTCAGAATTTCAACGCGCTCTACGGCCGCCAGCGGAATGCTGGCCAGATTGACAGTCGAACCGGAAGTTGCCGGTGCCAGACGACGGCCGTTCAGCAGCACCAGGGTGTAGCCTTCGCCGATGGCGTGGATCGAGGCCGTTTGCAGACCGCCGCCGCCGCCGTTCACCGACATCGACGAGGTGGTGAAACCCTGCATCGAAGGCAGCGAAGCTACCAGATCGGCCACGTTGGTGGCGCCGCTCTGTTCGATCTGCAGTTTCGACAGGGTCTGCACTGGCAGTGCACCTTCAGCGTTGATGCGCTTGATGCTCGAGCCGGTAATTTCGACGCGCTGGATAGGTGAGTCCGCGCTGGTCTGTGCAACTGCCGCGTGCATGCCGAAGGCCAGACCACTGGCGCAAATCAGACGTACAGAGCGGGACAATACAGTTTCAACCATCATTATTTATGCTCCCAATTTAAAACGTACTACACGGGTGTGAATGTTTTTTGTTTCGGTGCGGCTTGCACCTGTCGGCGAAAAACAATCTGCTTTTTTCGTCAATAATTGATCTGAACAGTTACCTAGAGGACTGTCAATGCAACTACTTGCATTATGATATAAATAAGACATTCTTAATTCTCGGGCAATAATATGCGCAAAAATGGTGAGAAATCGCTCTAATTTGGTGCGAGACGGCTAGTTGCCTCGTGAAAGATTGAGTCGGAGTCAAATTGGCAGGGAAAATATGGTGGTCGATGTCAAAAGCGCACCACGCTGGTGCATTCTTGAATCCGTGGCAAAAATACAATGCTTTTGTATGTGTGACTTTTACGCGACAGTCAAAATTCCCACCAGAAATATTTAACCGGCCCTGTTTGATGCCTTGGCCATGCGCTGGAGACAGGCTTTCGCTGTAAGGTTATGGGGCCTGGTCCTGGGGGCGTACTAATAGATGCTGTCTGGCGGTGGCAAAGTAAGGTATCGTTCCAGCACCTGTTCGAGTTGTCCGAGGAGAAATATGCTGGGTACCCGCCCGCTGGCCCGAATTGCAGCTATCGTTTTGGCTTGCTGCGGGGGCGGTGCCGCTGTAGCGGCAGCGCCTGTTAAGACTTTGCGCTACATCCTTCCAGCCGCCGAAGCCAGCCTGGATCCGGCCCAGGGGCGTGACCTGTACACCGGGCATATCACCGAAGCCATCTTCGAGACGCTGTACACCTATGACTATCTGGCCCGGCCCGTGCGCCTGGCGGCGCAGACGGCGGCGGCATTGCCGCAAGTTTCGGCTGATGGGCTCAGTGTGCTGATCCGGCTCAAGACCGGCATCTATTTCACGCCCGATCCGGCTTTCGGCGGCCAGCGACGCGAACTCACGGTGGCCGACTACCTGTATTCGTGGAAACGCCTGTTCGATCCGCAACTGGCTTCGCCGAATAGCTGGTTGCTGGAAGGGCGCATCGTCGGGCTCGACGCGCTGGCGGCCGAAGCAAAACAGCGCGGGCGCATGGATTACGACGCTGCTGTGGCCGGTTTCGAACAGCTGGACCGTTACACTTTGCGATTGCACCTGACCCGGCCCGATCCCAGTCTGGGCATGATACTGGCCTACGAACCGCTGGCTGCCGTGGCGCGCGAAGTGGTGCAACGCTATGGCGATTCCAAAGGCGAGGTAGCCAGCCATCCGGTGGGCACCGGTGCCTACCAGCTGGGCAAGTGGGTGCGCGGCAGCCGTATCGTGCTCGACGCCAACCCGGGTTTTCGCGACGAGCGCTGGGATTTTGCCGCCAGCGCCGACGGCAGCGCGGCCGATGCCCGCATCGTGCGCCAGATGCAGGGCAAGAAAATTCCCCAGATAGGGCGCATCGACATCAGCGTGCAGCTGGAAGACCAGTCGCGCTGGCTATCCTTTACCAGCGGCGCGGCCGATCTGTTCTGGCTGGACGGGCCGCTGGCCCCGCGCGCCATCGTCGATGGCAAGCTGCGTCCCGAGCTGGCGGCGCAGGGCATACAGCTGCAGCGCATCGTCGATCCCGTGCTGACCTATTACTACTGGAATATGCAGGACCCCGTGGTGGGTGGGCTCAGCAAAGAGAAGATCGCCTTGCGCCGTGCCATCGCCATGGCGCATGACGTGGACGAAGAAATCCGTCTGCTGCTGAACGGCGAGGCCGAGCGGCTGGCCATGCCGGTGCCGCCCGGCGTGGCCGGCCATGATCCGGCCTACCGCAGCCTGCTGCAATACGATCCTGTGCTGGCCAACCAGCTGCTGGACCGCTACGGCTACCGTAAGGGCGCCGATGGCTGGCGCACCTTGCCTGATGGCAAACCGCTGGTGCTGCGCTACACCTCGCGCAGCGAAGCGGCCGGCCTGCAGATGGCCGAACTGTGGCGCAAGACCTATACCCGGCTGGGCATACGGATGGATAGCCAGCGCATGATCTTCAGCGATATCCAGCAAGCCGAGCAGCTATGCCAGCTGCAGAGCCGTACCTATCAGTGGATGGCTGATTATCCGGACGGCGATAATTTCATGCAGCTGTTCTACGGCAAGAATATCCATCAGAATAATAGTGGCTGCTATCAGGACGAGCAGTATGACCGCTGGTTCGAAGCCAGCCGGGCACTGCCGCCGGGGCCGCAGCGTGATGCTCTGTACCGCCAGATGGCGCGCCAGCTGGAAGTGCAGGCGGCAGCCATGCCGGCCTACACGCGCTACCGCAGCATGCTGGCGCAGCCGGCCGTGCTCGGGTATAAACGGCACCCCATCCTGCATCAGGAATGGAAATATCTGGATATCGAGCGCAAGGATAGAAATGAGGATGGCGCAATGAAGGTGGCGAAATAATGGTGGGACTATGCTGGCCTATATAGTTAGGCGCCTGGGGCAGATGCTGCCCACCATGCTGGGCGTGGTACTGCTGCTGTTCATACTGTTTAACTGGGTGGGCGGCGATCCCGCGTACTTGTTGGCAGGAAAGATGGCGAATGCGGAAAGCATCGCCAACATCCGCCGCCAGCTGGGCGTGGACCAGCCTTACTGGGTGCAGCTGGGCATCTTCCTGCGCCAGATCGCCACGCTGGACTTCGGCCTGAGCTGGGCCACAGGCGAACCCGTGGGGCAAATCATCGCAACCCGGCTGGGGCCATCGCTGACAGTGCTGGTGCCCCTGACGCTGCTGGAAACGGCGCTGGGCATTGCGCTGGCGCTGGCCATCGCTTTCGTGCGCGGCTCGCTGACGGACCGGCTGGTGATGGTTGCCTGCACGGTCGGCATGTCGGTCAGCATCCTGGTCTACATCATCGTGTTCCAGTACCAGCTGGCCTACAAGCTGGGGCTGTTCCCCGTGCAGGGCTGGGGCGAGCATCTGGGTGAAAACCTGCTGCGCTATGCCAGCCTGCCGATACTGATAGGGCTGGCCGTATCGATCGCGCCCACGCTGCGCCTGTACCGCAGCTTCGTGCTCGATGAAGTGGGGCAGGACTATGTGCGCACGGCGCGCGCCAAAGGGCTGGGCGAAGGCCGCGTGATGTGGCTGCATGTGCTGCGCAATGCGGCCATCCCCATCCTCACCCATGTGATGGCCAGCCTGCCATCGCTGCTGATCGGTGCCTTCCTGCTGGAGCGCTTTTTCGGCATACCGGGTATAGGGCGCGAAGTGATACTCGCAGTGGAACGCAGCGATTTCCCCGTCATCAAAGCCATTACCGTGTATGTGGCGCTGGCCACCATGCTGGTGAATTTGCTGACTGATTTGCTGTATCAGGCGCTGGACCCACGGGTGCGGCTGTCATGATGGCGTCCCCCGTGCATACCCCCGGCCTGTGGCAGCTGGCATGGCGCCGCTTGCGCGCCGACCGCTGGGCCATGGGCGCGCTGGCCGTGGTGCTGGCGTTTCTGCTGGCATTGCTGCTGTCGGCTTCTGGCCTGATCGTGGCAGACTGGGAGCAGGAAGTGGCTATCAGCTATGCTCCGCCCAGCTGGGCCAGCGGCGCCAAGGCGCCCGTAGCGACGGCTGGCGCAGTTGCTGGTGGCGCGGCTGCTGATACGGCAGCTGGTGCTGCCGGCGCTGCACTGCGCGACAACCCTTTCGATCCGCTGGCACCGGATATCCGTGCTTTGCGCGCCACGGAGTTGCCCATGTATGGCGTGGTCGATCCGCTGGCCGACGATCTGGCCCGGTTGCGCGCCGGGACAGACGCCGGCGCTGGTACTGGCACGGCGCGGCTGGCGACACTGCCTTTCGGCGCCGATAAATGGGGCCATGATGTGCTGAAGAAAACTGTCAAAGGTGGCGAAACCTCGGTGGTGGTGGGGCTGGTGGCGGCTCTGCTGGCGGTGGCGCTGGGCACGCTGCTGGGCGCACTGGCCGGCTACTGGGGCGGGCTGGTGGATGCGCTGCTGAATGGCCTGTACAACATTTTCACCGCCATCCCTTCCGTGCTGATGATACTGGCCGTGGCCGCCGTGCTGCAGCAGAAAGGCGTGCTGACCATCGTGCTGATTCTGGGCCTGACTGGCTGGACCGGCCCCTATCGCCTGATCCGCGCCGAATACCTCAAGCACAAAGGGCGCGAGTACGTGCTGGCAGCGGACGCCATCGGTGCCAGCCACTGGCGCCGCATGTTCGTGCATATCTTCCCCAACGTGAGCCATGTGGCGCTGGTGCAGCTGTCGATACTGGTGGTGGGCTTCATCAAGGCGGAAGTGGTACTGAGCTTCCTCGGTTTCGGCGTGCCGGTGGGCGTGGTGTCGTGGGGCAGCATGCTGAACGAAGCGCAGAATGAACTGATCCTCGGCCGCTGGTGGCAGCTGACAGCGGCGGCACTGGCCATGGCTTTGCTGGTCACGGCGTTCTCGCTGCTGACCGATGCTTTGCGTGATGCACTCGACCCCAAGGTGAAATTTTGAGCGTGCCGCTATCTATGTCGCCATTGCCGGCAGCGGTGCCGTTACTGGAAATCCGTAATCTGCACGTGAGCTTCCGCACGCATGGCCGGCACATGACGGAAGTGGTGCACGGGCTATCGTTCAGCGTGGCGCCGCGCAGCACGGTGGCGCTGGTGGGTGAATCGGGCAGCGGTAAATCCGTCAGCGCGCTTGCCGTGATGGGATTGCTGCCGGAAGAGAGCAGTGCGGTCGATGCTGCCAGCAGCATACGCTACGACGGGCGCGAGCTGCTGGCGCTGGATCGCGCCGAACGCCGCGCGCTGTGCGGGCACGAGATCGCGATGATTTTTCAGGACCCCATGTCCTCGCTCAATCCCGTGCTGACGGTGGGCACCCAGATCGGCGAGGTGCTGCGTCTGCATCTGGGCATGAGCCGTGCGCAGGCACGCCAGCGCACGCTGGAGTTACTGGAGGAGGTGGGCATCGCCGACGCTGCGCACAAGATCGATAGCTATCCGGGCCAGATGTCGGGCGGCCAGCAGCAGCGCGTGATGATCGCCATGGCGATTGCATGCGAGCCACGCCTGCTGATCGCCGACGAACCGACCACCGCGCTGGACGTGACGATACAGCAGCAGATCATCGAACTGCTGGCGCGCCTGCAGCAGCGGCGCGAGATGGCGGTGCTGTTCATCACCCATGATCTGGGGCTGGTGGCGCAGATTGCCGACACGGTGGTGGTGATGCGCCATGGTCATGTGCGCGAAACGGGGCCGGCGATGGCGGTGCTGCAGCAGCCGCAGGATGAGTACACCCGTGCCCTGCTGCGCTGCCGCCCCGTGCTGGGTCAGCGTCCCGCGCGCCTGCCCGTGATCGGCGACCAGTTGCTGCAGTCAGACCTGATCGTCGTACCGGACCTGCCGGCTGCTGTGACGGACGCGCCGCCGCTGCTGGTGGTGCATCATCTGAGCAAGCATTACCAGCTGCGCGACGGCTGGTGGCGCCAGCGCGAGTTCCGTGCCGTGGATGATGTGTCGTTCACGCTGGCGCGTGGCCAGACGCTGGGCGTGGTGGGCGAATCGGGCAGCGGCAAAACCACGGTCGGGCTGATGCTGCTACGTTTGCTACAGGCGAGCAGCGGTAGTGTGCTGTTCGACGGACGTGATCTGCTGGCTTTAACGGCGCGCGAATTCCAGCCGTATAAGCGCCGTATCCATATCGTGTTCCAGAATCCCTATGCCTCGCTCAATCCCCGCTTCACGGTAGGCCAGATTCTGCTGGAACCGCTACGCATCCATGGCATCGGCGATAGCGAAGCGGCGCGGCTGGCCATGGCGGCCAGCCTGCTGGACAAGGTAGGTTTGCCGGCCAGCGCGCTGCAGCGCTATCCGCACGAATTCTCCGGTGGCCAGCGGCAGCGCATAGCCATTGCGCGCTGCCTGACGCTGCAGCCGGAAATCCTGGTCTGCGACGAATCCGTTTCGGCGCTCGACGTATCGGTGCAGGCGCAGGTGCTCAACTTGCTCAAGGATCTGCAGCAGGAGCTGGGCCTGTCCTATCTGTTTATCTCGCACGATCTGGCGGTGGTGCAGTACATGTCCGATCAGGTGATGGTGATGCAGCAGGGCAGGGTGGTGGAACTGGCGCCAGCGGACCAGTTGTACCGTCAGCCGCAGCACCCTTACACGCGTGCGCTGCTGGCTGCCATCCCGGGCCACGCCAGCCGCTAGCGGTCAGCTACCGGACGCCTGCGGCTCGTGCGTGCGACCACGCGGGCACGAAACGGCGAGCGGCAAATTAAGATAAGATAGCCGGATGGCCAATCTCATACTCTTATTGCAGGAATACGGCGTGCTGATCGTGTTCGGCGTGGTACTCGTCGAGCAGATCGGCCTGCCCATCCCCGCTTTTCCCATCCTCATCGTGGCGGGCGCTTTTGCCGTGGACGGCGGCATCAGCTGGCCGGCGGCACTGGCCGTCAGTCTGCTGGCCTGTCTGATCAGCGACTATTTCTGGTTCCGTGCTGGCCGCTATTTCGGCAAGCGTATCCTGCGCCTGCTGTGCCAGATTTCGCTGTCGCCCGATTACTGTGTGAGCCAGACGGAAGACAATTTCAACCGCTGGGGCCCCAAGGCGCTGGTGGTGGCCAAGTTCATCCCCGGTTTTAACACCATCGCGCCACCGCTGGCCGGCGCGCTCGGTACCTCGAACGCCACTTTCCTCGGCTTCAGTGTGGCCGGTGCGCTGCTGTGGAGCGGTAGCGGGATCGCGCTGGGCGCGGCCTTCCATACCCAGATCGATCAGGTGCTGGATATCCTCAACACCATGGGCTCGACGGCACTGATGGTGCTGGGCGGCCTGCTGGTGCTGTTCATCGTCTATAAATATGTGGAGCGGCGGCGCTTCCGTCAGGCGGTCGATATCGAACGGCTCACGGTGGAGGAACTGAAACGCCTGCTGGCGCAGGGCCACCAGCCCGTGCTGGTGGATGCCCGTAGCGTGACAGCCCAGCTGCTCGATCCGGCCGTGCCCGGTGCGCTGGCTTACAACGGCGGCGACCCCATCCCCGAACTGGCTGCGCTGGACAAGGATCACCCCATCATCGTGTACTGCAGCTGCCCCAATGATGTAACGGCAGCGCAGGTGGCCAAGCATCTGGTCAGCCATGGTTTCCACCGCGCCCGTCCGCTGCTGGGCGGTCTCGATGCATGGAAGGCGGAATTCGGTGCTGCCCAGGCCGCTGCCGGCAGCACCGGCAACAGCGCCGCGGCACATTAGGCCGGGCCCGCACGTCGCGTTCTGTTCGTAGTACCCATGCACTTGCCGCGTCAGTGGCAGCCCCCCCGTTTCCGTTTGCCCGACTCTACCCGCGCTTTTGTCGCGGGTATTTTTTTTGCTGCACCCTCTTTCTGTGGGGAACTCCCGTTCAGGCTGAAGTAGTAGTCATACTACGTAAAAAATATCTCGGATCGTGGTTTTATGTGGCAAGACAGAGTTATGTGTACTAAAACTACAAAGAATTCTTGCGTCGTACTAGTAAAATACTTTAAGCTTAGGGATCAACTCATTTCGATCTATCATGACAGCTCAGTCCCTACAAACGCCTCCCATTCAGACCACTGCGATTGCCAGTGGCCCGCGTCTGCTGGCGGACATCGGTGGTACCAATGCGCGCTTTGCACTGGAAACTGCTGCGGGCAAGATAGAAGCGATCGAAGTGCTGGCGTGCGCTGCATACCCGACCCTGGCCGCCGCCCTGGTCGCGTATCTGGCGATGCCCGCCGTGGCGGCGACCGGCATGACCGGTATCCGTCACGGCGCCATCGCCATCGCCAACCCCGTCACGGGTGACATGGTGCGCATGACCAACCACCACTGGGAATTCTCGATCGAAGCGTTGCGCCGCGAAGTGAATTTCGAAACGCTGGTGGTGGTGAATGACTTCACCGCGCTGGCCCGTTCGCTGCCGCAGCTGTCGGCTAGCCAGAAGCATCAGGTGGGTGGCGGTGTAGCGGTCGAAGGCGCGCCGCTGGGGCTAGTGGGCGCCGGTACGGGCCTCGGCGTCTCCGGTCTGATTCCCGGCAAGGATGGCTGGACCGCCTTGCTCAGCGAAGGTGGCCATGTGACTTTTGCACCGGCCAATGCGCTGGAAGTGGCCATCCTGCAGTACGCATGGAAGGAATTCGAACACGTCTCCGCCGAACGCCTGATTTCCGGCGTGGGCATAGAACTGATCTACCGCGCACTGGCGCACCATACGGATATGCCGGCCGAGCCGCTGGCGGCCGCCGAAATTTCGCGCCGCGCACTGGCAGGCGAATGCACGCTGTGCGATGAAACCATCGAAGCCTTCTGCTGCATGCTGGGCACCGTAGCCAGCAATCTGGCCATTACGCTGGGGGCGCAGGGCGGTATTTATATAGGCGGTGGCATCGTGCCCAAGCTGGGCGCGCGTTTCGACCGCTCCGGCTTCCGTGCCCGCTTCGAAGCCAAGGGCCGTTTCGGCAACTATCTGGCGCAGGTACCGACCTGGGTGATTACCGCCGAATATCCGGCATTTGTTGGTGTTTCGGCAATTCTGGCGGAAAAACTGGCAGTCGCCTGAGGCGCAGCGAGCGTCTTTCGGCCGATATTTCGCTGGCGCGACATGCGCGTAGTGGCGTTTTATCAGGTACAATTCATCAATCTGTCAGAAATACTGCTTCTGGTATCCACTGGCATGTCCCTCTGTCCCACCCGGCGCCCGGCGCGGGTGTCGGAAAAAAATAGCTTCAGCGAGTATTCCAGCCGGCAGCGTTGCGCTGCCCCGCCTCACTGAATGTGATTGATTTCTTTCTTGCATGAAAATGCAACCACAAGATAGCTATGGATACAGCTGAGGCTAAACGAGTCCTCGAAACGGCTTTGCTATGCGCCCAGGAGCCTTTGTCGATCCACAGTTTGAAAAAACTGTATGTCGAAGTCGATGATCAGGGGCGGCCACGTGGTCCCGGTATCGGGGCGGACACAATCAAGGAAATGCTGGAAGAATTAAGGCAGGACTGGACCGGCCGCGGTATCGAGGTGGTCAGTCTGGCGACGGGATGGCGCTTCCAGAGCCGTCCGGAAATGCGTTTGTATCTGGATAGATTAAATCCGGAAAAACCGCCTAAATACACGCGGGCAACGCTGGAAACGCTGGCGATTATCGCTTACCGCCAGCCGGTAACGCGCGGCGACATCGAGGAAATCCGCGGTGTGGCCGTCAACTCGCAGACCATCAAGATGCTGGAAGACCGTGGCTGGGTGGATGTGGTGGGCTACCGCGATGTAGTGGGCCGGCCAGCGTTGCTGGGCACGACCAAGCAGTTTCTTGATGACCTGGGACTCAATTCGCTGTCCCAGCTGCCACCGTTGCAGCAAATTAGCGAACAGCAGGGTAATGGTCCGGATCTGGAAGCACTGGAAGCGGCCCTGCAGGATAACTTTGATAAAGCGGCGCAGAGCGCCGTCGCTGCCGATGTAACGGTTGACGCTGAGCACAACCCAGAAACGAATAATGAACAAACCTAATTCCCCAGAGACAGTCCAAGACGTCGCGCCGGCAGCAGCCGTCGCCAAGCCTAAGCGCCGCACCAAGGCGCAGATCGAAGCCGATGCTGCCGCAGCAGCGGATGGTGCAGCGCCTGCTGCCAAGCCGCGCCGTACCGCCAAGGCCAAGGCCGAAGGTGGTACCGACAGCGCAGTGGTAGCCAGTGCTGGTGCCGCAGCGGCGTCCGAAGCGGCTGCTCCGGTGAAGAAAACCCGTGCCAAGGCAGCGCCAGTAGCCGCAGAAGGCGGCGAAGCCGCACCGGCCAAGGCGCCGCGTGCACGCAAGCCTGCTGCCAAAGCTGCTGCGCCTGTCGCCGGCGATACATCGGCACCGGCCGCCGTGGCTGCGGCTGCGCCAACTGCTTCGGCTGCTGCAGCGAGCGAAGCGCCGGCGAGTGCCGCTGGTGCACAAGCGGATGCCGCGCCGGCCGGCCGTGGTCCGCGTGCACCGCGCGGCCCGCGCCAGATGCGTGAACAGCGCGCCGTACGTCAGGCCCAGCAGGCGCAGGCACAGGCAGAAAAAGTACAGGCCGCTGGTGGCGAAGCCGTGGCGGAAGTGGTTGCAGTCGAGGCGCCTGCCGCCCAGTCTGCCAAGGAAGGCGGCAAGCCACGTCACGAGCGCGGCGAGCAGCGTAACAACAACCGTAACGGTCGCAAGGGCAAGCACGGCAAGCAGCGCGGTCAGCAAGGTGCCGGCGCCAAGGCCAATGATGCCGACGCAGCTTTCTCCTACGTGACTTCGGATGCCTTCGATAGCGACGAGCCAGTCAAGGGCCGTCAGCAGCAGAAGGCCGTGCGCCGCGATCTGACGGCGGACGACGATGCGCCCAAGCTGCACAAGGTGCTGGCCGAAGCGGGTCTGGGTTCGCGCCGCGACATGGAAGAACTGATCGTAGCGGGCCGCGTGTCCGTCAACGGCGAGCCGGCCCATATCGGCCAGCGCATTTTGCCGACCGACGCGGTGCGTCTGAACGGCAAGCTGATCCAGCGCCGCGTCAGCAAGAAGCCGCCACGCGTGCTGATCTACCATAAACCGGCCGGCGAAATCGTCTCGATGGACGATCCGGAAGGTCGTCCATCCGTATTCGACCGCCTGCCGACCATGAAGGCCGGTAAGTGGCTGGCCGTAGGCCGCCTGGACTTTAATACCGAAGGTCTGCTGCTGTTCACGACTTCCGGTGATCTGGCTAACCGCCTGATGCACCCGCGCTACTCGATCGACCGCGAATACGCCGTGCGTACGCTGGGCGTGCTGGAAGAGGGCATGCGCCAGAAACTGCTGGCCGGCGTCGAACTGGAAGACGGTCTGGCGCAGTTCTCCAAAATCGCTGATGGCGGCGGCGAAGGCATCAACAAATGGTACCGCGTAATTATCGGCGAAGGCCGTAACCGCGAGGTGCGCCGTATGTTCGAAGCCATCGGCCTGACCGTGTCGCGCCTGATCCGTACCCGCTACGGCGCCATGACGCTGCCGAGCAGCCTGAAACGCGGCCGCTGGGAAGAGCTGGAAGAAAACGCCGTGCGCGCCATGATGTCGGCCTACGGCGTCGAGAAAAAAGCCGCTGACGGCGCTGCTGCGCCGGCAGGCCAGCGTGGTGGCAAAGGCCCGCAGCAGGCCAAGCCAGCCCAGAACAAGGGTCCGGAAAAGCGTCCGCAGCGCGGCCGTGGCGCCGAGCGCGACGATCTGGACGACGATTATGACGACGAAGACGAGCATAACTTCAACCGTGCCGATCTGAGCAACGCCAATGCGCTGCCATTCGCCAAACCGGCCCGTTCCGGCGGCCGTGGCGGTAATGGTGGTGGCAACGGCAATGGCCGTGGCGGCCAGAGCTCGGGCCGTCCGGGTGGTCGTCCGCAGGGCATCGGCGCCTACGCCGGTGGCCGTCCGCTGGGCGAAGCACCGGCTCCGCGTGCGCAAGGTCAAGGCCGTGGCCAGGGGCAGGGCGGCGGCAAAGGTGGTAAAGGCGGCAATAAAGGCCCGCGTCAGCCCGATCCGCTGCAAACCACCTTCGGTTTTGCCAGCGCGGGTGCGCCGCGCCGTGGTCAGGAGTCGCGCGGCGGCGCCAGCGGCCATGGCATGCCGCGCCGTCGCAAAGGCTGATACTGAGTCTGCCGGAACGGTGTCAAAACCCGCTCCGGCACGGCTAGATGCCGCTTGTAACGCACATTTAGCCTGATTTTGCACGGAAGCCGTTATTGCGGTGCAGTGCGGATCAGGTTATAATGAGCAGCCTAATAAAAGTTCGTTGCAGTGCATCCTGTAACAGCGCTTTCATCTGGCTAGGTAGTACAAGAAGATGGGCAGATGCCCATTTTTTTTTTGGTGAACCGTTTTGAATGGTCTATTTTTAGCAAGTTGTAAATAGACTTTAATCTGGAGAATTTCTTGCAGCTGCCGGAATTAATTGAAAAGACCGTTGCTGGTCTGGGCTATGAGCTGGTTGATGTCGAGCGGGGCGAGCGCGGGATTTTGCGCGTCTTTATCGATTTCAGCGCTGCCGACGCTGAAGAAAAAGGTCCGATTACCGTCGAGGATTGCGCGACGGTGAGTCACCAGTTGTCGCACGTGCTGACGGTCGAGAACGTGAATTACGAGCGTCTCGAAATCTCGTCGCCGGGGCTGGATCGCCCGCTGCGCAAGCTGGCTGATTTTACGCGTTTTGCGGGTAGCGAAGCTATCATCAAGCTGCGCGTAGCCATGCCGGGTACGAACAACCGGAAATCGTTCCAGGGGATCCTGCAGGAACCTCAGGGCGAGAATTTGTCGTTGGAATTTGAGAGTAATGAAGGTCCGGCGCTGTTGGAGTTTACGCTCGCCGATATGGATAAGGCACGCCTGGTGCCGCAGGTGGTTTTTAAGGGACGCAAAGCATGAGTCGCGAAGTTTTGTTATTGGTAGACGCGCTGGCGCGTGAGAAGAACGTCGATAAAGATGTAGTGTTCGGCGCGCTGGAATTCGCGTTGGCACAAGCCACGAAGAAACGCTATGAGGGTGAAGTGGACATCCGCGTTTCGATCGACCGCGAGTCGGGTGAGTTCGAATCCTTCCGCCGCTGGCACGTCGTGCCTGACGAGGCAGGTCTGCAACTGCCGGATCAGGAAATTCTGCACTTCGAAGCCAAGGAACAGATTCCTGACATCGAAGTGGACGACCACATCGAAGAACCGATCGAATCCGTGGAATTCGGCCGCCGCTTCGCACAGGACACCAAACAGGTCGTCCTGCAGCGCGTGCGTGACGCCGAGCGCGAACAGATTCTGGTCGACTTCCTCGAGCGCGGCGATTCGCTGGTTACCGGCACCATCAAACGTATGGAACGCGGCGATGCGATCGTCGAATCGGGCAAGATCGAAGCCCGTCTGCCACGCGACCAGATGATCCCGAAAGAAAACCTGCGTATCGGCGACCGCGTACGTGCTTACATCCTGCGTATCGACCGCAATATGCGCGGCCCGCAAGTGATCCTGTCGCGTACCGCACCGGAATTCATTTCCAAGCTGTTCGAGCTGGAAGTGCCGGAAATCGAACAGGGCATGCTGGAAATTAAATCGGCTGCACGCGACGCTGGCGTACGCGCCAAGATCGCTGTCTACACGGCTGACAAGCGTATCGATCCTATCGGTACCTGCGTCGGTATGCGCGGTTCGCGCGTACAGGCTGTGACCGGCGAACTCGGTGGCGAGCGCGTCGACATCGTGCTGTGGTCGGAAGATCCGGCCCAGTTCGTGATCGGTGCACTGGCTCCGGCCAATGTCTCGTCCATCATGGTGGACGAAGAGAAGCACGCCATGGACGTGGTGGTGGACGAAGAAAATCTGGCCATCGCCATCGGCCGTTCGGGTCAGAACGTGCGTCTGGCTTCCGACCTGACGGGCTGGAAGATCAACATCATGACGGCCGAAGAATCGGCCGACAAGGCAGCCCAGGAAACCGCCGCGATCCGCGCGCTGTTCATGGAAAAACTCGATGTCGATCAGGAAGTGGCCGACATTCTGGTAGAAGAAGGCTTTGCCAGCCTGGAAGAAATCGCTTACGTGCCGATCTCCGAAATGCTGGAAATCGAATCGTTTGACGAAGAAACCGTCAACGAACTGCGTACCCGCGCCCGTGACGCTCTGGTCACCGAAGCCATCGCTTCGGAAGAAGGCCTGGAAGGCATGGACGAAGCACTGGTCGGTCTGGAAGGTATGGACCGCATCACCGCCGGCAAGCTGGGTCTGGCCGGTATCAAGACGGTGGCAGCATTTGCAGGCCTGGCCTACGACGAATTCGGCGCCATTCTGGCCCTGTCGTCCGACCGCGCCCGTGCATTGATTAAGAATGAATTTGAAGATGTGACCGACGATGAGATGAAGTTGGTTGACTCGAAGTACGACGATCGTGCCAAAGGCCTGCAAGCCAAGGCATGGGGTCTAGTCGAATCTGCAAAGGCTTAATTTGAGTATCTTTATCATCTCCGCGACACATAGAAAAGAGGACTGAATGGCGAGTAACAACGTAGCCCAATTTGCCACCGAACTGAAGATGCCTGCAGATTTGCTGCTGACGCAGCTGCGTTCTGCCGGCGTCGAGAAAAGTTCGACGTCAGATCCATTGTCGAAAGATGATAAGGATAAGCTGCTGGAACACCTGCGCCGTACCCACGGCGCCTCGGGTGAAACCGAGAAGAAGAAGATTACGCTGACGCGCAAAGAGACCACCGAAATCAAGCAGGCCGATGCCAATGGCAAGGCCCGCACGATTCAGGTCGCCGTCAAGAAAGTGCGTACCTTCGTACAGCGCGACGAACCTGTCACCACCACCGCCGCAGCGCCTGCTGCGCCGGTGATCGACGCGGCGGAAGTCGCCCGTCGCGAAGAAGAAGCGCGCAAACAGGCGGAGCTGATCGCGCGTCAGGAAGCGGAACTGCGCGAGAAGCAGGAACGTCTGGCCAAGCTGGAATCGGAAAAAGCAGCACAGGCGAAAGCCACTGCCGAAGCCGAAGCCAAGGCCAAGAAAGATGCTGAAGCCGAAGCCAAGAAAGCTGCGGCCCAGGCTGCTGCTGCCCCAGCCGTGAACGATGCGGCCGAGCAGGAGAAGAAAAAAGCGGCCGCTGAAGAAGCCCGCAAGAAAGCCGAACTGGCTGCCAAGGAAGCGGCTGAAAAAGCTGATGCGACCGAACGCGCCCGTAAGGCCGTAGCGGACGAAGTGGCCCAGATTAAAGCCATGATGAACGCGCCACGCCGCGCCATCAAAGCGCCTGAGCCTGCACCGGCTGCGGTCAAGCCGAAAGCAGCGGAAGGTACGCTGCACAAGCCGGCGACCACGCCAGCGGCTGCGGCCAAGCCGGGCGACAAGCCAGCCGACAAGAAAGCCGGCGGCAACGACAAGAAATCCATCAAGTCGGCCAATGTGGCTTCGACCTGGAATGACGACGCGCGCAAGCGTGGCGCACCAGGTGGTAGCAAAGGCCGTGGCGCCGGTGCCGGCGCAGCCAGCACGGGCCGCGACAGCTGGCGCGGTGGCAAGGGCGGCGGTCGCCGTAATGCCCATGCGGAAGAGCGCGAAAGCAACTTCCAGGCACCGACCGAAGCTGTCGTCAAAGACGTCTACGTTCCGGAAACCATCACTGTGGCCGAGCTGGCTCACAAGATGTCCGTGAAAGCGTCGGAAGTGATTAAACAGCTGATGAAGCTGGGTCAGATGTGCACCATCAATCAGGTGCTGGACCAGGAAACGGCCATGATTCTGGTCGAAGAAATGGGCCACAAAGCCTTCGCAGCCGAGATCGACGATCCGGAAGCACTGCTGGCAGATCAGGGTGAGCACGCTCACTTCGAATCCGTGCCGCGTGCACCAGTGGTTACCGTGATGGGTCACGTTGACCACGGTAAGACCTCGCTGCTGGACTACATCCGTCGCGCCAAAGTGGCCTCGGGTGAAGCGGGCGGCATTACCCAGCACATCGGTGCCTACCACGTGGAAACCCCGCGCGGCATCATCACCTTCCTCGATACCCCGGGTCACGAAGCGTTTACCGCCATGCGTGCCCGTGGTGCCAAGGCCACCGACATCGTGATTCTGGTGGTAGCAGCCGACGACGGCGTGATGCCGCAGACCAAGGAAGCGATTTCGCACGCCAAGGCTGCCGGTGTACCGCTGGTGGTAGCGATCAATAAGATCGATAAACCGGGCGGCAACGTGGATCGCGTGACGCAGGAACTGGTGGCCGAACAGGTTGTGCCGGAAGAATACGGTGGCGATTCGCCATTCGTGCCAGTGTCGGCGAAAACCGGTGCCGGTATCGATGCGCTGCTGGAACAGGTACTGCTGCAAGCTGAAGTGCTGGAACTGAAAGCACCGGTGGAAGCACCGGCCCGCGGTCTGGTGGTTGAAGGCCGTCTGGATAAAGGTAAGGGTCCGGTTGCCACCATACTGGTGCAGTCGGGTACGCTGAAGCGCGGCGACGTGATTCTGGCTGGCTCCTCGTATGGCCGTGTACGTGCCATGCTGGACGAAAACGGCAAGCCTATCGGCGAAGCCGGTCCTTCGATCCCGGTTGAAATTCAAGGTCTGACCGAAGTGCCGCAAGCCGGTGAAGAAGTCATGGTCATGGCTGACGAGCGTAAAGCCCGTGAGATCGGTCTGTTCCGTCAAGGTAAGTTCCGCGACGTGAAACTGGCCAAGCAGCAAGCTGCGAAACTGGAAAACATGTTCGACCAGATGGCCGAAGGCGAAGTGAAGAACCTGCCGATGATCATCAAGACCGACGTGCAGGGTTCGCAGGAAGCGCTGGTTGGCTCGCTGCAGAAACTGTCGACCTCGGAAGTGCGCGTACAAGTGGTGCACGCTGCAGTCGGCGGCATTACCGAATCGGACGTCAATCTGGCCGTGGCATCGAAAGCCATCATCATCGGCTTCAACGCCCGTGCCGATGCACAGGCACGCAAGCTGGCCGAGTCGAACGGCGTGGATATTCGCTACTACAACATCATCTACGATGCGATTGAAGAAGTGAAAGCCGCCATGTCGGGCATGCTGGCACCGGAAAAACGCGAAACCGTTACCGGTCAGGTGGAAGTACGTCAGGTCATCATGGTGTCCAAAGTGGGCGCGATTGCCGGCTGTCTGGTTACCGATGGTGTCGTCAAGCGTACCTCGTCGGTCCGTCTGCTGCGCAACAACATCGTGGTGTGGAGCGGCGAGATCGACTCGCTCAAACGCTTCAAGGACGATGCGAAAGAAGTTCGCGCCGGTCTGGAGTGCGGCCTGTCGCTGAAGAACTACAACGACATTCAAGTGGGTGACTCGCTGGAAGTGTTCGAAGTTCAGGAAATCGCTCGTACGCTGTAATCCGCGCACCGGGCAGTACTGGTAAAGTGGACGGGGGCAAACGCTCCCGTCCACTTGCCGTTTATGGAATCATCATGGCAAAACATAGCAAAACCATCCCACAGCGCGGTCAGCGCGTGGCCGACCAGATCCAGCGCGATCTGTCGGAAATCATCGCTTTCGAACTGAAGGACCCGCGCATCGGCATGGTCACGCTGACCGAAGTGCAGCTGACGCCTGATTACGCGCACGCCAAAATTTTCTTCACCCTGCTGAAAGACAGCAAAGAGCAGGTGAAACAGACGCTGGACGGTCTGACTGCTGCGGCCGGTTTCATGCGCAACCTGCTGGGCAAGCGTCTGCACATCCATACGCTGCCGGCGCTGCACTTCGTGCACGATATGTCCACCTCGCGCGGCATGGAACTGTCGGCTCTGATCGATCAGGCCAACAGCACCCGTTCGCTCGATGATGAAGGCGATGCTGCTGCCAAGGGCGATCAAGCCGCTAGCGAATAAGCCGTCGTTGCAATGAAACCTACGTCTCCGAAAAAAGTCCGCGATCTGGTGGACGGCGTGCTGCTGCTCGATAAACCGGTGGGTTTTTCCAGCAACGATGCGCTGATCAAAGCCAAGCGCATCCTCAACGCCAAGAAGGCCGGCCATACCGGCACGCTCGATCCGTTTGCCACCGGCCTGCTACCGCTGTGCTTCGGCGAAGCCACCAAGTTCTCGCAGGACTTGCTGGAAGCCGACAAGACTTATGAAACCACCGTCCATCTGGGCGTGACCACCGATACCGGTGATACGGAAGGTGCGGTGATCGACACCCGTCCCGTGGCGGTAACGCTGGAGCAGATCGAAGCCGTGCTGGCGCAGTTCCGTGGCCCTATCGCGCAGGTGCCGCCCATGCATTCGGCGCTCAAGCGCGACGGCAAGCCGCTGTACGAGTACGCGCGTGCCGGCATTACGCTGGAACGCGAAGCGCGCAATGTGGTGATCCATGAACTGAAGCTGGTGTCGTATGAAGCACCGTTCCTGAAACTGGTGGTCACCTGCAGCAAGGGCACGTATATCCGCGTGCTGGGGCAGGACATCGGTGAGGCACTGGGTACGGGCGCACACCTGCAGGCCTTGCGCCGCACGCAGGTGGGTGCACTGACCACGGCCGGCATGCTGACGCTGGAAACGCTGGCCGAACATGCGGCGCCGCTGTCGCTGCTGGCACCCGTCGATGCGCTGCTGTCCAGCTTCCCCGCCGTGCAGCTGACGGCGGAACTGGCCAGGCGCTTCCTCAACGGCCAGCGCCTCGCACTGGGCAAGGAGCAGATAGCGCTGCCGGCCGAACAGGGCAGGGTACGCGTCTACCTCGATGCCAAGCTGCTGGGCACGGCCCAGCTCGGTGAATACCAGATTCTTGCGCCGGAGCGTCTGATCGCTTTTACGCAATAAATACCGGGTTAGCCTGTGCCGGCGTGCCGGTCTAGCCCTGTGCAACACAGCCAATTCGGCAACTCTTTGAAAATATTCAGGATTCGGCAAAGAGTTGCACCGCACCATGCTATACTACGCGGTTCCAGAAATTGGCACCTCCCGTACATCCTGTACGAACTCGCAGTTTTTCAGCAAATATAAAAGACCATGTCCAATACTAAACGCGCAATTCGCAATATCGCCATCATCGCTCACGTTGACCACGGCAAGACCACTCTTGTTGACCAACTGCTGCGTCAGTCTGGCACCTTCCGTGAAAACCAGGCAGTTGATACCCGAGTCATGGACTCGAACGACCTCGAAAAAGAGCGTGGCATTACGATTCTGTCGAAGAACTGCGCGGTAGAGTACGAAGGCACCCACATTAACATCGTTGACACCCCGGGCCACGCCGACTTCGGCGGCGAAGTAGAGCGCGTGCTGTCGATGGTGGACTCCGTGCTGCTGCTGGTGGACGCACAGGAAGGCCCGATGCCACAGACCCGTTTCGTGACCCGCAAAGCGCTGGCACTGGGCCTGAAACCTATCGTGGTAGTGAACAAGATCGACCGTCCGGGCGCACGCGCTGACTGGGCGATCAACCAGACTTTCGAACTGTTCGACAAGCTGGGCGCTACCGACGAGCAGCTGGACTTCCCTATCGTCTACGCATCGGGTCTGAACGGCTATGCCGGTCTGGACGAATCCGTACGCGACGGCGACATGAAGCCACTGTTCGAAGCGATCCTGAAATATGTGCCAGTACGTGACGACAACCCAGATGGCCCGCTGCAGATGCAGATCACCTCGCTGGACTACTCGTCTTACGTGGGTAAAATCGGTATCGGCCGTATCAACCGTGGTCGCGTCAAGCCAGGCATGGACGTAGTATTCCTGAACGGCCCAGATGACACCCCGACCAAAGGCCGTATCAATCAGGTACTGAACTTCAAAGGTCTGGAACGCGTGCTGGTAGACGAAGCCATGGCCGGCGACATCGTGCTGATCAACGGTATCGAAGAAATCGGCATCGGTTCGACCGTATGCGCAGTGGATACTCCTGAAGCGCTGCCTATGCTGACCGTGGACGAGCCTACCCTGACCATGAACTTCATGGTCAACACCTCGCCACTGGCCGGCCGCGAAGGTAAATTCGTTACCTCGCGCCAGCTGCGTGACCGTCTGGACAAAGAACTGAAATCCAACGTGGCACTGCGCGTACTGCCAACCGACGACGACACCGTGTTCGAAGTATCGGGCCGCGGCGAGCTGCACCTGACCATTCTGCTGGAAAACATGCGTCGTGAAGGCTTCGAGCTGGCCGTTTCGCGTCCACGCGTGGTGTTCAAGATGGTTGATGGCGTACGTGAAGAACCGTACGAAATGCTGTCGGTGGACGTGGAAGAAGCCAACCAGGGCGGCGTGATGGAAGAACTGGGCCGTCGTCGTGGCGACCTGCAGAACATGGAATCGGACGGCAAAGGCCGCGTGCGTCTGGAATACCGTATTCCAGCCCGTGGTCTGATCGGCTTCCAGGGCGAGTTCATGACTCTGACCCGCGGTACCGGTCTGATGAGCCACGTGTTCGACGCCTACGCTCCGGTTGACACCAGCAAAGGTGAACTGGCTGGCCGTCGTAACGGCGTGCTGATCTCGCAAGACGACGGCACCGCTGTGGCCTACGCTCTGTGGAAACTGCAGGATCGCGGCCGTATGTTCGTCGAGCACAACACCCCTGTGTACGAAGGTATGATCATCGGTATCCACTCGCGTGACAACGATCTGGTTGTGAACCCGATCAAAGGCAAACAGCTGACCAACGTGCGTGCCTCGGGCACCGACGAAGCTGTGCGTCTGGTTCCACCTATCCAGATGTCGCTGGAATACGCCGTTGAATTCATCGAAGACGACGAACTGGTAGAAATCACGCCTAAGTCCATCCGTCTGCGTAAGCGTTACCTGAAAGAGCACGAGCGTAAAAAAGCCTCGCGCGAAGGTCAGTAATAATAAAAAAGCCGCCTCCGGGCGGCTTTTTTTATTCCCGCCCGGCACATAATAAGAGCAGGGGAGTTGAGCTATAATGTCGACCCCTGTTTGCTTTCATCCAGTTTGCCATGACCGCCTCCACGCCTCAGACTTCCGCATCCGCCCCTGTGCAGGCCAGCCGCCGTCTGTCCGTGGCACCCATGATGGACTGGACCGATCGTCACTGCCGCGTGTTCCATCGCGAGATCAGCCAGCATACCTGGCTGTACACGGAGATGGTGACCACGGGCGCGCTGGTCTACGGCGATGTGGAGCGCCACCTGCGCTTCAACGAAGCCGAGCATCCGGTGGCGCTGCAACTGGGCGGCAGCGATCCGGCCGATCTGGCCATCAGTGCCAAGCTGGGCCAGCAGTGGGGTTATGACGAAATCAACCTGAATTGTGGCTGCCCGTCCGAACGTGTGCAGAAGGGCGCTTTTGGCGCCTGTCTGATGCTGGAGCCGCAGCTGGTGGCCGATTGTGTGAAAGCCATGCGCGATGCCGTCACCATCGATGTAACAGTCAAACACCGCATCGGTATCGACAAGGAAGAGGGCTACGGCTTTGTGCGTGATTTCGTTGGCACCATCGCCGAAGCGGGCTGCCAAACCTTCGTCGTGCATGCCCGTAACGCCGTGCTGAAAGGCCTGTCGCCCAAAGAAAACCGCGAGATTCCACCGCTGCGCTACGAGGTGGCCTACCAGCTCAAGCGCGATTTCCCCCAGCTGGAAATCCTGATCAACGGCGGCATCAAAACGGAAGCGGAAATCGATCTGCATCTGCAGCATGTGGACGGCGTGATGCTGGGCCGCGAGGCGTATCACAATCCCTTTGTGATGGCCAATTTCGACCAGCGTTATTACGGCGATACGCGCGCGCCGAAAACCCGCGAGCAGGTAATCGAGGCGATGATTCCCTATATCCAGTCGCAGCTCGATCTGTATGGCCCGCACGGCCTGAAACTCAATTCATTGACGCGCCATATGCTGGGTCTGATGCAGGGCCTGCCCGGCGCGCGCGGCTTCCGCCAGACCCTGTCCGACTCCAAAAAACTGGCACTGGGCGACCCTGCGCTGCTGCGTGAAGCGGCCGCCTGCCTGCGTCTGCCAGCCTGATTTTTCCTCAAAAAAGCGAACTTTCCACGGGACTGTTGGTATTTCCTCGCAGAAAGTTCGTTTGCGCATTTTCGCGGCAGGTTTTGCTTGCTTTGAGGAAAAATTTGCATCTATAATTCCCAAATATTCACACATATCCACGCTGCGTGCTTGTGTGGGATGCGGTTCAAAAGCGACAAGCCAGACCAGTTCGGATCGCATTTTTTGCATTCGCAGTCATTGTTTGCTACTGTCATAGATATTACTTAGCAGCAAGGGCCAGCGAGATCGTTTCGTCTACAAAACGGGACCATCTCCGGCACTCATATCAACTTTGTCACTTACGAAGAAGACGAAATGAATTTAGCAAAAATGAAAGTCGGAACGCGCCTGGGTCTTGGTTTTGCGCTGGTCCTATTATTCCTCGTGGCGGTGACTGCCGTCGGCATTCTGCGTATGAGCCAGATCCAGCAGCGTCTGGATCACGTTATTTCGGTGAACAACGTGGTGTCGCGTCTGGTGGTTGATATGCGTAACAACGTTGGCGACCGTATCACTTCGCTGCGTATCCTGACCCTGATGACCGATGCTGGCGATATGGAGCCAGAAATGAATCGCATCAAGGAACTGGCGTCGAAATACGCGGATGCGCAGACCAAGCTGAGCTCGCAATTTGCGCTGGAAGCCACGGCCGAAGAGAAAGCCCTGCTGGCCACCGTGAAAGAACAGGAAGCCATCGCCATGCCGGCGATCGCTAAAGCGTCGGAAATGTGGCTGGCCAATAAAGCCGAAGACGCGACCAAAGTACTGATCAAAGAAATCCGTCCAGCCCAGAAAAAATGGATGGCTGCGCTGGAACAACTGGCTGCGCTGGAAGACAAGATGAACGAGCAGGTGAAGGATGATGCCGCTGCAGGCTTCTCCAGTGCCCGTAACTTCATGATCATCATGGGTCTGTTAGCGGTAGCAATTTCGATGGTGGCTGCTTACATGATTACCCGTGGTCTGCTGAAACAGCTGGGCGGCGAACCGGATTACACCGCATCGATTGCTGGCGCTATCGCCAACGGCGACCTGTCGATCAGCATCAACACGGAAGGTCAGGATCAGGACAGCCTGCTGGCCGAAATGAAAGAAATGCGCAACAGCCTGGTCGACATCGTAGGCCAGGTACGTTCGGGTACGGAAACTATCGGTACCGCATCGCGTGAAATCGCTGCCGGTAACATCGACCTGTCGTCGCGTACTGAAATGCAGGCCAGCTCGCTGGAAAAAACCGCTTCGGCCATGGAAGAGCTGACCTCGACGGTGAAACAGAATGCAGACAATGCCCGTGAAGCTAACCAGCTGGCTTCGGCCGCTTCGGATGTGGCACTGCGCGGCGGTAAAGTGGTGTCGGAAGTGGTTGACACGATGAGCTCGATCGACGCTTCGGCCAAGAAGATTGTGGACATTATCGGCGTTATCGATGGCATCGCCTTCCAGACCAATATTCTGGCGCTGAACGCTGCAGTGGAAGCCGCCCGTGCCGGCGAACAGGGTCGCGGCTTCGCGGTGGTGGCATCGGAAGTGCGTAATCTGGCCCAGCGTTCCGCTGGCGCCGCCAAAGAAATCAAGATGCTGATCGACGACTCGGTAGAGAAAGTCGGCGCAGGTACCAAGCTGGTAGGCCAGGCTGGTGTGACGATGGAAGAAGTGGTGTCCTCGGTACGCCGCGTCACCGACATCATGAGCGAAATCGCCAACGCCAGCCAGGAACAGAGCGCAGGTATCGAACAGGTTAACCACTCGATTATCGAGATGGATGCCATGACCCAGCAGAATGCTGCACTGGTAGAAGAAGCTGCCGCTGCTGCCCAGAGTCTGCAGGATCAGGCCAATGAACTGGCACGCGTGGTCAGCATCTTCAAACTGACTGAAGGTGATGAGCGCAGCGTAGCGGCTTACCAGCCAGCAGCTGCCGCCAAGGTAGTTGCCAAGCCGGTAGCGCCGCGTGCACCTGTGAAGAAGCTGGCTGCTGCACCAGCACCAGCCGCTGCACCGGCTGCCAAAGCCAAGAAAGCTGCGCCTGCACCTAGCGCCGCTGGTAGTGATGAGTGGGAAGAGTTTTAATTTGTAGCAAACCTTTGCCGCAGTCTGCCGCCACGCTTTTGTGTGGCACGTAGGTCCGCTGTGGGATTCGATTAATCAGTTGTTAATAATAATTAGCTTGGAACGCATGATGAATAAGTTTTCGACCAGTGTTATTACCGCCGTCATTCTGTCGGCTGCTTCGACCGCCTTTGCTGCTGATGTTCCTGCATCGCTTGATGCCAAGAACTGCAAAGCTGAATACCCAAAAGCTTCGCTGTTGAACGAAGAGCAGGGCGATGTAACGATGTCCTTCCTGGTGGCCGCTGACGGCACCGTGGTGGAATCGAAAGTAGATAAGTCGAGCGGCTATAAAAACCTCGACAAGGCCGCAGTGAAAGCCCTGAGTGCATGCAAGTTCAAGCCTGGCACCAAGGATGGCGCAGTCGCCCAAACCTGGACCAAGGTTGACTATAGCTGGAAGCTGTAAGACTGCCTCGCCGGCCATGATGCCATGGCCGGTGTGCCGGATACTAAATACTGGGGGGAAATCAGATGTTGACGAATAAGCGTTGGTTGAGTGTGGTTGCAGCAGTGCTCGTTTCGAGCGCACCAGCAGCATTTGCTGCCGAGGTTCCAGCATCGTTCGATGCCAAGACCTGCAAAGCGGAATACCCGAAAGCGTCGCTGATGAACGAGGAGCAGGGCACGGTTTCCATGTCCTTCCTGGTCAAGGCTGATGGCACCGTTGCCGACTCCAAGGTCGACAAGAGCAG
Source organism: Duganella fentianensis (assembly GCF_009857835.1). Lineage (GTDB taxonomy): Bacteria > Pseudomonadota > Gammaproteobacteria > Burkholderiales > Burkholderiaceae_D > Rugamonas > Rugamonas fentianensis. The sequence continues at coordinate 432,630 of NZ_WWCL01000004.1, forward strand.
CGGCTTCAAAAATCTGGACAAGGCCGCCATCAAGTCGCTGAGCGCCTGCAAGTTCAAACCGGGCACCAAGGACGGCGCACCTGCCGAGACCTGGACCAAGGTGGACTATGCGTGGAAGCTGGACTGATCTTCCCGTCCTATAAGAAAAGGAACCGCTAGCGGTTCCTTTTTTTTTCATCTGTAACAACGGGTGTAACAAGCTGTAATGCCTGTGCCGGCGTGGGCTGCTTCGATTTATAGTGGCTCCATTAGAGGAGAAGCGCCATGAACAAAACCCTGATCGTTGCCGTGCTGGCGGTGGCTGGCCTGAGTGGCTGCGCGACCCAGCAGCCGGCCTATTATTCGGCTGCGCCCCGCGTGCAGGACCCTTACCAGTGGCATACGGTGTCGGTGATGCCGTCCGACCGTGTAGTTGCCAGTGGTCCGGCCACCGTCTATACGACGGAAGAAGTGCCGGTCGCCAGCCGCCGTGTGACTTACACCAGCGAACCTGCCTACACCACGACTTACGTGACCCAGGCGCCCGTGTATTACGCTCCAGCGCCGGTGTACTATGCCCCGGCACCGGCGTATTACTACCCGCCAGTCAGCATCGGACTGGACTTCTCGTTCGGCCGCTGGTGCTGCGGCGGCCATTATCATGGCCGTGGCTGGGGTGGTCGCCGCCGCTGATGGCAGCACAGCCGGATGCAGCAGGATGAAATTCCTGCTGCATCATCCTAGCGTAGCTGGTAGAGGGCTGTGTTCTGCTGATCCAGCATGCTGCCGGAACAGAGTTCATAGGTGGCTGCGCATGCCAGACTTAGCAACAGCGCGCCCGTAGCAATATGTAAGGTGCGTACCATAGCAAACTCCCGCGTATGTTTGAACTTGTTGTGAGTTCAGCATAACGCGGGAGTTGTCATTTGGGCGTCGGACTATGCTCCGACACGTTGTAGGACTATGCCTCGTGGCTTAGAAGCGGCTCTTCGATTTAGGCCAGACCACGATAGGACCGGCGGGTGCCGTGTCGACTGCGCCGGACAGCTCCAGCCACTGCTGCAGCAGTTCCGGATGCTTGAGCTGTATGCCCTGGCCGTCAATGAAGCCGACGTAGTCGAGCATCTTCGGATCGAGCTTGGCCTTGTTCACGGTAGGGGCATTCATGACCATGCGGTCATAGGCCTTGCGGACCTTGTTTTCCCATTTATGCAGGCTGCTGTCATCGAAGCGGTTGTTTTCGAAATACACCGTCAGCGAGCCATCGGGGTTGCCGAAACCGGCGATGCCCGAACCTTTGCGGATAGTCGTCGAGCCTGCTACGTCGAACTTATCGGTGGGAACGAAAACACCGGCGCGGCCGTCCAGATCGGGGCGGCTGGTCGGGGTGTCCTTACTGTAGGTGGCGACTTCGTGCAGAGTTTTTTCTTCAGACATGGCAGAGCTGGAATTCAGAGAGTGACGTATGCGGCGCAAACGCGCAGCAGATCTTATTGTAGCGCCATCTAGTGCTTTTCGGAAACAGGTGCGAAGAAATTTTTGTGAAGGGAAGTCGTGTCCGAACGACGCCGCGGGGCAGAGTAATCACACTGTGCGGAATCTTACTCTGCCCATGACTCATGCGGTGTTACGCAGCGGCCAGTAGATGCGGCGGGGTACCTCCTCCACGCCGGTGTGGCGGAGTGCGGAAGGCAAGCACCTCATGGCGGCCCTGCTGGTCACGTAGCTGGAAGACGCTCATGGTTTGCACCAGATTGGCGGCCTGTCCATTCAAGGCTTCGGCCGCGGCGGCAGCCTGCTCGACTAGCGAAGCATTCTGCTGCGTCACATCGTCCATTTCGGCGATGGCCTGGTTGATCTGCTGGATTCCATGAGATTGCTCGCTGCTGGCGCCGCTGATCGCGGCAATCACTGTACTCACGCGCGCAACACTTTCGACCACGGCCGCCATCGTTGCACCGGCATTGGCGGCCAGCTCGGTACCTTCGCCGACGCGCGCCGAGGTGTTGTTGATCAGCTCCTTGATTTCCTTGGCCGCGGCCGCACTGCGATGGGCCAGGCTGCGCACCTCGGTCGCTACCACGGCAAAGCCGCGTCCCTGATCGCCTGCGCGTGCTGCTTCAACGGCGGCATTCAAGGCCAGGATATTGGTCTGGAAGGCTATCCCTTCGATGACGCTGATGATGCTTTCGATCTGTACCGAAGCTTCGTTGATGGAAGCCATCGTTTCGATCACGCGGCTTACCGCCTTGCCACCGTTGCGCGCTACGTCGGACGCCTCGATCGCCAAAGCATGCGCTTCGGCGGAGTTTCGTGCGTTCTGGTGTACGGTCGATGTCAATTCCTCCATCGAAGACGCCGTCTCTTCCAGCGAACCTGCCTGACGCTCCGTGCGGCTGGACAGATCGCTATTGCCTTGCGAGATTTCCGATGCCGCCAGCGCCACGGACTGGGCGTCGACACGCACGGTCGCCACGACCTGGATCAGCGATGCCTGCATGCGTTCGACTGCCGCCAGGATGCTATGTTGATCATGTGGGCGCACTTGGCACTGCTGGGTGAAATCCCCTGCGGCGACCCGCTCCACCACTTGGCACAGCTCGGCTGGTTCGGCACCCAGTGCTTTGAGCAAACGGGACAGGATGATCCAGCCCGCGATCGCTGCCAGCAGAACGGCAGAAATACTGGAGATCAGCATGGTGTTACGGGCTGCACGGTAGTTGTCTCCCACCTCGTCAATCAGCTTGTTCGAACGCCCGGTAGTCAGTGTGGCGTAGGCATTCGACGCTGCCACCAGCTCGGCCAGCAAGGGGCGGCATTCCTCGTTCATTTTGCGAACCGCTTCATCATTTTGCCCTTGGTAGGCCAGATCCACGATGGCAAGCGCCACGGGAGCATAGCGGCGCTCGATAGCGTCGATCCGGTCGATCAGCTGATGCACTTCCTGGGTCACGTCCGGCTGTTCCGCCAGTCGCTTGAGCGTCGCCAGATTTGTCTGGACATCACGGTGAGCCTGCACGGCGATCAGTTTTTCTTTTTCTTTTTCGGCAGCAGAAGTTACCAGCAGCAGATTACGTGCCGCCACGGCGCGCAAGTCTATGGCTTCGCGCACCTGATGAGCCGCCTCGGAGCGCGCCCGTGTGCCATTCACATAGTGTTCAAACAGCTCGAACTGACCATGGAAGTTCTTGAATGAGAGGATGGAGACTGTCACCAGGAGTAAAGTCAACCCACCAAAGGCGAGCGTTAGCTGCGCACGTATTCCTATGCTTTTCATCATCTTTTCCGCTTGTAAGAGTGATTTGCGCAGGCTGGGCGATGTGCTGAAAGTTCAACAAACCAGACTGGCTTAAGAGGGGCACAGGTTTGGAGGTGCCGGTGACATCCGCCAACCGAGACTGGGGTAGCGAATAATTCTCATGATACACGAATATTTGCCCAAATCAATCAAATATCGCAAATTGACGTATTTCTGTCATCGCTATTGTTGAATTTTGCAAATTTATGATGTGTAATTTATGCGTTGATTTCGGACGAAAAAAAAGCTGCTCGAGGCAGCTGTTTTTTACATCGTCGGAAATCAGATTTCCTGACTTTAGAAGTAACTCATAGTATTTAAAATACTAAAAAGTTTTGGGGTGGCTGATGGGGCTCGAACCCACGACAACAGGAATCACAATCCTGGACTCTACCAACTGAGCTACAGCCACCGCTGATTTACTTCTAACTACACACCGTTTCGTGTGCAGGTGCCGCATTATACAGGCCGATTCCCAAACGTGCAAATGTAAATGCAAGTTTTCTGGAAAGCAGCTTCAGATGCCTGCCAGAACAGCTTAAACGGCCACCTGTTCCACTTGTGGGTGCCATCCTAACAAGTGCTCGAAAGCTGCTGCCATTGCTGCTACGGGCGCGCTGGTGTAGGCGCGCAGCGTTGCCGGCGCTGACACCGTATCAGCCGCGCTTGGGCGCAAGAGGCTGGCGGCCGTCAGCAGACGCACCAGCTGGCGCGCCACGGCATCACCCGTATCGATCAGCTGCACGTCGCTGCGTCCGTGATTATCGAGCACGCGCTGTATGCCATCGCGCACGAAAGGGTAGTGGGTGCAACCCAGCACCAGCGTATCGGCGCCTTGCTCCAGCAGGGGCGCGATGTAATGCTCCAGCATGGCTGCGATGGCCGGATTGTGCAGATCACCGAGTTCGATCTGGTCCACCAGCCCCACGGCTGGCTGCAGCAGGAACTCGGCACCGGTAGCGCTGCTGATCTGCTCGCGCAGCTGCAGGAATTTTTCGCCCTGCAGCGTGCGCGCCGTGGCCAGCACACCCACCTTGCCGTTGTGGCTAGCCGCTGCCGCCGGTTTCAGGCCGGGTTCGACACCGACTACGGGCAGCTCGGGATAGCGCGCCCGTACCGCCTTGATGGCGGCCACAGTGGCCGTATTGCAGGCCACCACCAGCGCCTTGGCGCCCAGCGACAGCAGAAACTCCGCGATCGCCAGCGAGCGCTCCACCACATAGGCTTCGCTCTTTTCGCCATACGGAGCATGGGCGGAATCGGCGAAGTACAGCAGATCTTCCTGCGGGCACTGGGCACGGATGTGCCGCAGTACCGATAAGCCGCCCACACCGGAATCAAAGACGCCGATGGGGGCATGCGCGCTACGGCTCAAGGACATCAGGCTTTAACGATAGGTACGTTGAGTTGTTCGATCTTGGCTGCCCATTCTTTCGGGCCGGTGTTGTGCACCGACGTACCAGCGGCATCAACGGCGACCGTCACTGGCATATCGACCACGTCGAACTCGTAGATGGCTTCCATGCCCATGTCTTCGAAGCCCAGTACCTTGGCGCTCTTGATGGCTTTCGACACCAGATACGCGGCGCCGCCAACGGCCATCAGGTAAGCCGATTTGTGCTTCTGGATCGATTCGATGGCAGCAGGGCCGCGCTCGGCTTTACCGATCATGGCGATCAGGCCGGTTTTTTCCAGCATCATGTCGGTGAACTTGTCCATGCGCGTCGCGGTCGTCGGGCCGGCTGGGCCTACGGCTTCGTCGCGTACCGGATCGACTGGACCGACGTAGTAGATCACGCGGTTTTTGAAGTCCACTGGCAGCGGCTCGCCTTTGGCCAGCATGTCCTGAATACGCTTGTGCGCAGCGTCGCGGCCGGTCAGCATTTTGCCGTTCAGCAGCAGGGTCTGGCCCGGTTTCCACGAAGCGACTTCTTCTTTGGTCAGCGTGTTCAGATCGACGCGTTTCGACAGTTCCGTGTCCGGTGCCCAGCTTACGTTCGGCCAGGTCGACAGCGGTGGCGGGGTCATGTAGGAAGGACCCGATCCATCCAGCACGAAGTGGCCGTGACGGGTCGCCGCGCAGTTAGGAATCATCGCCACGGGTTTCGAAGCCGCGTGGGTAGGGTGCATCATTATCTTCACGTCCAGCACGGTGGTCAGGCCGCCCAGGCCTTGTGCGCCTATGCCGAGCGCATTGATCTTGTCGCACAGTTCGATACGCAGTTCTTCCAGCTTGTTCTGCGGGCCGCGCTGTTTGAGTTCGTACATATCGATGTCTTCCATCAGCACTTCCTTGGCCATCAGCATGGCTTTCTCGGCAGTGCCGCCGATACCGATACCCAGCATGCCCGGCGGGCACCAGCCAGCGCCCATGGTCGGCACGGTTTTCAGTACCCAGTCGATCAGCGAATCGGATGGATTCATCATGATCATCTTCGATTTGTTTTCCGAGCCGCCGCCTTTGGCTGCGACCTTCACGTCGACCGTGTTGCCTTCGACCAGTTCCATGTGCACCACGGCCGGGGTGTTGTCCTTGGTGTTCTTGCGGTCGAACTGCGGGTCGGCCACGATGGACGCGCGCAGCTTGTTGTCATCGTAGTTGTAGGCGCGGCGCACACCTTCATTGACGGCATCGGTGACGGTGCCGGTGAAACCTTCGAAGCGCACGCCCATACCGATTTTCAGGAACACGTTGACGATGCCGGTGTCCTGGCAGATCGGACGTTTGCCTTCCGCGCACATGCGCGAGTTGGTCAGGATCTGGGCGATAGCGTCTTTGGCAGCAGGGCTTTGTTCCGACTCGTAAGCGCGCGCCAGATGCTCGATGTAGTCAGCCGGATGGTAGTAGCTGATGTACTGCAGAGCAGCGGCAACGGAATCGATCAGGTCTTCTTGCTTGATGATGGTCATGATGGTCTCGCGGGTTAGTGTGACTTGGATTCTTGATGCGTAACGCTGGTGATGCGGTCAGTGTAGGCAATCGCCAGCGCGGACAGCAGGAACACAACGTGGATAACGGTTTGCGCCACCAGCACCTTGATTTCGTAGGCGTTGGCGTTGATAAAAGTCTTGAGCAGATGGATGGACGAAATGCCGACGATGGCCATGGCCAGCTTGGTCTTCAGCACGGAAGCATTCACGTGCGACAGCCACTCGGGCTGGTCGGGATGGCCATCCAGATCAAGCCGCGACACAAAGGTTTCGTAGCCACCGATGATGACCATGATGAGCAGATTCGAAATCATCACCACGTCGATCAGGCCCAGCACCACCAGCATGATGGTGGTTTCGTTGAGTTTGTCCGGCACCGGTGCGCCCGGCACAGCCACGGCCGCGAAGATGTGCTGCAGCGCTGCTTCGTTGCCGAGCGCCGCGCCGATCAGGTCTTTCAGTTCGACCCAGAAGTGGAACACGTAGACGCACTGCGCCAGTATCAGACCCAGATACAGCGGCAGTTGCAGCCAGCGTGACATGAAAATAAACGCAGGCAGGGGACGCAGCGGGCGCGGATTCGGGCTGGGTTGGGTCATGCAGGGGAACTCCGGAAATAGCGCCGTAGCGCGGGTTGCCGATATTTTACACGCGCAAACGCTGAATCGCAGTGCAATGTCGCGTCTGCTGTGGTGCGTGCTACAGCGGGCGGAAATCTTGGTAAAATGACATAATGCTAATATAGTCTGTTCGCCACCACGGCCTGTAAGGGCTCAGTAAGCGACGGCGATTATGGTTATCTCAAAGATTACAAACTCAGGAGACGAGCATGACCAGCACCACGACTCAACAAGGTCCACAAGAATCCCGCATCTTCCCATCGCCAGCAGCGTTCGCCGCGCAGGCTACCGTATCGGGCATGGATGCTTACAACGCCCTGTGCGCTGAAGCAGCTGCCGACTACGAAGGCTTCTGGGGCCGTCTGGCCAAGGAAAACCTGGTATGGCAGAAACCGTTCACTAAAGTGCTGAACGAAGACAATGCCCCGTTCTACAAATGGTTCGAAGACGGCCACCTGAACGTATCGTACAACTGCCTGGATCGCAATCTGCAGAACGGCAATGCCGACAAGACCGCCATCATCTTTGAAGCGGACGATGGCAAATCGGTGCACGTGACCTACAAGGAACTGCACGAAAAAGTCTGCAAATTCGCCAACGGCCTGAAATCGCGCGGCATCAAGAAAGGTGATCGCGTCATCATCTACATGTCGATGTCGGTTGAAGGCGTGGCCGCCATGCAGGCTTGCGCCCGTATCGGCGCGACCCACTCGGTAGTGTTCGGCGGCTTCTCCGCCAAATCGCTGCAGGAACGTATCATCGACGCCGGCGCCGTGGCCGTGATCACCGCCGACGAACAGATGCGCGGCGGCAAACAGCTGCCACTGAAAGCCATCGTCGACGAAGCACTGGCACTGGGCGGCTGCGACACCATCAAGGACGTGATCGTCTACAAACGCACGGGCGGCAACATCAACTTCGTGGCAGGCCGCGACCTGTGGCTGCACGATCTGGTGGACAAGCAGTCGGCCGAATGCGAGCCAGAATGGGTCGATGCCGAGCACCCGCTGTTCATTCTCTACACCTCCGGTTCGACCGGTACCCCGAAAGGTGTGCAGCACTCGAGCGGCGGCTACCTGCTGTGGGCCGCCCTGACCATGAAATGGTCGTTCGACATCAAGCCTAACGATGTGTACTGGTGTACCGCCGACATCGGCTGGGTGACGGGCCACAGCTACATCGCCTACGGTCCGACCGCAGTGGGCGCCACCCAGGTGGTATTCGAAGGCATTCCGACCTTCCCGAACGCCGGCCGCTTCTGGGACACCATTGCCAAGCACAAAGTCAGCATCTTCTACACGGCGCCGACCGCGATCCGTTCGCTGATCAAAGCTTCCGATCTGGACGCCAGTGTGCATCCGAAGAACTACGACCTGTCCAGCGTACGTCTGCTGGGCACCGTGGGTGAGCCGATCAATCCGGAAGCATGGATGTGGTACTACACCCAGGTTGGCCGCGAAGTGTGCCCGATTGTGGACACCTTCTGGCAGACCGAAACGGGCGGTCACATGATCACCCCGCTGCCGGGTGCAACCCCGATGGTACCGGGCTCGTGCACGCTGCCGCTGCCGGGCATCATGGCAGCCATCGTGGACGAATCGGGCGCCGACGTGCCGAATGGTCAGGGCGGTATTCTGGTCGTGAAACGTCCATGGCCATCGATGATCCGTACCATCTGGAACAACCCGGACCGCTTCAAATCGAGCTACTTCCCGGAAGAGCTGGGCGGCAAGATGTATCTGGCAGGTGACGGCGCGATCCGCAACAAGGATACCGGCTACTTCACCATCACCGGTCGTATCGACGACGTGCTGAACGTTTCCGGTCACCGTATGGGCACGATGGAAATCGAATCGGCGCTGGTCGCCAATCCGCTGGTAGCGGAAGCTGCGGTGGTCGGCAAGCCGGACGAAACCACGGGCGAATCGATCTGCGCCTTCGTCGTGCTGAAGCAGGCACGTCCGACTGGCGAAGATGCCAAGAAACTGGCGCTGGAGCTGCGCAACTGGGTAGCGAAAGAGATTGGTCCTATCGCCAAACCGAAAGAAATCCGCTTTGGTGACAACCTGCCGAAGACCCGTTCGGGCAAGATCATGCGTCGTTTGTTGCGCGTGCTGGCCAAGGGCGAGACGATTACGCAGGACGTCTCCACGCTGGAAAATCCAGCGATTCTGGAGCAGCTGAAAGAAGCGTCCTAAGCAATAAGTTAGGCGCGGCAAATAAACTTTGTAGTCTTGGGAATATTTGCTATAATTTGCGGCTTCTCCGGAAGGGGAAGCAAGCAGGAGAGGTGGATGAGTGGTTGAAGTCGCACGCCTGGAAAGCGTGTATAGGTTTATAGCCTATCGGGGGTTCGAATCCCCCTCTCTCCGCCAGGAATACAAATGTTAAAAAGGCCACCCTCGGGTGGCCTTTTTAACATTTGTATTCCTGGCGGAGAGAAGCAGAGCGCCTGCGCGCTCTGCGAGGGGGATTCGAAGGCATCGCCCCTGCGGGGGCGAGCCGCTCCGAATCGCCACTTTGCTGCCGCGTAGCGGCAGCGCGCCGGAGGCGCTAGCGCGTAGCGCAAATTTCTTTCTAGTATGCAAATTCCGGGAAATTTCGGAATTCAAGGAATAAGTCCTCCCGAGATGATGCAACGTCAGCCAACTATCACTGCACGGATGGGAGACCAGAGAACTTGACTAGGATGTACTTGTTACAGTCCGCCTCGTTTGGTCCAGCATCAGCAAATCGAGCCAGCGATGCTCTTACCTGTTTTCAAGTCCAGACCAAAGTGGCAAGTGTAAGGATTCTTCTTGTCTGGTTTGTAATGAGTGCAACTTAAGTCGCCACGCGACCGGATGCGCAAGTCGGTGGATGCGCCGCAGGCGTCTTTTTGATCCGGACCGATGGACTCAAACAAAGTCTTGGCGATTGCGCCTTGAACGGCGAAAGAGGCGCGTCGGTCTGCTTTAGTCGGCGGTGCCTTTTCAGCCAGATCGTTCGAGTAGAGAAGGAAGTAGCCAGAAAACGCGCTGTACGTGCCATCCCATGTGTTTTGGGGTGCTGCAAAGGCGAATCCGAAAATGAGCGCTCCGGCTAAAAAGCCCTTAGTGATGTGTCTCATCATCGCAGTTTGAGTTGCACGTGAAAGTGGTCATCATGTCGGGGCCATGGCCGCACCCCTGCAATTTTCGAATCATTAAACAGAATAAGCAGCGGTACTGGGGCAAGCGCTTTGAAAAGATTGATGAGTCTTTCTGTTGCGGATCGGTCGTAATCTTTATCCTGATATACACAGGCGACATGTTTCCCGTTCTTGCGCAATGGCCATATATCGACATCAAGACCGGTTCGATGGGATTCATGGTCATTGACGGCAGTGCCACCAGCGGAACTGATATCACCGACGCCGAAACGACGGGAATCCATTGTTTGCCATTCACGTTCGACTGCAAATACTAATGTCAGCATTCTAGGGTGAACATACTGATTAACACCGGAGCCCGGGTTGCCGTAAGTGTAATATCCGACCCCTTCTGGCATCTGGGGAATCATCAGGAAGCCGCGATTGTCGCGTGGCTGAACGATCATGGTCATGTTGACTCCAATTATGCGATGCGATTGGAGGCGAGATCCCAGCCGCCGGAAGTGTTGCCGCCGGCGCCGCCCAGCACTCTTTGCTGCGTGTACTTCCAGCGCACTTTCGAGAATTTCAAACTCACGGAGTCCTGAAGAATATCGCCTTCGTGAACCGACTGATTGACCGAACCTATCAGGACGTTTTCGAGTTCGACTTCGTAATATCTGATGCGTTCGCCCTGACCGTCGGCCCGCATGAACTCGATGCCGGCTTTAGGCAAGGTCCGACCAGATGCACAGTTTTGCATCAGGATTGGTGAAGCCAGATCAGCAAGCTTAGTGATCGAGATGCTGCGCAGGTCACAACGTTCTGCCGTATGACCACCCGCTGTAGATGCCGTGGCGCTCTTGGGTTGCATGACTCCCCACTGTGCCGAAGTGCACTCAATCCAGCCTGAGTGTACTGCATCAGTCGATTCACCCTTGATGCCTTCGATCTGCAGGTATACGTCGATCGCCATTAGTTCCTCCTTGAGCTGGTTTGATAAGTTTGATGCTGTCCAGACTTGCCATGTTTACGTAAATGCTCAATTGAAATACCGGAGGCGATTGTCTCGAACAAGGAGAGTGCTCATCTTGAGCAAGGTCACGGGACAGAACAGTTTCAATTCCATGAGCCTCTTGGTGACCTGGGAAAGTTAAGCTTCCGTCATCGCCTTGGCACAGTGCGTTGTTACATTCACAGCTTTTAAACCAAGCTGGATGTACAACATGAAACGCAAAGCTCTCTTGATGACGGCGCTGAGCATCGCTGCCGCGACCTTGTGAACGCCGATCTGAGTCCGGCGCATTTGCTTTTTCCGATACATGCGTGGAAAATCAGTTTGTTGTGATATCAATCGCCAGCAACAAAGTACGACATACGCCAACCCTCAGCAGTCTTAGTAAATCCCGCTCGATAGTAGATGCCTGAGTTGGCAGGGCACTGGATCGTTTTCGTATCAGCTTTGAACAAGCAACGTAGCCGAGTGACACGTGATAGCTCGCGTAGCGCTTCTTGATCGTGCTTCCATGCTTCGATAGCCTGATCCGCATCGCTATCACCGCCAAAGCTCCACTTGAATTCGGGCACCATCAACGCCTTCAAAGCTCGGTAATCTTTGGCCTGTGCAGCGACATGAACGGAGCGGATAACTGACTTAGCATCTTGTGGAATAGGACGCTTTACCACGCGTGCCTGCGGGCTGGCGCTGGCCACCAGCATAAGAAAAACAGCAAGCATCGGTGCCCCTTTATCTGACTACCTGATTGAATTGGAAGTGGAAATGGTTATCGTGTTTGAAGCGAGGTCGCACACCGGCGATCTTCGTGTCATTAAAGAAAATAAAAATCGAGCCAACAGCATGCGCCCTAAACAGTTCGATCAGTTTTGCCGTGCCGTCCCGATCGTAGTTGGGCTCGGTGTAGGTCACTGGAAGACGCTTTCCGTCCTTACGCAGAGGCCTGACATCGACCTCCAGACCGCTTGTATGTGACGCGTGGTCGAATTTTTGGCCGTTTGAAATACTGATATTGCCAATCCCAAATTTTCGATCATCGAAGGATTGCCATTCGCGCTCGACCGCGAAGATAAGACTCAACAACTTGGGTGCAGTGAATTGCGCTGCGCCGTCGCCCGGTGTGCCATATACATAATAGCCAGCATCTGCGGGTGCCTGCGGTAGCATGAAATATCCACGCGGATCTTTGGGTTGGACGATGACTCCCATGATTGCCTTGTTATGCGATGCGATTGGAGGCGAGATCCCAGCCGCCGGAAGTGTTGCCGCCGGCACCACCCAGCACTCTCTGCTGCGTGTACTTCCAGCGCACTTTCGAGAATTTCAAACTCACGGAGTCCTGAAGAATATCGCCTTCGTGAACCGACTGATTGACCGAACCTATCAGGACGTTTTCGAGTTCGACTTCGTAATATCTGATGCGTTCGCCCTGACCGTCGGCCCGCATGAACTCGATGCGGGCTTTGGCTAAGGTCCGGCCGGATGCACAGTTCTGCATCAGAACCGGTGACGCCAGGTCTGCTAGTTTAGTGATCGAGATGCTGCGCAAGTCGCAGCGTTCAGCCGTATGACCACCCGCTGTGGAGGCCGTGGCGCTCTTGGGTTGCATCACGCCCCACTGTGCCGAAGTGCATTCAATCCAGCCTGAGTGTTCTGCATCAGTCGATTCACCCTTGATGCCTTCGATCTGCAGGTATACGTCGATCGCCATTAGTTCCTCCCTGAGCCGGTTTGATAAGTTCGATCCTGTCGAGGCGTGCCGTGCTTACGCAAGTGCTCAATTGAAATACCGGAGGCGATTGTCTCGAAGAAGGAGAGTGCTCATCTTGAGCAGGATCACGGGGCAGAGCACTTTCAATTTCATGAGTCTCTTTGGAACCTGGGAAAGCTAAGCTTCCGTCATCGCCTTGTCACAGTGCGTTGTTACATTCACAGCTTTTCAACCAAGCTGGATGTACAACATGAAACGCAAAGCTTTCTTGATGACGGCGCTGAGCATCGCTGCCGCGACCTTGATCACCGGCTGCGGCAATAGCAGCACGTCGTCCAACCAAGGCGACACAACGCCACCGACCCCAACCCCGACCAATGTAATCTTCTTCCTCGGTGACGGCATGGGCATGACCACCATGACTGCCGCCCGCATCTACTCCGTCGGCGAGGATGGCGAGCTGACCATGGACACCCTGCCGGAAACCGCTTTCGTGAAAACCTTCTCCAACGACGCGCAGGTGACCGATAGCGCCCCGTCGATGTCGGCCTACATGACCGGCGTGAAGATGAATAACGAAGTCATCTCGATGAGTACCGACACCGTTGCCAACAGCCCGATCGCCGATGCCAACGGCAACCTGCTGGGCAATAGCTGCGGCAGCAGCAACGGCAAATCCGTGCCGACCCTGCTGGAGCAGGCCAAGGCCAAAGGTCTATCGACTGGCGTCGTGACCACCACCCGCGTGACCCATGCGACGCCAGCTGCAACCTACTCGCACATCTGCCACCGCGATCTGGAAAACGACATCGCTGCGCAGGCTGTGCCGGGCGGCGCTGGCTACAACAGCGCGCTGGGCACCAATGGTCTGGACGTCCTGCTGGGCGGCGGCCGTCAATTCTTCATGACCTCCAAAGACGGCGGCAAGCGCGCCGACGGCCGTGACCTGATCGCCGAAATGAAGGCCAAGAACTACGCCTATGCCAGCAATGCGAGCGAGTTCAGCGCCATCGACGCCAGCAAGACTGACCGTCTGCTGGGCCTGTTCACCTCCAGCCACATGAGCTATGACCTCGACCGCGATCCGGCCAAGGAACCCAGCCTGGCCGAGATGACCACCAAAGCCATGGACGTGCTGGCCAAGAACAACAAGGGTTACTTCCTGATGGTGGAAGGTGGCCGTATCGACCATGCGCTGCACGAAACCACCGCCAAGAAAGCCTTGCAGGATACCGTCGCTTTCGATAACGCCATCAAGGCCGCCATCGCCAAGGCGCGCGTGAGCGATCCGGATCTGAAGAACACCCTGATCGTTGTCACCGCTGACCACGACCACACGCTGGTACTGAACGGCTACGCCAAGCGTACCGGCAAGACCACTGCCAGCAACGCCGGCGTACTCGGTGTCGTGAAGGATTACGTTACCGGTCTGGTGACCAAGGATAACGATGGCGCACCATACTCGATCATCGGTTTCGGCAATGGTGAGAACCGTACCCAGAGCAGCCGCTCCGCGATGGCTAGCCTAGACGACAGCGTAACCAGCGCTAACCTCTACCATCAGGAAGCCGTGGTACGCGTCACGGCAGGCAATGAGACCCATGGCGGCACCGACGTGTTCCTCGGCGCGATAGGCAAGGGCGCCGACACCTTCAATGGCACCATCGACAACACCAAGGTCAACGCCCTGGTGAAGGCGGCCGCCGGCCTCTGATCACATCTAAAGACTGGAACTGAACATGAAGCAAACTATCATTGCAGCCGCTCTGGCACTGGGTTTTGCCAGTGCCGCCAACGCAGCGGGCGAAGCCAAGAACATCATCTTCTTCCTCGGCGACGGCATGGGCCCATCCACCATTACTGCCTCGCGTATCTACAAGTATGGCGAAGACGGTAGCCTGAACATGGATAAGCTGGAGCGCACTGCGCGCATCAAGACCTATTCCTACGACGCCCAGACCACCGACTCGGCACCATCGATGGCCGCCTATATGACGGGCGTGAAGATGGCCAACGAAGTGATTTCGATGTCGCCCGAAACGGTCGCTACGCCGCCTAGCAAGGATGCCAACGGCAACCTGACCGTCGATAACTGCGCCAGCACCAATGGCAAGTCGGTGCCCACCATCCTGGAACTGGCCAAGGCCAAGGGCAAGGCCGTCGGTTCGATCACCACCACTGAGCTGACCCACGCCACGCCTGCGGCTACCTTCTCGCACATCTGCAACCGCAACGCCCAATACGCGATTGCTGCGCAGGCCGTGCCGGGTGGCGCCGGCTATAACAGCGCGCTCGGTGACGGCGTCGACGTTCTGATGGGCGGCGGCCGCAACCACTTTACGCCTTACGACGCTGCGACCAACAAGACCGGTCGCGCTGATGGCCGCAACCTGCTGACCGAACTGGCAGCCAAAGGTTACACCGTGGCCGCTACTAAAGCTGAAATGAATGCTGCCGCCAATGGCAAGAAGTTCATTGGTCTGTACAGCAGCCGCAGCCACCTCGAATATGAGCTGGACCGTACCGCCACACCACCGGTAGGCGAGGGCGCCAATCAGCCTAGCCTGGCCGAGATGACCGTCAAGGCCATGGACCTGCTGTCGCAAAACAGCAATGGCTACTTCCTGATGGTGGAAGGCGGCCGTATCGACCACGCGCTGCACGGCACCAATGCCAAGCGCGCACTGACCGATACCATTGCTTTCGATGACGCCATCAAGGCTGCGCTGGACAAGGCCAAGCTGACCGACCCGACGCTGGCCAACACCCTGATCGTGGTCACCGCTGACCACGACCACACGCTGGCCTTCAACGGTTACGGCAAGCGCGGCAATCCTATTCTGGACATCAACCGCGACTACAAGACTGGCCAGCCGAGCAAAGATGCCGACGGCAATACCTACACCACGCTGGTGTTCGGTAATGGCCCGAATCGTCCCAACACTCGTAGCAGTGTCGATAGCGCCACCGCACTCGGTAGCGACTACTTGCAAGAGACGGGCGTGAAGCTGTCGAGCGAAACCCACGGTGGTGGCGACGTCAAGCTGTTCGCCACCGGTGCCGGCGCCAAGACCTTCAAAGGTACGATAGACAATACCAAGGTATTCACTCTGCTGAAATCCGCCTTCGGTTTCTGATGATGTGCGGTGTCCGGCCATGCAGGCCGGGCACCTTTTTTTGTTTTCAGTTTCTTTTCTAAGCAAGCATGTTCCGTACACTCGCCCTGATTCTGTTGCTGGCTGGCGGCTATTCCCAAGCTGCCAGCGTGGCTGCACCTCCGCTCGACTTGAATATCCAGTACTACAGCAAAGCCGTGACGGCCGAAGGCGTCACGCGCGAAGTGCGCTATCAGGAAACCATGCTGCGCCGTCCCGGCCATGTCTGGGTGGCGCGCGTGCTGCCGCCGCAGGCCGCTGCGGCGGCACATGCCGGCGATCATGAGCGCAGCGTGCACAAGCACTTCAATCCGGCACAACTGCCGCGTCACGTACAGCTGGATGGCGACAAGCCCCGCCTCGAGTATGTCGATCTGGCGCACAAGGAAGTCATCGCGGTACCGCCCGGCGAATACGGCAACGTCGATTTCGACGGTTCGTGGGCGAACGCCTATTATCTGTTCGACCCCAAGCTGGTGATGGCGATGCCCTTATCGTCGCGTGCTTCGACGGTGCCTGGTGCGCGCTGGCGTGAGCAGGTGCGCAATGGTTCCTTCCGCCGTGTGTTGTGGGACGAGCAGCGCCAGATACCTTTGCTGATCGAGAGCGGCGATCAGGCTGCCACCCTGTTTAACCGCATCGAAGTGCAGCCGCAGGCTAGCGTTACGGCTGCTCTGCCATGGCAAAACCTGAAGGGCTTTGCCCAGCGCGAGTACGGCGACTTCCTCGACTGAACCGGTGCCGCATTTCCGGGGCTAGCTCGGCGCGGTGCGGGCCTTCGCGCTCAAGGGCCACCGTTGCCGCCCACTGCGCCATACACTTGTCCCGTCGCATAACTAGCCTCATTCGAGGCTAGCCGTACGTACACGCCAGCCAGTTCGGCAGGCTGGCCGCCTGTCACATGTAACTGCGTCCAGAAAAGTGCGGCCGCTACGGCGATCAGCTTTTTGCAGAAATCCTCATTCCGTATAGCGTCGGGCGAGGCGATGCTCTTGCGGCCTTGCTGAACCGCGATAGCTGGTTTCACCGTGATCGGGGCGGGGGGACATCTTGCAGGCCAGACCCGGCCAGGGCTGCTGCCGGTGCGGGAAGGGCGGCGCGGGATGGCTAGGCGGTGGGTTGCTGCTGCTGTCTGGATGACTCATGAAGAGTGCTCCCTTGAAGATGTAGCACCATCTTTTGCCCTTTCAGTGATCCTCTCCGTGCGGTATGTCGCATATCCGGGGCGCCCGCTGCGGTATTTTGGCAGCTTGGCTAAAGGAGGTGGAAATGCCCAAAGGAGCAAGTCCCAAACGCGAGCGCGAATATCGTATGCTGGAGCGCAAATTCAAACAGGAAGGCCGCTATCCGGGCCGGGAAGAGGAAGTAGCCGCGCGCATCGTCAATAAGCAGCGCGCGGTTACGGGAGAAACGAAGTATCAGCACACTGCGCCCAAGCGGTCTGCGTCGCGGCGCAAGAGCCGATCGGCGCGCAACAGCGCAAGGGCGTGAATCACACGGCGCGCTAGTTAGGCTGGCGTCGTGGATTCAGTCGTTGCGCGCGTACGCGGCGCACGCGGTGGCGGTGCGCTGTCCAGATACGGGCTGTAACCGGGGAAGCTCATGCGCAGTATGCGCAGCACCGTGGTACCAAACTGGCGCGTCAGCGAACCTGTGTGATACGGCAGGCGATATTGCTCGCACAGCGCGCGCACACGCGGCGCCACTTCGCCATAACGGTTACTCGGCATATCAGGGAACAGGTGATGTTCGATCTGGTGGCTCAGATTGCCGCTCATGATGTGGAACAGCTTACCGCCGCTGATATTGCAGGAACCCAGCAACTGCCGCACATACCAGTGCGCCCGCGTCTCATTCTCCACCTCGGCCTTGGTGAACACATGCACGTCCATCGGGAAGTGGCCGCAGAAGATGATCAGATAGGTCCACAGATTGCGCACGATGTTGGCTACCGCATTCGCACCGGCCACATAGAAGAAGAACGGGCCAGCCAGCAGCGGGTACAGCAGATAATCCTTGCGCATCTGGCGCCAGATCTTGGCACGCGTACGCAGCAGCATCGGCCGCAGCACCGACCACTTCATGCGGCCCTTGATCACGCGGCCCAGCTCCAGCTCCTGAATCGCGATACCCCATTCGAAGAAGATCGCCAGCAGCAGCGCCCACAGCGGATTACCCAGATTGAACGGCTTCCAGCGCTGGCCCGAGAACATGCGCAGCAGACCATAGCCCGCCACGTCGGCATCCTTGCCCAGCACGTTGGTCCACGTATGGTGCTTGACGTTGTGCGCGTGCTTCCACTGGTCGGACGGGCAGACGTGATCCCACTCCCAGCGACCCGACTGGATTTCCGGATCGCGCAGCCAGTCCCACTGGGCGTGCAGCACGTTGTGGCCGATCTCCATATTTTCCAGAATCTTGGCAGCGCCCAGCGTCAGCACGCCCAGCACCATCACGGGCCAGAACAGCGCCCAGCTGGCCAGCGCGTGGCCCCATTGCGGCAACAGCGCCAGACTGGCGTAGATGCCGAGGCGGCCGCCGATTTCGAGGCAGCGGTGGATGGTCAGCAGGCGGCGGATATAGCGCGCATCGCGCTCGCCGCGGTCGGCCATGACTTCATTGCGGATCGCTTCGACCTGCGCCCCAAAGGCGTCGATGTCGGCGGGAGTAAGGTGAGATGGGATAGGCATGAAATTCTCGATGATTAGTTACAGCGCCAGTTCGACGTCGCCCACGGCGGCGCAGACGCACACTTGCACGGTGTCGCCCGGTTCGGCGATGAGGGTGCCGTTACGCAGGTCGCGCACGCTGCCGCTCACCAGCTTGGTGTCGCAGCCGTGGCAGATGCCCATGCGGCAGCCGTGCTTGGGATTGAGGCCGGCATCTTCGGCGATGCGCAGCAGATTACTCACACCATCCGAAGCCGCTTCGGTCGCGCTGGCGGCAAACCGCACGCGGCCCGCGGTAGCAGCCTCCGTGCTGATGGCGATGGGCGCGTGGAAGCGCTCCACATGCAGCTGATGGTCCAGCCCTGCAGCATGCCAGTGGGCTTCCACCGCTTCCAGCAGGCTGGCCGGCCCGCAGGCCCAGACTTCGCGTGCGCGCCAGTCGGGGCAGACGGCTTCCAGCTGGGCCGCGTTGAAGTGGGCGCCGCCTTCACGCGTGTAAATGTGCTGCAGCTTGTAATGCGGCTGGCTGGCAGCCAGCGCTGCCAGTTCGCTGCCGAAGATCGCCTCGCGCGGATGCGGCGCGTAGTGCAGGTGCACGCTGTCCGGGATCACTTCGAGTTCCTGCACATAGTTGCGCAGCATGCTCATGATGGGCGTGATGCCGCTGCCGGCGGTGATGAATAGCGGGCGCACGGGCATGGATTCCGGCAGCACGAATTCGCCCTGCGGTTCGCCCAGCGGCAGGTATTCGCCCACCTGCACCTGCTGTACCAGATGCTGTGATACGCGGCCGCCCGGCACCGCCTTGACGGTGACCGTAATGCAGCCATCCTCGCGGTTAGGCGCGGATGAAATCGAATAGGTGCGGGTATGGCGCTGGCCGTCGATAGGCACGCCTAGGCGCACGAACTGGCCGGGACGGTGGCTGCGCCAGCCCGTACCGGGGCGCAGGGTCAGGGTGCGGCTGTCGTCGGTTTCCTGCTGCACGGAGATAACCCGTGCCATCAGTTTATGGGTAGTCCAGAGCGGGTTGACCAGCTCTACGTAGTGGGAATGGCGCAGCGGATAGGCAAACATGTCCGCCAGACGCGCCAGTGATGCTTGGATCGTCATGGTATAGCAAATAAATAGAATCGACGTAATTGTGGACACTTGTACACATCAAGTCAAGCGTGTTGTGCTTAATAAATCAGCAAGTATGCTCTTTCGGCCTCGCATCTCCCCGCATTGAGCGGGTAAAATAGTGGTACATCTGTACACACGACGACCATGAGCGAACACGATACCGAGGAAAGTACGGCACGCCCCGAGCGCAAGACGGGCACCCGCAGAGCTTTGCTGCAAGCGGCGCTGACGCTGGTAGGGGAAGGGCGCAGCTTCACCAGTCTGGGCCTGCGCGAGATTGCGCGGCAGGCCGGCGTGGTGCCGAATGCCTTTTATCGCCACTTCCGCAATACGGACGAACTGGGGCTGGAACTGGTGGACGAGATGGGCATTACGCTGCGCCGTCTGCTGCGCGAGGCGCGCCAGATCGATGTATCGCGCGGTTCCATCCTGCGCCGTTCGGTGCGCGTCTACCTCGACTATGTCAAGGCCAACCGGCTGCAGTTCCAGTTCATTGCCACCGAGCGCTCGGGCGGCAGCCGGATTCTGCGGCTGGCGATCCGCACGGATGTGACGCACTTCACCAACGAAATGGCGCAGGATTTGCGGACGCTGGGGCGCTATCGTGAATTATCCACGCCGCGGCTGCAGATGGTGTGCGGGCTGGTCGTCATGACCATGCTGGCGGCGGCGACCGACATTCTTGATCTGCCGCCCGGCCAGCCGCTGCTGGAAGGGGAGATGGAAGAGAACTTCGTGCAGCAATTGCACGTGATCCTGCTGGGGGCTTCCAAGTGGCAGGAAAAAGACCCCCATTAGGGTGCAACGCCTGCCGGGTAGCGATTAGCACTCCAGCTAAGAGCATATTGATCTTGTCGAAATTTCTTGCGAGATTGCGGAACTGAACACAAGTAAGTCGGTCAGAACCATTAACTGCCATTCAATTGAATGGCACATGCCCGCTAACGCTTAACAGCCGGAGATGCCATGAAAATTTCCGTAACCGTTGATGATCAGTTGTGGAACGCGGCAATGTCTCTGGTTGATCCCACAGCTGATGCAGGTGAACTGATAGATCAGGCACTCAGAATGCTGGTGCGGATACGCGCCGGCATGCAATTGGCCACGCTTGGTGGCACCATGCCTGATATGGCTGAAGTTCCCCGCTTTCGAGATGCAATAGCTAAATGAGCGTGCTAGTCGATACCTCTGTCTGGATCGATCATTTTCGGTATAAAAATACTTCGCTCTCGGACCTGCTGACGCGTGGCCTTGTGTTGATCCACCCCATGATAATTGGGGAGATCGCATCGGGAACACCGCCATCGCCGCGTGTACAGACCATGCGGACACTTGACCTATTGCCTTTGAGTCAGTGGATAGAGGTGAAAGCGAGTGTCGCTTTTATCGAACGAGAATCGTTGTTCGGCTTGGGTTGTGGTCTGATTGATTTGATGCTGCTGCTATCAACCCTGATGACGCCGTCGGCGCGACTGTGGACGCTGGACAGGAATCTGGGCTTGCTCGCCCGGCGTTATAGCGTCGCTTACTAAAGCGTTCGATGAGCCTATATTGGGGCTGAACTAATGCGTACTTCGTAATAGGAATGCAGATGTGCCGCTGTTCCGCAGACAGCAGCGGCACACCTGGTCAGTCCTCGGTTACCACATGATGACGCGCTGCTCGGGCGGCAGATACATAGGGTCGCCCGGTTTGATGCCGAAGGCTTCGTAGAAGCCCGGCTGGTTCATCACCGTGCCTTTGGCGCGGAACTCGCCCGGCGAGTGCGGATCGCTCTTGATCTGGGCGATGGCCGCCTCAGGACGCAGCTTGGCGCGCCACTTGGTGGCGAAGCCGATGTACAGGCGCTGCTCGCCCGTCAGACCATCCAGCACCGGCGAAGGCTTGCCGCCCAGCGAACGCTGGTAGGCTTTGTAGGTGATCGACAGGCCGGAGTTGTCGCCGATGTTTTCACCCAGCGTCAGTTCGCCGTTGATGTAGTAGCCCGGTACGGGGCTGTAGGCACCGTACTGCTTGACCAGACCTGCTGCGCGCTCCTTGAAGGCGCGGCGGTCTTCCGGCGTCCACCAGTTGCGCAGACGGCCTTTGGCATCGTACTGGCTGCCCGAATCGTCGAAGGCGTGGCTGATTTCGTGGCCGAAGGTAATCCCCAGCAGGCCGTAGTTGACGGCGTCTTCCGCTTTCACGTTGAAGAACGGCGGCTGCAGAATCGCGGCCGGAATGGTGATCGAGTTGAGCGCAGGGCTGTAGCTGGCGTTGACGGTTTGCGGCGTCATCGACCATTCGTCGCGGTCCACTTCCTTGCCCAGCTTGTCGAAGTTCTGCTGGCGCGACCAGCTACGCACGGCGCGCACGTTGGCGATCAGGTCGTGCGGCTGGGTTTTCAGCGCGCTGTAATCGCGCCATTTTTCCGGATAGGCGATCTTCGGTTTCAGCGCGGCCAGCTTGGCCTGGGCTTCTTTCTTGGTCTCAGGGCCCATCCAGTCCAGCTGCTCGATACCGTCGCGGAAGGAGGCGACGAAGTTGTCGAACATGGCCATCACGCGCGGCTTGGTTTCAGGCGGCAGGAACATCTTCACGTACAGCTTGCCCACGGCGTCGCCCATGGCGCCATCAGTGTAGCGCAGCGCCAGTTGCCACAGCGGTTCGCTTTGCGGCACGCCGCGCAGCACCGTGCCTTCGAAGGCGAAGCGCTCCTTGACGGTGTCGGTGTTCAGGTAGGACGCATAGCTCTCGACGATGCGCCAGTTGAAGTAGCTTTTCCACGCGGCTAGCGGCACGGCGCTAATCGTTTCGGACAGGCCGGTCAGGTAGCTAGGCTGGCGCACCACGGCGGAACTGGCTTTGCTGGCCAGACCCATGGCGCTGAAGTAGGCCTGCCAGTCGAACGCTGGTGCCAGTGCGCCGAACTGGTCGAACTGCACGCGGTTGTAGGATTTGACGGGGTCGCGCATCTGCACGCGGGTCCATTGAGCCGACGCCAGACGGGTTTCGATATCGAGCACCTGTGCGGCATGTTCGGCGGCGGCCTTGTCGCCACTCATGGCCAGCAGGGTTGCTACGTGCTGCAGATATTTTTCGCGCACGCTGCTCAGTTTGGCGTCGTCGGCTTTCAGGTAGTAGTCGCGGTCCGGCAGGCCCAGACCGGACTGGCTGACGTTGACGGTGTAGTGTTCGGGGTCCTGCGCATCTGGTGCTACGCCAGTGCCGATAGGCGTCTGGATGCCTTGCAGCTGCAGGTAGGCGAACAGGGCCGGCAGATCTTTCTTGTCCTTCAGGCTGGCCACACGTGCCAGATCGGCATGCAGCGGTTTGAAGGCGGCCGCATCACGCGCCTTGGTGTTCATGTAGCTGCTGTACAGATCAGCGATCTTGTGGCTTTCGCTGCCCGCTTTGCCGGGGTTTTTCAGCGTCGCTTCCATCATGGTGCGCAACTGGCCCTGCGCAATCTCGCGCAGTTCGATGTAGGTGCCCCAGGTGGATTTGTCGGCCGGGATCTCGGTGTTGCGGGTCCAGACGCCGTTGACGTAACCGTAGAAATCATCCTGCGGGCGGATGTTCTGGTCCAGCGACTTCGGGTCGATGCCGGAGACGAGGGCGGTGCTGCCGTTGGCTTGCTGGGCATGCAGCACGGGAGCGGAGAAGGCGAGTAGGGCGCAGCAGGCGGCGCTGATAAGCGTGCGTTTCACAGGATTCCTTTTATGTAGACACCGGGACCAGCGGGGGTAATACTGGTCCGCGTGGGCGGATTATACCGAGGGAAGCGGGGGAATTCTGGCTGGGTTTGTATCGCAATATTTCGAGTTGCCCGAGCTAAGGAATGCTGATCTGACCTATAGGATAGGCAGGCGGGCGTGGAGGGGAATTGTCTGGCGTTATTTTGTCTTTCTTTTTGTTGTGGCGGTCCTGCGGATGTCGCCCTCGGCATAGTATAGGTGGGACTTGCTTGCGTTAAGGTCTAACAAAAATGCTCCCCGAAAATTCTGGAATGTACCGCTATGTCCAATGCCATCAAAATTGAAGCTCACGCAGATATAGCTTTGTTGAGCAGTAGTTATCTTGCTCCATGCGGCGAGTGCTGGACTGAACTCGGTGGCTATTTGCAGGGGAGACGAGGTGGAGATTGCATCGACTAGCCGGTAGACCTTTCCTGAATACAGCAAGGCATTGGTTTGTGCCTTTTGGGCGTAGCCGATCTCCTTGTCCCTATAGAAGAAATAGTAGCTTGCGTCGTAGCCATCTGCATAGTTTTCCTGTTCATAGAAGATCTCGGTTGCAAAACGATGCAAGTGAATATTGGGTGAAGTGGTGTGATCTAGTACACAGCTTTCCCTCACTGATTTGGGTAGCGAGGTAGCGTGGGATGCGATGGAGGGCGCCAGCAATATGACCAGTGTCAGGTGCAGAATTCTTTTTTTGTTTGGCGGTATGTTGTTCTGACACGGGTTTGGTTTTGATAGATCGTCATAATTGAAATCGCAAAACTCATCCTCTACGGCGATGGCTTTTTCTCCCAAACTTGCTGATTTTTTTTGGGGGGCTACACAGACCATCTTTCCCTCCTATCTACAAATGGGGCAGATGATCAAGTCGTCCTCGTCGGCAACCATGCAACCTGAGATGGTGCCGTTGGCACTGGCCGTCGCGACTTTGTCCCCTGCGCTTGTCGTTGCCCCTAGCATGATGATGTGGCGTTACGTACCTGTGCTTTGCCTACTTTAAGAATTGAAAAGCAAGGTTAGCTGAGGCCACCATTTTCGGATTGAGTTAGATCATTGAGGGGAATCTATGTGCCTGAGCGTCGGCGCAAAGGCATATGTTAAGCAATCGAATCGCCTACTGCACTGGGGAGTTGGTCGATCTGGCGCTGCAGCCTGCTCGCGGTGTACAGGTTAATCAGCACCACGATCACCAGCACGGCTGCTATCGCCAGATTGGCAACCAGCCCCCGTGCAAATGGTGCGCTGGCATCGAGCTGGGTTTCCACGCCCCAGCGGAACACCACCATGCCGGGCACCAGCGGGCCGATATACCAGGCCCAGACGGAGCGCAAGGCGTCGCGCTGGCGTTCCAGTTGCTGGCGGTGGTAGACCAGCCCCGGCAGGCCGGGCGAAGCCGGCGCGTCCGATGCGCGGCGGTGGATCTGCCATGCCACGTACAGCGTGCCGAGGATGACCAGTACGCTACCGAGGCGCAGCAGCGGTTGAGGGAACTCGCGCAGATAACCCCAGAAGCCCGCGATGACCAGCAGGCAGGCCAGATATTCGAGCGCGTTGCGCGCGCTGACGCGCCAGTGCAGCGTACGGGACTTCTTGCTCAGCTCCTGCTGCGTGAACTGGACGGGAACTACTTCCTGGGTTTGCCACAGCGATTTCAGCGGATCGTCGCTCATGCTGTTTTCCTTTCCGTGCCTAGTTGGTTGGCCAATATGGCTTTGATGCGGTGTACTTTGGTGGCGACATTGCGTGCCGACAGGCCAGTAATGTCGGCGATGCCTGCCGCATCCATGTCTTCCAGATACAGCAGCATCACTTGCCGGTCCAGCGGCGCCAGCCTATGTATCAGCGCCATGACTTTCTGCAGATCGAGGCGGCGCTCGGTCTGGGCGATTTCGGCGGCTTCGCTGGGCATGCTGTCGATTTCATCCAGCGTTACGCTGTGACGTTCGGCATTGCGCAGGCTGCGCTGGATATGGCTCACGCCGACGTTATGGGCGACGCGATAGACCCAGGTGCGCAGCGAGCAGTCGGCCTTGTACTGGGCCAGGCTTTGCCACAGCGCCAGATGGACTTCCTGCAGCAGCTCGCGCCGCCGCGCCGGATCGCGCTCATAGCCCGCCGTAAAGCGGGCTAGGTCGGAGCCATAGTCCTGCACGGCCTGCTGGTAGAGGGGGTAGTGGTTTGTGCTGTTCATAACAAGGTAGTCACACAGCAGCGGAATTTCTTACATGGCAGTCGATAATATGGTTTTGCGCATGAAAACGCTGTTCGGATCATCGAGGTAGTCGCCGAACGGACCGCACAGCGCATAGCCGCAGCGCTGGTAGAGTTTGATGGCGTCGGTCTGCAGATAGCCTGTTTCCAGTGCAAAGGCGCGGCAGCCGCGTCGCTGCGCCTGCGCCTCGAGGAAGTCCAGCAGACGCCGCGCAATGCCCTGACCGCGCTGCTCGGGACGGGTGTACATGCGCTTCAATTCGCCGTACTCTGTTTCCAGCACCACGGCGCCGCAAGCCACTGCCGCGCCATCATCGCTGCGTGCCACGGCAAATAGTACGTTGGGCTGCTCCAGCACGGAGAGGTCCACGCCGTGGTGGCTTTCGGCGGGATAGAGCGGCACCTGATAGGCGTCGAGGTCTTCGATCAGCTGGCGTACGTCGGGCTGGTTGGGCGATTCGAGTGCAATAATCATGGCGACAGATTGCGTGAGCGTGAAAAATAGTGAGCGGGCTAGCCTGCCACTTTAGCATGAAGCGCAGACTGGGTTATGCTGTGGGTTGTGCACGATACCACTGACTCTGGAGAAAATTTTGCTGAAGATAAAAGCCCTGTTTCTGAGCCTGCTGCTGGCAGGTTGCGCGACGCAGGCGCCGGTGCAGAAAGATGCGCTGTCGCCGCAGCAGGCCATCATGATGGCGGCCGATGTGGCGCCCCAGCCGGTGTATATCACGCTCGATCTGCAGGTGCGCGGCATCGGTGCGCAGAATGGCTTCACCTACCTGAACTCGGAAAAGGATTACCGTGACCAGCGCAATGTGTCGCTGGAGATTACGCCGGAAGCACTGGCCCGGGTGGAAGCCAAGTTCGGTGGCCAGCTGGCCGCCTATGCGCGCGGCAAGCACATACTGGTGAAAGGGCCGGTACGCCGCGTCACGATCTGGTTCTTCGACGATGCGGGACGGCGTAGCGACAAGTTCTATTACCAGACCCATTTGCGGGTTTCCGATCCGGCACAGATACAGCTGCTGTGATGCACAGGCCCGCCGGCAGGCGGGCCGACAGACATAAAGGTTTTCGATGATGAAATCAGGTCGCTGGGCAGCGTGTGCCTTTGCGCTGGGGATGCTGCAGGCATTCCTGCTGCCGTCTGTATGCGCGGCGGACGATGTGGAGTTCTATCACGACCGCGACAGCACCCTGATCGGCCAGCCAGCGCCAAAATTGCCAGCCCATCTGGCGGGCAGCTGGGGCACCAATGAGTCGCTGTTTGCCGGTACAGCATCGCAGGCGCAGTTGTATCTGGCGCCTGACGGTTTGGGTGTGCTGGCCGCTTCCAGTTCGGCTCCTGTTCCGGCAGGCAGCGCACCAGCGACGAGCGGGCCGGCGCCACGCGCCATCATCGGTTTTCCCGTGCAGGCGGAACTGGATAAGGGTGGCCTGAGGCTGCAGGTGCTGATGCCGCAGAAGACGCAGTTGCAGGAGGCGCCCGGCATGGTCTTCGTGTGTAGCTATGATGCTGCGGCACCGATGCTGACCTGCACCGGGCCTAATAAGGATGTGCTGCGCCTGGCGCGGCTGAGCGAGAAGCTGAGTGACGAAGCGCAGACGCAACTGGAGCAGTTGCGCACACTGCAGTCGCACTGAGGTCTGGCATGAACGGGCATGCGGAGTTGTTTTAACTTTGAACGGGATAGGCGATGCTGAAGATACTGGGTAAGACGAGTTCTATCAACGTGCGCAAGGTGCTGTGGACCTGTGCCGAGCTGGGGCTGGCCTACGAGCAGGAAGACTGGGGTGCGGGTTTTCGTGCGACCGACACACCGGAATTTCTGGCGCTGAATCCGAATGCCATGGTGCCGGTGATTGTCGACGGACCCACTACGCTGTGGGAGTCGAACACCATCTGCCGCTATCTGGCCAGCAAGCATGGCCGCAGCGATCTGCTGCCGCAGGAGCCTGCGGCACACGCGCTGGTGGAGCAGTGGATGGACTGGCAGGCGGGCGAGCTGAATAATTCGTGGCGCTACGCCTTCATGGCGCTGGTGCGCCAGAGCGCACAGCATACGGATGCGGTGGCAATTGCCGCCAGCATCGCCAGCTGGAACCGCCACATGGGCATACTCGAGCGCCAGCTGCAGCGTACCGGCATGTACGTGACAGGCGCGCAGTTCACGCTGGCCGATGTGGTGCTGGGCCTGTCGGCCAATCGCTGGAACAGTACGCCGATGGAGCGGCCCGACTATCCGGCCGTTGCGGCCTATCTGGAACGGCTGGCGCAGCGCTCCGGTGACGGCTTTGCGCGCCATTGCCGCAACGGTGTGGCCTAGCCATGGGTAACTCTGTGCTGCTGGATGGTCTGCGCATCCGGCCGGTCGGTGCGCAGGAATTCGATGATTTTCTGCGCTACCTGAATGACCATCTGAGCGACAACGGCGCCAGCGGCCAGCCGTATTTCCAGCCTATGTCACGCAGCCAGTCGCGCATTCCGGCGGAACTGGCGCAGGCGTTCCGGCAAGGGCTGGAACTGCCGCTGGGAGCGCCGGGCTGGCGCCGCCTGTGGGTGGCGCAGGCGGCCGATGGAAGGCCGCTGGGGCATATCGATCTGCGCGCCCGCCCCGAGCCGCCTGCTGCCCATCGCTGCCTGCTCGGTATGGGCGTTGACCGGAAAGCCCGCCGGATGGGGCTGGGGCAGCTCCTGATCAACCATGCGCGCCAGTGGGCCCGTAGCGAGGCGGGGCTTGAATGGATAGATCTGCAGGTGCTGTCGGTGAACCTGCCCGCGATACAGCTGTATCAGCGCTGCGGCTTCGTCATGACAGGTGAATTACACGATATGTTCCGCATCGACGGGCTCAGTCTGGCCTTTACCAGCATGAGCCTGAAGCTGGCGGATGAAGGAATGGAAGCAGTATGAAGCAGCATGGCTGGCTGGCGGCGCTAGCGGCAATAATGGCCGGCCAGCCGCGCGCTTAGCCGGCCGTGATTTCGGCGTCGCTGAGGAAGCTGATGATGGCGGGATTGACCACTGCCGCATGGGTGATAGGCCCCATGTGGCCGCCGCGCGTCTGCAGTGCGGTGGCGTTAGGCAGGGCTTGCGCCAGCTGTTCCGCCAGCAGGCGGGTGGAGGCAGGGCTGCTCAGGCCCGACATCACCAGTGCCGGCATGGTCAGCGCGGCCAGATCTTCCAGCGTGGCCGGTTCGCCCAGCAGGGCTTCGAAGTCGCGCTTCACTTTGGCGATCATGCCGGCCATTTTGGCCTGTGCGGCAGCCGGTGCGGCATCGAAGGAACCGGTGCGGTTCCAGTAATCGATGAAGATGCGGGTGGCGTCCTGTGCTTCGGCGCAGGCCTTGATGCGCTCTACTACGGCGACGATTTCCGCGCGCGCCGGATGCTGCTCGGGCAGCAGGTGGAAGGCCACCGGCTCGTACACCGTCAGCGACAGCACGCGTTCCGGCATGCGACGCGCCATGTGCAGGGCCGAAGCGCCGCCATACGAGTGGCCGATCAGGTGGAAAGCTTCGCCCGGTTGCAGATGGGCCGCAACGGCCGCATTGACGGCGTCGATCTCGTGCGCCAGCGTGTGGCGGTATTCTGGGCCTAGCTGGGCCGGAAACGGCGCGCTGCCGTAGCCCAGCAGATCGACGGCGATGCAGCGGTAGCCGTCGCTTAATTGCGACACCAGCTCGCCCCATTGGGCTTTGGTACTCATGGAACTATGCAGCAGTACGACAGCAGGTTTCATACTCGGACAGGGGCGGAAAAAAGACCGCATATTATACCGGCATGGTGGTGGCACTTGTGAAAACGGCTACACTGCCTCATCTGCTGCAACAGTCGTCCTCAGGAAGCTAGCTGTTACATGAAACATACGAAAAAAGTCGCAGGGCTGGCCGGTATCGCCAGCGTGCTGTGGGTGGGGCTGACGGCTGCCGTGGCAGCCAGCCAGAAACGCCTGCTGTTCAACCCTCTGGGCAGCAAGCGCGAAGTGCTGCGCCCTTACAGCAGCGGGCACCGCACCCGTCCTGTGGTGATCCGCGCCAAGGATGGCACGCGCCTGTCCGGCTGGCTGATGACGCCTCCCATCCATGGCCCCCATCCGGCCGTGATCTATTTCGGCGGCCGCTCGGAAGAAGTGTCGTGGGTGGCGCGCGATGCGGGCAAGCTGTTCCCCGGCATGGCGGTGCTGGCCATGAACTATCGCGGCTACGGTGATTCGCACGGCGATCCGGCCGAAACCCATTTCGTCGATGATGGTCGCATGCTGTACGACTGGCTGGCCGAGCGCCATCATGTCGACCCGAAACGCATCGCCGTGGTAGGACGCAGCCTCGGTTCCGGCGTGGCCGTGCAGGTGGCGATGGAGCGCAATGCCCATGCCATCGTGCTGATTACGCCTTACGATTCCATCCTCGCCATTGCCAAGCGCAAGTTCAAGGCCATACCGGTGGAGTATGTGCTGCGCCACCGCTTCGAGTCGGTCAAATATGCGCATCACCTGAAGGCGCCCACCTATGTGCTGCGCGCCGAACAGGATGATGTGGTCCCGCATAGCCACACCGATCTGCTGGTGGAAAAACTGGGCCAGCTGCATGCGGACGAAATCGTGCCTGATTCCGATCACCTGAATATTCCGTATCTGGAAAGTACCCAGCAGCGCATCGCCGGTTTTCTGGCGCAGCGCTTCGACCTGCCGCCGGTGGCGGCTAATCCCGTTGCTAGTGACCCTGCGGCGCCGCTACAGCCGAACTCCTAGTGCTGTGGCCAGTGAGCCGGTTGTGCAGGCGGCGCAAGCCTAGCCATACGCCGGTGATCACCAGCGGCACGGCGATACCGGTCAGGACATCCGGATTGATGGGCAGGTTGGCGGCCTTCATGGCCTTGCCTGCGTAGCCGATCAGCCCCAGCGTGTAATAGGAAATCGCCACGGCCGACAGGCCTTCCACCGCCTGCTGCAGGCGCAGCTGCTGGGCCGCGCGGGTATCGAGCGATTGCAGTATCTTGCGGTTCTGGCGTTCCTGTTCGATGCCGACGCGGGTGCGCAGCAGGTCGTTGCTGCGGGCGATACGCTGGGCCAGCGTTTCCTGCCGCCGCGCCACCGAGGTGCAGGTGTGCATGGCCGGTGCCAGCCGCCGTCCCATGAATTCGGCCAGCGTGGGCATGCCTTCGATGCGCACTTCGCGCAGCTCCTGTATGCGCGCCTGCACCAGACTGAAATACGCTTGCGATGCAGCGAAGCGGTAACTGTTATTCACCGAGATTTTTTCCAGCCGCGCTGCCAGGCTGGTGATGTGGTGCAGCAGGCCCTGATCTTCCGGCATGGCCTGCGGCGGCGCGTCGGTCTGGTCGCTCTGTACCAGCAGGGCAGTCAGCTCGGCCAGTTCGTTCTCGATGCTGTTCAGTTCCGGCTGGGTGGCTTCTGCCTGCGGCAGGCCCAGTAGCGCCATCATGCGGTAGGTTTCGATTTCCAGCAGACGGCCGACCAGACGGCCGGCCTGATATTCGCGCAGCTGCAGGTCGCGCACCACGAAGCGGCTGAAGCCATCGGGCTGGATCAGGAAGTCGGTCCAGACTTCGGCGCCGCTGCCCACATTGCTGCACACCAGAGACTTGCCCTGAAACAGCGAACGGATGGCGCTCGTGCTGGCATCGTCATCGGCGCGGCCTTTACACAGCAGCACATGGGCCGCCACGATGATCTTGCCGTGCAGGCTGGCCAGCCATTCCTGCGGCACCTGCTGCAGCGGTGTGTGCTGCACGGCCAGATCGCAAGGCGTATCAGGCTGGCCCTGTTCGACGAAAGTGTAGGTGGCAAATTCGGTGTGGCATTCCCACTTCAGGCGGAACTGGCCGAAATCGTGGAAGAAGTAGCGCGCCTGCGCATGCGGCACGGCCACGCCGTAGTGCATGCATAGCTGCTGCAGGATGGCGTGCTGGCTGCCGCGATGCTGCTTCTGCGAAGGCTGCTCCTGCTTTACGTACAGGGCGAAATGGGTCAGGCTTTCCGGCGCCTGTAGATGCAGGAAAGGGCGTGAGTGGATTTCCGCCGATAGCGGCACCCGCATGGCGTGATTCAGACTGGCGAAATCGGCGTTACTACGGTAAGCGAGAGACATGGCCTTCCCCGGCGAGTACGAAGCTGTTAAAACGCGGATTGCTGCAGTGCAGTATAACGCACTGGCAGCAATCCCGCGACGGACGATGTTAGCGGCATTGCCGCTGGCTTGCGATTACTTTTTCGGCGCGATCGATGCCGCTTCGGTATACGCAGATGGTGCGGACGTTGCAATAAGGCTGGCCGCCGGGGTAGGGGCCGGGGAGGTCGCCGCAATACCTGCGGGTAGCAGGTTGGGGCAGGGACGGTGCTGGATGTAGCAGGCCAGATTGTCGAACGTGACGCTGGCGATTTCGCGCATGGCTTCGATGGTGAAGAAGCCCTGATGTCCCGTAACGAGTACGTTGGGGAAGGTCAGCAGGCGCTGGAAGACGTCGTCGGCGATGATGTCGCTCGAATGGTCGTGGAAGAACAGGCTGGCCTCCTGTTCGTAGACATCGATGGCCAGCGCGCCGAGCTGGCGCGATTTGAGTGCTTCGATCACGGCGGCGGTGTCGATCAGG
Source organism: Duganella fentianensis (assembly GCF_009857835.1). Lineage (GTDB taxonomy): Bacteria > Pseudomonadota > Gammaproteobacteria > Burkholderiales > Burkholderiaceae_D > Rugamonas > Rugamonas fentianensis. The sequence goes on from NZ_WWCL01000004.1 coordinate 464,794, forward strand.
CCACCGCGCGAGGTGTTGACCAGCATGGCCCCCGTTTTCATGCGGGCCAGACTGTCAGCGTTGATCATATGGCGTGTGCTGTCCATCAGCGGGCAGTGCAGCGAAACGATGTCGGCGCTGGCCAGCAGTTCGGCCAGTTCCACATGGTGCGCTACGGCGGCCAGATGGGGCAGCGGCATGGGGTCGCTGATCAGCACCTGACAGCCCATGCCATGGAAGATGCGGGCCGCAGCGGCGCCGATCTGGCCGGCGCCGACGATGCCTACCGTCTTGCCGTGCAGCGTCATGCCGAGCAGGCCGTCGAGCGAGAAATTCCCTTCGCGTACGCGTGCATAGGCGCGGTGGGTGTGACGGTTCAACGTCATCACCATGGCCAGCGCATGTTCGGCCACGGCTTCCGGTGCATAGGCGGGCACACGTGCCATGAACAGGCCCAGTGCATGGCCGGCCTGCAGATCGACATTGTTGAAGCCTGCGCAGCGCAGCAGCACGGCGCGCACGCCGCTGGCATGCAGCGCCGCCAGTACCTGAGCATCGAGCTGGTCGTTGACGAACACGCAGACGGCAGTGCAGCCCTGCGCCAGCGGGACGGTGTCCAGCGTCAGCGCGTCGGAGAAATACACGGCATCGACACCACCACCGGCAAAATTCTGCCGTGCTTCGTCGAGGAAGCGGCGGTCGTAGGGCTGGGCGCTGTAGACGGCGAGCTTCATGCCTGGCTACTGCCTTCCGCCATCATGGGTATCCATGCCGGCAGGTCGGTCACACCCACGTCGACGCCAGCCTGGAACAGCAGGGTGCTGATCTGGCCGCGATGGTGGGTCTGGTGGTTGAAGAAGTGCAGCACCAGGCTGCCGAAGTGTTTGCAGAAGGCTTCGTTCTTGATGTTGCGGTAGGCGAAGGCCTGGGCCAGATGTTCGGCTGTGACCTGCTGCGACCAGTCGAGAATCAGCGCGTCCAGACGGCGGCGGTGCGCCAGCAGGGCAGGCAGGTCGTCGCCGAAGCTTTGCGTCAGGCCGCTCACGGGCGGCTGATCCAGCAGGTGGGCCAGGGTGCTGTAGGCAGCCGGATGGCCGGCGAAGCGGCGCAGCCAGATGCTGTCGCCCACCAGCAGGTGGTTCATGGTGCCGAGGATGGAGCCGAAGAAGGCTTTGCGGTCGGCCACCAGTTCCGCATGGGGCAGCTGTGCTGCCGCCGTGTACATCTGCTGGTTCATGCCGGCGTTGTATTGCGCCAGTAGCTGGATCGAGGCTGGTGTCATGTCAGGGCTCGCACGGTAATGGTGGCTTTGCATTATACGGTGTTGCTGCCATGCTGGCGCAGCGTCGGGGCGAGCTTATCCCCGCGTCGCCGCAGGGGCGACGCCGGAGGCCGGAGCGGTGCGCTCCGCTAGCGGCTTATGCTGCCAGTTCCTGCAACGCCTGCTGGTCCGGCGTGTAGGGGCTGGCCTGCAGTTCGCTCAGTGCATCGAAGGTGATGAACTGCGGCGGACGCACCACTTCGTTGCCATACGGTGCCACGCTGATGGTCCACAGACCCAGTTCTTTGGCTGCCTGCAGGGCAGGTACAGCGGTATCGATGGCGATGGCATCCTGTGGCGCTATGCCGATGGCTGCCAGTGCGTGGGCATACGGGCCGGTGCCGGCCGGGCCTTCGAACGACGCGCCGCCCGAGACCACGGTGAACAGGCTGTTGACGTCGGCGCCGAAGCAGCCGGTCAGCAGGGCCGAAGTGGAGTGGGCCGGCAGGTCGGTCACGATGCAGATTTTGCCGCCCGCGCTGATGGCGTCGTCGATCAGCACCATGGCGGCCTGCAGGGCTTTCTGCGGCTGCGCCGTGATGGCCTGATGGAAGTGGCGGTGCTTGTCGGCATACAGCGCGGCGACCTTGTCCTTGTCGCGGGCGAATACTTCACCATTGATGGCGGCACCGATGGCGCGCGCATAGCCGTGGGTGGCGGCAGCGGCACGCAGCGCCGGCAGCGACCAGCGTACCGACAGACCGGCGTTCTCAAAGGCCGCGTTGCAGGCGGCGAGGTGCAGCGCTTCGGTGTCGAACAGTACGCCGTCCAGACCGAGGAATATCACGTCTATGCTCATGGTGGGCTCGCAGAAGAATTAGTAGGCAGTGGATGGTTTGAATATAGAGGTAGAATGAAGCAAAGAAAAATTAGAGTTTTTCTATAATCAATAAGGAATAGCTTATGTATCCTGCGAGTTTTCGCCAGTTACAGGCGCTGGTACTGGTAGCGCGGCACGAAAGTGTGGCGCGTGCGGCGGACGCATTACATGTGACGCAGCCAGCGATTTCGTTGCAAATCCGCACACTGGAAGAGAACGCGGGCATGGCGTTGACGCGCAAGGTGGGGCGCAATATCCAGCTGACGGCCGCTGGTGAGGTGATGGTGGCGTTCTCGGAACGCATATTGCGCCTGTGGGAGCAGGCGGGCGACGAACTGGCTGCGCTGCAGGGTGTGACCAGTGGTACCTTGCGCATAGGCGCCGTGACCACTGCAGAGCATTTGCTGCCGCCCATGCTGGTACCGTTCACGCTGGAGCGCCCCGATGTGCGCTTGAAGTTGCAGGTGGGAAATCGTGCCGAGATCGTGCAGATGCTGGCGCGCCATGAAATCGAACTGGCCATCATGGGTACGCCGCCGCGCGAACTGCGTACCAATGCCGCCAGGTTTGCGCGCCACCCGATGGCCTTTGTGGCCAGCCCGAACCACCCTTTGATGAAGAAGAAAAAGCTCACGCTCAACGATGTGCTGGGCGCCAACCTGCTGGTGCGCGAACGGGGTTCGGGTACGCGCACGGCCGTGGAGCGCCTGCTGCGCGAAGCGGGCCACCCGCTGGAATTCGGCTCGGAAGTATCGAGTAACGAGGCGATCAAGCGTATGGTGGCGGCGGGGCTGGGCGTGGGCTTTTTGTCCGTGCACGCCTGCGGGTTGGAATTCGAGGCGGGCCTGCTGGCCGTGCTGCCCACCCCGGCCCAGCCGGTGGAAGCGGACTGGCACATCATGCACCTGACGGACCAGCCCATCCCGAAAGTGGCGGCAGCGTTTCAGGACTTTGTGATCGAACACGGGCAGGAACTGGTGCGGCGCGAGCTGGAAGGCTACTACAAGCTGCTGGGGCGCCAGCGCAAGCGCGTGGCAGCGGCCAGCTGATACGGACAACGGTGTGGTGGTTTTGTGTCGGCCAAACGGCCAGTACACCTCTGCCAAGTGTTTGAGCAAGTGTACTGGTACAGATCCGCTAATCCTCCCTACAATAAAAACTCCCTGACACTACCGGATCACATCATGTCCATCGAATTATTCCTGCCTCTGTGCACGTTTGCTGCCATCAGTTCCATCACACCCGGCCCGAATAACACCATGATTCTGGCTTCGGGACTGAACTACGGCTTTCGCCGTTCGCTGCCCCATCTGTTCGGCATCTGCAGCGGTTTCACCTTCATGATTTTCGCTACCGGCGTGGGCCTGCACACGGTATTCCAGCAAGTGCCCATGCTGCAGGTGGTACTCAAATATACGGGCGCTGCCTATCTGCTATGGCTGGCGTGGAAGCTGGCCCATGCTGCGCCCATGAGCGCGGGCGAGGCCAGCACCAGCAAACCTATGAGCTTCTTTGCCGCTGCTGCCTTCCAGTGGGTCAATCCGAAAGCGTGGGTGATGGCGATCGGTGCGCTGACCACCTATCTGCCGGCCGGTTTCAAGGTGCTCGATGTGGCCATGCTGGCCGGCGTGTTTGGTCTGATCGGCATCTTCTGCGTGGGTGCGTGGGCGTCGTTCGGCGTGGCCATGCGGCAGGTGCTGCAGGATGCGCGCTCGGTACGCATCTTCAACCTGGTGATGGCGCTGGCGCTGGTGGCCTCGCTGTACCCGATACTGCTGGGCGCTAGTTAGTCGCAAACTGGCAGCAACTAAAAGCGCGGCAGCTCGCGCAGGCCTGCCTGCACGGCTTGCAGGTCGGTTGGCTGTTGCTCCTGCAGGGCGCGCAAATAGCCGCGCGCAAAAGCGATGTGGCGTGCCGCTGGCGTTGCCGCCGGATGCTCTGAACCCAATTGCTGCAGCAGGCGGTCCGCCACCACCAGATCGTTGTGCTGGCCCAGTGCTTCCTGTGTGGCTTCCAGTGTGGCCAGATATTTGCGCAGGGCTTTGCCGCGATACAGCGTATGGAAGAATTCCAGCGTGTAGCGCGACTGCTTGGCCGCGATGCGGGTGCGGTGAATGCTGGCCGCATCCGTGTCGTTCATGCCTCTGGCCCGTTTCAGCAGCGTCTTGCGCAGGCGCTGCATGGTGTGGCGCGAGAACTCGGCTGCGCTGGTGCCGGCTTCTTCACCAGTGCCGTGCGTGGCCTCACCTTGTGCGGCGTCGATACGCGTGCCGTCGGCCTGCATGGCTGCGGCGCTGCTACTGGCGGCGCCGGCGAGCAGCCAGTGTCCCATCTGCAGCAGCAGCCGCGTATAGCGTGGCGAGCGCAAAGCCTGCGCAGCCTGCTGCCTATGTGCGGCCACCTGCTGCTGTACCAGCGCCGGCAGATCGTGCAGGCCAGCCGGGCCGCCGGGGCTGGCCTGTACGCGCGCCAGCGTGGCGCTGCCCAGCACTTCCCAGTCGCGCGCCTTGCCCAGTACCTGTGCCAGCCAGCGCCAGTCCTCCTTCAGCTGGGGCGGGCAGGGTGCGACGCTACGGAATAGCTTGAGCGCCGAGCGCAAGCGGCGCACACCGACGCGCATCTGGTGCAGCGCTTCTGCGTGATCGCTGTGGATCACGGCCTGCTCGTTGTCCTGCACCTGCTGCAGGCAGTTGAACAGGATGGCGTGGCGCGCTGCATCGAGCGTGGCATCGGCCGGCAACGCCAGTGCGCGGGCATGGTGGGCCTGTGTGCCCGTCTGGCGGCACAGGCTATAGCCGCGCTGGGCCTTGTTGACGTTGCTGAGCTGTAGCGGCAAGCGTTCCAGCAGTTGCAGGGCCAGTGCGAACAGGTGTTCCGGCTTGCCCTGCCTGAGTTCCAGTTCGATTTCATTGAGCGGCAGTTGCTGGCCATGGCGTTCGATGTGGCCGCAATCGAGCACCAGTTCGATCTGGCTGCCCGCATAGTCGAGCTGCCAGATTTCACGCTCGACCACGACGGCGAACAGGGCTTCCAGCCGCTGCTTGAAGTGCGGCGCCGCCAGCACGTCCCGCCAGTGCGCATCGTCGCCGATCAGCTTGCGCAGCTTGCCCAGTTGCGGCCATGGACGGCTGACGGGGCCTTCCCATTCATTGCGCTGGTGTAGTCCGTTCTGCACGCTGCCGCCGGCCTTCATGGTCTGCATCCAGACGCCATCTTCCTTGCGTACGCGCAGACCGGCGCCGTGGCGCAGCAGATGCAAATCGGGCGTATCGAAGTAGTGCGCCAGCAGTGGCTGGGTGCGCGTAGCCAGCCCCGCCAGCAAGGGGTGCTGGCGTAGTTGCTGATTGTGTTCCGGCGCAAGCAGGAGTTTGAGTTCGACTTCCATGGCGACAGTGTAGCGCAGCTTACAGCCGGATCAGCGCCGCCCATGCGGGAATGGCGACTTGCCAGAACTCGTCTATGCTGCCGGCACGCAGATCGAGGCCGAGGAAGCGCGCGGCCGGCAGCAGCGCATGCTGCAGCAGCTGTTCGGCCGGCAGGCCCTGATCGAAGGCAGTAGCGCCGGTCTGCTTGGATAATTTGTCGCCCTGCGCATTGCACACCACCGGCACATGCAGATAGCGCGGCTGCGGCAGGCCCAGTACCTGCTGCAGATACAGCTGGCGCGGGGTCGAGTCGAGCAGGTCGGCACCGCGCACAATGTCGGTAATGCCCTGCGCGCCGTCGTCCACTACCACTGCGAGCTGATAGGCCCAGTAACCATCGGCACGGCGGATGATGAAGTCGCCCACTTCATCCGTCAGGTCCTGGCTCAGATGGCCGGCCCAGCGGTCGTCGAAGGCGACGATGCAGTGCGGCTCGGTCGGCACTTTCAGGCGCAGCGCACGCGCGCTCTTGCCTGCCGCCAGACCGTTGCGGCAGGTGCCCGGATAGATCAGGTTCTGCGCCTGTTTGCCGCGCAGGCTGGTCTGCGAATCGGCGATCTCCCTGCGCGAGCAGCCGCAGGGATAGACCAGATCACCGAGCTGGCGCAAGGCCTGTTCGTACAGCGCTGTGCGTTCGGTCTGGCGCGTGATCTCGCCATCCCACTGCATACCGCAGCGCTGCAGCGAAGCGATGATGTGCTGTTCGGCGCCCTCTACATTGCGGTCGCCGTCAACGTCTTCGATGCGCAGCAGCCACTGGCCATGGTGGGCGCGGGCGTCCAGATAGCTGGCCATGGCGGCCACCAGCGAGCCGAGATGCAGGGGGCCGGTAGGCGAGGGCGCGAAGCGGCCGATGTAGGATGGGCGGTCTGTCATGCCGCCATTTTAGCGCGGCGATGGTCTACAATGTACGCGCGGCAAAATTGCGCAGCAAAATACACGCCCGCCCACTACACTTAAGAACTCAGGAAATCATGCAAAAAATGACCCCCTCCTATCTTGCTTCCGCCGTGGCTATGAGCCTGGCGCTGGCATTCCCTGTTCATGCTGGCGCCAACGGTGGCGCCGCCGTCAAGGAAGCGCCGCTGCGCGCCCATCTGGCATTTCTGGCCAGTGATGTGCTGGAAGGCCGCGGCACGGGCCAGCGCGGTGCGGACCTGACGGTGGCCTACCTCGAAGCGCAGTCGCAGGCACTGGGCCTGAAACCGGGCAATGGCGACAGCTTCCGCCAGTCCGTGATGATTGCCGGTGTGAAGACCGACGCTGCCGCCAGTACGCTGGCGCTGCAGGCCGGTGGCCAGGCGCTGCCTGCCCGTTTCGGCGACGACTGGGTGTTTGCGCCGGGTGATGCCACGGCCACCCACAGCTTCGATAGCGAGCTGGTATTCGTCGGCTACGGCATCACTGCGCCGGACGAGCAGTGGAACGATTTCAAGGGCGTGGACCTGAAGGGCAAAACGCTGGTGGTAATGGTCAACGACCCGCAGCCGACGGCCGAACAGCCTAACCGCTTCAACGGCAAAGGCCTGACCTACTATGGCCGCTGGACCTATAAATTCGAAGAAGCGCGCCGTCAGGGCGCAGCCGGTGTGCTGCTGATTCACACCACGCCTTCCGCCTCGTATGGCTGGAGCGTGATCCAGAACAGCTGGTCCGGCGTAGAGCGCTTCCAGCTGGCGGCCGGCACGCTGGGCACCCAGCTGCAAGGCTGGATGACGGAAGCCACGGCCAAGGCGCTGTTCGCCGCCGCCGGTCAGGATCTCGATGCGCTGCGTGCTGCCGCCGAGCGCAAGGACTTCAAACCGGTGCCGCTGGCCGCCAAGCTGACCGGCACCATGCAGGCGGCCGTGCGCAAGGTCGAGCAGTTCAACGTGGCGGCCGTGGTGCCGGGCACCGATCCGAAACTGAAAGACGAAGTGGTGATCTATAGCGCCCACTGGGACCATCTGGGCAAGCAGGGCGATGCTACCGGCGGTAAGGATGTGATCTTCAACGGTGCGGTGGATAACGCTTCCGGTTCGGCCGCGCTGCTGGCAATGGCACAGGAAGCCATCCGCGTGCCAGCCAAGCGCAGCCAGATGTTCCTGTGGGTAGCGGCAGAAGAACAGGGCCTGCTCGGTAGCGCAGCGTATGCTGCAGCACCGCTGTGGCCACTGGCGAAAACCGCGGCCAATCTGAATCTGGATAGTCTGAACTTTGTCGGCGCCACGCGCGACATCGGTACCCAGGGCAGCGAACGCACGGAACTGGGCAAGCTGGCCGAAACCACCGCCAAGGCCATGGGCATGCGTATCGCCGATGCCGAGCCGGATCTGGCCGGTGGCTACTTCCGTAGCGACCACTTCAACTTCGCCAAGAACGGCGTGCCGGCCTTCTCGATCGAATCGGGCCGCGATTACATCAAGGACGTGGCAGCCGCCAAAGCCAAGGCCGCAGCCTACGGCCCGCGCTACCATCAGGTGACGGATGAATACGATGCCAGCTGGGATCTGTCGGGCATGGTGCAGGCGGCACAGTACACGCTCAATCTGGGCCGCGTGATTGCCAACGGCGCCAAGCTGCCGGAGTGGAAAGCGGGCGATGCGTTCGCCCAGCCGCGTAACAAGAAATAAGCAGTGAAATAAGCAATGAAATAAGCAGTGAGCCCGTAGCAGCAGGCATAAAACAACGGCGGACAGTATGCGAGACTGTCCGCCGTTGTCGTTTCTGCGGCCGGCGTTGCGGCGGCCTTAGTGGTGGAACGAGACGGTGATGGTGGTGCCCGTCAGGTCGATGCCGCGGATGGCGATGCTGCCGAAGCTAGGCCCTTCCGAACCTTTGACACGGATGTTATCGAAGTTGATTTCACCGATAGACGATGGCATGGCCAGCGTCAGCGAGCCATCCTTGTTGATGGTGGCAGTGGCCCGGCTAGGATCGTAGACCACGTTCTTCATGCTAGTATCGGCTTCCAGAAAACCCAGCACGGGATTGACGATCTTGGCCATGTCGCCTATCACTTCCAGCCCGTTATGCTTGGCGTCTTTGACGGCGTTGACCAGCTGGTCGCTCAGGCCCTGTGCCGACGTGTCGCCCAGTTCTTCCTCGCTCATGGCCTGCAGGCCGGGGCGTTCGTTGATCTGCATGCCGCGCTGGTCCTTGCTCAGCATGACGGGTGTGCCGACTGCCAGCGAGGGCAGGGCTTGCGCCGCATAGCCTTCCAGCGGCGCCAGTAGCGAAGTGGCGATGGCGGCGGCCATACGCAGACGGCGCTGCTTGCGCAGAGCGTCTTCGATGTGCTGCTGGGTGATGAGGTTAAGCTCGGCAAAAATATCACCGAGGCGCTGGCCCGTTTTGCGCTGGGTTTCAATTGCATGCGCCAGCTGTTCTTCCGTAATCAGCTTCTGTTTAACCAGCAGCTGACCCAGCATCGATTTATTTTGTGTGTTCGACAACCATCCCATCGCTCTTCTCCTGATGTTGTTTTTATGCCGACTTGCGTGGCAAGTTAGCTTGCAGCGATTCCGGCTCCGGCCCCGACTGGTGCGCCAGATGCACAATGTCCGAAGGCGCCATACCGAACCAGCGCTTGCAGGCGCGGTAGAACGCACTCGGTTCCGAGAAGCCGAGCTGGAAGCTTAGCATCTTTAAGGACAACTCCCCGCAACTGAGTGACTGGCGCGCCAGTTCGCGTCGCGTATCGTCCACCAGATTTGTGAAGCTGGTGCCTTCTTCGGCCAGCCGGCGCTGCAAGGTGCGCTCGCTCATCATCAGCTGGGCCGCCACATCATCGCGATGGGGCGGGCCTTTGGGCAGCAGGCTGGCCAGCAGGGCCTGTACCTTGGCGCTGAAGGTGGGCGGCTCGGCCTTGGCCAGCGATGCCAGCACGGGCGCGCCGCTGCCGGCTGCCAGTGGCGGATTGGCCGGCAGCGCCATCACCAGATCGGTATCGGAAAACTCCATCACGTTCTGCGGCATATTGAACTTGACGGGGCAGCCGAAGGTCTCCTGATAGACATGGGCATTAGCCGGTTCGGGGAAGGTGTATTCCACCACCACGGGGGCGATATCATCGCGGCCGGCGGCGCAGCGCAGCGAACGTAGCAGCACGCACCAGACGAAGTCGTAGCGTTGTTGCGGCACCACGCGCTGGGCGCCGGGCAGCACCAGACCGACCCGGGTATTGCCATGGCAGCGTTCGATCGAACTCTGTACCGTGGGCGAGACCAGCATGATGTGGCCCATCACACCGAGCCAGCCTAGCCGGTGCGGTGAGGAGATCTTCAGGCCGATCAGGGGATCGCCCGATTGCGCTACTACCAGTTCCCACAGGTGGCTTAATTTGTCGGACAGCGTCAGTGCATCGCAGGCCAGACCTTCGCCTTCGCTCAGGCCGGCTTCGGTAAACAGTGCCTCTGCCGCTACGCCGGAACTGGCCAGACGCGATTTGACGCCACGCACCAGATGCAGGGCGGACGAGTAACTCATGGCGTTACCGCAGCACGCAGACGCAGGCCGATTTTCTCTTTCAGGCCCTGCAGTTTAGGATCGATCACGGCGCGCGTATCGGCCGCCACACCTTCACCGAGCGTCTTCTGCATTTCCGGCAGCATGGTCTCGAATTTCTTTTTCACGGGCGATTCCAGGATTGCGATCAGCTGGCGCAGTTCTTCTTCGCTGAAGCGTTCCGCCATCAGTGGGGCAATCTTGGTCTGGATCAGTTTGTCGGCACTGGCCTTGGTAATCGGTGTGGCTTCGGCCATGAAGGCTTTGGCTTCATTGACGATGTCGACCATGGCGGCATCGCGTTTTTCCGGCACGGCACGGCCCTGCAGCATGGCGCGGGCCTGTTGTACGGCGTCGGCAACGGGTATCTGCAGCATGGACTGGCCGATGGTATCCGGGTTCCACAGCTTCAGCACCTGTTCGACCAGTGCTTGCTTGGACGCTGCGGCCGGTGCTGCCGTGGCGGCATAGGCGCCGGCGCAGGCGGCGCTCAGCGCCAGTGCCAGCAGGCTGCGGGTGAGGATGGGTGTGCTCATAGTTTGCTCCTTCTTCAATCAGAAACGCTTGTTGATTTCAAATCCGACATAGCGCACGTGGATATCGCCGTTGACGTTCTGTCCGGCATAGGGGTTATAGATAATGTTCAGGAAGTTGCTGCAGTTGAGATTGCAGTCCGTATTGGCAGGCACGTTGTAGCGGCCTTTCATATACGAGCCCGTGACACTGATGTCCAGATTCTTGCTGACCTTGAAATTCAGGCCAGCGCTGAGCAGCTTGGTGTTGGGCAGCGGTGCCAGCAAGTCGATTTTGTCGTTGGGCACAGAAGTTTTGCGCGGCTCGAAGCCGAAGCGCAGGGTCAGGCGGTCCATGGGGAAGAGCTGCACGCCGTAAGCGAAATTCACCAGACTGCGGTAGCCGCGCGGAATCACCAGCTTGCCCGAATCGGGTATGCCGTACAGGCGCGCCACTTCCAGCAGCTTGATGCTCTGGTCGAACTGGAAGCGCAGTGCATCCCACTCGCTCCAGCGTGCATAACTGGCATCGACGTTGAGCTGCACCAGATGGATGGGGCGCAGCTTGATGCCGACCTGCAGGTGCGAAGGGAAGGGAATGATGGCGCTCATATTGCCCTTCTGGGTAGCCGGTATCGAGCTGGGGAAGCCCAGCGTGGCACCGGCAATCGGCCCGAGCAGGCTGGCGTTCATGCCGCGCACGAAATTGCGCAGCATGGGTTCGGTGTCGAACTGGTAGTAGCCCGTGTAGTGGGTTTTCGAGCCGCCCTGATACACCACGCCGAGCGCGAAGCGGGGATTGGGTTCCCACAGCACGCCCAGATTGATGGTGGGGTCGAACGGTGCCGTCATTTCGAGGCGCATATTGGCAGCCTTCTTGAACGGGCTGACCATGCCGTCCTTGCCGCCGCCGCATACGCCGAAGCCCAGCACGTCGATAATGTTGCCGCCATCTTCAGGGCACCAGCCTTTTTGCAGCTGGCCGAATACACCCAGCAGCTCATTGGGGAAACGCATATTGGTGTCGACCACGAAAGCAGCGTGGGCGATCGGCACGGAGACGCCGAAGCGCAGCGTGTCGGAATATTTATAGCCTACCGAGGGCGACAGATAGACCAGCCGCTGTATCTGTTCCTGCCGGCCCTGGTACTGGCCCGGATCATTCGGGTCGGTGGTGCGGTCCAGACTCATGGCCTGCGACATATAGCTGTCGGTGGCAAAGGTCCAGGGCGAACCGGCCTTGTTCCAGGCCATGCCGACACCGGGCACGGCCACCGCAGGCAGGCGCCAGCCCGGCACGCCGTAGCCGGGCACGAACATGATCTGGCGTACCGGACCGGTGCGGGTATTCGACAGCGGATCGTCGCGCCAGCCGCCGATATCGAAATTCGGCCCCGGCGTAAACGCGGCCGAGGTGCGGATCGAGGCGACGAAATTGTGGATGCTTTCGCTATCGCCCGTCAGCCTTGCCAGTCCGGCCGGATTGAAGTGGATAGACGCAATGCCGGGCGGATCGGCCGTGACGGCATTCCCCAGCGACATGGCGACCACGCTGGTGGTGAGGTTTTCCGTCAGCGCTGCCTGGGTGGCTTGTGGCCACAGGGCACCGCAGATGGCGGCCAGCGCACCCGCCACGGCGAGTGCGGCCGGACGCAGACGTGCGTGAGCCCGTGCAGAGGCCCATGCGCTGCGTGGGATGCTGGTCTGCGGGCTGGCGAGGTGCGGCAACATGGCGGCGCGATCCGGTCAGGCTCAGAAGTTGAGCGGCATGTTCATGCCCACCGTCATGTTCGGCGAATCCGGCGTCAGGCCTATGCCCACCGACAGATTGATGGTGGTCTTGGGCGAGATGCGGTAGCCCAGACCCATGTTGAGTATGCTGGAAGTCTGCATATGGGTCTTGGCTTCGAGGCCGTCGGCAAAGCGCAGTTTGGAACCGGCTGAAATGGCCTGCTGGAACGACAGTGTGGTGGAAATGCCATACGACAGTGCGTAGGCAAAGCCCATGCCGAAGCCCAGCGTTTTGCCCGGCTGTACCCGGGTCAGGATACGCGTGCCGTTGACCTGCCACAGGTTCTTGGCCGGTGCGCTGAGGGTGAAGTTCAGCGAGCCGAACAGAGCGACCGGATCGACGATGCGGTTGACGCTGACGCCACCGGTAACGGCGGCCACGCCGCTGCCCGTGGCTTCGCCGCTACCGGCGATGATCTTGAACGGGCTGCGGCCCGTGGGCAGGCGCACATTGCTGGTCATGGTCAGGCCGGGGCGGTCGCGCTTGGCTTCGAACGGTTGCCAGCGCGCGCCCAGCGACAGGTCGCCCAGCGAATTCGAGGCGCCGTTGGACAGGTTGTTGTCCGAGTAGCGCGAAATCAGCGGCATGGTGACGTTGCCGGTCAGGTTGTCGAGCAGGCCGTAGTCGACCGAGAAAGTGTTGGTGACGCTGTGCGAGCTGGTGTTCTCGATGTTGAACAGAGTGGTGCTGCCATTGGCCAGATCGGTGACGATGCGTTCTTCGCCGACGTAGGAATAGGTCAGGTCATAGGTCACGGCGATCTGCTTGCGGCGGATCAGCGAGTACTGTTTGTCGACCGCCGTCAGGGTCTGCTGCAGCAGTGCGCTCTGGTCGCCTTCGCCTTCTTTTTTGGCCAGTGCATCGCGTGCGGCATCGGTGCTGGCCGGTGCGGCGCCCGGCGCCGTTGCTGGTGGCGTAGTGTTGAGCTGGGCCCATGCCGGGATGGCAAACAGGGTGGCGAGAGCGAGGGCGAGCGGGCGGGCAATCAGGAACTTCATGGTGGTCATCCTTGTGAGAGTGGGCGTGGCACTGCGGTAGCGGTTAGGGTTTAGTTACGGTGCATCCAGGTACCTGCGGCGCCCGAATTGACAGCCCGCAGTAACTGCTGGGCCGAGTTGCTCATAGGGCCATCCAGCCGGCCCTTGTTGGTGACGCGGTCCATGTCCGTGACGCCAAGTTCGTGATCGGTCAGCGCCATCTTTGCTACCGGCTGCTGACCGGCCGCGGGGGAGATGATGAACAGGGTGTTCTTGTCCCACCAGCGGGCGAATTCTTCCACTGAAAAAACCATGTTGCCGGCCGAGGGATCGGCCAGAAATACCACGCCGTCGCGGATGCCGCGCAATACCACGAAGTGCTTGAAGCCGGCATAGTCGATCGGCACGATGGCGGGCTCGTTGAGTGCCATCAGGTCCTTGATTTCGGCGCGAAAGCCGGCGCCGGACATGCCCAGCGAGCCCACATAGCGCTTCATGTCGAGCAGGGAAAAACCGCGCCGCTCGATGATTTTTTCCTTCTCGCCTTTTTCCAGCATGCCTTCCATGGCCTGCTGTTCGTTGACCATCACGCCGAGGTGGTAGTTGAGGATGGTCACCAGCGCGGCCGAACCGCAGCTGAAGTCGAACGCCTGGCGCACGATGTGGCGGTACTTAAGTTCCGAGAACGGTTCCGACTTGAACGACTGCACATAGCTGCCCCCGCCCAGCAGGGTTTGCGGCATTTCGTACTGGTCGTTAGGCCGGTCTAGCGGGGTGTGGCGTTCGATCAGACCGCCACCGCCGATGACGGCTGCGAGCACGCCGAGCAGGATCATCAGCATGATCAGCCAGCCCGGCTTGCGCGCGCGCAGAGCGTGCGCTGTACGCGCATTGCCCGCGCGTGAAACAGGTTTTTCCGGGGCGCAGAGTGAGCGCGGCCCCGGGGCGTCTGGCGCCCCATTGCTGGTGTCATGTAGTCTCCGTTTTGCTTATACGAACGACCGTGCTTTTATTGGGCACTAAGCGTTCGCGGTTTTTTATTGATGCCATTAACGCACGCATCGGTGCCGTAAGGCATATATTTTTTTAGAAATGTACCTCTAGACTTTTTCGCCACATGCTGTGGTAGCAAGGACAACTTATTTGCAACATTGCTCTCACTCTCAGTGGCTCTCAAGGTCAAGCTGTTGGCTTTTTGGGTCAGCGCGAAAAGATAGACCGTTGTTTAACAGGACTTTTAAGATGGAATCACTTAATAGCCAAATATTAAGATTTCACGCACCAAGCAGTGCACCCCGAAACTCCTACCCGGAGCCTAGGAAGGACCTGAGGAACGTGAGCCCACAATACAAAACCAACACAAACCGGAGATCACAAATGCAAATCGTTAAAACCGCAATCGCAGCAGCCCTGGCATCCTTCGCTTTCTCGGCTTCGGCCATGACCCCGATTCAAGACGCAGAACTGAGCACCGTTAGCGGTCAGGACGGCGTGTCGATCGCTGCCAATCTGAACATCAAGATTGATTCGTTCGTCTACACCGATACCGACGCAGTTGATGCGAACGGTCTGGGTGGTGGTTCGGTGAGCTTCAACGGTATCAAAGTGAACGGTCTGATCGCCGCTAACATCGACATCCTGTCGAAAGCTTCCTTCCTGGCCGCTGCCGGCGCTGCTGGCGTGACCAACCCAGGCACCTTCTACAACCCAGCTACCGGCGGCGACGTGGTGCAGATCGCTATCCCGCAAAGCGTGGTTGCTGACGGCCACTACCTGAACGTGTCGGTTGATTCTATCAAGATGGGCAACAACGCTGCCTCCTTCGGTTCGGTCGCCATGAACCAGATCGATATGCGCGGTACCACCGTGTGGATCTTCGCTCACTAATCTAGCCACGCAACGCAACGAACTGGCTCGATAAGTCTGTAGCTTGGCTTGTCGGGTCAGTGTAGCAAGCTAGACGGTAATAAAGCTGCGGCCCTAAGATGGCTTAGCAGCACAACAAGTAAGAAAACAAAAACACAACCATATTGGTTCACAACACAAACGGAGACTTACAATGCAATTCTTCAAAACCGCAATCGCAGCAGCCCTGGCAACCGTCGCTTTCTCGGCATCGGCCATGACCCCAATCCAGGACGCAGAGCTGAGCACCGTAAGCGGTCAGGACGGCGTATCGATCGCTGCTAACCTGAACATCAAAATCAATTCCTTCACCTACACCGATACGGACGCTCTGGACGCCAACGGTATGGGCGGTGGTTCGGTAAGCTTCAACGGTATCAAAGTTAACGGCCTGATCGCCGCTAACATCGACATCCTGTCGAAAGCTTCCTTCCTGGCCGCTGCCGGCGCTGCTGGCGTGACCAACCCAGGCACCTTCTACAACCCAGCTACCGGCGGCGACGTGGTACAGATCGCTATCCCACAAAGCGTGGTTGCTGACGGCCACTACCTGAACGTGTCGGTAGACTCGATCAAGATGGGCAACAACGCTGCTTCCTTCGGTTCGGTCGCCATGAACCAGATCGACATGCGCGGTACCACCGTCTGGATCTTCGCTCACTAATCAGCTGAGCTTCAACAGCAGCCGCGCAAGCGGCTGTTGTTGTCTCTGCGCCTGTCTCCTCTCTATCCATGAAGATGACTTTGCACTCCCTGTGGCTGTGCGCGGGGCTGGCTCTGGCCTGCTGCACGCTGACGGCATCGGCCCAGATGCAGCCGCTGAGCGAAGCGGAGCTGTCCAGCATGCATGGGCAGGGTATCGTCGCGATGACCAATACCAGTCTGAATGGCTTTGATTTCAGCAAGGTGTCGCTCGATGCCGACATAGCGCTGAGCGCTAACCTGCGCAATGTGCGCCTCGGTGAATACACCTACGCGGCACGCAATGGCACGGGCGCCGATCTCGATATTTCGCTGTTGCAGTTTGGCCGCAGCGATGGCAGCGAGGCGCAGCGTCTGGTACATATTGCCAATCCCTATTTCGAATTCGTCTACCGCAATGCGGCCGATGGCGCCTCGCGCGAAGCGATCGGTATGCGCTTCGGCTTTGAAGCCATCAGCGGTGACATCGGTATGAAAATCAACACCCTGTCCGGCTCGATGGCCGTGACGGGTATCGCGGCCAACGGCAGCACCGTGCAGCTGGACTCGCGCAGCGATGCGCTGGGCGGCAAACGCTGGGATGGTTCCTGCACGGCGCCCTGTCTGACGCTGGCGCAGGTGGGCGGTGTGACGGCCGGCGATGCCAGCGGCCCTAGCCGCGACTTCTGGGTGTCGCTGCTGAAAACCACCGTGCAGTTCCCCACCACCAATGGCGCGCCCGCAACGGATGCCGCGCAGGCCGGCGTGTGGCTGAACTGGCGCGACAAGCTGCAGGCCCTGAACACCAGCGGGCTGGTGCCCGCCAACCTGCCGAAAGGCCGCTGATGCGTAGCGCGCTGGCACGCTCCTACAGCATGGCCAGGCTGCTGGCGCTGCTGACTATGGTGCTGGCTGTGCCGGCGCAGGCGCTGGAGCCGCTCAGCGATGCCGCCATGTCGGCCGTGCGCGGACGCGACGGTGTGAGCTTCGACCTGAACGGCTTTGCCATGAGCGGTGATGCGCGTGTCAGCTACACCACACCGATAGGCACCACGCTGTATGTGGAAAAATTCGCTGCTTCGCGCAGCGATAATCCGCTGCCGTTTTCCGATCCGTACAGACTCGACATCGTAGCCGGCGCGCCAGGCCTGGCCGATGTAGTCAATATCGCCTTCCCGCAGAATACCTATGCGCAGCAGCGCTGGCAGATGGCTTACGACTGGGGCATCACGGCCGATGGCGTAACGCGCGAACAGAGCAGCGTGGTCATCAAGGATCTGGTGCTGTATGGCGGTGGCCTGCAGTTCACCACGCCGCAAGTCAATGATGGCGTGGCCTTCGGCGCCGCACTGCGCATGGATATCGGCCAGCTGTCGCTGCGCCCCCGTGGCCGCACCGATGATACGGAAGCCATGGTGTGGAACGGCATCCACGTGGGTGCCGTCGATGGCAGCGGCATGTTCACCAACACACCATGGATGCTGGCCAATGTGGCGTCGCAGCCGGCCGTGATCAATGCGCTTAGCGATGAAACGGGACCGCGTCTGCACATCGGCATCGACTGGCCCGATAGCCGTTACGGCAGCGGCGTGGCGCCGGCCGGCGGCATCGTGGTCGATAATATTTCGTTTGTCAGTCCCGGCCAGCCTACCGTCGATCTGGGATCGTCGCGCATAGGCTCGATCCAGATCCAGTACCTCGATATCAAGTTCAAGCACTGATGGCCAGCCGACTGCTCCCCCTGTCCCGATTCAGCAAAGCGCGCTGGCATAGGCGTCTGACAGGTACTGCTGCGGCGTTGCTGTGGCTGGCGGCAGCCAGCGCCAGTGCGGGCAGCCTGCGTGCGCTCGACGATCAGGAACTGGCGCAGGTCACGGCGCAGGATGGCATCAGCTTTGCCGCCCATATTTCGCTCAACGATCCCACGCTGGTGGGCGCCGTCAGCGATAGCCGGCTGTCGCTGGGCTTCAACGGCGACGGGCAGAACCGCTACATCGTGTTCAAGAATGTGCGCGGCAAGGTCGACATGTTCGCCGTCAGTCTAGGCGTGCAGACCCGTAGCGATGGCGGCGGCGATTACATCGCCATCGGTCTGCCCGGCTTTGTGCGCTACACCAATCTGGGCTTTGAATCGCTGAGCGTGCAGAATGACCCGCTGGCGCCCGTCACGGGCAATCTGGGCAGCCTGAATATCAACGGCACCGTGTCCCTGCAGGGGCAGGTGCGCTTGTGGTCCCACTGAAGCGCTGCGGCGCTTAGCTAAATTGATGCCAGCGGCAGCGCGGTGTGGTGTGCGCGCCTAGTCGCGTGCCGCGGCGAGCCAGATCAGGAAAGCGCTGAGGGGGAAGGCCAGCCCTGTCCACAGCACACCCTGCCAGCCATGCTGGGCAAACATCCACGCGCCCAGCGACGAACCCACTGCACCACCGAGGAAGAAGATGGCGATGTACAGGCCATTCAGACGGCTGCGGGTTTCTGCTGCCAGTGCAAACAGGGCGCGCTGGCCCGTGACCAGATTGGCCGAGACGCCCATGTCGAGCACGATGGACGCGAGCACCAGCACTGCCAGTTCCAGCAGCCGGCTGCCGTGCACCAGCAGGGGCAGGGCAAAGGCGGCCACGCCCAGCAACAGGGCGGCGGCCGTGGTCGAGTGGCTCTTGCCCTGATCGGCGCGCCGTCCGGCGATGGGCGAGGCGATGGCGCCGGCCACGCCGACCAGCGCGAAGATGGCGACGCCGGTCTGGCTGAGCTGGAAGCGCGGGCCCGTGAGCTCCAGCGAAACGCAGGTCCAGAACAGGCTGAAAGCGCCGAACATGCAGGCCTGATAGGCGGCACGGCGGCGCAGCACGGGAGTGTCGCGCAGCAGATGCCAGAGCGAGCCGAGCAGGGCAAAGTAATGCAGGCCCGCATGTGGCTGGCGCTGGGGCAGACGTTTGCGCAGCAGCAGTGCCAGTGCCAGCGTGGCGACGGCGGACAGGATGAAGATGGCGTGCCAGCCCAGCGCATCAGCCACCAGACTGGCGATGGGGCGGGCCAGCATGATGCCCATCAGCAGGCCGCTCATCACGGTGCCGACGGTCTGGCCGCGCGTTTCGGGACGCGACAAATGGGCCGCGAACGGCACCAGTATCTGCGCGGCGACGGCGGTCAGGCCGATGCAGAAGGCAGCGAATAGAAACAGGCTGGCGCTGCTGGTGCTGGCAGCGGCCAGCAGGGCGGCAGCACAGGCCAGCAAGGCGAGACAGATCAGGCGGCGATTTTCCAGCAGATCACCGAGCGGCACGACGAACAGCAGGCCGAGGCAGTAGCCGATCTGGGTCAGTGTGACGATCAGGCCGGCAGCGCCGGCCGCCAGCCCTGTGGCCTGGCTGATAGGACCGATCAGCGTCTGGGCGTAATACAGATTGGCGACGATCAGGCCGGTAGCGCTGGCCAGCAGCCAGACCATGCCGGCCGAAATATCTTGCTGAGCGTGAGACTGGCTCATTGCACCTCCTACAGTTAGCAGGCGGCAATTCTACCGGTGATCAAAAAATGCTGCTGAGCGTGGCCTAATTTGTACGGCGCTGCCACAGCCAGTACAGGCTGCAGGCTGCCACCATGGCGGCGCTGACGTCCACGGCCCAGTCGCCCACGCTGCCGTGACGGTAGGGGAAGAAGCTCTGGATGTATTCGTCGAGGGCGCCCATGGCGGCGATGGTGAGCACGGCTTTCACGGCACGCTGGCGCGGCAGGCCGCTGCCGCCGGTGAACAGCAGAAAGGTCAGGCCGGCGTAGGCGATGCTGTGCAGGATCAGGCCGGAGGCCACCTGGCCTATGTCCTGGCGTGCGCCGGGCAGCGAACCGAGGATCAGTATCAGCAGGTAGAGTGTGATGGCAGTCCAGTAACGCAGGCGGCCGTAGGTGTCGGTGAGGAGTAGTAGCTTGAGCATGGTGCGGACAATAGCACGGCCGGCGTGAAAAGAGCGGCTGCCATTCGGCAGGTACAAAAAGAAAGTGCGCCAGCAAGCCGGCGCACTGTACTTCCGTCATGCTTATCGTGTGCATGTACCGAAGATGTGTTCAGTATAGGCAGTGATTGTGACGGCGTGATGACGCTGCACAAACAGTACAGGTAAAAAAAAGCCCGCTGATGAAAGCGGGCTTAAAACTATTTTCTTGGAGGAGAATAGTGGAGACAGGTGAGATTATGGGTGTGGCGCAGATATTTGTCTAATTGTTGTTTCCGATAACAGACATGCGATTTTCTTATATCTCAGTTTTGGACGGGGACGGTGTAGTTGAGCGCCAGGCGGCCGCCGTCCACATACAGGGTCTGGCCCGTCATATAACTGGCATCGTCGCTGGCGAGGAAGGCGGCAATCGAAGCCACTTCTTCCGGCTCGCCGCAGCGGCCCATGGGCGTACGCGACAGGATGGTGTGGCGCGCTTCGGGGCTGGCCATCACGGCCTGTTTGGCCAGTTCCGTCAGGATGGTGCCGGGGCCTATGCCGTTGACGCGGATGCCGTGGCTGACCAGATTGAGCGACATGACTTTGGTGAGCTGGTTGATGGCGCCTTTCGACACCACATACGGCACCTGATTCGGAATCGCCAGTTCCGCGTTCACGCTGGACATATTGATAATGCAGCCGCTGTGCTGCTTGACCATTTCGCGCGCCACGGCCTGACCGCACAGGAACATGGATTTCAGGTTGATGCGCAGAACGCGGTCGAAATCTTCCTCGCACACGTCGAGGAAATTGGCTGCGTGGGTCACGCCGGCGTTGTTGATCAGGATATCGATGCGGCCAAACGCGGCCAGGGTGGCTGCGACCATGGCATCCACATCGGCTTTCTGGCTGACGTCGGCTGCGAAGAAGCGGGCCCGTTCGCCCAGCTCGGCAGCGGCGGAAGCGCCCTCCGGTTTGATATCGACCAGCATCACGCTGGCGCCTTCGCTAATCAGGCGCTGGGCGCAGGCCAGTCCTATGCCTTGCGTAGCACCGGTGACGATGGCGACTTTCTGGCTTAATTTCATGGTGGGGTCCCAGTTAGATTGAAGGCTGAATTCTATCAGCCTCACGACGCGGTTTTGCCCTGCCGGAGCGGCTGGCGGCGCAGTTGTTCGGCCGGGGCGGCGCGGTTTTCGTTACAATAGAGGGTTTGCAACAGAATAAGAGGGCTGGGCCGTGACTTTCATCAATAAATTATCCGCCGCTTGGACGGCTAACGACTCGCTGCTGTGCGTGGGTCTCGATCCCGATATGGCCAAGCTGCCCGCCCAGTTCCAGCAGGACCCGCAGGGCATTTACCACTTCTGCCGCGAAATCATCGATGCGACGGCTGATCTGGCCTGCTCGTTCAAGCCGCAGATTGCCTATTTCGCCGCCCTGCGTGCCGAAGCCCAGCTGGAGCAGATCTGCGCCTATGTGCGTGAACATTATCCGCACATTCCGCTGATTCTCGACGCCAAGCGCGGCGACATCGGCGCGACGGCCCAGCAGTATGCGCGCGAAGCCTACGACCGCTACGGCGCCGATGCCGTGACCGTCAATCCCTACATGGGTTCCGATTCGGTCGATCCGTATATGGACTGGGCCGATCGCGGCGTCATCATCCTGTGCCGCACGTCGAATGCAGGCGGCTCCGATCTGCAATTCCTGAATGTGGATGGCAAGCCGCTGTACCAGCATGTGGCCCAGCTGGTGGCCCAGAAGTGGAACCGCAACGGCCAGTGCGCACTGGTAGTGGGCGCAACCTTCCCGGAAGAACTGGCGCAAGTACGTGCCATCGTGGGCGACATGCCGCTGCTGGTACCCGGCATCGGTGCGCAAGGTGGCGATATTGCTGCGACCGTCAAATCGGGCCGCACGGCCAACGGTACGGGCATGATGATCAATTCTTCGCGCGCGATTCTGTACGCGCCGCAGCAGGCCGGGGAAGATTTTGCTGCTGCCGCCCGCCGCGTGGCACAGGAAACCCGCGACGCCATCAACCAGTACCGCGCCTGAAGCTAGGCTGCAGCGCCAGACTGGTGCACTGAAAACACAGGGCCCGCTGCAGCTGCTGCAGCGGGCCCTGTGTGTTTCTGCTGAACGCAGGCTTACTGCGCCGGTGCGATCAGCTCCACATATTCGTACAGTTCCGAGAGTATCTGTTCGGCACGTTCATCGGCGTCCTGCTGCAGGTGATCGATCTCGCCGAAGAACTGGTCTATGCTGCGCACCCCGCCCGCGCCATCGTAGAAGCGTGCCGCACGGTGCTGTTCCCAGTGTTCGAATTCCGTCTCCGATAGCGTCTCGGGGAAGTTGCGCGCGCGGTAGCGGAACAGCAGTTCGCCCAGACGCGCATCGCTGAACGCCGGCGAAGCAGCGGCCAGACGGGCCGGGCTTTCCTTGCGCAGGCCATCGAGCAGGCGGCGGTCGTCCTTGCTGACGAAGCCGTTGTACAGGTCTTCATCCACATCCAGCGGCGCGCCGGCAGGGCGGTAGAACACTTCGGCCCAGATCGCATCCATATTCGGCCCTGCTGCCGCCAGCGCCGCATGGGCTTTGCCCTGTTCCAGATCGAGGCCCCACTTGGCGGCCATGGCAGGCGACAGGGTTTTCAGATTCGCTACCAGCATCGGCGATTTATTCAGGTGCACGCTTTTCACGGGCAGGCGCGTCATCCCTTCCGGCATGGCATCGCTGCGCGTGAAGATGCGGGTGCGGATGGTGTCGGCATCGAGCGTGAACAGCTCGCGCGGATCGTAGGCACAATCCCACACGATCAGTTCGTTCTTGTTGGTGGGATGGGTGGCCAGCGGCCAGACCAGTGCCAGACAGCCCCGTTCCGCCGGGAACATGCCCGAGACGTGCAGGAAAGGCTGGCGCAAGGCCGGTGCCAGATGCAGGCCCACTTCATCGGCCACGCGGTCCTTCTTGTGCAGGGCCAGACAGAAGTCGAACAGCTTGGGCTGGTGCTGGCGGATCAATCGGGCCAGCGCGATGGTGGCGCGTACGTCGGACAGTGCATCGTGCGCCGCTTCGTGCACCAGGCCATTGGCGCGCGCCAGATCTTCCAGCCTGAAGCTGGGTTTGCCATCTTCCTTAGTGGGCCAGATGATGCCTTCGGGACGCAGTGCATAAGTCATGCGCACCACATCGAGCAAGTCCCAGCGGCCGCACTGGTTCTGCCATTCGCGCGCATAAGGATCGATCAGATTACGCCAGAACATGAAACGGGTGATTTCGTCGTCGAAGCGTATGGTGTTGTAGCCCACGCCTATGGTGCCGGGCTGGGAAAATGCCTGCTCGATGGTGGCGGCGAAGCGGTGCTCGGGCACGCCCCATTCCAGACATTGCTGCGGGGTGATGCCGGTAATCAGGCAGGATTGCGGATCGGGCAGGAAATCATTCGCGGGCTTGCAATACAGCATGATCGGATCGCCGATCTCGTTCAGGGCGGCGTCGGTACGGATGGCTGCAAACTGGGCTGGCCGGTCGCGGCGCGTGTTGGCGCCAAAAGTTTCGTAGTCGTGCCAGAGAAAAGTGGTTGTGCTCATAAATACGGTCAAGTTATTCGTTATTCTGCCGATCATTCCAGGATACCCCTCATCAGGAGCGAAATCATGGCAACTCCAGTATCGGCAACTTCGGGCGGCGCCTCAGCCAGCACCAGCGTTCCAGCGGCGGCCAAGGATGATAGCAAGATGTCGGCGACGGCCAAGGCCAAGGCGCAGCTGAATGGCTCTATCGTACAAGCTTCCTTGACGGTAGCGTTGAATTCTTCCAATGAACCGCTGTCGCTCGTGCTGAAAACGGCGCTGACCGGCATCAACGAGGCACTCAAGGGCGATTTCGGCGACAACGCCATCCAGAACGCCATGTCGCAGGATAATACGCCGGAAGGCACGGCGAGCCGCATTGTATCGCTGTCCACCGCGTTTTACGATGCTTTCAAGCAGCAGCACCCGGGCGAGGATAATGACGCGGTGCTCGACAAGTTCATGGCGACGCTCAAGCGCGGTGTCGATCAGGGCTTCAAGGAAGCGCGCGGCGTGCTGGACGGGCTGAAGGTGCTCAATGGCGACATCGCCAGCAATATCGACAAGACCTATGCTTTAGTGCAGCAAGGCTATGCCGATTTCGCCGCCGCGCACAAGACGCAGCCGGCACCGGCCAACTGAACAGGCGCCGTGCGGCCGGGGGGAGGAGCGCAGTCCGGCGCGGTGCCGGGGTGTATGCAGCCCCGCCGGTTGGCGGAGCTGTCCCTGCCCCGCCTGATGGCGGGGCCTGCGTCTTACAGCTTGTAGTTCAGGCCGATCAGGAACTGGCGGCCATAGCGGTTGGTGTAACGGGGCCGCAGCTGATCCGGGTCAGGTCCGCCGCCCACATTGCTGTAGTAGATGACCTGGGTGTCCAGCAGGTTGTTGGCCTGAATCAGGAAGGACAGGCCTTTGTAAGGGCCCTTCTCGAAGTTGTAGGCCAGCTGCATATCCACCACCCGGTCGGCCGAGTGCGCGCTGATGAATTTCTGCAGATAGACGTCGGTCGAGGTGGCCGTGAACGGCGAGCGGTAACGTTCGCTGATACGCGCCGAGAAGCCGTTCTTTTCATAGTAGGCCGTGGCGTTGAAGGCGGTGCCGGACAGGCCGTCCAGCTTGACTTCGTTGCCGGCTTTGTCCTGCAGGTCGCTGCCCAGCCGGGTCGCGCCCAGAATCACCCCGAAGCCTTCCAGCGATTTGCTGACCAGTTCGCCATCGAAGGCAGCCGACAGTTCCAGCCCGTGCAGCGCGCCGCCATTGCCGTTGACCGGACGGGTGTAAGCGCCGTAACGCTGCACCACGATGTCGGCCGGCAGATTGTTCGGGCGCGGCAGGAAGGTGTTGTCGCGCTCCGTGGTGCCGTCAAACACATAGCTGAGCAGTTTCTTGTGGAAGGCAGCCGCCGCCACATAGCTGCGCTTGCCGATGTATTTTTCCAGCGACAGGTCGGTGCCGTTGGCCAGCCAGGGGCGCAGCTCGGGATTGCCGCCCGAAGCGCCGGTCCATTCGCCATAGTGGGCGCCCGGTTTGTCGATGATGCTGGGGGTGCTGGTGCCTGCACGCAGTTGCTGCATATTCGGACGCGCCATGGTTTTGGCCAGACCGAAACGCAGCACCCAGTCGTTCTTCAGATCGGTGATCAGATTCAGGCTGGGCAGGAAGTTGCGGTAGCTGGCGCCACCCGTGTGGGGGAAGACCAGCTTGGGGTCCGGCGTGACATTGTTGCCGCGATATTCGAAGCCGTCGGAATTCTGCTTGGAGTGCACGGCCTGCATGCCCAGGTTGCCGCGCAGTTCATAGCCGCCCACGTCGGCATCAATGTTGAGTTTGGCATACGCAGTGGAGATGCGTTCGTGTACGCCGTAGTCATTGGTTACTTTGCCGCCGAATAAATCCTTATTCGATACCACGCCGCTGGCCACCACATCCGGTGCGCTGATGCGTGGCACCAGGCCCAGGCCGGCCCACGACATATCGACCGGAGCGCGTAGCGCGGCTGCCGGCACGTCGCGCACATAGCCGCCCTTGCCGTCGGAGGCCAGCAGCAGCAAGGTGTCGCCATTGGTGATGACTTTGTCGCGCTTGGTCACGTTCAGGCCCAGATCGAGGCTGCGGAATGGTCCGTCCAGATCGCGCTTGGCGCTCAGGCGCAGGGATTTGAGCTCGTCCTTCAAGGGGCGGGTGCGTACGCCGCCGGCCCAGGCGGGCGCATCGCTGGTGTGGTAGCCGTGGGCATCGCCCAGCACGGTGTCCTTGAAGGTATTGGGATTGACGGGGGTGAAGCTTTGCGCCGAACCATCGTAGGGTATGTTCCAGCTGAAGGCGCTGCGCTGCCAGTTATTGATGGCCTTGTTGAACGGCGCACCATAGATTTCATCGTACTCTTCGTCGCGGGCATCGCGCGAGTAGCTGAGGTCGGCAATACCTTTCCATTTTTCCGACAGCTTGAGTTCGTTGTTCCAGCCCAGCGCGCCTATGCTGTCGCGGCGGCGCGTTTCGGCATTGCCGATCACGAAGCTCAGGTTGTCCGCCGTACCGGTGGTGGCATAGGTGTTGCGGCCCACCTGGGTGGTGCCCACATTGGTGAGGGTGATGCGGTTGGCAGCGGGGCCATAGGCGTTGTACATATTCTCGCGGAAGAACACTCCGACTTCCTTGGTATCGAAACGCGAGTAGTAGAAATCGAGTGTGCTGTGCAGGTCGCGGTTGGGTTTGTACTCGAGCACGCCCATCAGGCCGGTACGGGTGCTGCGTTTGGTATTGGCCGTGGTATCCCAGAACAGCGGCAGCAGGGCGCGGTTATAGCCGTTGGCCGGCTGTTGCTGCGGCGGCGCGCCGTCGATAGGAATGCCGATCTGGTCGCGGAAGTTGGCGGTCTGGGTGCGCTTGATCTGGCTGCCCCGGTCTAGCCGGGCCAGACCCAGCGCCACACCGATGGTGTTGTTGGCGAACTGGTCGATGTAGGAAGCGCTGAAGCGCTTGCCAATGGGGTCCACCACATCCTTGATCAGGGTGCCATTGGAGTTGCGTTCGGCGCGTATATTGAGGGCGATTTCACGTCCCCGGCTGGCCAGCGGGCGGCGCGTCTGCAAATCCATGGTGCCGGCCAGACCCTGGCCGATCAGGGCGGCGTCAGGAGTCTTGTAGACCACGGCACCACCGATCAGTTCGGAGGGGAACTGATCGAGTTCGACGGCGCGCGATTCGCCCGAACTGACCATTTCGCGGCCATTGAGCAAGGTGCTGGAGAATTCGGGCGACATGCCGCGTACCGAAACCCGGTCCACATTGCCGTCGCCGCCACGCTCGCCCGTGACGCCGGGCAGACGCGCCAGCGCTTCGGCGATGCTGGAATCGGGCAGCTTGCCCAGATCCTCGGCCGATACGGCCTCGACGATGGAGCTATTGCTGCGCTTGACGGTCAGCGAGTCTTCCACGCTGCGGCGCAGCCCCTTGACCACCACCGTGTTGCTGGTGACGGGCGCAGCGCTGATTTCGGGCTCGGCTTGCTGGGCGTCGGCGGCGCCACACAGCAGCAGGGTAGAGGCGCAGGCGGCGACCAGGGGCTTGCGCTTGAAAATACCTTGGACGCCATGGTTGGCGTCCTGCGAATAAATTGATTGCAAAGCAGACTCCGTAAGTAGTGGTGGTGTTTTCGATACGTTGCTGACCCGATCGGTGCAGACGTCGGGCTTATCATGGAAAGCTTTCCAGTGTGGCCTTGATTTATCCCCCCAAATGAAAAGTGATGGTTGATGACTAGGAAATACGAAGCAGGAAATACGGACTAGAAAATCAGCGTGCGTCCTGCACGCAGCGGAATCCGAGGGTGCCGGCACGGTCTTTGGATGGCGCCATCAGCAGGTATTTGCCATGCTCGGTGAGCTTGTGCGCCTGCGGGAAGTACCAGTGCGAACCGGCCGGCTGGTAGAAGCTGCCGCCGCGCAGGATGGCGCTGCGGGTATGTTCGTCTTCGAACTCGTCGGTCCATTGCCAGACGGTGGCCACCATGTCTTCCACGCCGAAGGGGCTGGCGCCGGCTGGATGCTGGCCCACCGGCGGCAGCGGCGGCAGTCGCCGTGCCGTGGAGGGGGCCGGTACGCGCGCGGCATCCCAGTGATTGCCCCATGGGTAGAGGCGGCCGTCAGTGCCCTGCGCCGCGTACTGCCATTCCCATTCGTGCGGCAGGCGCTTGCCGGCGGCGCGGCAGTAGGCGCGTGCATCGTCGAGCGCAACCCAGGTGACGGGGCTGCCGGTTTCAGCAGCACGAGGCGCACCATCTTGCCAGTGGCGCAGGAAGTTGTGGCCGTCGGCCGGGCGGTAGCCGCTGTCGTCGAGGAAGCGGCGGAATTCCTCATTGCTGACGGGATAGCGGTCGATGTAGAAGGCGCTCAGTTGCATGCGGTGGACATGGCCGCGGCGGGGCGCATCTTCCCACGGGTATTGCACATCCATGCCGGCGCGGTTCTCGCCTTCGATCTCGATGCCGGTAACGCGGAAGTCGAAGCTGCCTGCCGGGATATGCACCATGCCCGGTGGCGCGCTGGCCGCACGCGCGGTGGCGGCAATCGGCACCAGCCGCTGCGGCAGGAACTGCCACTGGTTAGAATGGGCTTGCAGCGGCGTGCGCGCCAGCGCGCCCATGGTCGCCAGCAGGGGCGCCAGTCCGGACGGCAGGGTGTCGCCCTGATACTGCAGCACGGCGCCGTAGCCGCGCGGCTCCAGCACCAGATCGATGACGGCCTGGCCGGCCTCGATGCGCGGTTGCAGTTCGCGCCCATGCCACAGGTCCAGATAGCGCTGGCCGGGGCGGTGCTCGAGCTTGAGGATGGCTTCATCGATACGGAATTCATTGCGGTTGACCAGCGTCCACAGGCTGCGCTCGCTGGCGGGGAAGCGGCTGGCGTACACCCCATAGTGCAGGGTGGGCACATGGGGCGTCCACTGCGGGCTCACCAGCAGATCGGGTACGCCGCGGTAGATGGTGGCGATACGGCGCAGGGCAGCGGCGTCGCGCGCCGTCATCTGGTTCCACCAGCCCCAGACATTTTCCCAGCTCTGGATGCCGACGCCGTTAAAGAACGCGGCCTGGAAGGTGTTGCTGCGGTCGGTCGCCCAGCGGTCGCTGACGTGCACCATGTGGCGCGGCTCCAGCCATTTCCACTTGCTCACCAGCGGCACCAGCGAAGCATCCCAGTAGGCCCAGCTGTGCAGATTGTAGGCCAGCATGGCGTCCTCCTTGAACGACAGCTCCGGTTCCAGCACCAGCGGGTGGGCGCTGCGGGCGGCCGCTTCGGCATAGCTGTGCGGCAGGCCGTTCATGGTGTCGCCATTGATGCCGTCGGCGCCGATCTCGGCCATGAGCCGGGCGGTGGCCTCGGCCGGTGCCAGGCCCGGATCGCGCGAGCCGCCATCCCAGGGCAGGGTGGGGAAGAATACCCGCACGCCCAGGCGCTGGAAGTCTTGCACCATCTGGCGGGTGGCGGCGATGCCGCCGGGCAGGTCGCGCAGCATGTCCCACTGGTTGCGGTCATCGATGCCCAGATTGGGATAAAGCGGCCAAAGCAGCACGCTGTCGATGCCGCCGTAGCGCTGTTTCAAGTCGTCCAGAAAGCGCTGCACCGTGTAGCGGCGGGTTGCCGGGTCGTACAGATAGCGGTCTTCCACCATGGCCTGGGTCTGGACGAAATTTTTCTGCGTCCATTGCAGTTCGGCGCGGCGGTACTGGCTATCGTCGTAGCCGATGCGGGCCAGCTGGGCGGTGCGCCAGTCCTGCATGGCGGCCAGCCAGGCCGGCTGGGCGCCGGCGGTGTCGCGCTTCCAGTTATTCAGACGCGCCAGCCAGTCCACTTCACCCAGATCCATCTGGGCCGGCCCCGTGAGCTGGCTCTCCCGTACCGCGAAAGGCAGCTCGTCGGCGGCCAGGGCCGGCTGCAGCGCGCCCAGCACGGCGCAGGCCAGCAGGGGCAGGGTCCGGCGGCGCCGGCCGGCGTCCGAGGGGGCAGGGTTAGGCTTGCGCGTTTTGCCAGCGCTCATGCTCAGTCTCCGTCACATAGTTATGGGTTGAATTACCGTGCCGGCCGCCTTTGCTGCATGCCGGAAGTTTAGATTATTGCCAAGCAAACGTTTGCGCAAACGTTTTCCAAGGTAGCTCAAGTCTTTTTCGTTGTCAATATAAACATGTTGAAGTTGAAATAATCAGTGAATTTCTTGACAATTCCGGTGGCAATGGCTATGTTAGAAAAACGTTTGCGCAAACGTTTTCGTTTTGCGCCCCCCGCAGCCTGAAGCTTAGATTCCATGGAGACGTCTGGTGTTAGCTAGCAAATTCAAAATGGTGGTAGCCCTTGCCGCAGCGCTGTCTGCGCCGGTCATGGCGCAGGACAAGCCGCGCGTCGGTCTGGTGATGAAATCCCTGTCCAACGAGTTTTTCAAGAACATGGCCGACACGGCGCAGGCTTACCGCGCCCGCCGCGGCGATTTTGATCTGAAAGCGGTCGGTATGAAGGACGAGACCGACGTCGATTCGCAGGTGGTGGCGGTGGAGAGCATGATCATCCAGAAGGCCAGCCTGATCGTGCTGGCGCCGGCCGATTCGCGCGCCATGGTGGCGCCCGTGGCCAAGGCCGTCAAAGCAGGCATCATGGTGGTCAACATCGATGTGGCGCTGGACGAGGCAGCCAAGAAAAAGGCCGGGCTGGAGCTGGCCTTTATCGGTCCGGACAACCGTGCCGGCGCCAAGCTGGCCGGTGAGGCGCTGGGCAAGGCGCTCAAGCCGGGTGACAAGGTGGTGATCATCGAAGGTAATCCCGGGGCCGACAATGGCCGCCAGCGCAAGGCTGGCTTCATGGATGCGGTCCAGCAGTATCAGCTCAATCTGGTGGCGTCGCGCAGCGCCATGTGGGGCACGGATGAAGCCAACCAGATATTCAGCAATATTCTGACGGCCCACCCTGACGTCAAGGGGGTGATGGCGGCCAATGATTCCATGGCCGTGGGCATCGTCAAGGCCATAGACGCGGCCGGCAAGAGCGGCAAGATCAAGGTGGTGGGCTTCGACAATATCCCGGCCGTGCGGCCCCTGATCAAGTCCGGCAAAATGCTGGCCACGGTAGACCAGTTCGGCGCCGACATGGCGGCCAATGCCATCGACCTCGGCCTCAAGGCACGCAAGTCGGGCGTGGCCTTGACGGGCTGGGTGAAGACGCCCGTGGCCCTGATCACTGCAGCTGAACTGAAATAGGCCGCCATGCAGCCTGACTTCGATGCGGCCGGCGCAGGCTTGCGCGCGCCCGGCCCCCTTTTGCTGCAGATGAAAGGCGTGAGCAAACGCTATCCGGGCGTGGTGGCGCTCGATCACGTCGAGCTGGCCCTGCATGCGGGCAGCATCCATGCGCTGGCCGGCGAAAATGGTGCCGGCAAATCCAGCCTGATCCGGGTACTGAGCGGCAGTACCGCGCCCGATGGCGGCAGCATGCTGCTGGCCGGCATGCCGTATCGTCCGCGCAGTCCGTTCGACGCCATCCACAGCGGGATCCGGGTCGTGCATCAGGAACTGCTGATGCTGGAGCATCTGACGGTGGCGGAAAACCTGCAGTTCGCCGCGCTGCCGCGCACGCGCTGGGGCTGGATAGACCGGCGCACGCTGAACCGCCGCGCCAGCGAGCTGCTGGCGCTGGTCGGGCTGGAAGATGTGGCGCCTACCCAGAGCGTGCACACGCTGGGCATAGCGCAGCGCCAGCTGATCGAAATCGCCAAGGCGCTGTCGGGCGAGAGCCGCATCATCGTGCTTGATGAACCGACCGCGACCCTGACTGCGCGCGAGAGCGCCCGTTTGCTGGAGCTGATGGTGCGGCTGCGCGAGCGCGGTGTGGCCATGCTGCTGGTCTCGCACCATCTGCAGGAACTGTTTGCCGTGTGCGACCGCGTGACGGTACTGCGCAATGGCCGCACGGTGGCCACGCACGCCATGGCCGACGTCACGCCGCATACGCTGGTGCAGCTGATGGCGGGGCGCGAGGTGCCGGCGCTGCCGGCCCGGGTCCAGGTATGCACGGTTACGGCGCCCCGGCCGCCGGCCCTGAGCGTGGAAGGGCTGCGCTTCCGCGCTCAGGCGCCCGGCAAATCCATACGTCTGGCCGTGCAGCGTGGCGAGATCGTCGGCATCGCCGGCCTGGTTGGCAGCGGCCGCACGGAAACCCTGCGCGCCATTGCCGGTGCCGACCCCATGGCGGCCGGACGCCTGCTGCGCGACGGCCAGCCGGTAACGGTGGCCAGACCGGCCGATGCCATCGCGCACGGCATCTGTCTGGTGACGGAAGACCGCCGCCACGAAGGCCTGATGCTCGATCTGCCGCTGCGCGCCAATCTGTCGCTGGCCACGCTGGGTGATTATGCCCGCGCCGGCTGGCTGCAGCGGGGGCGCGAAGCGGCTGCCGCTGCAGCCATGGGCCGGGCGCTGCAGATACGCATGAGCAGCATCGAGCAGACGCCGCGTACCCTGTCCGGCGGCAACCAGCAAAAGGTGGTGCTGGGCAAATGGCTGCTGCGCGATCCGGCCGTGCTGCTCTTGGATGAACCGACGCGCGGAGTGGACGTGGTGGCGCGCGCCGAAATTCACCGTCTGCTGCTGACGGCAGCGGGCGAGGGCAAGGCGCTGCTGGTGGCGTCGTCCGATCTGGCCGAACTGATGGAAATCGCCGACCGCATCATCGTGCTGTCGCGCGGCGCCGTGGCCGGCGAGGTGGCACGCGCCGATTTCGATGAAACCCGCATACTCGCGCTGGCTTATAGCGAACTGATGAATACTGGAGTAGCTGATGTTGCAACCCTCTGAAATGATCCCGGCGCGGACCAGTCCGGTGCCGGCCGGCCTGCAGCGCTTGCTGCGCGAATCCGGCATCGCGCTGGCCCTGCTATTGCTGATCGCCGTATTCTCCGTGCTGTCGCCGCTGTTCCTGACGGCGGATAACGTCAGCAATATCTTTACCCAGATCGCCATCAATATCTGTCTGGCGGTAGGCATGACGTTTGTGGTGCTGATCGGCGGCATCGACCTGTCCGTCGGTTCGCTGACGGCCTTGTGTGCCGTGGTGGCGGGCAGCATCCTCAAGCTCGACAGCCTGAGTATAGGCGCGGCCATAGCGCTGGCGGTGGTGGCCAGTATCGCGCTCGGCGCCGTGTGCGGCCTGATCAACGGCACTGTGGCCAGCTACTGGGGCGTGCCGTCGTTCATCGTCACGCTGGGCATGCTCTATGTCGCGCGCGGCGCCGCGCTGCAATGGACCGAGGCCCGTTCCATCTACGAATTCCCCGACCTGTTCAACGAATTCGGTACGGCCAGCGTGGCCGGCCTGCCGGCGCCGTTTCTGGTGGCGCTGGCGCTGGTGCTGCTGGCCTGGGTGGTGCTGACCCGCACCGTATTCGGCCGTATCATTTACGCCATAGGCAATAATGAAGAAGCCGTGCGGCTGGCCGGTCACGACACGTTCCGTTATAAGATTCTGGCCTATACGATATGCGGCGCTGCCGTGGGAGTGGCGGCCGTGCTGTACATGACGCGGCTGACGGTGGCCAGCCCCATACTGGGCGTGGGTTTCGAGCTTAACGCCATCGCTGCCGTGGTGATAGGCGGCACCAGTCTGGCCGGCGGCCGCGGTTCCATCATCGGCACGCTGCTGGGCGCCTGCATCATCGGGGTGCTGGCCAATGGGCTGGTGCTGGTGGAAGTGGGCGACTTCGTACGGCAGATGATCACCGGAGTGGTGATCATCCTCGCGGTCGTACTCGATACCTATCGTTTGAAAAAAGCCGCCCGATAAAGCCGGGCTGGCAGCGGGCCGGCAGGGGGCTGACCCGTTCTATCAATTAATTCGCAGGGAAGTGAGCAGCAGTCTATGGCCAATATCAAGGATGTCGCGCTCCGCGCCGGGGTGTCCGTTTCGACCGTTTCGCATGTGGTCAACGGCACCCGCTTTGTCAGCAAGGAGGCGCGTGAAAGCGTGGAGGAGGCCGTTCGTGTGCTCGGTTATGTGCCCAGCGCCGTAGCGCGTAGCCTCAAGAGCAATAACACGCGCACCTTCGGCATGGTGATACCGAATAATTCCAACCCCTATTTTGCCGAGATCATCCAGGGCGTCGAAGAGCGCTGCTATGCGGCCGGCTACAACGTCATCATCTGCAATTCCAACGACGATCCGGAACGCCAGGCCTCGTACATCCGGGTGCTGGCGGAAAAGCGCGTCGACGGCCTGATTCTGGTGGTGGCGGGCAGCGATGAAATGGTCCGTGCCACCATAGGCGAACTGAGTATCCCGCTGGTGCTGCTGGACCGCGCCGTGACCGATCTGAATTGCGATCTGGTGGAAGTCGATCACACGGCCGGCGGCCTGATCGCCACCCGCCACCTGCTCGAACTGGGCCACCCGCGGGTGGCCTGCATCAGTGGTCCGTCGGGCCTGTCGCCCAGTTCGCAGCGCAATGCCGGCTGGAAGCAGGCACTGGCCGAAGCCGGTGTGCAGCGCCGCGACTGCGATCTGGTGCGCGGAGATTTCACCCCGGGCGGCGGCTATCTGGCCATGCAGCAGCTGCTGCGCGCGAGCCCGCCACCCAGCGCCGTCTTCGTATGCAATGACCTGATGGCGATCGGTGCGCTGACGGCGGCACGCGAGGCCGGCGTGCGCGTGCCCGAGCAACTGTCCATCGTCGGCTTCGACGATATCGAACTGGCCGCCTACTCGGCGCCGCCGCTATCGACCGTGGTCCAGCCCAAGCTGACCATAGGTACGCTGGCGGCCGAGCTGTTGCTGGAGCGGGTGGAAGCCCAGCGTGCCACGCCGCGCCATGTGGTGCTGGCGCCCGCGCTGAAAAGCCGGGCCTCGGCCGCGCCCTATGGCGGCGCCGGGGAGCCGGCATGATGCCAGGCCTGCCTGCCGTGGCGGCGGGCCGGCCGGTGGTGGTGGTCGGCTCGCTGAATATGGATCTGGTGTTCCGTGTGCCGCGCATGCCGGTTGCTGGCGAAACGCTGCAAGGTCATGGCTATGTGACGGCACCGGGCGGCAAGGGCGCCAATCAGGCCGTGGCCTGCGCCCGTATGGGCTGCGCCGTTGCGCTGATAGGCCAGACCGGCCAGGATGGCTATGGCGATGCGCTGTGCGCCAGCCTGCGCGCGAATGGCGTCGACATTGCCCGGGTGGGCCGGACCGCTGCAGCCGCAACAGGCGTGGCGGTGATACTGGTGGAAGATCAGGGCCGCAACCGCATCGTGCTGGCGGCCGGCGCCAACGGCTTGCTGGGTGCCGCCGATATCGATGCGGCCGGCGCGCTGATCGCGACTGCCGCCCTGCTGATCGTGCAGCTGGAAGTGCCGCTCGATGCGGTGCTGCAGGCCATGCGCCTGGCTGCTGCGGCCGGGGTGCCGGTGCTGCTCAACCCGGCGCCGGCGCAGGATTTGCCCGAGCAGTTCTGGCCCCTGATCGATATTCTGGTGCCCAACGAGAGCGAAGCGGCTTTGCTGACGGGGCTGGACGTGACGGATGTGCCCAGCGCCTGTCTGGCAGCAGCGCGCTTGCATGCGCGCGGCGCACGCCGCGTGCTGGTCACGCTTAGCGACAAGGGCGTGGTACTGCTGGACGAACACGGCGCGCGCCATCTGCCGGCGCGCGCTGTCAGTGCCGTCGATACCACGGCGGCCGGCGACACTTTTATCGGCGCGCTGGCGACGGCGCTATGCGAAGGCCAGACGCTGGATCAGGCGGCCGCTTTCGGCCAGAGCGCCAGCGCGCTGTGCGTCACGCGCGCCGGCGCCCAGCCGTCGATTCCCTACCGGCATGAGCTCACGCCCTGAGGCCGGCCATTTACCCCACCCGAGAAAGGAAACCGTTATGCCCAGCCCCTTGCGCCTTCCCTCTACTGCCCGCCTGTTGCGGCTAGGCCTGGCCGCCGGCTTGTGCTGCCTGTACGCCATGCATGGCGCGGCGGGTGCCCAGACGCTGGCGTTCGATGTGATGTCTTTCAATGTGCGGGTGCCGGTCGATCCGCCGCCGCATGACTGGGCTGCGCGCCAGCCCCGTGTGACCGCGCTGGTGCGCCAGCAGCGGCCGGACTTTCTGGGCTTGCAGGAAGCCTTGCCGGCCATGGTCGCCGACCTGCAGGCGGCGCTGGACGAATATGCCAGCACCGGCCGCGGGCGCGACAACGATAGCGGCGGCGAGGGCGTTCAGATCTTCTACCGCAAGGACCGCTGGGAACTCGATCTGGCCGACCAGGGCACCTTCCAGCTTTCCTCCACGCCCGAGATCGCGGGCTCCAATGACTGGGGCATGCAGTGGCCCCGCATCGTGACCTGGGCGCATCTGCGCGAGCGTGCCAGCGGACGTGGCCTGTATATCTACAACACCCATTTCCCGCTGAAGCCGGAAGAGCGCGAGCGTTCGGCGCGACTGCTGGCCCAGAAGGTGGCAGCGCGCAAGCATGGCGCCGACCCGGTGGTGCTGACGGGCGATCTGAATGCCTGCGAGCAGGAGGCGGCCGTGCGTCACCTGCTGGGTCAGGAAGGGGCACCGCTGGCGCTGCGCGACAGTTACCGCGTGCTGCATAGCGGTGCCGCCACGGGCAGCTTCCACGCCTTCGGCAAGGAGCCGCATCTGTGCCGGATCGATTACATCATGGCGACGCCCGAGGTGAACGTGCTGCGGGCCGAAGTAGTGGTGGACGGCCAGGATGGCAAAGGTTATGCCTCCGACCATTATGCCGTCACGGCCAGGCTGGCGCTGGACAACAAGCCGGCAGCCAGGCGCTAGGGCGCAGGGGCCCGCCAGTTCAGGCGGGCGTCTGCTGCCAGGCCACGCAGTTGCGGCCCTGCGCCTTGGCGCGGTACAGGGCTGCATCGGCTTGGGCGATCAGGCTCTGTTCATCCTGCTCCGGCTGCAGGCTGGCAACGCCGAACGAGGCCGTGATGTGCGGCAGCGGCAAGCGCATATCGCTGAACACCAGCGCCTGGCGCATGCGCTCGCACAGGCGCTCGGCCACGGCCACGGCGACTTTCTCGCTGGTGTCGGGCAGTAGCACCATCATTTCCTCACCGCCGTAGCGTACGGCAAAATCGGTCGGGCGCAGGGCGCTGCCCAGCACACCGGCCGCTGTGCGCAGGGCCTGATCGCCGGCCAGATGGCCGTGGGTGTCATTGAAGCGCTTGAAGTGGTCGAGATCGATCATGATCAGCGACAGCGGCACGTGCGACCCCTGCGCGGTCGCCACCATGGTGGGCAGCAGGTCGTTGAGCCAGGAGCGGTTGTACAGATCGGTCAGGCCATCGATCATGGAGAGCTGGCGGTAGAACTCGCCCAGCTTCTGGCGCCGGCGCAGCTGCGCATTGGCGGCGCGGATGCGGAAGGACAGCAGGCGCAGCAGATTACGTGCGAGTACATGCGATTCGTCGATCAGCTGCCACACCAGCTCCGCCTTAATCATCAGCACATCGGTTTCTTCCAGCGCCGTGATGGCATTCAGATTGGCTTCTTCGTCCAGCACGGCCTGTTCGCCCACGCTCTCGCCCGGCAGTATCTTGCTGATGGTGCCATCGGCCATGCCGGTGCGGGTATCGGTGGCCACCGCCAGCGCGCCGCGCAGGACGATGTACAGGTGGGCGATCTGCGATTCGGCGATGCTTTCATCGGCCGCCAGCC
Source organism: Duganella fentianensis (assembly GCF_009857835.1). GTDB lineage: Bacteria > Pseudomonadota > Gammaproteobacteria > Burkholderiales > Burkholderiaceae_D > Rugamonas > Rugamonas fentianensis. Next base: position 501,886 of record NZ_WWCL01000004.1, read on the forward strand.
GCATGATGGGGCAGGGGGCCAGCAGTCTGGCCATGGCGTCAGCGTCGGTGGAATTGCGCAGCAGCTGCAGATCGCTGATCTGGTAATCCGAGGCGCCGAAGGTGCTGATGTGTTTCAATGTGGTCTTTCACGGTGCTAGTTGAGTCGCCCGGTCATCATAGCTGAACTGTTCGCGGCCTGGTGTAAGTTTGTTCAGGAAGTTGTTGCATGATCTATCTGGCGGTGCTCCAATACCGCCTTTCAACCTAGGAAAAGCTCGCGATGGAATGGACAGACGCGCTGGGAACGGTGCATCGTGCTGCGGCCGATGCGCGCATCGTTACGCTAGTACCCTCGATTACGGAAATGCTGTGCGACTTCGGGCTGGCCGGCCAGCTGGTAGGACGCACGGGCTTCTGCATACATCCGAGCGAAATCGTGCAGGACATACCCAAGGTGGGCGGCACCAAGGATGTCAATATCGACAAGATCCGCAAGCTGGCGCCCACCCATCTGGTGGTGAACATCGACGAGAACGAAAAGCCGACCGTCGAGCAGCTGGCCGAATTCATTCCCCATGTGATCGTCACGCATCCGATCGCGCCGCGCGACAATCTGGCACTGGCGCGCCTGCTGGGCGGGGTGTTCTGCCGCGAGCCGGAAGCGGCCGCCTGGTGTGCCGATTTCGAAGCGGAATATGCGCGCCTGCGTGCCATGCCGGCGGCGCCGCCGCGCACGGTGCTGTACTGCATCTGGCAAGACCCGTGGATGACGGTTTCGGGCGATACCTATATAGCCCGCATGCTGGCCGAAATCGGCTGGCAGCTGCCGGCGGAATTGCAGGGCTATGCAATCCGCTATCCGGAATTTAGCTGGGCGCCGGAACTGCTGGCGCAGATCGATGGGGTGCTGCTGTCGAGCGAACCCTACCGCTTCACGGAAGCGCATGCGGCCGTGCTGGCGCAGCAGATCGGCAAGCCGGTGCAACTGGTGGATGGGGAGATGCTGTCGTGGTATGGCAGCAGAGCGCTGCAGGGCTTGCGGTATTTGCAGGAGCTAGCAGGGCGCTAGCTCCGTGACGGGCTGACAGGCCGGAGTTTATTCGGCGTCGGCTTCGATGGCTACGCCGTTGTGGCGTTTATCCTGCAGGCGACCCAGAGCGCTATCGACCGCGCGTTTGAGTTTTTCGGCAGCACCGGCTATGGCCTGATGCAGGGTGGCAGCGTGGTCGCTGACAGCGATCGGTTGCAGACCCGTGACGCGGGCTTCCAGCATGCAGCGGTTGTCGCCGTCGGCAGATTTCTGGACCAGATTGTCGCTCAGATGCACTTCGACGCGATTGATTTGTTCGCCGAATCGTTGGAGCGCATTCTTCACGACAGTTTGTACGTGCTCATCGAGACCGGCATGACGTTCGATGGTTTTGTCGGCATGGATAATGATTTGCATATGCTTGCTCCTTGTTGTTGAACTGCGATTTCATCTTACTCCTTTTTTGCTCAGGTGGGCGCTTAGGCCGGACTTAAGCAGTGCGCGCAAGCGCCGGGCAAGTTCAGGCGTTGATCAGCGAAGCGCCGATATTGATCGACAGGCCCAGCACGGCCAGGTTGTAGAAGAAGCACAGCACCGACTGGCCCAGCACGACTTTACGTAGCTCGCGGCTGTGGATGCTCACATCGGCCGTCTGTGCCGCCACGCTGATGGTGAACGAGAAGTACAGGAAATCCCAGTAGTTGGGCACCAGATTCTGGTCGGGGAATTGCAGCACGGGCGGGCTGTTTTCGCCGTTGCTGTGATTGATGTAAAACAGATGGGCATAGTGCGAGCAGAACATGGTGCCTATCATGAACCACGAGCCGGCCAGCGTCAGCACCACGAAACCATAGTGGTACCACATGTCCTTGGGCGGTGCGTCTTTCAGTACCGACAGCTGCGAGATGATGGCGGCCAGACTGGCCAGTATCAGCAGCGACAGCATGCTCAAAATGACGGGGCCTTTTTCATCCTGACGGCAGGCCGTGCGGCGGATATCGTGATGGTCGGCGCGCGCCATCATCACGGCCATCATCAGCAGATAGCTCCATACCGTGGCATTCCACGCCGTCAGCAAACGGGTCAGCACCGGCCAGCTGGCCGGAAGCAGCAGGCCGGTGGCCGCACCCAGCGCCAGCGCGGCGCTCAGGTGCGGGCGGGTATGGATGATGCGCGGCAGCGGCAGGCTCATTTGCTTTCCTCCTTGTTCTCCCCGTTTCTTTCCTCGTGGGGGAAGCGATCCATGCGCGACAGGACAGGGAACAGTGCGCTCCACAGGCCCGTCACTACCAGCGTAGCAGCGCCGCCGAACAGCACGGCGCGCGTCAGACCCATCCAGCCGGCCGTCAGGCCCGATTCGAATTCGCCCAGTTCATTCGAGGCGCCGATGAAGACGGAGTTGACGGCGCTGACGCGGCCACGGATGGCATCCGGGGTTTCATACTGTACCAGCAGGTGGCGCACATACACGCTGATCATATCGCCGGCGCCCATCAGGAACAGTGCCACTAATGCCACGATGAAGGTAGTGGTGGAACCCAGTACCAGCGTGCAGACGCCGAATACGGCCACGCCGCCCAGCATCCATGCGCCCACGCGGCGCGTGATGGGGAAGAAGGTCAGCGTGATGGAGCAGACGGCGGCACCGATGCCGGGCGCCGTACGCAGCATGCCCAGCCCGGTCGGGCCCACATGCAGCACATCATGCGCCAGTGCCGGCAGCAGGGCGGTAGCACCGCCGAACAGCACGGCAAACAGATCGAGCGAGATGGCGCCCAGAATGACAGGCCTGGACCAGACGAAGCGCAGGCCTTCCAGTACGGTGTGCCAGGTGGCCGGTTCGCGGTGGCTGGCTTGTGGCGCCGGCTTGGTCAGGCACATCAGCAGCACGGCCAGCAGCAGCAGGGTGGAAGAAATGAGGTATACCGTTTTCGGTCCGGCCAGATATAGCAGACCGCCCAGCGTGGGGCCGAGGATGATGGCCAGATGGAAGCTGGAAGAACTCAGCGCCACAGCCTTGCTGAAGCTTTCCGGCGGCACCAGATTGACCAGCATGGCTTGCGTGGCCGGGCCCATGAAGGCGCGCGCACTGCCGAACAGCACCAGCACGGCGAACACGGGCCAGACGGTGCTCAGGCCGGCCAGCGTAAACGCCAGTAGCAGCAGGCCGCACAGCAGCTGCGCGGCCAGTGCCAGCGCCACCAGATTGCGCCGGTTGTAGCGGTCCGCCGCATGGCCGGCCAGCAGGATCAGCAGCAGGAAAGGCGCAAACTGGGCCAGCCCGATCAGGCCCAGATCGAACAGGTCGTGGGTCATGGCATACACCTGCCAGCCGATAGCGACATTCTGCATCTGCACGGCCAGTGTGCCCAGCGTGCGGGCCGACAGGTAGAAGGCGAAATTACGGTGGCGCAGTACGCTGAAACCGTTGCGCGAGGTGCTGCTGCTGTTTGCGGCGGGGCTGCTGCCAGCAGGCTGGCTGGCGTTGTTGTTGGCGTTGTTATTGGCTGAAGCCGTGCTGTCGGACATGGGCGCTTTCAGGGCGCCGCGCCGGATGGCGCGGCATCCGTGTGGGCGCCCGCAGGGGTGAGAACTTAGGGTTGGTTGAGGTCTGCTTCGCTGGTGAAGGCGTCGGCGTAGAACTCGTCTTCCGGCAGCTGGCAGCGGGCGACGAAATCACGCTTGGCCGATTCCACCACGATGGGTGCGCCGCAGGCATACACCTGATAGCCGGACAGGTCGGGCAGGTCGGCCATCACGGCGGCGTGCACGTAGCCGCTGCGGCCTTGCCAGCCATCTTCCGGCTGGGCGTCGGACACCACCGGCACGTAGCGGAAGTTGGGCAGCGTTGCGGCCCACTGGCGGCATAGCGCATCCATATACAGATCCTGTGGACGGCGGCCGCCCCAGTACAGCGTCATGGCGCGCTGCGAGCCTTGCGCCTGCAGGTGTTCGACGATGGCCTTGATGGGCGCGAAGCCGGTGCCGGAAGCCAGCAGCACCATAGGCTTCTCGCTATCGTCACGCACGAAGAAGGTGCCCAGCGGACCTTCGAAACGCAGGATGTCGCGCTCCTTCATGGTGGAGAACACCTGATCGGTGAACACCCCGCCCGGCATGTGGCGGATGTGCAGGCTCAGTGGCTGGTTCTGGTCCGGCGCCGTGGCCAGGCTGTAGCTGCGGCGCTTACCGTCGCGCAGCAGGAATTCGATGTACTGGCCGGCGCGGAACTTCAGCGTTTCATTGGCCGGCAGCTGCAGCGTCATCACCACCACATCCGGCGCGAGTTTTTCCAGCGTGGCCACGCGCGATGGCATCTTGCGCAGCGGGTAGTCCTCGCTGCCGGCCACTTCGCGCGCTTCGATCACCAGATCGCTGTGCGCGGTCGCGCAGCAGAACAGCGACATGCCGGCCGCTGCTTCTGCCGCTGGCAGGGCGCGTTCCTGATGGGCTTTGTGGCTGACCGTACCGCTCAGTACCTTGCCTTTGCAGGAACTGCAGGCGCCGTTCTTGCAGCCATACGGCAGGCCTATGCCGGCACGGACGGCGGCGGCCAGAATGGTTTCGTCTTCCTCGCAGCTGAATTGGTGGCCGCTAGGCTGTACAGTAACTTGAAACGTCATACAATCCTTCGATGAATAAAATCTCACTACAAAAATTCCGCCGTCCGCGCCTGCTGATTATCGGCTGCGGTGATGTGGGCATGCGCATGCTGCCTTTGCTGACGCCGTATTTCCGCGTCTTCGCCGTCACCAGCCAGCCGGCCCGCTGCGCCGAGCTGCGTGCACTGGGCGCTCAGCCGCTGGTGGCCAATCTGGACCAGCCGGCCAGCTTGCGCCGCCTGCGCGGGCTGGCCCATACAGTATTGCATCTGGCGCCACCGGCCGCGCAAGGCGCGCAGGATGTGCGCACGCGCCACCTGACCGCCATTTTACCCGAGCGGGCGCAAGTGGTTTATGTCAGCACCACGGGTGTGTATGGCGATTGTGGCGGCGCCCGCTTCGATGAAACCCGGGCGGTAGCACCGGCCACGGCCAGGGCGCAGCGCCGGGTCGATGCCGAGCAGGTGCTGCGCCAGTGGGCGCGCCACGCAGACGGGCGGCTGTCCATCCTGCGCGTACCGGGCATCTATGCGGCAGAACGCCTGCCGCTGGCGCGCCTGCAGGCCGGTACGCCGGCCCTGTGCGCCGAAGAGGATGTGCATACCAACCACATCCATGCTGATGATCTGGCGCGCATCGTGGTGGCGGCGCTATTCCGTGCCCGTCCCCAGCGCATCTACCATGCGGTGGACGACAGTGCCATGAAAATGGGCGAGTATTTCGATGCCGTGGCCGATGCCTACGCGCTGGCGCGGCCGCCGCGTTTGCGCCGGGACGAATTGCGCCAGGTGGTGACGCCGGCGCTGCTGTCGTTCATGTCGGAGTCGCGCCAGCTGGACAACCGCCGCTTGCGGCGCGAGCTGGGCGTGTGCCTGCGCTATCCCACGGTGCAGGCATTCCTGCAGCAGGCCCCGGCAGCGGCCTGAGCCCGGCGTTCGCTATCAGTTAAGGCTTGCGCTTGCGCTGCTGCTGCACGCGCTGCTGCTGTTTCTTCTGGGTCTGATTGCGGTCCTGCTTGGCTTTGTAGATGGCCTGGGCATCGATGCGCGCCTGCTCGGGCGTGCGCATTTCTTCCATTTCATCATGTTTGACGAAGTAGTCGTTGGCCTGCGCGTCCATCACCAGTTTGATGGCGGCAGCGTCGTCGAGCTCGTACATCTCGTATAGCAGGGTGGTTACTTCATCGAGGAATTCTTCGTAGGTCATGGTGTTGTAAAAACTTGTAAAGATTGCAGCTTGAAAGTGCGAAAATACACGTGTTGCTGCACAATGTGTCAAAATAACAACCTCAGTTGGCTGTCGAACATCAAGTTCGCCCACATCATACGGCATTCCTGGCAGTGCCGGACCTGAGCGGTTCAGCTCGCTTTACAAAAATTTATACCTTTTCTTACAACAGATGAATGCCTAACATAAGTTTTAGGGGTAGAATCTCTCACAATCTCACGAAATAAAGTGGTCTGTTAGATGATCGCTAACGAAAACGTGTATTATTTCGGTATGGCGCTAAAAATCAGGATAAATTTCTGAAATTCGTAGTGCTACATCGGTAATAGAGCAAAAATTTTTTTTACCCATGTGTCGTTTTTTATTCAAGAATGACCAAAATTATCTAAAATTCATCATGTCTCTCAAAGAAATCACCTCCTCGCCGACCTACAATCCGAATCGCGTGCTGGACGCTATCATCGAGAAATTGCAACTGAAAAACGATGCAGCCCTGTCCCGTGCACTGGAAGTAGCGCCGCCCGTGATCAGCAAGATCCGTCATAACACCCTGCCTATCGGCGCCACCATCCTGATCCGTATGCACGAGATCAGCGATTTCAGCATTCGCGAACTGCGCGAACTGATGGCTGCCTGATCAGGGTAACAGCGGAAAAGACAACGGCGCGCACCTCACGGTAACGCGCCGTTGTTGTTTGTGCACGCGCCGGGCCTGAACTCAGGCCGAGGTGCTGATGGTCGTGCCGATGCGCTGGCCACTGGTGTTGACGGTGGGCGCCACCGCAGCCTGCGGCGGCGGCGGTGGTGGTGGCGGTGCTGCCTGTTTCACCTGCTCGGCAGGTTTATCGACGGCTTTGCCGGCCGTCGAAGGCGTCAATTGCGTAGGCTGGATCTGTACGCTCGAAGATTGTACGGCTGGCTGGACGGCCATGGCGGGCTCCCAGAGTTGTTCGGATACCCTACAGTATGCCACTTTTTTGGGCAAATGCCAAAAAATTTCCAGCCGGCACTATTTTGCTTCAGGCTGCCTGCGGCAGGCGTGGCCGTACAGTGAACAGGCCGCTGTCCGCGTTCTGGCCAGTGGCGCTATTCGACACGGCCGAATACGCACTGCGCTGGCCCGGGGCCGATACGGCCGAATAGGCGGTCTGGGCGGCTACTGCCGAGTAAGCCGTTTTGGCTGCTACGGCCGAATACGCCGTCTGCCTGGCAACGGCCGAGTAGGCAGTCTGCTGGGCTACCGCGGAGTAGGCCGTCTTGGCGGCGACGGCGGAATAGGCGGTCTGGCTGGCGACGGCCGAATAGGCGCTGCCTTGGGCCTGCTGTTCTGCTGCACCGAGCAGCAGCGGGTAGGCCGTACCGAAGGTTTCCTCATACAGTTGCTGCATGCGTACGCCCAGCCGCTCGTGCGCTGCCAGATCATCTTCGCCGCGCAGGCCGATGTAGGGGAAGTGGTGCAGGAAGTGGCCAAACACGGCCTGGCAGTCTTCCGCGTATTTGAGCGTATCGAGGATGTGGTAATGCCAGAAGGTATCTACATCCACCAGCGGTGCCGCCTGTTCCTGCGGGAAGGTCTTCATCAGATACAGGAAGCGGCGGTATTCGCGTTCTACCGCGTTGGCATGTTCCAGCGTCCAGCCTTCACCGGATTCCTTGTGCATGAGTTTGACTTTGATAGGTTCCAGATCGAGCGCATCGATAACGTTCATGGGGGCGTCCTTTGCAATTGTTGGGCAAAATTTTGGGGAGAACGGGGTGGAGCAGAAGCAATTTTGTCTGTTGAGCAGAACAGGCTTTTGATTTTGCGCAAACTTTCTCGGTAAATTCCGATTGCCGCAACAGAATGCGCTGACGCGCACCGGAAAAATCCGGTTCCGTTCCCCGCTTGCTGCCCGCGCTGGTTATAGGCTGGTTTCTGCCGCCATTCGGGCCGTGGCGTTGATGTCGTCCATTGACGGCGGGGCCACATAATCGACGGGCACTGAAATCGAGACGGTGGTGCCGGCATGGTGGCCGGCCGTGATGGTGCACTGGCCGCCCAGCAGGTGGATGCGCTCTTCCATGCCCACCAGTCCGAACGAGCCGACCTTGTTACGGCTGCCTTCGCCCATGCCTATGCCGTTGTCGCTGATGGTCATGTTGAGCATGCCGTCGCTGTGGCGCAGCTCTACCCGTACCAGACTGGCGCGTGCGTGCTGCATGATGTTGCTGAGCGATTCCTGCAGGATGCGGAAGATCGCCGTGGCGCAGTGGTCGTCGATCTGGATATCGCTTTGCTGTTCGATCAGCTCGCAGACTATGCCCGAGCGCTGGCGGAACTGGGCGATCTGCCATTCCACCGCCGGGGTCAGGCCCAGGTCGAGCACGGTGGGGCGCAAGTCGTTGATGATGTGGCGCACGCTCTTGATGGTGCTGTCGATCTGCCCCAGCGTGTGGCAGGCGCGCGCATGCAGACGCGGGTGGCGCAAACGGGTACGGGTGGCCAGCATGTCCGTCTCGATGCGCAGGGCCAGCAGGTTCTGGCCCAGATCGTCGTGAATTTCGCGCGCGATGCGCTTGCGTTCCTGTTCCTTGATCTGGTCCGCATGGGCGCCCAGCTGGCGCAAGGTGTGGTACGACTGCTGCAAGCGGGCCTGGCTGTCGCGCAGCTCCTGCGTCATGGCCTTGGCCATTGCAATGGCGCGCCGGCGCGACGAGGCCAGCGTGTGGAACAGCAGGTAGAACAGCAGGGCGCCGATAAAGCCTGTGGTCATGGCCAGCCACGGCAGGAAGGCGTCGAAGCGCGACAGCCAGATGGCGCTCGGTGCACTGAATTCGGCGTTCCAGGTGCGGCCGTTAAAATCCAGCGGCAGGCTGACGCTGAAGTTGTTGGCTGCGCGCTGCCCGGCGGGCAGGCTGCTCAGATTATCGAACAGCAAAGTCGGCGCGGACTGGCTGCCGTCGCTGTTCTTGCCATCGTCATACAGGCGCAGATGGACTGCCTGTAGCTGGCTGCCTTCCATGGCCCCCCGCACCAGACGCGGCACGCTGAAGCCTATGCCGACCGAACCGATGTAGGCAGCGCGGCGCTGGTTGACGTCGCCTAGCGGCATATCCTTGCGGTAGATGGGCATGCGCAGGGCCAGAGCCCAGCCCTGGGCATTCCGGGTGTTTTCTATCGGCATGCCGGTGGTCATCAGCTGCCCCGTGTCGCGCGCGCGCGCCAGCGCCTCGGCAGCGCCGGGGCGCACCCCGATATCGAGGCCGATGCGATCACGGAAGTAGTCGGTCGGTTCTATCATGGTCAGCACGGTGTAGCTGTCGCGCTGGCTTTGCGGACGGATGAGGAAATCGGGATAACCACGGGCGCGTCCATCGCCGCTACGGTTACTCCACAGTTCGAACGCGGGCCGCTGGGCAGCGCTGACCACCTGGGCATAGTTGATATTGTCGAGTGCGGGAAACTGTTTCTTCAGCATCAGGCCGCTGACGTAGCGGTGAAATCCGGCCCGGTCTATGTGTTCGCTGGATGCCAGAAAGCTGGCCGTGCCGCGCAGCACGTCGGTGTAGGAACTCAGGCGCGCATTGATGCTGTAGCGTGTGTTGAAGGCCTGCTGGGTAAAGCGGCCGTAGGCTTCATGTTCGATGGTGTGGCGCACCAGTATCTGCAGGCAGGCGCCGATCAGCAAAGCGAGCAGGATGCCAGTCCACCAGACGGGGCGGTCGGGCTCGAACCAGCGTTGTTTTGGATGCAGGGTGTCCATTGTTCAGCTCGCTTAGATGATGCGGCTGACTATAGCGGAAGTTATTTATGGCGACTTGATTAATTTTGCTTCTTTTATATTTGTCCTGAACGAATTGTTGTAGCTGGCATGAAAAAAGCCGGTGGCTCCTGCTGGAGCACACCGGCCTGGCGGGACTGGCGGCAGCGACTTACTTGGCGCTCCAGTTATCCTTCAGCGTGACGATGCGGTTGAACACCGGTTTGCCGGGCTGGCTGTCGACGCGGTCGGCGACGAAATAGCCATGGCGCTCGAACTGGTAGCGCTGATCCGGCAGAGCAGCGCTCATGCCCGGTTCCAGATAGGCCGTCACCACTTCCTTGGCGTTCGGATTGAGCAGGGCGATGAAGTCCTTGCCGCCCGCATCGGGCTGGGCATCGGTGAACAGACGGTCGTACAGGCGTACTTCGGCCTGCAGTGCGCTGGCGGTGGATACCCAGTGGATATTGCCTTTGACTTTGTAGTTGTCCGAACCGGGCGTGCCCGATTTCGAATCCGGGAAGTAGTTGACGTGGACGGCGACGACTTTGCCGTTTTCATCCTTGTCGTAGCCCGTGCATTCGGTCACATAGCCATGACGCAGACGTACGCGCGCACCCGGTTTGTCGTCGATCGGCGGGTAGTAGCGGAAATAGCCCTTGCTCGGCACTTCCATGAAGTCTTCTTCTTCTATCCACAATTCGCGCGAAATCGGGAAAGTGCGTACGCCCATTTCCGGATGGTGCGGGTGCACGGGCGAACTGCATTCTTCTGTCTGGCCTTCCGGATAGTTATCGATGATCAGCTTCAGCGGACGCAGCACGGCCGTCGCACGCGGCGCTTTCGGGTCCAGATCTTCGCGCACGCAGCCTTCCAGCGTGCTCATATCGATCCAGCCGTCCGCCTTGGTCACGCCTATGCGTTCGCAGAACAGGTGGATGGCTTCCGGCGTGTAACCACGGCGGCGCAGGCCGACGATGGTCGGCATGCGCGGGTCGTCCCAGCCGTCGACGATGTTTTCTTCCACCAGCTGACGCAGCTTGCGCTTGCTGGTGACCACATAGGTCAGGTTCAGGCGCGAGAATTCGTACTGGCGCGGCACGGGCAGCTGGAAGAAGCCGCCTTTCGACAGGGTGGCCAGCAGCCAGTCGTAGAACGGACGGTGATCCTGGAATTCCAGCGTGCAGATCGAGTGGGTGATGTTTTCCAGCGCATCCGATATCGGATGGGTGTAGTCGTACATCGGGTAGATGCACCACGCATCGCCCGTGCGCACGTGGTGGGCGTGACGGATACGGTAGATGGCCGGGTCGCGCATATTCATATTGGGCGCCGACATCGCGTCTTCGCTGATCTTGGCGCGCAGGATATGCTCGCCGTCAGCGTATTTGCCGGCTTTCATGTCGCGGAACAGTTGCAGCGATTCGGCCGCCGGACGGTTGCGGAAGGGCGAATTCTTGCCCGGCGTGCTGAAGTTGCCGCGGTTGGCGGCCATATCTTCGGCCGACTGGCTGTCCACATAGGCATAACCCTGCTCGATCAGGTATTCGGCCATGGCGTACAGCTGGTCGAAATAGTCGCTGGCGTAGTGCAGATGGTGGTCGATGCCACCGGCGGCGTTGGGGTAGTCGTAGTTAAAGCCCAGCCATTTCACGCTGTCGATGATGGTGTCGACGTATTCCTGTTCTTCCTTGGCCGGATTGGTGTCGTCGAAACGCAGGTTGCAGCGGCCCTGATAGTCGCGTGCCAGACCGAAGTTCAGGCAGATCGACTTGGCGTGGCCCACGTGCAGGTAGCCGTTAGGCTCGGGCGGGAAGCGGGTAATAACGCTAGGCATGCCTTCGCGCACGTGGGTGCCGGCCGCCAGATCGGATTCGACGATGGCGCGCAGGAAATTGGAAGGCAGCGCTGGCGCTGGGCTGTTTTTATCGTTGCTCATCTGTGTTGTGGCTAGAAAAAAAGTTCATATTGGTAGCTATGGCAGGCATTCTACCGTATCCCCAGCCCATCCTCAGGGGAAATGCGGGCCAACGGCGGGCCGAGCCTGATCTGGCGGCGCGGGGCAGGTATAATTCGCCTTTACCTGTTTCGGCAACAAGGCCCGGAGTTTCCAAAATGGAAAATTATTACAACACACTGGGTATCGCGCCTAACGCCAGCGAAGATGAGATTAAAAAGGTGTATCGCTCGCTGGCGATGCGCTTCCACCCGGACCGTAATCAGGCCCCCGGCGCGGAAGCCCGCTTCAAGAGCATCACCAAGGCCTACGAGATCCTGTCCGATCCCGCCAAGCGCGAAGAATACAACCAGAGTCTGAATCACCGCATCATCATCGACGCGGAGGCGGAAGCCTATCAGCTGTGGCGTTCCGTGTTCAATCTGCACGGTACCCAGTTGCCACCGGCCTGATCGCATCAAAAAAATTAGAAAGTAAGCAATGAGAAAAGTACATCCCGAGTTCGCCTATCAGGCGCGCGAACTGGAAGGCCAGATCGAGGGCATACTGGGCGATCCGCCCGATCGCAAGAACTATCAGCGCATGATCGATGCGCTGGTGGAAGAATATGCCAGCGGCGGCGGCATCGAAGATGTCAATATGCTGGCCTTCGCGCTGGTGGATCATCTCGAGTTCAAGGACCCGAAAGGCTTGCTGGCCGAAGCGGAAGACTACGAGTTCGGCGATGCTGCACGGGTGTTTGCCATGGCCAGCTGCAAGGGCGCAGCAGCGGCGCGCATGTATGCGGCGCTGGAAGAAAATATGCCGGAACTGGGCCGTCAGGCCATCATCACGGCTTTCCTGCACCTCAATCCGCGCCGCTGGGACGACGACGACCAGTCGCTCGAACAGCTGTCGGCCAATGATGATGGTGATGATATCGACGATGAAGATCAGGCGAGCGATGACTTCGCCCAGATGTTCGATCAGGATGGAGATTAAGCATGAGTGACAACAGCAATCTGCCGGCACTGAGCAAGCAGGTGACCGAGCTGGTACTGGCCGGTTCCCTCGAGCACGCCGAAGAAGCTTTCGCCGAAGCGGCCGACCAGTTTGGCGATCTGGCCGTGGTGGAAGTGCTCAACAATATTCCGCCGCAAGTAACGGCATTGCACATGGCCGGTTTCGACGGCGGCAAGATGTCGCTGGCCACGCTGCTGGTGCCTCCCAAGGCGTGGGCCGACAGTCTGGCCTTTATCGCTGCGACCTGGCAGGACGATCTGATCGAAGATGATCCCGAGCGCATCGCCGAATCGCTGTTCGCCCACATCCACGGCGTGGTGTTCTCGACCGACGACGAAGAGCGCCGCAACGAACTGCTGGCCGCCGCCTCGGCCACCGACCACGGTGCCACCGCGTTCGCCATTCTGTTCTCGATGGCGCCGAAGGAAATTCTGGAAGTAGCAGGCGAAATCATTTCCAAAGGCCCGTATCTGACGGGACAGACGTCGTCCGATAACGACGTCGTGCCGCTGGCCATCGCGCTGGCGCAGGCGTCGGAAGATGGCTGGGATCGCGCCCTGTTCGAGCTGTTCCCGGAATTCCGCCACAGCGCCGATCTGGCCGATGCCGAATACGACGATGATCCCGATGCCGAACCTAGCATCCTGCAGCGTTCCACGCGCGAACTGCTGTACCGCTTGCGCAAGCAGGTACCGTCCACGCGCAGTGCAGCTAAGCCCGGCTCGCGCCGCAGCATGGGCACCAAGATCTTCTCGTAAGGGTTGTCATGCTGCCTGCATTAGTCATAGAACGTTTGCCGCGCCTGACGCGCGCCATCCAGCAACTGGCCAGCCATCCGGACGACGATGCGGCCTACGCGCTGGCCGATGAGCTGACCGGCATTACCGCCATGGTGGCCGAAAAGTTCACCAACGACCGCACGGCCGAAGGCATACAGAAAGCCTTGCTGCTGACGGTGGGCGGGGTGTCGCTGGGACTCGAGCATGTGCTGGGTGACGATACCGATCTGGCCGGTCTGGAATACCTGATCGAGCACGGCGCCGAGCATGCGTTCCAGCAGGGCTTCCGTCTGGTCAAGGAACTCTCGGCCATGCCGCAGGATGCGCTGGTGGGCGAGTACGATACTGATCCGCTGTACGCGGCACGGCGTCTGCGCGACCTGTTCGTGGAACTGTGCCAGACCGATCCTAACCAGAACTGGAACGGCATGGAGCGCTATCAGGTCATGCTGAAGCAGCGCAAGGAAGTGCAGGCCGTGGTGCGCCTGGCCAACTGGCTGCGCCGCCACAACAGCGAAGGCGCCGTGACGGATACCGATCTGAATGCGGAAGGCGTGATTGCGCTGGCCGTGATCTTTGCTGTCGAAGGGGGGGGGCGCATCGTGGCACGTACGGGACAGAAGGAGTTCGAGCGCTTCGTCAAAGCCGTGCGCAAGAACAAGCCCGACTTCGAACAGGGCTGGGCGGCACTGCTGGCCGTGGTGCCGGCCCAGCACCATCCCGTGCTGGTCGAACGCATCGATAACTACCGCCGTTCCTGCAGCGTGCTGCAGAACATCACCGGCCGCACGGCCATGAAAACCCTGTTCGCCGAACTGGAAAACTACGCCGGTTCCGAACTGGACGCCGACTACGCCTAAGGGCTAAATCTTGGCAGGCACCGTGGCAGCAATCGCTGCTGCGGTGCTCAATTCACGCTTCCCCCGCATCGCCCTTTTCTTCCGCTTTGCTCTCGCTAGCGCTCGCCATGGCGATGGCGACAAACGCTGCGACCAGCGGCGAACTTTCCTCTTTGCGTTGCGCCAGCATCAGCGCCGTGGTGGCCGCAGCGTCGCTGAGCGGACGGTAGCACACGCCGGCCATGCGGATAATCTCGAACGAGGCGGGCAGAATGGAAATGCCGCAGCCAGCCGCGACGAGGCCGATGATGGTGGACGCTTCGCCCGCTTCCATGGCGATGCTGGGCTGGAATCCGGCCGCGCGGCACAAACGGAAAATCTGCGGATAGATGCCGGTGCCGGTGGTGCGCGGATACATCACCAGCGGCTGGTCGCGCAGATCGCTGATGCTGACGCTGCGCTGGCTGGCCAGCGGGTGGCCGGTGGGCAGCACCAGTGCCAGCGGATCATGGCGCAGGGCGGTCAGGCTGACGCTGTCGGGGATGCTGATGTCGGGCGGGCGCACCAGCCCCAGATCGAGTTCGCGTTCGGCGATGGCGGCGATCTGCGGCACGGTGGGTAGCTCATGCAGGGTCAGCGTGACGCCCGGATATTGCTGGCGATAGCGGTTGACCACGCTGGCGAAGAGCGGCGTCAGCGGGGTGGAATAGGTAAAGCCGACGCGCAGTTCGCCCGCTTCGCCACGCTCGGCGCGGCGTGCCGTCTGCTTCGCCTGCTCGGACAGCGCCAGTACCCGGCGCGCATCTTCCAGAAACAGTTTGCCCGCTTGCGTCAGGCGTACCCAGCGCTTGCTGCGGTCCAGTAACTGAGCGCCCACTTCGCTCTCAAGCTGCTGAATCTGGTGGCTCAGCGGCGGCTGGCCTATGTGCAGGCGGGCGGCGGCACGGGTAAAACTGAGTTCTTCCGCAACGGCGACAAAGTAGCGCAGGTGGCGCAATTCCATAGTTGTTATCTGTAAAAAGTATAAGAATCGCCTTAAATATATATTGGACGCGAGGCGGCGGCAATCCTAAGATGCAGATTCCTTGCCTGACCGAGAGTTAGTCCATGCCAGCACCCGTCGCCAGCCTTGATTCCGATGCCCTGAGTGCCAGCAGTTCTGCCAGCGCTACTGCCAGCAGTTGTGCCAGCAGCGCAGCCGACCGCTGCGGCGGCGCGGCGCGGATTGCCGCTGGCAGCGCCGCGTTCCGGCGCAGCAACCGCGCACTGTTCTTCGGCGGCTTTTCCACTTTCGCGCTGCTGTACTGCGTGCAGCCGCTGATGCCGCTGCTGTCGCATGAGTTTGCGCTGAGCGCGGCGCAGAGCAGCATGGTGCTGTCCTGCTCGACGGCGGCACTGGCGCTGTCGCTGCTGGCGTCCAGCGTGGTGTCGGAGCGGCTGGGGCGCAAGCCGCTGATGGTGGGCGCCATGGCGCTGGCCGCCTTGCTGACGATCGCCTGTGCCGGCGCGCATAACTATGCGCAACTGCTGGTGCTGCGCACCCTGCTGGGGATAGCGCTGGGCGGCATGCCGGCCATCGCCATGGCCTATCTGGGCGAGGAAATCGAGCCCAGTTCGCTGGGCCTGTCGATGGGGCTGTACATCAGCGGCAGCGCGCTAGGCGGCATGGCGGGGCGGGTGATCGCTTCGCTGCTCAGCGACCATTTTTCATGGCGGCTGGCGCTGGCCGTGGTCGGTGTGGCTGGGGTACTGGCTGCGCTGGAGTTCTGGCGCTCCCTGCCTGCTTCGCGTCATTTCCGCCCGCAGCACACGGCATGGCGGGCCATGCCGGCGGCCTTCCGCGGCCATTGGTCCGATGGCGGGATGCCGTGGCTGTTCGCGCTGGCTTTTTTGCTGATGGGGTCGTTCGTCAGCCTGTACAACTACATCGGCTATCGCCTGCTGGCGACGCCTTTCTCGCTCAGCCAGAGTGTGGTGGGCGCCTTGTCGCTACTGTATTTGCTGGGCATTTATAGCTCGGTGTGGGCGGGGCGTCTGGCCGACCGCTATGGCCGGCGCCATGTGCTGTGGGCACTGATCGCCATACCGCCGGTGGGCTTGCTGCTGACGCTGTCGAACTGGCTGCCGCTGATCGTGTTTGGCGTGGCGCTGTACACCTTCGGTTTCTTTGCCGCCCATTCCGTGGCCAGTAGCTGGGTGGGACGGCGCGCGCTGGGCAACCGTGCGCTGGCCTCGGCGCTGTATCTGTTCTTCTATTACTTCGGTTCCAGCGTAGTGGGTTCGCTCAGCGGCCTGATGTGGGAATCGCATGGCTGGCCCGGCGTGGTGCTGGTGCTGGGTAGCCTGCTGTTGCTGGCGCTGGCCATAGGCTGGCGGCTGCGGCAGCTCGCGCCAGTGGCGCAGGCCGATCTGTAACTGGCCAGGCATAGCGCTGTGATAGCGCTGGGAGCTGCCGGGCCTGCTGCGCTGGTCCGGTTCAGGGGCAGTTGGAATAGGAGCGCCGGCCTTCCGGACTGATGGTGACGCAGTAGCTGCCGAACGCTGTGACGATCTTATACAGACGGGATTTGCGCTCCCCATCCGGCGTACTTAGCTCCACCATGCGTGCGCCCTGATACCACTTGGGCGGCACCGCTTCATGCGCCGCATTGATGCCACGTTCCAGCCTGGCCTGCATGCTGTCTGGCGGCGGTAAGGGAAAACGCTGGGGCGATTCCGCGCGCAACTGCTGATCAATACGACCGACACTCTTTCTAGCCTGCTGCAGCAGTTCGTCGGCGCTGGCTGGCGCGGTGCGGGCTGCTGCCGGTTTGTCGAGCGCAAACGGATCATCGTGCGCACTGTCTTGCGCTTGCGTCACTGGCGCAGCACCGGGGCTAGCCGCGATCACAGGCGCACTTTCTGTGACGCTGGATGCCTGCGGGGCGGCAGCGCTGGCCTTGTGCAGAGTGATGGCCGCTGCCGTTAAGGGGGCGGGCTTGGGGGCCGGTTCGTGCGGGCGAGGGGTGACGGGAGCAGAAGCGGCGGGTAGCAGCCACTGGATGGCGGGACCGCGCGGGCGAGTCTGGCGCTGGTTCTGGACGCCTTGCAGCAGGGCGAGCAGCAGTGCGCAATGCAGCAGTACGGTCAGCAGAATGGGCGGCAAGGCGCGGGGGCGGGCAGTCATGGCGGCAGCATATCTTGCAAAGTTGATAGCGCCGAGTCATGTCACAACTATTTACAAAATTTGCAAGATTGACGAAAGCTGATCTGTCTCAGAGTTACGGCGTTTCGCAGACAAAGGCATGCAACGCAGCGGACGCGGGCGAGTCGAAATAGCAGCAGCACAGCCGTGCATGCCGCCACTTCGGAGGGGACGCATTATGTTGCCGACACTGGAAATTCATCACCGCTTTCAATTGCTGACACAGGCCGTGGGACAGGCGGCGCAAGCCTGTTCCGGCGAACGGCTGCTGCCAGCGGAATTGCGCAACAGCGTACAGCGGCTCGACCAGCATGCCGATAAATTGGGCGAAATGCTGGCCACGGCCGATAGCGCTCAGCTGGAGCGGCTACTGGCGGCAATGCGGGTACTGGTGGAGCGCGCGCGGCAAGTGTGCATCAACGTGCCGCAGATCTCAGCCCATACGCGCAGCGCCGTGCAGGCGGTGCAAAGCCAGTTGCAGGAATTGCAGACTGATCTCAGTACGCGTGCCTGAATGCCCGGGTATGCGGCAGGTGTGGGTAGAACTGTACGCGGCAGCTGCGGCCGGCACTGGGCGCGCCAACTGCTGGCCGCTTAGCGTCTGGGCAGCAGGTGGCGGAACGTCGGCTCGATATTGCGCTCATGCAGGTGCTGGATGATGTCGTCCAGCGTAGCGTCTTTGAGCAGCAGGCCGTCATTGCGTGGCTGCGCGGCCGCGGCGGGGCGCGTGGTCTCTGCCTTGGCGGTGTTTGCCGTCGTTGTTGGCGGAGTGGCTTCAGTCTGCTGGCTTTGCAGCAGGGAGCAGGCATGGGTCCACTGGCTAGCGCTGATGCTGTGCAGTCGCTCCAGAAAAGCGGCCTGACCTGCGGCGGGCGGCTCCACTTCGAGACCGGCTTCTTCCTCGAAGGCAGCGCCCATGCCGGGGTGGATGAAGGCCGACCACTGGCCATTGCTTTGCACGCGGGGCGGGCATTCCACGCTGGTCTGCGTATGCTGGCTGTCGTGCTGCGGCAGCCAGTCCAGTTCGTCTGCCAGCACGTCGGGGAAATAGCTTGCGCACAGTTGCAGCAAGAAGGTTTCTGCCTGCTCCACCGGCACGGCATGGCTGAGCGATAGCCAGAGCTGATAGCTGTTTTTGCCGGAAATGCTGACGGCCGGCGCCGGCAATTCCAGTTGCTCCTGCAGGTAGTTGGCCATGCGGCACAGGTTGTCCCAGTGACGCGGTACGGCCTGCTCCGGCTTGCGACGGAATTCCAGTACCATGGCGCGCGTCAGGCCCGCGGCTGAAACCAGTTCCAGTGGCTGGCTGTCGCTGTCGCCGTCGAGGCGGTACAGACGGGTGATTTCAGCGTTGAGCGGGGTATGCATCAGACCACTCCCTGTGCGCGCAAGGCGGCAATTTCGGCGTCGCTATGGCCCAGCACTTCGCGCAGAATGTCGTCCGTATGCTGGCCCAGCAGCGGTGGCGCCACGGCCACATCGGTCGGCGTGCGCGACATCTTCATGGGGCTGCGTACCAGCTTGGTGGTGCCGGCGGTCGGGTGGGGCACTTCCATTACCAGTTCGCGCGCCAGCACTTGCGGATTCTTGTAGACGTCATCAAGGTTGTTGATAGGGCCGCAGGGCACGCCGACTGCTTCCAGCTGTTCGATCCAGAAGGCGCGGGTCTGCTTGGCCACCATCCCGGCAAGTAGCGGCACCAGTTCATCGCGATGCTGTACGCGCAGCGGGTTGGTGGCATAGCGCTCGTGGGTGGCCAGATCGGGCCGGCCGCCTACTTCGACAAATTTCTGGTACTGGCCATCGTTGCCGCTGGCGACGATGATGTAGCCGTCGCTGCAGGCAAAAGTCTGGTAAGGCACGATGTTGGGGTGGGCATTGCCCCAGCGCTTAGGCGCTTTGCCGCTGTTCAGGTAGTTGCTGCCCATGTTGGCCAGCATGGCGACCTGCACATCAAGCAGGGCCATGTCGATGTACTGGCCTTCGCCGCTGCGGTCGCGGTGGGTCAGGGCCGCAAGGATGGCGATGGTGGCATACATGCCCGTCATCAGATCGGTCAGCGCTACCCCGGCTTTTTGCGGGCCGCCACCGGGCAGGTCGTCGCGTTCGCCTGTGACGGACATCAGGCCACCCATGCCCTGGATCAGGAAATCGTAGCCGGCGCGGTGAGCGTAGGGGCCGTTCTGGCCGAAGCCGGTAATCGAGCAGTACACCAGATCCGGCTTGATGGCTTTCAGCGATTCGTAATCGAGACCGTAGCGCTTGAGCTGGCCGACTTTGTAGTTCTCCAGCACCACATCGCTGTGGCGCACCAGTTCGCGGATCAGGGCCTGACCGCCGGCGCTGGCGATGTCGACCGTGATCGAACGTTTGCCGCGGTTGGCGGCCAGATAGTAGGCGGCCTCCGTGGTGTCCTTGCCTTCAGCATCTTTGGCGTAGGGCGGGCCCCATGCACGGGTATCGTCGCCGCTGCCGGGACGCTCCACCTTGATCACATCGGCGCCGAGGTCCGCCAGATTTTGCGAACACCATGGGCCGGCGAGGACACGGCTGAGGTCGAGGACGCGGATATGTCCTAATGCTTGAGCAACGGTCATGAGGTCTACCTTTACAAAATTGCTATCAGGCCATTAGTGTAGTGGTTCGTCGGTCGCACTGCACGGGGTTTTTACAGGGCAGGAGAGGCGTCCGCCAGCGGTTGACAGCGCCCGCTGGCGTGGTAGTGTGGAACCATGTGGCCATATCCTAAAATTGTTGCGCACCGGGGCGGCGGCACGCTGGCGCCGGAAAATACTCTGGCCGGTCTGCGCGCCGGTCTTGCCCATGGTTTCCATGCGGTGGAGTTCGATGTGATGCTGTCGCGCGATGGCATCGGCATGGTGATCCACGACCCTGACTTTGGCCGTACCGTGGGCGGGCAGGGCAGCGTGGCCACCAGCACGGCGGCCGAACTGGCGGCCATGGATGCCGGTAGCTGGTTCGGCCCCGCTTACGCAGGCGTCACCATCCCCCGCTACACGGATTTCATTGCCTACTGCCGGGCAGAGCAGATCTGGATGAACGTGGAAATCAAACCGGCCGATGGTTTTGAAGCCGCGACAGGCGAATGGGTTGCAAAAATGACACGCGATCATTTCCCCGAGGAGCTAGCTGCCG
Organism: Duganella fentianensis; assembly: GCF_009857835.1. Lineage (GTDB taxonomy): Bacteria > Pseudomonadota > Gammaproteobacteria > Burkholderiales > Burkholderiaceae_D > Rugamonas > Rugamonas fentianensis. The sequence continues at coordinate 522,383 of NZ_WWCL01000004.1, forward strand.
GCGATCCCGCCAAGCTGCCGCTGCTATCGTCATTCAGCTACGCCGCGCTGGCTGCCGCACGCGATGCCGTGCCGGAGCTGCCCCGCGGCTACCTGCTGGACCGCCTGCCGGACAACTGGCTGGCGCAGGCACAGGCGCTAGGCGCCGTGGCTATCCACACCAACCAGCGCCACCTGACGGCGGCACAGGCGGCCGCCATCAAGCAGGCCGGTTACGGCCTGTTCTGCTACACCGTCAACGATCCTGCCCGCGCGCGCGAAATTCTGGGCTGGGGCGTGGATGGCTTTTGCACCGACCGTATCGATTTGATCGGCCCCGCCTTCGCCTGACAGCCCTGTCCACCCCGTGCTCATATATAATCAACCCTTTGCATCTGCCAGCTACTTCTGCTTACGACATGAAATCATCTGAAATCCGCGACAAATTCCTCAAGTTTTTCGAATCCAAGGGTCATACGATTGTCCGCTCCAGCCCGCTGGTACCTGGCAATGATCCGACCATGCTGCTGACCAATAGCGGCATGGTGCAATTCAAGGACGTATTCCTCGGCCTCGACACCCGCCCATACTCGCGCGCCACCACCGTGCAGCGCTGCGTACGCGCCGGCGGCAAGCACAACGATCTGGAAAACGTCGGCTACACGGCGCGTCACCACACTTTCTTCGAAATGCTGGGTAACTTCAGCTTCGGCGACTACTTCAAGCGCGACGCGATCAACTACGCGTGGGAACTGCTGACCAAGGTCTATTTGCTGCCAGCCGAGAAACTGACCGTCACCGTGTATTTCGAAGATGACGAAGCCTACGATATCTGGGCCAACGAAATCGGCGTACCGAAAGAGCGCATCATCCGCATCGGCGACAACAAAGGTTCGCGCTACGCTTCGGACAACTTCTGGCAGATGGCCGACGTCGGTCCATGCGGCCCTTGCACCGAGATTTTCTACGACCACGGCGCCGATATCTGGGGTGGCCCTCCGGGCTCGCCAGAAGAAGACGGCGACCGCTTCATCGAGATCTGGAATCTGGTGTTCATGCAGTTCAACCGCGACGAGCAGGGCGTGATGCACAAGCTGCCTAAGCCATGCGTGGACACGGGCATGGGCATGGAGCGTCTGGCGGCCGTGCTGCAGCACGTTCACAGCAACTACGAAATCGACCTGTTCCAGGCACTGATCAAGGCCGCTGCGCGCGAGACGGGCGCCACCGATCTGGAATCGAAATCGCTGCGCGTGATTGCCGACCACATCCGCGCCGCGTCCTTCCTGATCGTCGACGGCATCATTCCTAGTTCGGAAGGCCACGGCTACGTGCTGCGCCGTATTATCCGTCGCGCCCTGCGTCACGGCCACAAACTGGGTCAGACCAAGCCATTCTTCTACAAGCTCGTGAACGACCTCAACATCGAGATGGGCACCGCCTATCCTGAGCTGACGGAAGCCATGGAACGCGTGGCCCAGACCCTCAAGCAGGAAGAAGAGCGCTTTGGCGAAACGCTGGAAAACGGCATGAAGATACTGGAAGCCCAGCTGGCCAAAGACGCGAGCCGTCTGGACGGCGCTACCGCCTTCACCCTGTACGACACCTACGGCTTCCCGCTGGACCTGACGGCCGACATCTGCCGCGAACGCAACATCACGCTGGACGAAGAAGGTTTCACCGCGGCGATGGAACAGCAGAAGAAAACCGCGCGTGCTGCCGGTAAATTCAAAATGGCTGCCAACGTGGAATACAGCGGCGAGAAAACCAAGTTCGTCGGCTACGAAGAACTGAGCGCCAACGCCAAGGTTATCGCCCTGTACAGCAACGGCGCTCCGGTGCAGCAGCTTAACGCTGGCGAGCAGGGCATCGTGGTGCTGGACACCACGCCGTTCTACGCCGAATCCGGTGGTCAGGTTGGCGATCACGGTGTGATCAAAGCCGCTGGCGCCCACTTCGACGTGGAAGACACGCTGAAGATACAGGCCGACGTGTTCGGTCAGCACGGCGTGCTGGCACAGGGCACGCTGAAAGTGGGCGATGCCGTGTCGGCCGAAGTGGATCTGGACAAGCGCGGCCGCACCATCCGTAACCACTCGGCGACCCACCTGATGCACAAAGCCCTGCGCGAAGTGCTGGGCGGCCACGTGGCGCAGAAAGGCTCGCTGGTTGATCCGGACAAAACCCGTTTCGACTTCAGCCACAATGCGCCGCTGACGGCCGAGCAGATCGCCGAAGTGGAAGCCAAGGTCAACAAGGAAATTCTGGAAAATCAGGCCACCAAAGCCCAGCATATGTCGTTTGACGATGCAGTGAAACATGGCGCGATGGCCCTGTTCGGCGAAAAATACGGCGATGAAGTGCGCGTACTCGACATCGGTAGCTCGAAAGAGCTGTGCGGTGGCGTGCACGTGCAGCGCACTGGCGACATCGGCCTGTTCAAGATCATCGCCGAAGGTGGTGTGGCCGCCGGTATCCGCCGCGTCGAAGCCGTTACCGGCGTGGGCGCACTGGCACTGGTACAGAACCTGAACCGCCGTCTGCTGGACGCGGCGGCCGCGCTGAAAACCAATCCGGACGAACTGGGTAGCCGTATCGCCCAGGTGCAGGAGCACGTGAAATCGCTGGAAAAAGAACTGGCTGCACTGAAGTCGAAACTGGCTTCGGGTCAGGGCGACGAACTGGCTGCGCAAGCCACCGAGGTGAAAGGCCTGAAAGTGCTGGCCGCCGTGCTGGAAGGCGCCGATGTCGCCGGTCTGCGCGAAACCATGGACAAGCTGAAAGACAAGCTGAAAACCGCCGCCATCGTGCTGGCCAGCGTACAGGACGGCAAAGTCAGCCTGATCGCCGGCGTCACGGCGGACTCGACCAGCAAAGTCAAAGCGGGCGAGCTGGTTAACTTCGTTGCACAACAAGTGGGCGGCAAAGGTGGCGGACGCCCCGATATGGCGCAAGCCGGCGGCACCGATGCTGCGGCCTTGCCGGCAGCGCTGGCCGCTGTCATCGGCTGGGTGGGGGAGCGCGTTTAATCTACTGAACGCCTTGCCTGAGTAGTGTTTATGCGGCCTGCGTGACTCACGCAGGCCGTTGTCGTTCATGTCAGGCTGTTGTATACTTTCCAGCTTGCGTTGCAAAGATGCAACGAACGATGAACTATTTTGGTGCAGCGCGTCATTCCTTCCGTTTTGGAGTAGACTGGCGTCAGTCCTAACAAAACGAGCAGGTTTTTGATGAGCGACACGATATTAGAAGAAGCAATCATGGAATTCCACCAGGAACTTGATGCACGCGGTTTGAATTGCCCCCTGCCCATTCTGAAAGCGAAGAAAGCGCTGGCAGAGCTGCAGAGCGGGGAAGTGCTGCGCATCATGGCAACCGACCCCGGTTCGGTACGGGATTTCCAGGCCTTCTGCAAACAGACCGGTAACGCTCTGTTGTCGCACGTGCAAACGGGTCGTGAGTTCGTCTTTTTGATGCGCCGCAAATAAGCGCATCTGTCCGGTTTTTCCGCGTTTTTACTGTCTTTTCCCCTTAGTCATCGTCTAGCCGATTTATTTTTTAGACGATTTCTACTAGGTAAAAAACGCACGATCGTGCTTTATTTTCTTGTGCGGCGTGAATTTCTCATATAATCTAGCCCACAGAATTTAGTCCTGCCTATCTGGTGCGTGGTAGTTACTGGCTGCAAAGCAGCGCACCGGGGCCCGGCTTTAACCCCGATTTTTACTTTTTCCAAAGGCACAGTTATGAAAGTCTTGGTACCCGTTAAGCGCGTGGTCGACTACAACGTTAAAGTGCGCGTCAAATCCGACGGCACCGGCGTGGATATTGCCAACGTCAAAATGTCGATGAACCCATTCGATGAGATCGCGCTGGAAGAAGCCACCCGTCTCAAAGAAGCCGGCAAAGTAACCGAAGTGGTGGCCGTATCGTGCGGCGTGACCCAGTGCCAGGAAACCCTGCGCACCGGTATGGCGATCGGCGCCGACCGCGGCATTCTGGTGGAAACCAGCGCCGAGCTGGAGCCACTGGCGGTCGCCAAGCTGCTCAAAGCACTGGCTGACAAAGAACAACCGCAACTGATCATCCTGGGCAAACAGGCGATCGACGACGATTCCAATCAGACCGGCCAGATGCTGGCTGCGCTGCTGGGCTGGCCACAGGCCACCTTCGCTTCGAAAGTCGTGCTGGAAGACGGCAAAGTGACCGTGACCCGCGAAGTAGACGGCGGTCTGGAAACTCTGGCACTGACCCTGCCAGCCATCGTCACCACCGACCTGCGTCTGAACGAGCCACGCTACGTGACGCTGCCTAACATCATGAAGGCGAAGAAAAAGCCGCTGGATGTGACCAAGCCGGAAGATCTGGGTGTAGACGTGACCCCGCGTCTGAAAACCCTGAAAGTGGCCGAGCCGGCCAAGCGTTCCGCTGGTATCACCGTACCGGACGTCGCCACCCTGGTCGCAAAACTGCGCACCGAAGCCAAAGTCATCTAAAGGAACAATCATGGTCGCATTAGTTATCGCTGAACACGACAACGCTAGCCTGAAGGGCAGCACCCTCCACACCGTGACCGCAGCCGCCCAGTGCGGTGGTGACGTGCACGTGCTGGTGGCCGGTTCCAACGCAGGTGCAGCCGTTGCTGCCGCTGCCCAGATCGCCGGTGTATCCAAAGTGATCGTGGCGGACGCCCCTTACTTCGCTGAAGGTCTGGCCGAAAACGTGGCCGAGCAGGTGCTGGCGATTGCCGGCAGCTACAGCCACATTCTGGCGCCAGCTACCGCCTACGGCAAAAACATCCTGCCACGCGTTGCTGCCAAGCTGGACGTTGCCCAGATTTCGGAAATCACCAAAGTCGAATCGGCCGACACCTTCGAGCGTCCTATCTACGCTGGTAACGCCATCGCTACCGTGCAATCGACCGACGCGGTGAAAGTCATCACCGTGCGCGCAACCGGCTTCGACGCCGCTGCTGCTACCGGCGGCTCGGCTGCCACCGAAACCGCTGCTGCCGTTGCCGACAACGGCAAATCGGCCTTCGTTGGCCGTGAAGTGGCCAAGTCGGACCGTCCAGAACTGACCGCTGCCAAGATCATCGTTTCCGGCGGCCGCGGCATGGGTTCGGGCGAAGCCTTCAAGATTCTGGAACCGCTCGCTGACAAGCTGAACGCTGCTATGGGTGCTTCGCGCGCTGCAGTGGATGCTGGCTATGTACCGAACGACTGGCAGGTAGGCCAGACCGGCAAGATCGTGGCACCGAATCTGTACGTTGCCGTCGGTATCTCGGGCGCCATCCAGCACCTGGCCGGTATGAAAGACTCGAAGACCATCGTGGCCATCAACAAAGATCCGGAAGCGCCTATCTTCTCGGTGGCCGACTACGGCATCGTGGGCGACCTGTTCGAGATCGTGCCGCAACTGGTAGCTGAACTGGGCTAATCCCCCGACGCGCCAGGCGCCAGCCAGAGCCACGCTGATCCGGACGCCGGATTGTCGTGGCTTTTTTTTAGCGTCTGAGTGCTGAAAACCCGCAGAATTCTGGAGATATTGGAGAAAAACGATGCCTTATCAAGCACCCCTGAAAGACATGCTGTTCGTGATGAACGAACTGGCCGATCTGGCCGTAGTGAACGCGCTGCCCGGCAATGAAGACGCGACCCCGGACACGGCCGAAGCCGTGCTGGAAGAGAACGCCAAGTTCGTTGCCAACGTGGTCGCCCCGCTGAACCACGCCAGCGACAAAGAGCCTAGCTATCTGGCCGATGGCAAAGTCACCACCTCGAAAGGCTTCAAGGAAGCGTTCACGGCTTACGCGGAAGCGGGCTGGCAGGGGGTGCAGCATCCGGTCGAATTCGGCGGCCAGGGCCTGCCCAAGCTGCTGGCCACGCCATGCATCGAAATGCTCAACGCGGGCAGCATCTCGTTCGCGCTGTGCTCGCTGCTGTCGGATGGCGCCATCGAAGCGCTGCTGACGGCCGGTAGCGATGCGCAGAAAGCCACCTATCTGGAAAAACTGGTGTCGGGTCAGTGGACCGGCACCATGAATCTGACCGAGCCACAGGCCGGTTCCGATCTGGCTGCCGTGCGCACCCGCGCCGTGCCGCAGGAAGATGGCACCTACAAGATCTTCGGTACCAAGATCTTCATCACCTACGGCGAACACGATTTCACGGAAAACATCGTGCACCTGGTGCTGGCCCGTACCCCGGATGCACCGGCCGGCGTGAAAGGCATTTCGCTGTTCATCGTGCCCAAGTTCCTCGTCAATGCCGACGGCACGCTGGGCGCGCGCAACGATGCGCACTGCGTCTCGCTCGAACACAAGCTGGGCATCAAGGCCAGCCCGACGGCCGTACTGCAGTTCGGCGACAACGGCGGCGCCATCGGCACGCTGGTCGGTGAAGAAAACCGCGGCCTCGAATACATGTTCATCATGATGAATGCGGCCCGCTTCGGCGTCGGCATGCAGGGTATCGGTCTGGCCGAGCGCGCTTACCAGAAGGCTGTGACCTTCGCCAAGGACCGCGTGCAGTCGCGTGATCTGGCCGGTTCCGCTGGCCCGGTTGCCATCATCAACCATCCGGACGTGCGCCGTTTGCTGATGAATATGCGTTCGCAGACGGAAGCGGCGCGTGCGCTGGCTTACGTTGGTGCCGGCCTGAGCGATATCGCCCACAACCACGCCGATGCCGAAGTGCGCAAGTCGACGCTGGCCGTGTACGAATATCTGGTGCCTATCATCAAAGGCTGGTCGACCGAAATGTCGCAGGACGTCACCCGTGACGGCGTGCAGGTGCATGGCGGCATGGGCTTCATCGAAGAGACGGGCGCTGCCCAGCACTTCCGCGACGCCAAGATTCTGACCATCTACGAAGGCACGACGGCGATTCAGGCCAACGATCTGGTGGGCCGTAAAACCGTGCGTGACGGTGGCGCTGTAGCAAAGAACCTGATCGCACAGGTACGCGCCACGGCAGCCGAACTGGCCGCACGTGATGGCGCCGACTTCAAGGCCATCGAAGCCCAGCTGAGCGCTGCCAGCGCTGATCTGGAAGCGGTGGTGGACTTCGTGGTGGCCAACGTCAAGAGCGACATCAAGAGCGTATTCGCCGGCAGCGTGCTGTATCTGAAGCTGGCTGGTCTGGTACTGGGTGGCTGGCAGATGGCCCGCGCCGCCCTGATCGCCCAGCAGAAGCTGGATGCAGCCGAAGGCGACGCATCGTTCTACAGCGCCAAGATCGTCACGGCGCGCTTCTTTGCCGACCACATCCTGTCGCAAGCCGGTAGCCTGCGCAGCGCCATCGTGACCGGCAGCAGCGGCGTGCTGGCACTGGACGTCGAGCAGTTCTAAGCTGCTGCAAGCTTGAGGCCGGCGCAAGCCTGCTGTGAAAACGCCGGCCTTAGCGCCGGCGTTTTTTATTGCGGGCTCAGCCGCTCAGCCGTAGGCGCCGCCTGTGTAGAGCAGGTCGAACAGGCGCGACATGGTGGCGATCAGGCTGCCTGCGCCCAGCATCATGCTGGCCACGAGGATCACGGCCAGCGGCCACTGGCTGGCCGACTGGCGCCCGCTGGCGGGGTTGTAGCGGGCATCCCATTTTTCGTCGCTGGTCAGGCCCATGACCAGCGCTTCGAGAAAGCCGATCAGGCCGGAGACGATGATGGGCAGCAGGTGGTAGAAGGCGTCGGCATGAGGCCACAGGGCGCTGGCGGCTGCGCACAGGGGCAGGGCGCTCAGATGGGCCCACAGGGCGCGATCGCGCAGGCCGCCCAGATACAGGCGCTGGGCACCGATGCCGCCCAGCAGGAAGGCCAGCAGCGTGGCCAGCGTTTTGTTTTTGTGGCGGACTTGATGCACTTCGGTCATGTTTGTTCGCTAATTTGCCGGTAAAACAGCAGTATCGGGCATAATATCGCCTCCGGTGGAGGTTTTTTTGTGCTTCAGCCTATTGCTCCGCACGCCGGATCGGGGGATAATCTTTGATTACCCCAACATTGCCCGATTATTTCATTAACGCTTGCTGCTTCGCGGCAAAGCGCGCTATAATTTGCGGCTTTTTCCGTCCTAGCACACTTTTTGGAAATATTATGGTCGTTATTCGTTTAGCTCGTGGAGGCGCCAAGAAGCGTCCGTTCTACAACATCGTTGCAACCGACTCGCGCAATCGTCGCGATGGCCGTTTCATCGAACGTATCGGTTTCTACAACCCGATGGCTTCCGGTGGTGAAGTGCCTCTGCGCATTACCGCTGACCGTCTGGCTCACTGGCAATCGGTTGGCGCACAACTGTCGCCAGCAGTTGCACGTCTGGTAGCCCAGAACAAAGCAGCTTAATTCTGGTTGCTGGTTTGACCGTCAAGAATGCATCCGGGGTGCAAGTCCCCGACGATCTGGCACAGGTAGGCTTTGTCTACGGTGCCTACGGCGTTGCAGGCTGGGTCAGGATACGTCCTTTCTCGGAAGATGCGGATGCACTCCTGCGGGTTAAAACCTGGTGGCTCGATAAGCCGGGTGTCCATGATGTCGATGTCAAGCATAGCAAAATGCATGGCGGCGATGTGGTGGCGCAAATTATCGGCATTACGGACCGTAACGTTGCGGAAGCACTCAAGGGTGCTGCTGTGTCGATTCCCCGTAGCCGTTTCCCGGTCTTGTCGGACGACGAGTTTTACTGGGCCGATCTGATCGGTCTGGAAGTAGAGAATTTGCAAGGTGAGCACCTCGGTACGGTGTCTGACATGATGAGCAATGGTCCGCAGTCGATCTTGCGCATTACGCCAGCAGCCACGGCCGAAGCTGTTCCGGAAGATGCGGCGCAAGAGCGCCTGATTCCATTTGTGGACGCGTACGTCATCAAGGTAGACAAGGCCGCAAAGAAAATCACTGTCGACTGGGGCCTTGATTACTGAACATAAAGAGGGCGGCCCGCCATGCAATTTGATGTCGTGACCCTGTTCCCTGAAATGTTCGCCGCTCTGACGCAGTCGGGTGTCACCCGGCGTGCGTTCGAACAGAATAAATGTGGTCTGTCGCTGTGGAATCCGCGTGATTTCACCACCGATAATCACCGCACCGTGGATGATCGCCCCTATGGTGGCGGCCCCGGCATGGTGATGCTGGCCAAACCGCTGGAAGCGACGCTGAACGCCGCAAAAGCGCGCCAGACCGATGCCGGTCTGCCGACGCCGCGGGTAGTGTTCATGTCGCCGCAAGGCAAACCGCTGACCCATGCGCGGGTGATGGAGCTGAAACAGGAAGCCGGTCTGGTCATCCTGTGCGGCCGTTACGAAGCAGTCGACCAGCGTTTGCTGGATCGCTGCGTGGATGAAGAAATCAGCCTCGGCGATTTCGTCCTGTCCGGTGGCGAGCTGCCGGCCATGGCCTTGATGGATGCCGTGATCCGCCAGATACCTGGCGTGCTGAACACGGATGCCTCGGCGGTGGAGGACAGTTTCGTCAATGGTCTGCTCGATGCGCCGCACTACACGCGCCCCGAGACGTATGAGGGTATGAGCGTGCCGCCGGTACTGATGGGCGGCAACCACGCCGAGATTGAAAAATGGCGCCGTCAGCGCATGCTGGAAGCGACCGCGCGCAAGCGCCCCGATTTACTCGTCGAAGCCCGTGCAGCCGGTTTGCTGACGCGCAAAGACGAACAGTTTTTGGCAGGTTTGTAAAAATCTGCTGATGTCATGTGCAGGCATGTTGCCTGTACGTGTAACCCCCATCCTCTACTGGGCAAGTAGGTCAGCGCGCCAGCATGATGGTTTATGGAGCCGTAAAATGGATCTGATTCAACAACTCGAGCAAGAAGAAATCGCTCGTCTGGGCAAAAACATTCCTGAATTTGCACCTGGCGATACCGTGATCGTTAACGTAAACGTCGTCGAAGGCACCCGTAAGCGTGCTCAGGCGTACGAAGGCGTTGTGATCTCCCGTCGTAACCGTGGCCTGAACTCGAACTTCATCGTTCGTAAAATCTCGTCCGGCGAAGGCGTTGAGCGTACCTTCCAGCTGTACTCCCCGCTGATCGCTTCGATCGAAGTGAAACGCCGCGGTGACGTACGTCGCGCTAAACTGTACTACCTGCGTGATCGTTCCGGTAAATCGGCACGTATCAAAGAAAAGCTGCCTAACCGTCGCCCAGCGGCGAAAACCGACGCTGCTTAATTGTCACGACAATTGCTGCGTTAGTTTAGGAAGCATGAGGCTGCAGGCCTCGGGAAAGGGCGCCGCTGGCGCCCTTTTTTCTTCTGATTTCATCACTGGAGGAGAGCGTATTGGCACGCCCCCCGTTTGATCCCCGCGCATTGCCCGTCGATGCTGTCGCCGGCGAAGCCGCCGTGGCGCTGGAGCGCCTGACACCGCACTGGCTGCGCCAGCGCTTTGCCGAGCAGCCCGCATGGCAGGCCGAGACGGCCGACGAATCGGGCATGCTGGCGCCCAGGCAGGCACCCACGCCGGCCTCGGTACTGATTCCGCTGGTGGCGCGCGAAAACGGACTGCAGCTGCTGCTGACGCTGCGTACCGAACATCTGAGCGCGCACGCCGGCCAGATCAGTTTTCCCGGCGGCCGCGCCGAAGACTATGATGCCAGCGCCATCGACACCGCGCTGCGCGAAGCGGAAGAGGAAATCGGGCTGGCGCGCGCCCACGTTGACGTGCTGGGCACGCTGCCGCACTATCTGACGGGCACGGGTTTCTGCGTGACGCCGGTGGTGGCGCTGCTGCAGCCGCCGTTCGCACTGCAGGCCGATCCCGGCGAAGTGGCGGAAGTATTCGAAGTGCCCCTGAGTTTTCTGATGGATGGCCAGAACCACCAGCGCCTGTCAGTCGAACTGCCGGTAGGGCGGCGCAGCTTCTACGCCATGCCCTACGGCGAGTATTTCATCTGGGGTGCCACCGCCGGCATGCTGCGCAATCTGTTCCATTTCTTGCGTGCCTAGGCTCGGTGCGCTATCGTAGCGGGCATTGCAGCTTAGCCCTATCCAAGGACGTTAGATGACATTTCTTTCTATTTTATGCGCGCTGCTGATCGAGCAGATGAAGCCACTGCGGGCCGATAATCCGATTTACGCGGAAATCAAGGCACTGGCGCTGCGCATGGAGACCTGGTTCAATGCCGGTCATTCGAGCCACGGCCGCATGGGCTGGTTCCTGATGATGGCACTGCTGATGGTGCCGACCGCCCTGATCTACGGCGTCCTCAAGCACTACAACCTGTTCCTCGCCGCGTTTGCCTGGAACGTGCTGATCGTCTACCTGACGCTGGGCTTCCGCCACTACAGCCACTATTTCACCTCTATCCAGCTGGCCCTGAACGCGGGCGACGAGGCGGCTGCACGCAAGTTGCTGGGCGAGTGGACCAAGCAGGATACGGTGGGCATGGAAAGCTCGGAAATCGCCCGTCTGGCGGTGGAGAAATCGCTGATCACCACGCACCGCAATGTATTCGGCGTGTTCTTCTGGTTCCTCATGCCGCTGGGCCCGGCCTGCGCCGTGATGTACCGCGTGGCCGAACATCTGGCCCGTGCATGGAACGAGCCTGAGCATATGCGCAACGAAGCCTTCGGCCAGTTCGCTGCCCGTGCGTTCTACTGGATAGACTGGATACCTGTGCGCCTGACGGCAGTGGCTTTCGCCGTGGTCGGTAATTTCGAAGACGCCATCTACGCCTGGCGTAACTTCGCCCACCGCTGGACCGATGAAGCCATCGGCATCATTCTGGCCGCTGGCGGCGGCGCCATGGGCGTACGCCTGGGCACACCGGCAGAAAATGCTGCCAAGGTGCTGCCGGTCGATGCTGCGACAGTGGACAGCAGCGACGAAGAGCCGGACGTGCTGCCGGGCGAAGAGCCGAATGTGCGCGCGCTGCAAAGCACGGTGGGCCTGGTATGGCGCGCCTTGCTGTTGTGGATGATGTTGTTATTGCTGCTGTCCGGCGCGGTGTGGCTGGGAGCGGCGCCCTAAAAGGGTACAATAGGCGCATTGCCGTGGTGCGGAAAGATGGTATTTCTGCACCAAAATGCTTGATCGTGAAAATTTGCGACGTTTATTCAAGGACTTACGTATTAAGGTCTTCTATAAGATATAATACGTAAGATTCTTACAGAATGATATCCGCCCGGCAAATCCGTCGGGACCATTCACGCATTCTTGTTACCAACAAGTATCTACGCAGAAGCAGCCCGCCTATGGCCGAGTCAGCCCACAATCCGTTAGAACAGCAGGATTCGTTCTTCATCATCGGCCGTACCAGCAATGGCCGCCAGTTCCGTCCTAGCGACTGGGCCGAACGTCTGTGCGGCGTCATGGCCTGCTTCAAGCCGGAAGGCTTCGGCGGTGGCCGCGATTCCCACCTGCAGTTCTCGCCCTATGTGCGCCCCGTGGTGCTCGATGGCGTGAAGTCGGTGGTCGTCAACGGCAAGCTGCGCGACCTCGAGCCCATGGCTTACCACTTCGTGATTTCCTTCGCCAAGGACAACGACCTGCAAATGGTCGACGCCTGCATCCTGCCGGACAAGACCTGAGTCCGGCTACACATCTGCCGTCCGGCCACCGGATTGGCCGGCGCTGCCTTGCCGCGCTACACACCCGATTAAATTCTGCTTAAGTGGCTAGTCATGTCCCTGTGGCTAGGCGTATGCTGCTCGTTCCTAGAATTTGCGAGAGCCTCCATGAACTGCAGCCGTTTGAAGTCCTGCGCTGCCGCCAGCCTGCTGCTGTGCGGCCTGTCCACCTATGCCACCGGCTCCGCATGGGCTGCCAGTACTCTGCCGCAGGGCGTGGTGCGCGGTCCGGCAACTGACGGGATCAGCGAATACCGTCTGCCCAACGGCCTCAAGGTGCTGCTGTTTCCCGATGCGTCCAAGCCCACCGTCACCGTCAACGTGACCTATCTGGTCGGTTCGCGCCACGAGAACTACGGCGAGACAGGCATGGCCCACTTGCTGGAACACATGCTGTTCAAGGGCACGCCGAAAAACCCGTCCATCGTGCAGGAATTCTCCCAGCGTGGCATGGATTTCAACGGCACCACCTCGCTAGACCGCACCAACTACTACGAAGTGTTCCAGGCCAGCGACGATAACCTGAAGTGGGCGCTGGCGATGGAAGCGGACCGCATGGTGCACTCCAAGGTGGCGCGCAAGGATCTGGATACGGAAATGACGGTGGTGCGCAATGAGTACGAGAGCGGCGAGAACAGTCCTTTCGGCGTACTGCTCAAGCGCATGCAGAGCGTGGCCTACGACTGGCATAGCTATGGCCGTTCGACCATAGGCAACCGTAGCGATATCGAGCATGTACGGATCGAGAATCTGCAGGCCTTCTATCGTACCTACTACCAGCCGGATAATGCCGTGCTGCTGGTGGCGGGCAAATTCGAGCCGGCCAGCACGCTGGCCTGGATCAGCAAGACTTTCGGCGTGATCCCCAAACCGCGGCGCAGCCTGCCGCCGTTCTGGACGGTGGAGCCGGTGCAGGATGGCGAGCGCAGTTTTGTCGTGCGCCGCAAGGGCGATATGCAGCTGGTCGTGGTGGGCTACAAAGTGCCCTCGGCGCTGCAGGAAGATAGCGATGCGCTGAGCTTCATGTCCGAGATCATGGGCGACACGCCGAATGGCCGGCTGCACAAGGCGCTGGTGGAGACAGGCAAGGCAGCACAGGTGTTCAGCTTCGGTCAGACCGGTTATGCGCCGGGCCTGCAGCTGATGGGCGCCGTGGTGAAAGCCGGAGAAGCATTGGAGCCGGTGCGCGATGCGCTGATCGCCACGGTGGAAAGTTTTGCCAGCATGCCGCCCACGGAGGAAGAAATGGCGCGGGCGCGGCGCAGCTTCGCCAACAGCATCGAGAAAGCCCTGAATGATCCGCAGCGGGTCGGCGTCAGCCTGTCGGAAGAAATTGCGCTCGGCGACTGGCGTCTGCTATTCCAGGGCCGCGACAAGCTGCCCGGCTTTACTGCGCAGCAGGTGGCGGCAGCGGCAGGGCGCTATCTGAAGCGCGACAACCGTGTGGTGGGCAGTTTCATCCCGGAAGATGCGCCCCAGCGTGCCGAGATTCCTGCTGCGCCCACGGTGGCACAGGTGATGCACGACTTCAAGGGCCACAACAGCGCGCTGACAGCGGAAGTCTTCAATCCCGATCAGGACAATATCGATGCGCGTACCGAGCGCCTGAACATAGGCGGCCTGAAAGTGGCGCTGCTGCCCAAGAAGAACCGTGGCGCCAGCGTGTCCGTGCATCTGCAGCTGCACTGGGGTGACGAGAAGAATCTGTTCAATCAGGGCGTGGTGGCCAGCGTGGCCAATGAAATGCTGATGCGCGGTACCAGCCGTTACACGCGCCAGCAACTGGCCGATGCCATGTCGGAACTCAAGATGTCCGGTGGCCTGTACCAGTTCGATACGACCGGCCCCCATCTGGCGGCAGCGCTGCAGCTGGTGGCCCATGTGCTGAAGGACGCCAGCTTCCCGCCGGCCGAATTCGAGCAGCTGCGCCAGCAATGGCTGGTGGCCATCGAAGCCTCGCGCAACGAGCCGCAGACGCTGGCGCGCAATGCGCTGGACGAATATCTGGACCACTATCCGAAAGGCGATCCGCGCGCCAGCATGAGCACCGATGAATTGCTGGCTGCCGTGAAGGGGCTGACGCTGGAGCAGGTGGTGGCCTTCCACCGCCAGTACTATGGTGCCAGCCATGGCGAGCTGGCCATCGTCGGTGATTTCGACGCGGCGGCCATCAAGCCCGTGGTAGAAGCCCAGTTCGCCGGCTGGGATAGCCAGGTCGCCTATGCGCCGCTAATCCGCAGCAATGCCGACCAGGCGCCGCTACAGCGCTTTATCGATACGCCGGACAAGGAAAACGGTGTGTATCTGGCGCGCCTGCCGCTGGCGTTGAATATCGACGACGAAGCCATGCCGCTGCTGGAGCTGGCCAATTACATCTTCGGCGATGGCGGCCTGAAATCGCGCCTGATGGACCGCATCCGCCAGAAGGACGGCCTGTCCTACGGCGGCGGCAGCGGCCTGCAGGCGGGCGAGCTGGATAATGCGGGCAGCTTCACCATCGAAGCGATCGCCGCGCCACAGAACCTGAAAAAACTCTCGGCCGCGATACGGCAGGAACTGGAACGCGCCGTCAAAGAAGGGTTCACTGCACAGGAGCTGGCCCGTGCCAAATCCGGCCTGCTGCAGCAGCGCGCGCAGAACCGCGCCCAGGACGGCATCGTGGCCGCCGGCTGGACCAATAATCTGTTCCGGAGCCGCAGCTACAGCTGGAGCAAAGCCTATGAAGCCAAGCTACGCGCGGCCACGCTGGCGCAGGTCAATGCTGCCTTCCGCAAGGCCATCGATCCGGCCCGGCTGTCGGTGGTGACGGCGGGCGACGCCAGCAAAAAATAGGCGGCTCAGCTGGCGTTGAGTTCGGCCACGAAGTCGTACAGGTCGCCGCGGAAGTAGGAGCGGCAGAATTCGATGGCGCGGCCGTCGCGCAGAAAGCCTAGCCGCTCCACCGCCAGTCCTGCTTCTCCCGTTCTGGTCTGCAGCAGGCTGGCCTGCTCACCCGTGAGCAGCAGGGCGCTCAGGCGCTGCAGCGCGCGTACGGGACGGTTGCCGGCCTGTTCCAGCGCCGTGTACAGCGAATCCTGCACGGCATCGAGCGCGGGCAGGCTGCTGCCTACCAGCGTGGCATATTCAAGGCAGACCGGCACATCATCGGCATAGCGGATGCGGTGGAAGCGGTACACCAGCGTACCGGGGCTGAGGCGCAGCCGCAGTGCTTCCTCGGGCGCGACGATGCCCTCGCTGCGTTTCAGCCAGACGCTGTGCGGCTGGCGGCCCCGTGCCCGCATATCTTCCGAGAACGAGCTGAGCTTGGCGAAGTTCTTTTCTATCCGGGTGTTGACGAAGTTGCCCGAACCGGGCCGGCGTACCAGCAGGCCTTCTTCCACCAGTCCATCGATGGCTTTGCGCACCGTGATGCGCGAGAGCCCCAGTTCGCTGGCCAGCTGGCGTTCGGCGGGCAGGGCGCCATCCTTGCCGAACAGCTTGCTGTCTATGGCGCTGCGCAAAGCACGCTGCAGCTGCAGATACAGGGGTTGACTATTGTTTTCGTCCAACTTCTGCATGATCTGTGCTAGCGCATTCATACCCAGTGGTCTCCCTTTGGTTTGTTGAAAAATAATACCAAAAAAGACCAGTTGTGCGGTATTGCACTGGTCTTATTGGATTAGACCACTGCTACGCCTCTTACCTGTGACAGAAAGCAACAAAGTGGTATGTATTGTTCATACAACATGAAGAAAAATATCGAAAACTGGTAGTGTTCTGGTATTGGTCTGGAGTATATTGGCGTTAAATTGGTTTTGTAAGTGGTTGCAAAGAAGGGATCTGCAGGAAGTTGCGGCGGCAACCGACTGCTTTTGGAGATCTACGTTTAACCTGGACTGGCTAAAAAGAAGCCACCAATCAAAGGGGGAGTATATGAAAGGTAATTTCACCGCAGAACAGCGCATGAAGCCGATCGCTGCAGCCGTGGCCATACTGGCCATGAGCGTCGCCATGTCGGCCCAAGCACAGCAAGCTAAAGAAGATCCAGCCACCGTTGTCGTGACTGGTATCCGCGCTTCGCTGCAGCAGTCGCTGAATCAGAAGAAAAATGCGGATTCGCTGGTGGAAGTGATCACCGCGGAAGACATCGGCAAAATGCCGGACAAGAACGTGGCTGACTCGCTGTCGCGCGTCGCTGGCGTGACCACCACCAGCGCCGGTTCGAACGAAGGTTCGTTCGGCGAGAACGAACACGTACAGCTGCGCGGCCTGTCCTCGCAGTTCACCCTGACCACCCTGAACGGCCACACCGTATCGAGCGGTGACTGGTACGGTCCTAACATCGCTGCTGGCGGCCGTAGTGTTTCCTACACCCTGCTGCCATCGGATCTGGTCGGCCGCATCGTGGTGCACAAATCGTCGCAAGCGGACCTGATCGAAGGCGGCGCTGCCGGTACCGTCGATATCCAGACCCGCAAGCCACTGGAATTCAAGGATCGCCTGACCACTTCGGCCTCCGTCGAAGCGGCTTACTCGACCGCTGCCAAGTCGACCGACCCGGCAATTACCGCACTGGTTAACTGGAAAAACGAAGACAACACCTTCGGCGTTCTGGCCCAGGTGTTCTCGCAAACCCGTAAGCTGCAACGCGCCGGTTCGGAAGGCGTATGGTGGGATAAAGTGCCGTCGACCTACGTCGACCCTGCACTGGCCGGCAAGAACGGCAGCCTGCTGAGCGGCGCCGTGCTGTTCGAGCAAGAGCGTAAGCGTAACGGTGGCTACCTGGAAGCGCAGTGGAAACCACAAAGCAATGTAACGCTGGATCTGTCGGGCTTCCTGTCGACCGTCGACGCGAAGAACTACAACACCAACTTCATGGCGGACACGGTCAGCCCGTTCAAAGGTATTCCTTCCAGCCCGAACGGCGTCAAACCAACCGGTTCCTACACCGTGGTCGGCAACACCATTACCTCTATCTTCTTCGACAAGAACGCTTTCGGTGCGAATACCAACGGCGCCTGGTCGGCGGTGGAAGACGTGGCAGCCCGTCCTGATGCCAAGACCGATTCGAAGTTCGTGAACTTCGACGCCAAGTGGAAAGTCAGCGATGACCTGACCCTGACCGGTAAACTGGGCCACACCAGCGGCAGCGGCAAAACCAAGGACGTCGGCTTCGAAGTGCAGAGCGGCTGGAACCAGGGTGCTGGCTACTCGCTGACCAACGAAGGCATCTTCGTGCTGAACGTACCGGGCGGCGACAAGTTCGTGCGCAATGGCGGCGGCATCGGCGGCTGGGGTAGCTACACTTCCTCGACCGACAAGGAAACCTATGGCCAGGTTGACGCTGAAATGAAACTGGCTTCGGATCTGGTGCCATCGATCAAATTTGGTGGCCGTTTCGCCAAGCATGAGCGCGATCTGGAGAAATTCGGCATGGCCCTGGCTGCCGGTTCGAATGACGACAAGCAGATTCCTGAAAGTGCAGTGGGCAGCTACGGTTCCAACTGGTACGGCAATCTGCCTGTGAACCCGACCCCGGGCTTCACCCCGTTCAAGATCAGCAACGACTACGTGGCATCGTGGGTAGCGCAGTACGCCACCTTCAATAACCACGCTACGCAGCAAGAGTTCAACATCAAGGAAGATACCAGCGCTGGCTACCTGATGGCCAACCTGCAGCCTTCCGAGACTGTCAGCGGTAACGTCGGTGTACGTCTGGTACGCACCAAGATGAACATCCACGCCTTCCTGCCAGGCGGCAAACCACAGTACGAGCAGACCTTCAACGACGTACTGCCTAGCCTGAACCTGCGCGCCGACCTGTCGAAAGACCTGATCGCCCGCGTTGCGGTGAACCGCGGTCTGTCGCGTCCTGACTTCGGCCAGCTGGCTGGTAACGACCTGCGCGACCTGCAGCACACCGGCGTAGGCAGCAACCCCTACCTGACCCCGATCCGCAGCAACAACCTGGATCTGAGCATGGAGTGGTACTTTGCGCCTAAAGCCCTGCTGTCGGCTGGCGTATTCCGCAGCGACCTGAAAGGTGTGATCGCTTATGGCCATAGCATCCTGCCATACGCTGACGCTTCCAAACAGGGCGCCATCGCTGACTACGACATCTCGGCTCCTGTGAATAGCAACGGTAAGCTGAATGGCTTCAACGTGGCTTACGAGCAGAACATCTGGGGCGGCATCGGCGTGTCGGGTAACTACACCTACTCCGATGGCAAACTGACCGACAAACTGGCTACCGGCACCTGCAACGGCAAAGCTGGCGAAGACTGCACCCTGTACGGCACCTCGAAGAACTCCTACAACGTAGGCGCCTTCTACGAAGATGACCGCTTCAGCGCACGTATCGCCTACAGCCACCGTTCGGTGTACAAGCTGGGTAACCGCGGCGGTGCCGACTACTTCCAGAGCGCTAACGGTTCGCTGAACATCGCTGTGAACTACACCCTGAACAAGAACGTGATGTTCACCGTGGAAGCGCAGAACCTGAACGATCCGCTGATGACCGTGTACAAAACCGACACCACCCAGATCTCGGGCGTGTACAAAAACGGCAAGACCGTGTACGGTGGTCTGCGCGTCAAGTTCTAATGGCATGACTGATCCGGCCGGCCCTGTCTGACATGGCTGGCCGCGATTGAGCAAGGCTGTCCGGCACTGGTGCCGGCAGCCTTTTTTCTTTGTGTGACAGGATTAACTATGCATAGAATTTCCCTGCCTGCGCTGGCCCTGGCCGGCGCCATGCTGTGCACTTGCGCGGCCGGCCATGGCGCCGATGCTGCAGCAGCTTCCGCCGCTTCCACGCCCGCTGGCGCTGCGACGGGCGCGCCGCCCGTGGTGCTGAGTGCCTACAAACATCTGGCGCAGTGGCAGGACGATGCCGCGCCCGTCATCACGGTCGCACCGCAGGGTGTGCGCATGCCGTATCTGGCCGATGGCGCTAGCCGCTTCGGCCGCGCCGCCCTGAGCTGGGCCTTTGCCAGCGGCGAGTGCGGCGAAGAAGTCTGGGGCAGCGTGAGCGGGGCGCAGATTGCGGCAGCCAATGTGGCCGCGTTTGCGCAGGCCGGCATAGGCTATATCGTATCCACGGGCGGGCAGGGCCATATGTTCACCTGCGCCAGCGATGAAGGCATGGAGCGCTTCATCAGCCGCTACGATACGCCCGCCTTGCTGGGCATCGATTTCGATATCGAAGAAGGCCAGACTCCGGCCCAGATCGATGCGCTGGTGGGACGCGCCGTGGTGGCGCAGCAGCGCCGTCCTGCGCTGCGCTTCAGCTTTACCGTGGCCACCCATGCCGCGTCCGACGGCAGCCTGCACAGCCTGAATACGCTGGGTGTAACCGTACTCAAGTCGGTGCGCCGGCAAGGCCTGCGCAACTACACCTTCAACCTGATGGTGATGGATTACGGCCCCGCCACGCGCAAGGTGTGCGTACTGCGCAAGGGCCGCTGCGACATGGGCCGCTCGGCCCTGCAGGCGGCGCACAATGTGCACCGCAAGTACGGCATCCCGTATAATCAGATCGAACTGACCCCCATGCTGGGCGTGAACGATGTGGTGGAAAACGTGTTCACCGTGGCCGACATGCAGCGGCTGGCGCGCGCCGTCGCCCAGCTCAAGCTGGCCGGCCTGCATTACTGGTCGCTGGACCGCGATACGCCGTGCCGCCAGCCCGTTAAAGGTGCCGATGCGCTGTGCAGCGGCATGGCCGGTGTGCCGGCTGGCGCCTATCTGCGTGCCATGGGCGCTGCCGCAGCGGAGCGCCCGCAATGAAGCGCATGCTGGCGCTGGATGTGTTGCGCGGCCTGACGGTAGCGCTGATGATCGTGGTGAATACGCCGGGTGACTGGGGCCACGTGTTTGCCCCGTTGCTGCACGCCCAGTGGCACGGCTTTACGCCGACCGACTGGGTATTTCCCACCTTCCTGTTCGTGGTGGGCAATGCGCTGAGCTTTGCCGTACCGCGCTATGCGGCACAAGGCCATGGTGCCGTGCTGCGCAAGGCGCTCAAGCGCAATATCATCATCTTCCTGCTGGGTTTCCTGATGTTCTGGTTCCCCTTCGTGACGCAGGATGCCAGTGGCAGCTGGGGCCTGATCCCGCTGGCCACTACCCGCATCCCCGGCGTGTTGCAGCGCATCGCCCTGTGTTCGCTACTGGCCACACTGATCCTGAATTTCTGGGGCATGCGCGGCGCCGTGCTGTACTGCGTGCTGGCGCTGCTCGGCTACTGGTGGATATTGCTGGCCTTCGGCGATCTGACGCTGGCCGGCAATGCCCCGGCCAGATTCGACCTGTGGCTGCTGGGTCCGGCGCACCTGTATCACGGCGAGGGTGTGCCCTTCGATCCGGAAGGCTTGCTCGGTACGCTGCCGGCGACAGTGAATCTGCTGGCCGGCTATTTCACCGGCCGCATGCTGCTGCAGCAGGGCACGGGCGTGGCAACGCTGCGCCGCATGGTGCAGGCGGGCGTGCTGCTGGTGCTGCTGGCGCTGTGCTGGCAGCTGGTGCTGCCGCTGAATAAAAAGCTGTGGACCAGTTCCTACGTGGTGCTGACCATAGGGCTGGATCTGCTGATCCTGGCGCTGCTGGTGTATCTCATCGAAGTGCGCGGCCAGCGCGGCTGGACCTATTTCTTCGAAGTGTATGGCAAGAACACCCTGTTCATTTTCATGCTGTCGGAACTGGCCGTGGTAGTGCTGGTCCGCCTGCACGTGGGCACGCTGACGGGCTATAGCTGGCTGTATCAGCAGCTGTTCCAGCCGCTGGCGCCGCCGCAGGTGGCGTCGCTGCTGTTTGCACTGTGCTTCATGCTGCTGTGCTGGATAGTCGGCTGGCAGATGGATAAGCGCCAGTGGTATGTGAAAGTCTAGCGCGATGACGACCCACACCTTAGCCACTGGCGGTAGCACCAGCAGCACTACCCGCCTGCTCAGCCTCGATGCCTTCCGCGGCTTCGTGATTCTGACCATGATCTGGGTGAACTATCTGGGCGGTATGCCTGCCATACCTTACTGGCTGGAGCACGCGGGCCCGCGCGCGGACGGCATCACCTTGCCCGATCTGGTGTTCCCCGGCTTCCTGTTCATCGCCGGCATGGCGATTCCGCTGGCGCTGCGCCGTGCCGTCGGGCAGGTGACGCCGGCCCTGCTGGGGCGCCTGTGCTGGCGTGCGGTCAGTCTGATGGTGGCCGGTGTGGTGCTGGCCAATGCCTACCGCTATAGCGCCCTGGCGCTGCTGCCGCGTGCCTGGTATATGACGCTGTTCTATCTGGCCATGCTGCTGCTGTGGCGCCAGGGCGGGGCGCGCTGGCAGGCATGGCTGGGCGGCGCGCTGATGCTGGTCTTGCTGCTGCTGTTCCGCGGCCAGCCCGATGCCGATTTCCCCAGCGTGTATCTGACCCACGGCTGGTGGGGCATACTGGGCATGATAGGCTGGGCCTATCTGGTCTGCAGCCTGCTGTATCTGGCCACGGGCGGCAATGCCATGGCGCTGACGGGCGCGCTGGCCGGCCTGCTGGTGCTGTACATGGGCGGCACGGCCGGTGCCGTGGTTTTCCCCGCTGCGCTCGACGCGCTGGTGAACGTGCCGCAACTGCTGGGCTCCACCTCGGCCAATATGCTGGCCGGCGTGCTGGCTACGCTGCTGCTGACGCAGGCCGCCAGCACGCCGTGGCAGCGCGTGCGTGCGCTGGCCTGGCTGGCGCTGGCATTGTTTGTGGCCGGTCTGCTGCTGCGCCCCTATCACGGCATCAACAAGATCTATGCAACGGAATCCTACACGCTGGTATGTGCGGGCCTGATACTGGCCCTGTACATCGTGTTCCATGTGCTGATCGATCTGCTGCAGTGGCGGCGCTGGTGTGTGTTCCTGCTGCCGGCTGGCAGCAATGCGCTGTTTGCGTATATCGCCCCCGATCTGTGGGAGCAGGCCATGGCCGTGCTGCATATGCCGCGCTGGTGGTGGCCGTATCTGGCGCAGGGCGGTCATGCAGGCCTGCTGAATGCGGCCGTACTGACACTGGCGATGATGGGCTGGACGGCACTGGCCAATCGCGCGGGCTGGCGCCTCAAGTTCTGAGCGCAAGCGGGGCCGGAAAGCACTGCGGCCGGAAGATCCGGCCGCAGGGGGGATACTGCTATGAGAGATTACTGGGCTTCAGCAACCGCTTTAGGCGGGTTCTGGTACATGATCCAGTAGCGGGCCAGATCGGCGCGGCCGTCGTTGCCGGTGATGGTTTCCAGCAGTTTGACCGACTCGTCTTTTTTGCCGGCCAGTGCCAGCGCATAGCCCAGACGCAGTTTGGCATCTTCAGGGTTTTTGGCTACGCCTTTGGCGATACCCTGTTTCATCAGGTCGATACCCTTGTCGAACTGGCCCAGTGCGATGTAGTTGTAGCCCAGATTGACCAGACCCACGCCGTCTTTCGATTTCATCGCTGCGTCGATACCTTTGTCGATGTTTTTCGCATCGTCGGCGGCACCCTTGTTGGCGCTGTCCTTGACCTTCTGGATCACGGCTTTATCCTTGCCGGCAGGGACGCCGTTAGGATAGGCCTTGTCCATCGCCACTTTACCTTCGGTGAAGAAACCACCCAGCACGGCCAGATCACCCAGCTCCAGGTAGTCTTCCGTTTCCATTTTCGATGGAGCGGCCAGTGCTTTCAGACGGGCTACGTCCAGATCGAAACGGGTCGAGTAGGTTTTTTTGCCGCGGGTGCGGTTCAGCAGGTCGAACCAGTAGTCTTCCGTAGCGTAGTAGCGGGTCAGCTCTTCCACAGCCTGCAGATACAGTTCGGTATCCTTGGTCTTGATGCCGATATTGCCCAGCAGGTTAAGCTCATCTTTCGGTGGTGCGATGCCGGTCTTCTTGGCCGCTTCCAGGTCTTTCAGCACCTCAGCCTTGGCACCGGCGAAATCGTTTTTGAAGAACATCGAACGTACGATGAACTGGTGCTGTTTCTGCATATTGCCCGATTCCGTACCATAGCGGTTGAACCAGACGATGGCCTGATCGTAGTCCTTGATGTTGCTGTAGTAGATGCCGGCAATCGCTTCGA
Organism: Duganella fentianensis; assembly: GCF_009857835.1. GTDB lineage: Bacteria > Pseudomonadota > Gammaproteobacteria > Burkholderiales > Burkholderiaceae_D > Rugamonas > Rugamonas fentianensis. The sequence continues at coordinate 545,980 of NZ_WWCL01000004.1, forward strand.
TGAAGCGCAGCTTGTCTTCCGGTTTCAGACGGCCCGATTCCAGCATCTCGCTCAGACCTTTTACGCTCAGTTGGTGGTTGTCCGAAGCCTGGCCCAGTTGCACGCGCATCTGGTTCAGCACGAACTGTTCGTAAGGCGTCACGTTAGGCATGGCGGCCGACTGGTCGATGCGGCTCTGGAATTCGGCGAAGTTCTTGTTAGCCAGCAGGTCTTTGGTCTGGGCCGGATCGATCAGTTTGTAGATTTCCGGACGCACAACGTCCTTGGGCGGTTCGGCCGGTTTGGCCGCTTCGGCGGCAACCACAGGGGTCATACCCAGCAGGGTAGGGGCAGCGTTCAGGCCGATGGCGGCCAGCAGCAGACTAAGACGGGCGAAACGAATGTGGGACATGAATTATCCTTCTATCAAACAATTGAGCGAACGGGCTGGTAGGCCCTGCCGTCGCGACGGAGTAAACCCGCGTATTGTTACATAAAACTGGCGGAAAAACTGAAATCAAGCGTGCCGTACGGTGCTGGTGAGGGCCAGACCGCTGCGGTCGAAAATGTGGCACTGCAGCACGGGCAGCTGCAGATGGCAGCGCTGTCCTGCCTGCAGCGTGGCCGCCGCAGCCGGTGCACGGATGGCAATCAGCTCGCTGCGGCCATCCAGACTGGCATAGACGATGGACTGGTCGCCCAGATATTCGATATGGCCTATGCAGACCTCCACTGTGTTGTCATCCGCGCCAGGCAGCAGGCGAAGGTGCTCGGCGCGCACGCCCAGCGTGACGCGATCGCCGCTGCTGGCGCTACTGCCCGCCGCGCAGGCTACGGCGACGATGGCGCCGCCCGGCAGCAGCAGATTGAGCTGATCGGCGCTGCGGGAGATCACCTCGGCGCTGATGAAGTTCATCTTCGGCGTGCCGAGGAAGCCCGCCACAAACAGATTGGCCGGATGGTTGTACAGCTGGTGCGGCGTGCCCACCTGCTCGATGCGGCCGCCATTGAACACGGCGATGCGCTGGCCCAGCGTCATGGCTTCCACCTGATCGTGGGTGACGTAGATCATGGTGGTCTGCAGTTCGCGGTGCAGCCGGCTGATCTCTACCCGCATCTGCACGCGCAGGCTGGCATCGAGATTCGACAGCGGTTCATCGAACAGGAATAGCTCCGGTGTGCGCACGATGGCGCGGCCTATGGCCACGCGCTGGCGCTGGCCGCCCGACAGTTCGGACGGTTTGCGCTGCAGTAGCTGGGAGATCTGCAAGGTGTCCGCTGCGCGCTGCACGGCGGCGTCGATGGCAGGCGTTTTCTGGCCGGCCAGCTTGAGGGCAAAAGCCATGTTGTCGTACACCGTCATGTGCGGGTATAGCGCATACGACTGGAACACCATGGCCAGCTTGCGCTGGGCCGGCGCGATATCGTTGGCGCGCACGCCGCCGATATGCAGATCGCCGCTGCTGATATTTTCCAGACCGGCGATCATGCGCAACAGGGTGGACTTGCCGCAGCCGGACGGACCGACGAACACCATCAGTTCGCCGTCGGCGATATCGAGGTCTATGCCGTGCAGCACGGCGGTTTTGTCGTAATGCTTGACGATCTGTCTGAGACTGACACTGGCCATGGACTCAACCCGCGCTGGCGGCGGCAGGATTGCCTTCCGCTTGAGCCTCGTCCTCCTGCGGACGGGCGGCCATAGGAATCAGCTGCGACAGCACGGCCACCGGCACGGCGCAGATCATCACCCACACGAAGAAGTTACGGTAACCGAGTGCCAGCTGGATGTCGCCGCTGAACAGTTTGAACAGCACGAAGCCTAGCTGCATTACACCCGTCGCGAACGCATAGTGGGCCGTCTGGTATTTGCCCGGTGCGACCACCTGCATCATGTACAGAATCAGACCGACGAAGCCGAAGCCGTAGCCGAACATCTCCACGCTCAGGGCCACGCCGATCACCGACAGTTGGGTAGGCTGGAACACGGACAGCAGATAGAAGGCCAGATTCGGCAGGTTCACGGCCAGTATCAGCCACAGGATGGCGCGTTTGAGGCTGAGCCACGAGGTGAAATAGCCACCGGCGATACTGCCCACCACGAAGGCCACCGTGCCCACCGTGCCATACACGGCGCCCACTTCTGCTGTGCTCAGACCAAGGCCGCCCAGATGGCGTGCTTCACGCAGGAACAGCGGGCCGATGGACTGCACCTGCGCCTCGCCGGCGCGGAACAGGATGATGAAGATTATGGAAACCCAGATGCCTTTTTTGCGGAAGAATTCGATGATCACCTGCCACAGCGTGCGTGCTATTGCCGCTGCATTGTGCTCGTCGCTGGTGGCATTCTTCGCCAGCGGCAGGGCCCAGCTGTTGTACAGGCCCAGCGTGACCATGATGGCGGCGAGGATGCAGTAGCTGATGGTCCATGCCGGTACCACGCCTATGGATTTTTCGAAGTGTCCGGCCAGCAGCAGCAGGCCGCCTGTGGTGAAGAATTTACCGGCATTGAAGAAGGTGCCGGTCCAGCCGGCATACTGCGCCTGACCTTTTTCATCGAGGCTGGTGATGTACAGGCCATCGCAGGCGATATCGTGGGTGGCGGCGGAGATGGCCACCAGTCCCAGCATGGTCAGCACGGCAGCAAACCAGAACGGCGTATGCAGCGACAGCGCCACGCCACCCAGACACAGGCCACCCATGATCTGGAAGCCGACCACCACCAGTTTTTTACTGCTGGCCAGTTCGAGGAAGGGACTCCACAGCGGCTTGAACACCCACGCAAAGCCGATCAGCCCGGTCCAGTGATTGAGCTCGTCGTTGGGCACGCCCATACTCTTGAGCATCTGGTTGGCCACGATCATCACGGCGAAGAAAGGCAGGCCCTGTGCCAGATACAGGCTGGGTACCCAGAATTTCGGATTGCGTACGGCTGGTGTGCTGTGTTCCATGTGGTGTCTCCCCTCAGGTTTTTATTATTCGAAGCCGGCAACCGGTACGCGGCCATTGGCTTCCAGCGTGCCGGACAGCCACAGGTTGATGGCCTCCAGTGCCGGCTGGGCAAAGCCGTAGGTCAGCAGGGCAGGGGCCTGGATGTCGAGCGCCTGATACGGGTTCCACAGCGCCAGATGCAGATCGGGTTTCCAGTTGTTGCGCGCGTTGTCGCCATAGCGCAGGCGCGAGGTGGAGGCCAGCATGGTGTAGCGGCCATCATCGGGCAGGCTGCTCCAGTCGAAGCTGTCGGCGTTGTCGTAGGTGAGCAGTTCCACATCGTACAGCGTGCGCAGCGAGTCGGCCACCACGGCGGCCGGCACGCCGGCTTCCGATACGCCGTCGCTCACCACATCCTGCCGTGCCACCAGACGCACGCGCGCGCCAGCGGCCGGGCGCTGTGGCGCGCCGTAGGCGGTCAGGCTGCGCTGCCAGCCTTCGGCCATGATGCGGCGGTCGCTGGCGTCTTCCTTGTAGGAGCGCTGCTTGCACGGATATGCCTGTGCCAGCGCGCCGAGGCGGGCCAGACGGCGCTGGATATCGGCCTGCGAAATCTCGCCGGAAGCGATGGCAGCGGCGATGGCGTTCAGGGTTTCTTCCTGCGTTTCCGTGGTGCCCAGTGCCATCACCATGTCGGCACCGGCCGTCAGTGCGCGCACGGCGGCATTGCCTACGCCGTAGCGGCCGGCAATCGCGTGCATGTCCATGCCGTCGGTGATGATGATGCCCTGATACTGCCATTCCTCGCGCAGCATGCCGGTGAGGATGCGGCGCGACATGGTGGCCGGATTGTCGGCATCCAGCGTCGGGTAGACAATGTGGGCCGTCATCATGGCCGGTGCGGCACCGGCGGCGATGCGGAACGGCGCCAGTTCCATGCGTTCCAGTTCGGCGACTGGTTTGTCCACGGTGGGCAGGTCGCGGTGCGAATCGACGCTGGTGTCGCCGTGGCCGGGGAAGTGCTTGACGCAGCAGGCCACGCCTTCCGCGTGCGAGCCGGCCATCCATGCCATGGCCAGTTCGGCCGCGCGGGTAGGCTCGGCGCCAAACGAGCGCTCGGCGATGACGGGGTTGTGCGGGTTGTTGTTCAGGTCCAGCACGGGAGCGAAGTTCCAGTTGAAGCCCAGCGCCTTGACGGCGCGCGCCACGGCGGCGCCGGTGCGGTAGCTCAGATCGAGGTCGTTGGCGGCACCGAGACCCATGGCCGCTGGTGGTGCCGGTACCCAGGTGGAGCGCACCACGGCGCCGCCTTCCTGATCGATGGCGATCAGGGCTTCGTCGCCCATCACGGCGCGCAGATCGGCCGTCAGCCTGGCTAGCTGGACCGAGTCGGTCATATTGCCGCGGAACAGACAGACAGCGCGGATGCCGTTAGTCTTGAGGAAATCAGCGGTGGCGGCATCGAGCGTGGTACCGGGGAAGCGGATCATGATTAGCTGGCCGGCCAGCTTGCGCAACTGGTCTTGGGTTACTTGTGGGGTTAAGGTCATTTCACTGCTCCATCCATGCCGCGCATGAAGAATCGTTGAGTAAAGAGGAAGGCTGCCAGTGTAGGCAGTATGGTAAGCACGGTGCCGGCGGCGATCACGCGCGTGCTGCTGCCGAACGTGCCGCGTAAATACAGCACGCCGACCGACAGCGGGAACTGGTCTGGCTTGCTCATCACGATGGATGGCCAGATGTATTCATTCCATGCTTCCACCGCCGTCAGGATGCCGACCGTGGCCAGCCACGGGGCGATCAGTGGCAGCATGATTTTATAGAAGATGGTCCATTCCGAAGCGCCGTCCACGCGCGCTGCGTCGATCAGATCCTGCGGCACTTCTTCGAAAGCCTGCTTGAGCAGCAGGATGGCCACCGCCGTAACGACATTCGGCAGGATCACGCCCGTGTAGGTATCGACCAGACTGAGTTTGGTAACGGTGATGAAGTTGACGAGGAAGTTCACTTCCGACGGCAGCACCAGCGTGGCGAGGATCAGGCCGAACACCAGCTTGCGGCCCTTGAACTGCATACGCGCCAGCGGATAGGCAGCGGCCGAACACAGGGCCAGCTTCCAGAACACGGTGCAGGCCGCGATCAGCAGCGAGTTGCCGAGGAAGCTGGCCATGGGGAGGGTTTCGAACACGGCGATGAAGTTCGCCAGTGATGGCTCGCGCGGCCAGAAGGTGGGCGGGAAGGCGAAGATATTCCCTTCCGTGGACAGCGCCGTGACCAGCGTCCACCAGAACGGGAATACGCACACCAGTGCCAGTGCACTGAGCAGCAGATAGTGGGCGAGTGTTTTCAAGGGCGTCTTCATGGGCGGTGTTTGGGTTTCAGATAGCGCAGGCATAGCAGGGCTATGCCTATGCAGAACACCGACATGACGAAGCTGGCCGCCAGTGCGCGCGGCAGCTTCAGGTGCTTGAGGCCCTGATCGTAGGCGTAGTACAGACCCGTGAAGGTAGAGTTCATGGGGCCGCCCTGGGTCAGCACGTCCACTTCCTGATAGGCTTTCAGTGCGGCCAGCACGGACAGGATGGCGCACACCATGATGGTAGGGCGCAGCATGGGCACGGTGATTTTCCAGAAACGCTGCCAGCGGCTGGCACCATCGAGGATGGCGGCTTCCTGCATATCGGCCGGCACGGCCTGCAGTGCGGCCAGATACATCACCATATACCAGCCCAGCCCGCGCCACAGTGTGACGAACATGATGGCAAACAGCGCCAGACTGTCGTTGGACAGCCAGCCTACGGGCGCATCGACCAGACGGCACAGCATCAGTACGTAGTTGAGCGCACCCTGTTCGTGGAACATGAAACCCCACATGATGCCGACCACGGAGACGGTGGTGACGACCGGCACATAGAAGGCAGCGCGGAAGTAGCGGATGCCGGGCAGCTGATTATTCACCAGCACGGCCAGACTCAGTGCACCGATCTGCACGAAGGGCACCATCAGCAGGAACACGAGGGAGTTTTTCAGGCCCGTGACGAACATCTCGTTGTTGAAGATGTAGCGGAAGTTATCCAGACCTACCCAGTGGGTCTCGCGGATCAGGCTATAGTCGGTAAAGGCCAGCAGCGAACCAAAGGCCACGGGCCAGAACGAGAACACCGCCAGCAGTGCCAGTGCCGGTGCGAGGAACAGCCATGCAGTCAGGTTGCGCATCTTAATGGCTCCGCAGGCTGGCAAGTTTGCGGTTCCACTGCAGCACGGCCTGATCGAGCGCGAGGCGGATATCCTGCTTGCCCGTCACGCCCGCTTCCACGGCTTTCACCAGATAGCGGCGCAGTTCGTCGTAATCGTCAATGCCGGCCACGTACATCGTATGCGAATGGGGCATGGAGACGGCACCGGCAGCGACGGCTTTTTCGGCCGCACCGGCACCGGCCGGCACGGTGGTGAAGAAGGCATCGTTGGCTGCCTGCGCCATGGCCGGATACACGCTGGCCTGCTTGGCGAAGGCCAGCTGGTTGGCGTCGTTGGTGAGGTAGCGGGCGAACTTGCCGACCGCAGGCAGCAGCGCAGGACTGACATTTTTCGGCACGGCGAAATGCACCAGCCAGCCACCATCGGCGATGCCGGTAGGGCCTAGCGGCGCCGGCGCCACATCGGTGATGGCGTAGATATCCTTGGCGTCCGTTTCGATACGGCGCACGGCCGTGGGCGGTGCCAGCAGCATGCCGAGCCGGCCGCCTTTGTAGGCGTCGATGGCGGCGGGGAAGTTATCCTCGGCGAACAGGGCATCCTTGAGCAGGCCGCCGGCGCGGTAGGTGTCTGCCAGCTTGCGGATCAGTGCCACATGGGCCGGTGAATTGAATACGGCTTTGCCATCGCGTAGCAGGGGCAGACCCTGCTGCATCATCAGACCATCGATTTTCGACAGGGCAGGGCACAGACCGGCCTTGCCCGTGCGGGCCGCGATCTGGCGCGCAAACAGCAGCTGTTCATCGAGGTCGCGCGGGGCGCGGGTGATGCCAGCCTGTTTGAAAATTTCGGTGTTGTAGGTGATGACCGCCACGTTGCTATACATGGGGAAGCCGTAGGTCTTGCCGCCGAAGGTCAGATCCTGCAGCGTGCCGGGCAGGTAGCGTGCACGCGCGTCGGCCAGCAGGCCGTCCACCGGCAGCAGCAGACCATCGCGGGCAAACTCGTCGGCCCAGGGCACGTTGAGATTGACCAGTGCTGGCGGGGTGCCGGCGACGATGCGGGTGACCAGTTTGGTCTGGATGATATCCCACGGGAAGTCGACCCACTCCACTTTTACCTCGGGGTTGTCGCGCTCGTAGCGCTGCACCAGCTGTTCGAAGTAGGGGGTGAATTTGGGCTTCATGCTGAAGGTCCAGAATTCGATCTTCTGGACCGGCGGCAGGCTAGGGCTAGCCGCCGTGGCCAGCGAGCCCACCATCCATGCGACCAGCAGTGCCGATAGTTTGCGCAAGGTCTGCATGCTCATGGATGGTGGCGCGGCGTGGTGCTGCTTAGTTGGTTTTGGTGACTTTGCTCAGGTGGCGCGGTGCATCCGGGTCCATGCCACGCGCAGCCGACAGCTGGGCTGCCATCACGTAGAAGGCCTGAATCGCCACGATAGGATCGAGGTCCGGCGTGGCCGCTACTGGCAGAGTCAGATCGCGTTCGGCCACATCGGCCGGTGCCGCCAGCAGCACGCGGGCACCACGGCCACGCATTTCGCTCGCCAGTTGCAGCAGGCCAGCCTGGGTCGGGCCACGGGTGGCGAAGATCACCAGCGGGTAGCCGTCTTCTATCAGGGCCATCGGGCCGTGCTTGATTTCGGCGCCGCTGAAGGCTTCGGCCTGCAGGGCCGAGGTTTCCTTGAATTTCAGCGAGGCTTCCAGTGCGACCGGGAAGCTGATGCCGCGGCCGACCACCATGATGTTGCGGGCCGGTGCCAGCACTTCGATGGCCGGGCTCCAGTCTTCCTTGGTTGCAGCGCGCAGCGATTCGGGCAGCGCTTCCAGACCGGCCTGCAGCTCAGGATCGTTCTGCCATGCAGCCACCAGACGGGCACCAGCGACCATGCTGGTGATGAAGCTCTTGGTGGCGGCCACGCTCTGCTCTTTACCGGCGCGCAGCGGAATCGCGTATTCGGCAGCGTGGGCCAGCGGCGATTCGATATCGTTGACCAGTGCCACGGTGGTGGCACCGCCATCGCGGAAGTATTTGATCGGTTCTACCACGTCCGGGCTCTGGCCCGATTGCGAGATGGAGATGGCCAGCGTGTCGCGCGTGATCAGCGGCGACTTGTTCAGCGTTACCAGCGACATCGGCAGCGAAGCCACCACGCGGCCCAGACGGGCCATGATCAGGTAGGCCGCGTAGGCGCAGGCGTGGTCCGAGCTGCCGCGCGCGATCGTCAGTGCGGTCGAGAAGGACGTGCTCCTCAATTTGCGGCCCAGCTCCGCATAGGCATCGCCATCGCTGGCCAGTTGCAGGGCTACGCAATCAGCGGCGGACAGGGCTTCTTTCAACATCATTGAGGTCACAACAGTTCTCCTTCGATATAGACGGCTTTGAGGTTCAGGTCACGGTCGAGCACCACCAGATCGGCATAGGTGCCGGGAGCCAGACGGCCCCGCTCTTGCAGGCCGAGATAGTCGGCCGCGTTGGTTGAGACCCGTGCCGAGGCATCTGCCAGATCGAGGCCGAGTCCGACCAGGTTGCGTAGCGCCTGGTCCATAGTGAGTGTGCTGCCTGCCAGCGTGCCGTCGGCCAGCCTTACCCCGCCCATGCATTTCATGACGGTGTGGCGGCCCAGCATATATTCGCCATCGGGCATGCCGGTAGCGGAGGTTGAATCGGTGACGCAATACAGTTGCGGTATGCAGCGCAGTGCGGTGCGGATGGCACCCGGATGCACGTGCAGTAAATCGGGGATGACTTCGGCGTAATGGGCATGTGCCAGCGCGGCGCCCACCATGCCCGGTTCGCGGTGGTGCAAGCCCGTCATGGCGTTGAACAGATGGGTGAAACCGTGGGCGCCATGCTTGAGCGCTGCCACGCCATCTTCGTAGCTGCCCAGCGTGTGGCCGATCTGCACGCGCATGCCCGCTTCGGACAGTTCGCGTACCAGTTCCAGATGGCCTTCCAGTTCCGGGGCGACGGTAATCAGTTTGAGTGGCGCCAGTGCTTCCAGCTGTTCCACGTCGGCCAGCTTGGCCGAACGCGCATAGGGCGGCTGGGCACCGAGCTTGCCGGAGTTGATGAACGGGCCTTCGAGGTGCACGCCGAGCACGCGGGCTTCGCCTTTGCCGCGCTGCTGCACGGCGCGCTGTATGCCGCGCAGCGCCTGTTCGATATCTTCCGGCGGCGCCGTCATGGTGGTGGCCAGCAGGCTGGTGGTGCCATGGCGCGCATGCACTGCAGCGATGGTGTGTATGGCGTCGCCGCCTTCCATCACATCCTTGCCGCCGCCGCCATGCACGTGCAGGTCGATAAAGCCGGGCAGGATGTAATCGTCGCGATTGAGTTCGGGGCCACCATGATCACCGTGGACAGCGCTGATGCGCTCGGCGAAGGTGATCTCGCCATGCACCCAGCCTGCCGTGGTGAGGATATTGCCCTTGATACGATTGCTGCCCTTGATTGCATCGCTCATCTGCGCGACTCCGCTACAAATTCATAATAATCACTGCGGCAATACGAGTGGGTCAGTTCCACCGCTGCGCCGTTGTCGAGATAACTGACGCGGGTAATGTGCAGCATGGCTGCCCCCGCAGGTATGCTGGCCAGTTGCGCTTGTTCGGCACTGGCGTTGACGGCGCGGATATGCTGTAGCGCGCGCATCGGGATGGTGCCATTGGCTTCCAGGTAGCCGTACAGCGAATCCTGTACGCTGTGCGGATTCGGCATGTATTGGGCCGGTATGGTGGTGGTTTCGATCGCCATCACCACATCATCTGCCGTACGCAGGCGCTTCAGGCGTGCTACCGGCATATTCGGCGACAGGCCCAGCGACAGCACTTCGGTCGGCGAGGCGATGCCGATTTCGCGCTGCAGCCAGCGCGAACCGGCCGAGAAGCCCCGTTCGCGCAGCTCTTCCGAGAAGCTGGTCAGGCGCGACAGCGGCTGTTCCAGCTTGGGTGTGATATAGGTGCCGGAGCCGCGTTTGCGCGTCAGCATGCCGCGTTCGCACAGCATGTCGATGGCCTTGCGCGCCGTGACGCGCGAAATGGTCAGCATTTCCGACAGCACCCGCTCCGATGGCAGGGCTTCATTGACGCGCCAGTCGCCGGCAGCGATGCCGTCGGTCAGCTTGTTCGCCAGCTGCACATACAGCGGGGTATCGCTATCGGCATCGGGATGGAAATCGCGCAGTTGGCTCAGCACCGGCTTATCCTTTCAGCTGCTGCTGGATCAGGCGCAGCGCACCGGCGGCGGAATCACCTTGCGGGTTGACGATACGGCGCAGCATGGAGACCGGCAGGTAGGGGCGCAGCGGTGCAGCAAGGCCGCCGCACAGGGCGATGGGCAGGGTGCCCGTGCCGTCGAGCGCATTGCCCATCAGCTCGACCTGACGGCCGGCTTCCAGCAGGATGGCGCGTGCTACCTCATTGCTTTCGCCATGCTGCAGCACCAGCCGGGCCAGTTGCGCATAATTGGTCTGGGTGGCGCGGGCCAGCCAGTTCTGGATTGCCGTGCGTTCGCCGCCGCAGGCTTGCGCCACGTCGTGGCTGAAGGCGTCGGCCGGCTTGCGGCCATCGAGCACCTGCTGCACGTGGTTGATGGCGCGCAGGCCCATCCAGGCGCCCGAAGCTTCGTCGCCAGCGGGGAAGCCCCAGCCGCCGACTTCTACGTGGACGCCGTCGAGGCGTTTGATTTCACCTACGCTGCCGGTGCCGAGCGCAATGATGGCGCCGGGCTGGCCGCGGTGCGCGCCCAGTACGGTGGTGTGGCCGTCGCTTTCCAGCGCGACGCGGGCATAGCCGGGATTGGCTGCGACGAATTCGGCGGCCCACTGTTTATTGTGCACGCCAGCCAGACCGAGGCCGATGGCCACGTGGCTACGCTCGGGGGGCGCCAGATCGGCGGCGCGGTAGGCCATGGCGGCTGCTTCCTCGACGGCCTTCCAGGCATTGACGATGCCGTGCATCAGGCCGGATGGACCGCTTACACCTTCTGCCAGTTCTATGCCATCAGTACGTGCCAGACGTACTCTGGTGCCGCTGCCGCCGCCGTCTACCCCGAGTAAGAATTCGATCATGATTATCTGTGTAGGTCGCCGTGGAAGTCCGGCGTTGAGGGCACTATAGGGGCTTGCAAACCAGCTTGTCAACAGGTATTTAACTGGTATTATAAAATAATGAAGTGGACTGGCAATTGTATGCTGCGAATTTTTTATAAGTAATTGTAATTAAAGGAAATAGTAAAAAATATAGCGGTTTGGCGCAGTGTGGTATTTGCATGCCACTTTGGTCTGTATCTGGTCGGTCTGTTGCTGCTTTGGTGAGCTGTGCGGGGCGCGGCAGGGCCGGCGACGGGGGAAGACCAAGACGGGGAGACGGTGGGGCGGCAGGAAAGCGGGGAGGCGGGGAGGCGGGGAGGCGGGAGCGCGGGAGCGCGCACGGGCAGGCACGGTGGCCTGCCCGCTGGAGGCGTCACTGGGTGCTGCGCTGGCCGCGGCGTTCGTAGGTCACCAGCTGGGTGCGTTCGCCGGAAGTGCGGCCGGCCTGATTGACCACGGCATTGCCGGGGCCACGCACCTGTATGTCGGTCTGCTGGGTCAGCAGCTGGCGTGCGTTCAGATTGCCCGAACCATTGAGCTGCGCCGTCAGCTGTTCGGTACGGCCATCGAGTTTGATGTCGCCGGGACCCTGTATGCTGAGCTTGACGGACTTGCAGGCGGCCGTGGCGCTCAGGTCGCCGGAGCCGCTCATTTCCGCATCCAGCGTTTCGTTCACGCGGCTCAGGTAGATACTGCCGGGGCCGCGGCTGCGTGCGGTAGCGCGGCCGACCTGCAGGTTCTGGCCCTCGAGATCGCCGGAGCCGCTCAGTTCGGCATTGAGCTGGCCGACATTGCCGCTCAGGATCATGTTGCCGGGGCCGGTCAGCACGGCATGTACGCTGGCAGCCTGCAGACCACGCACGGTCAGATCGCCCGAACCACGCACTTCGCCGTCGAATTTCTTGAGATTGCCGGAGATGCAGGCTTCGCCGGGGCCGCGCAGGGCGGCACTGGCTGCTTCCGTACTCAGGGTGCAGGCATCCAGATCGCCGGAGCCGGTGATTTCCGTGCGCAGCTCGGCGCTGCTGCCGCTCAGGGAGACGGAGCCGGGGCCATGCAGGGCGGCATTGATGCGGCCCGCGTGCAGGTCATCGAGGTGCAGGTCGCCCGAGCCGTTCAGCGTCAGGTTCACATCCTGCGTCATGCCGGCCGCATCGACATCGCCGGCGCCGTTCATGGTCAGGTTCAGGCTGTTCGCCTTGAGGGTGCGCAGGCGCAGATCGCCGCTGCCGGAAGCCTGTACCGTCAGGTCGCGCACGTTGCCGCTGGCGTAGATATCGCCCGAGCCTTCGGCATACACCGTCAGTTGCTGGCCCTGCACGTTCTGCAGCTCGATATTGCCGCTGCCGCTGTTGCGCAGGCTTTTCAGGGTGGTCGCGCTGATGCGTATGGTAACGGGCGGCTTGCTTTCCTTGTTCCAGCTGAAGTTGAAGGTCCAGCCTTTGCTCTTGTGGCGCGGCTGGCGCACGGTCAGGGTGTCGCCGCTGACGCTGGTTTCAATTTCTGCCAGCTGGCGGCGCTGGCCGCTCAGCTCTATGCTGGTGCCGGGCTGGTTGCTGATGATGACGTGGAAAGGACCATCCACGGCGATATTGCTGAAAGCTGCCACGTTGCGGTTTTCCGTGGTGCTGGCGGTATCGGTCTTGTTATCGGCATGGACGGGCAGGGCGGCCAGCAGCAGGGTGGCGGCAACGGCGGCAGTCAGCTTGGCGGGCGTCAACGTAGGCTTCATGATAGTCTCGGTCATCGGTAGTGGCGATGGTGAAACGATAAGGGTTTTGCCGGCGCGGCGTAGGCAGTTTGGGACGAATGTGCCAATTCGCGGCATCAGCTGCAAAAATGCGCGCCTGAACGGTGGCTGCCGGGCTGCAACAGCCGCATTTTTGACGCATGGAAATAGTATGTGATTTGAATTCAAACTGTCATAATAGGAATCACAAATTTATAGCCAACAATAGGCTAAAGTTGTAGGCAGCTGACTGCCGTTATTGAACGTATTGCCGGGAAACACCTGCGCACGTATCTGGAGAGCGCACATGATCAAGTATATGGGGACGAAAAATAAGGAAGACGGCTCGGTGCTGTACGTTTTTATCATTAATGGTCTGCACAAGGAAATCCGCGAGGGCGCATTGAAACAGCATCCCGGTTGCTACGAAGCCTTGCCTGCCACGGCCAAAGCACGCATCAGCGCCAACCGTCTGTGGTTGTCCAAAGCCTGATGCGCTCACGCTGGCGTCCACTGCTGGCCGCTGTGGCGCTGGCCGCGCAAACCGGCATGGTGCAGGCCGTGCCTACCACCTTCGGCACCATCATCGGCAATGCCGTGCTGTGCCGCGATCACACGGATAATCTGTACTTCTACGACTATCTGGTGAAGTTTTTCAAAGAGCCCTACAAGCACGAGGGCGGAGCGTTCTGGTTCAAGACCGACGGCGCTACCCTGTGGGGCATCACGATACCGGAAGTGATGGTCAGCGACGACACCAGTCCTTACATCTTCGTCGGCGCCGTGGCCGAAGCGCCGCCGGAGGATCTGGAGAAAGCCATCATCGCCCAGGTCGGCCACCACTACACCCGCATCGATACTTCTGCCTATCCCGTACGGGAATCCAAGCCGGCCAGCCGGATCGTGTATTTCGATACGCGCTCCAAGATATACTGCGCCAAGTTCAAGCCCATGCCGCCGGTGCAGCCGCCGGCCGTGCAAATGCCGCCCGCGCGTGCGCGGACGAAATAAAGGAAGCCTTGCAGCCAGCGTAGTCCCGACCATGTACACCCATTACTTCCATCTCAAGCAGCCGCCTTTTTCCATCGCCCCCGATCCGCGCTACCTGTTCATGAGCGAACGCCATCGCGAGGCGCTGGCGCATCTGCTGTATGGCGTGGGCAGCGGTGGCGGCTTCGTGCTGCTGACGGGCGAAATCGGTGCCGGTAAAACCACCGTCTGCCGCTGCTTCATGGAGCAGATCCCCGAGAACTGCAAGCTGGCGTATATCTTTAACCCCAAGCTGTCGGTGGAAGAACTGCTGCTGTCGATCTGTGACGAATTCGGCATCGTGCTGCCGGCGCAAGGGGCGGGCGCCGTCAGCGTCAAGACTTATGTGGATGCCATCAACGCCTATCTGCTGGCCAGCCATGCGCAAGGGCGCAACAATGTGCTCATCATCGACGAGGCGCAGAACCTGTCGGCCGCCGTGCTCGAGCAGTTGCGCCTGCTGACCAATCTGGAAACCAGCGAGCGCAAGCTGCTGCAGATTATCCTGATCGGCCAGCCGGAACTGCGCAGCATGGTGGCGCAGCCGGAGCTGGAGCAGCTGGCCCAGCGCGTGATTGCGCGCTACCACCTCGGTTCGCTGACAGCGGCCGAAACGGGCGCCTATGTCGAGCACCGGCTGGCCGTCGCAGGGGCGGTGGCCAGTGCACCGTTCCCGCGTACGCTGATGCCGCTGCTGCACAAGCTCACCAAGGGCGTGCCGCGCCGTATCAATCTGCTGTGCGACCGTGCACTGCTGGGCGCCTACGTCGAGAACCAGCCGCAGGTCACGCGCGCCATCCTGCGCAAGGCGGCGGCGGAAGTGTTTGCCAGTACCGAGGCGGGGAGTGCGGCGCAGGCATCTGCGCGCTGGCCTGTGCTGGCGGCCGGTGTGCTGGGCGGGGTGCTGCTCAGTGCCGGTGTGTGGCTCGCTTACGGCCGCGCATCCTCCAGTGTGGTGAGCAGCGCGCCGAGTGTGGTACCTGCAGCCACGGCACTCGCTGGCTCGGCGCCCGCGGCTGCCACTGCAGCGCGCGCCACATCTGCAGCGACATCCGGAACCGCAGCGGCACCCGCGCAGCTAGCTACTGCCCCACAGCTGGCTGCCGCTGTCGGCACGCCGGCTACTGCTGCGGCAGCGACAGGAGGGGTAGGCACGACATATAGCCAGTCAGATGCGCTGCGCGCGCTGGCAGCGCTGTGGGATCTGAAACTACCGGACGGCGAGCCATGTGCGCTGGCGGCAAAGCTGAATCTGCGTTGCCTGTCCGCGAAAGGTGGGCTGGACGAATTGCGCCAGCTCGACAGGCCAGCCGTGCTGACCCTGCATGATGATCCGGTACGCCCCAACTATCTGTTGCTGACTGCGCTGGGCGAAGATTACGCCACCTTGCAGGGCGCCGATGGCAAGCCGCAGCGCATCAAGCTTGCCGCGCTGGAAGCACGTTACAGCGGC
The DNA here is from genome assembly GCF_009857835.1 of Duganella fentianensis. Lineage (GTDB taxonomy): Bacteria > Pseudomonadota > Gammaproteobacteria > Burkholderiales > Burkholderiaceae_D > Rugamonas > Rugamonas fentianensis. The sequence continues at coordinate 561,391 of NZ_WWCL01000004.1, forward strand.
GAGTTCAGTACTTACTGGCGCGCCCCGCGCAGCTGGCGCGACGAAGTCTCGGCAGGCGATAAAGGCCCTGATGTGGACTGGCTGGCGCGGCGGCTGGCGCAGATCTACGGCTTGAAAAAGCCGGTCGAAGGGCAGCCGCTGAATGCTGCATTGCGTGCGCGGCTGACGGAATTTCAGAGCGAGCTGAAGCTCAAGGCCGACGGCGTGGCCGGTCCGAAAACTTTTATCCGCCTGTATCAGCAGGGTGGGGTGCGCGAGCCGCGCTTGCTGGCAGCGGAGGGGAAATAGATGTCGTACATACTGGAAGCGCTGAAGAAGGCGCAGGCGGAAAGGCAGCTGGGCAGCGCGCCCACGCTGCATGGTGCGAGCATGCAGGCGCCATCGCTGGCGGCGGCACTGCCATGGTGGCGCCGCCCGCTGGCGCTGGCCGCCTTGCTGATGGCCGTGGTAATCGTGGCGCTGCTGGTGCTGTTGTTACGCCCGGCTCCCGGCTCGACGCCGGCTGTGCTGACCGCTGCTGCGCCGCCCGTCCCGCGCCCCGCAGCGACGGGCGCCCCGCCCGGACTCAAGCAGGAACTTAACCTGCGGGTGGCTGTACCGCCTGTGGCCATGCCGGAACCGTTGCCGGCGCCGGTGGCACACGGCGGCGTGGCAGCACGCACTACCGGCAACGCAGCAAGTGCTGCACCGGCAGCGGCCACTGCAGCGCCGGCCGGTGCTGCTGGCGGCGCGGCTACGCCGGCACCCGTGGCGGCAGCGAAGCCGGCCGCTACGGTCCGCGCCAGTGAAGAGCCGGTGCTCAATCTGCGCGAACTGCCCGAGCCTATTCAGCGCGCCATTCCTGCCGTTGCGGTGGGGGGCTATATCTACTCGCCGAATCCGGCCGAGCGCTTGCTGCTGATCGACAAGGTACTGCGTCACGAAGGGGAGGAAGTGGCGCCCGGGCTGGTACTGGAAAAACTGCAGCCGCGCGAAGCTGTATTCAGTTTCCGCGGCTACCGCTACCGCGTACCGTATTAGGACTGTCATCAAGGCGTCACGCGAAAGTGATATTTTTACATCATTAATCTTCTTGCACGGATTTATGATGAAACACTTGAAACTGATGCCTCTGCTGATCGCAGCCGCTTTCATGATGCCGCGTGCCCATGCTGCGGAGGAACACACCACCCGTAACACGAGCAGCTCTTACGCGGCGCTGTGGATAGGCATAGGCATGCTGCTGCTTGGTGGCAGCCAGCAGCGCAACGAGCCGTTCAAGCCGCTGGACGAATAAGCGCTTAAAGCCGCGTAATGGTTGCTCTGCGTATAATGGCGGCAACCTGATTTCGCGGAGTAGCATTATGCAGAAGCACGTTGGCGGCCAGCTTTCCCCTGTGCTGGTGGTGACTGGTACCTCTGGCAGCGGCAAGACCACCTTGCTGGAATTTCTGATCGCCAGTCTGGCGGCAGAGGGGGGGCGCATCAATATGATCAAGCACAGCCACCACGACCTCGAACTGGAGCCGCCCCGCAAGGATAGTGCCCGGCTGCGCATGGCCGGTGCGGCGGAAGTGATGGTGGCTTCGCCTTACCGCGTGTCCATCGTGCAGGAGCTGCGCGGTGCGCCCGAGCCGACGCTGGAGCAGCAGCTGGCGCGCATGTCGCCGGCTGACCTGACTCTGCTGGAGGGCTTCAAATCCGACCCCATCCCCAAGCTGGAAGTCTACCGGCCCGAAGTGGGCAAACCGCCCCTGTACCCGCATGATCCGTATATTTATGCAGTTGCTTCTGATCAAGCAGCGCCGGCCGGACTGCCGCCTCATCTGGTCTGGCTGGATCTGAACCAGCGCGCTACGGTGCTGGACTGGGTACGGAATTACTACAAAGAATCGAAATAAAAATTCGGCTAACTGCCTAAAGTTTGTCGCGCACTGTCCGTAAAAGAAGTGATACCCCTTAATGGAGGATTTCATGGACATCTCAGGCATTGCCCAGACTGCCAGCACGATAGCTGACACCGGCACCAAGCAGGCCGTAGGCGTGGCCGTGTTGAAAAAAGCGCAGGATATTCAGGCATCTAGCGCCAGTGCGCTGATCGAAGCGATACCGCCAGTGCCATCGGCACCGAATCTGCCTTCGCACCTCGGCAACACCATCAATACCACGGCCTGAGCGCCGTCGTCTCCGCCGTTGCGGCCCCGCCTGCCACGGGCTGGCCGTGCCGGTGCGCGTGCGCACATCTGTGCCCGCGGTTCTGGCCGGACTGGCCGGCGAACGACTCCCGAAAAAAATCTGAAAAAAGTGTGTAAGGTCACGCCCGTGTGCTGCGACTACTGTACAGTTGCACACGCTTGTGCAGCACAACGCCACTTTTAATATCGAGGAGATTTACCATGAACAAACGTCAAGCCCTGATCGCCGCCGCTCTGGCCACCGTCTGCGCTGCTTCCATGACCCAGGCCGTTGCTGCCGACGAAAAAGAAAAATGCTATGGCGTAGCCAAAGCCGGCGCCAATGACTGCGCCACTGCGGCCCACTCCTGCGCCGGTCAGGCCAAGACCGACAATGCTCCGGCCGAATGGAAATATGTTCCGAAAGGCACTTGCGAAAAATCCGGGGGCAAGACCACCATGGCACCAGCCAAGTAAGCATTTGTCGGGCGCAGCGCGATGTCGTTGAAGGGAAGTGCAGCGCCCGTCGCCGGTGTGGGCGTCGGGCTGAGAACGCCACACTACCGGCAGTTTCTGGAGCAGCGGCCCAGGGTGGGCTGGCTGGAAGTACACACGGAAAACTATCTGGATCAGGGCGGCTGGGACAGCCATGTGCTGGAACAGCTGCGCCATGATTATCCCGTCAGCCTGCATGGCGTGGGTCTGGGTCTGGGCTCGGCACGCGGCTTTTCGGCGCAGCATCTGCAACGGGTGCGGGCGCTGGTCGAGCGTGTGCAGCCGGCACTGGTTTCCGAACATCTGTGCTGGAGCGCGGTCGCCGACCGCCAGCTCAATGATCTGCTGCCCGTGACGCTGGACCACGCTGCGCTCGATCTGCTCAGCGCGCGCGTGCAGCAAGTGCAGGATGTGCTCAAGCGGCAGATTCTGCTGGAAAATGTATCGACCTATTTGCGCTACCGGCACGACGCCATGAGCGAAGCCGAGTTTCTGGCCGAACTGGTGGCGCGCACGGGCTGTGCGCTGCTGCTGGACGTGAATAATCTGTACGTCAATCAATGCAATCACGGCGAAGATGCGCTCGCAGCCATGGCCGCCATACAGCCCGGCACGGTGGGCGAAATCCATCTGGCCGGCCATCTGGTGACGCCGCAGGCGGTGATCGATCACCACGGCGCACCCGTCAGTGCAGAAGTCTGGCAGCTTTATCAGCATGCCTTGCAGCGCTTCGGCGCCGTGCCTACGCTGATCGAGTGGGATACCGATGTGCCGCCGCTGGCAGTGCTGCTGGCCGATGCGGCCAAGGCGGATGTGCTGCAGGCCCGGCATGCTGCACCGTCGCTGCTGGTGTCGCAGCCGGCGCAGGTGCGCGCCACGCAGGAGCTGGCGGCGCTGGCCGCCAGCCAGCAGGCGTTCACGGCCGCCCTGTTCGATCCGCAGCAGACCCCGGCCGCGCTGGTGCTATTCAAAGGCGAGCAGAATGCACACCGCTTGGCCCTGTATCGCGGCAACCTCACGGTGGGCTGGCACAAGATACTGAGCTCGGCCTATCCGGTGATCCGCCAGCTGGTGGGTGAAGAATTTTTCGAAGGGCTGACGCGCGCCTATGGCCATGTCTATCCGTCCGATAATCCCGATCTGAACTGTTTCGGCGCACGTTACGCGGCTTTCCTGCGCAGCTTCCCGCCCGTGGCCGGGCTGCCCTATCTGCCGGAGATGGCGGAGCTGGAGTGGGCCATGCACCGGGCCCATTATGCGGCCGCAGCGCCCGTGCTCAGTGCAGCCGAGCTGGCGGCCGTGCCGCCGGATCGGCTGGAACAGTTGCATCTGCAGCTGGCACCCAGTTGTACGCTGCTGGCGCCGGCATGGACGGTGCTCGACGCGTGGAGTGCTCATCAGCCTGATAGCGCCGTGGCGCCGTATGCGCCTGTGCGAGGCAGCGAGTTCGGGCTGGTGTGCCGGCCGCAATGGCGCGCACGTTTGCTCGTGCTCAGCCCTGCCAGCCACGCGGCCCTGTCGGTACTGGCCGCCGGCGCTACGCTGGGCGATGCACTGGATGCGGCTTGCGAGCTGGATGAAGCATTCGATTTTGCCGGCCAGCTGCAGCAATGGCTGGCCTGCGAAATTTTTGTCAGGATAGTGCGCTAGTTCCGACCAAGCTAATTTGGGAGGAAATCATGAAGGTTCTGATGGCACTGTACCGGCGCAGTCTGGCGTTTGACGAGTTACTCGCGCTATGGGGCGGCGCAGCACTGGGGTTGTTCCTGCGCCTGTATGTGGGCTGGCAGTTTTTCAAGGCAGGCATGGTCAAGCTTGGCGACTGGAGTGCCACACTGGCGCTGTTCCGCGAGGAATACCATGTGCCTTTGCTAGCGCCGGAACTGGCCGCCTATCTGGGCGCGGCAGGGGAACTGGTACTGCCGCTGCTGCTGTTTGCGGGGCTGTTGTCGCGCCCTGCAGCACTGGGGCTGCTGCTGGTGAATTGCATGGCGGTGCTGTCCTATCCGCAGCTGTTCAGCTTCGAATGTCCGGCCGCCATCAATGACCATTTCTACTGGGGTGTGATGCTGCTGGCGCTGCTGGTCTACGGACCGGGGCGGATTTCGCTGGATGCCTGGCTGGGGCGGCGCGCCTGCTAGCGTGGCGGCGCTGTGTTGCGAGGCTGACGGCGGAGAAGGTTAATGGCGTTTGAAAGCGCGCAGCATGCGCGCTTCGCCGCTCAGATCCTGATGCAGCAGATTGGCGGCCCGGGTCAGCTCTATCATGCGCTCCACCTGGATATCTTCGAAGCGCGCCAGTTCTTCCATGGCGTAGTGCAAGGCTTGCGCCAGCCGGGTGCGCGCGGTCTGATACAGCTGGCTATGATAGGCGTTGGTATTGTTGAGCAAATCTTCGGCGTTCTCTATCACTTGCCGCAAATCTTCCAGCAAGCGTTCCTGCGTTTGCAGTTTCACTTCCGGATCGTCCATGACGCACCCCTGATTAGCAAAATGGTGACGGAACTGCCGAGTAGACAATTCCACTATAGTGCACAAAGTGGCGGCGCGTTTGTGTGGTCGCAAATTCTGCCGCCAGCTATAGTGTATCGTACCATTTCTTTGATGCAATGAGTATTAGTTACCTTGCACATCGATACGCACGTCACCGATGGTCACGTACTGGCCAGCGCGGATCTTGGCGGTCTTGCGCAGTTCCTGCTTGCCATCGACCTTGACGCTGCCACCGGCAACCAGCATTTTGCCGGCGCCACCGCTGTCGCACAGGCCCACCAGTTTCAATAACTGATTCAATTCAACAAATTCGCCACTCAATTCAAAACTAACTTTCTGCATATTATCCTCTGTTGCTATGATGGGAACATCAGGCGTTCCGCTCGCCGGACTGGCGCATGGGTGGCAGTGTACTCTATATGCCCGAGGTTGCTGTCTAGAAAAGCATTGGCTATGCTGTAATCAGGGGAAAGCTCAAGCCGGTGAAGCGCAGGCGGACCCGGCCGGAAGGAGGTGCATCATGCGTCACGCAATTGTTTGCCTGATCACCGGCGGCTTGTTGCTGGCGGTGCTACCGGCCGCTGCCGTCGGCCAGAGCGTCAGCGATAGCGTGCTGGGCGCCAGCACCGCGCGGCTGCAACTGGGCAGCCTGCCGGCACCGCTGGCACCGCTCGATCCGCTAGGCCCGACGCTGAATGCACCGGGTCAGCGCTTTCTGACCAGTGCCGAATTCGAACGCAAGCTTGGTGCCGCCGTCGGCATCGTCAGCATCGGCGTGCTGCGCGAAGCGGCCAGCGTTACCGGCCCGCAGCAGAGTCCGGCGCTAGCCATGTACACCCGTCCCAGCACCAGCTTTACGGCCGCCACCCTGGGCTATGCGCTGACACCGCACAGCGCGGTCACTGCCATGGTCTCGGCCGCCCGCACGGAAGGGCTGGGCGCGCCGGATAGTCTGCTGGCGCAAGTCTCCTCGGTACGTACGCTGGCCTACAGCCTGTCGTGGGCGCGGCGCGAATGGCTGTCATCGGGCGACAGCCTGTCGCTCACGCTGTCCGTGCCGGCGCGGGTGCGCAGCGGCACGCTGACCGGCAGCGGTAATGTGGCGCTCACAGGTGAGCCGGGAGCACTGCCGTATGGCACGGCCATGCTCAATCTGCGCCCCACGGCCACCGAACATGATGTGGAGCTGCGCTACACCCTGCGCCCCAACGGCCTGGGCCGGCAGGGCAGGCTGAGTGCCGCCATCATGTGGCGCGTGCATCCCGGCCATGATGCGGCGGCCGCGCCGGAATATCTGCTGGGGCTGCGCTACGTGCAGGGTTTCTAGCGTCCGCCTGCTAGCCATGCGCGCCGGGGCGCGTCATGGCGAGCGGATCGATCCAGCGGGCAAACTGTTCCGCCGTCACATAGCCCAGCGCCAGCGCGGCCTGCTGCAGCGTGCTGCCTTCGTGCTGGGCTTTCTTGGCGATCGCGGCTGCCTTGTCGTAGCCGATATGGGGCGTGAGTGCCGTCACCAGCATCAGCGAGCGCTCCATCAGTTCGGCGATGCGTTGCTGCTGCGGCGCGATGCCGGCGGCGCAATGGTGTTCGAAGCTGTGCATGCCATCGGCCAGCAAGCGCGTACTCTGCAGGAAGTTGTGGGCGATCAGGGGTTTGTAGACATTCAGTTCGAAATTGCCCGATGCACCACCCATGGTGATGGCCACATCATTACCCATGACCTGACAGCACAGCATGGTCAGCGCCTCGCATTGCGTAGGGTTGACCTTGCCCGGCATGATGGAGCTGCCCGGTTCGTTTTCGGGGATGCTGAGTTCACCGAGGCCGGAACGGGGGCCGGATGCCATCCAGCGCACATCGTTGGCGATCTTCATCAAAGCGGTAGCGAGCGTCTTTAGCGCGCCATGTGCGTGCACCAGCGCATCATGACCGGCCAGTGCAGCGAATTTATTTTCCGCCGAGACGAAAGGCAGGCCTAGCGCGCTGGCCAGCTGGGCAGCGATGCGGTCGGCAAATTCCGCATGGGCATTCAGGCCCGTGCCCACGGCGGTGCCACCCGCTGCCAGCTGCAGCAAGCCCGGCACGGTCTGGCTGATGGCCTGCGCAGCAAAGTCCAGCTGGGCGACATAGCCGGAAAACTCCTGCCCCAGCGTGAGCGGGGTAGCATCCTGCAGATGGGTACGGCCTATCTTGACGATGTCGGCAAATGCCTGTGCCTTGGCTGCGAGCGTGGCGCGCAGCTGGCGCAGGGCGGGCAGCACCTGCGTTTCCAGCGCCACGGCAGCGGCCACATGCATGGCCGTGGGGAAGATGTCGTTGGAGGACTGGCCCAGATTGATGTCATCGTTGGGATGCAGCATACGGCCCGTGCCGCGGCTGCCGCCCAGCAGTTCGGAAGCCCGGTTGGCCAGCACCTCGTTCATATTCATATTGGTCTGGGTACCGGAACCGGTCTGCCACACGGCCAGCGGGAATGCGTCGGGATGCTGGCCGGCCAGTACTTCGTCGGCAGCCTGCACGATGGCCTGCGCCTTGTCGGCTGCCAGCAGGCCCAGATCGCGGTTGACGCTGGCGGCGGCGCGCTTGACACTGGCCAGCGCATGGATCAGTTGCGGCGCCATGCGTTCGCTGGAAATGCGGAAGTGTTCGAGCGAGCGCTGGGTCTGGGCGCCCCAGAGCTGTGCTGCCGCTACTTCGATCGGGCCAAAGCTGTCGTGTTCGGTGCGGGTATCCATGGGGGCATCCTTTATAAGGTGGGCAAGCTTGTCCATTTGATCATCTGCTCATAGTGTAGCCTAGCCGGGAAAAATTAACCGAGGGCTACAAAACGGGGAAAAATTGCCGTTATAGCTGATACACTTTTAGCATTTGCGTCCAGTCGCACCCGACATGCAGCGTTCACCATTCCTGACTTCTATCACCACCATCGCCGGCAGCCTGCTGCTGGCGACGGCTGCCCCTGCAGCCGAGCTGGGCGATATTGCGGTGCGCTCCTACATCGGTCAGCCACTCTCGGCCGATATCGAACTGGTGCAGGTAGCGCCCGACGAGGCGGCCAGCCTGCAGGTCCGGCTGGCGCAGGAAAACGTCTACCGGGGCGCCAACATCAGCATGAATCCGGCACTGACCGGCCTGCATATGACGATAGTGCGGCGCGATGGCCGCCAGTATCTGCGTGTCAGCACCTCGCGGCCTATCGAAGCGGATTATCTGCACCTGTTCCTCGAACTGAGCGGTGGCGGGCGGCAGGAAGTGCGCGCTGCCACCGTCTGGTTGCAGGCGGATCCGAATCCGTCGATGCGCACCAGTGCCGTGCCGGCAGCTGCCGTGGGCAGTCCTGCACCGGCACCGCTGCCAGCAGTCGCCGCTGCCCCGGTCAGCCCGGCCGAACCGGCGCCGGTCCGTTCGCGTGCAGCACCCATGCCGTCGCTGCACGAATCCGAAGTGGGTGTGCCCGGAGGCTTGCGCGCTAGCGCTGCCGCGGCACCGGTGCGGCGTCCGGCAGCGCCGGCCAGGCCTGCGCCTGCCAGAGCGGCCAGCTCCGGCGAGGCCGCGACCGACGGTGCTTTACCGGTGCCCGTGGCGCAAGCGCTGCTGCCTATGCCGAATCTGCCCTTACCGAAAGGCGTCAAGCGCGCCCAGCCACCGGCAGCGTGCGCGGCAGCGCCAGCGTCTGCGCCAGCGGCGGCCAAGGAATGCGCCGCGTTCGACGCCCATAGCCAGCAATTGAACAGCAAACTGACTGAACTGGAAGGCAAGCTGAAAGTGCTGCAGGGGGCGCTGGGCGCAGCGCCCGCAGCCAAGGCCAGCGCAGCTGCGCCCGCTGCTACTGCCGACGCCAAGCCGGCAGCAAGCTCGGCAGCGGCATCCGCCACAGCCAGCGCCTCGGCCAGCGTGGCGTCGTCCGCTCCGGCCAAGCTGGCCAGCAGTGCTGCCGCGCATGCATCCGAACCGGCTGCGGCAGGGGGCGAAGCGGCCAGCGGCGAACGCTGGGTGCCGCCACCCGGCGTGCAGGGCGAACTGGCCAAGGCCCGTGCTGCGGCAGCGCTGGCCGAAGCCAGCGAGGCGGGGGCGGCCTCAGCGTCGGCCTCGGCATCCGCATCGGCGGAAGCTGCCGCTAGCGAGGCGGCTTCCGTTCCCATGAAAAAGGTGAAAGTCCTGCCCAAGCTGAAATACAAGAAAGAGAAGCCGCCGGAACCATCGCCCGGCAGTAGCACTCTGCCTTTGATTGCTGCCGGTGCTGGTGTGGCGGCGCTGGTGCTTGGTCTGGCCGGCTGGCTGTTCTGGCGTAAGAAGCGGGGCGCACCGCCATTGAAAATCGGACAACTATTCCGCAAGAAGAAAGCTGCCGAGCCGGAAGTGAAGCATGAGGAAGCGCCGCCGCTGGAAGAAGTGACACCGGAATCGCTGATGCAGCAGTAAGCTGCATGCGCCGGAAGGGGAGTCTGGCGCCATGGCCAGACGAAAAAAAAGCGCTTTACCGAGGTAAAGCGCTTTTTTATTGGGCGGGTGCCGGATCAGGCAGCCATGCCGGGTATGGTGTTCATCCACGGTTCGGTCACGTCGCGGATGGCGCGGTCGTTGGCCAGAATCTGTTTCAGCAGGTCGATTTTGCGCTGGCGCTGGGTGCCGCTCAGGGCAGGAACACCGGTGCTGATGGCGCGGCTTTCGGCAGCGCAGCGGGTTTCCAGCTTGCTCAGGCCATCCCAGTCACCCATGCGAGCGGCAGCGGCCATGTGATTGGTCATACCGGCAATATTTTCGTACATCGAGAGGACTTCGCTGGAGGTCATATTCGCACCCTGGCTGGTTAGGCGGATTACCGCATGTCCTGATTAACGTCGGGGTGGGCGGGAACTTTAGGGTCTTTTTCAAATATTTTTGAAAAAAAGTGAAAAAAAACCGTCCGACGGTGATTCGGACGGTTTTTGTTGTTACTTGATTACTGTTTTTGACTGTTTTGCGGCGTTTTTTATTTCACCAGCTCTTCCAGACCCGCCGCAAGTTCATCCGGTGATGGCATTTCGTCTATGAGTACGTCGTCATCGAGCCCCAGTTCTTCGGCCAGATCGGTCGGGTAGCAGGCGGCGATTTCCTCGGCACTCAGCTGGGCCTGTTCGACACGGGCGCGCCAGGCGGCCAGCGCGACCACGGCCGCCAGCCGGTTCAGCTCGCCATTGTGATGCGGTTCGGGGAAAGCGGCGATGGTATCGGCAAAGGTGGAAGGGAATTTCCAGCGCCGCGCCAGTTCCGCGCCCACGTCGGCAAAGGTGTAGCCGAACGAAGCCTGTTCGGCATCGAGGCGGCGCGCATCGAGCGGGCCGGCCACTTTGTCCAGCGCCATGGCCTGCTCGGCCATGGCCGAGTGGATCACCAGCTGGCCGATGCCGTGCATCATGCCGATGGTGAAGGCGAGGTCGGTGTTTTCCTTGGTTTTCTTGGCGATCCATTTGGCCGAGACGGCGGTGTGCAGGCTGTAGCGCCAGAACTGCTTGAGGTCCAGCCCCGGCACTGTCTTGAAGCCGCTGACCAGCCCCGAGCTGATTACGAGAGTACGGACGGTAACAAAGCCCAGCATCAGTACGGCATCTTCCACCGTGCCTATGCTGCGCGACACGTGGTAGTAAGCCGAGTTCGCCAGACGCAGTAATTTCGCGCTCAATACAGGATCAGTGGACAGCTTTTTGGCGATTTCTTCCGTTGAAACGCTGGCTTTATCGAAACTGCTGATCAGCTCTTCAACCACCTTGGGCGCGGTGGGCAACGCAGTGGGATTCTGGAACAGTGCATCAAGCTTCATGTTGGTTTCTCCTGTTGAAAGGGCGCGTTGCTGATTACTAACTATATAGCGATTCTCGCCAGTAAAGAAACAAATTTGTTACGCCTGCGTATCTTTTCTGCCGAGTCGATTTTCGCCCGCGTACGACTGCTGCGATGCCGCATCGATAGTCTATCCCCGCAGCGTGTGCTGGCGCACGGAGTACAAGGTTGCGACTGCCTATATTGACGCATATGCACATAGCGCAACGCTGTGTGTACCGTCGTTTCATTGTTGATAGAGGAGTTGACCATGAACAAAGATCAGGTAAAAGGCAAGGCACGCGAAGTGCGTGGCAAGGTCCAGCAGGAAGTCGGCAAGCTGGTGGGTAGCAGCGAGCAGCAGGCCAAAGGGCTGAGCCAGCAGGCTGCCGGCAAATTGCAAAAAGGGCTGGGCGATGCCAAGGAAGCCGTGAAGGATATCGCCAAAGGCAATCGCAACTAATTGCGGGCCCCCATAAAGCAACAGCCGCAGGCATGGCTGCCTGCGGCTGTTGCTTGTGCTACCGGAACAGCGTCCGGTAGTTAATTCGTTTCAGGCTTGAGATTCTTCTTGAAGAAGGCTTCGATATAGCCGTACACGTGGCGCTGCGGGCCGCGACCGGAGATGCCGTGTTTGGCGCCCGGATAGGTCATCAGCTCGAAGTGCACATTGCGCTTGACCAGCGCATCGATCATGCGCGTGGTGTTGGTGAACAGCACGTTGTCATCGGCCATGCCGTGGATCAGCAGCAGTGGCGATTTCAGGCCATCGAGGTGGGAGTACACGCCGGCCGTGACATAGCCTTGCGGATTCTCTTTAGGCGTGCCCATGAACTGTTCCGTGTAGTGGGTGTCGTACAGCGCCCAGTCCGTCACTGGTGCAACGGAGACGCCCATGGCGATCTTGTCCGAAGCCTGCGCCAGCAGGCGCAGCGTCATGAAGCCGCCATAGCTCCAGCCGAACACGCCGATGCGCTTGGCATCCACATAGCTCTGCTGGCCCAGCCATTCGATACCGGTCAGCTGGTCTTCCACTTCCACTTTGCCCAGATCGTGGTAGTTGGCATCGGTGAAAGCGCGTTCGCGGCGCGACGAACCACGGTTGTCCAGACGCCAGACGATGAAGCCCTGCTGGGCCATGTACTGGTCGAACAGATTGCCCCAGCGGCGTGCAACGTGCTGCGAGTGCGGGCCGCCGTAGGTGGACAGGTAGACCGGATACTTCTTCATCACGCTAAAGCCCTCAGGCTTGATCATCGAGTAGTACAGGGTCTGGCCGTCTTTCGATTTCAGCGTGCCGTATTCGGTTTTCAGGTGGGCATCGAGGTATTTGCCATATGGGTGGCTGGCATTGAGTTCATTGCGCTCCAGCCAGCTCACCATGCTGCCATCCGGACGGCGGATGCTCACTTGCGGCGGCAGGTCGGGATTCGAATAGGTATCGACAAACACTTCGCCATTGCGCGCAAAGGCGGCATCGTGCCAGCCGTCGCCCTGCGTCACGCGGGCCGGCTTGCTGGCGCTGCTGCCATCGAGTTTCAGCGCATAGGTCTGGCTGTCCACTACCGCATCGCGGTTGGACTGCACGAACACGCGGCCGCTCTTTTCATCCACGGCCAGTACGCGGTCTATGCCCCATTCGCCGCTCGAAATGGCGTGCTGCAGTTTGCCGCTCATGTCGTACAGATACAGGTGCTTGCGGCCCGTGCGTTCGGACGACCAGATGAAGCGGTCGCCGGACAGGAAGCGCAGGTCGTCGAAGATGCTGACCCAGGTCGGCGAAGTCTCGGTCACCAGCACGCGCTGCGCCAGCGTGGCGGCATCGACGGCGATCAGTTCAAGCTTCTTCTGGTCGCGGCTCTGGCGCTGGAACAGCAGGGCCTTGGCGTTGCCGCTCCAGTCGGCACGTACCAGATAGATGTCGGGATTGCTGCCCAGATCGACGTTGCGGATTTCGCCCGTGACTGGCGAAACGATGTGCAGGCTGACCAGCGCATTCGGATCGCCGGCAGCAGGGTAGCGCTGCTCGACCACGTCGGTGCGGTCGGCAAAGATTTCGAAACGGCGTGCCACGGGTACTGGTGCTTCGTCATAGCGCTTGTAGGCGATGGCGCTATCGTCCGGGGCCCAGTAGTAGCCACTGGTCTGGCCCATTTCTTCCTGCGCCACGAATTCGGCTTCGCCGTTATGCACGGTGTCCTTGCCATCGGTGGTCAGCTGCTTTTCCTTGCCCGTGCTCAGATCGATCACATACAGGTTCTGGTCGCGCACGAAGGAAACGTAGCGGCCTTTCGGCGAAATTTTCGGATCGAGCACATTGCCACTGGCGACCATGCGCGCTGCATCGGGCTTGCTGGCATCGATCAGATACAGGTTGCCGGCTATCGGCACCAGCAGCTGCTTGCCGTCAGGCGACCAGCTGTAGCTGAGGATGCCTTTCAGGCTGGCCGTGCGCTCGCGTTCGCGGCGGGCTTTTTCGGCAGCCGACAGGTTCTCGTCCGGCACCAGTATTTTGGAATCGACCAGACGGTGGGTGGACTTGTCCTTGAGGTTGAATTCCCACAGGTCGAGCTGGAACTGGTTGTCTTCGCGGCCGCGCAGGAAAGTCACGCGGGCGCCGTCGGGCGACACTTTCAGGCTGCGCACACCGGGGCCGCTCAGCGACGGGTCGGAATGCAGTCGGTCTAGCGTGAGTTTTTCAGCAGAAGCCTGGGCTCCGGTCAGGAGTGCCAGAAAACAGAGTATGAAGCGCATGGCGGGAAATAGTCTCAGGTTGACGGAATCCGAGACGATACCAGAGCGGGACTGTCATGGCGAGATGGCAATGTTCTGAATCTACGGGCGAAAACCGTTTTTCCTTCGGCGTCCGGTATGCGGATTTCGCCCCCTGTGCGGCTACTGCGGCTGGCCCTGCGCACGCTGCAGCGACAGCCGGTGCAAAGCCCAGCTCAGCAGCAGAGCGGCCACTGTCAGGCCGATTACCAGTGCGATCCAGAAGCCCTGCGCCGCCATGGGCTGGGCCGGACGCCAGGGCAGCCATTCCGGCGCCAGCCCCAGCCAGCAACCGAGCGGCAGGGCAAAGCCCCAGAAGGCCAGTAGCTGGATCTGCATGGGCTGGCGCGTTACCTTGTAGCCGCGGATGGCACAGGAGGTGGCCACCTGAGTGGCGTCGGACAGCTGGAACAGCGCGGCCAGCAGCAACAGGGAAGCGCACAGGGCCTGTACGGCCAGGTCGGAAGTGTAGGCGGCAGCAATCTGCGTGCGCGCCAGCACGATGAACAGGGCCGACAGGGCACCGAAGGCCAGCGACATGAACACGCCCACCCACGCCACAAAGCGGGCCCGCTGCGGATTGCCTTCACCCACGGCATGGCCGACGCGGGTGATCAGGGCGATGCCGAAACTGAGCGGCACCATGAACACCAGTGATGTGAAATTGAGGGCGATCTGGTGTGCCGAAATCTGCACGGCACCGAAGCGGGCGACCAGCAGGCTGATGGAACCGAAGGCACTGACTTCGGCAAAATAGGTGATGCCTATAGGCAGACCGAGCTTGAGCATATTGCGGATTTCCGGCCAGTGCGGGCCTTCCCAGTGGGTGAACGGGTAGGTGGCACGGTAGGCCGGCGCAAAGCGCATCCACGCCAGCATGGCAAACAGCATCAGCCACATGCACAGGGCAGTGGAAATGGCGCAGCCTACGCCGCCCACGGCGGGCAGGCCCCAGTGGCCGAAAATCAGCAGCCAGTTGCTCAGCACGTTAAAGGCCAGCCCCAGCAGGGCGATCACCATCACCGGCTTGGTCTGGTTGATGCTGGTGCTGTAGCCATACAGGGCACGGTAGGCGGCAAATGGCGGCAGGCCGAAGCTGATGATGTGCACGAACAGGGAGGCCTGCTCATGCACATAGGGCGTCAGCTGCAGGTGCTCGAACAGCAGCGTGGCCAGATTGGCCAGCAGCATGGCCAGCACACCGATGCCGGCTGCCTTCCATAGCGACTGGCGCACGGCATGGGGAATCTTACCCAGCTCGCCACCGCCCACATCGTGTGCGACGATGCTGTTTATCGCCATCATGATGCCGCTCACCGTCACCAGAATAATCGACCAGATCGAGGTGCCCAGCGCCACTGCCGCCAGTTCGTCGGCACTGGCGTGGCCCGTCATGGCCACATCGGCCACGCCCATGCCCACGGTGGCCAGCTGGCCGATCAGCATGGGCCAGGAGAGGGCCCACAGTGCAGCGATTTCGTGACGGAGATTGTGCGGGGTAAATTTGTGCGGCATAGGCAAGAGTGGCGCGACGGCAAAGCAGTTGTGTGGCGGTCATTCTAGCGCGCAGCCTGCGGCTTTGTCTTACAAATTCTTGCAAATTGAGCATGGCCGGCCGTCAGCCTGTGCGCTGGCTTGCGCGTTAGGGGTGCATGGCAACTTGCCAGTGTGCCGATACCTAGCTCATACTCACGATCATGAAAATCTCTCTGCTCCGTTTTATCCGCGCCGCCTTCGTGCTGGCGCTGCCCGTCGCCGTCGCCCAGGCTGGTGAAATCACGCTGTACACCCATGCCAATTTCAATGGGCCGGCCATCACGCTGCGCGGCGAAACGCCCGATCTGGTGCCCTACAATTTTAACGACCGTGCTTCCAGCGTGGTGGTGCGTTCCGGCACGTGGCAGCTGTGCGAGCATGCGGATTTCCGTGGTCGCTGCATGGTGGTCGAACGGGGCGAATATCCGGTGCTGGCCGGCTTTAACGACATGATTTCGTCGGCGCGTGAAATCGGCGGTCGCGGCGAGTGGAATGGCCGCAATGACCAGAACGAGCGCAACGAACACAATGACCGCTGGGACCGCAACGACCGCAATGACCGTGGCGAGCGTCACGGCCGCCGCTGGGAGCGCGACGACGAGCGTAGCCATGGTTATGGCCGCGAACCGATAGAGCTGTTTTCCCAGTCCGGCTTCAATGGTGCCCGCCTCGGCATCCGCAACGAAGTGCGCACGCTGGTCGATTACGATTTCAACGATCAGGCGGGTTCCATCATCGTCAATGAAGGACGCTGGGAACTGTGCGAGCATGCCGATTTCGGCGGCCGCTGCATCGTACTGGAACCGGGCCGCTACGAATACCTCGATAACATGAATAACCGCATTTCCTCGCTGCGCCGTATCCGCTGAGCGGGATGCGCTATCATGCAATCCAGTTAATCGTCCGGGAGCCGTGATGAGGAAACCGCTGTTCGCTGCGTTCGCCCTGAGTGCCAGCCTGTGCGCGCAGGCCGGCGAAATTACCTTGTACACGCGGGCGAATTTCGGCGGTCCGGCCATCAAGCTGCACGAATCCGAGCCCGACCTCGACAAGCTCGGTTTCAACGACCGTACTTCCAGTGTGGTGGTGCAGAGCGGCCGCTGGCAGGTGTGCGAGCACAAGCAGTACAAAGGGCGCTGCAAGCTGCTGGAGAAGGGCGAGTATGCCCAGCTACAGGATTTCAATAATATGATGTCTTCGGTGCGCGAGCTCGACGAGCTGGCGCAGCATAAGAGTCAGCCTGACCGTCCCTAAATCTCCCGTGCCGGCGGGCCGTGCGGCTCTTCTTCGCTTCTGGCGTTTCATGATGCGCGAGTTTGAATGGGCGCATGCCTCCTCAAGATCAAGTACGGCCGGCCTGGGCACATCTGCCTGCGCCGCTTGTGGCAAAACTTCCGCATCCAGACTTATTACGCAACACCGAGAATATCGCAGTAGTCGATATTGACGTAATAATGAGCTAACAGTTTATCGGATGGCGCATACCTTAAAGCATTGATTTTAAAAGTGCCGATCACAGACGGCTTCTGATCTTTAAAATCAGTGTGATTTTTGGAGAGAATCTGGCACGCAGAAAGAATGCCGAAATATCGTCTTGATAGTGTTGCTAAAGAAAATCATTCTGGCTACACTGCTATAAAATTTGTAGCGATATGCGGATCATTCGCTCGGCTTGTGCTGCCTTATCCTGGCGATTGTCCGGATGATCGCTGTCATGCTAAGAAAATGGTTCTAATTTTTATAACTATTTTTTAATAGCCGCTGGCGGGTACGATTTAATGCGCAAATATATTATTTCTGTTGCATCGCTTATTCTCTTCCAGAGTATTCCAGTCCATGCCGAGCCAGTCAGTGTTTCGATTGCCGGGTTTGCCTTTGCGGGTAGTTACGATCGCGCGCCGGAACGTTTTCCTATTACCTATAAACTCTTTTCTGCCCAGCAGTCAGCCGCGCAGCATGCAGGCTCCTACACGGCTCTGGTGGTGGAAAAGGCCTCCGCGCTCAAGAATCCTGATTTCAAGTTCACTCCCGGCGAATTAGTCGCGCTCAATAACGACCGCAGCCTGATGGCGGCGCTGGTATTGACGGGGGAAACCATAGCCACCGAACGTTACGGCGCCTACTACAAGACGTTTGTAAATCTGCGTGGCGATACGATGATTTTTGATTACAAAAACAAATCCATCGTGCGTAACTGTCCCGTCAGCGTGGTGCTGTTCGATGCTACGCCCCAGCCACCGAGCGAGCAGCGTCTGGCGGGCTTTGTCGATAACCTGATCCGCCGGCCAGATGAGCGTGGCCTGATCAGCCAGTTCGACCGCTGCCTGCAGCAGGCCAGCCTGCCGCGCGATGGCGTGCGTACGGTGCAAGTGCGCAGCAGCGAAGTGAGTGCCGAAGCACTGGCGGCGTTCCCGCCTTCGCTGCGCGAGCATCCCGAGGCGGTGCGCGCGATTCTGATGGATACCCTGGCTTCGACGCTGACGGCACGCACCGGCATTTCCATGCTGCCGTCCAGCATAGGCCATGCGGTAGGAGGCGTGATGTCCATGCGTCTGCAGAATGGCGATGACATCAAGATCAAACTGGCGGAAGGCGATTACGTCTTCGATATCAAGCTCAACAAATTTGCCAAGATCAAGACGGCGGAAACCAATGTGAGTGCCACCTATGTGTATGGCGCCTATATGCGGGTCAACTTCTCCGAGCCGCTGCTGAATACGGCGTTTATCAGCACGGATCTGAAAAATGGCGAGGTCGCGGTTCTGCCGGCCGGCCAGATCAGCAACGATGATTTCGCCGCCTACCAGGATGCGATCCGGGGCCTGTACAACAAATTTGCCGACGCACTGGCCCAGCCCGGCTCCACATGGCTCAAGACTGCTGCCTCCGAACCAGCTATCGAGGCACAAATGGCCGCCGCCCGGGAAACTTTGAGGAAGACCAAATGAAGAAAATCAGTCTCTGTATCGCTGTGCTGCTGTTCCCGCTGTTGGCGCTGGCGCAGATCGTTGAATCCAAGGGCGCGGGAACGCTGTCCTATTCCGGGCCTAGCGTACCCCAGGAAGTCAAGGACAAGGCGTATGTGAAGGCCCAGGTGTCCGCCATCGAACGCTATTTCGCCGCCAGTGGCGAGGCCGAAGCGCAGAATTTCGACGCTATTCAGGACAAGATCGAAGAGAACCTGGAGAAGTTCATCCTCAATACCACCGTGCTCAACGAGCAGGATATGGGCAGCCAGCATAAATATTCGGTGGCCGTGCGGGTGGAGCTGAATCTGGCCCGCCTGCGCAATACCCTGCGTGCCTCCAGCGCTGCCGGCAAGGCGAATAACGGCGCCAAGTCGCAGCTGGTGTATCTGTTTGTCGGCCGCGAGGCGGCCAGCGTGCGCACTTTCGATGCGCGCGTATTGCAGCGCACCGAGGCAGAAGTGACCCGGTCGGGTTCGGCCAAGGGGACCGAGCGCGCCGCGGTGCAGGTGGAATCGGGCGGCAGCTCGCAGCAGAAAGCGGATGAAGTCAATTATCGCCTGCTGCCGATCACCAATACGGCGACGGCCATTACCAATCTGTTTTCGCAAGGCGGCTATCAGGTAGTGGATCCGGCCTATGTGATCGGCGATGGCGATTTCAAGGCAGTCAACAAGGACTTCTCCAGCGGTAATGACCTGAGCCCCGCCACGCTGCGCTCGGTGGTTGCAACGCTGCGTAAAAACCGCATTCCCTATCTGGTCATCGCCACCCTCGACGCCGGCGCTCCCAGCAAGGATCCGGCCACGGGACTGGCCCGCAGCGCCGTCAATGTGACAGCACGGGTGCTCGACCTGAGCAACCAGTTCCCGCGCGAAGTGGCCTCGGTGCCAGCCAAATCGTATTTCGGCGTCGGCCCGGACAATTCCGTGGCACGCGATCAGGGGCTGAAAGAAGCGGCGCTGGCAGCAGCGCGCGAAGTGATCAGTCGTCTCAATGCGGTAGGGGTGCAATAAACATTCTGGGGCCCGCTCATATGCTGACGGAGCGAGGCCGGTTTTGATAGTCGGCGGGAGATGTAGATATGCGTAAGAACATTTTGGGAACGATGCTGGCGCTGGCCATGGTAACGCTTGCAGCTCCTTCATATGCCCAGTTTGGCGGCCTCGGGAATGCGCTCGGCGGCGGCAGTAGCAGCAGTGGTGTATCGGCAGACAGCCTGGTCAAGAGCTACGTCGGTGGTGCCCAGCAGGTGATGAATGCGGATACCTTTTTCCTGAAAGCGCTGGGGCGCAAGGAAGAGGCCGAGCGTTCCGAGCTGGAAGCAAAAAACCTGACCAGCGGCGCCACGGTATCGGCCTTGCAGGATGCCGCCAAGGTGCAGTCGGAAAGCAGCAAAGCGCTGCAGGCTGCAATGGGCGGTGAAAAAGTCACCATGAGCGCAGACAGCAAGAAGTTATATGCCCAGGGTCTGGTGGAACTGGTCAAGGGCCTCAAGACCTATGTCGGCATGAGCGGCGATCTGAAAGGCTTCAAGCCTAGCGTCAGTTCGCTCGGTTCCGGCGCGGCGGCGGCTGCTTTCATCATCAAATCGATGCCGGACACCCTGTCCGGCCTGAAAGGGACGCTGAAGCGTTCGATCGACTTTGCCAAGGAAAACAAGATCGAAATTCCTACCGACGCGACCAACATGCTGTAAAGCCTGAAGGCGCGGCTGCAAGCGCGGCCGCGCCTGATTTTCCCTAACTCCCTTATCATCGAGAGCGATGCCCATGAGTTCCTCTGCCGACTTTTCCTCCACGCAGAAACGCGGAAACATCCATAAATGCCCTAGTTGCGGCGCCCAGTTGTCGGCCTTTGTTTCGGCATGCCAGTCCTGTGGCCACGAATTTACTGATATCGAGGCGAATCGTTCCATCACCGCGCTGACTGACCGTTTCGAGCAGATCGAGCGCGAAGCGGATGAACGCGGTCTGAGCGGCCGCAATCGCGAGAAAGCCATACTGGAAAAGCGCGCCCGCGTGATCCGTGATTTCCCCGTGCCGAATTCGCGCGAGGATTTGCAGCAGCTGATGTTCTTCATCCAGCCCAAGATTGTTGCCAGTGTCCAGCCTGATCCGAATATCGAAGACTGGCGCAGCAAATTTATCGAAGTGCTCAATCGTGCCCGCAACGCCTACAAGGACGACGCCAATATGCTGGCCGAATTCGATCGCGTCGAAGCCAGCCTGAGCGCCTCGGTGGGCGAACACCTGCAGATCAAGGCGAAACGCAATCCGCTGCTGTTTGCCTTGCTGGGCGGGGTGGTCATCCTCGGCGCTGTCGCTGCCGTCAGCTCGCAGATGGACAGCCGCAAGCAGCACCAGTGCGAAGAACAATATACCCAGGATGCCCAGAGCGAACAGGCGCGGCTGGAGAAGCTGATGCAGAGCGCGGAGCAGAGCTATCAGGGTAAAGCTTACCCTCAGGCGCAGGCCGTGGCGGGCAAGGTGCGCTGGGAACTGGCCGCTACCACCTGCAAGGTGGAGGAGAACCAGAAGGCCGGCTCGCTGTGGGATGAGAAGCGCGCCGGGTTGCTGGCCATGATCCAGAAGTCGGTCGACGCCGATCAGGCCGCAGCGCAGGCGGCGGCGGACCGGGTTTCGGCCGAGAAGCAGGCTGTCGAGCAGAAGGAAGCGCAGGTAGCCCGCATCAAGGCGGAAAAAGAGCAGGCGCAGGCTGTCGAGAAAAAGTGGTAGCACGGTATAGCTGTTGACGGGAGGAAGGCGAGAGATGGGCATATTCGGTAAAAAAAGCGAAGGCGGGATGCTGGATGTCATCCGCTGTGACCAGCAGGATTACCTGATCTGGAAGTGGAGTCCGGGCGGGGTGGTAAATAGCACCAGCAAGGAAAATGCGATACGCTGGGGCAGCAGTCTGCGTGTCAAGGATGGCGAAGTGGCGGTGTTTGTGTACAAGCAGCAGGACGGCGCCACCCAGGATTTCATCGTCGGTCCCTACGACGAGACCATCAAGACGGCCAACTTCCCCGTCATCTCCAATCTGATCGGGCTGGCCTATGCGGGCCAGTCGCCGTTCCAGGCCGAGGTGTATTTCATCAACCTGCAGGGGCAGCAGGACATACCGTTCGGGGTGCCTTATTTCCAGGTGGCGGACCCGCGCTATCCGGACTTCCCGGTGCGTATGGCCGCCCGTGGTTCGATCAAGTTCAACATCACCGACTACCGCGCCTTTATCAAGCTGCATCGCCTGATCAGCTTCGATATCAAGCAGTTCCAGACGCTGGTCCGCGATGCGGTGATCAAGTATGTCAAAGGGATCATCAACAACGTGCCGATCGATCATGGCATCCCCGTGCTGCAGATCGAACGCAAGCTGCTGGAGATTAATGATCTGATCGAGCCGCGTATCGCGCGCGCTTTCAAGGATGATTTCGGGGTGAATCTGGTGCGCTTCGACCTGTCCACCATCGAGGTGGACAAGGAGAGCGAAGAGTACGTGGAACTGCGCAGCATCAGCGCGAATCTGGAAGTGCAGATGCGCCAGAAGCAGAACGAAATCAATATGCGCAACCTCGACCAGACGCAGGCGATCAATGCCCACAATATGGAAGAGAGCTTGCGTATCCAGCGCGAAGCAGCAGAGAAATTCCAGTCCCTGCAAACGGAAACCCAGCATCTGGCCGCACACCAGATCAACCAGCAGACCAGGGTGCTGCAGGCTGCCGCAGAAAATCTGGGCAGCATGAGCACCATGCCTGGCGCGGGCGCAGGCGCGGGCTTTAATCCGGTGGGCATGATGACGGGCCTGGCCGTGGGCGGCGTGATGGGCGGCCAGATGGCCAATATGATGAACGCGGCCGGCCAGACCATACAGCAACCGCCACCGCCACCGCAGATCCAGTACAACGTCAGCGTGAATGGCGCCAGTACCGGCCCGTATAACTTCCCTCAGCTGGAAGCGATGGTCAGGGCCGGCCAGCTGACAACCCAGATGCATGTGTGGAAACCGGGCATGGCCGGCTGGGAACTTGCCGGTGCCGTGGCCGAACTGGCAGCGCTGTTTGCGCCTGCACAGCCGCCGGCACCGCCACCACCACCTCCGCCACCGCCACCGATGGCTTGAAACGGGAGACCGCGTATGAACGACGATAATTTTTTCTCGATTAACCGGCTGGTGGAATTCGGGCTAGGCGTGGCAGTGGCCAGGCAGATGACCGAATCCATGAACCAGGCGCTGAGCGCGACCCGGATTCCGGGCATCCATACGCCGCCGGCAGCGCCCACGCTACACCACTACCATGTGCTGCTCGACGGTAAGCCTGCCGGGCCCTTTACGGAGCAGGAGCTATCACGCCTGATTACCAGCGGGCAGTTGAGCAAGGATAGTCACGTCTGGCGGCCCGGCATGGCGAAGTGGGACAAGGCCGAGAACGATGCTTATATTCTGCGGCTGGTGGCGTTGTCGCCGCCGCCGTTTTCTGCGGAGGGCTAACGATGCGCATACATCCGGTGAATTTTCTGATCGCTCTACTGATCAGTGCATTGCTGACGCTGGGGCTGGTATCGCTCGATGCGAATCTGCTGAAAGGGGCAATAGGGATAGGCAGTTTTATTTTCTCGGGCACCACGCTGGCGCTGGCGCTGGGCGTCACTATCGAGAATGCCCGGGCGGCAGTCAATCTGAAAGTGCTGTCGCTGCTGTTCTTTGTGCTCGGCCTGGGCGTGAATCTGCTGTTTGCGTTCCTGTGGTCTTCGCTGGTGGGTTATGTCATCTGCTGCGGCATCGCCTATCTGGTCTATCTGCTGCTGGCCCAGTCCCTGTACGGGGCCAGACAGTAAGCGGGCGCTCACGGCGCTGACTGGCACGATGGCGATCTGCTGCTGTGCGTCGCCGCAGCAGAAGATCGATACGCCAGCATGGCCGTGCTCAAGGTCTGGTAGTATCAGCTTGCACGTTTGGCATTCTTGCCCGGGCGTGGCATATGCTAATACGGAGCGCGCGAAGTGGAATACAAGGATTACTACCAGACGCTGGGTGTAGCCAAGACGGCAAGCGAAGACGAAATCAAGAAGGCTTACCGCAAGCTGGTACGGAAATACCATCCCGATGTCAGCAAGGAAGCCAATGCCCAGCAAAAGACCCAGGAGCTGAACGAAGCCTACGGCGTGCTGGGCGACGCGGAAAAGCGCGCCGCCTACGACGATCTGGGGCGTGGCCACCACTACCGTGAAGGCCAGCAGTTCCGCCCGCCGCCGGACTGGGGCCGCACCCATGGCGGTGGCGGAGGCTTTGGCGGCATGGATAGCGATTTCTTTGCCGACCTGTTTGCCAATCTGGGCGGCGGCCGGCGCCGTCAGGCACCACCGCGCAAAGGCGACGATAGCCATGCCAGCATCGCCATCGATGTGATGGACAGCTATCAGGGCGCCAGCCGCAACATTACCGTCTACGTGACGGAAGCCGATGGCTACCGCAGTGAACGCACGCTGACGGTGAATATCCCCAAGGGCATCAGCGCGGGCCAGCAGTTGCGTCTGTCCGGTCAGGGGCAGGGCGGTGCCGGTGGCCCCGGCGATCTGTATCTGGAAGTCGAGTTCCGTCCCCATTCGCGCTACCGCGTCGAAGGGCGCGATGTGTATGCCAGCGTGCCGGTAACGCCGTGGGAGCTGGCGCTGGGCGGTGAAATCGAAGTGAACACGCCGTCCGGCAAGCTGACGGTGAATGTGCCGGCCGGTTCGCAGACGGGACGCAAGCTGCGCCTGCGCGGACGTGGCCTGCCGGCCAGGGAGGCGGGCGACCTGTACTTGCTGCTGGAAGTGGTGCTGCCACCGGCCACCAGCGAGAAAGGCCGCGCCGTGTATGAAGCCATGGCACGCGATCTGGCCTTCAATCCGCGCGCCGGCGATTGACACGCTGGCATAGGCGCGCTGGCGGTGGTGCGGGCGGCTGGCGCAAGATATCAGCTCAGCGCCGCACGCTACGTGGGCCGGATTAGCGCCGGCGTAGCGTCAGCGGTGCCGGTGCGCGCTGCGGCGCGGCCGCACATTCGGCCTGCGCTGCATCGGGCGCCGCATCTTCCAGCTCGAGGAATTGCTGCATCAGCCAGCGCGTGGCCGGTCCCGGTTCCTCGTCGCCACGGCGGATCACGTACAGCGGAAAGCTGAAGGAACTGCCTTCGCTTACATCGAGCTGCACCAGCTTGCCGTTATCCAGATCCCACTGAATGAATTCGACGGGCATATTGCCCCAGCCTATGCCGCTGCGCAGCAGCGCATGTTTGGAACTGAGGTCACCCAGCCGCCAGTCACGCAGCGCGCGCACACCGAAATCCTGTCCCTTGGTCAGCGTACTGCGGTCGGTCAGCACCAGCTGGGTATGTTCGCGCAGCACGTCGTTGGGTATCTTGCCCTTGATCTGGGCCAGCGGGTGCTCGGGCGAGACCACCGGCACCATGGTGACAAAGCCGCAGCTTTGTCTTTCGATCGTGTCCGGTGCACCGGGCATCCAGCCGCTGATGCCGATGTGGCACTCGCGCTCCATCACCAGCTGGGTCACAGCGCCCAGCGCTTCCGTGCGCAGGCGCATGGCCACAGTGGGGAACTCGTTCTGGAAAGCGTGCAGGATGCGCACCAGTTTGCAGGTCGAGAACATCACGTCGACCACCAGCGAGACTTCCGCTTCCAGTCCGGCCGACAGGGCTTTGGCACGCGCGCGCATGCCATCCACCTTGAGCGAGACGGCGCGTGCATCGGCCAGCAGGGCCTTGCCCGCTTCCGTCAGCACCGGTTTGCGCTTGCTGCGGTCGAGCAGGGCGATGTTCAGCTGGTCTTCCAGATTGGCGATGGTGTAGCTGATCACGGACTGGGTGCGGTGCAGGGCGCGTGCCGCATGGGCAAAGCCGCCATGGTCGATGACGGCAATGAAAACACGGAGCTGGTCTAGCGAGGGCAGGCCGGGATCGCGCATGGTGTACTTTCTGTTATCGATTTTATCGATGAATATGATTTAAATTAAGCCTATTTCGTCGATAATAAACTCGAACTATCATGCCTGCAATCCCTCTCCCTTTGAAAAGGAATTGAACATGGCAAACTTACTTCACATCGATAGCAGTGTACGTCAACAAGGTTCCCTATCGCGCCAGCTGGGCGGCGAATTCCTCGCCAAATGGCAGGTCGCCAATCCGGACGGTAAAGTCGTTACGCGCGATCTGGCCGCCAACCCCGTGCCGCACTTGACCGAACAGATGCTGGGTGCTTACTTCACGCCGGCCGAGCAGCGCAATGCCGAGCAGGCCCACACCATCAAGACGTCCGATGCGCTGGTGGACGAACTGCTGGCCGCCGACACCATCGTGATCGGCGCACCGATGTACAACTTCTCCGTACCCTCGGGCCTGAAAGCATGGATAGACCACGTGGCCCGCGCTGGCCGCACCTTTAAATACGGCCCTAACGGCCCTGAAGGTCTGGTGCACGGCAAGAAGGTGATCGTATTCGTCGCCTCGGGCGGCGTCTACAGCGCCGGTCCTGCCGCCGCCTATGACCACGTCACCACCTATCTGCGCACCGTGCTGGGCTTCCTCGGCATGACCGATGTCAGCTTCATCGTGGCCGAAGGCGTGGCCATGGGCGAAGCGGCAGTGGAAGCTGCACTGAGCCAGAGCCGCAACCAGCTCGAGGCAATAGCCGCCTAAGCTGTCTAGACAACACAGTCCAACTCCCTGGCGGTTGCGTGCCGCAGGGAGTTTTTTTGTTTTGAGCGTGCGGTTTGTTCTGCGATTTTCTCCGTCTTCGTTGATAATTGCGGTTACGCAAGGTTCGTTCTGCATTTCTGTGTCTGTTCTGGAGTCCCCATGTCGAGGAAGTTGCATTTGCTGATCATCGATCCGCAAAATGATTTTTGTGATCTGCCGGCGGCCTATTGCCCGGTCGATCCCGTCAGCGGTCAGGTGCGCGCGCCCGCGCTGCCCGTCGCCGGCGCTCATCAGGACATGCTGCGTCTCGCCCGGCTGATCAACTACGGCCGCGAAGCGCTGAGCGACATCAGCATCACGCTCGATTCGCACCACCGCTACGACATTGCCCACCCCACCTTCTGGCAGCGCGCCGATGGCAGCGCTGTCACGCCGTTCACTGAAATCAGTGCGGCGACCGTGCGCGCCGGCGAATTCCAGCCGCGCCAGCCGGTTGCGCTGCCCCGTGTGCTGCACTACCTCGACCAGCTGGAAGCGACGGGACGCTACCGTCTGATGGTCTGGCCGCTGCATTGCGAAATCGGTAGCTGGGGCCATAACGTGCATGAAGACGTGCGCCAGGCCTACGCCCAGTGGGAAGATGCGCAGCAGCGCGTGGTGCACAAGCTGAACAAGGGCAGCAATCCGTGGACCGAGCACTATTCGGCCGTGATGGCGGAAGTGCCCGATGCCGACGATCCGGCAACGGCACTGAACACGGCATTTATCGCCCGGCTGGCCCAGTCCGAGCGCATCTACGTGGCCGGCGAAGCGGGCAGCCACTGCGTCAAGGCCACGGTGGAGCACATCGTCGCCCACATCGGTGCCGACAAGGTGGCGCGGCTGGCCCTGATTACCGATTGCATGAGCCCCGTGGCGGGCTTCGAGGCCGCCTATCAGGACTTCCTGCTAGCCATGCAGGCACGTGGCGTGCGCCTATTGAGTGCAGCGCAGGCACAGGCGGAACTGGTGGCCAGCGCATGACGGCGCCGGTAGTCCGCAGTCTGCTGGAAACAGACCTGTATAAATTCACCATGTGGCAGGCGCTGCTGCATGGCCACCCCAACTCGCACACCGAGTACGAATTCGTCTGCCGCAACCAGCCGGTTTATCCGCTCAGCGAGCTGCGGGAAGAACTGGAGCGCGAGCTCGATCATCTGTGCAGCATGAGCTTTAGCGACGAGGAATTGCGCTACCTGCGTACGCTGCGCTACATCAAGAGTGATTTCGTCGACTTCCTCACCGTGTTCCGCTTCCAACGCCGTTTCATCACGGTGGGCACGGATGGCGATACCCTGACCATACGCGCCAGCGGACCGCAGGTGCACGTAATGGGCTTCGAAATCTACGTGCTGTACATCGTCAACGAGCTGTATTTCCGCCGTTTCGACCAGAGCGCAGCACTGGCCGAGGGGCGCGCCCGCCTGCAGGCCAAGGTCGCCGCGCTCAAGGCCTTCGGCCAGCAGCCGGCACGGCGTAATCCCTTCGAGTTCTCCGATTTCGGCACCCGCCGGCGCTATTCGGGCGTCTGGCATGATGAGGTGGTGCAGTGTCTGGCGCGCCAGGTGCCCGAGTATTTCAAGGGCACCTCGAATGTGTATCAGGCCATGCGTTTCGGGCTGGTACCTATCGGCACCATGGCGCATGAATACATGCAGTCCTTCCAGGCCTTCGGCGTGCGTCTGCGCGACTTCCAGAAAGCTTCGCTGGAAGCCTGGGTGCAGGAATACCGCGGCGATCTGGGCGTGGCCCTGACCGATGTGGTGGGCATGGATGCCTTCCTCAATGACTTCGACCTGTATTTCGCCAAGCTGTTCGACGGCCTGCGCCACGATTCCGGCGATCCCGTGGTCTGGGGCGAAAAGGCGCTGGCCCACTATGCGCGCCTGCGCATCGACGCCAACACCAAGCGGCTGGTGTTTTCCGACGGCCTGAATCTGCACAAGGCGTTCGAGCTGTACGGCCATTTTGCCGACCGCATCATGACCGGCTTCGGCATCGGCACCCATCTGACCAATGACATGGGGCTGGAGCCGCTCAACATCGTCATGAAGCTGGTGGCCTGCAATGGTCAGTCGGTGGCCAAGCTGTCCGATTCACCCGGTAAAACCCTGTGCAAAGATGAAACCTTCCTGGCCTATCTGCGCCAGGTTTTCCAGCACCATAACAGTTGAATGGCCTAGAGCAGATACGTCGTTAAGATGACAGTCACCCACTACCTATACCTGATCAATGCAGGGGTGTTCAGCATCATGGGCAGTTGCTTGCTGCTGATCTGGCGCCGTCACCGCAGCCAGACCTTTGCGCGCGATATGGGGCTGGCCACGCTGTGCGCTGTACTGCTGCCTATGAGTTATCTGCTGCATCTGCTACTGCCAACGCAGCTGACGCTGCTGCCGCCGTTGCTGGCGCTGCTGGGCGCCATACCCAGCCTGCTGTTCCTCGCGTCTGGCGTGCTGCGACTGGCCGGGCGCAAGCTGTCGCCGTTGCCGGCCATTACGCTGGCGGTGCTGGCGATCTTGACACTGATGCTGCCCCAGTCCGGCCACAAGCTGTTCTACTGGCCGATGGCGTACATGCTGGTGCTGTGCGTGATGGGGGCGCTGGTGATACGCTGGCTGTGGCGGCTGGAGGGACTGGAGCGCTGGGTGGGCCCGTTGCTGATTCTGCTGGGCCTGAACCAGCTGTTCCTGATTATCTATGCCGAACAGGGGCTGGCCGCCAACATCCTGTGGGCCACCCTGATCCGTACCGCAATCGGCGCGATATTCGCGCTGGCCGCGCTGGAAGGCGCGATCCGCGAATCGGCGCGGCTGGCCGTGCGCTTCCAGCAGATGACGGAACATACGGTGCAGGGCGTGCTGGTGACGGACAGCGAACGCATACTGTACGCCAATCCGGCCGTGCGTAATCTGTACGGCGTGCCGCTGGGGCAGGGCGCCTATGCCAGCCTGCGCGAGCTGCCGGCCGGGCTGTTCTGCGAGCAGACCATGCTGCGTTTCCACCAGATGCTGCAGACGGGCCAGCAGGATGTGGCGCACTGGGAAGACCGCTGCGAAGTGGCGGGCGGCCGTACGCTGGAACTGCGCTTCGAAGCCTGGCGGGTGGAATGGGATGGCCAGCTAGCCACGCAGATACTGATTACCGACGACAGCGAACGCAATGCCAGTGCACGCGCCCTGCTGCATCAGGCTAGCCACGACGAGCTGACGGGCCTGCCCAACCGCAGCGTGCTGATGCGCCACCTGCGCGAGTACTGCTATCTGGCCGACGGCTCCATGCAGTGCACGCTGGTAGTGCTGAATATCGACCGCTTCAAACTGTTCAATCAGAGCCAGGGCGATCTGACGGGTGACCAGCTGCTCAAGGCGTTTGCTGCCGCACTGGCGCAGGCGCTCGGTGAAACGGGCGAGCTGATGCGGTTAGGTGGTGACGAATTCGCCATCATCGATCCTTCCGGCGGTGACTTGCGCGGCATTGCCGAGCGCCTGCGCACGGCCTGCATGCAGGCGCTGAAAGTGCCGGGCGGCGAATACTTCATCGACGCCTCGATGGGCATGGCCGTGTTCCCCACCCATGCCGACAGCGCCGAAGCCCTGCTGCGCGCGGCCAACGCCGCCATGTATCAGGCCAAACGCACGCCGGGCACCTCGCTGGCCATGGCCGAGCAGCGCTTCGTGCAGATGTCGCGCGATACGCTGGCGACGGAACAGGCGCTGCGCAAGGGCATACGCAACCACGAGTTCTATCTGGAATACCAGCCCAAGATCGATGCTGCCAGCGGCAAGCTGCTGGGCTTCGAAGCGCTGGCGCGCTGGTTCCGTCCCGAAGTGGGGCAGGTCAGTCCGGTGGAATTTATCGCCGTGGCCGAGCGTACCGGGCTGATAGGCGAACTCGGTTCCAGCCTGCTGGAGCAGGCCTGCTGCCAGATTGCCCGCTGGCGTAGCGAGCTGGGCGCCTGCGTGCCGGTGGCGGTGAATGTCTCGCCGGTACAGCTGCTCAATCCCGGCTTCCCGCAGCGCGTGAAAGCGCTGCTCGAGCATACCGGCATACCGGCCGAGAGCCTGACGCTGGAAATTACCGAGAGTGCGGCGGTGGATAATCTGGAAGACACGCGCCAGCAGCTGACGGTGCTGGAAGAGCTGGGCATCAAGGTGGCGATGGACGATTTCGGCACGGGCTTCTCGTCGCTGAGCATGTTGCGCCAGCTGCCGCTTAGCACAGTGAAAGTCGACCGTGGTCTGATCGAACCGCTGCCTGCACCCGATGCGGTGGCCGTGGTACGGGCCATCTGCCAGCTGGCGGCGGCACTTGATCTGGAAGTGGTCGCGGAAGGCATAGAAACACTGGAACAGGCGATCACCGCGCGCGACGCCGGTTGTCACGTGTTCCAGGGGTATTTCTACGCCAAGCCGCTGGCCATGGCCGAAGCAGGCGCATGGATGGAGCGCCTGTATGCCGAGCAGGCTGGCGCTAGCAGCACCGGGGGCAGCGCCGCTAGCGTTGCCGGCTGATCAGGCGTGGCGGGCGCCAAAGCCGGCCATGATGGCATCGGCCTTATCCCGCTCATCCTCATCGTAGATATCCAGCGTCAGCATGGCGCCGCTGCGCTCGCGCGCCGCAGCCGCCGCTGCCGCGCCGCCGGGCGTCAGGGCATCGAGGATGTTGCCTACCGTGCTGGTCGGCACACTGGCAGGCAGCGGTTTATGCTTGGTCAGCTGAATGCAGGACTGCGGAAAACCGCTGGCCAGCAGGGCGCTACGGGCGCTTTCGGCGTCCGTGACTTCGGCAAAATTGCGGTGGATGGTACGGGTCATGATGTGGTGCCTCCTGTCAGGAATTGCACGTACGGATGGCTTAGAAGCCGTTGACCACGGTATTGAAATGTTCCACTTTCGGTGGCTGGGCAAAATAGCCGCCTACCAGACCGCGCCACGTTACAAAGCCTTCGCTGCCACGGAAATCGACGACGTGGTTATCCAGTGTTTCCCAGCCCACTACCAGATGGTAGGTGTCGGGCACTTCGATGTCGCGGTCGAGGCGCATGGAAATGCAGCCCTTGGCGGCTTTGAAGACGGGGATGGCCTGGGTCACGGCAGCCTGGAAGGCTTGGTGCGCGTCGGGTTTGATGTACAGCTCGGCTACTTCGTAGATCATGGAACTTCCTTTCATGGTATGCCGCTATTGTGCCTCAAGCGTGGCGACACAGGTAGTACGGCTGTGCGCGGAGCGCGCGCATGCGAGGAAAAGGTGTTGGTGCCGGTATATTTCCCGACCGCCGGCGCCGGTAGTAGCGACCGTCGTGCGGTGCTAATGGGTGGTTCTATGTGAGAACTGTGGCCATGATAGTGGTCAAATATGACGGGCGTTTGACGGGGATGCAGGCGGCTGGAAAAGGGAGTAGAATGGTGGTGTCTGTGGGGCCGACCTGGTTTCGACGTGGGTTGCAAAGCAGAACAGGGCATACCGAGGCCTGGTTACCTCGTAAATACACCCAGAAATCAATAACTGCAAACGATAACTCGTACGCACTGGCAGCCTAAGGGCTGTTAGCTCCTAAACGCTTCTTCCCTGGGGCGGACCGTTAAAAGTCATGGAGTCATTTACAGGGAATCGCGCTGTAACGGGTCACTTGAAGCAGCGCTAAATCTAAGGTGAATCGCCTGTCCATAACGTGCACATCCGTGCTGTACAGGTTAAATTAAATGATAGTGCT
This sequence comes from Duganella fentianensis, assembly GCF_009857835.1. Lineage (GTDB taxonomy): Bacteria > Pseudomonadota > Gammaproteobacteria > Burkholderiales > Burkholderiaceae_D > Rugamonas > Rugamonas fentianensis. The sequence continues at coordinate 593,058 of NZ_WWCL01000004.1, forward strand.
AAGTATGTAGAACTGTCTGTGGAGTGCTTGCGGACGCGGGTTCAATTCCCGCCGGCTCCACCACTAAATCCCAAAAAAAAGCCTCGGCGCTATGCGTCGAGGCTTTTTTTTTGGCCGCAGGCTGCAACGGGCGGGAATTGAACCCGCGGGACGCGGGGCCGTGCGGGGAATTCGGCGCGCAAGCGCGCCGCCCGCGCGGCGGGTTGCGCTTGCAAGCGCAACCCTCTCCGATTCGCCCGACTAGAAATCGCCGTAGGCGATTTCGCGCGAGCGCGAGCGAGCGCTGGCCGCCGCAGGCGGCGTGCAAAATTTCCTCATGGCACAGTTGAGCATACTTAGCCACTGACCGTAGTTACCTGCAAACGAGCTGCACGCTTTCCATGATGGGGCTTTTTGTGGAAATAGAGCTTAGAGTACATTCACTTGCACTCTCCGGCACCTGTTTGAACAGTTTAAGTGTTGCGCCGCTTCCGCCATAGCCACAGTACATCCACAGCGTGTGCCCATGGGGTAAATCAAAGCTCCAGTGTTGCGTCTCCGTGGTCTGTTTGCCTATCCTGCGACGGGTGTTGCCATCAGGGACAAGAAAAGCCAATTCTTCAGGCGCACCATGCAACATCCCTCCCTCGGTCAAATAAACAGGTCGAAGCATGTGCAATTCCCAGCCTGCTGGTGGGTGCTGTGATTGAATAGCATCTGGCTCTAATCGTTTTGGGCAGGAAATCGGCTGTTCGATTGCTAAGGCAATACCGTTAGCAAAAATTCCGAAAGCCGTAATGGCAAGAATGACGGATCTCATCATTCGATCACGAAGTAGGCAAGTGCGTTGTCGGATGGGTTTCTAAAGCTTCCATCTTTATTGCGCTGCTGGCGAGGCGGCGGAATGCGAATCAAGCGGGCAGAGATGACTGCTTTAGCTTTCCATTGATCCACAACCCAGATTCCACTCTGCATAACCTTCAAAACAATTGCAGCGTGGTTTCCATGCGCGAGATTCGGATAGCGTCCATTGACGAAGGTAGCGATCGCTGTGCCCTTTGCGATCTTAGTACCTAGTTCGAGCACATTTCCCCCAGCTCGCCATGATGAGGTCGGGGCTCCAATCAAACCCGGCACAAAATGTTTGATGAGTGCAACGCAGCTTCCATCGCCGACTGCTGCTGGAGGTGGGTCTGTATCCAGCGCGTCCACCTCCTTGTAGATGTAAGGCATACTCTTCTCCGTGTTGGATGGGTATGCCTGATTGTTTGCTGCAGAGTTACTGGCTACATTGTGTTAAGACAAGGTAGATAGTCGTTTGGCGAAATTGATCCTCTTTGGTTCGCTAGACAGTTTTGATGTTTAGTTTTTCCAGAGCAGATCAATGTGCGTCGGGCCTTTTATTTTGGCCGCAGGCTTTAGCGGGGCGGGAGCGAACGCTAGCAGTCGCAGGCGGCTTCACGCATCGTTGGCGCATGCATGTGGGTGAGGCATTGATCACGATTAGTTGAGAATAGTTGCTAGCTCTTGTCTCACCTCAAGTCCAGCTTGATACTTGTCGGTTAGCGTTATGAATTGTCGGGCATGCACTTCTTCATAGAATTCATATGAGTGTCATCTGGGGATGTTTATCAGAGGACTTCATATTTCTATCCAGCATTAGGAGGCGATGTGAAGAGATATACCATCACCGAAGGAGCGTACACAACTGCGGGCGGAACCGTAGTTGAGGGCAGTAGTCATGGGAAAATTTGTGGCAAACAAATAGCCCTTGAAGGTGACGTGGTGTTCTGTGTCGCCTGTCATTCGTTTGGCAAGATTAAATGTTCTGGTTTCAGACTTGCTGAGACATGGCAGGAGAAATTAGTCGCTCTTGAAAATGATTTGTGTCTATGTCGCTGCCTGATCAGTCCCACTCTTATCGCAAATCAGAAGCAACGCGCACAATCAGTTGGTCCGGATGCGTCTGAACATGTAGTTAATATGGACGCTATCGGGCAAGGGGCATCCAGAACAGGAACGGGGGCAATTAGTCACGATTTGTATTTTCAGTTAATTGATGATGTTTCTAGTCTGCCTCTTGTTCACTGGCCATATTCTATTGAGGTAAATGGGACTGTAGTAACGCAGGGAGAATCTGACGAGGAAGGATTTACCGATAGGGTAACAGCTGAGTCTGCAGTAGAAGCTGTGTTGCGAATCCATGAGTGCGCCATTCTTCCTGTTAATCCGGAATGGGATCGCTGAAATGACGAAAACACTTAGGGTAATAAAGCATCGCGCCAGATTGACTCATACCTCGGATACGAAGCCAGCAATTGTTAAGGTGGATGACTCGGCTCGATTGCGTGAGATTCGGGGGCTGGTAGAAAAAAATAATCGATCGGTTCTTGGTGTTGAATTAATAATTTGTCAAATATATATGGAGTCTCGCTTTGATGCTCGTGCTGGAGAGAGTCATGATGCACGTGGTCTAATGCAGATGCAGAAGCAAGGTGTTCAGCAAGTTTATAAATATCGAAAGCAGAAAGCGTTAGGACATATGCCGAGTGATCGGGAAACACAGCAGGAGTTTTCCCACGCGGCACGATTACATAGCAGCGATGATATTTTTGATGAGGCTACGAATATTCAACTTGGTACCGAATACATGCAGTACTGGCTCGATACTTCGAAGTCGATCGAAGAGGCCTATAAGCGTTATCGCGGGATAGGGAATGGCATCTATTTTAAGAAAATAAGCGCCTGCGCTGAAAGGCTGAAACTATCTCCTGATTCAATGCAGGTTCTTAGGGAGATCGGTCAGTGAACAGGTTTAATGCACTGCTTTATTCTTTACTGTTGGTAACGCCAGTCTGTACTGGTTCGCCCTGGGAGGTAGTTCGCACATGCCTATCAGCGCATGGTGCAGTTATAGCGTTACTGTCCCAATATACGGTCGATGGCAATAGATTTGGGTTGAGAATAGACGGAAAGGTCGTCCCAGCCTTTTCGGAAAGTGGAGAGCATGAAGTGTTGGGTACGCTGAATTATTCAGCATGTCGGCATCGGGTTTTGATATTTGATGTCAGTTATGGGCCGCCTTATCGGAAAGGTGTAGCAGTCCGGATAAACGCTTCTAGCGGCCAGATCGATCGGATTGATTTTGCAGAAAAGGCTAAGCCTAAATGGCTTTATCTGAGTAAATCACAAATAAAACTTGCTATTCCGAATATTGGAATCGAGCGGAAGGGTAAATATCTGATTTATGATTCATTAACATCGGCAGATGCTGAATTGTCGCCTCTTGCTTCGGATACCCTGCCGGATAGACGTGGGTACACGGTTCTGGAGTTGTGATTGGCGCACGGAAGAAAATTGATACTTACAGAATTGGATCTGCAGCTTGATGGATTGAATAATTAGGCCCTGTAGTTACTTGCCGGAGCTGGTAACTTCAGACTACGCAGCCAGCTCGGCCTGCTGGCGCAAACAATCGCGCAGCAGGGCAAGCAGTTGCAGCGGCTGCGTATGCAGATAGTCTGCCTGCCAGCTACGCGGCTCCTCGGCGCCGGCATAGCCCCAGCCAGCGGCAATGGTCAGCATACCTGCCGCTTTGCCCGCCTGAATATCGCGCAGATCGTCGCCCACATACCAGCACTGTTCCGGTGCTACGCCCAGACGGCGCGCCGCTTCCAGCAGCGGTTCCGGATGCGGCTTGGCATGCGCCGTGGTATCGCCCGAAATGGCGCAGCCGGCGTGGCCCAGCCCGATCTGCGGCAGCAGCGGATCGGTGAAACGCTGCGATTTGTTGGTTACCACACCCCAGCGCAGTCCAGCCGCTTCGATGCCATCGAGCAGCTCCTGCACGCCGTCGAACAGGCCGCTGTTGACGGCCATGGCGGCCTGATAGTTGGCGAAAAAGCCGTCGCGCAGCACGGCAAAGCCTTCATCTTCCGGCGTCAGGCCGAAGGCCGCACCTATCATGCCGCGCGCACCGGCCGAAGCGGTAGGGCGCAGCACATGGTAGGCGGTCGGCTCCAGTCCGCGCTCGGTGCGCAGCAGGTTGACGGCGGCGGCCAGATCGGGCGCCGTATCGGCCAGCGTGCCATCGAGGTCGAACAGAATGGCGCGCGGCGCAGCAGGGTGGCTCATGGGCTAGGTCTTTCTTACAGCGGACGGGTGGCAGCGACCAGATAGTTGACGCTGGTATCGTTGTTGAGCGAGTAGAACTTGGTGAGCGGGTTGTAGCCCATGCCCTTGAAGCCCGCCACATCCAGACCGGCGCTGCGGATGTATTGCGACAGCTCGGACGGGGTGATGAACTTCTCGTAGTCGTGCGTGCCCTTGGGCAGCATGCGCAGCAAGTATTCGGCACCGAGAATCGCAAACAGATACGATTTCGGGTTGCGGTTCAGGGTCGAGAAGAACACATGGCCGCCCGGTTTCACCAGCGTGGCCGCCGCGCGCACGATGGCGCCCGGATCGGGCACGTGCTCCAGCATCTCCATGCAGGTCACCACATCGTACTGGCCGGCTTCTTCGGCGGCCATGGCTTCGGCCGAAATCAGCTTGTAGCGCACTGCCACGCCCGATTCCAGCGAGTGCAGGTCGGCTACTTTCAGGGCTTTCTCGCCCAGGTCGATGCCCGTTACATTGGCGCCTTTGCGCGCCATCGATTCACTGAGGATGCCGCCACCGCAACCGATGTCGATCACTTTCTTGCCGGCCAGCGGCACGCGCGCATTGATCCACTCCAGACGCAGCGGATTGATTTCGTGCAGGGGACGGAATTCGGAAGTAGGGTCCCACCAGCGGTGGGCCAGGTCGGCAAATTTCTGCAGTTCTAATGGATCGGCGTTCATGGTGTTTTTCTCAAAAGCGAATCCCGCTATTCTAAATCAGCGGGCGTAAAAAAACCCGCCGAAGCGGGTTTTCCTTGATGCGGTGGGCAATTACTTGCTGGTGCCTACCACTTCGATTTCTACGCGACGGTTTTTGGCGCGGCCTTCAGCAGTTTTGTTGTCTGCTACAGGTTGTTTCTCGCCTTTGCCTTCGGTGTACACGCGGTTGGCTTCTACGCCTTTGCCTACCAGGTAAGCTTTGACAGCGTTAGCACGACGCTCGGACAGTTTCTGGTTGTAAGCATCGGTACCGACCGAGTCAGTGTGACCCACGGCGATGATAACTTCCAGATTGATGGTGCCCAGTTTCGAGCTCAGGTCGTCCAGCTTGGCTTTGCCTTCTGGTTTCAGGACCGATTTGTCGAAGTCGAAGAAGGCGTCAGCAGCGAAGCTCACTTTTTGAGCGGTCGGTACTGGTGCAACTGGCTTCGGTGCCGGTGCTGGTGCCGGTGCCACTGGAGCAGGAGCTGGTGCTGGTGGTGGCGGAGGTGCTACGCACTTGCCGTTTTCCAGTTTCTCTGGCTCTACGCAGATCGGCGCGTCGCAACCTGGCACGGCATCAGCCGGGGTCCAGTAGCCGGTACGCCAGCACAGGCCGAATGGGTCACGGGCGATTACGCCGCGGGCATCCTGCACATAAGCGCTCTTAGGCGTAGCTGCCTTGATGTCCTGGGTGACAGGCGCGTATGGTGGCGCGGTCGGCGCGGTCTGGGCGAAAGCCGAGCCGGCGAATGCAGCCGAGATGGCCAGCATCGAAATCAGTTTTTTCATCTTTTTCTTCCTTTCGGGGGTGATATCCGCAGAAAACTGCGCGACGTAGTGATACATAAGACCAATTTTACCACGCAGGGGCGTCGCTAGGCTTTCTCGATTGTGAAACATGCAATGAGGGTCTTATTCATTCTGCCACAAGCGATTTAGCGACGTTTGCGGGCTCCAACATGACTCCGCGCCGCTTTCGACCAAAATGTTGTTTAGTTGCAACGTGATTGTCGATAATAATTCCTCAATGTGTCATGAATATTACAAGGTGTTACAACCTGTTGTAGATCGCGCAACGCGCCTGAAAGTGGCACAGTGGCGGATTTGCGCAGGTCGCCTTGCGCGCATGGTAAAATCGTACGCTTGCCCATCCTTACGGAGGGCGGTGCAAGAGATGCAGTACCTGCGGCATACATTGCTTAATAAATCACAGTCATAGATCAGTCGACCCGCCAATGGATCAATTCGCAAAAGAAACAATCCCAATTTCCCTCGAAGAAGAGATGCGCAAGAGCTACCTCGATTACGCCATGAGCGTGATTGTGGGCCGCGCCTTGCCGGATGTGCGTGACGGCCTCAAGCCGGTGCACCGCCGGGTGCTGTTCTCGATGCATGAGTCGAATTACGTGTGGAACCGCCCCTACGTCAAGTGCGCCCGTGTGGTGGGCGACACCATGGGTAAGTACCACCCGCACGGCGATGCCTCGATTTATGACACGCTGGTCCGTATGGCGCAGGATTTCTCGCTGCGCTACATGCTGGTCGATGGTCAGGGTAACTTCGGTTCCGTCGATGGCGACGGCGCGGCAGCAATGCGTTACACCGAGTGCCGTCTGGACAAGATCTCGGCCGAACTGCTGGCCGATATCGACAAAGAAACCGTGGATTTCCAGCCTAACTACGACGGCAAGGAAAAAGAACCGACGGTACTGCCTACCCGTATCCCTAATCTGCTGATCAACGGTTCGTCCGGTATCGCGGTGGGTATGGCCACCAACATCCCGCCGCACAACCTGCACGAAGTGATCTCGGGTGCGCTGCACGTGCTGAACAACCCGCACTGCTCGATCGACGAATTGATCGAGCTCATTCCGGCACCGGACTTCCCGACCGGCGGCATCATCTACGGCGTGTCCGGCGTGCGCGATGGTTACCGCACCGGCCGTGGCCGCGTGGTGATGCGCGCCAAGACCCACTACGAAGAATACGGCAAGGATGGCGGCCGTACCGCCATCATCGTTGACGAGCTGCCGTATCAGGTGAACAAGAAGTCGCTGCTCGAGCGTATCGCCGAGAACGTGCGTGACAAGAAGCTGGAAGGCATTTCCGACATCCGCGACGAATCCGATAAATCGGGTATGCGCGTGGTGATCGAGCTGAAACGCGGTGAAGTACCGGAAGTGGTGCTGAACAATCTGTACAAGCAGACCCAGTTGCAGGATACCTTCGGCATGAACATGGTGGCACTGGTCGATGGCCAGCCGCGCCTGCTCAACCTGAAAGAGATGCTGCAGTGCTTCCTGTCGCACCGCCGCGAAGTGGTCACCCGCCGTACCGTGTTCGAACTGCGCAAGGCGCGCGAACGCGGTCACGTGCTGGAAGGTCTGGCCGTGGCACTGGCGAACATCGATGAATTCATCGCCCTGATCAAGGCCGCACCAACCCCGCCAGTGGCAAAAGCTGCCCTGATGGACCGTTCGTGGGATTCCTCGCTGGTGCGCGAGATGCTGGCCCGTACCAGCGAAGGCAGCACCATCGGCGGCATCGAAGCCTTCCGTCCGGAGCACCTGCCTAAGCACTACGGCATCCAGGCTGACGGCATGTACCGTCTGTCGGATGATCAGGCACAGGAAATTCTGCAGATGCGTCTGCAGCGCCTGACCGGTCTGGAACAGGACAAGATCGTCAACGAATACAAAGACGTGATGGCCGAAATCGCTGACCTGCTGGACATTCTGGCCACCCCGGCCCGCGTGACTACCATCATCACCGATGAAATGACCCATGTCGCCAACGAGTTCGGCGACCGCGCCAAAGATCCGCGCCGTTCCAGCATCGAGCACAATGCGACCGATCTGGGCACGGAAGATCTGATTACGCCGCAGGATATGGTGGTAACCCTGTCGCACACGGGTTACATGAAGGCCCAGCCGATTTCCGAATACCGTGCGCAGAAGCGCGGCGGTCGCGGCAAGCAGGCCATGGCCACCAAAGAAGAAGACTGGATCGATCAGCTGTTCATCGCCAACACCCACGATTACATCCTGTGCTTCTCCAACCGTGGCCGCATGTACTGGCTGAAGGTGTGGGAAGTGCCGCAAGGCTCGCGCAACTCGCGCGGCAAGCCGATCGTGAACATGTTCCCGCTGGCCGATAACGAGAAGATCACCGTGATCCTGCCGCTGTCGGGCGACAACCGTACCTTCCCTGAAGATCACTACGTGTTCATGTCCACCAGTCTGGGCACCGTGAAGAAGACCCCGCTGAAAGACTTCAGCAATCCGCGTAAGGCCGGCATCATTGCGGTCGATCTGGATGAGGGCGACTTCCTGATCGGCGCTGCGCTGACCGATGGCGCACACGATGTGATGCTGTTCTCCGACGCCGGCAAAGCCGTGCGTTTCGATGAAAACGATGTGCGTCCTATGGGCCGTAATGCCCGTGGCGTGCGCGGTATGAATCTGGACGAAGGCCAGCGCGTGATCGCGCTGCTGGTGGCCGAGAACGAGCAGCAGTCGGTGCTGACGGCAACCGAAAACGGCTTCGGCAAACGTACGCCGATTATCGAGTACACCCGTCATGGCCGCGGTACCAAGGGCATGATCGCGATCCAGACTTCGGAACGTAACGGCAAGGTGGTGGCAGCGACGCTGGTTGATTCCAGCGACGAAATCATGCTGATCACTACCGGCGGTGTGCTGATCCGCACCCGCGTGTCGGAAATCCGTGAAATGGGCCGCGCCACCCAAGGCGTGACCCTGATCGCGGTGGAAGACGGCACCAAGCTGTCCGGCCTGCAGCGCGTGGTGGAAACCGACATCGACGAAGTGGAACTGGAACCGGGGCCTGACGCCAAGCCGGCTGACGCCCAGCCCGAGTAAGTCAACGCCATAAGCCGGACGCTGTTCCGGCTGGCAGCGGGGTCAGGTTTATTGCGCGGATAAATGCGACAATGAAGCTGGCCCCTTTTTTTTTACTGTGGAGTGAAGATGAAAAAGATCGTAGTGAATACCGTAGCAACTGCTGTAGCAGCGCTGGCCCTGCTGGCCAGTGGCGGCGCTTATGCCCAGGCTACGGAAGCCTCCACGGCCGCCGCACGCGAGCTGTTTGAAGCGATGAACTACCGCACCATGATGAACGGCATGATGCAGCAGATGGCGCAGGGCATAGGCAACTCCATGCGTGCGGGTGCCGAAGCGGCCATCCGCAACAACCCGAAAGCGTCGGAGCAGGACAAGCAGGCTGCCATCATCAAGATGGAAGCAGAACTGCCGGCAGCCATCAAGCCGGTGCAGGAAATGCTGAGCGACCCGTCGCTGGTGGATGAAGTGCTGGCCGAAACCGTGCCGCTGTATGCGCGCACCTATACGGCCGACGAGCTGAAACAGATCACGGCTTTCTACCGTACGCCGGTGGGCAGCAAGATGCTGGCCTCCATGCCCAAGCTGATGGCCGAAGGCATGCAGATCGGCCAGCAGGTGGTGGCGCGCCGCGTCGGCCCGCTGATGCAGAAAATGCAGGAAAACAAAAAAACCAAATAAGGATCGCAACGTGACTCACATCTATAATTTTTCCGCCGGCCCTGCCGTACTGCCGAAGGAAGTGCTGACCCGGGCTGCTGCCGAAATGCTGGACTGGCATGGCAGCGGCATGTCGGTGATGGAGATGAGCCACCGCGGCCCCGAATTCATTTCGATTTATAAGGCAGCCGAGCGCGATCTGCGCGAACTGCTGGCAGTACCGGACAATTACAAGATTCTGTTCATGCAGGGCGGCGGTCTGTCGCAGAACGCCCTGATTCCGTTGAATCTGGTGGGCCACAAGCCGCAGCCAGCAACGATCGATTTCATTCATACGGGTTCGTGGTCGGGCAAATCCATCAAGGAAGCGGGCAAGTACGCCAGCGTGAATATCGCCGCCACAGGCAAGACGGGCGTGCCGCCCGTGGCCGAGTGGAAGCTGACGCCTGACGCCGCCTATCTGCACATGTGCACCAACGAGACCATCGACGGTGTGGAATTCGCCTTTGAAAATGGCGTGCCGGCCGGTCTGGCGGGCGTGCCTGACGAAGTGCTGCTGGTGGCCGATATGTCCTCGCACATTCTGTCGCGGCCTATCGACGTGTCGAAGTTCGGCCTGATCTTCGCCGGTGCACAGAAGAACATCGGCCCGGCCGGTGTCACCATCGTCATCGTGCGCGAAGACCTGCTGGGCAAGGCGCTGCCGGTCTGCCCGTCGGCTTTCGATTTCAAGCTGGTGGCCGATAACGAATCGATGTACAACACCCCGCCTACCTACGGCATCTATATCGCCGGACTGGTGTTCCAGTGGCTGAAACAGCAGGGCGGTGTAGCGGCGATGGAGCAGCGCGCCATAGCCAAAGCCGAGCTGCTGTATGCAGCGTTCGATGCGGACGACTTCTACCAGACCCGCGTCGAAAAACCTTACCGTTCGCGCATGAACGTGCCTTTCTACCTGAAGGACGAGAGCAAGAACGAAGCATTCCTGGCCGGCGCAAAAGCGCGCGGGCTGTTGCAGCTGAAGGGCCACAAGTCCGTCGGTGGTATGCGGGCATCGATCTATAACGCGATGCCTATCGAGGGCGTGCAAGCGCTCGTAGACTACTTAAACGAATTCGCTGGCCGATAATCCATGACAGACAAACTGAAACCCTTACGGGAACAGATCGATAGCATAGACGCGCAGATTCTGGATCTGCTCAACCAGCGCGCCCGCGTGGCGCAGCAGGTCGGCCATGTCAAGGCCGAAACCAATGCCCCCGTGTTCCGCCCTGAACGCGAAGCGCAGATCCTGCGCGGCGTGGCCGAGCGCAACCCGGGCCCTATGGGCAATACCGAACTGCAGACCATCTGGCGCGAAATCATGTCGGCCTGCCGTTCGCTGGAAAAACGCGTGACTATCGCCTTCCTCGGCCCCGCCGGTACGTATAGCGAGCAGGCCGTGTACCAGCAGTTCGGTACGGCCGTCGATGTGCTGCCTTGCTCGTCCATCGACGAAGTGTTCCGTGCGACGGAAGCGGGCACCGCCGAATTTGGCGTGGTGCCGGTGGAGAATTCCACCGAAGGCGCGATTGGCCGCACGCTGGACCTGCTGCTGCAGACGCCGCTGACCATCAGCGGCGAAGTGTCGATTGCCGTGCGCCACAGCCTGCTGACGGGTACGGGCAATATGGATGGCGTCAAAGCCATCTGCGCCCATGCGCAGGCGCTGGCACAGTGCCAGATCTGGCTCAACAACAATTACCCGGATATCGAACGCCGCGCCGTATCGTCCAACGCGGAAGCGGCGCGCATGGCGCGCGACGACCATACGCTGGCCGCGATCGCCGGCGAGCGCGCCGGTGTGCGTTATGGCCTAGGCACCGTCAAGGCGAATATTCAGGATGATCCGCACAACCGCACGCGCTTTGCCGTGATCGGCTATCTGCAGGCTGGCCCGTCCGGCAAAGACCGTACTTCGCTGGCACTGGCTGCGCCGCACAAGGCTGGCGCCATGTATGGCCTGCTCGGTTCACTGGCGCAGTATGGCGTGTCGATGACGCGCTTTGAATCGCGTCCGGCCCGCACGGGTAGCTGGGAATACTATTTCTACGTCGATGTGGAAGGCCATGTGCAGAACGAAGCCGTGGCCAAGGCACTGGAATCGCTGCAGAGTAACGCGGCCTTCTTCAAGGTGCTGGGTTCCTATCCCGTCAGCCTGACCTGAGCGCAGTCGTTTAGGCGTTCAGTCACGCACAGAATTGCGGGCGGGCAGACACCGCCGAGTCTACCCGCCGCGAGTTGGCTGATGCCGTGAGGTCGGCATCAGCGTCGTTTTATTAATCGAGTATTTAACGAGATAACAGAGAGAGACTATGTCCAACAATTACGGCCCAGACTACGTTCGCGCAATCGCCCCCTACCAGGCGGGCAAGCCCATCGCCGAGGTGGCACGCGAATTCGGCCTCGACGAAGAGGCTATCGTAAAACTGGCATCGAACGAGAACCCGTTCGGTGTACCCGCATCGGCTGTGCAGGCCATGAACGCTGCGGCGGCAGAACTGGGGCGCTATCCCGACGCCGCCGGCTTCGACCTGAAAGGCGCGCTGTCCAGGCGTTACGACGTACCGGCTGACTGGATCACGCTGGGTAACGGCAGTAACGATATTCTGGAAATTGCTGCCCACGCTTTCGTCGAGCGCGGCCAGTCGGTGGTGTACTCGCAATACTCGTTCGCCGTGTACGCACTGGCGACGCAGGGCGTCGGTGCGCGCCATATCGTGGTGCCGGCCAAGAACCATGGCCATGATCTGGATGCCATGCTGGCAGCCATCGAAGCGGACACCCGTCTGGTATTCATCGCCAACCCGAACAACCCGACCGGTACTTTCATTCCGGCCGCCGAGATTACCGCCTTCCTTGACAAGGTGCCGGCCCATGTAGTGGTCGTGCTGGATGAAGCCTACAACGAATTCCTCGCGACCGAGAACCAGTTCGAATCGGCCGAGTGGGTGAAAAAATATCCTAACCTGATGGTGTCGCGTACCTTCTCCAAGGCCTATGGTCTGGCCGGTCTGCGCGTGGGCTTCGCCATTGCCCAGCCGCCGCTGACCGACCTGATGAACCGCATCCGTCAGCCGTTCAACGTCAATTCGCTGGCGCAGGCCGCGGCCATCGCAGCGCTGAACGACAAGGAATTCCTGCAGAAGAGTGCAGCCAACAATACGGCCGGCTATCAGCAGTTCGTCGCCGCTTTCGAGCAGCTGGGTCTGGAGTATGTGCCGTCCTACGGTAACTTCGTGCTGGTCAAAGTGGGCAGCGATGCCGGTGCCGGTGCGCGCGTGAATCTGGCGCTGCTCAAGCAGGGCGTGATCGTGCGTCCGGTCGGTAACTACGGCCTGCCGGAGTGGCTGCGTATTTCCATCGGCCTGCCGCAGGAAAACGCTGTGCTGATCGCGGCGCTGACCAAGGCACTGGCTGAATAAGCAGGTAAATCAGGCTGGCCTGAGCGGGCCAGCCGCTTGAAAGATAAAGCTGAATCAATGCTGAATAAAGTCGTCATCTTCGGTGTGGGTCTGATCGGTGGTTCGTTTGCGCGGGCGCTGAAGCAGGCCGGTATGGTAGGTTCGGTAGTCGGCATGGGGCGCTCCGCCGCCTCGCTGGCACGGGCGCAGGAGCTGGGCATTATCGACGTGATCGGTAGCGATATGGGGCAGGCGATGCAAGGCGCCGATCTCGTACTGCTGGCCGCGCCGGTGGCGCAGACGGAAGCGATCCTGTCGGCGCTGGCGCCGCACCTGCAGCCGGGCACCGTGGTGACGGACGCCGGCAGTACCAAGTCGGATGTGGTGGCTGCGGCGCAGCGTGCACTGGGTGCCAAACTGGCCCAGTTCGTGCCGGGCCACCCGATCGCCGGCCGCGAGACCAATGGCCCCGATGCGGCCATTGCCGATCTCTACGTCGGCAAGAAAGTAGTATTGACACCTCTGCCGGAAAACAGCGCGGCCGATGTGGAAACTGTGGCCGCCGCATGGCGCGCCTGCCACGCCATCATCCACCGCCTGTCCGCCGAGGAGCATGACAAGGTGTTTGCCGCCGTAAGCCATCTGCCGCACTTGCTGGCGTATGCGCTGGTGGACGACATCGCCAACAAGCCGCATGCAGACTTACTGTTCCAGTATGCGGCCAGTGGCTTCCGCGATTTCACAAGGATCGCCGGATCGTCGCCCGAAATGTGGCGCGACATTAGCTTGGCCAATCAGACGGCATTGTTGACGGAGCTGGATGCATATCTGGCACAATTAACGGGCCTGCGTGCCCGTCTGGCCGCTGGCGACGGCGCGGCGCTGGAGGGCATCTATAGCAATGCCCAGCGCGCCCGCCACCAGTGGATCTCCGCGATCGAGGCGGCCGAGCAGCCGCCCGCGCAAGACCAAGCTGAATAAGCACTGAATACATCAGGAACTCGCATGACTCACGAATACATAGATCTGGCCACGGTGGCGCACGCCGAGGGGGCCGTCCGTCTGCCCGGCTCGAAATCCATTTCCAACCGCGTGCTGCTGCTGGCCGCACTGTCGCAGGGCGATGTGCAGATCGTCGATCTGCTGGCCTCGGACGACACGGCCGTGATGCTGGCTGCGCTGCGCTCGCTGGGCGTGGAATGGCGCGAAGAGAAAACCGCTACGGGCACCATCCATCACGTCCAAGGCGTGGCAGGGGTACTGCCAAATGCCAAGGCCGACCTTTTCATGGGCAACGCTGGTACCGCTATCCGTCCGCTGACGGCGGCACTGGCCGTGATCGGTGGTGACTACACGCTGCACGGCGTACCGCGCATGCACGAGCGTCCTATCGGTGATCTGGTCGATGCGCTCAACGCGGCCGGCACCAATGTCGAATACACGGGCAACCCCGGCTTCCCGCCGCTGCACATCAAGCAGGGCAAGATCCACGCGCAGCGCCTGTCGGTGCGCGGCAATGTGTCGAGCCAGTTCCTGACGGCGCTGCTGATGGTGGCACCGCTGATGGCACGCGAACACGCGATTACCATCGAAGTGGAAGGCGAGCTGATTTCCAAGCCTTACATCGAAATCACCCTGAACCTGATCCGTCGTTTCGGCGTGCAGGTGGAGCAGGATGGCTGGGCTTCGTTCACGCTGCAGCCGGGACAGGTGTATCAGTCGCCCGGCGTGATCCATGTGGAAGGCGATGCCTCTTCGGCATCCTACTTCCTCGCCGCGGGTGCCATCGCTGGCGGTCCGGTACGGGTGGAAGGCGTGGGCAAGGACAGCATTCAGGGCGATGTGCGTTTTGTGGGTGCACTGGAACAGATGGGTGCCCAGATCACCATGGGCGACAACTGGATCGAAGCGCGCTCGAACGGCGTGCTGAAAGCCATCGACGCCGATTTCAACCACATCCCCGATGCCGCCATGACCATTGCCGTGGCAGCCCTGTATGCGGACGGCACCAGCACGCTGCGCAACATCGCCAGCTGGCGCGTCAAGGAAACCGACCGTATCGCCGCCATGGCCACCGAGCTGCGCAAGGTGGGTGCCATCGTGGAAGAGGGGCCGGACTATATCCGTGTGACCCCACCGGCCGTGATCCAGCCTGCTACCATAGACACTTATGACGATCACCGCATGGCCATGTGTTTCTCGCTGGTAGCGCTGGACGGCGCTGCCCGCAAGGGAAATGTGATGCGGATCAATGATCCTAAATGTGTCGCCAAGACTTTCCCTGAATACTTTGCTGCATTTGCGGCAATTGCAAAATAGTAAATATGCCTACATCCATCATTCCTGTGATCACCATCGATGGCCCGACCGCGTCCGGCAAGGGCACGGTTGCCCATCGTGTGGCAGATCAACTCGGTTTCCACTATCTCGACTCGGGTGCGCTGTACCGCCTGACGGCGCTGTCGGCCTTGCGCCGTGGCACCGATCTGGCCGACGAGCATGCGCTGGCCAAGCTGGCCGAGCACCTGCAGTGCAGTTTTCAGGGCGGCGACATCATACTGTCGCATGAAAACGTCACCGAGGCGATTCGTGCCGAAGCTGTAGGGAATGCTGCTTCCAAAATTGCAACCTTCCACGCTGTACGCCATGCGCTGCTGGGCCTGCAACTGGGCTTCCGCAAGGCGCCCGGTCTGGTTGCCGACGGGCGCGACATGGGCTCGGTGATCTTCCCGCACGCCGCGCTCAAGGTGTTTTTGACAGCCAGTGTGGCTGCGCGCGCGGAACGCCGGTATAAGCAATTGATAGCTAAGGGAATTTCTGCTAATATGGATGATCTGCTGAAGGATTTGCAGGCGCGCGACGAGCGCGACACCAATCGGGCGGTAGCGCCGCTGGTGCCGCCGCAGGGCGCACTGGTGCTCGATACTTCGGAAATCAACGCCGAACAGGCGGTGGCCCAGGTGCTGGCATGGTATGCCGCTGCCAAGTAATGGCACGCAAGTAAGCGCTCACAGCAGAACAGAACACGCAGTACCGTAACGAGTTAGTAGTGAGTATGTAGTAGCTAAGTAGTAGCAAGTAGCAGTACTTTTATCAACCCTAACCCAACTGAAGTCGCATTTCGCGAGCCTTGTTGGTAACCTGGAAGTCATAATGTCTAATATGGAAAGTTTTGCAGCCCTCTTCGAAGAGTCCCTGTCGCGTCAAGACATGCGTTCGGGCGAAGTGATCTCGGCTGAAGTCGTTCGTCTGGATCACAACTTCGTGATCGTCAACGCCGGCCTGAAATCGGAAGCATTCATCCCTGTTGAAGAATTCAAAAATGACCAAGGCGAACTGGAAGTCAAAGTAGGCGACTTCGTTTCCGTGGCCATCGAATCGCTGGAAAACGGTTTCGGCGATACCATCCTGTCGCGCGACAAAGCCAAGCGTCTGGCTTCGTGGCTGGCACTGGAAAAAGCCATGGAATCGGGCGAGATCGTTGTCGGTACCGTCAATGGCAAAGTCAAGGGCGGTCTGACCGTTCTGACCAACGGCATCCGCGCCTTCCTGCCAGGCTCGCTGGTAGACACCCGTCCAGTAAAAGACACCACCCCATTCGAAGGCAAAACCCTCGAATTCAAAGTGATCAAACTGGATCGCAAGCGTAACAACGTGGTTCTGTCGCGTCGCGCCGTTATCGAAGCTTCGATGGGCGAAGAGCGTCAGAAACTGATGGAAACCCTGAAAGAAGGCACCGTGGTGACCGGCGTTGTGAAAAACATCACCGACTACGGCGCATTCGTGGATCTGGGCGGCATCGACGGCCTGCTGCACATCACCGACCTGGCATGGCGTCGTGTACGTCACCCATCGGAAGTGCTGACCGTGGGTCAAGAAATCACCGCTAAAGTCCTGAAATACGATCAAGAGAAGAACCGTGTTTCGCTGGGCGTGAAGCAACTGGGCGATGACCCATGGACCGGTCTGTCGCGTCGTTACCCACAAGGCACCCGTCTGTTCGGTAAAGTCACCAACCTGACCGACTACGGCGCGTTCGTGGAAGTGGAACAGGGTATCGAAGGTCTGGTACACGTTTCCGAAATGGACTGGACCAACAAGAACGTTGCTCCTAACAAAGTTGTCCAACTGGGCGACGAAGTAGAAGTGATGGTTCTGGAGATCGACGAAGAGCGTCGTCGTATCTCGCTGGGCATGAAACAGTGCAAAGCCAACCCATGGGACGACTTCGGTGTTACCCACAAGAAGGGCGATAAAGTCAAAGGCGCGATCAAATCGATCACCGACTTCGGCGTGTTCATCGGCCTGGCTGGCAACATCGACGGTCTGGTACACCTGTCCGACCTGTCGTGGACCGAAACCGGCGAAGAAGCCGTGCGTCGCTTCAAGAAAGGTGACGAACTGGAAGCCATCGTTCTGGCTATCGACGTTGAGCGTGAGCGCGTATCCCTGGGCGTTAAGCAACTGGAAGGCGACCCATTCAACAACTTCGCTGCAATGAACGACAAAGGTGCCCTGGTTTCGGGTACCGTGAAATCGGTTGAGCCTAAAGGCGCCGTGATCCAGCTGTCGGAAGAAGTTGAAGGCTACCTGCGCGCTTCGGAAATCTCGCGTGACCGCGTGGAAGACGCTGGCACCCACCTGAAAGTGGGCGACACCGTTGAAGCGCTGGTCATCAACATCGATCGCAAAGCTCGCAGCATCCAGCTGTCGATCAAAGCGAAAGATAGCGCTGAGACCGCAGAAGCCATGCAAAAAATGGCTGCTACCGACAGCAACGCTGCTTCGGGCACCACCAGCCTGGGCGCTCTGCTGAAAGCCAAGTTCGATAACAAGAACTAAGACTAGTCGATGACCAAGTCCGAGTTGATCAACCGTCTGGCTGAGCGTTACTCTCAGCTGGTGGCGAAAGATGCGGAATATGCGGTCAAGACCATCCTCGATGCCATGACCAACGCTTTGGCGAGTGGTCAGCGCATCGAGATCCGTGGTTTTGGCAGTTTTGCCCTCAATAGCCGCCCCCCGCGTATCGGACGTAATCCGAAATCGGGTGATAAAGTGATGGTGCCGGAAAAACGGGTGCCGCACTTTAAGCCGGGCAAGCAATTGCGCGAACGGGTGGACGCCATGGTCGGGCAACCGATCATCGAGGACTAAGCGTCTGAAGGTTAGAAGAGAAAAGCGGCGTCTGCGGATGCCGCTTTTTTTATGCCCGTGGCCGTGTCGCCATGGGGGAAGTGTCGTAAATTTTTGCGCAAAGGCGTTTCTAGTGCATACTTGCGCTCTTGGAATTGATGAACAGGAAGCAGGCTGATGAAATTACTATCCACCCTGATAGGTTGCGTTCTTTTTGTCCTGTTTTTCGGCTTCGCGCTGAAGAACACGCAGGAGGTCGATCTGCACCTTTTCCTGCACTATGATCTGCACGGCCCGCTGGTGCTGATGCTGCTCGGCTTTTTTGTGGCCGGCGCCTTCCTCGGCGTGCTGGCGCTGACGCCGACAGTGTTCCGCCACCGCCGCGAAACCAATAAACATAAAACCACGATCACGACGCTGCAAAGCTCGGCGCTGCAGGCACAAGCCCAGCCGCAGCCGGATAGCGTCAAACCACAATAAATACAAAGCATGGAATTAGAACTCTGGTGGTTACTGGGTATCCCCGTCTTTTTCGGACTGGGCTGGGTCGCCGCACGCGTCGACATCCGTCAACTGGTATCGGAATCGCGCACGCTGCCGCGCGGCTATTTCAAAGGCCTGAATTTCCTGCTCAACGAGCAGCCCGATAAAGCCATCGATGCGTTCATCGAAATCGTGCGCATGGACCCGGAATCGGCCGATATGCACTTTGCGCTGGGGAATCTGTTCCGCCGCCGTGGCGAAACGGAACGCGCCATCCGCGTGCACCAGAATCTGCTGGCCCGTCCCGATCTGCCGCTGGAGCAGAAAGAGCACGCCCAGTATGAACTGGGCATGGACTATCTGAAGGCCGGCCTGCTGGACCGCGCCGAAGAAACCTTTAACGCCATGCTGCAAGGCCAGTACGCCGTACAGGCCCGTAAAGCCCTGCTGGAGATCTTCCAGCGCGAGAAGGAGTGGCAGCGTGCCATCGAAGCGGCGCTGGCGCTGCAGGAAGCCGGTGCCGGTTCGCGTCAGAAGGAAATCGCCCAGTTCTACTGCGAACTGGCGCAGGACGCGCTGGTACACCTGCATCCGCAGGATGCGCTGGTGCTGCTGGAGAAATCGCTGCAGGCCGACCGCGTCAACGTGCGCGCCACCATGCTGATCGGCGACGCCCAGCTGGCACAGGGTGATGTGGAAGCGGCCCTGCTGACCTGGCGCCGCGTCGAGCAGATCAGCGTGCCGCATACGGCGCTGGTCGCCCAGCGCATGATGGATGGCTATAGCAAAGTGGGGCGCGCACAGGAAGGCGTGAACCTGCTCAAATCCTATCTGGAACAGGCTTCCTCGATCGACCTGATCGAAGTGGTCTACAAGGCCGTGCTGGAACTCGATGGCGTGGGCGCGGCCAAGCAGCTGGTGGTGGATGAACTGCGCCGCACGCCGACCCTGCTGGGGCTGGACAAGCTGCTGGAAGCGCGCCTGATGGATGCGCCGGTGACGGTGGTGTCCGAGCTGTCCATGGTCAAGAATCTGGTACACGGTTATACGCAGAAGCTGGCGCGCTATCAGTGCAGCCACTGCGGTTTTAAAGCACGCCAGTTCTACTGGCAGTGCCCGGGATGCAGCCGCTGGGAGACCTACCCGCCGCGCCGCACCGAAGAACTCAATGTCATGAATTAAGAAGAGTAACACCATGAAAATTACAATTATCGGCACGGGCTATGTGGGTCTGGTGACGGGCGCCTGCCTGGCAGAGCTGGGCAACGATGTGTTCTGTCTGGACGTCGATCAGAAGAAGATCGACCTGCTCAACAACGGCGGTATTCCTATCCACGAGCCGGGGCTGGAAGAAGTGGTCGCGCGCAACCGCGCTGCGGGCCGTCTGCAGTTCTCCACCGACGTTGCCGCTTCGGTGGC
Organism: Duganella fentianensis; assembly: GCF_009857835.1. GTDB lineage: Bacteria > Pseudomonadota > Gammaproteobacteria > Burkholderiales > Burkholderiaceae_D > Rugamonas > Rugamonas fentianensis. The sequence continues at coordinate 612,903 of NZ_WWCL01000004.1, forward strand.
ACACGGTACGCTGCAGTTCATCGCGGTCGGTACGCCGCCCGATGAAGATGGCTCGGCCGACTTGCAGTACGTGCTGGCTGCTGCCCGCAACATCGGCAAGTACATGACGGAATTCAAAGTCATCGTCGACAAATCCACCGTGCCGGTAGGGACGGCCGACCGCGTCAAAGCGGCCGTACAGGACGAGCTGACGGCGCGCGGCGCCGAGGTGAAGTTCTCCGTCGTGTCGAATCCGGAATTCCTCAAGGAAGGCGCTGCCGTCGAAGACTTCATGCGTCCTGACCGCATCGTGATCGGCTACGACAACACGCCGGAAGGCGAAAAGGCTCATGGCCTGATGAAGAAGCTGTACACCCCGTTCAACCGTAACCACGAACGTACTTTCTGGATGGATGTGCGTTCGGCCGAGTTCACCAAATATGCGGCCAATGCCATGCTGGCCACCCGCATCTCGTTCATGAACGAGCTGGCCAATCTGGCCGATCAGGTGGGCGCCGATATCGAAGCCGTACGTCACGGCATCGGTTCCGATCCGCGCATCGGCCACAGCTTCCTGTACGCCGGTGCTGGCTATGGCGGCTCCTGCTTCCCGAAAGACGTGCAGGCGCTGGAACGTACGGCACGCCAGTACGATCAAGATCTGCTGATCCTGCGCGCGGTGGAAGCCGTCAACGACAAGCAGAAGCTGGTGCTGGGCCAGAAAGTGGTCAAGCGCTTCGGTGCTGACCTGAACGGCAAGCACTTTGCCGTCTGGGGGCTGGCCTTCAAGCCGAACACCGACGATATGCGCGAAGCGCCAGCCCGTGTGCTGATCCGCCAGCTGATCGATGCCGGTGCCACCATCGCCGTGTACGACCCGGTCGCCATGGCCGAAGCCAAGCGCGTACTGGCGCTCGACCTGAGTGCCGAGGAACTGGCCCGCATCCGTTTCGCCAGCAGCCCGATGGATACTCTGACCGATGCCGAAGCACTGGTGATCGTGACGGAATGGAAGGCCTTCCGCAGCCCGGACTTCGACCGCATCAAGGCTGCGCTCAAGCACTCCATCATCTTCGACGGCCGTAATCTGTTCGAGCCGGAAGTGATGGCCGAAGCAGGCTTCGAGTACCATGGCATCGGCCGTTCCATCCTGACCCGCGCATAACGAGGCTGCCGTGACGACGAGTGTGACTGTAGCGCCGGCACTGGATCAGGTGCGCATACTGGTAGTGGGCGACGTGATGCTGGACCGTTACTGGTTCGGTGATGTCAGCCGCATTTCGCCGGAAGCGCCGGTGCCTATCGTGCGTATCGAGAAGCGCGAAGCGCGTCTGGGCGGCGCCGCCAACGTGGCGCGCAATGCCGCCGCGCTGGGCGCCCATGCCGGCCTGCTGGGCGTGGTGGGCGACGACGAGGCGGGCGACGAAGTGGCGCAACTGCTGGAGAGCGGCGGCATCCATAGTTATCTGAAACGCGACGCGGCCATTTCCACCATCATCAAGCTGCGCGTGATCGGCCGCCAGCAGCAGATGGTGCGTATCGATTTCGAAGAAGCACCGACCGATACCGTGCTGCGCGATAAGCTGGTGCAGTTCAAGGCCCTGCTCAATGACTACGATGTGATCGTGCTATCCGACTATGCCAAGGGCAGTCTGGTGAATGTGGCCGACATGGTCACTTCGGCCCGTGCGGCCGGCAAGGTAGTGATGGTCGACCCGAAAGGCGACGATTTCACGCGCTACATGGGCGCTACGGTGCTGACGCCGAACAAATCGGAAATGCGCCGTATCGTCGGCGACTGGCGCAGCGAGGAGGAGCTGACGGCCAAAGCGCAGCAGCTGCGCAGCGACCTGAAACTCGACGCGCTGCTGCTGACCCGTTCGGAAGAGGGCATGACGCTGTACACCGAAGGCGAGCAATTCCACATGCCGGCGCAGGCACGTGAAGTGTTCGACGTGTCCGGTGCCGGTGATACCGTGATCGCCACCATGGCGGCCATGCTCGGTGCTGGCGCCAGCTGGCAGGAAGCCGTGCAGACGGCCAACCGCGCCGGCGGCATCGTGGTCGGCAAGCTCGGTACGGCCACCGTCACGCGCGAGGAACTGTTCCCCGCTTGATCTGGCGCAGGTTCGGCAGTCTTTCAGGGCGTCAGCGCGTCAACCGCGCTGGCGCCCTGTCGTTATGGGGCTTCAAGGTGCGATGGTCGCCCTTGCAACCCAACGGAGAGAGACATGATGCGGAAACTGATACTGGCTGTTGCCACGCTGGTGGCCAGCATGAGCTTTGCGTTCGCGCAGGTGGATGTCAACAAAGCCGATGCGGCCGCGCTGGATGGCGTGAAAGGCATAGGACCGGCCAAGACCAAGGCCATACTGGAAGAGCGCAAGAAGGGCGAGTTCAAGGACTGGGCCGATCTGGAGCAGCGCGTCAAAGGCATAGGCGGCAAGAATGCGGCCAAGCTGTCGGCGGCCGGGCTGGTGGTCAACGGCAAGTCGATGGATGGTGCCCCGGCGATGGCCACGCCGGCCGGCAAAACCAGCAAAGCCAGCAAGGCGGACAAGCCGGCATCGGCTGCTTCCGCTGCCAAATGAGGCGCAGGCCGGCAAAGCGGCTTTAGCCAGACCCTTGCCCGCAGCGCAATGCTGCGGGTTTTTGTTTGAGAATTGTTTCAGGGCGAAAATTCGTGCTGGCGACGTGAGAAGATAGCCGGATATTTTCCACGGAGACAAAGATGCACCTGAAACCGCTGACCCTGAGTGTGGCCGTGCTGGCTGCCCTGACGACCTATGCTGCACAGGCAGCGACTGCCGCCGATGGCCCCGATACGCGCCGCCATCAGGCCCAGATAGACCAGATCGTCAAACAGATTTCGCCCCAGCGCATCGAAGGCTATGTGCGCAAACTGGTCAGCTTCCGTACCCGCCATACCATGTCCGATACCGTCTCCGAAACGGAAGGCATAGGCGCGGCACGGCGCTGGATCAAGAGTGAGCTGGAGCGCTGCGGCGCTGCGGCGGGCGGCAAGCTGCAGGTAGCGTTCGACAGCCATATCGCGCCCGTTTCGGCGCGCATCAGCCGCCCTACGGAAATTGTCAATGTGGTGGCCACGCTGCCCGGTACGCAGGACGCTGCGCGCGAGCGCATGTATGTGGTCAGTGGCCACTATGATTCACGCAATACCGATGTGATGGATGCTAATGGCGATGCACCGGGCGCCAACGATGATGCTTCCGGTACGGCGGCGGTGATGGAAATGGCCTGCGTGATGGCGCGCTACCAGTTCGATGCCACGCTGGTGTTCATGACGGTGGCAGCGGAAGAGCAGGGCTTGCTGGGCGCGGCGCACTGGGCCGAACAGGCCAAACAGAAGAATCTGAACATCGCCGGTATGTTCACCAACGATATCATCGGCAGCTCGCACGATGAACACGGCAAGATCGATAACAAACAGGTGCGCCTGTTTGCCGAAGGGCTGCCGGTGCAGAAGGAAAACAGCGAGGTGGTGCGTACGCTGATCCAGACGGGTGGCGAGAACGATTCGCTGTCGCGCCAGCTGGCGCGCTCCGTCAAGGAATCGGGCGAGCGCTATGTGTCTGGCTTCAAGGTCAACGTGATCCAGCGGCGCGACCGCTATCTGCGCGGCGGCGACCACATGCCCTTCCTCGAACGCGGTTATGCGGCGCTGCGCTTTACCGAACCGGCAGAAGACTTCAACCACCAGCACCAGAACATCCGCACGGAAAACGGTGTACTGATAGGCGATCTGCCGCAGTACAACGACTATGCCTATATTGCACAGGTAGCCCGCGTCAACGCAGCGGCGCTGGCCACGCTGTCGCTGGCGCCGGCCGCACCGGCCAGGGTGCAGGTACGCACGTCCAAGCTGCAGAACGATACCGAGCTGGTATGGCAAGCCAATGCCGAGCCGGATCTGGCCGGCTACCGCGTGGTCTGGCGCGAAACGGGCGCGGCCGACTGGCAGGGCAGCCGTTTCGTCGGCAAAGCCACGGAAGCCACGCTGGCGCTATCCAAGGATAATTACTACTTTGGCGTGCAGGCCGTGGACCATGACGGCAACGTCAGCCCTGCCAGCTATCCTGTGCCGCTGCGCTAGGCTGCAAGACGGGGCAGGGCGGCGCAAAGCGCCAGCTCTGGGCCCGAATTTGTTACCATGGCGGGATGACCCTGAAGATCTCCCGCATACTGCATGCCGGCTATGTGTTTGAATGCGCAGGCCGGCGCATCGTTTTCGACCCCGTGTTCGAAAATCCGTTTAGCCGCAACTGTCACGCTTTTCCTTCCGTGCGCTTCGATCTGGCGCAGATCCGCAAGCTGCAGGTGGACGCCGTGTTCATTTCGCACTTCCACGACGATCACTGTTCGTTCGAAAGTCTGGACTTGCTCGACCGGGCTACGCCGATTTATCTGTACTGCCTTTTTGACGAGCTGTTCGATCTGATACGAGAGCTGGGGTTTAGCAATGTGCATGCGCTCAAGGTAGATGAGCCGGTGCATCTGGGGCCGTTCGAAGTGATACCGCGCCGTGCGCTCGATGCCGATGTCGATTCGATGTTCCATGTGCGCGCTGCCGGTTTGAATGTACTCAACGTGGTCGATGCGTGGATGGACCCGGAAACGCTGGAACAGCTGGTACCGTACGCGCCTTGGGATATGGTGCTGTGGCCATTCCAGACTATGCGCGAAGTGGATGTGATTGCGCCCGGCCGCGCCAGCCGCACCAGCAGTGGCGCGCCGGAGTTGCCCGAGGAATGGCCGCAGCAGCTGCAGGCGCTGGCGCCGCGCTATGTGGTGCCCAGCTCCTGCCAGTTCGTGCAGGAGCCCTGGTCGTGGTACAACCACGCGATGTTCCCTGTGACCTATCGCCAGTTTGCTGCGGCGCTGGCCGAGTGGCTGCCACACACACAGGTAGTGCGCATGAATCCTGCCGTCAGCTTCGAGCTGAGTGCGCAGGGACTGGCAGCAGCGGCGCCGCTGCCATGGGTGATACCGGTGGGCGAGCAGGATGTGGATTTCGATTACCGGCCGGAGCTGGTGCCGCCGCCGACGGCGCAGATTGCCCGCCACTTCGCGGCGCTGACGCCAGAGCAGACGGCGCTGGCGCTGGATTTCTGCCGCACGGGCCTGCTGCATAAATACCGCGAAATGGAACTGCCCGAGGATAGTTACTTCGCGGCGGCCTGCGGCTGGCAGCTCAGCGTGTACGACCACGAGGGCAGGGCGCAGCAGTTCCGCTACCGCATCCATGGCGACGAGATTGCACTGGACGACAGCATCGCCACGCCGCAGTGGCAGACCGAGATACCGCTGGCCAAGCTGTATGCGGGACTGGCGCTGGGCGAGTCGCTGACGTCGATGTATGTACGCATCAACGGCGCGCCGCCCGAAGCTGATGTGGTGGATGATCCGCTGATCCGCTGCCTGTTCAATGATGCCTTCGCCGCCTATCAGGCGGCCCAGCTGCGCCGCATACAGGCGCGCACCGCAGCGGCAGACTAGCGGCCCGGTGTCTAGCCGTCAGGCCGGCGTCGCGCCAAGGGCTAGCTAGGCTTTCGTCAGCGGCAGGCTGGCAAGGAAGGCGTGGATCTGCGCCACCACGGCTGCGCCTTCGCCCACAGCGGCAGCTACCCGCTTGGTGGAGCCGGCGCGTACGTCGCCTATCGCGAACACGCCCGGTACGCTGGTTTCCAGCGCCGCCCGTTCTGGCAGGTCTGGCGGATACACGCCCTGACTGAAGTTGGCGCGGCACTGGGCTTTGGTGACATCGAAACCGGTACGGATAAAGCCGTGCTGGTCGACGTCTACGCCGCAGTCGTGCAGCCAGTCCGTATTCGGATCGGCGCCTATGAACAGGAACACGCGGCACACGGGGTAGTCGGTTTCCAGTGCGCTTGGTGCATGGCGTACTCTTACCTGCCGCAAGCCTTCTTCATCGCCTTCCAACGCGACAATTTCGCTTTGCGTGTGCAGGGTGATATTCGGCGTCGCCTCGATCCGTTCGATCAGATAGCTGGACATGGTGGAAGCCAGGCTGTCCTTGCGGATCAGCATGTGCACATGCCTGGCCTGAGTAGACAGGAACACGGCCGCCTGTCCGGCCGAATTGCCGCCGCCGACGAGGATGATCTGTTCGTTCTTGCACAGCTTGCCCTCTATCGGCGAAGCCCAGTAGTACACGCCTTTGCCTTCGAACTGGCGCAGATTGGCCAGCGAAGGACGGCGGTAGCGCGCGCCGCAGGACAGCACCACCGTGCGCGCCTGCAGGCGCTGCAGGCTGCCGCACATTTCCACTTGTAGCGGGTAGGTATCGCACAGCAGCCGTCCGGCCGGTGCGGGGATCGCCACTTCGACGCCGAACTTCTGCGTCTGCACATAGGCGCGGCCGGCCAGCGCCCGTCCCGTGATACCGGTGGGGAAACCGAGGAAGTTTTCGATGCGGGCGCTGGCCGCTGCCTGCCCGCCCGAAGCGCGGGTTTCCAGCACCAGCACGGACAGGCCTTCCGACGCCGCATACACGGCCGCCGCCAGCCCTGCCGGTCCGGCACCGACGATGATCACATCCCACACCTTGTCGCTATCGAGCTGGGGCAGCATGCCCAGACAGCGGCCGATATCGACCACGCTGGGATTGAGTTTGACCGCGCCATCGGGGCAGACCACCAGCGGCAGTTCTTCCGGCTTGGGCTGGTAGTGCGCGAGCAGGGCCGCGGCCTGCGCGCTGTGTTCGGGATCGAGTGCTTCGTACGGGTGGCCATTGGCGGACAAAAAACTCTGCAGCGTATGCAGGCGGCCATGGCCGCGCGGCGCCACCAGCAAGGGGCCGCCGGAATTGAGCGACAGCAGGCCGACACGGCGCAGGATCAGGGCACGCACGATGCGTTCGCCCAGATCAGCATGGGCGATCAGCAGGGCGCGCAGCGATTCCGGCTGGATCAGCAAGACTTCGGTTTCGCCCATCGCCCGGCCGTTGGCCAGCGAGGGCCGGCCCGATAGCTGCGCCACTTCGCCGCCGAACTGGCCGGCCTGATGGAAGGTGATGTGGGCGGTATTGCCCAGCCCGTCGTAGCGGCTGACTTCGATCTGGCCTTGCAGCACCAGCACCAGCCCGAAGCTGGTCTGGCCGGCGCGGAAGATCCAGTCGCCATCGCCGAACTGGCGCACCGTACCGAAACGCAGCATGTGCTTCACATCGCTTTCGCTCAGGGTGGGGAAGATCTGGTGACGGCGGGTGTCGAGGTCGATGCCGGGACCGGAGACAGGGTCGTCGGCAGTAAGTTCAGGCAGCATTTCCGGGCTCTTGTTGGGCATATCAGTCCTGCTCAGAAAGTGGTGGTGAGAGTGTAGCCAGTCTAGCGGAAGCGGCGCGGCAGGTGTGTGAACTTGCACCCCCGTACCAGCATAAAAACCGGGTCTGTTGCAGTTTGACGTGCGGTTTTCGTATATGGCTGGGCGTTGCAATTCGGAAAACCTGCTAGCAGCCGTGAATAATGCAAGTTTCCCCGCGGCAGAGCGGGGTTTCAAGCAAGGCGGGCGCTTATGGGATTAGAATGGGGTTTTAGCTGGCACGAACGAACAATAAGATGGCTTACAAAACCCTGGAAGATACGATAGGCAACACCCCGCTGGTTCAGCTGGTCAACCTGCCCGGTGCCGACGCACGGGCGCGCAACAACATTATTCTGGGCAAACTGGAAGGCAATAATCCGGCCGGTTCCGTCAAGGACCGGGCTGCCATGTCCATGCTCAAGCGCGCCGAGGAGCGCGGCGATATCAAGCCCGGCGATACCCTGATCGAAGCCACCAGTGGTAACACGGGCATCGCGCTGGCCATGGCGGCTGCGCTGCGCGGCTACAAGATGCTGCTGCTGATGCCGGAAAACCTGAGCGTGGAACGGCGCCAGAGTATGGCGGCCTATGGTGCCCAGATCATGCTCACGCCCAAGACGGGCGGGATGGAATATGCGCGTGACATGGCCGAGCAGCTGCAGAAGGATGGCAAGGGCATTATTCTGGACCAGTTCGCCAATGGCGATAATGCGCGTGCCCACTACGAAGGCACGGGGCCGGAAATCTGGCGCGATACGGAAGGCCGCGTGACCCACTTCGTCAGCGCCATGGGCACCACGGGCACCATCATGGGCGTATCGCGCTACCTGAAGGAGCAGAACCCCGCCGTGCAGATCATCGGTGCCGAACCGGAAGAAGGTTCGTCCATCCCCGGCATCCGCAAATGGCCGGAAGCCTATCTGCCGAAAATCTATGACCGCAGCCGTGTCGATCAGGTGGAAGCCGTGTCGCAGGCGGCAGCCGAACGCATGGCACGCCGGCTGGCGGCGGAAGAGGGCATCTTCTGCGGCATTTCCGCCGCCGGTGCCTGCGAAATCGCCCTGCGCATTTCGCAGACGGTAGAAAACGCCACCATCGTGTTCATCGTCTGCGATCGCGGCGACCGCTACCTGTCCACCGGCGTATTCCCCGCCTAAAAAACAAAACCCTCATCGCCGTTGCCGGGGATGAGGGTGATTTGCAGGACAGGTGCCGATTAGCTCTGGCCGCCGCCCGATTCGCCTTCTTTCGGTTTGAACTGCTTGTCGCTGATACGGAACTTGTTACGACGGTCGCCCATCAGGTAACGCAGGTCGCGAATGCTCAGGTCGCTCACTTCGTGCATACGGATCAGCAGCGAAGCACCGACTGGCAGACGGTGGTGACGGATCTTGCTGATCACTGGTGGCGCAACTTCCAGTGCGCGCGACAGTGCTGCGTCGTTTTTCAGGCGCAGGTTTTCGATCAGGGTATCCAGCAGGCGGTTGGGATTGTATTGCAGCAGATCATCGCCATCCGCATCGTTGTTCATGTCTATGCCGACTTGGTTTGTCATGATTTCGTTTTTTCCTTCTGTAAAGTTGTCCTGCAAAGTACAACACTCGGAGCTCGCTTAGCTGCGTTCACGTTCTTCCTTACCAGGAACGAATTCACACACGGACGGATTCCGGGATAACAATTTTCATAATATATACACAATTGTACCTAACTCATACCCATAAGCAACAAGAATCATGCTGCTCATGCGTACTGTTGTCGCTCTGCAACATTGTGTGAGAATTATACACCGGCCTTCATGTTATGCTGGCTGCGCTCACAATTATTGAATCCATAAGCTTAATTATAAGACAATAAGCTTGTGTTCCGCGTAGGTATATTCCTCAACTACCGCAAGTTTGTCGAAAAAATTTCTTCGTGTCAACTAAACAATACAGTTGGCAAGTCCATATTCCAAGACCCGTTACGCTTCTTTACATCCGTTAGCGCAGCTGCTTGATGGCGCGGCCTAATTCCAGTACCGACATGGCATAGAAATAACTGCGGTTGTACTGGGTGATGGCGAAGAAATTCCCGTTTGCTAACCAGTATTCTGTGGGCTCTGCGCCATTTTGCAAGTCCACCAGGCCATATTTTGTGACTTCCGGTGGCATGGTGTCGGTGCTGACGCCGGCAGCTTTCAGTTCATTCCAGCTATAACTGGCGACCAGTCCCTGATTCAGCATGCGCTCCCATTGCAGATGGGGCGCCACGCTAGCCGGATAGACTATGGCGCCGTTGAGTTCGCGCTGCCAGCCGTGCGCGACGAGGAAGGCGGCGACACTGCCGATGGCATCGCTCGGCGAATTGAGCAGATCGATCTGGCCATCCCCATCGAAATCGACGGCAAACTTGATCACGCTGTTGGGCATGAATTGCGGCATGCCGATGGCGCCGGCGAAGGAACCACGCAGGCTGAACGGATCGAGATTGTTCTTGCGGGCGAATTGCAGCGCCGCTTCCAGTTCGCGCCGGAAGAAGGCCATGCGCTCCGTGCGGGCCGGCGCTTCGGGATAGGCAAAGGCCAGCGTGGTCAGGGCATCGAGCACGCGGAAGCGGCCCGTGTTACGGCCATACACGGTTTCTACGCCGATGATGCCGACGATGACTTCGGCCGGCACGCCATACAGGCTTTCCGCCCGCTCCAGTGCGGCGCTGTTCTCGGCCCAGAACTTCAGGCCGGCGTTGATGCGCACCGGTTCGATAAACAGCTTGCTGTAGGCCTGCCAGTTTTTCGGCTTGCCCGGCGGCGCAGGCTTGATCAGCTGGACGGCGGAATCGACGAAGCGCACTTGCGCCATCAGCGTATTGAGTTCTGCCCGGTCCCAGTGATTGCGTGCCGCGACTTCATCGAGGAAGCTGCTGACTTCCTTCCAGTCGCCGAAGTTGACGAACTCGCCTTCGTAATCGACGGCGGGCGCTTTTTTCTTCGCGGGTTTCTTTTTATGGGCAGCAGCCTTGCTGGCTTTGGCGGGCTGGTGCTGGACGGGCGCGGCGCAGGCATTGCCCAGCATGGTGGCGGAAAGGCCCAGCAGCAGGGCGGTGATCAACGGCTTTATCGACATAGAACTAACAGTTTCCTCAGCATCGCCAGCGATGCAGTACGTGATTCGGGGCTATCCGCGCCATAGCGCAGACGGCTGTAGAGCAATAAAAATTCCTGCAGGGCGGCTTGCTGCGCTGCGCTCGCGGGGCGCAGGCGCAGCCGCTGCGCATAGGCTTGCGGCCCTTCATGCGGAGCGCGGGCAAAGCCGCGGCGTGCCTGCTGGCGGCAGAACTGCGCATATAGCTGCGTGAGCGGATCGCGCGGGCGACGCCGGCGCAGCCACACCAGCCCACACAGTAGCATTGCCACGCCCAGTGCGCCAGCACCATAAGGCCATAAATTGCTGGCCTGTGTGCTGCTGGCCAGCGTGCTGTCGAGCAGCGCCTGCTGGCGTTCCGGGCTGTAGTCCAGCACCCACTGGTTCCACTGGTTGTTGAGGGCGGCGAACTGGAAGCGCAGCGATGTGAGCAGGGAGGCCGCTTCGCCGCTCAGGCTTTGCAGCAGCGCGTTGCTGCCGCGCCCGGGTGACGCCAGCTGGCCCGCTCCTGCGATGCGCTGGGGCGCCACGGCTGCCGTGGGGTCGGCGCGCTGCCAGCCGACGCCGGCCTGCCAGAATTCGGCCCAGGCGTGGGCATCGGACTGGCGCACACTGAGTACACCATCGACCGGGTTGAATTCGCCGCCCTGATAGCCAGTGACCACACGCGCCGGCACGCCCATGGCGCGCAGGGTGAACACGAAGGCGCCGGCGAAATGTTCGCAGAAGCCGGCTTTGCTATCGAACAGGAATTCATCGACGGCATGGCGGCCCAGCAGGGCCGGTTCCAGCGTATAGCTATAGCCGCTGCTGCCCAGCAGCTGCAACAGCCTTTGCACCAGCGCGGGAGCGGCCGCATGGTCGGCCGCAAGTCGTGCCGCCAGTGCCAGCGTGCGCGGATTGTAGCCGTCCGGTAGCTCCAGCCAGCGCTGCAGCGAGGCGGGGCTGGCGTCGGCCTGCAGGCGGTATGTCAGCCATGCGCGGCTGCGGTAGCGCAGCCTTTCGCCCGGGGTGCGGGTGGTGACGAACTCCATTTCGTCGGTGTCGACCACCCGATAGTTGTCCAGCTCCAGCCGTGGCCCGCTCAGTTCCAGTGCCGGCAGATACGGCTGCTGCTGGACTTCCAGCGTGAGTTCGTAGGCGAGCGCCGGATTGCGCACGCGGATATCGAGGTCGGCACGGTGCAGGCCGCGGGCGGGATGCACGCGCGTCCAGCTGCGGCCATCGTAGTCGCCCAGTACGATGCTGCGCCAGTACAGCTGGGACGGCGACGGATGCGGTCCCTGAAACTGCACGCGAAAAGCCAGTGCATCCGAGCGGGCCAGTGCGGAGATGCTGCCCGGCGCCATGCTGTCGGACAGGCCGGAACTGCCCGTATGGGCATCGCCGGGCAGACCCCACAGGGGGCCGCTGATGCGGGGGAAACCGAGAAACAGCAGCAGCGCCAGCGGCGCGCCGAATAGCAGCAGGCGTCCGGCCAGCGCCAGACGCTGGCGCAGCGGCGGCTGGTAGGCGCCATACTGGAACGATAGCTGGGCACCCAGCATCAGCGTCAGCGCCAGTATGCTGTGCAGCGCCATCAGCATGGACTGGCTGTAGAAGTAGTTACTGAGCAGGACGAAGTAGCACAGGAAGATCACCACCATCACATCGCGGCGGGCGCGCATTTCTAGCATTTTGAAGCCGAGCAGCAGGGTCAGCATGGCCACCCCCGTGTCCCGTCCCAGCCAGGTGTGGAATTCCGCGTGGACGCCGGCCATGGCGGCAAGCGCCACGGGCAGCAGTAGCCAGATCGGCGGCAATCGCCAGTCTGCACAGGTCAGCAGGGTGCGCCAGCCCAGCGTGAGGGCAAAGGTCAGGCTGATCCACCATGGCAGATGCAGGGTATGCGGCAGCAGGACCGCCAGTGCGGCCAGCAGCAGGAGCATGGTATCGCTCTGCTCGTGGTTCAGGTTTTGCAGCAGCTGCTTCATGCCTCGGACTCGTGCGCGGCGGGGCTATGGCCATATAGAGCCAGTGCGCGCAGGCAGGCACTCTGCTGGGCCGCACCCAGTGCGGCAGGAATATAGACCTGATCGAGCCGCAGGCTGTAGGGTTGGGCGGATGCTTGCGCCGCCAGCACCCAGGCGCACAGGCGTGACAGCTTGCGCTCCAGTGGCAGTTGCGGCGGCAGCGTGGCCAGATCGAATATCAGCGGGCTGGCGCTGGCCCCTTCGAACTGCTTGGCCAGCAGCGGCAGTTCCGGCCTGCTGGCGTGACGGGCGATCTGGCGCCAGGCCAGATGGCGGGGGCTGTCGCCCGGACGGTAGTCACGCAGGCCGGCCAGATGTTCGCTGCCGGTGCGGCTGCGGCCATGGCCGGCACAGCTGTCCGCCGCGGGGAGGGGAAGCGGCGGCTGTTCCGGTGCCGGATAGACCAGCACCTGCAGGGCCGGCTGCCAGTAGCTCCAGGCGCGGAACAGACCGAGTGGAAAGCGCGTCACCAGCCGTATGCGGCTGGCCGCCTGCCAGCCGCGCGTGCTGGTTGCAGCGTGCAGCAGCACGCTGGCGCCGGCAGGCACGGTGCCGACGTCGCAAGGCTGCACGCTGACGCCATCGTCCTGAAATCCCAGCCAGACTGCATAGTGCCGGCGTGCGCGGGCAGGCGCCAGTTCGACCCGGAAGCTGGCCGTTTCGCCAGCAAATACGGGCGCCGTGTGGCCCGGCGTGAGCTGCAGGCCGGCCAGATTGTGCGCGGTGGCGACCATGTCGGCCAGCACGCAGGCGCCGAGCAGAAAGGTCAGCGCATAGCCCAGACCGAGGTTGTAATTGAGTGAGCCTAGCAGCATCACCATCAGCAGCAGCGCGCATTGCAGGCCGGCGCGGGTGGGGAGGATGTAGATGCGGCGCATACCCAGCGTCATGCTGCTGGCCGGCGCGCCGCCCAGATGGTATAGCCAGCGGGCGTGCAGGGCACTGCGGAATCGCTGCAGTAGCGCCGTCATGGTGTTCAGACTGGCACAGCGAGCCGTAGGCGTTGCACCAGTTGCGCGCCAGTCTGGACGCCGCCCTGTGCCGATGGCAGGGGGCGCAAGCGGTGTACGCAGACCGGCTCCAGCACGAGCTGCACATCTTCGGGCAGCACGTGGTCGCGGCCGGACAGCATGGCCCATGCGCGCGCCGCATGCAGCAGGGCGATGGCAGCGCGCGGGCTGAGACCTTCGGCACACCAGGCGCTATTGCGCGAGGCGGCGGCCAGCGCCTGCACGTAATCGATCAGGGCCGGCGCCGCATGAATCTGGCGCACGGCCTGCTGCGCTGCCAGCAACTGGGCCGGCTGCATCTGCGGCTGCAGGTTTTTCAGCAGCTGGCGGCGGTCTTCGCCCATCAGCAGGGCGCGTTCGGCGGCGGCGTCGGGATAGCCCAGCGAAAGGCACATCAGGAAGCGGTCCAGCTGTGATTCGGGCAGCGGATAGGTGCCGATCTGGTGGCCGGGATTCTGCGTGGCGATCACGAAGAACGGTGCAGGCAGGGGACGGGTGACGCCGTCGCTGGTGACCTGCTGTTCCGCCATGGCTTCCAGCAGGCCGGATTGGGCCTTGGGCGTGGCGCGGTTGATTTCATCGGCCAGCAGCACTTGCGTAAAAATGGGGCCGGGGTGGAACACGAAGGCGCCCTGTTCGCGCTGGTAGATGGCGATGCCGTTGACATCGGCCGGCAGCAGATCACTGGTGAATTGCAGGCGGTTGAAATTCAGGCCTAGCGACAGGGCCAGTGCGTGCGCCAGCGTGGTCTTGCCCACGCCGGGCAGGTCTTCGATCAGCAGGTGGCCGCCTGCCAGCAGGCAGGTGAGGGCCAGACGGATTTGCCGGTCTTTGCCGACAATGACAGTGCCAACCTGACGGGCGACGGCTTGCAGTTGCTGGTGCATGGTAGCGATGGACGGTTGCTCTGCCTCGATTCTAAGCGAGAAACCGCGCCAGCGATACCATGGCAGCCTGCTGTTAGTTGGCGTGCTTCAGATTTTTATCGAGGAAGCTCTCGACCTTGCTCCAGAAGTCGATATTGTTGTCGTCGTGAAGCCAGCCATGACCTTCGTTATCGTATATCAGGTAGCTCACATTGGCATTGCCGGCCTTGACGGCATTGGCAAATTTGCGTGCATGCTCGAGTGGCACGCGGCGATCCCTGGCGCCGTGGGCCATCAGCAGCGGCTGTTTCAGCTCGGCCGCGCGCAGCAGCGGCGAAGTGGCACGGAACTGTTCCGCATCCTGCTCCGGATCGCCGATCAGCGTGCGTGCGCCATAGCCTAGCCAGTCTTGCGACATATCCGATTCGGTGGAGCTGAACATCAGATTGATGTCGGTGACGCCGGCCCACTCCACGCCGCAGCGGAATACCTGCGGTTCCTTGATCAGTCCCATCAGGGTGGCGTAGCCGCCGTAGCTGGCGCCCATCAGCGCGATGCGCCGGCTGTCGGCCCAGCCCTGTTTTACGGCCCACCGGGCGGCGTCGGTCAAATCATCCTGCATGGACAGGCCCCATTGGCGCCAGCCAGCTTGGAAGTGCTGGGCGCCGAAGCCGATACTGCCGCGGAACTCGGGCTGGATGACGACATAGCCGCGCGAGGACAGGAAAGCGGCCTGGCTATCCCACTCCCAGGAGGAGCCGCGCATCTGCGGGCCGCCGTGGACCAGCACGATGGCCGGTTGCGGGCCGGCTGGTTTGCCGGCCGGCAGGGTGACATACACGGGAATGCGGTGGCCATCGCGCGCCTGGTAGTGGTGGAAGCTGCGCGCCCCCACCTGCGTCATGGCGATGTTGGCGCGGGTGCTGCCCAGCCCTATCAGGGCGCCGCTGGCACGGTTGTACAGGATGTATTGCAGGGGCTGGCGATCCGAAACGGCAGCAATCAGCAGCACGGGGCTGGCGCTGCAATCCTGCGCGCAGGAGACGCTGTTGATGGTGCTCGGCAGCGCCGCATCGATTTTGGCCTGTTCCGCCTTCAGTTTCGGATCCAGCCAGACGGTGGTGGCCGCATCCGTATGCAGCTGGAAGCCCAGCAGCCTGCCGGTGGCACGGTCGATCTCGGGGGCGCCCGTGAAATCGAAGCCCGGGGTTTCGACGATGGGTTCTGCACCCATCTGTTTGGCTTTCAGGTCATAGCGGAACAGCGCGCCGTAGTCGTTGTAGGTGGCGCGCACGAACAGGGTATTGGCGCCATCGAAGAACAGGGGCTGGAAGCGCTGATCGGTATAGCAGACACCGTTGCTGAGCTCCTTCCATTCGGTGTCTTCGGGATTGCGGAAGTAGCTGATGCAGCGCCCCTTGATGGTGGAGGAGACTACCCGTGGCGCATCCTTGCTGTCCGTGATCCAGTGCTCGGCGGCTTCCGGCTGGTTGCCCTCGAAAGCCTTGCGCAGGATCTGGGTGCGGGTGTTCAGGCGATACAGGCGCGAGTGGTCAGGCAGAAGGTCGGTACTGTTCCAGATATGCTTTTCGACCAGAATGTCGTCCGAGCCATCATGGGCCGTATCGTAAAAGCCGTATTCGGCCGTCAGCGTGCGGCTGGTGTTGCGGCTGCCCAGGCTTTCCTGACGGTAGTCCCAGTTACCGGCGATCAGGTGGACGCGGTGCTCGCCATCGCGGTCCGCGGCGAATTCATCCCAGTTACCGTCGAATTCGATCTGCATGTTCTTGACGGTGAAGCCGAGGCGCTGTTCATTGATCCAGTGCACGCTGACGATTTCGGCGTGCTCCACGGCATTGCGGGTGATAACCTTGAACTGGGTGAGGTCGGCCGTTTCGCGCACCACCAATGCCTGGGTCCCGTCTGGCAGTCTCACCGTGCTGGCGATATAAGCGCCTTTGGGTGACAGGGCAACATGGCTGATTTCATCGGCTTTGAAAAAGTTCGCGACGTCCGGCAAGGCTGGCGGCGCAGCGTGGATGGCCGGACTCAGCAGGGCGGCAAGCAGTCCCAGTTGGCGCAGTATGGCAGGGAAACGCATAGGAGATCTCGGAGGAGTTATTAATTATTTGATAATCATATTGGCCTATTGATTTATTGTCCACTGAGACATTATGGCAAGTATGGCTTTGTGGCTTCTATGGTAAATTGGGCGATACGAGTAGAACCACGCGATATGACCACTGCTATTTACAGCCATCCTGATTGCGCCCGTCACGACATGGGCGACTGGCACCCCGAGTCTCCGGCGCGCCTGCAGGCGATTGCCGATCAACTGATCAGCGCCCATGTGAACGATCTGTTCGAGCACCGCGAAGCACCGCTGGTGGCGCTGAGCGATCTGGAACGCAATCACAGCCGCAACGCCATCGCCATCGTGCGCGACAACGTGCCGGCCGAAGGCGACACCTATCCCATCGATGGCGACACCACCCTGAACCACTACAGCTGGAGCGCGGCCCAGCGTGCGGCCGGCGCGGCCGTGGCGGCCACGGATGCTGTCATCGATGGCGAAATCGAGAACGCCTTCTGTGCTATCCGCCCGCCCGGCCACCATGCGCGGCCGATCGAGCCCATGGGCTTCTGCCTGTTCAACAATGTCGCCGTGGCGGCCAAGCATGCGCTCGACGTGCGCGGTCTGGCGCGGGTGGCGGTGGTGGACTTCGATGTCCATCACGGCAACGGTACGGAAGAAGCGCTGCGCAACGAACCGCGCGCGCTGATGGCGAGCTTCTACCAGCATCCCTTCTATCCCTACACGGAGCCGGAGCCGATTACTGCGAATCTGGTGAATGTGCCGCTGCCGGCCCGCTCGGGCGGGGAGGAAGTGCGCAAGGTGGTGCTGGAACACTGGCTGCCGGCGCTGCATGCGTTCAAGCCGGAGATGATTTTTATTTCAGCGGGATTCGATGCGCACCGCGAAGATGAAATCGGCGGCATGGGACTGGTGGAAGAGGACTATGCGTGGATCACGCAGCAGATCATGGCGGTGGCGCGCCAGCATGCGCAGGGCCGCATCGTGAGCTGCCTTGAGGGCGGCTACAACCTGTCGGCACTGGGCCGCAGCGTGGTAGCGCACCTCAAGGCGCTGGCAGAAATCTAGTTGACGATACGTTCGCCCTGACGGGCGGACCAGCGGTACAGACCCCATACGGCGGCGCTGCCCACGATCAGGGCAATGATCATGGTGTGCGATTCGCTCAGGCTGTTGGCAATTGCCAGCGGCTCGCCTTTACCGGACAGCACGATCAGGCCGGCCAGTGCCACGTTGAACAGGCTCTCGCCGACGATGAAGCCGGACATGATCAGCACACCCAGACGCTTGGCCGTTTCGCCGCCCGTCTTGCGTTCCATCGCACGTTCGAACAGATAGCCGGTAATCGCACCGATCACCACCGGCGTAATCACGGCGCTAGGCAGGTAGATGGCCAGACCCACGCCCAGCGGCGGCAGGCTGTATTTGTCATTGCTGGCTTTCTTGAGTGCGAAGTTAATCAGCACCAGCAACAGGCCGACCAGCGCGCCATAGCCGAGCAGATTCCACTGCAGATTGCCGCCGATGACGCCATTGGCCAGCGTCGAGATCAGCAGCGCCTGCGGGGCAGCCAGCGGCTGGGCGGAAATCGCGTGGGTGTTGGCGGCGCCGACGAAGCCGTTGGCGTGGTTGAGCAGTTCCAGCACGGGCGGTACGACGCAGGAGCCGGCGACGACGCCGATCAGCAGGCCGACCTGCTGCTTCCACGGCGTGGCGTCGACTAACTGGCCGGTTTTCAGATCCTGCAGATTGTCGTTGCCGATCACGGCCACGGCCAGCACCACGGTGGTGACGAACAGGGCGAAGGCGATCAGCGCCTGTGCCGTGTTCGGACCCAGGATGCTGCGGCCTACCATGCCCACACTGAGTGCAGCACCGAGAATGGTCAGAATGGCGATGCCCGAAACGGGCGAGTTGGAGGAGCCGATCAGGCCCGCCATGTAGCCGCAGACGGCGGCAGCGAACATACCGGCGATCAGGATGTAGCCGATGCCGACGGCCACCAGCGGCACGCTGAGGCTGGCGATGGTGGTGCCATCGAGGAAGCTGGCCAGCAGCCAGCCAGCAGGCACCATGGAGATCAGGGTAATCAGGCCGACGATGAAGATGGGCAGATCCTGCTCGGTGCGGTCCAGCGTCACGCCATCCAGTTTGGCTTTGCGGGCGGTTTCCATGGCCGACTTCAGGCCGCTGTAGATAGGCTTGGCCAGACCGGCCAGCGTCACGATGGCGGCCAGACCGATCACGCCGGCGCCCATCATGCGCACTTCCTTGGACCAGATGCTCATCGCGTGGGCGCTGGCATCCATGCCGGCTGCGGCAGGTGTCAGGCTGGTCATCAGGGGCACCATGATGCCCCAGGCGATGAGCAGGCCGGCCAGCATGGCGATACCGACGGTAATGCCCATCAGGTGGCCCGCGCCGATCAGGGCCAGCGAGCTGGAAGCGCCGATGCCGGTCGCGCCGCTGCCGGTACGGAAGTAGATCGAGACTTCGGCGGCCATGAATTTGATGGCACCGCCGGCGGCAAACGCTGCCGATGCCAGACTGCCCCAGATGACGGCCCACAGGCCGGCTTTACCTTCTTCGGCACCGGAACGCGAGGCCATGCCCACTTTCAGCACTTCGGCGGCGGCCACGCCTTCAGGGTAGGGCAGGTCCGATTGCGAGACGAGGGCGCGGCGCAGCGGCATGGTGTACATCACACCGAGCACGCCGCCCACGGCGCAGGCGCCGAACACTGGCCAGAACGGCACTTTCTCCCACCAGCCTATCATGATCAGGCCGGGCAGCACGAAGATGACGGAAGCCAGCGTGCCGGCCGCCGAGGCGATGGTCTGGACGATGTTATTTTCCTGGATGGTGGCGTCCTTGAAGGCGCTCAGCAAAGCCATGGAGATCACGGCGGCAGGAATCGAGGTGGCGAAAGTCAGGCCTACTTTCAGGCCCAGATACACCTGTGCGGCGGTGAATACCAGCGTAATCAGTATCCCCAGGATGATGCCACGCAGGGTGATTTCCTTCGGATTGGACGGTGCAGCTATGCTCATCTTCAGCACTCCGGTCGAAAAATAAATATTGTAGATATGGTTAGAAACGGCAAAAGCGCCCCATCATATCCGAAAGCCGTGCGGCCCAGCAGGTAAAATAGCGGATTGTCAGAACGTTTTAGAAGGTCAGAGCATGTCGATACAATGGTTCCCGGGGCATATGAACGCTGCCAAGAAGAAGGCGGCCGAGCAGATGGAGAACACCGATCTGGTGATCGAGGTGGTCGATGCGCGGCTGCCCGAGGCCAGCACCAACCCCATGGTGCTGGAGCTGCGCAAGTTCCGCCAGCGTCCGTGCCTGAAGATCATTAACAAGATCGACCTGGCCGATCCGGCTGCTACGGCAGCGTGGGTGGCCTACTACAATGCGCAGGAAGGCGTGAGTGCCTACGCCATGACCACCAAGAAGCCGGCCGACGTGGCACGCATACCCGAGCTGGCGCGGGCGCTGGCGCCGCATCGCGGCGTGCCGACCAAGCCGCTGCGCATCATGATCATGGGGATTCCCAACGTGGGCAAATCGACCCTGATGAATGCCCTGCTGAAGAAGCGCGTGGCCAAAGTGGGCGACGAGCCGGCTGTGACAAAACAGCAACAGAAGCTGTACCTGGATAAGAACACCATTCTGGTCGATACGCCCGGCATGCTGTGGCCTAAGATCGCCATGCCTAGCGATGGCCTGATGCTGGCGGCCAGCCACGCAGTGGGTACCAATGCCGTGATCGAAGAAGAGGTAGCGGTATTCCTCGCCGACGAGCTGCTGCAGTACTACCCGCAACTGCTGGTGGCGCGCTACGGCTTCAAAGAGATCGAGAGCATGGACGGCATCGCCGTGGTGGAAGGCATTGCCGCGCGGCGCGGCTTCCGTCAGAAGGGCGGTGATCTGGACTTCGAAAAAGCGTCCCACGTTTTCCTCGGCGACTACCGCAGCGGTGCGCTGGGCCGCATTTCGCTGGAAACGCCGACTACCCGTGCCTTGCGCATGGAGCAGTTTGCTGCCGCCGAAGCAGCCCGTCTGGCCGAGAAAGCCGCCAAGGACGCCGAGAAAGCCGAGAAGGCCGCGCGCGGCAAGCGCGGCACCTGAGATACTCGCTAGAGTACCGGCCGATAGTGCAGATGCCCTGCAACGACAGGGCCCGTGGCAGCACTGTCTGTGGGATGAAGCTGGCCTTCGTTGACAGGCACCACCGCGAAATCGAAGGGGCTGATGCCTTCCAGGCAGGCCACATTGACGCCATACTGCTGCGGGTTGGAGCGGCGCTGGTGGTGCGTGTAGATGCCGCACTTCGAGCAGAAGTAGTGCTTGGCCTGCATGGTGTTGAACTGGTACAGCGTCAGCGCATCGGCGCCGGCCGTGATAGTGATATCGGCCAGACTGGCCGACACGGCCACGGCACCGCGCATGCGGCAGTAGGAACAATTGCAGCGCCGCGCAGTCTTCAGCCCATCCGTGAGCCTGACATGAAACTGCACCGTGCCACAATGACAGGCGCCGTGGGCTTCCTTGATTTCCATATCCATGCGATCTGCTCCGTGTTAGCTGCTTGTGCTCGGGTTGCGCTCTGTTACTGGCGCTGGCACTATAGCGCGAATTCCACCGCGAGGTCTGCCTTGTGCGATCCGGCCCGTGCCGCCGGTGGGAAGCCATCTCCTCCACTTTTTAAAACGATGAAGCCGATTCCATTCGCAATGCTGCTGGTCGCAACGCCCTTTGCCTATGCCACCACCACGACCTGCAGCCTTCTGGCGGAAGGCGCTAATGATAGGCTGATCCGGCAGGAAGGCCAGTGCGATATCGCCACCGCGCCGATGTCGACCTTCAAGCTGGCTATTAGCCTGATGGCGTATGACGCGGGAATACTGGTGGACGAACATCAGCCGGTGTGGCCGTTCAAGCCCGGCTACGTGGATTGGCGCGAGGAGTGGAAGCAGGACATCGCTCCGGCGCAGTGGATGGCATGGTCGGTGGTCTGGTATTCGCAGCAAATCACACAGCGTCTGGGCGAGCAGCGTTTTGCCCGCTATGTTCAGCAGTTCAGCTACGGCAATCAGGATGTTTCGGGTGGCCCGGCCAAGGCGTGGCTGAATTCTTCGCTACAGATTACGCCGCACGGACAGCTGGCTTTTCTGGGCCGGCTGGTGCGGCGCGAACTGGGCGTGACGGCACAGGCTTACGCGATGACCGCCCGGATTGCGCACCACGGTAAGCTGGCCAATGACTGGGAGGTGTACGGCAAAACGGGGGCGGGCAGCTATGGTGGGCACGGCAAGCTAGGCTGGTATGTGGGCTGGGCCAGCAAAGCGGGGCGCACTGTCACATTCCTGCAGCAGCGGCTGGAAACTGACGATGCGCCTGATGGTCCGGCCGGTTTCCGTGCGCGCGATGCCATGCTGGCACAGTTGCCTGCATGGCTGGACGCACTGTAGGCTAGCCGAAGCGGAAGCTGGTCACGGCCAGTGCGCCCATAAAGGCATCTTCGTGATAGGGCACGCTGGCAGCATCGTTCTCGGCGGCGCCCAGCACCACCATTAGCGGCAGCAGGTGTTCCTCGCGCGGGTGCGCCATGCGTGCGGCCGGCGCTTTTTCCCATTCCAGCAGGGCAGCCGTGCGTTCGGCTGGCGCCAAGGCCATGCTGGTGCGCAGCCAGTCGTCGAACGCCTTTGCCGCCGCAGCACCCTGCGCGTTGAAAGCGCGCAGATTGTGGAAACTCAGGCCGCTACCGACGATCAACACGCCCTGTTCGCGCAGCGGTGCCAGCAGGCGGCCTACCTGTATGTGCGCCAGCGGATCGAGGTCATGACGCAGCGATAGCTGGACGATGGGCATGTCCGCTTGCGGATAGGCCGGATACAGGGCGCTGAAAGTGCCATGGTCGAAGCCGCGCTGCTCGTCCAGTACCGCAGGGAAGCCGCCGGCATCGAGCAGCTGCTTGACCTGCGCTGCCAGTGCCGGATCGCCGGGCGCCGGATACTGCACTTCATAGGTGTGCGGCGGGAAGCCGCCGTAGTCATAGATCATCGGTGGCTGGGCCGAAGAGGACAGCATGAACTGGCGCCCCTCCCAGTGGGCGGTAATCACCAGCAGGGCTTTGGGCCTGGCAGGCAGTTCGGACGGCAGGGCGCGTAGCGAGGCGTCCAGCTTGGCGTACAGATGCCCGACCTGATCCATCATGAACGGCCAGGGGCCGCCGCCGTGGGACAGAAAATAGGTAGGCAGGGTAGACATGAGCAGACTCCGTTGGAATGATGCCCATAACTATAAGGACGGCAGAGCGCCTTATCAATCCATGAAATGTCGATAGATTCGATCTAAATAGTTAATCGTAGCGCCGCTACCGTCTGTGCAACGGCCGGGCGCAAGCTGCGGCAAAAGCGCCGGCGGGCGCGCAGACGCGTATAATGCGCGGGTTTTGGTGCTTGTCAGTGTGTTCGCGCTGGCAGTTAAACGGGAAACACAGGGCCGTGTGCGCTTGCCAGCGCTGCGGCTAAGGTGTGCTGCCCCCGCAACGGTAACGCATGGCGCAATCGGCGCCGTGCCAGCCCGGATACCGGCCAGACAGGGGGAAGCGTGCAGGTGCTGCCTGTGCGTCTTCCGTACACTTCCGGCTTGCGGGGACGCAGGCGGATGCCTCTTTTGGAACTGAATCTCATGCCTGTATTCCCTCCACGCCGGCTCGCTGCAGCCGTGGCTCTCTGCTTTACTTCCCTTACTCCGCTGGCCGCTCTGGCTCAGGAAATCGCTGCTGCGCAGGTGCTGGCACCGGTGGTCGTCACCGGCTCGCGCTTTGATGCCGATCCGGCGCTGGCACCTATCGGTGCAGTGGTGATCCATGCCGAAGACATCCAGCGCGCGGGCGTGAGCGACGTGAATGCCGCCATCCGCAAGATCGGCGGCGTGTATGGCCGCCAGAGCCTCGACGGCAGCCCCGATTTCAGTCTGGACCTGCGCGGCTTCGGCACCAATAGCAGTCAGAATATGGTGATCGTGCTCGATGGCGTGCGCCTGTCGGAAAATGAACTGAGTAATGCCATCCTGTCCACCATTCCTATCGACAGCGTGGAACGCATCGAAATCACCCGTGGTGGCGCCAGTGTGCTGTACGGCGATGGCGCCACGGGCGGCGTAGTCAACATCGTTACGCGCCGTCCGGTGAAGTTCAGCCGCCGTGGCACGATGTTTGTGGAAGGCGGCCAGTTCGGCGCGGGCGAATTGCGCCTGTCCGGTGCGCACGCATGGGAGGGCTTTGCGGCCGATGCCACGCTCGATACCCAGCGTACCGACAACTACCGCGATAACAACGTATTCAAGCAGACCCAGTTCGCCGGTGGCGCACAGTGGTTCGATGACGCGGGCCGGGCCGGCTTCCGTTACGAGGGCGCGCGTCAGGACATGGGCTTGCCCGGTTCGCTGACGGCCCAGCAGTTCGCCAGCAATCCGCGTCAGGCCAGTACGCCCAACGACGCCGCCAGCCTCGATAGCGACCGCCTGACTGTCTTCGGCCAGCGCCATTTTGGCGCCTATGACGTGGCGGCTGATCTGTCCTACCGTAAGAAGCACAGCAAGGGCACTTACTACAGCCCATCCCTGTATGTGATGGAGTACGACAGCAAGCAGACCCAGTTCTCGCCGCGTGTGCGCCATCTGGGCAATGTGGCTGGTCTGCTCAACGAGACGGTAGCCGGCGTCGATCTGATGTACTGGACCCGGGTGGCCACGAGCAGCTATTCGGCTGACGCCAACCAGCACTCCAAGGCCATCTATCTGCGCGATGAACTGCGCTTCGATGCAGCCCATCAGGGCCGTATTTCGGCAGGTGTGCGGCGCGAACTGTTCGACAAGAACTTCCGCGATCCGTTCGGCTATGGCAGTAAGGCCTACAGCGCGGTGCAGGCGGTGAATGCATGGGAACTGCAGGCCAGCTATATGCCGCTGGCGCATACCACGGTATTCGGCAAGGCTGGCCAGAGCTACCGTCTGGCTACCTCGGACGAAAATGCTTACCCGCAGAAGAAAAATCAGCCGCTGGAAGCGCAGCAGTCGCACGATCTTGAACTGGGTGCCAGTTACGCCAGCGCGCTGCAGAAACTGACGGCGCGCGTGTTCCGTCACCAGCTGGTCAACGAGATCTTCTACGACCAGTCGGTCTACGCCAATGTCAATCTGGCGCCGACCCGCCGTCAGGGCTTCGAGCTCGATGCAGAACAGCGCATCAACGCCGACTGGACGCTGAACGGCCACTACCAGCACGTGGATGCCAGCTTCACCGAAGGCAATAACAACGGCAAGCAGATGGTACTGGTGCCAAAGAACACGCTGAGTGCACGTATTAGCTGGACGCCAGTCAGCGGCCAGACGGCTGATCTGGGCGCCCAGTGGGTCGATAGCCAGCGCTTTGGTAACGACTTCACCAACCAGTGTAACGCACGCATTCCGAGCTACACCACGTTCGATGCCCGCTATGCACGCACGTACGGCCAGTGGGAAGTGGCAGTGCAGGGTTTGAACCTGACGGACAAGCACTACTACTCGCAGGCCTTCGACTGCAACGGTGCGATCTATCCGGCTGATGGCCGTCAATTCAAGCTGTCTGCGCGTTACACCTTCTGAGCTAGCCCATGAAGACCTACGCCTACCTCCCTTACCTCCGCAAGCTGGCGCTGCTGGGCGCCAGTGCCGGCATGATGGCCGCCGGTGCCGCGCAGGCGGCCATCACGGTACGTGACGATGCCGGCAATAGCGTGACGCTGGCCAAGCCGGCGCAGCGGGTGATCGCCATGGCGCCGCACATCACCGAGCTGCTGTTCGCTGCAGGCGGGGGCGAGCGGGTGGTGGGCGCGATGAACTTCAGCGACTATCCGGAAGCGGCCAAGCGCCTGCCCCTGATCGGTAGCGATGCACAGATCGATCTGGAGCGGGTGCTGGCGCTGCGGCCCGATCTGCTGGTGGTGTGGCAGAGCGGGAACACGGCACGCCAGATCGAACAGCTGAAGAGCCTCGGCGTGCCGGTGTTCTACAGCGAACCGAAGAAACTGGAGCAGGTCGCCACCAGTCTGACCCGTCTGGGCCAGCTGATGGGCACCGACGCTGTGGCGCAGGCGGCCGCGCAGGACTACCGGCAGAAAATCGCCGCGTTGAACGCCCGCTATGCAGGCCGCCCGGTAGTGCGGGTGTTCTACCAGATCTGGGAAAAGCCCATCTATACCCTGAATGGCGAGCATATCGCCAGCGACGCCATGCGCGTGTGC
The DNA here is from genome assembly GCF_009857835.1 of Duganella fentianensis. Lineage (GTDB taxonomy): Bacteria > Pseudomonadota > Gammaproteobacteria > Burkholderiales > Burkholderiaceae_D > Rugamonas > Rugamonas fentianensis. The sequence continues at coordinate 638,624 of NZ_WWCL01000004.1, forward strand.
GGTGGCCAGAATGTGTTTGCCGATGAACGCGTGCCGGCGCCGAATGTGAGCAGCGAAGCGGTGCTGAAGGCCAATCCGGAAGCCATCATCGGCGGCCAGCGCCATGATACCGAATCCGGCATCCAGATCTGGCGCAAGGTCACGGCCATGGAGGCCGTCAAGCGGGGCAACCTGTTCATGCTCGATAGCGAGCTACTGGTGCGGGCCACGCCGCGCATCGCCGACGGCATTGCCGTGCTGTGCGAAAAGCTGGAAACGGCACGCCAGCACCGTCCCGCCGGCAAGCCTTAATTTTCGGTTAATTTGCGGGCAGGGAAAAAGGTGGTAATCTGCCCGCGTTTGCCACCTATCTTGAACAAGGACTACTATGCGTTTCCTGAGCTTTCTGCGCCCCCTGTTAGCCACTGCCGCCTTCATGGCCGCTGCCAGCGGCGCCTATGCCGCCGATTTCAAAGACGGTCTGGATTTTAATACCGTCAACGCGCCTAGCCGCCCGGACACGGGCAAGAAAGTCGAAGTGCTGGAAGTGTTCATGTACCACTGCCCGCACTGCAACGCGCTGGATGTGCCGCTGGCCGACTGGGTGAAGAAGCAGGGCGACAAGATCGTGTTCCGCCGCATGCACCTCGGTGAAGATGCACAGGCCAAGGCCTTCTACACGCTGGAAGCGATGAACGCACTGGGTAACGGCATGCACGAAAAGCTGTTCCGCGCGATTCACGTGGAGCGCAACCGCCTGAACACGGACCAGCTGGTGCTGGACTTCGTGGTGAAAAACGGCATAGACAAAGCCAAATATCTGGAAACTTTTAACTCGTTTGGCGTTCAAACCCGCATGAAGCGCGGCGTGCAAATGGCTAACCTGTATAAGCTCGATAGCGTACCAGCCATCGTGATCGACGGTCATTACACCACCTCGCCAGCCGTGGCAGGCCATGGCCTGACTTCGGTACCGGCTGCACACGCTGCCATGTTTGCCGTGGCCGACAGCCTGATCGCCAAGTCGCTGCAAGAGCGCGCGGCCAAGAAGTAAGCCAGCAGTTACCGAGTAATCATCTGCGTAAAAGCAGCGCAACGCCAGACGGGGTCAGTATGAAAGAGATTAGCGACGAACAGAAAGCCGTCGAAGGGCAGGTGATGAAGATCTATAAAGAATCTTCACCTATCATCGAAAACCTGTTCGAATGGGCGTATATCAACCATCTGGCGTGGAGTCTGGCTGCATTGGCGCTGGCGCTGGTGGTCTGGCTCACGCTGGCGCTAAGCAATGCGGAAAACCAGCGCAATGCGCTGGCGACCAAGCAGTGCGCCGACCCTGTCTTCAAAGGCGAAATCGACAAGAAGTGCCTGCGCACCGTACAGTCGCGCGAGCACTGGTGGCAGCACGTGAGCTACGCGCTGACCCACCTCAGTCCCGAGAAATAAGCCGGCCGTTCAGGCCTGCGGCCGTTTTGCTGCCCTTGGTTCCGGCTGCGCTGCAGTGCGGATGATGACCGTACAGGTGGTACCAGCCACCAGTTCTAGCCCCTGCGGCAACGGATCAAGCGCGATGCGCACTGGCACGCGCTGTGCCAGCCGGACCCAGTTAAAGGTAGGATTGACGTCCGCCAGCAGCTCGCGACCCGTGCTGGCATCGCGGTCGGTAATGCCATGGGCGATGCTGGCGATATGGCCGTGTAGCGCGGCAGCGCCACTCATCAGCTGAACTTCTACCGTGTCGCCCGTTTTCAGCAGCGGCAGCTTGGTCTCTTCAAAATATCCCACCACGTAGTACGAAGCGGCGTCGATCAGCGCCAGCTTGGCAGCGCCCACTGCGGCGAAGTCGCCTGCATGCACATTCAGATTGGTGACATAGCCCGTAACAGGCGCGCGCACCACGGTGCGCTCCAGATTCAGCTCGGCCAGCGTGCGCGCCGCCAGTGCAGCCTGATACTGGGCGCCGGCCGTATCGGCAGCGTAGGCCGCCGTTTCGCGGCTTTCCGCCGAGATGATGGCGCTATCCAGCGCTGCACGCCGGCTGGCTTCCTTGCTGCGCCGGCCCCGTTCCACCTGCTGCGCCGCCTGCAGGGCTTGCGCCTGTGTGACGGCATTGCGGTAGCGCGCCTGATCGACGGTGAACAGGATGTCGCCCTTCTGCACCAGCTGGTTGTCATGCACCAGCACTTGCGTCACGGTGCCGGCCACGTCGGCGCTGATGGTGACGACATCGGCCTTGATACGGCCGTCGCGCGTCCAGGCGGAGGCCATGTAGTGGTCCCATGCGGCATGGCCCATCCACAGGGCAGCGCCCAGCAGCAGCAAAGTCAGAAAATAGCGGAAGATTCTTGTAGCGTTCACGTTGTACTCTCGGGGGCAGGGAGGTGGCTGGTTACTGGTAAAGGGTGATCAGCAGGGCGCTGAAGATGCAGACGAACAGGCAAAGCCGCGCCAGCGCCGGATGCCAGCTATGGCGGTAGGCGCCCAGATGGCTGAGGGCGTGATCGAGCACGCCCTGTAGCACCATGCTGAGCAGGAAGACCGGCAGTACGCCCGGTATCAGGACGCCGAACAGATCGATTTCACGGGGCATGGCGGGTTTCTCCTGTGCTGAGCTGATCTTGCAGTGAAGTGTAGATGGCATGTAAATCGGGCAGGGTGGCCTGCAATGCCAGCTGCTGGTCTGGCGGCGCGGCGGCCAGTTCGGTACGCACGGCCGTGCCGGTGGCCAGCGTGACCTGCAGCGTGGCAGCAGCGGCCGCGTGGTCGGGCGCCTGCAGGTAGCGCGCCAGCTGGCTGACCAGTGTTTGCAGTGCCGTGCGGGCAGCACCTGCCGGCGCCTGCGCAATATATAAGCGCAGGTCGATAATGGCGTGGCCCAGCTCCAGCAGGGTGAGCCCCTGACTGACGATGGCGCGTACTTCTGCGCCGGGGGCCGGACCGGCAGCGGCATTCAACTGGCTGAGCAGGTCGCGTACGCGGTTGTCGTAGCGGCGCTTGAGGCGGAACATGGGGGCCTTGCAGGCGCGCGAGGCTTCGCGCCACAGTGCGGCTGCCACATGGTCGCGCTGGCCCATGGTGTGCTCGGGCAGCACTACGCTGAACATCAGGTAGGCCACCACCACGCCCAGCAGCAGTGCCAGTTCGCTGTTGATGAAATTCTCCATATCGTAGTGCATCAGGTTGGCCGGTATCAGCAGGGTGGCGCAGAACATGCAGATGCCTATGCCGGCACCGGCCCAGCGTGCGCCGCTGAGCAGATAGGCGCCCAGTGCCAGCACCGGCATGGTGGCCAGCACCAGCGTGACAAAATCGTTGGCGCGTGCCAGCAGGAAGAATTCCGTGACGAAGGCCAGCGGGGCGGCGATGCCGAAGCCGATCAGCACCTGCCTGATCATGGCCGTGGGGCGCGGCGAGGACGAGGCCAGTGCGCAGAAGATGGTGGCGATGACGATGGCATTGCCCAGCTGCGGCCAGGCCAGCCAGTACCACGCTGCCACAGTTACCAGCAGGGTGCTGGCGGCGCGCACGCCGCTGGCCAGCACGATGGCGGGCGGAGTTTTCGGCGTGTAGGCTCCGGGATCGCTGACCTGCTGGCGCTTCTCCTGCGTCAGCCCGTGGTAGACGGCGATGAAGTCGCCGAGGTCGCGCACATAGCGCTCCAGCAGTTCGATGGTGGTATCGAAGTCGATCTGCTGGGCGCGTGCGATGGGACTGTGCGCCGATAGCTGGTTTAACTGGTAGCGTGCGGTGGCGATGTCGCTGGCCAGCTGCGTGCGCATGGCGGTCATGCGCGCCGGCGTCAGATCTTGCGACATGGCGCTGGCCAGATGGCTGTGGATAGGCTGCACCAGTGCCAGTATGCTCTGCGCGTGTTCGGGTGCGGCGCCGTGCAGGCGGTGAATCAGCCGGTGCAGGGTGTAGAAGGTGGTCAGCACGGTCATGAAGGCGGCATTGAAGGCATGCAGCTGGCGCGTGCGCGCGCGGCCATCGCCAGCCTCGAAGAAGGCGGCAGCGCGGCCCGATTCCAGCGCGGCGATATCGGCAGCGAACTTGAGGTGGGCCAGCTCGGTTTCGGCCGGCGTGAGGCGCTGTTCCAGCACCTGCGTGCAGAAGGTGATGAAGCTGGTGTAGCGGTTCTGCACGGTGCGCATTACATTGCGCGCATGGCGGCGCGGGAACACCACATCGTGGATGACGGCGGCGCAGATGATGCCCAGCCCGACTTCGGTCACGCGCGTGACGGCCAGATTGAACACATGTTCGGGCGCATCGATGGCCGGCACCACGATCATGCAGGCGGTATAGCCGGCCAGTACAAAGCTGTAGGACTGCTGGTTGCGGTGCATGGCGGCGCCGCTGGTGCACAGCGCTATCCACAGTGCCACGCCCAGATACAGCAGGATGGGGGATTGCGGCTGCAGGGCTACCAGCAGCAGGGCCGCCGTACAGCCGACCAGTGTGCCGAGAAAACGGTAGAAGGCTTTTTCCAGCACCATGCCGCTATTCGGCAGCGCGAGGATAACGCTGGTGGCCAGTGCCGAGTAGGGGGCGTCGAGTCCGAGCCGGAACGCCAGCCACAGCGCGCAGTAGGAAGCGAGCAGGGTGCGGGCGACGAAGATCCAGCGTTCGCCTTCGCTGTTGAACCAGTTGCGGCTTTCGGCCGCGCACCATGCCGCCAGCCGGGCCGCTGCCCCGCGCGGTTCTGCTGTTCTGGTGTTCTGATGGGCAGCGGCGGGGGCAGGGTTCATGTGTTTGCGTGTGCGCTAGGTCAGCGCTTCCAGATTATTCAGCTGCCGGCGCAGCAGGTCTTCAAGTAGTTTAAGTTCCACGGGGCTGTAGCCGTCGTAGGCGCGGGTGGTAGTGCCATACACTTCGGGCAGCACTTTTTCCACCAGTGCGCGGCCTGTGTCCGTCAGTTTGATCATCACGCAGCGCCGGTCGCCGGGACGGTTGCCGCGGGTGATCAGGCCCTGTGCTTCCAGATCGTTGCAGACGCGGGTGAGGTTGGCCGGTTTTTCCATGCAGGCTTCGCCCAGCGTGGAAGCGGTGGAGGTTTCATCCTCGGAACCGTACAGCACGGCCAGCACCATATAGCTGGCGTCCACCAGATCATATTTGCGCAGTGCCGCGTTACTCAGGTCCTTCATCCGTTTCTGGATGTGGTAGGTCATGCGCAGTACGCGCATCAGGTCTTCCGGGAATTCCGGCATGCGGGCATGGATGTTTTTTAAGCGCTTTGTGGTCGCTGCAAAACTACTCATTGCCTACTCCTCTGCTATCTTATAGAAGTCCCGATTGTACTATTTTAGTTTCATGGCAATTCCAGTTTTATGCCGCCACCTAGTGCCGTCATCAACAATGTGTAGTTCTCTAGTTGTTTGCTTGCCACGACTGCCTGCTGCTGCTGCTCATTGAGCACCGTCAGCTGCGCGCTGATGGCGGTTTGCGCGTCACTCAGGCCGGCACGGTAAGCCTGTTCGGCCAGTTGCTGCTGGCGTTTGGCGACGTTCACTGCCTGGCTGGCCAGCGCCTGCTGCTCGTGCACCGAATTGATGCGCACCAGCGCATTGGCCACTTCCGTTAGTGCCTGCACGATGCTGGCGTTGTACTGTTCCACTGCACCATCGTAGAGCGCGCCCTGTTCCTGCAACTGGCTGCGCAGGCGGCCAGCTTCGAACAGGGGCAGGCTGATGGCCGGTGTGACGCCGGCCATGACCGAATGCCCGTCCAGCAGATGGCTAAAGCCCAGAGACTGCACGCCAGCGTAGGCACTCAGGTTGATGTTGGGGTAGAACGCCGCCTGTGCCACGCCGATGCGCGCGCTGGCCGCTTCGATACGCCAGCGCTGCGCCACGATGTCGGGCCGGTGGCCCAGTAGTTCGGCCGGAAGCTGCGGCGGCAGCGCGCCTTCATGGCCGGTGGCGAGTGCCAGGACTGGCCGGGCGATCGTGTCACCGTCGCCCGGACCTTTGCCAGAAAGGGCGGCCAGCTGGTTGCGCAGCAGGGCCATGGATTCTTCTATCTGTTCCAGTTCGCGCCGTCCTGCCGCCAGCGTGGTTTCCATGCTGCGCACATCGAGCTCGCTGGCCAGACCGGCCTGGTGACGCTGGCGGCTGATATCGAGCAGACGCTGACGCTGCGCCAGACTCTGTTGCGCACTATCGTGCAGCGTGTATTGCAGCGACAGCTGGACGTAGTTGCGCACGATGCTAGACGCCAGCGTCAGACGCGCCAGCTGGGCTTCGGCCGAGGCGATCTGCACCTCATCGAGTGCCGCGCTGAGTGCCAGCCGGTTACGGCCCCACAGATCGAGGTCGTAGCTGGCCGTGACGGCGGCGCTAGCTTTCCACGCATAGTTGCCAGCCAGCGGGGGCGGTACCGTGCTATTGGCCGAGTAGCGTTCGCGGTCGGCGCTGGCACTGGCATCTACGCGCGGCAGGGTGGCAGCGCGGGTGATGCCGGCCAGTGCTTCGGCCTGGCGCACGCGCGCCTGCGCTATCTTCAGTGTCGGCTGCTGTTCCAGTGCGTTGCCGACCAGGCGATTCAGCTGGCTGTCGTGCAGCGCCTCCCACCAGTGCTCGGTCGGCCATTCGGCGTCGGCGCGGGCGGCGCGGATCGCCTTGCCTGTATCCAGCGCTGCAGCGCTGACAGGCTGCGCCTGCGTGCGCACCGCTTCCATCGGGGCGCACCCGGCCAGCAGCACCAGCAGGCCGAGCAGGCTGGCGCTGATGGTGGCTGGCAGAAGGGCAGAGAGGCGCTGGCGGTTCATGCTGGTGGCGGCGAGCTGATGACGGTCAGAGTCGATGCAGGCGGGTGGTCTGGACGGCAAACCGGCTTATTTCGCGTAGTGCTTGCGGGTCTGGGCCACGTCGAGGTCCACTTCGGTCTCGATCAGCGTGCCATTTTTGCGCGCTTCCAGATAGGCGGCCTGCACCTGCTCGCGCGTCAGCGCTGCCGGCTGGGTGCTGGTGGCCAGTGCTGCGCCCGTAACGGCGGCTGGTGCGGCGGCCGTGGTGGCGGCTGCGGCTGCGGCGGTAGTGGCAGTTTTGCCGGCTGGTGCGCTGGTCTGGGCGAAGGCGCTGGTAATGGTGGTGGCCGTAGCGGCGATAGCGAATGCGGCGGTAGCGGCGGCGCTCAACAACTGTTTGCTCATGGTGCTCATCTTGATGCTCCTAGCGGGTTGGGATGAGTAAACTATATAGATGAATAGTACATTTGTAAAGTAATTGTTTTCTATCGCAGCGATAGCTTTTCTTGTGGCTGGCAGGAGCGAGCACGGGCTCAGGCCGCAGGTGCGCCGAAGCGCAGGCGCAGTACCAGCGGCATGATGGCCAGATTGAGGGCCAGTACGGAAAGCCAGATGGCGCCGGGCCAGTGCGCGCGCACTGCCATGTAGATGGCCGAGAAACCCAGCGGCGCAAGGATCGAGGCCAGACTGACGGCGGCGGCCAGCACGCCCTGGAATTCGCCTTGCTGTTCGGGCGCGACGAGGCGGCTGGCCAGTGCCTGCAGCGCGGGTGCGCCTATGCCGGCCAGCGCGAACAGGGGCATGACGGCAAATACCTGCCAGTCCTGTCTGGCCATGGCCATGACGGCCAGCGCGCTGCAGGCGCCCAGCAGGCCGGCCAGAATGGCGCGCCGCTCGCCGAGCAGGCGGGTGGCGCGGCCGGGCAGCAGTGCCTGCGCCAGTGTCTGGCAGACGCCGAAAGCACCGAGCGACATGCCGATGCGCAGCGCATCCCAGTGGAAGGCATCCTGCCCCCACAGGGCCCAGCAGGTGCCATAGGCTTCGCCGGCCGCGCTGAAGGCGAAAAACACCAGCGTGACCGGCACTAGCTGCGGCTGCCCCAGCACCCAGCGCAGCGGCAACAGGGGATTGAACTGGTGTAGTTGCAGCGGCTCGGTACCGGGCGTGCGGGTTTCGGGCAGAGCGCAGAGCGCCAGCAGCAGATTGGCGCCGTTCAGGGCGGCCGCGGCGATGAAGGGCAGCCGCACCCAGTGTTCGCCCAGCAGGCCGCCCAGTACGGGGCCGATGATAAAGCCGGCGCCGAACATGGCGTTGCATAGACCAAAGCGGGCGGCGCGCTGCCCGACCGTGGAAATGTCGCTGATGTAGGCGGTGGCGACGGACATGTTCGCGCTGCTCAGGCCGGCAATGGCGCGGCCCAGAAACAGCATCCATAGCTGCGGTGCGCAGGCCATCAGCAGGTAGTTGATGATGGCGCCGGCCAGCGACAGCAGCAGCACGGGGCGGCGCCCTATGCGGTCGCTGAGGGCGCCCAGCACGGGTGCGAAGACAAACTGCATGACGGCGTATAGCGCAGTCATGCTGCCCAGATAGGGCGCCACTTCGCCCTGCTGGCTGACCTGCTCCAAGAGGCGGGGCAGGATGGGGAAGATTAGCCCGAGGCCGACGGCGTCTAGCGCCAGCGTGGCATAGATGATGTAGAGAGAGGTAGGCATGGTGAATTTATGTGTGCTGAGTATGAAAATGTACTCAGTACATAAATTGTATCCAGTATAATCTCGCCATGTCAACCGCTCCCGACCGCCGATCGCGCAAACGCCAAGCCACCCGTCAGGCCATTTCCGATGCCGCCACCCGCCTGTTCATCGAACGGGGCTTCGATCAGGTGACGGTGGATGACATCGCCGAAGCGGCCGATGTGGGGCGCATGACGGTGTTTAATCACTTCCAGCGCAAGGAGGACATGTTCTTCGACCGCGATGCGGAAGGGCGCGAGCTGCTGCTGGCCGCCTTGGCTGCGAAGCCGCCGCAGGTAGCGCCGCTGGAAGCGCTGCGCCGGCTGGCGCACCAGCTGGTGCAGGAACAGCATCCGGCGCTGGCTTTCTCGGCCCGCAGTGCCAGTTTTGTGGTTGCCGTGGGCGCCAGCGAAGCGCTCAAGGCCAGAGCGCGGGCGATACGGGGGGAACTGGAAGCGGCACTGGCGCAGGCACTGGCGCACAGCGCGGGGCGGGCGGCGCCTGATGCCGATGCCGAGCTGGCGGCCAGCCTGTTGCTGGCTTGCTGGAGTACGGCCTATTTGCAGGCGCATCAGCGCTACCGTATCAGTGCTGATGAAGCGCAGGCGCAGGCGCTGTTTCTGGCGCGGGTAGAGCAGGGCCATGCGGCGGTGCAGGCGGCGCTGGCCGGCACGCCTTACGTCTAGGGGCTGGCGGCTAGCGGGGCAGCCGCATATTGCAGGCATAAAAAAAGGGAGCGCGTGGCTCCCTTTTTGCTGTTGCGTGATCGACGATCAGGCGAAGTTGGCAGCAGCGAAGTCCCAGTTGGCCAGCTTGAAGAAGGTCTCAACATATTTAGGACGGACGTTGCGGTAGTCGATGTAGTAAGCGTGTTCCCACAGGTCGCAGGTCAGCAGTGCTTTGGCATCGGTGGTCAGCGGGGTTGCAGCGTTGGAGGTGTTGACGATGTCCAGCGTACCGTCGGCTTTTTTCACCAGCCAGGTCCAGCTCGAACCGAAGTTGCCTACGCAGGACTTGGTGAACTCTTCCTTGAACTTGTCGAACGAACCCCATTTGGCGTTGATGGCGTCAGCCAGCGTGCCTTCTGGTGCGCCTTTGCCGTTCGGGGTCAGGCCGTTCCAGTAGAAGGTGTGGTTCCACACCTGAGCTGCGTTGTTGAACACGCCGCCCGACGATTTTTTGACGATTTCTTCCAGCGACAGGTTCTCGAACTCGGTACCTTTGATCAGGTTGTTCAGGTTGGTCACATACGTTTGATGGTGTTTACCGTAGTGGTATTCCAGCGTTTCTTGCGAGATGTGCGGCGCCAGAGCGTCGATGGCATAGGGCAGAGGTGGCAGAGTATGTTCCATTGTTATTCCTTTAATGGTTGCTGTTAGTTGCTAACTGTTTGCTGACTGTTGCTGCTAGTTGCTGTTAAAAACCGGAGTGATTTTTGTCGAAACGTCCAGCATTGTAAAGCGGAAGCGCTTTCGCTGCAGGAAAGCCTTCAATTCCGTGTGGCTAAACCTGAAATGCTAGCGTACGCGCCGCGTGGTTTCGCGCACCACCAGTTCCAGCGGCGGCACTTCGCCCCGTGCCGGTTCGCCGTTAATGATGCGCATCAGCGCCTGGGTGGCGATGCGGCCGATGTCGTACAGGGGCTGGCGCACCGTGGTCAGGGGCGGGGTGGTGTAGGAAGAGCCGGGCAGGTCATCGAAGCCGACCAGCGAGATATCGTCCGGCACGCGTATGCCTTTGCGGTACAGCGCCAGCCGCGCGCCATAAGCCGTCAGGTCGTTGGCGGCGAAGACGGCCGTGAACTGCTGGTGGGTGTCGAACAGCTGGTTCATGGCCAGCATGCCGCTCGATTCGTGGTAATCGCCTTCCACGATCAGCTTGTCGTCGAGCGCGATGCCGGCTTCCCTGAGGGCGCGGGTGTAGCCGGCCAGACGCTCGCCGGCATCGATATTGTTGGCCGGACCCGTGATGAAGGCAATGCGCCGGTGGCCCAGCTCGATCAGATGGTGTACGGCCAGATAGGCGCCTGCCTCGTTATCGAGCTTGAAGCCCAGCGCGCTGGCCGTGTGCAGCGCCCGTCCCGTAGAAACGATGGGGCGCTGGGCGGAGAAGTTCAGCACCGTCTGGTCCGACATGCGGCCCGACAGCAGGATGATGCCGTCGACCTTGCGTGCCAGCAGCAAACGGATACGGTCGGCTTCTTCCTCGGCATCCCAGTGGCCGCTGACGATCACCGAAGCATAGCCGGTGTTTTTCAGGCCATCATCGACGCCGCGCAGGGTTTCATCGAAGAAGGGCGAGGAAATATCCTGCACCACAATGCCTATGGTCATGGAGCGGCCTTTTTTCAGGCCCTGCGCCATCTGGTTGGGCGCGAACTTCACTTTGTCGATGGCCGCCAGTACGGCATCGCGCTTGTCGTCGGAGACCCGGGCCGTGCCGTTGAGGATGCGGGAAACGGTGCTGGGCGAGACGCCCGCCAGACGGGCAACATCCATCAGAGTCGAAGGGCCGGAGTGTCGCGTATTGTCTGCCAAGGGATGTCCTGCTGCTGGAAATGGGGAAGTACGGTTTGTGAAAACCTTTTCGCCGCAAGATTACCATAAATCGCTGAGCTAACTGGCAATTGTCCATGCTGTGCCGCCCGGACTGGCAAAATGCTATGGTTTTGTGGGTAAAATGCGGTTTGAAATCGTTTTCACGCACGTGCTGGCATATAATCGCGAACAGCTGACCCCACAGCGTACCCGCAGAAATAGAACAGGAAGCAGCATGGAGACCGTCGCACATATCCACCTCTCGAATGGCCCCCGCCTGCTGGCGGATGTAGGCGGCAGGCGCGCCAGTTTCGGGCTGGAGACGGCGCCCAACTGCATCGTCGCCGTGTGGGAGACGGATTGCGCCGATTACCCCACGCTGGGGGCGGCACTGGTGGCCTATCTGTCGCAGCCGGCCACGGTGGCGGCTGGCGGTTATCAGGCCCGCTATGCCGGCATCGCCATCGCCAATCCCATCGACGGCGACTGGGTCACCATGACCAATCACCACTGGTCGTTTTCCATCGAAGCCGTGTGCTCGCAGTTCAGCCTGAAGTCGCTGGTGGTGGTGAACGATTTCAAGGCGCTGGCCAGTGCCTTGCCCTATCTCGATGCGGCGCACCGTCACCAGATTGGCGGCGGTGTGGCGCGCGAGGGCGCCATGATAGGACTGGTGGGCGCCGATGCCGGGCTAGGTGTGTCGGGGCTGGTGCCGGCCGGCGAGCGCTGGATCGCCATCGACAGCGAAGGCGGGCACAGTACTTTTGCTCCCATGAACGAGCGCGAAATCGACATCCTGCGTTATGCGCGGCGCTACCACGAACACGTGTCGAGCGAACGGCTGGTGTCGGGACTGGGGCTGGCGCTGGTGTACCGTGCGCTGGCCGAGCGGGCCCGCATCACGGCGCAGGATCTGGATGCCGTGCAGATTACCGAGCGTGGTCTGGCGCGCACCTGTCCCGTCTGTGAAGAGACCCTGCTGGCATTCTGCGAAATGCTGGGTACGGTGGCCGGCAATGTGGCGCTGACGCTGGGCGCCAAAGGCGGCATCTATATCGGCGGCCGCGTGGTGCCGCCCATGCTGGCGTTCTTCGAACGTTCCGGCTTCCGCGCCCGCTTCGAACAGAAGGGGCGCTTCTCCGACTATCTGGCGCACATTCCTACGCTGGTGATCACGGAAAAATATCCTACCCTGATCGGCATGTCGGCCATGCTGTCGGCAACCTGAGCTACTTGCCTGCTTGCGCTGCGCCTGATGCGGCGCGCCTGATGCGGTGCGCCCTATTCCAGCGGCTGTACCGATGCCACGCCTACCTGCGCGCTGCCGCCAGCGACGCGCAGTGTAATCGTGCTGGGCGCCGTGAGCTGGGCCGGATCGCGCACGATGCTGCCCTGCGCATCGCTGACGATGGCATAGCCGCGTTCCAGTGTGCGCTGCGGATTCAAGAGCGCGAGCTGCGACGACCATGCGGCCAGCGCTTCACGCCGCTGGCTCAGTTGTGTGCCCAGCGCCAGCGTGGCGCGGTACTGCAGATGGGCGAGCCCCGTGCGCTGTGCCCTTACATCGGGCTTGAGCGCCGCTAGCCGGTCTCGCAGTCGCTGCATCTGGTAGCGCGCCTGTGCCAGCGGTGCACGGTTGGCATGGGTCAGCGTGCTGGCCAGCGCCTGCAGTTTCAGGCGCTGCTGGCGGATCTGGGCGGCAGGGCTGAGCAGGCGGTGGCTGTAGTTATCCAGCGTCTGCGCCGCTTCGCTGCCCGTACGGCGCATGGCGCGGCGCAGATCGATCACATGTGCGCGCAATTCTGCCACCCAGTCGGCGCGCGGCGTCACGGCCAGTTCGGCCGCTGCGGTGGGCGTGGCAGCGCGCAGGTCGGCGGCAAAGTCGCAGATGGTGAAGTCGGTTTCGTGGCCCACGCCGGAGATTACCGGCATGCGGCAGTTGGCGACGGCATACGCCACATCTTCATCATTGAAAGCCCACAGGTCTTCGATGCTGCCGCCGCCACGGCAGACGATCAGTACATCGCAGTCATTGCGCAGCGAGGCCGTATCGATGGCGGCAGCGATTTTCTCGCCTGCGCCCTGACCCTGCACGGGAGTAGGGTAGAGCACCACGTTGACATGGGGCGCGCGCCGCTGCAGCGCCGTCAGCACATCGCGCAGGGCCGCCGCCTGCGGGCTGGTGACGATGCCCACCGTGCGCGGGAACAGCGGCAGCGGGCGCTTGCGTTCGGGGTGGAACAGGCCGGCCGCTTCCAGCTTTTCCTTCAGGCGCAGAAAGGCTTCGAACAGCGAGCCCACGCCGGCGCGGCGGATGGCTTCCACGTTGATCTGGTAATCGCCGCGCGCACCGTATAGCGTGACCAGGGCGCGCACTTCCACCTTGTCGCCCTCGCGCGGGATGAAACTGGCGTACTGGGCGCGGCCACGGAACATTACGGCGCGCACCTGCGCCGCATCATCCTTGAGGGTGAAATACCAGTGGCCCGAGCTGGCGCGGGTGAAGTTGGAAACTTCGCCGCTGATCCAGGTCAGCGGGAAAGAGCGTTCCAGCAATCGGGCCACGGCCTGGTTCAGGGCACTCACGCTGATGACGGGAGCGCTGGGCGGGGCGGCAGTATCGGCAGAATTCATAGTGGCGACAGCGAGGGGTGTCCGGTGGACGGGGAAAATCGGCTAGTGCGGGATTTTAACGCGTTCGTGGCTGTGCATAGCTATCCACATGGCTAGAAAGCCGTCATACAGCCGTCACACGGTACAGATTGCCCTAAATATTGCATGTATAGCACTGATTTTAAACGATAAATCACCCTGCTAAATTCCTGTGCAGCGGTAAAAACTCCTTATAAATCAAGTGCTTTGCAAAAGTCATGGGTGGTTGCGCACAAAGTTATCCACAAAAAATGTGTAGAAATCCACCGCGCTGACGATTCCGGCAGGAATTTTCTCCACATGCGGTGCAGAACTGCGCAGATGTCGTCTCTGCATTATTTTTATGCATGCTTGTAATTTCCTTCCAAATCAAACACTTGCCTAATTACATCGGCCGTTGCGCACAATCTTATCCACACAAAGTGTGTAGAAGTACACAGCACGTACGCAGATTTTAGGCTGTCTGCGGCTGCCTATTTTTTGAGCTTGAAATAAATTTCCTTATAAATCAATGTACTTAGCAGTGACGTACAGCCTTGCGCACAATCTTATCCACATAATTTGTGCAGAACTGCACAGTTGTCCCCGTCAGGGGTAGAAAAGTGTCACATTAATAATGGAATGGGCACTTGGCTTCCCCCGTGCTGGAATTTTGCGCAGGAGAACTATATTGATTGAAATCAATGAGTTAACGGGCCACCCCATGCCTTGCTCACAATCTTATCAACAGAATATGGGCACAACTTTTGCATGTTCACAGGGGAGCTACCGTTGCTGCGCTGCGTTATTTTTGAGCTTGATAATTTTCCCCGTATAAATCAATGGCTTAATATGGGCTGTACGGTATTGCACACACAATTGTCCACAGAAAATGTGAAGAACTCGGTTTTGGGGATAAGCACATTTTCACCGCTCTTGGCCTGCCACTTGCCGAGTACGTCCCAACAAGATACATTGCGCCTTCGGGTGTTCATCTATTCAGGAGTCTGTTTTGCTCGCCATCTTACAAGCGGCCGGTTGGCCTATCTGGTTATTGCTGACCGCTTCGATTGTTGCCACGGCCCTCATCATTGAACGGCTGATGTATCTGCGCCGCAGCAAGATACTGCCGAAGAAGCTGCTGGACGATGTGGTGCTGGTCTACCGCAACGGCAAGGTCACGCCGGAGATCATCGAGAAGCTGGAACAGAATTCGCCGCTGGGCGTAGTATTTGCCGCCGCCCTGCGCAATATCGATTCGCCGCGCGAAGTGATGAAAGAGTCGATCGAAGAGGCGGGCAGCGGTGTGGCCCACACGCTGGAACGTTTCCTCACCACGCTGGGCACCATCGCCACGCTGGCGCCGCTGATGGGGCTGTTCGGCACGGTGGTCGGCATGATCGAGATTTTCGGTGCGCAGAATGCCACCGGCTCCAATCCGGCCCAGCTGGCGCACGGCATTTCCGTGGCGCTGTATAACACCGGCTTCGGCCTGGCCATCGCCATGCCGGCACTGGTGTTCTACCGCCATTTCCGTGCCCTGGTCGATAGCTTCATCCTCGAGATGGAACAGCAGGCGGTGAAGTTTGTCGACATCGTCCACAGCAAGCGCAAGTAAGGACGCCGCATGAACTTCCGCAAAGGCCAGCGTCGCGAGGATCCGGAAATCAACCTGATTCCCTTCATCGATGTGCTGCTGGTGATCCTGATCTTCCTGATGGTGTCTACCACCTACAGCAAGTTCACCGAACTGCAGATTACGCTGCCCACGGCCGACGCACAAAAGGCCACGGAGAAGCCGTTCGAACTCAATGTGACGGTCGATGCCAAGGGCAACTACACCATCAACCAGCAGCCGATCTCGTTCCGCGATGTGGCAGGGCTGGCGCAGGCCATGAAGAACGCCGCTGCGCAGGGCGGGGCGGCGGGCCAGTCGCCGGTGGTGATCGTCAATGCCGACCAGTTTGCCATGCATCAGATGGTGATCAACGTGATGGAAGCGGCGCGCGTGGCCGGTTACGAAAAGCTCACGTTTGCCGCGCAAACCGGTGCGGCTAAGTAAGCGCAAGCGTCGGTGCCGGTGAATTCTCCTTCTTCTCACACTGGCGGTCCGCAGTCCGCAGCGGCAGTGCCTGCGCCAGCCGGCTCGGCGCTGGAAGCGCGGCTGACGCGTGCATGGCTCAGGCGCGGCCCGCTGGCCTGTGCGCTGTGGCCGGTCTCGCTGCTGTTCCGTGCCCTGAGCGGCGTGCGCGCCGCGCTATTCCGCGCCGGCGTGCTGCAGTCCACCCGTCTGCCCGTGCCGGTGGTGGTGGTGGGGAATATCTTCATCGGCGGCACCGGCAAGACGCCGCTGACGATCTGGCTGGTGCAGGCCTTGCAGGCTGCGGGCTTGCGGCCCGGCGTGATTTCGCGTGGCCACGGCAGCAAGGACACGGCACCGCGGCTGGTCGATGGTCATGCCACGGCGGCGCAGGTGGGCGACGAACCACTGCTGATCTGGCAGCGCTGCGCCTGTCCCGTGATGGTGGGACGCGACCGTGCTGCGACGGGACAGGCCCTGCTGGCACTGCACCCCGAGATCAATATCCTGCTGACCGACGACGGCCTGCAGCATTACGCGCTGCAGCGTGATGTCGAGATCATCCTGTTCGATGGCCGTGGTGCCGGCAATGGCTGGCTGCTGCCGGCCGGTCCGCTGCGCGAGCCGGTCAGCCGGCGCCGCGATGTGACCGTGATCAATGCGCCGCAGCTCAGCTCCGGTCTGCTGGCCAGCGTAGGCGCCAGCCACGGCGAAGCCCAGCCTGGCACCGGGCTGCCCGAGGCCACCTACCAGATGGTGCTGGCCGGTGATTATGCGGAACAGCTATGCGACCGCCAGCAGCGCACCACACTGGCCGAACTGGCCGCCCGCCCCGCATTGCGCATAGCGGCGGCGGCCGGTATCGGCAATCCGGCGCGCTTTTTCGGCATGCTCAAAGCGGCCGGCCTGCAGGTGCAGGAACTGCCGCTGCCCGACCATCACGATTTTCTCGACCGTCCGTTTGCAGCACTGGAGGCCGATCTGATCTTGATGACGGAGAAGGATGCAGTAAAATGTGCGCAAATTGAAGAACTCAGAGATGATCCGCGTTTGTGGGTTGTCCCGGTCTCGGCGCGCATCGATGCCGCGCTGGCCGCTCAAATCGTGGAGAAATGTCGTGGACGCTCGTTTGCTTGATATCCTGGTCTGCCCTGTCTGCAAGGGCCCGTTGGAGTACGATAAAAAGGCGCAGGAAATGATCTGCAAGGGTGACCGTCTGGCTTTCCCTATCCGTGATGGCATTCCCATCATGTGGGCCGACGAAGCCCGCACCCTGCAGGATAAGGCGGAATAAGCGGTGGCCGCACCGTTCATCGTCATCATTCCGGCGCGTCTGGCTTCGACCCGGCTGCCGAACAAACCGCTGGCCGACCTTGGCGGCAAACCGATGGTGGTACGCGTGGCCGAACGGGCTGCGCTGGCCGGTGCCAGCCGCATCATCGTCGCCACCGACCATGCCGATATCCGCGCTGCCTGCGAACAGCATGGCGTGGAAGTGTGCATGACGCGTGCCGATCACCCGTCCGGCACGGACCGTATCGCTGAAGTGGCACGTGCGCTGGCACTGCCGGCCGACGCGGTAGTGGTCAACCTGCAGGGCGACGAACCGCTGATCGACCCGGCGCTGCTGCAGGCCGCTGCGGCCCGCATCAATGCCGATGTGCCGATGTCCACCTGCGCCCATCCGCTGCATGATGCGGCCGATGCCTTCAACCCCAATGTGGTGAAGGTGGTGCTGGATAAGGCGGGCCGGGCGCTGTACTTCTCGCGCGCCACCATCCCTTGGCACCGCGATGCCTTCGCCAAGGACCAGAGCACGCTGCCGGGCGGTTATGTGCCGCTGCGCCATATCGGCCTGTACGCCTACCGTAACGATTTCCTGCAGGCCTACCCGACGCTTGATGTTTCCCCACTGGAATCTATCGAAGCGCTGGAGCAGCTGCGCGTGCTGTGGCATGGCTATCCGATTGCCGTGCACGTGACCGATAGCGCCCCTGCGGCCGGTGTCGATACGCCGGAAGATCTGGCGCGGGTACGCCAGTTCTACTGAGAGTCTGTCCATCTGGCGGCTGTTGTAGCGGGCGCTCCGCGTCAGGCAGTCGTCAGTTCAAACGGTTATAACTGTTTACGGTGGTGCGATATTCATACGGAATATCTCTCCCCGCCCCGGATTCGCCCCATAAGAGCGGTTTTAGCTGTCACAAATTGGCGTAGAGACGAGGTTTTGTGGTAAGTTGCGTACGATAGTCAGACTTGCAGCAGATCTACTGTTTCCACATCACCCATATCCATATCTGTTTTAGGAATTTTTCATGCGTCTTATTCTTTTAGGAGCACCAGGTGCCGGCAAGGGCACTCAGGCTAATTTCATCAAAGAAAAATACAACATCCCGCAAATTTCCACTGGCGATATGCTGCGTGCGGCCATCAAAGCTGGCACCGAAATGGGTCTGGCTGCGAAAAAGGTCATGGACGCAGGTGGTCTGGTGTCGGACGACATCATCATCGGTCTGGTCAAAGACCGTCTGGCTGAACCGGATTGCGCCAACGGCTATCTGTTCGACGGCTTCCCGCGTACCATCGCCCAGGCTGACGCCATGAAGGACAGCGGCGTGGCCATCGACTACGTGCTGGAAATCGATGTGCCGGACGAATCCATCGTCGAGCGTATGTCGGGCCGCCGCAGCCATCCGGCTTCGGGCCGCGTGTACCACATCAAGTTCAACCCACCTAAAGTCGAAGGCAAAGACGATGTGACCGGCGAAGATCTGGTTCAGCGTGACGACGACAAAGCGGAAACCGTGAAGAAGCGTCTGGACGTGTATCACAACCAGACCGAAGTGCTGCTGGGCTACTACAACAACTGGTCCAGCACCGGCCAGCCAGGCGCACCGAAATACCGCCGCATCTCCGGTGTGGGTCCGGTAGAACAAATTCGTGACGCGGCATTTGCCGCGCTGACGGAATAAGCGTTACAGTAGAGCGGACCGAGTGTCCGCTTTTTTTATGTCTGCGCCGGTGGTGCGCAGACCGGCCTGACCGCAAAAGCTAGCGCTCGGTGCTCTCCCGTTTTGAAGTGATGCAGTACGCAGGTTAGTTGGCTGCGTCGTCCTACCCGGACGGCGTCAGTTTTCTGAGTGTGGTTTGTAGACTTGTTCAATAACAATAAGGGGACACTATGGCAGCTAGTCTATGGTTTGCAGTGGCGTGCGGCGTGATCGCCGTGGTTTATGGTTTATGGTCGCGTAGCTGGATTTTGCGACAGGACGCGGGTAATCCGCGCATGCAGGAAATTGCTCTCGCTATACAGGAGGGCGCGGCCGCCTATCTGGCGCGCCAGTATCGCACCATCGGCATCGTCGGCGTGGTGCTGCTTGTTCTGATCGGCGCCTTGCTCGATCTGCGCACTGCCATCGGCTTCCTGATCGGCGCAGTGCTATCCGGTGCCTGCGGCTTTATCGGCATGAATGTCTCGGTGCGCGCCAATGTGCGCACGGCGCAGGCCGCGACCAAGGGTATGAACGAAGCGCTGAATGTCGCCTTCAAGGGCGGCGCCATTACCGGCATGCTGGTAGTGGGGCTGGGCCTGCTGGGCGTGGTGCTGTTCTATATCTATCTGACGGCCAACCCTGCGGGCGCTAACGCGAGCCCGCATGATCTGATCAAACCGCTCATCGGTCTGGCCTTCGGTGCTTCGCTGATTTCCATCTTCGCCCGTCTGGGCGGCGGCATCTTCACCAAGGGCGCCGATGTGGGCGCGGATCTGGTGGGCAAGGTCGAAGCCGGCATCCCCGAAGATGATCCCCGTAATCCGGCAGTGATTGCCGATAACGTGGGCGATAACGTGGGTGACTGCGCCGGTATGGCGGCCGACCTGTTCGAAACCTATGTGGTGACGCTGATCGCCACCATGCTGCTCGGTGCGCTGCTGATCGTGAATGCGCCGACCACGGCCATCGTGTATCCGCTGCTGCTGGGCGCCGTATCCATCATCGCTTCCATCATCGGCTGCGCCATGGTCAAGGCCCAGCCGGGCAAGAAAATCATGTCGGCCCTGTACACGGGCCTGTGGTGGGCGGCCGGGCTGTCGCTGATCGGCTTTGCCGTGATTACCTGGCAGGTGTGGCCGGATGAAGCCATGCGCATGAAAATGATGGGCTGCACTGTGGTCGGTATCGTGCTGACGGGGCTGATGGTCTACATCACCGAGTACTACACGGGCACGGATTTCCATCCCGTCAAACACATCGCCGAAGCGTCGACCACGGGCCATGGCACCAACATCATTGCCGGTCTGGGTGTATCGATGAAGTCGACCGCCTATCCGGTGCTGGCCGTGTGTGCGGCCATCCTCGTGTCCTACCAGCTGGGGCAGTTGTATGGCGTGGCGATTGCGGCGACGTCCATGCTGTCCATGGCCGGCATCGTGGTGGCGCTCGATGCTTATGGTCCCGTGACGGATAACGCAGGTGGCATTGCCGAGATGTCCGGCATGCCGGAATCCGTGCGCGCGATTACCGATCCGCTCGATGCCGTGGGCAATACCACCAAGGCGGTGACCAAAGGCTATGCCATCGGCTCGGCCGGTCTGGCTGCACTGGTGCTGTTTGCCGACTACACCCATGCGCTGGAATCGGCCGGCAAGAGCATCACGTTCGATCTGTCCAACCCTATGGTGATCGTGGGGCTGGTGATCGGCGGGCTGATACCGTATCTGTTCGGCGCCATGGCGATGGAAGCCGTAGGCCGTGCAGCCGGTGCCGTGGTGGTGGAAGTGCGCCGCCAGTTCCGTGACATCAAGGGCATCATGGATGGCACGGGCAAACCGGAGTATGACAAGGCAGTGGATATGCTGACCGCGTCGGCGATCCGCGAAATGATCGTCCCTTCGCTGTTGCCCGTGGTGGTGCCGATAGTTGTCGGCATGCTGCTCGGTGCTGCGGCACTGGGCGGTATGCTGATGGGTACCATCATTACCGGCCTGTTCGTGGCCATCTCCATGACCACGGGCGGTGGCGCATGGGACAACGCCAAGAAGTACATCGAAGATGGTCACTTCGGCGGCAAAGGTTCGGATGCGCACAAGGCCGCTGTGACGGGCGATACGGTGGGTGATCCCTACAAGGATACGGCCGGTCCTGCCGTGAATCCGCTGATCAAGATCATCAACATCGTGGCCCTGCTGCTGGTGCCCTTGCTGCCGGCTTCGGGCTGGCTGGCCGTGACGCCGGCAGCGCCCGTCGCGGCCGTAGCCGCACCAGCGGCGGCGATGATGCAGCGTGCCGATGCCCCACCGCCGCCACAGATGGCAGCACCGACGGAAGGCACTGCAGCACGGCCTGCCGCAGCCGAAGCACCTGCCAAGTAAGCGGCAGTTCTATCGTTAGTAATTGTTACGCACCCTATCCTTTGTCGCTGCGCTGGCCAATAATGAAGCTGACAGCAGGGACGGAGGAGGGGGATGCTTATGCAGATACATATCAGTCGGCGGCTCGCGCATGTATTGCTGGCGGCGATGCTGATGGCGTACTGTGGCATAGCGCAAGCGCAGTCCGCCAGTGCTGTCGACAGCTCCAGCACGGCTGAACGCGAAGCTTATGCGCGCCTGCCCGTCTGTACCCTGAGCGCCGATGGCCAGCATCTGGCCGTGCAACCCTGCCGTACGGCACCCGCACGGGTGCCCATGCCACGCCGTCCGGTGCCGCAAAGAATAGACCCGCTGCCCGATACGCGGCTGGCACCGTCAACTCCCTTGCCTGTACTTTCCCCGCTCAGCCGTGACAGGGCCATGCTGCCTGCGCTGGCACCCGCTGCGCCTGCGATAGGTATGCCGGCGCCGGTTGTCGCGCCGTCCATGCCGCGCGCACTGAATAACTGCACGGCAGGTGGATGCAATGACGCTGCGGGCGGGCGCCTGAATAATGCGGCACCCGGCATGGTCATCACGCCGCAGGGGCAGGTGTGCAGCCACAACGGCGTGTGGATACAGTGCTAGTGCAAACCGTACGCAGGTTTTCCCCGTTCCGGCCGAAAAATTCGCTACAATGCGCGGGTGACGTTAACGTAAACGTCAAATAAAAACCAGATAGGGACACACATGCAAATTCAGGACAATGTATTCATCGTGACGGGTGGCGCTTCGGGACTGGGCGCCGCAACGGCGCGCATGCTGGTCGCGCAGGGCGGCAAAGTAGTGCTGGCGGACGTGCAGGCGGAAGCAGGGCAGGCGCTGGCCGGCGAACTGAACGCTGTATTCGTCAAATGCGACGTGACCTCGGAAGCGGACGGTCAGGCCGTCGTGGCGGCGGCCACTGCACTGGGCACGCTGCGTGGCCTGATCAACTGCGCCGGCGTAGCACCGGCCATGAAAACCGTAGGTAAAGACGGCCCCCATCCGCTGGAACTGTTCCAGCGCACCGTCAACATCAACTTGATCGGCACCTTCAACATGGCTCGTCTGGCAGCTGACGCCATGAGCAAAACGGCGGCGACGGACAGTGGCGAGCGTGGCGTGATTATCAACACCGCCTCGGTGGCGGCCTTCGATGGCCAGATCGGTCAGGCGGCCTATGCTGCCTCGAAAGCGGCTGTAGCTGGCATGACGCTGCCGATGGCTCGCGACCTGTCGCGCAATGCGATCCGCGTGATGACGATTGCTCCCGGTATCTTCGAAACGCCTATGCTGATGGGGATGCCGGAAGAAGTGCGCACGGCGCTGGGCGCCATGGTGCCGTTTCCACCCCGCCTCGGCAAGCCGGACGAATACGCCCAGCTGGCCAAGGCCATCATCGAAAACACCATGCTCAATGGCGAGACCATCCGTCTGGACGGCGCCATCCGTATGCAGCCGAAGTAAGTAGCCGCCACCGCAAGCAAGCCTACACCGGCCTGACCGGAAGCAGAATTTGGTGTAGGATTCCAGAGTGATCGGGCGCGCAGCGCAGGCTGCGCGCTTTTTTATTCTGGAGAGTCTATGTTTCGTCTGAAGTCGCTCAGCGCGCATCTGGCGCTGTCCCTGCCACTGCTGCTTGCGCTGCCAGTACCGGCCCACGCCCAACGCAGCAGCAACGAAGCTGCGCCCGAAATCGCTACCGGCTATGCGGCCAAGGCGGGCAAGTCGGCGCAGAAGTTCATGGTGGCGGCGGCCAATCCGCTGGCGACGGAGGCCGGCTACCAGATGCTCAAACAGGGCGGCGCCGCTATCGATGCAGCGATAGCTACCCAGCTGGTGCTGACGCTGGTGGAGCCGCAATCGTCCGGCATAGGCGGCGGCGCTTTTCTGCTGTATGGCGACGGCAAGCGCGTGCAGTCCTACGATGGCCGCGAAACGGCGCCGGCTGCGGCAGACGAACATCTGTTCCAGGATGCGGACGGCAAGCCGGTGTCGCGCGAGACGGGTGTGATCGGCGGCCGTTCGGTCGGTGCGCCGGGCGTGCTGCGCATGCTGGAAATGGCGCACAAGGAGCACGGCCGCCTGCCATGGAAAACGCTGTTTGCGCCGGCCATCAAGCTGGCCGAAGACGGCTTCAAGGTCAGTCCGCGCCTGAACGGGCTGCTGTCATGGGACCGTTATCTGGCGCGTGATCCCGTGGCCCGTGCCTATTTCTTCGATGAGCAGGACAAACCGCGTCCGGTTGGCTATCTGCTGAAAAATCCCGAACTGGCGCGCACGTTGCGCGAAATTGCCGAAGGCGGTGCCGATGCCTTCTACCAGGGGCGTATCGCCAGCGATATCGCGGCCAAGGTAGCCGGCCATCCGACCAATCCGGGCAAGCTGACGGTGGCCGATATTGCCGGCTACCGTGCGCTGGAGCGCCAGCCGCTGTGCACCGACTACAAAGAGTGGACGGTGTGCGGTGCGCCGCCGCCATCGTCGGGCGGGGTGGCGATTGCCCAGATGCTGGGCGTGCTGGAGATCAAAGACATCGCTCCGCACAAGCCAGTGGATGGCCAGCTGACGGCGCAAGGCATACACCTGTTCAGCGAAGCGGGCCGGCTGGCCTATGCAGACCGCGACCACTACATTGCCGATCCTGATTTCGTACCGCTGCCCGGTAAAGGCGTGGCGGCGCTGGTGGACAAGTCCTATCTGGCCCAGCGCGCGGCGCTGATCGGCGAGCGCTCCATGGGGCGCGCTGCCTACGGTGTGCCGGACACGCTGAAGCTGGCATGGGGGGCTGATAGTGCCATCGACAAGCCATCGACTTCCCATCTGGTGGCGGTAGATGCCTACGGCGGCGCACTGTCCATGACTACTTCGGTGGAAGATGCCTTCGGCGCGCGCCAGATGGTGGATGGTTTCCTGCTGAATAACCAGCTGACTGATTTCTCCTTCGATTCGCGCGATGCCGATGGTCCTATCGCCAACCGGGTGCAGGCCGGCAAACGTCCGCGCAGCGCCATGTCGCCTACGCTGGTGTTCAGGAAGGGCACGCAAGAGCTGGCGCTGGCAGCTGGCTCGCCCGGTGGCGCCACCATCATCAACTATGTGGCCAAGGTGCTGGTCGGGACGCTGGACTGGCAGCTCGATGTGCAGCAGGCCATCAGCCTGCCCAATTTCGGTAGCCGCAACGGCCCGACCGAACTGGAAAAAGGCCGCATCGCGCCGGAAGTGATCGAACAGCTGAAGGCGCGTGGCCACCAGATCCGCGAGTCCGAGTTCAATTCCGGCCTGCAGGGCATACAGCGGCGTGTGGTCAACGGCAAGGCCGAATGGTTCGGCGGCGCCGATCCGCGCCGCGAAGGTGTCGTATTAGGTGACTAAGTTAGTGACTTAATCGGCCGAAGTCACTCTAAGTGCAGGGCTGGGGCTCCCCAAACTACTCAGACCCTGCTAATCTCTTTGAATGGGAATTCATAAGAAAACCGGCCTGATACTGACAGGTGGTGGTGCACGTGCTGCCTATCAGGTCGGCGTACTGCAGGCGATCTCGCAAATACTGTGGGAGGCAGGCTGGCCGCCGGCACGCAATCCCTTCGAAATCATCTGCGGCACTTCCGCTGGCGCCATCAACGCTACGGCGCTGGCCTGTCGTGCCGATAATTTCGGCGAAGGTGTACAGAAGCTGCTCGACGTGTGGGAGCATATCGAAGTAGGGCAGGTGTACCGCGCTGATTCGCTCGGCGTGATCCGCTCCGGTGCGCGCTGGCTGTCGCTGCTGTCGTTCGGCTGGCTGCTGCGCAAATGGCGCGCCCAGCCGCCCGCTTCCCTGCTCGATAACACCCCGCTGGTCGGCCTGCTGCACCGCATGCTCGATCTGCCGCGTCTCGATGCCGTGCTGTCGGAAGGTTTGCTGCATGCGCTGGCCGTGACGGCATCGTCGTACAGCGCCGGTAACCACCTGACCTTTTACCAGACCGCGGCCGATATCGCGCCATGGGTACGCATGCAGCGGGTGGCACTGCAGGACCAGATCGGCGTCGAGCATCTGCTGGCATCGTCGGCGATTCCTTTCATCTTCCCTGCCACGCCGTTATACATGGGCGGTCACCGCGAATACTGCGGTGACGGTTCGATGCGCCAGCTGGCGCCGATTTCACCGGCCATCCACCTCGGCGCCAGCAAAGTGCTGGTGGTAGGGGCGGGCCGCCTGACCGAACCACCGCGCAGCGCTGCCGAACAGGGCGCGTCGCGCTATCCGAGTCTGGCGCAGATCGCCGGCCATGCCATGTCGTCCATCTTCCTCGATAGTCTGGCCGTCGATATCGAAAGGCTGGAACGTATCAACCGCACCCTGTCGCTGCTGCCGGAATCGGTACTGGAACAGACGCCGCTGAAACCGGTGAAGCTGCTGGTGATTGCGCCGTCCGAGCGGCTCGATGGCATCGCTGCGCGCCATGTGGCCAGCCTGCCGGCGCCGATACGCACCATGCTGTCGGGCATAGGTGCAACCGAATCGCGCGGCTCTGCACTGGCTTCCTATCTGCTGTTTGAATCATCGTATACTTGCGAGTTGATCCGTCTTGGTCAGCACGATACCTTTGCGCGCAAGGACGATGTGCTGGCATTCTTCGAATCCTGATCGGGCTACGCTTTGTCGCTGAATCTAAGTATCTGCCGTTATCTGCTGTTGCCACTGCTATTGTGGGCTACTGCCGTCTGGGCCGGACCGCCGCCGCGCACGCTGCGCTTCGACCAGTTCCGCGTCGAGAACGGGCTGGCACAGGAGACCGTACTGTCGATCACGCAGGACCGGCAGGGCTTTATCTGGCTGGGCACACAGGCCGGCGTGACCCGCTTCGACGGTTATCGTGCCGTGACCTTCAAGAGTGCAGTCTCGGACCCGCGCAGCCTGATCGACAACTGGGTGCGTGCGCTGCACGTCGATGCGGCCGGCCAGCTGTGGCTCGGTACGGACGGCGGGCTGGATCGCTTCGATCCCGACACCAATACCTTCATCCATTATCTGCCCAGCGAATCGAGCCAGCGCGGCAATGGCAACCGGCATATCCGCGCCATCGTCGACGACGGCGCCGGCTCCATGTGGCTGGCCAGCGGCGACGGCCTGCACCTGTTCGACCCGCGTACGCGCCGCTTCGTCAGCTGGCACCACGATCCGGCTGATCCGGGCAGCCTGTCCAACGATCAGGTGAATGCGCTGGCGCGCGATGCCAGCGGCAGGTTGTGGGTGGCAACTGCCACCGGACTGGATATGCTGGCGCCGGGCGCCATGCGCTTCCAGCATTTCACCATGGACGCCAGCCGTAACAGCAAATTCAATACGGTGCTGTCGCTGCAGGTCGATAGCGAACAGTCGCTGTGGGTGGGCACGCTGGGCGGGCTGGAACAGTGGCGCCTGCTGGGCAGCGAACCGCAGCGGCGCCGCTTCGGGCCGCGTGAAGGCCTGCGCGCCGGTGCCAGTGTGCCGGTGATGTATCAGGACCCCGATACCAATGTGTGGATAGGCACGCAGGCCGATGGCCTGTTCCGCTGGGTGCCGGCGGAGAACCGTCTGCAGCAGTACCGTCATCAGCTCAGTGACAGCCATAGTGTTGCCGATAACCAGATCTCCTCGCTATACCGCGACCGGGTAGGAACGTTCTGGGTCGGCACCTGGAATGACGGCGTGAGCCGGGTCGATATGGGGAGCGGCGGCTTCTCGCGCATCGTGCGCCAGACCGATATTCCGAATACGCTGACGGACAACAAGGTACACGCGATTATCGGCGAGACGCAGGGGCGGCTGTGGCTGGGCACCAGCAGCGGCCTGAATCTGTACGATCCTGTCAGCGGCACGGCGCGTACCTGGCGCTATGCGCCGGGCAGCGCGAATAGCCTGAGCGACGACCACGTGACCACGCTGCTGCGCGACCGGAAAGGAAATATCTGGGTAGGTGGCCGGGCCGGCCTGAATCATCTGAACATGGCCAATGGCAGCATCAGCGTAACCTCGTTTGCCCATGGTGATCCGGCCAGCGACATTATCCGTAATATCGTGGCCGACAGCAGCGGCATACTCTGGATAGCTTCGCGCGGCGGCCTGCACCGGCTCGATCCGCAGACCATGGCGGTGCGCACCTACCGGCACGATCCGTCGGACGTGAACAGCCTGTCCGATAATGTGGTGCGGCCGATACTGGAAGACCGGCAGGGCCGTATGTGGGTGGGAACGTTTAACGGTCTGGATCTGTTTGACCGCAAGACGGGTGTGTTCCGCCACTTCCGCCGCGAGGCCAATAATCCCCGCAGTCTGAGCCACGATGAAGTGCATTATCTGTATGAAGATGGCGTTGGCACTATCTGGGTGGGCACCGCCGCGGGCCTGAACCGCATGGAGCAGGGCAAGGATGGCAGCATCGCTTTTCATTCCTATCTGCGCAAGGACGGTTTCGCCGATGACGCGATTGCCTCCATCCTGCCCGATGATGCGGGCAACCTCTGGCTCAGCACCAATAGCGGCTTGTCGCGCCTGAATACCCGCACTGGCCTGATCCGCAACTACTCGGGGGCGGACGGCACGATAGAAGGCGCCTACTTCGATGGTTCGGCCTTGCGCGCGGCCGATGGCACGCTGTATTTCGGCGGCTTCAACGGCGTCACCACGTTCATGCCGGCCGAGATACGCGAGAACAGCGTGGCACCGGGCGTGGTGATCACCGACTTCCAGATCTTTAATAAATCCGTCAAGCCGGGCCAGCCCGAGCACGCCGATGTGCTGAAGACAGCGATAGAACACACGGCTGCGCTAACCCTGAGCGAGCGCGATTCCGTATTCTCGCTGGAGTTCGCAGCCTTGCACTTTGCTGCGCCCCAGCGCAACCGCTTTGCCTATCAGCTGCAGGGCTTCGATGAAGACTGGGTGCTGACGGATTCGGATAAGCGCTTTGCCACCTACACCAATCTTGATCCGGGTAAGTACATCTTCCGCGTCAAGGCGGCCAACAAGGACGGCATCTGGAATGATAACGCGGCGACGCTGGAGATCAACATTCTGCCGCCATTCTGGAAAACCTGGTGGTTCCGGCTGCTGGTATTCATCGCTGCCGCCGGTGCCTGCTATGCGCTTTATCGTGGCCGTGTACGCAGCCTGCGCCATCAGCAGCTGCGGCTGGAAAATCTGGTCGGTTCGCGCACCGCCGAAGTGGAACAGAAAAATCTGCTGCTGCAGCAGCAGAAGCAGGAACTGGAGCAGCGCCGGCTGGAGGCAGAAGCGCAGCGTGCCGAAGCCGAGCAGCGCCGCATCGATGCGGAGCGGCAGAAGATCGAAGTGGAGCACCAGAAGGAAAACGTGGAACAGGCGCACCGTAATATCTCGGTGCTGAGCGAGCTGGGACGGGAAATGAGCGCCACGCTGGATATGGAAACCAGCATGCAGACGCTGTACCGCCATGTGCATCACCTGATGAATGCGCAGATCTTCGGCATCGGCTTCGTGCGCGAAGATGCAGGGGTGATCGATTTTCCGTTTGCCATCGAGGAGGGGGTGCGCACGCTGCCTTACCAGCGCCGGCTGGACCAGCCCAACCAGCTTGCCGTCTGGTGCCTGACGCACCGCGAGCCGGTCTTCATCAACGACTTCCATGGCGAGTACCGCAAGTATATGGATGAATCGGGGCTGGATAATCTGGTGCCCTGCATCCGTGAAGATGGCCAGCCTGCGTCAATTGCGGAATCGATGATGTATGCGCCCCTGATTGTGACGGACAAGGTGGTGGGCCTGCTGTGCGTGCAGAGTAAGGAAAAGCACGCCTACCAGCAGGTGCATATGGATATGCTGCAGACGCTGGCCGCGCATGCGGCGGCCGGGCTGGAAAATGCCCGCGCCTACCAGCAGCTGGAAGAAACCCTGCAGACCTTGCGCCGCACGCAGGAGCAGCTGGTGCAGCAGGAGCGCCAGGTGCGCTTGCACACGGATGAGCTGGCGCTGGCCAACCGCGCCTTGCAGGAAAACGATGAACGTCTGCGGCTGGCCAAGCAGAAGGCGGAAGACGCCACGCGCCAGAAGTCCGAGTTCCTCGCCAATATGAGCCACGAGATGCGTACCCCGCTGGCCGGCGTGATCGGCATGCTGGGCTTTGCCTTGCGCGATCTGAAGCTGGGCGTCAGCACGCGCGAGCAGATTTTGCGGGCGCAGGCGAATGCCCAGTCGCTGCTGTCCATCATTAACGATCTGCTGGACTTTTCCAAGATCGAGGCGGGCAAGCTGACCATCGAGAATATCGACTTCTCGTTGTCCTCTGCGGTGGAAAACGTGGTCAGTCTGTTTGAAGAGCAGGCCGCCGCCCACAGCGTGGGCTTCAGTCTGGAATTTGGCGAGGACCTGCCGCAGTATGTGGTGGGCGATCCTACCCGTCTGCGCCAGGTGCTGGTGAATCTGGTGGGGAATGCGTTCAAGTTCACCGAGCATGGCTCGGTGCGCATGCGCGTCGAGCGAGTGCTGCCAGATGCAGATAGCGCCCGGAGCGGCATGAACCGCATCCGCTTCAGCGTCAGCGATACCGGCATCGGCATCGAGGCCGAGGCCATACCCCGTCTGTTCCAGCAATTCGAACAGGCCGATGCTTCTACCACGCGCCGCTACGGCGGTACGGGGCTGGGCTTGGCCATCTGCCGCCAGCTGGTAGAGCTGATGGGCGGCGAAATCAGCGCGGTCAGCACACCGGGGCAGGGCAGTACCTTTACTTTCGAGCTACCGCTGGCCAATGGTGTGGCGCCGACCATGGTGCCGCATGTGCCGCGCGAGCCGCATAGTCACCAGCTCAAGGTGCTGTGCGCAGAAGACTTCCCGACCAATCAGATCATCATCCGCATGATGCTGGAAGATCTGGGGCACAAGGTCGATATCGCCGCCAACGGTGCGCTGGCCGTGAAAGCCTGCGCGCTGACGCGCTATGACCTGATCCTGATGGATGGCCGCATGCCGGAAATGGATGGCGCCAGCGCGACGCGGATTATCCGTGCCGGCGGCCCGATCGATGCGCCGGTGCGCGATCAGGAGCTGATGATTATTGCGCTGACCGCGAACGCCAGCGAAGAAGACCGCAGCCGCTATCTGGCGGCGGGCATGGACGATTTCCTGACCAAGCCTATCGATGAAGACAAGCTGCACTTCCAGCTCAGCCGCGCCATCGAGCGCCAGCTGCAGCGCGGGGTGCACCTGCCGCGCATGGCGCCCCGTAACGAGACGACGGGCGGCACGGCGGAACTCGATGCCATGTTCGGCGTGGCGCCAGCACCGGCGCCGGGACTGGAACCGGCGCGGCTGGCCCAGCATAGCGGTGGCACAGACCTGAAGCAGCGCTTGCGCAGCGCCTTCAATCAGGATGTGCCGCTGCGGCTGGCGGAGCTGGAGCATGCGATAGAAGACGGCGCGACCGATGTGGCGGGGCGCTTGCTGCACGGGATGAAAGGCAGTGCCGGCTATCTGGAAGAGCAGGAATTACAGGCACTGTGCGGTGATCTGGAGCTGGCGGCCGACCACGCCGACTGGGCACGCCTGCGTGAGGCGCTGCCGCAATTGCGCGCACTGTTGCAGAAAGTGCGCTAGAGGACAGCCGGCTGTGTACGGTTTCGGTTAAGATGGGCCAGATTGCTCGCAGTGCCACAGGCAGCGCAGGATTGAAGCGCAAGTAACAAGGCACAGGTAAATACATGAAAGTTCTGGTAGTCGATGATGATGTCGTGTCGCGCATGGTGCTGATGCACCTGATCGACAGCTGCGGCCAGTTCGAAATCGTCGAAGCCGAAGATGGCGAGGACGCGTGGCAGCAGCTGCAGCAAGGGCTGCGGCCGGCCATCTGTTTCTGCGATCTGCGCATGCCCCGTCTGTCGGGGCTGGAGCTGCTGCAGCGCCTGCGCCAGCGTAGCGACTTTGCCACGCTGCCGTTTGTGCTGGTCACTTCGGCCAATGATGCCCATACGGTCGACGAGGCGACGCAGGGTGGCGCTAGCGGCTATGTGGTGAAGCCTTTCCAGGCCGATCAGGTGCGCCAGCATCTGCTGGCACTGCAGGACGACGGTCAGTCCAGCTACCGCCACCATGCCGAGGAACCGGCGCGGACGCTGGCCCGCCTGGGCATCAATAGCGAACGCCTGCTGGTGTATCTGAACGGTTTTGCCAGCCAGCTGGCTGCTGCCAGCGAGGAACTGGGCCCGCTGCTGGAGCAGGGGCGCCAGGACGAGTTGCGCCAGCGGCTGGACCGTCTCTACGCGGGTTGTGTCACGCTGGGGTTGAACGGAGCGTCGGCTAGCCTGCAGCAATTGCAGGCTGCGCCACTGTCGGTGGCAGCGCTGCAGGCGGTACTGAAAACAGTGCTGCGCGCTGTCAGCTATCAGACCGATCTGGTTCTGCAGGCTGCATCCTGATAGTCGCGCTGGCCCGCTGCGGGCCGGTAAATTCCCCGTAGTTCCGGTGCGTAGTCGCGCGCTTTGCCCTTGCTGGAAAAATAGTTTAAACTTAAAGTATCGTCCGATTGCGGGCGGTGCGCGCGACTATTTTCGACAGGGGGATCATGAAGCCTATGCCAGCCAGTTCTGCCAGTGCCCATACCGACCCGTTTGCGCGTGCCCATTTACCGCCCGCCGAACTGTGGCCGGAGCTGCGTTTCGATTTGCCCGAGCTGCAATATCCGTCCCGCCTGAATTGTGTCGCCGAGCTGCTCGACGGTGCGCTGGCGCGAGGGGATGGCCAGCGCGTTGCTTTGCGCGGCGAGCATGATAACTGGACTTACGCCCGATTGCACGCCCAGGTGAACCGCATCGCCCATGTGCTGCGTGACACGCTGGGGCTGGAAACGGGTAACCGCGTGCTGCTGCGCGGGGCGAATACGCCGATGATGGCGGCCTGCATACTGGCCGTGCTGAAGGCCGGCTGCATCGCCGTGCCCACCATGCCGCTGCTGCGTGCGCGTGAACTGGCGGTGATTGCAGCCAAGGCTGAAGTCAACGCCGTGCTGTGTGCCGACAGTTTGCGGGGCGAAGTGGAAGCGATGGATCTGGCGGCGGCAGCGCGCCAGCGCACGGTGTATTTCGGAGGCACTGGCGATGCCATGCTGGAAGCGCTGATGGCCGGCCACTCCGGGGAGTTTGCGGCGGTTGATACGGCTGCCGACGATGTCTGCCTGATCAGCTTCACTTCGGGCACTACCGGCATCCCCAAGGGCACCATGCATTTCCACCGCGACGTGCTGGCCATCTGCGATTGCTTCCCCCGCTCGGTTCTGCGCAGCGAAGCGGACGATATCTTCATCGGCACGCCGCCGCTGGCCTTTACTTTCGGGCTGGGCGGCCTGCTGCTGTTTCCTCTGCGGGTGGGCGGCAGTGCCGTGCTGCTGGAAAAACTGACGCCCGAGACTCTGCTGGTGGCGATCGAGAAGTACCGCGCCACCATCTGCTTTACGGCGCCCACTTTCTACCGCCAGATGGCGCCCCTGTTCGGGCGCTATGATCTGGCCAGTTTGAAAAAAAGCGTTTCGGCCGGCGAAGCTCTGCCCGTCGCCACACGTGTAAGCTGGCTGCAGGCCAGCGGCCTGACCATGATAGACGGCATAGGCGCGACCGAGCTGCTGCACATCTTTATATCTGCGGCCGGTGATCAGGTCCGCTCCGGCGCAACCGGCAAACCCGTACCCGGCTATCAGGCCTGCATACTGGACCAGCAGGGGCAGCCGGTGGGACCGGGCGTGATAGGCCGGCTGGCGGTAAAAGGCCCGACCGGCTGCCGCTATCTGGCCGATGCGCGCCAGCGCGACTACGTGCTCAATGGCTGGAACCTGACTGGTGATGCCTACGAAATGGATGCGGATGGCTATTTCTACTATCGCTCGCGCACGGACGACATGATTATTTCGGCCGGCTATAACATCGCCGGCCCGGAAGTGGAGGATGTGCTGCTGCGCCATCCTGCCGTGGCCGAGTGTGGCGTGATCGGTCGCGCCGACGAGGAGCGCGGGCAGATCGTCGAAGCCCATGTGGTGCTGCGCTCCGGCTATGCGGCCGGGCCGGAGCTGGTGACGCAGCTGCAGGAGTTTGTCAAAGCCCAGATCGCGCCATATAAATATCCGCGCGCCATACGCTTCCTGCCCGCATTGCCGCGTACGGAGACGGGCAAGCTGCAGCGCTTCAAGCTGCGTACTGAATAAAGAGACCTGTATGAATATCGTTTGCATAGGCGGTGGACCGGCCGGACTGTATTTTGGCCTGCTGATGAAGAAGCAGAACCCGGGCCACCAGATTACCGTGATCGAGCGTAACCGCCCGTATGACACCTTCGGCTGGGGCGTGGTGTTTTCCGATCAGACGCTGGGTAATCTGGCACTGGCCGATGAAACCAGTGCGCGCGCAATACAGTCCTCGTTCAACCACTGGGATGATATCGACACCTATTTCAAAGGCGAGAAAGTCAGCTCGGGTGGCCACGGCTTTTGCGGCATAGGCCGCAAGCATCTGTTGAACATACTGCAGCAGCGCTGCGAGGAGCTGGGCGTTGCGCTGGTGTTCGAGACGGAAGTGGAGGACGATCAGGCCATCGCGGCCCGTTATCAGGCCGATCTGGTGATTGCTGCCGATGGTCTGAACAGCCGTATCCGCACGCGCTATGTTGCCAGCTACCAGCCGCAGATCGATGCGCGCCGCTGCCGTTTTGTCTGGCTAGGCACACGCAAGAAGTTCGAAGCCTTCACCTTTGCCTTTAAACAGACCGAGCATGGCTGGTTCCAGGCGCATATCTACCAGTACGACGGGGTTACATCCACCTTTATCGTCGAGACCCCGGAAACCGTGTGGCGCGCGGCGGGGCTGGAGCAGATGACGGCGGAACAGTCGATCGCTTTCTGCGAGCAGTTGTTTGCCGATATACTCGGCGGCCATAGCCTGATGTCGAATGCAGCGCATCTGCGTGGTTCGGCCATGTGGATGGTCTTTCCCCGCATCGTCTGCCAGCGCTGGGTGCACTGGCAGGAAATTGGGCAGCGGTGCGTGCCGGTGGTGCTGATGGGCGATGCGGCCCACACGGCGCACTATTCGATAGGCTCGGGCACCAAGCTGGCGCTGGAAGACGCCATCGAACTGGCGCGCTGCTTTGCCCATACAGATGATACCGCTAGTGCACTGGAGACTTACCAGCGCGTGCGGGCGGTGGAAGTGATCAAGCTGCAGAGCGCTGCACGCAATTCGATGGAATGGTTCGAGAACGTGGAACGCTATACGGCGCTGGAAGCACCGCAGTTTGCCTATTCCATGCTGACGCGCAGCCAGCGCCTGTCGCATGAAAATCTGCGGCTACGCGATGCCGCGTACGTGGAGGACTATGAGCGCTGGTTTGCCCGGCGGGCCTATGCCGCGGCAGGCCTTGCGGTCCCCGTGACGTGGGGCGCGGCTACTCCAAACGAAACTGCGCCACCACCGATGTTTACTCCGCTAAAGGTGCGCGAGCTGGTGCTGAAAAACCGCATCGTCGTTTCGCCAATGGCGCAGTACAGCGCGGTCGATGGTACGGTAGGCGACTACCATCTGGCACATCTCGGTGCGCGTGCGCTGGGCGGTGCTGCCATGGTGTTCGCAGAGATGACCTGTGTGTCTGCCGATGCGCGTATTACACCCCATTGCCCCGGCCTGTACGCTCCCGAACATACGCAGGCGTGGCGCCGCATTGTCGATTTCGTGCACCAGCATAGCGATGCCGGCATCGCCATCCAGCTGGGCCATGCCGGTGCCAAAGGCTCCACCCGCGCCATGTGGGACGGCATAGACCAGCCGCTGGAACGCGATAACTGGCCGCTGGTCTCGGCTTCGCCCCAGCAGTATCTGCGAGGCGTGTCGCAACTGGCCCGTGCCATGACGCGCGAGGATATGGCGCGCATCAGGGATGATTTTGTGCGTGCGACGCAGGCGGCCGAACAGGCAGGCTTCGACTGGGTCGAGCTGCACTGCGCGCATGGCTATCTGCTGTCGTCGTTCATTTCGCCGCTGACTAATCGGCGCGAGGACGAATACGGCGGTTCGCTGGAGAACCGCTGCCGTTATCCGCTGCAGGTGTTTGCCGCCATGCGTGCAGTGTGGCCGCAGCACAAACCGATGAGCGTGCGCATCTCCGCGCACGACTGGGTGGACGGCGGGATAACGCCGGACGATGCGGTGCAGATAGCCCGGATGTTCAAGGCGGCCGGCGCCGACATGATTGATTGCTCGTCTGGACAGGTCAGCAAGGCCGAGCAGCCCGTTTATGGCCGCATGTTCCAGACCCCGTTTGCAGACCGTATCCGTAACGAAGCCGGTATAGGCGCCATCGCGGTGGGCTCTATCTTCGAAGCCGACCATGCCAATGGCATCATCGCCGCAGGCCGTGCCGACCTGTGTGCGGTGGGACGTCCGCATCTGGCGAATCCCGCGTGGACGTTGATGGAAGCGGCAAAGATAGGCTACAGCGGCGTGCACTGGCCGCGGCAGTACCTGCCGGGCAAGCAGCAACTGGAGCGCAATCTGGAGCGCGAACGGCAGCTGGCCGCGAGCAGCAGCGGGCTATCGCCACAGCAATTGGCGGCCCGCCTGCTCGAAAGTTGAATCAAATATGGAATCAAAAGAGATGCAAGTACCGTCTGAAAATACGCCACAGGACGACGATTCGCCAGTGCTCGATCTGGCTAGCCGCCTGACGCAGGATCATCACCAGTCGCTCAAACTGTGGCTGCGCATGCTGTCGTGCACCACCAAGATCGAAAATGAAATCCGCAGCCGGCTGCGTGCCAACTTCGGCATTACCTTGCCGCGCTTTGACTTGATGGCCCAGCTGGAACGCTATCCGCAGGGACTGCGCATGGGCGAGCTGTCCAGGCGCATGATGGTCACAGGGGGGAACATCACCGGCATTACCGACCAGCTGGAACAGGAGAAGCTGGTGGTGCGGGTGGCGGATCCGAAAGACGGTCGCGCCTACAGCGTGAAGCTGACAGCGGCCGGGCGCAAAGCCTTTGCCACCATGGCGGCCGTGCATGAGAGCTGGGTGGCGGAACTGCTACAGGATATGTCGGCCGGCGATAAAGGACAATTAATCGAGTTACTGTCGCAGATGAAGCAGCACCTGTATGCTGCCGGCGACAAATAATCCGCCATGCGGAAGGAAGCATAGTATGCGATATCTACCCGGCAAAGCGCAGCAGCTGCCCGGCAACCGTAGCCAGCTTGGCGGCTATCAGGCCAGCCATTTTCTGTTCGAGGTCAGCGGCCGCGTAGCGACGCTGACGCTGAATCGTCCCGAACGCAAAAATCCGCTCACCTTCGATTCCTATGCCGAGCTGCGTGATCTGTTCCGTGCGCTGGCCTATGCCGACGACATCAAGGCCATCGTTATCACGGGCGCCGGAGAAAATTTCTGTTCCGGTGGCGATGTGCATGACATTATCGGTCCGCTGACGGAACTGGACATGCCCGGCCTGCTGGCATTCACCCGCATGACGGGTGATCTGGTCAAGGCCATGCGCGCCTGCCCGCAGCCCGTGATTGCGGCAGTGGATGGCGTCTGCGCCGGTGCCGGTGCCATCCTGTCGCTGGCGGCGGACCTGCGTTATGGCACGGCGCGCAGCAAGACGGCCTTCCTGTTCACCCGTGTCGGTCTGGCTGGCTGCGACATGGGGGCTTGTGCCTTGCTGCCGCGCGTGATCGGGCAGGGGCGGGCGGCTGAACTGCTCTACACGGGGCGCTCCATGGCGGGCACCGAGGCCGAACGCTGGGGCTATTTCAACAGCCTGCACGAGCCGCAGGACTTGCTGGCTGCGGCGCAGGCCATGGCGCAGGGGCTGGCTGATGGCCCGACCTTTGCGCATGGCATGACCAAGAAGATGTTGCAGCAGGAGTGGAATATGGGCGTGGACGAAGCCATCGAAGCGGAAGCACAGGCGCAGGCCATCTGCATGGCGACCAACGACTTCCACCGCGCCTATCACGCGTTTGTGGCCAAGCAGCGCCCCGCCTTTGAAGGCGATTGAAGCGGAATGACTATGAGCGATAAATCCTATCTGGACTGGCCATTTTTCGAAGAACAGCATGCGGCGCTGGAGCAGGCGCTTGATAGCTGGGCCAGTCAGCATATCAGCCAGCAGCATGAACACGATGTGGATCAGGCCTGCCGCACGCTGGTGCGCCAGCTCGGTGCCGCTGGCTGGCTGGCCCACGCCATTGCCGGCAGCGAGTATGGCGCGGCGGGTGCGACAATCGATACCCGCGCCATCTGCCTGATACGCGAAACACTGGCGCGCCACAGCGGGCTGGCCGACTTTGCCTTTGCCATGCAGGGGCTGGGCTCCGGCGCCATCTGCCTGCACGGCAGTGCGGCCCAGCGTGCAGCCTACCTGCCGCGCGTGGCGCGCGGTGAGGCGATTGCCGCTTTTGCCTTGTCCGAGCCGCAGGCAGGTTCCGACGTGGCGGCGATGCAGTGCGCTGCTGTGCGTGATGGTGACGAATACGTGCTCGATGGTGAAAAGACCTGGATTTCCAATGGCGGCATTGCCGACTTCTATGTGGTGTTTGCCCGTACCGGCGAGCAGCCCGGCGCGCGTGGCATCAGTGCCTTCATCGTCGATGCCGGCACGCCCGGTTTTGAAATTGCCGAGCGCATCGCGGTGATCGCGCCGCATCCGCTGGCCCGTCTGCGCTTTAATGGCTGCCGTATTCCGGCCGGCCAGCGTATCGGCGAGGCAGGGCAGGGCTTCAAGGTGGCGATGGCGACGCTCGATGTGTTCCGCACCTCCGTTGCGGCAGCGGCACTGGGCTTTGCCCGCCGCGCGCTGGATGAAGCCATGCAGCGTGCGACAGGGCGGCAGATGTTCGGTCAGGTGCTGGCCGACTTCCAGCTGACGCAGGCGAAGCTGGCGCAGATGGCAACCGGCATCGATGCAGCGGCCTTGCTGACCTATCGCGCCGCATGGCAGCGCGATCAGGGCCGCACAGTCACGAAGGAGGCGGCCATGGCCAAACTGACGGCGACCGAAACGGCGCAGCAGGTCATCGACGCGGCTTTGCAGATGTTCGGCGGGCTGGGTGTGGTGAGCGAGCAGCCGGTGGAGCGCCTGTATCGCGAAATCCGCGCGTTGCGGATATACGAAGGCGCCACCGAGGTACAGCAATTGATCATAGCGCGCGAACTGCTGCGCGCAGCGAAGAACAGGGATATGTGATGGAATTTCTACAACCGCCGGGCTGGGCGCGGCCGCGTGGCTATTCGAACGGGGTGGCGGCGAGCGGGCGTATGGTTTTCGTCAGCGGCATGATAGGCTGGGACGGACAGGGCGTGTTTCATAGCGATGATTTCGCTGCACAGGTACGCCAGGCCTTGCTGAATGTGGTGGCGGTGCTGGCCGAGGCGCAGGCGCGTCCCGAGCATATCGTGCGCATGACGTGGTATGTGCTCGACAAGCGCGAATATGTGGCGGCCTATAAGGAGATCGGTACGGCGTATCGCGAGATCATCGGCAAGCATTTCCCGGCCATGACGGCGGTGCAGGTGGCCGGGCTGGTGGAGGACAGGGCGCGGGTGGAGATCGAGGTGACGGCGGTAATACCGGAGCTGCGCAACGCCTGAACTGTGGCGTGGATGCCGCACTCGCCATTTGCTGAAGCGTGGAAAGGTAAGTTTTTTTTGAGTAAGTAATTTAAGTGTTAAAATTATCACAAATTACTCAAATGAACTTTTTCCACTGCCTGCATTATGGCAAGAAGGGTATATCGTGCTTAAAGCACTGCAGGCTGGCCGCGCTCTAGCCGCTATTTCGGTGACCGCGTTTCACCTGTCGATCGCCATGGGGCTGGCACGTTACGGCGGCAATGCTGCGTTCAGCGACTATACCAGCATGGGCCATCATGGCGTGGACTTCTTCTTTGTGCTGTCCGGCTTCATTATTCTGTTCGCGCATGTGGATGACATTGGCCGTCCGGAGTGTTGGCGCGACTACTTCCTGAAACGCTTTGTCCGGCTGTTTCCCATCTACTGGTTGTATTCGCTGCCGTTCGTCCTGTTGCTGCTGTTGGGCTTCGGCACAGATGCCAAGCTTCCTACTGAACCGCTGGACTGGCTAACCAACCTGACGCTGATCCGCTTTAATAATGCGTTGCCTATCCTGCCGCCGTCCTGGACGCTGTTTCATGAAATCGGGTTTTATGCCGTGTTTTCGCTACTCATCGTCAGGCGCAGCCTTGGTATTGCCGCGTTTGTAGTGTTTATCGCTGGATGTCTGATCCATTACAACTATCCCGGGCCCGATGACCGTACCCCCTTGAATGTCTACACGGCTTCCTATAATTTGTATTTCCTGTTCGGGATGGGCGCCTACTGGCTATATGCCAAAGGAGGCAAGGGGATAGCCGAACTGCTGCTGGGGCTGGTTCTGTTCAGCTACAGTGTCTGGGGTGAACGCCTGCCATACCACCTGACGCCACTGCTGCTGGCGTGCTCGTTTGCGCTGTTGTTGGCGGCCGTAGCTAAACTGGAGCAGTCCGGGCGTTTGCATGTGCCAGGGATTCTGCTGCATATTGGCAATGCTTCCTACACCATCTATCTGATCCATGAAGCGCTGGAAGGATTGTTGCTGAAGATGGTGATCCGCTCGGGGATCTACGGGGCGATAGGTGCCCATGCCAGCTATCTGCTGGTTCTCGCAGGTGTGATTGCGCTGGGCTGTCTGGCGTATCTACTGGTGGAACGGCCGGTGCTGAATTTCCTCAGACGGCGCCTGCTGGCGGGACGCAACAAAGCTCGCGCGGCAGCACTGGCCCCATCCGGCTAGCAGCGGGTAACTACCCACTGCCCGGCGCGACGGGAAGAGTCCCCCCGACTGGAATCGAACCAGTATCCCACGCTTAGGAGGCATGTGCACTATCCATTGTGCTACGGGGAGGGGTGAGGGTGCCCGAGTGGCCGTGATTATAGCTGACCGGCTGTTGATTGGGGCAAGTTCCCCATAGGCATTGCTGCCTGGCGCCGTCGCGCGCCGGGTGGGATGGCTGGCCGGGGCCATAGGCGAGATAAATTTAATGATAAAATGCTAATCTCGTCATTCCGTTTAATCGCCCTACTTTTAAAGAACTCTCAGTCATGACTTCGATCTTTAGTCTAATTTCTGCGGATTATCGGCGCTATTACGCTCTGGCAGGCGGTTCGAGGCTGAGAAGGATTTCGCGCTGCCTGCTGTCGCCCGGCTTTCAGGCGGTGACGGTGTACCGCATCGGTCACTGGACTTTGCACGGTTCGAAAATCCTCAAGCTGCCGGTACGCTTAGTGTATGTCCTCGCCAATCTGTTGATTAAGATTTGCTGGGGCATCGATATCGAACCGGACGCGAAAATCGGTGCGGGATTGTATATCGGGCATTTCGGCGGCATTAATATTTCCGGTGCCGTAGTGATGGGGCATAGCTGCAATATCTCGCAGAGCATCACGCTGGGTGTGGCGGGTGCGGGCGACAAATTCGGTGCACCCGTGATCGGCGATGAAGCGTATATCGCGCCCGGCGTGCGGGCGTTTGGCAAAATCCGGATCGGCAACAATGTGAAACTGGGTGCTAACGCTGTGATTCATGCCGACATTCCCGATAACGCAGTGGTGGTGCTGGAGCCCGGCTTCAAAATCATTTCGCTCAAAGGGAATCGGCGCCGCGCACAGACGCCCGGCTAGTTACAGCAGACGACCGGCGGCCGACATACGGCGGAAATACTCCTTCAGCGGCAGCCAGACTATCATGTCGTCAAAAGCGCCGCCCGGCGCATCCTCTTCAGCGCTGGCGGCGCGCAGTATGTAGTGCTGGCTCGTGGCCAGATTCTGCGCCTCGTCCGCTGCGTCGCCGCCGGCGGAGCGGTTTTTGCCTTCCGAGTACACCAGCACTGGCACACAGTCCGCGCCCGTATGACAGCGCTCCTGTCCGTCGATGAAATATAGCGCGCCACTACTGTCGCGGCCTTGTATGGTTTTGGTGGCGACGCTGACGCCCACTTCGGGCGGGCCATTGGCAAACGCCGGGGTGACACTGTAGCGCAGCGTTCTGCCCCAGCTATCGAGGCCGCTCACCCCCAGCGTTACCCACGGCAGTATGCCGGTGCAGGCAGATTCGGAATTACAAGGGTTGGGATTCTGGTGGCCGTCGGTGGCGGAAATCGCGGGGCGCGGCAGGCGTCCGTGGGTCATGGCATAGCCCATCAAGGCTTCGCTGGCCTGTCTGAGCAGGCGCTGGGTGTTCGCTGCGCGCTGGCGTTCGCTGCGCCGGCTATCCCACTGATGCACGATGACGGTCGCCGCGCCCAGCGCCAGTACGCTCAGCAGCATCAGCAGGGCGGCGCCGCGCTGGCGCCGGATAGGGCGGTGTGGAGTGCACATGGCTAGCGATAGTAGCTGATTTTGCCCCGTCCGGGGAAAAATGGCCGGGCGCAGGTGCTTGTCGGTACAATGGCGCTTTCCGTATCCTTTATTTATGGTCGGTGCGTGCTTGCGCTGGCTGTTACTACTTATCTCATTATGGCTGTTATTTCCCTATCGTCGGCGCAGTTAGCGTTCGGCCACGTTGCATTGCTCGATCACGCAGAATTTTCTCTGGAAAGCGGGGAACGGATAGGCCTGATTGGCCGTAATGGCACCGGCAAATCATCGCTGCTCAAAGTGATTTCGGGACGCTTCAAACTCGATGATGGCTTGCTGGTCATGCAGCAGAACCTCAAGATCGCCTATGTCGAGCAGGAGCCGGCCTTCGATCCGGCCATGTCGGTATTTGATGCGGTGGCTGCAGGGATGGGCGCCCAGCAGGCCATGCTGAGCGAATACGAAGCGCTGACAGGGCAGTTTGGTCAGGGCGATGACGAAGCCCTGATGGAACGCATGCACGAGCTGCAGGTCCAGCTCGATGCCCAGGATGGCTGGAATCTGGCCAACAAGGTAGAGACCACGCTGAACAAGCTCAATCTCGCGGGCGCTGCGCTGATGGGGACGCTGTCGGGCGGGATGCAGAAGCGTGTCGCGCTGGCTGTGGCGCTGGTGTCTGGCCCCGATGTGCTGTTGCTCGACGAGCCCACCAACCACCTCGATTTCACCTCTATCATGTGGCTGGAAGGTTTGCTGCGCGATTTCAAGGGATCCGTACTGTTCATCACCCACGATCGCAGCTTCCTCGACAATGTGGCCACCCGGATTATCGAACTCGACCGCGGCCGGCTGCTGTCCTACCCCGGTAACTTCAGTGCCTACCAGGTTCGCAAGAGCGAGCAGCTGGAAATCGAAGAGGTCGAAGCAGCGAAATTCGATAAGTTTCTGGCGCAGGAAGAAATCTGGATACGCAAAGGCGTCAAGGCCCGCCGCGTACGCGATGAAGGCCGGGTACGTCGCCTGGAAGCCCTGCGTTTGCAGCGTGCCGCGCGGCGCGAGCAGCAGGGCCAGGTCAGGCTGGAATTGTCGGCAGGTGAGCGCTCAGGCAAGATCGTCGCCGATCTTGAGGCAGTGTCCAAGCGTTTCGATGACAAGGTCATCATTAAAGATTTCAGCGCCACGATACTGCGTGGCGACAAGGTGGGCCTGATCGGGCCTAACGGCGCAGGCAAGACCACTTTGCTGAAAATGATCCTGGGCGAACTGACGCCAGACACCGGCGTGGCCCGTATGGGTACCAAGCTGCAGGTGGCGTATTTCGACCAGATGCGGGCCCAGCTCAATGAAGAAGCCAATCTGATGGATACCATCGCTCCCGGCAGCGACTGGGTGGAGATTAATGGCGCGCGCAAGCATGTGATGAGTTATCTGGGCGACTTCCTGTTCGCCCCCGAACGTGCCCGTTCACCTGTCAAATCGCTTTCCGGCGGCGAACGCAACCGTTTGCTGCTGGCCCGTCTGTTTGCCAAGCCCGCCAACTGCCTGGTGCTGGACGAGCCGACTAACGACCTCGATATCGATACGCTGGAATTGCTGGAAGAGTTGCTGGAAGATTATGCCGGCACGGTATTCCTGGTCAGCCACGATCGTACCTTCCTCGATAATGTGGTAACTCAGGTCATCGTGTCGGAAGGGGGCGGGCAGTGGCGCGAATTTGTCGGCGGTTATACGGACTGGGAGCGCGTCAAAGCGGCTGCACCCGTCAAGCCGGTAGCGCAGGCCAAGCCGGTAGCGGCCCCGGCTGCGGTGCTGGCGGACAGCTTGCCTGCCAAGGCCAAGAAGCTCAGCTACAAGGAGCAGCGCGAGCTGGAAGAGCTGCCGCAACTGATTGCCAAGCTGGAAGACGAGCAAGCCGTACTGATGATTGAACTTGCTGCCCCTGATATTTACAGGCAAAATCCGGCGGAGGCCAAGCGCCTGGCGGCCCGGGTCGAAAGCATAGAGT
This sequence comes from Duganella fentianensis, assembly GCF_009857835.1. Lineage (GTDB taxonomy): Bacteria > Pseudomonadota > Gammaproteobacteria > Burkholderiales > Burkholderiaceae_D > Rugamonas > Rugamonas fentianensis. Next base: position 682,115 of record NZ_WWCL01000004.1, read on the forward strand.
CCGAGTTGCTGGCGGCGCTGGAACGCTGGGAGCAGATCGAGGCGCGGGCCCAGATCTGACGCTGGCGCGGATGCGGTTTTAAAAACATCAATAACATCAGAAGAGGAAATCCGTATGGCGGTGTGGTGTTGCGTCGAGCTGAATTTCGCTAGCCGTCCAAGGTCCTTGCGGGTGACCTGTGCTTAACCGGGCTGCCTGGGCCCGGATCCTGCCGTTTCTGGCCTATATGGCGTTCATCGTCGTAGCCGACCTGCTGAGCCGGGTCGGGGTGGATGCAGCTACGCTGCGCTGGCTCTATCCGATCAAAATTGGTTTTGTCTTTTTATTACTGGTTGTATTTTGGCGACAATATCAGGAGCTGGCGTCCTGGCGCTGCTCTGCTCGCCTGCTGGCGGTCGCCGCAGCAGCCGGCGTAGTGGTGCTCGTGCTTTGGCTGAATCTCGCAGCCGGCTGGATGGTAATGGGACAGTCAAGTGGCTTCGACCCGCGTAGCGGCGGCCAGATCGACTGGTCGCTGGCGCTGCCGAGGTTGGCGGGCGCAACGCTGGTGGTGCCCGTGATGGAGGAGCTGTTCTGGCGCTCATTCCTGATGCGCTGGCTGGTGCATCAGGACTTCGAGCAAGTGGCGCCGCAGCAGGTGGGGTGGGGCAGCTGGGCTGTCAGTTCACTGCTGTTCGGCATCGAGCACAATCTCTGGCTGGCCGGCCTGGTCGCCGGCCTGATCTACGGATTTCTGTACCGGCGCAGTGGCAACATCTGGGCTGCCATCGTGGCGCACGGGGTGACCAATGGGCTGCTCGGTATCTGGATTATTTCCACAGCCAACTGGAGTTACTGGTAATATTATAATATCTAGTTGTTTTATCAATTTTTCCGGGGCGAGTATTACATGTTGAGTTCTTTGGACGCTGCTGAGCAGCAAGGTCACAAGCGCCGCGCTGCTAAATACCGTGCACCAGCGCCTGTGTCGGCTGCGTTGTGCCTGAATGCCATGATAGTCTTGGCCGGTAGCTGGAGTAGTATCGCCGCTGCCGGGACGTATGATGGGCTGCATCCGTACGCATCGCTTGCGACCAGCTATGACGATAACCTGTTCCGTCTGGCGGATAGCAATCCCGGCTATGACAATCAGCGCGGCGACTATTCCACACAGTTGCAAGCCGGACTGCTGTTTAGTCAAATTTACGGACGTCAGGAAATCAATCTGCAGGCCAAGGTAAGCCGGGTGAATTTCCGCCATTTCTCCGCGCTTAATTACAATGGTCGCGATATGCTGGCCAAGTGGGGCTGGCATCTGGGAGCTCACCTTGATGGCACGCTGGGCGTGAATTATTCCCAAACACTGGCGCCGTACACGGATGTGGAAACCCGGGAACGTAATCTGCGCACCGAACGCCGCCCCTATCTGACGGCAGGCTGGACGCTGCATCCTAGCTGGCGCGTACGTGGGGCACTGACGCAGAACCGTTACACCTATGATCTGAACAGCCTGGCCTACAACGACCGCGATGAAAACGGCGCGGAAATCGGGGTCGATTATCTGGCGTCTAGCGGCAGTACCATAGGCTTGCAGACCAATAAAGCTCGCATGAAGTACGATAATCTACGCCGTCTGAGTGGGCAGTTGGTGAGCGCCGATACCGACCAGGATGATGTCAAGCTCAAGGTTTTCTGGCGCATCACGGGGATTTCCGATGTGCAGTTCCTGGGGGGGCGTTCGCGCCGCACCCATTCTTTCTACACCGAGCGGGATTCCAGTGGGTTCAATGCCGAATTGCGCGCCAGCACGGCCCTGAGCGGGCAGTGGGGCGCCGATGTGTCGCTGTGGCGTAAGTTTGAAGGTGTGGAAAGCAATCTGGTCAGTTACAGCCTGAACACGGGCGCCCAGCTGCAGGGCAACTGGGCTGTGACATCCAAGGTCAAGGCGAATGTGATGACGAGGGTGCAGAAGCGCCGTTTTTCCGGCCTGCTCTCGCCTGTCTTGCCGGCCAATATCAACGACATCAGCCATACCTCTTCGGTTGGCGTCGATTACGCATTACTGCCGTCCGTGCAGCTAGGCCTGTCCTTGTTCCAGGACTCGCGCAGTGGTTTGGCCTCGCGCCTCTTCAGTAATGGGCAATATCATGCAAAAGGCGCAAGCTTTACCCTTAATCTGCAATACTGAGTTGCCATATGACGTTTAATGATATTCCTTTGATTTCGTTTTTTCAGCGTGTGCTCGATCCGCTGATTATCATGGGAAACCTGTATTTGTGCTGCAAGCTGTTCGGTGAACCTTTTAGCGGTTACTACCTGGTGCTGATGATACTGGCGTTCTTTATTTCCAGCGGCGTCTACCAGTATGTCGATCCCTATCGTGCCTGGCGCAGTGGCCGCATGTCGGCCTATGTGCGTGATACGCTCATAGGCTGGGTGGTGACGGCGGGTGTGCTGGTCTTCATCGGTTCGGCCAGTGGTCTGAGCAAACAATTCGACGTTCAAACCATGCTGGCCTGGCTGCTGTCTACGCCCATGCTGCTGCTGGCCAGCCATTTGGGCATGCGCCGCGCTTCACTCGCTTCCAGCAAGGACAACGAGGTGCGCTCGGTCGTCATCGTGGGGGTCAACGAAGTGGGGCTGCGCTTTGCCAGCGTGTGCAAGCGCCACCCCCATTTGTTCATGCGCATGGTGGGTTTTTTCGACGACCGTGTAGAAGAGCGCTTCCCCAGCAATCTCAACGATCCTGTGCTGGGCAAGATGGCTGATATCGCCGGCTATGTCAGAGAGCATGGCATCAAGATGATTTTCATTAGCCAGCCCATCTCGGCCCAGCCGCGCATCCGCAAGCTGCTCGATGAATTGCAGGATACGACGGCGTCCGTGTACTTCTTGCCCGACATCTATGTGTTCGATCTGATGCAGGCCCGCTTCGACAATGTGGGCGGGATGCCGGTGATCGCCATTTGCGAGTCGCCATTTACGGGCATTAACAGCATGGTGAAACGTATCAGCGACATTGTGCTGGCGCTGGTGATACAAGTAATCCTGTTGCCCATCATGCTGGTCATTGCCGCGGCCGTGAAACTGACATCTCCGGGGCCGGTGATTTTCCGCCAGCGCCGCTATGGTCTCTATGGCGAAGAAATCGTGGTGTATAAATTCCGCTCGATGACGGTGACCGATGACGGGCCCACCGTGGTGCAAGCCAAGCAGAACGACCAGCGCCTGACCCGCATCGGTGCGTTCCTGCGCCGTAGTTCGCTCGACGAACTGCCCCAGTTTATCAACGTGCTACAAGGACGCATGAGTATCGTGGGGCCGCGCCCTCACGCCGTGGCTCACAATGAACTGTATCGCAAGCTGATCAAGGGTTATATGCTGCGCCACAAGGTGAAGCCGGGGATTACCGGCTGGGCTCAGGTGAATGGTTTGCGGGGAGAAACCGAGACGCTGGACAAGATGGAAGCCCGGATCCAGTATGACCTCGATTACCTGCGTACCTGGTCGCTATGGCTGGATTTGTGGATCATCGTGAAAACCATACAAGTGGTAGTCAAGCGCGAAAATGCCCACTAGGGCCTTTAAGGTGCGGCTAAGTGTTGTTTTTGCAATTGTTTAGACTGATGCTGTAGCATACGCACTGGACCAGTGTGGTAAACGCAGTTTATTTACCAGATTGACAAGTGATATGCCCTGAGTGCATACTTCGCTCGCTGAATATTTATAGGTTTTTGTTAATATTAGTTGCATTTATTTAACTGTTTGCCTACCCTGCCTCTTGCTTGCCGACCGGGCAGCTGTGATGCATATTCGAGGATAAAATTTTGAACCAACAAAAAATTGCGGGAATTCGGATCGCCTATCAGCGCAAACCATGGCTGCTGCTTGCAGGGGCGTTGATGGTGCTGGGCCTAAGCGCCTGCAGCGGCAAGAAAGAAAGCAAGCCGGGCCAGGCGTTGGCCAGCGTGAATGGCGAAGAAATTACAATTTTGCAGCTGAACGACGAGTTGCAACGTGCCAATGTGCCGACTGCCCAGCAGGAAGCTGCTTCGACGCAGATACTGGAATCGCTGATCGATCGCCAGCTGGTGCTGAATGAAGCTGTAAAGGAAAAGCTGGACCGTGATCCGCAGATCGTGCGCACCATCGAACGCGCCAAGTCCATGCTGCTTGCCCAAGCCTATCTGCAGAAGAAAGTGGGGACGCCTGCCCGGCCCACGCGCGCAGAAGTGGAAGCTTATTACAACCAGCATCCGGGTTTCTTCAGCGCACGCAAGGTCTTTGAAATGCGTCAGCTGGTGATGGCCAGCAAGGACATCTCGCCGGATGTTAAGGCGGCCATCGATAGTGTTAAGACGCTGGAAGAGGCGGCGACCTGGCTCGATGAGCATAAGGTGGGCTTTACCCGTGCCCAGCTGGTGCGCGCCAGTTCGGACCTGCCGGTGCCCCTGACGGAGAAATTGCTGGGCTTGTCGAAAGGGCAGTTGTTCATCATTAACGAAGGTGAGCGTAGCCTGCTGGTAACGATTACCGATGTGAAGGATGCGCCGGCCACGCTGGCACAGGCAGCACCACAGATCGAGCAATTCCTGATCAACAAGAAGGGCAAGGACATTGCCGATGCGGAACTGGCGCGTCTGCGCACCGCAGCGAAAATCGAATATCTGAATGGCCGCAAGGCGCCGGCGAAAGCCGAGGCTGCCCCGGCAGCGGCAGCCAGCGAGCCCGCTGCGGCCAAGCCGAATGCCGAAGATCAGAATGCCCGCGGCGTTGCTGGGCTGAAGTGATTCTGACGGACTCCGATAACAAGCATGAGGTAAATGGGAAATGAAACAGATGACTAAATGGTTGATGGCTGCGTTGTTGTGGACGCTGATGATGGCAGGGGCTCAGGCAGCAGATGCCGTACTGGGGCCGGGCGATGTACTCAAGGTGACTGTGTACGGCAACCCTGATCTGAATACCGACACGCGCATCAGCGATGCCGGCACGATCACTTTCCCTCTGCTGGGACCGGTGGAAATCGGTGGTCTGAGCAGCGCAGCAGCGGAAAAGAAGATCAGCGGCCTGCTGGAAACGGGCGGTTTTCTGCGTAAAGCCCAGGTCAACATCCTGATCACGCAGATCCAGAATCAGCAGGTATCGGTGCTGGGCCAGGTGAACCGTCCGGGCCGCTATCCTATCGAAGGACGCCGCAGCGTGATGGAAATGCTGGCCATAGCGGGCGGTATCGCCGTCGATGGTGGCGATACCGTATCGTTGATACGCAAACGCAACGGCAGCACCACCAAGGAACAGATCGATATCGTCGGCATGGTGCGTAGCGGCGAAATGAATAATGATTTCGAAGTGACCAGCAACGACATCATCTACGTCGAGCGCGCGCCGCGCTTCTATATCTACGGCGAGGTGCAGCGCCCGGGCGCCGTCCGTCTGGAGCGTTCCATGACCGTGCTGCAGGCATTGTCGGCTGGTGGTGGCCTGACGCCGCGCGGTACCGAGCGCGGTCTGGTGATCAAGCGTCGTGACGCGCACGGCAAACAACAGATTATCGATGCCAAACAGGATGACCTGGTGCAGAACGATGATGTGGTATATGTCAAAGAGAGCCTGTTCTGATCTTCTGCGCTGTGCATGACGAGTTGTCTGGCGGCGTGTGTATTCTTAAACTGAAAGCCTTATCATGAATTTGTCCCAATTTCTGCTGATCCTGCGTGCCCGAAAGTGGGTCGTGCTGGCAGTGCTGCTTACGACGGTGCTGGTGACCGTGGCGGTCAGCCTGTTACTGCCTAAAACTTATAAAGCCACGGCATCGGTGCTGCTGAATTACAAGGGGATGGACCCGGTCACCGGCATGACCATGCCTAGTCAGTTGCTGCCAGGCTATATGGCGACCCAGGTCGACATCATCAGCAGCAAGAACGTTGCGCTGCGTGTGGTGGATGCTCTTGGCCTGGCCAATAACCCGGCTGTAGTGGCGCAGTTCCAGGAGTCGACCGGCGGTAAAGGTACGGCGCGCGACTGGCTGGCAGACCTGCTGCTCAAAAAGCTCGATATCGTGCCTTCGCGCGAGAGCAGTGTCGTGGAGATTACCTTCAAGGGGACGGATCCTGCTTTCGTTGCTGCCGTGGCCAATGCGTTTGCCGATGAATACCAGAAAATCAGCGTGCAGCTGAAAGTCGAGCCGATGAAGCGCGCGGCCGCCTATTTCAATGACCAGCTGAAATTGCTGCGGGACAATGTGGAAGCAACTCAAGCCCGTCTGTCCAAATACCAGCAGGAGAACGGTATAGTTAGCGTCGACAACCGTCTGGACGTGGAAAATAACCGCCTCAACGACCTGTCGGCCCAGCTGGTGGCAGCCCAGGGTCAGCTGATGGAAGCGAGCTCGCGTGCGGGCATGGCCAACGGTTCGGCCGAATCGCCCGATGTGGCCGGTAACCCGCTGGTACAGAATCTGCGTATCGGTCTCGGCGTGGCCGAAGGTAAACTGGCCGAGCTGAGCCAGCGTCTTGACCGCAATCACCCGCAATACCAGAGTGCCAAGGCGGAAGTGGAGAAGCTGCGTGCAGATCTGAATGCCGCGATTAAATCCACCACGAATAGCGTGGGCAATAATGCCGCCATCCTGCGTCGCCGCGAAGCGGACGTGCGCGCTGCGCTGGCCGAACAGAAGAAAAAAGTGCTGGAACTGAACCGCACCCGCGATGAATTGAACGTGCTGGTGAAGGATGTAGAAGGAGCCCAGCGCGCGTTCGATACCACCTCGCAGCGCTTCTCCCAGACCCGTCTGGAAGGTCAGGCTGAACAGTCCGAAATCGCTCTGCTCAACCCGGCAACAGCGCCAATCGCACCGGCCGGACCTAAAGTCGTGCTGAATGCTTCGCTGTCGCTGCTGCTCGGTACCATGCTGGGCGTGGCAATGGCTTTTGTGCTGGAAATGCTTGACCGTCGTGTGCGCTCCGCCGCGGATCTGGCTGAAACGCTGGAAATTCCCGTATTTGGCGTGATCGATTGGAATAAAACCAAGCATGCCCACAAACGTACCGGCCTGAATGCGCTGATACCGCGCCGCCTGCGCTTGAATTGAGAAGAGGACTCTATGAACGCCCCTACGTACCCGAATTCACCGCCGGTAGGTCCGGCCCAGACTGATTCCAGCATCGGTGGTTTGCTGCTCGAATCGGGCAAGATTACGCCGGAAAATGCCGAGCGTGTGTTGCGCATGCAGAAAGAGCTGGGCATACGCTTCGGCGAAGCTGCCCAGCGTCTTGGCCTGATTACTGAAACTGATTTGCAGCAAGTGCTGGCCCGCCAGTTCGAATACCCGTATCTTCAAGCGGGCGAAGGGAAGTTTTCGCCCAAACTGGTGGCCGCCTACCAGCCGTTCAGCGAGCAGGTCGAGCAGTTGCGCGCCGTACGTAGCCAGCTGATGCTGCGCTGGTTTGCCCGCGGCCATCGCTCCCTGACCATCATGGAAGTCGATGCGGACGACGGCGCCAGTACCTTTGCTGCCAATCTGGCCGTGGTGTTCTCCCAGCTGGGCGAACAGACCCTGCTGGTAGATGCAAATCTGCGTACCCCCCATCAGCGCGAGAATTTCGATCTGCAGGGCCGTCAGGGCCTGTCCGATGTGCTGGCCGGCCGCGCCGATTTGAGCGCCGTCACCAAAGTGCCATCGTTTGTCGACTTGTCGGTGCTGCCGGCAGGTACTTTGCCGCCTAACCCGCAGGAATTGCTCAGCCGCGCCCAGTTCGGCATTCTCAATACCCAGCTCGAAGCCAATCATGCGGTGGTGCTGTACGATGTGGCGCCGTTCTCGGTCGGTGCCGATGCGCTGGCGGTGGCAGTGCACACGCGCGGCGTGCTGCTGGTGGCGCGCCGTCACCAGACCTCGCTCGATGATATTGCCGATGCTGCTGAAAAGCTGACGCAGGCGGGTGTGCAAGTTGTAGGTTCCGTGCTGGTAGATGCATGATGGTGAGCGCGCCGGACAGTGGGCGTTTGAGCGCCGATATACCTGCGCGCGCGCTAGCGTGGGAGTGGGCCCCTATCGTCGTCGGTCTGCTGGTATTGTTCGTACCGACTTTCTGGGCGCTGTTTAACGGCCCCTGGTCGAGCGAAGATCAGGCTCACGGCCCGGTGATTCTGCTGTTGTCACTGTGGCTGCTGTGGCGTGGTTGGCCGGCAATGATGGCGGCCAGCGCTACTCGCCCGGGCAGCAAGCTGGGATGGCCGCTGCTGCTGATCGGCTTGCTCGCCTATATACTGGGCCGCTCCCAGCAAATCAATCTGTTCGAACTGCTGGCCTTTATCGCGGTACTGCAAGCCGTGCTGCTGATCAAGCAGGGCGGTGCTGCCTTGCGCATGCTGTGGTTCCCGTTCTTCTTCATGCTGTTCATGATCCCGCTACCAGGGGGGCTGGTCAGTCTGCTGACCATGCCGATGAAGATGGCCGTATCGTTTGTGGTCGAGCATCTGTTATTCTGGGTCGGCTATCCGATCGCGCGTACCGGAGTGATCCTGCAGATTGGGCAGTACCAGTTGCTGGTGGCGGATGCCTGTGCCGGCCTGCAGACCTTCCTCACGCTGGAGTCGCTGGGCCTGCTGTATCTGAATGTGGTGCGGCATAACTCGGCATTGCGCAATATTGCCATCGCCATCTTGATCATTCCCATTTCGTTTACGGCCAATGTAATCCGGGTGATTTCGCTGACCCTGATTACCTATTATTTCGGCGACGCGGCGGGGCAGGGCTTCCTGCATGGCTTTGCCGGCATGGTGCTGTTCATGAGCGCGCTGATGCTGATCCTGGCGCTCGATACCTTCCTGCAGTGGTGGGTGGGCCGGCGTGACAAGCCAGCGTTAGATACTGCGAGAATTGCATGAACAAGAACCGTGCTATAAGTTTGTTACTGGGTGTACTGATGTGCTCGTCAGCGCTGGCTGCCTATGTGCTCACGCCTAAGGTGAAGGTGGCGGACCAGCATGCGCGTATCGATCTGGAAACCATGGTGCCGCGCGCTTTCGGTGACTGGCAAGTCGATCCCAATGCCGGCGGCAACGTGCTGCCATCGCCCGATGCCCAGGCCACGCTGGAAAAGATCTACGATCAGATTCTGACCCGCACCTATGTCAATAGCCGTGGCGAGGCGATGATGCTGACCATTACCTATGGCTCTGCCCAGACCCAGGAATTGAAAGCCCACCGCCAGGAAGTGTGCTATGCGGCGCAAGGCTTCGAGATCCAGGGGCTGGAGCATCCGACTCTGCCTATCGCGGGGCGCCAGGTACCGGTTACCCGGATGTTCGCGGCCAAAGGCGAACGCAAGGAACCGGTGACCTACTGGTTCACCATGGGCGATCAGGTGGTGCTCAGCCGTACCGAACGTCTGTTGGTGCAGGTTAAGTATGCGTTTTCCGGTGTGATTCCGGATGGCATGCTGGTGCGCGTGTCGAATCTGAAACGCAATCCGCAGCAAGGGTATGAAGAGCAACGGGTATTCCTCGATCAGATGATGAGTACTCTCAATAAAGACGCTACTGATAAATTGCTGGGTATAGACGGCCATCGTCCTGACATCCGCTGAGTGTGCTAGCGATCACGTAAATTCTAGGATAAGCCGTATGTGTGGAATTGCAGGATATGTAGACCGTTCGGGGCGGGTTGCCGGCCTGAATCAGGATCTGGATGAGGCGGTGCGCGCCTTGCGCCATCGCGGCCCCAATGACCAGGGCTGCTGGACTGAGCAGGCCGGGGTCGGCATAGGCCAGACCCGGCTGGCCATTCTGGATCTCTCGCCCAACGGTCATCAACCCATGGTGTCGGAAGATGGCCAGGTGGTGATGTCGTTTAACGGCGAAGTGTATAACTTCGCCGAGATTCGCGCGGAACTGGAACCGCTCGGTCACCATTTCCGCGGCACGGGCGACTCCGAAGTCATACTGGCCGCGTTCCGCCAGTGGGGTATGGAAGCGGTACAGCGCTTTATCGGCATGTTCGCCATCGCCCTGTGGGATAGCCGGACGCGCCGTCTTCATCTGCTGCGCGACCGGCTAGGCGTCAAGCCTCTGTACTACGGCTGGGATGGACAGGTACTCTGCTTCGCCTCTGAATTAAAAGCCCTGCGCGCTTTCCGCCACTGGACCCCGGCCATCGACCGCGATGCACTGGGCGAGTATTTCCAGTTCGGGTATATCAATGCGCCGCGCAGCATTTATCAGGGCATCGCCAAACTGGAACCGGGCCACTGGCTGGAACTGGCGGAAGACGGACCGCCCAGACTGCAGCGCTATTGGTCGGTACTCGATGCCTGTAGCCAGCCCCTGAGCGGTACCGAAGAGGAACTGACGGCGCAGCTCGAAGCGCTGATGACCGATGCCTTCCGTCTGCGCATGGTGGCGGATGTGCCGGTAGGGGTGTTCCTGTCCGGCGGCATCGACTCGTCGCTGGTGACGGCATTGCTGCAAAAGGATGCCGAGCGTCCTATCCACACCTTTACTATCGGCTTTGCCGAAGAGCGTTTCGATGAATCGCCGTTTGCCCGCCGGGTAGCCGAGCATCTGGGGACCGAACACACCTCGGCCATACTGCAGACGGATGAGGCCAAACGCATACTGCCCATGTGGGGGCAGTTGTATGATGAACCTTTCTTCGATTCCTCCGGCGTACCCACCTATCTGGTTTCGCGCATGGCCAGTGAGCAAGTCACCGTCGTGCTGTCGGCCGACGGCGGCGACGAAGCGTTCGGCGGCTACGGTATCTATGACTATATGTTGGCCAAGTGGCAGAAGCGCCAGAGCTGGCCGGCCGCATGGCTGGCGCTGTTGCAGGGCGTGCTGCCGCGCCTGCCCATCGACGCAACGGACCGGCTGGTAACCTGGCTGCCTTTGCCACAGTCACTGCGTCGGCTGCTGCGTACCAAGCTGATCGAACCTGCCATACAGCTGCGTGACGTGCTGTGTGCCAGCAGTCTGGGGGAGGCCTATGATGCCAAGTTCTCGGTATGGCCCAAGGCCAAAGTGGCGCGCCTGCTGGGACAGTTTCGCCGTGTGCGCGTGACGGCCGATAGCTATCCCGGCACCCCGGCCGACCAACTGGGCCTGTGGGACTTGCATCATTATCTGCCGGGTGATGTGCTGGCCAAGGTGGACCGTGCTTCGATGGCCGTCAGCATCGAAGGGCGCGAGCCGCTGCTGGACCACCGGATTATCGAATTTGCCTACCGTCTGCCGCTGGCGCTGCGTCGCGGCAAGCTGGGTAACAAGCATATCCTGCGCAATATCCTGTACAAATACGTGCCGCGCGAGCTGATCGAGCGCCCCAAACGAGGTTTCGCCGTACCCTTGCTGGAGTGGTTGCGCGGCGATCTGGCCGAACTCGTCGACCGCTATCTGGACACCGACGCAGTGCGCACCCAGGGCATACTCGATGCCGATCAGGTGGCCGCCACTGTGCGCGCTTTCCGGGACGGTGACGATCGCCTGGTGCAGCAAGTCTGGACTCTGCTGGCATTCCAAATGTGGCATGAACAATGGATGTGAAGCTTAAGCAGGCCGCGCCCGGACGGCGCCCCTCGGTGTGTTTTGTCGCGCCGGCAATTTATCCGGTACTGGCACGCGACACGGGAATTGAAAGCGTGGGTGGGGCGGAGGTCCAGCAGGCCGTACTGGCGCGCACGCTGCAGCGGGCCGGCTACGAGGTCTCGGTGGTGACCATGGATTATGGCCAGCCGGCCATGGTGGAAATCGATGGTATCCGGGTTTATCGCGCCCATACCCCTGATGGCGGCCTGCCCGTGCTGCGCTTTGTGCATCCGCGCCTGACCTCGATCTGGTCGGCCATGCGACGGGCCGATGCGGATATTTATTATCAACGATCTTCCGGCATGCTCACCGGTGTGGTTGCCCAGTTCTGCCGTATGTATGGACGGCGCTTTATCTACGCGGCCGCGTCCGATGGCGACTTCTACCCGGCCTTGCCGCTGATAGCGCACGGGCGTGACAAATGGCTGTACCGGCGTGGCCTGCGCCAGGCCGACGCCGTGGTGGTGCAGCACCCGGCGCAGCGCGAGGCCTGCGCCCAGCACTTTCTGCGTGCTGACAGCCACATAGTGCCCAGCTGCCATGCTGGCGCCGCGGAGGCAAGTGCGGCTGCGGATGGTTATGTGCTCTGGGTCGGTACCATCAAGCCGCTGAAGCGGCCCGAGCTGTTTATCGAGCTGGCACGGCGCCTGCCACAGTTCCAGTTCCGGCTGGTGGGCGGTGGTAGCGGCAATGCGCTGTTCGAGCAGCTGCGCGAACAGGCAGCGGCACTGCCCAATCTGACGCTGACCGGCTTCGTGCCATATGCGGCGGTGGATCAGCAGTTTGCCGGCGCGCGGCTGTTCGTCAACACCTCCGACTTCGAAGGTTTTCCCAATACCTTTCTGCAGGCCTGGTCGCGCGGGATTCCTGCCGTCAGCTTCTTTGATACGGGTGCTACCCATGAGGGCGGGCCCGTGTGCCGGCAGGTGCCGGATCTGGACGCCATGGCGGCCTGCGTGGCACGCCTGATGGGCGATGCCGCGGCCTGGCAGGCGGCCAGTGATCATGTGCGTCGCTATTTCGATGCTAACCATACGCCATCGGCCGCTCTGCGCGCCTATGAGCAAGTATTCGCTGCCATGGGTGCAGCTGGTGGGGTTGTATGAGTGTGAATGCCGTTGCAGGCCGTGCGCCGCTGGAGGAAAATCCCGCGCTGCCGCATATCTGTTTTGTCGCGCCTGATATCTATCCGGTACTGGTGGGGGACACCAGCATCCCGGTGGTGGGCGGTGCCGAGGTGCAGCAGTGTTTTCTGGCCCGAGGTCTGCGCCAGGCCGGTTATCGCGTCAGCATCGTCACCGGTGATTTCGGTCAGCCGGACCAGTGCGAAATCGACGGGATCCGCGTCTTCAAGATTATTCGCTCCACCCTGAACATTCCCGTACTACGCTATCTGCATCCGCGTCTGACTTCGATCTGGCAGGCTTGCCGCCGTGCCAATGCCGATATCTATTACCAGCGCTGCGCCTCGGCAGTGACCGGAGTGACGGTGGCCTATGCCAATTTCGCCCGGCGCAAAGCAGTATTTGCTGTTGCCAGCGACATCGATCTGTTGCCGGGCAAGGCCAACTCGAATGCAGCATTGCGTGAGCGCTGGCTGTTCGTGTACGGCTTGCGCCGCGCTGCGGCAGTGGTACTGCAAAATCCGTTACAGCAGCAGCGCCTGCTGGACTGGACTGGCCGTCAGGGCGTGCAGATTCCTAGCTGTTATGCCTTGCCTGCGCAGCGCAGCACAGCGCCCGGTGGCTACATCCTCTGGGTTGGCATGATGCGTCTGGCCAAGCGTCCGGAACTGGTGCTGGATCTGGCAGAACGTTTGCCCGGACTACGCTTCCGTCTGATCGGCGGCCCCTCGTCGAGCGGTGATGCGGACGATTATTTCCGCCACATCGAGGCACGCGCGCGCACATTGCCAAATGTGGAATTCCTCGGTTTTGTTCCCTATGCGCAGGCCGAGCAGCACTTCGATGGCGCCGCACTGCTACTCAATACCTCGGTCATCGAAGGCTTCCCGAATACCTTCCTGCAGGCATGGGCACGTGCTGTTCCATCCGTTTCCTTCTTCGATTGCGGCGCGCGCGATGCGCAAGGCACGCTGGGCGCCGTGGTGCCCGATGTCGATGCCATGGTGGCCCAGCTGGCGCTGCTGATGGGCGACGACGCGGCCCGTGCTGCGCTGGGCCAGCGCTGTCTCGATTACTTCCAGCACAAGCACCATGTCAGCGCGGCCCTGAGCAAACTGCAACCGCTGCTGGCACAACTGCAGGAAGCCCAGCAATGACGAACGCAGGCGGAGCAAGTTTATGGCGTTAAAAGTTGCGCTGATATGGGGGGCAGGACAGACCGCTCTGAAGATGGTGCTGAGTTTTCTGAGCATCAAGATTACGGCCGTCTATCTGGGGCCGGTAGGTCTGGCCATGGTGGGCCAGTTCGGTAATTTCTTTACGCTGCTGCAGGCGGTGGTGGGGAGTGCCCTGAATACGGGGGTGACCAATCTCAGTGCCCAGACGGATGACCGCGCGCAGCTGCGCCGGGTGTGGGGCACGGCCATGAGCGGTTCCCTGCTGTTAGGCGGAGCGATGGCGCTGTTGGTCGCGCTGGCTTCCTATCCGATTGCCCAGTGGCTGCTCAAGGATGGGGCCTACTGGCCGGCCGTAGTGGGGGGCGCCGTCAGTGTGCCGGTGGTGATGGTGGGATTGGTGCTGAATGGCGCAATTAATGGCCGCAAGCAGATTTCCTTGCTGGGCCGCATAGGTATGGGGGGCGCGCTGGCCGGCACTCTGGTGTTTGTGCCGCTGTGCTATCTGTTCGGTGTATGGGGCGGCTTGTTCGCTTATTCGCTGTCCACTTGCTGTGTATGTCTGGTAACGGTGATTGCCGTGTATTGGTCGCGTGACTGGCACTGGGCCGATTTCGGCCTGTGCTGGGACAGTGCGGTGGCGCGCCAGTTGCTGGCATTTTTCCCCATGCTGCTAGTACATGCCGTTGCCGAGCCGATTGCGCCACTGCTGATGCGCGATGCCATGTTGGCTAATCTGGGCGCCACCAGTACTGGTTTCTGGCAGGCAGCGCTGAGGCTGTCCGATATGTATACGCTGGTGGTGACGACGGCCGTCACCATGTTTCTCATGCCCCATCTGGCATCGATTAAAGATGATCGCCAGTTCGGCCGCGAACTGTGGCGCATGATGCTGCAGGTTGCCGGTATTACGGCGCTGGGGGCTGGTGTGATCTATCTGTGCCGTGATCTGGTGATCTCTATCGTGTTCACCCGCGAGTTCCGTCCCGTCCGTGATCTGCTCGCCTATCTGTTTTTAGGGAATATTTTCAAGCTGGCGTCGTGGCCTCTGCGCATGGCCTTGGTCATCAAGCTGCGCGCCAAATGGTATATTTTGGTGGAAATCGGGGTAGCGCTGGCGCAGATCGGCCTGACCCACTGGTGGCTGGCCGATCTCGGGGCCAATGCCGCTAACGCCGCCTATGCGGTTTCATTCGGACTGGCCTTGGTCATCCTCCTCTATTCGAACAAGGATTATTTGTATGGGCTACAGCGTCAAAAAAGCTAAGAGCTCCCACTGGGTAGCCATGCTCATTGGGCTTACTCTGGCGGTCGTCTTTGGACTCATCGGTGCAGTGGCCGATGGCTGGCTGGCCTTGCTGCTGTTCGCCCCGATTATCCCGGTGGCGCTGGTGCTGGCCGATTTCCGCATAGGTGCGGTGCTGCTGATGGTCCTGCTGCCTTTGCAAAACTCGCCACTGCTACCTAACTTCACGGGCTTCAACATCATTAACTTCATCGTGCTGGGCACCATGGTGTCGATGTACCTCAGCTATTTTGGCGGCAAGGTGAAGTTTTTCCGTATCTCCAAAGTGTACTGGTGGGCTTATTTGCTACCTATCTTCGTGGGCGCTGCAATCGGAGTGATGCATTTGGGTAATGTTCCCAATATAGATGACTTCATTCTGTACCAGACACCATTCAAGTATTTGATAGGTATGATTATCAAGCCTCTGTTCACGCTGCTGGTGGCCTGGATGGTGGGTGTGGCTGTGACCCGCAGCAAGCGTCCCGAACTGTTCCTGGTCCCCCTGGTCCTGACGGCCGTAATGCCAGCCATTCTGGTCATCGTTTTCGTCTTCCGCAACGGTTTGAGCCTGGCCATGCTGGCCAGCGAACACCAGCGCGGATTGTTGTCCAGTCTGGGCATGCATGCCAACGGTTTTGGTCAGTTCTTTGGGCTGGGCTTTATTCTGCTGCTCTTCTTGTTCCCGGTGGTGACCCAGCTGCGCCATCGTATCTGGCTGACCATCTCGCTGGCTCTGGTGACGCTGGCCTTGCTGATGACGTTCTCGCGCGGTGGTTATGTAGTGGCGCTGGTGGGCATGCTGAGTTTCCTGTTCATACAGCGGCGCCTGCGCTATGCTGTAGTGCTGGCCTGCTTCGCGGTGGCGGCTGCGTTTCTGGCGCCTGACGCCGTGGTGGGGCGGGTTACAACTGGCTTGAATGCCTCCGCTACAAGCAAGATGAAAGCCGGTAAGGTGGATGAACTGACGGCGGGACGGGTGTGGATTTGGGGCCAGGTGGTACCGGAAATTGCCCGCAGCCCAGTGTGGGGGCGCGGCGTCGGTTCGATTGCCTGGTCGGAACCAGTACAGCGCGGCTTGCTGTTCTATATTCACCCGCACAATATGTTCCTGCGCCTGTTGATGGACTTGGGTTTGCTCGGCTTTATGGTGATGGCTTACTTCACCCGCTATCTGTTCCGGCAGCTGCGTGCGGTAGGGAAGATACCCGGACAATCACCCTATGTGGTGGCATTGGCTCAAGGCATGGTGATCGTCCTGTTGGGGATACTGGTGAGCGGAATGTCGGGCGGACACTACATTGCCGGCCCGGAGACGGTGATATTCTGGATGGGCTTGGGGGTGCTGTTGCCATTCTTGCCACGCCCTGCCAAGCGTGGCTCAGCAGCAGTGACCCAGCCGGAGGTAGACAGCAGGGTGTCAACGGGGAGCCGGACGGCAGGGTAGTAACAGGCGTCAAACAGGTGTTGAAAGCTTGCCATGCCCGGTCTGTGGCAAGCGCTGCAAGCTTTCATGCCGAGGTGTAAAGGCTTGTTGTTTATGTCATCATTATTTCCGTGTGGCTATTTGGATGCGTGACAGAAAAATGATTTTTTTCGGTAATTGTTTGAAGTTTTTTGTGCTAGGATGAATTATTGCGTCGCTGCATTGATGTTTAGACGGCCTATACCGGCAGCAGAAATTGCCCAGTAACAGCGTACGCGATGGTCCCGACGGGTAAGGCAAGGCGGGACGGGATGCTGTGCATAGGCGTGCACGATAGCACATTAATATTGAATATCTTTTCTGGATAATGCTCATGTTTACTCACGACACCAATAGTATCGCACCGCGCGGTGCACGGTTGATCGCTGTTGCCGCTTGTTTGGCCGCTGCAGGTCTGGCGCAGGCACAAACCACTACGGCCGTGACGGTCCCGTATATCGATCGTTTCGAATTTGTAGCGGGCGACGGTAGTCTGGGACCGGCAGGCACGATCCCGAATAACTGGGGTGGCCATCAGTCACGTATCACCCGTCACCTTGACTCCGTACGGTTGATATACACCCGTACCGATGCTGCCGGCAATATCACCTGGCAGCTGATGAAGCGCGGTACCAACGGTGGCTGGAGTAAGGAATTTTCCGGTCCGACTACGGATGATGTCAGCCTGTTGCGCGACCAGCGCGGCAATGACCGTGCTTACGTCGTGGCCTGGCCCGCCGGTGTGCCCACCGTGTACACGTCGCCTCTGTATGCGCCCGTGGCCATACCAGGCACTTGGCAAGTTCTGCCATCGAAATACCGTCAGTACACCAATACCGGCATTTCGGCCGATGGCTATCTGTGCCTGAAAGTCAACCGCGAGTTGCCTACCACCAGCGCCATGCAGACCTCCAATGTCCGTATGGAGTATCAGTGCGGCAGGACCGATGCCACCCGTACGGCGATCAGCTGGGGCTGGGCGGGTCAGGTGACCCACGTGGTCGGTCTGCGCTTCAATTATGACTATATCTTCCCCAACCCCCAGGGACGGGTGGAAGGTTTGCATGGCGTGGCCACCAAAGACGTGTACTACACTGTGTCGGACGTGCCGAAACTTGATGCCAGCAAATTCCCCTATGTTTATAACGGTGCCAATTCCTATGTGACCGCTCTGCGCGCCGATAACTACAAGGCCCAGACTGCTGTGTCTCCTGTGCCGGTACCGACGGGGGCTACGGCAGCACCGGTGGCCAAACTGATGGATAGCTTCATCGATAGTAGTGGCCGCATGTTCTCCAGCTATCACAAGGAAGATCCGCGTGACGCTTCCGTGTACGGTACTTATGTGGTGGTGCAGGATGCGCAAGGTAAGGTCCTGTTTGATAAAAAATGGCCAGCGACCCTGGAAACCTATGCCAACGTGCGTATGTTCGAAGATGCGAAAAACCGTATCTGGCTGTTGTGGAGCAACCGTGGCAACCGTGCCAGCCAACTGCGTCTGTTCCCTGTGATCGAGAGCGGTACGGCGGCTGCGCCTAGCTTTACGCTGGGGGCCTGGACGGAAGTGGGCGGTCCGACCTATCCTTACGCACTGGATGGCAATATCTATATTTCCACGGTGCGCGGCGGTACCAGCAAGAGCCAGTATGTGGAAATGTTGTTTAACGCCTGCACGGAAACCTATACGGCAGGGATTGCTTACAATGGCAACAATTGCTATCACGCCGATCGTAGCGGTCTGATGCAGATCTATTACGCCCGCCTGCGTCTGCCAGACTAATTGAGTTCAGCGTTTCACGCGACTCTGAATAACCGTGCAATCTAATTTGCACGGTTTTTTTTCGGCTACACGTACTGCTTGGGTTGCCGGGGCCGATTGACGGCGGTGGTGGAGCGCAGGCAGACATTGGCAAAACCTCGGCCGATTTAAATACTTTTAGCAATATTAAACATTCTTAACCCTGCAGTCCCGAAGTACTCAGTAGAACCCTTAGGTTTTTTGCATCGTGCGCGGTAGAATTTGCATGACGGCACGTCGTCGTGAGGTTGAAATTCTGGTATGCTTCATAACTCATGTGAATAAATTTGCAATGTGCGCGCTGGCCTCCCGGTAGCAGCCAGAAACAGGGCCGGCACAGCATGCATTGCGCAGTAAAAAAGGATTATTGTCAGCTATGCACAAACGTAAGATTTCGGTAGTGGGTCTGGGCTATGTGGGCTTGCCAGTGGCGGTGGCGTTTGGCGCACAAGCCGAGACCATAGGCTTTGATATCAACGAGGCGCGTCTGCAGGAGCTACGCGACGGCCATGACCGTACCAATGAGGTGACGTCGGCGGAACTGCGCGGCGCAAACATCACGTACACGGCTGATACCAGCGTGCTGGCACGTGCCGACTTCCACATCGTGGCCGTGCCGACTCCGGTCGATGATGCGCACCAGCCGGATCTGACGCCGGTTGAGCGTGCATCCGAGACGGTGGGCAAAGCCCTCAAGAAGGGCGATATCGTGGTCTATGAATCGACCGTTTATCCGGGCGTGACGGAAGATGTCTGCGTGCCCATCCTGGAGCGTGTCTCGGGGCTGAGCTGCGGACCTGATTTTACCGTGGGTTATAGCCCAGAGCGTATCAATCCCGGTGACAAAGAACATACTTTTACCAAGATCACCAAGATCGTTTCCGGTCAGAACCCCGCCACGCTGGAAGTCGTGGCCGAGGTTTATGGCTCCGTGGTGACGGCTGGAGTCTACAAGGCTGCCAGCATCAAAGTGGCCGAGGCCGCTAAAGTGATCGAAAATACCCAGCGTGACTTGAACATTGCGCTGATGAATGAGCTGTCGCTGATTTTTGACCGCATGGGCATCGATACCAATGGCGTGCTTGACGCCGCCGGTACCAAATGGAATTTCCTGCGCTTCAAACCGGGTCTGGTAGGCGGCCACTGTATCGGCGTCGACCCATACTACCTGACCCACAAGGCAGAAATGCTGGGCTACCACTCGCAAGTGATTCTGGCAGGCCGCCGCATCAATGACGGCATGGGCGCCTACATCGGCCAGCAAACCATCAAGCAGCTGATTCGCGCTGGACATGATGCAGGTCAATCGGTAGTAACCGTGTTCGGTCTGACCTTCAAGGAAAACTGCCCGGATCTGCGCAACTCCAAAGTAATCGATGTGATTCGTGAGCTGCAATCCTATGGCATCCAGGTGCAGGTCACCGATCCGCAGGCGGATCCGGAGGAGGCGCTGCACGAGTATGGTATCAAACTGACGCCGTTCGATCAGCTGCGTCCTGCTGAGGCGGCAGTGATCGCCGTCGCCCACAGCGAATATGCGAGCTGGACGGCCCAACAGTTCCGTGCCGTGCTGACCGAACGTCCGGTAGTGATCGACGTCAAGGGACTATGCGAACGTACTGCCTTTGAAGATGCCGGCATGATTCTGTGGCGTCTGTGAGGTGAAGATGTCGGCATATCAAGAATTGCAAGGCACGCTGCGCAGCGCGCCGAAGACCTGGCTGATTACCGGTGTGGCGGGCTTCATCGGCTCGAATCTGCTGGAGACCCTGCTGTCGCTGGATCAGCAGGTGGTGGGTCTGGATAATTTCGATACTGGCCACCGGCAGAATCTGGAGCGGGTGCAGGCACTGGTGACGCCAGAACAATGGCGGCGTTTCCGTTTTCAGGAAGGCGATATCTGCGACCCTAGTGCCTGCGTCGCAGCCGTGCAGGGGGTGGACTACGTGCTGCACCAGGCGGCACTGGGAAGTGTGCCCCGTTCGCTGGAAAACCCGCGCCGTACCAACGATACCAATATCACCGGCTTCCTCAACATGCTCGTCGCCGCACGCGATGCGCGCGTGCGCCGCTTCGTGTACGCTGCCTCCAGCTCCACTTATGGCGATCATCCGGGCCTGCCCAAGGTGGAGGAGGTGATCGGCAAGCCGCTGTCGCCATATGCCGTGACCAAGTACGTCAACGAGCTGTATGCAGATGTGTTCGCACGCTGCTACGGCCTGTCGTCGATAGGTTTGCGTTACTTCAACGTGTTCGGTCCCCGCCAAGATCCTAATGGCGCCTATGCCGCCGTGATTCCCAAGTGGTATGGCGCGCTGCTCAGTGGCGAGCAAATCCAGATTAACGGTGACGGTGAGACCAGTCGCGACTTTTGCTACATTGCCAATGTGGTGCAAGCCAATCTGCTGGCCGCAACCAGCGAGCGGGCGGAAGCGGTGAACCAGGTGTACAACGTGGCGCTGGGTGATCGCACCACCCTGAATGAACTGTTCGAGCTGATACGCCAGCGGGTCGCCCGCAGTGTGCCGGCCGCCGCCAGCGCCGTGGCCAATTACCGCGCCTTCCGCGACGGTGATGTGCGCCATTCCCAGGCCGATACCAGCAAGATTGTTTCGCTGTTGGGCTATGCCCCTACGCATCGCGTTGCGGAAGGGTTGGATCAGGCCACGGCTTACTACCTTGCCGTGATCGGGCGCTAACTCGATGGTGCCCAACGTCATGTTCGTTGTGCCCAGCCTGATCCGGGCTGGGGCGGAAACCCAGGTGATCGATCTGGTCAACCAGATCGATCCGGGGCAGATGCGCGTACATCTGTTTACCTTTGAACGCCAGCTGGACCTGCTTGAAAAGCTGGACCGTAGCAAAGTCAGTCACCATCAGTGTGTGCGGCGCAGTAAGTACGACTTGCAGCCGGCGCGCGAACTGGGGCGCTTGATCGACGAGCTGGAAATTGATGTGGTGCATTGCACGCTGCAGTTCGCGTTGCTGTGCGGCTGGCTGGCGCGCCGCTACAGCCGGCGCCAGCCACGCCTGATCGTCTCCGTCCATACCACGCTCAATCGTGATTTCAAAGGCGATGTGCTGGACTGGGTGATGTACCAGTGGCTGATGCGGGCCTGTGACCAGATTATTTTTGTCTGCGATGCGCAGCGTCATCACTGGATACGGCGTTTCCCGTTTATTGCTGCCACTGCCGTGACTATCCATAACGGTATCAATGTGGCGCGTTTCGATCCATCCCAGACTGCGCCGGCCGGGGTGGCATTGCGGGCGCAACTGGGGATACCGGCCGACGCCGTGGTGCTCGCTCACGTTGCTGCCTTCCGCCCGGAAAAGGCCCATCAAGTGTTGCTGCAGGCGCTGGCGCAAGTCATGCCGGAATTGCCTGAGTTGCAGGTGATTTTTGCCGGTGACGGCCCTTTGCGGTCCGCCATCACGGAGCAGGGCCGGCAGTTGGGCCTGGCGCCGCGTCTGCACTTTACCGGTAGCCTGCCCGATGTGCGGCCAGTTCTGGCGGCGGCCGATTTTTCCGTGCTGCCGTCGATCGCTGTCGAGACGTTTTCACTGGCCATGCTGGAATCGCTGGCGCTGGAAGTACCGATGATCGCTTCCGACCTGGGCGGTGCCCGCGAGGCGGTGCTGCAGGGCGAGACGGGTGCGCTGGTGCCCCCCGGGCAGGTGGCCGAACTGGCCGCAGCATTGCGTGCCTTGTGCCGCGATGCAGCTGGTCGCCGCCGCATGGGGCAGCGTGGACGACAGCTGGTGCTGGAACGTTATGATGGCGCGATGATGGCGCAAAAAACGGCTGATGCCGTGCTGCAATGCGTGCGCAGTGCGCCAGGGGCTGCGCGACTGCCGTACGCCAAGAGCATGGGTAAGTAATGGGATTTGAAGATCGCCTGTATTCGCTACTGTCCCTGTACATCCGATCGCCGCAATGGGTCAAGTCTATCTTCGGCCGTCTCTATCTTGCCTTGCCTCCCTACGTACGCCGGGGGCGGCATTATCCGCGCTTTCTGGAACAGGTTGCAGTGCACGATCCGGCGGCGCTGGCACAGCTGTCGCGCGCCAAGCTGACCGAGACGTTGCGCTGGGCATTGCAGACCGTACCCCGGTACGCCTCCTATGCCCACTTGCTCGGCCAGCTGGAAGCTGATCCCTATGCGGTGCTGCAGCAGCTGCCTATTGTCAGCAAGAGTGACGTCAAGGCAGATCTCGATGACTTGCTGTCGCGCCAGATGCCGCTGACGGCAAGGCTGAAGACTTTTACCGGCGGCTCGACGGCCCAGCCCATGATGTTTTACCTGCACAAAGGGGTGACGCGTACCAAAGAGTATGCCTTCATGGATAGTTTCCACCGTCGCGTAGGCTTGAGCGACAAGGATGTGGTGCTGGCACTGCGCGGACGCAGCGTGCCCGGCGCTGGTCGCCCCGGTGCCAGTTTGTGGATGTATGAGCCCATCAAGAGGCAGCTGATACTGAGTTGCGACCATCTGGAGCGCGCCAATATGCCGGCCTATGTAGAGGCCATCCGGCGCTGGAAACCGCGTTTCATCCAGGCCTACCCGTCAGCGTTGCATCCGCTGGCGCGCTGGCTCAAGGAGCATCCGGCGCCCGATGTGACAGCCCCGATACGCGGCATCATGCTGTATTCGGAAAATGTGTACGAGGGCCAGATGGCCATGCTGCGCTCGGTATTCGATTGCCCTATCCTGTGTCATTACGGTCATTCCGAGCGGGTCCTGATGGCGGCTTCTATGCCGGACGATGAGCGCTGCTTCTTCTGGCCCCAGTATGGCCATGTGGAATTGCTGGATGTGATGGGGCGGCCTGTAACGCAACCGGGCGAACTGGGCGAGCTGGTGGGAACCTGCTACGACAATCAAGTCATGCCGTTCGTGCGCTATCGTACCGGCGATCTGGCCGTGCTTAGCGATCGTCCCCATCCCGCTCTGCCCGGCTATTTTGCGGTGGAACGGATAGAGGGGCGCTTGCAGGAGTTTCTGGTGTGCCACGACCACCGCCTGATTTCCATATGCACCATGGGGGCGGCGCATTTCGACGATCTGGCTGCGGTCGAAATGATACAGTACGAACAGTTCCGGCCCGGACACTTCCTGCTCAATGTGGTGGCCTCGCAAGCCTTGTCCGACGCTGCCCGCGGCCGCATCGCCAGGGCAGTGTATGCCAAGACGCAAGGCGGCTGCCAGGTCGAAGTGCGCGAAGTGGCGCAGATTGCCCGCACCGCTAGTGGTAAGCATCGCATGTTGTTGCAGCATCTGGATATCAGTGAATATTTTGGTGCGACGCTGGCAAGCTGAGTCGCCCCCTTAGGAGTTTGTTATGTTGCCTCTGTTCCGACTGTATTCCCTGCTCTGGCGCTGGCGTGTGCCACTGCTGCCACGTTTGCTCTATCTGCTCAACCGCATACTGTTTTCCGTGGCGCTGCCGCCTAGCGTGCGGATGGGTAAGAATGTGGTGCTGGCCTATCAGGGGCTGAGCACGGTAGTGCATGCCCAGGCCAGTATCGGTGATGATGTGTATATCGGTCCGCAAGTGATCATCGGTGGCCGTAGCGGCGAAAGCCTGGTACCCGTGATCGAAGCGGGCGCGTATATCGGCGCTGGTGCGCGCGTGCTAGGGCCTGTCACCGTGGGACGCAATGCACTGGTGGCGGCGGGCGCGGTGGTGTTGGCCGATGTGGCGCCCGGGCAAGCCGTTGCCGGCATTCCCGCGCGTCCTATCAAGATGTCGCGCGGCGAAGCGGGGCGGGATACCTGAGTGAGGGCGGCGGCCCCGGCATATCGATGAAGCGGCGCTGGATAGTCATGCTGGGGACGGCGGAGGCAAGCCGGGGCGGGATAGCGGCCGTGCTGCAAGCCTACCGCCGCGGCGGCCTGTGGTCGCGCTGGCCCGTGCTGCATCTGGCCACCCATACTGATGGCAGCGCGGCCGCCAAACTGGGGCAGGCCTGGCGCAGCTGGGTGCGTCTGCTG
This sequence comes from Duganella fentianensis, assembly GCF_009857835.1. Lineage (GTDB taxonomy): Bacteria > Pseudomonadota > Gammaproteobacteria > Burkholderiales > Burkholderiaceae_D > Rugamonas > Rugamonas fentianensis. The sequence continues at coordinate 706,526 of NZ_WWCL01000004.1, forward strand.
TGGCTGCTACTTACCGGCCGGGTGGCACTGGTGCATCTGCATCTGGCCTCGCGTGCCAGCTTCTGGCGCAAATTGATGTTTTTCCTGCCCGCGAGGCTGGCCCGGGTACCAGTGCTGGTGCACCTGCATGGCGGGGGATTCCAGAATTTTTATGCGCGGGGCGGCGGGCTGACCCGGGGGGTGATCCGGCTGGTGTTCCGCCAAGCCGCGTGTGTGCTGGTACTCTCGTCGGGCTGGGCGCACTGGCTGGCGAGCGTGGCGCCGCGCGCGCAGGTGATCGTGCTGCCTAATCCGGTGAGCGTGCCGTCTGTCGTGCACCGGGAAAAACTGAGCGAGCGCTTGATTTTTCTAGGGCATTTGAGCAAGGCCAAAGGCTGTTACGATTTGCTGGCAGCACTGGCGATGCTGGCGCCACGGTACCCTCAGCTCAGCCTGGTGATGGCCGGCGAGGGCGAACGCGCTGCGCTGATGGCTCATGCAGCCAGCCTGGGCCTGGCGCAGCGGGTACTGTTTCCCGGCTATGTGGATAGGGATGAGCGCGATCGTTTGCTGGCCGATGCGGCCGCATTGGTGCTGCCCTCGTATGCGGAAGGGGTGCCCATGTGCCTGCTCGAAGCCATGGCGGCGGCAGTGCCGGTGGTGGCCAGCAAGGTAGGTGGCATCCCTGATCTGGTTAGTGCCGGTGTCGAAGGGCTGCTGGTGCCCCCGGGGGACGTGACGGCACTGGCTGCCGCGCTGGCTACGTTGCTCGATGATGTGGGGCGCGCCCGTGCCATGGGACTGGCTGGACGTAGCACGGTTATTGCTTGTTATAGCGATGGTCGGGTGCTGGCGCAGCTGGAGCAGCTTTATGCACGATATGCCGGGATCGACAGTAAGTCGGTTTATTAATATAATGTTATTTCAAAGGTAATTGTGACAACGCGCATGAAGAAAACAGTGATGATGCTGGGGCCGTCCACCGCTGCTGTCAGCGGGGTCAGCACCCATTTAAACCAATTATTTCATTCAGCGCTGGCGCAGCAGTGGGAGCTGGTGCAGTTTCAGGTGGGCAGCGAAGGGCGCGCCGAATCGACGTTGAGCAAGCTATGGCGCTTTGCCATCAGTCCGCTGCAATTTGCCGTGGCCATCTGCCGTCTCTGGCCTGCGATCGTCCATCTGAATACATCGCTCGAGCCCAAGAGCTACTGGCGTGACATTGTGTATTTACTGATCGCCAAATTATTCGGCCGACGTGTGCTATATCAAGTCCACGGCGGTGCTTTACCTGAACAGTTTTTTGCCGGTCAGCCGATGCGTCGCTGGTTGCTGCGCCGCATGTTGCGCCTGGCCGATGCCGTGGTGCTGCTGGCCGATATCGAGCTGCAGGCCTATCGCCAGTTCGATCCCCGGCTGGTGCTCAGCGTGATTCCCAACGCCATCGATCTGGTACCCGATCCGGCCGGCAAGGAGCAGCAGTTGCAAGGCCCGCTAACGGTGGCTTATGTGGGACGTCTGGCGCGCAACAAGGGGATTTTCGAACTGCTGGACGCACTGGCACTGGTACGGCGCGAAGGCGTTGCACTGCAACTGGTGATTGCCGGCGGCGGCCCGGACGAGGCCGAATTGCGCGCAGCGGTGGAGCGGCTGGCGCTAGCCGATCAAGTGCGTTTCGCCGGCCCCGTGTTCGGCAAAGAGAAAGATGAGCTGTGGGCCCGCGCGGATGTGTTCGGTTTCCCGACCTATCATCGCGAGGGGCTGCCTTATGCTTTGCTCGAAAGTATGGCCGCGCGCACCGTGCCCCTGGTATGTCCCGTGGGGGCTGTGCCGGATGTAATGCAGGATGGCGAGCATGGTGTGTTTGTCCCGCCCCGGGATCCGGCGGCGCTGGCCGCCGCTTTGTTGCGTCTGGAGCGTGACCGTGCCCTGTTGCGGCGCATGGGCGCGGCCGGGCGCCAGCGTATAGAACAAGCTTATACCGTGGAACGTTTGGCGCGTGATTTTGACGCCGCCTATACGCGCCTGTGTACTGAACATTGAAATAGGAGTCGTATCCATGTGTGGAATTGCCGGATTTGTACTCGCTGCGCCGCAGCCGGAACGGCCCCAGTTGCTGCGTGCCATGGGGCAGGCGATCGCTCACCGGGGTCCCGATGACGCCGGTTTCCTCGAGGTCGATACTGCCGATGGTCAGTATCATGTGGGCCTGGCGCACCGGCGCCTGTCCATCATCGATCTGGCGACCGGCCATCAGCCGATAGGCAACGAGGATGGCAGCGTGCAGATCGTCTTCAATGGCGAAGTGTATAACTTCGAAGCCTTGCGCACGCAGCTGATCGATCTGGGTCACCAGTTTGTTACAGCGTCGGATACGGAAACCATCGTCCATGCCTACGAGCAGTGGGGCTATGCCTGCGTCGAGCATTTCCGCGGCATGTTTGCATTCGCCATCTGGGATGCGGCGCGCGAGCGTCTGTTCCTGGCCCGTGACCGCTTCGGCAAGAAGCCGCTGTTCTTCCACGAACATGAAGGCAACCTGCTGTTCGCGTCCGAAATCAAGGCTTTGTTGGCGGCACCGGATGTGGTTGCGGCAGCCGATACGGCGGCGATCTGGGACTATCTGTCCTACCGCTACGTGCCGGGGCCGCGTACCCTGTTTGAAAACATCCGCAAGCTGGGCCCTGGTTGCTATGCCGTGTGGGAAAAAGGCCAGTTGACGGAAACCCCGTATTACCGCAATCCCGACAGCCTGCCGCCGCGCGCCCAGCCCATGCCGGCCGACCCGGTCGCGACCTTCCTCGACAAGCTTGATGAAGCAGTGCGCATTCGCATGGTGTCGGATGTGCCGTTCGGCGCCTTCCTGTCCGGCGGACTCGATTCCTCCGCCGTGGTGGGATTGATGTCGCGCCACTCCACGTTGCCGGTCAAGACTTTTTCTGTAGGTTTCAAGGAAGGCGCGTTCAGCGAGCTGCGCTATGCGGCCGAGATTGCCCGCCAGTTCAAAACCGATCACCACGAGCTGACTGTCTCGGTCAACCAGGTGATGGATCTGCTGCCTACGCTTGTGCGCTTCCGCGATGCGCCGGTGGCCGAACCGTCGGATATTCCCATCTATCTGTTGGCCCAGGAAGCGCGCAAAACCGTCAAGATGGTACTGACGGGCGAAGGGTCGGACGAATTCCTCGGCGGTTATCCGAAGCACGTCTATGAAAATCTGGTCCAGCCCTATCAGCGTCTGCCTGGCTGGCTGCGTGCGGGCGTGATCGAGCCGGCCGTATGTGCTTTGCCTTACCGCTTCCAGCGCGCCAAGACGGCCATCGTCAACCTCGGGCTGGATGCCTTCGAACAGCGCATGCCACGCTGGTTCGGTGCGCTGTCCGAGCGCGAGCGCGAGCATCTGGTGGCGCTCGACCCGCTGCCGCCGGGGCGCAATCGCGCCATGCAGGTTGCCAGCGAGGGTAGCACGCCGATGCGGCGCATTCTCAGTTTCGATCAGACCAGCTGGTTGCCCGACAATCTGCTCGAACGTGGCGACCGCATGACCATGGCCGCTTCGCTGGAAGCGCGCATGCCGTTCATGGATCACGAACTGGCCGCCTATGTGTCCACCCTGCCGGACCAGTATCGGGTGCGGGGCAAGGTCACCAAATGGGTGTTGCGCGAAGCGATGAAGCGCATGTTGCCAGTGTCCATACTGGAGCGTCCCAAGGTGGGCTTCCGCGTGCCCGTCAATGAATGGTTCCGCGGCCCTATGCGCGAATACCTGTACGACCACCTGACCGGCCCCGATTCGCGCACCCGTGATTACTACCGTCGTGAAGCGCTGGAGAAGGTGCTGGCAGACCACGTCGCCGAACGCCAGAACCACGAAAAACTGTTATGGAGCCTGCTCAATCTAGAGATCTGGCACCGCGAGTACCTGTGAGTCCGTCTTGAGTCAACTAGTCTGGAAAATAAACCGCCTGCGCGCCATGGGGGCGGGCGAGATTGCCCACCGGGTCGGCGATGCCATCCGTATGCGCCTGCAGGCGCGCGGCGTCGGTCTGGCCCGGCCTGCGCCGGCGCGCCAGACCTACGGCCAGCCGTGGGTGCCGCAGCTCCCCCGTCCGGCGCAGCCGCAAGCCTATGTGGCGGCGGCCGAGCAGATCCTGGCGGGCCGCTTCGATGTGTTCTCGCTGCGCGCTGCGGAGCTGGGCTGGCCGCCGCGCTGGAACCGCGATCCGCGCACGGGCATCGAAGCGCCGCTGGTCAACGGTAAAATGCTTAACTACCGCGACGAGCAACTGGTAGGTGACATCAAATACCTGTGGGAGCCCAATCGCCATCTGGAACTAGTGACGCTGGCGCAGGCCTGGCACTTGACGGGCGAAGCGCGCTATGCCGAGGGTGTGCGCACGCTGCTCGATTCCTGGTTGCAGCAATGCCCGTATCCACAGGGGCCCAACTGGACCAGTTCGCTGGAACTGGCAATCCGCCTGATGAACTGGTCGATGGCCTGGCATCTGCTCGGCGGCGCGGCCTCGCCCCTGTTTTACGGCAGTGAGGGCGCGGCCTTCCGCGAGCGCTGGCTGGAGAGCGTGTACCGTCATTGCCATTTCATTGCAGGTTATTTTTCGCGCCATTCTTCCGCCAACAACCATCTGTTCGGCGAACTGGCGGGCTTGCATATCGCCGCGCTAACTTGGCCTTGCTGGAATGATAGTGCCGCCTGGCTGGCGCAAACCAGTGCGGAACTGGAAACCCAGGCCCTGCTACAGAACGGCAAGGATGGGGTAAATCGCGAGCAGGCCGTGTATTACCAGCATGAAGTGGCCGATATGATGCTGCTCTGCTATCTGGTAGGCCGCGCCAATGGCTTGCGCCGCTCGGCAGCATATATGGAGCGTCTGGAACAGTTGCTGGAGTTTCTCGCCGCGCTGATGGATGTGGGCGGCCAGTTGCCGGCCATAGGCGATGCCGATGATGCCTTGCTGGTGCGCTGGAACCAGCAGCCCCACTGGAATGTGTACCGCTCGCTGCTGGCAACCGGCGCCGTGCTGTTCGGCCGTCCCGACTTCAAGGCCAAGGCCGGCCCGTTCGATGACAAGAGTCTGTGGCTGCTGGGTGAAGACGGGGCCCGGCGCTATGCCCGCATGGCCTCGGTGCGCCAGCCGCCATGCCAGGCATATCGCGAGGGCGGCTACTATATATTGGGGTGTGATTTCGATCAGCCGAGCGAAGTACGGCTGGTGGCCGACGCCGGGCCACTCGGCTATCTGGCGATCGCGGCGCACGGCCACGCCGACGCGCTGGCGCTGACCCTGTCCGTGGCGGGGCAGCCCATGCTGATCGATCCCGGCACTTATGCCTACCACACGCAGAAAAAATGGCGTGATTATTTCCGCGGCACCCAGGCGCACAATACCTTGCAGGTAGATGGACTGGACCAATCCGAATCGGGCGGGAATTTCCTCTGGCTGCGCAAAGCGACGGCACGCTGCGAAGCCTGGCATAGCGACGCCCGGTGCGATAGTCTGACAGCCAGCCATGATGGTTATCTGCGTCTGGCCGATCCGCTGCTGCACCGGCGCCGGATCGAGTTCCTGAAAGACAGCCTTAGCATAGTTATTGAAGATATAATCGAGTGCGAAGCTAGTCATGAGATCGCATTGAGCTGGCATTTCGATCCTGCCTGCCGTGTAGTGTTGGAAAACGGGGTGGTCAGGGTAAGCACGGGGCCGGCGACACTGACTTTAAGCATGGAAAATGGCGCGGCCGTGCCGCGTCTGGTATGCGGTGCAGAGCAGCCTCCGCTGGGGTGGAGCGCGCCGTGTTTTGACACCAAAGTGGCAACGCATACCGTGGTGTGGAGTGAAAAAATACAGGGCAATACCAGCCGCCGGACACGCATAGAGTTGGTGCTGAATCAATCAAAGCAGCAGACTCAAACATTTATCGAAGGGGAACGTCTTGAAAATTAGTATATTTGGTCTGGGTTACGTCGGTGCCGTTTCTGCAGGTTGTTTGGCCACGGATGGCCATCAGGTGGTCGGGGTGGATCCCAATCTGACCAAGGTCGAACTGATCAATCAGGGCGTCACGCCGATTATTGAAAAAGACATAGGCGAAATGATCGCCAGCACCGTCAAGTCCGGCCATCTGCGGGCCACGGTCGATGTGCGTGATGCCGTGCTCAATACGGATATTTCGCTGATCTGCGTCGGTACCCCGTCCCAGTTGAACGGCAACCTCGATCTGAGCCACGTGCGTAAAGTGTGTGAACAGATCGGCGCGGCCATCAAGGAAAAATCCAGTTTCCACGTGGTGGTGGCGCGTAGCACCATGCTGCCCGGTTCGATGACCAGCGTGGTGATTCCGACGCTGGAAGCGGCTTCCGGCAAAAAGGCCGGGGTGGACTTCGGTGTTTGCAACAATCCTGAATTCCTGCGTGAAGGTACGGCCGTCTATGACTATTACCATCCGCCCAAGACCGTCATCGGCGAGAGCGATGTGAAGGCTGGCGCCATGCTGGTGGAACTGTATGCCAAGATGGACGCACCGCTGGTGCGCACCGACGTGGAAACGGCCGAAATGGTCAAATACACGGACAATACCTGGCACGCCGTCAAGGTCGCATTTGCCAACGAAATCGGCAATATCTGCAAAGCCGTGGGGATAGACGGCCACAAAGTGATGGAGATCTTCTGCCAGGATACCAAGCTCAATCTGTCGTCCTACTACATGAAACCGGGCTTTGCTTTCGGCGGCTCCTGCCTGCCCAAGGACGTGCGCGCCCTGACCTATAAGGCGCGTAGCCTGGACCTGGAACTGCCGCTGCTCAATTCCATCCTGCCGTCGAACGAGAAGCAGGTGGCCAAAGGCTTGAAGATGATTATGGACAAAGGTGCGCGCAAGGTCGGCATCCTGGGCTTCTCCTTCAAGGCCGGCACCGACGATCTGCGCGAATCGCCGCTGGTGGACGTGATCGAACACCTGCTGGGCAAAGGCTACGAGCTCAAGCTGTACGACAAGAACGTCAATCTGGCGGCGCTGACGGGCGCCAATCAGGATTACATCCTCAACCATATTCCGCACATCTCGAAACTGATGGTCGACTCCATGGAGGATGTGCTGGCCTTCGCCGACACCATTGTGATCGGTAACGGCGCGGCCGAATTCAAGACTGTGCCGGCCAAGCTGAAACCGGCGCAGCATCTGGTCGACCTGGTCCGTATTTCGCAAGAACAGAGCGGGGGACAGTACGATGGCATCTGCTGGTAAGCGTCGCGTTCTGATCCTGGTAGAAAATCTGCCGTCGCCCTTTGACCGGCGCGTATGGCAAGAAGCTACCACCCTGCATGCCAACGGTTATCAGGTTTCCATCATCTGCCCGACGGGAAAAGGCTATGAAAGCCGCTACGAGGAAATCGACGGCATTCATATCTACCGCTACCAGCTGCCGTTGGAAGCGGAAGGCGCCAAAGGCTATGCGATCGAATATAGCGCGGCCTTGTTCCATACTTTCCGGCTGGCCTGGAAGGTGCATTTTGCGCGCGGCTTCGATGTGATCCACGCCTGCAATCCACCGGATCTGCTGTTCCTGATCGGCGGCTTCTTCAAGCTGCTGATGGGAAAAAAATTCCTGTTCGATCACCACGATATCAATCCGGAATTGTACGAGGCCAAGTTCGGCCGGCGCGATTTCTTCTACAAGCTGATGGTGCTGTTCGAGCGCTGGTCGTTCAAGACGGCTGACGTATCGATCGCTACCAACGAGTCCTACAAGAAGATAGCGGTCGAGCGTGGTGGCATGGATCCGGAAAAGTGCTATGTGGTGCGCAGCGGTCCTAAACTGGATCGTCTGCGCGTGCTGCCGCCCGTTCCTGCCCTGAAACAGGGGCGCCAGTATCTGGTGGGCTATGTCGGCGTGATGGGGGCGCAGGAAGGCATCGATCTTCTGCTGCAGGCAGCGCGCCACATCATCGTCGACATGGGACGCCGTGATGTGCACTTCGGGCTGGTGGGCGGCGGTACCTCGCTCAATGACATGAAAGCCATGGCGGCCGATCTGGGCATCGCCGACTATGTGACCTTCACGGGACGGGTGCCGGACCAGCAGTTGCTGGAAATGCTGAACACGGCCGATGTCTGCGTCAATCCCGATGTAGCCAACGAGATGAACGACAAGTCGACCATGAATAAAATCATGGAATACATGGCCTTGTCCAAACCCATCGTGCAGTTCGACCTGACCGAAGGCAAGGTGTCGGCACAGGAAGCGTCGCTGTATGCCCTGCGTAACGATGCGCTGGACATGGCACGCAAGATCGTCGAGCTGCTCGATGACCCGCAGCGGCGTGAGCGCATGGGCGCGTTCGGTCGCAACCGCGTGATCAATGAACTCGAATGGGAATATGAAGCGCCCAAGCTGCTGGCTGCCTACGAGCGCCTGTATTCCGACCGTGCGCCGCTTCCTAGCGCTTTGTCCTCTGTCGCGAAAGAAAGCAAATGAAAATTCTAGTCACAGGTGGCATGGGATACATAGGTTCCCATACAGTCGTTGAATTGCTCGCTGCAGGACACGAGGTGGTGGTGGTGGACAATCTGTCGAACGCCAAGGTATCGGTGGGCGAGCGTATCGCCCGTATCGCGGGCCGTCCCTGCAGCTTTGCCGAAGTCGACATCCGCGATCGTGACGGCATGGAAGCGGTGTTTGCCGAGCATGCCATCGAAGCGGTCATCCACTTTGCCGGCCTGAAGGCGGTGGGCGAGTCCGTGGAGCAGCCTTTGCGTTATTACGATAATAATGTGACCGGCAGCTTGGTCCTGTTTGAAACCATGGCCAAGTTTGGTGTCAAGACACTGGTATTCAGTTCCTCGGCCACTGTCTATGGCGATCCGGCTTCGGTACCCATCCTCGAGAGTTTTCCGCTGTCCGCCACCAATCCATACGGCCGCAGCAAGCTCATGATTGAAGACATGCTGCGCGACTTGTACAAGGCAGATCCTAGCTGGAGAATTGCCCTGCTGCGCTACTTCAATCCCGTGGGAGCCCACGAAAGCGGTTTGATAGGTGAAGATCCCAACGGTATTCCTAACAATTTGCTGCCGTATATCGCCCAGGTGGCGGAGGGGCGTCGCGAGCGCCTGTCTGTGTATGGCAATGATTATCCTACGCCTGACGGTACCGGTTTGCGCGACTATATCCACGTGGTCGATCTGGCGCAAGGGCATTTGGCGACGCTGGACAAACTGGCCGGTGGCGCCGGTATTTATACCTATAATCTGGGCACGGGCTGCGGCAACAGCGTGCTTGAAATGATACGCGCCTTCGAGAAGGCCTGTGGGCGTGCGGTGCCGTTCCAGATCGTTGCGCGGCGCGCCGGCGATATTGCCGCTTGCTACGCAGACCCCAGTCTGGCGGAGCGCGAGTTGGGCTGGAAGGCAAGCCGGAATATCGATCAAATGTGCGCGGATTCGTGGCGCTGGCAGAGTACGCCAACCTAAACTAGGATACGCTCTATGAAAGCAATGATATTGGCGGCGGGTAAGGGGACTCGGGTCCGGCCTTTGACGTATGACTTGCCCAAACCTATGATTCCGATCTTGGGCAAGCCAGTGATGGCTTATCTGATCGAGCATCTGCACAAATATGGCGTGACCGAGATCATGGTCAATGTCAGTTATTTGCATGAGAAAATCGAAGAGTATTTTGGCGAAGGGCACCAGTTCAATGTGCAGATCGGATACTCGTTCGAGGGTTACACCACCGACAGCGGTGAAGTAGTGCCGCAGCCACTGGGCTCGGCGGGTGGAATGAAAAAAATCCAGGAGTTTGGCGGCTTTTTCGATGACACTACCATTGTGCTGTGTGGCGATGCGCTAATTGATCTCGACATCAAATCGGCATTATTCGAGCACCGCCGCAAGGGCGCCTTGGCGTCGGTTATCACCAAAGAAGTGCCGTGGGAAAAGGTCTCCAGCTATGGCGTCGTGGTGACGGACGCCGATGGGCGTATTACCGAGTTCCAGGAAAAACCTAGCCAGAAGGATGCCAAGTCGAACTTCGTTAGTACCGGCATCTATATCTTCGAACCCGAGGTAATCGACCTGATTCCATCCGGCCAGACCTTCGATATTGGTTCCGAATTATTCCCCTTGCTGGCCGAGAAGGGTTTGCCATTTTACGCCCAGACCCGCAACTATAACTGGATCGATATCGGCAGCGTCAGTGATTACTGGGAAACCTGTCAAAGCGTGCTGATGGGCGAAGTCGCCAATCTGCACATGCCGGGCATCCAGATTAATGACGGTCTGTGGGTGGGCCTGAATACTTCCATCGACTGGGACGGTACGCGCATCGACGGTCCCGTGTACATCGGCTCAGGCACGCGCATAGAGGCGGGTGTCCACATCGTCGGCCCGAGCTGGATCGGTCATGGGAGTCATATTTGTGCCGGTGCAGAAGTGGTACGCAGTGTACTGTTTGAATACACCAGGGTGTTACCGAATGTTGCATTGCATGAAATGATAGTATTTAAGGACTATAGTGTCGACCGTGCCGGCGTGATGAAGCATGTGTCAGACACGGATCCCGATTCCTGGGCCAATGCACGTGACCGGCGTAGCAGACGGCGAACTCAGAAAGACGCCGAACTTACCAAGAAGAGAATTAGCGCATGAAAATTTATCCAGTGATCCTGTCCGGTGGTTCCGGTACTCGTTTATGGCCGTTATCGCGAGCAGTATTGCCTAAGCAGTTGCTGCCGCTGGTATCGGAACGCACGATGTTACAGGACACCGTATTACGTCTGCACGAACAGCCGCAAATGCAAGCGCCGCTGGTGGTTTGTGGCAATGAACACCGCTTCCTTGTCGCCGAGCAGATGCGTGAGATCGGTGTCGCGCCGCTTGGTATATTGCTTGAACCAGTAGGACGCAATACGGCGCCCGCCGTTGCCTGTGCCGCCCATTATTTGAAAGCCATTGATCCGGAAGCGGTGATGCTGGTCTTGCCGGCCGATCACGTGATCGAAGATGTCACCGCGTTTTATGCGGCAATTCGTCAGGCGGCCGTACCGGTAGAGCAGGGGGCCCTGGCCACGTTTGGGATAGTCCCGACAGGACCGGAAACGGGATATGGCTATATCCGCAGTGGTGAGGCGCTGGCAGCCGCAAGCTGCTACCGGGTTGACCGCTTTGTCGAAAAACCAGATCGCACCACGGCACAGAGTTTTGTCGATGCGGGGAATTATTACTGGAATAGCGGCATGTTCCTGTTCCGCGCCGAGAGCTATTTGAGCGAACTGCAGACCTTTGCGCCTGCCATTGTCACAGCTACCGCGACTGCTGTGGGCAATGATTATCGTGACCTGGATTTCTGCCGTCTTGATGAAGCTTCATTCATGGCTTGCCCGTCCGACTCTATCGACTACGCTGTCATGGAGCATACCAAACATGCCATCGTTGTACCTGCCGATATAGGCTGGAGCGACGTGGGCTCGTGGTCCTCGCTGTGGGAAGTGCAGCAGAAGGATGGACAGGGTAATGTCACGCGCGGCGATGTCTATCTTGATGATGTGAGTGGCTCGCTGGTGCGGGCGGAGAGCCGCATTGTGGCCATGATAGGTATCCGTGATCTGGTGGTGGTTGAAACTAATGACGCGGTGCTGGTGGCTCATAAGGACCAAGTACAGCGCGTCAAGAATATTGTTGATCATCTGAAAACAAAACAGCGTACCGAGCATTTACATCACACCAAGGTCTACCGTCCTTGGGGCTGTTATGAAGGCATCGATATCGGCGATCGTTTCCAGGTTAAACGGATTACCGTCAATCCAGGTGGCAAACTTTCCTTGCAGATGCACCATCATCGGGCTGAGCACTGGATCGTGGTCAGTGGCACGGCCAGCGTAACCTGCGGTGATAAGGTTACCTTGTTGACTGAAAACGAATCGACCTATATCCCTATAGGCATGACTCACCGCCTAGAAAATCCCGGTAAATTGCCACTGCATCTGATCGAGGTGCAATCTGGAAGCTATCTGGGCGAAGATGACATCGTCCGGCTGGAAGATGTGTATCAGCGTACCTAAGGCTGAGCAACAGACGCTATAATCAAAAACGGAAGCTTTGGCTTCCGTTTTTTTTGAGGGTTCTATCAAGTGCGACGTTTAGCCATATTCTTTGCGATAGTGTTATTTCCGTTTGCCCAGGTTCATGCGCAGTTTGTGCCACCGAAAGGGATTAGCGCCGCCCAGCTGGCACTGGTTATAAATGACGAGGAAGCTAATAGTGTCGAGTTGGGAGAATATTATCGCAAGGCGCACGGCATACCTGCTGCGAATATTGTGCATGTCCAGATCGCCAATCGTCCGCGCAAATTGGCTGCGGAAGAGTTCGAGGCGCTCAAGACTAAGATAGATGCCAAGCTGGGTGCGGATGTTCAAGCGGTGCTCATGCTCTGGACTGCACCGTACGCGGTCGAATGCAACTCGATTACAGCGGCATACACGCTGGGACTGGATAGCGCCCTGTGCGCCAAATCCTGCGCACCTAGTAAACCTAGCGCTTACTACAATGCTGCCAGTACTCGCCCGTACAGCGAGCTGAAAATGCGATTATCTATGTTGCTTCCTACCGAGAATGTCGGCGCTAGCAAAGCGTTGATTGATCGCGTGGTCGCCAGTGCAAATCCGCCCCCAGCGGCGAGCGCCTATTTTCTGCAGACCAGTGATGTAGCCAGGAGTAGCCGCGCGCGTTTCTTTCCCCGCTCTATGACAGTACCTCAGCACAATTTGACCGTGAAGACTCTGCAAGCCGATAGTATCGAGCAGGTCAGCGACATAATGATCTATCAGACTGGTCTGAGTAGCGTTGCGAAATTGAATACGCTAAAGTTTCTACCCGGTGCATTGGCTGATCATCTGACCTCTTTCGGTGGCGATTTGCTAGGCGAGGGGCAAATGAGTAGCTTACGCTGGCTAGAGGCAGGCGCTACGGCCAGCTACGGTACGGTGAGCGAACCCTGCAATCATTGGCAAAAATTCCCGAATTCCACCGTATTGTTGAGCCAGTATCTGCGTGGTGCCAGTGCCATCGAGGCTTACTGGAAAAGTGTGGCTTGGCCTGCTCAAGGTTTGTTTATTGGCGATCCGCTCGCCGCGCCTTATCGCCGGTAATTTCGATACGGGTATCGTGGCGTGGACTGAGGGCACTGCCTCCGGGGCGCCATTCGAGGTATTGAGGTTGGTTCAAAATTCGATGTTTGTCTAATTCAAACAACACTTCCGCAGAAAATTTGATTTTGCGGGAAGAAACACGCCAGATCACGACTGATCAGGCATAAAAATCTTGCTCTCAGAGGGAGGGGCTGACATAACTTGGCATTTTGCCAAGCTCGCCGAGCATATTTTTGTGCTGTCGGAACAATATTGATAGTGAATATTGGACTTACATGCATAAAAATAGTCTCGATAAATGAGCTCTTTCGCCACATATTTCATATGGCAAAATAAATTGCAATTTAGAAAAACAAAATGGAAAATTTGCAATTATTTTTGGCTTTCTTATGTTATGATTATGACTGTAGCACTCCTGTTAATTAATTAGTGGCACGCACAGCGACGCCACAATTCGTCTGATTAAGGAAATCATATGAAATTGAAAACTTTTGCTGCTGGTGCCTTGCTGGCTGCCGCGTCGTTCAGTGCCTTCGCAGGCGACCAGACCATTACCGTTGTTGCCGATGGCAAAACTCACGGTTTCCTGTCGGTTGTTGACGACGGCATTCTGTCGAGCGGTCAGGACGTCATTACCTTCGATGGTTTGTCCAAGCACCAGAACTACTCGATTAGCGTGTCGATTACTGGCCAATTGCTGACTTTCAATGCGTTGACCTCGAACCTGAACCACACGCTGGGTACTGCAACTGAGACCAATATCCCAGGTTTTGGTACGCTGAAGTTCTTCGGCGTAGCGACCAATGGTGTTGTTCCTTTCGTTCTGCAACTGAACGGCACTAGCGAAGTGGGCGGTAACTATAGCGGCACCTACACCATTACTGCAGTTCCAGAACCAGAAACCTATGGCATGATGTTGGGTGGCCTGGCTCTGCTGGGTGTTGTTGCTCGCCGCAAGGCAAAAAAAGCAGCCTGATTTACAGCTGACTTAGAAAACCCGCTAAGGCGGGTTTTTTTTCGTCCGTAGACTGGCACGGCCGCCCGGAAGGGCGGCGCAGCGCCAAGTGAGTGTCAGTCTATGGGGCTGGCTACAGCCAGTCGCCAGTCCCATGTTAGCGGGCGCTGCGCTTGAAGTCGCGCAGGCGGAAGCCCAGTGCCAGCAGTACGGCGAAATATACGGTCGCGCAGGCGCCGATGACCAGCAACAGTGCGCCGATACGCAGCATAGTATGGTGCTGCATAGCTAGCCAGTTGACCTCATGCGCGCCATACCAGGCGGCAGTGCCCATCAGGACGCAGGCGACCGCCAGCTTCAGGCAGAACAGCGGCCAGCCCGGTTTCGGCATATAGATGCGACGTTTGCGCAGCCCGGCAAACAGGAAGCCGGCATTGATACAGGCGCCCAGGCCTATCGATAGCGCCAGCCCCGCAACTTGCAGATAGGGGACGAACAGCCAGTTCATCAGCTGGGTGGCAATCAGTACGCCCGTGGCAATTTTCACCGGCGTGCGGATGTCCTGCCGTGCGTAAAATGCTGGCGCCAGCGTTTTCACCAGAATAATCCCCAGCAGGCCGGCACTATACGCAATCAGGGGGCGGGCAGACTGTGTGGCCGCTTCGGCCGTGAATTTACCGTAGTGGAACAGGGTGGCAATCAGCGGTTCGGCCAGCATGGCCAGTCCCACGGCGGCCGGCAGGGCCAGCAGGAAGGTCAGGCGCAGGCCCCAGTCCAGCAGGTCCGAATATTCTTGCGGGTCACCGTCCGACTGGGCTTTGGACAGGCTGGGTAGCAGGATGGTGCCCAGTGCCACGCCCAGCAGAGCGGTGGGGAATTCCATCAGGCGGTCGGCATAGGAGAGCCACGAGATACTGCCTTCGGCCAGACGTGAGGCAATACTGGTGTTGATCATCAGGCTGATCTGCGCGGCCGATACGGCAAACACGGCCGGTCCCATCTTTTTCAGTACGCGTCGTACGCCCGGATCGCCGAGGCCGGCGGCCGGATTCCATGATAGCGTGGGCAGCATGCCGATCTTGATCAGGGCCGGGATCTGGATAGCCACCTGCAGGATACCGCCGATGAAGACGGCGATCGCCATAGCGTAGATCGGTTGTTCGAGATGCGATTGCAGGAACAGCGAGGCCGCGATGAAGGAGAGATTGAGCAGCACGGGTGTGAATGCCGGTATCTTGAACTCGCGCCAGGTATTCAGGATACCGCCCGCCAGTGCCACGAAAGCCATGAAACTAATATACGGGAACATCAGGCGCGTCATCCAGACGGCTGCATCGAAAGCGCCAGCTTGCTGGTCGAGGCCGGTGGCGATCAGGTAAACAAAGACGGGGGCGCCGAGGATGCCGATGGCGCTAACGAATAACGTGGCCCAGACCAGCGTATTGGCCACATGGTCGGCCAGGGTCTTGCTGGCTTCCTGACCGTGCTGGTTCTTGTACTCGGATAAAATAGGCACGAAGGCTTGCGAGAAAGCGCCCTCGGCAAACAATCGGCGCAGCAGGTTGGGAATGCGGAACGCGACGATGAAGGCATCTGTATAGGCGCCGGCGCCAAAGGCTCGGGCAAACAGGGTTTCACGCAACAGGCCGGTAACGCGGGACAGCATGGTCATGCTGGAGATGGCGGCTAGAGTTTTAAGCAAGTTCATGGGGCATGATTATAGTTGCTCCTGACGGAAAATATCGCTATAATCGCAGGCTGTACAAAATTCTGTTATGCAGACACTAATGTTTGGCAAGCAGTAGTTTGATCGGCAGATGCAATGAATTGCACCTGCTTGGCAAACATAAATGTTTGCAAACGAACCTTTACCCTGTTTTAGGAAATTCCATGGCAAATACCGCACAAGCGCGCAAACGTGCTCGTCAAGCAGTTAAGCAAAACGCTCACAATTCGGCTCAGCGCTCGACCCTGCGTACCGCGATCAAAGCAGTTCGCAAAGCGATCCAAGCTGGTGACAAGGCTGCTGCAACGACTATCTTCCAATCGTCCGTGTCGACCATCGACAGCATCGCCGACAAGAAGATCATCCACAAAAACAAGGCAGCTCGCCATAAGAGCCGTCTGGCCGCTGCTCTGAAAGCACTGGCCGCTTAATTTCCCTCACGGGAAGTTAGCTGTTTAAAAACCCGTACTGGCCTCTGGCTGGTGCGGGTTTTTGTGCTTGCGCGACGGGTTTTTCCTGTCGTAAATGGCCAGTGCAGGCCAGCCCGTTTGCACAGGCTGGCCGCGCTGCCGCTTTGCTCAGGTATTTATATCCTTGGGCGAAACTTCCATCCATTCGCCCGGCATCAGCGGATGGGTGGCCAGCGAAATGCCGCCGATGGCGGTGCGTACCAGCCGCAGTGTGGGCAGGCCCACGGCCGCCGTCATGCGCCGCACCTGCCGGTTCTTTCCTTCCTGCAGCGTAATCGCTAGCCAGCTGGTGGGCTGATCGGCCCGCTCGCGGATGGGCGGATTGCGTGGCCACAGCCACTCCGGCGCTTCGATCTGCACCGCCTTGCAAGGTTTGGTGACGAAGTCGCCCAGATCAAGCGGCGCCTGTAATTTCGCCAGGCTTGCTGCGTCCGGTACACCTTCCACTTGCACGATGTAGACCTTGGCTTCCTTGTGGTCGGGGTGGGCTATCATATGCTGCAGCTTGCCGTCGTCGGTAAGCAGCATCAGTCCCTCGCTGTCGGCGTCGAGCCGGCCGGCAGGGTAGATGTTGGGAATGCTGAGGTGGTCGGCCAGCGTCGCGCGGCCGTCCTGTGGTGAGAACTGACACAGTACCTGGAAAGGTTTGTTAAATAGAATGAGAGACATACTTTTCTTGGGGTGTTTTTGGTGTAGGCTTATTGGCCAGTATCTGAAAAACCGTAGCGCCTAGTAAAATACTCGTGCATAATGTGAAACGCCCGTCTTATGTCTTATAGAAGACTTCGGACAAATGTACCACCGTGCAACTAATTCCTGCCTGATAGCAGCTCGCTGCTAGTCTAGCGTCCACTTCGGAGATCACGATGTATCAACATATCAAAGTACCTGCCGACGGCCAGAAAATCACCGTCAACGCCGATTTTTCCCTGAATGTACCAGATAACCCTATCGTTCCGTACATCGAAGGTGACGGTACCGGCGTCGACATCAGCCCAGTCATGATCAAAGTGATCGATGCTGCTGTTGCCAAAGCTTACGCTGGCAAGCGCAAGATCAGCTGGATGGAAATCTACGCTGGCGAAAAATCGACCAATGTGTACGGTCCGGACGTATGGCTGCCAGAAGAAACCCTGACGGTACTGAAAGACTACGTGGTTTCCATCAAAGGCCCTCTGACCACTCCAGTTGGCGGCGGTATCCGTTCGCTTAACGTGGCCCTGCGTCAGCAGCTGGACCTGTACGTCTGCCTGCGCCCAGTGCGTTACTTCACCGGCGTGCCTTCGCCAGTGAAAGAGCCAGAGAAAACCGACATGGTCATCTTCCGTGAAAACTCGGAAGACATCTATGCCGGTATCGAATACCAGCAAGGTTCGGAAGGCGCCAAGAAACTGATGGACTTCCTGATCAAGGAAATGGGCGTGACCAAAATCCGCTTCCCAGAGACCTCGGGTCTGGGCATCAAGCCAGTGTCGAAAGAAGGCACACAGCGTCTGGTACGCAAAGCGATCCAGTACGCGATCGACAACGACAAGCCATCCGTGACCATCGTTCACAAAGGCAACATCATGAAGTACACCGAAGGTGGCTTCCGTGACTGGGCTTACGAACTGGCACAAACCGAATTCGGTGCAGAACTGATCGACGGCGGCCCATGGTGCAAATTCAAGAATCCTAAGACCGGTAAAGACATCATCGTCAAGGATTCGATCGCTGACGCGTTCCTGCAACAGATTCTGCTGCGTCCAGCAGAGTACAGCGTGATCGCTACCCTGAACCTGAACGGCGACTACATCTCCGACGCACTGGCAGCACAAGTGGGCGGTATCGGTATCGCTCCAGGCGCCAACCTGTCGGATTCCGTCGCGATGTTCGAAGCGACCCACGGTACCGCACCTAAGTACGCTGGCAAAGATTATGTGAACCCAGGTTCGCTGATCCTGTCGGCTGAAATGATGCTGCGTCACATGGGCTGGGTTGAAGCTGCTGACCTGATCATCTCGTCGATGGAAAAATCGATCGACTCGAAGAAAGTCACCTACGACTTCGCCCGCCTGATGGAAGGCGCAACCCAGGTTTCGTGCTCGGGCTTCGGCGACGTGATGATCGCCAACATGTAATTCTTGCATTAGCATAGAGGGCCCGCTTCAGCGATGAAGCGGGCCTTTTTTATTTCCGTACGGGGAGAGTAAATGGCGCAGCAGGAGCCGCAAAGCAGTCCGGCCACGCCGGGTTTCTGGCAGGCCGTACGTTACTGGTGGCTGCTGGGCTGCATCAGTTTCGGTGGTCCGGCCGGCCAGATCGCGCTCATGCATCAGGAGCTGGTGGAGCGGCGCCGCTGGATCTCGGAACGGCGCTTTCTGCATGCACTCAATTACTGCATGACGCTGCCCGGTCCCGAGGCCCAGCAGCTCGCGACCTATATCGGCTGGCTGCTGCATCGTACCCGTGGTGGCGTGGTGGCGGGTGTGCTGTTCGTGCTGCCCACGCTGTTGTTGCTGATCGTGCTGTCATGGCTGTACGCGGCCTATGGCCAGCTGCCGCTATTCGCAGGCATGCTGTACGGTATCAAGCCGGCCGTAACGGCCATCGTGCTGCAGGCGGCGCACCGCATCGGCAAACGTACGCTGCGCAATGGCTGGCTGTGGGGCATCGCCGCCGCAGCTTTTGTGGCCATCTTTGCCTTGCACTGGCCTTTCCCTTTGATTATCGGGCTGGCGGCGCTGGCCGGCTATCTGGGCGGGCGCTGGCGGCCTGCCGCATTCAGCATCGCGGGCCATGGCGCCGCCGTACAACAGCACTATGGTGCGGCTGTGATCGACGACACCACGCCGCCGCCTGCGCACGCCCAGTTCCGCTGGTTGCGCCTGCTGCTGGTGCTGGCCAGCGGCTTGCTGTTATGGCTGCTGCCCATGGGCGCGCTTACGTTGCTGCTGGGCTGGCAGCACACCTGGACCCAGATGAGCTGGTTCTTCACCAAGGCGGCGCTGCTGACCTTTGGCGGGGCTTACGCCGTGCTGCCCTATGTGTACCAGGGGGCTATCATGCATTACGGGTGGCTGCAGCCGGCGCAGATGATGGATGGTCTGGCACTGGGCGAAACCACGCCCGGCCCGCTGATCATGGTGGTGGCTTTCGTCGGCTTTGTGGGCGCCTACGGGCAGGCGCTGAACGGCGCGCAGCCAGCGTGGCTTGCAGGCACCGTGGCAGCGCTGCTGGTGACATGGTTCACCTTTCTGCCTTCGTTTATTTTTATTCTGGCCGGTGGCCCACTGGTAGAAGCCACGCGTGACGACCTGCAACTGACCGCGCCTTTGACGGGGATCACGGCGGCTGTCGTGGGGGTGATCGCCAATCTGGCACTGTTCTTCGGTTACAACGTTTTATGGCCGCAGGGCCGGGCAGGGCAGTTTGATCTGGCAGCAGCACTGATCGCCGCCGTGGCGGCACTGGCGCTGATACGCTACCAGCAGAAAGTGCATAAAGTGATCTTCTTCTGCGCGCTGGCAGGGTTGCTCCATGGATACTCTTTGTAGGGCGGTTACAACAGCTACCGAGACCCAGGGGCGAAAAAAAACCTCGCAGTGCGAGGTTTTTTACATCTGCTGCTTAAGAAATTAAGCGGATTGGATGTTGGAAGCTTGCTTGCCTTTAGGGCCTTGCGTGACTTCGAATTGAACTTTTTGACCTTCTTTGAGGGTCTTAAAACCGTTCATGTTGATTGCGGAGAAGTGAGCGAACAAATCTTCGCCGCCGTCATCAGGAGTGATGAAGCCAAAACCTTTGGAATCATTGAACCACTTAACAGTACCTGTTGCCATAAAAAGAACTTTCAAAATTAAAACGGATCACACGAGCCATAAAAGCAAGAAGCTTCTTGCCCCCTCCTCACGCCTCACTTCTTATCAACATGTACATTTCTGCACGCAGCCGATAACGCATTGTTAGCGTAGCAAATTCTAATGTCAAGCATATTTGTATCCATTTTGCTACTTTGAATTAAATTGGTGAAAAAGCAACTCTTGAATTTGGAAGAGAGGGAGCCATCTGCGACAAGTCGAGAAAACGCGTAAGATGGAAACTATAGACACAGCTATGTGAAATCACATTGCAACAAGACTGAAAGCATTAGAATATAAGCGTATGGCAACCAAGCATGACACCGAAGCGCTCCTGGAGCGGCAGGCACTGAAACCGCCGCCGCTGTATCAGGTGGCGCTGCTGAATGATGACTACACCCCGATGGAGTTCGTGGTGGCCATTATTCAGGAGTATTTCAATAAAGACCGCGAAACGGCCACGCAAATCATGCTCAGCGTGCACCAGCACGGCAAAGGTGTGTGTGGCGTATTTTCCAAAGACGTCGCCAGTACCAAAGTGGAGTTTGTTTTAACGCACGCCCGCAAGGCAGGCCACCCCCTGCAATGTGTGATGGAGGAAGTATGATTGCGCAGGAATTAGAAGTAAGTTTGCACATGGCGTTTGTCGAGGCTCGACAGGCACGGCACGAATTCATCACGGTAGAGCACTTGCTGCTGGCCTTGCTGGACAACCCTTCGGCTGCCGAAGTGTTGCGCGCCTGCGCCGTCAATATCGAAGACCTGCGCAAAACGCTGACCAATTTCATCGGTGATAACACGCCGACCGTGCCCGGCACGGGCGAAGTGGATACCCAGCCGACGCTGGGCTTCCAGCGCGTGATCCAGCGTGCCATCATGCATGTGCAGTCGGCGTCCAATGGCAAAAAAGAAGTAACTGGCGCGAACGTGCTGGTGGCTATCTTCGGCGAAAAGGATTCGCATGCCGTGTACTACCTGCACCAGCAGGGCGTGACCCGTCTGGATGTGGTCAACTACATCTCGCACGGGGTGCGCAAGGATCAGCAGGGCGAACCGGCCAAAGCTTCGGAAGGTGGCGAGGAAGGCACGCCTAGCAGCGAAGGCCAGCCTAAGGAAAGCCCGCTCGATCAATACACCCAGAACCTGAACAAGGCTGCTGCCGAAGGCAAGATCGATCCGCTGATCGGGCGCGAAGAGGAAGTGGACCGCGTGATCCAGATCCTGTGCCGCCGCCGCAAGAACAATCCGCTGCTGGTGGGCGAAGCCGGTGTGGGCAAGACCGCGATTGCCGAAGGTCTGGCCTACCGCATCACCCAGAGCGATGTGCCGGAAATCCTGCAGAATGCCGTGGTGTATTCGCTCGACATGGGCGCGCTGCTGGCCGGTACCAAATACCGCGGCGATTTCGAGCAGCGCCTGAAAGCCGTGCTGAAACAGCTCAAGGATAACCCGCACGGCATCCTGTTCATCGACGAGATCCACACCATCATCGGTGCCGGTTCTGCGTCCGGTGGCACGCTCGATGCGTCCAACCTGCTGAAGCCTGCACTGGCGAATGGCCAGCTGAAATGCGTGGGCGCGACCACCTACACGGAATTCCGTGGCGTGTTCGAGAAAGACCACGCACTTAGCCGCCGCTTCCAGAAGGTTGATGTGAACGAGCCTACCGTGGAGCAGACTGTGCAGATTCTGCGTGGCCTGAAATCGCGCTTCGAGGAACACCATGGCGTGAAGTATTCCGCGTCGGCACTGTCCACCGCTGCCGAGCTGGCCGCGCGCTTCATCAACGACCGTCATCTGCCGGACAAGGCTATCGACGTGATCGACGAAGCGGGGGCTGCCCAGCGCATCCTGCCGAAATCCAAGCAGAAGAAAACCATAGGCAAAACCGAGATCGAGGACATCATCTCCAAGATCGCACGGATTCCGCCGCAGACCGTCAACCAGGACGACCGCAGCAAGCTGCAGACTATCGACCGCGACCTGCGTAATGTGGTGTTCGGTCAGGACCCTGCGATCGAAGCGCTGTCGTCGGCCATCAAGATGGCCCGTGCTGGTCTGGGTAAAACGGACAAGCCTATCGGTTCCTTCCTGTTCTCCGGTCCTACCGGCGTGGGCAAGACGGAAGTGGCGAAACAGCTGGCCTTCATCCTTGGCATCGAACTGATCCGCTTCGACATGTCCGAGTACATGGAGCGTCACGCTGTGAGCCGTCTGATCGGCGCGCCGCCGGGTTATGTCGGTTTCGATCAGGGTGGTCTGCTGACGGAAGCCATCACCAAGAAACCGCATGCGGTGCTGCTGCTGGACGAGATCGAAAAAGCCCATCCGGACATCTTCAACATCCTGCTGCAGGTGATGGATCATGGCACGCTGACGGACAACAACGGCCGCAAAGCCGATTTCCGCAACGTGATCATCATCATGACCACCAATGCCGGTGCCGAGAGCCTGCAGAAGGCGTCGATCGGCTTCACCACCGCCAAGCAGGCTGGCGACGAGATGGCGGATATCAAGCGTATGTTCACGCCGGAGTTCCGCAACCGTATCGATGCCACCATCAGCTTCCGTCCGCTGGATGAGGAGATCATCCTGCGTGTGGTCGACAAGTTCCTGATCCAGCTGGAAGAGCAGTTGCACGAGAAGAAAGTGGAAGCCGTATTCACCGAGAATCTGCGCAAATTCCTCGGCAAGAAAGGCTTCGATCCGCTGATGGGCGCACGCCCGATGGCACGTCTGATTCAGGACATGATCCGCAAGGCGCTGGCCGACGAACTGCTGTTCGGTCGTCTGGTAACGGGCGGTCGCGTAACGGTAGATCTGGACGAAAAAGATCAGGTCAAACTGGAGTTCCCGGAACCGCCGGATGCTGCACCAAGCACGCCACCGGAAACGGTCGAAGTGGAATAA
This sequence comes from Duganella fentianensis, assembly GCF_009857835.1. Taxonomy (GTDB): domain Bacteria; phylum Pseudomonadota; class Gammaproteobacteria; order Burkholderiales; family Burkholderiaceae_D; genus Rugamonas; species Rugamonas fentianensis. Next base: position 729,565 of record NZ_WWCL01000004.1, read on the forward strand.
GAAAATCGGGGCCTCGCCCCGATTTTTTTTTGTGGGGTCAGGTCGGGCAAAGTGCAGGGGTCAGGTCGGGCATTGGTGCAGTGCTTGCTGTAAGCCAGCCGAACTCTGCGCCAATGCCCGACCTGACCCCGGCTTAGTTTTGGCCTTCAGCGCGCAGTTTGCGCCACAGGGTAGTGCGGCTGATGCCGAGATAGTCGGCGGCGGCATCGCGCCGCCCGCCAAAGCGTGCCAGTACGGCGCTGACGCTTTCACTGGCAGCGTGTGGCGCTGGCATAGGCGCTAGTGCGGGGGCTAGACTGCCAGCTAGTGCCGCTGCCTCGTGGCGGCTTGCATAGCTCAGTTCCGGTGCTACGCTCAGGGCAAAGGCGGGCGTCAGTGCCTGCAGCGGTTCGGCCGCGAGGAATAGTGCTAGCCGCTCCGTCAGGTTGCGTAGTTCGCGCACATTGCCGGGCCAGTCGTAGGCTTGCAGCACTGGTGCGCACGCGCGCATTTCCGCGTGCAGGTTGGGATGCGGACGGGCGCCCAGCGATGCCAGTGCATTCTTCAGCGACCATTCGGCCAGCGGCACGATATCGTCGGGCCGCTCGCGTAGCGGTGGCAAGGTCAGGCGCAGCACGGCCAGTCGGTAAAACAAGTCGGCACGGAAGCGGCCTTCGCGCACGCGCTGTTCGAGGTCGCAATGGGTGGCGCTGATGATGCGCACATTGATGGGAATGGGGCGTGTGCCGCCTACCCGCACCACTTCGCGCTCTTCCAGCACGCGCAGCAAGCGGGTCTGCAAGGTCAGCGGCATTTCGCCGATTTCGTCGAGGAATAGCGTACCGCGGTTGGCCGCCTCGAACAGGCCGGCGTGGCCACCGCGTCGGGCCCCCGTGAACGCGCCTTCCTCATGGCCGAACAGTTCCGATTCCAGCAGCGACTCGGCAATCGCACCGCAGTTGACGGCCACGAAGGGCCGGTTCTGGCCCAGCGTGCGCGGGCTTTCGCGGTGGATGGCCTGCGCCACCAGTTCCTTGCCGCAGCCCGTTTCGCCCTGTATCAGCACGGTGGCGGCCGATTTCGCGTACAGCACCACGGACTGGCGTATGCCTTCCATCGCCAGCGATTCGCCGCGCAGATCGTTGATGCCGTGCTTGGCGCGCAGCGTGTCTTTCTCGACCGTGCCGCGGGCGCGGTGGCGGTTCGATTCCAGTTGCGTCAGCCGCGCCATTTCCAGCGCGTTGTCGAAAGCGTCGCGGATCGAGGTGGCCGAATACACGAACACACCGGTCAGCCCCGCTTCTTCAGCCAGATCGGTAATCAGACCGGCGCCGACGATGGCTTTGATGCCGGCCGCTTTCAGATCATTGATCTGGGCGCGCGCATCTTCTTCCGTGGCGTAGGTGCGCTGCGCCACATCGAAGCCGAAGGTACTGGCAAATTCGGCCAGTTCGGGCAGCTTTTCCTGATAGGTGATGATGCCGATGCGATCCGATACGCGGCGGGCCCGCGCCAGCGCCTGCATCACATCGAAGCCACTGAAGCGTGCAATCACCACGGGTACGGATAAACGGCCCTTCAGGTAGGCGGCATTCGAGCCAGCCGCAATCACGGCATCGCAGCGCTCGGTTGCCATGCGTTCGCGGATATGCCGCGCCGCTTCGTCGAAGCCCAGTTTGATGGGTTCGATGGTGGCGAGGTCGTCGTATTCCAGCGTGATGTCGCGGAACAGGTCGGAGAGGCGCGAAACGGATACCGTCCAGATGACGGGTTTGTCGTTGGCGTCGAAGGGCAGGGGAGTGGAATGGCGCATGGTTGCATTCTAGAGCAGGTGTTGCGATGTTTCAATGTGAAACGTAGATGAAACGATTTTGAAATGGCGTGAAACGTTGCAGTTTGCTAAGTGATTGATTTGTATAGGCTGGCTGCATGGCACGCTGCTTGCACTAAGGACAGCACTTAACGCAACATTGAAAGGTCACAACATGAGTCTATATTCCGCAGGCGCCGCTTTCCGCAAAGCTGTACAGGAAGAATCCCCTCTGCAAGTCGTCGGTGCAATCAACGCCAACCACGCCTTGCTGGCTAAACGTGCCGGCTTCAAAGCCATCTACCTGTCCGGTGGCGGCGTGGCGGCTGGCTCGCTGGGCCTGCCGGATCTGGGCATCTCCAACCTCGACGACGTGCTGACCGACGTGCGCCGCATTACCGACGTGTGCGACCTGCCGCTGCTGGTCGACGTGGATACCGGCTTCGGCGCCTCCGCCTTCAACGTGGCCCGTACCGTCAAATCGATGATCAAGGCTGGCGCCGCCGCCATGCACATCGAAGATCAGGTAGGCGCCAAGCGCTGCGGCCACCGTCCGGGCAAAGAGATCGTCACCAAGCAGGAAATGGTGGACCGCGTTGCGGCTGCCGTGGATGCGCGTACCGATGAAAACTTCGTCATCATGGCCCGTACCGATGCGCTGGCCGTCGAAGGTCTGGATGCCGCCATCGAGCGCGCGGTCGCCTGCGTGGAAGCCGGTGCCGACATGATCTTCCCTGAAGCCATGATCGATCTGGCCATGTACAAGAAATTTGCCGCCGCCGTGAAAGTGCCGGTGCTGGCCAACATCACCGAATTCGGTGCGACTCCGCTGTTCACCGTCGATGAACTGCGCGGCGCCGACGTTGGTCTGGTGCTGTACCCGCTGTCGGCTTTCCGCGCCATGAACAAGGCGGCCGAAAACGTCTACACCGCTATCCGTCGCGACGGCACCCAGCAGAACGTGGTCGACACCATGCAGACCCGCGCCGAGCTGTACGAGCGCATCAACTATCACAGCTTCGAGCAAAAGCTCGACGCCCTGTTCGCCGCCCAGAAAAAGTAAGAGGAGAATCCCAAATGACCGAAGCTACCTTCAAACCAAAAAAATCCGTTGCCCTGTCGGGCGTTGCAGCCGGTAACACGGCGCTGTGCTCCGTCGGTAAGAGCGGCAATGACCTGCACTACCGTGGCTACGACATTCTGGACGTTGCCAATACCTGCGAATTCGAAGAAATCGCTCACCTGCTGGTACACGGCAAACTGCCGACCGAAGCAGAACTGAAAGCCTACAAAGGCAAACTGAAATCGCTGCGCGGTCTGCCAGCCAATCTGAAAGCCGCGCTGGAAGCGCTGCCTGCATCGGCCCACCCGATGGATGTGATGCGCACGGGCGTATCCGTGCTGGGCTGCACGCTGCCGGAAAAAGATGATCACAACACCCCGGGCGCACGCGATATCGCTGACCGCCTGATGGCGTCGTTCGGCTCCATGCTGCTGTACTGGTACCACTACAGCACCAACGGCAAACGCATCGACGTGGAAACCGACGACGATTCGATCGGTGGCCACTTCCTGCACCTGCTGCACGGCGAGAAGCCGCAGGCATCGTGGGTACGCGCCATGCACACCTCGCTGATCCTGTACGCAGAACACGAGTTCAACGCATCGACCTTCACCAGCCGCGTGATCGCCGGCACGGGTTCCGATATGTACTCGTCGATCACCGGCGCGATCGGCGCGCTGCGCGGTCCTAAGCACGGTGGCGCTAACGAAGTCGCTTTCGAGATCCAGAAGCGCTACGAAAATCCGGACGAAGCTGAAGCGGACATCCGCAACCGCGTGGCCAACAAGGAAGTGGTGATCGGTTTCGGCCACCCTGTGTACACCATCTCCGACCCGCGTAATGTGGTGATCAAGGACGTGGCACGCCAGCTGTCGGAAGAAGCCGGTTCGACCAAGATGTACGACATCGCCGAACGTCTGGAAAGCGTGATGTGGGAAGTTAAAAAGATGTTCCCGAATCTGGACTGGTTCTCGGCCGTGTCCTACCACATGATGGGCGTGCCGACCGCCATGTTCACGCCGCTGTTCGTGATCTCGCGTACTTCCGGCTGGGCCGCTCACATCATCGAGCAGCGCATCGACAACAAGATCATCCGTCCTAGCGCCAACTACGTTGGCCCTGAAGACCTGCAATTCGTGGCTATCAAGGACCGCAAATAATGAATACCCAATTCCGTAAAAGCCTGCCGGGTACCAAGCTCGATTACTTCGATGCGCGCGCCGCCGTCGATGCCATCGCGCCCGGTGCCTACGACAAGCTGCCGTACACCTCGCGCGTGCTGGCAGAGAATCTGGTACGCCGCTGCGATCCTGCCACGCTCAACGCTTCGCTGTCGCAGCTGATCGAACGCAAGCGCGATCTGGACTTCCCGTGGTTCCCGGCCCGCGTGGTGTGCCACGACATTCTGGGCCAGACCGCACTGGTCGATCTGGCCGGTCTGCGTGATGCTATCGCCGAGCAGGGCGGCAATCCGGCACTGGTCAACCCTGTGGTGCCTACCCAGCTGGTAGTGGACCACTCGCTGGCCGTGGAGTGCGGCGGTTTTGATCCTGACGCGTTTAACAAGAACCGCGCCATCGAAGACCGTCGTAACGAAGACCGTTTCGACTTCATCAACTGGACCAAAAAAGCTTTCCAGAATGTGGACGTGATCCCGCCCGGTAACGGCATCCTGCACCAGATCAATCTGGAACGCATGTCGCCCGTAATTCAGGTGAGTGACAACGTGGCTTACCCTGATACGCTGGTCGGTACCGACTCGCACACCCCTATGGTCGATGCGCTGGGCGTGATCGCTATCGGCGTGGGTGGTCTGGAAGCGGAGACCGTGATGCTGGGCCGTGCTTCGTGGATGCGTCTGCCGGACATCATCGGTGTGGAACTGAGCGGCAAGCCGCAAGCCGGCATCACCGCTACCGACATCGTGCTGGCGCTGACCGAATTCCTGCGCAAGGAAAAAGTGGTTTCCGCCTATCTGGAATTCTACGGTGCTGGCGCTACGGCGCTGACGCTGGGCGACCGCGCCACCATCGCCAACATGGCACCGGAATTCGGTGCGACTGCCGCGATGTTCTCGATCGACGAACAGACCATCAAGTACCTGAAGCTGACTGGTCGCGACGACGAGCTGGTGGCACTGGTAGAGCAGTACGCCAAGCATACGGGCCTGTGGTCGGATGCACTCAAGAACGCCGAGTACGAACGCGTACTCAAGTTCGATCTGTCCACCGTGGTGCGTAACATCGCTGGTCCATCGAATCCGCACAAACGTGTGCCGACTTCGGAACTGGCAGCACGCGGTATTTCCGGCGTAGTGGAAAACGAACCGGGCAAGATGCCGGATGGCGCCGTGATCATCGCAGCGATCACCAGCTGCACCAACACCAACAACCCGCGCAACATGATTGCTGCCGGTCTGCTGGCACGCAATGCCAACAAGGCGGGCCTGCTGCGCAAGCCTTGGGTGAAATCCTCGCTGGCGCCCGGCTCCAAGGCCGTGACGCTGTATCTGGAAGAAGCAGGCCTGATGCCTGAGCTGGAAAAGCTGGGCTTCGGCGTCGTAGCCTATGCCTGCACCTCGTGCAACGGCATGTCCGGCGCGCTCGATCCCGTAATCCAGCAGGAAGTAGTGGAGCGTGATCTGTACGCCACCGCTGTGCTGTCCGGTAACCGTAACTTCGACGGCCGTATTCACCCTTATGCCAAGCAGGCCTTCCTCGCTTCGCCGCCGCTGGTAGTGGCTTACGCGATTGCTGGCACCATCCGCTTCGACATCGAAAAAGATGTGCTGGGTACCGACGCCAGCGGCAAGCCGTTGACGCTGAAAGACCTGTGGCCTAGCGACGAAGAAATCGACGCCGTGGTAGCTGCTTCGGTCAAGCCTGAACAGTTCCGCAAAGTGTATATCCCGATGTTCGACCGCAGCAATGCCGTGGCCGAGAAGGCCGAGCCGCTGTACGACTGGCGTGCACAATCGACCTACATCCGCCGTCCGCCATACTGGGAAGGTGCGCTGGCAGGCGAGCGTACCCTGAAGGGCATGCGTCCGCTGGCTGTGCTGGGCGATAACATCACCACCGATCACCTGTCGCCATCGAACGCCATCATGATGGACAGCGCTGCCGGTGAATACCTGCACAAAATGGGTCTGCCGGAAGAGGACTTCAATTCCTATGCCACCCACCGCGGCGACCACCTGACGGCGCAGCGTGCCACCTTCGCCAATCCGACGCTGAAAAACGAGATGGTGCGTAATGCCGACGGCAGCATCAAGGCCGGTTCGCTGGCCCGCGTGGAGCCGGAAGGTCAGGTTACCCGTATGTGGGAAGCCATCGAAACCTATATGGAACGCAAACAGCCGCTGATCGTGGTGGCCGGTGCCGACTATGGTCAGGGTTCCTCGCGTGACTGGGCCGCCAAAGGCGTGCGTCTGGCCGGCGTGGAAGCGATTGTGGCTGAAGGCTTCGAGCGTATCCACCGCACCAATCTGGTCGGCATGGGGGTGCTGCCGCTCGAGTTCAAGCCGGGCGTGAACCGTCTGACGCTGGCGCTCGATGGCACCGAGACTTATGACGTGGTAGGCGAGCGCGCACCGCGTGCCACGCTGACGCTGGTCATCCACCGCAAAAACGGCGAAACGCTGGAAGTGCCGGTCACCTGCCGTCTCGATTCGTCGGAAGACGTGTCGATCTACGAAGCAGGCGGCGTGCTGCAGCGCTTCGCACAGGACTTCCTCGCGTCGTCCAAGGCGGCTTGATCATGGCGCATCTTCCACAGATCAAAGTCCCTGCGACTTACATCCGCGGCGGCACCAGCAAAGGCGTATTTTTCCGCCTGCAGGACCTGCCGCCTGCGGCACAGCAGCCGGGCGCCGCACGCGACGCCTTGCTGCTGCGCGTGATCGGTAGCCCCGACCCTTACGGCAAGCAGATCGACGGCATGGGCGGCGCGACTTCCAGCACCAGCAAAACCGTGATCCTCGCCAAGAGCAGCAAGGCCGATCACGACGTCGATTACCTGTTCGGTCAGGTTTCCATCGACAAGGCTTTCGTCGACTGGAGCGGCAACTGCGGCAACCTGTCGGCTGCCGTCGGCGCCTTCGCCATCAGCGGCGGTCTGGTCGACGCGGCCCGCGTGCCGCGCGATGGCGTAGCCGTAGTCCGTATCTGGCAGGCCAACATCAGCAAGACCATCATCGCCCACGTGCCGATGACCAATGGCGAAGTGCAGGAGACGGGCGACTTCGAACTCGATGGCGTGACCTTCCCGGCCGCTGAAGTGCAGCTCGAATTCATGGACCCTGCGGCCGAGGAAGAGGGCGCTGGTGGCTCGATGTTCCCCACCGGCCAGCTGGTCGATGATCTGGAAGTGCCCGGTGTGGGTACCTTCAAGGCCACCATGATCAATGCCGGTATTCCTACCATCTTCGTGAATGCCGACGCTATCGGCTACACGGGCACGGAACTGCAGGACGCCATCAACGGTGATGCCAAGGCGCTGGCCATGTTCGAAACCATCCGTGCTCACGGCGCTCTGCGCATGGGCCTGATTTCGGACCTGAGCGAAGCGGCCAAACGCCAGCACACGCCCAAGATCGCTTTTGTGGCGCCCCCCAAGGATTACGTATCCTCCAGCGGCAAAGCCGTGGCAGCAAACGACATCGACCTGCTGGTGCGGGCTCTGTCCATGGGCAAGCTGCACCACGCCATGATGGGTACGGCCGCTGTTGCCATCGGCACGGCCGCCGCCATCCCCGGCACGCTGGTCAGCCTCGCGGCAGGCGGCAAGGCACTGCCGGCGGTGCGCTTCGGCCACCCGTCCGGCACCCTGCGTGTGGGCGCGGAAGCCCAGCTCAAGGATGGCGAATGGAGCGTGACCAAGGCGGTGATGAGCCGCAGCGCCCGCGTACTGATGGAGGGATGGGTACGTGTACCTGGTGATACGTTCTAACTAGCTGCAATCTGATACGGAGTATGGAGGAGACATGAATTACGCTGATTTCTATCAGCGCTCTATCGCCACGCCTGAACAATTCTGGCAAGACGAATCTGCGCTGATCCACTGGAACACGCCATGCACGCAAGTGCTCGATCATTCCAACCCGCCGTTCGCCAAGTGGTTCGTGGGCGGCACCACCAATCTGTGCTACAACGCGGTGGACCGCTGGGCAGCCAGCCAGGGCGACAAGGCGGCGCTGATCGCCATATCGACGGAAACGAATACGGAACGCAGCTATTCGTTCACTGAACTGCAGCGCGAAGTCGAGCGCTGCGCGGCCGTCATGCAGTCGCTGGGCGTAGGCCGTGGCGACCGTGTGCTGATCTACATGCCGATGATAGCCGAAGCGGCGTTTGCGATGCTGGCCTGCGCCCGCATAGGCGCGATCCACTCGGTAGTGTTCGGCGGCTTTGCCGCCAACTCGCTGGCCAGCCGCATCGATGATGCCAAGCCGGTGCTGATCGTGTCGGCCGATGGTGGCTCGCGCAACGGCAAAGCCATCCCTTATAAACACCTGCTCGACGAAGCCATCAACCTGTCCTCGGCCAAGCCGGCCAAGGTGCTGCTGGTGGACCGCAAGCTGGCGGCGATGGAACTGGTGGCAGGCCGTGATGTGGATTACGCCGAACTGCGCGCCGCCCACATGGATGCGCAAGTACCGGTCACCTGGATGGAGTCGAACGAGCCTTCCTACATCCTGTACACCTCGGGCACTACCGGCAAGCCGAAAGGCGTGCAGCGCGACGTGGGCGGTTATGCCGTGGCGCTGGCCTCGTCGATGAAGTACAACTTCTGCGGCAATGCCGGTGAAACCTTCTTCGCTACCTCGGACATCGGCTGGGTAGTGGGCCACTCCTACATCGTGTATGGCCCGCTGATCGCCGGCATGGCTACTATCATGTACGAAGGCATGCCGATCTGCCCGGATCCCGGCATCTGGTGGAGCATCGTCGAGAAGTACAAGGTCACCCGCATGTTCTCGGCGCCGACCGCGATCCGCGTGCTGCGCAAGCAGCCGCCCGAATATATGCGCAAGTACAACCTGACCTCGCTGCGCGCACTGTATCTGGCCGGCGAGCCGCTCGACGAAACCACCTCGCAGTGGATCTACGACGAGCTGCACGTGCCCATTATCGACAACTACTGGCAGACCGAGACGGGCTGGCCTATCCTGTCGATTGCCAAGGGCATCGAAGACCTGCCTACCCGTCTGGGCAGCCCCGGCGTGCCCATGTATGGCTACAAGGTCAAACTGCTCAACGAGTCCACCGGCGAAGAATGCGGCGCCAACGAAAAAGGCGTGGTAGTGATCGAAGGCCCGCTGCCACCGGGCTGCATGCAGACCGTGTATGGTGACGATCAGCGCTTTGTGGATACCTACTGGTCCACCTTTACTGACCGGCAGGTGTACTCCACCTTCGACTGGGGCCTGCGCGACGCGGATGGCTATTACTTCATCCTGGGCCGTACCGACGACGTGATCAACGTGGCCGGCCATCGTCTGGGCACTCGCGAAATCGAGGAATCGATTACCAGCCACCCGAATGTCTCGGAAGTGGCCGTGGTCGGGGTAGAGGACAAGCTGAAAGGGCAGGTGGCGGTAGCTTTCGTGATCGCCAAGAACGCTGCCGAAGTCAGCAGCGACGAACAGCGTGCGGCGCAGGAGAAGGAAATCTTCGCCGTGGTCGATCGTCAGCTGGGCGCGGTGGCACGGCCAGCGCGGGTGTTCTTCGTGCCTCAGCTGCCCAAGACCCGTTCCGGCAAGCTGTTACGCCGCTCGATACAGGCTATCTGCGAGGGCCGTAGCCCTGGCGACCTGACGGCAATCGAAGATCCTGCATCTTTACAACAGATCCAGAACGCAGTGCAGAACGGCCTGAAAAATTAGTTTTGCCGTAAGGGGCTGGTAAGCCAGCCCCATTAATCTTGCCTCAAGCTCGAATAAAAAAAGAGTACCTGTACCTAAAATAGGAGACACAAAATGCAAGATCATCTCGTTCAGAAGATAAAAAGTGATCCCAACTATCACAAGTTGGTCAAAGTCCGTTCGGGCTACGGCTGGTGGCTGACGCTGGCCATGCTGGTGGTCTACTACGGCTACATCCTGCTGATCGCCTTCAACAAAGAGTTCATGGCAACCAAGCTCGGTGCCGGCGTCATGACCTGGGGGATTCCTCTCGGTCTGTTCGTCATTCTGTTCACCGTCATCATTACCGGCATCTACGTGCGTCGCGCTAACAGCGAATTCGACGAACTGACCGAAGCCATCAAAGCAAAGGTGAAAGCATGAACGCACGTAAGTTTCTCTCTCTGATGGCAGCCGTCGGGCTGCTCGGTGCCTCTGGTGCTGCTCTGGCAGCCGGTGGCGATCTGGGCCAGGCCACCAAACAGGCGACCAACTGGACCGCCATCATCATGTTCGGCGTGTTCGTGGTGTTCACCCTGTTCGTGACCAAATGGGCTGCTGCCAAGACCAAATCGGCAGCTGACTTCTACACCGCCGGTGGCGGTATCACCGGTTTCCAGAATGGTCTGGCGATCGCCGGCGACTACATGTCGGCTGCGTCCTTCCTGGGTATTTCCGCTTCCGTGTTCCTGAACGGTTACGACGGTCTGATCTACGCTATCGGCTTCCTGGTCGGCTGGCCTATCATCACCTTCCTGATGGCCGAGCGTCTGCGTAATCTGGGCCGCTTCACCTTTGCTGACGTAGCGGCTTACCGCTTCAAGCAGACCCCGATCCGCGTGTTCTCCGCTTCCGGTACGCTGGTGGTGGTGGCCTTCTACCTGATCGCCCAGATGGTGGGTGCAGGTCAGCTGATCAAACTGCTGTTCGGTCTGGACTACTGGATCGCCGTGGTACTGGTTGGTACGCTGATGATGATCTACGTGCTGTTCGGCGGCATGACGGCAACCACCTGGGTGCAGATCATCAAGGCAGTGATGCTGCTGGGTGGCGCTTCCTTCATGGCCTTCGTGGTGATGGCACAATTCGGCTTCAGCCCTGAAGCGCTGTTCGCTAAAGCGGTTGAAGTGCACAGCAAAAAAGACGCCATCATGGGCCCAGGTACCTTCATCAAGGACCCGATCTCGGCAATCTCCTTCGGTATGGCACTGATGTTCGGTACCGCCGGCCTGCCACACATCCTGATGCGCTTCTTCACCGTACCTAGCGCAAAAGAAGCACGTAAATCCGTGTTCTGGGCGACCACCTGGATTGGTTACTTCTACATCCTGACCTTCATCATCGGCTTCGGCGCAATCGTTCTGGTCAGCACCAACCCGGACTTCAAAGACAGCGCTGGCAAACTGCTGGGCGGTAACAACATGGCCGCTATCCACCTGGCTAAAGCCGTGGGCGGTGACGTGTTCCTCGGCTTCATCTCGGCTGTGGCATTCGCCACCATTCTGGCCGTGGTTGCCGGTCTGACCCTGTCGGGTGCATCGGCGGTATCGCACGACCTGTACGCTACCGTGATCAAAAAAGGTAAAGCTTCCGGCGCCAGCGAACTGAAAGTGTCGCGTATCACCACCATCGCTCTGGGTATCGTTGCTGTGGCTCTCGGTATCGCCTTCGAGAAGCAGAACATCGCCTTCATGGTGTCGCTGGCCTTCGCCATTGCTGCTTCGGCTAACTTCCCTGTGCTGTTCATGTCGGTACTGTGGAAAGACTGCACCACCCGTGGCGCTACCATCGGCGGCTTCATGGGCCTGATCACTGCAGTGGGCCTGACCATACTGTCGAAATCGGTGTGGGTGGACGTACTGGGCAATGCCAAGGAAATCTTCCCCTACGCTTCGCCAGCCATCTTCTCGATGACGGTAGGCTTCGTCGGTATCTGGCTGTTCTCGATCACCGACAAGAGCAAGCGTGCGGCAGAAGACCGCGCCGGCTACGAAGCGCAGGAAATGCGTTCCGAAACCGGTATCGGTGCTGACGCTGCCAGCGGCCACTGATGGTATCCGGCTAGACAGCACACGCGCCGAGCTAACTTTCAATGCGAAACTTAGCTATATCAAGTGGCTGGATTAGCCGAAAATAAATAATGCTTGAAACGCAATGCCCGGTTCGCCGGGCATTGTCGTTTTTAGGAGCTTTGCTCGGACGCCGCGTTGGCGTAGTCCTAGTTTGTGGTTTATCATCTGCCAACTATGCTGCCAAGTGGTAATGGGCGAGGTAGCATCGCCGATCAGATGCCACAGGTATTCATGACTTACGTTGCAAGCTATTCCGAATTTATTGCCGAGGCCCTCGCGCTGGTAGGCGTTCCCGCCTGCGCTTACGACGTGGACGGCACGCTGCTTGCTGCCAATCCGGAACTGGTGGCTTTGCTGGGTACAGACCCGGCCGGACGCAATGCGGGCGATCTGTTCGCACGCCATGTGCGTACTGCCAGCCTGGCCGCCATGCAGACGGCAGTCGAGGACTATCAGCGCTGGGACAGTTGCCTGACCTGTGCCGACGGGCGCTATCTGTCCGTACAGGCCAGCAGCAAACCGCTGCCGGCCAGCGCCGGCGTGCGTGGCGCCACCATCGTATTCCATGATATTACCGAGCTGGAGCGCGATCAGCGCGCGCTGCGCAAGACGCTGCTCGAGCAGCAGGCCATACTGGAAAATGCCGCAGTCGGGATTCTGTTCACCAGGGCTTCCACGGTACAGGAGTGCAATATCCGCTGCGCCGAGATGCTGGGCTATAGCCGGCAGGAACTCGAAGGCGGCTCCACCAATCAGGTCTTCCCGACCGAAGCGGAGTTTATCGAACTGGGGCGGGCAGCTGGTCCGCTGCTGGTGCAGGGTCTGTCGTTCAAGCGCGAAGCGCAGTTGCGCCGCAAGGATGGCACGCTGTTCTGGGCCCGCCTGTATGGCCGGGCAGTCGATCCTAGCAACACGGCCGATGGCACCATCTGGATCGTCGAAGACATCAACGAGCATCGCATCGATGAGGAAAAACTGCGCCGTGCGCTGCTGGAGATGCAGGCCATTATGGACAATGCGCCGCTGGCCATCGTGTTCCAGCGCGATCACCGCATCCTGCGCTATAACGACCGGTTTGCCGAATTCTTCGGCTTCAGCGTCGATAGCGGGGTGGGGCGCCTGACATCCACCCTGTACCCGTCCGGCGCGATGTTCGATGCCGTGATGGCGCAGGCCTTGCCGCTGCTGGCCAGCGGCAAGCCGTATCAGGCCGAAATGGAAATGCGCCGGCAGGATGGCTCGACCTTCTGGGCCCACGCCTTCGGCTACGTGATCAATCCGGGCCGCTCGCAGCAGGACACTATCTGGATCTTTGATGACCGCAGCGCCCAGCGTCAGCATGAAGAAGGCACGCGCCAGCTGCTGCTGGAACAGAAAGCGATTCTCGATAACGCATCGATCGGCATCCTGTTCAGCAAATCGCATACAGTGGTCAGCTGCAATCCGCGCATGGCGCAGATGTTCGGCTACGACGTCAACGAAATGATAGGCCAGCCTTCGTCGGCCGTGTTCCCGTCCTATGAGCTGTACCGGGCGTTCCGGCGCGAAGCGGCGCCGCTGCTGGGCAAAGGGCTGCCGTTCGAGCTGTCCGCGTATGAGTTCAAGCGCAAGGATGGTAGCCTGTTCTGGTGCCGCGTGCGCGCCAAAGCCGTCGATGCCAGCCACCATGAAGGCGGCACCATCTGGATTCTGGAAGATGTGACGGTGTCGCGCCAGATGCAGATGGAAGTCGAAGCCATCATGACCAATGCTTCGATGAGTATCCTGTTCACCAAGAACCGCGTGGTTACGCGCTACAACCGCGGCTTTGCCGAAATGTTCCGCTACGAAGGCGATGCGGCGCTGGGCCTGCCCGGCATGGCGCTCTACCCATCCCGTGCCGACTACGAAGCGCTGGGCGCGCAAGCTTATCCCTTCCTGTCGGTGGGCAAACCGTTCCAGACCGAGATCGAGATGCGGCGCGCCGATGACACGCGGATGTGGGCGCAGCTGATCGGCTATGTCATCAATCCCGAAGATCCGACCCAGGGCACGATCTGGGTGATCGAAGACCGTACCGAACAAAAGCGCGCCGAAGAATCGCTGCGCAATGCCCTGCTGGAGAATCAGGCAATTCTTGATAGTGCCGTGATGGGCATCTCGATGATCGAACAGGGCCGCAACGTGCGCTGCAACGCCAAGATGGAAGAGCTGTTCGGCTATGCGCCCGGTGAGATGCAGGCGCTCAGCGTGCAGTCCTTCTACCCCGATCTGGAGGAGTGGGACAGGGCCCGTGCTGCTACCGCACGCGATTTCGAGGCGGGCCGCGTGCACGCTTCCGAATACCGGCTGGTGCGGCGCGATGGCTCGCTGTTCTGGGGCCGCCTGTCGGGCCGGCCGTTCGATCTGTCGCAGCCGCGCGGGCGCTCGGTCTGGCTGGTGGACGATGTGACGGAACGCCACGAGGCGGCCGATGCCGTGCGCCGCGCGCGCGATGAACTGGAACTGCGCGTGCAGGAACGTACGGCCGAACTGGCGGGCGCCAACGCCCAGCTGCAGGCCGAGATCGTGGAACGCCGCCAGGCCGAAGCGCGTGTGCATCACATGGCCTACCACGACAGCCTGACCGGTCTGCCGAATCGCGCCCTGCTGGCCGACAGGCTGGATCGTGCCATGCTGGCGGCGCAGCGTTCGGAACGCCTGCTGGCCGTGATGTTCATCGATCTGGATCGCTTCAAGACCATCAACGATACGCTGGGCCACCTGACGGGCGACCAGCTGCTCAAGGAAGTGGCCAGCCGTCTGTGCCGCGCGGTGCGCGCCAGCGATACTGTGGCCCGTCTGGGCGGCGACGAATTCGTGGTGCTGGTGCCGGGCATACGTTCGTCCGAAGAAGCCAGCAATGTGGCACAGAAGATTATCGAAGCCCTGTCCGAATCCGTCCCGCTGGAAGGGCGTAATCTGCATATCACGCCGTCGATAGGCATTTCCGTCTTCCCGGATGATGGCGGCGACGTTGAAACGCTGATGCGCCACGCCGACGCGGCGATGTACCACGCCAAAGCCAGCGGCCGGAATAATTACCAGTACTTCAAAGAGGCCATGAACCAGACGGCCGCGCGCCACTTCGAGCTGGAGTCGAGCTTGCGCGGCGCGCTGGCACTGGATGAATTCGAGCTGTACTACCAGCCCATCATGGATATCGGCACGCGCCGCCTGCATAGCATGGAAGTGCTGCTGCGCTGGCGCCACAAGGGCGAGCTGATACAGCCCGACCATTTCATCCCCATACTGGAAGAGAATGGCCAGATCGTGGCCGTGGGCGAGTGGGTGCTCAGGCAGGCCTGCAGCCAGAGCATGGCATGGCGCGCAGCCGGCATGCTGCCGGTGCCGCTGGCGGTGAATCTGTCGCCGCGCCAGTTCATGCACCGTGGCCTGATGGATGCCATCCGCACGATATTGTCCGATACCGGCATGGACCCGCAGATGATCGAATTCGAGATCACCGAAACGGCGCTGATGCAGCACGGTGAGCAGACGCTGGATGTGCTGGGGCAGATCGACAGGCTGGGCATCCGCCTGTCGATCGACGATTTCGGTACCGGTTACTCGAGTCTGGCCTATCTCAAGCGCTTCCCTGTGAAGAAGCTGAAGATAGACCGCGCCTTCGTCAAGGATCTGGAAGCGAGCGCGGAAGACCGCGCCATCGTGGACGCGATCATTGCGCTGTCCGACAGCCTGCAGCTATCGGTGGTGGCGGAAGGGGTGGAGACGGAAGGGCAGTATGCCTTGCTGCAGCGTAGCGGCTGCCAGTATGCGCAAGGCTATCTGTTCTCGCAGCCAGTGCCGCATGCTACAGCCCAGCTGCTGCTGCCGCGCGCCTGAGCGGGCGCCGGCAGGCTGCGAGGTCGCGCCTATCAGTCCAGCGTGGCCACCACGGGCGCGTGGTCGGAAGGCTGCTCCCATTTGCGCGGCACGCGGTCGATGATACAGGCGCTGCAGCGTTGCACCAGCGCGGGCGAAAGCAGTATGTGGTCGATGCGCAGCCCTTTGTTGAGGCGGAAACCCAGCGCGCGGTAATCCCACCAGCTGAACGATTTTTCCGCCTGTTCGAACAGGCGGTAGGCGTCGGCCAGACCGATGTCGAGCAGGCGCTGCAGCGCTGCCCGTTCCGGCACCGACACCAGTACCTGACCTTCCCACGCAGCCGGATCGTGCACATCGCGGTCTTCCGGCGCGATGTTGTAATCGCCCACCACGGCCAGTTGCGGGTGCTGCGCTGCTTCGCTTTGGATCCAGTCATGGAAGGCGGCCAGCCAGCCCAGCTTGTACTGGTATTTATCGGAGTCTATGCTCTGGCCGTTAGGCACATAGGCACACACCACCCGCACGCCATCTATCGTGGCGGCGATGATACGTTGCTGGGCATCTTCATACAGCGGATTGTTTTTGACCACATCGGCGATGGGCAATTTGGAAATGATGGCGACACCGTTGTAGGTTTTCTGGCCGCTGAAGACGACGTGATAGCCGGCCGCTTCGATGGCGGCTTGCGGGAACTTATCATCCGTCATCTTCGTTTCCTGAATACACAGCACGTCGATGGGGTTTTCCTCCAGCCACTTCAGTACATGGGGCAGGCGGACGTTGAGGGAGTTGACGTTCCAGGTGGCCAATTTCATTATTGTGTTCTTTCTTGCGTTGCCGTTGGGGCGGTTGAATTCATGCCGCGCATCTTACCGCATCTGCCGGAGGCCGGTTGTTGTTGCTAAGTTAATCATTTTTGTAAAAAAACATCGAAAAGGACTTTGTGCGGAACGAGGGCGAGGCTAAAATGCAGCAAATCGCCGAAAAATGAAAAAAAATTTCTGAAAATGTCTCGCCGTTGTCAAAATTGAACGGAAAGTACAGACATAGTAAGCAAAAAAGAAATATACTATTGCAAATTCATCAGAGAACTAGTTTTTCTCGGCGGCAATAAAAAATATCAAGTACCGCGCATATTTCTATGTTGTAAAAGAATAATAAATGGTACTATATGGAAATTACTTGTGGTTTTAATAGTAAATTGCGCGTAGCGCATTTGCAAAGGATGAAAAATGCGAGCTGCATTTGAAGCATGGGCACAGAAAGACGGTCACATCGTCCGACGTCGTGAAGATAAACCTGATGAATACCTGGTCTTTGAGACCCAGCGCCGCTGGGTGATCTGGCAGGCTGCGCTGGCCCACGGCAAAGCGCCCGGCGGCCGCAAAACGGCAGCCCAGAAGGAAGCTGAAGCTCAGGAAAAAGCTAAACAGGCAGTACAGCGCGCACCGGCCATTGCACAGAACGATGCAGCCGTGCGTAATCAGGTGCTCAACGAAGTACTGGACGCGTTCTCGTCGCTCGGCGGTGCCGGTGGTCTGGACGATATCCTGAAAGTGGTGCAGAGTCTGAAACAGAAGCAGGAAACCGTGGCCGAGCAACCGGCCAAAACGGCAGAACGCGTGCACCACAACGCCTGATGGCGCAACGCTACAGGCATTACAAAGGTGGCCTCTACGAGCTGGTGTGTGAGGCCACCCAGGAAGCTGATCTCCGTCCAGTCATTGTGTATCGCGCCGCGAACGGCACGGTCTGGACCCGTCCCAAAGATGTTTTCTTCGAACTGGTCGAGGTCGATGGCGTGAAAGTGCCACGCTTTACACCGCTTGATTGAGCCTTTGCTTTTCCTCCCCGCTGCTACACTGGTCTGACCGAAGATACTCTGGGTCTACCATGTTCCATCGCTTATTCCCTGTTACTGCTGGCATTGCCGCACTGCTGGCGCTGAGTGCCTGCGCCACCCTGACGGAAAATACCGAGCAATCCGTGCTGGTGCAGACGGTGCTCGATCACCGCCAGATCGCCGGCGTTGGCTGCGTGCTGTCCAACGATGTGGGCAAATGGTTTGTGACGACGCCAGCCCGCATCAGCCTGCGCAAGAGCGCCAGCCCGCTACGGATCGACTGCAAGCAGGATGGTACCGGCTGGGCTTACGAGCGAGTCGATTCCAAGGCGAACAGCAGCCTGTGGGGCAATCTGGTACTGACGGCGGGCGTGGGCTATTTCGTCGACAAGAATACCGGTGCCGGTTACGAATATCCGGCCACCCTGACAGTGCTGATGCGGCCTGCTACGGAACGCGATGCAGCGCCTGCACCGGCGGCCGGCGTGACTCTGTACTGAAACGTCGCCGCGGCGCCAGCGCCGCCCGGTATAAAAAAAGGCCCGCATTGCGGGCCTTTTGCTTGGGTGTGCCGGATCAGGTGCGGTTGATCAGGAAGTTGGCCAGCAGCGGTACCGGACGGCCGGTAGCACCCTTGGCGCCGCCCGATTTCCAGGCCGTGCCGGCGATGTCCAGGTGGGCCCAGGTGTATTTGCGGGTGAAGTTTTCCAGGAAGGCGGCGGCCGTGCAGGAAGCGCCACCCGGCGTGCCGATGTTGGCCAGATCAGCGAAGTTGGACTTCAGCTGTTCGTTGTACTCTTCGCCGATAGGCAGGCGCCATGCGGTGTCGCTGGCAGCTTTACCGGCGGCCATCAGCTCGTCGGCCAGCTTGTTGTGGGCGTCGTCGTCACGGGTAAACAGGCCGCTCTTATGGTGGCCCAGCGCGATGATGCAGGCGCCCGTCAGGGTGGCGATATCGACCACGGCGGCCGGGTTGAAGCGCTCCGAGTAGGTCAGCGCATCGCACAGGACCAGACGGCCTTCGGCATCCGTATTCAGGATTTCGATGGTCAGGCCATTCATCGAGGTGACGATGTCGCCCGGCTTGGTGGCGCGGCCCGACGGCATGTTTTCGCAGGCCGCGATCACGCCGATCACGTTCAGCTTCAGATTCATTTCGCCGATCGCGCGGAAGGTGCCCAGTACCGATGCGGCACCGCCCATGTCGAACTTCATCTCGTCCATGCCAGGACCGGCTTTGAGCGAAATACCGCCTGTATCGAAGGTGATGCCTTTACCGACCAGTACTACCGGGGCGTCTTTGGCTTTGCCGCCCATGTGTTTCAGGATGATGAATTTGGGCGGCTGTTCGCTGCCGTTGGTGACCGACAGGAAGCTGTTCATTTTCAGGGCTTCCAGCTGTTTGCGGTCCAGCACTTCAACGTCGAACTTGTAGTCCTTGCCCAGTTTTTTGGCAGTGTTGGCCAGATAGGTCGGGGTGCAGACGTTGGCCGACAGGTTGGCCAGTTCCTTGGTCAGGTCCATGCCGTTGGCAATCGCGATGGCCTGAGCCAGTGCCAGCTTGGTGGCGGCGGTGCTGGCCACGGCCAGAGCGATTTTCTTCACGCCGCTTGGCGCAGGGTCCTTTTTGCTCTTCTGGCCGTCGGTGCGGAACACGCCTTCATGGGCAGCCTGCACCACGCAGCGGATTGCCCAGTTAACGTCGCGCTCTTTCACTTCCGTCATTGGCAGTGCGATAATAGCGTCGCTCGCGCCCAGCGTTGCGAAGACCTTGAGTGCAGCGGCCACGCCGCTGGCAAAGCTCTTTTCGCTGATGCTGTCTTCGCTGCCCAGACCTACCAGCAGTACGCGCTCGGCGCTGGCGCCTTTAACGCCGCGCAGCAGCAGGGTGGAGCCAGCTTTGCCGGAGATGTCACCAGACTTCAGCGCCGCGCTGATTTCGCCCGAAGCATCGAGTGCCTTGGCCGCTTGCGACAGCTTCTTGTTTTCGAAGACTGCAACGGCCACAACGCCGGCTTTGGCCGTAGCGATGGTGTTTTTTGTGTCGAATGCTTTTATGCTAAAGTCCATTTGATTCTCCGTGTCGTGTACGAATTGCCAGCCCGTTATGCAGGCTGTTATTTAAACTGTGGCTCTGTGATGAGCCCTTAACTACCGAATTATAAACTTCGAATGATCTTTCAACGCGCCTTACGTCGTGAAATGGCCAGTGCCGCCGGGGCCACCTTCACGGTGCTGTTCAGTATCAGCGTGACGTGGACCCTGATCGGCGTCCTTGGTAAGGCTGCCGGCGGCAAGGTCGCTTCGGGCGATGTGATCGCGCTGATCGCCTTCGCCGCCTTGAATTATCTGCCAACTATCGTCATCCTCACCAGCTTTATTTCTGTGCTGATGGTGGTCACCCGCACCTACCGCGATTCGGAAATGGTGGTGTGGTTCGCCTCCGGCCTGAGCCTGACCCGCTGGATCAAGCCGGTGCTGAGTTTCGGCCTGCCGCTGGTACTGCTGACGGCAGGCCTGAGCTTTATCGCCACGCCATGGGCCCAGCTGAAAAGCTCGGAATATGTCGACCGTTTCGAAAAGCGCGAAGATCTGCAGAAAGTCTCGCCCGGCCAGTTCAAGGAATCGGCTTCGGCCAACCGGATTTTCTTCGTTGAGGGCGTGGCCGGCGAGAAGGCCGTGGTGCAGAACGTCTTCGTCAATACGGTGGATGAACATGGTACGGCGGTGGTGGTGGCGCGCGAAGGGGTGATCAATACCGGCCCCAAAGGCGAACGCTATCTGGTGCTGAAGAATGGCCGCCGCTATCAGGGCACGCCGGGCCAGTCCGATTTCCAGACCATGGAATTCGAGAGCTACAGCATGCGTGTAACGCCGCGCAACCAGGATCTGGACGCCGAGCGCAATATCAATGCCGTGCCGACCATGGAGCTGCTGACCGATAACTCCAACTTCGCCCGCGCCGAACTGCTGTGGCGTATCGCTTCGCCGGCCACTTGTCTGATCCTGATACTGCTGGCCATCCCGCTCGGTTTCGTCAATCCCCGCGCCGGCAGTTCGGCCAACCTGATCATCGCGCTCTTGATCTTCTTCAGCTACAGCAATCTGGTCAAGCTGGTGGAGGCCAGCGTCAAGCAGGGCAAGGCCAGCTTCGTCATGTCGTGGTGGCCGCTGCATCTGCTGGCGTTGCTGCTGGTGCTGGCGCTGTTTGCTTGGCGCCTCAACCTGAACCACCGTTATCACCCGCTGGCTTTGCTGTCGGCTCTGAAACGCAACCGCGTTGCTGACACGAAGGCCGAACTCAAATGAAAATCCTGCAACGCTATTTTGCGGTCTCCATTCTGCAGGCCGTCGCCTTTGTGCTGGTGGCATTCCTTGCCCTGCAGGCCTTTATGGACCTGACGGGCGAGCTGCCTTCGGTCGGCAAGAACGGCTACGCGATCCAGTACGCCTTCATGTATGTGCTGGTACAGTTGCCGGGCCATGTGTACGAGGTGATGCCGCTGGCCGCACTGATCGGCACTATCTATACGATGGCGCAGTTTGCCGCCACCTCGGAATT
Source organism: Duganella fentianensis (assembly GCF_009857835.1). GTDB lineage: Bacteria > Pseudomonadota > Gammaproteobacteria > Burkholderiales > Burkholderiaceae_D > Rugamonas > Rugamonas fentianensis. The sequence continues at coordinate 750,644 of NZ_WWCL01000004.1, forward strand.
TACCATCATGCGTGCGTCCAGCATGTCGACCGGCATGGTGGCCTGGATGCTGGCCAAGGTGGGGCTGGTGCTGGTGCTGGTGACTTTCCTGTTCGGTGAAGTGATCACGCCCCGTACCGCGCCTATCGCGGAAAAAATCAAGCTGACGGCTCGCGGCGCGGCGATTTCCTCGGAATTCCGTTCCGGCCTGTGGACCAAGGACATCGTCAAATCGGAAGGCATGAAGGGCGCTGTCATCGGTTCGCGCTTCTTCAATGTGAAGAAGGTGCAGCCGGATGGCACGCTGGTGGGCGTCAAGCTGTACGAGTTCGATAACGAGCTGCGTCTGCGCTCGATTACGCTGGCGGCCACGGCTTCCTTCAAAGGCAATAACCTGTGGCAGATGACGGATGTAACGGAAAACCTGTTCACTAATCCGGGGCTGCTGAAGCCGGGCAGTGTGGCCACGCTGGAGAATAACTTCGCGCAGGACACCAGCATGATCAGCACCAGCAAGCTGGCGACCAAGGATCTGCTGTCCGAAGTCACGCCGCGCATCCTTGCGGTGGCAGGCTCCGATCCGGATCGCATGTCGGCTGCGGAACTGGCCGCCTACACCCGCCACTTACAGGAAAACAAGCAGGAGACGGAACGCTTCAAGATCGCTTTCTGGAAGAAGCTGTTCGATCCGCTGGCGATTTTCGTGCTGATGGCGCTGGCGCTGCCGTTCGGCTATCTGCACACCCGTGCCGGTGGCGTGAGCCTGAAGATTTTCATCGGCATCATGATCGGTGTGAGCTTCCTGCTGGTGAACACGCTGTTCTCCCATCTGGGCATGCTCAGCACGTGGCCGGCCGTGATTACGGCGATAGCGCCCAGCATATTGTTCCTGCTACTGGCCCTGTGGGCGTTGTGGTGGGTGGAACGACATTAAGGAATCAGCTTATGAGCCGCGCACTTGTATTGTTTGCCCACGGCGCACGCTCTGCAGCGTGGGCTGTACCTTTTGAAAAGCTGCGCGATCTGACGCAGGCCCGTCTGCCTGACGTGCAGGTGCGTCTCGGTTTTCTCGAACTGATGGCGCCGCGCCTGCCCGAGCTGGTGGCCGAGCTGGCCGCCAGCGGCGTCACGCAGGTGACCGTGGTGCCAGTATTCCTGGGGCAGGGCGGTCATGTGATGCGCGACCTGCCCGTGATGGTGGAAGAATTACGCAACAGCTATCCGCAAGTGGCGATTAACGTGGTGGAAGCCGCCGGTGAGAATGCGGCGGTGCTCAATGCCCTGTCGGACTACTGCGTGGCGTCGCTGCCTGTCTAAGCCGCTTTATTTGCGCGGCACCAGTTTGATTTCATACAGCTTGGGCCACAGCTTGCCCGTCACGAACAGGCGCTTTTTCTCGGCATCGTAGGCGATGCCATTCAGGACGTTTTCGCCGTTCAGGCCTTTGCCGGCAGCGGGATACAGCCTGGCCAGATCGATCCAGCCTATGATCTTGCCCGTCGCCGGATCAATGCGGGCGATGGTGCTGGTATGCCAGATGTTGGCGAAGATTTCGTCGCCCACCACTTCCAGTTCGTTCAGCTGATCGACGGCGATGCCGTCGGCCGTCACTTTCACGCGCCGTACTTCGAGGAAGGTCTTGGGATCGAGGAAGCGCAGCGTGGCCGTGCCATCGCTCATGATCAGTTCTTTGCCGTTCTGGGTCAGGCCCCAGCCTTCCCCCGGATAGACAAACTGGCTGCGCATTTCAAAGCTGGCCAGATCGAACACAAAGCCCGTCTGTGTCTGCCATGTGAGACCTACCAGCGTATTGCCCCATACGGTCAGGCCTTCGCCGAAATACTGCGGCGGTATGTCTTTGCTTTGCAGGACAGCACCCGTTTCCAGATTCACTTTGCGGATCGATGATTTACCATTCAGGCCAGTGCTCTCGTAGAGGAAACCATCGCGGTACAGCAAACCTTCCGTGAACGCCTGCGGGTCATGCGGATAGCTGCGCACGACCTTGAAATCATAGGTGGGAATGGTAGCTGCAGCGGCCAGCGGCAGCAGGGCCGTGGCGAGCAGGGCGAATGAGTAGCGGGCAGTGACGTACGACGTGCGCAGAAAATCCATTGTGACCTCGGTTGGTAGCAATGGATATTCTATTACGGATCAGGCGCGGCGTTGCTGAGGTTTTGCTTCGGTGGTCAAGGTGCTGGCGCTATCGGCATCGTACTGGTGGGCGCGCATCTGCATGGCGTCGCCCAGCATCACCAGCACGGGGCCGTGGGCAGCACCCAGACCTTGTGCCAGCGAGGCGATGGTGAGGCGGCGGATATGCTGGTCGGGACGGCTGCAGTTCTCGATCACCACTACTGGCGTATCAGGATGGCGACCTTGTTCTAGCAGGCGTTTTGCCGTGGCGATGGCTTCGCGCCCGCCCATGTACTGCACCAGCGTGTCGGTGTCGGGGATGGCATCGTGCTCGCTGTGCTCTGGCGCCGTGGACGAGGTGAAGAAGGCCACACTGCGTGCCACACCGCGCTTGGTCAGCGGCTGTTTGGTGGCGGCGGCTGCAGCCAGCGCGGTGGTGATGCCGGGGACGACTTCCACTTCGATGCCGGCGTCTTCCAGCGCGCGCAGTTCTTCGTCGGCACGGCCGAACATCATCGGGTCGCCACCTTTGAGGCGTACCACCAGCGGGAACTTCTTGGCGCTGTCTATCATCTGCTTGTTGATGAACTGCTGCGCCGTGGAGAGCTGGCCGCAGCGCTTGCCGACCAGGATTTTCTCCGCTTGCGGGCACAGCTCCAGCATTTCGTCTGTCACCAGAGCGTCGTGCAGCACCACGTCGGCTTGCGCCAGCAGGCGCGCGCCACGTAATGTGATCAGATCCTGCGCGCCGGGACCGGCGCCGATCAGATAGACTTTTCCCAATGCTGACATGCTGTGCTCCTAGTTTGCTGCTGTTGCTGCGTTCACCAATTAGTCGGCCAGACGGATCATGCCCGCTGCCACGGTCTGGTGGGTGACTTCATCGATCAGGATGAAGGCGCCGGTGGCACGGATATCGGCGTAGGCGTCGGCTGCCAGCGGCTGCTGCACAGTCAGACCGATACGGGCGATATCGTTGAGCTTCAGGCCTTCTGCGCTGTGACGCTGCTGGGTGTTGATGTCCAGCAGAGACTCGATGGCGGTGATCTTGGCCGAAGTCTGTTTGGTGCCGTGCTTGATCCAGTATTTGCGGCGCAGATCGAGCGCTTCATCCGACATCCAGCAGACGTCCGCTTTCAGCTGCTTGAGCAGGGTGGCTGGCTGTTCGGCGCCGGCCAGCATGTCGCCGCGCGAGATGTCGAGGTATTCGTTCAGCAGCAGGGTGATGGACTGACCCACCACGGCCGACTGGTGCGAGCCTTCCAGCGTCAGGATGTCTTTCACGGTGGCGCTCTGGCCCGAAGGCTGCACCACCAGCTTGTCGCCCACCGAAACCTTGCCGGCTTCGATACGGCCCATGTAGCCGCGGAAGTCGTTGGCTTCGTGGCCGTTGTGACGTGCCACCAGCTGCACCGGGAAGCGGAATGGCGCAGCGTGCGATTCGTCGTACACCGACAGCGATTCCAGCAGCTCGATCAGGGTAGGGCCCTGATACCAGTCCAGCTTCTCGCTCTTGTCCACCACGTTGTCGCCGGTCAGGGCGGACAGCGGAATCGGCGTGATGTCTTTCAGTCCCAGCGTGGCAGCGAATTCGCCGTAGGCTTTGACGATGCGGTCGTAGATGCTCTGGTCGTAGTTCACCAGATCCATCTTGTTGACGGCCACGATCACGTGCTCGATCTGCAGCAGGTGGGCGATGGTGGAGTGGCGCTTGGTCTGGATCAGCAGATCCACACCGCCATCTTCGCGCAGCTTCACTTTCGATACGTCGATCAGAATGATCACGGCATCGGCGGTGGAAGCACCCGTCACCATGTTGCGGGTGTACTGCTCGTGGCCCGGCGTATCGGCGATGATGAATTTGCGCTTAGGCGTTGCGAAGTAGCGGTAGGCCACGTCGATGGTAATGCCCTGTTCGCGTTCGGCTTCCAGACCGTCCGTCAGCAGCGACAGATCGACCGTGTCGCCTACCGTGCGCTTGTGCTTGGAGCGCGACATGGCGTCCAGCTGGTCGGCGAAAATGCCTTTGCTGTCGAACAGCAGGCGGCCGATCAGGGTGGATTTGCCGTCATCGACGGAACCGGCGGTAATGAAGCGCAGCAGGCCTTTTTCGGTCTGGTCTGCGGCTTGGGTTTCTATGCGTGCGTTCATCAGAAGTATCCTGCTTTTTTACGTTTTTCCATCGATGCTTCGGAGGTCTGGTCGTCCATACGGGTGGCGCCACGTTCGGTAATCTGGGTCACGGCCGTTTCGGCGATGATCTGCTCCACCGTTGCGGCATCGGACGATACCGGGCAGGTGCAGGAGATGTCGCCCACGGTACGGAAGCGTACCACCTGCGTTTCCACCGTTTCGCCTTCGCGCGGCGGGGTCAGATCGGTCAGCGGCACCAGCAGGCCGTTACGGGGAATCACCTGACGTTCGTGCGCGAAGTAGATCGGTGGCAGTTCCAGTTTTTCGCGGGCGATGTACTGCCACACATCGAGTTCGGTCCAGTTCGAAATCGGGAACACGCGCATGTTTTCGCCCGGATGGACGCGGGTGTTATACAGATCCCACAGTTCCGGACGTTGCGATTTCGGATCCCACTGGCCGAATTCGTCGCGGAAGGAGAAGATGCGTTCCTTGGCGCGGGCTTTTTCTTCGTCGCGACGGGCGCCGCCTATGCAGGCGTCGAAGCCGTGTTCGGCGATGGTTTCCAGCAGCGTCACGGCTTGCGCGGCATTGCGCGAATCCGTTTGCGGATTACGCAGACGCACGGTGCCTTTTTTGATCGAGTCTTCTACCGAACCCACGATCAGGCGTTCGCCCAGTTCGGCCACGCGCTTGTCGCGGAAGGTGATCACTTCAGGGAAGTTGTGGCCGGTATCGACGTGCACCAGCGGGAAGGGGAATTTACCGGGGCGGAAAGCTTTTTCCGCGAGGCGCAGCAGCACTACCGAGTCTTTACCGCCCGAGAACAGCAGGGCTGGGTTGCTGCATTCGGCCGCGACTTCGCGCAGGATGTGGATCGCTTCCGATTCCAGAGCATCGAGGTGGCGCGAATTGACGTGCGCGGCGTGGTTTTCAACGAGAGCGTTCATGACGATTGCCTATTCTTTTGTGTACTGGGTTTTCTGTGGCGCTTGAGCTTACGCGGCCACGGATTTAATGCGTATCAGTTTGCCGTCGACCATGTGCAGGCCGCACTCTTTCGAGTCGGGGTTCTCCCACCACCAGCGGCCGGCGCGCACATCTTCGCCCGGCTGGACAGCGCGGGTGCAAGGTTCGCAGCCGATCGACGGGTAGCCCTGATCGTGCAGTGCGTTATATGGTACGCCATTGTTGCGCAGGTAGTCCCATACGTCCTGTTCCGACCAGTCGGCCAGCGGATTGAACTTGGTCATGCCGTGGGCCGGATCGTCTTCCTGCACATGCAGTTCGGCGCGGGTAGTGGACTGGGCGCGGCGCTGACCCGTGACCCATGCCTTGTTACCCGCCAGTGCACGACCGAGCGGCTCGACCTTGCGGATACGGCAGCATTCGCGGCGCATTTCCACGCTGTCGTAGAAAGCGTTCAGGCCATGCTGGGCCACGTAGCCTGCTACTGCTTCCGTCTGCGGACGGTACAAGGTGATTTCGTAGCCGTCATAGTGCTGCTTGACGCGCTCCAGCATGTCCAGCGTTTCCTTATGCAGGCGGCCCGTTTCGAGCGAGAAGATGCCGATGTTCAGCTTGGCCTTCAGGATCAGGTCCGTCAGCACCATGTCTTCGGCGGCCAGACTGGAGGCGAAAACAGCGGGGCTGAAGTCGGCCGCAATACGGGCCAGCGTGGCGCTGGTGTCGGCGATTTTCTGGTTCAGGTCAGTCATGGCGCGTCCTTAGATGCCGAAGCCGGCGTCGCCAGTGTTGACGCCCACGTTGCGGGCGTGGCGGCGGAACAGCGGTACTTTCTGGTCGACCGAAGCCTGATAGGTTTCCGAGAAATCGGACAGGCCTTTCAGTGCATCGTGGATGTCGCGGTCGGCGCGTACGGCAAATGCGTCGAAGCCCACGCGCTGCATCGAGAACAGCTGGTCGCGCAGCACATCGCCGATGGCGCGCAGCTCGCCGGTCCAGCCCAGACGGGTGCGCAGGTTGTAGGCGATCGAATAACCGCGGCCATCGGTGAATTTCGGGAAGTCCACTGCGACGACGGCGAACTTGGCCAGATCGTCCTTGAGTGGCTCGGGACGTTCGTCGCTGGCGAACCAGACGCCGATTTCGCCATTCTCAGCGCGTGCCAGCAGGGCTTCGCGCTGGGCGTTCCACACTGCCACCGGCACGATGACTTTACCGGTAGGGACGGCCAGGGCCGCGATGTCTTCCGCTTCAGCCTTGACGCCTTCCGGCAGTTCCGGACCGCGCAGTACCAGCCATTGATCTTCGACGACGCTACGGCCTTTGATGATCTGGCCGGCGTTCTGGGTGCTTACATCATGCATATTCATCCTCTCCTACCAGACGACCGGGTTCGGCGATCGGCGTGGCGTACACAAATTCTTTGAACGGGGCGATGCCCAGACGCTGGGCGCATTCGGCAAACGGTTCGCCTTCGGCGCGCTCGCGCACATACACTTGCAGCAGGCGGCCGATTACTTCCGGCATCTGCAGGGCCGAGAACGACGGGCCGATGATCTTGCCGATAGCGGCGTTGTTACCTTGCGCGCCGCCGATCGAGACCTGATACCACTCGCTGCCATCCTTATCCACACCGAGTACGCCGATGCCGCCCACGTGGTGGTGGCCGCAGGCGTTGATGCAGCCCGAAATATTCAGTTCGATCTCGCCGATGTCGTGCTGGAAGTCGATGCTGTCGAAACGCTCGGCAATTGCCGCAGCAATCGGGATAGACTTGGCATTGGCCAGCGAGCAGAAGTCGCCGCCCGGGCAGCAGATCATGTCGGTTAGCAGGCCGATATTTGGTGTAGCCAGACCTTTTGCTTTGACCTGTTCCCACAGCGTGTACAACTGCGACTGCTCGACGTCGGCCAGCACGATGTTCTGTTCGTGCGTGACACGCAGTTCGCCGAAGCTGTATTTGTCGGCCAGATCGGCCATGAAGTCCATCTGTTCGGCGGTAGCGTCGCCCGGCGGCACGCCGGTCTTTTTCAGCGACAGCACCACGGCGGCATAGCCAGCCTGTTTGTGCGCCTTGACGTTGCGCTTGACCCAGTTGGCAAACGCCTTGTTGTCGGCGTGCGGCGCCAGATAGTCGATATTGTCCAGTGCCTTGTAGGGATGCGGCTGGAAGTAATCGATCACGCGCTGCATTTCTTCCTGCGTCAGGGTTTCCGGACCATCTTTCAGGTCGGCCCATTCGGCTTCCACCTGACGGGTGAATTCTTCCACGCCTATGGCTTTGAGCAGAATCTTGATACGGGCTTTGTACTTGTTGTCGCGGCGGCCGTACTGGTTATATACGCGCATCACGGCTTCCGTGTAGGTCAGCAGGTGCTGCCATGGCAGGAATTCGCGGATCACGCTACCCAGTATCGGGGTGCGGCCCATGCCGCCACCAGCCATGAACTTGAAGCCGATTTCGCCCGCTTCATTGCGTACCACGGTCAGACCGATGTCGTGCACGGCAATCGCGGCGCGGTCTTCTTCGGCGCCATTGATGGCGACCTTGAATTTACGCGGCAGGGCGATGAATTCAGGGTGGAAGGTGGACCACTGGCGCAGCACTTCCGCATACGGACGCGGATCGATGATCTCGTCAGCGGCCACGCCGGCGAACGGGTCGGAGGTGGTGTTACGGATGCAGTTGCCCGAAGTCTGGATGGCGTGCATTTCCACGGAAGCCAGTTCGCTCAGGATGTCCGGCGTCTGTTCCAGCTCCATCCAGTTGAACTGGATGTTCTGGCGGGTGGTAAAGTGGCCATAGCCGCGATCATACTTGCGGGCAATATGGGCAAACATGCGCATCTGTTTCGATGCCAGCAGGCCGTAAGGCACGGCGATACGCAGCATGTAGGCGTGACGCTGCATGTACAGGCCGTTTTGCAGGCGCAGCGGCAGGAATTCGGCTTCGGTCAGCTCATCGGCGAGACGGCGGCGTACCTGATCGCGGTACTGGGCAATGCGTTCACGGACGATGAGATGGTCATATTGGTCGTATTGATACATATTCTTCCTAGATAGTCGCTGGCTAGAATCCCCAAACTAGCGGCAATAGTAATAAACTTCGTCTTTATTCCATACGACTTAGTCTTTATTTGCTTATATACGTATTGGGTATAAGCTAGAACACTTAATAATTAAGATGGGCCAGAACCTGCAATGAACCTACATCAATTGCGCTTCGTGCGCGAAGCTGTACGCCAGAATTACAACCTGACCGACGCTGCCAAAGCACTGTTTACCTCGCAGCCGGGGGTGTCCAAAGCCATTATCGAGCTCGAGGAAGAGCTGGGCGTGGATATTTTTACCCGTCACGGCAAGCGTATCCGCGGCCTGACGGAGCCGGGCCGGCTGGTGCTGGAGTCGGTAGAACTGATTATGCAGGAAATCGATAGCCTGAAACGCATAGGCAAGGAATACGCGGCGCAGGACAGCGGCAGCTTTACCATCGCCACCACCCACACCCAGGCACGCTACACCTTGCCGAGAGTGGTGCAGGCCTTTATGGTGAAGTTCCCCAAGGTGCGCTTGTCTTTATTGCAAGGCAATCCCCAGCAGATTGCCGAGATGGTACAGCGCGATCAGGCCGATCTGGCCATCGCCACCGAATCGATAGCGGAAATTAATGGATTGATCACATTGCCATGTTATCAATGGGAGCACGTGGTGGTGGTGCCGCCCGACCATCCTTTGTTGAAATCCAAGCAAGTAACGCTGGAAGAAATTGCTGCTTTCCCCATCATCACGTACGATAGCGCCTTCGCCGGCCGCAGCAAGATCGACCATGCGTTTTCCCTGCGTGGTCTGAAGCTGGACGTGTTGCTGGAAGCCATAGACGCCGATGTCATCAAAACCTATGTGGAACTGGGCATGGGCATAGGCATTATTGCCGGTATGGCGTTTGACCCGGAACGGGACAAGAATCTGCGCGCCATCCCTGTAGGCCATCTGTTCGGCATGAATGTGTCGCGGGTGGCGGTGAAGCAGGGCGCGTATCTGCGCAGCTATATATATACCTTCATCGAATTGCTGGCGCCTACGCTCAACCGTAAGCTGATCGAGCAGGCCATGAACGGTGAAAAAGAGCACTACGAACTATAAAGAAGAGAAAGCATCCCATGATTACCAATCAGTTGGCACAATTCTATGCCGTCAACGCCGACAACTACGATCAGGTCTATGCGCAGGAAGAGCGCTTCGACGATCTGGACGACCTGCAGGAAATGGTCGCCGAGCTGTTCCAGGGCCATAAAGTGCTGGAACTGGCCTGCGGTACGGCTTACTGGACCGATCTGATCGCCGAAGTGGCGGAATCCGTGCATGCCACTGATCTGCTGCCGGAAATGATAGAGCTGGCCGAAACCCGTGGTCTGGACGAAGATGTGGTCACGTTCGGCGTGATGGATGCCTTCAATCTGCCGGACGGGCTGGAAGGCAAGTACACCGCCGTGTTCGCTGCCGGCCTGTGGGGCCATGTGAAGCGCGAAGATCAGGAGAAATACCTGAAGACGCTGCGCGCCAAACTGGGCAAGGATATTCTGCTGGTGCTGCTGGACGAGTCCTATGTGGATGGCAATTCCATGGTGTTCGCCCGTACTGATGCGGAAGGCAATACTTATCAGATCCTCACGGCCGATGATGGACAGCGTTACGAGATTATGAAAAATTACCTGACCGACAGCACCCTGCGTAAGCGTTTTGCCACGGCAGCGCGCCAGATCCGGGTAGAGCGGCTGGAATATTACTACCTGCTGAGCTGCCGCCTGAAATAGCAGAAGCAGGGATTTCCTTGAGAATTATCGAAAAAAGCCGCTTTTAGCGGCTTTTTCTTTTATGACGTTGATTTGCAACAAATCCAGTCATGTCACATTCCTGAAGCAATTGGCAGGCATGATTCGCCCCGTAGATGCAAAACAAGCTTTACCTTCTATCAACTCATCAAAGAGATTTTCAAGTGAAAAAACTGACTCTGGCAGCAATGATCATCGGCGGCTTCGCCGCACAAGCCCAAGCTCAATCGAACGTTACGATTTACGGTCTGGTCGATGCAGGTCTGGTGAGCGAGCGCGGTGGCGCCGCCGGCAGTGTGACCAAAGTAACCAGCGGTATCGGCGGCCAGTCCCGTCTGGGCTTCCGCGGTACCGAAGATCTGGGCGGCGGTCTGTCGGCTATCTTCCAGCTGGAAGCCGGCGTGAAAGTGGACGATGGCGCACTGGACAACACCAATAGCGCACTGTTCAACCGTCAATCGTTCGTTGGCCTGAAAAGCAAGGAAGCCGGTACCCTGACCATCGGCCGTCAGTACACCATGCTGTACAACGCCATGAGCCAGGTAGCTGATCCGTTCGGCGCTGGTTACGCTGGCAGCATCAAAAACCTGTTCCCGGCCGCAGGCGCCAATACCCGTACCAGCAACGCGCTGGTGTACGCCACCCCTGTGATGGAAGGCTTCAGCGCCGAAGCGCTGTACTCGCTGGGCGAGCAAGCTGGCAGCGCCACCGCTGGCCGCCAGTTCGGTCTGGGCCTGAATTATGCTCAGGGTCCGCTGAATGCCCGTCTGGTGTACAACAACCGTAACAATGACACCGCTGCTGTGGGCACCACCCCGGCCAAGCTGCAAGACACCGGCCGCAACACCCTGCTGGCAGTGAACTATGACTTCCAGGTTGCCAAAGCCTACTTCGCTTACGGTGCTGACAAAGGCGTGAACAGCGCTGCGCTGCCTGTGGCCAATGCCTACGGCTACGCTGTTGCGCCTAAGGCTAGCCTGGACAGCAATGACCTGCTGATCGGCGTATCGGTTCCAGTGGCGCCAGCCGGCACCATTCTGGCTTCCTACACCCGTAAGAACGACAAGACTGTCAACAATCAGGATGCTGATCAGTGGGCAGTGGGCTACCTGTACGCCCTGTCGAAGCGCACCAGCACCTACGTGGCTTACGCCAAGATCAAGAACAAGAACGGCGCTGGCTACACCGTTGGTAACAACAACGAAGCTGGTAGCGGCAACAAGGCCTTCAACATCGGCGTACGTCACTCGTTCTAAGCAGCAGGGGCGGGAGTCTGCAGAGGCAGCGGCAGGCGGATGGAAATCCGCGTGCCGCCGTCTTTGATAATACTAATCTCGCCATGCAGAGCACGCACTCTTTCGCGCATCCCGAGCAGACCGAAAGTCATGGCCTTGTCCATGTCCTGCTCGGCGATGCCGCGTCCGTCATCCTGAATTTCTATCTTTAAATCGTACTGCTGGCGCTGCAAGGACAGCAAGACCTTGCTGGCTTCGGCGTGGCGTGAAATATTCGTCAGTGCTTCCTGCACGATGCGGAAAATCTCCGTGCTGTAGGTATCATTCAGTATCAAATCCTCTTCGCTGGCCTGCATCTGACATGCAATGCTGTAACGGTTGACGAAATCCTGACGCAGACTCTCCAGCGCGTAGTACAGCCCACCTTCATCGAGTGCGCGTGGCCGCAGATTGCTGGCGATGCGGCGTAGCGAAGAAATGGCAGACATCAGCAGGGTATCCATGCCCGCCAGCAGCTTGCGCGCTGCCGGACCGTATTGTTGCGCGCGTTTCAGTAGCGCCAGATCGCCGCGTAAGGTGGCCAGTAGCTGGCCCAGGTCATCGTGCAATTCCCGCGCAATGTACTTGCGCTCCTCTTCCCGTATGGTCTGCAGTGCGGCCGACAGCTCGCGTAGTTGCGCGTAGGACTGCTCCAGCCTTTCCTGCACCTGCTTGCGTTCGGTGATGTCACGCAGAATGATGGTGTAGATACTGTGGTTGTTCTCGTTGAGTGCCGAAATCGAACCTTCGAGCGGAAAGAGCTGGCCGTGTGCGCGCTGTCCCGTTACCAGATAATCGCCGGCACGGCGCCCCTTCATGCGCAGGCGTATGCCGGTCTCGCCGAAATAGCGGCCCTGTCCGCTGTCGCTGTACTGGCGCTGGCCGCGTGGCAGGTAATGCTGCAGAGGCGCGCCTTCCATGGCTTGTACGGTGGTGTCGAACATGGCTGCCGCAGCAGGATTGGCGTGCAAGATGCGCTGATGTTCGTCAGTGGAAATGATGGCATCGCTGGCATGCTGGATGATGCTGCGGCTGCGCTGGGAGGTGGGGCTGGTGCTGGCGGAAGTATGGCGGCTGCGCTGCAGCCAGACGATGGCGAAGGCTATGCCGGTGGTGAGCCATAACAGGGTACGGTGGCGAGCCATGGAATTCTCCGTCGCGGCATGCACCGCATGGCTCTACACTAGAACAAGCGAAGCACGGCAGCTTGCGCTGCCGCAGGCGTCGCTGGCAGGATCACATCTGTTTGAACAGATGCAGGAAGCTGCGGCTTACTTCAAGGCGTTCGGGGCGGCCTTTGATCATGACCAGATGGCGGCCACGGATATCGCGCGTCACCCCTTCGATGGCGTTGACGTTGACCAGCGTGGCACGGTGGATCTGCCAGAACAGGGCAGGGTCCAGCTCGTCAGCGAGGTCGCGTACGGGTTTGCGGATCAGCGCCTCGTAGCGTTCCGTCTGGACGCAGGTGTATTTTTCGTCCGAACGGAAGAACAGGATTTCCTCTACGGGAATCATGCGCAGATCCTGGCCGATGCTGGCCTGTATCCATTGCAGGTGGGCCGGCTTGGGTGCGGCGATCTTCTCTGCCAGCTGCGACAGCATGGCGGTCACGCTGGCATTGACGTCGGCAGCCGGCTTGGACAGGCGGGTCTTCAGCCTATCAACGGTGATCTGCAGGCGCTCGGGCTCAGGTGGTTTCAGCACATAGTCCACCGCACCGCGCTCGAACGCCTCCACGGCATAGGCGTCGTAGGCGGTGACGAACACGATGTGGCTTTTGGTGCCGATGGCCGTGGCGGCTTCCATGCCGGTTTTGCCCGGCATGCGGATATCGAGGAAGGTAAAGTCAGGCTTGAGCTGATCGACCAGTTCGATGGCCTCATCGCCATTTTTGGCTTCACCAATAATCTCCAGTTCAGGCCAGACCTGTTCCAGCCGCATGCGCAGCTGGTCGCGCATCAGTCTCTCGTCGTCGGCAATAATTGCTGTAGGCATGTGTACGTGCTCTTTGATGTTTTTTAGTTAAGCGATTATTCAACGAATCGGATGAATAATCAATTGGGTTTTTTATCGGACGACTGGGCCAGCTGGTATGGCACTTCTATCGTGGCGATTACACCGCTAGGGCTGTTGGCCGCAATCAGTAACTGGCCCTGATCGCCGTGCAGCAGCTTCAGGCGTTCGCGTATGGTCATCAGGCCCAGTCCCGTGCCATCGCTGGGTATGGCACCGAAGCCCAGACCATCATCCGTGACGATGACGCGCAGCTTGTTGTGGGCCACATCGGCGCGCACTTTTAGCGTGCCGCCTTCCGGCTTGGCTTCGAGGCCGTGCTTGATGGCGTTTTCCACCATGGACTGCAGCATCATGGGCGGGAAAGCGGCCGTACGCAAGCCCTCAGGGATGTCGAAATCCACCGTCAGGCGTTCTTCCATGCGCATTTTCAGCAGGTTCAGGTAGGCCAGCACCATGTCCGCTTCGCGGCCCAGATTGGTAATCAGGGTGTTGTCGCGCATTTGCGGCAGTACCGCGCGCAGGTATTTGATCAGGCTGCGCTGCATGGCCGAGGCGCGTGGCGGGTCTGTCTGTATCAGGTGTTCGACCGAAGCCAGTGTATTGAACAGGAAGTGGGGTTCTACCTGTGCCTGCATCATCTGCATCTTGGCTTCACTGAGCTGGCGCTGCATGGATTCCCGTTCCGCAGCTGCGTTGGCGTTCTGGGTTTCTGCTTCGGCGCGCTTTTTGCCGCCCATCAGCGCTTTGGTGCCGAATAGTGCCAGTACCAGCAGGGTGACGAAACTCTTGAACCAGGTCGAAGCCTGACGATGGTAGCGGGTAACCTTCTGCTCGGCCGCATCGTCTACAGCTTCTTCGATAGCGTTTGATAGCTCCTCGCCGATTTGCGGCGGCAGGTCGATATGCACCTCTTCGCCAGGCAGGGTAGGCAGTGCCGGAACCGAAGCGGTCGACTTACCACCCTTGCCGTGCTGGCCGGGTGGAGTAGGTTCGGCGGGTGGTGCAGGTTCGGCGGCCGGGGCAGGTTCTGCAGGCTCCCTTGGTTCGGCAGGATCCCGTGGTGGCGTGGGCGATGCCGGCGCATTACTACTCTCGCCGTCCTTGTTGCGGATTTTGCCGCGCGGGTTGAAATGGATGCCGCTGTCGTCAATCAGGATGTTGGTGTCGCCATTTTTCCGCTTTGGGCGCTTCTCATTGTGGATAACCACTTCTTCATCCGTGGAGGATGAGAATAGTTCGTCCTGCAGAATGGAGCCAGCGATCAGCATCAGGATGGCAAAGACTAAGAACTTCCACCACGACAGCTGGGTAACCCAGGTTGCCACTGAATCAAAAAAGCGGTGCAGCCAGATACCGCCAGCGCGGAGTGTTTCCTGAGTTTTGGGATTGGGCAACATATTAGCGAAGCACTCCTGAGTTCGGTCTTTGTGGCAATTGGTCAGATGTTGCAACTGTAACGAGGCGGACCGATAGTTGCCAAGTGAATGCGACAGTCTGCATAAAAACGGGTTTAGACGGTGAAATGGGTGTTAAAAGCAGGACTTGCCGAAAGCAGTGAGTATTTGCTATAGTTCGGCCCCTCGCGAAACAAGGCGTTCAGCGCTGAGTTAAACGAGTTGAAAAGTAGGGGTTGACGAAACGATTTAAACGCTTCATACTCTCTCTTCTCTGCTGCTGACAAACAAAACGATTTGTCGGAAAGCAGCAAGCAGTACCGAATA
The DNA here is from genome assembly GCF_009857835.1 of Duganella fentianensis. GTDB lineage: Bacteria > Pseudomonadota > Gammaproteobacteria > Burkholderiales > Burkholderiaceae_D > Rugamonas > Rugamonas fentianensis. Next base: position 765,704 of record NZ_WWCL01000004.1, read on the forward strand.
AGTTCTTTAAAAATTCACAGTCGATAAGTGTGGACGTTTGATGAAAGTGCACACGAAGCTAGTCTTCGTGATACTTAAAAAATATCAAATGTTCACAAGAAATAAATGAAATAGGACGCTTCGTAA
>NZ_WWCL01000005.1 GCF_009857835.1 Duganella fentianensis
CTTACCCACCGTGCCGCACGCTCTTGCCCTGTTCACGGGGCGGCGAGCGGCGCCGTGGATAAGCTTTTTCACGCAAGGCTCCACTTAAGCCAACGATTTGACTGTCCAATCAAGCGGGACCACTTCTTCAAGAATCTCCGCGGGGAATCTGTAGAGATGCCGTTGATCCGTTGTGCTACTTGAATTTGCTGCTTTTGCCCAGCGACTAGCCCACACCCGAACACGTTGTTCAGAGTTACTTAGTGCCTCACGCCATGGTAAATATGCGATGCCAGGTAGTTCACGCGCCTGAACTTTTATTCGCTGGAAGTCGTCAATGGACCAGACGCGCTCTTGCGCTGCCCGTTGAAGTTCATCGACGGAGAATGACCACGTACGTCCCTCTTGGCCCCATGCTTTCTCAAATGTCTCTGTCGCTGCACACCCGAGTGGAGGCAAGTCGCATATATAACAGGCGAAATCGATTCGCGACTGGATATTCCCATGCACTCTACCGAAAGTGCTCAATGCACCAAGGCCGATAGCTGTTGCTGCTTCGGCATTTGTGAACGGTGGAATGATCCACCCATTACTTTTTGCCCTTTCCATCAGCCAATCAAGTAACTGATCTGTGCGGATATTGATATCGCTGTGGGTTTCTGCTGGTGGCTTCTCACTTTCATTTCGTAGCCCAAGTGTGCGGCGAGAAAACCAGACTGCCCGAGCAGAGAATTCGGTAGGGTGATCGAGGACTATACGTTCATATGAAAGGTCCTCCAGATCCGCGTCTATTAATACTTCGTATCCCTTTGTCGGCTTATTTCGGCATACTGAAACCTCAGCAGCATCACATAAGCCAAGTCGTTTGATCTGTTGGAGAGTAAGGCTTGGGTATTTGTTTGAACGCCGCAGGATTGCTGCATATTCGCCAATTGCGGCGATGATCTTCTGTTCCGCTTCACTTAATGGTGCGCCTACAAGTCCGGTTTCATGTAAGACGTAATCTATGCCGAGTTGCGTTGATCGTTTTAAAAGTGCTGCTTCCACGCTGGCATCTATGCCATTTCGATCTTTGATATTTTTTTCGAGCTGATTTAATTCCTGCCACGTAGTAACACGTCCGATAGTGCGTTCAAGTCGTTCGTCGATAGTCATTATTTAGTGTAGGCATGTAATGGAAGCAAGTTGTCACTGTACTACTACTTTCCTACGATGGACAAGACCGTCGCCCTAGAAACCCCATACAGCCTCGCCAGTGCACTTACGCTTTCCTTGCGCGCATAGGCTGAAATAATGGCGTTACGCTGCTCTGGCGTCGTTTTAGTCGGTCTGCCGAGTGTTTTGCCTTCAGCTTTCGCTCGCGCCAATCCCGCCTGCGTCCGTTCTACGATCAAGTCGCGCTCCATTTCTGCGACGGCAGCCAGCATGGCAAGCATCAGCTTGCCCGCAGGCGAAGTCAGATCCAATTTGCCGAGCTGTAGCACAACCACTTCCACCTGGAGAGCGCCAAGGGTTTTGATGGTTGCCAACACGTCGGGCGCATCGCGCCCTAGGCGATCCAGCTTCGATACGACCAACGTATCCTTCGCACGCAACTTGCCCAGCAGAATGCTGAACTGCTTGCGCTGTGCTGCATGTGCTTTGCCGCTCACAGTATCGGCATACCAATATTCGATTTTGTAGCCAGACTGCTCTATTTCATGTCGCTGGTTCTCTGCGGTTTGTTCCACAGTTGATACTCGACCATAGCCGAAGATTGCCATACCGCAGTCCTATAGTGTTGGAAAACGGTATAAATGTAAATCAACATGTTGGAATATGCAAAAGCTATTTTTCCAACATCAAAATTTGGCATATTTTGTGATGTTAGAAGACGGTCGATTTTTGACGAATTTGTTGGGGTGAATTTGATTAACTAATACTAGCTGGGAGGCAATATATTCAGTTACAATTAGACAACATCATCAAAGGGAAGTTCATATGAAAATTTCGATTGAGGGATATAAGTCCATTGGCAAAAAACGGACTGTTGAGTTTAAGGGACTCACGATTCTGGCCGGAGCAAATAGCTCGGGCAAGTCGAGTTTTATGCAACCGTTGTTATTGATCAAACAAACCCTTGACAGTGATTTTGATGCTGGGTCACTCTTGTTAGATGGTCCGAATGTAAAGTTGACGGACTCTAGTGAAATAATTTCAAAGGTGCCGCAGATTGAGCGTGAAGACTTCGCAATATCGTTCGACGAAACTAGTGGTGATGAAACTAAAGCATATTATAAATTTAAAAAAAATAAGGGCATTCAGATAGATGGTGTCTATCATAAAAGTAAAGAATTTCCTGAAGGCATCCGAATTCACAATGGATTAGGATCTGAAGAAATTGAAGCAATGCTTCCAGAGAATGAATTTCCCTTTCACGAAATGTTCGGAAAAGATAGGAAGCTAACATGGCAAGTTCTGCGCAATAGGTGCTTCTTAGATCTGAAAATGGTTGTTGATGGTGAGTCGGTACCTTTTATGGCGGGATTAGCGCCAACTAGATCTTTAGCAATGTTCGCGAGACGGATGATTCACGTGCCTGGTCTTCGAGGAAATCCTGAGCGATCGTATAAGGCAGCAATTTCGGAAACTATTTATCCAGGCTCGTTTGAACGGTATGTTGCTAGTATTATTCATAATTGGAAGGAATCACGAAGAGAGAAATCAAAATTTAATGCGCTTGGTGAGCAGTTGAAGCATCTTGGTTTAGCGTCTTCAATAGATACCCGTAGTATTAATGACACTCGTCTTGAGCTTAGAATTTCAAGGCATTCAGGATGCTTAAAAGGAAAAGCAGACAATGTAAATATCGCGGATGTTGGCTTTGGTGTTTCTCAAACTCTGCCCGTTTTAGTGGCATTGCTTGCCGCAAGAAAAAATCAATTAGTCTACATAGAGCAGCCAGAGTTACACTTGCATCCTCGTGCCCAGTTTAATTTAGGTTCAATCATCGCTGATGCAGTGTCGAAACGTGGAATTAATGTAGTAATTGAGACGCACAGTTCATTATTAATTAGAGCTGTTCAGATTGAGGTTGCAAAAAAGAAATTGCGACCATCTGTAGTGTCTTTAAATTGGTTCACTCAAAATGGCGAAACTGGTCAAACTGAAATTGATAAAGCAGAAATAGATAAATATGGAGCCTTCGGTGAATGGCCCGCAGATTTTGATGATGTGACTTTAAATGTGGAGCAGGCCTATCTCGACGTAGTTGAATTGGCGATGCAAAATGAAATTTAACCCTTCACATGCGGTGGTAGATGCTGACGTTGCACGGGCATCAGGTGGTTCTGATCACCCTATATCGAAATCTTCGCGAGAGGTTTTGTTGGGTATAAAAAATTGCAATATTGAGGTGGTCTTTTGCCCTATACTTTTATCCGAATGGAAAAAACATAAATCTCTATTTGCTACCCAGTGGCTATCAAGTATGGTTGCGAAAAAGAAATTTCGTGTGATTCCATCAAATGCTATTACGACCCATGAGATTGAGAAGGCTGGTCTCAGTGAAGTCGATAAGGGTGTTGCGCTAAAAGATGCACATGTCGTCGATATTGCACTCTCCACTGGAAATTTTATCGCATCAAATGACAAAACTGCACGTTCAGTTTTTTCAAATATCGCGAATGTGTCCCCGCTTCTCCAAGATTTAATATGGATTGTTCCATCGGAAGATTCAGAAAAACTGATCGCGGTATTTAGCGAAGGTGGTTATACACCTAAATCATGGCTGATTCGTGCCGCATAGGTCTATTTCGTAAAAAAACGGAATAGTTAGCATAATTCCTCATGGTTTTTCGGTCTTTCTAAATCGTGGCATTAAATTTAGATGCAAATATAATAAATAAAAAGTTATTGTATTTATTTAAAATAGGTTAATTAATTTATGTAATGCAGAACTTTGTCGATAGTGTTAGTTGAAAGCGCCTTGTAATGATGCTGAACATGGCTAACGATATTAATCATCCTGTCGGTGCAATCTGGCCCCATCGTTGATGCAAATTTCGTGCTATTTTGTTATAGGAAGCACCCAGTCGTCACTAAATGCTGTCTGCCGTCTGCTTTATAAATTGACGAATTCGGTCGAAATGTGAGTTGGCCGAATGGGCTAAACGGTTCAAACGGTCCAGGTACCGCTTGCGCCAAGCACGAGGTTGTCGTTCAGGCAGTGTGGCCCCTGGTGTTCCACCCATGCGCCCAAGCAGCTTGAATTGTTTCAAGAACACGCGTTCTGCCGACGACGTGGCCAATTTACTCTTATAGCGTAGACGATGACAGAGCCGGCAGGCCAATTCACCGTCTCGCCAGTATAACGACTGAAAATTTCCCTCATGTGCGCGAGGGCACTTCAGGAGGGGGCGTACTCGGTCATTTAGGCATGGTACGGCCACAACGTCCACCAGCCACGCCCGGCCACCGAGATGCACCGCTAGGCGCGTCTCAGACAGCACGGCGACAGTGTGCTCGTCACCATCGACCAGCACGACTTCCCGCCGGCCTGATGCTTTGACAGCCCGCATTAACTTGGGAAGGTTCACTTCAAAGGCTTGCTCAAGGACGGGAACACGCGGAGCTTTAGGCTTCTTCATCTTCAACACCGAAAAGAAAAGCGAAACGGGCATTTTCATTCGCGGTTCGCGGGAAAACTATAGGAGTAGGGGCGACTGATCAGTGCGCCAGCGTGCGGTGATTTGGCCACACCATTTTGTAGCTGCTACCCACGCTATAGATAAAACGACCATTTTTGCGGGAGAACTGCGTGTCCAACTGCTTGAGCAAGGCATCCTTAATTGCCGCCTGTTCGCGCATTGGGTCAGTCAGATAATTTAGACCAACAGCAATTGCTTCGGCCAGATCCGTATCATCGAGTTGACTGACGTCCGAAAACGGCAAGTTAAGGAAGTAACGATCCGCTCGTAGGCGATCTACGCCGACTCCTTCAAACATGTTGCGTACCAACTTTATGGCAGCTTCTGTTGGGATGGTATAACTGCCATCGGCGGAGACTTCAAATTTTGCGCTCCGTGGCGCGAAAGGGCTGTTGCCCATAATTTACTCCTTGAAATAGATGTTGGTGATATTTTGATCGATCGCCAATAATTCGATCGGCAAAGTTTCTGTGGTGCTGGACTAAGGGTTTTGTGCGGGCCAGTCCATCGCGCAACGAGCAGTTGAAGCGTCGCCTGTGCGTCATGCTGGCACCTCGGAGAGCCGCGTAGCGCGAAAGCAGCGGAGGCGGATACTCCCTTTAGGGAGGCATTTCGGGCATTTGAAAAATCCATAAAAATCAAAGACTTAGGAATGCCCTTCGGAAAAATGTACCGGGCGTTCGAGCATTGTAATTTTAGTCATTCAAATCAAGTACTTGCGGTAATGGATGAATGATCTCGGCATTGCTGGGCACTTCGGCATTTGGCATTTGATCTTTTTCAAATTCTTTCGGCGGGACGAATTTGTAGCCATTGGTGATTTTTTGCTCGGCGATTTTCCCTGCCTTCACTAGGCGCATGCTCACTTCTTCAAACCACGCTGCTGGTTTACTTTGAAACTGTTTAGGCAACTCTTCTCGTCGCTTGTACAGGCCATTCTTCGATTGAACTGACGCAGAGAAACCATTGCCGGTGATGTGGGCAGCTAAAATCTCCATCAGCAGCTCAGATTCCAGCAAGGAACAGTCTTCGCCCATTGCGCGCTTGTACTGCATGGTGCGATCTTCCAGTAACCCTGAATCGCTTCGGATGAAGATCGAGTGGTCTCGACGAGCTGGCCCGTTAGCTTTGGCCACCATGCCGTAGATGACCTTGTTCTCTGCAAAGGGTATTTTGAGGGCTTCGCAGACCTGTTTGCCGGCAGGGTGAGGAAACAGGCAATAGGCAGCGCGGACGGCACCCACGATTGCGCCGGAACCGCGAATCGAGTCCATTGCAGACTGTGCGCTTAGCAGGCCACGCTGTGCATCAGCAGTTCCCTTGGTAAGATGATGAAGAGCAATTACCGCTGCGCCGGTGCGATTTGCCACTTCAGTCAGCTCATTCATCATAGCTTGAGCTACTTCGGCCGCGTTCATGTCACCACAACTCAATGCTTGGAGCGTATCAACGATCACCAGGCGCACCTCATCGAGTGATTCGATCTGTTTCTTCAGATCGGACCATTGTGCAGTCGGCGACATACCGGAACGGGCATCACCTTGCAGGAAGGAAAAGTGTCCGTTATCTGGCAGACTCACTACATGCAGGCGTGCCGGCATGACTTTTGTAATAGCGGCCAGACGACGGTGCAGTTCATCATAATCATCTTCCGCGCTAACTATCACGACACGGCCATGAGCTTTGACTTGCCCACCGAAGCAGAAAGCTGGATTAAGGGCAGATGGCGCAGATGCTACTGCCACAGCTAGATTAAGTGAAAGATAGGATTTACCGATGCCGGGTGGCGAGGCCAAGATGATCGCCTTTGCTTGTGGGAAGATACCTTCCACCAGCCACGAAATAGATTTTGGTTTTCCTAGGAACAGGCGGTTTGCAGTGCTTTCTTCGAGGGAGATAGGCGCGCGGCAAGGCAACTGCATCTCGCTTTTGAAATTCGAGGCTGGTCCGGCGTTGATGATGCCGTTGATATCAATGCCATGGCTTGCATACTTTGCGGTTGCGCTATTGACCAAGCTAGGTATGGATTCGTAGCGTGCCTGCCAGCGGCCATCGTGTGGTGCGACGGACTCTTGCATCAGAGCGCGCAAAATCTGCACGACCATGCCAGGCGGGGTTCCACTGCCGGCCATGACGGCGGCCATGTCGCGTAAACTGTCATGGTACACCGCACCCGTATGGACGTTGTGCATAAGTTTTGCCAAGCGTTGGTCGGTAGTCAGATGTTCGAGCTGCCCTGTTTTGGGATTCACTTTCTTGCTAGAGTCGATGCGGTTGGCCAGATCAGCAAAGCCAGAGAGGTGTGCTAGTGGGCCGTTTTGAATCGCTCGGCCTGTGACGGTAAGAAAACGTACATCGGAATACAGTTCGACCTTCAGACCGTTGTATGTGCCGTTCACGCCTTTTTCCAAGTTTTCGGCATACCCGAAGCCACGCAGACCGTTGCCTGATGGTGAGACCTCGTAGTATTTCACACCCAGCGAGTCCATCAGCAATGTAGCCTCGGGATGAATGGCGTCATTTTCAAGGCAACTGTCGATGTCAATGCCGACAATGCCATCACCGTTCAATACGAAACCGACGCCGTTGTAGTCGCCTTCTTCATAGGCCGCCTCGGCCTGATCAAAGGTGCCCCAGGTGTTCGGGTCAGTCGAACTGCCGCGCGTATCGATCAGCGTCGGACAGTAAGGAACTTTGGTTGGTTTTCCGCTGCTATTACGTGACTCCAGCTTCCACACCACCCAGCGAGCGATGTTGCGTAGCGTTTCAGGGACCGCACTCAGCATTGGTGCCAGGACAGAATTGGTGTTAGGCGGCGATGAACGTTCTCCGGCAGCATAGCCTGTCGCCTGTGTTAATGGGGATGTGACGCAACTTAGAAAGCGTTGCACCTGTGCGTCAGCTTTGAGGTTTACGCTGTTGATGATGCAAGCTGATGCCTGAATGGCGGCACTGGATTGCGCTTCGCTTGGTGAGGCACCGGTGAAGTGGAGTGCCAAATCAACGCCTTGCGCGCCGACACTATCTTGGATTTGAATGGTGTTTTGCATTGGGGTGGGGAGTGATGACGCGGGCGATTGCCCGCGTCAGGTTGGAGGGGATTAGTGAGTTCCGTTCAGCTTGCGAATACGGATTTTTTCAACATCGGAAAGACGGTATGGACGCTTGGAAAGCTGGTTCCGTGGCAGATATTCGAGCATCTGTTCGTGCGTCATGTCAGTGAAGGCTGCGGCAAATTGGTAGTCGAGCATCACCACCTCATCGAGCGATTTCTCGTCGTCCGACGGAGTAACGCGGCGATCATCTGGAACGATTTCGCTACAGATCCAGTAGCGATTGCTCGCAATCATCTTCAGCTCTTCAAGCGAATAGCAATGGCTGCCAGCATAGTTTTCGCCGAATACTTTCAAGTCTTTGTACCATGCGCTCAGAGCATGTTCCGATACACCAATGTATGCGGCGGCAATCGCGGTTGGGATGATCTGAGCGTAGCGCAGTACTTCGCGCTTGTCTTCGAGAGGTGCTTCGCGCAGCATTTCAAGTGGAGACTTGATCTTCTCGCAAATTTTCGCACCAGCGTCTTTCATGATATGGCTCGCCTTGTGAATGAGGCTGTACGCGGCACGCATTTCGCTGGTGATCATATCGTTCCGAAGATGGGTTACATAGATCGCATCGCAGGTGAATGCCTTGAAGTGGCGCAAGGAGTTGACATTCAGCGGCAGCCAACCAATTCGCTGGGCGTTCGATGCGATGATGAAGTCTTGGCATTCCAGCCATTCTTTCTTCTCTACCGAGAATTGTTCTTTGACCGCTGCATTAATATCTTTGGTCGCAGGGAAAGCAGCCATTTTGCGTGGCGTAGAAGCGATGATGGTCGCGCTCATAGTTAGATCTTTCTGCCCTTTGGGCGAATATGTGCCCCTCGCAGTAGGGGCGATAATTTTGTTCTGCGATATGTTTCGTGGAAGGCGGTAAGCCCAGTTTTCTTGTTACTACGGGTCGGTAGGTAGCTATTTGGATAGGTTATTGCTAGTTCATGCTGCTTGTGTCTAAGCAATTGCTGGCGAGCTGTCAGCGATAAATTGCTCAATGTCGTTGGCGCGCCACGCGGTAACACCTGCGCTCAGTTTGAGCGGCTGGGGAAATTTGCCGTCACGGACCCAGCGCCAGATAGTGGCAGGACTGACCGGCAGGATGCCGGGTTTGGATGGGGTGCTCGCAATGTCTGCGATGCGGATGATACGTGCTTTCATTTAGTGCCTCTTGTTGTTCCGCGATGTTGCGGCATGAGGTAATGATAGGTAGTAGCATCCAAAAGAAAAACGCCAGCTTTTGTCACAAGCTGACGTTGACGATGTATTCATTCAACAGTGGGGGGGAGTGAATCGCCACAAACAACATACCCCCACTTTGCAATTTCTAACTATGCTTGGCAGACTTCTTCCGGATCGCGCGCTCGGCAACGCTCTGACTGACAGAATATTGCTCCATTAGGTGCTGTAAAATATCGACGCGCCGCCACCCATTTGCGTTTAGCATCCTCGCTTTTTCCCGCATATCAAACTTTTTCATGTCAATCCGAGGGGTGAACTCGCCATGCTGTGCAAAGGTATCCAATTCACTAAGCAGACAACCCAAAGCATGGCGGTGGCTAATGAATATTTGATCTTCAGGGTTGTCATCCGGATTCGGACAGTATGACTCCTCAGTGCATTCAAATACCGGACGGTAGCTGTCTGCAATTTTTTTCGCTTGAACGCGCAGAAACTCATGCGCAGTGCGTCCTACTTTTTTCATATAGGTCATAAAATTCTTTCGGTCTTTTTGTCGTCTCAACTATTCCCAAGGCGCAGCGAGTCCAGATAGTCAGCCCATCTTTGCATCATGGTGCGGCGCGCCGGGAGGTGAGCGGTGCGGTTGTAGGCGCGGCCATTGGCGTCTTTGACCGCATGCGCGAGCTGGTGTTCGATAAGGTCCACTCGCTCCTCTAGCACTTCATCAAGGATGGTACGGGCCATCGCGCGGAAACCATGCGCGGTCATTACTTCCTTCCCGAAACCCATGCTACGCAGGCAGGCGTTGACCGTGTTTTCGCTCATGCAGCGGTCCTCCGTGCGGATGCTGGGGAATACGTACTTGCCGTGGCCGGTCATGGCGTGGAGGCTCTTCAAGATTGCGATTGCTTGGGTTGCCAGCGGCACGACGTGGTCATTCTTCATTTTCATTTTGGAGCCGGGGATGCGCCACTCGCTCGCTGCAAAGTCGATCTCTTGCCACTCCGCGCTGCGCAACTCACCAGGCCGTACGAAGAATAGAGGCGACAGTTTCAACGCGGCGGTGGCGTATGGATGGCCTTTATAGCCGTGGATAGCACGCAATAGCTTAGCGACCTCAATTGGTTCGGTGATGGCTGCATAATGAGTGCGGGGGATCGCAGCGAGCGCGCCCCTGAGGTCAGCAGTTACGTCGCGCTCTGCAAGGCCGACAGCTACGGCGTAGCGAAACACTTGCCCGCAAAGTTGTTTGACCCTGTGCGCAGACTCAATCGCGCCGCGCGCTTCCATACGCTCCAGTGCTAGAAGCACATCCCGTGGCTTGATTTGTGAAATAGGCATTGTGCCAATGTAGGGGAACAAATTGCGGGTCAGCCAATCATTTACCTTGATTTGGGTCGTTTCGGCTCTCTGCGCTTTGGTCTTCTCAAGCCATTCACGGGCAATAGCATTAAACGTCTGACGCTCTTTCTCTTTGCTGTCCCGCATCTTTTCGCGCTTGTCGGCGGATGGATCAATGCCCTCCGCGAGCAGTTCACGCATTTCCAGACGACGCTGCCGAGCTTTCGCAAGACTGACCTCAGGATACTTCCCGAGTGCGGCGGTCTTACGCTTCCCGTTGAAACGATAATCAAAACGCCAATACTTCCCGGCAGCACTGACAAGTAAATACATGCCTTGACCATCAGCGTGCTTATTACTGGCCGTGTCGCAATTGTGTTTGACTTGACGAACGAAGGTATCAGTTAAAGCCATAAATCCCATCCTCTTTTGCTTTCGCCAACGGAACATTTCTCCACGCCAGTCGAAATGACTGGAATGTAGTCCGAAGTAGTTCTAGAAATCTGTCGAAATGACGGTATCTAGTTCGAGCGAATTGGCGATACCGTCACCGATACCGTCAGACTCTTGAGATGGGATGAGACAAATTGAGATGCGCCAACATAACAAAAAACCCGCTCTGCCTAGATAGCATGCGGGTTTTGAGAGTATGTGAGACGATTTGAGGCATTCTGATATTCTTGAGGTGGTGCTCCGAGCCGGAATCGAACCGGCACGCCTCGCGGCGGCAGATTTTAAGTCTGCAGTGTCTACCAATTTCACCATCGGAGCAACATAGCCCGGCATTATGCCATGAAGCGGGGATAACTGCCATAGCGGCAACTATCAGCTACATTTGCGGGAATACCGATGACTAAATTTTCTGCGCCATATGCTGGCGATTTCGAGAGCGCGGCCGAGTTGCTGCTGCAGGCTGATAGCCTGCTCATTACGGCAGGCGCCGGCATGTCCATCGATTCCGGCTTGCCTGATTTCCGTGGCGAGCATGGTTTCTGGCGTGCCTATCCGGCGCTGGGCCGGCATGGCCTGAGCTTTTACGAGATCGCCAGCCCGCGTGCGTTTCGCGAACGGCCAGAACTGGCTTGGGGCTTCTATGGCCATCGTCTGCAACTGTACCGCCGCACCATGCCGCATCAGGGCTTTGCCATACTGCGCGAGCTTGCAAAGACTATGCCGCGCGGCGGATTTGTTTTCACCAGTAATGTGGACGGCCATTTCCAGAAAGCGGGTTTCGCTGAACACCAAGTGGCGGAATGCCATGGCACCATTCATACGCTGCAGTGTCTGGATGGTTGTGGCCATGCGCCATGGCCGGCGCAGAGCTTCGATCCGGTGATCGATAGCGATAGCGGCGAGCTGTGCTCGGCGTTGCCGCAATGTCCCGCCTGTCAGGGACTGGCGCGGCCGAATATCCTGATGTTCAGCGATGGTGGCTGGAATGGTGAGGCCGTCGGGCAGCAGATGGCGCGGCTGGAGCGCTGGCTGGCCGGCACCAGCCGCACGGTGGTACTCGAGCTGGGCGCCGGTACGACGATCCCGACCGTGCGGCGCTTCGGCGAACAACTGGACGTGCCGCTGATACGGATGAATCCCGACGAGGCAGCGGTGCTCAGGCGCTGCGATATCAGCCTGGCCATGCCAGCATTGGCGGGCCTACGTGAGCTAAGCGCTGCGCTCAGGGCAGCAGCATCATGACCAGGCTGGCGATCCAGATGAAGGCACTGCCGACGAAGGCCTTGTTGCCCCAGTTATAGCCGCGCACCTCGCCCTGCCATGCAGCCAGTCCATAGATCAGGGCCAGTATCACGCCTATGGCAACGTTGAGAGGACTGGACAGGTCCCAGACTTTTTTGACGATCAGCGTGCTGAGCGCGGCGAGGGCGAGGGCGATCCGCATCCAGCCGGCCAGAGGGAAAGTTTGCATGAGCTTGTATGGTCGCATGAAGTAACAGGTGGGCGCATTATAGACGGCGGCATCGCTGCTGTGTGGGGCCGCCCACAGTGCAGCGCTGCGGGCGCTACTAATATCGGCCTTCCGATGAATCGTTATGGGAGGGGTTATGAAAAACCAGACTCAGGATGCGCTGGCCATGCTCAAGCCCGATCACCAGCAGGTGGCCAAACTGTTTGCCGACTTCGAAGCGCTGAGCGACCGTTCGAAAGTCAGCAAGAAGCGGCTGGCCGACCAGATCTGCGCGGCCTTGCGCCTGCATACCCGGCTGGAAGAGGAAGTCTTTTATCCGGCCGTGCGCGGGCCGGTGGACGATGATGATCTGATGGACGAGGCACTGGTGGAACATGCGGCGGCCAAGGATCTGATAGCCCAGATCGAGGAGCTGGACCCCGGCGACGAACTGTACGATGCCCGTATCAAGGTGCTGTCGGAACAGATCGCCCACCACGTGGAGGAAGAAGAAGGGCAGATGTTCCCCGAAGTAAAAAAGAGCGAGGTCGATCTGGCCGCGCTGGGCCAGCAGATGGCTGAACTCAAAAACAGTCTGGCTGGCGCGGACTGATCAGGCGGGACTGGCCGGGATACGGATATTTGCGCACTTCAATATATTTTGCGATATAATATCTTCCAGTAAATTGAAAACGGAGGATATATGAGTGGCATGCCGGAATATAAAGAACTGACCAAACAAGTATCGGGCAAGATGCGCGACCTGCGCCAGTCCCAGCCGGACCTGATGACGGCCTTCAGCCAGCTGGCTGCGGCCGGTACCAAGGAAGGTGCACTGGATAAGAAGACGCGCGAACTGGTGGCGCTGGGGATAGCCATTGCCTGCCGTTGCGATGACTGCATAGGTTTTCACGTGCAGGCACTGGTCAAGCTGGGCACTACCCGTGCCGAACTGGAAGAGGTGCTGGGCACGGCCGTCTACATGGGCGGCGGCCCATCGATGATGTATGCCACCCACGCGCTCAAGGCTTACGAAGAATTCACTGCTTGATCTGGAACAGATAGGCAGCCGTATCAGGGGCTGCGCGGCTCGGGCGTTTCGTTACGGGTGATTTTCTTCCAGCCGTGCGGACGGCTGAACAGGTAGCGGTCCTTGCCATCCTGGAAGAATGCCAGCGCATAGCCCTCCGGTACGGGAGCGTGTAAAGCTTCATCGCTGCAGGTGTAGTCCTTTAACAGGACGCCTTGTTCAGGACATGAACGACGGTTTTCACCCTGCAGATACACCACGGTGATGCTTTCCATGCGAGATATTCCTCTAACCCTGTTCTGTTTGCTCAGGCAAGAATATACGCTGACCAGACAAATCTGGGCAGAGCTAGCGCAGGATGAGGCGCAAACTAGTAAATTATGTCCAAGACAAGCAACATGATGCTTGTTTCTTGCAACATATTGCTGCCGTTGCTGGGAAGATGCCAGCATGGTGCAGTGGGCGGACCCGGGGCCGTTGCGCCAGCAGTTGCCGGGTGTTGTACCGTCGGCTACATGGGTAGACCGATAATCACTACAGGAGCTTGAAAATGAAGAAGAATGAAGGTTCGCTGGATCGCGCCGTGCGCGTGGTGGCTGGGGTAGCGCTGATCGGTCTGGCCGCGAGCGGCAATATCGGCGTGTGGGGCTATATCGGCGTCGTGCCGCTGCTGACGGGCGCGCTGGGCTATTGCCCGCTGTACAGCATTCTGGGCTTTAACACCTGCCCGCTGGAACGCGAATAATTCAGATTGCACCCGGCATTGCGCCGCTAGACGAGGGCATGGACTGCGCGAGCGGTGCATGCCCTTGCTGTTTGCAGACGGCCGCCACCGGGGCCGCCACCGGCAGTGCGGGGGGCGGCACGGCCGTTGCCAGTGCGCTGCTGCGCACCTGCTGGGCGCAGCGCGCTTGCAGGTAGTCGCGCAATTCCTCGGCCTTGACGGTGCGGCCGAAAAACACCGTGCCCTGCGGCAGCACGCCGCGCTCGGCCAGCGTGGCGGCATCGTGCTCGGACAGGATGACGATATGCATGGTCCACAGCTTGGAATCGCCCACTAGGGTGTTGAGCATGATGCAGCCGTTGATGCCGTTGCTTTCGAGATCGACCAGCAGCAGGTCCGGCTGCTGGCGTGCCAGCTCCAGCATGGCCTGATAGATATTGCGGCTGAATTCCAGCGTGGCCGGCAGGTGCCACTGGCTGTAGCGGCGCTGGAACTGTTCGCGCCGTTCGGCGCTGCCTTCTATCATCAGGATGCGCAGATGGTCGCTCTGTCCGGGTTCCAGCAACTGGTGGCCGGGCTGGGCTTTGTAGGCCAGCACTTCGGCCAGCGGCAGGCGGCGATGGCCACCGCGGGTCTTCCATGCGCCTATGGCGCCCGCTTCTACCAGCCGTTGCACGGATGAAACGGAAATTCCCAATATGCTGGCCGCGCGCTGTGTGGTGCACACCGCACTGGCCCGACTCGTGTTTTTCATTTGTAACATTCCCCGTACGCCCAATTTAAACCAATTCTAACAATAAAATACATTTTTGTGTGGAATTCGGTATAATTGATTTTATCGGTTTATTTGGAATGTCGGACAGCCGGGCAGCACGCTCTGCCGCAGCGCTGCCAGCTCAGGGGAACTGCCATGAATATCTTGATCGTCGACGATAACAAGCTCAATCTCGAACTGTTCTGTCACATGCTCAGCATGCTTGATACGGTGGTGGCCCGTCCCATGGCCGATCCGGTGGCGGCGCTGGCCTGGTGCGAGCAGCACACGCCCGATCTGGTGCTGGTCGATTACATGATGCCGGAGCTGGACGGGCTGGAATTCCTGCGCCGTTTCCGTGCGCTGCCGGGCAAGCAGGAAGTGCCGGTGGTGATGGTGACGGCCGATACGGAAATCGCCGTGCGGCATGAAGCCTTGCGCCTGAGCGCCAATGACTTCCTGACCAAGCCCGTCAACCATGCCGAACTGAATGCGCGCGTGGGCAATCTGCTGGCCTTGCGCCGTGCCCAGCTGCAGCTGGCCGAACGGGCCGACTGGCTGACCCATGCCGTGCGCAAGGCCACGGCCGACGTGGTGGCGCGCGAGCACGAAGCCATCTGCCGCCTGTCGCGCGCGGCCGAATACCGCGATCCGGAAACCGGTGGGCATTTGCTGCGCATGGCGGCCTATGCGCGCCTGACGGCCGAGAATCTGGGCCTGAACGAAGCCAAATGCGATCTGATCCGCGATGCCGCCCCCATGCACGATATCGGCAAAGTGGGCATACCCGATGCCATCCTGCTCAAGCCGGGGCCGTTGACGGCAGACGAAATCGAGATCATGCGGCGCCATACGGAAATCGGCGCCAGCATCCTGGCCGGCAGCGAGTCGCCGCTGCTGCAGGTGGGCGCCATCATCGCCCACAGCCATCACGAACGCTATGACGGCAGCGGCTATCCGCGCGGGCTGGCCGGCGATGCGATTCCGCTGTATGGCCGCATCGTCGCCGTGGCCGATGTATTCGATGCGCTCACTTCGGTGCGTCCCTACAAGGCCGGCTGGGATCTGCAGCGCGCCATCGAGTATCTGCGCGATGGTTCCGGTAGCCAGTTTGATCCACTCTGCGTGGCCGCCTTGCTGGCCGACGTGGATGCTTTACTGGCCATCCAGCACGCCTATCAGGCCCATGAACTTGCCGACCTCGGGAGCCCCGTATGAATGCCCAACGTTACCTAGGCCTGGCCGCTGACGCCCGGCCGCACACGCTGCTGGACCATGTGCTGCTGCGTCAGCAGCTGAAGAATGATGCGGAACTGAGCCGTGCGCTGCAGCTGGCGCCGTCCAGTCTGAGCAAGATCCGTCATGGCCGCACCGGCATCAGCGCCGAGCTGATGCTGCGGGTGCATGAAGTGTTCGAGATCCCCATTGCCGAGCTGAAGCGGCTCGACGCCATCCACCAGCAGTATCTGCAGCGCCACCCGCAGCCGGCCTGAGCTTTGCCGGTCTAAGCCTGGCCGGCCTGAGCTTAGTCGGTCTAAGCTAAGCCGGCCTGAGTTTAGTCGGCCATGAAGCGGCCGCAGTCGACAATGCCCCAGGTCGCTTCTTCTTCGCTTGAAAGGATCGCTTCCGGCGTGCCCGGCAGCGCCAGGTCCAGCGTTTCCGGCGGCAGGTAGACCATGGATTTGAGCGAGTAGATTACCCGCACGATGGGGGCGAGCAGCGATTTGCGGTTGTCCAGCACGACGGCCAGCCTGTCGCTCTTCAGCCGCACCAGTGTGCCTATCGGATAGATGCCTATGCAGCGCACGAAGGCGGCGAACAGGGTGGCATCGAACTGGCCTTCCTTGGTCCATTCCGTCATGCGTGCCAGCGAGGTCACGGGCGACCAGCCTTCCTTGTAGGGACGGTTGGAAGTAATGGCATCGTACACATCACAGATGGCGCCCATGCGCGCCTGCAGGCTGATCTGGTCGCCGGGCAGGGCATCGGGATAGCCTTTGCCATCGACGCGCTCATGGTGATGCAGACAGACATCGCGCGCGATCGCCGGCACATTGCCGGTCTGTGCCAGCAGCTCGAAGCCGGCGCGCGGATGGCCCTGGATGGTGCTGTATTCGCTTTCCGTCAGGCGCCCCGGCTTGTTGAGGATTTCGATCGGGATCGCCATCTTGCCCACATCATGCAGCAGACCGGCCAGACCGCAATCGCGCACTTCATGGTCGGGCAGATTGAGCTGGCGCCCCAGTGCCACCATCATGGCGCACACGGCTACCGAGTGCATATAGGTGTAGTCATCGATCTTCTTCAGCCGCACCAGACTGATCAGGGCGCCCGGATTGCGCAGCACGGAAGCGGTGATTTCATCGGCCAGCTGGACGGCCGTTTCGGTGCTGATCAGCTTGCCCATGCGGGCGTCGTTGAACATTTCATCGACGGCTTCGCGCGAGGTCTTGACGATGCGCTTGGCCCGTTTCAGTTCATCGCTGGTGCTGGTGGGGGCTTCCACCTTGAAGCGGAATTCGGGCGGCGTGCCATGCACGCTGACGGCGCTGCTGGCAGCCGCCACCGGTGTGGCCGGGGTAGCGCTGGCCGTAGTGGCCGGCGTTGGCGGCGCTGCTTGTGTGACGGCGGTGGCCACATCGAGGCCGCGCGTGGTATCGATCCAGATTTCGCGCGCCGTACTGCTCTGCAGCTTCTTGAGATCGCTGGCGCTCTTGAGCGCGAACGAGGCAGTCCAGAACGGGTTATCCAGCCAGGTGCCGCAGACTTTGTGCACATACATTCCGATCTGGGCCTGATCGACGGTAATCTTTTTAAACATGAAAGCGGACTGTCACGGTGGGTTAATGGGTGCTGAAGAAGTCTAGCTGCTCCGGTTCAAACAGGGTATAGCTGGCGTGACGGGTGCTGATCACGCGGAACGGCTTGCCGGCCACGCGGATGGCGCGGGGCAGGCTGGCGCTGAGGGCCGGCAGCAGGGTTTCTACCGCGTCGACCAGCAGGCCGAGAATTTTCTCGTTATGGCGGATTACCAGCATGCGGGTGGGCGCGCTGCCCAGCGCATGCAGCGGCAATGCCTGACCACGCCATGTAATGCTACCACCGGTGTTCTCGCCAAGGTCAGCAGCCAGCGAAAAATCGGCCGGCAGCACGCACACCTGTTCCACCAGCTGGATGGGGACAGCCAGACGGATGCCGGTGTTACATACCAGATAGGCGTCGCGCGAGCGCTGCAGCACGCTGTCGGCGCACTGCTGCTGGGTGGTTCTGGCCGTGCGCGGGATTAGCTGCAGCAGGGCAGCGCTGTCGAGCAGGCGGATAGGGCTGGCTTGATCATCGACAATCAGGCCCGCATACAGGGCACCATCCTCGGCCCCGCTGAGCTGGTCCAGCCGGAAGCGGCGCAGCGTAGTGGCGGCGTCGATCGGCAGGCCCAGATAACCATGCTGGTCACCCACCACGGCCAGCATGGCCGGTTCGCTCTGGCCGGCTCCCAGCTGGGCTGGTGCCAGCAGATACACATGCTGGCCGCGCCAGTCCGCCACGCCGCGCAAGGGGCCGCCCCATAGGAAGGCGGTGCTCATGGGCGGACAGGGGGTGACTTCGTGGATCAGTTCGGCGGGCAGGGCATAGCGCTGGCCGGCCAGCTCGAATACGCCCATGGGTGGCAGCAGGCGCGCTTCTTCGCTCTGTGGCTGGTGCAGGTGCTCCTGTCCCAGCCGGGCCGCTTCGATGGCGCTGCGGGCCTGGCTGGCCAGACCGGCGCCATCGAGCAGGTGCAGGGTGGCGCCATCGTCCAGCGTGATGCTGCTCAGTAGCGGCATGGCGCTGTGCGGCTGGGCGGCTGCCAGCAGCGTGGCCGGCAGCTCGCGCATGCCGCCCAGCTGGTCGACCCGCAAGGCCAGCCGTATGCCCTGATGTTGCAGGATCAGGTGGTAGCCCCCGGCAGTGCTGGCGTCGGCGCTGCTGTGCGGCAGGCCGGGCAGCCAGTGGGCCAGCGCGAGTGCGGGCAGGCGCTGCTGGTCCAGCGTCAGACTGCCGGCCAGTTCCGGTGTAGCCTGATCCAGCGTGTCCGGCACTTTATAGGGACGTGCCTGCTGTACCAGTGCGGCGTCTACGCCTATCTGCCAGCTGCCCAGTTGCAGCACGGCATAGGTGCTGGCCGGGGCGCCGGTCTGGGCTGCGCGAGGGGCGGACATATCAGGCCTGATGGGTGGCGGAAGTCTGCAATTCTTCCAGTAGGGTCTGCACGTGGCGACCAGCGTCGACCTGATGGGCCGTGGCCTTATCGATCTGGCTGATGGAAGCGCTGGTGTTGCGTACCGACTGCAGAATTTGATCTAGCGCCATGCTGACCTGATCGCTGATGCGGCCGCCTTCGCTGACGCGCAGCACATTCTGGTCGATCAGGCGCGAGATGCCGTGCGCCACCTGGGCCGACTTCTCGGCCAGCTTGCGCACTTCGTCGGCCACCACAGAGAAGCCCAGACCATGTTCGCCCGCGCGCGCCGCTTCCACGGCCGCATTGAAGGCCAGCAGATTGGTCTGGCTGGCGATGTCGCTGATGGCGCCCACCATGTCGTGCACTTCCTGCGAGGATTTCTGGATTTCGTGGATGGAGGCCAGCGATTTTTCCAGCAGTGTGCGGCCTTCTCGGGCCTGCTGCTCGGTGTGCTGGGCGATGCTGCTCGACTGTTCGGCGCTCATGGCGATATGGTCGATATCATCGGCCAGCGCGTGCATGATCTTGCCGATCTGTTCGACCTTGTGGCTGACGGTTTCTTCGCGTGCCACTTGCTGGGTAATGTCGGTGGCGAACTTGACCACCTTGTAGGGCTTGCCGTTCAGGTCCAGTATCGGGTTGTAGCTGGCCTGCAGCCAGATGGTGGCGCCATGGTTGCCGACGCGGCGGAAGCGCGCATTCTTGAACTGGCCTTCGCCCAGATCGGCCCAGAAATGGCGGTATTCGGCCGACTGCACCAGCGCGGTATCGCAGAACATGCTGTGGTGGCGGCCGACGATCTGCTCCAGCGTGTAGCCGACGCAGCGCAGGAAGTTGGCATTGGCACCGAGGATGTTGCCGGACAGGTCGAATTCGATCTGGGCTTGCGAGCGGTTGATGGCGGCCAGCTGGCCGGCAGCTTCGTTGCTCTGGCGCTTGGCAGCACTGATGTCGCTGGCGTATTTGACGATCTTGACGGGATTGCCGACCGTATCGAGGATGGGGTTGTAGCTGGCCTGTATCCAGACGTCCTTGCCCTGCTTGTCGACGCGGCGGTATTCGCCGGTGAGAAATTCGCCGGCGACCAGGCGGCGCCAGAAATCCTGATACTGGCTGCTGTCGGTGTCCGCTGCCGTACAGAACAGGCTGTGATGCTGGCCCAGCACTTCTTCGGCCGTGTAACCCATGACGGCGAGGAAGTTGTCGTTGGCGCGTAGCAGCTTGCCCTGCAGGTCGAATTCGACCACGGCCAGCGCCCGTTCGATGGCCGTGTTCTTGCCGTTCAGGTCGAGCTGGCTGCGGCGGCTGGCCGTGATATCGGTCATGATGACTACGGTGCCCTGTTCGCCTATGGGCAGGAACAGGGCTTTCAGCCAGTGTTCCGAGGCATCGGCACAGGCGTGACGGAATTCGCCTTCGTAGCGCTGGCCCTGGGCCAGTTGCTGCCACAGTTCGGGGGCATTGAAGGTGCTGTGATGGATGGCGTCGAACAGGCTGCTGACATGCTGCTGCAGCGCTTGCGCTTGCGTGATGCCGAAGACTTGCAGGGCGACGTCGTTGATCACCTCGACCACGCCGTTGCGGTCCAGTCGCAAGACGGGGCGGCAGGCGGCCAGCGCATCAAACAGGCTGTGGTCCAGGGAGGTAGCGGCCGCAGTCTGTGCGGCGGTGATGCAGGATAGCTGCGTACTCATAGCGGTGACTGGCTCCGATAGGCGTCAAAAGGAAATATTTAATTCCATGGAGCAAGTATATGCGAATTTCGCAAAAAAAACACTTTAAATGTTTTTCGAAGTGAAATTTCACATTTTCAGCCGCGCTAACTCTTATTCGGCTCGTATTTCAGCTGCAGCTTATAGTTGTCCGGTGCGATTGAGCTATCAAATGGATAGCGACTGAAGTTTTGCTGGTCGACTATGCCCAGCTGGATGAGCAGGGTATGGGGCAAACGGGTCTGGCGTTTTTCCAGCACATTGACGGCTGCATTGATGGCCACCCGGGCCTGACTGACGGCGCGCGTATCGGCGGCGGCCGCGATATCGCCCTGGCGTATGGCTTCGGCTATTTCATTGGTCAGGTCGAAAGCTACCAGCTTGATCTTGCCGGCCAGTCCGGCTGCTTTCAGCGGAGCGATGGCGGCCGGCGCGCAGCCGGTGCAGCCGATCAGGTAATCGATTTTATTGCCGTAGCGGGCCAGCATCTGGCTGGCCAGTTCGGCCTGCTCGCCGGCATCGCTATCACCATAGCGGATATCGATGATGTTGACTTCGAGGTCAGCCACCTGGGCGGCATAGCGCGTGCCATCGACTTCGCCTTTGACCCAGCCCGCGCCTAGCGGGCCGGGCAGCAAGCCCAGATTGACCGTCTTCAGGCCGCGCTTGCGCGCGTCATCGAGCACCCAGCGGGTGGCCTGGCGGCCCATTTCGCGTAGCGACGTGGTGATCTTGATGGTCAGGTCGTCGCTGCGGCTATCATTGGCCAGCTCGAACACGGGAATGCCGGCGGCCCGCGCCTTGGCGATCGAGGCGTTATTGGCCGTCATGCCTATCGGCGAAATGACGATGGCATCGTAGCGGGCGGTGATGGCCTCGTCCATCAGCTGCAGCTGGCCGGCCAGATCGTCATAGCCGGTGGCTGGCAGGATATCGATGGCGACACCTAGCCGGCGTGCTTCGCTGATCAGGGCCGAACTGCATGCCACCCAGTAGGGGTCTTTGACATGGGGGAACAGGAAGGCAATGCGCCAGGCTTTGCTGGCTTTGGCCGCCATGGGGAAGACGGTGCGTTCCACTTTGCCGCTGGCCAGCGCATCGTCGGCCGTGCCATTAGGCTGTACAGGCGCATAAATGGCATCAACGGGGATGGGGCTGTAACGGGGCGGGGCGGGCGTTGCCGCCGGCGGGGCGGCGAGGCTGTGCGCTGCGCAGCTAAGCGTCAGGCAAAACAGCGACAATATGCGGAGTCGGGGCATGTTGCGGTCTCGATAAGGCGACCCGGGAAGAGGGGCCATGCGCCCTATTTTACCTGCAAGTAGTGCCTAGCTTGTAAACAAAAGTTTCATCTGGGCAGGTTTTTTAGCCGGGCAGGATCAGGCTGGCTGCTGGTGGGCCTGGTCCGGTAGCGCAGGCAGTTCTTCCAGTCCGGTCCACGAGGCCGTTGTCACCTCCGTCACCAGAATCTTGACGCCGCCATGCTGGATTTCATCGGCAATACGGAAGATGGCGTCGCGCACTTCATTGATGGTTTCCTTGCCGTGGTAGACATAACTACCCGCTGGCAGTACATAGCCGCGCCCGTCCTCGGCCTTAATGCCGCTGCCCACCTGATATTTGTGCAGTTCATCACTCAGGCGCGCGAGAGTATCGGCGGCTGGCTGGGCGTACGAAACGTGAATGATGTAATTAACCATGGTAGTACCCTGATGAGGAAAGAGCATGATGCGCCAAGGTTTTTATAATTGCAACCCATGGGGCGGGGCGATGGTGTAGCATGCGGGTCGGTCCGGACGCGTAGAGGCGTTCCGTCCGGCGGCGCTACCATGCCGCATAGAGTCAGGAAGTCAGGAGTCCTATTATGCAAATCAAGATTAACGAAACCCTGCGCAGCTATATCGAACCGCTGACGCAGGCTGAATACACGGCGCTGGAGCAGAGCATCCTGCAGGAAGGCTGCCGCGACGCGCTGGTGCTGTGGCAGGACGTGCTGGTGGACGGGCATAACCGTTACCAGATCTGCCAGCAGCACGGCATCCCGTTCAAGGTCACGGAAAACACCAGTTTCCGCAATCTGGAAGACGTCAAACTGTGGATGATCGACAACAATCTGGGTCGCCGCAGCATTTCCGATTACCAGCGCGGGGTGCTGGCGCTGCGCAAGAAAGAGATTATGGCGGCCCGTGCGGCGGAGCTGGTGGCACAGGCGGCGGCCGAAGATGCGGCCATCGCCCCGCCGGAAGGCGACGCAGGCAAACGGGTGCCGGCCATGCCGCTGACCTCGCGCGAGGATATTGCCCGTGCGGCCAGGCTGAGCAGCGCCACCATAGGCCAGATCGAGAAAATCCAGAAGACGGCCACGCCGGAACTGGTCGAGGCCGTACGGTCCGGTACGATTTCCATCAATGCAGCGGCCACGGTGGCGTCCTTGCCGGAAGCGGAGCAGCTGGCTGCGGTGGCGGGCGGCAAAAAGGAATTGCAGAAGGCGGCCAAGGAAGTGCGCGAACTGCGTGCGGCAGCCCGTCCAGCCAAAGAACCGAAGGAAGGGCGCGAAGCCGCAGCCACATCGGGCGAGGGCGGCTATGGCCGGCCGGCCACGGAAGTGGACGAGCTGCGCGCCGAGAATGCCGTGCTGCGCGAGAAGAACGCTGCCTTGCGCGAAGAAATCACGGCGCTGCAGAAGCGTCTGTCGGAACTGATGGGCGCGAGCTGATCCGGCTAGCGGCTATGCTGCCGGCTGGGCATGGAATGGTTTAAACAGTTTATACAGGAGTGGCCGCATGGGCTTACGTCGTACGCTAGTTTCTCTGCTGTGTGCTGCGGCATGTGGCGATGTGCTGGCCGGCGCGCCGGCCACGCTGTCCGCAACAGCGCAGCGCGTGACCATTCTGCGCGATACCTGGGGCATCCCTCACGTGTACGGCAAGACGGATGCGGATGCCGTGTTCGGCCTGATGTATGCGCAGGCGGAAGACGATTTCAAGCGCGTCGAACGCAACTACATCAATGCCATGGGGCGGCTGGCCGAAGTGGAGGGCGAAGCCGAACTGTACCGCGACCTGCGCATGAAGCTGTTCATCACGCCGGAACAGCTGAAAGCCGAGTACCGCCGCAGCCCTGCATGGCTGCAGCAGCTGATGGTGGCATTTGCCGACGGCCTGAACTACTATCTGGCCACCCATCCGGAAGTCAAGCCGGCCCTGATTACCCATTTCGAACCGTGGATGGCGCTCAGCTTCAGTGAAGGCAGCATAGGCGGCGATATCGAAACGGTCGATCTCAAACAGCTGGAAGCACTGTACCGCGATGGCGCCCGGCTACCCGAGCCCACGTCCAAACCGGTGGCGCTGGCCGCCGTGTACCGGCCCGGCGAGCGCGAGCCGGGCGGCTCCAACGGTTTTGCCATTGCGCCCCAGCTCACCCGCAACGGCTATCCGCTGTTGCTGATCAATCCCCACACCTCGTTCTATTTCCGCCCCGAAGTGCAGGTCAGCAGCGAGCAGGGCCTGCATGCCTACGGCGCCGTGACCTGGGGCCAGTTCTTCGTGTATCAGGGCTTTAACGACCGGCTGGGCTGGATGCATACTTCGGGCGGTGGCGATGCCATCGACGAGTATCTGGAAACCGTGCGCGAGCAGAACGGCAAGTTCTACTACCGCTATGGCCAGCAATGGCGCGCTTTGAAGCCGGTCGATATCCGCCTGCCTTACAAGACGGCGCAAGGCATGGCCAGCAAGGTGGTGCGGGTGTACTACAGCCACCACGGCCCCATCGTGCGGGCAGTGGATGGCAAATGGGTGGCGGTGCGCATGATGAACCAGCCTCGTCAGGCCCTGACCCAGTCGTACATCCGTACCAAGGCCCGCAACTACCGCGAGTTCTACCGCGCCATGGAGTTGCGCAGCAATTCCTCCAACAATACCGTGTATGCCGATGTGGACGGGAATATCGCCTACTTCCACGGCAATTTCATACCGCGCCGCGATCCCCGTTTCGACTGGAAGCACCCCGTCGATGGCAGCAATCCGGCCACGGAATGGCAGGGGCTGCACAAGGTCAGCGAGACTATCCAGCTGTTCAATCCGCGCACGGGCTGGATCCAGAACACCAATAACTGGCCCTACACGGCAGCCGGTGCGGCCAGCCCCAGGGCCAGCGACTATCCGGCCTATATGTCGCTGCAGGGTGAAAACGCGCGCGGCATCCACGCGCTGCGGGTGCTGCAGGATCAGCGTGATTTCACGCTCGATAGCCTGATTGCAGCGGCCTATGACACGCTGCTGCCCGCCTTCGAGCCGCTGCTGCCGCAGCTGTTCGCCGCCTACGACGGACTGGCCGAGGACGCCCCGCAGAAAGCTGCGCTGGCGCCGCAGATTGCCGCGCTGCGTGGCTGGAACCTGCGTTATGCGCTCGATTCCGTGCCGACCTCGCTGGCCATCTTCTGGATGCAGGAGCTCAGCAACAGCTATGCTGCCACGGCGCGCACGCTGGAAATGCCGCTACTCGACTATGTGGAACAGCGCCTGACGCCAGCCCAGCGGCTGGCAGCGCTGGAGCAGGCCAGCGCCAGACTGACGGCCGATTTCGGCCAGTGGCAGACGCCGTGGGGCGAGATCAACCGCTTCCAGCGCCTGTCCGACGATCTGGTGCAGCAGTTCGATGACAGCCAGCCCAGCCTGCCCGTGCCGTTTGCTTCGGCCAACTGGGGTTCGCTGGCCGCCTATGGCATGACCAGCAAGAGCAAGACGCGGCGCATCTATGGCGAACGTGGTAACAGTTTTGTGGCGGTAGTGGAGTTCGGGCCGCAGATCCGTGCCCGTAGTGTGCTGGCCGGTGGCCAGAGCGGCAATCCGGCCTCACCGCATTTCAACGATCAGGCCGGCATGTATGCGCGTGGCGAGTTTAAAGAGATATGGATATCTCGAAAGGACGTCGAAGCGCATCTCGAGCGGCGCTATCATCCGGGCGAGTGACTTCCTCGGCGGCCAGTTCCGCCACGGGGGCCTTGATCCAGACCAGATTGCTCACCTTGTTGTTGCGCGGATTGCCGTCACGGTGGCGCACATGGCTGTGGCCGGCAGGGTTGGGCAGATGGGCTTCGGCCACCAGATGATGGACCAGGAATTCGCCCGTGCGCTTGCCGTTGCGTAGCTTGACCTGCAAGCCATGCGGCGTGACTTTTGGGCGTACCGCATGGATTTTGCGGCGGCCAGCGGCCAGCACGCGGCCATCTTTGGACACTTTGTAGAAATCGCTGCCTTGCACGGGCTTGGCCGCAGCCACGCCTATCGAATAAACCGTTGCAATGGCCAGTACGCCGATCAGAATAATAAGCAGTTCCATGGTGTGAGAGCCAGAGTAAAAGTCCAGTAAAAAGTGGGTCTGTGAGTGCCGGGAGATCCGTACGGAATTCCCGATAGCGAGATGTTAACACCGGTGCGGCTGGCCGGGTAAGGGGAATAAGCGGCCTAACTGCCCCTATATTTGCGCTTGACGGCGGGGCGCAGTTTATAATCCGTGCAGACCGATAGCGCACGGCATAGGCGCACTAACCCGAACGACAGAAGGCTGCAGTGGCAAAACTCTATTTCCGCTACTCTGCGATGAACGCAGGTAAATCCACCGCCATGCTACAGGTGGCACACAATTACGAAGAACAGGGCCAGACCGTGCGTCTGTTCACGGCCGCCATCGACAACCGCTACGGCGTAGGCTACGTGACTTCGCGCCTGGGCCCGCAGCGCGAGACGGAAGTGTTCGACGCCGACACCAATTTCCTCGAGCGCATAGACCAGAAGATCGCCTGTCTGCTGATCGACGAAGCCCAGTTCCTTAGTACGGCGCAAGTACAGCAGCTGCACCAGCTGGCGCAGGTGCGCGGCATTCCCGTAATTACCTACGGCCTGCGCACGGATTTTCGTGGCGAACCTTTCCCCGGCTCGGCCTATCTGCTGGCGCTGGCCGACGATATCGAAGAACTCAAGAACATCTGCACCTGCGGCAAGAAGGCCACCATGAATATCCGCGTAGACGAGCAGGGCAAGCGCATCAAGGACGGCGAGCAGATCAGCATCGGCGGCAATGAGAGCTACCGTCAGGCCTGTGGCCGCTGCTTTTATTCCGAACTGGGCTAGCGCCTGCGCGGGCGCTGCTGCGCGCCTTGCCGGCCTGACAGCCTGCCTTGCTGGCGGCCTAGCCGCCTATGCCCATGCCTGCCTCCATGCCTGATCTGAGCGCATTATCACAGGCCGATCTGGCTTCGGCCGTGCTGGTACTGGGCTGGCTGGCCCTGCTGCGCTGGCTGCGTCACAGCATGTATCTGCTGGCGCTGCTGAGTTTCTGTGCCACCGTACTGCACGAAGCCTGCCACTGGCTGGTGGGCCTGCTGCTGCATGCGCGTCCCGTTGCGTTGGCGCTGTGGCCGCGCCGGCAGGGACAGCGCTGGATTATGGGGGCGGTCAGCTTTCGCAACCTGCATCTGGGCAACGCTGCATTTGTGGCGCTGGCGCCACTGGCGCTGTTTCCGCTGGGCTGGCTGCTGGCGCGCCACTGGCTGCTGCCGGCATATGCTGCCGGCCACTACGCCAGCTGGAGTGTGGCCGGCTATGTAGTGGCCTGCTGCCTGTATGGCGGCCTGCCGTCGGCGGTGGATGTGCGTGCCGGTGCTCTGTCCGCTGCGCTGTATGCGCTGGCGGGCGTGGGCCTGTGGCGTCTGGCCCTGTATGCGGGTCTGCTCTAGCGGATAGACTATTTGCCAGCGTCGTTTGCGCGCCACTGCTGATGCGGTTGAGCAGGCTTTATCAGTTATTATTGCTTGCATGGAGATACCAGCCCAATTCTGCAGGATGGTGTTGCTGCTGGCGAGTGCGCTGGCCAGCAGCGCCGCGCTAGCTCAGGCAGCTGCCTCTGGCCAGCCTGGTGTGATCTGGCTGAGCTCGTATTTTCCGCCCGTGAATGTGCCCGTCGAGGGCAAGCCCGGCGATGGCATTGCCGACCGGATTACCGAATATGTGGTGGCGCACTGGCCGGAGGCCAGGCACCAGTTTGTGCGTGCCAATCCCACCCGCATCTGGCATATGCTGGGGCAGGACGCCAGCATGTGCGATACGGCAGCCCTGCGCACGCCGGAGCGGGAAAAACTGGCGTATTTCCGCGCTGTGTTTTTCTCCCCGCCGCCGCAGCTGATCATCCGTCCCGAAGCGCTGGAGCATGTGCGCCTGAATGAACTGGGGCAGGTCGATCCTGCCGAGCTGATGAACAATCCCGAGCTGCGCGGGGTGATCATCAAGCAGCGGGCCTATGGTCCCGCTGTCGATCAGGTGCTCAGGCAGCCCGGTGTACATCTGAATGTGGAGCAGCTGGCCAGCCCGAATTATGGCGCCGGCACCTTGAAAATGCTTTTGCTTGGGCGGGCCGATTACCTGATCGAATACGACATCACGCTGGCCTATGCCATCACCCAGGATGCGGCGCTGGCCCGGCTGAAAGTGCTGCCGCTCAAGGGCGCAGAGAACTTTGTCGTGACGGGCTTCGCCTGTCCCCGTACGCCATGGGGACTGGCGACCATACGCCGCATCGACGCCATCCTGTCCACGCCGGAAGCGGCGGCCCTGATCGTGCGCACCGAACTGGGGGCGCTGACGCCTGCCAGCGTGGCCCGCTACGGCGCCCAGATCCGCGAATCCGTGCGCCGCGCCAGCGTGGCCGATGCCGAGCGTTTCCGCTAGCCGGCCTAGTGCTGGTGGCCGCCCGCCAGTGGGCGCACCACAGCTTCCACCGTGACCTTGCTGCGCACATGCTTGGCATCTTCGATTTCCAGCGTCAGCGGCACTTTGTCGCCATCGGCCAGCGGCTGCTGCAGCTGCATCAGCATCAGGTGGTAGCCGCCAGGCATCAGTTTGACGGGCTTGCTCGCAGGCAGGGGCAGACTGTCGAGCTGGCGCATGCGCATCACATCGTTGGCCATGCTCATTTCATGCACTTCCACCGTGCCGGCCACGGGCGAGCTGGCCGCTACCAGCCGGCTATCCTGGGCGGCGTTGAGCGTCATGAAAGCGCCTGTGGCTTTCTGCTGGGCGACGGTGCCGCGCACCCACGCTTCGCTGACAGTGACCTGGGCCATGGCGGGCAGGGCGGCGAGTAAAAACAGGTTGAGCAGACGTTTCATTGGAAGAGTCCTTTCAGAAAATTGCTGGGGGATTTGGTTTGCAGCAGCGTGCGCAGATCGGCGGCGCACTGTTCGGCCGTCTGTTCGTGGCGCAGCGCCAGACGGATGGCGCCCTGTTCATCGAACACATAGGTGATGGCCGTGTGGTCCATGGTGTAGGAACTGCCGCTGGGGACTTTGCTGTAATAGATCTTGAAATCGCTGGCCGTACGGGCGGTCTGGGCCTTGTCGCCGCGCACAGCGATAAAGCCGGGATCGAAGGCGCGCATATAGGCGTCCAGCAGGGGCGCCGTGTCGCGCTCGGGATCGACGGTGGCAAACAGCACTTGCAGGCGCTGGCCATCGGCACCCAGCAGGCGTTTGATTTCCACCGCCCGCGACAGGGCGGTGGGGCAGACGTCGGGGCACTGGGTAAAGCCGAAGAACAGCAGCACCAGCTTGCCGCGGAAATCCTTGACCGAGGCGGGTTTGCCGTTGGTGTAGGACAGGTGCAGGTCCGGCCCTATGCTGCTGCCGGTGATGTCGATGCCGCTGAGCTTGGGCGCAGCGGCGCTGGCCGGCGTCATGGCCAGCATGGTCGTGGTGAAAAGGGCTGCGCTGGCCGCGGCCAGAGCAGTGATAACAGTACGGCGTTGCATAAATATCCCGTAAAAACGTAAGAAATGCGGGCTGCGCTGGGCAGCCGCTACTTGACGGACTTCAGGACAGGGCAGGCGGGGCGCGCGGCTGGGCCGGATGCCAGTGGGTGCGGCAGGCTGTTGCGGCGGGCGCTACGCCGGCATACAGGGCCGCGCCTGCCGGCAGGGCGGGCAGGCCAGCCGGTGCAGCTGGCGGAGCGTAGGTATCGGCGCCGCTGCTGCAGAACAAACAATGTTTCAGGCTGTGAGCGGCGGCGGGTGTCTTGTCGGGGGCGGGGCTGCTGCGGCAGACGTCGGCTGCCCAAGGGGTGCCGGCTGTGCTGCGGGCCGCGCTGGCCCATGCGGGCGCGAGCAATTGCAGCACGATCGCCAGACAGACGATCAGGCCAGTTGCTTGACTACGCTTCAGAAATGCACCCATGGGCCGATTATAGGCTGTTCTGTGTTTCTTTTCAGCTAGCTTTAAGCTGGTACGGGGACACTGCAATCTAGCAGAGCCGAGCTGCCACCTATCCTGTAGAATGGAATAGCAGTTATCCGCACTGCGCATAACCGATTAATGAGATTGCAAATTTAGTTCCGGAGTAAGCCGATGAAGAAGCAAATGCTGTTGGTCGCCATGCTGGCGGCGCTGTCCGTGCAAGTTGGCGCTGCCGTGCCGGAGAAAGCCGCGGCCGATACCGTGATCAAGCCACAGCCGGGCCAGACCCAGGCTGCCCTGTGGGCCTCGCGCGTACTGGGCAAACTGCACTACAAGCCCATGCCGCTGGACGACGCCATGTCGGAAAAAATCTTCGACCGCTACTTCAAGTCGCTCGATTCGGAAAAGCTGTTCTTCACCCAGGCCGATATCGACCAGTACACCATCGTGCGTACCCGTCTGGACGATGCGATTCTGGGCGAAAACCTCAGTGTGCCGTTTGGTATCTATAACCTCTACCAGCAGCGTTTTGCGGAGCGCATCAGCTATGCGCGTGAGCTGCTGAAGACTAAATTTGATTTCGCTACCGACGAGAGCTACCAGTACGACCGCGAAAAGGCCGACTGGGTGAAGAGCGATGCCGAAATCAGGGACCTGTGGCGCAAGCGCGTCAAGAACGACTGGTTGCGCCTGAAGCTGGCCGGCAAGGATGATAAAAGCATCCGTGACACGCTGGATAAGCGTTACGAGAGCTATATCAGCCGTTCGCGCAAGCTGACCAATGAAGACGTGTTCCAGATCTTCATGAATGCCTACGCCATGTCGATCGAACCGCATACCAATTATCTGGGCCCGCGCGCTTCCGAGAACTTCGATATTGCCATGCGGCTGTCGCTGGAAGGCATAGGCTGCGTGCTGCAGACGCGCGAGGAGTACACGGTGGTGCGCGAAGTCGTGCCCGGCAGCCCGGCTGGCCTGTCCGGCAAGATCAAGGTGGGCGACCGCATCTTCGGCGTGGCCAAGGATGACAAGAGCCCCATGACGGAAGTGCTGGGCTGGCGCATCGATGATGTGGTGGCACTGATCCGCGGCCCGAAAGATTCCACCGTCCGGCTCGACATTCTGCCGGCCGATGCCGGCGTGGATGGCAAGCACACCACGGTGACGCTGGTGCGCAAGAAAATCAGCATGGAAGAACAGTCGGCCAAGAAATCCATCTATGAAGTGAAAGATGGTGCCGTCAAGCGCCGCGTCGGCGTGATTTCGCTGCCCACCTTCTATCTGGACTTCGAAGCGCGCCGCCGCAATGATCCCGACTACAAGAGCGCCACGCGCGATGTGGCCCGTCTGCTGGTCGAGCTGAAGAAAGAGAAGGTCGACAATGTGCTGATCGACCTGCGCAACAACGGCGGCGGCTCGCTCAGCGAAGCCGTCGAGCTGACCGGCCTGTTCATCGACAAGGGCCCCGTGGTGCAGCAGCGCAATGCCGACAACAAGGTGGAAGTGGAAAGCGACACCAACGCCGGCATGGCCTGGGATGGTCCGATGGGGGTGCTGATCAACCGTGGCTCGGCCTCGGCTTCGGAAATTTTTGCAGCAGCGATCCAGGATTATGGTCGCGGCGTGATTATCGGCGAGCCCAGCTTCGGCAAAGGCACGGTACAGACCATCTTCCCGCTGGACCGCTTCGCGCCCAACGATAAAGTCCATTATGGCGAGCTCAAGCTGACTGTGGCCCAGTTCTTCCGTATCAATGGCGGCACCACCCAGTTGCGCGGTGTGACGCCCGATATCAAACTGCCGACCATGGGTGATTCCGACACTTTCGGTGAATCGAGCTATGACAACGCGCTGCCGTGGGTGGCCATCAAGCCGGCCGTGTATATTCCCGTGGGCGACCTGAAGGAAATGCTGCCTATTCTGGACAAGAAGCATGAAAGCCGCGTGGCCAAGGACAAGGACTTCCAGTATTTGTCGGAAGATATCGCGCTGGTGAAAAAGCAGCGCAAGGACAACCTGATTTCGCTCAATGAAGCGGTGCGCCGCAAAGAACGCGAAACCCAGGATGCGCGCGCCAAGCTGCGTGAAGCCCGATTGCTGTCGCCGGTGCCCGGCGCCGACGATCCTATCCTGATTCCGGATGCCAAAGAGCTGGCCAAGCAGGCCGCTGCCGCCAAAGCCGGCAACGGCAAGACGGCGGCAGCGCCGAAAGTGGCGGCTGTCAAAGGTGCTTTGCGTACGGATGACGGCCTGCAGGGCGATGAGCGTACGCTGGCGGCCGAACTGGACGCGGAAAAAGCCGCCAAAGCTGCCAAGGATGTGCTGCTCAATGAAGCCGTGCACATCCTCGCGGACGAAGTCAGCCTGCTGAAGACGGATACGCGCATGGCGTCGCGCGTACTGCCTTACGCCGTGGATAGCGTCAAATAGGCAAAAGCGTAACTTGATGCCAAGAAATCTGCCGTGCAAGAAGGCGGCAGATCAGCAGATATTCACCAAATATATTTCAGGCATTATGAATAAAAATTGGAAATATATTCTGCTCTAGAGCATCATTCACCTGTCTCCTCTATTCTCCTCCAAGGAAATAGATTCAGCCCGCTCCCGTAGCGGGTTTTTTTTTGCCCTGTCGTTTCGAACGCTTCCCAACTCGCCGCGCCACTCGGGGCGATGGATGCACTAGAATGCTGCTTTAAAATTAACTTCGGGCGGTGTCTGTTGGCTATTTCGCGTTTAACCTGGCTCGCCGGAGCCACTGTTGTGCTGGTGCTGGGCGGGGCTGCTGTGTATGGGGTGATGCGGGCCAGCGCGCCGGCCGGCGGCAATGCCGTCGTAGTGCACGGCAAAATCCGTGCAACCGAACCGCACTGGCGCGCCCGCGTCGCCGTGCATGCGGGGCTGGCACCCGCCCAGACACTGGACGATCCTTTCGGGCTGGTGGGCGATAGCGCCGGCAATCTGTATCTGGCCGAAGGCGGCGAAGCCAACCGCGTGGTGCGCATCGGCAGCGATGGCGTCGTGACGCTGCTGGCTGGCGGCAAGGAAGGCTTCAGCGATGGCACTGGCGCGGCCGCTGCGCTGCATACGCCTTCGGGGCTGGCCATCGATGCGGCCGGCAATCTCTACGTGGCCGATACGGGCAATAACGCCATCCGCAAGATCAGCCCGCAAGGCGTGGTGAGCACGCTGGCCGGCGACGGCATCGCTGGCGATCAGGACGGGCAGGGCGCCGCGGCGCGCTTCAACGGCCCCGTCGGCATCGCGCTGGACCGTGCCGGCGTCGTGTATGTCAGCGATACCTATAACGACCGCATCCGCAAGATTACGCCGGACGGCATGGTCAGCACGCTGGCGGGCGGCAAGCGCAATGGCATGGTGGATGGCGCAGCTGCCGAGGCGCGCTTCGATCTGCCTACGGGGCTGGTGGTGGCACCGGACGGCACGCTGCTGATTGCCGATACGGGCAACGATGCGATCCGCCGGCTGGGGCCGGACGGCATGGTCAGCACCATCGCGGCCGCGCCTGAAGATGATCGTGTCTCGCTGCTGCGCGCGCCGGTGGCGCTGGCGCTGACCCATGACGGCTATCTGTATCTGGCCAGCCAGACTCACGGCCGCGTCGCCCAGATCACGCCGCAGGGCGAAGTGCTGGCGCTGGAAGACGCCGATCATCCGGCCCAGCCCGGTTATGGCGCGGATGGCGGCGTGCGCCTGCATGCGCCGCGCGGCATGGCGCTGGCCGCTGACGGCAGCCTGTACTTGAGCGATAGCGCTACACGCCGGCTCTACCATGTGGCGCCCGCGGGCAGCATGACGGCTAGCACCGAGCCACCCGTGCCGCTGCCCGTGCCCGGTGCGCGTACGCTGTGGCCGGTAGCGCCGCAGGATCAGCCGCATGAAGTCGTGGGCCTGATGGGCGAGGTGCGCGGCAGCTTCAAAGGGGAAAACCGGCACCACTTCCATTCCGGCCTCGATGTGCAGGCAGCCATCGGCACGCCGGTGCTGGCGGTGGTAGCGGCCAAAGTCAGCAACCCTGCCGCCAGCTGGTCGTATGGCGATCTGTCGGAAGGGCTGGCGCTGGGCGAGTTCAACTACATCCACATGCGCGTCGGGCGCGATGCCAAGGACAAGGTGCGCGATGCGCGCTTCCTGCTGCAGCGCGACGAGCAAGGCAAGCCGGTGGCGCTGCGGGTGCGGCGCGGCACCCGCTTCGGCGTGGGCGAAACGCTGGGCAGCGTCAACCGCATGGCCCATGTGCACCTCGACTACCGCCCTGCTGGTGAAGCCGTCAATCCGCTGACGCTGCCGTTCACGGGCCTGCGCGACACCATCGCGCCGCAGATCCAGCGCATTGCGCTGGCCGATAGCCGGGGCCAGCCGCTGACGGCGAAACAGCAGGGCAGGCTGCTGCTGCCGCGCAGTCTGGGCGGGGTGCAGATCATCGTCGATGCGTTTGACCAGATGGATGGCAATCAGGCACGGCGCCGGCTGGGGCTGTACCAGCTGGG
This sequence comes from Duganella fentianensis, assembly GCF_009857835.1. Lineage (GTDB taxonomy): Bacteria > Pseudomonadota > Gammaproteobacteria > Burkholderiales > Burkholderiaceae_D > Rugamonas > Rugamonas fentianensis. Next base: position 34,365 of record NZ_WWCL01000005.1, read on the forward strand.
CTACCAACTGCTCGATCGCAGTGGCCAACCGCTGGCGGGCATGGCGCCGCTGCCGGCGGCCCAGACCTACGACCGCCTCCCGCGCAACCGCGAAGCCGTGCAGTATGCCTATGCGCCCAGCAGCGGCATCACCGTACATGGCGCGGCCGAAACCCGCTTCTCCTATGCGCTGCACAACACGCTGGTGCAGGGCCAGATCCAGCCGGGCCTGTGGCAGATCGGTGCGCTGGCGCCGGGGCCGTATATCCTGCGCATCAGTGCGCGCGACTACGCGGGCAATCCGGCCAGCGGCGTGCACGATCTGGCTGTGCAGGTCGAGTAATCCTCCATTGGCTCGCGCGGCCATACGCGGCGCCACGAAAATGCCACGGTGCCGTCCAGATTTTCGGGTAGAATAATCTGAACGACCGTGCTTTTTGGCGCGGGCAAAAATAATGGAGACAGCATGGACCTCGACTATACGGCGACGGATCTGGCCTTCCGTGATACGGTACGCGCCTTCCTCGAAGCCAATTTACCTACTGACCTGCAGCAGAAAGTGCGCATGCACCGCCGCCTCGAGCGCGACGATTATGTGCGCTGGCACCGCATCTGCGCCAGGCAGGGCTGGGCGGCACCGGCCTGGCCGGTGGAATTTGGCGGTCCGGGCTGGAGCGCGACCGAGCGCCACATCTGGGAAGAAGAGTGCGCCCGTGCCGGCACGCCGCCCATCCTGCCGTTCGGCGTCAACATGGTGGCGCCCGTCATCATGGCCTTCGGTAACGCCGCGCAGAAAGCCTATTACCTGCCGCGCATCCTCAATTGCGACGACTGGTGGTGCCAGGGCTATTCCGAACCCGGCTCCGGTTCCGATCTGGCGTCGCTGAAAACCACGGCCGAGCGCGTGGGCGAACACTATATCGTCAATGGCCAGAAGACCTGGACCACGCTGGGCCAGCACGCCGACATGATCTTCTGCCTGGTGCGCACGGACGGCACGGTGCGCAAGCAGGAAGGCATTTCCTTCCTGCTCATCGACATGAAGACGCCCGGCATCACGGTGCGCCCCATCATCATGCTCGATGAAGAGCATGAAGTGAATGAAGTGTTCTTCGATAACGTCAAAGTGCCGGTCGAGAACCTGATCGGGCAGGAGAACAAGGGCTGGACCTATGCCAAATACCTGCTGGGCCACGAGCGCACCGGCATCGCTGCCGTGGGCCGCTCCAAGCGCGAACTGCTGTTCCTGAAGAAGATCGCGACGGAACAGCGCAAGGCCGGCCGCCCGCTGCTGCAGGACCCTGTGTTTGGCGCCAAGGTGGCCAGTCTGGAAATCGAACTGATTGCGCTGGAAACGACGGTGCTGCGGGTGATTACCAAGGCTGACCACCGGCCCGGACCGGAAGCATCGCTGCTCAAGATCCGTGGCTCGGAAATCCAGCAGCAGCTGACCGAGCTGATGCTTGAAGCGCTGGGCCCTGCCGGTCTGCCTTTCGATACCGACTACCTCGAAGGCAAGCGCGAACATGCGCTGACGGGCGACGACGCGGCCGCACCGCTGGCCGGCTACTACTTCAATTTCCGCAAGACCTCGATCTATGGCGGTTCGAACGAAATTCAGAAAAACATCATCACCCAGATGATACTGGGACTGTAAGGGGCAGCCATGGACTTTCAATTGCGCGAAGAACAGCAACAATTTGCCGACGCCCTGCGCCGCTGGGTAGCCAAGGATTATCACCACGAGGCACGGCGCCAGATCATCCATAGTGCCAGCGGCGTCAGCGACAGCGCCTGGCAGACCCTGGTGGAACTCGGCATGACGGCGCTGCCGGTGCCGGAAGCCCAGGGCGGTTTCAGCGGCGGCGCCGTCGACCTGTGGGTGGTGATGCAGGAACTGGGCCGCGGGCTGGTGGTGGAACCGTACTTTGCCACCGTCTGGGGCACGCAGTTCCTGCAGCTGGCCGGCAATCAGGCCGCGCTGCTCGAGCAGGTGGCCAGTGGTGAGCTCAAGCTGGCGTGTGCGCTGGGCGAACAGCAGAGCCGCCACGATCTGTACGATATCCGTACCAGTGCTGTGCGCGATGACGCGGGCTACTGCCTGAACGGCGCCAAGAGCGTGGTGATCCACGGTGCCCAGGCCGGTGCCCTGATCGTTTCAGCGCGCGATGCTGGCGCGCCGGACGGCATCTGTCTGTTCGTCGTGCCGGCCACTGCGGCCGGCCTGCAGCGGCGCGACTACCGTACCATCGATGGCCAGCGTGCCGCCACGGTGGAACTGTGCGATGTGCGCGTGCCGGCGTCCGCTTTGCTGGCACAGGGCAGTGCTGCTGCGGATCTGCTGGAGCAGGCGGCCGATTACGGCGTGACTTTGCTGTGCGCCGAAGCCGTGGGCGCCATGGATGCGCTGTTTGCGGCCACGCTGGATTACCTGAAAACCCGCAAACAGTTCGGCACGGCCATCGGCAGCTTCCAGGCTCTGCAGCACCGTATGGCCGATATGTACATCCATCTGGAGCAGGCCCGCTCCATGGCCATGCTGGCGGCAGCGCGTCAGGATGGTGGCGACGCGGCCGAGCGCCGCCGTGCCGTGTCGGCGGCCAAGGTGCGCATAGGGCAGGCGGCCAAGTTCATCGGCCAGCAGGCGGTGCAGCTGCATGGCGGCATGGGGGTGACGGACGAGCTGCCGGCAGCCCATCTGTTCAAGCGCCTGACCATGATAGACCTGACGCTGGGCGATGTGGACCACCATCTGCAGCGCTTTGCGGCCCAGCCGGCGTTTGCCGAGCACGCCTGAACGGGGGCGGCTAGCCTAGTGCTGCCACGCAGACGCGGTCGCGGCCGCTCTGCTTGGCGCGGTACATCTGCTGGTCGGCCTGACGGATCAGGGCATCGCTGTCGCTGTTCTCGAACGGCGGCAGCATGGTGTGCACGCCCAGACTGGCCGTGACATACGGCGAGGTGGGTGAACCGGCATGGGGAATTTTCAGCCGGCGTATGGTGTCGAGCACGCGCTGGGCCACCACGGCGGCGCCACCGGCCGCTTCCTGCGGCAGGAGCAGCACGAATTCCTCGCCGCCATAGCGGGCCAGCATGTCCTGCGGCCGGGCGGCACAGGCCGACATGGCGGCGCCCACCTGTTGCAGGCACAGGTCGCCAGCCTGATGGCCGTAGTGGTCGTTGTACAGCTTGAAGTGGTCGATATCGATCATGATCACCGACAGCGGCAGGCCGGCCCGCGCACAGCGGCGCCATTCGGCTTCCATGGTGTGGTTGAAGCTGCGCCGGTTGGCCACACCGGTCAGGCTGTCGGTGCGGCTCAGTTCGCGCATGGCGTCCGCCTGACGCTTGATGGTGAGCTGGCTGCGCACGCGCGCGCGCACCACGGCCACGTTGAAAGGCTTGCTGATAAAGTCCACCGCGCCCGCTTCCAGCGCGCGGGTCTCGTCTTCGGGCTGGGTCAGCGCCGTGACGAAGATGACGGGGATATCCTGCAGGGCAGGGTTGGCGCGCAGGGCGGCGCAGACTTGATAGCCATCCATGCCCGGCATGACCGCATCGAGCAGGATCAGGTCCGGTTTCTGGCTGTACGCCATTTCCAGCGCACGCGCACCATCGAGGGCGAACAGCACTTCGTGCTCGTCACGCAGGGCGTGGTGCAGGATCTGGATATTTTCCATGGCGTCATCGACTACCAGTATCCGTCCGTTCCAGGCCAGGTTGGTCCAACTCATGCACTGCCCTTTCGCTGCAAAAATTCTTCAAGTAGGCGCGACGCGGCTTTGAAGTCGAGTTTGCCTACGGCCTCGACCAGCGCTGCGGGCAGGGTGTCGGCAGCAAGCTGCTCCTGTAGGTGTGCCAGCACGTCGAGTGCTTTCATGTTGTTATTCTGAAGTAAAGTTTGCAAGTGCGCCAGTGCTTGTCTCAACTGTTCGTGGTCCAGCGGGGGCTGAGAGAGCGAAATCCCTTGAGTTGTCTTGGACAAAGTGGTGCTAACTTGCGCGAGGCGCTGCAATGCTGCGTCCAGCGCTGCCAGTAACCCGGGCAGGCGCGGCCATGCTGTCGTGTCCTGCACGGCCGCTTCGGCGGCGGCGCAGCAGGCGGCCACTTCGACCGCACCGAGATTGGCGGCCACGCCGCGCAGGCGGTGCAGAGGCTGGGCCAGCGCGGCTGGTCCGGCATCCTGCCCGAGCAGGTGCAGCAGCTGGCTGGCGCTGTCCGCATGTTCGACATTGAAACGCTGCAGCAAGTTCCACAGCAGCTGGCTGTCGCCATCCAGCCGGGTCAGGGCGGCATTGCCATCCAGTCCGGCATCGCGCATGGCGAGCAGCCAGTCCGGCTGCGACGTAGCCGCCCGCGGCGGACGCGGGGCGCCGCCAGGCCGGGCTGCGACGGCACCCGGCGCCAGCCGTACCAGCACGGCAATCAGCTGTTCCACATCGATGGGCTTGGCCACGTGGGCCGACATGCCGGCCGCGCTGGCGCGGCGCCGGTCATCTTCCATCACATTGGCCGTCATGGCCACGATGGGCAGCTCGGCCAGCGCTCCGCCCAGCGCGCGGATGGCCAGCGTGGCGTCGTAGCCGTTCAGCACCGGCATCTGGATATCCATCAGGACCAGATCGAAGCGGCGCGGGGCGTTGCGCAGCAGGTCCAGCGCCAGCTGGCCATTGTCCACCGTATCAACCTGCGCGCCTGCATGCTGCAGGATGTAGAGCGCCACTTCCTGATTGATCTCGTTGTCTTCCACCAGCAGGATGCGCATGCCTTGCAGACGCCCCTGCAGCGGCGCGTGGGTGGCCAGTGTCAGGCCGGGCAGTGCGGCCGGGCCGGGCGCCAGCATCTGCTCGACCTGTTCGCGTATCTGTGCCGGCGTGGCCGGTTTCGGCAGCAGGCCGGCGATGGCCGGACGGCCCTGCTGCGCAGCCTGCCGGGCCGCATATTCTTCGTCCGCCATCAGCAGCAGCGGTGGCCAGCGGCGGGTGGCAGCCTGCGGGCAGGCATGCAGCTCGCCCAGCAGGCCGGCACCGAGGATCAGCACGTCGGCATCGCTGCCGGCATCCATGCGCGCGGCCGCGGCGTCCAGATTGGCCACGCTATCAGCCTGCCAGCCCAGTTGCTGGCAGCAGTGCTGCAGCACGGCGCGCACCGTGGCATTCGGATCGACCAGCAGTATGCGCCAGCCCTGCTGCGCCGGATCGGGCGGTAGCGCGGCCTCCAGCGCCTGCAGCGGACAGCGGAACTGGAATTCGGAACCCACCCCCGGTTCGCTGTGCAGGCTGATGTGGCCGCCCATCAGGCCGGCCAGCTGGCGGCAGATGGCCAGCCCCAGCCCGGTGCCGCCAAAGCGCCGGCTGGTGCTGCTGTCGGCCTGCACGAAGGCGTCGAAGATGTGGGCCTGCTGGGCTGCCGGGATGCCTATGCCGGTATCGCGCACGCGGAATTCCAGCCATAGCTGTTCCTGCTGGCGGCTCTGGCGGATCTGCAGCACCACTTCGCCATGCTCGGTAAATTTGATGGCGTTGCTGAGCAGATTGAGCAGGATCTGCTGCAGACGCATGGGGTCGCCCAGCACGGTGTGCGGCAGCTGCGGATCGATGTCGTAGATCAGTTCTATGCCCTTGTCGCTGGCGCTGCCGCTGACCAGCACGCTGATGCTGGCCAGCAGATGTTCGAGCCGGAACGGGGTCTGTTCGAGCGTCAGCTGGCCAGCTTCCACGCGGGAAAAATCGAGCACATCGTTCACCAGTCCCAGCAGCGATTGCGTGGCCAGCTGTATCTTGTCCAGATAGCCCCGTTCGCGCTGGGCCAGCTGGGCTTCTTCCAGTAGACGGGCCAGACCGATGATGGCATTCATGGGGGTGCGGATTTCATGGCTCATATTGGCCAGGAATTCGCTCTTGGCATGGCTGGCCGCTTCGGCCCGGTCACGCGCCGTGATCAGTTCTTCGTTCAGGCGCTGCAGATGGAGTTCGGACTCCTTCAGCGCCGTCACGTCCGACACCAGCACCACCAGCCCGCGTACCTGTCCGGTCGGGGTCAGGTCGGGGAAGTAATTGACCCAGATGTGCTGTTGCTTACCGGCCACGTCACTGACCTGGCCGCCGAAACTCTGCGCCGTGCCGGCCATGGCGGCATCGAGCTGGCGGCTGTGGCGCGCCACCAGACTGGCTCCCAGCAAGTCCGTCATGGAGCGGCCCAGCACTTCGGCCGCACTGCGTCCCAGCCAGTCCAGCAGGTAGCGGTTGGCGAAGCGGCAGCGCAAGCCAGTGTCCCAGTAGGCCACCATGCCGGGCAGGTTGTCGGTGACGGTACGGATGAACTGCTCGCGTTCGGCCAGCTGGTTCAGGCTGGCCGTGAGCGCTTCGCGCGCCTGCTTGCGTTCGGTGATGTCGATGGAAATCCCGAGCACGTGGGTGGCGATGCCGCGCTCATCGCGCAGCGCCACTTTACGGGTGGTCAGGTAGCGCGTCTGGCCGGCGCTGTTGCACAGGGGTTCCTCGGCAATTTCCACTACCGTGTCGGCCGGAGCATCCAGCAGCTGGCGGTCGGTGGCGGCAAACTCGGCGGCCGTGGCCGGGCCGACTAAATCGGCATCGCTCAGGCCGATCAGCGCGTCGCTGTCGGCCCGCTCGTACAGCTGGGCGCCATAGCGGTTGAACATTTCATAACGCAGGTCGGGCAGGCGCTTGAGGAAGATCATGGCCGGCATATTGTCCACCACCGAGCGCAGCAGCTGGCGCGACTTGCGCAGTTCCCCTTCGATGCGCTTCTGTTCCGTCACGTCCAGCATCAGTCCCGTAATGCCGACGATGCGGCCGTCGTTGCCGAACTGCGGGTAGTAACTGATGACCCAGTGACGCAGTTGGTCGGGCGAGGTTTCGGGATGGCCGGAGCGGGGCAGATTGATGGCCGGCTGGCCGGTTTCCAGTACGCTGCGGTAATCGGCCAGCACTTCGCGGCGCAGGTCGGGATCGGCGATCATATCGGCCACATGGCGGCCCAGATGGGCCACCACGGGCTGACGGTTGAGCGCCGCCAGAAATTCGTTCAGGCGCACATAGCGCAGTTCCGCATCTACATAGCAGAGACCGACGGGCGCAGTGGCATACAGGGTTTCCAGCTGGGTACGGTTCTTTTCCAGCTGGGCCGTGCGTTCGGCTACCTGCGATTCCAGCCTGGCCTGATGGCGCCGCAGATTGCCTTGCAGTGACTGGATGGCGTGGGCGATCTGGCCCGCTTCGCGGAAGCCCATATCGCCCAGTCCGAAAGGCTGGCCGGCGGCCAGCGCCTGGGCTGCGTCGCGCAGGGCCAGTATGCTGCGCCCCAGCCGGACACTGCACCAGCCGGCCAGTGCTGCCACGGCCAGCAACACCAGCGCCGTGCCCGTGCCCAGCGCGGCCAGATCGGCCAGCACACCGTTGGCCGGCAGGTGCCGCGGCGTGGCCAGCGCGACAATGGTGAGCGCCTGCGGCGGATGGCTGATGGCCACCAGATAGCTGCTGTGGGTGCTGGTCTCGGCCGTGGCGATGGCGGTCTGGCGCTGATGCAGCAGGCTGCGCAGGCTGGCTTCGCTGGACTGGGTCCAGATCAGGCGTGCGGCGCCGCCCGTGGCCAGCAGGCTGCCGTCGGCATCGTAGACGCTGACATGCTGCTCGGGCGCGAGCTGCTGTTCGCGCACGGTTTTGCCCAGCCAGTCGGCATGGAAAATTGCGCTCAGCACATAGCGCGGGGTTTCGCTGCCGGGTACGGCGAGGTCGACGGCCAGCAGATGCTGGCCCTGCAGGTCGATGGCAGAAACCCGCTGGGTGGCGCCGGTGAACAGGGGCGCCAGCCGGTGCAGGGTGGCTTCCGGGCTGATGTCGGCCGCCAGCGGTGTGCCCAGCTGTAGCACTTGCCGGCCCGAGCGGTCCTGCACCAGCAGCTGGCTGATCGGGCTGCCAGGAAACAACAAACGGGCGGCCTGGGCGCGGATGGGGCCCAGCTCATCTTGCTGTAGCGCAGGATGGATGCTGAGCGCCGTCAGCAGCTGGCGCGCCTGCAGGACTTCGCCTTCGATGGTGGCCTGCAGCAGGCGGGCACTCTGCTGGCTTTGTTCACTGAGCGCGCTGTGCTGATATTGCTGGTAGCGCATGGCCAGCAGGCCCAGCGCCAGTACGGCCGGCAGCAGACAGAGCAGTACCAGCACGGTTAGCAGGCTACGCAGTGAGTATGAGCGACGGTATTGAGTTTCTTGCAAGCCTAACCCCGGACGGCAATCTGAGCATAATGCCCTTGGATAGTAGCCGAGCTGGTGCGAATCAGAAAGTTATTTTGTCAGGTGGCTAGCCGGCGCGACCACAGGCATAGCTCCAGCCCAGTTCGGCAATGGGGCCGGCCATGCTGCCGGCTGCCAGCGCTTGCGCACTGGCGGCCGTGCCGTCGGCATGGCGCTTCATGATGCCTTGCAGAATGCTGGCCAGCCGGAACAGATTAAAGGCCAGATAGAAGTCCAGATCGTGCGCCTGCAGCGTACGGCCCGTGCGCTGGGCATAGCGGGCAATGCCGTGCTGCAGTGCGGGTATGCCGAGCGCGGCCAGATCGAGCCCGGCCAGACCACGGAACTGGCCCGGGGCCAGGCGCCAGCTCAGGCAGTGATAGGCAAAATCGGCCAGCGGATGGCCCAGCGTGGACAGTTCCCAGTCCAGCACGGCCACGATGCGCGGCTCGCCGGGGTGGAACACCAGATTGTCCAGCCGGTAGTCACCGTGCACGATGGCGCATTCCTCGCCGGGCGGAATGTGGTGCGGCAGCCAGTCCATCAGCTGCTGCATGGCGGCGATGGGGCTGGTCTGGCTGGCCAGATACTGCTGGCTCCAGCGTTCGATCTGGCGCGTAAAATAATTGCCCGGCCTGCCGTAATCGGCCAGCCCCAGTGCCTTGTAGTCGAGGCTGTGCAGCAGGGCGATCACGCGGTTCATTTCGTCGTAGATGGCGGCCCGCTGGGGCGGCGTCATGCCGGGCAGGCCGGGGTCCCACAGGATGCGCCCATGCACATATTCCATCACAAAGAAGGCGCGCCCGATCACGCTCTCGTCCGGGCATAGAAGCAACTGACGGGGGCAGGGGAAGCCCGCCTTGCCCAGCGTATCCATGATGCGGAATTCGCGTTCGATGGCATGGGCCGAGGGCAGCAGCTGCGCCGCCGGCGCCGGCCTGGTGCGCAGCACATAATGCTGGCCGGCGATGCCGAGCTGGTAGGTGGGATTGGACAGGCCGCCCTTGAACTGCAGGGCGCTCAGCGTGCCGGCCGGATAGCCGGGCAGGTGCTGGCGCAGATAGGCATCGAGCGCCGTCAGCTCGAACTGGTGCCGCGCCGGAATGGCGCGGGTCCCTTCGAACTGGGCGAACATGGGAACTAGAAGAACACGGCGGTGCGCTGGATCACGCTGCCATTGTTGGTGTAGGGGCCGCTGGCGCGCACCGAGCCGGTGTTGTATTTGCCGTCATCGAGCTTGCTGTCGACCTGTTCGGCAAAGCTGTCCGGCAGGTTGTCGAGCCGCACGCCATTGCCGCCACGGCCAGCCACCACATCGTTGTAGATGTAGACGGCGCCACCCTGGGCACTGGTCATGAAATCCGTACTGCCGTTGAAGGAGCCCGTGATGAAGCCGGCCAGCGCCAGATGCTGGGGCGCCAGCTGGTATTCGTCGATCTGGCCATCGCCGTTGCCATTGCCGGTAGAACCGGGTGCGTGGGTGGTGCCCTGTACATCGTCGCCGGGCAGGGCATGGAATTTGTCCTGATAGGCATTCACGGCCGCCGTCAGCGAGGTGGCCTGCTGAACGATGTTCTTGACGCGCGCGCTGTCGATCAGGCTCTGGCCTTTCAGCACGCCGCCCAGCAGCAGGCCGATGATGACCAGCACGATAGCGATTTCAACCAGCGTAAAGCCGCGGGAACGTTGGGGGAGGGTGCGCATGGGATTCCTTTCTGCTAGATGTTGTTATCTTACCGCAAGCCCAAAGGCTAGTGTTGCACTGGCGCCAGCTGCTCCAGCCGGTGCGCCAGAAATGCCAGCTCGTGCGGATCAGTGATCTGGCCGCTGCTGATCAGGGCACCGATCAGGGTACGCGCGCTGTCGCTCTGCTGCATATCCTCGGCGATGAAGATTTCCAGTTCGCGCGTCCAGGCCGGCAGCTGGGCCGCGCCGGCCTGGCTGCGCAGGGCGGCGGCGTAGCGCCGTGCCAGAGGCATATCGTGCAGCTGGTGGCGTGCCACCAGCGCGGCATGGGCCAGCCAGGGCCAGCGCCGCTGCGGGTCTTCGCGGTAGCGCTGGTAGACTAGCTCCAGCATCAGTCTGGCCCGCACGGGGTCGCTCACGGCCGCATACACTTCGCTGGCGGCCAGTAGCGGATACTGGCTGCGCGGGTCCAGCGTCAGGATGGTGGCGAGCCAGTCGCGCAGGCGCACGTAGTCGAGCGCACGGAAGGCGATGCTGAGGCCGGCCTGTTCGTCATGGCTCTGCACATACAGCATGCTGGCCTTGGCCAGCGCTACCGGCTCGCCCAGACTGGCCAGCTGCAACAGGGCGAGCGGCGGCACGGCGGGCAGTTCGGCTGCCTGGGCGCGCGGCGCCGGTTGCAGGCTTTGCCACAGGATCTGCAGAGCCAGTGCCAGCAGCAGCGCTGCTGTCAGCCAGCGCGGTGCGGCGCTGCGCGGCAGTGGGCGGATGGAAGGGGGAGGCAGGGCGGCCATGGCAGGCGGGCAGCTAGATGGCTTTGCGGTACAGGTCGTATAGAGCGGCCAGTATCAGCAGGGCGAGGAACAGGACGGTTTGCAGCAGCATGGCAGCCAGATCGTGCAGGCTGGCACCGCCGTAGACCAGCCAGTCGCTGCGGGCATAGCGGTCGAGATGGGGCAACAGCGTGCCCAGCAGGTCGAACAGCAGGCCGGCGGCGCTGCCCTGGCTGCCATCGGGACGGCTGCCATGGGCCAGCAGCTGCAGCGTGCCTATGCTGCGCGCCAGCAGGTAGAAGCCGCTGCAGGCCGCCAGTGCGGCCGGTATCTGCTGCAGGCCGACCATGCACAGCACGGCGAAAGCCAGCATGATCCAGCATTCGCACAGCAGAGCCAGCGCCCATGCACCTGCTTGCAGCGGGGGCGCATAGCAGCAGGCCAGCAGGCCGCACAGCAGCACCGGCAGCAGGGCCAGCACGGCATAGCCGAGTAGCTTGCCGGCCAGATAGGTGGCGCGCGGGTAGGCCTGTGCCAGCAGCCATTGCTGGCCTTTATCGGCCGCTTCACGCGCCATGCTGCTGATGACGAAAGTGGTGAGCAGGAACACGCTGGCCAGACGTAGCAGGCTGGACAGCAGGCTGATCTGCAGCTGGCGGCTTTCCGTCAGGGCCATGGCATCGAGCAGGCTGCTCAGACCGATGGCGGCCAGCGTCAGCCCCAGCAGCAGCCACAGCCAGCGGTTGCGCAGGGCTTCCAGTACGGTATAGCGGGCAATGGTGCAGCTGGCGTGCATGGCCATCATGGCAGGCGCTGGGCCGCCACCATACGGTTGTAGAGGATGTTCGGCGAAATCCACAGGATGATGTCGTCGAAGCTGCCGCCGCTGGCGCGCGGGTCCTCGCTAGGGTCGCGGCTGATCAGTGCCATGCCGCTTTGCAGATTGAGTTTTTCATCGTCATTGCCGGCACCCAGATCATTCAGGCGGGTGTTCTGGTCGCTAAACGCGCCATAGCCATTTTTGCCGAAGGAAATCAGCGCGGCCGGTATGTCGTTGCTTTCCGTGAGAGGCTGCAGGCGGCCGCTGGCGTCACGCGTGGCGATGGTGATATCGCGCGGGGTTTTCAGCGTGAACAGCACCACGCTGTCGCTGAAGGCCGGCGTGACGCTATAGCCGAGGATGCGGTTCCAGCCATCCAGCCGGCCTACCCCCAGCGTGGCCCAGGGCAGCAGGCCGTAGCGCTTGTTGCAGGCGCTGCCGGTGCGGTCTTCCAGTCCATTGGTCGCCGAAATGGCCGGACAGGGCAGATAGCCATTGCGCAGGGCGAAGCCGAACAGGGCTTCGCGCGCCTCTTCCATGGCCAGCCGGGTGTCGGCAGTTTTTTTCTGTTCCAGCTGTGAACTGAGGGGCGCGATCATGCCGCCTATGAGCAGGCCGACAATCAGCAGCACGATGGCGATTTCGACCAGCGTAAAGCCGCGCTGGCGCTGCAGGGATTTACGGTTCATTGACGTCCTTCACCCTGGCGGCCGACAGGTCGTAGCGCTGGCCCGGCTTGAGGACAATGCGCTGGCCGGACGGCAGCGTGACGGAGAGGTCGGCTTTGCCGGAGTTGCTGAAGCGGTTGAGCCCATCGTTCTGCGGCACGTTGTTGAGCCAGACAGTGCTGCGGCCCGAACTGCTGCGCATGCTGCCGCCCATCAGCAGGGTGACGGGTGCAGCGGCGGCGGGCGCGGCAGCAGGATTGCCTGCCATCGCCTGGTTAGGATCGGCTGGCATGGCTGGTACGCCGGGCGGCGGCATGACAACTCCGGCCGGTGCCGTGCTGGCGCCGCGCTGGGCTTCCATGGCGTCGCGCTCGGCCGGGGTGGCGAACAGCCGGCCCAGATGCTGTGCGCCGGCATCAGGTGCTACAGCCACGAGCATGGCCAGCAGCGCCGCCAGCAGCATCGACGGTCGCCGCCACAGTGGCGCGCTGAGGTGCGGGGCTGCCGCAGTGAGGTGCGGCATCATGGTGTCTCCTTGCTGGCAGGGCTGGCCGCAGCGCTGGCATTACCCGCTGGCGCTTTGGCCGGCGTGCCCAGTGTGACCCAGTTCAGCGTGCAGTCCGCACCCAGCGTGGGGCCGCCCTGCGCGCCGACCGCCCGTGCCAGCCGCTTGATATTACAGCTCTGCACAGCGAAAAAGGCGCGCTGGTGCAGGTCGGTGAGGAAGTTGAATAAATCCATTTCGTGCAGCAAGTCCATGTGCAGATGCATGCGGCTGCTTTGCAGCTGGTAATCGCCCAGATCGAGTGCGCCGGCCAGCTGTACGGTCTGCTGTGGTTCGACTTCGTAGCTCAACGGCAGCAGGCGGCGCTGTTCCTGCACCTGACGGATGGCGTCTACCCATTCGATACGTTTTTCCGCACCGATCAGGCCGCGCGTGCGCAACTCGACAAAGCGCGGCTGGAAGTTGCGGATATCGCGCTTTTCATTGTCGACGTGGGCATAGCGCGTGTAGGCCGCATCGCGCGTGCGCTGGGCCAGCTGCAGCCGGTCTTCTGCGCTGTTCAGGCGCCAGTGGCTGAGCTGTAAGGCGCCTGTGCTGAGCAGCAGACAGGCCAGCGCGGTCAGCACGGCGCTACGGATGCGGCCGAACTCGGCCAGCCAGTAAGGCAGGGGCAGGGGGCGCGGTGCGGCGCGGCGGCCGCTAGGGCTATGGGGCAGGCTGCTCATGGTTTCCACACCAGTATCAGGGAGAAGCGCGCGTGGGCATCTTCGCTGGCCGGCCCCGCTTTGGCGCTGAGCTTGACGGAGGAACGGGTGTCCAGCGGCGGCTTGTCGATGGCCACGGTGAGGCGCGGGTTGCTGGCCAGTTGCTGGGCAAAGCGGTTCATATGGTCGACGGCGGCACGGTAGTCATCCTGGTCACCCAGAATTTCCGCTTCCAGCAGCAGGCTCTGGGCCGGCTTGGTGGGAATGCCCAGCAAGGCCGACGAAATCGGTGCAGCCTGGCGGCCATCGCCCTGAGTGGGCGCGGGCGGCGTGGCGCCATCACCCTGCATGGCTTTCCAGTCCAGTTGCAGCAGACGGATCTGCGGCGTCTGTTCCAGTGCGGCGCTGACCATGGCCGCCATCTCCAGCGGTGCCGGCGCCTGGGTGCCCAGCATGCGCTCCACATTGACGGCAGCGCGCATATTGGCGGTGCTGGTCACGCTAGGCGGCATGGCCGCCATCACGCTGCGGTAGCGCTGGTCGTAGCTGGCCGCTTCGGCCATCAGCGTGCCGCTCTGCTGCTGGGCATCGCGCGCCTGCCACAGGTTGGCGCCCATCCACAGCAGGCTGGCCGTGCCCAGTGCGGCGCTACCCCAGTAGAGTACGCGGCGGATGCGCCACAGCTTGAAGTGGCGCCGTACGCTGCCCAGCGGATACTGGCGGATGCCGTGCTGGCGTGCCAGCAGCGTCAGCAGCATGGGGTCGGCCAGCTGGGCGGCCAGTTCATTCACCTGCAGCTCGTCGCTGCGCAGCCGCAGCCGGGTGGCCACATGGCGCAGCGCAAGGAAACGGAACGAAGTCTCCGGCCCGTCTTCGCACTGGCCTTCCAGCACCGGTGTGCTGGCCACGGGCGCGATCACCACCGCATGCAGCACATTGCCGCGCCCCATCAGGCGCACGCTGGTGAGGAACTGCTGGGTCTTGGCGGTTTCCGTGCCCAGATCGATGGGCTGGCCATCGCGGTTGATGGCGGCCGTCAGACGGGAAAACTTCAGCTGGCCGTTCTGGAAATAGCTCTGGCGCCAGCCGCCCGTTTGCTGGGTCAGCAGCAGCAGGTGCTCGTCGCGCAGGCCCAGCTTGTGCACCAGCGCGGTACTGAGCAGAGTGGTCGAGTACAGCCCGGCCAGCGGAATCTGCAACTGGTCCAGCGCATCCAGCCATGGCTGCACGCTGGCGGGATTGGTCAGCGCGGCCAGCAGCACCATATCGTCGCGCCGGCCATCGGCCATGCGGCCCTGGATTTCGTAGTGGCGGTAAGGCGTTTCGCGGTATTGCTGCTGCAGGCGGCGCTGCAGCAGCTTGCGTCCGCCCATGCCACCCACATGCGGTACGTTGATGCGCTGGAAGTCTTCCTCGACCAGATCGGTCAGCAGCAGGGCCGGCATCAGCGGCTGGCTGTCGAGGTAGTCCATGAAGCGTGCTATGCCGTCGGCATCGTGGCTGAACACGCTGCCGCCGCTCAGACGGCCGCCCTGCCACTGGTAGGCGGCCAGCTGTTCGCTGCTCAGGTAGAAAAGATGTTTGCTCATAGCACGTCAGCCTCAGGTGCGGATCTTGCTGATCGTGTCGTAAATCGGGCCCATCACGGACAGCATGATCCAGCCCACCAGTACGCCCAGTATCACCGTCATGGCCGGTTCTATCATGGACTGTACTTTTTCTATCATTTCCTTGACCTCGCGGTTGTAGAAATAGCTGACATTGCGCAGCGCGCCATCGAGCGCGCCGGTGGCTTCGCCCACCTTCAGCATGCGGATCACCAGCGGCGGGAAGATGCCGGTCTGCTGGAACGCGGCCGTGATGCCATGGCCTTCCGAAATCAGCTGGGCGGCGCGGCGCAGGCCGGCCGCGATCACGCGGTTGCCGACTATGCCTTCGGACAGGTGGATGCACTCGAGTATGGTAATCCCGGATGCATACATCATGGCGAAGAAGGTGGCGAAGCGGGCCAGTATGATCTTGTGCAGCACGGGGCCGATCAGCCAGATGCGCAGCTTGAAACCATCAGCGCGGAAGCGCGCCGCTTCGCTGTGCGCCAGCCAGGCCCGGCCACCGAAATAGCCGGCCAGCGGCAGGCCGATCAGCACATACCAGTAGTTGATGAACACATTGGAGAGCCAGATCAGCGCCCTGGTGTGCAGCGGCAGGGTGTTGCCCATATTCTTGACGAAGGCAGTCAGCTGCGGCACCAGATAGATCATCAGGAAGAAGGTCACGCCCACCACGAAAGTGCCGACGGCGGCCGGATACATCACGATCTTCTTGGTCTGGGAAGCCAGTTCGTCCTGCCACTTCAGGCTTTCCGACAGGTTTTTGAACACTTCCGCCAGCTTGCCGCTCTGTTCGCCCGCCGTGATCAGGCTGGTGAAGGTCAGGTCGAACACTTCCGGGTAGGCCGCCAGCGCTGCCGACAGTTGCTGGCCGCCTTCGATATTCTCTATCAGTCCGGTAATCATTTCGCGGAAGCGCGGGTGGTCTATGCTGTCGCGCAGATCGTTCAAGCCTTCCAGTATGGGCACGCCGGCACCGGTCAGCTGCTCCATGTGGAAGCAGAAGTTGATCAGGTCGTGGCGCTTGATCACGCGCTTGAGCGCCACCACCCGGGTGCGCGAAGCGCGGCAATCGATCAGGTCCAGCCCCATGCGGTGCAGGCGCAGTTCCAGATCAGGCTCGTTGGCAGCGTCCATATTGCCGGGCTGGATATGGCCGGACGCATCCATGGCGCGGTAGTAGAACTGGGTCATCGGCTCAGGCGCTCGGTCAGGTCGACCACGCGGCCCACTTCTTCCAGCGTGGTAATGCCGTCCAGTACACGGCGCAGGCCGTCGTCGATCAGGCTGTGGAAGCCTTCGGCATTGGCCGCATTGCGCAGCTCGCGGGTGGAGGCGCGGCGTGCGATCAGCTCGTCGATGGCCGGCGTCATTTTCAGCAGTTCCATGATGGCGATACGGCCCTTGTAGCCCTGATGGGCGCAATGGGGGCAGCCCACTGCGTGGTACAGGGTCTGCGGGCCGGCGCCTTCGGGCAGGTCGAGCAGGCGGCGTTCCACTTCGTCCGCTTCGTGCGGTGCGCGGCATTCGGTGCACAGCTTGCGCACCAGACGCTGGGCGACGATGCCGATGATGTTGCCGGCCATGATGTCGGGCACGATGCCGATATCGAGCAGGCGCGACACCGAGCCCACGGCGGAATTGGTGTGCAGGGTGGAATACACCTGATGGCCCGTCATGGCGGCAGCAAAGGCCATTTCCGCGGTTTCCTTGTCGCGGATTTCACCCACCAGAATGATGTCGGGGTCCTGCCGCATCATCGAGCGTATGCCTTCGGCAAAGCCCATCTTGGCCGATTCGTTGACGGAGGTCTGGCGTATCATATTCATCGGATACTCGACCGGGTCCTCCAGCGTCATGATGTTAACGCTCTCCGTATTGATATGGTTGAGGATGGAGTACAGCGTGGTGGTCTTGCCCGAGCCGGTCGGGCCTGTCACGAGGATCACACCGTCGGGACGGGCGATCATCAGCTTCAGCAGGTCCAGTTCCGTTTCACCGAGGCCCAGACCGTCCAGCGGGACTATGCCTTTCTGCCGGTCCAGTACGCGCAGCACGAAGTTTTCGCCGTGGGTGGTGGGCTGGGCCGAGGCGCGGAAGTCGATCTGGCGGCCGGAGAACTTGATCGAGATGCGGCCATCCTGCGGCGCCCGCGTCTCGGCGATGTTCATATTCGAAATCACTTTCAGGCGCACGGCCATGGCCGGCCAGTAGGACTTGTGCAGGCTGCGGATCTGGCGCAGGATGCCGTCGATGCGGTAGCGTATGCGCAGGAACGATTGCTCGGGCTCGAAGTGCAGGTCGGACGCGCCATTTTGCACCGCGTCGGCCAGAATCGCATCGATCAGGCGCACCATGGGCTGGCTGTACTCGTCCGAGGTAGTGCCCAGACTGGCGTAATTGACTTCGCCCGTTTCGATTTCATGCAGGATGCCGTCGATCGACAGTTCGAAACCGTAGTACTGGTCGATGGCGCGGCTGATATCCGATTCGTTCACCAGCAGGGGGCTGATGGTAATGCCCTTGACCAGCATGGCGCTGATCTGGTCCAGCGCGACGATGTTGCTGGTGTCGGACATGGCCAGGATCAGATTGTCGGTCGCGCGCTCGTAGACGATAGGGAACACGCGGTAGCGCTTGGCCACTTCCTTGGGGATCAGCTTGAGGGCAATCGCATCGACCACCAGACTGGTCAGGTCGGCACTCTGCTGGTTGAGGTTTTCCGACAGCGCCATGCGCACCGTGGCTTCGGTCACGAAGCCCAGCGTGATCAGCAGCTTGCCCAGCGGCTCATTGCTGCGTTTCTGTTCGATCAGCGCAATGCGCAGCTGGTCTTCGCTGATGACCCCTTTCTGGATCAGCAGTTTGCCAAGTGGAAGTTTTGCCTGTTCAGCCATGGTGTCGTTCTAGCGGGCGCTGGCGCCCAGTTCCTGCAGTCGTTTGCGCAGCGCGCTGCGGTCGAAGGCGGCCGCCGTATCCTGTGCCAGCGCCAGTGCGCGCTGGTAGTAAGTCTGCGCCAGCTTGCCCTGATTCAAACGGTCCAGCCCGATCGCCAGATTGTAGGCATAGTCGGGGTTGGTGGGGGCGGCGCTGTAGGCACGGAAGTAGGCTTGCTGGGCGTCCTGCCAGCGGCCCTGCTGGGCGTACAGATTGCCCAGCGCGAAATGCACGGGCGCCGCCTCGGGATTGCTGGCCAGGATGCCTTTCAGCCGCACTTCGTTCTGGGCCGGATCGCCCTGACGCAGGCCGACCATGCCGGCGATGGCGGCCCCGTCGCGCGGGTCGAGTTCGAGCAAGCGCAGATAGTAGCTGGCCGCCTGCGCAGGCTGCTGCTCACGGCTGGCGATGCTGGCCAGAGCCAGCAGCGCATCGTGATTATTGCCATCCTGCTGCAGCACGGCTTCGTACTGCTGGCGCGCACTGGCCAGTTCGCCCGTGTTGAGCGTCTGATACGCGCTGCCCAGTGCGGCTGCCAGCGGTTCCGATTTCTGCCCGCGCGCTACGCGGATGTCGCTGCTTTCCGGCGCGGCCAGCGGTGGCAGGCTGGCAGGCTGCGGCGCGCTGAGCTGTGCCTGCAGGGCCTGCTGGGTGGCGGCCAGTTGCTGTTCAGCCTGGGTCAGGCGGCGTTCCAGTTCATCGCGCTGGCCCGTGGTTTTGGGCGCGGACGGCAGCAGTGCACCATCTTCCGCTGGCGGTGCGGCTTCGCTGCTGCGCGCTGGTGCGCTGACCACCTGGGCTGGTGTGGCACCCGTTGCGCCGGGTGGCGGCATGGGGACGGGCGGCAGACGCGCGCCGGCACCGGGCGCCATCACAGCTTGCCAGTAGTAATAGCCGAAACCGGCAAGTATTAGCACCAGCAGGCCGATCAGGCCAAACAGGCGCAGGCGCTCGGGATCGATGCCACCGTGCTCAGGGTTGCTGGCGGCAACCGCGCGGGCGCGGGTGCGCGCCGTGCCGCGCGGCGCTTCGGTTTTTTCGCTGTGCATGCTGTCGGCAGGTGCACGCGCGGCCGCTCCGGCAGTCGCTTCGCGTGCGCCTGTGCCTGCCTGCTGGCTGGAGCGTGCTGCACTAGCGCTGCCTGCTGCTGCAGTTCTCGCTGCCGACGCAGAAGCTGTTGCTGCCGCATCCGCAGCGGCTTTGCTGGTGGTCGTGGCGGCGGGAGGCCGGGCTGCTGCCGCTGGCGCTCTATCCATGTTCAAGCCTGCATAGTCAGCTGCGGCGGCGTTCTCCATGCTAGTGTCCGCATCGGCAGCCGGCGTCGCCGTGGTTGCAGCGCTGCTACCAGCGGCGGGAAAGTCCAGACCTTGGGTGCTGGTGGGCGTCACTGGCGCGGTGGCGAAGGCGGCCGGCGCAGCGCCCGCTGCTGCGGCATTGTCGCTGACAGCCGTACCGGCGCTATCCGTCACGCTGGCCGGATGGGACGTCATAGGCTCCAGGCTGAGGCCGGCCATGGGTTCCAGACTCAGACTCGGTTCCTGTCGCGTGCTGGCAGCACTCATGCTGGCGGGCAGCGCGGGCTCCGGCGTGAGCGCCAGAATCTCGTCGAATTCCTGCGACGGTTTGTCCAGTTCTTCATGGCCGGCGGAATTCTGCTGGGCGCGCTCGGCTTTCTTGAGCGCCTGCATCAATAGACTCATGATCTAGTTCCCCTTGACGGTCACGGCGGGTGCTGCGGCCTCGCCGTAAGCTGCGGTGTCGGGCGTGCTACCGGGCAGCATGTAGCGGTAATCCTTGTAGTCGCCGTTGACGCTGGCATCTTTCACCACCACGGGGCGCATGAAGATGACCAGTTCCGTCTTGCTGGCGTTCTCGTTACGGTAGGAGAACAGATTGCCCAGCACGGGCACGCTGCTCAGGCCGGGGATGCCGTCCTTGGCGTTGTCGACGGAATCCTGCATCAGGCCGCCCATCACGGCGATCTGGCCGCTCGATACTTTCATCAGCGATTCCAGTTCGCGCGCCTGGATCACGGGCACCTTGCTGACCACCGTACCCAGTGCCGGATTCGGGTCCTGCACGTAGCCGACGATGCGGGTGATGGTCGGGCGCACATTCAGCGTCACTTCGTCGCTTTCGGAAATCTGCGGCGTGACGCTCATGACGAAGCCCACGGGCACGGTTTCCAGCTTGGATTCGTAGGTAGCGGGCGAAGTCGGCGTGCCGTTCACGCCCAGCACGGCCGGGGTGACCTTGATCGAGAAGAAGACATTGTTGTCCACTACTTTCAGCAAGGCGGTCTGGTTGTTCAGTACGCTGATTTTCGGGCTGGACAGCACTTTGACCTTGCCGAACGATTCCAGCAGCTGGATGGTGGAAGCGATATTGCCCAGTCGGCTAGTGGGGTTGGTGTAGTTGAGCACGAACACGCCGGGGCTGGTGCCGGGATTGATATTGCTGGGCAGGGCAGCCGTGCCCACCTGTCCCTGGGTCAGCTTGAGGCCGCTCTTGGACAGCGAGGACCAGTTGATGCCTTGCTGGTACTGGTCGCCCAGCCGCACTTCGATGATGGTCGCTTCGATCAGCACCTGGCGCTTGGCGGCGCCAAGTACGATGTCGAGGAATTCGCGGATTTTCTCGTGCTGGCGCGCCGTTGCGCGCACGGCGATCAGGCCGCCCTCGGCATTGACGATGACGGAGGTGCTGTTCTTGTTGCTGGCCTTGTTGCCGCCAAAGGCCGCCGCATCGAAGCTGCTGGCGGCCGGTGCCGTCGCGGGCTGGGCGCCGGGAGTGTTCGCACCAGCCTGATTCAGCGCGGCCAATGGGTCGGGATTGCTGTCGGCCAGATTGGAGTTGCGCAGCATGTCGCGGATATTCTTTTCCAGGCTGTACCAGAAATTATTGTCCGAACGGTTGTTGACGACGGTGGTCGAGTTATTACTGCCGTTGCCGTTGGCACCGTTGTTGTTATTGCTGATGGCCGAGCTGCTCTGGCCGCTGCCCGAGCTGCTGCTGGTGCTGGCCGCGCTGGTAGCGCCGACCGGATTGGAGGCGCCGCTGCCGCCGCCGGTGGTGGAAATCTGGGTGGCGATATTCACGCTGCTGCTGGTGCTGCGCGCGATGTTGACGTAATCGACCTTGTAGTTGCGCCATTCCGGCGTGTCCGGCAGCACGGTCAGGGTGTCGCCATGGATTTCGTAGCGCATATCGACCTGGCGCTGGATGCGGCTCAGCAGTTGCGGCAGCGTCTGGTCCAGTGCATTCAGCGTCACCACGCCTTCGATGCCGGGATGGATGTCCACATTCAGTCCGGCATCGCGCGCCAGCGCGAACAGCAGCGACTCCACCGGCACCTTGTGCACCGTCACGCTATACGTTTCGACCTTTGCGGTGGCACCGGGCGGCGGCAGTGCAGCGCTCTGCTGCACCGGCTCGGGTATGGCGCCGGCAGGACGGGGCGCTTCAGCGATGTGGGTGGGCGATGGCGCCAGGGTATGGCTTGCGCATGCGCTCAGCAACACGCTGCACACCATGGGGACGATGGGAGTGGCGAGTTTTTTCATTGTTTCTTTCCGGCCCGGAAGGAGTGCAGGATATTGTATATTTGCAATATAGACAGCATGATCTTACAAATTGCCCCGTGCTGCAAGGACAGCACTTGAAATTGCCCAAATAAGCAGCACGATGGCGCCTGCCCATGCAACAGCCGGCCACCACGGGCGCTGGCGGGCATGGCGCTGGAAACCCGCTTCGCGTATGGCCTGGCGCGCGTGACGTGCCTGCACCACGCTGGCGTCGGCCGCATAGGCTGCCAACAGGGCCTTGTCGGCCAGAATATTGATGCGGCGGATGATGCCTTCCGAATCACGCGCAATCAGCCGCCGTGCCTGCGGGCTGAACAGGGTCGTGCCGTCATGCCCGGCCGCCTGCAGGCGGCAGGCCAGGAATTCATCGAGCAGTTCGGCCGGCAGGGCCGGCACGATGAAACTGTGGGTGATGCGTTCGCGCAGCTGGCGCATGCTGTTCAGGGCCAGATGCTGGTCCAGTTCGGGCTGGCCGAACAGCACGATCTGCAGCAGCTTGCGGTGCGCCGTTTCCAGATTGGTCAGCAGGCGGATGGCTTCCAGCGTGGCCAGCGGCATGGCCTGGGCTTCTTCCACCAGCAGCACTACCTGGCGGCCACGGCTATGGCGCTGTATCAGGTCGGCATGCAGGGCGCGCTGGATTTCATCGACCCGCAAGCCGTGGCCGGCCAGCCCCAGTTCGGCGGCGATGGCATATTGCACCTGTTCCGCATCAAGATTCGGATTGACCAGATAGATCACATCGATATGGGCCGGCAGCTGGCTCTCGAGCATGCGGCACAGCATGGTCTTGCCGGCGCCCACTTCGCCCGTCACCTTGATGATGCCTTCGCCATGGCAGACGGCATACAGCAAGGCTTGCAGGATATCGCCGCGGGTATTGCCCGGATAGAAAAATGCCGGATTGGGCGTGATGCCGAACGGTGCTTCGCGCAGCCTGAAGTGGGAGACGTACATGGTGGCCGCTATTCTATACAGGCGAGGAAGGCCTGTTCCAGTGTGGCCGTGCCGTATTGGGCGCGGCACTGGGCCGGCGTGCCGATAAAGCGGATCTGGCCGGCGTGCAGGATGGCCAGCCGGTCGCACAGCATTTCCACATCGGCCAGATTGTGGGAGGTCAAGAACAGCGTGCTGCCGCGTGCACGCAGGGCGGCCAGCTGCTGGCGCAGCAGGGCATGGGCGCGCGGATCGAGGCCGCTCATGGGCTCGTCAAGCACATACAGGGCCTTGGGCGCCAGCAAACAGGCGGCCAGTCCCAGTTTCTGCGTCATGCCCTTGGAATACTGGCGCACCGTCTGCTCCAGCGCGGCGGGCGCCAGATCGAGCGCTGCCAGCATGGCGTGCACCTGTTCCGCATGGTAGTCCAGACCTTGCAGGCTGAGCACATAGCGCAGGAATTCGGCGCCTTTGAGGTAGTAGGGCGGGATGAAGCTTTCCGGCAGAAAGCCTAGCGCGCTACGGCTGGCGGGCTGGTCATGCGGCTGGCCAAAGATTTCGATGCGGCCACCATCGGGCCGGATGAAGTCCAGCAGGCATTTGATCAGGCTGGTTTTGCCTGCACCGTTCAGTCCCACCAGCGCCAGACATTCGCCCGCTTCCACCTGCAGATCCAGGCCTTGCAGGACGGGCGTTGCGCCATAGCGTATTTCAACTTGCTGGAAGCGCAGGGCTGGAAGCGTCATGAGTGGGTGGCTGGGTGCGTAGGACGGGAAAACGTCCGTCACTGTAGCGCATTCGTGCCAGGAATGCGATATCTTGTGACTCAGGCGCATTGAAAACCGCTCAAGGCCCGCTTTCTGCCTTAGAATTGCCGCAAGTTGATGTGCTGTGCAGAGAGTGAGGATCAGGAATGGCAAGACCAGAGAAAGTACGTCTGGGTGAAATACTGGTGCAGCAGAAGCTGCTCACGGAAGAGCAACTGACGGCAGCGCTGGCCGAACAGCAGCGCAGCGGGCGCAAGCTGGGTCGCGTATTCATCGAGAATGGTTATGTCACCGAAGAACAGATCGCCGGTGCACTGGCGCGTCAGCTCAGCATTCCCTACCTCAACCTGAAATTCTTCAACGTTAATCCCGAAGTGGTGCGGCTGCTGCCGGAAACCCAGGCGCGCCGTTTCCGTACGCTGGTGCTGGAAGACCGCCGTGGCTCGCTGCTGGTGGGGATGTCCGACCCGACCGATCTGTTTGCTTACGACGAAATCAGCCGCATCCTCAAGCAGCCGCTGGAACTGGCTGTGGTCAACGAAACGGAAGTGCTGGCCGCGATCGACCGCATCTACCGCCGCACGGAAGATATTTCCGATCTGGCGCGCGAGCTGGAGCAGGATCTGGGCGATGCTTCGGTCGACTTCGGTGCACTGGCGGCCGCCAATGCCAATCTGGAAGAAGCGCCCGTGGTCAAGCTGCTGCAATCGGTGTTCGACGATGCGGCCCAGGTGCGCGCTTCGGACATCCACATCGAACCGCAGGAAGCCCGTCTGCAGATCCGCTTCCGTATCGACGGCCTGCTGCACCTGCAGACGGAAGCCGATATCCGTATCGCGCCGGCACTGGCGCTGCGCCTGAAGCTGATGTCCGATCTGGATATTTCGGAGAAACGTCTGCCGCAGGACGGCCGTTTTGCCGTGCGCGTGAAGAACCAGCGTATCGACGTGCGTATTTCCACCATGCCCACCCAGTACGGCGAATCGGTGGTGATGCGTCTGCTCAGTCAGGGCAGTACCAGCTTGCGTCTCGATAGTATCGGCATGCCGCGCGCCATGGTGGAGAAGTTCCGTGCCATAGTCCAGCGCCCCAACGGGCTGGTGCTGGTGACCGGGCCTACCGGTAGCGGCAAGACCACCACGCTGTATAGCGCGCTGTCCGAGCTGAATTCGGTGGAGAAAAAGCTGATCACGGTAGAAGATCCGGTGGAATACCGGCTGCCGGGGATTAATCAGGTGCAGGTCAACGACAAGATCGAACTGAGTTTTGCCCGCGTGCTGCGCTCGGCGCTGCGGCAGGATCCCGATATCGTGCTGGTGGGCGAGATGCGCGATCAGGAAACCGCCCAGATCGGCCTGCGTGCCGCCATGACGGGTCACCTGGTGCTATCCACCCTGCACACCAACGATGCGGCCAGTACCCCGCTGCGGCTGATGGATATGGGGGTGCCGCGCTACATGGTGGGCAGTTCGCTGCAGGCTGTGCTGGCCCAGCGTCTGGTGCGGGTGATCTGCGAAAGCTGCACCACGCCGTACGAACTGACGGCGCCCGAGCGCGAATGGCTGCGCATGGAGCTTAACGATAAAGTCGATATGGCGCGCTATTTCCATGGCAAGGGCTGTTCGCATTGCAACGGCATGGGCTACCGTGGCCGTACCGGCGTGTATGAACTGCTGGAAATGACGCGCGAAGTGGTCGATGCAGCCAACAACCCCGATCCGGCCTATTTCCTCACCAAGGCGGCGGCCCAGATGGCCGGCGAAACCTTGCGCCGGCATGCCGTCTCGCTGGTAATCCAGGGTAGGACCACGGTGGCCGAAGCCATGCGCGTCAGCAACCAGAGCGAGGATTGAGGTGCCATATTTCTCCTACAAGGCGCGCAATGCGCGTGGCGAGCTGCTGCAGGGCGTGATGGAAGGCGCCGACAGCGGCGCCGTGGCCAACCAGCTCAGTAGCGCCGGCGCCATCCCTGTGCAGATTACGCTGACGCGCGGCGGTGCCAGCAATAAGGAGCAGGGGGGCAATGGGGTGAAGCGCCTGTTTTCCCGCCCCGTCAAGCCCATGGATGTGCAGCTGTTCAGCCGCCAGATCTACACGCTGCTCAAATCCGGCGTGCCCATCATGCGCGGGCTGGCAGGCTTGCAGGAATCGGCCATCAATCCCAGCTTCGGCGCCGTCATTAAGGACTTGCGCGAATCGCTCGATGCGGGCCGCGAGCTATCGGTGGCGATGCGGCGCCATCCCAAGGTATTCAGCGAATTCTATCTGTCCATGGTACGGGTGGGCGAAATGACGGGCCGGCTGGAAGAAGTGTTCCTGCGGCTATTCGATCATATGGAGTTCGAGCGCGAAATGCGCGCCCGCGTGAAGAGCGCCACGCGCTACCCTATCTTTGTGATCGTCGCCATGCTGCTGGCAGTGGTGGTGGTGAATATCTTCGTGATTCCCCAGTTCGTCAAAGTATTCGAGAGTTTCCATGCCGAGCTGCCACTGATGACGCGCCTGCTGATAGGCGGTTCGCGCTTCACGGTGGATTACTGGATGCAGTTGCTGTTCCTGAGCGTGACAGGGCTGATCGCGCTGCGTGGCTGGATACGCACCCGGGATGGCCGCTACAGATGGGATCGCTTTAAGCTGAAGTTTCCGATTGCCGGCAAGATTATCCAGAAAGCCACGCTGGCCCGCTTTGCGCGCAGTTACGCCTTGTCCAGTCGCAGCGGTGTGCCCATCGTACAAGCTTTGACGGTGGTGTCGCAGACGGTCGATAACACTTACCTGAGCAAGCGGGTGGAGCGCATGCGCGATAGCGTGGAAAGGGGCGACAGCATATTGCGCACGGCGATAGCGTCCAAAGTGTTCACCCCGGTGGTGATCCAGATGATAGCGGTGGGCGAAGAGTCCGGTTCGCTCGATGAACTGATGGAGGAAATCGCCCAGATGTACGAGCGCGAAGTCGACTATGAACTGAAGACGCTGGCGGCGCAGATCGAACCCATCCTGATTACCTTCCTCGGCGTACTGGTGCTGGTACTGGCACTGGGTATTTTCGTGCCGATCTGGGATCTGGGCAAAGTGGCGATACCGCACTGATGCGCCAGCGCGGCCACAGCCTGTTCGAGTTCGCCATCGCCGTCATCGTGTTCGCACTGGTGCTGGCGGTGGCCTTGCAGCGCATGGGTTTCTACCAGCAGGCTGGTGAGCAGGCTGTGGTACAAGCGATACAGATCAATTTACGCACGGCACTGAATGGCAAAGTGCTAGCTTTGCGGGCGCGCGGCGCAGAAGATCAGATCGCCGCGCTGGCCGGTGCCAATCCCGTCGAATGGCTGGAACATCCGCCCAGCCGCTATGCGGGCGAGCTGCAAGCCGCGCAGGCACGCGGTCTGGCGCCGGGTAGCTGGTATTTCGATGTGGTGCAGAAGCAGCTGGTTTATGTGAGAGACAATCAAGAAACTAGCTTAAATAGTGCTGCTAGGAATATATGTTTCAGAGTAGAATTGCAGCGCTTGCCCGAAAAAAATGCCAATGCCGAGCAAAGGCCAGTCAGACCGACTGGCGTGGAGCTGATAGAAGTAACCAATTGTCGGACCCAGCCTTAACGAAGGCTAGGACCTAAAAGTTGTTTTTAATAGTTAGGTATGGAGAATCACATGCATATTCCAGCAGCACGTCGCAGTTTCGCTGCGCAGCAGGGCGGTTTCACGCTGATCGAACTGATCGTGGTCATCGTCATTCTCGGCATACTGGCGGCAACGGCAGTGCCGAAGTTTGCCAGTCTGGGCACGGATGCCCGTATCGCTAAAATGCAGGGTGCCCGTGCTGCTATCTTGAGCGCCGCCAATATGTATCATGGCCGTTACCTCGCGGCCGGTTCGGTGGCAGGCACCTATGATGGCGTGGTCGTCAATGCCACGGGTTATCCTGACCTCAGTGCTAACGGTATGCTGGCGGCCGTGCAGCTGGGTGACTATGTCACCACCAACTTCACCACTTCGGGCGAGGTGACTCCGGACAGCGGCCATGCCAGCTGCAAGCTGACCTACGCTCCTACCACGGGCGCTGTTACGATGGCGGTAGCCGCGACGGACTGCTGATCGGCCTGCGGGGCGGGATGGCGTGATGAAGCAGTTGAAAGCGCTGCCCGCCGCGATGCGTGTACGCGGCTTTACCATGGTCGAGCTGGTGATGGTGATTATCGTGCTGGCCGTGCTGGGCGGTATGGCGGTGCCGCGCTTTTTCGAGCGCAAGGGTTTCGACGCGGCATCCTATACCGAGCAGCTGAAGGCCATGCTGCGGTATGGCCAGAAAATCGCCATCTCCCAGGGGCGCAACGTGTATGTGCGGGTGAATGGCAGCGGTATCGTGCTGGCCTATGATGCGTTCTATCTCATTTACGCGATCGCACCCGCCGGTATCAACGATGGCAGCGCCAGTACGGTCAGCCTGTGTGGCAGCACGCAGAACCGCGCCTGTGCCGGCGTGCCCGGCGGCCTCACGCTCACCGGCGGCACCAGCTTCTATTTCGACCCGACCGGCAAACCCTTCCTGGTGACGAATACACCGCCTACGCTGACTTCTACCTTCTCAACCCTGGTGCTATCGCTGACCGGTGATGGCAGTACCCATAATGTCACGGTGGCGGCGGAAACCGGCTATGTCTATTAATCCTCCACGCCGAGGGAGCGAACGCGGCTTCGGACTGGTCGAGCTGGTGATGTTCATCGTCATAGTCAGTATCGCCGTGCTGGGCGTGCTGCAGGCACTGAGCAGCAGCGCCCGCAATAGCCCTGATCCCATGCTGCGCAAGCAGGCGCTGGCTATCGCCGAAGGACTGCTGGAAGAGGTGCGTCTGGCCCACTTCAGCTATTGCGACGGCAATGATCCGGTTGCCGAAAGCCCCAGCACCACCAGCCCGGCTAGTTGCACGGTGGCCGAGGGCGTCGGGCCGGAAGCCGGCAACAGCCGTCCCTACGACAATGTCAACGATTATGTACTGGCCTTCGGCACGCCCATGACCTATTCAACGGATGCGGCCGGTAACAATTTTCCGAATGGTTATAGCGCCACGGTAACCATCAATCCCGACAGCGCTCTGGGACCGGCCGGCGCGCAGATTAGCGCCGATGCCACCCCGGCGAATATGAATGTCCTGCGCATTACCGTGGCCGTCAGTTATCCGGGCGGTTATTCGGTGGTGCTGGATGGCTACCGTACCCGCTATGCGCCGAGGTCGATATGAAGCGCAGCAGAATGCAGGGTTTCACGCTGGTTGAGCTGATCATCGTGATCGTGATTACCGGCATACTGGCGGGCATGGTGGCAATTTTTCTGCGCAGTCCGGTACAGAGCTATGTGGATACGGCGGCCCGCGCCGAACTGTCCGATATCGCCGACCTGGCCTTGCGGCGGCTGGCCCGCGATGTGCGTCTGGCGCTGCCGAACAGCGTCTATGTTTCGGCGGACCGCAAGATGCTGCAATTTCTGATCGTGAAAACCGGTGGCCGCTATGTCGATGTCAGTGATGCGCCACCTGCTACTCTGCTGCCGCTCGATTTCAGCCCGAGCGCCAGCCTGTCCTTCGACATTGCCGGCGCCGCACCGAGCGGACGTCAGCAGATACTGGCCAATGATTACATCGTGGTGTTCAATATCGGCGCGGCACCGGCCGATGCCTACACGGGGGGAAATATCGCCCGCGTGGCGTCGGTCTCCGGCACGCGGGTGACGCTGGCGAGCAATCCGTTTGCCACGGCCTCGCCCAGCATGCCTTCGCCTACCAACCGCTTCCAGGTGGTGACGGGCACGGTGACCTATGTCTGTGCGCCGGTGGCGGGCGGGGGCGGCACGCTGACCCGCAACTACAGTACGTCGATCTTCGGCCCTAGTGGCCTGGGTGCACCGCCATATGGCACGCCGGCCTTGTTGGCAAAAAAAATCTCCGGCTGCGCTTTCGACTACACGGTACTGGCCAACACCAATGCGGCGCTGGTAGGCATGACGCTGACCCTGACGGCACCGAATGGCGAGAATGTCAGCCTGAGCCGGCAAGTTCACGTGGATAATACGCCATGATGCTGCCTAGCCTGATACGCTCCGCCCAGCGCGGCTTTTCCATCGTGACAGCCTTATTTCTGGTGGTGGTGCTGACCACGCTGGCAGTGGCCGTGATGGTGCTGAGTACCTCGCAGCAGACCACGGTAGCCATAGACCTGCTGTCATCGCGCGCCTACGAGGCCGCGCGCGCCGGTGTCGAATACGGCTTGTACCAGAAGCAGATCAATGGCAGTTGCGTGGCCAGCCGTTCGTTTGTGCCGGGCGGCTCGCTGTCGGGCATGACGGTGACGGTGCTGTGCAGTGTGGTCTCTACGCCGGGCATGGGCACCAGTCTGGATCAGGTGACGATCACTGCCACGGCCTGTAATATGCCCCAGTCAGGTGCCTGCCCGAGCGGCGTGGCGTTCAGTAATAATCCTGATTACGTGCAGCGCACGGTCACTGTGCAATTCTGAATCATGATGCCGATCGCCTATCTTCCTCTGCTGCTGACGAACTGGCTACGCCGCACCTTGCTGCTGCTGGGCATGCTGCTGGCGGGCAGTGCGCTGGCCGATACGCCGATCAAGCTGTTCAAGAGTTTTGCCGGCAATGTGAGCTTTACCGGTACGCAGAAGTCCATGCGGACCAAAGACAATACCGTCGACCCCTGCAGCGTCAACACGGGCACCATGAATATGGTGCTGAACGGTGTGCCGGCTGGCGCCACTATCCTTAACGCGCAGCTGTACTGGGCCGGTTCCAGCTCTACCCCCGACTATACGGTGAGTTTCGATGGTGTCAGCGTCACGGCACCCGCCAACCGCAGCTTTGTTTCGTCTCCCATACAGCTGGATTTCTTTGCCGGCGCAGCCGACGTTACCACGCAGGTCAAGGCCAAGGGCAATGCCACTTACACGGTAGGTGGCCTGAGCATTACATCAGGTAGCCCGTACTGCAATAATCAGACCGTGCTGGGTGGCTTCCAGTTGCTGGTAGTTTATTCGCTCGCCAGCCAGCCATTCCGCGTGCTGAACATCTATGAAGGCTTCCAGTACATGCAGTATTCCAGCCAGACGCTGACGCTGGCTAACTTCAAGATTCCGTCACCGCTAGGTAGCGCGACGGGGCGCATCGGTCACATTACGTGGGAAGGGGATAACACCCTGTCGGGCGGGGGCGAAATTCTGCGCTATAACGGCGTGGAAGTCACCGATACCATGAACCCGTCTGGTAACCAGTTTAATTCGGCCAGTAACATCAATAATGATTCCGCTTCCTACGGTATCGATTTCGACGCCTACACGGTGGCCTCGCCCGTGATACAGGCAGGCCAGACGCAGGCGCGCAGCGATTATCAGGCGGGGCAGGATCTGGTGCTGCTCAACGCCGAAGTGATCGCTGCGCCCAATGTGCCGGCCACCGATCATGGTGTGTCGATGACGCTGCAGACGCCGCTACAGCCTTCGCAGGCCAGCAATTACCTGATCAATGTGGTGAATAACGGGCCTATGGCCGAGGGCGGCCCCATCAAGGTGGTGGATGTGCTGCCGTCCTCGCTGGTCTTTGTCAGTGCCAGTGGCACCGGCTGGGCTTGCAGCAATATCGACCAGACGGTCACCTGCCTGTATTCCGCCACCGCGGCAGCGGGCGCCAGCCTGCCGACGATTACCTTGCGCGTGACGGCGGCCGCAGCGGCATCAGGCCTGATCACGAATAGCGCTACCGTCAGCGGGCCGCTGTATGACTATTACGATGGCAACGATACTTCCACCGTCAGTACATCGGTGGGGGTTGCGACGATTGCGCCGACCTATGGTTTTACCGATAGTGTTTGCCTCAACGGACTGCCGTTCGGCGATCCTGCCCAGACTTGCAAGCTGATCGACTTCAACGCCCAGCAGAATCTGGGCAATGACCAGATACCGATGTATCTGACCTATCTGATATCGAACGTGCCGACGGCGGTGGCCAGTAATGACACGACGATCAAGCTCAAATATGCGCTGGCCTGTTATGACCCGATCCAGGATGCAGGTATACGGGCGACGTTTACCAAGAACCACGGTAGCAAGGTCACACTACAGTTGTGCTCGCGCTCGGGGGCCTTGCCGGGTCCAAACTCTGCCTACTGGACCAGCCTGAACGACGTGGTATTCGATGGCGGCACGGCCAGTTCCGCGGATTACTACCTCTTCCAGTATGCAGATGTGGGCCGTATCGAATTCCTGGTCAGCGATAGCTCGGCACGGCTGGGTACCAGCAGTGCTTTTGTCGAGCGTCCGGAGCGGCTGTTGCTGGTGCCACCGGCCGGTAACAAGGCGCGCAATCCGGCCAGCGTCAGCGATCCCGAATTCCTCGCAGCGGGGACTAATTTTTCCATGAGCGTGCAGGCGCTGTTGTATGGCGGTGGGCTGGCACCGAACTTCGGCAAGGAAACCAGTCCCATCCAGGTTTCGCTGCTGGCGCGGCCTGCCACGGACAGTACGGGGGCGCGACTGAACGATATGGTTGACACCGGGGCTGATCCGGAGGCTCCGCTGGCATTCAGCGGCAGTTTTGGTGCATTTAGCGGCGGGTTGGCTAGCGGTGCGGCGTTTTCCTATGCCGATGTGGGTGTGCTGGAATTGACTCCGGTGCTTAGCGCTGGTTATCTGGGCACGGGCAATATACAGGCCGAGGCTGTCAACGTAGGACGATTTGTTCCAGATCATTTCAAGACCGTCATGAATGCGCCCATGGTGTGCGATCCGAACGGCATGAGTTGTCCGGCCAACGTCGATGGCATGGCTTATTCGGGCCAGCCGCTCGACCTGCAGGTGGTAGCGCAGAACGTGCAGAACGGTACCACCAAGAACTATCGCGGTGCGCTGGCGCGGCCCGTGCTGCTGAGCGCCTTTAGCGCGCCCGGCAGCACCACCACGCCCAATCCGCCAGCCAGTCCCAGCGGCGCGGCACTGACGGCCAACAGCGTCACAGCGGCAAGCTTTGTTGATGGCACGGCCAGCACCCATCCCGTCTACACGCTGCCGAATCCGTATGTGGCCAGTGCACCCTATGCCAGGAACTGGGTGCCACCGACCATGGTGTACATCCGCGCCAGCGAAACCGGCAGCAGCAGCGATGGCGTAACTTCCTTGCGCAGCAATGCCGAGGAGGGCGGTGTGGCGGTGGTGGCCGGCCGGTTGCTGGTGCCGAATGCCTATGGCTCGTCGCTGCTGCCGGTGCCGCTGCAACTGTCGGCCCAGTATTACGGTGCCACCAGCCGCAGCGGTGTGACCAGCTATTCCTGGCGCGCCAATCCCAGCGATAGCAGCACCAGTCTTACGCTGGCCAGTGCCTTGCAGTATTCCAACTGCGGTCTGGTGTCCTGTCCCACACTGGCCAGCGGTGCTGCGGCCGTGCTGACCATGAGCAGCGGTAGCGCCACCACCAGCCTGAAAGCGGGAACGAGCAGCGCCAAGAGCGCTGCGGATGTGAAAGTCAACGGGCCTGGCTGGCTGCCAACGACGCAAGGGCGCGTGACATTCGGTGTTTACCGCAGTCCGGTGATCTTCTTGCGGGAAGTGTATTGAATCAGCCTCATTTTGTTCCGTCTGGTGATAGAAAGTAATCGAACTTGCACCTAGTCCTAAAAATGCGGCAACCTGGCCATGAAACTTGAATATAATCAAGGATGTGTGGCGATTATTGAAAGCAGCACCTAATCATTTGAGAACCTCGGATGCGTTTATTCGGAAAAGCAGGTAACAAGAGCGGCTGGCTGGCACTGGTGCTGACGGCGGACGGGGTGCAGGCTGTCGCCATCGAACGGCGCAGCGGCAGCCAGCCGCGCGTACAGCTGGCCCAGACCTATACAGCACCCGGCGGCTATCCGGGCACGATACTGTTCCGCGTGGCGCGTGACCTGCATGCTGCCAACTACCACTGCACTACCTTGCTCGGCAGCGGTGCCTATCAGTTACTGCTGGTGGAGGCACCGAATGTGCCGGCGGCGGAAATGAAGGCCGCGCTGGGCTGGCGCGTGAAGGACATGATCGATTTCCCGCTCGAAGAAGCCACTCTCGATTTGGCCATGCTGCCACCGCCGCAGAACAGCAATATGCACAACTCGCAGGCCTATGCCGTGGTGGCACGCAACAGCATTCTGGCGCCGCACCAGCAGATCTTCTGGGAGAACAAGGTGGCGCTCGATGCCATCGATATCGACGAGATGGCGCAGCGGAATATTTCGGCCTTGCTGGAGCCGGAGGGGCGCGGCGTGGCCATGCTGTCCTTCTATACGGACGGCGGCTTGCTGACGGTGAGCTTCAATGGCGAGCTGTATCTGGCACGGCGCATGGATATCACCTTGGGCCAGCTGCTCGAAACGGACGCCGACCGTCTGCAGCATCTGCATGACCGTATCACGCTGGAATTGCAGCGCTCGCTGGATCACTTCGAGCGGCAATTCTCGTTTGTGACCATTGCCAAGCTGGTGCTGACCCCGATCGGAAATGGCGAGCTGCGCAACTATCTGGCCGCCAATCTTTATCTGCCGGTGGAGCAGCTCGATCTGGCCAGTGTGCTTAACCTGGACGACGTGCCCGATCTGCAGCAGCTGGATCAGCAGGCCGGCTATCTGCGTGCCATCGGCGCTGCACTGCGCACGGCGGAGGTGGCGGCATGAGCCAGCAGATCAATCTCTACAACGTCGCCTTCGAACCGCAGAAGAACTATGCCACCACGCCGGTGGTGCTGGGGGTAGTGCTGACTACCGTGCTGGCGCTGGGCGTGTTCACCGCATTGGCGAAAAGCCAGCTCGGCGAGACCAGAGCGCAGGCGCAGAAGGTTCAGGCTGAACTGGACGCACGCCTGGCCAGCAAAACGGCGGCGACGGCCGCCTTCGTGGCGCCGCGCAAGAGTGAAGCGCTGCAGCAGGAAGTCGATCAGGCCAGCACTACGCTGGCCAATCTGCAGAAAGTGGCAGGCTTGCTCGACCAGGGCCATAGCGGCGCCGTGCATGGCTATTCGCCGTATTTCCGTGCACTGGCACGCCGTACCAGCGACGGCCTGTGGCTGACCGGGGTGCAAATCGTGGGCAATGGCGACAGCATAGGCCTGCAGGGGCGGGCGCTGAAACCCGGCTTGCTGCCGCCATACCTGGCCGGCCTGTCGGGCGAGGCGGTATTACGGGGTAAGAAATTCGCCCAGCTCGATCTGCACGAGCCGGCCAGCAGTGCCAGCGCTACAGCTGAAGCCGACGTGGCGGCGGGGGGCGTGCAAGCCCCGGCCCGTGCGGCAGCGCCACGGTTTATCGAGTTCAGTCTGCAGTCGACGGCCGACGTAGCTGGCAGCAAGGCGGTGCAACCATGATGGCCAACTGGAAGAAATTCGACACCTGGCTGATGGCGCTGAGCTTGCGCGAGCGGCTGCTCGGTACCCTGTGTCTGGTGCTGCTGCTGGTGTATCTGGGCTACCAGCTGGGACTGGAGCCGCTGTACCGCCAGAATGCCGTGCTGCGCGATACGCTAGAGCAGCAAAGCCAGCAGACCAGCGCCATCGATTCGGAACTGGCCCAGATGGCAGCGGCCTCCAGACGTGACCCAGATCAGGAGCTGCGCCGCAAGCTGGCCACGGTACAGGCGGACAGTGCAGCTCTGCGCGAAAAATTACGCGTCGCGCAAAAAGGCCTGGTCGCGCCCGAGCGCATGGGGCCCTTGCTGCAACAGATGGTCAATGGCCACGGCAAACTGCGCCTGGTATCGCTCAAGACGCTGGTGCCGCAAGGCACGGCCGATGGCCAGTTCCAGGCCAACGAAGGCAGCGATGCGCGCAGCAGCGCCACGCCGCTGTTGTACCGGCATGGCGTGCAGGTAGTATTGCAGGGTAGTTATCTGGATATGATCACCTATCTGGAAGCGCTGGAAGCCATGCCGCAACAGCTGTTCTGGGGCGACGCTGTACTCGACGCGAGCGGTAACGGCGCCGCGCGGCTGAGCCTGACGCTCTATACCCTGAGTCTGGATTCGAAATGGATAGCACTGTGAAGCGCCTGCTGGGCGCGCTAGGACTGGCCTTGCCCTTGCTGGCAGGTGCACAGCAGTTGCAGGACCCGACCCGCGTTCCTGCCGGGCTGGGGGAAGGCTCGGCGCAAGCGGGCGAAATGGAAGGCGCGCCAGCTGCGCCGCGTCTGCAATCGATACTGATCGGTGCAGCGCCCAACAACCGGCGGCTGGCGGTGATCGATGGCGTAACGGTGACGCAGGGCGGCAAATTTGCCGATGCGGTCGTGGAACGTATCAATGATAATTCGGTAGTGCTGCGACGTGGCAAACTGCGGGAAACCCTGATCCTGTTTCCCCAGACTCCGGGTGGCCTGCAGGTAAGCGGGAATAAACGATGACTAACTACGAGCGTTACATGCAAAAGATGATCTACTGGGCGGGCGTGCTGGGCGCGTCGCTAATGCTGGCGGCCTGCCAGACGCAAGTGCCACGCGATACCTATAACAGCATAGACCAGCAGCTCAAGGCCGCCGCGAATTCGGCCCGTGCGCCGGCCGCTACGCCGGCGGCGGTGGAAGCGGCCTTGCTGCCGCCGCCGGCGGCCACGCTGGCAACCGAGTTGCCCAAAGCGCGTACCGTGATGGAAGAGCGCTTCAATGTGTCGTTCAATCAGGTGCCCGTGCAGCAGTTCTTCAGCTCGATTGTGGCCGGTACGCGCTACAACATGCTGGTCCATCCCGATGTGACGGGCACGATCTCGGCCAATCTGAAGGATGTCACCCTGTTCGAGGCGCTCGATGCCGTGCGCGAGATGTATGGCTACGATTACAAGGTGGAGGGCACACGCATCTACATCCGTCCGCTGACCATGCAGACGCGGATTTTCCAGGTCAATTATCTGAGCGCCACCCGTAAAGGTAACTCGAATGTGCGCGTATCCTCGACCTCGGTGAACACGGTAGGCACCGTGGTTTCGGGCCAGAATGGCAATGCGGGCACGGGCTTAGGGAGCAATGGTCAGGGCAACCAGCCGCAGCAGCCAGGCCAGCCGGGCCAGAACCAGCAATATGCGCTGGAAGATGCCAGCAATGTCAAAACCTCGTCGGCCACGGATTTCTGGACTGAACTCAAGGAAGCGCTGGTAGCACTGGTGGGCGGTGTCGGCGAAGGCCGCAGCGTCGTCATCAGCCCGCAATCGGGAGTGGTGGTAGTGCGTGCCTTGCCCGAGCAGCTGCGCAGCGTCGAACAGTATCTGAAAGCCACCCGGCTGGCGGTGGAACGCCAGGTCATACTGGAAGCCAAGATCCTCGAAGTACAGCTGAACAGCGGCTATCAGAGCGGCGTCAACTGGGCCAGCTTTGCCTCCTTCGGCGGTGGCGGCAGCAACCGTGTGTCCGGTGGCGTGATCTCTCCCGGCACCGGGCTGGCCCCGCTGCCGGCCAATGGTGGCCAGCCAGCTACCATGACCAGTGGCGGCACGGCCGGCATCAGCGCCAGCGCCGGCTATACGCTGTCGAATGCGGCGAATAATGCCGGCACACTGTTCGGCATGGCATTCCAGACCAGCAATTTCGCAGCCATGATTTCCTTCCTCGAGTCGCAGGGTTCGGTGCATGTGCTGTCCAGTCCGCGTATCGCGACCATGAACAACCAGAAGGCTGTGCTGAAAATCGGTACGGATGAATTCTATGTGACGGGGGTGAGCACCACCACCAACTCCAACGTGAGCGGCAATACCACCAGCCCGAACGTGACGCTGCAGCCATTCTTCTCCGGCGTGGTGCTCGATGTGACGCCGCAGATCGATGAAGAAGGCAACATCATGCTGCACGTCCATCCTTCCGTCAGCCAGGTGTCGACCGTCAACAAGATCGTCAATCTGGGCAGTGCCGGTTCGCTGCAATTGCCGCTGGCCGCATCCAGTACGTCGGAAATGGATAGCATGGTGCGTGGTCAGGATGGCCGTATCGTCGCTATCGGCGGCCTGATGCGCCAGGCCACGGTATCGGATGCCAGCCAGGCGCCCGGCCTCGGTGATGTACCGCTGGTAGGCGGCTTGTTCCGCAATACCGAGCGCAGCATGCAGAAACGCGAGCTGGTGGTGCTGATCAAACCGACCATCGTCGATGGTGCGTCCAGCTACGCGCAGGAGCTGGATGACGCCAGCCGCCGTATCGAACAGCTGGCGCCGCGTAACGGGGGACGCAAGTAAATGTATCAGGCTCACTTTGGTCTGAGCGA
This sequence comes from Duganella fentianensis, assembly GCF_009857835.1. Lineage (GTDB taxonomy): Bacteria > Pseudomonadota > Gammaproteobacteria > Burkholderiales > Burkholderiaceae_D > Rugamonas > Rugamonas fentianensis. The sequence continues at coordinate 71,852 of NZ_WWCL01000005.1, forward strand.
GATGCCATTTGGCATTACGCCTGACACCAGCTTCTTCTTCACCAGTCCGCATTCCCAGCAGGCGCTCAACACGCTGCTGGTGGCGGCACGCAGTGGTGAAGGCTTCATCAAGATTACTGGGGAAGTGGGTACCGGCAAGACGCTGTTATGCCGCAAGTTCATGGCTTCGCTGGGCGCAGGCTTTGTTACGGCGTATATTCCTAATCCGTATCTGGAACCGCGCACGCTGATGCTGGCACTGGCGGACGAACTGGAATTGCCGCTGCAGCGCGATGTGGACCAGCACCAGCTGCTGAAATCGCTGACGCTGCGCCTGATGGAACTGGCGCGCGAAGACAAGCAGGTGGTGCTGTGCCTCGATGAGGCACAGGCCATACCGCTGGAAAGTCTGGAAGCGCTGCGTCTGCTGACCAATCTGGAGACGGAAAAACGCAAGCTGCTGCAGATCGTGCTGTTCGGCCAGCCGGAACTGAACCAGCATTTGCAGGCCAACTCCATACGCCAGCTGGCCCAGCGCATTACTTTTCACTATCATCTCGGGCCTTTGACGCGCGACGACATGGAGTACTATCTGTCTCATCGCCTGCGCGTGGCGGGCTATACGGGAAGCCGGCTGTTCAGCCGTGGCGCCATCAGCAGCCTGTACAAGGCTAGTGGCGGCATACCGCGTCTGATTAACATTATGGCCAACAAGGCTTTGATGGTATGTTACGGAGAAGGTAAACAGCAGGTAACGAAACGCCATGTAGGACTGGCGGCCAGCGATACTGTAACCCGCGATAAGCGCTGGGTGTGGTGGCTGGTTGGGCTGGTGGTGGTGGCTGCGGCAGCAGGCGGACTGACTTGGGCGTTGATGAAATGAGTTTGATAAACAAGATGTTACAGGATCTCGATGCGCGCGGTGGCAGCGCTGATGGCGGCTTGCGCCAGCAGCAGTTGCACGCCGTCGAGGTCCCGGCGGCGGAGCATGCCAAGTACAAGCTGGGTGCGATCGCGCTGGCCGTGGTAGCGCTGGCGGGGGCTGGCTGGTATGGCTGGCATTACTGGCAGGGCCAGCGTGCTGCCCATGCGGCTGGCGTGGCGGCTGCTGCAGTTGCGGCACCGGCTGCAACGCCCGCACCTGCCGCTACACCGGCGCCAGCCTCAGTGCCGCCACCCGCTGCAAGCCAGAGTAGCGCTGCCGCAGTAGCGTCGGCTGCTAGCGCTGCGTCGCAGGAACTGGTGCCGCTAGGCGCGGCGGATGCGGCTGCATCGGCAGCAGCGACCGTTAAAGCCGAAAAGAAAACACCAGCCACTATGCCGGCCACGCCGGTGGTGGCGGCCAGCGTCGCTGCGGCGCCAACCGATAAAGCTGCGACGCCTAGCGATAAGGCGCCGACCGTACCGAAAGCGTCGCCAGCACGCAGCGAGCGCAAGGCTGCGGTGCCAGTTCGCAGCAGTGATGAAACGGGCGAAGCGGGTACCATCACCCATAATCTGAGCCCGAGGCTGATGGCCGAGAACACCTACCGGCGCGGTCTGGTGGCGTTGCAGGAAGGCCGTGTCAATGCTGCGCTGGCGGATTTCGAGCGGGCGCTGGAAATCGATCCGCGCAATGAAGCGGCGCGCCAGACCTATATCAGCCTGCTGCTGGAGAATAAGCGCAATGACGACGCGGTGCGCCAGTTGCGGCTGGCACTGGGCATAGATCCGCGTCAGCCGGGGCTGGCGATGATACTGGCGCGCTTGCAGCTGGAAAAAGGCGGCCCGGCGTTGCAGACGCTGCTGACGACCTTGCCGTATGCCGGCAGCAATCCCGAATACCATGCCTTCCTGGCCGGCGTGCTGCAACGCGAGCAGCGCCACGCCGAAGCGGCCCAGCACTACCGTGATGCGCTGCAGCTGACGCCGCAGAACGGCATCTGGTGGATGGGGCTGGGCATATCGCTGCAAGCAGACAATCATCCAGCCGAAGCGCGCGAAGCTTATCGCCGCGCCCGTGCAGCGACCGGCCTCTCGGCCGAGCTGCAAGCCTTTGTCGAGCGCAAGCTCGAGGCCCTGTCGCGCTAGTTCGTCACAGGCTGGCCTGTTCGCCCCAGATCTGTTTCATGCTGAAGCGCAGGCCCGCGTCGTCCTCGCTGAGGGCGGCGTTGATGGCATAGCCGGCCACGTTGCTGCTGCGCTGCACGGGCGGGGTGAGGGCGCTGCCGTCGGCATCACGCAGGCAGCTGATGGGCTGGCCACCGCTGCCATCGTGCCGGCCGCTGACCACCCCCAGTTCGCCATTTTGCAGACGCACCAGTGTGCCGGGCGGATAGTCGCCCAGCTCCAGCCGGAATAGCTGCAGCAGTTCCGGATCGACTGGTGCCTGGCGGTCCTGCTGCAGATTGCGCAGCGCCTGATCGGGCACGATGGAACGGCGGTAGTTGCGGGCCGACACCTGGGCGCAATAGCGGTCGGCCAGGCTGAGCAGCTTGGCATTGCGCGTCACCTCGGGGCTGGCCACGCCGGCCGGATAGCCGCTACCATCATCGTTCTCATGGTGCAGCAGCACGCAGGAAATCCACTCGTCATCATCGATGCCCGCATGCTTGAGCAGGCTGACGCTTTCTTCCGGATGGCGCCGGATCACGGCGATTTCCTCGTGGCTCAGCGAGGACTGCTTGTGCTGAAAGCTCTCGTTATGGCGCAGCATGCCCACATTCATGGTCAGGGCTGCCGCCGCCAGCGTCTGGGTCTGCGCTGCGTCCAGCTGCAGGCCGCGGGCGGCAATGATGGTGACGATGGCGGTTTCTATGCAGTGGCGCACGGCGTAGCTACCGGCGATCTGGCACAGCAGTATGCTGGCCAGTGCGATATCTGGCTGGATTTCAACGGCCTGCAGCACCTCGAGGGCGATCGCGCGCAGCTCGCTCTCGGCCTGATGTTCGTTGCGCAGATTATGCAGCAGCTTTTCCAGCCGCTGATTGGATAGGTTGAGCCGGCGCAGCACCGAAGGTGCGGCCGCCGTCATGGTCTCGCTCATGATGCGGGGTCCCCGATTTATATTTTTTGCAGTCGCTCCAAGGCGAGCGTCAGTGTTTCGTCCTGTTTGGCAAAGCAGAAGCGTACGATGCCGGATTCCTTGCCCTGCTGGTAAAACGCCGAGACGGGTATCGCTGCTACCTTGATTTCCGTGGTCAGCCATTCGGCAAATTCTGCTTCGGTCTGCTGGGAGATTCTATCGTATCGCACGCACTGGAAGTAGGTTCCGTCGGCGGGCAGCAACTCGAAGCGCGAGCCTTGCAGACCGGCGCGGAACAGATCGCGCTTGCGCTGGTAGAACGCCGGCAGCTCCAGATAAGGCCTGGGATCAGCCATATAGGCCGCTATGCCGTGCTGCATGGGGGTGTTCACTGTGAACACATTGTACTGGTGCACCTTGCGGAATTCGGCCATCAGGCTGGCAGGTGCTGCCACGTAGCCCACTTTCCAGCCCGTGACGTGGTAAGTCTTGCCAAAGCTGGAAACGACGAAGGCACGTGCAGCCAGTTCCGCATAGCGGCACACGGACTCGTGGCGCGCACCGTCGTACACCATGTGTTCATACACTTCGTCCGACAGCAGCAGGATGTCGGTGCCGCGCACGATGTCGGCCAGCGCCTGCAGGTCGCTGGCGCGCAGCACGCTGCCGGTCGGGTTGTGCGGGGTGTTGATGATGATCAGGCGCGTGCGCGGTGTGACGGCTGCCGCCACTTTGGCCCATGGCACGCTGTAGCCACTGGCACCCGTTTCCATCTGCACCAGCACGGGCACGCCGCCGGACAGGGTAATGGCCGGCACATAGCTATCGTAAGTCGGTTCGATGACGATCACTTCGTCGCCCGGATGGACGCAGCACAGGATGGTCGTGGTCAGCGCCTGCGTGGCACCTGCCGTGACAGTGATTTCGCGCTCCACATCGTACTGGTGGCCGTACAGGCTGGCGATCTTGGCGACGATGGCCTGACGCAGCACAGGCGCGCCGCTCATCATCGGATATTGGTTGAAATCGGCCTGCATGGCCTCGTTGACGGCCTGGATCAGGCTGCGTTCGCAGGCAAAATCCGGGAAGCCCTGACCCAGATTGACGGCCTGGGCCTGCACGGCCAGTGCCGACATGCGGCTAAATACGGTGGTGCCTACGGCGGGCAGGCGGCTATTCAGAACAGGCGTGATCGGGGCGGCGGCAGGATGGCTCATGGGCTAGGGAATAATGGACGGTGTTTGATTCTAGCTCAGCGCCACGCACGCTTCCAGTGTCCAGGCTTCCGGCACCAGCACTTTGAACATGCCGGCCCGGCTCAGGCGCTTGGCCAGCTTGAGCAGCGCCTTGTCTTTGGTGATCAGCACGCTGGCGCCGGCATCGCGCGCGATTTCCAGAAACTTCTGGTCGGCGCGGTCTTTGCAGACGGGTAGCAGCAGCGGTGATGTCTCGGGCGCCACCACTTTGATGAGCTGGTCGAAGCGGGCGGCTGCCTCGGGCCGGTTGCTGTCATCGAGCGGCAGGTGAGGGTAGCGCAGCACGATGTGGTATTCGTCGCGGCAATCGGAACGGGTCACGGCCTCGACGGCGCCGCTCTCGAGCGCGGCCACCAGCGCGCCCCAGCGCGGGTCGCGGAACACGAACAGATCGAGGCAGACATTGGTGTCGATGACGATGCGCGGGATGGCTTTCTGTGGAACAGGTATCATGTTGCTGTTTTGTATTTATGTTGATGTGAAATTTTATGCTGATAGTGCTTTCGCCTGCCAAAAGTCTCGATCTGGAGACCCCTCCGACCACCAAACTGCATACTGAGCCCGACTTCCTCGACCATTCCGTCCAGCTGATCGAGCGCCTGCGCGAACTGGCGCCACAGGAGCTGGGTGAACTGATGGACCTGTCCGACAATCTCTCGGCCCTGAATGTGGCACGCTATGCGAGCTGGAGCCGCGATACCAGCGAAGGCCGTCAGGCGGTGATGGCATTCAATGGCGACGTGTATGCCGGCCTCGACGCCCGCAGCCTGAAACCGGCCCAGCTGGCCTACACCCAGAACCACGTGCGCATCCTGTCCGGCCTGTATGGCCTGCTGCGCCCGCTGGACCTGATCCATGCCCACCGGCTGGAAATGGGTACCAGCCTGAGCAACCCGCGCGGCAAGGATTTGTACGCTTTCTGGGGTGATACGATTACCGAAGCGATCAACCGCACGGCGGCCGAGCAGGGCGCCACCACGCTGGTCAATCTGGCTTCCACCGAATACTTCAAATCCGTGCGGCCGAAAAAACTTGCACTGCCGGTGATTACGCCCCAGTTCGAAGACTGGAAAGGCGGCAAGTACAAAATCATCTCCTTCTATGCCAAGCGGGCCCGTGGCCTGATGGCGCGCTATGCAGCCATCAAAAATATCCGCGATCCGCAGAAACTGAAGAAATTCGACCTCGACGGCTACGCCTTTGATGCCAGAGATTCGACGGAAACGAACTGGATATTCCGCCGCAAAGTGGCCGAGTAAAACTTTGTAAAGCCCGCTACCAGATGTAAAACGGGCCGGTCATCGGTGCGAAACCGGCCCGAAAGCGGCCCGCAAGTGCATAAAAAAACCGGGATGGCGATCCCGGTTTTCTCTGATGCTGCCTAATTCAGCCGATTAATTCCACAACTGCCACCACTGGCGGTCCGCTTTTTTACCTTCATCCAGGAACTTGCTGGTCGGGTAGTTCAGCTTGAAAACGCGGGTGGTATCGTCGCGCAGTTCCGTCATACCCAGCTTGTCGTAGCTGCGGATCATGATGAACAGTGCTTCTTCGATGGCCGGCGAATCACGGTAATCGTTCATGATGCCCATGGCGCGGTTGGCTGCTGCCAGATAGGCGCCACGGCGGTAGTAGTAGCGCGCCACGTGTACTTCGTAGGAAGCCATGGCATTGACCAGATAACGCATACGGTCAATCGCATCTGGCGTATACTTGCTGTTCGGGAATTTTTCGACCAGCTGTTTGAACGCGGCAAACGCTTCACGCGTGGCTTTCGGATCGCGTTCGGTGGCATCCTGCTCGTAAATGAAGTTAAGGAAGCCGATCTGGTCGTTAAAGTTGATCAGGCCGCGCAGATAGTACATATAATCGACATTGGCGTGATTCGGGTGCAGCTTGATGAAGCGCTCGACCGCTGCCAGGGCCTGAGCCTGATCCTGCGATTTGTAATAGGCATAAGCGATCTGCATTTGCGCCTGCTGGGCGTAAGTGCCGAAGGGATAGCTCGATTCCAGCTTCTCATACAACTGAATTGCACGTTCGTAGTGCTGACCTTCCAGCTCTTCGTTCGCCTCCGAGTATAATTTCGTAGCGCTCCAACCTTTCGTCTCGTCAGCCTTCTCCGAGAACAGACCGCAACCGGACAAACTAAGCAGAACCAACGTTGCTGCAACTACTGATAATTTTTTTTGCATAAGTTTTGCAAGAAGCTGTTTAACCAAAGTTTTACGAGGCTAATTATAGCCGATAGGATTACCGTGATATTAACTCCAAAGCCGAATTTGGCCGAATCTTCCGCCACCCCTGAAACCGATACCGATCTGCTGCTCGACCACGATGGTGAATTCGGCGATGACGAGGATGGTCTGGCGCCGATAGAACTGAACCTCACTTCGGAAGTGTGTGGTCAGCGTCTGGACAAGGTCATTTCGCATCTGGTGCCGCAATTCTCCCGTGGCCGCCTGCAAATGTGGATTACCGACGGCCACGTCACGGTCGACGGTAAAGTGGCCAAAAGCACCAAGGATACCGTCTACGGCGACGAGAAGATCGTCATTCTGCCCCAACCTGCGCCGGAAGACGAGGCTTTTAAGCCGGAGCCGATTCCGCTGAACATCGTTTATGAAGATGAGCACCTGATCGTCATTAACAAACCGGCCGGTCTGGTGGTTCATCCGGGCAATGGCAACTGGTCCGGCACGCTGCTCAACGGCCTGCTGCATCACTGCCCGCAGCTGGCGGGCGTGCCCCGTGCCGGCATCGTGCACCGTCTCGACAAAGACACTTCCGGCCTGATGGTGGTGGGCAAGACCCTGCCAGCCCAGACCGATCTGGTGCGCCAGCTGGCCGCCCGTACCGTCAAGCGCGAGTACTTTGCGCTGGTGTGGGGTACGCCGCGCCTGAACGGCACCATCGACGCGTCCATGGGGCGCCACCCTAAAGACCGCATCAAGATGGCGATTTCGACCAACTTCTCGGCCAAACCGGCCATCACCCATTATCAGGTGCTGGCCTCGGGCGAGCTGGACCGCCGCCCCGTCAGTCTGGTGCAGTGCCGTCTGGAGACGGGCCGTACCCACCAGATCCGCGTGCACATGATGTCGATCGGCTTCTCGCTGGTGGGCGACGTCATGTATGGCAAGCAGCATCTGGCCAGCGTATTCCCCCGTCAGGCGCTGCAGGCACGCCGTCTGGGTCTGGTGCATCCGGCCACGGGGGAGCAGTGCGAATGGCTGGTGCCGCTGGCAGAAGACTTCGCCGAGCTGATCGCCAAGGCCGGCATCGCCGAGCCGGAACAAGTCTGATGACGGGTAGCACGCAGTGGCTGGTGCCGGACTGGCCGGGCCTGCCCAATCGGGTTGGCGTGCTGTCTACCACTCGTCTCGGTGGCGTCAGTGCGGCGCCGTATGACGATGGCGCAGGGCAGGGCGGGCTGAATCTGGGTACCCACGTGGGCGACGACGCTGCACAGGTGGCGCGCAACCGCGCGCTGCTCGGTGCAGCCTTGCCATCCGAGCCGGTCTGGCTGGAGCAGGTGCACGGTACGGCCGTAGTGGATATCGCTACAGTGGTCGAAGGACAGGTGCCGCAGGCCGATGCCAGCATTTCCTCGGCGCCCGGCAAAGTCTGCATCATCATGACGGCCGATTGTCTGCCCGTGCTGTTCTGCGATGCGCTGGGCAAGACGGTAGGCGCGGCCCATGCGGGCTGGCGCGGTCTGGCCGATGGCGTGCTGGAACAGACGGTGGCCGCCATGCGCGATCACGGCGCGCTGGGCATCACGGCGTGGATGGGGCCGGCTATCGGGCCTGGCCGCTTCGAAGTAGGGGCAGAAGTGCGGGAAATCTTCCAGCGCCATGCGGCCCATGCCGGTGACGACGTGGAAGCCACGCTGGCCGCTTTCCAGCCCGTGGCCGGCAAAGACGATAAGTATCTGGCCGATATCTATGCGCTGGCACGCCTGCGCCTGCGTGCGGCCGGTGTGCAGGCCGTGTATGGCGGCAATGAGTGTACGGCCAGCGATGGCGCGCGCTTCTATTCCTATCGCCGCGATGGCGTCACGGGCCGGCAAGGCTCGTTGATTTGGATCAAATGAAACAGGCCCGTTCGGACTTAGTCTCGGGCGGGTTCCTGCGCCGGGTTGTGCGCTCCGGCTTCCGTAGTCTCTACCGCCTGGCGCGCTTCGCGCGCTGCCTGTTCTTCAGCCCGCCGTCTGGCTTTGCGTTTGCCTGTGCCCGAAATGTAGATCAGGGTGCTCAGTGGCAACACGCAGTAGAACAAAAACGTTACAATTCCCGCAACCACGGTCGGTTCGGTCAGTGCCATCAGGCCAACCACGTAAATCCAGGCTACAGCAACAATCAGCATACGCAATCCAGGTAAAGATTTTTAACTAATTTTTTAGGGAATCAACCATGAATTTGCCCGACCCTCAAGCTATTGCCAACGCGTGGATGTCGCAGATGAGCGACCCATCACAATGGCAATCCTGGTTTAATCTGGCCCCCAGTACGGAAGCCAATCCACTGGCCGCCATGATGCAGGAGGTGGGTGCATCGGTAAAGCCGGAAGCCATGGAAACGCTGAAAAATCAGTATCTGCAGGATTTCGGCCAGCTGTGGCAGGATGTGCTGGCCGGTAAAGCGCCATCCGTATCGGACCGTCGCTTCACTTCGCCCGCATGGCAGGGCAATCCCATGTCGACCTTTAATGCAGCATCATACCTGCTCAATGCCAGATTCCTGAATGCCATGGTGGATACGGTGGAGACTACGCCGCAGCAGAAGCAGAAAATCCGCTTTGCCGTGCAGCAGATCATCGATGCCATGTCGCCGGCCAACTTCCTCGCCACCAATCCGGAAGCCCAGCAGAAGCTGATCGAAACCAAGGGCGAAAGCCTGACCAAGGGCCTGGCGAATATGCTGGCCGATATGAACAAGGGCCATATTTCCCTGTCCGACGAGAGCGCTTTCGAAGTGGGCCGCAATCTGGCGACCACGCCCGGTTCCGTGGTGTTCGAGAACGAACTGTTCCAGCTGATCCAGTACGCGCCGCTGACGCCTACCGTGCACCAGCGCCCGCTGCTGATGGTGCCGCCGTGTATCAACAAGTTCTACATTCTGGACTTGCAGCCGGAAAACTCGCTGGTGCGCTACGCGGTAGAGCAGGGCAATACCGTGTTCCTGATTTCGTGGCGCAATCCCGACAAGAGCATGACCGGCACCAGCTGGGATGACTATGTGCAGGATGGCGTGATCGAAGCCATCAACGTCACGCAGGAAATCAGCGGCCAGCAGCAGCTCAACATGCTGGGCTTCTGCGTGGGCGGTACGCTGGTCTCGACGGCGCTGGCCGTGCTGGCTGCGCGCGACCAGCATCCGGCTGCCAGCCTGACCCTGCTGACCACCTTCCTCGACTTTGCCGACACGGGTGTGCTCAGCGTGTTCGTCGATGAAACCCAGGTGGCGCTGCGCGAACAGCAGTTCCGTGACGGCGGCCTGATGCCGGGGCGCGATCTGGCCAGCACCTTCTCCAGCCTGCGGCCGAACGATCTGGTGTGGAACTATGTGCAGTCCAACTACCTCAAAGGCAACGAGCCGCCCGCGTTCGATCTGCTGTACTGGAATTCGGACAGCACCAATCTGCCGGGGCCGATGTTCTGCTGGTATCTGCGTAACACCTATCTGGAAAACAAACTCAAGACGGGCAAGCTCAAGGTGGCTGGCGAGGCCGTCGATCTGACGGCGATACAGGCACCCGTGTTCATCTACGGCTCGCGCGAAGACCACATCGTGCCGTGGACCTCGGCTTTCGAGTCGATCAACATCCTCAATCCGGGCAAGGCCAAGGCCAACCGTTTCGTGCTCGGCGCTTCCGGCCACATCGCCGGCGTGATCAATTCGGCAGCCAAGAACAAGCGCAGCTACTGGGTCAATGACGCCGTACCGGCGCGCGGTAGCAAGCGTCAGGATGCCGAGCAATGGCTGGCCGGCGCTACCGAAGTGCCGGGCAGCTGGTGGCCACAGTGGGCAGACTTCCTTGCCACCCATGGCGGTAAAGACGTCAAAGCCAAGGCAAAACCGGGCAATGCCCGCTATCAGCCTATCGAGGCGGCACCGGGGCGCTACGTCAAGGCCAAAGCCGATTAAGTGGGAGTTGAGGGGCAGAAGTATGAGTAAAACTCAACTTCGTTGCGTTGCAATAAGACCCATAGTTAAGATGGTTAGTGCAACTTATGCTTTTTCCCCTCTATAATAGGTGTAGGTAACTGGGAAAGCGGACTAGGGTTCGCTTCTTTTTTTCGAATTGATGGAGTATGCGCTGCGGCGCAATAAACGGACTTGTGATGAGTAGTACGAAAAAAAATGCTGACCGTCTGATTAAAAAATACCCGAACCGCCGTCTGTATGACACGCAGACCAGTTCCTATATCACGCTGACGGACGTGAAACAGCTGGTGCTGGACAATGAACAATTTACCGTTGTCGATGCCAAGACCAATGAAGACCTGAGCCGCAGCATCCTGCTGCAGATCATTCTGGAAGAAGAGGCCAGCGGCGTGCCGATGTTCTCGACCGATGTGCTGGCCCAGATCATCCGCTTCTACGGCCACGCCATGCAGGGCATGATGGGCTCGTATCTGGAAAAGAACGTACAGGCTTTCACCGACATCCAGCGCAAGTTCACCGGTAGTGCCGTGGGCGGCCTCGATGGCAAAGCCTTTAGCCCGGAAATGTGGACCCAGTTCATGAACGTGCAGGGCCCTATGATGCAAGGCATGATGAATAACTACATCGACCAGAGCAAGAGCCTGTTCGTGCAGATGCAGGAGCAGATGCAGAGCCAGAGCAAGAACCTGTTCGGTACTTTCCCGTTTGCTCCCGGCACGGCACCAACCGAGAAGAAGTAAGTTTTATCCGGTATCGCCGGTCCGTTCGGGCCGGCGCTCGTGACAGAACGGCATGTCCACCTGTGTGGCCGTGCCGTTTTCGTATCTGTATTGCAAAAACTCGATATTTCCGTTGACACAAGAAATTCCTAGGCATTACTATCGCTTACCTGAAGTGGAAACGATTCCAAAATAGTTATCTGAGTATTTGATAGGGAGTGTCTGTGGTGTCCGTAGCGCTGGATCAGAGTATGTTGCCGCCCGCCGATTCGGTGCTGTGGCAGAAGAATTTCCTGCTGGGTGCCGCCACGGCAGCCTATCAGATCGAAGGTGCTATCCACGCGGATGGCCGTGTGCCCTCGATCTGGGATACGTTCTCGGCTACCCCCGGCAAAGTGCTGGCCGGGGATACGGGGGCTGTCGCCTGCGACCATTACCACCGCTGGGAAGAGGATGTGGCCTTGCTGGACATGCTCAAGGTGGATGCCTACCGTCTGTCGATCGCCTGGCCGCGCGTGATGACGGCCGAGGGCCAGCCGAATCAGGCCGGCATCGCCTTCTATCGCAAGCTGCTGCAGGCGCTGCGCGCCCAAGGCATGAAAACTTTCGTCACCCTGTATCACTGGGATCTGCCCCAGCATCTGGAAGATCAGGGCGGCTGGACCAACCGCGCTACGGCTTACCGGTTTGCCGAATATGCCGACATGATCAGCCGCGAACTGGCCGGTCTGGTCGATGCGTGGGCGACGCTGAACGAGCCATGGTGTTCGGCCTGGCTGGGCTATGGCAATGGCCACCACGCACCGGGCAAGCAGGATGTGAAGCTGGCCACGCAGGCCATGCACCATCTGCTGCTGGGCCATGGTCTGGCCATGGCGCATCTGCGTGCCAACGATCCGGCTGCGCAGGCAGGCATCGTGGTCAATGTAGGCCATGCCACCACCACCGGCAACCGCGAAGCTGACCAGCGCGCCGCCATGCTGTTCGAAGTGCAGAACAATCAGTGGGTGCTCGATCCGCTGCTCAAGCAAAGCTATCCGGCTGCCCTGTGGGAGCTGTGGCCCGACGCCCAGCCCCTGATGCAGGAAGGCGATCTGGCCATCATCGGCGCGAAAGTCGATTACCTCGGCATCAATTACTATTTCCGCAGCAATGTGGTCAGCGATGGCCAGCATGGCTACACGGAAGTGCCGCTGGACGATGTGGAGCGCACCCAGATGGGCTGGGAAGTCTATCCCGACGGCTTGCGCCATCTGCTGGTTGGCTTCAAGCGCGATTACCCCCAGCTGCCGCCCATCTATATCACGGAGAACGGCATGGCTTCGGACGATAAAGTGGTCGATGGTGAGGTCAACGATAGCCAGCGCATCAGCTTCTTCAACCGCCATCTGGCCGCTGTCGATCAGGCGGTCAAAGCCGGGGTAGATGTGCGTGGCTATTTTATCTGGTCGCTGCTCGATAACTTCGAATGGGCTTTCGGCTACGAGCGCCGCTTCGGCATCGTTCATGTCGACTACACCACGCAGCAGCGCACGCCCAAGCGTAGCGCCCAGCTGGTGCAGCAGTTCCTCGCTGCACGGCGCAGCAAATAGTGTCCAGGCATTGAGTTTCGCTCGGCCAACCGCATAAAATGGGCGTAACACGTCCTCAGGAGACAGAATGAACAAGGCTAACCAGCCGGGCAGGGTGGTGCGCAGGCGCCAGCGGGTATCGCTGGCTGCCTACCTTGCGCTGCTGCCGATGGCGGCCACAGTGCTGCTGGCGTATCTGGGTACCATGCTGTGGACGGCGCGCGTGTCCGTCAGCAGTTCGCGCACCTTCCCCAATAGTGATTTCGTCGGCGCGGCCCAGTACATCCGCCTGTTCAATAACGAGCGCTGGCTGCTGTCGCTGCAGAATATCGCCATCTACGGCGTGCTGTTCATCATCGCCTGTCTGGCGATCGGTTTTCTGCTGGCCGTGTTCATCGACCAGAAGGTGATGGCGGAGGGCGCTTTGCGTACCGTCTTCCTGTATCCGTATGCGATGTCGTTTGTGGCCACGGGCCTGATCTGGCAATGGATACTCAATCCCGAACTGGGCATACAGGAAGTGCTGCACAAGCTGGGCTTTACCGAAGCGCGCTTCGACTGGATTGTGGATCAGGACATGGCGATCTATACCATCGTGATCGCCACCGTATGGCAGGCCTCCGGTCTGGTGATGGCGCTGATGCTGTCCGGCCTGCGCGGGGTGGACGAGGAAATCTGGAAGGCCGCCCGCATCGACGGCATACCGCGCTGGCGCGTGTATCTGAGTATCGTGCTGCCGATGATGGGCGCCTCGCTGTCGACGGCTTTTGTGCTGCTGTTCGTGATGGTGGTGAAAGTGTTCGATGCGGTGGTGGCCATGACGCAGGGCGGCCCCGGGACGGCCAGCGAAGTGCCGGCCAAATTCATCATGGATTATCTGTTCGGCCGGGCCAATATCGGCCTTGCTTCGGCCGCCTCCATCGTGCTGCTGGCGACCGTGCTGGCCATCGTCGCGCCGCTGTACTTTGTGCGTAGCCGCCGTGCTGCCAAAGGCGGTGCAGCATGAGCGCCGTATCGAAACCGCGCCGCACGCCGGGCTGGACTCCCGCCCGCATGGGCGTGTATGGCTTCCTGATCGTGGCGGCCCTGTTCTTCCTGCTGCCGCTATATGTGATGCTGGTAACCTCGCTTAAACCGATGGAAGAAATCCGCCTCGGCACGCTGTTCGCGTTGCCGCTGCATCCCACGCTGGAACCATGGCTGCAGGCGTGGCAGTCGGCCTGCACGGGGCTGGAATGCGACGGTATCCGCGGCGGCTTCTGGAATTCCGTCGCCATCGTCGTGCCCAGCACCATACTGTCCATCGCCATCGGTGCAGTGAACGGCTATGCGCTGTCGTTCTGGCGTCCACGTGGTGCGGGGCTGCTGTTTGCCATCCTGATGATGGGCGCATTTATACCTGTGCAGGTGATGGTGTATCCGCTGGTGCGCATGCTGGCCACGCTGAATCTGTATAGCTCGCTGCCCGGCATTGTGCTGATCCACACCATCTTCGGCATGCCCGTGATGACGCTGCTGTTCCGTAACTACTATGCGGCGCTGCCGGTGGAACTGTTCAAGGCCGCGCGTATCGATGGTGGCGGTTTCTGGCGCATCTTCCTGCAACTGATGCTGCCCATGTCCACGCCGGTGATCGTGGTGGCGGTGATCATGCAGGTTACGGGCATCTGGAACGACTTTTTGTTAGGGCTGGTGTTTGCCGGTACCGATCATCTGCCGATGACGGTACAGCTGAATAACATCATCAACACCACCACGGGCGAGCGTCTGTACAACGTCAACATGGCCGCCACCATCCTGACGTCGCTGGTGCCGCTGGCTCTCTATTTCATTTCTGGCCGCTGGTTCGTGCGCGGCATCGCCTCTGGCGCGGTTAAAGGATAAAGCATGTCGAATGTAGCGATACGGGATCTGAAGATTACGCTGAGCGGGAACACGGTGATCGAATCCCTGAATCTGGATGTGAAGGCTGGCGAATTCGTGGTGCTGCTGGGCCCATCGGGCTGCGGCAAATCGACTCTGCTGCACAGCATCGCAGGGCTGATTGATACCAGCGGCGGCCAGATCGAAATCGGCGGCAGGGATATGACCTGGGCAGATCCCAAAGACCGTGGCATAGCGCTGGTGTTCCAGTCCTACGCGCTGTATCCGACCATGGATGTGGAAGCGAATATGTCGTTTGGCCTGCGCATCAGCGGCACTCCCAAGGCGGAGATAGCGCGCCGCGTGGCGCGCGCTTCCGACATGCTGCAACTGGGGCCGCTGCTGAAGCGCAAGCCGGCCAATCTGTCCGGTGGCCAGCGCCAGCGCGTGGCGATAGGCCGCGCCATAGTGCGCGAGGCCGACGTGATGCTGTTCGATGAACCGCTGTCGAATCTGGACGCCAAGCTGCGCACGGAATTGCGGCGCGAACTCAAGCAGCTGCACAAACAGCTGGGCGCCACCATGATCTATGTGACGCACGATCAGGTAGAGGCTATGACGCTGGCGCAGCGCATGGCCGTGATGAAGGGCGGCGTGGTGCAGCAGTTCGACACGCCGGATAATATCTACAGCCGTCCGGCCAATCTGTTTGTGGCCACCTTCCTCGGTTCGCCCGGCATGAATCTGTTCAAGGGCAGCCTGTCGGCGCAAGGTGGGCAGGTGATGTTCCGCAATGAACACCTGACGCTGGACGTCTCGGCCTATCCGTATGCACAGGCGGCCGTAGATGGGCAGGCTTGCGTGCTCGGCGTGCGCCCCGAAGATATCGATATCGGCAACCGCGATGGTGCCAGTAGTGCGGCCACAGGTACGGTCACATTGATCGAAGCCATGGGCGCACACCGCGTAGTGTGGCTGGATCTGCAGGGCACGCCGGTAGCGGGCATCGTGCAGGATGGTCTGGTGGTGGAAGGCGAGCAGCCTATGGCGTTTGCTATCCGCAGCCAGCGCATCTCTCTGTTCGACGCCGCCAGCGAGCAGCGCCTGTAATCGTTTAGCATCAGCCCACATTTCACGCGAGCAGATAAATTTGCTCACGTTCTGCATCCGTCTTTGATCGCGCACATTCCTAGACGGAAATATTTGCCGGATAATCATCCACAGGCTTACGTCGCCGGTCTGAAAACGCTGGCGTATAGCCAGGTGTGTCATCCCATAGTTCAACCTGCCGGAAGAGGAAATTATGCGCAAGCTTCTATTACTTTTCTTATTTGCTAGCGGTCTGGTTCCAGTTGCGCACGCGGAGGGCAAACGTCCCGAAGTGGCGCGTTATACGATGGCGTTTAGTGGTGAGCAAGGATATCGGGTATGGATCACGCGTCTCGGAGCGAAGGAAAACCACGAGGCACTGGTACAGATCAGTGGAATCGACCACAAGCTTGATGGTCGCGTTCTGCGTGCCAAAGAGGTGGTTCAAACAGGCGGCAATAGCGTGAACTATATTGCTACTGTCGATGGCAAGTCCTATGATTTACTGGCGGTTCAGCGCGGCAAGGCGGAACTGCTCATCACAGGAATGGCGTGGACCAGTGAACTACGCTACGACAAGGCGCTGGCAGACCAGCGACCGCCAGAGCATCTGTTGACGGATTTTCTAGAAGGTTCGACGAAGCGATAAGAGCCTATGATTTTTGCTTGCCTTTATGCAGTGGACACCTATGACGCTGGTTGCGCCAACGTTGCGCGCATGGAGACGGTGACGGGATATTCGCGCACGATTTCGTGGCCTGTGCCGTAGCACAGGTTGAGCAGCCAGCGGACGGCATTGCGGGTGACTTCCTGCATGGGGATGTGCACCGAGCTGAGGGGCGGCACGCTGTATTCGGCCGTGTAGTCATCGTCGTAGCCGATCACGGAAACCTGTTGCGGCACACCGATGCCGCGCTGGTGCAGGCAGGCGAGGGCGCCCACGGCCATTTCGTCGTTGGCGCAGAACATGCCAGTGAATTGTCGCCCCTGATCCAGCAGCTGCGCAGCAGCGCCAAAACCGCTATCGCGCGAAAAGTCCCCGTCCACCTGCTGCACATAGGCGCGAGTGATGCCGTGCCGTTCCAGCTCCGCATAAAAACCGCTGATGCGTTCGATGTTATCGAACGCCGAGGCAGGGCCGGAAATGACGGCGAGCTGGCGATGGCCCGCGTCGACCAGTGCCCGCGCTGCCAGTTCGCCGCCGCGATAGTGGTCGGGGCAAAAGCCTGTTTCTGGCGCATGGGGATTGCGCCGGTTGAGGAAGGCGATGCGCGGCTGCTTCTTCTGCAGGGCCAGCATATCTTCTTCGCGCAGGTCATGGGCCAGCACCACGATACCGTCGCAATCACGGTCGATCAGGAAGTTGACGGCTTCGATGGTTTCTTCGCGCCGGTCGCCTTCACCGCAGCCGGTAGCCACCACCACATGGCGGCGGATGGCACGCAGTTCGATATCGGTCTGCTGCAGGATGGTGCCGTAGTAGGCGCCGAAGAAGGACGGTGTGTAGATGCCTATCATACCCAGCGATTTGCTCGACAGGGAACGGCCGATCGACGACGGGCGGAAATTCAGCTGCTCGACGGCGGCCTGTACCTTTTTCATGGCTTCTGCCGAGACGGGGCCTGCGCCGCTGATCGCGCGCGAGGCGGTGGACATGCCCACACCCGCGAGGGCTGCGACGTCTTTTAGCGTTGCCACAAAATCTACACTCCATTCTTTGTTGCCGCAGCGTTTCTGAGGCAGCGGCCGGAGCGTCATCCTATCACGGCGCACTATGAAGAATGGGGTATAATGCTCGATTGCTCGACATTTTCACGCGTTTTCAACGCCCGCTTTCGACACCTGCTTTCGATACTTACCATGCAATCGCAATCTCTCTCCCGTAACAAGCCTGCCAGCGACTCCGGCAGCACCACTGGCGCCGCGCCCAAAGTCGGTTTTGTCTCGCTGGGCTGCCCCAAGGCGCTGGTGGACTCCGAACAGATTCTGACCCAGCTGCGCGCGGAAGGCTATGAAACGGCCAAGTCCTACGACGGTGCCGATCTGGTCATCGTCAACACCTGCGGTTTCATCGACGCAGCCGTGCAGGAGTCGCTCGATGCGATCGGCGAAGCGCTGGCCGAAAACGGCAAAGTGATCGTGACGGGCTGTCTGGGCGCGAAGAAGGATGCGTCCGGCGACGACATCATCATGAAAGTGCACCCGAAAGTGCTGGCCGTAACCGGCCCGCATGCGCTGGCGGAAGTGATGGACTCGGTCCACATGCACCTGCCCAAGCCGCACGAGCCTTTCCTTGACCTGATTCCGGCACAGGGCGTGAAGCTCACGCCCAAGCACTATGCCTACCTGAAAATTTCCGAAGGCTGCAACCACCGCTGCAGCTTCTGCATCATCCCGTCCATGCGCGGCGATCTGGTCTCGCGTCCGATTGCGGACCTGATGCTGGAAGCGGAAAACCTGTTCAAATCGGGCGTGAAAGAACTGCTGGTGATTTCGCAGGACACCTCGGCCTATGGCGTGGACGTCAAGTTCCGCACCGGCTTCTGGAACGGCCGTCCGATCAAGACCCACATGACCCAGCTGACCGAAGCGCTGGGCGAGCTGGCCAAATCGTATGGCGCGTGGATACGTCTGCACTATGTCTACCCGTATCCGCACGTGGACCAGATCATCCCGATGATGGGCGACGGCCACATTCTGCCTTACCTCGACATCCCTATGCAGCACGCCCATCCGGAAGTGCTGAAGCGTATGAAACGTCCTGCCAGCGGTGAAAAGAATCTGGACCGCATTCAGGCATGGCGCAAGATGAACCCGGACCTGACCATCCGCTCCACCTTCATCGCCGGCTTCCCCGGCGAGACGGAAGCCGAATTCGAATATCTGCTGGACTTCCTCAAGGAAGCGCAGATCGACCGTCTGGGCTGCTTCGCCTACTCGCCAGTGGAAGGCGCAACGGCCAACGAACTGGCCAACCCTGTGCCGGAAGAAGTGCGCGAAGAGCGCCGTGGCCGCGTCATGCTGCTGCAGGAAGAAATTTCGCGTAACCGCCTGAAAGCCAAAGTCGGCAAGACCGTACGCGTGCTGATCGACGAGATCAACCGTACCGGTGGCGTAGGCCGTACCAGCGCCGATGCGCCGGAAATCGATGGCGTGGTGTACGTCAAGCCACCTTACGAGCCGCACAAGAAGCTGGCAGTGGGCCAGTTTGTCGACGTGAAGATCACCACGTCCGATGCGCACGACCTGTGGGGCGAGGCGCAATAAGCGAATCAAACCTATAATAAAGGCGGACCAGACATGGACCGCCTTTTTTTTTCGTCCGAGCTTACTCATCATGACACTTAAAAAATCCCAGCAGACCGCCATCGTGCATCCCGATTACCGTGCACCGGAAGGCTTTGCCGCTTTCCCGGCCGTGATCCATCACGCTTCCACCGTGCTGTTCAAGAACGTGGCTGCCATGCGCTCGGGCGAATGGAAGGACAAGAACGCCTATACCTACGGCCTGCATGGCACGCCGACCACCTTCACGCTGGAAGCGCGGCTGGCCGAAATCGAAGGTGGCGACTACTGCCTGCTGGCACCTAGCGGTCTGGCGGCGATTGCCATGGTCGATCTGGGGCTGCTGCGCAGCGGCGACGACGTGCTGCTGCCCGATAACG
Organism: Duganella fentianensis; assembly: GCF_009857835.1. GTDB lineage: Bacteria > Pseudomonadota > Gammaproteobacteria > Burkholderiales > Burkholderiaceae_D > Rugamonas > Rugamonas fentianensis. The sequence continues at coordinate 91,168 of NZ_WWCL01000005.1, forward strand.
TCTACAACCCGAACCGCGAACTGGGGCGCTGGCTGTCGGCCGATTACGGCATCACGGCGCGCTACTACGATCCGCTGATCGGCGCCGGCATCGCCGAGCTGATACAGCCGAATACCCGATTGATCTGGACCGAAGCGCCGGGCTCCGTCTCGATGGAAGTACCGGACCTGCCAGCCATCTGCAAGGCAGCGCACGAACGCGGCGTGGTGGTGGCGCTGGATAACACCTGGTCGGCCGGTCTGGCGCTGCGCGGCTTCGATCTGGGTGTGGACATCATCATGCAGGCACTGACCAAATACCAGTCTGGCGGCTCGGATGTGCTGATGGGCGCTGTCATCACGCGCGACCGTGCGCTGCACGACAAGATCGCCGGTGCCCACATGCGCCTCGGCATGGGCGTAGGCGCGGACGATGCCTTCCTCGTTTCGCGCGGCCTGCCTACCATGCGTCTGCGCTTCGAAGCGCATGACGCAGCAGCGCGCAAACTGGCCGCATGGCTGCAGGCTCGCCCTGAAATCTCCAAGGTGCTGCACCCAGCCTTTACCGATTGCCCCGGCCACGAATTCTGGAAGCGCGACTTCACGGGCGCAGGTGGCCTGTTCTCCGTGATCTTTGACGAACAGTACACGGAAGCGCAGACCGACCGCTTCATCGACGCGCTGCAACTATTCAAGATCGGTTATAGCTGGGGTGGCGCCAACAGTCTGGTCATGCCTTACCGCATACAGAGCATGCGCAAGGACTGGCCGAACAAGGGCCAGCTGGTGCGCTTCAATGTAGGTCTGGAAGATGTGCACGACCTGATTGCCGATATCGAACACGCGCTGGAGGTGCTGCAATGAGCCGCTACTGGAGCGATGTCGTACACGCGCTGACACCATACACGCCGGGCGAACAGGTGCAGATGCCGGGCCTGATCAAGCTGAATACCAACGAGAATCCGTATCCGCCTTCGCCGCTGGCCATCGCTGCCATGCAGGCGGCAGCAGGCGAACAGTTGCGCAAGTATTCCGACCCGTCGAATGCTGTTCTCAAGGATACGCTGGCCGCCCACTTCGGCCTGCGCCGCGAGCAGGTATTCGTGGGCAATAGCTCGGACGAAGTGCTGGCTCATACCTTCCACGCGCTGCTCAAGCACGAGCTGCCGCTGCTGAGCCCCGATATCAGCTACAGCTTCTATCCGACCTATTGCAGCCTGTACGGCATCCGCAATGTGCAGGTGCCGCTCAACGCGCAGTTCGAAATCGATATCGCCGACTACCAGCAACCGTGCGGCGCCATCATCATCGCCAACCCGAATGCCCCAACCGGCATCGCGCTGCCGCTGGCGCAGATCGAAGCGCTGCTGCAGGCCCACCCCGATCAGGTGGTGGTCATCGACGAGGCCTACGTGGACTTTGGCGGCGAAAGCGCCGCTGCGCTGGTGGGCCGTTACGAGAACCTGCTGGTGGTCCAGACGCTGTCCAAATCGCGCTCGCTGGCCGGTCTGCGGGTCGGCTTTGCGCTCGGCCATGCCGATCTGATCGCCGGACTGGAACGGGTCAAGAACAGCTTCAACTGCTATCCGCTGGGGCAGGTGGCGCAGGCCGGCGCTGTGGCTGCGCTACAGGATGTGGCTTACACGCGGCAGACGTCGGAAGCCATCATCGCCAGCCGCGCATGGCTGACGCAGCAGATGCAGGCGCTGGGCTTCGAGGTACTGCCATCCAAGGCGAACTTCATCTTTGCGCGTCATCCATCGCACGACGCGGCCACGCTGGCAGCCGGGCTGCGCGAGCGCGCCATCCTCGTGCGCCACTTCAAGCAGGCCCGCATCGACCAGTTCCTGCGCATTTCCATCGGCACGGACGAGGAATGCGCGCAACTGGTAGCGGCGCTTCAGGCTTTGCTGTGAGGGATATGGCGATGACCGGCAAAGTAGCGGTGCTGTTTGTCTGCATGGGGAATATCTGCCGTTCGCCTACGGCAGAAGGCGTATTCCGCCAGCGCGTGGAAGCAGCGGGCATGGCTGACTGGGTGGAGATCGATTCGGCCGGCACCCATGGCTACCATGTTGGTGAGCAGCCCGATGCCCGTTCGATGGAGTTCGCGCTTAAACGTGGCTACGATCTATCGAGCCAGCGTTCGCGCAAGGTGAAGGCTAGCGATTTCGAAGTGTTCGATCATGTGCTGGCGATGGACCAGCACAATCTGAGTCTGCTGGAAGCGGCCTGTCCGCCCGAGTACCGCCATAAACTGGGGCTGTTCATGCAGCACGCCAGCCGTAGCGGCGCGCTGGAAGTGCCCGATCCTTACTACGGCGGCGGGCGTGGTTTCGATCTGGTACTCGACTATATCGAAGATGCGTCGGACGGCTTGCTGGAACTGCTGCGCAAGGCGCAGCGTTAGCAGCACAGCCGGCGCCTGATCAGGCCAGCAAAGGCAGGATGCCGTCCAGGCCGACGAAGTTGAGCGCCACGCTGGCCTGCTCGCGCACCACCGGCTTGGCACGGAACGCTACCGACATGCCGGAAATGCTCATCATCTTCAGATCGTTGGCGCCGTCGCCCATGACGATGGCCTGACTCGGGCTGATGCCCAGTTCGGCGCACACGCGTTCCACTGTGCGTTTCTTCTCTTCCGCATCGACGATGCCGCCGATGACGTTACCGGTCAGGCGGCCGTCAACGATTTCCAGTTCATTGGCGTGGGTATAGTCCAGCCCCAGACGCTGTTTCAGGCGCGCGGTGAAAAAGGTGAAGCCGCCCGATACCAGCAGGGTTTTCAGACCGGCCTGTTGTACGGCCTTGAGCATGGTTTCTGCACCCAGTGACAGTTGCAGGCGTTCTTCGTACACGCGTTCCAGTGCCGTTGCTTCCAGACCTTTGAGCAGGGCCACGCGGCGTTTCAGGCTGGCAGAGAAATCCAGTTCGCCGCGCATGGCAGCTTCGGTGATCTCCGATACTTCCGCCTTCAGCCCCTGCATATCGGCGATTTCATCGATGCACTCGATGGTGATCAGGGTGGAATCCATGTCCATGGCGACCAGTTTGAAGTCGCTCATTTTGCGCTGGTCCGCGTCGTAAGTAATATCCACCCTGGCTGCCAGTGCCGCAGCGGCCAGATTCCGGCGCTGCGCCTCATCCAGTGCCACGCCTTCGCAGCGCAGCGCAGTGTCGCTCAGCCAGCGGCTGCTAGCCGTGCCGCTAACACCGGCCAGTGCCGCCAGCTGTTGCAGTTGCGCTTTGCAGTCGCCCAGACCTTGCAGCACCAGATTCGTCATGTTGTTTTCCGTGTTCATAAAGAGAGAGTGTGAGCCTTGGACTAGCTGGTCAGCTGTTTGATGGCGCCCTTGATCTGGGCCACGCGCGTGGCCAGATCCGGCATGGCCGCAGTGATTTTCAGCTTGTCCTGTCCGTTCAGTTTGATCTGGCGGTTTTTCTGTATCAGTTCAATGATGCGCATCGGATCGATGGGCGGCTTGGCCATGAACTGCAGATTGGCCGCTTCGGTGTGGGCATCGATCTTGATGATGCCGACAGTCTTGGCAGCGATGCGCAGACGGTGAGTTTCGATCAGGGCCTTGACGGCATCGGGCAGTTTGCCGAAGCGGTCGATCAGTTCTTCCTGCATGTCGTCGATTTTGTCTTGGGCATTGCAGTTGGCCATACGCTTGTAGATGGACAGGCGTTCGTGCACGTCGCCGCAGAAGTCTGCGGGTAGCAGGGCAGGCACGTGCAGATTGATTTCGGTGGTGGTGGAAAGCGGGGCCGCCAGATCCGGTTCCTTGCCCGCCTTGAGCGCGCGCACGGCTTCGTTGAGCATGTCCGAATACAGCTGGAAGCCCACTTCCGTCATTTCGCCGGACTGGTTATCGCCGAGCACTTCGCCAGCGCCACGGATTTCCAGATCGTGCATGGCCAGATAGAAGCCGCTACCCAGTTCTTCCATCTGCTGGATGGCGTCAAGGCGGCGCTGCGACTGTTTGCTCAGTGCGCCCACATCGTTCACCAGCAGATAGGCATAGGCCTGATGGTGCGAACGGCCTACGCGTCCGCGCAACTGGTGCAGCTGCGCCAGACCGAATTTGTCGGCGCGGTGCATGATGATGGTGTTGGCGGTGGGGACGTCGATACCGGTTTCGATAATCGTAGTACACAGCAGGATGTTGTAGCGCTGTGCCACGAAGTCGCGCATGACTTTTTCCAGATCGCGTTCATGCATCTGGCCGTGCGCCACGGCGATGCGCGCCTCGGGCAGCAGTTCGGTCAGCATGGCCAGACGGTTCTGGATGGTCTCGACTTCATTGTGCAGGAAGTACACCTGACCGCCGCGCTTGAGTTCACGCAGGCAGGCTTCACGGATGATCGATTCGCCTTCGCTGCGTACAAAGGTCTTGATGGCGAGGCGCTTCTGCGGTGCAGTAGCGATCACGGAGAAGTCGCGCAGGCCTTCCAGCGCCATGCCCAGCGTACGCGGTATCGGCGTCGCCGTCAGCGTCAGCACGTCCACTTCGGCGCGCAGCGACTTCAGGGCCTCCTTCTGGCGCACACCGAAACGGTGTTCTTCGTCGATGATCACCAGACCGAGGCGGGTAAATTTTACGTCGTCCGACAGCAGCTTGTGGGTGCCGATGACGATATCGAGCGTGCCGTCGGCCATGCCCTTGATGGCCTGACTGATCTCCTTGCCGGTGCGGAAGCGCGACATCTCGGCGATCTTCACGGGCCAGTCGGCAAAGCGGTCGGCAAAGGTCTGGGCATGCTGCTCGGCCAGCAGCGTGGTCGGTGCAAGGATGGCCACCTGTTTGCCACCCATTACAGCAATGAAGGCAGCGCGCAGTGCCACTTCCGTTTTGCCGAAGCCTACGTCACCGCAGACCAGGCGGTCCATCGGTTTGCCGGAAGTCATATCGCGCATCACATTGTTGATGGCTTCCTGCTGGTCCGGCGTTTCATCGAAGCCGAAGCTGTCGGCGAAGCGTTCGTAATCATGCGCCGAGTATTCGAAGGCATGGCCCTGACGCAGCGCGCGGCGGGCATACAGATTAAGCAGTTCGGCCGCCGTATCGCGTACCTGTTCGGCCGCTTTGCGCTTGGCTTTTTCCCACTGGCCGGAACCGAGCGAGTGCAGCGGTGCGTCGTCCGGCGAGGCGCCCGAATAGCGCGAAATCACGTGCAGCTGGGAGACCGGCACATACAGCTTGGTGTCCTTGGCATATTCCAGATGCAGGAACTCGGTTTCGCCTTCGCCCAGATCCATGCTGGTCAGGCCCATGTAGCGGCCGATGCCATGGTTGATGTGCACTACCGGATCGCCGATCTTCAGTTCCGACAGATCGCGCACCATGGATTCCACCTGCGTGACGCCTTCCTGCTTCTTCTTGCCCACGCGGCGACCGGAGCCGGCATACAGTTCCGTCTCGGTGATGAAGATCAGGTGCTCGTCCGGGGTGGACAGCTCGAAGCCCGCGTGCAGCGGTGCTACGCCCAGCATCAGTTTGGCGCTGGAAGTGATGAAGCCTTCGTAGCCCTCGGCTGGCGTCAGCGTCAGATCGTATTCGTTGAAGTACTGCTGCAGCGTTTCGCGCCGTCCGTTGGACTCGGCGCAAATCATCACGCGGCGGCCAGCCTGCAGCAGATAGGCGCGCAGATTGGTGAGCGGATCGTCGCTGTGGCGGTTGACGGCGATATTCGGCACGGGCGCCGACAGTTCGGAGGCGCCCGCATCGGCCTCGCGGCTGATGACGAGGCGGCCATACGGCTTGGCCAGCACGAAGAACTGTTCGTCCGACAGGAATAGCGATTCCGGTGGCAGGATAGGGCGTTCGCGGTCGGCTTTCAGGAAGCGGTAGCGCGAACTGGTATCGGTCCAGAAGCGCAGAATGGCGGCATTGATATCGCCCACCAGTGCCAGCGTCGCGCCTTGCGGCAGATAGTCGAACAGGGTGGCAGTCTGCTCGAAGAACAGCGGCAGATAGTATTCGATACCGGCCGATGCGATACCCGAACTGATGTCCTTGTACACCACCGAGCGCGAAGGATCGCCTTCGAACTGCTCGCGCCAGCGGCTGCGGAAGGTGGTGCGGGCCGCTTCGTCCATGGGGAATTCGCGCCCCGGCAGCAGCCGTACTTCCTGCACCGGATACAGCGAACGCTGGGTGTCGGCATCGAAGGTGCGTATGGTTTCTATGGTGTCGCCGAACAGGTCCAGCCGGTAGGGCAGGGCCGAACCCATGGGGAACAGGTCGATCAGACCGCCGCGCACCGAGTACTCGCCGGGCGACATCACCTGCGTCACGTGGGCGTAACCGGCCAGCGTGAGCTGGGTCTTCAGGCGCGCTTCGTCCAGCGATTCGCCTTTCTTGAAGAAGAAGGTGTAGGCCGCGAGGAAGGACGGCGGCGCCATGCGCACCAGCGCCGTGGTGACCGGCACCAGCATCACATCGCACTGGCCGCTGGAGATTTCATGCAGCGTGGCCAGACGTTCGGACACCAGATCCTGATGGGGCGAGAAGGCGTCGTAAGGCAGGGTCTCCCAGTCCGGCAGCAAATGGCAGCGCAGCTGGTCGCCGCCGAACCACGGAATTTCCGCCAGCAGGCGCTGGCCGTCGCTGGCGCTGGCCACGATCACGGCCAGCATCTGGCCTTGGGCTTTGAGTGCTAGCGCAGTTTGCGCCAGTGCGTAGGCGTCCGACGAGCCATGCAGTGCAGGCAGGGCGTAACGGTTGCCGGGTTTGGGGATGGAATTTTTTAAGACCAGAGACACAACGCAGCTTCACTGTTAAGGCGCATCGCCAGAGTGGCGATGCCGCTGCCAGCATTATAGACCAAGCCCCGCCAGCTGGTTATGGTGGGCTTGGCCGGTTGGCCACACCAAACGGTACATGCACCATAGGGATGTTGCCACCGGCCGACTTCAGGTGGCTTAACTGGTCGTCAAAGAAGATGTGCGGCTTGAGTATGCCCAGCACGCGGGCTTTCTCCATCCCGCCCAGGAAAAAGGTTTCATTGGCCGAGACACCCCAGCTTTTCAGCGTCGTTACCACACGTTCGTGGGCGGGCGCGCTGCGTGCCGTGATGATGGCGATGCGCAGGATCTTGCGGTAGGACGGATCGCGCTGCTGGGCTTGCTCTTCCAGACGCTGCATGTGCGACAGTTTCTGGAACAGAGCGGCCAGCGGGCCCGGCTGGTGCGGCACAGCGACCCGTTCGCGCTCGTGGGCATGGAACTCATCCACATTGTTATTGCGCTTGAATACGGTTTCGGATTCGTCGTCGGCAATCACACCGTCAAAGTCAAAGGCCACGCGTAACTCGTTGTCGCTGTCATCGTCTTCGATGCGTGATGGCAGCACCAGCCCGGCCGGGAAGTTGGCCGCCAGCGCATTGCGCACATCTTCCTCGTGCGCCGTGAGAAATAGCGAGGTATTGAAGGCGGGCAGATAGGTGTAGGGGGAATTGCCGGTCACAAAACAGGCGCGCGAAATGTCCAGCCCGTAATGGGCGATGGAATTCATCACGCGCAGGCCGGTTTCCGGCGAATTGCGCGAAAGCAGCACCACTTCGACCGGCGCTTCGCCGGCGAAATGCTGGTTAATACTGAGGAAGCGGCGGATGAAAGGAAAGGCGACGCCCTTGTCCAGTACCACGTCGTGCTGGGCTTCTTGATACTTTCGGTAACTTTCTTCACCTTCTTCCAGAAAAATTTTATGCGACGCGCTGAGGTCGAACAGGGCGCTGGAAGCGATTCCGATGACAAGCTTGTTTTCGATGGGATAGGCCATGGTACAGAGGGCAGATGGTAATGCTTGCTACTTTACCGCATAGTCAAGTGGCGTGGCGATTTTGTGGATTGGTATGAAACTGGTAGTTAAAACAAAATAATTTTCATTGTCAGGATGGTTATTTCTATTGTTTTGAGGATATAATTCTTCCCATGCAGTCAGGTTTTACCCGTTTTGCTTACTTTTCCATCAACATATACCAATTACATACCATGAACACTTCAAATCTGATCAAACGTGTTTTGCCCCTGGTGTTGAGCATTGCAGCAATCGGTACGGCCCAGGCCGCTGTACCTAGTTTTAACCTCGGTGCAGCCAGTAACTACAGTGCTTACATTTACGGCAACGTCAGCAAAGTGACGGACATCGAAGGCCGTCTGGCCGTCGGTGGCGACTTCACCGCGTCGGGCACTTCCATCGGCTATCGTGCTCCGTACGGCAGCACCGGCCCAAGTCTGGTGGTAGGCGGCAACGTCAGCCTGACCGGCGGCGACATCTATGCGCCACCTAAAACCAACGTGGATACCACGGTAGGTTACGGTCCTATCACCAGCTACAACAAAACCCTCAACGGCAAAGGCGTGTATGGCGGTAGCAATACCTCCTCGAAATATCACGATCTGACCAAGACGGACATCAGCAAGGTAACGGACTTCGCTGCCACCAAGACCAGCCTGACGGCGCTGTCCAATACCCTGAGCAAACAGGCCAGCAACGGCACCGCAGTCAACTTCGTCAACGGCGGCATCTCGCTGGTTGGTAATGGCAAGTCGGGCGTGGAAGTGTTCAACCTGAACACCAACAACCTGACCAATCTGAATCTGAGCAATGTAGCGAAAGACGCTATCGTGCTGATCAACGTTACCGGCACGGGTACGGTAACTTTCGGCGGCGGTCAGGATGGTCAGCTGGAAGCCCTGCGTAACAACGTGCTGTTCAATCTGAACGGCGCGACCGGCGTGCAGATTTCGACCTTCACCTGGGGTTCGATTCTGGCCAACAACGCAAATCTGACGGGCACGGGCCACCTGGAAGGCAGCATCGTTGCCAAGTCGATCAGCTCGGCAGTGGAAGTGGGCTGGGAGCCGTTCAAGGGCTATGTGGCCGCACCGGTACCTGAGCCAGAAACTTATGCAATGATGCTGGCCGGGCTGGCACTGGTGGGTGGCATCGCCCGCCGCCGTCGCAAACAGTAAGCCGGCTGGTAGTGGGCTGACTAGTAACTGTTACAAAAATAGCTGCTCCGGCAGCTATTTTTGTTTGTCCAGAACACTTCCAGTTGCCACTGCAGATGCCCTGAGTTACATTGAAATATCATCAGGACGGGAGCCGTCGTGCTTAGCTTCGAGACGTTGTTACTGGTTCAGGTTTGCACCACTGTGCTGACAACGGCACTTCTGGTGGCATCGGCCTGTTACCGCGACAGTCCGCCCGAAATGCGCTGGTGGGCCACCGGTAATCTGGTGATTTCTGCCGGACTGGCGCTGACCAATCTGGAAGGCGTGCCACCACTGCTGTGCGCACTGGTGGGCTACAGCCTGATCGCGCTGGGCATCGCTCTGGTGCTGCGCGGTGTGCGCGTGCACTGTGGCGACACTTTGGCCACCGGCCAGATCGTGCTGATTACCCTGATCGCTATGCTGGTCAGCGGCTATTTCACTCTGATCGAACCTAGCGTACGTGGCCGCATTGCCTTTAGCGGCTTCTATTTCGGCGTACTGAACTGGATGTGCGGTTATGCCGCGGGGCGCTATTCGAGCGAGCGCGGCGTGCCTATCGCCGTGACGGGTTTTGGCTTGCTGGGCACCGCGCTGGTGGTGCGCGGCATGCACCTGCTGATGCAGGAAGGGCCGGTCGATCTATCCAGTTCGACGGTGCTGGGCATTACCATGCTGACGGTGCCGCTGGGTCAGGTCTGCACCAGCTTCGGTCTGATCCTGATGGTGATGTGGCGTTATGCCGAGCGTTTGCGCCAGCTGTCCAGCATCGATGCCTTGACGGGCGCACTGAATCGTGCCGGGCTGGAAGATCAGGGCGGGCGGCTGGCCTTGCGTCTGCAGCGGGCGCGGCGCGATCTAGCTGTACTGATGATCGATGTCGACCACTTTAAACAGATTAACGACAGCTTCGGCCATGCGGCCGGCGATGAAGTGCTGCGCTGCCTGACCCGTTTGCTGCGGCAGGAATTGCGGCCGATGGATGTGCTGGCCCGCATCGGCGGCGAGGAATTCGTGCTGGTGCTGGACGGTGTCGATCCCGCTGCTGCGCTACGGCTGGCCGAACGCCTGCGCGCCCGCATTGCGGATGAAGCGGTGCAATGCGAAGGTGCGTCCGTGGCTTATACAGTCAGCATAGGCGTCGTGGCATCGGCGGCAGCGGGCTACGAGCTGCCCGCGCTGATGGCGGCCGGTGATCGCGCCATGTATGAAGCCAAGCGCCGCGGCCGCAATCAGGTCTGTTCGGCCTGAGGCGCAAGTGGCCGGGGACGGATGCTGCGCTGGCGGGCGGCCTATTGTTCGTAAGCGCCCAGCCTGAGCTGCTCGGCCGCACTGAAACTGGCATCGCGCAATTGCTGCAAGGCGTCGGCACTACTGCCTGCGCGTTCCTGCAGCGCGCGGCGGCGTGCCTGATAGCTGCTGATGCGGCGCTGCCATTCGGCTTCCTCCTTATCCAGCTCGGCCAGCCGGTCGGCCGCAGCCGGCGTAAATGTGCTGGCCCGCAGGCGATAGATTTCGTTTTCGTCGGTGCCGCGCTGGCGTGCCAGTGCCACGGCCTGCTCCAGTGCCAGAACGCGGCCGGGGGCTGCCCGTTCGTTGCGCTGCTCCGGCGTGAGCGCCGCATCAAGCGCCAGCCAGCGCTGCTGTTTCTCTGCTTCGCTCAGTTGGCGGTCGCTGCTGATCGCCATGCGGGCGATGGCATCTTCATCGTAGGCATCGCTGGCGCCGAACAGGGCCGTGCTTTCTGCCGGACTGAAATAGGCTGCACGGGTCTGGCGCAAGGCTTGCAGCCGCAGGCGCGCTGCCTTTACGGGGTCGCTGGCGCGGGGCTGGCTGGCGGCCAGCTGCGCTTCCACGCCGGCCAAGGCCTGCTTGTAGTCCATGTAGATATCGAGCAGTCGCTGGGCTTCCTGCACCGCCTTGCCGTGCAGGCGGCGTTCCAGTTCATGGCGGATTTCGCCGCGAATGGCGGCCAGCGGCTTTTCGCCCAGCGCGGCCAGATAGTAGTCGAACAGGTAGACCAGTTCGGGCGTCAGCACCAGCTGGTCCGCCCCCAGCTGGGTCAGCTGGCCGTCGGGCCGGGTACCCAGCATGGAGGGAACAAAGGCGAAGTAGTCGGGCGCCGCGGCGGGGGCGCGAGGCGCTGGCGCCGCAGGCTGGCGCCAGCCGGCGTAGATGGCCGAGCCGATCAGCGCCACCAGCACCAGCAGCCCGGGCTTGCTTGCCTTCGGTGTCATAGACAATCCTTACAGCCCCATGCCCTGCAGGCGGTTGGCCTGCTGGCGGAACAGGGTGACGGGATTGGTCTCGAACAGATTGCTGATGCCGACCATCTGGTTGACTTCGTCCAGATGGTTGAGCGCATAGTCGTCGCGGATCACCCGGCCCAGATGGCTGGAACAGCTGCTGACCAGACCATCGTTCTTGGCGCCGTTGAAGGCCAGCGCCGTCAGGGCCAGCACGGGGTCGCTGACGTCGAGCAGATTGGTGTAGGGCCGGGCGCCGCTCCACGAGAAGTAGTACACGCCGTTGACCTGATAATCACCTTCGCCGCAGGCGCTGACGGGCACACCTTGCGGGTGGCGCTGGTTGAATGCCAGCGTGCCGGCCGTGCTGAGCGAAGTGGCGGCGGCGCGCGCATTCTGCGGCAGGGTGGGATTGCCGGACAGGAAGCTGATAAAGCCGGAGACGGCATTGGCTACGCCGTAGGTCACGTCGGGTACGGCGCCGATCAGCACATCGGCCACGCGCGAACCTTTATTGACGCCGCCGATGCTGGTGACGGATGCCACCAGATCGGGCCGCACCGAAGCCACGTAGCGCGAAGTCGGGCCACCATGACTATGGCCGATCAGGTTGACCTTGCTGGCGCCGGTAGCGGCGAGGATCTGGCGCACTTGCGTGAGCAATTGTTCGCCCCGTACTTCGGTGCTGTTGGCGGCCGAAACCTGGGTAATGTAGACCTGTGCACCGCCGCTGCGCAGCGCCGAGGCGATGCCATAGAAGTAATCGACCGGGCCGATATTGTCGAAGCCGAACAGGCCGTGCACCAGTACGATGGGGTAGCGGGTCTGGGTGTAACCGGCGGCGCGGGCGGGACTGCTGATCAGGCTGCAGGCGAGCAGACAGAATGCCAGTAGCTGGCAGATGCGTTGTCTCATGATGGTCTCCGTGGATTTTTTATGGTCCGGCGCGCTGCCGGTGAGGAAAATGTAGCACCAGCTCAATGACTGTGCAGACCGCAATCTAGGCCTGGGGAGCCAATCTGCATAGCTGCTGATGGCCGCATTAAGGCTGCGCTATAATCAACGCAAAAAAACCACAGCGCTTCGAGCGAGAGATAGCGAGACGACTTTGCCAGCCCATTTCGACCTGCAACAATTTCAGGCCATGACGCCACTCGATGGCGACAACATCTGGGCCTATCTGCTGGACCACAATGCCGAGCGGATTACTGTGAAGCGGCGCAAACCGGCGCTGGAAAACATCGAGAAAATCTTCCGTGCCACCTTCAGGCTGGCCAACGAGGTGGGCTTCCGCACCATGAATCTGCGCGACCTGTGCCGCGAGACAGGGCTGTCCATGGGCGGGCTGTACGGCTACATCAGCAGCAAGGACCAGCTGGCAGAAATGATAGAAGATGTGGTGCGCCATGCCACCCATGAAGTGCCGCGCATGTTTGATGATCTGAGCGATCCGCTGGAGCGGCTGGAAGCGCTGGTGCGGGCCTCGATCTTCGTGTCCGAAATCCTGCAGCCGTGGTTCTATTTCGTCTTCATGGATTCGCGCGTACTGCAGACGGCCCAGCGTGCCACTGCCAAGGAATCGGAACTGTATGTGCAGAGCCTGTTCGCCGGCATCATCAGCGAACTGCCGCACCGGCCGCAAGGCAGCCCCGAGCTGCTGGCTTCGCACATCATGGCGATGTTTCAGGACTGGTATGTGAAGCGCTGGAAGTACCGCGCGGCCGAGATCACGCCGGACCAGTTTGCCGATAGCGCGGTGCGCATGATGCGCGGCTATCTGCGCGCCTAAGCGCGCAGACCGGCTGCGGAACTACTGGTTGGTGGCCGGCGTAGCCGGTGGTGTAGGGGTCACGTTCTCGCCACCGGGCGGCACATAATCTTCCATATCGAGCGAGTGGCGTGCGGCGTCGCCCATGAACTCGTCGTACAGCCATTCGCCATTGACCTGGGTGAGGCCGGCCGGGGTCGGACGCTCCTGCGCCGGACGGTTTTGCAGCGCCACCTTCATGTAGTCTATCCAGATCGGCAGCGCCACGCTGGAACCGAACTCCTTGCCGCCCAGCGATTTGGAATCGTCGTAACCCATCCACGAAACGGCCACGATGCCGCCGCCGTAACCGGCAAACCAGCCATCGACGGCATCGCTGGAAGTACCGGTTTTGCCGGCCAGATCAGGGCGGCCCAGCTTGGCCACGGCAGCCCCCGTGCCGGTGCGCGTCACCTGACGCAACAGGCTATCGGTCACATAGGCATTGCGCGGATCGATTACGCGGGCTTCGTCGGGCAGGGTGGTGCGCGGTTTGGTTTCGGAGATTACCTTGCCATTACCATCGACGATTTTGGCGATGAAATACGGCTCGACCGTGTAGCCGCCATTGGCGAACACGGAATAGGCACCCACCAGCTGGGCCGGCGTGACGGAGCCGGTGCCCAGTGCCAGCGTCAGATTCTTCGGATGCTTGGCCAGATCGAAGCCGAACTTGCCCAGGTAGTGGTGGGTAAATGGCACGGTGATCGAGCGCAGGATGCGCACCGATGCCACGTTCTTGGATTCGGCCAGCGCGGTACGCATGGTAATCGGGCCATCGAACTTGCCATCATCGTTCTTCGGGCTCCAGGCTTCGTTGCCCGTTTCGGCGCCCGTCAGATCGAGCGGCGAATCGTTGATGATGGTGGATGGATTAAAGCCTTTCTCCAGTGCCGCCGAATATACGAAAGGCTTGATGGAGGAGCCGGGCTGGCGCCATGCCTGCGTGACGTGGTTGAACTTCTGAAGGTTGTAATCGAAGCCGCCTACCATGGCGTGGTAGCCGCCCGTGACCGAATCGATGGACACAAACGCGGCCGCCACCTGCGGCACCTGGGTGATGCTCCAGCTATTCTTTTCCTGCATGATGCGCACTACAGCACCGGGACGCAGGCGTACGCTGTCCCTGGCCTTGTCGCTCAGGGCACTGGTCACCAGCCGCAGGCCATCACCGGTGACGGTGATTTCGTCGCCGGACGGATTCTGCACCTTGACGGCTTTCGGGCTGGCGTCCAGCACCACGGCCGGAATCAGGCGGTCGCTGCTCGGGCGGCGCTGCAGCGCTTCCTCGATGGCGTCATCGCGTTCCTCGGCATTGGCCGGCAGATTGATAAAGGCTTCCGGCCCGCGGTAGCCGTGACGCTGGTCATAGTTCAGCACATTGCGGCGCACTGATTCGTAAGCGGCAATCTGGTCCGCCTTGAGGATGGTGGTGTAGACGCTGATGCCCTTGGTGTAGGAGTCTTCCTTGAACTGGGCATACACCACCTGACGTGCCAGTTCGGCCACGTATTCGGCATGGGTCTCGAATTCCTGGCCACGATGGCTGACGTGCAGCGTGGTATGCAGCGCCTTCTGGTACTGCTCTTCGGTGATGTAGTTGACGTCGCGCATGGCGCGCAGGACGACCTGCTGGCGCTGTTTGGCGCGCTTGGGGTTGACGGCCGGATTGTGGCGCGCAGGATTCTTGGGCAGGCCGGCCAGCATGGCCATTTCGGCAATGTTCAGGTCTTTCAGCGATTTGCCGAAGTAGGTCTGCGCCGCGCTGCCGAAGCCGAACGAGCGCTGGCCCAGATAGATCTGGTTCATATACAGCTCGAGGATCTGGTCCTTGTTCAGGGCTGCCTCGATTTTGAAGGCCAGCATGACTTCATTGAGTTTGCGGCCATAGAATTTTTCCCGTGTGAGGAAGAAGTTACGCGCCACCTGCATGGTGATGGTGGAGCCGCCCTGACTCATGGCTCCGCCCAGATTGGCCTTGGCCGCGCCCAGCGCGCGCACCCAGTCGATGCCGTTGTGGTCGTAGAAGCGCTTGTCTTCGATCGCCAGTATGGATTTCTTCATCATCTCGGGAATGTCCTTGATGGGGATGAAGTCGCGGTGTTCTTCGCCGAATTCGCCGATCAGGGCATTGTCGGCCGTGTAGACGCGCAGCGGGATTTTCGGCCGGTAGTCGGTCACGGCATCGAGTGATGGCAGGTTGGGCGCTACCACCAGCAGCAGATAGGCGATCAGCAGTCCGCCTGCGATCAGGCCGGCAATGCCTATGGCGATGAAGCCACGGATGGCGTTGCGGCGGGTCAGCCACTTGGAAAAATCGATGGAGGAAGTAGTCAAGGCAGGCACTCTCGGAGACATCGGTAGGCGCGATTATAGACCATCGCGTTGTGCGTTTCCCGAATTGGAAATTGGTGATTTTTGCAAATTAGAGGGAGGCAGTCTATGCTGGCGCTAGGAATTGTCGTAACGTATCACTATTCGAGCTAAAACGTATCACCGGGGAAGACATGGCGGAACCGCAGCACACTCTCGATTGCGATCTATTGATAGTCGGTGGCGGCATCAATGGGGTAGGTATCGCGCGCGATGCGGCCGGACGGGGGCTGTCGGTGGTGCTGTGCGAAAAAGATGATCTGGCCGCCCATACCTCGTCCGCTTCGTCCAAGCTTATCCACGGCGGCCTGCGCTATCTGGAGTATTACGAGTTCAATCTGGTGCGCAAAGCCCTGATCGAGCGCGAAGTGCTGCTACGCGCCGCGCCCCATATCATGCGCCCGCTACGCTTTGTCATGCCCCATGCGGCCGGCTTGCGGCCCAGCTGGATGATACGGGCCGGCCTGAAACTATATGATTTGCTGGCCAAGCGCGAACTGCTGCCGCCTTCCTCGGCCATCAATCTGCGCTGTCATCCGGCCGGCCAGCCGCTGAAACCGGAATTCCGCTGCGGTTACATCTATTCCGATGGCTGGGTGGATGATGCGCGGCTGGTGGTGCTGAACGCCATGGATGCGGAAGAAAAGGGCGCCATCATTCTGACCCAGACCCTGTGCAGCCGATTGCAGCGGCAGGCGGGCGGCTGGCAGGCCGACCTGCACAAGCAGGGCTGCGGCGATGTACGGGTCAACGCCCGCTATGTGGTGAATGCGGCGGGACCATGGACGGCGCAGGTGCTGCATGCGGCCGTGCCGAAAGAAGGCGGCGGCCATCTGCGCCTGATTAAAGGCAGCCATATCATCGTGCGGCGCATTTTCGAACACGAACATGCGTATATATTCCAGCATCGCGACGGCCGCATCGTGTTCGCCATTCCCTACGAACGCGAATTTACCCTGATAGGCACGACCGACCTTGATTACCAGGGTGACGCCAATCAGGTGGCCATCAGCGAAGAAGAAATCCGCTATCTGTGCCAGCTGGCCAGCGAGTACTTTGTCCGCCCCGTACAGCCGGCCGATGTGGTGTCTACCTATTCCGGCGTGCGGCCGCTGGTGGAAGATGGGGCCGACGCCAAGGCCGTCACGCGCGACTACCGGCTGGAAGTGGATCAGGATGGCCCGCCGCTGCTGAGCGTCTTCGGCGGCAAGATCACCACCTACCGCAAGCTGGCCGAAGATGCGGTCGATCAGGTGGCCCGCGCGCTGGGCAACCGCCACGGTGCATGGACCCACGATGCCTGCCTGCCCGGCGGTGACCTGTTCGGCGCCAGGCCGCAGAACCGTTCCGTGCTGGAGTTCGATAGCTGGGTGCGCACGGTGCAGAACCAGTATGCATGGCTGCCGCCGCTGCTGGTGGCCCGCTACGCACGCGCCTACGGTACGCGGCTGCATACGCTGCTGGCGCAGAAGACCACGCTGATCGAGATGGGCGAGGAAATCCTGCCCGGCCTGTATGCGACGGAAGTGGAATACCTGCGCCGCTATGAATGGGCGCGCACGGCACAGGACATTCTGTGGCGCCGCTCCAAACTGGGCCTGCATCTGCCACCTGATGCCGCGCAAGTCCTGCAGGACTGGCTGCTGGCTCATCCCGTCCAGTGTAAATAAAAAACGGCGCCTGTCCTTGCGGATCAGGCGCCGTTTTGCGCTAGGCGCCGCGTGCGCGGCGCTGCCTATATTACTTCACACCGTGCATCAGTTTCTGGATCAGGGGAGCGATCAGGAACAGCAGCACGCCGCCAGCCATCAGCGAGTAGAAGCCGAAGGTGTAGCCGCTCAGTGCCGAGGTGATCGACATACCGGCTTCGCCGCTGACGTGGGAAGCGAAGATGCCCGACAGGTTGTTACCGATACCGGTAGACAGGAACCAGCCACCCATACCCAGACCGACCAGACGGGTAGGTGCCAGCTTGGTCACCATCGACAGGCCGATAGGTGACAGGCACAGTTCACCGATCGATTGCAGTACGTAGACCATGAACAGGGTCCAGAACGGGATCTTGTTGTCGACGTTGACCAGCATCGACAGCGCATACATCAGCAGGCCGAAAGCGGCACCATTGAACAGCAGGCCGAGGCCGAATTTGCGCGGAATCGAAGGATTGGCACCGCGCATGGCCACCCAGATGAAGGCGATGACAGGAGCGCAGGAAATGATGGCCAGCGAGTTCACGGTCTGGAACCAGGCTACCGGGAAAGTCCAGTTGAACATTACGCGGTCAACGATTTTGTCGGCCAGGAAGGTGAACGAGCTGCCAGCCTGTTCGAAGAACATCCAGAACATGATATTGAAGAAGAAGATCAGCAGCATGGCGATGACTTTGTCGCGCGCTACTTTGCCGTTGCGGATACCTTCTACCAGCAGCATCACGGACAGCAGGATGAACAGGCCGGACAGCACGATCTGCAGATTGGCTGCGCCAGCGGCCAGCAGCAGGTACACCAGCGGAATCACGCAAAGCGAGCCCAGTACCACGTAGACCATGCGCTTGGGGTCGGCGTTGCTTTGGTCCGGAGCACCGATGCCTTTGAGCTGGGCGCGGCCGATGAAGAACCATACCAGGCTAACCAGCATACCGACGCCGGCCGACAGGAACACTACTTTGTAGGCAGGCATGCCGTGGTTGCCGAAGACGGCCGAAGCCAGCCACTCGGTCAGCACTGGCGCGACCAGCGCGCCCGAGTTGATGCCCATGTAGAAAATGGTGAAGCCGGAATCGCGACGCGGGTCGGCGGCACCATACAGCTTGCCTACCATGGTCGAGATATTCGGTTTGAACATGCCGTTACCGACGATGATGGTCGCCAGACCGAATTTGAACACGGTCTGGTCAGGCAAGGCAATCATGAACAGGCCGGCGGCCATGAACGAGGCGCCCACCAGAATCGAGCGCTGATAACCGAGCACGCGGTCTGCCACGTAGCCGCCGAACAGCGCTGCGGCATAAACCAGCGCCAGATAGGAACCGTACACCAGATTGGCAGCCGATTCGCCCGTTGGGTCGCCGCTGTAGAATTGGGCCACAACGTAGAGAACCAGGGCCCAGCGTATGCCGTAGAAGGCAAAACGCTCCCAGAACTCGGTCATGAACAACATCCAGAGCGGGGCAGGGTGGCCCATGATCTGTTTGAACTCGGGAATCTTCGCTTCCGTATTGGTGGTGGTCGCACCGCTCATGCGGCTTCTCCTATTTTTTATGATCGAAAAAAGTCTCTCGGACTCCCTCGTGGGGTGCCAAGTGGGCGCCATTTTAATCTACAAATCGCCGGCAACGGGCAATTTGATGCATGGTTCCTAAAGTTGTGGCATTTGTGCTATTAAATTAACCATAACAGGAATGCACAATCTCGGCCCCGCAGAACGGCGGTTTGTCGTATATTGAGGGCGCGGCACATAGTGCCGTGCATCGAAATTGAATAAGGATTTACGCATCATGGAACATGACGTTGTCGATACCCTGATTTCGCCGGAAGGACATCTGGAAGTCCTGTCCAAGGCGGAGGTGGCCAAACTGCTCGATACCAGCCAGGGTGGCCTGTTTAATACTTTGCGCCGCTGCGCACTGGCCGTGCTCAATTGCGGCAGCACCATCGACGATGGCAAGGAACTGCTGGAACGCTATGAATCGTTCGATATCAGCATTCTGCAGCGCGAGCGCGGCATCAAGCTCGATATCAAGGGCGCGCCGGGTATCGCTTTCGTCGATGGCAAAATGATCAAGGGCATACACGAGCACCTGTTTGCGGTGCTGCGCGATATCGTTTTCGTCAGCAGCGAAATCAGTGACAATCCGAAGTTTGATGTAGAGAGCACGGAAGGCATTACCGATGCCGTGTTCCACATCCTGCGCAATGCCGATGTGCTGAAACCTCTGCTTAATCCCAAGCTGGTGGTGTGCTGGGGCGGCCACTCGATCAACCGCGCCGAATACACCTATTCCAAGGAAGTGGGCTACCAGATGGGCCTGCGCGATCTGGATATCTGCACCGGCTGCGGGCCGGGCGCCATGAAGGGGCCGATGAAGGGCGCCACCATAGGCCATGCCAAGCAGCGCTTTACCAACGGGCGCTATCTGGGCATCACCGAGCCGGGCATCATTGCGGCCGAATCGCCCAACCCCATCGTCAATGAACTGGTGATCATGCCTGATATCGAGAAGCGCCTCGAAGCGTTCGTGCGTACGGGCCATGGCATCGTGGTGTTTCCCGGTGGTGCCGGCACGGCCGAGGAAATCCTGTACATCCTCGGCATCCTGCTGCACCCGGATAATGCCGAGATTCCTTTCCCGCTGATCTTCACGGGACCGGAAACTTCGCGCGAGTACTTCGTGCAGATTAACCAGTTCATCCACGATACACTGGGACCGGAGGCGCAGCAGCGCTATAAGATCATCATCGACGATCCGGAACTGGTGGCGCGCGAAATGCAGAACGGGATCAAGGAAGTGCGCGAATACCGCAAGTTGCGCAGCGATGCCTATTACTTCAACTGGGGCCTGAAGATAGACCACGAGTTCCAGCGTCCGTTTGCGCCTACCCACGAGAACATGCGCAAACTGAGCCTGCACAAGCAGCAGCCCGTGCATCTGCTGGCGGCTAATCTGCGCCGCGCTTTCTCCGGCGTGGTGGCTGGCAATGTGAAGGAAGAGGGCATACGCGCCGTGGAAAAGCACGGCGTGTTCGAAATCCACGGCGACAAGGAGATCATGGAGCCTATGGATGCGCTGCTGGCTTCCTTCGTGGTTCAGCACCGCATGAAACTGGCCGGTAAACACTACACGCCTTGCTACCGCGTGATCCAGTAAGCCGGCTTTATCGCATGGTCTGAACCATTTCGCCCAGCCAGTCGGCGAATACCCGGACCCGCTTGGGGATGTTGCGCCGGTGCGGGAACAGGATGTGGCTGGGCATGGGCGCAGGCAGATAGTCGGGCAGCACCTGCGCCAGCAGGCCGGCCTGTATGTCGGCCTGCGCGGCCGACTGCGGCAGCTGGGCGATGCCTAGCCCGCCACGGCAGGCCGCGCTATACGCCACGCTGTTATTCACCGTGACTTTGTGGCCCATGGCGAGGTAATGCGTCCGGCCGCTGGCACTATCGCAGTATTCGAAGCCGGCCGGCTGGCTGGCAGGATTGGGCTGGTAGTTGACCAGCCAGTGCTGCGCCAGATCGTCCAGCGTGGCCGGTGTGCCATAGTGCGCCAGATAGGCCGGACTGGCCACGTTGATCAATTCCAGTGGCGGCAGCGGGCGCGCGACCAGCGACTGGTCCACGACGGCACCTACCCTTACCACCAGATCGAAGCCTTCGCCCAGCAGGTCGACGCGACGGTCGGTGCTGAACAGGTCTACCTGCACTTGCGGATGCGCGGCCAGAAAGCCGGCCAGCTGGGCGCTGACCTGCGCCGCCAGACCTAGCGGCATGTCGGCACGGATGCGACCCCGTAGCTGGTCGCCCTGACGGAACAGGGCGCTGATGTCGTCCAGATCTTCCAGCAGACGGTCGCAGCGTTCCAGTAGATCGGCACCTTCGCGGGTGATCTGTACGCGCCGCGTGGTTCTTTGCAGCAGGCGCGCACCGAGCTGCTCTTCCAGCCGCTGGATGGCATTCGAGATAGTGGCGCGCGGTAGCTGGAGCCGGTCGGCTGTGCGGGTAAAGCTGCCCAGTCTGGCCACCCAGCTAAAAATTCTCAAGTCTTCCGTCTGGATTGGTTTCATTTTTCGAATAGTGATGTCGGATTTCGCTGGTTTATCCATTCATTATACGGAATTACACTCTATTTCATCTGCTCCACGTGGCGAGCATGAACGAGATAGGAGTCTGACATGAGCAACAACATCGCTAACACTGCAAGTAATACCACTGTTTCGAACGGCCGTCTGGCCCTGATTACGGGCGGCAGCCGCGGACTGGGGCGCTCGGCCGCCATCCATCTGGCGCGCGCTGGCTGGGACGTGGTGATCACCTATAAGGAACGGGCCGATGCGGCCGAGGCCACGCTGGCGGAAGTACGTGCGCTGGGTCGCCAGGGCGCAGCTCTGGCGCTCGACAGTGGCGTCGTGGCCGGCTTTGCTGATTTCCGCAGCCGTTTCGCGGCCGTGCTGCAGGCCCAGTTTGGCCGCAGCCAGTTCGATGCGCTGGTCAACAACGCCGGTAATGGTGGCGACGTGGCGTTTGCCGATACCACCGAACAGCAGTTCGACGAGATGCTGAACGTCCATCTGAAAGGCGTGTTCTTCCTGACCCAGACCCTGCTGCCGCTGCTGGCTGATGGCGGCCAGATTCTGAATGTGTCCAGCGGTCTGGCGCGCTTCTCCTTCCCCGGCAAGGCTGTCTACGCCATCATGAAGGGCGGGGTGGAAGTGCTGACGCGCTATCTGGCCAAGGAACTGGGCCCACGCGGCATCCGCGTCAACACGCTGGCGCCGGGCGCGATTGCGACAGATTTCGGCGGCGGCGCAGTGCGCGACAACCCGCAGATCAACGCCCATGTGGCGGCAGCGACGGCACTGGGCCGCGTTGGCGAGGCCGATGATATCGGCGGTGCCGTGGCCAGCCTGCTGGACCAGCGTAGCGGCTGGATCAATGCGCAGCGCATCGAAGCTTCGGGTGGCATGCTGGTATAAGCGCATCCTGCGCTGAGGTATAAAAAAAGGCCCGCATCCGCGGGCCTTTTGCTATGCACGCGCAGCATGCATATTGTTTAGCTTACTCCTCGCGGCGCAGGTGCGGGAACAGCAGTACGTCGCGGATGTTAGGCGAATCGGTGATGATCATCATCAGACGGTCGATACCGATACCGCAACCACCGGCTGGCGGCATGCCGTATTCCAGTGCGCGGATGTAGTCGGCATCGTAGAACATGGCTTCTTCGTCACCGGCGTCCTTGGCAGCAACCTGAGCGAGGAAGCGGGCCGACTGGTCTTCGGCGTCGTTCAGCTCGGAGAAGCCGTTGGCGATTTCGCGGCCCACCATGAACAGCTCGAAGCGCTCGGTGATGCCGGCCTGCGTGTCGGATGCACGGGCCAGTGGCGATACTTCGGCCGGATAGTCGATGATGAAGGTCGGTTCCCACAGCTGGGCTTCGGCGGTCTCTTCGAACAGCGCCAGTTGCAGCGCGCCCAGACCGGAAGTGGCGAACGGCTTGACGCCGAACTTGGCCAGTTCCTTGGTGAGGAATTCCATGTCGGTCAGCTGTTCAGGGGTGTAGCCCGGCGCATACTTGTTGATGGCTTCGACGATGGTCAGGCGATGGAAAGGCTTGGCCAGATCCAGTTCGCGGCCGCCGTAGGTCAGGGTGGCGGTGCCGTGGGCATCGATGGCGGCCTGACGGATGATTTCTTCCGTGAAGTCCATGATCCACTTGTAGTCGGTGTAGGCCGCGTAGAACTCCATCATGGTGAATTCTGGATTGTGACGGATCGACACGCCTTCGTTACGGAAGTTGCGGTTGATCTCGAACACGCGGTCGAAGCCGCCCACCACCAGACGCTTCAGGTACAGCTCAGGTGCGATACGCAGGAACATCTGCATGTCCAGCGCGTTGTGGTGAGTGATGAAAGGCTTGGCCGCAGCGCCACCGGGGATGGTGTGCAGCATCGGCGTTTCCACTTCCATGAAGGCGTTCTTTTCCATGAAACGGCGCATCGACGAGATGGCAGCAGTACGGGCCTTGAAGGTACGGCGCGTCTCTTCGTTCATGATCAGGTCAACATAGCGCTGACGGTATTTGGTTTCCTGATCGGCCAGGCCGTGGAATTTGTCCGGCAGCGGACGCAGCGACTTGGTAATCAGACGCAGGGTGCTGACCTTGATGGTCAGTTCATCGGTCTTGGTTTTGAACAGGGTGCCGGTCACGCCCAGAATGTCGCCCAGATCGTAGTGGTGCAGGGCAGCCATGGCGGCTTCGCCGGTCAGGTCCAGCGTGACGTAGATCTGGATGCGGCCATCGGCGCGCGCGCCCGAGGAATCCTGCAGGGTGGCGAAAGCGGCTTTTTTGCCGGCTTCGCGTTTCAGCATCATACGGCCAGCCAGCACCACGTTGACGGGGTTGGCTTCCAGCTCTTCACGGGTCTTCTCGCCAAATTGCACATGCAGATCGGCCGCCTTGTGTTCCGGCTTGAAGTCGTTCGGGAAGGCTACGCCTTGTTCGCGGATGGCGGCCAGCTTGGCGCGGCGCTCGGCGATGATCTTGTTTTCGTCATGCGCTGGGTGTTCGTGATGATCCGTAGTCATGGTCATTTCTTCTGTTGAGGTAGTGAGTGTTAAACGGTGGCGCTGGCAAACAGCGATTCGACATCGAGTTCGCTGAAATCGCGCGCCATGGCGATGATGTTATCGAAACCGGCAAATGCTTCGGCCGGCAGGGTAGTGGTCAGTACGACGGCGCGCATGCCGGCGCGGCGTGCGGCTTCCACGCCCAGCGGTGCGTCTTCGAACACGATGCTGTGCTCGGGCAGAGCGCCGCTACGCTGGGCTGCCAGCAGGAACACGTCCGGATGTGGCTTGCCGCGCGCCACATCGGCGGCGCCGGCAATCGCATCGAATTCGGCGCGCAGGTCCAGCCCATCGAGCGTGAAGTCGATGTTTTCCGTCGGTGCGGCCGTGGCCACTGCCATGCGCACGCCGGCGCGCCTGGCGCTGGCCATGAAGGCTTCCAGCCCGCCGGCCGGCGCCAGATGGGGCGCATACAGTTCGCGGTAGAGCGATTCCTTTTGCTGATCGAAGCGGGCGTAGTCTTCACGCGTCAGATGGTCGCCCAGATAGGCGGCCAGAATCTCGTGGCTCTGGCGCCCGGCCGTCGCGCGGAAAAATGCGTCTGGCTCCAGCTCCAGACCCTGACGGGCAAAAAAGCTCAGCCACGACTGCATGTGGTAAGCCATGTTGTCGACGAGGGTGCCATCCATATCGAAGATGAAGGCGCGGGCCGGAGTGCTGTGCATTAGACGCCCTGTTTCAGCGAAGCGGAAATGAAGTCGTCCAGATCGCCGTCCAGTACGCCCTTGGTGTTACCCGTTTCGAAGTTGGTACGCAGGTCCTTGATGCGCGACTGGTCCAGCACATAGGAACGGATCTGGTGGCCCCAGCCCACATCGGTCTTGGAGTCTTCCAGTTTCTGCTGCTCGCTCATGCGCTTGCGCAGTTCCAGTTCATACAGCTTAGCTTTCAGCATTTCCATCGCTTCGGCCTTGTTGCGGTGCTGCGAACGGTCATTCTGGCACTGCACGACGATGCCCGTCGGGCCGTGGGTCAGACGTACGGCGGAGTCGGTTTTGTTAATGTGCTGACCACCGGCGCCGGACGCACGGTAGGTGTCGATGCGCAGATCGGCCGGATTGACTTCGATATCGATCGAGTCATCCACTTCCGGATACACGAACAGCGACGTGAACGACGTGTGGCGGCCGTTGGACGAATCGAACGGCGACTTGCGCACCAGACGGTGCACGCCGGTTTCCGTGCGCAGGAAGCCATAGGCGTAATCGCCTTCCACCTTGATGGTGGCGGTCTTGATGCCGGCCACCTCGCCGTCCGACTGTTCCATGACTTCGACTTTGAAGCCTTTGCGTTCGGCATAGCGCAGGTACTGGCGCAGCAGCATGGAAGCCCAGTCTTGGGCTTCGGTACCGCCGGCACCGGCCTGGATGTCGATGAAGCAGTTGTTCGGATCCATAGGATTGTTGAACATCCGGCGGAATTCCATGCCTTCGATGACTTTGCGGACTTCTTCCGCATCGACGATCAGCGCTTCCAGCGTGTCGTCGTCGCCTTCTTCCTTGGCCATGGCGAACAGATCGCCCATGTCCTGCAGGTCGGTATTGGCTTTGGTCAGGGTGAATACCACTGCTTCCAGCGATTTCTTTTCCTTGCCCAGATCCTGAGCCTTTTTCGGCTCGTTCCAGACGGTAGGATCTTCCAGCTCTTCGTTTACCTGTTCGAGTTTCTCCGACTTCTTATCGAAGTCAAAGATACCTCCGAAGTTCGGCTTCGCGCGTGGTCAGATCGGCGAGCAGGGCGGAGAGGGAGTTGATGCGTTCGGCTTCCATGTTTTCTTCTTTTCTCAGGCTGAAATCAAACCCTAGATTATACCCTAGGCAGGCCATGCTCTTGTAGCTATCTGCCCTTGTTTTACCCATTACGGGCCCGCTGTTTGTGGCGGGATCCGGTGCGAACGGGGTGTTTATGCGGGAAATTAGGCGTGAAATGCTGCCATTTATGCCATAAAACAGGTAATATCTCGCCTTTGGTCTGCGCCTTGCTTCTGGCCGGCAGGCTGACTGCGTATGATTCCGCGCAGTGTGTCGTTGTCAAAAATATTTACATTTCTGGAAACCGCTCACCCATGGGTTCTGCCTCCGTTCGTGCCGTTTCTGCCCGCTCCGTAATGTGGCGCAGGGGCCGGCTAGCACTGTTGCCCGCCTTGCTGGCTGCCAGCCTCACGGCTTGCGTCAGCCTGCTGCGCGAGGCTGCGCCGCCGGCCGGCAGCCGCGCTACGCTGGGCGTGCTCGAGACGACCGATCTGCACGCCAATCTGCTGGGCTACGATTACTACAAGCTCAAGGCCGATCCTTCCATCGGTCTGGAACGCACGGCGACCCTGATCGCGCAGGCGCGCAGCGAATTCCCCAACCATGTGCTGCTCGATAACGGCGATGCCATACAGGGCACGGCGCTGGCCGATTATCAGGCGCTGGTCGCGCCGCTGCCCTGCAAGCAGACGCTGGCCGCCTACAAGGCCATGAACCAGCTGGGCTACGACGGTGGCGGCATCGGCAACCATGAATTCAACTATGGGCTGGCCTATCTGAATCAGGTCACGGCCAGCCATTTCGAGGTGGGCGGCGTGGCCAGCGACGCGGCCCGCTGCGCCGGCCCGGCCTTCCCGCTGGTGCTGGCGAATATCTACAGCAGCCGTACGCATGCGCCGCTGTTCCCGCCTTACCGGATTTTGCAGCGCCAGATCAGTGCCACGGGGCCGGATGGTACGCCGGTGCGCAGTACGCTACGCATCGGCATCATCGGTTTTACTCCGCCCGGCGTGCTGCAGTGGGACCAGCGTGCGCTGGAAGGCAAGGTGTATGCGCAAGGCGTACGCGAAGCGGCACTGCAATACATCCCGCAGATGCGCGAGCAGGGGGCCGATCTGGTGATCGCGCTGGCCCATGGCGGGCTCGATGGCGCGCCTTACACGGCGGGGATGGAAGATGCCGGCTACTATCTGGCACAAGTGCCCGGGGTGGACGTGCTGCTGATGGGGCATGCGCACCAGAGCTTCCCGCAGGCAGCCAGCACGCTGCCCGCTTTCAATCTGCCGGGCGTGGACAAGGTGCGCGGCCGCGTGCACGGCGTGCCCTCCGTGATGGCCAATCTGTGGGGGAAAGATCTGGGCGTGATCGGCCTGCGGCTGCGCTACGATGGCCAGCGCTGGCTGGTGGACCGCGACGCCACCACGGTGGAAGTGCGTTCGACCCGCCAGCCGGACCGCAGTTACGTGCCAGCCGATGGCGCGCTGGCGCAGCTGGTGGGGCTTGAGCATGAAGCCACCATACGCTACGTGCAGTCGCCGGTCGGGCATAGCGACTTCCGTATGAGTAGTTATTTCGCCGATGTGGGCGACAGCACGGCCATACAGGTCGTGAATCAGGCGCAGACGGCTTATGTGCAGCGCTATGTGGAAACCAGCCATCCCGCGTGGGGCGGCTTGCCCGTGCTGTCCATGGCCTCGCCGTTCAAGGCTGGTGCGGCTGGCGCGGCGGATTACACCGATGTGCTGGCAGGCGGTCTGGCGCTCAATAATGTGGCCGACCTGTATCTGTATCCGAATGCGCTGCATGTGGTGCGAGTGAATGGCGCCGAACTCAAGGCGTGGCTGGAAAAATCGGCCGAGCGTTTCAACCGCATCGATCCGGCCAGTACTGCCGTGCAGGAGCTGGTCAATCCCGCCGTGCCCGGATTTAATTTCGATATGCTGACAGATGCCGATGTCAGCTATCAGATTGATATCAGCAAACCAGTGGGCCAGCGCATCGGCGGCCTCAGTTATCGCGG
Organism: Duganella fentianensis; assembly: GCF_009857835.1. Taxonomy (GTDB): domain Bacteria; phylum Pseudomonadota; class Gammaproteobacteria; order Burkholderiales; family Burkholderiaceae_D; genus Rugamonas; species Rugamonas fentianensis. Next base: position 118,684 of record NZ_WWCL01000005.1, read on the forward strand.
CGCGGCTGTGCTGGCAGATCAGCAGTTTCTGGTGGCGACCAATAACTACCGCGCCAGTGGCGGCGGGGCTTTCCCCGCACTGGATGGCAGCCGCACCGTACTGGCGGCACCGGATGCCAGCCGCGATGTGCTGATCAGCTATATCCGTGAACGGCGCCAGTTGAACCGTAACCGTGACGGCGCCCAGCGCAGCTGGCACTTTGCACCGCTGAAGACGCGCGCTGCGGTGGTATTCCATTCGGCGCCGCAGCTGCAGGAGCTGGCCGAGGAGGCTGGCCTGCGCGGCATCACCCAGTTGAAAAATGACGATGGCGGCGGCAAAGGGCTGGCCTTGTATGCGATAGATTTGTCACTATGATCAAACTTTGCACTAAACCGGTGCGCACGCTGCTGGCGGCGCTGTTATCGACTCTGCTGATGGGCGCAGGCTCAGGCGCTTGCGCTGGTCCGGTCGATCAGGCGCGCCTGTATCTACGCGGTAGCGCTGAAGTGCCGGTGGATCTGCCCAGGGCCTTCGCGCTGTTCAGCACTGCCGCCAAGGCAGGCGATGCGCAGGCCGCCTACTATCTGGGCATGATGTACCGTAACGGCATGGGCGTAGCCGCCAATGCCAAGACTGCTGCGCACTGGCTCGCGTTCGCGGCCAACCACCAGATGCCGGCCGCGATGTTCGCGCTGGCACGCTTGTATCTGAGCGGCGAAGGCGTCAAGCGCGACGAGCTGGTAGCGCGCCGCTGGATAGAGAAGGCGGCCGATCTGGAATACCCGGATGCCGTGATGGCCATGGCCATCGGCCTGCGCGATGGTTCCATGGGTTTCGAGCGTAACGAAGCGCTCTATGAAACCCAGATGCGCTTTGCCCAGCGGGCGTTCGAGCGCCGTCCTTCGGGCATGTAAAGCCCCTGTTTGCTAAGCAAACTTCCTTACAGCGATCTTACAACGAGGCCAGTCGCAGCAAGCGTTTTCGCTTGCTGCGATGCCGCACATGTATCTGTTGCTCACACAAGATAAGCCACCTACAATGCATCATCGATGGGGCGTGGTCCAGCCGTATTTCCAGCGTAGTTTCAGCGTAATTCACACTATAAAAACGTTGTATAACAGGAGATAGCAGATGACTTTCAAGTTGAAGATGCTCGTAGCAGGTATCGCACTCGGTTTCTCGGCTGGCGCCATGGCGGCCGACCCCATCAAGATCGGTGTGGCAGGTCCGTTCACGGGCGGTTCTGCGCCCATGGGCGTCTCCATGCGTGACGGCGTCAAGCTGGCCGTGGCGGAAATCAATGCCAAGGGCGGTGTGCTGGGCCGCCAGATCCAGCTGATCGAACGCGACGACGAAGCCAAGAACGAACGTGGCGTACAGATCGCGCAGGAGCTGATCAACAAGGAACGCGTCGTCGCTACCGTCGGCTACATTAACACCGGCGTGGCGCTGGCTTCGCAGCGTTTTTATCAGGACGCCAAGATTCCTGTGATGAACAATGTGGCCACCGGCTCCATTATCACCAAGCAGTTTGCCGACCAGCCTGAGAACTACATCTTCCGCAACTCGGCCAATGACAGCATCCAGTCGCACATGATCGTGCAGGAAGCCGTCGACAACCGCAAATTCAAGAAGGTGGCGATACTGGCCGACTCCACCAACTACGGCCAGCTAGGCCGTGAAGATCTGGAGAAGGCGCTCGACAAGAAAGGCATGAAAGCCGTCGCCATCGAGAAGTACAACCTGAAAGACGTCGACATGACGGCCCAGCTGCTGAAAGCCAAGCAGGCCGGCGCCGAAGTAGTGCTGACCTACGGTATCGGCCCTGAACTGGCGCAGATCGCCAACGGCATGGAAAAGCTGGGCTGGAAAGTGCCGCTGATCGGCAGCTGGACGCTGTCGATGGCTAACTTTATCGACAACGCCGGCAAGAACGGCAACGGCACCCGCATGCCGCAAACCTTTATTCAGGACCCGAATACGCCCAAGCGCAAGGCCTTCATCGACGCTTACGTAAAAGCCTATCACCCGCCGGGCGACCGTATGCCTTCGCCAGTGTCGGCCGCGCAGGGTTACGATTCGATCTATCTGCTGGCAGCCGCCATCAAGCAGGCCGGTAGCACCGAAGGGCCGAAAGTCAAAGCCGCGCTGGAAAGCCTGAACGAGAAGATCGACGGCGTGGTCACCACCTACAGCAAGCCATATAGCAAAGATAACCACGAAGCCATCACGGCCGACATCACCGTGTTCGGTGAAGTCAAAGATGGCAAGGTCGTGGCGGCTGGTAAGTAAGCCCTGCGATTCTGGTCCTGGCCAGTCTTGATGCGTCAAGTCTGGCCTTTTTCTTATCGACACTGACTATCGGTGGTAATTATGGAAATACTGCTGCAACTGGCGTTCAGTGGCATTGCGCTCGGCATGATCTATGCCGTCATCGCATTCGGCTACCAGCTAACCTTTGCCACTTCCGGCACCCTCAATTTCGGTCAGGGAGAATCGCTGATGCTGGGCGCGCTGGTCGGCCTCAGTCTGGTGGGGAATATCCACGGCGGCCCTTACATGAGCTATCTGCTGATGATACCGCTGGTGATCGTGTTCGGCGGGCTGCAGGGCATGTTCGTCGAATGGATAGGCGTACGGCCTGCCATTAAAATCAAATCGGAATTCGGCTGGATCATGTCCACCATCGCGCTGGCCATCATCTTCAAGAACGTGGCGGAGAATATCTGGGGCAAGGATGACCTGACTTTCCCCATGCCGCTCAGTTCCGCACCGATAGAAATCCTGGGCGCCAATGTGCAGCCCATGCAGATCGCCGTGATCGTGGGCGCACTGGCCATCATGGCTGCCGTCGAGCTGTTCAACCGTAAATCCATCTACGGCAAAGCCGTCGTCGCTACGGCCAATGACCGCGATGCGGCCGGCCTGATGGGGATTAATACGGGCATGGTGATTACCTTCTCGTATGCGCTGTCCTCGGCCACGGCGGCATTTGCCGGCGTGCTGGTGGCGCCGCTGACGCTGACGGGTGCCACCATGGGCGCTTCGCTGGGCCTGAAGGCGTTTGCCGTGGCGATTATCGGCGGTCTGACTTCGGGCGTCGGCGCCATCGTCGGCGGGCTGATACTGGGCATCGCCGAGACCATGACGGGTTACTACATCTCGACCGGCTACAAGGAAGTGCCGGGCTTGCTGCTGCTGTTGCTGGTGCTGGCGGTGAAACCGTCCGGCCTGTTCGGCAAAGCCGCCATCAAGAAAGTCTGAGGTCTACATGAACAAGAAGCTACTTGCAGCAAGCGTACTCGGACTGGCGGTACTGGCACTGTATCCGGTGCTGATTCCTAATCCTTACTATATCCATCTATTCGAAACGATACTGATCTACGCGATACTATTGTTCGGCCTCGATATCGTGGTCGGCTATACGGGGCAGGTGTCGCTGGGCCATGCGGGCCTGTTCGGCATCGGCTCGTATGCCACCGGTGTGCTGGCGTTCAAACTGGGTGCGCCGTTCTGGGTGGCGATACCGGCCAGCATAGCCAGTGCCGCCATCTTTGGTGCCATCCTTGCGCTGCCGGCGCTGCGCGTGACGGGGCCGTATCTGGCCATGGTGACGCTGGCCTTCGGCACCATCATCCAGATTCTGATCAACGAGATGACCTTCCTGACGGAAGGGCCGATGGGCATCAAGATCGCCAAGCCGGTGATCCTCGGTCAGAAGCTCAGTGAAGTGGGCTACTACTACATGGTGGCCGTGCTGATGGTGCTGGCGCTGGTGATCGTGCACCGCGTGCTCAAATCGAATCTGGGCCGCGCGTTCGAAGCGCTGCGCGATAGTCCGATTGCGTCCGACTGTATGGGCGTTTCGGTGTACCGCTACAAGGTGTATGCCTTCATCATCAGCGCCGGTTTCGCCGGTCTGGCGGGTAGCCTGTATGCGTATTCGGAAGAATACATCTCGCCCAATACCTACAACTTCGAGCTGACCATATTGTTCCTGCTGGCCGTGATCATGGGCGGCCGCAAGACCCGTTCCGGTTCGCTGATCGGCGCGCTGATCGTGGTAATGCTGCCTAGCCTGCTGGCCGACATCGAACTGTTCCGCCAGATTGCCGTTGCTGCCGCGGTACTTGGGGTGCTCGGTTCGGCACTGATGCTGGCCAAAAAGCGCAGCACGGTGCGCGGCGTGCTGGTGCCGCTGGTGGCCACCATCGGCATGGCGGCAACCTCGTTCAAGCTGGAGAACATCGTCGACTGGCGTCTGACCATCTTCGGCCTGATGACGCTGTTCGTGGTGTACTACCTGCAGGACGGTATCGTCGGCTTCCTGCAGAACCTGATGGGGCGCGGCGCCCAGCATGCGCAGGGTGTGGCGGCCAGCGGCGTGGCGCCGTTCGACCGTGCACAGGGCGGCACGGCCGGCAGTACGCTGCTGCAGGTCGACCAGATCCTGATGCAGTTCGGCGGTCTGAAAGCGCTGAATCAGGTGAACCTGAACGTGATTCAGGGCTCGGTCCATGGCCTGATCGGGCCTAACGGTTCCGGCAAGAGCACCATGATGAATGTGCTGACGGGGATCTACAAGCCTACCAACGGTAAGGTCAGCTTTGCCGGTGCGGTGATTTCTGGCCGTACGCCATCGGAGATTGCGCTGGGCGGCGTAGCGCGGACCTTCCAGAACGTGCAGCTATTCGGTGAAATGACGGCCACCGAGAACGTGCTGGTCGGCCTGCACAATACCTTCAAATCGAATGTGCTGGATGTGATGCTGCAGACGCCCCGTTACAAGGCTGAGGAAAAAGCCGCGCGTGACCGTGCTGCCAGCATCCTCGAATTTGTCGGCCTGTCCGCCATGGCCAACGAGGAAGCGCGCAATCTGCCGTATGGTAAGCAGCGCCTGCTGGAGATAGGCCGTGCACTGGGTCTGAGTCCGCGTCTGCTGCTGCTCGATGAACCGGCGGCTGGTCTGACGGCACCCGATATCAAGGAGCTGATGGCCATCATCCGCAAGATCCGCGACCACGGCATCACCATCATCCTGATCGAACACCATATGGACGTGGTGATGGCGCTGTCCGATACGGTGACGGTGCTGGACTTCGGCCAGAAGATCGCGGAAGGTGTGCCTAACGCCGTGCAGAACGATCCCAAGGTGATCGAGGCCTACCTTGGCGGCAGCGGTGAAGAACACGGCGGTACCAAAGCGCCGGCGGCGCACTGAATAGACAGATAAGGATAGCCCATGCTTTCGATTTCAAATCTGCAGGCTGCCTATGGCAAAGTCGAAGTCCTGCACGGTATTTCACTGGAAGTCCCCAAGGGTAAGCTGGTGACGCTGATCGGCTCTAACGGTGCCGGCAAGACCACCACCATGCGCGCCATTTCCGGCATGCTCAAGCCCAAGGGCGGCAAGGTAACGCTGGATGGCAAGGACATTACCGGCGTGGATTCGCACCGGATAGCCCGTGCCGGTCTGGCCCATTCGCCGGAAGGGCGGCGTGTGTTCGCGTCGATGACGGTGCTGGACAACCTGCTGCTCGGCGCCTTCCCGCGATTTACCCGCGCCCGCCCCAAAGGCGATATCAAGCACGATCTGGACAAGGCGCTGGACCTGTTCCCCCGCCTGAAGGAGCGTCAGACCCAGCTGGCCGGTACGCTGTCCGGCGGCGAGCAGCAGATGCTGGCCATGGCGCGCGCCGTGATGCTCAACCCCGAAGTCATCCTGCTCGATGAACCGTCGATGGGACTGGCGCCGATACTGGTGGAAGAAGTGTTCCGCATCATCCAGCGGCTCAAGACGGAAGGTGTGACCATGCTGCTGGTGGAGCAGTTTGCCGCCGCTGCACTAAACGTTGCCGATTATGGCTATGTGCTGGAGAATGGCAGTATTTCCGTCCACGGCCCGGCGGAGAGCCTGAAAACAGATCCCAAGGTGATTGCGGCCTACCTGGGAGGAGGACACTAGCTATATGAGTTTGCAATCGGTACGTGATTTTTTCGTCGCTCGCGACATGCAGATGCCCATCATCGAACTGGATGTGAGTACCGCCACCGTAGCACTGGCTGCCGAAGCGCACGGGGTGGAACCGGGCCGGATCGCCAAGACACTGGCGTTCCGGCTAGGCGAAGGGAAGATCATACTGCTGGTGGCCAGTGGCGTGGCACGTATCGATAATCGCAAATTCAAGGACGCTTTCGGCAAAGGCAAGATGCTGGCGCCAGACGAAGTGGCCGATATTACCGGCCATCCCGTCGGCGGCGTCTGCCCGTTCGGACTGGCGCAGCAGATCCCCATCTATCTGGACCAGTCGCTCAATAATTATGATGAAGTGCTGCCGGCGGCCGGTTCCATCAATAGCGCTGTGCGCATTACACCGGCCATGATCGCCAGCGTGACGGCGGGCCAGTGGGTGGACGTATGCTGAAGCTTGGCCGAATGGCCAGTGCCATGACGCTGGCTGTGCTGGGCGGCTTCACGGTACTGGCGCAGGCTGCTGTGGAACGCATCGAAATCCGCGAGCGCGTGCCGTTTGCGGCCGGCACCAGTTACGGCGAGGCTGGTGCATACGAAAAAATCCGCGGCGTGGCCCATTTTGCGCTCGACCCGCGCGAGCGCGCCAATGCCGGCATCGTTGATCTGGGACGGGCGCCGCGCGATGAATACGGGCGGGTGCACTTTTCCAGTGAATTCGTGCTGCTGCGTCCAGTGCATGGCAAGCCGACTACCCTGATTTACGACGTCAATAACCGCGGCGGCATCGCCATGCTGGGGCAGATCAATGGCCGCAGCCCGGCCAATAACGACCCCGCCACGGCGGAAGATGCCGGCGATGGTTTCCTGATGCGGCATGGTTTCAGCCTGCTGTTTTCGGCCTGGACCTGGGACGTGGCACCGGGCGCACCGGCAGCGCGCCCGCTGGTGCTGGTTCCGCCCGTGCTGAAAGGCGTGCAGGGCAGGGTGAACAACGAATTCATCGTCAATGCCGTAAGCGATATCGCCAGCTATGCCGGCATGCGCGGGCTGACCTATGAACCGGCCACGCCTAACGATCCCCATGCCCAGCTGACCCGGCGCCGCCGGCCGGAGGAGCCGCGCCGGCCTATACCACGGAGTAGCTGGCAGTTCGTCGAACCGGCGCAGGCGGGCGGTCCGGGGCGGATACGGCTGGAAGGTGGATTCCAGACTGGCGTGATTTACGAATTGAGCTATGTGGCCCGCGATCCGTATGTGGCTGGCGCCGGCATGGCCGGTATCCGTGATCTGCTGTCCTATCTGCGCGACCATCCGCTGGAAGGCGCGCCTGTGCCGAAAAATATTCTGATGTTCGGCATCAGCCAGTCCGGCCGCCTGATAGGCCGCATGCTGCATGATGGCCTGAATGTGGACGAAGGCGGCAAGCTGGTGTTCGATGGCGCCTACCTGCACGTGCCCGGTGCCGGTGGTTCGGCCGGTTTTAACAGTCGTTTCGTCCAGCCTACCCGTCACCCTTCCATGCTGGAGGAGCACGACTATCCGGCCGATGCCTTCCCGTTCACGGCAGCGCCTACGCGTGACCCTGTGATGGGCAAGACCGCATCCACCCTCGACAAGGCGCGCGACCGTCAGGGCCGTTTGCCCAAGCTATTCATTGCCAATACTTCGACCGAGTTCTGGAACCGTGGCGCTTCGCTGGTCGCCACCACGCCCGATGGGGGGCTCGATGTGGCGCCGCCAGAGAATGTGCGCCTGTACGGCCTAATGGGAGCGCAGCATTATGTGGGACGCTCGCGTACGCGCGCGCCGTTCACGGCCTGCGTTTCTACCAGCGACCATTACACCACCATGCGCGCACTGGTGCTGGCGCTGGATGAATGGACCAGTCAGGGCAAGGCGCCGCCAGCCAGCGCCTATCCCAGCCTGAACGAGCATACGCTGACCAGCGTGGCCGATTATCGCGCCGTATTCCCAAAAGGGCTGGGCATCACACCACCCGAACAGAATCTGCGCGAGCCACGGCTGAAGTTCGGCTGGCGTTACGAGCGCTTCGGTATCGCCGATACGGTGCCGCCCAAACAGGGCGCCGAATACGAAACGCTGGTGCCGGTGCCGGATGGCGACGGCAATGACAAGGGCGGGGTGCGACTGGTGGAAGTGCAGGCACCACTGGGCACGCACACGGGCTGGAATCTGCGTGCACCTGACACCGGCTTTGGCTGGGCCACGTCGCGTTTCGATGGCAGCTTCGTGCCGTTCGCACGCACCGAGGCCGAGCGGCTGGCCGCTGGCGATCCGCGTCCCAGTCTGGCCGAACGCTATCCGACCCGTGAAAACTTTGCAGATGCCGTACGTGGCGCCGCTGAAAACCTGATCCGCGCGCGTCTGCTGTTGCCGGAAGATCTGGAGCGCACCATGGCCGGCAATCTGGGCCTGTACGACCGTATCCAGCAACGTGATCCGGCCGATCAGGGCTGCAACTATCTTTACGCTACACCATGAGTAAAACCTTATTGATAAAAAATGCGCGTGTGCTGGTCACGATGGACGAGCAACGCCGCGAACTGGCCGATGGTGCCATCTTCATCCGCGATCATGTGATCGAACAGGTGGGCTATAGCGCCGATCTGCCACAGACGGCGGACGAGGTGATCGACGCCAGCGCCCACGTGGTGTTGCCGGGGCTGATCAACACCCATCACCATATGTACCAGAGCCTGACGCGCGCCATACCGGCGGCGCAGAACGGCGAACTGTTTAACTGGCTGACCAATCTGTATCCCATCTGGGCAGGGCTGACACCGGAAATGGTGCGAGTGTCGACCCAGACGGCGATGGCCGAGCTGATACTGTCCGGCTGCACTACCAGCAGCGATCATCTGTACATCTACCCGAATGGCTGCAAGCTCGATCACAGCATCGAGGCGGCCAGCGAGATCGGCATGCGTTTCCACGCCGCGCGCGGTTCCATGAGCGTGGGCCAGTCGCAAGGCGGCCTGCCGCCCGACCGTGTGGTGGAGAGCGAAGCGGCCATCCTCAAGGATAGCCAGCGCCTGATCGAGCAGTATCACGACGCCGGCCGCCATGCCATGCAGCGCGTGGTGGTGGCGCCCTGTTCGCCGTTTTCCGTGTCGCGTGATCTGATGAAGGAGGCGGCGGCACTGGCGCGCAGCTACGGCGTATCCTTGCACACCCATCTGGCAGAAAACGCCAACGATATTGCCTACAGCCGCGAGAAGTTCAACATGACGCCGGCCGAATATGCGGAAGACTGCGGCTGGGTAGGGCACGATGTGTGGCATGCCCACTGTGTCCAGCTGGATGACGACGGCATCTATCTGTTTGCCCGCACGGGCACGGGCATCGCCCACTGTCCGTGTTCGAATATGCGGCTGGCTTCCGGCATAGCGCCTATCCGCAAGATGCTCGACCGTGGCGTGGCCGTGGGACTGGGCGTGGATGGCAGTGCTTCCAACGATGCCGGCCATATGCTGGGCGAAGTGCGGCAGGCCATGCTGCTGCAGCGCGTGGGCTTTGGCCCGGACGCCATGACGGCGCGGCAGGCGCTGGAACTGGCCACACTGGGTGGCGCACGGGTGCTGAATCGGGATGATATCGGTGCACTCAAGCCGGGCATGTCGGCCGATCTGGTGCTATTCCGCATGGACGGCATCGCGACAGCCGGTGCGCTGCACGATCCGGTGGCGGCGCTGGTGTTCTGCACGCCGCCGGCGGTGGACTACAGCATTATCCACGGCCGCGTGGTGGTACGCGACGGGCAGCTGGCGACACTGGATCTGCCCGCGCTGATAGAGCGGCATAACGGGCTGGCGCTGCAACTGGCGCAGGCTGCCCGCAACGCTTAGTGGACGCTGGTCGGTACGGCTTTCTGCTGTTGCACCAGTATGAAGGGGCTGACCACGCAGGCCCATAGTTCGGCGCTGGTTTCCAGCCAGCGCTGGGCCTGTTCGTCATTGACTTTGGCAAGCAGGCCCGCTTCCATCCAGCGGCTGATATTGGCCTTGTCGTCATGTGAAATGCGTACGGCGACATCGACCAGATCGAGCGTATCGGCGATCCACACCACATTACCCTGTGCAAAATGCTTGAGCAGCTCGGTCCATGGCAGACGTGCCGTTTCGCGATTGACCTTGTTGCGAAGTTCGATATCTTTTTCAGGTTTTGTTTGCATGGGCTTGCTTGACTCACAGTGGTTCGATGTTCGGGACAGGACTACCCCGCCATGTTAACCGATAGCTGGCCCCTTTGCGAACATTGCCCACCAGCGCGGGGCGGAAGCAGGCGAGGTTGGTGCCGCCCGCATGGCGTACGCTGGGATAGATGACCCCCAGCGCGCCGCTGTCGAGCAGGCGTTCGGCCAGCGTCTGCGAGGCGATATAGCTATCCGGCTGCAGGCAGTCCTGATAGCGCGATTGGCCGCGCAGATCGTGGAAGCTGGCAGTGAAATCGGCCAGCATGGTCTGATACTGCACGCTATCGTCATAGCGCTTGATCTCCGCATACTCCACAGCTTTATGGAAGCTCACTTCGGCCAAGGCGGTCGCCACATCGAAGGCGCAATACCATGCGCCCCGTTCGCCCGTATTGAAACGGCTGCCTTCGGGGCGGGCGTAGGTAAAGGCGGCGTTGATGATGCGGAAATGCGGCACGCCGAACACCAGTTCATCGGTCGTAATGCCGACCGCGCCACCATGCTGGGCGCGCAGGCGGGCATTGGTGGCGTTATCGAGTTCGAACAGGTCGTGCAGTTCCTGATCCGTCTCCGCCAGTGGCGACAGTACCGAGTCCTCCGTATCGGCGTAACGGGACGGCAGCAGCCGGCAGGTGTCGAACTGGCGCAAACTCGTCAGCGGCAGCACTTACAGGCCTCCGCGTCGCGCATCGAGCAGCTGCCGCACGATCTGCATGGCTGGCAGGCCGCCGCTGAGCAGATAGTTCAGCGGCGTGCGGCCGCCGAACAGCAGATTGGTATTGGGCAGGCTGATCCACTCGTCGGCCAGCTGGTCGCCGTAAAGAATGTGCAAGGCCTTGTAGATACCCAGCAGATAGGAGATGCGTGTGATGCAATCGACTTCCAGCGTGCGCTCGGGTTTCTTCTTCCACTCGTAATAGGCGCTGTTGGAAATGCCGCCCAGCAGCTCGCGGGCGTCTTCATCGCGCAGCTTCCAGGCTGCCACCAGTTTGAAAAAGCCCTTCAGAGCGGCTTTGCTCAGGCGCTCCCGTTCGGCCTTGGCATTCAGGTCGACCAGTATGGTGGGTTCGAAGCGGCTGCGTGGGTAGGCGTAAGTCAGATTCATGATTCCTCCGTCTTTGGAGTATTTATACTCCTTTTCCGGAGGGTGGTCAAACGGTGACGTGTCAGGCTGCTTCTGCGTGTTCGACCAGTAATTGCACTTTTGTTACGCCGTTGTATTCGTTGGCATCGAGCCGGAATGCCACTTTGGCCCGTTCGCCCAGCGCATCCGTGTGGCCGAACCAGATCGCATCGTAGCGCGCGCCATTCTTTTCCAGCAGCAGTTTGAGATGGCGTTCCTTGAGGATGCGCTGGCTGACCACGCGGAAATCGTCGCAGAATACGGGCGGGGCAAAACCCTGCCCCCATACCTGGCCATCCATCAGGGCGATGAAGTCGGTACTGAAATAGGCCTCTTCCAGCGGGCCATCCGTCTCGACCACGCGTTCCAGCTGCTGGCTGCTCAGCCATGCGCGCCCCACTTCTTCGAATGCGGCGGCAAAAGCATCGAAAGCGTCGGCGCGCAGTGTCAGGCCAGCCGCCATGGCGTGGCCGCCGAATTTGTCGATCAGTGACGGGGCTTTTTTCGATACCAGATCAAGTGCATCGCGCAGGTGGAAGCCGGGGATGGAGCGGCCCGAACCTTTAATCCAGCCATCGCCGCCGGGGGCGAAGGTGATGGTGGGGCGGAAGAACTTCTCTTTCAGGCGCGAGGCGACGATGCCGATTACGCCCTGATGCCATTCCGGATCGAAGACGCAGATGGTGCTGCTGTGGGCCGGCTCGAAGCTGTCCAGATGGAGCAGGGCAGTATCCTGCATTTCCGCTTCGATTTCGCGGCGCTTGAGGTTGATGTCGTTGAGCTGCTGGGCCAGTTCCCAGGCGCGGCTTTCGTCATCCGTAATCAGGCATTCGATACCGAGCGACATATCTTCCAGCCGCCCCGCTGCATTCAGGCGCGGTCCCAGCGCAAAGCCCAGATCAAACGGATTGGCGGTGCGCGGGTTACGTCCCGCCACGCGGAACAGGGCCGCCACGCCGGCGTGCATGCGGCCGGCGCGCATGCGCTTCAGGCCTTGCGCCACGAGGATGCGGTTATTGCTGTCGAGTCGCACCACGTCGGCCACCGTGCCCAGTGCAACGAGGTCCAGCAGGTGATCGAGCTTGGGCTGGGTCTGGGCGTCGAATACGCCACGGCGGCGCAGTTCGGCGCGCAAGGCCAGTAGCACGTAGAACACCACGCCCACGCCGGCGATATGCTTGCTGGGGAAGCCGCAGCCGGGCTGATTGGGGTTGACGATCACCTGCGCGGCCGGCAGTTCGTCGCCCGGCAAGTGGTGGTCGGTGACCACCACGGCGATGCCACGCCGGTTGGCTTCGGCCACGCCGCTGATGCTGGCAATACCATTGTCGACCGTGATGATGATGTCCGGCTGCTTTTCCGCCGCCGTCAGGGCCACGATTTCGGGCGTCAGGCCGTAGCCGTAATCGAAGCGGTTGGGCACGATGAAATCGATATTCGCACCCATGCTGCGCAGGCCGCGCAAAGCCACGGCGCAGGCGGTGGCACCATCGCAATCGTAATCGGCCACAATGACCATGCGGGCCTGACGGGCGATAGCATCGGCCAGGAAGCCAGCGGCAGCATCGATGTGCAGCAGCGCGCCCGGTGGTGTCATGGCGGCCAGTTCGCTGGACAGTTCCTGCGGATCGGTCAGGCCGCGTGCTGCATACAGCCGCGCCAGTACCGGATGGATGCCGCCCTGACGCAGCATTTCGGCCGCGCGCAGCGGACAGGGGCGGGTGGCGATACGGGTCATGTCAGCCTTGCTTCGATAGATGGTTTAGATTGCATTTGCGCCAGAAAGTGCGCAGCGACAGACGGCTGCAATCAGCTTGCTGCGTGCGTTCGCGATCACTCAGCAGCAGCGTGAGCTGGTCGATCTGGCCGCTGCGCAGCCCCTGCAGCAGAGGCGCCAGCCAGGTCTGGTCGATGGTCTGCATGCGTTCCAGCCAGACGGACCATTCACCGGCCTGCGCCGGCCCGATCAGGTCGGGCACGATCAGGGGGCGCGGCGCGGCCAGCAGCTGCTGGGCGCTGGCCTTGCGCCAGGTGTGATCTGTCAGGGCTTGCAGCCAGTCAGGGCCGCCCGCCACTGCCAGTGCCGGTACCGCGTTCGTGCGCGCAGCAGCACCGCCCCAGATCCAGCAGGCATTGATGACGGCGGAACCACGGGCTTCGCGGGCCTGATTCACGGGGTGTTCGTGCCATGCCATCTGCACTTCATTCTGCAGGCGGCGGCCGGCGCGTGCCAGTTCGCCTTCCGGCATCCAGTCGCTGACATTCTGCGTCACGGCGGCATCCGGTGTGGCGGTGTCGAGGCTGGCCCAGTCGTCGGCACGCCAGAACCATAGCTGCGGGGTGGCGTACAGCAGCGTGCCGCCTTGCTGTTCGAAGCTGGGGCGCGCGGCATCGAACAGGGCGCGCGATTCCGCTTCGCTCAGGCTGATGCCGCGCTGGTCGGCCAGCAGCAGATGGGTGCGGGCCAGCTGCAGGTGGCTGGGCTGGACCATGAACCAGTAGCCCTGCTGTGCTGCCGCCTGCAGCCCATAGCCAAGCATGGCGCCGGTGGCCAGTGCCAGGCTGTCTGTCATGCCCGTATCAAGTCCAGCCAGCCAGACTTCATGGGGCAGGGCGCGCACAGCGCTATCGAAAATGCTTGAACGTAAACGTTTGTGGCGAGACAACAACGTCGCCAGAGCAGGGGCTTCAAGCACGCGAATGAGGTCGCCAGCGAGTTCGGCGGGCGGCAAAGCAAAGGGTAGTGCAACGGTAAGCTGGTTCATTCCGTCATTGTAGGCCAACACGGGGCAGGGTGGAAATGTTGCTTGACGGAATAATTATGTATATAGGAGAATCTTTCTTTAAGAAAAATTCATTGTACACGGATAAATTTTGCTATAATCTCGACAATACAAATGTTTTTTAGGCATGACTCTGATCTAGACCCTGCCTGATACAAGTTAAGCCGACCACTGCTGACCCCAGCCCCGTCAACAGTCTTTCCGGCCCGTTCGATTAATCCGAGAACAACTTTTAAAGACTAAAAAAAATGACGAATTCCATTTTCAGCAGTGTTGCGGTAGAGGTGCAGGCATGAGTACCCCACTCGTAAAAGGCAGCATTAATGTATTTGAAGATACGCAGAATACGTTTGAAATTCGCGATCTGCTGAAGACGGCAGGGTTCAATAGTACGGCCGAGCTGACGATCAAGACGATTACCGTAAATCTGCCAGATGGAACTCGAACCAGCCTGGATACCGGTATGTTTGGTCGTCTGGACAAGGACACCATCTATGTCCGTCCGGGCGAGTGGGCCAAGGATTGGTTCGGCAAGTTCACGACGCTGGATCTGGTAGTCGAAGATGGTACTGGTGGTGCTTCGGTAAACTTGTCGCTGACCGTTAATGTGGATCCGGTCAATGATGCACCGGTTGCCGCGAATAAGGTTTTTGATCTGGCAAATGGCAATGCGGTAGTGCTGGCGCGCGCCGATTTCGGCTTTGTCGATCCGGTCGAACATGATGGTTTCAAGTCCGTGATCGTGACGTCGCTGCCTAGTGCCGGCAAGCTGATGCTGAATGGCGTAGAAGTCACCGCCAATACGGAAATAGCGGTTGCCGAGATCGATGCTGGTCACCTGAGCTTCGTCCCTAGCCAGACCCAGGCTGGCAGTTTCGACGTCGGCTTCCACGTGCGCGACACCGGTGGCACGGTAGGCCCGGGCGCAGCCGATACCAGCGTGGCCGAAAATCACCTGACCTTCAACGTGCCGAAGGCCCACCTCGGCGATTTCGTGTGGGAAGACACTAACGGCAACGGCGTACAGGACAGCGGCGAAGCCGGCCTGGCCGATGTTGTGGTCGAACTCAAGGATGGTAGCGGCAATGTGGTCGCTTCCACCAAGACCGACGCCAGCGGCAAATATCATTTCGACGTCAATCCCGGCACCTACTCGGTTACCGTGCAGGCGCCGAACGGCTATGCCGCCACGACCAAGGCAGCGGGCGGCAGCGATGCGACTGACAGCGATATCGACGCGCAGGGCAATACCGCCAGCATTACGCTCACTCCCGGCGAAACCAACAACAAGGCCGATGCCGGTCTGGTACGTCCGGTATCGCTGGGCAGCACCGTCTGGTACGACACGAATCGTGACGGCATCCAGAACAATGGCGAGACCGGCGTCGCCGGCGTCAAAGTGACCCTGCTCGACGCTAGCGGCCAGCCTACCGGCGTCACCGCCACCACGGACGCGAATGGCCACTACCAGTTCAGCGGCCTCAAACCGGGCAGCTACAGCGTGCAGTTCGATAAGACCACGCTGCCTACCGACTATCTGTTCACGGCTCAGAGCCAGGGCGGCGATGCTGCCAAAGATTCGGATGCCGATGTCAATACCGGCGCTACGGCACAGGTCACCCTGAATTCCGGCGATACCGCCCAGCATCTGGATGCCGGCATCGTGGTACGTCAGGCCACCGTGGGCGACCGCGTGTGGGAAGATAGCAATGGCAATGGCCAGCAGGACGCAGGCGAGCAGGGTATCGATGGCGCGCTGGTCAGCCTGAAGGATGCGTCCGGCAAGGTTGTCAGCACCGTGACCACCCATGACGGTGGCCAGTATAGCTTCACCGTGGATCCGGGCACCTACTCGGTTTCCGTTTCGGCACCGAATGGTTATGTTGCCACCACCGGTAATCCGGGCGATGCCGGCACGGCCGTCAGCCTGAAGGCGGGTGCGGTGAACAGCGATATCGATTTCGGTTACTACCGTCCGGCTTCGCTGGGCGACAAGGTCTGGATCGATGCCAACCGCGACGGCGTGCAGGATGCAGGCGAAGCCGGTGTGGCCGGCGTGAAAGTAGTTCTGCTCGATGCCAGCGGCAAGCCGACCGGCGCCGTGGCGACCACTGATGCCAACGGTAACTACAGCTTCAACGATCTGAAGCCTGGCACCTACAGCGTGCAGTTCGATAAAGCCACGCTGCCTGCCAATTATGTATTCACCACTGCAGGTCAAGGCGGCGCCAACGATTCCGACGCCAATGTCGATACCGGTCTGACGGCTCAGGTTACGCTCGCTTCCGGCGATCACAATACCGATCTCGATGCAGGTCTGGTGGTGGTGCAGGGCAAACTCGGCGATCGCGTCTGGGAAGACAAGAATGGCAATGGCGTGCAGGATGCGGGCGAACAGGGCGTCGATGGCGCCGTGGTCACGCTGAAAGCAGCCGACGGCCATGTGGTCAGCACGGTCACCACCCATGATGGCGGCCAGTACAGCTTCACGGTCGATCCGGGCACTTATTCGGTCTCCGTGGCGGCACCTGATGGCTACGTCTTCACCGGCGCCGGCAAAGGCGGCAATGGCGCGCTCGACAGCGATGTCGGTGCCGATGGTACTAGCGCGAGCGTGAATGTCAGCTCTGGTTCCAGCAATGTGGATCTGGACGCCGGCGTATATCGTCCGGCCACGCTGAGCGAAGTGGTGTGGATCGACGCCAATCGCGACGGCCGCCTGAACAACGGCGAAGTCGGCGCAGCAGGCGTGAAAGTCACCCTGCTCGACGCCAACGGCAACCCGGTTGCGGGCGCCGTGGCCACCACCGATGCCAATGGCCATTACCAGTTCGACGGTCTGGCTCCGGGCAGCTACAGCGTGCAGTTCGATAAAGCCAGCCTGCCGGCCGGCTACAACTTCACCAGCGCTGCACAGGGCGGTCCATCGGGCGCCGGTTCCGATGCCGATACCACCACGGGTAAAACCGCTCAGGTGACGCTGGCTTCGGGCGACAACCTGACCCTGCGCGCCGGCCTGGTCGTACAGCAGGCTACGCTGGGCGATCGCGTCTGGGAAGACACCAACGGCAACGGCGTGCAGGACAGCGGCGAGCAGGGCCTGAACGGCGTGACGGTAGACCTCAAGGACAGCCTCGGCAACACCGTGGCCAGCACCGTCACGCACGACGGCGGCCAGTACAGCTTCACGGTCGATCCGGGCACCTACAGCATCGCTGTCAAAGCACCGGCCGGTTATGCCGCCACCGCACAGACCCAGGGCAGCAATGCCGCCGTCGACAGCGATATCGATGCCAATGGCAATAGCGCCAGCGTCACGCTGACGGCGGGCCAGAACAACGGCAATCTGGATGCCGGTCTGGTCAAGTTCGCCGAACTGGGCGACACCGTCTGGAACGATGCCAACCGCAATGGTGTGCAGGATGCGGGCGAGACCGGCCGCGCCGGCGTGAAAGTCACGCTGCTCGACGCCACCGGTGCCGTGGTAGCAAGCACCACCACCGATACGGATGGCCACTACCTGTTCAACAACCTGAAACCGGGTACTTACAGCGTGCAGTTCGACAAGGCAACGCTGGGCGACGGTTACCAGTTCACCAGCGCCCACACGGGCAGCAACGCAGCGATCGATTCCGACGCCGACAGCGCTACCGGTCTGACCCAGCAGGTCACCCTGAGCTCGGGCAGCAGCAACCATACGCTGGATGCCGGCGTTACGGTGGTGCAGGCCAATATGACCAGCCGCGTGTGGGAAGACAAGAACGGCAACGGCGTACAGGATGCGGGCGAAGCCGGCATCGTGGGCGTGAAAGTCGAACTGAAAGATGAAAGCGGTAAAGTCGTTGCTACCACCAGCACCGGCACCGATGGCAAGTACAGCTTCACGGTCGATCCGGGCAAATACTCGATCTCGGTAACGGCGCCCGCCGGCAGCAGCGTGACTGCGCAGCACAGCGGCAGCGACAGCAGCATCGACAGCGATATCGGCAGCAATGGCCAGAGCGATGTGTTCACGCTGACCTCGGGCAGCAACGACGCCCACATCGATGCGGGCTACTACAAGGCCGCATCGCTGGGCAATCGTGTCTGGCTCGACAGCAATAAGAACGGCGTGCAGGATGGCGGCGAAGCCGGCGTGGCTGGCGTCAAGGTGCTGCTGCTCGATGCCAGCGGCAATCCTACCGGTGCCAGCGCCATGACCGATGGCAATGGTAACTACAGCTTCAGCAACCTCAAACCAGGTACCTACAGCGTGCAGTTCGATACCAGCACGCTGCCAGCCAACTATGTGCTGACTTCGGCCCACGTAGGTAGCAACGCTGCGCTCGATTCCGATGCCAACAGCAACACCGGCCTGACTTCGCAAGTCACCCTGAACTCGGGCGACAACTATCAGGATCTGGATGCCGGCATCGTGGCGCTGCCAGCCAGCATCGGCGACCGCGTCTGGCTCGACACCAATGGCAACGGCGTGCAGGACAGCGGCGAACAAGGCGTGGATGGCGTTGTCGTCACGCTGAAGAATGCTGCTGGCGCATCGCTGGGCACGGTAACTACCCATGACGGCGGCCAGTACAGCTTCACGGTCGATCCCGGCACCTACACGGTCTCGGTGGCACCACCTAGCGGCTACAGCTTCACGGCAGCAGGCAAGGGCGGCAATGCCGCGCTCGATAGCGATGTGAATAGCAGCGGCAACGTGACTGTTTCGGTCAGTGCTGGCGAAGTCAACCAGAACGTTGACGCCGGTATCTACCGCCCCGCTTCGCTGAGCGAAGTCGTGTGGATCGATAGCAATCGCGACGGCCGTTTGAACAACGGCGAAGTGGGCGCTGCCGGTATCAAGGTCACCCTGCTGGATGCCAATGGCAATCCGGTACCGGGCGCTTCCGCTGTGACGGATGCCAACGGTCACTACCAGTTCAATGGTCTGGCACCGGGCGTGTACAGCGTGCAGTTCGACAAGAGCACGCTGCCTGCCGGCTACAACTTCACTTCGGCAGCACAGGGCGCGCCAGGTAGCGGCGGTTCCGATGCCGATACGGGCAGCGGCAAAACGGGCCAGGTAACGCTCAATTCTGGCGACAACCTGACCGTGCGTGCCGGCCTGACCATACAGCAGGGCACGCTGGGCGACCGCGTGTGGGAAGACAGCAACGGCAATGGCGTACAGGATAGCGGCGAAACCGGTATCGATGGCGTGAAAGTTGATCTGAAAGACAGCCTGGGCAACACTGTTGCTTCGACCGTCAGTCACGATGGCGGCCAGTACAGCTTCACGGTCGATCCGGGCACCTACTCGATCGCCGTGACGGCACCAAGCGGCTATGGCATCACTGCCAAGAACCAGGGCACGAATACGGCCGCAGACAGCGATATCGATGCAGCCGGCAAGAGCGGCAGCGTGACGCTGACGGCTGGCCAGTCCAACACCACCGTCGATGCGGGTCTGTACAAGTTCGCGGAACTGGGCGATGTAGTCTGGAACGATGCCAATCGCAATGGCGTGCAGGATGCCGGCGAAACCGGTCGCGCCGGCGTCAAAGTGACGCTGCTCGACGCCAGCGGCAAGGCCGTGGCCAGCACCACCACCGATGTGGACGGCCACTACCTGTTCAACAACCTGAAGCCGGGTACGTACAGCGTGCAGTTCGATAAGACCACGCTGGGCACGGGCTACGCCTTCACCAGTGCCCATACCGGCACGAATGGCGCCGTGGATTCCGACGCCGACGTCAACACCGGTATTACCCAGCAGGTTACGCTGAGCTCGGGCGGTTCCAACCATAATCTGGATGCCGGCGTGGTCGCGCTGCAAGCGACCATCGGCGACCGCGTGTGGGAAGACAAGAACGGCAATGGCATCCAGGATGCGGGTGAAGCCGGTCTGGTTGGTGTCAAAGTCGATCTGAAAGACGAGGCAGGCAATATCGTCAAGACCACCACCACCGGTACCGACGGCAAGTACAGCTTCACCGTTGATGCAGGCAAATACGCTATCTCGGTGACGGCACCTGGCGGCATGTTCGCCACTACCAAAGATGCCGGCAGCAACGACGCCGTGGACAGCGACATCAATGCCAGCGGCCAGAGCGATCTGGTCACCGTGGCACCGGGCCAGAGCAATGTCAACCTCGATGCCGGCCTGTACAAAGGCGCGACGCTGGGCGACCGCGTCTGGCTCGATACCAACCGCAACGGTCTGCAGGACACGGGCGAACTGGGTCTGGCTGGCGTGAAAGTCATCCTGCTGGATCAGGCCGGCAATCCGACGGGCGTGACCGCCACCACGGATGCCAATGGCAGCTACAGCTTCACCAACCTGAAGCCTGGCACCTACAGCGTACAGTTCGACAAGACCAGCTTGCCGACCAACTACATCTTTACCAGTGCCGATCAGGGCAGCAGCGACGCCAAGGATTCGGATGCCAACGTCACCACGGGTAAAACCGCACAGGTCACGCTGACGTCGGGTCAGGTCAACAATGATCTGGACGCTGGCGTGATGGCGATCCAGGCCAAGCTGGGCGACACCGTCTGGGAAGACAAGAACGGCAATGGTGTGCAGGATAGCGGCGAAAGCGGTCTGTGCGGCGTCACCGTGCAGCTCAAGGATGCTACGGGCAAGGTGGTGGCTACCACTACCACGGATTCGGCCGGTCATTACACCTTCACCGCGGATCCGGGCAGCTACACGGTGTCCGTCACGGCACCGAGCGGCTACAGCTTCACCACCAAGGATGCCGGCACCGACGACACGAAAGATAGCGATTTCAGCAGCGCTGGCGTGAGCAATGTGGTCAAACTGGCTGCCGCCGAAGTCAATAACACGGTGGATGCCGGTCTGTACAAGGCTGCCGCCATCGGCGATCGCGTCTGGTTCGATAGCAACAAGAACGGCCTGCAGGATTGCGACGAATGCGGCGTAGCCGGCGTCAAAGTGATCCTGCTCGATGCCGACGGCAAGCAGGTAGGTAATGCCGTTACCACCGATTGCGATGGCAACTACATGTTCAGCAATCTGAAGCCGGGCGTGTACACCGTGCAGTTCGATAAGAGCTCGCTGCCGGAAGGCATGACCTTCACCAAGGCCAATCAGGGCACCAGCGACTCGGTGGACTCGGACGTGGACGCCAACGGCCTGTCGCACAGCGTCACGCTGGTTTCCGGCCAGACCGACAAATCGGTCGATGCCGGTGTACTGGCTGCCGCCACCATCGGCGACAAAGTCTGGATCGACAAGAACGGTAACGGCCTGCAGGACGACGGTAGCGACAGCGGCAAGGCCGGTGTCACGGTCGAACTGCGCAATGCGGCCGGCAACGTGGTGAAGACTACTACCACCGATGCCAACGGCAACTACAAGTTCTCGGTCGAAGCGGGCACCTACTCGGTCAGCGTGAAAGCGCCGACCGGCTACACCCTGACCACGGCGGGTGCCGGCAGCGACCGCGCGCTCGATAGCGACGCCGATGCCAGCGGCAATCTGGGCACGGTCACGGTGGCAGCAGGCCAGAACGTCAGCAACCTCGATGCCGGCCTGTATCAGAAAGCCAGCATCGGCGACAAAGTCTGGTACGACACCAATGGCGACGGTATCAAGCAGTCGACCGAGCTGGGTGCGGCCAATGTCACCGTATCGCTGCTGAACGAAAAAGGCGTGGTGGTTGCTACCGATGTGACCGACGCCAGCGGCAACTATCTGTTCAGCGATCTGGGCCCGGGCAAGTATTCGGTCAAGTTCAATGCACCGAGCGGCTACATGTTCACCAAGCAGGATCAGGGTAGCAACGATAGCGTCGATTCGGATGCTGGCGCGAATGGCGTGACGTCGCAGTTCAGCGTCAGCTCCGGCACTAATGATCTGACCCGCGAAGCGGGCCTGATCAAGTCGGGCAGCATCGGCAATCTGGTGTGGGAAGACAGCAACTACAACGGCGTGCAGGATGCC
Organism: Duganella fentianensis; assembly: GCF_009857835.1. Taxonomy (GTDB): domain Bacteria; phylum Pseudomonadota; class Gammaproteobacteria; order Burkholderiales; family Burkholderiaceae_D; genus Rugamonas; species Rugamonas fentianensis. The sequence continues at coordinate 140,711 of NZ_WWCL01000005.1, forward strand.
GGTGAAGCAGGCGTGGACGGCGTAACGGTGAAACTGTACGACGCCAACAACGTCCTGAAAGCCACCACCGTCACCCACGACGGCGGCCAGTACCAGTTCACCGGTCTGGCAGCAGGCTCGTATCAGGTGGAAGTGACCAACAAGACCGGCTACTACTTCACCAAGACGGGCGCAGGTACCAGTACCACCAATTCGGACATCACCAGCGTCAGCGGCAGCACGGGCCGCATGGATACCATCACGCTGTCCGCAGGCCAGGATGTTAGCTACAAGGATGCCGGCGTGTACCGTAAAGCCAGCATCGGCGACAAGGTCTGGCGCGATGCCAACCACAATGGTGTGCAGGATAGCGGCGAAGAGGGTATCGGCGGCATCAGCGTCTCGCTGTTCGATTCGACCACCAACAAGCAGGTGGGTTCGACCATCAAGACCGATGCCAGCGGCAATTACAAGTTCGCCGACCTGAACCCAGGCACCTACTATCTGGTGTTCGACAAGACCAATGTGACGGTGACCTTCGCTTCCGATCATGGTACCTACAACATGAGCAACTGGAAGTGGGGCGTGAAGAACGTCGGCAGCAACGATGCGATCGATTCGGACGTGGTAGGCGACGGCAAGGACTTTGCCAACGTAACCCATACCGACACCATCACCCTGACTTCGGGCAAGAACGATATGAGCTGGGATGCCACCATCACCCCGATCGCGATCGATCTGAACGGTGACGGCATCCACACCATCGCCCGCGAAGCGATGACGGGTAGCTTCGATCTGCTGGGCACGGGCAAAGCCATCCAGACCGGCTGGCTGTCGGCCAGCGACGGCTTCCTGGCCATCGACAGCAACGGCAATGGCAGCATCGACGATATCAGCGAGCTGTTCGGCGGCGCAGCCAAAGGTTCGGGCTTCGCCAAGCTGGAAACCTATGACAGCAACCACGATGGCGTGGTCGATGCCAAGGATGCCCAGTTTGCCAGCCTGCGTATCTGGCAGGACGCCAATAGCAACGGCAAGACCGATGCGGGCGAGCTGATGACGCTGGAGCAGGCCGGTGTGGCCAGCCTCAAGGTGAGCTATGTGGAACTGCCGTTCGTCGATGCCAATAACAACGTGCATCTGGAGCGCAGCAGCGTGGTGATGAGCAATGGCCAGAGCGCCGACATGACTGACGTCTACTTCAACGTGGCACGCGAAGATGCACAGGCTGCGGGCGTCACCACGGCGACCATTGCCGATCTGATTAGTGGTGAAATTGTGACAACGTTAGTTGGTCAGAGTCAAATTCCTCCACATATTTAAGATTCTTTGATAAAATATTCTAAAGACAACTAAGATTACATTATGAAAACCACTTTCAACAAAATCATTCAAGGCGCAGTGGCTGCCTCGCTCCTCTCTTTTGGCGCCGTTGCTTATGCTGGCACCGAATTTACTGCTACTTCGACGAAGTCCGAAACCATACTTGCCGACCTCGAATCAAGCTCTTATTTTGGCGGAATCAAGGCAGACTACGACTTTGGCGCTAACATCATCGGCGTTTCTATTTATGAAATTGCCGGTACTGGTAATTCAACCCAGAAGTACTTTGCCTACTGCATACAGCCAGAGATCGATTTCCAGACGGCTGCAAAATATACGGTTAATAGTAATTTCGTAGCGAAAGACAGCGTACGCAAGCTGTTCGAGACTGCTTATTCTGGCTCCCTTAACAACAGCACCCAGGAACAAGCGTTCCAGCTGGCGTTGTGGGAACTGCAGAATGACGACGCTAACCTGCGTCAAGGCGCCATGAAGTTTGCGGCGACAGATAAAGCCGATCCGAAAAGTGTTGACCCTATCGTGAATCTGGCAGAGCAAATGCTGATTACTGCTGCTGGCCATACGCTGATCAACAAGTACAACTATGTGAGCTTCACCGGGGTTGTGAATGGTAAGGCGTCGCAAGAGTTGTTGGGCGTAAGCGAAGTGACTGCGGTGCCGGAAGCAGATACCTGGGCCATGCTGGCCGTGGGTCTGGGCCTGGTCGGTCTGGTTGGCCGCCGCAAGCAAAAGAACGAAAAATTCGCTTAATTCCCTGAGAATCTAAGCCCGGCCGCGCCGTCGCAGCACTCCTGCACGGCGCGGTTTTTTATTGTTCTTAATTAAGCTGTCTCCCGCTTTGGTGCCAATATGTGGCACACTTCGGGCTCGTCTATGCAAACCTTCACCGGAGCCCATGAGTCTTATGCAGAATTTGCCCTTCGAATGGCTGGTCGGCCTGCGCTACACGCGCGCTGGCAAGCGCAGCGGGCGCAATAGTTTTATCTCGTTTATTTCGCTGATATCCATGGCCGGCATCGGCCTGGGCGTTGCCGCCCTGATCGTCGTGCTGTCCGTCATGAACGGCTTCCAGAAGGAAGTCACGGACCGCATGCTGTCCGTGCTGGCCCACGTGGAAGTATTCGATGCGCGCGGCGCCATGCCGGACTGGCACGCGGCAGCCGCCGAAGCACGCCGCAATCCCGCCGTGATCGGCGCCGCCCCGTTCGCCGAAACCCAGGGCATGCTGGTGCGTGATGATGTGCTGCGGCCCGCCATCATCCGCGGCGTGCTGCCGGAGCAGGAGCCGAACGTATCGGATGTGGCCAAGCAGACGCGGCGCGGCAGCTTCAATGCGCTGCAGCCGGGCAGCTACAACATCGTGCTGGGCATCGAGCTGGCGCGTGCCCTGCGCGTCAATCTGGGCGAAAAGGTCACGCTGGCGCTGGCGCAGGGCCAGCCCACGCCGGCTGGTGTGCTGCCGCGCGTGCGCACCTTTACCGTGGTCGGCATATTCGAAGCCGGCCACAACGAATTCGATTCTGCGCTGGCCTTTGTCCATCTGACCGATGCGGAAAAGCTGCTGCGGCTGGATGCACCGGCCGGCCTGCGTCTGCGGCTGGTGGATATGCATCAGGCGCCGCAAGTGGCGCAGCAACTCAAGAACAGCATGTCGGGCGATCTGATCATGCGCGACTGGTCCAAGCTGAATGCCAACTGGTTTGCTGCCGTACAGACGGAAAAGCGCATGATGTTCATCATCCTGACACTGATCATTGCCGTGGCAGCGTTCAATCTGGTGTCGACGCTGGTGATGACGGTGACCGACAAGCAGGCCGACATCGCCATCCTGCGCACGCTGGGCGCCACGCCCCGTTCCATCATGAAGATCTTCATGATACAGGGCGCACTGGTGGGCATACTGGGCACCATCATCGGCGTCGGGCTGGGTGTGCTGGTGGCCCTCAACATCGACGTGATCGTACCGTTTATCGAGCATTTACTGGGAGTGCAGTTCTTGTCCAAGGATATCTATTACATCAGCACCGTGCCGTCCGACCTGCGCTGGCCTGACGTGTTCAAGATCGGTGGCGTGGCCGTACTGCTGGCGTTTGTGGCCACGCTATACCCGAGCTGGTGGGCTGCCCGCGTGAAACCTGCGGAGGCACTGCGTTATGAGTAATCACGAAGCATTGGTACTGTCGTGCCGCAATCTGGGCAAGACCTTCACGCAGGGTAGTTATTCGGTGCAGGTGCTGAACGGCATCGACCTCGATGTACGCCGCGGCGAGCGCGTGGCCATCGTCGGCGCTTCCGGTTCCGGCAAATCGACGCTGCTGCATCTGCTGGGCGGACTCGACACGCCGACCCGGGGCAGTGTGACCTTGCAAGGCAAGGATTTCGCCAGCCTGAGCGAAAGTGTACGGGGCGAGCTGCGTAACGCGGCACTGGGCTTTGTCTACCAGTTCCACCACCTGTTACCGGAGTTCAGCGCGCTGGACAATGTGGCCATGCCGCTGATGATACGGCGCCAGCCGCGCGCCCGGGCCAGCAGCGCTGCGCAGGACATTCTGACCCGCGTGAATCTGGCCAAACGCGTCACCCACGTGCCGGGCGAACTGTCCGGCGGCGAGCGTCAGCGGGTTGCGCTGGCCCGTGCGCTGGTCACCCAGCCGGCCTGTGTGCTGGCCGATGAACCGACCGGCAACCTCGATCAGGCCACGGCCCAGCAGATCTTCGATCTGATGCTGGAATTGTCGCGTACGCTCGGTACGGCCTTCGTCATCGTCACCCATGATCTGGAACTGGCGCGCCGCTGCGACCGCGTGCTGCGGCTGACCGATAGCGGCCTGCAGCCCTATCAGGACTAGCCCATGTGGATCGATACCCACTGCCATCTGGATGCGCACGAATTTGCCGGAGATGGTGTGGGGCAGGCCGTGCTGGCGCGCCAGCAGGGCGTGCAGATGATCGTGATACCGGCCGTCGAGGCGGCCAATTTCGCCACGGTAGCGGCGCTGGCTGCCAGCGCCGGCAATGCCAGCTACGCGCTGGGCATCCATCCCATTTACGTACCGCAGGCCACGGAAGCTGATCTGCAGACTTTGCGCACGCAGGTCGAAGCCGCCATGGCCGATCCGCGCTTCGTGGCGCTGGGCGAAATCGGCCTGGATTTCTTCATTCCCATGCTGACCGAACCGGCCATGCGCGAAAAGCAGATCCATTTCCTGCGCGAGCAGCTGAAGATCGCGCGCGAGTTCGAATTGCCGGTGCTGCTGCATGTGCGGCGTTCGCAGGATGTGGTGCTCAAGCATGTGCGCCAGATCCGGCCCGCTGGTGGCATTGCCCATGCGTTCAACGGTAGCATGCAGCAGGCGCAAGCCTATATCGATGCCGGTTTCAAACTGGGGTTTGGCGGCGCCATGACCTATACCCGCGCCTTGCAGATCCGCCGTCTGGCCACGGATCTGCCGCTGTCGGCCATCGTGCTGGAGACGGATGCGCCCGATATTGCACCGAGCTGGATACATCCGGGCCGCAATAGCCCGGACCAGCTGGCCCGCATTGGTGCCGAGCTGGCCCAGCTGCGCGGCGTATCGCCGATGGACGTGGCGCAAGCCACGACGGTCAATGCCCTTGCTGTGTTGCCCCGCTTGCTCATTTGAGGAAGAACAAGGGCGGCACCGATACCGCTGCCCTCTTGCATAGCGCCGTGCCCGGACGCGCATAATGGCTGGACCTTTAGGAGCGACGGTAGCGGAGGGTAGGCAGCATGCGCCGGTTCAGCATCGGTTTTGTGGCGGGGGTGCTGTTGTTGCAGCAGCAAGCCGTGCTGCCCGGCTGGTACGAGTACCTGCTGGGCGCGCTCGCGGGTGCCGCGCTGGCTGTGGTTTGGCGCCGCCGGCTGTTGTGGGCCCGGGGCGCGCCGCTGCTACTTTCTGGCATGGCCGCGCTGGCCGGATTTTTCTGGGCTGCCCTGATGGCCCAGCTGGCATTGCTTACTCCCCTGGCACAGGCTGACGAAGGGCGTGATCTACTGGTGGAAGGTATTGTCGAGAGTTTGCCCTATCGTTCGGCCGACGTGGTGCGCTGTGATTTCCGTATCGAGCACATTTACTCGGATACACATCAAACCATACCACAGCGTGTGGCACTGGGCTGGTATGCGTCACAGGGCCGGCACCCGGGCCCGCCGCCAGAACTTGAGCCGGGCCAGCGCTGGCGTCTGCAGCTGCGCCTGACCCGGCCCCATGGCCAGGCTAACCCGCATGGCTTCGATTACGAAGTGTGGCTGCTGGAACAGGGCATAGGTGCCAGCGCCGTGGTGCGCCATAGCCGAGCGCCGCTGTTGCTGGACGCCTTCGTTCCTTGCGGTTCCTGTGTGATCAACGCGGGGCGGGCGGCATTGCGGGTACGCATACTGCGGGTACTCGATGGCCGGCCTTACGCCGGTGTGATCGTCGCGCTGGTGCTCGGTGATCAGCGCGGCATCTCCCGTGGTGGTGTACATTAAAGTTCTGCCCTGGCATCTTTAATGAAATCAATGGGTTATGATTTTTCGTCTTTTTTGCGTACATTAAAGTGCTGCTCTCAAGGCGCTCCTTTTTCCAGTTCACTGTACATTAAAGTTCTGCCCTGGTTGTACACATAGTTCTGCCCTCAAGCAAAGTGCTCAAAAACAAAAAAGCCCTTGGTCAGACATTCGACCAAGGGCTTCTTATTTGATGCGGTTGGATTAGTTTCGGCTTCTCAGCCTTTTTAGCGTTTCGAGGGCGGGACCAAAGGTGCCAGATTCAGACTTCCAGACACGGTATGCTTGAGAGGCGTGAACATATGTTCCGCTACGGAGGCTAAGTTTTCGCCAGGGTGTACCAGTTGAAAGCTTAGTGAGAATGGCATCGAATAGGTCGCGCTGCGAAAGACGGAATCTGTGATTTGACTTTGAGAGGAGTATCGGTGCCACATGAGCCCATTCGTCGTCCGAAAGGTCTGCGCTACCATCTCGCAAAGGAATAGTTTGGTCGGCAGGCATGGACAACGAACTGCTCGCTTCTATGATGGTGGCGGGTAAAGACGTAACGTGGCTGAAGCTGGCTTCTTGCGCCACAATTTTGCTAATCCTAACCTCAGTTGCAAAATATGTGCTGCCCAATTTCTTCCCTGAAACCGCGAGCGTAATGACGGCGTCCGGCAGGGTTAGCCCAATTATTCCGCGTAGGGCATGCTCATGAACTGAATATGCTGACCTATTCGCGCTCGGGAAGGCGTATAGCCAGCGAAGTTGAGAAACGACGATTTCATTAGCCCAGTGGTAGCTGACATGCGTCCGAGATTTCTCGATATGCAGTATGTCATCGTCCAAAAAGCCGATTGCATCCAGAGCTTGCGGCCCGAACATTGTGGGAAGTAGTTGTTTGGCTGGATAGAACAATGCTCGTATCAGTACCAACGCCGGTACCTGTACTGTCGTGTCTCGGACCTTGAACTCAAAAATTTGATGTCGAGACATCCGGGCCTGTTGAATGTCCAGTCCATGGGCGGCTATGTATTCGTCGGGGGCTACAAGCTGCCAGGTTTTGAGGTTGGTGATAAGGCCGACTTTCTTTTGTCTTACCGAAGGTGCTGGGATGCCTTCTTCAATCAATGCGTCAAGCCGTTTAAGGTGGACTTCACCACTGGCTGCCGCGATACCTGCTGCAAGTTTTCCGTCTTGAGTTCCTATTCCAATTGCCCAGTTCATTTCTGCTCTCCGTTGTAGAAAGCAGTTTAGGAATCCTTTTTATCCGGGCAGGTCCCTCAGTGGTCGGTGCTGCGGCACTTTTCGGTACAAATATGAAAAATGCAGATTCATACCGAAAAGCCTTTAACATCAGCTGGTTGCGCCCTCCGTGCTTTTTGAAGACTTCCGGCTTCGAAGGCGTTCCCGCCAATAGGGGCGGAGGCCTGTTTGTCGCTCGCTTTGATTCGACGCCTTGAAGCGCTCGATGCGCTCACTGAGCAGCGGGAATTGTTGTCGGTTGTGGCGAAAAGGCTGCCAAAGGCCGATGGCCTGGAGAAGTTCCTTTACTGTAAAGCGTTTGTCTTGTGCGGCTTCGCTACTCAAGAGATGTTCAAGCTGGCGAAGGCCTTTCGCATCAGCCTTTGGGAAATCTAGTGTTTTTTTGCCAGGTCTAGCGTAGCTAAAGTCTCTTGTTTGGCTACCCGATATCGTGCAGAACGCATGAAAGAATATATGTTTTGGTGTTGCGAAGTTCTGCGGAATGCTCTCACGGACCATGAGGCTGGGCCATGGTTGCAGAGACGACATAGCAACGGTACAACCGGCATCTTTAAGCAGCGTGGGACCGAAGAACTGCGCGAGGTCCTGTGACATGTGCCTAGTCGAGATGTCTCCGCCATTTCGAGCGTATCCTTTTTCGGCTGCCATTGTTCTATAAACTGTAGCCCAGTCATTCCGTGGTGGGACCAATGAATTCAATGCATTCAGAGATATCGTTTGTAAGGTCTGCGCGATTTCCGCATTTACCGGTATCGACAGCACTGTTCTTTTAGCGTCCTGAGGCAGTGCGATGGTCCTCAGGTGCACGTTGTCTCTAAGGCGGATTGCCGTCCCAATAAGTGGCTCCTGATGACGTGAACAAGTTAGCACCCCAGGAAGTTGGTGCGAACGACGCCAATAGCTTTCGCCAAGTTCCGCCAAGTCCTCTGCGAGACACAAGGGGCAGAATCTACGGTGAGATACGCCGTGGGAGACGTTTTTGGTCAACGAGCCGATACATTCGCGTTCTCCAGGTAATAGTATCTTGGACCGCAATTTTCCCTGTTCCTTTTTGGGAATGTACGCGACCGCATACGGGTACATAGTGTGTCGCACCAATACTTCTTCCGGGTCCATGCCGGTAAAGCGACCAATCTCCGGCAGTTTGCTGGCCATTAGAAATGACACGCAGCTTCTGGTGTCGCCAAACAGTGATTGAACTAGGCGTTTCATCGGCAGGCCGCCATGATAGGCGGCACGGCCAATGACGCTCCCAATTACTTCATCCGGGTAGGGTTGGGGCAATACCGGCATTAGCGAAGTTCCAAGAGTTGATGCGTTGGCTTTACCAGACCCAGTGCTCGCATGTGGTGTAGTACAGATTCTCCTGTTTGCTTGGCAGCCGAGAGAGCTCGCCGATAGTCGGCCGGTCGGCCATCAAAAGTAGCGATTTCTTCGTTCAACTCCTTCGATTTAGTTCTCGAGGTTTTCTTCGGAACAGTAAGTGCTTCGATTGCCTTTTTACTTCCCTCGATGAGAGAAAGCCGTTGGTTGGGTTTAATTGTGCTCTGAGCAGCAGCCAGTGATTCTTCTTCGCCAAAGCCCATCGCGACCAGCCCTGAGGAGATTCGTTCGGCATATGTGGCGTCGTTTGACGTCACTTGGTACAAGGGCGATGCTTTGCTCTGAGCCTTACGAGACATGCTGTCGATAATGCCGTTCAGTTCGATTTGAGAGCCGATATCGTCAAAAAGCGAGATGGCTTCGACGTCATCGTGGTACAGTGCATCGATTGCACCATGGAGTGGCCCAAGTTCATCCACGAACACTTTGCGGATAAGCTCGGGAGTGATGGTTTCCGATTCATCTAGCATCGCCCGAGCCTGTGCTGATGCAAACAACGTTATGGCGACGTCGATGATTCCTTGCGAGTAGCGATACATAGCTGTGAGTAGGTCATCAGTGAGCTCGACCGGATTTCGAACCCATTGGTTTTGCCAAAGAATCTCCACGAACACCTGCCATTCGTTGACTTCCCCGGGATGAACCTCAAAAGATAGGCGCTGCCAAGGAGCGACCCCGTGGCCGCAAGAGCGGCGAGCTTGGCGAAAATCGAGTGACAGGACCTTCAAAGCCTTTGTGGTCCCGATGAATAAAATCGGAACACGCAGGTCATTACAGGCCGAGACCAGTTCAGTCATCACGGTTTGCTGGCCTTTACGGGAATTTGCAAGGTTCTGAACTTCATCGCAGATGAGAATACCTACGAAGTGGCGGTTCAGCAGCCGAGCGACACTTCGCATTAATGTGTCAGCGCCGGGGCGACCCTTTACTGCGTACTCTTCATAGTAATTGGCCCCTGGGATAAGCTGGTCCAATTTCTGAAGGATGCCGTGCGCAAGACCTTTGACACTAGAGCCATCGCTTGGCATCTCGATGTGAAGATACGGGACCTGGTACACGTGGAGGTCTGGGTGGTAAATGACCTGGTCGATGTGAGCGCACCAGCGTTTGACCAGCGTGGTCTTGCCCATTCCCGATATGCCGATTAGCGATGTAGAGATTTGTGGCGTGTGCGTGTTAGCAGCTTGGGCAAAAGTACGCTTGGCCTTCTCGTGCTCGTGAATGGTCTTGAAGATTGCAGTGTGCTCTGGCGTGCGCGGTGCGCGGCCCACATAGCCGCTGCGAATCATCGAGTCCAACGCCCGTGCAAGCTCGATGTGCTTGGCGAGAGGGACCATGAAATTTTTCAGCTCTTTGAGCATATACATGCGTTCGTGAGTGGCCCAAGTCCGCTGTTCAGGCGCAAACGGTGGATTCAGTGACAGCGCCAAAAAAAGTTCATCATCCGACATGGACGGTGGCAAAGCTTCGATAAGCTTGTTACCAATAAATTGAGGTATCCGCTGCGGCGTGTAGTTCGCGGTTACGCAGTTGGGGCTAAGTGTTTGCATGTAATTAGTTTCCATTTTGTAGTCTCAGACGTAGTTCTTGAAGGCGTTGTGCTGTGGATTTGGTTCCGGCCGCTGACGCGGGGCTCGCGGGCTGTATGCTTTGCGGTGGTGCGCCTGCATCGCGCCAGGGCTGGTTATGCTCAGTGACTGCTTGACCGACGTCAGCAAGCTGTTTGCGTTCTTCCTTCAAAGCATGAGCACGTGCCACTTTGGTGTCGGCCTTGCGAGCCGAACGACTGACGCCTGCGGCAACGCGCTGATGGCGCTTCTTCGCAGCTTGAACAATCGGGTCAACACCTTGGTGGTACTCAAATGTTGTTTGGCGGCGCTGTTGACGATTGGCTTCTGCCTCTTGCGCACGTAGCTTTTCGTAGTAGTCAACTTCAGCGAACGACATGCCTGAGAATTTTTCAGACCGTGGCGTCAGCTTCGCATCCAATGTGGACTTCTTGTCGTGGGGGTTATAGACGAGAATTGAGTCCACAAGGCGATAGTCAAATGAGACCATGACGTCGGACTGAGACGTGTTTCGAGCGTGGATGAACCATCCGCGAGCTTCGGCTTCCGCGCATGTGTAGTAACAGCCCTTAAAGAGTATACCGAATTCGGTGATGGTCGCTTTTTCCTTCGGTAGTAGAGCTAGCCGTACTTGCGCCTCCGTATAGCGTGTCAAGTTACTCGCGGACTTCTGGATGTCGTGATTCCAGATGTGCAAAGGTATAGGCTGAACCCTAGCGGTGATTTCCTCAATGGGAGCGTCGTAAGTGGTCATCGGCCTACGATTGTGCGCGATGATAGTACGCAGCATGATTGCGAAAAATTCGTTCATAGTTAGACATGCGTCTTTGTCGTATCGCTTGCCTTGCCGCTTCTTTGCGTTAAATGGTGGGTCGTAGCCTGGCACAACGTCCGTAACCGTTTGGTGTGTCAACTTGAATTCGCATTCGACGACGGGCTTCCATTTGGCCATCTTTGCGGGCAGGTTGATTATCGTAATCGTTAGCCCATTGCCGATTTTGTCGCTGTTTTTGCCCAGGAATTCAGGACCACGGTCGGTGAGTAAGAAGCGCGGGAAGACCTTATCTGCGGGCCAGTCTTCAGGGTCGTACTTGACCCCGTAGCGTTCGCACAAGGCACGCTTGTCGGTTGCAATGCTCAGAATGGCTTGCATTGCACCGGTCCAGCTGGCATTTTCCAGGCCGCAGTAGAAGCCAACAATCAAGCGGGACTTCCGGTCTATGATTAGATAGAGCGTCGGTTTGCCGATGATTTTTGTGACGTCGGATTCGGAAACTACGTTGCAGTCCACAATGGTTGCGTCAATCTCATAGTAGTGGCCGACGCCATCGCAGTCTCCGGCGATGGAGCCAATTTTAGCGGCGTGTTCGAGTTCAAACGCTTTATCACCTTTCCTGCTGCGGAGACGGACTTCAAGGCTGTAGTGCTTCCGCAGGAAGTGCGTGAACTGGCGTCGGCTGGGCCGATTTCCAGCATGTCGAATATACGCGACGCCATTTCCATCGACAGTCGTGTAGTGCTTCTCAAGGAGCCGCTGATAGGAAGCCTCTTGCGTAAGCCTTACGTCATGAAGGTAGCCTTCTTTAGGCTTTTCAATGTGCTCGCGGAAAATGCGAAGGTCATCTTCAGAGAGCTGATACGTTTGGTAGCCGGGCTGGGGTTCCTCGTCCAAGTTATCCAGGTCATAGATTTCAGCCGGTTGCCTTCCGCGCCGAACAGTGACCGCGACTTCAGTTCGTCCGCAGTTTTGGTACTGTGCTATGAGGGCATCTGGTGTCTGACCACCCTGGAACCAGCGTCGAAGGTCCTTGTAAAGCGTACGCTTGGAGCATTGCAGCTCGGCTGCACGATACTCCACGAGGGGGCCTCGGGATTCGGCAGCGTAAACTTCGTGAAGATTTTCCACGAGTGGTCGAATGCGCTCGAAGGCCTTGTTCCGCTTGGAGAGCATGGCCTGTGAGGGCTGCGGTACGGGCATCACCTGATGCGTATCCTCGCCGCTGAAGCGCTGAGTGACGGCGAGGGGCAGGCTTATTGGCCACGCGTTCGAATCGTCGAGAGCGAATACCCAAGCCACACCACGGTAGTTGTCGGCATGAAGAAAACGGTATCGTCGGCCCTCAAAAGTGAAAATGTCGTTTTTAAATAGCATTACGCTCCACCAACTGCTCGAAGTGGCACGATTTTGGACATAAGCACGAATTTCGACAGCGGCTCTTGCTCCAGCTTTGGTGAGCTGAGGTCAGGAACCAGTATGCGCCTGGCCATCAGGATTTTTGCCACGCGAATGCCGGTTGCAGGAGGACAGCCAAAGCGCTCATCGAATTGGATGCAGTACTTCAATAGCGACATCTGCTGGTGTGCGGCAGGCATGTCGTTGACCATGCGCTGACATAGGTCATCGAAGTAGCCTGGTCGCGGCTCAAGCTCATCTGGACGGAGTGGCGCTTCACGAATCTCACCGATGTTGGCCATGTTGCTGGGTGGGAGGTCGCAGTCAAAAATGAGGTGGTGCTCAAAGCCCAACTGGTGAAAGTATTCGCGCTGAATTTCCAGCTTCTCGACTGCGCGTGGGTCTTCGACTTCGGCGGCAGTTTTGGCATTGAACACAATCGAGGTGGTTTCGCCGTCCTTAACTACTGTGGCCACGAAGTCGGCCGTCATCACGGTCGGCACGGTAGTCCCTGGGTAGCATGGATGCACGATGCCCAGGCTACGTGCGATATCCTGAGTTAGAGCGCGGTCCAGGGGGAACTGCTCCCGGATATCAACGATGTTCGATTGCCATTCCAGCGCAATGAAGACTTGGTATTCGACGTCGGAGAGCAGTTGATGCACGCGGCCAGTCTTGACGCTCCAGATGCGGCGGGCACGCCCCCGACTGCTGAAGTCCCTGACGTGAATCCAGGGTTTGTAATTAGCCAGCTTACCTTCGCCCAAGCCCTCGGCCTGCATTTGAGCGATTTTCTTTTCCGTCCACTTAATTTTTGCCACTTCAGTTCCTTTTTAGTTTGTCCTAGTGAGATGCCCAGCACGGCTGTGCTGACGGGTAAACAAAAGGAATCACTTTTAGACTTTTGGTCTAAAAATCACGAAAGCGCGATATTAATCGCATATCTGCGATTTATTAGGTCTGAAAGAGGCCTTTAAGTTGAATATAATAATTACTTAACTACAATTGTTGCAAAATAACAACATGACAGACTGGAACCAGGAGGCCAAGGCCATCCTGAGGGCGGAACTCGCCCGAAAGAATATTGGTTACAAACGGCTGTCCCAGCTGCTCGAGCAAATTGGAGTAGAAGAGACACCAAGTGCCATTACAAACAAAATGCACCGAGGGTCGTTCTCATTCGCTTTTTACCTTCAGTGCATGAAGGCAATCGGTCTTAGTCGGGTGGACATCGATTTAGTAAAAATTAATGTCTTAGAAAGGGATGGGTTATAACATTGGAATTGAATACAGGCTACAAGCTATGTCCGAAGTTGAAAGCGAAAGAGAAGTGTATTCGTGTCCAAATGTATAAGGAGGGAGTAATTCAAGAAGTGTTTCATGTGCACCGGCCAGGCTACCGGATGTCACACGAGAGCGCGATGCAAGCGATTAAAGCGCTTGCGAAAAAATTTGATGAGATTGGTCCCGAGGAACTAGCCGACTCCTTCTTGAATAACCGTGGTAGCATGCCGCCCGTAACAGCAGGATATGAAATCACGCCAGAAAGCCCTGAACCGGGAGTTTTACGTTTCTACTGTACAGGAAGGAATGCCACTTCTTGGATTGAAGAAGTCACTAACCTGTCAGAATTTCGAAACGTAGAGGGGTAAGCTTTACTAGCTGCGGGCCGCCGTGCTTGCAGTGGTACGAATTCAGATTTGACTGGCAGCCCGCTGAAGCGGTCGAACTTTAGTCCCCGGTTACGCATTTTTATTAAAGAATTCGCCGAACAGTCTTCTTTGGTTTACCGGGAGCTTTCTGCCACCTTTTCCGTATATGATTTGCAAAAGTTCACCTAACTTCTGACGTAACACTTTCTTTCCTGTAGGCTGCAAGTTGGAACTCAGTGAGGCATGTGCGAGTTCTACATATCGAGCCACTACGACTACTGGTGAATCCTTGGATACGGCTACTAGGAATTCGCAAAACACTCTAAGGACAGAGTTAAAATCTACATGTTGATTCTGGAATGCCTTTAATCCTGTGCTTACTAAACAGCTGACTTTTTTTCTATCTATATTTGCCCAAGATAGTAAATCTCTTGCTGAGACGTTTACGAAATAATGGCCGTCATTGATTTTTCGCCCTATCGCATCTGTGTATTTTCTATCAGATATAGCACCTGCATCTCTCAAACCCATAAGTATGGGTTGAATACCGAGTACGTACTTTACTCCCACCTGTTTGGCTAACAGTCGCATATTGAAGTCCTCCGATACCAATACAGAACCGCGTTCCAAGCAAAGGTAGAAAATATCGGTGTTACTTTCATCGAGAACTTCAGAGAGTTCTAGTTGGTCAGCCGTCAACTGTTCTGGACCATATACCGGCGTCAGCTCACAGTTCATATCAACTACTCTAAGGAGCTTTGCGAGGAAAGACTTTCGATGGCCCAAGTATGGGTCCACAATCCCAGGAATTTGCTCCCTACGACTTAGTGCCCGATAGGCGGTATGTGGGGAGTTTTCCGCGTGCAGCAGCTGCAAGATATAAGCCCGGAGTGAAGCTGGTACGAGCGGTTTTCCGAGGGCCTTTACAGCCGCATCGAATGCATCATGCCGGACTAATTCCGAAATTGTGAAAAGGTCAAAAACATATCTATTTGAACGAACCTTAAGTACGTTTAATTCCTCATTTATTTCCAAAGGAGTACCGCTGGAAACCATAAGGCTCTCATTGTAATTTTTCCAATCAACAAGGAGCGAAATTAAGTCCACGCTAACCCCTTTTGCTAAGGTGCATAGCGGTAAGCGGGCCTCTTTGTAAGCCCGAATAGAGCTCTCCATTTGGGATTCTTGTATATTTTTCAAGGCATCCGCGTTGCTCATCTTAATCGAGTTAACAAGACTATCGAGACTGACAGTCCACACTGGACCCTGCGGTAGTGGTGATGCCTTAAGTTGCTCGTGTGCTTTTCTATGCGCAAATCCTATAAGTGAAGTTTTACTGATGATTTCACAGGTTTGATTGGCAAAACCCCGAGAAATAGAGATGCTGTCCCCAACTTGGCATTCACTGAGAGCAGTCGCAATGGGTGAACGGGTTTCCACGAACTCTGGCCATCCTCCTTGCGCGGATAAGCCTTCTTGTTCCACTGCCACCCACCACACTTCTGAACCACTCCTGAGTTCAAATGCGCTTCCTTGATTGGCACCGCCAGCATTTAGTAAAGCCCCCCAGTTCTTACACATCAGGGAAAGGGCGGCGAAATAGCTGGCAAGTTTTGTACTGGAAGGGTTGTTTCGATACAGCCGGTATATTCGGCGCATTCCTAATTGCTCAAATCCTCCAAAAATTTGATGCTTTGCATATTCATACTCATTTTCGGGAGAGCTATCCTTGAAGACGGTATCCTTTGACAAGAAATCCTTGAGAGTTTCACTTTCCCCGAGCTGATATAGAGCACCGATATAGCCCAGCGCCACGTCGCATGAGTCCGGGTTCTCAGCAATATCGAGCAGTAGCAGGTCTTTCATGCGCATCCAGTCGGATGTGCGCCTGGCCAAGTTGCATTCAATTCTGCGAAACTCGGGCTGGGCCCGTACATGGCTTGACAGTCTCTCTAGGACCTTTCGAACTTTTGCACGCATATCACCTTGGAGCAAGCAGATGAGTAGCCGCCAAGTAAGCGTGTCAGCACCAGGGTTGGAAACCAATCGCTCATATAGTGGAACGGCATCCACAAAGGCCTTGAGTTGATACAAAAGCTCCGCGACTTGGATTACATCAGCCCTGGAACTTTCGTCATTGATGAGGCCTACGCATTTCTTCGCTTCGCCGCTTGCTGTTTCTATGTCGCCGGAATGCTGAAGAATTTGTGCCAGAATAACTTGGCCCATCATTTGAGTGGGGTGGGTCTCCACGTACACGCGGGCGAACTGAAGACCTTGTTCGACATCACCTGCCAGTGACATCGCCAATGCGCGGAAAGCCCGGAGCTCTTCCAGTCTTTTGTCGAGGTGCATTTTAGCCTCGACCTCTTGCATCACCAGGTCGTGCCACTCCAGCTCACCTGCGTTACCAGAAATTTCTGCCAGCTGTGCAAGAAGAATTGGCGGTAGTTCACTTAGATGGGCGTCAGTAAGCTTTCTTATTGCGCTAAGGTCATTCTGCTCAGCGAGTTGGCCGATGCGAATTCTTAAAAGGCCATCTGCTAGTGGATGCCGTTGCAGGGAAAGGCCTACGATGGTGCGCGCACGCTCTTTCTCTCCAAGTAGCAGAAGCGCCGCGCAAACGTTGTTTGTAATCTCAAGGGAGATATGGTCGGATTGGATGGCTGGCAGATTAATTTCGAGTGGCTCGAAGAGCGAAACTGCGTTGAGGAGAAGCTCTCGGTGTTCCTCCGACATGTGGCGGAAATGAGCTTGGACGGTATCCTGGGCAGCCCAAGACAGCGCTACGGCCAGATAGGCGCGCTTTCCGTCGTTTTGGTCTGGTTCTAGTTCGACCGCTTTTTTAAGAAGTTCGATGGCCTCCGCATGCTCCGAGTGCTTATGATGAAGTTCAGCCTTCATTAAAAGGATGTCCCGGGACTCCGCTATTGAGGCAGGAATTCCATCAAACGGCGAGGTGACTCCTTCTTTGTCCAGAATGTATATGTAGAGGGACCAAAGAGTAGCGCTTTCCGGAAAGCGCTCTAAGGCTTCCTTACAAGCGGCATTGGCGGACTGAATGTCGTCCAACAGGATGTGCGCTCGCACCTTGTTGAAATGGGCGACCTCTTGGCCGGGTGCTAATTTGAACGCTTGGAGGCAGCCTTGTGCCGCAAGCGCGTGCTCTCCATTAGCCAAGTCAATGGCGGCCTTATTGGTGTACCAACGGAAGCGGGAAAACTGGTCTTTGAGGGTGGATGGGTCACCTAAACTATTGAGTATTTCAAGCGCATCGGTCGTCTTTCCTTCGCGTATTTTCTCCCGGACCAGGTCCAATACTTGAACGGCCCTGGGGTCAGAAGTGGTCCCGCTTGATTGGACAGTCAAATCGTTGGCTTAAGTGGAGCCTTGCGTGAAAAAGCTTATCCACGGCGCCGCTCGCCGCCCCGTGAACAGGGCAAGAGCGTGCGGCACGGTGGGTAAG
>NZ_WWCL01000006.1 GCF_009857835.1 Duganella fentianensis
CGCACTGCATGGCGATCTTGATGGCCAGCAGATCCTGCTGGCCGACGAGGATCGTGAACAGCTTGATCTGCAACCGGTCCAGATGGTCATGCACGTCGCGCAGCCATTCGTACTCGTTGTCGTCGTAACGCTGCGCCTCGTCACAAAACAGGATGACCGTCCCGCCGCCATTCTTGGCGCAGGCCTCCCTGATCTTGTTGATGAGCCGAATGCGCTTGGTCGGATTCGATCCATGGTCCGGGTCGGGATAGCCCACGGCTTCCAGCAGATTCGAGAGGAAGGGGCCTTCGGCATGGCGCGGCTTGTGTTCGGCTTGAGCGTGGTAGGTGGTGATCTTGGGATGGGTCTCGGCCAGCAGCAGCCGCACATATTCGATGGCGCGGGTCTTGCCGATGCGCGAGGCACCATGGATGAGCGCACCGGTGGTCCGGTAGCGCAGACAGCGCATGACGAGCTCGTGCAGTTCTTGGATGGCCGGTGTGGCGATGCGGTAATTGCCGGTGGCGATGGGATGCAGATCGGGGGCGATGGGCCGGGGCATTTTCATAGACATCAGACTTCTCCTTGTGCGAAAGAATCGTTTAGATGACTGTCGTGAAGCCGGAAGGGATCGTGAGCTCTTGCGGCTCGATTTTCTGGGGAATCTGTGCCGGGAGTGCCGAATCTGTTGCCGCCGGCAGCGGGGCGGCCGGCGCTACCGGTACGGTCTTTGGCTGCCCTGGCGGCGTGTTGACCGTTGGCGCATTGGCCAGGGTGCGCATCGTTCGTTCCAGGTCGCTGGCAGCGTGCCGGCTGTGCTTCGCCTTCTTCCGTTTTTCTTCGACGAAGCGGTCGATGAATTCCTGCGTGACCGTGAATGCCAGCCGCTTCTTGGCCCGCAGTTTCATGATTTCGCGGCGCAGCTTCAAGTCGTGCCTGATCTCGCCCCAAGCACCCTGCGCCCTGAGTATCCCAAGCTCCGATCCGTCGGCAAGAAAGGCGCGCACGGTGCGCAGGTCATCGCTGTTGTAATAGACGCGCAGCTCCCTGCCAAGCAACGCACCGCTGGCTGCCAGCACTTCGCTCGTATA
This sequence comes from Duganella fentianensis, assembly GCF_009857835.1. GTDB lineage: Bacteria > Pseudomonadota > Gammaproteobacteria > Burkholderiales > Burkholderiaceae_D > Rugamonas > Rugamonas fentianensis. Next base: position 1,071 of record NZ_WWCL01000006.1, read on the forward strand.
GCGCACCTGGAACAGATTGATATGCGGCCTGGTGCCTTGCGCCAGATAGCCGCGGACCCGGCAACGGTGCGCCGTCTGCATCAGACACATCGTGCGGCGCTTCGCCTCGGGTAGCCACCAGATCATCTGTCCTTTGCCGCGCACCAGGTATTCCATCGCCTCCAGCGGCGTGCGGCCGTTCAAACCATCGTGCGGTGTGGCGTTGTAGCCAGCGATCGAGGCCTCCATCAATTCCTCCATCTCGGCGAGTGATACGAACAAGCGCAGGTTGCCCTTGGGGTCGGCCAATGCGCGGCGGAGATCTTTGGGATTCGAGCCCGTGTAGCCGGGCAGGCGGGACGATAGCGTGCTAGCGACCGTACCAAAGAAACGTTCAATATAGGGTCGGTCGTCGGGATGATGTAGCGGGCCGGCGTCGGCGGCGCAGCCGATGAATTCACACAATGCCGTCATGGTGTCGCTGGCCAGATTCGCCTTGGCGTTATCGAGTCGCATGCGTTCCCATATCGCGTAACCCAGCTCCGGCAGTTTGCCGGATGGGAAGCCGCCCGCCGATCCATAGCCGACGCCAGGCAGGGTGAACGTGCGCGGCCGGTGCGGAGTCAGCGCCTGCTCGATCGTCTTAATCACATCGTAACGGCTGTATTCGCGCGACAGGACCAGGTGGTAGCCCAACACCGCGCGGGTGCACACGTCGATGATCACAAGCAGCCAGATGCGCTCGACTTCGAATTCCTGTTCGAAACCGAGCGGGTCACGGATTACAATCTTCAAGCGCACATCGAGCCGGTGACCGTCGAATTCGACCATCTGGTAAGGACGAACGGCGCCGCGGCCGCCGCCGCCGGGCATGCCCTTGAGATGGGTGGCGCCGGCCGTGCGCGCCGCGTCACCGAAGTTGGTGAGTATTTGCGCCGTCACGTAGGCAGACAATGACCGGATGCCCATGCGATCCGTGTTCAAAGGGTAGTCGGCGGCCGTGATGCCGACGGCTCTGCACTGCGTGAGAAAGCCGGCGTGCAGATTGCCCAGTCCGTTCAGCCTGGTCTTTAGCGGGCCATCAGTACTGACCTGATGTAGCGTGACGGCGTGCTTGCGAATCTTTTGCGTCAGCCATTGCGCCAGCGGCGGATGCTGTTCAAGCAGGAACGCAAACGCGCCAACCAGTCCTCTCCCGCTGGCGGAATATTCAGCCGGCAGTTTGGCGGTGCGCGCGTAGGACCCGAAGCGATCGTGCTTGAGTAAGCCCCGAAAACCGACGAGCCGTCCATCGTCTGCCTGTGTCAGACAGCGATCGAGCAGTCCGTAGAGCTGGCGACTGTTGATACCGGTCCGCTTCTCGATTTCGCGTAGAGTTTGTCCGGTGGCATAAAGGTTGATCGCCTCGTAGCGCGCCTCGAACGTCTTTCGCTTTGCGGCTGCCAATGCATTCGGATCTACTGCAGCCCACGCGCTTGTGTCAATGTTTTGAAGGTCATCGCGGCGACGATTCATGGCAGGGCCTCACGGGTTGAAAGCAGGTTAGAAACGAAAGCTGTTCCGTGTGCAGCTGCGGTGCCTGCAAGCTCCCGGCGTGGAGCAGATTAAAGATTGCCGCGCGCACCAAGGTCGGATCGCCTGTGACAAATTCCTGCTCGATACGCGAAAGTTGCATGGGCTCGGAAACGAATTTCAGGATAGAACGCAGAAACGTTGGCGCCATTTGTGGTCGGCAGGAAGTGATTACGGGCAGCATGCGCTCCCAGTTACCGATCCAGATGCGGGCAGCCGCCAGTTCGGCGGGCGGTATGCTGCGAACATGCAATTCTGCATCGCCGATCGTGATCGTTGCAGGCTGGTCTTCCCCATCGACGATGAGAAGCGCTTCCCGGTCTTCCTGCAGTACCCAAAAGTCCGCTAAATGTTTGCCAGCCTGATCCAGGTAGGCAGGACGCTCGCAAAATGCCTGAACCGTTGGATCCGCTTCCAGGCGAACCCATTGGCCGAACACATGTTCGCCAAAACACTGCAATCGCCGACCGAGTTTTGGGCTGTACGCCTCGATGACGCGCACACCTCGCGGCCTGGCGTTTGAAACAGCAGATTGGAAGCGTGTTTCATTCATGATTTCAACAACTTACGCCGACTGGTGACGACCTGAAGCTGCGAACAGACAGATTTACTTGCCAATGCTCTGTGTAGACAAATTTACTTTCTTGTGCGTGCGGGGAAATTTGTCTGCAAAACATGCGCGCAGAGGGGAGAGCCTCCAGAATTTGCAGACAAATTTGCTTTCCTTTACGAGGCGCGCTTTGCCGAGCCAATCAAGGCGATGATCAACGAGGAGCCGTCGTTCGGCTATCGCACTGTTGCGGCCCTGCTTGGCTTCAACAAGAACACCGTGCAGCGCATTTTTCAGCTGCGTGGCTGGCAAGTGAAGAAGCGGCCAGTAGGCTTTCGTCCGCGCGTTCAAGCCTTGCCTTCGGTGGCGAAAGCACCAAACGAACGCTGGGCGACCGACATGTGCCGAGTATGGGCCGGTCGTGACGGTTGGGCGGTGCTGGCCTTGGTGATCGATTGCCATACCCGAGAATTATTGGGCTGGCATCTGTCCCGCTCGGGCAAGGCTAAGACGGCCGAGGCGGCCCTGGAGCAGGCGCTGATTGCCCGCTATGGCACCTTGGGCAGGGTTGCGGCACCGTTCTTGCTGCGGTCGGACAACGGCTTGGTTTTCACCAGCCGCAGCTACACCAGGTTGGTTCGCAGCTATGGCTTGAGGCAGGAATTCATCACGCCACATTGCCCGGAGCAGAACGGCATGGTGGAACGGGTTATCCGAACGCTGAAGGAGCAATGCGTGCACCGCCATCGCTTTGAGAGTTTGCAGCACGCCAGCAGAGTCATCGCCGGCTGGATCGGGTTCTACAACAACCAGCGTCCGCATCAGGCGCTGGGCATGAAAACACCCGCTGAGGCATTTGCATTAGCGGCTTGAGTTGAGCAGGAATCGCTGGGTCATTACACGTCTGGGTAACGACGTGATCGAATTCAAGAACGTGTCGAAAGCCTTCGGCGACCGTCTGCTGATGGAAAACGTCTCGTTCACCATTCCGCCGGGCGCCATCGTCGGTATCATCGGCCCTAACGGTGCCGGTAAATCGACGCTGTTCAAGATGATTGCCGGTCTGGATAAGCCAGACAGCGGTGAAGTCGTGATCGGCCAGACCGCCCGCATCTCGCTGGTGGACCAGAGCCGCGACAAGCTCGCCGACAACAAGACCGTATTCGACGACGTTTCCGGCGGTGCCGACATGCTGACCGTGGGCCGCTTCGACATGCCGTCGCGCGCCTATCTGGGCCGCTTCAACTTCAAAGGTTCCGACCAGCAGAAGATCGTCGGCAATCTGTCCGGTGGTGAGCGCGGCCGTCTGCATCTGGCCAAGACCCTGCTCAAAGGCGGCAACGTGCTGCTGCTGGACGAACCGTCCAACGATCTGGACGTGGAAACCCTGCGTGCACTGGAAGACGCGCTGCTGGAATTCGCCGGTTCCGTGCTGGTCATCTCGCACGATCGCTGGTTCCTCGACCGTATTGCCACCCACATTCTGGCGTTCGAAGGCAACTCGCAAGTCACCTTCTTTGACGGTAACTATCAGGAATACGAAGCCGACAAGAAGAAACGTCTGGGTGAAGAAGGCGCCAAGCCTAAGCGTATCCGCTACAAGCCACTGAGCACCTAAGCCCAAGCTGCGCACACGCTATACCGTGCGCAGTCCCGCTTGAGCAAAGCAAGCGCAGCCTCGGGCTGCGCTTTTACTTTGGCGCAGCGCCGCCTAGCCTAACAGCTGCAACAAGATATAGGCCGACAGCAAGGCCCAGGCCAGCGCCCCAAAGCCAAACACCTGATAGGCCAGCGCTTGCGCCTCGAACTGCTCGTCCATCTTCAACACCACATACATACCGTGGTATAGCAGGCTGGCCGCCACCATCAGCCCAGCCAGCCCCAGCCCTAGCATGCTCCACCAGTCTGGCAGCAGCAAACCCAGACTGGACAGGCACATGGGAATAGCAATAATGGCCGCCAATAGGAATGTGTCCCGGAAGCTAGCCGCGATCTTGCGCTCCGCTGCACTAGCCCTGATCAGCCAGCCCATCAGCGGTACCGTCAGCAGTTCAGCCACAAAAAACACCAGCGCTATTTCGTGCCAGCGGGCCGCCGCTGCATTGAGCCGCAATAGTGAGCCCGGCTCATTACTGGCGTACAACAGAATCGCCGGCGGCAGCAGCGCAAAAGGCAGCACCAGCAGCAGGAAGGTCTTGATGACGGGATGATGGACGACGGCCACTTCATCCCAGCCGGCATGAAATGAAAAAGGCATTTTGCTTAGATTCACCAGGTTCATGATATTGCTCCCGGATAGAGTGGGACAGCTAGTCAGCGTGGGCATTGCCTGAGCCATTGCATCGGCATTTATATCATCATATGACATAAAATCTAAAAGGCAAGCCCCGTCTGCTGGGTTGGGCTCCCCCTTACTGCAAGCAATAATCAACTGGGGGGGGCATGGCGGGGATCGCCGTTTCCCCCATCATTTCGCGCGCCGAAATTTCTATGCCATAGCTCAAGGCCGTGAGCGGCAAATCATTGGGTGTGAGGCCAAAAGGCTCCTCGATCTCATCGCCGATGGCATCGAGCCCGAAAAAGGTATACGCCACCACCCCCACCACTACGGGCGTCAGCAAGCCTATCGAGTCGACCAGGCCAAATGGCAGCAAATAGCAGTACACATACACGGTACGGTGCAGCAAAACGGAGTAGGAAAATGGAATCGGCGTATTCTTGATCCGCTCGCAGCCACCTAGCGCTTCACTCATCTGGCTCAGACTACGGTCGATCTCCTGGGCCAGTGGCGCAGCCAGCCAGCCTCTGGCCATAGCGCAACCGACATCGCTGCCTATGGCCTGCAAGATGGCGGCTGCCGGATGTTGCAGCCGCTGCCAGCAAAGGGCGCGCTCAGCCGGCAGCAGGCGGGCAATTTCCTCACCCCAGCTTTCCTCACGTAACTGGTGTCGCAAAGCATGCGCAAAGGCGATCGTCGCGTATGCCATGTGCTTCTGCAACTGCGCTAATTGCGCCCGTTGCTGCGGGCCGCCACTGTCCGAAACCTGCGGATAGGCATAGAGCTGGCGCAGCAAATTACGGCTGGCCGTACCGAGGCTGCCCCACAGCCGGCGGCCCTCCCAATAGCGCTCGTAACTGGCGGAATTACGAAACCCCAGAAAGATCGCCAGTGCCAGACCCATCAGCGTAAAAGGAATGGTGGTGAGCCTGATTTTGACGTGGTAGAGCGCCCCATGCATGAGCGTCACGAGCACGGCCATGACGATGGTGACGGCCAGCTTGCGCCAGATATTCGGCAATATCGATCCGCGCAATAGCAGAAAATACTCTATGCCTTTCGGCCTGGGTCGGATAATCATGATCGGGCAAGGGCAGCCCGGTCAATAAGCGCGGCGGCCGACGTATGTGGTTAAGAGGAAAGAGATTAATTATATCATCTTGTGATATATATTTAGGCGACTAGGCACCGGGGCAAGGGTAGAAATCGCTACGCCCGACTGGAGCAATCAGCTATGATCGTCGGCTGATCCAATTCCCCCTACGCCCATGCCCTCAACTGCTCCCCAGCCGCCCCTCAGCAAGCACGATTACGAACGGCTGGCCGATTTTCGCTATCGTTTGCGCAGTTTCCTGCGCTTTAGCGAGGAATTGACGCAAGCTCATGGCATCACCCATCTGCAATACCTGCTCCTGCTGCAGATTAAGGGCTTTCCGGGCAGAGAATGGGCCACCATTGCAGAACTGGCCGAGCGCTTGCAAGCACATCATCACGGCGTGGTAGCGCTGGTGTCGCGCTGCGAAAAAGCCGGGCTGCTCGAGCGGCGGGCAGGCCGCGCCGACAAACGCTGCGTGGAAGTTCATCTGAAGGAAAAAGGCCAGCAACTGCTAGAGCAGATCGCCTTGCTGCACAAAGATCAGCGCATGGAATTACAGCAGATGCTGCAGGCCCTGTTCAGCGCATGAACGCTGCACGCTAGCAGGACGAACGTCCCGGGCCAGCAAAGTTACAGAGGAGAATAAAAAAAAGCCCTGCTACCTCGAAGTGAGGCGGCCGCGCGATTTCTTTTATGGCTGATCTAAAGCTGGGTATTCTGGCCGAACGTGACCGTCCATTCCGGTCGAACGTGACCGCCGATTCTGGTCTATCGTGACCGGCTATTCTGGTCCATTGTGACCGATTTTTGCACTTGACCGGAATGAGCGGTCACGATGCCAGAATACCCAAAATTTCATCTGGGTGTAAGCGATGCGAGCGCCCGCTTACGCCCCAAAGCGGCCTGTCGAGCACGCCCCGTTGCGGACGTTCAGATGACCTTCCACCTTTACAACGTTTAAGCGCGCTTGGCGCTTTGCCTCCTATCCTCGTTTCGATGGTGCAAGGGCCGAGGCGTCACGGGACCGGATTCAGCTTGCGCTTATCTTTGAAAAAAGACCATGCTTCTTCGGCTAATTCAAAGTCACCATTTTGTATGCCAGGAAACAATCTAAATAGGCCCGGATAGCGCTTTTTCTTGCTTGGCTCAGCATGCCCGCCCCCTACGATCTTGATCAACTTGACTTGTAAGGTAGTGAAATCACTCCTCCAAACTTGCCGCACTACCGCTCCGTCGGTATGTGTGACCGGCAAGTCTGACAGTCGGGCGAGGCTACACCAAGTGTTTGCGCTTGCCTCAACGCTCTTTGTACGACCAATGAAGCCTAAGGTGTGCCAAAATTTTCCACCAACGTAGGGGATGAAGGGATCAGACGTACCTGCCACAAGTAGGAAGGACAAGGGTAACGACGGCTGCGCATAAATGGGCCGCTCTGGCATCGCTGCCAGAACAGCTGAAAATGCGGCTAAACGAGGCGCTAATTCGACGGCAATGCGATATGCCAACATCCCTCCTTTGGAAACGCCAATTACGTAGATGCGATTAGCATCAACGGCTTCTTCAACAACTGCACGATCAATTATTGCGGAAATAAAACCAACATCATCCGTGCTGGGGTTGCTCGGGATATCAGCAAATCCATCGTTCCAAGCGCGCCGCCCCGCTTGGCTGTTCCCGTTGGGCGCGATCACGACCACTTGCTCCCGTTCGGCAATTTCCAACCAGACCGACAATGGCGAGGCTGGGAACGCCATCCCGAGAACTTGTTCTGCCGATGAGCCTCCACCATGCAGAATGATCACCAATGGCCGTTTCCCTTCTTGTGCGACGGTCGGCGAAGCCTGCAAATAATATCGCACCCCTTCGGGTCGAGTGATGTCAATCCGAACTACCGGAGCAGAAGGAGCTTCTCTTGAATCAAGCCCAAATATGAAGTTTCGTACACTCATGCGTGTTCCAAATCTTGCCTGGACGTTCATAATGCCATCGATGATGGCGATTTTTCAAATACCGCGTCAGCCTGCAATCCATTAAGATGCGGTTGGGCATGCGATATGTCAGCGACCTCGCCGCCGGTCAGCAGCCAGCACACCGGGTACCCAATGCATCAACAACTGCATGAATCTTAGCGGCACTCTCAAGGTGCAGCCCCCGCCATGCGTCATTGAAAATTTAGAATGACAAATTCCCAACGTTTCCGCGGTTTCCGCTACCCGCGCGAGATCATCAGTCATTGGGAGCTTTGTTTCCGGTTCTCGCTAAGCTTTTGCGACATCTAGGAGCTGATCGTCATCCCGCGCATCGCCGTGACCCACGAGACAATCCGCCAATGGGTTGCGTCGACGGCTACCACGACGGGGCGATAGACGGCATCTCGCTAAGGTCGTGCTTTGGATCAATGGCAAGCACTATTTCCTCTGGCTCGCTAACTCGGATCACTGATGCCGGGGCGAAAATCGCTGAAGTACCTGAACGTCTTGCTTGCCGAGTCCGCCTCAGCTCAGATTTCGGCGCATCTAGGCAGCATTTCCGACAGCCTTTACCATCGTACGCGCAATAGCGCGATGTGCTGGGGCTACCGGCACCATGTACAAGCGACCGATCCAATTCTTAACGTGGACGACAGTCGTCACTGTGATGACAGTTTGTCCATCACAGGAATCCACGTCTTTGTGAACAGACACAATGACACTGAGGTGGTTGTCGTCATCGCCGAGGAGAACTTCTCGCTCTGTCTTTTCGATAAGAGTGAAAATGCCGACCCTTTCGCCAGGCACGTAGTCGGAACTCTGCTTGGACGGATCGACACCGGCAATCCGACCGAGGTTCTTTAGTCCAAACAAGCCAACCACTTGATTTCGTAGGACCATCATTCGGTCGATCCACTTAGGTGTAGAGCGCGCAACGCGGAGAAATTGCCCCAATGCGTCCAATTCCGGCAAAGCTGCTGGTATGGCCCAGGCATCATGGAAATACGCACCTGGTAACCGCGCTGCAATTTTGCTAGCGGATGGGGCGGTGGACTTGATCGGAAGGGCCATTATTCTGCCTATGAGAAAACGCGACCGCTTTGAAGGATGGAATTCATGTAGCCGCAATTTTGTAGTTTTGGATTGGAATTCGAAAGGCAGTTTATGGCCGCTAGCGACCGCCTGCAATTACCATGATAAATGCGAAAGCGAGTCCGCAAATAATCACGATTTGCCAGAAGAGTTTTACCCCCGGGCTAGAGTTGTTGATTGCTTGCGCTAGATGACTCTTCTTTGGTCGACGTGCCATCACAGCTCCACTTTCAATATCAAGGTTAAACAATACAGTTTTGTGACAATGTCGGGTGTTGGCCGTTGTCGGCCGAAGATTCGAAGGGTAACATCTTGCCCTTTTTGAATGTTCACGAATTATCACATCAAAGGGAAACATGCTGCAGCGGCCCTTGCGATACATGCTTGACGCTTCGCCAAAGTCCTTCGTCAGGCCAATTGATATACACCATTGCAATGTTCATCTAATTTAGTCGCTCGACGGCTAAGAGAATTATGTCAACTTCGGTGCTTCACTTCCGAATCTAGTTGTTTTGCGACAAACCACTCATCAACTGAGCAGTTACCCCGTTGACTGAGATTTTTGTAATTTCTTCTGGCGCGGATTTCAACTCAAAAATGGCCCAGTACTCGCAATCGCACGCAGCCGCTAGCCCACTTTCATTACTCATCAAATAGCTAAATACAATTGAAGAATCTGTGATACTTGCATTAGGCGCAGACGCAGTTGTATAGCCACATGTAGCCGGGTGCTTTATTAAGAATGAGATTTTGTCCTTTGCTCCAGCCCGCCACACTTGAGGCTGAAAATTCTTATCTTTCCAGTCTCCAGAGCATCCAAGGAAAACAAAAGAGTGCAAGTTGGGATTGGAGGGGCTTCCTACTCTTTCTGCGTCTTTCCCAAGCTGAGAACGTGGAAAGAAAATTGCAAAGATACTGCAAAGTATGAGAGTGAATGCTATAACAGATATGGATTTTGCGCGCATTAACGTGCTGGGATGTAAGAAGACAAAAATTTATCTGAATACCTCAAGTGCCAATTGAGGTCCAATCTGCAAGAAAATACTTTCGAAAGTCTGCTCATGGCCGATTGTACTCGTTCACCAGGGTGACGCATCCGCCCTAGTGCTGACGTTCACGAGTCCCAATGTGGCGATGACCGATACTTGGGACTAAGCAGCGGCCCAATCAGTGAACAGTCACCTTACGCTCCCGAGGGAATTCATGTCGGACGAAATTCACGCTTTCAACCTCATACCACGAGACTATAGCCTTGCAGTATTCCTCCCCAGATAGAGCAGTGGCTTTGACCGATTCGCGGAAATTCGCAAGTGAAAAGTCTAGCTCTACACTTGTTGAGGATATGAACCCATGGATAGCGGTATTTCTTGCTTTGCGCCATTTATCCAATTCGCCCAGCAATTCACGTGGATAGTCCCACGCCGTATCTTGCCTATCCGACACTTCCTTTAGTAACGAGTGAAATGACGGGTTTGAAAGCTTGCTGCCAATACGGTTCAAGAAGTTGAATAAGCAATTGCTAATCAAGCACTCCTCGAGTGCAATTGCTTCCAGATAGTAGCCATCCTGCAAGGCTTTTGTAATTTGGTCTATCGCTGCTTGGTAAGCGCTATGACGCGCCTTTAACTCGTTAACCGCCTCGTCAAAGTCGATGTCTTTAGCTTGGGCCAAGTGCAATGCTTCAAACAATGAAAATCCTGACTTGCTTATTCCCTCCCTATCAAGTTCTTTCTGAAAAGAGAAAAATGCATTGTGATAACCGTTAATGAAAGTGTGAACAGCTAGCCATTCCTCCTTAGCCCAAGCAAAATACTTTCCAGGCTCTTCAGGCTCAGGAATCCCCATCAGGGAGTGGCCAATGTCGTAAATCCAATCGTGTGAGACCATTACTAGGGCTCCGATGTGAATGCAGGTCATGAACCTTTCCGGGTAGATGTAGGCTAACTCCGGTCGCCAGTCAACGATATTCTGAAATTGGATTTTTTTCTTTGCTTCGTCGTCGCCCAACCGCTCACGAATCATTTCGACTAGAAGCATGTATACGTCTCTTGGCTGGGGAGAAAATTTAAGAATGCCGTCGAAGCCAAAACAGTGAGAAAGATATACACAGAACGGCTCCAGGATAAGCCGACCGTCCTGCCGGATATATGGGTAGCGGGATATCTCATCTAAGAAAGCTTGTCGATTCTGCTGTTCTTTACTGTCCATAATTTACTGAATAGTTAGGAAATGTGATTGGTGAAGTCGAATGCCTTGATGTATCAACGACAAGAGGTACGACAAATCTGAATCCAGTCATTCTATCCGCATAGAAGTCATAGGATTCTGAATAGACCAGTCCCTCACATGTCCGATTTTGGGCGGCGATGGGCGGCTGCTTTTGGCCGTTAGCAGTAAATGCGCTGCGATAATCCTTCTCACCAAACATATATCTTTATAGACTTCTATCTTTAGCCAGCGGGTATTCCTAACGTATTAGCCGGGCCATAATTTGCTCGATATCCTTCGCCATCCCCTCAGGTCTGCCAGCTGCAGATTCGTGCCGCACGTCATCCCCATCCAATAGCCACAAACTCCAGACCACGTCGGTAGCCATTTTCGACGGCAACGCATCTTCGCAACCCCAAATACGATTAGCGATTTGGGTAAGTTCCGACTGAGGGCCAGACGACAAGGGTTGGGTCACACGTTCGACAATCGTAAGTTCTTTAGTAACCCTGTCCACGCGGGCGACAATTCGAGTAGCCTCTGACCGCTCCAAGTCGACCACATACCACCTCGAATTTTCACCGAAGATAGAGCCGAATGAGAGGACAATACCTTGGTGGGGTAACGTAACTGGAATAGCTGGCATCGAACAAGATTGACACAATCGGAACTTAGTAGTCGCAAATGCAGGTGCCGCAGCATGCACGGGTAAGAACGTAAGTGCACTGCTCATAAGTACCAATGCAAAGCAGTTAGGCGGCGTTATTAAAGGCATGGAGTTATTCTTAGCGAGTGCGTAGTAGTTCTGATTGAATCTAAGAGACTGCTCTTGGCAGTTAGCCTAATTTTTCCGTATCTCTATTTGGTAGAAAAACAGATGCAAGGGCTACTAACAGGATGGTTGACGTCGCTACAACGACGACCCTGTACCAATCAACATTTGCCCAACTCTTACTGTAGCATTCCCAAATGATGGTGCCGCTGGCGGCTCCAATTCCACCTGCGAAAAAACTCTTAAGTTTCATTCGTTTCATTTTTATCTTTCTATGCGACAGAGCCTGCTATTGGCCGATTTCTGCCTATTATTCTGAAACTCGCATCAATACCTTCGCATGATGATGTCCGGTATGGGCTGAAAATAACTTTCCTCGTGCGTCTATTTTCTTGCCTAGTCTTGGCCTAAGTGCAGCGTACTGCTTTTCGTTAAGCACAAGCTGAATTTCCCGAACCGAGTCAAAGGGCGCCCGGTCCGCACCGTTACCACCAACCGTGCAAATTGGTGAATCTAGTGACAAGTAGAAGCCAGTCTCAGCCTCATCGCCATTCGCTACACTTTCGTAATTTGGGCGACCAGGGAACGTTTCCCTGTGCAGCGTCCCAGTCACCACAACTGTTTCCGGTTCGTATTTGAAACAGGCCATAGGTTCGGCAAAAACTATCTGCGCCTGCGTAATCACAAGCAATGCAAAAATGACTGGGACACGCGTCCTCATAAAATTTCGCTCTCAATATTCAATGGCTGCTATTGGCCGATCTCGGCCCAAGACAACAGGATACCAGCTTGCTGAAATGAAAATATCACACATTCCCACAATTCAACGAGGACGGCAGACATGCCCATCATTTGCTAATTGACGGTGTCCGGATAGGAGGATCGGTGTCCGGCTTGTCATGCCAACAGGTGTCCGACTTCAAGTGCCACTGGGTGTCCGGCCTGAGATGCGAATGAGTGTCCGGCTTGATGAGAATACTCACGCTGCCCAACGAAGGAATCCGGCCCTGCGCTGCGCACGCAGCCACAGTGACGAACTCATGAGTGCTCACATCCATCGCGTGTGGCATGCCAACATGCAGGTCTACGGTGCCGAGAAGGTCTGGCGTCAACTCAAGCGTGAGCAGATCGAAGTGGCACGCTGCACGGTCGAGCGCTTGATGCGTCGCGCCGGTCTGCGCGGTGCCGTGCGTGGCAAGGTCGTGCGCACCACCATTGGAGATGCTGCTGCGCCGTGCCCGTTGGACCGGGTCAATCGCCAGTTCCGGGCCGATCGGCCAAACCAGCTGTGGGTTAGCGACTTCACCTATGTCTCGACCTGGCAAGGCATGATCTACGTCGCTTTCGTGATTGATGTGTTCGCCCGCCGCATCGTCGGCTGGCGTGTCAGCAGTTCGATGCGCACCGACTTCGTCTTGGACGCGCTGGAGCAGGCTCTGTATGCCCGTCAGCCCGAGCGTGACGACGCCCTGATCCATCATAGTGACCGCGGGGCCCAGTTCACCAGCTTCGAATTCACGCAGCTGCTGCGCAACCACGGCATCGCCATCAGCATGGATGGCAAAGGCTGTTGGCGCGACAACGTGTTCGTCGAACGCTTGTGGAAGTCGGTTAAATACGAAGAGGTCTATCTGCATGCCTACGACAGTGTCAGCGCGGCGCGCGCCGGCTTGGCTCGTTATTTCGCCTTTTACAATGGGCGCCGGCCCCACCAGGCGCTTGACGGAGCGACACCGGATGCGTTCTACTGCGCGCACCAGCCGCCGCTCAAACTGGCGGCATAGGCGATGGTCCAGCTTACCCACCGCGCCCCACGCTCGTGCCCTGATCATGGGGCGACGAGCGGCGCCGTGGATAAGCTTCTTTACGCAAGGCTCCACTTAAGCCAACGATTTGGCTGTCCAATCAAGCGGAACCACTTCTCGGATGCGTAACGTGGGATTGCGACGGCGCGCAGCGAAGTGTTTATCGAATGTGGTAGCCGGATGCGCACTGCCCCCCAGCCGAGCCTGCAGACTAGCGACATCGAGGTGCCGGACGCAGCCATGCTCCGCTACGGCGCGTTGGGATGGCCACCCAGGTAGCGTATTTCAGTGCCACTGCACCGGTGCAGTGGGGGCTGGGCTAGGAAGCATATGGCGGGGCGCTGGCGCCAGAGCGTCTGTTGGTCGGCAATTCCCCTCAGATGATCTGGGCGGACCAGCCCAGCCGTGCCCGTCCTATGGCCAGCTTGCGGCCGCGACGGCACCGGCCCGTAAGCCCATGGGCTGCAGCAGTTTATCGACCGTGCTCAAGGTAGGGCTGGCGACGCCCCGTTCGATATCCTGCAAGGTACGGGGCGAGACCTGACAAAGGCGGGCATATTCGGGTATGGTCAGGCGCAAGGTCTTACGGATCTCGCGTATCACGGCCGGAATCGGCATGGCCGGCGCCGCCTCCAGACGCAGCATCAGGTCGCGCCGCAGGGCGACCTGCTCGGCGGGGCTCAGCACGGAATAACGTTTATCCATCAGAGTGCCTGTAATTGCTCAAGGTTCGCGGCGATGGTGCGGGCTTTGAGGACAAGCACATCGGCAATGCCAAGTGCTTGGGCCTGTGCCATCAGCATCCGCAAGGGCGCCACCATCGCTTGCAGGGCCGTGCGCAGCAGCGCGGCATCGACCCCGCTGGCCTGGGCCGCCTGGGCGATGACACTGGCCCAGACGGGCGCCCCGTGGTCATCTTTCGCCCAGCGCATGCGGCGGGCAATCCCGTCCGGATGCAGGAACATGGGGGCGAAATCAAACAGGGGCGTCAGACGCACCCGGCCTTGCGCGTCGCGCTGGATGGCCGTGTTGCGCGCATGATTATCCGTATTGCCCAGCACGATATTGGCTACATCGCGCTTTAGATATTCCACCGTTTCGCTGGCGCAGTCGCTCACGCTGGCGCGCAAGCGCTGCAAAAATACATTATGGCTAGGAACGTCACCAAACTGGTGCAGTCCGCACACGGAGGCCAGGCTTTCTTGCGCATGGCGCAGCACTTGCCCGCTGCTGATCTGCCGGTCGAAGCGGGGGATCCACAGGGAGCGCCCATGCAATTGCAAATCCCCATGCACGCGCAGGCCGAGCTGGCGCGCCAGTGCCATATACGGCGCTTCACAGCGCAGGATCGTGGCCAGTGCAGGGTCGCTGCCGCGGCCAAACTTGACGATGTAGTGACGCTGGGCCAGCTGGTCGGGTAGCGTATGGTCAAGGTAATACAGGCCGTCCCGGGCCTGGGTCAGTAAAATCTTCGGCCATTCGCCCTGCACCCCCGACGAGCCGGCCAGAAACAGACCATGCTGCGCCAGATATTCATTGAAGTCACCGGCCCGCTGCGCCACCTCGTCGCGGGTAAAACCGCGCGGCGGGCTGGCGGATTGTTCCCCACTCCACGCGTGGGCTTCCTTGATGCGCAGGTTGCCGATGGGATTACCGGCACCGGCACCCAGCAGAGCCCAGTCTGCCGCCGGGCCGGCGTGGACATCGCGCTGTAGCTGCTTGAGCAACTCCTGGCGGCCATAGCCCTGTGGCAGCAAGTCGACCAGAAAGGGCGGCCAGTTGTCGTGCTTGAGCAGGGCAATGCCGATCGGGTGGTTGATCGAGAGCGCGGCCGCATCACTCCGGCCAAAATGGGCCAGCGCATAGTCGACCGTGTAGCTGAGCCATGTCGGTGTGGCCGTGCCGCGCGTGACATCGCCTTGCAAGGTCACGGCGGCCGCATCGTGCCATTGGCCATCGAGATAGACCTGTAATGTGCAGTGTTCATCCATATGCACAGTTTAGTATCACATTAAAGGCAAGTCTACTGTTTAATTGTGATATTCTGATGTGTATATATATTGAATCGGCGGGACCAATAACGGCGCACGGCCGCCGGACTGGACAGCGCAGTAAAACCATCGACTTTTTGCTCACCGTAAAGCGCGACATGGTCGCTGCTCAACTTCTCGTCGACAAGGTCACCTAGTCTAAGGCGCTCGGCAAACTGACCCAATCGATGCGGATCGTCCTGTTCTTGCGCCTGAAGTATCACAAACTAAGTGGCTGTGTTCACCGCATTCGGAAAGGGCCAGCTTGAAAAATTATGGTTGTGCTCAGGCATAAAAAATACTTCCTGATTTTTTGAAATAAAACCGATAGGCCGCTTTTGGCGATTGTGGCCGAACACGGCCAGATACACCTATCGAGGATAGCAATTCAGGCGCTAGAAAATTCCTCAAATTGTCACAATTTGGAGAGCGCCCTGTTGCTAGCTCGGATAGGTAGAGGGTACGCAATATTTTGATTGTAGTAAAACTGGCTTGAAATCTAGCGGTTATAGAGCGGTTGCGGAGGGATATCCAGCAAGCCAGTCACGATACAGAACTACGAGTGCAGCGAGGCCTTGATGAATTTGCACGGCCTGTCAATCCGACAGAACGCTGAAAGGTTTGCAAAGACACAATACGTTTTTCTCATTCTGGCGGCGATAACTTCCGTGCGTCGTCAGGCTACGTACCAGGTGAATGCCCAAGCCCCCTACCGGCAGTTCAGCCAATGACGTATTGACGTTCGGAGCAGGGTAACGCAACGGATTGAAGGGCGGGCCATCATCGGAAAGTTCGAGTTCAATGCCCAAGGTACTGCAGCTTAGTCTAAGTCGTATGTGACCTTCACTATTGCCATGCCAACCATGAACAATGACGTTCGTCACTAACTCTTCTATGACTAAATTTAGTTGCAAATTTTCCTTCAACGCTAGTAACTGTCGTTCGCACCATGCCTCTACCGCATTTGCAAGAATAGGGACAGCTGCTAGTTCACTGCGCATGCGAAATTCGAAATCAGTCGACACCATTTCACCTAAAAGATAATTGCCCGAAGCACCAAGCATGCCGCATGCCGTTTGAACCCCGAGGAAAACGTCGCTGCTTGCTCCCCCCCTTACATAGCCAGCATTTTCACCCAAATCAGTATCCAGGTACATTGGACCACTACTTACTCATCCCTAAGAAGCCACGAAATCTCACATCAGGACTAGGCAACTCCATTCTGCAAACCTGAGTAAAATTCAGCTGGTCTTGATTAGAACGTCACGCACCCTTAATTTAAAACGTGGGGGTACTGCGGCTCCACTTGCGATGCCCCAAGCCACGGCCCATCGCATTGATTTACTCTTTTCCTCATGAGATAAGGCGGTGCCAATCCGGTCCATGGCTACCCCCATGCGAAAGACTTTATACGCCTGTTTTGTCATTTGATAATTCTCATCCTATCCTACATTAGGTACGTTGCGACGAATCAAGGAATCAGCACTGCCTTGGGGGGATGGGATGACAAAGAGACTAGGTGAGACGTCGTCATCTGAGATAGCGGCACAAAAAACCAACAGGGCGGTAGCATACGTCCGTATGTCCACTGAGCGTCAAGAATACTCAACAAAAAATCAGCTGGATGTTATCGAGAAATATGCCGCCGACCACGATTTGTCACTTGTCGCAATTTACGAAGATGCTGGCAAAAGTGGGTTAACCAAAAGCGGGCGGCCAGCACGTTGACACAATTGCAGTCTTGGACGTGCCCGCAAATGTGTCACTTTCCAATAACGGTCAAGAGGGAAGCAAGCGTTGTAACAGGTGAGACAATTGCTTTCTTCTACGGCATGTCCAGTGACGTCAGCCTGGCGTCCTGTTGGCTTGTCCTGTTACCGCTTCACGGCAGTCACATCGGCGTCAGTACCCGATCCAAGAGAGCCATCAACGGCTCCAGCTGACAGTTGTAAGCGGAGACATTGGCGTCCAGCCACTCCATGCGGCCGATCGGCTCCCAATGCAGCAGGTAGCCTGCGTTTATGCTGATCACTTCAAACAGCAAGCGCTGTGCGCGTCCGTTACCATCCCTGAAAGGATGGACGACATTCAGCTCGCAGAAGTAATGCGCAAACCGGGCCACGAAGCGTTCCCGCGGCAGTTCAACCAGATAGCGTTCTTGCGCCAGCTGCCGAAAGAGCTTGTCCGCCTCAGGTTCGACCCGGCTCACGTTGGCGAAACGGGTCGAGCCCTTGCTGATGTCGACCGTCCGCAGCTCGCCCGCCCATGCATAAACGTCCTGAAACAGGAAGTGGTGGATGTCGCGCAAGCCCGACAGGGAGATGTTGTCGAAGTTGGGTTGGAACTGCTCGATGCGCGCTTGGGTAAGCTCGACTTCAGCCGCTTCCAGCTCAGCCTCGTTGGTGAGGCCGAGCTTGTTGATCAATACGTCGGAGCCGGGATAGCAGTACTGCGTGTCCCCGCCAGTGCCGTACTTATCGAGCATGTTTGGTCTTGAGCGTGGCCGTGGTGGACGCGGGCTTGTGGGTGGAAGTCGGGCGCGGAGTCAAGCCCTCCAGGCGCAGGCTGGCGCGGTAGTTCTCGGTGCGCAGCTTCATGAAAGCCTGAAGTTTCATTTCTTTTGTTAGCATCACAACATCCTCAAAAGGGCTTTCAAGTATTGTAACACACCTCACCGGGGGGCTGACGCAAGCATGCCTTGTCAGTTGTGAGACGAGCATCACAGGTCATTGTCCTCATTCTTGCCCTCGGCGTCTAGCGCGGCCAGGAAGCCGTAGTGGGAAAGCAAAAGTGTCACTTTTGCGATTCATGTGGCGATTCAGCGCAATGGGCGTTTTTTTGGGGATCTCCTTACCTGATAATCCGAATTATCGGGAAAGCATTTATGGTGTTTTTAGCCGTGAAACGCTATTATGGAGGGGTTTAGACACGGGGAAAATTTCTTGCAGGAATAAAGTCTGACAATAAATAAAAAAGTCTGACAATTATTTGCACCATTGCAGTGCGAATTCCGAGGGGCTTCACGGTCCCATGCGGCCTCCAGCCCGGATCAGTGTCAAACTTTATTATCGCGACCAGCTGCTGCATTCGCGCTTGCAATCGCAGTGTCAAACTTTATTGTTTGGGGATCACTCATACAGGATAGCTCGATGGCGCAACATAGCGATATTATTCTGCCAACACTGGCATACACCCGCGGCGATTACACCGCCTTGCGCGCCTTCTGCCTCAAAATCCCCCTCGATGTGATCGCCGACCGCTACTACAGCCATGACGCGCCCCAGCTCGAAACCGGTCTGGAACGCTACCTGATCGCCATGCGCGACGATCTGATCGAACGCGCCAGCGTGAACAACCCGCTGCTGGCCGACAACCTCAAAACGGCGCGACGTAACGGCCATATCACCTCGCGCACGCTGGATCTCCTGATTCAGATCGCCGAGGCGCCGCCGGCGACACCTAAGCCCGAGCAAACCATCGCCATGTGGATGCGGCCACGCACGACGGCCGCCCTGAAGGCCGAGCAGCTAGTCACGTTGGGTGACTTGCGCGCCTTTATGTTGCGCCGCGGTCCGAGTTGGTGGCGCGGGGTGCCGCGTGTGGGCATACACCGCGCCGAGGCGATCGCCAACTGGATGCGCAAACACGAGGCGAGCCTCGGCAGCATCTATACGGGGAACTATGTCCCCTCCCCTACCCAGCTCGAACTGCTCGGCGTTGGCCAGAACGAGTACATGGTGCCGATTAAGCACGCCAAAGCGCCCGACTGGCTCGATGGTTCGGCCGGTATCAACCGTGACCATCGGTTCAATTTCATCAGCGCACAGAACGATCTGGAGGCAATACGAGCCTATCTAGACCGGTTCAGCGACAAGCCGCACACGCTGCGCTCCTACACCAAGGAACTGGAGCGGTTCCTGTACTGGTGCGTGCTGGAGGCAAATAAGCCGCTCTCCTCGGTGCTGGTGACCGATTGCGAGGCCTACAAGGCGTTTCTGAAGCGCCCAAGCGCCCGCTTTGTCGGTGACCGCGCGCCACGCTCTTCGACCCGCTGGCGTCCCTTCAGCAAGGAACCGCTCTCCCCTGCTTCGCAACTGCACGCCATCGTCGTGATCCGTTCGGCATTCGCCTACCTCGTCGCAGTGCGCTACCTGGCCGGCAACCCGTGGTTGGCCGTCAAAGATCCGGTCGTGGTCAAGAAAGTGCACGAGATGCAGATCGATAAAGCCCTGTCGCGCGACCTGTGGGATGAAGTCATCGACCGGCTGACGGAACGGTGCGAGCTGCCCGAGAACAGCCAGGACCGCATTGCGCTGGCCATGATGCTGCTCTTGGGCGACTCCGGCCTGCGCCGTGAAGAAGCCGCCGGCGCGATGCGCGACGCGCTCAAACCGAATAAATGGGCATACGACGCTGGCCAGCTGACCGTGATCGGCAAGCGCAGCGCCGAGCGGATCGTGCCGGTTAGCCCCCGCACGCTGGATGCGCTGCGCGCGCACTGGATTGATCGCGGGCTCGATTTCGATAAGGCAGATCAGCCCATACCACTTCTGGCGCCACTCATCATTCCGCAGCATAAGGGAGCGATCGAGCGTCATGCCACGCCCAATGTCGTGGGCTATACCGGTGACTCGCTCTATCGCCTCTTCCAAGCGACGCTCAAGCGCCTGAAATTCGATCCGGACGCGATTGAAGGATTCACCAGCGAGCAATTCAATGAACTGGAGGCGGCATCGCCTCACGCGCTGCGGCACACGTGGGGAACGCTGGCCGTCGAAGATGGTATGCCACTCGATGTTGCTCAAGCCATCATGGGGCACCAGAGTCCATCCACCACGGCCATCTACGTGCAGGCGAAGACCAAGCGCATCTTGGAGGAAGGTGCTAAGTACTTCGCAAAGCGTGGTGAAAAAAAGGGACGGGCATAAGCCATTTAGCCTTTGCCCGTCCACTCACTAAGATTTAGGATTGGTCACAGATCTGTCGTCGCCGGCAAGCTTTATCGAGGCTAGAGACGCATTGATCTTCCTCGGAACATGCACACTCAGTCGAGATTATCGGTCGAGATGATCCGACAAGTGGTTCGAGATAGAGTGTAAGAGGCCTGAGCACAACTTTGCGGTGAACAAGCGGGCAGAAGTGGTATATGTGGTTCATTAAATTCTCGATTAGTGAAGGAACTGATAGAGTGATGTCACGACCTCTGAGACGCCATTTTTTTGTCGTCGTTTTTCGTGTTTTTCTGACTCACTTTTCCCATTGAAGGGATTTTGTTATGACGGTATTAGATGTACATCTGACTGGCCTAGATCAACATGGACAATCCACTGGCGAAGTGTTCGCATTCTGGTGGAACGGTGCTGAGTTGAAAAAGATGCTTCAAGACAACTTATCTCCCGTTGATCCATGGCCATCTTGGCGAGGAAGAGTTTCGAGTGATTCGCTCAAGGAATTTGCTAACGCCCATCAAAACGTCACGCAAGATCGCCGGGACGAACTTAACGGCGAGTTGAACAAGTTACTTTCTGGTGCAGTTGAAATCGAAGTGCTGATTCAGGAAGCGTAATCTCCCCTACTTCGACTGGACAAAAAAAATGCCACCCATAGACCTTGCGGGTCTTGGGTGGCATTAACTATTGAAGTGGTCAGTTCAAGGCTGCCGAACTGCGCCGAAGAAGTCGATGGAATTCTTGGAACTCTGCTTCAGATAATGTATTTCGATCCATCATGAAGACGACCTTGGAACCGTTTGGTGCCAGTCGTCGAAATACAGTACGGCCGTTGGAAAGTGGATATGCGTCCACTAGATCATCAGCCCGGTATTCTACGAAATGGAATTTCGCATACCGCTCGTACTGCACCTGGATCGCGTCGTGGACCGGTAAGTAATATTCCATACCTAGTTCAGACGCAAAATATCGAGCATCGGCATAAGACGAGAAGTCTCCGACGCGCTCCCCTCCCCCATCGCGAGCAGTCACGAAGACCGAGAAGATCAGCGGATGAGTGTCATCGAACGAGCAATCTGCCTGAGCATCCTCAGTGTCGCGAATACCGCGTACTTCCACGCCGATGAGTTTGGATAAGCAGCTTCGCATGACGCTGTTGGCATAACGATCAAAAATCAGGGAATTGCCGGTGGTAGAGTAATCCTCGGGATAGTAGTAATCGCCCAGATTCGGAGCGATATGGATAGGTGTTTGAATATGAGTTTGCATGTCAGCTTCCTTGCGGCCGCCCTCCCCTTCGGGCGGATCTGGCCGCCGTATTGGTGGGTGTTGTAAGTACTGCTGATTGAATCGATGTTGCGATGTGGAGTTACGCAGCTTGCAGCTGGAACGCCTGCCCTGATTCTTGCCAGTCGAGTTCGCGCTTGCTGAACACCGAACCACTGGCCTCGCTGATCTTGCGGTTACACCACAACTCGACCGCGTCCCGATCATGTTTATGTAGCGATTCGAACGCAGTGATCTTGGTTTTGAAAACGACGTTCTCGTAAGTGCCGTGGCGTTGAGTGACGCAGCGAGCAAGACGACGTGTATCTTTGTACAGCGTGAAATCGCTCGCAGTACCCAGCATGCGGTACGGGATTCTGGTACTGGCGA
Source organism: Duganella fentianensis (assembly GCF_009857835.1). Classification (GTDB taxonomy): domain Bacteria; phylum Pseudomonadota; class Gammaproteobacteria; order Burkholderiales; family Burkholderiaceae_D; genus Rugamonas; species Rugamonas fentianensis. Next base: position 23,028 of record NZ_WWCL01000006.1, read on the forward strand.
GGTCGGCGAACTGCTTGCGATCCATCTCTTTGAAGGAGTAGTCGCTCTGTCCGATTTTGATCAGGTAGAACTTGTCGCCGGCACTGAGGTTTGTAAAGCAATGAACCATCTCATTATTTTCAGGCTCTAGCCCAAGAAACACGATGTGGATATGGGTATTGCCGACGCACCATGCGATAGATGCACCTGAAGTCGCACTAGCCTCCAGCCGACTGCGATCACAGATCAGATCTACTGGGTACAACGTGGCGACTTCGAACTGATGTTTATTGATGATGGCGAGCATATCCGCATAGATTGCATTAATCATGATGAGATCCTTATTGATTGTGAGCTGGCGAGCTCATTGAGGTGAAGTACTTTGCGACGCACCAGCATGCGATGGCGATCGTAGAGCGAATGCCGAGAATCGGCGTTGGAAATGCAGGCCAGCTAAAGGATGCTGTGCATAGCTGAATCGTTGACTCAGCTAGACGGTAATGAAGGGATATGCCGCATGGCGACCGTCATATATTACCACAGCGGTATCATGGCTTAAAGAAATTGCTGTAATCCCAGCGCATCAATCTAGGGATCGCAGTTAATTGCAGCGCAGCTTTCACCGGTGAAAGTGAAAACGTTTTGTTACCTTAATTTCATGGAATAGCCGAACTCCAACCTGGTCGGCTAGTCTATAGTGTCAAGCACGCCTCCCCGCCCTCACGGCGATCATGTGTCCCGAATTCATGGTGTGATAAATGAATGTAGCAGATGAAAAATTCAAATTTCGAGCGTTGCTGAGTCTTGTTAGCTTTATCCCTGATAGCTTGCATAAAGAGTTGGAGTTTCAGCAACTTAAAATGCTAGAGATCGGCATCTCAGGTGAAGAAATTAATCACCTCATTCATGACAATCACAGTCGAGAAGGCATCACTCGCCATCGAGCTTTGCTCACACTTACAGACATTCGAAGACAGGCAGGCATACCCGATCCGTATTCCATGCGCAATGCGAAATTACCCGGGCAACTTCAGGCAACGATTGATGACGCAGATGCTTACTTACGTTTGAAGGGTGGCCGCAGAAAGCATCCTTCACCACCGATATCTTCGCCACCTCCACAGAGATTCTGGGCTACTCGGCCTCGTGAGGTTGAGGGACTGGCCGTGCCATACGGGATCAACTCACATGGTGTTCTTGTATGTGCAAATGATGCTGATTCGACGGAGCCGTACCATTGTTTAAGTTGTGCCGCACCGCTAACACTTAAAGCTGGCGATCTCCGGGTTCGCCACTTCGCTCACAACGTTGGATCTCGTTGTGATGGTGAATCCGTGCTCCATCAAATTGCAAAGGAACTCGTTGCACAGGTGATTAATGAAATGACTCGCTCAGCTAAGGAGTTGCGTTTGTCATGTACGTGTCGCAAGTGTCGAAAGCAGTTCGATACTGTGCTCGGTAGTAGAGCCTTTGATCGCGCGGTGAATGAAGTGCAGGAGGGTGCGTTTCGCTGTGATGTAATGGCCTACAGGGGAGATAGTGCGGTTCTAGCAATCGAAGTGATCAATACACACGCTGTGGATCAAGCGAAGGGCGAAGCACTTCGGGTTGCATGGATAGAGTTAGATGCCAAGGACATTATTAATGATCCGTACTACTGGAAGCCGACGCAAGAACGATTGAAAGACACCCTATGCCCGGACTGTAGAGATCAAGCGAGAAAAATTAAGGCAGTTGCGAATAAGCGCGGTCAACTACTACCTAATGATCCCTATGTAGGGGCAGTGGTGTCGTGCTATAAATGCAGTGAGGATATTGTGCTGTACTGGTGGCCTGGCGTCCCCTTTGCTGAAACTGCGCCACCGTCACCGGCACCTAGTTCAATTAAGTATGCAAGTTCTCGCGCTTATGGTGGGAAGTATTGGGCGAATACTTGCCCATGCTGTTCCGCTATACAGGGCGATAATTTCGTGTTCTTGGATGCCAGTTCGCCTTTTGCCAGTCTCAGTATGCGTGACGTGGGACAGGCTATGCCTCGATTAACATTCCAAGTTGAGGGGGCTACTGCCCTGTTTAAGCAAAAGCTGCTGAAGAGTATTTGATACCTCTCTTGAGCCACTTTCACCGGTGAAAGTGGCTTGTCATTACGTGTTTGGAGAGAACATTGAAGGCTATTGCGCACTACTCGGTCCTTTTTTGGACAGCCCAATTTCGTCCACTTTCACCGGCGAAATTGATCGGTAGCGATGCGTAAAGTTGACACGCCGAATATGTCATATTCGGTACGCGATTGTGTTCTATTTGAATGTGCCAGGCCTTCGCATCTACCTTGACTCAAGACTCTGATATTTCCGCTTTCGACTCAGATGACACGACTTATTTGCGGCTCATCGATTCAATATTGCACCACTTTCACCGGTGAAAGCCTGTATGCAATTAGTAGAATACTGCACCGAAATTTCTGCGAGTAATTTTGTGAACATAATTTTTATTATTTGCGTAAAAATAAAAAATAAAATATGATGTTGCTTTATCGCGGCGTAACGGTATGCCGCTTTCACCGGTGAAAGTGAGGATGGGATGACTGCCAAGATTGTGACGATATTCAACCAGAAGGGCGGTTGTGCTAAAACGATGACTACCATGCAGGTTGGTGGTACTTGGGGCATGCTTGGATTGAAGGTTTGCATTATCGACATGGACCCACAAAACACGGCCAAGTTATGGAGTTTGCAAGCAACTGCTGAAGCTCCATTCCCAGCTGAAGTGCTGAATTTTGCGCCGCTCGGTAAGAACTTCATTCACAAAGTTGAGCAGCTAGTAGATAAGTACGATGTCATCCTAGTGGATTGCCCACCGGCGATTGAATCGCCAGTACCATGGACATCGCTTCTGATTGCTGATTACGCCGTGATCCCCGTCATCCCTGTTCTTGATAACGTATGGGCATCGAAGATAGCTGAAGATCTTATTATTAAAGCACGCGACGAACGTCCTAACGAAGTGCTGGGCGCGACGTACCTTTTAAGTGTGATGCGAAAAGGAAAAGTGTTTGATACTTGCCTTGACTCCCTTAAAGAGGACAGCAAACTCCCAATCATGAGTTCTAAGGTCGGCATGCGGAATGCTTACCCAGAGTGCCAGGCTTACGGATGTTCTGTAGGAGCCTTTGGTGCATCTGTAGCAAAAAATGAAATCGAGGCGGTTGCCTATGAACTGGCGAACCAAGTTGGTCTGAATCTCAAAAAACCCAAGGCAGCTAAGAAATGAACAAGATTAAAAAACAGGATTTATCTCAGCGGATGCGCTCTGCAGTCTCGTCTGCGCCCACTTTGAATAATCGGTTTGCACACGCTGCTGCTAGGGCGGAACTCAATCCAGTGCTTCCTGCCTCTCAGCCTCAAGAGGAAGCCACGACCCAGAGTGCTCCTGTCGAAACAATTCATGCGACAGTGCCTGCTGCACAAGCTACAACAGCCGCACCGGTCTTGGTTGCTGGCGGTGGAGTATTGCGTGAAGTTCCACTCGATCAAATTGAACCGAATCCCTTTAATGCGCGGCACATCTATCGGCCAGAGCGAGTGAATGAACTAGCGACCAGTATTGGCGCTAATGGACAAGAAACGCCGGGCTCAGCGGTGGCTGTAGATGATAAGGTAATTCTGATCGCTGGCCACTATCGCTGGAAGGCTCTCAAGCGCCTTGGTCGTCCAATGCTGCTGGTTGTTTATCCGCCTATGAGCGACCAAGAGCTATACGCAAAAAGCTTCCGTGAGAATCATGATCGCGAAGAAGAAACTGCGCTCGATAATGCATTGGCGTGGCGTAACCTGATTGATAAAGGCGTGTATTCCAGTGAAACCGAAATCGCAGAAGTAACCGGCTATTCACTGCCATCGATCAATAAAACAATGGCTATTTTGGGATTGCCAGAACCCATCTTGGCAATTGTGCGTGAGAACCCGGTACAGTTCAAAGTTAGTTTGCTATATGAATTGAAGCTGTTCGCTGAATCGGCACCGATTGAACAAGCTATCGAATTGACACAAGGGATCTTGGCAGGGGAGGTGAGTCGTAAAACGATCACCGACGCACGTGAAATTTACGAGAAACCAAAAACTGCGCGTAAGCAGAAAGAAACGTCGCGTGCATATAAGATTACGCGCGACGGTCGTGATATCGGATCTATGAAAACGTGGGATTCGGGTCGAGTATCTTTCGATGTAAAGATTATCGATGCCGTAGAGCGCCAGAAGCTAATCGCAGAATTACGCGATCGCTTTGGCCTAACAGAATAGTCCTACAATTTTAGTGACCATATAAAAACGGAGTCGGTTCTAAAAAATCGACTCCGTTTTATTTGTTAGATTAGGAGTTGTCGGCAGCAAATAGTCCAGGGCCTTTGTTCATCTTGGCTGCCTTCTTTTGTTGCTGAAGCTGGAGTGTCACGAAGGCGCCGAAACTTTGATGCACGATTGGCTCTTGCAGGTGGTCAATCAGCTCATGAGTTTCAATACCAAGTCTGGTGGCAAATAGGGCGGAAGTAGATAGGTTTGCAAATGCTCGGGCTAACTTATTTTGATCGTCGGCTGACATTGCTTCGAAGGCCTCCCAGCCGGCGTCTGCGTCACGTTTCTGCTTGGCTGTGAATTCTCTATCTGCCGACTTTTCTCGTACTTCTTTCGCGTTGGCGCCTGCCAGACTATCTGCTGCCGTTATCGCTTTACGCTGGCGGAGATCTTGATCCAGAGTCCCTATGATGTAGCCTTCGCGTAATGCTTTCATAAAGTAACCACTGACCCGAATCTTAATCTTGCCGGCAGCAGCAGCGTGGCGAGTGTAGTCAATGGCTTGCTGGATTACTTCATCAGAATAACGAGCTCGGTCCTTGATGATTTCATCGATATCCGCGTGGCTTAACCCAATCTCGTTCCTGAGCGTCTCATATAGTGTTTTCAGAATAACCAGGGCAGCCTTTTGTTCGTCGGCACGATTGTTTTCGTCCCACACAAAACGAACTTCGTTTACCTTTTTAGAACCTGGTACATTTTGAGTGACCATAGTGATTTCTAGACCAGTCACCTCGTGGATTTCAGCGATCGCAACGTCGAGAACGCGTGATCTGAAGTGTTTGAACAACTCGTACGTTTTTTTGTTGCACTCCAACCATATCCGGAGTGTTTCTAACCCAAACCAAGGTGTTGCACCTTCTTGCATGTAGGGCTGTAGGCGGTCATACAAAATTTTAGTGTAGACCGATTTGAAGACGTATCGAAGCGCTAAAAAGTGCGTAGCACGTGGGTCACGAATGACCAATTGCAGTTCCTCAGCTAGATCGAAGATAAACCGACCATTGCTTATGCGTGCTGTCCCCATCAATGGAATAGAACCCCATGGATACGTGTTATCGGATTGGATTTCAGTCCCATTGAGTTCAATAGCAGCCATTTGCGCTTCGCGAATCAGACGTTTGATGTGCGCTCGGTTATCGCTTGTTGTGCCAAGCAACCACTTAAACAGACCCAGTTCAATTGAATAGGTCTTTTTTACTTCGCTTTCAGTAGCTACGATGAAATAAGCAACATCGAGCAATCGGCGGCCTGCCAGTGACAAATCAACGATTTGAACCAAAGCGTTATTGCGACGATACCCGAGACTGGTGGGGGCACTGGTAATGCTTTTGCTTTGCTGTGAAAGAGAGTCAAACAGCATTAGTGCTAGTTGTCGGTCATCGTTCACAGTTCGATCCTTGGTTTTGTTCGTCAGATTCATAGTGACAGATAGTGACTGGAAATAGTCACCGTGTCAAAACACAAACAGTGACTTTGTGTCTGATTCGCGAATTTAATGTTCTGAGTCTTTTGTGTTATCCACAGAATTTTGGCCGTAAGTTAGTTTTTTTTAAAAACAAAACATACATACAGAGGAATCGGCTTTCTTTATAAAACAAGGACTTAGTGAAGAAAGGTCACGTTTACGATGAGCAAGGTCACTAGATTTGTAGAGATAGGTCATTTTCTGTAGCGCAAGGTCACCGTATTTGTTGTAGGGTTCCGATTCTGGGAATACGAAGGTCACTATATTTGTAGGGCAAAGACACTGTATTTGTTGTCGCTAAAAATGAACGCTAAAAGGTGAATTTTTGATAAGTTTCAGCCTTAAAAATGTACTTTTTAAAAATATTGGTATTAGGTCATCAGCGCGTGGCCAGCATTTGAGGACTGAAAGGTCACTAGATTTGTTGTTGGATTTGAAGAACGGCGGTTATACACCTGTTTTTTTCTCGGTTTAAATTGAAAAGGTCACTAAATTTGTTGTGATTCGTTGGGTATAGCTTGTGAAGCTCGCGGGAATTCTATTGTCTGGCGCCAGAACTACTACAAATTTAGTGACCTTTCCATGTTAATGCGGGTTTCAATGAGAGTGAGTATTCACAAATTTCCTACAAAAACAGTGACTTTGACCTGCTTGCGTGCCTCAAAAACATAACTTTGTGATTCACCGGTACAAAAAGCGTGACTTTGCCGTTGAGTTTTGGAGGCTCGTTAGTTCTGACTGTATGCGTAAGGTCACTGTTTTTGTTGGCCGCATAATTGGCAGGAAACGCCGTCAGGTACTAGGTGCTTGTGCTGGTCGACATCATGGATGCCATGGAGGATATTAGCTGCTGAAGATCTGAGGCACATAAATGCGTGTCGTTTGCCAGTATCTGCTTGTACAGAAGGCTAATGATTCGAACAGCATCGGCCGGAACTATCGGTACTGGAATGATCGGTCTTCCAGTCTGCCCCATTCGAACAAAGAAGCCGCCGTCCTGCACTTTGCAGTCCATGAACTTATCGTGCGCTGGCCCGTGGCCAGTGAACTTCACGCCCGGTAGTTTGCGTTCAAGAACCGCAAGCAGCTGGTACATCTCCGCTGGTGACAACTGAAAGACCAACTTGCTCTGCCAGTTGTACGTCGTGCGGTCAGCTACTGTCAGGCCACGCGCGCCATCAACCTGTACGGTGAACAGGTTTGTCTTGCGCGTTCGAGCCTCGCTGATTGTTAATGCTGCCGATTGACCGAAAATCTTGAAGCTGTAAGAATATTCACCTAACTAAAAAGTAAAGAAAAATTTCCTAACTCACTGTTTTAAAGGAGGATTCCATGCTGTTTACATTTATTATGGATTATTGCTATAATAAAATATAGTTCACCTTTGAAAGTGTAAACATTAGTCCCTACTTCGTTAAGTCAATTCGGTTGTCCACGGGCGAACATCTCCCGATTCTATGCTGCCGCGCCACTGGCCTCCCCCTACACAGCCCAACCCTTTGGTCGCTAACCGAACTGCGAGCTACTAACCAAGCGAGTGCCACCATCCAGCAGGCGCTTCGTTCCTTGATGGTGCTTTACATTATTCTCGACAAGCTGGATGTTCACCTGCCCGATCGTCTTGAATCGGGCCAGCTGTTAACCTTGGTTGAAGTTGAAGAACTAGCAAACAAGTGCAAATTTACGCTACAGGAACTCAGTCCCGATACGGACAGCAAGGTATTTCATTTGCATCAAAAAACTTCTGAGACCGTCGACCCGCTCACCGCTGGAATGCGTTTGCGGTCTATTCGAAGCTATCTCGATTGGCTAACTAAAGATACTCTTTTGCGAATCGGCCCAACACATCCTCGTTTTGCGGGGCTGCGAGCTATTTCCGACATAGTGCTGGGTGCCATTGACGCACGTACGCCTGGCGGCGGGGGACGCAATACTGTTGAGGCTCGCGAAGGTATCCCCTCTGCTGCTCTTGAGCGACTCATCGAAGTCATTCACCCGCATTCGTCGGAAAATCCATGGAAGAACGCCCATGCGCAATTACGCAACTACCTGATACTCCGCTGGCTTTTATCGCTCGGGATACGCCGGGGGGAACTGCTGACATTGAAAGTCTCAGACATCAATTTTCAGACGAACGAGGTTTTGATTCCTCGACGGGCGGACGATCCTGCTGACCTACGTGCCCAGCAGCCACGCACGAAAACGAACGACCGTCTACTCGCCCTTGATGAAGATCTAGCCGAGCTCACGCGACGTTATGTGATGAAAAATCGCCGCGCAATCAAGGGAGCTCGAAAGCATGAGTTTTTGTGGGTAGCCAACGGTAGCGGTGCCCCCTTGAGCCTCTCGGGGTTCCATAAAATATTCATTACTCTGCGTGAACGGGTACCAGACCTACCTAAGTCGCTGTCCGCTCACGTGATGCGCCACACATGGAACGATGTGTTTTCAGCGGAGATGGATTTGGCCGGCGTGTCTGAGGCAGAAGAACACAAGATGCGCACCCGCCTCATGGGCTGGTCGGACACCTCGTCAATGGCAAGCGTCTATACCCGTCGCCATATTCGGAAGAAAGCGAAGGACGCCTCTTTGGCCCTGCAAGCTAAACTGCGCCTGGGAGAGAAGAACAATGGCATCTGATCTTGCTATCTTGATAGCTTGGGATACCACGCTACTGCCCAAGTCTGTGACGACGAAGGGAGGTGCAGTGTTCAACCCGCAGGATGATCTTTGGAACTTCCGCGATGGATTGGACAATATTCGTCTAGACTACTCTGAGCTGCCCATGACCGAGGAATTGCTTCGTTCCTTTAAGTGCACGCTGATTTGGTTCGCAGAGAACCGCTCCGCGCGCTACATGGAAAGTGTTTTCCAAGAGTTCTCGTTCTTCGTCGAAAACCTGTACGATTCGGCTGACGACGCCCTAAGCGTCATCACTGGCACCGACGTGTTAAATCAACGGGCGGCCTTTGGACACCGCCTAAAGCAGGTGGCCTCAGTACTCCGCAAATGGACGGGTCTTCGACTCCCAGGCGTGTCGAACGACGTCATCTCAGTACTGGATCAGATTCGAACAAAAGGCGCGCCGACTGGCGTGGCGGTCATGACGCTCGACCCAATAATGGGTCCATTCTCTCCTATTGAGCAGGCCGGTATACAGGATGCCTTAAACGATGCGTACAGTGCCGGAAAGGTGACCGAAGAAGCGTTCTTGTTGGCTTGGCTTTTTATCGCTTTGGGTTCTCGGCCTGTCCAAATTTCCGCTTTGAAGGTCTGTGACCTGTCGCGGACAGTAGCACCGGATGGGACTGAGGCTTATGTCCTTCAAGTGCCTCGAGCTAAGCAACGTAACGCTTCCCCACGAGACGCCTTCAAGGCTCGCCCTTTGGTAAGTCAAATCGGCAAGCCACTGTATGCCTATGCCAAGAAGGTTAGAGCTCGCTTTGATGGTAAACTCGCTGATACGGGGCAGTCACCTTTATTTCCGGTGCAGGAACAATACGAAGCATCTTGCAATATTGAGGGCTGGGCGAAGTTTCACCGTAATCGTTCTGGGCTGCAGGAAACTCTGAAGACAGCGTTGGACAAGCTACAAGTGATGTCCGAGCGCACCGGCGAACGCCTCAATATGCCGCCTATCAGATTCCGGCGAACGTTTGGTACCAACGCAGCCCAGGAAGGTCACGAGCTTCTCGTCATTGCTGAGCTCCTTGACCACTCCGGCACGGAAAGCGCTGGCGTCTATATTGCTGCGCCCCCCGAACTCGCTGGTCGTATTGACAAAGCAATCGCTCTTCAAATGGCTCCCCTTGCTCAGGCTTTTCGTGGACATCTCATCAAGAACGAATCAGAAGCCACACGAGGAGCCGATGCGCGCAGTCGCATCGTCGACCTTCGGATTGATCGCAGCGCATCTCCTATGGGCTCATGCGGTCAACACAGCTTCTGCGGCTTTTCCGCGCCGATTGCCTGTTACACCTGCAAGAGCTTCGAGCCCTGGTGGGACGGCCCCCACGAAGCCGTCCTTGACCACCTTCTGAATGAACGTACTCGAGTATCGGACCCCCGCATTAGTGCGGTCAACGACCGAACGATTTTGGCCGTCGCCCAAGTAGTTCAACTTTGCCGAGTGGTGAAGGAGGGCACCAATGGCTGAGGTGCTACTCTTTAAGCCAAAGTCGGAGTGCGACGCAGAAGCGAATTTGAGGGACTTTGTCGAGTTTGCCAAGGAGAAGCTGACCACGTTCAGTTCCGATTTGGACTTTGAATCCGATGAATGGGACGTCACAGCAAAGGCATCATTGAAGGCGCGAAACACTACCCTGCGCTTGCGCTTTACTTGCTTCCCGTCTGGCCGCGGCAAGAGAGACGGCGTACCAATGCCGGAGCCATTTAAGTCCTTTGCCAAGGCCTATTTAAGAAACCATCATGCCCTGAGCGAGGCCAAGGTAGGGGCACACACTATCGCTGCTTTACGCGCACTCGCACAAGCCTTGCAGGATGTTGAACCGGTTGCTTCGCCTACCATGACCACCCTGCGTCACTTCCAGCGAGCCTCGCAAATTCTGACCGAGCGATTCCAGAACCCGGATAGCTCGCTCCTTTACTTAGAACGCATCTCGCAATTCCTCGCAGAGAATCATCTGGTTTCGACGCCTATTGTGTGGCGAAAAGCGAAACCGAAGACTTGGAACGGTATGTTACGTGTCGGCCCCGAGTTTGACGCCCTCCGAAATGCTCGGCTTCCATCAGCCGATGCTCTTAGTGCCATCGCGGAGATTTTCCATGTCGCGAAGGACCCGTCAGATATCTTCGTGACCAGTGTATGCGCCATTCTGTCATCAGCCCCTAGCCGGATCAACGAACTGTTGCATATGCCGTTTGATTGCGAAGTGCAAACAACGGATACTGATGGGCAAGCCACGTACGGTCTACGCTGGCTGCCATCCAAAGGCGGAGAAGCCCAAGTTAAGTGGGTCGTGTATTCGATGGCTAGCGTGGCCCAAGAAGCCGTGGCAAATCTGCGTAAGCTATCCAAAGAAGCTCGAGCTGTTGCGCTCTGGTATGAGAAGAATCCCGACAAACTTTATATACCGGAGCATCTCGAGCATTTGCGGACCAAGGTGCGCCTCACGAACCCGGAAGTCTGTGCCGTTGTCTTCCGGGATCCAGCTAATATCAAGCGCGACGAACAGCGTGGCGCAGCTTGGTGCGCCACGCACCATATCGAGTCCCGCTGGGAGGGTGGTAGTCGTGAACAAGGTGGATGCAATACGGTTGCGTTTGCTGACGTAGAGCGGGCTGTGCTGGCACTGCTGCCGTCCGGTTTCCCTATTGCGAACAAGGAAACCGGTCTGCGCTACAGTGACGCGCTTTGCCTAGTGCTTCGCAATGAGATGAGTGCAAAACACACCACCTATCGTTGTGCCTTTATGTTGGTCGGTTACGATTTCGTGCGGGTCCGCCTAGTTGGCACGCCGCTCATAAAAACTATTTTTGAGAAGTTTGGATATAGGGATGCTAATAAAGAGCCTCTGCGCCTGACCACGCACCAGTTCCGACACTATTTGAATACCATTGCGCAGATGGGCGGATTGAGCCAACTGGACATCGCAAAGTGGAGCGGCCGTGCGAAGGTCGCGCAGAACGCAGTATACGACCACCAATCCGACCGCGATGTGCTTGCAATGATGCGTGCTGCTATCGGAGATGAAAAAAAAATGTTTGGCCCTCTGGCGCACATCCCGAAGAACACGCTCATCACTCGCGACCAATTTGCGTCTTTAAAGGTTCTCACCGCCCATACGACAGACTTCGGGTACTGCATCCACGATTTCTCGATGTTGCCGTGCCAAATCCATCGCGACTGCCTTAATTGCGACGAGCACTTGTGCGTCAAGGGTGACCAAGTGCGCGAACAAGCCATCCGCCTCCATCGAAGCGAGACCACCGCTCTGCTCGACAGTGCTAGGAAAGCGTTCGGCGAGGATGAGTTCGGCGCCAACCGGTGGGTGGAGCACCAAAGCTTGACGCTCCAGCGTCTGGACCAACTGTGCGCTATTTTGGATGACCCCGCAGTGCCGGACGGCGCCATCATCCAACCAACTGGTGTGATCTCGGCCTCCCGTTTGGAACAGGCGCGCCAACAACGTGAATACTCAGGCCTGAGGGTTGCCAGCAGCCCTGACTCTACCGGAAATCAAGCATGACACGAGCCAAGAATCTTTCGACCGTCGACATTGAAGCCATCGTCAAAATTTTGGATGGATGGTCGGGCAAGCTAACCTGGGACTTGCTCATAAAGGCGATCGCCCGGCGCAGCAAGGCGGTCTACACCCGTCAGGCCCTGAACAACCATGAGCGCATCAAAAACGCGTTCGCGCTCCGCAAGAGTGCGGTGACAGGAAAGCCGGGAAGCAGTGACATAAAGGGCGGATCATCTTCTGAATTACAAGCCGCGCTGGAGCGGATAGCGAGACTTGAGGGCGAGAACCAGCGGCTGCGGATGGAGAACAACCGCTTCATGGAAAAGTTCGCTACCTGGGCGTATAACGCACACTCACGAGGACTTAATGAAGCATTTCTGTCGCAGCCCTTGCCGATTGTTAACAGAGAAGTTACCAAATAGGCTAGGGCCCTCGACGAGCGCCTTTCGTAGTACCCGCGAATTCTGCTCCCTTGGACATCCATCAATCCCTATATTGGCAGGCTGCTGAGAACACTGCTGGTGCCCACGGGGAAAAGCGAAAAATCTAAAGTTATCCAAGGTGCGTGCCCATGGCAAACAATCGCATATGTTCGCAGAGATGGCGGCTACATCAAGGGATACAGGACAGGCGACCACGAGCGTTTACTCGAAGGAAGTTCCGTGGGGTGAGCTCTCACCGCTTGAACAAAAAAAAATTGTCATGATGGTTTATTTTTTGCCGCAGATGAAAGAATTACACGGCGTAGGCGTTGGTATGGCAGTACACTCTGTTTGCAAAGATAATCCAGAATTATTGCGAGATTGACGGGCTACGGGTCCTAGATGAATAGGCGCAAATTATGCATCGTCGACAACATGTAAGGAACCTGCTGGAACAACGTAAACAACTACGCGAATCGCAGGCCTTGTTGTCATTTTAAGTCGGCTGCGCTCGACGGATGTCAGTCGAGCGCTTGCAAAGTCGACTTTCTTTACACTTCTTAGTGAATATAACTGTAATAGGGCGGGGCATTCGGATCTGTGCCTTCAGGGGTTGGCTGAAAGCCCAAGCCGGCCATGAATGCGAGGAAGAATTGCCTCTCCCGCGGATCAGTCATTGCCCGGTCGATCATGGTGATGACCGATTGGCCGTGATCGAGGAGGAGTTTGGCGATTTGCACCTGGTCAAATTCGAAGCCCATTGCACGCAACTTTGATCGGATTGCCGGCATGTGCGCCGTGGAGACGAGTGAAAGCACTTGGCGTGCGGGCGTTTGGCCAGCGCCAAAGGCGAGGAGGGCGGCCTCGAATTTTTTCCCTAACGGTGACTGAGCAATGGCTACGAGCTGCGCCTTCGATAATGGTTCAAGACCAGCTGCTCGGAGCACGTCATGTATGGTCTGGATTTTCATTCTGGCGCTTCGCGTTGATGTAGGTATCGGTCGAGCGCTCAAGGGCGAGGCCGAGCTGCTTGGTGAGCGTAGCCTTCTCGGTTCCGAGAGTGATTTCCTGCACTGCGTAAGTGTTGCGCAGCGTGCGGCCGCCGGAACGCTTGACGTCGATCTTGGCGCTGGCCAGCGTTGATTTCACCTGCAGATAGACTGTCGTTGCATTGAGGCGCTTGCCACTGGGTGCAGGGAACGCGAGCGAGCCCGGGATTTGTAAGCGGCTGCGTTCATCAAGCCACGCGAGTACATCCTTTACCGCTGGTGGCCGGAGTATTGTCGTGTGCTCGTAGCTGGTGGAATGCTTCTGCTGTGGGGTCAGTTCGATTTTATGCGAACCGTCCAGTTCGGCCTGTAGGCTGATTTCATCCACCAACAGCCCAAGGACTTCCGACACACGCACGCCAGCGAACAGCATCGTGAGCTGGATAGCGCGGTCGCGCCGCCGACGCCATTCTGCAGGCGCAAGGGAGTAGGGTAGGGCGGCCATGAAGCGTTCTATTTCACCAGCATTGAGAGCCACCATTGCCGTGTCTTTGAAATAGCGCTGCTGCTTCAAGGCGCCGAATATTGCATGTCGCGCCGGATTTGGCGCGATCTTCAAGTGGTGGTAGCAACGCTCGATCAGGCGAAGGTAGCGGTACGAGATTTTGCTATTGAGGTCTTGGACCTGGGTATTGCCCACGACGCTCCCCAGTTCCAGAAACATCAGCAGGTCGTAATGTGTGGCTTTGGAGAAGGGCACGCCGCGGCTGGCCAACCAGCGGGCGAATTTACCGAACATGAACTTGTAGACCTTTGCCCCCTCCGCTCGCATGGGTGTCTCGCGTGTTTGATCTGCAGGGCGAGAGCCGGTGCGAACGAATTCAATCGTCTCGACGAATTTGCCAAAACAGGAGATGGGGTCTGCATCCCATTGTTCGATTACAGAGTTCATGTGTTTTCTCGGCTGGTAGCCACATTGGCCACGAATTCAACGCCATTTTAGGCGATATTCAACTAACCGACATTTTACGTGTGCTTTTGATAGGTGCAAGCCGCTGAATTCTGAGGCCGTCCCTTTGTAGACGCTTTTGACTTTCTTCACTCTCTTTGTTCTCTTTGCTCTTTTGTTGCCGCGCAGAGGGCTGGCACGAGGCAGTGCTGGGGTTTATATCCGAAGTCAGCGGCTTAAGCAGGGTTTTGAGGGTATTTTTATAACCGTTGGTTAGTTGAATTTAGCTGATTTTCCTAAGCCAATTCGAACTATCTGGAAGGAGAGTGCTGGGCATGAGCAAGCATACAAACGCGAACATTCACATCGTAGGCGGCGGCCTCATGCTCTGGGCACGAAAACCAAAGGAGAATTGCTGAAGAATAGGAAGGCAACGGACCAATACGTCGCAAGAAGTGAGATCAAAAGTTATGAGAATTCTTAATTAGAGGATTACCGCAAAGATCCCATCAATTTGAAACTGAGATTCTAAAGACGAGCAAACTATGTCATTGTTTCTATGGGAATTTACTCAATATTCTCGCAAAAAACTGTGCAACTATGTGCGAAAATCCAGCAGCCCCATGCCTTTCGTGAGCTAATTATGACGTCATACTGAAGGCAGTAGAGTACCCAGTGTTAGTCCCCACGTTTTTTAACGCGAGTTAAAAGTAGAGGTTATTTGGCAAACGCCGATTTCTGTTTTGGCGTGAAGTCGCCGAGGCCCATATCGGGACGCTTGTGATTACACGTCCACATCCAGTCAATCTCAAAATCCTATACGTCAGTCAAACTGACGAATGCGTGGTGGGCTACTATGCCATTTGTAAAGATAACAACCCGACAATGCGGGTTGTTATCAGTCACGAACCTTAATTGCAAGTAAATACGTTTAAGCAGGAAGCAGCAGTAGTAAAGGTCCAGTTCTTGCTGATGCCTGTACCATTCGCCGTCCCCTTGAAAGATACCAAGTAGGTCGTGTTCGACTTAAATGGCTCATAGCCAACTACAAAAGCATTTGAGGAGGAGATTGCCTTGTCATTCGCACTAGTAAAAATGCGAGCCTTGATGGCCTGGGTGTGACCAGCCTCGGTGATGGTGAAAGACTCGATCGCCAAACTCAAACCCTCCTTGATTGCGATACTTACAGGATAGGTCGTACGGCGATGCGTATCATTGAGAACATCACTAATCTCGGTATAAGGGTTGGGGGCTTCTGGAGATGCGAATAGTGGGACCAGCGTCTGCTTATCTGCAGGATACACTCCGACGTAATCGCTGGAATTGCTCTGTGACTTCACGCCAAAGCCGAGATTGATAATCGTCGTCTGGGCTAAATCAGCCCCAACTGCTACCCCAATATCACGGATGCCTTGGTTCATGAAACCCTGCCGATGGTAGATCGTTGCGAGTAAGGTCTTAACGGCCGCAGTTGCACCTGCGCCAGCGCCATAGCTTCCCTCCTCAATGGCAGCTGTATTTACATAACCAGTAAAACTAACCCTATCAGCAACACGGATTCCGGTAAAGCCAGCCTTGGATGGGTCTTCAATGTGGAAATTTGGAATGTTATAGATCGGGTTAATCGAGCTCATATCAACAGTTCCACCATTGATGCTACTGTTCGACATTACATACGATAGGTGATTTCTTGCGGCCTTATCCAAGGGCGCGCTTTGAGTCAACAACCCCAAGCCCATCGCCGATCGAAAATTGTTATAAGCTGTAACGAAAGCAAATTCCTGCGACGAATCCGCATATGTGAGAGAGGGAACGGCTTGCTGGATATCTGCCGGCGTTACGGTCGGAGTGATAACCATAATCGGCGGTTGAACAGCTGGCTTAGTTGAGCTGCCAGTGTTTGAACCGCCACCACCACAAGCGGTTAAGCTCGATAGCGCAAGCAACGAAAGCGAATGTTTAATGGTGGAGTTCATGTGAATATTCCTTAAGTTAAAAGTAGATTTTTCTCTACCACAAGCGGCGGGTAAAACGACGGTGGTATAGGGGTAGTATCTAGCCACTAGGTACCAATGCAAGCGAGGTCCAGCTTTACGGAAATCAGCGTTGTTAGCTATTAGCCCACAAGAAAATTCTAGAAAACCGATCCCAGTAAAGCTGTCGGGTGCTGGCGCTCGCTGCTGGCATAAAGTTGAAGATGCAGGGCGCCAATCAAGCTATAGGTCGGGCAACTGGCGGGCAACTAACCGGCTTTCAGCAAGTTGTCGCTCAATATTTCATGGCCAATCGAACAGATATTGAAGCCACAATGGCGGGCGATCTTTTGTAAGGCCGCGATCCACTGCTTAATTAATATTGGCGAGGATGAATCAGGCTGGACGGTATCGGTTGGTGCTACGAATCAAACGTGCGTCTTTGACGCGACCAATATCAAAACCAAAGGAGTCCGAACAAGTGGTTTGTAGATCAAAATGATGAATGGGTGATATGTAGCAATCGTTAGGCAAATTCTGGCGCCAGGAACTCCGACTGGTGCGGACGAGATGCTGGCCATTCTGTCTCAACTGTCGAGAGGCAAAGTACGAACCTCTGGCACAGTGACTTTTAGCGGCGACATTGCACGAGTAACTGAGTAATGACAGGAACCACGGCGCTAGGGGGACAGGTAGTTATATACCACCAGGGCAAGATGCAGGGGCATGCCAATACAACGCGACGACCAAGGAATTCAACGGAACGAACAGGAAAGTGAAAATGGCGCCTATGGCGCCATTTCTCTTCCACACTTGATCAAATTCGCGATGGTGCGAGATGACCAGTTACCCACAGTACAATCGCCTTGTAGTCCGATGCGAACTCTATCAGGAGAATAGTTACACCATGATGCATCCGATGAAAATCATACATCGAATGCTCCATCGAGCCACCGTGCCACCGCATCAATACTGCCGATGCGACCTTCCACCAGAGGATTCGTGCTGAGAAGCCACCACGCAGCCAATGCTTGACAGAGCGCGAATCCATACCAGATACGTCGGTCATCCAGACACCACGACCAACTGTTTCGGCGCCGGCGACACGAGGCGTACGTACGCGCATAGCTGGAATCCGAGCTATGGCCTTACGACGCGACTCGGCCGAAAAATCGGTGCTCCAGATACTATCGTTGTTCAGTTGCGGCTCCTTGGCGAACATAGTGCTTCCCTCTCATTCCATCGCTGCTTAACTTGCTACTCCGCGAGTTGTTCAAGTTGACGCTGAACCTCATCGGTGAGCAAGGGGTAATGTTCGCGAATATGGTTAAGAACTCTAACCTGCAAAGCCTTCCTTGCTTCGCGAACGCCGGGGTGACTGGCATACACGTTTAATAGCTCACCCAATGAGGCCATACTATCAACGAGTTTTCCCAATGCAACCCGATGTTCGCAGTCACTGGCATCGCTTGTAGCCGTGAGCAATTCGGAAAGAGGGACAGAAAGAGCGGGAGAGGAATTCGATGTACAACGTCTTGCAAGACTTGGCACTTCAGTACGATTCGATCGCGTGCGGCTCCCGCTCGATCCTGCACAAGTGCCAATTCGCCTTGAAGCGTTGGATTGGTGCGCTCGACTGTAATAACACGATGTAATGAATAGAGACACGCGGGGCGACCAGAACGCCGCCCTGGGGCAGTTCTGGCGTCCTCTTTGCCCAAATAGTGCTCGATCAACCGCCTTGTCCAACCACGCTGAAGGATCTGCTGGACTGTTAGATACTGACTATGGATCACTTGCGCGATTCCTTCTTTACGACGGGCGCCTGCGAGGCAAGAGGACGCACTACGGATTGACCTGTCGTGGCTACATTCCCGGTCGTTAAGTCGTTAGGTCTACTGTGTAGGAAGATATAAGATGCAAGGGAGCCGGCCAGCATACTCAATGCAAGGCTAGTACAAAATACTGGTACCGAAATCGTTAGCGCCTGAATTTCGGAGAGGGGAAGTGAGGCCTTCATCTTTTCAAAGAAGCTACTCAGATCACGTTTAATGCCCGGCACCTCACCCAAAGCACCTTGCTTGGCAATAATGACCATCTGATCAAAATCGCCTTTGATCGCCTTACGCTCCTTTGCAAAATTTTCTGCCATCGCACCCACGGCTAACATCACTTCGGCTTGAATGCCACTTTTCAATTCAATAGCGCGCTTATCCATTTCCTCCTGTGAAGCGTTCAATATCGCCGCCAGTGCTTTCTCGTGCTTTTGGCTGATTGTTCGCAAACGTTCGGAATAAAAGAGACCTGCGATGACAACCGGATCTTCAGGGTCGACCTTGTAGCCGGTTGTCTCAAATATCTCTACGGCTATGCGCTTTTGTTCTTCAAGATCGATCATGCGTAGTCAAACTCAATCTGCCCCAACTGGCTATAGATAGCAGTCTTCACTTTTTGAATTCGGTGACGGTTGAACGTAAAGAACAGTGGGGATAGCATGACTTCGTCAAACGTCAACAGATTTGACGTCATGGTTTCCACGTCTTTCTTATAGGTGTCCGAATCATATTTAGCCAACTTCACAACACCCAAAATTCGGTTCTGATGTTCTTTGAAGATCTTGGTGTCGATGAACTTAACGCCATCCCGCTCGACTTTACCGAAGTACTCGTTTTCCCACACGACGACCGGTGCCGCATGAGATTTCAATAGAGCTTCTAGGCTGCTCATCGTTTCGCCAAGACCACGGCCACCAACTAGCACCGCATGAATGATGATGTTCTTACCGGCCTCTCTTAGAATATCGATGACGTCGTTCTCCAGCATATAGGCCATCAAAGGCAAGAACGAAGTCGAACCATTGTCGATAACGGTATCGCCTTCATGTTCGAGAATGGTTTCCATGAGTTGGTCGAACATACTCTTATCAACGTTGTTCTCTGAATCGATAGAGCGGATATTAAAGTGCTTGGCACCGATCTTTTTATAACTGGCAAAGGTCGCATTAACAGGATCTGTGTCGGCGCAAAAGGTTTCATCGCCCAAAAACTGCGCTAATACAGGTGCAACAAACGACTTACCTACGCCACCCTTGCCAGTCAAAATCATATGTACATTATTCATTATCTTTATCCTCTGCTTTAAGCCAATTTCCCGAAGGGAAGGGGTTTACTTCAAATTTCTTTGCTCGTTGCCCTAATACGATTGGAACGCGGCGCACATATCCATCAGATACAGGATGGTCAGCCTTGTCCGTAGTAATAGGACTGCTTTCGTTTACTAAAGCCACGCTACTCTTACTTCTTACATCCTTTCTCCAACGTTTTAATATGGTTGCGTAGGTATCCATGCTTAAACTGAATCCGTTCGAATTGAGATATTCCAGAATCATCCTTCGTGGAATACCCTTTCTGGACAGTTCTTCGATCTCTGGCAACAAAAGTCGCAATCGCTTACTTATGGAAATATTTCCCTCGATTGCATCAGCCGGAAAATTTCGGGACAGATCACTCATGTGAATTTTGTATCTAAGGCAAAGCAAGACAAGGCACCGCTTCGGACAAAATGGTGTTCTCTAGCCGCATAGGAGCGCTATTCCAAACCATCATAGACTTGTCAAAGCATGACTCCTCATCAAATAGACTAGAAAATTCGTTAGGTTTCGTGGGCCGATTGTTTCAATGTCCCCGAAGTGTCCCCGAGGTGTCCCCGAGATGTCCCCGAGATGTCCCCGAGATGTCCCCGAGATGTCCCCGAGATGTCCCCGAGGTGTCCCCGCCGGCGTGAGTGGTCACATACGGGCGATTAAAGAAATCATGGTAAAGGGGATTGCGCTACAGAAGGCAATGGTCTATTCTCTGCTCTGTCGGCCTCCGGCATTTCATCCCGTAGTATTCAATTTGCCTATCTTCGCTGTCCAGTTTAGAGAGCCAAGATTCCCAAAGCCGTTATGCGGCACATCTTCCACCGCTCTGGTGGTCATTCATTAGATTTTCGAAGCTGACATCGGCGTGCTTTTTTGCGTCTGATAGTCAGCATTTTTTAAACCCTGCGTTCAGTACTTAGAAATACTGAGTATCGACGAAATCGTTGTCACATAAGGGATAGAAGGAATTTAGGAATACTAAATAGATACTGAACTGCATTTTTACGCACAGTTTTATGCGTCACCCGAGGAGGGGCAAGAAGTCATCAAGAGCGCGAGATGCTTCACCTATCCGCCAAGAGCGGTTAAGGCAGGCAATGGAACGCGCCGAGTAAGGCAAGACCATATAAGACAGTGCAGTTGGGTACCTGGCCCACACAATCTGGAGCTGCAAGGCAAAGGAGGGTGAACACTGCGACACCTACGGGTGGGAAAGCATTAAGGACGGGTGATAGCGCCACCCCACAACTGGCTAGAGGCCAGAAGCGCTATGCGAGGACCGCGTGACAGACCGGGACTTACTTACGGGTAAGTGACCCTGTGACCGTGAGGGCAGGGCGATTTGCAAAAATAGCATCAGAAGGTATGCAGATCGAAGGGAGTATTCTTAAGAAGGGCCTTCACCCGATGCGCAATAGAGTTTGAGAGTAGGCAGCATGCGTATTGCCAATTGGCAAAGCCAGCGAAGTAATAGGCATGCTGCTTATAGGTAAATGACAAGAAAGGGGCATATATGGGATCAGGTAGAGAGAAATTGCACGGCATTCTCAGCACGATATTGGCTGAAAATGCGCATAAGAGGACTAATGGGCGAGTTGCAAGCGATAGAACAACTACCGCCTATGGTGAAGTATTGCGAATGGGTTTCGATGTTTTATATGAAATTGGGTATCGGATAGAAAATCCACGGAATATAAATGAAACGCATATAAAAGCACTATGCGAATACTGGCACGGTAAAAATAAGGCGATTTCTACGATACAAGACTATTTATCGAAGTTTCGTATTTTCTCGGGGTGGATCGGCAAAAAGGGAATGGTAAAATCGCTGCCAGATTATCTCCCCAATATTCCAAAGCAGGAATTACGCGTTACAAAAGTAGCCAAGGTAAGCAAAGGCTGGACGGAAAATGGAGTCAACATTTCAGAGAAAATCGCATTGGCTGAGAATATTGATAAGCGATTTTCTTTAATGCTGCGAATGATGTTAGCTTTCGGCCTACGCCGAAAAGAGGTGATGCACACGCGAGTCTGGAAAGCGGATCACGGGAACAAGTTGGTGATATATCCTGGCGAAGCGAAAGGCGGACGTCCGCGCGACATCTTCATCGACAACAATGATCAACGTCAGGTTCTGGACTATGTGAAATCGCAGGTGGGTAAGACTGAGCCACTAGGCTGGCACACAAAAGAAAACGGCACCATCGCGTCGCTCGCCTATAACATCAAGCGCTACAATCGACTGATGGCCAGCATCGGCATCACCAAACTGAAAGACGGCGTTACAGGCCACGGTTTACGTGCCCAGTACGCCGAAAATTCTGCTCTGATCGCCGGACTCATTCCACCGACACTGGGCGGCAGTGCCAATCAGATGGAAAAAGATGTGTTGGATCTAAAGCGTGCGCAAATTAGTGAGTTGCTGGGGCATAGCCGAATCATCGTCACGGCCGCGTACTACGGCGCATTCAAATATAAGACTGGCGCCCCGATTGATCGCTTAGCGTTATTCCAAATCAACATGGAAACTGCGCTTAACAAAATTCCACCCACAACGCTACTCAATGTTCCAGAAGAACATAAGGCACACTGCAGGAAAATGGTCGAAGAACTTGAAGAATTTGATGTCTGCACAACTATCAAACATATTCACTACTTATGGGAGCAGCACAGCAAACGCTTTGCGAGTCCATGGGCATCGCCGCAACATTCCAACCTTGCAGCACTGCAGGTGGTGGCAATGAGGTTAAATGGAGAAAAGGTCGACGACCAATAAGCATACTAGCCCCCGATAGCACACTATTTCTCCTGAGCGTTTTCGGGGGAAGGAAGAACTTAGTGGAAAGCGGTACACAGAAGAATTCAAGATTGCGGCGGTCAATCATGTAACCGATCGTGGGCACCCGGCGGCCGACGTAGCCGGGCGGCTTGGGGTGAGCATTCACAGTATCTATGCCTGGGCGAAGCACTACAGTGTCCCCAAGGATGCCGAGAGCTATTTCCAGTTGCTGAAACGGAAGCAAGTTCTTCGCAAGAACTACACTACACGTGACGAAGCCCGGCAAGACGTCTTCGACTACATCGAGATGTTTTACAATCCAAAGCGGCGACACAGTTTCAATGAACGGCTATCGCCAGTCGAGTTTGAAATGAGGTATTTTTTACGGCTGCAGAGTATCTAGGAAAGTAGTGGTGATTCAGTCCTTGTAGTTCATGCCTTCCTTATTCATCGGGTGAGCAGCCCATTCGTCATCAGTTTCGTTGGAACTCAGGTCCACGTTGCCGATGGTAGCGATAGCGGCCAGAACCAGCAGAGTTTCGAAAGGGTTGGTGATAATCATGTACAGCATTTGGCACTCCATTTAAGTTGTCGATTTAGGCCTCGAAGCAGAAATTACTATCAGGGAGGTAAGGAAGTTCATGGTGATGCGCAAATTTGTGAATGCAACCTTACTTCCCCGGTAGGCATTCAAACGTTGGCGATACTGCGTAGTCTGCTAGAACAAGTAAACATGCTTCGAACACCCATTCATTACTCCGATACGTATGGTAAAAAAAGTGAATGTGCATTCGAACGTAGACAAGTACGAAGGAAACACATACGAGGAAATGGGGGGCATCCGGTTAGTACCAATTACGCTCACTTGCACTACAGTTGCACTGTTAAATTGACATTGGTCGCTGGAATTGCTAGCGTATCTATGTAGAAATATTTTGTAAGAGGTAGCTATGAAGAAGAACGCTATTGTTGAGAATTGGAACCAAGGTGTACGTGAAGGTTGGACAATGTATTGGTCGCCGTTCGTATCATTGTATAAATTGTTCAAGAAGACTTTTACCGGCAAGTAGAATTCATTTTTGAAAGCGCCTTAACTATTAGGCCTTACGCTGGTTGGCGCGTGTACCCCAATCCTTGAATTCAGTTGGATTTTCCATGAGCGAATGCTTGATGACCAACTGCTCGGATATGATGCGATCACTACGTACCTTCATGTCAGCGGCCTGCTTAGGGCTGAACCCGAGGTCTTTGAAGATATTTCCATTAATGGGAGTTATGTGAGCTGATCGAGTTTCGGTTTTCACTTTTTTGCCCTTTCAAATATATTTTCTTTCCAGTGCGTCTTTATATCATTAGTACCATAATGGAAAGTTAATTGATCCATTTCCTGATGTGGTAGAGAATTTTCTATGCCCCGCTGGATCTGGTCGCGTACATCACCTAAGACGAACAACCGTCGATTTGTTCTTAAATTGAAACTGTACTGACGCCTGCATTATCAAATAGTTCACGAACGTCTGGAATTTTAAAAGATTGCTTTAAGACTTCGCACATGACTAAGTTGGAAGAATCCCGTGATCTTTTTTACCTTTCCGCAAAGCTTCTTATCTTGGCAAATAAGCTATTACATGTCATTCTTTATTTCGGATTTATCGTTGCGGAAGACTAACATGCTTGACTACATACTCCTCGCAATTGTTGCTATTTTAGGAATAGGTCTCGGTCTCTTTACTCTGAACGAAGCCAAAAAGCTGCAGGCAACGCGAACAGAGCATGGCATCTCTGCAGATAACACAGATTGACTAATTAACGACATTGGTCATCAAAAGCCGATTTATGGACCTTCATTTCTTGTGTTCCAACAAATAATGAAAAAATCAAAAAATTTAAAACGGCGATCGCATCCCATTGTGCCTAGCTCTGTGCTGAGCGAAGAAGAACTCGCACGTAATATTGCAAGAACCAAACGCCATCTTGAGACAACCCAAAATCAATTTCTGGCCCGTCTCACTAAATCACAATCGTTCTTCAAGCAGCATCATGAAGTCGGGCTACTAGCAGGATCTATACAAAGTTTCTAGTGCTGATTGAGTGGTGCAGCGGGTTCCGGCGTGGATATAGCGCCCTTTACCAGCGCGTCCCACGCCTACCGGAGGAGCTGCGGGTGCGCCACGGCAGCGGCGCCTTCGGCAAATGACTGTAATGACCCAGTGAATTCCTGCTCAGGTGATAATACGGAAAGGACATCACGTGAGCATGGTCATGGAAGAAGAAGTCAAACGCTGGACGGCGAAGCGCAAGGCAGCGCTGGTCACTGAAATTATTCAGGGTAAAACGACGGTTGCAGAGGCTAGTCGTGCCTTCGATATGCCGCCGTCGGAAATCGAGGAATGGGTGGACGAAGCCAAGCGCGGCATGGAGAACGCCCTGCGGACCAAGCCGCTGGATGTGCGCGAGCAGTATGAGCGCCAGATCAAGGAACTCCAGGAAGCATACGGCGAAGCGATGCTGGAACTGCGTGCCAGAAAAAAGTTGGCGTCCCTGCTGGGCGAGGAAGAGAAGTGATCGAAACGATCCGCCAGGGACTGGAAGAAGAAGGATTCAAGGTTTCGATCAGTAAGCTGTGCCAGTGGTTCGATCTGCCGCGTGGGACGGTGTACTACAAATCGGTCAAGGCAGCGCCCAAGGTGCAGCCACGCTTTGCCGATCCGATCAAGGCAGTGATCAACGAGGAACCTTCCTTCGGCTATCGCACGGTGGCAGCCCTGCTGGGCTTCAACAAGAACACGGTCCAGTGCATCTTCCAGCTGCGTGGCTGGCAGGTGAGGAAACGGCCAGTCGGTTTCCGTCCACGCGTCCAAGCTTTGCCTTCGGTAGCGAAAGCACCGAACGAGCACTGGGCGACCGATATGTGTCGCGTGTGGGCTGGCCGTGATGGCTGGTCTGTGCTGGCCTTGGTGATTGATTGCCATACCCGAGAACTACTGGGCTGGCATCTATCCCGCTCAGGCAAAGCCAAGACAGCGGAGGCGGCTTTGGAGCAGGCACTCATTGCCCGCTATGGCACCTTGGGCCGGGTCGAGGCACCGTTTTTGCTCCGATCCGACAATGGACTGGTTTTCACTAGTCGCAGCTACACCAGGTTGGTTCGCAGCTATGGACTGCGCCAGGAGTTCATCACGCCGCATTGCCCGGAACAAAACGGCATGGTGGAACGCGTCATCCGGACGTTGAAGGAACAATGCGTGCACCACCACCGATTTGAGAGTTTGCAGCACGCCAGTCGGGTCATCGCCGGCTGGATCGGGTTCTACAACAACCTGCGCCCGCATCAAGCGCTGGGGATGAAAACACTCGCTGAGGCATTTGCTTTAGCGGCTTAAGTTGAGCAGGAAACGCTGGGTCATTACATCATTACATGACTGCTCCAGTTGGCCAAGACGGATGTGCTGCTGCTCGATGACTGGGGCATGGGCGCTATCGAAAGCGCCACGCGCTCGGATCTGCTGGAAATCATCGACGACTGGGCCGCCCATAAGGCCACCATAATCACCAGCTAGCTACCCATCGAGCACTGGCATGCTTTTATCGGCGACGCCGCCGTGGCCGATGCCATCCTCGACCGCCTCATGCAGCGCCAACTCCGCGTCACCTTGACCGGCGACTCGCTGCGACAGGAACGAAAAACCAGCAAAAAGGAGAAAAATCTCGACCCATCGTGACCGCAGCAATTAGAATTTGACCCGCGTGACACCACTGATGCGCAGTAGTCACGATGCACCGGAATCATCGGTCACGATCACCAGAATAGGTGCTCATCCACACAATACGGCAATTATCACTTTTCAGCAATTGAGTATAACTAAGCAGCCAAACCAAGAGTCCGTTTCCGCCCCATTGCAGACCTTCGTCTAAATATCTAATTCCTTATTTTTTGGCTGCCAATTATTCAAAGGCATAATAAGACACTGCTTTGCTTGCGAATCTATACAAGTCTGCGGAGTATCCGGAAAGCTAGTAATGATTCAGTCACGATCGACCGGAGTAGCTATCATCGCTTTCCCAGTTTGAGACTTAGCCTACGAGCGCCAATAATGCATCCTGTTACGCCCGTTAATAATCCGCCCAGACTCAGCGTAATTAAAAGGATGTCCCATGCGGGGCGATTTTCTAGCAACGGAAGCCAATCCCAACTATGCAACATTGAGAATAGCCACCGACTAAAACGTTGGCGTCGATCTAACTCGCTTATAACTTGGCCAGTATGCGGATCTAAATAGACCCAACTCCTATAGGCATCGTCATATTCCAAACGTATGATAGGTAACGGTTTGATCCGGTCACCATACAGGCTGTGGGCGTCACGATTGTAATAGTAAAAATCATATTCCGTTTGCCATGTAACGGCCCTCACCGGTGACCATAACAAACTCCGAGCAGCTTCTAGCAACTGGTCTTGGTTCAGCACCATTTGATACGCACTGGCGCTATCAAGAATTACTGGGGCGCCCGTATCTGCCTGTGCCAATACGATAGTTCGCCCCACTACCTGTTGCCATCGAAGCTCACGAATCTTGGCGCCAGCACTCTGTAATAGCAGCGCAGGTACCGCATCTCTTTCTGTCAAATATAATCCGTCGCCTCTAATTGCTTGTTGCTGTAAAGGTGAGCGTCCACTATTAAATATGTGCCAAGGATTCATAGACATCAGGCCGCTGAACGACCATGTCACGACAATCAACGCAAAGCACAGACCGCCGAGGTGGTGCCAGCGCATCGCTCTATTCTGGTATGGCGAACTGTTGCCGTTGCGATATCGCTGACGCCAACGCCAGCGCAGAGTCCCTATCCAAGCACCTGAAAGCCCGGCCACGCTGCAAGCGATAGCAAGGCTATCTAGCAAGAACGACCAATACGGTTGAAATACATTGCCGCGTAATGGGTACAGCCAGTGTATCCACGCGCCGACGTAATTCCAGCAACGTTCGCTGCGGGTTGCGTCGCGCACGACTTCGCCTGTCTGTCCTGAAATGTACAGTAGTGTCCTGTCCCCATCATCTAACAGTACTCGGTGTAGCGGCCGGTGGCGATCAAGTCCTCTTGTGTGCGTAAAGGCATCCTCTTGGACTTGATCAAGATACTGCAAACCTATCTGTCTTCCCGCAAACGTTTGTGCGCTGGCCACAGCGTGTGCCACATCAACGGCCGGCAACTGCACTCCACTTTGCGCATCAATTACGATCACAGCTGGCATTGCCGCTTGCACCGTAGTGTTCACGGTGGCAGGCTGTGCCAGATAAACCGGACGTGCACCACTTGCTTGTGCCAGCCTTAACTCCCGCAGCGGACCGAATACGCCTGCCCGCTGCAACGCAGTGGCAGGCGCCAGCATTGGAATAGCGGGGTCGAGCACAGGTAAATGTTGTAACCGCTCCACCTCTGTCAGTTTGGGGTATCCCACGTACATCATCACTATGCCGGAGAAAAACCATAAAACGCAGAATATCCCCAGCACTATTCCTACCCAACGATGGAGTAAGAATAGCACCCGCTTTGCTGGAAGCTTCACAGACTAAAATTTGCAGCCAGATACAAGGCTCTACCATCGCCGGGAGAATGCCGAGTCTGATCATTGAGCCAGACGTACTCGTAGTACCGGTTGAACAGATTCTTCACTTGTAGGTCAAGACTCAGATTGGCGTTCACCCGATAACTTGCACTTGCATTGAACAGCGCATACGCACCATACTTATTGCCAACATTTGCCGTGGTCAGATAGTAGCTGCCTTGTCCATTCGCCCAAGTCGAAATTTTCCACGCAGGATTAAGCTGCAACTCATAGCCAGCGGAGAATAAATTGCGTGGTAGATGGTCTATCTCATTGCCGAGTGTGGCCGGTGCAGCTGGATCTGGACGAACAATACGGGAACGCTGCAACGAATAACTTAACCAGGCATTGGCTCCGTTGTTCGTTCGTGCATTCAATTGCAAATCTATCCCCTCGCGTCGAGTACTGCCCACATTCTCTGATCCCCCAGCAGGGTCATTCAGACGGCGCTTCACCTCGTCAGAGGCATCTTGCCGCCACACAGCAAAACGACCATTGACCCAATCAAGTGGTGCAAACTTGATGCCGTTTTCCCAGCCTTGATTGACCGATGGCCGCACACTGCTTCCAGCGGACTGATAGGCTGCCGCACCCGCACCTATCTGGAAGGTTTTCCCCCAGTTGGCGTAAATACTTGCTGCACTAGATAGTGCGTACACGGCGCTCAATTTAGGTTGCTTGATAATGCCGTAGTCCTGTATCGCATATTGCACGTTTTTCGACGTATCTTTGAACTCGCCCTCAACTTGATCAATGCGATAGCCGGGAATGAGCTTAAAGCCTTGAACCGGCTGCAAAACCGCCTGCACATACGCACCATAGTTATCGAAGCGGAAGTGCTGGTCGCGTGTGGTCACCACCCTCACTTTGTTATTAGTACTATAGCGAGGACTAGCGTCATGCTGATGCTCCGCGTTCACACCAGCTTCAATCGACGCGTCACGTAGCAATGCATAGGTAATGCCAAGGGGACGATATGTCGCGCTGGCAAGTAAGCCGGTATGTATCTCATCAATAATCCGCTCCTGTTGAGAGCTGGTAATTGCATAACGCAGCCAGCGCTGATCCTGCACGCTGTTACGATAGAGTCTAGTCGTCAACGATAAACCCTCTGATAACTCTCGACTGACATATGCGCTGATCTGGCTCATCTGGCGATTGCCACCGGTTGACTGAGCATAGGCATAAGATGCCGTAGGGTCGCTGCGTGCATCTTTTGCTTCAAGATAACCAGGCTCTTCCCCATTACCTTCAGTGTGGCGAATGCTGAAGCCGGAGCGCGTGCGACTATCGTCGCTGGTGTATGTCCATTTTCCGCTGAGGGTAAATTTATCGAACTCTGCATTACTTCGGTAGCCATTTGATTTTTGATAACCCACAAAGTAATTTTGTGCCCAATTCCGACTTTCCATACCCTGTGCAAGTTGCAACTCTCTCGTCGCGAAACTACCGTAACTGACGCGGGCCACCGTTTCATTGCCACCTAGACGCGTATTGATATTTGCATTGCCCGCAATGTTATGTAGACCATAGCGTGGATCATTGGTGCCGCGTACCACTTCAATGCTATTAATCTCTAACGGAAAGAGCATATCGAGGAAAGGCATACCGCCAGCATTATCATTGCTAGGTATGCCATCAATCAGCAGTTTTACCGCGTTGACTTCGCCCTCGCCGTTAAATCCACGGAAAGACAGCTTACCCGACTCATTACCTTGTCGAAATTGGGTCAACATCACACCAGGTGTTCGGGCGAACAATTCCCACGCATGTTGTACTTGCTGTTCTTCGATCAGTTCAGCACCCAAAACATCCACCGAGCTCAGTACGCTACGTGCGGAAAGTGGCCCGGATCGTTGGCCTTTGATGTCAACTCGCCCAACATACAGCGCTGCATCATCAGTTTGTTCTTGAGCATAGGCGAAGGCGGTAACTCCTAGTAGTGCAGTTAGCAAAATGGCGGACTGATAGGCGCCAAAAAAATAGCTTTTGGTAAGCGTACGCGGATAGGTAACGAAGTGCATAATTAGAGGGTATTAGATATGGATTCATCACGTTGCTTTGCCTGCGCAAGGAGAGCAACGTGACCAAGTTATAGAGGGTGTATTGAGTGCCTATAGCTACCGACATCAATCAGCAGTAAGCAAAATTAATAGCTAATCGAAATGCCGATATTCACCGAACGCCCCATAGCACGCAGAGGGCGAGGTGCATTTGTCATATTGGCAGAAACGTATTCCAATCCTCCTAGAGGCAAATCGTATTGACGATTGAATACGTTATCTATGCCAGCATCAAATTTGACAGAACTATTGAGCTTGTAGCTAGTGCGATAGTTCGCAACCGAATAACCCGCCGTACCTTGCTCGGCGCGGACAGCATTCAACTTGTCCTTCGCCCCGACGAGCACGGTCTCAAGCGTGTTGGACCAGGAACCAAGGGTATGCTCAATGACCAGCCGGGAATTTAATGGCATGATGTTGTAGAGATTTTCACCATTGGTAGTCTTCCCTCGGGTATAGCTCAAAGAAGCCAGTATGGTCCATTCACCATAAGCTTTGCCGAGCAGCTTCTTTCCCGATACATCGACGCCGTACAGGTAAGCATTCTGATTGGCAAACGTCAGCGATTGACGCCCCAATATTCCGCTCATGTTGTACGGATTGGTTGACGTATTTGGAACTGCATTGATGTAGTCTTTCACATATGTATAGAAAGGCGACATCTTCACTTGCCAGTCCCGATGTTCTGCATCATGCCAATCAGCGTTTGCTTTGAAACTGTAGGCCACTTCCGGTTTGAGATTCAAGTTGCCAACATACGAGTTCAGGTCACCAAACCAGTTATTCATGAGACCGGCCATCATGGCTTCGTTGGACCATGTATAGCGCTCATGCATATTAGGTGAACGGGTTTTACGTGAAAAACCACTATCATACGTTGCACTGGAGTTGTTCAGGTAGCGTGCAGAAGCTGTCAAGTCCCAGTTCACATCATTTCGCTTGTGGTCCTTGGTGTTAAACGTTGCACTATCTGTCTGATAAGCATCGCCAAATGGCGCGTCGGCTTCATAGTAGCCTTGCACCTTACCCGTATTCATGGCCACTCGTTCGACACGCGCGCCCAGCTGGGTCGATAGTTTATTGCTTAACTTCGTATCTAGTTCCGAGAACAACGCTAGCCGATCTCTCCGTCCGCCGTTTACATTCCAAAAGGTATTCGGCGCCATTCCCATCGACCCAACAAGTGGAGGCCACCAGTCATTCAACGTGTAACGATGAAACTCATGCCCAAAGCGGACAATCTGGCTTTCGTTAAGCGGCGCTGTAGCGATGATGGAGTAGCCAAGATCCACCGCATCGGTATCCATGGGCATATAGGAGTCCGCAACGGGGAAGCCTGCAGCTGCAGCTTTATCTGAAAGTACATCCATCTTATGGCGCACATGCTGACGGAATGCGCGAGCATCTACGGTCCCCCAGTTAAAACTTCCCGCGTAGCTAGCATTGATGGAGAAGCTCTTGTTTGAGGTCATATCCATCGACTGATTTGGATACCCTTGAAAGGGGATATCTTGCCAGCCAAGAGCAAGCGTCCACAAGTCTTGGCCTGACACCGTGGCAAATTTCAGCGCATTGTTTCGTACCTTGTAGCGACTTGCCGCCACTTCCTTTCCTTTTCCATCCTTGTAATTTTCCGCATCTACCGTATTTCCCGTGTAGCCTATGCTGAAATTCTCAGTCGCAGCATTTGCCTGGAGGCTCACTCCATTGACGTCCCCATTGCTTCGTTCAAACGCTGTGAAATTACCAGAGGTCTTAATTCCTTCATTCGCTTTGGCGAACAGGGGCGGTGTTGACTTCACTGCTATCGCACCGCCAATACTGTCACCGCCTTGACTAACCGGAACGATGCCTGCGTACACATTGATTTGGCTGAGTGCCGCTGGGTCAATATACGACAATGCTGGATTCATGTGATTGGGGCACGCAGATGTGATACTCATGCCATCAACGGTAATTTTCAGACGGTCGTCGGCCAAGCCGTTGATTGCTGGCAGGCTCGAAACACCACCGCCAGAGTACAAGCTAATGCCTGGCACACCATCTAAAAGTGTGGCGGTGTCATTGGTAGCTAATCGGCGGGACGACAAATTTTTTCCGTCTATGGACATGCCGAACTCGGACACCTTTTCGCCTATGACGGTTACAGTCGGAAGTTGGGGAAGCTGGTTTGCTTCGTGCGCCCAAGCCCCAGAACACAAGGCAAGACCAATTGCGGTGTTCAACATTAAACGAACAGGCACGAGCGTGTCTGATTTTTTATTTTTCATTTAGATATTCCTTAGATGTCTGGAAAATTTTTTATTTCGTATGCTTTTTTGTTTGCGATATGCGTTCAGTCACACAGGCTTTTCAGATCAGGCAAGCGCCCAATGTTCATTAATTTGCGGCTGACCTACAAAAGACTTCGTTACTCTTCTGGACCGCATTTCCTCTCGCAAAAAACCACTTTCGCGAAAACCTGTGATGATGCGAGAAACGGTTTCCGGCGCTGCATTGATAATGCTGGCGATATTCACCAAGCTAGGGATAGTGGTGACTTGGACCTCATCCCGCTGTTTGTCATTGCCGTTTGCGACAAGTAGCAGCAAGCGACGAACCCGCTCGTCTACCGTCCCAATGCGCAGACTCGCTGTTTCTCGGCAACGCTGATAGTTGCAGAGCGTAGCGTTTCGAAACAGGCTGGCAAGGTGGACGTCATCTCTAACCGTCAATGGTGTCAGAGAGGCGCTGGTAATCGCTTTCACGATATCGTCCTGAGCGGCTCCAGCGATGCGTTCAATACCCAAGATATCGCCAGGTAGCGCTAATCGAACGAAGTGCAATGCTTCATCTGCCATTTGGCGATCAATGCGCAAGACTCCTTTACTAACGCGCCATAAGGTATTTGTCTGTGAATGTTGCAATTGTTCGCGGGGGCGCAAATGTAACGAAGCTTTATAGATATTTATGCTTTGCATCTTTTCCTCCTATTACTGCTTTCCCATTCGTCTGGCTAACAGGAATATCTCGTTTCGCGATAGCGAATTTAGGGGCGAGACTTTGCCTTGCTGAGAGCTAATGGGAAAACAAGATCACGTTGGTGTGTGTCTTCGAGAGTTGCAGAGGTGTGCGGATATCCCACAGGTCGAGCACGGTAAGTTGGCACAAACAGATGCAACAGAGCACCGGCTATACCAGTAGTGGACGACTGCTGTTGAAATACGAGGACATTCGGCCTCTGAATCTATCGAATTCTTGTCCCGGCAGGAATGCCGTGACGACAAATCACAATGGATCAGGCCAGAGTAGGCGGGGCGCGTGACTGAGCCGGTGCCCAGACAAATTGGGCTTGCGGTGCTTGTAGGAATAGACGGGGTACAAATGCAAGTCGGATGATATGGTCGATCAGCGCAACTTGTGGGAGAGTAGGCAAAGCAAGATCGACATGCAACGCACAGTATGGACAATCCATTTTAGCGCGGGATTCTGCTGGTTGATCACCATCGGTGTTGGCGACAACCTGCACGAGTTTACTACCTGCTACGCTACAGACCTCCACCCAATCACTCTTATTGCTAATGCGCGATATGGTTGGCGCCAGCACCGAGAGTAGCATCGCCAGTGCGGCGAGCCAGAGTGCAAAGCGGTAAATTGTGCGGTGCATGAACATGCACGGAAGTTTAGCATGAATGTAACGCTATAGACACTTAGTGTGCGCGCCTATAAATCTACAAGACCGAACTAAATTTAGTAATCCTTGTATTTTTGGGGAGGACAATCTGCCTTTTATGCATAGGATGCTTAATAGCACTCCTTCACCAAAACTGGCCATTCCCATCGTACGATACTTAGGTACAGAATCTCTCGCCGCAGGTCTAAGTTTACCCCTCGCAGGGCTACTATCCTCCGCTAACGCGCTTTGCTTATTGTTACCCACTAAAGTAGTCTGTTTATCGAGCTAAGTGAGCGCTTAGTCAGCGCGTATATTTACCTGACCAGTTATATCCGCTTGATATGGCGAAAGGCCTCGCTCGATTAATACACAAGCGATTGCACCTCGATAACGGCGGTCTGGGAAAGCGTAATGCAGTTCTCCACCGATTGGTCGAAGCCCCCTGATAAGTTCCTCGTTTGTAAGTGGGGAAAATTTCAGTTTGACTTCATGCAACTCATCTAATGTATGCGCAGCGGGGAGATTTTGTATTGCACGCTCGTCCAAAATGAATTTATGCTGAATGTTATTTAGAGCGATGTCCGCTACCTGCTTTCTGCCGTTCAAATCATAACTTAGGGCATGTTGTATATGAAGAGCGCCGGCAAGGAAGTTCGCAGTTGTACAGAGTACTTTCTCATCTCCGGTGGTAGCGTTTACCACGATAATCTTCACATATGCAGGTGATGTCGTCACATTTACAAATGAGCCTTGTACGGCAGCGTCATAGCTAGATTTAGATTGAATAAATTCTTCGGCGCTTGCATTAAGTGCCAAAATAATCGCAACACATGTGATGACGATGTTCTTATTCATAAAATTATATATGGGTGGTTGCATTTGGTCGTATTTAGCCGCGCTTTGCCCTGCGTATCCATTCGTCGGCCAAGTCGCCCATGTTCTTGGTCGTGCCGTTGTGCACCCACGCCATAAACTCTCGGTCGAACTTGAAATCTGGCCCACACTGATGAGAAAGAAAACGCCGAACATTTTGCGTGTTCCTGTAATCAGAGTCGATTTCTGTAGTACGTGAAATTTCTCCGCCATGCCAATCGAACTTCATGCTCAATCGCTCCTGAGATTGCCAATGTGTGCGGCGGCTTCTGGGTGAACACGGCCAAAGACGCTCAGAATAGCAGTTTGCTAATCTGTAAAAATTCACGGATTCTCACACCCGGCCAGGGTAGTCTTATTCACAGAACCTGAATGCAATTCAGCAAGTCTTGATTCGGACGTCACGTACCCTCAATTTGAAACTTGCGGGCGCAGAAGCGCCACTAGCTACGCCCCAAGCCACGGCCCATCGCATTGATTTACTCTTCTCCTCACGAGTTAAAGCGGTGTCAATCCGGTCCATGGCGACGCCCATACGAAAGATTCTGTAAGCCTGTTTTGTCATCCACCAATTCTCGTCCTATCCTGCAATACAAGCGTTGTGGAAAATCAAGGCATCGGCGTTGAGTTTGGAGGACGGGATGGTCAAAAAACTTGGTCTGGCGTCAACATTTGACACCGCGTCTCAGATAACTAATCGGGCGGTTGCATACGTTCGTATGTCCACTGAGCGTCAAGAATACTCAACAAAAAACCAATTGGATGTAATCGAGAGATATGCCACTGAACACGACTTATCAATTGTGGCAATTTACGAAGATGCTGGAAAAAGCGGGTTAACCAAAAGCGGGCGGCCAGCTCTTTGCCGCTTGATTGAAGACGTACAAACACGCCACGACTTTGACTTCATTTTGGTGTACGACGTAACTCGATGGGGGCGCTTTCAAGACATTGATGAGAGCGCATACTATGAATATCACTGTCGCAGGTACGGCGTATCAATCGCATACTGTGCAGAGCCCTTTGACAACGATGGGTCGCCGTATTCGGCCATCATGAAAATGCTTAAGCGTGCTGCAGCCGCTGAGTTCAGCCGAGAGTTATCTGTAAAGGTGTTTGCAGGACAATGCAGGCTCATCCGAATGGGCTATAAGGCAGGCGGCGCAGCCATTTATGGCCTAAGCAGACTACTGGTTGGAAAAGATGGAATTCCTGTTGGGATACTCAAATCGGGGGAGTGGAAAGCGATACAGAATCAACGAGTGATATTCGCACCAGGCCCTGAAGAGGAAATCGAAATCGTGAACCTGATTTTCAAGTGGTATGTTGACGATGGTGTCGGCGACCGCCGCATCGCGGCCTTGTTGAACTCACAGAACGTACCGTCAAAATATGGTGGTAAATGGACCAACAATATCATTCGGTGCATGCTCAAGAACGAAAAATACATTGGGAACCTTATCTTCAATAAGGCTTCGTTCAAGCTGAAAAACAAGGCCATTAGTAACCCTCCAGAAAGCTGGGTCAGGTGTGACAACGCATTTCCGGCAATCGTTCCAATTGAACTTTATGATGCAGCCCAAAGGGAGCGCAGACGAAGGAACGGGCACTACTCAACAGAAGAACTAATTGCGATTCTTAGGCGAATATATAGAGAAAAAGGGCGGATTTCGAGCAACTTGATTAATCAAGACCCTGACGCTCCCACGGCCACCTTATTCTGGTGCCGCTTTGGAGGTATGTTCGAAGCCTACAAACTGGCTGGGATTCCCTATGTCGGAAATGATGAGGAACTTGGGGTGAGAAAGAGAAACTATGCGTTTAAAGATATCGTTCAGGCCCAAGTCGAGAAGCTCGTGCGCGCAGCAGGTGGGTATAGCGAACGACAGCTAGGCCACTGGGCCACCAATACCTATAGGATGCGACTAAATGGCTTAGTCAACATCGCAATTCGAGTGCTAAGCTGTCGGCGCGAGCCTAAGTACGGCTATAACCGCTGGTGGGTAAATTCACCTAGCAAAATAGAGGTAGATTTTTTGATTGCAGCCCAACTCGATAAATCGAACACTGAAATTGTTCGGTATTTCCTCTTTCCACGAGAGGACTTTGGAATGTCGGACATTGCATTTACTGAAGATAGCGTAGGTCGGCTTCAGAGTTACTCAACTTCACGCCTAGAGGATTTTTTTGGACCCATCGAAATTCCGGAATCTAAAGACGACTCGGGTGTCTTATGGGCCTCTTAGTCCTATCGTAAGTCACATTATTCGACCGTCCGCTACTGGCCGAAAACAGTTACCAATGTGGCTCAAGCTCAGGATATTGTCGTAGGATTGGTCTGAAGAGATGTTCATCACTGGCAGCCATGACCTGGGCAATATGTCTACGCATTTCTCGACGCTCAGGTTCCGATGAAATCTGTTCAGATTTATCGATGATGACATTGATTTGAGCGTTCAAGACTAAGACCTCTTTCATTAGTTCTTCTGCTATTTTCTTTTCCATCTCGCCTTTCTAGGAATGTTGAATTGAGACCTATTCCGGTACCTTCTGCTTAGAAAAATTGAACGACAGTTTGTGGCCGTACCCAGTCGACAGTCAGAGTAGCATCTTGCTCAGTCAGAAGGTTCACGAATTGTCACGCCAGCCGGAAGCTGCCCAGAAGCGGCCATTCTTCATAACGAGCTCAGCGTCGCCGTACACTTTTTACGAGTCAGTGGGATTCTTTCGTGCCGTGCGTATCTCCCGTGCCCTATCTAATTTATCCAATATCTCGGACGGCGTCTAGAAGTGGTCCCGCTTGATTGGACAGTCAAATCGTTGGCTTAAGTGGAGCCTTGCGTGAAAAAGCTTATCCACGGCGCCGCTCGCCGCCCCGTGAACAGGGCAAGAGCGTGCGGCACGGTGGGTAAG
>NZ_WWCL01000007.1 GCF_009857835.1 Duganella fentianensis
CCATGGAGGCCAAGAGCTTGCCCATCATGCTGTTCGACGAGCGCGCGCTGACGCCGTCTTTCGGCTACGTGTTCGACCCGAAATGGCTCGATCCGTTTGAATCGATCGTGTCCATCCTGTGGAAGCTGGCCAGGATGAACCGGCTATCCGGTCAGGCGATCACCACGCAGTTGGCCAAGTCTGACATTGACCCATATGAGGGCGTGGCGGCATGCCGCTCGGAGGTCGACCTGTGCCGCTTACATCTCACCCTGGGGCTACCGCTCAAACTGGTGTGGGACTCTGTGCTCCCCGATGCGTTGCAGGCCACCGCCGGCAACCATTTCCGGTATTGCCGGAAATGCCTGTGCCGTGGCTATCACAGTGTGGTGCATCAGGTCGGCACCAACAAATGCTGCCCGGTGCATGGCGACCCGCTGGAAATCGCCTGTCGCACTTGCGGCGCCAAGGTGCCCTACCGACTCAACGTAGCCCTGCTCGACGCGCCCTACCGATGCGGAAACTGTGGCCACCTATATGGCGCATCGCCGCCCGTTTTGCCGCGGAACAAGCGTCCATTCAACAAGAAGGCGCGCATCGCCATCACGCGGCTGCGATGGAGCTATTTTGCGTATTTCTGATCGTATCGATATGACGCTGACGATGCGAATCGGTGCCGATTTTCGGCGCCAAGGAAGTGACACATTTCCTTTCCTTGCATTCCAGTTGACACAATTGCTTTCCAGATTCGGTAAGCCGTTGAAAATATTAAAGAATTTCAACTTTCCCGACTCTGAAAAGATGGATTGACACATTTACCGTCGCAAAAGTGACACTTTCGCTTTCCACTACGGTAAGCCGTTTCGTGAACGCTGGTCATCGATCGCGCAGTTCGCTTAGCATGGTTAATTGAACAATATAAAGCTTGACCCGACGATACCTTCCTGTCAACAAATAAATGCGTAAAAACAGGTGCAGAGAACGTCCTGTAGCGCAACTTCGCGAGGCGTGACCTCAACTAGCTCACCGGTGAGCTAGAACGGCTCAACCGTGACCTTGATCGGCTCACCTGTGACCTGCATTCGGTTCATCAGCTGCGCCGCTAATGGCGCCGCCGTGCGTCAACGATCCTCAGTAGGTGCGACGCCAGGAGTACCATCTCCTGTGCCTCTGCCGGGTCGACGATCGCGACGGTACGATGCGAGTGCGGGTTCTTGTACGATCCGATGGCGCCGGCGAATAAGCTGGCCAGCGCCTCCTTCTCGGCGGCGGGCGCGTTGGGGTTCTGATCGGTCAATGGGCCGTTGGCGGGGCTAAACGCATTGAACATGAGGCGGGTACCTATGTCTTCTGGCCGGAAGCCCCCAGCCTCCCTGACTGCTTCTTCAACAGCCCGGAATGCCAGAAAGACGGCAGTGGCATAGTCGCCGCGGGCGAGATTCAGCCACACCTGGTCAGCGATCAGGGGATGCAGCAGTGTCTTGGGGAAAGCGGCAGCCTGCCGGTACTGGTCAAATGCCTGCCGCTGCAGGGCTTCGCGTCCGCGGCGCGTGATCATCAAATGGCCGTTGTTCCCGTTGATGCCCGGCGCCGGCATGACGAGGATGTTCACCGTCAGCCACGCCAACGCCTCCCCAAGTGCAACTGCGGCTTGCGCAGCCCGCTCTTGGGGATACCGTGGCCCGTTCGGCTGCGCTTCGAATGAGGCTGGGTGGAACAGACCATTCTGATCATTGAGGCTTCCCAGGCGCAGCACCGTGTAGGCCAACTCCTCCGGCGCCAAGGCCAGCAAAACCTGGATATCGGGGATTTCCTCCGCTAACGAGCGCATCAACACCTCCGTGTGGCTGATTTTCATGGACAGACGACAACCGCCTGTACCCGCACATAAATCCGGCCGATCCTACCCAAGAACGATTATTGCGACTCAAAAATCATTAGAAATCGGCCATTTTGCACAAAAACGATTATTTAATTGCAGATTTGAAATCAGTGTACAGCGTCGCCTTGCCGCACTGGCTTGCCGAACCTGGCGTAGAGCGCGGGCAGCACCAAGAGCGTAAGCAGTGTGGTCGAGAGGAGACCGCCGATCACAACCGTCGCCAGCGGGCGCTGCACCTCGGCGCCGGCGCCGTTGGCCAAGGCCATCGGCACGAAACCGAGCGACGCCACCAGCGCCGTCATCAGCACCGGCCGCAGGCGGCGCAACGCCCCAAGGCGCACCGCATCCTTCCAAGGCTGCGTCTTGGCCAATTCGTCGATCGCGCCAACCATCACGAGCCCGTTCAGGACGGCCACGCCAGAGAGCGCGATGAAACCGACTGCGGCAGAAATGGAGAACGGCAAGCCACGCAGCCAGAGTGCCAGCACGCCGCCGATCAAGGCCAGCGGCACGCCGGTGAAGACCACCGCCGCCGCGCGCCAGGAGCCCACTGCCGAATACAGGACGCCAACGATCAGCAAGAAACAGGCTGGCACCACCACGGCCAACCGCAGGCGGGCGCGCTCCAGATTTTCGAACTGGCCGCCCCATGTCAGCCAGACGCCCGGAGGACGAGGTACCTTGGCATCGATCGCTGCCTGTGCATCCTTGACCACGCTGGCGATATCACGGCCGCGCACGTTCGCCTGCACGACCACGCGCCGCTTGCCGTTCTCGCGGCTGATCTGGCCTGCTCCTTTGGCCAATTCCAGCCGAGCAACCGCACCAAGCGGGACAAACTTGCCGGCAGGTGTCAGCACGGGCAGCTGGCGTAGCGCCTCGATATCGTTGCGCGCGCTGTCAGTAAGGCGCACCACCACATCGAACCGGCGGTCTCCCTCATAGATCTGGCCAGCCTCGCGACCCGCCACAGCCACAGCCAGCGTATCGAATACGTCCTTTGCCGTGAGCCCGACACGGGCCATCGCATCGCGATCGAGCTGGGCGTCAAGCCGTGGCATGCCTTGTACTTGCTCCACGCGTACGCCCGTCGCGCCCTCAATTGCGCGCAGCTGGTCGGCGACTTTGTCGGCCACTTTGAGCATGGACGCAAAATCGTCGCCGTAGACCTTGATGGCAATATCGCCGCGCACGCCGGCAAGCAATTCGTTGAAGCGCATCTGGATTGGCTGGGTCAACTCGTAATTCTGCCCAGGAATATCCGCCAGAGCGCGTTCGATCTTCTCTATCAGTTCGCTCTTGCTCAGCGATGGGTCTGGCCACTGGGAGCGATCCTTGATGGTCACAAAGGTGTCGGCCTGATTCGGCGGCATCGGGTCGGACGCCAGTTCGGCCGTACCGGTGCGCGAAAATGCCAGTTCTACTTCCGGCACCTTGCTCACCGCCTTTTCTACTTCAAACTGCATTGCCTGGCTTTGATCCAGAGATGTGCCCGGAATACGAACTATCTCCAGCAGGACGTCATGCTCATCTAGTGTCGGCAGAAATTCCTGCCCCAGCGTGTGAAACAAAGCGATCGCGCCGACAAAAGCGGCCGTGGCCAGACCAGCGGTCAACATGGGGCGCGGCATAACTCGGTCCAGCCAGGGGACATACAGTTTGCCGATTGCTGATACCAGCTTGTTGTCGGCGTGGTTGATCGGGCGGGAGAGCCACAGCGCGATCGCGGCGGGCACGACGGTGAGAGACAGCAGGAACGCGAACAGCAATGCCAGGATCACCGTGATCGCCATCGGTGTGAACATGCGGCCCTCAACGCCCTGGAAGGTCAACAGCGGCACATACACCAGAATGATGATGGCCTGTCCGTAGACGCTCGGTCGGATCATTTCGCGCGCCGCAGCGCCGACCACCTCCAGGCGCTGCGCACGGGTCAGTATTGCGCCGTTGGCATGCTGCTGCTCGGCCAGGCGGCGCAGCACGTTTTCCACGATGATGACCGCGCCATCGACGATCAGGCCGAAGTCGAGCGCGCCAAGGCTCATCAGGTTTGCGGACAAGCCCATCTGCAGCATGCCGGCCGACGTGAGCAGCATCGTCACGGGGATGACGGCGGCGGCAATTAGCGCCGCGCGCAGGTTGCCCAGCAGCGCGAACAGCACGGCGATGACCAGCAAGGCGCCCTCGGTGAGGTTCTTAGCGACGGTGTTGATCGTTGAATCGACCAGGCGTGTCCGATTGAGCACCGGCTTGATGACGATACCAGGCGGCAGCGAGCGGGCAATTTCCTTCAAGCGGGCGTCGACGGCCGCTGCGACCGTGCGGCTGTTTTCTCCAATGCGCATCACGGCGGTACCGAGGACAACCTCGACACCGCCTTCCGAAGCCGAACCGAAGCGGATCTCCTGACCGACACCAACTTGCGCTACCTGGGATAACAGCACGGGCATGCCGCCGCGCGTGGCGATGACGCTCTTGGCCAACTCTGCGCTGTTGGTCAGGC
Source organism: Duganella fentianensis (assembly GCF_009857835.1). Taxonomy (GTDB): domain Bacteria; phylum Pseudomonadota; class Gammaproteobacteria; order Burkholderiales; family Burkholderiaceae_D; genus Rugamonas; species Rugamonas fentianensis. The sequence continues at coordinate 4,365 of NZ_WWCL01000007.1, forward strand.
GAGCGTCGGCCTGGATGGTAAGTGCTTCACCGTTTTGCACCAGCACACCGGCGCCGACGCTGGTGTTGTTACGCTCCAGTGCTTCGGCCAGTTCGGACAATCCGATGCCAAGTGCCGCCAGGCGCTGCGGATCTGGCGTCACCACGTACTGCTTGACGTAGCCGCCGATCACGTCCACGCCGGCCAGTCCGGGCGTATTTTTGAGTTGCGGCGCTACGATCCAGTCCTGCACCGTGCGCAGGTAGGTCGCCTTGTCTTTTTCGGTGCGCAGCAGTTCACCTGCAGGCGTGGTGTAGCTGCCATCCGGCGCCATGCCGGCACCGCTGGCACCGGTATGCGTATTGGAGAACTCCACGGTCCACATGTAGACGTCGCCGAGGCCAGTGGCGATCGGCCCCATTGTGGCTGTCGCCCCCGGCGGGAGTGCACGTTCCACCGAACGCAGGCGCTCGGCGATCTGCTGGCGCGCGAAATACACGTCCGTGCCGTCCTTGAACACGGTCGTAACCTGGGCAAAGCCGTGGCGCGTCAGCGAGCGCGTCGATTCCAGTCCCGGTATGCCGGCAAAAGCCGTCTCTATCGGGTAAGTTACCTGTCGTTCCACGTCGGCCGGGGCCAGCGCCGGCACCACCACGTTGATCTGGACCTGCGTGTTGGTTATGTCAGGTACTGCATCAATCGGCAGGCGCACCAACGCGAAAGCGCCAACCACGGCAGCAAAGAGCGCGGCAAACAAAATCTGCCAAGGGTGGCGTACCGACACGTTGACGATCCGCGCGATCATGCCCACACCTCCGGCGAGCACGCGAAATGCGGCTGTTTAGTCATTGTCGCCTCCCGCTTCACCCTTGCCGTGCTCGGCCTTGAGAACGAAGGTGTTGCTGGTGGCGATGCGCTCAGAGCCGTCCAGCCCTGACAGCACGGTGACAAACCCGGCCGCAGGCTTGCCGAGCACGATGTGCTTGATTGCAAAGCCGTCTTTCTGGCGCACGAACACGCTGGGTTTGTCCTCGACGGTCTGAACCGCGGCGCGCGGCACAGCGATCTGCTCTCCGGAAGATTCGGGCTTGAGCACCACCGAGGCGGACACCGTCTCGCCGATGCGCCATAGCGCATTCTTATTCGGCAGCGCCGCAATGGCCCGGATCTGGCGCGTGGCCGGGTCCAGAACACGTGACAGGAAAGCCACATGCCCGGTTCCCGACCGGCCATCGGCCGATACTTCGATTGGCGTACCGGGCGCCACGCGCGAGGCATCGCTTGGCGCGAGCGACAGTTCGACGGAAAGGAGGTCTGGGTTGGCCAGCTCGAACAGTTTGGCATTGGCCTCGACTATGTCACCGAGCGCCACCTGGCGGGCCGTGACGACGCCGGCGATGGGCGCGCGCAGTGTCAGCTGGGCGCTATGTTCGGCGCCGCCGCTGGTGGCAAGCTGCTGCTGCGCCAGGCGCAGCCGGGTACGGGCGTCGTCGAGCGCCGATTGTGCCAGCTCATATTCCTGGCGCGAGGACACCTTTTCTGCGTACAGGCGGTCTTCACGTTTAAACCCGGCGTCGGCCAGTTCCAGCTGCCGGCGCGCCAACGTCACATCGGCGCTGAACTGGGCCACCTCACGGCTTTCGATAACGGCCAGAATATCGCCTCGTGCCACGTTTTCCCCCAGATTCTTGCGCACTGAAATTACCCGGCCGCTGACCGAACTGCTGACAACAGCGGCATGCTGCGGGTCGGCGATGATGACGGCGGGCGCTTCGACAGCGCCGGCGAATCCCGTGCGCACTGCCGCCACCTCGATGTGGGCGGCCAGGATCTGCTTGTCTGACAGTTTTACAAAATCGGCGCCCTTGCCATCCTTTTCTTCGCCGCCTTTGCGCTCAGTGGGCTTGTCGTCGTCATCCTTGTCTTTGTCGGCGTGTTTTTGCGCTGCTGCTGGCGCGGCCGACGCAGCGGCGGAAGCTTGGGGCGTGCCTTCTTCGAGCTTGGGAGAGCGCGAGCACGCTGCCAGGATCAGCAACATGCCGCAAACGCTCAAACGATATGGCATTTGCATGATTTAATCCTTGTAGATGGGTTGTATGCTGCCTTGCAGCCGGGCCAGACGGACTTGGGCAAGGTGGTAGTCGGTCAGCGCTTCAAGCGCCGCTTCACGCGTTTCGGCAAGGGAGCGCTCCGCCTCGATCATCTCAAGCTGAGGAAATTTGCCTTCGGCGTAACCCAACCGGGCGATCCTGGCCGCCTCCTGCGCTGCAGTGAGGGCCGGGCCGGCCGCCGTCTGCGCCACCGCACGGGCATCGACAACGTCGGCGACGGCGTGCGCCAGTGCCTGCTGGGCCTCGATGGCCGCCGCGTCGCCCTCCGCGTTCGCCTGGTCCGCCTGCGCCTTAGCGCGCACCAGTGCGCCGCTACCGCTGTTAAACAGCGGTAGCGGTATCGACAGGCTAAGAACCGCCGCTTTGTCGGGAGAATCGCCATAGCGGCGCGTGCCGGCCGTGATCGTCACATCGGGCATCCGGTCTCTCCGGGCCGCATCGACGCGCGCGTTGGCAATCGCCAACTGGGCCTGCGCCGCGGCCACGGACAGCGGCGGTTGCCCGGCCGACGCAGATTCAACCGGTGCGACCGTATCGAACCAGGACGCCGAGATAGCGAGCGCTGCGTCGCCGGTCAGTTGAGTGAGGTCGGCATGGGCGAGCGCCAGTGCGCGCACTGCTTTACCGAACCGTGTATCGGCGCCAAGCTTGAGCACCTGCGCGCGCTGCTCCTCGATCGGGGACGCTTTGCCGGTGCGGACACGTTCCTGGGCCGCGTGGGCGGCACGCTCGGCCCACTCCAGGGCGCTACGGGCAATGTCCTGCCGTCGCTGGGCGGCAGCCAGCCGCACAAACGCTTCGGTCACGCGCTGCGTCAGGTCGGCCCGCGCAGCGGTCAGTCCGATGCCGGCCGCCGCGCGCTCCGCCTGTGCGACATTGATGCGCGCCTGGCGCTTGCCGCCCAGTTCCAGTGGCACGGCCAAGGACACAGTGCGATCGGCGCCGCCAAAGCCGCTGTAGCGGCCTGTGCCGAGCACATTTTCCGCTTCAATGGACAACGTGGGATTCGGGCGCAAGCCCGCCACCTCCACGCCGGCGTCGGCGGCCCTTGCTGCGGCATCGGCGCCACGCAATGTCGGAGCGCGCTCTTGTGCGTGCGCCACTGCCTCACGCAGCGTCAGCGGCAGATCCTGCGCCAGGGTGGTTAGAGGCAGGCTCACGGTAAAAATTCCATGAATCAGGGTACGAGATAGTCGAAGGGGCATAGTGAGTGCTTGACGGGTGATTTTGTAAGGTTTATAAACCTTATAGTCACTTCAAGGTCAAGTAACATGACGACATCTTTTTCGATCGGCCAACTGGCCAGCGCCGCGCAAACACCGGCGGCGACGATCCGCTACTATGAAAAAATCGGTTTGCTGTCCAAGCCATCGCGCACCGACAGCAACTACCGGCTGTACGACACCGAGGATCTTAACCGGCTGGCCTTTGTGCGCCGGGCGCGCGAAATCGGCTTCACGATCGATCAAGTCCGTAGCCTGCTGGCGTTTTCGGATCAGCGCGACGCTGATTGCTGCACGGTGACGGCGATGACGTCCGAACACTTACGCGCCGTCGAGCAGAAAATTTCCGATTTATTGGCGCTGAAAGACCAACTCACCGGCTTGCTGGCTTCGTGCCAGGGGGGACCGGTAGCCAATTGCCGTATCATCGACGCATTGCAGCCTAGAGCATAGTTCTGCGGATTCGCTTGACGTTGAAGCTACTTCAAGGTCTAGCCTTGGGGTATGAATACGAATATCTCCCTAGAAGCGGTTGAAGCGTCCACGGCTGACCGCCATCGCAGCATCCTGTCGGTACCGAAAATGGACTGCCCATCCGAGGAGAACCTGATTCGCCTGGCCTTGGCACCGATCAGCGGTATCAGCACTCTCAAGTTCGACCTTGGCGCACACACTGTCACCATCGAGCATGTCGGCGCGGCCGAGTCGCTTGTCGATGCGTTGGCACCATTGAACTTCGGCGCCCAGCTGCGCGAAAGCCGGAAAATTGAGGCCGGCGAACACGGTGTTGTCCTCAGCACGATCGCGATTCCGAAGATGGACTGTCCCTCGGAAGAAAATCTCATCCGCATGGCGCTGGCCGATACCCCAAACATTAGCGCATTGCAGTTTGATCTGGCCGGCCGCCAGCTGCGCGTGACCCACACGGGCGACGCCGAAGCGCTGCTGGAGCGTCTCACGCCTCTTGGGCTGGGCGCTGAGCTGACCAGCACGGAACGGGCCGACACCGTGCCGGCAATGCAATCTGGCGATGACGCCGGCGAGGCCCGCACGCTGCGCTGGCTGCTGTCCATCAACGGAACCATGTTCCTGGTGGAGATGATCTGGGGCTGGCTATCCCAGTCGACCGGCTTGATATCCGATTCGCTGGACATGTTCGCCGACGCAGCGGTGTATGTCCTGGCACTGTTCGCGGTCGGGCGCTCGCTGGCCCACAAGCGCCGTGCCGCGCACCTGGCTGGATGGCTGCAGCTGGTGCTGGCCATTGGCGCGATTGCCGAGGTGATCCGCCACGGCGTATCGGGCAGTGAACCAGAGTCGGTGACGATGATGGGCATCGGCGCCGTCGCGCTGGTGGCCAATATCGCATGCCTCATCCTGATCGCCAAAAAACGCGACCACGGCGCGCACATGAAGGCCAGCTACATTTTCTCGGCCAACGACGTCATTGCCAACCTGGGCGTGATCATCGCCGGTGCGCTCGTGACGTGGACCGGTTCACGCTACCCGGACCTGATTATTGGCCTCATCATTGGTGTGATCGTGCTGGGCGGCGCGCGCCGCATTCTGCGTCTTCAATAACAGGCTGTCGGTCACAGAGGCGGAAAAGGAGAATCCGGATGAATTGGCTAGGCAGTTTTGCGGTAACGGTGATCGCATTGCTGGGACTCGCCGGCTGCGCTTCGGACCCAACCTTTGGTGTCGTCGACTGGCAGCATGGCGCCCGGCGCGGCGTAATCAGCACCACGTACGGCACTGACATTGCGCCTGCCCAGCGCGCGGCGTGCGTGGCGGCGCTGTCCCCAGACCAGTACGCCAAGCATCGATTTGTGTTGGTTCGCTACCAGCACGTGCGCCTGACACGCACCGCGGTGGCCGCCGTACCGGCGAATTTCTCTCTCAAGGAAGGAGACGTTGTTGAGCTTTGGCCGGCCGACTGTTCGGCCGGCGGCTTGTCCCGCATTTCGAAAGTACTACGCACCGGCCCACCGCTGTAATGCCGGTGCCACGAACGGTGCATTGGCTACCGAGGGCACTGATCACGGCTGTGTAAAAGCAGATATAATCGGCCCAACCATGAAATTTTCCCGTACATCGCGCTTCGTTGCCGCCATCATAGCCGTGTTCAGCTTGCTGTTCACGCAGCTGGCTGTGGCGTCCTATGTTTGCCCAGGCATGAGTATGCCCGAGCGCGCGACGATGACGGCAGATGCCGGCATGCCTCCAATGGCGAACTGTACGGGTATGGATAAAGCGCAGCCGAGCTTGTGCCACGCCTATGGCCACACCGGGCATCAATCGCTCGACAAGCCGGACTTGCCGCAGATCCCACCATTCCATCCGATCACCCTGGTTCAGACAGTTATTCTGCTGGACGTGTCGATGCCGACCGACATTGCGGCGTTGACAGACACCTCCCTGGCCCATGCCATAGCGCCGCCTGTGTCAATACGGCACTGCTGCTTCCGTATTTGACACCTTCATTCGCTTGATTTGCCGTCGCGTGCGCGTTTGCGTCCGCGATGTGGTTCAACGCTTGTGGAGGCCTCATGCCGCATCTTATTTCCGCACGCCGTAACGGGCGTGCAAATTCATATTCTATGGTCCGCCTTGCCGTCGCCATCGGACTCGTTACATCCTCGTGGGCGGCTCTTGCCGCCGATCCGTTATCGTTAGCCGAGGCGCAGCGCATGGCGCTTGAGCGGTCACGCCAGATCGTCGCTGAAGACGCCGCCGTGAACGCAACGCGCGACATGTCGGTGGCCGCCGGCCAACTGCCAGACCCGGTGTTGAAGGCCGGTATCGACAACCTGCCAGTGACGGGCCGCGATCGCGGCAGCGTTGCCGCCGACTTCATGACCATGCGGCGCATCGGTTTCTCGCAAGAGCTGACGCGCTCAGATAAACGCCATCTTCGCAGCGAACGCTATGCTCGCGAAACCGATAAGGCGCTGGCCGAGAAAGACGTGGTCATTGCAGCTATCGAGCGAGATACCGCCATCGCCTGGCTAGACCGTTATTACGCCTTGGCGGTGGCCGAGGTAGTCAGTGCACAGCGCGATCAGGCAGTGCGCGAGTTGCAGGCAGCTGAGGCGGCCTACCGAGGTGGGCGCGGCAGCCAGGCTGATGTACTTGCCGCCAAAGGTGTTATCGCGCAATTAGACGACCGCCACGATGATGCCGTCCGCCGCGTGCGCGGCACCGCGATCACGCTGACCCGCTGGGTTGGCGAAGCCGGTAACCGGCCATTGGCCGGGGAGCCGGCCATCGACACGGTGCGCCTCGATCCGGCCGCGCTGGAGACGCAGCTCAACCACCATCCTGAAATTGCAGCCCTGCGCCGGCAGGAGGACATCGCGGCGCTCGACGTCAAGCTGGCCGAAGCCAATAAAAAGTCCGACTGGAGTATCGAGGTGGCGTACCAGCAGCGAGGTGGCGCCTATTCCAACATGGTGTCGGTCGGCATTTCCGTGCCACTGCAATGGGATCAGAAGAACCGGCAGGACCGCGAGTTGGCTGCCAAGCTTGCCACCGCAGAGCAGGTCCGGGCCGGGCGCGACGAGATGCTGCGCTCACATGTCGCCGAGACGCGCACCATGCTAAACGAATGGCAAACCAACCGTGATCGCCTTGCACGGTACGCCCGCGAGCTGGTGCCCTTAGCTCAGGAGCGTAGCGAGGCCGCCTTGGCTGCCTATCGAGGTGGCAAATCGGCGCTGGGCGAAGTGCTCGCGGCACGGCGCAACGAACTGGACGTGCGCCTGTCAGCGCTCCAGCTTGAAGCCGACACCGCGAGGCTCTGGGCGCAACTCAATTTCCTCTTTCCGACTACGCATGGCCCAGCGCCGACAGCAAGTATTGAAGGTATCAAATGAACCAGAAAAAAAACATCACGCGCACTGCGATCGTCGCTCTCGTCATCGCCGTCGCCGGAGCGGGCGGCTACTGGGCCGGCGCACGACAAGAAACACATGGTGCCTCCCAGCCAGCCACGGGCGGCCCCGGCGGCCAAATCGATCCTGCCACCGGCAAGAAGGTTCTCTATTGGCACGACCCGATGGTACCGGGGCCGAAATTTGACAAGCCGGGCAAATCGCCATTCATGGATATGCAGCTCGTCCCCATGTTTGCCGACGAATCTGGGGACAACGGTAAGGTACTCATCAGTCCCCGCGTCCAGCAAAACCTGGGTATTCGCACCGCCGACGTGGTGGAAGGTACGCTGTCCAGCACGGTGGAAGTAGTCGGTAGTGCCGCCTACAACGAGCGTGACGTCGCCCTGGTGCAGGCCCGCGCCAGCGGCTATGTGGAGCGCCTCTACGTGCGAGCACCGCTTGACCGGGTACGCAAAGGCCAGCCGTTGGCAGAGCTGTACGTGCCTGACTGGGTGGCGGCACAAGAGGAATATTTTGCTGCCCGTCGCATGCAAGGCGGGCAGGATCTCGCTGATGCCGCGCTCCAACGAATGCGACTGGCTGGCATGAACGAGGAGCAGATCCGTCTGGTCACCAGTACCGGCAAAGTCCATCCCAGGATCACCATCAACGCTCCGGTATCGGGTGTCGTCGATGAGCTGGCAGCACGCGAAGGCTTGACCGTCGCCGCTGGCGCACCGCTGTACCGCATCAACGGCTTATCGACCGTATGGATCATTGCCGAGATTCCCGAGGCAGCCACCGGGCAGGTACGCCCTGGCGCTGCCGTGACGGCGCGCACGCCCGCGTGGCCGGGGCAAACGTTCCAGGGCAAGGTGGAATCGCTCCTGCCGGAAATTAATGCCGCCACCCGCACCTTGAAGGCCCGTATCGAACTGGCCAATCCAAGGGAGCGGCTGGCGCCGGGCATGTTCGCCAACATCAGCCTGACGCCTGCCACCGGCCAACGCAGCTTGCTGGTACCCAGCGAAGCTGTGATCCAGACCGGCACCCGCAATGTGGTCTTTGTGGCCGCCGGCGACGGCAAGTTCACCCCGGTGAACGTCGAAATCGGCGCACAGGCAGGGAACCAAATTGAGATTCGTCAGGGTTTGCAGGCCGGGCAGAAAGTGGTCGTCTCGGGACAATTCCTAGTCGATTCGGAGGCCAGTCTGAAAGGAACGATTGCCCGGATGGTCGATGCGTCAGCTTCTGCGCCGCAAACCGATAGGCCACCGGCGGAGACAAGCCACAGCGGAACCGGCCGGGTCGAAAAAATCGGCCCGGAGGGCGTTACGTTATCGCACGGACCGATTCCTTCGCTGCATTGGGGGCCCATGACGATGGCATTTAAGCCGCCGCCTGACGGATTGCCACGCAATGTTGCAGTCGGCGACACGGTAGCCTTCGAGATGCGCAAGGTGCAGGATGGCTACCAGCTGACGGCCGTAACGCCTGTTACCGATAGCGCACCGGCCGCGATGAAGCCTGGCGCGATGCCGCCGGCGATGGACAAAGCGTCTATGGGAGGCAAGCGATGATCGCCAAGCTCATACGCTGGTCCATCGTGAACCGGTTTTTCGTGCTGCTGGCCACGGCGGGTCTGGCCGCCTGGGGCATCTGGGCGCTGTCGAAGACGCCGCTGGACGCGATCCCGGACCTGTCAGACACACAGGTCATCATTCGCACAACCTACCCAGGCCAGGCGCCGCAGATCGTGGAAAATCAAGTCACTTATCCGCTGACGACAACCATGCTCTCGGTGCCCGGCGCCAAAACTGTGCGCGGCTATTCATTCTTCGGCGACTCCTTCGTCTACGTGCTGTTTGACGACGGCACCGATCCCTATTGGGCGCGCTCGCGCGTGCTGGAGTACCTAAACCAGGTGCAGTCCCGTTTGCCAGCACAGGCGCGGCCAGCACTTGGCCCTGACGCCACCGGCGTGGGGTGGATCTATGAGTATGTCCTGGTCGACCGGAGCGGCAAGCTCGACCTGTCACAACTGCGTGCACTGCAAGACTGGTTTCTCAAGTACGAACTCAAAGCGGTGCCCAATGTGTCGGAGGTGGCCAGCATCGGCGGCATGGTGCGGCAATACCAGATCCAGCTCGACCCCGATAAGCTGCGCGCCTATAACATCCCCCATGCCCGGGTGATCGAGGCGGTACAAAAGGCCAACCAGGAAACGGGCGGATCGGTGCTGGAACTGGGCGAAGCGGAATACATCGTACGCGCATCGGGCTACCTGACCTCGCTTGACGACTTCCGCAAGATTCCGCTGCGCACGACAGATAGCGGCGTGCCGGTCAGGCTGGGCGACGTCGCCCGGGTACAGGTCGGCCCGGAAACGCGGCGCGGCGTGGCAGAACTGAACGGTGAAGGCGAAGTGGCCGGCGGCGTGATCGTCATGAGGTCAGGGAAAAACGCGCTTTCGACCATCGAGGCTGTCAAAGCCAAGCTCGACAAGCTCAAAGCCAGCCTGCCGCGAGGCGTAGAGATCGTGCCGACTTATGATCGCTCGAACCTGATCAAGCGGGCCGTGACCAATCTCGAACACAAGCTGATCGAGGAATTTGTCGTTGTGGCCGTGGTCTGCGCCATTTTCCTGTTCCACCTGCGCTCGGCCCTGGTGGCCATCGTTTCGCTGCCGCTCGGAGTACTGGCGGCCTACCTGGTCATGTACTACCAAGGGGTGAATGCCAACATCATGTCGCTGGGCGGTATTGCGATCGCCATTGGGGCGATGGTCGACGCGGCCGTAGTGATGATCGAGAACGCGCACAAGCACATCGAGGCGTGGAAGCACGGCCATCCCGACCAGGCGCTGACTGGTGACGAGCAGTGGCGCGTGGTGGGTGACGCCGCCGCCGAAGTCGGCCCGGCGCTGTTCTTCTCACTCCTGATCATCGTGCTCTCGTTCGTGCCGGTCTTTACGTTGGAGGCGCAGGAAGGTAAGCTGTTTGCGCCATTGGCCTTTACCAAGACCTATGCGATGGCCGCCGCGGCCGGCTTGGCCGTTACCCTGATCCCCGTGTTGATGGGCTACCTGATTCGTGGCCGTATCCCGGACGAACAGAGCAATCCGCTCAATCGCGGACTGATCCGCTTGTACCGGCCGCTGCTGGAGCGCGTGCTGAAGTATCCGAAGGCGACCCTCGTGGCGGCCGGTATCGTCGCTATGGCGACCATCTGGCCGCTGGCGCGCCTGGGAGGCGAATTCATCCCGCCGCTTGATGAAGGCGACCTGTTGTACATGCCGTCGGCCTTGCCGGGCATCGGGATTGGCAAGGCAGCCGAGCTGCTGCAGCAAACCGATCGCCTGATCAAGACGGTGCCGGAGGTGCAAAGTGTGCTCGGCAAGGCTGGCCGGGCGGAAACCGCCACCGATCCGGCACCGCTGGAGATGTTCGAGACCACGATCCAGTTCAAGCCGCGCGACCAGTGGCGGCCGGGCATGACGCCGGACAAGCTGGTCGAAGAACTGGACCGCACCGTCAAGGTGCCGGGACTGTCGAACATCTGGGTGCCGCCCATTCGCAATCGGATCGATATGCTGGCGACCGGCATTAAGAGCCCGGTGGGCGTGAAGGTGGCAGGCGTCGATCTGAAGGAAATCGACCGGATCACCGGAGAAATCGAGCGGGCCGTCAAAAAGGTGCCCGGTGTGTCCTCCGCGCTGGCCGAGCGTCTGAATGGTGGCCGCTACATCGATGTGCGGATCGACCGCGACGCTGCAGGCCGATACGGGATGAATGTCGCCGATGTGCAGAGCATCGTGTCGTCGGCAATCGGCGGCGACAATATCGGAGAAACCGTCGAAGGCTTACAGCGCTTCCCGATCAACGTCCGCTACCCGCGCGAGGTGCGCGACTCGGTCGAAAAACTGCGCGAGCTGCCGGTGCTGACGGAGCGTGGGGCGCAGATCCGCCTCGGAGACGTCGCTGCTATTCGCATCGAGGACGGCCCGCCGATGTTAAAGAGCGAGAACGCACGCCTGTCTGGCTGGGTGTACGTCGATATTCGCGGACGCGACCTCAGCTCGGCGGTACATGAGATGCAGCAGGTGGTCGCTCAGGAAGTCCGGCTTCCGCCCGGCTACTCCGTTTCCTGGTCTGGGCAGTTCGAGTACCTTGAACGGGCCGCCGCCAAGCTGAAGATCGTGGTGCCGGCAACCTTGTCGATCATCGTCGTGCTGCTGTACCTGATCTTCAAGCGCTTTGATGAGGCCGCTTTGATCATGGCCACGCTGCCTTTTGCGTTGGCAGGCGGCGTGTGGCTGCTTTGGCTGCTGGGGCACAATCTTTCTGTCGCATCGGGCGTGGGGTTTATCGCCTTGGCCGGTGTGTCGGCCGAGTTCGGCGTGATCATGCTGCTGTACTTGAAGCAGGCTTGGGATGCCCGCATACAGGCTGGCAAAACCAGCGTTGACGACCTGCTGGACGCGATCCGCGAAGGTGCCGTACTGCGCGTGCGCCCCAAGGCGATGACCGTTGCCGTCATTCTGGCGGGGCTGGTGCCAATCATGCTCGGTAGCGGGACAGGCTCCGAAGTCATGCAGCGAATCGCGGCGCCGATGGTCGGAGGAATGATCACGGCGCCATTATTGTCCATGCTCGTGGTGCCGGCCGCATACCTTGTGCTGCGCCGGCGGCAGCATAAAGCGGGCCCGGGATAGGCCAGAGCGCATCGTAGCGCGCGTGGTCTTAGCTAGTAGGCCTATGCCCGGTTGCCAAAAGTTCCTGCAACTGGGCATTCATTTTTTCCTGCATCTCGACCTGGGTTCGCGCTTGGGCAAGTGCAAGCTCAAGAGTACGTACCTGCGACGTCTGCTTGTCCTGCTCGCCGAGGCTGGTTGCAAGCTGATCCTGGAGCTCTGCAACGCGTGCCTCACGCTCGGCCATCTGGGTGATCAGTTGTTCATAGGCAGTTTGGACTGCATGTAGACGTTCGAGCTCATCGAGCTGCCGCTTTGCATACTCTTCGGCAGTGCGCAGCGCCTGGCGTGTGTGAGTGAGCTCCGCCATAAACCGGGCGCCATCGCGGTTTAACATCGTGATTTCGTCATTCTTCCCGACCAGCGTCTGGTTGGCCTGACGCAGCTCCGCCTGCAGTTGCTGAACCTGTAGTTCGTGCCGGCGCGATTCGGCCTCCCGTTGCTCTTTTGCCGCGAGGCGATAGTGCTCCAACGCGTCGCGCGCATGCTGGTGTTTTTCCTCCAGCGACCGGCGATGGGCTTCGTTTTCCGCCAGTCTCTGGGACAGGCTATTGGCTTCTTGTTCTGCCAGTTGGCGGGCCGTAGTCTCCCGCGACAACGCTTCCTGTGCGCCCGCCACCGCAGCTTCGTATTGTCGGTTTGCCGTTTCGATAGCGGCAATCTGCGCGCGCAAGCGGGCGTTCTCCGCTTCGATGGACTGCATAGCCGCCTGTTGTTCCACCACCTTGGCTTCAATGACGTTGGTCCGCGCAGCGTACCGTTCGTCCGCTTCCTCCTGAATCCGCGCAGCAAACCATATCGAAGGCTGATGCCGCAAATCGGCAGCTGGCCGTCGCAATCCGAATGTACTTGAATGATGGCGACATGGTGGCGATCCACACGCTGGCCTGCGCCGCGCGCGAGATCTATGAGAGGCACTGCCAAATGGCCGGCATCAACCGCTTTTATGACGAGATCGCGGCCACCTATCCAGACAGCACACAGAAGCAGATCTTCGAGATTTTGAATGGCGCCCGCAATTTCCTGAAGCATCCTGATGCGGACGGAAATCTTGACGCGGTGATCGAGTTAAGTGACCGGGACAACAAGCTGATGCTGTTTGTGGCCGCCCACGATTGTGCGTGCTTGTTTGGCGAGCAGACGCCGATGATCGTGCAGGCATATAACGTGTGGATTCTGGCGACGGAACCGGACCTGCAAGGCGCTTGCGCTGCCGAGATGGAAGCCAGATACCCCGGCCTCATGAATGGTTCGCCAGACGAGCAAAGGGCTATCGGCTTGCGCTTCGTCGAAGATGCGCTATCTGGGAAATTTTTAGATAGCGAAGGCACGACGATTCATCAAACTTGAGGATGATGATGAACGATGAGGAAATTTTAGATTTGTCCCCGGCCGGCGTGCGCAAGCTGCTGCACACCGCATCACTTTTGCATATCAGCGAGCTTCACTTCGCGCGAGTGGCGCTCGAATTCCAGTCGTTGGCGTGGTTTGCAAAGGAGAACGCGGTGAACAAGCAGCCAGGCCCGGCAACAATGACGTGCGAGGAATTTGAAGCTTTGCCAGAGGGGAGCTATTGCTTCCAAATACCTGAAGCCTGGGCAGGGGTGAAAGATTTTTACGCCGCCGGGCAGCTTCGCATGGATGAAGTCTAAATTTGGCGAAACGTCCATTTTTGCTGGCCAGCTAAAAAGGGCCATTCGCCAAAAATGCTTGGCCAGTTCAGGCGCAGCGGCCTTGAGCTCTGACGGTCGGCTCGCATGCGCTTGATATGGGACCATTTAGCAGTACATAACGACGGAGAAATAATGCAAGACCCGCGCACTAATACGAAAACTGTCATGAATCGCATCGCCACCATAGGTGTCCGAAGCCCACATATCGTACTATCAGCATGCCTGTTTGGCGCTGGGGGCATCTTGCTCTTAACGAATGTTGTTCCAACAGTTGCTGGCGCCTTGTTCGGAGCTGCCGCCTCACTACTAGGCGCAGGCATTACCGAATTTAATAAGAAGAAAGCAGATGCGGCAGACAAGCTCCGCAGGGAGAGCGATGCTCGACGATATTTTGCTGCGGAACTAAATAGGGCAATCGAACGTATGCTCTTTATACATCAACGGGCCAGCGCCAATTTTATCTGCGCGTCGGCAAAAACAGAACTGCCGGGCGATAAGCGAGAGGATTTCCTCCCGCACATGCCGACACTTTATCCGGACGCCCCTCAATTTCGCGATCTGTCTGGTGACGACGCGATGGCGCTGATCGCTTTCTATGACGTGCTCCAAGCGCAAGAGCGTAGCGTTGAGGATTGGTGGCAGAGAGAGGGTCAGCTGCCCGTGAACATTTTTAACTCATTTATGGGGTTATCGAGGGATAGCTTGATGCTTGCAAAAGATGCGCTTGTTCGCTTTGATCTGGATCGACTATACCCGCCGCGCTATCAGGCGTGGAAGCCTTTATCTGAGCGAATAGAGCTGGAGTTATCCAATTCGGCCCGCGTAACGGAAGCACATTTGAAGCGTCACGGAGCTGCTTGAGAAAGGTTGCCGCCGTTTGCGGCTCCACATTCAGGTTTTACACATTTTGACGGAACGTGAATCGCCGAAAAAGCTGAATATGCTTGTTGCATCGCAGGGGAGGCCTCTCGGCTAGATTGCACAGATCGTCAGAGAAGCAATCTTTAAGCCGATTTCTCATTATAGATCAATCAGTTAAAGCAATTTCTGCGAAAAAATCCGCAATCCCGGCCATCCCTCTATATTCCGACTACGGTGTTCACGCCATGGGCCGTCCCGCTTTCTCCCTGTCCGATCCGCAGGCCCGCATCCTGGCCCGGCGCGTGGCCGAACTCGAACTGGCCTGCCCGCTCGGCGGCAACTCCCACCGCCCCTTCGTGCGCGGGTTTATCCTCGCCGTCCATGAAGCCACCGGCCAGTTCTTCAGCCCGACGATCTACCGGCGCCTGCTCGCAGCCTTCGCGCCCGCCCGGCGCCCCTCGACCGTGACCTTGGCCGACGAAAAGGACCGCTTGGCGGCCGAGCTGGCCCGGCAGCCAAGCCCGGCGCCGGCCCCAAGCGCGCCCGACGCCCCTCCCTCCGCCCTGCCAGACCTTTACACGCTGCAGGCGCGCATCGCCGAGGCGGTCGAACAGGACCTCAACCGCGCACGCCCGGCGCAGCGCACCGACAGCGCCGAGTCGCGGTTCCTCCTCAACCGCCTGCAGGAGGCGGAACAACAGCTGGCCGACCTGCGCGCCACGGCGGCCTCCCTGGCGAGCGAGCTGGAAGTGGCCAAGCACAGCGCCCGGCGCCACGCCGAAGATGCGGCCCGGGCGACCGCCGCCCTCGCCCGCCAGGCCGACAGCGTGGCAGCGCTGACGGCCGAGGTGGCGGAGCTGCGCAAATTCGCCCTGATGTCGATCGACGAGGCGCGCGGTGAAGGCCGGGCGTGGAAAGAACGCGTTGCCGCCCTGGAGGCGCAGCGCCGAGCCGATGAGCGGCTGATGGAATCGTTCCGTCGGCTCGCCTATCAAAAAGGGGCTGAGATCCCCGACCAACTGACCAGGGAGCACCCACGTTGAACGAGCTGATTGATACTGTAAACACGTTGCCCTCCCCATTGATGGCGCCGATGGCGCATGGCCTGGGTCCGGTGGCCGACGACTGGGAGGCCGCCGAGGTCTGGCTGCGGGCGATCGCCAGCCGCGGCCGGCGCAATTCCCCCGAAACGGTGGCCACCTACCGCTACCACATCGCCAAGCTGCGCTGGTTCTGCGAGAACGTGCACGGCGTGCCGCCGTCTCGCTGGACAGTGCAGGACGTCGAAGCTTTTTATGGGTTCCTCGCGGACCTGCCCGACTCGGCGCTGTGTGCGCAGGATGAAGTGACGGGCGCCTACGCCGGCGTCGACGACGAGGGATATTCTCCCTTTCGCAAGCAGCCGTCGGCCAGCAGCCGGTCGGACATCCAGCGCTGCATCCACGCCATGTTCCGCGTCTGGCGCGAGATGGGCTACATCGCCATCAATCCGATGGGCCTGCACGGCGCCGGCACCACCCGAAAGATCAACGCCAACCGCGCGGTCGTGCCGGACTTATACGACCTTGTGCTCGACACCATGGAGGCATCCGAGAAGGCGACGTTCGCCGCGCGTCAAGCCTACACGCGTGACCGGTTTATTTTCATCGCGCTACGCGAGCTGGGGTTGCGTGCCAGCGAGCTGATCAAGGCCACCATGGGCGCGTTTCACTGCCTCACCGATCCGAAAGACGGCAAGACGTATTGGGTCATGGTCGTGCGCGAGGAAACGGCAAAGGGACGCAGGGAGAGAACGATACCGGTCACGAAGACGGTGATGGCGGCATTGGGCGCCTATCGGGAAGCGTTCGGGATGGACGCCCTGCCCGCTCCGCTAGAGACGGGGGCGCTGATCCTGTCGCCGCGCACCGACCGCGGCGCCATCGTGATCGGCGGCAAACCGATCCGGGACGTGGAGTCACGCCGGTTCTTTCAGGCCTGGCTGCCGGTGACGACCCGCCACGGACTCTATTACATCGTGAAAGGCCGTCTGACCCGCACCGCCGACGCCCTGAAGCAGGCCGGCGATGTCACCGGCTGCGCGCATCTGCGGCAAGCCTCGCCCCACTGGCCGCGGCACACCTTTGCGAAATCGGCCTTGCTGACCGGACAGGATGTCCGCCAGGTCGCCGCGCTCCTCGGCCACAGGGATTTGGCCACGACCATGGTCTATACCGAGCAGGACGCACTGGACTTGATCCGCGCCACGAATATGGCCACCCCGGGGTTGCTTGCCGAACAGGTGACAGTTTCCCCGGCCTAGGCGTTCGGCACACCAGAGGGGGCTCGACCGGCATTGTGCTTTCAATCGTGCCAAGCCGATGTGAGTAACGGCCGGGATTCGTGTTTTTACGCCGAAGTTAGTTTAAGCCGATGATTTAAATGGGGAGTTTCGATTTTTGCGGCTATCCTTTTTCGTCTACATCTCAGTCACACCGGCACGTGGATGCATGGCCCTAAAGTGTCACCGTTTGCTGGTCCTTGTTTTGGCATCCGGTGTCGCCACCGAGGATTGTTCATTGGCAAATAGCATGAGGCGATGGCCTGATGGATTTTCTGGATATAAATGGTGAGGCGCAAGGCGAAGGTCAAAGGAGCACGTCTCCCTTGCGGCGTCAGGTGCGCCTCGGGGAGTAATGTCGAGGGCATCAATGACAAACTCCATTGGCTGATTGTGAACAAGCCAGAAGCCGAACGGCAAGAACTTGAGCACATGCCCATACACCGTCTTTTGGGCTGGGCTAGACAAGGAAACGTCCATCCAGGATGCGTGCCGGAGGATCACCTGTTTGCGGGACAGGTATGGCCAGCAGTACAAACGCCATTCTTCTGGAAACGCGCGATCAGGATGCAGAAAATACTGGCGCAAGGATTCGGATGCGCCAATGTCTTGGCGCCAGATCTGGGTATCATTCGCTGAGTGGGCGGCCAGGACATGGCCAATGATGGACCTGGCGACCAAATGCAGGTTCGCTTCCAGCCGGATGATCCGGGGCAGCACGACATTCCTCGCCACCGCCTGCATTCCAACATGCATGCCATCCACGAAATGCTTCAGTTCCGGGTCGAAGTGCAGCCCAAGTCGTTCGTTGTTGCAGGTCGCGCACTGCGTCTGGAATTTCAGACCGCCTTGAATATAAATGGTGTTGCGCGGTTGCCCCTCGCCTGGCGCCCCCATCGTAAGGCGGCTCAATACGGCGTTGGCGATTTGCGCACAACCGCGCGGCGGAACGTGATCGCGGGTCAGCTCGCCGAATCGACCGCAGATCACACAAAAGCCTGGCTCCTTCGTGCCGGCAAATCCGGCCCAACTGTTGATGCGTTTCGAGTAGCCACCCATATCCTTTATTGCCCCCAAAGTGGCCATTGTATCGCGGGGCAGCCACGCATTAGTCCGCCTTATTGGATTTCGATCACATGGAGGTGTCTTCCATCCTGATCCAGAAGTCGCGTTCTCAGTGGGCGCGCGATGAGGCGATGCGCACCGTGACGATGAATGCCTCGCTCAAGGCAAGGTGGCCTCAAACAGTCGTTCGTCTCCGACTATAATTGCAAGAGACAAACGCGTCAGGATCAAGGGCGCTTTTTCCGTTTCGTTCCAGCTAGCCATACGCGTCTGCGACGTTCCACTTTCCTCACTCAGTTCAACATATGAGTAAAACACTACCCACCGTTCCCCCGCAGATTTTGAACGCGGCAGAAAATAATGAGCTGGTGATATTCGTAGGCGCAGGCGCGTCGAAGCTATGCGGCAGTCCCGACTGGCGTGGCTTTGCCGACGGCGTGGTCGGGGAGTTGAAAAAAGCGGGAATACTGAACTTCCTGGAGGCTGAACAATTGAGGTCCATCCCCGATGCGCGCCGTACGCTGTCGGTCGCCATGAATCTGGCAAAGAAGAATGGCGTCAAGATCGATTATGAAACGATCCTGCACCCAGGACAGCCCTGGGAGCGCGGCGCGCGCTTGTATGAAATTCTAAAAGAATTCAACTCCATTGTTGTCACCACCAACTATGACAAATGGCCGCACAAGGCCGACCGGGAGAAGACAACCAAGGGAGGTCAGGACGAAGCCGCCCTCCCCGACCGGCCGCCGAGCGACTATCTGCAAGCGAAGTACTATAAGAGTGAGCATTTTTTACCCTATGTGCTCACCGAAAAAGGCGCTGTCATTCATCTGCACGGGGCCTACCAGGACGAGGATTCGATGATCATCTCCCTGCGCCATTACATGCGGCACTACGCGGATGAGAAGGTCATCAGGTTTCTCAACCACCTGTTCACCTACTGCACGGTATTGTTCCTGGGGTACGGTGTCGCTGAGCTGGAAATCCTGGAGCATATTATTCGTTCGAACGATCCCGTGGGTAAAAATCCCGGCGCCGAGCCCAGGCATTTTCTGCTGAACCCGGTTCGGTCCAACCAGGTGAAGCAAAACGAATTCACTGAGAGTTACTTTCGCGACGAGTGCGGCATCAGTGTCATTAACTACGAGATCGATGAGAAAGGCTATGACCAGGTGGTAGATGTGCTGGAAGCATGGGCGCCGGCGATCAAGGCCAAGACGCCCTCGTTGCTCGATTATCAGCATCAGCTGCAGGTGTTCATCAATGATGAATCGGACGCGCTGAACCGGGCTTCGGCCATTCAGCTCGTACTGAGGCAGCCGGGCCTCACACCGTTCTTTCTAAATTCGATCAAGGATCCGCTGTGGTTTGACGAACTTGAGACGAACGGGTTCTTCGCTCCCACGAACATGCCGGCGCTGGTGGTGACCAACGAGCCGGACGGTGGCCGCCTGTATGAGGCGCCGCGTTGGCCGGCGTTGCGGTATCTGGAAAACATCGCGCCAGAGGCCCGCGACGAGACTGCGGAACGCATCATGGCGGTCCTGCGCAGACTTACCGCCTACGGAAGTTCCGATGGATTCGACAACTGGCGCATTTGGGCAAGCTGCGCGACCATCATGTCTCTGCTTCCCCTCAATGTGATCGAGCTCAAGGATATCGACATGATCGGCGTCTGGTTGAACACGATGTTCAATGCGGATCTCATCGGGCACAACGTTTGCGCTGGTCTGCTTCCGCGCTTGCTGGATAGCCCGGCGCCTGCGGACGCGGAAAAGGCCCTGGCGCTCATTGAAAAAATCACCGTAGAGAAATCAGATGCGTGAACAAAAAACCCTGCTCAAAACTCACCAGGTCAAAGACGCGCTGGAAGGCCATTGCGAGAAGCTCGGGGAACGGTGCGGTGAGGCTGCCGTGCGCTTGTTCATGGGGCGCCTCATGGGGGCCATCGGCTCGCCGACGGATGACAGGTTCACCTATGTCCATCGCAAGGCGATAGAAGAGCACCGGCAGGACGCGTATGCGGGTGAAAGCCTGACGAGTGTGTACATCGATGCCCTGCGGGATGCGATGATCGGTTTCATCCGGAAAGATGAGGCAGCTGCCGCGCCCGTCCTCGCTGCGCTGCTGACTTCGGATTTTCCGTCCATTGTCCGTGTCGGAATTTATATATGCGACAAACATTTCCTCTCCTTTTCAGACGTACTGGAGAAGCACTTCGACGCGGGCTGGCTGCTCAAGCCAGAATTCTGGCACGAGGCATACTGGCTGGTGAAACACAATTACGCCGACTTCCCACCGGCGCTCAGGCAAAAGTTTCTCAACCTGGTGCAGGAGTTGCCCGGCGACTGGGATGAGGACGATCCACGCACCGCTGAATTCAAGGATTACCACCGTCGCGATCTGCTGAGCGCGATTGCCGGCCAAGGCGACAGCGCAGTCGACGCCTGGTACCAATCGCTGACGCAAAAATTCGGGTCAGCCCACGACCACGTGGACTTTCAGTCCTTCTCCTCCGGCGGCTGGGTTGGCGCCGCCACACCCAAGACGTCGGACGAGTTCCTGACTATGGGGTCCGATGAACTGCGCGCTTTCATGGAGACATTCAAGCCAGACCGGAGCGTTTTCGACGGGCCTTCGTATCGGGGTGCGGCCGACAATCTGCAGGAAGCGGTCAAGGCGAGCGAAGATGGTTTCGCTGGAAAATTTCCCCTGTTCGTCAATGTCCACCCCGCGTATCAGCATGGCCTGTTGTCGGGTCTGAAGGATCGCCTCTCTCTGCCAATGAGTGCATTTGATTGGCCCGCGACAGTGCAGTTGATTCAATCCATCCTCGCCGGCATCAATCCCGAGCGCCCTGTGGATGACCAGTCCCTCGGCGGGGTTTTTGAACCCACATCGCTGTGGGTGTTGACCGGCATCGCGGACGTGATAAAGGCCGGCTTTCAATCGAGTTCCCATCCTATCCCGGCAACGCTGCAGGATGCATGCTTGGCGGCGGTCCTGAGCTTACTCAAGCTCAGTCCCCCCCATGACACTTCCGATGTCAAGGACGCGGTGTCGACGATGATCAACAGCCGTTATGGCAAGGCCCTGGAAACCTCCCTTGTCGCAGCGCTTGCCATGGCGCGGGCGGACAAATCCGGCGAAGCTGCGCGTCAGGTCTGGACGGCGTTGCGCCCGATCTATTCGGACGCCCTCGATGCCAGCGAGACGGGCGCGAATCTTGAATTCGCCACCTTCGGCGGGCTCTACTGCGTCAACCTGCACTACCTGGACCCGACCTGGGTGGTGGACAATTTCAACAGGTTGTTTTCGCTGAAAAATAAGGCAGCGTGGGTCTGCGCGGCGCAGGGATTCTCGTACCAGAACCACCTTTATCCCTGGCTATACAAGCTGCTGCGCGATGGCGGCCACCTGTACCGGATGATTTATGAGGACACCCAGAAAAATCAGGTTCAGGAGCGTGCGATGCAGTTCCTGGGGCTGGCCTACCTCAATGACGAACTTGAATCGCTCGACGGCACAGGCGGCGCACCCAGCTTGATGGCGCGCGTTATCAACGACCTCAATGCCGAGGCCTTGTCGCGCCTGTGCTGGTTCTTCTGGACGCTGCGCGCGCAGGGGCCGGCGGGCGCGGATGCGCCCAAGATTGTGAGCTTTTGGAAAAAGCTGGACCAGACAATCCGCGCGTCCGGACAAGAGCATGCCGAACTTCTCTCGGCGCTGAACCAGCTGGCGGTTTTCTTGGACGTGCTCGATGCGTCAACCACGCCATTGCTGCTCAACGCCGCGCTCCACGCCAACGTGAAGTTCCATGCCCATACGCTGGTGTCCGAACTGCGCCGCTTGACTGAAGCCAATCCCAAGGCGGTCAGTGCAATCTTCGATGCTGTTACCGATAGATTCCTGCCAGACTTCGAGCAAGAGGATGTGGTGGCCATTGTCGAAGGCATTGCCGACCGCGGCGAGGTGGATATCGCGCGCAAAATCTGCAACAAGTACAACCATAGAGGGGTCAGTTTTTTAAACCCGGTCTTCGAGCGCATCCGCAATTTAACAGCTTGAATGGCACCGGGAGCCGGCCCGCTGCATTCGTCGCCTTGCAGTTGGATGCGCCCGCGACAGGCCACAAGCTGTTGATGGCATTGACCGGGAAACGAACGGCCAACGCGAGGGCGGATCGCTGTTTTTGACGCCAAGGCCCAAGGTCTGGCCTGTGACCGGTACGGCCTTGGGGGCTTCATGACGGGAAAGATGGCGCATGCTTTTTGGCTATAATGCCTTGTTAATCGACTGTGATCGGACTGGCTTATGGAACGCCTTGCTTACATTGCGTGGGGCTCCCTCGTCTGGGATCCGCGCGCGTTGCCTCTGGGGTCCCCCTGGTCTAGCGATGGGCCGCGAGTCTGTGTCGAGTTCGCCCGCAAGTCGGAAAATGGCCGCCTGACTCTGGTGCTCGCCGGCGACGCCCAGCCCTCGACAGGCTTCTGGGCTTTGTGCCCCCAAGACGCGATGGCGCAGGCAATCGAAGCGCTGGCCTTGCGCGAGGGTATCCCTCCCTCTGCCAGGGCGCGGCGGATCGGTCAGTGGCGCCCCGGCCAGGAAGATCCTCCGCACATGAGCGATTTGTCTCCGTGGGCGGCCAGACACGGTATCACGGGCGCCGTTTGGACCGACTTGCGCCCCAATTTCGACGACGGCCAGACGCCCGGGATCGATCGGGTGCTGCATTATTTGCGTGGCCTGACCGGGGAGAAGCGCGCTCTGGCCGAGGAATATATCCGTAAAGCGCCACGCCAGGTCCGGACGCGCTACCGGCCCGATATCGAGGCCGAATTTGGCTGGACACCCCTGGCCCCTTCCTGATCCCCACCAAGCCGATCATCGCGCCCGACGGCGACGCAGTGCTCCGCGGGGCCAGGACGCAGCCGCCCCCGCCCCAACAGCTGCGCGCGCGATCGCTGTCGGCCGCCGGTCGCCGTGTCCCCAAGGCCGTCAGCAGATTGATCCGCTGGTGCTTTTCCCGGTCGGCACATCCAAGCCAAGATAACAGACGTACCCGCCCTCTTTGGTCCAGACGCAGCTGAGGTCGCCCCTGCGCCGGGTCCTGTGATCAGGGGCGGCGCCACAGGCTTCCTTCAAGTCGGGACCGATGTGCTCGAACAGATCCTTTCCAAGGGGACCGGTGAACATGAACGAGATCTTCCGGTCCTTTCTGGTCGGGGGCACCGACTCGGACAGCGTGCCGCCGTAGACCTGGTAGTCTCCGTTCAGCGGCTTCGGCCGGCCATCCCAAGGTTCCTGCTGCTCGGCGGCTCGTTCCGCCGGGAACAGGGCAAGCGCCACAAGCAGCGCCATCCGGTACGCGCTCACGACGCATACCTCGGCCAAAGTTCCACATGGAAGTGGTCGTTGTGGCCGATGCAGCTGCGCACACGTCCCACCGCCTTCTGGACCGCCGGGTCATTGAAATAGACCAGCCTCACCCAGGGGTGCTGCATGAACAGGCTGATCAACTTGGTGGTGGCCGCGCAATCGTAAATCTCCTTGTCGAAGTACGAGCATCGGGCGGCCTGCCCCGTCATTCGAACTGATCTTTATATGTCGACGTGCCGCGTGGGTCGCGGCCGTAAAAATCTTCTGGAACGTAAGTGGGTTGTTTCGCCGAGGATTTCGCCCCGATCAAGCGATGCCAAATCCTCAGAACTTCGGCACGAACGACCATTTTTTCCCTTTCATTGTTTTGGTTTGTTGTCGTGTGGAAATGATTGTACTTGAATTTGGTGCCGTTCCCTGCCACATTTGCGGTCAATCGGGTGCTGGCGAATTTCCACCTATGGCATGTGGTTCGAAAAAGGGACTTCCCACCGCCTTCGGTGGGCCGCGTGGGAGGTACCTGGCGCCGAATAATTGATCGCCACCCTGATGCTTTTCAAAGGATGCGTTAAGCTTCGATCAACCGTCAAAGACGCAAGGTTCGGATAGGACGTGGTGCACGATAGTGCCCTCCTCACGAATCGTCGTACCAAGCTCATGGTGAATTTGGCAGGTAGCCGTCACGACAGCCCAACCTTTAAGTCGCACGACGAATACAATCTGGCCAGGCATTTCCGTCACGAGCACCGATCCACACGGTGGCCTAACATTTCCGTCACCAACTATGTACCAACAGCTTGGCTCAACGTTTAGGTGACAATTGCCGGACGGGAAGGGAAAACTCGGTTTTAACTGAACCTAAATGTATAGCTATTTGAAGCTAAAACGACCGCGTTTACTGGGAGAACGGGTAAATTTCTTGGCCACAGCTTTAGGTTGGCGCACTTACGCGCTATTCCATACGTCTATGTATAGATATCAAAAAGATAATCATAACCGCACATTGGCAATTTTGCATAATTACTTTGCATATTCTGTTAAGTCATTGTTTTTTAATAAATTATCTATCGAAGCTCGAAAGGTAAAATTTTTTTTTCACTTTTACTTCGAATTTTGAGCAAAATTTCTTTGCATGACGGTTTCGCAGGGGCGCTCATGCTGACAGTTTACCCCGCAAGCTTAGACGCTCGCGATAGGGATTTGTGCAACAAAGCCGCGCTACATCTGGCCGGTATTGTGGGCGGATAGCGCGGGGCGCAACAGCGGCCGGTGTGCCGCTCAGGTTTGCTGGCTGCGCCGGCGCAGCCGCTGCCGCAGCGCAAGGCTAGCCAGGCCGGCTAGCTGCATAAGGCCTGCACTGGGCTCCGGCACGGGCGAGGGGCTGCTGCCGCCATTCGAGCCACCAGCGCCACCTCCACCAGCACCACCAGCACCACCAGCACCACCAGCACCACCATCGCGGCCGGGGTTATGCCACGCTGCGTCGATAGTCTGCCAAGTCGCTGGAGTACGGCCGGGCAGGCGATTGCGCCCGCTGCTGTCGGGATCTGCGGTGCTCACTGTGGCCGGAGCAGCCGGTTCGCTGATTTCGAATATGGGCAGACTGGCTGGCGGTGTCGCATCTGCTACCGGCGGCAAGACGGGGTGCAGGGTTGCGGCCAGAGCGGCGGCCGGTGTCGGCGCACCAGCCGCTGTGCGCCGGATTGGCGCCACCGCTGTCGTACCTGCCGGTGCTTGCGATGGCGCCGCACCTGCGTGGTCGGCGCTACTATGGGGCGGAGCTTCGATGCGGGTAATGCGACTGATATTGCCGCAGATTCTAGGCACCAGTATGCACACACTGCCCACGCAATAGACGCTGGCCGGTTCGCGCCGGATGGTACTCCAGCCGGCGCGGCTGACGCTGTGGCAGACCGAGGCAGCGCCAAAATGCATGTCGCGGATCTGCGTCTCGTATTGTTCGCGCCCGCTGATGGCGTCGCGCGTGATGATGACCTTGTCGTCCGGCTGGTGTTCGGCCATGCGTCGCTTGAGGGTACGGGCGATCTCTGGCGGAATATCGGTATAGCGGTCAATGGCGGCGGAAATGCTGCCGCGATAAGGGTTGCGCCCCGGGTGGTCCCACGAACAGGGCGGTTCGACAGGTGCCACGCTGGCACTAGCGAGTGCGAGGGCGAAAATAATCGACATAGAAAAGCTTACGGCATCAAAGTGCTGATCGCCCGGCTGTGATCAGTGCGGGCGATCCGGCGAAGTGCCGCACCGGCCGCCGTTTAGGCAGCCGTGGCGGCGGCGTTATCAGGCTGCCTGTTTGGCAGCGCGACGACGTACCAGACCCAGCAGACCGAGACCGCCGATCAGCATGGCGTAGGTTTCCGGCTCAGGTACTGGTGCGGCGGCGGTGTAGTCATAAGTGACTTTCAGGTTGCCGCCCGCTTCGGTGTTGAATTGCGAAATCAGATTGCCCGCGCCGGACGCGTTGGACAGACCGGCTGCCCGCAGCGACAGGGTCAGGCTGCCGCCACCAGCCTGCGAGAACAGGGCGAAGTCGCTGGCTGAGGTGGAGATTTTGGTCTCGGTGTGGCTGCTGCTAACGGCTCCGGTTGCTGCGCCCGACGTGCCAGCGAAGTCGATTGCGCCGTCGAAAGCGGTCAGCGAGTAAGCGTTGCTGAACACAGGATTGGTGACAACGATGGTCGTGCCGTCCGGACGGGTCAGGGTCAGCAGCGAGCTGAGCGACAGAGTCACGGTACTGGCCGCAGCGTCCAGCGATTCGGATCTGCCCGCACCGGAAACGCTGCCGCCTAGCTGGAAGGTAATCGAATTGAGGTTGCCGAGCTTGCTGTCAAATTTGCTGACGCTGAGGCTATCGGTCCAGTTGGTAACGGTGCTGGCTTTGCTGACATCGTAGGAAATGACGGTCGCTTGCGCGCTGGTGGCGGCAAACAGGCTGGTGGTGGCGAGCGCGAGCAGGATTTTTTTCATGGAAACCTCGGAACAGGAGTGGTGGAATGTCGTAAAGAAAAATAACTAAAAGTGACATTTCCATAATAGGTGGTGCCCTAGCTGGCGGGCAAACCACCAATCCTGACCAGATGTGACCGAATGTGACATCGCTGGCCGTGTGACCAGTTGTTTCAAACTGGCTCCACGTCCTCCATGCTGATCTCGGCGGCGAAGCAGTAGCCCACTGCATGAACGGTACGCAGCGGTAGCTCGGTGCCCAGTCTGGCGACAATTTTGGCACGCAGGCGGCGCACCAGCGTATCCAGCGAACGGCTGCTGGAATAGTCGTCGCGCTGGTAAAGCCGGGTCAGGATGATGCGTTTCTGCACGGCGGCGCCGGGCTGGGCGGCCAGCATTTCCATCAGTTGCAGTTCCTTCTGGCTCAGCTTTATCGCTGCACTGTCGCCCAGTCGCAATTCCCACAGTGTTGCGGACATGTGCCAGTGTTCGGTTGGCGCCACTGCTGCCACGGCGGTGGCCTCAGCTGGTGCAGCGCTCGTTACCCGTGCGCCCATGCTGTGCACCACGGCGGCCAGTTCGCGGCAATCTACCGGCTTGACCATGAAGATATCGGCACCAGACTGGTAGCCGCGCAACTTGTCGTCCAGGGTGCTGCGTGCGGTCAGGATGATGATGCCCATACGGGTATTGGCACGCGTATATTCGGCCAGTACATAGCCTTCCTGATCGGGCAGACCCACATCGATCACGGCGACATGAAACTGCTGATGCGACAAGGCCTGATAGAACTCGGCAGCGTTACGCACCGCCGTCACGGGCGTGCCATGGATTTCCATCCATTCCACCACGCTGTCGCGCAGGTCAGGATCGTCCTCTACCAGTAGTACTTTGATAGGTTCGTTCAAACTGCTTACTCCTGCGTGGACAATGGGAGGGTGATGGTCACGGCGGTACCGCCTTCGGCACGGTTGGCCAGGCCGACCCCGCCAGCATGCTGGCTGATGATGCGCAGCACCAGATACAGCCCCATGCCGCTGCCGGCGACCAGACGGGTACGGCTACCGCGATAGTATTTGCCATACACCAGATCGAGTTCATGTTCGGGAATGCCGGGTCCCTGATCGGTGATCAGCAGGCGCAGGCAGTTGCCTTGCTGGCTCAGTTGCAGCCCGACCTGACCGGCGGGCGGGCCGTATTTGATGGCATTATCGAGCAGATTCAGCACGGCTGTCTTGAGCAACGCGCGGTCGCCGATGATGGTGTAGTCCTGTGCGCTGTCGAAACTGATCTGGGGTGCTTTCTCGCTCCAGAACTGGGCTGCTTCGGCAATCACTTCCTGCAGCAGTTGCGGAAACTGGAGCGGTGCGCGGATCGGGCCTATCTTGCCATCTTCGCGCGGTTCACTGCGGACGGCCGTCTCGGCCACTTCGACTAGCCTGCCCACGGCACGCTGCATCTTCTCCAGATTATGGCCGGTGCTAGCGCTGCCCGTTTGCAGTTTGCTATGCAGAATGTCGAGATTGGTACGAATGATGGCCAGAGGGGTGCGGTATTCATGCGAGAACATTTCGACAAAGCGGGTCTGGGTCTCCAGCGCATCCTGTCGCGCATCGAGCGAAAGCAGCAACTGATCCTTGATGCGTTCGAAATTGAGCAGCAGCAGGGCGGGGAAGAACAGTACGGTGCCCGCTAGCGGTATCAGGTAGACCAGCAGCGCATTCAACTGCGAGAACGCGGCCTGTACGGTACCCTCTTGCTGCGTGAGCAGCAAGACGATGCGGCCGATATGCCCCATCAGCAGCAGGCAGAGACCGGTTATGGCCATGCGGCGTGCATACGCATGGCGTGCGCTGCTGTGATCGTGCGCGCAGACGAGCAGGGTCTGCAGGCATAGCAGGAATATCAGTATCAGGCTGGCGCTACTGAACAGCAGACGGGTGGCCAGCGCAGCTTCGAGTGCTATGAGTAGAGTGTAGATCAGCGCGAACCCCATGCCCAGTGCGTAGGCGCTGTAGCGGGTGGTGTGGCCGAAGAATGCGCGCAGTCCGGCCCAGACCTGCAAACAGGCCGCAATCAGCAGAATGTTACCGATCACCAGCATCGGCCCCGGCGGGCCGGAGGCACTGAGCACGATCAGCGTCATGCCGACGGCGCTGCAGACGCCGAACTGCGCCCACAGCCGCGTGTGGCGTTCGGTGGGCGCGGCGAAATATACCCCGACCATGATGAAGGATATACAGAGCTGGGTAATGGCGAGGGCGAGGCTGGCGGTAGGTGTATCCATCATTGCGCGGGTGAAGGCTGGTGCCGGAATGTAGCATTGCAGCGATTTTATTGCACAAATAAATTAATTCCTATGCCATTCTTAGGTCGCCATTAGGGGCGGTAGACGGATTAATGCCAGTCGCGCAGTAATAATCTTGAATTACGCAGGAACATAGAATAATTATTATCTTGCTACTAGAAATGTAGCAATTTGCCGATTATATTGATATTTAGTCCGGTCTGAATAATTCAAATTCCATTGGCACCCAGCGGCCAATGTGCACCAGGACTGGACGGTGCATCCGGCAGAGTGGCCTCGTCTGAGCTTAGGAATCGGTGCAGCGCCACGAGCAGCAGGGGCATCCATATTGGCCCGCCCGTGATCAGGCCAAAAAGAAGCCGCAGCTTCCGCAGAATCATGCGCAGGTTGTGGCCGCAACCGCATAGCAGCGCATGGAAAGCGTCGCTATCGGCGCCTTTCAACCAATTGCGCCGTAACCGACCATCATTCCTCATGTGCCCGATGGCCGGTTCGATGGCACTGCGGCGCCGGATATCGTGGCGCAAACGTTGCGTGATGTCGCGTTTGAGCTTGTGGTGGTAAGCCTTGGTGCCTGGCGGTACGTCCGCGCCGCGATAGCCCAGATCGACAAAGACCTCCTTGGGCTGGCAATCGGTCAGGATCGCTACCTGTTCCAACGTTTCCAGCAAAGTATGGCCGTCGTAGGGATTGCCAGGCATGGTGCGCATACCCACCACCAGCCCTTCCTTGTGTGTGGTGGCGATGGATACCTTCACACCAAACTCATATGGCTGGCGCGCTTTGCCCTTGCCGATGCATTCGGCCTCCGGCGCATGCAGACTGTAGAGCTTGTTCTTGTCGGGCTGCTTTTGTGTCAGCAAGCGTTCGACTTTGGGCAGCAATTCACAGCCGCGCTGCTTGAGCGCTTCGGGTGCATGGTCCAGTTGGCGTTCCACATCGCGCCAGACGCGACCGACAATGGTTTTCAATTTTTTCAGGCTGCCGCGCATGCGTTTGAACTGTTTGGCATGGGCATATCGCCCGATCTGCACCGCCAGCGTCGGCGCTGCGCGGTTGTAGTTCTGGCGCAGCGTCAGCCCAGCTTCGACGGCGAACTGGACTAATTGCCGCCTGGCCCGCTCCAGCAACTTGCTGTCCGTTGGATGGGCGATAGCCTTTTCCTGCACCGTACTGTCGACGATGACTTTCTGAAAGCTCTGCGGCTTAACCACCGTCACTCAAAGTAAATCTGCAAAAGGTACGATTCCGTAACTAATTGATTCTATTGGTCATCGTAAAATATTTTAGCATTTTTACTTCGATCATCAGCGAAGTAATTCTGTCATATCCGTGAATTTCCAAGTAAGTCTGCTAAATTGTTCTCAACCAGCCGGAGACCCGCATGGCGCCTAGTTTCACATAGTTGCGCTTCACCTACGCGATCACCGAAACGGGGGGCGCTTTGAATATTGGGCGTCACGACATTGGAGCGGCGAACCTGGCGCTTGCGCGCTGTTCCAAGCGCCTATTTATAGATATCCAAAAGACAACCATAACCGCACATCGGCAATTTTGCATAATTACTTTGCATATGCTGTTAAGTCTCTGTTTTTTAATAAATTATTTGTCGAAGCCCGAAAGGTAAAATTTTTTTTGCACTTTTACTTCGATTTTTGAGCAAAATTGCTTTGCATGACGTGAGCCCGTCGTACCGAATGGAATTTACTTCTGCTTTCATCCGGCTTTACTGGACTCAATAAAGCTCGTTTTGAGGCGCTCGTTTCTGCTGACACTTTTGTGATGCCGGCATACTATTCGCGCAATCAGAAGTCGAGCACTCCGAAGGCTTCCCCTCGTTGCCCTCAACACATTCACTAGATGCTGAAGTATCCACCTTCGCATCACCTTTCTCAGTATCAACACGTGCATTGCTAATGTCGGTTGGCGGATCGGACTGCGCTGCTGCGGCACGCGCCTGAGTGACTTGTTGACGGTTTGCTACGGCTGGCAATTTAGCATTGACTGGCGGCGCTGATGGCGCTTCTGCAGGCGCTTCTTTTTTGCTGCCGCCGAATACCATCACCGCGATCACGAATAGAGCCAATATGCCGACGCCGGGCCCGGCAAATCCAACTTCAGAGCTGCCACAAGATGGGCATTTCAACGAAATATGCGCCCCCCTCGGATACCAGGTGTAGCCACATTTTTTGCACTTATTCTGTGGACGCTTCGTGGCAGCCATATTCGATCCTTTTAAAACAAAGAACGTCAACTGGACGGCGGCTCATGGCCAAAACTTAGCAACTAGCCAAATGTGATTCGCTCCAAAATCGTTATTGAAACTCATCTCGCGCTAAAATTTACTCGACGATTCGAACGGCCGATTCGATACAACAGTAGCCCACCAAAGCATGCTAACGGAATTAAAAAGCCCATTACCGAAGCAAGACAAATCGTAAGTAGTGATGCATGCATGATCTTGGCCCGACCAACCGCCATACCAGCAAGGACAAACCCAATCCATGCAACATGGATAAGCATCTCAATTACGATCCGGACCCTGTTTCCTGTCCCCATCGCCGACCACTCGTTCTGTGTCTTACTGAGATCGACGACTATACCGCATGCGCACCGCTCCAGCGGTCTACCGATCCCATATCCAAGCAATGATCTAGTGGCTAGGTCTCTTCTGCAGATTGGACAGCGCAGTACGGTATAGACGCCCATGTAAATTTTCCTGCAAACGAGGTTATAAAATAAAAATTAATTCAGTATATAGGGCGGGCATTTTCAATCCATTTAACCCTTCGCCAGCACATGCATAGCCCGACGCTGCTAGGGTGGTCATCAACAAAATGGGAATGAAAGAAATATTCAGGGGTATCCGTTTTCTAAGAAAATTCAACGGAAGCTTCTGGCCGATCTCGGCCTAACGCAGCAGGATACCAGCTTACTGAAATGAAAATATCACGCATTTTCACAATTCGACGAGGAGGCCTGCCCTCCGAATCATTTGCGACGTGGGGTGTACGTACAGGAGAGTTGCTGTCCGACTTCAAGTGCCATCGGCTGTACAGATTGAGATGAGAATGAGTGTCCGGGTTGATGAGAATAGCCGCGACGATGCCGATCAAGACGACGATCGCGCCGCCAGTAAGCGGAGTGAACCACAGCATACGGAATGGGTAATCGCCGCCGCGTAGCAGGAGGCCGGCAATACCACAAGCCCCGACGCCTATCCCCGTGCCAAGTAAGCCACAGGTGCCCGATTGTAGAAAGACCATCATCATCAAGGTTCGCGGCGTGGCGCCTAAAGCACCAAGCACCGCATACTGCCGCAGGTGTTCGCTGGTGAACATGTAAAGCATCACTCCAGTGACACCAAAGCCGACCGCAATCGCCAAGGTCAGCATGGACATCACATCGCCAACGTCTTCCGAGTTGACCAGATACCATCGTACCGTATTGGCCTTGAAGTCGTCCGCCGTCAGTGCTTTCAATCCAGTCTGACGCCGGATGCGCCGGGCAAGTTCGTGCGCATCGCTGCCCTGTGCCGCGCTGACCAGCACGAAGGTCAGTTGCCGTCGCTCTGGCAGCAGCATCTGGCGCGCGTTGCCAATCGTCATATACAGCAGCGGCCGCGCCGGGTAGCGCGGATGACTGGACGATACGTGAATAACATCAGCCCGGTGATCATTTACCTCCAACGTATCGCCGGTCTGCAGCATCCTGAGCGGCGCGCTCAGTCTCGGCAGGCCATTGCTGGGCCAGGCATCGCCGGCAGAGACCGGAGCCAGCAATTTGTCCTCCGTACCGCCCGTATCGGCGATCACCGCACCTGGCTTGCGCAGGGCGCGAACGTCCAGCTGGCGATACGACGGCGCGCCAGTCAGCGTCGCGCCGTCGATGCCGATCACCTGGAACGGCTGGAAGCGTCCGTTCGGGAAGCGCACCTCGGCCGAGCCCAGCAGCATCGGTGTGGCGGTGGCCACGCTGGGTATCGAACGTACCCGGTCCAGAGCCCAATTGGGCAAATTGGTAGTCTGCTCGACAGAATCGACCGCCGGGTCCATGACCCAGATGTCCGCGCCGGTTTCGCTCACCAGGGCGAAGCCGCGCGTCATGAAGCCGCAGAAGTAGGATGCCGCAAACGTGACCAGAAAGGCGGTAAAGGCAACCCCCAGGATCAATGCGGCGTACTTGACGCGATCGCCGCCCAGCATTTTCAGTGCGACGTGACGCATGCCTTGCCCCCCTCACACCAGTCGCCGCCCAGCGCCTTATGAATGGCAATCCACTCCGTCGCTAGCGCGATATCGCTATGTACCAGCGCCTTTTGCGCCTCGCCCAGGGACTGGTTTACCGCCAACACGCTGCGGAAGTCGCTCATTCCCCCGTCAAAATTCGATTGCGCCAGGGCGACCCTGTCGCGTGCAGTAACGACCGCCGCAAGCAGTCGTGCATGCTGTAGTTGCTCATGGCGGTAGGTGGCCAGCGCATCTTCGACTTCTTCCATGGCCATCAGGATGGCCTGACGATAAGCCAGCAAGGCGGCCTGCTGTTCTGCGTCGCGCACTGCCACCGTTGCTGTAATCTGGCCGGCACGCAGAATGGGCCATGACAGCGATGGCCCGATGCTCCAGGTGCGGCTGGCGGCGTTGGGCAGGCTGCCCAACGCCGCGCTGGCGAGTCCGATGTCTCCCTGCAGCGAAAAGCGGGGATACCAGTCGGCTTGCGCGGCGCCGGTACGCGCCGTTGCCGCAGCCAGGCGGCGTTCGGCAGCGCGGATGTCGGGGCGCCGCTGCAGCAGGTCGGAAGGAAGATCGCCGGGCAGTGTGGCGGGCACGGTAGCGATGGCTTGGCCGGCCTCAAGTTCGCGCTCGATCTCGCCGGGCGTGCTGCCGGTCAAGACGGCCAGACGGTGCTGCGTCACCTTGCGGGTGGCGTCGAGTGGCTCGATGGCGGCCTGTGCTGCAGCCAAGTCCGCCTTGGCGGCTAAGAGCTCCGACTCGGTGCCGATACCTGCCGTAAGGCGGCTGTGCGCCAATGTCTTCGCTTCATCGGCGGTCATGGCGCTTTGCCGCGCCAGCGCAATTTGTGCCTCGATGCCGCGCAGCTGGACGTAGTTGCGCGCCACCTCGGCCAGAACGCTCAGGCGAACCGCAGCAGTGTCATCCTGAACGGCGCCAAGGTCCGCCGCCGAAGCGTCGCGCTCATGCTGACGGGCGCCAAACAAGTCAATTTCCCAATTGGCGTCGAAACCGAGCTGAAACAGGTTGTCCGTCTCGCCAGGCTGGCCCTGCGCCGTACTCGGGACATTGGCGCTCTCATGGGCACGCGCCGCAGAAGCAGCCACGCCAAGCCGGGGGTAGCGCGATGCCTCAACCAGGCCGTGCCTAGCACGCGCCGCGCGCAGCATGGCCCGCGCGCGCGCCAGATCGAGATTGTCTTGCGTGGCCTGCAACAGCAAGGGAATGGACACATTCTCGGTGGCCGATAACGCGGGAAGCAGGTTGAAGCTCTGGAAAACGAAACCGATACCCGCTCGCAGGCCACGGTTTGAGCGGTGACGTAGCCTTCGGCTGTTTGGGGTTTTCCTGTAGTGGCCATATTCAGATTCCTAGTTCATTTAGGCGAAGTTGATGAGCAAGTTCCTTGTTTCGACCTTTGCCATCCAGCAAGTCAAGATACAGGATAAAAGGATTGGCCAACCGGGGCTGGGAAGATGTTTTTTTGTCGGCAAACAGAAAGCTAGCGCCGGTGCGTTCGATCAGCGTGACGTTGGCTCCCTTGTCCACCGGCTTCAACTTGAGCGAAAATTCATATAGTCCAGCTTTACCAGGAGGAATGACAAGTTCGACTGTATCCGTTCGTGTGAGATGCGGAGTGATGCGGTTCGCCGCTGCGGCGCCAGTAAAGACACCGTCGTCTCTCCCCATCAGTGAGTTGTCCAGTTTCTCGAAGAATTGCTCGAGCATATTGGCGGGATTGGACATAAAGCAATACCACTTCGTTTTAATGTCTTTGCGCTGCGTCCACGCCTCCGCCCACGCGTCCAGCAATTCCGTCGGCTGGGATAGCCTACGACGGAGCGTCCGGCCGCTTCCCTCGCTCTCAATCCATTCCTTGCGCTCCAGTTCCGAAAGCACAGTTGACACGGTGTAGGTCGACGTCTCCGACAGCTTTGCCAGTTCCAGGCCGCTCCTAAAATTGTGGCGTTCCACGAGCAAGGCCAAGATGACTTGCTCCCTGGCGCCGGTAAAAAGGGGCACTTCGCTGCGACGGGCGTTGGGTCTGGAAGGGCGCTGGATATCGATGAGCCATTCCTTGTGCCGCAAATAAAACGTGCCGCAGGCTTCGAAATACGCGAGTTTGTGGTGACGCAGGTCGTCCTTCGCACCTTCGCTGATATGCTCCGCGGCCACCACAGGGATGATGTCCTTGGCTTCGTCGTTATCCTTTAGGAAACTTTGGAGTTGCCAGGCAGCATCGCGGATGTCTCTCGGATAGGCTTGGCGCAACAACTCGACGGCCAGACGCCTGCGACCATAGGGCGAGCTGATATGCAACAGACAATCGAGCTTGCCGCCGCGGTAGGGAACGTCGAACATCGGCTCGTCGACTTCTATGCCCGCGCTGGCCAGAGCCATGCGTAGCGATTCGACAAGATTTTTTTCAAGGATAGACATAGTTTATCTGCGCAGATAAATAAAGTGAGATTGCTTTTCTTTAGCAATATCCGTTAGTTTATCTGCGCAGCTAATTTAGCGCAATCCCAATCAGATTGTGACGATAAATATTAATCCTCAGCTAATACTCTGCCCAAGGTTGTGCCCAAAAACCGTCGCACCACTGAGACAGTTTAAGTCTGTTGATTTGCACCGAAAACTGACCCACTTTGCAGCATAATTTGCATCGAAAATTGACCCACGTTTAGCACACAATCCTACTCATCAGAACGAGTAGGGGATCGGAGTGATTGACGTGGCATTACTAGGAATTATTAGACGCTGGCACCTTCGTGACCAGGTCCCGCTGAGGGAAATCGCGAAGAGGCTCGGCATCTCCCGCAACACCGTCCGCCGCTACTTGCGGTCGGAAATCACCGAGCCCGCGTATGCGGAGCGCCAATCCACCAGCGCAATCGATCCTTACGCCTTCCAGCTTTCAGCCTGGCTCAAGACTGAGGCGGCCAAATCCCGAAAGCAGAGGCGCAGCCTCAAGCAGCTTCACCAGGAGCTTATCAATTTGGGTTTTAAGGGGTCTTACGACAGAGTCGCGGCGTTCGCCAGACAGTGGAGGGAGGGTCAAACTGAGTGGGTCAATTCAGCGCGCAAACGCACACGGAGAGAGCAGCCTCATCAAAATCGCCAGTGCTTACAGCCTTACTGACAATCCTAGCCGTCTCAAAATCGAAATTGAAATGAATACCTGGTTGAGTTGCACTCTGCTCATCAGCAGCAATTGAGAACACAGCACTACAGAGTGCCAATAGAATCAGGACGGCACGTACAAGACTCTTAAAAGAAAACATCTAGTTCTCCAATTTTAGGGATAGACATTAGCGCTCCAGCTTAATGTTTTGCGAACATCTACCGGCGGCTATGGCCGTTGCCGGCCTAAGGCTCAAAGGGTAGCACCTTAACCTTTTGGAAAGCTCACGAATTGTCACGCCGAGCGGAAATGCCCCAAATCGGACCTTCGCGATAAATAGGTATCGCGAAAAGAACTGACTTGGGGGGAGTCGCCTCAACCAGTTTCCTACCCGGATAAGTGATTGGCTAGCCACCAGATTTGGTCAGGTCCTCGAAATCAGCATGGACTTCCGCCAGCAACTTCTCCTCTTCCTCTTCCATTTCCTTGATCACCGCCGCGTGAACTATCTTTAGCCCTACCGACAACTTATCAGTAAGAATGATTTTCCTCTTCTTGCTAGCTCGCTCGCTGAATTCCTTCTTGAGCCAATCATTCAAATAAGAGTTGCCATCATAAATGGCACCAGAGTCCGTGTCGCGCGTAACCCGTACTACTTGCTTTCCGCTATCTAAAGAACACTGGATGATCCATTCCCAGTTGAGCATGATCAACGCGATGTAAGCCTAGGCTCTCATACTAAAAGAATGAATCCCAAATTACTGAAGCTGTGCTGGGCTGCCCGAGAATTAATAAACAGCCACGGCCTTCCGTTTGCCGCATCGCTTCTTTGTGAGCAGGCTGTTCCGCTACACCTTGCACTTCACTTTTTGACATTGCCGGAAAAGGCGCTAGTCTGTCTCTACTATTCAGCGGGAGAGAGGATATTAAAAAATGCGGCGCAACATTCCGAAATCAATCCAACCGGCCGCATTGGATCGTCGAGCGGTAGCCTATGTGCGCATGTCGACTAAGCGTCAGGAGTATTTCACTCGGAACCAACTAGACACCATCGAGAAATACGCAGAAGAACGTTCACTGACGTTGGTTAAGGTATATGAGGACGAGGGCAAGAGTGGATTAACAAAGAGGGGACGGCCTGGGCTGTGTCGGCTCATTGAAGACGTAAAGCAAAATCATGACTTCGCTTTTATTCTCGTCTATGACGTTACCAGATGGGGACGGTTTCAGGATATCGATGAAAGTGCTTATTACGAATACCTTTGCCGGATCAATGGTGTGAACGTAGCGTACTGCGCTGAGGTATTCGAAAACGATGGTTCACCCTATGCTTCAATAATCAAAGCCCTTAAACGGATTGCTGCTGCTGACTTCAGCAGAGAACTTTCAGTAAAGGTATACGCTGCTGATTAACGGTAGTGTTAGGGTAGAGGCGGCTAACGATAGCCATTAGGCGCTCCCAGTATCAAGTCCAGCATTTCATGCCCAAGTTGTCTCGCGGCCGTTTCCGCAAAGCTAAAATGAGACATGATATCGGTGTGATCCGTTACGATTTGATCGCTGTCGATTTCAATACTGACGTACCCTATGAACCCAGCAGTAGGGGGCTGACTCGGCTGAACTAAAGTTTTGACAATGTAGCCTCGATAATTCGTTGCCCTAGACAGTCCCATAGTTCCTCCGTGCATCACAACAAGTATAACGTTTGCTACAGTTCAAATTTAGAACAGCCTAGCATTTCATCAAGGGTAGCGGTGGCCATGCAACTATAAAACATGCCATGTTATATGCTGATTCCGGCCTCGGAAATCAGCATATGCTAAGCATCTGCGGTTGGAGTAATCCCTAGCGAATCGCGTATTGATCCGAGCAGTTTAGGTCGACGGGGTGTACCCCAAAGCAGCGTTGGCGGCTTTTCGTGGTAAATGCTTCGTCATTGTGGCGTGGTTTGTGCCAGCTCGAAGTGTAAATTGTCCAATCAACTGATTCAGATTCTGTGCCTGCTCGCTCATAGCTGTTGCGGCGGCGGCCGATTGTTCAACGAGCGCCGCATTCTGCTGGGTAAATGAATCCATTTCCCCTACCGCCTGATTTACCTGATGCAGTCCCGAACTCTGTTGAATTCCGGCATCGGCAATTTCGCCGATGATGCGCGCGACGTTGTTGACACCTTCTACCAATCGCTCCATCGCTGCGCCGGCTTTGTGGACTAGTTCATCCCCTTGGCTGACCTGTGCAACGGAGTCATCAATGAGCATCTTGATTTCTTTCGCTGCACTAGCGGAGCGTTGGGCCAGATTGCGTACTTCGGTCGCTACTACCGCAAACCCACGACCTTGTTCACCCGCCCGCGCCGCCTCTACAGCGGCGTTCAATGCCAGAATATTGGTCTGGAATGCGATTCCGTCAATGACCGAGATGATATCGACTATCCGTACGGACGAGGCGTTTATCGCTGCCATGGTCTCGATTACCTGTGCGACAACTTCACCACCTTGGATCGCGGTTTCTGCTGCCTCATTGGCTAATTGCCGGGCCTGCGTGGTAGATTCTGCGTTGTTCTGAACCGTGCTGGTCAACTCCTCGATGGACGCAGCAGTCTCCTCCAAGGCGCCGGCTTGCTGTTCGGTACGCGCCGACAGATCCATATTGCCGCTGGCGATTTCATGAGAAGCGGTCTGGATAGCAGTCGCGCCTTCCTGTACCTCGCCTATAATAGTGTTCAGTTTGCTGCTCATGAGATTGAGCGCTGCCAGTAATTGCCCAACTTCGTCCGACCCGCTGCTTATGTCTTCGCGGGTCAGGTCACCTGCTGCGACTTCATCAGCAATCTTGACCGCGCTTTTGAGCGCATTGGACAGACGATCGATCAAGAAATGGCCGGCGATTGCGATGCCGACCGCGAATAGCACGGTGATCGCGATAGAAATCCAAGTGGATCTGGCGTGTACACTTTCGGCCCGCTTCGAGCCCTCATCAGCAAGTTTGAAGTTATAAGCGCGATGATCAGATATGGCACGATCGGCACGGGCGATGATCTCCTGATTGCTCAACTGCGCTTTACGGGCCTGTTCGACGTCGCCTGATGCGGATAGCTTCAGAACCTTGTCCCGTGCAAGATAGTAATCGGCAATTGTCTGCCTGACTCCACTGAGCAAAACACGATCTTGCTCGTCTGAGATGTCTTCCTTTTCGTAACGCGTCAGGGCATCGCGAATTTTGGCTTCGGCGTTGGCCATGTCGCTGGCGATTTGGTCGCGCTCGCTTTGATCGCTGGTAGCAAGATGCTTCCAGGTGTCAATGCGCATGCGGCCAAAGGCCTCGTCGACGTTATCAAGTTGCTCCACGCTCGGAAGGGTGTTGACGTTAGCATAGTTTGCAGCTTCAAACACAGTCGAGATCTGTAAATAACTGATTAATCCCACGGCACACATACCCATAACTGCCGCCGCTAACAAAACATATAGTTTTTTTGCAAAAGTCATGCTTTGATTCCTCAATTGATCAGAAGCTTAAGGTGGTGTGAAGAGATTAACGACACTCAGATCTACTAATTCTAAATAGCTCTATTGATGGTCTCTGCGAATGCTGTCTCAATGAACTTCTATACTACTTGCGTTCATCTGGCATGTCATGGTGGGATCAACATGCTGTGGTATTTTCAGGTAGGGCAGTCACCAGATTCGCAGTTTTGTCTTAGACGTGCTTGGTGATTTTTGATTTAGTCGACGATTTTGATCTGCATTGGCGAAAATAGACACATTCTGGCGCGAGTTTTCGGTCAATAATTCCTTTGTGGACTTGACCATGACGTGCAAACATTTTCCGGCAGAACAAATTGTATCCGTCTTAAAGCAGGCCGAGCTGGGCATGGCGGTCGGCGATATTGTCCTGCAACTTGGCATTTCTGAGCAGACTTTTTATCGCTGGAAGAAGCAGTACGGCGGCATGCAATCCGAAGGCGTACGAGAGCTTAAGATTCTGCAGGACGAGAACTCGAGGCTGAAGAAGCCGGTTGCTGAACTGAGTCTGTAGTGGTCAGCCGTGGCTTTGAAAACATTCATTCGCAATCGTCCGCTCCTGGCCGACTGCAGCCTGAGAATTAGCATAACATTTTGCCCAGAAGGAAAATCCTCGAATTCTAACGCTACAGGAACAACCCTATTGATGAAGTCGGCGCATAGTGGAGCTCCAACACAGGGAGGTCGATTATGAACACCAAGACTTATGCTTCAGAGCACAATTCGCCATGGAACAAAGGCAAGCTAGTAGGCCAGAAGATGCCGCTGCGCATCAGTGAAATCTGGGCTATTCGGGTCAGGCTTGAAATCTACGGGCGCCAGCGCGATCTGGCACTTTTCAATCTCGCTATAGACAGCAAGCTGCGGGGCTGTGATTTGGTACAACTACGCGTACTCGATGTGGTTCACGGCAATCATGTAGCAAATCGGGCGACTGTGATGCAGCAAAAAACAAAGCAGCCCGTTCAATTTGAGCTAACGGCAGGCACCAGAAAGAGCTTGCTTGAATGGATTAATGTTGCCGGATTGCGGCACGATGATTATCTATTCTCGAGTCGAATCAGTGGATCACCACATATATCAACTAGACAATATGCGCGAATAGCACATCAATGGTTTGATGAAATTGGCTTGGATCCAACGGCGTACAGCACACATACTTTACGACGAACCAAGCCCACGCTCATCTATCGTCGTACGAAGAACCTGCGCGCTGTGCAGCTGCTGTTGGGGCATACACGACTTGAGAGCACTGTGCGATACCTAGGCATTGAGGTAGATGATGCGCTTGAAATGGCCGAGCAAACAGATGCTTGATATTGCCATATGGACGCGCACCAAATTCTTTCATCGGATCAGGTATTGGCTTTTATCTTTACCCGCAAGCCACTTAGGAGCGCGTCCACGACCTGTCCAAGTGGCGCCTGTTGCCGCATCTTTATATTTGATTTCTACAGGCTTGCGCGAGGCCTTAGGCATCGATTTGGGACTTCCACCGATGTCAGCTAAAGTCAAACCATATTCGTTCATAATTGCCCGAATTTTTGCCTTCGCTTCTGAAATCTCATTTAGCCGCGCGACTTCAGCTTTGGCTTGGAGCTCAGCGATTTGCTTTTGATAATCCTGATAGGTAGACATTGAAGATCCCTAAAATCATTGGCGATGCGTTGATTGTACAAGCCCTAATCTTTTTTCTGTTGAACGGAAGAGTAAGGTATGCCTTTTAAGGCTATCAAAAATACTATCCCAGCAACGACACCTATTGGTGAGTATTTCGGCGGTAATGGACAATTTTTTCTGCAACAGAGACCGCTAAAGCTTGCCCCCCCCAAGGGGCGAATTCGCTACATTAAGAAGATACTTTGCCGTCCACTACAGCCAACAAGTCGGTAACGAGAAGATTTCATTTCTACATGTCGGCATACCTGGAACAATCCTGCCCGTGTTTTTCTTGTCTACAGGTTCTATTCGCCGCATATTTTGCGGTGAATAAGCACACCATTCGCCGCAAGCGCTTCCTCATAAGATATCCTGATTGCCGTCCAGCAACTCCGCAATGGTCACAATCGACGCTCATTGCGCGTCATTATTGGCATTCAATTGACTAGTATGCACAGACTAGTGAGATTTCGCGTATTTTGGGGAGGGGCAAGCTGATATCCTCTTTCACTGGTTGAATACGGCCAATAGCAGCCACGTGAAATAAAAAGTAGCCAATGGATGATTTGAAAATAAGAGAGTTGGTAAAGAGGCTGGACACGGCCAGCGTAGTTGAGCAAGAAGCCGCTTGGACCTTGTTGCGTCCTCTTGGAGCAGGTGTTGTCCCATTTTTGGCCGATGCCTACGGCAGCACAAAAAAAGCGCAAGGTCGTGTAGCTCTAATCTTTCACGCTATTCGATTTGCACGCGATTCAGAAGCTGCGTTTGAACTTGGTATTCGTGCTCTTAAAGACAAAGCGACATTGGTTCGCTATCGCGCCTGTGGTGTTTGTGCATACTCCCTGCGACCCGATGCGATTCCTCACTTGGAGGAATTGTTAGAACATCCGGACGCGAAAACTGCTGAAGATGCGGTAGCTGCGATAGATGCGATCAAACGGAAAAATCATCACTACTTCATCGACCGCAGCCATTCAGGCACGTCATTCTGGACCGTCAATCCAGAGGACTCCGCCGTATGATGCCGCACACGGCCAAAAGCTGCCTGTTGCAAGTAAAGTTTTTTAAAACCCCGAAACGAGATTTATCAATGTCCTTTGCAACGCTGAGCCACGTCAACCTGCATCGCCCAGGATCCTCAGTGAACGGAGCCACTACAGTACAGCGCGATTCCGCAGATTTCTTGGTGGATGGTACGTCTTTGTTAGCCCGCCTTGTTACGATGAATGGCGGACATGGCGACTTCATGGGCTGTTTTGTTCGTGGTTTCGCCGAAGCCAAAGCACAAGCTTTAAATGAGCTCTTACTTAAGGTTGACACTGGCTCTCAGCAACGGCGCGTCGGAATATATATTTGTCCTGAGTGCGGTGATATCGGCTGTGGAAGATTTTCGGTAATGGTAGAGAGACGCGCTGGTGAAGTGATCTGGTCGGATTTCGCCTACGAGAACGGCTACGAAGATCCTTGGATATTTGAAGAAATAGGCCCATTCCGTTTCGAGCCTTCGCAGTATGAAAAGGCTATTCGCCACTCCTCTGAGATATAGTGAATGCCTCGATTCGGCCATTACCGGACGCTCGGAATAAATAACGTTGGGATGAAGATGGAAGACTTCTGGGGGTTACTGCATGACGGTGGAATTACGTCCATCGCAGGAAAAATTCCAGGTACAGTCTCAATAGAAGTATCAATTCGCTACTTGCGGCAACAATTCCCGGGCGAAGGCACAGGATTTAAAGTCGTCTTGTCTTATTGCGACCAGTTAGTTTATCAAGAATACGACTCTTCGCCGGTCGAGGATTTTGATGAAATAGTTAGGCTTGAGCCTGAAATCCTTGGCGTTGAAGAGGGCACTCATCCAGTCGTTATAAACTGCGTAATGGGTTCGCTCAAAGTATCCTATGGAGCTGTATCGATTTATCTTGATTCAGGTGATGCAGTTTCAGTCGATGAGCTTGCCGCAGCCAGTAAAGCATATTGGGATGCGTGGGCAGCAAGCATTCCTCAGCGCTGATATCGGCCATAAGCTGTTAAAGGAAAAAAATGCTCGCGGACCTAATTTTGAATGTCCTTGCTCCAATAGCGGCCAAGCGCTATTCCGTTGTACGAAAGGCGCTGTGGCTGCTTCTGTGCATGTTTTTGCTCGCGGCTACGTACGTAAACATTTCTTCTTGAATGGCTGCTCAGGGGCGGCAGCCGCCGGTTAAGCAAAGCGACTGCCAATATCTTGCAAGCGAGTGTTCACGTTGCCGGACTTAAGTTGTCCATGTCGTCGAACAGCCCATCCAGTAACTGTGAAATACGCACTTAGATGCCCAGCATCAAGACACCTTCATCATAAGTATGTTAGTGTGATTGCGTTCTTCGCGAATAAGGTATGTCATGCAAGACGATTTTGATACATTTGGCGTCCCGGTTGAAAACATGGAAGCCGCAAAGTTAAGGGAACAGCCGCAGCGAAAAGGTTTTGAATATCATACTCAAGTACCAACTCGTAAACAGGTGAAGACGCTGCCCGTAGACTCATTGACGAAGTTGCTTGTCGGGTGGATGACTAACAGCCCAATTGAGATTGTTCCAAGCCGAATTCAAGTTGAACAAGTTGTAGAGCTGCTACTTCAACGCGATGATGCTGATAGTTTGGAGCGTTTGTTGGCAATGTGTCGCAACTACATTCGCAATTAGTCATTCGGGGCTACTTGGAATGCCGGTTACTAATTGGTTTTATGGATACCTATTCTATGACTATACGGCGAAGCGATGCCTCCGTGCCCTGGTTATCTGCTCTCATGTGAGGCGATTTTTTTGGTGTAGTTGACACCAAGAACAGTGAGGGACGTTTTTATCGCTCTGATTCTCCTGCCGGGCAGGGTTCTACCGCGCAAGGAGAGCTCCATCTATTTGCAAACTGCAAACGTTGGGTGACACGTCTTGGGGCGGTTAGTCTATACGGCACATACAATAGATGAATTGCTGTGTTGTACCGAATGGCGTCTGGTGTAACTCAACACAGCTTTCGACCATACTAAACTTTGCCCCGAATTCATCATGTAACGCGTCTGCATCATATCTCACTATTTCAAGGCCACTGCATTTAAGAGGGCCTTGGGGACCGAAGGTTGAAACAATGACGCTACCTCCAGTTCGCATAGCACGGGTGACTTGTTTTACGTAAGCAAGCCGTTGTTCGGGCTCAGTCAGGAAGTGGAAGACAGCGCGGTCGTGCCATATATCGTAGCGATTTTCAGGAAGCTGAACTTTCGTGATGTCCGCCGCAAGCCAATGTATTTGCTTGCTTGCCTCACCTAACCGCAATTTTGCGACATTAATTGCAGCTTCTGAAATATCTAACACCGTTAGGTCGCGATACTCCCGCGCAAATAGGTCATCAACTAAAGTTGCCTCTCCTCCTCCAACGTCAATAATGGCAGCATTCCGAGAAGGCGCACTTTTTTCAATAAGCTCGATGGATTTATGGAGGTGTGGAGCATACCAACTGACCGCGTCAGGAGACTTTGTTTC
Organism: Duganella fentianensis; assembly: GCF_009857835.1. Classification (GTDB taxonomy): domain Bacteria; phylum Pseudomonadota; class Gammaproteobacteria; order Burkholderiales; family Burkholderiaceae_D; genus Rugamonas; species Rugamonas fentianensis. Next base: position 48,934 of record NZ_WWCL01000007.1, read on the forward strand.
GTAGACACCTTCCCAGTGACGTTTGTTATCCATCTTACTCCCCGAGTAGCTCTAGTCTTCTGATTATGCCATTTTTGGGAATTCAGCAATGGGACCTGGCTGCTTAGTTGCACAGCTTCATCAGCTTACCCTGGTGTTTGCTAGGCCACAGGCATTGCATGGCCTCTCTATTCTGCGGTGGGCTCCTGCGTGCTCAATATAATATCTACCATTTCGTGCCCAAGACGACTCGCAGTGGTTTCAGCAAAGGTAAAGTTTGACATTACTTGTGTAGTGTCGGTGACGATTTGAACGCCGTCGGCTTGAGCCGTCGAATTTCGGCTTGCTGGTCGTCGGAGACCTTGCGCTCCGCTGGTGGGATGCCAAAGCGCTTCATCCATTGATAGAGGCTGTGCGCGCTAACGTCGAGCCGTGCAGCTACATCGGCCGCAGTATGCCCTCGCTCAGTGACCTGCTTAACTGCCTCAGCTTTGAATTCGTCGGTGTATCGCTTGTTGCTCATCACTTCTCCTATTGGCCTAAATTATAGGCTGGAGAGTGTCTACAGAACTCGTGGCGATTCATGAAATTAGTTGCTGGTACTCTTATTTTTACGGACCACAATTTCCCATCGATACTAAATCGTTTCATTTTTTGATGTATGAATTAGTTCTGCTCGTGATGAAATACTTCGAGTGGATTTTCGATGATACGAAGCCAGTAGAGAAGAAGCGGTTCCGGTTTTTCGGACAGTAGGATAAGTGGATGCCTTGCTTCACAATAGCGGCCGCAAGGCCGGATTTTAGGAGCAAAGGCATGACGAAAAGAACAAGACGGAACCACTCAGCGGCGT
>NZ_WWCL01000008.1 GCF_009857835.1 Duganella fentianensis
CGCACTGCATGGCGATCTTGATGGCCAGCAGATCCTGCTGGCCGACGAGGATCGTGAACAGCTTGATCTGCAACCGGTCCAGATGGTCATGCACGTCGCGCAGCCATTCGTACTCGTTGTCGTCGTACCGCTGCGCCTCGTCACAAAACAGGATGACCGTCCCGCCGCCATTCTTGGCGCAGGCCTCCCTGATCTTGTTGATGAGCCGAATGCGCTTGGTCGGATTCGATCCGTGGTCCGGATCGGGGTAGCCCACGGCTTCCAGCAGATTCGAGAAGAAGGAGCCTTCGGCATGGCGCGGCTTGTGTTCAGCCTGGGCGTGGTAGGTGGTGATCTTGGGATGGGTCTCTGCCAGCAGCAGCCGCACATATTCGATGGCGCGGGTCTTGCCGATGCGCGAGGCACCGTGGATGAGCGCACCGGTGGTCCGGTAGCGTAGACAGCGCATGACGAGCTCGTGCAGTTCCTGGATGGCCGGTGTGGCGATGCGGTAGTTGCCGGTGGCGATGGGATGCAGATCGGGGGCGATGGGCCGGGGCAGTTTCAAAGACATCAGACTTCTCCTTGGCGAAAGAATCGTTTAGATGACTGTCGTGAAGCCGGAAGGGATCGTGAGCTTTAGCGGCTCGATTTTCTGGGGAGTCTGTGCCGGGAGTGCCGAATCTGTTGTCGCCGGCGGCGCGGCGGCCGGCGCCACCGGCCCGGACTTTGGCGGCCCTGGCGGTGTGTTGGTCGTTGGCGCATTGGCCAGAGCGCGCATCGTTCTTTCCAGATCGCTGGCAGCGCGCCGGCTGTGCTTTGCCTTCTTCCGTTTTTCTTCGACGAAGCGGTTGATGAATTCCTGCGTGACCGTGAATGCCATCCGCTTCTTGGCGCGCAGTTTCATGATCTCGCGGCGCAGCTTCAGGTCGTGCCTGATTTCACCCCACGCACCCTGCGCCTTGAGTATGCCGAGCTCGGATCCGTCTGAGAGAAAGGCGCGCACGCTGCGCAAGTCGTCACTGTTGTAATAGACGCGCAGATCCCTGCCCAGCAGCGCACCGCTGGCGGCCAACACCTCGCTTGTGTAGCGCACCTGGAACAGGTTGATATGCGGCCTGGTGCCTTGCGCCAGATAGCCGCGGACCCGGCAACGGTGCGCCGTCTGCATCAGGCACATCGTGCGGCGCTTCGCCTTGGGCAGCCACCAGATCATCTGTCCTTTGCCGCGCACCAGGTATTCCATCGCCTCCAGCGGCGTGCGGCCGTTCAAGCCATCGTGCGGCGTGGCGTTGTAACCAGCGATCGACGCCTCCATCAATTCCTCCATCTCGGCGAGCGACACGAACAAGCGCAGGTTGCCCTTCGGGTCGGCCAGTGCGCGGCGGAGATCTTTGGGATTCGAGCCCGTGTAGCCGGGCAGGCGGGAGGAGAGCGTGCTGGCGACCGTGCCGAAGAAACGTTCGATATAGGGCCGATCGTCGGGATGATGTGGCGGGCCGGCGTCGGCGGCGCAGCCGATGAATTCACACAATGCCGTCATGGTGTCGCTGGCCAGGTTCGCCTTGGCGTTGTCGAGCCGCATGCGTTCCCAGATCGCGTACCCCAGCTCTGGCAGTTTGCTGGATGGGAAGCCGCCCGCCGATCCATATCCGACGTCGGGCAGGGTGAACGTGCGCGGCCGGTGCGGAGTCAGCGCCTGCTCGATCGTCTTGATCACATCGTAGCGGCTGTATTCGCGCGACAGCACCAGGTGGTAACCCAGCACCGCGCGGGTGCATACGTCGATGATCACCAGCAGCCAGATGCGCTCGATTTCGAATTCCTGTTCGAAGCCAAGCGGGTCGCGGATCACTATCTTCAAGCGCACATCGAGCCGGTGTCCGTCGAATTCGACCACCTGGTAGGGACGAACGGCGCCGCGGCCGGCGGCGCCGGGCATGCCCTTGAGATGCGTGGCGCCGCCGGCGCGCGCCGCGTCACCGAAGTTGGTGAGTATTTTCGCCGTCACGTAGGCCGACAATGATCGGATGCCCATGCGATCCGTGTCCAAGGGATAGTCGGCGGCCGTGATACCGACGGCCCTGCACTGCGTAAGAAAACCGGCATGCAGTTTGCCCAGTCCACTCAACCTGGTCTTGAGCGGGCCATCGGTACTGACCTGGTGTAGCGTGACGGCGCGCTTGCGAATCTTTTGCGTCAGCCATTGCGCCAGCGGTGGATGCTGTTCAAGCAGAAACGCGAAGGCGCCGCCCAATCCGCCGCCGCTGGCGGCGGCGTGAGCACTTCCCAACGGCGCAGTGCGGGTATATGGCGCAATGCGTTGGTACTTGAGTAGCGCCGGAAATCCAACAACTCGGCCATCCGCATCGATCTTCAGGCAACGATCAAGCAGGAAATAGAGCTGGTGTCGGTTGATGCCTGTCCGCTCTTCAATCAGGCGTATGGCCTCTCCTTCGGCATACAGCTCAATTGCTCTCCGTCTTTTGGAAAAAATGATGCGCTGTGCATCGGAGAGGGCATTGAAATCAACGTCTGGCCAGATACCGATGTCGATGCCATGAAGGTCTCTGCGTTGACGATTCATGATAGCGGCCTCACCGGGTGGATTGAAGTCAAGAACGAAAGTTCTTCCGCGTGCAGCTGCGGAGCCTGGAGTTTTCCAGCATGGAGTAAGCAAAAGATGGCTGCTCGCACAGGCGTTGGATCACCGGTGGAAAATTCCTGCTCGATGCGGGAAAGCTGCATCGGCTCGGCTACAAATTTCAGGATCGATTGTTGGAGCGAGGGGGGGATATCTTTTCGAGAGCAGGTGATTGCCACCAGCATGCGCTGCCAGTTGTCGGTCCACATTTTGCTCGCCAAAAGTTCGGCGGGCGGTACGATGCGGACCGCCATTTCGACGCCATCGATTATCGTGCTGCGCGCCTCGCAGGCATCGTCCATGACGAGCAACGTTTCGCGGTCGCCCTGACGTACCCAGAAGTCGACTTGTAGTACCTCATCCGCGAAATTCAAGTCGAGCGGGCGTTCGCAAAATGTCTGGATTGTTGGATCAACTTCGAGACGTATCCACTGTTCAAAAACGGCTTCGCCAAAGCACTGCAGGCGCCGGCCCAGCTTCAGGCTGTACGCCTCGATGATGCGAGAGCCGGCAGGCCTTGCGCGCGGAACAGCCGATTGGAATCGTGCGGTTTTGCTCATGATTTCAGCAGCTTATCGCTGCTGCCGCATCTTCAAAGCTGCGAGTTGACGGATTTTCTTTCCGATGCTACGAGTTGACACAATTGCTTTCTTGGACGTGCCGGTAAATGTGTCACTTTCCGGCCGCGGTCAAGAGGGAAGCAAGCGTTGAAACCGGTGACACAATTGCTTTCCTCTACGACATCTTCCTGCTTGAGTAGGCGTCCGCGGCGCAGCGCTACGCGGATGCGTGCCAGCAGTTCGGCGAAGGAAAAGGGCTTGACGAGATAATCGTCGGTGCCCAGATCCAGGCCTTTCAGGCGGTCTTCCAGCGTGCCGCGCGCGGTGAGGAATAGCACGGGAGTCTCCTTGCCGCGTAGGTGGCGCATCACTTCCCAGCCATCCATCTCCGGCATCATCACGTCCAGCAGGATCAGGTCGTACTTGAACTCGCTGGCCATATATAGGCCGTCGCGGCCATTGCACGCCACGTCGACGACATAGCCCGATTCGGTCAGGCCATTCTGGAGATACTCGGCGCTCTTGATCTCGTCTTCAATCACCAGGATTCTCATGCTCTCCATACCTCTGCTGTTATTCCTTGCGCGAGCATAACACTGATTACTTGCCCAGTTTGGTCGCGGCCTCCTCGATCATCGCCGCCACTTCCCGGGCGCGGGAGATATAGATGGCGTGGCTGCCGCTCACTTCCACTGTGGTGGCCTTGGCACGTGCCGCATACATGCGTTCCAGTTCCGGGTTGATAGCGCGGTCATCCTTTGCCACCATGTACCAGCTTGGTTTGTTGCGCCATGCCGGATTGGTGATCAGCGTGGTGTTGACTCTGGCATTGGGCGGCATCTGCGAGCGCGCCATAAACTCGGCGTCGGCCTTGGGCAGGTCAGCCGCGAAATCTTCCTGAAAGTGGGCAGCTTGGACGAAGACATAGCCGTCCGGCGTCGTCTGCGTGCGGATTTGACCCGGCAGCTTGTTCTTGTTGATGGCCGTCGATTCGCCGGCGTCCGGAGCATGCGCCGCAATATATACCAGCCCCGCTACTTGCGGGGCATTGCCGGCCTGGGTGATCACGGCGCCGCCGTAGCTGTGCCCCACCAGAATAGCGGGACCCTGCAAGGCTTGCAGTACGCGCGTGGTGGCGGCGACGTCTTCCTCCAGCGAAGTCATGGGATGCTGCACCATGCTGACGTTGTAGCCGTCTTTGCTCAGGATGTCGTAGACGGCGCGCCAACCGGAGGCATCGGCGAATTGGCCGTGCACCAGCACGATGTTTTTCACTGGTTCGACGGCAAAGGCCGGAACGCTCAGGCCAAGCGCGAGGACAGTCGTTGCAAGGTAACGCATATTAGACTCCAGATTGTGATGGGGGAGTCCATTATGCGTATCCGTCCAGGACTAAGCGATGACGCAATCATTACAAACCGATGACAAGATGACTCGCCACAGGTTTTGCCCTTACGCGCCAGTCCAGCATATAGGCCGGTAGGAAATGTAATGGGGGGATTTCATTCCATCGCTGCTGGGCTGCCTGGGAACTGAGAGCGGCTAGCGTACGCCTGCCCGGAACTCCTACTGCTCAGCCTGACTTGCATAGCGTTGCGCCAGAATCGCGCACACCATCAGCTGGATCTGATGGAACAGCATCAGCGGCAGTATGATCATACCCAGTGCACCGTGCGGGAAGAGGACCTTGGCCATCGGTACGCCGCTCGCCAGGCTCTTCTTGGAACCGCAAAAGATGATCACGATCTGGTCCTGTCTGGAAAAGCCCAGTTTGCGACTGATGAATGTGCCCAGCAGTAGCGCGATGGCCAGCATGACGCAGCACACCACCGCCAGACTGGCCAGCGCAGGGGCTGGCAGTTTCTGCCACAGTCCCTCGATTACCGAGGCGCTGAATGCGGTGTACACCACCAGCAGGATGGATCCCTGATCGATCCAGCGCAGCATGGGCTTGTGCCGGTCTACCCAGGCACCGATGCGCGGACGCAGCAGCTGGCCAGACAGGAAGGGCAGCAACAGTTGTACGACGATAGATACGATTGCATCGATGGGTGAACCGCCCGCTGCGCCGCGCACTACCAGCAAGCTCACCAGTAGCGGAGTCAGAAAGATGCCGACAAAGTTAGAGGCCGAAGCGCTACACACGGCAGCTGCCAGGTTGCCGCGTGCCATGGCTGTAAAGGCTATCGATGACTGGACAGTGGAGGGCAGCGTGCAGAGAAATAAAATACCGAGGTAGAGTTCGGGCGTGAGTACGGCCAGTGCGACGGGCTTCAGTGCCAGTCCCAGCAGGGGGAACATCACGAAAGTGCTGGCCAGTACCAGCAGGTGCAGGCGCCAGTGCGTCAGCCCGGAAACGAGCGCCTCGCGCGACAGTTTGGCGCCATGCAGGAAGAACAGCAGGCCGATGGCGAATGTGGTGAGCTGGCCGAGCGCGACGCTTGCCACGCCATGGGCAGGGAATAAGCTCGCCAGCAGCACCATCAGCAGCAACAGGATGGTGTAGGTGTCGATGGACAGGCGGCGCAGCACGGCGCTGATGGATTGTATGGGATGCAGCATTCGGGCTTCCTAAAGGGTGTGGGCACTAGCGCCGGCTAGCATGGCGTGCGGACGCCGTATCGTCAAGCTTGCCAGCGCTGCAGTCGCTATGCCGTGTAGCTTTCCGCCTTGCGTGCCATGGCGATAAATGCTTGCAGATAGTCGGTGTCGTGGTCAGCTTCGCGGGCACCGAGATAGATATGTTTCTGGATGCCTGCCGGGCCCAGACGCAAGGTCTTTAATTCCAGATGCGGGGCATAGTCCGTCACCAGCCATTTGGGCAGCGCGGTCACGCCACGGCCGCTGGCGACCATTTGCAGCATGATGTCGGTCGTTTCTATGGTCTTGTGCTTGCGTGGTGCGACCCGGGCGGGCAGCAGGAACATATTGTAGATGTCGAGCCGCTCTATCGCTACCGGATAGGTGATCAGCGTTTCTTCCATCAGCTGTTGCGGCAGTACTTCGTCCTGTACGGCCCATGGATGGTCTTTATGTACCACCAGGACCTGTTCGTAGTCGAACACGGGTTCGAAGCGCAGGCCCGGCTTGAGCAGCGGATCAGGCGTCACCAGCAGGTCGATTTCGAAGCCTAGCAGGGCGCCGATGCCGCCAAACTGGAATTTCTGCTTGACGTCCACATCTACCAGCGGCCAGGCCGCAAGATAGCCGGAAACAATTTTCAACAGCCACTGATAGCATGGGTGACACTCCATGCCTATGCGCAGCGTGCCGCGTTCGCCCTGAGCAAACTGTTGCAGGCGCTGTTCTGCCAGATCCAGTTGCGGAATCAGCCTTTGCGCCACGGTGTACAGATACTGGCCCGCCTGGGTGAGCCGCAAGGAGCGGCCTTCGCGCAACCAGAGATCGGTGCCCACTTGCTGCTCCAGCTTCTTCATGCTGTGGCTGAGCGCTGATTGTGTCAGATGGAGCACCTCGGCGGCAGCAGTGAGCGAGCCTTGTTTTTCGACTTCCAGCAAGGTGGCTAGATGGATACGTTCCAGCATAATGTATTCAATTTTGGGGGGAAGACGCCATTCTACTGTGCCCGTGCGGCTGGCCGCATGGACATGACATAAAGCGTCAGGCAGCGATGTTGCGATACTGTCCCTTGTAATACAGCAGCGGCTGGGCAGCTACCTGTTCCTGCAGTTTTAATGCCAGCACTTCGCCCAGTACGATCAGATGATCGCCGGCAGCATGTTCCGCATAAATCTCGCAATCGAGCCAGTGCAGGCTACCTGCAAGAACGGGATTGCCCAGCGGCGATTTCTCCCAGGTGATTTCGCGCCATTTGTCCGCGCCGCGCTGGGCAAACTGGTTGGAAATATGGATTTGTTCTTCCGACAGAATATTCACGGCGAAGCGGCCTGCCTGACGTATCCTGGGATAGCTGCCCGAGCCGGCCATGACGCTAAACGAGATCAGGGGTGGACTCATCGAGACGCTATAGAAAGACTGGCAGGTAAAGCCTATCAGCTCGTCATTAACGAGCGATGTAATGACTGTGATACCGGAAGCGTAATGCCCGAGCGCCTCGCGCAAGCGCAGGGGCTCGATGGCGGTACTGGATAGTGACATGGCAGATGCTAAATAGTGCGTAGTGCACGATGTTGTAAAAAGCGCAGGGGATAGGCGTCTCCCTGCGCCGCTTGATGCAGGAGGTTATTACGGATGCGCCAGTTCCTGCCGGATGATTTCTGCCCCCGCACTCAAGGCGTGCAGCTTGCCGCGGGCTACCTGACGTGCCAGCGGCGCCATGCCGCAATTGGTCGAGGGGTAGAGCTTGTCGGCATCGACAAACTGCAGGGCTTTGCGCAGGGTGCTGGCCACTTCTTCGGGCGTTTCTATGGCATTGCTGGCCACATCGATGGCACCCACCATCACTTTTTTACCACGGATGAGTTCTATCAGGTCCATGGGGACTCTGGCGTTGTGGCACTCCAGTGAAACGATGTCGATGCCGGACTGCTGCAGCTTGGGGAAAGCCTGCTCATACTGGCGCCACTCCGAGCCCAGTGTTTTCTTCCAGTCGGTATTGGCTTGTATGCCGTAGCCATAGCAGATATGCACGGCGGTTTCGCATTTCAGCCCTTCGATGGCTTTTTCCAGCGTGGCCACGCCCCAGTCATTGACTTCGTCGAAGAACACATTAAACGCAGGTTCATCGAACTGGATGATGTCCACGCCGGCGGCTTCCAGTTCCCGGGCTTCCTGATTGAGAATCTTGGCGAATTCCCAGGCCAGTTTCTCGCGGCTTTTGTAGTGATTATCAAACAGCGTGTCTATCATGGTCATCGGGCCGGGCAGGGCCCATTTGATAGGCTGTCCGGTTTGCTGGCGTAAGAAACGGGCATCGTCGACAAACACCGGTTTGGGGCGCGACACTGCGCCTACCACCGTGGGCACGCTGGCATCGTAGCGCTGGCGGATGCGGACAGTTTCGCGCTTGGCGAAATCTACGCCTTCCAGATGTTCGATAAAGGTCGTCACAAAGTGCTGGCGGGTCTGCTCGCCGTCGCTGACGATATCGATGCCTGCATGTTGCTGCTCCTGCAGAGACAGGCGCAAGGCGTCCTGTTTGGCCTCGATCAGCGCTTCGCCTTGCAGCTTCCATGGCGACCAGAGTTTTTCGGGTTCTGCCAGCCATGAGGGTTTAGGCAGGCTGCCGGCAGTTGAAGTAGGGAGTAATTTTTTCACTGTATATAACCTTGGTTTTTTTGTGCTCACAGCGCGTAATTGGCAGACCATTGTTCGAGCATGGCCTGATAGGGTTTGATGAAGTGCTCTTCAGCGAACCTGCCTTGCTCGACAGCGAGCCGGCTACGTTCTTCCCTGTCATAGACTATGCGGGTCAATGAATAGTCCTGATGCTGCAGGCTGGGTTTATAGAATTTTCCGGCGGCGGAATTGGCGTTGTAGATCTCGGGACGATAGATCTTCTGGAAACTGTCCATGGTGCTGATGGTGCTGATCAACTCAAGATCGGTGTAATCAGCGAGCAGATCACCAAAGAAATAGAACGCCAGCGGCGCGCTGCTATTGGCGGGCATGAAGTAGCGGACCGTCATGCCCATTTTTTTGAAATAGTCGTCGGTGAGAGAATACTCATCCTGTAGATATTCGATGCCTAACACCGGATGACAGTTTTCAGTCTGCCGATAGACTTTGGTACTGGAGACGCTCAGGCAGATAACCGGCGGTTTTTTGAAGTGCTGTCGATAGGTGTCCGAGTTGACGAAGTGTTGGAATAGCTTGCCATGCAGATCGCCAAAATTATCTGGCGTGCTGAACTCGCGCTGGTTCTTTGCATGTTCCAGCAGCAGGACGCTAAAGTCGTAGTCGCGCACGTAGGACGAGAAGTTATTCCCCACGATGCCTTCGATCGTTTCACCGGTTTTATGGTCGAATATATTGGCCTTCAATATTTCAATTATCGGCAGAGCCGTTGCGTCAGCTTGGCCGTGCATGTTCATTGCTACGGAAATAATTTCGAGCTTGACGTTGAAGCGATCACGATGGGGATTATCCCGGTGCGCCAGTGAGTTGAAGCGGTTATCTATCATGCGCAGGGTGTTGCGCAGGTTTTCCTGCCGGCTTATTCCTCTGGCCAGATTGGCAAAATTGGTGGTAATTCGGGTGTTTTCGGCAGGCCGATAGTCTTCATCGAAACTGGTCGTTTTGATGGAAAATGTGAACTCGTGACTCATGATGATTCGATGCCTTAATGTCGTGGGTAGCGCCGCCGTTCAATAAGCTCCGCTTAAAGCAGGCATATTTCCGGCCAGCGCCATACGGTTGTTGCGGATGACAGATATTATTTCAAGCCATCGATTAAAAAAAGTGAATTTATCTCATGAAATGATTAGTTCTAGTCATAGATTGAGGTCGTCAAGCTCTGGTGGGCAGGCAGCCAGGCGCTTGGGGAGTCCGGGAAGAGATAGCTTGCAGTGCGGATGGGCGGTGTTCAGCAGCGGGTAATATTTTTTGCTTGCAATTGCTTACATCTGATGCAGAACGCATGTCGACCGGAACCTGCCTGTGCCCGTTAATCAGCTACGGGTTCCGTCATCACCGATCTTTTTTCAAGGAGTATGAATATGCATGGCCATCAACGTATTTCCAGCACCGCTATCGTAGCTAGCGTAATTGCCTTGTTCGCCGGCGCCGTAGGCAGTAGCTACGCTGCCGATAATGACACTGCATGGCAGAAAGACCATCCGCGTCAGGAACAGGTGAATACCCGTCTGGCCAAGCAGAACCTGCGCATACATGAAAAAGTGCAAAGCGGTGAAATGAGCAAGGCCGAGGCAGCAACCCTACATCAGGAAGACCGAGCAATACGCAAGGAAGAACGGATGATGGCGCGCCATGACGGTGGCCACAGCACCAAGGCAGAGCAGAAGGCGCTCAATCAGCAGGAAAACGCCGTGAGCAAACAAATCGGTAAGTAATCAGCAAGCTGATGCTGGCTTGATGCGGCGCGCTAAGTCAGCCGCGCTGTCGTTGCCCGATGAGCAGGTGGAGGATAAATACGAGCGCCGCAGCGAGGCCGATGATCCAGTGCGTTAATGACCAGAGGTTGCGGCTTTCTTCATCGGCCAGATAGTAGAGGCCAAAGCCGCTGACGACCAGTACGGCCAGCAGGCTGAGCAAGCTGAGGCCGCTGGCCAGATTGCGTCCGGCCTTGATGGCGCGGCGGATGTGCGCATTCATCAGACTGCCGAGGAAGAACAGTCCCAGCATCGCTGCGCCGCCATGAAAGCGCATCGCCCATGGTTCCAGCGGGTGAATGGAAGCGCCGAACTGGCTGCCCGGCCGCATGAAGTAGCGCACAATCAGCCAGACACCGCCGCTCGAAAGCAGCAGTAGCAGACTGGCATAAATAGAACGGCGGTGCCAGCGTTCCAGCCGCAAGTTGATATGGGGACGATGGTGATGGGTATGCATGGCTAGATTATAAGGGCTGTGGCCTGCCATTGCGTCAGGGCCGGATGGTGCGGGTCGGCACTGGCCATCACGACTTTGGTCAGCGCATCGGCCAGCACGCAGCTGGGCGCGCGGACGGAGATGCTGCGGGTGGAGCGGATGCTGCGGCCGTCGCGGCCATCCCATAGTGCACTGACCTGCTGGCCGTGCTGCATGCGGCGCGAAAAATAGGTAGCCGATGTGGCCATCGCTTCCGCCCGCAGCTGCACGGCTGGCAGCAGGCGCTGTGGTTGCTGGGGATGGCGCAGGCTGACGGGCCAGTCGCGCTGGCCGAACACACGCAGATCGCCGCCCGCGTTGACGCAGCCCGCCTGCGCGCCAGCCTGCTGCAAAGCCGCAACGGCCAGATCGACCGCATAGCCTTTGGCGATGCCGCCCACATCGATCCAGCCGCTGGCCAGTTTGCACAGCGAACCGTCGGCGTCCCATTGCATCATTGCCTGTCCGGGCTGGTAGATAACCGTCTCGACGGCGGGCGCGGGCAGTAGGCCGTTTTCCACCAGCCGGGGCGCGCAGGCGATGTTGAAGATGCCGTCCGTCGCCAGCCTGAGCTGCTCGGCCAGCTGCAGCACCTGCATGGTATGGCTGTGCAGTTCCAGCCGTGTGCCCGCTGCTGCCCGGTTAAAGCGCGCAATATCGCTGGCAGGATCGTGAAAGCTCATCAGCCCATGTACTTGCGCGATCTGGGCAAAGGCGGCATTCAGTCCCGCCTGATCACCATCGGCCGTGATCTCGACGAGGGTGCCCAGCCAGGGCTGCGCGCGCCGTATCATGGTCTGAGTACGACCTGGGCTATGGCTGCAATGCGCCGTACGCCATCGGTGAGGTGGCTGGCCGATAGGGTGGCGCCGCTGATGCCGGCGATGCCGCCGCCTAGCGTCAGTCCGCCCGTGCTGGCGCTCTTGCCGGTGAACTGGCGGCGCCATGCGGGCAGGCGGATTTCGCCGCCATGGCTTTCACGGTAGGTCAGAATTTCCACCTGACGGATGCTGGCATCGGGATTGAGCGCGACGGCATAGGAGATCAGCTCGAATTTGCCGATCACGTCGTCGAGCACCAGATAGCCGAGCAGCTTGTCGCCGTTGTACGCGCCGATGACGTGCCAGTTGACGGAGCGGGCCGGCAATCCGGCCAGCTTTTCCACCTGCTGCATCTGCGCCAGCGACAAGGCCACATCCTGCGTACGGTAAGCCGTAGCATCAGGATAGGCCAGCTTCTGCACCTGCTCGACGCTCAGGTATTGCACCGCATAGGCGGGCAAACAGGCCAGGCTTGCCGCCAGCGGAAGACAGAGCCGGTAGCGCATCAGTAAGAGAACCCTACGCCGAAGTTGAGACGGTCGCGCGTCTTGTCTTCCTTGAACTTCTGATAGTCAGCCTTCAGCACCACGCCTTCGCCCACTTTCAGATTGGCGCCCACCGTCGTGACTTTTTCATCCGGCTGGGCCGCAACGCCCAGACCTTGCGGCAGCGCTTCATAGCTCTTGGCCGTGTTGTACTGCTCGTAGCGGACAAACGGGCTCAGTACATAGTCGTCCGCTTTGTAGGCCTGATACGCCGCCTGCAGATACCAGCCAGCGAAGGCTTTCGGCACCGGGGTAGGGTTGCCCACCAGCGTGAGGTTGAGCGCTGCCGTGTTGCTGATCTGGCCGCGCGCATAGACTGCGGCCAGATCCCACAAGCCCGGCGTATAGCGGGCATGCAGGTCATAGACGGTGACGCGCGCATCGTTGGCGGTATAGCCTTCGGTCTTGTGGCCGACCTTGCCGCTGAACAGCGAGCCGCCCAGCAGCAGGCCGGGCACGCCGCGCCAGTTCAGCGCGCCATGCACGCTCAGGTCGCGCGATTTGGCCAGCTGGCCTTCCTGATGGATGGCGCCTAGCGGCGATTCGCGGCCTTCGCTGCTGGCCGCATCCCATTTGCCCAGATCAAAGCCGGTGGTGATGCCGGCATCCCAGCTCAGGCCTTCGGCGGTATCGCCGGAAAGGCCGATACCGGCTTCGCGCCAGGTCGAAGGAATAATCGCTGTCTCGACGAAGTTACGTTCCACGCCGTAGTAGGCGGTCGGTTCGTGGCTGGTATTGAGCAAACCGGCCGGGATCAGGAACAGACCGGCTTTTCCGCGCAGGCCGTTGCCGAACTGGCGCTCGACGTAGAGCTGTTCGATCGCGCTTTCGCCGCTATCGCTGGCCGAGGCGATGGCATGTTCCCATTCGAACTCGGAAACCAGTTTGGTTTTTTCATCGAAGCGGTGTTCGATGCCGATCACGGCGCGGCGTACATCGGTCTGGGCGGCGCTGGCATTCTTGCTGGGGCGGTTGTAATTGATTTCGCCATAGCCGCCGATGATGGTGGTGGGGCCGCTGGCCATAATGGGCGCAGATGGGGTAGGGGCTGGCGCTGGCGCTACAGCTGGTGCGGCGAGGCTCGCCAGCTCCTGCTGTTTCTGTTCGATCACGGCAGTCTTCTGCTGGCTGGCTTTGAGCTCGGCCTTCAGCTGTTCCAGTTCGGCGGCCATTTTGTCGATACGGGCCAGCAGTTCGGCTTCACCGGCGCTGGCGGCAAATGGCGCCGCCAGCAGGGTCGCGGCGATAGCGGAGGCGATCAGATTCTTTTTCATTTGGTAGTCTCGTAAATTAAGGATTGAGCTTGTAGCCGTCAGTGAGCGTGCCGAGGAATTTCACCACATCGTCGATTTCCCTCGGTGACAGGGCCGGCGCCATGCCGGGCTGGCGGTTGTAGGGGACTTCGCTGACGTTGACGTTTTTGCGGTATGGCTCGGGCAGGTCATTGAACTTCTGCACCCGGCCATCGGCAGCAAGCGGATACCATTCTTCCGGATTGGTATCGCGCCGTACGTAGAAGCTAACCACGCTGGTCAGATTATCGAACGCACCGTTATGGAAGAAGGCCTGACGGGTCGCCACATTGCGCAGGGTCGGCACTTTGAACGAGCCGCATAGATCGCTGCGCTTGTCCACCAGATCGGTGCGGTCCGGTCCGCACAGACCCAGATCGTAATAGGCTGGATTTGCGGTTGCCTTCAGTTTGACATTGCGCGGCACGCCCAGATTGTCGTAAGTGAAATCGGTGAACAGCGGGGACGCACCATCGGCGCCACGCGCGCTCGGGTGGCAGGCAATGCAGTTGCCCTTGGCGGGATTATTGAACAGGGCCAGCCCGCGCAATTCCTGATCGCTGAGTTTTACTTTACCAGCGAGGAAAAGGTCGTACTTGGAATCGAATGGGTGGAACTCCGGCGCCTCTTTCTGGTAAGCCTGCAAGGCGAGGGTCATGCGGCCGAAGGCCTGCTCGGCGTCATCCAGTATGCCGGCGCCGAACTGGGCGCGGAAGCGTTCTACATAGGCAGTTTTGCGGAGCTTGTTGATGACGTCCTGTTTGCTGTCGTTCGCCATTTCGTGCGGCGCAAGGAAGGGCCGCTCGCCTTGCTCGGCCAGACTGGCGGCACGGCCGTCGCGATCGAAGCCGCCGGTGGGCGTGCCGTCGGCGGCAAAGAAGAAGGCCGGGGTCTGGTTCAGATAGCGCAGCGACGGCGCGGCGCGGAAGCCCTGTACATCGCCATTGGCGCCGCCGAATTGTGCGGCCAGATTGTTGTTGGGGGCGTGGGCCGCCGCCGGATCGTGGCAGCTGGCGCAGGATTGCGCGCCCGAAGCAGACAGGCTGGTGTCTTTGAAGATCAGTTCGCCTAGTTTGGCGGTCTCGCTGAGGGCGATGGTATGGTCCGGGGCGGGAGTGCTGGGCGATGTAGTACTGGTGCTGGAGCCACCGCTGCAGGCGGCCAAGGCGAGTAGCACAGCAGTCATCCCCGCTTCCTTGCCTATTTTCTTTGCTAGTACGGTAAAACGCATAGGTGGAATGCTTATGTGAATAATAATAGTTCTCATTATTATTCATGTTGGAAGTTTCTGCAAATGGGGCATCAGGGGAAGCCGCTGGCTCTTGCTGATGCCGGGGCATGCGCTGCGCAGAAGCAGGTGGCACTGCGATGGCCACTTGATCTGGCTCAGAAATATGCGATGGCGGGGTGGCCTAGCGCAGCGAAGGCTGGAAGTCCTTGTCCGTCACCATGCCGAATTCGAAGCCGCCCGCCAGCAGTGAGGCGACTATGGTGTCGAGCTTTTTCAGCGTATTCGGATGGATTTCATGCATCAGGATGATGCCGCCGCGACGCGAGCGGACCGCGGCCAGCACATGGCCCACATAATCGTTCTGGTACTGTCGCGGCACGCCGCAGGAGATCGCCTCGCGCGTATCGATAGCGCCGGTCTTGTCGAACGCCCAGTCGCAGGAATCCACATGCCAGCCGACGATCTGGTAGCCATGCTGGTGCACCAGCTGATTGGTTTCGCAGGTCGAATTGCCATACGGGTAGCGGAACAGCTTGGGCAGGTCTGGCGTGGTCAGGCTGTCGGCGCGCAGCACTTCGCCTGTCTGGCGTGCCACATCGATGTCGTGGAAGTTGGGGTGGCTCCACGAATGGTTGGCCACCACGTCGTGGCCTGCCGCGCGTACCTGCGCTACCAGCTCGGGATACTGGCTGGCCTTTTCGCCCACCATGAAGAAAGTAGCGTGGATGTTGTACTTCTTCAGCACTTCCAGTATGTATGCGGTGCCTGATGTCGTAGGGCCATCGTCGAAGGTCAGCGCCACGCGGTTCAGTGGCGGCGCGGTGGCGATTTCGGATTCGTAGCGGCAGTGGCTTTCCAATACTGCCGGTTCCACACTCAGGCGCTCGTGCAGGCGCTTGAGGTGATGCTGGCGTATGCTGGCTGTTTCGTCCTGTGCCGATGTGGTCGGCGAAGGAGTCTGGCCGGTGGCGGTACAGACAGTGGCGGCGAGGGTGGTGGCCAGTAGCAGGCAGCTGACGGCGTGCTGGCGATAGCGGGAAGGTTTCATGCCGCTATTATAAACAGCCAGCCTCAGCCGGGGCAGGTGGGCGCTGCCCGCTCGGGCAGCGCCGCGGCATTCACAGTGCCCGCACGAATAATGCCAGTGCGACGCAGGCCGATACCAGCGCAAACGCCTGTTGCAGTACCGGCCCCGCCAGCCTCGCCGCCAGCAGACGGCCGCTGCCCATACCGGCCAGTGCACCAGCCGAAAACGGCAGGGCGATGGCCCATTGCAGGTGGCCGGTGGCGGCGCTGGCTGCCACACCCGAAAATGAGACGAGGGCGATCACGGCGAGCGAAGTGGACAGAATAGACTGGGTGTTCAGATCAGTGTAGCGCTGCAGGGCGGGCACCATGACGAAGCCGCCGCCTACTCCCAGCAAGCCGGACAGTCCGCCGGCCAGCAGTCCGGACATGGCCAGCGCACGGGCACAGGGAGCAGTCCAGTTCAGCTTCCCGCGCTGGATGTCCAGCCGGCATGGCGGGGCGGCGCCGGTCTGGCTAGCGGCTACGCCTGCATTGCCGCCGTTGCCGCTTGCTGCCGTGGCACGCTGGTAGACGCGCCACGCGACATACAGCAGCACCAGTGCGAACACCATACTAAGTGGCCGGTTGGGTGTGCGCTGCGCTAGCCACAGGCCCAGCCGTAGTGGAAAGCGAAAGTGTCACTCTTGCGACGGTAAATGTGTCAATCCATCTTTTCAGAGTCGGGAAAGTTGAAATTCTTTAATATTTTCAACGGCTTACCGAATTTGGAAAGTAATTGTGTCAACTGGAATGCAAGGAAAGGAAATGTGTCACTTCCTTGGCGCCGAAAATCGGCACCGATTCGCATCGTCAGCGTCATATCGATACGATCAGAAATACGCAAAATAGCTCCATCGCAGCCGCGTGATGGCGATGCGCGCCTTCTTGTTGAATGAACGCATGTTCCGTGGCGAAACGGGCGGCGATGCGCCATATAGGTGGTCACCGTTTCCGCATCGGTAAGGCGCGTCGAGCAGGGCGACATTGAGCCGGTAGGGCGCCATGGCGCCGCACATGCGACAGGCGTTTTCCAGCAGATCGCTATGCACCGGACCGCATTTGTGGCCGCCAACCCAGCTTCAATCTGTACGCCTCGATGCAGCGAGAGCCGGCAGGCCGTGCGCGCCAAACAGCCGATTGGAATCGTGCGGTTTTGCTCATGATTTCAGCAGCTTATCGCTGCTGCCGCATCTTCAAAGCTGCGAGTTGACGGATTTTCTTTCCGATGCTACGAGTTGACACAATTGCTTTCTTGGACGTGCCGGTAAATGTGTCACTTTCCGGCCGCGGTCAAGAGGGAAGCAAGCGTTGAAACCGGTGACACAATTGCTTTCCTCTACGAAAACCAGCCAAGCATTCTCGCCCAATGCCGTCTAGTGATTCCGATTCGGTTTAGGCAACTGATTCCGGTTTGATACCAACAGAGCGAGAGTTATCAAGTGAATTGGGAATGATGGTTTTTAAATCACAGGCGGACTATGTTCTCGCCATCTTGAAGGTTCTTGATGCCTATAACTGAGGGTGTGGGCAAGAAGGTTTTGAGTTTTTCCATGCGCTAATAGCAGCTTTCGATTCTCCACGTTTACCACAAATTTTCGCGCTGCTCTCCAGTGACCAATTGAATCTGAGTATTAGCATCGAAGCCGCCACCGGTTAGCATCGTGTCCCACCACCGTTTAGCATCCAGACCCCACCAGTGATTCGCATACTAAACCACCATTTGATGGGCCGGTAAGTAGAGTGTGCTAAGCCGTCGCTACAGAGGTGTACGTTGACAGGCGGCTTTCGCCCCAATGCAGACTCTCACCTAGATCGGAAAAACCAAATCTTTACGCTGCGGAGAGTGAATTCTTTAAAGAATCACTGCCTGTTACTTGTAAATTAAAGAATCAAGGAATAGTCCTTCGTTCAATAGGTGCAGCGAGTTGACTTGATAATTTGATACTCAACTTCGTACCTTACTCGGAGAATAATGCTACTCGGCTCAAGATAAGAATGACTCTCCGAGTTTATGATAATCCCCTCAATGTGGGTCACAACACCCAGTCCTCTAACACAAGCTAATAGGCCGAGGTGCATGCTTCCTTACCATACTTTGTAATTGCCAAAGTCTCACGACGCTGCTTCACAAAATACATGGCCTGACCGATGATAGTTGCGCATCGCCCGCCCCACGCTTAAGGGAGTCCAATTTTTCCCTCGGGTTACGACACTGCTCGCCAGTGATCTTCAGCCTAGCGGTGGCGGTGTCGTCGCAGTACTGCTGATGCCGGCTAGAGCAAGCTTGCAGTCATGAATATTGAAGAGGACATGGCTACCTTCTTTGACGCCGGTACCATTTGCCAACGGTACGATAGCATGTCGTACTGTCGGCCCATGATAAAAGTATTTGCCCGCAATCGGGGAAAAATCAAACTGCACATAGGCGTAGTCATTATTCTTCGGTGCTGTGCCCATAGCCCTGCAGTCTAAGCCTGCGCTCCCGAATTGTGTATTGGCACCTCCGATCTGCTGCACTTCAGCTATGCGCCACCCTTGTTTATAAGAATGATCGACGTCGTACGTCGTCGCGCAGCCTGTTACTACGAACCCTGCGAGTATTACTAAAACCTGTTTTTTCATTAAATTCTCCCTACACAAAGATAGGCCATCTCAGTTGGCTCTTATTGGGTGGCCAACAACTGCCCACCGCCAAGGGCCTGAAAGAGCGCCACCGTGTCTGCATAGCGTGCAGCCTGTGTCTGAATGAGCGTGATAGCGGCTTGGTGATAGGCCTGCTGCGCAATTAAGACCGCAGGGTAAGCCACCATGCCCAACTCCCACTGCCGCCGGCTGATCATTAAGCTTTTTTTTGCCGCGCGTTCTGCTGCCGATGCGATCCTAGCTGCTTTCGCATCGGCCTCGAGTGCGCATAGAGTGTCAGCGACGTTCTGAAAGGCGGTAAGAACGACTCCCTGGTACTGAGCTGCTGCCTGATCGTATGCTGCCTCGGCAGCGCGCTGCTGATGCATCAAAGTGCCGCCCTTGTACAAGGGCTGAACAAGGTCCGCGCCGATGCTCCAGAAGCCAGTGCCCGATTTAAACAGGGTCGATGGCGTCAATGCTGAACTTCCTAATGCCGCAGTCAGCGATATGTTCGGCAATCGGGCCGCCTTGGCGATACCGATTTGCGCACTAGCAGCATGCAGTTGTGCTTCCGCAGCGCGTATGTCGGGTCTCTGCTCGACCAAGTGTGCGGGCACGCTGAGCGGCAGGTCTTTCACCAGCCTCAGACTGTCAAAAGTCAGGTGCTGTAGCGACGTATCGCTCGGAAAACGGCCCGCTAGCACGGCCAGCAGATGATGCTGTTGTGCGATCTGCTTTTCAAGCGGAGGAAGGGTCGCTTCCGTCTGCGCAAGGGCAGTTTCCTGTGCCGCCACTTCAGCCGCTCCTAGCTGCCCTAATTCATATTGCCGCTGCACCGCTGCAAGCTGCTGGCGTGCATCGTGAACCAATGCAATTGTGCTGTCCAGTTGTGCCTGAAGCGCAGCTGCGTTGATGGCCGCCACGACTAGGTTTGCGGTAAGCGTTAGCCTGGCTGCTTCATACTGAAAGCGTACAACCTCTTTCTCTGCATCGGTGGCTTCAACTTGGCGGCGCGTGGCACCGAATATATCCGGTGCATAGCTAATACTGAGCTGGGCAGTGTGTAGCGTATAGAGCGATGCATTCGAACTCAACGGGCTAGCCAAGTTCCGGGCCACGGATTGACGTACTGGAGTCACATGCAGATCAACGGCTGGTAAATAGCTTCCGCGCTGGGCGGCAGCATTTTCCTGCGCCACGCGCAATGCGGCTTCTGCGGCCTGCAGGTCCGGATTCTTGGTCTGTGCAGCAGCGACCAGTTCATTCAGCGCACTGGAACCGAATAACGTCCACCATTCCGTGGGTACGGCGTTGCCTTCATGAAGGTTTTGCTCGAAGTCACCATTTATCTGTGTCTGTCTAGAGTCGCCATTTTTCTGTGCAGTGACAAAGCTGCTCATCACAGCTGTGCTGGGGCGGACAAAGTCGGGGCCAACTGCACATCCTCCGCTGAGGCTAGCGACCAGCAGCATGCCAGTGATAGTGTATGGTCGGTTGATCATGCTATGTCTCCTTCTACTGCTTCCAGCGTTACTTTGCCATCTGGACGCTGCCGTTTTGCAAAATGATCTTCAATTAAGTAATACAGCGCGGGTAGTAATACCAGGGTCAGTACTGTTGCGGTAATCAGACCGCCGACAACCACCGTAGCCAATGGCCGCTGGACGTCACTGCCAAGCCCATGAGCAAGCGCTGCGGGAACCAGCCCCAGCGCCGCTACCGTTGCGGTGGTGAGCACTGGCCTTACCCGCTCGCGTGCACCATTGATGACGGCCATGCGCAGGTCGTCTGGGGCGATCAGCCGCCAGCGATTCAGATTGGCCAGCATGACGACGGCGTTCAGTACCGAAACGCCAAAGAGTGCAATAAAACCGACCGCTGACGATACATTGAAAGTCATCCCCCGTAGTTCCAGCGCTACTAGACCTCCCAGCAATGACAGTGGCACCGCCAGCAGTATCAGCGCGGGTTGGCGCAGATTGCCGAATTCAGCAAAGAGCATCACGAACATCAGCGCCAGTACGGCGGGTACGATAACCGCCAGGCGCGCCTGAGCGCGCTGCTGGTTTTCAAATTGCCCGCCCCAAGTGATCTGGTAGCGAGTATGGTCATACGGAACTTCGCGCTCGATACGTGACTGTGCTTCGGTCAGGAAGGACGACAGATCGCGGCCTCGCAGATTGGTGCGCACTGTCAGATGGCGGCGATTCATTTCGCGTGTGATGGTGGTCTCCCCCTCTGCCAGTCGAATGCGGGCCACTTGAGCCAGCGCCACGTGTGCTCCATTAGCGGCATTCAGTACCAGATCACCAATTGCCTGCGGGTTATTGCGCGTATTGCCGCTGAAGCGTGCCGCCACGTCATAGCTGCGATCATCCACATACACCTGCGTGACCGGGCTACCACCTATGCCGGTCTGTATCAATGCCATGACGTCAGCCACATTAATACCAAGGCGGGCGGCAGCCGCACGATCCACATCTATGCGTACCTGCGGTAGCGGTGGTTCCTGATCGATGATGACATCCTCCGCGCCGGGTACCTTACGCAACAGCGCTTCAATCGCCGTAGCGAGTTTGCGCGTCTCATGGAAGTCTTGGCCGTACACCTTCACGACCAGATCGCTGTGGGCACCAGCCAGTTTATCGAGCACCCCGTCTATCATGGGCTGCGAGAAACCTACCTCGGTTCTCGGCAACTTGCGGAAACGTGCTGCCAACTTATCAATGAGATCTTGCTTGCTCATACCCGATGGCCAACCGCTATAGGGATGTAGCGTCACCGCACATTCGATGTGCGATGGGGTGAAGGGGTCAGTCCCTTCATCATTACGCCCCAACTGGGTCACGACATGCGCCACTTGCGGTTCTTGCAAGGTGGCGGCGCGCAGCGCGTCCGCCATCTGTGTCGCCTTGGTCAGCGATATGCCGGGTGGCAAAGTCACCTGCAGCCAGATCGATCCCTCGTCTAACGTTGGCAGGAAATCGCGGCCGATGGATGAGCCCAGCAACAACACGGCGATCAGAGTCGCGCCGGCCATACCGAGTACCAAGCGCGCTTTGCCAACCAGCTGCTGCAATAGTCGCTCGTAGCGCGGCATCAGCCATTCCAGTACGGGATTGTGATAGATCTTACGAGGCTTCTCAAACGCCCAGAACGCCAGACCGGGAATCAGCATCATGGTCATTAACAGGGCGCCCAATAGTGCAAAACCGACGGCAAATGCCATGGGTGAAAACAGTTTGTATTCGATACGCTGGAAGGCGAACAGGGGCAGATAGGCGATCATGATGACCAGCATGCCGAAGAAGGTTGGCCGCATCACTTGCAAAGTGGCCTTCATTGCAGCCTTGCCAGACATCAGTCCCTCGGTCTGCTCTTCGCGCTTGCGCAGGATACTCTCCAGCACAAAAATGGCTCCGTCGACGATGATGCCGAAGTCAATCGCGCCTAGCGACAGGAGATTGGCTGGGATCTTGAAATGATGCATCAGGATGAAAGCAATCATTAGCGAAACTGGAATCGTGATCGCGGCAATCAAGGCTGCACGCGGGCTGCCCAGAAACAGTACCAATACCAAGGTGACTAGTACCACACCTTCGAGCAGCGTCTTGCCGACCGTATGGACAGTGGCATCGACGAGCACACTACGATCCATGTAAGGCACGACTTTGACGTCGTGGGGAAGCAAGTGATCATTCAAGTCCTTGACGGCGTCGTGCACGCCATCAATGACGCGCGACGGATTTTCGTTTTTCAGCAGGAGCACGATGCCCGATACAGTGTCCGACACCTGATCCTTGCCCAGAACACCATGCCGCTCCTGCTGCCCCAGTGTGACATTGCCCAGGTCCTTGACCAGCACGGGAACGCCGTTCTTCTGCGCGACGACGATATTGCCCAAATCGTCAAGGTTATGAATCAGTCCCACGCCGCGCACGACCAAGCCCTGTTCGCCGCGCGTGAGCACACTACCACCAGCATTGGCGTTATTTGCCGAGATGGCCTGAGTGATCTGCGAGAGCGACAGGTTGTACTTGGACAGTTTGGCAGGATCGAATTCCAGCAAGAACTGGGTGGTGATGCCACCAAAATTGGTCACATCGACGACACCAGCGACCTGCTTCAAGCGAGGTACGACTTTCCAGCGCTGGAGTTCGGAAAGTTCACGCAAGTCGCGTGTCTTCGATTCCAGCGTGTAGCGGTAGATTTCACCGATCGGCGAAGTCAGCGGATCAAGCGCGGGCTGAGCGCCATACGGCAGCGTTACGCTGGCAATACGCTCCTGCAGGCGCTGGCGCGACCAGTAGTCTTCGGCCCCATCCCGGAACACCACTGTAATGAGCGAAAGGCCAAAAGTGGACTTCGAGCGCATCACATGCATGCCGGGCGTGCCCATGATTTCGCGTTCGAGCGGAATGGTAATTTGCTGTTCGACTTCCTCGGCCGCCAGGCCATTGACTTGCGTAACAACTTGCGAGGTGACGTCAGCAATATCCGGATAGGCCTCCAACGGCAACTGGGTCCAGCTATACGCGCCGTACAGCGCCACAAGCAGGAAAATCAGCGCAACGATGCCGCGCCGGTTGAAGCATAGAGTAACGAGACGTTCAATCATTGAGCAGCACTCCATCCTTGGTAACGATACGATCACCAGCTTTCAGACCGGACAGTACCTCTACCTGCTCACCGACTTGAGCGCCTAGCTGCAGTGTCCGGGGAGTAAAATGCCACGGTTTGGTTTCGACAAACGCTCGGCTAGAAAAGCCACTCTGGATGACTGCTGTCATGGGTATCAGAATGCCTGTATGCGCGCGAGCGAACAGTGTCGCCTCGCCAAACATGCCGGGTTTAAGATGGCCATCGCGGTTATCAAAGGGGATGCGCACTTTGACCGTGCGCGTGTCAGCATCCAGTATCTCGCCAACAAAACGTACCTGACCACTCTGCTGTGTGGGATAGGCATCGAGTTTGATGCTTGCCTGTTGTCCTACGAACAGTTGGGCAAGATCTTTTTCCTGCGCATTGGCACTGATATAGACTTTAGAAATATCGGCCACCGTCATCAGGGGCGCATTGGCATCATTCCAGTAGCCCCCCGCAGCAGCAAACAGCTCAATCACGCGGCCAGGCATAGCGGCGCGGACTGCAAGATGTCCGCCTACCAATGCGCCGGCAGTCTTGGCACCGGTTTGTGCCAGGCGCGCATTGGCACGTGCAGCCTCACTGCTGGCCTGTTCAAAGTCGTTTTGTGCTTGCTCTAGTTCCCGCTGGGCGGCTAGTTCGGACTTGTCTAGAGCTCGCTGGCGCTCTAGGCTGCGCTTCGCCAATTGCAGTGCTGCCTGCGCTTTGGCGGCGTCGGCGTTGGCTAAGGCGAAATCCGGCGAATCGAGCGTGAACAGGACGTCGCCAACTTTGACTTCATCGCCGAGTTGTTTCATGAGGCTAACAATGCGACCAGCCATGGGCGTTAAGACTTTGCTCACACGTGCCGGATCAGCTTCGACAACAGCGGGTAACGTCAACGGTGTGGCGATAGATTGGTCGGCGAGTACTGCAACGGCCAGTGTGCGGCGCAGTGGAGAGTTTTCAGGAATGCGTAGCAGCTCGCCTTCGTGGATCAGCGCACTAGCCGCCTCTGTATTCGCTGGTATAGCCTGGGCACGCAAGCTTGGTAGGTTCCAAGTGATGAAGCCAAACGCCCCCAAGCCAAGAAGGCTGATGATGAGATTTTTGCGCGTCAATATTCTATTCATAAGGTACTCCTGAATGAACCGCCTTTCATTAGGCGGCAGATGACCACGGCGACCCAGCTGGAGGCACACGAGGCGATTAATGATGTAGATAGTGGGTGCGCTGCGAATTGCTGCACCGGCGCTGGCTGGGCTGAGTAGTGGCTAGAATGCCGGACCAGAGGCGTTGTGACGGCCGCAGCGCACGGAATATGGAGATTCAGGTTCCATGGCATTTTCCTTGCGGGTGAGTGACGTGGCAGGATAATAGCGAAATTTGCTGCACTGCATCCTGAATTCTTCTTCAGAGAAAGAGTACGCGCTGCACTGATATACTTGTGACGTTGTTAAAGGTGCCACATGCATATATTGGTAGTTGAAGATGATCAGAAGGCCGCGCGCCTGCTAGCACGCGGACTCGAGGAAGAGGGCTTCCGCGTTACCCTTGCTCACACGGCCAATCAGGCTAATGGATTGCTGGCAGATGAGCCAGATGCGATCATTCTCGATTGGATGCTACCCGATCAGGATGGAATTGAACTATGCGCAGCGTGGCGCCAGCGTGGCCAGATGCTGCCCATCCTGATGCTGACGGCGCGCGATGCGGTCGCCGACCGTATTACGGGACTGAATACAGGTGCTGACGATTATCTAACCAAGCCATTTGTGTTCGAGGAACTGCTGGCACGAGTGCGGGCACTATTGCGTCGCTCAGATCGTGCCCATCCACCATTGCTGCAAGTGGCGGACCTGACGCTCGATCCGCATACCCATGCTGTCCATCGAGCTGGAACGGCACTAGTTCTCACGCCTAAGGAATACGCGATACTTGATTTGCTGGTACGGCATTGTGGCCATGTGGTCAGCCGCCAGCTGCTCGCGCAGCAGGTCTGGCATGCAGACCTGATAGCGATCGATAATCTAATAGACGTACATGTCAAAAATTTGCGGAGAAAGATCGATGCAGAAAGACCAATGAGTCTGATCAGAACTGTGCGTGGACACGGCTTCTGTCTCGCCCCACCAGAGCAGCATAATGCTTAGTTTGCGTCGCCGCCTTATCCTGGTCCATTTGGCCGCCACAATTGTGACGGTAAGCGCTGCCGCCTTCATAGGCTGGTGGGAACTATCACGTAACGTCAATGGACAATTGGATGCTGCGTTGCTGGCACTTGCAGAGACCGAGATTGGCATGTTGAAGGATCTCGACAAGACTAGCATCCACGTCCACGAGGCGCCCGCTGGATCGGCACCGCCATCATTGACGCGCCTTGATCGCCTAGTGCAGATTATCGATGGACAGGGGCAGGTACTTGCGCGCAGTAATAATCTCGGCACTGGCCAGCTCCCCGTAACTACCCAGCTGCTTGCACAACTAGCCGCAGGTGAAACGGTATTCGATACCCTGCCTGAAGCCAGCGATGAGCCATTGCGGGTGGTCTCGGTACCGACGCTGATCAGTGGTCAACGTTACGGCGTGCAGGTCGCAGGCTCCTTGGATGACGTAAACCGCATCCTATATTCGGCGACCATCCTATTTGCCCTGATGGCCTTGGCTTTGCTGACTGCGATTGGCTGGATAGGTATCCGATTATCCCGCAAGGCATTTGTCGCCATCGAGAAAATAGTCGAACAGGCACGCAGCATAGGTGATGCCAACCTTCACCATCGCCTACCTCATCCGGGAGGCGATGATGAATTTGGTCACCTAGTCGATACCCTCAATGCAATGCTGGTGCGGATCGAAAAAGCGTTTGAATCGCAACGCCGCTTCACTGCAGATGCATCCCATGAATTGCGATCGCCCCTTTCGCGGCTGCGCACAGAGATCGAGGTGACGCTACGCCGCCCGCGCAACCAAGATGACTATGTTGTGACCTTGCATTCCTGCTTAGAGGAAGTCGGCAGATTGACGATGCTGGTAGAGGAACTATTGCTACTTGCTCGCCTTGATAGTGGCCAAGAGCGAGGCGTTATCGGGCCGCTGTCGCTGAATCAACTTGCACAGGATGCGATAAATAAATGGGGGCCTTCGGCGCAAGATAAAAATGTCGCACTGTTACTGGAGGCCGATGCAGAGGTGTTCGTCAATGCGGCGGCAGCCCCAATGGCGCTAGTCCTACGCAATCTAGTCGAGAACGCACTGAAGTTTTCGCCGCCCGGTAGTTGTATCACACTTCGGATTACTGCCCTTGAGCAAGGAGCAGAGATTGCCATCGTCGATCAAGGTCCAGGCATTCCGGAAGAAGAACTTCCCTTTATATTCGAGCGCTTTTTCCGAGCAAGTAACGCGCGCGCCAGTGACATCGACGGCGTAGGCTTAGGATTGGCTTTATCTCAGGCCCTAGCGCAGCACTACGGGGGGCACATTCATGTGCGAAATTCACCCAATAGCGGGTGTCAGTTCACATTAACTCTGCCTTTCCCCCCTAGGTAGATTCAGCGAAATCCCGTAAATAGGGCAGCGAGCAAGCTAATTTTTCGACGGATACTGCATAGATATTGGGCAGCGCGCCTTAGTCATTGTATCGCGGATTGGTTAGCGATTTTTTTGAACCCGTCGAAACTTCGGTATCTAAAGACGACTCGGGTGTCTTATGGGCCTCGTAGCCCTATCGTGAATCACATTAGTCGACCATCCGCTACTGACCGGTTTCTGTCAGTGCTTAGCGCAGAAATTTACCAGCCTTTGCCTCGAGCAGTTTAATCAACTCTGGCTGCATGAACTCATATTCATCAGGTATATCCAAGCATATGAAGCGCTTACCATTCAAGTGGCGCTGAAATTTAGAGGCTAGCTTGTTTCGATGTGTCTTTTCCATCACGAATATGATGTTGGACCAATCTAGTTGTTCAGGCGACAGCGGAACAGTTGCATCATTGCCGAGTCCTGCAGAGTCAGTGTCTACATCCGGCCAACTCGCAAAAATCTGCTCGGCAGTTGGACTTCTCAGTCGATTCTGGGGTCGTCTCAGAAAACGGAAAATAAAGCACGCTAAGCCCTTACTCGCCATCCTTGGCGATGTAGCAACGGCTCGGCTCAGTAGCAGCTAAGTCTGCCTGCGTAACTTCTCTACCGTGCAAATCCCTGCACTCTTCTGGAGAAGCATCATGTACCGCTACACCAAACTTTCCCTGCTGGCCATCGCCATTGCTACGACTGGCGCCGTTGCCTACGCCGCCAAGGGCGGCATGGAAAACGACGCCCTAGCGATCACCAAGGCCAAGATTCCGCTCACCCAGGCCGTCACCGTTGCCGAGCAGCACGCCAGTGGCAAGGCATCGCGCGCCGAGTACGAAAACTCGAAGCAAGGCTGGGTCTACGACGTGGAAGTCGTCAGCGGGGCCAAGGTCTTCGATGTCCGGGTCGATGCCGACAAGGGCACCGTCATCTCGTCTGCCGAGGACAAGGCGGATCACGATGACGACCACGACAAGCAAGACTGACCGCCTGCCAGTGTGGCCGGATCGCGCGTGACGCCGTGATCCGGCCCGGAGACTTCATGGAACACCTCAACCAAACATTTTTCCTGTGGCTCAACGCACCCGATCACCCAAACGCGCTGGTGGTGACGCTGGCCACCTTCTGTGCGGAATGGCTCATCTGGGCCGTTCCGATCCTGATCGGCATCGGCTGGCTGCGCGGCAATGCGAACACCCGCAAAGCCCTGCTTGTCGCTACCGCATCCGGCCTGCTTGGGCTGCTGACCAACCAAATCATCGGCCTGGCTTGGTCGCACCCCCGGCCTTTCATGATCGGGCTGGGTCATACGCTCATTCCCCATGTTGCCGACTCGTCATTCCCCAGCGATCACCTCACGCTGTGGTGGTCGGTTGCCGTTAGCTTTCTACTACAGCGAGGACTGCGAAGGGTTGGCGTCACTTTGGCGCTGTTTGGCCTCCCCATCGCCTGGTCACGCATCTACCTGGGGGTTCACTTTCCGCTGGACATGCTTGGTGCCATCGCGGTCGCGGCGCTCAGTGCCGTGCTGACGTTACACGAAGCACGCTGGTATCTGGGGCCAATCTACCGATTGGCGACCCGTATCCATTGCTTGTTGTTCGGCAGGCTGATCGCGCTGGGATGGGTGCGCGAGTGAGCCTATGGATGCGCTAAGTCTGCCTGTTCAGACTGGCGGCAATCCCTTTTACCTCGGCAGGAGAACACCATGAACAAATTGCCCACGAGCAGCTCCACAGACTGGCTCAACAAAGTCCCGGAAGTCACGCTGTCGTTTTGGATCATCAAGATCATGTCCACCACAGTGGGCGAGACCGGTGCCGATTTCCTGGCGGTCAATGCGGGTCTCGGGCAAGGCGTAACTCGCACGGTCATGGCCGCTTTGCTGGCAGCCGCCTTGTTCACGCAGTTGCGCACCCGCCGCTACACCCCCTGGATTTACTGGCTGACGGTCGTGCTGGTCAGCGTGGTCGGCACGCAGATCACCGACCTGCTGACCGATGGCCTGGGCGTCAGCCTGTACATCAGCACTTCGGTGTTCGCCGTGGCGCTTGCTGCGATCTTCTTCGTCTGGCATCGGATCGAACGCACCTTGTCCATCCACGACATCGTGACACGCAGCCGCGAGCTGTTCTATTGGGCCGCCATCCTCTGCACGTTTGCGCTAGGTACTGCTGCTGGCGATTTGGCAACCGAGGCGTTGGGTCTGGGCTTCACCTGGGGCGCGGCGGCGTTCGGGGCGCTTATCGGCATCACCTATGCCGCTTGGCGGATGGGCGGCAATGCCGTGCTGACCTTCTGGATTGGCTACATCCTGACCCGTCCCTTCGGTGCCGCGTTGGGCGATCTGCTGACGCAAGCCAAGACCTACGGCGGCCTCGGCATGGGAGCCATGTGGACCAGCGCCCTGTTTCTCTCGGTGATCGTCATGCTCGTGGCTGTTGCACAGATCGGCATGAACGGTAGCCGCTCTGCCCAAACCGCCGAGTAAACCTCTTTCCACTCTCAAGGAAAAATTATGTCAATAAAGCAGTCAATCGCTCGTCCTGTGGCCATCGTGTCGGCCGCTGTACTTCTCGCGCTGGCAGCCGGCTGTTCCAAGCCAGCCGATCAGAGCAACGCGAGCACATCACCTGTTACAACGGCCCAGACTACCTCGGCACCGCAGGGTAAAACAGCCTCCAAACTGGGTGACCTGTCCGCGTTCCGCAGCATCGCCATCGACGTAGCCGCCATCGTTGACAAGGGTGATCTACCCGCAGGCAAGACCCGCATCAAGGATTTGGAAGTCTCTTGGGATTCGGCCGAGGCCGGACTAAAACCGCGCGCTGCCGACGATTGGCATGTGCTGGATAAGGCCATCGACAAGGCGTTGTCGGCGCTGCGCGCCGATACGCCAAACCAAGCCGACTGCAAGGCCGCAATGAGAGCCTTGCTGAAAGCCTTCGACACGCTCGAAGGCAAAGCCTGACCCGCGAGCGCGCCCATGAAAACATCCACTGAACACGCGCTGGCCAAAGTGCCCGAAGTCACGCTGGGCTTTTGGCTCATCAAGATTGCCGCCACCACGCTTGGCGAAACCGGCGGCGATGCTGTCTCGATGTCAATGAACCTGGGCTATCTGGTTGGCACAGGCATCTTTGCGGTGATTTTCCTGGCTGCCGTCGTCGCGCAAGTCAAGGCCAAGGGCTTCCATCCCTTCCTGTACTGGACCACCATCATAGCCACCACCACGGTCGGCACGACGTTGGCCGACTTTGCGGATCGTTCGCTCGGAATCGGGTACGCTGGCGGTTCGAGCTTGCTGCTGGCCTTGTTGCTCGGCTCGCTCTTTGTCTGGCATCGCACCCTCGGCTCCGTATCGGTGAGCACCGTCAGCTCACCCAAGGCAGAAGCCTTCTACTGGCTGACGATCATGTTTTCCCAGACGCTGGGTACGGCGCTGGGTGACTGGATGGCGGATACGGCGGGCCTGGGCTACACCGGCGCGGCCGTTGTGTTCAGCGGGTTGCTCGCCTTGGTGGTGGCGGCCTACTACTGGACGGGCGTGTCCCGCACACTGCTGTTTTGGGCTGCGTTCATCCTGACCCGCCCGCTGGGTGCCGTGGTCGGCGACTTTCTGGACAAGCCGCTGAGCGCGGGCGGTCTGGCGCTGAGCCGCTATTCGGCTTCAGCCGCACTGTTGGCCTTCATGCTGACCGCGATTCTGCTGTTCAGGCAGCGGGCGGCCAGGACGGCGCATTGAATAACGATTGAAAGGAGGGGGAATGCGGGTATTGCTGGTCGAAGACGACCCCATGATCGGCGAGGCGATCCAGGGTGCATTGAAGGATGCATCCTACGCCGCCGATTGGGTGAAGGACGGGCCAACCGCCCTCACAACGTTGAGCTGCCAGCACTACGACTTGGTGTTGCTCGATCTGGGCTTGCCCGGCAAGGACGGATTGGAGGTGCTGGCCAGCATCCGCGCCAAGAACAACCCGATTCCCCTGCTCATCATCACGGCGCGCGATGGTCTGGATGACCGACTGCGCGGCCTGGACGGCGGGGCCGATGACTACGTATCCAAGCCCTTCCAGATGGCGGAGCTGCTGGCCCGGATGCGCGCCGTTTTGCGGCGCAAAGGCGGCTCCGCAACGCCCGTTCTCAGCAATGGCATGGTGTCGCTCGACCCGGCCACGAAAGAGGCCAGCGTCAACGGCGACTCCTCGGTGCAACTGTCCAACCGTGAATTCTCGCTGCTGCAAGCATTGCTGGTTCGGCCGGGTGCCATCCTCTCGCGCGGCGAGCTGGAGGATCGCATCTATGGTTGGGGGGAAGAGGTCGAGAGCAATGCCGTCGAATATCTGATCCACGCGCTGCGGCGCAAGCTGGGTAGCGAGGTCATCAAGAACGTCAGGGGGGTCGGATGGATGGTCTCAAAAGGCGCTTGAACGAATCGGTTCAGCTCAAGCTGTCGTTCACCCTGTCGCTGGCCATCCTCGTGGTGGCCATCGTGGCGGGCGTATTCTCGTTCCTGTCCGCCTTCGATGAAGCCCACGAACTACAGGACGATGTACTGCGCCAGGTGGCGCAGCTCATGGATCGTCAGCGTCTGTCGCCAGCCGCACCGACCACCGATCCCCGTCCCAAGGATGCCGATGAAGAATCGCGCGTGATCGTCCAGCGCTTGGGCGAGGCCAATCCATCAGAGGCCAGCGTGGATACAGGCGGCACACTTTCCCTGCCGACGACACTGGCTGATGGGTTGCACACGCTGGAGGTCGGTAGCGAGTCGTTCCGCGTACTGGTCAAGACCACGGCTGCCGGCGAACGCATCGCCGTAGCCCAGGAAGCGGGCTTCCGCAATGAAATCGCCCGCGATGGCGCACTGCGTACCGTGATGCCCTTCCTGATCCTCGTGCCAGTGCTGCTGCTGATCGTTGCCGACCTGGTGCGCAAGATGTTCCGGCCCATCGCGGCACTTTCCAAGGAAATCGACCAGCGCGCCGAGCAGGAGCTGCACCCCGTCGAAGACCGCCACCTTCCGGTCGAGGTGCGTCCGTTCGCCGTGGCGATCAATCGCCTGCTTGCCCGTGTCAACCAGTCGATGGAGTCACAGCGCCGCTTTGTGGCGGATGCGGCGCATGAGCTGCGCTCGCCGCTGACTGCCCTTTCGCTGCAAGCAGAACGGCTGGCCGAAGCAGAGATGTCCGGCCTAGCACGCGAACGGCTGACGGTGCTGCGCCAAGGAATCGAGCGTGGTCGGAGCCTGCTGGATCAACTTCTGACCTTGGCCAAGGCGCAGTCGGCCACCGACTCGCCGAAGTCGCCTGTATCCGTCCAGGGCATCTATCGCCGCGTACTGGAGGACCTCATGCCGCTGGCCGAGGCCAAACGCATCGACATCGGTGTCGAAGGCATGCAAGACGCGAAAGTGTGGGCAAGCGAACTGGACATGATCTCCTTGGTTAAGAATCTGGTCGATAACGCCATCCGCTACACGCCAGAGGGGGGAAGGGTCGATCTTTTGGTGGGGGTGTTGGATGGGAAGGCCGAGTTGCGCATTCAGGACAACGGGCCTGGCATCCCGTTGGCCGAACGGGACCGGGTTTTTGATCCCTTCTACCGCACGCTTGGCAGCGAGCAGATCGGTTCGGGCCTGGGACTGTCCATTGTCCAAACGATTGCCAAACGCATCGGTGCGGAAATCCGCCTCGACTTCTCAGATCAGGAGAAGCAAACCGGCCTGGACGTCACCATCCTCTTTCCGGCGACCACCCCAGTCCATGCAGCTCAGAAGTAGTCAGGCTAGGCTATACCCTATCCTGATGTCAGGAAGAGTCACCCAATATCGTCAGAATAGAGTTGGTATTTATATTTCTTGACACATACGGCGAAAGGTCATAGATTTTTTCTTGACACTTTCGTATTGGGAGGCATCTTGCAGGGTCAACGCATCGGCTACGTCCGGGTCAGCAGCTTCGACCAGAACCCGGAACGGCAACTGGAGCATGTCGAAGTCGGCAAGGTGTTTACCGACAAGGCGTCGGGCAAGGACACGCAGCGGCCCGAGTTTGATTCGCTGCTGGCCTTCGCGCGCGAAGGCGACACCGTGGTGGTTCACAGCATGGATCGCTTGGCGCGCAACCTCGATGACTTGCGTCGCCTTGTACAAAAGCTGACCAAGCGCGGCGTGCGCATCGAGTTCGTCAAGGAAAGCCTGACCTTCACCGGCGAGGATTCGCCGATGGCGAACCTGATGCTGTCGGTCATGGGGGCGTTCGCCGAATTCGAGCGGGCCTTGATCCGCGAGCGGCAGCGGGAAGGCATCGCGCTCGCCAAACAGCGCGGAGCCTACCGGGGCCGCAAGAAAGCGCTGTCGCCCGAACAGGTAGCCGACCTACAGCAGCGTGCCGCCGCCGGTGAACAAAAAGCGAAGCTGGCCCGTGAGTTTGGTGTGAGCCGGGAGACTCTGTATCAATACTTGAGATTGGATCAATAGAGACTATGCCGCGTCGTTCCATCCTGTCCGCCGCCGAGCGGGAAAGCCTGCTGGCATTGCCGGACACCAAGGACGAATTGATCCGTCACTACACGTTCAGCGACACCGACTTGTCCATCATCCGGCAGCGGCGTGGCCCGGCCAACCGCCTGGGCTTTGCCGTGCAGCTCTGCTACCTGCGCTTTCCCGGCCTCATCCTTGGCGTCGATGAGCCACCGTTTCCGCCTTTGCTGAAATTGGTCGCCGACCAGCTCAAGGTCAGCAGCGAAAGCTGGGGCGAGTACGGACAGCGGGAGCAGACCCGGCGCGAGCACCTGGTCGAGTTGCAAACGGTATTCGGCTTCCAGCCGTTCACCATGAGCCACTACCGGCAGGCCGTCCACACGCTGTCCGAGCTGGCCATGCAAACCGACAAGGGCATCGTGCTGGTCAGTGCCTTGATCGAGCATCTGCGGCGGCAGTCGATCATTCTGCCCGCCATCAACGCCGTCGAGCGGGCGAGCGCCGAAGCGATCACCCGCGCCAACCGGCGCATCTACGATGCCCTAGTCGAACCGCTGTCGGACGTGCATCGCCGTCGCCTTGACGACCTGCTCAAGCGCAGCGACAACGGCAAGACGACTTGGCTGGCCTGGCTGCGCCAGTCGCCTGCCAAGCCAAACTCGCGGCACATGCTGGAGCACATCGAACGCCTCAAGGCGTGGCAGGCACTCGACTTGCCATTGGGCATCGAGCGGCTGGTTCACCAGAACCGGCTGCTCAAGATCGCCCGCGAGGGTGGCCAGATGACGCCCGCCGACCTGGCCAAGTTCGAGCCACAGCGGCGCTACGCGACCCTGGTAGCGCTCGCCATCGAGGGCATGGCCACCGTCACCGACGAAATCATCGACTTGCACGACCGCATCCTGGGCAAGCTGTTCAATGCCGCCAAGAACAAGCATCAGCAGCAGTTCCAGGCGTCCGGCAAGGCGATCAACGCCAAGGTGCGGCTGTTCGGCCGCATCGGCCAAGCATTGATCGAAGCCAAGCAGGCTGGCCGCGATCCGTTCGCCGCCATTGAGGCCGTCATGTCCTGGGATGCCTTTGCCGAAAGCGTCACCGAGGCGCAGAAGCTCGCGCAGCCCGAGGACTTCGATTTCCTGCATCGCATTGGCGAGAGCTACGCCACGCTGCGCCGCTACGCGCCGGAATTCCTCGCCGTGCTCAAGCTGCGGGCCGCGCCTGCCGCCAAGGACGTGCTCGACGCCATCGAGGTACTGCGCGGCATGAACAGCGACAACGCTCGCAAGGTGCCCGCCGATGCGCCGACCGAGTTCATCAAGCCGCGCTGGCAGAAACTGGTCATAACCGACACCGGCATCGACCGGCGTTACTACGAACTGTGCGCGCTCTCCGAACTCAAGAACGCGCTGCGCTCCGGCGACGTGTGGGTGCAGGGATCGCGCCAGTTCAAGGACTTCGAGGACTACCTGGTGCCGCCCGCAAAGTTCGCCAGCCTCAAACAGGCCAGCGATTGCGACCAGTACCTGCATGACCGGCTGACGCTGCTGGAAACGCAGCTCACCACCGTCAACCGCATGGCGCTGGCCAACGCTCTGCCGGATGCCATCATCACGGAGTCGGGTCTGAAGATCACGCCACTCGATGCGGCGGTGCCCGACACCGCGCAGGCGCTCATCGACCAGACCGCGATGATCCTGCCGCACGTCAAGATCACCGAACTGCTGCTGGAAGTCGATGAGTGGACGGGATTCACCCGGCACTTCGCGCACCTGAAATCGGGCGATCTGGCCAAGGACAAGAATCTACTGCTGACCACGATCCTTGCCGACGCGATCAACCTGGGCCTGACCAAAATGGCCGAGTCGTGCCCTGGAACGACTTACGCCAAGCTCGCCTGGCTGCAAGCCTGGCACATCCGCGACGAAACCTACGGGGCGGCGCTGGCCGATCTGGTCAACGCGCAATTCCGGCATCCCTTCGCAGGATACTGGGGCGATGGCACCACGTCATCGTCGGACGGCCAGAACTTCCGCACCGGCAGCAAGGCCGAGAGTACCGGCCACATCAACCCGAAATACGGCAGCAGCCCAGGGCGGACGTTCTACACCCACATCTCCGACCAGTACACGCCATTCCACACCAAGGTTGTGAACGTCGGCGTGCGCGATTCGACCTACGTGCTCGACGGCCTGCTGTACCACGAATCCGACCTACGGATCGAAGAGCACTACACCGACACGGCGGGCTTCACCGATCACGTCTTCGCCCTGATGCACCTGCTTGGATTCCGCTTCGCGCCGCGCATCCGCGACCTCGGCGACACTAAGCTCTACATTCCGAAGGGCGATGCCGTCTATGACGCACTGAAACCGATGATCGGCGGCACGCTCAATATCAAGCACGTCCGCGCCCATTGGCATGAAATCCTGCGGTTGGCCACGTCAATCAAGCAAGGCACGGTGACGGCATCCCTGATGCTCAGGAAGCTCGGTAGCTACCCGCGCCAGAACGGCCTGGCCGTCGCCTTGCGCGAGTTGGGCCGCATCGAGCGCACGCTATTCATTCTGGACTGGCTGCAAAGCGTCGAGCTGCGCCGCCGCGTGCATGCCGGATTGAACAAGGGCGAAGCCCGCAACGCGCTGGCTCGCGCTGTGTTCTTCAACCGCCTGGGCGAAATCCGCGACCGCATTTTCGAGCAGCAGCGCTACCGGGCCAGTGGCCTCAATCTGGTGACGGCAGCCATCGTGCTGTGGAACACGGTCTATCTGGAACGGGCCGTGAACGCCTTACGTGGCCACGGCCAGACCGTCGATGACACCCTGTTGCAGTACTTGTCTCCGCTGGGCTGGGAACACATCAACCTGACCGGCGATTACCTCTGGCGCAGCAGCGCCAAGATCGGCGCTGGCAAGTTCAGGCCGCTACGGCCGCTGCAATCGGCTTAGCGTGCTTTATTTTCCGTTTTCTGAGGCTACCCCTAGAGCGTCATAAGCTCTTTGGAGCGGTAAGACCAACGAGTATCCAGCTCGGAGGAAAGAGCGGCGGCCTCATGGTACATCTGGGCGCTGTTTGTCGCCCCAGAGAGAAGGAGAAAGTTAAGACGCCAGAAAAGATGCCTCATTCGCTCGCCTTCGTTGATTCCGCCTCTGAGCTGGCCCAACTTGCGTAGGTCTTCCAGTCTGTCCCAGGCCAGTTGACGACCGCTGAAGGTGCGCAGGTTCCCGACCTTGCCACCATTAACGACCGTCAGCCTGGCTTGCTGCCGTTCCGCCTTTTGCTTCTCGATGTCCCAGCGAGCCACCGGCAACAGCATTTCAGCCAGATACTCGAAGTTGTAGCGAATGGGTAAGCCCCCTTCTTCCAGTACGTGAACCACACGGCACACGGCCCCGCTCTTTGAATTCACGGTATTGACCAGGCGAAGCACTCGGCTTGCATCCTTTGCCCCTGGATCAGCGCCCAGCTCGGCCAGCTTGTTGATTAGATGGGTTTGGCAAGCATTCCAGCGGGGCAGGGCTTGGCGAGGTACTGGCCTTTCCAGTAGCCATTTAGCCTGAATGCCACGCCCTGAATAGACCATGATGGATGGCTGCGGTATGCCTTCAGACTGGCAAAAGTACGTGATGGCCGCCGCCAGTTCTTCAGGCTTGCGACCTTGAGCCCAGGGCATCTTGTAGGTATCGAGATCAGCGAATAACAAACCAATCCGAAGGAGGTTCACGACTCGCCTGTTTGGCCGCATAAACTCGGCCTGTGATAGCCAGGTATCAAGACGATGATCAACAGCATTAAGGACTGTTGGCATCTGCTCAAGAGGGAAAGAGGATTGACGTTTGCCGGTTGGCCATTGCACCAGGAGCGAGAAAAAGCCCCTTGCGCTTGTGTCGTGATATGTTTCTGCCTCGTTCTGACCGAACAAGGACAACTGAGCTTGCGCCATTATTGATGCACCCCTAACTTGCCAAGGGGTACACTCCCGCTATAATAGGAGGTGCAACCCTTAGCCTTATCCAGGCTCCGGCACCTCGGTTGCCGCCAAGCTCACCGAAAGTGCCACCAAATTTAGACCCCGGTAAACCGCCCGCCAAGTTGGTTTCCGGGGTTTTCCCTTTCTATGCCGCTAACGGCCTCACCTGTCCTAGACGACTACGCAACGCCTCGTCATTCTCTGCGTCCCATAGATCCACGGCACTTTGCAGCCCTAGCCAGTATTCCGGCTCTGTTCGTGTAGCTGCTGCCAGGATAAACGCGCTATCGACTGTAACAGGCACTCGCCCGCGACATAGCTGATTAACGTGCTTTCTTGTCCATCCGGTATGGGTGGCCAAGTCTGTTTGAGTGATTCCGTACGGGGCCAAGAATTCCCTTTCAAGTATCTGGCCAGGTGTGGCCGGTCGTGATTGGTTCATGTAATAAGCCCTCATCAGAATGATGTGTTTTGAAGTGTAACCTAGTTGGTAAACTTCAACAATAGATCAGGCCCGCCCTGTAATAGGGGAGGGACTTGTCTCACAACATTGAGGCGATCACCTGGTTGAGCTGCTGCCGGTGCCTGGTGAGTTGGCCACCTGGTCGAGCTGCCGCCTGTAATAGGGGAGGGACTTGTCTCACCGCATCGAGGCGATCACCTGGTTGAGCTGCTGCCGGTGCCTGGTGCGTTGGCCACCTGGTCGAGCTGCCGCCTGTAATAGGGGAGGGACTTGTCTCACCGCATCGAGGCGATCACCTGGTTGAGCTGCTGCCGGTGCCTGGTGAGTTGGCCACCTGGTCGAGCTGCCGCCTGTAATAGGGGGGGACTTGTCTCACCGCATCGAGGCGATCACCTGGTTGAGCTGTTGATTTACTTCTGGCGTCCAGATCTGAACGGCACTGTTGCAAATAGTCGGTGGTGATAAACTTATCATCCCCTTTTGCTGATGGAGCTGCACATGAACCCATTCAAAGGCCGGCATTTTCAGCGTGACATCATTCTGTGGGCCGTACGCTGGTACT
>NZ_WWCL01000009.1 GCF_009857835.1 Duganella fentianensis
CAAAGCTTGATGACCATAGCAAGTTGGTCCCACCCCTTCCCATCCCGAACAGGACCGTGAAACAACTCTGCGCCGATGATAGTGCTGCAACCAGTGTGAAAGTAGGTTATCGTCAAGCTAGTTATTAGAAAAACCCCACCATCTGCCTGAACGCGCTCAAGATCGCGCTCAGTGCCGAAGGTGGGGTTTTTTGCGTTTACATCATTTTTATTTGACAACACCTATAAAATACCTATACTACCTACCTAAATACCTAGTATATTTAATGTAAATTTAACTAAGGGTGGAAAATGGGTACTCGGAGGTGGTGGCTGACCGGTATGCTGGCCGTGGCGCTCAGTGCGCACGCTCAGCCTTTGTCGCGTGGACCTCATGGCGAACAGCCCACCCCTTACGCTGCCGTCGTCCTCAAAGCGAGCGACATCGCTGCGCTGAAGCGTAAGCCGTATCGCGCTGCCCTGGTCATGCACACCAGCTCGGATTTCTCCAGTGCCCTGATCGCCGGTGCGCGCAAAGGCTTTGCCGAACTGGGTATCAGCGTGGTGGCTGTGACAGATGCCGGCATGGACCCGCAGAAACAGCGCACCGATCTCGAAACCGTGATGGCACTCAAGCCTGATCTGATCGTCTCGCTGGTAATCGATCCCGTGTCTGGTGCCATCGCTTTCCGTCCCGTGGTTGCCGCTGGCGTGAAACTGGTTTTCATCAGCAACGTGCCGCAAGGTCTGGTGCACGGTCGCGACTACGCCGGCATCGTCACCGACGACTATCTCGCCATGGGCCAGACGGCGGCCGATATGCTGGCCAGCAGTATCAAAGGCAAAGGCGATGTCGCGCTGATCTATCACGCCGCGAACTACTTCGTCACCAATCAGCGTGATGCGGCCGTCAAACAGGCACTGGCGCGCTACCCCGGCATACGGGTGGTTGCCACGCGCGGCATCAGCAACCAGCAGGACGGCGAGGTGATCGCTTCGGCTATTCTGACCCAGTACCCCAAGCTTTCCGCCATCTACGCGCCGTGGGACAGCATCGCCGAAGGCGTGACTGCTGCTGCCCGCGCTGCCGGACGGCGAGATCTGAAAGTGGTGACGATGGACCTGGGGGCCGCCAACGCGCTGGACATGGTCAAGGGTGGCAATATGGCCGGCATCGTCAGCGATCTGCCTTACGAGATGGGCCAGACCGTCGCCCGTATGGGCGGGCTGGCTTTGCTGAACCGGCCGGCGCCGGCCTTCGTCACCGTCGATGCAGTTCGGGTCGATAGTGCCAACCTGAGTACTCAGTGGCAGCGTGCGCTGAACCGCGAATTGCCGGCTGCCGTAGCGCAGGCCATAGCTCGAAAGGGCGCGCGATGAATTCCCTGCCTATCCTGAAAGCGCGCAACGTACATAAACAGTTTGCCGACAGCTCGGTACTGCGCGGCGTGCATTTCGAATTGCAGGCTGGCCAGGTGCACGCCGTGCTGGGTTCTAACGGCGCTGGCAAATCGGTGTTGATGAGAATCTTCAGCGGCATACTGGCACCGGATCACGGCCAGCTTCTGCTTGATGGTAAGGAGCACTCGTTTGACGATGCTGGCGCGGCGCGCCGTGCCGGCATCGCGATGGTGCATCAGGAGCTCAGTCTGATTCCGACCATGACGGTCGCAGAGAATATTTTCCTGACGCGCTGGAATGATGGCTGGACCCGCTTCGTGGATGAAGCCGCCATGATGCGGGCCGCCAGTGCGCTGCTGGCCCGCTATCACATTGAACTCGATCCCTGGCAGACGGTCGGTGCCCTGACGCGCGGCCAGCAGCAGCTACTGGAAATTGCCAAAGCTCTCAGCGGCAAGGTGCGCGTTCTGATACTGGACGAGCCGAGTGCCAACCTGACTGCTGCCGAAGTGGGGCTGTTGTACCGGACCGTGAAGCGGCTGGCAGCACAGGGTATGGCCATCATCTATATCACCCACCGCCTGCGCGATGTGTTCGAAGTCTGCGATCAGCTCAGCATCCTGCGCGATGGCCGCATTGCCCATACGCTGCCAGTCGCGGCCACCAGCGCACAGGCCGTGCTGACGCTGCTGACGGCACAATTGTCCGGTGCA
This sequence comes from Duganella fentianensis, assembly GCF_009857835.1. Classification (GTDB taxonomy): domain Bacteria; phylum Pseudomonadota; class Gammaproteobacteria; order Burkholderiales; family Burkholderiaceae_D; genus Rugamonas; species Rugamonas fentianensis. Next base: position 2,093 of record NZ_WWCL01000009.1, read on the forward strand.
TCCTGGCCTGCCGTGAACGTTCTCGCCGACGACGCCGCACCTCTGCTGCAACTGCGCCAGAGCGACACACAGCAAGCTGCCCTGAGCGTGCGTGCGGGCGAGATCGTGGGCCTGAGCGGTAGCGGTGCCAGCGCCATGCTGGAAGCGATTTTCGGTCTGCAGGCGCTGCATGGCTATACGCTGGCACTGTCCGGCAAGGAGCTGCACGTCCGCCATCCGTCGGAAGCGATCGCCCATGGCCTGCATCTGTTGCCGGGCGACCGGCGCCGGGCTGGCCTGGTGCTGGATCTGAGCGTGTCGGAAAACATCTTGCTGTCGCTATTCGATCGTCTGAGTTCGGCGCTGCTGATCGACGATGCACGCGGCCAGCAGATCGTCACCGGGCTGTTGCGCCGGCTCGGCTTGAAGACGGAAGACCCGGGGCAGCAGGTACGGCTGTTATCGGGCGGGCACCAGCAGAAGGTGCTGATGGCGCGCGCGCTGAGCACCGAGGGCCGCATTCTGCTGCTCGACGAACCCGGTAGCGGCATGGATGTGCAGGCGCAATCGGTGCTGTGGCAGATCGTGCGTAACTACGCGGCGCAGGGCAACGCCGTGCTGATCGCCAGCAGCGACTACGCCATGCTGGCAGCGCTATGCGACACCTGCCATCTGCTCGCCGACGATGGCATAGGCCCGCCGCTGGCGGCGGCTACTGGACAGCAGGCGCTGCTGCGCGCACTGCATGGTACGCCTTGCCAGCCCTGACGTGACGACGAATTCGAGAGGACGAAGAATGGATATCCCTATGCAAACGAGCACACCTGCGGTACCCGCGACTGCGCAAAGCCGCGTGCGCGACTGGCGTTCCATGCTGATCTACGTGGTGTTCGCGGGCCTGTTCCTGCTGTTCGCCGTCACGCTGCATGAGCGCGGCTTTCTGAGCGAGAACAACCTGATGAATATCGCCCGCCAGAGTGCCATGATCGCCATCATGGCGGTGGGCATGACCTTCGTACTGTCGGCGGCAGAGATCGATCTGTCCTTCGGCGCCGTGGTCGCGCTGGCCGCCGTCACGGTGGCGCTGCTGCTACCGTATGGCATGCTGGTGGCCGTGGCCGGCGCACTGGCCGTGGGAGCGCTGTGCGGTCTGGTCAACGGTGCGCTGGTCAGCCGGATCGGTATTCCTTCTTTTCTGGTCACGCTGGGAACGGCCGGCATTATCACCGGCATCACGCGCTCGGTCAGCGCGCTGCAATCGGTGCCGGTCGATCATGAAGTGTTTGCCTTCCTGTTCGGTTCGGGTGATATCGGCCCCGTGCCCGTGCTGTTCCTGTGGATGATGCTGGTGGTGGCGCTGGGCCATGTGGTGCTGCGCAATACGGCTTTCGGCAAGGCCGTGCTGGCCAGTGGCGGCAACAAGCTGGCCGCGACCTACGCCGGCATCAATGTGGCGCGCGTGAAGATGTGGGTGCTGCTGATCAATGCGCTGCTGGCCGCGCTGGCCGGCATCCTCTATGCGGGCCGGCTGCACAGCGCCCGCTACACGCTGGGCGAGAACGATCTGATGATGGTACTGACTGCCGTCATCATCGGTGGCACCCATTTATTCGGCGGCAAAGGTAGCGTCGCCGGATCGCTGATGGGGGCCTTGATCATGGCCATGGTCAACAACGGTCTCATTCTGATGGGGCTGGACATTGATCAGCAATTGATCTTGCGGGGCGTAATTATCATTTGCGCTGTCACGCTCACGAGCGGCAGGTTACGACGACCCCGTCGCTAGCACCGCTCTTTTCCTTAGCTTGCTGTTTTTCAGGCTGCGCTGCGCGCGGCCGGGGCAGCCTTACGCCTTTATTCTGGAGCATTCTATGTTTTCAACCTATCGGGAGCGCGCGGCGCGGCAGGTACGCCACTGGTCCCTGGAACAAAAAGTCGGACAGCTATTCATACTGGCCTTTCCCGGCAAACAGGCCGAAGCGGTACGTACGCTGATCGAACGCTATCGCCTCGGTGGCTGCTATCTGAGTCAGGACAATGCTGCCACGTTCGCCGAGGCCCGCCAGCTGACGGGCGACCTCGATCGCATCAACCAGGCCACCGGCGACGCCGTGCCTTTGCTACTGGGCGTCGATCAGGAGGGCGCATGGAGCGTGCTGATGCCGGAATCGACTACCGGTCCCGGCAATCTGGCGCTGGGCCACGCGGACGACGTCAGCATGACGGCATCCATGTATCAGGTGTTTGCCGACGAAATGCGCTCGGCCGGCTTCAACTGCGTGCTGGGGCCCTGTGCCGACGTCAATCTGCGTTCCGATTCGCCCATCATCGATGCGCGTGCTTTCGGTAGCGATCCGGCGCTGGTGGCGCGCCATGTGGCTGCGGCCGTGGCCGGCGTGCGCCAGGGCGGGCTGGTGGCGTGCGCCAAGCACTTCCCCGGCCATGGCGATACGGCCGTCGACAGCCACCGTGACATCCCCGTGGTCGATAAGCCGCTGGCTACCTTGCTCGAGCAGGACCTATTGCCGTTCCAGCGCGCCATCGATGCCGGGGTCGAGCTCATCATGACTTCGCACATCCGCTATCCGCAGCTCGATGCACAGCATCCGGCCACGCTGTCGGCACCGGTGCTGCGCGGCCTGCTGCGCGAGCGGCTGGGCTTTAACGGCATCGTCATTTCCGACAGCATGAACATGGGCGCAATCCGCCGCAACTACTCGCCGGTCGAGGCCGCTGTGCTGGCCTTCCAGTCCGGCATCGACATGATGATGCTGTCCGAGGAGCACTACGACCATCAGCCCGACTATCTGGAGCAACAGCTGGCCATGATAGACGGGCTGGTGGCGGCAGTGCGCGATGGCCACTGGAGCGAAGCCGAACTCGATGCCACCTTGCTGCGGGTGGTGTCGTTCAAGCTGGCGCGTCTGTCGGGCATAGCCCACTACCTGCCGCTGGCGATGCGCGAGCATCAGGCGCTGGCCCAGCGTGCGGCGCAGGCCGCAGTCGCCGTGCTGGCCGATCCTGCAGGCAATCTGCCGGTCAGTGCCGAGCGCGAAGTTTTTCTGATCCAAACTGCGCCGCAAGAGGCCTACCACGGCCTGATGAACGCACGCGGCATAGGCCCCAATCAGCACGTGGCGGCGTTTGATGTGCTGGCGGACAGCTGGTTCGGTGCGCACAAGCAGCTGCATGCCCATTCGCTGACCTATGAGGTGGCCGTGGACTGGCTACGCAGCATCCGCGTGCAGCCGCACATGCTGGCTGTGGCCGTGCTGGAAAACTATCCCTTGCCGGGCGAGGACTTCCCGCAAGCGCCGGCGCAGGCCTTGCTGTTCCAGCTGGCCGAGGTATTTGGCCAGCAGCTGCTGGTGATCAGCTTGAGCAATGGTCAGATGCGCTTGCCCGCGGGCGTCAGCCATCTGTGTGCGTATGGCAGCCGGCCCTGTAGCGCGCGGGCGGCGGTCAGGGCAGCTCTGGGCCTGTAAACCGGGGGCGGGAGGACAACGATTGCATTAGGAGGAGATAAAGAAGAAGGAGACGCAGACCCAGGGCGGCATTGACCGCAATAGAAGAGAAGCGTGCCGGCTGGTGCTGGCACGCGTAGCGAACCAGCATAAACCCGGCACGGCCTGAACGTGCCGATCTCTTAATAACGAAAACAGGGGAAGACCATGTTGCATTTGATGACAAGTAGAACCATGATCAGCGTCGCCGTGGCGGGCGCCTGCGCCGTGTGCGCACAAACCGTCTGGGCACAGCAGAGCGATGCCGAAGTGCCGCCAGCAGCCGTGGCCGAAACGGCCAGACCGGCCGGCGAAGCCTTGCAGGAGGTGACGGTGAGCGCCACGCGCCATTCGAGCGCGCTGCTGAAAACGCCGCTGGCTGTGTCGGCGGTTACGCAGGAAAGCCTGACCCGTGCCGGCATCACCGACGTGCGCGGCCTGTCCGGCGCGGTGCCCAATCTGCAGCTGTCGACGGCGGTGGACTCGGGCGTGCAGATTGCGATACGCGGCATCAGCACCAAGAACTTTACCGAAGCTTCCGATCCGTCCGTGGGCCTGCACGTGGCGGGGCTGTATTCGCCCCGTCCGCAAGGCGCACTGGCACTGCTGTTCGACCTCGATCAGGTGGAAGTGCTGCGCGGGCCGCAGGGTACGCTGTTCGGCCGTAACTCGACGGGCGGCAGCATCAACATCATTCCGGCCAAGCCGGAGTTCGGCTCCACCTATGGCAGCAGCGTGCTCGATGTGGGCAGCTACCGCAAACGCCAGCTCAATGTGGTGCAGAACATCGCCATCAGCGACAGCCTGGCACTGCGCGGCACGTTCATGAAGCTCAAGCGCGATGGCTGGATCAACCAGATGCAGGACTTCACGGACGTGAATATCCCGTCCAGGGGCTTCATCGCCGATGGTATTCCGGATGTGGACCAGCGCTTCAACAGCAAGGTCGATCCGTCCGATTACTACACCAACAAGAACGAATGGGCGGGCCGCCTGTCGGCGCGCTGGAAGGCCGCGCGCGATGTCGAATGGCTGGTGGCGTATGAGCGCTACCAGAACTCGGGCGCGGGCAATCTGTTCATCAAGGATTGCGATCAGGCGGCCGGCACGCGCTTCGCCTGCCCGGGCAGCCAGTGGGATGTGAAGATCAACCTGCCCGGCAAGATCGACATGTCGATCAACACCCTGCGCTCCAATTTGATCTGGGATCTGAACCCGAACAACCGCATCGAATACAGCCTGGCGCACGCCATCCAGAAACGCAGCCAGCAGACGGACGATGATGCCGGCTACCATCCGCTGGCCAGCCAGGTCGATGTCAAACTGCCCGTGCCCGCAGGCGGCAATGGCAGCACCTGGCCTGTGCTCGACACCAACTCGCGCACGCTGGATTCGAAATACGTCTCGGATGTGCACGAGCTGCAGCTCAAGCAGAATTACGACGCCTTCCAGACCGTGTACGGCGGCTTCTACATGAAGGAAAAGAACCAGATTAACTATGCGCAGGAATTCCTGGCGATGGCACCGTACGGTTATCCGATCAGCCAGTACTACAACCAGCCGGACGTGCAGGTGATCGCCAAGGCACTGTATGCCCAGACCGACTGGAAGTTCGCCCCGCAATGGACGGCGACCTTCGGCGGCCGTTACAGCTGGGATACCAAGATCAACAACAACGGCAAGGTGTTCGGCGGTGACTGGGATCCGTCCAAACCGGCTTATTACAACGGCCAGTTCAATCCGGGCGTACCCGGCACGCCCGGCTTCGCTGCGCACAACGGCACCCAGCTCACCCCCGGCATGGGGCCACTGGCCGGCACGGGCGCCTATGCGCTGTATGGTCCGCCTGCCGTCAATACCAACGAGCAAAGCTGGAAGCACTTCACTTACCGGCTCGGCCTGATGGCGCAGCTGACGCCGTCGGACATGGTGTATAGCTCGCTGTCGACCGGCTACAAGTCCGGTGGCTTCTCGGATCAGGATGATGCCTGCGGCGGCAAGACCTGCGTGGATGGTCCGGCGGGTCCGCACATCACCTTCTTCCCGTGGGGCCCGGAGACGGTGACCAATCTGGAGCTGGGCTACAAGGGCCGCTTCCTGGAGAATCGCCTGAACCTGTCGGCCACGCTGTTCTATAGCCGCTACAAGGACAAGCAGGAATATGGCCAGTTCTTCTCGGCGCTGGTGAAAACGGATGCGCCTTGCCCGGCCACCAACCCCACCTGCAACGTGATCATCAAAGGCATGACCAAGAATGTGGGCGTGGTCGACATTCCCGGCCTCGAGCTCGAGCTGGATTACAAACCGTGGCGCGGTGCGCGGCTGGGGGCGTCGTTCGCCTACATCAATTCGAAGATGCGCGACTACCCTACCTATAGCGATAACTACGGTTGCGGCTATCGGGCGGAATTCGGCGCCGTGCCTTGCCCGCCCATGTATTCGGGCAGCGACCCTACGCTGGTGGGCAAGCAGATATATGACATTACCGGCAACCACCTGACGTTCTCGCCCAAGTACACCATGTCGCTGAACTTCTCGCAGAACATCAACCTGCCGAACGACTATGTGCTGGTGCCGTGGCTGTCGGTGAAGTGGCAGGACAAGATGTACTTCAGCCTGCGCAATCTGGATAACCCGCACATGTCGGATGCGCAGAAGGCCTATTCCACGGTGGACGGTTCGCTCAAGCTGATCGGCCCGCACAACTGGTATGCGGAGCTGTATGGCTTGAACCTGACCGATACGCGTTCCAAGAATGCCGCCAATTTCTATAGCGGGTTTGGCGCCAACAACGCAGGCGGCTTTGTACGCGCCTCGTGGAATGATCCGCGCACGGTGGGCCTGCGGATAGGTGTGAGCTACTAGGTGTGAGCTACTGAGCTGGGCCATGCCCGCCGCAAGGCGGGCATGGGTACGCAAGAGGATGAGGCATATGAATCTGGAATTGGCATGGGCGTGTCTGGGCAATGATGCGAGCGGCTTTAGCGCGCGCCTGCAGATACGCAATGCGGGGCCGGCGGCCTTGCCGGCCGCTGGCTGGACGCTGTACTTCAACACCTGCCGGCCGGTTGATCCGGCCCGGCTCAGTGCTTCGGTATGTCTGCTACACCCCGGCGGCGATTTGTTCGGTTTTGCGCCGGCGGCAGGCTTCGCCGGACTGCTGCCGGGCCAGACACTGGAGATCGAATACTGGTCGGCCGGCTGGGCGATCAGTGTGACGGATGCGCCGCTGGGTTTCTATCTGGTGCTGCAGGATGCGCAGGGCGGCCAGCAGGTGCGGGCGCTGGGCGATGCGCAGATTGCTCCGTTCCTGACTCCGGCGCAGCAGCAGCGCGGTCCGGAGGACAGGCTGCCGGCCAGCACGGCGGCCACGCGCTATGCCGCTGCCTGCGGCTTGCCCGAAGCCGAAGCGCTGCATGGGCTCACGCCGGCGCCGCAGAGCTGGCGCAGTGCGGCAGGACGGCTGACGCTGGGCGCTGCCACGCGCATTCTGTACCAGCCTGCACTGGCCAGCGAGGCCGAGCTGCTGCGTGAGTTGCTGGATGCGCAGTGGGGGCTGGCGCCACACTGCCTGCCTGCCGATGGCCAGCCTGCGGGCGATGCCATCGTCTTGCGTCTGGCCCAGGCCGGCGATGGCATCGCGCACGGAGAGGAAACCTATGGCCTCGAAGTGAGGCCGCAAGGCGTGCTGATTTGCGGCGCCAGCGGGCATGGCATCGCCCATGGCATCCAGAGCCTGCTGCAACTGCTGAGCAGCGCAGTGGCGGGCGTGATCCAGCTGCCGCTGGGCGTGATGCGCGACGCCCCCCGCTACGCCTACCGTGGCCTGATGCTCGATGTGGCACGCCACTTCATCGGCAAGGCTGCCGTGTTGCGCATCATCGACCTGATGGCTTGCTACAAGCTCAATACTCTGCATTTGCACCTGAGCGACGATGAAGGCTGGCGCATCGCCATTGCCGCCCTGCCCGAACTGACCGAAGTGGGCGCACGGCGCGGCGCCGATGCGGCCCTGTGTGCTTCGTTCGGCTCGGGGCCGCAGGCGCAGGATTCGGCTGGCAGCGGCTATTACAGCCGCGCGGATTTCATCGAGATCCTGCGCCATGCACAGCGCCGCCATATCAGCGTGCTGCCGGAAATCGATTTGCCCGGCCATGCCCGTGCCGCCATACTGGCCATGCAGGCACGCCATCAGCGCCTGCTGGCTGCGGGGCAGGTGGAGGCGGCCGAAGCCTATCTGCTGTCCGATCCGGAGGACTGTTCGACCTATCTATCGGTGCAACTGTGGCGCGATAACGTGATGTGCGTGGCCCGGCCCGGCTGCCTGCGCTTTATCGAGACGGTGCTGCGCGAACTGCAATCCATATACGCTGAAGCGGGCACGCCGCTACACACCATCCACACGGGCGGCGATGAAGTGCCGGACGGCGCGTGGCTGGCGTCACCCCTGTGCCGCCAGCTGATGGCGCAGCACGGGCTGGCCACGACAGCTCAGCTGCAGGAGTATTTTTTCGACCAGCTGCGCGCACTGGTACAGCATCTGGGCCTGCGTCTGGCAGGGTGGGAGGAAATGGCCGTGGCCAGCGCGCCCGATGGCACGGGCCGGGCTGTGCCCAATCCGCGTTTCCTCGATGCGCCCATGCGCAGCTATGTGTGGCTCAGTGCATGGGGCAAGGGGCGCGAAGATCTCGGCTACCGGCTGGCCAATGCCGGCTATCCGGTGGTGCTGTGCAATGGCGACCGGCTGTATCTGGACCTCGCTTGCGCCAAAGACCCTGAGGAACCCGGTTATTACTGGGCCGGCTTTCCCGGTCTGCGCGAAGTGCTGGAATTCTGCCCCGAAGATATTTACACGGATGCCCGTTGCGACCTGATGGGGCAGGCGCTGGAGCCGGCCGCTCTGGCCGGAATGGTGCGGCTAAGCGAGCAGGGCCGCGCCAATATTCTCGGCATACAGGCCCAGTTATGGGGCGAGAATGTGCGCGACGGCGCGCGCCTCGACTATCTGCTGTTCCCCCGTCTGCTGGCAGTGGCCGAGCGTGCCTGGTGTGCCTCGCCAGTCTGGGCCGGCATGAACGATATGGCAGCGCGCCGGGCTGCACAGGATGCGGCCTGGGCCGAATTTTCCCAGCGGCTGGGGCGCCATACCTTGCCACGGCTCGATAGCCTGGCCGTGCCGCCGGCTTACCGCCTGCCGGTGCCGGGTGTGGTGCTGCAGGATGGCGTGCTGCACGCGAATCTGGAATTGCCCGGCCTGACGATGCGCTACACGCTGGACGGTAGCGAGCCGGATGCGCAGGCGGCCGTCTATACGGCGCCCTTTGCATGGGTGCCTTCGCCGCAGCAGGAGGGGGCGCAGGTGCGGATAGCCGCTTTTAGCAGCAATGGCCGCAAGGGACGCAGTGCGGTGCTGGATCTGCCTAGTTCGACAGGCTGATCAGGTAATTGCGCAGGTTGATGCCCTTGTTGGTGATGCCCAGCTTGGCGCGCAGGCTGTTACGGTGGTTTTCCACCGTCTTGGATGCCACGCTGAGGCTCTGGGCGATTTCCTTGGTGGACTTGCCTACCTTGATGAACTTGGCCACCTGGATTTCGGACGGTGTCAGCAGTGCGTAGATATGGTTTTCCAGTTCGACGTCGTCCGTTACGGCCGAGCGCACCATGCCTTCGATCAGGTCCAGGCACATCAGCAGGATAGGGTCGCTGATGGCGGCCTTGACGGCCTGAATCTGCGGCAGGTGCTGGTTGCGGATGCGGTCCAGCACGCCGTCGACGTCGCCGCTGGTCTGCCATTCGTGGAATTCGGTCAGCGTTTCGGTCAGGCTGTAAAACTTGGCGAAATCGGGGCTGGGGTAGTGCTCGTCGCTCGCTTCCTCTTCGACCGTGCCCACTTCGATATTCCACAGATCCTGATCCACCCGCAGCAGGTGCAGCTTGAGGTCGCGATTGAAGAACTTCCAGCCATCGCTGCCCGTTACCGAGGTGCGTATCAGGGCCTTGATGGCGTCCAGATTATCCTGCCCGATCAGGAATACAAAATGGTCGAGACTGGTGGCCTGCTGGTGCGAGGGGTAGTTATGCGTGACGATCACTCCCGCGCTGGAAAAACTGATGACGTAGATATGCCGATAGGCGAGCACATGGCGCAGTGCCTTGATCTGGGTCTCTAGCTGGGCAACGAGGGCAGTGGGGTGATCAGAATTCATGGTCCGGCGTGGGTAGATATCGGTCAGGCTGGGCGGCGTACCTCATGGCGTTGCGCCGGTCGCGAGCGTAGCCTGCTGGGGTTTTCCGGGCAGCGCCACCACGAAAGTCAGCAGCAGCGAGGGCAAGGCAGCCAGCAAGCCCCAGATGAAAAAATCGTGATAGCCGAGGCTAGCCTGGATTTTACCACTGACCATGGTGGATAGGACCAATCCCAGTTGCATCACGCCAGTGCCCAGTGCGTAGTGGGCTGCCGGGTATTTACCGGGTGCTACCACTTGCATCATATACATGACCAGACCGGCGAAACCGAAGCCGAAACCGAACATTTCCGCACTCAGTACAGCAGTGATCAGGGCCAGATTGTCCGGCAGCGCCACGCTGAGATAGCAGAAGGTGACGGTGGGCAGATTCATTGCCAGAATCAGCACCGGCATCGCTAGCCGCAACCCGCGCCAGGCGCCGAAATAGCCGCCCAGTATGCTGCCGGCAATGTAGGCGACGGTGGAAAAACTGCCATAGGCGATGCCCATGTCCAGCGTGCTCATGCCTAGCCCGCCATGGGCGCGATCATCGATCAGGAACAGACGGCCTATGGTCTGCACCTGGCCTTCCGCCACACGGAACAGCAGCACGAACACGATGGCGAGCCAGATGCCGGGCTTGCGGAAAAAGCTCAGCAGTACATCGGCGCTGGTGCGCCATGGCTGGCGGCTGGCTGCATCCGCCGGATCGGCCCTGAGGTCGGCCGGAGCGGCCCAGCCGTGGTAGGCGGCCAGCAGCAGCAAGGCGGCACCGGGCAAGGCCAGCGCCACGGCCCATGCCGTGCGCACATCGTAGCGGGCTTCCAGCTCGCCGGCCAGCACCACGACGGCACCCTGTACGAACAGTTTGCCGCCATTCCAGAACGTGCCCAGCCAGCCGGAGTACATGGCTTGCTGGCGCGGCGTCAGCTGGCCGATGTACAGGCCGTCGGCGGCGATGTCGTGGCTGGCCGAGGCCAGCGACAGCAAGGCCAGCGCCGCCACGCTGAAGGTGAAGAAGCCCGCACCGCGCAGGACCAGCGCGGCCGCCAGCAGGCAGGCGCCGCCTAGCGCCTGAAACGTGACGATGGCCCATTTTTTACTGGGCGCCAGTTCCAGCAGCGGGCTCCAGAGCGGTTTGACCACCCAGGCCATGCCCAGCAGGCTGCTGCACCAGGCGATCTGTTCATTGGATACGCCCAGCCGCTTGTACATGATGGCCGCCATGGTCATCACGATGGCATAGGGCAGGCCCTGGGCGAAATACAGCGAGGGTATCCAGAACAGCGGGTGGCGGCGAGGCAGCATCGAGGTGTTAGTCCGTTAGCAATAGTCTGGGTAGTATAGGTGTTTTATAGGTGGTGTCAACCGGCGTCATACGCTTGTCATGGGCGGCCGCTAAAGTTCGGTTTTTTCAATTGAGGCCAGATCAGCATGAAAAAGTTTTCCTTGATGTCGCTCGCGGTGTTTTCCGTTCTTGCCGGCTGCGGCGGCAGCGATACTGCGGCCCCTGCCAAAACGCCGATCACGGGCGTATTCCTGGATGGCGCGGTGGAAAACCTCGACTATGTTGCCGGTACTGCCGCGAAAGCCAGCACCTCGGCCAAGGGCGAGTACACCTGCTATGCCGGCGACAGCGTCAGCTTCAGCATAGGCGGCATAGCGCTGGGCAGTGCTCCGTGTGCGGCCATCATTACGCCCTTGCAGCTGGCGGGCGTTACGGATATCAAGGACAACAAAGTAGTTAATCGACTGCTGGCCCTGCAATTACTGGATGAAGACAGCGATCCGTCCAACGGCATCAAGCTCACGGCCGAGGTGAAAACTGCACTGGCCGCCAAGAGCGCGGACTTCGGGCTGGATGCTGCCGCCTTCAATGCGGCAATGAGCGCCCAGCTGGCCAGTGCCGGCAGCAAATATGCGGCCCGCAGCATAGACGACAGCCGCCGCGCGCTGGTACGCGAACACTTCGAAGATACGCTGGCGTCCAGGGTCGGTACGCCGGTGTCGGAAGCCTATACCCAGACTACGCCACTGGGCGCAGTGGCCGTCAGCGTCACGCGCTACCAGATCCAGGCTGCTGCCAGTTACTACGTGCCGTACGAAGGCAGCAACCCCAAGGTCAAGGAAGAATTCCCGCAAGGCTTTCTGCCATCCTATGGCTCGTCGCTGGCCTTCAAGGGCACCAATGCCAGCGGCGATCTGGAATTCTATGGCCTGACCGATCGCGGCCCGAATGGCGATGGTCCCAATCTGCCATCGCTTAGCGGCAGCGGTGTGACGGGCGCCAAAATTTTCCCGTCGCCCAGCTTCACGCCTTCGTTCGGCATCATCACGGTGGGCAAGGCCGGTGCGGTGCTGACTTCTTCCACGCCGCTCAAGGTATCGGCGACAGTCAATGCTTCCGGCTTGCCGGTGGCACCCGGCAGTGTGGGCAACTCGGCTGAACTGCCCGTGTTCGACGCCATGAAATATGACGCGGCCAGCAAAGCCACTTTCAATGCGGGCGGTCTGGATACGGAAGCCATCGTGGTCGACAAGAAGCGCAGCGTGCTGTGGATCTCCGACGAATACGGCCCCTTCATCCTCAAGGTTGATCCGGCCACCGGCGTCATCCTGAACAAGTATGCGCCCGGTAGCGGGCTGCCCGACATCTTCCTCAAGCGGCGCGCCAACCGCGGCATGGAAGGCCTGACGCTGGATACCAGCACCGACAAGCTGCATGGCTTCCTGCAAAGCCCGCTCACGGATGGCAGTGCGCCGTATGCGGTGACGGGCAAGAGCGAGGCGATAGAACGCTATGCACGCTTCACGCGCTGGATGGAGTTCGATCCTGTCACTGGCAGCGCGGGCAAGATGTACGCCTATCCGCTCGACGCAGCTGACTATCAGGATGGCCGTACCGGCAATGCCAAACTCGGTGATCTGGTTGCACTGGGCAATGGCAAATTCATCGTGATCGAGCAGGGCGCGGCGCCTAACGGCAAAGTGTTCAACAAGCTGATGCTGGTGGAAATCGGTGCGGCCACCGATATCGCGGGAAGCGCCTACAACGTCAAGACTTCGGATCTGGAAAAGAGCAGCATGAGCGCTACGGCGGTCAATGGCGCGGACTGGAAGAGTGTGACGCCACTGAAGAAAACCCTGCTGCTGGACTTGAATGCTATCGGCTGGCTGGCCGAGAAGGCGGAAGGCCTGACTATCGTCGATGGCAATACGCTGGCGCTGGCCAACGACAACGACTTCGGCATGAAAACCAAAGTCTTCAACGCTGCCGGCGTGGTGGTGGAAGATGCGGATGTCACCAAGTGCAATATCGACGCGGCAGGCACCATCATCACCAGCACGGCGGCCGGTTGTAATGCGGCCAACACCATCCGCGTTGCGCGTGGCGAGGACCGCGAGCGTCCAAGCCGGCTTTGGCTGATTAAATTCAGCAAAGCGCTGACGGCATTCTGATAGAACGGGACTTTCCATGTCGTTTACATTTTCTAAACCTCATTCGGCCATTCAATTCCTGCTGCTGGCGGCGGCCTTGCCGCTGAGTGCTACTGCTAACGCAGTGCCCGTGCTGGTGTTCCCCGGCACGCTGAGCAACGCCAACACCGATGCGCAGACGCTGGACAAGAACCAGCTTGGTAGCATCACCAGCACCGGCACGCTGACCGTGGGCGGCAGTGCCGTGGCAGTAAGCATCGTCGGCAAGAACGCGACGCTGGATAATCAGGGCGTGATCAGCCAGACCGGCAACGGCCGGGTGATGCGCGACAATACCGGCGTTACAGGGCTGGTGATACTCAACGGTAGCAGCAGCAACCGCGCGGCAAAGATGCTGGCTGCCGACGGCGATGTTATCCAGATGAACAAGGCCAATGCCAGCGTCACGCTGAGTAATTACGGCAGCATGATTTCGGAGAACGCCAGCGCTGGCGGCTCGCAGGTGGTGGACTTTGCCGCGATTACTACGGGCGCCAACGTGGTGAACAACTACGGCCTGCTGCAGGCCAAGGAAGCGGATGCGGTACGCACGGGCGTGGCGGGTGCCTTGAACAACTACGGCTCCATCATCTCGACCACCAGCACCGGCAGCGGTAGCGACGGAATCGATGCGCAGAACAATAGCGGCGCGCTGATCCTCAATGGCGCGGGTGGCCTGATCGACGGCGGCCGCCATGGCATTACCGGTGGCCAGAAAGATGGCACGCAAGCCTACACCATGAGCATCACCAATGCGGCGGGCGGCATTATCCGCGGCAGCAATGGTTCGGGCGTGAATCTGGATGGCTTTAACAACAAGCAGGTCATCACCATCGTCAATCACGGTTCCATCTTCGGCAATGGCGTCACGGGCGATGGCGACGGGCTGGATATCGATGGCATAGCCAACGTCACCAACACGGGCCTGATCCGCTCGGTGAACGCCTTTAGCCCGGTGGCGGAGGGGCTGGCATATAGCGAAGGCTTGAGCATAGGCGGTGGCAGCATCGTCAACTCGGGCCACATCGAGGGTCTGGTCACGCCGGGCAACACTAATGCGGTCGGACGTGGTATCACGCTGGCCGGCAACGACATCGCCGGCAAACCCGGCATGCGCGAAGGCCTGTATGGCAACGTCACCATCACCAACCAGCACGGTGGGCTGATTTATGGCCAGAGTGATTCGGCGATCGTGACGGTGGGTGCTGCCAGCGCTTACACGGTGAGCATCAGCAATGAGGCCGGTGGCGTGATACGGGGCGGCGGCAGCTATGCCGCCATCCGGACTGGCGCGGATAGCACGGTGCTGGTGAATGCCGGCACCATCGATGGCAGCAGCAGCGGCAAGGCGATCGAGATGGGCTCTGGCAGAAACAGCCTGACGGTGTATGGCGGCAGCATCCTCGGCGACATCAACGGCGGCAGCAGCGGCCAGAATACGCTGCTGTTCGGCGTGAGCGACGGCGCCAGCTTCGCCTATGCCGGTTCGCTCGCCAATTTCAGCCGGGTCGAAGTGCGGAGCGGTGTGGTGGTACTGAGTGGTGTGAGTAGTTATACCGGTAGCACGGTACTGAGCGGCGGCACGCTGGAACTGGTGGGCGCCAATCGCCTTTCTGCAGCCAGTATCCTGCAACTCGATGGTGGTAGCCTGCAGCTGCTGCAGGCCGGTGCGCAGGGGCAGACCTTTGCCAGCCTGTCGCTCAGCCAGAATTCCACGGTACTGCTGGGTGGCTCGTCACTGACATTTAATGGACTGGGTGCGGTAGTCGAAGGCAAGACCCTGAGCTTCAGCGAGGCTGCGGCCGGTGCCTATGCTTTCCGTCTGCTGGGCGACATGACCCATGATGCCGGCTTTTTGCAACTGGTGCACGGCACCAGCATTAACGGCATGGCCGTGCGCTACCAGTTTGACGGTACCTACACTGGCGTTGCCGCAGTGCCGGAGCCGGCTACCTACGCCATGCTGCTGGGCGGTCTGGGCCTGCTGGCGCTGGCAGTGCGCCGGCGCAAGAGCAGCCGCTAAGGCGCGCTGCCTTTGCTGATGCTTTCGCCATCCTCTTTGCGCAGCGACCAGAAAGTGAGCGAGGAGAGGATGGTGACGACGGCCAGCGTGAGGAAGGCGTGATGGATGGCGCCCGTCAGGGCCATGCGGTCCGACTGGGGCAGGCCACCGAGGAACCAGCCCGTGACCAGTGAACCGGTCGCGAGGCCGAAGCTCATGGAAAGCTGCTGCATGGAGCTGGCGATGGTGCTGGCCATGCTGGAATCTGCTGCATTGACGTCGGCATAGGCGATGCTGTTCATGCTGGAGAACTGCAGCGAATTGAAAAAGCCCAGCATCAGGCTGATGGCGACGATCAGATACAGCGGCGTGCCCTGCTGGACAACAGTGTACAGGCTGATGGTCAGCCCGATCAGGACCGTGTTGACGATCAGGACCTGACGATAGCCGTAGCGATTGAGTACCCGCACGGAGATCAGCTTCATGCCCATGGCCGCAGCGGCCGAAGGCATCATCAGCAGGCCAGACTGCCACGCAGGCAGCCCCAGACCCAGCTGATACAGCAAGGGTAGCAGGAAGGGCAGGCCGCCGACGCCGATGCGGGTGATAAAGCCGCCCAGTACCGAGACGCGGAAAGTACGGATTTTGAACAGCGCCAGTTGCAGCAGGGGGTAGGCGCTGTCGCGCGCATGCCAGCCGTAGGCCAGCAGCAGGCTGAGGGCAATCAAGAACAGCACGGCGGCCGAGGTGATGTCGATCTGGTGTTCGCCGAAAATCTCCAGCAGCCACGATAGCAACGCAACCCCTGTACCGAACAGCACCAGTCCGATCAGATCGAGCGGGCGTGCCGCCTCGCCGTGATAGTCGGGCATGTAGCGGTGAGCCAGAAAGATCGCCGTAATGCCGACCGGGACGTTGACGAAGAAGATGTCGCGCCAGGTCAGCCAGTGCACGATCAGCCCCCCTACGGTGGGCCCCAGCAGAGGGCCGATCAGCGCCGGCACAATCACGAAGTTCATGGCCGATAGCAGTTCGGATTTGGGGAAGGTGCGCACGATGGTCAGCCGGCCCACCGGCATCATCATGGCAGCGCCCAGACCCTGCAGCAGGCGGGCCGCCACCAGCATGGGGGAATTGACGGACAGGCCGCACAGCACCGAGGCCAGGGTGAAAATGGCGACAGCACTCATGAAGACGCGGCGCGTGCCATAGCGGTCGGCCATCCAGCCGCTGACAGGAATGGATACGGCCAGACTCAGAATATAGCTGGTGACTACCGCCTTCAGGCTGAGGGGCGTGACCTGCAGGCTGGCCGCCATGCTGGGTATCGCCGTGTTGACGATGGTCGAATCCAGCTGCTCCATGAACAGGGCAGTGGCCACTACCCAGGGCAGATAGCGTTTGGCGGCGGTGGTATCCATGCCTGCGATTGTCACACAAAAGTAAAAAGCAGGTCATGCTGCCGTCACGAATGGGGCGTAAGTTGGCGAGCATCGCAACCGCCGATGGAGTCATGATGACGATAGCCGCATCGCTTTCAGGCCGACGGGAGTTTCTCCGGCAGGTGGCATCGACGGCGGTACTGGGTGCCGGTCTGGCCGGCTGCAGCAGCCCCGCCGTCAATAGCGCGGAGCGGACGGCCCTGCAGTTTCTGCATGGTGTAGCGAGTGGCGACCCTTTGCACGACAGGGTGATACTCTGGACCCGGGTAACGCCGCCGGCGGAAACGGACAGTCCCGAGCCGGCAGTCTACTGGCAGGTGGCCACCGATGCGGCGATGCAGTCGGTGGTCGCGCAGGGCAGCAGCACTACTTCGGCCGCGCGGGATTTTACCGTCAAGGTGGATGCGGCAGGCCTGCTGCCCGGCCATGTCTACTATTACCAGTTCGCTGCCGAAGGCGTGCGCTCTGCCGTGGGCCGTACCAGGACGCTGCCGCGCGCCGACGTGCGTCAGGTCAGGCTGGCGGTCTTCTCCTGTTCCAACTATCCGGCCGGTTTCTTCAATGTGTATGCCGATGCGGCACGCCAGAATGATATCGATGTCGCGCTGCATATCGGCGACTATATCTACGAATATGAGAGCACCGGCTATGCCAGCAGCCATGCGCAAGCGCTGGGGCGGGTGTCCGAACCGCGCGAACTGCTGCTGCAGCTGGAAGACTACCGACGCCGCTATGCCCAGTACCGTAGCGATCCCGATCTGCAGGCGCTGCATGCCGCGCTGCCCTTCATCACCGTGTGGGACGATCACGAGTTTGCCGATGACACCTGGCGTGATGGCGCCGTAGCCCATGAAGCACGCAAGCATGGCCCCTTCGCCCTGCGCAGACAGGCTGCCATGACGGCCTACCACGAGTGGCTGCCTATCCGCGCGCCGGAACCGGCCAGCCTGCAGAAGATTTACCGTTCCTTCGATTTCGGCTCGGTGCTGTCGCTGCACATGCTCGATACCCGTGTGGTGGGGCGCGATCAGCAGCTCATGATGTCGTCCTACTACGATCACCAGCGCCACTTCGATGCAGAAAAATTCCGCCATGATGTGGCGTCGCCGCGCCGCCAGATGCTGGGCAGCGAGCAGATGGCATGGCTGGAGCAGCAGGTGCAGCAATCGCAGGCACGCTGGCAGGTTCTGGGCCAGCAGGTGCTGATGGCGCGGATGGAATATCCGCAGGCGATCGCCATGGGCCAGTGCAGCTGTACCGATTACGCAGCGCTGAAGCGGCGCGCGGCGCGCGATCCGGCGGCGCTGGGCAGGCATGAGCAGGACTGGCTGGCTGCAGCCACGCTGCCCTGTTATATGGATTCGTGGGATGGCTACCAGCACGACCGCGAGCAGGTATTTGCCATGATGCAGCGGCACCGCAAGAATCTGGTGGTGCTGGCCGGTGATACGCACAATGCCTGGGCCAGCGATCTGCAGGATGCACAGGGGCGCCAGATCGGCGTGGAGTTTGCCACGGCTTCGGTAACCTCGCCCGGTATGGAGGGGGCGTATCACGAGCGCGATCCGGACGATGTGGCGGCCATGATGGTGGACCTGATCGCGCCGCTGTATTACGCCCAGACCAGCAAGCGTGGCTATATGATCATCACGGCCAGCCACGAGCAGGTGCGCTGCGACTGGCGCTTTGTCGATACCGTGTTGCAGCGCGAGTTCGAGGCGGCGACCGAGCGCAGCCTGCGCACCTTGCCCGGCCCCGGCAACCGCCGCATCGAGGAATGTGCGGGCAGTCAGCCCTTGCGGGCCGCTTCAGGTGCTGACATCGACACTATCGTGGCGTAGCACGCACAGGGCGTCGAGCAGGGGCTGGGCGGCGTCGGCCAGACGGTCAAGGCTGGCCTCTCGCAGCGCTTGCGTGTCCACCGCATGGTCACTGGCGAGGCCGGCCCAGCGCAGCAGGGCGCTGCTGGCCGAGGGGGTGTCGAACAGGCCGTGCAGATAGGTGCCCAGCACCTGCCCGTCGGCCGATAGCGCACCTTCGGCACGTCGGTCGATGAAGAAGGCCGGCTGGCTGAGCGCCGCACCGTGCGATTCGCCCATGTGGATTTCGTAGCCGGTCACGCCGGCCTGCTGCGCATCGAAGGCGCAGATGCCCTGCACCTGCTGCAGGCGCTTGTGGCTGGTCATTTCCGTTTCCATTTCCAGCAGGCCCAGTGCCGCCGAGCTGCCCGGCATCCCTTCTACGCCACGCGGATCGTGTACCTGCTGGCCCAGCATCTGGAAGCCGCCGCAGATGCCTATCACTTTGCCGCCATAGCGCAGATGGCGCGCGATCTGCTGGGGCCAGCCCTGCTGCTCCAGCCAAGCCAGATCGGCGCGGGTGTTCTTGCTGCCGGGGAGGATGATCAGGTCGGCCGGCGGAATCGGCTCGCCCTGACGGACGAAACGCAGGTCCACCTCGGGATGGGCGCGCAGGGCGTCGAAATCCGTGTGGTTGCTCATGCGGGGCAAACTCGGCACGACCACGCGGAAGGCGCCGGCGTTGGCCTGGACTGCCTGCACCGCGTCTTCCGCATCGAGGAACAGGCCGTGCAGGTAGGGCAGTACGGCCAGCACTGGCTTGCCGGTCTGCTGTTCCAGCCACTCCAGCCCCGGTTCGAGCAGGCTGATATCGCCACGGAAGCGGTTGATGACGAAGCCGATGATGCGATGCCGTTCGCTGGGCGAGAGGCAGGACAGGGTGCCGACCAGATGGGCGAAGACGCCGCCGCGGTCGATATCGGCCACCAGAATCACGGGGCAATCGACGGCTTCCGCAAAGCCCATGTTGGCGATGTCGCGGTCGCGCAGATTGATCTCGGCCGGGCTGCCTGCCCCTTCGACGATCACGCTATCGTACTGCTGGCACAGGCGCTGGTGCGATTCCAGCACCGCCTGCATGGCGATGGTTTTGTACTGGTGGTAGTCGCGCGCATCCATCTCGGCGCGCACCTGACCGTGGATGATGACCTGGGCTCCGATGTCGCTGGAAGGCTTGAGCAGGACGGGGTTCATGTCCGTGTGTGGCGCCAGCCCTGCTGCGATAGCCTGCAGCGCCTGCGCGCGGCCGATCTCGCCGCCATCCTCCGTGACCGCGCTGTTGAGCGCCATATTCTGCGGTTTGAAAGGAACCACCCGTATGCCTTGGCGGCGCAACAGGCGGCACAGTGCGGCGACGATGGTGCTTTTGCCAGCATCGGAGGTGGTGCCCTGCACCATCAGTGTCGAAAAGGGAAAGCTCATATCAGTTCTTCCGGTGCTGGCGCGCCAGCTCGAGTTTTTCACACAGGGCGGCAGTACCGGCCACCATACGCGGACCGGCACGGTTCAGCAGTTCGCCATTGAGGGTGAACAGATTGTCGTTACGTACCGCCTTCATGGTGGGATAGGGGCGCCACAGATTCACGCCGCCATAGTTCTTTTCGCTGGTGCCGAAAATGGCTTCGGGGTCGGCCTGCAGCACGGCTTCGACGCTGACCACGGGAGCGGTGACTTTCAGATCGGCGAAGATGTTGACGCCGCCGCACAGGCGCATGGCATCGCTGACGATGGAGCTGCCGCTCAGCGTGTAGAGCGGCTTGTCCCAGACCTGATAGAACATCCGTACTGGCGGGCGGTTGCCATACTGTTTGGCCAGCGCGGCAAACTGGCGGCTGATTTCTGCCGCAGCCGGTTGGGCTACGCTTTCGGTGCCCATCAGCTGGCCCAGGCGCAGCACGTTGTCGGCGATGCCATCCAGTTTCTGTGGCTCGCTGTGAAATAGCGGTACACCGAGCTGGCGCAGGGTGTCGATCTGGCGTTCGGAACTGCCGTGCATCCAGATCACGATCAGATCGGGTTTCATGGCGATCACGCGCTCCATGTCCACCAGCCGGTTGTCACCGACGCGCGGCAGTTTTTTGGCCGCTTCCGGATAGTCGCTATAGGTGACGGCACCGACGATCTTGTCGCCACCACCGGCGGCATACAGCAGCTCCGTCACATGTGGCGCCATGGCGATGATGCGCTGTGCCGGCTTTTGCAGCGTGACCAGATTGCCATCGTCATCACGCACGCTGATGGCGGCTTGTGCGCTCGCCAGTTGTGCCAGTAGCAGTGCGGTAGTGAAGTACTTCATACGCTGTCCTTGTGGGTCCATAGGGTTAATGCTGTTTCCAGCCGCTGCCAGCCGGTTTCGTCGGGCGGCAGTCCTAGCCGGATGCCGCGTGCGGCGTGAGTGAACAGACGCACCCAGATACCCCGCTCTGCCATGTGCCGCCAGAAGGCTTGCGGCTGCGCTTCAGGCCACCACTGGAATAGCGCTGTGCCATTGCTGGCGATGCCGTGGCGGGCCAGCAGTTGCTGCAGGCGTGCGCCGCTGTGGTGCAGATCGTCACGTGTACGCTGCTGCCATGCGCTGTCGCGCAGAGCGTCCAGTGCTATCTGCTGGGCTGGTCCGCTGACGGTCCATGGCCCCAGCAGCGAGGCCAGCGCCTCCAGCAGTTTGGGCGCCGCAGCGACAAAGCCCAGACGGATGCCGGCCAGACCGAAGAACTTGCCGATGGAGCGCAGTACGATCAGACCGGGCTGCTGGCTATGTGCTGCCACGCTGTGTTCGGGCGCGGTATCGCCGAAGGCTTCGTCGACCACCAGCCAGCCGCCACGGGCAGCCAGTTGCCCGGCCCAGCGCAGCAGGGTTGCTGCCGGCACCACGGCCCCGGTGGGATTATTGGGATTACAGATCACCATGACATCGCTGTGCGCCACGGCCTGTTCCAGATCGGCATAGGCAATCTGCGTCAGCGTGTGGCCGTGCTGCTGCCAATGGTGGGCGTGTTCGGCATACGATGGCGCCGAGACGGTAACACGCGATGGTGCGCGCAAGCGTGGCAAAGCCTGTATGGCAGCCTGCGTGCCGGCTACAGGCAGCATCAGGGGCGCGCCGTAAAATTTGGCGGCCGCTTGCGCCAGTTCCGCTGAGGGCTCGGGCAGGCGATGCCACGCGTTCGCGGCGATGGCCGGTGCCGGATACCAGCGGGGATTGATGCCGGTAGAAAGGTCCAGCCAGTCGTGCTGGCCGAAGCGTTGCGCAGCGGTGCGCAGGTTGCCGCCATGTTCAAGCATGCTGGCTCCAGATCTGTGCGGCGTTGATCAGTACTGCCATGGCCAGCCAGAGCAGGGTGGTGTGGCTGACCAGGCGCCATGCGCGGAAGATGTCCGGACCGCTGGCGCTGGCGCCATCGCCCAGCCGGGGGCGCTGTTCCAGTACGCCGTGGTAGATGGCCGCGCCACCGAGTTTGATGCCGAGGGCACCGGCGCCGCTGGCCATGACGGGGCCGGCATTCGGACTATCCCATGCCGGCGCCTGCTGCCGCCAGCAGCGCCACGCACGGCGCCTGGCCGATAGGGTGGGCGCCAGCACGGTGTAGCTTAGAGCAGTCAGGCGTGCGGGCAGATAGTTGAGGGCATCGTCCATGCGCGCTGCGCAGCAGCCGAACTGGCGCAGGCGTTCGGTGCGATAGCCCCACATGGCGTCAAGGGTGTTGGCCATGCGGTACATGACGGCACCGGGGCCGCCGGCCAGCATGAACCAGAACAGCGTGCCGAATACGGCGTCGTTGCCGTTTTCCAGCAGCGATTCGATGCTGGCGCGGGTGAGGTCCTGTTCGCTGGCGTTGCTGGTGTCGCGGCTGACGATGCGCGCTGTCAGCAGGCGGGCCTGTGCCAGATCCTGCTGCGCCAGTGCGGCGGCGATGGGCAGATTGTGCTCGCCCAGGCTGCGCAGGCCCAGACTGAAATACAGCAGCACGGCGTGGCAAGCCCAGAGTGCGTAGGAATGTGGTGCCAGCCACCACGTCAGAGTCCAGGCAGCGGCCGTGATGGGGACGACGGCCAGCAGCCACGCCAGCACGCCACGGCAGAATCGCAGCGCACCCTGATTCAGGCGCCGCTCCAGTGCATAAGCCAGATTGCCGAAGCCTACCAGCGGGTGCCAGCGGCGTACTTCGCCCAGCAGCAGGTCGAGCAGCACCCCTGCCGTCAGCAGCAGCGTGATGGCACTCCAGTGCAGCCCTGTCAGCACGGCGCTCCTTTGAGTACCAGCGGCAGGCCGGCGGCCACCAGCACGGCACGGTCGCATAAGGCTGCCATGGCCTGATTCAGGCGGCCCTGTTCATCCATGAAGCAGCGCGAGATGGCGCCCATGGGCATGATGCCCATGCCTACTTCGTTCGAGACCAGTATCACATCGCTGCTGCAGCGGGTCAGCGCGCTAGCCAGCATGTCCTGCTGTTCGTGGAACAGGGGCGGCAGGGTGATGGTGCCGACTTCGGGATATTCCTCGCCGCTGCTGAACAGCAGATTACCCAGCCACAGGGTGAGGCAGTCGACCAGTATCAGGCGCTCCGGTGCCGACCAGCGCAGCAGCTGATTGCCCAGTGCCAGCGGCTCCTCGACGGTGATCCATTCGACTGGACGGCTGGCGCGATGGTGGCGTATGCGTTCGGCCATTTCGCTATCGCTGGCGCTGGCCGTGGCGATATATACCACTTCCTTGCCGGACTCGATGGCCAGCCGTTCGGCGTAGCTGCTTTTGCCCGAGCGTGCCCCGCCCAGTATCAGTGTGCGTGTCATGCTGCGCTCCCGCTAAAGAGGGCAGCGGTGGCTGCCGGATTGGATGGGAAATAGGCATGGAAATACGAGGCTGCCAGCGAGCCGTGGCGGTACCATGCTTCGCCCTGCAGGGCAGATGGATGTTTGACGGTGTGCGCCGCCGGGGCGAGCGCCGTTTCCAGCTGCGAGTAATGGAAGGTGTGGCCGCGCAGATCACCTTGCGCAGTCGGCAGGGCCTGCAGGCCCAGACCGGACAGACGCGCGCGCATGCTGACTGCACCCGGCAGCAGCGCTGCCATGGGCCAGCTATCGCCTGCCTGATCGGTCAGCGTTTCGGCCAGCGCCATCATGCCGCCGCATTCCGCCACGATGGGCCGGCCCGCAGCATGGGCGGCGCGCATGGAGGCTTGCCAGATGCTGGCCTGTGCCAGCGTCCGAGCGTGCAGTTCGGGGTAGCCGCCGGGTAGATAGACGGCGTCGGCTTCGGCAGGAACGGGCTGGTCGGCCAGCGGCGAGAAAAACTTCAGCGTGGCGCCCAGTTCGCGCAGCACTTCCAGATTGTGCGGGTAGATGAACATGAAGGCCTGATCGCGCGCGACGGCAATGGTCCGTCCCGCCAGCAGAGGCGCGGTCGCCTGTGCCTGTGCGGGCTTGGCAAAACGCACTGGAGGCATGGCGTCCCAGGCCTGCTGATCGAATACCAGTTGCTCGGCCAGTTGGTCGAGCAGGGTATCGATGTCGCTGACGTCGTCCGGTAGCATCAGACCCAGATGGCGTTCCGGTAGCGAGCGGGCCTGTTTCGGCAAGGTGGCGAACAGGGGAATGTCGCGCAGCGAGGCCGCCACCATGCGCGCATGGCCTACACTGGCAACGCGGTTGGCAATCACGCCTGCCAGTTGTACCGGACCGTAGTCGCGCAGGCCGTGCACCACTGCACCGGCAGTCTGCGCCATTGCTGCAGCATCGATCACTGCCATGACGGGTACGCCGAATGCGCGTGATAGATCGGCCGAGGAAGGTGTGCCATCGTACAGGCCCATTACGCCTTCGAGCAGCAGCACGTCGGCTTCGGCCGCCGCCTGTGCCAGCTGGCGGCGGCACAGTTCTTCGCCTACCATCCACAGGTCCAGCGATCGCACGGTAGCGCCGCTGGCGCGCTCCAGTATCATGGGGTCGATGAAGTCCGGGCCGCATTTGAATACCCGCACGCGCTTGCCCTGTTGGACCAGCTTGCGCGCCAGTGCCGCCGTGATGCTGGTTTTGCCCTGACCGGAGGCGATGGCGGAAACCAGTACGGCACGGGCCTCCACGTAGTCCTGCGTCACCATTCGGTGCCTGCCTGCGCACCGATGCCGGCCTTGAAGGCATGCTTGACCACGTCCATTTCCGTCACCGTGTCGGCAATGGCTATCAGTTCCGGCGGTGCGCCACGGCCGGTAATTACCACGTGCTGCATGGGCGGACGGGCCAGCAGATCGCTGATGACGGTGTCCGCATCGAGGTAGCGGTACTTCAGCGCGATGTTGAGTTCATCGAATACCACCAGGCCGATTTCCGGATCGGCCAGAAAACGTTTTGCCTGATCCCATGCCTGCTCGGCTTTTTCAATATCGCGTTCGCGGTTCTGGGTTTCCCAGGTATAGCCTTCGCCCATGGAATGGAAGCTGACTTCTTCAGGGAAGCGGCGTAGAAACAGCTCTTCACCCGTCTGCATGGCGCCTTTGATGAACTGCACCACGCCGACCTTCATGCCATGGCCCATGGCACGGATCACCATGCCGAAAGCGCTGGAGCTTTTGCCCTTGCCGTTGCCGGTGTTGACGATGATGATGCCTATCTGCTTGTCGGCCGCCGCGATCTTGGCGTCGATGATGGCCTTTTTGCGCTCCATGCGCAGGCGGTGGCGCTCGTTTAGCGCGTTGATGTCGTCGGTATTCGGTTCGGTCATGCTGGTGCCTCGGAAGGGATGAAGATGCTGCGGTTGCCGTGTTGTAGTACGTCGATGGGGTGGCCCAGATAGCTGCTGAGGATATCGGCGCGCATGACTTCGGCGATGGTGCCGGCCAGCCAGCTACCGTCGCCCATCAGCAGCAGCGCGTGGGTGGAAACGCTGTGGGCCAGCGTCAGATCGTGGCCGACCATGATGGCGGTCTTGCCCTGTTCGCGGCATAGGCGCGCCAGCAGGCTCATGACGCTGACCTGATGGGCCAGATCGAGCGCATTGGCCGGTTCGTCGAGAAGCAGCAGCGGGGTGTCCTGCGCCAGCATGGCGGCGATGGCCACGCGCTGGCGCTCGCCGCCGGACAGAGTGCGCACATCGCGGCGCGCCAGATCGTCGACTTCCATGGCGGCTAGCGACTGCATGGCGATGGCATGGTCGTCGCTGCCTTCCCAGTAATGGTTATCGTGGTAGGGGTGGCGTGCCGACAGCACGGTTTCCAGCACGCTGTAGGCGAAGGCGTCGCTGCGGCTCTGTGCCAGAAAGGCGCGCTGGCGTGCCAGTTCAGCCAGTGGCCATTCGGCCAGCGTGCGGCCGGCGATGGCGACATGGCCGCTATCGGGCGCGCGCAATCCGGCCAGGGTTCTCAGCAAGGTGCTTTTGCCGGCACCGTTGCGGCCGATGATGCTCCAGCACTGGCCGTCGCCTACCTGCCAGTCCAGCGCCGTCACCAGCTGGCGCTGGCCGGTCTTCAGAGAGAGTTGATGAGTGCTGAGCATATTATTTCCGCAGTCGGTGCAGCTGGTACAGGAATACGGGTGCGCCTATCAGCGCGGTGACCACGCCGACCGGCAGTTGCTGGGGCGCGATGATGGTGCGTGCCAGCGTATCGGCCAGTAGCAAAAAGGTGCCGCCCGCCAGCGTGGCGGCAGGAATCAGCAGGCGGTGATCGGGGCCGATGGCGAAGCGGCAGGCGTGCGGCACGATCAGGCCGACGAAGCCTATGCTGCCGGCGCTGGTGACGGCGCTGGCAGTGAGCAGGCCGGAGACAAAGAACAGGCCCTTGCGCAAGCTGCCCACGCGTATGCCCAGCGTTGTTGCCGCTTCGGCGTGCAGCGCCATCACGTTGATGGAACGGGCGCTGCGCAGGGCAAATACCAGCGCGCCGGCCAGCACCACCCATGGCAGGACGCGCACGGGGGCGCCGGCCAGATCACCTATCATCCAGAACACCATGCTGCGCAGACGGCTTTCCGGCGCGATGGACAGCATCAGCGTGACCAGCGCCATACAGGCGGAAGACAGGATGACGCCTGTCAGGAGCAGCAGCGCGGTGCCGCCTTCGGCTGCCGTGCCGCCGCGCAGATCGCGCCGGGCCAGCAGATACAGCATCATGGAGACGGTTACGGCGCCGGTAAAGGCGGCACTGTCGACCACCCAGATGGCGCAGGCAAACAGCAGGGCTGCCAGTGCGCCGACCGAAGCACCTGCCGAAATGCCCAGTACATAGGGGTCGGCCAGCGGGTTGCGCAGCAGCGCCTGCATCATGACGCCAGCCAGCGACAGCGCTGCGCCGGTGACGAAAGCGACCAGGGCGCGGCTCAGGCGCAGATCGAGCAGGGTAGCGGCCAGCGTCTGTGCCTGGCCGTGAGCCAGTTGGCTTAATGCTGCCGGAATGTCGGCCAGCGGTATCTGCACCGAACCCGTCATGCCGGAGAATATCAGGCTGACCAGGGCGAACAGCAGCAATGCCGTCAGTATGACGCTGGCGCGCTGGCGTAGATGGTGTGGATTCGGATGCATGAACTACTTTCGGTTAGACGGGTAATCCGCCGGTTGCTCGCATGGGCTGCCGGCAGATTACACCATTGCGGCTTACTGGTAGCCGTAACGCAGCGCGGCAAACACCTTGCCCATAGGCGTGGTGTAGTTACGCGCCAGATCGTACTGTTTGTCGCCGACGTTATTCCAGCGCACCAGTGCCGACCAGTCGCGGTTCAGCTGATAGCTGGCGTACAGATTGACCAGGCCATAGCCGGGCAGGCGGGCTTTGTTGGCTGCATCGTCGAAGCGCTCGCCCGACAGCTGAACTTCCACGCCTGCCTTCCAGCCAGCGCCGTTATAGTCGGCTGCCAGATTGCCGTGCTGTTTGCTGCGGCGTGCCAGCTGCTTGCCGCTGGTTTCGTCTTTCGGATCCTGCCAGTCGGCGCTGGCGGAGAAGGTGTAAGCCCCCAGCTGCTGGCTGGCCGCCAGCGTCAGCCCTGCCAGCAAAGCATGGTTGATGTTGTAGGCGCAGCCATATTTGTAGGCGGAACCGACATACGGGCAGGGCGTGGTATTGACCATCAGGTCCGTCAGGCGGTTGCGGTAGTAGGTGGCGCTGAGCGAGCGGTCGTTCTGGTCGTAGTGCAGGCCGATCTCGCCGTTCTTGCCCAGCTCCGGCTTGTTCGCCGCATTGCCGTAGCCGGGGTAATACAGCTCGTTATAGGTCGGAGCACGGAAGCTGGTGCCGTAGCTGGCGCTGGCACGCAGGGCAGGGCTGAAGAAATAGCCGTAGCCGAGCGCGCCGGTATTTTTCGCGCCATAGATAGAACGGTCGCGGCGGATGCTGGCGTTGAAGAGCTGTTCGCCACGGCGCGCGTTATACGAAGCGGCGACCGAGTTGGTGATGCGTTGCGGGCTGGTGAGCTGGTAGCCGTTGGTTTCGACTTCTTCCTTGCGGCGTTCCAGCAGCAGTTGCAGTACGTCGCGGCCCAGCGTGATGTCGTTCTGCCAGCTCCAGCTGGTTTGCTTGGTGTTGATCTGCGAGTAGCCGGATGCGGTGGCGCTGGAATAGGTCGAGCCGTCGTCGCGCGTCTGGGCGACCTGCACTGCGCTGAGCCAGTTAGGCAGCAGCTGATTGTGGCTATAGAAGGCGACGCTATTGAGCGCCGCGATGGAGCGCACATCGAACGTTGCTGCGCCACTGTCGTACTGCGAGCTGAGCGAACCGTGCATCAGCTGGGTGCCGATTTCCTGTCCTTCGGCCCATTCGTAGCTCAGGCGCGCAGCGGCGTTCTGGCGGTCGTAGCCATCTTTGTCCGGATTGTAGGAGCTGCTGGCGGGGCGGGTGGCGGAAAAGCCGTCCGACTTCTCTTTGCCGGCGCTGATGGCGTAGCTGAAGCCCTGCAGGCTGCCTGCCACTGCTGCTTCGGCGGCGCGGGTGTTGTCCGTGCCGTAGCCGGCAGATGCCGTCAGCGTGGCAGCGCCCTGTCCCTTGCGGGTAAAGATCTGGATCACGCCGCCGATGGCGTCGGCGCCATACAGGGAGCTGAGCGGGCCATAGACGATTTCGATGTGATCGATGGCGCTGAGAGGAATCGCGCTCCAGTTGGCGGCGCCGGTGGTGGAGGAACCGATGCGCACACCATCGACCAGCACCACGTTCTGGTTGCTGTTGGCGCCGCGCAGGAATACCGTGGCATTGGTGCCGGAGCCGCCGGTGCGGGCGATTTCGATGCCGCGCTGGCGCTGCAGCAGGTCGATGATGGAGCCAGCGCCCGATGCGGCGATCTGCTCGGCGCTGATGCTGATGGTGTCGCTAATGGCTTCGTTCAGCGCCTGCGGGGTGCGGGCTGCTGTGACGACCACGGTGGGTGCAGGTTCTGCGTGCAGAGTAGGGGTGGCCATAGCCAATGCCAGCGACGTCCATGCCGCCGGGCGGGTAATGCGATGTGAGTTCATGCTATTTTTCTGTTAGTAGCAACCGGCCGACATCCCCGTAGGCCAGAGGGAACAGAAGCGAGAAACGCAGGGTGAGGCTAGCCGGAGCAGCGTTGCTGCTCGATCCGCTCGCGCACATCCCGTTCGCTCACTTCCACCTGTTCTGGCCGGTATCCGGGCTGACAAGTAAGCCGACTCACCTTCCCATGACTAGCACAGTGGTTATCCGAGGCGGTTTGTCGCACATGGCGTGCGACACTTGTTGACCGTTGCGGGGGCAGCACACGCAGGCTCTTTGCTGTTGGGCGGAGCTTCGTGTTTCCCGTTTAACTGCGCATCTGGACAGACGCGCGAGCACCAAAACCCCGTCATTATACGGGCTTTGTTCAGGTTTGCAGCAGCAAAGTGCTACCGTAGGCGATGTGGTGGGCCTGTTGTGCAGCTTCCAGTGCCATGGCGGCGGGTGCTAGTCCGCGCTGGCAGGCCTGCAGCAGACGGATGGTGCCGGCGTGGCAGATGACGATGGCGTCCTGCTGCTGCGCGTGCCAGTGCTGGTAGAACGCCGCGACGCGCTGCGCCATCTGCAGCACGCTTTCGCCGCCGCCGGGCCGGTAGTGCACCATGTCGGCAGCCCATGCGTCGATCTCGTCGCGGGCGATGTCGTCCCAGCGCTGTAGTTCCCAGCGGCCGAAGTGGAGTTCTGCTAGACGTGGATCGGGTATTGCTGGCGCGAGATCCATTGCTGCGGCTAGATGGTGCGCCAGTTGGGTACAGCGTTGCAGGGGGCTGGTGTAGAGCGCCATGCCATGCGGTAGTGCGACGGCCAATGACGCGGCCAGTGCGCTGGTTGTTTGCGCCAGCTGCTCGGCGTTGACGGCGAGATCACTGCTGCCATAGCAGACGCCCTGTTCGATCAGAGGTTGCGGGTGGCGTACTAACAGCAGGCGCATGGAGTTAGATATGCAGTGCTGCCGTGCCGCTGGCAGCCAGTAGCGCCAGATAGATGGCGACTTCGCTCAGTTGCTGGACTGCGCCGAGGCAGTCGCCCGTGTAGCCGTCCAGCCGCTGGTGGATTTTCCGGCCCAGCCAGAGGGTTGCGAGTAGTGCAGCCACCAGGGAGTAAGCCAGTGCTGTCCATGTTAGCCAGCCGGCAACGATCATTAGCAAGGCGGGCAGCAACGCAGTGATGCAGGCAAGCGCGAATTCGCCATTACGCATGCTTTGCGCCAGCGGCTTGGCTTTGCCTTCTTCGCGCGCATAACGCATACGCCAGATCAGTGATGTGGCCATCAGGCGGGAAAGAGGATGGGCCAGCAGCAGCGCGCTGATGGCCATGACCGGATCGATCATGGCCAGTGTGCTGCACTTCAGACCCAGCATGCAGACAATACCGATCGCGCCGTAGGCGCCTATGCGCGAGTCCTTCATAATCTCCAGCACGCGCTGGCGGGTCATGCCTCCGCCGAAGCCGTCGCACATGTCGGCAAAGCCGTCTTCGTGAAAGGCGCCCGTTGCGTAGATGGTTGCTGCCGTGGAGAGTGCTGCGGCGACAGGGGCGGGCACTAGCAGGGCTGCGAGGGCATATACGCCTGCGCCGATCAGCCCTACCACCACACCTACCAAAGGGAAGTAGCGCGAGGCCTGATTCAGCCATGCAGGATCGAAGCCCACCCAGCCCGGTATAGGCAGGCGGGTAAAGAACTGCAGGGCAGTAAAGAACAGGCGGAGCTGGTGCATGGGCGCTACTTTACTCGGATTTTTCGCTGACCTGTGCGGACTCGAAGGTGGCCATCTGATTGACGAAGTTGGCCGCCGCGTGCAGCAGGGGCAGCGCCAGCGCGCAGCCCGTACCTTCGCCCAGCCGCAGGCCGAGGTTGAGCAGAGGGCGAGCCTGTAGTGCGTTCAGCATTTTCTGGTGGCCCTGTTCGTTCGAGCAGTGGGAAAACACGCAGTAGTCCAGAATGGCCGGCTGCATACGGGCCGCCACCAGCAGGGCACTGGTTACGATGAAGCCATCGATCAGCAGCACCTTGCGCAGCTCGGCCGCCTTCAGCATGGCGCCTGCCATCATGGCGATCTCCAGTCCGCCGAAAGTGGCGAGGATATCGAAAGGCGTTACAGCGCGCGAATGTCTGGCAACCGCTGCTTCGATAACGTGCTGTTTATGCAGTACGCCCTCTGGCGAAAGCCCCGTGCCTGCACCGACGCACTCCGCCACAGGGATGCCAGTCAGTTTGTGCATCAGCGCTGCGGCAGCGGTGGTGTTGCCGATGCCCATTTCGCCGAAGCCCACTACATTACCTTTCAGCTCAGCCGCCAACGCCATGCCTGCTTCCAGTGCTGCCGTGCAGATTGCGTTGCTCATGGCTGCCTGCTGGGCGAAGTTGTGTGTGCCCTTGGCCAGCTTGCGATCGATGAGACCATCGCGCGGGCCGAAGTCGTGGTTCACGCCCGCGTCTACTACATGGAGAGCACATTTATTCTGAGCGGCGAAGACATTAATAGCGGCGCCTTGGGCGAGGAAGTTTTCTACCATCTGCCACGTGACATCCTGCGGATAAGCGGAAATACCTTCAGCCACCACGCCGTGATCGGCCGCGAATACGAGGATGGCTGGATCGCTGATGCTGATCTGACGGGTGTTCTGTATCAGGCCTATCTGTTTCGCCAGCGTTTCCAGTGCGCCTAAGCTGCCGAGTGGCTTGGTCTTGTTATTAATAGCGCGATCGAGCTCTGCTGCGAGCGTCTCGTTGTGGGTAGTATGTATGGCAGGTGTCAACATTATGGTTTTTGCAAATTCGATGAAGCCGGTATTCTACCCTTGTCAGGCAGGGGATAGATTTGCTATAGTTCGCCCCCTCGCAAAACAAGGCGCCCAGCGCTGAGTTGAGCGAGAAAAAAAGTAGGGGTTGACGAAACGATCTAAACGCTTCATACTCTTGCCTCTTCGCTGATGAACACAACGCTTCTCAGCAAGCAGTACCGACGCTCGGCGCTGGCCCAGTTCTTTAAAAATTTACAGTCGATAAGTGTGGACGTTTGATGAAAGTGCACACGAAGCTAGTCTTCGTGATACTTAAAAAATATCAAATGTTCACAAGAAATAAATGAAATAGGACGCTTCGTAAAAGAAGCGAACTGTCAG